>NZ_CM149655.1:0-4413590 GCF_056173065.1 Pseudoalteromonas sp. QJM3NY_22 | reverse complement strand
TAATGATTAAAAATCATGCATTTATTGCGTCAAAATAGCCAAATAAGTGGCCCAAGGCCGCGTATTATGAAGACACTTTATCCACAAGTAAAAGATTGATTTTTATAAAATTGTTGATATCGCTGTATAAAAACATTAACAGACTGATTTAAATAAGCTTTTATTTCAAAGCCTGATGACAGATCATAACAAAATAACGCTAAGATCGCGAACCAATTTTACGATCCATTTTACTTTTCCCCTGCTTTTATTCACTTTTTATACAGGGGCTGTGGAAAACTTCTTATTTATGATGATCCTAGTGGATCATAATTCTCGATCACCATGAATAGAGTAACTAACACTTAGTATAGGCTGTAATTATGATTGACTTTGAGTCACTTCATCTATAATATCTCGCGCTCGCAATGGCACCTATGCCAGGATCGCGACCTGTATAGGATGTTTTAACTTTAACCGATCGGATGAGATTGTTATGAAAAGAACTTTTCAACCTAGCGTTTTAAAACGCAAACGTGCACACGGCTTCCGTGCTCGCATGGCAACTGTAAATGGCCGTAAAGTATTAGCACGTCGCCGCGCTAAAGGCCGCAAAGTTCTTTCTGCTTAATTTATAAGTGGAAGACTTTAGCTTTGGCAGGGAGTTACGTCTGTTAACTCCCTCGCATTACTCTCGCATATTTAATGAACCCGCTCGGGCTGCAACTCCTTTCTTTACTCTATTAGCTAAACCAAATAACCAAGATAAACCTAGGTTAGGGCTTACTGTTGCTAAAAAACGTGTAAAAAAGGCATGCCAACGAAACCGTATTAAACGTCTCGCTCGCGAAAGTTTTCGTTTAAATCAACACAGCATCGATAATATTGATATTGTGCTTATGGTTAAAAATGGTATTGATGAGCAGTCTAATGAAGAAATAACCAAACAACTTACTAAATTATGGCGAAAAATTAACGAACGCTGTAAACCAGGTGCACCTAAACCGCCACCTTTTAAGAAACGCCCAAACAAATCAGCTAAATCTAATAAACAAACCTAATTGCAATAGAATTGCAGGGTTAATTAATGTATCTTTAGCTCACCTTTTAATCATGCATTTAAAATTTCTAATTGAGTCTTTAAATACATGATATCTATCTCACTAAACTTAAGTAGGGGCATAAACATCATGAGGTTACTTAAACCACTTGTTGCTTTACCAACTTTTTGTTTAGTGTTATTTATCCGCGGTTATCAAAAGTGGATTAGCCCGCTGTTAGGTCCGCATTGTCGTTTTAATCCAACCTGTTCTAGTTATGCTATTCAAGCAATTAAATTGCATGGATCGGTAAAAGGTAGTTGGTTAGCTTTGAAACGCATATTAAAATGCCATCCTTTACATTCAGGCGGAGACGACCCCGTCCCTGAAAAATTAACCCATATTAACCACCAACACGAGAAATAAGAGCTGTTATGGAATCGCAACGCACGTTTTTATTAATTGGCCTAATGCTAGTGTCGTTTTTATTGTTCCAAGAATGGGACAATGATTACAACAAGCCTAAAGTCGATCCAAGTGCCACAACACAAACACTAAAAGCAAATTCACCAGAGTCGGATGATTATATTCCTTCATCGTCAGATTCAGAATTACCTACTTCAGCAACTTTAGCTAAACGTTCAGTTATTGAAATCACAACTGACGTTTTTAAAGTTAAAATTGACACCAAAGGCGGTGACATTGTTGAAGCAGACCTTCTTCAATACGAAGACACCAAAGGAAGTAACACTCCTTTTATGTTGCTTGGTGAGTTTGATGGCAAACAATACTTTTCACAAAGTGGCTTAATTGGCTTAAATGGCCCTGACGCATCAGCTAACGGTCGCCCTACTTACAATACCGAACAAAAGTCATATACCTTAACGGGTGATGAGCTTCGCGTTCCACTTCAGTTTACAGATCGTAATGGTGTTAGTTTTACTAAAACGTATGTATTCAAAAAAGGTCAGTATGACGTAGGCTTAGAATACAAAATTAACAACACCACCAGCGCACCACTTCAAGTACAGCTATACACGCAAATTAAGCGCACAGTACAAGAAAAAGGCAGCATGGTTGATCAAAACTATTTAGGCGCTGCATACGGTACTGATGAAGAAAAATACGAAAAGTATAGTTTTTCAGATATGGCTGATAAAAACCTAAACAAAAACACCCAAGGTGGTTATGTTGCGTTTATCCAGCATTACTTTGTAAGTGCTTGGGTGCCAATGCAGGATCAATCAAATACACTTTATAGTTTAATTACAAAAAGTAATGCCGCTATTATTGGTGCTAAAGATGAAGCTGTTAATATTCAAGCAGGTAGTGAGCAAACACTAACTGCTATTTATTACATGGGCCCGAAAGAATCGGATATTCTTGAAGCGATTCACCCAGACCTAGATTTAACTGTAGATTACGGTTGGTTATTTTTTATCTCGCAGCCTTTATTTGTATTACTAAAATGGTTACACAGCATTTTAGGTAACTGGGGTGTTGCAATTATTGCCATCACTATTATCGTTAAATCGTTAATGTACCCACTTACCAAAGCGCAATACACCTCAATGGCAAAAATGCGTGCCCTACAACCTAAAATGGCAGCTCTTAAAGAAAAGTTTGGTGATGACCGTCAAAAGTTCGGCCAAGCAACTATGGAAATGTACAAAAAAGAAAAAGTTAACCCTATGGGTGGCTGTTTCCCTATTTTGCTACAAATGCCAATTTTCTTAGCCTTGTTCTACGTATTCTTAGAGTCAACTGAACTTCGCCACGCTGAATTCATTTTTTGGTTAACTGACCTTTCTGCGAAAGACCCATACTACGTATTACCAATATTATTTGGTGCGAGTATGTTTGTGACGCAAAAGCTACAACCTATGACGGTTACTGATCCAATGCAGCAAAAAATGATGACCTTTATGCCGGTTATCTTCTCTGTATTTTTCTTATGGTTCCCATCGGGTTTAGTTCTTTACTGGTTAGTGTCTAACCTTATTTCTATTGTCCAGATGTTAATCATCTACCGTGGCATGGAAAAGAAAGGAATTAAAGTAAGAGGCTAATTGCCTGTACCCAAGCCACATCGAGATGGTTTGGGTATATTACTTATATAAAGGCGACTTAGGTCGCCTTTTTTATTGCCTGTTTTTCACCAGAGTATTCGCGAGTGTTTATTTCATAGGTTACAATACCGCCATAAAGTTACTCATCGTTGGCAAATTAATAGCATGATCAATCAAGATACAATTGCAGCACAAGCAACCGCTCCCGGACGTGGTGGCGTTGGTATAATTCGCGTTTCAGGCAGCCTTGCTAAAAGCGTTGCCGAAAAAGTGGTAGGTAAAATTCCTAAAGTTCGCTACGCCGATTACGTGCCATTTAAAAGCCTAGCTGGCGAGCAACTTGATCAAGGTCTTGCCATTTACTTTGCAGGTCCTAACTCATTTACAGGCGAAGATGTGCTTGAGCTACAAGGCCACGGCGGCCCTGTAGTACTGGATATGTTACTTAAAGAAATTAGTAAAATCGAGGGCGTTCGTTTAGCAAAACCAGGTGAGTTTTCTGAACGTGCATTTATGAACGACAAGCTTGATTTAACACAAGCAGAAGCCATCGCCGACTTAATTAATGCCACCAGCGAACAAGCCGCTAAAAGCGCCTTACAGTCTCTCCAAGGTGAATTTTCTAAGCACATAGAAACACTCGTTGAAAAAGTAATTCACTTACGTATGTACGTAGAAGCGGCAATTGATTTTCCTGATGAAGAAATTGATTTTTTATCTGACGGTAAAGTATCTGGTGATTTAGATGCCATTATAAATCAGCTCAATACCGTAACTAATCAAGCCAAGCAAGGCAGCATAATGCGCGAAGGTATGCGTGTTGTTATTGCTGGTCGCCCAAATGCGGGTAAATCAAGCCTACTCAACGCTCTAGCTGGTCGTGAAGCCGCAATAGTAACAGAAATAGCCGGTACCACTCGCGACGTACTACGAGAGCATATACATATAGATGGTATGCCACTGCATATTATAGATACCGCAGGCCTACGCGAAAGCCCCGATCGCGTAGAGCAAATAGGTATTGAACGTGCTTGGGATGAAATAAATCAAGCCGATCGGGTTTTATTTATGCTTGATGGCACCGATACTACAGATACCGACCCACACAAAATTTGGCCTGAATTTATGGCAAAATTACCAGAAGGTATGGGCGTGACAGTCATCAGAAACAAGGCCGATTTGTCGGGCGATATTGTCGGTATGGAGCAAGAGCAACAATACCCGGTCATCAGCTTAAGTGCCAAAAATGCTGACGGTATTGAACTTGTTCGCGAGCATTTAAAAGCCTGTATAGGCTTTCAAGGTGCAACTGAAGGTGGCTTTATGGCGCGCCGTCGTCATCTAGATGCACTGGAAAGTGCGGCCCATCATTTAGATACCGGTAAAACACAATTAGAAATGCACATTGCCGGTGAAATACTGGCTGAAGAACTGCGTTTAACACAGCAGTATTTGAATGAAATAACCGGTGAATTTACCTCTGACGATTTACTAGGAAAGATATTTAGCTCGTTTTGTATCGGCAAATAACAAGGTAAACTAAAGGAAACAAACATCCAACTTAAGTTAAAAAACCTAATTTATTCATACATTTAATAACTTTTTTATCTTTCAATAGTTTCCTTTAGTTTCATAATATGGGTCTTGAACGGCCCACCTACTTCTTTGATGTGGGCCACTATTGGTCCACCAAAGAGGAAGTTATTATGAAACTAACCATCGAGAAAAAGTCACCTGATAGCACAGGCCGCCAACAACTACTATTAACGAGAAATTATGGTTCTTACCTAAACGAAAACGGCAAACGAGTTAAACGCCGTAAAAGACAATCAATGGACTTGTTCATTTATGCTAACCCTAAGGACAAGTTCCAACGTGACCACAATAAAAAGACCTTAGATATTTCAGAAAAGATAAGAGCGCAAGCGATTGTCGATTTAGCTAACAACAAGCATCACTTTGAAGACTCAGAAAAACAGCAAGAAAGCTTTTATAGCTACATGCAGCAAATAATTAATGACAAAGAACACACGGATAGCCCTTCAAATGTATCGCTGTGGGAATCAGCATTAATCCATTTGCAAAAATATTGCGAGGGTAACCCTTTATCATTTGCAGACTTCGATGCTAATGTATTATTAGGATTCAGAACATACTTAATAAAACATGCACGAACAAAGTCAGATAAGCTACTTTCTTCAAATACTACATCATGCTATTTCAATAAAGTGAGAGCGGCTTTAAACAAAGCATTTCACGAAGGCATTATTCGCCGAAATCCTGTAAACGAAGTAAAAAGCATCAAGATAGAACAAAACCCTCGTAATTACTTAGAAGAGGAAGAAGTAACAGCTCTTTACAGAACAGAGTGCCGATATGATGTACTAAAGCGAGCATTCTTATTCGGATGCCTAACAGGTATGCGCTGGAGCGATATTCAAAAACTAACGTGGGATCGAATCGCTTTAAAAGAGCAACGCGCGACGTTCAGACATACGAAAACAAAACACCTCCAGTACCTTGATTTACCCGATGATGCGATCAGCTTATTAGGTTCGCAAGGAGAAGCCCATGAACGTGTTTTTAAAGGCTTAAGATACTCGAGCTATACTAACGTAGCCCTAACCCAATGGATGCTCAGAGCAGGTATTACAAAGCACATAACCTTTCACTGCGCGAGACACACATTTGCAGTCCGTATGTTAACTAATGATATCGATATCTATACGGTATCAAAGCTACTAGGCCACTCAGAGTTGAAAACAACACAAATTTACTCTGATATAGTTGAGCGTAAGCGAAAAGAGGCGATGACCACCCTACCTAGTTTATTTCAATAAAGGATATTAGGTTGGGAAATATGGGAAACTGGGAAAATATAATAAAAACAGATAAATATAAATTTATTTACCTTCCCTCTTTCCCGTTTTTATTTGATAAGCCAGTTGTATCCAGGAGGTATGAAAGCGTCGAGTGCTTGCCACTCAGAGCGCCGCATACCTCTTGGATAACCTTCACTACGCAGTGAAAATCCAGTCAAGCTAGAAATCGCCCGAAGGGTTGCGTAGCAAGGGGGCCCCGCTTGCGGGGTTCCGATTTATAGCTTTACGGGATTTGAAAGGAGTGGTTTTACTAATTCAAGTAACTGTACTATTTGAGTTTTGTCGTGGTAGAGTTAGTTATTATATTTAAATTATTGGATTCTTATGGACGAGGCGACAAAAGAACTATCAATGGCTGGTCAAGAGCTTTGTACATCCTATCAAAAAGAACTACTCCCAATAGACGCAATACAAATTCATAAAAATGACCAAGGAAGTGCTGATCTTAATGTGATTGTTACTGCATCAAATAATAAAGACTATGCTGTTAAATTAATTTCCGATGGGAATGGTTATGTTCCAACGACTGAACTATTTTGTTATGAGCTAGCCACTATTTTAGATATTCCTACACCAACTTATGATCTAATTCGTATGAGAGATGGCTCTTTAGCTTTTGGATCATTATGGGAAGGAGGAGTTCATCATATTAGAGACTTCAATCAACTTTCGGATATTTTATCTGGTAAGCTGCGTGTTAGAGATTTAAGTAGGTTTTTTAGTAAGGTCTATGCCTTTGATCTATTTATAAACAACATAGATAGACATTTTGGTAACTATATATTTAGGCAAAGTTATAACTCCCTCATTGGTCTTGCATTCGACTTCAGTAGAGCTTGGTACGAAGTTGGACCATATGAGTACGATAGCCTAAAAGATAAAGAAACTAATACTCAAAAGTGTTATCAATTAATAAAAGATAGAAAAAAATATGATAAAGATGTAGCCATACAAACATTGAACGATATTGCTAAAATTGATGTGGAAAAAATACGAAAAATACTACAGCAAATTCCTGAACCTTGGTTTCAAAAAGAAAAAAGAGAAGAGGTTCTAGCGTGGTGGCAAAGCAGTGATAAAGCTAATCGCCTTACAAAATTGTTGGGGAGTGTGTAATGATTTGGTTTGATTATTCTCTTTTAAAATATTTACCAGACCCAAAACGAGGGGAAGTTATAAATATCGGCTTGATCGTCTTTCGTAATTCAGGTGTTGATGTAAGGCTGCTTAAAAATACAACAAAGGTAAGAGTTTTTGACGGAGTAACAAGTATCAATGAGTTATCTCGTCTTAAGGCATCTATTGAAGATTTATGTGGAAAGGATGTATCAGCACAAGTCCAGCATCAAAGGTTGAAGATGTTAGGGACAGGTATATTTACTAGTGGGTTATCTGCTTTTTCGATTGAGAATATTAGTAACTATGAAAAGACTGTTAGTGATTTATTTCATCAACTTGTGTCTCCATATTCTCCTAGAGAACCTAGAAGACCAAACTCGAGACTTTTCACTAAACTAAAGAATGAATTCAAAGCATTAGATATATTAGCTAAAGAACTTAGTGATATAGAACAGCATAAAGTAGTACCTTCCTATTTAATCGATGCCAATACAGGTCTAGAAGCTGATTTCATGCTAAAAAATGGTAAATTTCACATGACGGAGGTTGTTGACTTTAATGTCGAAGATGTCCAAAGAAAGTTCCGAGAAACTTCTTTAAAAACTATGACTTTTATAACAGGAAAACGTGTTATTGAAAGTAATATGGGATGTTATTTTTTATATTCTGCTTCAACATCGAAAGAGCAAGAAATCATATCTCACTTAAATTTAGCAGAAGCAAACTGCGATAAAATGTTTAATATAGAATCATCAAGTGAGAAAGCTGACTACTACCAAATGCTCTCCGATCTCATTGGTAATGAGCTACCATTAGCTATAAATTAATAACCAATGTTTGAAGAGTATACAGTCGTCCCTACTCGAAAGAGGTAGGGACGACTCGCAGAGTCGCCCGTCGAGGCCACTGCTCATGATGCCTCGACACCCAATCTGCCCTGAAAAATTGCAGGGCCAGAAGAGGGATGGAGATTTGAGCGCATCAAAAAGGTGTTGCAATCTCTGATCACTGTGATAATTTTAATATTGAACTCGCTCGAAATGAGCACAAAGAAAAAGGGCGTATTCACTGCCCGCAACACGTTCCTGAGGAGCTGCATTCGCAGCATTATGGGTCACACGACCACCCCACTATAAACAACACAAATATAAACCACAGTAGTTCGCGCTGTATTTCAACAGAAATCACACGGCTCAGCTTTGTTGCTTTAGACCAGTTAGCCTTTATGTCTTACGACAATATGCTCGGTTACGCACCGTTCATATGGCTTTAAAACTTACCTATTTTGGCGTTTCGCCCCCTGGTCTTCGGTTTGGTGTTTTTCTCAATACTTTCAAAATTACTTTTTAAATTAATGAGGAACATGAAATGAGCCAATTAGGATATCGACTTCATCAAATGGTGAACGTCACACACCGAGAAAGTAGCTTTAGCACTAGAGCTACACGAAGCAAAGTTTTAAACCTTGCAGCAGTACAGCTACTTAGCCATGGTTATCGATTAAGAGATCCATCAGGTCTAAAAACTAAACATATCAATCACCTTGTAACGCGATGGCAAGATGAAGGTTTAGCACCAAAAACGATTAAAAACAGAATGGCCGCACTGCGTTGGATTGCCGAAAAAATAGGTAAACCTAATATCTGTTCACGCAGCAATGATGATTACGGCATTCCAAGAGTGCGTATTCTCATGACTTTGATCACCGATTCTCATCAGCTTTGATCACCTGATTTATCATTTTGTAGAGCCATTTTTAAATTAGCTTAACTGATCATCATCAGTCAATTTATTTAACTGTTTTCGTATCGATTCTCCTTTTAAATTCAACTTAATCGAACCATGAATTAGCCTATCTAAAATGGCGTCAGCATGGGTTGATTCTCCAATCATCTCATGCCAGTTTTCCTGCGGGAGCTGACTTATAATTATGTGTGATTTATACCCATACCGCGCATCGATTAATTCGAGTAAGTCACCTCGTTGCTGTGCACTCAGTGGTTCAAGCCCCCAGTCGTCTAAGATCAGTAGATCATACTTTATTAACTTCGCCAGTAATTTCCGGTAACTACCATCTGCTTGTGCTAGAAACAGGCTTTCAAGTAGTTCTTTTAATCGAATATAGTAAACGCTTTTTCCTTGTAGGCAGTGCTCATGCCCTAAGGCACATGCGAGGTATGTTTTTCCACAGCCTGTTGCCCCGGTGATTAAGATATTTTGATGTAAGTTCAGCCAGCTATTTTGGCTTAAGTTACGTATCTGTGCTTTTTCTATATTACGTGCCGGTGAGTAAATCAGCTGATTTAACTGAGCCGGTAAGCGGAATTTAGCGTGTCGCACGAGCCGGTCGATTTTTCTTTGCTCACGCGTGTCAATTTCATGTGTTAGCAATAAACTGATGCGCTCTATAAAGCTTTGCTCTTGGTATAAGTTAGGCTGCTCAAGCTGCTGCTTTAATGCGTGTTTTATACCGGATAACTTGAGTAGTTGAAGTTGTTGGTTAATGGTGTCTATCATGATTCATTTCCTTAATGGTAATACTGTGTGCCGCGTATGTTGTCATGCTTTATTGGCTTTTCTGGCTCTGTTTGCTGTGTGGGTAACGGTTGTTGATCCAACCCTTTCTTCAGCATCTGCTTTATTGATTTGAGTGTTGTCGTATTCATTATGATTGCGCGATAACACGCTTGATCAAGCCGTTCTTTTGAATAAGTTTTAGCTAAACTTAACACCCCTAAACAGGCGCGATAAGCGTGCTCGGGGTGACGCCGTCCACTGAGCTGTAACTCAATAACTTGGTGAGTATACTCCCCGATACTTAATGCCCATGAGCGTAAATTTATCGGTGACTGCTCATGCTGTTTTTGATGCGCCAGAGGCATATGATGAGACTGTGTTGTATGCCCTCCTAAACGATGTGAGCGCGGATGCTGTGCGATTAAGGTATCGTCATGATAAAGCTGTACTAGCTGATTGGTTATGTGTGCGCGTAATTGTTTCTTAACCCACTGATACGGCACACTGTAATAATGTTTTTCTATTTCAACATGATAATCAATGTGTACTCGCACCGTTTTGATTTGTGTATAGTGATAGGGCTTTTCAGGCAATGGCTTTAATGCGCTTTTATCCACCATCTCAAATAGCTGTTTACGTGACTGTTGATATTGCTTCATGACCTTATTGTTCATTACATCAAGTAGCTTTGCTATTTCTTGATTTAGATGCGCTAAGCTGTAGAAGGTTTGCTTGCGTAGACGTGCCATGATCCAACGCTCAACAATTTGTACACCGACTTCAGCCTTCGATTTATCTTTGGGTTTATAAGGTCTAGCCGGTATGACAGCGACATTAAAATACTCGGCTAATTGATGATACGTGGGGTTTAAATCAGGCTCGTAGCGACAGGGTTTACTAACGGCGCTTTTTAAGTTGTCGGGAATAACAAGCTCTGGAACACCGCCTAAAAATGCAAAGCAACGGGCATGACTCATCACCCAATCTTCAAGTTGTTGACTATACGTTGCCTCAGCATAGGTATAATTTGATGCGCCGAGCACGGCAACAAACACTTGAGCAGGTCGTGTTTCCTGTGTTGTAGGGCACGTGATGGTCAGCGTAGGGCCACAATAATCCACAAACAGCTTTTCACCGCCTTTATGATGCTGACGCATCGACAACCGTTGTTTTCCTAACCATTGCCGGTAGGCGCGGCAGAAGTGGCTATAGCTGTAATAAGGCTCACCGACTTTCTCACACAATTCATCGAAGACTAACTGCAACGTCAAATGTTTGTGCTGCTTTAAATCCTTATTGATGGTGAGCCAGTCAGGTGTTGGGTATCTTTTTTGACGGGTTGAGAAGTCCCTGATTTTTGTATTAAGAAAAGTACCGTGTTGTTTATCTTCAGGTAACGGCCATTGGTTTAACCCTAACTCATTGGCCTTTTTAACGTAATTAGCCACAGTGCCAGGGGAGATATTTAAGCTTCTAGCAATCTCTCGATGGGATAATTTTGCTGAATATTTCAGCCGTAAAATAGCATGTAATTTACTCATAGATATAGGTCTTGTTGACATTATTGTTATCCTCATCAAATGATTTAGATAACGGTTTAACATACCTACAAAAATGATAAAACGTGAACTCGGTTACGAGTGGCATTAAGCTTTGATCGGCAAAATCATTAAGAACACAAAAGTGATCATTATAGAGTGATTTTCGTGATCAAAGCTTAATGAGAATAAGTGATCAAAGTTAGTGCCATTGGGTGATCAAAGCTGGGGAGAATATGCAGGCTCATGGGCTAAGGGTGGCAAATACCGCAAAATTCCGATTTTAAAAGAGTCTCAACAACAGCTTATTCGTGATATTGGTGCCGTTACTAAAGGCGCACTTATCGAACCTGACAAAAACTATAAGTCACAAATGGAACAGTACGACCGCGAAACAATTCGAGTTGGATTAAATAAAAATCACGGACTGCGTCATCATTACGCAAGGGAGCGTTATTTAGAGCTTACAGGCTGGAAATGCCCTGCCGACGGTGGCCCGCATAGAAGAGAGCTCTCGCCAACCGATTATGAGCACGATACCAAAGTCCGTGAACAAATTAGCCAAGAGTTAGGTCATGAACGTTTAAAGATAACCTATGCTTACTTGGGAAGTTAAAATTAGGCATGCCTAATTTTGAATGGGCGAATACACTAACATCGCCCTAGTTTATTGCTCTACTAACCCTCAGTTTTTACAACCGTTTTTATCGCAGTTGATTTTAGAGTGAGAGTCTACCCAATGGGTAGCTTCCTTTTTAGTATCAAAACCACATCCTGTTGTTCCACCTTTACTTCCTTTGTGAACAATTCCAGTTGGCACATGTTTAACAGCCATAATTCTACTCCATCAGATTGATTTAAAAATTAACGCTTATAAGTTAAGCATTAATAGGATGGCAATTATTGAGCAAAAAGCTAGTTGTTTATTCTTATTTTTTGAAAAAAGTAAAAGTATAGGTTTTGAATAATTTACTATAACCACATGAAAGTTATTGTTTTTAGTGTTTCAAATTTTAACGTGTGAGACATCCTCCATATTGATTTAAAAGGATTTATTGGCTTAACTAAAAATAAGACAATGAATCGATCAGATTAGGCATGCCTAATTTCTTTGGAGGTAGAAATGGGATTCGAAGGCTTTTTGGGAATATTAGTTGTTGTAGCTTTTTTCGTAGCAAGTACATTTTTCAGTTGCAGCGAAACAGCCAAAAATGAAAGCGAACAACTAGATAAACTAGATGATGGTATGGGAAATATTATCGCTGATGGCGAGCATATGACTCGTGCAGAGGCTGAGGATGCTCAGGCTCGTGGCGAGCTCTACGATACTTATCTGTAAATTAGGCATGCCTAATTTTAAAAGGGGAAATAATGACAAATAAAGAGCTTTGGCCATTTAAGCCTGTATACGATGAGTTAAAGATTCGCTTAGCTGGTATTGAGGACGAATGTGAGCCACTAGGTTTAGAGGTAAACCTTTGCAATGAAACGGAAGAAGAGATGTTCATTGCTTTAAACACACAAAAAGCGTTTGCATTTGATGTTATGAATGAACATGGCGATATTTGGGATATTCGACTAGAACCCTTTTCAACGTTCAAAAGGCGTAGTGCTCAGATTTTCTTTCCTTTCACAGGCCTTAACCCAGCTAAACGGTTGAAAATTAGTAACTGGATTTTAGAGCTTTGCAATTGGGAAGGTAATATCTACTTGGGTAATACAAGACATTAAGGTGTTCTTATGACTGACTATGAATGGTTTCAGATGTGGGTGTTAATGGTACTAGCTATTCGCGCTACTCGCCACTACGACAAACTGAAGCATGATCTATTTGAAGCAATTAAAGAGGGGAAAATATAGCAATGGCTCCTTTACTTACAGGATGCGCCATGGTTCCAACGTTGGTGATATTTTTTGCTTTGCTATTTCATTTTAATCGCGACAACCTCAATAAATTCGACTGATATCCAATATTTCTAGCGAAAAAATTAGGCATGCCTAATTTTTTACGTTCAAAAACGTCATTTTTACGCCAATTTTATGTAAAAAAGTCGTACCCATAATGTCAACACCGCATTTTTAAAGGGCTGAAAAACCCACTGAAATTCCCCCTAGTTTTTCCCAGCATCCCATGAAATTTCCTGCTCAAATAACTCCAAACGAAACTAAAAGAAATCAAAGTAAAGGAGCTTTATTATGTTTGAGCTTAGAGAAACAGGTTTATTTTACACCCCAACAGCCGATTCAGAACCAAGGTTCTTGTGTGGCCCAATTCAAGTGCTTGGCATTTCAAGAGGAGGTAATAGTACTCGAGACTACGGCTTGCTTGTTGAGTGGAAAAACTTAGACGGTATTTGCATACGCAAGCTAATACCACGACGCCACATTATTAATGATCAAGGTAAGGTGTTAAAAGAATTGCTTGTAGATACAGGCCTTGCACTTTCAAGTCGTAAAGGTATATGGGACCCAATAACATCTTACCTGATTCAAGCAAGGCCAGAAAAACGATATAAGAGCGCGACTCAAACAGGCTGGCTTAATAATAGCTTTGTTACACCCAGTTGGTGCGTAAGTAATGGAGCAGAGCAAGTTATTTACTCAGGCACAAAAGAAGCTGATTTTTTAAGTTCCGCAGGTACCTTATCTAGTTGGCAGAAAGAGGTTGGTACTCTTTGTATTAATAACCCATTACTTGCATTTACTGTTTGCACAGGCTTGTGTGCCCCCCTGCTTCATTGGTTAAATTGGCCCAGTTGTGGTGTTCACCTGTTTGGTAAGTCCAAAGTATCTAAAACAACGATCTTAATCATGGCTGCAAGCTTGTACTCAGGTACTGACTTCTATTATGCATGGAGAAGCACCGCTAATGGGTTAGAAGCAATAGCGGTAGAACACAATAACTTACTGCTTTGCTTAGATGAACTGCATCAGGTAGACCCTGAGGTCGTCGATCAGTCCATTTATACAATAGCTAATGGAATGTCAAAATCACGCAGTAATAAAGATGGGTCCCAAAGCCAGCGAAAAAAGTGGCGACTTATCTTTTTAAGTACCGGTGAAATGGGACTTGAAGAAAAACTTTCATCAATACATAAAGGCGTAAAAGCAGGTCAAGAAATCCGTTTCTTAGAAGTACCAGCCCAAAGGCAACATGGTGCTTATGACGATCTTTATGGTCATAACAACATGAATGACTTCTCTGAATCTATTTGGAAAGCCGTTAACGAAAATCACGGCACTGTCATGCCACAATGGGTTGAGTACTTAAGCACTATTGATGATCTCCCTACTCTTTTAAATCGCAATATCAAAGCGATGTTAACCCATTGGGAAATAACAAAAGAAAATAATGGCAATCAGGTTATTGAAGCAGCAAAAAGATTTGCGTTACATGGCGTGAGTGGTGAGTTAGCAGCTTCAGCTGGGCTTATGCCTTGGCCTAAAGGCCTTGCTGAAAAAAGTGCAAAAGAAGCATTTGATGCTTGGCTCGAGATACGTGGCTCTTCTAGTGACTCAGAAGATGACAAGTTGATAAAACAATTACCAGCTGCATTAAAACTTTGGCGACGGAAATTATTACCTGAAGGTAAGTTTTTGGGTGATAACTTCGGCTACGCAATAGAAAAAGATGGTCAGCTTGCTTGGTTCGTAACTCGTGATGCATTTATGGAAGGCTTAAAGGTTAGTTATAGAACTGATATTTCTCATACGATTAAACTAATGTGTAAAAATCATTGGTTGGAAAGTCGTGAAGGTCGAGGAACATTCAAGAAAGTAATCGCAGGTGGGCCACCTGGTGGTCGCTACTTTAAAGTGCTACCACAACAAATAGTAGCAGATCTAGCTTTAGATGAAGCACTTTCCCAAGTTTATTTCCCAACTTAAAGTTATGAATTAATTTGATTTTCCCAACATTCCCGTTTTCCCAAAGATTTTAGAGAGTAGACCATGAAAAATGATATAAGTGATGCATTACGTAAGAATGACGAATTACCAGATATCCGAAATACAATTGAAGAGATGATCTTGAAAAGTCACTTATGCAACAAAGCCGCATTAACAGTTGACGAATGCGCACTTTATACAGGTATGGCAAAAAGCTACATCTATAAACTAACCCATGAAGGCATTATTCCTCATGCAAAACCTAATGGTAAAAAGATCTTTTTCGATAGGTTAGAGCTTGATCAATGGCTTCTTGGTAACAAGATAAAAGGTGATATAAGCGAAAGTAAATTCATCAAAAAAACGGCTGAAAACCTAAATAGAAAGGCGAGTATAAGTTTAAGGAAATGAAAAAGGCTGCCATAAGGCAGCCTTCTCAAGATACTTTGCTGTTTGCAGCCCTACAAACCTGCTATTAGAGGTGGTTTATAAGTTACCGCTACAAACGCTTACGAGGTAAATTCTGGTCAATTACAACATTTTTGTCAACTGTTATTTTTAATTTATGATAATGTTTAAAACATAGTTTTCTAAAGGATGTGAGAATAAATTGAGGCCAAATAACCTAACCATTGTTTTTGATTCCTTATCTCAGCCTAGAATAAATGCGTATAAACGTTACTTTGGGAATCAATTATCTGATGATGAGGTTTACAACTGCTATCTATGGAACGACGCTATAAGTAAGGCGTTATTTAATGTCATAACTCAAATAGAAATTACTTTGAGAAACCGTATGCATGTAAGCCTAAGTAATCATTTGTATAATCCACAAAAAATAATTGTAGATCGCTGTATTGGCAATCCAAGAAATTGGAATACCTCAATTACAAGCACAATAGGTACAGCAACGTCATGCAACTGGTACGAAGCTGGGTTACTCGAAACTAAATCGCTGTCTAAGATACATACCACTACTCATCATTATCGTAGCAAGACCCCTCTGTTAGGAAGAGATCGCCCTTCACCCGATGATGTAGTATCAAGTCTACATTTTGGTTTCTGGTCATCCCTTATTGATAAGAACCCTAATATTCAATGGGGAAACGTACTAGCTCATATATTCCCTAAACATAGAGCTTCTAACAGTAGCCAATGGAATGTTGTAACTCAGCAGAAAAGATTGACGTATCGTTTAGAATTGGTAAGAGATATCCGTAATAGAATAGCTCACCATGAACCACTTTGGAAAACGCCAAGAATATTAGATGAAACCCCTCCTACACAAAGCTCTAATAGAGCTGTGTTACATCCACCAAGCTCAGGTCCAAGTGAAAGTATCCATCGCCTGAGAATCATATTGGACTTCCCATAGTTTGCTAGACACCCAATAAGTTACATTGTAACTTCTAATAAGAGGTGTTTTATGAGCAAAGGCAAACGTTATACCCAAGAGTTTAAAGAAGCGGCTGTTAAACAAATTACTGAGCGTGGATATTCAGTTGCTGAAGTCGCTGAACGATTAGATATTTGTACCAAAACGTTATATCACTGGCGGAGTCAGTTATCAGATAAACCTAAATCCGTTCAATCATCCGATGAAAAATTGAAGATCGCTAAATTAGAGGCACAATTGAAACGTGTCACGGAGGAACGGGATATTTTAAAAAAGGCCGCAAGGTACTTTGCCAGCAACCCCGAGTAAAGTACGGCTTCATTCGTGATCACCAAGATGAATTTTCTATCACAACGATGTGCCGCCTTTTTAAACTGCATCGCAGTGGTTTTTATGCGTGGTTAAAAAAGCCTTTAAGCAATAGAGCGCTTGAAGATAATCGCTTGTTGAAGCTCATTAAAGCGTTTTATGTAGCCAGTGGCGGCACGTATGGTAGCCCTTGGATACATGCAGACTTGCGTGAAGCCGGTGAGCAATGCAGCGTAAATCGTGTCGCTAAGATCATGCGACAACATAAGCTTAAAGCGCAAATTGGATATAAGCGTCGCCATATTAAAGGCGGTAAGACATCGCGGATTGCAGATAACTTATTAGCGCGTCAATTTAACCCACCTGCGCCGAATCAATCATGGGTGAGCGACATAACTTACATAAGAACTTATGAAGGTTTTTTATATGTGGCAACAGTAATGGACTTATTCTCTAGGCGTATTGTGGGTTGGTCGATGGATAAAAATATGGACAAACACCTTGTTATAAACGCATTGTTGATGGCTGTATATCAACGTCAACCGAAGGCTGAGGTAATGGTGCATAGTGATCAAGGTAGTCAATACGGTAGCGCAGACTATCTCGCATTTATGAAAGAACACAATCTTGTGCCTTCAATGAGTCGCGCGGGGAACTGTCATGATAATGCGGTTGCAGAAAGCTTTTTTGCGACAATTAAAAAGCGAATAGTTAAGCGTAAGATATACTCGACACGCGAAGATGCGAAAGGTGAGATATTCAATTTTATAGAAATGTTTTACAATCCAAAAAAGCGCCACTCACATACAGGCGGTGTTTCACCTGCTAAGTTTGAAGAAGCGTATTATTCTGAATTAAAAACTGTCTAGTGAAAGCTGGGAAGTCCATATATTCTAAAATAACCGAACTGTTAAGATGGATGTCTCAAGAACTTTACGATGATTTAATGAATTCAGCAACTCATACTCATTTTCTCTGGTTGTGCTCAACTGATGGACTAGATTTCTACATTAAACACCACGAAATAGCGAGTAGCCATATTAAAAGCTGTAAATTCAAACGAGAGTTAGGATCTATAATAAAGATGAAAAAAAGTGTGTTTCTGGTTCACGGTAAGAGAGGTATGTCAGCACTGCACCCTATTTAGTTTCCTTTAGTTTACTTGCACGATATTTTCTAATGCGAAAGTGGGCCACTACAGACCCACCATAAAACAGGCATTGATCAGACCCCTAGGCAACTTTTTGGATTTTATATAAATGCAACGCATGTCCACCAATGAGCCTTATTATCTTTTCCCTGAACTCATCAAAACCATCCAAGCTGATTTTGTCGCCTTGCTGGAGTAGATTAATTCCCTCAAAACACTGAAAGACCCAACGTAATGTTGGGTTAGATATTTCTTTATTGATTTGATTCGCTATCGTGGCTTTTTCTTTTTTCATATTCGCTCTCATTCGTCTTTGCGCGATTGAATAAACTAACAATGAAAGTGTCATCACCATCAACAGAGCATCTATTCTACTTGGCTTTTTGATAAATAATGATGAAACAAAAAACAAGGGGTCTTTTAAAAACCTAAACCCTTTTTCTACTTCAGATTGTGCTTTGTAATGCTTAAGTAAACCTACTGGTGAAAGGGCTTCTTTATCAATATTCGTTGCTAATACGAAGCATGACTTTTGTTCTACAATCTGTTTTATTGCGCTTTCGTTTTCTTCAATTTCTGCCGTGATTTGCCATTCAATATTTTTTACTGGCGCATCTTTTTTAGGTCGCCCTTTACCTTCATAGACTTTATGCTTAATAAATTGCTGAGTCGCTATTTGATGATGCTTCATCTTTTTCGCTAATTTATCTAATGCGCGTTGTGCGTCAGTTTGACAAGCGAAACGTTGAGCTTGTAAATGGAAGAGGTCTTTTTTGATGCCTGTGTGTGCTCGCTCAACTTGTCGAACAATGCTTTTTTGTGCTCGGCTATTAGCTGCTTTTGAATAAATAATCATCCATCTTTGCTTTATCCCCATATGCTCAATCTCTTCAACAACATATTGATAGTTATCATCAATATTAACCCATTGGTTGGCTGCTATGGCTGTACTTATAGAGGATTTTTCAAGAGAAATTGTTGAAGGTACTAGCGTGAGAAATTGAATTTTGGTTAAAAACTCAGCATTACTTTTATGATAAAGTTTACAGTCTGCCACAAGGTATTTAGGAGCTTGGCTTTTTTTGAACTCGTCAACAAGCGCCTTACTTCGCGCTTTAAAAATAGCGGTGTCTGCGCTGTTACCATCCCAGTTTTTACATGCAAGCGGGATCCCACCATCTTGGCTAACAATGATTTCTTGTACGACTTGTTTTAAATCAGGACGGTGAGCCTTGCTATAGCCATGAGTAATTTTAATGACGTTTTCATCACTATCTCCATCATCAAAAGCATATTCACCTGTCAGTGAGTGACTCGTTGTATCAAGTGATTCAAAGGTTTTATCAACTTGTTCTATTTCACATGCTTGTCCGGAGACTAATGAAAATAAGCTTTCACAGCCAAACTCGAAGCATTGATCGAGAGTTCTACCAAGTTTGTGACGATTAAAATGTGATGCTTGAACCCCTTCACGAAATAAATGTTCAAGAGGCAAGTTAGTAAAAAATTGAGGGCTGAGTGATAAAGGTCGATTGGCAAAACCGAGTCCATTCATGATCATGCCTTTTACAGCTTCACCGGGGGTGATTTCTTGTTTATCGTCTTGAGGTAAGTATTGATCTAAAAGGCTGACAATTTTTAAGTCTTCTATAACACCTGAAACAATACCGTGATGGTCTAACCGTTTGATTTTTAGATTCATATACACCTCAAAGTTGAGATGTTATTTTATCAAATTAAAGAGAATTAAGCGTTTAAATTAAATCGAAATTTTTGAAATTGGTCTGATCAATGTCTGATAAAAACATAAACCTAATGTTTTTATTGGATTTTTCACTTATTGTATTGGTAAATAAACACCTTATTACAAGCATATTCTTATTATAAAGAGCACTCAGGTGCTCTTTTTCATATAAAAAATTAGGCTTTAAAATATGCTATTTATACGTCTAATACCTGAGAGTTACAGTCGATAAATCATATTCAAAGCTACCTTTGTTACGTGCTAAGAGAGGTCTGATTTCGTAGATTAAACAATGTGGAATATACTCTTTAGCGGCATTAATAGCGTAAATTACCCCTATTATTAATACAAAACCGATACATTTTTCAAACAATAACACACTTTTAAAGCGTTATACTTCATACAAAAATTAGTTATAAATGGCTTTCTTATACTTACTTTAGCCCACAAAAATGCACTAAAACACACCTCATACACGCAAAGAATGATGTTTTTTGCTCAATTAAAGAGCTAAAAAACACTGGTTAATGCTCTAAAAAGCTTACTTTTTAAATATATGATTTGATGATCACTGTGATTATTTAAATAAAAAGCTCAACAGTTAATTTTGATCTACTAATCCACCAGCAAAATATATAAAAATAACGACTCTAAACCTACATTCATAGGTTGGATCTTAAGAAAACTTGAAGTTGAACTCTGTTAATGATCAAATAGTTACGCCAATAAAAACATGACTAAAAACAGAGTTCACATGCAGATTAACCAAGTTTCAAACCAATTAAAAGCCCTTATCTCAGAAAAACACCTCATTGAGCTTGCAAAAACCTCTGGATTTCAAGTTCGACACCGTTGCCTGTCGATCGTTTCTCTGCTCAAAGCCGTATTTAAAAGCTTATCTTGCCTGCAAGACGCTAACTTGTCAGATATCCATCAAAACTTGCGAACGCAGGCTGATTGCACGATAAGTTATAAACCCTTTCATAATCAAATTCGAAAACCAGCCTTGACTGAGCTTGTCCGTGAGCTCGTTATTCAAGCGATGTCTAAATTGACTGTAAACACGCTGGATAAAACCTTTTTTACCCAGCGAGGAATACAGCGAGTGTTATTGCAAGATGGTTCTTCATTTGCTCTACATGATGAATTAGCGCAGGTTTTTGCTGGTCGTTTTACTGCTGTAAGTCCTGCCGCAATTGAGTTGCACGTTACCTATGACCTATTTAATGAACAACCCTGCGAAATAGATATTCGTCCTGATGTTGAAACTGAGCGCGCCTTTTTACCAGGTAGCCACACACTTGAAGATACGTTATTACTTGCTGATGCTGGGTATTTTGACTTAGATTACTTTGAGCAAGTAGCTCAAGATGGCGGATATTTTTTGATCAGAGCAAATAAAAACATTAACCCAATCGTTACATCAGCTTATTGCGCGGGTATAGAACTTAAAGAAAAGAACATTAAAATCAAAACGTTACTCGATAAATTCGCAAGCCAACCACTTGAATTAACAGTACGTTGGAAGAAAAATGGGCCCGAGTACAGGCTTATCTATTTACCGAATGAAAAGCGCCCCGTTTTCCTTGTTACTAATTTAAAAGAGGCACAGTTTAGCTTTGACGAACTACTCGATATATATGCAACTCGTTGGCAAATTGAGTTGTTTTTCAAAGAACTAAAGTCATGGAATAACCTTAAAGGGTTCATCACACGAGATCCTCATATTGCCGAATCATTGGTTTGGCTGAGCATACTGCAAACACTTATCAAGCGTTTTATCTGCCATAGTGCAGCGGGTATGTTTAAGTGTGCGATCTCGACATTTAGAGCGAGTAAGTGCAGTTATCTTTGGTTGGATGATATTCTGGATTGCATAGAACAAACACGGTGCAGCCATAAGATACATCGTGTATTTGAGCTACTAGCGGTAAATTGTAAGCGGCAAAGCATTGAGAAAAACAATGATATTTGCCGTTTTAAGATAGGAAGTCACACGGTCTGTGTTCCTTAAGAACTAAGCTATGAACCTACATTAAATTTAAAAAACCTCGATCACTTATCCACAATGCCAGCTTTTTTGATCAAACAAATACCAAAAACAGGTAAATAAGCTGAAAAAACCTCACTATTTATTAATATTTATCCGTTTATGAGCTTATTTTTAATTAATTTCATTAGATCTGCTGTATTAGATCATTTTAAAAATTTATTTTAGATCTAAATTTGAGGTTATCAACAGGCTTTATATCCACATTATGATCAACATCTACTTTTAATATATAAATTACTATTTCAACTTTTTACTGATTAGAAATATCAATAACTTAGCGGATATAAAACAACCTAATGAGCCTACTTAAGCAGAGCTTTCCCCACTGTTATCAACAACTTGATCAGAAGATTACATTTAAAGATAATTTGTTAAACCCTATATTATCAACAAGTTAAAGAAACACTTTTGAATGAGCGTAAAATTGCTGCAAAAATAGTTATACAAAATGGCACTCTTAACTTTACTGTTACCCTCACTCAGTTATCATAGTCAGCAATTAAAACAAATGTGATCACTAATATTCATGAGTTCAGTAAATCTTATTGTTGGCAGCCAAATGGGATCAGCCGAGTATGTTGCAGAGCAACTAAGCGACGCGCTAAATAACCTTGGTATTACTACACAACTACATGATCAACCTGAATTTAGCGATATTGATCAGCAAAATACCATTTGGTTAATTTGCACATCTACTTATGGCGCAGGTGATTACCCTGAAAACTTTATTAGCTTTGTTGAAGATGTGACACAAGCTAATGATTTATCTCAATTAAAATACTCAGTAATCGCTTTAGGTGATACCAGTTATGACACTTACAACCAAGCTGGACGTAATATAGATGCCTTATTAGCTCAAAAAGGCGCTATAAAAGTAGCAGAACGCTTAGAGCTTAATATTCTCGATGAAGCACTACCAGAGGACACCGCATTAGCATGGTTAGACTCTTGGATAACCAAAACAGGCTTAAAATAGAGAGATAAAGTAAAAAGTTACATATAAAGTTACCCACAATTTACTAATAATTTAATAGATTTTGTGGATAAAGATTGAATAAACTGCTTTTTAAAGCATGCTTATCCATGGGATAAGATCTAACTTATTCAGCCCTGTGCATAAAGTGCCTTTTTGATCAGAGCTTATTTGCGGGATGATCCGATCATATTAACACCTTTAGATCTGATCTAATTTGATGTTTTTAATAAAGATCTAAACCTTATCAACAGAAAAGTCGATCAGTAGTAGTAATAGTAATAAAAGATCTCTTTAAAAGATCCTTTATATTATTAGAGATCACATACTTAGATCTTGCCCACTGTTTAATCATTTATCTTCTGCCAATTTCTAGGTAGAATACGCTCCCTTTTGAAGTTTACCGGTTTGATTTAAGTAGGATCCCATTAATGATTTTTCACGAAAATTTTGACGTTATCGTAGTAGGTGGTGGACATGCTGGCACTGAAGCCGCATTAGCAGCTGCCCGTATGGGGATGAATACCCTGCTACTGACTCACAATATGGATACCCTTGGTCAAATGTCTTGTAACCCAGCAATTGGTGGGATAGGCAAAGGTCATTTGGTAAAAGAAATTGACGCGCTTGGTGGTGCAATGGCACAGGCCATTGATAAAGGCGGGATCCAATTTCGTACACTAAATTCTTCAAAAGGACCTGCTGTTCGTGCAACTCGAGCACAAGCAGATCGCGCCTTGTACAAAGCGGCTATTCAAACAACATTGCAAAATCAAGATAATCTTAAAATTTTTCAACAATCGTGTGATGATCTTATTGTTGAAAACGATCGTGTTACTGGCGTAGTAACTCAAATGGGTTTGCGTTTTAGTGCACCAAGTGTTGTTTTAACCGTGGGTACTTTTTTAGGTGGCTTAATCCATATAGGGTTAGAAAATTACAAAGGCGGCCGTGCAGGCGATCCTCCTTCAATCGCTTTAGCTGATCGCTTACGTGAACATCCATTTAGAGTTGATCGTTTAAAAACAGGTACACCGCCACGTATTGATGCACGTACTGTTGATTTTACAAAAATGGAAGCACAGCCTGGTGATACACCAACACCTGTGTTTTCGTTTATGGGTAAACAATCAGATCACCCACAACAGATACCGTGTTACATCACTTACACAAACGAAAAAACACATGATGTTATTCGTAAAAACCTACATCGCTCACCTATGTACTCAGGTGTTGTTGAAGGTATTGGTCCTCGCTACTGCCCTTCAATTGAAGATAAAATTGTTCGTTTTGCAGATAAAGATAAACATCAAATATTTGTTGAGCCTGAAGGTTTAACATCATACGAATTATATCCAAATGGTATTTCGACTAGTTTACCGTTTGATGTACAACTTGAGATTGTGCAATCTATTTCTGGTTTTGAAAATGCACATATTTGTCGACCAGGTTATGCAATAGAATATGACTACTTTGATCCACGTGATTTAAAACAGTCTTTAGAAACTAAATTTATTGAAGGCTTATTTTTCGCGGGTCAAATTAACGGTACTACCGGCTATGAAGAAGCAGGTGCACAAGGCTTAATTGCAGGTATGAATGCTGCGCTAAAAGTGCAAGGCAAAGATTCTTGGACACCACGTCGTGATGAAGCTTATGTTGGTGTATTAATCGACGACTTAGCAACACTGGGTACAAAAGAACCCTACCGTATGTTTACCAGCCGTGCTGAATATCGTTTATTACTTCGTGAAGATAATGCTGATATTCGTTTAACTGAAAAAGGCCGTGAGCTTGGTTTAGTTAATGACGAACGCTGGCAGGCATTTAACGAAAAAATGGAAGTAATCGAAAAAGAGAAACAACGCATTAAAGATACATGGATCCACAAAGATCATGCCGTTGTAGATCAAGTAAACGCATTACTTAAAACCCCGCTTACGCGTGAAGCAAGCTTGGAAGAATTACTTCGCCGTCCGGAAATTCGTTACAACGATCTGATGGCTATTGACGGATTGGGATCTGAATTCACAAATAAAGCAGCACTCGAGCAAGTTGAGATCCATACTAAGTACGCAGGTTATATTGCGCGCCAACAAGATGAAATCAATAAACAGCTTCGTCATGAGCAAACAATTTTACCAAAAGAGTTTGATTACAAAACCGTATCTGGTTTATCAAATGAGGTAGTTGCTAAGCTTATTGAGTCACGTCCTGACACGATTGGTCAAGCATCGCGTATTTCTGGTATCACCCCTGCGGCGATTTCGCTATTATTGGTGTATCTGAAGAAGCAAGGCTTATTACGCAAATCTGCGTAACTATAAGGGTACATAGTGTTACAGCAACAATTAACTACATTGTTAGCGCAAACTGATATTGCGCTAACAGAAAAACAACAGCAACAGCTAGTCCGTTACGTTGAGTTATTAAATAAGTGGAATAAAGCTTATAACTTAACTTCAGTACGTTTACCTGAAGAAATGATGATTAAGCATATTATGGACAGTTTAGTTGTTGCGCCTCATTTACCCGGGCATCATTATATTGATGTAGGTACAGGCCCTGGCTTACCGGGTATCGTGTTGGCAATTGCATTACCAAATACACATTTTGTGCTATTAGATAGTTTAGGTAAACGTGTGCGATTTTTAATGCATGTTAAACATGAACTTGGACTTGATAACGTCACCCCTGTGCAGTCAAGAGTTGAAGAATATCAACCAAGTGTTAAATTAGACGGCGTACTCAGTCGTGCATTTGCTTCATTACAAGATATGGTTGACTGGTGTTCGCACTTAATTGATCATTCGGGTAAATTTATAGCACTTAAAGGCGTGTTCCCTAGCGAAGAGCTAGAGTCATTACCCGCAGGCGTTAAGTTTGAGCAAAAAATTGCATTAGAAGTGCCTAAGTTAGATGCACAACGACATTTAATTATTCTTTCTAAAGACTAGGGATCAGAGACACTGTGGCAAAAGTCATCGCATTAGCAAATCAAAAAGGTGGGGTGGGTAAAACTACAACCGCTGTTAACCTCGCTGCGTCTATGGCTGCAACGAAACGTAAAGTGCTGTTAATTGATCTCGATCCGCAAGGTAATGCGACTATGGGGAGTGGCGTAGATAAGTACGGCGATGTGCCAACTATTTACGACTTACTTATTGAAGATAAACCTATAAAAGACGTTATCATCAAAGAAACGTCTGGCGAATACCATATGATTGCTGCAAACGGTGATGTAACCGCTGCAGAAGTTAAACTCATGGAATTATTTGCCCGTGAGGTGCGTTTACGTAACGCACTTGAAAAAATTCAGGACCAGTACGAATTTATTTTTATAGACTGTCCGCCTTCTTTAAATATGTTAACTGTTAATGCTATGGCTGCGGCTGATTCTATTTTGGTACCAATGCAGTGTGAATATTATGCACTTGAAGGGTTAACCGCATTAATGGATACGATTACGCAGCTTGCTAGATTAGTGAATCCGAGTTTACAAATTGAAGGCATACTTCGTACTATGTATGACCCGCGTAACCGTTTGGCAAATGATGTATCAGAACAATTAAAACAACATTTTGGCGATAAAGTATACCGTACGGTGATCCCACGTAATGTTCGCTTAGCTGAAGCACCTAGTTTTGGTGCTCCAGCTATGTATTATGACCGGGCATCAAGTGGCGCTAAAGCGTATTTAGCACTCGCTGGTGAAATGTTACGCAGAAAAGAAAAAACAGCGTCCGTTGTCGCCTAACTTTGAGGTAAAAAAATAACATGTCTGCTAAAAAACGAGGTTTAGGCCGAGGACTCGATGCACTTTTAAGTTCGTCAAAGCCTGCACCGAGCGCAAGCAAGGAACAAGACACATCAAACGTGACTGAAGTTGTAAAAAATGCAGCTGGGCCAAATAATAGTGAATTACAAAAACTTCCAATAGAGTTTTTACACTCTGGTAAATACCAACCTCGTAAAGACATGTCTGAAGAGGCGCTAGAAGAGCTTGCTAGTTCTATTCGCTCACAAGGTATTATTCAACCTATTGTTGTGCGCCCTATTGCACATAATAGCTTTGAGATTATAGCGGGTGAGCGTCGTTGGCGCGCAGCACAGATAGCGAAGCTTGAAACAGTACCTTGTATTATTAAAGATGTGCCGGATGAAGCTGCGGTTGCTATAGCGCTGATAGAAAACATTCAGCGTGAAGACTTAAATGCCATGGAAGAAGCGGTTGCGTTAAATCGTTTGCTAAATGAGTTTGAACTAACACATCAGCAAGTGGCAGACGCCGTTGGTAAATCACGCACTACAGTAACGAACTTACTTCGTTTAAATAATCTAAACAGTGATGTGAAAATTCTGTTGGAACATGGCGATATTGAAATGGGTCATGCCCGTTGCTTGTTAGCCCTTGAAGGCGAAGCGCAATCAGATGCTGCTCGTTTAGCCGTAGCTAAGGCGCTCACTGTTCGCGAAACAGAAAAGCTAGTACGCTCAATTTTAGAACCTGTACCTGCCAAAGAAGTAACCGAGAAAGATCCAGATGTTAAGCAGTTAGAGCAACAACTCGCTGAAAACCTTGGTGCTAAAGTAGAAATAAACTATAACAAAAAAGGCAAAGGTAATCTGGTTATTTCGTACACGAATCTAGATGAACTTGACGGCATTTTAAACCGTATCAATCAAGACAATACTCAGCATTAGTTTTCTACATGTCCAATAAGGGACATTTGTAGCTATTTTGTGTTACAAACCGTCTACTCAAGTTGCAAAACTGGCAGGATTAAGTATAATTTCGCCAGTTTTCACGCCCTAGCAATTAGAATGTCATAAAGGTTAACTAAACGTGACTAATAAGTTAGCAGGCCCTTATAGGCTTGCCGCATTTAAATTAATTTGTCTTCAGGGTTTAGTAGCATTAGTTGCTGCCGTAATTATTTTTGTTGGTTGGGGAGTTGATGCCAGTCTGTCAGCGTTAGCTGGTGGTGCTGTGACGATACTTCCTAACTTTGTATTTGCTACTTACGCATTCAGATATATGGGTGCAAGTAAAGCAAAACAAGTGTTTGCCTCGTTTAAACGTGGCAACGGATTAAAATTTTTGCTAACAATTTTTTTGTTCGCACTTATATTTAAACTTTATCCGGTAATGTTGTTGCCATTTTTTTGTAGTTTTATATTAGTGATGTTCGTTGGATTGTTCGCGCCAGTTTTTTTTAATCATTAACTTTTGGGATATAACATGGCTGCAGGTGAAGAGCTAACTCTAACGGGTTACATCAAGCACCATTTAACTAATGGTCAGGTGCGTCTAACCGACGACCCTAACAATTGGTGGATGGTACTTAATGTCGATACCCTCGCATGGTCTATCGGTTTAGGATTGATTTTCCTTTGGATTTTCAAGCGCGCAGCTAATAAAGCAACGCTTGGTGTTCCGGGGAAAATGCAGTGCTTTATCGAGATGGTCGTAGAATTCGTAGACTCTAACGTGAAAGATACTTTTCATGGTAAGAGTAAACTGATTGCCCCACTTGCCCTTACAATTTTTGTATGGGTATTTTTGATGAACTTAATGGATTTAATCCCAGTTGATTTTTTACCTACACTTGCTGCGCTTATAAACGGCGAGTCAATGGATGTTATTGCTGCGGGTAAATCTCATACGTACATGAAAGTGGTACCAACTACTGACCTTAACCTAACGCTTGCGATGGGTTTAGGTGTATTTGCACTTATCATTTTTTACTCAATTCGTGTTAAAGGTGTAATGGGTTTTGTAAAAGAACTTACATTACAACCGTTTAATGTTAAAAACCCAGTGATTCAAGCGCTATTTATTCCAGTAAACTTGTTATTAGAGTTAGTAACATTGTTTGCTAAGCCAATTTCGTTGGCACTACGTTTATTTGGTAACCTATATGCAGGTGAGTTGATCTTCATCCTGATTGCAGCTATTGGTTTATTCCAATTACCACTGCACTTTATATGGGCTGTATTCCACATTCTCGTAATCGTATTGCAAGCATTTATCTTCATGATGCTAACAATTGTATACCTGAGCATGGCGTCAACTGACCACTAATTGATGCCAGTTCAATAAAGATTTTTTTACTTAAACTTTAAACTTTGAAAATTAATCGGAGAAAACAATGGAAATCGTACTAGGTCTTAAATATATCGCTGTAGCGTTGCTAATCGGTTTTGGTGCTTTAGGTACTGCTATCGGTTTTGGTAACTTAGGTGGTAAATTCCTTGAGTCTGCTGCTCGTCAACCTGAGCTTGCACCACAACTACAAGTTAAAATGTTCATCGTAGCGGGTCTTATCGATGCTATCGCTATGATCGGTGTTGGTATCGGTCTATACATGTTGTTCGCACTTTAATATTGAGAAAAAACACTTTTTTCCGCGATCAACATTTGACTAAGGAGGAGTGGTTGTGAGTTTAAACCTTACTCTACTCGGCGAATTAATAGCATTTATCGTATTCGTTTGGTTCTGCATGAAGTTTGTGTGGCCACCATTAAACGGTGCGATTGAAGCTCGCCAGAAAAAAATTGAAGATGGTTTAGCCGCCTCAGACCAAGCTGAAAAAGATTTAGAACTTGCTCGTAAAAAAGCAACTGCAGGTCTTAAAGAAGCAAAGTCACAAGCCGCTGATATCATCGAGCAAGCTAAAAAGCGTGCAACGCAAATCGTAGACGAAGAGACATCTCGTGGTCACGAAGAGCGCGAAAACATCATTGCTCAAGGTCATTCTGAAATTGAAGCCGAGCGTAACCGTGTTAAAGAAGAACTGCGTAAGCAAGTTGCTACTTTAGCGGTTATCGGCGCACAGAAGATTCTAGAGCGCGAAATCAATGAAGCCGCGCACAGCGACATTGTTGAAAAACTTGTAGCTGAGCTTTAATAGGAGGGTCTGAGCATGTCTGAATTGACTACTATCGCTCGCCCATACGCTAAAGCGGCTTTTGAATTTGCCGTTGATCAGGGCGCAGTTGAGAGTTGGAATGACATGTTGTTTTTTGCTTCAGAAGTTGCAAAAAACGAACAAGTCGCTCAATTCCTAACTGGAAGCGCCTCTGCTGATAAGCAATCAGAAATTATGATTTCTGTTTGTGCAGAGCAACTCAACGAATACGGTCAAAACCTTGTAAAGGTTATGGCTGAAAATGGACGTTTGACAGCTCTACCAGCTGTTGCACAGTTGTTTTCTGTTTTTAAAGCAGATTTCGACAAAGAGATTGATGTAGACATCATCTCTGCAACAACCCTTGCTGCTCCGCAGCAAAATTTATTGGTAGCGGCACTTGAAAAACGTTTCGCACGCAAAGTTAAGCTGAATTGTAGTGTTGACGCATCAGTTGTTGGTGGCCTTTATATCCAGGCTGGTGACACTGTAATCGACGGCACTGTTCGCGGTAAATTAAACCGTTTAGCCACTACACTACAATCGTAATTGGGAAGAAGAGCATGCAACTTAATTCCACTGAAATTTCTGATCTGATCAAACAACGTATTGAGAAGTTCGAAGTTGTAAGTGAAGCTCGTAACGAAGGTACTATCGTATCTGTTACTGACGGTATCATCCGCATCCACGGTCTTGCTGACTGTATGCAAGGTGAAATGATTGAGCTTCCAGGCAGCCGTTACGCTATCGCACTAAACCTTGAGCGCGACTCAATTGGTGCAGTAGTAATGGGTCCTTACGCTGACCTTACAGAAGGCGTTAAAGTATACACAACTGGTCGTATCCTAGAAGTACCTGTTGGTCCTGGTCTACTTGGTCGTGTTGTAAACACACTAGGTGCACCGATCGATGGTAAAGGCGCTTTAGATAATGACGGGTTTGAACCTGTAGAAAAAATTGCACCAGGTGTAATCGAGCGTAAATCTGTAGATGAGCCAGTTCAAACTGGTTATAAATCTATCGATGCGATGATTCCAGTTGGTCGTGGTCAACGTGAACTTATCATTGGTGACCGCCAAACAGGTAAAACTGCACTAGCAATCGATGCAATCATCAATCAAAAAGACACCGGCGTTAAGTGTGTGTACGTTGCGATTGGTCAAAAAGCATCCACTATTGCAAACGTAGTTCGTAAATTAGAAGAGCATGGTGCACTAGCAAATACTATCGTAGTTGTTGCATCTGCTTCTGAATCTGCGGCACTTCAGTACTTAGCACCGTTTGCGGGCTGTACTATGGGTGAATACTTCCGTGACCGTGGTGAAAACGCATTAATCGTATATGATGATTTGTCTAAGCAAGCAGTTGCTTACCGTCAAATTTCATTACTACTTAAGCGTCCACCAGGCCGTGAAGCATACCCAGGTGACGTATTCTACCTTCACTCTCGTCTTTTAGAGCGTGCATCGCGTGTAAACGCAGATTACGTTGAAAAGTTCACCAATGGTGAAGTGAAAGGTAAAACAGGTTCATTGACGGCATTGCCAATCATTGAAACTCAAGGCGGCGACGTTTCTGCGTTCGTACCGACTAACGTTATCTCTATCACCGATGGTCAGATTTTCTTAGAAACTGACTTATTCAACTCAGGTATCCGTCCGGCAGTAAATGCTGGTATCTCGGTATCGCGTGTTGGTGGTGCTGCACAAACTAAAATCGTTAAGAAACTAGGTGGCGGTATTCGTCTAGCCCTAGCTCAGTACCGTGAATTAGCTGCGTTCTCGCAGTTCGCGTCTGACCTTGATGATGCTACTCGTGCTCAACTTGAGCATGGTGAGCGTGTAACAGAGCTAATGAAGCAGAAACAGTACGCGCCAATGTCTGTTGCTGAAATGTCTTTGTCGTTATTTGCTGCTGAAAAAGGCTTCCTTCAAGACATCGAAATCGCGAAAATCGGTGACTTTGAAGCGGCTTTACTTTCTTATGCAACTAGTACATACGCAGAGCTTGTGGCTCAAATCAATGAAACAGGTAACTTGAATGCCGAGATCGAAGCGCAACTTAAAGAACTTCTAACGAAGTTCAAGTCTACGCAAACTTGGTAATTTAGTTATTAATGGTGTGCTTTAGTTTTCTAAAGTACACCTTGATTCGGAGAAAGAGTCATGGCCAGCGGAAAAGAGATTAAAAGCAAGATCGGTAGTATTAAAAATACTCAAAAGATCACTAGCGCGATGGAAATGGTTGCTGCGTCTAAAATGAAAAAGGCTCAGGAACGTGTGGCTTTAAGCCGTCCGTACGCTGAAAATTTACGCAAAGTGATCGGTCATGTTGCTAATGCTAACCTCGAATATCGCCATCCTTATATGGAAGAGCGTGAGGTCAAGCGCGTTGGTTATATCGTCATCTCTACAGACCGTGGTTTATGTGGTGGCTTAAATTCTAACGAGTTTAAAAAAGTAGCACTAGATATCAAAGCGTGGAAAGAAAAAGGTGTTTCTGCAGATTTTGCAGTAATGGGCTCAAAAGCCGGCACTTTCTTTAACCGTTTTGGTGGCACAGTACTTGCCAAAAAATCAGGGTTAGGCGATGCGCCTTCAGTACAAGACATAATTGGTCCTGTACGTGTAATGCTTGAAGCATTTAACGAAGGCAAATTAGACCGTTTGTTCGTGGTTTACAACAAGTTTGTAAACACCATGAAGCAAGAGCCAACAATCGATCAGTTGTTGCCTTTGCCAAAAGACGAAAGCAAAGAACTTGCTCACCGTTGGGATTACATTTACGAACCAGATCCAAAAGCTTTATTGGATACATTAATGGTTCGTTTTATGGAATCTCAGGTATACCAAGGTGTAGTTGAAAATGCCGCCTCTGAACAGGCCGCCCGTATGGTTGCAATGAAAGCTGCAACTGATAACGCAGGTGACCTTATGGATGAGCTTCAGCTTGTTTATAACAAGGCGCGCCAAGCAGCAATCACACAAGAAATTAGTGAGATTTGTTCTGGCTCAGCAGCAGTTTAATGCTTCGGGTAAAGATTAACGAGAGGAATAGACATGAGTTTAGGTAAGGTCGTCCAAATTATCGGCGCCGTTGTGGATATTGAATTTCCACAAGACAGCGTGCCAGCCGTATATGACGCGTTAAAAGTAACAGATGGCGATTTAGCTGGTTTGACTCTAGAAGTTCAACAACAGCTAGGTGGCGGTGTGGTACGTACTATCGCACTAGGTACTACTGACGGTTTGCGCCGTGGTGCAGCAGTATCAAACACAGGTGAAGCGATTCAAGTTCCAGTTGGTAAAGCAACGCTTGGTCGTATCATGAACGTACTTGGTGAGCCAATCGATGAAGCAGGCCCAATCGGCGAAGAAGACCGTATGTCTATTCACCGTGCAGCTCCTTCTTACGAAGAGCAATCAAGTTCAGTTGAGCTTTTAGAAACTGGTATCAAGGTAATCGACCTTGTATGTCCATTTGCTAAAGGTGGTAAAGTTGGTTTATTCGGTGGTGCCGGTGTTGGTAAAACCGTAAACATGATGGAACTTATCCGTAACATCGCAATCGAGCACAGCGGCTACTCAGTATTCGCAGGTGTTGGTGAGCGTACACGTGAGGGTAACGATTTCTACCATGAAATGAACGATTCAAACGTACTTGATAAAGTATCGCTTGTATACGGTCAGATGAACGAGCCTCCAGGTAACCGTTTACGCGTAGCGTTAACAGGTCTTACTATGGCTGAAAAGTTCCGTGATGAAGGTCGCGACGTACTTTTCTTCGTAGATAACATCTACCGTTATACACTTGCTGGTACAGAAGTATCTGCACTTCTTGGTCGTATGCCATCAGCGGTAGGTTACCAGCCTACACTTGCTGAAGAAATGGGTGTGCTTCAAGAGCGTATCGCTTCTACTAAGACGGGTTCAATTACATCAATCCAAGCGGTATATGTACCTGCGGATGATTTAACGGATCCATCTCCAGCAACTACCTTTGCTCACTTAGATGCAACTGTAGTACTTTCTCGTGATATCGCATCACTTGGTATCTACCCAGCGGTAGACCCACTTGATTCATCGTCACGTCAACTTGATCCATTAGTAATCGGTCAAGAGCACTACGATACAGCACGTGGCGTTCAAACAGTTCTTCAGCGTTATAAAGAACTTAAAGACATCATTGCAATCCTAGGTATGGACGAGCTTTCTGACGAAGATAAGCAACTTGTATCTCGTGCACGTAAAATCCAACGTTTCCTATCTCAGCCATTCTTCGTGGCAGAGGTGTTTACAGGCGCGTCTGGTAAATACGTATCACTAAAAGATACAATTGCTGGCTTTAAAGGCATCTTAAACGGTGAATTTGATGATATGCCAGAGCAAGCGTTCTACATGGTTGGCTCTATCGAAGAAGCTCAAGAAAAAGCCAAAGGCATGTAACTAGGAGGGTAGTATGACAGCTATGACTGTACATCTTGACGTAGTAAGCGCTGAGCAGAGTTTGTTCTCTGGTCTTGTTGAATCGATTCAAGTATCTGGTAGTGAAGGCGAGCTGGGTGTAAACCTAGGCCATGCTCCATTACTAACTGCCCTTAAACCTGGTATGGTACGTTTAGTTAAGCAATTTGGTCACGAAGATGTGATATATGTTGCTGGCGGTACATTAGAAGTTCAACCAAATCACATCACGATTCTTGCAGATACAGCGGTTCGTGGTGAAGATTTAGATGAAGATTCTGTACAAAAAGCTAAACGTGAAGCTGAAGAACATATGGCGAATTCGTCAGCTGTTGAGTTTGATTATCAACAAGCGGCAACGCGACTGGCAGAAGCAGTTGCTCAGTTACGCGTAATTCAGCAATTACGTCACAAGTAAGCCTATCCGGTTTTAAAAAGCCCACTTTATGTGGGCTTTTTTGTGACTGTTCAGATGACATTACTTTATATAGCTGTTAATCTCTCGTTAATGTTTTCCCATTTGAAACAGTTTAAACATTTTTTATTCTCAAGCTGTGATATGGATGTTGGGTTATAACAATTATGAAAGAAGTAAATTTCCCCCGTAGTGTCAAAGAAATCAAGTTTGGTGCGTGGAGCCTTAATCCAAAACTTCAAATAATTTCTGATGGTGAAGTAGAAAGAGAATTGGAGCCTCTTCTTTTTAAAATCTTATGTTATTTGATCATAAATAAAGACGAGATTATTACGCGTCAAGATCTTGTTGATGATGTTTGGTGCCAACACTATGTTGATGACAACGCAATTAACCGAGCAATGTCAGAACTTAGAAAAGTCCTAAAATCTGAAATTCAACGCGGTTTAGTAGTAAAAACACACTACAGAAAGGGCTATAGTTTTTTTTTAGAGCCGGAAGTTATTTACTATGAAGACGAATCTTTGGCTTTGGGCCAAGTTAGCGCATTAAAAGAAACACCTAATAAAAAACAAAAAAAGTTAATAGTGCTAATAGCCATGTTAATTTTAGGATTTTTTAGTAGTATCTACATGCTTCAAAGCATACTAAATCAAAATGGCAATAAACAAAAAGATACGTTATCAAAGGTTGAAACAAAAAGCTCAAAGATTGTAGAGAAAAAATTTAACGAAGAAACGCTTTCTTGGCTACAGGGAGTGTATAGTCGAATGATACTTTCCCCAGACAGCTCAACTGTCGCACTTTCATTCCTTGAAGAAGATCAATCATATTCAGCACTTTTATTAAAAAACTTAAATACCGGGCAAGAGAGAAAAATCTCAGAAGTAAACGCTAATATATTCCCAGCAGGTTGGTCAATTGATAGCGAACGTGCAATTTATAGTTTAGAAACTGAAGGTAAATGTGAGCTGTGGGAGGTTGGTTTAACAGGTAATGCTGATAGTAAATTTTTATTCGAGTGTGAGCCTTCGCATCAAGTAAACGCTTTAAGTTTAGCTAACAACTCTTATATTTACTCAAAATATGGTTACAGGAAGCGTTCAGAATTGTCAGCCCTTGTTAATCGAAACTTAAGCACTGGTGATGAGTTTCAAATAAGTTCGCCAAACTTAAATTCGTATGGAGATAAGCTTCTCTACTTTATAAAAAGTAAAAACAAAATTATATTTGAAAGACACCAATTTAATTCTAGTGAATTATATATGACGGATTTGGAAGGTGGCGCACAAATAAAACTATACGAGACTAAGAGTAGAATATGGTCAATTAATTACCAAAATGAAACAGATTCATTGTTGTGGTATGACAATAAAGAAGAGATTTTTTACGAATACTCATTAAGAAATAATCGTTTAGAAAGTAAGACAAAGGTGGATAGTGAAAGTGTTTACTCAGTAACCTATCCAATTGATAATAAAAATATTTTAGGGCTTACTTACCCTTTTTCTCATAATATTTACAGGTTCGATTTAACTTCTAAAAACTTTGAACGTGTATCAAAGCTAGAAAGTGGCTTTGCAAATATAGTTGGAGAAAATGTTGTTTTTTTAAGTAGGGATGGGGGATTAATTAAGTTAAATACAGTATTCAAAGACGGTAAGGTCACGTCTAAAAAGGTAAATTTAAGATATAAGGACTTTAAAATATCTTCTGATTCCCAAGAAGCCCTTGGTATTAATAAAAATGAAATAGAAATACTCAGATATGAAGATTTATCGGTTAAAGATGTCATTACGCCAAAAGGTAATTTAATCTCGGTTAATTATTTGCAAGAAAATAATATTGGCTATATTGTACAAGGTGAAATTACTACGAATAGTACTGCTTATATTTTTAACAGGAGCAATTCTAATAGTATATTGTTGCCAGTAAAAAATGCGGTGTGGTTTGGCCAGTTACTTGATAATAAACTCGTTTTTTTGAATAATCTAGATATGTTGATATTTTTCGATTTATCTACAGGGGAGCAAACAAAAGGTTTTAAAGTTAAACAATCAGCTTATAAACACTCTTTATCAATAAGTCAAAATAAACTTTATCACTCAACGGGGAAAGCTGTTTACGAATATGATTTTTCTGAAGGCATTAAAGTTATTCCTAAAAAAGTATATGAAGTTAATAAGACCGAAGAACTCATTTTAAATGTTAATTCTTCGAGTACAGTAAATACCCTATCATTAGAAGTATCAGAGTTAGTGAATAATGAACTTGTGAGGTTATCACTATAGAAAAAATAAATTACTGTTTTGTAAGGTGAGCGCTATATATCAAAATTAGTACCAGGGCAAGAGCATGAAAAAAGTCTATGCGTTCAGTACCTTTTCAAGGTAGGCTGTACTGCGCATAGCTTTTTTCTGTTTTGCGGGCATGCCTTTACTAAAGCTTTTTTCTGCTTTTAGCTGATTAAATGCGATGTGTCTCAGCCCCGCAAATACAGGTGCTGCACCTTCGCGCCTAATTCGACACTCATCTTCTTTAAATCCTACATCTAAACGCCAATGTAATCCATTTTCTATTTGCCAATGTTGTCGTGCTCCTCTCGTGAGCTCTTCCGCTGTTAAATTCGCTGAACTAATATAGTATCTATAGCATAACTCATTGCTTAATTTACCTTTTTCTTTCCTATAAGAAACAATAACACCCACTGTTTTTACACCTTCCCAGTGTATCGTTTCTGATAAACCGCTCACGTTATGGCTCACTGCACAGCACCTAAATTCTTCTCTATTTTTTTGATAATCGGCTTCGTTAAACAAGAGCCCATCAGATGCTTGTCGTGCTACCTCAGGTAATAGCACATCTTCTATTTGTGACAGTAGCCTTTTATGGTTTGCTTTTACCGCAAGTAAGTAATCGGCTTCTTTACCAACTATTTTTTTTGCAATTGATTTTTGACACCCCATAGCGTCAATCGTTACTAAGCAGCCTTTTATCTCTAATAATTCAAGCAGCTCTGGCAACGCTTTTATTTCATTTGACTTTTTATCAACAGGGCATTGTGCCAAAACAACACCATTTTCGCATGCAAATGCACTGATCATATAAAGCGCATCGCGTCTATCTGACTGATTAAATGAACCTTTCAATCGTTTACCGTCAATAGCAACTACACCGCCTTGAGTTAATTTGGAGCAGGCTTTCATCCAAGAAGAAAAGGAATCTTGGAATTGCGTCATGTCAATACGGCTCGAGCTATAGTCGTTTCTGGTGTATGAGAAAAAGTCATTGCGATGTAATCTGTTAATTGATCTTGACCGGATCAACAATTAACCAGAGAGACATCGCAATGACTGAAAATGATAATGTTATTTCCATTGAAAAACCAGACAATCCGTTAGAGCAGTTGCTTAAAAGCGGGGCGCAGCAGTTGTTAGCTCAAGCGATTGAGGCTGAGTTGGCTGTTTTATTGGCTCAATACCAGCATGAGACCGTCGAGGGACTTCAGCGGATCGTCAAAAATGGTCACCAGCCTGAGCGTACGATCCAAACAGGCCTTGGTGATATTGAGGTCAAAATACCTAAAGTCAGGGATCGAAAAAAGGAAGGCATTAAATTCAATAGTGCCTTGATCCCGCCTTATCTGAAACGGACAAAAAATATCGAAGAGCTGATCCCATGGCTCTATTTACGAGGAATTTCGACGGGTGATATGCAGCCCGCTTTAGTGTCTCTTTTAGGCGAGCAAGCCAAAGGTTTGTCGGCCAATAGTGTCTCTCGGTTGAAATCCACCTGGGAAACGGAGTATCAGCAGTGGTCTAAACGTTCCTTGGCTAAACGTCGATATGTGTATATCTGGGCCGATGGGATTTACAGTAAAATTCGAATGGATGATAAGCTGTGCTTACTGGTAATTATGGGGGTAGATGAAACGGGCAGAAAGGAGCTATTGGCGGTGGTTGACGGGGTTCGTGAGTCTGAGCAGAGCTGGACTGAAGTGTTAAATCAACTGCGCTCACAGGGTCTAACAATACCACCAAAATTGGCCATAGGGGATGGTGCGCTGGGGTTTTGGAATGCCCTCACCAAAGTATGGCCAACAACCCAACATCAACGTTGCTGGGTGCATAAAATCGCGAATGTGCTAAACAAAGTGCCGAAATCAATGCAACCTAAAATCAAAGCGAATTTACAAGATATCTGGATGGCAGAGAGTCGAGCTTCTGCTTATAAAGCGTATGATTTATTTGTTAAAAATTACTCAGTCAAATACCCAAAAGCGACGGATTGCTTGATGAAGGATAAAGATGAAATGCTGGCATTTTATGATTATCCTGCTGAGCATTGGATGCACATAAGAACGAGTAATCCGATAGAGTCAACGTTTGCGACGGTAAGGCTGAGAACGCATAAAGTGAAGAGTTGTGGCAGCCGGACAACCACCTTAATGATGGTTTTTAAACTCGCGCAGTCGGCAGAGAAAAAATGGTACCGCTTGCGAGGATTTAAGCTACTGGCTGAAGTAATTACAGGGGTAAAATTTAAAGACGGCGAAAGAATAACTCAAGATCAAACAGAGCATCAAGATGAGCTCATACACCAGATTTGACAATAACTCTAAACCAACTCAAGTTCTTTTATTTCCCTACCTATAAATATTTTTTGATAACTTAAGTCTACTTGTAAATTATATCTTTCATACAGCGACCTATGGTGGCCTTCATTGATAGCCCCACCAACTATCAATGGTGTGGTAATCCCCCCGAAAAATAATAGATGCCAAACGTAGAATTTTCTCTTATTGTAAACACAGGAGAAAATTATGAAAAAAGCACATTTTACAGACAGTCAGATCCTTGCCATTTTAAAACAAGCAGAAAGCGGCGTGCCTATTCCTGAGCTATGCCGTGAACATGGTATGGGCAACTCAACCTTTTATAAATGGCGCGCTAAATACGGCGGCATGGATGCGTCTTTAATGACACGAATGAAAGAGCTTGAAGATGAAAATCGCCGTTTAAAGAAAATGTATGCAGAAGAGCGGCTAAAATCTGAGGTCATTCAGGAGGCAATGGCAAAAAAGTGGTAAAGGCTTCTGAGCGCAAAGTCTTGGCTCATGAAGTCGTTAGCACAAATAAAATGAGTATTGCCTTAGCCTGTCGCTTGTTCAATGTGATTGATGATTTCAATCGCGAAGGACTCACAATAGATGCTGACTTATCACTCCCCGCTGAGCGTGTTATCCGCTCACTCAATCAAATTATAGAATGGCGTGGTAAGCCAAAAGCTATCAGGTGTGACAATGGGCCTGAATATATTAGCCATAAATTAGCAGAGTGGGCGTTAAATAATAATATTGAATTACGATTTATTCAACCAGGTAACCCGCAACAAAATGCTTATGTAGAGCGGTTTAATCGCACGGTTAGGTATGACTGGCTAAGTCATTATATTTACAGTGATATTAGTGAGTTACAAGATAAAGCAACCGATTGGTTATGGACTTATAATAATGAACGCCCTAACATGGGCATAGGTGGCATAACACCCATACAAAAACTGGAAAAGTTAAACAACGAAAATTCTACAGATAGCCTCCATTAAAAATGGGGGGATTACCGTGTAATCTCATTTGGTACGAGCTGCATGCCTGAGGATAAGCTTTTAATATTCTTTTTATGTAATTTCATTTCTAATTTATAGCTTAGTAACATAGTAGTACGTTATTACACCACACTAAGTTAAACATGCAATGTAAAACATTAACATTTGTACTTTTAATGTTAATATGAAATTATGATTATTTAAAATTTAAAGATGTTGATAGAAAGGAATTCCATGATAATCAATGGGTTGGTTGGAAGTGCGCAAAGCGATGTGATGAGGGGTATCCTCAAAGAAATAACTCAAAAAATATCAGAAGAGATAATAAAAAAAGAGAGTGGTAATGGGCTATTAAATGGGCTGGCTGGTTACATCTTGTTTTTATACAATGCAGGTAAGTTTGAGGATATTTGTGTCGGTGATTCACTCCTAAATGAAAAAATGGAGCTTTTACAGGCTCAGTTAGCTAAGCAGTCCTTGGAGTTTAGTTCGGGATTAGCTGGGCAGGCATGGTTGTTGGAGTTTTTAAATCAATCAAATAAAGCTGATTACGATAGCGAGCTTCTTGAAAGTATAGATATTCTATTTGCTAATAGTTTGTCTCAGAATGATGTTTGGCTTGGTGAGATTGAAACAATACTAGGTCTAGCAGGTTACACACCTTATACAGCAAGACGTGCTCGTTTTACTGATCAAACAAGACTTTACAGTATTATCGTTAGAGCTTTTGAGCAAACAGCCACTTACTTTGATAATGGAAACATTACTTGGTCTCAACCCTATAAGTCGGCTTATAGGTTTAATCAAAATGATGAAAACTTACCTGAGTATAATTTAGGCTTAGCCCATGGTGTGCCAGGTATTATTGCTGCTTTAGTTCCTGTCCTACATATACCCAAACTAAAGGCAAGAGCGCGTAAGTTATTATTAGGCAGTTGTGATTGGCTATTGACTAATCAAAACTGTAATTTAAGTAGTAACGCTTGTTTTGGCAGTTGTGCTGGTGATGGGGGAGATTCCCGTTTAGGTTGGTGTTATGGTGACTTAACAATTGCTTTGACTCTTATGCGCGTAGGGGTCGCTTTAAATATGCCTCATTATGTTGAAAGAGCACTAGGTATCGCTCGTCACGCAGCCAAGCGTGATGAAATTTCTGGTTACGTCAAGGATGCGGGGATTTGCCACGGTTACTTTGGGTTAATAATGATATTTAGCTTGTTAAATAAACTATCTCCACACCCAGATTTACAAGCAGCAATTAACTATTGGCTAAGTTTTGCTTTAGAGCAATATGAAGATAATGGAGTTAGCAGCTTTTACAGCTATAAAGGTGATGAAGGCGGTTATGAAGAGGATTTCAGTCTCTTAATGGGGTATTCAGGAATTGGGCTAGTAATTATAAGTCTTTTAAATGGTGAGTTTGGTTGGGCCGATAGTTTGCTAATTGATTAAAATACAAAAGGAAATTGGAATGACCAATAAAATAAAAAATGCTCCATTCTTTGTTGTACGTGCACCACGGTTAAGTAACGAACAACTTCTACAGTTTAATAATGCGAATGCTGATACTAATAAAATACTTGAAAGCTGGTTATCTATGTATGGTGTTCAAGAAGCACTTTATTTAGCTAGCCCCTCGCTATTAGAACGCATAAATCTATGGCGTGAAAAACCAGACACTAAGCAAGGTAAAAAGGTATCACACGCTTTAATAAAATATATGATCCGGATGTGTTCAAGAGCAACACCGTTCGGTTTATTTTCGGGTGTAAGTAAAGGTGAGATCACTTCGGTTACAGATTTAATCTGTGGGGATTATAAAAAAGATAGCCGAAAGACTCGTTTAGACATGTTTTACCTAAATGAGCTTAAAGACTATTTTATCAAGCATACCTCGAAATCTGACACACTAAAATATAAACCAAATCCCTCTCATTATTTCATCGCGGAGCAGTGTCGTTACATAGAAGCTTACCTCTTCGATGATAGTATGCAATATCGTTTAAGCGCGGTGGAAAGTGACGAATATTTTAAATTTGCTTTAAATTTAGCAAGTACCGGGATTAGCTTTAATAACTTATGTAAGGCTTTTTGTGAGCAATATATAGATGCCGATAAAGAAGATGTAGAGTCATACATTCAAGATTTAATAGATGAAGGCATTTTAATAGCTGATATACCATTGCCATTAACTGGAGATTCTCCAGATTATGCTTTATTAAAGTCTATTCAAAATCTTAAAGAAAATATTTACGCTGATCATCTTGCTACAGTTTTGGTAAAAATAGATCATCTAGATGAAGATAACTTAGGAAGCATTGCACCATACAAGCAATTACTTACACATTTAGATAAATTGCCAATAAAAGCACAAGAAAATAAGCTGTTTCAAGCTGATATATATCGCAACTACAGTACTTGTTATTTAAGCGAAATAGAAATTAACCGCTTGCAAAAGCAACTTGAGCTACTGTCTGGTTTGAGCTTGAACGAAAGAAGCAATCCTTTATCCCCGTTTATTAACCAATTTAATGCTCGTTTTGAAGGGCAGTTTGTAGCACTTGATGTCATTTTAGATGATGAAACCGGAATTGGCATTTCAGATGAAACAGGCTATGAAGCACCTTTGGTTGCCGGCTTACACTTCGCTCGGGCTGGCGGTATTGTCAATACTCCGGCAGGTGTGAGTCTAATTGATGCAATTATTGAAGAAGCAATTAGTTTACCAAAAAATCGCAATAAAAACTGTATTGCTCTAAAAAGTAAAGAACTCAAAGTTAAAGCGACAAATACTGACGCACTAAAATATTATCCCAGCTTTTTTGCTGCAATGCTAAGTTTGTACGAAGATGATAAACACAATCCTATAATTAAGTTTAATGGCTGCTATGGGCCATCATCAGCAAATTTATTAGGCCGTTTTTGTCATTTAGATGAAAGTTTAAAAAATGCAGTGAGGGAAGAGTTAAGGCTAGAACAGGCGCATTCTCCAGATGTTATTTTTGCTGAAGTTGTACATATGCCAGAAGGGCGACCCGGTAACGTTATTGCTCGTCCGCATTTACGTGAATACGAGATTGTATTTATGGCTGACAGCAGCCTAAATGACGAATATCAAATTCATTTAAGTGATTTATATGTTTGGGTTGAAGGCCATCAGGTTAAGCTCTGGAGTAAGCGATTAAATAAACAAATTGTTCCGCGCTTGTCATGTGCACACAATTATTCTTCGCGCAGCCTTAGTGCATATAAATTTTTATGCATGCTGCAACATCAAGATGGGCGAGTACCGCAGTTTTCTATGCCGCAAAGTACAACCAGAGATAGTTTTGTACCACGGATAATGTTAGATAATTTAGTGCTTAGTGAAAAAACATGGCGCATCGATAGAAAATATCTACAAGAAGTGTTAATTGATGGCCAGCTTAATATGGATAAGCTCAATGCTCTCTTAGCTACCTTCCAATTAGACCCGCAAGTTTGTTATGCAATGTTTGATAATATTTTGCAATTGGACTTGCGAAACTCTGACATGTTTGAAATTTTACTAGCAGAGACTAAAGGACAAACCAGGGTTGAATTAAAGGAGGTTTTATCTTCTAACTTTTCCTCACGTGTAAAAGATGAGCAAGGGCATCATTATAATAATGAAGTAATAGTACCTTTTAGAAATACAGCGGCAAAAGTACATAAGCACTTTGTAGATGAGCCACTTGCAAATATATCGGCCAAGCCAATTAAAAGAAGGTTTAGTGCTGGTTCTGAGTGGCTCAGTTTAAAAATTTATAGCGGTAATTCTTTAGTTGAACAACTTCTGTGTGAGAAGTTACTTCCACTCATTGAGTCAAACAAAAACCTTTATAACAAGTGGTTTTTTATTAGATACTCAGATCCAGACTGGCATATTAGAGTTCGTTTTCATGGAAAGCCAAATATATTATGTGGTGAGTTACTACCTTTATTAAATAACCTACTTGATCCAATGATCGAAAGCGGTGAATTACATAAAGTAGAGCTAATGACATATGAGCGAGAAGTTGAGCGCTATGGTGGGCCTGAGTCCATAGCCTTGGCTGAATCTTTATTTATGTATGATAGTGAGTTAATTACAAACGCATGTTTACTAGTTGACGACTACGGTGAAGATATACGTTGGCGAATAGCATTAAATTATACACATAAGTTACTCAATCTATTTAATTACACGGATGATGAGCGTTTAAGTTTGATTAGCCGTTTACGAGATGGTTTTGGTAATGAGTTTAACGAAAATAGTATTTTACGTAAGCAGTTAGGTAGCCGTTTTCGAGAGTATCAAGATCAGTTAAATGACGACTTCATTAAGCTAAATACTGTTGATACAGATGGCCTTGATGAAACGCAAAAGTTTATTTTTAAATTACTTAAAAAATGGCAAAATAACGCTGAGCCAATTGTTAAAACCTTAGTTCAGCTCATTAAAGAAAATAAGCTTAACTGTACACGAGATTCACTTTTAGGCTCACTTTTACACATGCATAATAACCGTATATTTAAAGCATATGGAAGAGAGCAAGAGTTTGTAATACATGATTTGCTAAGGAGAAAATACTTTTCTACAGGTAAAGCTAAATAAAAAAGCGCGTTTAAAGTTGTAATACCTTTAAACGCGCTTATATATTTTACCAATCCTCGCTACAATAACGCTATTCAATTAAGTGTGTTTTTCAGTCAAGATTCAGTACTAATAAACTAACCTACTGAGTATTTGCACAAGAAGTGATTTACGTAATCTTCTGCACAAACATAAGACTTATTTAGCTAAAACAACGGAAAAAGGAAATTGTTTTAATGGCTCTAACAACTGTTATTCTTGCTGCGGGTAAAGGTACTCGTATGCGCTCTGCTCTACCTAAAGTTTTGCACAATGTTGCAGGTAAACCAATGGTACAGCACGTTATTGATAATGCGATGGCATTAGGTGCAACGACTACAAACTTAGTTTATGGACATGGCGGCGAACTATTACAACAACAACTTGCCGATAACGATGTAAATTGGGTACTCCAAGCAGAACAACTCGGTACTGGCCACGCAGTAGCGCAAGCCAACTCTCATATTAACGATGAAGACACAGTATTGATTTTATACGGTGATGTACCGCTAACAAAACAATCAACACTAGAGCGTTTATTAGCCGCAACACCTAAAAATGGTTTAGCGGTATTAACGGTAAATTTGGTAAACCCAAATGGCTATGGTCGAATGCTTCGTGCCGGTGGTAAGTTAGTCGGTATTGTTGAGCAAAAAGATGCAAGCTCAGAGCAGTTACTTATTAACGAAGTAAATACAGGCATTATGGCTGTTAACGGTAAGCTATTAAAAACATGGTTAGGTAACCTATCTAACAATAATGCACAAGGCGAGTACTACTTAACAGATATCGTTGCAATGGCTCACAATGAAGGCGTAGAGATCACTTCAGCGCAACCAGATCATGCAATGGAAGTTGAAGGCGCAAATAACCGTGTACAACTTGCAGGTCTTGAGCGTGCTTACCAAGCATGGCAAGCGCAAGAGTTAATGTTAAATGGTGCCACCCTCGCCGACCCTGCTCGTATTGATGTACGTGGAACAGTTACCACCGGTGAAGATGTACTTATTGATATAAACGTTATTTTTGAAGGTAATGTAACCCTTGGTAGCAATGTACAAATTGGCCCTAACTGTGTCCTTAAAAACTGTACCATAGGTGATAACGTTATTATTAAAGCTAATACGCTGATTGAAGATGCCACAGTTGCAGATAAGTGTACGTTGGGTCCTTATGCTCGGCTTCGCCCAGGCGCTGTAATGGAAGAAGACTCACACATTGGTAACTTTGTTGAGATGAAAAAAACCCGTTTAGGCAAAGGCTCAAAAGCCAACCACTTAAGTTACTTAGGTGATGCTGAAATTGGCGAAAAAGTGAATATTGGCGCGGGTACTATTACCTGTAACTACGATGGTGTTAATAAATCAAAAACTATTATTGGCGATAATGCTTTTATTGGTTCTAATTCATCACTTGTTGCCCCAGTAAATATAGGTGCAACTGCAACAATTGGTGCAGGCTCTGTGATCACCAGTACCGTTGAAGATGACCAATTAGCAATAGCACGCTCTAAACAGCGTAATTTAACAGGTTGGAAACGCCCAGTTAAAAAATAATAAGCCAACACCTTTTTAAAGCGAGTTATATACTCGCTTTTTATTGCCTAAATTTTCTTGATTAAGTAGACTATAAAATAATGGATTAAAATATACTCAAGGAAGTGTTATATGTCAGCTCATGCTCGCCGTGCTATTGCCGAAAGGCAACGTCAAAGCCAAATAAAAAGCATTCTATCAGGTAATAACCACACTCTTATTCAAATGAACTCAGCAGAGTTTGTAGACTACATTATCTCTGTAAAGATGAAGCAAGGTAAATCTCGTTCAGAAGTGGTTGATTGGCTTGATGAGTTACTAGAAGAGCATAATTCACTATCAAGTAAATGGAAACGAATTAAAGAACCATTAAAGACAGGAGGTGGGTTATACCCTTTATTTGATGATATTAAGGCATTAGCCATTATAGCGGCTACAATGCAGCGCCAAGGTAATGTTTTCGGTAAGTTTAAAATTAAAGTTTATAACGGTTCCCCCGCTATTATAATCACTTCTTACTCTGGTATCCGAGCTCATTTAACGGGTACTCGTTATTTAGCAAGTAACCCCAAACTTTTTACTATCGGTGTCGGTAAATTAGAAGCTGCAAAAGCTATGAAGGGTGGGTTTGTGCTCACTCTAGCAATTTCAGTGACATTTCATGCTACAGACTACCTTTTAAACGATCAAAAAACATGGCATGACTTAGTGGCAGGTGTAGCCGTGGATATGGCTGTAGTTGGAGCTGCTATTGTGACTACTAGTACAATATTAGGTGTCGCATCAGCAGCATCAGCAGGTTTAGCAACAATAATTGCTGGTACAGTATTAGTGCCCTTGTTGGTTGTTGTAATCGTTGGGGTGGCTTTTTCAATTGCATTTTCGGATACCAGTGATTATGTAAAAGTACTTTCTGATGAGTTAAGAAATATTGAAAATAAGATACAGAGTGGTGTAGTTAAAATTAAGGCTGGAGCGCAGAAAATTAATAGCGAATATAAAGAAAATCCAAATGAATTTTTACATGAAACCTTTGGAGTTCCTATGTTTAAAAAAACTAGGTCTTATAACTAATGCCTATTTTAGAATGGAAAAAAGCAGATAAAAAGTTATCCCTTGCAAATGTGAAAGAATTAGCTTCTGTTTTCTTCTTGTTAATTGTTAGTGGAGGACTGTGCTATAAAATAGCCTTAAATTTTTTTTCCGAAGTGGAAACAATATTTTTAGTTAGTCGGCCTCAATTTTTTATCAAAGAGCAAGCCACCATACTGCTATCTTTTTTATTATTACCTTGCTTATTTCTAACGTTTTTATCGACTTTACAGCGCTTTTTGGGGTTTGATATAAAGTTAACTTTAATTAATGCATTTAAAAGTGCAGTTGTAGGTTTAATTGTTTTATTAATTCTATCAATCCCGACGAATCTTGTCATAGAGTCTAATTTAAAAAGCCAAGGTTACACTTATTGTAGTTGGTATACTGGACCCTCACTTCGAGCGCCTGATGTTTGGCTAAAAAATAATGATTTATGTCTACAAGACGGTTCTATAATAATTAGCGACATAGCCGATTGGTTTGAAATGCATAATGAAAAAGGCATTGAGCCAACGCTTAATGAGCTTAAAGTTTTTATACAGAAAATTAGAGCAGAGTATAATCGCTAAAATTAAAACAAGATTGCTTTAGCCGTTTTTATTTAAAAACCAGATAATCTAGTCAATTACACAAGAGATTTTTTGTTTTCCAACGATAAACCTGAATCGTAGTGGGTTGGCTAGAAAGTGTACTCGAAAGATCAATACGCTCTAGGCATACTATTTTTCTTGATTTATAACTCCCTCTTTTCCCCCTCATGGCTTTTAAAAGGCACCAAATATCTTTATAGCCGATCATAAGCTGTTTTAACCAGATAGCCTTATCTGCCATTATTCCCTTTTATCCTCCTATAAAGCCACCCATCACCTAATTTACCAAGCTCACATTATCGCTTTACAATTTTTGCAGATCAGGAGGATAAGATGAAAATAATATTGGGTGTTATTTGCAAAGTATATGTGCTGTTCGTGATGGTTATATCTTCAGTGAGTGAAGCAAAACAGTTTACAGAAAAATTACAGTTTGATAGTCAAATTCGTATTAATGGGCAAAATATAAAAGGGACGAATCAAGCAATTTTTGCAACTAAAAATATTTCATCTCTTTTCTCGGCTCTGGATGTAAGTTTAGAAGGTGAAGGGTTGCGTTTTGCGGCAACTGCTAACGTATATAAAGAAGGTGGGACGAGTGAAACCGATTTTACTATTTCAGAAGCGTTCTATGATTTTAGTACGGAAAATTGGTTTTTATCTGTAGGGAAAAAGAAGCTTGATTGGGATGTTGCCTATGGATTTAGACCATTAGACATGTTTTCTCCAACTGACTCATTAGCGATATATACAGCAGTGCCCCCTGGTGTGTTAATGATAACGGGGGACTACTTTACTGAATCAGGAAATATCACTGTGATTTGCAATGAAACGAAACCTGATTATCTTGAACGAGGTATTAAAGTAGCACAAAGTTACGGTTGTGGTGGGCGTTATTATCAATTCTTTGATGGTTATGAAGCGCAAGCAATAGCGCACTATGACGATAAACTGGGCTTTAGAATTGGTGGAAGTACCCTTGCAGTAATAGGTGATAGCTTAGAATTACATAGTTCATTACTCTGGCAGCAAAACTATCGTTCGCCTAAAGTTACTCAACTGTATAAGAATACTTTATCTGCATATGATAATGTTGAAACAATTTGGCGCAAAGGCAGTTTGCAAGCTTTAGTGGGTTTTAACTACAGTTTTTCGATGGGGGTAACAGCCATTGTAGAATACTGGCATGATGGTCGAGCACCAAGTGACAAGCAATGGCGAACATTAATTGCACGCGCTAATGAAGGTGTCCAATATCATCAATTGAGATTATATCGAGCTCACTTTTCGACACAAAATCTATTCAGAGATAGTGTGATGGTGCATTTGAGAACATCTAATTCTACCTGGCAACCTTCGATGACATGGTTAACAAACCCTCAGGATAACAGCATGTTAATAAATAGTGAGCTGTGTTACTCTGGTTTTAAAAATGGTCGTCTCTGTCTCGGTTATAGGAGCTATGCTGGCGGAAGCGAAACAATATATGAGCAGCTAAGCCATCAAAAAACTGGATATCTTAGCGTCGAAATTAAGTTGTAATTTAATGCCTTTTATTAAACCATTCTCAGGATCAGAAAGCTGGGTGAGTAATTTAAAGTTAGCTGTAGTCTGTATTTCTCTTGGGTTATTGATTCACTTTATTGGGTGGGCTAAGTATCCTGTTATTTCAATTATGATCTCTCTTGGAGTTGGGTTCAGTATTCGCTTATGCCGTAAATGGTTAAAGCGGCATTATCCACAAATGAATCTTGCCTTGCAGTTTTTCTTAGCTGCTCTTTTTTCTTTTATTGTGTGGGGACTGACACCACTCTTATTAGGTGTTGTGAAGAGTAGTGGTGGCTATATTGGTGATTTACAACAATATGTAGGTATTTTGCTGATTGGCAGTTTTATTATGGTGGTGGTGAGTTTTACATACTATCGAAGTGCACAAGCACAGAATTTAAAACAATCGTTAGCACAAGTTGAATTAGAGCAAATAAAGAAAGATAAAGTATTGTTAGAGACTCAATTAAGGTTACTACAATCTCAAATTGAGCCGCACTTTTTATTTAATACACTCGCTAATATTCAAGCATTGATAGCTGTTGATACTAAACAGGCGAATAAGATGTTAGCCGCACTTTCGGCTTTATTGAGACAAAGTTTAGATAGGACTAGGTCTGAGTGGTTAACCCTCGGCCATGAATTACGTTTTAATAAAGCTTATTTGGCCATACAGAAAATACGTTTAGGGGATAGACTTAATATTCACTATGACGTAACGGATAAAATAACCGATGATATTTTGTTTCCTCCAATGTTACTTCAACCTCTCATAGAAAATGCCGTTACACATGGTATAGAACAGTTAACATCGGGTGGAGAATTGACTCTATTAGTCAAAAAGGAAGAAAATAACTTATTAATACGCATTACGAATAATACACCTAATGAAGGCAGTAATCACAAAGGCACACAAGTTGGGATGAACAACGTAAAAACCAGATTACAACAATTGTATGGTGAACAAGCCAGCCTTTTATTTGATCACAGTCAGGCGGGTATTGTGACCGTCACTATGGAGGTACCCTTAAATGTCTCACCGAGTTAGAGTTGTTATTGCTGACGATGAGCCCATTTTGCGTACACATTTGAAAATGATGTTAGAAGAGGTTTGGCCTGAAATCGATATTGTTGGTCAAGCAGCTAATGGTGAAGAAGCTTTAGCACTGACCGAGGCATTTACACCTAAGGTTGTATTTTTAGATATTAATATGCCAGGAATGGATGGTTTAGAAGTTTCTAAAAAACTATGTGATGATGACTCACCCCCCATTATGGTTTTTGTAACTGCTTATAATGAATATGCAGTTACTGCATTTGAGAACCAAGCAATTGACTATCTTTTAAAACCTTTAGAAAAAATAAGGCTTGAAAAAACCGTACAGCGAATAAAAAAGCTTTTGTCATCCGAAAGCACTGAGACTAGTCAACAAACACAGTTACAGGCTATGTTCTCCCAGTTAATGCAGAGTAATAACCTAGCATCATCTAATGCGTATTTAAAGTGGATTAAAGCAAGTAAAAACAATCATATATATATGATTGATGTTGATGACGTAGATTATTTTATCGCCGACAATAAGTACACCGAAGTTACTGCTGGGCAACAGAAGCATTTAATAAAAACATCTATTACTCATTTAGAAAGTGAGTTAGAGCCTGATACTTTTTGGCGCATTCATCGTAATTGTATTGTTCGAGTTGACACTATTGATCATGTATCTAAAGATGATTTAGGTCATGTCTATATATACTTGAAAGGGAGTGATGAAAAACTTTCTGTGAGTAGAAAATATCACCATTTATTTAAGCAGATGTAACAGAAAAAATAACCAACCATTATTGAAGCGGATTTAATACTGTAAAAGAGGTAAATCATGATTTACCTCTTTTTTGATTGTATTGAGTGCGCTCTAATCACTATCATAATTCAACTTACTAATTTGATCGCTCCCCTAAAAAAGGACTACAAAGTATACTCATCATTACTATTTCCCGTTTATCTCCCTATTCAACCGATTATCGCCTGCCTAACATTCTATGGTGATTGTTTCTTAAGATATGTTCATCAACAGAAACAATACAGGATAACGATAATGAACCAATTTTCTACGATTAAAAAAATGCTTTTAGGCGTTGTACTAGCAAGCTCTTCAGTTACTGCAAGTGAAATCCCAGCGCATGTTATTACAGCATATCAACAGGGACTTACTGGCTCCCAAGAGCAAAATCAACTTGCTGTTAACGCGCTTTCTGAACTCAACAATAAAGCATCAAATCCCGTTGTTTTAGCTATGTTAGGAAGTGCTGAAACAACGCAGGCACGATACACCAGTCAACCTTGGCAAAAAATGAAATTCGCAGAAGCCGGCATTGCGAAATTAAATAAAGCAATTAAGCAAGTTAAAGGAATGCCATATCCACTTAAGGCAAGCGTTTATGTGACTGCTGGCTGTACCTTTGCGCAGGTACCAAAAATGATGAATCGTGCTGAACATGGTGCTCATTTATTAAATCAAGTATTGGCCGATAGTGATGGATTTTCAAAGTTAGATAAACAGCTAAAACAATCAACTTATAGATGTGCCGCATTGGCTGCAAATAAATTAGAAGATCAAACTAGAGCGAAATTATTCATCGAAAAATCTGACGCTCTAGCGCGCCTTTCAAAGGCTGAAAAAGGATAATTGTAATGCTTAAATTTTCGAACATTGTTAAGTCTTACAAGACTGGAGAAGTCGTCGTCAACGCATTAAAAGGCGTATCTGCTGAGATAAAAAAAGGGGAAACTGTTGCATTATGTGGCCCTTCAGGTAGCGGGAAATCAACACTTTTAAACATTTGTGGCTTGCTTGACGATGACTATAAAGGTGAAATTTGGCTTGCAGGTAAAGCAGTCTCAAAAGATAAAAAAGTAATGACACAAATTCGTCGTGAAAAACTAGGATTTATCTTCCAGAGATATAATTTGATCCCAGTGATGTCTGTTTATGAAAACGTGGAGTATCCACTTTTAATGCTTAATATGAATAAGCGAGAAAGAATGGATAAAGTTGTTGATATTATTAATAAAGTTGGTTTAAAAGGTCATATATCTAAACGCCCTGATCAATTATCAGGTGGTCAACAGCAGCGTGTTGCTATTGCTCGAGCATTGGTTAAGCGACCTGAGATTGTGATTGCGGATGAACCCACCGCAAATTTAGATACATCGACCGCGAATATGGTCATTGATCTGATGCGTGATTTAGGCAATGACCTAGGTTGTACCTTTATTGTAGCAACACATGACCACCGTATGACAGATCGCTGTCATCGTGTTTTAAATCTAGCTGATGGTAATTTATCGGCATTTAATCCATATGAAACTCATAGGAGAGCAGGATAATGCGTTGGATCTCATTTGCATTTTTTAACGTTTGCCGAAATGGTAGGCGTTCATTATTCACAATATTAGTTGCTGCAGTTGCCGTAGCCGCTATTTTAACGACGAGTGGTTTTGCCTTATTTACTTATCAATCACTGGCAGAAAAAGCGGCTAGAGATGAAGGTAATTTTATTATTACACATCAAAAATTTCTAAAAGAAGAAGAAGATACACCGCTGCAATATGGTTTATCTGATATTGAAAAGTTAATAGCTCAACTTGAAACCGACGAAGGCATTAAAAGTGTATTGCCACGCATAAACTTCAATGGTCTTGTATCTAACGGTGAAAAAAGCTCAATTTTTATTGGTCTGGGTGTAGACCCCGAAGAGTTTATGGTTAAAGGGCCTTTTTTAACAATGTTAGAAGGTAAAGCATTATCAAACTTTGGTAATGAAGATGAAGCAGAAGTTGTATTAGGTAAGGAGCTAGCACGCAACTTAAAGGTGACTGTGGGGGATTATATTACGCTCATGTTGACAACGACAGATGGTGCGTTGAATGCGATGGATTTTACAATAAGGGGTATTTATACGACAGGTGTGCCAGATTTAGATAAGCGACAGCTCTATGTGAAACTATCAGATGCGCAATCATTGTTGTATACCGAGAAAGTCAGCTCATTGTCGGTTTACTTATTTGACATAAGTAAAACACAACAAACAGTTTTAGATTATCAGAAGCGTGACCAGTCATTGGAGTTTACACCTTGGTGGAAGCGCGCATTCTATTATCAGTCAGTAAAAGATCTTTATAACCGTATTTTTGGCCTGTTAGGTGGAATTATGGTGTTACTTGTATTCTTCTCAATTTCAAACACGATGGCGATGACTGTTAGTGAAAGAACCCGTGAAATAGGGACTGTATCGGCAATGGGCTCTTATCAATGGGAAATTATTCGTAACTTTGTATTAGAGTCAAGCATGATAGGGTTCATTGGCGCGGCGTTAGGTATTGTTGCATCTGCCTTCATTGCTTGGGGATTGGTTTATTTAGGTTTAGAAATGCCACCACCGCCAGGTAGCAATCAGGGTTACCCTTTAACCATTACTTTCTCATGGGAAGTAGCAGGTATTGTATTACTTACTATGGTATTGGTATGTGTATTAGCGGCACTAAAGGCTGCATATAAAGGCAGTTCAAAATCAATTACAGAGGCGCTAAGTCATGTTTAAATTTAAAAATATTATATCTATCTGTGCGCTTTTGCTTATTTCTGTATCAGCTGTTGCGCAAACTGTAAATGAACAATACGAAGGTGGACTTGATCTGCAAACAGCTCTTGTCAACGTTGATGCTTATCGAAGTGAAGCAGAGTCAGTAAAAATTTCGGCAACAGTCAGTGCATATAATAAAGAGAAGCTAAAAAGTGAAAAGCAATATGATGTTTATTCATCTATCAATAAACAATCACTTGTTGTTTTTAAAACGGCTTCAGAGCAAGGACAAAAGGTCTTGATGAAGGAAAATGATTATTGGATGTTCATGCCGAAAAGCCGACGACCAATACGCATAACCCCTTTACAAAAATTATTGGGGGAGGCATCACTGGGCGATATTGCGACACTTAGTTGGAGTCAAGATTACGATATAGAGTCTTATGAAACGAATGAAGCTGTCATAGTGTTTAATTTAACGGCTTATTCAGAAAAGGCGAGCTATCAAAAAATTCAACTTACCGTTGATAAAGCCGATTTATTTCCATTGCAAGCAGAGTTGTATCTTCGTTCTGGCAAACATGCCAAAACGGCTACCTTTGAAAGAGGTGAGAGAAACAACAAAGTTAAAGTGATTTCTATGTCGTTAATCGATCAAATGCAGCCAGGTAAAAAAACAGTGATTGCTTATGATGAAATTAAGCCAATTGATGTACCGCAAAAGTTATTTAATCCGCAAATATTAATTCGCAGTGATTTAAATAGCCTTTTAACTGAGTGAAAGGCTAAAAACTTGGAACTACAATTAAATGAGCATCAAATCGATACTTGGCAAACCTCTTCAAGTTTGTTTGAACAAAATAATGCGCTTTCAGATCTTGATGTACAGTTAAGTGTGTCAGATAAGCTGGTGGCCAACTAAACTTGGCCACTGATTTTAGTGTAAGCCATTATCGCTTGTTTGATTTGTATTATTGCAACGTTAGTTTAAATTGCTCTTTATAGCGTCTAGATAGGTTTAGTACTTTACCTGTTGTTAGTTTTATTTCACTGTCGCCACTGGGTAGTGGTGTAATGGACTCCACTTTATCGAGTTTTACGCCATGGCTGCGGTGAATTCTACAAAACCCCTGCACTTCAAGTTGTTTACTTAATGCTGTAAGCGTTGCCCTTAACGGATATATACGTGAGCCTATATGTAGGTTTACATAATTACCCGACGATTCAAGCCAATCAACATCCTCTATTTTTATAATGAATTCTTTTCCGAGCTTTTTAACTAATAGGCGGTTTATGGTCGATGTTGTTTGCTGCTCACTTTCTTCAATTGAAGAGGCTTCACCTAGTAACTGCTGCACCACATATTGATATACTTTGATAAGTACGATGAAAAACACAAAGCTTATAGCGTCTTTCTGGTATTCATAAATAAGCTCAAACCAGCTAAGTCCAAAGTTGTAAGACCCATCATTCAACAAATATATGAATTTACGAATCCCTACCATAATACCAACGTGTAACACGCTAAATATAATAGAGGCACCAAAGTACATACCTAATGAGGCCGTAATATTTTGCCAATTAAAAGGTAAGTGTCTTAAAAACCAAATTAGAATAGGGAATATAAGCAAAGTACTCAAGGCACTTGAATACTCCCAAACAAATGGCTCCCACATTAAAAAAGTTAAAGCGCCTTCTCTTTGGGCTTCCATTATTTGGGTTGTAGCGTTTACTGTATTATTAATTAATACGTAAGCACACAGTAATACTGATGCGTAAATGCTTTGAAAACGTTGAAAGTGCTGTAGGTTCATAAATGTATGCTTATTGCTGATGTGGCACGCTTATCCCTGTATACCACCTTTTATCACTATTGCCTGTAATATAAGCACTTGTAGATAGTTTTAGCGAGAGCTTTAGGTATGAATAACGCATAAAATTCATAAAGTAGTAAAAGCATGAACACTCAAACACAACAACCTTCATTAGTTAATTCGCGTAAATATTATCTTGATTGGCTTAGGGTAATCGCATTTGCGTCGCTAATTTTTTATCACATTGGCATGTTGTATAGCGAAAACTGGGGATTTCATTTTAAAAGTAATTACACATCACAGTATGTTGAATATTTAATGTTGGTGTTTTCACCTTGGCGTATGTTGCTCATTTGGTTTATATCGGGCGTAGCACTGCGTTTTATGATTGATAAAGTAAGCGGCTTTAAGCCTTGGTTATTGTTCACTTTAACTCGTTCCATTTTTTTACTATTACCCTTGCTGGTGGGATTATGGCTAATAGTGCCTTTTCAGCTGTTTGCAGAAATGTTGCAGCAAGGTGTTATTGATATTAGTTATTGGCAATTTTATTTAGCTTTTATAGAGACTAACAATACGCTTTTTATTAATTATCAGTCTGGAGTGTGGCCGAATGTGGATGTAAATCACTTATGGTATTTGCGCTCATTGTGGCAATTTATGCTGATCATTATTGTTTTAACTCTTTTTGCACGCTTGCCCTTTATTGCGCCTTTAAAAACATTTGTTAAAGGGGATATGTCATTTGGGCTTTTAATTACCTTGTTCACTATTGCCGTACTATTTACAAGCCATTACTTAACTGGTGATTTAATCAGAGAAACCAATGGCTTTATGCTGCTACTCGCAGGATACATCCTTGCTAAAAACACTTACTTTTGGAACTGTTTAAATAAAAACTTGGTATTACTGGCTTTGTGTTTTTCGGTTTTGTTTGTACTTATAATATTAAGTTATCAGAAGGCGTTTACTCTTCCTCATTTTATTTTAAGCGGTAGCTACAATATTCAACGTGTTGTAGGTGTATTTTTTGTACTTGCGCTCGCTCACCGATTTTTAAATTTTAATACCTACTATTTAAAGCAGCTCAATGCATGGGTGTTTCCCTTTTATTTATTGCATCAAAGCATTTTGATTATTTTGTGTTTTTTACTGCAACCTTTAAGTTTAGGGACTGTTGTTGAGCCATTTATCATTATTACAGGAACTTGGTCTCTCTGCGGGGTTATAACATGGAGTATTACACGTATTGATGTACTTAGACCTTTGCTAGGAGTTGCAATTAAACGAGAGTATTCCTCGAGTGCAAAAATGCTTGGTTATACGGCCGCTTTAATTTTAATTACTCCGCTAGCGTATAAGCTAATTACTTAGGCTAAGAGGCTGTATTAAAACTGCCATAATCTTGTCATGCCTGTGTGTTGATATTTAGCAAATACAATACTAAGGAAAATCACATGTTTAAAAAATCAATTATTGCGCTCTCACTTATATCTATTCTTACTGGTTGCGCACTTGATGGTGACGATGGTCAAAACGGCTCTCAAGGATTACAGGGAGAACAAGGCGCAAATGGCATTAATGGGATAAATGGTGTAAATGCTAATTCAGCATTAAATATTAACCTTGTGGGTAGAGGTGTACTAAATGCACAAAGCCCAGAAGGTGCGGCTGAAATAGTTGCATACCAAGCATCTAAAAAATGGATTTACGCTATTAACAGTTCAGGCGATGACGCTGTTGTTGATATTTTACCCGCCGACACCTTTGATACTGCCGCACTCGTTAAAGATAACGAAGGGGTTATCAGCGCCACAAATTTAACGTCCGTTATTACGTTGTCTTTAAACGAGCATACCCAAGGCGATGCAAACAGCATTGCTATTGATGAAGATAATAATTAACTAGCGGTCGCAATGGCTGCTAAAAGCACGGGTGATGCAGGTCAAATTGCTTTTTACGATATAAGCGGCGACTCACCTGTATTTATTAAAAATGTTACAGTCGGATTTTTACCAGACATGGTGACGTTCACCCATGATGGCGCAAAGGCAGTGGTTGCTAACGAAGGTGAACCAAGTGGCGACTACAGCGTAGATCCTGAAGGTTCTATTAGTATTATCGATATAACAAATAATGTAATAGCCGATACAGCAATAAATATTGATTTTAAAGCCTATAACAACAAACAAACCGAACTAGAAGCGCAAGGGGTAGTTTTTGCAAACCCAAATGGTCGTACTATTAACGGTAATCTAATAAATACTACAGTAGCTATGGATTTAGAGCCCGAGTACGTTAGCATTTCTAAAGATAACAAATATGCTTATGTATCTATTCAAGAAAACAATGCACTTGCAATAGTTAACCTACAAGACAACAGTCTTGAGCTAAAGGGCTTAGGCTTTAAAGATTGGTCAAGCTTACAGCTTGATGCCTCAGATAAAGATGGCGGCGTTAATTTTAAATCATACCCAGGGCTTTATGGTATGTACCAGCCCGATACTATCTCAAACTTTAGTTGGAAAGGCGCAAACTTTATAGTCACTGCCAACGAAGGTGACGCAAGAGAATACTTTTTTGATGCAACAGGTGAAGCCGATTGCATAGCAAAGGGCGGACTTGATTACGATAAAGGCGATGGCTGCTTAGCTTATATAGATGAAAGCCGCGTTGAAGACTTAACGCTTGCTGCTAATTTTGATTACTTAAATAATGACGATGATGATATTGGTCGCTTAAAAGTAACAACAATAAAAGGCGATACCAATAACGACGGACAATACGAATCGCTTTACGGCTATGGCGCACGTTCTTTTACTATTTGGGATAGCAATGGGCTGGTGGTTTTTGATTCAGGCGACGATATAGCACGTATAACAGCATCTGTGCATGGTGAATCATTTAACAATAATGAAGATGAAAACAAAGGTGACTCACGTTCAGATGATAAAGGCGCAGAGCCTGAAGCGCTGACTATTGGTAAAATTGACGATCGTACATTTGCTTTTATAGGGCTTGAGCGTATGGGCGGCATTATGGTGTACGACATTACTAGTCCATACAATGTGCAGTTTGAAGACTACTTCTATAATAGAGGCTTAATTAAAGACGCTAATATTACAGGCGATTTAGCGCCTGAAGGAATGGAATTCGTTCCAGCAGAGCAGAGTGCTACAGGAAACCCACTCTTAATCGTTGGAAATGAAATATCAGGCTCCATTGCCGTATGGGAAATAGCATCTAAATAAACCTTTAATTTAAAATAAAGCTGTGTGTTGTTTGTTTAACATACAGCTTAGTTTAAACCTTACTAATACCTCATCAATAGATACATATGTTGTGCGTGTTTTTTAAACTAAAAGTATCCTGTAGCCCTTTATTTGTATAGCTTTCATACTAAATTCATTTAATTGTCAAAAAGCTGAAATAAAACATTGACCCCCGCTCGAATCTCCCTATAATGCGACCCCACTGAGACGGGAAAGGCCAACGCATAGCGAGGCACGAACTACTCACAGAGTTAAATAAAACTTCGGTTTTAAATTGTCGAAAGAAAGTTTGAAACAAAGTGTTGACTCGAAAAATAAAGGGTGTATTATTCGCATCCCTTGAGACGCTAAAGCGACTCAAAACGTTCTTTAACAATGTAAAGCAATCATCTGTGTGGGCACTCGTACAGATTGAGTTCTAACAGCCAAGCTACTTCGTTCTTTATTGAGCAAGTAGCGAGGCAAACAAATTAGAGTCTCAATTGAAAACTGAGTGACCAACAGAAGTAACTTATTTATAAGTTGCTTCGGCACAGTCAATTCAATATCGAAAGATATTAAAAAATTCAGAATTCATTGAGCTGTCGAAAGACATAAAACTTTTTAATTGAAGAGTTTGATCATGGCTCAGATTGAACGCTGGCGGCAGGCCTAACACATGCAAGTCGAGCGGTAACAGAGAGTAGCTTGCTACTTTGCTGACGAGCGGCGGACGGGTGAGTAATGCTTGGGAACATGCCTTGAGGTGGGGGACAACAGTTGGAAACGACTGCTAATACCGCATAATGTCTACGGACCAAAGGGGGCTTCGGCTCTCGCCTTTAGATTGGCCCAAGTGGGATTAGCTAGTTGGTGAGGTAATGGCTCACCAAGGCGACGATCCCTAGCTGGTTTGAGAGGATGATCAGCCACACTGGGACTGAGACACGGCCCAGACTCCTACGGGAGGCAGCAGTGGGGAATATTGCACAATGGGCGCAAGCCTGATGCAGCCATGCCGCGTGTGTGAAGAAGGCCTTCGGGTTGTAAAGCACTTTCAGTCAGGAGGAAAGGTTAACGGTTAATACCCGTTAGCTGTGACGTTACTGACAGAAGAAGCACCGGCTAACTCCGTGCCAGCAGCCGCGGTAATACGGAGGGTGCGAGCGTTAATCGGAATTACTGGGCGTAAAGCGTACGCAGGCGGTTTGTTAAGCGAGATGTGAAAGCCCCGGGCTCAACCTGGGAACTGCATTTCGAACTGGCAAACTAGAGTGTGATAGAGGGTGGTAGAATTTCAGGTGTAGCGGTGAAATGCGTAGAGATCTGAAGGAATACCGATGGCGAAGGCAGCCACCTGGGTCAACACTGACGCTCATGTACGAAAGCGTGGGGAGCAAACGGGATTAGATACCCCGGTAGTCCACGCCGTAAACGATGTCTACTAGAAGCTCGGAGCCTCGGTTCTGTTTTTCAAAGCTAACGCATTAAGTAGACCGCCTGGGGAGTACGGCCGCAAGGTTAAAACTCAAATGAATTGACGGGGGCCCGCACAAGCGGTGGAGCATGTGGTTTAATTCGATGCAACGCGAAGAACCTTACCTACACTTGACATACAGAGAACTTACCAGAGATGGTTTGGTGCCTTCGGGAACTCTGATACAGGTGCTGCATGGCTGTCGTCAGCTCGTGTTGTGAGATGTTGGGTTAAGTCCCGCAACGAGCGCAACCCCTATCCTTAGTTGCTAGCAGGTAATGCTGAGAACTCTAAGGAGACTGCCGGTGATAAACCGGAGGAAGGTGGGGACGACGTCAAGTCATCATGGCCCTTACGTGTAGGGCTACACACGTGCTACAATGGCGCATACAGAGTGCTGCGAACCTGCGAAGGTAAGCGAATCACTTAAAGTGCGTCGTAGTCCGGATTGGAGTCTGCAACTCGACTCCATGAAGTCGGAATCGCTAGTAATCGCGTATCAGAATGACGCGGTGAATACGTTCCCGGGCCTTGTACACACCGCCCGTCACACCATGGGAGTGGGTTGCTCCAGAAGTAGATAGTCTAACCCTCGGGAGGACGTTTACCACGGAGTGATTCATGACTGGGGTGAAGTCGTAACAAGGTAGCCCTAGGGGAACCTGGGGCTGGATCACCTCCTTATACGATTTAGAACTTATTTGTTCGTAGTGTCCACACAGATGATTGTTAATTAGTGCTTGTTCTTCGGAATAACTAATTAATATGCTCTTTAAAAATTTGGAAAAGCTGATAATAAAATTCTGATAGATACATTGTATTTATCAAGAGTTTTCAAAAGTAAAAAACAATGGTAGCAGTACCATTGAGTGCCATTTAGTTAACTCTTATGAGTTGATTGATTGGTATCTACTTTAGTATTCAATATTGACTTCTGGCGAAGTTAAACTGTCACGAAACAAAGACCCGTTTGGGTTGTATGGTTAAGTGACTAAGCGTACACGGTGGATGCCTTGGCAGTTGGAGGCGATGAAGGACGTATTAACTTGCGATAAGCCTAGTCAAGCTAGTAAAAAGCGCTTGAGACTAGGATTTCCGAATGGGGAAACCCACCTGCTTGCAGGTATCGTTAACTGAATACATAGGTTAACGAGGCGAACGCGGAGAACTGAAACATCTAAGTACCCGTAGGAAAAGAAATCAACCGAGATTCCGAAAGTAGCGGCGAGCGAAATCGGAACAGCCCTTAAGCTCATTATGTGTTAATGGAAGGCTGCTGGAAAGCGCCACGATACAGGGTGATAGTCCCGTACATGAAAAGACATTTTAAGTGAAATCGAGTAGGTCGGAGCACGTGAAACTTTGACTGAATATAGGTGGACCATCATCTAAGGCTAAATACTCCCAACTGACCGATAGTGAACCAGTACCGTGAGGGAAAGGCGAAAAGAACCCCTGTGAGGGGAGTGAAATAGAACCTGAAACCGTGTACGTACAAGCAGTAGGAGCCCACTTGTTGGGTGACTGCGTACCTTTTGTATAATGGGTCAGCGACTTATATTTTGTAGCGAGGTTAACCGAATAGGGTAGCCGTAGGGAAACCGAGTCTTAACTGGGCGACTAGTTGCAAGGTATAGACCCGAAACCCGGTGATCTAGCCATGGGCAGGTTGAAGGTTGAGTAACATCAACTGGAGGACCGAACCCACTAACGTTGAAAAGTTAGGGGATGACCTGTGGCTAGGAGTGAAAGGCTAATCAAACCGGGAGATAGCTGGTTCTCCCCGAAATCTATTTAGGTAGAGCCTCGGACGAATACTTACGGGGGTAGAGCACTGTTAAGGCTAGGGGGTCATCCCGACTTACCAACCCTTTGCAAACTCCGAATACCGTAAAGTAATATCCGGGAGACACACGGCGGGTGCTAACGTCCGTCGTGAAGAGGGAAACAACCCAGACCGCCAGCTAAGGTCCCAAAGTCATAGTTAAGTGGGAAACGATGTGGAAAGGCCCAGACAGCCAGGAGGTTGGCTTAGAAGCAGCCATCCTTTAAAGAAAGCGTAATAGCTCACTGGTCGAGTCGGTCTGCGCGGAAGATGTAACGGGGCTAAACTATGCACCGAAGCTGCGGATTCAGAATTTATTCTGAGTGGTAGGGGAGCGTTCTGTAAGCGGTTGAAGGTGTACCGGGAGGTATGCTGGACGTATCAGAAGTGCGAATGCTGACATGAGTAACGATAATGGGAGTGAAAAACTCCCACGCCGGAAGACCAAGGGTTCCTATCCCATGTTAATCAGGGTAGGGTAAGTCAACCCCTAAGGCGAGGCCGAAAGGCGTAGTCGATGGGAAACAGATTAATATTTCTGTACTCGATATAATTGCGATGGGGGGACGGAGCAGGCTAAGCAAGCATAGCGTTGGTAGTCTATGTGAAAGTGAGTAGGGCGTTTGTTTAGGTAAATCCGGACGAACACTAAACCTGAGACACGAGACGAGTCACTACGGTGATGAAGTTGCTGATGCCATACTTCCAGGAAAAGCCTCTAAGCTTCAGATTATATGGAATCGTACCCCAAACCGACACAGGTGGTCAGGTAGAGAATACTAAGGCGCTTGAGAGAACTCGGGTGAAGGAACTAGGCAAAATCGTACCGTAACTTCGGGAGAAGGTACGCTCCTATCTGTGATGAGACTTGCTCTCTAAGCGGACGGGAGCCGCAGTGACCAGGTGGCTGGGACTGTTTATTAAAAACACAGCACTGTGCAAAATCGCAAGATGACGTATACGGTGTGACACCTGCCCGGTGCCGGAAGGTTAATTGATGGGGTTATCCTTAGGGAGAAGCTCTTGATCGAAGCCCCGGTAAACGGCGGCCGTAACTATAACGGTCCTAAGGTAGCGAAATTCCTTGTCGGGTAAGTTCCGACCTGCACGAATGGTGTAACCATGGCCACGCTGTCTCCACCCGAGACTCAGTGAAATTGAAATCGCAGTGAAGATGCTGTGTACCCGCGGCTAGACGGAAAGACCCCGTGAACCTTTACTACAGCTTGGCACTGAACATTGAACCTACATGTGTAGGATAGGTGGGAGACTTTGAAGCAGCGACGCTAGTTGTTGTGGAGTCAACCTTGAAATACCACCCTTGTAGTTTTGATGTTCTAACGTTGGCCCCTGAATCGGGGTTACGGACAGTGCCTGGTGGGTAGTTTGACTGGGGCGGTCTCCTCCTAAAGAGTAACGGAGGAGCACGAAGGTTGGCTAAGTACGGTCGGACATCGTACGGTTAGTGTAATGGTAGAAGCCAGCTTAACTGCGAGACAGACACGTCGAGCAGGTACGAAAGTAGGTCATAGTGATCCGGTGGTTCTGAATGGAAGGGCCATCGCTCAACGGATAAAAGGTACTCCGGGGATAACAGGCTGATACCGCCCAAGAGTTCATATCGACGGCGGTGTTTGGCACCTCGATGTCGGCTCATCACATCCTGGGGCTGAAGTCGGTCCCAAGGGTATGGCTGTTCGCCATTTAAAGTGGTACGCGAGCTGGGTTTAGAACGTCGTGAGACAGTTCGGTCCCTATCTGCCGTGGGCGTTTGAGAATTGAGAGGGGTTGCTCCTAGTACGAGAGGACCGGAGTGAACGAACCGCTGGTGTTCGGGTTGTCATGCCAATGGCATTGCCCGGTAGCTACGTTCGGAACTGATAAGCGCTGAAAGCATCTAAGCGCGAAGCAGGCCTCGAGATGAGTTCTCACTAGACTTTTAAAGTCTCTGAAGGGCCGTTGAAGACTACAACGTTGATAGGCAAGATGTGGAAGTGGTGTGAGCCATTAAGCTAACTTGTACTAATTACCCGTGAGGCTTAACCATACAACGCCAAACGCGTTTTATGTGATAGTGAAGCAAGCGAAGAAGTTAATATAACTAAAGTAGATATTACTTAGAAAGACTTAAAAAATATTATCAGATATTTTCCAAATTAAGTTAGTGCGCAGAAATACGTATTAACGCCCAAATTTGCTTGGTGACAATAGCGTTTTGGACCCACCTGACTCCATGCCGAACTCAGTAGTGAAACGAAACAGCGCCGATGATAGTGTAGCATTTGCTATGTGAAAGTAGGACATTACCAGGCTTCAAATTGTAGAGAGCCCGAATCTAACGATTCGGGCTTTTTTACGTCTGCAGAAAAGTGAAATGTGCACACTTAACACACACTCATATCGCGACACAAAGATAGTGTAGCATTTGCTATGTGGCTCTACACCGCTGTGGGCACTAAGACATCCTACTGCGTAGCGCACCGAATTCACATTGTAGAAAGCCCGAATCTAGCGATTCGGGCTTTTTTTACGTCTGCAGAAAAGTGAAATTCGCGCAATTAACACACACTACATCAACACCCATCACGTAGGGCGAGCGAGCGAAGCGACTCCCGACGCTAGAATCACAACAAAACCCCTCAATATCTCAGTCGGCCATTATCCCAGTCCGACCTCCCAATAAAGTAGCATTTGCTACGTGACTTTCCACCGCTGTGGGTACCACGACATTCTACTGCGTAGCGCACCGGCCTCACATTGTAGAAAGCCCGACTAGAAATAGTCGGGCTTTTTTACGTCTGCAGAAAATTTAAATATAAGGGAGTAGCGAACATTACTCACTCGAGGTCCTGCAGTCACAACTTATGTATTGTGTGGAGCAAGTATGTAGAGCATTAAATGTGTTTTGCTCAAATGTTGCAGTTTTAAATGTATGTATTTTAAAAATGGATAAACCGAATCACTTAATAAATGATATTGGTATGATTGATAAATAATCAAACCATTTCTTTGAAGGGTATATGAGCTGATAAAATTATCAGCTCATATATTTAATAATTAGCCAAGTAGTTAGCTATTAGACAAGAATACAGTAAGTTTTTTACCTATTTTTAAATGGTCACTTGAAAGGTTATTCCATTGTTTTAGTTTGTTAATACTGACTTTGTAATACTTAGCGATTTTCCATAAGCTTTCGCCTGATTTAACTTTATGCTCGATTTCTTGATCTGCAAGTATAGGGAGTATCAGCTTTTTCCCTGCGCGAATACGATTGCTTTTTAGATTGTTAAAGGCCTTTAACTGATTAACTGTTATTGCATGGCGTTTAGCTATGACACTGAGGCTGTCGCCAGATTGAATGGTGTAGTGTTGCCATTGACTGTAATCACTACTTTTTTGATTTGCGAGCATTGCTTTAAACTCTATTTGCTCATCGGCAAGAACAACGATATGAGGTGCATCAATAACTGCTGGAAAGCGGATCACACCGTAATTTAATGATTCGAGTTGTTGCCACTTCTTTTTGTTATCTATGATAACAGATCCCGAAACTGGTATTACCGCAATGGTATTTTTGTTTGCTATCGCAGGAAATGCCATTTTTTGGCTTTTGAGTAGTTGGGCAGCAGCAAGTAACTTAGGGACATATTGACTTGTTTGTTTAGGTAGTTTTAAGCTGAAGAAATCGGTTGGCTTACCCTGCCTTTTATTGTTTTTAATTGCTCTTAAAACGCGGCCTTCACCTAAATTATAAGCCGCAATAGCATGATACCAATTGCCATCGAAACGTTTGTATAAATACTCCATAAAATCCAATGCTGCACGGGTACTGTCTATCACGTCTTGTCTACCGTCATACCAAGGTGAAATTTTTACTTTAAAATATTGTAACTATTCAGCCACATTTTCAATAAATATATCAGGTAACTGATTTTTGAAGAGTAATTCAAGGGCTAGGCTTGCTGATACATGCTGTTTTCTGCAAGTCGAGAGGTAGCTTCTGATTAAACAAAACATCTCTGCACCTTGCATGCTTCTGAAGCACCCAGATATCTTTTGATGAACCTTGGTCATCCTAATATCATTCTCACCTTGGTTGTTGCTAAAAGGCACCGCTGTTTCCGTCATGAACCGTAAGACATCATCTTGATAATCTCTTAACCGCTCTAACAACGCTCTAGACTTTGTTCGTTTCAATCTGCCTCGCTGGCCTTTTACTCGGCTGTTTCTATCCGGTGGAGGGCATTTAATGTCACCTTGAGCCAATATTTGTTGATATTTCTCTATATAGTGAGCTTTTGTGTCTGCATCTAGCTCGGGGTTATCTATTTGATGTTTATTGATTTCAGTCAGTAGGGTTTGCAAATCCTTTGCCCATTGCATACCGTCTTGCTCCCATGCCCTTTCTAACTCTCGGATATGATGTGCATTACACAAGGCATGTTGGCACTGTGTATATTGATAATACGGTTTCCAGTGGTCGTGGCATAGTACCCCAGTAAAGTGAGGTAAAATATCGGCGTCATCCATCGCTATTTTCCCTCTTTTCTCATGCGGGTAAAAATACGTCCACCACGTCGTTGATGCACCATGAAGCCATCGTCGTTTACCACCTATATTAATCCCCGTTTCATCAACGTGTAAGGCTTGATAAGTCGTTTTCAGGGCTTTCTTGAGCGCGGCTTCTGCGCCGGAGGACTTTACCAAGGCCGCTGCTTGTTCATTAAAGTTAAATAAACTACCCGCACTGATTGGAATACCGAGTTGATCACAAAAATATTCTTCAATGCGGTTGTAAGGGAGTAATTGATATTGGGATAGGTAAACTGCATGGGCTTTTACACCAACCCCATATTGAATAGGACTGTTAACGTCTTCTGGAAATTCACCAATAAAACGCTTACCTTGCTCATTTTCCAGAATTTGTGCTTGGTATTCAGTGACCACTTTCCTGATATCTATATCGACAACCTGTCGTTTTTGAAAGCCAATTTCACGGTAGTGACCTTTCGGTAAAAAATCACGTTCAACTAGGATGATTTTGATCTCATCAGGCGTCTGTGTTTGGGTTAGTGTTTTACCTGCACGGCCTTTTTGACCACCCGCTGACTTGGCTGATTTCTCTTTGTTTTGTTTTTTTCGGTTGATGTCTTTTGATGGCGGGATACTGCTATTGTTACTGTTAAGTCCTAATTTACTTGCTAACATAACAACGACAACCAGAATGAGTTCAATAGACATCTTCAGCGCAGGCGTGAGAGTTTTACCTTCTTGTAATTGAGCTTTGGTTTTCTCAACGATTTCGTCGATGTTGATGCTGTTTAAATTCATTGAAGCTAGGGCTATTAGGTCATAGCCCTAGCTTGGCATACTGGCGGGATCGGTCAATAGTTAAAAAAGATCCTTTGAAAATAATTTACCATGGTGAATAGTTACAAAATATTTAGCAATAGAGGGCGTTAGCTGCCACAGGCCAGACGCATGTTTATGAGAATAGGCGCTTGCATCAAAATCGCTTTCAATAAGTGGCATTAATGCCAGCTCTATTGGTAAATCTCGTTTTTCTATTTCAGTCACTATATGATAAAGATAGGGTGTAGCGCGGCGGCTAATTTCATCCATATAATTAGGATGAGATAAGTACCAAGCAATACGCTTGTTCACAGCGGGGTGGCTTGAATTAGTAAAGCTTAGCTGCGCGCGAATACGTTGCCAAACATCATCCAGCTCTTTAGGACTTAAAGGCGCGATTTGTTCAATTGCTTTACTTTGTTGATTAACAACAGGATTGGCTTTAATAATTGTTTTAGGGGCTGGTTGTTCTGGTGTTGTCTCACAGCCAGATAAAATAAAAATCAGTGGCAAAATGCCGATATATCGATTTAAAAACACGTAAAAACTACTCCGTAATATAAATGCAGCTAGCTAAAAGCCGGTTAGCTTAACATAGGGAATGTTCATAGGTTGGATCTTAAGAAAACTTGAAGTTGAACTCTGTTAATGATCAAATAGTTACGCCAATAAAAACATGACTAAAAACAGAGTTCACATGCAGATTAACCAAGTTTCAAACCAATTAAAAGCCCTTATCTCAGAAAAACACCTCATTGAGCTTGCAAAAACCTCTGGATTTCAAGTTCGACACCGTTGCCTGTCGATCGTTTCTCTGCTCAAAGCCGTATTTAAAAGCTTATCTTGCCTGCAAGACGCTAACTTGTCAGATATCCATCAAAACTTGCGAACGCAGGCTGATTGCACGATAAGTTATAAACCCTTTCATAATCAAATTCGAAAACCAGCCTTGACTGAGCTTGTCCGTGAGCTCGTTATTCAAGCGATGTCTAAATTGACTGTAAACACGCTGGATAAAACCTTTTTTACCCAGCGAGGAATACAGCGAGTGTTATTGCAAGATGGTTCTTCATTTGCTCTACATGATGAATTAGCGCAGGTTTTTGCTGGTCGTTTTACTGCTGTAAGTCCTGCCGCAATTGAGTTGCACGTTACCTATGACCTATTTAATGAACAACCCTGCGAAATAGATATCCGTCCTGATGTTGAAACTGAGCGCGCCTTTTTACCAGGTAGCCACACACTTGAAGATACGTTATTACTTGCTGATGCTGGGTATTTTGACTTAGATTACTTTGAGCAAGTAGCTCAAGATGGCGGATATTTTTTGATCAGAGCAAATAAAAACATTAACCCAATCGTTACATCAGCCTATTGCGCGGGTATAGAACTTAAAGAAAAGAACATTAAACTCAAAACGTTACTCGATAAATTCGCAAGCCAACCACTTGAATTAACAGTACGTTGGAAGAAAAATGGGCCCGAGTACAGGCTTATCTATTTACCGAATGAAAAGCGCCCCGTTTTCCTTGTTACTAATTTAAAAGAGGCACAGTTTAGCTTTGACGAGCTACTCGATATATATGCAACTCGTTGGCAAATTGAGTTGTTTTTCAAAGAACTAAAGTCATGGAATAACCTTAAAGGGTTCATCACACGAGATCCTCATATTGCCGAATCATTGGTTTGGCTGAGTATACTGCAAACACTTATCAAGCGTTTTATCTGCCATAGTGCAGCGGGTATGTTTAAGTGTGCGATCTCGACATTTAGAGCGAGTAAGTGCAGTTATCTTTGGTTGGATGATATTCTGGATTGCATAGAACAAACACGGTGCAGCCATAAGATACATCGTGTATTTGAGCTACTAGCGGTAAATTGTAAGCGGCAAAGCATTGAGAAAAACAATGATATTTGCCGTTTTAAGATAGGAAGTCACACGGTCTGTGTTCCTTAAGAACTAAGCTATGAGGGAATGTTATAAACAGCGCTATAATCACCCGTTTAAACTATTTTACAGGTGAGTATTTTAGATGGTATGTATTGTTAAACTCAGTTAAATTAATAGGGTTACAATAATTTATCGATTTAGTATTGGCCAAACGGGCTTGTTTTTTAAGGATGATGGATGCGTTTAATCTTACTTTTTTTATTTTTATCGACTTTGCTGAACGTAAATATTGTCGCAGCCACACAAGTCACACCTCCTGTAACTATGGCTCCTTCGTTGCCTAATACGCAAAATAACCATGATTTGGTATACCAGCAATTATTTAGTATACACAGCCAACTTGCTAGGGCGTGTTGATCTTTGCGGTATAAAAAACAAACAGCATAAGGATAAGGTATAATTGAATTCGCTAAAAAACGTTACACCGAACCCTTTAAGGCGTAGCATAGTCAACAAGCTTGGTGATTACCCTTTTTGGAATTCAGTATATTTGTAGGTATTTGTCGCCATAAATGACGACCTAGAGTGGACGTACTTTAGCGCGTAAGGCAGTTTGTAGTAGAGTTAAGCTACTCTGTGTTGTCGCCATAAATGACGACCTACAGTGGACGTGCTTTCGCACGTAAAGCAGTTTGTTGTAGGATTGCTGCTTTATGTTGTTGCTGTGAACGACGATCTACTGATTACTCACCCAAACACACACCTAAAACATGCCCCTTGTGGTTTTTGTACATAAACCAAATCACCGCCGTGGTTGAGCATAATTTGCCGCGACAAGCTCAAACCAATACCCGAGCCTTGTTGTTTGGTAGAAAAAAAGGGCACAAATACCATGTCGATAACATGTTCAGCAATACCAGGTCCGTTATCGCTGACTTCAATGTAAAGCTGTTGTGCGTGATTTTGCGCGAGGGTGAGTTGAATCGTTGGTGTTTTATTAGGATTTTGCGCGTTATGTTGGTGGCTTGTGGCGAGTACTTCAAGTGCATTTTTAACTAAGTTAACCAGTACTTGTTCTATTTGACTGTTGTCGAGCATCACTAATTGTTGGGTATTAATATTAAGCTCAAAAGTAGTGCCTTGGCTAAATGCTTGCTGCTGATGTAATGCAACTATTTGTGTGAGCACACTAGCTAAATTATAAGGCGCTAATTTAGGTGTAGGTAAGCTACTAACTTGACGAAAGCGTGCTATAAAATCGCCTAAATGCTCAGTGCGAGACGCAAGTGTAGTGAGTGCGAGCTGTAAATCTTGCTTATCTTCAAGCTCATTAAAGCACAGTGTTTGCGGTAATAAAGTGGTGCACGTGTTAGCGAGTGATGAAAGTGGCGTTATAGAATTCGCTATTTCGTGAGTTAGCACTTTAGTTAAGCGCTTATAGGCCTGCTGCTCTTTTAACTGCAATTGGTCGTGAATAGACTGTATGCTGACAACGCGGCGAACTTTACCTTGAATTTCGGCGATGCTGAGTGCAATTGATAATGTATCTTGCTGTTCACCTGTTTGCCAATGCAGGGTATTACGTACGTTTCGCTCGGCTTTTAAAAGAAGATCACCCACAGCGCCCAATTCACTCAAGTGCTTAATGTTTCTACCTAAAAGCTTACTTACAGCGGGGTTTGATTCAATCACTTGGCCACTGTTATCAGACACCAATACAGCCAAATCGACATGAATTAGTAATGCTTGTAAAAACTGAGCTTGTTGCTCGGCATTAAAGCGTGCGGTTTGCATTTGTGCTTTTACTTGATCGAACTGCTGGCGCATTGGGTGATACTGGCTAAGGCCTAACGTACTATCGCCATTAGCGAGTGCGCGAATAACTATTTCAGCTTGTTTTTGTTGGCGAGTAAATAGTGTGAAAATATGGGCGCTCAACGCAATACTAACTAAGACGATTAACAATAATGTTGCCGAGAAACCTTTATTAATAAGTAAGTAGCACAGTAATGCACTGCAGCTGCTTAATGCGACTAGGTTAAATCCGAGGGAAAAGTAAGGTCGCATGTTTATAATCCATACTTTTCAAGGCGACGATACATAGCACCGCGCGTTAAACCAAGCGCTTTGGCAGCGTGGCTTACATTACCTTGATGATGAGTAAGGGCAGCTCGAACTGTGCGTTGTTCAAGTGCCTCTAAATCAAAAGTGTCGTATGAATTATTGCTATTAACGGCTGTATTATTCGCATTATTATTGTTGTTAGCGGTAGCGCCAACCACTGAACTCACATCAAGATTTTCGCCTTCACTTAATATTACCGCGCGCTCTATTGAGTGGGCTAGCTCACGCACATTACCCGGCCATGAGTATTGGCAAAGTGATGTCATATCATCTGCTGCAATGGTTAAGTCGCGTTTGTATTTTTGTGAAAAATGATTTAGGTAATAATCTACTAGTAATGGAATGTCGTCACTACGCTCACGTAAGGGAGGTAATCTGATTTCAACAGTATTAATACGATACAGTAAGTCTTGACGAAAGCGACCGTCAACGACGGCTTGCTCAAGATTATCGTTAGTGGCACAAATGAGGCGAATATCAATATCAATTGTTTTACTGCTGCCGATCGGAGTTACTTGGCGGTTTTGCAATGCGGCGAGTAACTTAGCTTGATGTTCAAGAGGTAAGTTACCTAACTCATCTAAAAATAAACTGCCGCCTTGGGCAAGTTCAAATTTACCAATTCGATCAGCTTTAGCGTCAGTAAACGCGCCTTTTTTATGGCCGAATAACTCACTTTCAAACAGGTTTTGCGCTATTGCGCCCATATCTACACTCATAAAGGTTTGTTCGCTGCGCATACTTGCTTGATGAATTGCGTGAGCGGTGAGCTCTTTACCTGTGCCACTTTCGCCAGTGACCAATATATTAGCGTCGGTTTGCGCGGCTTTTTCGATAGTATTAAATACTTGCTGCATTGCTGCGCTTTGCCCTAAAAACTCAAATGATGGCGTGTTTAATGCCTGATTAAGTCCCTGCTTTTGGCGAGTAAGTTTACCAACTTGTTGCTTGTCTTTTGCGTGCGAGAACGCAGCAGCAACCGCGCCAAGTAATTGCTCATTTTGCCAAGGTTTAGCAATAAAATCAGACGCACCTGCTTTAATGGCATCCACCGCAAGCTGAATATCACTGTAAGCGGTCATCAGTAGCACCACAATATTAGCGTCTTGCTCAATGATTTTTTTGAGCCAATAAAACCCTTCTTTGCCGCTAATCGAATCTTGGCTAAAGTTCATATCCAATAAAATCACGTCAATGGGCTGATCGCTTTCTCGTTGCTTGCTAATAATGCCAGCAATATCAAAGGGATTATCAGTAGTTTTGACGCTTTGATAGTGTTGCTTTAATAGCAAGCGTGCTGCAATGAGAATATCGGGATTGTCGTCAACAATTAAAATTGAGTCTGTGTGTTTCATGGTTTTTATTTTTATAGAGTTTTATTTAGACTAAAACAAAAAAGGAACAGTGTCCATAAATGGACGCTTATTAAAATAAAAAGTGTTCTATAAACGGACACTTAAAGTATCTATCTGTATAAGGTGTTATTCAAGCTGTTGTAATTAAAGAATAATTAAAGTTGGCATACGCTTTGTAATAGCAATAGGTAATTAGTTAAATTAAACCTGTATCAAGGCGGCAACATGGATAAGAAAATAGAACGCTCATTTACTCAAAAGTATTTTAAAAAATTCATCTTTGCAACGATGGCCTTAGGTGTTGCGGCGGCTGCGTATGGCTTTACGCAAACTAGCGATATCGGTCGTAGCCAACATGTTGAGCGCAGTAGCCTCACCGTTAGCACAGTTAAACAAGGTGCATTTAAAGATGCGTTGAGCTTACGCGGTCAAGTGGTGCCAAAAACCAGTATTTACCTTGATACTATCGCCGGTGGCCAAGTTGAGGAGCGTTTGGTAGAGCAAGGCGAATTTGTAGAAGCAGGCCAGCCCTTGGTGCGCTTGAGTAATACTAACTTGCAACTTGATGTTATGGGCCGTGAGGCTCAAGTAACAGAGCAGCTAAATTTTTTACGTAATACGCAAATGAATATGGAAACCAGCCGTTTAAACTTACGCCGCGACTTATTAGAAATAGAGTTAAAGATTACGCATTTAACGCGCCGTTTAAAACAAACTAAACCATTAGTTAAAAGTGGGGTGTTGGCGCAAGATAAATTAGCAGAGCTTGAGGAAGATTTAAGTTATTACCATGCTCGCAAGGAGCTAACGCTTGAGCGTCAAAAGCAAGAAAAGTCAATACGTGAAGTGCAAGTCGCACAGCTTTCAGATAGCGCTAAAATGCTCGAGAAAAACCTTCAATTTGCTCGTCGAAACCTCGATAACTTATTAGTAAAAGCACCGGTATCAGGTTATTTAAGTGAGCTTGATGTAGAAATTGGCGAATCAAAAAGCAGCGGCGCACGCCTCGGACAAATCGATATTCCTAACGAGTACAAATTAGTGGTGCGTCTTGATGAGTTTTATTTAAATCAAGTTCAGCGCGATATGGCCGTGATGATTGAACTTGATGATGACGCGATTACTGCCAAAGTGAGCAAAATTGATAGCCGCGTACAGCAGTCTCAATTTCAAATCGAAGTGGATTTACCAAGTAACATTAAAAGTATTAAGCGTGGCCAAAGTATTGACCTTGAGTTGATGCTTGGCAACAACAAAAACAATGCCTTATTGCTTAATCGAGGCGCATTTTTCACAAACTCGGGTGGTAATTGGGTTTACGTAATTGAGCAAGGTAGTGATAAAGCACTGCGCCGTGATATTCGTTTAGGTAAAAAAAATCAACATTATTTTGAAGTGCTTGAAGGGCTAAAAGCAGGGGATCAAGTGATCACCTCAAGCTACAGCAACTTCGAAAAAGCACAACAACTACAATTTTAAGGATAACAATAATGATTAAACTAACTAATTTAAGCCGTGTATTTCGTACTCAAGATGTTGAAACAGCTGCACTAAGCAATATTACTCTAACCGTAAAAGAAGGTGATTTTTTAGCAATTATGGGCCCATCTGGCTGTGGTAAATCAACCTTATTATCTATTTTAGGCATGTTAGATTCGCCAACAAGTGGAAGCTTTGAGTTTGCAGGTACTGACATTGCAGGTTATAGCGAAAAACAATTAGCAGAGTTACGTAAAGCCTCGATTGGTTTTGTATTTCAGAGCTTTAACTTAATTGATGAATTGACAGTTTATCAAAATGTAGAGCTGCCTTTGCAATATCAAAAAATTTCAAAAAGTGAGCGTAAAGAGCGTGTTGAAACCATTTTAAAGCGAGTGGGTATTGATCATCGAGGCGATCATTTACCGCAACAGTTATCGGGTGGTCAGCAGCAGCGTGTGGCTGTAGCGCGTGCTTTGGTGATTAACCCTAAGCTAATTTTAGCTGATGAACCAACGGGTAATTTAGACTCAAAAAATGGTGATGAAGTAATGGCAATGCTCCGCGAATTAAATAAAGAAGGCACCACGGTAATTATGGTTACGCACTCTGATAAAGAGGGTAATTACGCAGATCGTTTAGTACGCCTACTTGATGGCCAAGTGATGCTTGATAAAGCAAATAACGTACAACAAACGGTGGAGGTTGCATAGCATGTTTGTAAGTTACTTTATTACAGCGCTGCGTTCGTTCAAACAGCAAAAACAACATTTTATTTTAAATGTATTAGGTTTAAGTATTGGCTTAGCTTCAGCTATTTTAGTGGCGTTGTTCGCACAAAATGAGCTGTCTTACGATAGTCAGCAGCCACATGCTGAACGTGTTTACCGCGTAGGCCAAGACTTCTCGAAGTTGGGCTTATTTGTGATCCCAATCTTCAATTATTCACAAGGAGCGAAGGCAGTCGAGTATAGCCAAGTGGAAGAAGTCTTTGGTTTGACTATGGTGTCGATGACTAGAGAGGCGATGGTTGACGTACAGTATCGCGATCAGGGTTTTAAGCTCAGCGATTTATATGGAGCAACTCCCAATATTGAGAATTTTATCAATATGAACACATTGGCTGGCGATTTAAAAAATGCTATGAGTACACCTGGTAGCCTAGCATTGAGTGAGTCTGAAGCACTGCGTATTTTTGGTTCTGTGAATGTTATTGGTAATACGCTACAGCACGAACAAGGGCAATATACTGTACGGGCGGTGTTTGCGGATTTACCAAGCAATACTCACTTTGCATTTAAAAACCTAGTGTATGTAAAACATGACCCGAGCAACCTTATGATGAATAGTAGCTACGTTTATATGCGTTTAGCGCCACAGGCCGATCCAATCGCACTTGCGGATACACTTTCTAAACAATACTTTAATGGGCAAATGGCGGGGCAAATTGCCATTGAATTTCACCCACTATTAGACTTACATTTAATAGCCAAATCACCATTTGAAATGAAAGCGGGTGGCGCAAAGCAAGTCGTAATGATTTGTGCGGGTTTGAGTGTGTTGCTTATTTTAATTGCGGGCTTTAACTTTATCAATATGACGGTGGCGCAGTCCACAAGGCGTGCTAAAGAAGTTGGGGTGCGTAAAGCGCTTGGCGCAAGTAAAGGGCAGTTAGTAACGCAATTTTTAGCTGAGTCTATGTTGGTTGCGTTATTGTCGATGATTACTGCATGTGTATTAGTAGAGCTGTTATTACCGAGCTTTAATCAGTTAGTCGATCGTGAGCTAGTCGTGATTTATTTTTCAGCCTTTGGTTTGGGTATTATGAGCGTGGTGATTGCTGTAGGCATACTTGCCGGTTTGTACCCTGCATTGTTTATCTCATCATTTAGCGCTAAACGAGTATTAAGTGGCGATTTACAACGAGGCAGTACAGCTACTTGGGTGCGTAAAAGTTTATTAACCCTACAAGCTTCATTGGCAATAGGCCTGATCATTGCCTCGATTACGTTATTAAACCAATTATCTCACTTACAAAGTCTTCCTTTGGGCTATCAAACACAGCAACGCTTAGTGGTTTCAGAGTTGCCTGTGCAATCGGTATTTACGCAGCAGCCTAGCGCACTCATTAATCGCTTGACGGCTATTGATGGCGTAGAGCAAGCAACGATTATTGATACCCGTTTAACCGTTTCAATTAATAATACATTACAGCCAACTTGGCCCAATGGAGAATCATCAGGTGGAATAACCCCTGTGATAGGTTCTGGTTTTGATGTCGTAAAAGGGCTAGGCCTTACGCTCATTGCTGGTAGAGACTTTAGCCGTGAGTTTTCCTCAGACTGGGCGACGCGAGCAAACGGAGTTACAACGGTGGGCACAATTATTACAGAAACCGTTGCCAAGCAGGCTGGTTATAGCAATGTGGCTGATATTGTTGGACAAACAATTAAAGACACAGGGCGTAATGTGGATATGCGGGTTGTCGGTGTTGTAAAAGATGTAAAAATTGGTAATGCACAAGATGCAAATTCTAACATTATGTTTTTATGTGGCTTTAACTATTTAGCACCGGTATCTGAAGTGATTTTAACAGTTAATTTGCATAAGCTCCCAGCTATAAAGCAAGAAGTGATCGCAGCCTTGGCTGAGGTGTCTAATATTTATGAGCCAAAAATAAACCTACTAGCTGAAAACTATAAAGCGGTTTTAAAAGCTGATGAGCGTGTTTCTTTTGTAGTACTTATTTTTACGGGCCTTGCGGTATTCTTAACCTGCTTAGGTACATTTGGTTTAGCTTCGTTTGCCACAATTCGTCGCCAAAAAGAAGTGGCGGTACGCAAAGTACTTGGCGCATCACGTATTAGTATTATGAACCTACTGGCAAAAGAGTTTTTAATTTTAGTGTTGGTGAGTGTAGCCATTGCATACCCATTAACCTATTGGCTGGTGGGCGATTGGCTCGCTAATTTTAATGAGCGTGTTGATCAAGCGCTGTGGGTTTATTTAATTGCAGCCCTTAGTGTTGCAGTAATTACTTGGCTGACGGTTGCAAGCCTTGCATTTAAAGCTGCAAGCACAAGGCCATCGCTTACTTTACGTTATGAGTAAATAAAATTTATTAGTCAAAACCATGGTCTATCGGAGTAACAGGTAGGCCATTTTTGGGTGAGAACAAAATCTTATAGGTTAGATATGTTGATATCACATGTAACAACAGCATTTAGAGTATTTAAGCAACATAAGCTTTATTCGTTATTGAGTGTCTCTGGGTTAAGTATTGGTCTTGCCGCAGCTCTGTTAGTGGCTTTATTCGCAGAGTATGAATTGTCGTTTGATGAAATGCAGCCCGATCACCAGCAAGTATATCGTCTGCATGTTGATGTAAAGGTACCGGGTTTAGAAGAGATTCCATTAACCGTTGTAAGCATTGCGCAGACAGTGTCTTCACGTAGTGATGTAAGCGACTTATTGGTGCTGGCAGATGTGGTCGATAGTGATTTATTTACTGATCATATTAATGTTGCAGGGCAAGTATTTAAGCTGCGTAATTTATATGGAGCATCGGCCAATTTACGTGATTTTATTCATCTAGATGTGATGGCTGGCAACCTTGAACAAGTGCTCTCAGAACCCAATCAAATCGCCTTGAGTGCTAGTGAGGCTGCGAGGTTATTCGGCAGTGTTAGCAATGCGTTCGAACAAACCTTATTGATGGGCGAGAAAAGAGTCACTGTGCGTGCTGTTTTTGATGATTTACCCGATAACAGCCACTTTTTGTTTCATGCTTTAGTGTCTGTTGATTTCACCGAACATAATGATATATCGAGTTATGTTTATCTAAAAACTCAGCAAGGAGCTGATTTAAAAGACATAGAAAAGCAGTTAGCTAGTCGTCTTATCGAAAAATATCAGATAAAGAACAGCCAACTTGAATATCGTTTAGTGCCGATGCGAGAGGTGTACTTTAAAGCCCATTCGCCATTTGAATTTAAACCTGGCGGGTCGGCTTTTTTAGTGAACTTGAGCCTGATATTGAGCGTGTTACTACTCGCCATTGCTGCAGCCAATTACATTAATATTGCGGTATCGCAATTACTTTATCGCAGCAAAGAAATTGCCATGCGCAAAACCTTGGGGGCGAGTAAGCGACAATTAATACTGCAATTTTTGTTAGAAGCCTTACTAATGGTGACCCTTGCTACGGTGTTAGCGTTGTGTTGGGTTGAGATGTTATTACCAAGTTTTAGTGGCTTTGCAAACCGCCCATTGCTGCTAGTTTGGGGTTGGTCACAATTGATAGCTGTATTGGGTGTGGTGTTTTTATTGGCTTTTATATCTGGTGCTTATCCGGCTTTTTGTGTCGCACGCGCACCGCTAAAAAGTTTACTTGCAGGGCAATTGCAAACAGGTCAGGTGGTGCGTAAAGGTCTGTTAGTATTTCAAGCAGCCATGGCAATGGCCTTAATTGTTTGTACTATGGTGAGCTTACAACAGTTAACGTTCTTGCAAAACTTATCGCTTGGTTATGATGCGACAGATCGCATTGTGATACACGATTTAAGTAGCAAGCAATTGATGGAAAAAGAACACGCGATACTCAATGAGATCCGAGCGTTGCCCGGTGTAGTGCAAATAACTACTACTGACACAGACTTAACCGACAGTATTCTTGAAAGCTTTTATTTCCGATGGCCAAACGGCTATGAGGAAAGTGAACTGCCACCGACCATAGGCACAGGTTTCCATGCCGTTGAAACCTTGGGTTTGACACTACTTGCAGGCAGAGACTTTTCACCACAGTTCCAGAGCGATTGGTTGCACTCTACTAATGAGCATACTGGGGCGCAGCAGGGCGAAGACAACCCTCAAGCAGTGGCTATTTTGGTGACCGAACAAATGGCAAAACGTGCTGGTTACGATAATATGGATGAGGTGGTAGGTCTGCAAGTTCAGGGGCTTTATCGCAACATTAATGCAACCATTGTCGGTGTGGTAAAAGACATTAAAGTCGGCTCGGCGAAAGATGATTGGCTACCTGTGTCATTTTCAGCAGGGTATAGCTCACAATCAACCGTTCGATTGGTGATAAGGACCGAACAAGCAAACTTTCCTCAGTTATTTAATCAGTTACGCCAGCTTTTAAAGCAGTTTAATTTAACCGCCGATCCGCAATTTAGCCTGATGCAGCAAGACTTAGCCAAGGTTTATCGCGTCGAGCATGACTTATTTGTGCTCATTCGAAATTTCTCTGTGCTGGCCATGTTTTTAAGTTGCTTAGGTTTATTTGGACTTGCAGCGTTTGCAGCGAAACGTCAGCAAAAGCAATTAGCCATTCGAAAAGTATTGGGTGCAACCCGTTTAAGTTTAGTTAATCTACTTGCCCGTGAGTTTTTAATCATGGTGTTCGCAGCGGCGGCAATTGCTTTGCCTCTAGCTTATTGGCTAATGGATAATTGGTTGCAAGGTTTTAACGACCGTATTGAGCAAGCCATTTGGGTATATGGCGTTGCGGCGCTTGTGGTCGCACTCTTTACTTGGCTCACGGTTGCAAGCCTTGCATTTAAAGCTGCAAGCACACGGCCATCGCTTACTTTACGTTATGAGTAAATAAAGCTCCGTGAATTAAAAAAGGGTTAGTGAACACACTAACCCTTTTTTGTATCGTAAATTTTATTGATACGAAATGTAATACCCAGCTACATGTGCTTGGGTATACAAATGCCCGTCAATGTATGAATCTTGTATTAAAGTTCCAATATTTGCAGCGTTAATACGCATACGAGCCACCATTTCATGGACTGCTTCAGCTGTAAAAACGTCTTCGACAGGAGGGTCGCCAACAAAATTAGTAAACCACGGAAACCAGCTATTATCATTGCCACTTACGCTTTGGTCGGGGTGGTAGATACCGCCCTGCCAGCGATCAAATTTCAGACTTTCTAAACTAAATAGGCCAAAGTTTGCTTGCGTCATACATGCATCAGCGGCTTGGTATTCAGGCTAGCCAGAACTGGCAGCAAACTGATTGCACACATTGTGTGGAAGGTTGCTGGTATTTGCTGCAGAATATTCTACAGCTCTAAACATAACAGGACGAGAAGAGCTACCTGCGGGGAAAATAATATTTGCCGCAACAGGAGAATTCCAACGTTCATTATACATCGCAATTGATAGGCCTAAGTCCTCTTTGTTTATTGCAACGTTATTTTCATGTGTCCATGAGCCGCCAGGATCAACAGGAGTGCCGCTGTTATCGAATATTGTTCCATGTTGGTTTGCCTCCAGTTGGTTAAGTAGGTTTGGCGTTGTATTGTCAACAACCGTTACTGGGATCATGCTACTAGCTGCACTAGGTGTATAATTTGTAGTTGGGTTGTTCAATGCTTTCCAACATAATAAGCCATAACCATAGCCGTCATTTATCATCGGGCAGTTTGCCATATTTGCAGATGATTGGTTGCTTTGATAAGTGTGATTAACCGATGCAGCTGCGGCTTCACCTGTACCTACTAATACTCCCCACGATTGAAGTGTTATTTGTGCATACGGTAGTTCACTTTCTGGTAAATAGAGTGTGGTGCTAGATATTAAGTTAAGCGCTAAATCGAACTCATAGAGCACTACGGGGCGCATTCTATTTTGCTTTTTCTTAGGGTACTGGGCTATCACGGTTTGCTTTGAAGGTGGGGTTAGGTACTTATCACTCACTTGTGCTAATAAATAAATCTGATTTTTTGATATATAGCTGCTTATAAATTTGTTTACGTGCCAAGTTGATAGCTCGCGAGACTTTATAATTTTTGCATTATTATCAGTCAGCTGTAGAGTACTATCTTGTTGCAAAAGCCATGTATTTTCACTCAAACCAATTACTTTAGTATGCTCAAAATTATATTGATTTTGTTGATCATGACTCAGTGTATTTATGATGGCATTACTATTTACTTGGTAGCTAGAAAATGATGTTTCTTCATTGTGATACTGATGTAAAGGCGCCGAATATTGACCAAATAAAGCGGTTAATTCAATTCTAATAGTGTTATCTAATTCTTTAACAACCCACTGATCCTTTGCCTGCTGGTGGAAAGTTATTGGAGTGTATTGACCCTCCTCACCTACACTGTATGCCTGCCATGTTGTTTCACACTTTGATATACATAACTTAGACGAGCGAACAAGGGCATGTTGTTCCTGTGAGATTAGAGAATCTTGTTCGTCTTCAAATTTGAACCGTAATGGCGTGCCTTTTTCAGTGATCTCGAAAGAAAAAAGAATACGCCGTTGGTTACCGCTAACATGCAATGTATTGTGATTACTCTGGCCTAATCTGAGTTTGGAATAGGTATTTGATGTGTGTACTTTATCTGCTTTACCTAAAAAAGCTGAGCCATTATTTTGTTTATGGCTTTGCTCTCCTTCTTGAAGTTCTAAAAATTGTAAACGTTGAATACACGCTTCTTCCTTACAAGTTTGTAGCTGTATTTTACGTTGCAGGTATGTAAAATTAAACCAAGGTGTTTGAGCTAAATAGCTTTCTTGGTTTGCATAAAATAGTACGGGTAGTGTGCTTGTATCGAATTGTTTTGCTATTGCTGCACAATGCATACTTGCTGTTATTGTAAGTGCAGTGATAAAAAATGTAAGTAGTTTTTTCATGATGGTTCCTTTGCTTTAAACATACAAAAGAGGGTAGGAAACACCTACCCTTTATAAGTTTGATCGCAGTGCTTAATATACAACCCCTTGCTGCTGAATAGCATTAACACCTTGATTTAGCTGAATAGATAGCCAGCCTTCTACATCACTACGAAGAGATGCGGTGTTATCAGGACCTGACTGGCTGGCATAAAACCATAAACCGGTAGGCATAGGTGCGGTAACATTTGGGCCACAAGTAAAGTGATTAGCGGCATACATTACAGCGCCAGAGCTACCAAACTCAAAATGACTATCAGAATAACCGCCATAACCTCGTGCTTTAACATGGGCTTCTGAGTCCAGCGTGAAGTGGTAAACTTCGTTAGGTTGCAACAAAAATGGACTTACGTCAGATGAATCAAATCGAGCTCGCATCGTCGAGTTTACGCTTGCTTCGTTACCCGAGCGGGTAATTATGCCTGCAATATTAGTAATTAAATCACTGGCAAGTTGTGCATCGAGTAAGCTGCCCGCATTGTCATTCACTATTGCAGCAGTAATACCTAAAGCTGCTTTTATAGTGCCCAGCACCGAGTTAATATCCCATCCAGTGTTAAAGCTCATTGCTGCACCACCGGCTTTATTAAACAATACAATCTCAGGGGCAGAACCAGGTAAATCAACGGCAAACTTTGCACCATCGGCAGAGTGTGCATTAGTGGCTTTTGACCAAATTTGTCTTGCAGTCCCTTTTACATGGAAACGCGAGGCATAAGTGCCTCTAACTTCTAAGTTTCCTGAACATGAATTACTTTGATTACAATCAAAACCCGCTTTATCGGCACACAGCATTTTTACCGAAAACTCAGTAGAGTTATGGCTTATTGTGTTGTCGTAGCCATAGGCTTTGTGTTTTGACCAACGCTCACCATCGCCTGAATGAAATGCGCCGTAAGCAGTACTGGTAAAGTTAAGTCCGTGTTTAGACATTCCTTTATTGTCACTAGACGTATCAGTTGAGGCTGATGGGGTTGAAGGGTAATTTGTTACCACAGTACCAGAGCCTGTATTTGGCACTACCATTTGGCAGGCGCAGGCTGACTTTGGACCACCCTTTGCATCTTTATTTAATAACTCTTTAATTTCATTATAAGTAGTTGGATCCATTTCCTTGTTATAGCTTAAAACAGAGAGCCCTTTTTTCTTAGGAGCTGCGTAAGTTTCAAACCACGCTTCAAATAACCGTGGATTGTTTATTTCGACAAACTCAGCTAACGAAACCATTTTTTGCATTGTTAACCATTGCTTAAAAAGAGCCGGCTTATATTGTATAAGGTAGCGCGCAAGGTAATAGCTGTCCTCTGGTGAGTGATCAGCAAGCACCGTAGACCATAAATCAAGCGCATTTACGTCTATCTCTTTTATTTGGCTTAAGATTTCTTCGGCCCGATAAGTTGCGGTTAGTTTTTCAATATAATGATTGAGTACCGCTTCTTCGTCGTTTTCAGCCATAAAATCAAGCAAAGAAAGCGAGTCAGTAGACCACGCTGAAATAGTCTGCCAAGTTTGTTTGCTAACTTGAGCAGGTGCCATTGCACCATAATCATTTTCTAAAGCGGTAGTACGGTGGTTGGTATTTTCAACAGTACCTGCAAATGCAGTGGTACTTATGATTGCCATATATACAAGAGAACCTAAAGCAAGTGGTGTCATTAATGTACGTTTCATTTTTATTCCTCCATAAATAATAAATAAGCACAAATAATGTGCCCTTTTATATTGCTTGTTTATTTTCATCACGAAAGGAATTAGCAGGGTCAGCAGGGGGCGAGTTAGGTAAAAGTGAGAAAAGTAAGGGGGTGTAAACATGCTGGGCATCATTTTTTGAATTGAATAAATATATATATTTTTAAATACAATAACTTAAAAATAAATTTACCCGTTTTTACCCAATTGCCCCATGATTTTAAGTGTGATTTACCTCTCTTTGATGCACACTTTTTGAGTTGATTTTGTATTTAATAGATATGTAAATACAGTCTCAACAACAGGAGCAAGTAAATAAATGGAGGTAAATATAATGAAATATACAATTTTAATATCAAGTCTGTTACTAACAACCTTTGCACATGCTCATAGTGCAAAAATGCTGCAAGAAGAACTGCAAGCTAATGCGCAAAACGGCCCTAAAAAGCAAACAACGTTCCTCGCTTCAATGAAAATATCGACAGGAACGTTTTCATTTTTAAAAAGTGATACAAGTAGTGGGTGTACGGAAAAAAGGCTTTCAGCATCAGGTCGAGAAAGTCCGATGTTAGATTGTGGCCAGTTTGATGATTGGCGTTTAGCTTACGATATGGGAAACAATATGTGTGAGTCGTTACACTCAAATATGATGCGTTTTGACAATACATTAAACCCAGATATGCAAATATTTACTCGCTTTGAAGGCCCTTATGAATTTAAAGGGGACGAACATCATCAAAAATTTAAAGCCAACATGGGCGTTACATTAGCGTGTTATATCTGTGATACAGCAAAATAGTTAAACCGTAGCACGAGGTGATATAAGTGATACCTTGTGCTTTTTAATTCTGATTCAGGTTAAGTAACCTGAACTCTGGATAATAAATCTATCTCGAGCAGCTATTTTCAGCGCTAACTGCGTTGAATTTACTTGCAATAGGCCCGCTATTGACGCGTAAATTCGCCTTGTTTTCATTGAAAATCTCTGGCTAGAGAAAATAAATTTAAATATCACCATGATTCAATATGTTAGTAAATCTCTTAACCAGAGTTCAGGTTAAATAGTGAGGTGAGGCTTTAGCAAGTACTTCAAGCTTTTGTATTTGTTGTTTTAGTTTATGTAAATCATCATGCTCTTCATTGCAGTGGTTAATAACATAATGTGCGGTTTTTATTATATTACGCCAGCGTGGTTTTTTAGGCAGTGTTTTAATCGCTAAATAGCGCTCTAATGTACGCACCCGCAGCCGACCATCATCAATGTTTACTTTCCACATTTTACTTTCTTCTGCTAGCTCAATTCTTGTTTTTGAGCTTGTTTGTTCCCAAATACTCAGCGATAGCGTCATAACTTCTACAATTAATTGGCGAGTGTCTTGCTCTGTGTCGGTAGCTTCGTTGGGGGCGGCGTTATTCACTGTATTTGGAGGTTTGCTTATTTGTGCTAAATATTTATAACTGAGCAACATTCCTGCCATAAAGGCACTAAATACCGCTAATACATTATAAAGAGTGAAATAGTTATGTTGTGGCTTATTTGGGAGAATATCGGCTTGCTTCAAGCGTAGCTGGTATAGATTGGCCGTATCTGTTCGATTTTGGCGTAACATTGTATTGTAATCTTCAAGCGTACTTAGCGCATCACGGTATTGTTTTGATTGTTGTTGTGACTGAGCGAGTGCGATGTAAAATAACTCTGTTAGTTGGCTGTTTTGATTGTGGTTTTTGGCTAACCCTTGTTTTAATAACACTTGTGCTTCAGTGTCATTACCTTCTAGTTGTTTTAATTTTGCCTCTATTAATAGCGCCCGTTGGTCAACTTTGTCATTTTGAATAAGGCTACGGGTACGTTTTTGTGTTGCTAGCCATTTATGTGCTTCATTAAGTTTATTTTGAGCTAAAGCGATTTCAGCGAGTAGTAAGTAGGCGCGTGAAGCTTGAGTATGCGCACCACTATTATTTAACTGCGTGAGCGTTGAATTTATAAGATTTATAGCTTTATCAAACTGTAACTTTTTAAAAAACACTTCAGCTAAGCTTATCAGCGTATGGTTTGCCTTTGTTTGATTGCCAAGTTGTGTATGTAGTAAATGTGCTTGTCGAAATGACACGATAGCATCATCTAATTGATTAATATCTCGCGATATATTACCTAAATTATTTAAAGTAACGGCTTGGCGTTTTAAGTCGTTTAATTGCTTAGCAATGTCGTAACTGTTTAAAAATAAAGTTAAAGCGGTGTCTAAATCCCCAAGCGCTTGATATACATTAGCAAGATCATTCGATGTTTGACCTTCATAACTTAAGTTTTTTAACTGCGTAGCAAGCTTTTGTGTTTTATGAAAATAAGTAAGAGATTGAATATAACCTCTTTGTCTGTATGCATTAATACCGAGTTGTCGCGTTACATGATATTGCTGTGAAATACTTAAACTTTGGCTAAGTAGTTGCTCAAGCTCTGAATTTGCTAAGGCTAAATCACCAGCTTGCCTATACAGTACAGCTAATTCTAATTTAGCCTCAAATGATGCTGTTGAATGTGGCTTGAGTTTACTGATTTTTTGCTTGCAGGTTAAAATGTCACTCGTTATATCAACCGATTTATCCTGCTCACAAACACTTGCCGATACCGGATAAGAAAAAAGTAAAAATATAATAAAAACAATATTTAGAAACATCACTAAGTACGAGTTGCATTTTTGTTAAATTAAAAGTAACACAGTATTAACTTTACGTCATAAAGATTGTGTGACTATTAAATGTCACGTATTTTTTGTGCTGGATTTCCTACAACCACGGTATTAGCGGTTACGTCTTTGGTGACTACCGAGCCGGCACCAATCACGCTATTATCGCCAATGGTAATACCTGCTAAAACAATAGCTCCCGCGCCAATCCATACGTTATTACCTATAGTTATTGGTGCTGCAAAGTTTTCTTTATTTAAACGCTGAGCTGGGTTTAATGCGTGGGACACAGTTAAAATTTGAACATTAGGGCCAATTAAGCAGTCACTGCCAATCGTTATTGCACCTTCATCAATTGGTGCATCTAATACAGTACAATTAACATTCATAAAAGTACGATCACCAATAACGATTTGATTGCCGTAATCGCAATGAAAACCAGCTTCAATTATAACGCCCTCACCACATTCCAAAAATAACTCTCTAATACGTTTTAAGTTGCCTTTGCTCGGACTTTTATTAAATAGGCGGCAGGTGTCGCCAGTTTGTTTGCGCAGCGCTAAATATTCTTTGTTTAAACTAGTAAATACTTGCATGTGGTTTCTTTTAAAATAAAGCTTATGGCATTCTACCTTTATTATTATTTGATTAAAGCTGCTTTAATTTCATTCATTCACTTGTCATTTAACTTGTTTCGTTTAAAATCTAATAACTTTCGAAACGAAACTTAATTTATGACTAAACGAAACACACAGCAACGTCGTCACAATATCTTGGTTCAAGTTAATGAGCTAGGTGAAGTCGTGGTTGAAAAGTTAGCAGAACAGTTTCAAACCTCCGAAGTAACCATTCGAAAAGATTTAACCGCGCTTGAAAAAAGTGGTTTATTGCTGCGCCGTTACGGTGGTGCTATTGCACTGCCTAAAGAGATTGTTAGCGATGAAATAGATTCAAAGCGTAAAGTCGCAATAGCAAAAGCTGCAGCAAAACTTATAAAAGATCATAACCGAATTATTATAGATAGCGGGCGCACTACTGCTGCGATGATCCCCGAGCTTGCAAATAAGCGTGGGTTAGTTGTTATGACCAATGCCATTAAAGTCGCGAGTCGTTTACTATCACTTGAAAACGAGCCGACACTTTTGATGACCGGTGGAACATGGGACCCGCATTCTGAGTCGTTTCAGGGGCAAGTTGCCGAAAATGTATTATGCTCTTACGACTTCGATCAGCTATTTATTGGTGCTGATGGCATAGATGTAAAACGTGGCACAACCACTTTTAATGAGCTGGTGGGTTTGAGCCAAGTTATGGCAAAAGCGGCACGTGAAGTAATCGTAATGGTTGAATCCGACAAGATTGGCCGAAAAATACCAAATTTAGAATTACCGTGGAAAATAGTAACCACATTAATAACCGACAATGGCTTAGCTGACGATAAACGCAAGGCAATTGAGGCGTGTGGTGTAAAACTAATTTGCGCAGAGATTATACAATAGCTACTTAGTAGCAAGTATTTAAAAAATTAATGGAGACACTATGTGTGGAATAGTCGGGGCAGTTGCAGAACGTCCAGTAAACAAAATTTTAGTTGAAGGCCTTAAGCGTCTTGAATACCGTGGTTATGACTCAGCAGGCGTAGCATTGCTTGATGGCAACACACTTAATACTGTTAAAGCAGTAGGTAAAGTAGTTAACGTAGAAGCAGCGCTAGAAAAAGCAGGCGTTAGCGGTCATACAGGTATTGCACACACTCGCTGGGCAACACACGGTAGCGTAACAGAAGCCAATGCACATCCACATGTTTCAAATAGCCAGCTTGCACTTGTCCACAATGGTATTATTGAAAACCATGCAAGCTTACGTGCTGCGCTTAAAGGTGACGGCTATGAATTTTTATCAGACACCGATACCGAAGTTATGGTGCATTTAATTCATCAATTACGCCAACAACACACTACATTGTTAGCCTCTGTTCAAGCTGCTGTTAAACAGTTTGAAGGCGCTTTTGGTACCGTTGTATTTGATAAAGACAACGACAACGAAATTATTGTAGCGCGCTCAGGCAGCCCACTTGTTATTGGTTTAGGCCTTGGTGAAAACTTTATTGCCTCTGACCAACTTGCATTATTACCAGTTACTCGCAGCTTCATCTTTTTAGAAGAAGGCGACGTAGCGCGTATTACACGTGACACAGTAGAAATTTTTGATGAAAATGGCGACGCTGTAGAGCGAGAAGTGATTGAATCAAACATTACGCAAGATGCATCAGGCAAAGGCGACTACCGCCATTACATGCTAAAAGAAATTTACGAGCAGCCACTTGCTGTACGTAATACCCTTGAAGGACGTTTAAACGACGACCGCGTAGCAATTGATGCCTTTTGCGAAAGCGCTCAGCAAATATTTAAAGATGTGAAACACGTACAAATTATTGCCTGTGGTACGTCTTACCATTCAGGTATGGTTGCACGTTACTGGCTTGAGCAGTTTGCGGGTGTTAGCTGTAATGTAGAAATAGCTTCTGAATTTAGATACCGTCAGTCGTTTGTACACGAAAACAGCCTACTAGTTACTATTTCTCAATCGGGTGAAACAGCCGACACGCTAGCCGCATTACGCCTAGCTAAAGAGCAAGGTTACATGGCCTCAATGACCATTTGTAACGTACCGGGCTCATCGCTTGTACGCGAATCAGACCTTGCCTTTATGACCAAAGCGGGCGCTGAAATTGGTGTTGCATCTACTAAAGCATTTACTACGCAATTAGTTGGTTTGTTAATGCTTACTGCGTCTATCGCGCAAGAAAAAGGCCTTGATCAAAGCGCAATTGTAAATGCAATTAAAGTACTTCCAGCTAAGTTAGAAGAAACATTACTACTCGCTGATGGTATTGCAGACCTTGCAGAAGAGTTTGCCGACAAGCACCACTCACTGTTTTTAGGCCGTGGCTCGCAATACCCAATTGCAATGGAAGGTGCGCTTAAACTTAAAGAGATTTCGTACATTCACGCAGAAGCCTACGCCGCTGGCGAGCTAAAACATGGGCCACTCGCGCTTATTGATGCCGACATGCCAATTATTGTTGTAGCACCAAACAATGAGCTATTAGAAAAGCTTAAATCAAACGTAGAAGAAGTACGCGCACGTGGCGGCATTATTTACGTATTCGCAGATAAAGATTCACACTTTGAGTCAGACGACACAATGCGTGTAATCAACGTAAACCACACTGACGATATTATTGCGCCAATTGTTTACACACTGCCATTACAGCTACTGTCGTACTACGTAGCGGTAATTAAAGGCACAGACGTTGACCAACCACGTAACTTAGCTAAATCAGTTACAGTTGAATAAAATCAATAGGTTGGTAATTACCTGTTAAAGATAAAAAGGCGCTTAATGCGCCTTTTTTATTAACCTTAATTCAAGGTTTTGTCGCATTGATTTTAACGAGCGCTCTCAGGTATGCGTGGGAGCGAGCTTTAGCCGCGAACGTTTATCTCTAAAATTACCGTAATTAATGTAAATGAGTCTGAAATCCTCGAATATAAGTTCTACCTCAAGCCGTTGAAATGGCAGTTTAAAAAACAGTCAAAAATCCTCTTAAAAAAATAAGTGTTTAAGCGCTGGCTATGCAGTAATATAAACCTAATTATCATAAGTTTATGTTAGCCCAGTGATTTGCTAGCCATTATTAAAGAGACTCTCCATGCTAACAGGTAAAATTCGTAATCAAGTCGACCAAGTTTGGGAAATGTTTTGGACTGGCGGTGTCGCCAACCCAATCTCTGTTATCGAGCAAATATCCTACCTGCTGTTTATTCGCCGTTTAGACGAATTACAACGTACCGCAGAGCGCCGCAGCCAAGCAACAGGCTTGCCAGTTAATAACCCAACGTTTGCAGCCGATGAGCAAACATTGCGTTGGAATAACTTTAAAGATAAAGATCCCGATATCATGATGGATATCGTGCAAAACCAAGTATTCCCCAAAATTAAAGCCTTACAAAACGAAGGCAGCTTTGCCGAGCACATGAAAGACGCTATTTTCATGATCCCGTCGGCCAAATTACTCGACCAAGTGGTGCAACTGTTAAGTGCCATTAACATGGACGACAAAGACACCAAAGGCGACTTATACGAATACCTGTTAAGCAAGTTGCAACAATCGGGTGTTAACGGGCAGTTCCGTACCCCACGTAACATTATCGAAATGATGGTTGAGCTAATGCAGCCTAAAGTGGGCGACACTATTTGTGACCCATCATCAGGCACCTGTGGCTTTTTAATGGCCGCAGTAGAATACGTAGAAGAACATCATTCAAAAGACATTAACAAACCAGACAACCGCAAACACTTTAATAACGACATGTTCACTGGTTTTGATTTCGACAAACACATGTTACGTATTGGCGCGATGAACATGCTATTGCACGGTATTGAAAACCCCAGCGTACACTACCGCGATAGCTTGCAAGACCAAGGTGATGGCAATATTTCAGAGGCTTACAGCCTAATATTAGCAAACCCGCCGTTTAAAGGCGCGGTCAACTTTGGCATAGTTGCGCCAGACTTACTGCGCGCCTTAGGTAAAAACCCGATAGTTAAAAAGGCCGCCCCTAAGTATAAAACCGAAATAGACGAAGACGGCAATGAGATACAAGTAGAAGTTAAAACCAAAGGACCTACTGAAAAATCAGAGCTACTATTTTTAGCGCTTATTTTACGTATGCTAAAAGTGGGTGGTCGAGCAGCGGTTATTGTGCCAGACGGCGTATTGTTTGGCTCAACCAAAGCGCATAAGTCGATACGTGAAAAAATCATTAACGAGCAAAAGTTAGAGGCGGTTATTTCACTGCCCTCTGGTGTATTTAAACCGTATGCTGGTGTAAGTACCGCCATTCTTATTTTTACTAAAACCAATAGTGGCGGCACCGATAACGTGTGGTTTTACGATATGTTAGCTGATGGTTTATCACTCGATGACAAGCGTACACCACTCTTTAAAGAGGGTGCAACACCAACCCACGAACAAAGCAATATTGCCGATATTCTTAGCCGTTTCAAAACACTAACGAATGGAGATAATACGCCAAATACAAACAGCCCAGAATACACCCGCCCAAAAACCGAACAAAGCTTTATGGTGCCAGTGGATTCTATAATCAATAATGACTTTGATTTAAGTCTTAACCGCTACAAAGAAGTGGTATACCAAGAAGTACATTACGATGCGCCCCGAGACATCCTAAAACGCATTAAGACTTTGCAAACAAAAATGGCTAAGGGTGTTAGTGAGTTAGAAGGGTTACTGAAATGAGCTGGCCTTTAGTAAAGCTAAAGGATATCTGTGAAACAACTCAGGGAGTCCAAGTAACAAAGGAAAACACTTCAAGTAAACCTTATAAAGGAGGGTACAGATATCTTTATATAGCTGACTTTTTGCGCGACACAAAGTTGAGTTTTATTGATGATGTATTTGAACATAAAAAAGTAACTATAAATGACTTGGTTATGGCTAATACAGGTAGCCCAGGTAGGGTGTTTAAGGGTAAAGAGGGAATACTAAGCAATAATTTATTTAAGATATCGTTCAATCAAGTTACTGTTGATCGTGATTATCTTTTTTATGTGCTGTCCTCCGACGAATTTCAGTATATTTTACAAACTCAGATGAAAGGCGGGATACAAAAGCACCTAGGGCATCAGACGATTTCTAAGCAGGTAATCCCACTTCCTCCACTCGAAACACAAAAGAAAATTGCGGCGGTATTAGAAAAAGCCGACCAACTGCGTAAAGACTGCCAGCAAATGGAACAAGAGCTAAATAGCCTCGCCCAATCTGTGTTTATTGATATGTTTGGCGATCCAGTGACGAATCCGAAAGGTTGGGAGAAATCTCCTTTATCATCTATTACAGAAGATTTTTTAGGTGGGAAAAGTTTAGTTGCCTCAGATGATAATAATACTGAATTTACAAACCGAGTTTTAAAAATTAGCGCGGTTACATCTGGTGAATTTAAACCTAACGAAAGCAAACCCTTACCCAATGATTACCAGCCACAAGATGAACATTTTGTTCAAGTGGGTGATCTGTTATTTAGCCGTGCGAATACAACAGAGCTAGTTGGTGCTACATCAATGGTTTTTGAGGAATATAAGAATTTACTACTTCCTGATAAATTATGGCGTTTTATCTGGAATAAAGAAAAACCTGTATCTGTTGTGTTTATATGGCAACAATTATGCGGTGAAGCGGTTCGTAAGGAGATAAGTAAACTATCATCTGGTTCTGGTGGCTCAATGAAAAATATATCTAAAGGTAAGTTGAAAACCTTACCTGTTATTTTACCTCCTATTGAGTTACAAGAAAAGTTTGAGCGCGTTTATATGAAGCTACGTGCAGAGCTTCAAAATAACAAGCAGCAGATTCAATCTTCAGAGCATGCTTTCAGCTCTCTTATGCAAAAAGCGTTTAAAGGCGAATTGAATTTATAAAGCGTTGAATAGCGCTAAAACAACAAGATAAATGATGTCAAAGGAAGGCTAATGTCAGAGACGGTTAATCAATCAGCGGCTTCTAATACAGCTCAAGGCTGTAGCAATTTTGATTTTTTTGAAATTGCGTTAAGTACGCACAATGCAACCAATAAAAATATTGCAAGTGATATGTTTTCAACCCGTTGCACAGAAATTTTAACGCGTGCAAAGAATGCTGAGAGCAACATTAAAACCGACCCACGTATTGCTGGTTTTTATGCCCGTAATGCCTTGGAGTTAATGGTTGAAACCGTATTTGACATAGACAACTGGTTAACCCGACCACGCCATGACGCGGCCTTAATGTCGCTGATTCATGACAAAGACTTTAAAGAAAACCTTACTAGTAATTTATTCCCGAAACTTAAACTGATTATTAAAGTAGGTAATGAAGCGGTACACAGCAAAACCAGTTTGCCGCAACGTGATGCCTTGCAAGCCGTTAAAGAGCTGCACCATGTGTTGTATTGGTTTATTCGTACTTATACGCCAAACCTTGAGCGCGATAAATTTGTGGTTCAACCGTTTGATGAAGCGATAACCCCGCAAAAAGTAGCCATTGATTCTACCTTAGTCACCAAAGCCGTTAGTAGCATTAAGCGGGTTAAAGAGTTAGAGCAACAGCTTGCAGAGAACGATAAAGTTGCGCGGGATGAATACTTAGCAACGCTTAAAGAAAATGAACAGCTTAAAGCCGATAACCAAGCACTATTAGCGCAAATTGAACAAGCCAAACAAGCAGCTAAAGAACAAGCTGACCCACATAACTACAATGAAGTAGAAACTCGTGATTATTTAATTGATGGCCTTTTGCTTGAAGCTGGCTGGCAGCTTAAAAACAAGCGTGATAGAGAATACCCAGTAAACGGTATGCCTATTTCAACCGCTAACCCAAAGAGTAATGGTTTTGTTGATTACGTATTATGGGGCGATGACGGTACGGCGCTCGCTGTAGTTGAGGCGAAAAGAACCACCTTAAACCCTGAAAACGGCCAACAACAAGCCAAACTTTATGCCGATTGTTTGGAAAAAGAGTGCGGCGTTCGCCCTGTTATTTTTTATACCAACGGTTATGAAACTCGCCTTTGGGATGACTTTCAATCTAGTGAGCAAGCCGTACACGGCGGTTATATACCAAGGCCTGTGCAAGGGTTTTATACCAAAGCAGAGCTAGAGTTATTAATAAAACGCAGACACGACAGGGCTACTTTTTTTAGCTTAAATAAAAGTGACGACGTAGGTAGCAATAAGCGCTTTACGGCGCAAATTAGTAACGATATTACTAACCGCTATTATCAAAAGGCCGCCATTACCCATATTTTAGATGACTTTGAAAATGAGCATCAGCGCAAGGCGTTATTGGTTATGGCTACCGGTACCGGTAAAACCCGTACTGTGATCAGCTTAGTTGATCTGTTATTAAAACATGATTGGATTAAAAACGTATTATTTTTGGCTGACCGTAATGCGCTACTCACCCAAGCAAAGAAAAACTTTGTTAAGTTACTGCCGCGTATTAGTTGCTCTGTTTTAGACTCAAGCCAAAGCAAAGACAGCATTGACAGCAGGCTGTATTTTTCTACCTACCCGACTATGAAAAACCTACTGGATAGAGCTGCAGATGAACGCCCTTTTGGAGTTGGCCATTTTGACCTTATTATTGTAGATGAAGCGCATCGCTCGGTTTACTCAAAATACCGCCAAATATTTAAGTATTTTGATGGCTACCTTGTAGGGCTTACCGCCACGCCAAAAGACGAAGTAGAAAAAGATACTTATGGCATTTTTGATTTACAAAAAAACATGCCTACCTATGCCTATGAAGACGAAAGTGCATACGCTGAAAAATACCTTGTTCCACCCACTAAGATATCGGTAGCCACTAAATTTATTCGAGAAGGTATTAAGTACAAAGAACTCTCAGCCCAAGAACAAAAAGAATGGGAAGACAAAGCCGAACTTGAAGACAGAGACGAAGTACTACCGTCAGAAGTAAATAAGTTTTTATTTAACGAAGATACCGCCGAAAAAATGTTTGCTCAGTTAATGAGTAAAGATAAAGATGGCGGTATTCATGTTGAAGGTGGTGATGTAATAGGTAAAACGATCATTTTTGCGGCCAATAACGACCACGCACTATTTTTAGAAAAAATGTTTAACCGGAGTTATCAAAAATGGGCAGGAAAACTAGCCCGTGTTATTACCTTTAAAGAAACGTATGCGCAAAGTTTAATTGACGAGTTTAGTGGTGATGAAAACGAGCGCAAAGACTTTGACCCTAAAAATCCAACGTGCCGTATTGCGATTTCGGTAGATATGCTAGACACCGGTATTGATGTGCCGGAAGTGGTTAATCTTGTATTTTTTAAAGTGATACGCTCTAAAGTTAAATTTACCCAAATGATTGGCCGTGGTACGCGTTTGTGTGAAGACTTATTTGGACCTGGGGATAATAAAAAGACCTTTAAGGTTTTTGATTATTGCCAAAACTTTGAGTACTTTGATGCAAATCCTAAAGGGGTTGCGGTAGGAGGTTCAACGCCTGTTAGTCAGCAAGTTTTTGAAAAACGCGTGAAGTTAAGCACGCTGTTAAATCATTGCTTGAAAGATGAAAAATTTCAGGCTGAGCAGTCTGAATATTGTGAACGCCTGAGTGATTTAAACAATTATCAGCTCGATATGCTGCATCATTTAGTTGTTGGTATGAATTTAGACAACTTTATTGTTAGGCCGAAACGTCAATTAGTTGAGCCGTTTTTAGAAAGAGAGCACTGGAACAATATTGACGACAGTAAGTTTACGGTGCTAGAAAGTCATGTTTCTGATTTGCCCACAGACGCTGAGCCCTTTAATAGCGATGAGCAACTTAATAACTTATCTAATCGTTTTGACAATATTATTTTGACCATGCAATTGGCGTTACTTGAAAAAGGTAGGATACCCGATCAAAACCGTATTCGCGTGATGGAGTTTGCCCAAATGCTAGAAGGAAAGGCTAGTAATATTCCGGCGATACAGGCACACCTTGAGCTTATTCAAGACATTCAAACCATAGAGTTTTGGCAAGATATAAATTTAGTGATTTTAGAAGAGGTAAGAAGACGTTTACGCAACTTAATGTTTGCCCTCGACAAAGACAAAAAAGAAGTGGTTTACACCAATTTTGAAGACGAAGTGCAAGGCGTGCACGATGTAACCGCTGTTTATGCAAGCCCAACGGTTGATTTAGCGCAGTATCGTAAAAAAATTGAGCTGTATATTCAAGATCATCAAGATCAATTGACCATTCAAAAACTTAAGCGTAATAAAGCGATTACCCAAGCTGATTTAGACGTCTTAGATAGCCTTTTGCTTGACGCAAGTGGAATGGCAGACGTTGACATATATCGTGAAAAAATTCTCAATGAAAAGCCTCTAGGAGCGTTTATACGTGAATTAGTAGGTCTTGACCTGAACGCTGCCAAAGAAGCCTTTAGCGAATTTCTAGATGAAGGGGTTTACAACATTGAGCAAATTCAATTTGTTAACCAAGTTATTAACTATTTGGTAGATAACGGCGTGCTAGATATGGCACAAATATTTGAACCACCCTTTACTGATCAACATGGCGAAAGCGCATACGGATTTTTTGATGAAGATAAGGTAGTCGAACTGTTTGGCGTTATTCGCAAAGTAAACGCTAATGCGGTGGTTGAAGAAAATAAGAGTGCGTAATTTGATTATTTGTAATTACAAAGGAAGGTATTAGTGGTGGATTATTTATTTGAATATATTGATGATCTACTAAGGTTACAATCAAAGGCTGTGGAGCGTTATAACCATAAAGGCGTACTTGGGGATGCTCGTGAGGAATTTGTTCATTCTGAAATAAAACTGCGAATCGATGATTTAGCTAGTCAACTGCATAAAGGCGAGATTTTTTGTAAAGATACAGAATATGGTCAGCATGATATTATTTTGCGAAAAAAAGACACTCTTAATCTTTCTTTAGGTGGGCAATTTCGAATTGATAGTAATGACTGTGCGGCAGTTATTGAAGTAAAAACAAATGCAAAATTAACAGAAATAAGAGATTTTGAAGAAAAATCAAAACAGTTAAAAGAGAACGTTCCTAGCCTTATTTGCGGTATGTTCTGTTATAAAATTAGAGGAAAAACGAGTACAGTTCTAGAGCGGGCTGGTTTTAAATTTGATCGTGAGTATCAGCTTTTTGAAGAGAATAGTGACAAAAAACAGTATGAAAATATCGATTTTATACTGTGTTTAGATGACCAAATAGAGATCAATGGAGTTGATCATGATAAAGCTGATATTACCTACTCAAAAGGTTTTTTCTTAAAAAAAGGTAATGAAGACTATCAGTTACATCATGCTGCACCATTCTCCAAGTTTCTATTTCAAGAATTAAAAAGAGCAGATGAACTGAATCGTTAATCAGGTACTAATTTTGTTCCTTAAAAGTTTAGGTGGAATAGATATGGTTACTATAATACAAAAGTATTCTCGCTTTACTTTGGCGGCTAAGGTTTTATAAAAAACTAGGTCGATTGTGAAATTAAGTTTATGTCAGTTATTTTTCTTTTTTATATTTCTTATTTAAACAGTTTGTTACGAGTATTTTTTTCATAATTTTTGTCGTATTTTTTCTTTTATCAATGCCGTATTTTTTCTTTTATCAATGCCGTATTATTTTTAAACAGTGGTGGATTTAAGTTATACTAAAACAAATCATTACGTAGGAAAATTAGCCATGACTGCAACTGACCGTATTTATCAAAAAATAAAGCGTTCTCGCCGCTATGTGTTTGAACGTAAAGATTTCGACAATTATGCAAGCTACGATCAGGTTGGTCGTGTGTTAAAGCAATTAGTCGATAAAGGCATACTGATGAAAATTGGCTATGGTTTATATACTAAAGCAGCGATTAACAGCCTTACTAATAAGCCGATGCCAACAAGCCCAGGCGGTACTGACGCAATAATGCGTGAAATTTTAAAACTGCGCGGTGTAGACTTTGAGATGGATGCCATGTCATTGAGGAGTATTAACGGTGAATCTACCCAAATATCCGCGTCTATTAAGTACAGCTGGGATTCTAAGCAATTTAACCGAAATCTTAAAGTTGGCAATAGAATATTGAGTTATCGCAGATGAGTATACCCAAACTGAAAAAACAGTTTCTTGAGATCTCTGATGCATTGGATTTAGGTAATCCATCGATTCCAGAGCAGCTTATTGGGTAACATTTAATTCATTCATTTAAGTACTTTGAATACAAGGATTATTCTAAACACATTAATTAAGTGCGGGATAAACTCGCGTCTACAAACACACAAATCTGCTCGCAATTTATAGCTCGAATCGCGCAGCTGTTTCCTATACAAACATTAAAATCACTAATCCCTACTTAATAAGCGGTAAATACGCTAAAATTGCAGGCTACTTTTTTAGCAATAAGCCCGTAATAAATATGACCTCAGCCACAAGCCCTAGCACTTTTTCCGAACTTGGCCTTATTCCAGAGCTATTAGCTCGTTTAACCGATTTGGAATATACCCAGCCTACACCTATTCAAGCTAAGGCTATACCTAGTGTGCTTGCGGGCAGTGACCTAATTGCAGGGGCAAATACGGGTTCAGGTAAAACGGCAACGTTTGCATTACCTATGTTGCAAAAAGCTTTCCTTGAGCAGGGCGCTAAAAATACTGCGAGCAAAGGTAACTTTGTAACGGGACTTATTTTAGTGCCGACTCGTGAGCTTGCTACGCAAGTGGCCGATAGCATTAAATCGTATTCTGCTAACTTTAATGGCGCAATTAAAACGGTGGCTGTGTTTGGTGGTGTGTCGGTTAATACACAAATGCAGGCACTGCGTGGTGGTGCTGACATTATTGTGGCAACACCAGGGCGCTTACTCGATTTAATCTCAAGCAATGCCATTAAGCTCGATAATGTAACTACGCTTGTGCTTGATGAAGCCGACCGTATGCTAAGCCTTGGCTTTACCGAAGAGCTGGCTAATTTGTTGGCTCTTATGCCTGCTAAAAAACAAACTATGTTGTTTTCAGCGACCTTTCCTGAGCAAGTAACACAATTAACGCAAGAGCTGCTAAATAATCCAGTTGAAATACAAGTACAAAACAAAGAAGAGAGCACACTTGTTCAACGCGTGTTTAGTGTTAATAAAGGCGAAAAAACCACGGTTTTAGCGCATTTAATTAAAACTCACAAATGGCGCCAAGCACTGATTTTTGTCAACGCCAAAAAAGATTGTGAGCACTTAGCCAGCAAACTTGAAAAACGTGGTGTTAATGCACAAGTTTTCCATGGCGATAAAGGCCAAAGTGAACGTACCCGCGTAATTGAAAAATTTAAAGCGGGCGAAATCGAAGTACTTATTGCAACTGATATTGCTGCGCGTGGTTTGGACATTGAAAAGCTGCCAGTGGTAATAAACTTTAATCTACCACGTAGTCCTGCTGATTATATGCACCGTATTGGCCGAAGCGGCCGTGCTGGTGAAGTAGGTTTAGCGTTATCACTAATTGATTACGAAGACTTTCATCACTTTAGAATCATTGAGAAGAAAAACAAGCTACGTTTAGAACGCGAAGAGGTTACAGGCTTTGCCGTAAACCAAGCCAACCTTGATGCCGCACAAGCGCTTAAAAATGAAAAGCCAATGGCAAAGCCAGAAGGCACAGGCAAGAAAAAGAAAAAAAATAAAGCCGATGATATAGATGATGTATGGAGTGGCTGGCGTCGTAAGTAACAATAGAGCTAAATAAATAGCTGTAAAAAACCCGTAATTAGTAAACCTAATTACGGGTTTTTTGTTTTGTGGCTTTAACTTAAAGCGTTAGTTTTAAATTAATGGTCGTGACCTTCATCTTCTACTTCTTCTGCAATCCCTAACCAGGTAATGCTTGCAGGTGGAAAAGTTAACTCTAGCTCGCCTTCAACTTCTAGATCTTCTAGGTGTACTTGCACTATGTGTTGAGCAATTGGGTCGGCAATATAAGCAAACTGACCATTTTGCGCCACTGTCATACTAAAGCTCATACCTTCGGGCATTGTGGTTACGTCTGCTTGAGTAATATCTACTTGGCCTGCGAGTTCCCAGTGCATTTCGCCATCATGGTCGTGTGCGCTAAATACATTTAAAAAGCCTAAGCTGTCTAATATTAAAAAGTGCTCGCCATGGGCAGAAAAAGAGTACGATACAGCACTTGCGCCATCCGCAAGTTGCCATTCTACTTCTTCCATTTCTGCGGTTGCTGGTTTAATAGTTACAATGACAGCCTCGCCTCCGCCATGGCCAGATGCTATGCCAATAAAGCTCTCGCTATCTTCGTGGCCATAAATACTACCAATACGAAGATCGCCTACAGCTACAATGTTTGCTATTTTTTCAGCTTCGTACTCATCACCTTGCTGGTGGGCAATCAATACACCATCGCCACAACCAAATACAACATAATCGTGATTTTGTGCTGCGCCGTGTAAATCGGGGCAGGTTACTTCTAACGTTTGCTCTAGTTCGTAATTACCATCGTGAAGATGATATACACCCACTTGATCGGGAAGTACTTTGGCATTAGATGTGCTACTTGCATCGTCTCGACGAATGGTTGAGAGTAAATGCTCACCGCGAGGCTCAGCTACACCATGCATGTTAATATCGTAGTTAATGCCAGTAAGTGTGGCTGTTGCATTGGTAATATCGTTATCGGTTAATACTTCAACCGAAGCAGAAGCGCCTGAATCTGCATCGCCATCGTAAAATATTGCTAATTGTCCGTCGTGAGTTATTAAGTGTGTAGGGCGGCTGCCGCTTGTAAGCTCGTAACTACTAAACACCGGGCCTTGCTCGTAATCATGTAAATGAGCGCCGTGATCTTCGCGCCACATACCGCCGTCTATAAACCCTAGGTAATCTTGGGTACGATTAGCAATAACAGCATAACGAAAGTCAGGTGATGCAGATAACGTGTTTGAGTCATCGTTTAATACAAACGTATCAAGTAGTGCGTTATCGTCTAAATCAAAAAAGCTCGCTTCGTTGCTGTCACCTGCCAGAACAGCAAGCCTGCCAAATGAGCTTATGGTATAGCCGTCGTCATGCTCGTCATCACTTTTATGCTCGTCATCTACCACAGCAATAGGATCTTTTTCTACAATGTTGGTTTCTGCATCGCCACAGGCGGTAATTAATGTGCTGCTTACTGCAAGTGCTATCAATTTTAGTTTGAATAATTTGGTCATATTAGTTTCCCTTTATTTAAAATTCTTTTAGAAGTAACCGCGAATACCAAGTGCGAAACTTCGTCCTGGGCGTGGCGCTATCTCTTTTAAAAATGAGCTATGCACGCGTGCCTCTGTATCTGTTAGGTTTGTACCTTTTAAATACAGAGATAGGTCTTGATTAAGTATCGATAGGTCGTAACTCACACTGGCATCAATTAGGGTGTAACCGTCTGTCGCGGTTTCTTCAGGAGCCGTGCGATCTTGATCTTGGTAGCGAGTTACATGAATATGCGCACTTAATTTTTCGGTTTGGTAGCTAAATTCAGTACCGAAACGCAGTGGAGGTGTGCGCGGCAGGTCGCCGCCGTCTTTAAGGCGTGCACGTACATAATCTGAGAATAAATCTAACTTAAACTCATCTGTTAATTGCCACGCAATTTGCGCTTCAAACCCGTGTAAAATTACATCATCTGTTTTAAATAAATAAACAGGAAGCTCTTCTGAGTGCTCGTCCTCGTCGCCATGATTGTGCTCATCTTCATCATGGTTGTGGCCACTTTCGGCGTATAAGCCGGTATTTATTTGGTAGTAATAGTTGTCTACTTGGTTATAAAAGGCGTTAAATATAAAGCCAATATCACCTTGGGTTTTACGAAAGGTTAAATCAATATTATTGGCAGTTTCTAGGTCTGTTGTTTGCTCAGACAAGCCTAAATGGCCATCTTCATCTAAATCAAATAAGGCGCCAACTTCATAAGTTGCGGTGCCAATATGTGGCCCAAACGACAATAATTCAGACGCAGAAGGTGCGCGCTCTGAGCGCGATACCGAAAGCCCTAAGTTATAGTTAGGTGTAAAGTCCCATACTACACCGGCCGACAAACTGACTGGCGTAAATTCATGCTCTGCATCAAATACGCGAGTAAAATTGGTTTCTTCTTCGTGATTATGATCGTCATGTTCATCACTTTCATTATGTGCATGAGCATCAATACTTGGCAGTAATACATTGCTTGCGTTAAGTTCTACGCGCTCTATTCGGCCACCTAATTGCACTAAAAAGTCGCCAAAGTGCCTTTCTTCCATTAACGCTACAGCAAAGCTTTCGGTCTCTGATGGCGGTGTAAAAGCTTCTTCACCTTGCGCCTCTACATCACTATTTTTATAGTGAAAACTAAAGCCGCCATTCCACTCGCTAAATTGGTTATGTAGTAGGTCTATGCGTAATTCGTTTGTTTCGTTTTTAAAGGTCGTGCCAACAGCGCCACCCTCAATTTCAGCGTGTTCGTAGTCGGTATGGCCAGCGCGCAGATTTACTTTGTGTAGCCACTTATTATTTAGAGTGTATTCACCTAGTAATTGCACTTTAGTTTGCTCTAAATCGGCAAATACACTTTCCTCTTCATCGCTATGCTCTTCCTCTTCTTCCTCGCCGTGCGTATGGCCTGGAATGCCGTATTGACGATTAAATTGCTCTACTGCTAAGCCAATAAATCCGTTATCCATTAAATAGCTAGCGCCAACAGTAAAACCGTCAGACTCTTCATTACTGTTTTCAACAGTGTAATCGCCACTATGGCTTTCACCATCGCTATCTATATCGGCAGCGACAGGTATCTCGTAGTCATCGGCTTCACGCCAAAACGCATCGGCATAAAATGCAAAAGAGTCTGTACCTGTGGTGGCATTAAACGAGGCTATTTTTTGATTGTCTACTGAGTTGTGCTCTACGTTCCATTCGCCACGTGTTGTGCTGTCGGTTGGTACGCGATTATCAACTATATTTACCACGCCCCCAATAGCGCCACTGCCGTAAAATAAGGTCGCAGGACCGCGTAATACTTCAATTTGTTGTGCGGTAGAAGCCTCCGATGCTACCGAGTGATCGGGACCAACGCGCGAAACATCACTTACATCAAGGCCATTTTGAGTTATGAGTACACGGGGGCCACTTAGTCCACGAATTATTGGTGTACTCGCCACCTTGCCATGAAAATTGGTATTTACACCGGGGAGTTTTTCAAGGGTGTCACCTAGTGTGGCGGCTTGATCGCGCCTTAATTGTTCGCCTGATAAAACGCTGACTGGTGAGGCTGATTCCATAGCCGACATATGAATTGGTGTTGCCTCAATGTCTATTACTTCAATAGGTGAGCGCTGAAGCGTAAACGATACAGAGCGTGTTTCATCTGTGTCTATAGCAATATCACGATGTAAATGCGCATAACCTGGCGCAACGATGTGAAGCTCTTTGAGTCCATTGTTTAGTTTGGCTATTACAAAGTGACCGTTTTTATCGGTGGTGACTTTTATGTCTGAGCCTTCAAGTTCTATTACAGCATTACTTATAGCGCTGCCTTGTGTATTTACCACTGTGCCTTGAATGGTTTTTGCAAGCACACTCGCGGGAAATAAAGCGGCTATTAAAAGAGCTAACTGTGATTTTTTTTTCATTCTACCCTACTTTTGGTATGTTATATTGTATCAATTGTGCTTCAAATGTTATAATGTAGCAAGTGTAATTAACGATTGTTATTTAAATGCTCATGCAAAAGTAAATATTTATTTTTAGACATTGATTAGTAGAGGAAAAAATGAAATCGAGTCAAAGTGTAATGGATCGTCTAGCAATAGGGCTTTCGTTAATGTGTACAGTGCATTGTTTTGCAACGCCAATTATTTTAGTACTTCTACCTAGTTTGGCAGCACTACAACTAGATAACGAACAGTTTCATATATGGATATTAATGGCGGTGCTACCCACAAGTTTACTTGCGTTAAGCTTAGGCTGTAAAAAACATAAACAGTTTAGTTATATGGCTTTTGGGATTGTGGGGTTGTGCTTAATGTTACTTGCTATTTTTATAGGGCATGAAGGTGCAGAAAAGGCGCTAACTTTAACTGGCTCAGCTTTTATAGCTGTAGCACATTGGTTTAACTATCGTCAGTGTCTTAAAAAAGAAGATGAGGATTGTCCGTGCTCTGGTGATACATCGGAGCAGGTTACATAAAAAAGACGCCTTCGCGTCTTTTTTTGCATTTTATACCTTGCCTTAGGTGTGTTATTAGGTTTTTATATACGGCTCAAAACCGAACGTCTAATAACTTTTTGTTGGGCGTAAAATGCCGCATATGGATCATGTGTATTTAGTTAACTGGCTAAATGTTGCGTATTCATACTCAAACAAGCTACGCAGGATACGTAATGTCAGAAAAGCCACCTTTCCCGTCAGCACCTCAATCTATAAGTAAGCGCCGCCGTAATATATCAATACTGCTATTGATAGGCGCTAGCTCATTACTTATACGTACGCTAATGTCTTATAACTTTGATAAAACAGCATTATTATATGTTGGCATACCATTTTTTGTCTCAATCGCTTTACTGTACATAATTAAAAAGCCTGAACAACCCACCTTAAACCGATATTACGGAAATTTAGTTTTGTGGTCGCTTATTGTAATGTTTGGCACGTCTGTTGTTTTATTTGAGGGCTTTGTTTGTGTAATTATGTTTATGCCAATCTACTTTGGCATATTATTGCTTATGTATTTATTTCAGCTACTAACCTGTTATTTACGAAGTAGAAAGAAGGGCACACATTATGCCCATATATTACCGGCTGTTATTTTTTTAAGTGCATTTGAAGGAGTAGTGCCAAGTGCCAGTTTTGAACGAGAGTATTCGATAACTAAAGAGTTGGTTATAAATGCGACCCCTGAAGAAATCCAACAAAAACTTATCAAACCTATGCAGTTAGATATTGAGCGTAATTGGCTGTTAAGTTTATTCCCAATGCCAAGCAATATAGAAGCGGGTACTTTATCCGCTGGTGATGTGCATCATATTGATTTTACTTATCATCGTTGGTTTGTAACAAACACACACAAAGGGCATATGAAACTAGAGTTAACCCAAGTCGAAAACGATTATATTCGCACTACATTTTTAGAAGACACGAGCTACATAGGTAACTATTTAAAACTAAAGGGAACCGAAATCCGCTTTATTAAAACTGAAAATGGAAATACTAAAGTAGCGTTGACTATTTATTATCATCGATTTTTAGATCCCGCTTGGTATTTTAGTCCAATTCAAGAATACGCTATTGGGCAAACGGCAGATATGCTTTTGAATGAGCTATTTGTTCCAGAAACAGCTTAGGATAGCTATGTACACAAACGAGAGGATCTTAACAAATAAACAAAGCTGCGCCAAAGCTGGGCGTGTTGTTTTATCCCCAGTAAAAGTGTTGTGGGTAGGTGGGATGATATTAACTGCCATTATAGGAGGCTGGTATACGTTTTCACTTACAGTTTTATTTGTTTTTATTATAACGACTAGTGTTATTTTATGCTTTGGGCACTCTCTTGGGATGCATCGTAGACTGATACATAAAAGCTACCAATGCCCCGAGTTGCTTGAATACCTTTTTGTTCATTTAGGTGTAATAGTTGGTTTAGCTGGGCCTGTAGGTATGATTAAAACCCATGATATGCGCGATTGGGCACAGCGACAGCAGTATTGCCACGACTACTTTGGGCATCAGCAGCCTATGTGGAAAGATTTTTTCTGGCAAATTTTCTGCGATATTAAACTGACCCACCCACCGACTTTTAATATTGAAACATGTGTTACACAAAACAATACTTATAGATGGATGGAGAAAACATGGATGCTGCAACAGCTACCTTTGGCAATGTTGCTATTTTGGCTGGGAGGCATGCCTTGGGTTGTATGGGGAATATGCGTGAGAGTAAGTATTTCTATTACAGGTCACTGGTTGATTGGGTATTTTGCACATAACCATGGACAAAGAAATTGGCATGTAAATCATGCGCATATACAAGGTTATAACGTCCCCTTTGCGGCGCTGCTAACAATGGGAGAAAGTTATCATAATAACCACCATGCATTTCCTGGTTCGGCTAACTTTGCTTTAGAAAAAGGCCAGCTAGATATTGGCTGGCTAGTACTTAAAAAAATGGAGACACTAGGCTTGGTTTGGGATTTAGTATTACCAAAGCATCTCCCTAAACGCGATGAATTAAAAAGGATAAATCTTTAGTATGAAAATGAATTTACTACTAAAGTGGTTATTATTTTTTTGCGCAGTTATGTGCTTTAAATTAAGCGCCAATACGCCATACGAAATCCCCAGAAGTAATGTTTTAGAGCTTACTGAGCCTTCAACTAAGCGCGTTTATCCTATTTATATTCAGCTTCCAACATCATATACAAAACAGCCTGATAAAACGTATCCGGTTATTTATGTAACTGATGCGCCGTATACGTTTCCTATAGTAGCAGGAGCAACACGGTTCCCTATGAACAGCGGCAAAATGCAGCAGGCTATTATTGTGGCTATTGGTTATGAAAAAGGCTCTGTTGGCTCCAATAGTCGAATTAGAGATTACACGCCTACCTTTGCAAAAGATTGGAAAAAGCAAACGGGTAATGCCAAAGGGCATGCTGAATTTTTACAAAGTACAGTGTTTCCCTTTATCGAAAAAAACTATCGGGCCAGTAACTTACAAAGAACCTACATAGGTAACTCGCTAGGCGGCTTATTTGGTGCAACTATTTTACTTTTAACGCCTGATTTATTTAGTAATTATATTATTGGCAGCCCATCGGTTTGGTTTGATAATAATGCACTATTAGCGTTACAAGCGCATAAGTCAAAATTGCCTATAAAGGTGTATATATCTGTTGGTGCAAGGGAAATACCAGCTTTTGGCGAAGGGCAAAATATGGTTGAAGGTGTAGCGCAGCTAGTGCAAAAAATTAATGCGATTAAAAGTGACAATATAGAATTAAAAAGTGTTGATATTGAAGGGGCTAGTCATGCAACCGCATTTCCAACAACAGCAATCCAAGGCTTAGATTGGGTGCTGGGTAAAGCGAAAAATAATAAAATTAAATGATTCTTAACAAGCACAAAAAAAGCGACTACCTAATAAGGTGTCGCTTTTTTAGTAAGCATTATTAGCTTACTTGTAAAAGGCTTCAACAGTGCCTTTTCTTGTAAGTAAAAGTGGTTGCCCGCGACGATCAAGCCCTTTTGGAGATGCAAATTTTATCCAACCTTCGCTGATGCAGTATTCTTCAACATCAAAACGCTCTTTGCCGTTGAACGTGATACCAATATCGTGTTCAAAAACGTCTTCCACATGATGTGGGCTGCGTGGATTAATAGAAAGGCGATCTGGTAAAGCAGGTTTTGCGGTAGTGTCGTTCATGGTCATATTCTATATTGAATGAAGTATGCGCTATTGTAGGCAATACAAAGCTTTCGCTCAAGAGAGATAGTGGTAAATGTGTTTAAAAATGTACTAATTAATGAGTTGTGTATACAAATGAGATTGAGCTTGGAAAATATTTACAGAGGAGGATTTTGAAGATATTTGACTAAAAAGTGATAAAGGTAAAAATATTAATGGGTTATCTCTAACCCACTAAATTGTTTAGCAATTAGATGCAAACAATGTTTTCGGCTTGTGGGCCTTTTTGACCTTGTGTAACAGTAAACTGTACACGTTGGCCTTCAGCTAAAGTTTTAAAACCGTCGCCAGAGATTGCGCTAAAATGTGCAAAAACGTCTGCGCCAGATTCTTGCTCGATAAAACCAAAACCTTTTGCTTCGTTAAACCATTTTACTGAACCAGTAGTTGTATTAGACATAATATGTATCCTAAAAAATTAATATAAGTGTGCCTGAAAAGAGGCAATTGAGCCGGAAAAAATAGTTAACTTGAGGATATCGTGTAGGATTATTACTAAAACAACTCGGTACTAACAAATAAAACAGAACTTCTTTCAAACTAGTATTCAAAATGGGTTATTGCTAACCCATTTAACGAAAGCAATTAGATGCTAACGATGTTTTCAGCTTGTGGGCCTTTTTGACCTTGAGTAACAGTAAACTGTACACGTTGGCCTTCAGCTAAAGTTTTGAAACCGTCACCAGAGATTGCGCTGAAATGAGCGAAAACGTCAGGACCAGATTCTTGCTCGATGAAACCAAAACCTTTTGCTTCATTGAAAAATTTAACTGTACCAGTTGTAGTATTAGACATAATAGTATCCTAAGAATTAATAAAAGTGCGCCTTAAATTAAGGCAATTTAACAGGAAGAAAACATACATTTAACTGAGGATAACGCGAAGGATTATTACTAATATCAACGTGGTACTTACAAATAAATAGGGTTTTCTATCAACCCGATGCGAAGCAGGATAACAGTAAGTTAAGCCGTATACCAAGCTTTATTGTGATTTTATTTTAGAAGTACTACTTTTTTATCTGTTAATTATTAGCCAGTTTACTAACTCCTATGCAGATTTGTTTTTTAAAATTAAATTAAAGCTTTTTAAATCAGTTTGTTATGTTTTATGTAGTGTTCTTTGAAGTGAATTAAATAGAAACCTCAAGTGCTTAAAACGTCTATCACTTATCTGTTTAATTTTTATATGGATCTTAGATTATTTAATTGACTGGCTCTAAATTGCAAATTTAGGTGCTAATAATGTAATCCAAAGTGTTTCAGTAATTATTTAAATAATCGATTTTATGTCCACTTTGATGGGTTTTACCTCTTTTTATATTTATGGAGGCAAGCGTAATTAAAAAATAACAAAAGGTTATTGGCGTTTTTAATCACTATATAAAAGGTGAAAAGTAACTACTTGTTATACGGGCGATACTCAGTTCTATCAACATAGGCGAGTGTAACTTAGTCGCTTTAAGCCAGAGTTATAGCATTTAACATGCTGCGTTTTTTATGTCTTTTTTTTGTAAAATATTAGTCACTTTTTATTCACCAAAATTACCTTTTTTAGTCATATCTTTTTTCTATAGTGCAGCGGTTACTCATTTGAGATTTTTAACTTCAAGCAAAAAATAACCACTAAACAATGGGAATTATGAATGAAAATTAAAAAAGTCGCTGCGGCAATCGCTCTAACGTTTGCGTTTAGCGCAGTGAGCCATGCAGATGTACTACCGCAAAGCCAAAAAGGCAGCAGCTGGTATAGCGCTGCGCAAACTAAACTAACAACAAAAACAGAACAAGCGCAGGCTACACAAGCCACTAAAGCTAAAAATGTCATTTTATTTGTGGGCGATGGCATGGGTATTTCTACTCTTACCGCAGCGCGCATTTTGCAAGGGCAGCGTAATAACCAACCCGGCGAAGAAGGTTATTTAAGCTTTGAAGAGTTCCCATACTCTGCACAAGTTAAAACGTATAACGTAGATGCCCAAACTCCCGACTCAGCAGGCACGATGACGGCAATGATTTCGGGTGTTAAAACCGATGTTGGCGTAATTGGTGTAGATGAAGATATTGAACGCGGCGTGTGTTCAACAGTGGCAGGTAATGAATTACTTACAGCTACAGAGCTTGCTGAAATTAAAGGTCTTGCAACAGGCGTTATTTCTACAGCACGTATTACTCATGCAACCCCTGCTGCAACGTATGCTAAATCGGCTGACCGTAACTGGGAAGACGTATCCGATATGCCAGAAGATGCCGTAACGGGTGGCTGTGAAGACATTGCATCGCAACTGGTTAACTTCGAAAAAAACCTAGAAGCACGATTTGTAGGGACCGACGTAGACGGCCTTGATTTTGTAATGGGTGGCGGTCGTCGTCACTTTTTACCAAAAGACGAAACAGCTAACTCAACAGATGCAGTAAGTGCTATAGAAGGCGACCGTACTGACGAGCGCAACCTAGTGACTGAGTGGCAAACACAATACCCAGACGCTACGTACGTGATGGATCAAACAGGCTTTGATGCAATAGAGGATGACGCCACTAAAGTATTTGGTTTATTTAACGAATCGCACATGCAGTACGAAGCTGACCGCGCAAACGATGTAGCGGGCGAGCCTTCACTTACCGATATGACCACTAAAGCAATTGAAGTGCTTGGTAAAAACGATAATGGATTTTTCTTAACGGTTGAGTCGGGTCGAATTGACCATGCGCACCACGCGGGTAATGCGTACAACGCGCTTAACGACACCATTGAGTTTGCTAAAGCCGTGCAGGCTGCGGTAGATAACACCAACCCAGAAGAAACCCTTATTTTAGTAACCGCCGATCACAGCCATGTATTTACTATTGCAGGCTACCCTAAGCGTGGTAATCCAATTTTAGGTCAAGTAGTTGCAGTAGGTGCAACAACACCAAGCCTAGCCGCCGACGATATGCCGTACACCACAGTCGGTTACGCAAATGGCTTAGGTTTTAGAAATTTAGGCGACGAGACAAATGCTGATGCAAGTTACACAAGTGCTGCTGTTGCAGGGCGTGTTGAGCTAAATGGCGTTGATACAACAACCCCAGGTTTTCACCAACAAGCAACCGTACCAATGGGCTCAGAAACACACGCAGGTGAAGACATCTCTTTACATGCTAAAGGTCCTGGTGCTCAGCTAGCCCAAGGTGTAATTGAACAAAACGTTGTATTTCATCTAATTAATCAAGCTCTTGAATTAACTCAGCAATAATGGCGGCTAACATGAACAAATTAACGGTACTTTCTTTGGCAGTAATGGTCGCGCTTGCAGGTTGCTCGAGTGACGATAACAAAAATGAAAATAATATTATCGCAGTAGATAATACTATTGCAGTGGGCTCTGAGCAGTGCATTAATGGTGGCGTAGAGACGCAAGTAGGCGCAGATACCAATAATAACGACGTGCTAGACAGCGATGAAGTTAACTCAACTAATTTAGTGTGTAATGCACCCGCAACGTCGCTAACAAGCGAGCAGTTAGCCTCGCTCACTAGTAATGCTTGGTTTAGTGAAGCACAAACAAAATTAGGTGCTGCACAAACAGCCAGTAGCAACATTGTTACTGAATCAGGCAAAGCTAAAAACGTTATTTTATTTGTTGGCGATGGTATGGGTATTTCTACCATAACCGCAGCACGTATTTTAGCGGGTCAGTTAGAGGGCGAAATGGGTGAAGATCACCAGTTAAGCTTTGAAACTATGCCTTTTTCGGGCTTTGTAAAAACATACAACGTAGATGCGCAAACGCCAGATTCGGCAGGCACTATGACCGCAATGGCATCGGGCGTTAAAACCGATGCAGGCGTTATTGGTATTGATGAAGCGGTTGAACGTGGTAATTGTGCATCAGGCAAAGGGCACGAACTTGTTACCTCGTTAGAGCTTGCTGAAATTGCAGGCAAAGCAACAGGGATTATTTCTACAGCGCGTATTACTCACGCAACACCCGCTGCAACGTATGCTAAATCGGCAGAGCGTAACTGGGAAGATATCTCCGATATGCCAGAAAGTGCTGCAACATGTGAAGACATTGCATCGCAACTGGTTAATTTTGAAGCCAACCTAGAAGCACGCTTTAGTGGTGTTGATGTAGACGGTATTGACGTAGTAATGGGCGGCGGTCGTCGTCACTTTTTACCAAAAGATGCCGCGTTTAATTCAACCGATGCAGTAAGTGCTGTTGAAGGGGATCGAACAGATAACCGCGACTTAACCGCAGAGTGGAAAACGCAATATCCAAATGGCACTTACGTAATGGATCAAACCGGTTTTGATGCAATAAGTGACGACGCCACTAAAGTGTTTGGCTTATTTAATGAGTCCCACATGCAGTACGAAGCTGACCGTGCAAATGACGTTGCTGGCGAGCCGTCTTTATCACAAATGACCAAAAAAGCGATTAATGTGCTTGATAACAACGAGCAAGGCTTTTTCTTAACCGTTGAATCGGGCCGTATTGACCACGCACACCATGCGGGTAATGCTTATAATGCACTTAACGACACAATTGAGCTTGCTAAAGCCGTTAAAGTCGCGATGCAAAACACTAATCCAGAAGAAACACTCATTGTTGTAACTGCCGATCACAGCCATGTATTTACCATTGCCGGTTACCCTAAACGCGGTAATCCAATTTTAGGTAAAGTGGTTGGTGTAGGAAAAACAGAGCCAAGCCTTGCAGCGGATGATATGCCTTACACAACCGTAGGCTACACAAATGGTTTGGGTTACAGAGATTTAGGTAATGAAACCGATGCCGATGCTTCTTACTTAGCAGCCGCAGTAACAGGTCGCGTTGATTTAACTAACGTTGATACAACAACACCAGGTTTTCACCAAGAGTCGTTAGTACCACTTAGCTCAGAAACTCATGCGGGTGAAGATGTGGGTGTTTACGCTATGGGGCCAGGTGCTCATCTAGTAACAGGCACAAACGAGCAAAGCTTTTTATTCCATGTAATGGACTTTGCCGCTGACTTTGTAAAAACCGCAGACGAAAAACTAGCGCAATAAATACCGGCTAGTTATAAATTTAGTTAAATATATCTAAATAAAAAACCCCGCCTACTTTGCGGGGTTTTTGTCATTAAGCTGACATTTTTAATCGTTATGTTATTGCCATAAACTTGAAATATAAATAAGAGATAGCTAAATGAAAAAAGCGTTATTAATAATTGCCACGCTTGTAAGTACAAGTAGCTTTGCCTCGCAATGTGATATTGATGCTAAGCATTTAAAAGCCGATTATAAAATTACCAACAGCCATAAAGCGCAGCAAAGTAGCGAGTCACTTACCCTTTGGCGAAACAACCAGCAAATAGCGCATCAAAGTGAAGTAATAACCGAGCTTTGGCAGCACTTAGCCAATAATCAAATACGACCAATACGTTACTTTAATGCCCAGCAACGCGGCATTGAATACCAACCATCTGAAGTACGCGGCGTGCAAAATTGGAGTGCTAAAAGTCAGCTGGTGGATAACCACCTAATAAAAAAAATGACCTTAGTAAGCACACAAGGCAAAGGCTGCGATGAAGTAAAAAACTATACATTGAGCGAAAATGGCAACGACTTTAACCTCGCCTTTTTTACGCATTCAAAATTAGTTAAAACATTTAGTATTAGTAATAAAAAAAGCCAAACAACTACCTTGCTTAGCCTTAATAATGTAAGCACTGATGAGCCATTAATTACCGCTCAATTTGCACAGTGGGATCGCTTTCAAACCACCGACTACGCCGACATTGGCGATAACGAAGGCGACCCATTTTTAGCTAAAATGATAAACCTAGGTTTTATTGAGCACAGCGCAACTGGCTTTTATAACCAGCAGGGTGAGGCTATTCAAGGCGGACATCACCACTAGGTTTTAGTTGAGTTTTAATGTGGCGTAAAACGAGCTTGCTGTTTTGGGGGTAAATGTATACTTCAATCAGCAAGCCGTGGTGAGCTACCAATCGCCCTCTAAAATAAAGTGAATTTAAAATACTTCCGCCTAAACAATACCTCGAATAACCGTCCCTTCTTATAAATGAGCATAACTTTTTACTAATTATTTATAGTTGGCAATAACTTACGCTATTTGATACTAATAGAAGTCCACGCAATAGGGATGTTTGCAACAGTGCCTATTAACAAAGCTGTTATATGGGGAATTAAATGCGAGTACTTTTAGTTATATGCTTTGTATGGACTCACTTGTTATTTTCCTGCGGCAATGTTTAAACAAAGTTCATAGCTTAGTTCTTAAGGAACACAGACCGTGTGACTTCCTATCTTAAAACGGCAAATATCATTGTTTTTCTCAATGCTTTGCCGCTTACAATTTACCGCTAGTAGCTCAAATACACGATGTATCTTATGGCTGCACCGTGTTTGTTCTATGCAATCCAGAATATCATCCAACCAAAGATAACTGCACTTACTCGCTCTAAATGTCGAGATCGCACACTTAAACATACCCGCTGCACTATGGCAGATAAAACGCTTGATAAGTGTTTGCAGTATACTCAGCCAAACCAATGATTCGGCAATATGAGGATCTCGTGTGATGAACCCTTTAAGGTTATTCCATGACTTTAGTTCTTTGAAAAACAACTCAATTTGCCAACGAGTTGCATATATATCGAGTAGCTCGTCAAAGCTAAACTGTGCCTCTTTTAAATTAGTAACAAGGAAAACGGGGCGCTTTTCATTCGGTAAATAGATAAGCCTGTACTCGGGCCCATTTTTCTTCCAACGTACTGTTAATTCAAGTGGTTGGCTTGCGAATTTATCGAGTAACGTTTTGAGTTTAATGTTCTTTTCTTTAAGTTCTATACCCGCGCAATAGGCTGATGTAACGATTGGGTTAATGTTTTTATTTGCTCTGATCAAAAAATATCCGCCATCTTGAGCTACTTGCTCAAAGTAATCTAAGTCAAAATACCCAGCATCAGCAAGTAATAACGTATCTTCAAGTGTGTGGCTACCTGGTAAAAAGGCGCGCTCAGTTTCAACATCAGGACGAATATCTATTTCGCAGGGTTGTTCATTAAATAGGTCATAGGTAACGTGCAACTCAATTGCGGCAGGACTTACAGCAGTAAAACGACCAGCAAAAACCTGCGCTAATTCATCATGTAGAGCAAATGAAGAACCATCTTGCAATAACACTCGCTGTATTCCTCGCTGGGTAAAAAAGGTTTTATCCAGCGTGTTTACAGTCAATTTAGACATCGCTTGAATAACGAGCTCACGGACAAGCTCAGTCAAGGCTGGTTTTCGAATTTGATTATGAAAGGGTTTATAACTTATCGTGCAATCAGCCTGCGTTCGCAAGTTTTGATGGATATCTGACAAGTTAGCGTCTTGCAGGCAAGATAAGCTTTTAAATACGGCTTTGAGCAGAGAAACGATCGACAGGCAACGGTGTCGAACTTGAAATCCAGAGGTTTTTGCAAGCTCAATGAGGTGTTTTTCTGAGATAAGGGCTTTTAATTGGTTTGAAACTTGGTTAATCTGCATGTGAACTCTGTTTTTAGTCATGTTTTTATTGGCGTAACTATTTGATCATTAACAGAATTCAACTTCAAGCTTTCTTAAGATCCAACCTATGAAACAAAGTTAGAAGTTGCTTCATATGACAAAGTATATATTTAGTCTTTTATTTGTTTTATTACTATCTGGGTGTGATTTTAAAGTAACTGGGGCCGATGAGAAATTTGGTACACAAAATTTTGTATCTGCTATTTCTCTAATTGAACTACATAAAACCCGCAATGGGGTATACCCAAACACTTTAGCTGAACTGGATTTTTTAGGTGATTGGGATGGTATTTGGTTGTCCGCTGTTACATATGAAAAAAATGATGACGGCTACAATTTATATCTTGAAAGAGGCTGGGCTGGTAAGCCCACATTAGAGTTTCCTGTAAGCTTCAAGCAAGGTCTAGGTATTAAACAAACCAATATAAAATGGGTAAAAAATTAATTACCAAAGGTGAAACAGTTGTTTATACCCGTGATCAATGAAGGTGCTTGATTTTTACAGTAATGAGGATCATGATACCAGCATGAACAAAATTGAACTGACCGCCGAACAAAAAGTAGACCTTGAAGCCTTTCATGACACAAGTCGTGATGGCCGTATTCGAGATCGCATCAAAGCGGTATTACTACGCTCTGAAGGTTGGTCAACAGCGATGATTGCTCAAGCATTGCGACTTCATGAAACCACGATTACCAGACACATCGATGATTATATAAGTAAAAACAAGTTAGCACCTGAAAATGGGGGCTCACACCCTTATTTAAGTCAAGAGCAAACTGCGGATGTCATTGAACATATTACGCAAAATACTTATCGTTATTCTTACGAAATCATCGAGTACATATGGAAAACTCATGCAATCCGCTTTTCTATTTCAGGATTGAATAAATGGCTCCATCAGCACAATTTTAGCTACAAGTATCCTAAGGGCGTACCACATAAATTTGATGAAGAAAAACAAGCTGTTTTTATTAAAGAATATGAAGAGTTAAAAGTGCAAACGGCTGATGAAACAATCTATTTCATTGATGCGATGCACCCAACTCAAGCAACAAAAGTAAGTTGTGGTTGGATAAGAAAAGGACAGGATAAACCGCTAGCAACCACGGGGAGTCGAACACGATTAAATCTTATTGGTGCGATTGATTTAAATAACTTAACAGCGGCACACGTAAAGCGCTATGAGAAAGTAAATAGTGAGACAATTCAGACGTTTTTTACTGAGTTACGCGCGCGTAATGATGGTGACAAGCGCATTCATATCATTTTAGATGGTGCAGGATATCATCGAGCAATTGACGTTAAAAAGAAAGCAAAAGAGCTCAATATTAGACTTCATTACCTCCCTCCTTACAGCCCAAATTTGAACCCTATAGAGCGGCTATGGAAAGTAATGAATGAGTATGTCAGGAATAATAAATATTTTGCAACGGCAAAAGAATTTAGAGATAAAATTGATAAGTTTTTTAGTCAAACACTTCCTAATCTAGGTGATATTTTGGCGAGTCGAATTAACGACAATTTTCAGGTGTTAAATTCTGCATCTTGAAGTGTGATGGGTATATAAGGAGTTTGCGTTGAGAACACGTATTATGAATTTTATTGAGAAATCTAATCAGGTATTACTATTTATTGCTGCGATAGTTGTAATTTTTGCTATTGGTAAGAGCCTTATTAGTGATCTTTTTAAAAGTGGCTATTCTGCGCCTAAGGTTCAGGTGATTGAACATAGCGTAGCCCTTGATGAAGAACCAAAGTTACAAAAAAATTATATTGGTCAAATCAAAGATGTTCACATTTTAGAAATCACGTCTGACAAAATAATAAATCAAAAACCTTACAGCGCTAATGCTGAGATTATTATTTCATCAGCACTGAGTTTGAGTCGTAATGCAGTAAATTTAATGTTTACTAAAGCTGGCGAGAAAAACAAAGTGTTATTCAAAAATAACGTATTAATTGTAGGCTTTTCTCCGGTTCAATTAAAAGAAACCAGTTACCAAAGCGTTCTAAGTAAAAACATCTTCTCAGTTGTACAAAAAGATACAAATAAAAATGGCTTTTTAAATAGTGATGACCAAAAAGAGTTATTAGTTTCTGAATACGACGGCTCTGGCTTGAAATCTATTATGGATAATATTGAAGGCTATCAGCTAATTAGTAATAATATGGTATTAATTTATACCAAGCCGGAGAGTGAAGCACTTTATTATATTTTTGATGTACTATCAGGTGAGTTGGTTAAGCTTGATACACGCTTGTAGTTAGCTATTTACTTAAACACAAAACTTAATTGTGCGCTAAAAAGCGTTCTATATGGACATTACTATGCTCAAATCTATTACTGTTACTAAAAAGAATTATACCGACTATGCTGATTTTATAATAAAAAAGTTGTGTGCGCCTAAAGATAATAAAGGTTTAGGGTTTATAAAAAACATGATTGTATGGTTTGTGTTAGCCGTTGTTCTTATGACTTTTTTTCAGGTTGAGTCTATTCGCCTTTCTGACTTTCATTGGCCAAGTGGGTTAATTGTAGCAGTGCCATTTTTAATATTAATTATTGTATTTTTATACAATAATTATAAGTTAAAAGAGCAATCAATCCCCAATGAAAATGGCGTAATGATTGGCAATAAAACAATTGAATTTCAAGCTGATGGCATTTGCGAGACTAATCATCTTGGAAGTTACTTTTATAAATGGCAAGCCGTTGAAGCAATGGAAGAAAATAAAGGTGATTTATATATATTTGTAGACAAGTTATTGGCTTTAATAATCCCAGCTAGCACATTTACAAACGAAGCCGAAAAAGAAGAACTAAAAGCATTTATTAAAGCTCATATTTAGTCATGCGTAATTTTATAAATATTTACACCGTCTTAGTGTTTATTTTAATGCTTATACCTATTTCATCAATGGGAAGTGAAAAACCAGCTAACACTACCGATGAAAAATGGGGTAAGTATCTAGAGCATAGAGCTGCTTGGAATAAAATGCTTAAAGAGCGTTATGAAAATAAGTTAAAGCATACTCCGCCAAAACCGCCTTGGATTAAATTTCCAAATTATCATCCGAGCGATATATTTTGGAGAATGGGTGACGGCGAAAGCTACATAAGTGACTATTTTTCTATCTATTTTCAGTACGCTTCTAAGGCTGAAATAAATGCTTATAAGGTTAAATATCCTGAAAATTTAGATTGGCGTGGAACATATAAGCGCTTTGAACACTAACTAAAAAGTACAGCTATGCTTTCAGACAACTTATTTGATTGTAGCACTTATTCACAGTGCTATTAACTCACGCTAATAGCACATATCAGTTTTTAGACGCTACTCCAAATGAGCATCATCAGGCTTTTTAGGTTTACTCACTACTTCTGTTAAGCCGTCTTCGCAGTCGCCGCTATCGCAGGTATTTAAATCGCTTTGTGCTTGTTTATCTTGTTGCAGCACTTGCTTTAAATCTTCCATGCGTTGGCGAACTGCTACACCGTAGCTGGCGTCGTCTCCCCATAATGCAGCAAGTTGCAGTACTGCAGCGCGGTCGTGGTCTCTAAACAGCTTACCGGCGCGCTCTGCATCTTGCTTAGTGTTACCTAGTAACTCGAGTGCTTCTACGGCAAGGTTAATAGCTGAGTCAACTGTTTCGCGATTAAACGCATCTACTTTTAAATTAAGTAACTGATACGCATGGCGGCGGTCGATTGCGCGAGCAACTATTTTAAGCTGCGGGTAGTTTTTATGCGCGAACTTAATTATCTCAATAGTTTTATCGGGGTTATCAATTGCAATTACTAGCATTTGCGCTGTGTGCGCGCCTGCGGCTTCAAGGAGTTCTTGGCGTGCTGCATCGCCATAAAATACAGTATTGCCAAAACGGCGTAGTAATTCTATTTGGCTAGGGCTGTGGTCAAGTACGGTAATTTCGTAGCCTTGCGCGTGCAGTAAACGCCCCATAATTTGGCCAAAACGTCCGTAGCCCGCAATAATTACGTGCTTAGCGGTGCTAATTTGCTCTGGCTTATCAAACTCAGGTAAAGCACTGCTGCTGCGTTTTTGTATTTGCTCATAAACCATAAGTAATAACGGCGCTATTAGCATTGATACCGCGACAACTAAGGTAACAAGGCTGGTTTGCTCGGGCGTTAAAATACTTAAGGTGGTGGTTACGCTTAGCAGTACAAAGGCAAATTCACCCCCTTGGGCAAGCGCTAGGGCAAATAATAACTGCTGTTTGCTGCTAATTTTAAAGGTAACTGCAAGGGCAAATAAAATGCAGGCTTTAACTACAATGAGTAAAACCACTAAGCCTATAACGGTACTAAACTCGTTAAATAGCAGTTCAAAGTTAATTGATGCGCCAACAGTTATAAAAAACAATCCTAAAAGTAAGCCTTTAAAGGGTTCTATATCGGCTTCTAATTCGTGTCTAAATTCGCTCTCGGCAAGTACAACGCCCGCTAAAAAAGTTCCCAATGCAGGCGATAAACCAATACTTTGCATAACCAGTGCAATAGCGACCACTAAAAACAGTGCAAAAATAGTAAATATTTCACGCATGTGTGTTTGAGCAATGTATCTAAATAACGGGGCCGATACGTATTTACCGCCGGCAATAATAGCGGCAATAACCGCAACCGAAACACATACTTGTTGCCATACAGGCCAGCTTGCAATAATCGAATCGCTGATTTCTTTTGTGCTAGTTTGCGGGGCAAATGCAAGCAGTGGCAATAGGGCTAAAATAGGAATAATTGCGATGTCTTGAAACAGCAATACCGAAAAAGCGTTTTGTCCGGCTTCTTGCTTTAGCCAGCCTTTTTCTTCAAGGCTTTGCAGTACAATAGCGGTAGAGGAGAGCGCGAGCATTAAACCAATGGCGAGTGCGGTTTGCCAATGCATGGCAAAAAACCAATAACAAAATGCAAAAATAGCCGCTGCCGATAACACAACCTGTAAGCCGCCAAGCCCTAAAATAGAGTGGCGTAATGTCCATAAACGCGAAGGTTGTAGTTCAAGACCAACTAAAAACAGCATCATTACTACGCCAAATTCAGCGAAGTGCATTACATCGGTTTGATCGCCCACAACACCCAGCGCATAAGGGCCAATGAGTATTCCGGCAATTAAATAACCTAATACTGAGCCAAGTCCGACTCGTTTAGCAATAGGCACAGCGACTATGGCTGCTGCTAAGTAAATTAAAGCAATTTCTAACACGCGTTTATCCTAATAACGTCAAGGCTTTTAGAATGGCTTAGCTGCTTATAAAATACAATGGATTATATGGCTCAAAGTTGCTTATTTATCAGTAGTTATAACACTAATGGTTATAACTACTGGGCTAAAAATAGCACTTTATGTTGAAGGGCTTATTTGGGGGCTAAATATTACAAATACTTATAATTGCAGAGCTTGGTTGGCCTGAATCAGAATGGTAAATAGTAATGTTTGAGCTGATTGTATTTTCAACGTTTGTTTCAATTACTGTTACTTCAAATTCGGCTGATGCAGGTAGGTCGATATCTAATTCGCTATCGAGGTAAGTACTTCCGCTTTTTTGTAAAGTAAGTGGTTTTGTTTGATCAAAGCTAAATTGAAAGCTATCTGACGCTAAAAGTGTATCTACCATGTTAAAACGTAAATTAACGGTGTCGGGGCCTGAAAACTCAGCACACACAAATACCGAAACCTCAACAGCCTGTAAAACGGGCATGCTATTTTGGCCTATATCCACAGTAAAATTGCTTTGCGTAATAGCTACAGAGTTATATTCCCCAGCTGCAAGCCTTTGATCTGCTGTTGTTATCGTTATTTTTTCACCTTGCGCTAAATTAACCTCTTCATCAAAAAAGCCATTTGTGTTGGTGCTGTACTGCTGTCCATTAATTGTTAGCTGTGCATTGCTTATAGCGGCTTTTTGCACATTAGTGAGTTGCCCTTTAATACGACCGGTAAGTTGTGCAGAGTTAGTTACTGTAATTGAAAATTGCACACTTTTTGAAAAGCCATCAGCATCAGTTGCTACAACGGTTAGCGTGTAACTACCTGTCATATCTGCGATAAATTCGGTAATACTTTGGTTTGTATTGCTTAAGCTGGTGCTCGAGCCTGAAGGGGCTGATAGTGTCCAAGCGTAATCGAGAGTGGTTCCCTCTGGGTCGTAACTTTGGCTTACATCAAATTTAACCGTATTGCCCACTACATCGTAGCGTGATTGCTCCCCCGTGAAGCTAATTACTGGCAGTGCATTTTGTATTACATCAATTGTTAGGGTTTTTGTGTCAGAGAACTGCACGCCATCGTTAGTGCGTAACGAAATAACAACTTGCCCCTCTACTGATGCGCTAAACGTTGGTTTTGATATTGTATTACTGCTAAGCGTTGCTTGGCCTTGCGACGAAATGATTTCCCATTGGTAACTTAGTGGCTGGCCCTCTGGATCGTAACTATTTGAGGCATCAAGTAAAACTTGTTCATCAACTGTTATGGAGGTTGCATAAGTTACCAAAGTAATAGGCTTTTTATTGCTACTGGCATGCAGTACTGAGGTTGCTTGGTTTGAGCTTAATTGCACATCAGATACAGTAAGCACTACAACGTAAGCGCCTTCGTTATCGGCAATAATAGAGGGCATTGCTGATGTACTGTTGGTCAGTTGTGATGCACTATTTACAGGCTTGGCTTGTAACTGCCAGTTATAACTCAGCGTATCTCCGTCGGGGTCGCTGCATTGTTGGCACTGCAAAGTGGTTGATTCGTTTAACGTAATATCACGTTCGGATTCAAGTGTTGCTATTGGGGCTTTATTGCTTGTGGTAACAGTTAAAGTAACTGATGCGGTATCACTTTCGTTTTGTTGATCGGTAACAGTGAGTGAAAGCGCGTAATCTCCAACTGTTGACGCTGAAAACCCAGCGGTATGATTTTTCATGTTTGAAAGAGCTGGCGTGCTGCCCTGGGGTTTTGATGTAATTGCCCACGCATAACTAAGCGTATCGTTTTTATCGGGATCAGTACTTTGGTTACCATAAAGTGTAACAACTTCATTTGGGGCAATTGTTTTATTTTCTACGTTTATAACCGCTTGTGGTGATGAATTAGAATTAAGCGATTCACTTTTTATGAGTACGACAGTGCTTGCTGTATCACCTTGTGAATCAGTAACGGTAAGCTCAACTTTAAACTCGCCTATTTTGTCTGCAACAAACTGGCTTTTTACTTGAGTCGCATTTTCAAGCGTTGCATTACTTGCTACGGGCTTGGTAATAAATTGCCATTTGTATTGATTAATGGCGCCGCTGGTTGTGCTACTTTGCGCGCCATTTAAAAGCACAACATCACCTTGTTTAACGGTTTGTGTGCTACCTGCGTTAGCAATTAGTTGGGTACTTGCAGTAACGGTGAGTTGTTTTTGTGCAGGTGTGCTTGAAAGCTTGCCGTCACTCACGGTTAATACTAATTGGTACTCTTGTGCTTCAGATACTGAAAACTCAACGGTACTTTCATTATTAACCGTAATCGGTATTTCTACTTGTTCGTTTTTGCTGGTTAATTGCCATTGATAGGTGAGTGCATCGCCATCGGGGTCGCTACTTTGTGTTGCGCTAAAAACGAGGGTGGTATTTACTTTAAACTCCGATTGCTCGGTGGTGATAACCGCAATAGGCTTTGTGTTAGTGCTGAGCGGTTTAGTTACTGTTTTGGAGTCTGAACCTCCAGAGCCACATGCAACAAGCGTGAATAGAGTCGTGATTAGAATTAAGAGCTTCCATTTCATAGTATTAATATCCTTTTAATAAAGTCGAATACTAATATGTACCGAAATTAGCTATAAAGCAATAAAATAAATCAAATAAGTACTTTTTATATTATTTTAGGAAATAGTTAACGTGAAACAGTGCTGCTTTTGAATCATTTATACATTGAGGGGGAGTGCTTTATGCCCAGATTGATAGGGCATAAAGTATATTAAATGGCAGTTAAATAAAGTTAGTCAGCTACTTTTACTGAGCCGCTAATATTATCGATACTTACATCGCCCGAGCCTGATTCAGTAATGCTCAGCCCCTTTGCATGATTAACGCGAATATCACCCGAACCGTCTTCAATTGTTACGCTTGAACCAATATGCTCAATAAGCAGGTCACCAGAGTTATCATCAACATTAACAGCACCGCTTATATGGCTTATCACTAAATTACCCGATCCATCTTCAACGTTTAGCGAACCGTTTATGTTGCTCACGTGCATTTCGCCAGACCCATCGTCAATAGTTGCATTGACGCTTACGTTGTTAATGTGAATACTGCCAGATCCATCGGTTAATTCTAAATTACCTGCGATGTTTTCAAGGTTTACTTCACCTGATCCATCGTCAACAGTTAGGTTTTTAGCACCGCTTATTGTTAAATTTCCTGAGCCGTCTTTTACATCAATATTGCTTTGCATAGCACTTATAAAAATGTCGCCAGAGCCATCATCAATATCTAAATTTAGATTACTTGGCACAGTAACCACTAAATTAATACTTGGAGATTGACCACTGTAAAAGCTAATGCCATTACGGCTTTTATTTTGGGCAACAAGCTTTGCCTGTTTACCGTCTTGCTCGAGCGTTAGCTCGTATTCGTCTTCAATGTCGGCTGTGTAAATAGTGGCATCAACACTGATGCTGGTGGCCGTTTTTGAGCCTTTTATTTCAAGGCTACCTGCGCCGCTTAACACATTTAAATATTCTAAATTATTGCTTGGCAGTGATAGCTGTTTTGTTTGTTTTACTGAGGCAACGCTTGGCGATATATGAAATACACAGCCACTTAATAATAAAATGCCGCCAATAAGTGAAAGTGGTTTTGTAATGTTAGATACAGTTGATGAGCTCATGTTTAGTCCTTTGGTATTTATTGTTTGTATTTATATAAACAATATAGAGCAAAAATGAGGCCGAAATGTAAGCTGTTGTTTTATATAGGGTGGTGGTTTTTTATGAAAGTTGAAATACTAATAAGTGGTTAAAATAACTAATTATTAATATAAAAGGATGCGTGATGCATCCTTTGTTTAATTTAGAAACTTTAACTGTGGTATTAATGTGCTCTGAAGTAGCTTATTTGTTGCTTAATTTTTTCAGCTAATGTCATTAGTTCACTTGCCGAATTTACAGTACTTTGCGTGCGAGACTCACCCTCTTTAGCGAGTTGGCTTATAGAGTGTAAATTTTGAGTAATCTCTGCTGCAACGGTGCTTTGTTGATCTGTTGCCTCAGCTATATTATTTGATGAGCGAGTTAGATCACCAATACTTTGAGTGATTAAGTTAAGTTGCTCTCCTGTTTTTTCGCCCTCTTCAGCTGATTTAATACCCAACTGACGGCTTTGTTCCATTTGTTTAGTTGCGGCGGTAACTTGTATTTGTAGCTGTTCAATTGTTTGGCTAATTTCTAAAATTGATTTTTGAGTGCGCTGCGCTAATGTTCTAACTTCATCGGCTACAACTGCAAACCCTCTACCTTGTTCGCCAGCTCTTGCCGCTTCTATTGCTGCATTAAGTGCTAGTAAGTTTGTTTGCTCAGCAATCCCATTAATTACTTCGGTTACTTTACTTATTTCGTTACTCGCGGTGTTTACTTTTTCTACAGAGTTATGGCTATCATTTAACTGTTGGCTTAGTTGCATTAAATCATTAACAACTTGGGTTAATTGTGTTCGACCTAATTGAGCTTCTGCATCAACTTGTTGGGTTCGTTGAGCGCCTTCATTTGCGTTATTGGCTACATCTTTAATGGATACTGACATTTCTTCGATGGCGGTGGCTATTAGATCTGTTTGCCCCATCATTGCATGTGCTTCTTTGCCGTTAGTGAGTGCAATTTTTTTGGAGATGCCCGCTTGCTTTTCCAGCTCAACTACAGAGTTTTGTAAGGCGAGTATTAGTTTTTTGAGTTCAACCGACATGCTGCTTACACTCGCGGTAATTTGGTCTATTTCATTTTCACTATTTGTGTTGGTATTTAAAAAATGTTGTGACAAATCACCTTTACCTAATGCATCAACGCTACGTGTTAACTGTCTTAATGGTTTAAGTGTTTTTACTAGCACCCAAAAAAGTAAAATTGAGATAGCAAGGATCCCCCCAACAGACGTTATGCTGTTAACTACCATTAGTTTTATGCTTTCTTCAGTGAGTTCGCTTTCTTTTACACGACCAAGTAAGGTCCAATCCCACCCAGGTACCGTTTTACTGTAAGCAAACATCGGGGTGTTATTTTCACTATTGTATTTTAATGACAGACCCTTTTTAATTGCCTCTAGATTAAGCCCATCAAGTGCTTTGGAGTTCACTTTTGAGTCAACTGCGGCCTCTTTACCCGCTATAACTACATCATTTGTATTTCTGAAAACAAATAAGTTACCGCTTTCTTCAATTACTATTTTATTAACAGACTCTCTCAGCGATGCCAGTGCATCGTTTATATTAAAACCTATGTATAAAATACCAATTACTTGGTTTTGTTTATTTTTAATTGGTTGGTAAACAGTCATATACTCGTTGCCGAATAATTTAGCGTAACCTTCATAGCTTTGACCGTTCATAAGAGGCTGATAGCCTGTGTGTTTTTTTCCTAGGTATGTGCCAATAGCCCGTTGCCCATCACTCTTTTTTAAAGAGGTAGTAATACGAAAAAAATCATCCCCATCTCGCATAAATACCGTGGCGTTACCTCCGGTTAATTTAGCGTAATTTTCAACAATATCGATATTGTTATTAACCTGTTCACCATCATGTAAAAGAATAGGAACCATAGTATCTACGACCATTACTTTTTGATCGCTTTTTTTAAATTCACCAGGGTACATACCTTTAAATACGGTCGCATTGCGTTTTGCTATTGCAAGTAGGCTGTCGTATTGGAGTTCTAAAAGATCTGAAATAGCGGTTATTTCAGACTTAATCGCAGTTTCACTTTTTTCAGAAAGTGTATTAGCCGAGATTAAATAGGTAGATAGTCCCACTAAACTAAAAATACATAACGTTAAAGTGAATGCTAGGGCACCAATTTGTTTTGATATTGACCAGTTTTTATAGCTCATACTTCACTCCAAAGAAAGACGGTATTTATGCGTACTTAGTTTAATTATAGGCGTTTTAAGTTGTTTTTTGATGACTTACTAGCAACTAACTTAACCTAATAATCAATTTATCATATAAAAAAAATTTAATAATAATAAAAAGTTAGCAATTTATGTTGAAGGTGTTATTGCTGAATTTATTTGATTATAGCTAGGATGGTTATTTTTATTACTATTTTTTAAATATAAAAAATCCGATATGGCATGCCATATCGGATTTTAATTTAACTCATTAAATTTAAAGCTGTAAGTAATATTACCGTATAGGAAACGTCCGTCTAATCCGTAAGGTGCATACGGTGTGTACGGGAATATTTGGCCAAAGTCAGAGTAACCAATGTTATCCACGGTGGCTTGTGGGTACTGATCGAATAAGTTGTTTGCACCAACGGCAAATTTCCAATATTCGTCTGGACGGTATGCCACTTCTAGGTCGGTGATCCATTTAGGGTCTAGGTATTCATCGCGATCGGCTGTAGTTGATATATCAGCGACTTCACCATAACGTGTGGCACGAAGCGTTGTTTGCCATTCGTTAAAGTTCCACACTGCTGATAGGTTCCATTTGCTATCTGGCGTGCCTTCTTCAAAGCGACCTACTTCACGACGTGCAAACACTACGTAGTCGTCACCTAGTGAGTTAAGCTGTGCTGGGTTGTCGTTTACGTGTGTTACTTCGGTATCGTTAAAGTTAGCAGCTACGTTTAGGCGTAAATCACCTAAGTTGTCTAAATCTAGGTTATAAGTGGCTACTATATCTACACCTTGCGTGCGCGAGTCGATAGCGTTGGTAAAGTAACGTACGCTTTCGGTGTTTAGCTCACCGGCATTTTGTAGTATTTCAACAACTGCATCGCCCTCTAAGTTTTCAGATAATACAATACGGTCATCAATATCAATACGGTATGCATCAACGGTTAAGCTAAAGCTCCCTTGAGTGTAAATAAAGCCAGCTGTAACGTTTACTGACTCTTCAGCATCTAATGGCTGGGAACCTAGCGCTTGCGCTGCTGCAGAATCAGTTGGGAATAAACCAACTTCAAATGGTTGGTTGTTTTCAAGTACGGTTGATATTTGGCGGTACGAGCTTTGCGCTAAAGATGGCGCACGGAAACCTGTGCTAATTGCACCGCGCAGTGATAGGTTTTCAGTAATGCTGTAACGCGAAGCAAGCTTAGAAGTAAATGTGTCACCAAAGTCGCTGTAATCTTCATAACGACCCGCTAAAACTACGTTCCATTTTTCTGTTAAGTAGGTATCAAACTCAACAATTAAAGCGATGTTATGACGGCTTTCGTCAGTCGCACTTTCTGGTCCAAAACCAGCAAGTACTTGCGCGCCACCGGCTGCAATTGGGTTACCGTCGCTATCAAGTGCGGTGATGTAAGACGCTTCTTCGCCTTCTTCTATTTTGTAGCTTTCGTGGCGGTATTCAGTACCTACGGTAAAAAATACGTCATCAGGTAAGCCTAAATCGAGTGTGGTATTGGCCGTTGCGTTTACTAAAAACTGATCGTAAACCAATGCACCGTTGTCAAATTCGGTTGGGCTGTCGGCACCTAGTGATGTGTTAATACTATTTACAACACCGAAACCAAAGTCGTTGCGGCCGTAGTTGGTACTTACATCCCATATCCAGTCGTTAGTTTCGCCTTGTAAGCCCAATGCAAATGAGTAGTCTTGTACGTCAGTTTCAATTTGCGGCAAAAAGCCATCTGGGTACACTTCTAAAACGTTACGGCTGTCTTTTGCTCGGCGGTAAAAACCACCTGAATTACCTTCACGCTTTGAGTAGCTACCAAATGAATAAAGGTTTAAGCCGTTATTTAAATCGTAACCCATGTTGTAAAACAACGCGTAATCTTCAAGGTCGGCTTTACCAAAACGGTGATTGTAACGATCGATAGTAAATTCGCGTGGGTCTAGGCTGCCATCATCAAGGCGGCTGTATTGTTCGCGTGGGTCAAAGCCTGAGCGCTGCGTTGAGTCGTTATCGCGGTATTCAATTGATACGTTTACAAAGCCGTTATCAGATAACGCAAAACCAGAGTTTGCGCTAACAGTGCGTGTTGCACCGTCGTTTACTTCGCGGTCGCCACCGGTATTAAACGCTAAGTCGCCGTTAGCATCTGCATAGGTGCTTTCTAGCTGAGGTACGCCAGCCATTTGAGTATCGTATTTACCGTACGTTACGCTTACGCTGCCGCCTTCTGAGGCATCTTTAAGTACAATATTAATACCCCAGCAATTGCATCAGAACCGTACTGTGCGGCTGCGCCATCACGTAGTACTTCAACACGTTTAATTGCAGAGGTTGGGATCATGTTCAAATCAACAGCGGTAGAGCCTCGACCAACAACACCTGCTAAGTTTAATAGCGCACCGGCATGGCGGCGCTTACCGTTTATAAGCACTAGGGTGTGATCGGGTGCTAATCCACGTAAAACAGCTGGTTTTGCATGGTCAGTACCATCACCCATAGTGGCACTTGGGTAGTTAAAGCTAGGTACTTGGTTTGCTAGTATTTGGCTTATTTCTAGCTGACCCGTACTTTGCATATCACCGCTGGTAATAATATCTACAGGTACTGAGCTTTCGGCAATACTGCGTAAGCTTCTGCGAGTACCGGTAACCGAAATCACTTCGATATTCTTTTCTGCTTGATTATCTTGCTCTGCGGCAACGGCCATAGAGTAAGGTGTGCTAAGTGCAGTGGTAACGGCCAAGCTAAGTGCTAGTTTATTTGCAGATAAACGCTTAAAAGTCATTAATTGTTCCCCAAGAGCTGCTAGTCGAAAAGGAGCGCATCATATAGAAGCGACTACCCTAGTGCAAAGATAAAAACTATCTAAGATATTCTAAGTTGTTAACATATAAGGTCACTGATTACGCGCGATATAGGCGTTTGGATCGTTGTAGTTGCAATCTTGTGTCGAATGGTTGCGAATTCAAGGGGATTTTAGATAAAAGTTAGTAAGACGTAAAAAGGCCAAGCAAATGCTTGGCCTTTCAATTTTTTTAAATTTAGTAATTTAAATTATTCAGGGGCAACTTCAAGCGTTGTAAATAATGCATAACGTCCTGCATCTACGCCTTCTTCATTTACGGTAACCTTGTTAGAGGTTTCGATTAGGTATAGGCCTGGCTCTTTCCACGTAATTGTAAACATCCCGTCTTTATCGGTCGTTACTTTTACTTCGCCACGCTCATTACGGTAGCGTGTGTCGCCTTTTAAAATACTTACTTCAACGCCTTCACCAGCAGATTTACCATCTTGTAGTAACTGAAAACGTGCTTGTTCACCTACAAATAAATCGTTTGGATGCGTTGGACCGCTAAGCTCTAAGCCTAAACCTAGCTGTGCAGGTTTTGAGGTGCCATTTCGGCTTACAAATGTATCTACTGTTGAAACAACTTTCGTTGTCGTTACATCTTTTGCATTGCTAGGTAACTCAGCTTCTGTTTTTTTACCAAATACGCGCTTGCGCTTACCTTCTTCGTTTTTATAGAAGGTCATGTACATTGGCTTTTGGGTCATTGCAATGTGGTAAGTGCCTTGCTCTGTTAAGCTTACCGCAGCTGAGCTTTTACGCTTTAAGTAATAAGCACGAATGGTTTCAGATACTGGCTCACCATTAGGCGCAAGTGCCATTAATAATGTGTCGTCGTACTCGGCGCCTTTTTCTTTAGGTTTAAAGGCTTTGTCTGGTGCAAACATTTCGTTAGAGATACTAGCGTCAATCATTACGTAATGCGCTTTATCGCCTGATAAAGATGTATGTGAAGGTAGTAACCAACGTCCGTGTGCACTTGCTGAAGTTGACACTAAAGCAGATAAGCTCAATGCGCCGATTAATGCCGTTTTTAATAAATTAATTTTCATTGTATTTCCTTAAATTCAAATGATTAAGTAGCAGCTACTTAGTGCTTACAGTGACGAAGCTTTTAGAAAACTCGTTTTTACCATCAATTGTTAGTTTGCCTGATTTAGTTAAATCGAGCTCAACGCGGGTGTAGTCTCTGCCGCCTTCTTCGCGTACAACTTCAATATTTAGTAAGTATTTACCTGGTTTTACTGGGTTACCGTCTAAATCATTACCTTGCCAATTTATGGTGTAAGTACCCGCGCGCTTGGTTGCGCCGCTAATGCCGTCAAAGTTGGCATCGCTTTTACCAGCTTTACGCCACCATTGGCGTAAGTCTTTAAACCATTCTGCTTTTTGCACCCAAAGTGCAAGCGTTGTCACGTGTTTGCGCTCTGGTGTTTCAAGCCAAACTGCAACGTATGGGCGGTGATACGGTTGCACTTCTAAGTCGGGAAGCGTTAATTCAACCTCTAGCTGTGGTGTTTGTGCATGCGCCGTTGTTTGAAAAAACGCAGCTACGAGCAGTAATGCGGCGCTTATAAATAATTTAAATTTAACCATTAATACACTCCTTTTATTTGTGGAACCCAACATAAATATATAACCAGTGGAGTTGCCACTCCTAGTAAAGTTATCCATATTCCTGCTAAGCGTTTTTTTCTATTTTGAAACAAAATAATCATGCCAGTGATGGCAAATAAAATCATCAGTACGGCAGATATATCAATTACCCAACTCCATACTTCACCGCTGTGGCGGCCTTTATGTAAGTCGCCAATAAGGCTTAAAAAGCCACCTGTTTGGTAATCAAGATTTAGCTCGCCAGTTGTAAAATCAAGCTCTGCGTAGGCAAACCCAGCAGGCAGTGGGTAGTCGAGCATGACAAGCGCGTCTTCTTTTTCCCACTCAATGCTTTTTACTTTTGTAAGTGAATATTGCTCGGCTAGGTAAGCTTCTATTTCAGGGTAAAGCGTTGGTAGCGTATTTAGCTGTTCATTGGCTTTGGTAACTAGCTCTGCTGGAATTGTTGCAGTTACTTGACCGTTATCTTTATCGTTTTTAAGCCAATCAATATGGTTGAGCACAATGCCGCTAACGCAAAACAAAATAAGCAGAAAAAATAAAGCTGTAGAAATATAAATATGTAGAGCGCGACTTGTACTATACAAAGTTCGCTTATTAATAAACGCCATAAATAGTTTAATATTGTAAAATTTACAACATGATAATGATTTGCATTAGTCATTACAAGTTTACTTACTTAACTTTACATTAAGATTTTACAAGTGGAGGGTATTTGTAGGTATACGTTTAGTACTTAGGTGGAGTAGAGGGCCTTAAGATAAGGTAAATCATTACCGATATTTCTATCGCTGCAACGAGGTAAATAACCCAAATCGGGGCAGTAGAGTACAGTAAAAATATAAACCCAATTAACATGCCAATGGCGGCATAACATTTTGCTTTAACGGGAACCACTTTGTGAGCTTGCCACTGTTGTAATGTAGCCCCATAACGAGGATGGTTAAGTAACCAGTGTTCTAGCGCGGGCGATGAGCGAGTAAAACAAGTGAGCGCTAAAATGAAAAATATAGTGGTGGGCATAACAGGCAGTACAATGCCAATAATACCAAGTGCAACCAGTATCAGCCCTAGCATTTTTAGCCATAAATTTTTATAACAAACAAAGGCTGCTCTTATATTCACTTATGCTCATTTTGTTTAATTACGGATACATTAAATTGTAGGCTAATTGAGGCGTAATTCGAAGTACTTATGCCAATTTTATTAAAAACATGATGATTATATAGCCTAAATTCGGATAATAAGTGCAATTTCTCAGATTAGATGGCCAGCTGTTATAATTCGGCCATTCTCTCGCCAAAGGAAATTGCTTTAATGAAATATAAACAGCTGACACAAGCAGAAAGATACCAGATTTACGCGTTAATAAAAGCAGGAAATAACCAAAAACAGATAGCTGATGAACTCACTCGTTCACCGTCATCTATCTCTAGAGAGTTAAAACGCAATAAAGGGCTTAAAGGCTATCGACCTAACCAAGCCAATAATTTTGCAGAGCAAAGACGCAAGTCATCTTTCAAAGCAAGTAAGTTAACAGATGATGTTACTGACTGGATTAATAAATTGTTGGTTGACGGACTTTCGCCAGAGCAGGTGGCAGGCCGCTTAGCTTTAGAGAAAAAGGTCGTTTTGCATCATGAAACGATTTATCAATATATTTACAGAGACAAGGCTCGTGGTGGTGAACTACATAAGACACTCACTCGTGCATGTAAAAAGTATAAAAAACGCTATGGAAGCTACGATAAACGTGGACAGATAGTTAATCGAGTCAGTATTGATGAACGCCCAAGTATTGTGGATTCAAAGTCTAGGATTGGTGATTGGGAGGGCGATACAGTGATAGGCAAAGGGCGTAAAAATGCCCTTGTTACAATGGTTGAACGTAAAACGTTATATACAGTCGTTCACAGAATTGAAAGCAAGCATGCGAAAATAACAGCCGATGCGCTGATCAAGTGTATGACACCCTATAAAGGTAAGGTTATTACCGTGACTTTAGATAATGGAAAAGAGTTTGCTCACCATGAGCATGTTGCACAAAAATTAGAAGCGGATGTGTATTTCGCTCACCCATATTCATCATGGGAGCGGGGCATAAATGAGAATACCAACGGCTTACTTAGACGCTTCTTCCCCAAGGGAACTGACTTTATGTCGCTAAGTGAAGCAGAAATACAGGCGGCAGTTGATAAGCTCAACCATCGGCCAAGAAAAACAAGAGGGTATAAAACCCCTCATGAGTTATTTACGGGGCAATCAGAAGTTCTGGTGGCTGCATAATGATTGCACTTAATACTTGAATTCAAGTAGTATTAAATAGTGGACTCATTTCGTTAAAAGTTTTTGCTTGGTTTTAGTGAGGTTTTTAATCATTAAATAGACCAAATATATAAGCAGATTGGTATGAAATAACAACAGCACGCAATAAAAAAAGGATAAATGTATTTTGCCCTTTTTTATTGTTGAATAGATTATGTGCGACTTTTTAGAAGTAGTAACCTAAATTTATATTGAAGCGACGCTCTGTATCGCCATCTCCTATCATTGTTCCGCCAATAAATGGCTGGTTACGCGCTTGAACATAATCAAAGTAGGTAAAAAAGGCACCGGCCGATACACTCACACCTGTTATATTCATCCACGTATTGGCGCTATCGTCTGATTTGTCGTATATGGTGCTGTAGTCGTTATAAAATTGTAGGGCATTTACAGGCCCCCATTCTACCGAATAATTGTAGGCAACGTTAAGGCTAGACATAGTTGCCTCGCTTGAAATCGTATCGTAATAGGCATAGGCTGCAACCGAAATACGGTCACTTTGATCGTCTAAGTCGTAGTCATACTCGCCATGTTGAAGCTGAATATTCCAGTTATTAATCTGACTATCAAGGTGTACAGCCCATGCACCATAACTACCTGCTCGATCTACACCGTCATGTAAGCCGCCACTGAGTAGTGAAATACCAATATCTGTTGTTATGTTTTTATTGTGCTTAATTTGATATGTTGCACGCCTAAAGTATCCCCAGAATTAGCCTTTATATATCAATAAACTAACAGTATTAAAAAATGTGGGAAGCGAGGGAACATTCATGGTGTTTTGTGATCTTATGAATCACTTACAAACAACAGAGCTAAACACCATGAATGCTTTTACTATTTTGCACAATATGCTCCGCGCTGTCACCCCTAAATCAATTCATAAAGCCAGATTTAATACTCTAGTCGCTGCCGTTAAATCTCTTTTGCACTGTCAGCAATGCACCTTGACGTCTATTGGTCGCAATTTGAATTCAAAAACAACTGAAAAACATGATATTAAACGTATTGATCGACTGCTCAGTAACCACGAGCTTTTACGTGAATCAACAACGGTTTATGTTCACTTAAGCCGTTTTGTGGTCACTGAAAAGCATCCCGTCATTTTGGTTGATTGGAGTCATGCCGATACACAAACCAAATATTGTATTCTGCGTGCCAGCATTGTCAGTGAAGGTCGCTCTTTAACCCTGTATCAGGAAAGTGCACTCAGCTTTCAATATCATTGCCCAAAAGTACAAAAACGGTTCTTGAAGATGCTCAAACTGATCTTGCCGAGTGATTGCCGGCCCGTCATTGTGACGGATGCGGGCTTTAAAGTACCTTGGCTCAAAGCCGTGCGAAACAATGGCTGGCATTATATTAGCCGAGTTCGAGGTACGGCACACTTGAAAACGCAGGGCAGCGATGAGTTTGTTCCATGCCAGTCACTATTCAAGAGCAATCAACGTAAGAGCCAGTATCTTGGCGCGACCGAGTTGACCAAAAGTGCAAAATATCAAACGCATGCAGTGCTGGTTGGCAAGGGGCATAAGTTATTAAAAAGAGATAAAAAACGTGGTTATAAGGAGCCTTGGCTACTCGTTTCTTCACTTCCAAAAAGGCACCACTTCCTCGAAAAAGTGCTCAAATTATATGGTATGAGAATGCAAATAGAAGCCGGATTTCGAGATCAAAAAAGTGTTAGGTTCGGCTTAGGCTCAGATCTACACAGAACGAACAAACTCTACCGATTAGACATACTTTTACTGCTCGCAACACTGGCGCATTGGTTCTCAATGATGCTGGGTGCAGTGATAGACAAAGCAGGAAAGACAGGATCTTTTCAAGCTAACTCAACCAAAAGCAGGCGAGTAGTGTCATGGGCATTTGTTGGGTTGCGATACTTCAAAAACAGTCCATTAAACTGCGACGGCGAGATTATTTAGAAGGGCTCGCCTATTTCGCACAAGTGGTAGTGCAACTCGATTGGAAAAATATGGATGTGAGTGATGTAATTGAAACTTAATGATTATTTTTGGGGATCCCTTAGGTTGCACGCCCAGCAAAGGTATTGTACTCACCAAGCTCATTAGCTGGTTCTGCATATGTTCCTTCGCTTGCACTGCGGCTACCAACAATATCATAAGAATAACGATGGCTTTTATCTGATGCTGATCCGTCAACACCGCCAAGCTCGTCATTTTTGAAAAAGCCTAACTCTAATTTCCAGTTATCTTTCAATTTGCGTTTAACGACAACACCTAAATCAAAATCATCTTCTAGGCCAATATAATAGTTGCTGCTAAAAAAGTAGTTATGAGAATTATAAGGACCGTTACCAAATGGCACTTGTGTAATGCCTGCTTGCGCTTCCCAATCATTTGTAAACTCATAACCTAGATAGGCATATTTAATTACGGTCATATAATCAAAAAAGCGAATTTCACCATTTACTGAGATATCGTTAATTTTTCCTGATACATTTAAACGAAAAATATCAAAATCGAAATCACCGTCACGATCTTTATTATCTTCATCGTATGAGGCCACGCTATAGTTAGCGCGAATTGCACCACCGAATTTAATACCGTCGTCTTTTTTTACTGGCTCTACAACAGTTGCTGTTTGCTGAGCCTTTTTACTAATTTTAGCAACTTGCTCTTCATGCTTTTTATTGATTTTCTGTTGTTTGGATTTCTCTTCGATTAATTGATTTTCGAGCAGCTGCATTTGCTGTTTTAGTTGTTTTAATTGGTTTTGAAGGGTGTCGAGATCCGTGGCGTAAGAAGTGCCAGTAACACCACTTAAAATTAATGCTAACGTTAATTTAGAGAGTTTAGTCATAGTAGCTGCTCAGATGTTGATTAAAAAATAAAAAATTCAAGGCGTCAAAAAACGCCTTACGTTTAGAGTAAGTACAAAACTTATGTGTTTTTATTATTTATTCTTTAGGAGCTTGAGTCAGCGCACCAACTTCTAGTAGGGGAGATGCATCTAATTTGTCAGCATCCATCATTGCGGCTACGCGCTGCATTGACGAGAGTAAAAGACTCTGTTCCCATTCAGCAAGTGCAGAGAACTTTTCAATAAAGTGTTCTTGCAATGGCTGAGGTGCTTTTTCAAGTAACTCTTTTCCTTTTTCTGTGAGGTATAAGCTCACTCGTCGTTTATCCATTTGACTGCGTACGCGTGTTACTAAATCTCTACTTTCGATTCTATCGAGAATATTTGTGACGGTTGCTGGGCTTAAATTGACATTTTGAGCAATACGACTGGCAGTTATGCCGTTTGTTTGGGAAACTTCCTGCATAATAAGCAGTTGTGGCCCTGTTAAACCCGCTGTTTTATTTAGTTGCTTAGAGTGCAAATCAATCGCACGGATCACTTTACGTAAAGAAACTAATAACTCGTCATATTTCTGCATTTTTTTATCTCGTCGAAAAAGCAATAGCTTGCCGTAATCGCGAAATGTTACACATCAAATAAATTGAATTCAAATTATATATTGTATTTCAACCCGCTTTTATTGGTTTTTAATGCTTAGAGCAGAAACTAATGTAAAATTATATTGTTCAAAATTTATTAAATATTCTTAGCATCTTGTATACATTAAGTTGCGCACAGTACGTAGGTTGTGAATAATTGGCAAGTCTTATTACATAGACTTTAGTATTATTCATTTACAGCTGTTAGTACAAAGTAATTGTTTGTGAGTTTACTGTAGATGTATTAATCGGCAATGAACAAATTCAGCAATCAATATTTAATATCAATAGCGTATACTTTAAGTATGCATTATTGTTTTTGCACAAATATTAAAAATCTTTAGTATCAGTATTATAGGGGAAGGTATGAAATTATCGCCATCAGTTAGCATTGAGCAAAGCGAAACCGGTCTTGAGTTTATTAAAATAGCTAGTGCAAAGTGCGATGCAAAAATATTTTTGCAAGGTGGGCAAATTACCGAGTTTATTCCTAAAAATAACAAGCCGCTTATTTGGGTGTCACAGAGCGAAACCTATCAAGAAGGTGTAAGTATTCGAGGTGGTATTCCAATTTGTTGGCCATGGTTTGGTACACATGCTAATGATGGATGGCCTGCCCACGGTTTTGCACGCACAAGTGTGTGGCAAGCCGATGAAGTACACGAATCTGATGAGCAAATTACGGTTAGTTTAAAGTTACCTATGAAGCTAGTTAATACAACGTATTGGCCGCATCAGTCAGCATTAAAAGTTGAGTTTGTGTTAAGCGATAAATTACAGGTTCGCTTGACGACCACTAACTTAGGAAGTGTGCCATTTAGCTTTACTCAAGCGCTGCATACCTATTTTCCAACCTCAGATATTACAAATACCCATGTTGATGGTTTGCAAGGCGCGCAATATATTGAGTTTAGTGAAGGGCCATTTGTACAAAATGATGTTGTAAGCTTTAATCGCGAAACCGATATGGTTTATACACAAGCAAGTACAGTGCAAAGCATTAATACGCCAGAAGGTGTTATTAATGTGAGCCGCGAAAACTCAAGTTCGTGTGTGCTGTGGAATCCATGGATAGAAAAGTCAAAACGCTTATCTAACTTTGCTGATGATGAATATAAAACAATGCTCTGCCTAGAGGCCGCTAATGTACTGACAGATAAAGTAACGCTTGAGCCAAAACAAAGCCACACCTTAATAACCACCATTAGTTGGTAAGTAATTAAAGCAGTAATAGGGATAAATAGTGTTTAGCAATCAACAAATAATGGATTTACCAAAGCATAGTGATATTAGCTTTAAGCCATTGGCTGATAAAGCCTTATTACATACACAGCTTAGCTCGCTTCTGTTTTATGTACCGCTAATTGGAGCGCTTATTGCTGTTTGTTATTTTAATAAAGCCTTTGCTAATAATGCACAAACGTATTTGCTAATTGGTATGCCAATTTTGGTGGCCGTATCTATGGCGTACAACATGATAAGTGTGAGGTTGCGAGGTTTTGCAGTGCGAGATCATGACATTGCTTTTAAAAAAGGCGTTATTTGGCAACAAGTGACGGTATTACCTTTAGCGCGTGTACAGCATATGGAAATACACCAAGGGCCAATAGAGCGAAAACTTAGCCTTGCAAGCATTAAATTATTTAGCGCTGGCGGTGTAAGTGCCGATTTACAAATTAGTGGGCTAACCCATGATGATTGTAAAAATATGCGCCAATTTGTACAAAACTACCGCCAAGACGACGCAACTACTCAGGCAGCTTTAGTCGATGAGTAATACAACTATCGAAGATAAAGCCAGCCCTATTTACTGGCAAAAAGTATCGCCCTGGGCACTTTTATACTTTGTTGTGCACTTTAGTGTGCGCTTTGTAAAAGATGGCCTTTTAAACTTACTGCCCATGCTTGTGGTGTTTGTTACTCAAGTAGAAAATAAGTTGTTTTGGGCGCAGGTTGCAGGCGGTATTGCACTAATTTTGCTACTTGTTTACTCATTTTTATATTATTTAAATTTTAAGTTTAGTATTAGGGGCTGTTGATCTTTCACATTGGTAGCCAAATCATTGCACATGCCAGCGCTAACATACTCTCAAACTGTAATTTCAATTTATCGTACCTTGTCGCTATAGCACGGAAGTGCTTTAGCCTTGCAAAGGCATTTTCAACTAAATGCCTATATTTATATAAGCACCAATCAATATCACCATTACCTGTTTTTGAGTTTTTCTTTCTAGGGATCACTGGGCTTGAGTTTCTCTCTCGAACCTTATTTCTAATGACTTCACTATCATAGCCTTTGTCTGCGATAACAAAATCGCCTTGGGGCAATAATTCAATCAGTTCATTTGCCACTTTACTATCATGAACATCGCCGCCTGTAATAATAAATTCAATTGGTAAGCCATAACTATCAACAGCTAAATGAATTTTACTTGTATTACCGCCACGACTTAATGCTATCGCTTGTTCTTGTTGAGACGCAGCACCTGTACTGTGTTGATGTGCTTTAACATAACTGCCATCAATGAATTCCCACTCAGTGTCACTATTGGCGGATAATGATTTGAACAACCTTATTAATATTCCTTTTTTAGACCAAAGTAGAAATCGGCGGTAAATAGTATTCCATAAACCAAAACACTCAGGGAGGTCACGCCATGGGCAACCAACACGTAAGCGATATAAAATTCCTTCCATCGTTTGTCTGTGTTCAAGCTTGTTATAAACTCTATCTTCAAGCAAAATTGATTTTAGCTTCGACCACAACTTATCAGTGAGCATTAATCGGGGCATGGTAATCTCGTAAGGTTTGTTTTTGGCGAAGTAAATTATACGAGATTACCGCTTACGCACAAAATTCAAACAAAGATCAACAGCCCCTAGTAGCGACAACGAAATATTGCTTAACAAAGGTGTATTTAAAAAAGAGCGACTTACGCTTAAATTTGGCCGCGTGCAAAACGTTAATATTGCCGAGCCGTTTTATTTTACCCCCGTAAACTTAGTTAATTGTATTTTTGATGCCGCTGGCAGTGTGTCGCAAGAAGTTGTTTTACCTGGTGTCACTAAAGATTATGCACAGCAAATGCGTAAACAAATATTTGATTTTAAAGCGCAGCAACAGCAAGAAGCACCAAATACTGAACAAAACGAAACAGACACTATCGAAAACAGCCTAAGCATTAGCAATAAAGAAATAGCCAAATTTGGTTTAATGTCGAATATGGCTATTTTAGCAATCGCTGCTTTTGCCCCTTTTATAAACCTAATTGTTGATTTTTTAGAGAAGCAAATTATTGCGAAAGTAGAAGGTTTTTACCAACAAGAGCTTGGTATGCTGGCAAGTGCTGCTGTTTTTGCGATGATCACCTTAATTGTTTTGCTAGTTTTGGTCGCTGTGATGCTATCGGTGACTATGTCGCTTATTCGTTTTTATAACTTTGAGCTTTATTTTAAAGGTCAAAAGTTTAAACGTATTGCTGGCTTGTTAGAGCGCCATCAGCTTTCTATGAGTATGGACAAGGTGCAATCTATTGTTATAAAGCAAAACTTAATGGGGCGATTACTAAAGCGATTTACCGTTGAGTGTTTACAAGCAAGTAGCGGCGGAATAGCAGCCGGTGTGGCGGCTAAAAAAAATAAACAAACGTTAGTATTACCTGTATTAAATAGCGAACAAGTTGATAGTGTATGCCAATGGATTTACCCGTGGTTTAATAGTAAAAAACTCGCTTTTAAGCGCGCAGAGCGTGCGCTTTTGTATAAAAATTTAGGCTTTTATTCATTGCTACCCAGTGTATTAGTGTTTGGCTTTTGTTTTATTGCTGATATTAATACTTTGATAAGCCTTGGTGTTTTGGTGGGGTTTTCTGGCTTGGTAACTTTGTCGTATCAGCGTTATGGTTATTACATGCATGAGGATAATGGCCGATTTTACATGGTTGTACGCAAAGGTATGATTGGCGTTCATTACCGAGTTTTTGAGCTTTATAAAGCGCAAAGTGCACGCAGTATAAGTACGTACTTAATGAGAAAATCAGGTTTAAAAAGCCTGTATATACAACTTGCTTCAGGCTTTGCATTTATGCCCTACATAAAGCAGCAAGATGCTGACTTTATTATTGATTTTACAATTAAGCAGATTGAGTCAGATACGCGCAGCTGGATGTAAACTCCCCTAATAAAACATGTGTAAATACACATTTGCACATGCTTTATTACACTTTCTTACTGCCCATGAAAGACATTTAATAATACCCTAGATGGTATTAAGGAATTCTTTTAGGGACGCTCATGAAAAAAACAGTTATCGCATCAGCTTTATTACTAGCAGCACCGAGCTTTGCAGCCGATTGGCAAACTATTCATACCGAACATTTCAACATTCACTACAGTGTTGAGCATGCTGATTTTGCTAAATCAACTGCAGCAGAGCTTGAAATAGTTCGCACCAAAGTGCTTGAGCAGCAAAACCGAGCGCTTGATAAAACAGTTGATGTAGTAGTGTTTGATCCCCTAAATGCAGCTAATGGCTTTGCGTTACCTACCTCAAATAACCCTGTGATGGCACTTTTTACAACCCCACCGCAATCGGATACGGTTATATCAAATAGTACAGGTTGGCAGCAGTTACTTGTACTGCATGAATATATTCACTTAGTACACTTAGCGCAGCCTACACGTAATGACTGGCAGCAAAAAATGCGCGGTATATGGGATTTATACGATTTAACCTATAGCAATACACCACGATGGGTTGCTGAAGGCTATGCCACTCTAATTGAATCTAAAATGACGGGACGTGGGCGCCTGTTTGATAACTACTCTGAGTCAATACTGCGAGAATTTGCTCAGCAAGGTGCTTTGCCTACATATGGGCAATTAAATGGCGAGCAGGGCTTTATGGGCGGCTCAATGGCGTATTTAATGGGGAGCCGCTTTTTATATTGGCTAGAGCAAAATTATTCAGAGCAAACACTCGATAGTGTTTGGACGCGAATGCAAGGCGTAAAAACGCGTGATTTTGATGAGGCATTTAGCGGTGTGTTTGGGCAAAGTGCAGCCAAGCTATACCGCCGATTTATAGCTGAATATACCTATAAATCAATGCAAATAGAGCAAGGGGAACCGTTACTTAATAGTGAACATTGGCTTGAGCTTAACTTATATGCAAGTAACCCAGTACTCTCAAAAGATGGTAGTAAAATTGCGATTGTTGAGCGAGATAAAGAGAGTAATACCAAGCTTATAATTTATAGCACGGATGACAACATTAAAGCGCAAGAAGAGTTTACTAAAGCGCAAAAAGAGCTACTCGAAAACGATGCACAAGACATTCCCGATACAGCACCAAGTGTATTTAAGCGCGAACAAAAAAAAGTGCTTAATCAAATTAACCGAGCCGGTATTGCAAACCCGCAATGGGTAAATAACACAACGTTATATTTTAATGCGTACAGCAATGAAGAGTCGGGTATTTATAACAAAGTGTCTGACATATTTAGCTATAACACTGAAACTGGTAATATTGAACAGCTTACCGAGCTTGCTGGTATACGCCGCTTTAACGTAACCAGTAACGGTGAAACCTTATATGGCGAACAAATAAGAGATGGCTACTCTGAATTAGTGAAGGTTGACCTCAATACGCAAACCATCACGCCATTATTTACAAAAAGCCTTGAGACAACTTACGATTACCCAATTCTCAGTCCTGATGAGACTAAATTAGCTTATTTATCAACATCATTAAATGAAAATTGGCAATTGTATATACAAGGTGTAGGCGGCAATCAGCAGCAATTAGTACCTATGCCAAACGGGTATCAATATTTAAGTCAGCCGAGCTTTAGTCTTAATGGCGAGTCACTTTACTTTGTTGCAGGTTTAAATAGCGCTACTGATATTTATAACTACAACATAGAGAGTAAAACACTCACCAAGTTAACCCAAGGGCAAGAGGCAGTTGCCCACCCAATTGAAAGGGCTGATGGCTCGTTACTCTATTTTTCGATAACCGCAGATGGGCCAAATGTAAAAACACTGCCAAAAGCTATAAAAAGCACTGTAGTTACTGAGTTTGCAGCTAACAAAAAAGCACCGCTGCTAATAGTAAACGAACATAAACTTCCAAAAGCTAAAATATATACGCACGAAACTACAGAGCAAACAAATTACAACGTGCTCGACCAGCACGCTACCTTTGCGCTTGGCTCTCAGTATTATTCGGCTTCTACCAGTTTGTTAGATTTAAGCATTAAAAGTAGCGACTTATTAAAGCAGCTCGACTTACAAGCGGGTTATAGCACTGATTTACACGATGGGGCACTGCACGGTGGTTATGTGCAGGCAAAATATAATGCGCTTGATGTAAAACTGAAACTTGCACTGTTTGACTATGATTTAAATACATCGCGCCAGTACCAAGCAAGTTTAAATACCGACATAGATGCCCGTGGTGGTTTTGCTGCAGTAAGTTACCCAGTTAAATTTGGGCAGCTAAGTTTAACGCCAGAGATTGCCTACAATTACACTGATTATAAGCTAAGCCATAAAAGTTGGACGCGTTTAGGCGTTGCTCAAAATTGGCAATATGATCGTCAAGATTTTGCGATAGGCCAAAGTGTTTATGCGAGTTGGTACGATGGCAGTAGTAAAAGTAGTAATTGGCAAGGTTACGATTTAGCCGCCAAAATTTTTGGTAGGGCGTTTGGTATTCCTCTTTATGCAAACTTTGATCAAAAACAGCGTGATGACAATAGCCTTGCATTAGGTGGTTTTAGCTCAAATCTTATTAATCAGCAACAAAGTAGTGAACATGTACTTTCATCTGTTCTGCCCTTTTACAGCGCAACTGCAAAGCGCTATCAAGGCTACGGTGGCGGCTTTAGCTTTAAAGAAGGCATGCCGTGGCTTTATTATAAGCAACATCAACTCGACGACACCGTATACGCACAAAGCTACGGCTTAAAATACCAAGGTGATTTTAGTTTTGGGATGGGGCCTGCGGGCGTAAATGATTTAACATTTAATATGGGACTGTCGCGAGTAGAAGGCGACAGTTTTGAAGATGAAAAGCGTGCTTGGCTGAGCTTCTATTATTCGCTTTGAATGGTTATTAAGTAAGTGTTATATTCTGATTTAGTTTAATAAAATAAGTATTTTAACAATGTCATTTAAACACTTGAAAGTCCCACTGGATGTGGTACTTCCAAGCGTCCCGTCCGACGCACCAGGCTTAAGGTATGAAAAGCCATCAATTGGTAACAACTATTGGGTTGTTGATGACTTTTTTGATAGCGAAGAGGCGATGAGTATTCGCTCTTCATGTTTAAACAGTGAAGTTTGGAAATTCGGCAAACCTTATACAAAAGAGCTTTGGCCAGGAATGCGTACGCCCGATGCGTTAAGTGATTTACAGCTTAATAAAGTAGAAGAATATGTTAAGTCTGTTATAAAAAAAGATAAATTATGGGTTGCTAAGTCAGATAAAGTTGTAGTGGATACGAATACTGCAATATTAGTGGGTGCAGATGAAGGGGCATCTCGACCTCATGTAGATAATCGTTTTTTATGCAGATATGCAGCCGTTTTATATTTAAGCCCGAACCCTAAACCCTCTGCAGGTACCTCTTTTTATCGTTTAAAATATGCAAATGAAGCGGCTGGTGGGAATATTGTAGATCCTCCGTTCGCTAATCTGGTTGATGCTTTGAATGTAACTAGTTTACCTTATAGTGCATGGTATAAAGACATCGACATTGATAACCGCTTTAATCGTTTAATTGTATTTAAAGGTAAGCGCTTCAAAGTATTTTGGAGACGATTTAAATACTAAAAGGTTGGCGGTAACTTTTTTTTGGATGTGTGAAGATTAATTAAAAATAATTAACTATTACCTGCTCGTCCCAATTGTTATTTCGTCTTTTCTTAGATAAAACACCTTATTGTTAAACCAACAACAAGGTGTTTCTTTATTAAGCGTTTGTGGCATGTCGTTTTTTATAGCGATTTACCTGTGACTGTTTTTTACGTTTTCGGCGGGTAAACCATAAGTAAAAGCCGGTTCCGGCTAGCCATACCAGACTTAAGCCAATTACACACCACAGTATTTTACTAATAAGACCTGCGAAATAACCAAAGTGAAGTTTTCTGAAGCTATCAATTACTTGCCAGCCAATACCAACTTCGCGAATATCCCAGTTGACCATGTGGTCACCAGTCAATTTATTGTAGGTAACAGTATTGGCGTATTCACTGGCAAACGGGTTGGCCGTTTTAACTTCTCCAAATACGGTAATATTTTCATCCGGTTCTAATGGCATAACCAAAAAAGTGCTATTAAAAGTAGTTATTTGTTGTTTGCTATTATCTAAAATATCTTGAAACGAGATATCTGCACTATGTAGCTTTTTGGTTAGCACAAAATGTTCTTCTTCTGCGTGCTCTATTACTTCGTGATACCAAACAGCCCAGTTAAAGTAGCCACCTGTAATCGCTAAAATAATAATGATAGGGGAACCAATAACACCGGTCATTTTATGAATATCGCTAAGGACTATTTGTAGTGTCGCACGCCAGCGTACACTAAACAGACGTTGCCAAAACTTGCGATAAATAATGAGGCCTGTAATGCCTAAGATTAATAAAAACAAAGCAAAAAAGAAGCCTAAAACAGTACCTGTTTGCCCAGGTAAACTTTTTAAGTCATTTAGTAAAAATGTGTAATGTAGTTCTAAAAACCAATCAGTAAAGTAATGGCTAGTGTCTACTGGCTCCGATAAAATATCACCTGTGTACTGGTTTAAATGAAACTTATACCATTGCTCTGTACCGCGTTTAACTAAGTAAACCCGATCAGCAGTATCATTGTTAAAAATCTCCCAGCTACCCACTAGATACTCAGGGTAAGCATGTTCTGCTTTAGCGATTAATTTATCGATTGCTATACGCTCTGGCAACGCTTTTACAACAAAGTGACTATCAGGCATAAGTAAGCCATCTATTTCACTTTTAAAAACTAATACACTGCCTGTAATACTAATGACAATGAGTGGAATGATTGCAATAAGGGCAATCCAGCTGTGGATCTTAAAAAGTATTTTTCTCATGGATGGTTTTATATGCAGTAGCTAATGACCTGCGCATGATAACAACTATCATTTTTATTTGTAAGTTTCAGTAATGAATTTCAATAAAACAAACAAACTGTGAACTTAATTCTACGGTTTTTGTATACTCAGCTTGCCAGTACCTAAAATAAGTTTTTGCTATTTAGTTGAGTTAAATTTACGCGGCTCTACAATGCCGCGCTCATAGTAAAAGCCTTTTAAAACATATGTTTAATAAATGTTTTTATTTCCATTTCTAGTTAACATTTATGTAACGAGTGAGGTTGCTTTGGCGCATTATTTGCCTATATTGTCTTCTTTTATTTTGGTTTTTAGTTTTTTACCACTACTAAACAAAATTCGAAAAAATCGTAGTGTCTCAGGTTTATCACTATTGATGATGACGTTTGGGTTAGCGCAAAGCCTTTATTTTATAACCTACAATATTTACTTTGAGCGCTATTATATTGCATTACCATTTATTGTAACCGGTGCGTTAAGCGGGCTTATTTTGTATTTTTTTGCACGTTTCAATGCAGCTAAACGAGAGCGCGTACAGCTGGTTACTATGTTAGGTTTTTCGTTACTGCCCTTTTCACTGCTTTTGAATTCAAACCTCGATACTGCAACGGTATTAAGCGCTTTAACGTATGTTGGCCTTGTGATGAGTTCGGTACGTGTTATGCCGCAAACTTATAAAACATTGCGTACGGGTAATGTAAGTAATTTAAGCGCGCGCTACTTTAGCTTGCAGTTTATTGCTGGTATTTGCGGCTTAGTTGTTGAGCTTTCAAATGCAGCCACAAGTACTGCGCACTTACTTATGTTTATTATGTTGTTGCTTACAAATGCTGTGCAATTTGGCTGTATGCAATATTATAGAGTGCGACCTGTAATGGCTTAAAGCTAAAATAAAAGTGCTAATTGAGTTTAGGTGTGGCAGTTTTAAGCTATTAATCATTACAAAGTTTAAACAATGCAATTAACTATTCATCAAATTGATGCGTTTACGAATGAGTTATTTAAAGGTAACTATGCGGCAGTGATCCCATTGAAATCGTGGCTAAGTGACGATTTAATGCTAAAAATTGGCGCAGAAAATAACGTATCTGAAACGGCTTTTACCTGCCAGCAAGACGATGGCAGTTTTGTTATTCGCTGGTTTTCGCCGTTAATGGAAATCGACTTTTGCGGTCATGCCACACTTGCGGCTGCCTATGTTTTATGTGAAGAGCATAATATATCGCAAATTCGCTTTATTGCTGATGCGGTGGGCGAGCTAATCGTTAATAAAAACGCTGATGGCAGCTTTGCAATGACCTTTCCGAAACAAGCACCGGTTGAAGTGCAAAATGTACCGCAGCAATTGCTTGATGGCTTGTCTATACAACCGAGTAAAGTGCTTAAAAACCGCCAAGCTTACTTTGCTATTTATGAAAATGCCGATCAAATACTTGAATTAAAAACTAGCTCAGAGCTTTTAAAAACGCTTTATCCACTTGATGTAGTGGCCACTGCTCCGAGTGCTGAATATGATTTTATATCTCGTTATTTTTGGCCTGCAAGCGGTGGCGACGAAGATTATGTGACAGGTTCTATTCATACTGGCTTGGCACCTGCTGCAATTAGGTAAAACTACGTTAAGCGCTTATCAGGCTTCAAGCAGAGGCGGGCAGCTAACTTGCGAAGTGGGTGATACAACCGTCACCTTAACCGGGCATGCTGTAAGGTATTTAAAAGGCACTATTTATATTTAATCTTTATTGTTCTTGTTATAAAAAAGGCCACGTTTAACGTGGCCTTGGTTTTACTCAATTGTTAGAGCTGCTTTACGCTTCTAGCGCTTTTGCAATTAAGCGATCAATATATTTTTTATGCGCTTTAGTCGCAGTATCTGATCCCCATGCAACACTGGTATCGGCTATTTGAGTTAGCTGATATAACGCAGCGGTTTTAGCTAGGTTATCAAATTTACTTGCTTTACCAAGGCCTGCAATCGCGATTAGCTGGTTAACATACTCAATTTGTAAGTTGTGGCTAATAGAGTTGGCGTCTTTGCTTTTCACAAAAATGCTGGCAGTTAAATCTTGCATAAACTGAGTTAGGCTATATTCATTACCGTATAGAGCGGTGTCAGAAATACGCAGTAATACGGCTGGATGTAATAGCTGCGCAAGTACAGACTTTTGCATGCCTAAAATCATTTTGTGTGCTTTAGGGTCTTCATTTTTACCAAAGTGATTAAAGCCACGACGTTGCAGTTGCAAGTAGCTATACAGAGGTTGCATGTTTTGTAGTACGTCTGGTGCAAATACAAACTTTGCGAGTATATCCATCGCTTGTGTTTGACGCTCAAGCGATACCGGTGTAAATGGTTTATCTGCGTTTGCATCACCCACTACAGCGCGCTCAACGTACACACCACCAATCTGGCGAGAAACAACACCTGCTTGAGCTCGGTATTGACCAAATAAGCTATTAGCAGAGGTAACAAGCTGTTGGTAAGACTCACCTTTAACCGTTGCTTTATCTTTTAGTTCAGTAAATAGTTTATTGATAAGTGCCATACGATCTGCGCCATAGGCTGCAGGGTTTGACGACAAATCACCAATCATTACACGTGGATCGATATGGCGACCTGGTGCGCGCATGTCGTCGGCATCGTTACCAAAGGCAAGGGCATGTTCACTTGAACGAGCAAGTATTTTTTCAAGTCGAGCTTGCTCAGCAGCTTCATCTGCAAGCGCTACGCTGTAGCCGTAGTTAATTGCCCAATCGTCATAAGGACCTGGTTTTGTTTGAAAAATATCACCTTGCTGCATACCAATTGGGGCAATGTTAGCGGGTGCATAATCCATTACAGAACCGGTTACTATGCCTTGGGTTTTGTTTTTGTCGTGTACTTCTTTTTCATCCCACAAAATAGATGATTTCATATTGTGGTTAAGACCTAAAGTATGGCCTACTTCGTGAAGTACCAGTTGCGTTAAACCTTGGCGAAGCATTTCTTTATCTTCAATTTTTTCGCCGCTAGCAAGGCCTTTAGCAAGCATTAGATTTTGTTGAATCTCATGCCCAAGAGAGCAATTGAGTTCGCCGGTATTTGTTGTTTCACCGTGGCTCATTGTTCCTTGGGTGAAAAGTGTGTCGTAAATCCAGCGATTTTTCATAAATACAAACTCAAGCATAATGTCTGAGCCCAGTATTTCGCCTGTTAATGGGTTAGCAAGTGCTGGTCCGTATCCACCAAATGGAGGTTTAGGTGACGAGGTCCAGCGCAGTACGTTGTAATTAATATCGCCCGCATCCCAATCTGCATCATCTGGTTGTACTTTTACCTCTAAGGCATTTTTAAAACCGGCTTTTTCAAAAGAGGTATTCCATGTTAAAACAGCGTCACGAATAGTATCGCGCCATTGGATAGGTGTGGTGTTTTCTATCCACCAAGTAATTGGTTTTACTGGCTCTGAAAGCGCTGCACTTGGGTCTTTCTTTTGTAAGTCCCAGCGCTTTATAACATCTTCATAAGGTGCCCAATCGGTAGATGTCATTTGATCAAATTGATTTGTAAAATAACCAATACGGGCGTCGTCCATGCGCGGCTGGTAATCGTTTTTAGGTAGAGCAACAAATGAGTGCTGTACTTTTACCGATACGCTACGCGGGTCGCTTACTGCATTTGAGCCTCGTACCGTTGGGCTTGGGTTAGTAAATACGTAATCAACAACCACGTCTAAGTTATTAGGGTATGGACGCTGTTTAATAATGCGTGATTTTTTAGCGTCTAGTTTACCTACTTTAAAGCGCTTTTTAGCGTTTTTATCAGCTGGATTTGGCGTAGGTGATACTTTATGAAGTGCTTCGCTTAAAAATAACTTATTTACATTAAATGCTATTTTACCGTCTTCTTCTTTTTCTATTTTAATGCTCGCAAGTACCGCTTCACTAATATTGGCATCACTCGCTTTTGAAATAGCACTGTTTTCGTCAAATTTGTAGCGAGGTGTTTTGCTAATAATATCGATACGATCAAAGTATTTTCTAAATTCAATTAACTTAGTTTCGCGGTACGAACCACGATAATGGCCTGCGTCTGTAACGCCATCAACGGTATGCGCAAAATACACAAATGGTGTGTTGAGTTGCGACTCGTTAATTACCATTAAATGCTTACCTGTTTTTTCGTCTTGGTAAAGGCTAAATATACCGGCAAATTCGGTTTGTCCTTTGATCATTTCGCTAAGTGTTTTTGGCTCTTTTTCGTCTTTTTTATCGGCTGCAAATGCATGGCTGCCAAACGCTAAGCCAAGCGCAAGGGTGATGGTCGTTAATTTCATTTTGAGACTTCTAATATTAGTTAATTTAATTGGACTGTACGTAAATTAATTTAATTTCGCACATCTTCGCGATGAAATTTAAGCGTTCAAAGCTAATTGATTGATATTAATAGATAAAAGTTTGTAACAAAATATAACGAATGAGATTAATCACCATTTCATTCATCTTTTATACTTATATAAAGTTGTAATTTGGATGTATTTGCAACAGTTGCTTACAAATATCATCTTAATGTTTCGTATGGCTCTGGTATTATGGTGTTAATAGAATTTTAGGGATAAATAAGATATGCAAACAAATTCACTTAGATGGGTTTTTCCATTCGTCGCGCTTGCTTTAGGTATCGTTGGTTTTATGGCAATTAACGCTATTGCAAAAGAATCAGAAAAAAAAGAAGTTATTGATGCTCGTCCAACGGTGCAAGTTGAGCCTGTGGCAGCAAATGATCACCAAGTTATCATTAATAGCTACGGCGAAGTAAGACCACTTGAAAATACACAGCTTTCGGCGCAGGTGTCGGGCGAGGTGTTAAGTTGGCATCCTAATTTTGTAGCCGGTGGCATAGTTGCTCGCGGTGAAACCTTATTCACTATCGAAAAAGACAACTATGAAGCAGCAGTACTTGTTGCAGAGGCAGAGCTTGCTCGCGCGCAAGCCGGTTTAATTGAAGAGCAAGCTCAAGCTCAAGTAGCCGAAGACGAAGCCAAGCGCTTTCCAAGTAAAGCGCGCACAGATTTATTTTTACGTAAACCTCAAGTGCTCAGTGCTCAAGCATCTGTTAAGTCGGCGCAAGCAGCATTAAAGCGCGCGCAACGTGATTTGGATAATTGTGATGTAACAGCCCCTTATGATGCGTTGGTGATTAGCCGAAATATAGGTGTTGGACAATTTGTCACTATGGGCTCGCAAGTTGCTGAGCTCAATAATATTGAGACCGCTGAAGTGATTATTCCTATAGCAGGGTTCGATAGCGTTTTTTTGCCAGAGCGTATTAAAGGTATTACCGCAACGATTATTCAAAAAGGCCTAAACAGCTTCACCCGTGAAGGTGTAATTGACCGCGACCTAGGGATTGTTGATAACGCTACGCGTATGAGCAGTTTAGTAGTGCGTATAGAAGACCCATACGGTCTTAAAAACATACAACCAGCCATTAAGTTTGGTAGCTACGTACAGGTAAATTTTGCAGGTGCAATGCTTAATAATATTTACCGCTTACCGCAAGAATTAGTTAATAACAAAACCGTATGGATCGTTAATGAAGAGCAGCAACTTGAGCCGCGCAAAGTCACAGTTATTCGTGAAGAGGGTGAGTACTTTTACATCAGTGATGGTTTGCAAGCAGATGATAAGTTGGTGATTACGTTGCCAGAGTATCCGCAAAAAGGCATGGCTGTAAAAATTGCGGGCCTTCAAAATACTAAAAATACAGAGGCACTTGAAAATGCTTCCACTGAAAAATTATAAAGGTAGGCTGAGTTATGAGTAACACTGAACTACCAAATACAGCGCCTAACGCTGAAAAGCAAACCGGTATTATTGCTTATTTCGCTAATAACTCCGTTGCTGCCAACCTAATGATGATTTTTATTGTGGTGATGGGAATTATTAGCTTTCTAAATATCCAACGCCAAATGTTCCCTAATGTAGAAATTAACTACATTAATATTGAGGCTAATTACCCCGGTGCCTCTCCTCAGGAAATAGAAGAAAGCATACTTATAAAAATTGAAGAGTCGCTAAAAGATGTGACCGAAATTAAAAAAGGTGTGTACAGGGCATTTAGAAATGGCGGTAGAGCAAGTCTTGAAATTAATACTGATGTAGAGCTGACCGATATACTCGATAAAGTTAAGTTACGGGTTGATGGTATAGCAACGTTCCCAGCCGGTATGGAACCGGTCACCATAAGTCAAGTTGAGTTTAGGCAAGATGTTATAGGTATGACGCTCGTTGCTGACTTGCCGCTTACTGAGCTTAAGCCTATAGCAAACCAAATAGAGGATGAGTTACTACAGCTATCTAACGTGTCGTTAGTGGTAAACGATGTTCCTCTTGATGAAATAGCAATTGAAATAGAACCCGATACGCTGCGTCAATATAACCTAACCCTTAGTGATGTAATGAATGCAGTGCGTCGTTACTCAGCTAACTTTTCGGCGGGGCAGTTAAAAACCGATGCGGGTGTTATTTCTGTACGAGTCGAAAATCAGTTTTACTCAGGTGAAGAATTTAGACAAATACCGGTAAAAATAGGGGCTAATGGCGCTAAAGTGTTGCTGCAAGATATTGCCGTGATTAAAGATCAGTTCACTGAGGGTGAGCGTTACTTTAAATTTAATGGTGAAAATGCGGTTTATATATCGGTGAAAGCGACCGAAGAGCAAAGTATTATCCCAGTTGCTGATTCAGTAAAAGCATTTATAGAATTAAAAAATAAAGAGCTACCACTGGGGGTTCGTTTAGAGCCATTAATGGATATGACGTACTACTTAAATGCTCGCTTAGACATGATGGTTACAAACCTTATTCAGGGTGCTGTTTTGGTTGCAATTATGCTATCAATCTTTTTACGCTTTAAGTTGGCATTATGGGTAATGATTGGTTTACCAGTGTGCTTTTTGGGCGCAATGATGATGATGCCACTGTTTGGTGTAACCATTAATATTTTATCACTTTTTGCTTTTATTATGGTGCTAGGGATTGTGGTGGACGATGCCATTGTCATAGGCGAAAGTGCCTACACCGAAATAGAGAAAAAAGGCGGTGGTGTTGTTAATGTGGTTAATGGCGCAAAACGCGTAGCAACCCCCGCAACTTTTGGTGTACTAACTACCATTGCAGTATTTGCTCCGTTTACGTTATCTACAGGCCCAGAAAGTGCCTTCTTTTATGGTATAGCTGTGGTGGTAATGCTGTGTTTGGTATTTAGTTTGATTGAATCAAAGTTGATATTGCCTGCCCATATTGCCCACACTCACTTTTCACCAATAAAAGAGGGTGGCTGGCGCGATCGGTTTAATACGCGATTTTTTGGTTTTGTAAATGGCCCATATAAACGCTTTGTTATACGTTGTGTTGAATGGCGTTGGTCAGTGTTATTTTCATTTATCGCCCTGTTGATCGTAACCTTTGCTTTAATCTCATCAAATCAAGTTCGTACCGGGTTTATGCCAAAGATCCCGCATGACTACCCGCAAATAAATCTAGAAATGAATGACAATGTATCAGACATACAAACAATAAATGCTATTCGTGAAATAGAAGCGATGGTGATTGCGATTGATGAAGATACTGAACGCAAATATGGTCAAAAACTCATAAGAGATATTTTAGTCTATAACCAAGGGCGAACTGAAGCACAAGTGCTTGTTCCCCTTGTTGATGAAAGTATAAGGCCTTATAACGCGTTTGAATTATCACGACGTTGGCGCGAGGCGATGCCCGATATTGCCGGTGTTAAATCATTAACCATTTATGATGATGTAAATGGAGGAGGCAGTGATGGCGAATTTGGTTATTTATTATATGGCTCTGATATTGATACATTAAATAATGCAGGACGTCGTTTTATAGAGTTGCTGCAACAGCAAGAAGGCCTGTTTGATATTAGCTCAACAATAGATCCTGCAAGTAAAGAAGTGCAAATGAGCCTAAAACCGGTCGCTTACGACTTAGGTTTAGACTTAGCTTCTATTGCAAATCAAGTTGGGGCAAGCTTTTACGGTGGTGAGGCTCAACGTGTTATTCGCCGAGGCGAAGAGGTGCGTGTAATGGTGCGTTACCCTAAACTGACTCGAGAGGCATTTTCGTCACTTAAGCATGCGGTTGTTACTACCCCGCAGGGCCGTGAAGTACTGCTTGGTGATGTAGTTGAACTTACTGAAACACCAGGCATTAGTTATATCCGCCGGGAAGGGGGCTATCGTACTGTGTATGTTTATGGAAACATAGATGAAGAAGTGATTGAGCCAAACGAAGTTGTAGATCAAATTAAAGAAAAGCTACTACCACAACTTAAAGAAGAATATCCAAGTGTTAAGTCAGAACTAGGTGGCGCCATTGAAGAGCAACAAGATCAGGCTAATCAGCAGAAGATGTTTTTCTTCGGCGGTATGATTTTGGTGTATATTTTATTAGCCGTACCCCTTAAGAGTTATGCGCAACCACTTATTGTTATGTCGGTGATTCCATTTAGCTTAACGGGAGCAATATGGGGGCATTACTGGTTTGGTTTGGATATAACTTTAATGTCAGGCTTTGGTATTATTGCAGCAGCAGGGGTGGTTATAAACGACTCACTCGTTATGACCGATTATGTGAATCAAGCCCGTAAAACAGGTGTTAGTATTAAAAATGCTGTAATAGATGCCGGTTGTGCTCGATTCAGACCTATATTACTTACTTCAATTACTACATTTGCAGGTGTATTGCCCATTATGTTTGAAACAAGCCTGCAGGCTAAGTTTGTAATACCTATGGCGGTAGCGCTTGGTTTTGCAGTGATGTTTGCAACATTAATAACACTTATATTGGTGCCATGTTTGTACATTATATTAAGTGATATTGGTAAGGTGTTTCCACGCATTTTGGGTGGGATTAGGACTGTATTTAAACGTCGCCCGCAGAAGGTTTAGCTCAATAAATAACATACGGGCTTAAATGCCGGGTACAAAAAAGCACTGAACGATTAACCGTTCAGTGCTTTTTATCATTTGTTGTTACTACATTAAGTATTAAAACAACAATAATTAATCTTTAAATTGCTTATGGCAATCTTTACAGCCTTTAGCCCATGCACCAAAAGCTTTACCAATTACGGCCTTATCGCCTGATTGAGCCGCTACTGCTAACTCATCTGCGTATTGTTGGAATGCAGTTGCTTTTTTCATAAAAATATCGTTTTCAGACCAAACAGCAGCAAGTGCAGCTGTGTCGCCTTTATCTGTCCCTTGGTAAAAAGCTTCCCATGGCATTTTTGAGAGTGCAGCTGCGTTGTTAGCACGCTTTTTAAATTGCTCTGCGTCAAAAGGTACTTTGCCTTTTAGCATTGCGCCCATGTCACCAATTTGTACTGAGATCATTGAAAACGCTGCTTGGCGGTATTCAATCGCGTCACTTGGCTCTTTAAATGCAGAATTTGCCGATACGCTAAATGCACACGTTGCCAGTGCTATTGTTGCTAATACTTTTTTTAATTTCATGTTTGCCACTGTTGAAAATTTTAATTATTAATTAAGTATATTGTATCTAACATCGTATTTATTCAAGCAAATGCGATGGGTTTAATTAAAATTTAATCGTTTATGTCTATGTCAGCAAATATCATCCCGCGACGCATGCTTCGAGTTGCTAAAAACACCTCGCCAAGTAAAGACATAAAGGCACATATAAGCAATGCCATTGCTGCAACAAAGCAGCAGGCAATTGTAACGCCTAAATTTATAGATTGAATATGTGATAAAAACAACAGCATAACAACGGCACATACAAGCAAAGCACTTAAAACACTCAAGCTAAAAGCGATATGTATACATCGAGAGCGCTTTAAAAGGGCGCGAAGTTCTGTCGCTAGTGATTTATTAAAATCTTCATCTGTACTTACTTTTAACCTGCGTTCTAATTGGCGTGCCCTATCGGTAATTCGTGCTAAGCGATTAGATAAAACACCCAGCGTGGCAGCAATCCCGGTTATGAGGAACACAGGAGCCACTGCGGTTTGAATTACTTTAGCCATAGTTAAGATATTAATCACTTCATTATTCATATTTGTCTCAAAAAGGTCGATTTGTTTACACTTGTTTACAAATTTAAGTTGAATTATTGTTAATTCAAATCAATTGCTTAGGGTTGTTTTTGGTCTTTGTGTAGACGCATTGTAATTTGTTTGTAATCAAGGTGTTGCTCAGGGTGGGTGTAAAGTTTTATATTCTAGTTACAAACCAATTACGATTGGTATATGCACAATAATATAAAATTCATCCCAGGGGAAACAATGTCAAATATAATAATGAGAAAAACAGCTATATCGACTGCTATTGGTTTAGCTATGATGTCATATGGTGTAGTTGCTGGACCTGATTTATCTAAAGGATATGTACCTGAAAATTCAAGTATTAAAACTTACTCTCAAGATAAAACAATATCGAGTAAAGCGCGTTATATTATTCAACTTGAAGATGAGCCGTTAGCGACTTACAAAGGTGATATTGCAGGGCTTGAAGCAACTTCTGCAGCAGTAACAGGTGATAGAAAATTAAAGCTATCTTCAGCACCGGCTTTAAAGTACAGCAGCTATTTAAAAGCAAAACAAAAAAGCGTAGCACAAGTTGCAGCATCAGTAAGTGGTGGTTCTATATCACATTCATTTAGCACGTTGTTTAACGGTATTGTTATTGAGGGCGAACAAGGTCAACGTGAAGCGCTTGCTAAGCTTTCAGGCGTAAAAAAAGTATTTTTAGATACTGAATATCACACGTTAATGGATGCATCTATTGATGTGATAAAAGGTGTAGAAGCATGGCAGGCTCTAGGCGGCCAATCTGAAGCCGGTAAAGGCGTTAAAGTTGCTATTATTGACTCAGGTATTCGCCCAGAAAACCCTATGTTCTCTGATATTGGTTTTGCTGCGGCTGAGTTTAGTGAAGACGAAGCAGCTTATATTGCTGAAAACCCAGATTACTGTCGTGTAGAGGGTGGTGAAGCTAATTTTTGTAATAACAAATTAATTGTAGCGCGTGCATTTGGTCCAACACCAAGTGATGTCCACCCTGATGAATATATTGGCTCTCCATTAGGCTACAACGGCCATGGTACTCACGTCGCAGGTACTGCAGTTGGTAATCCTATTGAAATTACCTATCACGATAACAATGTGTCAATTTCAGGTGTTGCTCCAGCAGCGCAGTTAATGGCTTATAAAGCGCTTTGGCATACAGCTGATGGCAGTGGCAGTGGTACAACCGTTGCACTAATGGCGGCATTAGAAGCGGCAATTAAAGATGGCGCAGATGTCATTAACAACTCGTGGGGTGGCGGTGCAGGTGGTAACCCTTCTACTAGCGCCTATAGCGATTTATTCACAGCTGCGGAAGAGGCGGGTGTGGTAGTTGTAACTGCCGCAGGTAATGATGGTAATGGCGCACAGACTATTGGCTGTCCTAGCTGTATTGAATCTGGTTTAACTGTTGCGAATACGCAAACGGGTCGATTCTTTTCACAACAAATTGAAGTAGCTGGAGAAACTTATTCAAGCACTGAAGGGAGCAATGGTTTATTAACTGATCCTATTTCATTACCTATCATTTCTGCGCAAGTGATCGCTCCTGATAATTTTGAAGGGTGTGAAGAGTTTGCTGAAGATGTCTCATTTGCAGATTCTGTAGCGCTAATTTCTCGTGGTAGCTGTGCATTTTCAGCTAAAGCTGCAAATGCTGAAAAAGCAGGTGCAACGGCTGTAATAATCCATAACAACGTTGCAGGCGGTGCGATGGGTATGTCTATGGATGATGCTACAATTCCTGCCTCAGCTATTAGTCAAGAAGATGGCTTAAGCCTAGTTGAACTTTTAACTGATGCTGAAGAGCCGATTATTGCTTCATTAGATCCTAGCGTTAAAAGAACGATTCAAGAGAAATTTACTGATGCTGTGAACTCTTCAAGCTCACGTGGCCCTAATGGAGAGCCTAGCTTTTTAAAACCTGATATTGCAGCGCCGGGTACGGACATTCTTTCTGCGTACTCTCCAGATGAAGGTAACGGTATAACCTTTAATGCGATTACTGGTACAAGCATGGCTAGCCCACATGTTGCTGGAGCAGCAGCATTAATGAAACAAGCTCACCCAGAGTGGAATGCAGTACAAATTAAAACAGCGCTTATGAGTTCATCTAAAATGGATGGCCTACATAAAGAAGACTTAGTTACTAAAGCAGATGCATTTGATGTAGGTGCCGGTCGATTAGATATGCCTAATGCGCTAGATGCAGCACTTACGTTTGATCATGGCTCTTACGCCGATCCTAGCTGTTTAAGCGTTTGTAGTTTTTCAAATACCGTGCAAAACATGACTGATACTGCCGGTGAGTGGACTGCAAAAGTAGTGACTGATATGAAAGGCGCTGAAATTACTGTATCTCCTAGTACTGTTATGCTTGGCGCACATGTCTCTACCTCTACAGATTCAGAAGGTGCAGAAACAAGCACTGATATTGCTGAATTTAACCTAGATATTGATTCAACGTTTAATGATGTAAAAGGCTGGAACTTTGGTCACGTAGTGTGGACTCATACTGAGACAGGCCAAGTCGCCCATTTACCATTTGCTATTTACGATAACGAAGCAACAAATAGCAGTGTATTTAATGCAACGGTAGATGCCGATTCTTTAAATTCTTCTACTCCTGCAAAAATAGGGGTGCAATTTAACAATACTCTGTTCACTGACGAGCTATCAGTAAATGTAAAACTTGATGAAAATGCGGAGCTTCTTAAAGGTGCGGCCCCTGTTGTTGAAGTTACTAATGGTGCAGGTGAAGTAACATTAAGTGAAGACAATAAAGAGCTAACCTGGACGGGTACATTAGGGCCAAAAGAGTTTGCTATTAACAGCAGTGATTTCTTAGGTACCTTCTCATTAGCTGATGAAGGCTTTGAGCCACAAGCTTGTCCTGACGGGTGTGATGAAATAACCATTACGGTTGAAGCTGACTTTATTTTTGATGGGAAAGAGTATTCAGCATTTACCATCTCAGATAACGGCTTTATTGCTGTTGGTGCAGATGTAAATACGACTAACTCTTGGAGCCCTCAAGCAATGCCTAATGCACGTACACCTAACGGTGTCATTGCGCCGCTTTGGGCTGACTTTGATTTAGCTGGCGGTACGAGCGGTGGTGGTGACCTTTATGTCGCTAAATTTGATAGCGGCTATGTAGTTGTAGAATGGCATGACGTTGAGCTTTGGGGTAGTTCTTTAGGTGATAAGTACACGTTCCAAGTGATCTTAAAAGAAGGCACAGATGAAGTTCGTATGAACTACATTGATGTGCCTGCTTTACCTGCACCTTACTCAGCGGGTGTTGAGTCTGCCGATGGCAACGTAGGTGCTATGTTAGATACAGTTCCAACAGGCAGTGGTATTGGTAGTGGCTACTTGGTCGATCAAATTAAAGGCGGTGTTGTTGATATACAGTATCAAGCCTTTGCAAAAGATCGCAGCCATTACACAGCTGCAGATGCAGTAGACGTTGATGAAGAGCAAACAGTGACTATTGATGTATTAGCTAATGATATGGCAGAGTCGCGTTTTGTATTTGATGCGCTAGCTTCTTCAGAAACAGAAAATGCAGAATTTTCTGCTCATAAAGGTGTAAGAATTAAAGGCAGCTTAGTGGCATCAACTGTTGAGGTGGTTTCTGCACCTGTAAATGGCTCTACAACCGTGAATGAAGATGGCACGATTGATTATACGCCAAATGCACAGTTCTCTGGTGAAGATAGCTTTACATACACTGTACGTGAAGCATCAGGCATTAGCGCTGAAGAAACTATGGTATCAATCGTTGTTAACGATACCATTGCAGACCCTCAGCCAGAGCCTGAAAGCAATGGTTCATCGGGCTCACTAGTTTGGTTAACGTTACTTGCTGCGCCGTTTACATTTATGCGTCGTCGTAAACAAAAGTAGTTTTATAACTAACACGTTATTTTAAAGGGAGCCTCGGCTCCCTTTTTACATAGCTTCACAAACTAAATTACACCACGCTTTATTATTAGGTATATTTAATGTCACCAATAATAAAAACCATAGAGATTTCATAATGATTCGTTCTTCATTCACGCTAGCCGCGTTATCACTAGCTGTGCTAGCCGGGTGTGATAATGCCCCAAAAAGTACACCTTCAGATACAGCAACAACTATGCAAACACAGCAAACAGAAAAACCAGTGAGTGCCGTGGCGCCGATTGCTAAAAAAGTACCTCATGAAATGACTATTCATGGGGATACGCGTATAGATGATTACTATTGGCTACGTGATGATGAGCGTAAAGCACCTGAAGTGATTAACTATTTAGAAGCCGAAAATACATATACAGATGCAATGCTTGCACATACTAAAACGTTGCAAAGTAAATTGTTTGAGGAGCTAAAAGGGCGTATTCAAAAAGACGATGATTCAGTCCCAGTTAAAAACGGTGATTATTTTTACTCAACGCAAACACGTGGCGATAACGAGTACACTACTTATTTACGCAGCAGTGATTTTACAGGTACCGATCAGCAAGTTATTTTAGATGTAAATGAGCTTGCTAAAGGCCATGATTATTATGCGGTAAGTGGCTTAGATGTAAGCCCGAATGGCAATTTAATGGCTTATGGCGAAGATACTGTTAGCCGTCGTATTTATAGTGTAAAAATAAAAGATTTAACAACCGGTAAATTACTCGAAGACACACTTGAGGGCACTAACGGTGGCATTGTGTGGGCAAACGATAATAAAACGGTTTACTACATTAAAAAAGATTTGCAAACCCTACTAGGCTACCAAGTTTATCGTCATACATTAGGTACATCACAAGCTGATGATGAGCTAATTTACGAAGAAACTGATACCAGTTACTACATGGGTATGAGTAAAAGTAAAGATGAGTCAGAGATTTATATTTGGCACAGCAGCACGGCTGCATCAGGTGTGTCGGTATTGAGCGCTGATGATGCTAAGGCAACGCCTAAGCGTTTAATTGAGCGCGAAGTAGGGCTTGAATATGAAATATCTAAACTAGGAAATACTTACTACATTGTAACTAATTTAAACGCAGTAAATTTTCAGCTAATGAAGGTGGATGTTGATAAAGCGGGTAACAAAGCTAATTGGCAAAGTGTGATCCCAGCGCGTGATAATGTCAAACTAGAGGGCATTGATTTATTTGGTAACTACCTAGTATATCAAGAACGTGAAATGGGTCAGTCAAAACTTATTGCTCGCAATTTAAAAACAGGTAAAGAGTTACCACTGAGCTTTAACGACAGCGCTTATACAATTAGCACTTATGGCAATAATGAGATTGATAGCGATACGTTACGTGTTTACTACACAAGCATGACAACGCCTGATTCATCATACGATGTAAATTTAGCAACAGGCAACAAAACATTACTTAAACAACAAACTGTATTGGGCGGCTTTAGTGCTGACAACTATGCCTCAGAGCGCATTTTTGTAACTGCGCGTGACGGTATAAAAGTACCGGTAAGTTTGGTTTATCGTAAAGATGCGTTTAAAAAAGACGGTACAAATCCATTGCTGCAGTACGGTTATGGTTCGTACGGGGCAACGATGGATCCAACGTTCTCCAGCTCACGCTTGAGCTTGTTAGACCGTGGCTTTGTATTTGCCATTGCTCATGTTCGAGGCTCGCAAATGTTAGGTCGTCCTTGGTACGAAGACGGCAAGCTACTAACTAAAAAGAATACGTTTAATGACTTTGTTGACGTAACTAAAGCATTGGTTTCTCAAAAGTATGGCGCAAAAGATGAAATATTTGCGTTAGGTGGTAGTGCTGGTGGCTTATTAATGGGCGCAGTTGCAAACCAAGCACCAGAGCTTTATAAAGGCATGGTTGCTGCGGTGCCATTTGTCGATGTAGTAACAACCATGCTAGATGCGAGCATTCCACTTACAACAAATGAATATGGAGAGTGGGGTAATCCGAACGAAAAAGCGTATTACGATTACATGTTGTCTTACTCGCCATACGACCAAGTATCTAAGCAAGCATATCCTAATATGTTAGTAACGACTGGCTTGCACGATTCGCAAGTTCAATACTTTGAGCCTGCAAAATGGGTTGCTAAGCTGCGTGACTATAAAACAGATGACAATAAGTTACTGTTTAAAATAGATATGGAAGCAGGGCACGGTGGTGCATCAGGTCGCTTTAAGCGCTTAGAAGATACCGCGCTAAACTATGCATTTATGCTTGATTTAGCAGGTATTAAAAAGTAACGAACCTGTTGAGCTAAAACAGGTCATTATGTGAATATAAAGTGCTTCTTAAAGAAGCACTTTTTTTTGTGGTAGGTTAAAACTAAATATAGTGCCTTTACCAAGTTCACTGTGTACATTAATTTCGCTGTCCATCAGTTTCAATAACCCCGACATATAGCTAGCCCTAAGCCGCCTTGCTGACGACCCGCTTTATTTGAATTAGTGGCTTGATAGTGAGGATTAAAAATAGCACTCAGTTCATCTTGTTTTATTCCAACGCCAGTATCTGAAACATGCACGAATAGCTGATTGTCGCCACTGCGCTTTACATGCACTGCAATGCTACCACCGCTAGGCGTATGCCTAATCGCGTTGTCAATTAAGTTACTTAACACGCGTTCTAATTTTGCGATATCGGCTACAACAGGGAAATCACAAATTGCAGGTTCTACCGATAAATGAATACCCTTTTTATTTACAGCTAAGCTAAATTTAGCAATGCAGTCATAAATTAACTCGCCTAAATTAAAGGTTTCTTTATTTATGTTTATTTCGCCATTTTCTAAATGGGCAAGTTCAAATATTTGCTCTATGAGTAATTTTAATTGTCCGCAATTATTAAGTGACACTTGTAAGTATTCTTGTTGTTCTTTTTGACTTAATTGCTCACCAGATTGATTTAAAACCTCTAAAAATCCTTGCAGTGATGCAAGTGGTGTACGTAGGTCGTGCGATAAGTGAGTGAGTAACTCTTTGCGTTGTTTATCGCCCTCTTCAAGTGCTTTAAATTGCTCATTAATACGGGTAAGCATTGCTTGAATGCTGCGACCCAAACTATGTACTTCATTGCTTTTTTGTGTTGAATAGTTACTTAATTTTGTATCTGTAAGGCTGTAATTGGCCGCTTCAATATTGCTTACATCACGGGCTAAACGCTGTATTGGATTGGTGAAAAAACGCAGTAAAATTAGCATTGCAATGAGTAAAAAGGCTAAAGCGGAGCCAAGCCATAAAGCGGCTAGCCATAGCCTGTCATTATTTTTTATAGTATTGAGGGAGGTATCGTAGGCTTCACCGCCAATAATTACATATAGGTAACCTTGTAACTTGTCGTGATTAAATACAGGCGCAACCGAAAATATTTTTTTTTGGTCTTTATTGCGCGGATTATCACCATAGATAGGTGCTGCTTTAGGATCATTAATGAGCTTTTTTAAAGGCGCTAAATCGATATAGTTACGCTTAACTTTTCCTGGCTTTGCTGAGTAAGTAAGAATTTTTCCGGTTTCGTCTACAAAATAAAATTCAAACGCAGGGCCTAATAGCATTAAAGTATGAAAAAGGTTTTCGAGCGCTTTATAGTCGTAAACACCTTCTTTTATCAATGGGTTATCTTGTACTAAATGCTCAGCTAATGCTAAATGCAGATTTTGCTCACCATGGTGTTTTGAAGTAAGTTCTAATTGTTTGCTCCAGCCATAAACAAGTGCACAAATAAAACAAAATATAACAACTAACGATATGGCTAATTTTTGGTACAAAGATAATTTCATAATAGGAGTCTTAATTTAGTTGGCTAGGGTTTAGTTTATAACCCACACCCCAAGCCGTTTCTATAATGGGCACTTTCTGGTGCTCTTCTAGCTTGGCGCGTAAGCGGTTTATGTGCGAATTAACTGTGTGCTCGTAACCACTATGTTGATATCCCCATACTTTATCGAGTAATTGTTGGCGACTAAAAACATGACTAGGGTGGCGTGCAAAATAAACAAGTAAATCAAATTCGGTGGCGGTAAGGTTGAGTGCTTGCTTGCCTAAATAAACTTGGTGCGAACTGAACTCAATGTGGAGTGACCCTACGTTTAGCGTTTGTTCGCTATCAACGGGTGAGTTATCGTTATTCTGACTGGCAAGTAATTGTGCTCTGTGGCGCAGTTGGGTCTTTACTCTGGCTTGTAACTCACGCGCAAAAAAAGGTTTACAAATATAATCATCTGCGCCCATTTCAAGACCAATCACTCTGTCCATATCGCTACTGAGCGCGGTCAGTAAAATCACAGAAGTAGTAGGATAATGTTCTTTTATTTTCCGGCATAAACTCAAACCATCCATTTGCGGTAAGTTTATATCGAGTAAAATGAGTCCGTAGGGGTGCTTAGCTATTTTTTTTAAAGCAAGCTCGGCACTCACAACATGATCAACATGTAAGTTAAGTGAAGTAAGCTGCGTGGTAATTAATTTACCTATTTCTCTGTCGTCTTCTACTACTAATAATTTTTCGTGACGCATGTATAACCTCGTAAAAAGGGGGGCATCCGTGCTCCCTTACTTCCCCATTACAAGCTGGTATGTCAACGCGTAAATATCGTTAATATTAATTACTGAGTTCGAGTAATGACAACTTTCGCCAATGGATTATCAAATTTATGTTCAGGGCTTAGCACTGAACTTGATAGCCCGTCTTCATTAGTAACTACACCAGGGTGTCTTGCTACAAAATCAACATCATCGCGGGCTTCATTAAAGCCTTCGCCGCCATCCACAGGACCCGGTAATGTACCAGCTGCTTCTGTATTTGCTTCCGTACCTGCATCATAAGCAACGGTGGTGCGCATAATAGACTCACCAACGGCTAATGTAGATACATCTACAGCACTAAGACCGGTAAACCCATCATTTGTATTCACCATCATAGTGGCAAGCGATAGTTTTAGTACTTCAAGCGTGTCGGTAGTAATCGTGATTGTGGTATTTGCACCAGGTCCAACTGGGCCTTCACTCGATGCATTAGCAATACCATTTTCAAATGTAAGGAGTTGGCTGTTATCCCCGCCTTCAGCCATTGTTTCTAATGCCACTGATGAAGGACTGCCTATTTGCCATAGCGTACCTTCATGGTGTGCAATAACGGCAACTGGTGAAAATGGTTGACCAGCAGTTAAATTACTTACAGTAACATTAAATTCATAGCTGGTAGCTGTCGGTGCTGGTGTTGGTGCAACTACTTGATCAGGCTCGTTGCTATCATTGTCGCCACATGCTGCAAGAGTAGTTGCAAGCGCTAGTATTAAAGCGCTTTTTTTAAAGTTTTTAAAAGATGACATTATAGCGCTCCTACTTAACCGTAACGGTTAGTTTTGCTACTGGGTTTAACCATCTGTGCACTGTATTGCTTAAGTCACTATTACCAGCGGTTAGATCATCATCACCTAAGTTACCAGGATGAATATGAATATTAATATTGCTATCGGTGCTTGTTAAACCAGCACCACCGGTACCAGCATTACCACCAGGAGCAGCTGGAATACCAGGCGTACCTGGTGCACCTGAACCTTCTACTACAAGTTCATTATTTTGTTCAGTACCTGCATCGTAAGCATTTAAAAACACAGTATACGTTCCGGCTTCAGTTGGAATTTTCCAGCTATCAAGACCGACAAAACCGTCATTTGTAGGAAGTAGCATTGCGGCAACAGAAAGGTATTCGTTACCATCAGATGTCGTTAGGGTTGCCATTGCAGATACTGTTGGCGCAAGTAGACCTTCAGCCGGGTTTGCAGCCATATCACTACCTGCGGCAGTTGCTTGTGCAACTAGTTCTGCAATATTTCCGCCCTCAGCCATTGTTTGTAATGCGGTAGAGGCTTCCGTTGCTACTTCGAACAGTTTATCTTCACTGTCGTGAGCAGTTATTAATACGGGTGTAAAATGGATGCCTTGAGTTAAGTTGGTTATTTTTAAATCTAACTCTGCGGCCATAGTTGATTGGCTAGCTGCCGCTAAAAGAGTTGCAATTGTTAATGTAGAAGCTTTCATTATTATTTCCTGTAAGTGATGATTCGAGTTAAGTATTGAATAATCGTCTCCAGAAACTCTCACAAACTTATCACTTTTTTATCACAAGATTTTACGTTGTGATTTTTTGCTAATACAGCAGTTGATTTATGGACATTTGTTTAATTAAAAGGCAACATACATGAAACAAAAAGGAGAGTGTTATGGAAGAAAATCAACAGGTTGAACCAGTTAATAAAGATGACCGTACGTGGGCTATGCTATGTCATTTAAGTGCATTAGCTGGATTTATTGTGCCGTTTGGCTCAATAATTGGGCCATTAATTGTGTGGTTAATTAAAAAAGATGAAATGCCAGTTGTTGACGTGCACGGTAAAAAGGCGCTTAACTTTCAAATAACGATGGCAATTGCATATGTAGTTTGTTTTTTACTGATGTTTGTAGCAGTAGGCTTAATATTACTACCTTTAGTGGCAATTTTTGGGTTTGTAATGGTTGTACTGGCGAGTATTAAAGCTAACGAAGGTACATAGCTTAGTTCTTAAGGAACACAGACCGTGTGACTTCCTATCTTAAAACGGCAAATATCATTGTTTTTCTCAATGCTTTGCCGCTTACAATTTACCGCTAGTAGCTCAAATACACGATGTATCTTATGGCTGCACCGTGTTTGTTCTATGCAATCCAGAATATCATCCAACCAAAGATAACTGCACTTACTCGCTCTAAATGTCGAGATCGCACACTTAAACATACCCGCTGCACTATGGCAGATAAAACGCTTGATAAGTGTTTGCAGTATACTCAGCCAAACCAATGATTCGGCAATATGAGGATCTCGTGTGATGAACCCTTTAAGGTTATTCCATGACTTTAGTTCTTTGAAAAACAACTCAATTTGCCAACGAGTTGCATATATATCGAGTAGCTCGTCAAAGCTAAACTGTGCCTCTTTTAAATTAGTAACAAGGAAAACGGGGCGCTTTTCATTCGGTAAATAGATAAGCCTGTACTCGGGCCCATTTTTCTTCCAACGTACTGTTAATTCAAGTGGTTGGCTTGCGAATTTATCGAGTAACGTTTTGATTTTAATGTTCTTTTCTTTAAGTTCTATACCCGCGCAATAAGCTGATGTAACGATTGGGTTAATGTTTTTATTTGCTCTGATCAAAAAATATCCGCCATCTTGAGCTACTTGCTCAAAGTAATCTAAGTCAAAATACCCAGCATCAGCAAGTAATAACGTATCTTCAAGTGTGTGGCTACCTGGTAAAAAGGCGCGCTCAGTTTCAACATCGGGACGAATATCTATTTCGCAGGGTTGTTCATTAAATAGGTCATAGGTAACGTGCAACTCAATTGCGGCAGGACTTACAGCAGTAAAACGACCAGCAAAAACCTGCGCTAATTCATCATGTAGAGCAAATGAAGAACCATCTTGCAATAACACTCGCTGTATTCCTCGCTGGGTAAAAAAGGTTTTATCCAGCGTGTTTACAGTCAATTTAGACATCGCTTGAATAACGAGCTCACGGACAAGCTCAGTCAAGGCTGGTTTTCGAATTTGATTATGAAAGGGTTTATAACTTATCGTGCAATCAGCCTGCGTTCGCAAGTTTTGATGGATATCTGACAAGTTAGCGTCTTGCAGGCAAGATAAGCTTTTAAATACGGCTTTGAGCAGAGAAACGATCGACAGGCAACGGTGTCGAACTTGAAATCCAGAGGTTTTTGCAAGCTCAATGAGGTGTTTTTCTGAGATAAGGGCTTTTAATTGGTTTGAAACTTGGTTAATCTGCATGTGAACTCTGTTTTTAGTCATGTTTTTATTGGCGTAACTATTTGATCATTAACAGAGTTCAACTTCAAGTTTTCTTAAGATCCAACCTATGAACGAAGGTAAAGAGTTTAATTACCCGTTTAGTTTAAATTTTATAAAATAAAACCTCAGTTTATTTTTATACCAATTGCATTAAATTAGTGATCTATTATAGCGATAAGAAAATAGCTCAATAACAAGGCTAAAATTATGATACTTAGTTGTCTATATAAATAATTTTTAACGTAGTTAGTGAGTTATTTAATACGCTAGAATGATCATGTTTTTAATAAAATTGGTATTATAAACCCAGCTATAGGCTTAATGCCGATCAGTTAAGAAATATTTGACGATCCATTGACCGATCTTCTGGTTAGTTTATAAAGGCTTCTGAATTTATTCAGGAGCCTTTTATTTTGCAACTCACTACCGCACTTTCTCTTGCCAATAGCTACGCACCCAATTCAGAAGGCTTAGGTCAACTGAGTCATTTGTATGTCGTTTTATCGTGAAGACCCACTGTGGAGTATTGTCAGTAAATTAGGGCTCGCTTTACCAGGTAAAAAAGAACTCGTTGCACCCAGTGCGGTTGTACAGGCTAGGCAGCGGCTTGGGGCTGATGCCGTTAAACAGGTTTTTGAGAAAAGTCAGCAAATGTGGAATGCTGATGCGAACCATCCCACATGGTGCGGGCTATCACTACTGGGTGTTGATGGTGTTATTTGGCGCACACCGGATACTGCTGAAAATCAACATGCATTCTCCGTGTGGAAAAATCAGCATGGTGACACGGCTTTCCCTCAGGTTCGCATGGTGTGTTTGATGGAGTTAACTAGCCATTTATTAATGGGGAGCGCCTTTGATAGTTGTCGTACTAGTGAAATGGTGTTGGCTGAAGACTTAATCGAGGCAACACCCGATAACTCACTGACGTTATTTGATAGAGGCTTCTATTCTCTAGGCTTACTCAATCGTTGGCATCATGCTGGGGAAAATAGGCATTGGCTTCAACCGATGAGAAAAGGCACGCAATATGAAATTGTTCGCTCTTTAGGTCGTCAAGACAAACTTATCAAGCTAAAAGCAACAGCACAAGCGAGAAAAAAGTTCGACGATTTACCACAGAGCATTGAAGTCAGGCTAGTCACAAAAACGGTTAAGGGGAAAGAGGTGAATATACTCACTTCACTGACTGATCCAATGCGTTTCCCTAAGGCTGACATTGTTGACCTCTATAGTGAACGGTGGGAAATTGAACTTGGTTATCGAGAAATGAAACAAACGTTACTGAATAGTCACTTCACGCTACGCAGCAAGAAACCTGAGATGATAGCGCAAGAATTATGGGGCGTAATGTTGAGCTATAACTTGCTCCGATATCAGATGGTGAAAATGGCGCAGAAAAAGTCTGGAATATATGCAAAACACCTGAGTTTTACGACGTGTGCTATTAGTATTATTAACCTTATTCATACAATGTTTATAGAAAATGCAGGACGGATACCTAAATCAATAGAGCAATTACAAGCTCAAGTTGAACATCACATATTACCGATAAAACAGGAGCGGGCGTATCCGAGATGTGTGAAACCAAAACCCAGTAAATACCCCAATAAAAAACGCCAGTCAGCTGTTAACTGACTGGCATTAAGCTATAGGCTGGGTTTTTACGTTTAGCCATAAGGGCATTATGCTTTATCTCACGTTATTTATTAGCGCATTTATATCTGCCACATTATTGCCCAGCTCTTCTGAGGTAATCATGGTGGGGATGATTACTCAAGGTGAAGTTAATTTATGGCTTATGTGGTGCGTAGCAACACTTGGAAATGTATTGGGAAGCTGCGTTAATTACTGGTTAGGCACGCAGGTACTGCGTTTTAAAGATAAAAAGTGGTTTCCTGTATCGCAAAAAGGGCTTGATAGCGCACAAAAACAATTTAATAAATATGGTGTATATAGTTTGTTATTTGCTTGGTTACCGGTTGTGGGAGATCCATTAACAGTAATTGGAGGCATATTTAAAGTACGGTTTAGTGCTTTTTTGTTGCTAGTAATGCTAGGCAAAGGCGCGCGCTATTTAGCGGTTATCGCCCTTGCCGTTGGATTCGAAAAACTCATTTAGATACAAAAGTTATTTCGCCCAATCAAGTGTTAACGACACTGAGTCGGCAAAACGCAGTGCATGCGGTTTATCAACACGTGCTTTAGCGTAATGAACACTTGGGTGCGAGTGACAAACCGCAAGAATTTCAGCAACTAATTTCTCGAGCAGTAAAAAGTGCCCTTGCTCTACTAAACTAATCACTTCTTTGGTGATCACTTTATAATTTAGTGCTTGGTCTACTTCATCCGTTTTACAGGCATCATCAGCAGGGTAGTGAATCTCCAGATTGATCACTACGTCTTGCTTTTTTTCACGCTCATCGGGGTTAAAGCCAATAAATGTACGCAGTCGCAAATTAGTAACGTTAATAATTGCATTAGCCATAGGTTAACCTTTTATAAGCTGCAAAAATTCGTTACGCGTTTTAGGATCGCTTCTAAAGTTACCTAACATTACTGATGTACGCATGCTTGAATTTTGCTTTTCTACACCACGCATCATCATACACATGTGTTTTGCCTCAACAATAACGCCTACGCCCTTAGCGCCTGTCACTTCTTCAACTGCTTTAGCGATTTGATGCGTTAGCTGTTCTTGAATTTGAAAACGGCGTGAAAACATATCAACAATACGGGCAAATTTAGACAAGCCTAATACTTTACCGTTTGGAATATAAGCAATATGGCAGCGGCCAATAAAAGGCAGTAAATGATGTTCACACATAGAGTAAAGCTCTATGTCTTGCACTAACACCATGTCGTCAGCATCAGACGTAAATACCGCTTTATTAGTTATTTCATCAAGTGTTTGACGATACCCCTGCGTTAAATATTCCATTGCTTTTGCAGCACGTTTTGGCGTATCAAGTAAACCTTCGCGGTTAGCATCTTCGCCTACTGCGGTGATGATTTTTTGGTAACTTTCTTTTAATTCATTATGCATAAATATCTCAGTTTATTTAGCTTATTTACTTTAAATGACGACCGCCATCTACAGGCAAAGAGCGCCCTGTGATGTATTGGCTTTGTAATAGTAAATCAATGCTATTGATAATTTCTTGGCATCCGGGTTCAATGCCCATTAATGATTTTTTAAGGGTCTTAGCTCGATATTGCTTATCGTCATGTTCATTAAAAATAATGAGTGATGGAGCAACCGAGTTCACTTTTATGTTTGGCGCATATTTAGCGCTAAACGATTTAGTTAGGTTGTCGAGTGCTGCTTTACTTGCTGCGTAAGCTAAATGTTTAGGGCTGCCTGTTTCAACTACATAATCAGTGAGATGAATTATATCGGCAGGTACTTTTTCATTTTGCTGATAGTTTAAAAGCAGCTCTGCGCACATTAAATTAATTAAATACGGTGTTTTGGCATGTATACGCATCATATTATCAAACAGTGCTACAAAATCAGGGTTGTTAGCTTCGCAGTCCCAGCTTGATGCGTTATGTACAATAGCGCGCAGCGATGTTGTATGCATATTAAGCGTATTTATAAATGCACTAATACCGTCATCGGTACTAAAGTCAGCATAAATACATACAGCGCCTTGTTGCTCTAATTTATCAACAGCGTCGTGACGAGTACGATACGTAATAATAACAGCCTGCCCTTGGGCTATGTAATGCTGAGCTAGCGCTAAACCAATACGTTGGCCTGCGCCGGTAATTAAAATGGGCGATGTCATATAATGCAGTGTTCTCTTTGGCGGGTAATTAATAAATATTAGCGTGTTAATTTAGTAAAATATACGCAGTCTCTTGATCTGTCGATCAAAAAAGCAATTAATCATTAATGGTATTAATTGCTTTATTTTATTTACTAAAACATTAATCGTAAATTGTCGGAATTGGTTGGCGCTTATGTTGTGTACGCGTGTAAATACTCACAAGCTTTTGTTCAACATCATTAGACACAGGTTTACCTTCTAAAAAGTCATCAATTTGCTCATAGCTTAAACCAAGTGCTTCTTCATCTGTTAAGCCTGGGCGGTCACTTTCTAAATCAGCTGTAGGTGCTTTATCTACTAATAAAGCTGGCGCACCTAGTGCAGTTGCAAGCGCACGAACTTGGCGTTTTGATAAACCAAAAAGCGGCGCTAAATCGCATGCACCATCACCAAATTTGGTATAAAAACCAGTAATGTTTTCAGCACTATGATCAGTGCCTACGACTAAACCTTGGCAAAAACCTGCAATTTCATACTGAGCAACCATACGTTGGCGTGCTTTAACGTTGCCTTTGATAAAATCTATCTGAGCTTGTTCAGGAAGGGCTTCGCCGCTACCAACTATAGCTGCAAGCGCTTGCTCATGCAGCGCATCGGCTGCCGGTTGTACGTTAACGGTCATACGTTTACTTGGCTGAATAAAATCAACCGCCATTTGGGCTTCGTCTTCATCGGCTTGTACGCCATAAGGCAAGCGAACAGCAATAAATTGATACTTATCAGTGTCTAGCTCTTCATTTAGCTGGTTGACTGCTAATTGGCACAAACGTCCACAAGTTGATGAGTCAACGCCACCACTTATACCGAGCACTAACGACCTTGAGTAAGCTGCCACTAAGCGTGCTTTTATAAAATTAACTCGACGGATTATTTCTGCGTTTATATCAATTGTTGGCTGAACTTTCATTTCAGCCATAATTTCGGCGCGCATGGCCAGCTCCTATAGTCTTATATAAACTTATTATGTGATTAAGCGTTTAATAATTAAAGCCCTAAATGGGCTTTAATTTGACGTAGTTCTGTTTTTAGTTGCTCAACTTCTGCGAGTAGTTCGTCTAACTCACTATTTTTAAGTGCATTAACTTTTGGCTCATGAGTATTATTTGTTAAGTTAGTTTGCTGGTCTGCGAGCTGATGTATATAGCGACTTTCTCGCTTACCAGGTTCTCGTTCTAACTTTATTACGTAATCATTTTCAATAAGCTCATTTAGTGCACTCTCTACTTCGTTTACATTATTAAACTCAGCAAGTCGAGTACTTCGAGTTCTCAGCTCTCCTGGTGTTTGTGCGCCGCGTAATAGCAGTAAACAAACAATAGCGCGCTGTTGCTGTGAAAATTGTAAATTATTAAATTCAGTATTACAAAAACGATGGTCGTATTTATTTACGCGACCAGAAAGGCCTTCGTCTATTGTAACCAAATGCAGTTCGATTAGTTCATCAAGTATATTTTGTACGTCGTTTTCAGTGAAATTTACAACAGGATCGCGATTAGACTTTTGATTACATGCATTTGTAAGGCCATTTAACGATAGCGGATAATGCTCTGGCGTCGTACTTTGCTTTTCTAGTAAGCAACCAATAACACGTTGTTGATTTGCTGATAACTGCATAAATAATCTCAAATTAGTAAGCGTATTTTATTAGCTTACACTTTTATTGGGTATCAAGCCATTGGCTAAGTTTAGGTTGTAAAGCGGCTAGATCGAGAGGTTTACTCAAATAGTCGTCCATTCCAGCGGCAAGGCATTTATCTTTATCGCCCTGCATAGCATTTGCGGTTAAGGCTATTATAGTAATATTTTTATTATACTTACCTGCATCGCCTTTTCTTATCGCTTGTGTTGCCTGATAACCGTCCATTTCTGGCATCTGGCAGTCCATTAAAATAAGCTCATAAGGCTCGCCTTGCTTTGTATTGAGCTTAACAATTGCCTCAAACCCATTTTGTGCAATATCAAAGCTCACTCCAGCCTGTTTTAATAACGCTGAGGCGACTACTTGGTTTACTTTATTATCTTCCACTAATAAAATTTGTGGTTGAGAAAAGTTAGTGGCGACCATTTTTGTGAGTTTGTTTTGCAACTGAGCTTGCTTTTGTTGTAGTTCTAATTAGTGAGTGAATCAAATAAATCAGAAGGCGTTAGCGGTTTTAAAATCATACAATCAATCTTTATCGCTAGCTTTGATTCCTCTTTTGAGTAGCTCATAGGTGCCATTATTACTAATTTACAGCCTTGTATATTTATAAATCCTTTTAGAGCAGTAATGCATTCTGGCGACGCTTTTTCAAAAAAGTAGTAATCAATTAAAATGGCATCAGTATTTTGAACCTCATTATGTGAGTAATTCAATATTTGTTGATAGTCATTGATGCAATCTACACTAGCGCCCCAAACAGAGAGCTGCTTACTTGCTGTATTAGCATTTAAGCTGCATTCATCAATTATTAAAATATGCTTATCTTTAATTAAATGACTCGGTAGATCTTGCTCTTTACTGAGTCGAGGTTGTATCTTTATTGTGAAAGAAAAAGTGCTGCCTTGGCCTTTCACGCTGGTTACACTAACCTCTCCGTTCATGAGTTCACAAAGCTGTTTTACTATCGCAAGGCCTAATCCTGTACCACCAAACTGACGCGTTTTTGAGGCATCTGCCTGTGTAAAGGAGTTAAACAATGTCGCTTGTTTTTTAAAGTCGATACCAATACCAGTATCAATAATAGAGCATTGTAAAAATGAACCGTTGGTTGTGTCATTTATTTTTGCCACAATTATTACTTCACCATTTAAGGTGAATTTAACAGCGTTACCGATCAAGTTATTTAAAATTTGACGTAGCCTGTTTGGGTCGCTAATTATTTCGCTGACTGTAATTTGAGTGGCATCTAAAATAAGCTTGGTATTGTTTTGCTCTACTTTTAAGGCGAACGATTCAACCACCTCACCTAATAATTTAGGTAAGTTAAATTGTACATTGTCGATATCGAGTTTACCGGCTTCTATTTTTGAAAAGTCTAAAATGTCATTAATTATATTAAGTAATGATTGAGCAGAAGATTGGGCTAACTCTATATGGTGTTCTTGTTGTTGATCTAATTTTGTTTGCTTTATTATATTTAACATTCCGAGCACGCCGTTCATTGGGGTGCGAATTTCGTGACTCATACTCGCTAAAAACTCACTTTTTTCGGCAACTGCTTGTTCTGCTGTTTCTTTAGCTGTTACTAGCTCTTGTTCAGTTTCAATACGTTGCTGGCTAGAATGTAGGCTACCTATCAATGCGGCGACAGCGATTAAAAAACTTTCCTCATTTTTAGTCCAATTACGTTTAATTCTACATTGCTCAGCACAAATAATACCCAATACACCACTGCCTGCAGGTATAATTACACACAGCATAGATTTGATCTCTAACGGCAGTAAATAATGTGTGGAGAGAGGCGCCAAGGTTGAATTTTGTAAAACATCAGAAGCATTAAATACAGCTTGATGGTCAATAGTATTAAAAAAGTCTGGGAGGTTTTTCCTAAGCCAAAGTAACTCTATTTTATCTGCTGAGTTCAATTCACTGTGCACGGCAAATGGAATTAGTTGGCTTTTGCCTTTATCAAAAAACCGTATGCTGGCGCGCTCAATTTGAAATGCTTGGCAAATAGATTGTGTAATTATGTCTTTGGATTGGCTTAGCTGGCCGTTTAAAATTAATTTATTTATAGTAAGCGAGGCTAAAATTTCGTTATGCAACGCTATAGAGCTACTTTCTAATTCAACTTTTTTTCGGGTATCTATATTCTGCAATGATCCAAAAATTCTTACACATCGTCCGTTTTTTTGCTCTGCCTCACCATGCACAAGCACCCAAATTGACTCTCCTTCTGCATTCATTACCTCCAGCTCAACTTCGTATTTTTCGCCGAGTTTTATAGCACGTTCAATCAAAGGTTTAATGGTTTCTCTGCTCATGCCTTTTTTAAAGTAGCTCAAATCTATTGGCCACTTAGGTTGGGTATTTAATGGGTATTTGAATATTTTTTTGGTCATATCTGACCAATACACTTGCTGAATTTCTAAATTAAATGACCATGCGCCGATTTGTGCTAAATCACTCATTGTTTCGAGCATTTTCTCGTTTTGTTGTTGGCGATTAAGCATTTTTAAAAAGAATAAAAACGCCCAAGTCAGTAATCCACAAATAATAATAATAGCCAAACGCAATGGCCAAATAGCTGAATGAGGCGGATTCCAACCGAGCTTTGGGGTAACGTATAGTTGCCAGCTTCCACCTTGGAAGTTCAAAGTGAATTCAAGAGGGTTTTGTTCAATAATATTTGAGTTCCCATAAAAAAACTCCCCCTTTTTACCTAAACCATTGCGACCTTGTATGGCAACGAGATACTCCTTTTCAAGTTCATAGATTCCAGAGTTGGTATAAATTTTTTGAATATCGAGCACAACTGATAACAAACCCCAAAATTCATTTTTAGGAGGGGTGTATACAGGGACTCTGGCTATTAATGCCTCACCTCCTTGCACTAAAGTGAGTGGCCCAGCCATGATGATCGTGTTTGTGTCGCGGGCTCTAATTGCATCTGCACGTTGATTTTTGTTATTTAAAAAATTAAGACCTATCGCTTTTTCATTTCCTTTTAAAGGATAAGTCATTTGAATAACCATATTTGGGGCGCCGCCAATATTACGCAGTTCTTTTGAGGTATTGAAAAGAGGGGTGGCAATCTGTGCAAAGCGTTCTTGCTCTAAGTTTGGCTCTACGGCTACGGCAACACCTAAGCCACGCACTAGTTGGATATTAGAAACTAAAGTCGATTCAAGCTGGGCGCGATAGGTGCTTACTTCGGAGAGGATTTGCAATCGATGGGCGTCTTTTGCTCGATTATAGTTAATACGCTCAAGTACCACACAAACCAATACAGTTAATGTAAGCGATAGCCAAAAGGTCAGCTTAAAGTTATGAACATTCGTTTTTTTATTATTAATCGATGGTGGCATTAGCTGCATGTTGGCGTTAATTAAGGCAAATTAACTATAGCTAATTTATTACGAAAATGAAAACAGCGCTAGAGCCTGTTGGTCTTTCGAGGTTAAAAAATTAATCCTGAAAGGTCAACATGCCCTTAAATACGCCGTTTATTTTTTATAATTAGTTGTTTAACTAGTTACGCATCGCTAACTTCACGCGCCCAATGATTTTGCTTTGCTACATGTAGCTTGCGGTAACCATCAAGTAGCGCCGCATGCTTTTTAAAGCCTTCAAGCGATAAACCAGGGAAAGTTAAACCGTTAAACTGCTTTTCACCGTCGGCAATTTCTATAGCCAGCGCTACATTATTAGCACCAAACATTAAGCCTAATGCATCTTGGTAATCGGCGTATTCGCGCTCGTCATCGTATTTAATTTCAAGAACTGCTTTTAAACAGCGGAAGTGGCGCATTGCCTCTTCGTTTACTTGGCCTGTATGAAGTATCCAGTCAACCCAATCAATGGCTTCTTCGCTGCCTGCAGCTAAACATAGGTGTGCTTTAAGCTCACCAATGCGCAGCGTGTGCCATGGTGTGTTGGCATCGGTTGCAAGGCCAATAAATTCTGCGGCGCGGATAATATCGCTGTGGCCTGCTTCTTCAAGGCTGTCGTAAATGTCCATCCATTGCTCTGCATCGTACTGATCAAGCGATAGGAATGTTTCGCGGAATTTCGCGCCTTCGTTGTTGTTGCGCCAAATAAGCTCATCAACAGGGTAAATGTCTGACATGCCCGGTACTAAAATACGACATGCGTATACGTTTAGATGCGTGTAATCCATGATGTAGATATCATGATCCATGCTGTGAATTAGGTCAGTACAGAAGTTATATTCTTGCTCTGTTGTGCCGCTAAAGTCCCAATGGACAAATTTAAAGTCAGGTTTTGCACGGAAGAAATCATGCGAAATCAAACCGCTTGAATCAATAAAGTGCAGTTCAATGTTCTCTGGTGTTGCTACTTCATCGTTATCAAATGTTGCAGGTTGGAATACATCTAGCTGATCAAGACGACGACCTTGTAGTAACTCGGTAACGGTACGCTCAAGCGCAACTTCAAATGATGGGTGAGCACCAAACGAAGCAAATACAGAGCCATCTGTTGGGTTAATAAGCGTTACGCTCATTACAGGGTATTTACCCCCAAGCGATGCATCGGCAATGCGTAAATGAAAGCCATGGCTGCGAAGCTCTTCACACGCTTCGTGAATTTTAGGGTATTGCTTAACAACGTCTTCAGGCACGATTGGTAAACAAATACCTTCGGCGATGATGCGGTTTTTAATCGCGCGTTCAAATACTTCTGATAAACCTTGTACGCGCGCTTCAAATTTCGTGTTACCAGCGCTCATACCGTTAGATACAAAAATATTACCAATAACGTTTACCGGTATGTATACGTCTTGGTTATCGCGTTGGCGAGTGTAGGGCAGGGTACAAATGCCACGATCGATATTGCCTGAGTTAAAATCAAAAAGGTGTGATGCGTTAAGTTCGTGCTCTGGGTCAAAGTAATCCCATAAGCTTTCATCCATAATACCTTGTGGTACTTCATCGCCTTCAACTTTAAACCATTTTTCGCTTGGGTAATGAGTGAACTCGCCATTAGCAAATTCTTCACCTAGATAAAAGTCTGCAAAAAAGTAGTTACAGCTTAAACGTTCAAAGTATTCACCTAGCGCTGAAGCAATAGATGCTTTGTCGGTTGCGCCTTTACCATTGGTAAACATAACACCGCAGTCGCTGTCTTTTATATGAACCGAATAACAGTTAGCTACAGGATTAAGCCAAAGCGCTTCTTCAACATTAATGTTTAGGGCTTTAAGCTTGTTTTGCATGGTAGAGATTGACGATTCTAGGTCGCGGTCTTTACCTTTGATAAATGTTTTTTCAGTCATATTGATCTCAACTAGTTCTGCACGATGTGTGGAGCTGACATTATCGTGGATTTTGATGTTTATTTCACCCTTTGCGAGCAAGAACATTATTATTTAATAAAACTGTGGTTATTATATGCTCTCAACGCTTGGTGAAAATTATCAAAGGAAAGGCCGATGTTTAAATTAATCAAATGGTTACTGTTATTGACTGTTATTTTAGGGTTGGCGAGTACCGCCGTTGTTTATGGTGTACTTAGTTTAAGTTTACCGGCTCTTGACGGAAGCGGGCGTAGTAACGCGGTAGTAGAGCCTGTAAAAATTTCGCGAGATGCATTAGGGCAAGCAGTAATAAACGCCAATAGCCGAAACGACGCCGCCTACGGTTTAGGTTATGCACACGGGCAAGACCGATTCTTTCAAATGGATTTATTAAGGCGTAATGCAGCAGGCGAGCTAAGTGAATTATTTGGCGAAGCTGCGCTGGGGCTTGATAAAAAAATGCGTTTTCATCAATTGCGTAAACGCAGCCAAATTATTTTACAAACGCTGCCAGAGGCAGATAAGCAATTACTTAAACGTTACGCTCAAGGTGTAAACGAAGGTTTAGCGCAAGTAGGGTATTCAAGCTTTGAGTATTTACTAACCGGTGCAACACAAAAGCCATGGCAAAGTGAAGACAGCCTACTTGTGATATTTAGTATGTACCTTGATTTACAAAGCGCCACATTTGAGCGCGACCAAGCACTCATTCAAATTGAGCAAGCGTACACAAAGCAAATGGTTGATTTTTTAACGCAACCAAGTAATTACCAAGCCGCACTTGATGGCAGTAGATTAGCGCCTTATAGCGGCGGCATACCTACTTTGCCAACTCAAACACAACACACAGTTAAAAGTATTGAAGCCAATCAAGAGCGCGGCAGTAATAACTGGGCTGTTACAGGAGCGCTTACTAAAACAGGCGCTGGTATGGTGTCGGATGATATGCATTTATCGATGGCAGTGCCTGTAATTTGGTACAGAACACAGCTAAATTACATGCAAAATGGAGCGCCTACCCAAGTAACTGGTGTATCGCTGCCAGGCGCACCTGCCATTGTAGTGGGCACAAACAATAATATTGCATGGGGATTTACGAATGGCTATTTAGATACTGCCGATTGGATTGCTTTAAATGACGAGCGTAAAACATGGCAAGTAGATGAATCGATTGCATTACCCGATGGGGAGGTTGAAAACTACCCATTAATACTTAGCGAATATGGCCCTGTAAAATATATTAACAAAAAACCTTATGCACTTAGCTGGGCTGCACATCAGCCTTACGCCGTTAATATGCAACTCTTAAAGTTAGAGCAAGCCAAAACAGTAGATGATGCACTTGCTGTAGCAAGCGATGTGGGCATTCCGGTGCAAAATTTAATGGTGGTAGACAGCCAAGGTAGCGCAGCGTGGAAAAATATCGGTGGTATACCGGCTCGTAAAACACCAAGTGAGCTTGGCGTAAATGCCGATGATTACAGCGTGCTTTGGCAGCAAAACGAATTACAACGGCCCTTTGTTAAAAACCCACAGAGTGGGCGATTATGGACTGGTAATTCTCGCGTGGTATCGGCTGAAGATAACGCGCGTTTTGGTAATGGTGGTTATGCACTCGGTGCGCGTTCAAGTCAAATTCGCGATAGATTATTTGAAAAAAAAACATTTGCTGAGAGCGACTTTTACGCATTACAACTTGATAATCAAGCTCGCTTTTTAATGCCTTGGCATGCTCTGCTATTAAAGCAATTAAAAACCGATACAACTAAAAATCAACAATATATAACAGCACTCGAAAATTGGCAGCAATGTGCATGTTCAAACTCCATAGGGTATACCTTGGTTAAGCGCTACCGCAATGAAGTGATTAATATTTTATTTAGCGATATGGAAGACGAATTAAATAAACAACAAGGCACACTTAAATACGTAAAACGAGATTTAGAGCCCGCAGTTTGGCAGCTTATTAACAACAAACCCAACACATGGATAAACCCACAATTTAAGAGCTGGGATGCACAATTACACGGTGCATTTAGCCAAACTATCACTAAGCTTACAGAACAATTTGGCAATAACGTACAAAGCTGGCAGTGGGGCAAGGTAAATGAGTTAGTGATAGAGCATCCATTTGCAAAGCAAATGCCGTTACTTGCTAAGTTATTAAATATGCCTACAGCTAAGGGTTTTGGTGATAGTTACATGCCTGCTGTACAAGGGCGTAGTTTTGGCGCATCGCAACGCTTTATTGCTCAACCTGGGCATTTAGAGCATGCAATTATGGCTATTTCTGGTGGGCAATCGGGGCATCCATTATCTGAATTTTATAGAGCGGGTTTTAGTGATTACGTTGAGGGCAAACATACACCTTTATTGCCGCAAGAATTAATACATCAAATTGTAATAGAGCCTGCGCAATGAACTAAAGTATAGCTAAACACGTTCTATATAATTACTAATAAAACAACAGAGAACTAAAATGAAAAAAATATTACCCGCATTAATAACAGGTTTATTACTAAGTACAGCAGTGCAAGCAGATGAAGGTCCAGTAACAGCACAAAAATTAAGTGACCATGTATACGTACTATTTGGGCAAGGCGGTAATATTGCAGCAAGTGTAGGCGATGATGGCATATATATTATTGATGATCAGTTTGCCAAGTTATCAGACGACATCAAAAAAACCATTAGCGATTTAAAACCAGATAGCGCAGAGTTTGTTATTAATACGCACCATCATGGCGATCATACCGGTGGCAACGAGAACTTTGCTAAAGCGGGCGCGCACGTTATAGCGCACGACAACGTACATAAACGCTTAAAAGAAAAGCATGGAGAAGGGTCCGATTTTTTACCCCGCATTAGCTTTGGTCACGATTTAAAACTGCATTTCAATAACGAACACGCCCATGTGGTGCATTATGAACATGCACACACCGATGGCGACTCAGTTATCTTTTTCAGTAACGACAACATAGTGCACATGGGCGACATTTACTTTAATTTTGGCAGCTTACCGTTTGTTGATGTAGATAGCGGCGGCAGCGTTGATGGTATTTTAGCGGCAGTAAACGATGTAGTTAATCAAATTGACGACAACACTAAAGTAATACCAGGACACGGCAAGGTAAGTGACCGTTCAGGACTGATAGCGTATGGTAAGCTAGTTCAAAACGCGAAAGGCGTAATGCTAAAAGCAATGCAAAATAATGCAAGCTTAGAGCAAGTACTTAAAGCCGATCCATTGGCAGAACTTGGTCTTGAATACGCAGGCTGGTTACCAAAAGAGAAAGTAACCACACTTTTTTATCGCAGTTTAAAGTAGTACATCTAAAGTAAAAAACATGATACAAAGCTGAGTGTATTCTTGATTTAATCGAGCGTACATTTGGCTCTTATTTTCTTATGCCTAAAGGAGTTGTGTATGTCGGCAGAAAAAACCCATCTTGAAATTTGTAACTTAACCAGAGAGCAATATCCGCAAATTAAGACCTTGATGGATCAAGCGTATCCCGACTTAGGTGGTGCGTGGCCAAGTCATACCATTTTTAGGTTAATAGACCAATTTCCTGAAGGGCAAATAGGTATTGTAGATGACAGCGTGCTGGTGGGCTTAGCGCTGAGCGTACAAGTTGATTACACACGTTTTTCAAACCCGCATACATACGAAGACATTGCAGATGGTCACGACCGTGTATTTAGCGATACCGACGGCGATGCACTATATGGCTTAGATGTTGCCATTAGCGAAACTCACAGAGGCATGCGTTTAGGTCGTCGCCTTTATGATGCCCGTAAAGAACTGTGCCGCCAATATAACCTACGCGCTATTTTAGCGGGTGGTCGTATTCCACGTTATTACAATCATAGCAGTGAAATGACGCCAATGGAATACATTGCAAAAGTAGATCAGAGAGAGCTATACGATCCTATTTTAAGCTTTCAGCTATCTAACGATTTTCAGGTAAAGCGTTTGCTTAAAAAGTACTTACCAGAGGATCAAGAGTCAGTTGGTTACGCCACTTTACTTGAGTGGAATAACATTATGTATGAGCCAACCGACACGGTACTTGAGTCAACTAAATCAATTGTGCGTGTGGGTGCTGTGCAATGGCAAATGCGCTGTGTTGAATCGGTTGAAGAAATGCTAAAGCAGGTTGAATACTTTGTAGATACCGTATCTGACTACAAAAGTGACTTTATACTATTCCCTGAGTTTTTTAACGCGCCATTAATGGGCTTAGGAAATCAAAGCAACCAAACTGAAGCAATTCGTTATTTAGCTGAATATACCGAAACGTTTAAAAATGCCATGTCGCGTATGGCAATAGAATACAACGCCAATATTATTACAGGCTCTATGCCACTTGCCGAAGATGATAAAATTTATAACGTGAGTTATTTATGCCACCGCAGCGGTAAAATAGACGAGCAACGTAAAATACATATTACCCCGCATGAGCAAAACGATTGGGTTATTCAAGGCGGCGATAAAATTGCCGTGTTTGATACCGATGCTGGTCGTGTAGGTATTCAAATTTGTTATGACGTAGAGTTTCCTGAGCTTTCACGCATATTGGCCAAACAAGGTTTAGATATTTTGTTTGTGCCATTTTGGACCGATACCAAAAATAGTTATTTACGTGTGCGCCATTGTGCACAAGCGCGTGCAATAGAAAACGAATGTTATGTGGTTATTGCGGGCTCGGTAGGTAACTTACCACAAGTAGAAAGCCTTGATGTGCAGTATTCGCAATCAGCTGTATTAACGCCATCGGACTTTTCGTTCCCGCACGATGCAACACTTAACGAAGCCACGCCAAACACCGAAATGCTATTATTTAGCGATCTTGATATGGATAAACTTAAAATTCTTCACAGCGAAGGCACGGTGCGTAACTTAAAAGATCGCCGCGAAGATTTATACGAAGTTATTTTGAAAAAGAGAGACGTTTAATGGCGTGGGTGTACTTAATTATTGCTGGGTTACTTGAAATTGGCTGGCCGATAGGTTTAAAAATTTCGCAAAACGATGATACTCGCTGGCAGGGTATAGCAATAGCTGTGGCATTTATGGTCGCTAGTGGCTTTATGTTGTGGCTTGCGCAAAAGCAAATATCAATGGGCACATCATACGCCGTATGGACAGGTATTGGCGCTGCAGGTACGTTTTTGGTGGGGATATTGTTTTATAACGATGCCGCTACATTTGGTCGTATTGCGGGAGTATTAATGATTATTAGTGGTGTGATAACCCTAAAAATCAGCTCTTAGAATCAGTTCTTAAAGCTATAAAAAATTATAACAGCGCAGGTATAAAAGCCTGCGCTTTTTTGTGCCCTTAATTCGGCAACATAACCAAAACAGCGGCAATGGCTATGAGGATTAAGCCTGCGGTGTCTTGCTTTTTAAGCGGTTGTTTTAGCCAAAGCACAGCAATTAGCATGGTAAAAAACACTTCAACCTGTCCAAGTGTTTTAACGTAAGCAACGTGCTGTAAGCTCATTGCACTAAACCAGCCAATAGAGCCGATACAACTAAAAACACTAATTGCGGCTGTAGTACCTTTGTATTGCCACAGTTTACTAAGTGTTTGCGGCTCTTTTAATAATAAATAGCCCAGTAGTATTAGTGTTTGTAGGCTAATTACAAACAGCAAAACCCAAGCTGCTGAGTGAGGAAATAATAATCCTGAGTTTAAGCTTGCTTCTCGTACCCACAGCGATGTAAGTGCAAAGCAAGTACCACAAGCCAGTCCTAGTAATGCTGTTTTAGCATTAAAGTGTTTAACGCTTGTTATGCCGCTGAGTAGCAATACGGCAATAGCGCCAAAAAACACACCAAGCCAACCGAGTAAAGAAAGTGCCGAGCCAAAAAATAATACACCTAAAATGGCAGCTACTAACGCCTCGCTTTTGGCAAGCCCAGCACCTACGGCGTAATTATTCATTTTAAATAGCTTAACCATTAAACCAGTGGCAAGTATTTGCATCACACTTGCGCCTACAATAAATCCCCAAAAGGCATTATTAAACGTAGGCATGGCTGTATCTTGGTATTGATACAAACCATATAAATACACGGCAGCAATGGGGCCTGCGATAATAAAGCGAGAGAGGGTTACGCCAGCCACACTCACATCGTTACTTAATTTACTTTGCAGGGCATTACGCCATGCTTGCATGAAGGCGGCTAAAAAAGTGAAAAATATCCAGGTCATGGTCGTCATCGTTAAAATGTAAGGCAGTAAAGTTAACAAGCTTTGAGAAGTAAAGCGATGCATTAACCGTGATGTTGAATATTCATCATCTGCGACATTATGTCGCACAAGATTGAAGATAAATTTAGTTATAGTAAGCCTGATGTTATTGCTAGCCGCTAGAGTTTGCCATAAAACGCATCTGGCGGCTTTTTTACATTGGTTGTGTTATTTTATCTAATTAACAATAACTCAGAATACCACTATGACTATTTTAATTGTTTGTGCTTTATTGGCTGTATTAATGCCATACATTGCTAGAATCCCTGCCGTAATTGAGTTAAATAAACTCGGCGGATACGATAATAAACATCCTCGACAACAACAAACTCAATTAACCGGTTTGGGAGCACGTGCTTTGGCAGCTCATCAAAATTGCTTTGAGTCGCTAGCTGTTTTTGCGGTCGCGCTTGCGGTAGTTTTAGGTACTAACAATGCAAATGCAGTGACTGAAACCCTTGCCATGACACATATTATTGCACGTGTTTTATTTTGTGTTTTTTATTACTTAAATCTTGATATTATTCGCTCAATTATGTGGTTTATTGGTTTGGGGTCAGCCATTGCCATGATTGTGGTGAGCTTATAACTTTATAGCGTAAAACTACAAAGCAAGCAGCCTAAAAGGGCGCTTGCTTTGTAGTCTTGAAAAATCTAATAAAGTTAGTGCGATACTTTAATTCGCTCTATTAAATCGGTATTAGCAACTTCATTGTTTATTGCAAAATCGAGCTGTACAAGTACGTTTTGATAACCCATTGATGAGGGTTTATATTGCCACTGTCTTAGCGCCTTTTTAGCTTCACGGTCAAATATGGCTTCAGGCTTTGCACTAACAACAGAAACATTAGCGGTTTCACCATTGGGAGTTATATCGTACTTTAATACCACTGAGCCACTGATGCCTTGTTGAGCTGCTTGTTTCGGATAAAGGGGTTCAATACGCATTGTCGGTGAAATGTGATCCTCTTTAGTCATTGCCTCTGGTTGCTTTGCAATCGCCAATCCACTTAGCATACTTGCTGCTACAAGTAATAAGCCACCTTTAGCAAACTTTGAATGTTTTCCGCTGTGTTTTATATTAGTAAGTCGTTGTAACATCGTTTTTTTATCTCCGTAGTGTGAATAAGCCATAAGTCCTGTGGGCGCATTTTCCGCACAGCTTATTAAGGCTTTGCTGTATAAAATGTGTTGTTGTGTGGTTTTATTGGCAAGTACCCGTTCATCACAAGTCAGCTCTTGTAGTCGGCGCATGCTTGCGTAACAAGCCCAAGCTAGTGGGTTAAACCAAAGTAAAATAGTAGGCAGTAATATAAGTGCGTTTGTTAGGTTGTCTTTGCGTTTAATGTGTACGTTTTCGTGCTCTAAAATAAGGGCTAATGTGGCTTTATCGAATTGCGCATTATAGTTACTAGGTAACACCAGTTTACTGTTTAAAATCCCGATCACCATTGGCGTGGCTACATGTTGACTGGTGTAAGTTTTAACATCAGCGGTAAGAGTGCCTTCAAATTGGGTTAACTCAGTTAACTGCAGGCTTTTAACAAAACGGGTATGTGTAATAAAACTAGCTATTAATAACCCTGCGGTAATAAGTAGATACATGAGCGCCCAGCTAATACCTACCTCGTTTGTAAAAGGTTGGTTGGGGGTGATTAAGTAGTGACTAATATTACTGTTTTGCAGTGGTTTAATTGCGTTTGGTAAATTAGCAATAACCAATGCCGCAGGTAATAGCCATGCTAATTTATATACAAATCGCGAGCCAAGGGCTTTTAAACCAAATCGCTCGAGTAAAATAAATCCACAAAACAAAATACTTAATAGTAGTTGCTGCTCAATCAACCAATTAAAACCAGTTTGAATAACCATGTTAACCCCTTACTTTTGGTTTTTCTCCCAGTCATCTATAACTTTTTTAAGCTCGTTTATATCTTGCTGAGAAAGCTGCTCCGATTTAGCAAAGCCACTTACAAGTGGCGCAATACGCCCACTAAAAAATCGCTCAATAAAGTTTTGGCTTTCTTTTAGGGTGTAGTCGGCGCGCTCCATACAGGGAGTATAAATATATTGGCGACCTTCTTTTTCAAATGTAAGTGCGCCTTTTTTTACTAGTTGACCTAGCAGGGTTTTAATGGTTTTTTCGTGCCATTGCTTATCGTCGCTTAAGCGCTCAATTATTTGGCTCGCGGTGGCGGGGTAGTTAATCCAAAGTGCGTCGAGCACGTCAAACTCTGCTTTTGATAACTCAATCATGCTATTGCCTACAAATGTAATCTTTAATTAAAGACTACACCTGTAATCTATAATTGCAAGTTTATTTTTAACTTTTTGAGATGTAGTTAAGTGACTTGGTATTAGATTTTTGAAATGTCGGTTTTATTAATTTGTATATATTGGTTTTCAGGTAGGTTTAGTTTTGAAAGGGTGAGGTCACTAAATTGCGATCTATATAAATCAATAACTTTGTATCCGCAGTAATGCGCCATTTTACGTATTTGCCTGTTTAGCCCTTGTTTTAAAACAATACTAAACTGATTACTGGCTATTTTATTTACTTCACAAGGCAGGGATATGTGTTTATCAACGGGTACGCCTGCTGCCATTTTGCTACAAAAAGCATCGTCTAAAGGCTTATTTACGGTGACTAAATAATGTTTAGGCTGGTGGAAATCAGGATGTATTAGTTGGTTACAAAAATCCCCATCGTTGGTCAAAATAAGCAAACCACGAGAGTCTTTATCTAATCGACCAATAGGGTAAACACGGGTAAGTGTAGGCAAGTGGTGAATAAGGCTGGCAGGGTCATCAATATTTAATTTGCAGTCAATGCCTACCGGCTTGTGATACGCAAAATAAACTAAATCGGCCGCGCCTTTAATTTCTTTTTCGTTCACTATTATTGTGTCTTGCTCGTCAACGTGATCTATATGATTCGCTGGGCGATTATTTACAGTCACAACACCTTCATCAATTAAACGCGATGCTTGTTTACGAGAGCAAATACCTGCATGGGCAATATATTTAGCGAGTCGGATTTTTGTGATCATAACGTGTGACGCCAGCGGCTAATAAAAATTTGATCGCGATTATAGCAAAGCTGCGTATCTATGAGGTTACTTTTAAAAAAGGTGGTTGTTATGGGTATGAAATTCTCAGAATTAAAGAAACATGAGCCATTACAAAAGGTGGTTGCGCATTCTCTTGAAATGGCATTATACCAAGTCTCTGTAATTATAAATAATGTCGAATACTATGTGACAGAGGAAAATGGTGAGTTTATAAAAGCACTAAGTCCACTGCATATTCAAAAGCGTTTTGAAAAAATAGCCTATGCACAAATGATGCTACGCCATACAAGTGCTTACGATGAAATGTGCGGTCAACCCGAAAAAACAGCCAGTAATATGCTTGAAGTCCCATTTGGAAAAAATAATCTGTTTTGATTGAGCTAGTTTGCTAGTATCAGCTCTTTAACAGGCATTGATCAGACCCCTAGGCAACTTTTTGGATTTTATATAAATGCAACGCATGTCCACCAATGAGCCTTATTATCTTTTCCCTGAACTCATCAAAACCATCCAAGCTGATTTTGTCGCCTTGCTGGAGTAGATTAATTCCCTCAAAACACTGAAAGACCCAACGTAATGTTGGGTTAGATATTTCTTTATTGATTTGATTCGCTATCGTGGCTTTTTCTTTTTTCATATTCGCTCTCATTCGTCTTTGCGCGATTGAATAAACTAACAATGAAAGTGTCATCACCATCAACAGAGCATCTATTCTACTTGGCTTTTTGATAAATAATGATGAAACAAAAAACAAGGGGTCTTTTAAAAACCTAAACCCTTTTTCTACTTCAGATTGTGCTTTGTAATGCTTAAGTAAACCTACTGGTGAAAGGGCTTCTTTATCAATATTCGTTGCTAATACGAAGCATGACTTTTGTTCTACAATCTGTTTTATTGCGCTTTCGTTTTCTTCAATTTCTGCCGTGATTTGCCATTCAATATTTTTTACTGGCGCATCTTTTTTAGGTCGCCCTTTACCTTCATAGACTTTATGCTTAATAAATTGCTGAGTCGCTATTTGATGATGCTTCATCTTTTTCGCTAATTTATCTAATGCGCGTTGTGCGTCAGTTTGACAAGCGAAACGTTGAGCTTGTAAATGGAAGAGGTCTTTTTTGATGCCTGTGTGTGCTCGCTCAACTTGTCGAACAATGCTTTTTTGTGCTCGGCTATTAGCTGCTTTTGAATAAATAATCATCCATCTTTGCTTTATCCCCATATGCTCAATCTCTTCAACAACATATTGATAGTTATCATCAATATTAACCCATTGGTTGGCTGCTATGGCTGTACTTATAGAGGATTTTTCAAGAGAAATTGTTGAAGGTACTAGCGTGAGAAATTGAATTTTGGTTAAAAACTCAGCATTACTTTTATGATAAAGTTTACAGTCTGCCACAAGGTATTTAGGAGCTTGGCTTTTTTTGAACTCGTCAACAAGCGCCTTACTTCGCGCTTTAAAAATAGCGGTGTCTGCGCTGTTACCATCCCAGTTTTTACATGCAAGCGGGATCCCACCATCTTGGCTAACAATGATTTCTTGTACGACTTGTTTTAAATCAGGACGGTGAGCCTTGCTATAGCCATGAGTAATTTTAATGACGTTTTCATCACTATCTCCATCATCAAAAGCATATTCACCTGTCAGTGAGTGACTCGTTGTATCAAGTGATTCAAAGGTTTTATCAACTTGTTCTATTTCACATGCTTGTCCGGAGACTAATGAAAATAAGCTTTCACAGCCAAACTCGAAGCATTGATCGAGAGTTCTACCAAGTTTGTGACGATTAAAATGTGATGCTTGAACCCCTTCACGAAATAAATGTTCAAGAGGCAAGTTAGTAAAAAATTGAGGGCTGAGTGATAAAGGTCGATTGGCAAAACCGAGTCCATTCATGATCATGCCTTTTACAGCTTCACCGGGGGTGATTTCTTGTTTATCGTCTTGAGGTAAGTATTGATCTAAAAGGCTGACAATTTTTAAGTCTTCTATAACACCTGAAACAATACCGTGATGGTCTAACCGTTTGATTTTTAGATTCATATACACCTCAAAGTTGAGATGTTATTTTATCAAATTAAAGAGAATTAAGCGTTTAAATTAAATCGAAATTTTTGAAATTGGTCTGATCAATGTCTGCTTTAAGGGCGGCACATGTATCAATTAACAGCAGATAATACTGATGCGTTAAACGTAGCGCTTCGCGCGCAAATGGTTGAATTTAACGCCCAGCATTTTGATGCGCAAAGGCTGCCACTAGGCTATAAATTTACTGATGAGCAAGGCGAGCTTGTTGCCGGTATTAGTGGGTGTGTGTTTGGTAATTGGCTAATGATTAACTGGCTTTGGTGTAGCGATATTGCGCGAGGTAAAGGGCTTGCAGATAAACTGCTAACGGCACTTGAACAAGCTGCTATTGAGCTAGGTGCTACAACTGCTCAGCTTGATACACTTGATTTTCAAGCAAAACCTTTTTACGAAAAGCGCGGTTATAGTTTTAAGTATCAACTTAATAATTACCCACGCTCAGGTACGCGTTACTTTATGGAAAAGCCACTTTAATTTTTGCGGGCTATTTTTCTTTTAGTGGCTCGCCTTCAAAGGTAATACCTAAAAAAGGTGTTGCCTCTGGTGCTAACATGAAAGTGCGAATATTTAGGTGATCATCGCCTTTTGGGTTTTGCAGCACGTCTTCTCGGTAAAACTTACCAAAGCAATCTAACGTATTTTGTTTACTTAAATCGTTTAATTTAGCAAACGCAAAAATTTTACATGAGCCGTTGTTCTCACTCGCAGCGCTAAGTAATCCATGGTTATTAAAGCCACATGCAGTAAAGTCGTAATTTGCTTCAATCACCGCCATTGTATCGGTAAATTGAATGCTTTTTGGGTTTTCAGCAAGTGCTTTTAAATAGTTATTTAGTGTCATGTGTTACCTTTGGATTTTTAATTATTTAGCGCTCAACTCTAGCTCATCTGTTTGCTGATTTATATTGAATTTAAATCGCGATAAAAAGTTCATCCCTAGCAAACCTTGTCCGCGTGTGTTTTCAATGCTCAACACTTCAAAACCATAAATAATTTGCGAGCCCACTTTAAACGATTCAATTTGATAACGTTTTACAACAATTTGACCGTTAGCTGTGTTTACCGTTACATCGCCTAAATATAAAGGTTGTGGCGAAATTTGCTCAATTATACTTGTAGGTAGTGAGGTTACGCTTGCGCCTGTATCAATCATTAGTTCGGTTGATAGATTATTATTTATTTCGGTGTTTATTAAGTAGTGCGCGCCGTAAGGCGTTAAAGCAACGAAGTCGTCTTGCGATTGTACTTTATTGATCATAGCTTGCAGTGTTTGCACTTGGCTTTTCAGATTGTGCTGGTTTGGCATTCGATCGAGGGTTGCTTGTGCGCTAATTAAATCGCCTTGCTGATAGTAGGCATACGCAAGCGGATATAAAAACTGTGCGTTATCGCTTTTATAGTCGAGCCAAATTTGTGTTTGCTCAATAATAGCTTGCCAATTTTGTTGCTCAGTTAATGTGTGTAATTCGTTTTGAGTGAGCGTATTTAAACGTGTATTTACGTTACTTTGCTGATCAGCCGGCAGTAATGAATTAAGCTCAAATAAAGCAATAATGGCATTTTGTGTTTGCTCGCTATTTATTAAATACTCAACCTGTAAATTAAGTAACTCTACGTTATAAGGGTTATTATTTAATAGCGCATTGAGAAATGATTCGCTAAGTAATAAATTGCTATTTAGCCATATTTTAAGCTGTATCAGCCATGATGAATAAAGGTTTATTGCGATTTCTGGATTGCTGCTTTTGAGTTGTTGATAGCTACTAAGTGCGGCTTCAAATTGGTGTTTTTTAAACTGCTGCTTTGCCGTATTTAATAGCGTATTTTGCTGTTTAGGCGATATGCTTTTTTCAGTACCTTGCGTTTTTTGTACTTTGGTTGGCGCGGGCTGCGGCCACAATAAATAAGCGTTAAGGCTAAGTGAGCCAATTAATAACAAGGTAATTGGCTTGGTATAGTGGCTCATTGTGACCTCTTATTTAATGCAATTGGTATTATTTAATAAAGCGCGTTAGGGCATGAATATTGGCTATTTCAATATCAGCTAGCCCTTTATAAGCATAATTGGCGTCTTGATCGTTTAACCATACCGATTGGCAACCGGCATTATTTGCGCCTTGTACGTCGGTATCTAGGCTATCGCCAATGTGTAAAATTTCACTTTTAGCAACGTTTAAGTGCTCGGCGGCTTTATCAAATAAGGTGCTGTGAGGTTTTGCTTTACCGTGCATACCTGCTTGTAATACTAGCTCAAATTTATCGTGTAAGTTAAAGCGTTCAATTTCAACATTACCATTAGTTATAGCAACCAGCGTAAAGTGCTGGGCTAAGTTATCTAGCAGCTTTAGTACGTCATCGGTTACTACTATTTTACTGCGCGCATCGGCAAAGGCGTTGTAGGCAGCATCGGCATGATGCTCTACCTCTTCCTCATTCAAATCTAGTTTAGAAAGGGCTAAGCGCAATGTATGTTGGCGCCATTTAGTGACGTTATCAGCAAGTTCAGGTAACTGTAATACGGCCTCATTGCGGCATTGTTGCCAGTATTTTGGGCCTTGGGCTAAGTAGCTAGGGAGCGCATTTAAATAATCTTGCTGCGCTTTAACCGCTGCTTTTATAATGGGGTGATTGTTGTAAAGAGTGTCGTCTAAATCAAAGCTCATGACAGAAAATGGCTTAATAGCACGATTAAATCGGATCATTTTTATTTACCTAATCAGTTCGTTTTTTTGCACGAGGGTGAGTGTTGTCGTACACCTTGGCTAAATGTTGAAAATCTAAATGCGTATACACTTGTGTAGCCGACAAACTGCTGTGCCCTAGTAATTCTTGCACGGCGCGTAAATCACCAGATGATTCTAAAATATGTGACGCGAACGAGTGGCGCAGCTTATGCGGGTGAACCTGCGAGCTAATACCTTGTTTTATTCCCCACTCTTGCATACGCAGGCGTACTTGGCGAATCGAAATACGGTTTTTTTGGCTACTTAAAAAAACGGCTATTTCATCGGGCTTTGTAAACTGAGGGCGTATTGTGAGCCATTTTTTTAATGCGTCTAACGCTTTTTTACCCACCGGAATTAACCGCTCTTTATTGCCTTTACCACGCACTAAAATTTCGCCATTGGCAGCGCTAATATCTTGCATGTTAGCGCCAACTAACTCGCTTATACGCAGCCCTGATGAATACATCAACTCCATCATTGCTTTATCTCTAATAGCGAGAGGTTCGTCGTCGGGTATTTCGAGCAAGCGTGCCATTTGATCTACATCGAGGTTTTTAGGTAAAGGCTTTGCAAACTTAGGGCCTTTTATACCCACTGCCGGATTATGGTAATGCGATTGCTCGGCAATGTTTTTTGCTTTTAAAAACTTATACAAACTGCGAATGCAGCTGAGCTTTAAGCTAATAGTACGGCCACTTAATTGTTTTGAACGCAGTGCCATGCTGTAGCGGCGAATATGCTCGCCTTGCACGCCAAACCAGTCATCACATAATTTGTTAAAATAAAGAGCTGCAAAGCTAAGCTGGCTTACGTATTGATTAACTGTGTGCGCTGAATATTGTTTTTCAAACTTTAAATAGTCGCTAAATAGCATTATGGGTGTGCGCCAATTGTCGCTTAATTGGGTAATGTTAGGCGCGTCTTCACTCATGCTAGTTCAAGTAAACGTAGTTGTAATGAACGTACAAAATCGAGAGCAAATAAATTATCTTGTGTGGGCTCAAAATGGTTAGCATTATTGCTACCAAAAGCCAATATGGCAATTGGGTTTACAGCCTCTCCAATTAAGTAAATAGCCGTTGATTGTGTTGTTTCATTAAATAACAACAGGCTTTCTTGTTGATCTATGCGGCCTAAATAATGGCTTGAATTAGTTAGGCGGTGAGCAATCAGTTCATCATAATTTTTGTTGTACTTTAATAATTTACAATTGCTTATTGTTGGGTTTGTGCAAATAATATTTTGTAAGTTACTTGCTAATGTATTGAAGTCGTAGTTACTCCAAAGCTGGCGATGACATTGACTAAATAAGCGATAAACAAACTCGTTTTGAGTAGCGTGTTGGCTCATGGTCTCTATTTGGTTTTTTAAAAGCGTATTATGCTCGCGTAGCTGGCGTTGTTGAATATGTACCAGCGATGTTGCACCTTGAGTTTGCTGCTGCAGTTCAAGTTGGACTAGTAGTTCTGGATGCTGAATTAAAAAATCAGGGTGTTGCTGCAAGTAATCAATAACTTGCTCTTTATTTAGCTCGGTCATAGCGCGACTTGTCCATCGAATACATGCTCTGCTGGGCCTGTCATACGTACTGGGTGACCTTCGCCACTCCAGCGCACTTGCAAACTTCCACCTGGCAAATCGACTTGAACGGTTGTTGATAATTTATTTTGAATATGACCAATAACCATTGCTGCACACGCGCCAGTTCCACACGCTAGGGTTTCGTTAACGCCGCGCTCCCAAACTCTTAATTTAATGTGCTCTTGCGATACAACCTGCATAAAGCCAATGTTCGCTTTTTGCGGAAAGCGTTCATGGTTTTCAAGCAATGGACCCAATATATCAACTTGGGCGGTAGTGATATCGTCAACTTCCAGCACACAATGCGGATTACCCATAGATACCGCGCCACTAAATACCGTGTGCTCTTGCGTTCTAATAATATAAGTAAGCTCACGCTTGCTGGCTTTTAAAGGAATTTTACTTGGCTCAAAGTTAGGGTGACCCATGTTAACCGTTACTTGACCGTCTTTTTCTATGTAGAGCGTTAAGTTGCCCGACTTGGTCGATACACTAATTTTGTGCTTGTTAGTAAGGCCTTTCATACGTACAAAACGGGCAAAACAGCGTGCGCCGTTGCCGCATTGCTCTACTTCGGTACCGTCGGCATTAAAAATTCGATAATGAAAGTCGAGATCGGGAGAGTACGGCGCTTCAACCATCAGTAATTGGTCAAAGCCAATGCCAAAATGGCGATCTGCCAGTTTTTTGATTTGATCTCGCGACAAAAAAACATTTTGTGTAATGTTATCAATCACAACAAAGTCGTTGCCTAAGCCGTGCATTTTGGAAAAATTAACTAACATAGCGCTCTAATTCGGTTTTGCTCTGTGCTAATCATGCCACAGAGCAGCTAGTAGACAAAAACGTTTATGGTAAAACTTTCTCACCTTGATAAAGGCTTTCAATAGTTTCGCGTTCGCGAATAAGATGATGCTGCTGACCATCTACCATTATTTCTGCAACACGCGGGCGCGAGTTGTAGTTTGAGCTCATGGTAAAGCCATATGCCCCCGCACTTCTTTGTGCGAGTAAATCGCCTTGTTTTAGGGCAAGTTCGCGGTCTTTTCCTAAAAAGTCGCCGGTTTCGCACACCGGCCCCACAATATCAAAGTTGTGAGTCGGTGTTTCGTCGTCGCGCACGGATACCGGAATAATTTTTTGCCACGCTTGATAAAGCGCAGGGCGAAGCATATCGTTCATACCAGCATCGACAATGGCAAAAAATTTGTCTTGGTTTTGTTTAATAAATTCAACTTGAGTAACTAAAATACCTGCGTTAGCTGCAATAGCGCGCCCTGGTTCAAAAATTAGTTCAAGGTGTTTATAGTTAGCTAAGCGCTCGGTAACTTGCGCTGCATATTCACTTGGGTGCGGTGGTTGCTCGTTGTTGTACGGTACGCCTAAACCGCCACCAATATCTAAATGAGTTAGTTCAATACCGTTAGTTTTTAGCTCATCAATAAGCGCCATTAGTTTATCAAGGGCTTCTAAAAAAGGTCTGACTTGCGTTAATTGAGAGCCAATATGACAATCGACACCAATTACTTTTAAACCAGGTAAAGCCGCTGCTTGTTGATAAACACTCACTGCTGTTTGAATATCAATACCAAATTTATTCTCTTTTAAACCGGTAGAAATATACGGATGTGTTTTTGCATCTATATCGGGGTTTACGCGAATAGAAATAGGCGCTTCTAGGTTAAGCTCGCAAGCCACTTCAGAAATACGTTCAAGCTCAGAGGCTGATTCAACGTTAAAACATTTAATCCCCAGCTTTAATGCATACGCTATTTCGTCAGACGTTTTAGCCACGCCTGAAAAAACCACATTAGAGGCGTCGCCACCTGCTTTAATTACACGCGCAAGTTCGCCTTTGGATACAATATCGAAACCCGATCCTAAGCGCGCTAATATATTAAGTACGGCAATATTTGAGTTTGCTTTTACAGCGTAACACACCAAGCTTTTATGATTTTTAGTGGCGTTAGCAAATGCTAAGTAATGGCGTTCAAATGTAGCACGCGAGTATACATAACACGGCGTGCCGTATTGCTGCGCTATGCTTGCTACGCTGACGTCTTCGGCAAATAATTGGTTGTTTTTGTAGTTAAAATAATCCATTTATTGCTCCTGACTTTGCGATGTTTTAGCTTGCTCAGCGGTAGTGGCTGGTTTAGCTGTATTTTGAGGTTGGTTTTGCTCTGTTTGTTGCTCTGGTAAATATAACGGACCGCTTTGTCCGCAGCCAGCTAAGGCGCTTAACAGTACAGTGCTTATTAATAGTCTTTTTAATTGTAAGGTATGTGTCGCTTTCATTAGATTAATACGGTTGCTGGCTTTATAATCGCAGAGTAACAGAATATCTAAAAAATGCAGCTATTCGCGGATGATTTTATTCCTGTTACACTAGCTGCACATTTTTAAAGCTAATTTAAAGCTAAAACGTACCCAATATTAGGCGGCTCGCCTGCAAAGGAAATAACAATGACTGAACACGAATATCACCAATTAGCCGAAGCTCTTATGTTCACTATTGAAGAGCAGGTTGATGATTGCGAAGCTGATTTAGATTATGAATCGGCACAAGGTATTTTAGAAATTATTTTTCCTGATAAAAGTAAAATAGTGATCAATAAGCAAGCACCTCTTCACCAAGTATGGGTTGCGACTAAGTTTAACGGACATCATTTTGAAATGCGTGATGGGTTATGGATTGATAACCGCTCTGGCGCTGAATTTTGGGCGTTTATAAATGAAGCCTCAACTCGCCAAGCAGGCCAAGAAGTTAAGTGGCAATCATCACTATGAGTTTAGAATTTGTAGAATATGCAGCCCAAAGTGAACACAAAGCAACGGTTATTTGGTTACATGGTTTAGGTGACTCTGGGGATGGTTTTGCGCCAGTAGCCCCACAGCTAAATTTACCAAGCGAGCTTGGTATACGGTTTATTTTTCCGCATGCGCCAGTGCAACCGGTCACCATAAATGGTGGCATGGAAATGCGCTCTTGGTACGATATTAAGTCTATAGAATTAGATAAGCGTGCCGATGAACAAGGCGTAAGAGATTCTGCTGCAAAGGTAGAAGAGTTAATTAATAAAGAAATTGCTAATGGCATTCCTGCTAATAAAATAATTTTAGCTGGTTTTTCTCAAGGTGGTGTTGTGTCTTTGCATTTAGCGCCGCGCTTTGGGCAAAAGCTTGGGGGTGTTATGGCGCTTTCTACTTATATGTGTGTGCCACACAAATTTGCTGATGAAGCAAAACATACTGATTTAAACGTATTTATGGCTCATGGTAGTCAAGATAATGTTGTACCTTATAGCGCAGGTAAAAGTGCGTTTGAAGTATTAACAGCACATAACATGGATGTAAGCTGGCAAGAATATCCAATGGCTCATCAAGTTTGCGCAGAAGAATTGCAAGCTATTCGCCAATGGTTGGTTGCTCGTTTAAGTTAATTTTGGAACCGCTGAGGTCAATATGAGTCAAAAAATAGTTATAAAAGCAAATGTTAAACGCGAATTACAACAGAGCGTACCAACGGTAAGCTACGAGTGGAATTGGCGTCGTATTGTGAGTATTGCTATGTTGGTATTAATGACCTCTGCAGCAGTTGTTTATGGCTTAACCACCTCTGTTAATGCAGAGCAAGGTGAGCACCCAAATGAGCAGGAACAATTCTTAAGTTTCAGCAGTAACGCTGAAAACCAAACAAGCGATGAGGTAATGGATGTTGAGCCTCAATCATCAGTAAACAATACCCCAGCTGAGTCTGCAGAGGTAACTCAAGCGAGTATTGAACCTTTGTTAGCTGAGCAAAATGAGACTCAACTAAGCATTTCAAGTAATACACCTGCCGAAGTAGACCCTGTAAATAATACCCCGACTTTGTTGGCTAACAACGATATTGTTACTGATCAAAGCGAAAGTATTAATACAGAGTTAAACTCAAACCTTGATAATGATGTGCAAGAAGAAACCGCAGAAGCCCAAAACGTAACTGAGCCTGCTAGTCAAAGTGACTTACTTTTAGAGTTAGAAAGTGATGATGGCGCATTGAGTGGCACTGAAGGTTTTTCCTCTACAGCACATGTGGCAAGTGTGGCATTGGGGGCGCAAATAGACACGGGTAAAATTAGTCGTGCGGTACTTACTCGTAAAGTAAGTAAGCGTGAGCCTACTAATGTGTTTGCTGCTGATATTAGGTTAAGCCAGTTTGAGGAAGGGTTATCGTTTTTTAGCGAGATTAAAAACCTTCAAGGCCAGCAAGTTAAGCATGTTTGGTCGTTTGAAGGTGAAACGATGGCTGAAATTACACTTAATGTTACTTCGCCTCGTTACAGAACGTACTCAACAAAAAATATCATGAACACACAAACAGGTCATTGGCGTGTTGATGTAGTTGATGAGCAAGGTAATTTAATTGCCCAAAAAGAATTTAGAATTTTAGCTGACTAAAACAGGCTAAACGCAGTAATTAATTGGATACCCCTATGACAGAAAAAACAAAACTAGTACGCATCGCAACGCGCAAAAGCGCTTTAGCACTTTGGCAGGCCGAATTTGTAAAAGCAGAGCTTGAGCATTTTCATACAGATGTGCGCGTAGAATTAGTCCCAATGTCAACGCAAGGGGATATAATTTTAGATACGCCATTGGCTAAAATTGGCGGTAAAGGCTTATTTGTTAAAGAACTAGAGCAAGCCATGCTAGATGGCCGAGCTGACATTGCCGTACATTCTATGAAAGATGTGCCAGTAGAGTTTCCTCAAGGGCTAGCACTGCATACTATTTGTGAGCGTGAGGATCCACGCGATGCGTTTGTATCAAACAATTTTGCTAATTTAAGTGCCCTACCACAAGGCGCTATTGTTGGTACTTCGAGCTTACGCCGCCAGTGCCAAATTAAGGCACTTCGCCCTGATTTAGATATTCGTGATTTACGCGGCAATGTAAATACGCGTTTAGGTAAATTAGATGACGGCCAATATGATGCTATTATTTTAGCGGCTGCAGGGCTTATTCGTTTAGAAATGGAGTCGCGTATTGCTGACTACATTGAGCCAGAAGTGTCATTACCAGCAAATGGTCAAGGCGCTGTAGGTATCGAGTGTCGTATTGATGATGAAGTAACCAAAGCATTACTTGCACCACTTGAGCATACACAAACACGTATTCGAGTAAACGCAGAGCGTTCGATGAATCGCTATTTAGAAGGTGGTTGCCAAGTTCCTATTGGTGCTTATGCATTGGTTGATGGCGAACAAGTGCATTTACGTGGTTTAGTTGGTGCTGTTGATGGCAGCGAAATTTTACGTGACGAAGTAACGGGCCATGTAAATGACGCAGAAAAACTAGGTATTGAGCTTGCTAAAAAATTACTAGCTCAAGGTGCAGACAAAATATTAGCTGAAGTTTATAGAGACGCATAAATGACACATATTCTGATAACTCGGCCCGAAGGAAAAGGCGCAGCCCTTGCACAGCAACTTGAGCAAGCGGGTTATCAGGCGTCTTTATTTCCGGTATTAAAAATAACGCATTTAACACCCTCCAGCACTGAGCTTAGTCCACTATTAAATGCAGATAAAATAATATTTATATCGCAAGATGCAGTCAGTGCACTTTCGCAATTAAAACCAGATATAAATACCAAAGCGCAGTTTTATGCGGTTGGGCAACAAACAGCCGATGTTATATATGAGCAATTTGGTGTGCGCGCAGCAGTACCAAAGCAGTATGATTCAGAAGGGTTACTTGCGCTTAAATCACTCGCCGAGGTGGATGGCTGTAATATAGTATTAGTTAAGGGCCAAGGTGGCCGCCCTGAGTTAGCTAAAACGCTCAAAGAGCGCGGTGCTTTTTTAAATAATTGTGTTGTGTACAAACGTGAGCCTACAGAGAGTATCACCTCTAACTGGACAGACCACTGGAAAAGCCAGAATGTACACGGTATAGTCATAACAAGTAATGCAGCAGTTGATGCTATATTTAAAAGCCTTGCTGCACAACAACTACTATGGTTACAACAGTGCCAATTTTATGTTGCCAGCGAGCGGATAGCCGCTTATTTAAAGCTGCAACAAGTAAGCTTGGCTAATATACATATTGCAGCAGGGGCTAGCGATGATGCTATGTTTACCTGCATAAATCAGCAAGGTAGCAACATGAGCGAACAGTCAAAGCCAGTTACGGCAGAAAAAGCCACACCAACAACAGCTAACACAGCCTCAGCTAAATCAACAAAGCAAGAGCCTGTAGCTACAAAAAATACGGCAGACAAAAATAAACAAAAAGCAAGTAAGGTTGCAGCACTTGCGCTTTTGATTTCGTTAATTGTGGCCTCTGGTGTTGGATACGAGTTTTATCAAAAATTAAATGCTGGTAAGGCGCAAAACCTAGCCGTTAATGAGTTAAGCGAGCAAAATAAGTTACTCGTTCAAGAGCTGCAAGCACTTAAATCGGCGCAATCTAATTTACAGCAAGCGCTGTTTAATAGTGAGAAAAAAATTGCCACAGCCCTCAGTGAAAGTGCAGCTCAAAATCAGCAAGAATTGAAAGCAGCTTTGCAAAAGGCGCAGCAACAAGGCTCGTCTCTAAACCCACAAGAAGTAACCAGTTTACAACGTATGGCTGAGTTTAAGCTATGGGCTGAAAAAGATTACCAAGGCACTAGTGCTGTTTTAAAACGCTTAGATGGATTACTTAGTGAGCACCCAGGAACAGTTGAAGTTCGCCAAGCTATTATGCAAGACATACAAACACTTGATAGCCTCAAACCAATAGCAACAGAGGCTATTTATTTACAGCTAAACAGTGCACTTAATAACGTTGATAATTTAGTTTTTAATGCGGTTAATTTACCTGAAGAAGCAGCTGCAATAGATGAAAATGCTTTAAGTGGTGACGTGAGTGATTGGCAGCAAAACTTGAGTAATAGCTGGAATAAAATTGTGGATAGCTTTATTACTATTCGCCAGCACGAAGGTATTTCCATTGAGCCATTACTTACGGATCAAGAGCGCCATTTAATAAATCAACGAATCAAGCTTAATATAACTCAGGCACAAGATGCACTTATGAGTAAGCAGGCGAGTATTTTCTTTAGCGCCTTAAGTGAAGCAAAACGTTTAGTTGGTGAGTACTTTAAGCAAGACGATGATACAACTAAAACGGTACTTAAAGCGTTGTCTAAACTTGAAAAAGAGCAGCTTAACTTTAATCCAAAAGTAACCTTAAACAGTACACAAAAGGTTAAGGAGTGGGCGCAATGATAGGGCTAATTATTTTAATTGTAGCTATTGTTGTTGTACTAGCGGTTACTCCATTCGTTCTAGATGAAAAAGGTTATGTACTTATTTCATTTAACAATACGACGATAGAAGGCACTATAGTATCGTTTTGTATAATGGCAGTCATTACCGCTGTTGTTTTATATTTAACATATAAGTTAATTCGTTATTTATTATCGATTTATCATAATACTAAGCATGGCTTTTTTGCACGTAATCAAGAGCGCAAACAAGCAGCTATTGAGCAGGCTCTGTGGAGTGCTATTAACGATGATTATGAGCATGTAGAGCAGGCTTTATCGGGTAATAGTGTGCCAGATAAGTTTGAAGATATTCGCTTAGCATTACTTGCCAAAGCAGCGCTTGCTAATAATCAAACAGATAAAGCACTTGAGCGTTTATTTGAAATAAGCCCTGAGCATCAACTAAAAGTCGCGAAACTTTGGCTAGCAAGTGGCGATAGTAGCGCAATTGAATCGCAGATGCGTGTAAGCGCCGAATCTAAAAAAGCTACTGCGCTTGAGTTAAAGCTGTATACCGAAGTGTTGGTGCAACAGCAGCACTTTAATGCTTTAGAAGACGTTTTACCAAGATTGTTACGCAAAAAGGTGTTTTCAAGCGAGCAGTGGACATGTGTTTTTAATGCTTACTTTTCAGCTCTGCCAATTGAAAAAATTACACATAAATATAAACAGCTTCCTAAAAAGCTACAAGCTTATGCGCATACTGCTTATTTAGCGAAAATGGCAGCGATAGGTCAGCTAGCTGTAATTGAGGGCGACTTGATAAAAATGGTTAAACACAACGAACAGCACAATCAACTTGCCCATATCTTAAATGGCGCAGCCAATGCTGATGCAATCAAGTTGCAGACCTGCATTCAAGAGCGCCTTAAAAAAGATGAAAGTAATAATGCTTTATTACTAGCACTTGCTTGCCTTGCCAATGCACAAGGTGACTATGATTTAGCCGCAAGGGTATTTGATAAAGCGTTGAACTCTGAAAATAAAAAACAGTACGCGGAACAAGCTGCGCTAAGCTATAGTAAAAGTGCACAAACTGAGAAAGCACTGGTTTTGTATCAATGAGCTTAAATATGAAAAACTAAACTAAACTAAATGTAAGTACAGGTATAGGAGCTGAGTATTGAAAAATTTATTCGTATTAACTTTCAGCCTAGCCAGTGCTTACTTTTTAACTGGATTTGCTAGTAATCTTCTTCTTTCTATTGATGGTTATGCCGTTGCTTCATGGCCTCCTTCGGGCATTGCACTGGCTGGACTTTTACTGTGGAATCGTAGAGCTTTACCTGGCATCATTATTGGTGCGTTATTAACAAATATAGTTAACCTCGATAGCGCATCTGATATCTTCAATCGGCAAATTGCCATTCAAGCCTTGTTAGTTACTACAGCGTCTGTGTTGCAAGCATGGATAGGCGCTCAATTTATTACAAAAGTTATAAAAGCCCCCCTTGATCTCTCTTCTTTAAAGCATTGTATACAAAGCTTATTTATAGCTGGTCCAGTGTGTTGTGTTCTGGCTGCAGGAGTCGGTACGTTTTTATTAGTTAGTAATCACGTAATACCAGCACATGGCGCTATTGATAATTTTATCGCATGGTGGATAGGTGATAGCGTTGGAGTATTAATTTTTACTCCGCTGGTGCTTGCTGGGTTTAACTATCAACAAGTTCAAAATAGGCTGCAGGTTATTATTCCTTCTCTAATGATATATATCATTATTAGTGCAGGATTTTATACTGCGTCTAATTTTAAAAAAGAAAAAGAAATACAAAAACAAGAGCTTAAAATATTGTCTGTTCAAGATGCTATAAGCCAACGAATTGATGAAGTGTCAGCCCATCTAAGCTTGCTAGCAACATTTTTTGCAAGTAGTGATGAGGTGACTTTTGATGAATTTAAGCTATTCACTTCTAAACAGCTTAGTTATAGTCAAGAAATTGTTGCATTTGAATGGGTACCTTACATTTCAGCAGAGCAATTAGCCGATTTTGAACGCTCAGAAAACACTCAATACATTGATGATTACTATGTAAAAGAAAGATGGTCAGAAGGGGTATGGGAGCCAGTAAGTTCACGTGACTTTTATTACCCTGTACTTTATGCATACCCATTGATTGGTAATGCAAGTGTTGTTGGTTTTGACTTAGCCTCAAATAAAGGGAGGGCGGCAGCATTACACAAAGCAAAAATTTTAAATGAGCTAGTGCTAAGTGAGCCCATCGATTTAGTACAAAATACGCAAGAAAAAGGTGTGTTATTTTTGCACCCTGTTTTTGGAAACTCCACTACTGAAGATGACTTTAAAGGGTTTGTTGTTGCAGTAGTAAGCCTTAAAAAATTATCGCAATCGTTATTATTTGACCAAAATAACCTCGTTGCAGCTAGCTTTTTAGATGTGACTTTACCCAATCAAAAACAGAGTATTTACACAGCCGATACTCATTCTTTTGAACTATTAAAAGAATACCAATTACTTATTGGCAAGCGGATCTGGCAAGTGCAATTACATGAGCCTGTAGTTAGAACATCATGGTTAATGTATTGGCTTGCACAAATAGTAGGTATGCTATTTGTGTGGTTATTAATAACTTTTTTGATTTCGGTTACTGGTACAAATATACAAATTCGTGAGCAAGTGGCAAAACAAACTCGTGTTTTACGTCAAGAAAAGCAAAAAGCTGATGAAGCAAGCCATATTAAAAGCCAGTTTTTAGCTAATATGAGTCATGAGGTGCGCACACCTATTAATGGTATAAAAGGACTGCACTATTTAGCGCTGCAGCAAAATGATTGGCCACAGGCTCGAACTTATATAGAGCAAGCGGATGGTGCGCTTGGTGTGTTACTGAGGGTATTAAACGATGTACTCGATTTCTCTAAGATGGAAGCTGGCAAACTTGATTTAGTACAAGAGCCAATTAATGTGGGTCGCTTAGTGGATGAAGTGACGAATTTAATGCAATTTGAAGTAGATGTTAAGTCACTGGAATTGCATCTCGATTACGATAAAACAACAAACTTAACTATTCATACCGATCCTATTCGTTTAAAACAAATACTTTTAAATTTACTTAATAATGCAGTTAAATTTACAGCGCAAGGCTGCATAACACTTAAAGTATGGCAATCAAAAAAGATGACTTATTTTAGTGTTAACGATACGGGTATTGGTATTAGTGAAGCAGCTCAAAAACAGTTGTTTAAACCTTTTTCTCAAGCCGATAGTTCTACTTCTCGACAATATGGTGGCACAGGACTAGGTTTGAGTATTTGCAAAAAACTGGTTGAGTTGATGGGAGGGGCTATTGATTTAGCTAGCCACGAGGGTAAAGGCTCTACTTTTACATTTAGTGTGCCGTTGAATTCCCCCCTACCAAAAGCAGAGCAGGTACAGCAACAATATAATGAGATAGATGTTGAGAGCTTATCGTTTACTGATTATAAGCTGCTTTTAGTTGAGGACAATTCTTTAAATCAACATGTTGCTAGTGCAATATTAAAGACCAAGGGGTGTGTAGCTGATATTGCGAGTGATGGGTTTGAAGCAATAAAAATGTTGACTACCAATAGTTATGACATTGTGCTGATGGATATTCAAATGCCAAATATGGATGGTTTACAGGCAACCAAAGTTATCCGTAATGATTTAGGGCTGATTGATTTACCTATTATTGGTTTGTCTGCCAACGCGCATGATGATGATGTTAAAAAAGCAGTTGCTTGTGGAATGGATAACTATATAACCAAGCCAATTGATGCTAATACGCTATTTAAAACACTGTGGCATCATTTATCACATAAATAAGTTACGTTATTTTTGCACAAAAAGCAGACATATGACCGCTTAAACTTACCGCAAACCATATAGACTTGAAAAATAACTATATCTGCGTATCATGCGCGCAAATTTAACTAAACTGGGTTGCTATTATGATCAATAGAAAATTACCTTTGCTAGATATTCACCGCCATTTAGACGGTAATGTACGTGCGCAAACCATATTAGAACTTGGTCGTCAGTTTAATATAGAGTTACCTGCAGATAATGTTGAGGCACTCATTCCTCATGTTCAAGTTATTGATCCTGAGCCAAATCTTATGGCTTTTTTACAAAAGTTAGATTGGGGTGTTGCAGTACTTGGCGACTACGATGCGTGTAGGCGCATAGCGATTGAAAACATTGAAGATGCTCAAGCCCAAGGCCTTGATTACGTAGAGCTTCGTTTTAGCCCTTACTATATGGCACAAAGCCAAGGTTTACACCCGCAAGGGGTTGTAGAAGCGGTTGTTGATGGTATTAAATCAGCAACAAAAGGCGCAAACATAAAAGCAAATTTAATTGGTATTTTATCGCGTACTTATGGCGTAAAAACATGCCAGAAAGAGCTTGATGCATTACTCGCATTTAAAAATGATTTAGTAGCGGTTGATTTAGCGGGTGACGAAATTGGCTTCCCGGGTGAGTTGTTTGTAGCGCACTTTAAACAGGTACGAAATGCCTATTTAGCATCGACTATTCATGCTGGAGAAGCTCTTGGTGCTCCGAGTATTTGGCAAGCAATTAATGAATTAGGGGCGAGCCGAATAGGGCATGGCGTTAAAGCCATTGAAGATCCAAAGCTCATGGATTACTTACGCGATAATCGCATTGGTATTGAGTCATGCTTAACAAGTAATATTCAAACCAGTACAGTGAGCGACCTAGCTAAGCATCCACTTAAGCAGTTTTTAGATCACGGTATTTTAGCGTGTATTAATACTGATGATCCTGCTGTGGAAGGGATTGAAATTGAGTATGAATATGCAGTTGCAGCACCTCAAGCTGGTTTATCTCAAGCTGATATGGAAAAAGCCCAAGCAAATGCATTAGAAATAGCATTTTTAAGCGATGGCGATAAAAAAGAACTTTCGGCAATCGTTAGCGCACGTTAATTTAAGAGTATTAAAAATGCCGCTTTATATAAGCGGCATTTTGTTATCGAGCTATAGTCGTTTCTGGTGTATGAGAAAAAGTCATTGCGATGTAATCTGTTAATTGATCTTGACCGGATCAACAATTAACCAGAGAGACATCGCAATGACTGAAAATGATAATGTTATTTCCATTGAAAAACCAGACAATCCGTTAGAGCAGTTGCTTAAAAGCGGGGCGCAGCAGTTGTTAGCTCAAGCGATTGAGGCTGAGTTGGCTGTTTTATTGGCTCAATACCAGCATGAGACCGTCGAGGGACTTCAGCGGATCGTCAAAAATGGTCACCAGCCTGAGCGTACGATCCAAACAGGCCTTGGTGATATTGAGGTCAAAATACCTAAAGTCAGGGATCGAAAAAAGGAAGGCATTAAATTCAATAGTGCCTTGATCCCGCCTTATCTGAAACGGACAAAAAATATCGAAGAGCTGATCCCATGGCTCTATTTACGAGGAATTTCGACGGGTGATATGCAGCCCGCTTTAGTGTCTCTTTTAGGCGAGCAAGCCAAAGGTTTGTCGGCCAATAGTGTCTCTCGGTTGAAATCCACCTGGGAAACGGAGTATCAGCAGTGGTCTAAACGTTCCTTGGCTAAACGTCGATATGTGTATATCTGGGCCGATGGGATTTACAGTAAAATTCGAATGGATGATAAGCTGTGCTTACTGGTAATTATGGGGGTAGATGAAACGGGCAGAAAGGAGCTATTGGCGGTGGTTGACGGGGTTCGTGAGTCTGAGCAGAGCTGGACTGAAGTGTTAAATCAACTGCGCTCACAGGGTCTAACAATACCACCAAAATTGGCCATAGGGGATGGTGCGCTGGGGTTTTGGAATGCCCTCACCAAAGTATGGCCAACAACCCAACATCAACGTTGCTGGGTGCATAAAATCGCGAATGTGCTAAACAAAGTGCCGAAATCAATGCAACCTAAAATCAAAGCGAATTTACAAGATATCTGGATGGCAGAGAGTCGAGCTTCTGCTTATAAAGCGTATGATTTATTTGTTAAAAATTACTCAGTCAAATACCCAAAAGCGACGGATTGCTTGATGAAGGATAAAGATGAAATGCTGGCATTTTATGATTATCCTGCTGAGCATTGGATGCACATAAGAACGAGTAATCCGATAGAGTCAACGTTTGCGACGGTAAGGCTGAGAACGCATAAAGTGAAGAGTTGTGGCAGCCGGACAACCACCTTAATGATGGTTTTTAAACTCGCGCAGTCGGCAGAGAAAAAATGGTACCGCTTGCGAGGATTTAAGCTACTGGCTGAAGTAATTACAGGGGTAAAATTTAAAGACGGCGAAAGAATAACTCAAGATCAAACAGAGCATCAAGATGAGCTCATACACCAGATTTGACAATAACTCTTTGTTATCTGCAATTTAGTGTGTTTGGCAGCTTATGTAATTATCGTAAAGTGCTTTAAGTACATCTGCCCGGCTGATCATACCGATTACTTTAATGCCATCTACAACTGGGTAGTTTTTTGGTTTACCAGGCTGCATTTTTTCAGCAAGCTCAATAATATTTGTATCACCATCTATAGTAACGACTCCTGTTTGCATAAGCTGCGATACTTTTACTATACCATCACAAAAATAACTGCTTTGCATAAGTGGCTTTAAAAGCTCTTGTTCGGAAATAAATCCGACTAAGCATTTATCTTTATCGAATACTGGTGCACCAAGTAGTTTAAATTTTTGTAGTTCTGCTATGGCTGTCGTCATTTCTGTATCTGGTGTGATATTTGGCAACTTGCGTTGCATAAAATCTTTTACTTTTGTATTTAGCATTTGGGTCTCTCCCGCTGATGTTCTATACAAAGTATGGTTTATAGATAGGGATTTAGGAAATTGTTTATATTGATGGGGTTGATAGGTTTTAACTATTAAATATTTGTTGTTATAAAAATAAAGGCACCGATTAGGTGCTTTTATTTATAACTGAAAGTAAATTTCAATTATTTGATAAATGCGAATGCGTCGGCGTACATGTTTTCACGAATTGCACCATGGGTAATAAAGTCATCGCGGACTATACCTATCATGTCAAAACGACCCGCCATATAAATATCATATGGGGCAAGTGATACGATATCTTGCATTACGGCTTTGTGTACATAGCCAGTATGACCTTGCCAATTCGCTGATGGATTTTCTACCACAGGGATAAACTCAAAGTTTTTATGGCTATCGGCCCATGTTTGCATTTCTGTGCGCGCGTATAAAGCTGACTCTTCTTTTACACCCCAGTAAAATAATACAGGACGGTCGCACTTAATTTCAGCTAAGTGATCAGCCATTGATTTTGCGTATGAAAAACCAGTACCGCCGGCGAGTAAAATAATAGGGCGCTCACATTGCAGGCGCAACTGTGAAATACCTAGGCCAGCTTCAATGTCTACTAACTGCCCTGTGGTATGGGCGTTTCGTAAATGTTCTAACGATTGCATTGCATAAGAATCGGCACCAGATGCGCCAATATGCAGTTCTATTGCATCGCACTGTGAAGGGCGGCTAGCAATAGAAAAAGCACGTTTGTCTTTTTCGCCTAATACGAGTTGCATGTATTGGCCAGCTTCAAAGGTCACAGGTTGTTGTGGCTTTAAAATTACTTTATGAACAAATTCTGTAAGTGGGCTGATAGCTACAACTTCAGCTTTTAATGTTTGCATTTTTTACCTTTTAGCAGCGCTTTTAACAGCAGATACGCAATCGAATGACTCGATTCTAGCATATCTGCAGGGTTATTTTATAGCCTGTTATGTACTTACATATAAACACTTAAACAATATTAAGGCTTTCCCAAATATCATCTACGCGGTCTTTGGTGTCTTTATCCATAACAATAGGCTCGCCCCATTCGCGGGTGGTTTCGCCAGGCCATTTATTGGTAGCATCCATTCCCATTTTTGAACCAAGGCCAGAGACTGGCGATGCAAAATCGAGATAATCAATAGGCGTGTTTTCTATTAATGTTGTATCACGCGCAGGATCCATTCGGGTTGTTATAGCCCAAATAACATCTTCCCAATCACGGGCATTAATATCGTCATCGCACACAATTACAAACTTGGTATACATAAACTGACGTAAGAACGACCAAACCCCCATCATCACGCGCTTGGCATGGCCAGGATATTGTTTTTTCATTGTTACAATCGCCATACGATATGAGCACCCTTCAGGCGGAAGGTAAAAGTCAACAATTTCAGGAAATTGCTTTTGTAATATCGGCACAAACACTTCATTAAGTGCTACACCTAAAATCGCAGGCTCATCAGGCGGTCGGCCAGTAAATGTGCTGTGATAAATAGGATCTTTACGATGCGTTAAGTGAGTGACCGTCATTACTGGAAAGTCATCTACTTCATTATAGTAACCGGTATGGTCACCATAAGGGCCTTCTGGCGCCATTTCACCAGGCATTATGTAACCTTCAAGTACTATTTCTGCACTGGCAGGGACTTGTAGGTCATTTGAAATAGATTTTACAACTTCGGTTCTGCTACCACGTAATAAGCCAGCGAATGCATATTCGCTTAGAGTGTCAGGTACAGGCGTTACAGCACCTAATATAGTGGCAGGATCGGCACCTAGTGCTACCGATACAGGGTAGGGTTGCCCTGGGTTTTCTTTACACCATTCTTGAAAATCAAGCGCGCCACCACGATGTGACAACCAACGCATAATTATTTTATTTTTTCCTAATAATTGCTGGCGATAAATACCCAGATTTTGGCGTTTTTTATATGGGCCTTTAGTGACCGTAAGGCCCCAAGTAATTAATGGCGCTGCATCACCTGGCCAGCAATGCTGAATGGGCAACTTAGTTAAATCGACATCATCACCTTCTAAAACTACTTGTTGGCAAGGCGCTTTTTTAACTTCTTTTGCTGGCATATTAAGCACTTGCTTAAAAATAGGTATAGCGCCTAGAGCTTCTTTAATGCCTTTTGGTGGCTCAGGCTCTTTTAAAAAAGCGAGCAGTTTACCGACTTCACGTAGCTCGCTAACCTCTGTTTGGCCCATTCCCATAGCAACGCGCTTTGGTGTACCAAATAAGTTGGTAAGCACCGGCATATCGTAGCCTTTTGGATTTTCGAATAATAACGCAGGACCTTTTGCACGCAATGTGCGATCAGATATTTCGGTCATTTCAAGATACGGGTCGATTTCTTGGGTGATACGTTTAAGTTCGCCTTTTTTCTCAAGTAAATCGATAAAATCACGTAGATCTTTATATTTCATTGTGGGCCGCTATTAAGCAAAAGAGTTGAAGTATTATACCCATTTCATGCAAGGCAAGTCATTACTTGTGCTTAAAACTTAAAGCGCTCTACGGCACTCGTTAGAGAGTGTGCAAGTTGATTTACGTCTTCACTTTCGCTTGCTAGGGTTGTCGCGTTTTTGGCATTTAAGGTGGCTTGCTCTGTTACCTTTGCCATTATTTTTTGGATGTCGTTACTATTAGTTAACTGTTCATGAGAGGCCTTTGCTATTTGTTCGCTCATTTGATTAACCGATAGTAATGTGCTTTTTATACGCTCTACAGCTTTATTTAGTTCAGCACTATTTTCAACACATTTTTTGGCTTGTTGTTGGCCATCATTAATTTCACTTTGTGTTGTTTTAGTATGCTGTTGTAATGTTTGGATCATGGTATTTATTTCGCTTGTTGAGCTTTGTGTACGCGCAGCTAGTGAGCGAACTTCATCAGCGACAACTGCAAATCCTCGTCCATTTTCACCAGCTCTTGCCGCTTCTATTGCAGCATTGAGCGCAAGCAAGTTTGTTTGCTCAGCAATACTACTAATAGTCTCTACAATGGCACCAATGAGTTCGGTAAATTCAGCAAGCTCTTTTGTGCTACTAACTGCCTTATCTAAACGGCTTAATAGTGCCTCAATACTTTGGCTATTTTGATTGGCTATTTGGTTAACGTCATTAGCAAACTGTGAGGCGTTAGTTATTTCATTTGATGTGCTATCAGCTTGTTCGTACACGGCTTGTGAATTATCTAGCATACTTTGTGCAAGCGCAGTTGCTTGTGCGCTCCGCTCTAGCTGTAGTTGGGCAACAATGGTCATTTGCTGGCCTTTTTCACTGGTTTGAATCGCTGATTTGTCTAGTTCATGTGCATCGTTACTAATTGCTTTTATTAAATGGCTTAAGTCGTCACTAAGTTTATTAATATTGTTAAGTAAAGTGCCAAACTCATCTTTACTGCGTGGATGGCTGCGCTTAGAAAAGTCACCTGAGGCTATGCAAGCTAAATCACGATTTACTTTATTAAGGGGCTTTAGCATTGCATTGGTGGTAAAAATTGAAATTATGATCACCAGTATAATCAGTACAAGGGCGATTATAATTACCGAGCTTGAGCCCATATTAATGGCTGATTTGGCATTATTTTGAAGGGTGTTAAATCGTTCATCAGCAAGTTTATTAAGTTTAAGTAATTGGTTTTCTGTGTTTATAAATTCTTGTTGAAAGCGTTCAAATTTTTGTTGCGCCGTTGTTTTGTTTTCAATCGTTTTCTTTTGTTTTACATAAATACCATTTGGCGCATTTAAGAGATCCCTTAAATCGTTGAACTCAATAGTAAGTTGGCCGATGTTTAGATCATTACTAAAAGGTGTCGCCTGCTGCTCTAGGTAAGTAAAGTTAGGCTGAATATTATCGAGTAAAAACAAAGTATCTTGTTGGTGATTACTTAAGTCGCTAGTACTTGTAGTTTGAGTGATGCTTTTAACATTGTTACTTAAATTAAATAGTAGATCATCAATACGTGTTGCCGTACCAAACATAGAATCGAGTAGAGGCTGTTGTGTTGAGGGTACTTCTAATAGCTCTATATCAAGCAAACGATTACTCAAGCTACTCAATTGCTCAATGAATTCTTTAATAAGTGATAGGGCCGAGTTTTGTGCTTTAAATCGTTGTTCCTTTGCACTAAACATTGCAGCACTTATTTTGCTTAGTTGATTAAAGTTATCAGTTGTTGCTGCAAGTAAAGCTTGCATATTTTGCTGCTGAAACAGTTGAGATTCAAGCGCATTAAGCATTGTTAGAAATTGCTCTTGCTCTGCGTATGCTTGGTCTTTATTTCGCAATAGTGAATCTGGTTTGGTCTGGCTGTAAGCAACAGCATTAAATTTAGTTATGGAAAGAAGTGAAAGCCTTAAATCTTTACTAACTTGTTGTACTGGAACGGCTAAGGTTTCTATACGTGAAGTAGTAATACTAATTTGGTTTAACGACCAATAAAAAAACACACAGCTAGTCAGCATTAACAGCCCTATGGCAGAAAAAGCTAAGATTATTTTATGTTTTATAGCAATAGAGCGCATAACTTCATCAACAAAATTAACACTTTATTTAGTGTAGCAGTGTTTTTTAGATGTTGTTAATTGGTGGCTAATTAATAATGCATTGCTGCTTTTTCCCTGAAATTATAAGCATGGCGTGATTATCTTTACCCCAAAACAGTACATTTTCGCTTATGTACTTATTCCCTGATGCACTTTTTTCATGATTAATTAAATGCGTTTCGTTGTTAAAAGTAAGCTCAGCATATTTATCGTTGATAATACTTAGTGTTAGTTTGTTTTTACCACATAGATAGGTAGTATTTACTTGCTGTTCGCTACATGCGATTAAGCTAAGTAAGCTGACTATAATTGCTATATTTATTTTCACTCTTACCTCCATCTACGTTCAAAATGATCATCTTTGGGAAGCCCTGCCCTTAATTCTAATTAGAGATTAACAAAGCTAAATTAACCGTTGGTGAAAGTAGTGCTTTACGTTATGTTTATAGCAATATTTTTTGAGCTCGGAAGCTTTATGGCAGGCACTAACCTTTTAACGTTATTAGATGATATAACCACTTTACTTGATGATATTGCGACAATGAGTAAAGTAGCAACAAAAAAAACAGCGGGTGTATTAGGCGATGACTTAGCACTCAATGCACAGCAGGTTACAGGTGTAGCAGCAGAGCGTGAATTACCGGTTGTTTGGGCTGTGGCAAAGGGCTCATTTTTAAATAAAGCGATACTCGTACCCGCCGCTTTATTAATAAGCGTATGGCTGCCTTGGTTAATAACACCGCTTTTAATGATGGGTGGTTTGTTTTTATGTTTTGAGGGAGCTGAAAAAGTATTTGCTAATTTTTTACCTCATCATAATGAAGTAGTTGATGAAAGCGAGAAACTAGATTTAGTTGAGTACGAAAAACAAAAGATTAAAGGCGCTATAAGAACAGACTTTATTCTTTCTGCTGAAATCATTGTTATTACGCTAGGTACTGTTGCTGGTGCTACATTATTTAACCAAGCTTTAGTGCTCTGCGTTATCGCAATTATAATGACTATTGGCGTTTATGGCTTAGTGGCAGGTATTGTAAAACTGGATGATGCCGGACTTTATTTACTTAACCAATCAAAGGTGAAGGCTAGGGCGTGTTGATCTTTGCGGTATAAAAAACAAACAGCATAAGGATAAGGTATAATTGAATTCGCTAAAAAACGTTACACCGAACCCTCATGCCAAGATTAATGTTAACAGACGCGACATGGAATGTCTTATCAAAAGTAATGCACTTAAGTGGTCGAATTTATAATAAGCCTGAGCATAGAAAAACGCTCGAAGGCATACTCTATAAGATGCGTACCGGTATTCCTTGGCGAGATTTACCGTCTTATTTCGGCTCGTGGAGTGCTATTTATAGACGATTTAATTTATGGTCCAAAAAAGATATTTTGAATGAATTATTTCGAGTGTTATCCCACTATGCTGATATGGATTGGATCTTTATTGATGGCAGTATTGTCAGGGCTCACCAGCATAGTTGCGGTGCAAGAACCGCTGACAATGAATCAATCGGTAAGAGTCGAGGTGGTAATTCGACTAAAATTCATCTTGCAGTAGATAGCGGAGGATTGCCTGTTTATTATGAATTATCCTGTGGAAATACGCATGATATCGTCCATGCAGAGTCACTTGTAGCCAATTGCCCAACGAGTAATGTTGTTGTCGCAGATAAAGGCTACGATAGTGAAAAACTAAGAGAGTTTATTCGTGACAATAGCGCTACACCCGTTATTCCACGCAAGGATAACAGTTTAGTGGGTAATGAAGATATTGACTGGTGCATGTACAAATATAGGCACTTAGTTGAGAATGCCTTTGGTCGGATCAAACAATATAGAGGGATAGCCACACGGTATGAAAAGCTTGAGCGGAATTATCATTCCATGCTCGCTTTAGCATTCACTATGATGTGGCTACCAATATGGGCTGATTAATATATATACTACAAAGATCAACAGCCCCTAATAAATTTAAAGAATTACTAGGTAAAGGTTTGCTTGCCGCCGCACCTAGGCTAATGCAGTTTTTAGCGTTTGCGGGCACCATTGCGATGTTCTTAGTAGGCGGCGGTATTTTGGTCCATGGTGTTGCGTTGCTGCATCATATACAGTTGGATGTAACAAGCTATGCTCAATCGGTTGCTGGCGGTACAGGAGAAGTATTAGCACCTCTCTTGTTTGATGGTTTGCTAGGCGTTATTGCCGGCTTAGTTGTTGTGCTTATACATGTAGGTTATACAAAGTTATTTACAAAATAATTTATAGCTGGCGTACTTGTTGCGCCAGCTATATTAAAGTTCACTCATTTACAGATAGTTATTTTACAAAGTGACTCCAATTCAAATTGTGCTTTAGTATTTTTTTGCTCAATGGCCTTTTTATACCAATAAATAGCTTGCTGTTGATCCTGATCTATTCCCTGACCATCACGATACATTTGCGCTAAATTTAATTGCCCCCACTGAGAGCCTGCTTCAGCAGCTAGCTTAAAGCTATTAAATGCTTCAACAAATAACTTATCTTTAAAATAAATTATGCCTTGTTGATTGTTTTTATCGAGTTTTAAACCTTTATATAGTGGCTTAGGTTTGGGAGGGAACATCACAAACCCGCCATAAAGGCTGTTGGCATAAGGTCGCAGCACGTCATAAATAGCTTCGTCTTTATACAAACGCTTTACTTCATCACGAGGGAGAGTGATTGTTTTAGTGGAAAAGTAATTGTCTTGAATTAGCTGGCTGGTACGCATTGCCAAAGTAATACTATTATTACGTTTATAGCTGTAGTTGCTTATCTGAAAGGTAATAAACTGTTTATCAAAACTTAAAACTTGAGCAATTCTTAAATTGGTTAGGGTCCAGGGTTCGTGTGTAAATTTATCGGCGTGTACTAAATAGGTGTCATATATTTTAGGTGTATTCAAATAGCTTTGCTTTTTAGTCTCGGTATCAAGATGCTGTTGATAAAAAAACGAAACAATCCAAAGTAATAAAAATGCGCCAATAAAGTATTTGGGTAGGCTTAGTTTTTCTATTAACGGTAGTTGCGTTATTTTAACCTGTTCGCTTTTTCCGCATTGATAGCACTCGCGTTTATAACTTAATTTTAAGGCAAGCATAGGTAAAATACTAAACCGTAAATAGCGGCTTTTATTTACTAAATGGTAGGCGTCGCTTTGACAATGAGGGCAGCGTGTTGTTTGTGCAAAATGTGGAAATGATTCACTCGTGTTGAAAAGTAACATAAAGCACGCTCCTTGTTTAATTACCTAAAGGTAAAACAAGAAGCGTGTTAGTTAAAGCCACAAACTGTAAGTAAGTATGTCTGTTATTACTTATTTTGAGCTTTAGGCTTAATAGTTGTTTTTGCATCGGCAGCCATTAGAGCAAATACAGCGTATGCAGCGGTATTTTGACGAAGCTTAGCAGGTGTTACTTTATCAAGCGTATCGTCAGCTGTATGGTGGTAATCAAAGTAATCTGTTCCATCTTGAGCAAGTTCAAAAATAGGCGCTGAGGTTGCTGCTTTAAGTGGAATTAGATCGGGGCCACCATTCGCTTGGTTTTTACCAATATGCTCAATATTTAACGGCGAAAGTTCTTTTGCAATAGCACGCACTACAGGAAGTGACTCTGCGCTTACGTTCGATTCAAAAGCATATACAACATCGGCGCCAAAATCAGACTCAGCGGCTGCAACAATATTGCTTAGCTCGTTTTTATGCTTTGCAAAATAGGCTTTTGCACCCCAAAGGCCTAGCTCTTCGGCTGCAAAAAGTACCACACGAATACTGCGCTTAGGACGTTTTACATCGCTAATATGTTTAGCGGCTGCCATTGTTAGTGCAACGCCTGCGCCGTCATCTAATGCGCCAGTCCCTAAGTCCCAAGAATCTAAATGCCCGCCAATTAATACATATTGCTCAGGGTTTTCGGTACCATTAAATTGGCCAATAACGTTATAACCAGTGCCTTCACCAAGGCTTTCGGTTTGCACATTAATATTTACCGATACGTCCTTATTTAAAGCGACTAAGCGTGCTATTTGATCTGCATCTGGGTTAGCAATGGTTACGTTAGGTATTTTTGTAACACCTTCTTTATAGTAACTACCACCGGTGTGTGCAAAACGATGATGACCGGTACTTACCGAGCGCATCATGTAGGCAACAGCGCCTTTTTTAGACGCTTCTATAGCGCCAGTTGCACGTGCTTTTACAGCAGGTCCGTAACCATTCCCGTCTATATCGCGGTTCATGCGGTAATTAATATACGCAATTTTGCCTTTTAAGCTGTTCGCCGGTGCGGCTTTTAGTTCATCAAGTGTTTCGAACAAGACTACTGGTGCGGTAATCCCATCTTTTGGGGTACTTATACTGTTACCTAATGCAGTTAAGTGCAGTGGTTGCTCGCTTGGTGTTAGTATTTTTCCGCTTTCACTATAACGGCGCCATTCAGGAAAAGTCGCTTCTTCAAGCCATACTTTATCAAAACCAAGCTCATTAAATTTAGCTTTAGCCCATGCCATTGCTTTTTTATCATTTTCAGTACCAGGTAAGCGAGGGCCTACTTCAGTTGTTAATGACTCTAGTAATTTATAGCTTAGATCACTATTTAGTGCAGAGGTGCGCACTTCATTGACTTGTTGTAATTGCTTTTGGGTAAATTCGGCGTTGTTAGCGTTTGCAGCCATACTGCTAGTAAGCAGCAGTGCGGTAATTAATTTTTTCATTTTGGTAGGCCTTTTTAATAATTAGTGCTATTAGAACATGTAACAAACATGATAAAAAATAGATGAGATGAATAGGCTTTGTAATAGGTTTAATGCTGTTAGGTATAAACGTTTAGATATAAAAAAAGCCCGCGTACATGTACGCGGGCTATATTTTAAAGCTGTTATTTAAGGCATTTATTTAAAAGCTAAATTGCGCAGCTAAACGAAGATTAGTACCTTCGCCAACAGTTACATTATTAGTGCCGCCACCACCTAAATAGCTTTTATCAAATAAGTTTTTAACGTTAAACGTAGGTTGATATCAGTATTGTTTATATTAAATTTGTAAGTTGCACCAACATCAACACGTGTATATGCATCTTTAGTAATTGTATTATCGCTATCTGCAAAGCGCTCGCCTTCATAAAAAGCACCAGCGTTAAAAGCAATCGCATCATTTAGCTCATAACGAGTCCAAAGTGATGCCGACCATTTAGGTGCGTCGGTCGGGCGTTTACCTTGCAGCTCATCATTCGCTCTTTCATAGTTCGCATCTAAATACATCGTAGAGGCCATTACAAATAAACGATCGGTTGCAGCGCCTTGTGCTGCAACTTCAAAGCCTTTGTGGCGTTGTTCGCCAACCTGATTTGTCTCGGTTGTAACTGAGCCAATAGGAGCTACAAGGTCTTCAGTGACCAGCGTTCCGTTTTTACTTATATCGAAAACGGCACCACTAAGCAGTAAACGGTCATCAAGCAGTTGCCATTTTATGCCAAGTTCTCTTTGTTCAGAGGTAACAGCATCTATTTCCATACCGAAGTTAATATCAGTTTCGTCGGTGATGGTCTCATTTTGTGGCTCAAAGCCTTCTGAGTAACTAGCGTATATAGTTGCAGAAGCATTTGGGTGATAAAGCACACCTACTTTTGGTACAAATGATTCGTTATTTTGGCCTTCACGCGTTTGCTTATCGTAACGGCCACCTAGCGATAATTGCCACTCTGGTGAGAACGAAATTAAGTCTTGAACGTAAATACCGTAGTAGTCGTATTCAGTTTCGCTTATTGTATCATCTGTTTTATAGCTGATTGATGGACGAGATGGCTCGTCTTGACCTGCTGAATAGTAAAGGTATTCTTCTTTAGGCAGTGCTGTGCGTAATTGCCCGTAGTAGTAATCAAGCGAGTTAGCGCCTACTAATAACTGGTGTTGAATGCCCGCGGTTTCAAACTCACCAATAAAATCAATAAATGCAGTTTTAAATTGCCAATCATCAAAGCGATCGTAAGGGCGAGATTCATAGCTGTCACCTTCAGCAAAGCCATTAGGCATGCGAGGTGCTGACTCAAAGCGTTGGCGTTCAAACGTTTGTTCGTTGTAACCAAGTTTTACTTGCCAGTTATCGGTTAAAAATACCTCTAGGTCTACACCTAGGTTTTCTACGGTTATGTCGGTAAATGCCCAAGACATATCACGGATTGTTTTATCATCGCCAATTACATTTGCATTGTCGTCTATCCATGCGCCCGTATCTAAACCGGCTTCGTCGTCTGTGCGGTCGTAATGTACACGCACTAATGCGTTGTCGCTAATATCGTAATCTACAACTAAAGCACCTAAAAAGCGGTCGCGTTCACGGTTTTCGCCGTTTTGGTATTCACGCCAGTAGTCAACGTCTTGCTTTACTAAAATACCACGAGCACGTAAATCTTCCGATTCAGTTAATGCGCCTGCAGCATCAACCATAAAACGGGTTGAGCCATGCTGATCTACATCGGCACTGGCATTAAATAATGTTTGTGCTGTAGGCTTTTTAGTGACCATATTAACCAAGCCACCCGGGCCTGACTGACCATATAAAATGCTTGATGGACCTTTAATTACTTCAACCTGTTGCAATATTTCGATGGGTTGTTGATAGTGTGACCAATGTTGATGCCCGTCGCGTAAATAACCCGTAGATGAACTTAGCTCAAACCCACGCAAGTTAAATACTTCACGGTTTCGTTGTTGTGAGCCAGCTGTTAGGCTTGCGTCATTTGTGAGTACTTCGCCAAGGGTAGTGGCAAGTTGTTCGCTAATAATAGTGTCGGTTATTACAGTAACAGATTGTGCAGTTTCAAGTAATGAAGCTGATGTTCTCATTGCGCCATTGGCGTTATCTACTTTGTAATCGTTAAAGTAGCTACCTTTTACTTCTATGCGTTCAAGGTCGGTAGAGTTTGCATGTGCGTTTGCGGTAATACTTGCTAATAGTGCTATGTAAAGAGAGTTCAGTTTCATTAATTGCTTCCAGGGCAGATATGTAAAAAACAATCAAGATTTTAATGCAAACTACTGTCATTTTTAACACCTTTCATTAACCTGTTTATAATGTGTTTGCTAATGGTTGCCAATTACGAATTCTGCTATTATTAGCGGCATATTTAGTGGGACTTTCTCCCATGTTATTTTATTGCTATGGAATTTACTGTGACTTCAACTGCTTTTTCATCTTTGGCTTTACCAGCTGGACTCGTTGATAATTTATCAACACTTGGCTATGCCCACATGACACCTGTGCAAGCGCAAAGTTTGCCGCCTGTACTTGCTGGTAAAGATATCATTGCTCAGGCAAAAACCGGTTCAGGTAAAACTGCTGCGTTTAGCTTGGGTGTTTTAGCTAAACTAAACGTAAAACGTTTTCGTATTCAATCTTTAGTGTTATGTCCGACTCGCGAACTTGCTGAGCAAGTTGCAGTTGAAATGCGTAAATTAGCGCGCGGCATTCATAATATTAAAATACTGACGTTATGTGGTGGTGTTTCAATTGGCCCGCAAATTGGTTCACTTGAACATGGCGCGCATATCATTGTTGGCACACCTGGGCGTGTTGATGATCATATCCGTAAAGGTACTTTGCGTTTAGATGATGTTGAAACACTGGTACTTGATGAAGCAGATCAAATGCTTGATATGGGTTTTCAAGACACACTTGATGCAATTATTGAGCGTATTCCACAAAATCGTCAAACATTGTTATTTAGTGCAACATTCCCAAGAGCTATTGAAGCAATTGCTAAGCGTGTACTTCAAAATCCAGAAATGGTTAAAGTAGAAGAAGAGCAAGCTAAAAGTACAATTAAGCAGTACTTCTACAAAATGGATAATAACAAGCAGCGCTACCCAACGCTTAAATTATTGCTACTTAAATTTACGCCACAAAGCTGTGTTGTATTTTGTAATACCAAAGTAGAAACACAACAAGTGTGTGATGATTTAGCTGACGAAGGCTTCAGCGCTGTTGCATTGCATGGTGATTTAGAACAACGCGATCGTGAACGTACGCTAATTCACTTTGCAAATAAAAGTGCTTCAATACTTGTTGCCACCGATGTTGCAGCACGTGGTTTAGATATTGATGACATGGACATGGTTATTAACTACCATTTAGCACACGACACGCAAACACATGTACATCGTGTTGGTCGTACTGGTCGCGCTGGTAAAAAGGGCATTGCATGTTCGATTTATGGTGAAGCCGAAGCGTTTAAAATTGCACAAATTGGCGATCATTACGAACGCGATATTACGCCTGAGCAAATGCCTCCGTTTAATTTATTAGACAAGCCGCCGTACCGCCCAGAAATGGTTACTTTAATGATAGATTCAGGTAAAAAGCAGAAAGTGCGCGCTGGAGATATTTTAGGTGCTCTGACAGGTAAGGATGGGGTTGCAGGTCGTCAAGTAGGTAAAATTAATGTACTCGATAACGTAGCATTTGTTGCTGTTGAACGTAACTCATCAAAACCAGCACTTCGTAAATTAACCGAAGGCAACATTAAGGGGCGTAAAATACGCGCTCGTCGCCTTACACGTTAATTTATATTTGAATTAATGTGTTAACGAGCAGCTGCTTTTAGTTGCTCGTATTCTCCTTTTACTTTTTTAAATTTTATTTCGCAGCCGCCAGGCTTGTCAGGATGATTTTTGAGAGCTTGTTGCCGCCAGCGTTTTTGTAGCTCTTTAAGGGTAAAGTTAGTTGGCAATTCCCACTCAGCAGTGAGCTCATCATAATTTTCTTTTGTTAACGTTACTGTTGTATCTGCATGTTTTACCCTCTCCCAAAAACTAGTCAAGAGTGCATCCACTTCTTGTGCTGAGGCGTCGTAATTTTCCCAGTTTAGATAATAGTCCTTCAAACTTGTTTTAATTATTAGTGGGTACTCACTCTCTTTTTCTAAAAGTTCTATATGCAAAGCTGAAACTAACAATGTTTGCGGATGAAGCTGAGTTTGAAGTTGATACAGTGCATTCATGATGAGAAAGTTGCGCTTAAATAAATCACGATCAGGATTTTTATCAAGTGATTTAATTGCACCACTATTTATAAGTTCTGATGCTAGAATATGAACTTGCCAAACTTGCTTTGTTAATATTAAATCAAATATCTGGTCAATCAGTGGGTTAAGCATTGTTTACGCCCTAGTAATTGGTGTATCTTCGATAAAGATTACATTGTTATAAGTAACAATCTGAAGGATTAAAATTATGCGAGGCAAGTTTAAGTGCCTTTTATTCATTGTATGTAGTGCGCTAGCTCCACCGAGCTGTGCACAAAATGCTACTTTGTTACTTGATGAGTTTAAACAACAACAGCAATGGAGTGCAAAGCTTCAATCTGGTAATACATTGCTGGAAATGCAGGCAACCACCGCTAAAGATCGTGCTTTAGTGTATTCAGAGTTGGGTAATTTAGCATTTTCTAACGGCCAATATCCTGATGCATTACACTATTTTAAACTACTCGAAAAAGAAACATCCCTCTCATTTTTACCTACAGAAAATTTTCGCGCAATAAAAATGCAAGGGGTGATACTGTTTTATCAAGGCTTATTTCAGCAGGCTATTGTTGAATATAGTCGTGCATTGGTTATTGCTGAAAATAACAATGAAAAGCTTGAACAAGCTAATATATTAAATAATATAGGTTTAGCCTATTTTGATATGCATAATTTAAAGCTCACTCTTGATTATTATTTAAAAGTACAAAGCCTCTATGAAACTGAAGGTAGCGATCAGGATAAGGCTGATATTTTGCTTAATATCGCTGGAGTTTATGTGCGGTTATCGCGATATGACAGTGCATTCGCTATCTATAAAGATGTTCTTCAAGTTTACCAAAAGCTAGGAGATCAAAGTGGTATTGCCCAAGTATATAACAATATGGGTGTGGCTTCTTTTGAAAGTAATCAATTCGACTTAGCACTACATTACTACGAGTTAGCACTGCATTATTATTTATCTGTTAATGACTATAACCACTTATCAACTCAGTACACCAATTTAGCGAATATTAACTTAATATTAAATAAAGTGGATGTTGCCTATGAACAAGCAAGATTAGGTGAGAAATTTGCACTTAAAATTTCAAATCAAAGTTTGGAGCTTAATGCGCTATATGCTTTGGGAAAGGTACAATTTGTAAAAGGGGAACTCGATAAAGCTAAAATGAGCTTGGAGCGTTCAACAGCGCTTGCCCACGAGTATAAAAGTGAGCGGATGATCCGAAATGGTTTAGGCACCAAGTCATTACTTGAAGCAAGCCAAGGTAATTACTCTAGTGCAATGATCCTTCATGAAAAGTTTATAGGTGAACTAAGACTATTGAGAAGCGATAGTATTATTAATGCATTGGCTGCATTGCAGGATCAATTCAAAGCAACTCAATTAAACCAAGAAATAAAGCAACTTAAGCAAGAGCGCAAAGTACAAGAATTAAAAATGGCTCAGCGCTCTCAGCTCACTTTGTTTGTTTTTGTATTGTTATTCTTGGTTGTTGTGACTGGTGTGGCACTGTATCGGCGTGGTGCAGAAAAGCGGGCGAAACATCACCTAGCTGAGCAGGTTGAGCAGCGTACAGCTGAATTGCAAGCAGTGGCGCAAGAATTAAGAGAAGCTAATGATGTAAAAAGTCAGTTTTTAGCAAATATTAGTCATGAAATTCGCACTCCTCTGACCGCAATTTTAGGCCAAACTGATGATTTAATTAACGGACTGTATGAACCTGAGCAACTTCAAGATGAATTAGAGATAATTCAACGCCATAGTGATCATTTAAAGAGTTTAATTAATGATGTGCTCGATTTAAGTAAAATAGAAGCAAACAGATTAGAGCTCAGTATTTCTTGTTTTGATATTGTGCAGTTAATAAATGATGTACACGCTATGTTTATTACTCAAGCGACAGCAAAAAACCTACGTTTAGTGTTAGATAATCAAATTGGTGATGAGTTTTACACAAAATTAGATTTAATTCGTGTTAAACAAATACTCATTAATTTATGTGCTAATGCGATCAAGTTTACCCATTCAGGCCAAGTAGTGATTGTTCTAAATAAGACAGAACAAGGAGTCGTATTGGTCATTAAAGACACCGGAATTGGTATGAACTCAACACAATTAAAACTGATTTTCGAGTGCTTTAGCCAAGCTGATAACAGTATTAGTCGCCGATTTGGTGGTACGGGTTTAGGTTTGAGTTTGTCGCAGCAATTAGCCTCTATGATGGGAGGTTATATTAGTGTGCAAAGCGAATATAAGAAAGGCAGTCAGTTTTCATTCTTTTTACCGTGTGTAAAAGTTTCGAAAGAGCAGGGTCTTGCCGAATTACAAGCTCCAGTTTTAAAAGACAAGCAGTTAAGTGGGAGGGTTTTACTTGCTGAAGATCACCCTGATAATCGAAGGCTAATAAGTCGTTATTTACGCTCAATAGGACTCGAAGTTATTGCAGTTGAAAATGGTGAGCAAGCCGTTGAACAATGCTTGCAAGAAGATCCAGATATAGTCTTACTCGATATACAAATGCCAGTGATGGACGGACGAGCTGCCTTTCAATTATTACAACAATGCGGTTTTCAACGTCCTATTTTTGCTTTAACTGCGAATGCAATGAGCCATGAGGTGGATGATTATTTAACACTAGGGTTCAGCGGATATCTAGCCAAACCTATCGATAAAGAATTATTTTATAAAACGTTAACTCAGTATCTTGGTTACACTAAAACGCCACAACAAGTTGAACAAAGTGATATTGATATGAGTGACTTGGTTATTAGTTTTAAGCAGAGTTTTACTTTAGAAAATGAGACTATAACACAGCACTTTATATGTGAAGATTTTGAAGCATTACAAAAAGATAGTCATCGTATTTTAGGTGCAGCGCAAATGTTTGGGCTGGATGAAATAGCGCAAGCAGCTAAAGATCTAGACAGAGCTTTATTACAAAAAGAAGATAATAGGAATAAGCAACATATCAAAGAGTTAGTGTTTAACCTGCAAGCTATTCTTCGAAAATACATGAAGGTTAACACATAAGTCAAATTGTTATTTATGGTATTAAAAAAGCGCCAAAAGGCGCTTTTTATTTTGAGTTTGGACGCTTCTTATTGACGTCTCATCGAATCAAAGAACTCATCGTTGGTTTTGCTCATTGATAGTTTATCGATTAAAAATTCCATCGCATCAATTTCTGACATGTCATGAACAATTTTACGTAAAATCCAAAGCTTCTGTAGCTCATCTGGCTTAGTTAGTAATTCTTCACGACGAGTACCTGAGCGGTTAAAGTCGATAGCAGGGAATACACGTCTTTCCGCAATTTTACGGTTAAGGTGCAGTTCCATGTTACCAGTACCTTTAAACTCTTCGTAGATAACTTCATCCATTTTAGAGCCAGTGTCGATAAGCGCTGTAGCTATGATTGTTAAGCTACCGCCTTCCTCAACGTTACGTGCAGCACCAAAGAAACGCTTAGGTTTATGAAGTGCGTTAGCATCAACACCACCAGTAAGTACTTTTCCTGATGAAGGAATAACGGTGTTATAAGCACGTGCTAAACGAGTGATTGAATCTAATAAGATAACAACATCTTTTTTATGCTCAACTAAACGTTTTGCTTTTTCGATAACCATTTCGGCAACTTGTACGTGACGAGAAGCGGGTTCATCGAATGTAGAGGCAATAACTTCGCCTTTAACTAAGCGCTGCATTTCTGTTACTTCTTCCGGACGCTCATCAATTAACAATACCATAAGCGTTGCATCTGGATGATTGTGTGTAATCGATTGCGCGATATTTTGTAGTAGCATTGTTTTACCCGCTTTTGGCGGAGCCACTAACAAACCACGTTGACCGCGGCCAATTGGCGATGCTAAATCAAGTACACGGGCTGTAATATCTTCTTTACTGCCGTTACCGCGTTCCATACGAAAACGTTCGTTAGCATGTAACGGAGTCAGATTTTCGAAAAGAATTTTAGTACGAGAGTTTTCAGGTTTATCAAAGTTAACTTCATTTACTTTAAGTAAAGCAAAGTAGCGTTCACCGTCTTTCGGTGGACGGATAAGACCTGAGATTGAATCGCCAGTACGCATGCTGAAGCGGCGAATTTGGCTAGGTGAAACATAAATGTCATCTGGCCCAGCTAAGTAAGAGGCTTCTGATGATCTTAAAAAGCCGAAACCATCTTGTAAAATCTCTAATACACCGCCGCCGAAGATGTTCTCTCCGCCTTTGGCATGTGATTTAAGAATAGCAAAAATAATGTCCTGCTTTCTTAAACGGGCTACGTTTTCGAGCCCCATGGACTCAGCTTGGTTTACAAGTTCTTTTATAGACTTGTCTTTTAATTCGCGTAAATGCATATTGGTGGGTTCTTTATTACAGTTGTCATACTCAAAATCGCTTTGATCGTTGAGTGAGGTTTGTTGAATATAACTAAGGATTAGTTGGCTTTATAAACTAGCAGTTCACTGGCGAAGCGTCCAGTCTTTATACAAAATAAATTCAAAAAAGGGCAAAAAGCCCTTTTTTATAGTTCTAGCTTACAGTTAGATGTTGTTTTCTAAAAACTCGATAAGCTGAGTTTTTGAAAGGGCACCTACTTTCGTTGCTGCAACTTGGCCGTCTTTAAAAAGAAGCAAAGTAGGGATACCACGAATACCAAATTTTGGCGGTGTGCCCGCATTTTGGTCAATATTTAATTTAGCAACAGTTACACGGCTGTCGTATTCATCAGCAACTTCGTGAAGAATAGGGGCGATCATCTTACAAGGTCCACACCATTCAGCCCAGAAATCTACTAGTACTGGTTTGTCAGATTGTAATACGTCAGCTTCAAAGCTATCGTCAGTAATTTGGATTATTTTCTCGCTCATTGCGCTCTCCGATTTAGTTAGGCGAAATATTTAGTGCGTATTTAAACACTCTTGTTTCTTATTGCAAGTTTAAACGTTATGCTTAAACGCTATGACTAAGACACATTTAACCGATAAAAAGTTTTCAGACTTTGCTATCGCACCGGAAGTGGTTGCCGGTTTAACCGAGAATGGGTTTGAATATTGCACACCTATTCAAGCAAAATGCCTACCTTTTATTTGTGATGGACGCGATATCGCGGGCCAAGCTCAAACTGGTACAGGCAAAACGTTGGCATTTTTAACTGCCACGTGCCATCGGTTATTACAATCTAGCAAAGCACCTAGTAAACATCCAAGAGCCCTGATCATGGCCCCTACTCGGGAGCTTGCGATTCAGATACACAAAGATGCTAAAATTTTAGCGCCGCACTGTAATCTTAACTTAGGTTTAGTATATGGTGGCGAAGATTACGAAAAACAACGTGCACAACTAGAAAAAGGCGTTGATATTTTAATTGGTACTACAGGTCGCCTAATTGATCTGTATAAGCAAGGCTGTTACACCCTTAATGAAATTGAGGTTGTCGTGCTTGACGAAGCTGATCGTATGTTCGATTTAGGTTTCATAAAAGATATTCGTTATATGTTTCATCGTATGCCGGATACATCAAAGCGTTTAAACTTATTATTCTCTGCCACACTATCGTATCGCGTACAAGAATTAGCGTTTGAGCACATGACAAACCCAGAACATGTTCAAATTGAACCTGATGTTAAAACGGGTAAACGCATCCAAGAAGAGCTATTTCATCCTTCGCAAGAAGATAAAATTAAGCTGTTATTAACCTTAATTGAAGAAGAATGGCCGGAAAAAGCAATTGTATTTGCAAATACAAAACACAGTTGTGAAACCGTTTATGCTTGGCTTAAGTCAGACGGTCATCGTGTGGGCATGCTTACTGGTGATGTTAATCAGAAAAAACGCCAAACTATATTAGCGCAATTTAGTAAAGGTGAATTGGACTTTTTAGTAGCAACTGATGTTGCAGCACGGGGTCTTCATATTCCAGAAGTAAGTCATGTATTTAACTTTGATTTACCGGACGATTGTGAAGATTATGTTCACCGTATTGGTCGTACTGGCCGCGCTGGTGCATCAGGCCATGCAATTAGCTTTGCGTGTGAGCAATATGCATATAACCTGCATGAAATTGAAGAATATATAGAGCACAGCATTCCTTTATCGCATTACGATAAAACTGCATTGCTAGATGATTTAACTCAGCCTATTATTCAAAGAAAGCGCAACTATTCAACAGGTCCACGTAGCCGTAGTAATAACAGCGGACGTCGCCCAAATAATAGTTACCAAAAAGGACGGTCGTAAGCGATCGTTTGTATAAGCAGTAGTAACTAGAGGTTTTTGAACGGTGGGGCAACTTAAACCGCAAAAAAATGTTTATGCAGTTATTGATTTAGGCTCAAATAGCTTTCATATGCTTATTGTTAAATCAATCGCTGGTGGCCTACAAACAATAGGCCGCGTTAAACGAAAAGTTAGATTAGCCGCAGGACTTGATACAAAAAATGTATTGAGTTCTGAAGCAATGCAGCGAGGCTGGGAATGCCTTGCTCTTTTTGCTGAGCGCTTACAGGATATCCCCAAAAAAAATATCACCATAGTTGCAACTGCAACACTGCGTTTAGCAACGAATGCTGATGTTTTCAAAATTAAAGCCGAAAAAATTCTTGGTCATAATATCAATGTAATTAGCGGAGAAGTAGAAGCGCGCACAATTTATAAAGGTGTTGCTCATACTTCATCATGCACGGGCAAACAGCTTGTTATTGATATCGGTGGTGCTAGTACCGAGGTTGTTATCGGCAAAGGTTTTGAAGCACTGCACTATAAAAGCCTCAATATGGGGTGTGTAACCTATCTTGAACGCTACTTTAAAGATTGCCAATTAAGTGATAGTAACTTTAATACGGCAATAAAAGCAGCTCGCACTGTCATTGACGAAATATCTCCCGAATATAAAGCCGCTAGTTGGAAAGTTGCTTCAGGTGCTTCTGGTACAGTCCAAGCAATTCAAGAAATAATGGTCGCGCAAAATCTTGACGACTTACTTACGCTTGAAAAGCTTAACACGATAAAAAATCAAGCCATTGCATTTAGCACTATAGCCGCATTAGACCTTCCAGGGCTAAGTGAAGACCGCCGCTTGGTATTTGTATCCGGACTCGCTATCTTAATTGCGTTATTTGAATCTCTTGAAATAGAGAGCATGGGATTAGCGGGTGGAGCTCTGCGTGAAGGTGTTTTATATAGTATGGTGCCAGAGCTTCATAATAACAATATTCGTAAACGCACAGTTGATGGGTTTATGAGTCGTTATCATGTTGATCAAAAACAAGCGTGTCGAGTTTCAGGTTTAGCTGTGCAGTTAGCTGCAAATATTAATAAAGATTGGCCAATTGAAAGTTTAAATGGGCTACCATTATTAAAAGCAGTAGCACAGCTTCATGAGGTTGGATTGCTAATTGAGTATAAGCAGTACCATAAACACACTGCTTATATTTTGGAAAATACCGATATGCCAGGTTTTTCACAGTCTGAGCATAAATTAATAGTAGCGGTAGCAGATGCACATCGTTCTGACTTTCCAAAAGACTGCTTTAACTCTCTCGGTATAAATAGTTTATTGGCACAATACATTGTTAGGCTATTACGTATTGCGGTTATTTTATCAATGCGTAGACAAGATGATGTAGTGCCTCATTTTGAGTTAACTGCTAAAAATGAAGTGTTAGACCTTAAGTTCGAAAGAAACTGGTTAAAGGATCATCCATTAATGGCCAGTGAGCTACAACAAGAGTCTAAACAACAAGGTAAACTTGGGTGGAAGTTCATAGTAAACTAATTAAAAAGGCCCATCAGGGCCTTTTTAGTGTTTAAAGTAACCATTTCGATGCAAATATGTGCGAACAGCATATTATTTCAAGTTTTCTTCAAAAAAGTGCTTGCGTAAAAATCTGTTCTCCCTATAATGCGACCCCACTGAGACGGGAAAGGCCAACGCATAGCGAGGCACGAACTAATCAGAGAGTTAAATAAAACTTCGGTTTTAAATCTTCTAAAAAGAAAGTTTAAAACTAAGTATTGACTCGAAAAATAAAGGGTGTATTATTCGCATCCCTTGAGGCGCTAAAGCGACTCAAAACGTTCTTTAACAATATAAAGCAATCATCTGTGTGGGCACTCGTACAGATTGAGTTCTAACAGCCAAGCTACTTAGGTAGCGAGGCAAACAAATTAGAGTCTCAATTGAAAACTGAGTGACCAACAGAAGTAACTTATTTATAAGTTGCTTCGGCACAGTCAATTCAATATCGAAAGATATTAAAAATTCAGAATTCATTGAGCTGTCGAAAGACATAAAACTTTTTAATTGAAGAGTTTGATCATGGCTCAGATTGAACGCTGGCGGCAGGCCTAACACATGCAAGTCGAGCGGTAACAGAAAGTAGCTTGCTACTTTGCTGACGAGCGGCGGACGGGTGAGTAATGCTTGGGAACATGCCTTGAGGTGGGGGACAACAGTTGGAAACGACTGCTAATACCGCATAATGTCTACGGACCAAAGGGGGCTTCGGCTCTCGCCTTTAGATTGGCCCAAGTGGGATTAGCTAGTTGGTGAGGTAATGGCTCACCAAGGCGACGATCCCTAGCTGGTTTGAGAGGATGATCAGCCACACTGGGACTGAGACACGGCCCAGACTCCTACGGGAGGCAGCAGTGGGGAATATTGCACAATGGGCGCAAGCCTGATGCAGCCATGCCGCGTGTGTGAAGAAGGCCTTCGGGTTGTAAAGCACTTTCAGTCAGGAGGAAAGGTTAACGGTTAATACCCGTTAGCTGTGACGTTACTGACAGAAGAAGCACCGGCTAACTCCGTGCCAGCAGCCGCGGTAATACGGAGGGTGCGAGCGTTAATCGGAATTACTGGGCGTAAAGCGTACGCAGGCGGTTTGTTAAGCGAGATGTGAAAGCCCCGGGCTCAACCTGGGAACTGCATTTCGAACTGGCAAACTAGAGTGTGATAGAGGGTGGTAGAATTTCAGGTGTAGCGGTGAAATGCGTAGAGATCTGAAGGAATACCGATGGCGAAGGCAGCCACCTGGGTCAACACTGACGCTCATGTACGAAAGCGTGGGGAGCAAACGGGATTAGATACCCCGGTAGTCCACGCCGTAAACGATGTCTACTAGAAGCTCGGAGCCTCGGTTCTGTTTTTCAAAGCTAACGCATTAAGTAGACCGCCTGGGGAGTACGGCCGCAAGGTTAAAACTCAAATGAATTGACGGGGGCCCGCACAAGCGGTGGAGCATGTGGTTTAATTCGATGCAACGCGAAGAACCTTACCTACACTTGACATACAGAGAACTTACCAGAGATGGTTTGGTGCCTTCGGGAACTCTGATACAGGTGCTGCATGGCTGTCGTCAGCTCGTGTTGTGAGATGTTGGGTTAAGTCCCGCAACGAGCGCAACCCCTATCCTTAGTTGCTAGCAGGTAATGCTGAGAACTCTAAGGAGACTGCCGGTGATAAACCGGAGGAAGGTGGGGACGACGTCAAGTCATCATGGCCCTTACGTGTAGGGCTACACACGTGCTACAATGGCGCATACAGAGTGCTGCGAACCTGCGAAGGTAAGCGAATCACTTAAAGTGCGTCGTAGTCCGGATTGGAGTCTGCAACTCGACTCCATGAAGTCGGAATCGCTAGTAATCGCGTATCAGAATGACGCGGTGAATACGTTCCCGGGCCTTGTACACACCGCCCGTCACACCATGGGAGTGGGTTGCTCCAGAAGTAGATAGTCTAACCCTCGGGAGGACGTTTACCACGGAGTGATTCATGACTGGGGTGAAGTCGTAACAAGGTAGCCCTAGGGGAACCTGGGGCTGGATCACCTCCTTATACGATTTAGAACTTATTTGTTCGTAGTGTCCACACAGATGATTGTTAATTAGTGCTTGTTCTTCGGAATAACTAATTAATATGCTCTTTAAAAATTTGGAAAAGCTGATAATAAAATTCTGATAGATACATTGTATTTATCAAGAGTTTTCAAAAGTAAAAAACAATGGTAGCAGTACCATTGAGTGCCATTTAGTTAACTCTTATGAGTTGATTGATTGGTATCTACTTTAGTATTCAATATTGACTTCTGGCGAAGTTAAACTGTCACGAAACAAAGACCCGTTTGGGTTGTATGGTTAAGTGACTAAGCGTACACGGTGGATGCCTTGGCAGTTGGAGGCGATGAAGGACGTATTAACTTGCGATAAGCCTAGTCAAGCTAGTAAAAAGCGCTTGAGACTAGGATTTCCGAATGGGGAAACCCACCTGCTTGCAGGTATCGTTAACTGAATACATAGGTTAACGAGGCGAACGCGGAGAACTGAAACATCTAAGTACCCGTAGGAAAAGAAATCAACCGAGATTCCGAAAGTAGCGGCGAGCGAAATCGGAACAGCCCTTAAGCTCATTATGTGTTAATGGAAGGCTGCTGGAAAGCGCCACGATACAGGGTGATAGTCCCGTACATGAAAAGACATTTTAAGTGAAATCGAGTAGGTCGGAGCACGTGAAACTTTGACTGAATATAGGTGGACCATCATCTAAGGCTAAATACTCCCAACTGACCGATAGTGAACCAGTACCGTGAGGGAAAGGCGAAAAGAACCCCTGTGAGGGGAGTGAAATAGAACCTGAAACCGTGTACGTACAAGCAGTAGGAGCCCACTTGTTGGGTGACTGCGTACCTTTTGTATAATGGGTCAGCGACTTATATTTTGTAGCGAGGTTAACCGAATAGGGTAGCCGTAGGGAAACCGAGTCTTAACTGGGCGACTAGTTGCAAGGTATAGACCCGAAACCCGGTGATCTAGCCATGGGCAGGTTGAAGGTTGAGTAACATCAACTGGAGGACCGAACCCACTAACGTTGAAAAGTTAGGGGATGACCTGTGGCTAGGAGTGAAAGGCTAATCAAACCGGGAGATAGCTGGTTCTCCCCGAAATCTATTTAGGTAGAGCCTCGGACGAATACTTACGGGGGTAGAGCACTGTTAAGGCTAGGGGGTCATCCCGACTTACCAACCCTTTGCAAACTCCGAATACCGTAAAGTAATATCCGGGAGACACACGGCGGGTGCTAACGTCCGTCGTGAAGAGGGAAACAACCCAGACCGCCAGCTAAGGTCCCAAAGTCATAGTTAAGTGGGAAACGATGTGGAAAGGCCCAGACAGCCAGGAGGTTGGCTTAGAAGCAGCCATCCTTTAAAGAAAGCGTAATAGCTCACTGGTCGAGTCGGTCTGCGCGGAAGATGTAACGGGGCTAAACTATGCACCGAAGCTGCGGATTCAGAATTTATTCTGAGTGGTAGGGGAGCGTTCTGTAAGCGGTTGAAGGTGTACCGGGAGGTATGCTGGACGTATCAGAAGTGCGAATGCTGACATGAGTAACGATAATGGGAGTGAAAAACTCCCACGCCGGAAGACCAAGGGTTCCTATCCCATGTTAATCAGGGTAGGGTAAGTCAACCCCTAAGGCGAGGCCGAAAGGCGTAGTCGATGGGAAACAGATTAATATTTCTGTACTCGATATAATTGCGATGGGGGGACGGAGCAGGCTAAGCAAGCATAGCGTTGGTAGTCTATGTGAAAGTGAGTAGGGCGTTTGTTTAGGTAAATCCGGACGAACACTAAACCTGAGACACGAGACGAGTCACTACGGTGATGAAGTTGCTGATGCCATACTTCCAGGAAAAGCCTCTAAGCTTCAGATTATATGGAATCGTACCCCAAACCGACACAGGTGGTCAGGTAGAGAATACTAAGGCGCTTGAGAGAACTCGGGTGAAGGAACTAGGCAAAATCGTACCGTAACTTCGGGAGAAGGTACGCTCCTATCTGTGATGAGACTTGCTCTCTAAGCGGACGGGAGCCGCAGTGACCAGGTGGCTGGGACTGTTTATTAAAAACACAGCACTGTGCAAAATCGCAAGATGACGTATACGGTGTGACACCTGCCCGGTGCCGGAAGGTTAATTGATGGGGTTATCCTTAGGGAGAAGCTCTTGATCGAAGCCCCGGTAAACGGCGGCCGTAACTATAACGGTCCTAAGGTAGCGAAATTCCTTGTCGGGTAAGTTCCGACCTGCACGAATGGTGTAACCATGGCCACGCTGTCTCCACCCGAGACTCAGTGAAATTGAAATCGCAGTGAAGATGCTGTGTACCCGCGGCTAGACGGAAAGACCCCGTGAACCTTTACTACAGCTTGGCACTGAACATTGAACCTACATGTGTAGGATAGGTGGGAGACTTTGAAGCAGCGACGCTAGTTGTTGTGGAGTCAACCTTGAAATACCACCCTTGTAGTTTTGATGTTCTAACGTTGGCCCCTGAATCGGGGTTACGGACAGTGCCTGGTGGGTAGTTTGACTGGGGCGGTCTCCTCCTAAAGAGTAACGGAGGAGCACGAAGGTTGGCTAAGTACGGTCGGACATCGTACGGTTAGTGTAATGGTAGAAGCCAGCTTAACTGCGAGACAGACACGTCGAGCAGGTACGAAAGTAGGTCATAGTGATCCGGTGGTTCTGAATGGAAGGGCCATCGCTCAACGGATAAAAGGTACTCCGGGGATAACAGGCTGATACCGCCCAAGAGTTCATATCGACGGCGGTGTTTGGCACCTCGATGTCGGCTCATCACATCCTGGGGCTGAAGTCGGTCCCAAGGGTATGGCTGTTCGCCATTTAAAGTGGTACGCGAGCTGGGTTTAGAACGTCGTGAGACAGTTCGGTCCCTATCTGCCGTGGGCGTTTGAGAATTGAGAGGGGTTGCTCCTAGTACGAGAGGACCGGAGTGAACGAACCGCTGGTGTTCGGGTTGTCATGCCAATGGCATTGCCCGGTAGCTACGTTCGGAACTGATAAGCGCTGAAAGCATCTAAGCGCGAAGCAGGCCTCGAGATGAGTTCTCACTAGACTTTTAAAGTCTCTGAAGGGCCGTTGAAGACTACAACGTTGATAGGCAAGATGTGGAAGTGGTGTGAGCCATTAAGCTAACTTGTACTAATTACCCGTGAGGCTTAACCATACAACGCCAAACGCGTTTTATGTGATAGTGAAGCAAGCGAAGAAGTTAATATAACTAAAGTAGATATTACTTAGAAAGACTTAAAAAATATTATCAGATATTTTCCAAATTAAGTTAGTGCGCAGAAATACGTATTAACGCCCAAATTTGCTTGGTGACAATAGCGTTTTGGACCCACCTGACTCCATGCCGAACTCAGTAGTGAAACGAAACAGCGCCGATGATAGTGTAGCATTTGCTATGTGAAAGTAGGACATTACCAGGCTTCAAATTGTAGAGAGCCCGAATCTAACGATTCGGGCTTTTTTACGTCTGCAGAAAATTTAAATATAAGGGAATAGCGAACATTACTCCAGTACTCAAAGTTAATAACCAAATTTAAAGGTTATTTAAAATAGTCCGTAAGCTTGGGTTTCTTCACTTTCGGATTCTTCTATTTGGGTTGGTTTAAATATCACGCTTGGATCAATTAACACACTGTGCTTTTGTGAAAGCTTGATTAATCCTCGCATCATATTTTTAGTTTGTGGGTCTAGATCAAAACCAACCTCAGTGAGCTTATCCAGTGGCCTTATGTCTTCTTTTTTATAGTCGATATTGTCTTCGACTTTATCTACTAATAAACCAACATGTGGATTTAATCCGTCTTTGGTGGTGAAAACAATAATAGGTTTATAGTCTAAGGTTATTTGCTCTTTAGCTGATTCAAATAAACGCTCAAGCTGAATTAGACTATTACGCTTAATTTTGTCGAGCAGAGCTGATGTGTGTTTATGATCACTTTGATTATGGGCTGCTATGGCTGCTTTCGCTGTCTCTAGTAATGATTGGAAAGGCTCGTCAAGCCGAGAGATTGTTAATTTTAAATCTTCATTGTCGGTGTTGAATTCTTTGTAAAACAAAACAAAATCTTGTAGTTCTGCGTCATTATTTGAAATAGAAGCCGAGCTATTTAATACGTTACTTTGAAGGGTATTAAACCAGTTTAATAGTTTGTCTTGCCATATTCTTAGTTGCTTTAGTACATGCGTATTACTTTGTTCAGTTGAGATATTATTTAAAATAATACCTAAATCAAAAACAGGTGTTGGTATATCCATATAATCTTTAACACCAATAAAGCTTTTATTATTGTTTGGTAAAGTTGTTAGATTATTGTCAAAGCGCTCAGTTAATAAAATGTCGAGTATCTTTAGTGAAATTGTTTTGCAGCCCACTTTAAAGTTTATTAATTCCATGCCTTTATCTTAATTTACCTATTAATGCTTTAAGGATAGAACAAATTAAATAAATAGCTTAAAGATGGATAAAATTTAACAGAGATAGGGCAACTAGAAATTATTAGATGGTACTAGTGAGGTTTTTTATGGCACGTTTAAATTGATTCTCAAGCTGTTTTTTTCCTAATAATCCTAAGTGTTGAATCACTTTTTCATTACTTTCATTTTGAAGTACTAACTTTATTAACAGTTGTTTATCAGACTCTGTTAATTGAGACATACAAGAAGGTGACTGGCTCAGTAACTGCCAAAGAGTTGCAGAGATACTAAATTGAGTGAAGTTACTTTTAGTGAGCAGCGCTAGTCGCTCGTGAGTCTCTAGGCTTATTAACTCGTCGCTAAATCCTTCAATTAAAATATTCACGAGTTGCGAATCTAGTGTTTTAAAGTGTGTTAAAAGAGCATAAAAGAAATCATTTTTAAACTGCTTTTTTAGGAGTTGAATAATTGTACTTTTGTCACTTAAGCATTTAACCACAAGCGCCGAATGTTCAGCGGTGCTTTTATCGCGTTGATATCCCAGTTTTACAGTATCAAACCCTCGGTTTTGCCAAAAATTAAGTAACTGCGCTGTTGCCCCGAAGCTTGCACCAAGCCAACTACATTGGCTTTTTACCTGCGACTCGCAATAACTAAGTAGCTTTTTACCAAGTCCTATATTGTGGGAACTCGGATCAATCGCTATTCGTACAACGCGAGCGCTCAGTTGTGTTAAACAGTCATTATTAAAGCTAAGTTGTGAGAGTGCTTGCGCCATTAAGTGACCCTGTGGGCGACGCTCTCCACTTATAACCTGTAGGGCAAGGTCTTCACTCAAACCACCTTCTATGGCGATTAAGCATACGCCAACTAATTGATTATTAATTTTGCTAATAAATAGCCGTTGCGATGGTGCGTCTAGTAGTTGGCGTAAGTCGTTGACACTACTTTGATAGTGAGCCAGTGCAAGTAGGGCAATAACTTGTTGCAGTAAAGGCTCATTGTTTACAAGGGATTGCTGAGTTATTTCGCTATGTACTGGCTGCTCTAATTGATCACTACTTAACTCTATATATTGTGCATCGAGTGCTAGTAGTGTGCGAATGTGTTGCTCAAGAGGATCGTGTTTAGCAAAGCGCAGGGGCTCATCAAGCGTTACAACTTTAGAGGCTTTATAGTGTGCTTTAATATAGTTACTAAAGCGAATGGTATAACCCCTACCATTGCCTTCATACCCAACCAGAGTGCTTGCAAATACTATACGAGGGTAATGAGCTAGCATTTGTAGTAATAACGGAACAGGGATTGCTGCAGCTTCATCAACGAGTAGTAAATCGCACTCAGGTAGTGTGTTTAATAACGCGTCAGGTGCAACGTAGTGCAAGTTGGCGAGCTGTTTATGTTCAGCGTTGTATTGAAGGCTTAACTCTTGGGCTAAATGTTTAAAGCTGCTATGGGTCGCTTTAAACTGAGTGCTGCAAATAATTACTTTTTTATCAGTTAGTTTTGCGGCTGCTAAGCCAAGTGCTGCCGACTTGCCTCTACCTCTATCAGCATTAATGAGTAAAGGCCTGTTGGCACGGCCATTAGCTACTTTTACTATTTGTTCAACGCAGTTTTGCTGTGGTAGATAATCAATTTTATTATCCGTAACAGAGCTGACGAGATTACTAATACAGCCATTTTGTTCACTAAAATGAAAAGCGGGTAATCGCTTAATAATAGTCGCGAAACGTTGATTAAATAAACTGTAGTCAATGCTCTGACCGTGTGATTGCACTGTACTTAATGCTGGATCTTGCCAAGAGGCTAAATCATCTAGTTCAGGCAGTAATAAAAACAGTATACCGCCTGCTTTAACGGTGCCGGCAAGTGCTGCAAGTTTATCAGGGTGCAAACCACTAAAGCCATCGTAAACAGCATGAGCAAATTCTTGCCCTAAAATTTGGTGTGTGCGAGTAGGCCAGTACGAATTTTTAATCGCACACTGCTTGGATACAACAAGTATATTGTTTTCATCTATTAATGAGTTAAGTAATTCACAACACCAAGTTGAGCTGCCAGTAATTAGCACCAGCTGACGATGATACGCGCCAGCTAATTGTTGCTCTAACTCATTTAGGTGTGCTTTATACCGCTTGTAATCGTGCATAAGCCGTTACTAACCATTTACTACCAAGGTCGTCAAAGTTAACTTGTACGCGAGATTGCGCGCCACTGCCTTCGTAATTTAGTACGGTACCAATACCAAACTTAGCATGCAGTACGCGTTGTCCTAAGTTAAAGCCACTGTCTTCAAATGCGGCATGGCTAACTGATGCGCTAAAACGCCCAGCGGCAGGTGGACGAGAAACCTGTGTTTTAATACGGATTTCTTCTACGCAGTCTTCAGGGATTTCGCGTAAAAAGCGTGATGGGCTATGGTACTTTTCTTGGCCGTATAAGCGGCGACTCTCAGCATGGCTAATGTATAACTTATCCATTGCTCGTGTCATGCCTACATAACAAAGGCGGCGCTCTTCTTCTAAGCGACCCGACTCTTCGTTACTTTGCTGAGAAGGGAACATGCCTTCTTCTACGCCTACCATAAACACTAGCGGAAACTCTAAGCCTTTAGCTGAGTGAAGTGTCATCATTTGAACGGCGTCTTCGTGTTCTTCTGCTTGTCCTTCACCTGACTCAAGTGATGTATGCGCTAAAAAGCCTTGTAGTGGTGAGCTGTACTCTTCGTCTTCAGGCAGCTCATACTGATCACACGCACTAATTAGCTCTTCTAAGTTTTCTACGCGAGCACGGCCTTTTTCACCTTTTTCGGCTTGGTACATTGCCATCAAGCCTGAGGTTTGAATTGTGTACTTGGCTTGCTCATGCAAAGTTAGATCGCTAATTTTATCTTCTATTTGTTCAACGAGTTCTACAAACTTACTTACTGCGCCAGAAGCACGACCAGATAAATGCTGTTGTTCTACAATTGCTTTGGCGGCATACCAAAGCGGTAACGATTCTGCTCGTGCGCAGTCGCGTATATGGCTCAATGTTTTATCACCAATACCGCGTGCTGGCGTATTAATTACGCGCTCAAATGCGGCATCGTCTTGACGATTACCTACTAGGCGTAAGTACGACAACGCATCTTTAATTTCTTGTCGTTCGAAGAATCGCATACCACCATAAATACGGTATTTTAAGCCTTCTTGCAGCATAGCCTCCTCGAGTACACGAGATTGCGCGTTACTACGGTATAAAATTGCGGCATCTTGTAGGGCATTACCTGCATTTAACCAGCTTCGTAGTTTGCTACTTACAAAGCGTGCTTCGTCTAATTCATTAAATGCCGCATAAATAGAGATTGGCTCGCCGTCATTACCGTCGGTCCACAAGCTTTTACCCATACGTTCTGAGTTATTTTGAATTAATGCGTTAGACGCTTTCAAAATAGTTGCAGTTGAACGGTAGTTTTGTTCAAGGCGAATGGTTTCTGCGCTAAAGTCAGTTAAAAATCGTTTAATATTTTCGATTTTAGCACCGCGCCAACCGTAAATACTTTGGTCATCGTCGCCTACAATCATGATACTGTTTGTATCGCCTGCAAGTAACTTTAACCAAGCATATTGAATGGTATTTGTATCTTGGAACTCGTCTACGAGCATATGTGCAAAGCGTTGCTGATAATGACGTAGTAACGTAGGGTTATTTTTTAATACTTCGTAGCTGCGTAGTAATATTTCAGCAAAATCAACTAGGCCCGCTCTATCACAGGCCTCTTGATAGGCGGCATAAACACGCAGCATCATTTGCTCGTTAATATCGTATGCTTGAATATCTTTAGGGCGAAGTGCTTCATCTTTTTTGGCGCTTATGTACCAGCCAAATTGTTTAGCAGGCCATTTTTTATCATCAATATTCATCGATTTTAATAAGCGCTTGATCATCCGAAGTTGATCGTCAGAGTCTAAAATTTGAAAGGCTTCAGGTAAGTTAGCTTCACGGTGATGAGCACGTAAAATACGATGCGACAAACCATGGAACGTACCAATCCACATACCACCTACAGGGGCTTTTAGTGTTTCTTCAACGCGGCTGCGCATTTCTTTAGCCGCTTTATTAGTAAAGGTTACGGCAAAAATACTGTAAGCAGATGCTTGCTCAACTTGCATAAGCCACGCAATACGATGAACTAACACTCGTGTTTTACCAGACCCAGCACCTGCTAACACCAGCATGTTTTGTAGTGGGGCTGCAACGGCATCGCGTTGTTTGTCATTTAAGCCATCGAGTAATTGTGAAACGTCCATCGTTACGCCTTTTTAATCAATATTGTGGGCAGTATAACAGGTGTTTTTGTTAGGCTAAATAAAATACTGTTTTTATAAACAGCTATTTATAAAATAGCCTTAAAAACGAGTAACTTGCTAATTTTTTGAACAAACAAAAAAGCGTAAACGCACAATAAAAATTGCTAATTTGACCTAAAGTTAGCAAAATTTACTAACTCTCTAAATCTAGGCTAATTTAACTATTTGATTTGTAAGCTTTAATAAATTGGCATAGAGTGTGTAAGTAAATAATTATAAAATCAAATAAATACAGAGGTTAGTATGGCAGATCAAGGTTCTGGCGGTAACGTAATCGCAGCATTATGTAATATATTTTTTCCAGGTTTAGGGCAGTTAGTGCAAGGGCGTATTTTAGCGGCTATATTTTTTGCACTCGCTATTATAATAAGTTACGCACTAATTTATGTGCTTGTAGGCTTTGTACTTGTGCCTATTATTTACTTATGGTCGATTATTGACGCAGCGCGTTATAGATCGCGAAGTTAACGGCTTTAAAGTTGAGTAAAATAGCGCCCATGTGGCGCTATTTTACTTTATATATCCTGTGGTTTACGGGCGTTTACGTATATAATTACGCAATTAAAGATTTACAGGCAAACCCTATGGAATATCAATTTATTCGTGACCCTATTAGTGGGCTACGTATTAAAATAAGCAGTGAACACGCTATTATTGGTCGCTGGCTAAACGAAGAAATAGGCAAAGACAAAGTAGCCATGGTGCAAGCGCTTATTGCATCGGTGAACTCAAGCTATGAGCCGCTAACGCTAAAAGGCCAAGAAATAGATTTAATATTAACCAAAGACGAAGCATTATTTGAAGCCCATGCGCTTCATCAAGACAGCGAAGACCTAATAGCGTATCAAGATGACGATTTAGCGCTTGAAGAAAATGGTTTAAGTAGTGGTTGTGGCTTTGAAGATTTCATTGATTTAATTGATTCATGGCATGAGTTTACGACTTCAAGATAAGCATAACTAGCACACTAATAAAAATATACAGCAATGCACAATCAGCATTTTATCTGTATTATTCTGTTTATAAACTTATTCAAAGTAGAAAGTGAAAATGAGAAATATTGATTTAAAAATTATAGATAAGCGCCTAGGCACTGAATTCCCATTACCAAAATATGCAACAGAAGGTTCTGCTGGTATTGACCTTAGAGCTTGTATTGAAGCCGATCTAGTTTTAGAACCTGGGCAAGTTGAACTTATTCCATCTGGTTTTGCTGTACATATGAAAGATAATGGTCTTGCCGCTACTATAATCCCTCGCTCAGGATCTGGTCATAAGCATGGCTTAGTCATGGGTAATTTAGTTGGGCTTATTGACTCAGATTATCAAGGGCAAATATTTATTTCTCTTTGGAATCGCAGTAATAAAACATATACAGTTGAAGTGGGTGAAAGAATAGCTCAGCTTGTGTTTGTACCAATTGTACAAGTAGGTTTTAACGTTGTTAACGAATTTGATGCGACTGAGCGTGGAGAAGGTGGTTTTGGTAGTTCAGGTAAAAGCTAACTAAATACTAAGGATAGTCTATGATACTTGCAAAGGATTTAGAAAATAGAAGAATAGATATAGCTCCTCTGTGCACTGATTCGGCAGAGCAGGTTTCTGTTGATCTTAGTGTCGGCTCTATGTACAAGAAAGCTGGGGATTCTGATTGGAGAAATATCACAGATAAAGTCGTGATTTCGCCAAACAGTTGCTTACTTATCTGTACAGAACAGACAATAAAGATGCCGAATAATGCCTTTGCATTTTTGTCTTCTAAAGGAAGTCTTGGTGCGAAGGGAATCCTCGTCGCAAATACCAAGGTAGATCCTTTATTTGAAGGAAAGCTACACATACCGGTTTTTAACGTAGGTAATAAAAAAGTATCTTTATCAGCGAAGGATAAATTTTGCTCTCTGACTTTTTTGACGACAGAGCATCCAATTATTGGCGACAGTACCAGAAATGCTGTAAATATTGAACCTAGTGATACAAGTATAATTAAAGACTTCTTCAGTAACCATACACCGCATGTAATCACGGGAGTTGTGTCTATTTTAGCATCGCTAATGGCAGTTCTTTTAACATACCTACTTACAAAGGCATAATGATGATTCTGACACAAGTTGCACTTAGAGCTCTAGTTGAAAAGAATGCAGTGGTTAGAAGGAACCAGGATGTTGTTGTTGATACAACATCAATAGGGCTCCATTTAGATAATCAGTTTACTAAATATGCACCTTATGATGGTGAGGCTTTTACTCCACCAAGAAAAATGGAAACAACAACGACGACATTAGGTGAAGGACAAGACATTATTCTTCCGCCTAATGGTAAGTTGCTTGCGTGTACACAAGAAGAAATCGTATTACCTACTAACAAATTTGGATTGGTACAAACCAAGGGCTCAATTGCTCGAGGTTTTCTGTTTGCTCATGTTTGTGATGGTCAAATAGATCCTGGGTATAGAGGAAAAATTACTTTGGAATTAATTAATATGAGTGAATTTTACTATAAATTAGTACTAGGTATGCCTATAGCTTCTTTATTTCTTTTTGAAACGGACACTGATGTAGCAGGTTATGCTGGGCGCTATCAAAATTCAATGCACCCAACAGCCATGGCTTAAAAGAGCATTACCAAAAAGCTAGTTTATCCAAAGTTGAGTTAAATAATCTTACGATAGTCGGTAACACTCAGGTAGTCGGCTATTTCATTATGTGGTTGTTGGCTATCAGGGTTCGCAACTGCAAGTAAGTGCTCGATGCCGTATTCTCGTGCGGCATTTAATACCGGCACACTGTCATCTACAAACAAAGTGCGCTGCTTATTAAACCCTAAGTCTTTTTGTACTTGGTGCCACAAACTTTGTTGCTCTTTACTCACTCCATATTCATGAGTAGACACTACACCATCTAGGTAGTTATCAATCGCTGTATGCTCAAATTTCAGCATGACACTTTCAGGGTGGGCGTTGGTAAGTAAAATTAACTCTTTGCCTGCTTTTTTAAGCTCGGTTAAAAAATGAGGTACGTCTTCGCGCATTTTAATTAAATGCTGAGACTCTCGTTTAAGCTCCATTATAGGCAAGCTTAATTGCTGCTCCCAATAATCTAAACAATACCACTGTATTTGACCGCTCACAGCCTGATAGCGTTTTAAAATATCTGCTTTAGCTGCATCTAGGCTAATGCCTCTTGCTAATGCGTGTTGCGCAGGGATAACGTTAAGCCAAAAATGACTGTCGTAATGTAAATCGAGTAATGTTCCATCCATATCGAGCAAAACGGTATCGATTTTTGACCAATTTAACATAGGAATTTCAACTTATAAGGTTTATTATTGAACTAACTGCCATGATAGCAAATTAACGCCAATGACACAGAAAAAGCACCCAACACCACCACAAATCCTCAGTAACAATGTTGTTGCTAAAAGTCGCCTGTTTACTGTGGAGTCTTTAGAGTTAAAGTTTTCTAATAACGAAGAGCGCCAGTATGAGCGAATTCGCGGCGGTGGCCGGGGAGCAGTGATGATTGTTCCGTTAAGTGCAGATAATGAGTTACTACTTGTACGTGAATACTGTGCGGGCACAAACAATTACCAGTTAGGTTTTCCTAAAGGCTTAATTGATCCGGGCGAAACCCCAGAGCAAGCTGCTAACAGAGAGCTTAAAGAAGAAATTGGCTTTGGTGCTGAGTATTTTAAACCATTAAGAACAGTAACAATGGCGCCGAGTTACTTTAATGCCACAATGCATATTTTATTTGCTAAGCAATTATACCCTCAAACCCTTATTGGTGACGAACCTGAGCCGCTTGTTGTTGTTAAGTGGCCATTAACTCAGTGGCAGTCATTATTAGAGCAAGAAGATTTTACCGAAGCACGCAGTGTTGCAGCTTTGCTATTATTAGATAAGTATTTAGCGTCTGGAGCTGCCGATGAATAAATTAATCGAACCGTGTATTGAATTAGCTGAGCGCGCTGGCGATGCAATTATGGCCATTTATAAAAAAGGCGATATTGGTCAGCAAGAAAAATCAGACAACACGCCTGTTACCAAAGCTGATTTAGCAGCAAATGACGTACTGGTTGCTGGATTAAAAGTCTTAGCGCCCGATATTCCAATTATGTCGGAAGAAACACCTATACCAGCACTCGCTGACAGACAAGACTGGCAGCGTTATTGGTTGCTCGATCCGATGGATGGTACAGGCGAATTTATTTTAGAAAGTGGCGACTTTGCAGTAAACATTGCATTGATTGAAAATAACCACCCAGTGCTAGGGGTTATTCATTGGCCTGCCAAAAGTGTGACTTATTTTGCTACAGCTAAAAATGGTGCTTTTAAACGTGAAAACTCAATTGATAAGCAAATATCTGTAGCGCCACCAGAGAACTTAACGCTTGCAGTGAGCCGCCGCCAAAAAATAGAAGCGGTGAGCCAGTATTTAAATAGTCAGTTTACAACGATAGCTGTTGGCTCCTGTTCTTTAAAAGCTTGTATCGTTGCAGAAGGCAAAGCAGATTGTTTTTTAAGAATTGGCCCAACGGGTGAGTGGGATACAGGTGCTTCGCAAGTTATTATTGAAGAGGCGGGTGGTTGCATTACCGATGCAGAATTTAACCCGTTAACGTACAATCAACGCGAGAGTACTGAAAACCCTGACTTTATTGTTATGGGCCATCCTGATTGGGAATGGCAAAAAATGATAAATCCACACCAAAGATTGAGCGCAGAATAGCGCTTTGGTTGCTTTTTGTTCACTTGAACAGCATTAAGTAGTTTAAGCCTTGCATTATATGTTTATTCCTATATAGTAGCGCTCTCTTCAAGGCAGGCTCGTAAATATTACGAAAATGTTTTAAAGAAATTATAGTCGCGGGATGGAGCAGTCTGGTAGCTCGTCGGGCTCATAACCCGAAGGTCGTCGGTTCAAATCCGGCTCCCGCAACCAATATTTTTATTGAAATTTGGTGCAATAGGTAGTTTTAAAAGGTCGTCGGTTCATTCTTCACCTTCACAACTCCCGCAACCAATTTCCTTAGGGATTGAGGTTGCTGTAAACTCTAACTTAAGAGATAAAATAAAGTAGTCGATAGACTTAAAATATACAGGCGCGGGATGGAGCAGTCTGGTAGCTCGTCGGGCTCATAACCCGAAGGTCGTCGGTTCAAATCCGGCTCCCGCAACCAATTTTTTATAAAGATTTAGTGCAGTAGGTAGCTTAAAAAGGTCGTCGGTTCACTTTCCACCTTCACAGCTCTCGCAATAAATTTTTAATTGGAAGCCAAGTTGTAATGTAAGCAACTTAAAACAAGTCTACAAATTTCAGGCGCGGGATGGAGCAGTCTGGTAGCTCGTCGGGCTCATAACCCGAAGGTCGTCGGTTCAAATCCGGCTCCCGCAACCACTGAAATTAAATATCTAAAAAATTAAAACAAAATCGCACTCTTTATTGAGTGATTTTTTGCGTTTGGAGTTTAATAAATTATTATAAATTTAAATCCACTGTTAGTGCGTAAAACACTTTGCACAAGTAAGCGAAGGTCGTCGGTTCGCTTTTTACAAACTCAAGCTCCCGCAACCACTGAAATTAAATATCTAAAAAATTAAAACAAAATCGCACTCTTTATTGAGTGATTTTTTGCGTTTGGAGTTTAATAAATCATTATAAATTTAAATCCACTGTTAGTGCGTAAAACACTTTGCACAAGTAAGCGAAGGTCGTCGGTTCGCTTTTTACAAACTCAAGCTCCCGCAACCACTGAAATTAAATATCTAAAAAGTTAAAAAAAATCGCACTCTTTATTGAGTGATTTTTTGCGTCTGAAGTTTGGTAAAATTCTTTATATTCTGCTTTATTTAATGACTTTCCTCTAATACCTGTAGCCTTTAACAAATAAATTTTTTAAAAGAGTATTTTATGTTAAAACGGTTAAAATATTTTAAGTAACAATACACATGACAGAACTTTATCACTGGTTTGATTTAATAGGCATTGCGGTGTTTGCTGTATCGGGCACTTTATTAGCGTACGAGAAAAAAATGGATGGCTTTGGAGTCGTAGTTTTAGCTACGGTAACCGCAATTGGTGGTGGTACAGTACGAGACCTAATTTTAGACGCTCCTGTGTTTTGGTTACACGATCAAAGTTACTTTTTTGCCATACTCGCTTCAGTATTTGTTACAACACGCCTTATAAATAAGCAAAAGCCGATACCTCATTATATTTTACAAACAGCGGATGCGTTTGGCTTAGCTTTTTTTGCCGTAATGGGGGCGCAAAAAGCGCAACTTGCTGGTATGCCTGATATGACAGCGGTAATAATGGGTGTAATTACAGGCTGCTTTGGTGGATTAATTCGAGATGTACTTGCCCGTGAAATCCCTATGTTATTAAAAGGTGAGCTTTACGCTATTACCTGCATAGCGGGAGGCACTGTTTATACACTTAGTATTGGTATTTCGTTAGCAACCGAAGTGGCAATGATATTAGGTATGTTAATGACCTTATTACTTCGTTTAGCTGCAATAAAGTGGCAAATCACATTACACGTTTTTAAATATCCTGACTAAACTGGTGTAATCACACCATTTACTAGGATAAGGAATGTCTTTAGCTCGTATATTTTCTCGTGCCCAAGTGGGTATAAGCGCCCCTGAAGTTATTGTAGAAGTTCACCTAGGAAATGGTTTACCCGCTTTTCATATTGTAGGCCTGCCCGAAGCGTCAGTTAAAGAGTCGAAAGATAGAGTGCGTAGTGCGCTCGAAAACTCTCAATTTGGCTTCCCCGATCAACGAATAACCGTAAATTTAGCCCCTGCTGATTTGCCAAAAGATGGCGGGCGGTTTGATCTTGCAATTGCTGTGGGTATTTTAGTTGCCTCTGGACAAATAGTGTGTCCTGATATTCATAAATACGAGTTTTATGGTGAGCTTGCACTTAATGGTGAGGTGCGTGGTGTGAATGCTATTTTACCTTCGGTACTTGCTGCAAAAGAGCAAGATCGCTGCTGCTTTTTACCCTTTGCAAATGACAGTCTAGCAAGCCTAGTTAATGGCGTTAAACGCAAAGCCGTCAGTTCTATTCAAGAAGTGTGGGGGGACTTACTTAATCAACAACCCTTGCCATTAAATATAGAGTACCCCGACTGTACGCAAGCCCCTGACTTTTTGCTCGATTTAAGCGATGTGAAAGGTCAGCCTGGCGCAAAGCGAGTATTAGAAATCGCCGCAGCTGGCGGGCATAATTTACTTTTTTTAGGCCCCCCAGGCACTGGTAAATCAATGTTGGCCCAGCGAATGGCAACTATAATGCCTACTATGTCGGACGATGAAGCTATTTCAACTGCTGCGCTTTACTCTATTATTGGGCAATCTATAGATTTAACTAATTGGCGACAGCGGCCATTTCGTAACCCGCATCATACGTGCTCAGCGGTTGCTTTGGTTGGTGGCTCATCAAACCCTAAACCGGGTGAAATTTCATTGGCACATAATGGAGTGCTTTTCTTAGACGAATTACCAGAGTTTGAGCGTAAGGTGCTTGATTCACTGCGTGAGCCGATGGAGACTGGTACGGTTACTATTTCACGTGCAGCTAGGCAAATGGAGTTCCCAGCGCAGTTTCAGCTTATAACCGCATTAAACCCAAGTCCAACAGGGAGCCATACTGATAAGCGAGCAACTCCCGATCAAGTTATGCGTTATTTATCGCGCGTGTCGGGGCCTTTTATTGACCGTATTGATTTACAAATAGAGCTTCCTCGGTTAACGAGTGTTGAATTACAAAGCACTCAGCCGGAGGAAAGTAGCGCTGAGGTTAGAGTAAGAGTTGAAGCGGCTTATTACCTACAGTTAAAACGCCAAGGTAAGGTTAATGCGAGGCTTAATAATAAAGAAATGAGTGTGCATTGCGTATTAGCGCCTGCAGAGTTGCAGTTCTTAGCCAGAGCAAGCGAGAAGCTGTCTTTATCGCCACGTTCTTATCATCGAGTGATAAAAGTGGCGCGTACTATTAGTGATTTAAAAGGCACTGAAAATATTAGTTTAAATGAGCTTAAAGAGGCACTTAATTACCGTGCTTTTGAGCGCCTTATTGCGCAATTGACTAAGTATTAAATAGAAAGCATATAACCTTTACCGCGTACGGTAACAATGCGTTTCTGATCTTTTTCGTCATTTAACTTTTTACGTAAACGACCAATAAGTACATCAACAGTGCGATCATTTGGGCTCCAATCTGGCTGGCCTATTTCTTCTGATATTTTTTCGCGGGAAGTTGCTTTACCTGCATTACTAATTAAACAAATCAGCACTTTATGCTCGGCTTCAGTTAAGCGTGATTCAGCGCCCGCAGCAGTAATTAATGTGCGGTTATCGGGATGAAGCTTAAAGTCAGCATACTCTATAAACTCTTCGCTTTCGTCGTCTTCTAGGTTAACGGCAACACGCTTATAGAGTGCGCGCATGCGTAGCTCCAACTCAAGTAAATCGACGGGCTTACAAATATAGTCGTCAGCACCTTGAGCAAGACCAGCAATACGATCGGCTTGGGAGTCACGACTCGATAATACAATAACGCCAATATCGGTCAGTGTGTTTAATTCTTTTGCGAGCTGAAGACCATCGCGCTTAGGTAAAACAATGTCAATTATGGCTAATGATATAGCACCGCGCAGGTTTACTCGCTGCTTTACAATGCTAAGTGCATCAGCGCCAGTGGGGTCTACCTCTATTGTAAATTCGGTATCTGCAAAGTGATTTTGGATGCGTTTAACGAGTAGTTCATCGTCTTCAACCAATAAAACATTAATAGCCATAGTACTTTATTTTGAATGCTTATAGCCTTATATGGTAGCACCATTAGGTAAATGCTGAGAAGGGTGTTTAGTAGTTTTAGGTAACTTAATATTTCAAAAGAGAGAAAGGCGTTATGAGAGGATGAGATTAGCACCTTTAAACTAATTCAAAGGTGCTAAATAATTAATACTGCTATTAATAAATCTGTATTAAGTCGTTATTTTTAAGGTCTAGGCTCAGTCATTTTTATACATGGAGTCCCACCATTGAGGCTCGTCTTTTAGTTTTTTATCAAAATATGCGAGCATGGTGTTCCACCAATTAAATCGTTTATCGCGTGCAAAAATTTGGTGGTCGGCGCCTTTGTATTCTATTAACTCTACGTCTTTATTAAGCAGTTTAAGTGCGGTGTACATTGTTAAGCTCTCGCCAACAGGTACATTGGTATCGCTATCACCATGAAGAAGTAGCATAGGTGTTGTTACTTTGTCGGCATGAAATACAGGACTATGTTGGCTGTACAGCTCAGAGTTATTCCACGGGAAGCTATTTTTTGATGCTTCGCCAGAATATAAGTAACCCCACCAACCTTCACCCCAATACGAAGTAATATTAGAAATACCCGCATGAGCTATTGAAGCGCTAAATATATCGGTTTTAGTTGCCAATAACATGGTCATGAAGCCACCGTATGATGCCCCTAAATTCCCTATTTTTTTACTATCAACATAGTTGTATTTTTTTAAAAAGGCTTGCGTGCCTTCGATAATATCGTCTGCGGTGTAGTCGCCCCAGGCATTAACATGCTGCGCTGAAAACTTTTGTCCAAACCCTGTTGCGCCAGTAGGTTGTACTACATAAACAACGTAGCCATTTTCTGCCCATAAGTTAAATGGATAACGACCTGTAAAACCACGCGTAACTGGTGAAGTACCGCCGTAATAATACACGAGCGCTGGGTGCTTTTTAGTTTTATCTAAATTGCTCGGAATGTAAACACGGCCAGTTATTTCAACACCATGTTTATTTTTAAAATTAAAGTCTTCTAATGTAGGGAGTCGTGTATTTGCATAGCTACTTGGTTTTGAATCCCATATTAAATCTGTTTTATTTTTACTTACGTTCAGGCGCTTTAGTTGTTGTGGCGCTAAAGCGTTAGTGCCACTTAGTAAAATTTCGGTATTACGGTCGTGCGAGTAACTAAATTTTTCAACAATATCCAATCCCGTATTTAATTTTTTAAAGCGCTGTTTACTTAAATCAAATAGATAAAGTGGTTGAGTGTCTTGCTCTGTTACTTTAATAAGCGCATCGCCGTTTTCTAAAACGTGCAGTTGGCCAATAGCGGGGTCGAACTGTTTACTGAGTGCTTTTACGTTTTTACCGCCTTCAGTAAGTAGGTAAAGTTGCCCGTCGTAGTTATTAGCGAGCATAGCTTTTGGTAATGCTCTGCCTGCGCCATTTTTAAAGTCGGGGCCTGCAACTACATAAATATCTTTATTTGTGTATTTGGCTAAATTAAACGTTTTGAATTTACCAAGCGATGAAAGTTTGCTCGATTTTAAATCGAGTTCAACTAACTCTGTTTCTGGGTGGGTTGATGCCTGCATTGCCATTACTGGGCGGCTCATTAATATTTTGCCACGGTTACTATTTGAATCTTCAAGGCTGTAAGAAAGAGGACCTTGGCTAAGTGCTTTTGTTAAACCACTTTTAGTATCAAGCATATAAATTTGGCTGATGGAACGTGCATACGACCAGCGATCTTGCAGACCTTTATAATGCTTAGTTAAGCTATCAGTACTCTCAGGTGATTTAGACCAGCTAAATAAAAGGCTACTGTCGTTATAAAAGGTAAAGCCATTGGCTCCTTCTAAATCGTTTGCTAATATTTTTATTGATAAATTTTTACGATTCAGTTGTTTTAATTCACCGTTGAGCAAATACACCAAAAACTGATTATCAGGGCTCCAGATTATGTTACTTGGTTGACCTGCTTCAAATCGATATAGCGTGTGGTCGTCTGCATCTTTAAGTACAGTAACGGTATTCGCTTGGTTTTGTGTTTTATCGCTATAAGTGCGCGTGGTAGTAACGTACTGCTTGGCATTAGGTGCGAGTGATAATTGGCTAATTGTAGGGGCGTCAAACAGTTGTTTTGCAGATAAACGTTTTGTTTGTGAAGTGCTAAGCGTAATTTTATCAACCTCGCTTTTAGGTGTAAAATCAAGCGTTACGTCGCGCCAATTAGCTACTTGCTGAGCTACTATTAAAACAGTGTGAGTACTGTTATTCAAAGCTAGCTTATAGCTATTTTTATCGCCAGTTTGTAGTTCACCATTAATAAATAACTGATCTTGCTCGAGCCCTTTTAAGGTAAGCGTACCTTGTGTGAAGCGGGTTGTTTCAATATTAAATTTTAGTGCTTGTAACCCACCTAGAGTAAGTGCATTAATTTTATTAAATGGTTGCCAATTTTGTTTTTTCCCAAATACAGAAAAACTCTCTGAGTCTGCTTGTAATTGCGGTAATAGGTTGTTAATAATGGCCTCACCGTGAGGTGTTTGAAAAGGCTTTAACTGCATGTCTTCGGCAAGTGGGCCGATAAATTGAATTTTTGATTTATCCAATGGTGCTGCTATTGCTGCAAAGCTTAAGCTACTAAGCGTTAAAAGAGTTGCTGCGCGTTTGACTAGCTTATTTTGATGACACCAAGGTGCGCTAAATTTCATTATTGTGCCTATTATTATTGGAAGTTTGGTCAAATATAGCATGTATTGTTACTATGCTTACATACCCAATATAGAGGAGAGAAAGTGACTTTACTGATAGTTTATATGGTAGTGGCGATTGTGATATCGTTTTTATGTTCTGTGATGGAGGCTGTGCTATTAAGTATTTCGCCCAGTTATGTTGCATCACTTAGAAAAGAGCATCCTGAGCTTGCTAAACGGCTCGAAAAGCTTAAAAACAATATAGATCAGCCTTTAGCTGCTATTTTAACTTTAAATACAGTTGCTCACACTGCCGGTGCTGCTGGAGTGGGGGCACAAGCTGCCGTCGTATTTTCCGACGCAGCTGTGGGTATTGCATCAGCTATTATGACGTTACTTGTATTAATTCTTTCTGAAATTATTCCTAAAACATTAGGTGCTAATTACTGGCGAGCTTTAACGCCAAGTGTGACCTATTCATTACGCTTTTTAGTTATATCCTTAAAGCCTTTTGTTTGGTTTGCACAAAAGCTCACTAACCTGATGAGGCCAGAGCACAACGAAGCGTATTACATCCGTCAAGAAATAGAGGCTATGGCTGATATAGGCACTGAATCAGGGGCGCTTCATCAAGATGAGTCTGAAATAATTCGTAACCTATTGCACTTTAGACATGCAAAGTTATGCGATTTAATGACACCTCGTACGGTCATTTTTAAAGTTCATAAAGATTTGACGGTTAATCAGTATTTAAACGATCACGGCTCGTCATCATTTTCTCGTATATTGGTATTTGATAAAGACAGCGACGATATTGTAGGGTTTGTGCATAAAAACGATATTATGCTGGCATTTCACCGTTTAGGTACTGATTACAAAATTAGCAAATTGATTAAGCCCATTTATACGGTGCCAACCTCTCAGAATGTATCGTCATTACTGCAAACTCTTTTAACAAAGCGCACACATATATGCTTAGTTGTTGATGAGTACGGTGACGTGCAAGGAATTGTAACGCTAGAGGATATGATTGAAGCTTTAATGGGATTAGAAATCGTAGATGAGCGTGACCAATCAACTAATATGCGAGCAGTAGCTAAGCAACGTTGGCACAAACGCTTAGCAAGTAGTGCGCATATAGTTAGTGAAGAAGATAAGCACACTCGGGGTGATAATTAGCTAACAGGCCCCGAGTAAATATTAGTACCGCTTTAAGCGGGGCTGCCATCAGTTTTTAGCCAATTTATAGCCCAATCTATAAATTCATTTTTGGGTTTAGGAGAGCTATATAGAAAGCCTTGTATGGTTAAGTCTTTTTTATAGTGTTTTAGATAGGCAAGCTCTTCTGGTCGTTCAACACCCTCGGCGACTAAATCTAAATGCTCTTTGTTCGTGATATTAACCAATGAACTAACAATAACCTGAGAAAATAAGTCAGTTTCTATATTACTAATGAGGGAGCGATCTATTTTAATTTCAGTAAAGGGTAGGTTTCTGAGTTGGTTTATATTAGTAAAACCAACACCAAAGTCGTCAAGCGACACTCCAAAACCATGCATTCTTAATCTGTTTAATGTTTCAAGCTGTGCGAGGCTTGAGAGTGCATGCTGTTCTGTTATTTCAATAATAATGTTACTAGGAGTGAGTTGATTAAGCTCTAAAATTAGCAGTAATTTATTTGGACAATTTAGATCATCAAGTTGGATAGATGATAAGTTAAATGCCATTTTAAAATCGTGACCGAGCTGTGCTTTTATATTTGAAAATTCGCTGGTGGCCTTTTCAAAAAGAGAGAATGTAATTTGATTAATTAAATTGCACTGCTCAGCAAGGCTAATAAAGCGATTTGGTAAAATAATGCTACCATCTTTACTTGATACAATCCGCGCCAGTATTTCAACACTCTCTATTTTATTATTGATCGCATTAACTTTAGGTTGATAAAAGGGTGTTACCTCATCATTTTTTAATGCCTTAATAAGTTCACTTTTTGAGATCAGGCTCTCTCTTAATAAAGTATGGCTATTTAATTTTGCTACTTTGGTAAGTAATTTTCTCATTTGGGATAGTTGAACAGGTTTTGGTATATTACCAATCAGGTGTGCGTTGTGTTGTTTTGCCAGATCAGCTGCTAGGCTAATTACTTTATGGTCCATTTCAGACACAATAATAATTCCGCCTTGATAATTTAATGCTCCGAGATGTCGTATTAATTCCATTCCATCCATTTCAGGCATATTGAGATCGGTGAAAACAGCGTCAAAGCGGTTTATGTCATTGGCTACTTTTTCGAGTGCCTCGGCAGCACTTAAGCAGGTAACAACCTTTTCAGACATATCTAATTCACTGAGTATGGCTTCCATAATTATCAAAATTGCCTTTGAATCATCAACGACTAAAATATTTGGTACCATTTTTTTCATTGTTATCCCTTTCAAAATAAGGCGTATTATTACTGTAAAAGTAGTAGTATTTTTTGCGTTTGTCAGTTTTAAATAATTTTATTTAAAAAGTTACTAACTACCGTTACTCGTGTTTTTAGCCGATTCGGTATACTAACGCCATTGTTTTAAACGGTTTTAATTATGATAAGAATAGATCTTACTTTAGCTGAACAGCCTTTTTCATTTATGGTTTCAGGGCAAAAGATTGTACAAGTTTTTCATGCTCAACAAGCCATTACCTTTGATAATCCTCGTGAAAACTATTATCAATTTACTTACGACAACAAAGTAATAGGTATTGATACAGAGGCAGTGGAAGAGCAAAGCATTTCGCTATTTGTAGATGAGCAATTTGCAACACAACTTGCGTTACCTGCCCCGGTAAATGCAGCACCTAAAAAAGGCTTTTTAGGATTAGCAGCATTAGGTTTTAAGCTTTTTAAAAGTGCCAAGGTAATTAAAGTAGTGCTTGCAGGGGCTTCTGTTGCAGGCTATGCGTGGTTATTTAGTATCGAATTTGCACTAATGCTAATTGGTTGTTTGGTCGTACATGAGTACGGACATGTGCGCGCAATGAAATACTTTGGCATAAAAACCAAGGGCATTTACCTAATCCCATTTGTGGGTGGACTCGCTGTTAGTGACGATAAAATAACAACGCGTTGGCAAGATGTAGTTATATCACTAATGGGGCCTGCATTTGGTTTAATTACTTCTGTATTGGGCGTGGTTTTATATTATGCCACAGAGATGGAAATATTTGCCGGTGTGGCGGTGCTTAGTGCGTTATTAAATTTATTTAACTTGTTACCTATTTTACCGCTTGATGGTGGGCATGTATTAAAAAGTATCAGTTTTTCAATGCGTTCATGGATTGGTTTGAGCGTATGTTTACTCGGGGTACTATTTGGCCTATGGCTGAGTTACACATTTGGTTTGATGTTACTGGTATTCTTTTTGTTTGTCGGTGCGCTGGAGATTGTATTTGAATGGCGAGGCCGTCACTATTCACATTTGATGCCGCTAGATAAGTATGGCCAAGGCTTTTCAGCTGTTATGTATGCAGTTGTAGTGGCTGGGCATGTAGCAGTAATAATGCATTTTGCCGACTCGGAGAACCCCATATTAAGCCTGCCTATGACCATTTTATCGAGTTGATAATTTACGATTAAAGAAATATCTCAGTAAGCTGTATACGTAGACAATACAAAAGGGTACCTATTGTCTACGTATAATTAAGCACTATCTTTAAACGGCTTTGTACTTCTTCAACGAGTAAGTCTGGCTGAAACTTAGATAAGAATGCATTACACCCTACTTTTTCTACCATAGCTTCGTTAAAACTACCACTTAAGGAAGTATTAAGGACGACATAGAGATTTTTAAGCCTGCTATCATTACGTATTTCATGGGTTAAGCGATAGCCATCCATTGAAGGCATTTCAGCATCTGTAATTACCATTAAGAGCTCTTTTTCGACATCTCGCCCTTCATCAGCCCAGCCTCTAAGCATGTTAAGAGCTTCTAAGCCATTACTTGCAGGCACAATCTCAATGCCCAGTTGTGACAGCGTATCGCTTACTTGTTTACGTGCAGTGGGTGAGTCATCGGCGTGAAGTATTTTACGTCCTGCAAACTCATTGACGATACCTTGATCAAGTACTCCCTCTGAAATATCTACTTCATATTCAACTATTTCGGCAAGCACTTTTTCTACATCAATAATTTCAACGAGCTGTTCTTGGCCATCGCGCTTTATTTTAGTGAGGGCTGTTAAGTAATGATTTTTACCAACAGAGCTAGGCGGAGGCATAATATCTGACCATGTCATATTGACGATTTGATCAACTTTGCCAATTAAAAAGCCTTGTACGCTTCTATTGTATTCAGTAATAACTAAGTTACAGTCTTCGGCGTATTTTACTGCGGACATAGAAATAGCCTGCCGTAAATCGATTACAGGTATAGATTCACCTCTAATATTCGCAACTCCGGTTATTTTGGAATGAGAATGGGGAATTTTGCTTAAATGTGGCAATTTTACCACTTCCTTTATTTTAAACACATTGAGTGCAAATAAATGCCGGCTATGTAAATAAAACAGTAACAACTCTAAGCGGTTTTCACCAACCAACTGAGTACGTTGATCAACCGAAGCTAAAACACCAACCATAATGAACTTATCTAATCCAATTATTTTATAACTATAGTCTACTATTTTTTAACTTCATAGCTCAGTTATTATTTTTCGATTACAGCTAGTTGTTGCTATGGTGGTATAATTTGCAGTACCGTACTACAGAGTAATTTTACTAATCTATTAGCAATAACTATGCATCATATTTTTAAACGTTTTATCGTGTTATTACGCAGTCATATAGAGCAAGTGAGTTGGCAATCTGTTGCGATTGTTACCTTTATGCATATTATTATTACGTGGTGCTTATTAGTGATCGCAAATGAAAAAGCCTTGATACCCCCAAGTACTTTTTTTTACTATTACGTAATAACAACATCAACGGTAGGTTATGGTGATTTTAGCCCAACGACAGAACTTGGCCGTTGGGTGGTAGCATTAGTACAGATCCCATTTGGTTTAGCTTTATTTGGTGTCCTGCTTGGAAAAACAGGGCAAACAGTTACTTATTTAATTAGGCGCGCTATGACTGGTGATAAAAGTTTTGCACACAGTATTAACCATATTATTATTTTTGGTTGGCACGACACTCGTACAAAAAAGATGATTGATTACATTTTGGCTGACAGGAAGCGAACTGACCGCCGTATTTTACTCGCGGTAACAGAGCAAATGGATCACCCTTTTTTAACTAACGAACATGTTGATTTTGCACATCTAACCAGTTTTACAAATTTATCCGAACTTGAGCGTGTTGCAATAAGTCGTGCCGATAAAGTCATTATTGATGGGCAAGATGACGATCAAACATTTACTACTGCACTGCGTATAAGCCGTTTAGTTAAAGATGATTGCCATATCAGTGCTCATTTCTTAGATGAGACAAAAATAGATATGCTGTTAGAGCATTGTCAAAATGTAGAGTGTAGCAGTGCTAAATCGGCAGAAATACTTGTACGTTCAATGCAAGATCCAGGTTCTAGCCGTGTACAAGAGGAGCTGCTTTCTACACTCCATGGTGATACGCAATTTAGTTTGGCAATACCTAAAGACTGTAAAGATATGAAATTTGGCACTTTGTTTCATCATTTTAAGCTTGAACATGATGCAATATTATTAGGCGTTGCACACAATTTGAGTGCGCAAAATATGGATTTAAACCCACCGCTTGATTACAAAGTAAGTGAAGGTGATATTTTGCACTACATATCTGTAGAGCGAGTATTAAGTAGTGAAGTTGATTGGACAAGTTTGGAACGATAGTTAGCCTACCCAAGGCGATGAAAAAGGCTCTTTTATCAGTGTCGTGACTTTTTGTGACACAGGTTACTTCTTTGCTTTGGATTGCGCCTAAAGACCGAAAGAATAAAGCTAAGTGCTAACCATCTTCACTATTTGCAGCCAGTCATGTTCTGTGACTGGCATAACAGATAATCGCCCTGCTTTTTTTAGTGCTAACTCAGTAATTGAATCATTCGCTTTTATATCTTTAAGACTCACCAATTTTTTTAGATGGCTTTGATAGGTTACTTCAACGACAACCCAACGAGGATTTTCGCTGGTGGCTTTAGCATCGTAATAATCACTACTTAAATCAAATTGAGTGGGATCTGGGTAGGCTTCTTTTGTAACTATCGCAATACCCGCTACACCCACTTGTTTACAGCTTGAATGATAAATCATCACCAAGTCGCCAATTTTAACGCCATCACGCATAAAGTTCCGCGCTTGGTAATTACGTACGCCTTCCCAAAGCGTGGTTTGTTTTGGAGCGTTTTTTAAATCATCTAATGAAAACGCATCGGGTTCAGTTTTAAAAAGCCAGTAAGCCATAACAGTATTCCTAACATATATTTACTTCCCACTATTGTATAGTATCATTTGAATATCAGGGTAATGAGGAAGAAATGATGAGCCAAGTATTAGATGATTTATTGTCGTTGTTAACACTTGAAGAAATTGAGCAAGGTTTATATCGAGGACAAAGCCAAGATTTAGGCTTTGGTGCTGTGTTTGGCGGTCAAGTTATGGGGCAGGCGCTTTCTGCTGCTAAAGAAACTCTACCTGAAGGGCGAATAGTTCATTCATTACATTCTTACTTTTTACGCCCAGGCGATCCGGCTAAACCCATTGTTTATGATGTTGAAACTATTCGAGATGGGAAGAGTTTTAGTACACGCCGAGTAAAAGCGATTCAGTACGGTAAGCCTATTTTTTACATGACTGCGTCGTTTCAGGGTGAAGAAAATGGTTTGTCGCATCAAGCGACGATGCCTGATGTTCCCGCACCTGAAGAACTACGTTCATCGCTTGAGTTTTACCAAGATAACGCTTCACACATTCCTGAAGTCATCCGTAATAAGTTTACCCGTGAGATGCCAATTGAAATGCGACCTGTGACATTTCATAACCCGTTTAAGCCAGAAGTTATGGAGCCAGTAAAACATATTTGGTTTAAAGCCAATGGTGAAATGCCGGACGATCAGCGTATCCATAATTACTTATTAGCGTATGCGTCTGATTTTGAGTTTTTACCAACTGCATTACAACCTCATGGTGTATCGTTTATGCAGCCAAATATGCAAGTAGCTACTATTGATCATGCAATGTGGTTTCATCGCCCATTTAGAATGGATGATTGGATTTTGTATTCAATTGATAGCCCAAGTGCGAGCAATGGTTGTGGTTTAGTACGCGGGCAGTTTTTTGATCGCCAAGGCAACTTGGTTGCCTCAACAATGCAAGAAGGGGTTATGCGCCAGCGCTAACCCCTTCTGTAAATGCATTGCTAGTTACACTGGTCTTGTACTATATCGCTGATTGACTGCCAGACGCGTGCTGGCAGTAATGTTTTAAGGTGTGCGTAGGTTTCACATAGTTGTGTGCTACCTACTAAGCCCTCTTCACCTTCTGTTATTAATGACTCTCCACGTAAGTTATCGATAAAGCTAACAAGTACTTTTTTGTCAAAAAACTCAGGTGTTTTAATGCCATGCAGTGTGCCTAAACGTTGCGCGAGCACTTGGCTTTCTCTTTCAAGTTCTGCTTTTTCAATGCCATCACTTGTTTGAATAAAACCAATTACAATAGCGTATCGTTGCAGAGTGAAGCTAAGTGCTCGTCCAAGCATTTCAAGCTTAGCTAGGCAGTCATTACTGTTCGTTATATGAATGTTATCGCCATCAAACTCAATTAAATTTTGATCAGCAAAGTTAGCTAAAATTCGTGTTATATAGTTTTCATCAAGAGGCTGTAAGTACCATTCTTTAGCAAATAGCGGATAAAATGTTTTTACAAGTTGCTGGCATTGAGTAATCGTAGTGCTGTGTTGTTTAAATAGGTGCAGTGCAATTAAACTTGGTACTGCGAATAAGTGCAAAATATTGTTTCTATAGTAATTAAATAAAACTTTCTCTTTATCACTAATTGTGATTATTTCACCAAATTCATCACTAATAACTTCAAACTTATTAAGCTTTAATGCATGTGTTAGTAATTGCTCTGGTGTTTCGTCAGGCGCTGTTACTTTATCGCTATAACTGGCATCGCGTTGTAAGCGCAGGTAAAAATCAAGTTGTGCTAAAAGTTTTGGCTTACTCAATGCTTGTTTATCGTTAACGAGTAAAATCATCGCCAATAAGTTAACAGTATTAAGTGCTGCTGCATTATTAATTTTAATCATTACTTGATCAGCAAGTTGAGTTACTTGTGTGCCTAACCATTGTGGCTTTTGTACATCGGTAGGATGTATTGAATCACGCCAATCGGGTTGGTTGTCGTTTAAATATTGATTAATTGAAATTGGATCACCAAAGTTTAGATAACCACGACCATAGTTTTTAAGGTTTTTAATCGCCTTAAAAATACCGAAAATAGATTCGCCTTTTTTATCTTTACCATCCAGCTCTTTAAGGTAAGTGTTTATTTCCATTACGTGCTCGTAGCCAATGTACACCGGCACGATAGATATCGGACGGTCTATTCCGCGAAGCATCGCTTGTAAGGTCATTGAAAGCATACCTGTTTTAGGCGGAAGTAAGCGCCCAGTTCGGCTTCGACCGCCCTCCGTGTAAAACTTAACAGAGTAACCTTTAATAAACAGTTGGCTTAAATACTCTTTGAAGATGGCAGAATAAAGCTTATTACCTGCAAATGAGCGACGAATAAAAAATGCCCCCGAGCGTCTAAATATCCCGCCGGCAGGGAAAAAGTTAAGATTAATACCTGCAGCTATATGTGGCGGTACTAAGCCTAAATGATATATTGAGTAAGTAAGGAGCAAGTAGTCCATATGACTGCGATGACAAGGCATGTAGATTATTTCATGGCCTTTATTAGTCAATTCATGAAGTTGTTCTGTGTGTTTAATATTAATACCGTTATAAAGCTTATTCCACAACCACGTTAAAAATCGCTCAGCTACACGTATCATTGCTTCAGAATAATTAGCGGCTATTTCGTCAAGTAACTTGAGTGCATTTTGACGAGCTTCAGTTTGGCTAATATTTTTAGCTTTAGCTTCATCTAGGATTGCTTTTTTAATTGTAGGGGACGCTAATAAAGAATTAAATAATTGTTCACGAGATGGCATTTTTGGGCCAGTAGCTGCGAGCTTTTGACGTTTAAAGTGAACGCGAGCGACACGCAGTAATTTGTGTGGTAACTCACTTACATCGGCTTTCTCGTTTACCAAAAGCGATAAGTCGAGAGGTTGACTAAAGCGAATAAAGTTATCACGTCCTGAAAACAACACGACAAAAAACTTTCTAAACCAACTAGGTGTTACCGAGTGTGTAATTAATGTGCGTAAACCTGGTTTTTCTTTACCCGGATCGCGGCCCCATAAAATTGTAACAGGTACAACTTGTACGTTCTGTTGACCACTATTAATTAAGTGTTCAATAATTTGCTTACCTTGAGCTAAAGCATTTGTTGGTTTAGCTTTGTCGCCAAATAATGGTGGTGGATTTTTGATTCCAATAAAACGATCTAAATGCTGAGAGCCTAATACTTGCTCTTCAATTGGGCTTGGCAAACCATGTTTTTTACATACATGTGTGAGTGCCGCTAAATCAAATCGTGAATTTAAACGCACTATATAAAATGTAGGGTATTCTGGGTTTAGATCATACTGCTCAATGGGGTTCTCTGGCAGCACTTTACTTCGTACTAGTAAGCGGCTAAATCCAGCAGACAAAACATTTAAACAATAATTAAAAATACGCATCGACTCACCATATTGAGAGTATTAAAGGCAAAATTAGCGCAATAGGATACCATAATATCTAAAAATCCTTTAGTTTGCGCTATTGAGTAGTTAACTTATTAATTGACTAATAGTAGAGGTATTAGTTCAAGTATAGCCAGTGAGTATGTACGGGCGCTTATTTAATCAAATTAGTGGTCATTGTATTGTTTCTAAATAGTTGTTGCATTTATCACCAACACCTCTATAATACGCAGGCTTTCAAAATTCCCTAGGGAACTAGAAAGGATAAATTAAGCTTGGATTTCAAGCTAATAAACAGGAGTTCCGATTTGGAACTCAACGTAGATATAATCAAACAGCCGACATCTTAAGTTTTAAGATTGTTTCGGTCGTTTTTTTATGCTCTTTTAAATGCTCTTTATATTGAGGTTAAGAATGTCAAATCAACGCATTCGTATTCGCCTAAAAGCTTTTGACCACCGTTTGATTGACCAATCAACGGCAGAAATCGTGGAAACTGCGAAACGCACTGGCGCACAAGTACGTGGTCCTATCCCACTACCTACACGCTTTGAACGTTTTACTGTACTAACTTCACCGCACGTTAATAAAGATGCGCGTGATCAGTACGAGATCCGCACCCATAAACGTCTGATAGACATCGTAGAACCAACTGACAAGACTGTAGACGCGCTTATGCGTTTAGATCTTGCTGCTGGTGTTGATGTTCAAATCAGCCTGGGTTAATCGAAAGATTAGAGAGGTTTTAGGAAAATGGCATTAGGTCTAGTCGGTCGTAAAGTGGGTATGACACGAATCTTCACTGAAGATGGTGTATCTATCCCTGTGACAGTTATTGAAGCGACACCTAACCGCATTGCTCAGATCAAATCTGACGCAACAGACGGTTATAACGCGCTTCAAGTAACCGCAGGCACTAAAAAAGCAAGTCGTGTAAACAAAGCTAAAGCGGGTCATTTCGCTAAAGCTGGTGTTGAAGCGGGTCGCGGTCTGTGGGAATTCCGCCTTAACGGTGGTGAAGGCGATTTTGAAGTAGGCGCAGAGCTTACTGTTGAATTATTCAACGAAATCAACAAGGTTGACGTAACCGGTACTTCTAAAGGTAAAGGTTTCCAAGGTGGTGTTAAGCGCTGGAATTTCAGCATGCAAGACGCTACACATGGTAACTCTCTATCTCACCGTGCTCCTGGTTCAATCGGTCAAAACCAATCACCTGGTAAGGTGTTTAAAGGTAAGAAAATGGCCGGTCATATGGGTGCTGAGCGTGTAACGACTCAAAACTTAGAACTAGTTCGCGTTGACGCTGAGCGTAATTTGCTTTTAGTAAAGGGTGCAGTACCTGGAGCTATTGGCGGTGACGTTATCGTTAAACCAGCTGTTAAAGCATAAGTCCTGGAGATTTAGTGATGGAATTAGCAATTAAAGACGCTTCTGGCGGTCTTGAAGTTTCTGAAGCTACTTTTGGACGTGAGTTTAACGAAGCATTAGTACACCAAGTAGTTGTTGCATACGCAGCAGGTGCTCGTCAAGGTACTCGTGCTCAGAAGACACGTTCTGAAGTAAGCGGTGGTGGTAAAAAACCATGGGCTCAAAAAGGTACTGGCCGTGCACGTGCCGGTACAATCCGTAGCCCAATTTGGCGTTCAGGTGGCGTTAGCTTTGCAGCTAAACCACAAGACCACAGCCAAAAAGTAAACCGTAAAATGTACCGTGGTGCGATTAAAAGCATCTTATCTGAATTAGTTCGTCAAGAGCGTTTAATCGTTGTTGAAAGTTTTGCTCTAGCAGCACCAAAAACTAAAGAACTAGTTGCTAAGCTTAAAGAACTTGAGCTTAAAGATGTTCTTATCGTGACTGAAGAAGTAGATGAAAATCTTTTCTTATCGGCACGTAACCTTTATAAGGTTGACACGCGTGATGTAGCTGGTATCGATCCTGTAAGCTTAATTGCTTTCGATAAGGTACTTATTACAGCCGCTGCTGTTAAGCAACTTGAGGAGGCGCTAGCATGATTCGCGAAGAACGTCTTTTAAAAGTGATCCTTGCTCCACATATCTCTGAAAAAAGCACTATTGCTGCTGAAGAAAACAACACTATTGTTTTCAAAGTAGTAAATGACGCAACTAAAGCTGAAATTAAAGTAGCAGTTGAGAAGCTTTTTGAAGTAGAAGTAACTGGTGTTCGCACACTTAACGTTAAGGGTAAAACAAAACGTACTGGCGCACGTTTCGGTCGTCGTAGCGACTGGAAGAAAGCTTACGTTACTCTTAAAGAAGGCAGCGAGCTAGACTTTGTCGGCGGCGCCGAGTAATAAGGGGATAGAATTATGGCACTTCAAAAGTGTAAGCCTACTTCTGCGGGCCGTCGTCACCTAGTTAAAGTGGTTAACCCAGATCTACATAAGGGTAAGCCATACGCACCACTTTTAGAGAAAAACTCTAAATCAGGTGGTCGTAATAACAATGGTCGTATTACGGTTCGTCATATCGGTGGTGGTCATAAACAACATTACCGTTTAATCGATTTTAAACGTACTAAAGATGGCATTCCAGCCACTGTTGAACGTTTAGAATACGATCCAAATCGTAGCGCAAACATCGCTCTTGTATTATATGCAGACGGTGAGCGTCGTTACATTATCGCACCAAAAGGCTTAAAAGCTGGCGATGCAATCCAGTCTGGTGTTGATGCACCAATCAAACCTGGTAATGCATTACCAATGCGTAATATGCCTGTAGGTTCGACTGTTCACAACGTAGAATTAAAACCAGGTAAAGGTGCTCAAATCGCACGTTCTGCTGGTGCATACGTTCAAATCCTTGCTCGTGATGGTCAGTATGTAACATTACGTCTTCGTTCAGGCGAAGTTCGTAAAGTTGAATCTGATTGTCGTGCGACTCTAGGTGAAGTAGGCAATGCTGAGCATATGCTTCGTTCACTTGGTAAAGCAGGTGCAAATCGCTGGCGTGGTATTCGTCCGACAGTTCGTGGTGTTGCCATGAACCCGGTAGATCACCCACACGGTGGTGGTGAAGGTCGTACATCTGGTGGTCGTCATCCTGTGTCTCCATGGGGTAAGCCGACTAAAGGTGCGAAGACGCGTAAGAACAAGCGTACGGATAAATTTATAGTACGTCGTCGTACTAAGTAATATTGAGGAATAGCCATGCCACGCTCTCTCAAGAAGGGTCCTTTTATAGACCTACACTTGCTGAAGAAGGTAGAGAAAGCTTTGGAAAGCGGTGAGAAAAAGCCAATTAAAACTTGGAGCCGTCGTTCAATGATCATACCTAACATGATCGGATTGACCATTGCTGTCCATAATGGTCGCCAGCACGTACCAGTTTTCGTTTCTGACGAAATGATCGGTCACAAACTAGGTGAATTTGCACCAACTCGCACTTACCGTGGCCATGCTGCGGATAAGAAAGCGAAGAAACGATAAGAGGGGAAGATAAATGCAAGCATTAGCTAAACATAAATTCGCCTCTGGTTCGGCGCAAAAAGCACGTCTAGTTGCAGATCAGATCCGCGGGTTACCTGTCGATCGCGCACTAGAAATCCTGGCGTACAGCCCTAAGAAAGCCGCTGTATTAGTTAAGAAAGTACTTGAGTCTGCTATTGCTAACGCAGAGCATAACGAAGGTGCTGACATTGATGAGCTTCGCATAACAACGATCTTTGTGGACGATGGTCCTACAATGAAGCGTATTATGCCTCGTGCTAAAGGACGCGCAGACCGCATCCTTAAGCGTACAAGCCATATCACTGTTATGGTTTCAGATAGCTAGGAGTATAAGTAATGGGACAAAAAGTTCATCCTACTGGTATTCGCCTAGGTATATCTAAACCTTGGGTTTCTACCTGGTACGCGAGTTCAAAAGATTTCTCTGCACAGCTTTTTGGCGATCACAAAGTTCGTACATTCCTTACTAAGGAATTGAAAACGGCTTCTGTGTCTAAAATCGTTATTGAGCGTCCAGCAAAATCAATCCGTGTAACAATCCATACGGCTCGTCCGGGTGTTGTTATCGGTAAAAAAGGCGAAGACGTAGAAAAATTACGTCAAGCGGTAACTAAAATCGCTGGTGTACCTGCTCAGATTAATATCTCTGAAGTACGTAAACCAGAACTAGATGCACAACTAGTAGCAGACGGCATTGCCTCTCAACTAGAACGTCGTGTTATGTTCCGTCGCGCTATGAAGCGTTCGGTGCAAAATGCAATGCGTATCGGTTCTAAAGGGATTAAAGTTGAAGTTAGCGGTCGTCTTGGCGGCGCTGAAATCGCACGTTCAGAATGGTATCGTGAAGGTCGTGTACCTCTACATACTCTTCGTGCTGATATCGATTACGCAACTTCTGAAGCCTTAACCACTTATGGTATCATTGGTGTTAAAGTTTGGATCTTCAAAGGCGAAGTTATTGGTGGTTTACCACTAGTACAAGAGCAAGAGAAGCCAGCTAAACGCGCACCAAAGAAAGCCAAGAAAAGTGCTAAGTAGAGGTAGCGAGTAATGTTACAGCCAAAACGTACAAAATTCCGTAAAATGCACAAAGGCCGCAACCGCGGTTTAGCGCAAAACGGTAACAAAGTAAGCTTCGGTACTTTCGGATTGAAAGCAACTGGCCGTGGCCGTATGACTGCTCGTCAAATCGAAGCAGCTCGTCGTGCTATGACGCGTCACGTGAAACGTCAAGGTAAAATCTGGATTCGTGTCTTCCCTGACAAACCGATTACAGAAAAACCTCTTGAAGTTCGTATGGGTAAAGGTAAAGGTTCTGTTGAATATTGGGTTGCTGAAATTCAGCCTGGTAAAGTACTTTACGAAATGGAAGGTGTTTCAGAAGAGCTTGCTCGTGAAGCGTTTGACCTTGCTGCTCGTAAACTGCCATTCAAAACAACTTTCGTAACTCGGACGGTAATGTGATGAAAGCTAGCGAACTAAAAGACAAAAGCGTAGAAGAGCTTAATGCTGAACTTCTAGGACTACTTCGTGAGCAATTTAATATGCGCATGCAAGCTAGCACTGGTCAGTTGGCTCAGACACACACGCTAAGAACAGTACGCCGCGATATCGCGCGTGTAAAAACAGTTATTAACCAGAAGGCAGGTCAATAATGAGCGATAAAATTCGTACTCTTCAAGGCCGTGTAATCAGCGACAAGATGGAAAAATCTTTCACTATCGCTATCGCACGTTATGTGAAGCACCCAATCTATGGGAAATTCATTAAACGTACGACTAAGTTACACGTACATGACGAAAATAACACAGCAAAAGCGGGTGACGTAGTTACTATCCGTGAATGCGCACCAATTTCTAAGAATAAATCTTGGACTTTAGTAGACGTTATTTCTAGTCCAAAACTAGCTTAATTTTTTAATTAAATTAGTTTTGTAAAAAAGCCCCGGCATTAGCTGGGGCTTTTTGTGTTTAGAGCAGTTTTTAGCGGTAAGCTTTCAGCCGCTCGAAGTGAGTTTGAGCGCCGTAGCTTGGGTTGAGTTCAGCGAAACCCGAGGAAAAAAGAATATTTATAATTTAAACTTCCTTGTTTACTAAATCTTTAAAAAAGACAAGGCGAATAATATCTAGTCTACAGACTGTTTTTAAGGTATAAATTACGGCTATTTAAAGATAGTTTAAGTAGTTGAGAAGGATGATTTATTATATGGAAATAGAACAAAAAATTGAGTTTTTAACTTCTGAAGTTACAAAATTAAAAGAAAGTTTTAAAAATGGTAGTAATATTTCAGAAGATACTAGAAAGGCAATAATACACGATGTCTCGAACTTAGAAAAAGAGAGTAGGAATAGGCGTTGGCTACTGACAATTAGTGTTTTAGCTGTCTTTATATCATTAGTTTCATACATTGGTTTTATATCTATTAAGCAAACTATCTCAGATTCATTTATGAAATCAGATTTAAAAGATGACCTTATGGTATTTATAAGAGAAGAAAGAACTCTTTTAAAAAATGATGTGAAATTAATTAATAATATGCTCAAAGTAGCAAATGAAAATAATATTAGATTGGCGAAAGAATATGATGATTTGTCAAAAGAGCTTAATCAAAAAAAAGAAGACCTACATAACTTAGCTAGAATAGTTACAAAAGCTACAGCAAAATACATCGATTTTAGCGAATTAATAGATAAAAATACTGCGGCTAAATTAGAAAATTCATCGTCATTTAATTTTATTAAATCTTTAGGAGTATCTGAATTTTCAGTGATGAAAGTTTTGTCAATATTTGTAGTTTCATTCGAGTCAACAAATTTGACGTTTGATAATTTATCCGAGTCAATAAAAAAGATCCAACTCCGTTATGAACTAACGCCAGATGGGGAGTTAGGGCCATGTACAGCTCTTGTAATTGGCTCGCTTTATAAAGCGGCATTTCCTTTAGAAGCTGATACAAATATGAAGGATTCTATATTTTTGAATCACTCTTGGTTAGCAAACGCTTTTCAAGCTTGCTCCTTTAATGATCGCACTAATATAGAAAGATATTTAGCTTATCCCGATTTGCCTTTGCATAAAGAGCTAAATGACTTCGTTGATGCGTTAAAGTTAGACAGGGATATTCTTAATAATTCATTGAAAAGCAAAAAAGTAGATAGAGTTGGATATAAGGCATTGGATTATATTGGTTATTTGGGCGAGGTTAATCATTAGTATATAGTCAACGCTGTAGTTATTAGCCTATAGAGGCTCAGTTTAATATGGATTACCCTGGGCGAAAGGTCTTCTTTTCCTCGTAATAAGTTTAGGGGTTACGATAAAAAGCCTTTGCAAATGCAAAGGCTGATGTTTTCTGCGCAGCCCGAAGCCCGAGCCCTTTTACCAAATCATCTCTACAAATTCAGGATGGTCGATATATGGATTACGATTACCTTGAAATTCATAAGCGGCTTGGTTGCGATCTAGCTCCATTTGGCTCACAGGATCACTGTTATGCCAGTTGAGCAGCATGGCTACAACCCAGCTTTCAAATACTTGGTTGCGTGAACCGTTAAGTACTGCGTTGCTTGAGGTTGTTATATTTTGCCAGTTACCAATTACATTTTCGTAGCGTGTTGCCATATAAAAATAAGCACGGGCAAAGTCGCCTTTAAATTCGTCAATTGGTTCAAATACAGTACCTGAGTAATTTAATGAGCTTGTAGCTGAACCTAATTTGCTGCCGTTAGTTGACGTAAATGAAGCACTTGATACTTCACCAAATGGATAGTTACTACGCTTTGAGTTTACATAACCATCGGTTGCGTAAATATGGTGAACATCTGAGTTCATAGGTTCAATAGTGCCGCCAAACCAACTTTTCGGAAATGAATGCTCACGGTTGTAACAGCCGCCTTCTCCACTATAGTTACCGCACTGATCGCTCACGGCTGTATAGTTATAGCTGTCTGAACCGTTTGGCTTTTCGCTATACATATCTAAAATACTATTATCGTTTTCAAAGTATTTATCACGTGCTGATGAATCATAAAAATTCCAAATCGCCGAATAACCCTGTGCATTATGATCTTTAGTAATATTATAAAGCTCAGTTTTCAACGCATAGCCAGTTAAGCCCTGTGTCGTTACATAATAACCAGTGGGTGTTGGATTAGTTCCGCCAGAGCCATTACCAGGTTCTGTACCAGAATTTCCTAACTCAAAAGCTGAGCTGTCTGTATTGCTAAAGCTCGCACCGCTGGCAAGAGTGATAGAGCCTTGCTTAAGTGTATAGCTACCATTACCAGTAGAGCAACACATGCCATCACCATAACTATCACTAATTACAAGCGTGTATGCCCCATCAGTTAAGCATATTTGTTCATCATACTGAGTGTTTGACTCATAACCACCACCGTTAGCAATTGAACTACCTTGACTATTATTAATAGACCAACTTGTTTCGCTGCCATAATTATCGGTATTAAGCGTTAGGGTAAGGCTATTGTCAGAACAGCTTGTTGATGAGCCACCATCGCTATTTGGTAAAAAATTATCTACGTAGACAATTTCGCTACCGTCAAATCCACTAACATCATAAAAACGCAGACCCACGTTAATTGTTTTGCTGCTACTTGCTGTGTAGCTATGGCTGATTTTTTGCCATTGATTCGTTTGCGCCTCATTTGAATAGCCTTGGTAACCATCGACATACAAACGGGCTTTAATTTTACCTTCCGTATGGTAAATATCAGCAGAAAAATCGTAAGTTTGACCTGCTTCAACAGCAATTTGCTGTAGTAAATCCGTGTTACTTTGCGAACCAGTTGTTACATTTACAGCAGCAGAGCTACTACCGCTTTTCACTGTGCTAGTTGAGCGTGATAAGTTAATACCGCTATCTATAGTAGTCCATGATGCAGGTGTATTTCCTGACCACTGTTCAAAGCTACCATTAGCTACATTGGCCATTACTGGCAGTGAGCCGAGTAATAAAGCCGTACTAAGTAGTTTGTTTTTATATGTCCCGTATGACATGAGTATTCCTATTTTTTATTTTGAATGAAGAATATACCTTATATTAGTTTGGTTACAAAATTGTTAATTTAAAATTCGATAAAAAGCAATAATAAGTCTTTAATCTGTTTTTGAAGGTAATTTTATAAATTAATAACTAAATGGAATATCAAAGCAGATTCTATTCTTTTTTTATCTATGCAGACCCCGTTATCCTACATACTTAGAAAACCTCAACAGATACACTCTGGATGAGGTAAAACTCATTTTTTAACAATACATAAAGTGTATTGTGTTTAATTTTCAGGGTTATGGGGAATCGATTCATGTTGTTAGGTCAACTAAATGCTGCGGCAAGTCCGCTATCGCAAGAGCAAGTACAGAAGCTGCAAGGTTTAGTGGCTGAACTTAATCCAATTCAACAAGCGTGGGTAAGTGGTTACTTAGCTGCTAATGCTAATTCAGCTGCGCTAGGAGCTCCTATTTCAGGCGCACAGGCTAATGGCGATTCTGCAGCACTAACTATTTTATATGGTTCGCAAACGGGTAATGCAAAAGGTGTTGCTACCAAAATGAAAGAGCAGGCCGAATCACGAGGCCTAGCAGTTAAATTGGTTAGCATGTCTGATTACAAACCAACAGCCCTGAAAAAAGAAAAGTTTTTAACTGTCGTTGTGTCTACTTATGGTGAGGGTGAGCCTCCTGAAGACGGTGAAACACTACATGAATTTTTAGCCACTAAAAAAGCGCCAAAACTAGACGATGTAAAAATAGCCGTTATTGGTTTGGGTGATTCTAGCTATGAGTTTTTCTGTCAAACAGCAAAAGACTTTGAAGAGCGCTTAAATAAACTTGGTGCACAAACTATATATCAACGTGCTGATTTAGATGTAGATTACGAAGATGAAGCTGCAACATGGATCGCCGGTGCACTTGATGCATTTGAACCTGATTTAAAAGCGCAACAAGATGCCGCCGGCGGTCAAGCTTTAGCTATGCCTTTTGGTTCACCAACTACCGCTTCAAGCCAATATACAAAACAAAATCCATTTGAAGCAGAGCTTTTAACAGTTCAAAAAATTACCGGTCGCGACTCAACTAAAGATGTACGCCACGTTGAAATTTCACTTGAAGGTTCAGACATTACTTATACACCAGGTGATTCATTAGGTGTGTACTTTTTAAATGACGATGTATTAGTTGATGAAGTACTTACACTCACTCAAATAGATGCAGCAAGCATTGTAAAAGTAGGTGATGAAGAGCTAAGCGTACGCGGCGCACTTATTGAAAAACTAGAGCTGACTCAGTCATACCCAGGTTTTGTAGAAAAATACGCAACAGCAACAGGTACGCCTGAATTATTAAAGCTTGTGGAAGATAAAGCTGCAATGCGTGCGTATATTGAACCTCGCCAGATATTTGATGTAATTCGCCAAAATCCAGCAAAAATTGATGCGCAAACATTAGTCGATTGCCTACGTAAGCTGCAAGCTCGCTTGTACTCAATTGCATCTAGTCAAGCAGAGGTTGAAGACGAAGTGCATTTAACTCTAGGCTTAGTTGAGTTTGATGCGTTTGATAGTGAGCACTTAGGTGGTTGTTCGGGTTACTTAACTCGCCGAGCTGAAGAAGGCTGTAAAGTTAAAGTATTTAGCGAACATAACGACAATTTCCGCCTACCAACTAACGATGATACACCGGTGATCATGGTTGGCCCAGGTACGGGCATTGCGCCGTTCCGTGCATTTTTACAAGAGCGTGATGCGCGTGAAGCACAAGGTAAAAATTGGTTGTTTTTTGGTAACCCACATTTCACTCAAGACTTTTTATACCAAGTAGAAATACAGGGTTATTTAAAATCGGGCCTACTTAATAAAGTAGATGTTGCATTTAGCCGCGACCAAGCCGAAAAAGTATACGTGCAAGACAAGTTGCGCAGTAACAGTAAAGACGTGTTTGAATGGTTAGAAGCTGGCGCTCATTTTTACATTTGTGGTGATGCAAATCGCATGGCAAAAGATGTACACAGCGCCTTGGTCGATATCATCAAAGAAAACACAGGCAAGAGCGATGAAGACGCAGAGCAATACTTAAAAGATTTGCGTAGCGCAAACCGCTATCAGAAAGACGTGTATTAATCACGTTTCTTATTTTATTTAACAGCTAACAGCCGTCACTGTAACAAATTTAGGATTTAAAATGAGCGAACAAGATAAAAACGTAAAGCTTTCTGATAACGAGCGTTTGAAAAGAGAAAGTAACTTTTTACGTGGCACCATAGAACAAGATTTAAAAGACGAAATTACCGGTGGCTTTACCGCTGATAACTTTCAGCTAATACGTTTTCACGGTATGTACCAACAAGATGACCGTGATATACGTGGTGAGCGTGCTAAGCAAAAGCTAGAGCCCCTACATAATGTAATGTTACGTGCACGTATGCCTGGCGGTATTATCAAGCCAGAGCAGTGGTTAGCAATTGATAAGTTTGCTGATGAAAAAACAAGCTACGGCAGCATCCGTTTAACAACGCGTCAAACGTTTCAGTTTCATGGTGTGCTAAAGCCAAACATCAAAGGCATGCACCAAATGCTTGATAGCGTGGGCATAGACTCTATTGCTACCGCAGGTGATGTTAACCGTAATGTGCTTTGTACTACTAACCCAGTTGAGTCTGAGCTACATCAAGAGGCTTACGATTGGGCTACAAAGATTTCTGAACATTTATTACCAAAAACAAAAGCGTATGCCGAAATTTGGTTAAATGGAGAAAAAGCGCAAACCACAGAAGAGCCAATTTTAGGATCTAACTATTTACCGCGTAAGTTTAAAACAACGGTAACAATTCCGCCTAATAACGAAGTTGATATACACGCTAACGATTTAAACTTTGTGGCTATTGCTGATAACGGCAAGCTTGTTGGTTTTAACGTATTAGTGGGCGGTGGCCTTGCCATGACGCACGGCGATACAGCAACTTATCCGCGTAAAGCCGATGACTTTGGTTTTATACCGCTAGAAGATACCTTAAAAATTGCAGAGCATGTTGTATCTGTGCAGCGCGATTGGGGTAATCGTTCAAATCGTAAAAATGCAAAAACTAAATACACATTAGACCGTGTAGGCGTTGATGTATTTAAAGCTGAAGTAGAAGCGCGTTCAGGCGTTACGTTTGCGCCAAGTCGCCCGTTTGAGTTTACTCATCGTGGCGATCGTATTGGTTGGGTTGAAGGCATTGATGGTAAGCACCACTTAACATTATTAATTCAAAGCGGTCGTATTTTAGACTACCCAGACAAACCGCTTAAAACCGGTTGTCGTAAAATCGCTGAAATTCACCAAGGTGATATGCGCATGACGGCTAATCAAAACTTAATTATTGCCGGTGTGCCTGCAGATCAAAAAGCGGTAATTGAAGAAATCGCCCGTAGTCATGGCTTAATTGATGACACCGATTCGCAGCAGCGTAAAAATTCAATGGCGTGTGTTTCACTGCCAACGTGCCCACTTGCAATGGCCGAAGCAGAGCGTTACTTACCAAGCCTAGTAGAAAAAACAGAAGCATTACTTGCAAAGCACGGTATACCAGATGACAGCATTATTATGCGCGTTGTAGGTTGCCCGAACGGCTGTGGCCGCGCAATGCTTGCTGAAGCTGGTTTAGTAGGTAAAGGTCCTGGTAAGTACAACGTTTACTTAGGTGGTAATTTAGAAGGCACACGTATTCCTAAATTGTACCTTGAGAACGTAGGCGAAGATGTTTACCTAGACGCATTTGATAAGCTAATTGGCCAGTGGGCTAAAGAGCGCAACGACGGTGAGTGTTTTGGTGACTTTGTTATTCGCAAAGGCATTGTTGCTGAAGTAAAAGTATCAGTAACCGATTTTCACGCTTAATTAAATACCAGCGCTAAGCGCTGGTGAGGTTTGGAATTTACCATGAGTGAATTTAAAAACATTTTACAGCTAGATAAACAAAGCCAAGCGGCTATGTTAGCTGATGCTAATGGTTTACTAGCAAATATGAGCGCAGAGCAGCGCGTTGCGTGGGCGCTTGATAACTTACCTGATACGGCCTTTTTATCATCTAGCTTTGGTATTCAAGCAGCGGTAATGCTGCATCTAATGACCTCACAGCGTCCTGATATTCCTGTTGTATTAACCGATACAGGTTATTTGTTTCCTGAAACGTATCAGTTTATTGAGCAAATGAGCGAGCGCTTATCACTTAATTTAAAGGTGTATAGAGCACAGCTTAGTCCTGCATGGCAGGAGGCTAAATTTGGTAAATTATGGGAGCAAGGCGAAGGTGGAATTAAGCAATATAATCAGCTTAACAAAGTAGAGCCAATGACCCGTGCGTTAAAAGAAATAGAAGCGGGTACTTGGTTTAGTGGCTTAAGACGCGATCAATCATCTACACGTGCAGATAAACAGTTTGTAGAAATTAGTCGTGGCACAGTTAAAGTGTACCCGATTATTGAATGGTCGAATCGCGATGTGTATCAGTATCTTACTAAGCATGACTTACCTTATCACCCATTATGGGAGCAAGGTTATGTGTCGATGGGAGATGTACACACTACGCGTAAATTAGAGCCGGGTATGACAGAAGAAGAAACTCGTTTCTTTGGTTTAAATCGTGAGTGTGGGTTACACATTGATGGCGATGGTATTTAACGCGGCACACGTATAGCTAAATCGAAAATAAAAATGCAGCTTCGGCTTAATGCCAGTCAGTTAACAGCTGACTGGCGTTTTTTATTGGGGTATTTACTGGGTTTTGGTTTCACACATCTCGGATACGCCCGCTCCTGTTTTATCGGTAATATGTGATGTTCAACTTGAGCTTGTAATTGCTCTATTGATTTAGGTATCCGTCCTGCATTTTCTATAAACATTGTATGAATAAGGTTAATAATACTAATAGCACACGTCGTAAAACTCAGGTGTTTTGCATATATTCCAGACTTTTTCTGCGCCATTTTCACCATCTGATATCGGAGCAAGTTATAGCTCAACATTACGCCCCATAATTCTTGCGCTATCATCTCAGGTTTCTTGCTGCGTAGCGTGAAGTGACTATTCAGTAACGTTTGTTTCATTTCTCGATAACCAAGTTCAATTTCCCACCGTTCACTATAGAGGTCAACAATGTCAGCCTTAGGGAAACGCATTGGATCAGTCAGTGAAGTGAGTATATTCACCTCTTTCCCCTTAACCGTTTTTGTGACTAGCCTGACTTCAATGCTCTGTGGTAAATCGTCGAACTTTTTTCTCGCTTGTGCTGTTGCTTTTAGCTTGATAAGTTTGTCTTGACGACCTAAAGAGCGAACAATTTCATATTGCGTGCCTTTTCTCATCGGTTGAAGCCAATGCCTATTTTCCCCAGCATGATGCCAACGATTGAGTAAGCCTAGAGAATAGAAGCCTCTATCAAATAACGTCAGTGAGTTATCGGGTGTTGCCTCGATTAAGTCTTCAGCCAACACCATTTCACTAGTACGACAACTACCAAAGGCGCTCCCCATTAATAAATGGCTAGTTAACTCCATCAAACACACCATGCGAACCTGAGGGAAAGCCGTGTCACCATGCTGATTTTTCCACACGGAGAATGCATGTTGATTTTCAGCAGTATCCGGTGTGCGCCAAATAACACCATCAACACCCAGTAGTGATAGCCCGCACCATGTGGGATGGTTCGCATCAGCATTCCACATTTGCTGACTTTTCTCAAAAACCTGTTTAACGGCATCAGCCCCAAGCCGCTGCCTAGCCTGTACAACCGCACTGGGTGCAACGAGTTCTTTTTTACCTGGTAAAGCGAGCCCTAATTTACTGACAATACTCCACAGTGGGTCTTCACGATAAAACGACATACAAATGACTGTCCAAACGGCTATCTCAACAGGAAGCCTTCTTTTCCTTATCGTCGCGACACCAGCGGTTTCAGCGCATTGTTTGATAAAGTCAGGACATAAAAAATCACTCAGTTGACCTAAGCCTTCTGAATTGGGTGCGTAGCTATTGGCAAGAGAAAGTGCGGTAGTGAGTTGCAAAATAAAAGGCTCCTGAATAAATTCAGAAGCCTTTATAAACTAACCAGAAGATCGGTCAATGGATCGTCAAATATTTCTTAACTGATCGGCATTAAGCTTCGGCTGCTTTTTTATTGTGAAAAAATTGCCGGATTAAGTATTTTTAATTAGACTCAAAGGAGAAAGGATTAATTTAAAGCAGGAACGCTATGAAATACTTTGCCTATTTAGCAATATCAATCATGACTATTGCGCTCATATCTTTATTTTATTTAAAAAAGCCCGATGGTAAAACATGGCTTTCAGTGTCATCAATGAGTGACAAGTCGCATCATATTAAAGAAAAAATAGCGACGCTCACCGGTAATACATTTGATAATGCTGTACATAACGTAAAGCAAGCAAGCGAAAAAATAGTGAGCTCTACAGCCTCAAATAGTAAAATTTTTAAATGGCAAGATGACACAGGTCAATGGCATTTTTCAGACACGCCAAATCCGCATGCAAAAAGCATTGAGGTTAAACTCAATCCAAAAGATATTACAGTTATTGCCGCAGAAGATACGTCTATTTTAAATAACACTCCAAAAGTATCAAGTATGTCAGCAGCATCAGAAACAATAAGTATTTTAGATCCTGATTCTGTTCAAAAGTTATTTGAAGATGCAGGTAGCGTACAAGATAAACTTGAAAAACGTAACAAAGAAATTAATAGCTTAAGCGGTCTATAATAAAGCTAAGGTTTTTATAGGCACGTCGCGATAACGTTTCTCGGCTTCCATGAATAATATGGTTAAATATATCTTTGTCGAAGTGGCAATAGTACCCCTATAGCAATATATGCAGCCGCGACCATTATCCCCTTAATATCATGCTCGACAGTAAAGTAGCTCGATACAATTAATGTATGGCCAGTCACAAAAAGGCCTCCCTTTATTAAAAGGGAGGCCTTTGTTATTTTTAAAACATACTTTGCTTAATCGAGCATATTACGCAGTACATATTGTAAAATGCCGCCGTGTTTGTAGTAATCCCACTCTTTAGGGGTATCAATACGTACATCGGCACTTAAGCTAACTTTTTTACCTTCAGCATTGGTTGCAATAACGGTGACTTCATCGGTTTTATCATACAAGCCATCAATATCAAATTGCTCTTGCCCTGTTAGCCCATGTGACTCGTAGCTTTCACCTTCTTTAAATTGCAGCGGTAATACACCCATACCAATTAAGTTAGAGCGATGAATTCGCTCATAGCTTTGCGCTACAACCGCTTTAACGCCTAATAAAAGAGAACCTTTAGCTGCCCAGTCGCGAGATGATCCCGTACCGTACTCTTTACCGGCTAAAATAATTAACGGAGTTCCGTTTTTTTGATACTCCATAGCTGCATCATAAATACTTGCTAAGTCATTTTCTGGCTGGGTACGTGTTACACCGCCTTCAGTTCCCGGTGCTAATAAGTTTTTAAGACGAACGTTGGCGAAAGTACCGCGCATCATTACTTCGTGATTACCACGGCGTGAACCGTACGAGTTAAACTGGCCTTTATCTACGCCGTTTTCTTGCAGGTATAAACCTGCTGGTGCATCTGCTTTAATAGCGCCCGCCGGGGAAATATGGTCAGTGGTTACTGAATCCCCAAGCTTAGCTAAACAACGTGCACCTCCAATAGTAGGAATGCCCGGTGGTTCTACTTTCATGCCATCAAAAAAGGGTGCTTTTTTAATGTAGGTTGATGCATCGTCCCAATCATAAAGTTTACCATCAGGTATTTGAATTTTCTGCCAGCGGCTGTCACCTTCATAAACGTTAGCGTAGCTTCTTGCGAACATTTCTTTAGTCACTGTTTCTTTAACTAAGTCACTAACCTCTTTAACGCTTGGCCAAATGTTTTTAAGGTAAATATCGTTGCCGTTAGCATCCTGCGCGAGAGGTTCGTTGTATACGTCAATATCTGTTCTACCTGCAATAGCGTATGCAACAACAAGCGGAGGAGACGCTAAAAAGTTCATCTTAACGTCTTGGTGAATACGCCCTTCAAAGTTACGGTTACCTGATAAAATAGAGCTGACCACTAGTTTATGTTTTTGAATCGCGTCTGATATTTCAGTTGCAAGTGGCCCTGAATTACCAATACACGTCGTACAGCCATAGCCTACTAAATTAAAGCCTAGACTTTCTAGGTCGTCCATCAAGCCTGCTTTTTCTAAGTAGTCGGTAACTACTTTAGAGCCAGGTGCAAGGGATGTTTTAACCCAAGGTTTTACATTAATACCTAATTGCTTCGCTTTTTTAGCGACCAAACCTGCGGCTAAAATTACACTCGGGTTCGAGGTGTTAGTACAACTGGTTATAGCGGCAATAACACATGCGCCATCGTTTAGCTCAAACTCTTGCCCTTTAAATTTAACTTTAGCGGCGCCCATAAATTGCGCTTCATCAACAGGTTCATCGGGGTTTGTTGCCGGGCCTTCACTTTCGATACGCGCTTGTTCTTCATCGCTTTTATCACGACGAGCCATACGCTCATCTTGAAAGCCTTTTAAATGCTCGCTAATAACTTTGCCAGCCTCATTTAAGGCAATTCTGTCTTGAGGACGTTTAGGTCCTGCAAGGCTTGGTACAACATCATCTAATTTAAGCTCGAGTGTGTCGGTGTAATTAGCTTCGTCGCCATCGTTACGCCATAAGCCTTGGTGCTTAGCGTAATCTTCAATGAGTTTAAGTTGCTTCTCATCGCGGTTTGTTAAGCGAAGATAGTTAATGGTTTCATCATCAATCGGAAAAATACCACACGTAGCGCCGTACTCTGGTGCCATGTTAGCTATGGTTGCTCTATCAGCGAGTGGTAAATCGGCAAGACCGTCGCCATAAAACTCGACAAATTTACCCACTACACCATGATTACGTAATATCTCTGTTACTGTTAATACTAAATCAGTTGCGGTGGTCCCTTCAGGTAGGCGGCCGCTTAGCTTCATACCCACTACTTGTGGGATGAGTAAGCTAATTGGCTGCCCAAGCGTTGCTGCTTCGGCTTCAATACCGCCTACACCCCAACCAAGCACACCTAAGCCATTAATCATGGTGGTGTGAGAGTCAGTCCCTACAAGCGTATCTGGGTAAGCGAATTTTTTGCCGTCGCGCTCTTCATTAAAAACAACGCGCGCTAAATATTCTAAATTCACTTGGTGAACAATACCGGTTGCGGGTGGCACTACTTTTAAATTATCAAAAGCGGTTTGCCCCCAACGCAAAAATTCGTAACGTTCTTTATTTCGGTCGTATTCAAGCTTTGCATTTAAATCGAAAGCACCCTCGTTACCATAGCCATCTACCTGTACCGAATGGTCAATAACCAGTTCAGCAGGTGATAACGGATTTATTTTTGCAGGATCTCCGCCTAATTTTTCCATTGCGTCACGCATTGCGGCTAAATCAACAATAGCGGGTACGCCTGTAAAATCTTGCATAACAACACGAGCTGGGGTAAAAGCAACTTCAGATGCTGGTTTTGCTTGAGGATCCCAATTAAGCAGAGCTTGAATGTCTTGTTCTTTAATGTTTGCGCCATCTTCGTTACGAAGGAGGTTTTCGAGTAATACTTTTAAGGAAAAGGGCAATCGTTTTGCTTTGTCACCAAGTCCTTTTAGAGAATGAATATGGTATTGCTCACCATTAATTGTGAGCTGATGTTGGGTGTCGAAACTATTATTCATTATTTGCCCCTTTATGAATTATAAAAATATTTTGAAGAGTGACCTCTGTAGTGCTTGAGTTGCAAAGTACATACCAGCGTAAAAAACCATACTTAGAGAACGAAATTTATACAGTTACCAAGATAGAGATGATGCTGAAAACTTTATTTTCAAGGATGATTTAAAAGAGGGAGGGGGCCAAACGTTATTCGGCCCATACTGATACCTACTTGATTAAAAAAATGATCATTTTATCGCATTAAATAGCGCACTCACTGCGTTAAAAATTATTTTTATAGAACAACTATATATCGTAATTTCGCCTCGTGATTACGCTATTTTCTTAGCGTTATAATAGCCCACTAATTTAATGCAATTGGTATAATTACTGTAACCAGCCTTGTTGCGTAACTTTAACACTCACACAGAGCAAAACCGGCCAAAAGTGCCTCTTAATACGGCAATAGTAAATGTAATGGTTAACTAAATAGGAATGTTAGAATGCGCAGCTTATTGATTTATAGTTGGTTTAATTATCATCTTGGGAGTCATCATCTGCATAAAAATACAATAACGCCAAGTAAGTTCCATACGAGTTAATGCCTATACAGCAGGTTTAAACCAATGTTGGGATGTATTGACAGGCATGTAACCACCTTATTTTTATTATTTACTAACACGCCCTAGGTTATTGAAGAGTAAAAAGGCCAACTATATAAGTTGGCCTTTTTATATAAAAAGAGGGGGTTTTAAACACTTAACCAAATGAAATAGGACGACGTCCTGTTTTGTCATCTACTTTTGGCTTTTTAGTTCGCTTACGCTTACTTTTAGCAGGCTGAACTGTTGGTTGAGAGACCGCCGGCTTTGGTTCAGTGTGAGTTTGTACAGCAGGTTTTTCTGCAGGGATTGCATCCGCACTTAGTGATAGTTGAAAAAACTCACCATCAAACTCTAACACATCACCACTGTATAATTTTTTCCGTTTAATTGTACAAATTTCATGGTTAACACCCACATAGCCTTCAGTTATTAGGTTTTTAGCTTGGCCGCCACCTTCAACTAAGTTTAGTACTTTTAATAATTTACAGAGCTCAATCGGCTCTTCTTCTAATTCTATTTCTATGTATTCTTCGTTCATATTTGCTCTCGGTGGGGTAACGCACAAGCTTTAGTATAAAGGCTTGCAGCTACTTTTGCACCAAAGCAAGTGACTTTAGCTAATTGTAATAGGTAAATAGTTATGAAAGTTTTTATGTATTTTGTCTGTCTTTAAAAAAACTGAAGCAATTGAAGGTTAAGCTTTGCAGCAGTTAATTTTACGTATGGCCTGCTAATTGCTAAAACTTTGGCGGAATAAATATTTTTCATTAAATGGAGTAGGAAATGGGCGTAAGATTAGCAATGAAAAAAGAGCTAATGGGATTAGATAATTCAGGTATGTTAACTGCTGACGATGTTAGAGAGCACCTTGCTAATTCTGTAAAAACGCAAGCTGATCAAGATGAGCGCGGTTTTTCTGTAATTTCAAAATTCAATGATACCCATAGCCGTTTAGTTAGTGGTGATGCCACGAGAAAAACAAAACTTGAATTTGAACGTCATCGTTTGTTTAAAGAAGTTTTATATACTCGCAAAAGTGTTGATGCTTGGTTAGATAGCCAAACAAATTAAATTGCCATAAATAGTTACCTTTAATAGACTGCAATTGTAATCAAAAAGGGGTAACTATGAAAAATGGAATTTTAATATGTGTGTTGGCATTACTATTAGCTGCGTGCCAACAACCTACCGTGTATGTATTTAGTGAAAACTTGCAAGATGAACAGCGCAATCAGCTCGATGCTGCGCTAAAAGCACAATCGCTCCCTTATGAATATGTTGAGCTGGTAATTCCATCAGAGTTTAGTGAAGCCACATTACTCTTATCAAGCGATAAAATTTACCCAAAAGAGACTGAGAAGTTAGCTACTATTATGCAGGGGCTAGGTTACGAGCCACAAGTTAACTATACAACGCGTTCAAATCATTTTTATGGTGATGGCAATATAGGCTTTTATCTAAAAAATGCAGTGGCGGGTACAACCTTTGTTATGCCTAAAAAGTTACGAACAACTCAATGCAGCGAAGACAAGTACAATGATTTAGCGGTCAAATTTGCAAATGAACATGTTGAATTTACACTATCAAGTGGCGCAATAGTTAGGCTGAGTTGGGAGTATTTATATGGTTATCTTGTTATTTATTACAAAAATCATTCGCAAACATACAGTCACTCACAACCACTTATAAATACGCCCTTTGGCGCAAAACCATCCGATACTTACAGGTTTACAGCTCACGTTAATAACCCCAGCTGGCTTGATTGCTCACTACAAATTGTTTATATGGACTGAGTGATAGAGTTAACCGTGGGTTTCTATATGCTCACTTAGTTTTGCAATTCGTTCGCTCATGCCCTCGATAATACGGTCTTTAATTTTTTCACGTATAACATTAGGTAAACGAGTCAATGCTTCAGGAGTTATAGCGAGTACGATAGTGTCGCTTTTAGCTTGGGCATTGGTACTTCTTTGTCTGTTACCAATAAAGGCGCCTTCACCTATAAATTCACCGGGCTCAATGGTACCTAATTCTAATAAGTGATTATGCTTAAAGACTAAAAGGGCGCCACTTAGTACAATGTATAAATGTTTGTCGTTATCAAACTGCTTAAATAAAAATTGCTGTTGGTTAACTAAATACAACAGGCCAAACGATTCTAATAATATTTGACGTTCGTTGAGCGTAAACTCTTTAAAAAAGTGTAGCCTGTTTATAATTTCCATTTGTTTGAATAATGGAATATGTTCGATTAGCTTCATCAATAACCAAATTTGTTAGACACGTTTAATTAGTTAATATTGCGCTCTTTTAACTTACGGGTCAACGTGTTGCGCCCCCAGCCAATTTTTATAGCTGCATCTTGTTTATGGCCAGAACAATTGGCGAGAGCTGTTTTTATTAGCCGAGTTTCTAGTTGTGCTTGAATATCGGGCCAAATATTTTCTTTGCCTTGTTTAAGTTCGTGGTTAAGCCATTGTTGAAATGCATCAAGCCAATCACCTTCCTCTTGAATTGGCGACGCATCAAGGATCTCAGGTGGTAAATCTTGTTCTGTAACAAGTTCACCTGGCGCCATCACAGTAAGCCAACGACACGTATTTTCGAGCTGACGTACATTACCGGGCCAATTAAAGAGTTTAAGCTGCTCTGTTGCTTTAGGGCTGAGTACTTTGCTTTCTACTTGTAAGTCTTTAGCGCTTTTGTGCAAAAAATGTTGCGACAAGCGATCAATATCTTCAGTGCGCTCCCGAAGAGCTGGCAAGCGTAGGCGTACTACGTTTAAACGATGAAATAAATCATCCCTAAATTTACCTTGTTTAACTAAGTCTTCCAGATTTTGATGCGTAGCTGCAATAATGCGTACATCCACCTTTATGCTTTGATGCCCGCCCACACGATAAAATTCACCATCGGCAAGCACGCGCAATAAACGTGTTTGCACATCAAGAGGCATATCACCAATTTCATCTAAAAAAAGCGTGCCGCCATTGGCTTGTTCAAAACGCCCTTTACGCACACTGTCAGCGCCCGTAAATGCGCCTTTTTCGTGGCCAAATAATTCTGACTCAACAAGCTCTTTTGGAATTGCGGCCATGTTAAGTGCAATAAATTGATTTTCTTTACGTGGACTATGATTATGCAAGGCGCTGGCGACCAGTTCTTTACCTGTGCCAGACTCACCATTTATTAATACACTCATGCTAGAGGCTGACAGTTTACCTATTGCTCTAAATACCTCTTGCATAGCGGGTGCTTCACCAATTATGTGTGCACTTTTAGGTGGGGCCTGCTTACGTTTAGTTTTTTTTGTAGAGTTTGCTCTAAATGCACTTTCAACAAGGGCAACCGCTTCGTTTAAATCAAACGGTTTAGCTAAATACTCAAAAGCACCTTTTTGAAAGGCATTAACGGCCGAATCTAAATCTGAGTGCGCGGTCATTATAATAACCGGTAGCCCAGGATTTTGCTCTGCAATAAGCTCAAGTAAAGCCATGCCATCCATGCCGGGCATTTTTACATCCGACACCAAAACAGCGGGTTGGCTAAATTTTAGTGCGCTTAATACATCTTGCGCATTTGAAAAGCTCTCAGCATTAAACCCAGCACGGGTTAGTGCCTTTTCGAGTACGAAACGAATTGATGCATCATCATCTACAAGCCAAACTGTTTTCATGCAAACTCCAAACATTAATCTGCAAAGGGCAGATAGATATTAAATTCAGTATGTCCAGGCCAGCTATCACATTCAATATAGCCGTCATGCTGATCAATAAGCGTTTGCGCAATAGAAAGCCCAAGTCCTGAACCACCTTCTTTATTGGTGATCATCGGGTAGAACAATGTTTCGCGTATGCTGTGGTCAATGCCTGGTCCGTTATCAGATATTTGGATCAACAAGGCTTTTTTAGGTGCTTTACCTGGGCGACGATGTTGATGGTTTATGCGGGTTTTTATTTTTATTTCACCGCCATCTACAAGCGCCTGTTGGGCATTTCGAACAATGTTTAATACGACTTGTTGTATTTTGCCTTGGTCAATATATACATCAGGAATACTCGGGTCATAATCCTTCACTAAGCCAATATTAGAACAATTATCTAACGTACTTAGCCTGACAACCGACTCTAGGGTTTGATGAATATTGCCATAAGACTTTTGCGGTAGCTGATTTGGCCCTAAGAGCCTATCTACTAATTCGCGCAATCTATCTGCTTGCTCAATGATAAGCTCAGCGCATTGGTCTCTTTCTTGTTGATCAACTTCATACTGCAATAACTGCGCCGCTCCGCGAATTCCACCTAAAGGATTTTTAATTTCGTGCGCTAAACCACGAATTAAGTTTCGTGCAGCTTGATATTGATGCATTTGGTTTGATGCTTGGTCGTGCTTTATTTCATCATCTGTTTGGCGCCATTCTAATAATATATATAACGTGTCTTTAAATTTAAGCTGTCTTGAGCTGACTGCTACCTTGGCATGGCGAGAATCGCTAAAAACCACGTCAGCTCTATGTTGCTGGCAATCAACGCCATCAATTAATGAATACTGTTCAATACGTTTCAAGTCAATAGAATGGTAATTAAAAAGGCTATCGAAAGGTTGATCTAACAAGCGTTTAGTACCAAGGCCAAGTAACTCACTCGTACTGGTATTAGCATAAACAACAGTAAATTTTTTATCGAGCAACATGACCGCTGTTGTTTGGTTTTGCCAGATAGCGTCAAGCAGTTCTGGGCTGAAAATTTCATTATTAATCATAGTTGCACCATTTTAGTGCGCCAATATTTGCAGGCAATTAATATTAATAAAATGCACTGCTGCGCCTCAGTTTTAAACTTAAATTTAGTTCTTGAATGTTATACCAATCTGCTTAATTAAGTGAGCTATTTTGAGGTATGAAAACCGTGTCGATAACAGGGCAAAAAATTCGTTATTTAGTTGTTCTATATCAGAAATTTTTAACACAGTTAGCGTCAAGCTTGAGCCCTCAAATTGATCAAGTATTATTGCGGATTGGTATTAAGCCCTTTCTGCGCATAAAAAACACATAAGGTTGGCTCACGGCAATAATTTGGTTTTTATTATTCAACAGCTTTACTTGCAATGTATGTTCACCGCGTTCAACATCTTTTATAGCAAAGGTTGAATCATGACTAGCAGGGCCATGTGTTTGACCATCAACAAACAGCTGTATTGTTAACCCACTTTCGAACCGTGGTGTTATACGGCTGGTAACATATACCGTGCCTGTATTTTCATGAATTGTTTGATTATGCTCTGGTGACAAAATAGCAATGTTAAACGCTGCTTTTTGGGGTTGAGGTTGGTTATTTAAAATATCAGTATTGGTCGCAGGCATTGTAAGGTGCTGACTTGTAAGCTTTACCTCCGTCGCGCCTTTATGCGGTGTATCTGAGAACACTAACACGCCATTTTTATCTTCCCAAGCGTATATTTTTTTTTCAGCAGCATAGCCATAATTACTTAATCCTAAAGTAATTGTTAGTAATAAAATGTAATTATTCACTCGGCGGTCCTGCGTTTTAGAGTAACTTTACTCTAGTGGAGATTGCTTTGATTTACCATTAAAAAAGCCCGCAGAGCAGCGGGCTTGAGAACACACATATTTTTTACAGCTTAATTAACAGCTGTAGTACATTTCAAACTCAACTGGGTGAGTTGTCATGTTAAGCTTTTCAACTTCTTTAGACTTAAGTTCGATGTAAGCATCAATTAAATCATCAGTGAATACACCACCTTGAGTTAAGAATTCACGGTCTGCGCTAAGTGCAGATAGTGCTTCGTCAAGTGATGCTGCAACCGTTGGAATTTCTGCTGCTTCTTCAGCTGGTAAGTCGTATAAATCTTTATCCATAGCATCGCCAGGGTGGATCTTGTTTTTGATACCATCAAGGCCAGCCATAAGCATTGCTGAGAAAGCAAGGTATGGGTTAGCAGTTGGATCTGGAAAGCGTACTTCAATACGACGACCTTTTTCAGATGGAACCACTGGGATACGAATTGATGCAGAACGGTTACGTGCAGAGTATGCAAGCATAACTGGTGCTTCAAAACCTGGTACTAAACGCTTGTACGAGTTAGTAGAGGCATTTGCAAAAGCATTGATTGCTTTAGCATGCTTAATGATGCCGCCAATGTAGTAAAGTGCATCTTCAGAAAGACCGCCGTACTTATCACCAGCAAAAAGGTTTACACCATCTTTAGCAAGTGACTGGTGACAATGCATACCAGAGCCGTTATCACCAACAACTGGCTTAGGCATAAACGTTGCTGTTTTACCGTATAAGTGAGCCATGTTATGGATAACATATTTCATTTCTTGAATTTCATCCGCCTTTAATACCATTGTATTAAAGCGAGTAGCGATTTCGTTTTGACCTGCTGTTGCTACTTCGTGGTGATGTGCTTCTACTACTTGGCCCATTTCTTCTAGCACTAGACATGTAGCTGAACGCCAATCTTGGAAGTCATCAACTGGAGCAACTGGGAAGTAACCGCCTTTAACACCTGGACGGTGACCTGTGTTGCCATCTGCATATTCTTTATCTGAGTTCCAAGCAGCTTGCTTAGAATCAATTTTATACATAGAACCAGACATGTCTGATTTGTATTTAACATCATCAAATACGAAAAATTCTGGCTCTGGGCCAAATAACACAGTGTCTGCAATACCAGTTGAACGCATGTAATCTTCAGCACGCTTAGCAACTGAGCGTGGGTCACGTTCATAACCTTGAAGTGTTGAAGGTTCAACAACGTCACAACGAACAATTAGTGTTGTTTCTTCTGTGAAAGGGTCTAATTTGATAGAGTCTGCATCTGGTAATAAAACCATGTCTGACTCATTAATGCCTTTCCAACCAGCGATTGAAGAACCATCGAACATTTTACCGTCTTCGAAAAAATCTTCATCAACTTGATGATGAGGAATAGAAACATGTTGTTCTTTACCTTTAGTGTCAGTAAAGCGTAAATCAATGAACTTAACGTCATTTTCTTTAATAAAATCTAAAACCGATTGTGACATGTGTCCTCCAAGTGTGGGGTTTTGTTATTGCTGCATAATTGCTTTAGCATTTATTAAGCTGATTTTGTGCCATTTTTATAACTGCATGTTTATAAATTAAAAAAAATAAGTTGTTATAAAATCCAGCATAGCGGCGCACTAATTTGGTGCGTAAAATATCCCTTTTGGTGCAATATTTACGCGGTGCAATTTGCTGATAATTTAATCGCTTAAAATTAGCATAAACTAAATGCAAAAGAGTACCAAAAAGATCAGCAAAATAGCCAAAATGGCTGTTTTTCGAAAAAATATCGAAATTTAATTCATATAATTGTCATATATAAAACAGATACTTAGTAAAAGTATTGAGAAAGTTTTCAAATTTGTATTGGATAAACTTTCATCCATGTCATTAATGAGGGATAATATGCGCCCTTTTAAATCCTATGCTGGGACATCTCGCGAAAGCGTGGATGAGTGCGTAGATCTTGCAGGATCAATGAGAATTTAATTTCTCTGAGTAAATATATGAGCATCGAACAGTTAAGAAATATAGCGATTATCGCGCACGTTGACCACGGTAAAACAACACTGGTTGACAAACTACTTGAGCAATCAGGTACATTAGAAACACGCGGCGGTAACGAAGAGCGCGTGATGGACTCAAACGACATTGAGAAAGAACGTGGTATTACCATTTTGGCTAAAAACACAGCCATCTCTTGGAACGACTACCATATCAATATCGTAGATACCCCGGGACACGCCGATTTCGGTGGTGAAGTTGAACGCGTACTTTCGATGGCTGACTCAGTATTATTACTTGTTGATGCTCAAGAAGGTCCAATGCCGCAAACGCGTTTCGTTACGCAAAAGGCATTCGCGCAAGGCTTAAAGCCAATTGTAGTTATCAATAAAATTGATAAGCCAGGCGCTCGTCCAGATTGGGTTATGGATCAAATCTTTGATTTATTCGACAACCTTGGCGCGACTGACGAACAGTTAGATTTTAAAGTAATCTACGCTTCAGCAATCAACGGTTGGGCAACACTAGATTTAGACGAACCATCAGACAACATGGAACCTATGTTCAAGATGATCGTTGAAGAAGTATCACCACCGGATGCAGATCCTGAAGGTGACTTCCAAATGCAAATTTCTCAACTAGATTACAACTCTTATGTTGGTGTAGTTGGTATTGGTCGTATTAAACGTGGTTCTGTTGCTCCTAACCAACAAGTTACTATTATCAGTGCTGATGGCACTACACGTAATGGTAAAATTGGCGCAGTACAAAGCTACCTAGGTCTTGAACGTATCGAAACTGATAGAGCTTACGCTGGTAACATCGTAACTGTAACAGGTATTGGTGAGCTTAAGATTTCTGACACAGTTTGTTTCCCAGGAAACGTTGAAGCATTACCACCACTAAGTGTTGATGAGCCAACTGTAACAATGACATTCTCTGTAAATAACTCACCTTTCTGTGGTAAAGAAGGTAAGTTTGTAACGTCACGTAATATCCGTGAGCGTTTAGACAAAGAATTAGTACACAACGTAGCACTTCGCGTTGAAGATACTGCTAGCCCAGATAGCTTCCGTGTTTCTGGTCGTGGTGAATTACACCTAGGTATCTTAATCGAAAACATGCGTCGTGAAGGTTACGAGCTTTCAGTTTCTCGTCCAGAAGTTATCTTACGTACTGTAGATGGCGTTCTAGAAGAACCGTTTGAAACAGTGACTATTGACTGTCAAGACGAGCATCAAGGTTCTGTTATGGAACAAGTTGGCCTACGTAAAGGTGAACTTACTAACATGACTCCAGATGGCAAAGGCCGTATGCGTTTAGACTTCATGATCCCTAGCCGTGGTTTAATTGGTTTCCAAACTGATTTCATGACGCTTACTTCGGGTTCTGGTCTTATGTACCATACGTTCGATCATTACGGTCCTCACAAAGGTGGCGACATCGGTGTTCGTAAGAACGGCGTAATGATTGCAAACGCAACGGGTAAAGCACTTACTAACGCATTATTCAACTTACAAGAGCGCGGCCGTTTATTCATCGGTCACGGTGTTGAAGTATACGAAGGTATGGTTATCGGTATTCATAACCGTGATAACGACCTTACAGTTAACGCCCTTAAAGGTAAGCAGTTAACTAACGTGCGTGCATCTGGTACTGATGAAGCGCAAACGCTTTCTCCACACCTTAACTACTCACTTGAGCAAGCGCTTGAGTTCATCGATGATGACGAGCTAGTTGAAGTAACTCCACTAAACATTCGTATCCGTAAGAAACACCTTACAGAAAACGAACGTAAACGTGCGGGTCGTGCACCTAAAGCATAACCTATTAATTTAGAATTATGATTTTAAAAGCCGCTGTATTGCAAAATACAGCGGCTTTTTTGTGTTTGTGACAAAGAGAAGCTTTAAAGTCAAGGCAACTATTTACGGCAAGGCTAGAGTCGCTTTTAGAAACAAAGTATTATTTCTAAGAATACACTGCTAAATTGCTATGGGAGTTATTATGGAATTTGATGAAATAATTTTAGGTGATAGAACTATTGCAGGTTTTAAATCTGATTTTGAGATTGACGTAATTCAGATTTTGAAACATTTAAATACTTGTGAGACCGCTTTCAAAAATTTCATACTTACAAATGAGAACCCTAAATTTAAGTGGGTTCAAGAATATCTATTCTTGTCTTTAGAGACTTCGGTTACTTCATTGAGATTATTAGCCGAAGGTCATATTAATGCCGCTGGTAATACTATGAGAATATCTTATGAATCTCTCTGTATGTCTATCTTGCTTTCATCCCCAGTAAGGTTAAAAGTTGGTCGTGGTAAACAACAAAAAGAAATAGATTTTTATTCTGGCTATTTAAATAAAGATGCCTTCACTAAAGCGCACTTATCAATTGATTTAGTAGTAAGAAATGCAAGCGTGTTAGGCGTTACATCGGGAAAAGGTTGGCTCAAACAAGCTAAAGACTTTTATAATGGTTATAGTCATGCTTCTGAAATGGTATTTTCTTCTTTAGTACTTAAGTCCGGTAAATCGATTATAGGTGGTGGTTATAATGAAGAAAAACGAGAAATAATTTCAGCTCATTTAAAGCAAATTCATAAATTAGCCAAACAACTTCCAGAACTTATTAAGGAAATTTCTTTGCGTAATCAATTAAAATAATAAATAAAGTTATTCTTTGATAGGTAATTTTTTCGTTGGGTTTCGCTGCGCTCAACCCAACCTACGTGTTCAATTATTTTATTGGTAGTTACTTACTTTTTAGGGAGTAGGGTGATTTTGCCAAATACGTCTGCATCTATAAAACCACGATTTCTGTCGCCGTTTACTGGCTGTACTTCGTGTGAGCCCATAAAGTGCTCGCGCACGTCACTGCCATCGTTATCGCAATACGCTAACATAAAGCCAATGACTTGTTTTTCGCTAAGTGTAAGTGGGATGTTATTAGCTCCTTCTTTATAATCATTAGGATAGAGTTTTATTGCTACTTCCCACGTAATGTTAAAAGGTGCGGTGGTGTTGCGCTTCCAGTTACTCACTAGGTGGTCGGTATACAAATGGGCTTGTTTATCAGGTCCGTAATCGGCGGCTTGGTTATCAAGGCCAATATGGTACGCCAAAGCGGTGTGATTAAATTGGTGGTTTCCACCGGATGCATCGCTATCAATAAATACTTCAAGCGCATCGTCATCCCAATATTTATACGTTGGATCAGCGTGTGTATCTATTAAAACATCATCCACAATATCGGCTTGTAGGTATAAATAGTTTTGATCCCACAGTAAGCGATAACGCCCTTTAAAGTCGGCATCGTTTGATGGTAGTGTGCCATCCATTAGATAAGGCATGTCGTGCCAAGTGGCTTTATTCCACGCATCTTCTGATACGCCATCAATAGTAATTGGAGTTGATGTATGTTCAACATCAATAGCCATTGCTGGCGTGCTTAATAAAAAGCTTAAGGCGAGTGCTAATTTTTTCATTAATTTCTCAATCTTATTATGTATTTTTATTGATGTAACACCATCTTAAAGTAGCTAAGTGATTAGTTACAGTGAAATACTTTCGCCTTCGTTTAAAATATACAGCGGTGTTTTAGCATCCATTTTTTTAACCATGTGCAATAAGCGCAGCAAGGCTGAATGACTGCTGTGGTCGCCCATTTTCCAACTTGAGTTACCGTACCCCCACGGTATCATTACTCTACAATTAAGCTCTTGTGCTGCGCTTAGTGCATCTTCAGGTGTGGTATGCACGTAACGGTACCAGTTAGGATCGTCTTTACTGTAGTAAGAAGCGATTGGCATTAAGCAAATATCGATATCGCCGTATTTTTGCTGTATGTCTTTAAAATGTTTTGAGTAGCCTGTATCGCCTGCAAAAAATAAAGTGCTACCGTTTTGTTCAAGTAACCAGCCATTCCATAGGTCTTTATCGTGATCTTCGTAAATAAAAGGCACTGAAATACGACTGCTAAAGTGATGTGCAGGTACGCCATGAATTGCTAAATCGTCAATACTCGTTTTTGCATACCAGGCCATTTCGCTAATGTTAAATCCACCTGTTGGGAAGTTATCAGCCATTCCCAGTGGCGTTAAGTAGCGTGGTTTGTTACCTATTTCTGCTATATCTGCTTTATTAAAATGATCATAATGAAGGTGAGAATATATAACGGCATCTAAATTAGTTAGTTCGCTGTTAGTTAGCCAGTCACCGGGCTTACGATAAAACCCTGAGGCAAGTTTAAAGGCTAAATCAACAGGGGAGTCGAACTGCTCTTTTACAGGATCAAACACCACTTGCTGCCCGTTTGGTGTGCTGATCATAAACCCTGCATGGCCAAGCCAGCGAACAGTGTATCCGGTATTTAATTTTGGAGTTACTTGCCCAGCAATATATTGGCAGTTTTCACTTCCTTCTTCACATTGCAAATGAGTGTTGCTTGGATAGCAGTCATTTTCACAAGTAATAGGGTACGTTTTTTTGCCTGGGTATAGATTATGGTAGCGCCCTTCGCGCTCACCATCTTTATGTAGTGGTACTACAGAATCAGGCCCTGCGATTCTTTCTATGTGATTAGCAGTTCCGCAAGCGGTTAGTAAGCTAGAGATAGCTAAAAGAGTTAAGGTACTTATTTTCATTGTAGCTTTTTATTTTAATTCTAATTTTATGAAAGTGTACCAAAAACGTTAGATTAATAAGTGGTTAAAAAGTAACAAAAAGTAACAATAAATAAGCCTGCGAAATTGCAGGCTTATTTTTGTTTGTAATATATTAGTTAGCCTGCGTTATTCATTTGTTCAATAAATTTGTTTGAATCGGCAATCGATTTGTTCATGTCATTCATTAACACTTGTATGTCGCGTTTAAGGTTAGTGAATTCGCCTTTAATAGCCGATACCGCTTGTGCGTTTAAGTTATGCTTTAAATATAAAACATTATCGTGAAGCGACGTTAATACTGGCTCCATTTTACTCTCTGCGCTGCGCATCGAGCGTAATAGCTGTTCAAATTGACGCTTAGTCGCGGTTAGCTTTTTGCTGCTTTCACGCTTAAGTGATGCACTTTTGTATTGCTCTAGCTCATCGCTCCACTCATCAAAAAGTGCTTCTGCTACGTCTTCTACTTTATTGATGTTAGTTGATACTTCGTTTGCGGCTTTTAAGCTAGACTCGTAATCGTCGTTTAATTGATTGTAAGTGTCTTGTAGTTCGCCACCATTAAAATCGATTAGAGTAGTTAAGCGCTCTAGTGCAGATTTAAATTCTTCTTGAGACTCTTGCTGCGAGTCTTTGGTTTCTTCTACGCGGTCGATAAGGATGTCGCGTTTGTGAATACCTACTTTTTCCATTGCAGAGTAATAAGCTGTTTGGCAACCTGACAAAGTAAGTGTTAGTACAAGCATTGAAACACTAAGTAATGTTTGTTTTTTCATCTGAATTCCTGTTTACGCGTGTTAGTGCTGTAAATTATGGCGCTGATTGTTATTATAATCAAAACCACATAAGCACAAGTCAATTGTATGAATGATAAGCTCTCCAATTACAAACAGCAAGTTAAGACCTTTATACGCCAGCAGCCAAGTTGGTGGATGCAGTATTTTAATCGCTGTATAGATGATCAAATAACGGTTAATGCCGGCTATTTGGCCTATGTTACGTTACTTTCTTTGATACCGCTTATTGCAGTGGGTGTTGCTATATTTTCGGCTTTTCCAGGTTTTGAATCCACTCGTATGGAGATTGAGAGCTTTTTGTTTACTAACTTTGTGCCTACTTCTACCGATGTTATTAGAGAGCACATTAGCTCTTTTGCCGGTAACGCAAACCAAATGACCGCAGTAGGTATTGGTTTTTTAGCTGCAATTGCATTGTTGCTAATACGTAATGTGGATGCCACGCTAAACCGCATTTGGCGAATAAAGAAAAAGCGTCCGATGATGATTTCCTTTGCAGTATATTGGATGGTTTTGAGCTTAGGGCCCATGTTACTTGGTGCCAGCATTGGTGTTACCTCTTATATTGTATCTTTGGTATCGTTTGCTGATCAGGGTATTCCTGGGTTTAGCGGGTTTTTGTTAAAGCTATTGCCGTATGGTATTTCGATGGTGGGCTTTATTATGCTCTACACCTTAGTGCCTAATACGCGCGTATCGTTTAAAGCGGCGATACCGGGAGCATTATTTGCGGCACTTTTATTTGAGCTAACTAAAAAAGGGTTTGCACTTTATATTAGCCATTTTCCTTCATACGAAGTGATTTACGGCGCAGTGGCGACGATTCCTATTTTGTTTGTTTGGGTGTATTTATCGTGGGTTGTTGTTTTGCTTGGCGCTGAATTTACAGCATGTATTAGCCCAGATGAAATACCAGAAACACCAGAAATTGAGTTTGAAGATGACAAGCCAACAGTAAAGGACACAGTTTAAATGCAAGGGTTAATACAGCGCGTAAAGCATGCCAAGGTAGAAATTAATAATCAAGTTGTAGGCGAAATTAGCCAAGGTATATTGTTGTTGCTGGGTGTTGAAAAACACGACGATACGCAAACGGCCGATAAGCTTTTACACAAAGTAAGTAACTATCGTATTTTTACTGACGAAAACGACAAAATGAACTTAAGCCTCAAAGATATTAAAGGTGAATTACTCGTGGTTTCGCAATTTACCTTAGCGGCTGATATTAAAAAGGGTATGCGCCCTAGTTTTTCATCTGCGGCAACGCCAAGCCAAGCTAATGAGCTTTACGAGTACTTTGTTGCTCAAGCTAAAGAGTTGGGGCTTACAATAGCCTCAGGTGAGTTTGGTGCCGATATGCAAGTAAGCTTGTGTAACGATGGACCCGTTACGTTTAACTTATCTGTTTAAGTTTTTTGGTTACCACGACAATATGATTCACGTAGCCCGTAATTTTTTGCGGGCTAACATTACAACCAAATACATCGAGTAATAGCTGCTGAAGTTGCTTTAATTGCGACTCATGCTGCGATAAAAAGTTAATAAATAGCACGCCGTTGTTATTTAAAGCCGAGTAGATTTTTTTATAAAATGCCTCTTCAAATAAAAATCGAGGTGCGTCTATTTGGCTAAATAAATCTAAGATAATCCAGTCAATATTTTGCACACTTTTTAAAATCTGTTGTGCATCGGCGCACAGCAGTTGCTCATTCTTATTTGACGAAAAAAACTGGGTATAGCAATCAATAATATCAGCGTTTTTTTCAACGGATGTTATGTGTGCTTTGGGGTATTTGTGTTGTAAATAATTACGAATTGCACCGCCGCCAAGGCCAAGTTCTAGCACCTTTTTTGGCGCGCTAAGAGCTTGCCAGTGCTTACCTAAGCACAATAAATGTGGAAAAAGTAATAAACTCGGGTCATTTAAATCAATAACAGATTGAAGTGTGTCGTTAATGAGTAACCAGCGCAACTGCTCATGACCACGTATCTGAATGTGATCGCCACTGCATTTATGCCAATAGATTAACTGACCAATGCTGTGGCTATTCTCAATAAATTGATCGTCCAGCAAGCCCGTCAGCGAATTTATATAACTGATTTTTTCTATCATATTCTCAGCATAAACTAGCACCGTTAAATGGCAATGCCTTGTGTTATTAATTTTTAGATATTTTATGGCCATCACCAAAGTCGTATTTGCAGTTTTTTTAAGATGGAGTATGGTATTTGCCATAAATAATACCAACGGACTTAATTATTTAAGCTTTTTAGTTTGGTAGATAATCAATATGATTAGTATAGCGCCGTAGCCTTTTTGATTTTTATTTACGGCTTATATAACAACAGGAGTATGTATGTTTCAGGTAAGCACCCCACAAAGTAGCGAAGATTGGCAAGCGTATTACCAATTGCGCTGGCAGGTATTACGCGCGCCTTGGGGCGAGCCACGTGGCTCTGAGCAAGATGATATGGAGCAAGATTCTGAGCATCGGTTTATAAAAAATAAAGAAGGTGAAGTGCTAGGCGTAGCACGTTTGCACTTTAACAATCATGAACAGGCACAAGTGCGTTACATGGCCGTTGCTGAAGGGAATCGTAATCAACATATTGGTAGTCGTTTATTACATGAGCTTGAAAAAATAGCATGGACGCAAAATGCTGATGAACTGGTTTTATTTGCTCGCGAACGTGCGCTTGAGTTTTATAAACGCCACGGTTACGAATTAAAAGAAAAAGCACATTTAGCGTATGGCGATGTACAGCATTTTAAAATGGTAAAGCAAAAGCCGTGTGAGCCAGGTTGGTTTCGTCACCCTAATTGGACGCAGGTACTACAAAATACGTGGCGGGAGTCTATTCCAATTAGTGACGCGATGGGCATTAAGGTAGAAAGCTATACCGATTGGCAATTTACAACCAGCGCCGACCTAGACGCTAACTTAAACCTCCATAACACTATGTTTGCAGGTTCTATTTATAGCTTGGCCACGCTAACAGGTTGGGGCGCTACGTACTTAGCACTTAAAGAAGCTGGGCTTGAAGGTAATATTGTATTAGCCGATGCTAACATTAAGTACTTAAAGCCGCTTACTACCGACCCACGAGGGTGTGTAGATTTGCAAGCCTGCAAAGGTAAGTTGAGCGATTTAGAAACCGAAGGTAAAGCAAGCTATGTTGTGCCTGTTACTATTTATGATGGTGATAATATAGTTGCGGAGTTTGAAGGGCAGTTTGTAGTAAAAAAATAACTGTTTAGTTGTTCAAAACACTAAAAAGCCAAGCAATGCTTGGCTTTTTAATGCGTAAAACTTAGGGAAGTATTACAGCAGATCGGTTAATAATATACCTACACCAATACGTTCTATATCGGCATTATAGTCAATTAAGCTTTCGCCATAACCATTGAAGTATTGTGCATAACCACGAACTCGGCCCCATAATGGAAATGACCAGTCAAGCTGAATAGCACCACGATTGTCTGAATTTAAGTTATTACGCGACATAAAGCTAAATTCATGATCGTTAAGACGGTATGCACCGCTAAATTCAAAATAGCCCATGTATTTGTATATGTCTGGATTATCGTCGCCTTTAGCTTCTAAAACGTTGTCTTTTTCGTCCTCGGCTATGCGATACCAAGGTTTAAAACTAAAAACAAACCCTTCATTTTCCCAAATGAAATCAGCGTAAATACGGTTCCATGAGCGTGAGTTGGGCTGGCTACGACCATTTGACTGATGTGAAATACCTAAAACAATTGCCATTTCATCGCCCCAAAGTACATTTTCTGGATCTAGGTAGTTTATCCAAAAAACTTCAGGTTCGTAGTTCGTTTCACGAAATGGTGAGGAGATTTCTGAATTATATATTTGCCAATATGATTGCAGCGTAAAACCAAAAAATAATGCTTGGTCTTCATCTGAAAAATCATCGTACAAAGGTACTTTAATGGAAAGCTGGTACTTTGCCTCTAAGTTGTCGAGCGGTTCGCCATCTTCTTCATCCGTTAATTCATCAAAGCCATCAAAAGGACGACTGTTAGGATGTGAGACGTACGAAAGAGGTAAAATATAATTACGTTTATGTGGCGTAATAACATTACGATTTTTTTTACCCACTTCTTCACGTGCTTGGCGTTTATCAAGCGCGGTAAGTTGTTTGTTTTCTTCAAGAGCCGAGCATTTTTTACGAAGATCGTCTAGAGTTTGTTTACCGTCTCCACCAATAACTTCGTTTAAAATACACTGTTTTACAAGGTTTATTTCGTTGTCTTGCTCGTTTGTAGCAACCTCTTCTTGTGCTAAGGTAGCTGTACTTATTAAGGCAGAAAGTGTGATCCAGTGGCGCCAGCTCATTGTAGTTCCTTTGTGAGTTTAAGTTATTGTATGCGTTAATTTAATTATAACGTCTTTTTACATATGTAACGGTGAACTTTTACTGAATTTTTTCTTATACTTCGTATTATACGTATTTGAGATAAACACAGATCAAAAGAAAAGCGGCCTGGGCCGCTTTCTAATGCAAATTAACTACTTTAGTTAATTTATACCAATTTTATTAAAAACATGATCATTCTAGCGTATTAAATAACTCACTAACTACGTTAAAAATTATTTATATAGAACAACTATGTACCATAATTTTAGCCTTGTTATTAAGCTATTTCCTTATCGCTATAATAGATCACTAATTTAATGCAATTGGTATTACTCTCACGCAATGAGAAGGGTGAGCTAAAGCTCGAATATGTTAGTAAAAAACTTATAAAGTTCGGTACCTTGGTTAACACTCGCTGAGGCAAAGTGCAAAATAGCAATTGCATCGCAATCAAGAGTGAGTATTTGCAGTGGCTGCTCGCTTAAGTAGCGCTCCATGCGTAAAATATGTGCAATAGGCTCACCGGCTTTAATGTGCCCGCCAAGAGGTGCTATGTATTCAACCATACCGCCAATAGGGGCGTAATAAGCAAAGTAGTCATCTAAATTACATGCATAGCGAGTGATGTTAGCTGGCGTATGCGGTGCGTTTTGTAATACGCCTTTGTGATTTAAGTAACTTAAAATGCTGTTTGAATCGTTTAGTGCTTCTTTTAAGTCTATTTTTTCTTGGCTGCCTAGCTCTACCGTAAATGCTTCTACAGGTATTGATAATTCACGACCTTGCTCGCTAAGTGCATCACTTAAATGCCACCATGGGCAAAAGTTAGCTTCATCCATAGCGCCGTCAAAATCACTGGGGATAAGCAGTACATGTTCAATATTAAAGTAACGTGCGCTGTCGGTTGCATAGGTTGGGCAGTACAAATGCTTGCTGGAAATAGGACCAGTGTGTAAATCGAGTACTATATCAGCCTGATGAGCGAGTTTTTGTAAGTTAAGCGCAATGCGTTTACCCGTATTGAGTAAATAAGCAGGGCCGTTAAGTTTGCTGTCTACTTCGTCAATAAGCGCCTGTTTGAAGTTACTTTTTAATGTAGCGTTATCATACTGAGTATGATTTTGCGCAAACTGTGTCACTAAATTTTTATTGTAATGATACATGCGATTCCAATTAGTGCCCGTAATCGGATCGAACCTGCCAAGGGTAAACTCGCCAGATTTTTGATTACAACCAATCGGATTTGCATAAGGTACAAGGGTAATATCGCCATTAAGGTTAAGGTGTTTTAATTGCTCCAGCAGCTGAAAAATAACTGCGTTACCTTGCACTTCAGCGCCATGCATATTGGCCTGAATGTAAACACTAGGCCCTGTACCATCGCCTTTTAAACGATACACAGGAATTGTAAGCGGTAAGCCGTTTGCAACTTCCCCTACTACAATGTTCTCTTGGCTGATGTGTGTTGTATTACTCATGCTTATTACCTTAAATAGTGGCTGGCATTTTCGGCTTGGCGAACGCAGGTAAGTGTACCGTTTTGCAATGTGTACTCGCCAGCTAGCTCATGGCATAAAAAATACGGCATACTTTCGGTAAAGCCGTAAGCACCGCATTGGCTAAACACTAGCCAGTCGTGCTCATTTAAATCGCTTGGCAGGTTATGTTCACCCAAGCAATCAAGCGCTGTACAAAGCGGGCCGTATAAAGTGACCGCTTGAGTTTTAGCACTGGATTCACGCAGTAATGCAGCAGGAAAATCTTGACTGGTAACAGCAGGGCGTAATAAGTGATTAATACCGCCGCTTAAAATTACTTGTTCTTGATTATAGTTTTGTTTGCGCTCTACTACTGGGTTTGCGTAATGACCGCATTCGCCCACGGCATAGCGACCAAGTTCCATCCATAATTCTTCTACACCCGCATCATTTTTAATTTTAGCGAGCGCAGCAATTAAGTCATCCCAATCAAGCGTTGCTTCATTTTGTGTATAAGGAATACCTAAGCCGCCGCCTAAATCGAGAATTTTAAGGCTAATATTTAAATCGCTGGCAAGTTGACTAAGTGGTGCAATCATTTGTGACCACAAATCGCTTAGTTTTTGCGTGCTAAGCATGTTGCCCCACTGAAAAATATGCAGGCCGTCAAACTTAAGTGCAGGGTAGTTGGTTACATTGAGTGCTTGCCACTCATCACAGCCCAAACCAAATGGTGTAAGGCTATCGCCGCCCAGTGGGTTTTTTTCACCTTCAGGCCAGCGTAATTGTACACGCAGTAATACTTGTAACTGTGTGTTTTGTAGTTGTGCTTGTTGGTTTAACCAACGTACTTGATTGAGGCTTTCTGCTACGAATATACGCACGCCGCGCTCAATAAAGTGTTTTATTTGTTTAGGGCTTTTTGCAGGCCCTGTGTTGAGCACGCGCTGTGAGCTAATACCTTGAGCGAGTACTTGCCCAAGCTCACCTTTACTTGCTACGTCAAAATTAAAGCCAGCACTGTCTAAGCTTTGAATAATTTTAGACAGTGGGTTTGCTTTTACCGCGTACCACAGTTTTACATCGGTTTGCGCAACTAAACGCGCAAGATGCGCGTTTAGTTGATCTAGGTCGTAAACAAAAAAAGGTGTATCAAGTTGTTGTGTAATAGTATTTACAGCGGTTTTGATAGGCGTGCTCAAAAAGATCATTATCGTAAAACCTCTTCAAGTAATAATGATGCATCGCTTTTCTCGTCGCGGTATTTAACTATTAACGCACACGACATGCTTAGGCCTTGTTCGCGCGCCCATTCGTTTGACGCAGGGCGAGAGCCCGGTATTACAATGGCATATTCTGGGATTGGCTCGCCTTTATCAAGTTGGCGCTCGTTTACGCAATCGTATACTGGAATAGTTGCTGATAAACGCACGCCAGGGGCAAGTACTGCGCCTTTTTTAATGACTACGCCTTCAACAATAATGCAGCCCGCACCAATAAAGGCGTCGTCTTCAACCACTACTGGGCTTGCACCAATTGGCTCAAGTACACCACCAAGCTGAACTGCAGCACTTAAATGTACGTTTTTACCTACTTGTGCACACGAGCCAACTAATGCGTGGCTATCTACCATTGTGCCTTCGTCGATATATGCACCAATGTTTACATACGCTGGTGGCATAATAATCGTGCCTTTAGCCACATAAGCACCACGGCGAACACTTGAGCCACCCGGCACCATTCGCACGCCATCTTCAGTACTAAATTCTTGCGGAGCTAAGTTATTTTTATCAACAAAACCACCTGCAAACTCAGTATTAGTGCCATTTTTAAAGGCTTCTAAAATACCTTTTTTTACTTCTATGTTAGCTTGCCATTGGCCGCTTTCGTTTTGTGATGCTGCGCGTACAGCGCCCGATTCTAAATTATTTAATAGTTCTAACCAGCTCATTATAAAAACCTGTATTTAATGCCAAGATAAAATGGTGTTGTTTGCAGTTGTGATGCAATCGGTTTGAGTTAACTCAAGGTGTGTTAAAGGTGGACGAAGTTGCGGGCTGCTTAAGCGGCCTTGCAAATGCATCAGTACCTTTACGGGAATAGGGTTTGCGACAGCAAATAGGCTATTAATAGCGCTTGACCATTGGGCAAATAAATTAGGGTGTTGACCACTTAAGCTGCGTTTAACAAACTCGTGAGTTTGTTCAGGCCATGCGTTTGCAGCTACCGACACTAATCCTTTTGCACCGGCTTGTGCAAAATAAGGCATTAGCGCATCGTCGCCACTAAAAATAGCTAAATTAGGGGCCGCTTGGCGGTAAGCTTCAAACTGAGCAATACTGCCGCTCGCTTCTTTTAACGCCCATAAATTTTTATTGTTTTTTAAGTTTTGAATAGTTGCCGCTGGGATGCTAACAGCACTTCGTCCCGGTACGTTATAAAGCATACACGGGTGATCGCTTGCATTAAGTAGGCTTTCAAACCAATGAGTTTGACCTATAGCGCCGGGCTTTGCATAAAGCGGTGAACCAAGTAAAAAGCTATGAATTGGCAATGTATTACAGTAGTTAACCCACTCAATTTGTTGCTTTAAGTTACTACCGCCAACAGCTACCATGAGTGGTACTGCTGGTTTTAGCTGGCATACGTGTTCAACAATGGCTTGTTGCTCTTTTTGCGTTAGCGCTAAACCTTCGCCTGTACTGCCAAGTAGCAAAATGCCATTATGCGCCGCTTCTTGATCCCTAACCAGTTTAGTTAACGTGTTGTAGTCAACATCGCTGTGTTGATCAAATGGCGTTACGAGCGCGGTCCACAATGAGTAGTCGTTTAAATTGAAGTTGTTGATCATCTCTCACGAACTTATAATTTGTACCAATTTTATTAAAAACGTGATCATTTTATCGATAACTAATTTAATGCAATTGGTATTATTCGAAGAGTTAAAAAGCTTTATGGAAGGAGCCGCATTAACGTCGTTCGAACTAATAATTCGAAGAGCGAATGGGCTTAAAATAATAGGGCGCACGGCCTTAATATTTAAGACCAGAAGCTCTCCACCAAACTAATAAGCTGCTTTTTATAAGCAGCTATTGGTGACAGTCGCTAGGGTTCAACCTAGTCGCCCGAAATAAACACCTCGCAAAAGTGATTACTTCTCGGCGTTAATTCCCCTCACGTATGCTCACTGGAGTTTGCGCTCCTAACATACGCTACCTGAATAACGCACCTCTTCTAGCCCTTTGCACCTGTTTGTAGAGTAAAAACTTACAAACCTGTGCAATTTAAATAGGGTAATTACGGCGATTAAAGCATTTTAGCCGTCTAGGTGTCAAGCGACTAAATGCATATTCATTCATCCATAATGGGAGTGGTTACGTATTGGGTGCTTTTCTCGTACACTAGCAATATAAATAGTGAGGTATTTAATTAGTATGGAAAAATTTAGCGATATTTATAAGCGAGCGGTAGAGCGAAAAGGCTCTGAAAAAATGCTTAAGTTATTACTTGCAAAACCGCTATCTAAAAAACAACTAAGCACGTTAAGTGACGACGATTGGCTTGAAGAATTTACTCGAAAAGTATTTCAAAGCGGTTTTTATTGGTCAGTCATTAATAATAAGTGGCCGGGCTTTAGAGAGGTTTTTTGGGATTTTAGCGTTGATAAGTTATTAATGATGCCACCCGATATGCTGGAACAAAAAGCTACGGATGAGCGTATTGTTCGTAACTATAAAAAAGTAAAAACAATTACCGAAAATGCTTACATGATCCACGAGATAGCAGGGGAGCATGGCAGTTTTAGCCAGTTTATCGCTAATTGGCCAACAGACGATATTATTGGTTTATGGGCGTATTTAAAAAAGCATGGTTCGCGTTTAGGCGGAAATACTGGCCCTTATGCATTGCGAGCACTTGGTAAAGATACTTTTTTATTATCACGCGATGTAGAGAATTATTTGCGTGCGCATAAAATTATAGACGGCGGCTTACAAACTAAAAAGTCACTGAATGCAGCCCAAGCCTTTTTTAATGAAATGCAAAAGCAAAGTGGCTTAAGTATGCAAGAGTTGAGCTTAATTGTTGCTTATGGCGTAGGTGACAACCGTGTTGGTATAAGTCAGCAACAATAGGAATTACCATGAAATTAGTGCCAAGATACACAGACATTGCGGAAAACTTCGCGATTGAAGATTTCCCTGCAAGTGTCGCCTCTCCTCAGTTATTGCTGTGGAACGAGAGCTTAGCAAAAGAGTTTAATATTAACGTTGCGGCTGATTTGCGTGCCAGCACTTTTAGCGGCAACGATAAACAGGCAATTCCTGCAGTAGCACTTGGTTACTCTGGGCACCAATTTGGACATTTTTCACCACGTTTAGGCGATGGGCGAGCGCATTTACTGGGCGCTATTAATGATGATAAAAACCAGTTGTGGGATATTCAATTAAAAGGCTCTGGTGCTACTCCTTACTCAAGAGGAGGGGATGGGCGTTGTGCACTTGGTCCTGCTATTCGTGAATACGTAATGAGCGAGGCAATGCATGCGCTGGGAGTTAAAACCACACGCTGCTTAGCGGTTGTTGGCAGTGGCGAAACGGTTTACCGTAATCCGCCACAAGCAGGGGCTATCGTTACTCGCGTAGCAACGAGCCATATTCGTGTTGGTTCATTTCAATATTTAGCGACGCAAGGCGATGTTGAAGGGCTTAAAAATTTAGCCGATTTAGCTATAGAGCGACACTACCCAGAAATAACTGATACAGGTTCGCAGCGCTATTTAGCCTTTTTAGGCGCAGTGATTAAAAACCAAGTTAAGCTAATTGTGAGCTGGATGCGTGTTGGTTTTATTCACGGAGTAATGAATACAGATAATACGCTAGTAAGCGGAGAAACCATTGATTACGGCCCATGTGCCATGATGAACAGTTTTGATTTTGATACTGTATTTAGTTCTATTGATAAACAAGGCCGCTATGCATTTGGTAACCAGCCGAATATGGCTAACTGGAACTGTGCCCGTTTAGCTGAAAGTCTGATACCACTAATTCATGACGATGATGAGCAAGCTGTTTCGCTAATGACGCCACATATAAATAGCTTTGCTGAACAGTTTAATACTGAATTTACGGTTATGTGGGCAAAAAAGTTGGGCTTAGTCGGTATTGATGAAAACGATACAAAATTAGTTGCAGAATTGTTAACATTATTAAAAGTTCATGAACTCGATTACACCAATACCTTTGATGCATTAACTGAGTCGTTAAAACAGGAAGCGCTTATTCCTGAAGCATTAGCGCAATGGGCATGTAAATGGCAAAGCCGGGTTGATGGAAATAGTTATACAGTAATGCGAAAAGCGAACCCTCGAGTAATACCACGCAATCACATCATTGAATCAATTATTACTGACTACAGCGAAATGGGGTCAAGTGCGCTATTAAGTGATTTTTTAAAAGTACTGAGCAATCCTTATAATGAAGTGAATAAGCTTGTCGATTTTCAGACGCCTCCTAAAAGTGATCAGGGGTATCGTACTTTTTGCGGTACTTAACTATTAATTTTAGATGTAAGTTTATGATTATAAATATTCATTTTTCATTTTTAGAAGTGTTCATTGATTGAGCAAAATAAATTCTAGTGTTATCATCCATTTTATAAGGATAAGTAAGTTTTACTGTGTATAAAAGTGCATTTAACTGAATTGTTCCTGTTTTTATCGCAGGCTATCGATTTATAAAAAAACCACAACTATAAATTATTTGCAGAGTAGGTAATATTTTTAATTTCACCTACAATGGGTGGTTGGATGTCGTTATAGATCATTAAAAAATTTATAAACTTTATTATTCGTTAAGTATTGATTAACAAAGGTTCGGTTAGTCTGTATAAAACAGATTGAGCTAGTATTGATTAGCTACAATTTTTAATTGTTAAAATGGGAAGAAAACAATGAAATTAAAATCACTTACAATCGCAATTGCGTTAGCTGCAACTAGCGTATCTACATTTGCTGCAGATAAAGAAGAAGGTTTCTACATTGGCGCATTTGGTGACTACTATGACGCATCTTGGAAAAACATGCGTGCCCAAGCTGGTCTTGATGTAAATGAATCAACTGGTTGGGGTGTTGAAGCTGGTTACCGTTTCAGTGATTACTGGAGCGCACGCCTAGAATATGCAGACATGGATTTTAATGCTTTTGATAAAGTTGCTGGCAACCGCAACAGTATTGATGGCGAGCGTTACGGTATTGATGCTCTTTATCATTTAAATGGCGGTCCTTTCTACGGTCTTTTCGGTATTAAAGAAATGGACGTAGTAGATGACAACACATTCTTAAATGCAGGTGTTGGTTACCAACATTTCATTACAGATGGTTTATTTGTAAATGCTGAAACAGCTGTATACCAAGGTCTTGACCGTGGTTACACAGATGTAGGCGCTAAAATTGGTATTAACTACTTATTTGGCCAAAACTCAGCACCAGTTGAGCCAGTAAAACCAGCTCCAGAAGTAGTTGAAGTTGCAGTTGCTCCTTCAGACAGCGACAATGATAATATTTTAGATGCTGACGATAGATGTCCAAACACGCCAATGACTGACGCAGTTGATGGCACTGGTTGTACTTTATATGAAGATAAAGAAGTAACTGTAAGCTTATTAGTGACTTTCCCTAATAATACATCAGCAGTATCTACTCAGTACTTAAATGATATCGAAAAAGTATCTGAGTTCTTAAAAGAGTACCCAGGTACAACAGTGCTTTTAGAAGGTCACACTTCAGCTGTAGGTAAAGCAACTTACAATAAATGGTTATCTAAAAAGCGTGCTGATGCTGTAGCTAAGCAACTTGTTGCTGATGGTATTGCTCAAGATCGCATTACTACAGTTGGTTTAGGTGAAGAGCGTCTTAAAAATGATGCAAACACTAAAGCTGCAAACGCAGAAAACCGTCGTGTAGAAGCGCATATCAAAACTATCAAAAACGTTAAAGTTTTACGTTAATTAAATAGTTTGTAATAGAAACCCAGCCAAGCGCTTAATGCCGATCAGTTAAGAAATATTTGACGATCCATTGACCGATCTTCTGGTTAGTTTATAAAGGCTTCTGAATTTATTCAGGAGCCTTTTATTTTGCAACTCACTACCGCACTTTCTCTTGCCAATAGCTACGCACCCAATTCAGAAGGCTTAGGTCAACTGAGTGATTTTTTATGTCCTGACTTTATCAAACAATGCGCTGAAACCGCTGGTGTCGCGACGATAAGGAAAAGAAGGCTTCCTGTTGAGATAGCCGTTTGGACAGTCATTTGTATGTCGTTTTATCGTGAAGACCCACTGTGGAGTATTGTCAGTAAATTAGGGCTCGCTTTACCAGGTAAAAAAGAACTCGTTGCACCCAGTGCGGTTGTACAGGCTAGGCAGCGGCTTGGGGCTGATGCCGTTAAACAGGTTTTTGAGAAAAGTCAGCAAATGTGGAATGCTGATGCGAACCATCCCACATGGTGCGGGCTATCACTACTGGGTGTTGATGGTGTTATTTGGCGCACACCGGATACTGCTGAAAATCAACATGCATTCTCCGTGTGGAAAAATCAGCATGGTGACACGGCTTTCCCTCAGGTTCGCATGGTGTGTTTGATGGAGTTAACTAGCCATTTATTAATGGGGAGCGCCTTTGATAGTTGTCGTACTAGTGAAATGGTGTTGGCTGAAGACTTAATCGAGGCAACACCCGATAACTCACTGACGTTATTTGATAGAGGCTTCTATTCTCTAGGCTTACTCAATCGTTGGCATCATGCTGGGGAAAATAGGCATTGGCTTCAACCGATGAGAAAAGGCACGCAATATGAAATTGTTCGCTCTTTAGGTCGTCAAGACAAACTTATCAAGCTAAAAGCAACAGCACAAGCGAGAAAAAGTTCGACGATTTACCACAGAGCATTGAAGTCAGGCTAGTCACAAAAACGGTTAAGGGGAAAGAGGTGAATATACTCACTTCACTGACTGATCCAATGCGTTTCCCTAAGGCTGACATTGTTGACCTCTATAGTGAACGGTGGGAAATTGAACTTGGTTATCGAGAAATGAAACAAACGTTACTGAATAGTCACTTCACGCTACGCAGCAAGAAACCTGAGATGATAGCGCAAGAATTATGGGGCGTAATGTTGAGCTATAACTTGCTCCGATATCAGATGGTGAAAATGGCGCAGAAAAAGTCTGGAATATATGCAAAACACCTGAGTTTTACGACGTGTGCTATTAGTATTATTAACCTTATTCATACAATGTTTATAGAAAATGCAGGACGGATACCTAAATCAATAGAGCAATTACAAGCTCAAGTTGAACATCACATATTACCGATAAAACAGGAGCGGGCGTATCCGAGATGTGTGAAACCAAAACCCAGTAAATACCCCAATAAAAAACGCCAGTCAGCTGTTAACTGACTGGCATTAAGCCAAGCGCTGGGTTTTTTTATGTCTGTAATAAATTAATATTGGTTAATGGTAATGATTATTACTTAACAAGTATTCATGGGAATAGTTTTTACTACAACCACTATTCATAGTATTTATAATCGGTATAATCAGTTGCGTAACTGGATGGATTTTCATCTATCCATAAAAGCTTTATAATTACGCGTTAGAATACTATAAGTATTGGGTAACTTATTTGCGCTTGAAGCGCTACCGGATACTTTCACGTCACCAAGAGGGCAATATTGTGCTACAAGAATATCGTAAACACGTAGAAGAACGTGCCGCGTTAGGTATCGTACCAGCGCCATTAGATGCTCAGCAAACTGCTGATCTTATTGAATTAATCAAAACTCCACCTGCAGGTGAAGAAGAATTCATTTTAGATTTGTTTATTCAGCGTATACCAGCGGGTGTTGACGATGCTGCTTATATTAAAGCGGGATTTTTAGCAGCTATAGCTAAAGGTGAAACTAATTCTCCACTTGTTTCTAAAGAAAAAGCGGCAGAATTATTAGGTACAATGTTGGGCGGTTACAATATCGCACCAATGATTGACCTACTTGATGACGAAACACTTGCACCAATCGTAGTTAAAGGCCTTTCAAATACATTACTTATGTTTGATGCGTTCTACGATGTTGAAGAAAAAGCAAAAGCGGGTAACACATTCGCTAAGCAAATTATTGAGTCTTGGGCAAATGCGCAATGGTTTACTAATAAACCAGCTGTTGCTGAAAAGATCTCAGTTACTGTATTTAAAGTAACTGGCGAAACAAATACGGATGACTTGTCACCTGCACCAGATGCATGGTCTCGTCCAGATATCCCACTACATGCTTTAGCAATGCTAAAAATTGAACGTGATGGAATTACACCAGACAAGCCAGGCGAAGTAGGTCCAATCTCTCAGCTTGAAGAATTAAAAACTAAAGGCCTACCACTTGCATATGTAGGTGATGTTGTTGGTACTGGTTCTTCTCGTAAGTCTGCAACTAACTCTGTACTTTGGTTTATGGGCGATGATATCCCGTTCGTACCAAACAAGCGTGTTGGCGGTGTATGTCTAGGTAATAAAATTGCGCCAATCTTTTTCAATACAATGGAAGATTCAGGCGCATTACCAATCGAGTTAAATGTTGATGAGCTTAACATGGGCGAGCAAATCGACATTTACCCGTACGAAGGTGTTGTTAAGCAACATGGTACTGATAAAGTGATTTCTACTTTTGAGCTTAAATCTGATGTGATTTTAGATGAAGTTCGTGCTGGTGGTCGTATTCCACTAATTATCGGTCGTGGTTTAACTGATAAAGCACGTACATCACTTGGTCTAGCTCCAACTGACGTATTTAAAGTACCAACAGCAACAGAAGTATCTGACAAAGGCTTCACACTAGCGCAAAAAATGGTTGGTAAAGCATGTAACGTTGCAGGTATTCGCCCAGGTCAATACTGTGAGCCTAAAATGACAACTGTTGGTTCGCAAGATACAACAGGTCCTATGACACGTGATGAACTTAAAGATCTAGCTTGTTTAGGTTTTTCTGCAGATTTAACCATGCAGTCTTTCTGTCATACATCAGCTTATCCTAAACCTATCGATGTAAACACTCACCATACGCTTCCTGATTTCATCATGAACCGTGGCGGTGTTTCACTTCGCCCAGGTGATGGTGTAATTCACTCATGGTTAAACCGTATGTTACTACCAGATACTGTAGGTACTGGTGGTGATTCACATACTCGTTTCCCATTAGGTATTTCATTCCCAGCAGGTTCGGGTGCAGTTGCATTCGCAGCAGCAACGGGTGTTATGCCACTTGATATGCCAGAATCTATTTTGGTTCGTTTTAAAGGCGAAATGCAACCAGGTATCACTTTACGTGACCTTGTACATGCAATTCCTTACTACGGTATCAAAGCGGGTTTATTAACAGTTGAGAAAAAAGGTAAAATTAACGAATTCTCTGGTCGTGTACTAGAAATTGAAGGCGTCGAACACCTTACTGTTGAGCAAGCATTTGAATTATCAGATGCATCTGCAGAGCGTTCAGCAGCAGGTTGTGCGGTTAAACTTTCTAAAGAATCTATCGCAGAATACCTAGAGTCAAACATTGTTATGCTTAAATGGATGATCTCTGAAGGTTACGGCGATGTACGTACTATTGAGCGTCGTATTACTGCAATGCAAGATTGGTTAGCTAACCCAGAACTAATGGAAGCTGATGCTGATGCAGAGTACAAGCATGTACTTGAAATTGATTTAGCTGAGATTAAAGAACCCGTTCTTTGTGCTCCAAATGACCCAGATGATGCGCGCTTACTATCTGACGTTACTGGCGAGAAAATCGACGAAGTGTTCATCGGTTCTTGTATGACTAACATCGGTCATTTCCGCGCAGCGGGTAAATTACTAGATGGCTTTAAAGGTCAGTTACCAACTCAACTTTGGGTTGCTCCACCAACTAAGATGGATAAAGACCAGCTTACTGAAGAGGGTTACTACGGTATATTTGGACGTGTTGGTGCACGTATCGAAACACCAGGTTGTTCACTTTGTATGGGTAACCAAGCACGCGTTGCAGACAAAGCAACGGTTGTGTCTACCTCTACACGTAACTTCCCTAACCGTTTAGGTAATGGTGCAAACGTATTCTTAGCATCAGCAGAACTTGCTGCTGTAGCGGCTATCTTAGGTAAATTACCTACTCCAGCTGAGTACCAAGAGTATGCAGCGAAGATCAATGCAACGGCTGCAGATACTTACCGTTACTTGAACTTCCACCGTATGCCTGCTTACACTAAAAAAGCAGACAAGGTTATTATTCAACAAGCTGTATAATTTTTAAAGTTTGTTTAAAAACCCGCTTCGGCGGGTTTTTTATTGACTAAAATAAATATTAGATAGTTCATGCTTCTTTTTTTATATTTTTGTATTAACTCTGGCCTTAAGTCGTTTTTAAGTTGAGTAATAAAGCAAAAAATCCTCTCAATATGCATTAAAATCCTCACCAATATTCTCATTATTTTAGGCGAGATTTTATGACAGCATTAAACAACCAGAATTTACTGCAACTACGTTTTATTAACCAAGTAAATATTGATTTGGTTAAGCCTTCTTTTGATAACCTGCCTGCAAATCCATATGCAGATGGTGCTTTTCGTAAACGTCGTTATTCAGTAGTTAAAATGCTAAATGGTGAAATAAAGTTACAAAAAACCAAAGCATTTGTTCAAGACGATTCAATTAATACTTTTCAGGGTAATGTAGAGCGTACTTACGAAAACCTAGGGCAAAGTTTACTTGAATCAGAGGGTATGAAAAATATCGTCAATGAGTTTCGCCAACTTACCGGTATTGATGAGCAGCGCGATATTGAAATTCATCAGTTCCGCATGCTTGCCATTGATAGCGATACACCTGCAGCGCCAGAAGGCGTGCATCAAGATGGTTTTGACCATGTATGTATATGCGGCGTATCTCACGAGAACTTAGAAGGTGGCGAACTGCTTGTATACGAAAACAAGCAAGCTGAGCCTTGTTTTAAAATGGAAATAAAAGACGGCATGTTTGCATTAATAAACGACCGTCAAGTGTGGCACAACGCAACACCTATGAACAAAATTGATGCTAGCAAACCAGGTTACCTGGATTGTTTTGTATTAACGTCTTAAGGAATAAGCATGAACATAACGCAATTACGTGAGCAGTTTCCAGCATTAATGCAAGACGTTGATGGTAAATCGCCAATATTTTTAGACGGACCAGGCGGCTCGCAGGTACCAACATCGGTGCTTACTGCGATGACTGCTTATTTAGGTCATTATAATTCGAACTTAGGTGGCGCGTTTTTTTCAAGTGATAAAACGGTTGAGTTGATGGCGAATGCGCGTCAAGCCGCCGCTGACTTACTTAATGCACCTAGCTCACAACAAATTGTGTTTGGTCCAAACATGACCAGCCTCACATTTAGCTTTAGCCGTGCAATTTCGCGTGATTGGCAGGCTGGCGATGAAATAATTGTAACTAACGCTGATCATTTCTCGAATGTATCGTCGTGGCAACAAGCCGCAGAAGATAAAGGTGTTGTTGTAAATACTGCGCTTATTAACGAAGCTGATTGCAGCTTAGATATGGCGCAGTTTGAAAGCTTATTAAACAGTAATACTAAGCTTGTTGCGGTAACGTATGCGTCAAATACCACAGGTTCAATTAATAATATTAAACGCATTGTAGAGCTTGCTCACAGCGTAGGCGCACTTGTTTATGTTGATGCAGTACATTACGCACCGCATGAACTTGTTGATGTACAAGCACTTGATTGCGATTTTTTAGCTTGCTCGGCGTATAAGTTTTTTGGTCCGCATTTGGGTATGGTTTACGGTAAAAAAGAGCATTTAGATGGGTTTACACCGTACAAAGTTGAGCCAGCTAAAGACATAGCACCAGGTCGCTGGGAAACCGGCACACAAAGCTTTGAAGCAATGGCTGGTTTTATCGCGGCTGTTGATTACATTGCGGCGATTAGTGAGCTTGATGATAGCCATTCACGCCGCGAAAAGTTAAGCATAGCTTTTGCTAAAACTAAGCAGCACGAAATGGCGCTTAGCGAACACTTTTTAACGCGCTTAGTTAATTATCCACGCATTAATTTGTTTGGTATTGATGATTTTGATCGCCTTAATGAGCGTACACCTACCTTTGCGCTAACTTTCGAAGGGCTTGAGCCGCGCGCTGTTTCAGAATTTTTAGGCAAACAGCATATTTGTGTGTGGGACGGTAACTTTTACGCGCAAGGTTTGTGTAAGCAGTTAGGTGTACTCGACAAAGGCGGTGTAGTGCGTATTGGTTGTATGCACTACAACACCATTGAAGAGCTAGATCAGTTGTTTAATTTATTTGATGAACTGCTCGGTTAAATAATACTGATTTTGGTGCGCTAACTCTTAGGTGCACCATATATTTGTTCTGCTCGATTAAACAACACCCACGATGTTAAAATATACTTATCGTTTGATACTGGCTTATTGCCTCTATGAGTATGTGTAAAGTAGCCAGGTGCTATTACCATAGTGCCTTTTTTAGGGGCTATTTTACGGTTTTGATAATAAAATTCTGTTTCACCACCTTCTTCTACATCGTTTAAGTAAAACATAAATAGCAACACGCGATGTAATGCTTCATTGTGCTGTAGCTGCGGATAAACTTCACTGTGCCAGTAAGGGTAGCCACCTTTATTTACTTCGTATTTTTGCGCTTGAATATTGCCAAGTCTAAAAATCTGCTGCACTAAAACGGGGAGTTGCGGCTTTCCTACTTCTTCAAAATTAGCATGAGTTAAATCAACTACCTCCCCCGTTTTTGGATGATATACCTTTAAACCAAACGCCCCAATCATCATAAAAATATGCTCTTCAATATACTTAAAAACATGCTGTGCAGTCGTTTGTTGTATATGTTTTAATTGTTGTGCATATTCGGGGTGATTGTTTAGGTGTAGATCGTGGCTGTCTTTTTTCTTTAGATCGACACCGCCCGATGTCACCCCTTGTTTTACATGCGAGCTTTGCGCGAATGTGGTAATAAATTCATCGCAAAAATCATTGCCTAGCGCGTTATCGTATACGCGAATAAAGTCCGTCATGAGTAACCTTTATATAATTATTATTGGATTTTTATGTTTATTGAAAAAGTGATGCCGCGCTTTAGTGAAACTGATGCGCTCGGGCACATTAACAATACCGTACTCCCGGTATGGTTTGAAGTTGCACGTGCACCTATTTTTAAGTTTTTTACACCTGACTTAAACCCACATGATTGGAAGTTGATAATTGCCAAAGTTGAAGTGTCGTTTGTAGGCGAATTATTTTATGGCCACGAAGTAACAGTGAAAACCTCTGTAGAGCATATAGGCACTAGCTCTTTTACGCTTATGCAAGAAGCATGGCAAGATGATAAATGCTGCGCAATAGGTAAAGCCGTTATGGTGAGATACGATTTTATCGCAAAATCAAAGCAGGCCCTTAGTATTGACGAAAAAACAGCGCTTAATGAGCATATATGCCAAAGAAGCTGACCTTGAGGAGCCTATATTTTATATAACCTCCGGCGAAGCTTAATTATTGTAAACCTAAATTCGGATAATAAGTGCAATTTCTCAGATTAGATGGCCAGCTGTTATAATTCGGCCATTCTCTCGCCAAAGGAAATTGCTTTAATGAAATATAAACAGCTGACACAAGCAGAAAGATACCAGATTTACGCGTTAATAAAAGCAGGAAATAACCAAAAACAGATAGCTGATGAACTCACTCGTTCACCGTCATCTATCTCTAGAGAGTTAAAACGCAATAAAGGGCTTAAAGGCTATCGACCTAACCAAGCCAATAATTTTGCAGAGCAAAGACGCAAGTCATCTTTCAAAGCAAGTAAGTTAACAGATGATGTTACTGACTGGATTAATAAATTGTTGGTTGACGGACTTTCGCCAGAGCAGGTGGCAGGCCGCTTAGCTTTAGAGAAAAAGGTCGTTTTGCATCATGAAACGATTTATCAATATATTTACAGAGACAAGGCTCGTGGTGGTGAACTACATAAGACACTCACTCGTGCATGTAAAAAGTATAAAAAACGCTATGGAAGCTACGATAAACGTGGACAGATAGTTAATCGAGTCAGTATTGATGAACGCCCAAGTATTGTGGATTCAAAGTCTAGGATTGGTGATTGGGAGGGCGATACAGTGATAGGCAAAGGGCGTAAAAATGCCCTTGTTACAATGGTTGAACGTAAAACGTTATATACAGTCGTTCACAGAATTGAAAGCAAGCATGCGAAAATAACAGCCGATGCGCTGATCAAGTGTATGACACCCTATAAAGGTAAGGTTATTACCGTGACTTTAGATAATGGAAAAGAGTTTGCTCACCATGAGCATGTTGCACAAAAATTAGAAGCGGATGTGTATTTCGCTCACCCATATTCATCATGGGAGCGGGGCATAAATGAGAATACCAACGGCTTACTTAGACGCTTCTTCCCCAAGGGAACTGACTTTATGTCGCTAAGTGAAGCAGAAATACAGGCGGCAGTTGATAAGCTCAACCATCGGCCAAGAAAAACAAGAGGGTATAAAACCCCTCATGAGTTATTTACGGGGCAATCAGAAGTTCTGGTGGCTGCATAATGATTGCACTTAATACTTGAATTCAAGAAATAAATAATTAAGCTGTAAATTTTTATCGAGAAATTTTAACGTATTTAGATTGAGTTACAGGCTTCAGTTATATACTATTTATAATATATATTGTTGCGCCGTCATAACAGAAAATGTTAATTCGGTAATTTGATTGGAGAATACATGTGGTAGCTATTGCCAATAACCAGCCTTTACAAGTTATTCAGCTCAGTGATGGTAAAGATTTAACCGCTGAAATTTTGCCATTTGGTGCAATAATTAAAAGCATAAAGTTTAAAAAGCAAGAAATGACACTTTGCGTCGATGACCCTCAATACTATCTTGAAAACCCATTTTACCTTGGCGCTACAGTAGGTAGATACGCTAACCGTATTGCAAAGGGGCGTTTCAGCTTATCTGGTACGCAGTATCAATTAGAAACGAACAACGGCCCTAATAGCTTACATGGCGGTGTTAAAGGCTTTAATAAAGTACTTTGGCAAGTAACCAAACAAACTGAAAGTGAAGTTGAGCTTTATTATTGCTCGCCCGATGGTGAGCAAGGCTTCCCCGGTGAGTTACAGGTTTGGCAAACGATTAGTGCTAAAAATGGCGAGCTTGCATTACGCTTTAAAGCTACGACTAACAAAGAAACACTCGTTAATTTTACTAACCATTGTTATTTTAACCTTGATGGCAGCGAATCAATTAATGATCATTCTGTTCAAGTAAATACCAGTCACTACCTTCCCATCGATAAAACCAGCATCCCGCTTAATGAAGCGGCATTAGTGACAGGTAGTTGTTTTGATTTTACCAAACCAAGTCAAGTTGGGGAGGCATTAAGCGCCATTCATCCTCAGCTAGAAGCTGGAAATGGCTTTGACCACTGCTATATTTTTAATGATGACAGCAGTTTAAAGACGATGGCTACATTAACCTCGCCACACACGAAGGTTAATTTAACGCTCAAAAGCACTCAGCCAGGTATGCAGTTATACACCGCTAACTTCGTCGGTGCGCCGTTTAAAGCACGACAAGCTTTGTGTTTTGAAGCGCAAAATTGGCCTGACGCGCCAAACCGTGAAAATTATCCAAAAGCTAATTTATTACCTGATGAAGTTTATGAACAGGTTATTATTTACGCATTTTCGTAATTAACTCAATATGTTGATGTTAATTTAAAGAAAATAAAAAGAAAAAATACGGTAATAAATAACGCTCTACAATCAAGGAAAAGGTTGCACTTCAGCTTGATTTAAAGTATTTATAATATAAATAGTATTTGAAACTATTTGCACTAGCACAACGACACAACGACTACACACAATCAGGAGTTTTTAAAAAATGATAATTAACAATAAGTTATCGTTCAACAAGAAAACCGCGATCAGTATTGCTATCACTGGCATATTGGCAAGCGGAAACGTTGCAGCTCAAGGCGCTGAAGGCGATACGTCTACAGTAGTAAATGAGGATGTTGAAGTTATCGCAGTAACGGGTATCCGCAGCAGCTTACGTTCATCAATGTTAGATAAAAAAGCATCTAATGTTGTTACAGACGGGATTAAAGCAGAAGATCTTGGTAAATTTCCTGATTTAAACGTAGCAGAATCTCTGCAACGTATTACAGGTGTAGCAATTGACCGCAGTGGTGGTGAAGGACAAGCGGTAACTATTCGTGGTTTTGGTCCACAATTTAATACTGTACTTGTTAATGGTCGTCAAATTGCGACAGACAGTGCAGGTCGTGAATTTAATTTTGATGTATTAGCCGCAGATCAAATCACCGGTGCTGATATTTATAAAAGTAATACAGCAACGCTTCAAGAAGGCGGCATTGGTGGTACGGTTAACGTAACTACAGCACGTCCTTTTGATTTTGGTGGTTTACATATTTTAGGTTCAGTTAAAGGTATGTACGAAAGCCTTTCTGAAGAAGTATCCCCATCAACATCATTCTTAATAAGTAATACGTTTAACGATGATAAGCTAGGTGTGCTTTTTGCCATCACTAATCAACAACGTAAACTTCAAAATAACCAAATTTTAACGGCAGGTTGGCGCGGCGGCCAAACAATCTCTAATCCAACTGATGGTGTATTGTTTGAAAATGCCTATATTCCACGTAACTGGGACCAAGTTGTTGATGAGCAAGATCGTGAGCGTACAAATGCAAGTTTAGTACTGCAATATGCGCCATCTGACGATGTTACTATTACTGTTGATGGCATGATTTCAAAATTTGAAGTTGATTCAACAGTACGCGATTTAGCATCTTGGTTTGAACCAGACCGCGTAGGTAGCGCAACGATTGATCCAGAAACAGGCACGCTTTTAACTTTCTCTCAAGAAGTGGGTTTAGGTGCGCCAAGTGGCGACCCTGCAAGTGACTTTGTGTCGCACACTCGTAACTCTCGTGATGTAACTAATAAAGCATTTGGTATTAACGTAGATTGGCAAGTAAACGAATTATTAAAAGCTAAATTTGATGTGTCTCGCTCAACAGCTGAAAATGACCGTGCAGGTACTGACCGTTTTAATGTTGTAGGTATTATTAATAGCTATAGCTTTGATGGTACAGGCAGTGTTCCTACTGTTCAGCATGACGGGTTTGAAAATGGTTCACTCCCAGATCCTAGCCTTGCGCGCCTTCACTACAATGAAGTCGGTCTTCAGTTTACAGATGAAGATGAAATCACAGAAGTAAAAGCTGATTTTGAATACGTGCCAGATAAAGGCCCTGTAGATCGAATCAACTTTGGTGCTTATCGCCAAGAGCGTGAAAAATCAAGTTTTCAAGTTTATGGTACTCAATGTCAATTTTGTGGTTATGGGACGCAAGCACCACTTGATGCAATTGATTTTGAAGCCTATCAAGCAAGTAACTACTTCCCAGGTTTGATCGATACTTTTTACACCTACGACGGTGATAAAATGCTTGATTATTTAGCCGATCAAGGTTTCCCAGTAGAGCCAACATTACAAAATAACCGTTACACAATCAACGAAGACATCACCAGCCTATACATGGACTTTACGCTTGGTTTTGACCTTGCGGATATGCCTGTAACCGTTAACTTAGGTGCACGTTATTCTGAAACTGATATTGAAGTAGCTGCAATACAGAGCTTTATTAGTGATGTAATCCCAACGACGGATGCAACTTTGTTTGCTAACGTATTTGGTCCGGCTACAAGCATTGAACAAGGGACTAGCTACTCAAACTTACTACCATCTTTAAATGTTAAGTTAGAACTGCAAGACAATATGATTTTACGTTTTGCTACGTACGACAGTATTACTCGTCCAACGATGTCGCAGTTATCACCAGCGACTACGTTTAACGAGCCTCGTCGTCAAAACTTAACGGCAAATGGTGGCAACCCTGCTCTTAAGCCATTCCAATCAGAAAACTGGGATATTTCTTACGAGTGGTACTACAACGATGCTAACTTATTTAGCTTTGCAGTATTTAGTAAAGAAGTTGATGACTTCATTGTCACGCTAACAGGTGCAGAAACATTTGAAATGTCTGACCGTTCGGGTCCTGATTTTGCGTGTACTACATGTACAGACCAAGCTGATGATGAACTCAATGGTAGTTCAGAGGTATACACAGTAACTCGCCCTCAAAATGGTGAGTCAGCTAAAGTAACGGGCTATGAAGTTGGTGTGACGCACATATTTGATAATGGCTTTGGTATTATAGCCAATGCCACAGTCGTAGATAGTGACATTAGCGTAGGCGAAGACACCACACAAACGTTTGCACTTGAAGGTTTAGGCGATTCGCAAAACTTAATATTGTTTTATGAGCAAGATAACTGGCAAGCACGTGTTGCATTTAACAACCGTGAAGGCTTTTTACGCTTAGTTGATAATGGCTTTAACGGTGAACCAGTGAACGTAGAAACTTACGGTCAGTGGGATATTAGTGCAAGCTACGATATTAACGAAAACTTCACTATTTTTGCTGAAGGCATCAATATCACTGAAGAAGAGCTAGTACAAACAGGTCGTTTTGCTAACCAAATCTATTCAGTAGAAGATAATGGCTCACGTTACGCGTTTGGTATTCGTGGATCGTTTTAATTGATAGCAGAGGCAGCGACTGCCTCTTAGTTTTCATTGCAGTGCATTATAAGTCCTGTTACTAATAAAGTTAGTAGCTATTTTGCACAAAATGAGACTAATTTAAACAAATGCCCGAAAGGGCATTTGTTGTCTAACCGGTTATCAATAAAGTACTCAAAGAGTAGTCCGTTATGAATAAAACAATAAAAACAATCGCCGTAATTGGTGGCGGCACAGCAGGATGGCTGAGCGCTGCAATTATAGCTTCGTATCACCAAGGTAAAAATGGTGACGGCTTAAAAGTGATGTTGGTTGAATCGTCAGATATTCCAACAATTGGTGTAGGTGAAGGTACCTGGCCCACTATGAAAAACACTCTTCAGCAAATAGGTTTGCGTGAAGTTGATGTATTTAAAGCCTGTAACGCTACCTTTAAGCAAGGTGGTAAATTTGTAAATTGGACGCACGGCAACAACGATTTTTACTACCATCCATTTACTGTACCGCTAGGCTACGGCCGCATAGATTTAGCCCCTTATTTAGATAATGTTGAAGACTTTGCACAGCAAACTAATTTTCAACATGATATTTGCGAAGCAAGCTTAGCCCCAAGAGGTATAGCGCAAGGTGAATATCAAGGTAATTGTAATTACGCTTACCACTTAGATGCCGGCGCTTTTGCAGAAATGCTTAAACAGCATTGTAAAAGTAAGCTTGGCGTAGAGCATATTATTGGTACTGTTGATCAGGTAAAACTTGATGACGATGGTGCAATAAATGAGCTTGCTCTAAAAGATCAAACCCGCACTATAAACGCCGATTTATTTATAGACTGTACTGGTTTTTCATCATTGTTATTAGGCCAAGCGCTCAACGTACCATTTAAAAAAATGGACCACGTGCTATTTAACGACAGCGCACTGGCGATGCAAGTCCCTTATGATGAAAACGATGACTCCTTAGCCAGCCATACCATAGCAACAGCGCAAAACGCTGGATGGATTTGGGATATAGGTTTAACGCATCGCCGTGGTGTAGGGCATGTATATTCAAGCAAGTTTCTATCAGACGATGAAGCAGAGCAAAACCTAAGAAACTATTTAGGCGATGCAGCAAGCGGTTTAACTGCCCGTAAGATTAGCTTTGAGTCGGGCTACCGTGAAAAGTTTTGGCATAAAAACTGTGTTGCCATTGGTATGTCGGCAGGGTTTGTGGAGCCGCTTGAAGCAACCGCTATTATGCTTGTTGAAATTTCAGCACGCTTTGTAGCAGAGCATATGCCAGCAGATACACAAGTAATGCCTATTGTAGCTAAACGCTTTAACGAGCAAATGGATTACCGCTGGCAGCGTATTATCGACTTTTTAAAGCTACATTACATGCTAACCAAGCGCCCAGAGCCTTACTGGCAAGCACATGTACAGCCCGATACTATTCCACAAACCCTGCAAGAAGATTTACTTCTTTGGGGAAGCCGTGGCCCGCTTATTCAAGATTTTCATGGCGCATTAGAGTTATTCCCTGCTGCCAGTTATCAGTATGTTTTGTACGGTATGGGCTTTAAGCCTGACTTTACTAAACAAGCATATTTGTATTCACAACATGTGCAATCCAAGCAAATAATTGAACGTAACAGCCAGCTTACACAGCAGATGTTACAAACTTTGCCGCCACATCGTGCTTTTATAGAGCAGTGGCTAGCAGCTAACCCAGTTTAAGGATGTGTAACTATGGCTATTAGTGAACTCGTAAATACTAAACACCAAACATTAAAAATTAACCCCAATGCAGCCGTTGAATACGCAAAAACTCAGCACTTAGTTAATTTAAGAGCAAATGAAATAGCAAAAGTAGCCTGCGACTTACCTATTTTTTTAGCCCGTAACGCACAAAATGGCAGCTACACAATATCAGCGTTAACAAGTTTTAACGCCGGGAAAAGTTTATTGGTTAATAACAACCAGTGGCAGGCACTTTACACACCGGTATGTATGCAAACTCACCCTCTTCATTTAATGACCCGTGAAGCAAACAGTAGCGATTACTTTATTGCGATTGATGAGCAAAGCTCAGCCGTAAACACCGAGCAAGGCGAGTCACTATTTGATGCTAAAGGTAACCCAAGCTTATTTTTAAATTCACAGCACAAGCTACTTGAGAGCGATTTAAAAAATGATTATCAAACGTATCAATTTACTCAAGAAGTAGCGCGCTTAGGGCTTATTAAAAACATAGATATTGTATTGCAGTTTGAACAAGGCGAAACCCAAACTATTCAAGGTTTGAGCACCGTTGATGAAGACAAACTGCAAACTTTAGATAGCGATACCGTTGCAAACTTACACAAGCAAGGTTACCTAAGTGTGCTTAACAGTATGCTTATTTCACTGTTTCAGTTAAATGCATTGGTAAAGCTGCACAACCTACGTCCCGAACTTATGCCTTTAAAGCAAATTAAGTTAGAACTAAGTCGAGATGCGCACGCGCTGTAGCGTGCACTTTTTTATTACACAGACATTGCGCGTAACGCGCAGGAGACACACACATGTCAGACAACATTTTACAGCTGGTGGTTTTTGTTTTTGTCACCGCTTTAATCGGTGGCCTTACTTATTGGAAATGCCGAGGCCAAAATCGTAATAACGGACAAAGCCAAACCAAAGAGTATTTTTTAGCGGGCGGTGGCCTTACTTGGATGTTTGTTGCAGGTTCAATCACATTAACTAATTTAAGTACTGATCAGCTTGTAGGTATGAATGGCAACCAAATGGCTTTGCTTGTTTGGTGGGAGCTTGCAGCAATTATAGGTTTGATTATTTTAGCCAAAGTGTTCATTCCTGTTTATTACAAATACAATTGTACTACCACCACAGAGCTTTTAGAAAAGCGCTATAACAACAAACATATTCGCGCTGTTATTGGGGGATTATTCTTTTTAGGTAATGCACTTATTTACATGCCGGCTGTAATTTACTCAGGTGCGCTGTTTATGCAAACCATGTTTAAGGTTGATATTCCGCTTATGTATATTGCCACCGCATTTGCCATTGTAGGTGCTATTTATGCGTTTCTTGGTGGTCTACGTGCAGTTGCAGTGTCTGATACTTACAACGGCTTACTGGTACTGGGTATGGCTGTTTTAGTGGTGTTTTTAGCACTAAATGCCATTGACTATGACTTTACGGGCATTCCAGAGGAGCGCTTAACACTCATCGGCGATGCTGATTCACCTATTCCTTGGCCAACACTTTTAACCGGTATGATCTTTATTCAAATGTATTACTGGGGTACTAACCAAACAATTACGCAACGAGCAATGGCAGCGCCTAATGTTAAAGAAGCGCAAAAAGGTATATTTGCAGCAGCAGGTATTCGCTTTTTAATCGTCCCTGCAATTGTGGTATTACCGGGTATTATTTCGTTTAAACTTTATGGCGATATTGGCGACGCTGCTTATGGTCGAATTGTGGGTGATGTAATGCCAGCATGGTTAACCGGTGTGTTCGCTGCGGCAATGGCGGCGGCAGTGCTGTCTACTTACAACAGCTTATTAAATTCAGCTACAGCACTATACGTGTGTGACATTCACGAAGCTTACTTTAATAAAGAGCCAAGTGTGGTAAAGCTCAGTGGTTACGTAACATTGCTACTAACAAGCTTAACACTGGTACTTGTACCAATTTATCAGCAAGCCGACAGTATTATTAACTTACTACAGCAATTAAACGGCTTATTAAGTATGCCTATATTCTCTATTTTTGTTGTGGGCTTATTATTTAAAAATGTTGATGCCCGTGCGGGTATTGCAGCGGTAATTTTAGGCGTGGTTATGTACGGTATGCTTACGTTTACAAACTCACCACTACATACCGACATTCATTACATTCACTTAATGCCAATTACACTCATTGTATGTGTGACTTTTGCATTAGTAGTAAATAAAGTGGTATTTGGCTTAAACGCACAGTGGGCAGGTAAAACCCCTGATCTTGATGGCGCAACGCAGACGCTAATACAAAAATAAACTACAGATAAATTAAGCTATTAAAATCGGTCACAGGTAATTCTTGGCCGATTTTTTTATCCAGCAAAAAGAGAGTAATTGGATTTTTGAGTTAAGGTTAGTTTAATGTCTTTTATTGCAGTGGTACTTCCAGTGAGTTTATCTAACTATTTGTAGTGCAAAGGCTATCAAAAGCTAATTTATATGATATATACTATTATTATTGAGGGCCACTGTCTGACCGGTCGTATCTCAAGCAACGGTAAATGAGTTCACACACAAAATAACTGACTCACATACTCACATACTCACATTATTTAACTCGTAATAGATTAAAAGGATAGGAAAATCATGGCCGACACTAAATCATTTTATCGATTAGACAGTGTAAACAGCACCGTTATTTTCGACTGCCAGAGCAAAACACCGGCGTTACTGTACTTCGGTAAACGCCTATCTGAGCAAACAACCGAGGCAATGCTAACTCAACTTGCTACCCGTCAAGAAGTTAAATGTGCCGTGGTTGAAGAAGCGCCTATTTCTCTATCTCCTTTATTAGGCGAAGGCTTTACTGGTGCGCCAGGCCTTGAACTTGTGAACGACTCAATCGCATGGTCAGTTGGGCCGGAGCTTCAAGAAGTACGTCAACTTTCAAGTGCGACCGTTGAGTTTGTAAGTGTAGATAAACTTCGTGGTATTGAAGTAGTACACAGCATCACGCTTGATAAAAATACTGACGTATTGAGCGCACATACTGTATTAACTAATTTAGGTGATTCGCCATTAAGTGTTAACTTTTGCGCGGCGCCAACATTTCAATTGCCAGATAGCGTAAGCAAAATAGTGAGCTTTGAAGGCCGTTGGTCAAACGAATTCCAACGTCAATCGGTTGATTTAGTGCTTGGCAGCTTTGTACGTGAAAACCGTAAAGGCAAAACATCACACGATGTATTTCCTGGTTTATTAGTGCATAACGAAAATGCAGGCGAGCAACACGGCGAATGTTACGGCTTTCATTTAGGTTGGAGCGGTAACAATAAACTACGCGCAGAACTTTTAGCTGAAGGTCGTCGTTATGTACAAATGGGTGAGCTATTACTTCCTGGTGAGCTTACGCTTGCTAAAGGTCAAACGTATCAAAGCCCGAGCATTTATGGCTCGTTTTCAAGTGAAGGTTTTAGCGCGCTTTCTCGTAATTTCCATCGTTTTGTTAAAGCTAATTTACTTAGCCAAGCACAACGCGAAAAAACGCGCCCTGTGCATTACAACACATGGGAAGGTATTTACTTTGATCACGACGTAGACACGCTTAAGCAACTAGCCGACAAAGTAGCGCCGTTAGGTATTGAGCGTTTTGTACTTGATGATGGCTGGTTTAAAGGCCGCCGTGGCGACCATGCAGGCTTAGGTGATTGGACAGTAGATTACAAAATTTACCCAGATGGTTTATCGCCAGTCATTGATCATGTGAATAGCTTAGGTATGGAGTTTGGTATTTGGTTTGAACCAGAAATGGTTAACCCAGATAGTGATTTATACCGCGCGTATCCAGATTGGGTTTTAGGATCTGAAAACAACGAACAGTTAAGCTTTAGAAACCAGCTAGTGCTTGATTTAACGCGCTCTGAGGTTGTTGAGTACTTATACAAAGCCATTGACGATATTTTAGTTGAATACCCAACCATTAAGTACATTAAATGGGATATGAACCGCGATATTAACCATGCGGGTAATTTTGATGGCAAGCCTGCTGTGCATCAGCAAACATTAGCACTTTATCGTTTAATTGATCGTATTAAAGGTGCGCACCCAGGGCTTGAAATAGAAAGCTGTTCGTCAGGTGGTGCACGTGTAGATTACGGCGTACTTGCACACACAGATCGTGTATGGACGTCAGATTCAAACGATGCGCTTGATCGCCTTGAAATACAGCGTGGATGTTCGTTCTTTTTCCCATCGTCGGTAATGGGTGCACACGTAGGCCCACGTGATTGTCATATCACAGGGCGTAATGTGAGCATTGAAATGCGTGCTGCGGTATCAATGTTTGGCCACATGGGCATTGAAATGGACCCACGTGAGCTGACCGATCACGAATACAATGCCCTTAAAGCGGCAATCGCACTTCATAAAGAGCATCGGGAGTTTATTCATAGCGCCGATTTATACCGCCTTGATAGCGACGATTTATCAATTAACTTTGGTTTAATCGATGAGCAAAAAACAAAAGCGTTATTTGCTTATAATAGTGTTCGCGAAACACCGCGTACAGCGCCTAATAAATTACGTTTTGTTGGCCTAGATACCGATGCGCAGTACACACTTAATTTAGTGTGGCCGGTAAAATTTGAAGAGTATCGTCCATCTTCTATTGCTGCGGTAAATGGTCAAACATTTACCGGTGAAGCGTTAATGCAGTTTGGCTTACAAATGCCAATTTCATTCCCGCAAACATCGCTTATTTTTGAACTTACAAAAGCGTAATTTTAAATATGGGCAGCAAAAAGGGAGCTAATTAGCTCCCTTTTTTAATCTGTCAAAAGTAACTTTTTACTACACCAGCTTTGATTCGATAAGCTCAAGCGCTTCTTCTAAAATTGTTTCTACTGCTTTTTTAGCGCGTTCAGGGTCGCGTGACTTTATGGTATTTAAAATGTCTGCATGCTTTGCTACATCAGCACCGGGTACACCTTTAATATGGTTAGTGTAGCGAATACTTACACGTAATGCGGTGCTAATAAACTCAGTCAATTGTACAAAAAATCGATTGTTGCTGGCCACTAATATACTGGTATGAAAGGCAATATCAGCTTCGAGAGGATCATCTAATCCTTCATCGGCATCGGCCATACGCGCTAACGCGTTATCTATTTCAACGAGTTGTTCAGCAGTTGCATTCACCGCTGCAAGCGCTGCAGCTTGAGGCTCAAGTGCTACACGGACTTGGGTAAATTCTTTTAATAAAGAAAGTGAAGGTTTGCTGCTTAAAATCCAACGCAGTACGTCGGTATCAAACATGTTCCAGCTACTTTCAGGTAATACACGAATACCCTGCTTAGGACGCGACGAAATTAATCCTTTAGCAGAGAGCATTTTTACCGCTTCGCGAGTGGCGCTACGGCTCACATCGTATTTTATACATAAGTCAGCTTCCGACGGCAGACCTTCACTTACAGGGTACACGCCACGCACAATAGCAAAACCCAAATCATGGGTTAGTTGGTGTGTTAAGTTTTGACGAGGTTGGCTTTTCATTGTGCGAGTTTCCGAGTTCATATTGCTAGATTATATATCATATATCATATTAATGTACGTAAGGATATGGTATAAACTTTTTATTAGTTAAGTATTTTAACACAGTAATAACAATTTGGTTTGGCCCTTTATGTTGTAAGTATCAGTTTATAAAGGGTTTAAATAAGATTTTATATGTGCTGTATGGAGAGTTGAATTTGAACACCCTCGCTCAATATCATAGTCTTTCTGGTAAAGTTATTTTTATTACTGGTGGTGCATCAGGCATCGGTAGAGCAATGGTCGAATCATTTACTAAGCAAAATGCCAAAGTTGCTTTTATCGATATAGATGACGATGCTGCGCAGGCGCTCATTAACAATCTCCCACAAGCTAACTTATGGTACAGGCAAGTTGATGTAACTGATTCCCATGCTCTGCAGCAATCATTAGTTGATGCGTGTGCTGCCCTTGGTAGCGTCAATGTACTGGTCAATAACGTAGCAAACGATCGCCGTCAACCTAGCGAAGACGTTACAGTGCAAGACTGGGATCAGTGTCTGCAAATTAATTTAAATCCAGCCTTTTTTGCTTCCCAAGTCGCTATGTCATTTATGCAGCGAGAAGGGGCGGGCAGTATTATAAACTTTAGTTCTATCAATGCCATAATGGGCCAACCGCAAATGGCTGGTTACGTTACCGCTAAAGCAGGTCTTATAGGCATGACTAAGGCACTTGCTCGTGATTATGGCGAGTTTGGTATTCGCGTAAATGCTATTTTACCTGGGTGGGTGGCTACCGACCGTCAATTAGCAAGCTGGTTTACAGAGGCCGAGCAAGTAAAATGGATGGAAGCTATGGCGCTTAAAAAGCTAGTTTCACCTGAGGATGTTGCTAATTTAGCGATGTTTTTAGCGGCAGATGAAAGCAGTATGATTACCGGGCAGGGTATTAAAATTGACGGTGGGAGACTTTAAAGTTTGGCTACTTCATCTCTTTTTATAGCCGTTGATTGGGGTACCAGTCATTTACGTGCTTATTTGTGCCGCGTTAACGCAAAACAACCGCTTACATTACTTGAACAACGTGATGGGCCTGGTGTTGTAAAAGTTAATCAAGACTTTGAGCAAACGCTTCTTAGTGCTATCGAGCCTTGGAGTCAGCAGTATGGCTGCGTACCTGTATATATAGCAGGGCAAATCACATCAAGCATAGGTTGGTACGAAACGCCCTATTTAGAGTGCCCTATAAACCCTGAGAGTTTGCTTGATGCTGCTATTAGCTTTAATTGTGCAGGGCATACTATTAAAGCGTTGCCGGGTACTAAATGTACCCTACAAAATTCTTTATTTGATGTAATGCGCGGTGAAGAGCTGCAAATTTTAGGGTTTTTAAAACAAAACCCAGAGTATCAACAGGGTAAAATATTACTGTGTTTACCAGGTACACATACTAAGTGGGTACTTATAAACCATGGTGAAATAATCTGCTTTAAAACCGCAATGACTGGCGAGTTATACGATTTACTGTGCCACCAAAGTGTATTGATACCCAGTGACTGTGAAGAGGGCGACTTTGATTGGAAAGCATTTGATCAAGGGTGCAAACTCACGCTTGGCAGTGATAGTGGTAATTTAGCGCATGGTATTTTTAGTGTGCGTACTCGTCAGCTTTCAAAGGAGTTAACACCTGTACAAGCTAAAGCGTATTTATCGGGTGTGTTAATTGGCAGTGACGTACGAGCAGCACGCCATGCCAGTGAGTGGCAATTGCAAAGTAATACACAAGTTGTGGTAGTGGGAACCAAACAGCTTAATAAATGTTTTTCTACGGCACTTAACCAAATAGGCGTTAAATGTGTTGAGTTTGACATTAAAATGGCTACGTTGAGCGGTTTTAATTTTTTATATCAATCAGCTTAATTAAGTGAGCGATTTTGAAGTAAGAAAATAGGGTCGATAACAAGGTGAGAATTTCGTTATTTAGTTGTTCTATATCAGAAATTATTAACATAGTTAGCGCCAGGTTTAAGCCCTCAAATTGACCAAGTGTTATTGCGGATTGGTATTATATAACCGAGAAAATTAAACCCCTTCATAATGATTAAATTATAAAGGGGTTTCGTAGAAAGCTTTTAGGGCTATTGCAGCCAATTTCTTTAGCGGTTATTAAGCAATTTTGGCCGCTTTGCTTTGTTCAATATAATTATTAAGGGTGGTAGTTTGGGTTTCACTAAAGCGCAGTCCTAACTTTGTGCGGCGCCATAATATGTTATATGCGTTTTGTGCCCACTCTTCATTTAATAAAAAATCGACCTCTGCTGCAAATAAGTTATGCCCAAAATCTTGACCTAAATCGCTTAGTTGTTTTGCATCACCCAAAATATTTATAGTGCGCGTACCATAGGTGCGTACAAAGCGATTTAGCAGTATTTTTGGTAACCAATTATAGGTTGTTTGTAATTGCGCTTTAAGTGCTTCTACAGAGCTAAAATCGCCACCTGGTAACGCACTATGTTTAGTCCAAGCTTCACTCATTTGCGGGTAAAAGTCTTCAAGCTTGTTAACCGCAGCTTCGGCAAGTTTACGGTAAGTTGTAATTTTTCCGCCAAACACACTCAGTAGAGGTGTTTGTTTAGCATCACTCGAAAGCTCTAGTTTATAATCGCGAGTAACGGCTTGTGCATTAACTGATTCATCATCAAGTAATGGACGTACACCTGAAAAAGTATGCACAATATCTTGGCGTTTAATCGGAGTTTTAAAGTAGCTATTAGTAATCTCGATAAGGTAATCGATTTCTTCTTCACTAATTTTAACGTCTTGTGCCTCACCTTTGTGCTCAACATCAGTCGTGCCAATAAGTGAGTAATCATCTTCAAACGGAATAACAAACACAATACGCTGATCTTTGTTTTGTAAAATATAAGCTTGCGGTTCGTTATGAATGCGTGGCACGACAATGTGGCTGCCTTTTACAAGGCGAATATTTTGTGGTGATTTTTCTTCGAGTGCTTCATCAAAAAGCTTAGCAACCCAAGGGCCCGCTGCATTTACAATGCCTTTAGCAGCAATACTGTAATGCGATTTTGTACTTTGTTGCTCAAGCGTTACTTGCCATTTATCTTGCTCACGATGCGCTTTGACACATTTAGTTTGTGTGGCAATTACTGCGCCTTTTTGCTGCGCTGCAAGGGCGTTTAAAATAACTAAGCGAGAGTCATCAACCCAGCCATCAGCGTATTCAAAACCTTTAGTAATTGAAGGTTCTAGTACGCTATGCTCGCCAAATTTAATGCTCTTCGATGCAGGTAACGTAACTCGTTTTGCTAGGTTGTCATACATAAATAAGCCAATGCGGATCATCCATGCAGGGCGTAAATGCTTTTGATGGGGTAATCTAAACGTAAGTGGCCACATAATGTGAGGGGCATTTTTAAGCAGCACTTCTCGCTCGGCTAAGGCTTCTTTTACTAATCTAAATTCGTAGTGCTCAAGGTAGCGCAGACCACCATGGATCAGCTTGGAGCTGTTTGAAGACGTTGCAGAAGCTAGATCTGACTGTTCGCACAAAAGTACTTTAAGTCCTCTACCAGCAGCATCTGCTGCTATGCCTGTGCCGTTTACGCCGCCACCGATGACTAGTAAGTCATATTCGTTATCTGCTAATTTCACCGAGCACCCTTTTATTTATAATATAAATAATACATATAGCATCATAAAGCTGCTGTTTTCATTTGACAATAGAAAACCCAGTTTTTTATTTGTTAATTTTGACGCGAATCCACTTTCAATTTGGAGCAGTAAAGTGTGCCTTTTAAATCGAGCATTTAGCTAAGTTAAAAAAGACAAAGTGACTAAAGTATTAGCCTTAGCCACTTAGTATTTACTACGGGCAATTTTTATTTGTTAAGCACACTTGAGCTACACAGTGCTGCCATTTTGCATATAAATCATTACGCTCGTCGGCACTCATAGTTGGCTCAAAACGACGGTCACATGTCCACATTTTCGATAACTGCTCAGTTGATTCGTAAACGCCGGTTTGTAAGCCTGCTAAATAAGCGACCCCTAAAGAGGTGGTTTCGGTCACCGTTGGACGCTCTACTGTTGCACCTAAAATGTTTGATAGGAAGGTCATAACCCAATTGTTTTTTACCATGCCGCCATCTACACGAAGCACACTTGGGCGAAGGCCATCACGCTCCATCGCTTTTTGTAAATCTTTGGTTTGATAACCCACTGATTGCAAAGCAGCCGCAACAATAGTGCTAATTCCTGAGTCGCGTGTAAGACCTAAAATAGCGCCACGTGCATTTGGGTCCCAATAAGGTGCACCTAAACCCGTAAACGAAGGCACTAAAAATACACCATGATCGAGGGGGACATCTTTAACCATCGATTCACTTTCGCCAGCATGACTAAGTAGTTTTAAGCCTTCCACAATCCACTGCATAGTCGCGCCAGCCATAAAGATACTGCCTTCAATGGCGTAAGTTGGTTTGCCGTTTAGTCTGTAGGCAACAGTGGTCAATAAGCGGTTTTCTGAGGTAAGTGCTTTTTCGCCGGTGTTAAGCATTAAAAAGCAGCCAGTGCCATATGTACTTTTTGCCATGCCTTGCTCAAAACATGCATGACCAACAAGGGCTGCCTGTTGATCACCAGCAATACCGCATACACGAATTGGTGCACCAAAAAGATCAGCGCTCGTTGAGCCAAATTCGTCGGCTGAGTCCATTACTTCTGGCAGCATAGATTCTGGAATATCGAATAACTCTAGAAGCTCTTGATCCCACTGCTGGGTATGAATATTAAATAACATAGTACGGGATGCATTCGTTGCATCAGTGCGATGTTCTTTACCACCTGTTAGTTGCCAAAGTAGGTAAGTGTCAACCGTACCAAAAGCCAGTTCGCCAGCGAGGGCTTGTTCGCGTGCGCCTTCAACATTATCTAAAATCCAACGAACTTTAGTGGCTGAAAAATAAGGGTCAAGTAGCAAGCCTGTTTTTTCGCTAATAGTTTGGCAAAGTTCATCGGTCGTTAAGCTTTCGCAGTAGTCACTAGTGCGTCTATCTTGCCAAACAATCGCGTTATAAATCGTTTTGCCTGTTTTTTTGTTCCATACTAGGGTGGTTTCGCGTTGGTTAGTGATACCTATAGCGATAATTTCTTCAGGCTTTACATCTTGTTTAGCGAGTACTTCGCGACTAGTGCTAAGCACTGTTTGCCAAATATCGTTAGGATCATGCTCAACCCAGCCGTTTTGTGGAAAATGCTGAGGAAATTCTTGCTGTGCTGTACCAAAAACGTCTGCATCTTTTGTAAACAAGATGGCACGAGAGCTTGTGGTTCCTTGATCAATTGAGAGTATGTATTTGGACATATTTATTAATATTATTTATCTTATATATAGCTAGATTGCCTTTAACGTTAGCTAATGGCAATGGTTTTTCTTAAAATATCTTACTAAAAAGTAAACTCGCCTGTTTTTATTGATAACTTTTAAAAAGCAGGGCGTTTTACTTTGAGTCAATTTTAAGTGCGAGCGCGACTATTTAAGAGAAACAGTCGCTTTTAGTGAGTTACTTAACTTGAAATCTGACGGACTATTGCAAGTAAATTCAACGTAGTTAACGCTGAACATAGCTGCTTGAGATAGATTTATTATCCAGAGCTCAGTTACTTAACGTGTGGTTTAGCTTGTTGCCAATCCATACCAGTGGAAAAGCGATTATCAAATCCGTGCCACTGTGGTAGTGGCTTACCATCAACAACAGCTTGGTCGCCGTTTTGTGGTAAATCTAAGTATTTACACTCACTGGCTATACCTTTTACGTGGCAATCCATCATAGCAAGCACAAAGTGTTTATTGATTTCGTTTAGTGTGCGCATAGACCACGATGGCTCGTAGTAATGGCCTATATCTAACTCACTGCTGCTTTGTGCAATAGCAGGGGCTGGGTGTGGTGCAATATTATGGCGCGCATTTTTGTAAGTAAGCATGTACTTATCTTCGCTGCCTGTTTGGTTATAAAGGTTTTTAATGCCTTCATAGCCTGAAATATCATCTAAGTTACCGGCTATATAAAGCGAAGGTACTTTAATATTTGCCATTGCTTTGGCATCAAATATAGCGTGCTGCCCGCCCCACGGTGCAAAGGCAACCATGGCTTTTATGCGTGGGTCTACTTTCGGGTTTTGGTATTGCCCACCAGCGCAGCTGTTGAGTAGTTGCTGTACTTGTTTAATTTGAGCTGGGTCTTTTATACCCGTAAACATGGCCGTAGTTTGCTCATTAAAAGCGTAACAACCACCTATCGTATTTACCGCGCCATAGCCACCCATTGAGTAACCAATTACACCAGCGCTTTTGTTATCTACTTGCTTACTTGCAAAGTTATTTTGCTCGTTGAAGTAATTAATAACAAACTGCTGATCGCGAGAGCGATTTATAAGCGTACTGAAAAAGCCTGAGAACGGCGCATTTTTAAAATCAACATCTGCGTTAGTTGAATCAGTATGATCAATCGCTACAACTATGTAACCGTGCGACGCTAAGTGCTCGCCTAAGTAGTACATAATTGTACGGTAACCGGTATAACCGTGCGAAAGCACAATGACAGGGTAGTGCTCTTTACTATTTATGGCGACATCACGCATTGCATCGGCTTGCAAAGTAAACTCTTTACCTGAGCGAGTTTCATCTGTGTAGCTGCTAAGTGGTGCTTTTGCTGTATTTGCAGCCGGATACCACACTTCTACTTTTAAAGGACGATCTTTTTGACCTTGTGTAGCGGGATCAAATTGCGCAGGGTTAACTAAACCAAGTGTTTGCACACCTACATTGTAGCTACCTTTAGCTGCAAGTTCTGGCAGTACTTCGCTAGTGATTGGCGGGTATAGCTGCTCTGGTTTATTAGATTCAGCAACAGCTACACTGGCAGATAAACTGCACGTAGCAAGTAATATAGCTTTTGAAAGCGCCTTGAGTGTGTGTGTCATTGTGTGTCCTTGTTGTGTATTTTTATTTTTTAATTTATCAGTTCAGCCGACTCGACGGTATTGCTATATTGCAGCTGCCATTGTGCTCGCAAGGTATCCATTATGTTCATAACTCGCAAGCTAGTACCGAGGGGTAATACGCTGCTTTGGGTTTGTTTTTGTAATATACACTGCGTGACATGTGCAATTTCAAACTTAAAGTTTTCATCGTCACTAAAGTCGTATTCAAAGTATTGCGGGTCTTGGTCGTTTATGTGTAGCTCTAGCGTTTGTGCACCTACAAACTGAGGTATTCGAATATAGCCAAGCTCACCATTAATACATGCTTCTGTTGGGCCGTTTTGCTGCAGTGCGCTGGCAAGAGATGCAAATTGCCCGTTACCGTAATCAACTATAGCAGTGCTTCGCTCATCAACACCGGTTGTGCTTTTATGTACAAAGGATTTGATGTGTTCAGGGGCTTTATTAAATACCACATCAGCAATCGAAATAGGATAAATACCTAAATCGAGTAGGGCGCCACCCGCTGTTACAGGATTCATTAATCGGTGAGTGTCGGTAAAGCTGCCAGGTAAACTAAAGTTGGCATTAACACTGTGCACATTACCAATAACACCTTCACTTAGGAGCTGTTGTAATTTTACTATGGCTGGTAAAAATCGCATCCAAACGCCTTCCATTAAAAAGCAGTTTTGTTGTTTTGCAAGCTCAGTGAGGCTTTGCAACTGCTTAGCATTAACGGTAATTGGTTTTTCGCTAAGCACGTGCTTATTGTGTTTTAAGCATTGGGCTATCGTTTTAAAGTGTTGATCGTGCGTATTGGCAATATAAATAGCATCTATATTTGGGCATTGCATAAGAGCTTGATAGCTCTCGTAGCCTTGAATATTGTACGGTGTGGCAAATTCTTTAGCGCGCTGCATACTCGTTGATGCCGCGCCAATAAGCTGTGCATCCCTACAATGTGCAATGCTTTTAGCAAAGGTGTGAGCTATATTGCCACACCCAATAATACCCCAATTAACCTTTGCCATGCTTATTCCTTAAGTTTATTTAAAAAGACGTAATTTGTAATCCTGAACCCGCTGAACATACGTAAATATCAGCATTTAAGCTAAAGCGTTCAAAGTAATGCTTTTCTACCGCTGCTTTAATTAGTGGTACTTCAGCATCGCGACACAAACATACAATTGCGCCACCAAAACCACCCCCTGTCATACGTACTGCGCCGCGCTCGCCCATCGCTTCTTTACAAATTTCTACTAGGCCATCGGTTGCAGGTACGGTTACTTCAAAGTCGTGTTTAAGCGATTGGTGCGATGCAGCCATTAGCGTGCGAAGTGCATCCATATTGTTATTTTGTAGTGCAGTAGTTGCTGCAATTACACGGTCGTTTTCGCTAATTACGTGGTGTGCACGTTTATATTCGTTTTCGCTTAATGTCGCTTTTACTGCTTGCAGGCCAGCCATGGTGGCTTGGCGAAGTGTTTCTACACCCATTTTTACAGCAGCTTGTTCGCAGTCAATACGGCGCTGGTTGTATTCGCTATCAACTAATTTACGCGGGTAGTTTGAATTAACAATAACAATGTTTAAATCATCTGGTACTTTTACCGCCGTAGTCGCTAAGTTTTCGCAGTCAATTAAAAGTGCGTGACCATTCTCGCCTTTAGCCGAAATAAGCTGATCCATAATACCGCATTGGCAATGCATAAAGTCGTTTTCGGCTTCTTGGCCAAATAACGCAATTTTCTCTGGTGGTAAACCAAGCTGTGCAATATGGTTAAACATACCGCCAACAGCAACTTCGAGTGCTGCCGATGACGACAAGCCACTGCCTTGCGGCAAATTACTATCAATAAGTAGGTCAGCGCCACGTAATGTATGGCCTGCTCGTTTAAGTACAAAAGCCACCGCGCGAATGTAGTTACCCCATTGCGATTGGCCTTCGCTGATTGCCTCATCAACGCTAAAGCGGTCTTGCTCGCCTGGGTAATTTAAAGAGCGCACAGTGATAATATTATCGTCGCGCTGTTTAAACATAACTTGGGTACGAAATGCTAACGAACACGGTAAAACAAAGCCATCGTTGTAGTCGGTAAATTCGCCAATGAGGTTTACACGCCCCGGTGCTGCTGCAATACCTTGAGCAGGAGCGCCATACAGTGACAAAAATTGTTGTTGGAATTCGTTAAGCTTCATCTATGTGTCCTGCTGTATCTTTATAATGTGTGGTACTGGCTGCTTTTAAAATAGAAGCGGCGGTTTCTGCGCTTAAATCGCGTTGGCTTTCGCCTAGCATTTCGTAGCCTACCATGTGTTTTTTAACGGTAGCAGAGCGAAGTAGCGGCGGATAAAAATGTGCATGCAAGCGCCAGTGCTGCTCATCAGAGCCTCTATTGGCCGGTGCATTGTGCCAACCCATTGAGTAGGGGAAGCTGCAATTAAATACGTTGTCGTATTTAGTGGTTAATACTTTAAGAGCCTGAGCTAAAGAGTCGGTTTGTGCATCGTTTAGCTGGCTAAAGTTTTGAATGTTATCTTTAGTTACTAGCATTGTTTCAAACGGCCATGCAGCCCAAAATGGCACAACCACAAGCCAGTGCTCGTTTTCAAATACTACACGAGTTTGATCTGCTTGCTCTTTTTGCGCGTAATCGGCAAGCAAGGCTGTGCCATGCTTTTCATAATAGGCGAGCTGCTGGTTATCTTCGGCTTCAATTTCCGTTGATAAATGCGAATGCGCCCATACTTGACCGTGAGGATGAGGTTGCGAACAACCCATGATCTCACCTTTATTCTCAAAAACTTGTACGCATTCGTACTGCTGTGCAAGCTCTGTGTAATTTTGTTTCCAAGTTTTTACTACTTCGTGCAATGCATTTTGGCTAAGCTCTGGTAGTGTTTTATTGTGCTCCGGAGAAAAACAAATTACGCGGCATTCGCCACTGGCTTCGTCGGCAATAAATAAATCGCTGTCTGACTCTAAGCTTTGTAATTGCTCGCTGGCATTAGGTGTGAGTGCGCCAAAGTCATTTCTAAATACATGGGTGTATTTGTAATCTGGGTTACTGTCGCCATTTGCACGGGTGTTGCCAGGACAAAGTGGGCAGTTTTCATCGTGTTTTGGTAATACGTTTTCGTTAACAGCTTCTGTTGCGCCTAACCATGGGCGATTATTACGATGTGGTGACACTAATACCCAACGACCCGTTAGCGGATTTTTACGTCTGTGAGTACTTTCTAATAAAGTCATATTAACTCTCCAACCCACTTGGGTAATTAGTTTGCCAGCGCCATGTGTCGTTTGTCATGTCGCTAAGTGTTAGTTCTGCGTGCCAGTTAAGTGTGTTTTGCGCTTTTGTGGCATCGGCGTAATTACAGGCAATATCACCTGCTCGGCGCGGTGCAATCTTATACGGAATATCTTTATTGGCTGATGCGCTAAATGCTTTGATCATATCAAGCACAGAATAACCTTGCCCTGTGCCTAAGTTATAAGCATGAAAAGCGGTGTCTGTTTTGTGCTGCATAAAAGCGGCAACGTGGCCTTTCGCTAAATCTAAAACGTGAATATAGTCGCGCACGCCGGTGCCATCTTCGGTGTCGTAGTCGTCACCAAAAATATTTACCACGTCGCGCTTACCTACTGCAGTTTGGGCAATAAATGGCATTAAGTTATTAGGAATACCATTAGGACTTTCGCCTAGTAAACCGCTTGGGTGTGCACCTACTGGGTTAAAGTAACGAAGCGCAATCCCCATAAATTGACTGTTGGCATTACATACGTCTTGCATGGCTTGCTCAACCATGACTTTAGTCCAACCATAGGGGTTAGTTGCGCGTATAGGATGCTTTTCGTCAATAGGGAGGTAGTCTGGCTCGCCGTACACAGTAGCCGATGAGCTAAATATAATATGGTTAACGCCTGCCTCTTGCATGCTCTGTAACATGCTTAATGTGCCCGACACATTATTTTGATAATAACGCAGCGGTTGCTCAGTTGATTCGCCAACGGCTTTTAAAGCTGCAAAGTGAAAAACAGCTTCGGCTTTAGTATGTTTTAGAGCGAGTTTAAATTGTTGCTCGTCTTGAATGTCACCCAAAATAAACTCAAACCGAGTACCTGTAATTTTTTCGAGTTGGTCAAGTACCCGCGCACTTGCATTAGATAAGTTATCATAAATAACAGGTGTAATACCTGCTTCATGCAATGCAATGCATGTGTGGCTACCTATGTAACCCATGCCGCCAGTAACTAAAACTTTCATGTTATTTCTCGAAAAGTATATTTATATGATAAATACTACTATTAAGGGGGTGTAAAAACAATAGTAATGATTAGAGCAAAATTCAAATAGAAGAATAAAAAACATTCGCTCATCAGATCCTCGCTTTATCAATTTATTTTATAAACTGATTCTATTACATGGCTAATTATCACGACGGTATTGGGGTGCTACGATAGCTGCATAATTTACTTTAAGACTGTAACTGGGCTTTAACTAACCACAACCCTGGTTAAGATATTTATTATCTAGAGTCCAGGTTAACTACTTTAATGTTGCACTGAGAGGGCATACACATGAAAAAAATCATTTTAATCACCGGTGCAACAGATGGCATTGGTTTAGAGACGGCAAAAATGTTACTAGCCCAAGGTCACACTGTATTACTGCATGGTCGTAATATAGAAAAGCTTAATAATGTACAGACAATGTTAAACGAGCATTACCCGCAAGCAAATACTCAAAGCTATGTGGCCGATTTAAGCGAAATGTCACAGGTACATTATTTGGCAGAACAGATAAGCGCAGATCATAAACAAATTGACGTACTTATTAATAACGCTGGTGTATTCAAGCTTGAGAACGTAATAACACCTGATGGCCTTGATGCGCGTTTTGCCGTAAATACATTTGCACCTTATTTACTGACTAAATTACTGTTACCACTATTAAATAAAAATGCGCGTGTAGTTAACGTATCATCGGCCGCGCAATCAAGCGTTAACCTTGATGCACTTATTGGTAATAAGGCGCTTTCGGATGGTGACGCTTATGCACAAAGTAAGTTAGCTATTACGATGTGGTCGCGCTATCTAGGACTTAAATTAAAAGAGGTAGGCCCGTTAGTTGTATCAGTAAATCCAAAATCGTTACTGGGTAGCAAAATGGTTAAAGATGCATACGGATTAGACGGTGGAGATCTAAAACTAGGAGCTGATATTTTTTATCGTGCTGCGCTTAGCGATGAATTTAACAACGCCACAGGTTTGTATTTTGATAACGATGCTGAGCGTTTTGCACCGCCACATATAGATGCATTAAACGAGACTAAAAACCAACAACTAGTTGATACATTAGATAGTGTTTTAGCACAGCTTAAATTAGGTGAATTATAATGAATACACCTATACGTGGACTGCTGAGTGCGCGCTTTATGACAACTTTAAAGCCCTGCTACTGTGTTTATGAATCCAGTGGGTGATTTTGTAAAGTAATATAGATTTTTGATTGAAGACGATCAAAGAGTTCACTGTTTACAACGAACTCTTTTTTACTTTTTAGTGTTGTTCGGCTTGAAGTAAACGCTGGTATAGCCAATCTTTTAATTCTGAGCGATCATGCTTTAATTGATGCATTTGTTCATCGCTAATTGGCGCATCTTTAAGCTCCAATACTCTTATTTCTTTGTCTAACTTATCGTATTGTGTTGCCTTTTCGGCAAATTCAGAATCGTCAGTATTGAGTGTTGCAATGGCATTTAAATGATCTGGAAAGTCGTTTGTTAATGAGTGGTCTTCGCCTAACATATTCGCTCCTTAATAGGATATAAATGAGCTCACAAGTAAGTGAGTTGTTTAAGTGAATTATTACCTTCATATAATACACTGGGGTTTAAACAATCATAAATCAACCATTGCCAACTTAATTTGATATAGCGCAAACAACCGCTTTTACTTTTTAGCAGTTATTGTTTTTTCTAATAAGGGACTTCACCAAAGCAGGCAATAAAATGATCGATAAACGCACGTACTTTAGCGGTCAATAATTTATGGCTGGGGTATACAGCTGAAATAGTCGTATTAACTACTCGTGAAAAGCTTAGGGCTTGATATTATTGCTCAAGATGCGAGGAAGTAGAATAACCACAGAAGTTAAGCGACTATGAGTGGAATTAAACTTAAGTAACCTGAACTCTGGGCAATAAATCTATCTTGAGCTGCTATTTTAGTTAAAAGAGCAAGTTTTTAACGCTTTTTGCTAATTTATGTTGGTTAATTAATAGTGGTAGAATGCAGCGCTTAGTACCACTTGTGTGAAGTAGTGGTCAATAATTTATAAGGTCTGTTGTGTAATGCTGTTAATGATCGATAACTACGATTCGTTTACTTACAACTTAGTGCAATATTTTCAGCGTTTAGATCAAGACGTTTTAGTAAAACGTAATGACGAGCTAAGCATTGCACAAATAAAACAGTTAAACCCGAAACACATCGTGTTATCGCCGGGTCCTTGCTCACCTAACGAAGCTGGTATATCGTTAAGCGTGGTTGAGCAGCTAAAAGGGCAATACCCAATTTTAGGCATTTGTTTGGGACACCAAACCATCGCACAAGCTTTGGGTGGGGATGTCATTCGTGCTAAAAAAATTATGCACGGTAAAACATCGCCCATCGTTCATACCAATAAAGGTGTATTTAAAGGTTTAGCCAACCCATTAACGGTATGTCGTTATCACTCTTTAGTCGTTAAAGCACAAACACTGCCTAAAGAGCTTGAAGTAACCGCGTGGAGTCAAACCGAATTAGGTGAATTTGACGAAATTATGGGGTTACTCCATAAAGAGTTAGCGATAGAGGGAGTGCAGTTTCATCCTGAAGCTATTTTAACTGAACAAGGATTAGCACTGCTTGATAACTTTTTAATGCGCTTCTAATTTTTAATACCGATACTTATTTTATATTTACTAATGAATGGATGTTATGACTGAACTTGTAGCGCAACAACGAACAGCTAAAATACTTGACCAACGAGCACATGATTTATTGCTTGGTCATAGCTTTGCGCATCAGCAAATTGGTTTTATTCATACATTAGAAATAGAATATGGCGAGCCAATGAAGCAACGTACGTTGCTTCAAGTTGAGGTCGCAGCACAACATAAACGTCAGCAGAGCAGTACTGCGCATCATAAGTATCGAGCTCAGGCGAGTGAAGTACTTCACAAAGCAATAGAAACAGCTATTTTTAAGCAACTAAGCGACATGGATGCCGTAATCCTAAATACGTTAGGGATTGAAGATGGTATTGCAACTATTCTTGATCTTTTAGCGGTTAAGTCTGCAACTGTAGGGCGGCTAGAGCCTCTAGTAAACGATTTAAGCTGGCTTGGGCGTGAGTTAGTCACACTCGTTAATTTACCTTACTATCGAAAACAGCGTAGTAAAAACACCTCAGTAAAAGTAGATAGCCCCGCGCTTGCTCTGCGCTACATTGGCCTTGATAATTTACAGTTAGTCATACCTACTTTTGCAGTACGTCATTGGATGCCACACAGTACTGAACCATTTTCACTGCTAAAGCGCAGGTTACGTGATAGTGCAATGGCTAATGCGATTGCAGCACAAAAAATAGCGCAAATTAACAATGTAAACGATATTCATGCATTTACCCTTGGTATGCTTTTAGATGTAGGGCGAATCGCATTAGTGCGTTTATATTTAAAAACTTTTGAGCAAGTATGGCAACGTAAAGTACAAATAGCGCGCCAAGAGCAGCGCAAAGACTTGCACACTGCGTTATTAGAATTAAAACCCGACCCGCTTTTTTTAACTACGTTACTTAATAACCAATCTTTAGCTATCAGCGCTAAAGTTATTGAGAAAATGAAATTTAAGTATTTGCCCTTTCAAGGGGTCATGCAGCAGTTGGTTAATGGAGTCGATAAGGGCGATACAATGTTACCTTTAACCGAGGTAATGTTAAAAGCGCGTTGTTACTCTCAATATCTAAATTTAAAAGAACACCAGCTTATTGAATCTGATGAAACAACAGCATGGTTTTCGTACTTTAAGTTCACTAAAACGGAACTAAAAACCCTCGAAACAAGTAATTTTACCAATCTAGCTATTCAAATTGACTAAAAACTTAAAATTTTTGTTAATTTTTTAGCGACTAATCATTCATTCTCACTCTATTGTTATATTGCATATTTAACACTTAAAGTGTGTGCGCCTCAGTGCTCATGCGGTTAGTTGTCTAAAAATGAGCATAATTGACTATGCAAATAGTTATTCACTATCTATGAAATAATATCTTTAGCCCTTTATTTTAAAGGGATACATGAAAGTTTTTAACGAGACAGATATAAGTAATTCTGAAATAATGTGCGTCTGAAAATTGAACCACAAAGCAATTTTGCGCAATTATCAGGTTACTGATCTTGCCTATAAAGTTGGTTACAAATATTAACCAAACACCTATTTTGATGTTTTGTGTTGCTCACAATTAAGAGGAAATAAAATGACAGTCAATCGCGAATTATTTGATCACGTAATGGTTCCTAACTACGCACCTTCAAGCGTAATTCCTGTTCGAGGCGAAGGCTCTCGCGTATGGGATCAACAAGGTCGAGAGTTTATCGACTTTGCTGGTGGTATTGCCGTTAACTGTCTTGGCCATTGCCACCCTGCATTAGTAGGCGCATTAAAAGAGCAAGGCGAAAAAATCTGGCATCTATCTAACGTAATGACCAATGAGCCGGCACTTCGCCTAGCTAAAAAAATGGTTGATGCGACATTTGCTGAAAAAGTTTACTTTGCCAACTCTGGTGCAGAAGCAAACGAAGCCGCGCTTAAATTAGCGCGTCGTTTTGCACTTGATAAGTTTGGCGCAGAAAAATCACAAATCATCGCGTTCAACAAAGGTTTCCACGGTCGTACATTCTTTACCGTAACTGTTGGCGGCCAAGCGGCATATTCAGATGGTTTTGGTCCTAAGCCAGGCGACATTGTACATTGTGATTACAACGACCTAGCTGCTTTTGAAGCGCTTATCAGCGACAAAACATGTGCCGTAATGATGGAACCTCTTCAAGGTGAAGGCGGTATTGTTTCACCAACTGATGAGTTTGCTCAAGGCGTTCGTGATTTATGTACTAAACATAACGCACTGCTTATTTTTGATGAAGTTCAAACAGGCGTTGGCCGTACTGGCGATTTATACGCATACCAAGGCTTAAACGTAGTACCTGATATTTTAACTACCGCTAAAGCACTTGGCGGCGGTTTCCCTATTGGCGCTATGATCACAACAACTGAAATTGCACAGCACCTTAAAGTAGGTACTCATGGTTCTACTTATGGCGGTAACCCGCTTGCGTGTGCTGTTGCAGAAGCTGCATTTGATACGGTAAATACGCCTGAAGTACTTGCTGGTGTAAAAGCAAAAGCCGCATTATTTAATGAACTACTTAGCGCGGTTAACGAAAAATACAACGTATTTAGCGAAATCCGTGGCCAAGGTTTATTAATTGGTGCAGTAGTGAACGAGCAATACAAAGGTCGTGCAAAAGAGTTTTTAGTGGCAGGTACTGAGCAAGGTCTTATGTCATTAGTTGCTGGTGCGGATGTAGTACGTTTCACTCCATCTTTAGTAATTCCTGATGCGGACATTCGCGAAGGTATGGCGCGCTTTGAAAAAGCAGTAGCAAGCGTAGTAAACGCATAAGCGACTTAAGCCAACCAATTAAGGGCAAGCACCGCTTGCCCTGCAATTCCTATTTACCGTTATTTATAAGGGAGCAAGCGGACTCATGATGATCCTTCGCCCAATCCAGCAAAATGATTATTCAGCATTACTGAAAATTGCCCACGAATCAGGGCATGGTTTTACGTCTTTGCCATTAAACGAAGAACTATTGCAAAAAAAGATTGACCATTCAGTAAGCTCTTTTGCTAAACAAACGTCACAACCTGGTGACGAAGGCTACCTGTTTGTTCTTGAAGATAGCGAAACCGGTGACGTTGTAGGTACGTCTGCAATTGAAGCTGCGGTAGGGCTTGATGATGCATTTTATCATTATCACTTAAGTAAAGTGATTCACTCTTCGCGTACATTAAACGTCTACAAAGCGGTTGATATTTTAACGCTATGTAACGACTACACAGGTGCTACAGAGCTTTGCACATTGTTTTTAAAAGATGGCTATCGTAAAAATTGTAACGGTAAGCTACTTTCAAAAGCGCGCTTTATGTTTATAAAACAGCATCAAGAGCGTTTTGCACAAACAGTGATCGCAGAAATGCGCGGTGTGTCTGACGAAAACGGCAGTAGCCCTTTTTGGCAGTGGCTTGAAGAGCACTTTTTCTCAATGGATTTTCCAACAGCCGATTACTTAACAGGTATTGGCCAAAAGGTTTTCATTGCTGAATTAATGCCTAAATACCCAATTTACGTAAACTTGCTAAGTAAAGATGCGCAAGCCGTAATAGGTAAAGTACACGACAACACTCGCCCAGCAATCGAGTTATTAAAAAGCGAAGGCTTTACGTTTAATGGCTACGTAGATATTTTTGACGGCGGCCCAACGGTTGAAGCAAAAGTAGATAACATTGCGACGATTCGTAATGCAAATCACTTTAACGTTGAAATTGGCGAAATGACTGGCGACACCATGGTGTTACTAGCGAACGAAAAGCTTGAAGATTTTAGAGCAACTGTTGCGCCAATGACATTTGACGAGCGCGCAAAAAGCCTTATTTTATCGCAAGAAATAGCAGATGCATTGCATTTGCAAGCTGGCGATATTGTTAGTGCAACCACGATTTAATTTAGGAGAAAGTATATGACTCATCCTGCACAATTTATAAATGGTCAATGGTCACAAGGCCAAGGCACAGAATTTAATTCGCTAAACCCTGCAAATAACGACGTTATTTGGCAGGCATCATCAGCAACTGCGGCGCAAGTAGATACCGCAGTAAATGCAGCGCGCGAAGCGTTTTACGCATGGGCTGATAAAAGCTTTACTGAGCGTTTAGAAATTATTAAAGCATTTGCAGCGCAATTAAAAGAAAACAGCGAAGAGCTCGCTATTACTATTGCACAAGAAACAGGCAAACCACTGTGGGAAACGCGTACAGAAGCGGGTGCTATGGTTGGTAAAATTGCCATTTCTGAAAAAGCATTTTTAGAGCGCACTGGCGACGTAGAAAACGCAATGCCACTTGGCCGTGCAATGATCCGTCATAAACCACATGGGGTTGTAGCCGTATTTGGTCCGTATAACTTTCCGGGTCACTTACCTAATGGCCACATTGTGCCAGCGCTTTTAGCAGGTAACACGGTTGTATTTAAACCGTCTGAGCTTACTCCTAAGGTTGCTGAGCTTACGCTTAAACTGTGGGAAAAAGCAGGCCTACCAGCTGGTGTAATTAACCTAGTTCAAGGTGAAGTAGAAACGGGTAAAGCCCTTGCTGCTCACAAAGGGATTGATGGCTTGTTCTTTACGGGTTCTTCGCGTACTGGTCATATTTTACATGAACAGTTTGCGGGTCAACCGGGTAAAATTTTAGCGTTAGAAATGGGGGGTAATAACCCACTTATTATTACTGACGTTGAAGACACTAAAGCGGTTGTTCACGATATTATTCAATCAGCGTTTATCTCAAGCGGCCAGCGTTGTACATGTGCACGTAAATTGTTTTTACCTAAAGGTAGCAAAGGCGATGCAATTTTAGAGCGCCTTATCACTGCAACTAAAGCGATTAAAGTAGGCAACTACGATGATGCAGACCAGCCATTTATGGGCTCTATGATCTCATCAGCGGCAGCAGCAGGCATGGTTAAAGCGCAAAACGAGCTTGTTGAGCTTGGCGCTCAAGTATTAGTAGAACTTGAGCACACAGCCAATACCGGTTTTGTAACACCGGGCATTATTGAGTGTACAAACATTAGTGACTTCCCAGATGAAGAGCATTTTGGACCACTTTTAAAGGTATTCCGCTTTGACGACTTTGACCAAGCAATTGATAAAGCAAACGATACAACCTTTGGTTTATCGGCTGGTTTATTAAGTGATAGTGCAGCAGATTATGACCACTTTTTACGTCGTATTCGTGCCGGCATTGTTAACTGGAACCGCCCAATTACTGGCGCATCAAGTGCAGCACCGTTTGGTGGTATTGGCGCGTCGGGCAATCACAGAGCAAGCGCGTATTACGCTGCTGATTACTGTGCATACCCAGTTGCTTCAGTTGAGCTTGAAAAAGTAGCGATGCCAGCAACGCTAAGTCCAGGTTTAAAAATAGATTAAGTACTACTTAATAACTACAAAAGCAGCTTCGGCTGCTTTTTTTGTATTGCTATCGTGCAAAGCTAGTAATTCGCGTCGCTTTCTGATTAAATCATGGCAATTAATTATTTTAAGGTGGTATAAAAAATGGTTTTAGATAGGCAAGGGTACGATGATTTGATCATGTATCTAACTCAAAATTTAGCATTGTTTGAGAAGCCAGGCGAGATAAAACCAGGTGCCCCAACAGTAATGGAATTAATTGAAGACGTCATTGCGCAAAATGTTATGCTTATTTGTGAGCAGCACACAGAGCTTAATACAGAGCAGCGTAGCTTAATTGTACGCGAAGTTGACGGCATAGTTTACGATTTAGAAGAAGTCCTCAGTAGTATCACCACACAGCCTGTCACGGTTGAGCAGCATGCATTTATAGATGAATTTGCTGGTTTAGTTAAAAACTTATTCGATAATGCAGTCTCGCAACAGTATTAATCAATTGCTTATATAGCCGCCTAGTACATTTTCATTTGCAACTGCGGCTAAGTTGCTTACAATCAAGAAAATATTTTTTTGAGATAAGCACATGCAAGCAAATGTAAAATGGGTTGAGGGCGATACGTTTATCGGTCGTTCTAATTCTAATCATAATGTTGTTTTTGACGCCGGTAGCGATAGTGCCGCGCCAAGCCCTATGGAAATGGTTTTAATGTCGGTTGGCTGTTGTTCATCAGTCGATGTTGTCAGTATTTTAAAAAAAGCCAAACAAGATTTTTCAGACGTGCAAGTACAACTTACTTCAGAGCGTGCCGAAACAGCCCCACGCGTATTTACTAAAATCAACTTACACTTTGTTGTTAAAGGTAATAATGTGTCTGAAAAACACCTTGCACGCGCCGTTTCCCTCTCTGCTGAAAAGTATTGTTCGGTTGCATTAATGCTTGATAAAACAGTAGAAATTACGCATAGCCACGAAGTTGTGCAAGATCAAGCAAAATAACGCTTTTTCCATAAGGAAAATTCGTATAAAATCCGCGAACTTTTCATTCTGCAGGTGCAGAGTTCACTAATTTATAGGTTGGTTTATTATGAACAAACCCTTCGATAAACTTAAACTTCATGGCTTTAACAATTTAACCAAAAGTTTAAGCTTTAGTATTTACGATATTTGCTACGCAAAGACCGAGCAACAACGTAAAGAATATATTGAATATATCGATGAGCAGTATAGTGCAGATAGACTAACCGACATTTTAGGTGAAGTTGTTGATATAATTGGCGCTAACATTTTAAATGTAGCGCGCCAAGACTATGAACCACAAGGCGCTAGTGTAACTATTTTGGTTTCAGAAGAACCAGTAGAAGAGCAGCAAAATTACGATGCTGACGAAGCGCCAGGTCCATTACCTGATTCAGTTGTTGCGCACCTAGATAAAAGCCATATTTGTGTACACACATACCCAGAAGCTCACCCTGATGATGGTATTTGTACATTCCGTGCTGATATTGAAGTGTCTACTTGTGGCATTATTTCGCCACTTAAAGCGTTAAACTTCTTAATTCATAGCCTTGAGTCAGACGTGGTAACAATTGACTACCGCGTTCGTGGTTTTACCCGCGACATAAATGGCGTTAAGCACTACATTGATCATGCTATTAGCTCGATTCAAAACTTCATGACAGAAGATACTAAAGAAGCGTACCAAATGATGGACGTGAACGTGTATCAAGAAAACCTGTTCCATACCAAAATGATGTTAAAAGAAACCGACTTAAATACCTATTTATTCGGCCTTTCTACGGCAGATTTATCAGAGGGCGAAGAAGACGAAATTCGCTCAAAACTGACCCGTGAAATGCAAGAAATATTTTATGGCCGTAACCTGCCAGATACAGAATAATAGCAACGAATTAAATTAAAAATGGCGCTCAGTGAGCGCCATTTTTTTGCTTTATTTTACAAGCAATAATTGTGTTTGTCGGCCATTTAAATACCAGACACCGCTTTTATCAAAAATAGCATCTTCCTCTAGCATTATTCTTATTTCTTTATTCCACTGCTTTATAAACACCGCATTGTTAAGCTCAATTGAGTAAGCCGTATTTAAATGCAGCGGATAGTCACCATCTCCCGGTACACCTTGCTGAGAATCCCACATACCTAATGTAGTACCAGCAGCGTGACCATGATAGCCAAGAGGATGAGTATAAATAGTGGGCTTTAATCCCTGAGCAATAGCGGCTTTTCGTGCTGCAGCTAACACTTCATTACCTGTTTTTCCTACCGCAAATTGATTGGTAAATATATCTTGTAGTTTATTACCGCTTTTTAGTGCTTCAACTAAGTAATTAGGCGCACTCGTTTCGTTTTCTTTGAGCACATACGCATGCTGCTGCGTGTCGGTATTTAAGCGTAAATAAGTAATACCAAAATCGACATGAAGTAAATCGCCGGCTTGTATAACGTTATCATCGTAGCCATTGGTAAAGCTTTCTTCATGATTAAACGACTTCGCATCGGCGCGCTGAATAGCAACGCTTGGGTGAAACCATGTTTGTAGTTTTAGCTCTTTTACGCGCTCTCTAAACCACCATACCAAGTCATCGCTAGTTGTTTTACCCACCGTAATTGTTTTACCCGAAAACCCCTCTGCAATAATATGATGGGCAATAGCCACAATATGTTTATACATTTCAACTTCTTCAGGAATGCGTTGCTCTAACCACGCGACAGCAAGCGGCTCTGCAGAAATTATTTTATTGTGATAAGTGGCGGGCAAGTTAGCCATTAAGGTTTTGTAATCGCCTAGCACAAGGCCATCGGCATGTGCCCAGTCGGTAGAAGTATTAAGCGCAATGTTGCGAGGTTTGTATTGCTCAATAAGCGTATTGAGTGCCTGCCACTGGCTAGGTTGTGTTTGCTTATCCCAACCTTTTTTAAATACATTACCTATTTTATAAGGTGCAATAGCGTAAGCATCAACCCCACCTTGTTTATTAAGCGCAAATAGCAAAATAGTAGTGCGTCTGGCTGAGAGCCATGTTGCAGGCAGCATTGTTTTTAATATTGGATCTTCATTGTATTCGCGGCTTATAAGAAGCCACATATCAGTGTTGTGCTGCTTCATTAACGAGGGCATTAAGGTGTTAACCCTAAGCTCAGTTATTTTATTAATAAACGCAGCGCGCTCTTTCATTGATAAAATTGTTGGGGGTTCTGAAGCTTGAACTAAAGGGCTTACAAATAGTGTTGCGAGCAAACATGCGCTTATTAGTAATAATTTATTGTATTGCATAGTTGGGCTATTTTTAGGCTAATTTATACTTAACATGCCAGAACCCACACTATAAAAAAATAATTTGAGACAAACCGTACAAACAAAAAAGCCCAGCTAATTAACTTAGCTGGGCTTTTGTGTATATAGCGTATTAATTAATCATGCTGTAAATAAGTGCAAATACAGCAAGTGAGCCAACCGCTAATATAAATAGCGTGCTTAAACGGTTACGGTATTTATGAAGTGCAGGCACTTTATAAACTGCAATCATTGGCATGATGAATAAAATCATTGCGATGATAGGGCCCGATAACTGATCCATCATATCTAAAATACTTGGGTTTTTAACAGCGCAAAACCAAATAGCTAAAAACATAATTAGCACACCAATTTTATCGGTAACGCCAGCGCTTAAGCTTGTTTGTTTAGTTACTAAACCTGTAAAGCTTTCGCGTGCACCTAAAAAGTGACCCAAAAACGACGATGTAATAGCAATAAAGGCAACAAGCGGCCCAAGTGTGGCAATAAACGAGTTATCAGTAATGTTAGCAAGATAGGACAGAACCGATACGTTAGCCGCTTTAGCAGCTGCCATTTGCTCGCCTGTAAGCGACAGCACGCAAGAGAACACAAATAACAGTACAAAGGTAATAAGTAGTAAGCTAGTGCGCTTTAAAATCGCCTCTGCCTTGCTTGTTGCTTGGTTACCGTAATGGCCGCGTTGCACGTTTACAAAGCTTGAGATAGCCGCTGCGTGGCTAAACGAAAATACAATAATAGGAATCGATAACCACAACGTTTTACCAAAGCTGCCCATTTCAGGCATCCTCATATCGGGCACTTGCCAGCTTGGGATTAAATAAAGTGATAAAAACAATAATATACCCACAAGCGGATAAACTAAGATAGCAAAGGCACGTAGCATTAAGCGCTCGCCGCCCATCATTAAGCTAATCATACCTGCAACTAATACACCCGAAAGTAATACGCGAGATGGCGACTCTAACCCCATTTGATTAACCATAAAGCTATCAACAGTATTGGTTAAGCCCACACCGTAAATAAGCAAAATTGGGAATATAGATAAAAAGTACAACAAGGAAATTAACCGACCTGCAGTCACACCAAAGTGCTCTTCAACTACATCGGTAAAGTCGGCATCTTTATTTTTCGACGAAAGTACAAAGCGTGCTAAGCCTCGGTGAGCACAAAAGGTCATTGGGAATGCTAAACACGCCATAATAATTAACGGCCAAAAACCGCCAATACCAATATTAATAGGTAAAAATAAAATACCCGCACCAACGGCCGTGCCAAATAGACTTAGCGTCCATTGTGTATCGTGTTGGTTCCATTTTGAGGTAGAAGAGTGTGTGTTATTTATTGGTGCATTTGAAAGCGTTGCACCTTGAGGTGTTGTCATGTGTGTGCTCATCCATTATTTGTAATAATAATTGCGCCGAAGAATATAGTTTTTGACTAAATTTTTCATGTTTTGAGCTGGTTTTAGAATGAATTAGTTGTAGTGGTTTAGTGACTAACTGTCATGAATATGAAACAGCGATTTAAAAGTGAGCAATGTATAAAGTAATAATTATACAATGTGTTGTTTATTTGAACGAAGTAACGGCTGTCAGGTTTTTTGTATGAAACAAAATCCTTTATATGCTGCAGATATTACATAATTTATCGCGATAAGAGCTTTAGCTTATTAGAGCGTGTTGATCTTTGGTCGTTGAATTTTCAACAGCATGTTTGCATGTAAGCCAACAAGGTAACGCAAGAGCTGTTACCGAGCTGGCTATGTTATAAATCTCGCGCTGGGATTAAATTTCCCCTAGATAGAACAAACTTTAATCCTGAGAGGTCACAGACCTTAACTAATAGCAAAAGATGATTTTTCATTTGAACTGCAAAGGTTACTTTTATTTACTTCTTTAGGCACTCGTTTTGAAGCCAGTTTCACGTAAAAAGCAGGCAATACAAAAAGAGTAAAAAGGGTTCCTATAAGCATTCCTGCTACTAATATAATGCCAATACTATTTCGGGCTTCAGCCCCAGCTCCAGATACCATTAATAATGGAAAGTGCCCAAGAACAGTGGCAGCAGTGGTCATTAAAATAGGCCTTAATCTAGTTGATGCAGATTCAATTACGGCTTCTATGCGGCTTTTACCTTGCTCTTGTAGGTGATTTGCAAATTCGACAATTAAGATACCGTTTTTTGCAATCAGACCAATGAGTGTGATTAAACCGATTTGAGAATAAATATTGATAGTCGTTAATTCAAAATACGATAGCATCAACGCGCCAGCCATTGCCAAAGGTACACTCCCAATTAACACAACTAGAGGGTCTCGAAAGCTATTAAATTGGATACTAAGCAGTAAGTAAACAATGACCAGTGAAATTAGCATAACGCCTAATAAACTATTACCTTGTTGTCTTATTTGTCTAGACTCTCCGGCATAATCAACAGTGTATGAAGGGGGGAGTAATTCTTGTGCGGCATTTTCTAATGCTGAAAGTGCCTCTTCTTTTGTGGAGTTAGGTAATACGGCTCCAAATATGCGAAAGGCATTTTGCTGTCCAAAGCTATTTAATTGTCTAGGAACTGTTGCCCATTTAACTTCAGCTATTGCAGATAATGGCACGCTGGTTCCATTAATTGATTTAATGTTTAAGCTTAGTAGTTTTCCAGGATCTGACTTTACATTTCGGTCAATAACAGGGATTACCTGATAAGCTTTTCCTTGCGCATCAAATCGATTAACGTAATTATTTGATAAAAGAACACTCAGTTGCTGATTGACATAAGCGAGATCCATTCCTAAATCGGCAATTTTATCGCGCTTTAATTGTAATTGTATTTGGGGTAAATCGATTTTTAAATCAGTGTCTGCGTATAAAAAGTGCCCACTAGCAAATGCTTTACCTATAAGTTGCCCCGCATAGCTTTGCATTATTTCAAAACTATCGCTGGACTTAACGACCATTTCTACATCGAATTGGCCCGCAGTAGGAAGTGGCGCTGGAAGAATGGGCAACGGGTTGACTCCAGGGGTTTTAGCCAAGCGTCCATAAACCTCAGGAAGAATTGATTTAGTTGTGTAATCTCGTTCGCTAGCACTTATAAATTCAATACCGCCAAAAGCACTATTGGTAAAAATGTTCTGCCACATTTGAGTTGTGCCGGGTATTTCTAATAAGCTATCAACCATGCCACGAATGTTATCTTCATTATAAGTTAACGATGACTCAGGGGGGGATTGTACAAGTACAAATATGCTGCTTTGATCCTCAACTGGCGCAAGCTCTTTTTGTGCACCTTGGTAAAATGGTATTATCATAAGGCTTAACGCAATTGCAGCGACAATCACTTGATTTCGCCACGACAATAAAAGAGTAAGTAACAACGCATATTTATTTCTTAGCTGATCAAATACCCAGTTTACTTTTTTTGTTAATTTAGTTTCTTGCCCTTCAGCAGGGATAACATACGCGCTCATTATTGGTGAAAGTGTGAGGGCAACAATGCCTGATATAAGCACTGATATTGCTAGGGTAAAAGCAAATTCTTTAAATAATACGCCGGTAAGTCCAGACAGAAAGCCAATCGGTAAATACACCATTGTTAGTGTGAGAGTCATTGATACAATTGGTACAAACAGCTCTTTGGAGCTTGTGAGCGCAGCGTCAATTTTAGATTTTCCTGCACGAATATGACGTGAAACATTTTCTACAACAACAATCGCATCATCAACCACCAAGCCAACAGAGAGAACAATAGCGAGCACGGTTAGTAAGTTTAACGAAAAACCGACGACATACATTGCGGCAATAGCACCTAATATTGAAATAGGAATAGTCACTAAAGGTACCGCTGAGCTTCTAAATGAACCCATCATAAAGAGAACAACAACGCCTACTAGAATAACCGTCTCAATAAGTGTTTTAAAAATCTCATTTAATGCATCGCGCATATATAAAGTACCATCATAGGCATAACCAATGCTGATACCATCCGGTAAAGTCTTATTAATTTTATCGGTTAATGCGTAAAGTGCGTCACCAACTTCAATTTCATTTGCACCTGGCTGCGGCCAAACTGAAATATAAACAGTATCATGCTGATTTAAGCGAGCACTTACCGTTGGCTGCTCAGAGCCAAGTTCAATATGGGCTACATCTCTCAGATATATAACATCATTATCTATACGTTTTACAATTAACTGCTCAAATTCATCGATACTTTTCAATTGTGTATTAGCGACCAGATCAATTTTTTGTTTATTAGTTTCTATATAACCTAGCGTAGCTATTGTATTATTTGCAGCCAACGCGGAGTAAATATCGTCAGCGCTAAGATCAAATGCTTCTAACTTTGCAGAATTTAAATGCACGCGCATCGCAGGCGTTCTACTGCCTTCAATTGCGACTCTTTGAACACCCTCAATATCTGTAATTATAGGAGTCACTTGCCTTGATAAAAAGTCGGTTAGTTGTGTAAGTGATTCGCCCTGATGCTCTATATTTAAATAAAATAGCGCATGAGGTCGATCGGTACGCTTAACGCTAACAATGGGATCCTCAGTATCATTCGGGAGCATATATTTAACTTGGCTAAGACGAGCAGTAAGCTGTGATAAAGCCCGAGTACTATCTTCGTTTAAATTTAAGTAAGCTGTTACAGTGCTGTTCCCTGCAATTGTGACTGATTCAACATAATCAACACCTGGAACCGTAGCGGAAATACGTTCAATTGGTTCTGTAATAAAACCTTTAACTGTTTCAGCTGATGCGCCTACGTAGTTAGTTGAAATAACTAAAGATGAACTTTCAATTTTTGGAAACTGTAGCACAGTCACCTTAAGCACTGACCAAATCCCAGCAATACAAATAATAGCGGATAAAACGATTGCAAGTGTTGGTTGTGTTATGAATCGATCCATAAAATGATTGTTTTTCATAATGATACCTTAGGAGATAACGTATCTTCCATAGCTACAGTACGCTCTGAATTAAGCAAGTATGCTCTTAAACCGTCACGCAATTTAAATGCTCCATGACTTGCGATTAATGCGCCTGAGGTTAAGCCATTGGTGATCATAACGAGATCCCCAATACGTTCGCCTAATTCAACTTGTGTACGCTTAGCGTATGTTTTTCCTTCCTCGTCTTTATTTAATAAATATACATAGTTCCCTAATTTACCTTTAATAACTGCTAAATACGGGATTGCAACAACCTCTTTTTTGTTGCCAATAGGTACCTTAATTTTAACGAGTTGATTTGAATTTAGTTTAGTATTTCCTAATGTAATTTTTGCACGGTATTTCAGCTGTCTTGAGTGTTTTGACATTTCTGGTGCAACAGAGGCAACTTGTGCAATTATTTCTGTCTGTGTGTCATCAAGTAGCGTTAATACTACCGGCGTATTAATTGCTAGCTCTGTATAGGTTTGCGGGAGAGAAAAATCGACCCACATATATTTTTCAATACCAATGAGCTGAGTTAGATTTGTATTAGCAGGTAAAAACTGACCGACTTGCAAGTCATGTATACCAACGCGGGCTGTAAATGGTGCTGTAATCACTTTTTTAGCAATTTTAGCTGAGAGTAGGTTTATTTCTGCTTGGTATTGAGCAAGTAAAGCCGTTGATTCATCTAATTGCTGAGCGCTCAATTTATTTGAATTATAAAGGCTTTTATATCTCTTTACGGTGGTGTTTTGTAGTTCAAAGCGTGATTTAGCTATTTGCAGTTGTGCTTTTTCCTCCTCGTGTTCTATTTCGAGTAACGTATCACCTGCATAAGTAATACCGCCAGATTGCAAATAGAGTTTTGTAACTTTACCTGCTGATTCATTAATTAACGATAATGTTTTAGGGGCTTTTACGATACCGCTAATATCTATATGTGACTGGTGAGCAACTTTTTCTACATACATAGCTTCGACATTAGCCGATTGTTCATTGCCTATATTGCTGCGCGCATCAATGATGTTACTTTTAACTGCAAAGCTGCCCGCTATTAAAATTGCTAGTATGCCTGTCGTTGTAATCCATGGAATGAAATTCATAATTAGCTCCTTGTGTGCATCTAGTAGGTAATATGCTTGGGTGAAGTTTGTTTATGTAAAGTATCTTTATATAAAGATATATAATTAAAAAAATTTGTCAATAAACTTCACCCATTATTTTTACGCTACTTCTCTTTTATTACTAGATTGCTTTGCATGGGCAACAGCTAAATGCCCTGCAACACGCGCTGTATTGATCAAAACGGCACTGTTAGCTTTAGCTGAACGCCCTTTAGTTACTTCATCAATTGCTTTCATAATGTACTTAGTGACTTTATTTCCACTGATCCCTTGCGCTTGAGCCGAGCTAATTGCCGCGTTGATAGCATCATTAACATCATCACTATCAATGGCGTCTTCGAGCTTAGTGGGTGTTGTAATTAATACACTGCGCTTATTATCAAGTAGCCATTGGGTTTCAATTATGTCGGCTAAAATAGATGCATCATCTATCCGTTGTGGTGCTTTATAGCCACTTGAGCGACAGTAAAATGCAGGGAAATCATCAAATTGATAAGATATAATAGGGACATTGTGGGTCTCTAAGTATTCAAGTGTTAAACCTAGATCGAGTATGTTTTTTGCACCAGCACATACAACGGCAACCCGTGAACGTGTAAATTGCATAAGATCTGAAGAAATATCCATCGTATTGTTTGCTCCTCTATGAACGCCACCAATGCCGGCAGATGCAAAAAAGCATATTCCTGCTAACTCAGCTGCAATAATAGATGAGGCAACGGTGGTTGCACCCAATTGCTTAGTCGCTAATACAACGGGTAAGTCACGCGTGCTGACTTTAGGTATATTTGCGGTTGTTGCAAATAACTCAATCTCACTTTCATCCATGCCAATTAGTAATTTACCATTAGCGATTCCAATGGTTGCAGGGATTGCACCCGATTCACGAACTGCTGCTTCTACTTGTAACGCGGTGTGTTTATTTTCAGGGTAATCTAAGCCATGCGTTATAACATTAGACTCAAGCGCCACGACCGCAAGCCCTAACTCAAGAGCCCGTTTAATTTCAGGCTTAATAACAAGATTTATCTTTGTATTGTTCATTTTATTTTCCTCTAATAACTTGGTTTTTTAATTAATTTATATTTTTGCTGAATAATATGTTTGTTATAAACACGTTGTCGCCAATTTTTCGGTTGCTCTGCATGCAGTGCGATTGAAATAAAGTCGTTATTGCATTTAAACTCTTTACTTATCAGTGCCGAAATTTTTTTCACGAGCCTATTCTTGGTAGAACTGGATACGTGAGAATCAAAATAATGTATGTTGATATGCGGCATATTGCGTCCTTACGCTATTAATAATGAACGATGGTTCTCGTAAGAACCTTGAGATTGCACAATGCAATTAAACAGCTCATCAACACCTTGATGTTTTAATAATGCGTAATGATCTGCTTGTAAGTGTTGTGTTATCGCTTCTTTTTCGTTGTACTCAGGAATGTTTTCAATAAATGAATAATCATCTCCTTGTGCTTTAAATATCACTTTTGGTGCTTTTACTTGGCGTTCAAGCAACTCTGTGAATGTATATTTAAACTCATAAGTGCGCATGGCTACTTCTATGATTTTACTGACAACATCTCGATTCAAAGTGCGATGATTCATACATACAAAGTCAATAAACTGTTGTTTATTAGTCACTGCCGATAAACATTGTTCTAATACCGGGCCTTGTATTTTTTGAAAGAACACTGAAAATAAAATGGTGACAAATGCAGGAGAAGTAAAACAAGGTGTCTGCTCTTTTTGTGAATACTGAGGTAGATTAGGTGAGCCAGGTGCAATGAGATAAAGTGCTTCCACGGTCTCGCCACTTGCTTCAAGTTGATGCGCCACTTCAAATGCAACACGAGCCCCAAAAGAGTATCCCCATAACGTATAAGGACCCGTTGGTTGCTCATTTTTGATTAGCTTGATATCAGCTTCTGCCATTTCTTGTATTGTATCGTAAGGAACTTCATCACAATTAAGGCCATGCGCTTGCACTGCAATAAACGTCGCTTCATCGGCCACTTTTTCAGCTAAAGGTTTTAAGCTCATTGGATACCCACCTAAACCAGGCCAGCAGAAAATTCGCGATTTTTGTGTAGAGTTATTTAAATTAATCAACCGACTATGTGAGCTGTTATCGTTTTGCTTAATATAAAGAGCAAGTGCTTCAATAGTGGGGGCTTGAAAGATAGCTTGCATCGGGATACTAATGCTCAACTCTTTATTTAAAGTATTCATAAATGTAACGGCTGTTAAAGAGTTTCCACCACTTTCAAAAAAATTATCTTGGACAGATACTTTGTCCCATTTCATAACATGGAGCCAAATATCAGCTATTTTCTCTTCTAATTTATTTCGAGGCTCAATGTAGGCTGCCTTATTTTCAATATTATTAAGTTTCTCTGAATTTTTTAGAGCGAGATAATCGACTTTCCCATTCGCTGTTTGTGGGAATTCAGCAAAAGTTATAATTTTATTAGGTACCATATAGCTAGGTAGCGAATTTTGTAAATCATGATTCAATATTTCAAGGGGGCCACGCATATGTATAGCGTCTTCTTTCATACCTTCGCTGCGTTTTTGCTCTTCTGAAATTTTTCCACCAATGCAAAAATAAAATGGTTTCATTGTACAGTTCGCATCAGATAAAATTTCTTCAATACGATTGGCTGAAGGTAAATTATTACCAGATTTTGAGCTATAACCAGAAGACATTAAACCTATGTTTAAGTCGTTCATTTGTAACTGCTGTAACTTACGACCTAAATCAATATAGTGTCGCCAAGCCGTTGTAGAATGATTAAGTAAAGAAATACCAAAAGAAGCTCTATCATAGACTTGCTGATTAATGGCAATCACTTTTTTCTTTTCAATTAGCTGATCAGAAAGGGGTGTCAGCTGATTATCTTGAACTGTGTATTGTCCTGAATTTAAACCATCTACATTTTGAATTTGCACTAAGGTCTCAACATTTGAAAGCGGGTCAGTTTCGCTATGTTGGCTAATATCAAAACTTCCTAAGTAGGCGTCATCTTCGTGAACAGCTAAGTAATCTTGGTATTCATTGTCAAAACTAGCAGCGCCAATTGAAAGGCCAAACTGAGGTAAAATATGATCAAATAAGCCAAGCATATGGCCTGTTTCCATTTCTAAAACTTCTAATATATTATTTTGATATACAGGTTCTATAGCTGATTGTTTACCTAAAAAATGGCAAGTTAATTTAACCGTGCTTACAGGCGCTAATGAGCGTACAAGATGCAGGGTATGTAGTTCAGGGTGATAATAATAAATACCCGATTTTAAATTAAATAAATTATGTATTTCTAAAAATAACTGCGTAGCATACAGGGCGCCTGGAGATGCATAGCCATACTTGGGCAGTAAGCGTTGCTTGCTTTTAAACTGGCCAAAATATCTCATGATTTGACCAAATTCATCATATTCTAATGCGCTGACAGGGCGTGTAGGGATCTCTGATTTTTGTTTTTTGAGTAAGTTAAGTATTTCTTGCTCACACACATTTCCACCATCAAAGTAACGATAAGTTTTACGAGCAAAAACAGTTTCAGTTTGCTCTTTTGATGCGTTTTTATTTGGTAAATTAAATACGGGTAAGTTTAACAGCGCTTGTGGTTGTCTAAATCCAGCATTAGAGAGTTGTGCTTTAACTTGTAATTTACTTTTTTTAGATTGATGGTGTTCACTCTGCTTGCCTTGATCCATTAAAGCGGCTTCACGATGATTTAATTCAATGCATGCAATAAGATTTTGAGAACCGGTACGCTGGTCATTTTTTACAACCATTGCGGCATTTTTTATCCAATCATGCTTTTCAATGGCAAGTCTAATTTCATCAAGCTCAACACGGTAACCACGTAATTTAATTTGATTATCGGCGCGACCTAAAAAGTGTGTGTTACCTTCTTTATCACGTTTTACAATATCACCACTGCGATAGAGCGTATTATGCATAGGCTCGCTATTGTGAGGGTTAGATATAAATCTTTCGAGCGTTGTATCGTTACGGTTTAAATAACCTCTAGCAACCTGCACACCACTAATATAAAGCTCACCAGATTCACCCTCATCAACTAAGTTTAACTGTTCATCAAGTATATAGTAGTGAGTATTGGCTACAGGCTTACCAATGGTAATTGCATCAAACGCTTGTTCTAAAGTATGAGGTGTTACTTTATGGCTGGATGAATTTATTGTGCATTCTGTTGGCCCATATAAATTGATTAGATCTTTTTCAGGCAGTGTTTCAAAAAATTGTAAGGCGAGCTGTTTAGTAAGCGTTTCACCCCCACTGAACACGTGAGACAATGAGTTACACAATTGAATACAAGGCTTGTAAAAGGGTAGGAACACATTGCAAAACGGTCACTTGTTTTTCAATGATTAAATCAATAAGTGCAAGCGGATCGCGATACATTCCTACTTCACTTGTAACAACACAAATACCGATTGCATTAGCTAAAATCTCCCATTGGGCTGCATCAAAGCTAAAAGGCGTTTTTTGTACAATACGAGTTGATTGGCTAAAGCTATGCTCTTCTTTTAGCCACAGAAGCTGATTAACAATACTGCTATGTTCAATGATGACGCCTTTTGGATCACCTGTGCTTCCAGAGGTGTAAATCATATAAGCAAGGCTATCTTGTGATAGTGGCGCATAATATGACGTATTATCATCAACATCATCTATTGAAATCACAGTAATGTCGCTGCTAACCAATGCAGTAATTTGCTCTTTTAAATGTGCTTGAGTTAAAACTAAACGCGCTTTAGAGTCTTTTAGCATATAGCTAATACGTTTTTCAGGGTATTCAGGAGACAGTGGAAGGTATCCGCATCCTGCATAAATAGCTCCCCACACACCAAAAATTAAGTCAGGCGATGGATCGACAAACAAACCAACATATTCACCTTGCTTAGCACCATGCTGATGGAGTAAAGAGGCAATGTTAGATGATTTTTTATCCAGCATTTTATAGCTCCAATCTCCTTGGTTACTAATTACTGCAGTTTCATCAGGTGTTTCAATAATTTGCTTTTGAATTAAATCAAACAATGTTCGAGTATCACTTTCTCCTAAAAAAGATATCTGATCTTGCTCAAAGTTTTCGGTTCGATTTAGTTGGTTATGTAGTTTCATTTCTATGCCTATTCCTTTATTTAAAATTTTATAGATGACTAATTTTTGAATTGCCTTGTTAAAAATGAGTACTACACATAACTCTCATGTAACAAAGTTAGGTAAAAGATAATACATACAATCTTAATGTCAAGTATCTTTGCGTGAAGATACTTGTTGTGATGAGTCTTGTCGTAGAGGTTGTTGTGAGTTATATTGGTTTATCAATTTAAATTAGAGTAGTAGATATGATGAAAAATGATCTTGTTGACGTCGTTATAGCCCAGTGGAATAAAGAAAGACCTGATTTAGACCCTTCGCCTATGGGAGTTATGGGCCGACTCGTTCGTACCGATGCAATGTTTAGCAAAGAATTACAAACTGTATTTGGCCGTTTTGGCCTCAATGGTGGCGAATTTGATGTATTAGCGACAATTAGGCGTTCAGGAAAACCGTTTACATTGAGTCCAAATCAACTATTGCAGACATTAATGCTAACCTCAGGCTCAATGACAAACCGTATCGATAAACTAGAAGCTAAAGACTTGGTTGCACGCAGCTCTGATCCTAATGACCGTCGAGGCGTTATGGTGTCTTTAACAGAGAAAGGTTTTCAATTGATTGATCAGGTTGTAGAGGAGCATATCGCAAAAGGGCAGTCTTTATTGTCACCTTTAGATAAGTCGGAGCAGCAGCAACTCGCAGTATTACTTAAAAAATTACTTTTAGGCCTTTCTAGCTCTACTTATAAATAAGGCCAGTTGGCCTTTCAGGAGCACAATTTGTTCTATCTAGGGCATGTTGATCTTTGTAGATTAAAATTTGTTCAATCGAGGAGCGATTTAATCGTGGCGCGAGGTTTGTAGCTTGGTAGCTTTGGTAACGCTCCTGCATCACCTTACTAATTTATCTTTATGTAAGAATAAGTAAGTTCGCGCAAAGCTTCCGCGCCCTACTCACGGCTTTTATTTACATCCATGTAGCAGCAAAAAGTAAATCGCCCCTAGGACGAACCTAAGGGCTACGGATGTTTGGTATTTACGCTGCATTATCAACTGCTTATGGTTAATAATCACACGACATAAACTCTGCCTCGCCTAACTACCAAACCTACAGCTGCAAAATTAATCACGAAAGCTCAACACGCTCTAATATAGATTCACTTTGTTTCTCAGATAGCGATGCACTTTTATCTACCATTGTAGGATAATCGGTATAACCGGTTTCGTCGCCACCATAAAACGTATCGGGATCTACATTATTAAAAGAAGCATTTAACTTAGTACGTTCTACCAAAGAGTTATTGTCAAATCTGGTGTATGAGCTCATCTTGATGCTCTGTTTGATCTTGAGTTATTCTTTCGCCGTCTTTAAATTTTACCCCTGTAATTACTTCAGCCAGTAACTTAAACCCTCGCAAGCGGTACCATTTTTTCTCTGCCGACTGCGCGAGTTTAAAAACCATCATTAAGGTGGTTGTCCGGCTGCCACAACTCTTCACTTTATGCGTTCTCAGCCTTACCGTCGCAAACGTTGACTCTATCGGATTACTCGTTCTTATGTGCATCCAATGCTCAGCAGGATAATCATAAAATGCCAGCATTTCATCTTTATCCTTCATCAAGCAATCCGTCGCTTTTGGGTATTTGACTGAGTAATTTTTAACAAATAAATCATACGCTTTATAAGCAGAAGCTCGACTCTCTGCCATCCAGATATCTTGTAAATTCGCTTTGATTTTAGGTTGCATTGATTTCGGCACTTTGTTTAGCACATTCGCGATTTTATGCACCCAGCAACGTTGATGTTGGGTTGTTGGCCATACTTTGGTGAGGGCATTCCAAAACCCCAGCGCACCATCCCCTATGGCCAATTTTGGTGGTATTGTTAGACCCTGTGAGCGCAACTGATTTAACACTTCAGTCCAGCTCTGCTCAGACTCACGAACCCCGTCAACCACCGCCAATAGCTCCTTTCTGCCCGTTTCATCTACCCCCATAATTACCAGTAAGCACAGCTTATCATCCATTCGAATTTTACTGTAAATCCCATCGGCCCAGATATACACATATCGACGTTTAGCCAAGGAACGTTTAGACCACTGCTGATACTCCGTTTCCCAGGTGGATTTCAACCGAGAGACACTATTGGCCGACAAACCTTTGGCTTGCTCGCCTAAAAGAGACACTAAAGCGGGCTGCATATCACCCGTCGAAATTCCTCGTAAATAGAGCCATGGGATCAGCTCTTCGATATTTTTTGTCCGTTTCAGATAAGGCGGGATCAAGGCACTATTGAATTTAATGCCTTCCTTTTTTCGATCCCTGACTTTAGGTATTTTGACCTCAATATCACCAAGGCCTGTTTGGATCGTACGCTCAGGCTGGTGACCATTTTTGACGATCCGCTGAAGTCCCTCGACGGTCTCATGCTGGTATTGAGCCAATAAAACAGCCAACTCAGCCTCAATCGCTTGAGCTAACAACTGCTGCGCCCCGCTTTTAAGCAACTGCTCTAACGGATTGTCTGGTTTTTCAATGGAAATAACATTATCATTTTCAGTCATTGCGATGTCTCTCTGGTTAATTGTTGATCTGGTCAAGATCAATTAACAGATTACATCGCAATGACTTTTTCTCATACACCAGAAACGACTATAGCTCTCTACCAAATCAGGGTTTGCTAAAAAGAGTGCCCCTAATGCCACACCATCGCATAAATTTTCATTTAACACATCTGATGCAATAGCAGGGGTTACAGGGCCATCTTGCCAAGATTTGTGAGGGTTTAATATAAGCTTACCTAACCATTGGTTACGGATCTGCTGGGTGTGCTCACGGTTAGCCGCTTCCATAATATGCAAATACGCCAGATCAGTTGGCAACTGACTAATAAGAGTTTGGTAGAGCACTTCACTGTCTTGTTCAATAATGTCATTGTAAGTATTGTCGGGAGAAATACGAATACCGACTCTTTTAGCACCAATAGCTTGTGTAACAGCCGCCACTACTTTTAGCGTAAATCTTAAACGGTTTTTGACGCTACCACCAAATAGATCGGCTCTATTATTTGTATTACTTGCCATAAATTGGTGAAGTAAAAAACCATTTCCCGCGTGTATTTCTACCCCATCAAAACCGGCCTGAATCGCTAATTCAGCTGATTTTGCGAAGTCTTCAATGGTTGCTGTAATTTCATCTAACGTCATTTCTTTTGGTGTAGGGTAGCTCTTTGGCCCTGTTGGTGTAAAAGCGTCTCCGGCAGCTTTAATTGCTGAAGGCGCTATTGATTGATGAGCACTGGGGTATAATTCAGGATGCCCAATACGACCAGAATGCATCAATTGAGCTACAATTTTGCCTTCCCTTTTATGTACTGCTTCAGTAATGGGCTGCCAGCTTTTCACATGTTGTAAATTATGTAGCCCTGGGGAATTCATAAAACCTTGACCAACTTGGTTAGGTTGAATACCTTCAGAAATAATTAACCCAGCTGTTGCTCTTTGAGCATAATAGGTTGCCATAAGAGGCGTTGCTAATCCTTCAGCTGTTGCCCTGTTTCTACTCATTGGTGCCATTACAAAGCGATTGCTTGCGTTGATTTTCCCAAAACGAGCTTCTGTAAATAAGTTGTCCATGTTTACTTCCTTTAACTAGTTTTTTTGTTTAATGGTGGTTCCAGATTAAAATTGGAACTTGATTTTTTAAACAGCTGTACTTGAGATATAACAATGGCTAATACAATAATGACTGCGCCTAATGTTTGACTCATCGTTAGCCTTTGCGAAAGAATAAAATAACCCAATAATGTTGCTGAGATTGGGCTTGCAAACGATATAAAAGACACCGTAACAACTGGCAGTTTTTCAATAGCTTTAAACCAAACTATATAAGCGAACAAGGCGCCAATGATACTTAAGTAGGAATAACCAATTATATTGTCCACTGTTAGGTTACTAGGTAAGCCTTCTTGTACTAATCCAATCGGGAGTAAAAATAATCCACCTACAACGAGTTGCCAGCCTGTAAAAGTATATAAATTAACGTCAGCAGGCTTGCCCCATTTTTTTGTTAATACTATTCCCGTGGCCATTGAAGCGGCACCAATTAAACCTGCAATAACACCTTGAACAGGTAAATTCATATTTGGTTCTAAGACCAACATCGCGACTCCAACAGCCGCAATTGCACAAGCAATAAATTGCCTTAAATTAAGGGTATCTTTAAAGAGTAGCGCACCAAGTATCATGACTATGATAGGTTGGCACGACATAACAAGTGCAGCTACACCACCGGGTAATAGATAGGCTGCTACAAATAAACAGTAAAAAAAGCCACCAATATTAAGTATGCCAAGCACGGTAGAACGCACCCACCAGATGCCTTTAGGTAGCTTTCGACCAATCAGTACCAATAAAATACCAGCAGGTAAAGCACGAAGTGTTGACGCCATTAAAGGCATATCTGGCGGTAATAGCTCGGTCGTTACTATGTATGTACTGCCCCAAATTGTTGGGGCAATCATAGCAACTAACATCCAAAGTATTAGTTGTTTATTTGTCATACGGCCCCCACATCGGTCGTACCGAAGTAGCGATCTCCGAAGTCGCCAATTCCAGGTATCATAAATGCGTTTCCATTTAGATACTCTTCAATTGAAGACGTGACTATTTGAATTTTCTTAAATTGCTGAGTAACTTTTTGAATCCCCTCAGGGGAGCACAAAAGATTAACAAAAATGATATTTTCTTCTAAAACACCAGCATCTATAAGCACCTGAATAGCACAAATTGCAGAGCCGCCTGTCGCCAACATAGGTTCGAATATCAGCACGCGACATTTAGCGATATGATCCGGAAGTTTTGAATAATAAAGAGTTGGCAATTTTGTGACGACATCGCGTTGTATTAAAATTTTTCCAATGGGAATTTTTAAGTCAATATGACGCAGCTCATTTTCCATACTTTCACCAGCACGAACCACAGAAACGGCACATATTGGATCTGCAAACTGCTTGCCTTTGTATGTTTCTCCCACGGGAGTAGTTACATCGAGATCTTTAAATGGTACTAATTCTAAGCTTTTTTCAATCAGCAGACGAAACACTTGATCAGCATAAAAAATGAATTGGCTTTTACTAGCTACCTTGTCACGCATTTTTGCATGCAGGTATTTTAGTCTATTTGTTTGCGGTAACTCGATCACACTACTTGAGAGTATTTGTGAGTCTTCTTTATATATTTGAATAACTTGATTTGCATTCATAACGCTCTCCCTATTTGAGTCTGCCAGATTAGGGGTGTTAATCTGGCAGTGAATTATATTAAGCATTGATCTCCGAAAATGCTTTTTCAGCTTCGCGAATGAATTTCTTCACCTTAGCGGCATCTTTTCTGCCGTCGCTACCTTCTAATCCCGTATGTGAATCAACTGCGGCTGGTTTAACCTTATAGATTGCATCAGCTACATTTTCAGGCGTTAAACCGCCAGCCATCATTAGAGGTTTTGGAGATCGTCTAACAAGTTCAGCGCTTACGTCCCAGTTATGCGTTAAACCAGTAGCGCCTTTAGCACCCGTTTTAGGGTTAAACGTATCAGTGATAAACATGTCAACAAAGTCAGCCATGGTATCAACAATTTCTAACAGCTCTTCAGCATTGTCTTCTTTCACAACAAGGCTTTTTAATAAGAAAAGATCAGGGCGCAGCTCTCTAAGCTTTTTCATTTCTGCCACACTAATATCACCGTGTAGTTGAACTGCTTTTACACCTAGCTCACTGCAATAACCGCTCACTTCTTCAGCATCTACCATATAGCTAATCAACACACCGGCTTGAGGCTCACTTAAGCCTTTAATAATGCTCATTGCATCTGTTTCAGAAATATCATCTTTTCCAGAAGGTAAGCGCAAAGGAAAGCCAAGCCACTCAATGCCAGACTCCAGCATTAGATTTGCTTCTTCTCGGTCGATAATGCCAGCTACTTGAATAATGTTTTTCATAATGTTCTCCAATTTAAAGTTAAAGGGTTGTAAAGAATCTCGACGTAAAGATATGTAAGAATTAACTTTGTGTCGAGTATCTTTATGTGAAGACATTAAATTAATATACGTTTAGCTGTTTCATAGAGTTGCTGAAGACTGATATTTTTATATCGTAATTATTTAAAAAGTTAACATAAGCAATAGTTTAAGTGGGTTTTTGAAGTGGTGCAGGGCGATTGGAAGCTTACTAAAAAATAATTTTCGGCCTTAAAAAAACTTAACATATTGAGCGTAAGTCTTAAATAAAAACAATATTTAGGCATTTAAAAAATTATATGGTGTGGGTATGGTTATCAAAACGTTAAGTTAACGAGGTCGTAAACGCGGACAAGAACAGTTGGCTTTGTCCGTGCCCCACCAAATTATTTTTAGCTGGTACAATGGCATTTGTATAACTATGTGCAGCAAGGGAGTATATGGAAAAGCAAGAAATAATAAGATTCATTAAGGATATACAATGTAAGTTTCCAGATGTGATCCCGCTAATGGATAAACACGAAAGTTGGGCGCTTACTTTTCGCATGGAAGAGTTTGCAAACTTAACAACTTTTGCATTCAACGAAAATAAAGTCACTAATGCTCTAAAGCACTTGTCATATATGAGTCTAAAATTAGACTCTGCAAGTCCTGCTGAACTTGAGTACATAGACACTTATTACGTTGAGCACTTATTTTGCAAGGCCACTCCCATTGGAATTGAAATAGGTTGGCCACTTGTTCCTGACAAACTTAAAAAACTGTACTTAGATTTTCACTGACAAGCGCCTAAAATACGTTGAGAATAGAAGCGAGTCGTTTTTATTTAAAAATCAAAATCTGCTCCGAAAAGTTGTTAAGTAGAAGCTATTGATCTGAACTTCATGAGAGATTTTTATTAAACTCCGTTATACTTCTTGCAATTGAATATGCCAAATGAAGTAAATAGGCCGCTAACTGCAATGAGTACAGAAATTCTTTTCCATACTACTTTTTCGCACGAAACCAGTAAAACATGGGTTGTATTTGTCCATGGAGCCGGTGGTAGTTCGGCAATCTGGTTTCGTCAGCTTAAAGCGTATAAAAAAGAATATAATGTGTTGTTGCTTGATCTTCGCGGTCACGGCAAATCGAATAATCTACTACAAAACTTTGTTGATAATAATTATTCATTTAATAATGTCTCTAAAGACATCATAGATGTGTTAGATCATAACAATATCACCAGCGCACACTTTGTTGGTATTTCATTGGGCACAATTCTTATTCGAAATATTGCTGAAATTGCGCCGCAATATGTTTCTAGCATGGTGCTAGGTGGAGCGGTTACTCGTTTTAATACTCGCAGTAATACATTGGTTTATTTAGGTAATACTTTTAAACACTTCTTGCCTTATATGTGGCTGTATCGCTTATTTGCTTTTATTATGATGCCGAAAAAGCGTCATAAAGAATCTCGACTTTTGTTTGTTCGTGAAGCAAAGCGCTTGTGCCAAAAAGAGTTTATAAAATGGTTTAAATTAGCCATGGATGTAAATCCTTTAATGCAATATTTCAAAGAAAAAGACATTGATATACCCATTCTGTACATTATGGGTAAGGAAGATCATATGTTCCTTGGCCCTGTTAAAGAAATGGTAAAGCGCCATAAAAATAGCGTACTGCAAACTATTCACCATTGCGGCCATGTTTGCAATGTGGAACGTCCTGACTTATTCAATCAGCACTCGCTTGCGTTTATCGCCCAGCAAAATCGTTAAGGGTTGTTGCTTTTAAAAAGCTTTCAGTTAATGGTAGGTAATTAGAAAAAATTTATAACAGCCATCATGAGTAAACTGGAGCAGATTTTTCTTTTGACTTTCGTCCTAAACTAAAAACAAGATCCGAAGGATAATACCCGCAACCAATAGGCCTGAAAGCAATACGCGAGAAAGCGATTCCATCCCGATTTGAATAACCATAAAGCTATCAATAGTATTGGTTAAGCCACACCGTAAATAAGCAAAATTGAGAATATAGATAAAAAGTACAATAAAGAAATTAACCGTTCTGCAGTCACACCAAACAGACATTGATCAGACCAATTTCAAAAATTTCGATTTAATTTAAACGCTTAATTCTCTTTAATTTGATAAAATAACATCTCAACTTTGAGGTGTATATGAATCAAAAATCAAACGGTTAGACCATCACGGTATTGTTTCAGGTGTTATAGAAGACTTAAAAATTGTCAGCCTTTTAGATCAATACTTACCTCAAGACGATAAACAAGAAATCACCCCCGGTGAAGCTGTAAAAGGCATGATCATGAATGGACTCGGTTTTGCCAATCGACCTTTATCACTCAGCCCTCAATTTTTTACTAACTTGCCTCTTGAACATTTATTTCGTGAAGGGGTTCAAGCATCACATTTTAATCGTCACAAACTTGGTAGAACTCTCGATCAATGCTTCGAGTTTGGCTGTGAAAGCTTATTTTCATTAGTCTCCGGACAAGCATGTGAAATAGAACAAGTTGATAAAACCTTTGAATCACTTGATACAACGAGTCACTCACTGACAGGTGAATATGCTTTTGATGATGGAGATAGTGATGAAAACGTCATTAAAATTACTCATGGCTATAGCAAGGCTCACCGTCCTGATTTAAAACAAGTCGTACAAGAAATCATTGTTAGCCAAGATGGTGGGATCCCGCTTGCATGTAAAAACTGGGATGGTAACAGCGCAGACACCGCTATTTTTAAAGCGCGAAGTAAGGCGCTTGTTGATGAGTTCAAAAAAAGCCAAGCCCCTAAATACCTTGTGGCAGACTGTAAACTTTATCATAAAAGTAATGCTGAGTTTTTAACCAAAATTCAATTTCTCACGCTAGTACCTTCAACAATTTCTCTTGAAAAATCCTCTATAAGTACAGCCATAGCAGCCAACCAATGGGTTAATATTGATGATAACTATCAATATGTTGTTGAAGAGATTGAGCATATGGGGATAAAGCAAAGATGGATGATTATTTATTCAAAAGCAGCTAATAGCCGAGCACAAAAAAGCATTGTTCGACAAGTTGAGCGAGCACACACAGGCATCAAAAAAGACCTCTTCCATTTACAAGCTCAACGTTTCGCTTGTCAAACTGACGCACAACGCGCATTAGATAAATTAGCGAAAAAGATGAAGCATCATCAAATAGCGACTCAGCAATTTATTAAGCATAAAGTCTATGAAGGTAAAGGGCGACCTAAAAAAGATGCGCCAGTAAAAAATATTGAATGGCAAATCACGGCAGAAATTGAAGAAAACGAAACCGCAATAAAACAGATTGTAGAACAAAAGTCATGCTTCGTATTAGCAACGAATATTGATAAAGAAGCCCTTTCACCAGTAGGTTTACTTAAGCATTACAAAGCACAATCTGAAGTAGAAAAAGGGTTTAGGTTTTTAAAAGACCCCTTGTTTTTTGTTTCATCATTATTTATCAAAAAGCCAAGTAGAATAGATGCTCTGTTGATGGTGATGACACTTTCATTGTTAGTTTATTCAATCGCGCAAAGACGAATGAGAGCGAATATGAAAAAAGAAAAAGCCACGATAGCGAATCAAATCAATAAAGAAATATCTAACCCAACATTACGTTGGGTCTTTCAGTGTTTTGAGGGAATTAATCTACTCCAGCAAGGCGACAAAATCAGCTTGGATGGTTTTGATGAGTTCAGGGAAAAGATAATAAGGCTCATTGGTGGACATGCGTTGCATTTATATAAAATCCAAAAAGTTGCCTAGGGGTCTGATCAATGCCTGACCAAAGTGCTCTTCAACTACATCGGTAAAATCGGCATCTTTATTTTTTGATGAAAGTACAAAACGCGCTAACTCTCGGTGGGCACAAAAGGTCATTGGGAATGCTAAACACGCCATAATAATTAATGGCCAAAAACCGCCAATACCAATATTAATAGGTAAAAATAAAATACCCGCACCAACGGCCGTGCCATATAGACTTAGCGTCCATTGTATATCGTGCTGGTTCTATTTTGAGGTAAAAGAGTGTGTTATTTATTGATGTATTTGAAAGCGTTACACCTTGAGGTGTTGTCATGTGTGTGCTCATCCATTATTAATAACAATTGCGCGCAAGAATATAACTTTTAACGTAGTTTTCATGCTTAGTTGCTAAGTGTAATGAAAATGAAACGATGTTTGAAAAGTGAACTGTAGTGGGGGTTGTAATAGTAATAAGCTTAGGCTTTATGCTCTTGCTTATTACTATTATTGGAAATTATTAGCTTTTAATCTACTGCCGAAAGGGCTTTTTGAGCAATTCGATTAACCATTTTAAGTGTTTTTTCGAATACCCACTTAATAAACTCGGCAGATAACTCCTTTATTTTAGTTCTAGCATAACCAGCAAAGGCCAGCATACATGCAAGTAATCCATTTATAGGGCCTGTTAAATCTACAGTATGAAAATTATTATTAGCTAAAATCATCGCAATTTTGTCGTATAAGCTTAAGCCGTTTGCAGTGCCTGATTGTAGTGCGTTTAAAGCGCCAAGTTTTGCTTGACGTAACACAGTCATAAGGGCTTCACTTAAGCGATTCATCCAATATATTGAAGGCTGTACTTGAGTGGCATGAGTAATATCTAAGGTAACGCGTTTAAATGGGTTAAATGTCACTCTTTTATTGATACTATCCCAAGATTGCTTTTGTGAGTTTCGGGTATAGTATTTCATCAAATGATGCCAAGGAGCTATAATTTGATTGTTATCCATTTTATATTCAGGAGCGTTGTAAGGAGCTTGCATGAATGGCCAGAATGGAACCATAGGCACAACATCTCCACCATTAACGCAACGGAAAATGTTTTTGGGCTCCAACGCATTTGTTGTGCTTAATGCAAAGTTTGTTAAGCCTACTTTTGGGGCTCCAAAAGTATATAATTTAACGTCTGAACTAAAACGTCGTTTTGCCCAGTCAGCTACTAATGAGGCAACTGCGCCGCCCAGACTATGACCAACACAGTGAACTGTAGCATTAGGCTTTAATTCACGTAATAAAGGGGCTAATTGTAATTTCAAAGTTTCAAACAAAGTGTTAAACCCTGCGTGTACACTATGCCCACCGTCACATACACTTATATTAGCTCTACAGTCAGTAGATGCATCGTATATTGATGCAGTTCCGCGTATGGCAAGTACTAAATCGTTTTTAAATGGGTTCATGCGACCAGCTGGAGAGGTGCCTTTGCCAACGAGTACAAACCCTGTTTGATGACCTGTTGCATGGGCCATTGCTCCGCCAGAGGTTCCTTTTATCGGACCGTTGGATAAATCAAAGGAAAAAATATTTTCTAAATAGTTTGATGCAATAACTGTGTATCGACCTCTTCGGTCTGGTTTTTTTATATCATAAGAAATTTTAGCAAGTTCAGCGCATAAAATGGGTGATAATGTTGCCACGGTAAATCCTTTTAATTTTGTTTTTCCCAACGAGCAATACTTTTAATGAAGTGCTCATCCAATGAATCTTCAGGGTTTATAAGGTGATGTTTGGTTTCATCATTTGTTAAATCGGCATTTAAATTTTTAAGAAGTCTTTTAAATTCTTTAGGTGTTTTTAGTCCATGCTGAAACCCAATCCACAGATTAAAAATCTTACCATCTTTTTCTAAGTCTATAATTATTCTAACTACAGGCTCATGAAAAATACTACCAGGTTTGCGAGAGGTTAAAGATTTTTCTGGGAAAGAGAAATAGCCTTCGCTATTAGTATATACACTGTCTAGCTCTTCATCATCATAGGTCAAGCTACGTTCAACGAGCTGATTTGCTAGTGGAATCCCATTGTTTAAAAGTTGACCTGTTACTTCTGGGCAAAGCTCAACTTTATATTTAATTAGACCAAGCATTCGACATCCCTTGTTGATAATTAATAATCCATATTTTGATGATTATCCATAAACAGGCTAAAACATCAATGTATTACTCTATATGATTTAGTTTACCCAACGGCAAATACTAGATATATTATGCTCTTCTTGGAAAGGGGAATCTGTGTTTATAAAATTGTGCACTTGCTCACTAGAAGTTAAATCCGCATTTAGACTAATTAAATGTTTTTTGAACTCTGATGTGTTTTTTAACCCTCTCTGATTACCAAACCAGAGCAAGTACACTTCGTCATTCCTTTCTAGATCAATAATTACTCGCACCACGGGCTCATGAAAAATACTGCCTGGTTTGCGAGATTTTAGAGATTTGGCAGGAAATGAGAAGCAACCGTTTTCATCAGTATAAACACTATCTAGTTCTTCTTCTTTGTAGGTTAAGCTTCGTTCAATGAGTTGATTGGCTAATGGGATTCCATTATCAAAAACCTGACCTTTTACTTCGGGGCATAGTTCTACTGTATAGCGAATTAATCCGAGCATATATCGTTCCTTGTTAACAATCCATATTTCGATGATTATCCATAAACAGGATAAAGCATCAATGTTTTTCCTGTACTATTCAATTTGTCCAGCGACAAATACTTGAAATATTATGCTCGCCGCTTGGTGCTTCTGAGTCAACGATTTGATGTTTTATTTCTTCAGCGCTTAAATCTGCATTTAAATTAATCAGTCTTTTTTGTAGTTCAATTGGGGTTTTAAGTCCATGTTGAAATCCAAACCATAAAGTATGATGATGACTTTTAAAGTGAGTCACTATTACGACTCTTATCATTGACTCATAAAATATACTGCCAGGCTTACGTGATTTAATTGATTTAGCGGAAAATGAGTCAGGGCAAGATCACGAACTTTACCTTGACTTAAAAGTATGATCTTATACTCCTTTTTTAAGGAGCATCCCCATGTCTAACATTCAGCTATTTAAATATTTCGAATCAATCGACGACCCTCGCCAACAAGGTAAAGTTGTTCATAAACTATTTGATATCATATTCTTAGCTGTTAGCGCTGTTGTTTCAGGCTGTCAGGGCTGGGAAGAGATTGAAGATTTTGGTCATGATAGACTAGATTGGCTCAGAAAATATGTTCTTCTTGAACAAGGGATCCCTCGCCATGACACAATTGCTCGTGTAATGAGCCGTATTGACATGACGCAATTCCAAGATTCCTTTTCTTCTTGGATGAAAGCCTGCTCCAAATTAACTCAAGGCGGTGTAGTTGCTATTGACGGTAAACGATTGAAAGGTTCATTTAATCAGTCAGATAGACGCGATGCGCTTTATATGATCAGTGCATTTGCATGCGAAAATGGTGTTGTTTTGGCACAATGCCCTGTTGATAAAAAGTCGAATGAAATAAAAGCGTTGCCAGAGCTGCTTGAATTATTAGAGATAAAAGGCTGCTTAGTAACGATTGACGCTATGGGGTGTCAAAAATCAATTGCAAAAAAAATAGTTGGTAAAGAAGCCGATTACTTACTTGCGGTAAAAGCAAACCATAAAAGGCTACTGTCACAAATAGAAGATGTGTTATTACCTGAGGTAGCACGACAAGCATCTGATGGGCTCTTGTTTAACGAAGCCGATTATCAAAAAAATAGAGAAGAATTTAGGTGCTGTGCAGTGAGCCATAACGTGAGCGGTTTATCAGAAACGATACACTGGGAAGGTGTAAAAACAGTGGGTGTTATTGTTTCTTATAGAAAAGAAAAAGGTAAATTAAGCAATGAGTTATGCTATAGATACTATATTAGTTCAGCGAATTTAACAGCGGAAGAACTCGCGAGAGGAGCACGACAACATTGGCAAATAGAAAATGGATTACATTGGCGTTTAGATGTAGGATTTAAAGAAGATGAGTGTCGAATTAGGCGCGAAGGTGCAGCACCTGTATTTGCGGGGCTGAGACACATCGCATTTAATCAGCTAAAAGCAGAAAAAAGTTTTAGTAAAGGCATGCCCGCAAAACAGAAAAAAGCTATGCGCAGTACAGCCTACCTTGAAAAGGTACTGAACGCATAGACTTTTTTCATGCTCTTGCCCTGGAAAATGAGTAAAAACCAAACTCATCAGTATAGGCTTCATCTATCTCCTCATTTTCTAAGGTTAAGCCTCTTTGGATAAGTTGGTTTGGTACTGGTTTACCGTTTAGCATAAGTTGCCCTTTAACTTCCGGACATAGCTCTACTGTATAGCGAATTAATCCGAGCATTTATTATTCCTTGTATAAAATCCATGTATTTATCTTTATCTATAAATAATGTGAAACGTTGATATACGGTATTATTCAATCTAAGAACAAAAATTATCATGGATAGCACCAGGGCGGGATCACACTTTGTAAATAAACAAATTTTATGATCTAATACCATAAATTTCATCACCTTAAACTTATTATGTCACTCTTCTCACATTTAGAACTCGTCAAAGATAATCGTTCACATATAAATCAGCACCATAACTTAGTTGATGTGCTTTTTCTTATTATTACTGCCGTTACATCAGGGTGTGAAAACTGGCAAGACATTGAAGTCTATGGCGAAAGTAAGCTTAATTGGTTAAGAGGATTTCGTTCTTTCAAAAATGGCATACCCACTCGACATAGTATTGCTCGGATTTTTAGAACCGTTGATACTGACTCATTACTACTCGCGATGTATAGCTGGGTCAATCAAAACCGCGTTAAGTCAGCGCATCCTGTCATTGCCTTCGATGGCAAAACTATTCGCGGAGCAAGTAAACACATTGCTGATAAATTACATCTCGTCTCAGCATTTGATTGTGAAGCAGGTCTCACATTATTCCACCAAACAGTTGGCAGTAAGACGAATGAAATACCGGCAGTTCGGGATTTATTGAAAATACTCGATATCAATAACACCGTCATTACACTTGATGCTTTGCACTGCCAAAAAGAAACGCTAAAACAGCTAATTAGCAGACATGCAGATTATCTAGTGCAAGCAAAGGGTAATCAAAAGAAACTTTATAGCGCGATTCAAGATGCATTTACACACCAGTATGAATCTGAAAACTCAGAGATACTTAGTCATGTAACACAAGATGAAGGGCATGGGCGAAAAGAAGTACGCACGATAGATTGTCTTGATGCGCGTTTATTACCGAGTGAAATTAAAGAGAGCTGGCCATCAGTTAGGACAATCGTTGCGGTGCAGCGAGAGCGAACGAAGGGTAATAGAACGAGTATTGACACACATTACTACCTAACATCGTTGACAGACAATATATTGATAAATAAAGCAATAAGACAACATTGGCTGATAGAAAATCAGCAACACTGGATACTGGATGTCGTATTTAAAGAAGATGCCTGTCAAATACATGAGCCATTAAGTGCGCAACATATGGCACTATTTAGACGCGTCGTTAGGAACATGATAAAGCAGCATACGAAAAGCAAGGGGTCAATAAGAAGTAAGTGTGTAAGAGCTTGTTATGATGATGCTTTTAGAGAAGAACTTCTTTTTGGTTAACATTTTTAACAAAGTATGCTCGCGCCCTATGGATAGCACTGACTGTTCAAATCGACAAATATAAGGTATACACTGGCAAAGTAACGTATTGATAAGGATATTAAGTTGTCGCAAGTTAAAACTCTCCCCATTACAGCCACGCGCTGGCTCTCTCTTTTATTGTGCGCAATTACCGCCGCAACAATTACTGTATTTTTAAGCAAAGTTGGTTTTGTACAAAAGGCATATTTAAGTTGGAGCGCTATTTTAAATGCGAATCCAATCCTACATTACAGCTGTGCATTTTTAGCGGGTATTGGCATAAAGCTCCTGCTTGATAAGTTTTATATATCGCACCCCAAACGCAGTATTGGATTTAACTGGCGATATCCGCCAGTGACAGTGAGCTTATGGTTGTCAGTGATTTTTATAGGATTTATTTTTTATTTCACTTCAAACCAAGAAGAGTTAATAGCTGCTACTTCTTGTTTTGAGTATTTCATCGTATTAATTTTAGGCTCTTCCATAATTACAGCTTATCAACAAAGCAATGAAAGAATTAGCCTTAATTTAGTTGTATGCTTCTCTCTTATCGCAGCGACTAGTACAGCTTTCATTTATTGGCATATCAGTCAGATAGGCTTTAGCTGGCCGCTTTTTATAACAGTAGATGTTTACATATTCTCTGCAATATTTTTGATAATCAAATATATAAATGAATGCATTAAAGCTAAATGGAATCGTAATCAAATAACTTTAGAGCGTACGAAAAATCTGAGTTCTGGTGATTTTAAAACATTAGATGAGTTTAAAAGTTGGTTTAAGGACGATTCCACTATTAAAAGCACAGAGAAATTAGAGCCAGACTTACAGGTATATGCAAAGCGTATCACCGAGCGGCTACAAAATGGTGGTGATAAAGATGAAAAGGATTTAGCACAGCACATAGCACTATGTGGGCCTTATGGTTGTGGTAAAAGCAGTATCGTCGAAAGTATTGTGAATTATTTAGCAAAAAACTCTGAAAAAGAGAGTATTTGGATACACAGCGATATATCAACTTGGGGCGCAGCCAGCGGCAGTGTTGCGCATGTGATACTCAGCAATATTATTGATGATATAAGCCAATATATTGATATGTGTGCCTTCCGTGCGCTACCAAAACATTATACCGAAGCACTAAAGTCGGGTGGTAGTGTATTTCAGTTTGCATCCACCTTGCTTGCCGGCCCTGTTGATATTGAGGAAAGTTTTCAAAAGCTTAATGACGTTCTTGATGCAACCAACCACAAATTACTGATCACCCTGCAAGATGTAGATCGCGGAACAGGCGGTGAAAATGAAAAACGGTTAAATGATATTGCTGCACTGTTGGATAAGCTAAAAAATAAAAATTTAAGTCGTATTAACTTTCTAATCGCGATGGGCAATACAAAGCCTTTTTATATTGAGATACAAAACAAGTTAGCTGACCATGTAGAGACAATAGTTCACCACGACTCTAAGAAAAGACTGCTTACGTGGGCAAAGTTATGTTCAGAGAAAGTCTTTGAAAATAATATGTTATTACCACATTCATTCATAGATAGTGCTGAGCAGTACTTTAAAGTATACCCACTAGCCTTTCATAGAAATCATTATCATCCAGTAACTATTTCTAATAATTTTATAGACTCAATTCGGATGTTGAAACGCGTTATGCGGCGTGTAAATAGATGTTGGACTGAAAATAAATTATTAGGGGAAGTTGATTTTGGAGCTTTGTTATTACTAGCTACCTTACGAGAAGCTGAACCAGCGTTATTTAATGCTTTTGTAAATTCATACACAAGCTTAGTTAATGGGAAGTCGTTACCAATAGCAAAAATAGAAGATGGCAAGCAAAGAACAGTTAACGAAATTCTCTTCGAATTAATAGCTGATTTTAAAAATGGTGATGCGGCTCATCTATATAATGCACTTTTTAAGGAACTGTTAAACCTTAAGGAAGATATAACTGATAAAAGCGGAAATGGTTTTAAAAGCAATAAAGGTAGTGGTGAGCAACATTTAGGTATAAAACCGGATACAGTTGATTACTTAAAACGTATGTTACTGGAAACAGTCCCTGAAAATGAGCTAAGAGATCAGATTGTTATTGATTCTATAAAATCTTTATCAACTCAAGAATTAGCAAAAAATATTTGTAGTGATTATCGATGGCAAGAGGAATTTGAACGTTTTGGCCGGATACTTTTTACTGATAATAAGTACCAAAATAGGGTTGAACAAATAGTTTTTGATGTTTTAGAGCATATTGGAAAAGATAAAAATGGCTTTTTGACTGACGGCCTTTTTGAGGAATATACAAAGCAAACCATCGATAATAATAATTTGGAAAAAGTTTTATATAAGCTAGGGTCTGTTGATCTTTGCGGATTAAAATTTGTTCAAACTAGGGGCTATTTAATCGCGGCGCGAGGTTTGTAACCTAGTGGGCTAAGTAAAAACCGAGCAACAAAGAGTAAATAGCCCCTAGAAAGAACCCTTTGGGCTGCGCCTGTTTGGCATTAATGCTACGTTATCGCCCATTTATGGGGAATAACCACACTACATAGGCTCTGCCTTGCCTAAATACCAAACAGACTGCTGCAAATTTAACCTTGAAAGATCAACAGACCCTAGTTGAATTAGAAAGCGGAGAAAAGTTGCTTGAACGACAATTGGAAAGATTACAGCGAAGTTTTGAAGGGAAAATTAAAATAAAGGATTTGAATAGAAATTATGTGGACATTAAAGATGAAGTAGAAAGAAAGGAAGCTGCAAGTCATAGTAATGCGCTTTTTCAAGGTCTTAATATAGTTAATTTTTTAAATGAAAATGCGCATAAGTTATCTGAACAATCTTTGTATGTGTGCCTAAGTTTTATAGCTTTTTCGCAGTTAGCCGATGGTGAATTTAACTTTTTAAATAGGCTAATGAAAAATCTATTAGAAGTTGTAATCAAAAATAAAAATACACGGACTGTTGAGTTTTTAGTTAGACCAGTACCGTACCAACATTTAACAATTAAACATTTGCAAGAGCATTTTTCAGACCTTTCACCTGGGCAGAGAGAAAACATTTTACAGATACTTGCAGAGCTTAAAGATAATCAAGAAAATAAATCAGATATCGATTTGGCAATAAAAAACTTAAGTTTTTCTGAGGCGTTGTAATCGCTCTGTGCAGCGAAGCGCCTCGGCGAGCTCTGCGGTGAAATTGTTTTTTCAAATAGAATACAGTGCAGGCTTTTTCGTGGCTAAAGCCATCTCCTACGAGGCGGAATATGCAGCTTATGGCTCAGCATTCTGGGTTTCGCTGAATGTCATATTGGTTATCAGAGCTAAATGTATCCCCACGAAATACAGTGTTTGTACTTGCGGTGCAGCTCTTTTGTAGGTCTGGCTTTAGCCTGACAAAATGACGGGATAAATCCCGACCTACAAATAATTTAACGCTGAGCTGCTTTTAAATTAACCGCTAACAGCTCTAGGCGCTTACTCTTCTATCGCACTCACAATAAAATACGGATTCAGGTACTCATCTTTAGTGTTATAAATAAGCGGGCTGCCATCAAGCTTAGTGACTTTAGCACCGGCTATTTCGGCGATGGCATGGCCTGCTCCTGTATCCCATTCGCAAGTTGGACCTAAGCGCGGGTAAATATCGGCGCTGCCTTCAGCGACTAAACACAGTTTAAGTGAGCTGCCTTTAGACACCATTTCAACGTCGTCAAAGCGTTTTACAAACTCGGCTAAATCGGATGATGGGTGCGAGCGGCTACCTACAACACGAATTAACCCTTTGTTAGGTTTAGTCGTTACTTTAAGCTCAATTCGCTCATCGCCTTTATCTTTAAAAGCGCCAATTGCTTCGGCGGCTAAGTACGATACGCCGAGTGCAGGTGCATCAACTACGGCTAAAATAGGAATGCCGTTTTTAATTAGGGCGATGTTTACGGTAAATTCACCGTTCTTTTTAATAAATTCTTTAGTGCCGTCGATTGGATCAACTAACCAGTAGCTTTTCCACGTTTGGCGTACATCCCAGCTTATGTCGGCGTTTTCTTCACTGAGTATTGGAATATCAGGTGTGAGCTGTTGAAGCCCTGCCACAATCAATTTATGAGCTGCTAAATCGGCGTCGGTTACGGGGCTTTCATCGGCTTTGTACTCAACGTTAAAATCCTTTTCGTAAATTCCCATTATCGCTTGGCCTGCTTTGCGGGCAAGGATGAGGGTTTCTTCTAGCAGTTCGGTTTGATTCATGGGGTTAACCTATATTATGTGCTTTTGTTTTAGATACGTTATCAGTTGTGTAACCGATTGGTCTAGGGTGTTTTTACTTGTATCTAAAATTATTTCTGGATTATTTGGCACTTCGTAGCTTGAATCGATACCAGTGAAGTGTTTTATCTCTCCAGCGCGGGCTTTTTTGTATAAGCCTTTTGGATCGCGGCTTTCGCATACATCCAGTGGGGTATCGATAAAGACTTCGATAAATTCGCCGTTATCTACTAAGCTGCGCACCATGTCGCGTTCCGCTCTAAAAGGCGATATAAACGCAGTAAGTACTAACAAGCCAGCGTCGGTCATTAGTTTTGCGGTTTCGCCTACGCGGCGTATGTTTTCAATGCGGTCTTCGTCGCTAAAGCCTAGGTCTTTACATAAACCGTGGCGTACGTTGTCGCCATCAAGCAGGTAAGTGTGCGTACCTTGCTGATTAAGCGCGGCTTCTAGTGCGTTTGCTACGGTACTTTTGCCAGAGCCTGAAAAGCCGGTAAACCATAAAATAGCGGGCTTATGTTTTTTTTGCTCACTACGCTGTGCTTTTGTAGTTGCGTAGTTATGCCAAACTATATTTTCATCCATAGTGAGAGTCTCTTATGCTGTGAGCGCAGGTATTAAAACGGAAATACCAGCGGGATCAGGGTTAATACCGTGATTGAATAAATAATAGAAAGGGGTAAGCCCATCACTATGTAATCTTTTAAGCGATAGTTACCCGCGCTATAAACCATTAGATTAGTTTGATACCCAAATGGCGATATAAAGCTGGCTGATGCGCCAAAGGCAACCGCCATAATAAACGGTAGCGGGTCTACATTAAAACCAACCGCGAGCGAGTAAGCAACAGGGAACGACAAGGCAGCTGCTGCGTTATTAGTAATAAGCTCGGTAAATAATACGGTCATTAAAAATATAGCTATAAACGCGCCGTACGGGCCAAAATCCCCAAGTACCATAAACATGGCGTCGGATATTTGCCCGGCAAGTCCGGTGCCTATCATTAATTTAGCAAGGCCAATGGCGCTACCTACAACCACCAATAACTCGATAGGAAAACGGCGTTTTACTTCGTTAAGTTTTATGGTGCCACTGAGCATTAAGCCAATCAGTAATACTAATAAGCCTTTAACCAGCGGCACTATGCCAATAATGCTTAAACCCAGTACTGCGGCAAAGCTTAGTAACACAATGTTTGATTGTTTAGGCGCAAGGTGGGCTTGTAAGTCAAACCCTGAAATATACACAAATTCGCGCTTTAAATTAGGCAAAGTGTAAAAGTTTTTGCCTGGTGCGAGTATAAGTGAGTCGCCAGCTTGTAATTGCACTTGCCCAAGGCCGCCTTGTAAGCGGTCGTGCCCACGGCGAATGGCAATAACAGCAGCATGAAATTGCTCTCTAAAGCGGGCTTCTTTTACGGTTTTGCCAATAAATTTTGAAGATTGACTTACGACTACTTCTACTAAGTGTTCTATGTCTTTTTGATGATTTTCGTGCACTACTTTTAGGCCGTCGAAACGGGTAAGTAATGGCACCGATTTTATGTCACCTACAAACAGCAGCACGTCGTCTTTTTGAATAATTTGCTGTGGAGTGACTGCGCAAATGCGGCTCCCGTCGCGAATGATTTCAGCGAGGAATAAGTCTTTTAAATCACGCAGGCCGTTTTCTTCTACGGTTTGGCCTATTAATTTTGAGCTTGCTTGTACTTTACCTTCTAGGTAAAAAGGCACGACTTCTTGGTCGCTTTTACCGTTGTCGGGTAAGTATTTAAGCATTACTAAAATGGTAATTAGGCCTACGCTTAGCGCGCCCAAACCCACTAAGGTAAAGTCAAAAAAGCCCAGCGGTTCCATGCCCGCATCTACTGCAAAGCCATTGACGATTAAGTTGGTTGATGTACCAATAAGCGTAATGGTGCCGCCCAAAATAGCAGTGTACGACAGCGGTAATAATAGCTTTGAAGGGGAGTGATTAGGGTTGTCTTTTATCGCGGTAATAAGCGATGCAACAACGGCGGTATTGTTAGTGAACGACGATAAAAAGGCGGTTGATAACCCCAATTTTGTTACCGATTTTACTAAACTACCTTTAGATAGCGATTGCGCTAACTTTTGAATTAGGGTGGTTTTTTCTATTGCGGTTGACACTAACACCAATAGTACTAAGGTGATAAGCGACGGGTTAGCGTAGTTAACTAACATACTTTCAAGATCGATTAGCCCTGCTAAGTAGCTGGTGCCAATAGCGCTTACAAATAACCATGCTGGATTAATACGGGTGCCAAAAAGGCACCCGACTAAGGTAAGCATAATGCCTGTTAAAACGAGCTGTTCTACCATGCTTTTAAATTCCTAACAGGCTAAAGTTAACTTATAACTTAGAAATATCAAGCGCTTGCCAATGTGGGAAGTGCTTGCGTACTAAGCTGTTAAATTCAACTTCAAATTCGCTAAAGTTACTTTGCTGTGCTTGGCTTTGCAGTACTTGTTCAATCATACCGGCAGCAACAGTTAGGTTTGATAAGCGATCGATTAGGATAAACGAGCCTGTTTCGTGATTGCTGTGGTACTCGTCTGCCAAAATAGTTTCGGTTAGTTCAAGCGTTACAATCGCAATTTCGTTTAGCTGCAGTGTGTCGCTAGTGCCGTGCTCAAGCGTGTTTACATCAATTGTGTAGTCAATCTTTTTAACAATAGCTGAGGTGTTTTTGCTACCTAGTTTTAGGTTATAGCTTTTACCTAATACTAAGGGCGATTCATGCATCCACACAATTTTAGCTTGCAGCTGGTTAGTAACAGCGGCCGTTGAGTTTGCAGGTACTATTACATCCCCTCGGCTAATATCAATTTCGTTATTTAGGGTAACGGTAATTGCTTGGCCTGCTTGTGCGCTATCTAGGTTGCCATCAAAGGTAACAATTTCTTTAATGCTTGATGTTTTACCCGACGGTAATACTTTTATTGCATCGCCTACATGTATCTTGCCCGATGTAAGTGTGCCCTGAAAACCACGGAAGTTTAAGTTAGGGCGCACGACATATTGCACAGGTAGGCGCGCTTCAAAGCCTGTATCTGTTTCGGCTGCTGGCGAATCTTCTAGTAATTCTAGTAGCGGCTTGTCGGTGTAATACGGTGTATGAGCAGAACGCGTTACTACGTTGTCGCCTTTAAGCGCCGACATAGGCACAAACTTAATGTTTGATACGTTAAGTTGCTCAGCAAATTTAAGGTAATCGGCCTTAATTTTTTCATACACGGTTTCGTCAAAATCAACGATATCCATTTTATTAACGGCAACAACAAACTGCTTAATGCCAAGCGAGTCACAAATAAAGCTATGGCGCTTGGTTTGTACTTGCACGCCGTAACGCGCATCAACCAAAATAATGGCTACATCGCTTGTTGATGCACCTGTTACCATGTTACGCGTGTATTGCTCGTGCCCAGGTGTGTCGGCAATAATAAATTTACGCTTAGCCGTTGAAAAGTAACGGTACGCTACGTCAATGGTAATGCCTTGCTCGCGCTCAGCTTGTAGGCCATCAACTAATAAAGCAAGGTCAAGATCTTCACCTGCATTACCTACTTTTTCGTTATCTTTATGAAGGGCAGCAAGCTGATCTTCATAAATTTGGTGGCTGTCGTGCAGTAGGCGGCCAATCAATGTTGATTTACCGTCATCTACGCTGCCACAGGTAAGCATGCGTAATAAGCTTTTATCTTGTTGGCGTGCTAGGTAGGCGTCTATGCCTATTTCTTTTACTTCGTTAAATGTATCGTTATTTTGGCTAGACATTAAAAATACCCCTCACGTTTTTTCTTCTCCATTGAGCCGGCTGAATCATGATCAATAACACGACCTTCACGTTCAGATGACGTAGATAGCAGCATTTCTTCAATAATTTCGGTTAAAGTACTGGCTGTTGACTCAACTGCACCGGTAAGTGGGTAGCAGCCTAATGTACGAAAACGTACAGATTTCATTTGCGGTACTTCACCTTCATTAAGTGGCATACGCTCATCGTCAACCATAATTAAAGTGCCGTCGCGCTCAACAACAGGGCGCTCTTTTGCTAGATAAAGCGGTACCATGTCGATGTTTTCTTGATAAATGTATTGCCAAATATCAAGCTCAGTCCAGTTAGACAACGGGAAAACACGAATGCTTTCGCCCGGATTAACTTGGCTGTTATAGGTGTTCCAAAGCTCAGGACGTTGGTTTTTAGGGTCCCAACGGTGGTGTTTGTCGCGGAATGAATAAACACGCTCTTTTGCGCGTGATTTTTCTTCGTCTCGGCGTGCGCCACCAAATGCAGCATCAAAACCATATTTGTTAAGTGCTTGCTTTAAGCCTTGGGTTTTCATTATGTCAGTATGTTTACCCGAGCCATGCGTAAACGGGCCTACACCCATTTCAATGCCTTCTGGATTTTTGTGTACCAGTAGATCAAAGCCGTATTCTTTAGCTATACGGTCGCGAAACTCAATCATTTCACGAAACTTCCAGTTGGTGTCTACGTGTAATAACGGAAACGGAATTTTTGCAGGGTAAAATGCTTTACGCGCTAAGTGCAAAAGTACCGACGAATCTTTACCAATAGAGTAAAGCATTACTGGGTTCTCAAACTCAGCGGCGACTTCGCGCATGATTTTGATACTTTCAGCTTCAAGTTGCTGAAGGTGAGTTAAAGCCATTGTTAGTCGTCCTACTAAAATGATTAAAAGTTACAAATTTAAAATTCGGTTATGTATTTGATACATCTGTTAGCGGCTGTGCAAAGCTGCTTGTTTGTTCGTTTTTCCCAAACCACGCTAGTTGCGAGTGCAGGGCGGCTACTTCACCAATAATGAGTAACGCAGGCGATATAATGCTGTTGCGCTGGATTAAGTCGGCAAGTTCGCCTAATTGGCCTGTTACTACACGCTGATTTTTGCGTGTACCGTTTTCGATAATGGCAACTGGTGTGTCGGCTTTGCGGCCATGTTTTAAAAGCTCGCTTTGTATGTGCGGCGACTTAATTACGCCCATGTAAATAGCCAGCGTTTGATTTGCTTTTGCCAGCGATTGCCAATCAAGTTCTTGACCGTCTTTTTTACAGTGGCCAGTTACAAATTGGATGGCTTGTGCATGGTCACGATGCGTAAGCGGAATACCCGCATAAGCACTACAACCTGCAGCGGCTGTAATACCCGGTACAATTTGATAATTTACGTTGTTAGCAGCCAGTACTTGTACTTCTTCGCCACCACGGCCATAAATAAACGGATCGCCACCTTTAATGCGGCACACTTTTTTGCCTTGTTTAGCAAGGTCAACCAGCATTTGGTTGGTGTCGTCTTGAACAACACTATGATCGCCTAAACGTTTGCCTACACAAATAAGGTCAGCATCGCGGCGCACTAATTCCATAATTTCGTCAGAGACTAAAAAGTCATAAACGACGACGTCGGCTTGTTGCATAAGTTGCAGTGCTTTAAGTGTTAAAAGCTCTGGATCGCCAGGGCCTGCACCTACTACATATACTTCGCCTTCAGGCTCTGCTTTAGCATCTAGCATTTGCTCTAGTTGCTGCTGTGCGGCTTGGGTATCGCCGGTTTGTACTTTACTGACGACAGATGAGTCGAACACGCCTTCCCAAAATTGGCGGCGGTCTGAAAAATGCTTAAAGCGTTTTTTTACTTTGTCTCTAAAGCCACCGACAAGTGTTGCAAGTGGGCCAATATGATGCGGAATAAGGGTTTCGAGCTTTTCGCGTAAGCGACGTGCAAGTACCGGCGCTGTGCCTGCACTTGATATAGCAATCGTAATTGGGTCGCGATCAACAATGGATGGAAATATAAACGTACATTTAGGTTGGTCATCAACCACGTTTACAAATACATTGCGGGCATTGGCAAGTTCAAATACGTTGTTGTTTACTTCATCGCGGTCGGTTGCTGCAATAACAAGCATTTTGCCATCAAGGTGCGATTCATCAAAATAAGCATCAATAAGCGTTACTTCATTATTATGTGCATGCTCTTTTAGTTCGTCGCAAAACCAAGGTGCTACTAAAGTAACGCTTGCTCTCGCTTTTAAAAACGCGCGACATTTGCGTAATGCGACCTCTCCACCGCCAACAACCAATACTGGTTTGTTGTCGAGTTTGGTAAAGATAGGTAAATACTGCACGTTAATAAGACCCCTAAACAAATTCAAATATAAGAAAACGCTTTATTCTGATAAGCAGAATATAGCGGCTATCAATAAGTAAAAAATAATTAAAACCAAGTTGATATAACCAAAAGTTATAATAGGTGGGCTTTTTAGGCCTAAGAGTTAGTTAACAAGGGATTGCGACGAGTTACAAGTAAAATAATCAGCTTATAGTGTTTGGTTATGAGCTATAGCGAGTTTGGTTTTATTTGTTAATATGGAGGCATATCAAATTTTGTACTCAAGAAGTAACGGAGCTCTAATGACACAACAACAAAAAGAAGCTGCATTAGCAGTCGCACTGATGGATTTAACAAGCTTAAATACCAGCGATACAACCAAAAGCATTCAAGCACTTGTTGATAGCATAAACCCTACCTTAGGTACACCTGCTGCAGTATGTGTTTATAGCGACTTTGTTGATGATGCAAAAATAGCACTCGCAGCACGTGGGCTTAACCACGTAAAAGTTGCAACAGTCACTAACTTCCCAACGGGTGATGCACCAATAAGTGATGTAATTAACGAAACACTTATTGCAATAGAGCGCGGTGCTGATGAGATTGATTTGGTTATTCCTTATAAAAAGTTAATCGCGGGCGATGCTCAAACTGTACTTAACTATGTAAGCGAAAGTAAAAAAGCGTGTGGGTCACGCGCCCAGCTAAAAGTAATAATTGAAAGCGGTGAACTTAAAACCGAAGCGCTAATAACACAGGCTACTCAATTGGCAATTAAAGGCGGTGCTGATTTTGTAAAAACCAGTACGGGTAAAGTCGCTGTAAATGCCACGCTTGAATCAACAAAAATTATGCTCAGTGCAATTAAAAATACTGGTAAGCATGTTGGCTTTAAAGCCGCCGGTGGTGTTAAAACAGTGGCCGATGCTAGTGATTATTTAGCACTTGCACGCGCGATAATGGGTGATGATTATTTGCAAGCAAATACATTTAGGTTTGGTGCTTCAAGCTTGTTAAGTGACGTTTATACAATATTAAAAAGTAATTAAAGGAAAGATGATGAGAGCAAGAAAATCCGGGACACAAACATTGTTTAATAACCTATTTAAAGGTGCATTGGTTGTAGGAGTCGTTGGTTTTGGATTAACTGCATGCACTAACCCAAGCACACCCGCAGGTGAAGAAGGCTACGTATTCGAAAAGCCGCGTGTATTTGGTGAAGGTGGTTATCAAGGTACAATGAAGGGCCCATCTAATTACGGTATGTCGTTACTGCGAAATGAAGTGGTAAACATCGATATGCGACCTAATACATATACCGAGACATTTAGAATCTTAGCGAATGATGATTTAAATATTAAATTTGATTTTCATGCTGTTATTGCTATTGAGAGTGGCACTGTTAAAACTGTGGTAGAGCAGTACGGCGCCGAAAATTGGTATAAACGCTTTGTACGTGAAACTTTCAGAACGTATGTGCGCGATACAGTACAAAAATACGATAGTGGCGAGCTTAAAACAAATCGTGAGAAAATTGCGAAGGAAGTGACTCTGCGCCTGCAAAGTTATTTATCGACAACGCCGTTTAAACTTGCAAACGTTGTAGTAGGCAATATTAATTACCCCGATATTGTTGCTAATGCAGTTGAGAAAAAATTGGCAGCTCAGCAGCTATTATCGGAAAAAGAAACACAAAAAGAGATTGCCAAAAAAGACGCTGAAATTAGGGTTGAAGAAGCCAAAGGGATTGCTCAAGCTCAGAAGATCATTAACGCAACACTAACAGCTAATTACATTCAACATGAAGCTATTAATGCACAAATAAAAATGGCTGAGTCACCTAATCATACAACTGTTTATATTCCGGTAGGTAATAACGGAGTACCACTTGTTAAAGGCGCTAACTAGATAGTGAGTACTTGGGTAGCTCTTTTTATTAGCTACCCAAGCCAAAGTCATTAATTAAACTTAAACATGTTGCCTATACTTTCGAGGCTAGATTTGTTCGTTTTGGCAATACAACCACTGTCATCAAGTGACTTTTTAGTTGTTTCATCAGCTAAACCGGTTACTTTGAGTTTTTTGTCTTGCTGATACTCACGAAGCGCGATAACTGTTTTACGATCGTATTCAACATCTTGTGTTTCAAACTCTTCGTAGTCAGGCTGATTTCTTAGGTAACCCAAACAAACTAAGCTTAGGCGTGACATTGCTAAATCCATTTTTTCATAATGCGGCATTCTATGAGTGGGTACATCAACTGTTACAGCGCTCTTGCTGGCTGCTTTTGCGCGTTTAGTAGCTGGTGGCGGCGCAGTGTAACCCGGTGCTAACGTGTTGTTACTGTTATAGCGATAGTAGGTATCTGGAATTTTAGTTTCTAAAAACTCAACCGCTTTAATAATAACTTCACGCAGGGCTTTTTCTTTAGGGGTATCAGACCATCCACTAATATTGCCACCAACGAGTGCGCCACCAAAATTGGTTGCAGCGCCTGTGAAATCAAAATCTTTACTACCCCCTTCAACACTCGTTGCAGCTAAAATGCGTGATGTGCGAGTATCTATAAGGCGTAGATCAATTGCCATATGTGAACCCGAAAAACCGGCAGATACAGAGCTAAATACATCACCGATAAAGCCGCCACTGCCAACACTTGCACCAGAGCTATCGTCATCAAATTCTGTTACCGCAGCAATCACGACTATTTCAGCACCTTCAATCTCGCCATAAGCAGCACCCGATGAAGCGCTAACGCGACCTGAGGCTGCTAGGTCTTGTTCTGATAAAACAGCATCAAGCGCTTGGCGCTCTAAAACAATAAAGCGGTTTGTTGATACTAGGGGCTGTTGATCTTTCACATTGGTAGCCAAATCATTGCACATGCCAGCGCTAACATACTCTCAAACTGTAATTTCAATTTATCGTACCTTGTCGCTATAGCACGGAAGTGCTTTAGCCTTGCAAAGGCATTTTCAACTAAATGCCTATATTTATATAAGCACCAATCAATATCACCATTACCTGTTTTTGAGTTTTTCTTTCTAGGGATCACTGGGCTTGAGTTTCTCTCTCGAACCTTATTTCTAATGACTTCACTATCATAGCCTTTGTCTGCGATAACAAAATCGCCTTGGGGCAATAATTCAATCAGTTCATTTGCCACTTTACTATCATGAACATCGCCGCCTGTAATAATAAATTCAATTGGTAAGCCATAACTATCAACAGCTAAATGAATTTTACTTGTATTACCGCCACGACTTAATGCTATCGCTTGTTCTTGTTGAGACGCAGCACCTGTACTGTGTTGATGTGCTTTAACATAACTGCCATCAATGAATTCCCACTCAGTGTCACTATTGGCGGATAATGATTTGAACAACCTTATTAATATTCCTTTTTTAGACCAAAGTAGAAATCGGCGGTAAATAGTATTCCATAAACCAAAACACTCAGGGAGGTCACGCCATGGGCAACCAACACGTAAGCGATATAAAATTCCTTCCATCGTTTGTCTGTGTTCAAGCTTGTTATAAACTCTATCTTCAAGCAAAATTGATTTTAGCTTCGACCACAACTTATCAGTGAGCATTAATCGGGGCATGGTAATCTCGTAAGGTTTGTTTTTGGCGAAGTAAATTATACGAGATTACCGCTTACGCACAAAATTCAAACAAAGATCAACAGCCCCTAGAGCCGTAGTTAATTGATCAGCCATACCGTCGCCTATTTCTTTGCGCCACCATTTTGAGTTGTTAGATTTATCGGTAAAGCGTGCAACAGCAATACGAGCTTTAGGGCCATTGTATTGTTCTTGTGCAACTGCATTTATGTCTGGTGAGTTTTGACCTGAAGTGACATTTGTAGAGGTGCTTTGACAAGCGCTCAGAGTGGTCGTTAATAGTGCCGTTAATAATAGTTTTTGTGGTGCTTTTAACATATGACTGTCCTTAATTAATATGCTTAAAGGAAATGTTGTGCATTTCCTTCAATATTTATATTCATGTTAATTTATTTAAATCAGTAGGTTAAGAATAGTACTGGTGCGAAATATTTAGTCACACAGGCGAAATTTATGAGGATTTTTCACGAAACTGTTTTGGGGACATGTTATATTTTGATTTAAAGCAGCGGGCAAAGTAGCTTTGTGAATTAAAGCCAACTTGCTGTGCTACTAAGCCAATCGCAAGCTCACTATTTTTTAAAAGCTCTTGTGCAAATTCTAAGCGAATGTTTCGAATGTAATCGCTTGGTGTTAGGTTGTACAAGGCTTTCATTTTTAATTGTAAAGCGCGAGGGCTAAGATAAAGCGCAGCTGCAAATTCTTCCACGTTAAACGCTTCGTCTTGATAATGCTCTTTTACTATCGTTTTTACACGTTCGGTAAATACATAATCTTTACTTTGCGCCATTTGTGGGTCGAGCTCGATTGTTTGTGATAAAGCAGGTAGTTGTTGTTTTAAATTCTGATTGAGTACTTCTCTAATCGTTAATAATCCTTGAACGCGGCTTAATAACAGCTGTGGTTCGAAGGGTTTACTTAAATAATCATCAGCAAGTAAGTCCAGGCCCTTTAATTTGCTGCGCGTATCAGCCTTTGCTGAAAGTAATAACACCGGGATATGGCTAATAGCCGTGTCGCTGCGCAGTGCTTTAATAAACTGATAGCCATCCATAACAGGCATCATTACATCACTTATTACCAAGTCAGGCATTTCGCTTTTACATAAAGCTAAACCTAGCTCTCCGTTAACGGCGTTTATACATACGAAGTTGCTAATAAAGAGTGACGTTAGTAAATCACGCATTTCATCGTTGTCTTCGATAATAAGAATTTTATTGTTTTTTACTGCACATAAATTATTGCTTTTAGATACAGCAAGAGCTGTAAGGTTAGAGGTTTTGTCTATTTGAGTTGTTGGGAGTGAAACAGTAAAACAACTGCCTTTGTTTAATTCACTTTTAAGTTCAATAGTTCCTCCATATTGCTCAACTAGCTGCTTCACCAGCGCTAAGCCAATACCGCTACCGCTTTGATTACTCGTATCTATGCGTGTAAATCGTTGGAAAATTGCCTCGAGGTGCTTTTTATCTATACCAACACCAGTGTCTGAGACTATGACGGCTAATATTTGCTTTTGAGTTAATAGCTGAAGTAATACTTTACCTCCGTTCGGGGTGTATTTTTGGGCGTTACTTAATAAGTTACTGATAATAGAAACTGTATGATTTGGCTCTAATTCAATGAGAATATTTTTTTGCGTTAAATCTTCAAACTCGAACGTAATATTTTTTTGTTTAAATAAAGGAGTGAAATCTTCGATTAATTGTTCAACTACCGGATTTATAGCATAGGGTGTTACGTGTTTCACTGCAGTGCTTGGGCGCTGATTGAGCTGTAAAAGTTGGTTTGTTTGGTCCAATAGCTTATGGCTATTACGTTGAATCATCGCTAGTTTTTGTTGGGTGTCTGAATCTTTATGACTTTTTAGTAAACTATCAAGTGGCGCTAATATTAAGCTCAATGGTGTTTTAAGTTCATGGCTAACGTTATCTAATAGCTGGGTTTTTAAGCTGCTAAGTTCTCTCTCTTTTAAGTTTGCTTGCTCTGCAACTTTAGCTCTATACCTTGCTGTTATAATTAACCACATTATAAATAATACGATAATGATGTAAGTGACATAAGCAACATTGTTCTTCCACCAAGGTGGAGTAACCGTAAGCGCAACCATCGTTTTATCATCACTCCATTGGCCGTATTGGTCTTTAACTTTTACAATAAAGTGATAGCTTCCTGCGGGAAGTTGAGAATAGCTAACTTGCCTCTGATTTTTGTTTGCGTATAAGAACTGCTTATCTAATCCAGCTAACTTGTAAGCATATTGGTATTGAGAAGGGGGCTCTGCACTGTTTAAAGCAGAAAACTTAAAACCGATAGCACCATCTTCTTCTTTAAAAAAGAGTCTGTCTGTATAGCTTATAAGCTTAGCCGCTTGAGTATTGGTTTTTATATATTGCTGCGTCGCGACTGACTGGTTATAAATAAGTAAGTCTGTAATAACGGGTTCTGGAGGTTTGGTTGCTAGGGTTAGTTTTAACGGATCAAATTGATTAAAACCGTTAATACCACCAAAAAATAGCTCGCCGTCATCTGCTTAAAAAGCGGCACCTAAAATAAAAGAATGGTGCTGTATACCGTTTGCGGGTAAAAAATGCTGCATTTGTTGAGTTTGAGGAGCGTAACGGGTTAACCCCTGATTACTGCTTAGCCACAAGTAACCGCTGCTGTCTTGTTTAATTGCAAAAATATTATCGTTAAGCAAGCCATCGAACTCTGTAATGTTTATTACTTTGTTTGTTTGTTTGGATATTTAACTTATTTAACCCGCCAAAAGTACCTACCCATAAAGTGTTTTTATCTTGTAAATGCAAGGATGTAACCATGTCATGCGTTAAACTATTAGGCTTTTTAAGATCGCTTTGGTAATGAGTGAAAGTTTCATCATTTAAAGAAAATTTATTTAATCCTACGCGGGTTCCAGCCCATATCGCGTTGTTCTCACTGTCATAAGTAATACTAAAAACAGTATTATTTGAGATGCTATTTTTATCTGCGCTGTATTTAAAGTGTGTAACTTGCAATGTATCGGGATTAAATCGCGTTAATCCTTCATTACTGCCCAGCCACAAATTACCAATATGGTCGCCCTCGATTGCATAAATACGGTTACTGCTGAGTTGGTGACTTTGCATAGTAAAAGCTGAAAAACTATCATTAACTGGGTTATAAAGCAGTAAACCACCGCCGTATGTGCCTATCCATACGCGTTTCTTGGCATCTTCATAAAGACTAAATATATTGTTGTTAGTTAAGCCTGCTGTAATGTTTTCATTCACTTTATAACGTTTAAAACCGTTGTTAGTTTGCTTGTTAAGACCATCGCGTGTGCCAATCCAAAGTAAGTTGTTACTGTCTTTGAGTATTGCCCTTACAAAGTCATTCGAAATCGAAGCCGAGTTATTGCTTTGATGCTTTTGATGACCAAACTGAATCTGTCTTTTATCATAGCGATGTAACCCATAACCATCTGTACCAATCCAAATAATCCCTTTAGGGTCTTGGTAAAGTGACAATAAGTGGTCGTTAGCTAAGCCATGCTTTAAATTTGGAGAGTAAGTAAGTTGCTGAAACTGTTTACTTAATAAAATATCTTTAGTTTGATAATAAAGACCATGGCCATAAGTGCTTACCCATAGGTTTTTTTCATCATCAATAAGCATATCAGTTACCCAAACATTTTTGAGTTGCTCAAAGTTATAAAATGCGAGTGTGTTTAAGTCAAAAACACTTAGACCAGTTTTGCCTCCTATAATAAATTTGCCGTTTGGTGCTTTTTTTAATTGCCAGAGCTGTTTAGGGCTATTAGGTATGTATGTGAACTGATTTGTTTTTGAATCGAACTTAATAAGCCCAATATTACTTGCTAACCAAAGGTTTTTTTTATCATCAAAAAGCATATCTTTAAAAACAACATTTAATTGATTTTTGCCCTGATAAGAAAATAACTCGGTAGTACCTGTTTTTGTATTTAACCGAGTAAGTTGCCCCTTATCGTGACCAATCCAAATTGTTTCTGGGGAGTTGGAGGTTATTGTTGAAATGCGTTGGTTTGTAATAGAGGGGGTTGAATACTGGTTAAAAACACTAAAACTTCCTGTTTCAGTATTTAATAAGTTGAGGCCGTTGCTGGTCGTCGCAAACCAAAGTTGGCCGTTTTCTAAATTCAGGCAGTCTGTAATCCAATTCCCTGAAATACTCGATTGTGAAGGATTGAATTTATAGTGTTTAAATTCATATCCATCGAATCGGTTTAAGCCGCCTTGGGTCGAAAACCAATGAAACCCCTTTTCATCAGTGGTACTGCAGGTGATTGAATTTTGAGATAAACCTTGTTCATTTGTATATGTATCTAAGTACAGTGGTAGGGCGAGCGAGCTAGTATGAAATAATAATAAAAGGCTGATGACTTTATATTTTATGATTGTTTTAATTGCTTTCACAGACTTCCTATCTCTTGTGAATCCCTTAGGGTGTGTTGACCTTTGTGGATTGAAATTTGTTCAATCTAGGGGCGATTTAGTCGCGGCGAGAGTTTTGTAGCCTAGTGGGCTAAGTAAAAACCGAGTATCTGGTCAATCATAAACTGCTTTTTAATCAATGTTAAGATTGATTTTTCAATGCAATGTTGAGATTTTGCATTGTGGGTATCTTTTAGGCTTGTGTTAATGAACTGCGTAAGTATAATAGGCATCCACTTTGCAGGGGCGTAGTTCCAATTGGTAGAACAGCGGTCTCCAAAACCGATGGTTGGGAGTTCGAGTCTCTCCGCCCCTGCCAGTTTTACTTGTGATTGAGTAGTCTGAGATTAAAAACCGGTTTAAATTAAGTCTGTTTTTAAGTTTAGATTTTAATGGATTAACCCTGCCGTAGTGTAGGGTTGTTGTGTCTGTAGTTAAGGTAATAATATTATGAGCACGAATGTAGAAACACCATCAAGTGCGATGGAGTCAGTAAAGTGGTTAGTAGCAATCGCGCTACTTGCAGGCGCAGTTGTTGGTAATCATATGTATGCAGATCAATCTGTATTACTACGTGCTATCGGCGTTGTTGTTGCAATAGCGGCCGGATTAGCAATTGCCTCACAAACATTTAAGGGACGTAACTTTCTTGCTTTCGCTAAAGAAGCTCGAATTGAAGTACGCAAAGTTATTTGGCCAACTCGCCAAGAAACTACCCACACGACATTAATTGTAATGGTTGCAACAGTGATTATGGCACTTATCCTTTGGGGATTAGATGGCATTTTATTCCGCGCTGTTGGCTTTTTAACTGGATTGGAGATCTGATCCCATGTCGGATGAGAACGAGAACAAAGAAATTAAATTACGTTGGTACGTAGTACAGGCTTTTTCTGGTTACGAAAAGCGTGTAGCACAAACGTTAATTGAACATATCAAAATTGAAGGTCTTGAAGCGAGCTTTGGTGAGATATTAGTACCAACTGAAGAAGTTGTTGAGATGCGTGCTGGTCAAAAGCGTAAGTCTGAGCGTAAATTCTTCCCAGGTTATGTATTAGTACAAATGGATATGAACGACGCAAGCTGGCACTTAGTGAACAGCACTGAACGCGTAATGGGCTTTATTGGTGGAACGTCTGATCGTCCAGCTCCAATTAGTCCTAAAGAAGCAGAACGCATTCTTAATCGTTTACAAGAAAATGCTGAAGCACCTAAACCTGCTACATTATTTGAACCAGGTGAAGTTGTACGCGTTACAGATGGACCATTTGCAGACTTCAGTGGTGTAGTTGAAGAAGTTGACTACGAAAAAAGCCGCGTAAAAGTTTCTGTACTTATTTTTGGTCGTTCTACGCCAGTTGAGCTTGAATTTGGTCAAGTTGAACAAGATAAGTAATTGATTAAAAAAGCTTCGCCACTATTTTTTAAATTTTGGCACGAAGCTTGAAAAAGGCCGCTGATTATCTTATAATCAGCGGCCTTTTTGTATTAAGGTAAAATTTATTTTTACTGTGCAAAAAGTACGAAACCAATTTTTAAACTGGGAAGCCGTTAGAGTACGCGTCCTCGCGCGCACAAGGCTGAGACCCACCAAATGAGGTATTTATAATGGCTAAAAAAGTTGAAGCTCTAATCAAGCTACAAGTTGCCGCTGGTATGGCTAATCCTAGTCCTCCAGTAGGTCCTGCACTAGGTCAACACGGTGTAAACATCATGGAATTCTGTAAAGCGTTTAACGCACGTACAGAGTCTATCGAAAAAGGCGCTCCAGTTCCTGTAGTGATCTCTGTTTACGGTGACCGTTCATTTACGTTCGACATGAAAACGCCACCTGCTGCTTACTTACTTAAGAAAGCTGCTGGTATCAAGTCAGGCTCAGGCCGTCCTAACACGGATAAAGTAGGCACAGTAACTCGTGCTCAACTTGAAGAGATCGTTGAGACAAAACGAACTGACCTTACAGCTGCCGATATGGACGCAGCGGTTCGCACTATCGCAGGTTCTGCGCGTGCGATGGGCTTGAACGTAGAGGACTAAGAAATGGCTAAATTAACTAAACGTATGCGTACTATCCGCGAAAAAGTGGAAGTAACAAAAGATTACGAAATCAATGAAGCAGTTGCTCTTTTAAAAGAGTTAGCGACAGCTAAATTCGTAGAAAGTGTTGACGTTGCCGTTAACCTTGGTATCGATGCTCGTAAATCTGATCAAAACGTTCGTGGTGCTACTGTACTACCTAACGGTACTGGTCGCGACGTTCGTGTTGCTGTATTCACACAAGGCGCTAACGCAGAAGCTGCGAAAGAAGCTGGTGCTGAATTAGTAGGCATGGAAGATCTTGCTGAGCTAGTTAAAAAAGGCGAGATGAACTTTGACGTTGTTGTTGCATCACCAGACGCTATGCGTGTTGTTGGTCAACTAGGTCAAATCTTAGGCCCACGTGGTCTAATGCCAAACCCTAAAACTGGTACTGTAACGCCTAACGTTGCAGAAGCAGTTAAAAATGCTAAAGCTGGTCAAGTACGTTACCGTAATGACAAGAATGGTATCATCCATACTACTATTGGTAAGGTTGATTTCACAGCTGAGCAACTTCAACAAAACCTTGAGTCACTAATTGTTGCACTTAAGAAGGCTAAGCCTTCTCAAGCTAAAGGTGTTTACTTGAAAAAAGTAACTATCTCTACAACAATGGGCGCAGGTGTTTCTGTTGACCAAAGCACTTTAACTACAACTGTAGCTTAATTTAGTGTTTACATGGCGTGAAATTTGTACTATAATTTCGCGCCATTTTGTTGATTAATTTATTAGTCGGCAAAGTAAAGAATTCGGGTTGAGGTCCATAATTTCGTTAAGCCTTAGGGTTTAACGATAAATTGGGCTTCCGTCCAAGACCGTAGGTGGCTCCGGCCTTAATATTCACCTACGTAGACGGTGTAGACCCCAGATAGATTTTTCCTAATCCTTCTGGCTCTCGCCGTAAAAAGCATCTCTACTTTGTTTGGTAGGGAAGAGTAAAACAGGGGAATCCGATAATCGGTATCCCCATTAAACCAGGAGTAACACCCATGGCTTTAAATCTTCAAGGCAAAAAAGCAATAGTTGCTGAAGTCAACGAAGCAGCCAATGGTGCTCTATCTGCAGTTGTTGCAGATTCTCGTGGTGTAACAGTTGGCGCAATTACTGCCCTTCGTAAAGAAGCTCGTGCAAACGGTGTTTGGATGAAAGTTGTCCGTAACACTTTAGCAAAACGTGCTCTTGAAGGAACAGATTTTGAGTGTCTTTCTGATTCATTTGTTGGTCCAAGCTTAATCGCTTTCTCATCAGAGCACCCAGGTGCTGCTGCGCGTATCTTTTCAGATTTCGCGAAAAAGAATGAGAAATTCGAGATAAAAACGGCCGCTTTTGAAGGAAATGTTGTTAATGCAGCAATGCTTGCTACATTACCTACATACGATGAAGCTGTTGCACGCTTAATGAGTGCTATGAAAGAAGCGTCTGCTGGCAAATTGTGTAAAACAATTGAAGCAGTACGTCTACAGAAAGAAGAGCAAGCTGCTTAATTTTAAGCTGTTTAATCACTTTCGGTGTAAAATTTATTTGGACGTAATGTCCGTTAATTATTAGGAAATTTGTAATGTCTGTATCTAAAGACCAAATCCTTGACGCAATTGCTGAAATGTCAGTAATGGACGTTGTTGCTCTTATCGAAGCAATGGAAGAAAAATTCGGCGTAACTGCTGCAGCTGCAATGGTAGCTGGTCCAGCTGCTGAAGCTGCTGAAGAGAAAACAGAATTTGACGTAATCCTTACTGGCGCTGGCGCTAACAAGGTTTCTGCAATCAAAGCTGTTCGTAGCGCAACTGGCCTTGGCCTTAAAGAAGCGAAAGCTCTTGTTGAAGCTGCTCCTACACCTGTTAAAGAAGGTGTATCTAAAGAAGAAGCTGAAGCACTTGCAAAAGATCTTACTGAAGCTGGTGCTGAAGTTGAGGTTAAGTAATTTAGCTTTTGCTAAGTTCGCTGCCTGAGAAATCAGGCAAGGGCTGGTGATTATTTAATCACCGGCCTTTTTGCGCTATAGAGTGATCCACTCTTTTAGTTCAAATAAAATCTGATTTTTTCTTTACTTTCAACGCTTTATAGTTTGCTAGTGTTAAAGTGGGATCTAATTAGAACAACAGTTAAATGTTGTAAAAATCTTGGCATAGCTGCCAGTTAAGTCTGTTCTTACAAGAACAGGTCGGGTCAAAGATCAGCAAGCTGAGGAACCCCATGGCTTACTCTTATTCTGAAAAGAAACGTATCCGTAAGGATTTTGGTAAACGTCCACAAGTTTTGGATATACCTTTTTTACTGTCTACACAGTTAGAATCGTTTAAAAAATTCTTAGTGCCGGACGCTGATGGCGATCATGGTTTGGAAGCTGCCTTCCGTTCTGTGTTCCCTATTAAAAGCTACTCGGGAAATTCTGAGCTTCAATACGTAAGTTATCGTATTGGTGAGCCAGTTTTCGATGTAAAAGAATGTCAAATTCGCGGTGTGACTTATTCTGCTCCACTTCGCGTGAAACTGCGTCTTGTTGTTATGGACAAAGAAGCTCCAGGCACAGTTAAAGACATTAAAGAGCAAGAAGTTTACATGGGCGAAATTCCGCTCATGACCGATACCGGTACCTTTGTAATCAATGGTACAGAGCGTGTTATCGTTTCTCAGCTACACCGTAGCCCTGGTGTATTCTTTGATAACGACCGCGGTAAAACTCATTCATCAGGTAAAGTATTATATAACGCACGCGTTATTCCTTACCGTGGTTCATGGTTAGACTTCGAATTTGATGCAAAAGATAACTTATATGTACGTATTGACCGTCGTCGTAAATTACCGGCGTCTATCATCCTACGTGCACTTGAGTACTCTAGTGAAGAAATCCTAGAAATCTTCTTCGACAACACGACGTTTGAAGTAGCTGACGGTAAAGTTCTTATGGAACTTGTGCCTTCGCGTTTACGTGGTGAAACTGCCGCTTTTGATATCAAGAGCGAAGACGGTGAAGTATTTGTTGAAAGCGGTCGTCGTGTTACGGCTCGCCACATCAAGAGCATCGAGAAGAAAGGCATTAACCGCCTAGAAGTACCTCATGAGTACATTATTGGCCGTATTATAGCTAAAAACTACGTTGACGAGTCAACGGGTGAAGTTATAGCAAGCGCGAATGATGAACTAACTCTTGAGCTAATGGCTGAATTGGTTAAAGCTGGTTACACTAAAATTGATACGTTATATATCAATGAAGTGGACAGCGGTGCTTACATGTCAAATACATTGAATATTGACTCTTCAAGCAGCCGTTTAGAAGCACTAGTAGAAATTTATCGCATGATGCGCCCAGGCGAGCCACCGACGAAAGACGCGGCTGAAGCCTTATTCCAGAACTTATTCTTCTCTGAAGAACGTTATGACTTATCTACTGTAGGTCGTATGAAGTTCAATAGCCGTGTTGGTTACGATACAGACACAGGCCCAGGCACATTAAGCAAAGAAGACATCGTGTCTGTTATGAAAGTATTAATTGCTATTCGTAACGGTCAAGGCGATGTTGATGATATCGATCACTTAGGCAACCGTCGTATACGTAGTGTTGGCGAAATGGCTGAGAACCAATTCCGTGTTGGTCTAGTACGTGTAGAGCGTGCTGTACGTGAGCGTTTAAGCTTAGGTGACCTTGACGCAATAATGCCACAAGATCTTATTAACGCTAAGCCTATTTCGGCTGCTGTTAAAGAGTTCTTCGGCTCGTCTCAGTTATCACAGTTTATGGACCAAAATAACCCACTATCAGAAGTTACGCACAAACGTCGTATTTCTGCATTAGGTCCGGGCGGTCTAACTCGTGAACGTGCAGGCTTTGAAGTACGTGACGTTCACGTAACTCACTATGGTCGCGTATGTCCAATCGAGACTCCTGAGGGTCCAAACATCGGTCTAATTAACTCATTGTCTACGTACGCACGTACAAATGACTACGGTTTCTTAGAAACACCTTACCGTAAAGTGGTAGACGGTGTTGTAACTGATGAAGTTGATTACCTATCAGCCATTGAAGAAGGTCAGTTTGTTATCGCACAGGCGAATTCAAACTTAACTGAAACCAATGAGTTTGTAGATGAACTTATTCCATGTCGTCACAAAGGTGAATCTACCTTTATGGGTCGTATGGATCAGCAATATATGGATGTATCACCACAACAGGTGATCTCTGTAGCGGCAGCACTTATCCCGTTCCTAGAACACGATGATGCTAACCGTGCATTGATGGGTTCAAACATGCAACGTCAAGCAGTACCAACATTGAAAGCGGATAAGCCGTTAGTAGGTACAGGTATTGAGTTAACACTAGCGAAAGATTCTGGTGTTACTATCGTTGCAAAACGTGGTGGTGAAGTAATGTATGCTGACGCAAGTCGCATCGTTGTAAACGTACATGAAGAAGAACGCGTTCCTGGCGAAGCGGGCATCGACATCTACAACTTAACCAAATACACACGTTCTAACCAAAATACATGTATTAACCAAAAACCAACTTGTATGGTTGGCGAACCGGTTACTCGTGGTGACGTGTTAGCAGATGGTCCTTCGACTGACTTAGGTGACTTAGCCCTTGGTCAAAACCTTCGCGTGGCATTCATGCCATGGAACGGTTATAACTTCGAAGATTCAATCTTACTATCAGAGCGCGTAGTTGAAGAAGATCGTCTAACGACTATCCATATTCAAGAACTACAGTGTGTTGCCCGTGATACTAAATTAGGTCCTGAAGAGATCACTGCAGATATCCCGAATGTGGGTGAATCTGCACTAGGCAAGCTTGATGAATCAGGTGTTGTTTATATTGGTGCTGAAGTTAAAGGCGGCGATATTCTAGTAGGTAAAGTGACTCCTAAAGGCGAGACACAGCTGACACCTGAAGAGAAGCTTCTACGAGCTATCTTCGGCGAAAAAGCGTCTGACGTTAAAGACAGCTCTTTACGTGTACCAAATTCTGTAACTGGTACTGTAATTGACGTACAAGTCTTCACCCGTGATGGTGTTGAAAAAGACAAACGTGCGTTAGAAGTTGAAGATATGCAGCTTCGCGAAGCGAAGAAAGACTTCAACGAAGAGTTCCGTATTTTAGAAGCTGGCGTTTTAGGACGTGCTCGCAAGTTACTTGTTGATGCAGGCTTCGAAGAAGACAAACTAACGTCACTGAATGCTGAAAAACTACTTACTCAAAGCCTTGCACAAGAAGACAAGCAGGCTGAACTTGAGCAACTAGCTGCACAGTACGATGAGCTTAAAGCTGAATACGATAAAAAGTTTGAAAATAAACGTCGTAAAATTACCCAAGGTGATGACTTAGCACCAGGCGTACTTAAGATTGTTAAAGTATACCTTGCTGTTAAACGTCGTATTCAACCTGGTGATAAAATGGCGGGTCGTCATGGTAACAAAGGTGTTATCTCGACTATCGTACCAGTAGAAGATATGCCTTACGATGATAAAGGTCGTACGGTAGATATCGTATTGAATCCACTAGGTGTACCATCACGTATGAACATCGGTCAGATCCTTGAAACACATATGGGTCTAGCTGCACGTGGTATCGGTGAACGTATTGAAGAAATGATGAAAGAGCAACGTGAGCTTCATGAGCTACGTGAATTCATCAAGCAAGCCTACGAAATTGGTGAATCTCGCCAAGTAGTAGATATTGCTAGCTTCACTGATGACGAAATTCGTCGTCTAGCTGAAAACTTAAAAGGTGGTTTACCAATTGCTACTCCTGCATTTGATGGCGCGAAAGAAAGCGAAATCAAAGACATGCTTGAGCTTGGTGGATATCCTCGAAGTGGTCAGGTTACACTTTATGATGGCCGTACTGGCGATCAGTTTGAACGTCAAGTAACTGTAGGTTACATGTACATGCTTAAACTTAACCACTTGGTTGATGATAAGATGCACGCACGTTCTACTGGTTCTTACAGCCTTGTTACTCAGCAGCCGCTGGGTGGTAAAGCACAGTTCGGTGGCCAGCGTTTTGGTGAGATGGAAGTATGGGCACTTGAAGCTTACGGTGCTGCTTACACTCTACAAGAAATGCTAACAGTGAAATCGGATGACGTGAACGGTCGTACTAAGATGTATAAAAACATCGTTGATGGTAACCATAAAATGGAACCAGGTATGCCAGAATCGTTCAACGTATTGTTGAAAGAAATCCGCTCACTGGGTATCAACATCGAGTTGGAAGAAAATTAAGCCAATTAGGTGCTGCAGTTAACGCTGCAGCATCTGTTACGGCTGAATAGAATGTAGGGACGAGATTACCCGTCCTCAAGATTAACTCCGACAGGAGAGCTAAGGTGAAAGACTTACTTAAGTTTCTGAAGCAACAAAATAAGACCGAAGAATTCGATGCAATTCGCATTGGTCTTGCTTCACCAGACATGGTTCGTTCATGGTCATACGGTGAAGTAAAGAAACCTGAGACTATTAACTACCGTACTTTCAAGCCTGAGCGCGATGGCTTATTCTGTGCCCGTATTTTCGGCCCAGTGAAAGATTATGAGTGTTTATGTGGTAAATATAAACGCCTTAAACACCGTGGTGTGATCTGTGAGAAGTGTGGCGTTGAAGTTACACTAACTAAAGTGCGACGCGATCGTATGGGTCATATTGACCTTGCGAGCCCAGTTGCACATATATGGTTTTTAAAATCATTACCGTCACGTATTGGCTTAATGCTTGATATGACGCTTCGTGATATTGAACGTGTTCTTTACTTCGAATCATTCGTAGTGACTGAACCTGGTATGACAACGCTTGAGCGTGGTCAACTATTAGGTGAAGAAGAATACCTAGATGCACTAGAAGAGCACGGTGATGAGTTTGAAGCGAAGATGGGTGCTGAAGCAGTTTTAGACTTGCTTCGTGAACTTGATCTTGCTCAATTAATTGCTGAGATGCGTGAAGAGTTACCAACAATTAACTCTGAAACTAAGCGTAAAAAAATCACTAAACGTCTTAAGTTAATGGAATCGTTCCACCAATCAGGTAATAACCCTGAGTGGATGATCATGACAGTACTTCCAGTATTGCCACCTGATCTACGTCCATTAGTACCATTAGACGGTGGTCGTTTTGCGACATCTGATCTAAATGACCTTTACCGTCGTGTTATTAACCGTAATAACCGTCTTAAACGTCTACTAGATTTAGCAGCACCAGACATTATTGTACGCAACGAAAAACGTATGTTACAAGAAGCGGTAGATGCGCTACTTGATAACGGTCGTCGTGGTCGTGCAATTACAGGTTCTAACAAACGTCCTCTTAAATCTCTTGCTGATATGATCAAGGGTAAACAAGGTCGTTTCCGTCAGAACTTACTTGGTAAGCGTGTAGATTATTCAGGCCGTTCTGTAATTACAGTAGGTCCTACACTTAAGCTTCACCAATGTGGTCTTCCTAAGAAGATGGCACTTGAGCTATTCAAACCATTCATCTATGGCAAACTAGAGCGTCGCGGCATGGCTACGACAATCAAAGCAGCTAAGAAAATGGTAGAACGTGAAGTTCCGGAAGTATGGGATGTACTTGACGAAGTAATTCGTGAACATCCGGTATTACTTAACCGTGCACCAACACTTCACCGTTTGGGTATCCAAGCGTTTGAGCCTGTGCTTATCGAAGGTAAAGCGATTCATTTGCATCCATTAGTATGTGCGGCGTACAACGCCGATTTCGATGGTGACCAAATGGCGGTACACGTACCGTTAACAATCGAAGCGCAGCTTGAAGCTCGTGCATTGATGATGTCAACAAACAACATTCTATCTCCTGCGAATGGTGAGCCAATCATCGTTCCTTCACAGGATGTTGTATTGGGTCTTTATTACATGACTCGTGACCGCATTAACGCTAAAGGCGAAGGCGCGATATTTAAAGATCCAAAAGAAGCAGAAAAAGCATACCGCAGTGGCAATGCAGACCTTCACGCAATCGTGAAAGTACGTATTAGCCAATCAGTTAAAAACGAAGATGGTGTAGTAGAAGATACTATTACTGTTATCGATACAACTGTCGGTCGTGCAATTTTGTCTCTAATTTTACCAACTGGTATGCCGTTTGCGTCAATCAATCAGCCGCTTGGTAAAAAGCAGATTTCTAGCTTATTGAATGAGTGTTACCGTCGTCTAGGCCTTAAAGACACTGTTGTGTTTGCTGACCAAGTTATGTACACCGGTTTCCATTATGCAATGAAGTCAGGTGTTTCTATCGGTATTGATGACTTAGTTATCCCACCGGTTAAAGCACAGATAATTGAATCAGCTGAAGCTGAAGTTACTGAAATCAACCAACAATTCCAATCAGGTCTTGTAACGGCTGGTGAAAAGTACAACAAAGTTATCGATATCTGGTCACGTGTAAACGAAAACTTATCACGTGAAATGATGTCTAACTTGTCGAAAGACACGGTTATCAATGCAAAGGGTGAAGAAGTAGAGCAACCGTCATTTAACTCAGTGTTTATGATGGCCGACTCAGGTGCTCGTGGTAGTGCTGCACAGATTCGTCAGTTGGCGGGTATGCGTGGTCTAATGGCACGTCCAGATGGTTCAATCATCGAGACGCCAATCACAGCTAACTTCCGTGAAGGTCTAAACGTACTTCAGTACTTCATCTCAACGCATGGTGCGCGTAAAGGTCTTGCCGATACAGCACTTAAAACAGCAAACTCGGGTTACCTAACGCGTCGTCTAGTAGACGTTGCACAAGATTTGGTAATCAATGAAGATGACTGTGGCACAGAAGATGGCTTAACAATGAAACCGCTTATTGAAGGTGGTGATGTTGTAGAAGCGCTTCGCGAACGTGTTTTAGGTCGTGTTGTTGCTGAAGATATTGTAATTCCAGGTACTAATACAGTGCTTGTTGAACGTAATATCATGCTAGACGAAAAACTGTGTGATCTTTTAGAAGAGCATTCAGTAGATGAAGTTCGCGTACGTTCTGTTATCACTTGTGATAATGACTTTGGTGTTTGTGCTAACTGTTACGGTCGTGACCTAGCACGTGGTCATATCATCAACGCTGGTGAATCAGTAGGTGTTATCGCAGCACAGTCAATCGGTGAGCCAGGTACACAGCTTACGATGCGTACCTTCCACATCGGTGGTGCAGCATCTAGAGCGTCTGCAGAAAATAATGTACAAGTTAAAACTAACGGTACGTTAAAACTGCATAACTCTAAATATGTATTAAATACAGACGATAAGATTGTTATTACTTCGCGTTCAACGGAAATTACTATCATCGATAGCCATGGCCGTGAGAAAGAGCGTTATAAAGTACCTTATGGTGCGGTATTAACAGTTAAAGATAATGCAGAAGTTCAAGGTAACGACATCGTTGCTACTTGGGACCCGCATAGTCACCCAATCGTTCTTGAGCATAAATCAAAAGTATCGTTCAGCGATATTGATGACTCAAATACTGAAGCACAGACTGATGAACTAACTGGTTTAACCCGTGTAGTTGTTAAAGACCTTGCTAAAGTAAATACGAAAGAACCAAAGCTTATCATCGAAAGTGAAGAGCGCGGCTTGCAAGAAACACGTCTTCCTTCATTCACAACGATTGAAGTAATTGACGGCGTTACAGCAAACCCAGGTGACGTGTTAGCACGTATTCCGCAAGAAGGTTCGAAAACTCGTGATATCACGGGTGGTCTACCACGCGTAGCCGACTTATTTGAAGCTCGTAAGCCAAAAGATCCAGCTATATTAGCTGAAGTAACTGGTACAATTAGCTTCGGTAAAGAGACTAAAGGTAAGAAGCGTTTAGTTATTACTCCACCAGAAGGTGATCATTACGAAGAAATGATTCACAAGTGGCGTCAACTTAACGTGTTTGAAGGTGAGCAAGTGTCTAAAGGTGAAGTTATCGCCGATGGTCCTGAATCACCACATGACATCTTACGCTTACGTGGTGTGACTCATGTTGCTAACTACATCGTTAACGAAGTGCAAGAGGTTTACCGTTTGCAAGGCGTTAAGATCAATGACAAGCACATTGAAACAATTATCCGTCAAATGTTACGTAAATGTACCATTATACACGGTGGTGATACTGACTTCTTAGCTGGTGAACAAATCGAAGTGGCGCGCGTTAATATCGCAAACCGTGACCTTGAAAAACAAGGTAAGATCCCAGCTAAGTTTGAAATCCAATTAATGGGTATCACAAAAGCATCACTAGCAACAGAATCTTTCATCTCTGCAGCGTCTTTCCAAGAGACAACACGTGTTCTTACAGATGCGGCAGTGAATGGTAAGAGCGATGAGCTTCGCGGTCTTAAAGAAAACGTAATTGTGGGTCGTTTGATCCCAGCCGGTACCGGTTTTGCGTATCATCAAGAACGTATGGCTCGCCGTAAACAAAGCAAAGTAGTCGTAGAAGAGCAAACAGTAAGTGCAGAAGAGGCAACTCAAGCACTTACAGACGCTCTAAATGCTGATTTGTCTGGAAATCAATAAACTGTTCTTAATCAATAGATTAAGTAATCGTAAGGCAGTTATATGCTGTCTTGCGATTAGTTTAGGTTGACAGGTTAAACTTTGCTCATTAAAATTCCGCCACCCATTTACTTGTGTGCTTAATGCAGGCTCGTAAATAAAGGGCGGATTTTTTATTTTTTTCAGTAGTAATTTTAATTTCAGGAGCTATTTAAATGGCAACTATTAACCAGCTAGTGCGTAAGCCACGCCGTAGCAAGGTTACGAAAAGTAACTCAGCTGCACTAAAAGCGTGTCCGCAAAAGCGCGGTGTATGTACTCGCGTATATACAACTACACCTAAGAAACCAAACTCGGCGTTACGTAAAGTAGCACGTGTACGTTTAACTAACGGTTTCGAAGTAACTTCATACATTGGCGGTGAAGGTCATAACCTTCAAGAGCATAGTGTAATCCTAATCCGTGGTGGTCGTGTTAAAGATTTACCAGGTGTGCGTTTTCACACTGTTCGTGGTGCACTTGACTGTGCAGGCGTTAGCGATCGTCGTCAAGCTCGTTCTAAATACGGTGCAAAACGCCCTAAAGGGTAATTGTATTCCGTTAGTAAGGCCAAGCACTAAATATTTATAATTATTGTTTTGGGTGATTGACTCGAAAGAGCAAACCTGAATAAACCGGAGATACAAAATGCCTAGAAGACGCGTAATCGGTCAACGTAAAATTCTTCCAGATCCTAAGTTCGGATCGGAACTTCTTGCTAAATTCGTTAACATCGTGATGTTAGACGGCAAGAAATCTACTGCTGAAAAAATTGTTTATGGTGCGCTAGACGTGGCTGCTGAGAAATCAGGCAAGTCGCACCTAGAAATCTTTGAAACTGCACTTGATAACATCCGCCCACAGGTAGAGGTTAAATCTCGCCGTGTTGGTGGTTCAACTTATCAAGTACCAGTTGAAGTACGTCCAGTTCGTCGTAACGCATTAGGTATGCGTTGGTTAGTAGACGCTGCACGTAAGCGTGGCGAAAAATCTATGGGCTTACGTTTAGCTCAAGAAATCGTTGACGCTTCTGATAATAAAGGCACTGCGGTTAAGAAACGTGAAGACGTTCACCGTATGGCTGAAGCGAATAAAGCATTCGCTCATTACCGTTGGTAATCTGTCTTTAACCTTTAAGAGGATCATATGGCACGTACAACTCCACTTGAGCGCTATCGTAATATAGGTATTGTTGCTCACGTAGATGCAGGCAAAACCACCACAACAGAACGTGTTCTGTTCTACACGGGTCTTTCTCATAAGATCGGTGAAGTACATGATGGCGCTGCAACTATGGATTGGATGGAGCAGGAACAAGAGCGTGGTATCACAATCACTTCTGCTGCAACAACGTGTTTTTGGAAAGGGATGGATGCTCAATTTGACGCCCATCGTATCAATATTATTGATACTCCAGGACACGTAGATTTCACTATCGAAGTAGAGCGTTCTTTACGCGTACTAGATGGTGCGGTAGTTGTTCTTTGTGCTTCATCTGGTGTACAGCCGCAAACTGAGACAGTTTGGCGTCAAGCGAACAAATACGAAGTTCCGAGAATGATCTTCGTAAATAAAATGGATCGCACGGGCGCTGACTTCTTAGCTGTGGTTAGCCAGGTGAAATCTCGTCTTGGAGCAACGCCTGTTCCAATTCAGTTGCCTGTAGGCGCTGAGGACGACTTTAAAGGTGTTATTGACCTTATAAAAATGAAAGTGATTAACTGGAACGAAGCGGACCAGGGTATGACTTTCTCTTATGAGGCAATACCGGCAGAGCTTCTGGAATTGGCTGAAGAATGGCGCTCTCATTTAGTTGAAAGCGCTGCTGAAGCCTCAGAAGAACTAATGGATAAATACTTAGAAGGTGAAGAGTTAAGTGAAGCAGAAATTAAAAATGCTTTACGTCAACGAACATTAGCTAATGAGATTGTTCCAGTTACTTGTGGTAGCGCATTTAAAAACAAAGGCGTTCAAGCTGTGCTTGATGGCGTTGTTGAATATATGCCGTCACCAGAACAAGTGAAACAAATCCAAGGTATCTTAGAAAATGGTACTGAGGAAGAACGTCCGGCTAATGATAAAGCGCCGTTTGCTGCACTCGCTTTTAAGATTGCAACAGACCCGTTTGTTGGGACCTTGACCTTTTTCCGTGTTTACTCTGGTACTGTTAAACAGGGTGACACGGTATATAATCCAGTAAAAAGTAAGCGTGAGCGACTTGGCCGTATCGTACAGATGCATTCAAACTCTCGTGAAGAGATCAAAGAAGTTTTCGCAGGCGACATCGCGGCAGCTATTGGTCTTAAAGACGTAACAACAGGTGAAACACTGTGTGATCCGAATTCTATTATTACGCTTGAGCGTATGGAATTCCCTGAACCAGTAATCTCTATTGCGGTTGAGCCTCGCACTATAGCTGACCAAGATAAGATGGGTATCGCGCTAGGAAAACTAGCTGCTGAAGACCCTTCTTTTCGCGTACAAACTGACGAAGAATCAGGCCAGGTTATAATCTCTGGCATGGGTGAACTTCACCTAGATATCATCGTTGACCGTATGAAACGTGAATTCAGTGTTGAATGTAACGTTGGTAAGCCGCAGGTCTCATACCGAGAAGCTATTCGTTCAACTGTTAAAGTTGAAGGGAAGTTTATACGTCAGTCAGGTGGTCGTGGCCAATATGGACACGTTTGGATTAAACTTGAACCGATGGATATTACGGATGATGAGTCACCAATTTACGAGTTCGTTAACGAAACCGTAGGTGGTTCTGTTCCTAAAGAGTTCGTCCCTGCGGTAGACAAAGGTATCCAAGAGCAAATGTCTCAAGGTGTACTGGCAGGCTACCCATTACTTGGCGTTAAAGCGACTTTATATGATGGTTCATTCCATGATGTAGATTCGAATGAAATGGCATTTAAAATAGCAGGTTCACTGGCAATGAGAGATGGGGCGCTTAAAGCTAACCCTGTACTTTTAGAGCCAGTAATGAAGGTTGAAGTACTCACTCCTGATTCAAATATGGGTGATGTAGTTGGCGACTTAAACCGTCGTCGCGGCATAATCGAAGGCATGGAAGATGCATTAGGTGGGCTTAAGCAAATTAATGCGCAAGTTCCTCTTTCTGAAATGTTTGGTTATGCGACTGCTTTACGATCTGCAACTCAGGGCCGTGCCTCATACTCTATGGAGTTTGTGAAGTACGCTGAAGCCTCTAAAAATGTTGCAGATACAATAATTTCAGCTCGCGCTGTTATATAATTTTAGCTTGTCTGGCTCAATAGTGAGTCAGGCTTTAATTTCTTTATTAGGAATTTTTTAAGATGGCAAAAGAAAAGTTTGAACGCGTAAAACCGCACGTAAACGTTGGTACAATCGGCCACGTTGACCACGGTAAAACTACACTAACTGCAGCAATCACTAACGTACTTGCAAAAGTATACGGCGGTGTTGCTAAAGATTTCGCATCAATCGACAACGCTCCTGAAGAGCGCGAACGTGGTATCACTATTTCAACGTCTCACGTTGAATACGATACTCCTTCACGTCACTACGCACACGTAGATTGTCCTGGTCACGCCGATTATGTTAAAAACATGATCACTGGTGCTGCTCAAATGGACGGCGCGATCTTAGTAGTTGCTGCGACAGATGGCCCTATGCCACAAACACGTGAGCACATCCTTCTTTCTCGTCAAGTTGGTGTTCCTTACATCATCGTGTTCATGAACAAATGTGACATGGTAGATGACGAAGAGCTACTTGAACTAGTAGAAATGGAAGTTCGTGAACTTCTTTCAGAATACGATTTCCCAGGTGATGACTTACCTCTAATCGCTGGTTCTGCGCTTAAAGCGTTAGAAGGCGAGAAAGAGTGGGAAGATAAGATTGTTGAGCTTGCAAACGCACTTGATTCTTACATCCCAGAGCCAGAGCGTGACATCGATAAGCCTTTCATCATGCCTATCGAAGACGTTTTCTCAATCCAGGGTCGTGGTACTGTTGTAACTGGTCGTGTTGAAGCTGGTATCATCCGCATCAATGACGAAGTAGAAATTGTTGGTATCAATGATACAACTCGTTCTACTTGTACTGGTGTTGAAATGTTCCGTAAGCTTCTTGACGAAGGTCGTGCTGGCGAAAACATCGGCGCACTTCTACGTGGTACTAAGCGTGAAGACGTTGAACGTGGTCAAGTACTAGCTAAGCCTGGTTCAATCAACCCACATACTACATTCACTTCAGAAGTATACGTACTTTCTAAAGATGAAGGTGGTCGTCATACTCCATTCTTCAAAGGTTACCGTCCACAGTTCTACTTCCGTACAACTGACGTAACAGGTGACGTACAGTTACCAGATGGCGTAGAAATGGTAATGCCTGGTGATAACATCAAGATGACAGTAACTCTAATCGCACCAATCGCGATGGATGAAGGTCTTCGTTTTGCTATCCGTGAAGGTGGCCGTACTGTAGGTGCTGGTGTTGTAGCAACTATCGTAGCGTAATAATTAGCTTTAAAGTTAATTGTTATAAAAAGGTCACTTAGGTGGCCTTTTTTAATGCCTGAAGAAAAGTGTCATATGAAGGTGGCGCTCTTACCTTAGGCGTAGGTGCTTTGTAGCAACGGTCAAAGCGTAATAATTAGCTTTAAAGTTAATTGTTATAAAAAGGTCACTTAGGTGGCCTTTTTTAATGTCTGAAGAAAAGTGTTATATGAAGGTGGCGCTCTTACCTTAGGCGTAGGTGCTTTGTAGCAACGTTCAAAGCGTAATTATTAGCCTAGCTAATTATTACCAAAAAGCCCGAGCCTAGTTTCGGGCTTTTTAATGTCTAAAATAAAGTGTCATATAAAAGCGGTATTCCTACCTTTGTTCCAGAGTGGCTTTTTATTTAAATATTTACCTCCTAACACAGCTACATAAAATACAAAAAATTAATTACTAATCTAGCCGATAGATTTGAGTCTTGATAAAGTAAAATTAGAGCCAGTTAAGGGGAATATTTATGTTGAACCAAACTCTATTTAGCGCCGAGCAGGTGAGAGATAACGAAGCGCTTGCAGCTAAAAATAGTCATTGTGATTTATTTACCCTAATGCAGCGTGCAGGAGAGGCTGTATATAAGCAATGGCAGTTATTTGATGCGCAGCATACATTAGTCATTGTTGGCCATGGTAACAATGCTGGAGACGGTTACGTTGTAGCTAGGCTTATTATGCAATCAGGTAAAAAGGTAACAGTATGCGCTGCTGAACCTGATAAGACATTAAACGGTGATGCTGCAAAAGCGCAGCAGCTATGGATAGAAGCGGGTGGGGTGGTTTCTCATTTTACAAAAGATGCTCTTAATGAGTGCGATATCGTTATTGATGCGCTCCTTGGTACTGGGCTTAATAGCGCCGTACGCGATAATTTTGCGAATATAATTAACGCTGTAAATAGCAGTGGTAAGCCCGTAATAAGCATTGATATTCCATCAGGCATTGAAGCAAATACAGGACAGCCTTTAGGGTGCGCAGTACAAGCTACTTCAACCGTTACTTTTGTAGGTATAAAGCAAGGGCTCACAACGACGGCTGGTAAACAATATAGCGGTAAGTTAGTTTTTGATGATTTAGCAATTGGCGATGCGTTTACTTGTATAGCTCAATCATCAGGAACCTTGATAAATATTAATAGCTTTAAAGGAATAGCCACGCGGGCAATCAATAGTCACAAAGGAAGCCACGGTAAACTTTTATGTGTTGGTGGCAATCAAGGTACTGCAGGTGAAATTAGGTTAAGTAGTGAAGCAGCCCTTAGAACGGGTGCTGGCATGGTAAGGGTGTATACACACGAAAGCTCAATAACGCCTATTAGTATTGGTAGACCAGAACTTATGGTAAGCAGTAATAACTTACATCAAGCGCTAGAGTGGGCAAGCTGCGTTGTTATTGGCCCAGGGCTTGGGCAAGACGAGTGGGCACAACAAACATTCGATGAAGTAGTGCAATATTGCCAAAACAATAAAATGCCATTGGTTATAGATGCAGACGCCCTTAATTTACTGGCTAAGAAAGCTTCATCATACACGTTAGAGCAATGCATACTTACGCCACACCCAGGCGAAGCTTCGCGACTGCTAAGTGTTAGCACCAGCGAAATCGAATCAGACCGCTTTAATTATGCCCGCCTTTGCGCCAAGCGCTATAACGCGACTTGTGTATTAAAAGGCGCAGGAACATTAATAGATAATGCTCAGCAAACGTGGGTATGTGAAGATGGCAGTCCGGCACTCGCCGTTGGCGGCAGTGGCGATGTACTGACTGGTATTATTGGGGCATTACTTGCTCAAGGTTTAACTATTGATGAAGCAGCACGCTATGGTGTAACACTGCATGCTAAAGCCGGTGATATCGCAAGTGAGCGAGACGGGCAAAGGGGCATGCTACCCAGTGATTTATTCCCAATTGTAAGAGAGTTAGTTAATAAAGTGACGTGAGTTTAAGCGTCACTCAACTATCAGTGTTCGGCTTTAAATTGTGGAACGTTATTGCACCCACTAAAAAGCATACACCTACATAAAGCCAAACACTGCTCGCTATAATATTCCACGTATCGGCACGCATTAATGCAGGGATAATTTTTAAGCTTCGTATGATACACAAGGTTGCAATAGCAATTAAAGCGGTTCTAGTAAGTACTATGTTACGCACTAAGCCAATTGCTGATAAGGCAAATGCAGTACAGGCAAACATAAGTCCAGCTATTGCAATACTGCCTAAAGGCGCAAGGAGCGTACCTTGCTGTGATGATTCTATTATTTGTATTGGAGCGCGAGCAAATATAAACCAACTAGTGCCACCCCATATACAAAGTAAATGCCATACAGCCGCTGCAGATGCAATAACTCCTGCGCTTAATAAAAATTTTGCTTTTATATTTAACAGCATTTTATCTCACTGATTATTAAGCTGTAATAAATCCCATTTTGTACCATATAAGTCTTCAAAAACCACTACGGTGCCATAGGTTTCTACTCTAGGTTCTTCGTTAAATGTAACGCCTTTAGAAAGCATTAAATTATAATCTCGCCAAAAGTCATTGGTATGTAAAAATAAAAACACACGACCACCCGTTTGATTACCAATAGCGCTCATTTGTTCGGGTGTTGTGGCTTTAGCAAGTAGTAGATTGGTTCTGTTCGAATTAGCCCTGTTTGAACAAGTCCCGTTTGAATTTGGAGGTGAAATTAACACCCAGCGTTTACCATCTCTTAAATCAGTATCCTCTACTAATTCAAAATTTAGCTTTTGAGTATAAAACTCAATGGCATCGTCGTAGTCCTTAACAACTAATGCAATGCTGCTTATATGCTGTTGAACGTTAGTCATGTTTGGTTTACTTCTTACTATTAAATAAATGTACTTTTTATCATATTTAGCAAACGATTACGCAGGTATATGCCCGCAGTATGTAATATGAATTAACTTACGAGTTCGTCTTCATCATCGGGTGGATCACCTGAGTCTTCTTTGCGTTTTCTTTGTTCTTGTTTTGCTTTTTGTACATTTTCGTATGTAGGTGGCGGAATAGGCATCAGTGAAATAAGCGGAAAGAATGCTAAAAATAAATAAGCCCCCTTAGACATACTTTTACCCCACGTGACCATTTTGAGCATAGCCCAAACTACGAATGAAAATAACCCAGTCACAAGGGCAATAAAAACAAAGAAGATGAATATTCCGTTGTTATTTAATAAATCCATTTAATATAAATCTTAGTTATACGTAACTTAGATATGGGTATAAATTAAACAGTATCAATCTGCTTTATAATAAAAAGCAAAACCCAACCGTGGCTGGGTCTACTTTAAATCAATTTTTTAGTACTAAGTGCATAAAGTGTTTATCTGTGTAATTCGCCAGCACGTTCTGGTTGATAGGTTACTTCTTTTATTTTTACCTTTATTAAGCCGCCACTCGGTTTAGGCCACTCAATTTCGTCGCCTTGGGTTAGTCCAAGTAATGCGCTACCTACAGGTGATAATATCGATATTTTATCGCCGTTAGAGTCACTGTTTTTCGGGTACACCAAGGTTAACGTAAATTCTTCTTTAGAAGACTCAACAATAAAGTTTACAGTTGAGTTCATCGTTACAACTGACGATGGCATATCTTTAGGTTCGACTATTTTTGCTCGTGCCAGTTCAGCTTCCAATTCTTTTTTATTAGCAAAGCTACCTGTAGGTAGTGATTCCATTAAGCCATACAATCTATCTGCATCGAGTGATGAGATGATTAGTTCAGGTTTTTTATTCATCTTAATATCCTTAATAATTTTTAATAAATAAAATTAACTCTGAGTATGGCTTGGCATGCATTTAAGAAGCAAAGGGATACGCGAAGTCATTTTATTAATTAGCCACACCTGTGGCTTTTACTTTATTTGTGCCCAATAGCTAACAACCCAGCCGAAGCTGGGTTTTTATTTGAGCTAGGTGCTTAGGGGATGATTACATCATGCTGCACAAAAAAATATAAGGCTATGATTTATATTTAAAATAAATTAAAAATAGAAAGCATACCCTTCATCGTACCCTTGTGTTATTAACACATGAAATTGAGGTTTTACACTAAGACACTTTCGCCTCCATAACGAGATACTGCTAACCATCACAATTGTCACATTACGGACATTAGGAATTAACCCCAATCCGTACTTTAGATTAGATATTTTAATCTAGATCCCAGTTATTTTGAGTGACTGTCCCTTATAAATGTTCCTGCTAATTGCATATATAAGATACGTAATAACTTACCCTGACTCTAGCCCATTAAAAGTCACAATGGATGTACAATTAATTTCTTTATTTTTCAATATATAAATGATTCAATAGCTTTATAATAACTTCTTAGTCGATTAACATTAATATGAACGGAATCATTCATAACCTCATAATATCATCCATTAAACGTAATGAACGAAGCAATATGGCTGTAGCAGAAACTAGAGAGCAAGAAAATGATATTGCAGATCTTTCTGAAACAGTAACGAATAAACTCACAACCTTGTTCAAGGGCGGAGGCATGAAAGTAGGTGATTTTGTTACAGAGCCTGAACAATCGGCTTTTGCTAACCTAATGGAACGTCATTTATCTCAGGAACAAATGGAATTCAATGATTATCGTGCATTTTCTTCAAGTATTGCTGAATTATTAGCTAGAAAATTAAACACAGCCCAAGCAATCAATGCTAAAGATGGCTTCTTGATTACTTACTTCTATTCTCAAGATGTAGGTGAAGAGGGTAATGTTGAAAATATCTACTTTTTATGCGTTGTTTTTTTGCACCGTATAGACGGTACCGACATAAATGATGAAGACTTAACTTTTGAGAGTATTGAACGTATCAACCTTGATTCATTGAATTTGGGTGCAAAAGTATGTCTGAATGATTGGATAGGCAACGAAGAACGCCCTATATCATTTAAACTTGGTAAAGGCACTGGCGATGTAAGGCGATATTTCCAAACATTTTTAGGTTGTGATGAACCTGTTAACTGTAAAATAGACACGCAATCCCTAAAAGATGCAATCACTGAAACATGTAACCGCCTAGAACGAAACAGCGAACAAATACATAACCTGTGTGACTCAGCAAAAAACTATTGTTTAGAACGTTTAAATACATTGGGTGAGGACAAAGTAAACCTAGAAGCTTTATCCCGCCATTTATTTCCAGAGGAAGAAGATAGCGAGATATTCCTACATGTTGCACATGAAGAATATCGTCTAAGTGACTCCATAGGTATAGACAAGACCGTATTAAGAACATTTTCTCGAATACAAGTGCAAACTGAACATTACAAAATTAGCTTTAACGCTAGTCAATTAAATCAGACTATTGAGTTTGACAGGGAAAATAGAAGTCTAAAATTTAACAATTTACCTCAATCTATAATTGATGATGTACAAAAATTCCAACCGAATACTACAAATAACGATAACTAACTTATGTCAATGCAACTAGCGCTTGAAGCATTAAAATTATTAACTCCATCTTGGAAGGATGGTGAGCGTCTACTTGAAGCTGAAATTGAGTTAAATGCAGATCTGTTAGAAAAGTTAAAGAAGTATTCTGGTAGTTCACTAATCAATGAACTATTTACTCCTTTACAAGCCAGAACGAAACGCCGCATTGACATCGGTACACTTGATACTAATAGTTTTGGTACAACCTTTAAAATCGAATTTAGACTTGATGGTGAAATCAAGTTCTATCAAAATTATGATGAGCTAGTATCTCGTCACCCCGTTGAGCCCCCTCCTTCTTTCTTATTAACATCAGAACCTGAAGGATTTGTTTATTTTCCATGTAATACTCCTACAGGAAAGCTAAAACATTATTTTGAAGTTCATGATATTTGGAATTATTTACTTAAAAAATCTGATGACCATAACTCAAAAAGTATCATGTTTTTATATAGGCAGAAGCTTGAGATATTTAATAAGTATTGTGCGGATGATCTAACTAACGGTTTCGATGGCCTAGCAAAATTTATTAGCTTGATCGACAGTGATGAAAAGCACGATTTAGAAAAAGGTCATATATTACAAAACACGTTAATAACAATGCTTTCAAACATAGATAGATGTGAGCGATTTACATACATCCTCAAAAATTTCTCTATGTTTAGTTTAAGATTTGATGAAGCATATCAAGCTTATGTAGTTGGATTTTCTTTCGATGAATTAAGGGAAGAGTATGAGGAAAAATATCGTGATTATATGGTTAAGATAAACGATCTTATAAGTTCATCATTAACTAAATCATTAGCCATTCCTGCGACTATTTTTCTTACATCAACAAGAACACAGGCTATTGTTTCTGCAAAAGGGAAAGCCCCTATTGATGAGTTAATTGCTGCTAATGTTGGTATAGCATTGGTAGCAGTGATTGTTTCAATTGTTATTTGCTTAATGATATTTACAGAGCTTCACTCACTCAAATCTATAAGAGCTGAATATGATAGCTTAATGTCACGTTTAGAAGATGAAAGTGCTGAAGCATACTCTACTATTCAAACTCTCAGAGAACACTTGTCTGTAAGACTGGTTTATGCACGCCATATGCTTATCACGTTAATATTTTTAGCTATTGCGAACGGTCTGGGTTCAGTTTACTGGGTTATATCAAGAACAGTAAACTTCTCAATTAATATTGGAATTGCTGAAGTAGCATCTTTTTGCCGAAATACTTTAGTTTTATTATCTAGATTACTCTTTTGTTAATGTTGCCCTACTCTAGGGTGGGTCAAGCTATTTAAATAAAAAAAAGCGACCCCTTTTCTAAATCCATAAAGATAAAAGTGACACCCAACCTAAATTTTATACTTTATAAAAAGAGCTATTAAGCTTTGAATTGAATTCTAAGGGCCAAATTTTGACTTCATACACCATATTGCAGATCTTGATGTGCTAAAAAGCAAAAAACCAGCCGAAGCTGGTTTTTATATAAGCGAGGTGCTTAAACGGTGATGTTTATTACATCATGCCGCCCATACCACCCATTCCGCCCATGCCGCCCATATCAGGTGCACCAGCAGATTCGTCTTTAGGGATTTCAGCTACCATTGCTTCAGTAGTGATCATTAGACCCGCAATAGACCCTGCAAATTGTAATGCAGAGCGTGTTACTTTAGTTGGATCTAGGATACCCATTTCAATCATGTCGTTGTATTCGCCAGTTGCTGCGTTGTAACCGTAGTTACCATCGCCGCCTTTAACTGCGTTAATTACAACTGATGCTTCGTCGCCTGCGTTTGTTACGATTTGACGAAGTGGCGCTTCCATCGCACGAAGTGCAACTTTAATACCGTGGTTTTGATCTTCGTTGTCGCCAACTAAATCAGCTAGCTTGCTAGCAGCACGTACAAGTGCAACACCGCCGCCAGGTACTACGCCTTCTTCAACCGCTGCACGAGTTGCATTTAATGCATCTTCAACGCGGTCTTTTTTCTCTTTCATTTCGATTTCAGTAGCAGCACCTACTTTGATTACTGCAACACCGCCAGCTAGTTTAGCCATGCGCTCTTGAAGTTTTTCTTTATCGTAGTCTGATGTTGCTTCTTCAATTTGTGCTTTAATTTGAGAAACACGACCGCTAATACCTGCTTCTTCACCAGCACCATCAATGATAGTTGTATCATCTTTAGTGATAATTACGCGTTTAGCTGTACCTAGGTCTTCAACTGTTGCTTTTTCAAGCTCTAAGCCGATTTCTTCAGAAATAACAGTACCGCCAGTTAATACAGCAATATCTTGTAGCATTGCTTTACGACGATCGCCAAAGCCAGGTGCTTTAACAGCTGATACTTTAACAATACCGCGCATGTTATTAACTACTAATGTAGCTAGTGCTTCGCCTTCAAGGTCTTCTGCAATGATTAGTAGTGGTTTACTTGCTTTAGCAACCGCTTCTAATGTTGGTAATAATTCACGGATGTTAGATATTTTTTTATCTACAAGTAGAATAAATGGGTTATCTAGTTCAACAGTGCCTTTTTCTGGGCTGTTGATAAAGTAAGGAGATAAGTAACCACGGTCAAACTGCATGCCTTCAACAACATCTAGTTCGTTTTCAAGTGATTGACCTTCTTCTACAGTAATAACACCACTGTTGCGGCCTACTTTTTCCATTGCTTGTGCAATGATATTACCAATCTCTTGATCAGAGTTAGCTGAAATAGTACCTACTTGTGCAATTGCTTTAGTATCAGAACAAGGAACAGATAACGCTTTAAGCTCTGCAACAGCAGCAATAACTGCTTTGTCGATGCCGCGCTTAAGATCCATTGGATTCATGCCTGCTGCAACAGCTTTAAGGCCTTCATTAACAATAGACTGTGCAAGTACTGTAGCGGTAGTTGTACCATCGCCGGCTGCATCATTTGCTTTAGATGCAACTTCTTTAACCATTTGTGCGCCCATGTTCTCAAACTTGTCTTCAAGTTCGATTTCTTTTGCTACAGATACACCATCTTTAGTGATAACTGGAGAGCCAAATGATTTGTCTAGTACAACGTTACGGCCTTTAGGACCTAATGTAACTTTTACTGCGTTTGCCAGGATGTTTACGCCAGTTAGCATTTTAGCGCGTGCGTCACCTGCAAAAAGTACTTCTTTTGCTGCCATGTTTTAAATTCCTCTAAATTCTTAAATGTTTATAAACGAAAAGTAGGTTTAGCCTACAATGCCTAAAATATTATCTTCACGCATGATCAGGTACTCTTGACCTTCGATCTTTTCAACTTTTTCAACATATGAGCCAAATAACACAGTGTCACCGGCTTTAACTTCTAACGCTCTCACGTCACCGTTATCTAAAACGCGACCATTACCTACGGCTACAACTTCTCCGCGAGTTGATTTTTCAGCTGCAGAGCCAGTTAATACAATACCGCCAGCAGATTTTGTTTCTTCTTCTAGACGTTTAACGATTACGCGATCTTGTAAAGGACGAATGTTCATGTTTTTTAGTTCTCCTAACAGTTTCTGAACAGTACAGAAAAAAGCTTTTCTAATTTGCATTCATTAATGGGGGTAGAGTGAAAAATTCCAAGAGAAAAAACGATAAATTTTTAATCTTTTCGCTCATATTCACCATCAATAGTGGTCGGCTGGTCCATTTGCTGCTGTTCACGCGGTGAATGTGGTTGTTGAGCAAACGGTGATGGCCCTTGTTGCATGCTTGCGCTCATTTTAACAGTTGCTTGGCTAGCAAGGCCTGCTGCCAATTTGTTACGAATTGCAGGCGTTAATAATAGTAGCCCAAATACGTCAGTCATAATGCCAGGAGTAAGTAGTAATACACCTGCAATTACAACGCATATTCCGGTAAATAATTCTTTAGCTGGCATTTGCCCTTGTGCCATTTGCGTTTGTACGTTTTGCAGGGCACTCATACCTTGTTGTTTAACCATTTTTGCACCTAAAATCGCGGTAATAACAACAAGTGCGATTGTTGCAAACCCACCAATCACATCGCTTACTTGAATCAGTAAGGCAATTTCGATAATAGGGATGATGATAAACAACACAAATAAAAATCTAAACATAACGCTCTCTAAATAATGACACTCAAAAGAGTTGATGAAATATAAATGAGGGTGACGAGGTCTCTTTTCAAGGTTAGGGCATAGGTATAGTCATTTTACTGATATTTAAGCGTCTACACATTGTATCGGCTATCAGATACTATGAAGCTAGACACTGTTAAATAAGTAAAGGTTCACAATGACTACGCAATTTAAACTGATTTTCACGATCTGCAAAGATGAAGACGAAGCACGTATACTTGCAAGGGCATTAGTTGAGCAAAAGCTTGCTGCTTGTGTAAATATTTTACCCAATGTGGGATCTATTTATATGTGGGAAGGCGAAGTGGCTGAAGCGACTGAAACTAAACTACTTATAAAAACGAAATCAGACAAAATGAACGATGTGTTTGTAACAATAAAAGCAATGCATAGTTATGAAGTTCCAGAGATACAAGTTATTGATGTTGCAACTGGAAACTTAGCATATTTTAATTGGATGGATGAGGTACTGAATTAATGCGTTTTTTCTTTTTATTATTGGTAACGCTATTAACTGCGCCTGTAAAGGCTACAACTAATAATGTGCTTGGTGATCTCCTTGGGCCTCCGCAACAGACTTTTTTACCTGTAGACCAAGCGTTTATGTTTGACTTTGATCAGCAAGGCAGCACCTTGTTTGTAGGTTGGGATATAGCGCCAGACTATTATTTATATAAAAAGAAAATAGAAATTATCGCCAAAGGTGCAAACATTCAAGTAGGCGACTCCGGCAGTGGCGAAATTATTGAAGATGAATTTTTTGGTAAAACAGAGGTTTTTTTTAATTCCGCAAGTGTTATTAGTAAGCTAAGTAATGTTACCGACGGTGCCGTAGTTAAAGTGCGTTACCAAGGCTGTGCTAAAGCCGGGCTTTGTTATCCGCCAGAAGTGATTAGCATTCCACTTAGTGTAATTAATGGCGCACAGGTTAAAAATGTAGAGCAAAATAACACTACAGATGAAGCAGCAACTGCGCAAAGTACGTTTGCAGCACTCAATGAGCCTGCCACTGAACCTACAACAAATTCGGATGATGGCGAAAAAGAACTTACTTTTACCGAGCAGTTAGCAAGTCAGGGCTTAATAACTAATTTACTCATATTTTTTGCTGTTGGTGTTGGCCTTGCTTTTACGCCATGCGTATTCCCTATGTTTCCTATTTTGTCGAGCTTAATTGCGGGTCAGCAAAACCTTTCAACTAAAAAAGCCTTTGCACTATCGTTTGTATATATACAAGGTATGGCTGTTACTTACGCAGCACTAGGTTTGGTTGTTGCAGCGCTTGGTGGGCAAGTGCAGGGGTATTTACAGCATCCATTTGTGTTAATCAGCTTTAGTTTATTATTTGTATTATTGGCTATGTCTATGTTTGGCTGGTACGAAATAAAACTGCCAAGCAGTATGATGAGCAAGTTAACTCAGGTAAGTAATAATCAAAAAGGCGGCAACTACGTTGGCGTATTTTTAATGGGCGTGCTTTCGGGATTAATAGCATCACCGTGTACTACCGCGCCACTGTCGGCTGCGCTCTTATTTGTTGCGCAAAGTGGTGATTACTTAGTAGGTGGTTTAACACTATACGTGCTTAGTTTAGGTATGGGGTTACCACTTTTATTACTTGGTACATCTGGCGGTAAATTGCTGCCTAAAGCCGGTGGTTGGATGGAGCAAGTTAAAACCTTGTTTGGTTTTGTGATGCTCGTTGTGCCGCTTATATTACTTGAACGCCTAATCAGCGCCGACATTATATTATTAATGGCAGGTGTGCTTGCATTAGCAACGGCACTGTACTTACATCATTGGCAGAGTAGCCAAACACAAAGCATGTTAAAAACTGCATTGTGGTTTGCTGCAACGCTATTAGTTATTACAGGCTTTACGTTAACAAAAAACTACTTTTGGCCGGTACAAGCGGTGCAGGTAAGCTCGCAAAGTAATGAGTTTAAAAAGGTGGCTGATTTAGCTGAGCTAAAAGAAGCGGTTGCACAAGCAAACGACGACGGTCGAATGGTTATGGTCAACTTATATGCTGACTGGTGTGTGGCGTGTAAAGAGTTTGAGCATTACACGTTTCCAGATGCCAAAGTGCAAAGTGAATTTAGCCATTATCAGCTAATTCAAGTTGATTTAACTAACAGTGACAATAAAACAATTGAGCTAATGGAAGAGTACACCGTGTTTGGTTTACCTAGTATTTTGTTTTTTAATACTCAAGGGCAAGAGCTTAGTATGCAACGAGTGACTGGCTTTTTAAACGCTGATGATTTTGCTAAACACCTAGCTATAGTGCGCGCCAGCGCACAATAATAGTGCAATAGTGCCACCTATACTGATTAAGTGGCACCTTCTTTATTCTTCTGATACCTGTACCCATCACACTGATAAGACCAGTATTTTGCTGCTATTTACGTCGAAATCACTATAATAGTTGGTTAACGTGAGAAATTGTTGCTACATTGCTTTTTCTACTTACTTAAAAGTGAAAAATTAGTTAGTAACCGCTTAACTCATTACTTATAGGATATATCGCGTATTATGGCTGCAAAATTTAACCTTTTAGTTATAAATGGTCCAAATTTAAACATGCTTGGCAAACGTGAACCGGACAAATACGGTTTTCAGACGCTCAGTGAGATTATGAACGAACTAACCAGTGCTGCTGATAGTCTAGATGTTAAGTTAACGCATTTTCAAAGTAATAGTGAGCAAGTACTCATCGAACGAATTCACGATGCTTGGCAAGCGGTTGATTACATAATTATCAACCCAGCTGCATTTACGCATACTAGCGTCGCATTACGTGATGCACTGTTAAGTGTTGATATTCCGTTTTTTGAGGTGCACTTAAGTAACGTGCACGCACGTGAAGCCTTTCGTCATCATTCGTATTTTTCTGATGTGGCACAAGGCGTGATATGTGGATTAGGTGCAATGGGTTATCACGCAGCATTAAATGCAGCAGTTAACCGGTTGCAAAACGCAATTTAATTTTAAATTAACACACAAACTAACAGGCGGGTCGTGTAATGGATATTCGCAAGATAAAGAAGCTTATCGAATTAGTAGAAGAATCAGGTATTGCTGAGCTAGAAATCACTGAAGGTGAAGAATCAGTACGTATTAACCGTAACAATATGAGCGCAGGCCCAGGTTACCCGCAATTTGCTCCACAGCAATATGCACCAGCGCCAGCAGCACCAGTTGCAGCGGCTCCTGTAGCTGTTGAAGCAGCAGCACCAGCTGAGCCTATGGGTCATCAAGTTAAATCACCAATGGTTGGTTCTTTTTACTCAGCTGCGTCCCCTGAAGCGCCAGCATATGTAGAAGTAGGTCAGCAAGTTAAAGTTGGCGATACACTTTGTATTATCGAAGCTATGAAAATGATGAACCAAATTGAATCAGATAAAGCCGGTACAGTAAGAGCTATCTTAGCTGAAAATGGCGAGCCAATAGAATTTGATCAACCTCTATTCATCATTGAATAATAGCGTAACCTAAAAGGCCAACTCTAATGTTAGATAAAGTAGTCATTGCAAACCGAGGTGAAATTGCACTTCGTATATTGCGCGCCTGCAAAGAGCTTGGGATCAAAACGGTTGCTGTGCATTCAACGGCAGATCGCGATCTTAAGCATGTATTGCTTGCAGATGAAACCATCTGTATTGGTAGACCATCAGCAACTGAAAGTTATTTAGATATTCCGCGCATTATTGCTGCGGCTGAAATAACTGACGCTGTAGCGATTCATCCTGGTTACGGTTTCCTTGCAGAAAATGCTGATTTTGCCGACCAAGTTGAGCAAAGTGGTTTTGTATTTATTGGCCCTCGTGGCGACACTATTCGTCTTATGGGTGATAAAGTGTCTGCTATCGCAGCAATGCGTAAAGCAGGCGTTCCATGTGTTCCAGGCTCTGACGGCCCAGTATCAGATGATAAAGAACGCAACATGCAAATCGCTAAGCGTATCGGTTACCCGGTAATCATCAAAGCTGCTGGTGGCGGTGGTGGTCGTGGTATGCGTGTTGTTCGCAGCGAAGCTGAACTTATTGATTCAATTGCATTAACACAGCAAGAAGCTAAGCAATTCTTTGGTAATAGCATGGTTTACATGGAAAAATTCCTTGAAAACCCACGCCATATCGAAGTTCAAGTATTAGCAGACGGCCAAGGTAATGCAGTACATTTAGGTGAACGTGATTGTTCTATGCAACGTCGTCACCAAAAAGTAGTTGAAGAAGCGCCAGCACCAGGAATTACTGCTGAAACGCGTAAGTTCATTGGCGAGCGCTGTACACGTGCATGTATTGAAATTGGATACCGCGGTGCAGGTACGTTTGAGTTTTTATACGAAAACGGCGAGTTTTACTTCATCGAAATGAATACACGTATTCAGGTTGAACACCCTGTAACTGAAATGGTTACTGGTATCGATTTAGTGAAAGAGCAGTTAAAAATTGCAGCGGGTCAGCCATTATCATTCACTCAAGACGACGTTGTTATTCGTGGTCATGCTATTGAGTGTCGTATTAATGCTGAAGATCCGGAAACGTTTATCCCGTCACCGGGTAAAATTACCCGTTTCCATCCAGCGGGTGGTTTAGGTATTCGTTGGGACAGCCATATTTACGCTGACTACACGGTTCCACCACATTACGATTCAATGATTGGGAAGCTAATTACTTACGGTGAAAACCGTGACGTAGCTATTGCTCGCGCGCGCAATGCACTTAACGAGCTAGTAATTGACGGAATTAAAACTAATACTCCTTTGCATAAGAGAATTCTTGCAGATGAAAACTTCCAAAATGGTGGCACTAACATCCATTATCTTGAGAAAAAATTAGGGTTATAATTCTAGCGTTTTAAAAAACCGGCTTAGGCCGGTTTTTTTATGCCTGAAACTGCAATTTATCGCCTTAAATAAATATTCTGGTATGATTGGCAAACATGCGCTTTTAAGTAAATTTTTGAGGTAGTAATGACGCGTAGTTTTGAATCACACCTAAATGATGAAGGGGCAACCGTTACTATGGGAAACCAAGTTGCAGCTATTATAGAGCAAGGTGCGGTGATTTATTTACATGGCGATTTAGGTGCTGGTAAAACCACGTTTACCCGTGGCGTAGTGCAAGGCTTTGGCCATGTTGGTAAGGTTAAAAGCCCCACATATACGTTAGTAGAACCTTATGAGCTTGAACGAGCAAATGTTTATCATTTTGATTTATACCGTTTAGGCGACCCTGAAGAACTCGAATACATGGGAATACGCGATTATTTTTCAGCAAATGCAATTTGTGTTGTTGAATGGCCTGAAAAAGGTGGCGAATTTATTCCTGTGCCTGATTTAGATATTACCCTAAGCTATGTGGGTAACGAACGTAAAATTGTTATTAATAGTGCGAGTGATCGCGGTGTAGCAATTGTCGAAAAACTAAATAAAAAACAATAAAATAGTGAAGGCAGTAATTATCAAATGAGTCGAGGTGCAGTTAAACTCTTTATTTACCTTATGGTTATTACCATAAGCCTGCCGCTGTGGGCGAAAAATACTATTAATAGCGTACGTGTATGGCCATCACCAGACAGTACGCGTGTGGTGTTTGATTTAAATGACAAGCCCGACTTTAGTTATTTTATGCTAAAAAACCCTAGCCGCTTAGTGGTCGATTTAGAAAATACTAGCGAGTTGAAAATACTGCCAGGTGTACCACCAAAACATCAAATAGTGAGCAAGCTACGCTACTCAAAACCTAAAAATAAGCACAGTGTACGGTTAGTATTTGAATTAAACGCACCAGTAAAGCCTGTTGTGTTTGCTTTAGCACCTACTGGTCCTTATAAAAATAGACTCGTTGTTGATTTATATAATAAGAGCCAAGCAAAAACTGTTGTATCACCTGCACAAACAGCGGCTAAAAATCGCCAATTAAGTCAAGAACGCGACATTGTTATTGCAATTGATGCAGGCCATGGCGGCGAAGATCCTGGCTCCATAGGTCCATCAGGCACGTACGAAAAAACAGTCACATTGCAAATAGCAAAGCGATTAGAGCGTATGATCGACGGTGAGCGCGGTATGATTTCACGTATGGTACGAAGCGGTGATTATTTTGTAAAACTCAATACGCGTACTAATCGAGCTCGTGAAAAAAAGGCCGATTTTTTTGTTTCTATTCATGCAGATGCATTTACAAGCCCAGGACCAAATGGTGCCTCTGTTTGGGTGTTATCATTAAGGCGTGCTAATTCAGAAATAGGTAAATGGATAGAAGATAAAGAAAAGCACTCTGAGCTTTTAGGTGGTGCTGCTGATGTGATGAAAGATGCCGCTAATGAAAAATATCTAGCACAAGCATTGCTTGATATGTCGATGGACCACTCGATGAAAACTGGCTTAAGTGTAGCCGACGAGGTGGTTAAAGAGTTGCGTAAAGTTGCCAAACTGCATAAAAAAGATCCGCAACACGCGAGCCTTGCTGTACTTAAGTCACCAGACATTCCATCTATTTTGGTAGAAACGGGGTTTATATCTAACCCGCGAGAAGAAAAATTACTTAAAAGCGCTAATCATCAAGAGCGTTTAGCTAAAGCGATATTTACTTCAATTAAAAATTATTATTTAAAAAATCCACCTGATGATTCTTTATTTGCTAAATTAAAGTCGCAATACCCAACAAAACATAAAGTACGCCCTGGAGAGTCTTTGAGTATGTTGGCAAGTCGTTATGGCATTACGGTCAGTAAATTAAAGCAAGTTAATAAACTAAGCTCTAATACTTTATTTATTGGGCAAGAGCTTGATATACCGCAAAGTTAGTCACTATTATCAGCGCAATGTTTGCTAGGAAGTTCCATGAATATTGAAATATTACCCGCGCGTTTAGCCAATCAAATAGCTGCAGGCGAAGTGGTCGAGCGTCCAGCGTCGGTAGTAAAAGAGCTAGTCGAAAATAGTTTAGATGCTGGTGCTAACCGTATTCAAATAGATATAGAGCGCGGCGGTCATAAGCTTATTCGTATTCGTGATAATGGCGCTGGGATAAGTAAAGATGAGCTAACGCTCGCGCTTTCTCGCCACGCAACAAGTAAATTAAAATCACTTGATGACCTTGAAAACATTTGCTCACTTGGCTTTAGAGGGGAAGCACTTGCGTCAATTAGTTCTGTGTCGCGTTTAACGCTGAGCTCAAAACCAAAAGAGCAAGAAGCTGCTTGGCAAGCTTTTGCAGAAGGCCGCGACATGGCCGTGCAAGTAAAGCCAGTAGCGCACCCCGATGGCACAACCATTGAAGTAAAAGATTTATTTTTTAATACTCCAGCACGTCGTAAATTTTTACGCACCGAAAAAACTGAATTTAACCATATTGATGAGTTGATAAAGCGTATTGCGCTTAGTCGCTTTGATGTCTCTATTACACTAACTCACAACGAAAAAGTAGTAAGGCAGTATCGTGCCAAAACTGATCCCTCTCAGGCTATAACACGCGTAGCACAAGTTGCAGGCAAGGCCTTTGCCGAGCAAGGTTTGCATATTCAATCAGGAGAAGGCGGTTTACAGTTGCATGGTTGGGTGCTGCCTGTAGGCTCAGCGAACACTACTCAGTACACTTATGTGAATAATCGCATGATGCGCGATAAGCTTATTTTACATGCGATACGCCAAGCGTTTGAAGAGGTGAGTGGGACGCAAGAGCTACCTGGGTTTGTTATTTATATTGATATTGACCCACGACAGGTCGATGTAAATGTTCACCCTGCTAAGCATGAAGTGCGTTTTCATCAAGGGCGATTAATTCATGATTTTATATTGCAAGCTATTAAGCAAGTTGTAGTACCTTTGCAAGGTGAGTTTGTTAGCGAGTCAGTAAGCACTGAAACTGAATTTCCTTCTGTGCTCACAAGCCCAACACATAGTAGCGGTAATAATATAGAGAGCGATGGAGTATTTGATTACCCTAAATCGCAACTACAGCCTTCTTATTCTGGAACGACAGGTAGTTCGTCATCAGGCACACGAAGTGGCGTGGGGAGTGGGACATATCGCGCTACATCAAGTGCGAATCATCATGATGTAAATGCATTTTATCAAGGTGTGAGTGAGCAACACGCTGCGCATTTTGACAATGCAGTAAACATACCCGCTGTACAACAGCCGTTAGAGCCAGCACAAACGCATAATACTTTACAGATGGTTTCTATCATTAGTGTTAATGAAGGTGCGTGTGTATTTAGTGCAGAGCAGCAATTGTATTGCTCACATTTCAAATATGTATTAGTGGATGATTGGCATAATCAAATCAAGGAGCTTGGGAGCTTAGAAGGGAAAGCCCTTTTGTTACCTGTGCGGGTAAGCCTAGACAAAGAAGATTGCTTGCTTATAAAGGCTCAGCAATCGTGGTTTACTTTACTTGGTTTTGAACTCGTAATAGAAAAACAGTTTGTAATGGTTAAAAAATTACCAGCGTGTTTATATTTACTTGATGTAAGTACAGCAATAGGTGAGCTGCTTAATGCATGTAAAGCGGGACTCGAAAATATAGAGAACTGGTTAGCGTGGCAGATGAAATGTGTACCAACTCGATTTTATTTGAGCAATGTATTTTTAGCGCAACAAATACGCTTACAAAATAATCCGCAAACTATTGAACGCTTACGCGAAAAAGCAGTTAAAATAGAGTTAAATCACTATTTAACGCAATTAGATTAAGGTATCAGTGTTGAGTAATTTACCAGTTATATTTTTAATGGGTCCAACTGCTGCTGGTAAAACAGCATTGGCTATCTCACTGTGCGAGCATTTAAATACAGAAATAATCAGCGTTGATTCAGCGTTAGTGTATAAAGATATGAACATTGGAACTGCAAAACCCGATGCAGAAGAACTTGTTAAAGCTCCACATCATTTAATTGATCTACTTGACCCGAGTGAAACGTATTCAGTTGCAGATTTTAGGCGCGATGCAGTGCAAAAAATTGACGAATTCCATAGACAAGGTAAAGTGCCTGTATTGGTTGGGGGTACAATGTTGTACTTCAAATCTTTAATTGATGGTTTATCGCCTTTGCCTGAAGCAGATGCAGTAATAAGAGCAGAATTAGAAGCACAAGCTAAAGAATTTGGCTGGCCTCATTTATATAAAGAATTAGCTAAAGTTGACCCTAAAGCAGCTGAAAAAATGAGTGAAAATGATTCACAAAGAATTAATCGCGCTTTAGAAGTTTACCGATTAACTGGTAAAGCCATGACTGAGTTGCAAAAGCAAAAACAGCCACCTTTACCTTATACTTTTCATCAATTTGCGATTGCACCGCAAGAACGCAGTGAATTACATGCGCGAATTGAAGAAAGGTTTAAAATAATGATTGATCAGGGGTTTGAAAATGAAGTTTCGACCCTATATCTACGTAAGGATTTACACCCCAATATGCCTTCTATTCGTTGTGTAGGTTATAGACAAATGTGGGATTACCTTGCGGGTGAGATAGACCATGATGAAATGGTTTTCCGCGGCATCGCTGCTACACGTCAATTGGCCAAACGTCAATTAACTTGGTTGAGAAGCTGGCCTGATGTTACTTGGTTAACAACAGGTGATGAAGAAAACTTGCATCGTGTAGTAAGTTCGCTAAGCTAGTAGTAGTTGAACAAAATTTAGCTTTGTTAAATAAGTTCAGCCACTTAATTATAATAACACCTAGAACGAAGGAATAATAACATGGCAAAAGGCCAATCGTTACAAGACCCATTTTTGAATGCACTACGTCGTGAGCGCATTCCAGTATCAATCTTTTTGGTAAATGGCATAAAATTACAAGGTAAAATTCAGTCATTTGACCAATTTGTTATTTTACTTGAAAATACTGTAAACCAAATGGTGTATAAACACGCAATTTCAACAGTTGTACCTGCTCGCGCAGTCAACTTCCAAGGTGTTCAAGGGGATGAGAGCACTGAAGAGCCAGAAGCTGGAAACTTTTAATTAGGAGCGTAATGCTTGTTTGACCGCTATGAATCCGGCGAACAGGCAATTTTAGTTCATATCGACTTACCTAAAGAAGGAGATCGTGAAGATCTTCATGAATTAGAAATGTTGGTATCCTCTGCTGGTGTTAGTAGTTTGGCGGTTGTGCAAGGCAGCCGTCAAGCACCACATCCGAAACTATTCGTCGGTACCGGTAAAGCAGAAGAAATAGCTGAAATTGTCAAAATCCACAATGCAGATGTCGTTATTTTTAATCATCAACTCAGACCGTCACAAGAGCGTAACTTAGAACGCGTTTGTGAGTGTCGTGTACTTGATAGAACGACGCTAATTCTTGATATTTTTGCCCAACGTGCACGTACCCATGAAGGTAAGCTGCAGGTTGAATTGGCACAACTTCGCCATATGTCAACTCGATTAATTCGAGGCTGGACCCATCTTGAACGTCAAAAAGGCGGGATTGGCTTGCGTGGGCCAGGTGAAACCCAACTTGAAACCGACAGACGATTACTTCGTGCTCGTATTCAAAATATTCGTGCGCGTTTGGCTAAAGTAGCTGTACAGCGCGAACAAGGTAGGCGAGCTCGTACACGTAATGAAATACCTACTGTATCGTTAGTGGGTTACACGAATGCGGGTAAATCTACGTTATTTAATCGTATTACACACTCAGACGTATATGCGGCCGATCAGTTGTTTGCAACGCTTGATCCAACTTTACGCAAGCTTGAATTAGGTGATGTTGGCCCCGTTATTTTAGCGGATACGGTTGGTTTTATTCGTCATTTACCGCATGACTTAGTCGCGGCTTTTAAAGCAACGCTTACTGAAACACGTGAAGCTGATTTACAGCTACATGTAATTGACGCAGCAGACTCTCGTCTTCAAGAAAATATTGAACAAGTACAATCTGTGCTTAAAGAAATTGAAGCCGATGAAGTACCACAGCTATTAATTTATAATAAAATTGATGCGCTAGATAACGTAGCTCCCCGTATTGATCGCGATGACGAAGGACAACCTATAAGGGTGTGGCTTAGCGCCCAGACTGGTGAGGGCTGTGAATTACTTAGTGAGGCCATTAGTGAGTTACTTGCTAAGAAAATGCTTAACGAAACCTTATTTCTTACGCCATTGTATGGTCGCCTAAGGGCTGCATTATTTAGTTTAAACGCAGTGCATGAAGAGCGATTTGATGATCAAGGTAATTGGCTGTTAGATGTTAGAATGCCTATGGTTGAGTGGAATCGTTTAATTAAAGAATTTGGTCCTGAAATTGCTGGTTTTATCAGCCGTAATTAAAAATTGACGTTTAAATGTCGGTTTTTGTATGAGAAACGCGGTAGATTTGTTAGATTTAACACAATTTCCTAATTTATTTAGATAACAATGGAGTATAGCTATGGCCTGGAATGAACCGGGTAATAATGGCAATGACAAAGATCCGTGGAATAATAAAGGCGGACGTGATCAAGGCCCACCTGATTTAGACGAGGTGTTCCGTAAATTTAGTAACAAGTTCGGCGGCTTATTTGGCGGGAAAAAATCCGGCAATGGTAGCGGTGGTGGACTTGGCGGAGCCGGTATTTCATTTATACTTATTATCGCCGTTATTGTATGGGCGTTAAGTGGTATTTACACGGTAAAAGAAGCCGAGCGTGGTGTGGTTCTTCAATTTGGCAAATATGACCGAATTGCAGATCCAGGTCTGCGTTGGAAAATGACGTTTATTGAAACAGTGATCCCAGTCGATATTGAAGCAGTTCGTTCACTATCAGCTACTGGCTTTATGTTAACTGAAGACGAAAACGTAGTAAGCGTTGAGTTTCAGGTGCAATACCGAGTTATTGACCCATACCTTTACAAATTTAGTGTAACTAATGCTGATAGCAGCTTAGAAGAAGCATTAGATAGCGCACTGCGCTATGTTGTGGGCCATGCCAAAATGGACCAAGTTTTGACTAATGGTCGTGAGGTTGTTCGTCAAAATACATGGGATGAGCTTAATAAGATTATCGAACCATATAACTTGGGTTTAATTGTAACTGACGTTAACTTTAAAGATTCTCGTCCGCCAACTGAAGTTAAAGATGCATTTGATGATGCAATTGCTGCACAAGAAGATGAAGAACGTTTCATTCGTGAAGCAGAGGCCTACGCCCGTGAAATTGAGCCTCGTGCACGTGGTCAAGTAACACGTATGACGCAGGAAGCTGAAGGTTACCAAGAGCGTATAACTTTAGAAGCACAGGGTGAAGTGGCTCGGTTTGAAAAGTTATTACCTGAATATCAAGCAGCTAAAGAAGTTACTCGTGAGCGCTTATACATTGATGCAATGGAAGAAGTGTTAGGGAGTAGTTCTAAAGTATTGGTTGATGTGAAAGGTGGTAATAACATGATTTATTTACCGCTTGATAAGATCATGGATAAGCAAGGCACAGCAACACGTGTTGCTCTACCAAGCTCAAGTGATATTCAAGATTTACGTAATAAAGTGAATACATCACGCAATAGCACTGTTAATGGTGGTAATGACCGCTTTAACAATGATCGCTTTAATGAAGGGAGATAAGCATAATGAAAAACTTTAGTTTAGTAATACTATTAGCTGCCATTGTGATGTCTTTCTCGTCAGTCTTTGTTGTACCTGAAGGGCAAAAAGCAATTGTTTTGCTATTTAGCAAAGTACAAAAAGACAGTGAAGACAGTGCTGTTGTTTACAGCCCTGGTTTACACTTTAAAGTACCGTTTTTTAGCCAAGTACGACGTATTGATGCGCGTATTCAAACATTAGATGGTACGCCAGACCGCTTTGTTACAAGTGAAAAGAAAGACTTAATTGTTGATTCATTTGTAAAATGGCGTGTAAACGATTTTAGCACTTTTTACTTACGTGCTCGTGGCGATAAGCAATATGCTGAAACGTTACTTGAACAAAAAGTAAATAATGGCTTGCGTACTAACTTTGGTACGCGAACTATTCGCGAAATTGTATCAGGTGAGCGTAGCGAGTTAATGGAAGAGGCGTTAGTACAAGCTTCTGAAAGTGCACGCGAGTTAGGTATTGAAGTACTTGATGTGCGTGTTAAGCAAATCAACTTACCTCAAGAAGTCAGTAGCTCTATTTATCAACGTATGCGCGCTGAGCGTACTGCCGTTGCAAAAGAGCATCGTTCTGAAGGTCAAGAAAAAGCTGAAACTATTCGTGCCGGTGTCGATCGCCGTGTAACGGTTATGCTTGCTGATGCAGAGCGTAATTCTCGTTCTGTACGTGGTCAAGGTGATGCAGACGCTGCTGGGATTTATGCAAATGCATATAATAAAGACCCTGAGTTCTTTAGTTTTGTACGCTCGCTAGAAGCATATAAAAAGACTTTTAAAAATAAGCAAGACGTTATGGTGCTTTCACCAGATAGCGACTTCTTCCAATATATGAAAGGTGCTAAAGCTCAATAAGCTTTACATTAAGTATTTAAAAGTTAAAAGCCTCGCATTTGCGGGGCTTTTTGTTAATGGGTATTTAATAGTTTAAATTACTGTTATTTATGTGGTTATTAGCTATCGTTTAGGTTTAAAAAAAACTACGCGGAAAAAATAAGCTGAACAGGGGTGATCTTTACTTTAGTTTTCTGGTAAAATCTCGTCCTAATTTTCTCTAAGTGAATTTACAATGGGTAAAAACGTTGTTGTATTAGGCACCCAATGGGGTGACGAAGGTAAGGGTAAGGTAGTTGACCTCCTTACGGACAAAGCATCTTTAGTAGTTCGTTATCAAGGTGGCCACAATGCGGGTCATACTTTAGTTATCGAAGGTGAAAAGACGGTTCTACACCTTATTCCATCGGGTGTATTACGTGACAATGTTAAATGTGTGATTGGTAATGGTGTAGTTTTATCACCAGAAGCGCTAATGAGAGAAATTGGCATGCTTGAAAAGCGCGGCGTACCAGTACGCGAGCGTCTTTTAATAAGCGAAGCATGTCCACTAATCTTGCCTTTCCATGTTGCATTAGATGTAGCCCGCGAAACTGCTCGTGGCGATAAGCCAATTGGAACTACCGGTCGTGGTATCGGTCCAGCGTACGAAGATAAAGTGGCGCGCCGTGGTTTACGTGTAGGTGACTTGTTTAATCCGGAATTATTTGCAACTAAATTAAAAGAAGTTCTTGAATACCATAACTTCACTTTAGTTAACTACTACAAAGTAGATGCTGTAGATTTCCAAAAAACGTTTGATGATGCAATGGCTGTTGCTGATATCTTAAAAGCAATGGTTGTAGATGTGACTGAGCTTTTAGATCAAACGCGTTTAGCAGGCGAAAACATTTTATTTGAAGGTGCACAAGGTACGTTACTTGATATCGATCACGGTACTTACCCTTATGTAACGTCTTCAAATACTACCGCTGGTGGCGTTGCGACGGGTGCAGGTTTTGGTCCATTAAACCTTGATTACGTTCTAGGTATTATTAAAGCGTACACGACACGTGTTGGTTCAGGTCCTTTCCCTACAGAGCTTTACGATGGTCTTGATAAACAAGATCCAGTTGGTAAGCATTTAGGCGATAAAGGCCATGAGTTTGGTGCAACAACAGGTCAACTTCGTCGTACTGGTTGGTTAGATGCAGTGGCTATGCGCCGTGCAGTTCAAATCAACAGTATTTCAGGTTTTTGTTTAACTAAGCTTGACGTTTTAGATGGTTTAGAAACACTTAAAATCTGTATTGGTTACAAGCTCGAAGATGGTACAGTTACTAACGTAACGCCATTAGCAGCTGAAGGTTACGATAAAGTAACACCAGTATACGAAGAGATGCCAGGTTGGTCAGAGAACACAGTTGGTGTAACAAGTCTTGACGGTTTACCAAAAGCTGCAATTGACTACATCAAGCGTATTGAAGAAATTACGGGTGTTCCAATTGATATTATTTCTACAGGTCCTGATCGTGTAGAGACTATGGTACTTCGCAACCCGTTTGCGTAATTACTATTAGATTAAAAAAAGCTGCCTAGTGCAGCTTTTTTTGTGCCTAAAATTCACTTTGGAACGATCTTTGTATAGTATTTTGTAGATATCATTTTTATATGTGGCGAATATGCGTTTATTATTTTGTAATTCAATGTTGGCAATATCGCTAACATCACTCTCTTTACTCATAAGTGGCAATAGCTTAGCTGAGGAAACATCTGCTGCTGTGCCGTTGTACACTGAGCCTGAGTTGATTGCATTGATAAATAAAAATGTCCATTTACAGCGCGTAAAGGCTGATGATTGCCAGTTAGTGCAAGATATAGAAGCACGAGCCAATAAAATGGCGTTACCGTCTTATCAGTTTTTATATGGCGATATGCTGGCTTATAACGTATGCGTTGATCGCAATGTAGAGTTAGGTTTGTATTATATGCGTAAAGCTGCTCAGCAGGGCTTAGCGGCAGCATTAGAGCAACTAGGACGTTACTACGACACTGGCCGATTAGTGCAACAAGATAAAGCGATGGCAATTACTTATTTACGTGAAGCTTCATCGCAAGGCAATTTAAAAGCTCAATTGCGCTTGGTTAAATTATTTAATGATGGCTTTGGTAGTCCACGAGACTTTGAAGATGCGTATCGATGGTTGTTTAACTCTATGGTAGCAGATAAAGCAACCCATCAAAAAATTGAACAATCACTTACTCAATTAGCTGAAAAAATGCCAGCAAGTGTGGTTGCTCGAGCTCGTCTTCCTATTTAATGGCTTTAAAAAACAAACCCTAACTTTTTAAGTTAGGGTTTTTTAGTTTTTACAGACTGTAAAAGTATTTAACTGTCTTCTTTAGCCTTTGTTTGCGGGTCTTTTAAAACTGACATTTTAGGCGGCTGTAATGCAACAACGCGTTCGCCTTCTTGCGGCGGTTTTTCCATGTTGATTGTAAACGGTCTGAGCTTAATTGGTGTATCCTCATCACTGTCTTTATCACCAATGAGAATAAACAGTGGTATAGCCTCAGGGTTCATTTCTAGATATTGCTCCCAGCTAAATTCATCAGAAATACGTGTTGAACTAACTTTACCACCTTTAGCTATAATGCTGCTTAAGCGTGCATATGACCCTTCGTCACCAAAAAGTATTTGTCGTGATAAAAACGTTGCGCTGTCTTTATTTGCTTTTGCGTGCGACGTTGAAGAGCGCAATGAGAATACATTTTTCTCATTAAGTAAGTGAGAAAAATATTGGACGCCCAACGCGTTGTGATGACGATTAGGTGAGAGTGCTAGTACACTGCGAATAGTAGTTAGTGGTAAATAGCGTTCGGCGTGCTCCGATTGCGGGTTACCGTAATAACACGCTAAGCCATCCATACGTGCCATTCTACAGTTTTCCCATGCTGGGTCTGATAAATGAACAGGAATATTTTGATCTTTTAAGCCTCGGCCAATGGCACGTGCAACATGGTTTGCACCAATAATCAAAATCGTATTTGGCGATGGTTGGCGTACACCTAAAAGTTTAGCAACAGGAATCGCAGTTAAGCTCTGTAGTACAACGGTAATTATAATTACTGTAAATATGAGAGGTACCATTTTTTCAGCATCAGCATCAGCAACACCAGACTCCATCATACTAAGTGCAAATACCGACCCAACGGCAGCGGCGACTATACCGCGTGGAGCTATCCAAGCAAGTACCAAGCGAGACTTCATTGGTAGGTCAGTACCAAAGGTCGAAATAGCAATACATAATGGGCGTGCAACAAAAAGTACGATGGCTAAAAATATAAATACATCGCTGTCGAGCATCATTAAATCAGAGAGCTGTAAGCGTGCTGCAAGTAAAATAAACAGCGTTGATATTAATATCATCGACAAGTCTTCTTTGAACTCAAGTACAGAATCTATTTCTAAATCGTCTTGGTTAGCAAGCCAAATGCCAAATACTGTCACAGCTAAAAGACCCGATTCATGGCTTAAATAGTTTGATACAGAAAAACTAATGAGTACTAACGCTAAAATTCCAAACTTATGTAATTCAAATGGTAGCCATTCGCGGCGCATTAATAGTGTTGTTAGCCAGCCTGCAGCAACACCAATACTTAAACCAACGCCGAGGGTTTTAACTAAAGCAATAATAGTGTGGCTAAATACTTCGCCTTGGCCTACAAGCATTACGGCTTCAAATACTAATACAGCAAACAATGCGCCGATTGGGTCTATTACAATACCTTCCCAGCGTAGTATGCGGTCAATGTCTTGTGTTGGGCGCATTGAGTTTAATAGCGGTGCTATCACAGTAGGGCCTGTTACAACTAACACTGCACCTAATACTGCAGCTACACGCCAATTAAGCTCAAGTAACCAATAGGCGCTTAGGCTAATAATAATACAGGTAGTAAGCATGCCGATTGAGCAAAGGTTTCTTACAACTTTTCCAATCCCTTTTAATTCTCTGAAATGCAGAGTAAGTGAACCTTCAAATAAAATGATTGCAACGCTTAGTGATACAACTGGAAACAGTAAATCACCTAACAATGCATCAGGGTCTAAAACACCACTAAATGGCCCAAGTAAAAGACCAGTAAGCAATAAAAAAAGAATAGCGGGTACTCTAAATGCCCACGCGACCCATTGGGCAAGTACAGAGCAAAGTGCGATACCGGCTATATAAATTGCTGACATAGATTAAGAATTCCTTATTTATGACGATATATTTTAAAAGTATAACTTTTGTTAACTATTAATACAGGGGTATACACGGGAAATTCAAATATTACTTATCAATTTTAGCTGCTAATAAAAGATTAGTGAGCTTTAATTTTGGATCTCGGATGCAAAGACTTTATAAAAGTACATTAACTATTGTTATCTTATTGATTAATATTAAAAATATATGTTTTCATTATTAATGTGCAATAGCTTTGTTTGAATTTTAGTCTTGATCTTACTGTGTAATTTAGCGTATTATACTTCGAGTTCGAATTATTAGTTATCTAATTAAGATTGTTGGTTAAAATAGTTGAACGTTAATGCCACGGTCATTTTTACTGCTTATAATCATGTTTTGGATACTAAATTAGTATCTGAACGTTAAAATTTTATTTTCCGAATTCTTAAGTATAGTTTTATTGGACAAGTTTGTTTATTTCATTTAACAAATAAAAGTTTGAGTTGAACTATTACTTTTCAATATTTAATCCCCATCGTGGCGATTAAATCTCGGTCCTTGAGTCTTCACCCTATCTGTTGGTGTATCAGACTCTAGAGGCTCTATGTATGTTGTTAATAGAAAAGCCACACACAGCTTTTTACAGCGATGCATAAACAACACTTTTAAACTTTCTTATTGGTACTGCTCATAACACTGGGTGGGTGCTACTTTATATCTGAGCTTAAATTTAAAACAACGTTTTAGATTTGGCCTTTTTGTGTGCGTTTAAAAGTGCTGTCAAACGATAAATAAATTCGAAGCAAGGTTTTATACCTAGCTACTTAGTTTTAGCTCACGAGTAGTGAGCGCAAATAAAATGGAAAGTTGAGCATTTATGCAAAAGTTAAATTGGCGACGCATTGTACTTAAAGTAGGCAGCGCTTTAATTGCACCGGATCACGATGGCTGCCGTTCACGTTATATATTAACCATCGCACAGTTTATTGTTCGTTGCCGTGCGCGTGGTATTGAGGTGATCCTGGTTTCGTCTGGTTCGGTAGCGGCTGGCGCGCACTTGTTTCCATCAGATAAACCACGTTCAGTTGTAATGAAAAAGGCAATGGCGGCAGCAGGCCAAACAGAAATGATTGCCATGTGGGACCGTTTTTTTGACTTTCCATCAGCGCAATTACTATTAACTCATGGTGATTTACGTGATCATGAGCGTTATCAAAGTATTCGGGAAACCGTATTTACGTTACTTGAGCACGGTGTGCTACCAATCATCAATGAAAATGATGCTGTGACAACAGACGATTTACGAGTAGGTGATAACGATAATTTATCTGCTATGGTTGCCGCTGCAGCAGATGCAGATGCTTTACTGATTTTTTCGGATGTTGATGGGTTATATGATAAAAATCCTAATTTGCACGACGATGCTGTTTTATTACCTGAAATAAAATCAATTGATGAATCTATTTATGCTATGGCAGGATGTGCTACGAGTGCTGTGGGCACCGGTGGTATGAAAACCAAAATAGAGGCTGCGGAAAAGGCAACATCACACGGTATAGCCACTTATATTATTAATGGCTTTAAAGAAGAAACATTTACTCGATTATTAGCTGGAGAAAATCCAGGTACTATTTTTTCGCCATACGAAAAGCCAATGCAAGATTCTGTACATTGGATGACACATACAGCAAACGAGCAAGGTGAAGTTGTTGTTGATGGGTCGTTTGATGAGTCATTAGAAGGTGAAACTGGGTGTATTCGCGGCGATGAGATCGTTGAAGTACACGGTGAATTTGCTATCGGTGATACCATTTTAGTACGAAGTGAAGACGGTACGCGTCTAGCTAAAGCGACCGCAAATTATAGTAGCTGTTTGTTAAACTTTATTGCAGACAACGAACAGAGTGAATTCAGCGAAAAAATGCAGGATTCAATTGGACCAGTTATATCTGAAAAACATATCGCATTATTGGAGAAGTCATGAGTTTAATTACGGACATTTCACGTCAGGCAGCTAAAGCTGCACATACACTTGCTTTACTCGATACCGAGACTAAAAACCAAGTATTAGTTGAAATGGCAGCGGCATTAAGAGAGCAAAAAGCATTTATAATAAAAGAAAATGAAAGTGATTTAAGCGCAGCACGCGACAATAACTTAGCTGCCTCAATGATCGACCGCTTAACGTTAAACGATGAGCGTATTGAATCAATGGCACAAGGCATTGAAGTTATAGTAAGCCTTGATGATCCTGTTGGTCAGCTACGAGATATTACCGAGCGTCCAAACGGTATCAAAATTCGTAAAATGCGCGTACCTCTTGGCGTTGTATGTATGATTTACGAAGCACGCCCGAATGTGACAGCAGACGCTGGTGCATTATGTTTTAAATCAGGTAATGGCGTAATTTTACGTGGCGGTAAAGAAGCACTTAGAAGTTCACAAGCTATCGCAAGTGTGATGCATAGCGTACTTGAAAAGCATAACTTACCAGTATCACTTATTTCAGTGATTCCAGATCCAGATCGTGCGCTATTAATGGAGTTAATGCAGCAACGCGAAAGTATTGATTTAATTATTCCACGTGGCGGCGAAGGCTTAATCAACTTTGTTACTGAAAACAGTACGATTCCTGTAATTCAGCATTACAAAGGTGTTTGTCATCTATATGTGGATAAAGATGCAGATCTAGAAGTTGCCCTTAACTTACTACTTAATGGTAAAACGCAGCGTACCGGTGTTTGTAATGCACTAGAGGGCTTAGTCGTTCATCAAGATGTGGCAGATGAGTTTTTAAATCTGTGTGCAGTCGTATTACGCCAAGAAGGTGTGAAAATAAATGCAGACAGTTTTGCAGCTAAATATTTTGATAACGCAACCGTTTTAGCTGATGATGAATTTGGTGAAGAGTATCTAGATTTAGAAATTGCTATTCGCGTTGTTCCAAGCTTTACGGCAGCAGTTGAGCATATTGCACAGTTCGGTTCAAACCACACCGAAGTAATTTGTACTAAAAATCAAACTGCCGCAGAGTTATTTCAACGCAGTGTTGATGCTTCTGTAGTAATGGTTAACGCGTCATCTCGCTTTTCTGATGGCTCACAATTGGGTCTAGGTGCGGAGATTGGTATAGCGACCTCTAAGCTTCATGCATACGGTCCAATGGGGCTTGAATCACTCACTACTGAGAAGTACTTAGTAAATGGCGAAGGCCAAGTTCGTGAATAAATTAACGATGTAAGTAATAAAGCCGAGCATTGCTCGGCTTTTTTGTATTTGTGGTTTATTTTAATTTTTTTATCCAATCACTTGCTGGTTCTGGCTTATGCAAATGATAGCCTTGCATAATTACTTCAGGGTACTCTTGGAATAAATCAAAGTGGGACTGATTCTCTACTCCTTCGGCAACAACTTTCAACTGAAATAGCTTTCCTAAGCTAACAATCATATCAATAATTAATTTATCGTTGTTATCAGTCGGCGCATCAAACACAAATGAGCGGTCTATCTTCAATTCTTGAATAGGCAATTGTTTGAGGTAGGTAAGACTTGAATAACCCGTACCAAAGTCATCAATGGATACACGAACACCTAAGTTTTTTAGGTATTGTACCGCCTCAATGGCGGACTCTATGTGATTGAGTAAGGTGCCTTCAATAATTTCGATAGTTAACTGGTTTGGTTTTATTTCGTAAAACTCTATTTTAGTTTTTAATAATGATAGGAAGCGTGCTTCATGAAAGTGTCTACCACTAATATTTACCGATAAGCTCAGTGTTGAATGACGATCATCTAACTGTTGAATAAGCGACAAAGAATTTGTAAGTACCCATGAGTCTAGTTCATAAATAATGTCTGACTCTTCAGCAATAGGAATAAACTCAGCGGGGCTAATAAAGCCTTTCTCAGGATGCATCCACCGTAAGAGCACTTCGCCACCTTTTAACTTTTGCTGACTATCAAATTGAGACTGAACATAAAGTGTTAATTCATTTTGCGATATTGCTTTTCGTAAGTCTTGTTCAATTTCAAAGCGGCGTTTTGCCTGTTCACCAAAAGAGTTATCAAAGAAAGTAACTCTATTACCACCTTTTTCTTTTGCTTTATAACAAGCAGCTTCGCAGTTTCGGATCGTTTCAATTGCATTTTCCCACTGATCTTCTCTAGGGAAAATATAGGTGCCGATGCTAATCGTAATACTTATTTGTTGATCATCAATTATGAAAGGCTCGTTAATAACTCTTAATAGCTCTTGTGCCTTATGTTCTGCAATTTCTTGTGATCTTAGTTGACCAACGCCTTTGTCAACACTACTCAAAGCGGCAAATTCATCGCTGCCTAAGCGTGCAATAACATCTTTTTTATCAAGTTTATTATGGATACGATTGGCAAGTTCTTTAAGAACTTTGTCGCCTGCTAACAAACCAAGGCCATCATTAATTGAGTGAAAGCTGTCTATGTCTATTATATAAATATAAGCATAGTTATTGTCTAAAGAACATCGCTGTAATTGTTGTTCTAGCTGCTTTAGAAAACCGTTTCGGTTAGGTAAAGCGGTTAGTTCGTCATGCCAAGTAAGGTAGTCAATGCGTTCTTGAGTTACTTTCAAACTCGAAATATCACTAAATACACCAATGAAATGAACATTTGAGTCTTGTTCACCTTTTACCATACTTAGTGTCAGTAATTCAGGATATAGCTCACCATTTTTACGACGCGTAACGAGCTCTCCGCTCCAATAGCCGGCTTTGTTTGCGTGGAGCCAAACATTATTAAAACTAATGCCAGGTTGATTATTTTGTTTTAGCTTATGTAACTTAATATCTAGCGCTTCGGCTTCAGTAAAGCCTGTGATACGGCAAAATGAAGGGTTAACGGCAATTATTTTTCCATCGGAATCAGTAATAACAACACCATCGGCAGTACTCACCAACGCCTGATAGAAAAGCTTGTGTTTAGATGATAATTGCTTAAGCTCCTCTTCTCTTTCACTTAATTCTTGTGCTAGAGATTCTATTTCAAGGAGCTTATCGTGCAGGTCAAAGTTCTTCTCTATAAGTCGGTCTAACATACCTTGCGATGTTATGTGAGTACGAATTCTGGCTCTTACTAAAGCAAGTTTATAAGGCTTGTGGATATAATCAATAGCACCTAATTCAAACCCATGTTCTTCTGAGTCTTCAGTGGTCAGTGCTGTCACAAAAATAATGGGGATTCCTTTGGTATTTTGGCGTGATTTTAATATTTCACATACTTCATAGCCATCCATACCCGGCATCATTATATCAAGCAGAATTAAATCAGGGCGTGTTGATTCTATAAAAGTTAGGGCTTGTTCGCCGCTAATAGATACTCTAACGTCATAGTCAGCAAGTAACCCTTCAACTAATACATGAAGATTATTTGGCTCATCATCAACAATTAACACTAAGGGTTTGTGTTTTTTATCTTGAGCTTCACTAGTATTTTTAGCCGGATACATCGAATGCACATTCAATCCTTTTGAGTCTTTAATATCTAATCTAGCTTAGTTTTTTACGCTTGGCTAATTTAAATTGTCATCACGAAATTGGCTTATCAACTCTAATACTAATTGATAGTCAAATTGATTTATTGCCGACTTAAGTCCGAGTAAAGGATAGGGAGATTTCAAAGTGAAGCCATTTAAGCTTCTTACTAAGCTGCTAGGAATTGGCTTTGAGTTAATTGTTAATTCATAAATTTTATCAATAAGGGTTGTAAGTTCGCTTGCATTTTCATTGCCCTCTAAATTGACATCTTCGCTAAGGCGTTGAGTTGTTAGATACTGTTTAATTGCATGCAAAGTAATTACAAATTGCTCACTAAACAGTGAAAATGAAACAACTTCTTTATTGCGTATTTGAGATTCAATTTTTTTAGCTAGCTGCTCTAAAACTTCTAATCCTAAAGTGCCCGCTAAACCCTTTATTGCATGAACATGGCGAGCAAGTTCAATATTATTATTAGTTTCTTGTAGCTTTTGAAACTTTACAATAAAGTTTTCATAGTCTATCGCGAACTGTGTAATCAATTTATTTAGCAAACGTTCATTATTATCTAAGTTATCAAGTGCTAGAGGGATATTAATGAGTAAACCACTTTGGGGCGTTGATAAATTCTTTTCAAGGCTTTGAAATAGCATATCAAAAATGAGGGGCTTGGTTAAAAAGTCATTCATTCCTGCATCAATAGCTGCCTTTTTATCCTCAGGAAGTACTGCCGCGGTTAATGCAACTATTGGTAGCGTTTCACCATTTTCTCTAATTTTACTGGTGGCTAAAATACCATCCATTACTGGCATTTGAATATCCATAAAAATAATGTCGAATATATTGTTTTTAACACACTCAACGGCTTCCAGCCCGTTCATTGCCGTTACAATGTCTAGATCTAATTTTTTTAACATTGCAGAGGTGATTTCTATATTCAGAGGGTTATCGTCAACAATGAGTGCTTTTATACCAGTAAATTTAATCAAGTTATCAGGCTTTGGGGTGATGCTTGCTTTGCTTTCAGATGCAAGTAATTTTAAGATATCCGACTGTTTGTAACTGTTATTTATAATATGTACATTTTTTTGTGTTGGCTGGGTGTGAGGCTGATCGGTATCCGTAATTATTATGATGATTTTTAAATTGTTTTTAGATAGCTGACTGCTTTCAGTGAGTTTTTGAAGAATAATACTGTTTTTGGCTTCTTCTTGCGTCAATGACAAAATGACAATATCAAAAGGAGAGCTTGGTTGAGATATTTTAGCGAGAGCGCGTAGCGGCTCTTCTGTTGTTTCGGGTGTTATTCCAACACTGCTGAGTAAAGACACAAGTTGGGCAGCTTGTTCTTTTTGTGGCGTAATGAGTAAGGCTCGTTTTTTTTGTCTGTGTTGTGGTGAAAGTTTAAATGGTAAGGTGAAATAAAACTCACTGCCTTTATCTTTTTCGCTTCGAATTTGAATTTTTCCACCGAGTACTTTTGTAAATTGTTGGCTAATAGTTAACCCAAGCCCCGTGCCACCGTATTTGCGAGTAATAGAAGCATCACCTTGATAAAAAGAGTTAAATACTTTCTCGACCTGTTCAGGTTCAATTCCTACGCCTGTATCTTTAATACAAAACCTTAAATCAATTATGTTTTTTTGTTGGGATATTGTTTCTACAATTAACTGAATTTTCCCATGTTCAGTGAATTTTATTGCGTTTCCGACGCAATTATTGATGATTTGGTTCAGATGAAATGGATCCCCTATCAGCTCTAAATGTGGGTCAGCATGTAGATTAAATTCAAGTGCTAAGCCTTTTTGATTCGCGGTATCTTTAAATAAATTGCCCGTGTTTTTTACAATAGAGTCGAGAGTAAATGGTATTTCTTCTATTTTTATTTTTTTTGATTCAAGTTTAGAAAAATCTAAAATATTATTCAGGATATGCAGTAAATTATGTGCACTTGAATATGCTTTGTCTGCGTAATGTTGCTGTTTAGTAGGTAAAGTACTGTCTCTTAAAAGCTGTAGCATACCTAATACGCCATTCATTGGTGTTCGCAGCTCGTGACTCATATTTGCCACAAAGTCACTTTTTGTTTTGTTAGCACTTTCGGCTTGTGCTATCGCAACTGTAAGCTCTTTGTTCATAGTCTCCATTTGGATATTTAACGCCTGCGTTTCAATCAGTAACTCTTTGGTTTGCTGATTTTTTTGATACAACATATTTGCTGCTTTTATTACTGCGGATATCTCGCTTTGATTATGATGGTTTTTATTGAGCGTAACTTGTTTTTCATTACTCATATCGTTTAGTAAAGTGGTTAACTGAGTAATTGGTTTAATGACCGATCTAAAAATAAAGTAGCCGACTGATATAACAATAATCGTAATTAATAAAGCGAATAAATTCGCTTGTTCTGTGTAGCTTATTAGGTGGGAGCTGAGCTGTTTTTCAGTTTCATTAAATTTCAGTTTTTCAGTTTTTTTGACTTGATTAGCTAAATAGAGTAATTCGTTTTCAATACCAGTAAGCACAACATTAATCGAAAAAGTGTAGCTACGTGTCAGCAGCATTAATTGGCTGTAAGCTTTCTTTAAGTTTGTAATCGTGTTCATGGAGACACTGCTTATGCTAGGTGCTTTCGCTAATTTTGAGTGTAAATGCTCAAGGTTTTTATTAACATTTTGTGCTTCGTCAAAATTAGGTTTATACAGGTAACTTACTACCGCGTGCTCTAGGTTGCTTATAGTAAGCAATATATCGCTAAAAATAGCTTTGCTTTTAGGGGAAGCTTGCGTTTCTAATTTCGTTATCTGTATTTTTAGATCTGTAATAGGTTGTTTAAATTGCGTTATGTAAAGTTGCTCTCGTTTAGTTCGATTCATCACAATTTGATTGAACGTGTCTTGATAGTTACTTAGGTAGTCACCAAGTCTGTTTAGTGCACTTTGATACTCTAAAGAATGCTCTACAGAATTGCTTTTTAAGAGATTGAGGTTTTTATTTGCTTCATTTAAATAAAGGTCGAATTTTTCGATTGTATTTTGATTTGCTTTATCAACATAAGCAATCGCCTGACTTTGCAGTGAAATAACATCGTTTTCTAAACGCGTTACACTTTCATTTTGCATCAGTGCATTGTGTTGTGCTTTTTGTAAGTTTAATAATGATTTTTGTGAATAATTAAATAAATAGCTTTGCAGTACTAATAAGCTCATAAGTAAGCACAAAGCTAAAATTATTTTTGATTTTATCGAACGAATTTTCATTAGCGACTAATTAACTCATGCCATTTTTGCAAACTGTAATCGTAGGTTGGCATAACACTGTTCCATACTGCAACATTACTGAAACGTTTGAGATAACTACCTCCATTTCGTTCCTCTCCTGCTTTTATCGTTATATCACCGTTGGTATTTCGTAAGTCTATTTCAGTTGCTTTACCATCGTACCAGTAGTCCCATTCAGAAGAACTCAGTAGTGGCTTTGAGCGTTCAGGGTTGCTAATGTAATAACCTTGACGAGCTATAAAAGCCCCCGGCCAACCAGATAACCACCAATTCATATAATCGTAAGCAGCATCTTTAACGCTATTTTGTGTTTGTGACGATAAGCACATCACACCGTGCCAGCCTCTGTAACCCTCTTTTGGAGCGGCAAAGCGCACATTAACACCTTGGCTATTAAGCACGGCTACTGCTGGTGAGAACATGCTCTCTATATGCGCACGTTTGCTCTTCATAAACTCGATTGATTCTGGCACAGAGTTCCAGTACCCACTAAAGTGACCTTGGCGTTTAAAATCAAGTAATATACTAAAGAGTCGATCCATTTCTGAACGCGTTATTGAACCGATATTATTAAATTTTATGAGGCCTTTGCTTTGTGCAGCTAAGGCCAAATCGAATAATCCGATAGTAGGGGCATTTACAATGGCTACTTTTCCTCGGTTCGTATCATCTAATAGCCAACTCCAGCTTTCTGTTTCGTAAGCTATACCTGGTTTGATGAAATCAGTGTTGTAACCAAAAGAGTCAACATTGTGCACATAAGGCAAAAAGCTTATGTGATCGCTTTCGTGCTCGCTTAATGTACCATCGGGTTGGACATTTAATAATTTATACGGAGCATCGCCTGCACCAACATTTGCATTTTCGGTGAGCTTTCCTGTTTTAGTGAGATTGTTAATTTCATTAAAGTAAGTGAGTCGTTTTTTTTCTATTGGCTGTATAGAGCCTGCATTCCACAGCACATTTATGCTATTTGACCATTGTTCGTATAAATCAAAGGAGCTTGGGGCCATTGACGCTCTTTGTAAAACGGCTGCACTGCCTGCGGGTGTAAATTCGATATTAATACCCAAGTCGCTCATCGCTTGTTTTCGAATAGCATCTTGTAATGTGACATGCGTACCAAGGACTCTTAAAGTGACTTTTTTTCGGGCAAAAACATAAGGAGCTTGCGTAATCGCGCCAGCAGTCAAACCAATAACAGCAAGTTTTTTTAACGTTGAGCGCTTAGGGGTGTCCATGATAAGCCTAAAGCATTAATACATATGACATTATATATAGCTAAGAAGTTGTAAAGACTCAAGTTGAAAGTTATAAAAATTAGTTAGAAAAAAAAGTAATTAACACTACGAAAAAATAATTTTTGGTTTTTGATGAGGAGGTAGGAAAGTGGTGGAGCTAAGCAGGATCGAACTGCTGACCTCCTGCGTGCAAGGCAGGCGCTCTCCCAGCTGAGCTATAGCCCCACATTCCTAAATTACGATTTACGTAATTACTTGGCTGCTGAGTTCCAAGCGGGACGAACTTTAAATTTTTTTATAAATTTGGTCAAGTATTTTTTCGCTAATTTTTACTGTTTATGACAAATTTTGATAGACTCGGCTTAATTACAAACTAAAACGACAAAAAACATGAAAAAAAGTGTTCTAGTGATGATGGTTTTACTCGCAGGTTGTGCGTCAAGTGACGGGCCTCCTTTTGAAATAAACAACAAACAGTTTCATGAAAAAAAAGATGCGCAAGGTAATAAAATTTTTGCTTATGTTGTTTCAGTAAAAGCTAAGCATCGTGAAAACTTTAATCTTGACCGTGGTCCTAATAACAGACCAAGTCGTGGTGAGGTTAAGCAATATATTGAGCAAGAGCATTTTGAAGAGTCGAGTGTTTTAAAGTTGCAGCTAGAAGACCAAGCTGTTGAGTTATTAAATCAAGAGCTAAAAGAGCGTCAGTATTGCGATAACGAACACGAAGTTAATGACGTTATATGGCGAGATTTGAGTGTGCAATTAAGAGGACGTTGCTTGTAATATGTTGGCTGATAAAACTAAGTTAGCAGAGCTTTTAGCGCACCTAGATATTAATTACGATGTAATAGAGCATCCGCCGCTGCATACTAGCTTAGCGGCTGATGAGTTTATGATTGAGCGCCCAGGTACACGTCTTAAAAATTTATTTTTACGTGACAATGAGGGTAAGCGACATTTTTTAGTTATTACAGCGCACGATAAACAACTAGACTTAAAGGTATTGTCAAAGCAGCAAGGTCTTTCACGCTTAGGGTTTGCATCAAGTGAGCGGCTAGCTAAATATTTAAAAGTGGCTCCTGGGTGTGTATCTATGTTGGCTCTTTTAAATGATAAGCAAAACGAAGTGAGCTTATGGGTTGACCAAGATATTTGGGGTGGCGATTTGTTCCATTGTCATCCATTTGAAAATACCCAAACATGGTTGCTTAGCAAGGCTGACTTAGAAGCTTTTTTTAATTACACAAAGCATCAACCGCGAGTTGTATTTTTACCCTCAAAATAAGCCCACACAATTAACGATAAACCGCATAAGCAAACCGCAAGCAGCGTAAACATAAACGCTGTTTGCCCATAATGTTGGTATACCACACCGGGTAATAACGACCCTAATGCACCACCACTATAATAAAATGATACATACCCGCCATTGGTTACGCTTGGTGGGGCTTTACTTATTTTGTTAACGAGCGGCGCTGCAGTTGAATGAATTACAAACATTGCCCCACAAAATAAAGTAAATGCGATTAAAAATAAGCTAAGTTGGTGGCTCATTAATAAAATAATACTCACACTATAAAAACTAAATACAGCGACTAAAAGATGCCAAGCTGAAGGTGTTTTTTTAAGCAGCCAAGGTGCAGTAATAGAGGCGAGAGCACCAATTAAATAACCACTGTAAACTAAACCTATGTCACGAGTATTGGTAATTAAAAACGTGTTTTGTAATATAAACGGTAAGTAATTAAGTAGCGCAGCGAAACAAAAAAACATACAAAAAACGGCGCCATACAGTTTAAGTACAGCACCTTCTTTAAGTTGTTTAAGGTAATCTAGAGGGGAGAGCTGCGACGGTGTAGTTGGGTTTGAAAAGCGAGAATGCTTAATTGTTAAAGCCAAAAAAATAAGCATAAAAGCAATAACATAATAAAAACTTTGCCAATGCCACAAATCGCTAAACAAAGCGGCGAGTACGCGGCCAAAGTAACCTCCAACTATACTGCTACCAATATACAGAGTCATATTTTTTTGAAGGGCATCTGCGCTGTAGCTCATGCCTATATAACTAGTCATTGCTGTTAAAGCTGCTGGAAGCGTTAAACCTTGTAGAAATCTAACCAAGAGTAAAAGTTCAAAGCTCGGTACATAAATGAAAAGCAGGCTACTAAGTCCTAAAAATACCATTGCAATACGCAATACGAGTAATGGGTTGCGTTTTGCTAAAAGTACACCATAAACAAGTGGTGCAATGGCCAAGGGTAGCATAGTTGCGGTCATTAAGCTGCCAGCTACCGCAGGGGCTACATTAAACTCATTCGCAAGAAGACTGAGTAAGGGCTGTGGCGCATAAAGTACAAAAAATATAAATACCGAGCAAACGAGTAGGTGAGGTAAACGCATTATATGCCTTGTACATTTGCTGATTGGTTAGGCGGCATTGTATTAAAAATTGCTTTTAATTCATAATTAAAAGCACGCTCTTTGCGCTATATCATGGTTTGTTTTAACTAGTTTGTTAGATTAATGTCGATAGCGCTGTTATTTAGACTCGTTGGTGATTAAAATAACCTTAATATTAGTTTTTAGTGGAACAAAGCCATGGGTTCATTACAAGACCAATTGCTTCAAGCAGGATTAACAACATCGCATAATGCTAAAGTTGCTAAATCAGAAAAACGTAAGCAACAAAAAAAGCAAAAGAAAGGGGCTACTAGTAACCCAAGTGATCTGCAAAAGCACATCCAACAAACCAAGCTAGAGCAGCAAAAAAAAGCTGAAGAGCTTAACCAAACACGCCAAGTGAGCTTAAAGCAGCGCGAACAAGAAGCGCGTGTTAAACAAATTTTAGAGCACCACAACCAAGACGCTATTCGTGGTGAGCGCACATTTAATTTTACTTATCAAAACAAAGTAAAAAATATCGATGTGAACGAGAAAACGCAAAAAGCGTTATCGGGTGGTCGTTTAGCTATCTGTGTACTAGAAGGGCAATTTTACGTTTTAGACGATGAACCAGCGCGTAAAGTGACTGAAGTTGACGAAAAGTATATTGTTTTTCATGTAGAGCCTGAAAACAAGCCAAAAGATGAAGACGACCCATATGCAGACTTTGAAGTACCAGATGATATAGTTTGGTAATACCCCATTAAGGGGAAGCTCATTTTTGTTTGTTAAGATAAATGAGTAGAAACGGGTTAGCAGTTTTTGGTTAAGTTGATCGTCTAGCGTCGTTTCGTACGTATGCTTTTTATTTGATTGTTTACTACAATCAATAGAACAGTTTTTTCTAACCGTCAAAAAAGAAGAGTAAATACAATGAGCAAGATGAAAACACTACTATTAGGTGCGGGTATTACTTTAGCTGCAAGCTTTTCGTTTAATGCAGCTGCTGCTGATGGCGCTGCACTTTATACCGCTAAAAATTGTCAAACCTGTCATGGTGCTGAAGGTAAAGCACCAATTATGGGTATGTACCCTAAGCTAAATGGTCAAAATAAAGACTACTTAGTAGCGCAAATGAAAGACATTAAATCAGGTGCACGTAACAACGGTATGACCATGGCCATGAAAGCAATGGTTGCAACGGTAACAGATGAAGAGTTTGACGCAATTGCAGATTACCTCGCTAACGTAAAATAATTTACGCAGTTATACCATTTGAATGCAATTGGTATTTTAGCTTTATAAACAGCCACACAATAGTGTGGCTGTTTTGTTTGGTGTTTGCTATAAAATAGAGACTGCTTTAGACTTCTAAACATCTGTTCGTACAGATTGATAATGTACGTTTTAAAAGGCTTATTATGTTTGATTTACCCCAACTCGATTTAAAAAATAAAGTATCAGCACAAGAGTGGCAACTTCGTGTTGATTTAGCCGCATGTTATAGACTGGTAGAGCACTTTCGTTGGGGGGATTTAATCTATACGCATTTATCAGCACGTTTGCCTGGCACCGACCACTACTTAGTGAATGCCTTTGGTTTAACCTTTGATGAAGTAACTGCCTCTAATTTAGTGAAGGTTGACTTAGACGGCAACATTATTGACGATACGCCATTTAGTATTAATCCAGCTGGTTTTACTATTCACAGTGCGATTCACGAGGTACGCGAAGACGCTCATTGTGTTATTCACCTTCATACTAAAGAAACAATCGCAGTCGCTACACAAAAAAATGGTTTGTTACCACTTAGCCAATATTCAATGTTTTCACTGCCATCGCTTTCTTATCATGGCTACGAAGGGCTTGCAGTAAACGACGATGAACGAAAAGTACTGCAAGATGATTTGGGCAGCACTAACCATATGTTATTGGTAAACCACGGTGGCTTAACGGTAGGCCCAACGGTAGGCGATGCGTTTATGCGCTTTTATGATTTACAGCGCGCATGCGAAATTCAATTAGCGCTACAATCAAGCTCGCAAGAGGTTATTGAAGTGCCGCAGCCTATAATCGACAATATTTATAATCAAGCAAGCGTAGTACACAGCGGCAGCACTGGCGGGCAACTTGCGTGGCCTGCGATGTTGCGTAAAGCGTATCGACTTGACTCTAGTTTTGCAAAATAACCCATAGCGGTTAATAAGGAATTTTAATGAAAGTAAATCGCGTTGAAGTATTTGATATTCACTGTCCTGATAGGCCTTCTTGGACACCTGTATTTGTACGTATTCATACTGACGAAGGTATTAGTGGTGTTGGCGAGGCAGGCCTTGCTTACGATTTAGGCCACAGTGCAGCCGCTGCTATGATTAAAGAAATGGCCGACGCCTTTTTAATCGGCCACGACCCATTTCAAACAGAAAAACTATGGTCACGTATGTTACGTGAAAGCTTTTGGGGTTTAGGCGGCGGACCTGTTGTATATGCCGCAATGAGCGCAATTGATACCGCGCTTTGGGATATTAAAGGTAAAGCGCTTGGTTTACCTGTATATCAATTATTAGGCGGTAAAGTTAACGACAAACTACGTACATACGCATCGCAATTACAGTTTGACTGGGATAGCGAATTTAAAGCGCTAGTACAGCCGCAAGAATATGCAGAAGCGGCTTTAAAAGCGATGGCCGAAGGCTATGATGCAGTTAAAGTAGATCCAATTCAGTACGATAAAGACGGCAATACTTATTACGATCGTACAAAAATAATCTCACGTACTGAAATGAAGTTATACCGTGCGCGCATGCAAGCTATTCGCGAAGCAGTAGGCGATGAAGTGGATATTATTTTTGAATGCCACAGTTTACCAGGCGTGACAACAGCCATTCAGTTGGGTGAAATTGCAGAGGAATTTGACAGTATGTATTTTGAAGAACCAGTTAACTACTTAAACCACTCATTACACGCAAAAGTAGCAGATAAAGTTAATGTGCCTATTGCTGGTGGCGAACGTCTGTATAACCGCTGGGGAGTGCGCCCATATTTAGAAGATCAAAGTATTGATGTTCTACAGCCAGATATTGGTTTGTGCGGTGGTTTTACCGAAACTAAGAAAGTATGTGACTACGCTGATATTTTTGATGTGCGAATTCAAGCTCACGTATGTGGCGGCCCTGTTGCAACCGCAGCATCACTGCATTTAGAAACGGCTATCCCTAACTTTTTAATTCATGAGCACCATACTTATGCGATTAAAAAATGGAACCGCGAGTTATGTTTGCAAGATCCACAGCCTAAAAACGGCTTCTTTGAAGTATCAGAAGAGCCAGGGTTGGGTATTGAGCTAAATGACGAGATTGTTATGCGCTCTCAGCGAGTTGAAATTAAGTAGCCAATGCGTTGAGATTGATAATATTACACGTTAAAAAATAAACTATTAAAAATAAGTTAGACCGACTATTTCAGCCGGTCTAATTTATTACTAAAAATGTCACTAGTGCTTTTTATTGTATGATCTGCTGCTCACTCTACATTGTCTTCTAAATTTGAAGACTCTATTTTTTTTCCTTTATAAATAGTAAACGTTTTTCCGCCAAAGCGGACTTTTCCGCGTTTACGTTCTATCAATGCACTGGGTGTTATTTCATTATTAAGTATTTCAACAAATTGCTTTCGTGCGCGATGGATTTGAATATTAACGTGACCTTCACTAATACCTAAATCTTTTGCTAGTTTTTTTACTTGCACCCAACCCTGTACATCAGCCTCAAAATTATTTTGCATATCATTTAATTTATATCGCGCTAATAGCAAGGTTAAATAATGATGAGAACGCACATCAAAGTCTAATGTAACTTTATTTTTTTTGATTTTTAGTTCGGCTAATTCTTCATCGAGGCTTAGGCTGAAAATGAACTCTAAATTATTATTAGGCTGTCTTTTGAGTTCAACTGTTTTTTCTTGCATGGTGGATTCAGCCTGAAATAAGCACCAACTTTTTCCGCCGATATATAAATTTTGACCATCACTCATTAGGGTCTGAAGGTGATCTTGCATAGTTTCATAATACCAACAGTGCTGCTGTGAGTCGAAAAAGACAATCACTTCAGGTTGCTTATTGTCAGGTAAAAAATGGTATTGCTCTAGAAAAATGACGTCTTCATGCGAGGCATTTTCTGGTAACAATAAGTCTCTTGGTGGGTCAACGCAAATAACTTGATACACAGCATTATTTACTTCAGAAAAACGGATATTATCGCCTTTTTTTAAAGGTATATTTTGATTTTTACTGATTTTTTTATCGTTTAACCAAACGCCATTTTTGCTTAAATCATTTATACACCATTGCTCATTTAGCCATTCAATTACGGCATGAATACGTGTAATTTCAGGAAAATCAAGCAAAGTATCTACAGAGTGTACTAATCTACCAAAGCGGTGGAAAGCACGTAAATAGAATTTACTCTGGGATTCTATATGTTTTAAAACAGCCATGGTTCATCCGTTTTTTCTTATTGATATAATTTATTATACTTAAATAATATCAATAGATTGTAATTATTTAATCTTTGAAGTTACACTAACCATTAAAATGTAAATATTATTGAGTTGCAGTGTGTTTAAATTAGAAGAGCATTACCATAAGCTAAACGTTTTAGCACAAGGAGGTATGAGCAAAGTCTACCTTGCTACTGATTTAAAGTTAGATCGCCAAGTTGCGCTCAAAGTAATCGATTTATCATCTTCAGTTACAGATCAAATACTATTAGAGGCTAAATTATTAGCTTGTTTTAATCATCCAAACATAGTCCAGATTTATAAGACCATCCAGTATGGTGAGCAATTGGTTCTTGAAATGGAATATGTTAAAGGTACAACACTTGAACGTTTGTTAAAAAAACAAGTATTAACTGCACAAGAAAAGCTAGCATTATTAATTGATATAAGTGAAGGGTTGTTAACCATTCACCAGCAAAATATTTTGCACCTTGATTTGAAGCCAAGCAACGTTTTGGTCAATGAAAGTGGTTCAGCTAAAATCGCTGATTTTGGTATTTCACAGATAAAAGATACTTTGCAATCGGAAGAAAACATGAGCTTTGGCAGTTTAACAGCAATGTCTCCAGAGCAGTTAAATGATCAACCGTTAGACTTTAGAAGTGATTTGTTTTCATTTGGATTAATTGCTTATCAATTATTCGCTAATCAACATCCATATAGTGCGCAGTCTTCTGACCTTACTAATAAGTCTATAGCAGAGCAAATAAAAAATAATAAATGCAGTGCTAATGCATGCGCTATTACGGGTATCCCAGAACCATTGGGGCTACTTATAAACCGTCTTCTTTCTTATAATGTAAAACACCGACCGTCATCTTGCGTAGAAGTTACTGATGAATTAAAACGTATTTTATTGTCGCTAAATGGTAATAGTGAAACTATTTCTATGGCAGACATTCATTTAGCTAGCAAACACAAACAAAGGAATAAGTGGGGCATTTTTGCATTATTGTCATGTATTACCATCAGTTTACTCAGTGTGAGCATTTGGTATTGGCAAGCAAATAAACCCAAAACTTACGTTGCAGTGTTACCTGTCGAATTTAGTAAAACAACCAAACTCTTAGATGCTCAAAAGCAAGTGCTTAACTTGGCAATTAATGATGCTATAGCGCATTACTTATTAAATCACTCTGATTATGCATTAATCTCAAAAACTGAAATACGACAAACTCAAAAATTATTAGGCAAAGACACAAATTTAGCCACTTTAGGCCAGGCACTTAATTCGGATCAATTACTTGTTACGCACTTAGATTGCACTCCACTTTCTTGTGATATCAACTTAAGCCTACTGAATGGGGGAAATGCGACGCTAATTCGTGAAGAAAGAAGTGCAAGTGATACTGAAAATTACATGGGAATTTATAATTTAGCGAGTAGTTTTGTTGAAAAATTATACACAGGTAATGCTGCGAGTAGGCAAACACTAAAAAAAGAGAGTGAGTTTTTAGATCAATATGTGAATTTAGTACGTGTAGTGTCAAATAATTCGCGTGATGCGGAATCTTTAATGGCAGATGCTGAGAATTTGATTTTACACAGTCCCGAGTTTACACCTTTATATCCACTGTATCGTAAAATCGTACTTCGTCAGTATGATAAAACACATGATCCCGAAATTATAAAAAAATTAAAACAAACCTTAAATACTTTACCTCGTACTTATCGTAATAGTGCTGCTTACTTAATTGATATGTTAGAAGTTCATCAGCATGTTAAAGATAAGTATAATGCGGAAATTGTGATACAAAAAATTCAGGAGTCAGATCTTGAAGAGTTTCAAAAACAAACATTACTAGCAATTTACTATAAAAGACATGGTGATTTAGCGCGTTCCTTAACGCATGCAAAGCTCGCTTATAAAATAAGGCCAACACTTGTTGCAACACGGAATCTAGCTATTGCCCACCTTATGCAAGGCAATAATCAAAAAGCAGCAGAGTATTTATCAAAAATACTTACCTACACACCGAATGATTTTATTACGCTACAAACGCTCGCAGATATTTCATTGTTATCAGGTGACCTAGCGGAAGCTGAAATTAACTACCAGCGATTAATTTCAGCAGGGACTGCTATTTCATCAACATATTCAAATTACTCTATTGTGTTGTCTTTAAAAGGGGAGTTAAAAGATGCATTACACCATGCCCAAAAGGCAGCAGAACTCTCCTCTATAAATAGTACGCAACAGCTCAATCTAGCTGATATTTTATATATGTTAGATAAAAAGGAACTGGCTTTTGATATTTATAAAAAGATAGATCGACAGATAGCAGACGATACACAAATTGTTGAGTTATTATTAGAAAAAGCGCAAGCACAGGTTCATTTGAATAAAGGGCAAGAAGCGATGATCAGTATCGATCGTGCTTTAGCTCAAAGTTCTGAATTAAGCGAAGTATACTTTGTGAAAGCTATGATTCAGGCCATTTTAGGAGAGAAGTACTCAGCGGTTGCATCTGTAGAGCAAAGTATTAAAAAGGGATGGAGCCCCACTTTTTATCGACTTGGTTGGTTCAAGCCGTTATGTACAGAGAGTAAGTTTCAAAAACTCTTAGGCAAAGAGAATTATGATTCTCTCTGTACATAAAATTCCTAGTGTGGTTCCATGTCTTGAAGAATCACTCGCGGATCTTGAGAGAAATAGCGCATTGTTGGTTCTTGATTAGCTGTGTTTTTAGCGACAAGACGGAAGTTTACTTCATAGTCTGCGCTCTCACTTAGCAGACCAGAAATAGCTTCGTCTGGATTGTCAGCAAGTTTTGTTGCCAGCTCAGCAGGTAATGCGTGAGCAGGAATAATACTTGAAATAGACACTATGAGTGATTGACCGCCATTTGCTACTATACTTGTTAATTGATAATTAAAATTATCTTTAGCATCAGAGAAGTAGGTGCCATTTTCAGCGAATTCCCATTCTTGGCAATCAGCCAATTCATAATATAAATTGACGGCTTGCCCTGCCTTTAGTTCTTTATAATCAATACAAATATTTTCACTATCTCCACCCGTTGGGTTAGAAATGTCCCATTGTCCATTTTCTGTAGGAATAACTCGAAAGCTAAGATTACTCATTTTAATATCCTGTTTTAGGGTTAATAAATATCATTGTAGTTACTTTTGCAGCTTAAGTAAGCTGCGGTTAGGTATAAAACATATACTCCAGTGAGCATAGCGTTTTTTATATATAAATTGCCATTGAGTAAACTAATTATTTACCCGACAATTAACATCATTTATAACTTTGGTTGCCTTACTATCAAGGTGGCGTACAAAACATTGCTCGTCTTTAATCATTAACTCAAATTGATCGGGCATATTGAGTTGCTTACCCATAATCGGGCTACCCAAAGTATCTTTTTGATTAAGTCTATCAAGCGTTACCGTACTACTTGTTAAAAATACGTCATCAGATAATTGTATCTGCTGACTATGAAGTAGTAGAGCTATAACCTCGGCTACAGCCTCACTATTTGGCTCTACCAATAATGCATGTTGCAGCTTAGGCGTCGACTCAGAGCTTTGTGCTGAGCACCCAGTAAGTGTACACATTATGATAGCTGTGATTATTAGTAAACGCATTTTTATAGCCTACCTCATGTTATCGCTGAGAATAATATTTTGATTAAGCATTGTTTGCACTCGTGTATCTTCTACCTTTGGTGAATCATCTACAATTGATGGAGCAAAACCCTGCTTGCTACTGGTAGAGCTTGGCGCAGGACAGCTCTCTGTTGTGCGATAGCTAAGTGCCGTTTTGAGTAGTGCTTCATTTGCATCACCTAAGGAAGTAGTAAAATCATCTGCAACGGCACAGCCTGCTATTAATACAGGCTGGAGTGCGTTATCTAATGTATTTTGTGGTGCAAAACCATCTGAAAATTCACCAAAGCCTTTATTGTTCTCACCGGTAAATTGAATGGTGAAATAAGTTGTATCGCAATTATCTGTTGGGTAAAAGCCATATGGTTTTCCACAAGTACCTGATCCCATTTGAATCACCTCTACATCTGCGCCGCGTAGACCATTAATAATGGCTTCACTGGCAGAACAAGTGCTGCTGGTTGTAAGCACAAATACACGATTTAAGTTAAGTGTTGGTAAAGGTGTACCCGGTGTAATACTTGGGTTGCTCTCAAATCCCACAAATTGATTGGTAAAAGACATTGGGTTAAGTGTTTGCCCTGTTATTGGGTTGGTATTTGGGTTTTTATCGTTAAAAAGAGTACGTTCAAAAACCTTACCTTGTGTATTACTATTACCTGCAATCATATAAGCAATTTGACTTGCCATTTGTAATAGCCCACCACCGTTATAGCGCATATCGATGACTAAGTCTTTAATGTCACTTGCAGCAAGTTGGTTAAATGCGCTGTATAGTTGCTCTTCAGCAATTGCATTATGGCTATTAAATTGAAAATATCCAACCTCTCCATTCGCTAAGTCAGTCCGTACATTACTTACCGGTTGCGAGGTTATATTTTGCGACGTGAGGGTAACAGTACGGTTTTCGTTGGTGTTGATATCTTTAAATACAAACTCAGTTACTTTACCTGTTTGCGTAGGGAATAAACCTGCATTAATAACACCAACATCATTTGATGAGTTGGTATTTACAAAATCAATACCATCTACTTCAACTAACTCAAATCCACGTGTTAGGTTTTGGTTACTTGCCGGAGTATTGGGCTGCGTATAACTTATTATGGCTTGGCGAGGTGCGCTAGACGCTAGAATTTTTATATTGAAACCGTAGCCATAACTTACGCCTGCTTGATTTTGGCGTTCCCACTCATCGGTAGGTAAATTAAAATGAAATTTATCCTTTTTTGCACCCGATTCGGTGAGTTCATTGGTTTTTAGTTGTTCAAAGTAATCAAGGACTCCACTCGTAAGAGCTGGGTCAGTGTCGATAATTTCATCATACCAAAGGTATGTTTCGTTACTCCATGAACGTAGCCAGTTCTTCTCATCACTTGCTTGGCACTGGCCTTTAAATTGACTAGCACGAGCAAATTCATTGGCGGTCCAAGTTGTTGTATTTGAGCCAATAGGAGTGACACTATTACTGTCATTTAAACTTCCGCCACCGCCACATGCGCTTAAGATGCTAATAAGTGTTAAAGGCAGAATGGTTTTTGCAATATTTAACTTCGTAGGAATGAACATGTGAAGGCTCGCTTTTTATACTATTACGTAAATATAGCGGTTTTTATTTATACTAGATAGAGATGTTTGGCATTTTTGTAGCTTAAATGGTGCCAGATGTGATCGCTGTTACACAATCCCAAATGAGCATGCCATAAATTGTTATAGCTGGAGTTAATTTGGCAAACGGGGAAATTACTGGCAAACATAATCCGTTGCTCACCAAAATGCTGAAAAATAATATCAAAACACGTAATTTGCTGTTGGTTATTTAGTGACAGAAGCTCAAACCCTGAAAACTTAATTGCAACGTTACAATTTTTGGCTAATAGTTCAATACCTTGTTGCCAAAGTACTATATTGCTTGGTAATCCAGCATGATTAATTACAATCTTTAGATGTGGGAGTTGCTTCGCGTAATACGCTAATTGTTTTACTATTGGTATATTTTCAAGCTCAAGCTGCGCTTCAAAATGCAGATGCAAGTGGCTTAATATTTTAAGATTATCTAAGCAAAAACTGTTTAATAAGCGTGCTGCATCATTGCCTTCGGTAATATCTCGGATCCCGGCTAACGTTGGGTGTATAAGGTTTTTTAGCGTACGTTCAAATGACTCACTGTCTTGATCAATTTGTATAAAGCTAATCGCTTTATAGGCAATATTACTTAAGTGTTTATCAAGCCATTTTAACTCATTAATAGGTGCGCTGTTATCAAATCCAGCTTCTATATGCACTAAGCCAGAAAGTTCGAAATCAGTGCTTTCAATAAGTTGTTCTGCGCTAATTTGCTGTTTTATTTTATCTAAATTTGGCCATGTTGGCGGATTGGCGCCCTGCAACCATAAATACTGACCCTCAATTAAATTAAAGAAATGGACATGCGGGTCAATTATTTTTGTACTCATTGGGCAGTATAGCCACCGTCAATACTTTGTAGGCTGCCAGTAATAAAGCTGGCATCGTCGCTTGCTAAAAAGCTCACAAGAGCGGCAACTTCGTCGGCTTGCCCCAATCGGTTAAGCGGTTGAAGACTTGCTTCCTCGGCAACTATTTCAGCTTTGTTTGCGCCACTTTTTGCGCAGTACGCATCTATCGCGTTATGAAATAGCGGGGTCTCTATCGTGCCAGGGCATACGGCATTTGCTCTAATATTGAAACTCGCGTAATCAAGCGCTGTTGTTTTTGCCATAGAGGCAAGGGCGTGTTTGGTCAGGTTATACGCAAAAGAGTTTTGTTTACCTATAAGTGCCTGATCGGAAGCGACTAATATAATAACGCCGTTATTTTGCGCTTTCATGCTAGGCAATACACTTTGTACTGCGGCATAAGCGCCTTTAACATTAAGCGCAAACAGTGCATCGAGAGTTTGCTCGTCGGTGCTTTGTATATTTGCGCTTAAATGCTTTCCTGCATTCGAAACAAGTACGTCTATTCGTTGCGATTGCTCGTATATAATATTAATACAGCTACGTACGGCTGTTACATCACTGACATCGCACTGATGGAATATACCGTATTCACTAGGCTCTATATCGAGGTTATGAACTTGGTAACCACTGTTTAGCAAGCGTTTAATTACTGCTAAACCAATGCCTTTTGTTCCGCCAGTAACAATAGCAACTTTAGCCATATTTGATCCTAATTAGTATAGGTGATTAGTGAGAGTGGCCACAGCCGCCTTCAGCGTGCACATGTCCGTGAGAAACTTCTTCACTTGTTGCTTCACGTACAGAGATGACTTCCACATCAAATGTTAGCGTTTTACCCGCAAATGGGTGGTTTAAATCACAATCTGCGTTAAAGCGACCTACTTTAACAATAGTCACTTGATGACGACCTTGGTTAGAGCTTACCATTGCTGTCATACCTGGTTTCCATACTTTAACGTCGCCTTGTAAGTGCTTAAGCGGGATGCGTTGAATTAAGTCATCAACACGCTCGCCGTACGATTCACTTGGCTCTAGCGTTACACTAAACTTCTCACCAGCTTGTTTGCCTTCAAGTGCTTTTTCTAAACCAGGAAGCATGCCTTCGCTACCATGAATGTAAGTGAGTGGTACTTCGTTTGTGCTACTTTCTACTTGTTCAGTGCCTTCACTGAGTGTGTAGTGAAATTCAACAGCTGAATTTTTACTGATTTGCATGCTTATCTCTTTAAATTTGACTATGTTGAGGCTGATTTTACGCGAAATATACTTGTTTATAAACTTAACGTGGCTGATTTAGTGTTTTTTGTAAATCTAGCAGTAAATCTTTTTTTATTGGTGCTGCTTTTTGCTTTTCAGCCTGAGGTATAAACAGCACTAATTGAGTGCCTGGCTTTAAAATACTTGATGCAGAGAGCTTATTCCATTTTGCCAAGTCGCTATGAGGGACATCATAAAGCTGACTTATACTCCAAAGGCTATCGCCTGACTTAACTTCGTAATCTATTTCAATAGTGGGAATCGCAATCTCTTGGTGCTCTAAATAAGGGCTAATTTTGTAATCAACAGTTAATGTGCTTGGCAGAGTTTTAGGTTGTCCAACTAATAACTTTTCTCCAACGCCGATTAAATTATTATTTTTATTATTAAGTTGTTTTAAAGCTTTTACCGACATGCTAAAACGCCTAGCGATACCATAAAGCGTGTCGTTTTGTTTAACGATGTACTCTCCAGCAAAGTTTGATTTAAAAAACTGACTTTTTAATAATGCCTCTTGCCCTATAGGAAGCAGTAAAGTGTGCGGCCCGTTAGGTGAGCTTTGATTTTTTAAGTACCCCTGATTGATTGCATGTAACTGCTTTGAGCCTATACCAGAGAGCTTAGCAACAACTGAAAAGTCAAACTGCTGGCCTATATTCATCTGTGTTGTAAATGGCTTATATGCAAGCTTTGGGCGCTTAATGCCTTTTTGTGGGTGTTTAACTAAATAGCTTAAAGCGAGTAACTTGGGGACGTAGTCAGCGGTTTCTTTTGGCAGACTGAGCGACCAGTAATCGGTGCTCTTACCGCGCTTTTTGTTTTTTTCGATTGCGCGTTTAACACGGCCCTCACCACTGTTATAAGCGGCCAAAGCGTGTAGCCAATTACCATCAAAGCGTTTATGCAAGTAGCTTAGGTAATCAAGTGCAGCATCGGTTGAAGCAAGTACGTCTTGGCGCCCGTCATACCATTGGTCTGACTTAACACCAAAGTGATGCGCCGTTGCGCCAACCAACTGCCAAACACCAACAGCTTGCTGTGATGAGGCTATCGTTGGTCTAAAATCGCTTTCTACAAATGGTAGTAAAGCGAGCTCCATAGGCAGTTGCTTTTGCTCAATTTTTTTTACGATGTGATACAGGTACGGCGCTGCGCGTTTGTTTACAGCGCGTAAGTAATTGGGTTGTTTTAAATACCAATTTATACGTTGCTTTAAAGCTCGGTTTTGATCAATTTTAAAATGCAGGCTCTCGGCAATGTGAACCCATAGGTCAGTTGCTTTGGGAGAAGGCTTTTTAATGTTTACTTTTTTATGTAGTAATACTGTGTTCTGAGGCTTTACTTGAGCACCTTCAATTATGCGTTGATCCGATTTGTCTAAAAAAGTGTGTTTTGGCTCAAAGTGAGTAAATATTTTTGGCGTTTCTTGAATTTCTGATTCAGTTGTTTCACAACCGAATAGAAATAAAACTAAAAAACAGAGAGACAAGCTGCGCATAATATTCACTTTTGTAAATTCCTTTTACTATTTTAACACAGTCCATTGTGTTGAGTTATTTTGCGTTTTTCGCGCGAGCTAATCCTGATTGCAAAAACAAATTGCTCGATTTTGCATTTAAAGATTCTTCTGTGTAAGGTTTCATTACTTTTTCAGGAAACGATAACACAAGTTGTTCTATCGTTTGATCGTTGTTTTTGTTCACATGCTCAGTAATAGCGGTTAGAAATGCTAACGGCTGTTTGAGTTCAGCTCTATCAAGTATACCACCATGCCCTGGTATAATCAGCGCAAGATTTTCATCGTCAATGTATTGTTTAAGCAGCGTTTGCCAGCTTTTAAATTCGCCGTGCCCAGGATAAGGGAGCCAGTCAACAATGTCGCCACCAATTAAAACACGACCGCTATTAGTTGTGAGTGTTAAGTCACCACTTGTGTGGGCTTTATGGGCGTTTAAGGTTACTTTAAAACCCCCTAAATCAAGTGTTTTATTTTCATCAATAATAATTTCTGGCGACTTTAGTTGATATTCTTGCCAGCGAAAAAGGCGTTTTTTTGCAAGCTCCAACTTTTCACGCCATTGTGCTTGTTCTGCTTTTGAAATACCGGCTAAGCGTTGGTAACTCAGCTCTATACTTTTTTCGTAATTATCGAGTTGGTCATTAAATGCTTTTTGGTAGCGATTAAAATCGCTATTTACTTGCTGATGCACAATTAGTTTTGCATCAGGGTAGAAGTGTTGCATAACCGCCATACCGAGTAAATGATCATCGTGGTAATGCGAAGCAACTAAGTAGCATAATGGTGTTTTTAGGTGTTTTTTTAGGTCATTAGCTAGCTGTTCCACAGCAGCAAAATTACCGCTTGCATCAACAAGTAGTGCACACTTGTCACCTTCGATAAGTACTTGGTTAGAGTCGTAAAAACGCAGCTTTTTTTCTTGTTCTAAAAATTGGATATTAGCATTAATAGTTACCCAATTGACTGCGCCATAAGTTGTTGGCGCTAAGAGTAATAAAGAACATGCTAGTAGTAAGTATTTACATGAAGCGATTATATAAGATAGGTTTAACTTCATCCTGTGTCTCTACGCTATTATTTAATTATGCTAATAATAAACAAAAAGCGCAGTTTGCGCTTTTTATTTTTGATGTGTGGGGTCACTTGCCAAATGCTGACTTAGTTTGTCAACGAGTTGGTCTTGTTGCTGCTGCTCAACTGTAGCCTGTGTTTTTGCTTCTAGCAATTCGTGGCTTAAGTTTAACGCTGCCATAAGTAAGGCTTTTTGATCATTTCGAACTGAAGAGCGTTGTTTCATTTGCTCCACCAAATCATTAAGGTTTTTAGCTGCTGCTATTAGTGCCTCTTCTTGTCCTTCAGGACAAGCAAATTGCTGCTCTTGACCTAGCAACTCAACAGTGACCCGCTGGTTTTGCAGCTCAGACATTAGCTAGCCTGTTGTGCACTTTGTAATTTATCAAGAAGACCAGATAAAGTTGTGCTGGCATCTTTTTGTTTTTCTTCGTTTTCAATAGCTTCTAGCTGTAATAGTTCGTTTTCATCTGCTAGTTTGCTATTTTGTTCTTTTAAGTTTGAAACATCAGTTAGCAATTGATTATTACGATCAATTAGTGAATCGATCAGTTGTTCGAGTTGTTGAAGAGTATTGTTATTCATAAAGGCGCTCATATAACTGTAATTAATGTCATGCAAATGTAAAGCAAAGTGTATTGATTTGCCAGCATTTACGGTGGTTTTAGCTGATTTTTCTTCTGCGTTAAGGGATAATTCAGCGTGAAGGCTTTTTCATTCATAAATGGTTCACTCTCAGTTGCCAAAGTATAGTGCTTATGGTTCACTGTTTTTTATTAAATAGCGTATGGCGAAAATAAATAATGCTTAGTTATAGACACTCATTTCATGCTGGTAACCCTGCCGATGTACTCAAACATTTAGTGTTAGCGCAAGTACTAGGTTATCAAACAATTAAAGATAAACCACTTGATTACATAGACACACACTCAGGCGCAGGTTTTTTTGAATTAGCCGCAGCTGATTCACAAAAAACACAAGAATATCAAGATGGCATAGAAAAGTTGTGGCAGCATAAAAGTGAACACGCTGCACTTAATGAATATATAGCGTTAATTAAATCATTTAATGAAACAGATGAACTTGCATTTTATCCGGGCTCTCCAAAGATTGCTGAGCACTTTTTACGTCGTCACGATAAAGGATGGTTTTTTGAACTTCATCCGCGCGATTTGTTATTACTTGAAGAGAATATGCAAGGTAAACGATCTATTCGTGTACGTGGTGAGAATGGATTTACTGGATTGGTAGGCCTTTTGCCACCTGCTTCACGCAGAGCATGTGTATTGATCGACCCACCATATGAAATTAAGGATGATTATGAAACGGTTGTTACTACTTTAATCAAAGCGTACCAGCGTTTTTCGACAGGTACTTATATGATTTGGTATCCTGTAGTGGATAGGGAACGTATTGATAATATGGAGCAAGGTTTAATAGATTCAGGTATGCGTAATATTCAATTATTTGAATTGGGCACTGAAGATGACACCGATGTACACGGCATGACCGCATCTGGCATGATAGTCATTAATCCGCCATGGAAACTAAAGCAAACTATGGATGCAGTGCTACCAGAGCTTATGACTTTATTAAGCAAGCCGAGTGGCTTTTATCGTAGTGAACAATTAGTAAATGAATAGCTGAAATGTTAAATAAAAAGCGCTGTGCAGTACAGCGCTTACTTTTATGCCTTATTTTTTAACGTATTTAGTTAAAATAACAATACGTTGACCATCAACTCGCCCTTCAATATGTTCAGGATTACTCGTTAAGCCAATATTGCGTACTGCGGTACCGCGTTTAGCGGTAAGGCTACTGCCTTTAACGTCTAAATCTTTAATAAGTGTAACGGTATCGCCAGCTTGAAGTACCACACCGTTGCTATCAACATGTTTAACATCGTCATCTTCAGCAAGTGCTTTTTTAGCCCAAGCAAGTGTATCTTCTTCAAGGTAAATCATGTCTAGTGCGTCTTGTGCCCAGCCATTATTAGGCGCTAAGCGCGAAAGCATTCTGTAAGCTACAACTTGTACTGCGGGTGTTTGGCTCCACATGCTGTCATTTAAACAGTGCCAATGTGTTGGTGTTAATTCGCTACTGTTTTCGATTTGATCTTTACAGGTTTGACATGTGTAAATACATTTATCTGAATGAGTTTCTGTCACAGGAGGTACTTCGTATACAGAAAGGTTTTCGGTTGCTGCACATAATTCACATTGATTACTACTGCGTTCAATTAAGGCTTTTTCAATACTCATGAAGGTTCTTATTTAAGTGAAGTTTACATTTGGCGTTATTATACCCTAGCAGGGCTGCTGAACGCTATAAGCCCCTTGGTTTTGTAAGGGTATATTATTCATGCGGGGGTTTTTAATTTCTGAACCTTAGGCCTGTTTATCTTTCGAGGTTAAATTTGCAGCAGTCAGTTTGGTATTTAGGCAAGGCAGAGCCTATGGTGTGTGGTTATTCCCATAAATAGCCCCTAGATTGAACAAATTTTAATCCGCAAAAGTCAACAAGCCCAGTTGTTTATTCTTTTTGTAAGGCGTTTATGCAATATGTGTAATGTATCTGCGGGAGGTTTGAGAATAAAAACGATGGCAATAGATCACTATTTTATATTTAGTTGAGCATCCTTTTATATCTTGAATTCAAGTATTAAGTGCAATCATTATGCAGCCACCAGAACTTCTGATTGCCCCGTAAATAACTCATGAGGGGTTTTATACCCTCTTGTTTTTCTTGGCCGATGGTTGAGCTTATCAACTGCCGCCTGTATTTCTGCTTCACTTAGCGACATAAAGTCAGTTCCCTTGGGGAAGAAGCGTCTAAGTAAGCCGTTGGTATTCTCATTTATGCCCCGCTCCCATGATGAATATGGGTGAGCGAAATACACATCCGCTTCTAATTTTTGTGCAATATGCTCATGGTGAGCAAACTCTTGAGCTATAGTCGTTTCTGGTGTATGAGAAAAAGTCATTGCGATGTAATCTGTTAATTGATCTTGACCAGATCAACAATTAACCAGAGAGACATCGCAATGACTGAAAATGATAATGTTATTTCCATTGAAAAACCAGACAATCCGTTAGAGCAGTTGCTTAAAAGCGGGGCGCAGCAGTTGTTAGCTCAAGCGATTGAGGCTGAGTTGGCTGTTTTATTGGCTCAATACCAGCATGAGACCGTCGAGGGACTTCAGCGGATCGTCAAAAATGGTCACCAGCCTGAGCGTACGATCCAAACAGGCCTTGGTGATATTGAGGTCAAAATACCTAAAGTCAGGGATCGAAAAAAGGAAGGCATTAAATTCAATAGTGCCTTGATCCCGCCTTATCTGAAACGGACAAAAAATATCGAAGAGCTGATCCCATGGCTCTATTTACGAGGAATTTCGACGGGTGATATGCAGCCCGCTTTAGTGTCTCTTTTAGGCGAGCAAGCCAAAGGTTTGTCGGCCAATAGTGTCTCTCGGTTGAAATCCACCTGGGAAACGGAGTATCAGCAGTGGTCTAAACGTTCCTTGGCTAAACGTCGATATGTGTATATCTGGGCCGATGGGATTTACAGTAAAATTCGAATGGATGATAAGCTGTGCTTACTGGTAATTATGGGGGTAGATGAAACGGGCAGAAAGGAGCTATTGGCGGTGGTTGACGGGGTTCGTGAGTCTGAGCAGAGCTGGACTGAAGTGTTAAATCAGTTGCGCTCACAGGGTCTAACAATACCACCAAAATTGGCCATAGGGGATGGTGCGCTGGGGTTTTGGAATGCCCTCACCAAAGTATGGCCAACAACCCAACATCAACGTTGCTGGGTGCATAAAATCGCGAATGTGCTAAACAAAGTGCCGAAATCAATGCAACCTAAAATCAAAGCGAATTTACAAGATATCTGGATGGCAGAGAGTCGAGCTTCTGCTTATAAAGCGTATGATTTATTTGTTAAAAATTACTCAGTCAAATACCCAAAAGCGACGGATTGCTTGATGAAGGATAAAGATGAAATGCTGGCATTTTATGATTATCCTGCTGAGCATTGGATGCACATAAGAACGAGTAATCCGATAGAGTCAACGTTTGCGACGGTAAGGCTGAGAACGCATAAAGTGAAGAGTTGTGGCAGCCGGACAACCACCTTAATGATGGTTTTTAAACTCGCGCAGTCGGCAGAGAAAAAATGGTACCGCTTGCGAGGGTTTAAGTTACTGGCTGAAGTAATTACAGGGGTAAAATTTAAAGACGGCGAAAGAATAACTCAAGATCAAACAGAGCATCAAGATGAGCTCATACACCAGATTTGACAATAACTCCAAACTCTTTTCCATTATCTAAAGTCACGGTAATAACCTTACCTTTATAGGGTGTCATACACTTGATCAGCGCATCGGCTGTTATTTTCGCATGCTTGCTTTCAATTCTGTGAACGACTGTATATAACGTTTTACGTTCAACCATTGTAACAAGGGCATTTTTACGCCCTTTGCCTATCACTGTATCGCCCTCCCAATCACCAATCCTAGACTTTGAATCCACAATACTTGGGCGTTCATCAATACTGACTCGATTAACTATCTGTCCACGTTTATCGTAGCTTCCATAGCGTTTTTTATACTTTTTACATGCACGAGTGAGTGTCTTATGTAGTTCACCACCACGAGCCTTGTCTCTGTAAATATATTGATAAATCGTTTCATGATGCAAAACGACCTTTTTCTCTAAAGCTAAGCGGCCTGCCACCTGCTCTGGCGAAAGTCCGTCAACCAACAATTTATTAATCCAGTCAGTAACATCATCTGTTAACTTACTTGCTTTGAAAGATGACTTGCGTCTTTGCTCTGCAAAATTATTGGCTTGGTTAGGTCGATAGCCTTTAAGCCCTTTATTGCGTTTTAACTCTCTAGAGATAGATGACGGTGAACGAGTGAGTTCATCAGCTATCTGTTTTTGGTTATTTCCTGCTTTTATTAACGCGTAAATCTGGTATCTTTCTGCTTGTGTCAGCTGTTTATATTTCATTAAAGCAATTTCCTTTGGCGAGAGAATGGCCGAATTATAACAGCTGGCCATCTAATCTGAGAAATTGCACTTATTATCCGAATTTAGGTATGATTTACTTTTAGTTGTTTGCAATTATTAAGATATTTTGTAACTATTCAGCCACATTTTCAATAAATATATCAGGTAACTGATTTTTGAAGAGTAACTCAAGGGCTAGGCTTGCTGATACATGCTGTTTTCTGCAAGTCGAGAGGTAGCTTCTGATTAAACAAAACATCTCTGCACCTTGCATGCTTCTGAAGCACCCAGATATCTTTTGATGAACCTTGGTCATCCTAATATCATTCTCACCCTGGTTGTTGCTAAAAGGCACCGCTGTTTCCGTCATGAACCGTAAGACATCATCTTGATAATCTCTTAACCGCTCTAACAACGCTCTAGACTTTGTTCGTTTCAATCTGCCTCGCTGGCCTTTTACTCGGCTGTTTCTATCCGGTGGAGGGCATTTAATGTCACCTTGAGCCAATATTTGTTGATATTTCTCTATATAGTGAGCTTTTGTGTCTGCATCTAGCTCGGGGTTATCTATTTGATGTTTATTGATTTCAGTCAGTAGGGTTTGCAAATCCTTTGCCCATTGCATACCGTCTTGCTCCCATGCCCTTTCTAACTCTCGGATATGATGTGCATTACACAAGGCATGTTGGCACTGTGTATATTGATAATACGGTTTCCAGTGGTCGTGGCATAGTACCCCAGTAAAGTGAGGTAAAATATCGGCGTCATCCATCGCTATTTTCCCTCTTTTCTCATGCGGGTAAAAATACGTCCACCACGTCGTTGATGCACCATGAAGCCATCGTCGTTTACCACCTATATTAATCCCCGTTTCATCAACGTGTAAGGCTTGATAAGTCGTTTTCAGGGCTTTCTTGAGCGCGGCTTCTGCGCCGGAGGACTTTACCAAGGCCGCTGCTTGTTCATTAAAGTTAAATAAACTACCCGCACTGATTGGAATACCGAGTTGATCACAAAAATATTCTTCAATGCGGTTGTAAGGGAGTAATTGATATTGGGATAGGTAAACTGCATGGGCTTTTACACCAACCCCATATTGAATAGGACTGTTAACGTCTTCTGGAAATTCACCAATAAAACGCTTACCTTGCTCATTTTCCAGAATTTGTGCTTGGTATTCAGTGACCACTTTCCTGATATCTATATCGACAACCTGTCGTTTTTGAAAGCCAATTTCACGGTAGTGACCTTTCGGTAAAAAATCACGTTCAACTAGGATGATTTTGATCTCATCAGGCGTCTGTGTTTGGGTTAGTGTTTTACCTGCACGGCCTTTTTGACCACCCGCTGACTTGGCTGATTTCTCTTTGTTTTGTTTTTTTCGGTTGATGTCTTTTGATGGCGGGATACTGCTATTGTTACTGTTAAGTCCTAATTTACTTGCTAACATAACAACGACAACCAGAATGAGTTCAATAGACATCTTCAGCGCAGGCGTGAGAGTTTTACCTTCTTGTAATTGAGCTTTGGTTTTCTCAACGATTTCGTCGATGTTGATGCTGTTTAAATTCATTGAAGCTAGGGCTATTAGGTCATAGCCCTAGCTTGGCATACTGGCGGGATCGGTCAATAGTTAAAAAAGATCCTTTGAAAATAATTTACCATGGTGAATAGTTACGATATTTTTACTATACTTTTAATTTGTCACATGTATTAAAGTAACTATATAAGTGCTATTTGCACACATGAACTTACAGGCTAAACCTATTGAAAGTGTCTAATACACCAACTCCTACTCTTACGCAGTATGTAGCAAGACAACCCATATTTAATGCTGAAAAAGAGGTTTTTGCGTATGAGTTGCTGTATAGAAATTCATCAAATAACGCCTTTCCAGTAGGTACAAGTGATGAACATGCAACGAGCCGTTTATTTTTTAATACGCTTATGTTGGTAGGTGCTGAAAAGCTTACTGCGCATCAACTGGCATTTATTAATTTATCAACGGATGCATTACTCGATGACTTCCCTAAATTATTAAATCCTGAAATGACGGTTATTGAAATTGTAGAACGCACAGTGAATATAGATGAAGTAGCTAAACGTGTTACATCATTAAAAAAAGAGGGATACACTTTTGCACTTGATGATTATGATGGCGATGCAAAGTGGGAGCCATTATTAGCACTTGTTAGTTATATAAAAATAGAGGCCGATGAGCCCATAATAAAAACTAATATGCACGTAAAAAAGCTTAAGCGTAAATACCCTCACTGTAAAATTATTGTTGAGCGTATAGAAACACACGAGCAGTTTAAAGTACTAAAAACTGCTGGATGTGACTTATTTCAGGGGTTCTTTTTTGCTCGTCCAGAAATGCTAACTTACAGTGGTATCGATCCTTCAAAAGTTACTGTGTTTGATTTACTTAAATCAACGTCAAAAGAGTCTTTATGTTTTGAGGAGATACATCAGCGTGTAGCCAGAGATGTTGGTATTACCACGCGTATTTTGAAATTAGCTAATGCACGCTCAGGAAATAGTAATTTAGTAATTACGTCTATTTCGCAAGCTGTAGTGTATCTAGGCGAAGACGTTATTCGCCAGTTTGTCCGCGTACTAGCTCTCAGTGACTTAGGTATAGATAAACCGACGGAGCTCACTAAATTTGCACTTGTGCGAGCAAGGTTAATAGAGTTAATTTTAACTGAAGAAAGTCGTGATTTGGCTCAGCAAGGCTATTTAGTTGGGTTGTTCTCAATGCTTGATGCCATTTTGGATATTGAATTAAATAGTATTGTTAAAGAATTTACACTAAACAAAGATATCACTGATGCTTTATTACATGGCTCTGGGGTGCTAGGCGATTGCTTAATTCTTGCCAAAGCTATCGAAAATAAAAACTGGTCATTAGTTGATACAACCTTAAAAGAAATCAATCCACAGCTCCCAATTGAGAAACTTTATAACTTTGTTTTAGAGTCGATGCTTTATAGTGATGATGTAATAGAGGTTGTGGTTGATTAAATATGCGTAATTGGTTGTCGGTTATAAGTGTAGTGGTTGCTCTTTGTTTATTGTTTCCTGGTATTACAAAACCAGTATTAACAATAGAGGGCAACATAGATAAATCAAAATTAGCGCAAGCGGGTATTGAAATGCTGGCTGAAGAGGGCGATGGCCGGACTCGCAGCATGCTAATGATGTTCTCGAATATGCTAGGGCTTGATAAGTTAGAGGGCGAGATTAGCGCCTATAACAAAACACAAAGTATTTTAGGTACAGTTAAAGAACTTGCTAATAATAACAATTTACTTGTAGCCGCCTTAGTGGGGTTGTTTTCTATTGTTATTCCAAGCCTGAAGCTGCTATTACAATTGTTTTATTGTTGCCTACCTTTGAATGGGTTTAAGCAAAAGCTCGGTCTGGTTATTTGTGCATTAAGTAAGTGGAGCATGGTTGATGTATTTGTTATTGCATTAATAGTGACTTACCTAGCAGGTAACGCTCATGGTAAAAGTGGTGAGCTACTTGTTATGAATGCCCAATTTGGTGAGGGTTTTTGGTATTTTAGCGCATATTGTATATTTGCAATTATAGCGAGTAACTTAATTAAAACACCTGATAAACCGCAGTCTACATAATTAAAGTATTTGTGGTTGCCGTTAGGTTATCTTACAATCATTTTAAAATTTATTAAAAGGCATAATGTTGCAACGTTTTTACTCTAGTTTACTCATGATAACTTTACTGCTTACTTTTGTGGGTCAGGCAGTTGCGTCTGTAGCTATGGTATGCGAAATGCCACATATGCCAACAAAAACAGCAATGCATGCCCAAATACCAATGACACACAGTAGTGATGCAACAGCTGTTGCTAGCATGTCTGAAAATATGATGCAGATGGATTGTTGCGACGACGAAAGTACACCACAAAATGATTGCAAATGCCCTATCAGTGGCTGCGCTGCTAATTCAATGCTTAATGTTGATACTTTATTTAGCGTTACTTTACTTGAATCTGAAAAAGTAAATATAAGTGTATTTACTACACAAATTAATATACCTCGTTCACTTTACCGCCCTCCTATGTCTGCTTAATAGCAGGATAGGTGTATGTAAAAATTGCGGTAACCCCGTTTATTGGTAATTCCTAAACACCTTTTTTGCTTCCTAATTTAAGAATTTCTTTTATTTTTAGATGGAGCAAGTGATGAACCACGCTGTAAGTATTAAAGCCGTATTATGTAGTGTTGTGTTATTTAGCACAGCTGTTAATGCGCAAAACAATTCAAATAACCTAAATATCGATACGCTAAAGCAAGCCCGCAATGAGCAAACGCTTAGCTTAACGCAAGCGCTTAATTATGCACTAACGCATGAGCCATGGCTAAAAGCGAGTGGCTACCAAGAAGATGCCGCAATAGCACAAAGTATTGCCGCAGGCACCTTACCCGATCCTGTTTTAACGGTTGGCTTACTTAACTTACCTACTAACGGTTATGCGTTTGATCAAGAAGGGATGACGCAGCTTAAAGTCGATTTGAGCCAAAAGTTTAGCCGAGGGAATAGTTTAGCGCTTAAACAAAAGGCATTAGCTCAGTCTGCTCAACAATATTCTTGGCAGCGCGCCGATCGCTTAGCACAAGTAAAAGCAATTGTGATTGAGTCGTGGTTAAACGCGTATCGTGCTCAGCGAAGTATCGCTTTAATTGAGCAAGATAAAGGGCTATTTACTCAGCTTATTGAAGTTACCGAAGCAAGCTACGCAAGTACCTTAGGTAAAACACGCCAGCAAGATATTATTCGTGCGCAATTAGAGCTCACTCGCCTTGAAGATAAGCTGGTTATGCTTGAGCAGCAATTTGAAAGTGCTAAAAACCGTTTAGCACAGTGGTTACCTATGAATATGCTTATGCAGCCTTTAAATGCCGAATTTACTAAAACCACAGGGCTGGTTGATTTTGCAAACCTTGAATTTGATAAATTAATACAGTTGCTTATGGCGCATCCCGCAATTATTGCGATAGACAAAACCGTCACCGCAAAGCAAACCGAAGTTGCACTCGCCAAGCAAAGTTACAAACCTCAAATGGGCGTTAATGTGGGTTATGGTTACCGAGATGATACGCCGATGGGGGAGTCGCGAGCTGATTTACTTTCAGTAGGATTTAGCATTGATTTGCCATTGTTTACTGATAACAGACAAGATCAACAGGTTAAATCGGCTATTGCTAGTGCAGAAGCTACTAAAACACAAAAGCTGGTGGCGCTTCAAAAACTCAAAGGCATGTACTTTAAGGAGTTTAGCCAACTCGCTCGTTTGCAAAAACGCGATACGCTTTATCAAAATACGTTATTACCGCAAATGTCAGAGCAATCTCAAGCAACACTAAATGCTTATACGCGCGACGATGGGGATTTTTCTGACGTGATGCGCGCGCGTATTAGTGAGCTTAACGCCAAAATAGACGCGCTTAATATTCAAGTAGATCAGCATATTATTACCGCTCGCCTTAATTATTATGCAAGTAGCTTAGACCCCCAAGTAATGAGCGATAAAACTGGAGAATTACATAATGAATACTAATTTAAAGTTACTTGTTGCCGCCTTAGTCGGTGCGGGCGCATTTGCATTAATTGGCGCCTTAGTGATGCAGTTTTTACCTAGCAGCTCGGAAATGAATGAACAGCAAAGTGCTGAAAAACAGCCCTTATATTGGGTAGCCCCTATGGATAGTAATTACAGGCGTGACGCGCCAGGGCTGTCGCCAATGGGAATGGATTTAGTCCCTGTATATGAAAGCGATAGCAACGCTCAGGATGGACCAGGTGCAGTAACTATTTCGCCTGCAGTAGTTAATAACTTGGGTGTAAGAACTGCCAAAGCGCAGCTTAAAACACTTCACAGCGATATAAATACTGTAGGGTATGTGCAATATAACCAAGACCAACTTATTCACATTCATCCGCGTGTAGAGGGCTGGATTGAAAGCTTGTACGTTAAAGCGCAAGGAGCACAAGTTAAAGCCGGTGAGCCTTTATATACTTTGTATTCACCACAATTGGTGAATGCACAGGAAGAGTTTTTATTGGCGGTGAATCGTAATAATACCGTGTTAATTCGCGCAGCAAAGGCACGTTTAGAGTCGTTAAATGTGTCTGATGGATTTATCGAGCGCTTACAAAAAAATAAAAAGATAATGCAAAACATTACTTTTTACGCAAAGCAAAGTGGTGTGGTAGATGAACTAACAGTACGAGAAGGCTTTTACGTTAAACCAGGCACATCAATGATGAGTATTGCTCAGCTTGATGAAATTTGGGTAGAGGCAGAAGTATTCGAGCGCCAATCAGAACAGGTTAGCGTGGGCTTGCCCGTTACAATGACGCTTGATTACTTAAAAGGTCAAAAGTGGGAAGGCAAGGTTGATTACATTTACCCCGCGCTTGATGCTAAAAACCGAACGCTGCGTGTAAGGCTTAGGTTTGAAAATACAGATCATCGGTTAAAACCAAATATGTTTGCACAAGTGAGCATTCACGCTAAAGCGAGTAAGGCGCAATTTACAGTACCAAAAGAAGCGGTAATTCGCACGCAGCATCAAAACCGTGTAGTTATTGCATTAGGTGGGGGTCATTTTAAATCGGTAGAAGTCGAAGTTGGGCAAATTAATAGTAATGAAGCGGTCATTTTGTCAGGCGTGACGACAGGTGACACGGTAGTGACCTCAGCGCAATTTTTAATAGATTCTGAGTCGAGTAAAAGCTCCGACTTTAAACGAATGGAAATACCTAGTTCTGGTATCAGCTCGGATTCTGGTTCAGGCTCGAATATGAACATGGATATGCAGCCACAAAGCGCCACGGTTAACGGCACTATTAATGCCATAGATACACAAAATCGCATTATAAATATTAGTCGAGAAGCCATTGAAAAATGGAATCGAGAACCCGCCACAATGGACTTTGTATTAGCGCCAGATATTGATATTAGTCAGTTTGAAAATGCCCAGTATATTAATTTTACTTTTAGCATTATTAACGATGAATTTGTAATTACTAAAGCGCAAAACGCAGAGCTGATTGATCATTCTACTATGCAACCTATGCAACCTATGCAACACAGTTCTCACTAGGAGCCATTATGATAACTGCCATTATTCGCTGGTCTGTTGGCAATCGCTTTTTTGTGTTGTTGCTTACATTAATTTTACTAGGTGGAGGGTTGTTTGCGATAAAAAATACGCCCGTGGATGCCTTGCCTGACTTATCTGATGTTCAGGTCATTATAAAAACTACTTACCCGGGGCAAGCGCCGCAAGTAGTGCAAGACCAAGTCACATTTCCTCTCACCACTGCAATGCTTTCTGTGCCGGGTGCACAAACTGTAAGGGGTTTTTCGTTTTTTGGTGACTCGTACGTTTACGTTATTTTTGATGAAAAAACTGATTTGTATTGGGCGCGTAGCCGAGTACAAGAATACCTAAGCCAAGTAGCGAGTAGATTACCCGATAGCGCTACGCCAGAGCTTGGTCCTGATGCAACAGGCGTAGGTTGGATTTACTTATACGCACTAGTTGATAAAACAAATAAACACGATATTAGTCAGCTACGAAGCTTACAAGATTGGTTTTTAAAGTTTGAGCTACAAACCGTACCAGGAGTCTCTGAAGTGGCTGCTGTTGGTGGCATGGTTAAGCAATACCAAGTCAATGTAGAGCCCGATAAATTACGTGCATATGGTATTCCGCTTAGCCTCATTCAAACGGCGATTCAACAAGGCAACCAAGAGATGGGCGCCTCAGTAGTTGAAATGGCTGAAGCTGAATACATGGTAACAAGCACCGGCTACATTAAGAGTGTTGCCGACCTAGAAGCTATTCCGCTTGGTGTAAACTCCAACGGTACTGCGCTGCAATTGCGTGATGTAGCCGATATTAGAGTCGGGCCGCAAATGCGCCGTGGTATTGCAGAGCTAAATGGTGAAGGCGAGGTAACCGGCGGCATTGTTATTATGCGCTATGGCGAAAATGCACAAAAAACCATTGAGCTCGTAAAAGCAAAATTAGAATCGCTTAAAAAGGGATTGCCAGAGGGCGTTGAAATAGTCCCTGTGTACGATCGCTCCAACTTAATAAATAACGCGGTAGATAATTTAACAAGTAAGCTAATTGAAGAGCTGATTGTAGTTGCCTTAGTGTGTGTGGTGTTTTTGTTTCATGTGCGCTCATCGCTTGTAGCGATTATTACGTTACCGCTTGGAATTTTAACGGCATTTATAATTATGTATTGGCAAGGGATTAACGCCAATATTATGTCTTTAGGGGGGATTGCAATAGCCATAGGCGCAATGACCGATGGCGCTATCGTCATGATTGAAAATATGCATAAGCATATGGAAAAAACGCCCCTTACCAACGAAAATCGCTGGGAAGTTGTGGCTAAATCGGCGAGTGAAGTGGGTCCTGCATTATTTTTTAGTTTATTAATTATTACCGTCAGCTTTATGCCGGTATTTATTTTAGAAGCGCAAGAAGGACGTATGTTTGCGCCACTGGCTTACACTAAAACCTATGCTATGGCAGCGTCTGCTGGGCTTGCGATTACCTTAGTGCCGGTATTAATGGGTTACTTTATTAGAGGTAAAGTTATTTCGGAGCAAAAAAATCCAGTTAACCGATTACTCGTCGCAGCGTATCGCCCACTACTTAACTGGGTGCTTAAATTTCCAAAAATGACATTGGTACTCGCGGTGGTTGTTTCTGTTATTGGCTTTTACCCGGTAAACAAAATAGGCAGTGAATTTATTCCGCCACTTGATGAGGGCGACTTAATGTATATGCCCACAACGTATCCTGGTTTATCGGTAGGTAAAGCGCGCGAAATACTACAGCAAACCGACAAGCTAATTGCCACAGTGCCCGAGGTTAAAACAGTATTTGGTAAAGTTGGGCGAGCAGAAACAGCAACAGATCCTGCACCGCTTACAATGATAGAGACGTTTATTCAGTTAAAACCAAAAAACGAATGGCGCGAGGGTATGACCCTTGAAAAACTAAAAAAAGAACTCGACGGTTTGGTTAAGTTTCCGGGGTTGACGAACGCGTGGGTAATGCCAATTAAAACACGTATTGATATGCTCGCAACCGGTATTAAAACCCCTGTGGGCATTAAAGTTGCGGGACCAAAGTTGAGTGAAATTCAAAAAATTGGTCAACAAATAGAAGTGCTTTTAAAAGATGTGCAAGGCACCGCATCGGTTTACTCAGAGCGAGTAGCAGGTGGGCGTTATATAAAAGTAGATATAAACCGAGAAAAAGCGGCGCGTTATAGTTTAAACATTAGCGACGTACAGCAAGTTGTATCTACAGCAATTGGTGGTACAAACGTAACTCAAACCGTAGAAGGGCAAGAGCGCTACCCTGTTAATTTACGTTATCCGCAAGCATACAGAGACTCGCCAGAAGAACTAATGTTGTTACCCATTGTAACGCCTACAGGGCAGCGTATAGCACTTGGTGATGTAGCCAATGTATTTATTGAAGATGGACCGCCTGGTATAAAAAGCGAAAATGCACGTTTAAACGGTTGGAGCTTTATTGATATAGATGGCGTTGATATTGGTACTTACGTTGAGCACGCTCAGCAAGTGCTCGATAAAGACCTAATACTACCAGCTGGCTACTCAATTACGTGGGCTGGGCAGTATGAATACATGCAGCGCGCTAAAGACAAACTGACTTATGTATTACCACTTACATTAGCAATAATTATTGTGTTGCTTTACCTTAATTTTAGAAGCTTTGCTGAGGTCACTATTATTATGGCTACGTTGCCACTGGCAATGATTGGTGGCGTATGGCTAATGTATTTAGAGGGCTTTAACTTTTCAGTTGCAGTAGGTGTGGGCTTTATTGCCTTAGCTGGGGTAGCGGTAGAAATTGGGGTCATTATGTTGGTGTATTTAAACCAAGCCTATCAAGAAAAGTGCCTCGAAGCAGAGCAAGCCGGAAAACCGCTTAGCTTAGTGCAATTACAGCAAGCTATCATTGAAGGTGCAGGGCTTCGAGTACGCCCAGTTATGATGACAGTTGCGACAATTATTATTGGCTTACTGCCTGTGCTTTATGGCACGGGCACCGGAAGCGAAGTAATGAGCCGAATAGCAGCGCCTATGGTTGGCGGTATGGGCAGTGCAATTGTACTTACTTTACTTGTTATTCCTGCGGTTTACCTACTGTGGCGTAAGCGAGATTTGTAAAAGTATTAGGGAGTAAGCCAAGTATTTATTCCCTACATACCAGAGTTGTTTTTAGAATACCTTCATTATCGCTAATTAGATGTTTTCAATTTGTTAAATTAATGATAATTCATTATGTTCGTTTGTTTTTTTTTGTGAATAATGAACGGTGGTTTTATTTAAGGAACGAATAATGAAGTATTTACACTGGCAGCATATTATACAAAAAGCACTGTTTACCTGTTTTTATTTACTCACACTTAGTTATTCGTGTTTTACGTTGAGTAATTCAAGTTTTACTCTCGCTGATTTTACCTTACGGCCCCCATTCGGTGGTATTAGTTATGCCCCTTTTGCACCAACTAATTTTAATTATAGCAAAAGTGATAACGCTATATCTGTCTCTTGGGATTGGGGAGTTAATGATGGTGGCGAACTGAATACTTTTTCTGCAAAAATTTTCAATGGAGCTCTTGAAAGCCAGAGTAAAAATACTTTCAGTATTCTGCCTTGTAATGGTAATTGCAATCTTACTACGCACTTTGTTGTTGAAGTATCTGAAGCTGGCGGTGCTTATAGGGTTGTTGCAACAACTACAGGAAAAATTTACCACTTTGCATTAACTAACTATGCCAGCTACCGGTTTAGAGTTAAAGCTGGGACTGATTATTCTAAAACAGAGGTAGGGCCAAGGAAAATTATTTATAGTGATTACTTGGTAGGCCCTGTTATTACAGCTCCTGCAAAACCTAAGTTAGAAAAACCCAGTATTACTCCTGCCTCAGAATCAATCCTTTCCGGTACGGCAATATCAATTAGTTCAAGTTACACAGTCAAGTATAAGCTAGTTAATAACGGTACAAGTTGCGATAACGGTAGCTGGCTGAGCTATACAAGTGCATTTAATTTAACGCGCAGTCAACGCGTGTGCGCTAAAGCAATAAAGTCAGGTTGGCCTGATAGTGATGTGGTGCTTCAAGATTATACAATTTTGGAACAAACCTCTCAGTTTGCAGCGTTGGCAGCAATAACGCCTAATAATGAGTTGGAGTTCGAACAGGTGGGGTCGCCAACGGTTAGTGGTGTGGGAGCTATTAAGGGTCAAGCCGGGGTTGATGGTGGCGCAGCAACCTACCACATTCCTATTGAATTACCGCCAGGGCGTGTAGGCATGCAGCCGGAAGTATCGCTCAATTATTCATCACGAAGCGGTAAGGGAATAGCCGGTGTGGGTTGGTCATTAACAGCAGGTTCAAGTATTACACGCTGCGCTGCAACTTATGCACAAGATGGTTTTAGTCAAAACCCACAATACAACAGTAATGACCGTTTGTGCCTAGACGGTCAACGTTTAATCGCAACATTAGGCTCTTATGGTAATTCAGGCACTGAATATCGCACAGAAATAGATAGCTTCACTCGCGTTACGCAAAGCGGTTCTCTTAATGGCACGTCAACGTGGTTTAAAGCCGAATATAAAAATGGGCATGTTGCTTATTTTGGTAAAACCAGCAATTCACGCTTAGTGCATGGTGGTAAAAGTACTGCGTATTCGTGGTTAATTGAATATCAACATGATGCTACTGCGAAAAATTATATTCATTATAAATATGAAGAGTTTGGAGTCGGTGAAACGCTATTAAGTGGAATAGCTTACACAGGAAATGGTATTAGTTCAAAAGGGAGCCAATCAATTACTTTCGCTTACGAAAGTAATAACAGGTTTAAAAGTGGTTATATAGCAGGAGGAAATTACTCATCATCACAGCAGCTAAAAGCAATTAATGTTGAAAATAATGGCCAAGTAGTTAGGTCTTATGACTTAACTTATACCTTAAGTCGAACTTCAAATAGAGATCTATTAAATAAAGTTCAGCAGTGTGAAGGTGCAGATAATTGTTTTTCAATAACGAACATTGATTGGAGTGATAATAAACAAACAGTTGCGTTAAATACGCTAAGCTTGGCTAATGGAGAAAGGCTATTTCCTAATATTTTAAATTTATTTGAGCATATACCTCAAGGCGACTTAAATGGTGATGGAGTAAGAGATTGGCCAGGAGTTTACCTTAATGCTGAGGCCGAACTTTCTTCATATAATAATTTGGCGTTTAACCCTTGCTATCAAAACAGCTATAACAGGCAATTAATTTGCGTTGATGGTGACTTTAACATGGATGGTAAAAGTGATGATTGGTCAAATGTTAATGGGCTAATGGTAATTAAATATACAAATGGTGGAATGGTCACTACTAATGTAGAGCTAGGAAATAGTGCCAACTTGGGCATCGCTGATAGTCACCCTGTTCATATAGCAGATTACAACGGTGATGGATGGCCTGACCTGATGGTTTATGATTCATCAAATTCAGGCGGGGTGTCTTTAAAACTTTATTATCACACGGGTTTAGTTCAGCGTCCATATAGTGAAAGTCAGTATATAGGTAGTTATGGTTTAATACGTAAAGGAACATCCAATATACTAGGACGAGGCTTTCAATTTATGGGCGATATGACAGGTAATGGTCTGCCCGATATAATAAAAACTGACAGCGGTGCTTCAAGAGATAACCCTTATCCACAAGCTATACCAACTAGTTTATTAGTCAATAGCGGCAGTGACTTTTCAAATGTTGGTTTAGATGATTTAGATATACTTTATAATGGTGATTATCAAGATTTACATCCGGTTTTTTCATATTTTATTGATATAAATGGGGACGGGTTAAGCGACTGGATTGGGTGGCGTACAACACCGTCGATAAAGTTAGTTGCTAGACTAAACATTGGGGGAGGGAATTTTGCTCAAAACGAAATTAACTTAGGTTCTAACCCTTTTGAAACTCGTTTTTCGTATATACGACTTAGCAATAATGAAGTTGACACAAGGTATATTCCTAAATTTATGGGGGCATTTAAAGTACAAGATATTAATAATGATGGGGTACCAGAGGTACTTGTACCTGGTGAGAGGATATATGAATCATGTGCGTTAATACCAAGTCAAATTGGAGGGACTAAAAATCGTTGTGGCGATGAACTATACGGCTCGCGATTTAGCTCTTCAGATGTTGGTTCTATAACTTCAATCAACAGTGAGTCGGTTGATAATAGCATTTATAGATTTGATGCTATTTATTTTGAACAGGGAGTAGGTAATAGTTTTTCAGTTCGAAGAGAGCCAACAAATTATCTTGGGCATGCCTATCAATCAACTTTTATTGATGTGTTTGGTACAGGTATCCCTTCCCTAGTTTTTAATCATAGAAGAAATTATTCAGCGGGGAAATTAACAACATTTAATGATGCATCTCTTGGTAATGAATTTGTGCAATATAAAAGTGATTACGGAATTTTTATAAGTAGAAATTATGGCTCAGGTAGTGGAATTACAAATAGCGATTATGCACCAGCAGATCTCATTGAAAGTGTTGAAAATGGCTTAGGTGTTAAATCACAATGGCGTTTAAGGCCGCTTTCAAGTAATGAACTTGATTACGATTTACTCTCGAGCGATATAGTTAATGGTAATGGATACTTTAATTTTGCCTCATCAATGTATGTAGTAACTAGTTTTAAACAAAGTAATGGGGTTGGCGGTACGAATGAGCGCAGCTATAATTATTTAGGTTCTGTTTATAATGCCCAAGGCCGTGGTTTTATGGGCTTTAAAAGCATTATAGAAAAAGATGTAAGTCGAGGGCTCGTTACACAATCAGACTTTAAACAAGTCTTTCCGTATCAGGGTAAGTTAGAACGCCAAGCTACTTTTGCGGTAAATGACTATAACGTGCGAAGTTATAATTTATTACAATCAGCAAGTCTGGAAGCTAATGCATTAAGCTATTCAAGTACTGACTGGCAGGATAACCTGAACCATACTATATCAGGTGTTTATAATGTATATCCTCGTTCTACAACGCAGCTAACGCGAGATCTTGATTCTAAAAGTGTTGTTACATCTACCAATAAAACCATAATTGGAATTGATGAATATGCAAATGTAACAGCCAACTCGGTAGAGATTAATGACGACTGGGGAGTGTATACAACATCCCAAACTAGTACTTATCAGAACGATAAAAGCAGTTGGTGGTTAAATAAACTCACTAATAAAACAGTGACAAAAAACGCAATTAAAGAGCGTAATAGTAATGATCCAATAACGAATGTAACACTCGATCAAAAAACATCTAATACAACTGTTTATTCTCAATATCATAGCAGTCGTCAGGCTGGTGTAGTCGAAATTAGTGGTAAAATAGGCTCAGCTATTTCGGGTAATGGCAGTACAGTTACGACTGCTTTTAATGATTACGGCTTACCGCACCTTGTAAGTCAAACAACCAAAGTACGCAACAGTAGCGGCAGTTGGGTTGACCAAACGCGGACGACATCAACTACGTACAGTAAAAATGGCATCAGCGAGGCAAGCGACGGCTATTTCCCCCACAAGCAAATCAATGCTAAAGGGCATATAAGTTATACCAATGTGAACCCCGCCACGGGGCAGGTAACCCAAACACGCCAACAACTCAGTGGCAGTAATTATCAAGTAACTAACTATGGCTATGATGATTACAACCGTCCGTACAGCGTTCAAACTGCGGGTATGCCCATTCAGTACAGTGCAGTACAAACACCGGATACACAAGCTCCCGAACACGCAGCTTTACAAGTATTAAAGGTGGCAGCCGGGCAACCAGCTCAAAAAATCTATATAGATAAGTTAGGTCGTACACTACGCACTGCCGTACAAGGTTTTGATAGCGATTGGATATTCAGTGATGTTGTTTATAACAGTGTAGGTTATAAAACATTTGAATCTGTAGCACATAAAGAGCATGCCTCAGTATTTGGTACATTCTATACCGCACACGATACACTCGGTCGCGTAACTGAAAAAGTAACCAATCAACACTGCGGTGATATGACTACAAACTACGAATACAGTGAGCTTGCCACAGGCATAACAGTTTATGATAGTTGTTATGGCATCACGCTAGATATGTCGCGTACTTACAATAGCCTTAAGCAACTAATGCAAACAACTGATGCAAACAATGGAATTACACGTTATAGCTATAATGGGCAAGGGTTACCAATCGTTATTCAAGATGCTAACGGCAATAACATTGTGGCAATGTACAATGCACTTGGTCAAAAAGTACAGGTAAACGATCCAAATCAAGGTATCACTAATTTTCAATATAATGGTTTTGGTGAATTACAACATGAATCCCGAGCGGATAATAAAACCATCAGTTATGTAACCGATGTACTTGGGCGCGTTACACGACGCACCGCGACAGGTGAAAATACGTTAACGTATAGCTATGATGGCGCTACCTATGGCCTAGGGCAGTTAAATCAAGCGGCAGGTAATGGCGTAACAAAAAATTACGCATACGATAGTCGAGGCCGTCCTAGTAGCCAAACTATTATTGGTAGTGGTAAAAGCTACACAACAACCACATTTTACGACAGTAACTATGGCCGTGTAAAAGGGCTACGTTACCCGAATAACCTTACCTTAGAGTACATTTATAACGATGCAGGCTATCAAACGCAGGTAAAAAATGCCGCCAGTGGTTATGTGTTTAAAACTATCATTGAACATGATGTGTTTGGTAATATATCACAGGGGACATTAGGTAATGGGTTAAGTGAAAATACCGCTTACAGCCTTAAGAATGGTCAGATGACCCTTAAAACCATTGCTAAAAATAATAGCAATATCATGAGTATTAATTACTCAGCGTATGATGGGTTTGGTAATTTAAAAGCTGTTGATATCACCTCGGGGAGTATTGGCAACCAGCACAATTTTAGTGAAAGTTACAGCTACGATGCACTGCACCGTTTAGAAAGTAACGCTGTTAATGGCATTACCACGATTGACTACAGCTATGATGCGGTGGGCAATCTGTTATCTAAATCGGATTACGCCTCACAATACGATTACACTAACGGTGCAACAGGTGGGCCAAATGCAGTAAAGCGTGTGCTACGCAGCGGCAGTTGGAAAATATTTAGTTATGATGCACGTGGTAATATGACACGGGGCGACGGCCTTACCAGTGCCAGCTACAACGCGATGGATAAACCCACACAAATTATAAAAAACGGTAAAACCCTCACTTTTACCTATGGTCCACAACACATGCGCTTTAAGCAAGTGAATGGCAGCGTAACCACTTTTTATAGCGATAAGTTGTATGAAGAAGAAATTGACGGCACCAAAACCACATGGCGAGCTTACATAGACGACATAGCCGTTATAAGCCAAACGACAGGGGCCAGTGCAAGCATTCGATACACTCACCGTGACCGCTTAGGCAGTGCACGCGTATTTACAGACCATAACGGACAAGTAGAAGCAGAGCGAAATTTTGACCCATTTGGTAAACCACGGCTAGCCAGTGGCGGCTTAAAAGCATTTGGAGATTCAAAACTCGGTGATATGGCGGATGCCAAAACACGAAGAGGCTTTACTGACCACGAACATTTAGATAATGTAGAGCTCATTCATATGAACGGGCGGGTGTACGATTATAACCTTGGGCGGTTTATGTCGGTAGACCCGTTTGTTCATGAGGGTTCACAGGGGATTAATCCTTATTCCTACATCATGAACAATCCGCTGTCCGGTATTGATCCAACAGGTTATTCACCAGAAGAACCTGAGTTAGAAAAGGTTGAGTACACGGAACAGACTGAAAAGGTCGCTGTTACTGGATCAAGGATAAAACGAGAAGTTGTAACAGGTGCCAGTGGAACTGCAACTTACTCTAATGGGGCTACACAATCGTTTTCAGCGACATTCAGTGGTGGGAAGGTAGCCACGATGGACATTGGTTCTCCTAAGCAAACCAGTACTACTTCACCGCAAACCCAGCAAAGTGGAAGCTCTGTAGGTGAAACGGTGAAAGGTGTTGCTCAGGCAGGGCTGAAATCCCTCAAAAAAGGCGGTGTAATTGGTATGGCTTTAGCTCCTACCTCTACTGCTACTGATGAGCAAATGGAAGATCTAGCAGCTCCAGTAATAGCTGCAAATATATCATCTTACGAACAAGAGCAGTCGGCTGCTATCGCTAGAGTAAGGAGTGCTGATGGCGGAATCGTCTTGTATCATGGTACTGATGTTCAGTCAGCTCTTCGAATTTTAAATGGTGAACCCCTAAATGCAGTAATTGCATCAGGAAATAAAATAGATGGTTTACCGGGGTTTTATATGGCGACTGACTATAATGATGCTGAATTTTTTGCATTACGCCGTGGGGAAGGCGCTGTAATTAAATTCATGATATCAAATAAAGCTCTTGGAGGCTTAAATGCAAATGGAGCTAGTTTTAATAAAATTCCAATCGGAGGATTTAAAGCCGACGGTTACGAGTTCTTAGTTCCACCTGAAGCGTTTGGAACCTTTAATTCTTATAGAAAAGCACAAGAAATAGTAGCTACACCATGAAAAAATATACATTAAAAGACTTAAAACCAGTCTCTAAACCTACAGATTTGATTAAGAAACAACCGGAAAAATATCTGTCAAATATAGATTCTCCGGGAAATGAAATTGCATCGGGTATATTAAATGACGCCCTTACCTTGGGTGCTAATGAGGTACAAATAAAAAGGGTGAATGGATGGATAATAATTTCCGCTGATATCGCTTGGTTTCGTTCTAATCTCGATGCAAGTCAAGATATTAGTCACGTTTTTGATAAGTTTATAGCAATACCTGAAAAGTGCGTGAACTCATTTCGAACTGAAATTTTAGTATTTACTTTTTCGAAAGCATGCTTTGTTAATGAAAATGGTAAGGTAACATCGATAAAGGGGAACTACCCAAGTGTTGATATTTTAAATGCAATTAACGGTACATTACCATTTGTAATTGGTTTCAAGTGCTAAAGGAAAATAATGAGATAGATCACCTTGCCTTTTCCTATCAATCGCTTCATTAAAATTATTCATCAAGTGCGCAACCAACCCCTGTAGAACTGTGCACTTGCTACTAGCATGCTGTGCAATCTGTGTCAGTGCCACTATTTAGTGGCGCTGGCTCAAATAGCTAGCTCTGCTGTTTTTTAGTGACACTGCTTACTGAGTTTGCCTCAACACAGTACTGGTTTAAGCTGCTCATAATGAATTGTATTTATGTGGTGGTTGTTCGCAATAAATTAAATGAATCGAGACAGAATTTGTTGTTTGAGTGCCTTTAAGCTCGTTGGTGGAGTTGGTTGGAATAAAATGTTTATAAGCTCAACGATTTCTGTATGGCAAATGAAGTTATAGAAACGATTCATCCCTTCAAAAGAATTAGCTACTAGCCCAATTTTAATGGCTTGCTCGCATAGCTTTTTATACAAACCAAGCGTTGGTTGTATGGTCAAACAGTTGCCAGATATTAATCTCATAGGGAGGCTAAAGTCCGTGTGGCCGTTATTTTTATTAGGTATTAAAATACGATAGCGCATCACAGGCATGTGCGGGTACAGCGGGCTAAACATCTCATTTACATATGCATAAAAATCATCAGAAATTGACGAAAATGGTGTAACGATAGCTATCTTTAATAAATATTTAATTGCACATAATTGGTTGGTGTCAATTTGATTATATCCTACCGCTTTTTTCTCTAGGCAAAAGGCTAGCCAGCATGTTAACGCATGAATATCATGACTATGAATTAACTTGTGTCTTGCTTTTTGAGTCAGTTTTGTTTTTTTAATGAGTTGGCCGTGACTATTTTCTTTGAATAAAAGACTGGCGTAGTTGTAGGGTAAGTGCGCTAAAACTTGATTTATAAACAGGTCTGTTGGCTGCGTGTTATCTAAAAGCTGCCAAAGTGGATGACAGAGTATTGCTAATGAGCTGAAGTCACTATTTAAGCGTTCATCAATTTCTCTAACAACGTCAAACCGGATCACTGGCTCACCCGCTTCTTTTTTATTAAAAAACCGAGACGACTTATTTAACCAGTCATTGCCTTTATTTTCCCACTCTTCATCGGTTAATAACTTTCTTTTTATCTCATAAGCACTTTTCGCGTTGAGGTGTGCCTTTAAACAGGCGCACCAATATCGCGTTGCTAAGGATTTTGTTCGCCTCGATAGCGTTAAATAATGTTCAAAGGTGTACATCTAAAATTTGGCAATTTGAATGCCAAACTCCGTTCAAAAGTACTAACTCATTGAAAATATGAATGTTCACAGTATATAGCATTGTTTTACTCGTGCCTTTAATTAAAAAAGAAAGCCTTATGTAAGTTTAGCAAAACTACATATTCTTAATAAATCATATTAAGTCTTAATAGGTGACTACCATGCTGCTAATGAATAGCGAGGAGGAAAGGTTGAAAGTACTGGCTTTGGCTTTGGCGTTAGAGCGCGAGCTGATGAAAAATTATGGCTCTCCACTACTCACAGGGGAGAAGCTATCTGAAGCGATGGGCTATCGCAGTATCTATTCGTTACGCAAACATATGTCACAACAATCTTTTCCGGTGGAACTGTTTACGATTAAAGGTAGGAAGGGACGATTTGCGCTTGTGAAAGACATTGCTGCTTGGTTGGCTAAGCAGCGCATTGAAAACCAATATACACCTAAGGACAAGCCTATGGATTAAATTGCACGACATTACCTAAGTACAATTGTTTAGGCACAACTTAGTAAGGCTCAGAAGGTGAAAAAGCCAGCATTACAGTGCTGACTTTTTCTGAAAATGTCGTTTGGTTCACGCCCTTCGACTCTTTTATTTAAGCTTTCCTTTACCTATCTGTCAAGTTTCATCCTGTGATGAGATGCAGGTCGGCGTGTGCCTTGATTTCTTTAAAATTGAAATTAAGGAGGTGCGTATGAGCGCACAAATATTACGGCAACTTCTTCGTTTGCTATTAACCACACCTTATTCAAATCGTCGTATCGCAAAACTGGTGGGGGTCGCCCCCAATACAGTGCGACGGTATCGTAAGAAGCTTGAAGGAGTAACGCTCATCCTCGAGCGAGTAAATGAATACAGTGACAGCCAGCTTGTTCGACTATTTTCAGAGCCAAAACAAGCAGACAGTAGCAAACGGTTGCCTGATTGGCATTATGTTCATCAACTGATGCAAACTAAACATCAAACTTTGGTCCAACTTTGGGAGGAGTACCGTAGTCTCAACCCCGATGATGCTTATAGTTACTCACAATTCACATATTACTACCGTGATTTTGTTGACTCAATTGATGTGACAATGCGCCAGTATTATTTACCTGGCGAAGTAACCTTTGTGGACTTTTCTGGTAAGCGTATTCCTTGGTATGACTCAGTTGCATGCAAGCAGCACTATGCCGAAATATTTGTTGGTGTCACAGGCTATGCTCAATACGTGTTTGCCATTGCTGTGCGTTCACAAAAACTTGAAGACTGGTTGTCTGCACATCAAGCCATGTTTGATCATTACGGTGGTGTGACCCAGCTTGTGGTGCCTGATAACTTAAAATCAGCGGTGACAAAGCCTGGCAAAACACCTGTTATTAATACCAGTTACCAAGAAATGGCCGAGCATTACGATTTTGTTATTGAACCTGCTCGTGTACGCAGGCCACAAGATAAATCATTGGCTGAAATAGGTGTGTTGCTGGTAACTCGTTGGATAATCGTGGTATTGAGTTGACGTCAGTTTTTTAGCATTGATGAAATTAACCGTGCTTTACGTTCTTTGCTTGAACAATTAAATCAACGGCCTTTTAAGCGCTTTGAAGGTAATCGCTCACAACGATTCCAAGAGCAAGAGTGTCAAACCTTAAAACCACTGCCTCAACAACCCTTTGAAATTGGGCGTTGGATACACCAGCAAAAAGTGAATCGAGATTATCACATTTATGTGCATGGACATGCGTATTCTGTGCCTTATGAATTAACAAGCCAAGCGGTGGATATCAAGGTTACAAACAGCAAGGTTGAAATTTACTTTCAGCATAAGTTAATGGCTATACATGTACGCAGTTTTGTGCAAGGTGGCGCGACAACTGAGCCGCAACACCGTCCTAAAAGCCATCGTATGTATGCAGAGCAATCAAAGGCTCATTTTATTCAATGGGCAGAGCACATCGGACAAAGTGCGCTTGCGCTGGTGATGGCGCAATTTGACAACTTACCAGATTACTCAATGCAAGGGTGTAAAGCGTGCACCAACCTGCAAACACTGGCAAAACAATACGGGGCAATACGATTTGAAAATGCTTGTCATTGTGCCTGTGACATAAAGTCACGCACAGTGACTAGTGTGCGGTCTATTTTACAATGCCACCTTGATGAAATACCAGATGATGTACCTACGCAGCAATCTTTGCCGCTTCACCATAACATTCGTGGTGCGGAGTATTACGTTAATGGAGGGCAGTAAAATGAGTAATGAACACAGTGTATTCGAAAACCTACAGACATTACGTTTAATGGGTATGGCGGGTGCTTTACAAAAAGTACTTGAAAGCCCTGATATGTTGTCCCTGCCTCTACTTGATGTGCTGGCCTTCTTAACCTGTGAAGAAATGCAGTTTAAGTCCCAAAAAAAGCGTGAGCGTATGTTTAAAGCCGCCAAGTTAAAGCAAGCACAAGCTTGTATTGAGAATATGGACTACTTAGCAAAGCGTGGTATTGATAAAAGTCATTTTGTGAATCTAGTGCAGTGTGACTGGATGCAACGCAATCAGTTTCTTATTATTACGGGGCCAACCGGCGTTGGCAAAAGTTGGATAGCGTGTGCGCTGGCGAACCAAGCCATTAAATTCAATATCCCCGTATTGTATAAAAGGTTTGCATTGTTACTGGAAGAGCTAGATATTGCTCGCAGAGACGGCTCATTACCTAACCTGCGTGCACAATTAGCCAAGTTTAAATTACTAATTTTAGATGACTGGGCAATGGTGCCATTGAATGAGCGCAATCGCCAAGACATTCTAGAGTTGGTTGAAGAGCGTATCGAATCAGGCTCACTTTTAATCACCACTCAATTACCCGTGAGTAAGTGGCATGAGTACATCGGTGAAATCACGATGGCGGATGCCATTATGGATAGGATTGTTCACCGTGCTCATCGCCTTGAATTACAAGGAGGCTCAATGCGTAAACGCTATAAAAACATCCAAGGAGACGGATCATGAATGAGATTGAAACAATTGATGAGTTCGAGCAGATGTTACAGCGCATCAATATTGATGAGGTATATATCAAACAGCTGTTTGATATATACCATACACGACTTTTAAATGATGATACCGCATGTAATAAGCTCGCACGTAGAGGCATTAGTCATGAGGCAATTATTCAATATCACCTTGGTTATTGCGACCGTAGCTTAAATCGTTACATTAAAACCAGTAGCACAATAGATGGTGCAAGCTTTCGTAACGTACTAAAATGTGTAGGGCTTGTTACTGCCAACGGCCATGAAGTCTTTCGTGGCTGCATTGTTGAGCCTATTTACCATGAGGGGACGTTGCTGGCTGTGTGTGGTATTAAATTGATTTGCCCAAGTCGGCCAGCGCCTCGTATTATTCAGTGGTTTAATGGTGCACTGTACCCTAAGCCATTGGTGTTTCACCTGATGAAATGGGGAGAACGTTATGTCACTCATTAAACCAGCAACGTTAGCAATAGTGCCATGCATTGATTATTACTGTGCGCTGTGCCGCGCAAAAGGGCAAAGTGAAAACACAGCGGTTAGTAAACAAGCTGCTTTAGCGTTGTTTAACACATGGGCAGCAAAGCAAGGTATCACAACATTGGATAGGGTTGATACGGAGCTTCTTGATAATTACCAGCAATACTTAAACCAGTATCGTAAGCTACTAAATGGTGAACCGCTATGTCGGGCTACCATTCGTTATCGGCTAACGGCTGTTAAAGTCATGGTGCGCACGTTGTTTATAAAAGGTGTGCTTGCAACAAATGCCACTGAGCATTTTGAATTACCTAAAAACGGCAGGCGTTTACCTAAGCCAATTTTAAGTGAGCCAGATGTGGATAAGGTGCTACAGCAAACCGAACATTACGGTGCAATGGGTGTGCGCGATAGAGCTATCATGGAAACGTATTACGCCGCTGGTATTCGTCGCTTTGAACTACAGTCTTTGCACATCGATGATGTGGACTTTGAGCAATACAAACTGAGGGTGAATCAAGGTAAAGGCTTTAAAGACCGTTATGTACCTATCGCGAAAAGCGCCTGCTTTTGGATTTATCGCTACCTAAAGGAAGTAAGGGGTACGCTGGTGAATGAGCATTCAGGCAAAACGTTGTTTATTGCGAATAATGGCAAACCATTTCGGGTTGCACAGTTGTCAGAGCTGGTTGCTAAATACATTAAACGTGCGGGTATACGTAAGCAAGGTGCATGTAATCAATACCGCCATGCTGCGGCGACACACATGGTTGATAATGGTGCGGATATTCGCCATGTACAGGCCTTTTTAGGCCATGCCGATTTATCAACAACGCAAGTGTATGTGCATGTGAGTATGGCTAAGCTAAAAGAAGTCTATAACAACACGCACCCAGCGGCTCAACGCTAAGGGAGGTTGACATGGTCGTCAATAACGGCAATAATGTGTGTATGGTGCAGCAGACATACTTTTTAAGTATGACACCACGTAACCTTTTATAGGTCGAGGCAGTGTCCGGTAATGATGTTCTGAATCCAAGTAATACTTGGCGAAGGCTCCCTTGTTGGAGCCTTTGTTATTTCTAGCCTAATAAAAAATAACATGAACGCAAAAAACCTTTTTAATCTCGCAGATAATGAGTATCAATTTTGGAAGTCATTTAACTTCCAAGGCACCGAGATTAATTTTAAACATTTAAACGCTAGAAAACACACCTATACTCATCCTGAGCGTGATGAGCATTACACTTTATACATAACAATTTCCCATCATGTATTTACCGTTGATAGTACGAAATTAAGTGCTACGAGTGAAGTAGCGCTATATCTCCATAAACCTGAAGACTCAAGAGCGTTTTGCGCAAAACGTTACGCGTTATCGTTTCATCTACCTCAAATACTAGAAACTTTGCCGGAACAGTTTTGCTATCACGGCGGATATAGTCGCTATTGCACATGTAAGTTAAAAGATGAAAATGGCAATGATATTTTCTATCAAGTTGTGTTTAGGGTTTGGAAAGAGCGAGGTAAAATGCGTTTTCACGTTGAAAGTGCTTACCCGTTACCAAATCGACCATCAAAAATTAAAAAAGTAAACTTTTGGGTGATTTGTCATAATTTACTGACAGGTAAAAAATTACCAAAGCCCTCATCACGTTAAATCTAAAAGTTATTTAATAGTTTATTTTATTCCTGTAACCTCAGAGCTATAAAAAGCTCTTTAAAACACTTTGCTAAACTAAGCCGATTAATTCATATGAACGGGCGGGTGTACGATTATAACCTTGGGCGGTTTATGTCGGTTGATCCTGTTATTCAAAGCCCCACGAATAGTCAGAGCATTAACCCTTATTCGTACATAATGAATAATCCGTTGGCGGGCGTTGACCCGACAGGTTATTCTAGCTGCAATCCTGAGGATTCTGGTGGTTGTCAAAGTGAGCCGGAGGCATTAAAAATTGTAATAACTGGTGGTCCAAATAAAGGGGAGTCATCTTCTAGTCCTAATGCCGCAGGTGGTGATATTGGGAGAAAAGGCAATAGTGATAATCCAAATGCACCTATTTCAAACGCTTCGAAAAGTTCTATGCCGTCAAATGGTAATGAGAATACTCAGAAGAGCCAAGGAAAAATAGGAAGTGCTATTAGTGATATTGGTTCTCCAAGTACAATCACAAATAATAAAAGTACAGCTCCTTCGTCAGGAAACAATAGTAGTAAAGGACTGTTCCCTAATATACCTATTCAACCTGCGACACCAAATGCTAAAAATCATATGTCTGGGATGAGATCTGCTCTGGGTTATGTGCAAAAATATGGTATGAATGTACTTCAAACTATAGGGGGGTCTGGGCAGGCATTGTTAGGTGCTAGTTTGATGAGTAACCCAATAACTTTTATACCAGGTGCTTTAATTTTAGCGCATGGCCTTTTTAATACTGCTCAAGGTGTTGGTTTAACAGAAAGTAATTATGCTCAAGAAGGATGGAGGTATGTATTGGGTGAACAATATGGTGATTACGCATATTTTGGTGTTGACATAGCTAGCGCCGGTTGGGCAGCTTTAGGGCGAAAAATAGGACAATTTGGACTACGAGCTTCGGGCACAAACACCATTCATCATTCAAGAAATTTAACTAATTCTTTGGGACGGGATCGCATCCACTTTAGAGGAGATTATGTGAGAAATTATCGAACAGTATCTGGAAGTGCACTATTTGCTAATGACGCGATAGTAATTGGAAATGGAGTTATGCAGAATGCTAACTGAGAACCCGTTAGTTACATTAGGGGCTGTTGATCTTTGTAGTATATATATTAATCAGCCCATATTGGTAGCCACATCATAGTGAATGCTAAAGCGAGCATGGAATGATAATTCCGCTCAAGCTTTTCATACCGTGTGGCTATCCCTCTATATTGTTTGATCCGACCAAAGGCATTCTCAACTAAGTGCCTATATTTGTACATGCACCAGTCAATATCTTCATTACCCACTAAACTGTTATCCTTGCGTGGAATAACGGGTGTAGCGCTATTGTCACGAATAAACTCTCTTAGTTTTTCACTATCGTAGCCTTTATCTGCGACAACAACATTACTCGTTGGGCAATTGGCTACAAGTGACTCTGCATGGACGATATCATGCGTATTTCCACAGGATAATTCATAATAAACAGGCAATCCTCCGCTATCTACTGCAAGATGAATTTTAGTCGAATTACCACCTCGACTCTTACCGATTGATTCATTGTCAGCGGTTCTTGCACCGCAACTATGCTGGTGAGCCCTGACAATACTGCCATCAATAAAGATCCAATCCATATCAGCATAGTGGGATAACACTCGAAATAATTCATTCAAAATATCTTTTTTGGACCATAAATTAAATCGTCTATAAATAGCACTCCACGAGCCGAAATAAGACGGTAAATCTCGCCAAGGAATACCGGTACGCATCCTATAGAGTATGCCTTCGAGCGTTTTTCTATGCTCAGGCTTATTATAAATTCGACCACTTAAGTGCATTACTTTTGATAAGACATTCCATGTCGCGTCTGTTAACATTAATCTTGGCATGAGGGTTCGTGTAATGTTTTTTAGCGAATTCAATTATACCTTATCCTTATGCTGTTTGTTTTTTATACCGCAAAGATCAACACGCCCTAGTTCCTTTAATTTTTATTATTGACTTAGTTTTAACTGTGGCAGTTATAAGGAAAAAAGTAAAAGATAGGAATGTTGTTCCTGTGCTGAGGTTTTTGTTAATGGGATTAGGGGTCGCAAGTTCTTGGATTTTGTTCTTCAACTACCCATCATTAGGTCACTTATTTGATTATATTTATGGAAGTATTTTGGTTTACTTTTTAGTAATTAGAGTATTTGTACTGAGATCCTAATAAACACAGGGGAATCAAAATGGGGTCAGGAGCTTGTGGGGTCACAGGAGCTTGAGAAAATGAATAGGGGTCAGATCACTTGCTTCATAATACTTTGTCATAATTGCTCTGTGTGGGAGAGTAGGGTCAGGTCTTTCTTTTTGACTTTTATAGTAAAAGGCATGATGCAAGACCTGACCCTGCTGGTTGCAGGTGAATGACCCTAACCAAGGGGTAACCAACTTTGAGTACAATGGCTTTGGTGAGTTGCAAAGAGAGGCGCGCGTTGGCAGTAAAATACTCACCTAGAAATGAATAGGGGTCAGATCACTTGCTTCATAATACTTTGTCATAATTGCTCAGTGACGGCTGTTCTGATGCAGGCATATGAGTAGTGTTATGAAGTAACAAACCTGAACCCTGTAACTCTTAAGGCTAATATTTTTGCTTCAATACTACAAATAGCGCTATAAAGACTATTATTGCCAAAATAACCAAACAACCTGTGTAATTTGTTTCTAATTGCTTTCTTCTGGCTTCACTTTCTTGATCATAAGTGGCTTTAAACTTTACGACAGCTTGTTCTAATTGTGACTTCAATGAGTCTTCACTTTTAGCTTCTTGCTCTTTAGTGCCACAAGGTATTTTTTCTGTGACTAAAGCAAAATCACCTTTAAATGCATGTACGGTATAATTGTAATTCCCGTCTGCAAATGTATTTTTTTCAAAGCCTAAGTTTAATATTGCATTGTAACCAGCTTCTTTTGCTAGCTTTGTTATATGCTCACGGCCTTTGTTAGGATCTTTAAAAAAGCGAGTATTTATAGTGTTACGCAGTTCAACTTTACCATGCTTTGGTTGATTGTTTTTGCTTGTGAAAAAACTGACAAGTTGATCTTTAAAAAAGACCTCTGGAACTTTAACTTTTTTAGCAGCTAATCCTTTAGGGCTTGGAGTTGGATCAAATTCAATCACAACACCTTTAATTAACTTATTTTCATCTGCTTTATTGAGTAAGGTAGAAAAATGGAGGAAATAACGTTCTCCATCATCCCCATTAACAAAGCCAAATTTTTTATTTCGTACGTAAGATACCACTTTTCCTTTCACTACTGATTCCTATATATATGGTTAAGCGTAACAATTTTCACTTAGTGCCATTGTTAAAATTAAATAAATCATGTTCTTATACTATAATAAACTCATTCAAAAGTTATATTTCATTCACTCAATTCATCTAAATTTACTAAGCAATTTTTCTCAAAGATATCCATAAATATTTGGACTTCTGGCATTTCTTTTTTATAGGTATCAAGTATTGCTAACAAGCGTTTTTCTATCGTTGAATGAATAGGGGTCAGATCACTTGCTTCATAATACTTTGTTATAATTGCTCTGTGTGGGAGAGTAGGGGCAGGTCTTTCTTTTTGACTTTTATAGTAAAAGGCAAGATGCAAGACCTGACCCTGCTGGTTGGTTTGACCCGCTGGTTGGTTCGGAAAAGCGGCAGTTGGCAGTTTGAAAAGAGGTGGGATTGCGGGTTTAGGATTAGTGCCAAGACAATAAACTAGACATCCACTCAAAATTTTGCACTTTTACGCTCAAAGTACTACGCTTTATTTAGTGTAAAAAACAAGCAGGGTGTCTTATGGCCATCGCAAGAAAACGACAAATAAGTTTGGTTGATACAAAATACTACCACTGTATTTCGCGTTGCGTGCGCCGTGCTTTTTTGTGTGGTGAAGACCACTTTACAGGTCAATCTTACGAGCATCGCAGAGGCTGGGTTGAAGATAAGTTACTGGAATTAGCAAAAATATTTTGTATTGATGTATGTGCTTATGCCGTAATGAGTAATCACACCCATTTAGTATTGTATGTTGATGATAAGAAAGCGAATAGGCTGAATGATAAAGCGATTGTTATTCGCTGGCATAAGCTGTGTAAAGGCACCGCTCTTACACAAAAATACATACAGGGCGAAAAGCTAAGTAAAGCTGAACTTATCTTTTTTAACCAAACAGTAAACCAATACCGCGAGCGCCTATCCAATATTAGCTGGTTTATGTGGTTACTAAATGAAGATATAGCCCGCAGAGCAAATAAAGAAGATAATTGCACAGGCCGCTTTTGGGAGGGGCGCTTTACGTCTCAAGCATTATTAGATGAAGCAGCCCTTGCTGCCTGTATGGCCTATGTTGATTTAAACCCCATTAGAGCAAAAATGGCAGAAACGCCCGAAGAGTCAAACCATACCAGCATCAAGCAACGCATAACACACGCAAAAGAAGGTAAGCAACCAAAACCACTACTGCGCTTTGCAGGCATGCCACGTCAAACAATGCCAAAAGGGCTCCCGTTTGAGCTTAAATCGTACCTTGAGCTTGTTGAATTAACAGGACGAATAATACGAGAGGATAAACGCGGGTATATTGATAATATGAACCTTCCTTTGCTTGAAAGGTTAAATATATCCCCAGAAAACTGGTTAAAACTGACTACGCAATTTACACGCGTATTTCATGGTGCTGTTGGCAAGCCAAGCTCACAAGTAAGTTATTGTGAAAATCTAAACAGAAAGCGGCGGGTGAATATCAGTAACTGCGAAAAGCTACTGGCATAAAACGTAAGCTACTCAGTAAAACTATTCAGTAATAAATCACAACTGCACCATGCAGCTATTTCCATGCGTGAAATTTAGATTAAGAGCACTAGTGACTTATTTGATGGATGAAATGAAAGTAACTCGGTGATAAAAGATAAATTCTTAACCTAAAATTAAGTTTAATAGTAACTTTTTGTTTGTTCGATTAGAGTGGCTGTTTAGTTTAGCTCTAGAGGGCTTTAACTTTTCAGTTGCAGTAGGTGTGGGCTTTATTGCCTTAGCTGGGGTAGCGGTAGAAATTGGGGTCATTATGTTGGTGTATTTAAACCAAGCCTATCAAGAAAAGTGCCTCGAAGCAGAGCAAGCCGGAAAACCGCTTAGCTTAGTGCAATTACAGCAAGCTATCATTGAAGGTGCAGGGCTTCGAGTACGCCCAGTTATGATGACTGTCGCGACCATTATTATCGGTTTATTACCTGTGCTGTATGGCACAGGTACAGCAAGCGAAGTAATGAGCCGAATAGCAGCGCCTATGGTTGGCGGTATGGGCAGTGCAATTGTACTTACTTTACTTGTTATTCCTGCGGTTTACCTACTGTGGCGCAAACAAGGACTTAAATAATATAAAGCAACAAGACGATAGAGCTGTGCAGTGCGGTTACTTCCCACGCATTGCTCTATAAAAATTACCTATAATTTGTAAGTTGTTCTATTAAATAACCTGAGTTCTGCTTAAGCGATAACTAATGCGTTAAGCTCTACGTCAGTTAAATTAAGGTGTGGCTTCTTTTCTTTCAAGCAATAAGCCACCAATCCAGCGACTAAATTCAACATAAAGCCGTTCATACTCCGATGTCTTGAATGTTCAATGAAGGATATGTTCTTGAGCTGGTCATTAATTGTTTCGATTATAAAGCGTTTTGAAAGCATTGCTCTATCCCATAATGACATCGCTTTTGCCTTCATATTTTTGCGAACCGTCGTAATGAGCTTTACCCCTTTATCGAGTAAATCGGCTTCTAAAGCTTTACTTAAATACCCTTTGTCACCATATAATTTATCCGTCAGGCAGCTCGCTAACTCACGCACTGGTTGAGTATCATGTACATTTCCTGTTGTCACTTTCGCAGCAACAATTTCACCATGGTGATTAACGATTAAATGTAGCTTGAAGCCATAAAACCATCCCATTGTTCCTTTGCCACGCTGGGCTATTCCATCAAAGGTTTTGTGTCTTGGAATACGAATATTATGGCACACTTTAATACATGTGGAGTCAATGAATTCAACGCCTGTGGGTTTACCTTTAAGTGAAGTAAAATAGGCACACATCGGCACAATTACCCTTGGCATAACGGCTAAAAATCGTGTGTAACTGAGCAAGTTGGGAAATTCACTTTTGTACATAAGTGATACATAGCCAAGGTAGTAATTTTTGAAATCTCGGTGATGTGACATATGAAAACTAATAACAATAGTCATAATTTCACTGGTCGTCATACGTCCTGAACGCTGACGTTTTTGGGTGCCATCTTCGAGTAATTGTTTTTCCCATTGGGGTATAAATACTTTGCAAAAATCATCGACATCGCAAAATAATTCAACTAATTTAATCATGCCTGTTCCTTGCTTATCCAATCGTTTTTGGTCGAAAGATCGGATCTCGGAACAGGCATTTAGTTCAATTTCTTAAACGAGATTCAGGTTAAATAGCTAGTTATTACTCATATTTAAATTAACCAACTGTTTTTAAATACCTTTTTAATTGGCACGCTTTACGCAACATTGTACTTCAGTCAACTAAATAAGGAATGCACATGCAAATTAAAACAATTAAAGAGGTATACGATTGGACCATTTTGTTTCATACGCAAATGGCGGCTAATTTTCATAGCGTAAAGGATTTACTCGATGAACATAATGCAATGCTGGTGGACTACTACCTAAATTATGAAAAAAAACTCGCCGAAGATTTGGTCGGGTTTAAAGCGATAACCGAAATAAATACGCTCGATACGTACTGTTATGAATATTTTGCTAAAAATCCTGAGCTAATTACTTTTGAAGACATTAGTAAAGATCAGCAATTTGATGAAGAAGTTATTCAAGGCTATTTAGCACAGCAACATCAAAAAGTAATTGAGTTATACGAATACTTACTTGAATGCGCCGAAACCCAAAGCGGACAAGAAAAGCTTCAACAAATATTAGAGCTCGAAAAGCAAGGCATAAAGCAAATGATGCAAAGTACGAATCGTCATATGGATATGTAGCTGAAAAAGCGGGGTATTACTGATCCTACTTTTGATATATGTTAGTTTTAGGAGCAATCAAGCGCTATACCCACTTTCTTTAAGTAACGCTGTTCTTGTATTAAATCAGCTTGTAGTAGTGTGTGTTCTTGCAAGTAGTTATCGCAAAATTTTATAAATAAGCCGGTGCTATTTGCGCTAATTTCCATATTGGGTTTTTGGCTTACTTGGCGTTTTTGATTAAATAGAATCGCTAAACGCAAAATAGTAATAAGCTTGAGCACTTGCTGCTGAGAAATAGTTATGAATTCAGGTAACTCATCGAGCCTAATTTTTTTCCGGTAAAAGCGAATCAACGAACTTAATATTACCTGTTCTTGTTGGGTAAAGCCGGGCAGCTGGCTGTTAGCAACAATATAAGCGCTGTGTTTATTAATACCCGAAGAGTTAATTGATAGGCCAATTTCATGAAGACTAGCAGCCCATGTTAACAAGGCAATATCATCATTGTTATCAAGCTGCCACGGCGCTTTAAGTTGCTCATAAAGCCAAGTTGCAGTGTTAGTAACACGGATTGCATGTGCTTTATCTACAGTGTATCTATCACTTACGTTATTAATGGTATTGCTACGAATGTCTTTATCGGCCAACTTTTGCTGCATTTCATGTAATAAACCTTCACGTAGCGAAAAATCACTATAAGTTAGTTCTTTAATCAAAAACTCTCTAAAAATAGCAATGAGTATCGCTAAACCGCCACAAATACTTTGCTGTCGTTCCGGTGTTAAACCTTCAATGAGTAAATTATCGCTATGTTTGGCATTTATGAATTGCTGTTTAAGGGTGACTAAATCATTGTAGGTTATACAAGGCTGATGCGGGTTTTGGGCGCCCACCATAGCCAAAATAGATTTAATAGTGCCAGATGTACCAATAACGTTTTGCCAACCCTCATTGATGTAATTAGCAAAAATAACCTCTATTTCTTGTTCTGCTTTTATCTCTGCTTTATTAAAGCGTTTGGCGTTTATTATGCCGTCACTAAAAAATTGCTTGGTATAACTTACGCACCCTATATTTCGGCTTGTGAGTAACTTATGTTTAAAGTGCTTACCTATTATTAGCTCGGTGCTGCCGCCGCCAATATCAATTACTAAGCGGTTTTCTTCATTGTGTACATAATGCGCGACACCTTGATAAATGAGCCGTGCCTCTTCTTGCCCTGCAATAACATCAATATGAAATGGAAAGATCTTACTGGCTTGTGTTAAGAATGCATGGATATTTTTAGCTCGTCTAAAAGTATACGTTGCAGCTACTTTTACATTACATGCAGGGAAGTCTTGTAGAGTATTTGCAAATTGTTTAAGCACTATTAAGGCACGATCAATTGCTTGCTGGCTTAGCCTAAATTTATCGTCTAGCCCGTCAGCTAAATATACACGTTGCTTTTCTTTATGCAGAATTTGCAGTGTGCCATCCACTTCACGGGCAACCACTAAATGAAAGCTATTAGAGCCTAAGTCGACAGCGGCAATAGAGGGGTGATCATCCATTATTATAGTTACCTTCCCACTTTTTTAGGTGGTCATAAATCGCTATTTGCGAGCGGATTTTTTTACGGTTTCCACGTCTTACATAGGCATTTTTTTGTTCGCTATCGATTAAGCGTGCTTTTGTACGGTCTTTAAATTGCAGTTCTAGAATATCAATAATGAGCTGCTTTAATTTCGCATCTAAAATAGGCACACCCACCTCAACGCGGTGATCGAGATTACGGGTCATCCAATCAGCAGATGAAATATAAACTTTGTCGTTTGCGTTATTACCAAAAACCATTACCCTTGGGTGTTCTAAAAAGCGATCTACAATGCTTATTATTCTTATATTGTCGCTAAATCTAGCTACCCCTGGTATTAATGAACACATGCCACGTACAATTATACGTATTTTAACGCCGCGACGACCAGCGTAGTAGAGTTTATCAACAAGTTGTTTATCAACAAGGTTGTTTACTTTAATAGTAATTTTACCTGCACAACCGTTCTCTACATGCTGAATTTCTTTATCGATTAAATCAAGTAAAGTGTCACGAGCATTTACAGGTGACAGCATTAAGTATTCAAAATTAAAAGGTTTATAGCTACTTTCTATAAATTTAAATACGCTATCGCATTCCTCGCAGATCCCAACATGTTTTGTGAATAAACTAAAGTCGGTATAGATTTTTGCTGTTTTTTCGTGAAAGTTACCAGTGCCAATGTGTGCATACTTTACTATTTGACCTTTCTCTTTACGATGAATAATACATAACTTACTGTGTACTTTTAACGCGGGTATACCAAAAATCACTCTAATACCTGCGCCGCTTAATATCTTTGCCCACTCGATATTATTTTGTTCATCAAAGCGAGCTTTTAACTCGACCATTACAGTGACTTGTTTACCATTTTTAGCGGCATTGATGAGTGATGATATCAATCGAGATTTACTGGCAACGCGATAAATATTAACTTTAATTTGCGTAACTTTTGGGTCGAATGCTGCTTGACGCACATACTCTAGTAAGTGGTTAAATGTGTGGTACGGATAATAAAGGAGAATATCTTGTTCGCTAATAGCATCAAATACGCTGGTGTGTTTATTAAATGCAGCGCTTTGTAATGCCGGCAGCGGTTTATTTTCAAGGTACTGACGGCCTACATTAGGAAAGGCTATAAAGTCTCTAAAGTTACGATAACGGCCTGCTGGGATAAGTGCGTCGTGATGAGTTACGCTCAGGCGCTTTTTCATTACTTTAAGCATATTATCAGGCATGGTTTCGTCATATACCAAACGAACGGGCTCTGCGTAAATACGCTGTTTGAGGCCTTTAGACATTTTATCTAATAAGCCCTCTTCTAGTTCGTCATCAAGGTTATATTCTGCATCGCGAGTAAGCTTAATTGAGTAACCTTGAATTGTTTTAAAACTAAAAAAGCTATTAAAAACATCATTTAAAAAATATAAAATAACGTCATCAAGCATCACAATAGTTTTATGGCGACGAGTTTTTTCAGGCGGTAAATTTATAAATCTTGGCACGCGGTCTGTGGGTACTTCGAGCATAGCGTAATGGCTTTTTTCGTCACACATTTCTACGAATAGATAGGTCATGGTGTCGTTGACGTAATCTGAGTAATCTTTATTTTCATCAAGTAATATGGGCGAGATATGCTGTAGTACATTGTCATTAAAGTAAATTTTCAACCAATTTAAATGGAATTCGCTTAGCTTTTCAGGACGATCAACATGGATGTTATGTGCGGTTAAGTCACTTAAAATTTGCTGGTGAACTTGGTTAAATTTTTTACCAAGCAATAATACTTTTTTTTGTACTTGGCCTAAAAGAACTTCGTCTTCTTCAAAATTAGCATCAGGTAGTTTGCTTAATAAAATACGGCGCTTAACATCGGCCACTCGAACTCTGAAAAACTCATCAAGGTTATTTGAAAAGATACCTAAGAAACGCATACGCTCAATGATTGGGTTACTTTTGTCTTTTGCTTCTTGTAATACGCGCTCGTTAAACGATAGCCAGCTTAACTCTTTTGCAAAATATTCAATAACTTGCGTTTTTCCTGTATGGGCATTCATATTTTATTCCGCGATTAGATGCTAAATAAAATATAGTGCAAGTTCATGACATTAAAATGACATGCGTGTCAGGTTTATGACACGCATTAAGGAAGGTTAAACGTCTTCAACATCAACAATCAAATCGCTAGTTATCGATTCGAGAGCATCAATTACTTCATCTTTATTCATTCCATTAGGTAACGTTATGGTAGCTACGGCGCTAAAAATAGGGACTCCCCAGTTTGGGGCGCTCTGTTGCCTTGAGTTTAAATGGGTAATGTTAGCGCCCTTATGGCGAATAACACTGGCAAGTTCTTGTACTATTCCAGGGCGATCGTTTCCTGTAATCACAAAGTTTAGCTGTTCAAGTTCAACATGTTCTATTTCTGTATTGCCGGTTTCAATACGTACATCAAGCTTAGGCAATGCGTTTAATGCATTTTGAAGTGATTGTAAATGCTCTTCAGCGACCTCTAGCTGTATGATCCCCGCAAAGTGACCAAGTAAATGACTTAAGTTACTGCTGAGCCAATTACCGTTATTTTTTAAAATAATGGTTGAGATGCTTTCTACTAAGCCAGGGCGATCTTTCCCTAAAATTGTTATAACCAACTGCTTCATAAATAATTCTCTTTTTTAAGCCCAAAGAAGGTAAATGCATAGGCATTAAGTGTTTATCTAACTTAAATCTAAATATTATGGGTTGTTTTATAAACGATAGGTTCAAACCCTAGAGTTGTGCGCGTCTAGCAATGTGCACTAGGTGCTTAGCTCATTGCTATTGTTATTTATTAGGCGCCTTTCAGTATTGACCTCGATAAATACTTTGTCCAATAAATTTATAATTAAGTTCACTTATAAACTATTCGTTTAATGCAAAATATGCAATGAATTAAACCACCTTATTATTAGCTGGCTAAAAAGGTTTATTGTTACCGCTGTAACAATACTGTCATCTTGATGAAATATAATTTATGCAACGTTAAGATTTAAGGGTGTTTTGATGACTTCCAATCCGAATAAGCCGACTTTTAATACGGATCGAAGCCGTCTATTTAAAGATCGGTTTGCCAAGTTTGGCATAACCGCAGGTGGAGTAATGGTATTAATAGCGCTGCTATTAATTTTTTTCTACCTCCTTTATGTAGTACAACCGATTTTTGAATCAGCAAAAGTTGAAAAGCGCGACAGTTTCAATGTTGCCAATGCAGATCAAATTGTTGGTTTAGGTGTTGAAGAGCAAACAGAAGTTGCTTTTTTACTTAGCAAGCAAGGCAGTGTAGATTTTTACAATGTAGAAAAAGCTAGTTTTGGTAAAAAACTTAAAACACTTGATGTAGAACTACCAAGTGACGTGAGCAGCTTTGCGACCAGCGCACCGTTTCAGGGGCAATATGCCTATGGCTTACAAAACGGCTCGGTGGTGATTGTTGCACCTAAATTTTTAGTCACGTTTCCAAATAATGAACGTAAATTAACGCCGCGAGTTGATTACCCACTTGGCGAAATGGCGCTAGAAGTAGATGAAGAAGGCGCTGCTATATCGCGTTTTGCATTTAGTCATTATGAAGATAAAACAGCTGTTGTGGCATTAACGGCTGACAAACGTGTTTTGTTTAGTAGCTTTGTAGCTGAAGAAAACATGTTTACTGGCGAGGTAGAATGGGTTGTTGAACGTACTGAGTTGAACATTGAAGGGCGCGTCGATGAGCTTTTAATTTCACCTGATACAACGCGTACTTTTATTCGTTCAGCTAATCAAATTTATGTATACGATACACGTGATTCAAGCGACGTTGAGCTAATTCAATTACTTTCGGCAAATGAAGAAAATGCAAATATAGTATCTGCACAATTACTTGCCGGTGCTAACTCATTGATGCTTGCTAATGATAATGGTGAGGTTTCACAATGGTTTGAAGTAAATACTGAGACTGGTCGTGAATATCAAAAAATCCGCTCATTTGAAACAAGTAAACAAAGTAAGTTAAATATATTTACAGAGTTTTATCGCCGAACTTTTTTTACTACCAGCAGTAATGGCGAACTTGGTGTGTACTATACAACAAGCGAAGCCAAATTATGGCAAGGCAAGGTGAGTGAAGGTGCTATTAAAGACTTTGCTATTGCACCACGCTCTAACGCCGCATTAATTTTAGCTGACAATAAACTTACGGTACTTGAAATACATAACGAACACCCTGAGGTAACCTGGTCTGCGCTATGGGAAGAAGTATGGTACGAAGGCTACCCTGAGCCGGGTTATATTTGGCAGTCAACATCAGCAAGCGATGACTTTGAATCTAAGTTTTCACTCGTACCTATTTCGTTTGGCACAATAAAGGCAGCATTTTATGCCATGTTATTTGCGGTACCTATTGCACTTTCTGCAGCCATTTATACAGCCTACTTTATGTCGAGTGAGCTTCGTAAGGTAGTGAAACCAACCGTAGAAATAATGGAAGCATTACCCACGGTTATTTTAGGTTTTTTAGCTGGTCTTTGGTTGGCTCCTTTAATTGAAGAGCATTTGCCAGCCATTGTTGGGTTATTGGTATTACTACCATTGGGTATTTTAGGTACGGCATTAGGCTGGACAAAGTTGCCTGCAAGCATTCGCCATAAAATACCAGAAGGTTCTCATTCAATCATCCTTATTCCGGTTGTGTTACTTATTGGCTGGTTTTCGTTCGCAATGAGCGAAACAATTGAACTGTGGATGTTTGATGGCAATGTTCGCCAATATTTAACGAATGAATTAGGCATGACGTTCGATCAGCGAAACTCGTTAGTTGTTGGTATTGCGATGGGGTTTGCGGTTATTCCTACTATATTTTCGATTGCTGAAGATGCGGTATTTAGTGTGCCAAAACATTTATCAAACGGTTCATTAGCTCTGGGAGCTACTCAGTGGCAAACGCTTGTGCGTGTTGTATTACTAACAGCCAGCCCAGGTATTTTTTCAGCAGTAATGATGGGGTTAGGCCGTGCAGTTGGCGAAACAATGATTGTATTAATGGCGACAGGTAATACACCTATTATGGATTGGAGTATTTTCCAAGGCATGCGTACTCTTGCTGCAAATATTGCGGTGGAAATGCCAGAGTCAGAAGTGGGTAGTTCACATTATAGAATTTTGTTTTTAGCCGCTTTTGTACTATTCATATTCACCTTCATTTTTAACACAGTGGCTGAGTTTGTTCGTCAGCAACTACGTGAAAAATACAGCTCAATGTAAGTGGAGAGACACGACATGATAAAGCAGTGGTTTAGGTCTGGTTCTCCTTGGATTTGGATGACCGGTGGTGCAGTGAGCATCAGTTTAATTTCAGTGCTAGGTATCCTAGCAATGATAGCCTGGAAGGGATTAAGTTTTTTTTGGCCTTCTCAAGTTGTACAGTTTGAACTTGAAGGGTCAATTGCAAAACAAACCGTAATAGGTGAAATTTACGATCGTGAACTTGTTCCTAAAGAGCGTTTGACGGCAACGGGTATTGATGTATCTGCATTCGATAAAGAAGAGTTTGAACGTTTACTGATTAAAACGGGTAATCGGGAATACGTAGATTTAGATTTTCGTTGGATACTGGAAACTGACATAAAAGATAAATCAACGCCAGCGGCACTTGCAGTATTCGAACGTAGCAAAAACGGTAACTTTTATGGCTATGTAGAAAATGTAATTAAAGATGGCAAGCCGGTGGCTGGCGATAAAGTAGAAATACTACATGAGCTTGTTGAACGTGCTGTTGATTTAAACGATGAGGCACTCGATTTACAAAATGGCGATATAGGCCATATTAACTACGAGCTTGAGCGTCTTCGTTTAAAAGAAAAGGGCTACTTACTCGATAACGCATTAACTGATGAACGTGTTGCTGAGCTTGCTCAAGCACGTGCTGAATTACGTGCAGAGTATGGTGTACTTGAAAAAGATTTATTTGCACTACGTAAGCAAGCTAAACGTGACTACGTAACCGTAAAAGATATGCGCGGTGAAATTGTTACTATTCCTATGTACCAAGTACTCGATGTTTGGTTTCCAAACGACATGGGCTTTTTTGCAAAGTTAGGGCACTACTTTGTACAGTTAGGTAAGTTTGTATCTGATGACCCACGTGAAGCAAATACCGAAGGCGGCGTTTTTCCTGCTATATTTGGTACAGTGTTTATGGTTATGTTGATGGCTGTAATCGTGACGCCGTTTGGTGTTGTTGCTGCAATTTATTTGCACGAGTATGCCGCTAAAAATGCTATCACTAAAATGATTCGTATTGCGGTAATTAACTTAGCGGGTGTGCCTTCAATTGTATACGGTGTATTTGGCCTTGGCTTTTTTGTATACATGTTAGGTGGCAGCTTAGACCAATTATTTTATCCAGAAGCATCACCAACCCCAGTATTTGGTACTCCTGGTGTAATGTGGTCGGCGTTAACGCTCGCTATACTGACTTTACCTGTTGTTATTGTATCGACTGAAGAGGGGTTATCTCGTATTCCTAGCACTGTGCGCGATGGTTCACTCGCACTTGGCGCAACAAAAGTTGAAACGTTATGGCGTATAGTAATTCCAATGGCAAGTCCTGCAATTATGACCGGTTTAATATTGGCAGTTGCACGTGCAGCAGGTGAAGTTGCACCACTAATGTTGGTGGGCGTTGTGAAAATGGCACCTACATTACCACTGGATGGCAACTTCCCGTACTTTCACTTAGATAGAAAGTTCATGCATTTAGGTTTTCATATTTACGATGTTGGCTTCCAAAGTCCTAATGTTGAAGCGGCGCGTCCGCTGGTATACGCAACGGCCTTTTTATTAGTGTCGGTGATTATTACGCTTAACATAACGGCTATTGGTATACGTAATCATTTACGTGAAAAATTCAGATCGCTTGAACACTAATTTGTAAAGATTTTATAGGTAACAAACATGATTACAGTCGCTCCACAAGTAAACCAAGCAAATATAGGCTTGAAGTTAGATTTAGAAAACTTAACTGACGATCAAAAAGCGTTAGAGATTAAAAATCTCGATCTTTACTACGGTGATAAGCAAGCACTTAATAAAGTGAATATGAACATTCCTAAAGGTCAAGTAACCGCGTTTATCGGCCCATCGGGTTGCGGTAAATCAACATTGCTGCGCTGTATCAACCGCATGAATGATTTGGTTGATATTTGCCGAATTGAAGGTGAGATATTACTTCATGGGCAAAATATATATGATAAAAGTGTTGATGTAGCCGCACTTCGCCGTAACGTAGGCATGGTATTTCAGCGTCCGAACCCATTTCCTAAATCTATTTATGAGAATGTGGTATATGGACTACGCTTACAAGGTATTAAAGAGAAACGTAAATTAGACGAAGTAGTAGAGCAGTCGCTTCGTGGTGCAGCATTGTGGGATGAAGTAAAAGACAGATTACACGATAGTGCGTTTGGTTTGTCGGGTGGTCAGCAGCAACGTTTAGTTATTGCTCGTTCAATTGCGATTGAGCCAGAAGTGTTACTATTAGATGAGCCTACATCAGCGCTTGATCCAATTTCAACGTTGGTAATTGAAGAGCTTATTAACGATTTAAAAAACAAATTTACCGTTGTTATTGTTACACATAACATGCAACAAGCAGCGCGAGTGTCTGATCAAACAGCCTTTATGTATATGGGTGAATTGATTGAGTATTCAGATACAAATACCTTATTTACAACACCAACTAAGAAAAAGACCGAAGACTACATTACCGGTCGTTACGGTTAATTAGCCCGTTATAACGTGTTGTATAAGATTAAGAGAGAAGGCAATTATGGAACATAATATTAATAAGCATATTTCTGGCCGGTTTAATCAAGAGCTAGAAAATGTACGCAACCATGTATTAAGCATGGGAGGCCTCGTTGAACAACAACTAAGCAGCGCACTTGACGCCGTTAGTCGTAACGATGCAGAGCTTGCTCAAAAGGTGCGTCAGAACGATTACAAAGTAAATGCTATGGAAGTGAACATTGACGAAGAGTGCACTCGCATTATTGCTCGTCGTCAGCCAGCAGCCAGTGATTTACGGTTAGTAATTGCAATTGCAAAAACGATTGCTGATTTAGAGCGTATTGGCGATGAAGCAAAGCGCATTGCAAAAGTGGCATTGGATTCATTTACTAAAGATCAGCAAGATTTATTAGTTAATATTGAAAATATGGGTCGCCAAGTATTAAAAATGCTTCATGATGTGCTAGATGCGTTTGCGCGTATGGATGTACAACGTGCATTTCAGGTTCACAAGGAAGATGCAAAGGTAGATAGAGAGTATGAAGCCATTACACGTCAAATAATGACCTATATGATGGAAGATCCTCGCTCAATCCCGAAAATTATGGATTTAGTGTGGTCTGTGCGTTCGCTTGAGCGTATCGGAGATCGTTGCCAAAATATTGCGGAATACATTATATATTTCGTAAATGGCAAAGATATTCGTCATACATCTCAAGAAGATATAGAAAAATCTCTATAAATTTAATTATTTCATTCTTTTGTATTAAAGCGGCCTTGTGTCGCTTTGTGCATTGTTAGCACAAGTGAAGCAATAAAAAGCATTCACAATCGTTGTGAATGCTGTAAAATTCATGCTGCAAAGCATATCAATTTGATTAAAGGGTCAGTTATGCCTACAAACGCGTTTTTAGGAGTATTTGCAAAATCTCCTATCAAACCTATGGAAGAACACATCAAGAAGGTTCATCAAGCAAGTAAAGCTTTGATACCTTTTTTTAATCACGTATTTAAAGAAGAGTGGGTACAAGCAGAAGAGCTTCGTATCACTATTCGTAATTTAGAGCGTGAAGCTGATGATATGAAAAGAGATATACGTTTACAGCTACCGCGTGGATTATTCATGCCGGTAGAGCGTACAGATCTGCTCGAATTAGTAACCCAACAAGACAAAATTGCTAATAAAGCGAAAGACATTGCTGGACGTGTGATTGGTCGTGAAATGACGATTCCTAAAGTTATGCAAGTTGATTTTCTTGCTTATTTAACTCGTTGTGTAGATGCAACTAAACAAGCATCTAAAGCAATTAATGAGTTAGAAGAATTGCTAGAAACTGGTTTTAAAGGTCGCGAAGTGACCTTAGTAGAAAAAATGCTAGTAGAATTGGATGCGATAGAACAAGACACGGATGAAATGCAAATAAAAGTACGTCGCCAACTGCGAGTTGTAGAAGGTGAGCTAAATCCAATTGATGTAATGTTTTTATACAAAATCATTGAGTGGGTTGGCGAGCTTGCAGATATTGCAGAGCGCGTAGGATCACGTCTTGAGCTGATGTTAGCTCGTTAATTTAAAATCAGTTCAATTACGAAAGATTAAGGTTACACAATGGATATCATTGCATCTTACGGCACGGTATTAATTTTAATTGCCGCAGCAGTCGGCTTTTTTATGGCTTATGGTATTGGCGCGAATGACGTTGCTAATGCTATGGGTACTTCAGTAGGTTCTAAAGCGCTTACAATCAAACAAGCAATTTTTATTGCGATGATTTTTGAATTTGCAGGTGCTTACTTAGCAGGTGGTGAGGTTACATCAACAATCCGTAAAGGAATTATTGATGCAGCACCATTTGCAGATATTCCTGAGCTTATGGTTCTGGGCATGATTGCTTCTTTATTTGCAGCCGGAACATGGCTATTAATGGCTTCGTTCCTAGGTTGGCCGGTATCAACTACTCACTCAATCATTGGCGCAATCATTGGTTTTGCTTTAGTTGCTGTTGGTACTGAGGCAATCCAATGGGATAAAGTAGGTGGTATTGTTGGTAGTTGGATTATAACACCGGCTATATCAGGCTTTATTGCATACTTAATATTTATGAGTGCGCAAAAGCTTATTTTTGATACAGACGCTCCACTTAAAAATGCTAAACGTTATGTACCGCTTTATATGGGTCTAGCGGGCTTTATTATGGCTTTAGTTACAATTAAAAAAGGCTTAAAGCATGTTGGCATAGATTTAGGTGCTGTTGAAGGCTATGCACTTTCTATCGCTATTGCGGTTATTGTGGGTATTATTGGTAAAATTGCTATTTCTCGTTTGAAGATTGATCCTCAAGCGGATAAGCAAATGCAGTTCAACAATGTTGAAAAAGTATTTGCTGTATTAATGGTATTAACTGCATGTTGTATGGCATTCGCCCATGGTTCTAATGACGTTGCTAATGCTATTGGTCCACTAGCTGCTGTTGTAAATATTGTTGAAAACAATGGTGAAATTGCTAAGAAAGCCGCTATTGCATGGTGGATTCTACCGCTTGGTGGTTTTGGTATTGTGGCAGGTCTTGCTATCTTAGGTAAAAAAGTAATTAAAACGATTGGTGAAGGCATTACACATTTAACGCCTAGCCGTGGTTTTGCTGCTGAACTAGCTGCTGCTTCAACGGTTGTTATTGCATCAGGTACTGGTATGCCAATCTCTACTACTCAGACCTTAGTTGGCGCGGTATTAGGTGTAGGTATGGCACGTGGAATTGGAGCACTTAATATGGGCGTAATCAGAAACATTGTAGTTTCTTGGGTAATTACGTTGCCAGTTGGTGCTGCCCTTGCTATTGTTATTTTCTACGTACTAAGAACCGCTTTTGGGGTTTAACAAAAAAGTACTTAAAGACTTTTAGCTTGAAAAGATCTCAACGCCCTAGGTGTTGGGGTCTTTTTATTTGTGGAAAGAAAAAATGACCAATCTTCCAAGCATCAAACAGCTACAGTATTTATTAGCTGTTCATCAACATCAACACTTTGGGCGTGCCGCGAGCGCGTGCTTTATAGGTCAATCCACTTTAAGTAGTGCGATTCAAAACCTTGAAGAAACACTTGGTTGTCAGCTCATCGAGCGAGAAAATCGTAGCCTTATGTTTACCAGCATCGGCGAAGAAGTTGTAGAGCGTTCTCGTAAAATAATTAATGATACAATTAGCTTAAAAGAGCTGACTAAAAGCTTTTTAACTCCCCTCAGCGGTAAGTTAACCGTGGGTGTAATACCGACTATCGCGAGCTTTATTGCTGCGCCGCTCTATCACTTTTGCAAACAAGCTTTTTGCGACTTAGAGCTGGTATTGATAGAAGACACGAGCGATAAACTACTCGACAAGCTCGAGCATGGTCATATTGATTTAGCGCTATTAGCCTTACCATACGAAACGGATAAGTTTCATACTCAAATTTTGGCAAAAGATCATTTTAGCTTAGTGCATCATAAAGAATATATGCCTGCAAAGGGGGTAGAGGACTTTAATTTGCTACCAGATGCGAGTGTATTCTTACTGGAGCGTGAGCATTGTATGACAGGGCATGCGCTTAGTGCGTGTCACTTAAATCGTGCTAGTTGTATTAATCCATTTGAAGCAGCAAGTATGCATACTTTGCTTAGCATGGTTGAACATCAACTTGGCGTGACTTTTTTACCGCAAATGGCAATTAATGCAGGGATTTTAGATAATAAAAATATGACAGCGACACCATCGCAAAGCGACGCATACCGTGATATCGGTATATTGTGGCGTAAAACAACGGGACGAATTCGCGACTTTAAATTATTTAGTCAGCAGCTTGAGGTGTTTTTACAACGCCAATGTAGTTTGGAGTTTAATAAAACAAAGTGATTTAAATGTTAAAGCAGCCTAAAGAGGCTGCTTTTGATCATGGTTATGGTGTTCAAAAGGTTCTAGCTCCGGTAAAAATAATAAATAGATCCACACCACTAAATTAAAATAAGGCATGCAACCTAATACTGTAAATACTCGAATTGGGTAGCCCTTTATGCTCGCGTATCGATAGCATTGATACGCTATTGCAAAGTGAATAAGTAGTAATAATATAATCAATTGCGTCATATTTATCTCCTCAAACCTTATTTTAAAACAGCCCATGATTTAGGGTTCTGTATTTGCAATAGGTAATGTCATGTTTGTTAAGCGTAATCCTTTAAATAACGTGACATTCGTATTGTGATGAGGAAAGTATAGGTAAAAAAGATAATAATGATAGTAATAAAATGCTTAAAATTGTTTATTAATGCTTAATATGAGCTAGGTTATTGTTGGTAAAAAACTTTATTTTTTAAAATATTTTCAAGCTCCGTTTTTACTTTTTCAACCGCCATAGGACGTGCAATAAAGTAGCCTTGTCCGTAGTCCACACCAATCTCTTTTAGTGCAAAAAATATATCTTTATTTTCAACATACTCAGCCACAGAACGCTTATCGAGTGACCGGCTTATATCATTAATTGCTTTTACTAACGCTAAATCGATGGGGTCGTTAAGCATGTCACGTACAAATGAGCCGTCAATTTTTACATGCTGTGCGGGAAGCTGCTTTAAATAATTAAAAGTACTAAAGCCGGTACCAAAGTCATCTATAGAAAAGTGACAACCTAAGCTATTGAGCTTCTCAATCATCTTACGTGTTGCTTTTAGATTATTAATACTTGCAGATTCAGTAATTTCAAAAATAATACGAGTAGGTGATACTTGATATTTTTCTAAGCTTGACTCTATAAGCGGCAGTAATCGTTCATCTAAAAATGATTGTGCTGATAGATTGATTGCGACTTGATTTAATTCTGGGTGTTTTTCAACACAAGCAAGCGTGTTACGAATTACACATTGATCCATCAAAAATGTATCGTTTAACATTTCAAGCGATGGAATAAATTGATTGGGGTACACAAGTTTATCATTGAGCTTTAATCGTAGTAGTACTTCAAAGTAAGCAACTTTACTTTGTTTGAAGTCCCAAATAGGCTGATAATGAAGCTCTATATTATCTTGTTGTAATGCTTGGCGGATTTCGTGACCCCATTCCAAACCTGTTTGCAATGTCTTATTTTGCGAGTCTTCTTTTGAATAACAGTGGACTAAATTTCGACCTAAATTTTTAGCTATATATAGGGCTATGTCGGCTTGTTTTAAGCATTCATTGGGATCGCAATTTTTAGATGTAATTTGAGCTAAGCCAATAGAGCAGCTTATTGTGTAAACTTGATCCTCTGATTTAAAAGTATGTTGTTCAATTGCGATGCAAACACCTTCGGCCACTAAATGCGCTTCTAATAAGTTCATGTTTGTTAAAATAACAGCAAATTCGTCACCGCCAATACGGCAAACAAGGTGTTCATCACCGATATTGTCTTTAAACAGTTGAGCCACTTCTTTTAAGACAATATCGCCCTGATGGTGGCCCTTACTGTCATTTATTATTTTAAAGTGATCAAGATCGATATAAATAATAGCATGTTCTATATCATCGAAAGTGTGCTTTGGTTGGCAGATACGATTAAGTTGTTGATCAAAATAATAGCGGTTATGTAAGCCTGTAAGTGGATCGTGATGCGCTAAATGACGTAACTGTAATTCAGCTTGCTTTCGCTCATGAATATTGTCGATTGTGGCGGTAATTGTTGCTGTATTACGACTATTTTTGATCAGTTGAAACCTGCATTCTACCCAAATTTGAGTGCCATTTTTGTGCTGTAACTTAATTTCTACTTGTTGCTGATTTTCACCCCCCCCTAAAATATCACAAATCGTATTTTGTAATTTTTCTTGGCATTCATTAATACAAAATGCGGTTAAAGGTTTTTGCAGTGTTGGTTTTACGCCATGACCACTTAGTGTCTCCCAAGCTGGATTTATAAAGCGTATTTTACCTAGTTGATCAAGTTCAAGTACCACGGTATTCAAGTGTAATAGAATGCGTTGGTGGGCTGAGAATAATTCTTTATATTTCACTTCACTTACACTCAATTGCTCAACTTTGTTGGCGAATTCAGCATAACTGACCATAAAGTCTTCTCGACGTGCTGCGTGGTCACATACTTTATTTAAAAAAGAAGGGTCGTAGGGGACACGAATAAAATCGGTAACACCTGATAATAAGAGCTGCTCTGCATAATTTGCATCATCATTATCTATAATTGTTACAATTGCCTGTTTTGGGTTGTGCTGCAAAATCTCTTCTACTAAAACACTCGACGTTTCAGCTCTTGCGGCTGTGGCATCTAACAATACGATGGCAAATTTTTGTTGGTAGTAAGCGTTTAGCGCTTCTTTGCTTGTTGTTGTATGTGTAATTGCAAAGTTTAGCTTTAGTTGTGCGCTAATATCATTGGCTTTATCTTGCAGTGGCTCAAGTAATAATAGGTTTAAGCGGCTACTTTTTTCTAAATGTGTTGACAGCACATTAGCCAAAACTTGTGGCAGCATGTCTTGTTGCTCAAAAGGCAGTACGGCATCAATACCATAACTACGCGCAGTTGTTTCTGCGATGCGTTCACAATAAATGGGAGGGATGAGTAGTATCGGCGTATTCTTTGGTGTTTTTAATAAACCCGAACGGATCATTCGTGAAAAGCGCCAACCATCAATTTTACCAACATTGAGGCCCGTGATAATAATATCAACAGGCTGTTGCTTTAATAGTTTTAAAGCTTGTTGACTGTCTTGTACTTCAATAAAAGCAAAAACATTCAGGCCCTCTAAAGTGGCACGAATAGTAAGGCGTTCAGCACGACTTGCGTTTAAAATTAGCAATTTAAGTTGCTCTACCACGTATTTTTCAACCCATATTTATTTAACCGAATAAGAATAGTGATTTTTTGATTGAAGAACAAGAAAATTAATGGCCATTCGCAGGCTTGTGTATTTCAATTTTGCAGAATATAAGGGGATTTCTTGAGCTTGATAGGCGATAGATATACACTTGGCGCGATTTTAAATGATGTGGATTACTAACTATGCGCGTAGCTGATTTTAGCTTTGACTTACCTGATGAATTAATAGCTCGCTTTCCTAAGCCGGATCGAACGAGTAGTCGTTTACTTAGCCTAGATGGGCCTAGTGGTAGTGTAGAACACAAAGTCTTTAGTGATATACTTGAACTGGTAAACGAAAACGACTTACTGGTTTTTAATAACACGAGAGTAATCCCTGCACGCATGTTTGGTCAAAAAGCATCAGGTGGTAAAGTTGAAGTATTAGTTGAACGCGTACTTGATGAACATCGTGTGCTTGCACATGTACGTGCTAGCAAATCATTAAAGCCTGGTAATGAAGTTATTTTAGAAGATAAGGTCAAGGCAATTATGGTTGCACGCCATGGCACGTTATTTGAGCTTGAATTTGATCACAGTCAAAACGTACTTGATATATTAAACGACATTGGACACATGCCATTACCGCCTTATATTGATCGCCCTGATAACGAAGCCGATCGTGAGCGCTATCAAACAGTTTATGGTGAAAAACCAGGGGCAGTGGCAGCGCCTACTGCTGGTTTACATTTTGATAAACAGTTAATGGCTGCATTAAAGGATAAGGGCGTGCAAATGGCTTTTGTTACCTTGCATGTTGGTGCAGGTACTTTTCAGCCAGTGCGTGTTGACAGTGTTGACGATCATATAATGCATTCCGAATACATTGAAGTGCCAGAAGATGTGGTAGCGGCTGTTGCAAAAACTAAAGCGAAAGGTGGGCGCGTTATTGCCGTTGGTACAACCTCAGTGCGTTCATTAGAATCTGCAGCAAAAGTACATGGTGGCAAGCTAGACACTTACTTTGGTGATACAGATATATTCATTTATCCGGGTTATCAGTTTAATGTAGTGGATGCCATGGTTACTAATTTTCACCTACCGGAATCAACGCTTATAATGTTAGTGAGCGCCTTTAGCGGGCAAGACAACATTATGGGTGCGTATAACACGGCAATTGAACAGCAGTATCGTTTTTTTAGTTATGGCGACGCGATGTTTTTAACACGTAAATAGTTAAGTAACCGGCCCTATTGCAAGTAAATTCAACACAGTTAGCGCTGAAAATAGTTGCTTGAGACAGACTTATTATCCAGGGTTCAGGTTAAGTATTAAATTATCAGTAAAAATGATTACAAACCCCAGTTAAGTTGCTGGGGTTTTTTATTTGAATGAAGTTATCAGTATTGAATTTACCGCAGCTAATAGTATTGGCTGGTCAAAAAGGGTAGAATCGAGCGGTTAAATTATAGCTTGTTGGACTGTTTTTCTGACATTGAGGATGATATGAAATTTGAATTAGACCGTACTGACGGAAAAGCGCGCCGTGGCCGCTTGATTTTTGACCGTGGTGTAATAGAAACACCTGCATTTATGCCTGTTGGTACTTACGGTACTGTAAAAGGTATGACGCCAGATGAAGTAAAAGCGACTGGTGCACAAATTTGTTTAGGTAATACCTTCCACTTAATGCTTCGCCCAGGTACTGAGATCATTAAGCAGCATGGTGATTTACATGACTTTATGAACTGGGATTTCCCTATTTTAACTGACTCAGGCGGTTTTCAGGTATTTAGCCTAGGCGCAATGCGTAAAATCACTGAAGAGGGCGTATTATTTCAATCACCTGTAAATGGTGATGAAATTATGATGTCACCTGAAAAATCGATGGAAGTACAACGCGATTTAGGTTCAGATATTGTAATGATATTTGACGAATGTACGCCGTATCCAGCGACTGAAAAAGAAGCTAAAGATTCTATGGAGCTATCTCTTCGTTGGGCTAAGCGCTCTAAAGAAGGTCATGGCGACAACCCATCTGCTTTGTTTGGTATTATTCAAGGTGGTATGTACCCAGAATTACGTGCACAATCACAAGCCGGTCTTGAAGACATTGGTTTTGACGGTTATGCATTAGGTGGCCTATCAGTAGGCGAGCCTAAAAACGAAATGATGAACATTCTTGATCACTGTGCGTTTAAAATGCCAGAAGACAAACCTCGTTACCTTATGGGTGTAGGCAAACCAGAGGACTTAGTTGAGTCGGTTCGCCGAGGCATTGATATGTTTGACTGTGTTATGCCAACGCGTAATGCACGTAATGGTCATTTATTTATTACCACAGGTGTGGTTAAAATACGTAACGCAGTGAATAAAACAGATACAGGGCCACTTGACCCTGAGTGTGATTGCCATACGTGTGGGAATTATTCACGAGCTTATTTGCATCACCTTGATAAATGTAACGAAATTTTAGGTGCGCGACTAAACACAATTCATAATTTACGTTACTATCAACGTGTTATGGAAGGTTTACGCAATGCAATTAGCGAAGGTAAATTAGAAGAATTCGTAAAAGATTTTTATGCTCGCCGAGGCCAAGATGTGCCAGAGCTAGCAGATATAAAAAATTAAACTTTAAAAATTAAAGAGGAAGTATCATGAGTTTATTTATTTCAAACGCACAAGCAAGTACAGGCGCAGCAGCGGCAGGCGGGGGCACTATGCAAATGCTAATTATGTTAGCTATTTTTGGTTTAGTTTTTTACTTTTTGATTTATCGCCCACAAGCTAATCGTGTTAAAGAACACAAAAGCCTAATGAATGCGATGGCTAAGGGTGACGAAGTGCTAACTCAAGGTGGCTTAGTAGGTAAAATAGTTAAAATTTCTGAAGATAAAGATTTCATCGTTATCTCTTTAAATGAGCAAGCAGAAGTAACAGTGCAAAAATCATCTGTATCTGCAGTATTGCCAAAAGGCACAATGAAGTCGCTATAAAAATAATAAGGACGACCCCGTGTTAAACAAGTTTCCGGTTTGGAAGTATTTACTTGTTTTAGCTGTGGTAGCCATTGGCCTTTTATATGCTTCTCCAAACTTGTATGGTCGCGATCCGGCTATACAAGTTTCAGGTGCTAAAGGTGCTGATGTTGATCTCAGTGTTGTAGACAAAGTAAACGAAATCCTCAAAAAAAATAATGTAACCGCTAAATCGACAATACTTGAAGATGGACAAATTTTAGTTCGTTTAAAAAATGTTGAAGAGCAGTTAAAAGCGCAAGATTTACTGCGTGATTCGCTTAGTGATGATTACATTTCTGCTATTAATATGGCACCCGCTCAACCAGCTTGGTTAAAAGCGGTTGGTGGCAACCCAATGAAGTTAGGCCTTGATTTAAGTGGTGGCGTTCATTTCACCATGGAAATCGATATGGCAACAGCGGTTGATAACCAACTTGAGCAAATGGAACAAGATTTTCGCAGTGATCTTCGCGAAGAAAAACTACGTTACCGTAGTGTTCGCCGTGTAGCTGGCTCTGAACGTATGCGTGTAGAAATGCGTACCGAAGAAGACAAAAATGCTGCAGAAAGTTTCTTAGAAACTCGCTACCCGCTAAACGTTTACATTGATGATAGCAGCAACGATAAAGCATTTTTTGCAACAATGAGTGAGCAAAAACTCAAAGAAATTCGTGACTACGCTATCAAGCAAAATGAAACGATTATTCGTAACCGTATCAACCAAATTGGTGTTGCAGAGCCTAACGTACAACGCCAAGGCGCTGAGCGTATTATTGTTCAACTACCCGGTATTCAAGATACAGCACGCGCTAAAGAAATTTTAGGTGCGACAGCAACACTTGAATTTCGTGAAGTAGACGAAAATGCCGATGCAAGTGCTGCTGCTCAAGGTCGTATCCCAGCGGGTACTGAAATGATCATGAGCCGCGACGGTTACCCTGTTGTACTTAAAAAGCGTATTATTTTAGAGGGCAGCCATATTACGGGCGCGCAATCTGGCGCTGATGAATACCAACGTCCACAAGTTAGTATTACGTTAGATAGCAAAGGTGGGGCAAAAATGAATGCCTTTACCAAACGCGCTATTGGTAAGCGTATGGCAACGGTATTTATCGAATACAAGCCATCAGGTAAAAAAGATGCAGACGGTAAAGCACTTCCGCCTATTAAGGTTGAAGAAGTAATTAACGTGGCAACAATTCAAGCACGTCTTGATCGTTCGTTCCGTATTACAGGTATAGACAACCCAGCTGAAGCACACAACTTAAGTTTACTACTTCGTGCAGGTGCGCTTGTAGCACCAATTCAAATTGTTGAAGAGCGCACAGTAGGTCCAAGCTTAGGACAAGAAAATATTGAAGCGGGTATGACTGCGGTTGCACTTGGTTTTGCGTTTGTACTTGTGTTTATGCTTGTGTACTACAAAGGCTTTGGTATGGTTGCAAACCTTGCGCTTGCGGCCAACTTAGTACTGATTGTTGGCGTTATGTCTTTAATTCCAGGCGCTACACTTACGCTACCAGGTATTGCGGGTATTGTATTAACCGTAGGTATGGCTGTTGATGCCAACGTACTTATTTTTGAACGTATACGTGAAGAACTGGCCGATGGCCGTAGTCCTCAACAAGCAATTCATTTTGGTTACGATAGCGCATTTAGCACTATATTTGATGCCAACATCACGACACTAATTGCTGCCATTATACTGTTTGCAGTGGGCACAGGTCCGATTGCGGGCTTTGCAGTGACACTTGCGATTGGTATTTTAACTTCAATGTTTACAGCCATCGTTGGTACCCGTGCGGTAATCAACTTATTTGTTGGTGGTAAACGCATTGATAAACTTTCGATTTAAGGAGCAGACATGCAAATTTTAAGTTTGGGTAGTAGAACCCTTCGTTTCATGTCTCTTCGAAAAGTGGCTATGGGTTTTTCGACGTTACTAATTTTAGCGTCGTTTGCATCAATTTTTGTTAAAGGCTTAAACTTTGGTTTAGATTTTACAGGCGGTACTGCTGTAGAAGTTGGTTTTTCACAACCTGCTGACCTTAAAAAAGTACGTGATGCGCTAGCTGAAAATGGCTTTTCCGATGCATCGGTACAATTGTTTGGTTCAAGCCAAGAGATTTTAGTTCGCTTAGCGCCACGCGGTAGCGATGTAAAAGCGGAAGTAATTGGTAACCAAGTAATCGACGCACTTAAAAAAGCAGACGACAGCGTAGTAATGCGCCGTATTGAGTTTGTAGGCCCAAGTGTAGGTGAAGACTTAAAAGAGCAGGGTGGCCTGGCCATGTTAACTGCACTTATTTGTATCTTAATCTATGTTGCATTTCGCTTTGAATGGCGCTTCGCTGTGGGTGCGGTAGGTGCACTATTACACGATGTTATTATTACTGTAGGTTTGTTTTCTATATTAGGTTTAGAGTTTGATTTAACTATATTGGCGGCAATTCTTGCGGTAATTGGTTATTCACTTAACGATACCATTGTTGTGTCGGACCGTATTCGTGAAAACTTCCGTAAAGTACGCATTGACGACACAGTTGAAATTATTGATATTTCACTTACCCAAACACTTAACCGTACACTTGTAACATCAATCACCACTATTTTAGTATTGATTGCCTTGTTTGCATGGGGCGGACAAACTATTCATGGCTTTGCAACTGCATTGTTATTTGGTGTGTTTATTGGTACTTATTCTTCTATTTATGTTGCCAGCTCTGTTGCACTTGCAATGGGCGTAAGCAAAGAAGATTTAATACCAGAAGTAATTGAAAAAGAAGGTGCAGACCAAGACGCTATGCCGTAATGGTTGTGTAACTGTTAAAAAAACCGCTCTGTTGAGCGGTTTTTTATTGCGTGGCGTTTATTTCAGTGCAATAAAATTGTAATACAGGCTTGCTACTTTATTATTCTTATCAAATTATAATTAGAGTCCGACGTGACCGTACAACACAAAGTTTTAGAATATATTTTAAATAATGCTGAAATAACGACATTATTTCAGCCTATTTTTAATATATCTAATCAAAGTATTATTGGTTACGAAGCGCTCAGTCGCGGTCCTAAAAATAGTCCACTTGAAATGCCGAATAAGTTATTTGAAGTGGCTCATCAGCATGCATTAATTTCAGAACTTGAATTATTATGTCGCTCTAAAGCAATCGAAAACTTTGTAAAATTAAACCTCCAAGGCAAGCTCTTTTTAAATGTAAGCCCTAAAACTTTACTCGATCCGTGTCACCCCAAAGGCGAAACGTTGCATTTAATTGAGCAATTTGGATTAGCTGCGAACAGAGTTGTGATTGAGGTTACTGAGCAAGAGAAAGTTGATGATGAGTTTTTACTTTTAAAAACAATTGCTCATTATCGAGAGCTTGGTTTTACCATTGCTATTGATGATTTAGGCGCTGGCTACTCAGGGTTAAAGCAGTGGTCTGAGTTATGTCCAGATTTTGTAAAAATAGATCGCTATTTTATTGATTTTTGTGATGAGAGTGATGTTAAAAAAGAGTTTTTAAAATCAATCACTATACTTGCTAAAGCAACTAATACAGCCGTTATTGCAGAAGGTATTGAGCGTCCGGAGGAGCTGGCGTTAGTTGAGAGCTTAGGCATTAGTAACGTACAGGGATTTTTACTCGAAAGGCCCAGTTTACGACCAAGTTATGACTTTAGTTCTGAGCAAATACAAGCACTAACATTTAAAGCAAAGGCGCTCTGTGAGCAATCAATGGCAATAGGGTATCTTGCTTTAACTCAGTCAGCAATTGATAGCGAAACACGCTGTAAGGATGCTCACAAGCTATTTGAGCAAGACAAATCAATTATTAGTATCCCAGTATTAAATCAAGATGACCAGCCAATTGGTTTACTTCATAAAGATCAGCTAACGGAAGTATTTGCGGCCCCCTACGGGCACGCACTTTATGATAAACGCCCAGTTACAGAATTAATGGACAAGCAACCATTAGTCGTTGACGAGAATCAAATGCTTGATGTCGTAAGTAAGCAAATAACAGATCAGGATTTTGATATACGCAGGCATATAGTTATTACACGCAATAATAAATACTTGGGATTAGCGCCACTGAGAGATATTTTAAAACATATTACCGAAGAAAAAATTCGCCACGCACAGCACGCTAATCCGCTTACTATGCTACCAGGTAATGTTGCTATAAATGAAGCTATAGAGCAAAGGCTGCGTAATAAGTTAAAATTTTCATTAGCTTATATAGACCTAAATCACTTTAAACAATTTAATGACTTATATGGTTATGCCAGCGGTGATAGTGTAATTAAATTATTAGCTGATGTAACAGTGCAAGCTTGCACAAACAGTGCTAACTTTGTAGGACATATTGGCGGTGATGACTTTATGGTTGTGTTTGACCAAAGTGATGCAGTTACAATTTGCAATACAATTATTGAACGGTTTGAATTGCAGTCACAGCTATTTTTTACTCCTGAGCATATTAAAAGCAAGGGATACTGGGCTACAAATCGCGAAGGTGAAAAGCAATTTGTCCCTTTACTGACCTTATCGATTGGTTTGGTTGAACCTGATTTACAACAGTGTAAAAATAGTCATCAAGTAGCTGCATTAGCGACTGATGCTAAAAAAGAGGCCAAACGATACCGTCATAGCTATCTTTTTATCTGTAAGCGAAGAAGGCCTACACCAGCGGTGGTGCGTTTAGCAAATAGTAAAAAGGTAGTTTAACAAAGTAGGTGATTATTATGTTGCCATTTAAGTATCTGGTTAGCGTTGTAAGCTTGTTTGTGTGTAGTGCTATAGCAAGCGAAGTCAATATTATTAATGTCCCTCAAGATCAACACTCGCATTTTACGCGTGACGACTACCTCAATGAATTACTCTCAAAAGCACTTATCAGAGCAGATTACTCAGCTGAAATAAATTTAGTGCCAGTTCACCCTCATCAACAACGAAACCTTATGGCACTTGATGGGAGCTCCCTTGATTTATATTGGAGTATGAGTAGCCCTGAGCGAGAGTCGTTGGCGATTGCAATTAAAATCCCTTTATTTAAAGGGTATATTGGTAAAAGAGCACTGCTTACGAATACAAAAAATGTAGATAAATTTAAAGGTATTACCTCTGTTGAGCAATTATCAATGCTTATTGCAGTGCAAGGTCATGATTGGCCTGACATGCGGATATTAGTTAACAATGGACTAAGTGTTAGGCCACTTTCTAATTTAAACTCGATGTTTGCATTAACAAGTCAGGGGCGGATTGATTATTTTCCGCGCTCATTCATCGAAGTTAATTCAGAGCTTATGGATTTAAAAGATAAGAATTTAGTAATAGTGCCAGATTTATACATTAGCTATCCAACTGGGCTTTATTATTTTGTCTCAAAAAATAAACCCGAACTGGCTCAAGCGATTGAAAAAGGGCTTAAGATCATGCAAAAAAATGGTGAATTTGATGCGCTATTTTATGAGTATTTCGCGACAGAGCTTAATTCATTACCTTACACAAAAGGTAAAACAATAGAGCTTAAGCTTGATAACGCTTATTTTTAGACACAAAAAAAGGAGCCTGAGCTCCTTTTTAGTATACTGTTGTACCAATCTACTTAGGTAGGGAAATTTAATTCGTTAAATTGTTCAAATACTTATGCAGATTAGTATTAGTAGCATTAAATTAGCGAAGTAACGACTCAGTTAATACTGGGCGAATTTCACGAATAATCGCTTGAGTCAATTTTGGTGAACCACAGATGATATTACCGCTGTGGCTATAGTTATTACCACCAGCAAAATCTACAACCATACCGCCGGCTTCTTTAACCATTAGTTCGCCCGCTGCAGAATTCCACGGTTTTAAACCAATTTCAAAAAATCCATCAACACGACCCGCTGCAACGTATGCCATATCTAGTGCAGAACAACCTGCGCGACGAATATCAGCAGTGTGTACAAACAATGCTTTAAACGCTTCAGTGTATGCATCCATGTGGTTTTTATTTTTGAAAGGGAAACCAGTAGCAAGTACAGTGCCCGCAAGAACGGTAGTTTTGCTTACACGAAGACGTTTGCTGTTAAGTTGAGTGCCTTGACCACGAGAAGCAGTGAAAAGCTCACCACGAATTGGATCATAAATAACAGCTTGGTCTAAACGACCTTTAACTTTAAGTGCGATAGAAACCGCGTAATGAGGGATGCCTTTGATGAAATTAGTTGTTCCATCGATAGGATCTACAATCCATTGGTAATCATCATCCTTGCCTTTATGCTCACCTAACTCTTCACCAACAATCGAGTGAGTTGGGTAAGATTGTAAAATAGTGTCACGAATTACGGCTTCAGCTTCTTTATCAATGTTAGTTACTAAGTCGTTAGCGCCTTTTTGTTGCACTTCAACTTTTGATAAATCTTCACTTGCGCGAAGTAAAATTTTGCCTGCGTTACGCGCAGCGCGAACCGCAATGTTTAACATTGGATGCATGGAGTTACCTTTGGGTTGTAAAAGAACGTTTATATATTTCAGCCGGCGTATTTTAGCGATTTCTGCCATAAAGTAAACAATAAACCCTAAATACTTTTGTGTGTTTTTTATACTTTATTGTTCTGCATATATATTTGCGGCTGTATAAAATTTAAATAAATCTAAAAAACCACTTTACCTAAAGTTAACTTGAGGTTTTATTGTGTTTGCATACTCAATCAAGAAGGACACATTATGTATTTAGAACATGTCAATTTAGTGGTTAATAATATTGAGGATATGATTAAATTTTATCAAGCGGTATTCCCTTATTGGTCAATCCGAAGTGAAGGTAGGGGCACTTGGCATGGTAAACCAAGGCGCTGGGTGCATTTTGGTGATGACACACAATACATTGCAATGAGCGATCATGGTGAAGGTGAAAACCGAGATTTAGCAGGCCATCAATTAGGTTTAGCGCACTTTGCTTACGTTACCCAAAATTTAGATGCAGTAGTAAAGCGTTTGCAACAAGTTGGTTTTAAAATAGATAAACAAGGCGGTGACAACCCATTTAGAAAAAATGTTTATTTTATCGATCCGGCTGGATTTGAAGTAGAGTTCGTAGAATATTTAAGTGATATACCAAGCGAGCGGAATAACGATTTATAATAAAACGTCAGGCAGTAACTTAGGCTTATTTATCTTTCGAAGTTGAATTTTAAGCCGTGTGTTTGGTTTTTAGTAGAACACACCTATGTGGTGTGCTTATTCCCTATAAATAGTTAATAACAACGTATAAATGCCAAACACAGGCTAACGAAAGGCCCTACCTAGGACTGCAGTTAGCACTGAAAATAGTTGCTTGAGATAGATTTATTATCCAGAGTTCAGGTTATTTAGGTTACAAATCTCGGGCAGCAATTAAACGCACCTAATCAAGGCAATATCTGACCTTAAAGGCCAATCGACTCTAACGTGCTGCTAGATAAATTATAATGAGCGGTTATTATTAACGCCAAGTTGTGTTTTTAGCTCGTTTGCAAAGCTCATAAACTTCTCTTTTATGGTGCGTTTTATTTTAACTTCAACCGACCCCATTACTGCTTTACCTTCAATATGAATAGTGGGTCCTTGGCGCTTGTTAAGCGATACCGACTTGTTTTCAAGGCTGCTTAAAATACAAAACATTTTAGAGACTACATTTACATGCTCTGGCACATAAATTTCATCGCTACCAAAAATACAGTTAACGTGAATCGTTACATTTTGATGGGTAAAAATGGCATCAGTAAAATCAAGCACTACAGAGCCCATAAAATTGGTTAAGTATATATTTTTTGGCACAACCCATTGGCCGCTGCGCTCGTTAGAACCCAAAATGCTGCGTAGCGTAAAATCATCATCGCTGTTTTGCTGTGCACTATAATGTGGAGTAAATTGCGATTGTTTTTCTGCTTTATATTGCTGATCGGTATTAAGTGTTAAGTCTTCAACTAGGATTAACAAAGCTTCATTACTACTTGCATCCATAGCCTCATCTAAGCGTCTTTCAAATGCATCCACTGAAATAACGCCATGGCTGTAATTATAAATTAATTGATCTATCACTTGTTCGCGTACCTGCTCTATTGGGCGGTCTTCAACTTTTACAGACATGGGTATTCCTTATTATATTTACTATTGGTGGTGAGTAAGCAAACGGCGTACCAAATATAATTTCAATAATTATCAGAGGCTTAATTTTTCAGTCTGTTTTTAGTTTTGTTATATTAACGATAGATTAACCAAAACAGCAATTATCTAGCTATTTTCACAATGTGAGAAAGTTTTACCGATGAGTCTGTAAATAGTTACACGGCTATAACATGAAATGAGTTAATTTAAATTCCAACCCATTGAATTTAAATGTTAAATTTAGTTGGCCTAAAGTTCGCATTAGTTAAAGTGTCTTTAATCAAAAGGAGAAAGATTATGAAAACATTTAACAAATCTATTATCGCGGCTTTAGTTCTTGGTACTACGGCTATGAGTGCCCAAGCAAACAGCTGGGAAAACGAAAGTAAAGATGCTTGGATTGATGGTAAGGCAGAAACAGTGCTACTTATGAACACTAATCTAAACAACTTTGACATTAACACTGATGTAAAAAATGGCAAGGTAGTACTTACAGGTAAAGTTGATAGCGAAATTGAAAAAGAGTTAGCAGAAGAACTTGTACTTAGCCTAGATGGCGTATCCGATGTTGAAAACAGCCTGACTGTTGTAAAAAACATGGATACCAAAAACACAGACAAAGACATGATGGATGATGGTGATAACGACCTAACAGACGCTAAAATCACCACCGTAATCACAACACGCTTCCTATTTGACTCAGAAGTTGGTGGTACAGACATAGATGTTGATACCGATAACGGTATTGTAACTCTAAACGGTTCTGTAGAATCTGAAGCTGAAAAACAGCTAGCGGTTAAAATTGCCAAAAATGCTGAAGATGTGCGCGACGTGGTAGATAAATTATCTATCGTTGCTGAATAATGCACTATACTCAAAGCCCAGTGAATCTGGGCTTTTTGTTTTTTAATTTTAAAGGAGTTAAGTTATGGATATCATTCGTATAATATTGTCAGTTTTATTACCGCCACTAGGTGTATTTTTGCAAGTAGGCTTAGGTATGCATTTTTGGTTAAATATTTTATTAACACTGCTAGGTTATTTCCCAGGGTTAATACACGCTATTTATATTATTGCTAAAAAGTAACGTTGTGTTATTTGTATTATTAGTTGTGTAAGTCAATTTTAAATACAGCTTAAAGAGGCACTTTTAATTGGCTTGCATGAATCCCTTCTCTTAAATTCCTCATTTTTACACATTACTCCCTCATAAAAGATTACTATTTAAGCAGTTAGCTTACTGATTGTTAAAATAAAGGTTTTTAGTAGTGACAAGCTCTCAAAAAGTTTTTATACTGCAACCCGCTTTAGTCGCTCTGTGACTGAACGCTTCAAAAATTAACTGCCTAGCAGTTATATAAAAGTTGGCCCCTTAGCTCAGTTGGTTAGAGCACACGACTCATAATCGTTAGGTCCCCAGTTCGAGTCTGGGAGGGGCCACCACTTTTACAAACTTTCCAAGTAAACACCTACTAACAGAAATTACCCTGTGCTACCTCTGTGCTACTTTTAATTATACTTATTAACTGGGTTGGGCTAAAGCGCTTAATACAAGAAAAATATTTATCGAATAAAACTACCTTGACTGCTTATACATCACCAGAAACATCGATAACTACAACTTCAATTGCATCTTTTAGTTGCTCACTTAGAGATGCCTCCAAAGCAGAGGCTAGTTCATCAACTGATTTAGGCTTATAATCCTTATAGTTTTTTGTGTTGGGTATCTTTCGTTTTGAGTCTAACCCGTACCAAAAAACTAAGAATATACCTCTCCCTGAGCGCTCTGCGTGTTTCATATATTGTTTGTATAATTGGTCCTTGGGTGCATCCCACAAATCAGGGTGATAGTGTCTCTTAATTTCGATAGGCAGTTTAAGATGCTGCTCTGTATAACTGCAAGCTATGTCAGCTCTTTTGTTTGCAAATTGAAGGTCTTCAGGCTCTGAGCTTATATAGTTAGGTAGTTTATTTCTAAGGAGTGTTAATAAAGCATCTCTTCCCTCATTTTCAGGCTTAGGATTAACTAACTTTCCGTATTGATCTACATTCCAAAATTGCTTATGAATATTAGCATTATCTGATTTAATAACTTTAGCTAAGTCATTTAAATGAGCTGACACTAAGGAAGATAAGTCATCAATATTTGATGGCTTTTGATTAAACAATGTATTCGCAGCCCCCTTCCATGATGGCTTTTTAAAGCTTGCTTCTCTATATAGCTGTTCAGAGTCATGAATTGCTGCCATTAATGTTTGATTGTATGTATTAAACTCAGGTTCGCTGAGCATACCTCTAAGAGCATTTCTTGCCACCGGAAGTGGAATCGATGCTAGTTTAAATATTGCATCTTTAACTACAGCAGAAGCCTCATGATCATTTCTATTCCCTGACCAACCACTTTTTGGTCTTGGAGTATTTACAAACCGTCTTGCAAACTCATTAGGGGCTGTTGATCTTTCACATTGGTAGCCAAATCATTGCACATGCCAGCGCTAACATACTCTCAAACTTGTAATTTCAATTTATCGTACCTTGTCGCTATAGCACGGAAGTGCTTTAGCCTTGCAAAGGCATTTTCAACTAAATGCCTGCGTATTCTCATGACTTTGATCACCGATTCTCATCAGCTTTGATCACCTGATTTATCATTTTGTAGAGCCATTTTTAAATTAGCTTAACTGATCATCATCAGTCAATTTATTTAACTGTTTTCGTATCGATTCTCCTTTTAAATTCAACTTAATCGAACCATGAATTAGCCTATCTAAAATGGCGTCAGCATGGGTTGATTCTCCAATCATCTCATGCCAGTTTTCCTGCGGGAGCTGACTTATAATTATGTGTGATTTATACCCATACCGCGCATCGATTAATTCGAGTAAGTCACCTCGTTGCTGTGCACTCAGTGGTTCAAGCCCCCAGTCGTCTAAGATCAGTAGATCATACTTTATTAACTTCGCCAGTAATTTCCGGTAACTACCATCTGCTTGTGCTAGAAACAGGCTTTCAAGTAGTTCTTTTAATCGAATATAGTAAACGCTTTTTCCTTGTAGGCAGTGCTCATGCCCTAAGGCACATGCGAGGTATGTTTTTCCACAGCCTGTTGCCCCGGTGATTAAGATATTTTGATGTAAGTTCAGCCAGCTATTTTGGCTTAAGTTACGTATCTGTGCTTTTTCTATATTACGTGCCGGTGAGTAAATCAGCTGATTTAACTGAGCCGGTAAGCGGAATTTAGCGTGTCGCACGAGCCGGTCGATTTTTCTTTGCTCACGCGTGTCAATTTCATGTGTTAGCAATAAACTGATGCGCTCTATAAAGCTTTGCTCTTGGTATAAGTTAGGCTGCTCAAGCTGCTGCTTTAATGCGTGTTTTATACCGGATAACTTGAGTAGTTGAAGTTGTTGGTTAATGGTGTCTATCATGATTCATTTCCTTAATGGTAATACTGTGTGCCGCGTATGTTGTCATGCTTTATTGGCTTTTCTGGCTCTGTTTGCTGTGTGGGTAACGGTTGTTGATCCAACCCTTTCTTCAGCATCTGCTTTATTGATTTGAGTGTTGTCGTATTCATTATGATTGCGCGATAACACGCTTGATCAAGCCGTTCTTTTGAATAAGTTTTAGCTAAACTTAACACCCCTAAACAGGCGCGATAAGCGTGCTCGGGGTGACGCCGTCCACTGAGCTGTAACTCAATAACTTGGTGAGTATACTCCCCGATACTTAATGCCCATGAGCGTAAATTTATCGGTGACTGCTCATGCTGTTTTTGATGCGCCAGAGGCATATGATGAGACTGTGTTGTATGCCCTCCTAAACGATGTGAGCGCGGATGCTGTGCGATTAAGGTATCGTCATGATAAAGCTGTACTAGCTGATTGGTTATGTGTGCGCGTAATTGTTTCTTAACCCACTGATACGGCACACTGTAATAATGTTTTTCTATTTCAACATGATAATCAATGTGTACTCGCACCGTTTTGATTTGTGTATAGTGATAGGGCTTTTCAGGCAATGGCTTTAATGCGCTTTTATCCACCATCTCAAATAGCTGTTTACGTGACTGTTGATATTGCTTCATGACCTTATTGTTCATTACATCAAGTAGCTTTGCTATTTCTTGATTTAGATGCGCTAAGCTGTAGAAGGTTTGCTTGCGTAGACGTGCCATGATCCAACGCTCAACAATTTGTACACCGACTTCAGCCTTCGATTTATCTTTGGGTTTATAAGGTCTAGCCGGTATGACAGCGACATTAAAATACTCGGCTAATTGATGATACGTGGGGTTTAAATCAGGCTCGTAGCGACAGGGTTTACTAACGGCGCTTTTTAAGTTGTCGGGAATAACAAGCTCTGGAACACCGCCTAAAAATGCAAAGCAACGGGCATGACTCATCACCCAATCTTCAAGTTGTTGACTATACGTTGCCTCAGCATAGGTATAATTTGATGCGCCGAGCACGGCAACAAACACTTGAGCAGGTCGTGTTTCCTGTGTTGTAGGGCACGTGATGGTCAGCGTAGGGCCACAATAATCCACAAACAGCTTTTCACCGCCTTTATGATGCTGACGCATCGACAACCGTTGTTTTCCTAACCATTGCCGGTAGGCGCGGCAGAAGTGGCTATAGCTGTAATAAGGCTCACCGACTTTCTCACACAATTCATCGAAGACTAACTGCAACGTCAAATGTTTGTGCTGCTTTAAATCCTTATTGATGGTGAGCCAGTCAGGTGTTGGGTATCTTTTTTGACGGGTTGAGAAGTCCCTGATTTTTGTATTAAGAAAAGTACCGTGTTGTTTATCTTCAGGTAACGGCCATTGGTTTAACCCTAACTCATTGGCCTTTTTAACGTAATTAGCCACAGTGCCAGGGGAGATATTTAAGCTTCTAGCAATCTCTCGATGGGATAATTTTGCTGAATATTTCAGCCGTAAAATAGCATGTAATTTACTCATAGATATAGGTCTTGTTGACATTATTGTTATCCTCATCAAATGATTTAGATAACGGTTTAACATACCTACAAAAATGATAAAACGTGAACTCGGTTACGAGTGGCATTAAGCTTTGATCGGCAAAATCATTAAGAACACAAAAGTGATCATTATAGAGTGATTTTCGTGATCAAAGCTTAATGAGAATAAGTGATCAAAGTTAGTGCCATTGGGTGATCAAAGCTGGGGAGAATATGCAATGCCTATATTTATATAAGCACCAATCAATATCACCATTACCTGTTTTTGAGTTTTTCTTTCTAGGGATCACTGGGCTTGAGTTTCTCTCTCGAACCTTATTTCTAATGACTTCACTATCATAGCCTTTGTCTGCGATAACAAAATCGCCTTGGGGCAATAATTCAATCAGTTCATTTGCCACTTTACTATCATGAACATCGCCGCCTGTAATAATAAATTCAATTGGTAAGCCATAACTATCAACAGCTAAATGAATTTTACTTGTATTACCGCCACGACTTAATGCTATCGCTTGTTCTTGTTGAGACGCAGCACCTGTACTGTGTTGATGTGCTTTAACATAACTGCCATCAATGAATTCCCACTCAGTGTCACTATTGGCGGATAATGATTTGAACAACCTTATTAATATTCCTTTTTTAGACCAAAGTAGAAATCGGCGGTAAATAGTATTCCATAAACCAAAACACTCAGGGAGGTCACGCCATGGGCAACCAACACGTAAGCGATATAAAATTCCTTCCATCGTTTGTCTGTGTTCAAGCTTGTTATAAACTCTATCTTCAAGCAAAATTGATTTTAGCTTCGACCACAACTTATCAGTGAGCATTAATCGGGGCATGGTAATCTCGTAAGGTTTGTTTTTGGCGAAGTAAATTATACGAGATTACCGCTTACGCACAAAATTCAAACAAAGATCAACAGCCCCTAGCAAGACAGCTATAGATTGAAACTTTTTTTTCAGTTGATACCAGCTCTAAGTTGGGCCCATACTTCTCTATTTGTTCCTTAATAATCCAAAGTTGGTTGAGGCTATCTTCGTCATTCGGCATAAATTGCAGTTTGTAAGAAGGTAGGATAATGAACGCCTGTGCTACATAGAACTCTCTTAAATCCTTTTCTAGATCTTGAGCTGTACTTAATATATTTGTAACAATTTCTCCTAGCTTATTGAGACTTTCCTTATCATTGATTGCTCCATGCCAAAAGTCTTGAGCATAAGGTTTTGAAAAGCAGGTCTCTAAAAGTTTGATAGTTGACTCTTTACGAAATGCCTTTAGTTTTTTTGAATTTAGAAATATATGCTTTGCATGTAGATACTGAAAACCTGATTTAATTTCTGCTAACATATACTCATAATATGTTTCAACTGCCAATTGTGGCTTTTCATGCAGTATAGCTTGCAACCAGTTTCTTGATGTGTGGTCTCTTTTTTTTAATTGAGGTGATAGGCAAAAGCTATCCAGTATTAGTCCTAGCTTTATTTTATCTGTTGTCCATGCAGATATACTCTGGGTCTCTCTCCATAATTCGTCTAGTCCGGCTAAAAATGCAGATAAAATACGGGCTGATTTACCTTCTTTGGTGAGCTGAATTATATAACCTAAATCATAAAGGTCTGTTCTGTAAGTTATTGATTTGAAGCCTTCTAAGACGTAACTGAAGTCGTTACCATTGAAGTATGTTGATAATATAACTAATGGTTCATCAAGCCTACATTCAGGTATATTGCTATAATGCCCGTAATATAGATATGCAAGCCAACCTAAATGACCTAAGTGCTCACCGCTTTCAATAAGGGTCTTTTCCCTTTCAAATTGATTAAGATTGTGCATTTGTGATTTTTTAGAGTTGGCTTTAAATTTTAAGCTATTTGCAATATCTTCATATCGCCAGTCTTCTACCTCGCAACTCAACTCTTGGTCCGCAATTGCCTGAAGATTAGAATTATTTGGGAAATCTACTAAGTAATTAAAATTTTCAATATTATTTTTAGGATCTATAAAACATAATTGAAAAGCGCATCTGTAAATTTCTTCAACAAGTGTTGTAGTGCAATCATTTAGTATATTTAAAGCCTCTGAGAGTTGCTCACTATTTGAAAGTATTCTAGGGAAATCATTTCGAAATCTGTTAATTCTAAACATTAAAGATCTATCAGTGGCTTCATCTAAAAGTATACAGCGAAGAGCTATAGTCGTTTCTGGTGTATGAGAAAAAGTCATTGCGATGTAATCTGTTAATTGATCTTGACCGGATCAACAATTAACCAGAGAGACATCGCAATGACTGAAAATGATAATGTTATTTCCATTGAAAAACCAGACAATCCGTTAGAGCAGTTGCTTAAAAGCGGGGCGCAGCAGTTGTTAGCTCAAGCGATTGAGGCTGAGTTGGCTGTTTTATTGGCTCAATACCAGCATGAGACCGTCGAGGGACTTCAGCGGATCGTCAAAAATGGTCACCAGCCTGAGCGTACGATCCAAACAGGCCTTGGTGATATTGAGGTCAAAATACCTAAAGTCAGGGATCGAAAAAAGGAAGGCATTAAATTCAATAGTGCCTTGATCCCGCCTTATCTGAAACGGACAAAAAATATCGAAGAGCTGATCCCATGGCTCTATTTACGAGGAATTTCGACGGGTGATATGCAGCCCGCTTTAGTGTCTCTTTTAGGCGAGCAAGCCAAAGGTTTGTCGGCCAATAGTGTCTCTCGGTTGAAATCCACCTGGGAAACGGAGTATCAGCAGTGGTCTAAACGTTCCTTGGCTAAACGTCGATATGTGTATATCTGGGCCGATGGGATTTACAGTAAAATTCGAATGGATGATAAGCTGTGCTTACTGGTAATTATGGGGGTAGATGAAACGGGCAGAAAGGAGCTATTGGCGGTGGTTGACGGGGTTCGTGAGTCTGAGCAGAGCTGGACTGAAGTGTTAAATCAACTGCGCTCACAGGGTCTAACAATACCACCAAAATTGGCCATAGGGGATGGTGCGCTGGGGTTTTGGAATGCCCTCACCAAAGTATGGCCAACAACCCAACATCAACGTTGCTGGGTGCATAAAATCGCGAATGTGCTAAACAAAGTGCCGAAATCAATGCAACCTAAAATCAAAGCGAATTTACAAGATATCTGGATGGCAGAGAGTCGAGCTTCTGCTTATAAAGCGTATGATTTATTTGTTAAAAATTACTCAGTCAAATACCCAAAAGCGACGGATTGCTTGATGAAGGATAAAGATGAAATGCTGGCATTTTATGATTATCCTGCTGAGCATTGGATGCACATAAGAACGAGTAATCCGATAGAGTCAACGTTTGCGACGGTAAGGCTGAGAACGCATAAAGTGAAGAGTTGTGGCAGCCGGACAACCACCTTAATGATGGTTTTTAAACTCGCGCAGTCGGCAGAGAAAAAATGGTACCGCTTGCGAGGATTTAGAGCTATAGTCGTTTCTGGTGTATGAGAAAAAGTCATTGCGATGTAATCTGTTAATTGATCTTGACCGGATCAACAATTAACCAGAGAGACATCGCAATGACTGAAAATGATAATGTTATTTCCATTGAAAAACCAGACAATCCGTTAGAGCAGTTGCTTAAAAGCGGGGCGCAGCAGTTGTTAGCTCAAGCGATTGAGGCTGAGTTGGCTGTTTTATTGGCTCAATACCAGCATGAGACCGTCGAGGGACTTCAGCGGATCGTCAAAAATGGTCACCAGCCTGAGCGTACGATCCAAACAGGCCTTGGTGATATTGAGGTCAAAATACCTAAAGTCAGGGATCGAAAAAAGGAAGGCATTAAATTCAATAGTGCCTTGATCCCGCCTTATCTGAAACGGACAAAAAATATCGAAGAGCTGATCCCATGGCTCTATTTACGAGGAATTTCGACGGGTGATATGCAGCCCGCTTTAGTGTCTCTTTTAGGCGAGCAAGCCAAAGGTTTGTCGGCCAATAGTGTCTCTCGGTTGAAATCCACCTGGGAAACGGAGTATCAGCAGTGGTCTAAACGTTCCTTGGCTAAACGTCGATATGTGTATATCTGGGCCGATGGGATTTACAGTAAAATTCGAATGGATGATAAGCTGTGCTTACTGGTAATTATGGGGGTAGATGAAACGGGCAGAAAGGAGCTATTGGCGGTGGTTGACGGGGTTCGTGAGTCTGAGCAGAGCTGGACTGAAGTGTTAAATCAACTGCGCTCACAGGGTCTAACAATACCACCAAAATTGGCCATAGGGGATGGTGCGCTGGGGTTTTGGAATGCCCTCACCAAAGTATGGCCAACAACCCAACATCAACGTTGCTGGGTGCATAAAATCGCGAATGTGCTAAACAAAGTGCCGAAATCAATGCAACCTAAAATCAAAGCGAATTTACAAGATATCTGGATGGCAGAGAGTCGAGCTTCTGCTTATAAAGCGTATGATTTATTTGTTAAAAATTACTCAGTCAAATACCCAAAAGCGACGGATTGCTTGATGAAGGATAAAGATGAAATGCTGGCATTTTATGATTATCCTGCTGAGCATTGGATGCACATAAGAACGAGTAATCCGATAGAGTCAACGTTTGCGACGGTAAGGCTGAGAACGCATAAAGTGAAGAGTTGTGGCAGCCGGACAACCACCTTAATGATGGTTTTTAAACTCGCGCAGTCGGCAGAGAAAAAATGGTACCGCTTGCGAGGATTTAAGCTACTGGCTGAAGTAATTACAGGGGTAAAATTTAAAGACGGCGAAAGAATAACTCAAGATCAAACAGAGCATCAAGATGAGCTCATACACCAGATTTGACAATAACTCGAGGATTTAAGCTACTGGCTGAAGTAATTACAGGGGTAAAATTTAAAGACGGCGAAAGAATAACTCAAGATCAAACAGAGCATCAAGATGAGCTCATACACCAGATTTGACAATAACTCTACAGCGAAAGGCTTCTCTCAATTCATGGGTTCTTTCTCTTAATTTTGCAGTGTTTTCTTTAGCCCACTGAGAGCTAAAACCTCCTCTTAAAGAGCTACTACGCATTAACCAATTAAGGAGCTCCTTACCGGTGAAACTAATTTCACTATTTAGAGCTTGATTGAGCCAGCTGTTATGTAGGTATTGAAGCTCAGAGTCTATCTCTCGATGCTCTGTACTATATGTATTGTCATTATCTTGATTAGGGAAGTTATTTAGCAGTAATATAGACTCTTTTTCACTAGCTAAATCCACAAGATCCCAGAATTCACCTATTGCGGTCTTCCCGTTATAAGCTATTAAGCTATTGAGCAATTTTGTAATATCTTTCCAAGTAAATACGCTTCCAAAAAAATTCGATATAAGCTTTGTTTTGATTCGCAACGAAACTTTATCATTTTGTGTTAACAACCCTTTGTATATTGTTTGCACAAATTGATAAGATGGCTCTCCTGATTTCGACAGCAAAACTACTGCGCTCTCTTTATCACGTATACTAAAATCAGTGTTGATAAGTACTTGCTTATAAGTGTCTAGAAGTGAAGGTATTGGTTTAGATTGCTCAAGCGCATCAAAAATAAGGGCTCTAAGTTGAAAGCTGCTTTGCTCATTGAGCAATATACTTTTCAATTTGGGCACTAATCTATCGCTTATTACTCCACCTATATTAGGTTCATCCCAGTAGGTGTTTCTGAACCAAGGGTTATGCTCAGAGTGCTCTGCAAGCGCATCTAACAAAATGAGTTTATTGCTATCAGATAAAGAGGCTGGATCACCATAGGTTAAAACGCCATAAGGGTCTTTAGCTATTAATTGCGCTGCTATGTTGGGTTGAAAGACTACTAACCATGCGAATAGCCCCCTTAATTCAGATGTTGGGAATCCGTTTAAACCAACGATTGATAATATACGTCCAATCGGCAACCCTTTATCTGTAGTGGTCAATAAAATTTGGCCACAGTTTTAGAATCTTTGTATCTGACCTCAGATTCATTTGGCGCTAAACCGGCATTATAATGATGCGGCCTAACATTATTGTAATATCCATTTATGTAATCACTAACGCTATATTTAGCGTCTATAAAATTTCCATATCCACTCTTTGGCATCCATTCCGTCTTAAAGCTTCTAAAAAATCGCTCCATTGGCGCATTATCCCAACAGTTTCCACGCCTGCTCATACTTTGTGTGATTTTATAGCGCCATAAACGTTGGCGATATTTTAAACTTGTATAATGACTACCTTGGTCAGAGTGAAACATCAGTCCTGTCGGTTTTCCTCTGCTTTCATACGCGAGTTCAAGCGCTTTTAGCGTTAAATTAGTATCTGGTGATAACGACATTGCCCAGCCAACCACTTTGCGTGCAAATAAATCAATAACCACGGCTAAATAAGCCCAGCGATTGCCTGTCCAAATATACGTCACATCACCGCACCACACGGTATCCGGCTCAACAACATCAAACTGTCTATCAAGCAGGTTTGGGATTTCAAGGTGTTCATTACCACCACGTTTATATGAATGTTGAGGTACTTGGCAGCTTTCGAGCTTTAATTTAACCATTAGCTTAGCTGCACGATAACGGCTCAATTCAAAATCATTGTTCGTTGCTATCGCTGCGATTGTCCGTGCCCCTGCTGAACCACCACTCATCGCATGTATTGCTTTTACTTCAGCCTCTAACCTTGCTTGCTCAGGTGTCGGCGCTGTATCCCGTATGGCCCAGTACTTATAGCTGCTGCGATGCACATTGAATACGCTACACAGCAGACTAATTGGATAACGCTCTCGTTGATTTAACTTCTCGATTAACGAGAATTGTTCAGGGAGTCGGACATCAAGAGAGCGGTAGCCTTTTTTAATATATCCTTTTCTAATTCAATGCGTTGTATTTGCTTTTTAAGCTCACGGATTTCAATTTGTTCGGGCGTCATTGGTGAAGCTAAGGGTGTCTGACCATTACGTTCTTGCTTTAATTGAGTTACCCATTTACTGACGGTTGATTTACCAACACCCATCGCTTTTGCTGCGTCTTCTTGCGTATAACCTTGGTCTACTACAAGCTGAGCCGTTTCTAATTTAATTGCCGCTGAATATGTTGCACGTTTTAATTTCGTCATTTTTTCACCCAAATTTGTATGCTTATTAGCATAACATTTCTTTCTTAATGGGTGGCCAAAATCACTGTACCACTACAATCTACCTGCTTTGAAATCCATTTAGCAGCTACAAACTCAGCAATTGTCCTATGACAATAATCAAACACCCCTTCAGTATCGCTCTTTGCGCAAATTCTCCGACTCAGGATAGCAACTGTCTTTTCAATACCCATTGTATCGAGTTCAGTAAGGCTACGAATTGGCAGAACTAGATTATCGTTGGATTCATCAACCGAAAAACCCTCTACATCACTTAATAGTCTGCACGCAAATATAGCTCCTGCAGTATCTTCTAGTTCTAGGGGAACGAATCGACCTAACTCTTTTTTGATACTTTCTGATTATGCTCCCGAAGAAGTAATGTTACTGTGGATTCAAATAGCTCTTTCTTAGTTTTAGGCCAGCCATCAACAGCTACAGATTCTGCAAGCATTATTAAAGTCTGTGGATTTTCTAACAGCCCAGATGGCCCGTAAGCTTTTGATTTTTCAAAGAATTCTTGGGTGTTAATTTCAATATTTAGACCATTTAATATCGATGCTTGTTCAAAATGATCCAAAGGTTCTAAACGCAGTATTACAACATCTTCTTCAAAGTAATCATTCAAAATGTCAAGATCGACATTTCCATACCAGTCACTTTCTCGACAAGAGAGGACAAATTGCTCCGGTTCAAGTTGAAATAATTTTTGTACAATTTGGCTTAATACGACTCCGTCAGCGCCTGCTCTGGATTCATCTAAACCATCAAGGAAGATCTTATTACCCAAAAGAGAGGCTGGCTTATTTAAAAAGGAAGTTACCTTTATTACCAAATGATTATTGAGTTGTGCAAGATGCTCAAATAGATGGGACTTCCCTGAACCAGGGCTGCCAAGTAAGACGATATGCTTATTTTGGGTGAAGTCAGAAAAAAAACAGGTGCTATTATCAAATTTGTTAGGATTTTTTACATTTAAACGCCTAACTCGTCGATCCCAAAGATGTGTACGTCCTGTATTCAATTCCCATTACCCTTAGAAATAAAGTATAGATATGAAATATATAAGTAACATTTTTAAGATATTGCGTCCAATTTGTAATAAAGTCGTACCTACTTGAAGAGATGGGGACGACTCACTGAGTCGGTATCTCAATATTGCTATTCATAATGACTTGATATCTATCACTCAACTATTCAACTAAAAACCAGAATCAGCTTTAAGTCAGTATAGAGTTCAGGGTAGTTATTACTTTAAATAAACCTCAGTAATTTCAGCCCTGAAGTGACCTAGCTCTTGTGATACAGTTTCGAGAGCTATTTGCCTACTAAGCCCCAAACCTTTAAGTTCATCCATTCTCTCTTGTGCGTAGCTATGCCTAAGGCCATGACCGCCATTAGAAAAAAATAGAGCGCGATTAGATGCTTTTGAAAATGAGCATGACCATTTATGGCCTCCACCAATATCATAGCGTTGTAAATAGTTAATTTCCCTATCACGCACTGTTACAGGCCGCGCTAAACGCCTTTTTTCTAGTTGGGATGCCAATGCGTTAGGTATTAATACATCGCGGACAAGACCGCCTTTACCTTTCACAGTATAAATACAACCTTCCCGACCGAGCCATTTACTATCAAGGGTTGGACGGCTATCGGCTTTACGCTCCGATGCTTTGGCAATTGTTAAAAGTTCATGGGCTCTCAATCCTGCGGCATAAGCTATTTGTGTTGATAGGGTATGCATATTAGTTTGATGTTCACTAACAGCATGTGCTTGAGCTGAGGTATAGGCGCGAGATTTTTCAATTTTATCTTTTTCGGACTTTATTACTGTCAGCGTTTCTTTAGGGCCAAGTTTGCCGTTGAGTTTAAACATAGCTTGAATTGCTTGTCGTTCCATATCCAGCGTTTTTTGGCCTGCAAACTCACTGCGGTAATCTAGGTATTTATAAGCATCCTGAATGCTCATCCCTTGCACACCATTAATGCCAATATCCTTTGACCATCTAGCTATTTTTATAAGTGCAGTTTTATAATTACGAGCAGTGCCAAGAGATTTAATAATTTTGTGCTTGTATAAGTTTTTAGCTAGCTTCTGGGCTTGCGCTTCAGGCTTTGCGAACTTAGGCATTTTTATCAATCCATCGCTTTACAGTACTCCAGTGTGTTTTTACTCCTTTGCGCAAAAGCCATCGTTGCAAACAAGCAATGCTTGTTGCTTCTTTATGAAGCGCTAGTAGTTTGTGTTTATGAATATCGAGCTTTGATGGCTTGAATCGTTTTTTACTGATTAGCTTTTTTTCTTTTTTTAGGCGCGGTAATCCCCCCGAAAAATAATAGATGCCAAACGTAGAATTTTCTCTTATTGTAAACACAGGAGAAAATTATGAAAAAAGCACATTTTACAGACAGTCAGATCCTTGCCATTTTAAAACAAGCAGAAAGCGGCGTGCCTATTCCTGAGCTATGCCGTGAACATGGTATGGGCAACTCAACCTTTTATAAATGGCGCGCTAAATACGGCGGCATGGATGCGTCTTTAATGACACGAATGAAAGAGCTTGAAGATGAAAATCGCCGTTTAAAGAAAATGTATGCAGAAGAGCGGCTAAAATCTGAGGTCATTCAGGAGGCAATGGCAAAAAAGTGGTAAAGGCTTCTGAGCGCAAAGTCTTGGCTCATGAAGTCGTTAGCACAAATAAAATGAGTATTGCCTTAGCCTGTCGTACTTTCATGATAAGTGAAACATGCTATCGCTATACGCCAAAACTGTCTGATGAAAATGAGAAAATTGCAGCGTTGCTATTGGATTTAAGCCAATGTCAGCGTAATTGGGGATTCGGTTTATGTTTTTTATATTTACGCAATGTTAAAGGCTACACATGGAATCATAAGCGCGTTTATCGTATTTACCGTGAGCTTGAGTTGAATCTGCGAATAAAGCCTAGAAAACGTCTAACAAGGGAGAAGCCTGAACCATTGACTGTCCCTGAGGCCATTAACGAATGTTGGTCAATGGATTTTATGCACGACCAATTATCGGATGGCAGAGCGTGTCGCTTGTTCAATGTGATTGATGATTTCAATCGCGAAGGACTCACAATAGATGCTGACTTATCACTCCCCGCTGAGCGTGTTATCCGCTCACTCAATCAAATTATAGAATGGCGTGGTAAGCCAAAAGCTATCAGGTGTGACAATGGGCCTGAATATATTAGCCATAAATTAGCAGAGTGGGCGTTAAATAATAATATTGAATTACGATTTATTCAACCAGGTAACCCGCAACAAAATGCTTATGTAGAGCGGTTTAATCGCACGGTTAGGTATGACTGGCTAAGTCATTATATTTACAGTGATATTAGTGAGTTACAAGATAAAGCAACCGATTGGTTATGGACTTATAATAATGAACGCCCTAACATGGGCATAGGTGGCATAACACCCATACAAAAACTGGAAAAGTTAAACAACGAAAATTCTACAGATAGCCTCCATTAAAAATGGGGGGATTACCGCGCAATGCTTCAGCCTTAGCATTAAAGGACATAGTAACTCTCCAAGGGATTTGTAAGATAGACTGGCTATTAAAGCTCAGCGGCTAACGCCTATTCGCCCCTGTTCAACGCATAACGTTTGGCTCGGACTGATCTCGCCATTAATTATTTTTGATACGTAAAAGTATCAATATGATTTTCACAGTGAAGTGAAACTTGTAAACCTCGTTACTACGTTTTGAAGGCAGCTGAACAGCGCCTGTATTTTTCTTTGCTCGTTAAGAGCTAAACGAGCTTCTAGATTAGCACTTTTTCAAACCATTTCAATCTGCAAATAAAAGTATGCGTATAACACCTTATATTCCCAGACCCCGCTATGTGTAAGCCTATTTTAGGCTTCTACATAGCGGGGTCTGGGCAAAGCCCAGTAAAAAGGAGGCGAATTGCTCATGATGCCTCATTTTGAAATGGTTTAAATTACAGGGGAGGGAAGTTTGGTATGCCAAACTCATAATCAAAAAAACACACGATTATATAGTGGGTTATTCTATTTCTTATTTTTACTAATGAGCTCTATTATATTATGAGGTGCAGCATCATCAGTCACGATACCTGTTGAGATCGGTCTGAAAATCGCCTGTAAAACTAAATTTCTTTCTTCATCAGATGTTGCTCCCCCTTCACTAATTAATGCTAAATAGGCTTGCGTCATAACAACTCTTTCTTGAGAGTTCATTTGCATATGGTTATGGCTTAAATACATTCTTACGAGAACTCGGATTAACCATATTGCTAAGGATGAAGTGAAGGCAACTACACCAACTTTACCCCAAATAATTTCTTCCGTGGCTAATATTTCCCAAGCGACATATGCAATTGGCAGAAAGATAATGAGTGATAGAATTAAACTAGCAATACCAAAGTTTTTGGCAGCTTTTTTATGATGTTCGCAGTTATCCTTCCAATATTGTACCGGTGCTTTTAGCTTCATATGGTGCTGATAGGCATCGATAAATCCCTCAATACGTTGTTTAGAATCGCTTTTTTCTTTTTCTAATTGCTCCTGTAGATTCTTAATTGATTCGTTATAGCTCCTGTTTGCATTTTCGATTCCAGTTTCGAGTTCTATCTTTAAATTATTAGTAAGGTTTTTTTTAATATCATTTATGTCAAGGGCAGTTCTTTTTTGCTTATCACTTTCTTCTGAAAAACTTTGGCAAAGCGCATCTAACTCGATTACTTTTTGTTGGCTAATTCGCAGCTCTTCATTTAACTTGCTTTGTAAAGATAATATCTCTCTTAGAAAATTATTTTTTTCTGTATTTGTTAACTTTAATAATTCAGTAAATTTTTCTTTTTCTTCTAAAATTTCACTTTTCAAGCCTTTTTTATACATTATCGCTTGAATTACGCCTTCAACTTTACTGTCAATTCCATTTGAGAAAGCTATTAAAATTTCTTTCGCTACTTCCTTATCCTGGATTGAACGAATGAAATTTCCTTTGGCTGAGCCCGATGCAATAAAGCTTTTTCTATTGGTAATTTCTTTGAACTGTTCTAAATCTTCTACATGTTTTTGTGATTCATCATATAAATTAAAAAAATCGTCATAAGCTCCTAATTTTTTTAAATCATTTTTAAAGTCTATGAGCCACTTCCAATTTTTATATTCATTATGGATATTTTCTATATTTAGTTCTTTAGTCAATTGTCTTCCCCTGACATTTTTATTCAGTAGGTAGTAACTATACTATTACTGAATTTAGTTTTTTGTAGAGTCAACTTTAAAGCATATAAGATGTAACTCCAGAATTTTCTCTGCGAGTTTATCTTCTATGCAATACAAAAATGCAGTAGGCACTTCTAAAATATGAGCTAATGCTTTAACTGTTTTGAAGTCAGGAGCATGAACACCCTTTTCATATTGGTTCATTCTGGCCGATGCTGCGAACTCATCCATACCAGCTAAGATCCCTAGTTTTTTTTGGGATAGTGCTTTTGCTTTTCTTGCTTCTTTTAATCGTTTTGGGAAAGGGGAGTCATCATTAGTTTTCATTTATATTTATTCTTAACTTGAAAACTAAGAGTTTCTTAGCTTTAATGTATTTTAGATACTAAGTAATGCTTAGCTTTTGAGGTGGTATATGATTTGGAAAACACTAAAGGTTATTGGTTCGGTGGCCGTGGCTGTTATCTTAGACGTTGAGGATAAGTCAGAGGAGGATCGCTTTATTGATGAGTACAGTGATGGGATGGGAAGTGTAAATCATTGTGGGGACGACTATGCTGAACAGGAGGTCAGAGATGCACATGCCCGTGGAGAGCTCTATAAGTGACAAGTAGTATGATTAAACCTGAAAATAAGCCATATCAGTCTGTGCTTGCAGTATTATCAGTGCAGCTTTATGGTTGCGAGAAAAGCTATCAACAATTAGCGCTATTAAGCAGCCAATTAAATAATATATCGGAACCTCGGTTAATTAGTTCATTGCTTACCTTAGATTTTATGTTTCATCATTATATAAAGAGTTATTGTCAAATCTGGTGTATGAGCTCATCTTGATGCTCTGTTTGATCTTGAGTTATTCTTTCGCCGTCTTTAAATTTTACCCCTGTAATTACTTCAGCCAGTAGCTTAAATCCTCGCAAGCGGTACCATTTTTTCTCTGCCGACTGCGCGAGTTTAAAAACCATCATTAAGGTGGTTGTCCGGCTGCCACAACTCTTCACTTTATGCGTTCTCAGCCTTACCGTCGCAAACGTTGACTCTATCGGATTACTCGTTCTTATGTGCATCCAATGCTCAGCAGGATAATCATAAAATGCCAGCATTTCATCTTTATCCTTCATCAAGCAATCCGTCGCTTTTGGGTATTTGACTGAGTAATTTTTAACAAATAAATCATACGCTTTATAAGCAGAAGCTCGACTCTCTGCCATCCAGATATCTTGTAAATTCGCTTTGATTTTAGGTTGCATTGATTTCGGCACTTTGTTTAGCACATTCGCGATTTTATGCACCCAGCAACGTTGATGTTGGGTTGTTGGCCATACTTTGGTGAGGGCATTCCAAAACCCCAGCGCACCATCCCCTATGGCCAATTTTGGTGGTATTGTTAGACCCTGTGAGCGCAGTTGATTTAACACTTCAGTCCAGCTCTGCTCAGACTCACGAACCCCGTCAACCACCGCCAATAGCTCCTTTCTGCCCGTTTCATCTACCCCCATAATTACCAGTAAGCACAGCTTATCATCCATTCGAATTTTACTGTAAATCCCATCGGCCCAGATATACACATATCGACGTTTAGCCAAGGAACGTTTAGACCACTGCTGATACTCCGTTTCCCAGGTGGATTTCAACCGAGAGACACTATTGGCCGACAAACCTTTGGCTTGCTCGCCTAAAAGAGACACTAAAGCGGGCTGCATATCACCCGTCGAAATTCCTCGTAAATAGAGCCATGGGATCAGCTCTTCGATATTTTTTGTCCGTTTCAGATAAGGCGGGATCAAGGCACTATTGAATTTAATGCCTTCCTTTTTTCGATCCCTGACTTTAGGTATTTTGACCTCAATATCACCAAGGCCTGTTTGGATCGTACGCTCAGGCTGGTGACCATTTTTGACGATCCGCTGAAGTCCCTCGACGGTCTCATGCTGGTATTGAGCCAATAAAACAGCCAACTCAGCCTCAATCGCTTGAGCTAACAACTGCTGCGCCCCGCTTTTAAGCAACTGCTCTAACGGATTGTCTGGTTTTTCAATGGAAATAACATTATCATTTTCAGTCATTGCGATGTCTCTCTGGTTAATTGTTGATCCGGTCAAGATCAATTAACAGATTACATCGCAATGACTTTTTCTCATACACCAGAAACGACTATAGCTCGGGAACTCAACGTCTAAGCCATTTTTTGTATCTTCTAAAATGAATATCCTATCTTCAAGGTGAACCTGAGACCAAGGTAGTTGTAATAGCTCAGACCTTCTCAGGCCTGAAAAAATTAAAAATTCTAGGTAATCACAAAAACCAACGCGACTATTTTGGCGATATTTGGCAGCTTCATTTCTAACTTCATATAATGCATCTACAAAAGGTTTTAGCTGTGAACGGCGCAGACGTGTTGTTTTACGCTTTACATTATTCCAGCTTCGTTTTTCAGAAAGTGCATCTACAGGGTTTTCTGGAAATAATGAGCGACCTTCCGAAGACTTGTATTCAGCTTTAGCAAAGTTAAATAAAGCACGCATTAGGCGCATGGTATAATTTGCCTGAGCAGGGCTTCTTGAGGTTATTTCTCGTTGACGCTTTAAAATCATTGTTTGATTTATATCGGCTAGGCGCTTGTTATGCCAATCCGATAGATAGCAATTTATTTTTTGTTGATAACCTCTTTCAGTTATAGGCTTAAGATCTCTAGATTCAATATATGACTCAAAGGCTTCTTTCAGAGTAATCGAAGCAGCTCTAAACTGACGCTTAAGGTCGTTCGGGTTTATACCCTCAGCAATATCTGCCATTACTTTACGAGCCATTCGCCTTGCATCATCAAGTGAAATTGATGGGAAGTATCCAAGGGTGACATTAATAGGGGTGTCTCGTCCTGGTATCTTTTTATAAACTCTAAATGACTTCTTACCTGCCACGCTCACATCTAAAATGAGCCCTGACAATAGATTGTCATAATAACGAGTGCGTTTACCGTTTGATTCTATCTTTTCAAGCGACAATTCTGTGAAGCGAAGTTTTGTGTCTGACATATGGTGCTACCTCTGTGCTACTTTGAACGTAAAATTTAACGTTCTGAAATACATAATGATTTATGCATCAGAGGTAGGGATTACTCAATAACCCTATGATATAACTATGAAAATTAGTAAATAGTTATATCAAAAAGTAACTGGTAGTAAGTTCTTGTTTTGCAACTCATAATCGTTAGGTCCCCAGTTCGAGTCTGGGAGGGGCCACCACTTTTACACACTTTCCAAGTAAATACCTACTAACCTAAATTACCCTGTGCTCTTTTTTTAAATAGAAAAAAATAAAAAGCTATTATCAGTATCTAATCGATAAAATATTTCAAATGTGGAAAGTAATAAAAAATTGATGTACCCTTTTATTTTTATTGAACGAGGGAATGTTATGTCAAATAAAATTATGATCGAACGAAATATCGGTGTTTTGCGCGAAAAAATTAGAAACGCAGACACAACGACTGTCATGGGGTGTGTTGCGATTGCGGCGAGTGCTGATATGCTATCAGGTGCAAAGTTATCTAAACGGCAATATAGCTTCATAGTTAATAACCGCCAACAATGCTTTTTAATGAAGCAATCACTGACACAAGATTTGACAAAGTTAATGGTATTGAAGGCTATACCTAAATTATTATCTGCTGCAGATCCAACCTCAGATTTATCTAAAACTGCTTTCATGGCCGAAGCTACTGCAGACGCTGCTGGTGAGGCTCTTGAGGTGAAGACAGGTATACCAGCATTTAAAACAGCTGCTCTTTTAAATGCATTAAGTGCTGGTATTCAGATTAAAACTATGTGGGATATTCAAGCGATCGAAGATGGCTTTGCGCAAAGCCCGAAACAGTTTGAAAAATTATTTGCCGACTGGAGAAGTTGGAATATTGAAGAGCGTTATCAGGTGGCCCGATGAAAAAGTTATTAATTTTATTATTCCCAAGTACATGTTTTGCACAGTTTTCAGACTTGTCGTTATGTGAAAACAAACAAACTATGCTTGGAATAGATTTTTATTCAAACTGTGTGGGGGTCGCAGACGCCTCAGTACAAAAATTAAAATCTGAGATAACTGCGAAACAGCTATATGATTACATCACTCTTAGTATTAAAGATGTTAGCGTTTTAGAAGAGCACCTTTCAGATGACATGATAGGCAGAGTACATGCATTAATATCGATTGATCCAAACCCACTTTATTATACTACTGTTGGTAATAATGTTTTAGTCAAGACCAAAGAAGGGCTTAATATTTTTGAAAAGCATGATGGCTATTGGTTACAAAAATTAGTATCAGAGAGATCCGGTAGATAAATAGAGTTATCTCAAAAGTAATTTGATATTGGTAATTACTTTAAATAGGTTTCAGTAATTTCAGCTCTAAAGTAGTCTAGCTCTTTTGGTAAAACTCTAAGAGCTAGCGATCTGCTAAGTCATAATTTTTTAGCTCAGTCATCCTCCCTTATGCGTAACTATATAAATCCATTGGTGCTGCTAGCAAAAAGAGCAGATCGCGATTAGATGCTTTTGAAAGTGAACATTTATGGACTCTGCCAGTATTATAGCGTTGCAAATAGTTAATTCTCCTACCAGGCACTGTCATAGGTTGCTCTAAGCGCCTTTGTCCTTTCACCGTGTGCTCTGCGCAATCTTCTTGTTTATTAGTAATGTTATCTACTGGCGTTCGTAACTCATCAGAAGTTTTTTATAAACAGCAGTGAGCAAGTATTTAATATTCAAAAAGCCCCTATTGGGGCTTTTACTTACTATTGTGTACTTTTATTACTCAAAACGACAAGAGTTAACTAATTTTTTCGATATACATCATGATCCATATCGTAAATATTGACGCTTAAGCTATCAGAGTCTCTGCAGTAGGTTTTTAAACATGCGAGTAGGTGCTCACTTAACATTTGTTTTTGTTCTACCGTTCGCCCTGCCATTATATGCACTTGAATATGAATAAACCCTTCTTTACCTATACCTAGTTGGTATTGTTGGTATGCAATTGCGCGTGTTTTAATTGTTTCTAAATCAAAAAGTCCGCTTTCAAAAGTACTGTTATGAATTTTCTCTACTAGTACTTGTGGTAAAACAGGGAGGTCTTCTGAGTGTTCAATAATAATATGCGGCATTTAGGTGTTTCCTATTATGAGTTACTGCATTAGCGAGGGTTAATTGTATCAAATACAACAGGGTTCGCTAAACCTAGGGCTATCTAAAATCTTTACTTTAAACTAATTTAGTCGTATTTATTTTTGATGTTAGTATAAAACAAACAGGTGAACCTTTGCTTAGTGACGTAGATGCTAAGTTACCTATTATAGATAAGGATAAGTATGAAATTACCACAAAAATTTAAACGTTTAGCTTTACTTGCAGGTGCGGTAGTTACGTTGAGTGCTTGCTCTGATGATGTTGCGTCGGTAAGCCTTGGGTTATTTACAACTAAAGATGTCGTGGTTAATTCGCAGCAAGATCCGATTATTAAAGGTGTTACGTGCCACATTAGCCATATTGAAGCTGATTTAGACTTTTCTGATCCGTCTGATATGTCAATTGCGTGTCGTCAAACGGGGCCTATTACAGCGCAGCAGCTACAAGAAATTGACCGAAGTAAGTCGGGCGAGGTGGTATTTAAATCATCTAAAAGTATTTTATTTAAATCTTTAAAGGTGCGTCGTATTTACGATGCTGAAAACCGCACCTTATTGTATTTATCGTACTCAACGAAAGAATCCAGTGGCAGCCATCATCATGCGCTATCAACAGTGCCGCTATACAATACTCAAGCGTGGGAATGGGCGCTTACACAAAAAAACTAAACTAGCACCTAAAACTTATAAGAGCACCTTATGTTAGCTTTATTTAAATCGGCACCATTATTGGAAGATCAAGAACAGCAATGGCTTATTGATACGTTTATTTGGGCGGTAGAGAATTTTGATGCGGAGTACTTTACTAAGCAAACAAAAATAATATTGCCGACAGCAGCGTTTTTTCCTGATTCGGTATCAAGTATTGAAGAAATGGCGACTAACGTTTTTACCCGCGTTACTAATTATGCAGGTATGAGCGCGTGGCCTATTCAGTTAGTTGCGCCTCAGCAATTGCAGCCTCAGGTTTTTCCACACTTTGAATTTAGCAATGAAATACGTGGAGAAGGCTGCCATTTAATTGTGCCGCCAAGCCATAAGGTCAGCATTTCTTTTAATCCTAATCAGATTAATCAGCCACAAGATTTAGTAGCAAGTTATGCGGGTACTCTGGCCACTATACTTATTCATCACGTTGGGGTGCTACCGCCAGGTGGTAGGGAGTATTTACCACAAGCTGCCGATGCGCTTGCCTGTTTTTTAGGGTTTGGTGTGATGATGAGCAACACGGTGTATCAGTTTAAGGGCGGTTGTGGTTCTTGTTCTTGTTACAACCCATACGCTAACCGTGAAGCTAAGCTAAGTGAAACACATACGGTATTTATGCATGCCCTTATTAGTTACTTTAAAAACGATAAAGTCTCTAAAAAACACTTAAAACCGCATCTGCGTGGTCAGTTTAAAAAAGCACAAAAAGAAATTAAAGCATTGGTAAATAACTCGGCCAACCCGCTGTTATTAGCTTATTCACCAAACTAGCAAGGACTTGCGTGGAATACTTAGATGAATTTTTACTGATTGTTATTGCTCATTTTTTTGCAGTAGCAAGCCCTGGGCCTGACTTTGCCGTTGTGCTTAAGCAAAGTGTGCAACAAGGTAGGTGCAATGCATTGTGGACAAGCGCCGGTGTTGGCGCTGCTATTTTACTGCACGTTGCCTATTGCGTGTTAGGTGTAGCGCTTATTTTAACGCAATCGCCTAGTTTATTTATGGCGCTTAAGTACCTTGCTGGTGCATATTTAGCTTACTTAGGCGTACAAGCTCTTAGAGCTGCAAAACCGCCTGCAAGTAATGAAGGCGAGGCTGCAAAAAATGTTGAAAACAAAACCGTTCAAGAGGAACCCGTTTGGGTGGCTTTTAGGCGCGGCTTTTTCACCAATGCATTAAACCCAAAAGCCACGTTATTTTTTATGTCGTTATTTACACTCGTGATTAGTCCAACAACACCTACTAGCGTGCAGATCGTTTATGGCGTGTACATGGCACTGGCTACTTGGGTGTGGTTTTCAATGCTTTCAATAATGCTTTCTAGAGATAATGTGAGGGGCTTTTTCCAGCAGCGTGGTTATTGGTTTGACCGTGGAATTGGCGTTATTTTAATTGCCCTTGCAGTACGTGTTGTTATTTAACTTATTTAAAAAGCGCAGGAGATAAAATGCCGTTATATAATTTTTCGTTTGGCTCTAATATGTCATCTAACCGTTTGTTGGCGCGTTTACCGAATGTAAAGCGTGTAGGGAACAGCGGTACTTAAAGGTTACGAGCTTACTTTTGATATGTTATTTAAAGATGGCTCCGGTAAATGCAGTATCTGCCCAAGCAATAAAGAAGGTGCGTTGGTTTACGGCGTTATTTATGAGCTTAATGAAGAAGAAAAAACCATTTTAGACAGTATTGAGGGCGCAGGTTACGACTGCGTAGATATAACCCCAACGCTTTTAACGGGTGAGGCTGTAGCCTCACATTGTTATATAGCTAATACCCATGACAGCGATGTACTCCCATATGATTGGTACATAAAACACGTTCATCGCGGCGCACTTGAAGCAGGCGTACCAAAAGAATACAGTGATGCAATACTCAATAGGCCGCACAAAAGCGATACCAATAAAGAGCGTGCCGAAATTGAATTTGCAGTTCATCAAAAATAATAAAATAGGATTGATATGAAATTAACCAAATTAGCCGCAATTGCATTACTAGCAAGCACTACATTTAGTAGCTGGGCACAAGTCGATACCAACAAAATTGACGACGTTATTAAAGCGTCAATGGCACGTTTTGACGTACCAGGTATGGCAGTCGCCATTGTTGAAAACGATAAAGTGATATTTGCTAAAGGCTTTGGTGTAACTAATCTCGATACCAACAAAAAAGTAAACAAAGACACCTTGTTTGGTATTGCTTCAAACACCAAAGCGTTTACAACAGCGGCACTTGCCAAGTTGGTTGATGAAGGGAAGTTGAGCTGGGATGACCGCGTAATTGATCATTTACCAGAGTTTAGATTGTACGACTCGTACGTAACACGCGAAATGCGTATTCGTGATTTATTAAGTCACCGCAGTGGGCTAGGGCTTGGGCAAGGCGATTTAATGATTTGGCCAAGCACGGATAAGCCCGTTGATGAAATTTTAGCGGGATTACAGTATTTAAAACCAGCGAGCAGCTTTCGTAGTAAGTACGCTTATAACAACTTGATGTTTGTTACCGCTGGCGAAGTGGTTGCACGTGTGTCGGGTATGAACTGGAACGATTACATCGAAAAAAATATATTACAACCGCTACACATGGACAACTCACGCGCAGGTTTTTCACGCATTCCAAAAAGCAATAAAAACTGGGCTACAGGTCATATTCCTATGGATGGCTCGCTTCATCCCTTTTTTGTGAACTACCTAGAAGACTTTAGAGGCGCAGGCGCCATTGCTTCAAGTGTAAGCGATATGAGTCAATGGCTTCGTACGCAATTAGCGGGCGGTAAAATGCCTAATGGCGAGCAGCTGTTTAGCGAAAAGCAACAAGCGCAAATGTGGCACCCACATATTACGTCTATGGCATCTAAAAGCGCGTTTGAGTCGTACCATCAGCAGTTTAGAGGATATGGGCTAGGTTGGAGCATTGAAGACTACCACGGCTTTAAAAAGTTAGGTCACGGCGGTGGTATTTTAGGTATGGTATCGCAAGTTACTTTATTGCCTGAGCAAAAACTCGGTATTGTTATTTTATCTAATCAACAAGCTTTTGGTGCGCTTTCGGCGGTAACCCATGAAGTACTTGAAGATGCGCTTGAACTTGAAGATAAAGACTGGGTAGAAGATTTAGCTAAAAGCCATTTTGAAAGAAAACAAAAAGCGTACGCTAATGCAAAACCAGAAGCACCTGCTGACTACCAGCCACAATTACCAAATATTAATTACACCGGTACATTGCACGACAATTGGTATGGTGATGTGATTATTGAGCAGCTCGATAGTAAATTACACATTGATTTTACGCATACTAAACGTTTAAAAGGCACTCTTGAGCACTATACTGGCAATACATTTATCGTTAAGTGGAATGAAAAGCGACTTGAAGCAGATGCGTTTATTACCTTTGATATGGATGTTAGTAATCGTGTAAACAGCGCTAAAATGCGTGCAGTATCAACACAAGTGACCGACTTTAGCTTTGATTTTAGAAACCTGCATTTAAAAGCAAAGTAGTTAATAGTTTTGATATTTAAAGTGTTGATATAAACCAAAGTCGCAAAGCCACCAGCCGGTGGCTTTGTTATATTAAGTTTTTACACCTTGTAAGGGACTTTTTATGCGTACCGCTGTTATTTCTCATCCTCATTGCCGTAAGCATAAAATGATAGACGACCATCCTGAGTGCCCAGAGCGCTTAGATGCAATTACCGACAGATTATTAGCCAGCGGTGTAGATGTTGGCTTAACACACCTACAAGCACCTAAAGCCGATCGTGAGCATTATTTACTTGCTCACGATGAAGCTTTAGTTAAACACGTAGAAACCACACTCCCAACCGAGGGGCTCGCTAATTTAGATGGCGATACTTGGTTATGCCCCGATTCGTTTAAAGCGATTGAGCGGGCAGTAGGTGCGGGGTTGTTAGCTGTTGATGAAATACTTGCCGATAAACTCGATGCTGCTTTTTGCTCAGTACGCCCGCCAGGACATCATGCTAATAAAGAGTCATCATCTGGGTTTTGTGTGTTTAATAACTTAGCTATTGCCGTTAAGTACGCACAAAGCAAAGGGGTTAAACGCATTGCTATTGCGGATTTTGATGTACACCATGGTAATGGCACACAAGACATTTTTATTGATGACGAAAATGTACTGCTTTGTTCGTTATTTCAGTATCCGTTTTACCCAAATACAGCAGTTAAAAATAATAGCCATATAGTTAATTCCCCTCTGCCAATTGCTAGTAATGGCGACGACCTAAAAGACGCGTTTACTGGGCAATGGTTACCAAAATTAAAAGCGTTTAAGCCTGAATTACTTTTTATAAGCGCAGGGTTTGATGCGCACCTAGAAGATGATATGGCAAGCTTAAAGTTTGTTGAAAGTGACTACATTTGGCTCACCGAGCAGCTATGCAGTGTGGCAAAGGAGGGCGGTTGTAAAGGGATTATTTCGTATTTAGAAGGTGGCTATGCGCTATCAGCGTTAGGTCGTAGTGCTGTAGCGCATATAAAAGTGCTTACTGAGGTTTAATTGTGCTGCGTTTTATAGCTCAAGTAAGTTAAATGCCTGCTCAACGGTGAGGGTTGTTATTTTACTTAAACAACAATGCCCTTCATTTAATAAGTAACTTGTTACGAGTACAGCAAGTTGCTCTGCGCTTAACGGCTCACAAGGTGTGTTTTTTAAAGCGCAGTATTCACCACGCTTATTAAGTATGACCACATCAGTTAAGTCGCTTGTTGCAACACTGTGCAAGTGCTCCTCACGGTCTTGTGGTGTGTGAGCTATCTCAAGCTCATTATAAATAACCAATAACTGTGGGTAGCTGTTTAACATAGCCTGTTAGCCTACCGTTACTTCATAAGATGTAAATTTACGAATATTAATAACGCCTTTTTCAAAGATTAGGTACTGACCTTTAATACCTTGTAAAACACCACTTACAACAGGGTCTTTATCAAAGTTAAATGAGCTGATTTTTGTTGGGTATTCGGTTACTGGAAAATCTAAATCAACAACATCTTCATCTAATTGCTCTATTGCTGTTGCGCCAAATAACTCACTTAGCTCGTTTAGTTTTTCGCTAATTTGTGGAATTAACTCAGCCGCTGCTGCTTTTAAATCAAGTGCGTCGTTTTGGCCTTTTAACATATTGCGCCAATTGGTTTTATCGGCAATAAATTCAGCCAAAGCAACTTCCACTAAACCCGATTGCAGGCGAGTTTGCACTTTAAAAATAGGTAATGCCTGAGTAGCGCCTTGGTCAACCCAACGAGTCGGTATTTGTGTGTGGCGGGTAATACCTACTTTTAATCCAGAGGTGTTAGCGAGATACACATAGTGTGGGATCATGCAATTTTCTTCGCCCCACTGTGGCTCTCGGCAAGTGCCTTGATCGTAGTGGCAAGTTTCTGGTTTCATAATACACATGTCGCAACTAGCGAGCTTACGCATGCATACAAAACAGTGACCTTGAGAATAGCTTTTTTTAGTTTTTTTACCGCAGCTAGAACACAAAATAGTGCCACTAAAGGTAAGCGTAAGCTCCCTACCTATAAATGCATTTAAGTCTACTAGGTGTTCACCTACAGGTAAGTGATATTGTACTGGTTCGGTTAAGCTCGATTTTAGTTTACGCAGTGTGCCTTGCATCTTTACTTGGCCCCTAAAGATGTTAAAAAGAGGAGTCTAACATTTTTAAGCTATATTGGCTTTTTAAGAAGTGTAAATAGTCGGTGTAAGGCAGTGCTTTTGCGTATAAATAACCTTGTGCAGAATCAGCATTCATGTCTTTAAGTAAGTGATGAATCTCCTGAGTTTCGACCCCTTCTATTGTTATTGATAAATTGAGGTTGTGCGCCATATCAATGGCTGTTTGTACAATAACCTGATGAGTTGGGTTATTAGGTAAATCAAAAACAAACGACTTATCTATTTTTAGTTCACTAAAATGGTAGTTAACTAAGTAGTTAAGTGATGCGTAACCTGTACCAAAGTCGTCTAAAACAACGTTAATGTCTAATGCCGATAATTCATCAACTAATTTAATGAGTGCATCTTGACTCTCTACAAAAGCTGATTCGGTTAGTTCAAACTTAAGCAAACGAGCAGGTACTTGGTATTTAATGAGTATATTTTCTACTTTTTCAGCTAAGTTATTTATCGTTAAATTTTTAGCGCTGAGGTTGACGCTAATAGTATGATGGATGTAACCATTTTTTGTTAGTTCGGCAATATCTTTACAGGCTTGCTCAATTACCCACAGTGTTAGTTCGTTAATAATACCTGTATGTTCAGCAAGAATTACTAACTCTTCAATAGGTAAATTATTAAAGGTTGGATCGGGCCAGCGCAGTAAAGCTTCTGCGCCTATTACTTGGTTATTTAATAAATTTATTTGCGGCTGGTAATAGAGTGCAAGTTGATTTTTTTTTATAGCTTTTTGCAGCTTTGCAGCTAAGGAAACATCCATCATTATATTATTCATGTTTGATGATGACCCTACTTGATTAATATTACTTTTTGCTTTTTTAAGTGCTAAATACCCACGTTTTAACCAATACTCAAAGTCATTAGTTTTACCCGCACAGCTAATGCCAATACTGTAATGAAGTTGCAGGTTTAGTCCTTTAATTTCGTATTGCTTTGGTAAGTTGCTAATTACTTCAGTGAGAAGTGTTTCTAACATTTCTTGATTTTGTGTTTTAGTCGAAATACAGGCAAATACGCCGCTACTGAGATCGGCTAATCGAGGGGTGGTGTTTAAGTTAGTATCAAGATTTATAAATTCGCGCTCGTGGCTCAACTCTAACTCTAATTCTCTCGCTATATGTTTTATAAGTGCATAACCTTGAGAAGGGGTAATTATAGTATTAAGAGAGTTGAAGTGGCGTATTTTAATTAAACACAAAGTTGTTGAGCGGTTTTTTGCTTGTAACTCCATAAAGGTTTGCTTGAGCTTAGCACTATTAAGAAGCTTTGTTTGTTGAGTGTGCGTAGCATGATATAAAGCACGTTCACGCTGATACCTAACTCGGTCTGCTAATGCCATTGCCATTAATATTACTTCGCATAGTATAGCCATTAAAAAGGCGTGGCGGGTGGTAAAGCTATAAGGTAAAAGGCCAGTCAGTTCCATTGGTTGAATCGCCGCGCCAAAAATTAATGGCACCCATGAAAAAACATAAAACTTAGCCCATCTAAAACCACTACGTAATTTGTTATAAATTAAAATAATACACGCTATATAAAGTAGGCTCATCACTCCAAAAAAAATGGGTGCTGCTATATTTTCAGGGATAAAAAAGCTGCTTACAGCAAGAATAAACATAAGCTTAAGTAGCGCTGTACTCATTTTATAGCGCCAGCATTTTTCTTTGTGGTAACGTAAAAACATAATACAGAAAGAGAGGGTAAAAAAAGCGACGCCGTAATTACCAAGCACTATTTTTTCGTGAATAAATAATTGCCATTCCATTGGCCATAAATAAAAGCCAAAACCTAATACCGCTCCCATTAGTGCAATAGCGCTAATAATGTAGCCAATATAAATTAAGTAAACTCGGTCTTTTATACCAAAATAAAGAACAAGATTGTAAAGTGCAGCCATTAGCAATACGCCAACAAAAATCCCCCAAATCCCTGTTTGCGAACGCACTAAGTCAATAAACTCTTTATCACGATATAAATTTACAGGTGTTTTACTTATACCGATCGTATCTATTTTCATTACGAGTCGTTGTGAGGACTTACTTTCGAGCGAAAAGCGGATATGCGGCACACTGTATTGAAATAAAGTAAGTGCTTGTTCTTTATCTCCGAGCTTATAAGTATCAATTAATTGGTTGTTTTGATTGAGTCGAAAAATAGTTAGGTGATCAACCATGGGGTTATCAAAATGGGCAACAACGTTTTCTTTTTTGAAGCTCTTATTTTCTAAATCGAGAAACAGCCAATAATTTTGTTGAGTAAAACTCCATGGTATTTCCGAAAATTTTTGATGAGTGAGTAACTGCGGCTGGGTTATAACATCGTCAAAAGTAAGGCTCTTAGTTTCATCAATATAGTACGCGTAATCAAGATATATAGGGGCGGTTTTATCAATTGTATATCGTGTAGGTACGACGAGGTTTGATGCCAGTGTACTTATAATAAAAAATATAAGTACTAGTATGGCAACAGCAATTGCATGATAACGTAAAGTTCTTAGTTCCAATGTTTGTGTACTTTAAAAAAACTTTTAATTAGTGTAGCACTAAAAAAGCGCAGAGAGACTGCGCTTTTTTAGTTAAATTAACTGGTTATACCAATGAATAGGTATTATAAGCCTATTGCTCACGTGCAATAGCACGGTAAGCAATATCTGTACGATATTCCATACCATTCCAGCTAATTTTTTTAACAAGCTCATAGGCGCGTTGCTGCGCTTGCGTAACAGTGTTGCCAAGTGCTGTTGCGCATAATACGCGACCGCCTGCGCTTACAACGTCATTGCCATTTTGCTTAGTACCGGCATGAAACACTTTTTCACCCGCAGGGTAATCAACTTGTAGCCCCGAAATAGCATCACCTTTAGGGTAATCACCAGGGTAACCTTTAGCGGCAAGTACAACACCAACGGCTGCACGTGGGTCAAACTTAATTGTTGTTTTATCAAGTTCAACACGATTAGCGGCTTCAATCAATTCAACTAGGTCTGATTGCAAACGTAGCATCATTGGTTGAGTTTCAGGGTCGCCAAAGCGACAGTTGTACTCAATTACTTTAGGGATACCTGTTTCGTCAATCATTAAACCTGCGTATAAAAAGCCGGTGTACGGATGGCCTTCGCTTGCCATGCCTTCTACCGTAGGGTAGATCACTTCGTTCATAATACGCTGGTGGATTTCATCAGTAACAACTGGCGCAGGTGAGTATGCACCCATGCCACCCGTATTAGGACCCGCATCGCCATTGTAAGCGCGTTTATGGTCCTGACTGGTAGCAAATGGTAATACGTTTTTACCATCAACCATTACAATGAAAGACGCTTCTTCACCGTCTAAAAACTCTTCAATAACAACACGACTTCCCGCATCGCCAAAAGCATTACCCGCAAGCATATCGCGAATAGCTTCTTCGGCATCGGCTTGCGTCATGGCTACAATTACGCCTTTACCCGCAGCTAAACCATCTGCTTTTACAACAATTGGCGCGCCTTTCTCTTTTAAATAAGCAAGGGCAGGCTCAATCTGTTCAAACGTTTGGTAGTCGCCCGTTGGGATTTTATGACGTGCTAAAAAGTCTTTAGTAAACGATTTCGAACCTTCAAGCTGAGCTGCGCCCGCCGTTGGGCCAAAAATAGCCATGTTATGTTCACGAAACTTATCAACTACACCCAGTACTAGCGGTATTTCTGGACCTACAATCGTAAGCTCTACCTTATTTTGCTGTGCAAAACTAAGTAAACCATCTAAGTCGTCAACGTTTATTGCTACGTTTTCAAGTTTTGGTTCAAGTGCAGTACCTGCATTACCAGGGGCTACAAATACAGTATTTACTTTGGTGTTTTGAGCGGCTTTAAACGCAAGTGCGTGTTCGCGGCCGCCGCTGCCAATGACTAAAACATTCATGGCGAAAATTCCTATTTAAAGCGGTTTCTTAAATTTCAGCGTCATGCGGTCGCTTTCACCAATGGCTTTATATTTGTCAGCGTCTTGTTCGCCGAGTCTTAAGCTTGGTGGTAGCGTCCATACACCTTTAGGGTGATCGGCTGTATCTTTTGGATTTGCATTTATTTCACTGCTTGCTACTAATTCAAACCCAGCTTGTTTTGCAAGGTCTACTACGTAGCTCTGCTTCATATAACCTGATGTTTTTTGATCGTCATCTGAGCGACTTTCAGCTAAACGGTGTTCAACCAAACCTAATGTACCACCTGGTTTAAGAGCTTTATAAAAAGCTTGGAATGCACTTAATGCACCGCTTTTATCTTTGCCCATGTACCAGTTATGTACATTGCGGAATGTTAAAACCATATCGGCACTGCCAGCTGGCGCAATATCTAAATGTGTTACAGGTGCAAACTCAGAAATTTTAACGCTACTAAAACGCTCATCTTCAGCTACTTTTTGTTTAAAGCCCGCAAGAGAGCTTTGGTAGTAGCCAACTGATGAATCAGCAGGAAAGTGCGCGGCATAATAAGTGCCTTGCTCTTTTAGTGCTGGCGCTAAAATTTCACTATACCAACCACCGCCGGGCGCAATTTCAACAACTGTCATAGTTGGTTTAAAGCCAAAAAATGCAAGTGTTTGAGCCGGGTGACGATATTCGTCACGAGCGCTGTTTTTAGCGCTGCGTTCGCTTGATTGAAGTGCATGCTCAAGGCTCGATTCGTGGTTATGGCTAAGCGCCATAGTCGATGTCATCGTTAGTGTGGCTACAAGTAGCGATTTTAGCGCAAATTTCATTGTTTGTTCCTTCACATTATAATTTTAAATAGGTTATTGAATAATCAGAATACGTGAATTTATAGCAAACAAAAAGGGTTAAACCAACGTTTAACCCTTTGTGTGATTAGTGGCGGAAATGGCGCATACCAGTTAGTACCATTGCCATGCCAGCTTCATCAGCAGCTGCAATCACTTCTTCATCACGCATTGAGCCACCAGGCTGAATTACCGCAGTAATGCCAGCGGCTGCGGCTGCGTCAATGCCATCACGGAATGGGAAGAACGCATCAGACGCCATAACTGAACCTTTAACTTCAAGGTTTTCGTCTGCAGCTTTTATGCCTGCAATTTTAGCTGAGTATACACGGCTCATTTGGCCTGCGCCTACGCCAATAGTCATACCGTCACGGGCATAAACAATTGCGTTTGATTTAACAAACTTAGCTACTTTCCAGCAAAACAGTAAATCTTTAAGTTCTTGCTCTGTAGGTTGGCGTTTAGAAACAACTTTTAAGTCGCCTTGCGTTACCATGCCTAAGTCGCGGTCTTGAACTAAAATACCGCCGTTAACGCGTTTAATATCTTGGCCAGCGGCTTTGCCTGTCCACTGTCCACATTCTAATAAACGAACGTTCTTTTTAGCTTCAACAATTTTTGCAGCGTCGCTCGAAATACTCGGTGCAATAATTACTTCAACAAACTGACGGTCAACAATTGCTTGTGCAGTTGCTGCATCTAGCTCTCGGTTAAAGGCAATAATGCCACCAAATGCTGATGTAGGGTCTGTTTTAAAAGCGCGCTCGTATGCTTGTAGAATACTGTCGCCAATTGAAACACCACACGGGTTAGCATGTTTTACAATTACGCACGCAGGTACGTCAAATTCTTTAACACATTCAAGTGCTGCATCGGTATCTGCAATGTTGTTAAACGAAAGGGCCTTACCTTGCAATTGAGTTGCTGTTGCAACTGATGCTTCAGCAATGTCATTTTCAACATAAAAAGCAGCATCTTGATGTGAGTTTTCACCGTAACGCATATCTTGCTTTTTAGTGAACTGCATATTGATAGTACGTGGGAATTTAGTCTCTACAGCAGCTTCCTCGGTGTAATCAGGCACCATTTTACCGAAGTAGTTAGCAATCATGCCATCGTATTGTGCAGTATGCTCGTAGGCGGCAATCGCTAAATCAAAACGTGTTTTGTACGTTGTTGAACCATTGTTGTTTTGCATTTCACTAATAACACGGTCGTAGTCACTCGCGTTTACCACGATTGTTACGTCTTTGTGGTTTTTAGCGGCTGCACGAACCATTGTAGGACCGCCAATATCAATATTTTCAATGGCATCTTCAAGGCTACAGTTTTCTTGAGCGACTGTATTCGCAAAGGGGTATAAGTTAACTACAACTATGTCGATAGCAGAAATATTGTTATCTGCCATTACGCTTTCATCTTGTCCGCGACGGGCTAATATGCCGCCGTGAATTTTTGGATGAAGAGTTTTTACGCGACCATCCATGATTTCAGGATGGCCTGTGTGATCTGATACTTCAGTCACTTTTATGCCGTTATCAGCAAGTAGTTTACATGTGCCGCCAGTTGATAAAATATCAACGCCTTGCGCTTCAAGTGCGCGGGCAAATTCAACAATACCGGTTTTATCAGACACACTTAATAGTGCGCGACGAATGGGACGATGAGTATCCATTGTAGTTTGATTTCCTCAGTTAATGAGCTAGCTTAGAAGCGGGCATTTTAACTGATTACAACTCAAAAAACGACTTATAAAGGCTTAATAAGCGTGAGCATTCTGCAATTTGGTTAATGAGTTGTAGGCATAAAAAAAGCACCCGAGGGTGCTTTTTTTGCATAATACCAGTTGTATTGAATTAGTAAGTAGTTATAACGATAGAAAAACAAGTCTATAACAAGGCAAAAATTTTTCTGTGTAGTTATTCTACATAAAAAATTATTAACGACGTTATGGGCTAGTTTAGCTCGTTAGAATACTTACGCTTTCAATATAATTGGTATTAGTTCATGCCGTATTTTTTAAGCTTTTTACGTAAAGTACCACGGTTGATACCTAGTAAAATTGCTGCACGAGTTTGGTTACCACGTGTATATGTCATCACTTCTTCAAGTAATGGCGCTTCTAGCTCTGAAAGAACAAGGTCGTAAACGTCTTGCACATCTTGACCGTTAAGCTGCTTTAAATAGTGGTGAACAGCTTTTTTTACTGCATCACGCAATGGCTGCGGTTTCTCGTGTGACTGAACATGAGGGTTAGTGATAAATGGAGAAGTCACGTTTTGTTCGAACATTATTAAGTCTCTTTCTTTCTTAGTTAGCTGCTAGTGTTTTAAAGTATTGCTCTAATGCGACGACCTGTGCCTGTGGGTTGTCGAGCGCATTAAATACTCGCCTAAACTGACCATCACTGTCATGGGTTTGCAAATACCAAGATACATGTTTGCGAGCAATTCGCGCTCCCATTGGCTCACCGTAAAACATATGGAGGTTTGTTAAATGCTCCATTAATATACTGCGTACCTCTGTAATAGCAGGCGACTGTAAATGTTCCCCAGTTCGCAAATAGTGGTCTATCTCCCTAAATATCCAAGGGCGACCTTGGGCGGCTCGGCCAATCATAATGGCATCTGCACCCGTATAGTCTAAAACCTGTTTTGCTTTTTCTGGTGATGTAATATCACCATTGGCAACAACAGGGATCGACACTGAACGTTTTATATCCCTAATCGTGGCGTATTCAGCATCACCTTTGTACATACATGCGCGCGTACGCCCATGTACAGCAAGTGATGCAATGCCATAACGTTCAGCTATTCTCGCAATCTCTACACCATTACGGTTATCCGGATCCCATCCTGTACGGATTTTAAGTGTCACAGGTATATCTACAGCATTAACGACTGCATCAATAATCTCTTCCACAAGTTCAGGAAACTGTAATAAGGCAGAGCCTGCGAGTTTCTTGTTCACTTTTTTTGCTGGGCACCCCATATTGATATCTATGATCTGTGCACCATTAGCAACATTGAATTGTGCGGCCTGCGCCATAAGCTCAGGATCTGCTCCTGCAATTTGCACCGCGCGTATACCCGACTCACCGCTGTGATCCATACGGTTCATCGACTTTTCTGTTTTCCAAACCTTAGGATTTGACGATAGCATTTCAGACACAGCTAAGCCCGCACCTAAGCGTTGACAAAGTTGTCTAAATGGTCTGTCTGTAATGCCTGCCATTGGCGCGACAATTACATTATTCTCAAGTTGGTATTTACCGATACGCACTATATTCAATAGGCCTCTTTTCAAGGGGCGCTAAGTTTACGGTTTTTTTCACAAAAATCAAAGGCTATAAATTGAACAAAAGTAACTTTTTTTTGCCCTTTTCGTATTGACATTTGATAACCGTATGAGGAATGGCTTTATTTGTACGAAATTCGAGCGTATTTTGTTTTTGCAACAAAATAAGTTTATTTTTCATTATGTAAAAAAATAGTAAAGCCTGTTAAATAAAGGCTTTACATGCATGTTTTGAGTTAATGCTCTAAATTTGATTGTACAGTTTATTACGCTTTTTTAGTGCCACTTACTCGAGTCCAATCACCTTCAACGGCAATGTCATCTAGCTCAATAAACGGCGCGTAAATATCGGCAACCGATTGGGCTTGTTCTTCTAATATGCCCGACATAGCAATTTTTCCATCTGGCTTGAGTAATCCCAAAATTATACTGTGAAGCTCACGCAGTGGCTGGGCTAAAATATTAGCCACTACTATATCTGCACTAAACTCAGGTTGGTTTTCTGGAAGGTATACTTCGAGTTTGTCTGCAACACCATTTCGGTTAGCGTTATCAAGGCTTGCTTCAAGCGCTTGAGGGTCAATATCTATCCCAATCATACGCTCTGCACCTAGTTTTATAGCTGCAATACCTAAAATTCCTGAGCCACAACCAAAATCAACAACCGTTTTACCCGTCAGATCTTGGCTTTCTAACCACTTAAGACATAAGGCTGTTGTTGCATGTGTGCCCGTGCCAAAAGCAAGGCCTGGGTCTAGCAATACATTTACTGCATCAGGGTCTGGAATGTCGCGCCAGCTTGGGCAAATCCATAGTTTTTCGCCAAATTGAATAGGGTGGAAGTTATCCATCCATTCACGTTCCCAGTCTTTATCTTCAAGTTGCTCGATTTTGTATACTAAATTGTCTTTTAGCTCATCATGGCGCTTCAATAACGCAACGACTGCGTTCATATCATGATTAGCTTCGAACAAGCCAATAACTGTGGTATCAGCCCAGAACACAACGGTGCCAATTTTTGGTTCGTAAATAGGGGTGTCTTTTGCGTCAATAAAGGTTACTGAAGCGCTACCCGCTTCCATTAATAGGTCGCTTACGGCATCAGCTGTTGCAGCATTGGCATTAATACGAATTTGGATCCAAGCCATGGTTATTTCCTTCAAATAGAAAAAAGGCCGCTATAGCGGCCTTTTTAGTTTATATAGTAGCGCTAAATTATTTAGCGTCTAAAAAGCTTTTCAGTAAATCTGAGCGAGAAGGGTGGCGTAATTTACGCAGTGCTTTCGCTTCTATTTGACGAATACGTTCACGTGTTACGTCAAACTGTTTACCTACTTCTTCTAAGGTGTGGTCGGTATTCATATCAATACCAAAACGCATACGTAGTACTTTAGCTTCACGAGCTGTTAGGCCTGCAAGTACATCGTTAGTTGCGCCTCGAAGAGACTCCATTGTTGCCGAATCGATTGGCGAATCAATAGTTGTATCTTCGATAAAGTCACCTAAGTGAGAATCTTCATCATCACCGATTGGTGTTTCCATTGAAATTGGCTCTTTAGCAATCTTAAGTACCTTACGGATTTTATCCTCAGGCATCATCATGCGTTCTGCTAATTCTTCTGGATTTGGCTCACGACCCATTTCTTGTAACATTTGACGAGAAATACGGTTAAGTTTATTAATCGTTTCAATCATATGTACAGGAATACGGATTGTTCTTGCTTGGTCAGCAATAGAGCGTGTGATTGCTTGACGTATCCACCACGTAGCATAAGTAGAGAACTTATAACCACGGCGATATTCAAACTTATCAACCGCTTTCATCAGACCAATGTTACCTTCTTGGATTAAATCTAAGAATTGTAAGCCACGGTTTGTGTATTTTTTAGCAATTGAGATTACAAGACGTAAGTTAGCTTCAACCATCTCTTTTTTCGCACGGCGTGCTTTCGCTTCACCAATGCTCATTCGACGGTTAATGTCTTTAATACGCTCAATGCTTAAACCTGTTGTTTGTTCAATAACAGATAATTTATTAATGCTACGAATGATTTCTGGCTTAACTTCTTCAAGTTTAGCTGAATACTTTTCGTTACCTGAAATTTCTAAATCAACCCAAGAAGCGTCAGTTTCGTTGTTAGCAAAGTGCTTAACGAACGTTTTCTTCGGTAATTTAGCAATTTGTACAGCTTGTTTCATGATTAGACGTTCTTGAACGCGAACTCTGTCCATCATTTCACGCATGTTATTTACCATGCGGTCAAACTGTTTAGGTATTAATTTAAAGGTTCTGAAAAGCTCGCCAATTTCAAAAATGGCTGCTTGTGATTCAGGGTGAGAACGACCTTTAGCTTCAAACGTATCACGTGCTTTGTTGTATAAATCACGTAGATTTTCAAAATGAATGCGAGCTTCTTCAGGATCTGGTCCTGTGTCTATCTCTTCTTCATCTTCATCGTCGCTATCAGCATCGTCTTTGTCGTCTTTATCATCGTCGTCAAGTTGCTTAGCACTTAATTCTGAACCAATATTCGTTGCTGAAATTGGCGCTGTATCTTCATTCGGATCGATAAACCCAACGATGATATCGCTTAAACGCATTTCTTCAGCTTCAAACTTATCCCACTGTTCAAGTAGGTAAGTGATTGCTTCAGGGTACTCTGCAACAGAAATCTGAACTTGGTTAATGCCTTCTTCAATACGTTTAGCGATTACAATTTCGCCTTCACGTGTCAGAAGTTCAACAGTACCCATTTCACGCATGTACATGCGTACCGGATCAGTTGTACGGCCGATTTCTTTTTCTACAGTCGCAAGGGCTGCAGCGGCAGCTTCTGCTGCGTCTTCGTCTGTCGTTGTTTCTTGCATCATTAATTCATCAGCATCAGGCGCATTTTCGCTAACCTTGATACCCATATCATTAATCATGCTTATGATATCTTCTACTTGATCTGAGTCTATAATGTCTTGTGGAAGGTGATCATTTACTTCTGCAAAAGTTAAGTAGCCTTGCTCTTTACCTTTCTGAATCAGAAGTTTTAATTGTGACTGAGGAGTTGGATCCATAGAGATTTTTTCTTCCACTCTGATAAGTTGATACAACAGGCGCCATCATGTAGTTTGCATTTAAGCCAACTAGAATAATGTGACGCAGTGAATAGCACAGTATAACAGCCAAAATTAGATCTGACTAGCTGTTAGTCGCTTTTAACGCTGTCATTAACAAATGACATTCAAGTCTTTCATCGCTATTGAGACCTTGTGTCTTGTCCTTTATTAATAAGGTCTCTAGTCGATAATTTAAACACTGATCTTCAATAAATTTAAAAGTATTTTGAAAAACAGTCTCTAAACGCTCTTCATTTATTTCGTGTTGCCACGTTGCAAGCTTTATTAATGGCTCGTAATCTTCAGTTCCTCTAAAAAATTCGAGTAATTGCGCGGTGGTAACATTCTCTTTTTCTAATGCTTGTTCTTGTAGGCGCAGTAATAATCCAATACCGGCTATGCTCATTTGCGCTAAATCGGGCAAATAAGGAATACTTTTAGCCAATTGTGGGTGCTGAATTAAAATACCAATGGCCTGTCGCATAGGTGTTATTTTAAATTTTCGCTCAATAGAGTGCTGTTGCTTAGGTGTTTTTAAGCGACTATTAAGCTGCTCACGTGTTCGACCAATTAAACGACCGAGTTGTTCAAGAATGTTTTCTTGATAAAACTCACTGGGTATTTTTTCTATTAATGGCAGTGCAGCACTAAGTAATTTTGCCTTGCCAGAATCGAGTGTTAAATCTATTTCTAGGCTTAATTTATTGAATAATACTTTAGTAAAGTCATCGGCTTCACTCAAGCGTTGTTCAAACAGCTCTTTACCTTCTTTTTGTACTAGAGAGTCAGGGTCTTCACCATCGGGTAAAAAAACAAAATTTAAGGCTTTTCCGTCATTCAAATAAGGAAGAGCATTTTCAAGTGCCCGCCACGCTGCATCTCGCCCTGCGCGATCCCCATCGTAACAACAAATAACTTTATCTGTTGTTCTAAAAAGGGTGTGCATGTGTTCGCTCGTAGTTGCAGTACCAAGTGCAGCAACAGCATATTCAATACCTTGTTCAGCAAGCGCCACCACATCCATATAACCCTCAACAATAAGTACATGGTCTAACTTTTTATGAGCTTGTTTTGCCTCATATAAACCATATAACTCAAAACCTTTATGAAAAATTCTGGTTTCTGGAGAGTTTAAATATTTAGGACCTTGGTCGGCTTGCATTACACGCCCACCAAAGGCGATAACACGTCCGCGTTTATCGCGAATAGGGAACATTAAGCGGTCGCGGAAAAAATCAAATTGTCTACCGGGTGTTTTTTCTGAAGCGAGCTTTAGCTCAACTAATTGCTCTTTTTGTTCTTTGTTGCGGCCAAGCTGTAGGCATAAACCATCCCATTCACTTGGAGCGTAACCAATCATAAATTTTTTAACTATTTCACCACTTAAACCTCGGCCCTTAACGTAGTCTATTACAGCCGTTGAATTGCTGTGGTGTTTTAATTGGTGTTGATAAAAGCGTGCTGTGTGGAGCATTAAATCGTAATCAGAGCGCTTTTGTGCTGCGGTGCGTTCTGGTGCTGAACTTGTGCCTTGTTCTCGAGGTACTTCTAAATTAAGCATGCTGGCTATTTCTTCAATAGCATCAACAAACTCGAGCTTTTCGTATTCCATTATAAATGAAATCGCATTCCCGTTAGCGCCACAGCCAAAACAATGATAAAACTGCTTATCTTGAGATACCGTGAACGAAGGGGACTTTTCATTATGAAAAGGGCAGCAAGCTTGATAATCTTTACCTGCTTTTTTTAGACCTACTTTTGAGTCTATCAGGTTGACAATATCGGTTCTGGCAAGTAAATCGTCTATAAAGTTACGTGGGATCTTTCCAGCCATTAGTAAAATGCAGTCCTGAGATAATGATAAAAATAACGAATGTGAAATTTACTTTTTATACTCGCTTGGCGCAGAGTATAACGTGCTTTAACTTACCAAAACGAAAGCTAAATAAACAGAGTAGCTATAAATAATTTTATCTTTAAATAACCACATTGAAGCACTTTTATTAAAGTTAAAAACAAAGAAACCGAGCACAAGGCTCGGTTTACTTCAATCATACTTTAATGTATGTGGGAGTATTAGGCAGTTAATCGTTGCTTAATTAAACCAGAGATCTTGCCCATATCGGCGCGACCCTCAGCCTTGCTTTTGATTATACCCATTACTTTACCCATGTCTTGCATACCTGCTGCATTAGTATCAGCAATAGCCGCGTCAATGAGAGCAATGATTTCTTCTTCACTCAATTGTTGAGGTAAAAAAGTTTCAAGCGCTACTATTTCATTGGCTTCAATATCAGCTAAATCATCACGCCCAGCATCTTTGTACTGAGTGTAAGAGTCACGACGTTGTTTAACAAGCTTCACTATAACGGAGGTAATACCTGCGTCGTCTAGCGTTATTTGCTCGTCAATTTCACGTTGCTTGATTGCAGCAAGTACCATACGAATAGGGTTAAGACGTTGCTTGTCTTTGGCTCTCATCGCATCTTTTTGCGCATCTTTTAGCGTTATTAAAAGGCTCATTTATACAAAACCTAATATATTAGTATAATTTAACGCGACGAGCGTTATCACGAGAAAGTTTTTTCATGTGACGTTTAACTGCAGCAGCTTTTTTACGTTTACGTTCAGCTGTTGGTTTTTCATAGTGCTCGCGACGACGAACTTCTGAAAGGATTCCTGCTTTTTCACATGAACGCTTGAAGCGACGAAGTGCTACGTCAAACGGTTCGTTCTCTCTTACTTTAATTACTGGCATTAAAAATTCACCTACCTAAATTATGAGCGTTGCTCAAGTTGATCAAACATTGATCAAGTGGTTCAAAAATGGTGCGGTATTGTAATCCGAAGCAACACCACATGTAAAGGACAATATTAACAGAAACACATCATGTAAAACAGTATTAATTTGATTGGCGTTGGTACAACCTAGAAAACACTTGGCCAGCTTTTTTTTCTTTAATTAACAGCCAGTTATCTGGTTTTGTGAATGAGTTTAAATCACTTTCAACTTCAACGTAAATTAAAGCTTCTGACCTGAGCCATTGATTCTTTTCTAAAAAATCGCAGCTAATTTGGGCTAGGTTTTTACGAAAAGGGGGATCAACGAAAACGAGGTCAAAAGGTTCATTTAGGTTTTTTTGTTCTAAAAACGATAATGTATTTATATTTTTTACGTGCGCGTTTTGCAATTTTAAAGTTGTTATATTGTGTTCTAATTGCGTTGCTGCTAATAAATCAAGCTCAATAAAAGTAGCGCTTTTAGCAAAACGAGATAATGCTTCAAACCCTAAACCACCAGAGCCGGCAAAGCAATCAAGTACGTTTGTATCTCGCGTATCTTGCATTAACCAGTTAAATACTGTTTCTTTTATGCGATCGGTGGTTGGACGCAGACCTTGCACATCCTTTACTGGTAGCTTTCTACCACGAAATTGACCGCTTATAATTCTAATAAAGCCATCACTTGATTTATTAATTACTTTATTTTGCGCCGTTTTATTTCTCATTTAGCTCACTAAAAAATGGTATCTGGGATCTAGCTCAGATAATATTGTAGTAGATTACGTATAGCTTCATTTTTCAACTGCATTAAAAGTGTTACTATTTAGCTCTTAATGTTTTGAACTGTTTTTTTTGCTGGCAGATATTGCCGAGCACAATAAAGCTATTTTCAAATTTTAGTTTATCAGATTTTTATAAGTGGTTATTAGCAAGTATGGCAAAAAAAAGTAAATTCCTGTCTTGGTTTGGTTTTGGTAAGTCAGATGAAAAACAAGCAGAGCAAGTAAAAGAAACTAATAACCAACAAGCGTTGGCCGAACAACAAGAAGCTGAGCGTATAGAGCAAGAGCGCGCTGAAACTGAGAAGCACGATGCAGAGCAAGCTGAAAAGTTAGCGGTTGAACAAGCAAATGCTGAATTATTGGCAAAAGAACAAGCTGATGCTCACGCAAAACAATTAGAGCTGCAACAGCGTTTAGCCGAACAAGAAATGCAAATGCGCCTTGAGCAAGAGCGAATTGCGGCTGAAAAAGCTGAAACCGAGCGTTTAGAGCAAGCGCGTGTTGAGGCTGAAAAAGCTGAAACCGAGCGTTTAGAGCTGGCGCGTATTGCAGCAGAACAAGCAGAAAGCGATCGTCTAGAGCAAGAGCGTGTTGAGGCTGAAAAAGCTGAAACCGAGCGTTTGGAGCTGGCGCGTATTGCAGCAGAACAAGCAGAAAGCGATCGTCTAGAGCAAGAGCTTGTTGAGGCTGAAAAAGCTGAAAGCGAGCGTTTAGAGCAAGCACGTATTGAGGCTGAAAAAGCTGAAACCGAGCGTTTAGAGCAAGCACGTATTGAGGCTGAAAAAGCTGAAACCGAGCGTTTAGATCAAGCACGTATTGAGGCTGAAAAAGCTGAAAGCGATCGTTTAGAGCAAGCGCGTATTGAGGCTGAAAAAGCTGAAACCGAGCGTTTAGAGCTGGCGCGTGTTGCAGCTGAACAAGCTGAAAGCGATCGTCTAGAACAAGCGCGTGTTGCAGTTGAAAAAGTTGAAACCGAGCGTTTAGAGCTGGCGCGTGTTGCGGCTGAAAAAGTTGAAAGCGATCGTCTAGAGCAGGCACGTGTTGCAGCTGAAAAAGCTGAAGCTGAACGTCTAGAACAAGAGAGTGTTGCGGCTGAAAAAGTTGAAAGTGAGCGTTTAGAGCAAGCGAGTATTGAGGCTGAAAAACTTAAAGCGGAGAAGGAAGATAAACCCAAAAAAGAAGGTTTTTTTTCTCGCCTTAAAAAAGGCTTATTAAAAACTCGCGTTAATATTGGATCTGGATTTGCATCTATATTTAGCGGCAAAAAAATTGATGACGATTTATTTGAAGAGCTGGAAACCCAGCTATTAACTGCCGATTTGGGCGTTGATACAACCATGAAGTTAATCGATCGATTAACAGATGGGGCTAATCGTAAACAGTTAAAAGATGGCGATGCACTTTACGAGCTAATGAAACAAGAAATGGCCACTATGCTTAAAACTGCAGAGCAGCCTTTAGTGATACCAACTGATAAAAAACCATTTGTAATACTGATGGTGGGTGTGAATGGTGTAGGTAAAACCACGACTATTGGTAAACTGGCTAAGCAATTTCAAAACGAAGGTAAGTCGGTTATGTTGGCTGCTGGTGATACGTTTAGAGCGGCTGCTGTTGAGCAACTTCAAGTATGGGGTGAGCGCAATAGTATTCCTGTTATTGCACAACACACCGGCGCTGATAGTGCTTCAGTTGTTTTTGACGCATTTCAAGCCGCGAAAGCTCGTAAAGTGGATGTATTAATCGCCGATACAGCTGGGCGCTTGCAAAATAAAGATAATTTAATGCAAGAGCTTGAAAAAATAGCGCGTGTAATGAAAAAAATTGACCCTGATGCGCCGCATGAAGTGATGTTAACGATTGACGCAGGCACAGGGCAAAATGCGATTAGCCAAGTGAATTTGTTTAATCAGTGTGTAGGCTTAACTGGTATTACCCTTTCAAAACTTGATGGAACTGCAAAAGGTGGTGTTATTTTTGCGGTGGCTGATAAGTTTAATATTCCAATTCGTTATATTGGTGTTGGCGAAAGTATCGATGATTTACGTACTTTTAAGAGTGATGACTTTATTGATGCGTTATTTAGCCAAGATGAGGACGACGTTTAATTTACTAAGAGGGAGCTTGCTCCCTTTTTAATTGCGAGGAATACCAATTGCATTCGTGTTTATGATGAGGTTGGCATAATAAAAAATGATAAATTTTCAGCAAGTAAGTAAAACCTACCCAGGAGGGCATCGGGCCCTTGAAAAAGTTAATTTTCATATTAAGCCGGGCGAACTTGCATTTTTAACTGGTCACAGTGGTGCAGGTAAAAGTACGTTATTAAAGTTAATTAGCTTAATGGAGCGCCCATCTGCGGGTAACGTGTTTATCAACGGTGTTGATTTAAATAAGGTTAACTCGCGTCAAATTCCCTATGCCCGTCGTGACATTGGTATTATTTTTCAGAATCATCGCTTATTAGAGCGCCATACTGTATTTGATAATGTGGCATTGCCATTAATTATTGAGGGTACTCATCATAATCAAATTGCAAAGCGGGTTCATGGGGCGCTCGATAAAGTGGGCTTAATTGATAAAGTGAAATGCCACCCGTCTATGCTTTCTGGCGGCGAACAACAGCGCGTAGGTATTGCTCGCGCGATAGTTAACTCGCCACCAATTTTATTGGCCGATGAGCCAACAGGTAACCTTGACCCTGAACTTTCGATGGAAATTTTACGATTATTTGAAGATTTTAATAAACACGGTACAACCGTGCTTATTGCCACTCATGATTTAGGCTTGGTTGCGCGTATGAAATATAGAAGCTTAACTTTAAAAGGCGGGCGAATGCTTCAAGACCCCTTAGCGCAGGAGGTTTTATGAGCTTACTATTTAAGGGGCGCCAAAATAAAAACGAAAAGCAAAAAAAATCTATATTAGCTGGCGGTTATTTTTTTATTATTAATATTTTTCGTCAAGGAATACACAGCCTTGGTGAAATGTGGCGTACGCCTTTAGCTTCGATGATGACAATTGCTGTACTAGGTTTGAGTTTAACGCTACCAGCAACACTTTATTTAGTGGTTAAAAATGTTCAACAAGTCAGTAGCGGGTTTGAAGAAGCAAGCGAAATATCTTTGTTTGTAAAAGAGACGATGAGCGAGCAACAAACACAAACTTTGGTGAAACGTTTAGCACTGTATCCCGAAGTTGAGAGTGTGGCATTTATTTCAAAGCAGCAAGCACTTACAGAGTTTAAAAGTGTCTCGGGGTTTGGGCAAGCATTAGAGTACTTAGATAGTAACCCACTTCCTGATGTTGTGTTGGTCACGCCAACTAAGCGCGATCGTCAGCCTAATGCAGCTAAAGCTCTTTTAACTAAGCTGGAAGCTGAGCGTGAGGTTGATTTTGGTAAGCTCGATATAGCATGGTTAGAGCGTTTAAATGCATTGTTGAGTTTGTTAAAAGAGAGTGTAATAACGATCACGCTACTGTTACTTACTTCAGTCACGCTTATTATTGGTAATACTATTCGTTTATCTATTATGGATAAAAAAGAAGAAATACAAGTAATGAAATTAGTTGGGGCTACTAATACATTTATTCATGCACCATTTTTATGGACCGGTATTTGGTATGGTGTTATCGGTGGGCTATTTGCCTTCATATCGGTTGCTTTAATGATGTGGTGGCTATCTTCTGCTGTCAGTAGTGTAGCGGGTGTTTACCAAACAAGTTTTTCGTTAATTGGTTTAACATTAAAAGAGTTTGGCCTGTTAGTTTTACTTGCAACAAGCTTGGGCTTTATTGGTTCGTATCTTTCTGTAAATCGATACATTAAAGAAATAGAACCCGATAAAGTATAATTCGAATCTATTAGTCGTTCGATGCTTATGTACCATATAAGTGAACTAACCCTGCTCGGTATGCGTATGCTATCGGGTTGGGTAGTACCTCTTTTATTAAAACTGTCATGTTTGTGTACTATTCTCCTCAAGGTAATAAGTTATAAATGAGGTGCTGCGATGAGGTGAACCTCTTGCATCCCTTTAATTCATAACTTATTCAGCCGCTTATAGTAGACTTAAATAACGCAAAAAAACCTCTTGATTTATGATTAGAAAAAGTTTTAAATTGGGGTTAGCACTCTTGGTTAAAGAGTGCTAAGATGGTTTCAAATGTTTATCACCGAGGTGAAAAATGAGTAAAGATTTATACGCAATGGCACTTACAGTCGGACAACAAAGCGCAAGCATGGACGGTTACCTTCAAGCGGTAAGCACTATTCCTATGCTTAAGGTTGAACAAGAACAAGAGCTTGCTAAAAGGCTTCAGGAAGAAGGCGATCTTAGTGCTGCCAAGCAACTCATTATGTCGCATTTACGCTTTGTAGCACATATTGCTAAAAGCTACTCGGGCTATGGTTTACCACAAGCAGACTTAATCCAAGAGGGCAATATAGGCCTGATGAAAGCGGTAAAGCGTTTCGACCCTAAAGTGGGAGTTCGTTTAGTATCGTTTGCAGTTCATTGGATTAAAGCAGAAATTCATGAGTTTGTGCTTAAAAATTGGCGCATAGTTAAAGTTGCGACAACTAAAGCACAACGTAAATTGTTTTTTAATCTTCGCAAAAATAAAAAGCGTTTAGGTTGGTTTAACCAAGCAGAAGTTAGCACTGTTGCGAGCGAGTTAGGTGTGAGTGAAAAGGAAGTTCGTGAAATGGAATCGCGTATGAGCGGCCAAGACATGGGCTTCGACTTGACAGGTGACGACGATGATAACGCACCAACAAGTACTTACTCTCCAGTACAATATTTAACGGATGGTGCAGCTGATCTGGCTGACGACGTTGAACAACAACAGTGGAAAGAGCAGGCGCATACGCGTTTATTTAGCGCACTTAAAACACTTGATGAACGCTCGCAAGATATTGTTAGCGCACGTTGGTTGTCTGATGATAAGGCGACTCTTCAAGAGCTGGCACAAAAGTACAGTGTATCAGCTGAACGTGTTCGTCAGCTTGAAAAAACAGCGATGAAAAAGTTACAAAGCGCTATGAGCTAAACACAGCTCAAGCAGCAAAATTTAAAAAGCCCTGCATGAAAATGCGGGGCTTTTTTGTTTACGGCCGTAAGCTTTCACCTGCCTAGTGCTAAAATTGATAACCGGTTCTACTTTAAATAAGTAACTGAGAATATCTATATATGTTTTTATGGCTGGTAAAATTATAATTAATGTAGTTAACGCGACAGCCCAAGGTTTACTAAACCACCATACTTTTGAAGTTTGAAAATAGTTGGGTGGGGCTTTTAATTTTTCTCTTTCAGAAATCATGGTAGGTGAAATCTCTATAACTTCAGCAACAATAAATTTTATTAAATGAAAATTACGTAGCTTGTTAATTGAAGCTTCAGAGTAAAAGCTTTGGCTATGGAGTTTAATTGTTTGTATTTCTTTACCATGATTCAGAAAATAATCAGCAAGGAAAAAAATTAGCTCTTTTTCATGTTTGCTATACATATAATTTCCTTATTAAAGTACATATCATCGAGCACTAACCCCTTTGCCCTCAGCCTGCGCCAACTGAATGTATTTATGCTCAACCAGCTGCGAAACCGGCACAAGTTCAAAGCCTTGATCTATTAACTGTGGTAACGCTTCACGTAAAAAATCAATAGTTTCAGGATAAGGATGGGCGATAGCAATGGCAAAATTGTGATCGGTTGCTTGCTGTTTTAATTCATCAAACCTTAACTGCAATTGCTCGGGGGTGATAATGTTGTCTAAAAATACTTGGCGGCTAATATTAGCAACACCTAAAAAGTTTGCCGCATTTTGAGCTTGGCTTAAATCTGTGGTACGACTATCTAAAAAGTATAAATGGCGTTTTTTAAGCACTTCCATTGTCCATTTCATAGCTTGGCTTTGTTGTGTTAGTGCTGAGCCCATATGATTATTAACGCCCTTAACTTGTGGCAGACTAGCTAAGGCAGTGCCTAGAGTTTGCTGGAGCTGCTCTTTACTCATACTTAATGTAAGCGCGCCGGGGCCTAGTTTTTTCCCATTTAGCGCCTGCATGGGCACATGAAGTAATAGTTCTTTATTTGACTGACTCGCTAGCGAAGCAAAAGCTTGCGAATAGGGGGTGTGAGGCAAAATTGAATATGACAATTGCCCTGGTAAGGTTAAGAGCTCTAAATCTCTTTGATGGTAGCCTATATCGTCAATTACGATTGCTATTTGCTTCGCTTTAACATCAAAAGAGACAAAGCAAGTGACTAATAAAAGCCACGTTGTAATGCTTGCGTTAATAGTTTTCAAATTTATAATTTTTATTATCTTATTAAGCTCAGTAAGTTGCTCTAAATAAAGCGAATGTTATTGCATACTGAGCAACTGTTTTGCTTTAACTAATTGTAAATCAGCCAAATTACTTGAAAGTAATTGCTGAGTACCTTTAGTCTGTTCGTTTTTTATTATAACGGCTTTATTGTTTTGTGAAAGGTTTGTTTGATTAATCGCCACATCGGGCGTTATTCCTACACCATCAATTGATTTACCTGAAGGCGTAAAGTATTTTGCTGTAGTAAGTTTTAAGGCTGTATTACCGTCACCTAATGGGATGAGAGATTGAACAGAGCCTTTACCGAATGACTGGCTTCCTACAATCTTTGCACGATTATTATCTTTTAAAGCCGCCGCTAAAATTTCAGCTGCTGAAGCCGAGTTTTCATTTATGAGTACCACAATTGGTGCACCTTTTAACACATCACCGTGCTTGGCGTAAAAGGCTTGATTTGCATCAAAAAAACGCCCCTTAGTGGTTACAATAGTGCCGCTTTGTAAAAACAGGTCTGATACTGCCACAGCACTTTTTAAGGTGCCACCAGGATTGTCGCGTAAATCGATGACTAGTCCTTTGAGTGGGTAACCATAGTGATTTTGCATGGCTGCAACTTGTATTGCTACCTCATGTAGTGTGTGATTGGAAAAGCTATTGATAGCTAAATAGCCAGTGCCGGTATCTAAAAGCTGACTGGTTACACTTTCTAAATCTATTTGGGTGCGGGTAACATCAAAAGGTATATGGGTTTTATTTGTATTACGTTGCACTGTTAAGTGAATGCTTGCAAACTTACTGTCCCTTATTAAAGCAGCTACTTGGTCAATTGTAAGTGTTGCAACAGTATGGTTATTAATACTAATTATAATATCGTTAGGTAAAATCCCTGCATTTTTGGCCGGAGAGTTATTAACAACATCGATAATAGTCATTTGCTCGTCAATATTTTTAACTTCGATACCAAGACCTGTGTAACGACCGTTTGTGTTGTCAAATAACGCAGTGAGTTCATGCTCGTCGAGGTATTTAGAATAAGGATCGAGCTTTGAATATAAGCGTTCAAATTGATGATTGTTGTATTTTATATGCATGCTATTTTGTAATTCTAAGTCATCAACATAATAAGCATGAATATTAAATAAAATTTCGTCTATTTGTTGCCTCTTCAATTGTTTTACTGAGCTGGCAGAGGCGCTATTGATAAAGAAAATAAAGACAAGTAAACACAGGCTTAAAATGAAACCTGTGTTTTGTTTTTTTTCGTAGAATGTCGTTGGGGTTTTGTTTTTCATCAGCTGCTCCAGAGCGGTGCAGCGGTTTATTCAATTAAATACGTCTGCACCATTTTACAGGATTTACTGCGCGTCCTTTGTGGCGTATTTCAAAGTATAGACCAGAACTTGCTTGTCCGCCGCTTTGGCCAACTAAAGCTAAAGTTTCACCTTCTCTAACCATATCGCCAACATCTCTGAGGAGTGTCTGTGCATGGCCGTATAAACTCATAAAGCCTTCACCATGATCAACAACGATCACCCAGCCATAACCTTTTAGCCAATCGGCAAATACAACTTGGCCATTGTGCACGCTATTAACATTCACGCCTTCTTTTGCACCAATTAACACGCCTTTCCAATCAATACCGCCATGCTTACGCTGGCCAAAGGTGTGTTCTAACTTACCTCTGGTCGGCCAATTTAGTTTACCCTTACTTTTATTTAGGCCGAGTAATTCGATCTTTTGCGTTTTCTCTTTTTCAAGCTCTTCAATGGTTGTAATTAAAGTTTGTTGGTTTTCTTTAAGGTAATTAATAGAGCTTTTGGTACTTGTGAGCTGAGCTTGTAAGTTTTTAAGATTTGCTTGGCGTTCACTTTGAGCGTTAAGCAAAGCAGTTTGACGCCTTTTTTGCTCGTCATGTAAAGCGATTAACCTTTGTTTTGTTTTAGCCAGCTCTATCTGATTAGAAGCTATTTCCTCTTGAAGGGCTTTTAGGTCTTCAATTTGCTCTATCCTGGCTTTATTTAAGTAATTGTAATAACTGAGAGTGCGCTCAAATTTGGCTGTGTCTTCTTGGTTCAAAATCATTTTAGAGTAGTCATCGCCGCCAGCCATATAGGCACTTTTTAATTGCGCGGCTAAAATGCGCTGAAATAGGGCGTGTTTTTGATCAAGTTGTTCTGCTTTTTGTTGTTGCAGTTTTTGCTGCTGTTGGTTTTTTTTAACCGATTGCTCAGCCATATTAAGCGCTTTAGCATTTTTTGCTATGTTGAGCTCATGACTTTTGAGATTTTTTTGTAGTTTTGCTATTTTTTTTCGTTGTTCATTATATTGCGCTTGATTTTGTTCAAGCGCGTTTTGTACTTCGGATAAATCTTTTTTAGTACGATCTTCGTTAGCGACTGCAGGTGCAGCCGCTAACGAAGTAAGTATTAAGCCGCACTTAATTAACCGGTTAATACGTTTATTCATTTTATTTCAACATCATGATAGGCGTACCAGTCATTTCTCTTGGTTGCTCCATACCCATTAAGTGAAGCATTGTTGGGGCTACATCACTTAAGGCTTTACCTTGCATTGGCTCTGCATCGCGACCAACATAAATAAAATGCACCGGTTCGCTAGTGTGGGCGGTATGTGCTTGGCCTGTTTTGAGATCAGCCATTTGCTCAGCATTACCATGGTCAGCTGTTATTAACGCTTCACCACCAAACTCTTCTAGCGCATCAATAACACGTCCAATGCAGCTATCTACAGCTTCACAGGCTTTAACAGCAGCCTCAAATACACCAGAATGACCAACCATATCGCCGTTAGGGTAGTTGCAAATAATAGCATCGTATTTACCGCTTTTTATTGCAGCTACCAGCTTGTCGGTTAACATTTCTGAATTCATTTCTGGTTGTAAATCGTACGTTGCTACTTGCGGCGAAGGAATTAGTTCGCGTGTTTCGCCTTCAAATTCACTTTCGCGCCCGCCACTAAAGAAAAACGTAACGTGTGCGTACTTTTCGGTTTCAGAAATACGTAGTTGAGTTTTACCATTTTTTTCAAACCATTCACCTAAAACATTAACTAAAGGGGTAGGGCCAAATGCCACTGGTGCGTTAATGTCGGCTGCGTATTCTGTCATCATTACAAAAGCACTAAGCTCAGGCGTTCTTTTTTTAGTAAACCCATCAAAATCAGGTTCAACAAATGCACGTGTAATTTCGCGGGCTCTATCTGCTCTAAAATTAGCAAATATAATAGTATCACCATCATTTATTGTTGCTGGTGTCGCGCCTGCAGGGGTAATTGTGGTGGCAGCTACAAATTCGTCGTTTTCGTCGCGCTCATATGCAGCTTCAAGTGCTATTACGCCGTTATCGTAATTAAAATCGCCCTCGGCAAGAGTCATTACGTTATAGGCTTTCTCTACACGATTCCAGCGATTATCTCGGTCCATGGCGTAGTAGCGACCAATTAATGAAGCCAAACGACCGCATTTAAGCTCGCTAAATAATGCTTCAATACGTTCAATAGACGCTTTAGCGCTACGTGGTGGTGTGTCACGGCCATCTAAAAAGGCGTGAAAATAGACTTCTTTAGCACCACGTTTAGCAGCAAGTTCAATACTTGCAACGATATGATCTTCGTGGCTGTGCACACCGCCGGGGCTCAATAGGCCCATAATATGAACGGCTTTACCTGCTTTCACAGCTTTATCTATATTTTCAACAAGTGCAGGTGTTGAATCAAATTCGCCATCATTAATGGCTTTGGTGATACGAGTAAAGTCTTGATAAACTACTCGTCCAGCCCCTAAGTTTACATGGCCAACTTCAGAGTTGCCCATTTGCCCATCAGGAAGACCAACATCAAAGCCCGAAGCTGAAATTAATGTATGAGGGCGTGTAGCCCATAAGTTGTCTAGTACTGGCGTGTTTGCCGCCAAAATAGCATTACTTTGCTCATCTTCGCGATACCCCCAACCGTCTAAAATCATTAATACCAGTGGTTTTTTATGTTCTGTCATAGTCACTCCTGAAAGTTAGCACCTGTTTGGCTTTAGCATACCGTGTTTTGTAACTAGGGTCAGCATGCAAAGCCGCATATTAATTTTTTTCACTCTGCTGAGAAACGTAAATACACACTTAGATAAGGTATATATGGGGCGTTTTATGTACTTTTAAACAACGTCTAAACTCGCATTTTAAGTTGGTTTGGGTATACTTGCGTGGCTAAAGTCTAAAATATCTAAAACACTACGTTTTAGGATGTAATTTATAGTGGAAGTCGAATGGATCAATATATTGAATTTATCACCAATCACCCAATTTTAAGCCTTGCTTGGGTGGGTATTGTATTTCTTATTGTTAGTGGCTGGATAAAAAGTAAGTTTTCAGCTGTTCGTCAAATAAATCCTCAACAGCTTACGTTACTTATTAACCGTGATGACGGTCAAGTAATCGATATACGTGCGCAAAAAGAGTTTAATACAGGGCGTATTTCTGGTGCTGAGCACTTAAGCCCAGAGAATGCGAAAAAATCTGACTTTTCAAGCCTTGAAAAGTACAAGACTAAACCCATTATAGTTGTATGTACTACAGGTATGACTGCCCAAGGTACTGCAGCCGCTATGAGTAAAGCTGGTTTTGAACGAGTTTACTTATTAGCCGGTGGCATGGGTGCGTGGCAATCTGCTAGCTTACCAACTACAACAGGTCGCTAATCAGTTTAGCTAGGCCGATAGAGGATTTATTATGAGTAATGTTGTTTTATACACCAAGGCGTATTGTCCATTTTGTCAGCGTGCTCTTTCGCTTTTAAACAGCAAAGGCGTTGAATACACAAATTATGATATTGGTGTACAGCCTGAGCTACGCGATGAAATGATTGCCAAAGCAGGTGGTGCAAGCACAGTACCGCAAATTTTTATTAATGATGAACATATCGGTGGCTGCGACGACATGATGGCTATTGAAGCGCAAGGTAAACTTGACGCTAAGCTAAACGCTTAATTTAATTATAATAACGAACAAGTTAGGAATAACAATGAACGAAGAAACTCAAAACGTAGCAGCTGCAGAAGCCGGCGCACAATTTACTATTCAGCGTATTTACACTAAAGATGTGTCGTTTGAAACACCAAACTCTCCGGCTATTTTTCAAAAAGAATGGACGCCAGAAGTTAAGTTAGATTTAGATACACGTTCTAACAAGTTAGATGAGGGTGTATTTGAAGTTGTTTTGGCATTAACAGTAACTGCTTCGCTTGGTGAAGAAACTGCGTTTTTATGTGAAATTCAACAAGCGGGTATTTTTACTATTGCTGATGTTGAAGAAGTGCAACTTGCACATATGCTAGGTGCATTTTGCCCTAACGTGTTATTTCCATATGCACGTGAAGCTGTATCAAACCTTGTTAACCGTGGTACATTCCCACAGCTTAATCTTGCGCCAGTAAATTTTGATGCGTTATTTGCACAGTACATGCAACAACGTACTGCGCCTGCTGACCAGGTTACAGCAGACGCATAACTCATGAATACAGCAACTACAGCTGTTACTGTATTAGGGGCGGGGTCTTACGGCACCGCCCTTGCTATTTGTTTAGCCCGAAATGGTCACAACGTGACACTTTGGGGAAGAAATAGCGACGACGTTGCCACGCTTGCAGCTGAGCGGAAAAATCAACGTTACTTACCAGATGCCCCTTTTCCAGATACTCTTACTCTTGAAGCCAACTTACAACGTGCCGTTGCTAGCAGCGCTATTGTACTTGTTGTTGTGCCAAGCCATGCTTTTGGTGATACGCTTCAGCAAATTAAACCAGCATTACAAAAAGGCGCGAAAGTAGCATGGGCTACCAAAGGGCTTGAGCCTAATATTGGACGCTTGTTACAAGAAGTTGCACTGCAAGAATTGGGAGGTGATATTCCACTTGCGGTACTTTCGGGTCCTACATTTGCAAAAGAAATGGCGATGGGTTCACCTACGGCTATTTCTGTGTCTTCTACGTCGCCTGAATTTGCCCAGCAGCTTGCGGATTTACTTCATTGTGGTCGCTCATTCCGAGTGTATAACAATGATGACTTTATTGGCATTCAACTTGGTGGTGCGGTTAAAAATGTAATTGCAATTGGTGCAGGTATTTCGGATGGCGTAGGCTTTGGTGCAAATGCACGTACAGCGCTCATAACGAGAGGACTTGCCGAACTTACTCGTCTAGGTTGTGCTCTTGGCGCAAAGCCAGAAACCTTTATGGGAATGGCAGGCCTTGGTGATTTAATACTAACCTGTACAGATAACCAATCACGTAATCGTCGATTTGGTTTAGCGCTGGGTAAAGGCGAAAGTGTAGATGCTGCTATTAAGTCAATTGGCCAAGTTGTTGAAGGCTTTAGAAATACTAAAGAAGTGTATTTGTTAGCGCAGCGCACTGGTGTGGAAATGCCAATTACTGAACAAATTTATAAAGTTCTTTATGAAAATAAAGACATGAAAGATGCAGCTATGGCGCTATTAGGCCGAGAGCAAAAGTCGGAATAAAAAATAAGCCTTTTAGCTAATATCTGAAAGGCTTATTTTCTTTACGTTTTAAAAACAGTTACTGATTTTTTCAGTTTAAGAGCGAGTGTTTTCATATCTTCTGAATATGTTTGAACTTGTTCAATTTTCCCCATGCTGTTTTGACCAGCACTGACAACTTCATTGATATTTTTACTTAGATCTTCAGCAACAGTGCTCTGCTCTGATACAGCACTAGAGATGTGACTCGACATATGTGTAATAGATTCTATTACTTCAGATATATTTTCTATTAATTCACTGGCTGCATTTGCAGCACTCATGCTTTCTTGACTCATACTTTTACTTAAGCCCATAACATTAACAGCAGATTGTGAGCCTTGTTGTAATTTGTTAATTGTTTCATGAATTTCAGCTGTACTCGTTTGTGTTCTACTTGCTAAAGAGCGTACTTCATCAGCAACAACAGCAAATCCACGGCCTTGCTCACCAGCTCTGGCTGCTTCAATAGCGGCATTTAATGCTAGCAAATTGGTTTGTTCAGCTATCGCTTGAATAACATCCAGCATAGATACAATATCTTGCACGCTATTTTCAAGACTAGCAATTACCGTTGATGCTTCATCTAATTGTCCCACCAAGTTCTCTATTGAATTTATAGAGCTTAGGAATGCATCATGAACTTTTTTTGCATCTATATTTGCTGTTTCGGCGGAGCTTAGCGTTAATTTGGCATTATTTTCAATTTCTACCGCAGACGATGCCATTTGCGTAATTGCAGTTGCTATCTGGTCTGTTTCTGATTGTTGTTCTGTTAAATAGTGAACACCTTCGCTGCTAACATTAGGGGCTGTTGATCTTTCACATTGGTAGCCAAATCATTGCACATGCCAGCGCTAACATACTCTCAAACTGTAATTTCAATTTATCGTACCTTGTCGCTATAGCACGGAAGTGCTTTAGCCTTGCAAAGGCATTTTCAACTAAATGCCTATATTTATATAAGCACCAATCAATATCACCATTACCTGTTTTTGAGTTTTTCTTTCTAGGGATCACTGGGCTTGAGTTTCTCTCTCGAACCTTATTTCTAATGACTTCACTATCATAGCCTTTGTCTGCGATAACAAAATCGCCTTGGGGCAATAATTCAATCAGTTCATTTGCCACTTTACTATCATGAACATCGCCGCCTGTAATAATAAATTCAATTGGTAAGCCATAACTATCAACAGCTAAATGAATTTTACTTGTATTACCGCCACGACTTAATGCTATCGCTTGTTCTTGTTGAGACGCAGCACCTGTACTGTGTTGATGTGCTTTAACATAACTGCCATCAATGAATTCCCACTCAGTGTCACTATTGGCGGATAATGATTTGAACAACCTTATTAATATTCCTTTTTTAGACCAAAGTAGAAATCGGCGGTAAATAGTATTCCATAAACCAAAACACTCAGGGAGGTCACGCCATGGGCAACCAACACGTAAGCGATATAAAATTCCTTCCATCGTTTGTCTGTGTTCAAGCTTGTTATAAACTCTATCTTCAAGCAAAATTGATTTTAGCTTCGACCACAACTTATCAGTGAGCATTAATCGGGGCATGGTAATCTCGTAAGGTTTGTTTTTGGCGAAGTAAATTATACGAGATTACCGCTTACGCACAAAATTCAAACAAAGATCAACAGCCCCTAGAAATACTCCCAGCAACGTTAAAGGAATCCTCTACTGATAGTTTCACACCGTTAATAAGCTCAGCAATTTTGTGTTCAAATTGGTTGAATGAAGCCGCGAGTTGGCCTATTTCGTCGTTGCGACGAACAATTATCTCTTGTGTTAAATCACCATCGCCATTGGCAATGGTTGCCATTTTTTCAGCCACTTCAGATAATGGTTGAGCAACTAATTTTTTGAAAATATAGATTAAAACTCCAGCTAAAATAGTGACGAGTAGTAATATTTCTATAACCGAAAAAATAGCCAGTTCAAGTAGCACAGCCTCAATATGACTAAACTCAATATAAAGATTAATTGTAACTATTCACCATGGTAAATTATTTTCAAAGGATCTTTTTTAACTATTGACCGATCCCGCCAGTATGCCAAGCTAGGGCTATGACCTAATAGCCCTAGCTTCAATGAATTTAAACAGCATCAACATCGACGAAATCGTTGAGAAAACCAAAGCTCAATTACAAGAAGGTAAAACTCTCACGCCTGCGCTGAAGATGTCTATTGAACTCATTCTGGTTGTCGTTGTTATGTTAGCAAGTAAATTAGGACTTAACAGTAACAATAGCAGTATCCCGCCATCAAAAGACATCAACCGAAAAAAACAAAACAAAGAGAAATCAGCCAAGTCAGCGGGTGGTCAAAAAGGCCGTGCAGGTAAAACACTAACCCAAACACAGACGCCTGATGAGATCAAAATCATCCTAGTTGAACGTGATTTTTTACCGAAAGGTCACTACCGTGAAATTGGCTTTCAAAAACGACAGGTTGTCGATATAGATATCAGGAAAGTGGTCACTGAATACCAAGCACAAATTCTGGAAAATGAGCAAGGTAAGCGTTTTATTGGTGAATTTCCAGAAGACGTTAACAGTCCTATTCAATATGGGGTTGGTGTAAAAGCCCATGCAGTTTACCTATCCCAATATCAATTACTCCCTTACAACCGCATTGAAGAATATTTTTGTGATCAACTCGGTATTCCAATCAGTGCGGGTAGTTTATTTAACTTTAATGAACAAGCAGCGGCCTTGGTAAAGTCCTCCGGCGCAGAAGCCGCGCTCAAGAAAGCCCTGAAAACGACTTATCAAGCCTTACACGTTGATGAAACGGGGATTAATATAGGTGGTAAACGACGATGGCTTCATGGTGCATCAACGACGTGGTGGACGTATTTTTACCCGCATGAGAAAAGAGGGAAAATAGCGATGGATGACGCCGATATTTTACCTCACTTTACTGGGGTACTATGCCACGACCACTGGAAACCGTATTATCAATATACACAGTGCCAACATGCCTTGTGTAATGCACATCATATCCGAGAGTTAGAAAGGGCATGGGAGCAAGACGGTATGCAATGGGCAAAGGATTTGCAAACCCTACTGACTGAAATCAATAAACATCAAATAGATAACCCCGAGCTAGATGCAGACACAAAAGCTCACTATATAGAGAAATATCAACAAATATTGGCTCAAGGTGACATTAAATGCCCTCCACCGGATAGAAACAGCCGAGTAAAAGGCCAGCGAGGCAGATTGAAACGAACAAAGTCTAGAGCGTTGTTAGAGCGGTTAAGAGATTATCAAGATGATGTCTTACGGTTCATGACGGAAACAGCGGTGCCTTTTAGCAACAACCAAGGTGAGAATGATATTAGGATGACCAAGGTTCATCAAAAGATATCTGGGTGCTTCAGAAGCATGCAAGGTGCAGAGATGTTTTGTTTAATCAGAAGCTACCTCTCGACTTGCAGAAAACAGCGTGTATCAGCAAGCCTAGCCCTTGAATTACTCTTCAAAAATCAGTTACCTGATATATTTATTGAAAATGTGGCTGAATAGTTACGATTAATTTTGCCTACTTTATTTTGTGTTCCTGCATCATCGTAGAATAACTCAGTTTGTGTCATTGATGGTGTTTCTGCACCATCTGTTTCAACGAATACCTCTCCATTCGTATCGTATACTACTATTTTGGATATATTTTGGGATGCAACTTCGGCATTTATTAGCTTTTTGGCTAATTCATCTTGGAAGTTCCACATCGCATTAGGTAGTGACAGCCCAATACGCTCTTTTGCAAGATTGATTTCAGTATCAAGCTTTAGCTTTAATTGATTGCTTTGTGCGGTGTAATCATAAACACCAAAGCAAAGTAAAACAAAAACCATAGCGCTTAATGTAGTAATAACCAGCCTAAATAGAATTGAACGAGTCAAAATATCTCCTTACTTAATCGGAACTCTGGTTAAAGTTGTTGATAACGTTTTGAACGATAGTTCATTTATTTTTCTGTCCAGGTATTTTAGGAGAGCAAAGCGAATTTACGCGTTAATAGCTGGCTCGTTGCAACTAAATTCAACGAGGTTAATGTTGAAAATAGTTGCTTGGGATATATTTACTATTCAAAGTCCAAATTACTTAAGATAATTTGCCATAATGGTGTTTACATCTATTTTTGTAAGCCCCTGATTATAGATTTTCTGCCATTTTTGCCCTTCAGTATCATTTCTAAAGGCAATGTATAGTTTTTTATCTTCTAATAATGTTGTGTTCATTGCTACCTTATTTTTTAGTGCTGATAGCGATTTATCGGTATCCAGTAAGTACTTAAGTACGTTTGCGTCTATTACTGCAGCATCAATTCGCCCCGCAGCTACTTTTTTAATATTTAATACATCAGAAGGAGCTGCGTCTCCTTTAATTGTGCCAGAGGCAATCATGTCATCAAGTTCTTTTGTATTAACATAGTCTTGTACAACACCAATACGTTTACCTTTAAGGTCTCCCACCGATGAATAGGCAATTGGTTTAGCGTTATTTTGTAGCAGCCCCAGAGGTCCAGTCCCTGTTGCATCAGAAAAAACAAAATCCGATGTTTCATGCATATATTCTGGAAAGTAGCCGACATACTTAGAATTTGCTTGTGAAGCAGAGTTAACGGCACGTGACCAAGGATAAAAATCTACGATAAGCTCATGTCCTTCGGCCTTAAATGCTGCTTTTGCGACTGCGACTGATGCTCCTTGTTGTTCTAATGATTTATCTGAATAAGGAGGCCAAGCCAAGGATGTTAAATAAACTGTTTCAGCAGCTATAAAATTAGAAAAAGTAAGTAAAAGAAAGAATAATGTGGTTTTCATTTATAAACCCTTAGAAGTTAAATGTTCTTGAAACGGTTGCTAGTAAAGTTGCATCACCGTACGTTTCTAAATCTGTGTCTTCATAACCAGCAGTAAAATTCCACTCATTCCAAGTATAGTTTGCAGTTATACGCCAATGCATATAATTATCATCACCAGGCTCCCATTCCCACTTGTCATCGTCGAAACTCATAGAGTAATCGGCGCCTATATCAATTGAAAAAACGTCATTAATCGGAACGTTGTGCGTCAGCATAATGATGCTATGCCCAGCCCCTGTAGCAAAGTAATCCCATGCGTACCAAAAGTTAAGGTTAGTGTTGCCATAATTGAATTTGGCGTAAGTTTCAGCGTAGTTATAATCGGAGCTAAAATCTTCACCATGGTAAGTATATTGCGCAATACCAATATCTAGATTAATCGAGTCTGCTAAGCTTGTGTAATAGCCAATGTAGCCATCGGCTTCTATATCAGTGCCTTCACCAAAGTCAACATTAGAGCCCCAAATTCCGGCATACAATCCCGAGTCTCCGGCCCAATCAAAACTTGCTTGTAAAGCCGGGTCTTCTTGAGTTTGACTTACACCATTGAATAAGTAATCAGATGCTAAGGTAACTGTCGCTGATGTAGCAGCAATACTCGATGTAGAGCATAAAATAAGTGAGCAAAGAAATATTTTTTTCATAGAGTTTCAATGTAATTAAATAATTGTATGACATTGAGCTTAGTTCAATAATTATGATTATGAGAACTGTATAGTAAAAAATGAATGTTAATTTGATACAGGATAGTCTTTATTTTGGGGCGGTTTAAATGAGATGCATACAGATAACCTGAATTCCGGTTAAGGGATTTACTAGGGGCTGTTGATCTTTCACATTGGTAGCCAAATCATTGCACATGCCAGCGCTAACATACTCTCAAACTGTAATTTCAATTTATCGTACCTTGTCGCTATAGCACGGAAGTGCTTTAGCCTTGCAAAGGCATTTTCAACTAAATGCCTATATTTATATAAGCACCAATCAATATCACCATTACCTGTTTTTGAGTTTTTCTTTCTAGGGATCACTGGGCTTGAGTTTCTCTCTCGAACCTTATTTCTAATGACTTCACTATCATAGCCTTTGTCTGCGATAACAAAATCGCCTTGGGGCAATAATTCAATCAGTTCATTTGCCACTTTACTATCATGAACATCGCCGCCTGTAATAATAAATTCAATTGGTAAGCCATAACTATCAACAGCTAAATGAATTTTACTTGTATTACCGCCACGACTTAATGCTATCGCTTGTTCTTGTTGAGACGCAGCACCTGTACTGTGTTGATGTGCTTTAACATAACTGCCATCAATGAATTCCCACTCAGTGTCACTATTGGCGGATAATGATTTGAACAACCTTATTAATATTCCTTTTTTAGACCAAAGTAGAAATCGGCGGTAAATAGTATTCCATAAACCAAAACACTCAGGGAGGTCACGCCATGGGCAACCAACACGTAAGCGATATAAAATTCCTTCCATCGTTTGTCTGTGTTCAAGCTTGTTATAAACTCTATCTTCAAGCAAAATTGATTTTAGCTTCGACCACAACTTATCAGTGAGCATTAATCGGGGCATGGTAATCTCGTAAGGTTTGTTTTTGGCGAAGTAAATTATACGAGATTACCGCTTACGCACAAAATTCAAACAAAGATCAACAGCCCCTAATATATTGAACAATAATGATATTTTAATTTATTTTTCTATAGCAAGGGATTTGCAGTGAAAGCAAGGTGAATTTACACGCCAATAATGGGCCTATTGTAAGTAAGTTCAGGTTAGATAATACGCAGCCGAAGATAGGTTATTGCTTTTATTCCTGGGCTGTAATTTTGTAGTTCAACATTTTAAGTTTGTTGTATTTTCTGATAACTGCATATATTAGCTGATAGTGTAGCCAAGGGCTTTAATTTAGAGCTCATTTAAACTAAGAGCCATACCTTGGCTTACAATATTAGTAAGTGCATTAGTTATTGTGCGTTAGGGAAGCCCAATTGACGCCAAGATTCATAAACAAATACAGCCACGGCGTTTGACAAGTTCATACTACGACTATTAGCTTGCATAGGAATACGAACACGTTGCTCATTTGGTAGGGCTTGGATCATATCATCAGGAAGGCCACGGGTTTCTGGGCCAAATACAAGGCAATCGCCAGCTTCGTAACTTGCTTGATGATGAAACTGGCTACCTTTAGTAGTACATGCATATACTTTGTTAGGCTTACATTTTTCAAGGTAGTCCTCAAATGAAGCGTGACGTTGAACATGGCTGAATTCATGGTAATCAAGGCCAGCACGTTTTACACGTTTATCATCCCATTCAAAACCCAAGGGCTCAATTAAATGCAGTGAATAGCCTGTGTTTGCGCACAGACGAATAATATTACCAGTGTTAGGAGGAATTTCAGGTTGGTATAAAACGATATCCAGCATAATAAGCCTTTTAAATAATCAGTAGTTTAACGATTTTCAGTATACACGAAACCTTTTAAAAAAATGATATACTCTCTGTATTGAATACACCTATTAACGGATAAAAACGTGCACAACCGCAGTTACGAATTTTGGGTTAAAACTTCTAGTATTGTTACCATGATAATGGTTAGTTTAATGATTACTGCAAAAACGTGGGCGTGGCTTGCATCGGGTTCAGCATCAATGCTTGGCTCACTAACCGATTCGTTAATGGATATAACGGCTACTGCAATGAGCTTTTTAGTTTTAGGTTATGCGCTGCGCCCAGCTGATGATGATCACCGATTTGGTCACGGCAAAGCTGAAGCTATAGCAGGGCTTGGGCAAGCCGCTTTTATTGCAGGTTCAGGCTGTTTACTGGCATTTCATGGTATTGAGCGATTATTTAACCCAATACAGCTCAGTCATTCTTTATTAGGCGTGTGGGTTAGCATTTTTGCTATTGCGTGTACCTTGGTTATTGTATTTGTACAAAATAAAGTGATTAAGTACACCGATTCAATCGCAATAAAAGCTGATTCAGTACATTACAAAGGCGACTTGATTTTAAATGCCGCCGTGTTACTCGCTATTTTATTAGCATACTATGGCGTATTGTATGCCGATCCTGTTTTTGCTATTGGCGTAGCGGGTTACTTACTTTATAACAGCTGGGAAATAGCCAGAGATAGTGCCGATCACTTAATGGATAAAGAGCTGCCAGATGACGAAAAACAAAGCATATTTGAAATAGCTAAAGCGCATGCTGATGTACATGGCGTACATGGTATTCGTACTCGCCAAGGCGGTAAGATAAAATTTATCCAAATGCATTTAGAGCTTGATGACAATTTAAGTTTGATTCGTGCGCATAACGTGGCTGATGAAGTAGAAGTATTGATAACCAAAGAGTTTGAATCTGAGGTCGATATTCTGATCCACCTCGATCCATTGTCGGTGCTTAACTTAAACTCGGATTAAGCGATTTTTAGCATATTGATTTGTAATGCCAACCTGTATAAATCTTTGAGCAATTTAACGAATTAAATTGCACTATTACAATAAAATTTAACACAATTAGCTATTAAATCGTCACAGATTCACAAAACTGATATAAGCTTTTAAGCAGTGGTTGGCGTATTTCATCGCGCTCAAAAAATAGTTCGTGTTTAGCGTCGGCAAAGCTCTCAAGTATTGTATTTTCGTGCCTGTTTGCCAGTTTATATTGCGCACTGTTATCAACTATTTCATCATTTTGAGCACTGGCAATATAAAGTGGAATATTAACCGTTAATTTATTCACGGATGAAATAAATGTAAAAGTAGTGTGTAGCCAACCATAAGTCACACCACCAAGTTGTAATTTAGGCTCTTGTTTATAGGCTTTCCTAAATAGTTCGTAACGTATTGGGCTACTAGTTAAGGTATTTATAGCAAACTCATCAGGCGTATAATCTGTTTGCCCGAGCGCATAGCTGTATTGAAAGCCAAGTAATGTTGCAGTACTTGCGACTAATTTAGCTAAAGGTTTTGGTGTGCCTTTGGTGTAAATGTCGAGCATTGGCGCAGATAAAAACGCGCCACTAAAAGTGTGTTCAAAATGTGCAAGATAATCAAATGCAATAGCCCCCCCCATTGAGTGACTGACTAATACCTTTTTACCTTGCCAATAATTATCTACAACTTCTTTATTAAATAAATGAAGGTCGGCGGCATAATCTTCAAAGCGCTTTACGTAGCCTTTGTGCTTGTTTTTTAAATGCCTGTAAGAACGACCTTGGCCTTGATGATCAATTATAAACACCGCATAATTATTATTATAAAGTTCCCATAGTAACTCTTTATATTTTTCTAAGCCCTCTATACGACCTGAGCTAATAACAATCGCAATGTGTGGATTTTTTGGGATAGCGTAAGCGTAAAAAAGTTGTCCATAAGGTGTATTTAAATAAGATTTTGTCAGTGTATTATCATAAAAGTTACTAATGGCCGATTGGTTACTTTTAAGCTCGTTCTCACTACTATAAAACATTGTTTACTCTTTAATTATTGGCAACGTTATATTTGCACATAAGCCGCCTTGTTCTTTATTCGATAATACTAAGTTGCCACCATGTGCAGTAATTGCATTTTTGGCAATTGCCAAGCCTAACCCCGTACCGCCGCTAACTCGGTCTCGCGCATCTGACTGTCTAAAAAATGGTTCACAGAGCTTATTAAGTTGGTTATTAGGGACTCCAGGTCCATCATCACATATTTCTATATAAATGGCATCAGTATGCTTTAGAGTAATGCTAATAGTGCTATTGGCGTATTTAATCGCATTACGTAGTAAATTTTCAAGTGCGCTGGCAATTAGTGTTTCATCACAGTTAACACTAATGTCTGCACTTCCCATAATCTGTAATTGCTTGTTGTTTTGTTTTGCTTCAAATTGTGCGTCATTAAGCACATGGTCAATTATAATTTGCAATGATTGTTGTTGAAGTGAAAGTGCCTGACTTTTCGCCTCTAAACGAGACACTTGCAGTACATCAGCAATCATTTTGTCTAGTTGATTAGCTTCTTTTTCTATGCGCAGTAAATAGGACTGACTCGCTTCATTTGCTTGCATTTGAGCAAGGCCCGTTGCCATTTTTAAGCGGGTAAGAGGTGAGCGTAACTCATGTGATATATCTGCAAGTAAGCGTTTTTGCGAGCTAATTAATTGCTCTAATTGATTAGCCATGCTGTTAAAATCACGACCGAGTATACCGAGTTCATCTTTTCTGCTTACTGAAATGGCCGCTCGAGCACTTAAATCACCACCAGATAATTTAACAGCTGCTTTTTTTAGGCTATTTATAGGGGCAATTAAGTTACGACTAAATAAAAAGCTTAAAATTAGAGAAGCGATGATGGCGATAGAAATTTTCATCCATCCAGGCATAAGCTTTAAGCGAAGGAACAAAGGTGGCTGATGATTTATGTCTATTTCATACAAGTAAAAGTTGCCCGAGGGTACTGTAATTTGAATAGGGCCAAATGCTTGATACTTTTCAGCAAAAATAATTTGCGGTGACATTGTCTTAGTAAAATTAAGTAGGCTCAAATCAACGTCATTCGGGACTTCTTTATTTGTTAATGAGTCTTCTTGTTGCTCAGCACTTAAATATAATAACTTACGTTTAGATAAGCGTGGGTGAGACAACATATCACTCAGTGTCCGCTTATGTTTTACAACAGAGCGTTCTATACTTTTGGCTGTATAGAGTAAGTTTTTTTCCATCGGACCGTGTAATGGCTCGTTACTAACGGCGTTGATTGCCGTAATGTTGCTTAAGAAAACCAGTGCTGTAATCGTGCCTATTATAGTTAGCCAAAACCATATAAATATTTTAAAGAATAAGTAATGCCCAGGATGTTTAAGCCAAGACAAAGAGCCTACTTTATTCTCCTTGGATAAAGACATAACCTGTTCCTCGCATTGTTTTGATTCGCTCGCCTGAAATATGCTCAGCTATTTTTTTACGGATATTGCTTACATGCATATCAATAGAGCGATCGAAGGAAGCTAAGCGACGGCCAAGTACCTCTTCACTTATGAGTTCTTTACTGACTGCTTCGCCTGCATTTTTGCTTAAAAGGGCTAGTATTTCGTATTCGGTGCCTGTTAATGTAAGTGTATGATCATTAACAGACGCTTCTCGAGCGGCTAAGTTAATAGTGATCCCATTAACCTGTAACTTATTACTGGTAGTGATGTTAAAGCTATTAATATGCTCTATACGGCGTGTAATCGCTTTAACACGGGCAAGTAACTCACGGTGGTTAAATGGTTTAGGGATATAGTCGTCTGCGCCAAGTTCTAATCCGAAAATACGATCGAAATCTTCCCCTTTTGCTGTAAGCATGATTACCGGCGTGAGTTTTGTTTGCCTAAGTTGTTTAAGTACTTCAAAGCCATCTAGAGTTGGTAGCATCACATCAAGTAGTATTAACGCATAATCGTTTACTTGCGCTAGCTTAAGACCTTGTTCACCGTCATGTACGCTTTGTATTTCAAAACCTTGGGCAGTTAAATATTCACTTAATAGCTCACAAAGGCCGGTATCGTCGTCAATCATTAATAGTTTCATTTACAAACCCTTAGAGTTGCTTATGGCGTTATTTTACCCACTAAATTGTGCAAAAGTGAATCTTTACACAACCTTTACACTGCTTTGCGTTACTTTGCATTGAGTTAGGTATAGTTAACTTAGTTGATTAAGCAGTCACAACCACACAAATTGAACCAATAGTTAAACCAAATAATTAAGGTAATGATTATGACTAAATTAAATACACTTTCTAAATTAGTACTTGTTTTTGGCCTGGCAACAGCAACACTTGGTGCCGGTAGTGTTATGGCTAAAGCTGACGGGCATAAACAAGGTCATTCTCAAGCTCGTTTTTTACTTTCTGAGCGCGGCGTTGAAAAATTAAGCCTAACAGATGAGCAGCAAACTAAGCTAAAAGCTATTTTTGCAGCGCAAAAAACACAAATGAAAGCATTACGTAGCGACGATAAAGAAGCTCGTAAAGCGATGCGTGAAGCGCATAAAGCAAAAATGGATGCGTTACTTTCGGCTGCAACATTTGATGAAAATGCAGCTAAAGAGTTATTAAATGAACGCCATGAAAAGGGTGAACAATTTGGTTTAATTAAACTAAAAACGCAGCACCAAGTAATGCAAGTATTTAACGCTGAGCAAAAAGAGAAATTTGCTAAAATGCAAAAGCGTATGAATAAAAAGCACCGTAAACAAAAAAGTTAATTTTACTTTTTTGTAAATACTAAAAAACCAGCGTAATGCTTAATGCCAGTCAGTTAACAGCTGACTGGCGTTTTTTATTGGGGTATTTACTGGGTTTTGGTTTCACACATCTCGGATACGCCCGCTCCTGTTTTATCGGTAATATGTGATGTTCAACTTGAGCTTGTAATTGCTCTATTGATTTAGGTATCCGTCCTGCATTTTCTATAAACATTGTATGAATAAGGTTAATAATACTAATAGCACACGTCGTAAAACTCAGGTGTTTTGCATATATTCCAGACTTTTTCTGCGCCATTTTCACCATCTGATATCGGAGCAAGTTATAGCTCAACATTACGCCCCATAATTCTTGCGCTATCATCTCAGGTTTCTTGCTGCGTAGCGTGAAGTGACTATTCAGTAACGTTTGTTTCATTTCTCGATAACCAAGTTCAATTTCCCACCGTTCACTATAGAGGTCAACAATGTCAGCCTTAGGGAAACGCATTGGATCAGTCAGTGAAGTGAGTATATTCACCTCTTTCCCCTTAACCGTTTTTGTGACTAGCCTGACTTCAATGCTCTGTGGTAAATCGTCGAACTTTTTTCTCGCTTGTGCTGTTGCTTTTAGCTTGATAAGTTTGTCTTGACGACCTAAAGAGCGAACAATTTCATATTGCGTGCCTTTTCTCATCGGTTGAAGCCAATGCCTATTTTCCCCAGCATGATGCCAACGATTGAGTAAGCCTAGAGAATAGAAGCCTCTATCAAATAACGTCAGTGAGTTATCGGGTGTTGCCTCGATTAAGTCTTCAGCCAACACCATTTCACTAGTACGACAACTACCAAAGGCGCTCCCCATTAATAAATGGCTAGTTAACTCCATCAAACACACCATGCGAACCTGAGGGAAAGCCGTGTCACCATGCTGATTTTTCCACACGGAGAATGCATGTTGATTTTCAGCAGTATCCGGTGTGCGCCAAATAACACCATCAACACCCAGTAGTGATAGCCCGCACCATGTGGGATGGTTCGCATCAGCATTCCACATTTGCTGACTTTTCTCAAAAACCTGTTTAATGGCATCAGCCCCAAGCCGCTGCCTAGCCTGTACAACCGCACTGGGTGCAACGAGTTCTTTTTTACCTGGTAAAGCGAGCCCTAATTTACTGACAATACTCCACAGTGGGTCTTCACGATAAAACGACATACAAATGACTGTCCAAACGGCTATCTCAACAGGAAGCCTTCTTTTCCTTATCGTCGCGACACCAGCGGTTTCAGCGCATTGTTTGATAAAGTCAGGACATAAAAAATCACTCAGTTGACCTAAGCCTTCTGAATTGGGTGCGTAGCTATTGGCAAGAGAAAGTGCGGTAGTGAGTTGCAAAATAAAAGGCTCCTGAATAAATTCAGAAGCCTTTATAAACTAACCAGAAGATCGGTCAATGGATCGTCAAATATTTCTTAACTGATCGGCATTAGGCGTAATGCTGGTTTTTGCTTTTATACCAATTCGTTTAATTAAGTGATCTATTTTGAGGGAAGAAAATCGTGTCGATAACAAGGCAAAAATTTCGTTATTTAGTTGTTCTATATCAGAAATTTTTAACGTAGTTAACGTCTGATTTAACCCCTCAAGTTGATTAAGTATTATTGCGGATTGGTATTAGGGCATTATGGAGATAAATTATTTAAAAAAGTCATCTTCATTTTTGGCCATCATAGCTTCAATATCTTCAATCATATCTTGGCTAAACTCTTGTGCTGATGTAATTGGCGCTGAAATTTTATTATTTTCAAACGACCACTCACCAAGATCAATTAGTTGGCAGCGTTTAGAACAAAAAGGCCGATGTGGGCTCTGTTCTGACCACTCAACTTTAGCTTTACAGGTTGGGCAGTTTACAATAGTAGGCATAATTTACTCTCTACAATCTTTTTTTTGCATTTTACATTACTTAGATATGAGTCTCTAGGTATAAGTAAGGCTCTGAATTTAGTGTTCAGAACCTTGTCGCTTTTAACTATGGATCTTTAAAAACTTGTTACTCGATTAATTTCAGCAAGAGAGGTCATTCCATCAGCCGCTTTACGAATACCTGATAATCGCAAGTTATTAAATCCTGCTTTAAGTGATACTTCTGCTATTTCTAATGAATTACCGCCACGCATTATAATTTGTGCTATCTCTGGTGTTATTTGCATTACTTCATAAATACCGACACGACCTTTATAACCATCGGTACAACTATCACATCCTTTTGGTGCATAGAGGGTCATTTCACTAATTTGTTGCTCGCTAAAACCTTGGCGGGTAAGTTCTTCGTTTGGTAATATTTCCGGTGTTTTACATTTAGGGCATAAACGTCGAGCCAAGCGCTGGGCTATAATCAAACTAATTGAACTTGCTACGTTATACGCTGGTACGCCCATATTTAATAACCGAGTTATCGTTTCAGGTGCTGAATTAGTATGCAGCGTTGATAGTACTAAGTGACCTGTTTGCGCCGCTTTTATTGATATTTCAGCTGTTTCGAGGTCACGTATTTCACCTACCATGACGACATCAGGATCTTGGCGTAAAAATGCACGTAATGCATTTGCAAAGGTCATATCGGCTTTAATATTAATTTGTACTTGGTTTATACCTTCGAGATTAATTTCGACAGGATCTTCTGCGGTACTAATATTACGCTCTGGTTGATTAAGTATATTTAAACCAGTGTAAAGTGATACTGTTTTACCCGAGCCCGTTGGTCCTGTAACTAAAATCATCCCTTGAGGCTGGGCAAGCGCATCCATATAGAGTTTTTTCTGCTCCGGCTCGTAGCCTAATACATCAATACCTAGCATTGCGCTTGATGAATCAAGAATACGCATTACTATTTTTTCCCCCCACAGGGTCGGCATTGTACTTACACGAAAATCGATACTTTTACGTTCAGAAATTTTTAGCTTTATACGACCATCTTGTGGTTTACGTTTTTCGGCAATATCTAGGCGTGACATTACTTTTATTCGTGCAGAAAGTTTTGTCGCTAAAGTATTAGGCGGGCTGGCTACCTCATGCAAAATACCATCAATACGAAAACGGATGCGATACTTATGCTCATAAGGTTCAAAGTGTAAATCAGAGGCGCCTTTTTTAATGGCATCCATTAGGATTTTATTGATGTAAACAATGATAGGTGCATCATCTTTTTCATCATCTTTTGGGGTGGCTTCTTTAGTGTTTTCACTATCTAAGTCAGCAAATTCTTTAAATTCGTCATCACTTAAATTTAAGTTGCCAGTTGCATCAAGCAATTGGTCAACTTTTTTATCAAGTTCAATGTAGTCAACTACTACTATTTCACAGGATAAGCCGGTACTAAATTCATAGTTTTCAAACGCACCATAATCGGTCGGATCAGACGCGGCTATGTATACTTTTCTACCTTTTTGCACCATGGGTAAAATATGGTGTTTACGGATCAACTTTTCTTTTACAAGTTCGGCTGGGATCCTTGCAGGTTCAAAGTCTTTTAAATCGAAATAAGGTACGCGAAATAAATCAATACATTGCTCAGCTAAATCTTTGCTATCGATGTTTCCACATTTGGCAATAAGCTCGGCGGTTGAGGCAAAATCTCGTTGTTTTACTTTAACGGTATCTGCATCAATACGGCCAAGGGTAATAAATTTTCTTAGTAACGGTGAGTTAATATTCATTGCGCACCTGCTTAATTCGTTAATGATTAGCAATTTATCAGAAAAAACAAGGAGATTATATTACTCTTCATCAGATGGACTAGTTTTGCTAACTAAATATTGTTTTATAAATTATCTTATTGTTTTACATTACTTAACCTGAACTCTGATTAAGGGATTTACTAACATATTGAACCATAATAATATTTAAATTTAGTTTTCTTTAGCTAGGGCGTGTTGATCTTTGCGGTATAAAAAACAAACAGCATAAGGATAAGGTATAATTGAATTCGCTAAAAAACATTACACGAACCCTCATGCCAAGATTAATGTTAACAGACGCGACATGGAATGTCTTATCAAAAGTAATGCACTTAAGTGGTCGAATTTATAATAAGCCTGAGCATAGAAAAACGCTCGAAGGCATACTCTATAGGATGCGTGCCGGTATTCCTTGGCGAGATTTACCGTCTTATTTCGGCTCGTGGAGTGCTATTTATAGACGATTTAATTTATGGTCCAAAAAAGATATTTTGAATGAATTATTTCGAGTGTTATCCCACTATGCTGATATGGATTGGATCTTTATTGATGGCAGTATTGTCAGGGCTCACCAGCATAGTTGCGGTGCAAGAACCGCTGACAATGAATCAATCGGTAAGAGTCGAGGTGGTAATTCGACTAAAATTCATCTTGCAGTAGATAGCGGAGGATTGCCTGTTTATTATGAATTATCCTGTGGAAATACGCATGATATCGTCCATGCAGAGTCACTTGTAGCCAATTGCCCAACGAGTAATGTTGTTGTCGCAGATAAAGGCTACGATAGTGAAAAACTAAGAGAGTTTATTCGTGACAATAGCGCTACACCCGTTATTCCACGCAAGGATAACAGTTTAGTGGGTAATGAAGATATTGACTGGTGCATGTACAAATATAGGCACTTAGTTGAGAATGCCTTTGGTCGGATCAAACAATATAGAGGGATAGCCACACGGTATGAAAAGCTTGAGCGGAATTATCATTCCATGCTCGCTTTAGCATTCACTATGATGTGGCTACCAATATGGGCTGATTAATATATATACTACAAAGATCAACAGCCCCTAGATATTTCAACGCAGTTAGCGCTGAAAGTAACAGCTTAAGATAGATTTATTATCCAGAGTTCGGGTTATCTAACTCGCATTTTTTAATGCTAATTGCATATAACGAGTATGTAGAGACCGAAGTGATAATTTGACTAACACTAAATCCCTATCATTATTTAAAATATCATCTGCTTTTTTACGTTTATTTTCGCGAGACATTTGTGTTGCAATAATACTATTTACTTGTTCAAGGCTCACATTATCACGCTTAAGTGTGCGCTCGACTTGGACATTTTTAGGTACGTCAATGAGTAGGGTTCGGTTACAGTACTTATCGAGACCATTTTCAAATAATAACGGGGCAACTAAAACCACGTAAGCACTATTAGCGGCATTTAAATCAGCGACTATTTTTTTGCGAATAAGAGGATGCAGCAAGTTATTTAGCCACTGTTTATCAGCATCGTTAGTAAAAATGCGCTCTCGTAAGGCACTTCTGTTTAGCGTGCCATCGCTAAGTAATAACGTATTGCCAAAGTGCGTTATTATTGCATTTAAACCACAGCTCTTGGGCTCAACTACTTGGCGAGCAATAATATCCGCATCAACAATGGTTATATCAAGTTCCTCAAACATGTCACTAACTACTGTTTTTCCGCAGCCAATACCACCTGTTAAACCCAAAACCCAATTGTTTTTTTTATTGCTAGAGAGTTTAATTGTTTGCTCACTCATTTTAATAACCAATTAAATTAAAATAAATGTTTTGTAATTCAGTGCCCCATAGCATAGTGATCCAGCCTGCAATGGCAAGGTAAGGACCAAATGGAATCGGGGTTGCTTTGTCTTTTCCTTGAATACTGAGTAATACAATGCCAATAACAGCGCCAACAATGCTTGAAAGTAATATAATGCTAAGTAGTGATTGCCAACCAAGTAATGCACCAAATACAGCGAGTAATTTAAAGTCGCCATAGCCCATACCTTCTTTACCCGTTAGTAACTTAAATAGCCAAAATACACTCCATAGGCTCAAATAACCAAAAACCGCTCCCATAATTGCATCGCTCGGCGCTACGGTATAGCCCATTATTGACGCTATTAAAGCAAGCCATACTAGTGGTAATGTAAGTTGATCGGGTAATAGCATATGGTCTATATCAATAAAGGTTAGTGCAACTAATGCCCAAGTAATCAATATATACATTAAAGCTTGTTCATTTGCGCCCGTAGTAAAAGCAATAAATAAGCTTAATATTGCTGTAATGGCTTCGACTGCAGGATAGCGTATTGATATAGGGTTATTACAACTTGCACATTTTCCTTTTAAAAATAACCAGCTAATAACAGGAATATTTTGCCAAGGTTTAATAGCCGTTTTGCACTTTGGGCAGGTTGAGTTTGGCTTTACTAAATTAAATTGCTCGTTATTTATTGCTTTACTATTTTTAAGCTCGTCTTCTAACAGTATTCTGCACTCACTTTGCCATTCTTTTTGCATCATAAGTGGTAGGCGATAAATCACTACATTTAAAAAGCTGCCCACACATAAACTAACCAAGCCAACGGTGGTTAGATAAAACCACAGCTCATTTTGCATTACTTCTACAATACTTTGCATATAAAAACCAAATAATTAAATAACAGAACCAAGTTGGAAAATAGGAAGGTACATAGCAACAATTAAACCACCAACCAGCACACCGAGTACAGCCATAATTAATGGCTCTAGTAAGCTCGATAAGCCATCTACAGCATCGTCTACTTCTTGCTCATAAATAGTCGCGACCTTAGCTAACATACCATCGAGCGAGCCAGATTCTTCACCGATAGCAACCATTTGGATTACCATGTCAGGGAAGATTTTTGAGTTTCTCATTGCCCAGTTCATCTGGTTACCTGAGCTAACCTCTGCTTTAATATCTAAAATAGCATAACGGTACACTGCATTGCCCGAAGCACCAGCTGCTGAATCAAGTGCATCAACTAATGGAACACCGGCAGCAAATGTGGTCGAAAGTGTTCGCGCATAACGTGCCACAGCCGCTTTGTTTAAAATCATGCCAATAACAGGGAGCTTAAGTATGGCTCTGTCGGTTGTATCCCTGAGCTTTAGGCTTCTTAATTTAGCCTCTTTAAAGGCCCAGCCAAAAGCCACTATCGCAATCAGAATCATCCACCAATAAGCCTGCATAAAGTCAGAAATACCAATTACGAATAATGTAAATGGAGGAAGTTCAGCCCCAAACCCTGCAAAAATATCCTGAAACTGTGGTACTACAAATATTAATAATATCGAGGTTACAATGCCGGCAATAACTAATACCGAAATGGGGTAAAACATTGCTTTTTTAATTTTTGATTTAAGCGCTTCTGATTTTTCTTTATAAATAGCTATGCGATCAAATATTTTATCAAGTGCTCCTGACTGCTCGCCAGATTCAACTAAATCACAATATAAGTCATCAAAATAACGTGGATATTTTCTAAGTGATAAGGACAAAGGTTGACCAGCTTTTACATCATCGCCTACAGCTGAGATAAGCTTGGTAACGCTTTTATTTGTTGAGCCAGAAGCTATCATTTCAATAGATTGAATTAAGGGTACACCAGCCATTAACATAGTGGCAATTTGGCGAGTAACCAAGGCGATATCTTTAGGTGTTATTTTTTGAACACTCTGAATACCAAATAAAGGTTTCGGCTTACGTTTAACTTTTGAGGGGGTAATACCCTGCTTACGAAGCTGTGCTTTTACTAGCGCGATACTATTTCCGGCGAGTTCACCTTCAAGGCGTTTTCCTCGAGCACTAACACCGACCCACTGAAATATGTCGAGTCCCTTGTCTTCTTGTTTTTTTGCCATAAATTAGACTTCCAAATAACAATTTAGAATTGAGGAAAAAGTAATTATATTGACAGGTCAATAAAAAACGCTCAAAAATGAGCGTTTAATTTTTGCTTGGCTAAACTATAAATTATGGTGTTGTTGTTGTTGTTGCAGCAGCTTGAGGGCAGCTTTTTGGTGCAAGAGATGCATCACCAGTTATACCTGCAGTCGCACATTCCCAGAGACCTGTAGAATCAGTTCGAGTCCAGGTTATAGTTGCTCCAAGAACTTGTGTAGGTGCTTTAACAATAGTACAGACGATGGTTGTTCCAGTTGCTGTGATATTACAATTTTGAGTCGATGTCTCTTTAATACTTTTAAGATCACTAATTCCTGTGATTGTTTCACCATTATTTCTCTTTATTTCAAATTCTGTTTTAGCGCCTGTGATTTCAGCTAAACCAGCCGTTAACTTTGATGTTGCTTGATAATCAGAGTAGGCAGGCAATGCAATTGCAGCAAGAATACCGATGATTGCTACTACAATCATTAATTCAATTAGGGTGAAACCCTGTTGTTTTTGAGTCATTGTTTTCATGTTTCCTCTCCTAAAGGATAGATTTTTGTAGGTTAAATCATATAAGCGGCAAAATTGCCTAACTTAATTGATTTATTTACTGTTTTATTTAAAGTAAATTTTACTGCATTTTTAGCTTAGGTTTAAAACACAAAAGCTAAACACGAATTCATTATATAAGCTATTAAACGATTAACTAAACACTCATTCCTTTATATGCTAGTAATACCAAACTGCATAAATCTTTGAACAATTTAACGAATTAAATTGCACTATAACGTCGTTAAAAATTTTTTATTTAGAACAACTAGATACAAAAATTTTTGCCTAGTTCTAGCGTAATTTTCTTAACGTTAAATAGACCCCATATATAAGCAGATTGGTATAACAACTAACAACTCAGAGTATAGACATAAAATAAACAGTTTAGTGATTTTCGTTTTTACAACGTTAATAACAATCTGCTTTTTACTTGTTGTACCTCTGTTACATTAGTATTGCTTTTAAAGTGCAAGTATACACCGGTGAAATTCTATCACTGTTTTTTACTATTTAGCATCGTTGTAAAGCTAAAAAAGGATACTTTATTTAACAAATTGTTACAAGGTAATCCTTTTGGGTTATTAAATGCTTTTTTTCATATTCTGTCAATGAATTAGCGAGGTTTAAGTTTTATTTTTGTATTATTTTCAGTCGAAACGCATAGACAAATCGATTGATTGTAAATTTTTTGTTAGTGCTCCGCTTGATATAAAATCAACACCCGCTTGTGAGTAGGTTTTAAGCGTTTGTAGAGTCATATTGCCTGAAACTTCAAGCTTTGCGCGTTTATTAGTTAAAACAACGGCTTGCTTAATTTGTTCAACACTAAAGTTATCCAGCATTATAATATCAGCGCCAGCATTAATGGCTTGATCTAGCTCATTAAGTGATTCAACTTCTACTTCAATTGGTTTATTTGGGTGATTTAATTTTGCTTGAGTAACGGCTTTGTCAATTGTGCCACAGGCTGCGATGTGGTTTTCTTTAATTAAGAATGCATCAAATAAGCCAATGCGATGATTTGCTCCGCCGCCACATTTTACTGCGTATTTTTGTAATGCGCGAAGCCCTGGTATGGTTTTACGGGTATCGAGTAATTGTGTTGTGGTGCCACTTAACTCTTTTACGTAATGGGCCGTTGTTGTGGCTGTGCCAGATAATGTTTGTACAAAGTTAAGCGCGGTACGCTCTGCCGTTAATATTGAGCGGGCTGAACCGGAGGCCGTAAATAAAGTGCTGTTAGCTTTAACGGCATCACCATCATTTATAAGCACAGTTACGTTAACTGTTGGATCTACTTGTTTAAATACTTCAAGGATGATGTCTTTACCGCAAAATATGCAGTCTTCACGTGTTATTACTTTAGCGCTTGCTTGCTCGTTTTGTGGGATCAGTTGCGCGGTAATATCACCCTCTTGCGCAGTTTGATAATTTAAATCTTCGTCGAGTGCAAGAGTAACAAGTTGACTAATTAAGGTGTGCGAAATAGACATAGCAAAGCTCATAAGCGTTAATAAATTAAGAAAATTTTACTATGTTTGTAGATGAAAGAGAAGCGATTGGCTTTGTTCCGATATAAAGATAAGCGCGCGAAATAAATTTGCACCTACGGTTTGATGTATGTCGTAGGTGAGGTTTTATACCTCGCTTTTTAAACACCCAAGCTACGTTACATGAGCAGACGTAAATTCGCACCTACGGTTTGGTGTATGTTGTAGGTGAGGTTTTACACCTCGCTTGTTACTATCATTGTTTTAATAAATCCTTTAGCATCAGCGATATGTATATCTTGATATTTATATAATAAACGTATCATGAAAATAGATTTAAGTGGTGTTTTAAGTACGGTAGTGCAGCGGCCTTGTTCGCATTTTGATGAGCGCCCTGATGAGGCTGATATTTCTTTATTGGTGATTCACAATATATCATTGCCAGCAGGGCAGTTTGGTACACCTTTCGTTGATGAGTTATTTATGGGTAGCATTAACTGTAATGCTCATCCGAGTTTTAGTGACTTAAAGAATTTACGTGTATCTGCCCATTGCTTTATTAAGCGCACCGGGAATGTTTTACAATACGTGCCATTTAATAAGCGCGCATGGCACGCCGGCTTATCTGAATTTGAAGGGCAGGCGGCGTGTAACAATTTTAGCATTGGTATTGAGCTTGAAGGAACTGACACCACTCCTTATACTTTAATGCAATATAATGCGTTAGCTGTTTTGAGCAAATCAATAATGCAACGCTATCCAAAAATAACGCCTTCACGTATTGTGGGGCACTGCGATATTGCTCCAGGGCGAAAAACCGACCCAGGTAGTAGCTTTAATTGGCAATTGTTTTTAAATATGCTTGAGCAATCAAGCTAAGAGAGTAACTACAATGATTTTGGTTTCTATAATAATTGCACTAATACTTGAGCGTCTAGGTGCTCGGTCTAATTATTGGCAAATAAGTTATTACGCAAATGGTTATTTAAATCGCTCTAATAAATTACTTGGTGATAAGGGCTTATTTAGCTCAACACTGGGATTTTTAGTTTGGCTTGCACTCCCTGTTATAGCTATAGCGCTAGTTTATTGTTTGTCAGATTTTGTATTGTGGCAGTTGGGTATTAATATCGCGGTACTTTTAGTGTGCTTTGGTTGTGCTAAGCAGCGTGCTTTATATAAATCGTATTTAAATGCGTTAACGCGCGACGATGGTACTGCAGCATCTTTATATGCACTACAAATAGGGCAAAAACGTACTGAAGCGCAAGAAAACGGTGAAACTTTTGGGCAAACTTTGGCGTGGGTAAATTTTAGATTTTACTGCGCTGTTATTTTTTGGTTTGTTGTTTTAGGCGCGCCAGGCGCTGTTTTATATGCATTAGTGCGTACCTTAGCTGATTTAGTACGAGAGGATCATAAAGTAATCTTTGCTAAGCGCTTTAAACTTATACATAAACTACTATTTTGGCTTGATTGGTTACCTGCGCGTATTACTAGCTTTGGTTATTTAGTAATAGGTAACTTTAATAAAGGCACAAGTTGCTGGTTACGTTATGCGCTTGATTTTTCAAGTCCTAACCGTAAAGTTGTAACGTATACCGCATTAGCTGCTGAACAAGTAGAAAAACGTTATTATGGTTGCACTTACGAAGCCACCTGCATGATTAAACTAGTAAAACGTAATGTATTATTTTATTTAGTGTTAATCGCGCTATTAACCTTGTTTGGCGGACTGTCTTAGTAACGCTGAGTTCTCTTCTATAAAATCGTTTAATAAAATGAGTGGTGGGACATTTATATAAAGTGCAGCACCCCACCCTCCGTACTTATTTTTTGATATCGCTTTTTCGTTAGCGAACCCTCAATTAAAGTAGAGTTAAAACTCTAAATCCATCTGGTCAGACCAGTTGTTTTCATCCTATTAACGTTATAACAATTTTTGTAAATTGCGCATTGTTTAATCTTCGTTCAAAATGCGTTACGCTACTGCCAAGGTATAAATACACTGTAAATTGACAGCTATTAGGCTTTTTGATACCGTATTGAAAATTTTTGGTATGACCAATTTACCTTTTGGGTAAATCATACGACTTAAAGCCCCGTTTTGTGGGCTCTTGGTATTTATACAACGCGGACGTTGATTCATGTCTTTAAAGATTAAAGCAGCAAAATTATCTGATGTTATTTTACAGCAACTTGAGAACATGATTCTTGAAGGCTCGTTAGCACCAGGTGAAAAGTTGCCACCAGAGCGTGAACTAGCAAAGCAATTTGAAGTGTCTCGCCCGTCACTACGAGAGGCAATTCAAAAGTTAGAAGCGAAAGGTTTAGTTACGCGTCGCCAAGGTGGCGGCACGTTTGTAAAAAATCAGCTCGAAGAAGGGCTTACTGATCCACTTTTTGATTTGATTAGTAAACACCCTGAGTCGCAGTTTGATTTACTTGAATTTCGTCATGCATTAGAAGGGATTGCTGCTTACTACGCAGCACTGCGCGGGACCAGCAACGATTTTAGCAAAGTAAAGCAAAGCTTTGATGAAATTGCCTTAGTTAATGATGATTTACAGCAAAAAGCAAAAGCAATTAATGCATTTCACTTTAGTGTGGCTGAAGCTTCGCATAATGTCGTGTTATTGCATTTAGTTAGAGGTATGAAAGCGCTGCTTGAGCAAAATGTATTGCAAAATTTAACTGTTCTATTAAAAAAGTCAGATATTAGCAGTCAATTAGCCCAACACAGGCGTTTATTAATGGATGCCGTTATTGACGGTAATCCAGAACAAGCCCGTTTAGCAAGTAATGCGCACTTAGCATTTATAGAAGAAGCATTGCTTGAAGCAGGCAAAGAACATTCGCGAATTGAACGTAGTTTAAGACGCACTAAACAAAATTAAGTTAGTACATAATTACTTTGAACACACATTAAGTAGCTGTGATATTAAATTAACAATATTCGTATTTTAAACATAAGGAAACCTCCATATGTCTGAAGTCAATAAAATTGACGTAGACGCGCTAGAAACACAAGAGTGGTTACAAGCTCTTGAATCAGTTGTGCGCGAAGAAGGTGTTGAACGAGCTCAGTTTTTACTTGAGCAAGTATTAGAGCAAGCCCGTTTAGACGGCGTTGATATGCCAACGGGTATTACCACGAACTACGTTAATACTATTCCTGTAGATCAAGAACCTGCTTACCCGGGTGATGTAAATCTTGAGCGTCGTATTCGTTCAATTATCCGTTGGAACGCGATTATGATCGTTCTACGTGCATCTAAAAAAGATCTCGACTTAGGCGGCCATATGGCGTCTTACCAATCATCTGCTGCATTTTATGAAGTGTGTTTTAACCACTTCTTTAAAGCACCAAATGATGTAGACGGTGGTGACTTAGTTTATTACCAAGGTCATATTTCTCCAGGTATTTACGCACGTGCATTTGTTGAAGGGCGTTTATCTGCTGCGCAACTAGATAACTTCCGTCAAGAAGTTGATGGCGAAGGCTTACCATCGTACCCACACCCTAAGTTAATGCCTGAGTTTTGGCAGTTCCCTACGGTATCAATGGGCTTAGGTCCTATTTCATCAATTTATCAAGCACGATTCTTAAAATACTTAGATGGTCGTAGCTTAAAAGACACTAAAAACCAACGTGTATATGCGTTTTTAGGTGACGGTGAAATGGATGAGCCAGAATCACGCGGTGCTATTTCTTTTGCTGCACGTGAAAAGCTAGATAATCTTTGTTATTTAGTTAACTGTAACTTACAGCGTTTAGACGGCCCGGTTATGGGTAACGGTAAAATTATTCAAGAGTTAGAAGGCTTGTTTAAAGGCGCTGGCTGGAACGTAATTAAACTAGTGTGGGGCAGCGGTTGGGATATTCTTCTAGCTAAAGACACAACGGGTAAATTACTACAGTTAATGAACGAAACTGTGGATGGTGATTACCAAACATATAAAGCGAAAGATGGCGCGTACGTACGTGAGAACTTCTTTGGTCGCTACCCAGAAACAGCTGCTCTTGTTGCGGACATGACAGATGACGAAATTTTCGCGCTTAAGCGTGGTGGTCATGAATCGTCAAAACTATTTGCTGCATTTAAAAAAGCAGAAGAAACAAAAGGTCGTCCAACTGTAATTCTTGCTAAAACTGTAAAAGGTTACGGTATGGGTGAAGCCGCTGAAGGTAAAAACATTGCGCACCAAGTGAAAAAAATGGACATGTCGCATGTTGCACATTTACGTTCACGCCTTGGCCTTGATGACTTAGTATCTGAAGATCAATTAAAAGAATTACCATACCTAGAGCTTGAAGAAGGTTCACCTGAGTACAAGTACCTACATGCTCGTCGTGATGCACTTAAAGGTTATACACCTAAACGTATTCCACGTTTTAGTGAAAAACTAGCATTGCCAGAAGTAGACGCATTCAAGCCGCTACTTGAAGAGCAAAAACGTGATATCTCTACCACTATGGGCTTTGTTCGTGCACTTAATATCTTATTAAAAGATAAGGGCATTGGTAAAAACATCGTACCAATTATTGCCGATGAAGCGCGTACATTTGGTATGGAAGGTTTATTCCGTCAAATCGGTATTTACAATCCGCATGGCCAAAACTATACGCCGCAGGATCGCGATATTGTTTCTTACTATAAAGAAGCGACTTCTGGTCAAGTACTGCAAGAAGGTATCAATGAGTTAGGTGCTATGTCGTCATGGGTTGCTGCTGCAACTTCATACAGCACTAACGATTTGCCAATGATCCCATTCTACATTTACTACTCTATGTTTGGTTTCCAACGCGTTGGTGACATGGCATGGATGGCGGGCGATCAACAAGCACGTGGTTTCTTATTAGGTGCTACTGCGGGTCGTACCACGCTAAATGGCGAAGGCTTACAGCACGAAGATGGTCACAGTCATATTCTTGCCAATACGGTTCCTAACTGTATTTCTTATGACCCAACTTACGCGTTTGAAGTCGCTGTTATTGTACAAGACGGTATTCGTCGTATGTACGGTGATGACCAAGAAAATATTTACTACTACCTAACGCTTATGAACGAAAACTACCATCAGCCAGCTATGCCAGAAGGCGCTGAAGAAGGTATTCGTAAAGGTATTTATAAGCTTGAAAGTTACGAAGGTAAAAAAGCCAACGTACAGCTATTAAGCTCAGGTACTATTATGACTGAAGTACGTAAAGCCGCTACGATTCTAAGCGAAGAGTATGGTATTGCGTCTGACGTGTTCTCTGTAACGTCTTTCAACGAATTAACGCGTGAAGGTCAAGATGTTGAACGTTTTAACATGCTTAACCCTGAAAGCGAGCAAAAAACAGCATTTATCACAAGCGTATTAAACGACTCTGTGACTGTTGCAGCAACGGATTACATGAAAAACTACGCAGAACAAGCGCGTTCATTCATTCCAAGCAGCAACTACAAAGTGTTAGGTACAGATGGTTACGGTCGTTCTGATAGCCGTGAAAACCTACGTCGTCACTTTGAGGTTAACGCGGGCTACGTTGTTGTTGCTACGTTATCTGAACTTGCTAAACGCGGTGAAGTTGAGAAGTCAGTAGTTGTTGAAGCACTTAAAAAGTTCAACATCGACACTAACAAACTTAACCCACTGTACGCATAAGAGGTTTGCAATGAGTATTGAAATTAAAGTACCTGATATTGGTGACGACGAAGTAGAAGTAACCGAAATATTAGTAAGCGTTGGCGACAAAGTAGATGTGGACCAATCACTATTAAATGTTGAAGGCGACAAAGCATCAATGGAAATACCTGCTTCGCAAGCGGGTATAGTGAAAGAGATCAAAGTAAACGTTGGCGACACCGTTACAACGGGCTCTTTAGTGTTTTTGTTTGAAGGTGAGAGTGAAAGCACTGGCTCGACTAATGCATCCGCCGCTGCTCCAGCTAAACCTGAAGAGGCAGCACCAGCTGCTTCTACAGGTTCTTCGACTAAAGAAGTAACTGTACCAGATATTGGCGATGACGAAGTTGAAGTAACTGAAATCATGGTTGCTGTTGGCGACACCGTTGAAGAAGAGCAATCTATCTTAAACGTTGAAGGCGACAAGGCTGCAATGGAAGTGCCAGCACCATTTGCTGGAACGGTTAAAGAAATTAAAGTAGCCGCTGGCGATACAGTTAAAACAGGCTCGTTAGTGTTTGTTTTTGAAGTAGCAGGAAGTGAATCTGCAGCACCGGCTAAAGAGTCGGCTCCTGTAGAAGCGCCAGCAGTTAGCTCAACAGCAAACGCAGCACCAAGTACTAAAGAAGTTAATGTACCTGATATTGGTGGCGATGAAGTTGAAGTAACTGAAATTATGGTTGCAGTTGGCGATACGGTTGAAGAAGATCAATCAATCTTAAACGTTGAAGGCGACAAAGCTGCAATGGAAGTACCAGCTCCATTTGCAGGTACAGTTAAAGAAATTAAAGTAGCCGCTGGCGATAAAGTATCGACTGGCTCATTAATTTTTGTATTTGAAGTTGCAGGCAGCGCGCCAGTAGCAGCATCTGCACCAGTTGAAAAATCAGCACCTGCAGCAGCGGCTAAAACTGAGTCAGCACCGGCTCAAACAGCACCTGCAAAAGCAAGTAATGAAAGCTTCACAGAAAACAGCGCGTATGCTCATGCATCACCTGTTGTTCGCCGTTTAGCACGTGAGTTTGGTATTAACCTAGCTAACGTTAAAGGCACTGGTCGTAAAAACCGTGTGGTTAAAGAAGACGTGCAAAACTATGTTAAAACACTGGTTAAGCAAGTTGAATCTGGTCAATTATCAGCAGGTAGTAATGCTGGTGGCAGCGAGCTTGGTCTAATTCCATGGCCTAAAGTCGATTTTGCTAAGTTTGGTGAAATTGAAGAGAAAAAACTATCTCGCATTCAAAAGCTATCAGGCAAAAACTTACACCGTAACTGGGTACAAATCCCACACGTTACACAGTTTGACGAAGCTGATATCACCAGTCTTGAAGTATTTCGTAAAGAGCAAAATGCACTTAGCGAGAAGAAAAAGCTGGGTGTTAAAATCACACCTCTTGTGTTTGTGATGAAAGCAGCGGCTAAAGCACTTGCAGACTTCCCAACATTTAACTCTTCACTGTCTAACGATGGCGAAAGTTTAATTCTTAAGAAGTACATTAACATTGGTGTTGCTGTTGATACGCCAAATGGTTTAGTAGTGCCAGTGTTTAAAGATGTTGATAAAAAAGGCATTATTGAATTATCACGTGAACTAATGGAAGTATCTGTTAAAGCCCGTGACGGCAAGCTTACATCGTCTGATATGCAAGGTGGCTGTTTTACTATCTCTAGCCTTGGCGGTATTGGCGGTACGGCATTTACGCCGATTGTTAATGCGCCAGAGGTTGCTATTTTAGGTGTATCTAAATCTGAAATGAAACCTAAATGGAATGGTAAAGAGTTTGAACCTAAACTAATGGTTCCACTTTCTATGTCATACGACCATAGGGTTATTGACGGAGCATTAGCTGCACGCTTTACTGTGACTCTTGCAAGTTACATGAGCGATATTCGCCAGTTGGTGATGTAACCAGTTTAGAAAAATTGGTATACGCAATAAAATAAATAGAATCAAATCCCAGCCAGTTGTTTTTAGCTGGGATTTTTACCATTTGCAATGATACAATCTTTGTACGAATTGCATCACTTTGTGCGCTGCTCACTCTTTCTGCCTTGCAGAAACATGGCAGTTAAATTTTAGGGCAGTGTCCCGTTCAAACAATTAAGGTAAAAGCATGAGCAACGAATTAAAAACTCAAGTTGTTGTACTAGGCGGTGGTCCTGGTGGTTATTCTGCGGCTTTCCGTGCTGCTGACTTGGGCTTAGAAGTTACATTAGTAGAATCTCGCGAAACATTAGGTGGCGTATGTCTTAATGTTGGTTGTATTCCTTCTAAAGCACTTTTACACGTAGCTAAAGTGATTGATGACGCAGCTGAAATGTCATCTCACGGTGTTACTTTTGGCGCACCAAAAATCGATCTTGACCAAGTTCGTACTTGGAAAGATTCTGTAGTTGGCCAGTTAACTGGTGGACTAGAAGGTATGGCCAAAATGCGTAAAGTGAAAGTTGTATCTGGATACGGCAAATTCACTGGCAGCAATACTTTAGTAGTTGAAGGCGCAAACGGCGCTACAACTATCACGTTTGATAACGCGATTATTGCAGCAGGTTCTAAACCAGTTAACTTACCTTTCATCCCACAAGATGACCGTGTAATTGATTCAACTGGCGCGCTAGAGCTTAAAGATGTACCAGAAAAGCTACTTGTATTGGGTGGTGGTATTATCGGTCTTGAAATGGGTACAGTATACCGTGCGCTAGGTTCTGCAATTGATGTTGTAGAATTTGCTGATCAATTAGTACCAGCAGCTGATAAAGACATTATCAAAATTTACCAAAAATACGTAAGCAAAAAATTCAACGTAATGCTTTCAACTAAAGTTGTTGGTGTTGAAGCTAAAGAAGATGGCTTATACGTAACGTTTGAAGGTAAAAACGCACCAGCAGAACCAGTACGTTACGACAAAGTACTTGTTGCAGTTGGCCGTACTCCAAACGGTAACTTACTTGATGCTGAAAAAGCGGGCGTAAACGTTGATGAGCGTGGCTTTATTAATGTTGATAAGCAATTACGTACTAATGTAAGCCATATTTTTGCAATTGGTGACTTAGTTGGCCAGCCTATGCTTGCGCATAAAGCGGTTCATGAAGGTCATGTTGCTGCAGAAGTTATTTCTGGTCAGAAGCATTTCTTCGACCCTAAATGTATTCCTTCAATAGCGTATACTGACCCAGAAATCGCTTGGGTAGGTGTTACTGAGAAAGAAGCAAAAGAGCAAGGCTTAAAAGTTGAAACTGCGGTATTCCCGTGGGCAGCATCTGGTCGTGCAATTGCATCTGCTCGTACTGAAGGTTCTACTAAACTTATCTTTGATAAAGAAAGTGGCCGTATAATCGGTGGTGCTATGATCGGTATTAACGCGGGCGAAATGCTTGGCGAAATCGGTTTAGGTATTGAAATGGGTGCTGATGGTGAAGACTTAGCGCTTACAATTCATGCTCACCCAACATTGAACGAATCAATCGGCCTTGCAGCTGAAATCTTTGAAGGTTCGATCACTGACCTACCAAACAAAAAAGCAGTTAAAAAGAAGTAATTTAACTCTTTAGCATTTGTTTGAAAAACCCAACTTAGGTTGGGTTTTTTTATGTCTGATTTTTAATTTGAGAGATGTTGAATTAATTCAATGATACCAATCTGCTTATATATGGGGTCTATTTAACGTTAAGAAAATTACGCTAGAACTAGGCAAAAGTTTTTGTATCTAGTTGTTCTAAATAAAAAAATTTAACGACGTTATAGTGCAATTTAATTCGTTAAATTGATCAAAGATTTATGCAGGTTGGTATGGCTATAAATATAAGATTAAATAACAAGAAGTCGTTACAATGCGCGCTTAATTAATTGAAGGTAAATACAGTGAAAAACTCAGTTTTAGCATTACGCGCTCAACAAATAAGTGAATCCCGTCGAGAGTTTAATGCTCGAGGCGGTAAATTAGATCGCTGTGAGCAATGCTTAATAGCTAAGCACTACTGTATTTGTAAAGGTGTTGAACAGGCAGATTGTACGGCTGCGGTCTGTTTATTGATGTACCATAATGAAAGCTTTAAACCTTCAAATACCGGACGTTTAATTGCTGAAATAGTACCTGATAATCACGCTTTTAGATGGGACAGAACAGACCCTAACCCAGCGCTTTTAGCTTTAATAAATGATTCGCAGTATCAGCCAATGGTCGTGTTTCCCGCTGAAGATGTAGAAGAGGGCAGAGCTATTACCGAAGTGAGTATTGAATTAGGTAAAAAGCCGCTATTTATTTTTTTAGATGGTACGTGGCGAGAAGCAAAGAAAATGATTCGTAAAAGTCCCTATTTAGATAACCTGCCAGTGCTTTCTGTTACTGCTGATAAACTATCTGATTACCGATTACGTGTAGCCCCTCATGCGCATCAACTAGGTACTGCTGAAGTGGCTATTATGGTGTTAGCCCTTGCGGGCGAAATGGATGCATCAACAAAGCTTGAGCAACATTTTATAAAGTTTCGCGATGCGTATTTATTAGGTAAACGTAATAAAGGCAGGCCTGAGTCTGATCAGAGCTAACTTAAGCCGATTGTTTGATCGTGTATTCTAAGTAAGCTATCGCTTTATTTTGAAGTGCTGTAAAATTTTCTTCAGATGTTAACTTTACAACTGTTTCATATAGTTGATTCATACTTGTATGCACTTGACTAAATGAATGGAAGTCACTGCTTTCCATTTTTTTTGCTTCTTCTACTCTTTTTAAAAAATACTTATTAACTTTACCATTAAAATTTGTGCGGCCTATTGCATTTGCTAGCTTATTTAATTGATAACTAAATTCGTCATCACGGGCGGTTTCACCTCTTTGGGTTGTTCTTATATCACTTTCTAATTGAATAATAACGTTGAGTATCGTTTTAAACTCACTCATAGACATGTTAGAAAAATCGTATCCTTCTGGATTAAACAAAGCAGAATAAGGATTTTCTTTTGGGGTAGGAGCCGTAAAAATACAAATATACTCTGCTGTGCTATTTACTGGGCTATTAAGTGTGGAGACGTTTTTACTCGATTTAAAATTTATATCCATAAACTATTTATGTTCCTTCATATAAGTTGTGCTCTGAAGCTGATGAGATTGCTATTTCCTCTATTATTAATATGTTTGACTTAATTACCTATGCAAAGAAAAGCGCGCTCTATCTCTAGGCGCGCTTGCGGAATCTTCTAATTTTCTGCATCCTGCAATTGAACTTAATCAACTCCAATTTTTACTAATCCATGTTATTACAATATTACTTTTTAGTTCTATGTAATCTAGGCTATCCGGGCCTGTCTCCTTTAATTCCTGAACATCCTGTAAGGTAAATACTATTACCAAATCCTTCCATTGCACTTCCTAGTGCATCCGTGTATTAATCAATCCATTGTGTTGCCTAAAAGGCCTGTCCATCTATTCCTTAAACATCCTGTCGAACAACTTAAACCCTTGTTGTTATCCCTTTCGCACCTTCCTGATGCTATCCATTTTTACAACATTCCATTGTGTTACTCATCCTGAGCCTGTCCTAAAATCCGTATTTCCTTGGTAACCTAATCATTGGTTGGTCGAATAAATAATTTGCTTGTATTTAATCGATAAGCATCACTGCTTGGTTGATGAGTAAATTATAGGTGAATGGAGCAACTTAAATAGGGCTGAAACTATATTTAATTAGTATTTATGCAATAGCTAAAGTTTATTAATGCTTTATTTTCAATTGGTTATTTAATTAATGCTTGTTTTATATGTTGCTTTTTACTCATTAGCTGTCACATCCGTGAGAGATGTCTTACATGACATTTCTGTTTTAGACACCCTTTACCTACTTACATCTATTTAAGGTGTGCACTTTTTAACTGTTCACGGTAGAATTATTTGATAATAATTATTATTTAGGTGGAATAATGAAGACACTCGCTATCACTTTAGGATTAATAGTATCGGCGCCAGCCTTTGCAAACGACGTCGTTAATATTTACTCTTTTCGCCAACCGTTTTTAATACAGCCAATTTTGGATGATTTTACAAAACAAACCGGCATCCAAACGAATGTTGTTTTTGCTAAAAAAGGATTAATTGAACGTGTTAAGCGCGAGGGAAAACATAGCAAAGCCGATTTAGTATTAACTTCTAACTTTAGTGCACTTATTCAATTAGAAGATTTAAAGTTAACGCAAACTATTAAAAGTGACAGCGTAAATAATAATGTGCCTGCAGCATTTCGTGATGGCGAAGGCCAGTGGGTTGCGCTAACAAAGCGTGTGCGTAATGTGTATTCATCAAAAGAGCGAGTAGGTGCGTTACCAAACCTAACTTATGAAGAGTTGGCTGACCCTAAATATAAAGGGCAAATTTGCACTCGTTCGGGTAAGCATCCTTATAATTTGGGGCTTGTTGCATCAATGATAGCTCACCATGGTAAGGCTGATACTAAAACATGGCTTGAAGGCGTTAAAGCTAATTTAGCGCGCAAACCCCAAGGTAATGACCGTTCTCAAGTTAAAGCTGTTAAAGAAGGGTTGTGCAATTTAGCACTAGGTAATAGTTATTACCTTGGAAAAATGTTGCAAGATAAAGAACAAAAAGGTTGGGCGGAGGCGGTAAATATTAATTTTCCGAACCAAATTAATCGTGGCTCGCACATAAATGTATCGGGTGCGGTTATTACTAAGTTCGCTAAAAATCCTGAAAATGCCTTGAAACTCATAGAGTATATGACCGACAATAAAGCACAAAACATGTATGCCTCACTAAATATGGAGTATCCAGTTAAGCCCGGTGTGCAATTATCCAGTTTGGTTGCGTCTTGGGGGAGCTTTAAGGAAGACAGCTTGCCACTCGATGAGATCAGTAAATATCGTCCGTTAGCGCTTAAGCTGATTGATGAGGTGAAGTTCGATCTTTAATGACTTATAAATTTAAGCTGTCTAAATGGCAGCTCTTTGCGTGGTCGACGGGTTTGATTCTGTCGGCCCCGTTGTTTTTCCTTCTTTTTGAATCTCTGCAAGGTAACTCTGAGGTGTTTTCTCATCTTTGGGATACAGTGCTTTGGGATTACATTACTAATACTGTGTTGCTGGTTTTAGGCGTTTGTGTGCTTAGCTGTGCTATTGCGCTGCCACTCGGTTGGCTTACTGCTTACTGTAGTTTTCCTGGTAAAAAGCAGTTTGAATGGGCACTTATGCTGCCCCTTGCTATGCCTACCTATATTATTGCCTATGTATACACTGATTTATTAGACTATGCGGGCCCTGTGCAAATAGCACTTAGAAAATGGTTTGGCTGGCAATCACCTAGTGACTATTGGTTTTTTGATATACGTACACTACCTGGTGCTATCGTTATGATTGCCTTGGTACTTTACCCGTATTTATTTTTAATTTTTAAAACAGCCCTTCGCGAACAGTCATTCAAATTAGTACAAGCTAGTCAATTAATGGGGCTATCTCCTAAACAAAGTTTTTTTAAAGTAAGTTTGGTGCTCTCTCGCGGCGCAATTGTTGCGGCTCTTGCACTCATTAGTATGGAAACTATGGCTGACTTTGCAACCGTCAGCTATTTTGCCGTGAGCACATTAACGACCGCCGTATATGACACATGGTTTGGTTATTATTCGCTTACAGCGGCCGCTAAAATATCGGGTGTAATGCTCTTACTTTTATTTTTGGCATTAATGGCAGAACGCTTTAGCCGCCGTAACCAAGCGGTATTTGAGCGCCAATCAAGTGTAAATAGCGAATCTCTCTATGTATTAAAAGGAAAGTCGGCTTGGCTAGCAACTGCATTTTGTGGTTTTATTTTACTTATCGCTTTTTTAATTCCCATTACAGTACTCGTAAACTACGCAATTACCTACTTTGATAAAGCGTGGAACATTGAGTTTTTTAGCTATGCTTGGCAAAGTTTAAAAGTAGCAGGGATAGTGAGTGTAATAACCATTACGTTGAGTATTTTTGTGGTTTTTTATCAGCGTGTTGCAAAGCAAACGTATCCGCTTATTCCTGGGCGTTTAGCCAGTACGGGCTATGCATTGCCTGGTACAGTGCTCGCTATTGCTGTTTTATTACCACTTACATTATTAGAAAACACCATCAATGAAGCGCTCGAACCATATAATTTAGATATAGGTTTACTGCTTACAGGCAGTATTCTTACTATTATTATTGCTTATATTGTTAGGTTTTACGCCATCGCGCACGGAGCAATAGAATCGAGTTTTTTACGCATTAGCCCATCACTCGATATGGCAAGTCAGTCAATGGGTAAAAGCCAAGGGCAAACATTGCGTTTAATACATCTACCTTTATTACGCCGTGGACTACTTACGGCTGCATTACTGGTGTTTATTGAGTGCATGAAAGAGTTGCCAGCTGCGCTATTGCTCAGACCGTTTAACTTTGAAAGCTTAGCAACTCATGTATTTCAGTATGTGAGTGACGAGCAGTTAGAGCTTGCTTCAATTTCGGCATTATTTATTGTTATTGTCGGGTTTATTCCTTTGTATTTTATTAATCGTTCTATGGAGCAGCGTAGTTAAATGAGTAGTTTAATTTTACAAGGCGTGAGCTATCACTATAACGGCACAAAGGTTATTCACGATTTAGATTTAACGGTGGGTAAAGATGAAATTGTTTGTCTACTCGGAGCGAGTGGGTGCGGCAAAACGACCACATTAAAAGCGATTGCAGGTTTAATTGAAGCCAAACAAGGGTCTATTTTTATAGACGGAAAATTGGTGAGTGATGAGCAATCGTTTGTCTCACCTGAGCATCGCAACATCGGCATGATGTTTCAAGATTATGCGTTGTTTCCGCATTTAACGGTGGCAAATAATATTGCATTTGGGCTCAGTAAAATGAGTAAAACTCAAAAACAGCAACGCGTTGATGAAATGCTTAAGCTCGTACATTTAATTGGTTGTGCCGACAGGTTCCCGCATCAATTATCGGGTGGTCAGCAGCAACGCGTAGCGATTGCTCGCGCATTAGCTTATAAACCTAGTTTATTACTCCTTGATGAGCCTTTTTCAAACATTGATACACAAGTACGCTTTGAACTAATCGCCGATATACGTCGAATTATTAAGGCAACACAAGTCTCTGCTGTATTTGTTACGCACTCAAAAGAAGAGGCATTTGCCTTTTCCGATACACTTGCCATTATGCATCGCGGTAAAATTGCGCAACAAGGCACGCCAGAACAGCTTTTTGCAGCCCCAAGCTCAAAGGAGGTTGCAGAGTTTCTGGGTCAAGGCATATACTTAGAGGCAGAAGTATTAACGACAACTGAATATAATACACCGTTTGGCTTAGTTAAATCATATATTGGACATGAGCATAGAGCGAGTGTAGGGAAAATATATGTTCGTCCTCACCAGATTGAATTGGTAAGTGACAATCTATGTGACAGACACTGTGAACGAGCTACAATATTAAGTAGTCGCTTTATTGGTTCAGCGTATGTTTACACAGTCGTTATTGCTGAGCAAGAAGTTGAAGTTGCTGCACAATATGACCAATCATTTGAAAAAAATGAGCAGGTTATAATAAAAATAAAACCTCACACGGTGAACTTTTTCGAATCATAATTAATTTGTTATTCGCTGTGTTTTTATCTATAAAACTAAGGAATAACAATGGCGCAAGCGCAATCAGGGATTTGTGCTGAAGCAAACTTACACGGTTTGCACTTATTTTTTAATGTGTTTGATGGTCAAGATGAATCGTTACGCGTAAAACTAAAGCAAGTAAGCGCTATTGAAGAAGAATTTAGCGATCAGTTTTCAGAATCAATGCTCTCTTGTATGGTCGCTATTGGTGCGCAATATTGGCCACATATCCTTCCTGAGTACATTCCAAGCGAATTACAGAGCTTTCCTAATATAAATCAAAGCGATCACCAAATGAGCGTACAACCGTGTGATTTGTTTGTGCAAATTCGCTCTGACCGTGAAGACGTTAACCATTTATTTGCCCTGCAAGTATTAAAGTTATTTGCTCCTGATGTAGAGCTGGTAGAGCAGGTTCGTAATTTTCGCTTTTTAGATGGACGAGACTTTAATGGCTTTATTTATGGTGGCGATTCTGCTCATGGTAGAAAAAAGCGTGCGACGGCACTAATAAATAAACCGGGTAGCTTTGAAGATCAAGGAAGTTATATTCATGTACAACGTTATAAGCATGACTTAACTGTGTGGCAGCATTTATCATTAAGTGAGCAAGAGCAAATAATGGGTCGTACGCGCCTTGATAACACACTAATTACCCCCGCGATCGAAACCAGCCATGCTTCGCGTAGTGAACTAAAAGACGAAGACGGGCAACCGCTACTATTAAATCAAAGCATGCCTTATGGCGATGTGTATGAGCAGGGAATGTTATCAATTACATGTGCATGTAAAGGAACCGCGTTCGAAAAAATACTTAAAAGCCGTTTAGGCGAAGGTGATTGTTACGACCACTGGCTTGATTTTACTCAAGCCGATATGGGTTCTGCTTTTTTTGCACCTTCGGTCGGATTTTTAAAACAGATTTAATTACGATTAATAATCAAACCGTATCAAATAAAATGCGAACGCGTTCAAGTGTCACGTCTATTTCAGATATTTTAGCCGGGGCGATAAAAATAGTGTCATCGCCGGCAATAGTTCCTAGTACGCCATCTGCTTTACCTAATGAATCTAATAAACGAGCAATAAGCTGAGCCGCACCTGGGCTGGTACGAATGATGATCATCATTTCGTTGTGCATAATGTCGATTACTAATTGGCGTAATGGGCTTTTAGCCGTAGGTACACCCATTTCAGCAGGTAAGCAGTAAACCATTTCTTGCTTGGCATTACGTGTGCGTACAGCGCCAAACTTACTTAACATGCGTGATACTTTACTTTGGCTTATATTGTCAAAGCCTTGCTCTTTTAACGCATCAACTATTTCGCCTTGAGAGCCAAAGTTTTCTTCTTTTAAAAGCGATTTAAATGCTTTTACCAGTGCTTCTTGTTTATCTTGTGGTTGCATAGTCTTTATTCATTTTTGTTATTTATGCTGCAAATTCTACACAATAATGAATAATTATGCAGCAGTTGTTTAGTTAACTTGCCAGTTTGATGCGTTAAATCACAAAAGTTTACGACTATGGTCGAAAATATACTTGAAATAGACAGGATAAATTTGTTTTTAGTCGCTAATTTCATTATCTTAAGAGCCACAAATATTTCCTACCTCAAATGACGGAGAATTCCAATGAAAGTTGCTGTATTAGGTGCTGCAGGCGGTATCGGCCAAGCGTTGTCTTTATTATTAAAAACAGGCTTACCAGCTGGCTCTGAATTATCACTTTATGATGTTGCACCAGTAGTACCAGGTGTTGCGGTTGACCTTTCTCACATCCCAACAGATGTTAAAGTAGCAGGCTTTGGCGCAGATGAACTAAACAAAGCGCTTGAAGGCTCTGACATCGTTCTTATCCCAGCGGGTATGCCACGTAAACCAGGTATGGATCGTGCTGATTTATTTAATGTAAATGCTGGTATTATCAAAACTTTAGCAGAAGGCATTGTTGCCAGCTGTCCTAAAGCGTTAGTCGGTATTATTACTAACCCAGTAAACGGCACAGTTCCAATTGTTGCTGAAGTATTCAAAAAAGCAGGTACTTACGACGCTAAACGCGTATTCGGTATTACTACGCTTGACGTTATTCGTTCAGAAGCATTTGTTGCTGAACTTAAAGGCGTAGACGTAGCAACTGTAAAAGTACCAGTAATTGGTGGTCACTCAGGCACAACGATTCTGCCTCTACTTTCTCAAGTTGAAGGTGTTTCTTTCACTGATGAAGAAGTTGCTGCACTTACTCCACGTATTCAAAATGCGGGTACTGAAGTTGTAAATGCTAAAGCAGGCGGTGGTTCAGCTACGCTATCGATGGGTGCTGCTGCAGCGCGTTTTTGTATGTCTTTAGTTAAAGGCCTACAAGGTGAAGAAGTTGTAGATTACGCTTACGTTGCTGTTGAAAATGGCGATGCAGAGTACTTTGCACATCCAGTACGTTTAGGTAAAAACGGCGTAGAAGAAATTCTTTCTTACGGCGAACTAAGCGCATTTGAAACAAAAGCAAAAAATGACATGCTTGAAACTCTGAAAAAAGACATTAAAGAAGGTGTTGATTTCATGGCGTAATAGCCGGTTTAAGCAACAAAAAAGCCTGCATTTGCAGGCTTTTTTGTTGCTCAGAATTAATGTCACACTGTGTAACTAGTTAAAACTAGTGGTCGCGGTCAACCGCAATACGGGCAAGGCTTATAAGTGCTTGCTTATAGTCAGACTCAGCTAAAAAATCTAAACAGGCAATGGCTTTTTCGGCCTCAAGCTCTGCTTTTTGCATTGTAAACTCAAGCGCATTAGTTTGTTTTAGTGCAGATAAAATTTCTTCTAAATGCTCCATACCATTACTGTGCTCTATTGCATCACGAATGAGCTGCGTTTGCTGCTCGCTACCATGTTGCATAGCATAAATAAGCGGAAGGGTTGGTTTGCCTTCAGCTAAATCATCGCCAATGTTTTTACCTAGCTGCTCAGCATCTGCATTGTAATCGAGTACGTCATCCACTAACTGAAACGCGGTGCCTAAATGCATACCGTATAAGTTTAGTGCATCAAGTGTCGCTTGGTCTTGCTCTGTGATAATGGCAGCAAGGCCTGTAGCTGCTTCAAATAATTTAGCCGTTTTAGAGTAAATAACCTGCATATAGCTGGCTTCAGTCGTATCTGGGTCATTGCAGTTCATTAGCTGCAATACTTCACCTTCAGCAATAATGTTTGTTGCATCGGCAAGTACTTGCATAACCTGCATTTTTCCAAGGCCAACCATAAGCTGAAATGAGCGAGTGTAAATAAAGTCACCAACCAATACGCTAGCAGCATTACCAAATTCAGCATTTGCAGTAGGCGTGCCACGTCGTAAGTTTGATTCATCTACAACATCATCATGTAATAGCGTTGCTGTATGAATAAACTCAACAATTGTTGCAAGTGTTATGTGATCTTTACCCTGATAACCGAGCGCCTTGGCTGCTAAAATTGCGAGCATTGGACGAACACGTTTGCCGCCACTGCTAACTATATATAAACCAAGCTGATTAACTAACGCCACATCTGAGCGCATTTGCGCATGTATAAGTTGATTGACGTCATTCATATCGCTTTCGATTAACGCCTGGATAGCTTTTATATCCATTGATCTCCGAGCCAATTTTTATGTGTGAACGGCGCAGATTGTACAACAAAAAATGCACTAGCTCGATATTTTGTGACGATTGATTGAAAAAACACTATTAAAGTACTGAATAAGAGCTTAATTGGTTGAGATAACTGATTAATAGATAACCAATATGCAGTCTGAGTCGCGCTTAGATATTATACAGCGAGAGCTCTATTTAAGCGCATTAACTTATTTCACTTAACAGCTAAAAAGCACTTGGCAAAAGGGTCAATTAATATAAACTGGGGGAAATATTGAATTACTCTCAATGCAGCTACTTTTTATTCATTTTAATTACAAAATAGGCTTGCTAGTTATTTCGCGTTAGCGTAAACTTCGCGCCCTATCGAAGAATATTTTAGTTGCACCGATTTGAGGGTGCACAGACGGAGTTAATTATGTACGCGGTTTTCCAAAGTGGTGGTAAACAGCATCGTGTGACTGAAGGTCAAACGATTCGTCTTGAAAAATTAGACGTTGAAACTGGTGCGGCAGTAGAATTTGATTCAGTACTTTTAGTTGCTGATGGTGAGAAAATCGAGATCGGTGTACCGTTCGTAAACGGTGGCAAGATAACAGCTGAGGTTGTTTCACATGGTCGCGGTGAGAAGATTAAGGTTGTTAAATTTAGACGCCGTAAGCATTCTCGTAAGCAAATGGGCCATCGTCAATGGTTCACTGAAGTTAAAATCACTAGCATTAGCGCTTAATTAGAGGTACTTAGAAATGGCACATAAAAAAGCAGCTGGTAGTACTCGTAACGGTCGCGATTCAGAAAGCAAACGCCTAGGTGTTAAGCGTTTTGGTGGCGAATCAGTTCTAGCGGGTAGCATCATTGTTCGTCAGCGTGGAACTCGTTTCCACCCTGGTACAAACGTAGGTATCGGTAAAGACCACACTATCTTCGCAAAAGCAGATGGTAAAGTTCAGTTTGAACAGAAAGGTCCTTTAAACCGTAAATACGTAACTATCGTAACTGAGTAATCAGTAAGGTAGTTAAAAAACCCCGCCTTTGCGGGGTTTTTTGTTTTAAGAAAAAAATATATACCCAAGCCAAGCCTGCAATCAGCTTGGCTTCGGTATATAATAGTTAAATTAACAAGCCAATCCCTAAAGTGAGTAATCATGAAGTTTGTAGATGAAGTAGAAATTCGCGCAGAAGCTGGAGACGGTGGCAGCGGCATCGTGTCTTTCCGTCGTGAAAAATATGTTCCAGATGGTGGACCAGACGGCGGTGACGGTGGAGACGGTGGTAGTGTTTATCTACAAGCTGATGAAAACTTAAATACCCTCATTGATTATCAGTTTGAGCGTTTCCATAGAGCTGAACGTGGTACTAACGGTCGTAGCCGTAACTGTACAGGCCGAAAAGCCGATGACTTATTTGTTATGGTGCCTGTAGGCACTCGTATCATGGATGTTGATACCCAAGAGGGACTTGGTGATTTAACGCAACATGGTCAACGTATTTTGGTTGCAAAAGGTGGTTTCCACGGCTTGGGGAATGCACGTTTTAAATCAAGTACTAACCGAGCACCTCGTCAAAAAACCTTGGGTACTGAAGGCGAAGTACGTAATTTAAAATTAGAGTTGCTACTATTAGCGGATGTAGGCTTACTAGGGCTTCCTAACGCAGGTAAATCTACGTTTATCCGTAGTGTATCAGCAGCAAGGCCTAAAGTAGCTGATTACCCGTTTACAACGCTTATTCCTAATTTGGGTGTAGTGCGTCCAGAAGCGAATAAATCATTTGTAATAGCTGACATACCAGGCTTAATTGAAGGTGCATCTGATGGTGCAGGCTTAGGCATCCGCTTCTTGAAGCATTTAGAGCGTTGTCGTGTGTTATTACACATTATCGATGTAATGCCGGTAGATGGTTCAAACCCTGTTGATAATGCATTCTCGATTATTAACGAGTTACATCAATACAGCCCTAAATTAGCTGAGAAGCCACGTTGGTTAGTTTTTAATAAAATAGATTTATTACCAGAGGACGAAGCAAAAGCGTTATGTGAAGCTATTGCAGAAGAACTGGGCGAAACTGAAAATATTTATCACATTTCAGCGATTAATAAACTCAATACTCAACCTTTAATTCACAACATAATGACACTACTCGATAGCATGCCTAAAGAGAAGTTTGTACAGGTTGAAGATGAAGAGATTGAATTCAAGTGGGATACCTATCATGAAAAAGCCACTAAAGGTAAGGGCAATGATGATGATTGGGACGACTGGGATGAAGATGATTACGACGTAGAAGTTGTCTACGAGCGCTAATTAAATAGAATTTATAAAAAGGAGCTTATGCTCCTTTTTCTTTGTTTAAAAATAAAGTACTAGGTATTTAATATGATAATTTCAATGATTGCAGCAATGGCAAATAACCGTGTAATTGGCCTAGATAATAAAATGCCATGGCATTTACCTGCAGATCTTCAGCATTTTAAAAAAGTGACTACAGGTAAGCCTGTAATTATGGGCCGTAAAACTTTTGAATCTATCGGACGTCCTCTGCCTGGGCGACGTAATATTATTATTACTCGTAATCTTGGGTATCAAGCTGATGGAATTGAAACGGTAGCAACACCAGAGGCCGCATTGAATTTAGTTTCTGACGCTGAAGAAGTAATGATCATTGGTGGTGGAAATATTTATCAGCAGTTTTTAGAGCGTGCAGAACGCTTATATTTAACGTTTATAGATTTAGATGTAGAAGGCGATACACAATTCCCAGATTATCAAAAAATAGCTAAATGGGAGCTTAAAGAAGAGTTAAGTATGCAGCCTGATAATAAAAACAAATCTAGTTATAAATTCGTAACTTTATATAAAATTCAATAACATTATTGCGAAAATCTACGTGTGTTGGTACAATATTAACCAATCAACATAGGTAAAAAGTACCATAAAGGGTTTTTCATGTTTAAATTACCAAAGCTAGTTATTGTTACTGCTATCGCAGTAGGTTCATTTTCGTATGTAGCGCCTGCAAACGCTGAAGATCAATTAGCTGTATCTATTTGCGAGTATATAGCAGCGGACGATAAAAACCGTTTACGTAGTAAACTTAAAAGTTCTCGTGTAAAAATTCGTAATATCTACGATGCAATACAATGTAATGGTAATAATTTATTACGCCATGCAGTTGCAAGCAATGCAGTAGGCACTGGTGAATACATTGTTAAAAACCTTTCAAAAAGTTCATTAGCTGATGGCGCAGATATCGCTTGGGCTGAAAGTAACCATGCTGGTTCACCACTTATTGCTGTAATTAAAGACCGTGCTGGTCTGTAATTAAAAAGCATTTAAAGCCGCGTTTCATACGCGGTTTTTTTGTAACTAAAAATCATGTAACTGTGATTTTTCAATAAAAAGCCGATTATCTTATACCAATCTGCTTATATATTGGGTCTATTTAACGTTAAGAAAATTACGCTAGAACTAGGCAAAAATTTTTGTATCTAGTGTTCTAAATAAAAAATTTTTAACGACGTTATAGTGCAATTTAATTCGTTAAATTGATCAAAGATTTAAACAGGTTGGTATTATACCAACCTGTTTAGATATGAGGTCTATTTAACTCTATGCAGATTGGTACTACTCTTTAATAAAGGCCTCACCTTCAACCATCCATTTAGCAGCAGGTTTACCTTTTAAGTAATGATCAAAATACTGCATCATACGCACTGAAAAGTTGACCTGATTAGGAAACTTTTTCAAATGATGCGGTTCGCCTTCGTACTGCAAGAAGGTGGCGTTCTTTCCTGCACGACGAAGTGCTAAATAATACTGGACGCTTTCATGCCAAGGTACGGCATCATCTTTATCACCAGACATTATCAAAATAGGCGTATTCACCTTGTCTGCAAAAAACACCGGTGAGTTTTCTATGTACAGATCTGGTGCTTCAAATAAGTTTTTACCTATACGGCTTTGCCCTGTTTCGTATTGGAATTGACGAGCAAGACCCGATTTTAATCGAATGCCGCTATAAGCACTGGTCATGTTTGATACTGGTGCACCTGATACAACTGCTTTGAACATATCTGTTTGGGTTATCATAAACGCACTTTGATAACCTGCCCATGAGTGGCCTTGTAAGCCAATTTTATTTTTATCAGCTATACCTAAATCAATAAGCTTTTGGGTGGCGTTTATCATGGTTTGTGTTGACGATTTACCCGGGTGACCTATTTCAAAACGAATATCAGGTAAAAATACAGCATAACCGTTTGAGGTAAACAGAGGGAAATTAGGGCGATGGTTTAACTCCATTTTTGGAAAGTCATACATACGCTGGCTCATGTAACGGTAAAAATACACAACTACAGGTACTTTATCGCCTGTTTTATATCCCGCTGGTTTTATTAGTACGCCTTGTAAGTCTTCGCCATCAAAGCCTTTATAGCTTATTAGTTCTGGCTTTTCGCCCCACGCAAAATTACTAATTTCTGGGTTTAGGGTGGTCACTTGTTTTGGTGAATTAAAGCTAAAGTCTGTTTGGTAGTAATCAGGAAATTGGCTATAAGTTTGTGAGGTAAACAAGTACTTGTCAGCTTTTTTGGCTTTTTTAACTACATCAAAGCGTTTATTACCACTAAGTACTTTGGTTATTGTGTTAGTGGTTAAGTCGAGTTTTGCAACTTCGCTTTGTTTAGTTTGTAAGTTAATAGCAGAGACAAGTAATGTATCGTCTTTTTTAAAGCCCACTTGGGTTTTATCAAGCTTAATAACACGGTACTGCGTATTGCTTTGCTTACCATTAGTTAGGCGTTTAGCTTGCTTAGTTTTTACGTCAAATGCCCAAATATCGTATTTGCTATAAGCAAGCACTTGGCTGCTATCGGTCATCCAACCAGCAAAACCATAACCAGGTTGAGTAGATGGGTAGTCGTGTTTATCATCAGCAAAGGTTGCCTGAATCGCTTTTGTAAGCGATGTTACTTTATTATTTTTTAAATCTTTTAACTGTATTTGGCTGTCGCTAAAATAAGCTGCAAACTCACCATTAGGGGCAAGGCTCGGTCTAAACGGGTAGTTGCTAATAATTGGAGTTTGTTTACCGGTATTTATATCTACTGCAAAGTAATCAGCAAAAAAACCGCCGTACATTATTTTTTCTAGGTAGGGGATGTTAGATGAGCCAAGTAAAGATACATCTCGCTGAGGGTTTAGTGCAACCTCAGGCATATTAGTGGTACTGAGCTGTACCACTTTTTGCGAGTTAACGTGATATACCGCGCTGTAATGGCGGTTTTTATTAACTTCGTTCCATTGCTGTTCTTCACGCGGTTTTATTTGCGCATCGTTGTTGTGCCATACATCTAAACCTTTATGTTCACGTATGGTATCAAAGTCGTACAATGAGGCTTCGTCGGTATATTCTTTGGCTTTTACTTTAGCTGCTAATTTTGGATGGTTTTCAAAATATAAGCGCTCGCCATTTTCTGACCATTTAAGGTATGCTGTTTTACCTAGGGTCCATGCTTTATTAGGTGAATCTATAGTTGCAAACTTCTCGTTTTTATATAGCTGTAAAGTGTAGCTTCGACGGCGCGTGTCATCATTTACATAGTTACCCAATGTAAATGCTGCAATATTGTCAGTTGGGTGCCACGCTATTTTATTTGCGATTACGCCCGGTTCATCAATTAATACACTGCTATTAAAGTCACTTAGCTCAATTAACGCTATTTGGTTGTTATTACCGTCGCTGTAACTTTGACTCACTAATAGCTGGCTGTTAGCTGAGTTAATAGCGTAGCTAAATACGTTTTCTATTGTATGGCTGCGTTTATCAGATAAATTTACGATAACAAGTGGATAGCTCTTATCTTTTTTATCGGGCGTGATAGCGTTGTCTTCTTCGTTTTTAGCGCTATCGGTTTTATCTTCTACTTTTGCGTCATCGTCTTTTTTATTTAAACGATAAGCAAGCCACATACCATCATCAGATAACGTGTAATCTTTTACATCAGCAAAGCTTTGTTGAGCACCTGATTGTGTGTTTACGAGTACCAGATTGTTTTTAAGTGTGTCTTTTTTTTTGGTTGTTTCTTTTTCAAGTAAGGTAGGTACTTGTGTAAAAGCGACCCAGTTAGCGGCCTTATTAATATGAGGCTTTGTACCGCGTTCTACTTCTGCGATGAGTGTATTGCTTTGTAGTGAGTAAACTTGGCCAGTTGCATTTCCACGATACGGCGTTGCACTAAAAGTGAGTACTTGGCCATTGTCAGATAGTTGCGTGCTTTTAGCTGATTTAAAACTAAATACGTCTTTAAATTGTAGCGATTCTTTGGCGTGTATGCCGGTGCTAGTTAAGCTGGCAATGAGTGCCGTGCTTAATAAGGTGAGTTTTGTTTTCATTATTGATTCTCGTATTATGACATTGTTTCATTGTAACGAGTTTGGTTCATAATTCGAGCGGATCAGATAAATGGCAGCTATATACGATAAAACGACCCGTAGGTCGTTTTATCGTATTTAATTTATTAATTTAGCAAACATTACAGCCAAATTTTTTGTAGCTCAAGCCATTGTTTTTCAAATTGAGTACTTGGTTTAACTTTAAAGTCGCTACGTACAAACTGATTCATTTTTCCTTCAACGTAAGCAAGTAAAAAGTTTGCAAGCGTAAGCTCATCACTTTGAAAGTTTTTACCTTCACGAAGCTTTCTCTCACGAAGTACTTGTTTAAACTGAGTTTCTAGTTTTTCAAAAAAACTTTGTACACGCTCACGTAATCGCTCTTGTTCACCTTGCAGAGCATCGCCAGTTAGAATACGTGTAATACCTGGGTTTTTTTCAGCAAATGTGAGTAGCAGCAATAAAATATTATATATACGTGCTTGGCTTTCTTTTTCGTTTTCTAAAATAAGGTTAATGCGCGATAAAAGAGTATCTTCAATAAACTCAATTAAGCCCTCAAACATACGTGCTTTGCTCGGAAAGTGGCGATATAGCGCAGCTTCAGATACACCTACCTCAGCAGCTAGCTTAGCTGTAGTGATTCGTTGCCCAGGGCTGGTTTCTAGCATTTGTGCGAGTGCTTGCAGTATTTGCTCTTTGCGATTACTTCTTTTTGTCGCAGGCATGAACATTCCTTTTTATTAGTTATTCTTAGTGGCGCAGTTAAGAACCCTAGTCATTTTTTGTTCAAATGAATGGCGTATGTTAATGTTTTATTCAGTTTGTTTCCAGCCTTTTTATAGATGTTTGGCCAGCTGTTCGATCACCTTGCGAGCTATTTCTGTTTTACTTGTTGGTGGTAATTCTAGTTGTTCATTATGCCAGTACAGTGTTAAAGCATTATGATCGGAATTAAACCCTAAGCCACTTTTTGACACGTCATTAGCGCAAATCATATCTAGGTTTTTGTTTTTTAGTTTACCTTTAGCGTAGTTTTCTACGTTTTGTGTTTCAGCGGCAAACCCTACTGTATAAGGGCGGTTTTGCTTAAGATTAGCAACAGCAGCAATTACGTCAGGGTTTTTAGTTAAAGTCAGTGTGAGTTCGTCGCCTTGCTTTTTCATTTTTTGAGTCGCAATATTTGCAGCTCGGTAATCTGCAACAGCAGCACAGCCAATAAAAGCATCTGATTGTGGCGCGTAAGCAAGTGATTCAGTTAATAACTGCTCAGCGCTTTCTATATTAATAAGATTTGCGCCAGTAGGGGCTTTTATAGTTACAGGGCCTGAAATTAAGTTAACCTTTGCGCCGAGTAATAAAGCCGCTTCTGCAAGTGCGTAGCCCATCTTCCCTGAGCTGTGATTTGATATAAAACGCACCGGATCGAGTGGCTCTCGCGTTGGACCTGCTGTTATTGTAATTGTTTTGCCAACAAGCAGTTGTGGGTGCTCTTTTGTAATACATAGCTGGACAAGTTCATGTGGCTCTAGCATGCGTCCTGCGCCAACATCGCCACAAGCTTGCTCGCCTTTGCCTGGCCCCCAAATAAGTACGTTACGTGCCTTTAGCGTTGCCAAGTTAGCCTGTGTGGCTGCGTGGGCATACATTTGTTGATTCATTGCTGGCGCAACAGCTACTTTTGCAGGTGTCGCCAGTAGCAGCGTAGTTAGTAAATCATCAGCAATACCAGCGGCCATTTTGGCGATAATATTACACGTTGCAGGAGCAACTAAAATTAGATCAGCCCATTTTGCAAATTCAATATGGCCCATTGCAGCTTCGGCTGAAGGGTCTAATAATGAATCTGAGACAATTTCGCCGCTTACAGCTTGCATAGTCAATGGTGTAATAAAGTGCTTAGCGGATTCAGTCATGACTACTTTTACTTCACAACCAGAATCTTTTAATCGCCTTACTAGCTCAGCGCATTTATAAGCCGCAATACCACCGCTAATGCCAAGTACAATTTTTTTGTTCGTTAAAGTGATCATGGTTGTTTATCAGTCTTATTTAATATTGTGTCTAAAATAACAAATCTTTGCTTATTGAGCTAAGTTTTAATACTAAAATAACGGGCAAAATTTGAATTTTGCATTACATTTATAGAACACTTTTGCTCCTCAAGGATGAATAATGCAACTCACTGCACTACCTAATTCGCTTCGCCCTCGTGAAAAGCTCATTGAAAAAGGGGCCAAAGCATTAAGTGATGCAGAGCTTCTAGCTATATTTTTACGTACTGGGTTACCGGGTATGAATGTTATTGAGCTGGCTCAACATTTATTGAATGAAAATAAAACACTGCATAATTTATTTAACGCCAGTATTGAAGAGTTTTGCTCTCAAAAGGGGTTAGGAACTGCTAAGTATGTGCAGCTACAAGCTGTACTTGAGTTAAGTCAACGTTACATGCAGGAACGTTGCCAACGAGACGCCGTATTTAATTCGCCAAATTCAGTCTACGATTACCTGACAATTCAAATGCGTGGTTTGCAGCAAGAAGTGTTTATGGTGTTATATCTCGATAGTCAAAATCGTTTAGTTAAAGACGAAATACTTTTTTATGGCACAATTAATTCTGCCAGTGTTTATCCGCGTGAAGTGGTAAAGGCTGCGCTAAAGAATAATGCGGCTGCTGTTATTTTTGCCCATAATCACCCAAGTGGCATTGCAGAGCCAAGCCAAGCAGATAAACTCATCACTAATAAATTACAACAAGCGTTGCAATTGGTCAACATAAGTGTGCTCGATCACATCATTGTTGGCGGTGAAACTTGTGTTTCGTTTGCTGAGCGAGGCCTAATTTAGCTCCTTAGATAGATAAATGTGCTAAAAATGAGCTGTTTAATACGTTTTGGCAAATTAGTTTAATTTAAATGCAGTTTTTACTTTCCCTAAGGGCATTCGATCTTTATAATTGGCCGCTATCAAATTTACATATGAGCTGGTTGGATAGATCAGTATTTGATCTTTGCCTGTAAAAGCTGTATAAAGAGCGCCCTTCGATTTATCTCTAGGGCAGAAATACACGGCCTTAGATTAAATTAAGCTCGAGCGAAGTTATTGGAGATATATAGACATGTCTAAAGTATGTCAAGTTACAGGTAAGCGTCCAGCGGTTGGTAATCACCGTTCACACGCGAGAAACGCGACTAGACGTCGTTTCCTACCTAACCTACAAACACACCGTTTTTGGGTTGAAAGTGAAAAACGTTTTGTAACATTACGCACTACTACTAAAGGTATGCGTATTATCGATAAAAAAGGCATCGACACGGTTCTTACAGAAATCCGTGCTCGCGGCGTTAAAGTTTAAGGATCTGAATCATGCGCGATAAAATCCGTTTAGTTTCAACTGCCGGTACTGGTTTTTTCTACACTACTGACAAAAACAAACGTAACATGCCTGAGAAGATGGAAATCAAAAAGTTTGATCCAAAGATTCGTAAACATGTTCTTTTTAAAGAAGCTAAAATTAAGTAATTTTAGTTCTTCTTTTAGAATGTAAAAACCCAGCCTAGGCTGGGTTTTTTGTTTTTGTGGTTAAGTAATTTAATATTGGTTTGAATAATTAACTAACCTGAACTCTGCTTGAGATAGATTTATTATCCAGAGTTCAGGTTAATTACATAGCTTTAATTTCTTAATTATACCAATTTTCTTGGGTCTGTTGATCTTTGCGGATTAAAATTTGTTCAAACTAGGGGCTATTTAATCATGGCGCGAGATTTGTAACCTAGTGGGCTCGGTAACTGCTCCTGCGTTACTCTACAGGCTTACATCCCTGTCTCTTGATCACAACTTTTCTGTCTGCTGAATTGATATTAACAATTCGGCAGATTCGACCATTTCTGCTAATTTCAACCACCCCTTCCAGAGTGCTTTTACGCCAACTCGACCATTTCTTTTACTGTCATACCACCCTCCCAATTTCGCTAAACTATAGTATAGCCAATGGAGAGACGGTACTTTATCCGGCAACACATCCTTTTCAACCTTTGCCCATAGTAATTTCCACGTCATCTCTTTAACACAAGTTGTACATCTCACTTCTTTGTCTAATTCACTCCTTTGCGCCATATTTTGCAGCTGTAATAACCTGACAGCAATAAACGCCTTAATGATCGCAATTCGTAAAATATTATCACTGTGCTGCAAACGTAAATCTTCTACTTCGGTTCCATCTGTTTTCCATGTTTTATGAAACTCCTCTACACGCCAGCGAAGTTCATAGTATCTTACTAATTTCTGGGCATCTTCTGCTGTATTTACGGGCTCTGTCGTATATAAAATCCAACATAATGGATTTTTTTGCGTACTTTCTTTTTCCTGACAGACAATGACATTGACGCTCAATGTCGGTGATTCTTGCCCTTGTACTCGCTTAGGCTTGGCGAGTGTTATAGGTTGATAGCTCAATGTAATTCGGGCCTGACGCGCTTTTCTTCCCGCACGTTGCGCTATATTAATAGTGTAACAACACTGACCCTGCGCTGTTTCTATTAACTGATTGAGATTGCATTGAGGCTCTATTAATTTTCTATTTTCTTTTGCACTGACTAAAAATCGATGCCCTTCATCTTTTTGGTAAGTCATGTACTCATAAATGTCAGCTTCTCTGTCGCAGATGTTAAGTATATTTGATAATTCACCTGTACGTTTTTTTATATCCATTAATGTTTGTTGCCAGCGATAGCTTTCTTTCTCTTCGTAAGGGCGTTGCTGTTGTTGATCTTTAGTCCCTTTAACCTTTGATTTCCTAAACCAATAGGACTGGTCGAGTAAACCAATAACGTGCTCCGTATCTGCATCAATTGCTAAAGTTGAATGCGCATATAGCGTTCTTGTTTTTGATGGTTTTCCTAATGTATTTGCACAGTTCACATCGCCTAATTCTTTGCAAACACTGTGTTTAAATGTCAATCCTGTCGTATCTTGGATAGCGAGAACCAAAGGCAACTGCTTTACCGCTTCACTCGTTTGTGAGAATCCTGAATCGGCAATCGCTTGAGGGGATATTTTCTCATTTCTAATGAAACGATAAGCGGCTTCAATTTTTGCGGGTGTATCAGAAGCCTTAACAATTGAGCTGTCTGCATTCTCAGCCATATCGCTTGCTAGTAGAGCTAATCGTCGGGTGCGTCTCGGATCTCCTAAATTAGCATTACCAAAAATTAATTGAGCCCATTCTTCAGAAGTGTTTGTGTGCATATGATAAATCTATGAGTGATGATGATCGATTAGATCACAGACTTAACGATATTCAAAGACTTGTGTATAAGAGACAGGCTTACATCCATGTAAGAATAAGTAAAAACCGAGCAAAGCTTAAGCGTCCTGCTCACGCCCCTTACCTACATCCATGCAGGCAACAAAGAATAAATAGCCCCTAGGAAGAACCCTTTGGGCAGCGCCTGTTTGGCATTAATGCTACGTTATCGCCCATTTATGGGGAATAACCACACTGCATAGGCTCTGCCTTGCTCAAATACCAAACAGGCTACTGCAAATTTAACCTTGAAAGAACAACATACCCTAATTAAGTGATCTACTTTGAGGTGAGAAAACCGTGTTGATAACAAGGCAAAAATTTCATTATTTAGTTGTCCTATATCAGAAATTTTTAACACAGTTAGCGTCAGATTTAATCCTCCAAATTGATTAAGTATTATTGCGGGTTGGTATTGCTCACCGTATTAAAAATGATTCATAGTCGAGTGTATGGATGTAGGAGATAAAGTAAGGCACGAAGCAATTAGTGATAACAACTATATGTCATACTTCACCTTGTTATTGCGCAATTATCTTATCGTTAAATAAACCCATATAAGCAGATTGGCATAATCCGAGTTGCTATAAATTGTTTTTAAATAAAAAAAGGCCAAGCTTTTCAGCTTGACCTTTGCTCTCAGGGAGTTGTTTCAATAAATTATGGCTGATATTGTCCGGTAAGAGTTAAGCCAGAGAATGTGCTGTAAGCGTTAACGCTTAAATGCCATGTTCCTGCTTGTGGGCTTGAGAATGTACATGTTTCAGCGTTACCATTTTTATATGGACGGCAGTCGTAACTTGATGCTGTTGGTTGGCTACCAAATTTAACAAATAAGTCAGCATCGCCAGTCCCACCTGATGTTGTTACGGTAAATGTAGACATACCGGCAGGTACATCTAGGGTGTAATGTTTCCATTGACCAGCATTAGCACTTACATCACTTACTGAGCCACCACCGGCTGCAGGTGGTGTTGTTGTCGTACCGCCACTTGCTGCAGCAACAGCGGCTGCTGCATCTACAATACCAGTGCCACAGTTATTACATGAAGCTGGGAATGAACGCGTTGTCGATTTTAGAATATTTTCTATTTCATCAGGCGTAGCATTTGGTTTGGCTTGCTTAATAAGTGCTGCAACACCAGCAACATGAGGAGCTGCCATAGATGTACCTTGTGAAAAACCGTAGCTATCGCTTGAAGGTGTTGACGAACCTGTATTATAAGTTGATAGAACGCCTTCAGAGTCGTTTGCAAAACTTTGTGCGCCGCCAGGTGCTGCAACATCAATATTGCTACCGTAGTTTGAGTAATAAGCGCGACCGCCGTTGCGCCCAACCGATGCTACGTTTACTACACCGCTACAGTTACCTGGATTATAGTTTGCTGAGTTGTCGTTATCGTTACCAGCTGCAATAACCACAACGGTGCCATTGCTACGTGCTGTGTTAATCGCATTTTGCGTTGTAGAACTACATGAACCGCTGCCACCTAAACTCATGTTAATTACATCTGCAGGGTTTGAGTTTGCAGGAACGCCTGAAACACTTCCACCTGATGCCCAAATAATGCCGTCAGCAATGTCAGATGTTAAACCACCACACTTACCAAGCACACGAACAGGAACTACTTTTGCATTATAAGCAACGCCAGCAACACCTTCACCATTATTAGTGACAGCAGCAACTGTGCCAGCAACATGCGTACCATGCCAGCTAGGGGCTGTTGATCTTTCACATTGGTAGCCAAATCATTGCACATGCCAGCGCTAACATACTCTCAAACTGTAATTTCAATTTATCGTACCTTGTCGCTATAGCACGGAAGTGCTTTAGCCTTGCAAAGGCATTTTCAACTAAATGCCTATATTTATATAAGCACCAATCAATATCACCATTACCTGTTTTTGAGTTTTTCTTTCTAGGGATCACTGGGCTTGAGTTTCTCTCTCGAACCTTATTTCTAATGACTTCACTATCATAGCCTTTGTCTGCGATAACAAAATCGCCTTGGGGCAATAATTCAATCAGTTCATTTGCCACTTTACTATCATGAACATCGCCGCCTGTAATAATAAATTCAATTGGTAAGCCATAACTATCAACAGCTAAATGAATTTTACTTGTATTACCGCCACGACTTAATGCTATCGCTTGTTCTTGTTGAGACGCAGCACCTGTACTGTGTTGATGTGCTTTAACATAACTGCCATCAATGAATTCCCACTCAGTGTCACTATTGGCGGATAATGATTTGAACAACCTTATTAATATTCCTTTTTTAGACCAAAGTAGAAATCGGCGGTAAATAGTATTCCATAAACCAAAACACTCAGGGAGGTCACGCCATGGGCAACCAACACGTAAGCGATATAAAATTCCTTCCATCGTTTGTCTGTGTTCAAGCTTGTTATAAACTCTATCTTCAAGCAAAATTGATTTTAGCTTCGACCACAACTTATCAGTGAGCATTAATCGGGGCATGGTAATCTCGTAAGGTTTGTTTTTGGCGAAGTAAATTATACGAGATTACCGCTTACGCACAAAATTCAAACAAAGATCAACAGCCCCTAGAGTTTTGTGCACCGTTAGAACCACATTCATTTGCTGCAACCGCATCGCCAGGATCGCGAGCATCGCTATCACGACCACCGCCATCATTTGCTACCGACAAGTTAGAAATCATATCGTAACCAGGGAGAATATTTGCATTCAAATCAGCATGAGGGCGGTAGCCTGTATCAAGCACCGCGACCACTACGCCGCTACCTGTTGCTGTATCCCATGCTGCTGGCAAGTTTAGACCACCCGCTTGCTCGTAGTAATGCCATTGATCATCAAAGCGAGGATCATTAGGTGTCGAAAAAGGTTGCAACATTTGATCGACTTCAATGTATTCAACATTGCCAGAAGCAATAACGTCTTGCATAAACTCTTGCGCTTCGGCTGCATTTAGCTTCTTGTCTGCACGCATAACATGGTGATTATTAAGTGCCATTGCACGTACATATTTACCTTTTACCTTCCCTTTTTTAGACGAAAAGTTTTTGTAACTATTCAGCCACATTTTCAATAAATATATCAGGTAACTGATTTTTGAAGAGTAATTCAAGGGCTAGGCTTGCTGATACATGCTGTTTTCTGCAAGTCGAGAGGTAGCTTCTGATTAAACAAAACATCTCTGCACCTTGCATGCTTCTGAAGCACCCAGATATCTTTTGATGAACCTTGGTCATCCTAATATCATTCTCACCTTGGTTGTTGCTAAAAGGCACCGCTGTTTCCGTCATGAACCGTAAGACATCATCTTGATAATCTCTTAACCGCTCTAACAACGCTCTAGACTTTGTTCGTTTCAATCTGCCTCGCTGGCCTTTTACTCGGCTGTTTCTATCCGGTGGAGGGCATTTAATGTCACCTTGAGCCAATATTTGTTGATATTTCTCTATATAGTGAGCTTTTGTGTCTGCATCTAGCTCGGGGTTATCTATTTGATGTTTATTGATTTCAGTCAGTAGGGTTTGCAAATCCTTTGCCCATTGCATACCGTCTTGCTCCCATGCCCTTTCTAACTCTCGGATATGATGTGCATTACACAAGGCATGTTGGCACTGTGTATATTGATAATACGGTTTCCAGTGGTCGTGGCATAGTACCCCAGTAAAGTGAGGTAAAATATCGGCGTCATCCATCGCTATTTTCCCTCTTTTCTCATGCGGGTAAAAATACGTCCACCACGTCGTTGATGCACCATGAAGCCATCGTCGTTTACCACCTATATTAATCCCCGTTTCATCAACGTGTAAGGCTTGATAAGTCGTTTTCAGGGCTTTCTTGAGCGCGGCTTCTGCGCCGGAGGACTTTACCAAGGCCGCTGCTTGTTCATTAAAGTTAAATAAACTACCCGCACTGATTGGAATACCGAGTTGATCACAAAAATATTCTTCAATGCGGTTGTAAGGGAGTAATTGATATTGGGATAGGTAAACTGCATGGGCTTTTACACCAACCCCATATTGAATAGGACTGTTAACGTCTTCTGGAAATTCACCAATAAAACGCTTACCTTGCTCATTTTCCAGAATTTGTGCTTGGTATTCAGTGACCACTTTCCTGATATCTATATCGACAACCTGTCGTTTTTGAAAGCCAATTTCACGGTAGTGACCTTTCGGTAAAAAATCACGTTCAACTAGGATGATTTTGATCTCATCAGGCGTCTGTGTTTGGGTTAGTGTTTTACCTGCACGGCCTTTTTGACCACCCGCTGACTTGGCTGATTTCTCTTTGTTTTGTTTTTTTCGGTTGATGTCTTTTGATGGCGGGATACTGCTATTGTTACTGTTAAGTCCTAATTTACTTGCTAACATAACAACGACAACCAGAATGAGTTCAATAGACATCTTCAGCGCAGGCGTGAGAGTTTTACCTTCTTGTAATTGAGCTTTGGTTTTCTCAACGATTTCGTCGATGTTGATGCTGTTTAAATTCATTGAAGCTAGGGCTATTAGGTCATAGCCCTAGCTTGGCATACTGGCGGGATCGGTCAATAGTTAAAAAAGATCCTTTGAAAATAATTTACCATGGTGAATAGTTACAAGTTTTTAACAAAACGTTGAGCGCGTTGTTTCATATTTGATGAGTTAGCGCTCGCTGTTGAAAAAGTGGCTATTTCATTATTGTTATTTTTATATTTAATAATGAATTGGGTTTCAAAACCGCTTTGGATTTGTAGTTTTGCTGTGGTTTCAGCCATTGAAGGAGCAATTGCTTGAGCTGGATTTGCCATACTTGATGTTGCTGAAAAAAGCGTACTTACAGTTAAAGCTATAGCGCACTTTTGAAAAGTTTTTCTTGTTGTCATAATTTTTCCTAGATTTTATTAGTAATTTCGTGATTAATGCTCACGATGTAGGAACAAAGGTAAAGTATTTGTTAATAAAGTTAAAGTATTAATTTCGTTTTATGTATTTTGTTTGGTTATAACTAAGAACTTTAATGATTTTTTAATACTTTTGTCGTTGTTTTTAAGGTGTTTCGTGCTTTTTATGATTTGTTAATATTATTGGTTGTTTTTCTGGTTTGTTTTGTTGCGTTATTATTGATAATGATTGCGCGCTGTTTGTTGTTAAACTTTGCTATAATCGAAAAAAATTTTAACGAGATAAATAAATGACCCAAGTAGATGTAATAGTAATAGGTGCGGGAGCTGCAGGATTAATGTGTGCAGCGCAAGCAGGATACCGTGGCCGAAGCGTTACAGTACTTGATATGGGGAAAAAACCAGGTCGTAAAATTTTAATAAGTGGTGGTGGGCGTTGTAATTTTACAAATGAAAATGCAACCCCCGATAACTACTTATGCGCAAATGCTCATTTTGTTAAATCATGTTTAAGTCGCTATACACAGCATGACTTTATTGAGCTGGTGGACAGGCACGGATTAGCGTATCACCATAAAACACTAGGCCAGCTATTTTGCGATAACAATGCACAAGACATTGTTGATATTTTACTGACCGAATGTGAGTGGGCAGGGGTAAATATAAAGCTACGCAATGAAGTGATCAGCGTATCAAAAACCGAAACCGGCTATAGCGTTACCACAGAGCAAGAAACATTAAGCTGTGAGTCGCTAGTTGTCGCATCAGGTGGCTTAACTATGCCAAAACTAGGGGCTACACCAATAGGTTATAAAATTGCAGAGCAGTTTGGCTTAAGCGTGTTACCAACTATGGCTGCACTTGTGCCGTTTACTTTGCATCAGCATGATAAAGAGCGTTTTGAAGGGCTCTCGGGAATTAGCATTTCATGTGAAGTTTCAAGCGAAGACGGCACCGTATTTAAAGAAAATATCCTCTTTACTCACCGAGGGTTATCGGGCCCAGCAATATTGCAAATAAGCTCATTTTGGCGAGCAGGGCAGGCTGTAACTATAAACCTATTACCTGAAATTGATTTAAGGCAGCAACTTGCTGATTGGCGAGAAACGCAAGCCCAAAAGTCGTTAAAAAATAGCCTTGCGACTATTTTACCTAAACGCTTTATAGAAATACTGCACGAAAGCAAAGCGATACCAGATTGTAATATTAATCAGCTTACACATGCTCAAATAGATGAGTTAGTAAATTACATTCACGCTTGGCAAATTAAACCCAATGGCACAGAAGGCTATAGAACAGCAGAAGTAACATTGGGCGGTGTAGATACCGACGAGTTGAGCTCAAAAACCTTTGAAGCTAAAAAAGCCAAAGGCCTATACTTTATAGGCGAAGTAACCGATGTAACGGGTTGGTTAGGGGGCTACAATTTTCAGTATGCGTGGAGCTGTGGATTTGCTTGTGGGCAGTATGCATAGGTTGTGCAGAGACAATAAAATTTGTAACCTTGGGGTGATCGCTTCACCCCTTAACCTTGGTGAAATGTGCGACTTAAATTATGGCGAGTGCTTGAAAGGCTTATAAATAGTGAATTATAGAGCTATATTAACTTGTCATAGTTTAAGTGATAAAGTGCGTTTATATTTGAATAAAAAGCATACATTTAAGTCATACTTTTTATTCAAATTTAGGGGAATACTTACAAGTATACAAATGATTGTGGAGCATGCAAAACATTAAAGTCTTTAAGGTATTTAGGTTTTGAATATCGCTTCGCTTTTATGGTGATAAATGTTTTGGCGCAGTGGTAACGCGTTATGGCTACGAAAGTAGCGGTGATACTGGGCGAATTAAAGTGCTTAGTGCAAACCACCCAACACCAGACGATAACAGCTTAGCTGCTGGCAAAGAGTTATTGGAGCTTGTAAGAAATAATCCGGCTGATATTCCTATTTTGTTTATTATTTCGGGGGGCGGTTCGTCGTTGATGTGCCTACCTGTTGATGATGTGCCTTTTTCACAAAAGCAAAAGCTTAATCAGTTTTTACTTAGAAGTGGTGCAAGCGTTGATGAAATAAATGTAGTACGTAAGCAGTTGTCACTTGTTAAAGGCGGTAAGTTAGCGCAGGCCGCTAAGTCGAATTACGTTACGCTCATTATTTCAGATGTAGTAGGGGACAAACCAAGTGATATAGCATCAGGCCCTACCATTAGCGATGGCAGTACTAAAGCCGCTGCACTGGCTATTTTACAAAAGTACAATTGGCCAGTAATGGCAGAGGTTGAAGCGCATTTATTAAAACCAGAGCAAGAACGAGTTGCTGATACTGTGGGTGAGTACTTTATTATTGCAAATGCGCAGCATGCTATTGATAGCGCTATAAGTGTTGCACAGCACGAAGGCTGGGAGACCCAGGTACTAGGGTATGATATTCAAGGCGAGGCTAAAGAAGTTGCAAAGCAACATGCGGCTATTGCTCTTGAGCAAAAAGCCCAAGGCAAGCGCGTTATGCTGTTCTCTGGTGGCGAGCTTACAGTAACTGTTGCTGATGTTTATGGCGATGGCGGGCCCAATCAAGAATACTTAATGGCGTTGGCTGAGGTACTTAATGGCGAAGCGGGTATTTACGCACTTGCTTGTGATACCGATGGTGTTGATGGTAGTAAAGATGTAGCGGGTGCGTATATAAATAGCAGTACGATTGCTCGCGCACAAGATGCAGGCGAAAACTTACACGCACAATTAGAAGGTCATAATAGCCATCAGTTTTTTAAAGCCATTGATGATTTAATTATTACTGGGCCAACTAACACAAATGTGAATGATTTTAGAGTGATAGTGATTGAGTAGGCGCAGTTTGCCCACTTGTTCTTTATAATGGTTTCACGTAATCTTGTGCTCCAATTTTGTTAGGGTTAATACCTATGTTTTCGTTAAACAACAGTAACTTATTACGCTCTGGTTTTGAGCTTGGAAAAGGCGAAAAACTATTTCAAGATATTGAGCGCGATATTATAAAAGTGGTGTTTTGGGAAAAGTGCGTAACTCAAAGTCATATTGTGAGCGCAACTCGTATTCCACAGCAAACTGTGTCGCGTTTACTTAAGTCGTTAACCCAACACGGTGTAATTGTACAAACTGATACGCTAATTCCTAATAAAAAAGGTAAGCCTGGGTTTGGCATTGCCCTTAATCCCGATTACGGATTTACCTTTGGCTTAGCTATTTTGCTTGATGCTATTTCGCTTGCTGTAATGGATTTTACGGGAAAGGTGGTTTACACCCATATGCAGCTAATGTCGGATATGAGCATTAATAATGTGCTTAAATGTGCACAAAAGCTGGTAGAAGATATAAGCGCTGAGCGTGACATTCCAAGTAAAAAAGTACTGGGAATGGGCGTGGGTATCTCTGGCTTTTTTAGCTCAATGGATGGGAAAATGAATACCCACCATATGCTAGAAGAGTGGTCGCAGGTTGATATTATCGATATTGTGTCGCAGCATTTTCAACTCCCTACTTGGGTTGTTAACGATGCTACAGGTGCAGCCGCAGGTGAGGGTGTTGCTGGTATTGGACGCGAGTATAAAAACTTTGTTTATATGTTTGTGTCGGCCGCATTTGGTGGCGGTATTGTAAATAATGGTGACGTACTGCGCGGTACATACGGAAACGCAGGTGAGCTTGGCGACATGCTACCGCCTAAATTATATGCCCACCCTAATCTTGAATTACTAAAACGTATTTTGAAAAAAAATGGCGTAGCGGTTACTTCTATTTACGACCTGCATGACAACTTTGACCCCGATTGGCCTGGCGTTGAAGAGTGGCTGTTTAAAGTTCAAGACTCATTTGATTTAGTGGCAACCTGTTGCTCGGCATTATTAGATGCTGAAGCGATTATTATTGGTGGCCATATTCCAAAAGAGTTGGCTGAAAAAGTTATTGCACGCACGGAGGTCTATGCACAATTTAGACGTGGCGCTAAACGTCCTATGCCAAAGCTGGTGGTTTCTAATATTGATAATTTTCCGGTATCAATTGGCGCAGCCACATTGCCATTTAGAGAGTTGTGTTTGTAGCTTAATACCAATCCGCAATAATACTTAATCATTTTGCGGGGCTAAACGTGTCACTACCTGCGTTAAAAAATTCTCATTTAGAACAACTAAATATCGAATTTTTTGCCTAGCTATCAACACGTTTTTCCAGCCTCAAAATAGCTTATTTAATTAAGCGAATTGGTATAAGAAATACACATTTTAAAAACAAAAAAGCCGATATTGCTTTATGCAATATCGGCTTTTTTAGTGCTATTTGTTAAAGCTATTAGGCTTTTGAAAACGCATCTTGCAGTGGTGGAACTACTTGCTTTTTACGGCTCAGTACACCATCTAACCATACTTTATCATTCTCTGGTTTTACACCGTAAGCCTGCTCAACTAAGTTTGCATCGTCAGATACAATTAGCATTTCTGAGCCTTCTTTCATTATATCGGTAAGCAGTAAAAATACAGAGTGGCGGTTGCCCTCTACTTTTAACTTAGCAATATCGGCTGCAAGGTCTGCTTTAATATCGTCAAAAACAGCAAGGTCGATTACTTCTAGTTGGCCAATGCTTACTAGGTTACCGTTCATGTTGAAATCTTTAAAGTCACGCATTACTAAATCGCGCGCTGGTGTGTTTTCTACCGCAGATTTAACGCGGAACATATCCATACCAAGTTCTTTAAAGTCTTCTATACCTGCAATTTCTGCAAGCGCTTCAACACATTTAATATCGGCAGTGGTACATGTTGGTGATTTAAATATGACAGTGTCGCTTAAAATTGCGCACAGCATAATACCAGCGATGTCTTTAGGGATTTCTACACTGTAAAAATCGTACATCATTTTAATAATGGTGTTCGAACAGCCAACAGGACGAATCCAACATTCAAGCGGAGTCGATGATGTTAAGTCACCTAGTTTATGGTGATCTACCACACCAACAACGCGAGCTTGGTCGATATCATCGGGTGCTTGTGTTTTTTCTGTGTGATCCACAATGTAAACGTCTTCGCCAGCGTAGCTTAATTTTAGCTCTGGTGCTTCGAAGCCAAATTTATCAAGGATAAATTGAGTTTCTGGTGAAATTTCACCAAGACGTGTTGGAATTGCTGGCTCATCGATTTGGTTTTTTAAATAAGCCAGTGCAATTGCACCACAAATAGAATCTGAATCTGGGATTTTATGGCCCACTACATACATAGACATTGACGGAACTCCTTTAAATTTGCCGATATTCTAACAAAGTCTGCACGGTTTAACATATAGACAGTGCAATTAAGTTTTAGTTACACTTTAAAATCTTGAATTAAATAGGAAGTGTGCACATGCAACTTGGTCGCAAAGGTTGGAACAACGTTATTATTTTTTCAATGTTGATTATGATCTTCTTTTTAAATGGCTGGCATAAGCAACTTTTTAATTCAGCTGATGAGCCTTCGGTACAGCCTGTATTACCAATTCAAAGCTTTGTATTGACGCTTACATTTGTTGATCAAAAAATTGAGCGTATTGGAACTAGTTGGCGTACAACAATGTTACAAAAAGATGCGCCATTTATCTGGCAAGCTTCTGAGCAACAACTTAGTGATTTAATTAACCAATGGCAAAGCGCGCAGTTAATGGGTGTTAACGAATCTGTTGTTTTTAATCCTAATGCGCCTTTATATGTTGCTACTTTTGAATTAGCTGGTGAGAGTTTACCTTGGATTTATTTGCTTTATAGAGGCGATGGGCAATATTACTTACTCGAAAAGAGTAGCCAACGAATACTCGCACTCGATTTAAAAACTGCACAGCAGTTATTTCCTAGTTTTGATTTTTCACAAAGTGAGTCTAATTAATGCCTGAATTACCAGAGGTAGAAGTGAGCCGAATGGGCATCACTCCCCACGTACAAAACCAAGTTGTCACAAAGGTAAATATTTACAATGCCAGTATGCGCTGGCCAGTGCCAGATGACGTGTATCAACTTGAAGGGCTAATTGTTACAAGTATTGAACGACGAGCTAAATATTTACTATTACATTGTGAGCTAGGCAGCACTATTTTACATTTGGGTATGTCAGGTAATTTACGTGTTGTAGATAAAAGTGAGCCGCTTAAAAAGCATGACCATGTAGAGTTTATTTTTGGTAACGGTAAAGCACTGCGCTTAAACGATCCTCGTCGCTTTGGTTGTTGCTTATGGCAAGAGCCAGGGCAAGTACATAAGTTACTCTCTAAGCTTGGTCCTGAGCCGCTTACCGATGATTTTTTTGCTAAACGTGTGTATGAACAATCGCGCAATAAAAAAGTACCCGTAAAGCAGTTTATTATGGATAACGCAGTGGTGGTTGGTGTTGGTAATATTTACGCGAATGAATCGTTATTTAAAGCGGGTATACATCCAAAGCGAGAAGCGGGAAAAGTTTCACAAAAGCGCTATCAAGCACTTATTCCAATTATAAAAGACACGCTTGCTGCGGCTATTATGCAAGGTGGTACTACGCTTAAGGACTTTGCACAAAGCGATGGTAAACCAGGGTATTTTGCACAAGAATTATTAGTATATGGGCGTAAAGGCAAGCCATGTATGACATGTGAAAGCGAACTGCAAGAAATACGGCTAGGGCAGCGCAGCACCGTTTTTTGCAGCCATTGCCAAAAGTAATAACACCAGCCTTCTTAATGAAGCGCATTGGCATAAGTAACCTGAACTCTGGATAATAAATCTATCTCGAGCAGCTATTTTAAGCGCTAACTGCGTTGAATTTATTTGCAATAGGTCAGCTATTGACGCGTAAATTCGCCTTGTTTTCACTAAAAATCTCTGGCTAGAGAAAATAAATTTAAATATCACTATGATTCAATACGTTAGTAAACTTATTAACCAGAGCTCTGGTTAAGTACTTTATTTAAGTAAACAAAAACCCCGTTGATACTTGGTATCAACGGGGTTTTTGTTTGCGCTAATTGCGCTAATTGCGCTAATTGCGCTAATTGCGTTATTTAAACTTTAAACTCATCGACTGATAAACGAAGTTCTTCAGCAAGTTTTGCTACTTCTGAACTTGAGATGTTTGTTTGGCTTGCGCCTTCAGCGGTTTGTTCTGCAATGGCTACGATTGATTCTAAGCGTTCACTAATCTCTTGTGCTACTTGTTGTTGCTCTAATGCAGCAGTTGATATTTCTTCACTGACATCGTGAGCTTGAGATACCGCAAATGTAATAGAATCAAGCGCGCTACTAGCTAAGTCTGTTTGCTCAACACACGATACAGCACGTTGTTTACCTTTGCTCATTGCTGTTACCGCAGCTTCTGCGCCTGTTTGTAGCGATTCAATCATTGATTGAATCTCTTGAGTTGACTCTTGTGTTTTACTTGCTAAAGAGCGAACTTCATCGGCTACAACCGCAAAGCCTCGGCCATACTCACCAGCACGTGCAGCTTCAATTGCAGCATTAAGTGCTAATAAGTTTGTTTGGTCTGCAATACCGCGTATTACATCTAATATGCTACCAATTGATGCGCTATCTTGATGTAGTTTATTGATAACTTGAGAGGCGTCGTCTACTTCACGAGCAAGCTGCTCAATCGTCGCTTTATTGTTGTTAGAAATACCTTTAACGCGTTCGGCTTCTTTGTCAGCATTTTTAATTTCACTAAGCGCTTGTTGAGCACTGTTGCTAACTGTTTGCGATGTACTGCTCATTTCAGTGGTTGCAGTTGCTGCTTGTTCAACTTGTGCTTGTTGATTGCGAATTGCTTGGCTTGATTCTGCAGTAATTGCAGACGTTTCTTCTGAAGCGGCGGCCAGTTGAGTCGAGCGAGAAATAATGCCTTTAATTAAGCTGCGTAAGCTATCAATTAAAGTATTACAACTTTTAGATAGTTCGCCAAACTCATCTTTAGCAGTGTCATCTAAGCGTTGTGTCATGTCGCCACTGGCAACAATATCTAAAATACGATTAACTTCAGCAAGCGGTTTGGTTATACGACTAACTGTAATAATGGCAATTGCTATCGCTAGAAGTGTTGCGATAACCATCCCTACCCATGTCCATAAATTAGCTGAATCTACATCGCTGCGCACACCTTTTTGTAACTCAAAGGCAACATTGCTTGCTTGTGTAACTAATTCATCAATTTGATTAAGTGCCATTTTTGTTGCTTGCTCTGATTCGGCAAGCTCTTTTTCGGTCAGTGTGATTGAGTCAATTAGGCGTTTTTTGTTTGCAGCTAAACCACTATTACCTTTAATATTATTTTCGAGGGTATCTACATACTCTTTTAAGTTATTGAATAAATCACTGTGAGTTTGCTCTATAGCAGGCTTTATTAACGCTAGAGTGCGTGTTACTTCATCAAAATAGTAGCTTTGTTCGTTTTTAACAATATCAAGTGTATTGAGTGTTTTAACTGTCAGCATGTCGGTACTATTACTTACAACCGATATAAAGTTATTCTCTAAATTATTAGCTGCTTGGAATGCGCGTGCATGATTTTGCTCAAAACCGTCTATGTCCAAAATGTCGAGTACGACAGAATTTGCATCTTCAGCGTTAAGTTCGATAATTTCTAATTGAGACTTTAATGTTTTATTAAGTGCTAATTGTTTACTCTTATCTACAAGCAAGCTCTCTACAGTACTTAAAAAACTTAGGTAGGTTTGTTCTACATTTCTACTGCTTTGGTTTAAAGCTGGATCATCTTTTACGACTGCTTGTAGTTCGCTATGAAGGCTATTAAATAGCTGTTTTTGTTCGAGTACTTGTTTTTTTATTGGCGCCAGTTCATTTGCAGATGAAGTGTAAAAACTCGCTTGAGCGGTTTTACTCATTAAAATGAATTCAGCTTGTAACTCAGCGCTTTTATTCAGAGCTGGAAGTGATAGTTGGTTCACTTTTTGAGTTGAGCGGTCAATATTTGCTATTTTTATTAAAGAATTGCCACCAATTATTAAAAGTAATAGCGTGATAAATATAAAACCACCCCAAATACGTTGGCTTACTGTTAGATTCATATAGGTTTCCACTCAAAAGTACTTCAGTTAGAACTTATCGGCGTTTGTACTGATAAGTTAAGTAATTAATTAATTTTAATTATTAGTCTATAAATCTAACAGATGTATTAGATTATTTCAGGTTATTTAGACAAAAGGTGGAAATTTTCTACAATTTTTTGTTTGCTAGGTAGTTTCATTAGCGTCATGCTGTTACCCCACACACACCCTGTATCTAAAGCGTGTACACATTTATGGTTTGTATTACCTTCAAGGGCAGCCCAGTGCCCAAAAATAATATCCTGTTTAATGTTTAATATATTTGGATGCATAAACCAAGGTGTTAACTCATTATTATTGATTATTGCGCCTTTTGCACTAAGTTCTAGTTGATTATTACTTGTTAAAAAGCGCATTCGAGTAAAATAATTAACTATGTATCTAAATTTTTCAAAGTCGTCTAGGTCATTATGCCATTTCACAGGGTGTGGCTTATACATTTTCTCAAAGAAGGTTTTTGCATTATTTGATTGGTAACAGCTTTGCGCAAACTGTGCATATTTTAACGCATTTTCAATTGACCAATCAGGATTAAGACCAGCATGAGATATAAAGCTATTATATTTTTTTAAGTATAAGGCAAGAGGCTGAGTTTGAAGATATTCAATGTAATGGGTGAGTTTATGGCTATTAAATATTGGGCTAAGTTTGTCTTTTGGGTTAGTTGGTTTATTTAAGTAATAACAGGCAATCATATGCAAATCATGATTGCCAAGTGTAATAGTTACGCTGTCTTGGTTTTGGTAAATGTAATCTAAGCAGGCTAAAGAGTCTGGTCCGCGAGCGACTATATCTCCTACTAAGTAGAGGTGATCTTTACCTGGGTTAAAATCTACCCGCTGTAGCAAGGTGCTAAATTCGCTAAAGCATCCTTGTAAATCACCTATTACATAATCAGCCATACAATTTAGTTATCATTTAATGCAAAATATTAGGGCAAGCTAAACGAAACACAGTAATAGGTGCCTGAAACTCAGAACCAAATTCATTGCGTAAAGTATAATGCCCTTGCATAGTGCCTACTGGTGTATCAAGTATAGCTCCACTGGTATATTTGTAGCTTTCACCAGGGCCTATGGTTGGCATTTCACCAACAACACCTTCACCTTCTACTTCAGTTTCCTTGCCATTTGCATCTGTAATCAACCAATAGCGGCTAAGTAACTTAGCGCTACACAGACTATGGTTTCGAATAGTTACCGAATAGGCAAAAACGTATTTTTCGATCTCTGGTTGAGACTGACCTTCTACGTAAAATGTTTCTACAGATACCTTAACAGGCGATCCAATATTACTGCTTGTTGTCATAAATCCAATTAGCTATATCAATAAATTGTTGTAAAGATAAGCGCTCAGCGCGCAACGTTATATCTATCCCAATGCTTGTAAGCTCTTCTGCTGTTAGTAAGTTGCCCAAGCTGTTGCGCAGTGTTTTACGGCGCTGGTTAAAGGCTTCCAAGCACACAGTGTTTAGAATTTTAACGCTTTTAGCCGTGCGTTGTTCTGGCTTTTTAGGGATTAAACGAATAACTGCAGAATCAACCTTAGGTGCTGGCTTAAAGCACTCAGGTGGCACTTCTATCACTGGCATTGCATTACAGTAGTATTGAGTCATTACACTTAAACGGCCAAAGGTTTTACTACCAGGGCCTGCAACCATACGCTTTACGACTTCTTTTTGTAGCATAAAATGCATGTGTTCAATATTGTCAGCAAATTCAAAAAGATGAAACAGTAAAGGCGTAGAAATATTATAAGGTAAGTTGCCAAACACTTTTAATTTTTTGTCGTCTCTTACCAGGCTTGCAAAGTCAAACGTCATTGCATCGCCTTGGTTAACGGTTAATTTAGGACCTAAAAATGGGTGCTCAATTAAACGTTGTGCTAAATCTTTATCTAGTTCAACAACCGTTAGGTGGCCACTAAGATCAGCGACAGGCTCTGTAATAGCGCCAAGTCCAGGGCCAATTTCTACTAAGTTGTCTTCTGGTTTAGGATCGATTGCTGAGACTATTTTATCGATGATCATTTCATCAAATAAAAAGTTTTGCCCAAAACGTTTACGGGCGCGGTGTCCTAAATGTACTTTATCGGTCATTGATTTTGTGCTTTTTCTTGGGCGAGCTTAATTGCTTCGCGGATCGCTAATTCAAAACTGCCAACGTCAGCTGTACCTGTACCGGCTAAATCTAGCGCCGTACCATGATCAACTGAAGTGCGGATAAATGGTAAACCTAATGTAATATTCACAGAATTACCAAATCCTTTGTATTTTAGCACAGGTAATCCCTGATCGTGATACATAGCAAGCACAGCATCAGCTTCAGATAGATATTTATCTTGGAATAACGTGTCCGCAGGTAATGGACCTATTAAATTCATACCTTGGCTTCTAAGTACATCGAGAGTAGGTGTGATTGTTTCAATCTCTTCACGTCCTAAGTGACCATCTTCTCCTGCATGCGGGTTTAAACCGCATACCAAAATACGTGGCTTTTCGATACCAAATTTAGTTTGTAAGTCGTGATTTAAAATACCCGCTACTTTAGTAAGACGTTCTTCGGTAATAGCACGCGATACATAAGCAAGTGGGATATGGGTTGTCACAAGTGCGACACGTAAGCCCTCAGTTGCCAGCATCATCACAACGTCAGCAGTATCTGATTGCTGTGCAAAGTATTCAGTATGACCGCTAAAAGAGATACCAGCTTTGTTAATAATACCTTTATGGACAGGACCAGTTACAACAGCATCGAATGTACCATCCATGTTTTTTTCACTTGCGATACGCAAGGTGTCTAAAACGTATTGGCCATTACCGTCGTTTAATGCCCCAAGTTCTACATCAACACCTAAATCAACTTGATGTATATAAACACTACCCGCAGGTGCTACTTTTGCGGGGGAATTTTCATCAAACTTAATTAAATTAATGGGCAAACCAAGATGTTTAGCACGTTCTTTAAGCAGTTTACCATCAGCTAGTACGACAAGCTGAGCATCCCACGCTTGCTGAGCAAGCGTAAGAAGTAAATCTGGGCCGATGCCTGCTGGCTCGCCCGGGGTAATCGCAATTCTTAAGGTCATATTTATTGGTCTGTAGGGAAAATTTCAACGTGAGCTTGCTCGCGCATTTCTTGTTGCCAGTTAAAACTTTCTTCTTTAAATTTACGATTGAATAACATGCCATGAGCACGATTGCGTTTAGCAAGCTCTGTTTTATCAGCTACACGTTTACCAAGTAACTGAACAATATGCCAACCAAATCGAGTTCTGAATGGTTCACTAATTTCATCTTGTTTAAGAGAAAGTAAAGTATCTCTAAAAGCTGGAACGTAAGTTGTTGGATCAGTCCAATCGTATTCGCCACCTTTGAGAGCTGAACCTGGATCTTCAGAATATTCTTTAGCTAGTTCACCAAAATCAGCGGTACCAGCACGTAAGTCTTTTGCAAAACCAGCAAGCATATTTCGTGCTTTTTCTTCGCTTAAGATAATAGAGGGTTTGATTAGTATATGACGTGAGCGCACTTCAGTTGTTTCTACAACTTGTAGTCCACGAATTTCTTGTACTTTAATTATATGAAATCCAGCGCCAGAGCGAAGAGGGCCAATAATAGCACCACTTTTTTTGCCTTTAACTGCTTCTGCAAATAATGATGGCATTTCATTAATACCCATCCAGCCTAGTTGTCCGCCTTCAAGTGCTTTTGAACCGCTTGATGATGAAATGGCAATACGTTTAAATTCTTGATCATCATTTAATAGTTCTATTACTTTATCTGCTCGTGTTTTTGCTGCAGATATTTCATCAGCAGTCGCATCATTAGGAATATCGATAAGAATGTGACCGATATTATACTCTTCAGAGTTTTGTCCCTGACTTTCCATAATTTTTAGCAAATTATCAACTTCTTGATCGCTAATATAAATTCGGCGATCTACATTGGCGCGTGTAACTTGTTGAGTGGTTATTTCTTTACGGATTTCTTCACGGTATGCTTGAAAACTCTCGCCAGAACCTTCAATGGTTTTACGTAGATCAGCAATTGTACCGCCTTGTTCTTTTGCCATATTTGCTAGCGTTTGGTCTAGCTGGCTATCAGATATTTGTAATCCCATACGTTCAGCCATTTGCATCATCAATGTTTGGCTAACTAAGCGTTCTATTGCTTGTACACGTAAGGTTTCATCTTTAGGAAGTTGTTGCCCTTGCTCTTCGGCTTGTTTTTTAACACGATTTACAATGGTGTCTACTTCACTATTTAAAATAACGCCTTGGTTTACAACGCCAATCACCTTGTCGATTTCTACAGGGGCTGCTAATGCACTTTGGCAAAGGCTGATACTTAAAACTGTTGATACTAATAATTTTTTTAAAGTCATGTTCTCTTTACTACTCTTGCTAATAGTACTGTTGTGATACTAGTTACTAAGAAAATACGGTCTACGATAGCCAAAAATACCTTGTTGTAATAGTTTTTGTGCATCATAGCGGCTTTTACTACCCAGTCCTTTTAATACAAAATTAAAACCAATACTTGAGTCAAAAGTTGCTTGTTCTTGTCCTATTGACTGATTTAAGTCAGTTTCGATTTGGCGATGACCAGTAATTTGGAATGCCCAACAGCATGATTCATACTGTAATCCGCTCAATATTTCGATACTTCTGTTATTTTCAAGATCTCGATGATAGCTTGCAATAAATTGCCATTCGTCACTAATGGGAATACTTGTAAATACACCCGCTTGCTCGATTGTATTTCCTGAGACATCATTTGCATAGCGATGGTTCAATTGTACTAGCTGATTATTATCACCTTTGTAATCAAGAGTTACATTTGACTGAACCATTTGTTTACCATCTGTATCGTATTGAATACCTCCAGCAAGGTACCAACGTCGATGCCAATGTAACATGGTTTGGGCTGCAAATAGTGCATTATAATTAGTGTCTGAGTTTAAGCCTTGCTCTGTAGGTTTAGCTGAGTCACTTAAATAAAATATTTGTCCAGCGCTAAAGTTAAACACTTCTTCTTGTTTTTTATTAAACAAACGCGTTGTTGCACCCAATGTAAATTGGTTTGCAGCGGCAATACGGTCAACACCCGAAAATCGAGTGTCTCTAAATAAGCCATAGTAATCGTCTTGTAGCTTAGTTGTATCGAATAACCCAATATCAGATTGGTCTTTATTGGGGGTATATAAATACTGAACTTGAGGCTCCAAAGTTTGAATACCATCTTCAATAAAAGATGATGTATTACGTTCAAAATTTAGTTGGGAATATAAACGAACTTTAGGGATTGTACGTGATACGCTTTCGCTGTATTGCGTGCCATCTAAATCACCATGTTGTTTATAATTTGTTTGCAATAAACTTACTTCAGATAAAAACGACCATGCATGTTGTTTGTAGCCAAAGCGGGCTTTAGGCTCTAAATGCACTCGCGTTGCTTGATCTATAATGGCTGAGTCGTTAGTAAAATGACTGATTTCGCCAGAAACTGTAAAATCAAAATTATCAATACGCCATGGGGCTGTTTGAGTAAAGTTGATTTGAGGTATAGCGGTATATGATTCTAAGTGATCACCGAGTACTTCAAAGTTTTGCACTTTAATATCTGTACGCCATGTCTCACCTAAGTGTGTTAGTGCGCCAGTTCGGTAAAGTTGGGTATCGGTTTTATTTGCATAGTTAGAATCAAGATCAGTAATGTAATTGTCATCACTTACGTTGGTAATATCTACATTAGCTCGCCAGCTCTCACCTAAATAACTTCTTTGTTGCCAATGAAACATATAACGTGAATCAAGAGTTGGCTCTGAATCGTCTTTATTTAAGTACTCTACACCGACCAAACCTTCATGTTGCTCAGTTAAGTACCGAAACTCTGTTTGCAGTTGCAAGCCTTTACGAGACATATAGCGCGGGGTAATAGTGGCATCAAAATTTGGCGCTATGTTCCAGTAATAAGGTGTAATTGTTTCAATACCATAGCGATCTGAGCTGGAAATATTAGGCTTTAGTAATCCTGATTTACGACGTTCATCGAGTGCAAATGTAAAATAAGGCAAATATAAAACAGGTGTATCAAGAATTCTTAGTACCGCATTGTGAGTTTCACCCCAGCCTTCCTCGCGGGATAAATTAATTTCGTCTGCTTCTATTTCCCATACAGGGCTTTGACCAGGACAAGCAGTAAAGCTTGCATTCATGAGCACTAAGCCAGAATCATTCACGGTCAGCTTTTCTGCACCACCTTTGCCTTGTTGATCGGTTAAACTGTAATCTGCACCAAGTAGGCTAATTTCTGAGTTGCTCAAATCGGCGTTTAGCCCTTTGCTGCTTATTTTGCTAATTGTGTCACGGTAAGTAATTGGTCCGGTTGCATTTAATAAACCACGCTGTTTATCTATCAACGCAGTTTGTGCGGACAAACTCATATTAACGGTGTTAATATCAACATTGTCGGTAAATTCAGCACTTTGAGTGCCGAGGAACTCTACATCATCAGCTTTAATATCAACAGTACCAAGCTCAAGGCCTGGAAGTGGTTGCCAAGCTCTGGTTTGCATTGAAATGCCACAAAGGTTGTGCGTCAGTTCAGTTTCGGCAAGCGATGGTGCGCTAACTACGCTTAGCATCAATATGCCCCAGGTTTTGCTCATTTATTGACCTTAATGCTTTGTGATTAAATATAATTTACACATAATAAAGGAAAATAATGGCAAATACAGTAATTGACCTAATTAACTTAGTTAAAAATAGATATCTTATAAAATGACACGCTTTGATAATTTACAACAATTTATAAACACACACTTTAATACGCAGCCTACTTTGTTAAGTGCGATAACAGGAGATGCTAGTTTCCGTCGCTATTACCGTTTAACGTGCAGTAATGAGCATTTTATTGTGATGGATTCAGAACCCCAAAAAGTAAATAACGCGCCTTATATATCACTTAATAAGGTATTTACCGAGCAAGGCTTTTTACTTCCAAAAATAATTGCTAGCGACGAGCAGCAAGGCTTTTTTATACTAAGTGATTTAGGCAGTAAGCATTTGGCTGACATGCTAGATGATGAAAATCGTATTGAGTATTACAAAGCTTTAATAAGTTTAAGTGCTCAATGGGCAAAAACACCACCCTCAGCTGTTATGCAAGCTTACAATACAGACTTTATAAAACTTGAGCTCGATATATTTAGTCAGTGGTTAGTAAACGACTTTATAGATGAATCCCCAACTGCAGCGTATCAAGCTATGTGGCAAACAAGCTGTGAGTTACTCACTCAGGCTATGCTTGTGCAGCCTACAGTAACCGTGCACCGTGATTATCACAGTCGAAATATTATGAATAGTAATGGCCTGTGGGCGATTATAGATTATCAAGATGCGGTACGTGGTCCGCTTTGTTACGATTTAGTATCGCTGCTCCGAGATTGCTATTTTAAACTTCCGGCAAAAGAGCTAACAAGCTTGCTTGATTTTGCTTATAGCGAGTTCACTGCTCAAAATTTAATGGTTAATACCTCATTTGATGAGTTTAAATATTGGTTTGATTTAACCGGTATTCAGCGCCACTTAAAAGCAGCTGGTATATTTTGTCGATTATATTTACGCGACGGAAAAACGGGTTATTTAGATAATATTTTACCCACACTTGATTATATTATTGAAGTGGCTGCTAATTATCCCGAGCTTAAAGCATTGAGTGATTGGACTAAACATACCATAGTGCAAAAAGTGACTGAAAAGTTAGCAAAGGAGCGCACATGAAAGCGTTGATTTTAGCCGCAGGACGCGGACAGAGGATGATGCCGCTAACACAGCATATGCCAAAGCCAATGTTAAAAGTAGCAGAAAAACCACTTATTGAGCATCATATAAATAACCTCAAAGCTGCCGGAATTACCGATATTGTAATAAACCTCGCTTGGCAAGGTGATAAAATAAAAGATTACTTTAACGATGGCAGTCAATTTGGGGTAAACATACTTTACAGTCAAGAGGTTGAAGGTGGTCTTGAAACTGCTGGCGGTATTATTCAGGCGCTACCTCTGCTTGGAGAGTCTTTCATTGTAGTTAATGGCGATGTATATACCGATTATGATGTAAGTGCGCTAATGCAGCTGCATTTGCAAGCGGGTGAGGCGCATATTGTGCTAATACAAAACCCACCACATAATCCAGATGGTGATTTTGCATTAAGTCATTTATCGCCAGAAAGCCAAAAGTATACATTCTCAGGGATCAGTCGGTATCAGGCTGATTTTTTCAAAGGGTTAACGCAAGGGAGGCGTCCTTTAGGGCCTATTTTACGTGAAAAGCTAAGTAAGCATGTAATCTCTACTGAGCTTTATATTGGTCAGTGGGATGATATAGGTACACCCGAACGTTTGAATGACTTAAACAAACGCCTTGCGGCGCATTAACTAAATTTTTTAAAAAGGCAGCATTATAAATGTGGGGAAAAATACTCGGTTTTTGTTTTGGCTTTATGTTTGGCAAGATTTTTGGTGCCATTTTAGGTTTATACCTTGGCCATTTATTTGATAAAAGCTTAAAAAGTAACTTTGATAAAGCAGGTGGCTTTTCAAGCTTGTTTAACGATGCAGATGTAAACGAGCGCCAAGCTTTGTTCTTTTCGAGCTGTTTTGCCGTAATGGGGCATATTGCTAAATCGAATGGCAGAGTTAGCGAAGTGCATATAAAAGCCGCCAACTTGTTTATGGATGAAATGGGTTTGAAAGGCGAAGAGCGCCGCGAAGCACAGCAGGCTTTTCAGTCGGGTAAAGAGGGCGACTTCTCACTTAAAGAAACCGTGCACGACTTTAAAGAACGCTTTGCTAAGCGAAACGACTTGATGCAATTGTTTTTAGAAATACAAATTCAAATGGCATTCTCTGATGGGGTGTTAGCCGAACAAGAAAAGCAATTGTTAGCAGAGGTAAGTAAGCAGTTAGGGATTTCGAAAACGCATTTTGCATTTGTATTAAAACGCTATCAAGCAGAATTTAATTTTAGAAAGCAACAACAGCGCTTTAATCAACAGCAACAAAGCCAAGGGCAAAGTAGCAGCTACCGTGAAGGCTCGGGTCATCATGTCCCACCCAATAATAATATGAATCGTACACAGGCATTGGCGTTATTAGGGCTTAATGATGGCGTGACTGAGCGTGAGATAAAAGTAGCGTACCGTAAACTTATGTCCCAACATCACCCAGATAAATTGGTATCGCAAGGTTTACCAAAACACATGATGGAGCTTGCAGTTAAAAAGAGCCAAGATATTCAAGCGGCTTATGAATATTTAAAAAAGGCGGCGTAAAAAGCCGTCTATTTCTTTTGTTAGGCGTGCGTGTTGATCCGGTTGATCGCGCAGGCCAAATAGCTGGCGTTGGCGATAATCAAATTTCGCATTTCGGTTAACCCAGCGTTGGCGATTTTTAAGGCTCATTAAAATATCATTGCTGTCATTAGCATAGTAAATATCGAGTAAAGCTGGCGTAACAAGTGATGTTGTTTGGCTCAAATCTTTATTACGTTTAGTATTAGGTAAGTAACTGCTTAAACTTATAAATGCATCTACTCTCTGTTCTGGAAAGTCGGCATAGTGCTCAAGTAATACGCCAGCACTGGTACCTTGTGCAATAACCACTACGTTACCTGGCTCTTGCATTGCAGTTTGGTATAGCGCATTAAAGCGAGCAATCAGATTTATTTTATAATTGTCGAGTACTTCATTAGTCACTTTTTCTAAAGCATTAACATAATGAGGTTCTGCATTTTTCTTCATATCTGCAGTCGCAGGCTCTGTGCTTGTAGCTGCATCAGGTGTCGTTGTTTCTGCAGGCATTTCTGTTGATGAGTCTGGTACTTTGCTGGCTTGCCAGTCTATGTCGGGTACCGTCATTGCGTAAGTGGTATAGCCTAAGTTATTAAGTTCTTTTCGTAAAAAACTCATGCCAGCATTGTTTGTTGGCACTGATTGCCAGTCGGGTATAAGTAATACAACACCTCTAAAGTCGGCGCTCATATATTCGCTGTATAAACTCAAAAACTCGGTTTCACCTGCAAGTATTGATTTTATTTCGTCATTTGGAAGCAAGCGTTCAATATCGTTGTTTTCAATACTTGATAATGTAGGAGGGGCAATATGCTCTGCAGCTGTTACCTGTACGCTTAAAAATAGCGTACACATTAGTAATACGTTAAGTATACTTTTTAAAAACTGCGCAGATACCATAAGAAGCTCAAATAATGAATACTAATTAGGTATCGGCGTAGTACGGTAAAAGTTTAGCACTATGGCTTAATAATCATTAATGCAATGATTAAAACTCAGGTTCGGCTTCAAATGTAAGTACTTGCTCAGTTGTAGGGTGCTTCAACTTCAGCATTTGCGCGTGTAATTGTAAGCGAGGAGCTGCGGCAAGTGCGTCTTTATGGGCATAGAGCCTATCACCTAAAATAGGATGTCCTAAACTTAGCATATGCACACGTAACTGATGTGAGCGCCCAGTTATTGGCGTTAGCTCTACACGGGTAGCATCGGCTTCGCGCTCAAGTATTTTAAAGTGCGTAAGTGATGGCTTACCATTTTCGTGATCAACCATTTGTTTTGGGCGATTAGGCCAATCACAAATAAGCGGCAGATCCACGGTTCCCGTATCGACCTCAAGCTGCCCAAATACACGTGCAATATAACGCTTAGCGGTTTCGCGTTCTTGAAACTGCATACTTAAATGCCTGTGCGCTACTTTATTCATAGCAAGGCAAAGTATGCCCGATGTTGCCATATCTAAACGATGAACTATTTTAGCTGTTGGAAAAACACGATTAACACGGCTTATTAAACAATCGGCATGTTTAGGATCTTTACCCGGGACGGTTAATAACTCGCTTGGCTTATTAACGATGAGCAAATCGTCGTCTTGGAAAAGTATTGTTAAATACGGGCTCATTGGGGGATTATAGTTAACTAACACAGCCTGCCTTAATGATTTTTAAGGGCGCTATTTTAGTGGAGCGAGGCTGAAGGCTCAAGGGAAAAATTTATTGCGTGTTTTTTGTTCTGGTGTAAAATTACACCAACTATTGCAAGCAAGGTTTAATGTTATGGCTAGACAAAGTATTTCGCTTACTGAGCAAAATGATTTATGGTTGCGTAATCACGTTGAAAACGTGGGTGATTACGCAAATAAAAGTGAACTGGTAAACGACCTGATCAGGCGTGCTCGAAGAGCTGAGGTAATAAATAGTAAGCTTGCAAAGTCTGAGCAAAGTGGCTTTAGCACTCAATCTGCAGATGAAATGCTAGCAGAATTCAAATCAAGCACGAAGTAATGCGTACATACAAGCTTTCAAACGATGCTAAAGAAGATTTACGTCGCATTTACCAGTACGGCTGTGATGAATATTCACAACAGCAAGCAGATAATTATTTTTATGCTTTTTTTACTGTGTTTGAAAAACTAGCAGCAAACCCTTATTTCTACCAATCAGTTGAGCATATACGTAAGGGTTATCGGCGAGCAGTCTGTGGTTCAGACAGTATTTATTACAGGGTTACCGAAGAAAATGTAGAAATTATGGCTATTTTGGGTGGACAAAATACACAAGAGTGGTTGTGAAAATTTAATCTGGATACCAAGCAAAGGAGGTTTCATGTATGGAAATATAGAGTTTTATTGCAGTCGATGTGGTCAATTAAATAGTCATGAGCCCGATTCTAATAATGACTTACCTCTTGCTATTGACGGGGAGGTTGAGCACCAATTAGAAATCCTTAATTGCACTAACTGTGACAATCCTTTTCAGGTGCATGTAAGTAAAGATCCTAACTCTTTAAATTTTGATTATCACCTAAATGATGGTTATAAGCTAGGAGAAGGAGAAAGTGAGTATCAAGCTGTATTTAAAAGTGCCGTATTTAACTTAGAGCAATTAACCTATCATCTTTTATCAGAAAACTATGTCAATAATACTTATTTTAATAGACTGTTTTATACTCAATGTATCATTACGTTGGAGACTTACTTTGGTGATGCATTAAGGTGCCATGTACTCAGTTCAGATGAGTATATAAAAAAGTTCATCCTTACTTCGGAAAAGCTTAAAAATGAGACGTACTCTCTTAAGCTTATTATTCAAAAACCTAATTTATTAGAAGATATAGTCACCGGTAGATTATCAGAAATTCTTTATCATAATCTCGGGGTAGTTAGTAAAATATATATGAATGTATTAGATATTGATCTTCAAAAGCTGATAGTAAATGAAAGGCGATATTTTGAGACTGCAATACTTATTAGGCATGATTGTGTTCATCGAAGTGGAAAGACAAAAGATGGAAAAGCTCATTATATTTCAAGGGATGATATCCAAAAGCTTGCAATCTCAGTCAGCCAATTGATTTTAAATTTACATGATGCAATGCAATATCTCGACGTGAACATAAGCGAAAATATTGGAGGTATTAGCTTCTAGTTAATATAGATTGTGAGTCTAGTGACGGAATAGTTACTGTGTTTTAGATGTATTTTTATGAAAAAAAGTGCGATATAAATACCGCACTTCTATTTAACTTACGCTTATTGGCAGTCTTTTCTGAAACCTTAGTGCGAAACAACAATTAAGCGAATGGCATCAAGTTGTAACTGCGTTTTTTCAATATACGTAGTTAGGTCGTTGCGTTGCTTATCGTAAAACGTTATTTCTTCTTGTCGAATATTAGGGTTAATTTGCTTAAGGGCAACAAGTCGCTCTTGCTCTTCACTAAGTGATGTTTGCATTTTAACAAGCGACGCTGCACGAATAACTTCAAGTTTTTCTTGTGCCATATCTTTAGCGGTAGTGATCATCGGGTGAACAGCGCTTTGCAGTGCTCCCGCAAGTTTACTGGCTGTTTGGCGGCCAACGGCTGATAGCTGCTGATTAAAGCCTTCAAAAGCTACATTCTCACCTAAGTTATTGCCTGCTTTATCAAGCAATATACGAATTGGTGTAGGCGGTAAAAAGCGACCAACTTGCAATACTTTTGGTGCCATTGCTTCTGCAACAAAAATAAGCTCAACAAAAAAGGTGCCAGGCGGTAACTTTTTGTTTTTAAGCAGTGCAACTGATGCGCTACCAAAGTCGTCGTCACAAATCATATCCATGGTGCCTTGCACCATTGGGTGATCCCAACTAATAAAGTGTACGTCTTCTTGCGAAAGTGCCGTATCGCGATCAAAGGTAACCGTCATACCGTCTTCTTTAAGCGATGGGAACGATGCATTTAACATATGTTCCGTTGGCTTTAAGATAATGGTGTTTTCGCCTTTATCTTCTTGGCTTACGCCAAATGTGTCAAACACGTTGATCATGTAGCTTGGCAATTCAAACTGGTTATCGAGTTTTTCAATATCAGCTACAAGCGAATCTGCAGCACCTTGACCCGATGAATGTAGCTCTAGTAAACGATCTCGTCCGCTTTCCATTTTTTTACGCAGTACTGCATTTTGCTGTGCTACTTGCTCAAGTAATGGATCGAGTTCGTCTTCATCGCAGTTATGCGCAGAAATATATTCAAGTAGGTCATCACGGAACTCTTTATAAAGCATTTGGCCTGTTGTTGATGTAGATTCGAATGCATCTAGACCTTCGTTGTACCAACGTAGCAATACTTCTTGAGCGGTGTTTTCAAAATATGGCACATGAATGTTCACATCTTGCGTTTGACCTATACGGTCTAATCGACCAATACGTTGCTCTAGCAAGTCAGGGTTTAGTGGTAAATCAAATAATACTAAGTGATGCGAGAACTGAAAGTTACGCCCTTCTGAGCCAATTTCTGAACACAGTAATATTTGTGCATTATCGTACTCGTCTGCAAAAAATGCAGCAGCGCGGTCACGCTCAATAATCGACATACCTTCGTGGAATACCGACGCTTTAATTGCTTCGCGTTCACGCAGTATTTGCTCAAGGCTGATAGCTGTTTCAGCTTTAGCACATATAAGCAGTACTTTTTCGCGCTTAAGTGTTTTAAGGGTGTCGATTAACCAATCTACACGTGGATCGAATAAACCCCAGCTTGCGCTTTCGCCTTCAAATTCTTGAAATATTTTTTCAGGAAACAGAGCACGGTGTGCACTTAGTTCAGCATTTTGAATGCCGCCCATGTTACCAAGAACCGACATAGCCGTTTTATACTGTTTTGGCAGTGCCATTGGGTAGGCGTGTAATTTACGGCTTGGGTAGCCGTCAATACCGCTGCGGCTGTTTCTAAATAATATGCGACCTGTGCCATGGCGATCGAGCAGCATATTAAGTATTTCTTTACGCGCTGGTAAATCACCTTGCTGTGCTTTTGCAAGAATATCAGTAATGTCGGTTTCTTTTAATAGCTCAATTAGCGTGGCTTTGGCTGCGTCGTCCAGAGCTTGCTCTTGCAGTAATTGATTTGCAGCTTGCGCTACGTCTTTATAATTTGCTTCTTCTTCTTTAAACACGTCGTAGTCGTAAAAACGATCCGGATCGAGTAATTGTAAACGCGCAAAGTGACTGCTGTGACCAAGTTGATCAGGCGTTGCTGTAAGCAAAATAAGGCCCGGAATATCTTGGCTAAGCTCTGCCATACGTTGGTACTCTGAGCTTGGCTTGCCGTTATTGATACTTAGATGATGGGCTTCATCTATTACTAAAAGGTCCCAATCAGCAAGCGTTGCTTGTTCAAACCAGCGTTTTTTCTTGGTTAAAAACTCAAGGCTGGTAAGTACTAGTTGCTCTGTATCAAATACGTTTGGAGAATCTGCAAACGCTTCGTCGCAGCGCTCTTCATCAAAAATAGAAAAACGTAAGTTAAAGCGGCGTAGCATTTCTACTAACCATTGGTGCTGTAAGTTTTCAGGCACCACAATAAGTACGCGGCTTGCACGGCCACTAATAATTTGTTGATGTAGTATCATGCCCGCTTCAATTGTTTTACCAAGGCCTACTTCATCTGATAAAAGTACGCGTGGGGCAAAACGTTTACCCACTTCTTGGGCAATATAAAGCTGGTGCGGAATAAGATTAGCACGCTGACCAATTAAGCCTTTAATAGGCGATTGCTCACGTTCAAATTTATGTAACCACGTTTGGTAGCGAAGTGTGTAGCGATCAAAACGATCTACTTGGCCTGCAAATAAACGATCTTGTGGTTTATTGAATTTAATAAAATGATCTAAAAAGGTTTCTTTTAACTTGGCTGTTTCGCCGTTATCAACACGGGTGCCGTGATAACACAGTAACTCGCCTTGTACTTCAATAGACTCTACTTCTAATTCCCATTCTTCAACGCTTTTGATCACATCGCCAGGATTAAATGCCACACGGGTAACAGGTGCTTCTGCACTAGAATAAACACGGTTTTCACCACTGGCAGGAAATAATATGCTGACCTGACGGCCTTCAATGGCAACAACGGTGCCTAATCCTAAATCTGACTCTGTATCACTGATCCAACGCTGACCTAAGGAAAAATTCATGTATGTCTCGTCTATGATGAAAAAGGCGGCTATGTTACCTGTAAGCTAACACCACTGCAAGGCGCTATTTGGCTCACTTTTAATTAATTTTGTAAGTGTTAATTATTACTATTAAAACAACTTGTTTATGGCTGCTTTTTTTATAAATTAAAACTAATTATGGTTTGTAATAAAACGGACTTTTATGACAAATAGACTAAACTTACATTATGCCTTGGCAATTAAGTATTGCAGGTTTAAGTTTTGCCCGTTTTACTTAGTTATTTTGGTATAGCATAAAAATCATAAAACGTAAGGAAAGTGCTATGGAAAAAGCTTCGAACCTTGAAAGTAAAATGTATGTGCTAGATACCAACGTACTACTTCACGAACCACTCGCTTATTTGTCTTTTCAAGAGCATGACGTTGTAATTCCGATGACGGTGCTTGAAGAACTTGACCATATAAAAGACAGAAAACACGACGTAAGCCGTGATGCGCGCGTCGCTATTCGTGGATTAGATGAAGTTCTTAAAAATGCAACGCCCGAACAAATGCTACAAGGCGTGGCGCTGCCGAGTAACAAAAAGGCAAAAGCGAGCTCTGCAGGTACCCTCATTATTGTAAACGATCATTTATTTGCCGACTCCATTTCTGGTTTACCAGGTAACGAAAACGACCATCGTATTATTAATTGCGCCGTGTATTTACAAAAGCAACACAGTGATTCAAAGGTTATATTGGTTACAAAAGACATAAACATGCGCCTAAAAGCCAAAGGCGCTGGGCTTAAATATGTTGAGGATTACCGCACCGACCAACTTATTGACGATATAAGCCTGCTTACTAGGGCGTGTTGATCTTTGCGGTATAAAAAACAAACAGCATAAGGATAAGGTATAATTGAATTCGCTAAAAAACATTACACGAACCCTCATGCCAAGATTAATGTTAACAGACGCGACATGGAATGTCTTATCAAAAGTAATGCACTTAAGTGGTCGAATTTATAATAAGCCTGAACATAGAAAAACGCTCGAAGGCATACTCTATAGGATGCGTACCGGTATTCCTTGGCGAGATTTACCGTCTTATTTCGGCTCGTGGAGTGCTATTTATAGACGATTTAATTTATGGTCCAAAAAAGATATTTTGAATGAATTATTTCGAGTGTTATCCCACTATGCTGATATGGATTGGATCTTTATTGATGGCAGTATTGTCAGGGCTCACCAGCATAGTTGCGGTGCAAGAACCGCTGACAATGAATCAATCGGTAAGAGTCGAGGTGGTAATTCGACTAAAATTCATCTTGCAGTAGATAGCGGAGGATTGCCTGTTTATTATGAATTATCCTGTGGAAATACGCATGATATCGTCCATGCAGAGTCACTTGTAGCCAATTGCCCAACGAGTAATGTTGTTGTCGCAGATAAAGGCTACGATAGTGAAAAACTAAGAGAGTTTATTCGTGACAATAGCGCTACACCCGTTATTCCACGCAAGGATAACAGTTTAGTGGGTAATGAAGATATTGACTGGTGCATGTACAAATATAGGCACTTAGTTGAGAATGCCTTTGGTCGGATCAAACAATATAGAGGGATAGCCACACGGTATGAAAAGCTTGAGCGGAATTATCATTCCATGCTCGCTTTAGCATTCACTATGATGTGGCTACCAATATGGGCTGATTAATATATATACTACAAAGATCAACAGCCCCTAGTGGTTATAAAAAAATTGAAGGGGATTTTTGGGAGCATGTAGGGGAGTGTAATACGCAGCAACACGGACGTGATACGTTTCATCATGTGCCTAAAAACTTAATACCTGATGTATTTTGTAATGAATATTTATTTGATGGAGGGGATCAGTTTGCGGCACGTGTTAAATCGTACGATGACGAGCACATAACGCTAAAAGATATTGGCGTTGAGCGTTTAATGCATCAACAAGCATGGGGCGTTAAACCTAAAAACATTTATCAAGGTATGGCGCTTGATGCACTACTGGATACAAGTATTGAACTTGTTATTTTAACCGGCCCTGCGGGGTGTGGTAAAACCTTGTTAGCGCTTGCCAGCGCCCTTGAAATGGTCATCGAAAAAGGTATTTACGATAAAGTAATAGTCACCCGTAATACCCTAAGGGATCCCCAAAAATAATCATTAAGTTTCAATTACATCACTCACATCCATATTTTTCCAATTGAGTTGCACTACCACTTGTGCGAAATAGGCGAGCCCTTCTAAATAATCTCGCCGTCGCAGTTTAATGGACTGTTTTTTGAAGTATCGCAACCCAACAAATGCCCATGACACTACTCGCCTGCTTTTGGTTGAGTTAGCTTGAAAAGATCCTGTCTTTCCTGCTTTGTCTATCACTGCACCCAGCATCATTGAGAACCAATGCGCCAGTGTTGCGAGCAGTAAAAGTATGTCTAATCGGTAGAGTTTGTTCGTTCTGTGTAGATCTGAGCCTAAGCCGAACCTAACACTTTTTTGATCTCGAAATCCGGCTTCTATTTGCATTCTCATACCATATAATTTGAGCACTTTTTCGAGAAAGTGGTGCTTTTTTGGAAGTGAAGAAACGAGTAGCCAAGGCTCCTTATAACCACGTTTTTTATCTCTTTTTAATAACTTATGCCCCTTGCCAACCAGCACTGCATGCGTTTGATATTTTGCACTTTTGGTCAACTCGGTCGCGCCAAGATACTGGCTCTTACGTTGATTGCTCTTGAATAGTGACTGGCATGGAACAAACTCATCGCTGCCCTGCGTTTTCAAGTGTGCCGTACCTCGAACTCGGCTAATATAATGCCAGCCATTGTTTCGCACGGCTTTGAGCCAAGGAACTTTAAAGCCCGCATCCGTCACAATGACGGGCCGGCAATCACTCGGCAAGATCAGTTTGAGCATCTTCAAGAACCGTTTTTGTACTTTTGGGCAATGATATTGAAAGCTGAGTGCACTTTCCTGATACAGGGTTAAAGAGCGACCTTCACTGACAATGCTGGCACGCAGAATACAATATTTGGTTTGTGTATCGGCATGACTCCAATCAACCAAAATGACGGGATGCTTTTCAGTGACCACAAAACGGCTTAAGTGAACATAAACCGTTGTTGATTCACGTAAAAGCTCGTGGTTACTGAGCAGTCGATCAATACGTTTAATATCATGTTTTTCAGTTGTTTTTGAATTCAAATTGCGACCGATAGACGTCAAGGTGCATTGCTGACAGTGCAAAAGAGATTTAACGGCAGCGACTAGAGTATTAAATCTGGCTTTATGAATTGATTTAGGGGTGACAGCGCGGAGCATATTGTGCAAAATAGTAAAAGCATTCATGGTGTTTAGCTCTGTTGTTTGTAAGTGATTCATAAGATCACAAAACACCATGAATGTTCCCTCGCTTCCCACATTTTTTAATACTGTTAGTTTATTGATATATAAAGGCTAATTCTGGGGATACTTTAGCGTAATACCCCTGAAATAGCAGAGTCCATTGGTTTTTTACCCGGCACAGAAGAGGAGAAAATGGCGCCATGGCTTGCAGCCATTACCGATACGCTGGAGGTATTGCACAAAGGCGACGAAAATCCGATATCAAGCCGAAACTACATTATGGAAAAAGCCAATGTGCAGTTTAAATCGGTTAACTTTATGCGTGGGCGTAGCATTCAAAATGCGGTGGTAATTTTAGATGAGAGCCAAAATTTAACGGCATCTCAACTTAAAACGATTATTACTCGCTGCGGCGAAGGTACTAAATTAATTTGTACGGGTAACTTGGCGCAAATAGACAGTAACTACCTAACACCGGTGACTTCGGGCTTAACGTACATAGTAGAGCGTTTTAAAAACTTTGAGGGCAGTGCAACGATAAACCTTAACGGGGTTGTACGTAGTCGCTTAGCGTCATTTGCAGAAGAAAATTTATAACTTGCGCTTAACAAATTGGCTCGATAGTCTATCGATTGATTTTCGAGCCATAACGCAGGCAGTACGTTGAATTTTTTACCTCTTAAACATTATTATCGTTCTTTATTTGTTGCGCTTTTGGTTCCATTAGTTGTAGCTCTTTTATTATGCTTACATTTATATAATATTAAGCTTGAACGCATTGTTGAAAAGCGCGAAGCCGATTTTATCAATGTATCTGCACAAGTAAGTCATGGCATGCAAGCGGCAAGTGACTTACTTACTACGATGTTTACACTGTACGAACTGCCTCCTTATAATCAATTAAATAGCACTCTTCTTGAAGGTATTAGCCAGTATGATGGTTACTACTACCGTCATTTTATAAACCAAGGCACTGAAATTGTTGGTAAAGGAGATTTTTCACTTTCTACTCGTGAGCTTTTACAGTGGCAGCAATTAGTCGCGTTAGGCCCTTCTTTTAATACGACGCTTTCGCTGATGCAGTCACTTTCAGCAGTCGCTTATGTGGATGAGCGTGGTATTGCATATGTGGCAAGGCGTAATAAAAGTAAAAGCTTTTTATTAACCGAAATTTTAGACGGGCAATTTAAACCCGAGTTTTCTCCAAATAACCTTTCATCAAGCCCAATAATTAATATAGATGGTAAAGCTTATTTTGCTATAGGCCGTCAGCGAGAACTTGGTTCAAGCGATTACATTATTTTAATTTACGATGTGCAGGCAATGTCTACTTGGCTAAAAAAAGTATCACCTAACCACGGTGAATATGTATTTATGAATCAGTTCCATCACATTATTGCCAGCTCAAAAAATCTAATTGACGAAGCCATCGATCTAAAAACCTATTGGCCAAGCATCGCAGGTCCGGAGAATAAACTGACGATATTAACCAGTAACACTAATTATTTTATGCAACCAATGGGCAATTTGCCTATTCATGCTGCATTTCACGAACCTAAATCAAATTTAGTAAACTCTATTCGTTACGAAGTATTATTAGAATTTATATTTTTAACACTATTTTTAAGCATTATGTTTGGTGTGTTTTTTTGGTTAAGCCAGCGTATTTTTATAAAACCGATGACGCATTTAATGCACTATTTAGAGCAAAATGATACACAACAAAATAAACAATTAGATTATCAAATACCTCTTAATTGGCAGCCTTGGTTTTCGAAAGTAAAACGCGTATTTGCTAAAAATAAGCAACTGGTGGAATCACTGCAAAATGCTAATAAAGATCTTGATGAGCAAGTGCAGCTGCAATCCGAAAAGCTAAAGCGTAGCTATGAAGCAAAAGAACGCCACCTAGCATTACTCAACACGATGCTTAACAGTGTGCCCGATTTAATTTATTTTAAAAATATTGACGGTTTGTTTTTAGGGTGTAATAAGGCATTTGAAGCGTATATAGGTAAAGAGCAAACAGCATTAGTGGGTAAACGCATGGAGGAAATTAGCAATGATGATGAACAAATTAGCGTTTTAGAAAAGCAAGTTCTACAAAACCGTCACGATATACAACAACGAATAGACACAGAGAATAAGTCCTATCAATTAACCATAGCTCCTTTTTATAATGAGCATCAACATTTTTTGGGTACAATGGGAATAGGACGAGATATAACTGAGCAACAACAAACGTTGTACGCTTTAAAAGCTTCAGAATCTAAATTTAGAAGTGCGATTGAATTTGCTGCTAATAGCGTTGTGCTGCTGTCGCTTGAGCACACGATTGTACAAGTTAATAAAGCGACCAGAAAATTATTTATAGAACATCCTGTTTTAGTAGGAGAGCAGCTTAAAATGCTCTTTGACGACAGCCAATGGCAAGAAATAAAAATCACTTTAGCAAAGTTACTCGACGACAAGAAAAAGGTATACCATTTAACCTTAGCGCAAGGGAAATTAGCCAATTGGTTACAATTGAGTGTATCACTCGTGTGGGATGAAAAACGTGATCCTTCTTATTATGTTATTCATTTACAGGATGTAAGCGCACTAACTAAAGCTAAGCATGATGCTGAGCGAGCAACCCTTGCTAAAAGCCGTTTTATTGCTAATTTAAGCCATGAAATACGCACTCCACTTAACGCGGTATTGGGCCTACTTGATATGTTAATAGATCAGGGGCTTACCCAAAAGCAACTACAACAAACAGGCCAGGCTAAACACGCTGCGCAAAGTTTATTATTGATGCTTAACCGAATGCTGGATTTTGCACGCGTAGAAAGTGCGCAAGCTGAACTTAAGTTAGCGCCATTTAATATTGTAGAGCTAATTGATATTTGCGATAGCTTAACGGCGCCGCTGTGTGAAAATAAAAATGTTGAGTTTATTATTGATGTAGACCCTTTAATTGCTCCTGTTTTTATATGCGATAGTATCCGCTTACAGCAAATTTTAGGTAATCTACTAACGAATGCGGTTAAGTTTACAAGCTCGGGCTCTATTGTACTAAAAATGGATTTAGTACAAAGCGTAAGTATTGAACAACAGCTTATCTGTTTTCGTGTAATTGATACTGGCTGCGGGATTGATAAAGCTGATCAAAGGCGTTTGTTTGATGCTTTCACGCAAGGTGATGAATCATCAACAAGGATCCACCAAGGCGTTGGATTAGGACTCGCTATTGTTAAGCATGCGGTATCACTAATGGGTGGTGAAATTGCATTAAATAGTGAGAAAGGTCATGGTTGTGAGTTTTATTTTAGTATTTTGTTACAGGTGGATACAACAAAAAGTAGCGTATTACCAGCAAATGCATTAGCCGTTATATCTGAGCAAAGCTATGAGCTACAACGTGTTGTGGGCGCTTTACCGAAGTTAATAAGTATTGACCTAAAGGAAGCGTTAGAATATCCCATAAAGTTAACCGAAACTGAAAACTTAATTATAGATGCTGATGACTTACCTAAATTACTAAGTGTGCAAGCAATCAACGATTCATTATCTTCAAAAGCAATTTCAGTGGTTATCATCAACCATCAACACACATTAAATTTGTCAACAAGTCAGCTGCTATCAGTTCAACATGTTAAAGCATCAGCACTTGCTCAACGCTTGCTTAATTTGGATGTTGCCTCGCAGCCTAATATAAACAGTGAAATAGTAGTAACGAATGAACAGGTGTATAAAAGGGGTATAGCGGGATTATTAGTGTTAGCAATTGATGACAACCAATTAAACTTAGACATTATTAGCAGTGTGTTGCATCAAGCTAAAGCTAATGTTGTTACAGCTATGAGTGCCGTTGAGGGAATAGAACTATTACGCGTTTTAAAGCCTGATTTAATTTTAATGGATGTACAAATGCCGCATATTGACGGCTGTCAAGCAACGGCTTTAATTCGCCAACAGTTTGACACTAAGCAATTACCTATTTTTGCATTAACCGCTCATTGCGAACCAGCTGATGTTGAGCGCTCATTAAAATGCGGTATGAATAAACACTTAACAAAGCCTGTAGTGGCTGACGTACTCATTGATGCAATTGCAGACTTAGGGCTCTCCAAACCTAGCTTTTTTGAAGAATCATTTGCATTAACGCAGTTCAGTTTTGATGAGGCATTACTCAAAACCATGATTGATAAGTTTGCTAATTTGTGCCAAACCCAGCTCACCCAAATAGAAGGAAGTACCAATAGAAATGATTTGGTACGCTTAGTGCATAGTATAAAAGGTGTGGCAGGCAATTTAGGCTTCAAGCGGTTATCACTTTGTGCCCAACAATGTGAACATCAGTTTAAGACAACCAATGAGTCTGTTGAAATTTCGTTAAAAGAGCTTATTATGCAGCTAGAGCAGGTAATTGTTTTTATAAAAGGCTTGGGAGCAATGGATGTCGAAAAAAGCTAAGGTATTAATTGTTGACGACGATCCTCTTAACCGTTTAGTGCTCGAAAAAACACTCAAAGGTGAGCATGATGTGTTTTTAGTTGAAAGCGGTGAAAAAGCACTGACTTTTGTGAAAACAACACAGGTTGATTTGATCATTCTCGACGTTGTAATGCCGGGTATTGATGGCTACGAAGTACTTGTGCAATTAAAAGAAAACCCAATCACACACTCTATCCCCATTATTTTCATATCAGCTAATCAAAGCCATGAAGATGAATCTAAAGGTTTAGAGCTGGGGGCTATGGATTATATAATTAAGCCATTTAGTGCTTCAATTGTCAGGGTGAGAGTACGTAATCAGTTACTCATTAAACAAAAAAATGACTTGCTTGAGATGTTAGCTTCAATTGATGGCCTAACAGAAATACCTAATAGACGTTATCTTGATGAAAATTTATCTCGTGAATGGCGCAGAAGTAAACGAGGTAGCACACCCCTGTCGGTATTACTGATGGATATAGATCACTTTAAACGTTATAACGATTGTTATGGGCATCGTGCCGGTGATGAGTGCTTAAAAAAAGTGGCGCAAGTACTTGTTGCTCAGTGTAAACGTGGTGGTGATTTTGTTGCACGTTATGGCGGAGAAGAATTTGCTGCCGTGTTACCTGGTGTTAATAAACACGAGGCTATTCAATTTGCTAACACATTACGAAATGCTGTAAACGCACTGAAGATAGAACATAAAGCGTCACTTAATGCTGAACATATAACTATTAGTATCGGAGTAGCAACGACTGAAAGTGGTAAAGTGTATGCTGAGCAAACACTTTTAGAAGAGGCTGACTTAGGTTTGTATGCAGCGAAAGATGCTGGGCGTAATCAAATTATTGCACGCTAATTGAGCTTTTATCTCCTAAGTGACCTGTATTGCGTATAATAAACTACTTTTACTTCTTATCTTATAACAATTAACACCAGCGTGTTGAGTGGATTTACAATAAGAAAAAGTTGGTTTGTATATGCCATACCAACTTGCATAAATCGTTGATCAATTTAACGAATTAAATTGCACTATAACGTCGTTAAAATTTTTTATTTAGAACAACACGCCCTAGATACAAAAACTTTTGCCTAGTCCTAGCGTAATTTTCTTAACGTTAAATAGACCCCATATATAAGCAGATTGGTATCACACTCCTACAAATAACCTAACCTAAGTTCCATCAATAAAGGCGGCAATAACAATGTAGTGACGGTTTTTTAATTATTTATCATTCCCAAAGCACTTTCGCCCATACCGACTAATTTGTCATTTTTAAATACCAGTGGAGTACATTCATCTTTCGTTGTTTTTCCGTCAGAATGAACGCTATGCGTTACGTAAAACAGTATTTGATAAACATCATCACCTTTTTTTAATAATTCAGTGAAGTCAGGTGTTTTTAATTTAGTTAACACGGATTGATAGCTACTATCCATTGCAAGCTCTGAGATGGCTTCACGATTATTTTTATTCTTAGTTTCCCAACTAGATGAATTTTTACCAGCCCAATGTGTTTCTGTTTCGCCATCTGACACTGCAATAACACAGCCTGTTAAAAATGGAGCGATTAAAGCTGCAGCTAAAAGTGATTTTTTCATTTTTATTTACCTTAATAAAGTTTTTAATTTGTTATTAGCTGTATTAAAGCAAAGGGTATACCATAATTATAAGTTGTTATTAATCATTGTCTTAAGTTGTCTTGGCTGTTTTTATCTAGCAAAATATTAAATGTGTTAGTAAAAACAGCCATTTTTTAGTTTTTTTGATTACTACAATAAAATCACTACACCAAGCGGTTACGTGATTCACCATTATTAAATGCAGTAATATTTAAACTTACTTCATTAATTAAGCGCACGATAGATTCAGTACTTGCCCATGCAATGTGTGGAGTGAGTAATAAATTATTGCCTTTGTAATTAGCAAGTGGATTTGAAAGCTCGGCAGGCTCTTTAGTTAGTACATCAACACCTGCGCCTGCAATTAGGTTTTGCTCAAGTGCTTTAGCTAGGTCGGCTTCGTTAATAATGCCACCACGTGCGGTATTAATAATAATGCTACTTGGCTTCATCATTTTAAGCTCATTAAGCGAAATTAAATCACGTGTTTCATCTGTTAGCGGGCAGTGTACGCTGATTATATCTGCTGTTTTAATGGCGTCTTCAAAAGGCGTACGACCATCTCGACATTTAACCCCTTTACGCTCTGCTACAATAACATTAGCGCCAAATGCCTCAGCCACTTTCGCAACACCCTTGCCTAACGTACCACCGCCTATAATGGCAAATGTTTTACCTTGTAGGTCGTTAAAGCTGTAATCGAGTATGCAAAACATGTCACTTTTTTGCCACGCGCCTTGCTGGCAATCCGCCTGATAGCGGTGTGTGTTACCCAGTAAATTAGTAATTAAAGAAAACGTATGTTGAACAACAGAAGGTGTTGAATAGCCAGCTACATTAGTTACGGCAATACCAAATTCTTTAGCGGCTTCTAAATCAACATTATTAGTACCAGTTGCGCTAACGCAGATTAGTTTAAGCTGAGTCAGTTGACTAATCGTGTCGCGATTTAAAACTGCTTTATTAGTGATTAATACATCAGCATCTTGGCAATGTTCAATAACTTGCTCTGGGCTAGTAAGTTCATAAGTCGTTAATTTACCAAGTTGTTCAATACAAGTAAGAGATGTTTTAGCTAATGTAGCGTTATCAATAATAGTAATGTTCATTATGAGCCCTAAAAATAGATCGAAAATATGGGCTTAAGGTACTACGAAAGAAAGTCTTTGTTAATGGTATTACTACCAAATGATTAGGGCTTGTTTATCTTTCGAGGTTGAATTTACAGCGGCATGCTTGGTATTTAGGCAAGGCAGAGCCTATGTAGTGTGGTTATTCCCCATAGAATAAATGCCAAACATGCGGTGCCTGTAGGATTCTGCCAGGGGTAATTTACTCTTTGTTGCGCGGTTTTTAATTATTCTTACATGGATGTAAGCCTGTCTCTTGATCACAACTTTTCTGTCTGCTGAATTGATATTAACAATTCGGCAGATTCGACCATTTCTGCTAATTTCAACCACCCCTTCCAGAGTGCTTTTACGCCAACTCGACCATTTCTTTTACTGTCATACCACCCTCCCAATTTCGCTAAACTATAGTATAGCCATTGGAGAGACGGTACTTTATCCGGCAACACATCCTTTTCAACCTTTGCCCATAGTAATTTCCACGTCATCTCTTTAACACAAGTTGTACATCTCACTTCTTTGTCTAATTCACTCCTTTGCGCCATATTTTGCAGCTGTAATAACCTGACAGCAATAAACGCTTTAATGATCGCAATTCGTAAAATATTATCACTGTGCTGCAAACGTAAATCTTCTACTTCGGTTCCATCTGTTTTCCATGTTTTATGAAACTCCTCTACACGCCAGCGAAGTTCATAGTATCTTACTAATTTCTGGGCATCTTCTGCTGTATTTACGGGCTCTGTCGTATATAAAATCCAACATAATGGATTTTTTTGCGTACTTTCTTTTTCCTGACAGACAATGACATTGACGCTCAATGTCGGTGATTCTTGCCCTTGTACTCGCTTAGGCTTGGCGAGTGTTATAGGTTGATAGCTCAATGTAATTCGGGCCTGACGCGCTTTTCTTCCCGCACGTTGCGCTATATTAATAGTGTAACAACACTGACCCTGCGCTGTTTCTATTAACTGATTGAGATTGCATTGAGGCTCTATTAATTTTCTATTTTCTTTTGCTCTGACTAAAAATCGATGCCCTTCATCTTTTTGGTAAGTCATGTACTCATAAATGTCAGCTTCTCTGTCGCAGATGTTAAGTATATTTGATAATTCACCTGTACGTTTTTTTATATCCATTAATGTTTGTTGCCAGCGATAGCTTTCTTTCTCTTCGTAAGGGCGTTGCTGTTGTTGATCTTTAGTCCCTTTAACCTTTGATTTCCTAAACCAATAGGACTGGTCGAGTAAACCAATAACGTGCTCCGTATCTGCATCAATTGCTAAAGTTGAATGCGCATATAGCGTTCTTGTTTTTGATGGTTTTCCTAGGGGCTGTTGATCTTTCACATTGGTAGCCAAATCATTGCACATGCCAGCGCTAACATACTCTCAAACTGTAATTTCAATTTATCGTACCTTGTCGCTATAGCACGGAAGTGCTTTAGCCTTGCAAAGGCATTTTCAACTAAATGCCTATATTTATATAAGCACCAATCAATATCACCATTACCTGTTTTTGAGTTTTTCTTTCTAGGGATCACTGGGCTTGAGTTTCTCTCTCGAACCTTATTTCTAATGACTTCACTATCATAGCCTTTGTCTGCGATAACAAAATCGCCTTGGGGCAATAATTCAATCAGTTCATTTGCCACTTTACTATCATGAACATCGCCGCCTGTAATAATAAATTCAATTGGTAAGCCATAACTATCAACAGCTAAATGAATTTTACTTGTATTACCGCCACGACTTAATGCTATCGCTTGTTCTTGTTGAGACGCAGCACCTGTACTGTGTTGATGTGCTTTAACATAACTGCCATCAATGAATTCCCACTCAGTGTCACTATTGGCGGATAATGATTTGAACAACCTTATTAATATTCCTTTTTTAGACCAAAGTAGAAATCGGCGGTAAATAGTATTCCATAAACCAAAACACTCAGGGAGGTCACGCCATGGGCAACCAACACGTAAGCGATATAAAATTCCTTCCATCGTTTGTCTGTGTTCAAGCTTGTTATAAACTCTATCTTCAAGCAAAATTGATTTTAGCTTCGACCACAACTTATCAGTGAGCATTAATCGGGGCATGGTAATCTCGTAAGGTTTGTTTTTGGCGAAGTAAATTATACGAGATTACCGCTTACGCACAAAATTCAAACAAAGATCAACAGCCCCTAATGTATTTGTACAGTTCACATCGCCTAATTCTTTGCAAACACTGTGTTTAAATGTCAATCCTGTCGTATCTTGGATAGCGAGAACCAAAGGCAACTGCTTTACCGCTTCACTCGTTTGTGAGAATCCTGAATAGGCAATCGCTTGAGGGGATATTTTCTCATTTCTAATGAAACGATAAGCGGCTTCAATTTTTGCGGGTGTATCAGAAGCCTTAACAATTGAGCTGTCTGCATTCTCAGCCATATCGCTTGCTAGTAGAGCTAATCGTCGGGTGCGTCTCGGATCTCCTAAATTAGCGTTACCAAAAATTAATTGAGCCCATTCTTCAGAAGTGTTTGTGTGCATATGATAAATCTATGAGTGATGATGATCGATTAGATCACAGACTTAACGATATTCAAAGACTTGTGTATAAGAGACAGGGATGTAAGCCAGCAGGGTAACGCAGGAGCAGTTACCGAGCCCACTAGGTTACAAACCTCACGCCGCGATTAAATTACCCCTAGATTGAACAGATTTTAATCCTAAAATGCCAACAGGTCCTAGTTGGTTTTAATTTAAAATGGAGTTGCTCATGTGGTCAGCCCACTAACAGTCTAAGAATATGGTATTTTATTGGATTGGTTAGCTAAATTTGTTGCACTAATACCAGGTTTCATGGTCGAACTTTATGTAAAGTAAAGAGCATGATCCACTTAAGTAATAAAAGCCGTTTATTGGTTATTTCGCATTTTAGATTGGCTGAGTTATAATTGAACATAGACATAAACGGTGCGCTTTGGCGTGCCGTTTTTTAACATTATAGATGTAGTAATGAGTGAATTAGAAGATAAATACACAGATATACGCCCATATAATGACGATGAAGTTGCGGCTTCGCTTACGCGTTTAATCAACGATAATGCGTTTATTGATGTAATAGCAAAATACAACTTACCGCGTTTTTTATCGTTTGTGCCATTCATTACACGTCCACTGGTAAGAAGCCAGCTGCGTAAAAAATGGGGGCAGGTAAAAACTGTTGAAGACGTACAGAACGAGGTTGCACAATACCTTGATAAGCTAGTAAAACGCACCACGTCAAAAGTTACTTTTTCAGGTCTCGATGAATTAGACCCTAAACAAGCTTATTTATTTATCTCTAACCATCGCGACATAGTACTGGATCCAGCATTAGTCAATTGGGGTTTGTTTCAACACAAAATGAAAACAGTGCGTATTGCCATTGGCGATAATTTATTACAAATACCTTATATCACTGAACTTATGCGCTTAAATAAAAGCTTTATAGTTAAGCGCTCAGCTAAAGCACCTAAAGAAATGCTAAAAGCACTTACTCAACTTTCATCCTATATTTATGATTCGTTGATGAGTGGTAATTCAATTTGGATTGCACAAAAAGAGGGGCGTGCGAAAGATGGATTTGATCAAACGGATCCTGCGCTTCTAAAAATGCTGCAACTTAATGGGCGCAAGCAAAAGAAAGAATTTGGTGATTATATAAAAGAGTTAAAAATAGTCCCTGTTTCTATATCTTATCAATACGAGCCGTGTGCTATTTCTAAAGCTAAAGAGTTATACCATAAGCAACTCCACGGTGAATATATTAAGTCTGCTGGTGAAGATATTGCCAGTATCGTCGAAGGCTTTAGTACCGCCAAGGGACATGTTCATTTAGCGTTTGGACGGCCTATTGAATCCCATTGTGATAGCGCAGAAGCGTTGGCAAAAACGATTGATCAGCAAATAGTGGATTCATTTTATTTACACCCCGGAAATTATATTGCTGGTGGCTGTAAAAAAGCAGTAATTGACTCACCAGATACAGCCACCTTCGAACAGCGAATGGCTAATGTACCTGAAGAGCTTAAACCGCTTGTACTTGCAATGTACGCTAAGCCTTTTCATCGTAAGAGTGAGATTAATATTAAAAGTTGTGAGCACTAAGCGGGGTCTGCTTACCTTTTTTAGATTAAACATACGCAGCCCTTTGAGTTAGCTCTTGGGCGACTTACTCTTTGTTGCTCTGTATTTACTTTGCCCACGAGGTTGCAGACCTCGCGCCGTGATTCAATTGCGTCTAAATAGAACTTTTATGCTGAAAGGTCACAGGTGAGTTTAATAACCTTTGAAAAGTGACTGTTTATTTGTCACTTTTTTTTTGCTTAAAAAAAACGCTATACTAAAAGTCTGACCTTCTTAAGTGGTATTAATACAATGCAACAAATTGAAATATTTGATATTCCAAGCCCTTGCAAAAGTATTTGTCTAGTGAATAATAGAGGGTATTGCAAGGGATGCTACCGCAGTCGCGATGAGCGTTTTACTTGGAACTCACTAAGTAATGCCCAAAAAAAGAAAGTGCTTAGTTTATGCCAACAACGCTACAAACGTTACCTGCAAAAAGATCAAAAAAATTCAGTGCTAAATAGTAAAACCAAACAGCAAGGATTTGATTTTTAATTCTTATCTGCCTTTTGGCACATATAATGCCAATGCTGCATAGAATTCGAACAATTTAGCGAGTTGGGATAATTTACATTAAGTTTAATTTTATGGCGACTCGAATTTTTATAGTTTTATTTACAGGCCTAATACAAGTAAATTCAAGGCAGTTAGCGCTGAAAATAGCTGCTTGGGATAGATTTTTTATCCAAAACTTCGATTAATTAGCCAGTCACTAAAGTACTATTTACGGCCACAAAGCTACTGTTACGACTATTAATCTATAATCGATACCTCATAACTAATTTCATCTAAAGCTTGCTTTTCTATGTGCCAATTGTGTTCTTGGAACACACAAAACGGTTGTTATACCAACCTGCATAAATCTTTGATCAATTTAACGAATTAAATTGCACTATAACGTCGTTAAAAATTTTTTATTTAGAACAACTAGGGCGTGTTGATCTTTGCGGTATAAAAAACAAACAGCATAAGGATAAGGTATAATTGAATTCGCTAAAAAACGTTACACCGAACCCTCATGCCAAGATTAATGTTAACAGACGCGACATGGAATGTCTTATCAAAAGTAATGCACTTAAGTGGTCGAATTTATAATAAGCCTGAGCATAGAAAAACGCTCGAAGGCATACTCTATAGGATGCGTACCGGTATTCCTTGGCGAGATTTACCGTCTTATTTCGGCTCGTGGAGTGCTATTTATAGACGATTTAATTTATGGTCCAAAAAAGATATTTTGAATGAATTATTTCGAGTGTTATCCCACTATGCTGATATGGATTGGATCTTTATTGATGGCAGTATTGTCAGGGCTCACCAGCATAGTTGCGGTGCAAGAACCGCTGACAATGAATCAATCGGTAAGAGTCGAGGTGGTAATTCGACTAAAATTCATCTTGCAGTAGATAGCGGAGGATTGCCTGTTTATTATGAATTATCCTGTGGAAATACGCATGATATCGTCCATGCAGAGTCACTTGTAGCCAATTGCCCAACGAGTAATGTTGTTGTCGCAGATAAAGGCTACGATAGTGAAAAACTAAGAGAGTTTATTCGTGACAATAGCGCTACACCCGTTATTCCACGCAAGGATAACAGTTTAGTGGGTAATGAAGATATTGACTGGTGCATGTACAAATATAGGCACTTAGTTGAGAATGCCTTTGGTCGGATCAAACAATATAGAGGGATAGCCACACGGTATGAAAAGCTTGAGCGGAATTATCATTCCATGCTCGCTTTAGCATTCACTATGATGTGGCTACCAATATGGGCTGATTAATATATATACTACAAAGATCAACAGCCCCTAGTTATAGCGTAATTTTCTTAACGTTAAATAGACCCCATACATAAGCAGATTGGTATTAAAATACGGCGGGATAAAAATAAATTAATCAACAATAATAAGATGCTAAAATGTTGTGGCTGCTATTTTAAATTACTACAGAAGTAAATAAAATACGCGGCGTATAATGCAATATGGCCACCTTATTGGTTGGTTTATAGCATTATTGCTATTTAAGCTGGTAATTTATTGGAATGAATTAGGAAATACTATGAGCTTTAACTTATGTCTGTTACCACGTGAAGAAAAATACCAAATTCAGCTCGATTATGAAGCGTCATTTTGGGCGTATCAAATTAAACGCAATAAAAAAACGCGTGAACAAGTGTATAACACTATTCATAGCCGTCCGATTGCTGAGCAAATGTTTTTAAAACAGCAATTTGAACAGTATTTGTCAATGATGCTAAGTTAGGTATGTATAAGGTTGAAATATTAGAACAAGTTAAAAGTCCACTTGTTAATAAATTTTATAAGCAATACAGCGTAAGGGGGCGTGCTAATAAGCAAGATCAACTTTGGGTTGTTTATAATAAAACAGATATTGTTGCTGCGTGCCGCTTACAACATAAAGCCGAATTTTTATTTTTGTCGACCGTTTTTGTCGCTCCTCAGCATAGATCTAAAGGTTTAGCAAAGCTATTAATAACAACACTCTTAGGGAAGCAAAATAAAGTTGTTTATACCTTTGCCTACAAAACACTAGTTGATTTATACCGCACTGTTGGTTTTAACCAAGTGTTAACATATACTCTTGCTTTACAAGTACTTTTCGATACTTATAAACACCGCAATGTAGTCGCCTTAAAATACCCATAGCATCAAATAATATGGAATAAGCATGAGCAGATGTGTTAACTGGATCATATGTAGTTTAATAGCTTTTACTGCTATTTTAAGCTCTCAAGTAGGCGCACAAGTGAAGCGTTTATCTCCAAACGAAGGTTTGTCACAGAGCTACGTTAACACTATGCTTATTGATAATAGCGGTTACTTATGGCTTTCGACAGAAGCGGGATTGAATCGTTATGATGGTTATCAGATTATTCCTATTAATGGCCCTAATGGTGAATTAGAAGATGCTATTATTGACCGCATTTACCAAGACCCTCAGGACCATATTTGGATTGTATCATTGCTTGCTGGCTTGTTTAGGTACGACCCTGCAACTAACTCATACAAACAGTTTCTAGAAAAACCCACCAGCGAAGAACAAATTATTAACAAATTTGCTTTTAGCATGCTGGCGATTGATGAAAAAACACTGTGGATTGGGCGAGGTAGAGACTTTGCAAAGTTAGACATTGAAAGTGGCATAGTAACTTCTATTTTTGAGCTTTCACATGAATATAAGAACACTTTAGTTAGGGAACTTTTTCACTACAATGGCTATATTTTTATTGGCACTAGCCACGGTGCTTATATATTTGATATCGCGACGGAACAAATACGTCCACTACAGCATTTAAAGGGGGAGCCTGAACATATTTACCAAAATAATGTGAAAGCGTTCGCCTTAGGCGAAAGTAATCAACTTCTCGTTGGTACTGTAAAGGGGTTGTATCAAGTAGATATCACTAATTTATCGAAGATGTTTGAGCGCCCCGACCTACCATTTAAAAATAAGGCTTTGTTAGCAGATTTAAATATTTGGCAAATTGTTAACGCTCATGGAAAAGTAGATTTAGCTACAGATAAAGGATTGTTTAAGTTTGACTTAACCAGTGGTGAATTGATTAAAAATACGCGTATAACGCAAAGTAAATATACGCTTGCTGATACTAGTATTATTGATATGGTAAAAGATAAATCAGGCGGCACATGGGTGGCGACCAAAACAGATGGCGCATTTTATTTATCAAACGATAATTATAATTTTAGCAATGTTGATGGCAGTTTATTAGGTGGTGATGGATTGTCGCATCATTCGGTGTGGGGCATTACCGAATACAATGATAAGTTATGGTTAGCCACGCACAATGGCATAACCGAGGTCGATTTAAAAGCCAATACAGGAAAGGTCTATTTAAAAGACTATAAAGTAGATTTACTAACAACCGAATTTACTGTTTATGAAATAATGCCCTATAAAAATAAATTGTGGCTTTACAGTAACCGAGGGCTGTTTGTTTTTGATCCAATGACACATGATGTTAGTAAACCAATAACAAAAAATCCTGCTAACCAAAATAAAATAAAAGGCTGGGTGCATGGTGTTACACTTATGCCAAATGGCGATTTATATTATGTGCACTCAGATCATGGCGTGTTTATTTATAACATTGATACGCAAATAGTGACTCGTTTAGGTGGTGAATTTGCACAATTTCAACCTTTCCTAGCCCATGGTTTTTTACCACCACTTTCTAGTAAACCCGATTCACCATTGTTTTTTAATGCGGGAATTTTATATCAAGTAAACCCTGAAAATTTTGCATTGAAAATGATTTATAAAGTACCCAAACAGCATGAAAATGTTGCTATTAGTGTGTTGTCGTATGTTATAGATAACAACAATATTTTATGGATATCATTGTCTAATTTTGGCCTAATAGGACTTGATGCTTTAACTTACCAGCTAGTACATACAATTGATTTGGAAAAAAATAAATTGGGCACTTTACTCTATGACATGGTGCTAGATGATGACGGCATGATTTGGATGAGTAGCCACAAAGGTATCTGGCGGTTAAACCAAAAAACATTACATTTTCAACAGTTTACTGTATCTGAAGGGCTGCTTTCGGCTGAATTTAATAGCAACGCAATGGCACGCCTAAAAGATGGCCGTATTGCATATGGTGGCTTAAAAGGTCTCACCTATTTCCAGCCAACGGAAAATAAAAATACTCAGGTGCTAATTGATCATGTCAATATTACACGAGTCAATTTGATGTCGCGTGATTTATCGTTTGATTTAAAGCAGCCGCTAAATGAAGTTATTTTGAACCATGATGACATAGGACTTGAAGTTGCTTTTTCAGCTATGGCATTTAGTAATCAAGAGCGTATTATTTATGAGTATCAATTAGGCAATGGCCAGAAAACGTATACTCGCAATAATAATCGCGTTTTATTCCCTAAACTTAATCCGGGTAACTATCAATTAAAAGTGTGGGCGAAAGATCCACTTACAGGCAAATACACAGCACCTGCAACTTTAAAAATAAGAGTAAAATACCCGCTTTGGCGAGCGCCTTATTTTATGGTGCTATATGCAATGTTACTCGTTGCATTTGTAACAATGTGGGTGATGCGACGCAATAAAATTCAACGGATTCTATTAGCAGCAAATAAAGAGAGCAAAGAAAGTGAAGCCCGCTTAAAAATAGCGTTAGAAGGCAGTGAATCTGGGGTATGGGATTGGCAGTCAAGTAACCCCTCCATTTATCAGCCTCGGTTAAAAAATGAACTTGGCTACGATAATGAAACAGTGAATTTGGATGATTATTTAGCTAAAATTCACCCGCAAGATAAACAATTATTTCGCTTAGAATGGTTAGAATTTTTATCTACTGATAAAGGTTACTTTAACTGTACCTACCGCTTGCGCCACGCAAAAGGCTATTGGCGGTGGTATAAAGATTTTGGCAAAGTTGTAGAGTGGGACGAAAAAAATCCACAAAAAGTGGCGGGGACCTACACTAATATGACCCGTGAGATGGTATTTGAAGAGCATGCATTGCTGTTTACCGCAGCATTTGAGCAAACCCGTGATTGGGTGCTTATACTCGATAAAAACTTTAATATCCGTGCCTCAAATAAATCACTTCAAACAGCCTTTAACTTCTCTGCTGAGTCGCTTTCTAGTCGCTCTTTAAATTTAGGAATTTCACGGAGCAATCGTTTTGGCTATTTACGGATTATACAAAAACTATTAGTTGGCGAGCATTTCACTTGCGAAGATACTGTAGTGCTCGCAAATGGTGAGTCTCATTATGTATTAGTGAAAATAAGTGCGGTGGCCGATAACGAGCAACGATTAAATAGTTATGTTGTTATATTAACTGATATAAGTGCTCAAAAATCAGCTGAAAATGAACTTCATTTGCTCGCTAATTACGATGTATTAACGGGATTACCAAACCGTATGTTGTTTAACGATCGTGTTGGGCATGCGTTAGAACAAGCAAAAAAGCACAGCTGTAAAGTTGCACTGTTATACATAAATATTAAGCGCTTTAAGTACTTTAATGATTCCTTAGGGCATGAAGCGGGTGATGAATTAATTAAAAAAGTCGCAGAGAGATTAAAATGTGTATTACGCCCATCAGATAGTGTCGCACGTTTTAGTGGTGATGAATTTGTTGCGCTCGTAGAGGATATTCATAAAATAGAAGAGGTTTTACTTATATGCGTAAAACTAATGGATTGCGTAAACCAAAATATTAGTATTAGCGGACAGGTCGTTAATATTAACTTAAGTATTGGTGTTGCTATATGTCCTGATGATGCAAAAGAAAGCTCTACATTATTAAAAGCGGCTAACATTGCGCTTTATCATGCTAAAGATTCACTTGAAAGTAGCTATCAATTCTATAAACAAGAAATGAATCAGCATGTACAAAAAACACTTCACCTGGAGTCACAACTTACTAAAGCTTATCAAGAACATGAATTTTGTAATTATTACCAACCCATTGTTAACGCAAAAACTTATATAACTGAAGGGTTTGAAGTGTTATTACGTTGGCCTGAAAATAATCTTATCCAAACTCAAGAATTTTCTTTAGCGGCTGAAGGTATTGGTTTAATAACAAAGATAATGCTGCAAACATTGGCGCGTGCTTTAGAGGATTTGAAAGAATGGCGTAAGGTATCGCCGAAGCTTTATTTATCAATAAATTTATCGGCACTTGATTTTGAGTTTATAGAGTTGGTGCCAGAGATCAGAAAAGCGCTAAGTAATGCCAATATACCGTCAGACGCGATTGTATTTGAAATTACCGAGTCGATACTTATGCGTGATTCAAAACAAGCATTGCACAGTATGGAGAAGCTTAAAAGTTTGGGCTGCAAGTTTTATATGGATGATTTCGGTACTGGTTATGCTTCATTGACTTATCTAAAACGTTTTCCTATCGACGTACTAAAAATTGATAAGAGCTTTGTACAAGACATAGGAATTGACTCTGATGACGAAGCCATTATTCAATCAATACTTGCCCTTGCACACAGTTTAGGTAAAGAATGTGTAGCAGAGGGGGTTGAAAGCTCACATCAGCTCGCCTTTTTAAATGAAAGGGGATGTAGCCATTTCCAAGGTTACTTATTTAGTAAGCCTGTACCAAATAACGAAGTACTACCGCTTATTAATCGCGATTGGAGTGATATGTTCAATTGATAATATTGCACTCATTTAAGGCCTTTTACCGCAGTGCCTGCAAAACAAATGGCTATTATGCTCATTTAACTGCGTTTTAATGGCCTTATTAGCTTCTAGTTTACTCAAGCCTAATTTATAGCGTAGTTCTTCTAGGTGTTCTTGTTGAGTATCATTAAGAGTGCCATCTTGAATTTGTTCATGTACGGCATCTTCAAAAAACTGGCGGCGTTTACGTATTTGTTCTGAAAAACTAGACGCCAGTAAACCTGTTGGTATCGCAACCATACCCATGCTCAGTAGTGTGATAACGCCGCCGAAAAACTTACCCAATGGCGTTATAGGTACTACATCACCATAACCAACGGTCGTTAGTGTGGCCATTGCCCACCACATAGCTGCAGGAATAGAGCCAAATTTATCGGGCTGTATGTCGTGCTCAATTAAATAAATTCCGCATGAGGCTAAAATAAGCACCACTGCCATAATAAAAAAAGCGGCCATTAATGAACTACCTTCATCGTTAAAGGCTTTTAAAAGTAGCTGCATGGCACGTGAGTAGCGTGTGAGTTTAAACACTCTTAATAGTCGAAGCACACGTAAAAAACGTAAATCGAGAGGAAATAAAAACATCATTAAGCTCGGCAAAATCGCGATTAAATCAACAATTGCCAAAGGGGAGAAAAAATAACTAAGCCGACGTTTGGTATTAGATCCTTTTATTGCAGCATATTGTGTTTTATCTACGCAAGCCCAAAGTCTGGCTAAGTACTCAATAGCAAAAATAGCGACTGAGACAATTTCTAAAACTAAGAATTCGTTGTAATACTGCTCTACCACACTTGGGATTGATTCAATAACGATGGCTACAACGTTGATCATTATTAAGCTAATGAGTGCAATATCAAGAATATGCCCTGCTCGGCGGTACTGGCCTGTGCATTCAAACAGGCAAGCCAGTTTTTGTCTTAAAGTCTGCGAATTATTCATTATGTAAATTTAAGTACCATGTTAATACTGCCTTCTTCAAAGTCGCGGCTAATTTTAAAACCTAGCTTACGGGCAAGCTCAATCATCCCTGTATTCTCAGGTAAGGTTATGCCTTCAATCGACTCCACACCTTGGCGTTTGCAGTGATTAATTGCAGCACTCATCAGTATGCGACCAAGCCCTAAGCCTTGGCAGTCTGAGCGTACTACAATAGCAAATTCAGCATGTAGGTTATCGGGATCCATAATGACGCGAGACACACCCAGAGTGCGGGTTTTACCTTCAAAGCGTTGGCAAACAATAAACGCCATTTCACGGTCGTAATCAATTTGGGTCATTTTAGCGAGTTGATCGTGGTTAAACTGTGGAAGCTCGCCAAAAAAGCGTTTATATCTGTCTTCTTTGTTAAGTGACTCGTCAAATACTTTATGAGCTTGTTCATCTTCTGGTTTTATCGGCCTGAGCGTAGCTTGGGTGTTATTCTTAAGTGTTACCACTTCAACAAGTTCAATAGGGTAGGGACGAATAGATAACCGCTTACGATTGCTCTGAGCTTGATAGCGATTAAGTGTCATAGTGGCATCAAGCACTAAAAACTGCCCATTACTGGCAAGAATAGGATTTAGTTCCATTGAGCTAATGTCAGGTTGATCAATTACTAACTGAGAAATGCGTGTTAGCAGTGCACATAAACGATACTTATCAACCTTTTCTGGGAGTATGCGCTCCTTTAATACGCCTTTGTCGTGCGCTGCAGCAATTAAATACTTTGCCAAGTTCATATTTAGTGGAGGCAGTGCAACGGCGGCTTGTGCATATTCAAGGCCAGTGCCTGCTTCACCTAATAATATAACAGGGCCAAAATTAGGCTCTGTTTTGATCGCAATTCGCAGCTCATTTGCTCCTGCTCGTGGCGCCATTTTTTGTAATGAAAACCCTTCAATAACAGCATCCGGATACGTGTTTTTAATACGGATAAGCATTGCAAAAGCAGTTTGTTCAACCTCGTTGGCGTCGTTTAAGTTAAGTACCACACCACCGACTTCAGACTTCGAGGCAATACTTGGACTAATAAGTTTCAACGCGACCGGAAAGCCAAGCTCTATGGCTTGCTCTTTGGCTTCTGTTGGGGTGTAAGCGACCTCAGTTTGAATGCATTTAATACCATAGTGGTTTAATATTTGACTTGCCTGATGAGTAGGTAAGTAGCTTTGTCCGTCATCTAAAAACTCATTAATAAGCGCTTTAGCTGCCACTTTATTTATTTTAGCGTAATCAGTGTTCGACTCAGGTGTTTGCGTTAAATGCTTTTGGTTACGACGATACGTTACCAAGTGCATAAACGCGCCTACAGCACCCTCTGGTGTTCTATAAGTTGGTATTGCGTTGTTTGAGCACACTCTTCTGGCGGCGTAAGATGCGTCTTCACCCATAAAGTTAGTTATAACGTAAGGGCGCGCCATTTTGGGTAATGTTTGTAAGGTTTCTACAATAATGTTGGCGTAGTCTTCGCTGGGCGCAAGCGCTGAGGGAGTATGGATAATCAGTAAGTTTTTAACTTCTTTTGCGTGCAGTAAAATTTCTAATGCTTGCTTATAACGCGCAGGTGCTGAGTCGCCAAAAATATCCACAGGGTTTGAGGTGGTTTCTGATTGCGGAATGACTTTATTTAGCGCATTTCGGGTTTCAATGCTTAGTTCTGCTAATTTACCGGAGCTTTGAATAAGTTCATCAACGGCCATAACACCTGGGCCGCCACCATTAGTTAAAATTGTCAGTTGTTCTACTTTTAATAATTTTGGATGCATGGCGAGTGTTTGTGTCGCTGCAAATAGCTCTCGTAAATCATTTACACGCAGCATACCCGCTCGTTGGAATAACGCATCATAAACAGCATCAGAGCTTTGCTTTGCGCCGGTGTGAATTTCGGCTGCAAGTGCGCCCGCAGTTGTTTTACCTGTTTTAATCGCAATTACAGGCTTACTAAAGGCCGCTGCTCTTGCTGCTGATATAAAGCCACGAATATCTTCAATGTTATCTATGTAGAGTAAAATAGCTTTAGTTTTAGCATCACGACCTAAAAAATCGAGTAGTTCATTAAAGTTTATATCAAGGCAATCACCTACCGAGACAAAATATGAAAAGCCAATTTCTTTGTTTTTAGCCCAATCTAAAATGGTTGAGCATACTGCTGCTGATTGCGATACAAATGCAATTTTACCTGGGCTTGCCACAGTATGTGAAAAGCTCGCATTTAAACCAATATGAGGGATCAGCAAGCCTAAACAATTGGGTCCAAGCAAAGTCACTTGCTGGGTTTGAGCACATGCTTTAAGCGCGCTTTTTTGCTCTCCAGAAAGTCCATCTGCAATAACAATAGCCGTTTTACAGCCAAGCTCTCCAAGCTGCTCAATAACATCAATTAAGGTATTTTTATTAGTACAAATAACAGCAAGATCGGGGACTTTTGGTAAATCAGCAATAGAGGGGTAAGCAAGTACGCCATGTACTGCGCTATGGCTTGGAGTAACTGGCATTATCGGCCCTTTAAAGCCACCTTGGAGTAAGTTGCGCATAACTACAAAACCAGCACGAGTTGATGTATTAGAGGCGCCAATAACAGCCACTGAGCTTGGGTTAAAAAACTGGGTAATACGCTTAAGGCTCATGGCTTTTCCTAGGTTGATTAAATTTTGCGTTATTTATAGTCTCAATGTACCTTGTTTACTGTGTTATTTCGAGCGTCTCGATGCTTATTATTGATATCAATCAAGGAGATTATTGTGAATAAACAACCCGGTTTTTACATTGTTATAGCGGCTATTTGTTTAAGTATAGGCTTAATTAGCTTAGGGTTTATTTTAAAAAGTACCGCTCTGGGTGTGAAAGGAATGGAACGTACTGTGCAGGTTAAGGGATTGGCCGAGCGAGAAGTAATAGCTGATACGGTAATTTGGCCTCTGCAATTTAGTGATGCCGACAATGATCTTGAAGAATTAGTCAGCCGAGTTGAGAAAAAAAATGATGCGGTAACTGCTTTTTTAAAACTCCATGGTTTTGACGACGATGAAATAACTATAGGTAGCCAGTCAGTTATTGATAAACAATCACGTGAATACAGTAATGAAAATCAAAAGTTTAGATACATAATACGCTCAAATATTATTGTTTATTCTGCTGCGCCAGATAAAGTACAAAACGCCCTGAGTAAAGTAAGCCAGCTTGCTAAACAAAATATCGCAATAGTGCAGGATAGTTACGAAACAAAAGTTGAATACATTTTTACAGGCCTCAATGATGTAAAACCTGCGATGGTGCAAGAAGCAACTGAAAAAGCGCGTGAAGTCGCTAATAAATTTGCTAAAGACTCTAATTCAAAATTAGGCAAAATAAAAACAGCTCGCCAAGGGCAATTTAGTATCAGTAATCGCGATTCAAACACTCCACAAATCAAAAAAATACGCGTTGTTACTAGTGTTGAATATTATTTAGATGACTAAATTGCTCTAATTAAATGCGCCACCTGTGCGGTTGAACGCTGCAAGTAAGCAGCACTAAGTAAAATGCTAGTTTCGTTAAGGCCTGCGCCTTTTAGTGTATTTGCCAGTTGCTGTTTAGCCATTGGGTTTTGTTTTTGCTCTATTTCCATGAGTGCTAATAACGCTGAAAACTCATGTTTTACCGGCGTGCTTGGCTTATTCGCATACGCAATGTAACAAGCTACGGGTGTTAGGCCGCGATCGTTTGGCTGGGCAAGCGCTTTTACTAAATTATCGTTAGATTCAAACAGCATTAAAGAGCGCACATAATTAAAAGGTAATTTTTGATCGTCGGCGTGTTTAAATACATTATGCAGCGCGTTATTGCCCCGCACGTCTTGCGCTAAAAAGCCTTTATTAACTTTAAGTGCTGGGGTAAAAAAGGTTAACGTATCTGTTGTTGTCAATTGGTTTATAAACGCGGCTGGAGGTGCATTGGTAGTTAAAATACGCGTTGCCACATTTTGCATAAAGTCGTATTTAATGCTCATACGCTGAGTGCTTTCATATAAATGATTTAGCTGCAATGTCTGTTGGGCTGGGCTTAACTGTTTAAAGTCGTTATCAAGCTCATCTAGCTGATGCTTTGAAATACGTGCGTTAAGTAGTTGTATGCTTAAATCCATTATTATTTCCAAAGTCTTTTTTGCTACTATAAAACAAAAAAGGTCGCAAATGCGACCTTTCATCTTAAAACCAATTGTTTAAATTGGTTTTAAGCTTTTTTGCTTGCTACCCATTCATTAACAAAGTTTTCTAGTACATTAAGTGGTACAGGACCATTTTTAAGGACAACGTCGTGGAACTGGCGAATATCAAACTTATCACCCAGTTGCTTTTTAGCGTCTTCACGAAGTTCTAAAATCTTAAGCATACCCACTTTATAAGCCGTTGCTTGAGAAGGCATTACAATGTGACGCTCAACCATTTTAACACCGTCAGATGTTGCATTAGGCGTGTTATTTACGTAGTAATCAATACCTTCTTGGCGAGTCCACTTCATTGCGTGAATACCCGTATCAACCACTAGACGACATGCGCGCCACAGCTCCATTGAAAGGCGACCAAAATCTGAGTAAGGGTCTGAGTACATGCCCATTTCTTTAGGAATGAATTCTGAGTATAAACCCCAACCTTCAATATACGCAGTGTAGCCACCAAATTTACGAAACTTAGGCACGCCTTCTAGTTCTTGCGAAATAGCTATTTGCATGTGGTGACCCGGAATACCTTCGTGGTATGCCAGCGCTTCCATTTGATACGTTGGCATAGCTTCCATATCGTAAAGATTCGCGTAGTAAATACCTGGGCGTGAGCCATCAGGAGCTGGCTGTTGGTAAAATGCTTTGCCCGCTGCTTTTTCACGGAATGCTTCAACTGCTTTTACTTTTAAATCAGCTTTTGGTTTAACAATGAATAGCTCATCTAAACGTGTTTTCATTGTATCGATAAGCCCTGTTGCTTCATCAAGGTAGCGTTGTTTACCTTGTGCATCATTAGGGTAGTAAAATTGTTTGTCAGTTTTCATAAACTGCATAAAGGCTTTTAAGTCGCCTTTAAAGCCAACTTTATCTTTAATTTCACGCATTTCATCATGAATACGTGTTACTTCAGACAGGCCAATTGCATGAATTTCTTTAGCCGTTAAATCTGTAGTTGTAGTGCGCTTAAGTGCGTTGTTATAAAACGCTTCGCCATCAGGTAATTTCCATGCGCCATCACGGTTATCTGCACGTTTTTCTAACTGTGCTAGGTAGTTAATTAGCTTAGAGTAAGATGGTTTAACAGCCGATTTTAATGCATCTGATGCATCGCTGATTAACGAGTCTTTTTCGTTTTGGCTAATTTCAAGCACTGCTACTTTACGTTTAAAATCAGCAAGCAATGTAGAATCATCGCCTTTTTCGAATGGGGCACCGTGAATAATGTTTTTACTTGAATCAATAACATGCGGGAACACAAATTTAGGAGCGATAATGCCTTTTTCTGCACGTACATTTAAATCAGTAATAAGCTGATCAATAACCTCAGTAACACCATTTAAACGTGAAATGTAGTCTTTAGCTTCTTTTGCATTACTAATTGAGTGCTGATTAATTAAAAACGCAGGGATCATAGAATGCGTACCAAACATTTGGTTCACAGGGTAATTATGGTAACGCCATTTAAAGTCGGCAATTGAACTTTCAAGATCTTGTTTTTTTAAGTCGTAACTTACTTTTGTTGCATCATCTAATAAATCACGATTAATTGCTTTTAATGCAACTAGGTCAGCTTTTGTTTGTGCTAAATCTTTAAGCTTTCTTTCTTCGCTGCCATCGTCCCACTTATCGTAATCTTGCTTAATACCCATATATGTTTGATATACAGGACTGCTCATTACATCGCGATTAAATGTATCTTCAAAAAATGCATTCGCTTTGTCTATTTCACTTTGTTGTGATTGAACTGCTTGTGCAACAGAGGCTGGAGTTGATTGTTGTGTTGTTTGCTGGCAACCAGCAAGCAGTGCAACGCTTACAGCCGCTGCAATAAAAGTAAGTTTACGCATTGTTTTCCCTTTTGTTGTTAGAAACCCATTAGGGTGTTTTATATTTATTCGCTTTATATTGTCGTGTAGTGCCTTAGCACTACACGAACAATTCTAGTAGGTCATTTAAAAAGCGATGACCTTTTAAGGTTACCTGCCAATGACTGTCTGTTTGAGTCAATAAACCTTTATTAAGTGCTTGGTTTAGTGCGCTTTGTTGACTTTTCAGTGGCAGTGTTGTTAGTTTATTAAAATCATTAATTGGGCAAGGCTCAACAAGGCGAAAGCGATTCATAAAAAATTCAAATGCTAAATCGTCTTGCTCTACATGCCAGTTTTTGTACATATATGGTTTAATTAAATCCATATAACCGCGCGGGTGCTTAACCTTTTCGGTGCGCGTTATAAGCCCTGTATTTTCATCAGTAACCTTACCATGTGCGCCGCAGCCAATACCAAGATAATCGCCAAAACGCCAATAATTCAAGTTATGTTGGCATTGATAGCCCGGTTTTGCATAACCCGATATTTCGTATTGCACGTAACCGGCTTGCTTGAGTAATTCTACTCCTTGTTCTTGAATGTCCCACAGTGTTTCGTCTTGTGGCAAGGTAGGGGGTTTTGAAGCAAACTGCGTATTGGGTTCAATAGTTAGTTGATACCAAGATATATGTGGTGGATCGAGCGCTATAATTTGCTTTAAATCACTCAGTGCATCGTCAAGTGTTTGCCCTGGTAAGCCATGCATTAAATCAAGGTTAAAGCTGTTTAAACCGGCTTCTTTAGCCTGCTGCGCAGCATAATTAGCCTCGTCGCTGCCATGAATCCGACCAAGTGCTTTTAACTTGTCGTTTTGCATGCTTTGCACGCCAATAGAAATACGGTTAATGCCTGCTTTTACGTAATCTTTAAAGCGACCTGTTTCTACTGTACCAGGGTTGGCTTCAAGGGTAATTTCGCAGTGTTCTTCAAGCCCAATTAGGTTGTCGACTTCATTTAATAATCGGGTATAAGCTGCACCAGTTAATAAGCTCGGCGTGCCGCCACCAATAAAAATACTGTGAATTTTACGCCCTTGTACTAAGTGCAAATCAGCTTTTAAGTCATCAATTAAGTGTTGAACATATTCAGCTTCAGGTATTTCACCTTTTTGTCCGTGGCTATTAAAATCGCAGTACGGGCATTTTTGCACGCACCAAGGCACATGCACATATAAGCTCAGTGGTGGAAGGTTCACAGGCCGCCTTTTTGCTGTAGCTCTAGTAATAATTTTTGCAGCGCTTGTCCGCGATGACTCACTGCATTTTTTTGCTCTTTTGTAAGCTCAGCACTGGTGCAATTTTGTTCTGCTACAAAAAACACTGGATCGTAACCAAATCCACCGTTGCCATTTTGAGTGAGCGTAATTTCGCCCTCCCAACTAGCACTACAAATAAGCGGAGTCGGGTCGTCTGCGTGGCGCATTAACACCAGTACACACCAAAAACGTGCACTTCGGATAGGATTATTACCTAAATCAACGAGTAACTTATCAATGTTATCTTGATCACTGGCACCTGTACCTGCAAAGCGAGCAGAATACACACCGGGCGCACCATTTAAGCCATCAACTTCTAAACCGGAGTCATCGGCAATAGCTGGCATGCCGGTAATTTTAGCGGCATGGCGCGCTTTAATAATGGCATTTTCAACAAAGGTAGTACCGGTTTCGGCAACTTCACCTACGTTAAAGTCGCTCTGTGGAACTACATTAATATTCAGAGAGCTTAGCATATTAGCTAGCTCTTTTACTTTGCCAGGGTTACCTGTAGCAAGTACTAAAGTTTTGGTCATGTTATTAATCTACGTAAAATTTTTGCTGAAACTGTAATTTTTGAAATTGATTACTTTGCTGTATTTCAATCTCAAAGCGTAAAATCTCTTCGTTGGTGTAATCAACTTGGGCAAGGTAATAAATTGAATCACCTTCTTTTACTTCTTTAAAAGTAAGCGTTTGTTTGTTGCCAAGTAGGTTTCTAGCTGTGCCAGTAAGCTTTGCTGTTTGGGCTGTATTTTCGGCATCATTTTTTAAAACAGAAATATTCACAATGCCTTTGTATCCGCTTCGCTCAAGGCCATACGCTTTTGCTATTTTTGGCTGAATAAAAGTAGAAGGAAAAGCAATGTAATGCACTTGCCATGGGCCAAGCTCTTTGTATTGTGCGCCTTGCATTTCTTCGCTTTGCGCGTTAAATGCAAATGCTAAACAAGCAATAAAACAAAACTTAATTAAACGGTTCATTATGTATTCCTCAAAACATATAAAAAAGAGGCCTTTGGGCCTCTAATTAAAAAATCCATATTAGACTAAAAAATCCATAAGCAGCATTTGCAAAAACTGAATACCAATAATAAGTACTAAAACTGATAAATCTAAGCCACCCATTGATGGCAATATTTTACGAATTGGTTTTAGCATTGGTTCAGTAAGCTGATGGAAAACCGCTTCTATAGGGTTATAACCTTGGCTAACCCAACTTAAAATAGCGCGAATAATAAGTACCCAAAATACTAAATTAAGGCCTTCTTTTAGTACCGTTATAAGTGCTTGAATAAGTACAGGCTGTATTGCCCACGCATTATATATAACAAGCATTAAAGTACTGATTTTGGCTACAGCGACTATAAATGCCAGCAACAGAGAAGCTAAATCAAGCCCACCAAATCCAGGAATGATTTTACGCAGTGGTTTTACTGCAAACGAAGTGGCTTTAACCACAAACTGGCTCATTGGGTTGTAAAAGTCGGCTTTTGCCCACTGCAGCCAAAAGCGCAGTAATACCACCATTAAAAACAAATCAAACAAGGTACTGATTAAAAATTGCATGGCATTCATAGTGTAACCTTCAATAAAAAAGTAGTTTTAAAGTTCTTTTTCCATTTGCTCTGCACGCGCAATACACGCATCCATTGCATCGCCAACGGTTTTAGTTAAGCCTTCATCTTTTAAGTGCTCAACAGCTGCGTGAGTAGTACCGCCTTTAGATGTTACGTTCGAACGTAGTTGCGAAATACTAATATCAGGCTGGCTAAGTGCCATTTCGGCGGCGCCAAGGGCTGTTTGTTGCACTAAACGACGAGCGTCTTCGTCGTTAAAGCCCAGTGCTTTGGCTTTTTCTTCAATGGCTTCCATAAACAAGAAAAAGTAAGCAGGTGATGAGCCGGTCACAGCAATAATATCGTTTATTTGTGACTCTTCTTCAACCCATACCACAATGCCAGTGCATTCAAAAACTTGTTGTACAAATTCGTGTTCGCTTTGTGTTTCGCCCGCACCATATAAACCTGATACTCCGCGACCTAATAAAGACGGTGTATTTGGCATGCAACGTATCATTTTAACGTCTTGACCTAGCATTTCGCGCAAACGTTTTACGGTTAAGCCCGCAGCAACAGAAATAAACAGTTTATTGCTAAAGTCTATGCCTGACTCTTGAAACGATTTACATAAATCGCCCATCATTTGTGGTTTAACAGACAAAACAATTACATCAGCATCGCGCAGGGCTTCGTTATTGTCACTGGTGGTTTGCACCTTGAAATCAAATGCTACCTTTGCAAGCTTTTCTTGGTTGCGGTTAGTTGCAATAATATTACTTGCGTTAAAACCGTTTTTTACCATGCCACCAATAATGGCGTAACTCATATTACCTGTGCCTATAAATGCGATTTTTTTATCTGACATAAATCTGTTATCACCTTTTAAGTTCGTGTTCCAAAAATGTCTGTGCCGATCCTCACCATGGTTGAACCTGCACTAATGGCAGCTCCAACATCGTTACTCATACCCATCGACAAAGTATCTACTTGAGGATATTGGGTCTTTAGTTTATCAAAGCAAGTTTGCAATTGCTCAAAAGATTGAATTTGTGTATCCAGTTTGTCGCTTTTAGCAGGAATTGCCATTAAACCTCGAAGTGTTAGGTGCTCACATTGGTTTATATAATCGGCAAGTTCATCTATTTCATCGCGGTGGCAACCTGACTTTGCTTCCTCATTACTTATATTTACTTGAATAAGTACATTTAGAGGCGCTTTATCGCCTGGGCGCTGGGAGTTTAATCGTTTCGCTATTTTCATGCGATCAACGCTTTGCACCCAGTCAAAATTGGCAGCCACTAAGGCACTTTTATTGGATTGAATAGGGCCAATGAAATGCCAAATGATGTCGCTATATGACTGTAGTTGAGCTATTTTATCTATAGCCTCTTGAACATAAGATTCACCAAATTCGCGCTGGCCGTGTTTGTAAGCTGCAATTATATCTTCGCTTGGTTTCGTTTTAGACACTGCCAGCAAGGTTATTTCATTGTTATTTCGCTGTGTGTTTTTTGCAGCCGTTGCAATTCTAGCGTAGGCGGATGTGAGTCGTTCTGCTATTGTAACCATATATTTATCAGTTAGTTGTGGAGTCATAAATGGATATTACCGAATTATTAGCGTTTAGTGTGCAACATAAAGCATCCGATTTACACCTATCCTCGGGTGTTTCACCTATGATACGCGTAGACGGTGATGTTCGTCGCATTAATATACCTGCATTAGAAGATAAAGACGTAAACAGTCTGGTTTACGATATTATGAACGATAATCAACGCAAGGACTACGAACAAAACCTCGAAGTGGATTTTTCGTTTGAAGTACCTAATTTAGCACGCTTTCGTGTGAATGCGTTTAATTCTAATCGCGGACCAGCAGCAGTGTTTCGTACCATACCAAGTGAAGTGTTAACGCTTGATGATTTAGGTGCGCCAGAAATCTTTAAAAAAATATCTGATACTCCTCGAGGACTAGTTCTGGTTACAGGGCCTACGGGATCGGGTAAATCAACGACACTTGCCGCGATGGTTGATTATATAAATCAAAATAAACATCATCATATTTTAACAATTGAAGATCCAATTGAATTTGTTCACGATAATAAATTAAGTCTAATTAACCAGCGAGAAGTCCATCGCGATACACATAGTTTCTCAAATGCGCTACGTAGTGCTCTGCGTGAAGACCCTGATGTAATACTTGTGGGTGAGTTACGTGATTTAGAAACAATTCGTCTTGCAATGACCGCAGCCGAAACCGGGCACTTGGTATTTGGTACGCTACATACCACTTCAGCACCAAAAACGATTGACCGTATTATCGATGTATTTCCTGGTGAAGAAAAAGCAATGATCCGTTCAATGTTGTCTGAATCATTACGTGCAGTAATTTCACAAACATTACTTAAAAAAGTGGGTGGTGGGCGAGTCGCTGCACATGAAATTATGATTGCAGTGCCTGCTATTCGTAACTTAATTCGTGAAGATAAAGTAGCGCAAATGTATTCATCTATCCAAACTGGCGCATCCGTTGGTATGCAAACAATGGATCAGTGTTTAACAAACTTAGTTAATCACGGTATTGTTAGTAACGTTGCAGCTAAAGAAAAAGCACAAGACAAAACACAATTTGGCGGTTAAGGAACTATTATGACGTTATCTTTAAATCATTTTTTACTGTTAATGATTGAGAAAAAAGGCTCTGATTTATTTGTATCAAGTAGGTTACCTGTAAGCGCTAAAATAAATGGCGAACTTATCCACTTAGGTGATGAAAAGTTAACTGATGAAGAAGCGCTCGAGCTTGTTGAGTCTGCTATGAGCGAAAAGCAAAAAGCGGAGTATCACGCAACTAAGGAATGCAACTTTGCGATTGCAACTGACGAAGGGCGTTTTCGTATTTCTGCCTTTTGGCAGCGTGATAGAGCAGGTATGGTTATTCGTCGAATAGTTACGCAAATACCTGATGTAGAAGAGTTAGGTCTGCCCTCTACGCTCACGGATGTAATTATGTCTAAGCGTGGGCTTGTGTTATTTGTGGGTGGTACAGGGACGGGTAAATCAACGTCTTTAGCGGCGCTTATTGGTTATAGAAATCGTCATCAACGTGGTCACATTTTAACAATTGAAGATCCTATTGAGTTTGTTCACGAACATCGTAAAAGTATTATTACTCAGCGCGAAGTAGGGCTTGATACAGAAAGTTTTGAATCAGCACTCAAAAGCTCATTGCGCCAAGCACCCGATGTAATTTTGATTGGTGAAATACGCTCACAAGAAACCATGGAATATGCACTTAGCTTTGCTGAAACAGGTCATTTATGTGTTGCTACACTACACGCTAATAATGCTAACCAAGCTATTGATCGAATAATGCATTTAGTACCTAAAGAAAAGCACGATAAGCTTAAATACGATTTAGCGCTAAATTTGCGCGCTATTATTGCTCAACAGTTATTACCTACTTCTGATGGTGAAGGTCGTGTTGCAGCAATCGAAATACTACTTAACTCGCCGATGATTGCAGAGCTCATTAAAAATGGTGATATTGGTGGTATTAAAGAGGCGATGGCAAAATCGAAAGAAATGGGCATGCAAACTTTTGATCAAGCATTATTTGAACTTTATAAACAACAATCAATTAACTATGCTGATGCGCTGCACCATGCTGACTCGCCGAATGATTTACGTTTGATGATTAAACTACGTAATAATGAACAACAAGGAGCTGGTTTTTTACAAGGTGTAACGATAGATGGTTTAGATGGAAAAGACAGTAATTACTAAATGCTAAATGAAAAATATAAAAGCGCCAAGTTGGCGCTTTTATATTTTATACGGCCTTATTATTCACCGTAACTAGATTCAAAAAAACTTTCTAAAATAATAACCGCAGACATATTATCTACATTACCTTTACCCAAGTTTTTATAGCCGCCTTGCTCGAATAAACGAGCTTTAGCATCGGCTGTTGTTAAGCGCTCGTCTTGCGTTTGCACAGGAATGCCGTAATGGTTATGCAGCCTGTTAGCAAACTTTTTAGCTTTAAAGGTTACTTCTTGTGAAGTCCCATCCATATTTAGCGGCAAACCAACAACCATTAAGTCGGGCTGCCACTGCGACACTTGTACTGCAATATGATCCCAATTTGGAATACCATCTTGCGCTTTTACAGCCTTTAGGCTCGATGCACTACCAGTGAGCTCTTGACCAATAGCAATGCCAATACTTTTGGTGCCAAAGTCAAAGCCCATTACGGTTCGCTCGCCTTGCGGTTTAAGCGTTTTTTTTGTCATGTTTGTCTTGTTTAAGTTTTAAATAATTAAAATTACTATGCGTGACCGGCTTCAGGGCTTAGTTGGCTTATATCAAAGCCCAGCATTGAAACCGCTTTTTCCCATCGTTTTTCAACGGGCGTATTAAAAATGATCTTCGGATCAGCTTCTATAATTAACCAACTATTATCAAGCAGTTCTTGCTCTAGTTGACCTTGCTCCCAACCTGAATAACCTAAGGTAATGATAAACTGCTCGGGTGCTTGTGCGGTTGTTAAACTTGCGAGTACATCTTTAGATGTAGTGATCATAATGTCACTACTGAGCTTTTGACTTGAGGTGTAACCCAGTTTTGGAGAATGCAGTACAAAGCCTCGATCGGTTTTAACCGGGCCACCTGCATATACAGCAACTTGTGCAGCTTGCTGGGTTTTATCATTATCTATTTCTATTTTGTCCAGTAGTTCGCCAACGGTAACATTAATAGGTTGGTTGATCACCAAGCCCATAGCCCCATCTTCATTGTGCTCACAAATATAGGTAACGGCACGTTTAAAAAAAGGGTCTTGCATCGACGGCATCGCGATTAAAAAATGATTTTCTAATGACTGCATAGATTTCACCCTTTTAAGTTAGTGGACTTTGAGTATGGCATATACCTATGTTTTTAAAACTAAATAAGCTTATGTATATCATTAAAAATTAATGCAGCAGTTACTGCATTAATTTTTAATGCGAAAAAGCTATAAGTAACGATTAGGTATGTGCTTATTTACCTAGTTTTTTCTCAATTGCGTCAAATAAAATACCCGTAATTGAAATATCATAAGCAGCTTCAATTTCGCGCACGCACGTTGGTGCAGTGACGTTAATTTCAGTTAATTTATCGCCAATAATATCTAAGCCTACAAATATTAAGCCTTTTTCTTTAAGCGTTGGTGCAACAGCTTGCGCTATTTTTAAATCTGATTCGCTAAGAGGACGCGCTTCGCCTCGACCGCCTACAGCTAAGTTACCGCGTGTTTCACCATTTTGTGGAATGCGCGCTAAACAATACGGAATGACTTCGCCATCAATAACCAATACGCGCTTGTCGCCTTGTTTGATCTCAGGAATATAATTTTGCACCATAGCAAAGCGACTGCCGTGTTCGGTTAACGTTTCACAAATTACACCAATATTAGCGTCGTCTTCTCTAATGCGGAAAATAGATGCGCCACCCATGCCATCAAGTGGTTTTAAAATAATGTCTTTATGCTCGGCTAAAAACTCACGAATTTGTTTTTGACTACGTGTAACCAGGGTATCTGGCGTATGTTTGCTAAACCATGCTGTAAATAGCTTTTCATTAGCATCGCGAAGGCTTTGTGGCTTGTTAATTATTAACGTACCTTCTTGTTCTGCACGCTCTAAAATATACGTCGCGTAAATGTATTCAGTATCAAAAGGAGGGTCTTTACGCATTAAAATTACATCAAGGTCGGCAAGGGCTATAGTGGCTTTTTCTTCAAGCTCGTACCATTTTTCTGCATTGTTGAATACTTGCGCTTTAGACGCCGTAGCGTAAGATTTACCTTTACGAAGAGATAAATCATCCATCTCCATATAATAAATTTCGTAGCCGCGTTCTTGCGCTTGCATCATCATTGCAAAACCGGTGTCTTTTTTGATGTTAAATCCACTAATAGGATCTGAAATAATACCTAACTTAATTGCCATGCGCTGTGCCTTACTATAAATGTTACTGTTTATATGAGGGTGCTTTTAGTTATTTCAATTAGCTAAATCGCCAAATTGAAGCTGTAATGCACTTAAGACCGTTAAAGCGGCCGTTTCCGTTCGTAAAACACGCGGGCCTAAACGAATATCTACAAAATCTAGTTGCTTAGTTAGTGCCATTTCATCATCGGTAAAACCACCTTCAGGACCGACTAAAAAGCGCACGCCATCTTTAGGTACTGTAATAGTTTTAATGCTGTGCTCAGCACTAGGGTGGAGTGTGAGCTTAATTGCATTGGTTTGTTGTGCAAGCCATTGTTTTAAATCAATCGGTGGATTAATGATTGGTATAAAGTTACGTCCTGACTGCTCAGCTGCTGCAATTGCGATTTTTTGCCATTGTTGGTGTTTTTTCTCAAGGCGATCACCCATTAGTTTTACGCCACAGCGCTGACTAAAAATAGGCGTAATTTCGGTAATCCCTAGTTCAACTGATTTTTGAATCGTAAAATCCATTTTATCGCCACGTGAAACACACTGACCTAAATGAATTTTTAAGGGGGATTCAACATCATGAGCATTAAATTCATATGGCATTACTACAACTGTTTTTTTAGTTACTTCAATTATTTCACTAAGGTATTCGCCGCCTTCGCCATTAAAAATAGACACATTTTCGCCTACTTTCATACGAAGTACACGGCCAACGTGGCCTGCAGCGTCTTCATCTAACGAAACGGGGGTATTTAAGATAATGTTAGATTTTTGATAAATATGAGGAACTCGCATGTAATGTCACTTATAGGTTAGCGCATAAAAGTTATATACCGCTATGGTAAGTAAGCTGTGAGCTTGGTGCAATTATTTATTTTCTATTAAGTTGTTCTGTTAACTCAACTAGGTTCAAAGGAGTTTCCGCTATATCGGTGTGGCAAGATAGATGATTTGAGTGACTTTGGTCTGTTAGTGGGCAAAAGTTAAAACCATTTTCATCTTGGCTAACTAAAATGCGATTTTTATGCAAAGAGTTATAAATAAATCGCTGTGCATCATCGGCCAGTAAGTAGTCAACTTTATTTAGTAAAATACCTTCGATACTGTGATGCTCATGCAAGTAGCTGGCAAGTTCAGAAACACTTATTTCGTTTTCAAAATCGCAATAGCAATAGTCTTTTATAAGCTCATCAAACATCATTTTTACTAATTGGCGCATATTAGAACCCGCTATGACTAAGGGGCTCGATGTATTTCGTCGTTCACTATTAAAATAGTGCTCAGCAAATGATCGGCTAAACTCTTTATCTATGTCTATTAATAAATAGTTAGTCACTTGGAATGGCATAAGTCCCCATCGTATTTAGGTCAGTGTATACAAACTTAATTAAAAGTAGATTGTTTACAGTCGTTTAATTTAAAGAACTCACTGAAAAATAACTTGAGCCAAAAATAGCCAATTTATCTTACACAGCTGAATTCAACATTAACGATGTTGAATTCACGTGCAGTAAGCCCACTATTGATGTGTAAATTCACCTTATTTTTCCAAGCGCTAAATAAATTTTAATATCATAGCAATCTAGTACGCTGGCCAACCTTTTCAGTCAAAGGGAGGCTAAATAGAAAACATGCTAATTAGCAAGTAGCCAATAGCACAAAAAACAGCAAATTCAATACAAGCAATCCCTATGTTATCTTGATGATCAACCTCAAGCGCTGTATCAATATTAGGTAAGGATATAACTTTTATTACAAAAGTAAGCGCATACAGTAATATCCACATTACACCGCAGTGCATGACGAGAGTGAATAAATTTTCTACCATTTTACCATTTTGAAATTCAGCACTGGATAAACCAGCATACACAGCGAGTGCTAAACCAATCGACTTACCAGCATAGCGTATCCCTATCGAGGTGTTCTCTAAATTAAAGTTGCTCTGTAATGAAGCTCCTTGATTCGCTTTTGCAAAGCGGTACTCGCGGATTTTACTATCAAAAGCGAACATACCTTGCAGGACAAAAAAACTAACAAAAGCAATTAGCAAGTTACTTAGACCTTGTGTATGGGTCCATGTATAAAGCCCTAAAGTCATAATGCAGTTAGCGATTAACATACCTGAATCGACTAATGCAGCACATACGTTTTGTTTTAATATAGCGGCTTCTTCATTAAAACGATGGAGAATCCATTTTCGATGAATTAAGTGTCCCGCTTTGATAAAAATAAACAGTAGAATAATTAGTACAATCACTTTTAAAGGGTTGGATTGCGCAGTACTTACGCTAATTTCATCAAACAAAAAAGCCATAGTTGCAATAACAACTGATATTTCAGAGGCAAAACTAATCCCCATTGCAAAGTTATCGTGCTGCGCAAGTTCATCTTTAAGCGCTTGTTTTGCTTTAATTTGAGTTACGACTCGTAGGCAAAATATAGTTATGCAAATAACCGCAAAACTAATAGCAATCGCAACAAAACTAGTGTTAGATAATGACAAATAAGACATGGTATTCCTAAGTAGAGTTAACCTTTCTAGGTTTTAATCATTCTAGTACGGTTACTGATGATATAAAAGAGAGTATTGATGAGTAACGTAAAGCAACTTCCTATTCAATTACAAAAACTTGGCTTAATGCGCTTTGAGCAGTTGTACCCAGAGCAAAATAAAGAGCCCGTTATTGTAAAGTTACTCGGATTAAGTGACTTTGCGTGGCGTAGTTTAAGATCCCAACCAGACTTAAAAGAGTGGCTAACATGCAAAGACGAAATACAAAGCCGAATTATTAACTCTCCTTTTGAAAATAGAAATTTAGCTGAGATAGATGAAAATGAATGCCATAAGATACTTCGTCAGTTTCGAGAGAAGTACTGGCTTAAGGTCGCATTTTTAGATCTATGCTGTAATCACCCAATTGCTGATAGCATAAAATACATTAGTCAGCTTGCTGATATATTGATAGAAAGTGCGAATCAATGGGCGCATACGCACGTTGCTAAAATTAATGGCGAACCTTTAGATGAGGGTAACCGAGCAATGCCATTAATGGTACTTGGTATGGGTAAGCTAGGGGGGCAAGAACTTAATTACTCATCAGACATAGATCTTATTTTTGCTTATCCCCGCAGTGTTAAAACACAAGGTGGACGTCGAAACTTAGAGGCGCAAATATTTTATACAAAGGTGGCACAAAAGCTAATTGCAGCGCTAAATCAAACGACCGGTGACGGGCAAGTATTTAGGGTTGACATGCGACTTCGCCCGTTTGGTGAAAGTGGCCCACTTGTTATGAGCTTTAACGCAATTGAAGACTATTACCAAGAGCAAGGACGAGATTGGGAACGTTATGCCATGTTAAAAGGGCGTTTAATTGGTACACCTAATCAGTATTGGGATGAATTTAATCAGCTTTTAAAGCCATTTGTATATCGTCGCTATATTGATTTCTCAGTGATTGAATCACTACGAAAAATGAAGTTAATGATTGCCCAAGAAGTGCGGCGAAAAGGTTTAACTAATAATATCAAACTAGGTGGTGGTGGTATTCGAGAGGTTGAGTTTATTGTTCAAGCGTTGCAAATGGTAAGAGGTGGACGAGAAGCTAACTTACAAACGCAATCATTACTTAAAGCGTTAAAGGAGTTAACGGTTAACCAAGTTATTAATGAGCTTGAAGCGCAAGGTCTTGAGAATAATTATCTTTATTTACGTAAAGTTGAACAGTACTTGCAAATATTCGACGACCAGCAAACACAAACATTGCCGGATGATGAGTTAAACCAGCAACGCCTAAATACTTTATTAGAACAGGATGATTTTGGCGCAACATTGGTTGAAATAGATCACGTCATGCAGCAAATACATAACGAATTTACACAGGTGATTGGTGAAGAAACGGAGCCTTTAGATACAAGTGAAGGGGCATTTGTGAGTGCATGGGATCATGGTGATATTAGTTTTTTAAATGAGCCAAAAGATGATTGGCAATTACCATTAAAAGATTTTAAACAACGTATATCAAAGGCAAAAATAGGTAATCGGGGGCGCGATATTCTCGATAAATTAATGCCAGCTTTACTAAAACAGTTAAATAATTTTAACGCCAGTGGTGCAGCATTTTCTATGGTTTGCCAAATACTAAATAAAATTATTTCGCGTACTGCGTACTTGGAATTATTATACGAAAATCCAGGAACATTAAAGCAGCTGGTACTATTGTGTTGCCATAGCAAATGGATAGGAGAACATATATCTCGCTATCCTATCTTACTTGACGAGCTTATTGATCCTGCAGTTTTGTATAAGCCGACCCCTTTAACTGCTTATAAATATGAAATAAGGCAATATTTCTTACGCATTGAACATGATGATTTAGAACTACAAATGGAATCTCTAAGGCAGTTCAAACAAACACATCAATTACGTATCGCAGCAGCTGATGCTACTGGAGTAATTGATGTTATGAAAGTAAGCGATCACTTAACAGCACTGGCCGAAGCGATTGTTGATCAAGCTGTTAATATTGCATGGCATAATACGGTTAAGCGTTTTGGCATGCCGCCGGGCACTGACGATGAAAATAAAGGGTTTGCCGTAATTGCTTACGGTAAAACAGGGGGATTTGAAGTGGGTTACGATTCAGATCTTGATTTAGTTTTTGTACATAACCACGACGGTTCTAGTCAAACTGATGGCGATAAGCCAATTGATTCAAGGCAGTTTTATCTAAAACTCGCACAACGCCTAATGCATTTATTTAATACACGTACCGCATCGGGGATTTTATATGAGCTTGATACACGCTTACGACCTGAAGGTGCATCAGGGTTGCTAGCGATCAACCTTGAAAGCTTTAATCATTATCAGCAAACTCAAGCATGGACGTGGGAACATCAAGCACTTGTTCGTGCTCGCTTAATTTTAGGTCAAGATGAGCTAGTTGAACGCTTTCTAGAAATTAGAAAAAATATACTGAGTCAACAACGCGATGCTACAACACTAAAAGATGATGTTATAAAAATGCGTGAAAAAATGCGTGATCATCTAGCAAAAGGAAATACTGATCAATTTGACTTAAAGCAAGATATTGGTGGTATGGCTGATATTGAATTTATTACGCAATATATAGTGCTCAAATATGCCTATAAATTTGAAAAGCTAATAGTTTATTCTGACAACGTAAGAATTTTAACTGAGGCTGCTAAAATTGGTTGTATTACTGAAGAGCAAAAGCAACAGTTGGTCAAAGCGTATATTGATTATCGTTCTTGCTACCATGTACTGAGCTTAGATCAGCAAGGTAAATTAGTATCACGAGAAGCATTCCAGAATGATATTACTCATGTAACACATATTTGGAATAGCATTTTTGCGTTAAGTTAAATTTAAAAACCCAAGCTAAAGCTTAATGCCGATCAGTTAAGAAATATTTGACGATCCATTGACCGATCTTCTGGTTAGTTTATAAAGGCTTCTGAATTTATTCAGGAGCCTTTTATTTTGCAACTCACTACCGCACTTTCTCTTGCCAATAGCTACGCACCCAATTCAGAAGGCTTAGGTCAACTGAGTGATTTTTTATGTCCTGAGTTTATCAAACAATGCGCTGAAACCGCTGGTGTCGCGACGATAAGGAAAAGAAGGCTTCCTGTTGAGATGGCCGTTTGGACAGTCATTTGTATGTCGTTTTATCGTGAAGACCCACTGTGGAGTATTGTCAGTAAATTAGGGCTCGCTTTACCAGGTAAAAAAGAACTCGTTGCACCCAGTGCGGTTGTACAGGCTAGGCAGCGGCTTGGGGCTGATGCCGTTAAACAGGTTTTTGAGAAAAGTCAGCAAATGTGGAATGCTGATGCGAACCATCCCACATGGTGCGGGCTATCACTACTGGGTGTTGATGGTGTTATTTGGCGCACACCGGATACTGCTGAAAATCAACATGCATTCTCCGTGTGGAAAAATCAGCATGGTGACACGGCTTTCCCTCAGGTTCGCATGGTGTGTTTGATGGAGTTAACTAGCCATTTATTAATGGGGAGCGCCTTTGATAGTTGTCGTACTAGTGAAATGGTGTTGGCTGAAGACTTAATCGAGGCAACACCCGATAACTCACTGACGTTATTTGATAGAGGCTTCTATTCTCTAGGCTTACTCAATCGTTGGCATCATGCTGGGGAAAATAGGCATTGGCTTCAACCGATGAGAAAAGGCACGCAATATGAAATTGTTCGCTCTTTAGGTCGTCAAGACAAACTTATCAAGCTAAAAGCAACAGCACAAGCGAGAAAAAAGTTCGACGATTTACCACAGAGCATTGAAGTCAGGCTAGTCACAAAAACGGTTAAGGGGAAAGAGGTGAATATACTCACTTCACTGACTGATCCAATGCGTTTCCCTAAGGCTGACATTGTTGACCTCTATAGTGAACGGTGGGAAATTGAACTTGGTTATCGAGAAATGAAACAAACGTTACTGAATAGTCACTTCACGCTACGCAGCAAGAAACCTGAGATGATAGCGCAAGAATTATGGGGCGTAATGTTGAGCTATAACTTGCTCCGATATCAGATGGTGAAAATGGCGCAGAAAAAGTCTGGAATATATGCAAAACACCTGAGTTTTACGACGTGTGCTATTAGTATTATTAACCTTATTCATACAATGTTTATAGAAAATGCAGGACGGATACCTAAATCAATAGAGCAATTACAAGCTCAAGTTGAACATCACATATTACCGATAAAACAGGAGCGGGCGTATCCGAGATGTGTGAAACCAAAACCCAGTAAATACCCCAATAAAAAACGCCAGTCAGCTGTTAACTGACTGGCATTAAGCTAAAGCTTGGGTTTTTATTTTAAGTGGTTAAATGTTTAATTTTAAGCAGTTAGCACGTACAAATTCAGACGGTTTTTCAGTAATTATTGCGGCACGTTGCTTGTGGCAAAAATAAGTGTAGACCTCATATTCAAAGTCATCATTAATAGCTCTGCCTACTTGATATAATGCAGAGGTGAAATTACTGTCAACTCTAAAATGATCTTTTACTACGTAGTCTTTACTTAAATACCAATAAAGCGCAATACCTTCATTATCAGCATATTGAGAAAGTGCTTTTTTTAACGTTGTTCCACTTTTAAAGCGTCTGGGCTCAATTCCGCCCGTCCAGCTAGTTGGCATAGGATCAACCGTTCGGCCTCGCTCCGCTAACACGCGATCAAGAGTCTGATCTGGCTTTTTGAGTTGGAGTACAAATTGATCTCGCTCTTTATTGCTTTGAACTTGATTACGGATGGATGAATAAAAGCGAGATAGCCCTTCAGCTGCCGCATTTTTAGAATCTCTAATATCAAATGTTGGCCCATCACTGAATAAAAAATAGATAGCCAGTATAATCAATACTGCAGCAAATGATAAATGTTTAACCCAAAACCACATAATCTCTACTCACTTTTTGTATTTAGTGTTATCCCACTGCTACTTCTTATAAAAAGAAGGGGTATTTTTGTCTGGTCTCGTTTTAAAACGGCGATGGAGCCACATATATTGCTCAGGCGCCGCGTTAATTGAACGCTCCATACGTTGATTTACACGTATTACATCCGCTTTATCGTCACCACTTGGGAAATCTTCAAGTTCAGGTAGTATTTCTAAGTGATACTTACCATTGTCGTCACGACGCGTGATTAAGCTCATTGTTTCGCAGTTTTTACTACCAGCAAACATCAGTGTGCCTGTTGTGGTTGCTGTATCGGGTACTGCGTAAAAAGGAACAAACTCACAACGGTTACGACCGTAATCTTGATCAGGCAAGTAATAACAAACTTTTTTATTTTTTAATGCTTTTAATAGACCTTTTACGTCCTTACGACCAATTAAATATTCGTTAGAGCGGAGGCGTCCATTGGTTGTAAAGTATTCCATCAATGGGTTGTTATGAGGACGATAAAACCCAACTCCTTGGCACGCTAATCCCATTATGCGACTAGCCATTTCAAGATGTAAAACATGAGGAATAAGTAATAATACGCCTTTGCCAGAAGCTTGCACCCGCTCAAAGTGTTCAAGCCCTTTAAAAGACCCTAATGCTTTTTGAGCACGCCATTGCGGCCACCACCAAGCCATACCGGTCTCGACCATCGCAATTCCTGTATTTTCCATATTTTTGAGCACTAGGTCTTTTTGATCTGCTTCGCTCATATCAGGAAAGCATAGTTTAATGTTTACCTGTGCAATATGGCGACGGCGTTTCATGAATTTATAAACTAAACGCCCCAGCTGTTTACCCATGGCTAATTGTAGTTTTTGTGGCAACCAAGAGAGTAAATATAAGAATAAAACGCCAATCCACGTTAGCCAGTATCGAGGACCTAAAAAAGATGCTTTAAAAGGAGATGAGGTGACCACAAAAAACTCTCTATAAATAAAAATGCTAGTTTAACGCTAAGCGCTATAAAATACAAAAAGCCAGCAATGTCGCTGGCTTTTCTAGTTTTACATTACAAAAAGTGTAATTTAAGCGGCTTTTAACCCTTGGTTTATTGCCACTAAATCTTTACTTGTTAATGTTCCTGCTGCTTGTTTTAAGCGAAGGGTAGATAGTACATACCTATAACGCACATCAGCAAGGTTACGCTTTGCATTGTATAAGTTTTGTGTACTAACCAGTACGTCAACGATAGTTCGTGTGCCTACTTCAAAACCTGCTTCAGTTGCTTTAAGCGCACTTTGGGCCGAAACAACCGCTTGCTCAAGTGCTTTGTAAGTTGCAATGTCTGAAACAACTTGGTTGTAGGATGTAATAACAGTGCGTGTTATAGCACGGTAATTTGTTTCATAATCTTGACTTGCAGCTACGTAAAATGCACGGGCTTGATTAGTTGCTGCAACCGTTGCACCACCCGAGTAGAGTGGGACGCTGAAGTTAATACCGACCGAGGATAAATCTTCACGCGGGCGGTTATTGAAACTCAAATTGTTTGTTGTTGTATCAGTCAGAGTGTCACCATAGCTAGCGTTTAGAGTTAGTTTTGGGTAATGCCCCGCTTTAGCTAGCTCAATTTGATCTCTTGCAATATCAACGGTTACTTTGGATACTTGTAAACTAATATTTTTATTTTCAGCGACTTTAACAAAATCTGAAGAAAGTTTAGCTGGCTTAGTTGTAGAGAAAGTATCGGTATTTAAAAAATCTAATTTTGCATGGTACTTACCCGTGATTTCACGAAGTTGCTCACGGGCTGTTTCTACTGCATTGCTTGCAATAATTTCTTGAGCTACTGAATTATCAAACTGTGCTTGTGCTTCGTGTACGTCTGTAATAGCTGTTAAGCCTACCGCATAGCGTTGTTTTGTTTGTTCAAGTTGGCGTTCAATAGCACGTTTTTCGGCTTCTATAAACTCAAGATTGTCAACCGCACTTAATACGTTAAAATAACCTTCAGCAACGCGTACAATTAAGTTTTGCTTAGCTGCATCGTATTGCGCGCTTGCTTGCAGAGCTTGTTTATCTGCAATATCTAATGAGTTCCAAGCGCCTAAATCAAATAAAGTTTGACTTAAACTTAAGCCTCGAGAAAACTCATCGTTATCAGTATTAAACTGATTAATAGCCGACAAATCTTCAGATTGTCTATAAGTGGTTGAATCAGTTTTTTTGTAACCCATGCTTAAACCAATTTGAGGTAATAATGCACTCATAGCACGATCACTTTCGTAAGATTGTGCATCTGCTTGGGCTTTTGCCTTTAAAACGGTAGGATCATTAGCTGTCGCTATTTCAAAAACGTTTAGTAAATCTTCAGCATTAGCTGCTGTTGAGCCTAGTGCACATGATAAACTAATCAGTGCCGCAAGAATGTTCTTTTTCATATGGGTTCAGTCCTTAGACAATTTTTATACTAAAAGCATGTTAACCTGTTTTACTTAATAAAAAAAAAAAATTTGTAAAACCGCATGTTCAAATGTAACAGAATATATTAACGCATTTTAATCGTTTAGATATACAGGAGTCGATGCATGGTAAATAAAAGTTTGGTTAAATTTACACATAAAGATGTGAAAATAAAACCTGTAATAAATCTTTATAAAGGTTTTTTTCAGGTGAACTTATATCAGTTCGAACACGCATTATTTGCAGGTGGAAAATCAAAAACTATTCGTCGCGAAATATTAGAGCGCGGTGATGCTATTGCTGTATTGCCGTACGACCCAGTATCAGACACTCTCCTTTTAATTGAGCAAATACGTATTGGCGCTATTAAAAGCAAGGACTCGCCATGGCTGCTAGAATGTATTGCTGGCATGACCGATGGTAGTGATGATTATGAAGCTGTCGTTAAAAAAGAAGCATTTGAAGAGGCTGGGCTTGAGTTAGATGAGTTGGAGTTTATGCTTTCATACTTATCAAGCCCCGGTGGCACAACTGAACGCCTACATTTGTATTTAGCACGCGCTGATTTAAGCCAAATAGAGTCGGGTGTTTATGGGCTGGAAACGGAAGGTGAAGACATAAAAACCCATATATTAACGGTTGATGATGCCTTAATTCGCCTCAATAACGGTGAAATGGATAATGCAGCAACGGTTATCTGTATGCAATGGCTTGCACTTAATCGCGAAAAGATGGCAAGTAAATGGGCATAAATTCTTACTAATATTATGGTGGTACTTTGACAGCACGATTAGCAACAAAACGATATATTCAAAGCCTCCCAAAGTATTTAACGCTTTGCGAGCATAATTATGTGCGACTATTAAAATTACTGCCTAGCGAGCGCAATATAGGAAGCATTCGTGAAGTAAAACTTGGCAACAGTGAGTTTGCTACAAAAATTGATGGTAGTGCAAAATACACTATGGATATTTCAATTAAGCAGTTAACAGGAATGGTTAAAGGCATAGCACCGCTTTACTTAACGGTTAGATTGTATCATGACGCTAAAGTAGCTGAGATTATTCATCACGATTATCATCAAAGGATAAAGCCATCTTATGGGTATCCTAACCCTAAAATGCATCAAAAAGATGAAAAATACCAACTTAACGCTTTTTTATATGATTGGCTTGTTGCCTGTGTTGAACACGGACAAGCGACCCTTAATTGGGATGTAAATAATGGCTTGGTTTGATGATAAACATACATTTAATAAATCGGTGCTGCGCATAGCGCATGTAACCGATTGCCATTTATTTGCCGATAAAGACGGTGAGTACTTTGGAGTAAACACTGCATCGCATTTTGAACAAGCACTAGCTCACATGGCTCAAAAACCACTTGATTGTGTGATATTTGGTGGTGATTTAACACAAGATCACAGCTTTGAGTCTTATCTATTGTTTAGTGAGCTGATACATAAAAGTGCATTAACATGTCCCGTATTCTGGTTGCCAGGTAATCACGATGAGATAACAATGCTTAACCGTATAAGTGGTGGGCAAATAAATAGTGCCAAACACATAGCGGCAAGCGGCATTGAGTTACTACTTATTAATTCGAAAGGTCCTACACCTGCTGGGTGGGTGACTGGCGCGCATTTAGATGAAACAACGGAGTGTTTGGTTCAATCAAGCAGTAAAAAGATCATATTTTGTCATCATAATCCGTTACCAATAAATGGCTACCTTGATAAGCACATGCTCGAAAATGGGCCTCAATTATTAAATGTACTGGTAAATAGTGGTAATATTATTGGGGTTTTCCATGGTCACGTTCATAATGAATATGAGCAAAGTTATAGAGAGTTAAGCGTGTTTGCAACACCGGCGAGTTCTACGCAGTTTAAAAAATACAGTGCCCAGTGGCAACAGCAAAACTGCGGCCCAGCTTATAGAATGCTTTATATAGATACAGAAAAAGATAAAATAGGCATGAAAACGGAAGTAGTATGGCTAAACGGGTAATTTATGTTCATGGTTTTAATAGCTCACATAAGTCATATAAAGCTGTGCGCTTTGGCGAGCTTATGGCACACTATGACGTTGATTATTGTGTACCGTGCCTAAGCCATGAGCCTATACAAGCTATCATTAAGCTTGAGCAATTACTAACACCTAATACAGTATTATTAGGGAGCTCGTTAGGTGGTTTTTTTGCCACATATTTATCGCAGCGTTATCAAATTCCTGCAGTGGTTATTAATCCAGCGGTAGCACCATACAATTTATTACAAGCGTTACTTGGGCCAAACTATAATCCTTACCAAGATTATCATTATGATTTAAATAGCAGTCATATAAATGCCTTAAAAATACTGTCTGTAGATAAGCTAAAATACCCTGAGTTGCTGTATTTATTACAGCAAACCGGCGATGAAGTGCTTAATTTTCAACACGCAGTAAACTATTATTCACAATGCAAACAACGGGTAGAGTTTGGTGGCGATCATAGCTATACAGGTTTTGATAACACCTTTACCAGTATTGTAGATTTTCTTAAAATCACGTAAAACTAGCTAAGCATAGCCTTAGCGCATATAAAGATAAAAACTATGAGTGATCAAAATTATAACGCCGAAGCCATTGAAGTACTTAATGGATTAGATCCGGTAAAAAGACGCCCAGGGATGTACACCGATACCGTACGCCCAAATCATTTAGGCCAAGAGGTTATCGATAACAGTGTCGATGAAGCTATGGCTGGTCATGCTACACGTATCGACGTAATTCTGCATGAAGATAACTCACTTGAAGTGAGCGATGACGGTCGTGGTATGCCTATTGATATCCACCCTGAGGAAGGTATTCCTGGGGTTGAGTTAATTTTCACTAAATTACACGCAGGTGGTAAGTTTTCTAATAAAAACTACCAATTTTCGGGTGGTTTACATGGTGTGGGTATTTCTGTAGTGAATGCGCTATCTACGCGCGTAGAAGTAACCGTAAGGCGCGATGCTCAACAATACAGAATGGCATTTGAAAATGGCGATAAAGTAGAAGACTTGAGTGTCATAGGTACGGTCGGTAAACGCAATACGGGTACCACCGTTCGTTTTTGGGCTGATGTTAGCTACTTTGATTCACCAAACTATTCAATTACCAAGCTTAATCATTTATTAAAAGCCAAAGCGGTTTTATGCCCAGGGCTGCGTATTAAGTTTGTTAATAAGCAAACGAAAGAAACTCAAGAATGGTTTTACGAAACGGGTTTAAAAGATTACCTAATTGAAGCCGTTAAAGGTTTTGAAACATTACCACAAGACCCGTTTGTAGGTGAGTTTAAAAGCTCTATTGAAGGCGCTGATTGGGCTGTTGTATGGCTACCTGAGGGTGGAGAATCAATAGCTGAAAGTTACGTAAATCTTATTCCTACCGCGCAAGGTGGTACACATGTAAATGGTCTGCGCCAAGGTTTACTTGAAGCAATGCGTGAATTTTGTGAGTTTAGAAACTTACTCCCGCGTGGTGTAAAGCTAACGCCTGATGACATTTGGGAACGTTGTAGTTATGTATTGTCAGTTAAAATGCAAGATCCACAATTTGCAGGGCAAACCAAAGAAAAACTTTCATCACGTTCATGTGCCGCATTTGTATCGGGTGTTGTAAAAGATTCGTTTAGTTTATGGCTAAATGAACATACCGATACTGCAGAATTATTAGCTGAACTATGTATTTCAAACGCACAAAGCCGTTTGCGTGCAGCTAAAAAAGTAGTACGTAAACGAGTTACTGCAGGCCCTGCATTACCAGGTAAACTAACCGATTGTAGTGCTGCCGATAACGATCGTACCGAATTGTTTTTAGTGGAAGGTGATTCTGCTGGTGGTTCTGCTAAACAAGCGCGAGATCGTGAGTTTCAGGCAATTATGCCGCTACGTGGTAAAATTTTGAATACGTGGGAAGTCGAATCAGGCCAAATATTAGCATCACAAGAAGTACACGATATTTCAGTGGCACTGGGAATTGATCCAGAATCAACCGATATGTCGGGACTGCGCTACAATAAAATTTGTATATTGGCCGATGCAGACTCGGATGGACTACACATTGCAACACTATTGTGTGCATTGTTTGTTCGCCATTTTCCAGAGTTAGTAAAAACAGGGCATGTGTATGTTGCAATGCCGCCATTATTTAGAATAGATATTGGTAAAGAAGTTTATTACGCACTAGATGAAGGCGAAAAAACCGCTATTTTAGCGCGTATAGAAGCAGAGAAGAAACGCGGAAAAGTAAACGTGCAACGATTCAAAGGTCTGGGTGAAATGAACCCACTGCAATTGCGCGAAACAACCATGGATCCAAATACACGACGTTTAGTACAGCTTACGCTTGATGAAGAAATAGAAACCATGGAAATGATGGATATGCTGCTTGCTAAAAAACGATCGCCGGATCGTCGTCAATGGTTAGAAGATCATGGTAACAAGGCACAAGTTTGATCGCCTGTGTTTAATACTGGGAGATATGAATGAATAAACTACTAGGAAGTTTGCTATTACTTGGGCTAACTACTGCTCCTGCAATGGCTAAAAATATACTCGATAAGCTCACCGTAGCACCGGGATTTGAAATAAGTTTATTTGCAAATGATGTAGAAAATGCGCGTCAAATAGCTGTTTCAAAAAAAGGTATTGTGTATGTTGGCTCTCGTAAAGCGGGCAATGTATACGCGCTTATTGATCATAATAGCGATGGCGTAGCAGATAAAAAAATTGTTGTGGCTAAAGGTTTAAACATGCCCTCTGGCATAGCGATTAAAGACGGCGATTTATATGTAGGCGAAGTGCATCGTATTATTCGCTTTAAAAATATTGATACCCAATTAAAAGAGCCAAAGTTTGATGTGGTTTATGGCGCATTACCGAGTGAGCGTCATCATGGTTGGAAATTTTTACGTTTTGCACCAACGGGAGAATTAATCATTCCAGTGGGTGTACCGTGTAATATTTGTGCTGAAGATGAGCGTTTTGGCCGTATTTTTGCGCTTAATGTAGAAACAAAACAAATAAAAACAATAGCCAAGGGCGTTAGAAACACAGTGGGTTTTGATTTTCATCCAGCGACTCAAGCCTTATGGTTTAGTGATAACGGTCGCGACATGATGGGCGATGATATTCCACCTGATGAATTAAACCGCGCAACGCAAGAAGGTGAGCATTTTGGTTTTCCGTATGTTCATGCCGGTGCGATTATTGACCCTGAGTTTGGTGAAGGTAAAAACATTGCCGATTACACGTCGCCAGCACTTGCGCTTCCTGCGCATGTAGCGCCACTAGGTATTCATTTTTATAACGCTAAGCAATTTCCAGCAAGTTATAAGCACCAATTATTTGTTGCTGAACATGGCTCATGGAACCGTTCTAAAAAGGTAGGTTATAAAGTAGGGCTAGCAACAATTGAAGTAGGTCGCGTAACTAAATATACGCCATTTATTACTGGCTTTATGAAAGACGAAACAACATTTGGACGCCCTGTTGCATTTGCAGAATTAGGTGACGGCAGTCTGTTAGTAAGCGATGATTACGCCAATGTAATCTACCGTGTAAGCTATAAGAAAAACTAGGTAAGCTTTAATGAGTGATACAGATACCTTGCTAATGCAAGGAATTGAGCAACAAACAATGGGGCGTTTTACCGAAGACGCCTATTTAAATTATTCCATGTACGTGATCATGGACCGCGCCTTACCGCATGTAGGTGATGGTTTAAAACCAGTACAGCGTCGTATTATTTATGCGATGAGCGAACTGGGTTTGTCGGCTAATGCCAAGTACAAAAAATCAGCTCGTACTGTGGGTGACGTACTCGGTAAGTACCATCCACACGGCGACAGTGCATGTTACGAAGCGATGGTATTAATGGCGCAGCCGTTTTCTTACCGCTACCCTTTGGTAGATGGACAAGGAAACTGGGGCGCGGCAGATGACCCTAAATCGTTTGCAGCAATGCGTTATACAGAAGCGCGTTTATCTAAGTTTTCAGAAGTACTATTAAAAGAGCTTGGCCAAGGCACCGTCGATTGGACACCAAACTTTGATGGCACAATGGATGAACCAGTAGTACTGCCTTCTCGCTTACCGCATATTTTACTCAACGGTATAACGGGTATTGCCGTAGGTATGGCAACCGATATTCCGCCACATAACGTACGTGAAGTGGCTAGTGCATGTTGTTTATTACTTGATAAACCAAAAACAGAGCTTGAAGAATTACTTGAGCTTGTCCATGCACCAGATTACCCAACAGATGCTGAAATAATTACCCCAAAAGCCGATATTCATAAAATATATAAAACCGGTCGTGGGTCAATCAAAATGCGTGCGGTTTACACCGAAGAGCATGGCGATATCGTTATTACAGCGCTGCCGCATCAATGTTCTGGTGGTAAAGTACTTGAGCAAATTGCAGCGCAAATGAACGCTAAAAAATTACCAATGATTGCCGATTTACGTGACGAGTCAGATCACGAAAATCCAACACGCATTGTAATTATTCCACGCTCAAACCGCATTAAAGCTGAGCCATTGATGGCGCATTTATTTGCAACCACCGATCTTGAAAAAAATTACCGCGTAAATTTAAATATGCTAGGCCTAGATGGCCGCCCGCAAGTTAAAGACTTGCGCTGTATTTTAAGTGAGTGGCTAACATTTAGACGCGAAACAGTGCGCCGTCGTTTGCAGTATCGCTTAGATAAAGTATTAGCGCGTTTGCATATTTTAGAAGGTTTATTAGCCGCCTTTTTAAATATTGATGAAGTGATTGAAATCATCCGCAGTGAAGATAAACCAAAGCCTGTACTAATGGAGCGCTTTGATTTAACTGATACACAAGCAGAAGCTATTTTAGAATTAAAACTTCGTCATTTAGCAAAACTTGAAGAGTTTAAAATTCGCGGTGAGCAAGATGAACTAGCCAAAGAGCGTGATAAATTAGCGCAAATACTTGGCTCAGAACGTCGTATGTTGACACTGCTTAAAAAAGAAATTCAAGAAGCCGCTGAAATGTACGGTGACGATCGTCGCTCGCCAGTGATTGAGCGCTCAGAAGCGAAAGCACTTAACGAAAAAGATTTAATTCCATCAGAGTCAGTCACTGTTGTGCTATCAGATAAAGGCTGGGCACGCGTTGGTAAAGGCCATGATTTAGATGTACAAGGCTTAAATTATCGTTCAGGTGATGGCTTTAGAGCCTCGGCTCGGGGTAAGAGCAATCAACCGGCTGTATTTTTAGATTCAGCAGGGCGGGCATTTGCAACCGATGCGCACAGTCTGCCTTCGGCGCGTAGCCAAGGCGAACCAATGACAGGTCGTTTTAACTTAACACCAGGTGCTAATTTTGAGCACGTGGTAATGAGTGAAGACGAGCAAGTCTTACTTATGGCGTCAGATGCAGGTTACGGCTTTATTACCGACTTTAAAGATTTAGTGAGTAAAAATAAAAATGGTAAAGCGCTGGTAAGTGTTCCTAAAGGAGGCATATTACTTTCTCCTATTAGGGTGAACGATGTTGCTAGCGATTACTGTATGGCTATTTCTAACGAAGGTCGAATGCTTTTATTCCCACTGCGAGACTTACCAAAATTAGGTAAGGGTAAAGGTAATAAAATCATTTCTATACCAGGTGCTAAAGTACAAGCCCGTGAAGAGTTTGTAAAAGTGCTAGCTGTTGTGCCATTAGGAAGCAGTGTTACGCTTCATGCTGGTAAGCGTAAACTAACACTTAAACCAAGTGATTTAGAGCATTATCATGGTGAGCGAGGTCGTCGTGGTAATAAGTTACCACGTGGCTTACAGCGTGTTGACGAAGCCGTTGTTGAGCTAACTCCTCAAGATGATGAGCCAATAGAAGCCATTAACGAAGAGTAATCAATTACTTTTTGTATAATTAGAAACGGTCTGCATTTGCAGGCCGTTTTTGTTTTAAAATAAAGCACTTAAAGTTTTTCAGCGTACACTTGTGCGCTATTGTCTCGTTTGTGTCACAAAATAACGCTATAATAGTTGTAACTGATTTTTGGAGAAGCCGATTTGCTCGCTGTTATACGTATTTTTATTATGCTGCTATTTATACTATTGAGTTGTTTTTTTGGCTTACTATTGTCGTTAGTAAGGCCATTTCATCCCAATAACGTACACATTATAGCGGGCTGGTTTGGCTCAATGGCTAAAATGATTGGTGTTAAATTAGTTTTAACACGTCATAAAGATGCTGTTGATATTGGTCCTGCCGTTTATGTTGCTAATCATCAAAATAGCTACGATTTATTTACAGTGCCAGCAATGGTGCCCAAAAACTGCGTAAGTTTAGGCAAAAAGAGCTTAAAGTGGATTCCATTTTTTGGTCAGCTTTATTGGCTTTCGGGTAATATTTTAATTGATCGGGCAAATCGTTCAAAAGCAGCAGGTACAATCTCGAAAGCTGCTGAAAAAATAAAGAAATATGGGTTGTCTGTTTGGGTATTTGCCGAAGGCACACGCAGTTATGGAAGAGGGTTGCTACCGTTCAAAACAGGGGCTTTTCATACTGCTATGAGTGCTGAAGTACCGATAGTCCCAGTGTGTATGAATACAACACATAAAACCATTAAGCTAAATCGTTGGGATAATGGTACAATCTACATTGAAATGTTAGCGCCTATATCACTTGATGAAAGTATTAGCGCGCGCGAGCACGCCCAGAATGTACACAATATTATGGCTGCTAAAATAACTGAATTAGATGCTCAAGTGAGAGATAAATAATGGAAAACTGGCGTGAAATAAGTGAAGACATTGTATCTTCATTACTCGAAGACGGGTCTGATCCTGAAATACTTTATGAAGTAGAGCACCACTTTGTGTGTGAAGATTTCCCTAAATTGGAACAAGCAGCCCTTGCTGCGTTCAAATTGGGTTACGATGTTGAAGAGCCTGCAGAGCTTGAGCTTGAAGATGGCAGTAAAATTTGGAGTTTTGACATCGTTGTTGAAGCCGAACTTGATGTAGACGTGATAATGGAAGACGTTGATAAATTAGCGCAATTAGCCGTCGAATGTGAAGTAGAATATGATGGTTGGGGCACTTACTTTCAAGAGTAGTTAGCTGCACAACCATAAATAAAAGGCGAGCATTATAGATGCTTGCCTTTTTTAATGTCTTTTGAAAGTGAGTATTATTGAGGTGTGTGATACCAATCCGCAATAGTGCTTAATCAATTTGAGGGATTAAATCTGACGCTAATTGTGTTAAAAATATCTGATATACGACTACATGCTTGCAGAAGGTAGAGTCATGTAAGAACAATTAGTTATAACAACTAAATAACTAACTTTTTGTTTTGTTATCGACACGGTTTTTACCTCAAAACAGGTCACTTAATTAAGTGAATTGGTATTAGTTCAATGCAGTTAGCGCTGAAAATAACTGCTTGAGATAGATTTATTATCCAGAGTTCAAGGTGACTTAGTAAAAGATCCAGCATTACCCTACTGTCTTACATCTACACAAAATGAGTAGAAGCCGAGCAAAGCTTCTGTGTCCAGAACATTCACCTTAACTATAGTCATATAGACAAAAAACAAAGAATCAATCGGCCTAGGGCGAACTCAAAGGGCTGATAATGTGTGGTGTTTATGTTGTGTTATCGCCTATTTAGGGGAAATAACCACACACTATAGGCTCTGCCTAAAAAAATACATTGCTGTAAATTTAACCTCGAAAGATAAATAAGTTTTAATACCTCACTAAAATAGATGAAATGTATGAAAGTGATAACTGAATTTTTTATTTTCTTAATAAACTTCATGTACAGGTTAAGGCTTGCTTAAGTGTATTAGTATCTATTTTTTAAAGCATTGACCGTTCGAGCCACATGAATAATTCACTTGCTGCGTTAACTCCCCATTTGAACCTGTATTTTTTACCTTGTTATTAAACCATTTACCCATTGCTTAATTTATTAATGCAACGGGTACGAAGTTTCATGTTTAGAGCATTCTCTATGTTGCCATTGTTAAGTGACTTTTTATCTTATATTTACTTTAAGTAAGTTTAATTGGTCAACCAATGTTGGCGTGGTATTTATAAAAAAGACTAGACCAGTATTTTTGTTTATGCAAATTTTTAAATTGTATTTTATTGGTATACCAATTTTTTGTTTTTTTGATACTTATTCATTATTTTAAAAAATTTAAATTCTATCATTTTTATATTTTAATTAATGTTAGTTATTGTTTTAAATCATTTTTAGTATGTATTTAATCAAAAATAGAAATGGTATTAATACTTATTACCTATTGAATTAATTATTGAAAATTTATTTCAAGAGATATAACTTGTGTCTCGCCACACTGGCAGTATCAATTGGTAATTTATTTTTGTAAGTCCATTTGTTGGTTTTTATCTAAAATTAAATTACCAGTTACACAAACACAAATACAAGTTGAAACCTGTTTACAGGCGGTGATCTAGGTTCGGTGGAAATGCCACTAAACTGGGCAGTTAGATTATTTTCATGTGCAGGTTCGGAGAAATGAAGATAATGATTAATCAAAAATCCCTATTTATTTTTGCAATAATGACTACAAGCTCAAGTTTTTTGCAAGCAGCAACGATTAATAATGCTGGTTTTGAAGACGGCTGGAGTAATTGGAATGAAGTCGAACCAGCAGCTATTTCGGGAAGTGCTTACAAAGGATCCAAATCCTTAAAAATTCAAGGTAGCCCTGGTCGTGTACATCAAGTTGTTGATATAGAAAGAAACACTCAATACACATTAAGTGCGTACGTACTAGGCAAAGGTGAAATTGGAGTCAATGATCTGAATGGTTTGTTTAAAAGCGAGAAGTTTGATGTTTCTTCGTGGACTAAAGTATCTAAAACCTTTACTTCTGCGAATACGGATTCATTACAAGTTTTTGCTAAACATAATAATAGTTCGAATGATGTACGTTTTGATGATTTTACGCTAAGCAGTGGCGGCTCTGGTGGGGGTGACACTGGTGGGGGTGACACTGGCGGCGGTGATACTGGTGGCGGAAGTAATATTCCAAGCAGTATTACAAGTGGTAGTATTTTTGATTTAGAGGGGGATAATCCTAATCCATTGGTTAACGATAGCACATTAGTATTTGTGCCATTAGAAGCGCAACATATTACGCCTAATGGAAATGGTTGGCGTCATGAGTATAAAGTTAAATCTAATTTACGTGTTGCGATGACTGACACTTACGAAGTATTTGAAGCTAATGTTAAAGTTGAAATGTCCGATGGTGGAAAAACTATTGTTGCCCAACACCATGCAAGTGATACAGGCACTATTATGAAAGTGTATGTGTCTGATTCGTCAGAGTCAGGTTTTGATGATAGTACTGCAAATAATGGTGTTTTTGACGTGTATGTACGTTTGCGTAACACCAGTGGTAATGAAGAAAAGTTTGCACTAGGTACTATAACCAGTGGTGGTTCATTTAATTTAAAAGTTGTGAATAATTACGGTGATGTTGATGTAACCGCACTTGGCAGTACTTTTGGTATTCCGGTCGAAGATGATTCCGAATCTTACTTCAAATTTGGTAACTACCTACAATCGCAAGACCCATATACATTAGATAATTGTGGTGAATCGGGTAATTCAAACTCCTTTAAAGAGTGCTTTAAGGATTTAGGTATTACTAAATCTAGGGGCTGTTGATCTTTCACATTGGTAGCCAAATCATTGCACATGCCAGCGCTAACATACTCTCAAACTGTAATTTCAATTTATCGTACCTTGTCGCTATAGCACGGAAGTGCTTTAGCCTTGCAAAGGCATTTTCAACTAAATGCCTATATTTATATAAGCACCAATCAATATCACCATTACCTGTTTTTGAGTTTTTCTTTCTAGGGATCACTGGGCTTGAGTTTCTCTCTCGAACCTTATTTCTAATGACTTCACTATCATAGCCTTTGTCTGCGATAACAAAATCGCCTTGGGGCAATAATTCAATCAGTTCATTTGCCACTTTACTATCATGAACATCGCCGCCTGTAATAATAAATTCAATTGGTAAGCCATAACTATCAACAGCTAAATGAATTTTACTTGTATTACCGCCACGACTTAATGCTATCGCTTGTTCTTGTTGAGACGCAGCACCTGTACTGTGTTGATGTGCTTTAACATAACTGCCATCAATGAATTCCCACTCAGTGTCACTATTGGCGGATAATGATTTGAACAACCTTATTAATATTCCTTTTTTAGACCAAAGTAGAAATCGGCGGTAAATAGTATTCCATAAACCAAAACACTCAGGGAGGTCACGCCATGGGCAACCAACACGTAAGCGATATAAAATTCCTTCCATCGTTTGTCTGTGTTCAAGCTTGTTATAAACTCTATCTTCAAGCAAAATTGATTTTAGCTTCGACCACAACTTATCAGTGAGCATTAATCGGGGCATGGTAATCTCGTAAGGTTTGTTTTTGGCGAAGTAAATTATACGAGATTACCGCTTACGCACAAAATTCAAACAAAGATCAACAGCCCCTAAAATCACAATGACAAATGTTAGCTATACTCGAGTAACTAAATAATTAAGTATTATTTATAAAGCCACTTTAATTCAAAGTAGAGTGGCTTTTATACTCGTTGATAGTATATGAATTTAATTTATAACCATTTTTTGTTTTTAAAGTAAATGCCAATACTGCCCGTTAATACGATTAAAAAAACCACAAATAACGTAAATGCATATGGACTCTCTGTGCCAGGTATGCCCCCTACGTTCACACCTAATAAGCCAGTTAAAAACCCCAGAGGTAAGAATAAAGCAGCGACAACCGACATGACGTACATGCGCTGATTTAATTGCTCAGACACTTGGTTTGTGATTGTTTGTTGAATAATTTGTGCCCGCTCTATGGAACTATCTAGCTCTTCTAGATAGCGAATAAGCAAATTTGTCGTTTCATTTAACTTTGCTTTATCGTCATCAAATAACCATGGATAGTGGTTGTTCACCATACTGCTTAATGCTTCTTTTTGCGGCCTTAAGTAGCGCTTTAAGGCGATTGTTTGGCGACGCAGTTGCGATAACCCTTGGTTATCAAAAGGTTTACTTGGTTCGTCTATTTCTTCTTCAAAATCATCTAATGTTTCATCAAGCGAATCAATGACGCTTTGCATTCGTGATGTCAATTTTTGTGCTATTGCGCATACTAATTCTGATATGTTGCATGGGCCGGTATTACTACTAAACGATGTTAAAATATCTTGAATTGATAATAATCGACGTTTACGTGTCGTAATTACAATATCTTCATTAATGAAAAAGCGAATTGATACCATATCTTCAGGGCTTTGCGCCGGGTTTAAATTCACCCCGCGTAAAAATAGCATGTGACCATTTGTGGCAGATGTAATACGTGGGCGAGTCTCATCTGCGGTTAACGACTCTAGCTCGTAATCGGTTAAAAACTCACAATTTTTAAGCCATGTAACGACTTCTGTTTGACTGTAATCCATGTGTACCCAAAGCTTACCCTGTCCAGGTTTCCAATTATGTAGCTCATCAGTGTTTGAAATGGGGCGTGCACCACCTCGTTCGTCAAGAACTAGGGCGTGGAGTAAACCATTAATCATATTAGTTTCTCATAATAGTGTATTTTTAATACTGTTAACTATAGTGTATCTACTTAATCAAAATAGACTTATCTTTATTTTTAATAAGTTAGTTTTTAAATTAATAAAGCATAAATTTGGTGTGAATTAAATTGCTAGCAAACCAAGATAGTTAACTGTGCAGTAGAAAAATATAGTGAAGCTTGCGGTCGATATTTATCAATCAAATTCACTTGTCAACGGGATAAATTTATTTTGTTGGTGTTTTTTTACCTGTAGCGTATAAGTCACTTTTTTATTAAGGGCACATTTATGACGACAAAGATCACTATTGGTTGGCGTGAGTGGTTGAGCTTACCTGAACTGGGTATTGAGCGAATAAAAGCTAAAATTGATACAGGCGCTCGTACATCATGTATTCATGCTATTAACATTGAAGAGTACGAAGTTGATGGAGAAAAATGGGTTAAGTTTACAGCCCAGCCATTGCAAGATGATGAACAAACGAAAATCACTTGTAATGCAAAGGTTAAAAAAATAAAAAACGTAACAAGCTCAAGTGGACAAAAAGAATTACGTTATTTTATAGAAACAACATTGCATGCGGGTAAGCATAGCTGGCCTATAGAGATGACTTTAACTAGTCGAGCAACAATGAAGTTTAGAATGTTATTAGGGCGTACAGCCATGGAAAATCGTGTCATTGTTGACACGGCTTTATCTCATTTATTATAAAAGTATTGAATTTTATGTCTGAAAATCAGCCATAAATAATTAATGCATACAATTTAGTTAAGGTTTTAACTATGAAAATCGGTATTTTATCTCGTAACAAAAAATTATATTCAACACGTCGTTTAATCGAAGCGGCAGAAGCGCGTGGTCATGAAGTTAAAGTAATCGACGCACTACGCTGCTATATGAATATAAATTCAGAGCAACCAGAAATTCACTATCGCGGTGAAAATTTAAAAGAATTTGACGCAATCGTCCCGCGTATTGGTGCATCGGTTACATTTTATGGTTGCTCGGTACTTCGTCAGTTTGAAATGATGGGTGTCTACCCTGTAAACGAATCCGTGGCTATTTCTCGTTCGCGCGACAAATTGCGCTCGCTTCAGTTACTTTCGCGCAAAGGCGTTGGTATGCCAGTAACAGGTTTTGCTAGTAAACCAGATGATGTAAAAGACTTACTGGAAATGGTAGGCGGTGCACCGGTAGTTATTAAATTACTTGAAGGTACACAAGGCATTGGTGTGGTACTTGCTGAGACGCGTAAAGCGGCTGAAAGTGTTATTGAAGCATTTATGGGCTTAAAAGCTAATATTATGGTTCAGGAATATATTAAAGAGGCAGGTGGTGCAGATATTCGTTGTTTCGTATTGGGCGATAAAGTAATTGCAGCAATGAAGCGCCAAGCACAAGAAGGTGAGTTCCGTTCTAATCTTCACCGTGGTGGTAGCGCGACATTAGTACGTATTACTCCTGAGGAGCGTAAAACAGCAGTTGCAGCCGCTAAATCAATGGGCTTAAATGTGGCTGGTGTCGATTTACTTCGCTCATCTCGTGGGCCACTTGTGATGGAAGTAAACTCATCACCTGGTCTTGAGGGTATTGAGATCGCAACAGGTAAAGATATTGCAGGTATGGTGATTGACTTCATCGAAAAGAATGCTTCAAGTAAAGGAACAGCGACACGTGGCAAAGGTTAAAATTAACCGTCCTTTTACCTTATTAGGTGAACAGATTGGCGTAGGCGAGCGTAAAACGCTTGCCTTAGAAGCCGCAAAGCTTTACACCCATTCACCACTTAATATTCCTATAGAAGTGGTAAATGGTGTAATGGAAGGACCTGTGCTAATGGTCTGTGCTGCTATTCATGGTGATGAGCTAAATGGCGTAGAAGTTGTACGCCAGTTACTTGCTAAAATAGATCCTAGTCAGTTACGTGGCACGTTAATCGCTGTGCCTATTGTGAATGTGTTTGGCTTTATTCATAAATCGCGTTACTTACCAGATCGACGTGATATGAACCGCAGTTTTCCAGGCTCTGAACGTGGCTCGTTAGCAGGACGTATGGCTTATATGTTTTTTAATCAAGTAGCAGTACATTGTACGCATATCATTGATTTACATACGGGGGCTATTCACCGGACTAATTTGCCACAAATTCGTGCTAATTTAGCAGATGAAGCAACAGCTGAAATGGCTAAAGCATTTGGCACGCCAGCGGTTATAGATGCATCACTGCGTAATGGCTCTCTTCGCAGCGAAGCGGCTAACTTAGGCATACCTGTTATAACCTATGAAGCAGGTGAAGCACTACGATTTGATCCTATTGCAATTGCAGCCGGTGTGCAGGGCGTTGATTATGTTATGCGTCATTTAAAAATGATTCGTGGCAAACGCCCGAAAAAATTACCAGATCCGATTATTGCAGGTTCTACAAGTTGGATACGCGCAGAAGTTGATGGCATTGTACGTGCTCAAGTATCATTGGGCGAACGTGTAATTAAGGGCCAAATACTTGCTTATATTAGTAGTCCGTTGGGTGACTCTGAACTTGAGCTTTTAGCACCTAAAGGTGGGATTGTTATTGGCCAACAAACGATGCCATTAGTAAATGAGGGCGATGCAGTCTTTCATCTAGCTTACTTTGCGAGTGACAATGGTTTAGTTGAGCAGCAGCTAGAGAGCTTTATAGACGAAATAAATGATTTAGATGACGAACTTAAAACTGCGGAACTAAATAATTAATCGTTAACCTAAGTTCTGTTTAGTTAAGCATTAAAAAGCCGCAGAAGGTATTTACCTTCTGCGGCTTTTTTGTGACTATTATTTTTTAAGTATGTTTTTAGGGCCAATAATACGCTTTATAACAGGCGTTTTTGTTGGTTTTGGTTCTTTATTTAAAACCATGACAGGGCGCGTCACAAATAAATTGTTAGGATAAATAACACGATGGCCATCAATGTGTTCAAGTACTACATTCATCAAACCCATTTCGACAATGCGACCTTCAACATGATTCGCGCCATCAATAATTCGTACTCAATAACCAACGCGGCAGTCGTTTTGAATAAACATTAATAAGAATGCAGTTAAGTTACTTAATAACGACCATGCGGCAAAAAGTGCAACACCTAGCATGGCAAATAATGAGGAGCCAAGTACAAGTAAGCCACGTAATTCAATGCCCCAAAATACCAGTACTAAGCATATCATTACACAGGCAAGTATTATTTTAAGCAGTAGTTCTGCGCGCGATTTGTGATGTAAATCTACTTTACCCTTAATGGTTTTTTCGAGAAGCTTTTTAGTCAGCTTTAATAGCAACGGATAAAGTAGTAAGGCGATTAGGGTCACAATCAGTTTATATTGTGTACCAAAAAAATCTAAAATCTCTAACGGTTCCAAAATACATTCTCATATGGGGAGTAAGTAATAATTAAGTAATTAAGTAATTAGTTTAACGTTTTAAGATGATGCGAAATAGTTATTTAAAAAGATTTTTTCACATTAACTAACCATTGTACTGAGTCTACATCGTCATAACTATCAAGCGGTGCGGCGATGTCAATGTGGATCATAGTACCTGCGTTAGCTCTGCTTGGGGCTAAGCGTAAACCTATACCAATATTTTTAAGTACGTGATCGTTCTCGCCATTGTCTTTGTCGTTAAACCACGCTCGGCCAACGTCAATAAACCCAGCGGCACCTACTTTAAATAGCTGAAGCAAATCGTACTCCCAATAATAGCGTTTTTCTAAACTAACTAAAAAACTGCGATCGCCGTGTTGATAATCCATAGGGTAGCCTCGTAAACCAGTTTCACCACCCAAAGTAAGTTGTTGGTCGGCAGTTAAGTTTTTAGCATATTGCAAACGTCCTTTTACATACCACGATTGATCAACACTGGTGTTTAAGTAGTATTGAATTTGACTAGTGGCCCTAAAGTTTTCTAATTGTTTGTGTTCTTTATTCCAATATCCTTCAATGTCAGTGTTAAAACGCCATAGAGTATTATCGCCAGAAAAATGTGCTTTTTTAAAATTTAATGAATAAATAGCACGACTATCATCATCACTCAAAGATTCATCAGAGTAACCAATAAGGGCTTTAACATTCCAGCCTAGGTTTAAATCTTCAGTGCGGTACATACTGTCGAAATTGCGTACTTTTATAAAGTTATCTTCAAACCAGTGGCCGCTTATAAATGGGTAACTTAAACTTCTGTCATCGGCAAGTGGTGCAAAGGTGGTGTCTATAGCTTCAAAGGTATGCTGCTCGTCGGTATAACCTAAGGTTAAGCGCTGGGTCCAGTTATTATTAAGCGCTTTAGAGTGCCCTATAAATGCACTGGTTAAATCGCTAGTTTGATCAAATTCGCTAAACTCTTCGCCGCGTTTATATAATGACTCTTCGCGCTGTTCTGAATAGCTTAAAATACCGTAACTAAAAGGGGTGTCTATCGCGTAAAATGGATAGGTTAACTCAAGCAAATGGCGCTTGCCATCGCTGTTATCGGCGTACTCTAGACGGCCGCGGTAGCGAGTAGATAAAATATTAGGATCGTCGTAAACAAATAAGTAACCACTGCGGTCGCTGTCAGTCGTGCGTGAAAACGATAGGCGTTTACCCCAACCAAAGAGGTTGGATTCTCTAAAGCCAATGCTTGATTTATTTTCACCACCGCTGCGGCTAAAGTTTATTTCAGGTAGAAGCGTCCATAAATCACGAGTCACTACCTTTACATCAATGTCACCATCGCAGTTCTCAGTTGCACTAATTTGGGCGTCATATAAGTAACTTTCTTTGCGTAGGAGGCGCTCTGATTCAGCTAATTTTTTAGCATCATATTTATCGCCGGTGGCAAACAGTAGGAGGTTATTAATTACATCCGGTTCGGTTTGAATATGTGCGCGGTTGGCAAAGCGAAATAATGCATTATTTTCTTCTTCGAGTTCGGTATTAAATACATTGAGTTGCTTAAGTGAAATAGTGGCAATTTTAGCATTGGGTTTAGCGCTTACAATGGAGATATCGTCGTTGAGTTGGCGGCGTAAGCTTTTATTATTAGAGTGGTCTAACTTTTCAACTTGGCAACGAGTATTATCATGAGTTTGTGCTAATGCACTTTGCATGAATAAGGCTAAAATACTTAAGCTAATACAGTACTGTGTGATCCATTTCTTAGTTACCATTCAAACCCTTTACTGCTACGTAGCAAATTACTACCGTAATATCAGCTTACATCATAGTTACTAAAATGTAAGTTAAAAGTATTGAGTTTGAAAATTAAATATAACGACTTTGAACTAAAGCCGCTAACTTAAATAAAAGTTGAGTGCAGCAAGTAGATGATCGGCCTCAGTGCCTTCTCCATTTATCCAAATACTTTGGCTGTAGTGCTCATAGTTTAAATTAAAGGTTTGCTGCTGGTAGCTAAAGCGAACTTGATGACGGTCAGCACCAGCAGAATACTCGTTGAGCGATATATCGTCTGAATGTAAAAATAATGTACTCCACAGCTCAAAGTCTTCATCATGCGGAGGCTCGATGGGCGTAATTACAATACATTTATGAGTATGGTCGTATTCTATTTTTGTCATAATGCTCTTAATTTGTAGCTAAGTAATTACGAATTGCAGTTAAAAAGGCGCCGCCATATTTATTTAATTTAGTGAAACCAACTCCCGACACTTTTAAAAACTCACTGTCATTTGTTGGCATAAGCTGCGCCATTTCAGCCAAGGTTTTATCATTAAATACTACATACGGTGGTACATCGTCGGCATCAGCAAGTTCTTTACGCAGTGCTCTTAAGCGGGCAAAGAGCTTTTTATCATAATTAAATTGCGCTAATTTATCTTGGTACACGTGCTTAGCTTGTAGGCGAGGTTCAGCCAATTGCAAAGCATATTCACTTTTTAAAATTGCACGCGCGGCTTCTGTTAATCTAAGTGACGCACCTTGTGTTATATCTTGGCTTAGTAAACCCTGATGAATAAGTTGACGTAAAATACTAAGCCAAAATTCACTGCTTTTATCTTTACCGATACCGTAAGTACTTAACTCATGATGGTTGTTATCGCGTATGCGGCTCGTGTTTGCACCGCGAAGTAATTCTACAATATAACCTAGGCCAAAACGTTGCTCAGCTCTATACACGCACGAAAGCGCTTGCTGTGCGACTAAAGTACCATCAAAGCTTTTAGGTGGGTTTAAGCAGATATCACAGTTGCCACAAGGTTCGCGCTGGTATTCACTAAAGTAGTTTAGCAATATTTGGCGGCGACACGTTTGTGCTTCAGCAAAGCTAGCCATGGCGTTAAAGCGTTGTTCTTCTACACGGCGACGTTGTTCGTCATCAATGTCTTCAAAAAAGCGCCTTACACGGCCAATATCAGCCGGATCAAAATACATGATGGCTTCTGCGGCAAGGCCATCTCGCCCAGCTCGTCCTGTTTCTTGATAGTACGACTCTATACTTTTTGGAATATCGTAATGTAATACAAAGCGTACGTTAGGTTTATTAATCCCCATCCCAAAAGCAACAGTTGCTACTACAATTTGAATGTCGTCGCGGGCAAACCCAGTTTGCACAAATTGTCGTTGTTCGTTGCTCATACCTGCATGGTAAGCGGCAGCGTTTAGCCCTGCATCTGCAAGTTTTTCAGCAATGTCGTCTACGCGCTTACGACTGGTGCAATAAATAATACCGCTTTGGTTTTTTTGCTCTTTTAAGTAGCGAAGCAGTTGCACCATAGGTTTAAATTTTTCTTCTATGGTGTAACGAATATTGGGACGATCGAAGCTACCAGTATGAATATAAGGCTGCTGTAGTTTGAGTTGCTCAACGATATCAAACCGGGTCGCTTTATCAGCCGTGGCGGTAAGCGCCATCATAGGAACATGTGCAAAACGTTGCTTTAATTCGTTTAAGCGAAAGTAATGAGGTCTAAAATCGTGACCCCAATGCGACACACAGTGCGCTTCGTCAATGGCAAATAAGCTCACATTTAAATGCGATAAACGTTCTAAAAAGTCACGCTGCAATACTTTTTCAGGCGCAACATATAATAGTTTAATTAAACCTTGGTGAAGTTGTTGATACACCAATTGCTGTTCTTCTCGCGCTAAGCTGTTATTAACGTAAGCGGCTTTTACGCCAAGTGCTTGGAGTTGCGTTACCTGATCTTGCATTAGCGATATAAGCGGAGATATAACAATGGTTACGCCTTCAAGCACTAAAGCGGGTATTTGATAACACACAGATTTCCCACCACCTGTGGGTAGCAATACAAGCGAGTCATGCCCATTTATAGCTGCATCAATAACTGCTTTTTGACCGTCGCGAAATTCGCTGTAGCCAAACACTTGTTTGAGGACAGTTTCTGGTTTACGCACAAGCGTACTAGAAGGTGGTGTTAATGTATTCATTGGCGGGTATTTTAGTGGTTTTTTAACGAGATGTCTTTAGCTGAGTTACTTGATGAATTATTTAAGTGGAGTCTCGTAGTTTTGCACTATGTATGTTTTACTCATCTTACCAGTTTTGGCATAGAGAATAATAATGAATAAAGAAATGTTAATTGAACAAGTTGGGGCGTTGTTTGTAAATGGCATGCCGTTTAATCAGTTTTTACAAATATCGGTAGAATCACTGAGTCCTGAACAAGCAAAAATTACCTTTCCTTGGCAGGATGTATTTATTGGTAATCCAGCGCAAAAAATATTACACGGAGGCGTTATTTCAGCCGTGCTTGATAATGTGGGAGGAATGCTTGCTGCAGCAAGTGTGATTGATAAATTAACAGACTTAGATATTGATAGTGTGCAAGCGAGGCTAGCTACGCTTGGAACCATTGATTTACGTACTGATTATTTACGCCCAGGCAAAGGCGAAGTGTTCACCGCGAGTGCAACGCTTATTCGTTCAGGCAACAAAGTGTGTGTATGTCGAATGGAGTTACATAATGAAAAAGCAATTCAAATTGCGTTTGGTACTGGTACGTATTTAGTTGGATAAACAATCCATGGAGAGTAAACTAGCGACCTTTTAGTATCACTAAGTGTTTTTATTATGTCGATTGATACAGAGCAGCGTAAAGGCGCTGTTTTTGCTTGCCTAGCATTTGTGATGTGGGGTTTAGCACCTATATACTTTAAATTTATCCAGCATGTGTCAGCTTTTGAAATATTAATGCATCGCGTTGTTTGGTCTGTCGTTTTTTTAGTACTTGTAGTAAGTGTTCTTAAATACTGGCACAAAATAAAGCGTATTATTGTTCAACCCAAACTTGTGTTAATGCTTGTTATTACTTCAGCGTTACTGGGATTTAATTGGGGACTTTTCATATGGGCGATAAATAATAACCATATGCTGGATGCAAGCTTGGGATATTACATAAACCCGTTGTTAAATGTATTGCTGGGTATGCTTTTTTTAGGCGAGCGTCTACGTAAGTTTCAGGGCGTTGCCGTTGCACTCGCGTTTTCGGGAGTATTATTGCAACTCGTTAGCTTTGGCTCGTTTCCGGTAGTTGCTTTTTCATTGGCAATATCATTTGCACTTTATGGCTTATTACGTAAAAAACTCCCCGTTGAAGCTCTGCCAGGGATATTGCTAGAGGCACTTATATTATTACCCGTAGCGCTTGTTTATTGGTGGTTAATGGCACCTTCTGACACATCAAGCCTTCCCGCTAACGATTGGCATACTAATGCGTTACTAATTAGCGCGGGCATTATAACTACATTACCTTTATTGTGTTTTACTGGCGCTGCTAAGCGTTTGCAATACACTACATTAGGCTTTTTTCAGTACATTGGGCCAAGCTTAATGTTTATGCTAGCAGTGGTGTTTTACGGTGAGGTATTTGATGCAGAAAGGTTAGTTGCATTTGCATGTATTTGGAGTGCGCTTGCTATATTTAGTTGGGATTCTTACCATCAATCACGTAAACGAAGAAAAGCGGCAGTGGCGACAGCACAAGTGGCTAGTTAACTATTTTAGCTAATAATTTTGTTACGGCCAGTTTCTTTTGCATCATAAAGTTTTAAGTCGGCCTGTTTTAATAGTTCATCAATTTGATAAACAGGCCCTGACGAAAAACCAATAGAAATTGTGAATCGAATGTTGGCTTTACTAAATTCTTGGCTATTAGCTTCTATAAAACATCTAAATCCTTCAAGTTTTTTGAGTGCTTCTTGTTTATCGGTATCGGCAAAATAAACAGCAAACTCTTCGCCACCCAGACGTGCTACTAAATACTTTTTAAAGTATTTGCTAAAACAAATAGATAAACCTTTTAGTACTTCGTCGCCTGCATCGTGGCCATAGGTATCATTAATTGCTTTAAAGTGATCAATATCAAGCATAGCTAATGCGCCATTACCGTTATCAAGTTCAATTTTTTTAAGGGATTTTCTAGCCTCTTCAAAAAAGTAACGACGATTGGGGATTTTTGTAAGGTAGTCAGTATTAGCTTGGTTTTTTATGGTTGCTAAAAGCGTTAACATATCGACGTTTTGGCTTAATCGACAATAAAACTCCTCACTATTGAAAGGCTTATGTAGGTAATCATTTGCCCCATTTTTTAAGAATAAGGTAGATAAATCTGAAGAATCAGCGCCTGAAATGCCAATTATTGCTTTTTCATCGTTATCATATAAACGCCTGATTTCTGTGCATAGTTCATCGCCGTTCATATTAGGCATTTCATTATCAGTGATAATAACGGAGATATCAGGTGATGCTTCAAGCATAACAAGTGCTTGTTTACCATCTTCAGCTTGTAAAGTTTGATATTTATGACGGGTTAACAAGCTACATATATACTGTCGTGTGGATAAAGAGTCGTCAACAACGAGTACTTTTACATTTTCGTTTCGAGGTAGTCGTAATAGCTGTTTTTCGAGATACTGATACGCTTGTTTATTTTCTTTGATTATGTAGTCAATTATAGGGTATTTTTCTACTGTTTCACGGGTTTTTTTGTCGATATTACCCGTCATAACAATTGTTGGAATTTCAGCGGCGATAGTACAAGGAACTGCTTCGCCATTAGGCGCATCAGGTAAAATAAAGTCAACTACAGCACAAAAGTAGCTATTTTTACTGATAAGTTCTTTTGTTTGAGTTAGAGATTCAGCTATATCTACTTCATAACCCGCTTTAAGCGCGATGTGTTTTTGCACCCGCGCTATTGTTGGCGTATCTTCAACTATTAGTATTCTTCGCGTCACGTCACAACCTTGTTTATATTTTTGCAAAAGTATTTGCTTATACAAGTTGTAACTGCTAAAACGCAAAAAAGCAAATAAGTGAAGAGCTTATAGGTTATCTGCTTCAGAATAATACTCTTGGCTTATAGGAGCTGGCCCTGATATTTTTGAGCGCCCAAATAGGGTATGAAACTTACTCTTACATGTTGTAAGTTTAAGGTATTTAATCCAAGCACGCTCAATCGGATTTGTTGGCTCTAAAGTCCCCATTGCTACGGCTAAAAATTGTTCTTGGTGTTCGTTTTGTGGCTCAATAGTTTTATTGTGTAAGCCTTTTAAAACAACGCCATGTTGGTCTAATATGCTGGCTTCTAATAAGGTGAAGTTTCCACTACGGCTAAAACCGCGTGGGAAGTTGTGATCATCATAAAACTGACGTTGGCTAACAAATGCTTGACGAAGTAGTGAAATATCATTGCTCATAGCTTTATCCTCATGCCTTAGTAATTAGCTGGAGTATGATGCAAGTTTGGCAATTTATTAAACAAGTTATTTTTATCGTGAGGATAAAAAATTGGATATAGATTTATTAAAAACATTTGTTGAAGTTGTGCGTACACGTCACTTTGGTAAAGCGGCCGAAAACCTTTATATCACCCAATCTGCGGTGAGCTTTAGGATTCGTCAGTTAGAGCAGGGACTTGGGGTTAATTTATTTATACGCCAGCGTAATAATATTCAACTTACAGCGCCGGGTGAGCGTTTGTTGCCACATGCTCAAATGATTATTACGGGTATGCAACGCGCCAAAGTAGATGTTGCGCTTGCCGATAATATGCATAAGCAAATTAGCTTAGCAGGAACGCCTAATATTTGGGATGCTTTTTTACAGTTTGGTATAACAAATATTGTATCGGCGATGCCGGGCGTGTCATTAGTCGCAGAGGTTAAAGCACAACAAGAAAGTACTCGGTTGTTATTAGAGCGAACTCTCGATTTAGCCATTTTATTTGATCCGCCTAAAGTAGATGAATTAGTAGTAGAGCGAATTTGTGAACTGCCTATTATTCCAGTGAGTGGCTATGATACTGCAACTAACGAAAACTTTTTTGATAACCAATATGTATATGTTGATTGGGGAACAACTTTTTCACTTTGGCATGCGCGTCAGTTTACAGGTAAAACGCCGCCTTACTTCAGAACAAGTACTGGTCGTATAGCACTTGATTTAATATTACAGTGCGGCGGGAGTGCGTTTATTCCTCAAGTACTTGTAGAGCATCATTTAAATAAAGGTGATTTATTTCATGTAAAAGATGTAAAAAATACGTCACGAGATGTATTTATTGCCTATCATAGAGATAATGAACAGAAAGAATTAATAGAAACGTTGGTAAATTTGTTATCACAAATGACACCTAGCTTGACGTTGGAGCCTAATTTATAGGTACAAATGAGTTGCTGAGTATCGATGTTGTTTTGATTTCATATTTAATACACTTTTATTAATTTAAAATTACAGAAATATTTCGATTGTAATACTTCTGTAATTTTACAGTGACAAACTGCTGCTGTTTTAAAATTAGTCTTTTGTGATTATCCAAGGAAATAACATGAAATTTGTAAAATCGAGCTTATGTTTAGCGTTATTAAGTGGCTTATCTTTTAATGCTCTTGCTGATGTAAACGTGTACGGCAAAGCTAATGTAACTATTCAATCATCTGATGACGGTGAAGGGTCGTTCACTGAAATTAAAAGTAATAATTCTCGCTTTGGTCTTAAAGGTTCTGAAAAAGTAACAGAGGGCTTAGAGGCTGTTTATAAATTTGAGTTTCAAGTTGACGTGTCTGATGCGGACTCAAAGGGTGATAATGATGACAATATTTCTGCGCGTAATCAATATATAGGGTTAAAAGGCACATTTGGCCAAGTTGTTGTTGGTCAACACGATACTGTACTTAAGTTATCTCAAGGTAAAGTTGATTTATTTAGCGACCTTGAAGGCGATATTAAAAGTATATTTAAAGGTGAAAACCGTTTAGGTGATTCTGTTACTTATTCATCAAATACTTACGAAGATTTTAGAGTACTTGCTACTTTTATTGCAGAAGATGACGAAGATGCAAAAAATGGCTATTCACTAGGACTTACTTATGGCGATTCTTCACTTAAAAAGAGTAAAGTATATGCATCAATTGGTGTTGATAGTGAAGTAAATGGCTACGATGTAGTTCGTGCAACTGTTCAAGGTAAAATTGATGATTTTAAAGTAGGCGCAATGTACCAAACACAAGAAAAAGTAGACGGCAGCGCAGAGGCTGACGGGTACTTATTAAGTGCAGCTTACATAATGGGAAACAATACATTTAAAGTGCAATACCAAGCTATGGATTTTGACGATAGCGATGATAAGTCAGCAATCTCAGTAGGTGTTGATCACAAGTTAAATAAAAACATTAAAGTATTTGGTTTTTACTCGGGCTTCGACATGGACAACAACGTTGACCAAGATTACTTAGGCTTAGGTATGGAATACAAGTTTTAACTATTCGCTAAATTAGTTAAAACACTCCCTTTTTAACCGCACTCTTTTGAGTGCGGTTTTTTTTGCTTTAAATTATTTACTTAGCCGCCCATAATAGAGCTTAATTTGGAATGAGGTGCGAGTCCTCGACTGTTCCCGCAACTGTAATTAGCGCAAAGCTTTAAGTCAGATACAAATGGTATAGTACCAATTTTATTAAAAACATGATCTTTCTAGTGAATTAAATAACTTACTAACTTCGTTAAAAATTATTCATATAGAACAACTATATGTCATAATTTCCGCCTTGTTATTAAGCTGTTTATTTGTCGCTATAATAAATCACTAATTTAATGCAATTGGTATGAATTCTTTTAACGAGCGGGTTTACTCATTTTTCTTGTAGTGCATTAGTATTTTTATCGCATTTTTGGTGAGTTTAATCTAGGGTCTGTTGAACTTTGCGGATTAAAATTTGTTCAAACTAGGGGCTATTTAATCGCGGCGCGAGGTTTGTAACCTAGTGGGCTCGATAACTGCTCCTGCGTTATTCTAATGGCTTACATCCATGTAAGAATAAGTAAAAACCGAGCAACAAAGAGTAAATAGCCCCTAGGAAGAACCCTTTGGGCAGCACCTGTTTGGCATTAATGCTACGTTATCGCCCATTTATGGGGAATAACCACACTACATAGGCTCTGCCTTGCCTAAATACCAAACAGACTGTTGCAAATTTAACCTTGAAAGATCAACAGACCCTAGCCTAGGACTGACTATTGCACACTCAAACGCCATTAAATACACCATTACTAAACGTTAAAAACGTATCGTGGGGTATTGGCAATAAAACGATTCTCAAAAAAATAGACCTTAAAATAACTACAGGTAAATTTGTTGGTTTGATTGGCCCCAATGGCGCTGGTAAATCGAGCTTATTGCGTTGTTTATATCGTTTTAGTAAACCCAGTGATGGCGTTGTAGAATTTAACAACACCGATATTTGGCAATTAAAAAGCGATGAGTACGCAAAAAAAGTAGCAGTCGTTTTACAAGAAACCCCGTCGCAATTTAACTTAAGTGTATTTGACGTTATTGCGCTTGGGCTAACGCCTCATAAATCGCTATTTAGCTCGGTAACTAACATTGATAAACAAAAAATTACCCAAGCTATCAACACTGTAGGGTTGGCAGATCATAGCGAACAAAGCTTTGAGTCACTTTCGGGTGGTGAAAAGCAACGTGCCTTGATAGCCCGTGCGATAGTCCAGCAACCTCAGCTGCTAATAATGGACGAACCAACTAGCCATTTAGATGTTAAATATCAAATACAGGTAATGGAGCTTGCTAAATCGTTGGGTGTAACGGTGTTTGCATCGTTTCATGATTTAAACTTAGCCTCTGCAATGTGCGATGAACTAGTGGTTATTAAAAACGGTGAAATTACACATACAGGCGCGCCAAGTGAGGTATTAACCGAAAACATGCTAGGCGACGTTTTTGGTGTATGCGCCCAAGTAAATAACCATCCGCAAATATCGAAGTCGGGAAATAGCATCCCTCATATCACTTACTTTTATGGTTACGAATAATATGCGTGCAGTTAATACTCGTCACTCACTTGCACTATATATAAGTATTGCAGCTGCTTTATTTAGCTTATTTGCAGCACTTAGTTTTGGCGCCGCAGAAACCTCGCTTCAAGACGTACTTAATAGTTTTTTACTCTCAAATGATGCGTCTTTTAATATGCGTATTATTTTTGAACTAAGAATGCCACGCACATTACTCGCCTTTTTAGCAGGATCTGGCTTAGCAATTGCGGGGCTTATTTTACAAACGGTAACGCGCAACCCTTTAGCCGATCCTTACTTATTTGGTATATCGTCGGGTGCCTCATTTGGCGTGGTATTACTTATGGCATTTGCCGGTATTAGCGCAGGCTTTATGCTATCGGCAGCGGCACTGTTAGGTAGCTTACTCGCTATGAGCTTATTAATACTCATTGCAGGCAGGCAGCAAAGTGCACAGGTAGAGTCAATGTTATTAGCTGGCGTTGCTCTGTCGTTTTTATTTAGTGCATTTACCAGCTTGTTGCTTTATTGGAGCGACCCTCAGGCGGTAGCCGCTATCCTATTTTGGACACTGGGCAGCTTTGCACGTGCGCAGTGGGCAACGCTTTGGTTGCCTTTGTTGGTAATTACATTATGTACGTTTGTAATGCTGAGTTTTAGAAGGCAGCTCAATGCTATGTTACTTGGCGATGAAAGCGCAATTACATTAGGTGTTAGGGTCCAGCGCTTTAGAATACTTATGCTGGTTTTGAGCTCATTAATTACCGCTGTGCTGGTGGCTATGTGTGGTGGGATTGGGTTTGTAGGATTAATGGTGCCGCATATTGTGCGCTTTTTTATATCCCAAGGCACTATAGCGGGATTGCTGGTGACCAGCTTAGTGGGCGGTACATTTATGGTGTGGGTTGATGTACTTTCGCGCTCATTGCTTAAAAACCAAGAGCTGCCCGTAGGCGTTATTACTGCAGCTATTGGTAGCGTGTTCTTTCTAAGTTTATTGTTTTTTAGAAAGCGAAAGGTGTAATTCCATGAAAACCATAATGGTGCAAGGCACTACATCAGATGCTGGTAAAAGCACTTTAGTTGCTGCCCTTTGCAGGGTGTTTGCTAAGCGTGGGGTAAAGGTTGCGCCTTTTAAACCACAAAATATGGCACTTAATAGCGCAGTAACAAAAGATGGCGGCGAAATAGGTCGTGCGCAAGCTTTGCAAGCAATAGCAGCTAAAGTAGAGCCCGAAATAGACTTTAATCCTATTTTGCTTAAACCTAATAGCGACACGGGCGCACAAGTGATTATTCACGGAAAAGCCATTAGTAATATGGAAGCGGGCAAATATCACGACTATAAAAAAGTGGCGATGGATGCAGTAATTACCTCACATAACCGCTTAGCTAAATGCTTTGAATTACTCCTTGTTGAAGGAGCGGGTAGCCCTGCTGAAATAAACCTGCGTGAAAACGATATTGCCAATATGGGCTACGCCGAAGAGGTAGATTGCCCAGTAATTATAATTGCTGATATTGATAAAGGCGGTGTGTTTGCACATTTGGTAGGTACGCTTGCGTTGTTAAGCGAGTCAGAACAGGCGCGCGTAAAAGGCTTTGTTATAAACCGCTTTAGAGGCGATATAGGTTTGCTGCAAGGCGGGCTTGATTGGCTTGAAGAATACACAAACAAACCCGTGCTTGGCGTATTACCTTATTTGCACGACCTCGCGCTTGATGCTGAAGACGCCGTCGCAATTGATAATAACGTAACTAACGCCACAATTAATATTGCAGTGCTACTTGTTCCCCACATTAGTAACCACACCGATTTTGATGCACTGCGTCTGCACCCAAACATTAATATAAATTATGTGCGCCATACGCAAACGATCCCAGACGTTGATCTGATAATTCTCCCAGGCAGTAAAAATGTACTGGGTGATTTAAGTTTTTTGAAAAATGAAGGCTGGGACACTCAAATTAAGCGCCATTTACGCTATGGTGGTAAAGTACTTGGTATTTGTGGCGGCATGCAAATGCTGGGCAATACAATCAACGATCCCGAGGGTATTGAATCGTCATTAAAGCAAGTAAATGGACTTGCTCTGTGCGATTTTGAAACCACGCTGACAACACAAAAAGTATTAACTAAAATAACCGCTACACTGCTTTTAAATAACCAACAAACACCCTGTAGTGGTTACGAAATACATGCAGGGATTAGCCAAGGTGCAGCGCTTAATAAGCCATTTTTAACCTTTGATGAAAGCCACCCACATGGTTTTATGTTCGATGGCTTTATTAGCGATGATAACGCCATTGCGGGCACTTATTTACATGGCTTATTTGATGAAGCCGATGCGACATCGCAAATTTTAAAATGGGTAAAACCAAGCGCCTCAATTAACCCAATTAGTATTGCCACTCATCGCGAGCAGCAGTTAGAACGATTAGCAACCATGTGCGAAACGCATTTAAACATACAGCAAATTATCTCGATTTATGAAGGGCACAATAATGACTGAACAAAACAACGATAAGCATAAGCAGCGCCAACAAAAAGTAAAAGAACAAGTGGATGCACGTGTTGCCGCCGCACAAGATGTAAAAGGTATTTTTCAGGTAATCACCGGTAACGGTAAAGGTAAATCAACCTCGGGCTTTGGCGTTGTAGCACGTTGCGTAGGGCATGGTAAAAAAGCAGCCGTTTGCCAATATATTAAAGGTACGTGGGAATGTGGCGAGCGTAATTTATTACAAGGTGCAGGCGTTGAGTTTGTTGTAATGAACACCGGTTTTACCTGGGATACGCAAAATAAAGAAGCCGATACCGCAGCCGCCCAAGCAACATGGCAAGAGTCAAAACGTATGCTTGCTGATAGCAGTATTGATTTAGTATTACTCGATGAGCTTACGTATATGGTGACCTACGGCTACGTTGATTTAGATGAAGTGGTAACAGCGCTTAATAACCGCCCACCAATGCAGTCAGTTATTATTACAGGGCGTGCAGCGCATCGTACTTTAACCGACCTTGCCGACACAGTAAGCGAAGTGCGTAATGTAAAACACGCATTCGACTCAGGTATAAAAGCGCTCGAAGGGTTTGATTACTAATGTTTAGAGCGTTTTTTATTGGGCTACTGCTTTTTAGTGTATCGGGCAGTGCACTTGCAGAGCAGGCTAATGATTCTAAAAAGCTGAGAATAATTGCGCTTGCACCGCACATTGTCGAAAACCTATTTGCCATAGGAGCGGGCGATAATATTGTGGGCACGGTTGATTACGCCGACTACCCAGGTGAAGCCCAAAGTATTGAGCGCATAGGGGGTTATTACGGCATCTCGCTTGAAAAAGTATTGGCGCTTAAACCCGACTTAGTTATTGCGTGGAAAAGCGGAAATCAAAGCGAAGATTTAGCCCAAATAGAGCGTTTAGGTATAAAAGTATATTTGAGTAATCCCACCACAATCGCTGGTGTAGCCGACGAGTTACTTACTTTTGGTGAATTTACAGGGAATATTGAGCAAAGCCAGCAAGCGGCAAATGCATTTAAACAAAAGCTAAACGCGATTGTTAAAAGCCAGCAAGATAAAAAAAATATTACCGGATTTTATCAGTTATGGGCTGAGCCCATGATGACAGTAAGTAAAAATACATGGATAAGCCAACTGATTGAAACATGTCATGTAAGTAATGTATTTGCACAAAGCATTACAGATTACCCGCAAATTAGTATCGAAAATGTTATTGTTACTAAGCCGCAAGTTATTATTATCCCTGATGAAAAATCAAAAACGCCACAGCCGGTTGTTAATTGGCAAAAGTGGCCAGAAGTGCCCGCTGTTAAAAATGATCAATTTATTAGCGTAAATGCCGATTTATTACATCGTTTTACTGTGCGCATGCTAGATGGACTCGCGGATATGTGTGATAAAATAGACGCATCACGTAAACAGATTAAGAGTACACAATGAGCAATTGGGCTACATTTTTAGAAAGTGAATTACAACAACCTTACATGCAGCAAACGTTAGAGTATGTGGCTAATCGCCGCAATGAAGGTGTTGCTGTTTATCCGCCTGAAGCTCAAGTATTTAGTGCTTTTGATGCCACCGCACTTAATGACATCCGCGTTGTAATTTTGGGACAAGACCCATACCACGGAGAAGGGCAAGCGCATGGCTTGTGTTTTTCGGTATTGCCTGATGTAAAAAAGCTGCCGCCGTCGCTTAAAAATATGTACAAAGAGTTAGCTACCGATATCAGCGATTTTATTATTCCTGAGCATGGTTACCTGCAAAGCTGGGCAGATCAGGGCGTGTTTTTACTCAATACAGTATTGACCGTTGAACAAGGGCAAGCGCATTCACATAAGCATTTAGGATGGGAGCAATTTACCGATAATGTAATTGCGCATATTAATAAACACTGCGAAGGTGTGGTATTTATTTTATGGGGTGCACACGCACAAAAAAAAGGGAAAGGCATAGATAGCGCTCGCCATCATGTTTTAAAAGGGCCACACCCATCGCCGCTTTCGGCGCATAGAGGCTTTTTTGGCTGTCAGCATTTCTCACAAACGAATGAGCTATTGCAAGCCCAAAGAGATAAGCCAATTAACTGGCAAATCTAATTTATTCCAAAGAACTCAAATTGTTTAAGCCATTAAAAAAGGCTTCCAGATTCTGGAAGCCTTTTTGTTTAGTTGGGGCGTATTGAATTAAAAATCGAGCTCATCAATTGCAATACTGTCTGTAAAATAATCTAGTTCTTGTAGTTCTTTGCGTAGGCGCTGTTTGTCTTTTATTGCTTCTATTTCACGCCACTTCCTTTTTTTATTCTTTTGAGAGGTTTTTCTAGTTGTATCAGGGCCTTCTAATATCTCTAATATATCGTTTAGGCTATCCATGAATTTCTCCTATTGATTTATGACCTCAAGAATACCTATACCACAGGCCTAGCTAAAATAGAACAAAAAAGTGACAGTTATGTTACGTAAGTGTGATTAATTGATGAAGGTTTATACGAGGATTATATGAAGTCGATATGAAGATTATATAGAGGGGTAGCGTATTTTAGGCATAAAAAAACGCCGCTATTGCGACGTTTTTAAAACACGATTATAGCAAATTACATTGCTTTAAAGCGCGCCTCTAGTTGTTCTTGTGCATCAGCAAAAGAGCGAATACCTTCAGCTAGTTTTTCAGTAGCCATAGCATCTTGGTTATGTAACCAACGGAACTGTGCTTCTGTTAATGGCTCTGGTTTTGGCTCTTGTGGAACATCGCTTTCAAGCAAATATTCTTGTGCGCCTTCAAGGTTGCCTAAATCTTCTAAAAGATTAGGGCTAATAGTTAGCTTGTCACAACCTGTAAGTGCAATAATTTCGCCTGTGTTACGGAAACTTGCACCCATCACAACTGTTTTGTAGTCATGGCGTTTGTAAAATTCAAAAATGCTGCGTACAGACTGAACACCTGGATCTTGTAGCGGATCGGTTGGTTTTTCCATACCGTTAGCAACGTGCCAATCTAAAATACGGCCAACAAATGGCGAAATTAGAAATACGTTTGCATCGGCACACGCGCGGGCTTGGGCATCGCTAAATAATAAAGTAAGGTTACATTTAGTCCCTTCTTTTTCTAGCTGCTCAGCGGCTTTAATACCTTCCCATGTAGACGCTACTTTAATTAAAATTTTGTCTTTGCTTACACCTTCTTTTTCGTAAAGGCTAAGTAGGGTATGTGCTTTATCAATCGTAGCTTGCGTATTAAATGAAAGGCGTGCATCTACTTCAGTAGAAATATAACCAGGTGCAATAGCGCTAATTTCTTTACCAAGTAATACGGCAAAGTAATCACATGCTAATTCAAGTTGTTTAGCCGGCTCTTGCTCGGTTTCTTTTGCATAGCTCCAAGCTTTATCTAGGTAAGGCTTATATGCTTCAATCTCGCTCGCTTTTAATAGAAGCGACGGGTTTGTAGTTGCATCTTCTGGTTGATGCTTTTTAATAGCTTCAATATCACCAGTGTCGGCTACGATAGATGAATGTTGTTTTAGCCTTTGTAGAGCTGAAGTCATTTGCTTTCCTCATTCCAAGCAAGTTAAAAGAAAAATCTAATCACTCTTAATATATACAATCCATACTGCAACAGTGTGACAATGCTTGATAGGTCTTATGTCCTGATCAATAAAAAAACGGTAATGCATGGGTTATTAAGAGAGGATTTATTTAAACAAAACGTGCTTTTCGTTTCATTTAATGTTGAAATTGACACTAAATAAATTACAAGTCAATAGCTAACTATGATCACTGTTATTTCACCTGCAAAAAATCTTGATTACGAAACGCCACCCGCAACAGACAAGTTCACTCAGCCTGAATTACTAGAGCACAGCGAAGAGCTCATGAAAGTATGCCGTGAACTAACACCAGCGCAAATTGGCAGTTTAATGAAAATTAGCGATAAGCTATCTGGGCTTAACGCAGCACGCTTTAGTGAGTGGACACAGCCGTTTACACAAAGTAATGCTAAACAAGCCGTGCTTGCCTTTAATGGTGATGTATACGGCGGTTTAGATGCAAGCACGCTTAAAGCTAGCGAGCTTGATTACGCACAAAACCATTTACGTATCCTTTCTGGCTTATACGGCTTATTAAAACCACTTGATTTAATGCAAGCTTATCGCCTTGAAATGGGCACCAAGCTTGAAAACTCACGTGGCAAAAACTTATACGAGTTTTGGGGCAGCGTAATAGCGAACAAACTAAACGAAGTATTAAAAGCACAAGACGCGCAATACTTAGTTAACCTTGCTTCAAACGAATACTTTAAAGCGGTAGATAAAAAAGCATTAAATGCACAAATTATTACCCCACACTTTAAAGACTGTAAAAACGGTCAATACAAGGTAATTAGCTTTTACGCTAAAAAAGCACGCGGCATGATGGCGCGCTACATTATCGAAAATAAAGTAACGCAATTAAGCCAACTTAAAGAGTTTACTGTAGCGGGTTATTACTTTAGCCCTGAGGCAACGGTTAAAGAGCTTGAGCCGGTATTTATGCGCGACGAACAAAATTAGGTCATAAGCTTAAATAAACAATTGAAAAGCCATGCATTGCATGGCTTTTTTGATGTTGGCGTTATATTTGCAACCTCATCTAATATTAATGAGAACACTAGGGGCTGTTGATCTTTCACATTGGTAGCCAAATCATTGCACATGCCAGCGCTAACATACTCTCAAACTGTAATTTCAATTTATCGTACCTTGTCGCTATAGCACGGAAGTGCTTTAGCCTTGCAAAGGCATTTTCAACTAAATGCCTATATTTATATAAGCACCAATCAATATCACCATTACAGGGCGGGATCACACTTTGTAAATAAACAAATTTTATGATCTAATACCATAAATTTCATCACCTTAAACTTATTATGTCACTCTTCTCACATTTAGAACTCGTCAAAGATAATCGTTCACATATAAATCAGCACCATAACTTAGTTGATGTGCTTTTTCTTATTATTACTGCCGTTACATCAGGGTGTGAAAACTGGCAAGACATTGAAGTCTATGGCGAAAGTAAGCTTAATTGGTTAAGAGGATTTCGTTCTTTCAAAAATGGCATACCCACTCGACATAGTATTGCTCGGATTTTTAGAACCGTTGATACTGACTCATTACTACTCGCGATGTATAGCTGGGTCAATCAAAACCGCGTTAAGTCAGCGCATCCTGTCATTGCCTTCGATGGCAAAACTATTCGCGGAGCAAGTAAACACATTGCTGATAAATTACATCTCGTCTCAGCATTTGATTGTGAAGCAGGTCTCACATTATTCCACCAAACAGTTGGCAGTAAGACGAATGAAATACCGGCAGTTCGGGATTTATTGAAAATACTCGATATCAATAACACCGTCATTACACTTGATGCTTTGCACTGCCAAAAAGAAACGCTAAAACAGCTAATTAGCAGACATGCAGATTATCTAGTGCAAGCAAAGGGTAATCAAAAGAAACTTTATAGCGCGATTCAAGATGCATTTACACACCAGTATGAATCTGAAAACTCAGAGATACTTAGTCATGTAACACAAGATGAAGGGCATGGGCGAAAAGAAGTACGCACGATAGATTGTCTTGATGCGCGTTTATTACCGAGTGAAATTAAAGAGAGCTGGCCATCAGTTAGAACAATCGTTGCGGTGCAGCGAGAGCGAACGAAGGGTAATAGAACGAGTATTGACACACATTACTACCTAACATCGTTGACAGACAATATATTGATAAGTAAAGCAATAAGACAACATTGGCTGATAGAAAATCAGCAACACTGGATACTGGATGTCGTATTTAAAGAAGATGCCTGTCAAATACATGAGCCATTAAGTGCGCAACATATGGCACTATTTAGACGCGTCGTTAGGAACATGATAAAGCAGCATACGAAAAGCAAGGGGTCAATAAGAAGTAAGTGTGTAAGAGCTTGTTATGATGATGCTTTTAGAGAAGAACTTCTTTTTGGTTAACATTTTTAACAAAGTATGCTCGCGCCCTGATCACCATTACCTGTTTTTGAGTTTTTCTTTCTAGGGATCACTGGGCTTGAGTTTCTCTCTCGAACCTTATTTCTAATGACTTCACTATCATAGCCTTTGTCTGCGATAACAAAATCGCCTTGGGGCAATAATTCAATCAGTTCATTTGCCACTTTACTATCATGAACATCGCCGCCTGTAATAATAAATTCAATTGGTAAGCCATAACTATCAACAGCTAAATGAATTTTACTTGTATTACCGCCACGACTTAATGCTATCGCTTGTTCTTGTTGAGACGCAGCACCTGTACTGTGTTGATGTGCTTTAACATAACTGCCATCAATGAATTCCCACTCAGTGTCACTATTGGCGGATAATGATTTGAACAACCTTATTAATATTCCTTTTTTAGACCAAAGTAGAAATCGGCGGTAAATAGTATTCCATAAACCAAAACACTCAGGGAGGTCACGCCATGGGCAACCAACACGTAAGCGATATAAAATTCCTTCCATCGTTTGTCTGTGTTCAAGCTTGTTATAAACTCTATCTTCAAGCAAAATTGATTTTAGCTTCGACCACAACTTATCAGTGAGCATTAATCGGGGCATGGTAATCTCGTAAGGTTTGTTTTTGGCGAAGTAAATTATACGAGATTACCGCTTACGCACAAAATTCAAACAAAGATCAACAGCCCCTAACTAAATAGGTGCAAATAAAATGATCAGCATTCCGTCAGTTGGCGAAGCCGAAAAACTAATAGAAGAAAAGCTCGGAGGGTGGTTTGATGTTGTAATAAGCCATATTCCTAATTTTATAGTGGCAATTGTTATTGCTATTGTTTTTTCAATTTTGGCGCGCTTTGCTGGCAAACTGGTGAAAAACGTACTGCGCCGCTCTCTCGACTCAACACAAATTGCCGATTTAATGGCATCAATTTTTAAAGTTATTGTGTTGTGCATAGGTTTATTTATAGCGCTCGATTTTGTTGGCCTAAAAGGCACCGTTACTTCGCTACTTGCTGGTGCGGGTATTGTGGGTTTGGCCATTGGTTTTGCGTTTCAAGACATGACCGAAAACCTAATTGCAGGTATAGCAATGGGTGTACGCAAGCCATTTAAAACAGGTGATGTAATAGAAACCGATGATGTGTTTGGTTCAATACATTCAATAAACCTACGTAACACGCTAATAGAGAGCTTTTACGGGCAACTAATACTTGTACCAAACAAAGTCTTATTTAGAAATGTACTCAAAAATTACACCACGCTAGGTATAAGACGTATAGAAGTACCCGTAGGTATTTCGTATGGCGACGACATAGAAAAAGCATCTCAAGTTATTACCGATAAAATAAATGAATTTAACTTTGTAATACGTAAAGACGAAACCGCCGTATACGCTGAAGGTTTTGGCGACAGCAGCATTAACTTACTGGTATGGTTTTGGATTAAATACCCAGGCGAGCCTGACTTTATGACGGTACGCCACAAAGGGGTTGTTGCCGTTAAGCAGGCACTCGACGAAGCTGATATTAGTATTCCTTTCCCAATTCGTACGCTCGACTTTGGCATTAAGGGCGGTGAGAAACTCGATGCCATGATAAGCGATAAAATAAGCCCGCAGTCATCAACTAAAAATAGTAGCAACGGTGCTGAATCTAGCCAAAGTGAGTAATTTAGTTAAAACACATTAGCCAAAAGCATTGGGAAATAGTTACTTACCAACAGCGCATTTTTACAGAGTAAAATTGCGCTTTTTAGTACATGCTTTTAATAATTATTAAGCCTGAACAGGGTAAGCCAAATTTAATCGGTTTTTGTTTATTATGATAACCGTGTTATTTGCCATAACTGATAATGTGATTACAATATGACCATTATTAATTTAAATAGTTTATCAATGCGTAAAGTAGCATTACTACAGTTCATAACCCTTACTTTATTAAGCTTCATGCTTGGGTGTACATCAATAAGTAATAAGCAGAGTACGAGTGAAAAACATAATTTTAAGTATGGTTTGAGCTATAAATTAAATGTAGATGACAATACTGCTGAAATACTTTTTCTTAATAAGAATGATACCCCTATAAACGCACTTACCCTACCAAATAAAACGGTATACATTGTAAAAGAGCAGTTACGAGAATTTTGCAGATCGGATGGTATTTTATGCGCTAGAGAAAAGTCTGAAAGTAACTTTGTTAGTTGGTCTCCCGATGGTGAGTTTTTAGCCGTTTTTGCAGGTGACATATATGGACGCTCCCTTGAAGTCAAGACGAGCTAATGTATAAACATCAAAATTGATGCCTTTATTCTATTATCACGTATCTCATATCACAGTAATGATGCGTCACAAGCTTGCTGAAAAGCAAAGGTACTGACATATATTCGAGCTATGGTGTCATGGTTATCATGCGCCATGCTCCTAATGAGCTTCGTACCAAGGGACCTAAAAAATATTCACCCAAGCGAGATTAAATCTCGTGTCTTTATCTGGTTAACCTTGGTTAGCGTGCGCTTTTTATTTCATTATAAGTGAAGTACATACAGGATAAGTGTATGTTACGACTTAAGTGCCCAAACACCCACTCAGGTTTTAAAACCTATGTCATAACCAGGCTGTCTTAAGTCGTAAACTCGGGTGTGATTGGCGTGTAAAATACGCATAATTAAGCATCCTTCTGTGTATTTTGCACAAACTGAGGTGAGTAGAGAGTTTGCTTGGTCAGCAATATCCACATCAGTCGAGCCAATCTGTGTGCGGTGGCGACCACCACACAATTAAAGTGTTTTTTCTCGCGTAATTGATTTATCCACTGGCTTAGCGCATCTGTTTTATGGTGGCTTCTGGCGATAAGGGCGCGAGCACCGTGAATAAGTTGTTTTCGTAGGTAACTGTTGCCGCGCTTAGTAATACCAGACATTTTACTTTTATCGCCTGACGCATATTGTTTAGGTGTTAATCCTAGCCACACCCCGAGTTCTTTTGCGCTCTTAAATGCCTGACCGTTCCCGATTGATGCTGCATAAGCAGAGGCATTGAGTACACCCACGCCAGGAATGGAGTGAAGTATTTTAGCGTTTGTATCCCGTTCAACGTGTGCAGTAAGCATCGCTTCAATAGCTTTAATGCGTTTAACAAGGGTTTTGTACTCAGTGTAAATATCACTCACCATAATGCGCAGCTGAGGGCGAAGCTCAGAATCACTTTCTAACGCAATTATCCCTTGCTGAAACGCCTTAATACCGACAGGAAATACATACCCAAAATCGACCAATAAACCGCGTAATTGGTTGGTTGCAGCAATCCTGTTTTGCAGAAGTCGCTCACGTATCTTATGGAGCATGAGTATTTCTTGCTGAGCTTCGGTTTTAATAGGAACGAATTTAATATTAGGGCGTAAGCTTGCTTCATAGATAGCAAGGGCATCGTTACTATCATTTTTATTGCCGCGAACAAAGGGGGTAACGTGTTGTGCAGGAATAAGGTCAACGGTATGACCGTAAGGCGTAAATACTCTCCCCCAGTAGTGGGAAGAATAACAGGCTTCCATCACCACGCGACACGGTGGGGCATTTGCCATGAAGGCGTTGAGTTTAGGTCTGTTTAAGCGTTTATTGCATTCTCTTTTGTGATGATGATTAAAGCCAGCGACTTGGAATACATTTTTTGCCAAATCAATTGATAATGTGCTAATTTTCATGATGGACGTTCCCTTTAACTGAGTGTGAGTTAACCAGTTTGGCGCATTGACGCCGTTTAGGGGAGCGTCCATCTCATCACCCAAGGTTTTTGGTTTTTACCAACAATTGAAATAACCAAGTCTGCATTTAATGAAGAGTTATTGTCAAATCTGGTGTATGAGCTCATCTTGATGCTCTGTTTGATCTTGAGTTATTCTTTCGCCGTCTTTAAATTTTACCCCTGTAATTACTTCAGCCAGTAACTTAAACCCTCGCAAGCGGTACCATTTTTTCTCTGCCGACTGCGCGAGTTTAAAAACCATCATTAAGGTGGTTGTCCGGCTGCCACAACTCTTCACTTTATGCGTTCTCAGCCTTACCGTCGCAAACGTTGACTCTATCGGATTACTCGTTCTTATGTGCATCCAATGCTCAGCAGGATAATCATAAAATGCCAGCATTTCATCTTTATCCTTCATCAAGCAATCCGTCGCTTTTGGGTATTTGACTGAGTAATTTTTAACAAATAAATCATACGCTTTATAAGCAGAAGCTCGACTCTCTGCCATCCAGATATCTTGTAAATTCGCTTTGATTTTAGGTTGCATTGATTTCGGCACTTTGTTTAGCACATTCGCGATTTTATGCACCCAGCAACGTTGATGTTGGGTTGTTGGCCATACTTTGGTGAGGGCATTCCAAAACCCCAGCGCACCATCCCCTATGGCCAATTTTGGTGGTATTGTTAGACCCTGTGAGCGCAGTTGATTTAACACTTCAGTCCAGCTCTGCTCAGACTCACGAACCCCGTCAACCACCGCCAATAGCTCCTTTCTGCCCGTTTCATCTACCCCCATAATTACCAGTAAGCACAGCTTATCATCCATTCGAATTTTACTGTAAATCCCATCGGCCCAGATATACACATATCGACGTTTAGCCAAGGAACGTTTAGACCACTGCTGATACTCCGTTTCCCAGGTGGATTTCAACCGAGAGACACTATTGGCCGACAAACCTTTGGCTTGCTCGCCTAAAAGAGACACTAAAGCGGGCTGCATATCACCCGTCGAAATTCCTCGTAAATAGAGCCATGGGATCAGCTCTTCGATATTTTTTGTCCGTTTCAGATAAGGCGGGATCAAGGCACTATTGAATTTAATGCCTTCCTTTTTTCGATCCCTGACTTTAGGTATTTTGACCTCAATATCACCAAGGCCTGTTTGGATCGTACGCTCAGGCTGGTGACCATTTTTGACGATCCGCTGAAGTCCCTCGACGGTCTCATGCTGGTATTGAGCCAATAAAACAGCCAACTCAGCCTCAATCGCTTGAGCTAACAACTGCTGCGCCCCGCTTTTAAGCAACTGCTCTAACGGATTGTCTGGTTTTTCAATGGAAATAACATTATCATTTTCAGTCATTGCGATGTCTCTCTGGTTAATTGTTGATCTGGTCAAGATCAATTAACAGATTACATCGCAATGACTTTTTCTCATACACCAGAAACGACTATAGCTCTAGTTCGTAGGGTGTTGGTGATAGCTTGTTGTAAGTTAGGTTGAGTGGCTACACTGCTTACTACGGCCATGTTGGTTGCTGCACTTACCTTTGTAGCGCAAGCTAATAAAAATAAACAACAAAATGATACTAAAGCGATAGTTAACTTGAAGCGGTTCATAACTTAATCCTTACATTACGGTGAATAGTGCAGCCACAATATGGAAATTCCATCGGCTAGGTTATCTTTGTAGTTACAATTTCGGTGCCAATATTAACGCTATGAAATATAAGGGAATTTTATTAAGTGGGAATTCAGGTGGGCAAAAATTACATTTAAATGAGTATGAGTTACATGCTTGGGTTACATATGTAACAGGTACAAACAGCAGAGCCTGCAAGGCTTGCATTAAAAAGCCGACAAAAGTCGGCTTAGTATAAAAATGTTTTAGGTTACTTTTTCTTTTTAACCTTAGCCTTTTTCTTGGCTTTCATTTTTACTGGATCTTTACGCTTTTTAGCTGGTGGCTTAGCTTCTTTATGCTGTGGCTCAACACCTCTAATTACACGGCGTTTTAATTTTTGTTCAACGTAGCGCTCTACTTTATATAAAATACCAATATCGTGTGCTTCAACTAGCGATATTGCTATCCCTTTTTTACCAGCACGGCCAGTACGACCAATACGGTGTACATATACGTCGGCAGTACGCGGCATATCAAAGTTAATAACGTGGCTGATGTCAGATACATCAATACCACGTGCAGCTACGTCGGTAGCAACTAATATGCTTGTTTTGCCACTGTGGAAGTTTTCCATGGCTTTCATACGTTTGTCTTGTGGCATTTCGCCGCGTAACCACGCCGCTTTTACATCATTAGTTGTAAGTTCGCCAATCAATGTTTCTAAGCGTTCGCGAGTTTTAACAAACACAATCGCTTTAGTTACGTCAGGGTTTTTTAGCGTATTAACTAATAATTCAAGTTTGTGATGATAATCGTCGGCTAAATGTACCCACTGATGAATTTTTGCTTTTTCTTTACGTGACGATTCGGCTTCTAATAGAGCTGGGTCGTTTAATGTTTTTTCAGCAAACCTTTCTACGCTGTCACCTTCAAGTGTTGCTGAGAATAAAAAACATTGGCGACGATTTTTAGCTTCGTCACAAATACGGCTCATTTCTTTTTTGAAACCCATATCTAACATGCGATCTGCTTCATCAATAATAAGCATTTCTACATGTTCAGCATGAAAGTTTTCGGTTTCTAGGTATTCCATTAATCGACCTGGTGTGGCGATTAAAATATCGTTATTTTTTTCGAAAATTTCTTTATGCGTACCGTAGTTAATACCGCCCGTTACTACACCAATTTTTAGGTGTGTGCGTTTAGCTAGTAGTTCACATTGTTCATGAATTTGATAAGCCAACTCACGAGTCGGGGTCATAACGAGGACGCGCGCAAAACCAGGGTCACGACGTGGGAAATCCAGTAAGTACTGAATAGCCGGAATTAAAAATGCCGCTGTTTTACCTGTACCAGTAGGAGCAGATGCTAAAATATCGCGCCCCTGTAGTGCTTCAGGAATAGCTTGTTGTTGAATGCTGGTTGGCGTCTCGTAGCCCATTTTATTAATGGCATCGAGTAGCTTGTTATCAAGATCAAATTCAGAAAATTGCATAGAGTGTCTAAAATAAGGGACAATTACCCTGATTATACGCGCTATGCTGCGCTTGGTGAATGAAAAGGTGAAAAAATGTCTGGTTTTGTATTTAAACAATTTAAAGTTGAACACGACCACTGTGCAATGAAAGTTTCTACCGATGGCATTTTGCTTGGCGCATGGGCTAATTTAAGTGGTGCAAAGTCATTACTTGATATAGGCACAGGCACCGGCTTACTAGCATTAATGTGTAAGCAGCGCAGTAATGAGCTTGATATAACTGCGGTAGAAATTGACGAAAGCGCCCATACCCAAGCATTACAAAATATAGCTAATAGCCCGTGGCCAACAATAAGTATTAAGCACCAAACTATTCAAAGCTTTAGTAGTGAAGTTAAATTTGACGTGGTTATTTCTAATCCGCCGTATTTTAATCACAGTTTAAAAGGCGAGAATACTGCGCGTAATACCGCGCGCCATACCGACGGCTTAAGTTTTGAAGAGTTAATAAATGCGTTTAAACGTCTAAGCCATAGTCGCTCTCGCTTTAACTTAATACTCCCAAGCGTTGAAGGCGCATTATTTATTGAGCTTGCTACTCAAAATGGGCTTTATTTAAATACTCATTGCCAAGTAAAAGCCACGCCCAATAAAGATATTAGCCGCAGTTTAATGGCATTTAGCTACGTAAAAAGCGATATAGAATTATCAACCCTGTGTATTAGAAACTTAGATAATACCTACACTGCTGATTATATAGCTCTGTGCAAAACATTTTATTTAAAAATGTAAGTTACTTTGTAATGAAGGTTATTTAGTAATAAAGGTTATTTAGTAATAAAGGATAGTTTACCCGTTATGCATACGTATTCAGTTTTTATTTTATCAACTATAAGCCTAGTGTTAACCACTTGTAAATAACATCGAGTAGTTGTTTTGCTCGCTCAACAATTGGATCACACACTATGAAACTCAATAAAATAATCACCACCGCAGGTTTAAGTCTAGGGTTGCTCTTACCGAGTATTGCCACAGCTACGCCCACCACATTTGTGCATTTGTTTGAATGGAATTGGCAAGATGTAGCGCAAGAATGTGAACAGTATTTAGGACCAAAAGGCTATGCTGCAGTACAGGTTTCTCCCCCAAATGAACACATCACAGGCAGTCAATGGTGGACACGCTATCAGCCTGTAAGTTATGAACTGCAAAGTCGTGGCGGTAACCGTGCACAGTTTATTGATATGGTAAATCGTTGTAGTGCAGCTGGGGTTGATATTTACGTCGATACGCTTATTAACCATATGGCAGCAGGAAGTGGCACAGGCACAGCGGGTAATAGTTTTGGTAATAAAAGCTTTCCTATTTATAGCCCACAAGATTTTCATGAAAGTTGTACCATTAATAGCTCTGATTATGGCAACGATCGCTACCGAGTACAAAATTGTGAACTCGTTGGACTTGCCGATTTAGATACCGCTTCAAACTATGTGCAAAATACCATTGCAGCATATATTAACGACTTACAAGTTATTGGCGTAAAAGGCTTTCGTTTTGATGCTTCTAAACATGTTGCCGCAAGCGATATCCAAAGTTTAATGGCCAAAGTAAATGGCTCGCCAGTGGTTTTTCAAGAAGTGATTGATCAAGGTGGAGAGGCTGTTGGCGCCTCTGAATATTTAAGCACTGGTTTAGTAACTGAATTTAAATATAGCACTGAGCTTGGTAATACTTTTAGAAACGGCTCGCTTGCATGGCTGAGTAATTTTGGCGAAGGGTGGGGCTTTATGCCTAGCTCTTCTGCGGTGGTTTTTGTAGATAATCACGATAATCAACGTGGTCATGGCGGCGCTGGTAATGTAATTACCTTTGAGGATGGCCGCTTATATGACTTAGCCAATGTATTTATGTTGGCTTATCCGTACGGTTATCCAAAAGTAATGTCGAGTTATGATTTTCATGGTGATACAGATGCTGGTGGGCCAAACGTACCTGTACATAATAATGGTAACTTAGAGTGTTTTGCTAGTAATTGGAAGTGTGAGCATCGCTGGTCATATATTGCAGGCGGGGTCGATTTTAGAAATAACACCGCCGACAATTGGGCAGTAACAAATTGGTGGGATAACACGAATAATCAAATATCATTTGGTCGAGGTAGCTCGGGTCATATGGCTATTAACAAAGAAGACTCAACACTCATTGCAACGGTGCAAACAGACATGGCGCCTGGGCAATACTGTAATGTGCTAAAAGGCGAGTTGTCGGCTGATGCTAAAAGTTGTAGTGGCGAGGTTATAACGGTTAATTCCGACGGTACTATTAATCTCAATATTGGTGCTTGGGATGCAATGGCAATTCATAAAAATGCCAAGTTAAATACAAGCTCTGTGCCAAATACAGGGAGTGACTGGCAACGCACGGTTATTTTTATTAATGCACAAACGCAAAGTGGACAAGATATGTTTTTGCGCGGTGGTGTAGATCACGCTTATGCAAACGCAAATCTGGGTCGAAATTGCCAAACAAGTAATTTTGAGTGTGCAATGCCTATTCGTCATAATAATTTAAAAAACGTGACAACAAGCCCTTGGAAAGCAAATGATAACTACCTTGATTGGTATGGCATAGAAAATGGGCAAAGTAGCGAGGCAGAAGGTTCTGCGACCGACTGGACAGCGAATGTTTGGCCAGCAGGTTGGGGCGCTGAAAAAACGGTAAACACAGATGGTTTTGGTGTGACATCTTTAAATATATGGGGCGAACACTATTGGATGCTTGATGTAGATATGGATTGCAGTAAAGCGGTTAATGGATGGTTTGAACTAAAAGCATTCATTAAAAACGGCCAAGGATGGGAGACTGCTATTGCTCAAAACAATACACCTTATACAAGCACTAATCATATGGCGCAATGCGGAAAAATTAATAAATTTGAGTTTAATAACTCAAGTGCAGCCATTCGTAGTTTTTAAAAAATAAATAAAAAGCCTATATTTGAACCTAAGCCTAAGCTAATGATTATTAGTTTAGGTTTTTTAGGTACTGTTCTTTCATAGTGTGTTTATAAATCACCTATTATGATTCACTCATTAGTTACATTGAATTAAGACAACACAATGAAAAAATTAAATAAAATAATACTACTAAGTACATTCTCTACGGTTGTTTTGGCAAGCCAAAGTGCACTGGCAGCCATGACCCCAGTTGGGCTTTGGAAAACGATTGACGAGGATACAAACCAAGCTAAGTCGTATGTACGTATTACCCAAACCAACGGTACTTTAAGCGGTAAAGTTGAAACTATTCTAGACCCTACAAAACAAAATGATATATGCAATAAATGTGATGATGAGCTAAAAGATCAGCCTATTTTAGGAATGACTATTATTACTGATGTAAAAGCTGAGGATGATGACGTTTGGGGAGATGGCGAAATACTTGACCCAACAAATGGTAAAACCTACACCTTACAGCTCACAGTGCAAGATGAAGGTCAAAAACTTGAAGTTCGTGGTTACATTGGCTTTTTTTTCCGTAACCAATATTGGCTAAGGGTTGAGTAATTACTTTGTAGCGTAGCAATAATGGCTACGCAATTTTAATTAAAGCGTTTCGCCGTATTCAGTCATTACTTGTTCAACCCAAGTCGCAATACGCTCATCACTTAGCTCGTATTGGCTGTCTTCGTCCAGTGCGAGCCCTACAAATTGTTTACCATCGGGAGTTAGCGCTTTTGAAGCTTCAAACTCGTAACTACTGTCGTTGGACCAAAAACCAAGTTGGGTAAATGTTTGCGTATTTATTTCGTCGTGCAGCATCCCTAGCGCATCTTGAAACCACTGCCCGTAACCTTGCTGATCGCCCATGCCAAATAAAGCAATGGTTTTACCGGTTAGGTTTACGTCGGCTATGTCGTCCCATTTTGACTCCCAGTCTTCTTGTATTTCACCAAAATCCCATGTTGAAATACCAAAGATGATAAAGTCGTACTGCTGCGCATTTTTTAGTGGCTCGTCTTTAATATTGTGCAGGGTAACTATATCGGCACCAATAATGTCGCGAATCTTTTCTGCTGCCATTTCGGTGTAGCACGTAGTAGAACCAAAAAATAAACCAATTTGCATCGTATTTATCACTGTGTAATTGCCTGATATGATAGGCTCAAGTTTACCGTAAGGTATTTTTAATTGATACCTTAGCAAAGCATGAGAGCATAATGTGACAACGCTATCTGACGATTCTTTTGAAAATGACAGCAGTATGAGCAGTAATAGCGACTACCTAGAAACCTTTTTAGATAGCCTGTACTTAGAGCAAGGCGTAAGCGAAAACACATTAAGTGCTTATCGCAGCGATTTAGATAAGTTTTGCCTATTTTTAAAGGGCGAAAACTTAATGACGGTAACCGGGCTTGATATAGAGGGTTACTTAGCTCACAGAGTTGATTTAGGATTAAAACCACGTAGTACGGCACGTAGTATTAGTGCGCTAAAGCGTTTTTATCAGTACTTTGTGCGCGAAAAAATAATTAGTGATTCGCCCATGCTAAATATTGCTCAACCAAAAGCAGGGCAGTCGTTACCTAAAACACTCTCAGAAGCTGAAGTTGAGGCATTGTTAAATGCGCCCAATACAGAAGAAGCGATGGGACTGCGCGATAAAGCGATGCTTGAACTACTTTATGCAACGGGTTTGCGTGTAAGTGAGCTTGTTGGGTTGCGTATGGAGCAAATTAATTTGCGCCAAGCTGTGGTGTTTGTAAAAGGTAAAGGTAATAAAGAGCGCTTAGTGCCACTTGGCGAGGAAGCCATGTACTGGCTTGAGCAATTTTTAAAGGTCGGGCGTGCGCAAATGATAAAACACGCCACCGATTTTGTGTTTCCGTCTAAGCGCGGTGTTGGCATGACGAGACAAACCTTTTGGCATAGAATTAAACACTATGCTATTTTGGCAGCAGTTGAGTCTCCAATATCGCCCCATACAATGCGCCATGCTTTTGCTACGCATTTATTAAACCATGGGGCAGATTTACGTGTGGTACAAATGATGTTGGGCCACAGTGATTTATCAACCACACAAATTTATACCCATGTTGCTAATGAACGTTTAAAATCGGTGCATGCGCAGCATCACCCGCGTGCTTAATTTGAAATTAAATAGCACTAAGCCGGTCAATTTATAAGTACTTTTGGAATAGAGAAAATTATGAAAAAATTAATGTTAGCAGGTGCCATTTTGTGCACAAGTATTAGTGCATTTGCAAATGGCGTTGCTGTAGCTCCTGATGCTAATGATCCTATAGTGACTAAATTTGCGACTTTAGGCGTAACGGTTAAGCAAATTAACCCAAGTCCAGTTGCAGGGTTAAAAGAGCTTATTACCAACAAAGGCGTGCTTTACGCAAGTCCAGATGGTCAATTTTTAATGCAAGGTACGTTAATCGATTTGAATAATCGTAATAACCTAACTGAGCAAGCATTAAACGGCGTGCGCGTTGAAGGCATTAAAGAATACGAAGATTCGATGATTGTGTATAAAGCACCAAACGAAAAGCACAGCATTACCGTATTTACTGATATTAGCTGTGGCTACTGTCGTAAGTTGCACCGTGAGCTAGATGATTTACTCGATGAAGGTATTACCGTTAAGTATCTTGCATTTCCGCGTGGTGGGCTACAAGGTTCTGGTTATGCTGATTTAATGAATGTGTGGTGTGCTAAAGATCAGCAAGAAGCACTGACTGAGGCTAAATCGGGCGCAGACACTAAAGTAATTGCAGGGTGTAATGCACCCGTTGCTGAGCATTACCAGCTAGGTCAAAGCTTTGGTATTAGCGGCACGCCGGCTATTGTTTTAGAAGATGGTACGATGATCCCAGGTTACCAGCCTGCAGCAGCATTAAAAGCAGCATTAGATGCTAACAAAGCGTCGTAATACGTTTTATAGTTAATAAAAAGGCCTTAATGGCCTTTTTTTGTCTTTTTAGTACGACTCAATAAGTTAAAACTCTGCATGAAAAAACTAATCATTGCGCGTGAAAACGTTGACGACTCGCATTTACCGAGTAATTTACACCCTGTAATTAAACAAATTTATGCTAACCGCAATGTATTCAATGCCGAAGAGCTAAATAACAGCGTAGCTACGCTTCACGACTTTAAATTGTTCAAAGACATCGACAAAGCCAGCGATTTATTAATTGAAGCATTAAAAGCGCAAAGCCAAATATTAATAGTCGGCGATTTTGATGCTGATGGCGCAACGAGTACGGCCACTTTAATGCAAGGCCTTGAGATGTTTGGTTTTAAGCATTTAGATTACTTAATTCCGGACCGGTTTAGCTTAGGTTATGGCTTGAGCCCCGCACTTGCAGAGCAAATAGTACAAATTAAGCCTGATTTAGTGATCACCGTAGATAACGGTATATCGTGTATTGCCGGTATTGATATTTTAAAAGCGGTTGGCATAAAAGTGCTGGTAACAGATCACCATTTACAAGGTGAGCAGCTGCCAAATGCCGATGCAATAGTAAATCCAAATAGGCACGAATGTAACTTCCCGTCTAAATCTATAGCAGGCGTTGGCGTTGCTTTTTACTTACTGATAGCACTGAGAAGCGTAATGCGAGACCTTGGTTATTTTGAGCAGCAACCGCCGCCTAATTTAGCTAACTTGCTCGACATTGTAGCGCTTGGTACGGTTGCTGATGTTGTCGCACTTGATGCAAATAACCGCACCTTAGTACATCAAGGTTTAGCACGTATTCGCAGTGGTAAAACACGCCCAGGCATCACCGCGCTTATTGAAGTGGCTAACCGCAATGCAGCGCGCTTAAGCGCAAGCGACTTTGGCTTTTCACTTGCGCCTCGTTTAAATGCAGCAGGGCGATTAGACGACATGAGTTTAGGTATAGCGTGCTTGCTCAGCACCGACATAAACCAAGCGCGCAGTATAGCGAGCGAGCTCGATAGCTTAAACTTTGCAAGGCGCGAAATAGAACAAGGCATGCAAGTGGAGGCACAAGCCGTGCTTGATAGGCTCGCATTTAGCGACGATAGCATTCCTGATGCAATTTGTTTGTTTCAAGACGATTGGCATCAAGGTGTTATTGGTATTTTGGCTGGTCGCTTAAAAGAAAAATACCACCGTCCAACCGTTATATTTGCTGGTGGCGAAAACGGTGAAATTAAAGGCTCGTGCCGCTCTATTGAAGGGCTACACATGCGCGATTTACTCGAAGGACTCAATACAGCCGACCCACACTTAATTAATAAATTTGGTGGCCACGCAATGGCCGCTGGTTTAAGTATTAACGAGCAGCACTTTAACGACTTTAAAAAAGCGTTTGATGCCGCAGTTAGCGCGCAACTGAGTGAAGAAAGTAAGCGCTGCATTGTATTTACTGACGGTGAGCTGCCAAACGACTGCTTTACTATGGAGTTTGCTCAACTATTAAAGCAATCGGGCCCGTGGGGGCAGCAATTTCCTGAGCCAGTGTTTGAGCACACCTTTGAAGTAATACAGCAGCGCATAGTCGGCGAAAAGCATTTAAAGCTCGTTTTAAAGCATCAATCAGGGAGATTAGTAGACGCCATTGCCTTTGGTATTGATGTAAAAGAATGGCCCGACACAGAAGCGAAGTTTGTAAAAGTAGCGTACCAACTCGATATAAATGAGTTTAGAAGTAAATTTACACTGCAATTAATAGCCAGAGAACTTGAAAAAGTGTACTAAAAAATATGCACAAAGCATGCATAAAAGGCTAATAAAGCGCGCGGTTTTTTGTTAAAATCGGGCGTTTTTATCATTTGACGATAATTTATTGCGAAAATCCCATGTAAAGGGGCGCAATTACCTAGCCATTTTGGAGTAATGACCATGTTTGAAGTGAATCCTGTGATTAACCAAATCAAGGAAATTCGCGAACGTACTGAATTGCTTCGGGGGTACCTTTGACTACGCTCTTAAACAAGAACGCTTAGAAGAAGTTAACGCCGAACTTGAAGATTCAGCCGTATGGAATGAGCCTGAACGCGCACAAGCGCTTGGCCGTGAAAAATCAGCATTAGAAGCCGTTGTTGAAACAATCGACAACCTTGTAGCCGGTACTGATGACGTTGAAGGTTTACTTGAACTTGCAGTAGAAGCTGAAGATCAAGATACCTTTGATGAAGCACAAAGCGAACTCGCTGATTTGAATGCGCAGTTAGAAGGCTTAGAGTTTCGTCGTATGTTTTCAGGTCCTCATGACTCAAACGATGCGTACCTTGATTTACAATCGGGTTCTGGCGGTACTGAAGCACAAGACTGGTGTAACATTCTACTTCGTATGTACTTACGTTGGGGCGAGGCTAAAGGCTTTAAAGTTGAGCTAGTTGAAGCAACCGACGGTGATGTTGCTGGTATTAAAGGTGCAACAGTTCGCTTTGTTGGCGAATACGCTTACGGTTGGTTACGTACAGAAACAGGCGTTCACCGTTTAGTACGTAAAAGCCCATTTGACTCAAGTGGTCGTCGTCATACTTCGTTTGCTTCTGCGTTTGTATACCCAGAGATTGACGATAATATTGAAATTGATATTAATCCGTCAGATCTACGTATAGACGTTTACCGTGCATCGGGCGCGGGTGGTCAGCATGTTAACACCACCGAATCGGCAGTTCGTATTACTCACGTACCAACAAATACCGTAGTGCAGTGTCAAAACGAGCGTTCACAGCATAAAAATAAAGCCCAAGCGATGAAGCAATTAAAAGCTAAATTATTTGAGCTTGAGCTACAGCAGCAAAATGCTGAAAAACAAACGCAAGAAGATGCTAAATCTGATATAGGTTGGGGTAGTCAAATTCGTTCATACGTACTTGATGACGCACGCATTAAAGATTTACGTACCGGCGTTGAAAACCGCAATACCCAATCGGTACTTGACGGTAACTTAGATAAATTTATTGAAGCCAGCCTTAAATCTGGCCTATAACCACCAAGCTAATAAAGAGCTAAAAAATGACTGATAAAATCCAAGACGAAAACAAGTTAATCGCTGAGCGTCGCGGCAAGTTAGACGCGATACGCGAAAATTGCCCAGCCAACGGTCATCCAAACCAATTCCGTCGTGAGCATTACACGGCTGATTTGCAAGCCCAGTTTGGTGATAAGAGCAAAGAAGAATTAGTTGAACTACAAGAAGTTGTGTCTATTGCTGGCCGTATTTTAGCAAAGCGTGGACCGTTTTTTGTAATTCAAGACATGAAAGGTCGCGTACAAGCGTATGCATCTAAAGATGTTCAAAAAGATCTTAAAGAAAAATATGGTCAGCTAGACACTGGCGATATTATTGGTGTTAAAGGCGCGTTAAATAAATCGGGTAAAGGCGATTTATACGTAGAAATGACTGAGTATCAATTACTAACTAAGTCACTTCGTCCGTTACCTGAAAAATTCCATGGCTTATCAGATCAAGAAACAAAGTACCGCCAACGTTACGTTGATTTAATTACTAACGAAGCAACGCGCGAAACATTCCGCATTCGTTCACAAGTAGTTGAAGGCATTCGTCGCTTTTTAGCAGAGCGTGACTTTATGGAAGTAGAAACACCAATGCTACAGGTTATACCTGGTGGTGCATCTGCGCGTCCGTTTGTAACTCACCATAACGCGCTTGATATCGACATGTACTTACGTATAGCGCCAGAGCTTTACTTAAAGCGCTTAGTGGTAGGTGGCTTTGACCGTGTATTTGAAATTAACCGTAACTTCCGTAACGAAGGGTTATCTACACGTCACAATCCAGAATTCACAATGATTGAATTTTACCAAGCATACGCTGATTACATCGACCTGATGAACATCACCGAGGACATGCTACGTACAGTTGCAACTAACGTATTGGGTAGCCCAATTGTTATAAATACAACGAAAGACGAAAACGGCGAAGTAACTGACTCAGTTGAGTATGACTTTGGCCAACCGTTTACACGTTTAAGCATGAGCGATGCAATATTAAAATATAACCCTGAGTTTGATGCTGCGGTATTTAATGACCCAGAAAACCACTTTGACGAATTAAAAGCGTACGCTAAACAAGTGCACGTTAAAATTCCTGAAAACTGTGTTTGGGGCCCAGGTAAGTTTTTGTGTGAAATATTTGAAGAAACAGCAGAGCACATGCTTATTCAACCTACGTTTATTACTGGCTACCCGTGGGAAGTATCACCACTTGCACGTCGTAACGACGAAAACTCATTTGTTACAGACCGTTTTGAGTTTTTTGTTGGCGGTCGTGAACTTGCAAATGGTTTCTCTGAGCTTAATGATGCACAAGACCAAGCTGAGCGCTTTACTCGTCAAGTTGAAGAGAAAGACGCAGGCGATGATGAAGCAATGCACTACGATGAAGACTATATACGCGCACTAGAGTACGGCTTACCGCCAACGGCTGGTGAAGGTATTGGTATTGACCGTTTAGTAATGTTATTTACTGACTCATCAACAATTAAAGACGTTATTTTGTTCCCGCATATGCGTCCACAAGCTGACTAAGCTTTGGGTAGAACAAAGTAAGTTAATAAACGCCGCTTAATAGCGGCGTTTTTGTGTTTAAAGCCTAGACAATAAAGGTATGCTTTTAACAAGGTACTTCGTAAATAAAAAGATGTAATTTGTTAATTGTTTTTGATTAGGGTGGCGCTGTTTTTATAAACTTAAGTGTTTGATATTGTTTATTTTGATTCTTTTAAACAAATTTGGTTAGTATTATAACTTTTTATTATGACTGTTTTTTAAACATTTCGTTGTATTTATGTAACTTTTTTAGCTACACTATGGCGAAAATTTAAGCGGCCTAGGTTGTACGCTTTAACTAAGAATAATCAAACGGACTTATAGAATAATAAAATGAAAAATAAACGCGTTGAAGAGTCGTCAGAACTCTGTACGACAGAGCAAGAACGACAAGCTTACTATAGAGCCTGTATTGCTGAGTTTCAGCAGTTGGGGTATCAAGAGCAGTACCTTGCAAACCTAACAGATGAGTTAGTACCAGTTGAAGGTATTAATCCTCACTCTGAAGACTCATAAGCCGCTTAATTTTCAAACTAATTACACTTTAAAACCAAGCATATGTGCAATCTATAACCATATAGTCGTTTTTGGTAGAAAAGTGTTTGACATATTTTCTGAAATCTTTATTATACGCCCCACAAGACGGAGAGGTGTCCGAGTGGCCGAAGGAGCTCCCCTGCTAAGGGAGTATAGAGTTTGTAGCTCTATCGAGGGTTCGAATCCCTCCCTCTCCACCATTTCTTTTAATGGCGTGTTTTGTAAAGTTTTAAAGTATGGGTGCATAGCTCAGCTGGATAGAGTACTCGGCTACGAACCGAGCGGTCGGAGGTTCGAATCCTCCTGCGCCCACCATACTTTAATAACTCGCTTAGAGTCTAAATAAGCAAAAGCTCTACTTAGAGTTAAAATAAGTAAACTATAAAGTGGGTGCATAGCTCAGCTGGATAGAGTACTCGGCTACGAACCGAGCGGTCGGAGGTTCGAATCCTCCTGCGCCCACCACTTTATAGACTCTCACTTAGAGTAAAAACAAGTAATAGTAAAAATGAAAGTGGGTGCATAGCTCAGCTGGATAGAGTACTCGGCTACGAACCGAGCGGTCGGAGGTTCGAATCCTCCTGCGCCCACCACTTTCATATTTTCATACACTTTTAAGTGTAAGAAAAATAAACCGATGGAAATCGGTTTTTTTATGTCTGAATTTATACGCTCTGCTTAGAGTTTAAATAAGCAATCTATGAAAGTGGGTGCATAGCTCAGCTGGATAGAGTACTCGGCTACGAACCGAGCGGTCGGAGGTTCGAATCCTCCTGCGCCCACCACTTTCATAACAAGCCGACATTAAGTCGGTTTTTTTGTGCCTAAAATAAAGTGAAGTGTAAGTTTGGGCGAATTGAGAACCAAGCAGTCGGAGGTTCACTCTTACAAGATACGTCCTGCGCCCACCACTTTCATAAACAAGCCGACATTAAGTCGGTTTTTTTGTGCCTAAAATAAAGTGAAATAACAGAGAGGCACCTGTAGACGCTGAGCTTGCTCGCGTGAGAAGCGACAGCTTCTAATCACTTACCACCGATATAACTGATACTTTATTTACGAGCTTCGCTCGTCGCGTCAGCAAGCTGCACGCCTACAAGCAAAACCATCCCTAATCTTTAAATCTAAACTCCGAGCTTATTCATCCGTTGTAGACGCAGAGCTTGCTCGCGTGAGAAGTGACAGCTTCTAATTACTTACCACCGATATAACTGATGCTTTATTTACGAGCTTCGCTCGTCGCGTCAGCAAGCTGCACGCCTACAAGTAAAACCAACCCAATCTTTAAATCTAAACTCCGAGCTTATTCATCCGTTGTAGACGCTGAGCTTGCTCGCGTGAGAAGCGCCAGCTTCTAATCACTATATCTAAGTCCACTTAACCCCTTTCTAAAGCTGCTCTTTATTATTACCTATGTTATTTTAAACGCCTTGTTTAAAAGGATATTGCAGTATGTTTAAAACCCTATTTATTACTTTATTTTTTATTTTTAGCGCCATTTTTATTGCAAGCGTGCAAGCCAACGAAGTTAACAACTCACTTGTAGTAGGCGCGCAGCAATATGCTAAATATTTACCGCAGTTAAAAAATAAACGTGTAGGGCTAGTCGTCAATCAAACATCAACAGTAGGGCAAACTCACTTAGTCGATGCGCTGCTGACTAAAAATATTAATATAACTAAAATTTTTGCACCTGAGCATGGCTTTCGCGGCGATCACGATGCGGGCGCACATGTAAAAAATGCTGTTGATGGTAAAACTGGTATTCCGCTTATTTCTATTTACGGTAAAAATAAAAAACCAAGCCAAGCTGCTTTAGTCGATGTTGATGTGATTATTTTTGATATTCAAGATGTGGGAGTACGTTTTTATACCTACATAAGCTCTATGCACTACATGATGGAAGCCGCTGCAGAGCAGGGGATAGAATTTTTAGTACTCGACAGACCCAACCCAAATATTACCTACGTTAATGGGCCAATATTAGAGCCAGAATTTAAATCGTTTGTAGGCATGCACCCAATTCCTGTTTTACACGGAATGACAGTTGGCGAACTTGCCAAAATGATCAAGGGTGAGGGCTGGATCAATAAAGCGTCCGATTTAAATTTAACCGTGATCCCAGTTGATCATTACACTCGCAACAGTACTTACAGCTTGCCTATAAAACCCAGCCCTAATTTACCTAACGATCAGGCCATTGCGCTTTACCCGTCACTTTGCTTTTTTGAAGCAACGCCTATCAGTATTGGCAGAGGCACCGACTTTGCGTTTCAAGTAATTGGCTATTCACCAGTTGCATTAGGTGATTTTAATTTTACACCGCGCGCAATTAAAGGCGCTGCTTTAAACCCTAAATTTAAAAACCAAACCGTGCAGGGGCTCGATTTAAGACAGGCAAATATTTCAGGTCTAAATTTAACTTACTTAATAAATGCGTACACGGAGCTTAGTAAAAATAACATCTCGTTTTTTGAGCGCGCTGACTTTATGGATAAGCTAGCGGGTACTAATAAATTGCGCTTAGCTATTGAAACAGGGCAATCTGAGGCGCAAATAAAGCAAAGCTGGCAGGCGGGGCTTGCGCAATTTAAAGCGCAAAGAGCGCCTTACTTGCTATATAAATAAGGGCTAAGCATGTTTATCGCTTTAAAAAATCAAAGGTGTGGTTATATCAAACAAGCATTTATAGGGGCGTTAAGCTTTATTATTGTGGGTTGCAGTACACCACCTGAACCTATTAGCTCGGTGCTACCACTTACAAAAAGCCAACTTGTAGAGCTGCCTAATGCACAAGTGGTTGTAACGTTTCCTGAGGTAAATCCAAGTAGCCGGTTTTATGTAAATAACCGAGGAACGTTTAAAGCTTACAAAGGGCGCGGGCAATTATTAATACAAAACCACAACGCACAAAGCGCCGATATTTATATTAATAATCAAAAGCTCGACGTTAACCAGCTAAGCGCCAACACCTTATACAATTACAGTTTGGCAAAAAATACTCACAATGGTGTTAATACTTTTAAAGTTGAAAATATTCTCCCTGTTGGCGCAAGTTTAACACTGCGTTTTGCATTTCCTACTTTAAGCGATGAACCAATAAAGCTCGTAGATTTTAGTGAAGTAGATGCATTAATTGCACGCGATGTAAAAGCGGGTTTTCCTGGGGCTGTGTTGGCCGTTGTTAAAAATGGTGAGCTAATAAAATTAACCGCTTATGGCGATGCAAAGCAATACCAGCAAAGTGATTTAATGTTACTACGCCCAGAGCCCATGCAAACTAATACCTTGTTTGATCTTGCCTCAAACACCAAAATATTTGCCACAAATTTTGCGCTTATGAAATTAGTAAGCGAAGGGTTGTTGAATATTAATAAACCCGTACAAAGCTACCTAAGCGAATATAAAGGCGAAGGCCGAGCAAAGCGCACAGTAAAAGACTTACTCACACACAGCGCCGGATATCCGCCAGTATTTGACTTTCATCGTAAAGATGGCAGCTATGGTGACGCGTTTTATTCACAAAATAGTAAAACCACCAAACAGCTATTACTTACCAGCGTACCTTTTAGTAGCAAATCATCTGGGCAGCCTATTTATTCAGATATTGATTACATGATTTTAGGTGTGCTCATTGAGCGTATTACAGGGCAGCCCCTTGACGAATATCTAGAGCAGCAAGTGTACGCGCCACTAAAATTAACTAACACGTTATTTAATCCACTTAAAAAAGGCTTTAAGCCGCAGCAATTTGCAGCCACTGAGCTTAGCGGCAACACACGAGACGGGCGCATTAAGTTTGATAATGTTCGCACTGGGGTTTTACAAGGCCAAGTGCATGATGAGCGCGCTTACTACTCACTTGATGGCGTAGCAGGGCATGCAGGATTATTTAGTAACGCTCACGACTTAGCCGTGCTTTGCCAGCTATTACTAAATAATGGTGGCTACGGCGACCAACAATTATTTAGTGCAAGCGCCTTAGCGCAATTTTTAACGCCGCAATCAAGCGACGAAACCTACGGGCTTGGCTTTAGGCTTGCTGGTAATAATCAAGCAAGGCGCTGGCACTTTGGCCCTTATGCAAGCGCACAAGCTTATGGTCACACAGGTTGGACGGGGACCGTGACCGTAATTGATCCCGCTTACGACTTAGCTATTGTTTTACTTACCAATGCTCGCCATAGTGCCATTAAAGGCTCGCTAAAACGTTACGAATTTACAGGCAAACAATTTGAAACCGCACAGTACGGATCGGTTGTGTCGCTTATTTATGAAGCACTACTAAATCAATAAGCTATCGTATAGGTTAAAACGTACTAACTGTGCCACCTTAAGTGATTTATTTACAGGTGACTTGAGTAAGCCAATCCATTAAGCTAAGCGGTCTATAAAACTAAGCCGGTTTATGTTGTTAGGCTTAACAAATAAGCGTTAAAACGCGTACAAAGCGAGGTTTACTCGCTAATAATTAAGGTTAACTTTCTATGCATTGGTATTCTATTTTACCGCCGCTAATTGCGATTGCTATCGTGTTTTGGCGCAAAGAAGTGATTATGGCGCTACTTGTTGCTGTTGCTTCTTCTGAGTTTTTACTCGCCTTTCAGGGCGAAGGTAATAGCTTGTTTGACACTTTTTTAAATACCATTGAACGTATTATTTCGGTTGCCAGCTCGCCAGGTAATACACGCATATTAATATTTAGTATTTTAATAGGTGCCTTGCTTGCCTACATTCGCGAATCTGGCGGCGTTGCAGCAACCGTTAATATGCTAATGAACAAAGGTATTGCAAAAAGTAAGCGCCAAGTGGGCTTTTTAACCATGTTTACCGGCATTACGGTGTTTATAGAATCTAACCTGAGCGTACTTACCTCGGGTATTTTATCGCGTGGCTTATTCGACAAATTTAAAATGAGCCGAGCGCGTCTAGCGTACATTATTGACAGCACCAGTGCGCCAGTGTGTATTTTAATACTCCTTAATGGCTGGGGTGCGTTTGTACTTGGTTTGTTAGGTAACTACGAGCTAGGTGAGTCGGCGGTATCGGTGTTATGGGGCAGCGTAGGGTATAACTTTTACGCCATAATTACCCTTGTCATTGTTTTTTACACCATCGCGTTCGATAAAGTGCACGGCCCAATGAAAGAAGCCGAACAAAAACTAGAGCTTCAAAAAACTGACTTAAAAGAAGAAGTAAAAGGCTCTAAAGCACGTTACATGTTAATCCCGCTTATTACGCTTATTACCAGCATGGTTGGCTTTATGTATTACACCGGTAATGGTGTACTAGCCGAGGGCAGCGGTTCTAAATCAGTATTATATGCAACGGTTTTAGCCATTGTTGTCGCTTACTTTTTAATGATTGGCTCACGTAAATTTACGCATCATCAATTAGTTGATACCGGTTTTAAAGGTATGGGCGAATTAATGCCACTGGTCGCCATTGTACTGCTTTCGCTTACACTTGGCGCAAGCTTAAAAGAATTGGGTACTGGCGTATTTGTAGCATCGCTTGTTGGCGACTACCTACCTATTTACTTAATAGTACCGGTGCTGTTTTTAACCGGCGCAGTTATGTCGTTTACTACGGGTACATCATGGGGCACGTTTGCTATATTAATCCCAATTGGTGTGCCACTTATTCAAGCGCTAGGTTTACCACCATCGCTTGTTGTTGGTGCTATTTTGGGTGGTGGTATATTTGGCGATCATTGCTCGCCTATATCCGACACCAGCGCTGTATCGGCTATTGCATCAGGGTGTGACTTACTCACCCACGTTAAAACGCAGCTACCGTACGCCTTATTTGGCGGCGCACTCACGTTTATAGCGTACTTAGTAACAAGCATACTTGTGTTATAAAAACGTGTTATAAAAGTGTGTTGTAAATACTGAGTTTTAATTATTTATAAAATGCCTTGAAAGCCTGCAAATATGCAGGCTTTTTTTAGGGCACAAAACAAGGATTGTTTAAATGAAAAATAAAGCTTTTGTCTTTGTAACTATTCACCATGGTAAATTATTTTCAAAGGAACTTTTTTAACTATTGACCGATCCCGCCAGTATGCCAAGATAGGGCTATGACCTAATAGCCCTAGCTTCAATGAATTTAAACAGCATCAACATCGACGAAATCGTTGAGAAAACCAAAGCTCAATTACAAGAAGGTAAAACTCTCACGCCTGCGCTGAAGATGTCTATTGAACTCATTCTGGTTGTCGTTGTTATGTTGGCAAGTAAATTAGGACTTAACAGTAACAATAGCAGTATCCCGCCATCAAAAGACATCAACCGAAAAAAACAAGACAAAGAGAAATCAGCCAACTCAGCGGGTGGTCAAAAAGGCCGAGCAGGTAAAACACTAACCCAAACACAGACGCCTGATGAGATCAAAGTCATCCTAGTTGAACGTGATTTTTTACCGAAAGGTCACTACCGTGAAATTGGCTTTCAAAAACGACAGGTTGTCGATATAGATATCAGGAAAGTGGTCACTGAATACCAAGCACAAATTCTGGAAAATGAGCAAGGTAAGCGTTTTATTGGTGAATTTCCAGAAGACGTTAACAGTCCTATTCAATATGGGGTTGGTGTAAAAGCCCATGCAGTTTACCTATCCCAATATCAATTACTCCCTTACAACCGCATTGAAGAATATTTTTGTGATCAACTCGGTATTCCAATCAGTGCGGGTAGTTTATTTAACTTTAATGAACAAGCAGCGGCCTTGGTAAAGTCCTCCGGCGCAGAAGCCGCGCTCAAGAAAGCCCTGAAAACGACTTATCAAGCCTTACACGTTGATGAAACGGGGATTAATATAGGTGGTAAACGACGATGGCTTCATGGTGCATCAACGACGTGGTGGACGTATTTTTACCCGCATGAGAAAAGAGGGAAAATAGCGATGGATGACGCCGATATTTTACCTCACTTTACTGGGGTACTATGCCACGACCACTGGAAACCGTATTATCAATATACACAGTGCCAACATGCCTTGTGTAATGCACATCATATCCGAGAGTTAGAAAGGGCATGGGAGCAAGACGGTATGCAATGGGCAAAGGATTTGCAAACCCTACTGACTGAAATCAATAAACATCAAATAGATAACCCCGAGCTAGATGCAGACACAAAAGCTCACTATATAGAGAAATATCAACAAATATTGGCTCAAGGTGACATTAAATGCCCTCCACCGGATAGAAACAGCCGAGTAAAAGGCCAGCGAGGCAGATTGAAACGAACAAAGTCTAGAGCGTTGTTAGAGCGGTTAAGAGATTATCAAGATGATGTCTTACGGTTCATGACGGAAACGGCGGTGCCTTTTAGCAACAACCAGGGTGAGAATGATATTAGGATGACCAAGGTTCATCAAAAGATATCTGGGTGCTTCAGAAGCATGCAAGGTGCAGAGATGTTTTGTTTAATCAGAAGCTACCTCTCGACTTGCAGAAAACAGCATGTATCAGCAAGCCTAGCCCTTGAGTTACTCTTCAAAAATCAGTTACCTGATATATTTATTGAAAATGTGGCTGAATAGTTACTTGTCTTTTTTAGTTTTTTATTGTTTTTGAACGCATGCTCTTACCAAGAAAGCGAAACAGAACAAGCTAATAGGTTAGCAAAAACATACCAGCTCGATATTAAGGCTGGTGATACCCGTTTATTCTTTCCTGAACAATTTGCGGGAATTAATGGCAACCCCCCCACGCTTGAAATGAAAAGTACTTCTTTAGAAGATTCTTCAGACTCACTTGATGGTATTGAAACTGCGCTGCAGGTGTACCCCTTAGGCTTTGTTTCCAAAGTGATTGATGCTATTTATCTCTCTGGTCCTATGCTTATGGAGGGAGCTGAAGCGGGTGGGACATACTCAAGCAACTCGATAATATTAGTAAATATTTCAGATCAAAATGGCACGAACTTTAACTTCGAAAACTCATTGAAAGGTGTTCACCATGAATTAAGCTCATTAATCTATATACGTTCACCTTTCGTTATATTTGCATGGCAAGCTTTGCTGCCAAAAGAGTGGGAGCCTGTATCCTCGAATTATGAGGCTTTAACGCAAAATAAAAATATAGGGCCTGATTATGAAAATGGATTTTTATCTAGATATAGTAAAACTAATGTTGAGAACGACTTTAATACTTACGCCGAATTTGCCTTTGCTGAACCTGAAAAATTGCGGGAACTTGCCGCAACCTACCCAATAATAGCTAAAAAGTTGAGTGTATTTATTACCGCGTATACGCAGTTTTCGGCTAAATATCAGCAAAACTTTGAAGAATATTTTACTCGAACGGGTTTAAGTGATGTTGCGGTAGAACCTGAAAATGTAGAAATGACGATTCATTTAGACGTGAGTAGCGTTAAGCCGAAAATTATCAGATAACGCTATTTGATTACGATCTTACGTTTTTAGCGTACTTAGTAACAAGTATGTTTGTTTAAAAAAAGCGTACATAGGTTGGGTTGAGTGACACGAAACCGAACTGTTCTACAATGCGGTTTGCACCTATAAAGCTAAGTATATGTATATCTTTTGTAGGCGCATAGCTTGCTAGCGCGTCGGGCGTTAGCCCGAAAAGTTAGATTTAGTATTTACGCACTAGGTTACGCATCAACTACTGATTTCAGAATCATAGTATTAAGCATGACATCTGTGTTTTAGTTTTGTATAAAACAAAATCCGCCCTATGCCTTCTTAAAAAGGACTATTCATTTTGATTTGAGGGACTTTAAGTCACGAGTAAACTAATAAAAAGTGTATTTTTGTTATTGTGAGCTTAAAAATTATTTTTAACAATTCTTTACTCTTTTAATTCATGCAGTAAGCAAGTAATGCTGAAACTGATATCGAGTTGTATTATGATTAATTTAAAAAATAATAAGGCTAATAATGAAAATGGATCTAGATTCTAAACAGAGTGCACTTCAAAAAATATCAAAACAAAATGCACTTTCAGCTGCTTTAGGTGCTGCATTCTGGAGTGTTCCTATTTTAGTTCTATGGGCATTTCTGTTTGAGTTAAAACCAGCTGCAGGTCCTGTGATGTTACTCATTAGTGGTGCGTTAGTTGGTGCAGCTGTACGGTTTCATGGTCGAGGATACGAGCGTTTATTTTCGCTAATAGGTTTAATTGCTCATGCTTGTATTGTATTTGTAGCGTGGGATTTGCAGATTATTCTTGTTGGTGGCGTTTTAGCGGTTATTTTAGTTGGGGTTTATATTTTTGGCGCATGGGGAGCTGCTTACATATCACGCATTAATGTATCAATGCACGACCATAAAGAATTTGATAAATTATTTGAATCTGGCGATTATCAAAAACAAAAAAAGCTAAAAAATAGATGGTTCATTGTACTTCCTGTCGTTAGTGTTTTAACGCTTGTTGCAGGTTTTATCACGGCAATAGGTATCGTTATTTTTCAGCAACAGCAGCATATTGATATTGAGGTACAACAACATCAGCAGCGTGCCGCTGAATTTCGCAGTAAGCATATTGAAACAAGTAATGAAAACCTCGCCTCTATGAGCACCAAAAAAGCATTAACATATGCTTATGCGTATCAGTCAGGAAGACACTTCGATGAGCGAGGATATTATAAAGGAGCCTACCCGCAAGATAGCTTCCAAGCTTTAGTAATATTACGTTACCTAGCTAATGAAAAGAAAAACCCGCGCGCACAATTTATTTTAGGAAAAATACTTAATAACGAAAAAGGCCAGGCTTTATTATTACAAGCCGAAAAAGCAGGTGATGAATTTGCTATGCTTTATAGTATTTATGAATTTGGCTGTCGAATTGATGCGAAGAGAGGCAAACAGCTTCTAATGAGCTTTGCTAAAAATATAGAAGAGCAATCGGTTATTATTGACATACAGAGTATGAACAGCGACGACTTTAATGATCATTGTACAGTATTAGATAGTACTGAATTTGATTATCGTTATATACGAGATTATTAGTGAGTATTGAATTGAGAAGTATTGAGTTTCAATTCAAATCACTGCTCTAAGGTTTAGTTTTTTACTTTGAGTATTTAAAAACTTTATTTTAGATTTTGTGACGTATAGAGCTGCAGCCAATAGGTGTTGCCATGGATCCCTTTTTGCGATCTCATCTATTAGCGGCGACGTGTTTTCTATTGCATCGGGAGGCCTTACTTACCGGTGTTAAAACACGGCTATCGCCAGCTTATTTGATGACGGCCTGATACTTTTAACATACGTAGATTGAGCAGCACGAAACCCAACGAATCTCCAATGTAGTTTGCACCCATAAAGCAAAGTATATGTATATTTTTTGTAGGCGCATAGCTTGCTAGCGCGTCGGGCGTTAGCCCGAAAAAATAGAGTGAATAATTAAAAAATTGCACAGAACTCACGTTTACTTATTGATATGTGGCACTATATAAAAAAGTATTATTTAAAAGGAATTAAATGAAAGAATTCAATTGGAGTAAAGCAACTAAGCCTCCATTAGAAGAGTATTTTCCTGCAGATAAATTAGATCGTGCTCGCTACGCCACGTTCTTATCAAGGCTATTGGCTCAAGAGGGGTTTGACGAAAGCAGGCCGGATGATGAACAAAAGAAAAACTATGTATTAAACTTAAATGCTGAATGGGGGGCAGGTAAAACCTATTTTCTTAAGCGTTGGTCACAAGAATTAATAGTAGATTATCCTGTTGTATATATTGATGCATGGCAGCAAGACTATTCAGACGACCCATTTTTAACTGTAATTGCAGGTATTATAAAGCAGCTTCAACTGCAGGCTAAGTTTAATATAACAATACCTAAAAGCGCAGTTTCGATGTTTAAGGCTGTTGCACCTGCTATTGCACAAGGTTTAACTAAAAAAATATCAGGCATCGATTTAGATGAGTTACACACATTACTATTTTCTGATGAAGAAATTGAAAATGACCAAAATCAAAATTCTAATAAGCTGACGGGCAGCGACTTTTCACCGGCAGTAAAGGCGCTTGCACAAAACTTAATTAAAGATCATGAAGCTAAAAATAAGAGTATTGAAGTAATAAAGTCTAAGTTAGCTGATTGGGTCAGTAAGTTTGAAAAGCAGGAAGGTAAGTCGTTACCCATATTTATTTTTATTGATGAATTAGATCGTTGTCGCCCAAGTTATGCAGTAGAAATGTTAGAGACGATTAAACATATTTTTGATGTTAAAGGTATTGTATTTGTTGTAGCAACAGATACAGAGCAACTCCAGCATACAATCAAATCAATTTATGGTGAAGGCTTTGATGCTAAGATTTACCTAGGCCGTTTTTTTAATAGCCGCTATAGCTTAAAGCGACCTGTTTTAAAGGATTTTTTATCAGTACATAGTGATACAACTAAATTTGAATCTGGGTACTTAGAAAGTAAAGATATTGAGCTACTCCCCCGCACAGAAACACCGGAAACCGCTTTAGCTAATATCTCAGTTGTTTTAGATGCGTTCCAAGTGCCGCCTAGAACAGCCATTCAAATTACTGAACGCATTACTGCCATTATTGTAAATTTACCAAATGGTAAAAAAGTAGATGTGCTTGTGCTCGCTATTTTGTTTTGTATCTATGAAAAAGACCACCCACTTTATGAAGAAATTATAAATGGTAGATTTAAGAGAACAAAATTAAATAAGAAAGGTGAAACACAAAATATAAGGTTATCTGATTATTTATCAGAAAAAATACTACCCGGAGACTCAGGGCAAGATCACGAACTTTACCTTGACTTAAAAGTATGATCTTATACTCCTTTTTTAAGGAGCATCCCCATGTCTAACATTCAGCTATTTAAATATTTCGAATCAATCGACGACCCTCGCCAACAAGGTAAAGTTGTTCATAAACTATTTGATATCATATTCTTAGCTGTTAGCGCTGTTGTTTCAGGCTGTCAGGGCTGGGAAGAGATTGAAGATTTTGGTCATGATAGACTAGATTGGCTCAGAAAATATGTTCTTCTTGAACAAGGGATCCCTCGCCATGACACAATTGCTCGTGTAATGAGCCGTATTGACATGACGCAATTCCAAGATTCCTTTTCTTCTTGGATGAAAGCCTGCTCCAAATTAACTCAAGGCGGTGTAGTTGCTATTGACGGTAAACGATTGAAAGGTTCATTTAATCAGTCAGATAGACGCGATGCGCTTTATATGATCAGTGCATTTGCATGCGAAAATGGTGTTGTTTTGGCACAATGCCCTGTTGATAAAAAGTCGAATGAAATAAAAGCGTTGCCAGAGCTGCTTGAATTATTAGAGATAAAAGGCTGCTTAGTAACGATTGACGCTATGGGGTGTCAAAAATCAATTGCAAAAAAAATAGTTGGTAAAGAAGCCGATTACTTACTTGCGGTAAAAGCAAACCATAAAAGGCTACTGTCACAAATAGAAGATGTGTTATTACCTGAGGTAGCACGACAAGCATCTGATGGGCTCTTGTTTAACGAAGCCGATTATCAAAAAAATAGAGAAGAATTTAGGTGCTGTGCAGTGAGCCATAACGTGAGCGGTTTATCAGAAACGATACACTGGGAAGGTGTAAAAACAGTGGGTGTTATTGTTTCTTATAGAAAAGAAAAAGGTAAATTAAGCAATGAGTTATGCTATAGATACTATATTAGTTCAGCGAATTTAACAGCGGAAGAACTCGCGAGAGGAGCACGACAACATTGGCAAATAGAAAATGGATTACATTGGCGTTTAGATGTAGGATTTAAAGAAGATGAGTGTCGAATTAGGCGCGAAGGTGCAGCACCTGTATTTGCGGGGCTGAGACACATCGCATTTAATCAGCTAAAAGCAGAAAAAAGTTTTAGTAAAGGCATGCCCGCAAAACAGAAAAAAGCTATGCGCAGTACAGCCTACCTTGAAAAGGTACTGAACGCATAGACTTTTTTCATGCTCTTGCCCTGCCCGGAGACTTAGAAAGAGATGTTATATTTTTTATTGATTCAAAATTATATAGCAAGGATCTGAACTGTATAATCAACCGCTACAAAGATACAGAGAAAATAATTAAACTAAAGCAGTACATTGAATGTTTTTTCTGCCAAATTTTTGTAGTTGAAACTTCACTTGTTTTTGCAGGATTTGGAAATACTGATACAAGGAAGTTAACTAAATTAGGGCAAGCTGAAAAAGAATTACGGGAATGCAATGATTCTAATCAGTATGAAGTGGCTAAGTCTTTGATTAAATATATTTATGTAAAAGATACATATAACAAAATTACTAAAGAACACTATCGTGATTTTATAGAGCTTTCATCACCACTTGATTACATGGGTGATAGCTAATTTTTACTAAAAAGTATTTTGGGTGGTAAGTAAAGTAACTCACTCACTTAATTACCACCTAAGCCCCACACTGCCTAATCCCAGCACCCGCATGTTTAAGTGCAATAATCTGCCCCTTACCGTTATGCGCCATAGCGAGCATATCACCCGTATTTATATTACTTTCAACCGCGTGCTTACCTTTTAGCTCACTCAACAGTGAATGCTTAATTTGCACGAGCACCTCGTCATTGCAGCTGGCTATGTACCAGTCGTTATCTACCTTCACTAGAGTACCGTATTCTATGTGGCGCTGTTGGTGGCGGCGTAAATCGTTAGCTAATTGACTATCAAGCGCGTGTTTTTGCTCGTTTATAGAGCTTGCGTAGCTACCAGCTTGGTTTATTTCGTGTGTTTTTATAATTGAATAGTCGTGAATGTCTATGGTGTTAAATACGATTTTAGGCGCGTGGTTAAAGCCATCGTTATTATCAAACACAATAAAGGCGAACACACCCAGTGCGCAGGCAAGGCTGGTTAGCTGCAACGTAAAGCCGAACTTTTTAGGCTTTGTGTGCGTGGCTTTATTAAGTAGCGCTTTTTGCTGAGTGCTTGTAAGTGTAGTGCGCGCTTTTCGCTCTTTGTAATGTTGTGTGAGCTTTTGATCAAGCGGCTCATCAGGCTTGTTCATTGTTTGCTCCTAATAAACGTTTAAGGTTTTGTTTGGCATAGCGCAGCCTTGTTTTAATGGTCTCGAGGCTGCTTTGCGTTATAAGCTCTATGTCGGTGAGCGAAAAGCCTTCTTGTTGTAATGTTATGGCTTCGCGCTGTACAAAGCTGAGTTGTTTTAGGGCGGCGTCGAACGCGTCATAGCTTATGTTTGAGCTGCCTATATGCGAGTCTCTGCTAGTTAAGTCACCACTATTTAAGTCGCTTTCGCTCTTATCATTTTGTGCTGCTAAATACGTATTTTCGTCAAGCTCTACAAAGTGTTGTTGCCTGCGGTATTCGTCAATGAGTGTGTTGCGGGCAAGTTTAAACAACCACGCTTTAGGTGTGGTTTGCGCTTGGTAAAGGTGGCGTTTTTCGATTACTTTTAGCCATGTTTGTTGGCTTACGTCGTATGCTAAATGCGTATTAGATTGCGTAACAAGGTAGTGGTATAAGTCGTTACTGTAGAGGGCAATAAGCTGCTCTAAGTAACGATTGTCGCCACTTTTTGCGTAACTTGCCATGCAGTCCTTGCTTGGCGTTTCAAATAACCATGACTTAATACTTAGTAGCATAGGCTCATCGCTTTTATTGTTGTAATTTAAAATCGAGTTGTACGGTTTGACCTGTTTGTAATTGTGCCACACCTTCAATTACTTTGGGGCGATATTTCCAGCGTTTAATGGCTCTTATTGCTTCGCGGTCAAAGGTACGTTTTGGCTCGGCGTTAATAACTACTGGGTCGATTACTTCCCCCGTTGGCGAAATACTAAAGCTTAGTTGCACCCAACCTTCAATACCATCGCGCGCCGCTGTAGTTGGGTATTTAGGGTTTATGCGCACTATGGGTGTTGCATCCCCTGTTGGGCGATTAATGGTGTTGTTAATGTCGTCACCAAAATCATCAATTGTAACTGGCGTAAAGTCGCTAATTGCCAACACAGGATCGGCTGATGTATCAAGCGGTGGTGCTTTTGGCGGCACTTTAGGCATTGGCGGTGGCGGCTGTATTTTTTGTATATGCCTGACTTTTGAATCCTCAGGTGCCTGAAAAATCTCTACTATAATATCGCCCCCTGGTTTAACCGGTGCGCGTTGCTCGCCACTTATTAAATATTGCATAAACGCAAAAGCTGCAAAGGTCATTGCGGCGCCGCCAATAACGGCGGTCGATGTTTTAATAAATACTGGGTTGTTAGGTACTTCAAGTGTGTGCATAAGCCGCTCCAAATTAACGCATTAGGGTGTTTTCAAAGCTATAACGGGTGGCAAATCAAAAAGGGGTGAAATAATTTTATAAAAAATCTGGGGTTTAGTTACAATAGCCATTCGCATTCTTTTACTTATTAACTTTTTAGGCTGTTATGCAACTCATTGAAATAAATAAAGCGCGTTATCGTAAACATTTAAACCGTGTTATTACAGGATGTGGTATTGGTTTGGCTGTAGGCAGCTTGGCTATATCGCAAACGCTGATTGCTTTATTTCCTGATGAAAGTGGTAGCCACTTTCATTGGAACTTAATAGGCGTTGCTATTACAAGCGCTGGGCTTGCGTGGTTACTTAATAAATACCGTACACATAGCTTTATGACTGAAGTTGTTTATGTGTGGGAGCTTAAAAAAGCACTTAATAAAATAACCCGTAAAATGGCTAAGTTAAAAGCCGCTGGCCGTGAAGGCAATGCCGATGCGTTATTAGCGATTCATTATAGTTACGCGGGCTCTCGGTTATTGTGGCAGCTAGACGATAATCTAATCACTATGGACGATTTAGCCATTAAACAAGCTGAGCTTGAATCTGTTGCAGCGCAACATAACGTAACGCTAAATGCTGATGAGTATGATGCGAGCATTTTAAAACAGTTTTAGTTTTTAATGTTTAAAGGAGTGTCTAATGAAAAAAATATTAGTTGTTTGTTTAGGTAATATTTGCCGCTCGCCAACCGCAGAGGCGGTATTAAAAGCCCGCGCTAAAAAGCTAGGTGTTGATGTTAAAGTTGATTCGGCTGGCACTATTGGTTACCACGAAGGTAAAACGCCTGATAGTCGCTCAATGGCTGCAGGCGAAAAACGTGGTTATAGTTTTAAAGGTATTTATTCGCGTAAAGTACGCACAAGTGACTTTACTGAATTTGATTTAATTTTAGCGGCCGATACACAAAATTTAGCTGATTTAAAAGCCCAGTGCCCTGCGCATTTACAGTACAAATTAGCGTTGTTTTTAGAGTTTGGTGAACAGAGCGTTAGTGCGATTCCCGATCCTTATTACGGCGGTGATGATGGCTTTGAAAATGTGCTTGATTTAATTGAAGCCGCAAGCGACAAAATACTGTCAAAAATTTAAAAGATATGGTTAAGTTATAGTTAATGAATGACTGTTAATATGCCATTGGTAATTTAGGTATGAATACTGGGCTTATTGCAATTCACTCTATTGTAATTGGTACACCTTTTTGGAGAACGATATGAATTCAGTTAAGAAAATAGCAATGACAATGTGTATAGCACTCCCTGTATTTGCTCATGCTGGGGAGTCTATTGTTAAATGGCATGACTTTAACGATTATCGTGATGTACGAGCGTCGAATCAAGCCAGAGGGTCGTATCATAAACACATTGCAAGTAGCTTTGAAAAACATATGGCTAAGCTTGCTGAGCAGCTACCAAAAGGTTATAAATTAAACGTAGAGTTCACTGATTTAGATTTAGCCGGTGATGTGCGATACGGCGGTATGGATGAAATACGTGTAGTAAAACCAATCTATTTTCCGCGCATTAAGCTCAATTATTCGTTAACAGATAAAGATGGTAGCGTACTTAATAAAGGCAGTGATGTAGAGCTTAAAGATATGGGCTTTATGGATAAAATTAAAATGGGCCGCGAAGAATCATTTTATTACGAAAAACGCTTATTAACGCAGTGGTTTGGTGAACAAATATTACCAAGTTTAGATTAACTTAAAATAAAAATGCCGCTAAATAGCGGCATTTCTATTTTTAAGTTTTACTTAAAAGTAGCTAACAGCGTGAGTATTTGCTGTAACTTAATAACGGTAGTTTTAAGTTTTTCTTCATCAAAACCATCGTTAGATAAGCTTTCAACGTCAGCGGCTACGTCAAGAACATAAGGCTTAAAACGTTTAGCTTCAAAGCTAAATCCAGCATCTTGTGCAAATAAGGCTTTAAATTTGCCATGGCCTTGCTGCTGTAATTCATCGAGTTTTTTGTCGGCATCAAGCGCCTGACGATAAACAATTTTTAAATTAGTATTGAGTTGTTCAATAATTGAATCCATGGTTTTCCTAAAGCTTTGTACTGCATGGCCGACATAATACTTGGATTACATTTAAAAGTCAGGTTTGTTATATGAATATATCAGGCACAAGTTTACCCGCTGTTTCCGGCTCAGGCCAAGGCAGTGAGCTTTATAGCGCTGCTTTATCTAAAAAGCAGCAACTAGCAGATGGCGCAGCAGCACTTGCACTTATTGAAGGTGCTGCACAATCGTCAAGTGCACAAACACCAGCTAAGTCGGTAACTGCATCATTGGGTAACAACGTAAATATATACGTTTAAATTAGCTTAAGATCGATAGGTGTTTTGCTTTTTTGACCACCTATTTCTCTAACTAACTTAGGCACTAAAAATCCAGGCAGAGCTTTTAATAGCTCTGCCATTATTTTTATTGCGTCTTCTTCGTTAATATCAAAGTGGCTGGCCCCTTCAACTTTATCTAGCAAATACAAATAATACGGTAATACGTCTGCGTCAAATAACGCTTCGCTTAAATTTATTTGCGCATCGAGCGTATCGTTCACATCTTTTAAAATTACAGCTTGGTTTAGAAGCGTTACGTTTGCTTGTTTAAGCTTTTGCATGGCAGCTTTAAAATCAGCGTCTATTTCGTTTGCGTGGTTTATGTGATTAATAAAAATAATTTTTAATGGCGATTTTGCTAATCGCTCACATAACTCATTGGTAATACGTGCAGGAATAACAACAGGTAAACGGCTATGAATTCGCATTCGTTTAATTTGTGGTAATTGCTCAAGCTCATCTAAAAACCAACTTATGGCATCGTCTTTGGCCATGAGCGGATCGCCACCACTCAAAATCACTTCGTTTATATCAGCATCTGATTTTATGTAGCTTAGTGTTTCAAGCAGACTTTTTTTATTAAGTTGGTTTTCTTGATACGGGAAATGCCTTCTAAAGCAATAACGACAATTTACTGCACAACCGGTTTTGAACATCACTAAAACCCGTGATTTATACTTATGTAAAAGACCTGGTTGGTCGTTATCTTGCTCAAGTAGGGGATCTTTATTAAAACCCGACTTAGTTAAAAATTCTTGATGGCGTGGCATGACTTGCAATAAAAGAGGATCGTTTGGATCGCCTTTGCGTATTTTTTTTATAAAAGGGGTAGGCACGCGTACCGCAAATAAACTGCGGGCTTTTAGGTCGTTTTCATGGACTTGGCTCGATAAACCGACCATTTCAAGCAAGGTTTTTGGGCAGGTAACTACATTTGCTAATTCTTTTTGCCAGTTTTTATGCAAATTTGCTTCATTTCTTTGTATCATTGGCATGTAGATTACTCGAAAAAATATAAATAGAGGAAACGATGGCGAATTATAGCACCAACGAGTTCAAGGGCGGCCTAAAAATTATGATGGACGGCGAGCCTTGCAGTATCTTAGAAAATGAAATGGTAAAACCTGGTAAAGGCCAGGCGTTCAACCGTGTTCGTATCCGTAAACTTATCTCTGGTAAGGTGCTTGAAAAAACCTTTAAATCGGGTGAATCAGTTGAAGGTGCTGATGTAATGGATACAGATTTAGCGTATCTATACACAGACGGCGAATTTTGGCATTTCATGAACAACGAAACATTTGAGCAAATTGCCGCTGACGAAAAAGCACTAGGCGATGCAGTTAAATGGTTAGTTGAAAATGATTTATGTACAATCACATTATGGAACGGCAGCCCTATTGCTGTTACACCACCTAACTTTGTTGAGCTTGAGATCACTGAAACAGATCCTGGCCTTAAGGGCGATACAGCGGGCACTGGTGGTAAACCAGCAACGCTTAGCACAGGCGCTGTAGTACGAGTTCCATTATTCGTACAAATTGGCGAAGTAATTAAAGTAGACACTCGTAACGGTGAATACGTAAGCCGTGTTAAGTAAGCTTTAACATTGTTTATAAAATCCCAGCTTAAGCTGGGATTTTTTTTGGAGAAAATATGTCAGCAGATCTTTGGGCCCCAAGCGCTAGCATTGAAACACTAAAACAACGTGCAGCGATATTACGTAGCATTCGTGAGTTTTTTTATGCACGTGATGTTTTAGAAGTCGAAACGCCAAGCTTAAGTGCTGCCAGTGTAACCGATGTGCACTTAGCTAGTTTTAATACCAAATTTGTAGGTCCAGGGCACGCAGGTGGGCTTCCTCTATTTTTACAAACATCTCCAGAGTTTGCTATGAAACGCTTGTTAGCGGCAGGCTCAGGCGCTATTTTTCAGCTTTGTAAAGCATTTAGAAATGAAGAAGCCGGTAGTCATCACAATCCTGAATTTACAATGCTGGAATGGTATCGCCCAGGCTTTGATGAATTTGCACTTATGGATGAAATGGATGAGCTAATGCGGCTTGTTTTAGATGTCGAGCCGGCAACAAGGCTTACCTATCAGCAAGCGTTTGAACAAGCACTTGGGCTCGATCCGTTAACAGCAAGCATAGAGCAATTAAAGCAACTAGCGTGTGAGCAGGGATTTGCTGATATAGCCCAAAATGAAACGCATAAGGATACCTTACTGCAATTATTATTTTGTATGAAAGTAGAGCCCACAATAGGACAAGATAAGCCATGTTTTGTGTATCACTTTCCAGCTTCTCAAGCAGCACTTGCACAAATTTGTGAACACGATACACGTGTAGCAGGGCGCTTTGAGCTTTATTATAAAAATATGGAATTGGCTAACGGCTTTAACGAACTCACAAATGCTAGTGAGCAAGCTAAACGTTTTAATGAAGATAACGCATACCGCGCTGAAAACGGTTTAAAGCAAGTGCCAATGGATACGCGTTTAATTAAAGCGCTGGAGCATGGATTACCACAGTGCGCAGGAGTGGCTTTGGGGATTGATAGATTGGTAATGCTCGCAACAAATAAAGAAAAAATTAAAGACGTAATCGCGTTTGATGTGCAAAGGGCGTGATGCTTGGCTTGTAGGCGCACAGCTTGCTGGCGCGTTAAAGCGAAGCTTTAAGCTTTTTTTATTTGGTTAGTTTAAAGTAATTAGAAGCTTCGCTTCTCACGTGAGTAAGCTCTACGTCTACAACACGTTTTATTATTATTTATGTTTGATATGCAAAGAGCGTGATGCTTGACTTGTAGGCGTAGGTGGAATATTTGTAGGTGCGAATTTATTTCGCGCTCGTGTAATTTCACTTTATAAAAAAGCGAGGTATAAGACCTCACCTACAATAAACATCAAATCCAACAACCTACGGCCAACCTGTAGGTGCGAATTTATTTCGCGCTCGTGTAATTTAACTTTATAAATAAGCGAGGTATAAAACCTCACCTACAATAAACATCAACCCCATACGCTAAGCCTGTAGGTGCGAATTTATTTCGCGCTCATGTAATTTAACTTTATAAAAAGCGAGGTATAAAACCTCACCTACAATAAACATCAAACCCATACGCCCAACCTGTAGGTGCGAATTTATTTCGCGCTCGTGTAATTTAACTTTATAAAAAGCGAGGTATAAAACCTCACCTACAATAAACATCAAACCCATACGCCCAACCTGTAGGTGCGAATTTATTTCGCGCTCGTGTAATTTAACTTTATAAAAAGCGAGGTATGAAACCTCACCTACAAATAAAAACACCGCGTTTAATTTAAACGCGGTGTTTTTATTGCTTGCTGTAGCTTTCATTTGAAAGCCAACGGCTATGCTTTACAGATTAAGTGTAAACGTAACACCGGCTACGCGAGGCTCACCTAATTGTGTGTAGGTATGTGTTGCGTAGCCATCTTGTGGGTCGTTACCAAATTCAAAACCACGTGTAGGGACTGTTTCGTCAAACACGTTACGAGCCCATGCGCGAACTGCCCACATGTCTGCTTCATAGCCAAAGCTTAAATTAACTAAGTTGCTGCTTGGTGCTTGTGAGTTGTGGCTATCAGAGAAGTAATAATCATCCTTACCTTCAATACCAACCATACCGTAAAGCTCACTTGTAAAGTTATAACGAGCAGTAAACGCATATTGGTATTTAGGTGACTGTGCCTGTTCACGACCGTCTTGATTTAAGCCAGACTGCGTTACAAAATCATCTATTTCAGTATCTAAGTAACCAGCGCTGCCGGTAACAAATAAGTTATCAGTTACTTGATAACTACCTTCAATTTCAAGTCCGTAGTTACTGCCAGAACTTGCGTTATCAACATAACCGGTAAATTGCTGACCTTCTACTTGCCATGCTTTTAGCTGTATGTCGTCGCGGTGCATGTAAAATGCAGCTAAGCGAAGCGTAAATTTGTCATCAAGTGATGAACCTTTAACACCAAATTCGCCGCTCCATAAATATTCAGGGTCGAAATTGGTGTGTTGCTGGAAAAAATCAGCGCTTAGGTTTAAGCCTTCATCTTTTGCTTTAGCCAGTGCTTCTGAGTTAATACCACCGGCTTTGTAACCACGGGTAATGCTGGTGTAGATCATAGTGCGGTCAATTACTTGATACTCTAGCGCAATTTTACCGCCAACCATTACATCGTCAGTGTCTTGTATAAAGCCATTGCTATCGTTGTAGTCACCTTGGTATTGCTCTACACGTAAACCTGTAATGAGTGTTGTTTTAGGACCAATTGGAGTCGCTACTTGACCATATACTGCAACGTTACTCGTTTCGTAAGTTGAAGAGAATGGGCTTGCTAACCATGTGTATTGGCGCTCTAAATCAACATCACGGTTTTGGTAATAAATACCCGCAACCCAGTTACCTGTTTTAGAATTAAATTGTAAATCTACAGATTGGTCATCGCGATCACGGCTGTATAAATCAGTTGAGCTGTATCCATCAGGATGTAAACCTGCAGCACATAACTTTGGCTCATTTGTATCGTTACATACCCAGTCTTCATCAAAGCTATAAAGCAACTCGGTATCAATAGCCGATAGGTTTAGATTTACATCAAAAGCGTCAAAACCCGTGTAAGTATTATTAACGCCTATAGCGTAGCTTTGTTGATTATCTTGGCCTGGTTCATCGGCAACACTATTGCGGCTGTTATCAAGCGTAAACGCATCGTAACCATTGTTTATGTCAATATAGTGAAGGTTTAACTCAGTATTTAAATGCTTTGTAAGCTGGCTGTTTAATTTAAAACGCGCTACTTGCTCGTCTTGATTTTGTGTTTCGTCATTTAAGTACAGGTTATCTACGTAACCGTCTGACTTTCTGCGAAAGTAGCTAACGCGTGCGCTAGAGTCATCTGTTAAGCCTGTGCTTGCTGCAATGCCTGCTTCACGTGTATTGTAGGTGCCAGCACCTACTTGTAATTTTAAACTTGGATCGCTTGTGGCTTTAGCTGAACCCATTTGGATCATGCCGGCCATACCGTCTGCGCCAAAGCGAGTGCCTTGTGGGCCGCGATAAATTTCTACTTGGTCTATATCAAATAATAATGAGCTGCCACCAAGGCCAGAATAGTTAATACCATCAATAACTAAACCAACTGATGGATTAATCGGGTCTACAAATTGTGAGCGAAGCCCCACGCCACGGATTTGGATATAGCGTCCGCGCGACGCGCCAGAAGTAAAGTTTACATTGGCGGTACTGCCTAATATTTCGTCTAAGTAACTTGCACCACGTAGATTAATTTCTTCTTCGCTGAATAAGCTTGCGCTTGCGCTTAAGGTTTGAATGCTTTCGCGTTGAAAATCGCCAGTTACAACAATTCTTTCTAGGTTGCTATCGTCAGCGTTAGCTGCAAGTGGTGCACCAAGCAGCGGTAAAAGTGCTGCGGTAATTAAAGACAAACGTAAGTTCATTAGGTTACTTAACTCCATTTTAGGGACTCGTATGGTAGCAATTATTTGAGCACATGTGCTATAAACTCGGCAATTATACGTTAAATAATTAGGATTATTAATATGACCTTTAAAGTTGACTTTAAAGTGCGTGATTACGAATGTGACTTACAAGGCATTGTAAATAACAGTGTGTATTTTAATTATTTGGAGCACGCTCGCCACGAATTTTTATACGCAAATGGTATTGATTTTGCTCAGTTAGCAAAAGATAAAATTAATCTAGTCGTGATGCGCAGCGAAATGGATTATAAGCATTCGCTCTTACCGGGTGATGAGTTTTATGTGGCTGTAGAGCCGCAGCGCATAAGTCGCCTTAAATTTGCTTTTAAGCAAACGGTTGTTCGTAAATACGATGAAAAAGTAATGCTCAATGCACTAATAATAGGAACGTCGGTTAATGAAAAAGGCCGCCCATTTTTGCCTGAGCAAATAGATAATGTATTCAAAACTACAACTTAGTGCGTAGTAGCGTAACTTTTGAACTATCATAGAACAAAAATTTACATTTTAAACATGCATTTTTAACGGATAAATCGCATAAATATTGTTATTATTACAGTAATTAGACAATTAGTTAGTAGTAGCATGAAATTAGCAGCAATACCGATGCTTATAATCGGTTTATGTGTTGGTTGCGCATCGACAGGGACGGTTACCAGTGAGCAGCTAAAATACACCCAATGGCAATTATCACATGTTGATGGTTTAGCAATTCCACCTTCTTTTAACGCATCAATGAGCTTTATTGAAGCGCTGCAAGTAAATGGTTTTGCTGGCTGTAACAAATTTTTTGGTGAGGGCTCGCTTGAAGAAAGTAATCTTACCGTAAGTAAATTAGGTATGACGCGCAAGTCGTGCGGAAAAGAACTTGATGAGTTTGAGCAGCAGTTATTACAAGCCTTAAATCAAGGCGCAGAGCTTAAAATGCAAGACCAGCAATTAGTCATGCAAGGCGAGCAAACATTTGTGTTTATCCCTAAATAATTTTAAGTTTTTGAAAAACAGCCCCTTGCGGGCAGTTTTTAACTGACGTACACTCAGCGCAGATTTGATGAATAATATATCAAATCAACGAACAAAATTTATATATCAATACTTGTCGGAGTGCCAAAGCTAAGTAATTAGTTTTTGGCTGAGATCGCGAAAGCGGGATCCGTGAACCTGATCAGGTTAATACCTGCGTAGGGAACAAGCTGCCTAAAATAGGACGCTTGTGCGTCTTTTTTTATGCGCACAATAAAGTGATTTTGTTTTTTTAGGCTGCAAAGTAGCATGTACGCTACTTTACGATCTTTCTCTATTCCTCGGAATATCTGATAAGACAACCCTTAAGCAATGAGGCAAGTCATGTCAAATACTACAAATAAAGCGTCACGCCGAGAAACTCGCGCTGCCGCGTCTGAATATATTTATAACTTAACGGGTCAACCGTTCCCAAATTCTCATAAAGTATACGTTGAAGGTACTCAACCAGGCGTGCGCGTTGGTATGCGTGAAATCACGTTAAGTGATACGTTTATTGGCGGTACAGATGAAAACCCTGTTTATGAGTCAAACGATTCGCTTCGCGTTTACGATACGTCGGGCCCGTATACCGATCCTAATTTTGAACTAGACGTGCGTAAAGGCTTACCAAAATTTCGTGAACAATGGATTGAAAACCGTGGTGACACTGAAATTTTAGAATCAGTGACGTCGCAGTTTTCGCAGCAGCGCATGGCAGATGAAGGGCTGGATCATATTCGCTTTGATCACTTGCCAAAAATTCGCCGTGGTGTCGCTGGTAAAAACGTAACGCAAATGCACTACGCACGCCAAGGGATTATTACTCCTGAAATGGAATACGTAGCCGTTCGCGAAAATATGGGACGTGCAGAAATTCGTAAAGAATTACTAGCCGCGCAGCATAAAGGCGAGTCGTTTGGTGCGAGTATTCCTGAATTTATTACCCCAGAGTTTGTACGCGACGAAATAGCCCGTGGTCGCGCTATTTTACCAAATAATATAAACCATCCAGAAACAGAGCCTATGATTGTCGGTCGTAACTTTTTAGTTAAAGTTAACGCCAACATTGGTAACTCGTCGGTCAGCTCATCTATTGAAGAAGAAGTAGAAAAAATGGTGTGGTCTACTCGCTGGGGTGCAGACACCGTGATGGACTTATCAACGGGTCGTTACATTCACGAAACGCGTGAATGGGTTGTACGTAACTCGCCTGTACCTATTGGCACAGTACCGATTTATCAAGCGCTTGAAAAAGTAAACGGTGTGGCTGAGGATTTAACGTGGGAAATTTTTCGCGATACGCTAATTGAGCAAGCCGAGCAGGGTGTTGATTACTTTACTATTCATGCGGGTGTATTACTGCGTTATGTACCAATGACCGCTAAACGTGTAACCGGTATTGTGTCGCGCGGTGGCTCAATTATGGCTAAGTGGTGTTTAGCGCATCACAAAGAAAACTTTTTATACACGCACTTTGAAGACATTTGCGAAATTTTAAAACAATACGATGTGTGTTTTTCACTCGGTGATGGACTTCGTCCAGGTTCTATTGCTGATGCCAACGATGAAGCGCAGTTTAGTGAGCTGCGCACATTAGGTGAACTGACTAAAATTGCGTGGAAGCACGACGTACAAGTATTTATTGAAGGCCCAGGGCATGTGCCAATGCACATGATTAAAGCCAATATGGATGAGCAATTAAAGCATTGCGACGAAGCGCCATTTTACACTTTAGGCCCGTTAACGACCGATATTGCACCAGGGTACGATCATATCACCTCAGGTATTGGGGCGGCCCAAATAGCATGGTACGGCTGTGCAATGCTTTGTTATGTAACACCTAAAGAGCATTTGGGTCTGCCAAATAAAGAAGATGTTAAAGAAGGTTTAATTACTTACAAAATTGCAGCGCATGCCGCCGATTTAGCAAAAGGGCACCCTGGCGCGCAAGAGCGTGATAACGCCTTATCAAAAGCGCGTTTTGAGTTTAGATGGCATGACCAATTTAATATAGGTTTAGATCCAGAGCGTGCTCGCGAGTATCACGACGAAACCCTTCCGCAAGAGTCAGGCAAAGTGGCTCACTTTTGCTCTATGTGTGGCCCTAAATTTTGCTCTATGAAAATTAGCCAAGAAGTACGCGATTACGCTAAAGATTTAGAAACACGCGGTATTGATCCAAATGACGCTGGCGACGCTATTGAAATAAAAATGATTGATGTAGAAGCCGAAATGAAAGCTAAATCTGCCCAGTTTAAGCAAACAGGCTCAGAAATTTACCACAAAGCGGTATAACAAGAAGTTAGATACAGATGTAGGTGAGGTTTTATACCTCGCTTCTTTAAACATTGAAGAAGTGCGAGTGAGTTCGCACCTACTAATAACTGCTTTTGGAGGTTTTATGTTTTATAACATTGCTGTGGTGGGTTTTGGTTTAGCAGGGCGCTTAGCTGCCCTGGATCTAAGTAAGTTGCATCATGTAACGGTGTTTGAAGCAGACGACGAGCAAACCCCAAATAGCTCCGGTAAAGTGGCAGCAGCAATGCTTGCCCCGCTTGCTGAGTCGGTATTGTGTGAGGCTGATTTAGCTTTAATGGGGCTTGATTCAATGAAACGCTGGCCGGGCATTATTGCAGAACTTGAAAGTGAAGTTTTTTTTCAGCAGCAAGGCACATTGGTCGTTGCGCATCAGCAAGATAAAGGCGATCTACAAAGCTTTACCCAGAGAATAAAGCCTATAGCAGGGCACAGCGCTCAGGCATTGAATGCTCAGCAAATAGCGCAGTTAGAGCCAGAGCTTGCTAATCGGTTTAACCAAGGTCTATTTTTACCCTGCGAGGGGCAAATAGATAACCAAGCCTTTTATAAAGCAAGTTTTACCATGCTCAACAAGCGCAAAGTTAAGTGTGTGTTTAACCAGCGCGTAACCATTAAAAACGGCGAAATAAATAATCGACCATTTGACTACATTATAGATTGTCGTGGGCTTGGTGCTAAAAGCGATAAACCACTTAGAGGTGTGCGCGGTGAAGTCGCAAGGATATATGCACCTGAAGTAAATTTAACGCGACCTGTGCGTTTAATGCATCCGCGTTACCCAATTTATATAGCGCCTAAACCTAATCATGAATATGTAATTGGTGCGACCGAAATAGAATCGCAAGATAGCGGCGCCGCAACAGTGCGATCAACTCTTGAGTTACTTTCAGCGGCTTATACCGTACACAGCGGATTTGCCGAAGCACGACTACTTAATATTCAAGCCGGATTACGCCCTGCATTTAGCGATAACCGCCCAGAAGTATCACAAGTTGGCAATGTAATTAGCATTAACGGCTTATATCGTCATGGTTATATGCTGGCACCGGCATTAGTGGCGCAAGTAGTTTCACGAATAGAGTGAGAATAAAATGAACATTACAATTAATGGCGAGCTACTTAATGTTAATAGCAAAGCACTCGTCGAGGTACTTCAAAGTTTTGGTGCAGTTGCGCCTTTTGCTGTGGCTGTTAATGGCGAATTTATTCCACAAAGTCGGCACAGTAACTATGTATTTAATGAAGGCGACAGTGTTGAGTTACTGTCACCCATTCAAGGCGGATAAAGCTCATGCAAACTAAAGACTGTTTAACTATTTATGGAGAGCAAATAAAGAGTCGTTTATTGATAGGCTCTGCGCTTTATCCGTCACCCGACATTATGACCCAATCGATAGTCGCCTCTGGCGCTGAAATTGTAACCGTGTCGCTTAGGCGCCAACAAAGTGTAGCAGCCGGTGATGACTTTTGGCAGTTAATAAAAAATACAGGCTTAAAAATACTCCCTAATACTGCAGGGTGCCACAGTGTAAAAGAGGCGATTACACTCGCAAAAATGTGCCGAGAGGTATTTGCCACAGATTGGATTAAGCTAGAGCTGATTGGCGATGATTACAATTTACAGCCTGACCCTTTTGCGCTACTTGAAGCCACAAAAATATTAATTAATGATGGCTTTAAAGTATTGCCTTATTGCACCGATGACTTAGTACTTTGCCAGCGCTTAAATGAGCTAGGGTGTGAGGTGCTTATGCCGTGGGGTGCGCCAATAGGCACCGGTAAAGGCTTGTCAAATAGCTATAATTTAAAAACTATTCGAGAGCGTTTACCCGATACCACATTAATAGTAGATGCAGGTTTAGGTTTGCCATCGCATGCCTGCCAAGCACTCGAAATGGGGTATGATGCGGTATTATTAAATTCAGCCATTGCAGGGGCGGGCTGCCCAATTACTATGAGCCGCGCATTTAAAGTCGCAGTTGAAGCAGGGCGCTTTGCATATCAAGCAAAAGCAATGCCTGAAAAAGACGTTGCAGCCCCATCAACCCCTACAATGGGTATGCCATTTTGGCATCAGCAGTGAAGGAGAGAATATGAATAACTTAGTGTGGACAATTGCCGGTTCTGATTCGGGCGGCGGTGCCGGTATTCAAGCTGATATAAAAGCAATGCAAAGTTTTGGTGTACATGGTTGCACGGCAATTACGGCGCTTACTGCGCAAAATAGTTTAGGTGTAGAAGCTATTAATGCAGTGTCTACCGATATTATTGAATCGCAGTTACTAGCGCTTGAAAAAGACATGAAAGCCAAAGTGATAAAAATTGGCATGCTTGCCAATGTGCAGCAAATTCAGCTGATCAGCGAACATATAAGCCACTATAAAGCTAAGTGGCCTGTGCCTCCCGTTATTGTATATGACCCTGTTGCGATTGCCTCAAGCGGTGACTTACTAACAGAAGAAGACACCGTCAGTGCAATAAAAGAATGCCTACTGCCGCTGGTGGATGTAATAACCCCAAACACCCACGAAACACAGTTATTAACCGGTGTGTATTTAATTGGCCCGGCTGCAATAAAAGAAGCGGCTAATAAGCTATTAAGCTGGGGTGCAAAAGCCGTTGTTATTAAAGGCGGACATTGGGATTACCCAAGTGGCTACTGCATTGATTATTGTATTGATAGTAATACGCAAAATGGTGAAGAATACTGGTTAGGCAATCAAAAAATACAAACCCCGCATAACCACGGCACCGGATGTAGCATGGCTTCGGTAATTGCAGCATGTTTAGCTAAAGACTACCCATTAAAAGATGCCTTTATTTTAGCTAAAGCATATATAAACCAAGGGCTAAAACAGTCTGTACGCTACGGCGAAGGGATTGGACCGGTTGCTCATACATCGTTTCCCACTAATTTAGCTGACTACCCACAAGTAATTGAGCCTGGTAGCTGGCTGGGTGATGAGCTTGATTTTGATGTGCCGCTTGATTTTAATATGGCTGCTGATTTTGCACCTTGTGAAAGTAAATCGCTTGGCTTGTATGCAGTTGTAGATAGTACCGATTGGTTAGAAAAGTGCTTACAACAAGGCATTAAAACAGCGCAGTTACGCGTTAAAAATAAAACGCAAGATGAGCTTGATGGGCTCATTAAGCATGCTGTTGAGCTGGGCAAGCAATACAACGCACAGGTATTTATAAATGACTACTGGCAGTTAGCTATTAAGCACGGTGCATATGGCGTGCATTTAGGGCAAGAGGATTTAGACATTGCTAATTTAGCGGCAATTAAAGACGCTGGGCTAAGGCTTGGGCTTTCTACTCATGGTTTTTATGAAATGCTACGTGCGCATAATTATCGCCCTAGTTATATGGCATTTGGTGCTATTTACCCAACCACCACCAAAGACATGACAGGGCAAATACAAGGTCTTGAAAAGCTGATTAAATTTGTGCCGCTTATGCAAAGCTACCCAACAGTAGCAATAGGTGGGATTGATTTAAGCCGTGCTGAGCAGGTAGCTAAAACAGGCGTAGGCAGTGTTGCCGTAGTGCGTGCGATTACCGAGGCTGATAATTACGTAGAGGCTATAAGCGCTCTGCAAGTGGCCATAAGCAGTGCCAATTAAAACTAACAAGGGTAATACTAATAAGGCTGATAAACGTGAGTGAGCTAAGCGATAAAGAAACCCTGCGTTACAGCCGCCATTTATTGCTTGAAGAAGTTGGGCTTGAAGGGCAGTTAGCACTTAAATCCTCAACGGTTGCAGTAGTTGGGGCTGGTGGTTTAGGTAGCCCAGCACTTTTATATTTGGCCGCTGCGGGTATTGGAACGCTTATTTTAATTGACGATGATGAGGTTGAGCTTTCAAACTTACAGCGCCAAGTGCTTTATAAAATAAACCACTTAGGGCAAAGCAAGGTCGCTGCAGCGGGTAAAGTATTAGCGAGCCTGAATAATCAAATAAACATAGTAACGCATTGTCAAAAGCTAGATGAGAGTAATGCCACTAATATTCTAAAAGGTGCTGACATAGTACTTGATTGCTCTGATAACTTTAGTACTCGCTATAGTGTTAATCGTTATTGTATTGCTAATAAAACACCGTTAATTTCTGGTGCTGCACTCGCAACCAAAGGGCAGTTAATGGGCTTTGATTTTAGGCAAAGTGATAGCCCATGTTATGGCTGTGTTTTTCCACAAAGCGAAGCTACACCGGTTATAAATTGCAGTAACGCAGGAGTAATTAGCCCGCTACTTGGTGTAATAGGCTCTATGCAGGCGCAACTTACGCTTAACTTATTGCTAGGGCATGCAGAGGGGTGTGAATTTATAACCTTCGATGCGCTTACTTTAAAGCAGCAGCACTTTAAAGTGATTAAAGATTCAGAGTGTAAAGAGTGTGGTAAATAGGTTTTGAAGGGGCTTGTGTCTGTTATTACATGTGGCTTTAAGAAACTAAAAGTTGCGCTTTTCACGTGAGCAAGCTCTACGTCTACAACACATCAAAATTTTTGCGCCAGACTTGTAGACGCACAGCTTGCTGGCGTGATGGGCGAAGTCCATAAAGATATAAACGCTATAAGCCTGCAATTACATATAAACCAAAAGCTGCGCTTTTAACGTGAGCAAGCTCTACGTCTACAACACATCAAAATTTTTGCGCCAGACTTGTAGACGCACAGCTTGCTGGCGTGATGGGCGAAGTCCATAAAGATATAAACGCTACAGCCTGCAATTATATATAAACCAAAAGCGGCGCTTTTCACATGAGCAAGCTCTACGTCTACAACACATCAAAACTTCTGCACCAAGCTGTAGACGAACAGCTTGCTGGCGTGATGGGCGAAGCCCATAAAAATATAAACGGTGCAGCCTGCAATTACTTATAAACCAAAAGCTGACGCCTTTCACGTGAGCAAGCTCTACGTCTACAAAAATAAAAAACCGCGTTTAAATAACGCGGTTTTTTGATTTCTAATTAACGATTGATTTTAGTCGTTAATTTTTGCAAACGCAGTACCTAAGCGAGTAACCACTTCTGGTAGTTGATCTTCCAGTATTTCAGCTTTATCAGCACCCCATGCAAGTACCACAGTAGAGCCTAATTTAAAGCGACCCATTTCTTCACCCTTTTTAAGCGTGATAGCGTTATCGCCAGTGGTTGGGTATTTCCAACTAAATACATCGCTACCAGCTGGTGGCGTGACAGTACCTGCCCAAATAGTTTCTATGCTGGCTACAATTGTTGCACCAACAAGTACCATAGCAAGCGGACCAATCTCAGTTTCAAAAATTGCTACTACTCGTTCATTACGTGCAAACAAGTTAGGCACGTTTTGCGCTGTAAGTGGGTTTACTGAAAATAAATCACCTGGCACGTAAATCATTTTGCTTAGTGTGCCATCAACTGGCATATGAATACGGTGGTAATCTTTAGGTGCTAAATAAATAGTGGCAAACTTACCGCCTAAAAATGGTGTTGTATCATCTTGTGAACCGCCTAATAGCGCTTGTAAGCTGTAATCGTGACCTTTAGCTTGTATTAGCTGTCCGTCAACAATATCACCTAGCTGGCTGATTGCGCCATCCACTGGATGAATGATGATATTGCTATCATCATTCATTGGGCGCATGCCGTCTTTTAAAGGGCGAGTAAAAAATTCATTAAAGCTTTTATAATGAGCAGGGTCTGAATATTTCGCTTCGCTCATGTCTATTTTATATTGCTTAATAAATAGTTTAATTAATGTGGTTGTTAATGCGCCCGCTTTAGCAGCAGCTAATTTTCCTACTACGCGTGAAATAAAATGTTTTGGCATTGCGTACTGCATTGCGATTTTAAATTTGTCTAAACTCACAGTATTTTTCCTAAATTATACGCGAGGCGCACGGGCGCCTGCACGGCCATCGGCCATTGTTTCTAAAATTCGGTGGTAGCTGTCAAAGCGCAATTGAGAAATTCTTCCATCGGCTACAGCTTCTTTTACTATACAGCCCGGATCGTTTAAATGTTTACAGTCTCTAAAGCGGCATCCGCCTATAAATTCTCTAAACTCTTTAAAACACCACGTTACACGCTCAACATCTAAGTGCCACAAACCAAACTCACGAATTCCTGGTGAATCGATTAGGTTACCGCCACTTGGTAAATGGTGAAGGCGTGAAACAGTTGTTGTATGCTGGCCGAGGCCGCTGTTTTCAGATACTTCTTTAGTTAATATTTCAGCGTTGGGCAATACAGTATTAACGAGGGTTGATTTACCCACACCACTTTGACCAACAAAAATGTTATTTTTACCAACAAGTACTTCTTTTAATTCATCAATACCATCGCCGGATATATTACTAACAAGGAGTACTTGGTAATCAAGTTTACGATAGATATCGAGCATTTTTTGTATTTCGCTAAGGCCTGCTTCGTCAATTAAATCGGTTTTATTGAGCACTAAAATTGGCTCAATACCCATATCTTCACAGGCTATTAAATAGCGGTCGATAATACTTGGGGTAAACTCAGGTAGTACCGCCGATACCATGAGTATTTGGTCAATGTTAGCTGCGATAACTTTTACGCCGTCGTAAAAGTCAGGGCGGGTAAGTTGCGAACGACGCTCTTGCGTGGCTTCAATTACTCCGGCTAAATCACCTTCACTTACTTTGGCACGGCGAAATAATACTTCATCACCACATACTAAATTAGACACAGTACGGCGTATATTACAGCGAAGTACATCGCCGTTCTGTGTTTCGACATCGGCGTGTTGGCCAAAACGACTGATCACAATTGCGCTCTCGACCTGACCTAAATTATCGGTTTGCCATTCTTGCGCGCCTTTTTTAGCTGGTTTTGAGTCTGCGCTATTAATGCGCTTTTGGTGATTGGCCTTGATCTGACGCGATTGGCCTTTACTTAATTTTTTCTGTTTTGCCACTGGAGGCCTATAACCTTAGTTAAATGTCGCTTTTCCTAAAAAAAGCTTTAGCTCGACGGTTGATGCTAATATGATATATCGAAATGCGTTGGATCTAAAGGAAAGCACCGCTTAGGTATTATGACTATTAATAAATCAAATTTAATTTGGCTCGATCTTGAAATGACAGGGCTCGAACCAGAGACCGATAAAATACTCGAAATTGCGACGGTTGTCACTGACGCAGACCTGAATATATTAGCCGAAGGGCCAACTATAGCTATTCATCAAAATGATGAATTACTAAATGGTATGGACGAGTGGTGTACGACTCAGCATGGTAAATCGGGGTTAACAGCGCGCTGCAAAGCAAGTACCTTCGATGAAGAGCATGCTGTAGCGCAAACGTTAGATTTTTTAAAACAGTGGGTGCCTGCGGGTGTATCACCAATGTGTGGTAATTCAATTGGGCAAGATCGTCGCTTTATGAATAAATACATGCGTGAACTTGAAGATTTTTTCCATTACCGAAATCTCGACGTAAGTACTATTAAAGAATTAGCACGTCGCTGGAAACCTGAAGTGCTTGCTAAAGTGAACAAAAAAGGCTCACACCTTGCTTTGGACGATATTAAAGATTCGATTATGGAATTAAAAATCTATAGAGAAAATTTCTTTAATTTGTAAAAAACACTTGCAAACACTCCGTATTATTGTAAAATCCTGCCCCGCTCAAGACGATAACCCACGCGGGGTTAGTGTGTTTGAGTGATTGAATTACCATCAATAAATGCGGTACTAGCTCAGTTGCTAGAATGTTGAACGCGACCTGTCGCGCTTAAGCGTAAAATAACTGAAGAAATAGAAAATGCGGTACTAGCTCAGTTGGTAGAGCGCGACCTTGCCAAGGTCGAGGTCACGAGTTCGAGCCTCGTGTACCGCTCCAATTTCTAACCAAAAGAAATTGTAGTGTTGAATGAAAATATAATGCGGTACTAGCGCAGTTGCTAGAATGTTGAACGCGACCCGTCGCGCACCAACGTAAAATAACTGAAGAAATAAAAATGCGGTACTAGCTCAGTTGGTAGAGCGCGACCTTGCCAAGGTCGAGGTCACGAGTTCGAGCCTCGTGTACCGCTCCAATTTCTAACCAAAAGAAATTGTAGTGAATAAAAGCTAGCTCAGTTGCTAGGATGTTGAACGCAATTTATTGCGCACCAATAAAATAACTGAAAAATGCGGTACTAGCTCAGTTGGTAGAGCGCGACCTTGCCAAGGTCGAGGTCACGAGTTCGAGCCTCGTGTACCGCTCCAATCTTTTTATATCCTCAAAATTTTCTGTATTAAAAATCACAAATAAAATTATAATTTAAAATCTCTCTTATTTATTTTATTGCATATGTAATACTCAGCATTGAAGTTTTGGTTGTTAGAAGCTATCGCTTCTCGCGCGAGCTCTGCGCCTACAATAAAGGTATTGTACTTTGAAGTTATGAGGTATGAGTGAGGTAGGAGGAGTCAATAATTTGAAACCGAGAGCTTTTATTAAAGCCGCTCCCCCTGAATCGTTGATATAATACGCCTAGCGCCACCAGAGTTGCGATGTTCACCTAAGTAAATACCTTGCCATGTACCTAGTGCTAAATACCCATTAGAAATAGGAATAGTTAATTCACAGCCCAATGTGCTTGTTTTAATATGTGCAGGCATGTCGTCATCGCCTTCATAATCATGACGATAATAAGACTGGCATTCAGGAACGAATTTATTGAAATGGCTTTCCATATCCATACGCACCGTAGGATCGGCATTTTCGTTTATAGTAAGGCTAGCGGATGTGTGTTGGATGAATAGGTGCAACAAGCCTACTGTGTAAGTAGTAAGCTCAGGGAGTTGAGACAATATTTCGTCGTCAATTAAATGAAAACCCCGCGAGCGAGGTTTTAATACTATGACCTTTTGTTGCCAACTCATAGCTTATCGAAACTAACTTCAATATTTGCATTACCAGCATCGCTAGTGAATGGCATGATGATTTTTTTACCTTGGCTTTTATGCGTTATTGTATGCCCTTGGCCGGATACTACAATAGGCGTTGCCATATCAAAATCAAACCCTTTTTCACCCAATAAATTTTTGGCGCCACCGGTTACCATATTGGTTATTTCGCCAACCATGTCAGTGACTTCTTCATCTATTGAATCAGGGCGTTCACCCAGCATACGTTCCATGATAGTAAGTGCAAGCTCTTCATCAAAAGTAATTGAAAATGAACCGCGAGTTTGCGGGCCCACCATACCAATCAGACCTGATACATCGCCACACGCAATTTCATCTGTTTTGATACGCGGCTTACCAGGCTTTAATTGAGTTTGAGCCATTGTACTCAATACATTGATTAAAGAAGATAAAAAAGGATTGATGAACTCTACATTCATATTTGTTCTCTTAAATTAGTGCTATGAAATGGTTATATCATACGAGTATAGCCATTAGGAATAACTTTGGGAATTATGATGCTCTACAAGACTCACATTTACCATGCGCTTCTATAGTTTGTCCTGATACAACAAACCCGCCTTCAGCTGCTAAGTTATTTAACTCATGTGAGATAACGGTTGAATGAAGCTCTTTAACAAAACCACATGTATCGCAAATTAATAGCTGCACAGGATGAATATGATCAAAATGATGACACAGCATAAATGCATTTGTGCTTTCAATTTTATGTATAAAGCCCAGTTCCGCCAAAAAATCTAAGGCGCGATATATAGTGGCGGGTTTAGCACCTGACTCAGTTACTTTTAATTGTTCAAGTAAGTCATAGGCCCCCACGCCACCTTGGGCACTAGCGAGTAAGCGAAATACTTTCTCACGAATGGGTGTGAAACGTGCGCCACGGTTATCACATACTTGTTTTGCTTTACCTACGAGTGATTCTATATTCATCATTCTCTTATCCTTACGCTACCGTGATATACTAACATACTGTGTTGTAGTTGCAGCGTTTTTATTAGACGCTTTTTATCTAGGAAACCCAGTAATGCATGAATTATTAGCCATATTTATCTTCTTTTTTGCGGTGATAGACCCCATTGGTACTGTACCTGTATTTATAGCAGTTACTCGCGGTGAAGATGAAAAATTTAAGCGCAAAGTAATATTTAAAGCCGTAGGTGTATCTGCCATAGTGCTTTTATTTTTTGTTGTAGCGGGTGAGCAACTACTTAATGCCATAGAAATTCCGCTTTCAGCATTTCAAATTGCTGGCGGCATAGTATTACTTATTTTTGCACTTTCAATGATATTTGGTGAAAGCAAACCAGAAACAGAAATAAAAAGTGTTCGAGATAGCACTGAGACCGCCATTTTCCCACTGGCTATTCCTTCTATAGCAAGCCCTGGTGCTATGTTGGGGGCCGTGTTGATGACTCGTAACGAAGAGCATACATGGGTTGAGCAGCTAATAACATCATCAACGATGTTAGCGGTGTTGGCTATTGTCCTAATTTTATTGCTCTTGGCTACGCATGTGCATAAATTAATTGGTGACAGTGGTGCAAGTATAATAAGTAGAATAATGGGGCTTATTTTGAGTTCAGTTGCGGTAACAAATATTTTAAGCGGTATTGCTCATTACTTTGGTTTGCAAGTGTTTACTTAAAGTCGTTGCGACTTTAAGAGACCATGACATTATATTTACTAACTTGAATTTTAAATAATTAATCACACGTAACGATATTTATGACTGGGAAATATTGGGTTTGCGGGTAATCGGCCTGCTGCTTATATGCAAATTATTCTTGCTGCTATTATATGAGTTTTAAATGTAAGTCTCTAATTTTAAATTACATTGTTGTTTTTGAATGCTGTTTGGCCGTGTTTTTTAGAACGATATAATACTAAACGCAACCCCTTACTATATCGTTACAGTCTTAAATTGCTCACTCGTAGCGTTGTGTAAATTAAAATAGGTATTTTTTATAGTACCAATCCGCATAAAAGTTTTAGCCTAGGAGCAGTTTATCTTTTGAGATTTAATTTTTAGCTGTGTGTTTTTTTTAGGCAAAACAGAGCCTATGTCGTGTGATTATTTCCCATAAATAGGCGATAATGCAGTACAAATATACGCCGCCCTAATGGGGCTTTTTAGGGATGATTAACCTTTTGTTACTTACACTGATGAAGTTAAGTAGGCGGGAGCTCGGCATGGATGCTTTACTCGGTTTTTACTTACTTTTACAGGGATGCAAGCCATTAGAGTTACGCAGGAGCAGTTACCAAACCACTTGATTACAAACCTCGCGCCGCGATTTAATCGCCCCTAGATTGAACAAATTTCTATTCACAAAGATCAACACGGCCTAGCTACAGTGCAATTTAATTATTGTTAATAGACCTCAAATCTAAGCCGATTGGTGTAAGTAAAATAGTATTGTTTTTATTTTTTAACTGATTTTATAAAAAATTTTACTAAGTAAATAATCCTGCCTATATTTATTAACAACATCACCCTCCATGTAGAATAAATGTTTTTCTTAATTGTTTATTGTTTATTGTTTATTAGTTATTACATTTTTGGCTTTGTTGTAAGGAATACTAACGTTGATGTGATGCTGGAGGGCAGGGCGGGATCACACTTTGTAAATAAACAAATTTTATGATCTAATACCATAAATTTCATCACCTTAAACTTATTATGTCACTCTTCTCACATTTAGAACTCGTCAAAGATAATCGTTCACATATAAATCAGCACCATAACTTAGTTGATGTGCTTTTTCTTATTATTACTGCCGTTACATCAGGGTGTGAAAACTGGCAAGACATTGAAGTCTATGGCGAAAGTAAGCTTAATTGGTTAAGAGGATTTCGTTCTTTCAAAAATGGCATACCCACTCGACATAGTATTGCTCGGATTTTTAGAACCGTTGATACTGACTCATTACTACTCGCGATGTATAGCTGGGTCAATCAAAACCGCGTTAAGTCAGCGCATCCTGTCATTGCCTTCGATGGCAAAACTATTCGCGGAGCAAGTAAACACATTGCTGATAAATTACATCTCGTCTCAGCATTTGATTGTGAAGCAGGTCTCACATTATTCCACCAAACAGTTGGCAGTAAGACGAATGAAATACCGGCAGTTCGGGATTTATTGAAAATACTCGATATCAATAACACCGTCATTACACTTGATGCTTTGCACTGCCAAAAAGAAACGCTAAAACAGCTAATTAGCAGACATGCAGATTATCTAGTGCAAGCAAAGGGTAATCAAAAGAAACTTTATAGCGCGATTCAAGATGCATTTACACACCAGTATGAATCTGAAAACTCAGAGATACTTAGTCATGTAACACAAGATGAAGGGCATGGGCGAAAAGAAGTACGCACGATAGATTGTCTTGATGCGCGTTTATTACCGAGTGAAATTAAAGAGAGCTGGCCATCAGTTAGAACAATCGTTGCGGTGCAGCGAGAGCGAACGAAGGGTAATAGAACGAGTATTGACACACATTACTACCTAACATCGTTGACAGACAATATATTGATAAATAAAGCAATAAGACAACATTGGCTGATAGAAAAGCAGCAACACTGGATACTGGATGTCGTATTTAAAGAAGATGCCTGTCAAATACATGAGCCATTAAGTGCGCAACATATGGCACTATTTAGACGCGTCGTTAGGAACATGATAAAGCAGCATACGAAAAGCAAGGGGTCAATAAGAAGTAAGTGTGTAAGAGCTTGTTATGATGATGCTTTTAGAGAAGAACTTCTTTTTGGTTAACATTTTTAACAAAGTATGCTCGCGCCCTATGCTGGAGGGTTTGTTTGTTTCCTTATTTACAAGAGAAGATTATGAAAAATAAAGTTTTAAAATTTACAGCGTGTTTTTTATATTTTTGACTCCTGCTGTTCAAGCGGGTGACGAGGTGAAACATATACCAGGCGTTTTTATTGGCACTACATATTTTGACAGTGAAAGTGAGTTTACGTTTGGTGTTGAGTATGAATATAAGTTTACTCAAGATTGGGGAGCTGGAGTGGTATTTGAGCGTACAAATGATGCACATCATGGAGATGGAACGGCGGTTGCTTTAGCTTCACTATATTATCACCCGACTAAAAATGTTCGTTTAGGTGTTGGTTACAGGGCAAGATCACGAACTTTACCTTGACTTAAAAGTATGATCTTATACTCCTTTTTTAAGGAGCATCCCCATGTCTAACATTCAGCTATTTAAATATTTCGAATCAATCGACGACCCTCGCCAACAAGGTAAAGTTGTTCATAAACTATTTGATATCATATTCTTAGCTGTTAGCGCTGTTGTTTCAGGCTGTCAGGGCTGGGAAGAGATTGAAGATTTTGGTCATGATAGACTAGATTGGCTCAGAAAATATGCTCTTCTTGAACAAGGGATCCCTCGCCATGACACAATTGCTCGTGTAATGAGCCGTATTGACATGACGCAATTCCAAGATTCCTTTTCTTCTTGGATGAAAGCCTGCTCCAAATTAACTCAAGGCGGTGTAGTTGCTATTGACGGTAAACGATTGAAAGGTTCATTTAATCAGTCAGATAGACGCGATGCGCTTTATATGATCAGTGCATTTGCATGCGAAAATGGTGTTGTTTTGGCACAATGCCCTGTTGATAAAAAGTCGAATGAAATAAAAGCGTTGCCAGAGCTGCTTGAATTATTAGAGATAAAAGGCTGCTTAGTAACGATTGACGCTATGGGGTGTCAAAAATCAATTGCAAAAAAAATAGTTGGTAAAGAAGCCGATTACTTACTTGCGGTAAAAGCAAACCATAAAAGGCTACTGTCACAAATAGAAGATGTGTTATTACCTGAGGTAGCACGACAAGCATCTGATGGGCTCTTGTTTAACGAAGCCGATTATCAAAAAAATAGAGAAGAATTTAGGTGCTGTGCAGTGAGCCATAACGTGAGCGGTTTATCAGAAACGATACACTGGGAAGGTGTAAAAACAGTGGGTGTTATTGTTTCTTATAGAAAAGAAAAAGGTAAATTAAGCAATGAGTTATGCTATAGATACTATATTAGTTCAGCGAATTTAACAGCGGAAGAACTCGCGAGAGGAGCACGACAACATTGGCAAATAGGAAATGGATTACATTGGCGTTTAGATGTAGGATTTAAAGAAGATGAGTGTCGAATTAGGCGCGAAGGTGCAGCACCTGTATTTGCGGGGCTGAGACACATCGCATTTAATCAGCTAAAAGCAGAAAAAAGCTTTAGTAAAGGCATGCCCGCAAAACAGAAAAAAGCTATGCGCAGTACAGCCTACCTTGAAAGGTACTGAACGCATAGACTTTTTTCATGCTCTTGCCCTGGTGTTGGTTATGGTGAAGAGCGTATAGGCGGAGCTCATCCTCATAATGAGGATTTATATCGTATTAGCTCAGCCTATGATTTTCATGTCGGTGATTTTGGTATAGCACCAACGATAGCTATTGATGATGAAGAAGCAGTAGTTGTCGGTTTAGCTATTACTCGACCTTTTTAAGTTTTTACTTTGTAACAGTAAAGTTAGGTTTAAGCCTAAAATATGAAGGGGTCTAAAATGTTAAATAAGTTATCTATTACAAGTAAAATATACTGCCTAGGAATATCACAAATATTTTTAATGGTGGTAATTGGGATTATATCTTTAACACAAATGAACAAAATTGGTATAGAGCTGGTTGATATAGCTGAGCGAGATATTCCGCTCAGCAACATGCTTACTACAATGTCTGAGCACAAATTAGAACAAACGATATTTTTTCAGCGAGCTTTATTACACGCAAGTTTAGAACCAGGTAAAGCCAATGAAGAAATCGAGAATAAACTCACGTCATTAACGCAAAAAATTCAAAGTGAATTTAATAAGTCAGAAAAATTTGTCACCGATTCTATTGATTATTTACACAGTGAAGAGGCAAAATCGAGTTTTACTTCGCTAGCGAGTGACCTGAAGCTTTTAAATAAAGAATACCAAAGTATTTCTCTGAATATTAATGACATTATTGAGGCCACTAAAACGCAATCCGTTGGCAGCTTGGATGATAAAATAAAGTTAATAGAAGTCGCAGAAGATAAATTTGAGGAAAAACTTATAGCTTTACTCTCTCAGATCCAGCAGTTTACTTTAAACTCAGCTTTGCAAGCTGAAAATGATGAAAAGCAAGGTATTAACCTTATTCTTTATATATTTATCTTCTCCGTTATTGTGGGTGTTGTTTTATCATATATGATTAGCAGAGCAATCGCTTTGCCTGTGAATATGCTAAAAAATAGATTAGTTGAAATAGCTGATGGCGATGGCGATTTAACGTTAAAGCTTGATGAAAGCGCCGGCGATGAAACTGGCGATACAGCAAGAGCGTTCAACAAATTTTTATCAATGCTAAGAGAAACAATAAATGAAGCTAATATACATTTATCGCAATTAGACGACTCATCAAAGTTTGCCGTAACTGTTATGCAGGAAACGGTAGTTAATGTTGAAAAGCAAAGAGCTGAAACCGAAATGGTTTCAATAGCAATAGAAGAAATGAACTGTACAACTTTAGAAGTTGCGAGTAATACCCAGAATGCTTCTGATGTAACAGAGGCAGTCAAAGAGCGTGTATTAAAGGGCAAGGCAGAAGCTTCTGAGGCAAAAGTTGTTATTCAGCGTTTAGCTAAAGAAATAGATGAAGCAAGTACCGTAATTGAGTGCCTTATAGTTACTCCGTTCCATTAATTAATGTATTTACCTATCTCATTAATACATGGAATATGCTTCTGTTGATCACGAATATTTGAGCGGAAACAATCAATGTTTGTAACAAGACTTTCGGATCAACAGGAGTTATTTGTTTCAATACGCATACTCAGGGATTGTCGTAATGCCGACTATCTATAAGACCTGCGAGAAACACTATTAGCCTCTATCTATTCTTTCACTTTACCTCTAGGAGGCCCAAAATGGAAGCCTTTAACGTCTCAGATTTTGCAGCCCTTATCGGGATCGATTGGGCTGACCGTAAACACGATATTTGTGAAATAAATCGTGACACAAATACACAACATTTAAGTGTGATTTCCTCTGAGCCTAAGTCAATTAATGCATGGGCGCTTGAGTTAAAACAACGCTACAACGGCAGATCTGTTGCTGTCGCGTGTGAGCTAAAAAAAGGCCCACTTATATATGCACTCAGTAAATTTAAGCACATTGTATTATTTGTGATTAACCCATCAAGTGTTGCTAAATACCGTGCTGCATTTACGCACAGCGGGGCTAAAGATGATCCTACTGATGCAATTATTCAAGTTGAAATCTTACAACTTCATATGGATAAATTAACGGTTATTAGGCCGGATTCAGAGGACGTTAGGTGTCTTGCGCAGCTTGTCGAATACAGACGTAAACTAGTACAAGATCGTGTTAATTTAACCAATAAAATAGCCACAACGCTAAAAAATTATTATCCCCACGTGATTGATTGGTTTAAAGAAAAAGACACTCAAATATTCTGTGACTTCTTACTGCGCTGGCCCTCTCTTGCTCACGCTAAAAAAGCGAGGAAACAAACACTACTCGACTTCTTTAATCAACATAATTCCCGCTACCCACTCGTTAATGAAAAGCGGATAAAAGAAATAAAAGATGCTGAAATTCTCACCGAAGATATGGCGGTGATCACGCCAAACTTATTACTTATTGAATGCCTCGTTCCGCAACTTAAACAGCTAATGTTGGCAATAACACGATTTGATGACGAAATTAAAACACTTTATAAGCAACATACAGATCGCGCTATTTTTGATAGTTTACCTGGGGCGGGGCCACAATTAGCACCTCGATTATTAGCCGCTATGGGGTCAAATCGTGACCGCTATAAGTGCGCCGCTGACATACAAAAATACGCAGGCATTGCTCCAGTAACCGAACGCAGTGGCAAAAAGGAATGGATACACTGGCGATACTCGTGCACTAAATTTTTAAGGCAAACATTTGTGGAATGGGCTGGATTATCTGTGCGTTATTCATTTTGGGCTAAAGCCTATTATCGGCAGCAAGAAGCCAAAGGAAAACCTCATAATACCATCATCAGATCATTGGCATTTAAGTGGATACGAATCCTATTTAGGTGCTGGAAAACACATACGCCCTACGATGAATCAACTTACTTAACCGCATTGAAAAGTAAGGGATCACCGCTGTTAAAATTTGCGGTGGAAAGTGAGCTTTAGCGCTTGCTGTCCACCTCAGGGCGTGTTGTTACAGAAACAAATAATATCGGCAGCGTTTTAGATACAATACAGAGTATTGCCGAACAAACCAATTTACTCGCTTTAAATGCTGCAATAGAAGCCGCTCGTGCTGGTGATACTGGTAGAGGTTTTGCTGTTGTAGCGGACGAAGTCAGGGCACTTGCTCAACGAACACAGGTCTCAACTGTTGATATACAAGGGCTGGTTACTCGCTTACAAAGTGAGGCGAAAAATGCGGTTGTTAGTATGAATAAAGGGATTAGTAGTGCTGACGAATGCCTTAAAAAAAGTACTGAAACGTCAGAAATATTTGCCAACTCAGCCATTGCTGTTAATGAGATTACGGACCTAAACTTACAGATTGCTACCGCAGCAGAAGAGCAGTCTGCTGTTGTAAGCGAAATAAATCAAAATTTAATTAATATTACTGATATTGCAATAGAAACATCTACAGGAGCAAAAAATACGTCAGAAGCAAATGAAAGTATCGCTCGTTATATTGCTAATTTAAGAGTTAATTTGAATAAATTTAAAGTTTAAATTATGTTTTTATATAGAAGCAATGGAAGTGTGGCAATGCGGTAACATCATTACTAATTAAAAGATGTATATTACTTTGATAATTAATGATTTTATGGGTTATGTAATTGTCTTGGGGCAGTGGTATTAGTTTAATGACTATCGTGTACACAAATTAATGATATTTGCGTAAATTTATTAGTAGAGCCATATGGTTTATTTTAAGCTCGGCTACACCGATTGTCTTTTAAATGGTGTAGCTCATTATTTTAGTTTTTAGGTGTTTGCTTTGCATTGATGCCCGCTAGGCTTTTGTGTAAAATACAGCGCCTTTTAAGCTGTGCTTAATAACTTAATACCCTGAGGTTTGCTTTGAATAAATGTACTTTGGATAGACGCTTTTCTGTAGCACCGATGCTTGATTGGACTGATCGTCATTGTCGTACTTTTCATCGCAAAATGACTAAACACACTGTGCTTTATACCGAAATGATAACCACAGGGGCTATCTTATTTGGTCGAGGCGATTACTTACATTTTAATAAACACGAAGGCCCAGTTGCGCTGCAACTTGGTGGCTCTGATCCTAAAGCGCTTGCGCAATGTGCAAAGCTAGCTGGTGAGCTTGGCTATGACGAAATAAATTTAAATGTAGGGTGCCCGTCAGACCGAGTTCAAAATGGCCGATTTGGCGCATGTTTAATGGCTGAACCTCAATTAGTTGCTGAGTGTGTTGCAGCAATGAAAAACGAAGTAAGCATTCCTGTTACCGTTAAAACGCGTATTGGTATTGATGAGCAAGATTCGTATGAGTTTTTGTGTGCGCTTATTGAAGCGTCGCATAAAGTAGGGTGTGATGATTTTATTATTCATGCTCGTAAAGCATGGCTCAATGGTTTAAGTCCAAAAGAAAATCGTGAAGTTCCACCGCTTGATTACCCACGTGTTTACCAACTTAAAAAAGATTATCCGCAGCTAGACTTAAGCCTAAATGGCGGTGTTAAAACAATTGAGCAGAGCCTAGAACATTTACAACATATTGATGGTGTAATGATTGGGCGTGAAGCTTACAGTAACCCATTTATGCTCAATGACGTTGATGAGAAAATTTATGGTGATACTGCAAACACGCAATCACGCCACGATGTAGTACGCTCAATGTACAGCTATATTGAAGAAGAAATGCGTTTGGGTGCTAATTTTTGGCATATTGCACGTCACATGCTCGGTATTTTTCAGGGGCAGCCTGGTGCGCGAGGTTTTAGACGCCACCTTTCTGAAAGTGGTCACGGTAAGCAAGCCGATTTATCAGTAATGGATAAAGCATTAAGCTTTGTACCCGAATAAAGCTAAGCTATAAAAATTCTAAATTTAAGCCACTTTCAAGTGGCTTTTTTGATCCTAAAAATTAGTCAAAAGCATAATTTATTGGCTAATTACACTCTATGCTATTCAGCTTAAAGTCACTAAAAATTTAATTGTTTATTAATTATGTTGTTGATATTAGGCTTTTTTTCATTGTTTTTATGAACTTGGCACAACTCTTGGAATCTTCTTGTTGAAATTAATTAAAAATCAACAGGAGAATACCATGGGAATATTTAACCGCGTAAATGATGTAATTCAATCAAACATTGTGGCCATGCTTGATAAAGCTGAAGACCCTGAAAAACTTTTAAACCTAATACTTACCGAGATGCAAGATGCATTGAATGAGTGTCGTAGTACAGCAGCCGCTTTATTGTGTGAAGAGAAAGTAATTAATCGCCAAATTGATACTAAAAAAACAGAATTAGCAGCTTGGCAAATTAAAGCAGAACGTGCGGTTGAGAAGGGCAGTGATGACCTTGCTAAATCAGCCTTACTTGAGAAGCAACGCGTTAACGAAAGCATTGAAAATAAGCAAACTCAACTAGAAACACTGCAAGAGTCTATTGCAAAAATTAAGGTTGATTGTGATCGCCTTCAGCAAAAAATGGCACTGGCTAAAACAAAGCAAGCTCAGTTAATGCAACGTCATCATGTTGTTATTGCTAGAGAGCGAATTAATACGCAATTACAAAGTGATAAAGTTGCCCATGCGTTGTCTCGTTTTGAACAAATAGAGCAGCGTGTTGAAGGCATTGAAGCTCAAGTAGAGGCTTATGAGCTGACTGATACAGCAAGCTCTACCAGTGCCCAAATTGAGTCGTTAGTTAAAAATGAAAAAATTGATGCTGAACTGGCTCGCTTAAAAGCGAACTTAAATACTAATTTAAAACACACTGCTTAGGAGATTGCTATGAACAGCTTTAATCGTCAACGAGGTTGGTATAAAGATACTTTGAATAAAAAAATATCGGGTGTTTGTAGTGGTTTAGCACATAGATTGGACTTTCCAGTATGGGCAACCCGCCTAGTTACTATTTTATTATTTTTGAGTTTTCCGTTTGCAATTGCACTTGGTTATTTTATAGCGCATTGCTGCCTTGAAAATAAAGAGTATTAATACCAACAGGCATAAATATTTGAACAATTTAACGAATTAAATCACTCTATAACGTTGTTGAATTTTTTATTTAGAACAACTAGATATAAAAATTTTTGCCTAGTTATAGCGCAATTTTCTTATCGTTAAATAGACCCATATATAAGCCGGTTGGTATAAGGATAATTACTATGAAAGCTTTGGCCGTATGTGTATTTATCTATTTATTACTGTTTACTGATTTAATAGCGTTTGTGCATGTTGATTCTTGGCAGTTACCATTATGGATTGCTGATATTAGCTGGGCAGGGCTCGAGCTTGTAGGTGCTTTGGCCGCAATTGTTGCTGTGGTTGCTGTAGTGGCTTTAATTACTATGGGATTAGTTGGAGCGGGTGTTGTGGCATTAGCTGGGACTGTTTTAGCGTTTTTATTCGGATCAATAATGATTGCATGGCCGTTACTATTTGTTGCAGTGTTGTGTTGGCTTGTTGCTGATAACAAAAAAGTAGCCTCTTAATCCTTAATTTGACTGACTATTATGGGTTAACTATGTTAAATTTAGCCTGTAATTTAATGTTTTCACTAGGGATGAAATGATGACAAAGCAGTTTTTTTCGATGGCTTCAGCGTTAATGTTAGGTTTATTTACGTCATCATTGGCGGCGCATTCAGGGCACGAGCATGGTTCTGATGTGGCTGTACTCGAAGTAACTAACGCGCAAGTGAGGGAGTTTTTACCTGCCAGTACTTCAACTGTAGGTTATTTAACCCTTATTAATCACAGTGGAGCCGCAGCAACTTTAACTAAGGCAACGATTGATGGCTTAGGGCGTGTGGAAATACACGAGCATTCACATGTAGACGGCATGATGAAAATGCAACAAGTTGAATCGGTTGTAATTAAAGCGCATGAAAGTGTTAGCTTCCAACCAGGCGGTTATCATTTAATGGCATTTGAACCATTAGAGTCATTAAAAGTAGGGCAAGAACGTAAACTCACGCTATATTTTAGTGACGGTAACCGCTTGTTTACTAATGCTCAAGTGGTGTCGCTTGAAACGCAAGCTAAGCAGTCAAAACCATCTACTCAACACGCTCATCATTAGGAGTACACATGTCGCAACATAAAGGAAAAATAGCAGGAACAATTGTTTTACTGCTTATCATATTTTACGCAATTGCTGTTTATTGGAGTACTGAACCGGCACGTTTTGATGTTGTCGCTAATGCAAAAGAGCAAGCGCAGTTACGTAATGAAAAAATAGTTACAGGTTATACAACAACGGCAACGCTTATTGAGGTAGCGAGTACGATACTAAATAAACCGGGTGGTTATTTATCGAATGATGTTATACCGCCAAGTATTATTATGGATGACATGCCTGCGTGGGAATATGGTGCGTTAGAAATGACGCGTGATTTAGCGCTTTCTATGCGAAAAGATTTTAGCCGTTCGCAATCGCAATCAACAGAGCATGAAGCACTTAAAAAAGCACAGCCACAGTTTAATATAAGCTCTGAAGCGTGGGCATGGCCAAGCGCGGAGGGAGAGTATCAAAAAGGAATTGATTATCTAGTCGTTTATCGTACACAAATAGCGAATCAGCACGAACGTGATAGCCAATTTTATGCGCGAGCTGATAATCTACGTAGTTGGTTAAAAGAAGCGGAAAAGCGCTTAGGTAGCTTAAGCCAACGTTTAAGTGCCAGTGTCGGCCAAGAAAAAGTGAATACTGATTTAGCTGGAAATTCGTCAAATAAACAAGCGACTCTTGCACCATTACAACAGCAAGTCAGAACACCTTGGCTAAAAATTGATGATGTTTTTTATGAATCTCGTGGCGCAACTTGGGCGTTGTTACACTTTTTACAAGCGGTAGAGTATGACTTTGCAGATGTACTTGAGAAGAAAAATGCCCGTGTTAGTGTGCAACAAATAATACGTGAACTTGAGGCAACCCAAGAAACGGTGTGGAGCCCAATAATTTTAAATGGGAATGGTTTTGGCTATGTGGCTAATCATTCCTTAGTTATGGCAAATTATATTTCTAGAGCCAATGCGGCTTTAATCGAACTTAGCGAACTACTAGCTCAAGGATAAAAAATGAAAAAGTATTGTTTAGCAGCAGCCCTTTCAATGGCATGTTTAGCACCTGCAGCACACGCTGACACTTTATTAGGTTTATATGTAGGGGTTGATGGCTGGAAATCAGATAATGATGGTCAGTTTTCTTATAAAAATAATGCATCTCAAGATTTCAATTTTGAAGATGAAACATTTATAAGTTATTACGCAGCCCTTGAGCACCCAGTACCGTTAGTACCTAATATTAAATTAAAGTATACCGAACTTGAACTAAACGGTTCTGCAGTTTTAACTGATACATTTAGCTTTAATGGTTCAGACTATGTAGTTGGTACGACAGTTAATTCAATTAGCGATCTAACACACATTGATTATATTCTGTATTACGAAATTTTTGATAACGATTTAATCTCTATTGATTTAGGTTTGAATGCGAAACAGTTTGATGGTGAGGTTGCTGTAACGGGTACTACTCAAAGTGGCAACACTAACTTTACTGAAACCGTTGATTTTTCAGGTTTTGTACCACTTGCTTATGGTCGTGCAGAAGCCGGCCTGCCATTTACTGGTTTAAGTGTGTTTTTTGAAGGTAGCTTTTTGGCTATAGACGATAGTAAAGTACAAGATTACCAAGTGGGTATTGCGTGGGAATTTATTGATAACCTAGCGATTGATGTTGCAGTTAAAGCTGGATATCGCTCCATGGTATTAGAACTTGATGATGTAGATAATATTACTACAGATATCGATGCATCTGGCCCATTTGCAGGTATTCAGATTCACTTTTAATTACTCACTTGATAACTAGTTGAGTGATTTTATAGCGTGGTTTACTACTTAGTAGCATGCCACGCTAAATCAAATTCTACTTCTAATGCACTATTTATTAATTGTTTATACACTTTATTTACTGGAACGTTTATTAGTTTAGATAGCTCATCACCCGTTTGAGTGAATTTGTAATAACTCAGTACTAAATCATTGCTTTTTGCTTTTAACGTTACTTTTTGAGAAAAAAATGAAAGCGTAAGTTCTTGCCCTGATTTTAACACGGCTGATTCAATTTCTTTTCGATACAATAAGTTAAGATCCATTAAAGTTAAAATGTCAGGAAAGCTGATACCTGTTTTTCCTAAATTTAGAGATACTTTATTGCCTTTGCGTAGTAAGTCAAAAATCGATGGTTTTTTATAAAATCCGAGTAAAATAAAGTGACTGTCGTCTTTTTCGTTATAGCTACTTAGTGATACACATTTTTGTAATGCATCGGCTTCGCGCTGAGTCATGTGCTTAAGTGTTTGCAGGCTCTTAATTGAAAATGTTCCAGGATTGAGAGTTTCGCCTGTAAGTATTTTTGCCCATAATGTTTGCATTGATTCGTTTGAGGTGTCTTCACAGAGCCCAATAAAGTGCTCTACCCAATCCGCATCAGGTTGTTTGCTACTTGCTACATCGGGACAAAACGCCATTGCCATCGCTAAGATTGTTTCAATATTTTGCTGTTGCTTAATAAGTAGTAAATCTTGTCGCTTTTGAGCGCGAGCTAAAACTGAATTATCGCTACTAATATGGTACAGCGGTTTTATTTTCCCCTGTGGGTTATAGTTTTTTTCATCGTTTGAGAGTGCGCCATTACTTCCTACCTTGGTTATAGAGTAACCAAGTAATGATTCTATGATGTTTGCGAGATTAATTCTTGCTTGTGCTGTTTTGACTGTCATGACTTTCCATTACATTTTGTATATCACTTAGTTGAGCAACTGTTTTTAAATTATTTAGCCCTAATGCAATTGTATTATTGAGCACATATTCGCTAAATATAGCCATGTAACCAGAAACAAGTATTGTCGTTGCTTGCCCTTCAATATGGCACTCTACATTTACACTGTTGTTACTATTAATTGTAAACGTCAATGTGCCTTGTACGATATGTTCATTATTTAATAAGGTATTAAATACCATCTTACGATCATTTAATGCAGTAATTGTCATCTCACCATGCCCCCATTTACTGATCCATGATTGATGAGCTCCAATACCAGCACTTGGTTCACTAACTGCAAATTTAATTGATGGATCGACTTGTTGCCAAGGAGACCATTTATGCCATTCATCAAAATCGGTTGTTAATGATTTGATAGTACGAATACTTGCATTCACTTCGATAGTCTTATTGACGCTATAGTTTTGAGGAAGCATTAAGCCAATAATAATAATAGTGAGTAACAAAATTAAGAGACATTTTAACAGTGTTTTTAATAATTTAATAATTAGGCCTTAACTGAATTATTTACTTAAAATATAACAACTTTCCATTAGTAGACTATAGTATGAGTAGAGTTGTAAACCAAAATCTAAATCTAAAGCTGTAAACTTAGAAGTTCAAACAATCTAATCCTAACTAAGGTGTTGACGAGAATGTTGAGCTGTTATTTTTACTAAGTTATTGTTTTTAAGTTGGTTGTTTTTTGCTTGTTATTAATAGGATCATGAATGTCATCAGAATCGAGCGGTTTTTTATTTTTAAAAGAAGACCATGATGAAGTCATCTCAGAGCCTTCTGATTGTTGGGATATTTTAATCGTCGATGACGATCCTGCTATTCATTCTGTAACTAAATTAGCTCTCTCTGGATTGGAATACAAAGGAGCTGGATTTCGATTTCATGATGCTTATTCTGGTGCTGAAGCTATTGCTATATTATCTCAAAAAAACTCAATCTCAGTCATTTTTTTAGATGTGATAATGGAAACTGATGATGCAGGTTTGCAGGTTGTAAGGCGAGTCCGTGAGGAGCTTAATAACCAACATGTTAGGATTATTTTACGTACAGGGCAAGCCGGTAGCATACCTGAAGAAAAAGTAACTCGTGAATATGACATCAATGATTATAAAACAAAAACGGAATTAACACGTTCTAAGCTCGTCACCTCTTTAATTACTGCAATTCGCTCATATGAACAAATTGGCCAATTAGAGTACCAGCATAAAGCAATGGACTCTATTTTATCGGCTTCGAAGTCTATTTTAGGACAGACCGACATAAAAGTACTGTGCAGAAGAATTATAAAGCACTTAAGTGTTATTTTACAGTGTCCGGATAAAGGCTTAATTTGCAGTAAACTAGACGGTAATAATTACATTCAAGTCTTGGGCGGTTGCACGCGCTATGAAACATACTTTGGAGAAAATTTAGCTGAGGTTGATAGTCGGATATACGATGAAGTAGAAGCGTCTTTTAGTCAAAAAAAACATCAATATACAGATACTAGCGCTACATTTGTTTTAAGAAGTAAGCACAGAAAAGCAGCCATTTATATTGAATGCGACGAAGTGATAACGCGTACTCAATTGCAATTTGCAGAAATATTTTTTGCAAATGTAAGCATTGCTTTAGATAACGTTAGGCTATTTGTTAAGTTGAGAGATGCGGCTTACAGAGACGTACTGACAGGTATTTCCAATCGAACTAATTTTATTGAGCGAATAGAGCGCTATCAAAAACTACAAAAAAATGACTACCTTCTTGTTTTACTTGATGTAATGAATTTTTCTGATGTTAATAATGGTTTAGGGCAAGAGGTTGGTAATAAGTTATTAATTGCTATTGTTGAGCGTTTAAAGGAAATTTACCCAACAGCTAAATTACTATCACGTATTGGGGCTGATGTATTTGGTTTTGTTATCCTTAAAAATGAATTTAATATTACAGACTTTAACGAAAAACTTAGTATTTCATTTTGTGCTGCAGAGCATATATTACCGGTGGGGTTTAAAATTGGTTTATGTCAACAGCAAGATTTTCAAAGTACAGGTATTGAAACCCTCAAAGTAGCTTATATTGCGCTTAATCAAGCTAAAAAGAATAAACATAAAGAAGGTGTTTATTACTGCGTTGATATGGAGGACGCCATTGCATGGCGACTCGGTATTATTAGGCAACTAAGGCATGATTTTGCTAGAAATAAACTAGAGGTGTGGTATCAGCCTCAATTGGCGTTTAATGATCTATCATTAATTGGCTGTGAGGCGCTTCTGCGCTGGCCTTTAGAAAATGGCACTTATATTTCACCTGCTGTATTTATTCCCTTAGCTGAAGATGCAGGGCTAATAGTTGATATAGGACAATGGGTATTAGAGCAAGCATGCCAGCAACAAAAACGATTGGAGAGTGCCGGCGCAGATATTTGCATTGCAGTAAATGTATCTGTTCCACAATTTAAAGTAAAAGGGTATGCACAAACCGTTAAAAATACATTATTAAAATATGGTGTGCAGCCAAAAAATATAGAGTTGGAAGTAACTGAAAGTGTGGTTATGGATGAGTTAGAAACTGTCATTAATACACTCCAAGAACTCAAAAAATTAGGTGTTGAGGTGGCTATTGATGATTTTGGTACGGGCTTTTCATCTTTAAGTTATATCCAGAGTTTACCAATTGATAGATTAAAAATAGATAGGGCGTTTATTAAAGGTTTACCGAATGATGACACCGGTGCAATAGCTGCTTTGGTTATATCACTTGGTGCTAAGTTGGGTTTAAAAACGATTGCAGAAGGAGTTGAAACGCAGGAACAAGCTAAATTTTTGAAAGATTTAGGATGCGATGAGGTGCAAGGGTTTATGTATGCCAAGCCGATGCCTGAGCACGAATTAATTGAGTTTATTAATAAACAAAATAATTAAAGTTAAATTATGATTTTACAGCTAAAGGCGCATCACACATTGTAATGTTGTATATATAAACAATGCTATAAGGTATAATTCGCGCCTTTTGTTATTCTACGGCTAAATTTATGAGCACACTCAAAGCTAAGCGCGCCTTATTTTCATACCCTAAATATTGGGCTGAATGTTATGGCACCGCGCCATTTTTACCTACTACACGTGAAGAAATGGATGCACTTGGCTGGGATAGCTGCGACATAATAATAATTAGTGGCAACGCGTACGTTGATCATCCTAGTTTTGGTATGGCGGTAATTGGCCGTGTACTTGAAGCGCAAGGCTTTAGAGTGGGCATTATTGCCCAGCCAGCATGGGACTCTAAAGATGCATTTATGGAGCTAGGCAGACCGAATTTATTTTTTGGTGTAACAGCTGGGAACATGGATTCAATGATCAACCGCTATACTGCCGAAAAGCGTATGCGTCATGATGATGCTTACACACCTGATAACGTCGGCGGTAAACGCCCCGATCGTGCCGTAATGATTTACTCGCAAAAATGCCGTGAAGCATACAAAGGTATCCCAATTGTTATTGGTGGTATTGAAGCTAGCCTTCGTCGTATTGCTCATTATGATTATTGGCAAGAAAAAGTACGTCGTAGTATTTTGTTTGATGCAAAAGCGGATATTTTAATTTATGGCAACGCAGAGCGCCCGTTAGTTGAAGTTGCACACCGTATTGCGGCCGGTGAAACGATGGATACGATTCAGGATATTCGCGGCACGGCTGTTATTCGAAAAGAACCCCTACCTGGTTGGCGTGGCAGTGATTCTACCGCTATTGATAAAATTGGTAAAATCGACCCTATTCCAAACCCATATGGCGCGGATGATGTTGGCTGTAGTAAATCTGAATTTAAACAAGCCGGTATTGATTTAAAAGCTGAAGCTGCAAAACCAATTATGGTTCAGCCTGCGCGACCTAAACCGTGGGAAAAAACCTACGTTAAGTTACCTGCTTATGAGCAAGTAAGTGTTAACAAACCTTTGTACGCCCACGCCTCGCGCATTTTGCATCAAGAAACAAATCCTGGTTGTGCAAGAGCGCTGTTTCAGCGACACGGCGATCGTTCTATTTGGGTAAACCCGCCAGCATATCCATTAGAAACACATGAAATGGATGCTGTATTTGGTTTGCCGTATCAGCGTATTCCTCACCCGAGTTATGGTGATGCTAAAATCCCTGCTTACGATATGATTAAAACGTCAGTTAATATTATGCGTGGCTGTTTTGGTGGTTGTTCGTTTTGCTCAATTACAGAGCATGAAGGGCGCATTATTCAAAGTCGTTCGCAAGAATCTATTATTGAAGAAATTGAACAAATTAGAGATAAAGTTCCCGGCTTTACTGGTGTTATTTCTGATTTAGGTGGCCCAACGGCAAATATGTATAAACTGCGCTGTACGAGCAAAAAGGCAGAGAGTACCTGTAGACGCTTATCATGTGTGTATCCAGATATTTGTAAACACATGGATACAGATCATACGCCAACAATAGATTTGTATAAAAAAGCACGTGAAGTTAAGGGTATTAAAAAGGTATTGATTGCTTCAGGTGTACGTTATGACCTAGCTGTACGCGACCCTCGTTACGTTAAAGAGTTAGTAACTCATCATGTGGGTGGCTACTTAAAAATAGCGCCAGAGCATACTGAGGACGGTCCATTATCAAAAATGATGAAACCAGGCATGGGAGCGTACGATCAATTTAAAGAACTATTTGATAAGTACTCTAAAGAAGCAGGTAAAAAGCAGTATTTAATTCCGTACTTTATATCTGCTCACCCAGGTACAAAAGATGAAGACATGGTAAACATGGCTTTATGGCTTAAATCAAACGACTTTAAGCTTGATCAGGTACAAAATTTTTACCCATCACCTATGGCTAATGCGACGACTATTTACCATACAGAGATGAACTCTTTACGTAATATAAAAAACAACTCAGAAGTTGTTCCAGTACCTAAAGGCGCTCGCCAACGTAGATTACATAAAGCTATTTTACGCTACCATGATGCAGCAGGTTGGCCGATGATACGTGAAGCACTACGTAAAATGGGTAAAGCTAATTTAATTGGTAAAGGACCGAACTGTTTAGTGCCTGAAGAAGGGCGTGATGAAAAAATAGGTAAAGGCGGTAAAAAAGGCGGGCGTCCGGCACTAACGCGACATACTGGTTTTAGCCAATTTAAAAAGGCAAACACTAAGCCAAAAGTGGGCGGTAATCGTCAAAGTACACGTTAGTAATTTTATTTGCTAATCGATAAGTTTAATTGCGGTACGCGCTTTTCAGCCTTCGTAATACGTAAGTTGAGTTAACCTTGCTCTTTATTATCAATATTATTGTAGATGATAAAGAGTGAGCTTTTAGAGCCCCCTCTTTGAGCTGCGCGTATTTAGTGCCTATATATTTGCAGTCAGTTCTTCCTTATAACGTTGATGATAACCACAAACGTAATTTAAGTGACCATAACGGCTGAATACCTGTTAGCCCTTGCGTCATTTTATTATCTTTTAAGATTATATAAGATGGCGTGACTTGCCCTTGCCAATCGGTAAATATCTCACTGTGTTGATCGTTGACGGTCGTAAAACTGTAGCCATGATCATTTAGATAGTTATGTAGTTCTTGATCAGAACCTGATTTTATTGCGATGCTCACGACAGGATAATCATTCTCGTTTGCGAGTTCGTTTATGGCAGGGGAGGTAATACTACAAATAGAGCACCAAGTTCCCCAAAAATACACAAGGGTTGGTTTATCTTGGCTCATTGCTGCTAGATCAATGTTTTGCCCTTTATAATCTGTTAATTGTAATTGAGGATTTGCTGGCATGACAGGTTGCCGCCACCAATTGACGGCGGTATAAATGACGAAAAATATAGAGCCATATACCAATACACTTTTTAATATGGATACGCTTTTTTGTTTTAGCGTTTTTTTGGGTGTCACTTTTTTATTCTTGATATTCGTTGTCATAATTGCTGCTTTACCCTAAGTATTTTTTACTTTAGTTATTTGCAAAAAATTCTAATTTATACCAGCAACCAGGTAGCAGTTCCTAAAAAGGCGAATATACCAACAATATCTGTCACTGTGGTTAGCACCACACTCCCTGCAAGTGCGGGGTCTATATTCATTCTTTTAAGTATTATTGGAATACTTGCGCCAGCCACACCAGCCACGACTAAGTTCATAAACATAGCGAAGGCAAGTACACCACCAAGCATAAAGTCCCATTGCCATAGGGCAATAACACCTGCAATTAATAATGACCACAAAATACCGTTTAACGCACCAATGGCAAGTTCTTTCATCATTAAAAAGCGTTGGTTTGTTTGGTTTATATGGCCTACCGCAATACCGCGTATAACAAGCGTTAACGATTGACTTCCTGCAACGCCACCCATAGAAGGGACAATACCGTTTAGTACCGCCAAAATAGGTAAAACATCTAGTGTTCCTTCAAAAAAGCTAGCAACAAAGGCCGCTGCAAGTGCGGTTAGTAAATTGACACCTAACCAAACTGAGCGCTTTTTAGAGCTTTTGAGTACTGGCGCAAAGGTATCTTCTTCATCATCTAGACCGGCTAAGCCTAGTAAACTATGCTCTGCATCTTCTCGAATTACGTCAACAATATCATCGATAGTGACACGACCAAGTAATTGATCGTTATCATCCACAACAGGTGCTGATATCCAATTATGGCGCTCAAATAGTTGCGCGACTTCACTTTCATCCATTGAAATTGGGATTGATTCACAATCTTCATCCATTAAATCACGAACAATTTTTTCAGGTGGGTTCGTTAATAACGTACTCAGTGATAGAGCGCCTATAAAACAGTTGTGTTTATCAACAACATATAGATCATCTGTACCTTCTGGTAGCTCCCCACGTAGCCTAATATATCTAAGTACAACATCGAGCGTTACATCAGGGCGAATGGTTACCGTATCTGTGTTCATTAGCGCGCCAGCTGAACGCTCTTGATATGAAAGTGCTTGTGTTGCACGTTCACGGTCTTGAATATCCATCGCGCTGACAACGTCTTTATAAACGGTGTCTGGTAAACTACGGAGTACTTCACCTAAGTCATCGTGGCCCATGTCTTCAGTTGCGGCTGCAATGTGCTCAGGTTCCATTTGGGCAATAATGCCTAAACGAACATCTTCGGAAAGCTCTTCAAGAACATCACCTTGTACATCAGGGTCAACCAATTGCCAAAGTAGTCGGCGAATTTTATGCGGCGATGACTCTAATAATAATGCGGTATCACAAGGAGCTGTTTTTGCTAACATCCGCCTAACTTGAACAAATTGACCACTGTTAAGCGACTTTGTCACTTGTTTTAATTGTTGTAGTGGATAGTCTTGTTCAAAAGCTTCAGGCATTGGCGTCCTTATTGATTTTTATATAACTATGGATAGGGAGGTTTATTAATGGGGTAATTAACCACATTTAGTTTATCTTAGTTTCGGTTTTTAGCTAAGTGCTATTCTTCTTCATTAAAGCGTTGTGCTATCAATTGACCAACGGCATGTAAAGCTTGTTCGGCATCAGGGCCCTCACACACTACTTTCACCTCTTTTCCTTGACTGCTTTCCAGTAGCATTAAAGCCAATACACTGTCCCCAGGCGCTTCTTTATCATCTTGATATATCATGATTGAGGCATCAAATTTAATAGCAAGTTGCGCTAATACTGTAGCGGCTCTTGCATGAAGTCCTAATTTATTTTTTATTAAAAAAGTGTCTTCTAAACGCATAAGTTACTCTACCTAAGCTGAACAGATGATTATTTTGAATGAGTTATTTTTCTTGTTCTCTATGGCGGATTTTTACATTTGGATGTGTCATCGAAAAACTTTCACCAATCGTTTGTGCTAAATATACTGAGCGATGTTGCCCACCAGTACAACCTATAGCAATAGTTAAGTAGCTACGGTTATTTCGCTCTAAATGTGGCAACCATGTTTGTACAAAAGTTTGAATTTGCCAAGTGAACTTTTGGACAATGCTGTGGCTGGCTAAGTAATCCTTTACGGGTTGGTCTAAGCCATTTAAAGGTTTTAATTCTGGCTCCCAATGTGGGTTCGGTAAAAAGCGTGCATCAAAGACATAATCAGCTTCCTTAGGAATGCCGTGTTTAAAGCCAAATGACTCAAAAGTAACAATGAGTTGTTTATCTTTTTTACCCAGAATTTTTTCACGAATTGATTCAGCAAGTTGATGAACACTTAAATCACTCGTGTCGATCATATAGTCAGCGCGAGTAGTGAGAACATCGAGTAGTTCTTTTTCTTTTTTTATTGCTAAATCAAGAGGTAATGAGTCAACTGATAACGGGTGTAGACGGCGAGTCTCAGAAAAACGTTTAATTAATGTTTGATCCTCACTGTCTAGATAAAACAGAGTCGGTTTAGCAAAGCCAGGTAAGTATTCAAGGATATCGTTAAATTCATCTTGCTCTTTTGGTAAATTACGGACATCAATACTAACTGCAATTTTGTCGTAGTTATCAGATACACTTCTCACTAAAGAAGGTAGCAGATTAATTGGAATATTATCTACGCAATAATAACCTAAATCTTCAACTACGCGTAAAGCAACCGATTTTCCAGAACCGGAACGGCCACTTATGATAATTAATTCCATTTATCACCCATTATGTTAATTACGATTGTTCTACAATAACTTGATACAGCTCAGTATCTGATTTTGCGCTGCGTAACTGTTTACAAAAATCTTTATTATTTAGTTTATCAGCTATCGTTGCGAGCGTCTTTAAGTGCTGCTGGTTATCGCCATCAGGTACGATGAGAGCAACAAATATATCAACAGGGCGATTATCTATAGCATCAAAATTAATAGGTGTTTCGCTTACTAATACGAGTGCTAAGGGCTCTTCTGCGCCGCTCATTCGCCCATGAGGGATTGCAATGCCTCTTCCTATACCAGTGCTTCCCAGTTTTTCTCTATTCATTAAGGCGCTGAGAATATCTTGTTGAGAAAGATATGGGAGCTTGTCATGAGCAAGTTGACTGATGAACTCTAAAATTCTTTTTTTACTATTAAAAAGGACCGCAGCTCTGCTGCAGTCCTGGCATATAAGTGAACTTAATTTCATAATATTAGTGTCGAGCAAGCTTCTCTTTGTGTTTAATAACTTGGCGATCGAGCTTGTCAATCAGCGAGTCAATGGCGGCGTACATATCTTGATGTTCAGTAGAGGCAAATAACTCAGCTCCACTTACATGAATCGTTGCCTCAGCTTTTTGGTTTAATTTTTCTATATCAAGAATGACATGAACATTATTAATATGATCTGAGTGTCTTTCTAGCTTCGCAAATTTGGTATTTACATAATCTCTTAATGAATCAGTTACTTCTACGTGACGACCAGTTAAGTTTAGTTGCATAAGCATTACCCTCTTTGTTTAGCGTCTTAAATCAAACTTTTTCGCTGATTTGACGGTGGAATAGCTAGAGATTCGCGATACTTTGCGATTGTACGTCTCGCTACTTTTATTCCTTGCTCAGCTAATATATCTGCAATTTTACTATCACTCAATGGTTTTGCTGAGTTTTCTGCTGCGATTAATTTTTTAATGAGAGCGCGTATTGCTGTTGATGAGCATTCGCCTCCATTTTCAGTACTTACATGGCTTGAGAAAAAATATTTAAGCTCAAAAATACCGCGAGGTGTATGCATATATTTTTGAGTTGTTACGCGTGAAATAGTTGATTCGTGCATTTCGACCATTTCTGCTACATCATTTAAAACCATTGGTTTCATGGCTTCTGGGCCATGCTCAAAAAAACCTTGTTGTTGCTTAACAATACAATTAGTTACTTTTAATAGTGTATCGTTTCTACTTTCTAAACTTTTAATAAACCATTTAGCTTCTTGTAGATGCGAGCGAATAAACTGGCTATCACCACTTGATTTAACGGTGCGTGACATTGCTGCATATTGGCTGTTGACTCTGATTTTAGGCATGCTATCTGGGTTTAGTTCAACAACCCAGCGACCTTTTATTTTTTTCACCGATACATCAGGAATTACATACTCAGATTCTTCTCTAACTATAGTATCCGCCGGTTTTGGGCTAAGAGTATGTATTAAAGTCATTATTTCTTTAAGCTCTTCTTCTTTGAGCTTTGTTTTTTTCATTAATGTACGATAGTCGCGAGCAGCTAATAGATCAATGTGCTCGGTTAAAATCATTTTTGTTTCATTAATATAGGGTGTTTCTTTATCGTATTGGTTCAGCTGAATACATAAGCATTCTTGTAAACTACGTGCTGCAATACCAACAGGGTCAAACAATTGAATTCGTTTTAAAACAGCTTCTATTTCGTCAAGTTCAACTTCGTTGTCTTCTTCGTTCTCTTGATTAAAACTTTCTAAAATTTCTTCGCAGCTTAGCGTTAAAATACCCGAATCATCGACGGCTTCAACAATCGCAATCGCAATCGCTTCATCGGTAGGACTAAAGGGAGTCAGTTGTAGTTGCCACATTAGGTATTCGTGGAGCGTTTCAGTCGAGGAGCCTTGGTATATAGATTCATCTTCAGGCATTGGTCCTGATGATGATGCTGGGGCTGCGCTCATATATTCATCCCAACTAACATCCATAGCCATTTCATCACTTAGCGTATCTTTAGCAAGTGCTTCACCACTGTCTTGCTCATATTCGCTCGGAACATCATCAGCATTTGCGCTAACAGTTACATCGTCGTTATCTGCTTTTTGCTCGTTTTTACCAGCAGAATCTTCGGCGTAATCTTGCTCTTCAACCTCTAATAGGGGGTTGCTGTCGAGTGCTTCTTGTATTTCTTGCTGGAGATCCAATGTACTGAGTTGCAACAGGCGAATTGCTTGTTGCAGCTGTGGAGTCATTGTAAGTTGCTGGCCCATGCGCAGCTGTAATGATTGCCTCATGTATCTCTAACAATCCTTTTATGTTGTTATAATTAATACTAGCAGATGCTTAAAGACATGGCGTAAATGTTACAGCCTAAATTGCTCGCCTAAATAAACATCACGTACTGTTTTATCGTTTAATACGTGTTCTGGAGTGCCTGATGCAATTAACTCACCATGAGAAACTATGTAGGCTTTTTCGCAAACATCAAGAGTTTCTCTTACATTATGGTCGGTAATTAACACACCAATACCACGATTTTTAAGGTGTTCTATTATTTTCTTTATATCTAACACTGAAATAGGGTCAACACCAGCAAAAGGCTCATCAAGCAATATAAATTTAGGAGCAGCGGCTAGTGCTCGCGCTATTTCAACTCGGCGACGCTCGCCTCCTGATAATGCCATACCTTGGCTATCACGAATGTGCTGAATACTAAATTCATCTAATAAATTGTTAAGTGTGTCTTCTCTTGCTTGCTTATTTAGCTCTTTACGTGTTTCTAAAATAGCCATTAAGTTTTGATAAACAGTAAGCTTTCTAAAAATTGATGATTCTTGGGGTAAGTAACCAATGCCTAATCTAGCACGACTATGCATAGGTAAAAGAGTAATATCGTTATCGTCGATAGAAATCTTGCCTTTATCACTAGGTACAAGGCCTACAATCATATAAAACGTTGTGGTTTTACCTGCACCATTAGGGCCAAGTAACCCGACTATGCTGCCAGCCTTTACTTCCAGACCTACATTTTTTACAACTTCACGGCCTTTATAACTTTTAGCTAATAGTTCTGCTTTTAATGTACTCATGGCTGACCTTTATCGTTTTTTTCTTTTTTAGTCTCAATAGGTACTAAAATAGTATGCACACGATCGGTTGAGTTTTCGTCTTTTTCAGCGCTAATTAATTGCTGTTGCATATCGTAAGTAATACTCTTGGCATTTATTTTTTGACCCGCTTGCGATACTTGTGCATCGCCAATAAGGGTTAAAAATCGTTTAGCTACATCATAACGAACTTCGTTTGCGCTGGCGCTCATTATAGTGCCATCAGTTTGTTTTTCTTCGAAATATGCAGGGCTACCAGTTGCAATTAGTAGCTGTTTATTATCGCCTAATTCATCACGTTTATGTACTTCTAAACGGTCGGCTGTAATACGACGGTTGCCGTGAATAATCTCAACATTTTTTTCAAAAATTCCGACGTTTTCTTTTAATTGGCCTTCTTGTTTGTCGGCACTTATTGATATTTGATTCGCTGCAAGTTGAATCGCTTGTTCAGCAGCGCTAAGGTTGAAAGCTAGTATAAGTGTCGGAATAATAAGTATTTTTGAAATTTTATTGGTCATAATATATAGTTCGCGTATGGTTAATAAGTTTTATCACTTCAGTTTTTAAATCGGCTTCAAGGCCTTTACCGGTGATCTTTAAATTGGGTCCCGTAACAATAACGGGTTGCTCTGAACGCATCGTGAGTAGTTTTATATCTACTTGAATATTATCCGCATTAATCTTGTCTATCATTGCATTATCAGTAAGATTCTTGGCAACCACGTTACCTTCTAAGATTAATTGTTTTCCTTCATATAACGTTGCTTCGTCTGCATTTATTCGCCATGTTTGTTTTTCGTTATATAAGGTGAAAATGGGTTTTTCAAAAAAGGTAAAGCCTAACTGTTGATATAATTCCATTTTAGCAGCTGTAACTTTATGATTAATTTTACCATTTTCATCATAGGCCGTTTGTTTTAGCTCAATAGCAATATAATCAGGCTTAGCGATAACTTCAGCTTCAACCTGAGCTGTCATATTTGTTTGTGCAAAATAAGGGTACCAAAGCCAAACCATACAGCTGATGAATAAAACGCTTAAAATTATGCGCGCTGTATTCATGAACTAGTACCTTTGCTAGTAAGTGGTTTGTCGTTCTCTAGCATAAGTAAGTCGGTTAGTTCTCTCACTGCGCCAAAACCACCCAGCATCTGTGTCGTGTAATGTGATAAACGCTTGATTAGTGGGTGAGCATCGTTAACTGCAACGGCAAACCCGACTAATTCCATTACTGGCATATCGGGGCCATCATCACCAATATAGGCAATTTGATCATCACTTAGGTGAAGCTTGTTTTTTAGCTCTTCGTAAGCAATAAGCTTGTTTTCTTGACCTTGATAAATATGTTGTACTGTTAAACTGGTCATACGTTGTTGCACTATCTGCGAATGGCGACCAGTAATAACAGCCACTTCAAAGCCACTGTTTATAAGCGTTTTAATGCCAAAACCATCTTTTGTATTAAATGCTTTGAGCTCTTCACCTTGATTGCCAAGATAAATTCGGCCATCAGAAAATACACCATCAATATCGCATATAAGTAGTTTTACTTTTTTAGCACGTGCTTTTGCATCAGCACTCAGCGGTTGATAGAGTTCTTCAAATTGCATTTATAATACTCCTGCTTTTAATAAGTCTTGCATATTTAGTGCGCCAATAGGCTGGTTTTGTTCATTAACAACAATCAAGCCATTTATACGTTTGTGTTCCATTATATTAAGCGCTTCAGCAGCTAAAATATCTTGTGTCGCTGTTGTGCATGACCTAGTCATAACAAGGTCTATTTGTGTTGTATGAATATCTAGTCTTTGCTCTAAAATACGGCGTAAATCACCGTCGGTAAATAATCCCACTAGCTGATTACTTTTATCAACAATGGCTGTCATACCAAGGCCTTTGGCTGACATTTCAATAAGTGCATCTTTTACGGTTTGTGAGACGCTAATAATAGGTGTATTTGCGCCGCTGTGCATAACATCTTTTAAGGTTAGTAATAATCGTTTGCCTAAACTGCCCCCAGGGTGAGAAAGCGCAAAATCATCGGCGGTAAAACCACGAGCTTCTAACAGAGCCACTGCCATCGCATCGCCCATAGCAAGAGTCGCTGTAGTGCTCGCCGTTGGTGCTAACCCTAAAGAGCATGCTTCTTTTTCTACTTTAATGCATACATGTACATTTGCATGTGTTGCCATGGTCGATTTAGTATTGCCTGTCATGGCGATTATTTTTGCGCCAAGGCGCTTTAAAACAGGGATAATATTTAAAACTTCACTCGTCTCACCTGAGTTTGAAATAAGCATGACAACATCGTTTTTGGTGATCATTCCTAAATCGCCATGGCTAGCTTCGCCTGGATGTACAAAAAAGGCAGGGCTTCCTGTACTTGCAAGTGTTGCTGCAATTTTATTACCTATATGGCCTGATTTACCCATGCCAATAACAATAATTCGACCTTCGCAGTCAAACATTAATTGGCATGCTTGATGAAAATTTTCATCTACATATTGCGCTATGTCATTAAGTGCTTGGCGTTCAATATTGAGAACACGAAGACCCTGTTCGATAAAGTTCAGCGTCGTCATTATTTACCCTACTTGACTAAAAATATACCCTTGGTAGCCCAAAAATGCGATAAGCAATAAGCCACCTTCCACTCTATTAATGCGTTGGGTGCCTCTAAAGTTCAATGACATGATGATAAGAGCAAATGTTGCACCAATCATAATGAGTATATCTCGACTCGCTACTGACGGATCGATAATGGATGGATTAATAATACCTGCGAGCGGTAACACAGCCAATATATTAAAAATGTTTGAACCAACAATATTGCCTAGAGCTAAATCATCTTCATTTTTTAATACTCCGGCAATTGAAGCTGCAAGCTCCGGTAAACTCGTGCCAATGGCAATAATAGTTAAGCCAATGACTAGATCGCTTAGGCCAAAGTATTTAGCTATGTCAACTGCTGAACCAATTAAAAAATGTGAGCTAACAGGGAGTAGAACCATGCCAATAACTAACCAAAATAACGCTTTTTTAGTTGGTACATCGTTAGGTACGTCGTCACAGGCTTCTGTTATAAATGGGTCATCTTGATTTTTTGCGCGCAGTGAAATAATAATCAAACCGCCTATAAACACGATAAAGCCAATAAGTAAGGCGATACCTTCGGCTAATGAAAAATAATTGTCTGAAAAAATATACCAGGTAGCGAATGATATCAGCAAGACCAGTGGCATTTCGCGTTTTAATGTACTTGAAGATACAGACAGAGGTCTAAATAACGCTGTAATACCTAACACAAGTAGAATGTTTGTTATGTTTGAACCGACAGCGTTACCAACTGCAGTATCTGTTTTATTTGCGAGCGCTGCAGAAGCGGAAACCATCATCTCTGGGGCTGACGAACCCATTGCCACAACAGTTAAGCCTACAATTAGGGTTGGTACGCCAAAGTTTTTTGCAAGTGCCGCTGCGCCATAAACAAACCTGTCTGCACTCCAAACAAGAGCCGCAAAACCAAGAATTAAAATAACAAACGAGGTAACCATTATATTAAGCCAGTTATTCAAAATACAGATGGCGCGAATAGTAACAAAAGCAAAGGTGAAAGTATAAATAAAAGAGTCAGGTCAACTCTAATTACAATAACTTGTTGAATAATATTTTAAGGCGCTTATATCAGCACCTTAAGCTGCAGTTAAGCCGTTATAAACGAGTCTTATACTCCTTTTTGCAAGTGTATTACAAAATCTTACGAATTGTTTTTTCCATCTTGGTTAAAAAAGCTTTAAAATAGGTGCACTAGTGAACATTGTTATGGAGAGCGACTTGTCGCAATCAATAGTAGAAGTCAAGGATGTTAGCTTTTCGAGAGGCGATAGAAGCATATATAAAAATATGAGCTTTAGCGTTCCTAAAGGTAAAATCACTGCGATTATGGGGCCAAGCGGAATTGGTAAAACGACCATGTTGCGTTTAATTGGCGGTCAACTTAAGCCTGACTCCGGTGATATTTTATTTGAAGGAGGTAGTATCCCAAATATGTCGCGCAAAGAACTCTACGAAGCGCGAACTAAAATGAGCATGTTATTTCAAAGTGGGGCACTGTTTACTGACATGTCGGTATTCGATAATATGGCGTTCCCAATTAGGGAGCACACTGAGTTGAGTGAAGACCTAATTCGGTTGGTTGTGCTAATGAAATTGCAAGCTGTTGGGCTACGCGGGGCGAAAGATTTAATGCCTTCTGAATTATCAGGTGGTATGGCTAGGCGCGCAGCTCTGGCGCGTGCTATTGCGCTCGACCCTGAACTTATAATGTACGATGAACCATTTGCAGGCCAAGATCCTATTTCGATGGGGGTGTTGGTTAAATTAATTAAATCACTCAACGAAGTGCTTGGTTTATCTTCTTTAATTGTAACCCATGATGTTAACGAGGTAATGAGTATTGCTGACCACGTTATTATTATCGCTGATCAGGGTGTAATTGGTTGTGGAACACCTGACGAAATGCGCAATCATGAGTCTCCTTTAGTGCAACAGTTTTTAAAAGGTTTGTCTGATGGTCCCGTGCCTTTTCATTTTCCAGCTCAAACATATGCAGATGAGTTGCTTGGAGAAAAAGCATAATGTTGGATTTATTTCAAAAATTAGGGCATAAGACGCTAGGTCGTTTTGCGGCTCTGGGTCGCTCAACTTATATGCTTTTTGGCGCACTTGTAAATGTACCTAACTTTAAAAAGGGTACACCTCTACTTATTCGTCAGCTCTACATGGTGGGTTCGCAATCTTTGCTCATTATTATGGTGTCAGGTTTATTTATCGGTATGGTCTTGGCGTTACAAGGTTATACGGTATTAGTTGGATATGGTGCAGAGGATAGTTTAGGGCCATTAGTGGCATTAAGTTTATTACGAGAACTCGGGCCTGTTGTTACAGCGTTATTATTTGCAGGGCGAGCGGGCAGTGCGCTTACTGCCGAAATAGGCTTAATGAAAGCAACAGAACAGTTATCGTCATTAGAAATGATGGCAATTGATCCACTAAAACGAATTATTGCACCGCGCTTTTGGGCAGGCTTTATAAGTATGCCGTTACTAGCGGTGATATTTTCAGCAGTGGCAATTATTGGTGCTCACTTAGTCGGAGTTGACTGGCTTGGTGTTGATACGGGTAGTTTTTGGTCAATTATGCAATCACAAGTATCGTTTCAGCAAGACACACTAAACGGTATTATTAAGAGCTTTGTATTCGCCATTGTGGTGACTTGGATAGCACTTTATAAAGGGTATGACTGTGTGCCGACCTCTGAAGGGATCAGTAAAGCAACCACCGAAACGGTTGTTCATTCGTCATTGGCGGTTTTAGGGTTTGACTTTATTTTGACAGCGGTAATGTTTACCAGCTAATAGGGTATAGATAATGAATTCACGGAAATTAGAAATTTTAGTTGGTTTTTTTGTGGCGTTAGGAATTTTAGCGTTTGCTATGCTTGCGCTTAAAGTGGCCAATTCAGGTATTAGCGGCTCAGGCGAGACGTACACGCTTAATGCTAAATTTGAAAACATAGGGTCATTAAAGGCACGTGCACCAGTAAAAGTGGGCGGAGTTGTTATTGGTCGAGTAGAGTCAATTTATGTTCATCCACAGGAGTTCTTGCCAGTGGTTAATATGAGCATTGATGCACAGTATTTATGTCGTTTTTCAGACACGAGCTCAATCTCAATTTTAACATCGGGTATTTTAGGTGAGCAGTATCTAGGTATCCACCCTGTTATTTCTCCTAATTCAGCAGAGCAACGCTGTTTAGGTCAAGCCGTAACCGAAAATAAGCAAGACGAAGCAATTGATGATTTATTTGGTGTAGACAGTAAAGCGTTAGGTGACGGTGATTCAATCACTGATACCAAGTCTGCCATTGTACTTGAAGAGTTAATTGGGCAGTTTTTATTCAACCAAGGTAGTGAGTAATTATTATGTTGAAAAAGTTTCTAGCTATTGTAGCAATTAGCACAATGACGCTAACTCAAAGCGTAAGTGCTGCAGATGTTAAACTAAATGATCCAAACAAAATGGTGCGTCAAGTAGCGGACAATACGTTTGCACGTATCAAAAAAGATCAGCCATTAATCATTAAAAATCAAGAGCATCTTCGTGTCATTGTTGAAGAAGAATTAATGCCTTATATTGACTACAAATATGCAGCACTTCGCGTGTTAGGTAGTGAAGTATCTAAAGTACGGGCAATTACAGATGAAGCTGAAAAAGCCCAAGCGATTAAAGATATTCAGCGCTTTATTGGTGTATTTAGAGAATATTTAGTTGCCACTTACGCTGGTGTATTTACACAATATACAAATCAAAAAGTTGAGTTTGGTGCTGAGCAACCATTTAAAGGTAAAGATGTCGTTGTTGTTAAAACTAAAATTCTTGAAGATGGTAAACCTGATATCAGAATAGACTTTAAAGTTCGTGAAGATCGCGATGGTGAATGGCGAGCTTACGATATGATTGCTGAAGGTATTAGTTTATTAGACGCCAAACAAAGCGAACTACAAGGTATTTTACGTCAGCAAGGTATTGACAATGTAAGCAACCTTTTAGAGCAAAAGAGTAAGTTACCTGTTCAATTTAGAGGCAGTAGCTCGAATGATTAAATTGGCAATTAGCCAAGTTGATGAACAGCAGTTTCGAGTAAGTGGTGAACTTACTCGAAATTCCATTAGTAATGAACGGCTTTTGAACGATAAGTTAATAACTAAGCATAAAACCACTTATTTTGACCTTAGTGAGGTATCAAGGGTTGACACAGCGGGCTTAGCTTGGTTAATTCACTCTTTTGCAGAATTTAAGCAGCAAGGCATTCGTCTTGAATTGCAAAATCCACCTGAACAATTGCAAAATTTAATGCAGTTGGGTCAAGTTACAACCCTATTTGAGTGAGAGTTATGGAAACTAGCCAAGTCGAAACATTATTACGCGATGAACTTCAATTAGCTGAAGTGCATGTAAAAGCTAATGGTAGTCATTATGAAGTCATTGCAGTTGGTGAATGCTTTGACGGTTTAAGCCGTGTTAAAAAGCAACAGCTAGTTTATGGTCCGTTGATGAATACAATTTCAGATGGCACAATTCACGCAGTTTCTATTCGCGCTTTCACTCCAACAGAGTGGAAACGTGAACAAAAATTTATTTTACCGCAATAAGTAAGGCCTCCTAAATGGATCAATTTGTAATTCAAGGTGGCACTTCACTTGCTGGTGAAGTTACTATTTCTGGTGCTAAAAATGCAGCGCTTCCTATTTTGTTTGCTGCTTTACTTGCTGATGGTAAAAGTACATTTACTAATGTTCCACGTTTACGTGACATTGTTACCACCGAAGCACTATTAAAAACTTTAGGTGCAGATGTTAATTGGCAAGGCGACACACTTATTATTGATGGCGCAACGGTAAATCAGACGCTTGCCCCTTACGAGCTCGTTAAACAAATGCGTGCTTCTGTGCTTGCACTAGGCCCTTTAGTGGCACGCTTTGGTGAAGCTCAGGTTTCATTACCAGGTGGTTGTGCTATTGGTGCTCGTCCTGTTGATATCCATATTCAAGGTTTAGAGCGCTTAGGCGCACAAATAAGCGTTGAAAATGGTTATATTAATGCAAAGGTAAATGGTCGCTTAAAAGGCGCTGAAATCTTTATGGAGATGGTTAGTGTTGGTGCTACTGAAAATTTACTGATGGCAGCAGCGCTTGCTGATGGAAAAACCATACTTGATAATGCCGCGCGTGAGCCTGAAATTATCGATTTAGCTAATTGTTTAATTGCAATGGGGGCTAAAATCACTGGTGCAGGTACTAGCCGTATCGAAGTAGAAGGTGTTGAGCGCTTGGCGGGTTGTGAGCATAGTATTTTGCCAGATAGAATTGAAACAGGTACATTTTTAGTGGCGGCTGCAATGGCTGGCGGTGAGGTACTTTGTAAGAATACTGATTTCCATTCACTTGAACCTGTGATTGAAAAGCTGCGTGCAACGAATGCATTACTTGAGGTGCATGATGACAGTATTTACTTAGATATGCGTGGCCGAGAGCTTAAAGCTGTTAATATTAAAACCGCTCCACATCCTGGTTTTCCTACTGATATGCAAGCTCAATTTACAGCATTGAATGTTGTGGCAAATGGCAGTGCAACGATTACAGAAACGATTTTTGAAAACCGTTTTATGCATGTGCCTGAGTTACAGCGCATGGGTGCTAATATTCGTCTTGAGGGCAACACGGCTATTTGTGGTGAAACCAAAAGCCTAAGCGGTGCGCAAGTTATGGCAACTGACTTACGTGCTTCAGCGAGTCTAATTTTAACAGGTATAGTCGCGCAAGGTGAAACCGTTGTTGACCGTATTTATCACGTTGACAGAGGATATCAGCGCATTGAAGATAAGCTCAGTGCATTAGGTGCTAATATTAAACGTAGAAGCAGTTAAAAGCGCCTAATATATGTAGGTCGGATATGTAAATACACACCGACCTACAATTAGTAGTTATAGTTTTGTTTCAAGCTCTGCGACCATCACCATGATTTTTTCTATTTTGCCATTTCGATAAAGCTCAAACTCTATTTCTTTCCCAGGTTCTGTATTGCCTATTTTTTCAAGTACTTTTTGCGGGTTTGCTACGGAAAGCCCTGCAATTTTAATAACGATATCTTGTTCTTCAATACCTGCTTGCCAAGCTGGGCCTAAGGGATCTAAGTTCGTAATTCGCATACCTGAAACAGGAGTTAGGCTATCGTTAACTTCTTTACCTGTGCTGTCTACTGCGGTGCCTTCAAAACCAAGGTAGCCTCTAACTACACGACCATGTCGAATCAATTTTCCCATCACTTTTTTAGCAAGTGAATACGGCACAGCAAAAAATATTCCCTGTATGTTTAAATTTTCACGCGTTTTAAATTGGGCTGAAGTGATACCAACTAAATCACCGTTAGAATTGACTAATGCGCCACCTGAATTCCCTACATTAATAGCGGCATCCATTTGTAATAAGTTATTATAAGGGCTGTCTGTAATTTTTTGCTTACCAGTAGCGCTAATAATACCTTGGGTAATTGTCTGTCCTAAATTAAGTGGGTTACCTATGGCTAGTACTACATCACCTACACTCGACGTATAGCTATCGCTTATAGGAATAACGGGAAGGTGGTCTGCGTTTATTTTAAGTAATGCAAGATCAGTAATCGTATCAAAGCCGATTAGTTGGACATCAAAAAAGCGCCTGCCGTCTGTCAGAATAACCATAATTTGATCTGCATTATTCACTACATGATAGTTAGTAAGAATGTAGCCATCTTGCGACATAATCACACCAGAGCCTAATTCTTGTACGGTATTTTGTCTTTTATAACGAGGCTCTTTCGAAATGCTCTCAGAAAAAATAGTCACTACGGAGGGGGCTGCACGTTTAACAGCATCTGAGAAACTTAAATGACTAGTACTCATTGCACTCGCAAGAGGCACGTTCGGTAATAGAGAAGCTCGCATATTAGGGCTGAAAAAAACCACTAAAAAAGCAATGCTAAGCCCTGCAAATAATGGCGGGAGAATAAATTTTATTAGTTTCAGCACGGGATTCTTATTATAAGGAAGTAATTTCTTTATGATGGCATAAAAAAAATAACAGCGGCAAGTGCCACTGTTACTTTTATTTCATTTATAGCAATATTTATTACTGAATTAAGATAAATATAGATTCACGGCCACGTTTCACGCCAAGCACTATATTGCCTTTTGTGTCATCGATGATCTTATTCATATCACGAATTGTTTCTACGCGTTGACGGTTTACCTGCATTATAATGTCACCCTCTTCAAGGCCAACACGGGCAGAAGGTGAACGAGGATCTACAGAGGTAACTTCAACACCTTTATTACTATTTTTTTGCACGTTTTCAAGCTCGGCACCTTGAAAAGCAGGATGTAGCTCTTCCCCTGTTGCCGTAACGCCTGATGCACCATCGAGTGTAACTTTAACTGTTTTAATTTTTCCGTCACGATAAATGCCGAGCTTGATTTCTCTACCTTCACCCAAGGTTGCTATTTTGCTTCGTAATTCATGGAAGCCGCTAATATCACCGCCACTAATACTTACAATAACATCACCGGCTTTGATTCCTGCTTTACTTGCAGCGGTGTCATCCATTACTTGCATAACGTAGGCACCTTGTTTGACGTCAAGTTGCTGTGCTTTAGCTAGGCCTGCATCAAGTGGGCGCCCAGAAATACCAAGTGAGCCACGACGTACTTCACCGTGTTCAATAATTTGATCTACTAGGTTTTTCATCATGTTAGACGGGATAGCAAAACCAATACCAACATTACCGCCTGAAGCCCCTAAAATAGCAGTGTTAATACCTATTAATTCACCATTTAAGTTAACTAAAGCACCACCAGAGTTGCCTTGGTTAATCGCTGCGTCGGTTTGAATGAAATCTTCGTAGCCTTCAATGTTTAAACCACTGCGACCAAGTGCACTCACAATCCCTGATGTAACAGTATGGCTAAGGCCAAACGGATTACCGATAGCAACGGCAAAGTCACCCACACGCAAATTATCTGAGTTTGCTAGTTTTACTTCAGTTAAATCATCAGCGTCGATTTGTAAAAGCGCAATGTCGGATTCTTTATCAGTCCCAATTTTAATCGCTTCAAACTCACGGCCGTCTTCAAGGGTAACAATCATTTTTTCGGCATCTTGAATCACATGGTTATTAGTTACTACATAACCTTCATCAGCATTAATAATAACGCCAGAGCCTAAACCGCTAAATTGACGTTTTTGGCTTCGGGGTTGTTGCTGTCCGAAAAAGTATTCAAGTGGATCCGCACGGCGACGCACTTCTTTTGAGCCTGAAACTTGAATGCTTACAACGCCTGGAGTAATTTTTTCGAGCATTGGGGCAAGTGTTGGCAACTGCTGGCCATTTACGGCAACCGGTATTTTTGCATAAGACGCTACCGGGCTTAATAAAAGGCTAGTAGAAAGAATAGCTGCGCTGATAAGTGATAATTTCATTTTCATAGTCTGGGTTTACTCCACTTCGAGAAAAGCAAAAAATTGAAAAGGGCTGCATAAGCAGCCCTTTTTAATTTATCAGTAAGATAAAACAACAAAGCTGTTATATCTAAAGACTATGGGGTTAAAAAAAAGTTCATCAAGATGCTTTAGAATGTTCTGAAACTTTATTTTGTCCTGCAAATAAACCTGATTCGCCTGAAACATAATCAGCAGGTTGTGCTTTTGCTGATGAGCGATCGCATCGGCGCTCTTTTATCGATGCTTGTAATTGCTCAGTAGTTTCTTTTGAAAAGAAAGGTTCAGCTGGTGTTTGCTTCCGATCCTCTAGCAGCAGTTGATTGGTTTCTTCAACATGGCTAAGTAGTTGATCGTAATTCTCTTTCATTTTATTTACAAGCTTGCCTGTACTCGCTAAATGATCGGCTACATCTTGACGATATTGCTCTAACGCATTGTTAGCTTGCTCTGCCTGTTTTTCCAACTCATCCTGTTTAAATTGTTTTTTAGTGACAAATGCACCAATAAAAAAAGCTATAACAGCAACAATAACAATTAAACCTACCCACGTGACTGTGCCCATAAATCTACCCCTTTGGGAAAATAACTAACGAATGCTTGATTCAATTATAAATCATACTAAGTGTAATATACCCCGAGTATTGATGCGTGTTAATATGCTTTGCAAATTAAACTGCATTTTAACTGTAAATAGATATGACTCCTTGGCAAACATACCAACAAGATTTGAAGCGAGATGACTTTGTACATGATGTAGCACAAGAAAATGCAGTGCGCCATTTACAGCGTTTATATGACGATTTAACCCAGAACAAAATAAAATCAAAAAGCTTTTTTGCCAAGCTTTTTAATAAAGATGAGCCAGCGCCTATAAAAGGTTTATATTTCTGGGGAGGAGTAGGGCGTGGTAAAACTTATTTAGTTGATACTTTTTATGATGCCTTACCAGGCACGCGGAAGATGCGCGTACATTTTCATCGTTTTATGCATCGCGTACACGATGAACTTAAAAAGCTAAACAATACTGTAAACCCATTAGAAAAAGTCGCGGATATTTTAAAAGCTGAAACAGACATAATTTGCTTTGATGAATTTTTTGTTCAAGACATTACAGATGCCATGCTGTTAGGCGGTTTAATGGAGGCATTATTTGCACGCGGTATTGTACTTGTTGCAACGTCAAATATAGTACCTGATGATCTTTATAGAAACGGTTTACAACGTGCGCGTTTTGTACCAGCTATTGAGTTGGTTAAACTCAATACAGAAATAGTAAATGTAGACTCAGGTGTCGATTACCGATTACGTACGTTAGAACAAGCCGAAATTTTTCATAGCCCGCTTGACGAACAAGCAGATAAAAACCTATTTGATTACTTCGATAAACTTTCCTCAGAGCCTGGCCAATTAGATGAGCCTATAGAGATAGAAGGGCGTTTAATCAAAACGCGCAAAGTAGCTAAATGTGTTGTGATGTTTGAGTTTAGTGAATTGTGCGAAACAGCGCGAAGCCAAGTCGATTACATGGAGATTAGTCGCCTATACAATACGGTTATTATTTCTAACGTGAAACAGCTTGGGCAAACTAACGATGATGCTGCAAGACGCTTTATTGCTTTAGTTGATGAATTTTATGAGCGCCACGTTACTTTAATAATTTCAGCTGAGAAGCCGATCACCGACCTTTATACTCAAGGTAACCTTAATTTTGAATTTAAGCGTTGTATAAGCCGTTTGCAAGAAATGCAGTCTTTAGAGTATTTAGCTAAAGAGCATTTAGTTTAAAGTAAGTAGGCAAATGTGTAATAGGCCAACGCTTAAAAATAAGAGGTACATATATAGTACTTCTTATTTCTAAAATTTCTTGTGGAAAAAACAACCGGCGAGTAGCAATGTGTTTTAAGTGCTGGTATACTCCCGCGTCTGCCACGTTGCGTTCTATGCCATCATATAGTCTAGCCACTTGTGAGCGGCGCAAAAGTCTAAAACTCGAAGGGGTTGTAGCAAACTTAGAGCAGTAGTTAATATTAACTACTTGTGGTTTTAATTGAAAAACATTGGATTTTTATAAATGAAAACGTTTGTTGCTAAACCAGAAACAGTAAAACGTGACTGGTACGTAGTTGACGCTGAAGGTAAAACTTTAGGTCGCATCGCTACTGAAATCGCTCATCGCCTACGCGGTAAGCATAAAGTTGAATATACACCGCACGTAGATACTGGTGATTATATCATCGTTATCAACGCTGAAAAAGTTACTGTAACTGGTAACAAATTCAAAAACAAAGTGTACTATTCACACTCTGGTTTTCCAGGTGGTCTTAAGTCTACTACTTTTGATAAACTTCAAGCTGCAAAGCCTGAAATGATCATCGAGAAGGCTGTTAAGGGCATGTTGCCACGTGGTCCTTTAGGCCGCGCTATGTACCGTAAACTTAAAGTTTACACAGGTACTGAGCACAACCATGCTGCACAACAGCCTCAGGTTCTAGACATTTAAGGAGCACCATCATGGCAAATCAATACTACGGTACAGGTCGTCGTAAAAGTTCAAGTGCTCGCGTATTCTTACGCCCAGGCACTGGTAACATCGTAATCAACAAGCGCTCTTTAGAAGAGTACTTTGGTCGCGAAACAGCACGCATGGTTGTTCATCAAGCTCTTGAGCTAGTTGATATGACTGAAAAATTTGATCTTTTCATCACCGTTTCTGGTGGTGGTACAACTGGTCAAGCTGGTGCTATCCGTCACGGTATTACTCGTGCACTTATGGAGTTTGACGAGTCATTACGTCCACAACTTCGTAAAGCAGGTTTCGTTACTCGTGATGCACGTAAAGTTGAACGTAAGAAAGTGGGTCTTAAGAAAGCGCGTAAGCGTCCACAGTTCTCAAAACGTTAATCTATACGTTATCAAAAATTCAAAACCCAGCTTATGCTGGGTTTTTTGTTTTTAAAAATAGTAATTCCAACAATGAAAGATATGCCTAAATTGACTCGTTATCGTGCCTAGGCTTAATAATTACAGTTACTTGTATTGATCAAACTCCTCAATAACAGCGTATTTAATAAACGAAAGTTAAAAAATACTCAGATAGCTGCAAAAAAGTTAAATAATTATCGTAATTAGTTTAAATCCATCAGTTAATTGGTGGAATTTTTTGCTACAATTGGCATGGAAGTAAAACGATCGAGTTTTACGACACTACGCACCGTTTTAGAGTTTTTGCTTAGTGACGTTGATCTTGGTCAGTACATAGTTTTTACAGAAACGGTATTATGACTATTCGGCCCTATACTCAAACTGGCTTACTGAACCCTAGGTGAAGTTAGGTGTGTTAGAGCATGAGGCTGTGAATAACCTTGTTTTAATCAAGGGTTTTAATTATGATCGTTTCTATTTTAAAAATTTCGAATAATTAACCTGCTGTAACTGATGTTCTCAATATAGCAAGTGTTGAGAATCGTAAGTGGAGATAAGTGGATGAGCAATGCGCCTGTAGACAATGGCCGACGTCGCTTTTTAACCATAGCTACCTCTGTTGTTGGTGGTGTTGGTGCGGCTGGGGCTGCTGTTCCTTTTATTGCGTCTTGGAATCCAAGTGAGCGAGCTAAATCTGCGGGTGCGCCTGTGGAAGTAGATATCAGCAAACTTGAGCCGGGACAATTAATACGTGTCGAGTGGCGTGGTAAACCTGTATGGGTTGTATCACGTACCCCAAAAATGCTTGAGCAGATGAAAGAACATGAAGGTCAACTTCGTGATCCACAATCGCAAGAGCCACAACAATTAGAATCATCAACAAATGATTACCGTTCATTACGCCCAGAAATATTTTTGGCTGTAGGTATTTGTACGCATTTAGGGTGTTCTCCTGGCTTTTTACAAGGTAACTTTGGCGAAAAAGTAGAAGGGACTGACGATGGTTTCTACTGCCCATGCCACGGTTCTAAATTTGATATGGCTGGCCGAGTTTTTCAATCGGTACCTGCACCATTAAACTTAGAAATACCACCTTATACTTTTCTAGATGAAACCACTATTTTAGTGGGCGAAGAAAGAGGGGTAGTCTAATGTTTGGTAAGATTATTGGTTGGATAGACGACCGAATCCCAATGACACGTGTTTGGAATATGCACATTGCACAGTATCCAGCACCTAAAAACTTTAACTTCTGGTACTTTTTTGGCTCACTAGCCATGCTGGTACTAGTAAACCAAATTCTTACAGGTATTTGGTTAACGATGAACTTTGTGCCATCTGCTGAGGGCGCATTCGCCTCGGTTGAATACATCATGCGTGATGTAGAATATGGCTGGTTATTGCGTTACTTGCACTCAACAGGTGCTTCAGCGTTTTTCATCGTTGTATATATGCATATGTTCCGTGGCATGATCTACGGTTCTTACCAAAAGCCACGTGAATTACTGTGGTTATTCGGTATGTTTATTTTCTTGGCATTAATGGCTGAAGCGTTCATGGGGTACTTATTACCTTGGGGTCAAATGTCATTTTGGGGTGCGCAGGTAATCATTTCTCTATTCGGTGCAATTCCGGTTATTGGTGATGACTTAACACTTTGGATCCGTGGCGACTACGTAATATCGGGTGCAACGCTTAACCGCTTCTTTGCATTACATGTAATTGCACTCCCACTGGTTATCGTAATCTTAGTTTTCTTACACATTGTTGCATTGCATGAAGTGGGTTCAAATAACCCCGAAGGTATTGAAATTAAGCGTAAGAAAGGCTCTGTAGCTGAAGAAGATAAACCTAAATTTAAATTTCATGAGTATTACACTGACAAAAAAGATATTGTTGATGCAATACCGTTCCACCCTTACTACACAGTTAAAGATATTGTTGGTGTGGTTGGTTTCTTAATATTGTTCTGTTGGGTTGTGTTTTTTATGCCTGCGATGAATGGCTTCTTTTTAGAAGGTCCAAACTTCGAAGCAGCTAACCCTCTTAAAACACCAGAGCACATTTTCCCAGTTTGGTACTTTACGCCATTCTATGCAATCTTACGCGCAATCCCTGATAAGCTTATCGGTGTTGCAGCAATGGGTGCATCGATTGTTGTACTTGCGTTACTACCTTGGGTAGACCGTGGTAGAGTTAAATCGGTTCGTTACCGTTGTGGTTTCCATAAATGGAACATTGCAGGTTTTGTTGTTACTTTCGTTCTTTTAGGTTGGGTGGGTGCAACTCCACAAACAGACCTTAAGACGATAATTTCTCAAATCTGTACTGTGACTTACTTTATGTTCTTCGTACTGTTGTTTGTATACAGTAAGAACGAAAAAACTAAGCCATTGCCAGAGAGGTTAACGAAATGATGAAAAAGCTTATTATTGGTTTATTTGCTTTATCAGTAAACTTGTTGCCGAACATGGTTATGGCAGCGGGTCCATCGGTTCCTTTAATGGAAGCGAATAACGACCTTACTGATCAACCATCTTTACAGCGCGGTGCAAAGTTGTTCATGAACTACTGTCTTGGTTGTCACCAAATGCAGTATCAACGTTATGAACGTACTTTTCGCGATATTGGTATCCCAACAGAGGTTGGTTTAGAACAATTGATTTTTGACGGTTCTAAAGTCGGTAGCCATATTACTAACGCGATTACAAAAGATGATGCAGCAAAATGGTTTGGTGCGGCTCCGCCGGATTTAACGCTAATTGCTCGTGTAAAATCACCAGATTATATTTACACGTACTTAAAATCGTTTTATAAAGATGAATCTCGCCCGTTTGGTGTAAATAACATTGTTTTCCCATCTGTTGGTATGCCTCATGTTCTTCAAGAGCTGCAAGGTTTGCCAACGCCAATTACTGAAGAAGTAGAAGAGCATGGTCACACTGTGACTAAAGTTATTGCTACTGAAACAGATGGTACGGGTGAACTAAGCGTAGATGAATACGACCAAGCAGCTCGTGATTTAACGAACTTCCTTGAGTACGTGGGTGAACCTTCACGTCTTGAGTCGGAAGCATTAGGTATTAAGGTAATCGGATTTTTAATTATCCTGTTTATCTTGGCATTTATGCTTAAGAAAGAATACTGGAGAGATGTTCATTAAGTTTGAACATATTTAAAGGTAATTTTGCAATAGGGGCTTAAGCCCCTATTGCTGTTTTAGTGATTTAATGGAGGTAGGCATGGCCGTAGCTGCCAATAAGCGCCCTGTAATGACCCTTTTTTCTGGGGCTAACTGTATGTATAGCCACCAAGTACGAATTGTACTTGCGGAAAAAGGTGTAAGTGTAGATATTCATTTGGCTGAAAAAGATAACCTGCCAGAAGCACTTCACGAAATTAACCCTTACGGTACAGTACCAACACTGATTGACCGTGAGCTTGGTTTATATCAGGCAAATATCATCATGGAATACCTTGATGAACGTTTTCCTCATCCTCCACTAATGCCTGTATACCCGGTAATGCGTGGTCGTAGCCGTTTAATGATGCACCGTATTGATACAGATTGGTACAGCCTAGCTGAAAAAATCATCAATAACGCATCTGATGCAGCTCAAGCTCGTAAAGAGTTAACAGAAGCATTACTAGCTGTAGCACCTATCTTTAGTGAAGCTCCTTACTTTATGAGTGAAGAGTTTAGCTTAGTGGATTGTTACTTAGCTCCACTACTTTGGCGTTTACCAGAATTTGGTATTGAGCTTAATGGTGCTGGTTCTAAAGAGCTTAAAGAATACATGATCCGTTTATTTGAACGTGAGTCATTCCAAGCTTCTTTAACTGAAGCTGAGCGTGAGATTCGTTTATAATGACGCCTAATCGTCCTTATTTATTACGTGCTTTTTTTGATTGGATAGTTGATAACGAATGCACGCCACATCTAGTGGTAGACGCTGGGTTTGCTAATGTACAAGTGCCTACACAGTTTGTTCAAGACGGACAAATTGTTTTAAACATAAGTCCATCAGCAGTCACACAGTTTTCGTTAGACCTAACCCAACTTAGCTTTAACGCGCGCTTTAGTGGTCAGCCAATGCAAGTGTATGTGCCCTTAGGTGCAGTGCTGGCAATATATGCACGTGAAAATGGTGAAGGTACGGTCTTTACAGCAGACGAGTTTTTAGGGGACGAAGACGACTTTGCTCCAGAGCTTGAAAGTGTTGACTCATCAGCTGAATTTATTGATGAAGCACCACCAGAAAAGCCTGAAAAGAAAAAAGGATCTCATTTACGTGTTATTAAATAATACATAAATGCCAAAAAAAACCGCTTATTAAGCGGTTTTTTTATGCCTGATACAAAAGCGAGCCGGTGTATGTAATTAGGCTATCTATCATTTTACAACTACATATATTCAAAAACTTTTATTACGCGTTCAACGCCAGATACATTACGTGCAATGTTTACTGCTTGATTAGATTCAGACTCAGAGACTAATCCCATTAAAAATACTTCACCGTTCTCAGTAACTACCTTAATATTATTGCTACTAATATTCTTTGCAGTGAGTAGCTGCGCTTTTACTTTTGAGGTTAACCATGAGTCGTGGGTTTGTGTGGTGATACCAATATTTGATCCAATACGGATTTGATTATGAATTTTACGAATACCAGCAACGTCTTCAATTGTACGTTGAGCTTCACCTTTCATTTCTTGATTTGCGACTTGACCAACTAATAAAACGATACCGTTTACGCTTACTGCATTGATATTAGCAAATTTCTCAATGCGCTCTACCTCACTCAAGGCAATGCTGGCTTTTATCTCAATATTGTTATCATCAATTTGTGAGCCAATAGTGCGGCGATCGTTCGCTGCTGTTACTGCACTAGCTGTACCTGCAACAATAGCGGCCGCACAGCCTTGCAATAATACAACAGTACTTAAAACAATAAGGGAGCGTTTAAACATAGTTTTCATCCTGCGGAAAGAGGGTTAAATCAACAAGTTCGCTTAAACAGTGTAAGTTAACTAAATGCGATTCGATAATACGGCTAGGGCGCTTAGAAGGGGTTCTAATTTCAACGTCATTAGGGCCAAGTAAGCCAACTAATTCCCCTCCATCATCACCGACCATCACGATTACTTTCATATCTTTAGTAAGTGCAGCCTCTACAGCAGAAATAATATGTTTTTCGTTACCGTTTATAGCAAGTGCAAGAAGTAAATCCCCTTGCTGGGCAAAAGCACGAACTTGTCGCGCAAATGTATCGTGATCATCGCCTTGGTTATTTTGACCTAAATTTATATTTTCTTGAGACAAAGCTATCGCGGGGAGACACGGCCGCTCAGTTTCATAATGGTTAACAAGTACACCCGCAATATGTTGGGCTAGCATATGGCAATTTGCAGTGCCGCAACAAATGAGTTTATTACCGTTTATCAAGCTTTGTGCAATGGTAAATGCTGCTGATTCAAGTGCACTGGGTAATACTTCACCTGCAGCGATTTGTACTTGAATGCTCTCTGTAAAAATTTCTTTAATTGTATCTTGCATAGCCTACCAATAATTTATACTTAATCTTTATATGAACTTAAGCCTATATTGCCTAAGTATTTAAAATACGTTTTTAAGCCAGTTAATTTTGGGAGATGATTCTCCTGTAATGGCTACATAATCAATTCTAAGCGCTTCATTTGTTAAATTTTTAGCGGCTAAGTAATGATAAATACTGCGTTTTAGTCTTGCCTGCTTCTGCGGGCTTAATGCATAATTAGCGCCGCCGCGCGCATTGTTTTTGCGAAATTTAACTTCTACAAAAACAAGGGTGTCACCTTCTTTCATAATGACATCAAGCTCACCAAAGGGGCAGTAATAATTACGCTCAATGGGGGTTAATCCCTGAGATACCAAATATTTTTGCGCTTGGAGCTCATAATATTGACCTTTTTCACGGCTATTTTGCCACAGCTCTTTAAACCACGACATGTCGCCCCCTTTAATTACTTGTTTGTATTGTATTTGCAGATTGCATAAATAGTGGTATTGGGCGCTGCGTTTTTAACTGCACAGGTTTTATACGACGATTAGAATACTGCGCCCAATTTAATGTTCGCTCTATGTGCCCACTGCTGTTTATAGATAACTTACCGCTTAAACCACTTAATTCGTTGCCAGGCACAATACTTAGTTGCCTTATTTCTGGAAGTACTAATATTGCATCATACGCCATAGCAAATAAACGCTGGCTTATATCAACTTGTTCAGGCCATAAAGTGTCATATTGTGCTCGCAAGGTATGTAGTTTAACTTGTGAGTTAAGCATCCATGGGAGCTCAGTAAAATATAGTCCTTCTAGATCACCTTTATCTGTACGGTCAATTTGTTTGCTATGACTTTTAGAGCTGGCATAAAGTGGGATACGATCAGCAAATGTACTTACATTTACATCAAGGTAAGGTTTAATTAAACGGGTTTCTATTGCATCACCTAAAATGTAAATAACATCTATGTCACTACGCGATCGCGTTTCGTTCTCTACTTCTTGTTTAAAAAGTGCTTTTACAGTTTTTATACGCTCTTTAGACTTATCAACTTCTAGTAAGCTGGTAATTGTATTAGGCATGTCTTTTTTATCATTATACAGGCCAATCTGAGGTTTGGTTTCACTGTAGCGTTGCCACTGTAAATTAAAGTAGTCAATTAAACGTTGGCCATTTACATTATTAGGTGCAAGCAACATTGGTTTTTGGTAGCCCATGGCTAAAAAGTGTTCTAAAGCTTGTTCTACTTCGTGTTCAGGACTCAGTGCAAAGAAGTAATGCTGCAATGAAATACGCTCACCATCAAAGGTATTTAAATGCAGAGCCGGTATATTTATCAAGGTATTAGCTGCTGTAAGTTTATCAATATTGGCTTTTAACAAAGGTCCAACAACAAAGTCGGGGTTTATTTCCTCAATTTTAGCTGCAAGTTCTTCAGTGTTTAGGTTTTCATCTAGAAACAGAGTTTCACTAATGTTTTGTTTATCAAGCGCAGCTAGAACACCGGCTTTGAGTGCATCGCCTAATCGCTCATTTGGGCCTGATTGTGGGAGCAGTATAACTAAACGTTCTATATTTATAGGGGAAAACTCTGTAAACAATTCATCTTGTTTAGGTAATACCGTTACCGCTGGGTGTCCAACATAGCGGCGTCGCCAGTTATTGATTGCTTGATCTAACTCAACACCGCTGCTTGTATATACTTGATGATATAAGGCAAGGTTAGCCCAACCCTGTTGAATTACTGAACCTCGGTTAAAGCGCTCTAATGCATAAGATGACAGTTTTTTTAAGTTATCCCACAAGTTTTGATTAAGCTGTGGGATCTCAATATTATTCTTAGCTGCTGTCTCAGATGCCCTAAAGAAATAAGGGGCCGCTTTTTTAGGAAAATTTTGTGATGCGTAAATACTGGCAGTTAAAAACTGATGCCATGCAAAGTGCTCGGGTTGGGTTAGTTGCCCGTCTAGCGATTGTAGAATAACCAAGGCTTGAGCATTTTTATCCTGTTTTTTTTGCGAAAACGCAATATAAAGACGGTTTTGAATTTGATCAACACTGGCTGTTAATTCAAGGTCGCTACCTATTTTTTCTAGTAGCGGCCAGTTTTGCTCTGTAATAGCTGCATCTCTTGCGCTATACAACAATTGTATTTTATCAGCCCCTTGACGATTTTGAGCCAATTGATAGATAGATTGTGCGCTGGTAGCTTGATTTTTTAATGCATTTGCACTGTTACTGAAGTTATCACTGTTTTTAGTTGGTTTTTCGGTTGTGCTGCACGCCGATAACCCTGACAATATAATTAATAGACTAACTAGTTTAAGTCGCACAATGATTTCCCAATACGTTAACGCGATTTGCTTATATTACTGACTGACGCAGGAGACCTCAATGTTAAATGAGGAGAATTCACAGAAAATTGGCACTCTTTACATTGTAGCCACCCCAATTGGCAATTATGACGACTTAAGTCAGCGTGCAATCGCGACATTATCGCAGGTTGACTTAATAGCTGCTGAAGATACTCGCCATACCGGCAAGCTACTTAGCCACTTTGGTATCAAGGCTAAAACATTCGCATTACACGACCACAACGAAAAGCAAAAAGCACAACAAATTATTGATCAACTTAATCAAGGTTTAAATATTGCTTTAGTATCTGACGCTGGTACACCACTAATTAGTGATCCAGGCTACGCGGTTGTAAACTTATGCCGTGAGCAAGGCGCGCATGTTACACCTATACCTGGTGCGTGTGCTGCTATTACCGCTGTATGTTGTTCTGGTTTACCCACTGACCGCTTTCAGTTTTTAGGCTTTACGCCAGCTAAAAGCAAAGCTCGGCAAGACTTTTTTACCGAAGCTGTTAACTCAGGTATCACCAGCATAATGTACGAAAGTACGCACCGTATTATGGCAAGCCTTGATGATTTAGCACTAGCACTTGGCGACGATCAACACATTGTGTTTGCTAAAGAGCTAACCAAAACCTTTGAAACATTTTTTAATGGTAGTGTAAGTGAGCTTAAACAGTTTTTAACAGATGATCCTACCAAGCAGCGCGGCGAAATAGTGCTTATGCTTGCGGGCAAACCAAAGCAAATAGACGATGTTCCGCCTGAAGCGCGCAAAATGCTGGCACTTCTTGAGAGTGAAATGCCAATGAAAAAAGCCTGTGGCGTGGTTGCTGAATACTTTGGAATGAAGAAAAACGCTTTATACAAAACAATTATTGAAGAAAAAGAGTAAATTTTACTGCGCTTGGTATTAGCCTCATGTATACTGCGCGCCGAGTCAGCCAAGATGATCGCTGCCTGTGACGAAAATGATCAGGGGGAGGAAAGTCCGGGCTCCATAGGGCAGAGTGCCAGCTAACGGCTGGGGGGCGTGAGCCCACGACAAGTGCAGCAGAGAGGAGACCGCCAATCTTCGGGTTGGTAAGGGTGAAAGGGTGCGGTAAGAGCGCACCGGGCCGCTAGTAATAGTCGGTTGCAAGGTAAACTCCACTCGGAGCAAGACCAAATAGGGTTCTATCATTTTAAATAATGAACGCGTGGCCCACGTGAGAACCGGGTAGGTTGCTTGAGCCATAGAGCGATTTATGGCCTAGACGAATGATTATCACTTTCTTCGGAAAGGACAAAACCCGGCTTATAGGCTGACTCACTCATTCAATAAAAAAGCCCGCAGTTAACGCTGCGGGCTTTTTTGTGCTTAAAAATTAAGATAAGTCACTTTTTTCAGCCGTATGCTCATGGCAATTGGTAGAATTTCAATAAAAAGTAATAATCGGGCTGTGAGAAATTATGATGTATGAAGTCAAGATTTGACCCTGTTGACCTTCCTGTTGACCTTCCATCAACGCTTAATCGAGCTTGGCTTTTTAGAGTATGTAGAACAAGCAGAGGAACGTATTTTATATGAAATAACGTCGGCTGAGAGTATAACTAGTTGGTTCGGTCGTTTAGTTGTAGAGCTTGAAATACCAAGTGTGAATGAATTAGATGAACTACGCAGTTATCACAGCTTTAGACATACGTTCATAAGTAACATACGTAATAACCACTCGTTTGATCTTTCACTGATACAACAAGTGGTTGGTCATGAACTTTCAAAAGGTGGGATTACAGATAAATATACACATGGTGGCGCTAATTTGAAAAGGTTGGAAGAAGTAATAAGTAGTTATAAGTTTAATAACTCGAATAGAAACTGCACTGCTTGACGTAATTTAAATTTTATCCTTTTGCGCTTGACAAAGTATTGTTTTTGTCCGAAGATTGCTTGACAAACCCAGCATTTCACAAAAAGGTTAATTTACTATGTCTGACAAAAAGCCATCTCATTTCGTTGATAGTTTTACGGATGAGAGACTTACAATAATAGCAAAAGCTCTTAAGGAGCAATGTTTTGAAACTGATGATGATCTACAGTCTGAATTTGACTCTGGTTACTCGGTAGGCTGTACTCGTTTTGATCGTCAAAAGAATAAATTGAAACAAATGGTTCTTGATTATGAATGGTTAAATATTAATGACGGTTCAAATCGTTTAATAATGAATATTAATGGAGCACCTTTTAGATTTACACGCGATAATTATTTGGCCCCTAAGAAGCGCTCTTCTACAGCAGTATCTGAAACTGAAGCTATTCAAATAGAAAAATTTACAGCTCATCATCAAGAGAGCTTTAATTGGGGGGAGGATAGTGGCGAATCGATGGAGAGTGTGCTTAAATGGCGCTTTTTTATTGAAGTCATAGAAGCTCCGGAAGGCGAGGAGCGAGATTATGAAATTTACTTCGTTGGTTTAAATGAAGTAGATCAGGTGAAATGTGTTTGGAGCTTACCAGAGAACTCAGCTTCGGGAATATCATCTTCTGATGATACTCGACCTGAAAAGGTTACTACTGAGGCACCTAAAACGACTTTACCCACAAAAGAAGTTCGGAAACTTTCAGATGAATAAAGATGAATAATATTACCAATACAAACCTGAATTTCATAGGTAACAACTTAAAGCTAGCCCGTATATTAAACGGGCTAACTCTTGCTGAATTGGCAGATGCAATTGGAACATCTAGGCAGTATGTTCATCAGTTGGAAGTAAGCTCAAGATTTCCAACTAAGGAGCAGCTTGTCAGTTTGGTAACTAATCTTAAGGTTACAGAAGATTTTTTTTATGTAGTACCTAATAGCGTTTTAGATGATGCAAGTATTCACTTTAGAAGTAAAAGAACAACAAAACAATCTTCAAAAGTTCAAGCTAAAGTTAATATAGCTTTATTTATACGGTTAGTTGATTTACTAAGTAAGTATGTCAACTTTCCTGAGTTAAACTTTCCAAGTTATGATGATTTCACTACAAGTAATGATATAGAAAGAATTGCTGAAAGGACCAGACAACATTGGGGGCTAGGTTTTGGCCCCATTGACAATATGACTCGGGTTGCTGAATGCGCAGGAGCAATCACCACTACTTTTAAAGGAGTTTCAGCCGAGGTTGATGCATTGTCTAGTGTGATAAGAAGACCCGTTATCGTTCGAAATGATGCCAAAGATAGCCCTGGACGTCTCCGCTTCGATATAGCGCATGAAGTTGGTCATATTATAATGCATCAAGATTTAGTTACGGGATGTAAACAAACTGAATCAGAAGCTAACCGGTTTGCTAGTGCTTTTTTGTTGCCTCGAAGTGCTTTTATAAAAGAATTCAAAGTGGGTAACAGGATGGACTGGAAAATGCTTTCTGCTCTTAAAGAGCGCTGGGGAGTAAGTAAAGCCGCCATACTATACAGAGCCAGACAATTAGATCTATTAACAGAAGGCCGCTATAGAGGCCATATAATTACATTAAAAAAATATGAAGCAAAAAAAGAGAAAGATGATTATTTGATTCCATTCGAACGGGCAGAGTTAATTCCTGATGCTATTGATAAATATATAACTGCATATGGTAAGTCTTTAGAGGATTTATTGGGTGAATTGCATGTAGATATTGATTTATTAAAGAATATACTAGATTTTGATGTCGAGAAATTTAGAGCGAATAAGGTTTTTAATAACGTTATTCCTATTTCTTTTACTAGGTAGCGAGCTTAGCCAACAATCTTAACTTTTTAAGATTGTTGGTTTCTTAATCTAAACCCTAAGCATGTTAGCTTTGTATGACTTTTATTCTTCTAAATGACATATACTTAGTAAAGCCTGTTTTAATTATTGCTTTCCCTTTGGTTGAAAATCCAACATGACCTACAATAATAACATCTGATCCATCTAGTTCAGATACATCTTTGAGCTTGAAGTTTGTAAGCAATTCCTCTTTCAAGCGAGAATTAAGAGCTATACTTGGTTCTGTTCTATAATCACCATAGTTGAGCCAAAGGTCTCCATTTTTATCTGTGCTCAGATTATTGACCTTTCCCCAGAAAATATAGTCTTTACCAATATGTTTGTTAGTTACATTTTCTATTTTTACTAAGTTTTGTTTAAGTCCGCCTTCGATAACTATTCGTCCTGAATTAGCTACGATGGTAATCGTTTGATCATTATCTGCGTAGTCAGGATTGCGACATAGGTTGGTTAATAGTTGACGAAGAGACTTTCCTAAAGGGAAACCATCTGAATTACCAATAGCTCTTTTTTTGGACTTGCCTTTCCATTCAGATTCATCATCACCATGTTTGTTATTATCATTAGACACATATATGGATTGTGTTGATACTTTATCTAAATCTACTCTAATATCGCTATTTTGATTTGATTCATCACCTTCATTAACTTCATGATCGTCTGAAATAAACTCTACGGTAGATGCATTACAGCCATCTTTATGCTTTGCACCGAAGCACGCCATTCTGTTTATTTTTTGCGTTTCATAACCTTTGGTAAACCATGCTTTTGCACCGCATTCTATACAATAAATTAAGCCGCGATATTTATCTGGGCTATTTTCATAATCAGTGGTTGTGCAAATTGAGTTATCTTCTTTATAGATGCAGTTGAGCATTTACCGTCCTTAGTTCAAGAGCTATTTTTGTAAATATATAGTTTTCTTTATGCTTAGCATAAAGTTACACGTAAATGATATGAGCGTAAACCAGCAACTTCTAAAAAAATTAGTGACCTATGTTAGATACCCAACTAACGTTAATACATATTAACGTTAGTTTAGACTTAATATTTCAAGGATACTTTTTATAGTCGTGAGTGAGGGCATTCCGAATTATAAAGCTGCGTTTAGAGGCTGCTATGCAAAAATGCTAAGTAAGTCACTATTAAAAGTAATCCCAGTTAAATTATTTTCTTCCACAAGAGTTTTAAATGCGGCATTACAGTAAATTGATTTTCCACCTTGCATGCTCGACTTAAAAATTAGATTTAGATCGGACTTAAAGGCCAGAGATTTTAGACCATCTTCAAATCCATCTAGATAAGCTTTTTCCGTCAAATCTTTATCTTCTTCTTCAAAAATTAGTGGATTGAATAAAAATAATTCTTTCTCACAATTCAATGGAACAAATTCCCCGCAGCCTTGTAAATGATTACCTATGGCCGTGTAAGCTTTTTTATTTAACACCAAGTAACTCGAAAATAAGTTTATATCATAGTCTTGTTGCTCAGCTTCTTTCTCAACTTTACAGTTAAACCCATTTTCTACAACGTCTAATATTTTAGCTTTCCCTCTTGGGAAATCATCCATAGCTATTTTCACTGCCTCGTTAAAACTGCTATCTTTTCTTTAGCAATTTGCTTTGCCATAGAAATAGTCGTGAGGTCGATTATGTCGTATGTTTTTGATGGCTTATGTGTTTTGGGCAATTAGTTGATTAGTAACTTTTACGCTTTGCTATGTAAGTTATTCACACCGTTACACATTGCTGGCAAATATTCACTAAATACATTTATTTTGGTAAGACCAATTAACAATTGGTCCTTTGTTTTTGTGTTTCCTATGATTTTTCATGTTTTTTTTATTTAACCGGATAGTTAATTAACAACTTATATATAACTATTAGCTATAGTCATTATTTCCTGTAACTATTGTAGGCTGCGTGATTGCAGGGTTCTGGTATGTAAATTAGTTGAGTTTTATGTTGATTATAGTTTAATTGGTTTTACCAATTTACAAGAAGTAGACAAAATAATTAGTTTTGTTATTATCCAGTGAATAAATATTTAATTAAATCGATTTTTTATTTTCGATATGGGTTTCAAGGGGGAGAAAAATGGATATAGGTGCTCTACTCACAACGGCTGGTAGTTTAATGCTTACTGGTATGGTTGGGGTGTTTGTATTTCTGTCGATATTAATTGGTGCCGTAACGCTTATGTCTAATTTGGTGACGCGCTATAGCGAACCAGAAGCATCACCAGCTAAATCACCGTCTTTTAAATCTCAAGGTGTGCCTAATGAGCACATCGCTGCTATTAGTGCTGCCATTGCTCAGTACAAATCAAATAATAAATAAGGGGCACACATGGCTAAATTAAAATTAACAGAATTGGTATTACGCGATGCGCACCAATCATTGCTCGCAACACGTATGCGTTTAGACGATATGCTACCGATTGCTAGCAAGTTAGATGATGCAGGTTATTGGTCTATTGAATCGTGGGGCGGTGCTACATTTGATTCGTGTATTCGTTATTTAGGCGAAGATCCGTGGGAGCGTATTCGTGCGCTTAAAAAAGCGATGCCTAATACTAAACAGCAAATGCTATTACGCGGTCAAAACCTATTAGGCTACCGTCATTATGCTGATGACGTAGTTGAGAAATTTGTAGAACGCGCACATAAAAATGGTGTTGACGTATTTCGTATATTCGATGCAATGAATGATGTACGTAACCTAGAAACAGCGATTAAAGCGGCTATAAAAGTAGGCGCGCACGCTCAAGGTACTATTTCGTACACAGTTAGCCCAGTTCATACACTTGATATGTGGCTAACTCTTGCAAAGCAGCTTGAAGATATGGGTTGTCATTCAATTTGTATTAAAGATATGGCGGGCTTATTAAAGCCTTACGATGCTGAAAAACTAATTAAAGCACTTAAAGAAACCGTATCGGTTCCTATTGCTATGCAGTGCCACGCTACAACAGGTTTAAGTACTGCTACTTATCAAAAAGCGATTGATGCAGGCATTGATATGCTCGATACCGCTATTTCATCAATGAGTATGACTTATGGACATTCTGCAACTGAAACTATTGTATCGATAGTTGAAGGGACTGAGCGTGATACTGAGCTTGATTTAAACCACCTAGAAGAAATTGCTGCTTACTTTAGAGATGTGCGTAAAAAATATGCGGCATTTGAAGGTAGCTTAAAAGGGGTTGATGGGCGTATTTTACTAGCTCAAGTACCTGGTGGCATGCTTACAAACATGGAAAACCAACTTAAAGAGCAAGGCGCGGCAGATAAGCTTAATGAAGTTTTACTTGAGATCCCACGTGTACGTGAAGATCTTGGTTTTTTACCTTTAGTAACACCAACGTCGCAAATTGTTGGCACTCAAGCGGTACTTAATGTGCTAACAGGTGAGCGTTATAAAACAATTACTAAAGAAACTGCTGGCGTATTAAAAGGTGAATATGGCTTAACACCAGCACCAATGAATAAAGAGCTACAAGAGCGTGTGCTTGATGGATCAGAAGTTATTACTTGTCGCCCTGCAGATAACATTGCACCAGAACTTGCAACGCTTGAAGCTGAGTTATTAAAAGAAGCGCAAGAGCAAGGCTTAACACTGGCTGATGATCAAATTGATGACGTACTAACTTATGCATTATTTCCGCAAGTTGGTTTGAAGTTTATTAAAAATCGCAATAACCCAGATGCATTTGAACCAGTCCCTTCTGTTGAAGATAAAAGCAGTAAAGCACCCCCTAAATCAGCTTCAAATAGTAATGGCGTAAAAGCTGAGCAATACAGCGTAAAAGTAGATGGTAAAGTTTATGACGTAGTTGTAGCGCAAGGTGGTGAGCTAAAAGAAGTAACCTTAAAAGATTCGGAGCATATGCCTCAGTCTGCTTCGGTTGCATCAGGTGAAACACTTAATGCGCCTCTAGCCGGTAATATTTTTAAGATTAAAGTAAAAGCTGGGCAAGTTGTTAACGAAGGTGATGTAGTGATTATTATGGAAGCCATGAAAATGGAAACTGAAATACGCGCTACGCATACCGGAACAATTGCTGAAGTGTTAGTTGGTGAAGGCGATGCTGTAACTACCGGCGACGCTATGATTGCATTAGCTTAGGAGTAAATAGAGGATGGACGGTATTTTAAACCTCTGGAATGCGACAGGTGTTGCTAACTTTACAATCCCATCGTTAATAATGATTGCGGTAGGGTGTTTATTACTGTTTTTAGCGATAGCTAAAGGCTTTGAACCACTATTATTACTACCTATTGGTTTTGGTGCAATTTTAACAAATGTACCAGTGGCAGGTTTGTCAGACCCAGGTGGGCTTTTGTACTACGTTTATTACGTGGGTATTGATACGGGGATTTTTCCACTGTTGATATTTATGGGAGTAGGGGCACTGACCGACTTTAGCGCGCTTATTGCAAACCCACGTATGTTGTTATTAGGTGCGGCTGCACAGTTTGGTATTTTTGCTACATTGTTTGGCGCCATATTACTTAACTATGTACCAGGTTTTGAGTTTACCTTACAAGATGCCTCAGCTATTGCCATTATAGGTGGTGCCGATGGGCCAACGGCAATATTTTTAGCATCAAAACTGGCACCTGATTTACTAGGCGCAATAGCGGTAGCTGCATATTCATACATGGCACTTGTGCCAATTATTCAGCCGCCAATTATGCGTGCGTTAACCACACCAGAAGAGCGCCAAATTAAGATGCCTGAATTACGTAAGGTATCTAAAAAGGAAAAGATTATTTTCCCCCTTATGGTACTTAGTTTAACGGCAATGTTTTTACCGGCTGCTATACCGCTTGTAGGTATGTTTTGTTTAGGTAACTTAATGCGGGAGTCGGGTGTTGTTGATAGATTAAGTAACAGTGCTCAAAACGAAATCATCAATGTTACAACTATATTTTTAGGCTTAGCTGTAGGGTCTAAATTAGCAGCAGATAAGTTTTTAACTGTTGAGACGATTGGTATTTTAGTGCTTGGCGCACTGGCTTTTGCAATTGGTACGGCATCTGGCATATTCATGGCAAAAGGACTTAACCGTATATCTAAAACACCTATAAATCCATTAATTGGGGCGGCAGGTGTATCGGCTGTGCCAATGGCGGCACGAGTAGTTAATAAAGTTGGCCTTGAAAGTAACCCACATAACTTTTTACTTATGCATGCAATGGGACCAAACGTAGCAGGTGTACTTGGTAGTGCCGTTGCTGCGGGTATTTTATTAGCACTTGTTGGCTAATAATTAACGTGGTAGTTAATAAATGATTTAGCGCAGTTTACTGCGCTTTTTTTGGCTTTTATTTCTCGTCGTTAATAGTTTCTTGTTTCTGTATTTTTGTTTAAAGTGGATGTTCTTCGCAATTTTAAGGATAGTCATAATGCTCCACACACCTTTAGCAAAGTATTTACCTAATGTTAGTAAGCTTGTATTTGGATGTATGGGTCTGGGCGGCGGTTGGAATAAAGACGCAATCACTGATGCACATGTTAAGCAAGCTCATGAATGTATAGATAACGCCATTGAAAGTGGTATTAATTTTTTTGACCATGCTGATATTTATACTTTTGGTAAAGCAGAACAGGTCTTTGGTAAAGCATTAAGTGAGCGACCTGAGCTTAGAGAACATATATATATTCAATCTAAGTGTGGGATTCGATTTGAAGATGACTTAGGGCCGAAGCGTTATGATTTTTCAGCTAAATGGATTGAGCAATCAGTCGAAGCGTCCTTAAAGCGATTAAACACAGAGTACTTAGATGTACTTATGTTGCACCGCCCTGATCCACTCATGGAAGTTGATGAAATTGCACGTGTGTTTAGTTGTTTAAAAGAAAGTGGCAAAGTACGCAATTTTGCAGTATCTAATATGCAGCAGCACCAAATGAACTTTTTACAACATGCGCTCGACATGCCAATTGTTGCCAATCAAATAGAAGCGAGCCTGCAAAAACATCAGTTTGTTGATGAAGGCATATATGCCGGTAACAGTGACGGTAAAGATCTTAATTTTACACCAGGCAGTATTGAGTACTGTCGCCATTTTGAAATCCAAATTCAAAGCTGGGGCAGTTCATGCCAAGGTTTGTACACTGGTAGTGATTTATCAAATGCATCGCAGGCCGATATAAACACCAGTATTTTAGTTAATAAGCTGGCAGCACTTTATGGTACTTCTGCTGAGGCAATTGTACTTGCATGGTTGCTTCGGCATCCCGCATCGATCCAACCAATTATTGGGACGACTAACGCTAAGCGAATTAAAGACTCTTGTGATGCTGTAAATGTAGAGCTAACTCGTGAGCATTGGTATGCACTTTATGTGAGCGCTAAAGGCCATGAGCTACCATAAGTAGGGCACTGATATGAATATATTCGTTATTTTAATTGGTTTGTTTGTAGCACTTGCTGTGCTTATTCCGTTACTTGAAAAGTATCAAAGTAAAATAGGGCTCAACGGCGCAACCAAATATAGTAAATATATTTGGCCATTAGTGATGGTGTCTTTAGTTATTCAGCTCATTTATGTACTGATGTACTAATGGTTTATAGCGTATACAAAAAAGCCTTTGCAGGTTAAACCTGCAAAGGCTTTTTTAATGTTTATTAATAAACTTTATTTAAGTGCTAACTGTAGCTCGCGATTGCGCTCAAGCTGGGCAATAAAGTTATCAGCAATAGGTTTAAACTTGGCAAGTTCTGAGCGAGGTAATGGCTCTGACTTAGGAAGTTTTACAGTTTTAGGGTTACGGTGAACGCCATTTACTAAAAATTCATAGTGTAAATGTGCACCAGTAACACGACCTGTAGAACCTACAGTACCAATTTGTTGGCCCTGTTTAACTTTTTGGCCCGTTTTAACTAGCTTCTTATTTAGGTGTAAGTACTTAGTTACATATTGCGTACCATGGCTAATAAATACGTAGTTACCGTTGTACTTGCTGTAACCCGCTTTAATTACTTTACCGTTACCAGATGCAACAACAGGTGTGCCAGTACGTGCAGCAAAGTCGATACCACGGTGCGCTCTAACTTGCCCAGTAACAGGGTGTAAGCGGCGAGGATTAAAGCTCGAACTAATATACTTAAAGCTTACAGGTGCACGTAAAAATGCTTTTTTCATGCTACGCCCTTCAGGCGTATAAAAATTGCCGTCGGTATGGCGAATAGCTGCAAAGCGCTGACCTTGGTTTACAAATTCAGCTGCAATAATTTTACCGGTACCAATAAACTCGCCATCAACATAGTGAGACTCGTAAATTAAGCCAAATACATCGCCTTTACGAATGTCGTTTGCAAAATCAACATCCCAACCAAATATGTCAGCAAAGTTCATTATTTGGCGTTCGCTTAAACCTGCTGCAATTGCTGAAGTCCAAAAGTTGTTAGATATTTCGCCGCCAGCGGTTTTGGTTAGCGTTTCAATTTCTTTGCTATCAATAGCTGTATCGTAGTTACCTTCTTCATTTAAGGTAACAAATAAAGTATCTGTTTTTGAAATTACATAGCGCAGTTGAGCTAAGGAGCCATCTTCAGCTGTCGCAAAACTAAGTATTTCACCTGGGTGAATTTTAGTCAGTTTGCGAGTCTCTGCATTAGTGTTAATTAGTTTATGAAGCGTTTGAGCCGAAAAACCAGCACGCTTAAAGATAATTGCTAAATTGTCGCCATTTTTAACTTTATGATCGACAAAGTCGTATTCTGGTAACTTTTCTGCTGCTTGCTCTGAATTTAACTCAGTTAATTTTTCGTTGTTATCAACTTTAACTTGTAACTCATAGCGCTTACCAATCTCTAGTGCATTTACACTATTATCTTTAGATGCAGTTGCTTTTTCAGAAGGAAGAAAGAGCAAGCCGGCAATAGCAGAAACCAAACCTAGAATAAGCAATTTGTGTTTTTTGGGGAGGGTGTTAACCACGTGAACCATAACGTGCCTTTTTCTGCTGTCAAGATAATAAATACATAATATTGCAGGATATACCTAATAATGTGCGAATACTAGTGTTTTGTAGATTTAAACTAACGCTGAATTGCGCTAGAATCGAGGTTTGAAGACCTTTTTTAACTGCTTCGTTAACTCAGACTATACGTATTATGTTTAGTTGCATTAATCACTTAAAAAGTTATTTTAATTAGGTAAAATTTGTTATGTTAGTTACATATATAATCTTGGTTTAAACCTGTATTAAATCGAGATAACGCAACTAGCTAGTCGCCTCTTTCGTTGGCAGAATTTTGGAGTAATACACAGTGGATTTACAAACCGCTCTTGCAGAGATAAAACGCGGTGCAGAAGAAATATTAATTGAAGACGAATTAGTTGAAAAACTAAAGACGGGTAAAAAGCTAAAAATAAAAGCGGGTTTTGATCCAACAGCACCCGATTTGCATTTAGGGCACACTGTACTAATTAATAAAATGAAAACCTTTCAAGATCTTGGTCATGAGGTTATTTTCTTAATTGGTGATTTTACAGGCATGATTGGTGACCCAACAGGCAAAAATGTAACGCGTAAACCACTTACTCGTGAAGATGTACTGGCTAATGCTGAAACGTATAAAGAGCAAGTATTTAAAATACTTGATCCAGCAAAAACAACAGTTGCGTTTAACTCTACTTGGATGGAAAAGTTAGGCGCTGCAGGTATGATAAAACTTGCTGCTAATCAAACCGTTGCGCGTATGCTTGAGCGTGATGATTTTAAAAAACGTTACGGTAGCGGTCAGCCAATTGCGATTCATGAATTTTTATATCCACTTGTACAAGGTTGGGATTCGGTTGCACTAGAGTCTGACGTTGAACTGGGTGGTACTGATCAGCGCTTTAACTTGTTAATGGGCCGTGAGCTACAAAAAGTAGAGGGTCAAAAGCCGCAAACAGTATTAATGATGCCATTACTTGAAGGCACTGACGGCGTTCAAAAAATGTCTAAGTCGCTTGGTAACTACATTGGTATTACTGATGCGCCAAACGATATGTTTGGTAAAATAATGTCAATTAGTGATGTGCTAATGTGGCGTTATTACGATTTATTAAGCGCGCTTTCTATTGAGGAAATTGCAGCTCAAAAAGAACGTGTTGAGCAAGGTACTAACCCGCGCGATATTAAAATTGAGCTCGCAAAAGAGTTAATAGCGCGTTTTCATAGTGAAGAAGATGCACAAGCTGCTCATAATGATTTTATTCAACGCTTTCAGAAAAAAGCGCTGCCAGATGAAATCCCTGAGCTGACAGTAACAATTGCCGAAGATGCTATTTTAATTGCTAACTTGCTTAAAGAAGCAAACTTAGTCGTAAGTACATCAGAAGCAATGCGTATGATTAAGCAAGGTGCAGTTAAACTTAACGGTGAAGATAAAATCACCGATACCAAACTTGAAATAGCAAAAGGCACAACGGCTATTTACCAAGTAGGTAAACGTAAGTTTGCAAACATCACTGTAGCTTAAACACAGTTTAAAAACGTAAAAACCAGCCTCGGCTGGTTTTTTTGTGCTCGTATTTTGAGCTCTTTAAATCACTTTTAATATTTCTATGCTGACTATCACTAACAACCAAAATACACGTGCCTGATTCAGTCTATTAATTATTACGGGTACATCATTGGGTGTGGGTAATCTATCAGTACCAATACGCATTTTATTAAAGCGAGTTCCAAAATAAACAGCTGGTCCGCCTAGTTGTACCCCAATAGATGCAGAGCATGTACTGAGTAGCCAGCCCGTATTTGTTTGATAAAAGTGCCGGCCATAATGCTTTATATAATGCATGCTTTGTTTGCTGGCTTTGCTTGCAGCAATTGTTAATGCAAGCAGCCGTATTGGAATAAATTCGATTATAAACAAAAGTATTTTAAGCGGTTTTAAAAAGTGGCTATTGGGTGATATATCGGTGCGCCAAGCTTGCTGCATTAAAGTGAGAAGTCGATATGCTAAAGCGGCAATCGGGCCAAACAATAAAAATATGAATATAACCACAAAGTAATTACGAGCAGTTCGTAAGATTAAGCTTTCAATTAAGGCTTTAATTATACCTGGTGCTGATAGTTTATTAACCTCTCTGGCAAGTAATGGCTTTAATAGTTCACGCGCGGTAGATTTTTGGTTTTGTTTTACTAACTTTGCAATACGCAGCGCTTTTTTATCAATACTTTTACTTTCGAGGCATAAATATAAAATAAGGCCTGCGAGTAATTCAGGGTAAAAAGCGAATTCAAGCAATAGCACCACAATAATGAGAATGACACTTAAAATAAGCGTGCTTGCGAGTGTTGCAGCTAAATATTGGTAACTTTTAGGTTCTTTGCTTTTATATATACGCTTACCAATAGCACTAAAAACAGCATTTAACGCTGTATTGGGGTGATACCAACTAACAAGAGGAATAAAGCGCTCAGCAAAGAGCGCTATAATAAAGGCAATAAAGTCCAAATGGTTCTGAACAATATTGCTAAGCATTTAAAGGCTTACAGCCGTTAGTTTTTCTAAAAGTGCGACAACCATTTTAGATGAGTTGATTGAAGCTGTTTCTAAGTACTCTTCAAATGATTGCGGCGACTCTTTTCCGGCAATGTCAGACATAGAGCGAATAACAACAAACGGTGTATTAAGTGTAAAACATGTTTGTGCAATTGAAGCACCTTCCATTTCAACGGCAAGCATTGTAGGAAAATCGCTGCGTGCTTTATCAATGCGTACAGGGTCACACATAAATGTGTCGCCAGTACAAATTAAGCCCACTAATGTTTTAACATCACTAATTTTTGCGATTGTTTGCTCTGCTGCTTCAACCAATTTAGGGTGAGCTGCAAAGCCTGCTGGCATTTGTGGTACTTGGCCAATCTCATAACCAAAAGCAGTGACGTCTACATCATGGTGACGTACTTCTGACGAAATGACTACGTCGCCAACACTTAGCGATGGATCGAATCCACCGGCTGAGCCTGTGTTAATTACACAGTCAGGTTTAAAGTTATCGATAAGTAAGGTGGTTGCAATAGTTGATGCCACTTTACCAATACCAGATTGAACAAGTGTTACTGTGTTGCCAGCTAGTTCGCCAGTATAAAAAGTGAAACCTGCTTTAGTTAAAATTTGTGGATTTTGCATAGCTTCGCGTAAAATTTTAACTTCTGGCTCCATTGCGCCAATAATACCAACATTCATAATGTTTAATTCCTGAGTTTGAATGACTTGATTATACGTGAAGTTAGCCATAAAAAACAAAAAAGCGAGCAGTTTTCACGGCTCGCTTAAAATACTTTTAGAAACGTGTTTAGCTCAGAGTATTACTAAATTTCAGCTAAAGCTGTTGTTTGTGCCTTTGCTTGAGAAGGTGATAGTACTGCCGGTTTATGAACACGATTACGAATTGGGCGTTTTGCTTGAGAGGCGCCAGGTTTACCAATTTTATACATAATAGCATCGCGTACTTCAGAAGGGCGGTATCCCGACTTTACTTTCATTCGAATATGAGGAATACCTGCTGCTTCAAGTGCACCATTAACAAACCAATCACGCTGTGCTTTGTGGCCATCTTTATTTGCGTTATTAACTAAATCAACTGCGGCTACAATAGTCATTTTATCTTTATCGATTAATACAAAATCAAGTTGTTTATTTTTTGCTTTAGCAATTGCTGCACGTTTAGATTTAGGTGATAAGCCTTCTTTACAATCAATTACATCGACTAATTTTACGCGGCTTACAATTTTGTATTGATCGCCAACAGCACGTTCTAATAAACTTAAAAAGGCACTCTCTACTTGTGTAAATACGCTCTGCTTGCGAGTAAATGGATACGGATTCCCACCATCGTCACTAAATTTTGATACAACAACAGACGCACCCACAACTAATACTAAAATAGATAATAAAGCGAATTCCATACGGTAACCTCATAACAACAAATTGACACTGCATAACTAAAGCAATTAGTGTGCCTAAATAATGTGTATTAAGGTTTTATTGTTATCGCGTTTTTATGCTTTATTCAGTTTATGGTTAAGCTTGATAACCGTTAGTGAGCCCTTTAACTGCAATAGCAACTGCATCATGGGCATGGAGTGATTCATAATGGTTTATTTGTAGCCAATAATCTGCGTAATTATTATGTTCAAGTAATGCTTTTATTTTACGTGCAGCATCTTCGCAAAACATTAAGTTTTGACCATTCAAACGAGCAAACTCCTGTTCATCTTCGCGCTTAACTGCGGCTTGAACAGGTGTTTTTAGTTCCTCCTCAAGCATGTTTATTAAATTTACGACGTCAAATTCATCAGTTTTGCTATTAAGTTTTACTTTTACATTAGCAATAGAGCGTTGTGAGTGAGGGGTGGCAACAATACCTTGCGTTGTACCAAGCCACTCATGTACGTCTTTCTGGCTCAGTGTTTCTTGATTAAACTTTTCACTAAATGCATTTTGTATCAGCTGACGAGCAAGCGCCGCTGAACAGGGGCAGGTTGAAGAATAAGTAACGTTGACTGTTAGCTCATAATGAATATTGTTATTTTCAAGTGTACTAGTGAGCGTAATTGGATAGCTTTTCCAACCTGTTTTACCACTTAGTAGTGATTTACGGCGTAATGGTAGTTCAAATTTAAATTCAATTTGTGCTTTATCGCTCAGGCCTTCGTGACTAGTAATAAATGTATCGAGTGCTTGCGCTATAGTTTGAGGGTTAACTTGCTGCTCAGTAGACAACATATCAAGGGCTAAAAATAGGCGCGACATATGAATGCCTTTAGCCTCTTTTTTGTGAAGGTTAACAAATGCACGGGCTTTAGCATTAACAGTAACAGGCGCTAAATCACGGGATTCAAAAATGAATGGCAGCTCAATTTCACCCATACCAACCCAGTCTAATTTACCTGTTTGTAAAGCGGGGGCGGTGTCAGCTATATCGGGCATATTAGTTTGCATGGTATGTTACTCGTTAATTGCAATGATAAGGCGTCGTATTTTACACGAAATAATCATCTCCTGAAATGAGGACTTTAATAGTGTTTACTTTCGAGCATGAATTTTTTCTGTTTTTGTCGCACAACATGAAAATAGCTAATAGAAAAATGCTAAAATCGGCAAAAATAGTATGTTTAGCAATTTTTACTGCCTTACTTATGTTTAAGCACACCGCTAAGAGATAAAATTACGTATGACCGATTATTCTTTGAGCCCTTGGGTTCGGGTACTTTCCAGCTTAATAACACGATTTGGTGAGTTTAAAACTGCCGCTATTTGTTATTCTTTATTATTAGCCGCATCTCTTATTTTATCGAGCATGTTTTATTATGTCGCAATAGGTGAATTTAACTTTGTTGATATTTTAGCCGTGGTTTTTTTTGCTGCTGTTGTGTCTCCGCTAATTATTAGTGTGCTACTCAATTCAATCCGTCAGTTAGACGCCTCATATGCATATTTAGATAGCGCAACCAAACAAGAAAAATTACTAAATCAGACGCTTAAAGATAATATCAGCCGATTAAATATTGAAATTGATGAACGTAAAATGGCATTTCATGCTAAGCATCGCGCTATTGAAGAGTTACGCCGAGAAATAGCAGAACGTAAAAAAACACAGCAAGAGTTAGCACAACAAAGTATGTTGCAACGTTCTATTGTTGACTCATCACCTGATTTATTTTATTACCGCGATAATAATGGTGTGTTTGCTGGATGTAATAAAGTATTTGAAGAAGTGATGGGAAAGTCCAGCAGTGAGCTTATTGGTAAAACAGTTGAGCAAATATTTCCAAGTGATTTTCTATCTGAAGTTTTAAGAACCGATAAAGAAGTAGAGCAAAATCATCAACCCCTAACTATCGATGTTGGTTACGAAGTAAACGGTGAAACTCGTTGGTTTGAACTACGTAAACTTCCTTTTATTAATGATGAGGGCGATTACATAGGTTTACTTGGCTTTGGCCGTGACATCACCAGCCGAAAAGAAGCCGCGCAAGCACTTGAAACAGCATATAAAGATAAAGGGAAGTTTATTGCAACATTGAGTCATGAGTTACGTACTCCGCTAAATGGTATTGTTGGGTTAACTCGGATGTTACTTGATACGGATCTTAATAAACAGCAACGCAGTTGGTGTAATACAGTCTTCTCGAGTGCTGAAACATTAGGTAATATTTTTAACGATATTATAGATTTAGATAAAATAGATAGAGAACAACTCGATATAGCCACTAATTCAATTAATGTTTCTGACTTCATTAATGACGTTGTGAATTTTGCTGGGCTTATTGCTGAACAAAAAGAACTAAAGTTTAATATTGAGCGTCATGGTGTGCTTGACGTATATGCAGAGTTAGATCCGACCCGATTGCGTCAGGTTGTATGGAACTTAATTAATAACGCTGTTAAGTTTACTCAGCAAGGTGAAGTTAAGCTTGTTTGCCGTAGAGAAAATCGCTCTGAAGGCGCTTGGTTAGTCATGAAAATTTCAGATACAGGCCAAGGCATACCGCAAGAGCAGCTCCCGCGAATATTTGATATGTATTATAAAGCACCAGATATAAAAGGGACTAATGCAATTGGTTCAGGAATAGGACTTGCTGTTACAAAGGCCTTAGTGAGTGCTATGAATGGTATTATCACTGTCGATAGTACCGAAGGGAAGGGCAGTTGTTTTACGGTTCAAATACCGTTAAGCCTCTGTATTGCTCCAACGGAACAAGGTTATGTTGGTCGAAGCTTGCATATTTTACTGGTAGAAGATGTGCCGCTCAATGCAGAGATTGCGACTAACTTATTAGAGCAGCGAGGACACGAAGTATTATGGGCCGAAACAGGTGAAGATGCTCTATCTTTTGTTGAAACTGAAGACGATTTAGATTTAATTTTACTTGATATGCAATTACCAGATATAAATGGTGACGAAGTAGCTAGGCAGATACGAGCAGATAGTTATTTTGATAAATTACCGATTGTTGCACTTACTGCTAACGTTCGAAGCGCAGAAGAAGAGCTTGCGGGAATATCAATACAAGGAGCACTTGCTAAACCTATTAATACAGTGAAACTTGATAAAATGCTTGCTGACCTATTTGATATTAAAAAAATAGAGAATAAAGCGCCTCAGTTAAAAGTAAGTGCAGAAGCACTTAAAGGCATTGATGCTCATTTACTTGATGTTGAGACAATAGAAGACTTTGTTAACTCAATGGGAGTGGTTGTATTTAAACGCAGTAGTCAGTTGTTTGAAAAGTTAAACCCACAATACCAACAAGAGTTACTTGCTTCATTAAATAGCGGTGATAGAGAAGAGTACAAATCGGTAGCGCACAAGCTTAAAGGAGCCGCTGGATCTGTTGGTTTAAATGATGTGCAACTTCATGCAAAAGTAATGGAATATGGCGCTATTGATGAAACTGATGAAGTTTTGAACGAATGGTTAGATGTTCTAGCAGATAAAATAAATGAAGGACAACAAGCCCTTCATTTATTTTTACAGCAATTAGAGTAAATGTTCGTTCTAATTAGCTATCAATTTTACCAATAAAGCGATAACCCTCACCATGGATAGTGCTGATTAACTCTGATGTTGAGTTGTCGCTTTCAAAGTGTTTACGAATACGACGAATTGTAACATCAACAGTACGGTCGTTTGCACGAAGCTCACGGCCCGTCATGTGTTTAATTAATTGCTCACGGCTAAAAATGCGGCCAGGGGAATCAAGCATTAAACGCAGTGCTCTGTACTCACCTTTAGGTAAACGCTTAGCATCACCATTGGGAGATGTTAGGCAACGGCTGTTTTCATCAAGTTCCCAACCATTAAATGTAATAACACCATTTGTTTCTAGTGCTGATTCTTCACCACCTAGCGCTGTACGTGTAATTAGGTTACGCGCTCTAATTGTCAGTTCGCGTGGGTTAAACGGTTTAGTGATATAATCATCAGCACCAATTTCAAGCCCCAAGATACGATCAACATCGTTATCTCGACCCGTTAAGAAGATAAGGCCCACTTTGCGCTTTTGGCGTAATTCACGAGCTAATATAAGACCGTTTTTACCTGGAAGATTGATATCCATAACTACAAGATTAACGTCATCGTTATTTGTAAGCTTGTCATGCATGTCATCGCCATCAATGGCTTCAATAACTTTGTAACCTTCAGCTTCAAATAAACTAACGAGGTTTAGTCGAGTTACGTCTTCATCCTCTACGATTAGAATGACTGGCGTTTGCATTATTAATTAACCTTTTGGATTATTTACAAAAAAATCGGTATTACACATAAAACCGATTACTAGAGATTATAGGATTATATCCAATTGTTAACAAGAAAAAACAATGTGGATAAATTTTAAACAGTAGCGTATTCAAAGTTTACTAAAAAGGGCCGTGCAAAAACTACTGTTTAATAGATATATCTACGGATGTACTCATTTGAATAGTAAAGTCGAAGCCATTTTCTTTTAATAATCGATACATCCATCAATTATGTAAAAGTGCTTAAAATAATCAAACCAATTCAAAGCGAAATTATATCATCATCTAACCTTTCATCAATGTATGTGATATCACAAAGATGATAAAGTTCACAAATGACTTCGTATTAATTATTTAATATTACGTATTTTACCACATGCACTCTTTATGTGGTCATTAAGTAGTAATTCAAGGACTAAATTTTAAATTAATGTACTTTTTAGTTATATTCCATTAAGGAATTGTAATTATAAAGCGTGCACCCTGTTGTTCTTCTAGATCAAAGAGTATTCGCCCCCCAAGTGATTGCGTAACTAAATTATAAACTAGATGCATTCCAAGACCGCTTGCACCTTGCCCTCTTTTAGATGTAACAAAGGGGTCAAAAATTCTATGCTTAATACTGTTATCTACACCTTGGCCATTGTCACTATAAACGATAGTGAGTTGTTTCCCGATTAGCTCAATATCAAAGCGTATTTTGTTGTTTTCAGCATCTAAAAAACCATGAATTACAGAATTAAGTAATAGTTGTTGAAATATTTGCTGTAACGGTTCTGATTTACTCTGTATGGCTAAATCAGTAGGACAATTAATAGTAACGACAGGGTTTTTATCGGTAAGCTCTGATTGCATTGATGTTAGAACATCGCTGATAAGCTTATGGATGTTTAAATTGGTATTATCACCATCATCTTGGATAACCGCAACTTTTTTAAAGTTAGAAATTAAATCAGCAGCGCGATTTAAGTTACGATAAATTAAATCAAGATTTTCTATACCTTCATCTATAAAGTTTTTTAATTGGTTAGACGTAAGTTTTTTATCATCAAAGCTTAGTTTTATATCAGCGAGTTTATCACGCAACAACGTAGAGCCGGTGATCCCAAGTCCAATCGGTGTATTAACCTCATGAGCAACGCCTGCAACCATTTGCCCAAGTGAGGCCATTTTTTCATTTTCTACAATTTGTGTTTGATACTGGTGCATACGCTCAAGTGTCGTTAAAAGATCTTGATTTGCTTCTCTAAGTGCAATAGTACGTCGATTTACTTTTTCTTCTAGATTCTGGTTTAATTGTTTTATTTCTTCTTTATCTTTTTCGTGTCGGGTAAGTTGCTTTTGAGTTCGGGCAAGCATGATATTTAAACTGTTAGAAAGCGCGGTAATTTCTTTTACATTGGTTGATGGCGCTCGTGCGTCGTAATTATGGTTCTTTGATACGTCTTGCAATAGTCTGTTTAAATGCTCAATTGGCTTTGCAATCCGTTTTTGTACTTTTATAGCAATAAAGTACACCACAATAAGTATTAGTAGCGTTAAAAATATATCGATTAGTATTTTTTGTTTTATATATACATCAAGGCTCTCAAGGCTTCCACGCATGTAAACGTAGCCAACTAATTTTTCATCATTTAAAATTGGGCGTATAAGTTCAATATATTCATTGTTGATACGTGGTGTTTCTAATTCGTCAATGCTATCTATTCTAAGTGGCACCGGAGGTGTTTTTTTTGCATTAAAACTGATAAAAAAAACTGGTTTTTGTGAGGTTTTTTCTATTGAATAAATATGGATGTTTTTAACAAGTGGGATTTTATCAAACGATTTAAGCCGTCTTTCTTCATTTTTTCTATTGTTTGTTATTACAGAGTTTCCTGCATCAAAAGCAACAATTTCAGAAAGAATAACCAGTTTGCTAATAATTAACTGCTTTTGTTCTTTAACACTTAAATAAGTTGAAATAGAAATAGATAACGACAAGCAAATAGCTGTTATAAGCATAATTAAGTTTATTAGCGCTTTGCGAATACTACTTTGATGTACTTTTTTAGGCATTGTTTGATTGTCGCCTGAGTTAATTTAATTAGTTAAGGTTATAGTTTAGCAAAGACGCAGAAAAATGAAGGAAAAAACGAGGCTAATTCTTATATTTATTCGAAAGTTAGCGCGAGCACTTAACGTGCTCAATCAGTTAAATATTTAAATTAGCTACTATAAACAGCAAATTTATTATTTTTAAATACCGTTTGATAGTCTGCAAATTGAGACTCTAGAATAGGCGGGTACTTTAAAAAGCTGTTAGCAACAATATTCAGCTTGCCCACTTTCGTCAAATGTAATTTTGCGTTTGCAAGAAAAGTTTCAGCAACAGTGTAATCAGTTGCAATACCAGTATGAAATGGTGGGTTACTTACAATTAAATCAAATTTTCCGCTAATATTTTTCAGACCATCGCTTAATATAGCAATGCCTTTTATACCATTTAGCTTTAAAGTTTGTTCTGTTGCATATGTTGCTAAGGCGCTAACATCGCTACAGACAAACTCAAGGGCTGAGTTTTGCAGTCCTAAATAGGTTGCTATTAAACCAGCGCCGCAGCCAAAGTCGAGCACTTTACCTTGTTTTATCGTTGGTGCGTTTTCAAGTAGTATTTTTGTTCCTGCATCCAAACTGCCGTGGTTAAATACCCCAGGAACACTAATAGCTGTAAACTCAGTGTCGGCAACATTAACAACAAACTTTTTGTGATAGGTCGTAATATCAAAGTGTGGGTGTTTGGTTATTTCAGCAAATGAGTAAAGAACGCAGTGCTTAGCTGAATCAATCTTGTTACTAAACTCAGCTTTACCAGCTAATTGTTTTTCAATTGATTTAACACCACTTTTGTTTTCACCTACCACCAATAGCTCGGCATCATCAGTAATAGCAGAGCGGATATTATCAAGTGCCATAAGTAATTCTGGTTTTGATTTAGGGTAGTAAAGAATAACTAAATCGTAGTCGTTACCAGGTATTGTGTGACTTACATGAATATCAACATCTTTGGTGTTTTTAGCAAACTCTCCGTTAGCATGGTTGTAGCTAAATGCAGTTACTTTGCTTTGCGGGTTAAGTTCTTTAAGCTCTGTTAAAAAGCCATCTTGAACAAAGTTGACCACCAAGATAGATTTACCCGTTAGTGCCTCGCTATTTCGAAGTAACAGTAAACTTGGGTTGGTTAATACGCTCATAAATGGCTTTGCCTTACAGTATGTTTAGTTTTATTAAAAGTGAGATTAAGTAATTAAAATTTAATTACTCAGTACGCTCAAACATTAAATCCCATACGCCGTGGCCTAAACGATGGCCGCGTTGCTCAAACTTAGTAAGAGGGCGCAAATCTGGGCGTGGAACATAATCGTTTGTTTCAGATTGGTTTTTAAAACCAGGTGCCACTTCCATAACTTCAAGCATATGCTCTGCGTAGTTTTCCCAATCTGTAGCCATGTGAAAAACACCGCCCATTTTTAATTGAGTTCTTAATTTTTCAACAAACTCAGCTTGTACAATACGACGTTTATGATGACGTTTTTTATGCCAAGGATCAGGGAAAAATAATTGCAGTGTGGTTAAGCTTTCATTAGGTATGCAATCTGCAAGTACTTCAACTGCATCGTGTTCAAAAATACGTAAGTTGGTAATGCCTGCTTCATCGGCATCCATTAAACAAGCACCAACGCCTGGGCGGTGTACTTCAATACCGATAAAGTTTAGATGTGGGGCATTTGTTGCCATTTCGACAAGCGATTTACCCATACCAAAACCAATTTCTACGACTACATCGTTGTTGTTGCCAAAAACTTCGCTTAAATCAAGCATACCGTTTTTATGCTCTAGGCCCATTGTTGGCCAGCATTTTTCGATTGCAGCGGCTTGGCCTTTGGTTAATCGACCTTCGCGTTTTACAAAACTACGAATGGTGCGGATGTATTTACCTTCTTGCTTAGCTTGCTCAAGGTTAGTGTTGCTTGATTCACTCATATTATTGGCCTGACAAAAACAATGTGTTTAAAAATGGTTGCATATTATCCCTGACCGAGCCCGCAATCACAAGTATTAGCTGGTTTTACACCCCGTATAGCTTGATCTTTTTGTTAACTGCAATAGACTGAGCCGCCATTGGGCATCAGTAAAAGTTAAAAATGTTGGATTTAAATAAAGAACAGTCACACTTTTTTTCTAATCAAGTTGTTGATTGGTATCACCTTCATGGGCGTAAAACACTCCCGTGGCAACTAGGTAAAACTCCTTATAAAGTGTGGGTGTCTGAAGTGATGCTGCAGCAAACCCAAGTTATAACTGTTATTCCGTATTTTGAGAAATTTATGGAGAGCTTTCCAGATATCATAGCTTTGGCCGATGCTGATGAAGATCAAGTATTACACCACTGGACTGGTTTGGGTTATTACGCACGTGCGCGCAACTTACATAAAACGGCTAAAATAGTGCGTGACAAATACCAAGGTGAGTTTCCGAAAACACTCGATGAAGTAATGGATTTACCTGGAATAGGGCGCTCTACTGCCGGGGCTGTTTTATCATTGTCGCTTGGGCAGCATCACCCTATTTTAGATGGGAACGTGAAGCGAGTTTTAGTGCGCTATTTTATGATTGAGGGCTGGTACGGCGTTAAAAAAGTCGAAAACCAGCTTTGGCATTTATCAGAGCAGTTAACGCCTAAAGATAATGTTACCGAGTTTAATCAAGCTATGATGGATTTAGGGTCGAGTGTTTGCTCACGCAGTCGGTTTGATTGCGAGGCTTGCCCATTAAACTCAGGCTGTGGTGCTTTTAATGCAGGCAAGGTAAAAGAGTTCCCACATTCAAAACCTAAAAAAACAACGCCTAAAAAAAGCTGTCATCAGTTAATAATTAAGTGTAATGACAAAGTTTTAATGGAAAAGCGACCTAATTCGGGAATTTGGGGGGGGTTATTTGGCTTTTTTGAATTTGCTGAGTACGCAGATCTAGAATTATTTATGGCGCAGCAAGGGTTTAAGGCTCAGCTAAAACAGCTTGATCCATTTGCACATATATTTTCGCATTTTGAACTAACGATAAATCCACACGTACTGAATATAGAGTGTATTCCTGATGTTGTTAATGACAGACAGTTAATATGGTATCCATTAGATCAGTCGATAGAAGTTGGTTTGGCCGCACCGACTAAAAAGTTGGTTAAACAAATTGCACCAATAGGTTAAACTGTTTGCATTTATCGCTAAAGAGAATTAATTATGGCACGTACAGTATTTTGTCAAAAGTTACAAAAAGAAGCAGAAGGTCTTGGGTTTCAATTATACCCAGGTGAAATTGGCGAAAAGATTTTTAATAATATTTCCAAAGAAGCATTTGCTCAGTGGCAACATAAGCAAACAATGCTGATTAACGAAAAGCATTTAAATATGATGGATCCAGAACATCGTATATTTTTAGAAGAGCAGATGGTTGGCTTTTTGTTTGAAAATAAAGATGTAGAAATTGAAGGTTATAGACCTCCAGAAAAGTAATTTTACTTTAAATTAAAAAGGGCTGTCTAACAGCCCTTTTTAATTTTGTTAAACGATAGCTAAATTAGCTCATCGTCTTGTGAGGTAATTTTAACTTGTTCTTTTAAAAATTGAGCCGCTTTTGAATATTCAATCTCTAACTTATCTCTTAAATTAATTAGCTCATCACTTGTTAGTTCATCAGCCTTACATTTATCTTCAAATGACGTTGCTAAATCGGCCACCATTTGCGCACCGATTGTCTTTGATATTGACTTTAACTGGTGACAGCCTTCAATTATTTCATTTAAGTCACTTACCATAACACCCGAATTAATAGATTTAATTAAACTTTGGCTTTGTTCTAAATACATTTTGAAAAAACGCATTTGTTTAGCTTTATCACCGTTTACATATTTAGCAACGGCATCCATATCAACAGGTAAAGTGGTATTTTGATGAATAACAACATTTTTACCGTTGTTTTGTTTATCGCTCCAGCGTTTTAAAGTACTTTCTAATGCATTCAATTCAATGGGTTTAGTGATGAAATCATTAATACCTACTGCTAAACAGCGCTCTTTCTCACCTTTTAAAGCATTGGCCGTGACGGCTACAATATAAGGCTGGGCATCGATTGCTTCTAGTAACTCAGCTTCACCTCGGATTTTTTCAACCATGTCGTAGCCAGACATTTTAGGCATATGTAAATCAGTTAAAATAAGTGAGTAATTGCCTTTACGCCACATATTAAGGCCTTCTACGCCATCATTGGCAACTTCTACTCCGTAACCCAATATGTGTAACTGGTCGGTTAATACCTGTTGATTTAAGAGGTTATCTTCAACAAGTAGTATTAGTTTGTTAGCTTGTCGGGCTTGCTCAACATTTAAATAGTTGTTAAGCGTTTTAGTTTTTTTAATCTGTTTTGGTTGGTGCAGGCCAGCGGCAACAAGTATTGAAAGCATAAAGTTAGATTTACATAATGGAGCTGCATTAATATAAAAAATATTTTTATGATTTATGGCTGCTTCATCTAGTTTGCTCAGCACTACCACTTGTTGGTTATTATCTTCCAAAGAATAAAGCAAACGTCTCAAAAGTGCGTTAATTTTATCCATATTGTCGATACCGTTGACGACCCAAACTATATCCGGATCATATTGATGCTCTTCAATTTCCTGCTCATTATACACATTCGTTATTTTAGCACCCATAAATGATAAATAACGATACATTACTTTTTGACGCTCAAGGTGATTACTCACAACAACAATATGTTTAGCGTTTAATGCTCCTTTGTGATCATATTTTATTTTCCCCGAAGTGCTAAATGGGAGCTCAACAGTGAATTCACTACCAATGCCAATATGGCTGTTTACGTGTATGGTTCCAAGCATTAGCTCTGTTAAGCTTTTACAAATAGATAAGCCTAAACCGGTACCGCCATATTCTCTTGTAATTGAGTTTTCTGCTTGAATAAATGGATTGAATATTTCTCGCAATTGAGCTTGTGTCATCCCTTTACCGTTATCGGTTACACAAAAACGTAAAGTGAAGTGATCGGCTGTATTATGTGCAACTTCAACTGAAATTTTCACATGGCCCTGCGTTTTTTCATCCGTGCTAGTAAATTTAATTGCATTACTACATAAGTTATAGAGTACTTGGCGTACTCGAACAGTATCACCTATAAGGTTAATCGGAATGTCTGGGGCAATAGATAGCTCTAAATCAAGCTCACGTTTTTTTGCCACTGAGGAAAGCACTCGAGCAACTTCTTCAATAGTATCAGTTACTGAAAATGGGATTGGGTCTATATTGAGTTTACCAGCTTCAATTTTTGAGAAATCTAAAATGTCGTCCAATATACTTAGTAGAGAAAATGCAGACTCACGAATAATGGTACTCAGACGATGCTGAGCGCCATCAAGCTCTGTTTGACGAAGTAAATCAATAGTACCTATAACACCATTCATCGGTGTTCTGATTTCGTGACTCATAGTCGCTAAAAAAGTTGTTTTAGTTTCACTTGCTCGTTCGGCCTTTAACGTTGCTTGTTCAAGGGCCAGTGTGCGGTTGTGCACTTCTGTTTCTAAGCTGTTTTGAAGCTTTTGTAGCTCTTTTTGGGCTGTGTCGTTATTTGTCATTGCCGTTTGTACTTTTTGCAGCAACAGATTAATATTTTGCGCAACAACATTTAAACCTATTTCAAGTTGTTCACTTACATTACTATCGTAATTACCGTTCTCAGCGATGGCTTGAAGCTCTTCGGTTAGCAAACCAGTGCTTTCACGTAAGCGATTGTTTATATAAGCATTAAACATTAATGCAAATATAAACAGTGCTATAACACTGGCAATAGCGATTAGATAGGGAACAACTTGGGAGTTCTGCATGGTAAGTAAAAGGTTGGATTGCTTTTGCTTAATTATAAGCTCTCCAATAGGTTGGTCGTTTAACATTAGTAAGTGATGTAAAACACCATCGTCAATTAGGTGCTCATTTAGTTTAATAGAAGCGATTGCTGGTTTGGTACTGCTATATACTAATTCTGTTTGTGAAGTGGAGTTAAAGCGATACAAAGTGTAATGAAAGTCATTATTTAATAATGAGGTTAAATCGAGTAACTGCCTTACTTTACCTTGGCCATACATAGTTAAAGCATCGACCATAGGTAAATCAAGCCTAGTTGCGAGATCTGCAATATTTATAGACGGCTCTATTTTTTCAGAACGAGTTTGATTTTGTGAGTAAAGTGAATAGGCAACAATAGCAAGCGATGTCACTACTATATTAATGATTAAAAAAAGAGGTAGTAAGCCCTTTACCGGCGAAGAATATTTACTCTGCATTGATTGTTCCCGTTGGTATATTTTACTACGATAAGTCCTTATCGTATTTATCTGAGTAATCGTAACACCTAAAAAAAATAATTCACTACGTTTTTAGTCTGGTTTCAGTGTATTTATATGCTACATCAACTTTTGTTGTAGGAAAAATAAACATTATTAATAAAAAATGTACGGGGTTGGCTGAAAACCGTGCAAACGGTTATAAAGGATAAAAAAAAAGTTGACTTGTAAGGGCAAAACTCGTTTAATACGCCGCACGCCCAGATGGCTCAGTCGGTAGAGGTGAGTGGGAATTGCATTAAAAATCATTTAAGATTTTTAATTAGCACTGTTTAAGTGCCTCGATAGCTCAGTTGGTAGAGCAGAGGATTGAAAATCCTCGTGTCCCTGGTTCGATTCCGGGTCGAGGCACCATTTATTAAAGTAGTGGTGTTTAATCAACAGTTTAAACATTATTACGCGTGCCTTAGCACACAGTTTTGTGTGCCGACTTAGCTCAGCTGGTAGAGCAACTGACTTGTAATCAGTAGGTCAACCGTTCGACTCGGTTAGTCGGCACCATTTATAAAGCTAAAAGTTAAATAATTATTTTACTTTTAGTTAGCACAGTTTATGTGCCTCGATAGCTCAGTCGGTAGAGCAGAGGATTGAAAATCCTCGTGTCCGTGGTTCGATTCCGCGTCGAGGCACCATTTACTTTAAGTTCTCAATCTTTAAAATTGAACGTGCCTTAGCACACAGTTTTGTGTGCCGACTTAGCTCAGCTGGTAGAGCAACTGACTTGTAATCAGTAGGTCAACCGTTCGACTCGGTTAGTCGGCACCATTTATTTACTAAACTAGTTTAGTAAAAAGTTAACTTAGAAAATTTAGTTAACTAGCACAGTTTATGTGCCTCGATAGCTCAGTCGGTAGAGCAGAGGATTGAAAATCCTCGTGTCCGTGGTTCGATTCCGCGTCGAGGCACCATTTATTGAAAAGCCTTGCTTATGCAAGGTTTTTTTATTTTAAGTGCTTTATAAAAGTTCTCAATCTTTAAAATTGAACGTGCCTTAGCACACAGTTTTGTGTGCCGACTTAGCTCAGCTGGTAGAGCAACTGACTTGTAATCAGTAGGTCAACCGTTCGACTCGGTTAGTCGGCACCATTTATTTAAAGCCCCGCTTATTGCGGGGCTTTTTTGTATCTATTGATTGGTTGAATTCTATAGTAGATTTCATTAGTACCAATAAACTCCCATACCCCACCTATTCTGCACGCTATACGTGATTTAACCCTGCCGTACCAATATATTAACAGGCACGAAATACACACCCTTTTGAATCCCCCTGACTAGGGCACTAATTTGAATTAGGGGAAGTGTGCTTGGATTGATTCATTTATCTATAATATAACGTTATATTGGACTATTAGGTTTAATTGATCTAATAAATTATATTTCCTGTAATTTCATCATTAGTGTTCACCACAGCTAGCGCATTTTAATCCCTGACTCTGCATGGACGATATCATGCGTATTTCCACTGGATAACTCATAATAAACGGGCAACCCTGCGCTATATACTGCAAGGTGAATTTTAGTTGAATTGCCATCTCGACTCTTACAGATTTATTCATTGTCAGCGGTTCTTGCGCCGTAGCTATGTTGGTGAGCCCTGACAATACTGCCATCAATGAAGACCCAATCCATGTCCGCATCACGAGATAATACGCGAAACAGTTCATTCAAAATCCCTTTTTTGGACCATAAATTAAACCGTCTATAGAGAGCACTCCAACAGCCAAAATCAGAAGGTAAATCTCGCCATGGAATACCTGTGCGCATCTTATACAGTACGCCTTTGAGCGTTTTTCTATGGTCAGGCTTATTATAAATTCGACCACTTAGGTACATTACTTTAGACAAGACATTCCATGTCGCGTCTGTTAACATTAATTTTGGCATGAGGATTAGGTGTAAGGTTTTTAGGAATTCAATTATACCTTATCTTCATGCTGTTTTTTTCATAACGAAAAGATCAACACGTCCTAATCCAAAAGAAAAAATTACATAAAACTCATATAACATGATGATTATTTGATCTTAAATTATATAGTTTTTAGCTTGCTGCTGTTATATTAACTTTAAAAATAAGATGTAAAAGGAATTTATCTATGCAGATTTTAAATGCAATAGTCCACGAAGTAAAAAAAGAAGAGGACTCTGCCGCGGTTGAAGTAATATTTAGACAAAGTGAAAATGAAATTGACTCTCATGCAGTTGATTTAAGTAAACAATTAACTGGCTTATTTAAAAGAACAGGCCTAAATTCTGGTGGTTTTATCCAACCAGAAGAAGACGAGCAACAACCACAATTTGTAAATCTATAAAATATATATCTCAATGAGTTATCCTTTACTGACTTTGTTAAATTTACACAGTCCGCAACCAAAGAATTTCAAAAACAATTATTTAAAGCACCTACTGCAAAAGGTGGGTGTCTTTGGTTTAATCATTATATACATAACGAAGAACACTTTTTATCTGTGGTTTTATTGAGAAAAAAAGCAGGTTTGGCATTATCTGAAAACCTTACACTTGCTCAAATAGAACAGATTGATCTTGATAAACTTCACATGGCTTCAAGAATAAATTTATCAAATTGGAGCGATGGGAGCTCTAATCGATATATTTCATTTAGAATTGGTAAAAACGCCAAAGACGTAACTAGTTATTTTGCTAAATTTATTGGATGTGAAGAATTTACAAGAGCTAGAATCGATACTCAAAATCTAGTAGCCGTTACAAAAGAATATTGTCAAACTAACGGTTTCGACGATAGTGCTTCGGAAAATATCAAGCAGTTTGTTTTCGACAGATGTACCGAATGGTTAGCAAATGATGAAGCTATATTACTAGAAAATATTTCTACTGCTCTAGATGCATGTTTTCAACCTGAAAATAAAGATACCTTTCTCGAAATTTCACAAAATGAACCATACAGTTTAAATAATGAAATGTCCGTAGAAAAAGCAGCACTAAGATCGCTCACTAGATATATTGGAAAAAATAAAGACCTGTCCATCAGCTTCTCTAGTGATTTACTAAATGTTTCTGTTTTTTATGATACAAAAAATAAGTCACTTAAAATTACAGATATACCACAGTCTTTGATTGATCAGTTGCCAAGCTAATGCTTTCTGAAATATATCATTCATTACAACAACTTTCTGAACAATATAAACTGAAAGTGGATGGTCAGTTTTTGTCAATTAAGTTTGAAGTAACGGGCAATTGTTTTAAAAGATTACCTGATTGCTTAGAAATTGATTCAGTTGAAGTTGATAATGTATTTATTGATGTAAATGAGCTTGAAAAATACAATGGAAAAGTTGCTTTAATAAAACTTATTAAGCCTCAAGGGATATTTCAGTCATGGAAAGAGTTCCTAGATTTCAAGCCGAATCTAATTAAATGCCCCGATAATTTCTATTTGTTAGATGACCATCTAACTTATCCTACAGATGTAATTGAAAGTGAATTAAAACATTATTTAGGTGTTGTAAAATTAGTAGAGCTATTAATAGAACATGCAGATCATGCTGAGCACTTATCTGATGTAGTTGTCAACAAAGTAACTTATTTACATAAGTCGAGAATCGATATTCAGCTACAATATGGAAAGGATGATTTAGTTGATTCGCTAGATGGCATAACAGCAATTTATGCTTATTTTGGTGATAATAGCCATAAAGAGCAAAAAGTAAGTATATTAAAAGAAGCTTTGTTTGGACTAGGTATAGCTAATAACTCAGAAAACAAATTGTCATATTTGATTCAAAACTTCGGAGAATTCTCAAAAAGATTTATAGAAAATTACAATTTGTTTGTAAGTGAGTTTTCATTCGATGAGGTCAGAAAAGAGTACGAAGAGAAAAAGCGAGACTATTTTATAAAATTAGACGAAATATTTTCTTCGGTTCAATCTAAAATGTTAGGCATTCCAATTTCATTGGCTTTAGCATCATTTAAATTAAGTACTATTGTCGATGAAAAATCATTTTGGGCAAATTTATTTCTGAGCATTTCTATCATTGTGTACTCCGCAATGATGATAATGTTGATTAAGAATCAAAAACATTCTTTGAAAGCATTGAAATCAGAGTTCACTAGCCAAATGAACCGATTAAAACATCAATACAGTGAGCAATATGAAAAAATTCAAGGCATGATAACTGACCTTGATAATAGGCATGATTATCAAAAGTCATGTTTAAATTGGTTTTATGTCATGTGCTGCACCTTATTTATAATTGTAATCGCCCTTTTTCTTTGGCACTTACCATGGAAGTTAATTTTAGGCATTTAGTAGGAGCAGTTGTAGCGTGCCCAAAAGAACTAACGAATATCAAAAACTTATTTTAGCAATAAACCAACACCTTGCATCGTCTGATGCAATAGTAACTGAATCAAAAATGCTATGGGCTCCTCTCTCTGAGCAGGATAGAGAGATAGATATTTTAATTGAGGATAATTCAGGTCCTTATAAAGTTACTATAGGTATTGAATGCACAGCGAAGTCTCGCCCAGTAGGGGTTCCAACAATGGAACAACTGATTAATAAACATAAAAGCGTTGGTATTCAAAAAACCGTAATTGTTTCAAAATCTGGGTTTGCAGTATCAGCTAAAAAATATGCAAAAAAAATGCAAGTAGACGCCATATCTTTTGGTCAGGCATTGGCTAAACCTTGGCCTTCATATTTGAATAAAGCTAAAGATGTGAAGTTAAGACTCAATTCAACAACAATTGACGATATTGATTTCAATGTAACCTTTCTAGAAGATTCTGAAAAAGTTGAATATTCGCTAGAAGCCATAGTTTTAACTTATAAAAATGAGAGATTGTTAATTTCAGATTTTGTTTATAATTTGATTTCATCACCTTCAACTCAAAATATTAAAGAAAGCAATATAGTTGATGTTGAAATGACAAATGATGCCTCTAAGCATTATGGTGAATGGGAATTTAAGCGTGAAATAATAATTATTGATAAGAACGGAGTAAAAGCTAAATGCACTAAGATGTCAGCCAACTATACTGTTGCATATTCTTCATCAGCAGAACAACTTAGCTATGAAGATTTTAATAATAAACCTGTAATATACGGTTCAAGTGATAACTTAGGAGCTAAGAAAGATACTAATATAACTGTTACAGCAACAGGTAATAACGAAGGGGTTTCTATGGCTTTTAATATCAGTTCCCGTTCAGGATTAAATTTAAGGTAATGTTTTAACTAATCATGGATGAGAGAAAATTTTTAATATTAGTATTCCAATCGAACAGCTGGCTGGATAAAACAAAAGAACTTTCTTCAATTATTGAAAATGGAAATAAATACGAGGTTTACTTTGGCAAAAGCGATAAAATGTACGCTTATAATAAAGAGAAAGTGCAGTATTTTGATCAACCTACCCAAATAGAGCTGAATAAAAATCTCGTCCGCATTAAGAATAAAGGTACCTCTAAGTGGAATTTTGCACTCTCCTTTGGAATTTATGTGCGCTTATTTAGTGATAAAGAGAAAAGAATAGAACTAACTGAAAACATCGAATTAGTTCCCAACATTGCAGAATATGAAGATACAAAACAATTAATTGATTACTACTACTTTTTAGCTAAATCACTTGAAAATAAAACACCACATTTAAATTTATTTTACGATAAAAAACTAGGTGCCATCCAACCTGAATGTGTCATTAGTAATTTTGTTACGCTAGCGGAGCTATAGTCGTTTCTGGTGTATGAGAAAAAGTCATTGCGATGTAATCTGTTAATTGATCTTGACCAGATCAACAATTAACCAGAGAGACATCGCAATGACTGAAAATGATAATGTTATTTCCATTGAAAAACCAGACAATCCGTTAGAGCAGTTGCTTAAAAGCGGGGCGCAGCAGTTGTTAGCTCAAGCGATTGAGGCTGAGTTGGCTGTTTTATTGGCTCAATACCAGCATGAGACCGTCGAGGGACTTCAGCGGATCGTCAAAAATGGTCACCAGCCTGAGCGTACGATCCAAACAGGCCTTGGTGATATTGAGGTCAAAATACCTAAAGTCAGGGATCGAAAAAAGGAAGGCATTAAATTCAATAGTGCCTTGATCCCGCCTTATCTGAAACGGACAAAAAATATCGAAGAGCTGATCCCATGGCTCTATTTACGAGGAATTTCGACGGGTGATATGCAGCCCGCTTTAGTGTCTCTTTTAGGCGAGCAAGCCAAAGGTTTGTCGGCCAATAGTGTCTCTCGGTTGAAATCCACCTGGGAAACGGAGTATCAGCAGTGGTCTAAACGTTCCTTGGCTAAACGTCGATATGTGTATATCTGGGCCGATGGGATTTACAGTAAAATTCGAATGGATGATAAGCTGTGCTTACTGGTAATTATGGGGGTAGATGAAACGGGCAGAAAGGAGCTATTGGCGGTGGTTGACGGGGTTCGTGAGTCTGAGCAGAGCTGGACTGAAGTGTTAAATCAGTTGCGCTCACAGGGTCTAGAGTTATTGTCAAATCTGGTGTATGAGCTCATCTTGATGCTCTGTTTGATCTTGAGTTATTCTTTCGCCGTCTTTAAATTTTACCCCTGTAATTACTTCAGCCAGTAGCTTAAATCCTCGCAAGCGGTACCATTTTTTCTCTGCCGACTGCGCGAGTTTAAAAACCATCATTAAGGTGGTTGTCCGGCTGCCACAACTCTTCACTTTATGCGTTCTCAGCCTTACCGTCGCAAACGTTGACTCTATCGGATTACTCGTTCTTATGTGCATCCAATGCTCAGCAGGATAATCATAAAATGCCAGCATTTCATCTTTATCCTTCATCAAGCAATCCGTCGCTTTTGGGTATTTGACTGAGTAATTTTTAACAAATAAATCATACGCTTTATAAGCAGAAGCTCGACTCTCTGCCATCCAGATATCTTGTAAATTCGCTTTGATTTTAGGTTGCATTGATTTCGGCACTTTGTTTAGCACATTCGCGATTTTATGCACCCAGCAACGTTGATGTTGGGTTGTTGGCCATACTTTGGTGAGGGCATTCCAAAACCCCAGCGCACCATCCCCTATGGCCAATTTTGGTGGTATTGTTAGACCCTGTGAGCGCAGTTGATTTAACACTTCAGTCCAGCTCTGCTCAGACTCACGAACCCCGTCAACCACCGCCAATAGCTCCTTTCTGCCCGTTTCATCTACCCCCATAATTACCAGTAAGCACAGCTTATCATCCATTCGAATTTTACTGTAAATCCCATCGGCCCAGATATACACATATCGACGTTTAGCCAAGGAACGTTTAGACCACTGCTGATACTCCGTTTCCCAGGTGGATTTCAACCGAGAGACACTATTGGCCGACAAACCTTTGGCTTGCTCGCCTAAAAGAGACACTAAAGCGGGCTGCATATCACCCGTCGAAATTCCTCGTAAATAGAGCCATGGGATCAGCTCTTCGATATTTTTTGTCCGTTTCAGATAAGGCGGGATCAAGGCACTATTGAATTTAATGCCTTCCTTTTTTCGATCCCTGACTTTAGGTATTTTGACCTCAATATCACCAAGGCCTGTTTGGATCGTACGCTCAGGCTGGTGACCATTTTTGACGATCCGCTGAAGTCCCTCGACGGTCTCATGCTGGTATTGAGCCAATAAAACAGCCAACTCAGCCTCAATCGCTTGAGCTAACAACTGCTGCGCCCCGCTTTTAAGCAACTGCTCTAACGGATTGTCTGGTTTTTCAATGGAAATAACATTATCATTTTCAGTCATTGCGATGTCTCTCTGGTTAATTGTTGATCCGGTCAAGATCAATTAACAGATTACATCGCAATGACTTTTTCTCATACACCAGAAACGACTATAGCTCCAGGGTCTAACAATACCACCAAAATTGGCCATAGGGGATGGTGCGCTGGGGTTTTGGAATGCCCTCACCAAAGTATGGCCAACAACCCAACATCAACGTTGCTGGGTGCATAAAATCGCGAATGTGCTAAACAAAGTGCCGAAATCAATGCAACCTAAAATCAAAGCGAATTTACAAGATATCTGGATGGCAGAGAGTCGAGCTTCTGCTTATAAAGCGTATGATTTATTTGTTAAAAATTACTCAGTCAAATACCCAAAAGCGACGGATTGCTTGATGAAGGATAAAGATGAAATGCTGGCATTTTATGATTATCCTGCTGAGCATTGGATGCACATAAGAACGAGTAATCCGATAGAGTCAACGTTTGCGACGGTAAGGCTGAGAACGCATAAAGTGAAGAGTTGTGGCAGCCGGACAACCACCTTAATGATGGTTTTTAAACTCGCGCAGTCGGCAGAGAAAAAATGGTACCGCTTGCGAGGGTTTAAGCTACTGGCTGAAGTAATTACAGGGGTAAAATTTAAAGACGGCGAAAGAATAACTCAAGATCAAACAGAGCATCAAGATGAGCTCATACACCAGATTTGACAATAACTCCGCTAGCGCCACCAAAGCATGAAAAAATCACAACCTATCCCATATTTCCTTTTGGTATAAATCCTTCACAACAAAAAGCAGTTATTAATGCCTTGGAAAGTCAAATTAGCCTGATACAAGGCCCTCCCGGCACAGGCAAAACACAAACTATTCTCAACATAATTACCAACATAATCATGCAAGGAAAAAATGTTGCTGTGGTAGCCGGTAACAATTCCGCAATTGATAATGTTTTTGAGAAGCTAGAGAAAGAGCAAATAAGCTTTATCGCTGCAAGGCTAGGTAATAAGGACTCACAAAAGCAATTTTTTAGTGTTAAAGGGGATCTACCTGAACTTAAAGGTTGGTCAATGGACAGCAACACTGTTTATCATCTTAAAGATCAATTAAACCAAATAAGTAGTCAGATAACTAAGTTACTAGAAGCTAACAATGCACTGGCAGTTATTAAAGAAACCCTAGTACGTCTAGGTATAGAAAAACAATATTTCGATAAATACTTTGATATCAGACCCTTAAACATCAAACGTTTATCATTTATGACTAAATGGAATACCCCTAACCTTTTAAATTTTTTAGCCGATTTTAAGTACCACTCTCAATCTGAAAGATTAAGTTGGCTAACAAAATTTAAATGGTTATATAGATATAAAATTTACAAATTTGGTGATTTAAGGCTACTAAACGAAAATGTCTTTAAAAGCATCATTAGCGAATATTATCAACGTAAAAAAATTGAGCTAGATCAAGAAATAAATGGCTTAGAGCAACTTCTCATTAATGAGAATTATGAAAGCCTTTTACAAAGGCAAACACAACTATCTAACACCTTATTTAAATCATTTATCGCACAAAAATACCAGTCTATTAAAGATAGCAATGTAGACGTAAAGTCTTATAAAAGAGAGCTATAGTCGTTTCTGGTGTATGAGAAAAAGTCATTGCGATGTAATCTGTTAATTGATCTTGACCAGATCAACAATTAACCAGAGAGACATCGCAATGACTGAAAATGATAATGTTATTTCCATTGAAAAACCAGACAATCCGTTAGAGCAGTTGCTTAAAAGCGGGGCGCAGCAGTTGTTAGCTCAAGCGATTGAGGCTGAGTTGGCTGTTTTATTGGCTCAATACCAGCATGAGACCGTCGAGGGACTTCAGCGGATCGTCAAAAATGGTCACCAGCCTGAGCGTACGATCCAAACAGGCCTTGGTGATATTGAGGTCAAAATACCTAAAGTCAGGGATCGAAAAAAGGAAGGCATTAAATTCAATAGTGCCTTGATCCCGCCTTATCTGAAACGGACAAAAAATATCGAAGAGCTGATCCCATGGCTCTATTTACGAGGAATTTCGACGGGTGATATGCAGCCCGCTTTAGTGTCTCTTTTAGGCGAGCAAGCCAAAGGTTTGTCGGCCAATAGTGTCTCTCGGTTGAAATCCACCTGGGAAACGGAGTATCAGCAGTGGTCTAAACGTTCCTTGGCTAAACGTCGATATGTGTATATCTGGGCCGATGGGATTTACAGTAAAATTCGAATGGATGATAAGCTGTGCTTACTGGTAATTATGGGGGTAGATGAAACGGGCAGAAAGGAGCTATTGGCGGTGGTTGACGGGGTTCGTGAGTCTGAGCAGAGCTGGACTGAAGTGTTAAATCAGTTGCGCTCACAGGGTCTAACAATACCACCAAAATTGGCCATAGGGGATGGTGCGCTGGGGTTTTGGAATGCCCTCACCAAAGTATGGCCAACAACCCAACATCAACGTTGCTGGGTGCATAAAATCGCGAATGTGCTAAACAAAGTGCCGAAATCAATGCAACCTAAAATCAAAGCGAATTTACAAGATATCTGGATGGCAGAGAGTCGAGCTTCTGCTTATAAAGCGTATGATTTATTTGTTAAAAATTACTCAGTCAAATACCCAAAAGCGACGGATTGCTTGATGAAGGATAAAGATGAAATGCTGGCATTTTATGATTATCCTGCTGAGCATTGGATGCACATAAGAACGAGTAATCCGATAGAGTCAACGTTTGCGACGGTAAGGCTGAGAACGCATAAAGTGAAGAGTTGTGGCAGCCGGACAACCACCTTAATGATGGTTTTTAAACTCGCGCAGTCGGCAGAGAAAAAATGGTACCGCTTGCGAGGGTTTAAGTTACTGGCTGAAGTAATTACAGGGGTAAAATTTAAAGACGGCGAAAGAATAACTCAAGATCAAACAGAGCATCAAGATGAGCTCATACACCAGATTTGACAATAACTCTATAAAAGAAGCCAAGAAGCATTCGAAGGGTTTGTTAATCGATACCCTATAGTGCTTAGCACTACTGATTCAATTATTAATAACAAAAGTGAAACCGAGCTATTTGATTATTTAATTGTTGATGAAGCATCGCAGGTAGATTTATTGACCGGCTTTTTATCAATGTCATGTGCCAAAAACATTGTCGTCGTTGGTGATTTAAAACAACTTCCACACATTCCTGACAGTTCATTAAACAATATTATAGATCTACGATTTAATGTAATGAATGGCTATAGTTATTTTCACGAAAGCCTATTATCTTCACTAGATAAACTGTTTACTTCAGTACCTAAAACACTTTTAAAAGAACATTATCGTTGCCACCCTAGAATTATCGACTTTTGTAATCAAAAATATTACGACGGTCAATTAATCATAATGACATCTTCTTCAACTGATCCATTCAAAGTCATCAAAACGGAAAAAGGCAATCACGCAAGAAAGCCAGCTTCAGGTAGTGGATTTATTAATATTAGAGAATTAGATGTTATAAATAATGAAGTTTTAAGTGATGAATTAAGATTATCAGAGGTTGATGAAATTGGTTTTATTTCCCCTTATAGAGCACAGGCAGATCAAGCTAAATCACGTCTTGCAATAGCAAATATTGCAGCGGATACAGTACATAAATTTCAAGGTAGGGAAAAGGAAAGCATAATATTTAGTGCTACATCAAACACATTAACTGCATATATGGATAAACCAAATCTTTTAAATGTAGCAGTGTCTAGAGCTAAGAAACGATTCACCTTAGTAACCTCTCAAAACGTATTAAAAAAGCAAGGTTCAAATATCGGTGATTTACTGCGACATATTGAGTATCAATCGTTATCCCCTTGCATTTTTGAAAGTAAAACTATTTCTATTTTCGACTGTTTATACAAAGAATATTCAAATGCTTTGACTGCATTTAGACACAAAATAAAAAGGAATTCTGACTATTTATCTGAGGATATTATGTCCACCTTGTTAGATGATATTTTAAGCCAAAACTTATATAGCTCCTTTTCATATCGGAGAAACTACACGTTAGGCTTATTAATTAGCAATTTATCAATACTCACCAAAGAAGAGCAAAAGTTTGCTAATCACCCGTTTACTCATATCGATTTTTTATTGTTTAATAAACTCGATATGCAGCCAATTTTGGCGATAGAAGTAGATGGGTATGAATTTCATGAGCTTAATGAGAAACAGAAGATTAGGGATAATCACAAAAACAATATTTTAGCGAAGGTATCAATACCACTACTGCGATTATCAACTGTTGAGAGCGGAGAGAAAGAAAAGATAGAGAATGCACTCAATTGCATATTGGATTTACCTGTAGATATCGGAGAGCAGTAAATCAATCTAATTATAAATAAAAATATGAAGCTAGGGTAAAGATTGAATAATCAGTGATATTTGGATCAACAGGTCGATTATTCAAAACTACAAAATATGGATCAGTCAGTTTTTATTGGTTAATTATTGAAATTTACAAACTGATTTTTAATTTGATAATTACCACATTAATCTCACAATTAGTACAATAAATCCAGGGCAAGAGCATGAAAAAAGTCTATGCGTTCAGTACCTTTTCAAGGTAGGCTGTACTGCGCATAGCTTTTTTCTGTTTTGCGGGCATGCCTTTACTAAAGCTTTTTTCTGCTTTTAGCTGATTAAATGCGATGTGTCTCAGCCCCGCAAATACAGGTGCTGCACCTTCGCGCCTAATTCGACACTCATCTTCTTTAAATCCTACATCTAAACGCCAATGTAATCCATTTTCTATTTGCCAATGTTGTCGTGCTCCTCTCGCGAGTTCTTCCGCTGTTAAATTCGCTGAACTAATATAGTATCTATAGCATAACTCATTGCTTAATTTACCTTTTTCTTTCCTATAAGAAACAATAACACCCACTGTTTTTACACCCTCCCAGTGTATCGTTTCTGATAAACTGCTCACGTTATGGCTCACTGCACAGCACCTAAATTCTTCTCTATTTTTTTGATAATCGACTTCGTTAAACAAGAGCCCATCAGATGCTTGTCGTGCTACCTCAGGTAATAACACATCTTCTATTTGTGACAGTAGCTTTTTATGGTTTGCTTTTACCGCAAGTAAGTAATCGGCTTCTTTACCAACTATTTTTTTTGCAATTGATTTTTGACACCCCATAGCGTCAATCGTTACTAAGCAGCCTTTTATCTCTAATAATTCAAGCAGCTCTGGCAACGCTTTTATTTCGTTCGACTTTTTATCAACTGGGCATTGTGCCAAAACAACACCATTTTCGCATGCAAATGCACTGATCATATAAAGCGCATCGCGCCTATCTGACTGATTAAATGAACCTTTCAATCGTTTACCGTCAATAGCAACTACACCGCCTTGAGTTAATTTGGAGCAGGCTTTCATCCAAGAAGAAAAGGAATCTTGGAATTGCGTCATGTCAATACGGCTCATTACACGAGCAATTGTGTCATGGCGAGGGATCCCTTGTTCAAGAAGAACATATTTTCTGAGCCAATCTAGTCTATCATGACCAAAATCTTCAATCTCTTCCCAGCCCTGACAGCCTGAAACAACAGCGCTAACAGCTAAGAATATGATATCAAATAGTTTATGAACAACTTTACCTTGTTGGCGAGGGTCGTCGATTGATTCGAAATATTTAAATAGCTGAATGTTAGACATGGGGATGCTCCTTAAAAAAGGAGTATAAGATCATACTTTTAAGTCAAGGTAAAGTTCGTGATCTTGCCCTGACAATAAATCGGGTTGAAAACGATAGGGCCATTATTATACTTCAATAAATTATTCATATAGTTAATCCGCATGACCAGTGGTTTTACTGATACCACGTAACTGACTTTTAATCAGCAGGTCAACCGCTCGAGTCGGTTAGTCGGCACATTTATTTAAAGCCTCGCTTATAGCGGGGCTTTTTTGTTTTTGTATATTTAATCTCTTAAACACATTACAAAAAATTAATTTTTTATTGTTAAAAATTGCTGATCATTTGCTCATTTTTACCGTATAACTGGCTATTATGTTAGTTCATCGCTAGCTATGTAATGTTATGTAAAGTAGGTTGAGCAAAATTTGCCAAAGTGCTTGAATTAACCTCATAAATAGCAGTAATTTAGGTTTAATTATGATTTGGCAATGCAAGCCAACCCTATTGGCAATTAGTGTGATGCTGCTTAGCGGCTGTGCGAGTGATTTGAACTCGTCGCAGCGCATGCAAGCGCCTAATAATATGCCTCAGCAATGGCAGCAAGAAGCATCAAGCTCAGCATTAAAAGTACAAGAGCAATGGCTTACACAATTACAAAATCCTACGCTTAACAAATTTGTACAACAAGCACTTAAAAATAACCAACAGCTTTTGCAAACGAGTTATGATGTTGAAATTCAAAAGCAGCAACTTATAGTCTCGGGCGCTGCACTTTGGCCAAGCCTCGATTTATCAACACGTACAAGCCGTAGTAAAGACAACCGCCCTGTAAGTTACGACAACGCAAGCTCCGTAAGTTTAAATTTAACTTACGGGGTTGATTTATGGGGTAAGCTTTCTGACGCTAAGCGCGAAGCTAATCTTAACTATTTAGCGCAACAGGCACGGTTTGAGCAAGCTAAACAGCAACTCGTTGCTGATGTAGTAACTGGCTGGTTTGATGTTGTTACATCGCAGCAATTACTGGATTTATTTAAGCGTCGTGAAGCCAATGCACAACAAAATCTAGATATTATTGAGTCTGGCTATCGCCAAGGTATAAACGAAGCGCTCGATGTGTATTTAGCGCGTAATGAGCTTAATAATGAACGCTCTCGCATTGCCACTCAAACAGCGAGTTTATCGGCATCAGCACGTGTACTTGAGCGTTTACTTGGTGAATACCCAAAAGGTGCCATTACTGCTAGTAGTGACTTACCTGTTATTAATACCGATATTCCTCTAGGATTACCTTCTGAGCTTATAACGCGAAAACCTACTCTACGTGCAAGTTGGTATGAGCTTTTAGCAGCCGACGCATCATTGGCATATGCGCATAAACAACGCTTTCCAAGTTTAGATTTAACAGCTTCATTAAGTGATAGTACAGACCGAGTAAGCGACTTGTTTTCTCCATCAAGCCTTGCATGGTCTTTATTAGGTAGTATTTCAGCGCCACTTTTTGAAGGAGGGCGCTTAAAAGCCAACGAAGAAATAGCGCGTCTTAATACTCAAAAGCAAGAGCAGCTTTATTTACAAACGCTTTATGACGCGTTTGGCGATGTTGAAAATGCAATTTCGCAGCAGCAGTCCCTCAAAGCTCAATATACAAGCACATTAGAGGCACAAGAAAACGCACTTGCTGCAGAGCAATTGTCGTTTGAGCAGTATCAAAGTGGCTTGGTAACTTACACGACAGTGCTTGATGCCCAAGACCGTTCTTTTGACGCGCAAAGCTCCTTAATCGATATTAAAAACCAATTAATAGCCAATAGAATTAACTTACACATTGCCCTTGGTGGTGATTTTGCAAAGCCCTCAAGTGAACTAAAGAGCAATAACGATGAAAACTAAAACAGCAAAAATTATTATTCCAGCGGTGGTTATAGTTGCCACTATTTTAATTGTTATGTTTATTAAAAATAACACGCCTGAGGCTAAACGCTTTGGGACACCTCCTAAGGCATCAATAAGTGTGGCTGCGCTTGAGCTAAAACCACAAAATTATCAAGTGATGATAGACAGCTACGGTACTGTAAAACCACGTACACAAAGCTTGTTAGTGGCTCAGGCATCTGGGCAAATAATTGAAGTAAGTGATGACTTTAGAGAAGGCGGTTTTTTTGAAAAAGGCGATGTACTTTTAAAACTAGACGACAGAGATCATCAGGCTGAAGTTAAATCTGCTCAAGCCAATTTATTAACCGCAGAGCAAGGTTTGCTAGAAGAGAAGGCGCGTGGGCAACAAGCTATTACCGATTGGAAGCGCCTTGGCGGCTCAAATCAGGCAAGCAGCTTAGTACTACGTGAGCCACAACTAGCAGCCGCTGAAGCGGAGGTTTTATCGGCGCAGGCAGCACTTGAAAAAGCGATGCTTGATTTAGAGCGCACTAAAGTAACGGCGCCATATGCGGGGCGTATACTCAGCCGTAGTGTTGATTTAGGGCAAGTTGTTACTAACAACACACAGCTAGCCACCATTTACGCAATCGATAGCGTTGAGATTCGCCTACCAATTAAAAATAAAGATCTCCCATTTGTAAATTTACCAGAGCAGTATCGCGATGGTGCTAAAAACCAAGCGGGTTCAATTGTTAAATTTACTTCTGACTTAGTAGGTGAGCAAACGTGGCAAGGTCAATTAGCACGCACAGAAGGTGCTATAGATGAAGGCGCACAGCAGCTTTATGTCGTTGCTAAAATTAATGACCCGTATAAAGCAACAGCAAATAACCAGTACCCAATAAAAATTGGGCAGTATATAAAAGCGCAAATTACCGGCAGAACAGTATCTAACGCACTTATAATTCCTAACAGTACAATTTATCAAGGAACGTACGTTTACATTGTTGAAGGTGGCGTACTTAAGCGCAAAGACATCACACTAGCTTGGCAAAATGCGACTCAGGCGATGATAAAAACCGGTTTAAACGCAAATGACAAGCTTGTTATTACGCCGCTTGGGCAAGTGAGTTCAGGAACTCAAGTAAGTATTTTAGGTGAACAAAGTGCAGATCAACCTAAAAGCCGTGGAGCGAATGGGCAAGGTAAAGGAAAGCGCCCTACAGCTGAGCAACTTGAACAAAAAGCAAAAGAGCTTGGTATTAGTGTTGAAGAGTTAAAAAAACGCCGTCCAGCAAAGCAAGGAGATAAGCCATGATAGCTTGGTTTGCCAAAAACCATGTTGCAGCTAACTTATTGCTAGTAACGTTGCTGCTGTCGGGGCTTTTTAGTTTATCGACTAAAATACCGCTTGAAGTATTCCCTTCATTCGAAACCGACATGATAAGCGTGAACGTAAGTTTGCGTGGCTCAACACCAGAGGATGTAGAGCAAGGCGTAACAATTCGTATAGAAGAAGCCGTACAAGATTTAGAAGGTATTAAGCAAATATTTAGCCGCTCTTCTGAAGGCTCAGGCTCTGTAACAATTGAAGTTGAAACGGGCTACGACCCGCGTGAGCTTTTAGCTGATATTAAAAGTCGTGTAGATGCAATTAACACCTTTCCAGCCGATGCTGAGAAGCCAATAGTCGCGCTTGCGGAGCGAATTCGCGAAGTTATCGCGGTTACTGTATCAAGTGATTACGGCGAAAAAGAAACGCGCGAATACGCGGAAACAGTACGCGATCAAATTCTACGTTTACCTAATGTAACACAGGTAGAGCTAAGTGGCGTTCGTGATTACGAAATTGCCATTGAAGTAAGCCAAGACGTTCTTCGCCAGTACGATTTAAGCCTTGCACAAATATCGAGTGCCATTGCTAATTCAAGCTCTGATATTTCTGCTGGTAACTTAAAAACTGAAGGTGGGGACGTACTTATAAGCTCTAAAGGGCAAGCATATCGTAAAGATGAATTTGCCAATATTGTTGTTAAAAACCAAGCTGACGGCACGATTATTCGCTTAGGCGATATTGCAATAATTAAAGACGATTTTGAAGAAACCCCAGTACGTACTCGCTTTAATGGTAAGCAGGCTGCATTTATCGACGTATATCGAATTGGTCCGCAAAGTGCGATTACTGTTGCTGACGAAGTTAAAAATTACATAAAAGAGCAACAAAGCTCTCTCCCGCAAGGGTTTGAACTAAGTTACTGGGATGATGATTCGGAGCTGGTTAAAAGTCGTATTTCGACCCTTACTACCAATGCTTTACAAGGCGGTATTTTAGTACTGGCTTTACTTACTTTGTTTTTACGCCCTGCAATTGCATTTTGGGTATTTATTGGTATTCCGGTTTCGTTTATGGGCGCGTTTATAGCGATGCCTATTTTTGGCGTAACCCTTAATATTATGAGCTTATTTGGCTTTATATTGGTACTGGGGATTGTTGTTGATGACGCCATAGTTACCGGTGAAAACGTCTACACCCATTTAAAAACAGCTACGTCGGGCGAGCAGGCCGCAATTTTAGGTACTCAAGAAGTAGCAACACCAGTAACATTTGGTGTGTTGACTACCGTTGCTGCCTTTTTACCTTTGGCCTTTATTGAAGGGGCGCGTGGTGCCTTGTTTGCACAAATACCGGTAGTGGTTATTCCGGTATTATTGTTTTCATTGATTGAATCTAAATTTGTACTACCAGCACATTTAAAATATATAAAACTACGCCACGAAAAAGGCGAACCTTCAAAGTTTGATGTTATTCAACAGCGTTTTGCAGATGGATTTGAAAACGCGATTTTAAAATACTATCAACCCACTTTAAATTTAGCACTGCGCCATAAATTGGCTTCGGTAAGCTTGTTTATTGGTGTATTTGTTATAATTTTAACCATGATCACCAGCGGTTGGACTAAGTTTGTATTTTTCCCGCGCATACCAAGCGAAACAGTCCGCGTTAACTTAACACTACCGACAGGTACACCGTTTGAAGTAACTAATAAATACGTAATTGACATGTCGCAAAAGGCGCAGCAATTACAAGAAAAATACCGCGATCCAGATACTGGCGAAAGCGTTATTTTAAATATATTAGCCACAACAGGCGGGCGTGGTGGTGTATCTAATTCAGGCTCTGTACGCTTTGAAATAACACCGGCTGAAAAGCGTGAATCAGACATAGGATCACGAGAACTTGCCAGCGAATGGCGCGATTTAATTGGTGTCATTCCAGGTGCCGAAAGTTTAACGTTTAGAGCCGAAATTGGCCGAAGTTCTGACCCAATTGATGTTCAGCTTAGCGGCACTTCGTTGACTATTTTACAAGACGTGGCTGATCACATTAAAACCCGTTTATCGACCTATCCAACGGTATTTGATATTGCCGATAGTATGTCCGACGGTAAAGAAGAGTTACAAATAGAGCTTACGCAACAAGGTTTGGCGCTGGGCTTAAATAGAGTTAATGTTGCAGGGCAAGTGCGTAACTCGTTCTTTGGCTCACAAGTACAGCGTATTCAGCGCGGACGTGATGATGTACGTGTAATGGTTCGCTTACCTATAGATGAGCGTCGCTCTGTAGCCGATTTACAAAATATACTTATAAATACACCAGCTGGTGGCTCGGTGCCGTTATCGCATGTTGCAACCCTTACCGCAGGACAAAGCCCGTCAACTATTAACCGAATAGACCGCTATCGTACTTTAAATGTAACAGCGGATATCGAAAAAAATAACACCAACATGACCATACTTCAGGCTGACCTAACGGAGTATTTAGATGAGTTAATGCAACAATATCCTGGAGTAGATTACAAACTAGAAGGTGAGGCTAAAGAGCAGCGAGAGTCTTTTGGGTCGTTGGCTTGGGCACTTGTGTTTGTATTTTTCATAATTTATGCGCTATTAGCAATACCGCTTAAATCTTACTTACAGCCAATTATAGTAATGAGTGTAATTCCATTTGGCATGATAGGTGCCGTAGTCGGGCATTGGATTATGGGTATGGATTTAACTATTATGAGCTTGCTTGGTATGCTCGCCTTAACTGGGGTGGTAGTAAATGACTCCCTTGTACTAGTTGATTTTATTAATAAAAAGCGCAGTGAAGGTGGAAAGTTATTAGATGCGGTTAAAATTGCAGGTGCATCGCGTTTTCGCCCTGTAATGCTAACTAGTTTAACGACCTTTATTGGCTTAATGCCGTTATTATTTGAAAAAGCGACTCAGGCGCAGTTTTTAATACCTATGGCGGTAAGTCTAGGGTTTGGGATTATTTTTGCGACCTTTATTACTTTATTGTTAGTGCCAATAAACTACATGATGATGGAGCGCTTTCAAGGTTGGTTTAAGTAAATAAGCGTAAGCATTTAAAATTTAGCTGTAAGTAAGAAATTGTTTGCAGCTTTTTTTTGCCAAAAATTATAAAAATAATGTACGAAGGTATAGCAAAGAAATGAATAAGTAATAAGAGGGAGTATAAAAATAAGAAGGTGTTCCCCAAGATACGGTACTCGGTTTCAGTCCTGAAACCAGAAGGTTTCAGGGCGGGAATCTGCGGTTTACCGTAGGCTTCTCGGTACATGCCGAGCTTGCACAATAGTAGACGAACAGAAACCCTAGTATAAAATTTATCGGCTCAGGGACTTAACTAAGCTCCGGTACCCCAGGGAACAATTTAAGTATATAAGACATAATCCAATCCTTAAACCCCAAACGTAAAAAATTAAACTGTTCGCTTAGTTTTTCCGCATCTTTAACCCGTCATTTACTTAATTGCATGGTTTTTGAGCTTGATCATACAATTAATTGGAGTTGCTTTTTATCGAGTGGTAGCATTGCCTTAACTTGCAAAGCGAAGATTCGATTATGAACGATTTACCCGATTACGAAAAAGCTCAACTGCTTTTAGAAAAAAACGAAATATTTGTATCACCTGCCGAAGCGCATGGTGTAATTAGTGGTTTACTTGCGTGTGGTTTAACCATTGACGACAAAGAATACTTAGGCCTTTTAAGCGATGTGTTTAATGATGGTGAATCGTTTAGTAACGATTTAAAGCAGTTTTTTGGCACTATTTATAAGCAAGTAGTTGCGAGCTTTAATGATGATGAATTTCAGTTTGATTTATTTTTACCAAGCGACGACGAAACACTCATCGATCAGGCTAATGGTCTCGTATCATGGGTAGCAGGCTTTATGCTTGGTTTTGGCTTAAAGCAAAAAGATTACGGTAAACTATCGAGCGATGTTAAAGAAGTTATTACTGATTTTAGCGAAATCACTCGCCTAGATACCACTTTTGAAGAAACCGAAGAAGACAGCCAAGCGCTGCACGAAGTGATTGAATATGTGCGCGTATCAGCACTACTTTGTTTTGCAGAGCTTGGTAAAGAGCAAAACACGCAAAGTACTAAAAAAACACTTCATTAGTTTAAAAAGTTAAACGGGTTGGTTAATAATGGTTGAAGTACAAAAGTCAGAATTTAAAGCACGCCGCGAGCGTTTACTTACGCAAATGGATAAAAATAGCGTTGCTATTATCCCTGCTGCGAGCGAAGTGACGCGTAGCCGCGATACCGAATATGCATTTAGACAAGATAGCGACTTTTTTTACCTAACAGGCTTTAACGAACCCGACGCTGTACTTGTACTATGTAACAACAGCGATGCACCCAGTACTTTATTTTGCTTAGATAAAGACAAGCTTGCCGAAATTTGGCATGGCCGCAGGGTTGGCTTTGATAAAGCTAAAAGTGACTACTTGTTTGATGAAGCTTACCCGCTAAGTGAATTAAACGATAAGCTACTCGATATACTAAATGAAAAAGATGCGATTTATTTTGCACAAGGTGCTTATCCTTCATTTGATACTAAAGTGTTTTCGTTACTAGGTACACTTCGAAGTGGCTCACGAAAAGGCCTTAATGCACCGAGTACTTTAAAAGAAATACGCGGCCTTATTCATGAAATGCGTTTGTTTAAATCGCCAAGCGAGATAGATGTTATGCGAGAAGGCTGTGAAATTAGTGCGCGAGGGCACATGCGCGCTATGCGTTTTTCACACCCCGGAGCTACTGAATTTCAGCTAGAGGCTGAGCTACATCATCATTATGCTATGAATGGTGCGCCGCATCCGGCGTACGGCACAATTGTTGGTAGTGGCGACAACGCCAATATTTTACATTACACGCAAAATAGCGACGTATTAAAAAATGGCGACCTGGTACTTATAGACTCCGGTTGTGAACTACAAGGTTACGCCGCCGATATTACCCGTACTTTTCCAGTAAATGGACAATTTAGTGAAGAGCAAGCCGCGCTTTATAATATTGTACTTAAAGCGCAAGAAGTTGCCTTTGGTGAAGTAAAACCCGGTGGTTACATGTCGCATGCTAATAAACTAGCAATGGAAGTAATGACCCAAGGTTTACTTGATTTAGGTATTTTAACCGGCGACTTTGATGAGCTAATGGCAAAAGGGGCATGTAAAGAATATTACATGCACGGGCTTGGGCATTGGCTTGGTTTAGATGTACATGATGTTGGCGATTACAAAGTAAATAACGTTGAGCGTGCATTTGAGCCGGGTATGGTACTCACTATAGAGCCTGGGCTTTATATCAGCGAAGACTCAAGCGCACCGCAAAAATACAAAGGCATTGGTATTCGTATCGAAGATAACTTGCTAGTTACCGAAACCGGCCATGAAAACTTGACCCTAAGCGTACCTAAAAAAATTAGCGATATAGAAGCACTTATGCAAAGTGCTAAAAACGTATAAAGCTCGGAGAGTAAAGTGGCTAAGCAGTTTGATGTAGTTATTATTGGCGGTGGTTTAGCGGGAGCAAGCTGCGCATTAAGTGTGGCTAAAACTAATCCCGCGTTAAATATTGCCGTTGTAGAAGCTAATCAAGTAACCGGCGACTACCACCCAAGCTTTGACGACAGAAGCATTGCACTTGCTCAGCAATCGGTAGAGTATTTACAAAGCCTCAATTTATTTGAGCAAAATGCCCCTTACACCGCAGCAATCAAAAAAGTGAGCGTGTCTGATAGAGGCCACTTTGGCAAAGCGCACATTAATTGCGACGAATTTGCTAAGCCCTCACTTGGTTACGTAGTAGAAGTAAATCCATTTGGCCGAGCGCTTCACCTGCGTTTAACGCAGTCAAATATTACGCTTTTGTGCCCCGATAGCGTAACTGCCATTGAGCAAACTCTGCATAGCAATACACTCACCCTACAAAGCGGCGAGCAATTAAACGCAGCGCTATTGGTTATTGCTGATGGCGCACAATCACCAACACGTAGTTTACTTGGGCTTGGTTTTAATACCCAGCCTTATGAACAAGGCGCTATTATTGCTAATGTAGAAGTGGCTGGTGGGCATAATAATCATGCCTTTGAGCGCTTTACACAAAACGGGCCTATGGCGTTATTACCCATGAGCAATAACCGTTATTCGTTAGTATGGTGTATGCGTCAAGATCAAGTCGAACAGCACATGGCACTTAATGAACAAGACTTTATAAGTGCACTGCAAAGCGCGTTTGGTTATCGCGGTGGGCAATTTACTAAAGTAGGCATGCGCACGAGTTACCCGCTCGTTTACGGGCAAGTTGAGTCTTTAATTGCGCACCGTACAGTGGTTATTGGTAATGCTGCACATGCTATTCATCCTATTGCAGGGCAAGGTTTTAATTTAGGCCTTCGCGACGTGCAAGTACTTAGTAATTTAATAGCAAACAGCCAACACGATTTAGGCAGCTATGCGTTTACACGTGAATATTCAAAAAAGCGCTGTGATGATATAAAAACCGTAATGAGTTTAACCGATGCACTTGTTAGGCTTTTTTCAAACTCATCGCGAGTGCTCGCATTGGGGCGCAGTATTGGGTTGTTTTCGATGGATTTATTTCCCGTATTAAAAGCGCCATTAGCCAAACAGTTAATGGGGCAAGTTAAACAAGGTAGGCGTTTATGAAGCAAGCACAGGTTTGTATTGTAGGTGGTGGCTGCGTAGGGTTGACACTGGCACTTGGATTGGCAAAAGCCGATATAAGCGTCGTTGTACTCGACGGCGCACCAACACAAGCGTTGCCAACTGACGAATATGGTTTGCGCGTAAGTGCGCTAAGCATTGCAAGTCAAACCTTGCTTGAGCAATTAAACGTATGGCCCGAAATTATCGCACAGCGAGCGTGCGCTTATACGCATATGGATGTACGTGATGCCGACAGTTTTGGCAAAATAGCGTTTAATAACGAACAACTTGAGCTTGAACATTTAGGCCATATTGTTGAAAACGACATTATCCGCTACGCGCTTATAAAAGAGCTAGAGCAACAACCAAGCGCCACGCTAATGTTCGATACGCAGTATCAGCAAATACATCAAAGCGAATCAGATGTATTTATAACGCTTAAAAGCGGCGAGCCTATTATTGCTAAGCTGCTGGTGGCGGCCGATGGCGCAAACTCGGCTATTCGTAAACAATTTAATATGGCGCTTAGCTTTAAAGATTACGACCACCATGCGCTAGTTGCGACTGTTAAAACTAAAGAGCCGCACGCAAATACCGCACGCCAAGTGTTTTTACCAACCGGGCCACTGGCATTTTTACCTCTGAGCGATGCAAATACGCATTCAATAGTATGGTCTACAAGCCCAAACCACTGCGATGAGCTGCTTGCAATGGATGATTGTGCCTTTAATAAAGCCGTTATGGCTGCAATAGATGGTCAATGCGGTTTGTGTGAAGTGCAAAGTAAGCGCGTGGCTTTCTCACTTAAAATGCGCTACGCTCAGCAATGGGTTTCAGGCAAAGTGGTACTCATTGGCGATGCTGCACATACAATCCATCCACTTGCAGGGCTTGGTATGAACCTAGGCCTAAAAGACGCCGCTTATTTAATTGAGCTTTTAACAAGTAATAATAAAGAATTTGCAAGCACGCGCACACTGCGCGATTACGAACGTACCCGTAAGCTCGACGCACAAAAGCACATCGCCATGATGCAAGGGCTAAAAGAGTTATTTGAAGGGGCTAATCCGTTTAAAAAGCTTATTCGCGGAGTAGGGTTGTCGCTAGTTGATAACCTAGGGCCAATAAAACACTTGTTCGCCAAAGAAGCGATAGGAAAGTAAAAACATCGACAATAAGTTTTGTAAAGAACGATGCTTAATTTAAGAGCGCCTTTTTTAATGTTTATATTGAGTTAAATTAAGTGCTTCTTATTTTTTGAAATTCATCCAAACTAAACACTTGAATTCAAGACGATTAATTACCAAACCTCGAATATTACAAGCGCCAAGTTAAACATACCGCTGGAAATTTAACCTCAAAAAATAAACATGCCTTATACCAATACTTAATCAATTTGAGGGATTAAATCTGACACTAACTGTGTTAAAATTTTCTGATATAGAACAACTAATTTGCCTTATAATCGACAAGGTTTTCTTGCCCCAAAATAGACCACTTAATTAATCGAGTTGGTATTATTGATAACTATAAAAATAATGAACTGCGCTTAAAGTTAACTTAAAAAGCAAAAAAGAGGATTTAATGGCAAATTTAATAGAACTAACAACTAAAAATAACACCGCTATACTCACCATGAATACCGCTGAAAACCGTCATAATCCAGCGTTTTTGGCTGAGTTTAATTTACACCTAGACCACATTGAAGCAGATCAAAATATTAAGTCAGTTATTTTAACGTCTTCGAGTGATAAAAATTGGTCATTGGGTATCGACCTTCAATGGATGTCTAATCCAAGTATTTTACCTGCAGCAATTTCTGACTTTATGGTGCAAATAGGCGATTTATTTAAACGCATCGTTACTTTTCCTATGCCTATTATTGCTGCGTTAAACGGGCATACCTATGGTAATGGTGCTGTACTTGCGTGTGCGTGCGACTTTAGATTTATGAAATCAGACAAAGGCTTTTTTTGTTTTCCTGAAGTGGATGTAATGGTGCCGTTTGTTCCGTCGATGTTTCCTATAATTAATAAAGCAATTTCGCAAACATTCTTTAATCGTCTAGCTATGTCAGGAGAGCGGGTTGGTGCAGAGCAGCTGCTAGAGAACAAAGTAGTTGAAGCTGTGTTTGCAAATAATGACGAACTACAAGCGGGTGCACTTGAGTTTGCCCAGCAGTTTAATAAAAACCGTTGGATTTACGCTCAAAATAAAACACAAATGAATAAGCAGATTTTACTTACGATGAAAGAAGAAGACCCAAGCTTTATTGATAATATAAGTAAACTGCTGTGGAAAAATCTACAAAAAAAATAGTATAAGTCTTAGTATTGTTACTAGATGACTAAATGCTTTGCAGTTAAGGGATCGTTCATAGGTTGGATCTTAAGAAAACTTGAAGTTGAACTCTGTTAATGATCAAATAGTTACGCCAATAAAAACATGACTAAAAACAGAGTTCACATGCAGATTAACCAAGTTTCAAACCAATTAAAAGCCCTTATCTCAGAAAAACACCTCATTGAGCTTGCAAAAACCTCTGGATTTCAAGTTCGACACCGTTGCCTGTCGATCGTTTCTCTGCTCAAAGCCGTATTTAAAAGCTTATCTTGCCTGCAAGACGCTAACTTGTCAGATATCCATCAAAACTTGCGAACGCAGGCTGATTGCACGATAAGTTATAAACCCTTTCATAATCAAATTCGAAAACCAGCCTTGACTGAGCTTGTCCGTGAGCTCGTTATTCAAGCGATGTCTAAATTGACTGTAAACACGCTGGATAAAACCTTTTTTACCCAGCGAGGAATACAGCGAGTGTTATTGCAAGATGGTTCTTCATTTGCTCTACATGATGAATTAGCGCAGGTTTTTGCTGGTCGTTTTACTGCTGTAAGTCCTGCCGCAATTGAGTTGCACGTTACCTATGACCTATTTAATGAACAACCCTGCGAAATAGATATCCGTCCTGATGTTGAAACTGAGCGCGCCTTTTTACCAGGTAGCCACACACTTGAAGATACGTTATTACTTGCTGATGCTGGGTATTTTGACTTAGATTACTTTGAGCAAGTAGCTCAAGATGGCGGATATTTTTTGATCAGAGCAAATAAAAACATTAACCCAATCGTTACATCAGCCTATTGCGCGGGTATAGAACTTAAAGAAAAGAACATTAAACTCAAAACGTTACTCGATAAATTCGCAAGCCAACCACTTGAATTAACAGTACGTTGGAAGAAAAATGGGCCCGAGTACAGGCTTATCTATTTACCGAATGAAAAGCGCCCCGTTTTCCTTGTTACTAATTTAAAAGAGGCACAGTTTAGCTTTGACGAGCTACTCGATATATATGCAACTCGTTGGCAAATTGAGTTGTTTTTCAAAGAACTAAAGTCATGGAATAACCTTAAAGGGTTCATCACACGAGATCCTCATATTGCCGAATCATTGGTTTGGCTGAGTATACTGCAAACACTTATCAAGCGTTTTATCTGCCATAGTGCAGCGGGTATGTTTAAGTGTGCGATCTCGACATTTAGAGCGAGTAAGTGCAGTTATCTTTGGTTGGATGATATTCTGGATTGCATAGAACAAACACGGTGCAGCCATAAGATACATCGTGTATTTGAGCTACTAGCGGTAAATTGTAAGCGGCAAAGCATTGAGAAAAACAATGATATTTGCCGTTTTAAGATAGGAAGTCACACGGTCTGTGTTCCTTAAGAACTAAGCTATGAGGGATCGTTAAGCTCCATTGCGCTAGATTTTTCAACTATACACCAAGGTAAACAGCAAGGTAAAAGTGCTTTCTTAAAAGTTTAATAGCTTTTACCTGTCTCATTATAACTATATGGGTTAAAATACCTACATAACCAACTAACAAGATAGTGAATGTCAAACCAAGATCCAAATCTCAGTCGAGAACAAGAAAAGTACGAAAACCCAGTCCCTAGTCGTGAGTTTATACTTACTCACCTTCAAGAGCGTTCAAAGCCTGCTAACTACGCGCAATTATGTGAAGAACTAGCAGTAAACGATGACGAACGCCAAATAGCATTTAAACGCCGCCTTCGCGCTATGGAGCGTGACGGACAGCTGTATTTCAATAAATTTAAATGCTACGCCCTAATTGACGAAGCCGGTTTAACCAAAGGCAAAGTAATAGGCCACAGAGACGGTTTCGGCTTTTTAGAAGTTGAAGGCGAGAGTAAAGATTGGTTTATTGCTAAGCACCAAATGAATATGGTGTTACATGGCGACATTGTACTAGCTAAAGGCACTAAACGTGGTTCTGGCTCAAAATGCGATGCACGTATTATAAAAGTGCTTACTAATGAGCGCGCGCCAATTGTTGGCCGTTACTTTGTTGAGCACGGTGTTGCTGTGGTAGTCGCTGAAGACCCGCGCATAACGCAAGATATAATGATTTTACCAGGCAACGAAAACGGTGCCCGCCATAACCAAATGGTGCAGGTTAAAATTACGCAAAATCCAAGCCGTAACATGAACGCGGTAGGTAAAGTTATAGATGTACTTGGTGAGCATTTAGCCCCAGGTATGGAAATTGAAGTTGCACTGCGCAATCACGATATTCCACATGTATGGCCAGAAGAAGTTGAAGCACAAGTTGCTCATCTAGGTGAATTTGTTGAAGAAGCTGACAAACAAGGTCGCGTAGATTTACGTGATTTACCACTTGTAACTATTGATGGCGAAGATGCACGCGACTTTGATGACGCCGTATATTGTGAACCTAAAAAATCAGGTGGCTGGCGCTTATGGGTTGCCATTGCCGATGTATCGCATTACGTAGGAATGAACACGCCGCTTAACAAAGAAGCAATTTTGCGTGGTAACTCAGTGTATTTTCCTGAGCAAGTAATTCCGATGCTACCAAAAGTGCTTTCTAACGGATTATGTTCGCTTAATCCAAAAGTAGATCGCTTATGTATGGTTGCCGAAATGACCGTATCGAGCGCGGGTAAGCTTTCGGGTTATAAGTTTTACGAAGCCGTGATGAACTCGCATGCACGTTTAACTTACACCAAAGTAAATGCCATTTTACAAAACGACGAAAAACTACGCGAAGAATACTCAGCCGTTGTGCCACATTTAACTGATTTACAGCAAATGTACATGGCACTTAAAGCAGCACGCCAAGACCGTGGTGCCATTGAGTTTGAAACCCTAGAAACACGTTTTGTATTTAACGCTCAACGTAAAATAGAATCAATAGTGCCTGTTATTCGTAACGACGCGCACAAACTCATTGAAGAATGTATGATTTTAGCCAACGTATCGGCGGCTAAAATTCTTGAAAAGCATGAAGCGAGTGCGCTTTATCGTGTGCATGACGAACCAGACCAAGAAAAACTAGGTAACTTTACTAAGTTTTTAGGCGAGTTAGGTATCGAAAGTACATTAAGCGACGAACCAACACCAAAAGAAATAACGCAAGTATTAGCGCGATTAGGTGAGCGCCCAGAAGCTGAGCTTATTCAAACTATGCTACTGCGCTCAATGAAACAAGCTGTATATCAGCCAGATAACATTGGTCACTTTGGTTTAGCGTTATCGGCTTATGCGCACTTTACATCGCCAATACGTCGTTACCCAGATTTAGTAGTACATCGTGCTATTAAAGCAGTAATAAAAGCACAAGGTCAGCAAACGTCTGGCGAATACGCTTATACCGACGACGAAGTTGATCAGCTAGGTGAGCAGTGTTCTACAACAGAGCGCCGCGCCGATGATGCAACTCGCGAAGTAGCCGACTGGCTTAAATGTGAGTTTATGCAAGATCACGTAGGTGACGAGTTTAACGGTGTTATTTCATCGGTCACTAACTTTGGTTTGTTTATTCGTTTAGATGATTTACAAATTGATGGGCTTATTCACGTTACTAATTTAGGCGATGAGTTTTTTGCACATGATGCTGCAAAACACACCCTAATAGGTGAGCACTCGCATACTGTTTATCGCCTTGGCGATAAAGTAACAGTTAAAGTTGCGTCGGTTAGTTTAGACGATCGCCGTATAAACTTAACGCTTAAAGGCGATGTTGCACAAGACAGGTACTCACGTCGTCGTGCACCTAAAAAGGGCTCAGGTAAATCTGAGCATGCACCAGCAAGTGTTCGTTCGCAATTAAAAGCAGGCAAAGTACCGGGTAAAAAGTCGCACAGCGATGGCAAACCAAAAGGTAAAAAAAAGCCAGCAAATAAAGATAAAGGCAAGCCTGCAAATAAGTCTGCAACAAAACCTGCAGATAAAAAAGCAGCAGACACTGCCGTAAAGAAAAAACCGAAGAAAAAGGCCGTTAAAAAGCCTAAAAGAGCAGGCAAAAATGCCCGTAAACGTACTAGCCCAGGAGCAGACAATACGTGAGTAATGAATTAATTTTTGGCTTTCATTCTGTTGAAGCAATTTTAGAAAGCGAACCAGAGCGCTTTGTAGAAATTTATGCCCTTAAAGGTCGTGACGACAAACGCTCAACTCCGATTATTGATGAAGCACGTAAATTTGGTATTTCAGTACAGTTTATGCAGCGCAAAGCCCTTGATAGCAAATCAAAAGGTGAGCAGCATCAAGGTATTATTGCTAACGTAAAAGCAGCGCCAACGTTTAATGAAAAAGATCTTGATGAGATAATCGCTCGAGAAGACACACCATTTTTACTGGTGCTTGATGGTATTACCGATCCGCATAACTTAGGTGCATGCCTACGTAGTGCAGACGCGGCAGGTGTTCACGCTGTGATTGTACCTAAAGATAAGTCGGCTAAGCTTAACGGTACTGCACGTAAAGTGGCATGTGGCGCAGCCGAAACAGTACCGCTTATTCAAGTGACTAACCTTGCACGTACGCTTCGCGAAATTAAAGATGCAGGCGTATGGGTTGTAGGTACTGCTGGCGAAACTGATAACCACGTATTTGATGCAAGCTTAACAGGCCCAATGGCTATTGTTATGGGTGCAGAGGGCGAGGGCATGCGACGCTTAACGCGTGAGCATTGCGATATGCTTGTTAAAATTCCAATGGCGGGTACAGTTTCAAGCTTAAACGTATCGGTAGCCACGGGTATTTGTTTGTTTGAAGTTTTACGCCAACGTAACGCAAATAACTAATACCTAATAAATAATACCTAATTTAAATTAAGTATTAAAAAAGCCGAGATTGAAATTCAATCTCGGCTTTTTTGTATCTGTAATTTACGCTTTAACTTTACACCAACTGATGCTCTATTATAGCGATAGGAAAATAGCTCTATAGCAAGGCAAAAATAACGAAATATAGTTGTTCTTATATCAGTTGTTTTTAAAGCAGCTAGTGAACCATTTCTCCTATACAAAGCGCAGGTAAACGGTTTAATAACAAGGCAATAATTTAGATGTGTAGTGCTTTTACATAAAAAATTATTAACGCTGTTAGTGAACCACTTACCCTATACAAAGCGCAGGTAAACGGTTTAATAACAAGGCAATAATTTAGATGTGTAGTGTTCTTACATAAAAAATTATTAACGCTGTTAGTGAACCGTTTAACCAGCTTTCAATTTAGAATGAGTAAGTGTAGCCCATCTGTACAGTACGCGGCTTACCAGGTTGAATGCCACCGTTTGAACGGTTTGCAACGTATGTTTTATCAAACAAGTTATCAACGCTTAGGTATACTTTTTGATTTTCATCGATTAAGTATTTAGCGGCTAAATCCCATACTACGCGGCTATCAATTGCGTTTAAGCCCGACTCAGTTAAGTTAGCATGCGCATCAGATACGTAACGTATTTGGCTGTTAACTACAAACGCAGAAAACTCTGCACCTAACGATAACGCTACTTGGTTTTCTGGTACGTAAGGCATTGCATCGCCTTTTTCTACCGCGCCCCAAATTTCTGAATCAAAATCGTTTTTAAACTCAGAGTCTGTGTAGGTGTATGTTAATTTAACTGGGAACATAGCTGTATCAGTTGCAAACGTACGTGCTGCACTAAATTCAAAGCCTGCTACTTCTACTTCACCGTAGTTGTATTGGTCGCCAATGTTGTCGTCGCTACAACCAACCGCTGCAGTACAGTTACCGTGCATGTTGTCGTAGTCAGAATAAAAGGCAATTATTTCACCACTAAAGCTATCCATGTTGAAGCGAGAGCCAAACTCAATGTTTACGCTTTCTTCTTCTTCTTGGTCTGCATTACCAGGTGCTGCTGGCGCATAACCTTTTTGAATGCCCGCAAGTAGCGTTACGTTTTCGTTAAGCGTGTAAGTAGCACCTAACGACGGAACTAAAATTTCGGTATCGTTCGACACATCTTTAGTTAAACCGTTGCTGCGCGTTGGATCTGATTTAGACCACTCTTCACGCGTAATAGTAATGTCTTCATATCGAAGACCAGCACTTACTACTAATGCATCAATTGTCCACTCGTCTTGAATAAACAAGGTGCTTGCTTCGGCACTATCTACGCGGTTGCTATCAGAGCCCGGAACGCCTTGCTCTGTAAGCGTTAAGCTTAGGTCTTGATTAAGTGTGTATTTGTCTTCCCATTGAAAACGATCCATTTCGTCTTCGTGGTAACGTACGCCAACAGTCACATAGTGATCGCCTGCAGGAATATGTAATTCAGACTGAATACCTTTAGCTTGGTAATCGCGGTTATTAGCTTTAACGCCAATACCTTCAATGCCTTCGCTTGTTGGGTTTGCTTCAAAATCGCTGTACTGCTCAAGAGTACTTAAACCTACGCTGCTGGCTTTATACCAGTTACGATGAAAATCGTTTAAGTAAGCCGTAGCTAAAAACTCATAGCCATCACCAAAACGGTATGCATAGTTAAGTTGGTATGCGTTGTGGCGCGTATTCATTTCATCGTTTTGCGATGCAGCATAACGACGATAAGGACTTTCTTGATAGTCTTCGTCAGTTAAGCCCATGTATGTTTCGTCTGATGTTTCGTCAGAGTACTTAATTTTTAGCTCAAGATTATGCGCATCGTTTTGACCAAACGTATGGCCAAACTTTAATAGTAAATCTGTTTTTTCAAAGCCGGTGTTGTCATTGCCTACTGGCAGCTCTTTAAAGCCGTCTGCGCCGTAAGTAAATACTTCAATTAAACCTGCTGTGTTATTTTTTTCTTTACCAAAGTAAGCGTGGCCTTTGTAGTAACCGTCGCTACCAAGGGCTGCATCTACCATACCTTTTGAGCTATTTGGCTCAGTGGGTAAGCTGCGCGAAAGTAAGTTTAAAACACCACCCGTAGTACGCGGGCCGTACTTAACTGAGGCTGCGCCTTTTAATACTTCAATAGATTCCATACGACCCATAGTAGGGAAGTAGTATGCAGAAGGTGCTGAATATGGTGCTGGTGCAACTAATACACCGTCTTCCATTACTGATATTTTATCGTTACGGCCAGTACCTGTACCGCGCATACCAATATTAGGACGAAGGCCATAACCGTCTTCTTCTTGCACGTAAACGCCCGGAACAGACGCTAAAACGCGAGAAATATCGGTAAACTGGAATTTTTGAAGCTCTTCTTCAGAAATAAACGTAGCTGAACCAGGAATATCGTTAATTGCTTGCTGAGAGCCAATAACAGTGATTTGTTCAAAGCGTTGTTCTTTATTGCTGGTGTCTTTTGCTATTGCAGTAGCACTAAAAGACAAAGCAACCGCAGTTGCCAAAGTAGATACTAAAAACTTAGGGTTCATTGTGTTCCTAATTATGTCAATTATCCAAATTGGCGTAATTGGAACACGTTAACGAATACGAATCAATGTTATTAACTAACCTGAGTTCTGCTTAAGCGATAACTAATGCGTTAAGCTCTACGTCAGTTAAATTAAGGTGTGGCTTCTTTTCTTTCAAGCAATAAGCCACCAATCCAGCGACTAAATTCAACATAAAGCCGTTCATACTCCGATGTCTTGAATGTTCAATGAAGGATATGTTCTTGAGCTGGTCATTAATTGTTTCGATTATAAAGCGTTTTGAAAGCATTGCTCTATCCCATAATGACATCGCTTTTGCCTTCATATTTTTGCGAACCGTCGTAATGAGCTTTACCCCTTTATCGAGTAAATCGGCTTCTAAAGCTTTACTTAAATACCCTTTGTCACCATATAATTTATCCGTCAGGCAGCTCGCTAACTCACGCACTGGTTGAGTATCATGTACATTTCCTGTTGTCACTTTCGCAGCAACAATTTCACCATGGTGATTAACGATTAAATGTAGCTTGAAGCCATAAAACCATCCCATTGTTCCTTTGCCACGCTGGGCTATTCCATCAAAGGTTTTGTGTCTTGGAATACGAATATTATGGCACACTTTAATACATGTGGAGTCAATGAATTCAACGCCTGTGGGTTTACCTTTAAGTGAAGTAAAATAGGCACACATCGGCACAATTACCCTTGGCATAACGGCTAAAAATAGTGTGTAACTGAGCAAGTTGGGAAATTCACTTTTGTACATAAGTGATACATAGCCAAGGTAGTAATTTTTGAAATCTCGGTGATGTGACATATGAAAACTAATAACAATAGTCATAATTTCACTGGTCGTCATACGTCCTGAACGCTGACGTTTTTGGGTGCCATCTTCGAGTAATTGTTTTTCCCATTGGGGTATAAATACTTTGCAAAAATCATCGACATCGCAAAATAATTCAACTAATTTAATCATGCCTGTTCCTTGCTTATCCAATCGTTTTTGGTCGAAAGATCGGATCTCGGAACAGGCATTTAGTTCAATTTCTTAAACGAGATTCAGGTTAACTATTTAATGATTCAGTTTTTTAGAACTAAAAACACCTACTTATGCAACTTAGTTAACTAAATTATTTCTTTTGTAGCAGTTTGTAATTACTTAACTAGTTATAAAGTTTGAACTAGGTATATTTACTTTTAAGCGCTTTATATTAACTGGTTTAGATGTGATTGTTGTTAATTTGTTTTGTTTTTCAATTGGTTATGTTTATTAGTGTTAGCCTAAACGTAGTGCGATAAACTCAGCAAGTTTATCTACTGCATTTTCCGACTCGCCCGAACTTTTAACCAAACTAATACCAATATTACCAAGAGCAGGTAAATGCTTGGTTTGAACTTGATAGTTAAGTTCACTCGGTACTGTGCTTTTAGCAAGTACCGTAATACCTAAGCCTTCTTTTAACGCGGCAATAAGACCGGTTAAATCGGCGTTGCTATAGACAATTCGGTATTTTATACCTGCACTTTTTAATGCATCAGTAGCACGGCGACGATAAATACACCCCTCTGGTGCGGTAACCAGCGTAACCACGTCGTTTTGTGCAAGTGATAGATCGCCCACCCATACGAGTTTGTCTTGCATAAAAATAGGGAATTTTTCAGAGCTGAGACGCTCATTTAGCGCCAGCACTAAATCAAACTGATCTTGCCTTGAGGCCGAAAGCAAATGTTTACTTAAACGCGATTTAACTTCTAATGACACCTCTGGGTAGAGTGCCACAAAGTCGCCAATAATTGAGGGTAAAATACGCGCCGCAAATTCGCTCGGAATACCTAAGCGCACTTTACCTGCAATGTTTTCTGAGGTGAACTGCTGCAAAATAGCATCGTTGTGTTGCATCATCTGCTTTGCCATAGGCAGTAATAGCTCGCCGTACTGGTTTAATACTTGGCGCTGTCCTTGTTTTTTAAATAGTTTATAGCCAAGCACATCTTCTAAACGTTTTATTTGTAGGCTTACCGCAGGTTGCGATAGGCCAAGTAAGTCGCCTGCTTTAGCAAAACCACTTACTTCAACTACCATTACAAAGGTGCGTAAGCTGTCGGTTGATATGTTTTTCATATTTATAATTACAATTTATATGGCTATATATATAAGTATTATTTATCAATTGATAAATAATTACAATTTGTTGTTACACACCTCGCGCAATATACTTTTAGCATTGAAAATACACAGGTGTTTGTTATGACTTTTAACCCAATAATGTTTGCCCGCCACAGCAACGCAAGTAGTGCGGTTACTAACGCTTTGCAAGCAAACAGCAGCAATGTTGTAATGGATTTTAGTGGCACCGAAACCAGTGTATTTTTAAGTTCTATTTTAGGCCTTGATTTAACTAAGCTTACCGCCAGCGGTTTAGGCTTAAAAGGCACGCTTGATGGCGACTATAATTCTGACTACAGCTTTGCTGTTTATTACTTTAGCGAAACTGCGTTTAGATTCGTACTGCCACACAGCGCAAGCCTTCAATTACAAGCGCTTATAAATGAGCAACAACTTCGTTTTGATATCGATTATGTAATGCGAACCGACCTAGCTACTTTTACTCTAAGCGGTAGCAATGCATTTGACACCCTAGTAAATGCTTTTAAATTAACACCAGGTTTGCGCCTTTCTGACGCGCAACTTTGTTACGGTGCACAAAGCGGTGATGTATTTATTACCGCCATTGATAAAAACGACGAACAACACTTTGTATTAGTCGCTAAACAACAAGAATTACAAAAATGGCAAAGCTACATGCAAGCGCAAGGTTTTGCACTTATGCATAGTGAAGCCGCATAACGAATACAAACAACAGGTAAGCATAACAATGTTTACCTGTTTTTATATCTATTTAAGCCACGCCCTAAACAGGGTTAATTTAAACGTGAAGGAATGTTATGACTTCTAAAACTGTACTACATGCTAAGCACCTAGAAGCGGGCGCAAAAATGGTTGATTTTCATGGCTGGGAAATGCCAATCAACTACGGCTCACAAATAGAAGAACACAATAGCGTACGTACCGACGCTGGTATGTTTGACGTATCACACATGACTATTGTTGATATTGAAGGGCCTCAAGCAAAAGCATTTTTACGTAAGCTAGTAGCTAACGACGTTGCAAAATTAACCGTACCAGGCAAAGCGCTTTACACAGGCATGCTTAACGAGCAAGGCGGTGTAATAGACGACTTAATTATTTATTTCTTTAGTGAAACGTTTTACCGCCTAGTTGTTAACTCAGCAACGCGCGAAAAAGACCTAGCGCATTTAGCTAACGTATCGAGCGACTTTGACGTAACTGTTACAGAGCGCCCAGAGTTTGCAATGATTGCAGTGCAAGGCCCTAACGCTAAAGCAAAAACAGCCACTCTTTTAAATGCTGAGCAACAAGCCGCTGTTGAAGGTATGAAGCCATTTTTTGGTGTTCAAGTAGGTGATTTATTTATTGCCACAACGGGTTATACTGGCGAAGACGGTTACGAAATAGTAGTACCGAACGACCAAGCAGCCGATTTATGGCAACAACTGCTAGACGCAGGTGTTAAGCCTGCTGGTTTAGGTGCACGCGACACGCTACGTTTAGAAGCTGGTATGAACCTTTACGGTCTAGATATGGACGAAAGCGTATCACCACTTGCAGCTAACATGGCATGGACCATTGCATGGGAACCAGAAGATCGTGACTTTATTGGTCGTGACGTACTTGTTAAGCAACGCGCAGAAAAAAGCACTGACAAACTAGTTGGCTTAGTGTTTGAAGAAAAAGGCGTTTTGCGTAGCGGTTCTAAAGTAATTGTTGACGGTGGGATAGGTATTATTACATCAGGTACTTTTTCACCAACACTTGGTTTTAGTGTAGCCCTTGCACGTGTACCACGTTCAACAGGCGATACAGCTCAAGTAGAAATGCGTAAAAAATTAGTAAACGTTAAAGTAGTAAAGCCTAGCTTTGTACGTAACGGTAAATCAATAATTTAAATAATTTGGTTATACCAATCACAATAATTATTGTGATTGGTATCCTCCCAATATAAACCAAAGGACAAATAAAATGAGCAACATTCCTAGCGAGTTAAAATACGCACCTTCACACGAGTGGGTTCGCAGTGAAGGCGACGGTACATTTACTGTTGGTATTTCTGAGCATGCACAAGAACTTCTTGGCGACATGGTATTTGTTGAATTACCAGAAGTTGGCGACGAAGTAGACGCTGGCGAAGACTGTGCAGTAGCAGAGTCAGTTAAAGCAGCATCAGACATTTACGCACCTATCAGTGGCGAAATTGTTGCTATTAACGAAGAACTTGAAGATTCACCTGAAACAGTAAACAACGACGCTTACGGCGACGGTTGGTTATTCCGTATTAAAGCATCTGACGAGTCTGAGCTAGATAACTTATTAGACGCTGAAGGTTACTCGCACACTATCGACGAAGAATAATCATTTTTTGTAGATAACTAAAAGCCCCGTTTAATGTATAAAAATGGGGCTTTTATGATTTTACAGCGCACAACCCCATACTGAGTGAGCTGTTAAATCGTCAAATATTTTAATTAATGCTAGTTACCCATTAGCATTTAGGATCATAGGAATCTGGATTCATGTCAAACGCCAAATCTCTTGAAGAACTAGAGCAAAAGCAAGATTTTATTCGCCGCCATATTGGGCCAAGCCCAGCACAAGTAAGCGATATGCTAAGTGCTTTAGAAGTATCGAGTGTGCAAGAGCTGATCGACCAAACTGTACCTGCAAGCATTCGCTTAGAGCAGCCATTAACAGTTGGCGAAAGCCGTACTGAAGTTGAAACACTAAGCTACTTAAAATCAGTAGCAAGCAAAAATAAAGTTTTCAAATCGTACATTGGCCAAGGCTACCACCCAACTAACGTACCGCACGTAATTTTACGTAACGTACTAGAAAATCCAGGTTGGTATACAGCGTACACACCGTATCAGCCGGAGATTGCACAAGGGCGTTTAGAATCATTATTAAACTTCCAAACTATGACCCTAGATTTAACTGGTCTTGATTTAGCAAGTGCATCACTACTTGACGAATCAACAGCCGCTGCAGAGGCTATGGGCCTTGCAAAACGCGTATCAAAAGCTAAAAAAGCCAATGCCTTTTTTATTGCCGACGACGTACACACACAAACTATCGACGTAGTAACAACGCGTGCCGAGCAGTTTGGTTTTGAAATAATTGTAGGTAAAGCAGAAGATGCCGTAAACCACGACATTTTTGGCGCATTGTTCCAATACCCAACTACATCAGGCGAAGTGGTAGACATAACTGACCTAATTGCTGGCGTACAAAGCAAAAAGGCCATTGCCTGTGTTGCTGCCGACATAATGAGTTTATTACTATTAAAAGCACCGGGTAAACTAGGCGCAGACGTAGTACTTGGTTCGGCTCAACGTTTTGGCGTACCTATGGGTTACGGCGGTCCACACGCTGCATTTTTTGCAACACGTGACGCGTACAAACGTTCATTACCAGGTCGTATTATTGGTGTATCTAAAGACCGTTTAGGTAACGACGCACTACGTATGGCAATGCAAACGCGCGAACAACACATTCGCCGCGACAAAGCCAACTCAAACATTTGTACAGCGCAAGTATTACTTGCCAATATGGCAGCGTTTTATGCGGTATACCACGGTCCACAAGGCTTAAAAACTATCGCGCAGCGTATACATCGCTTTGCTGATATTTTAGCAAGTGGCCTTAAAGCTAAAGGCATCGCACTTAAGCACAGCACTTGGTTTGATACGCTAACAGTAGTAAGCGATAGCAAAGACGACGTAATAGCGCGTGCAATTGCAAAAGGCGTAAACTTTGCAACAAATCACGAAGGCGAGTACTCAATTTCGGTATCAGAGACAACAACACGTGCCGATATTACTGAGTTATTCGATATTATTTTAGGCGAAGGCCATGGCCTAAGTGTTGACGCTATTGCAGCCGACGTTGAAGCAAATGGCAGCGAGTCAATCCCTGCAAGTTTAGTACGTGACGACGAAGTACTAACGCATCCAAACTTTAACAGCTACCACAGCGAAACAGACATGCTTCGCTACATTAAGCGACTAGAAAGCAAAGACTTATCGCTTAATCACTCAATGATCTCGTTAGGCTCATGTACCATGAAACTAAACGCGACTGCTGAGATGATCCCAATTACGTGGCCTGAGTTTGCAAACCTTCACCCATTCTGCCCGCTAGATCAAGCAGAGGGTTACCAAATAATGATTGGCGAGCTACACGACTGGCTGGTAAACATTACCGGTTACGATGCAGTATCACTACAGCCAAACTCTGGCGCGCAAGGTGAATACGCAGGCTTAATCGCGATTCGTAAATACCACGAGTCACGCGGTGACGCACACCGTAATGTATGTTTAATCCCAAGCTCTGCGCACGGTACTAACCCTGCATCAGCGCAAATGGCAAGCATGAAAATTGTAGTAGTTAACTGCGATAAAAACGGTAACGTAGACATGAGCGACCTTAAAGCGAAAGCTGAGGAAGTGTCTGAAAACTTATCGTGCATCATGATCACATATCCGTCTACGCATGGTGTATACGAGGAAACAATTCGCGAAATTTGTGACATTATTCATGAGCACGGCGGCCAAGTTTACATGGACGGCGCAAACATGAACGCGCAAGTTGGTGTAACAAGCCCAGGCTTTATTGGCTCAGACGTATCGCACTTAAACTTGCATAAAACGTTTTGTATTCCACACGGTGGCGGTGGTCCAGGTGTTGGCCCAATTGGTGTTAAATCACACCTTGCGCCGTTTATGCCAAACCATAGCGTAATTAACGTACCAGGTACTAACATCGGTAACGGTGCGGTATCGGCAGCACCTTACGGCTCAGCTGCTATTTTACCTATTTCATGGGCTTACATCACCATGATGGGTTCAGAGGGCTTAAAACAAGCCACTGAAATGGCAATTGTTAATGCTAACTACTTAACGCATGAGCTAAGCAAGCACTTCCCAATTTTATACCGTGGCCGTAACAACCGTGTTGCTCACGAATGTATTGTTGACTTACGCCCGCTTAAAGAGCTATCAGGCATTACTGAAATGGACGTAGCTAAGCGCTTGCAAGACTACGGCTTCCATTCACCAACTATGTCGTTCCCAGTAGCTGGCACATTAATGATTGAGCCAACTGAGTCTGAATCAAAAGGTGAGATTGACCGTTTTATCGAAGCAATGGTGTCGATTAAAGGCGAAATTGAAAAAGTAATCTCTGGCGAATGGTCAATCGAAAACAACCCGCTAGTGTTTGCACCGCATACACAAGGCGACGTATTAGGTAATGAATGGGACCGTGCATACGACCGTTTTTACGCTGCATTCCCAGTGCCTGCAGTGGCTAAAAACAAGTTTTGGCCAACCGTTACACGTATTGATGACGTGTACGGCGACCGTAACTTAGTATGTTCATGCCCAGCGGTTGAGACATATAGAGATTGATAATTTTTAAAATTTCCAATTAAAGATTGGGAATTTATAAAATTGAAAAAGCCGTTGCAGCAATGTAGCGGCTTTTTTGTGTGTGTTTAAACATTGTAGACGCACAGCTTGCTGGCGTGTTGGGCGCAGCCCAAAAGGTGTTTAATTGTTGAAGGCGCATACTTTGTTTCCTTTTGGCTCATTGAGTGTAGTGGTACAGTGATTTTGGCCACCCATTAAGAAAGAAATGTTATGCTAATAAGCATACAAATTTGGGTGAAAAAATGACGAAATTAAAACGCGCAACATATTCAGCGGCAATTAAATTAGAAACGGCTCAGCTTGTAGTAGACCAAGGTTATACGCAAGAAGACGCAGCAAAAGCGATGGGGGTGGGTAAATCAACCGTAAGTAAATGGGTTACTCAATTAAAGCTAGAACGCAATGGTCAGACACCCTTAGCTTCACCAATGACGCCCGAACAAATTGAAATCCGTGAGCTTAAAAAGCAAATACAACGCATTGAATTAGAAAAGGATATATTAAAAAAGGCTACCGCTCTCTTGATGTCCGACTCCCTGAACAATTCTCGTTAATCGAGAAGTTAAATCAACGAGAGCGTTATCCAATTAGTCTGCTGTGTAGCGTATTCAATGTGCATCGCAGCAGCTATAAGTACTGGGCCATACGGGATACAGCGCCGACACCTGAGCAAGCAAGGTTAGAGGCTGAAGTAAAAGCAATACATGCGATGAGTGGTGGTTCAGCAGGGGCACGGACAATCGCAGCGATAGCAACGAACAATGATTTTGAATTGAGCCGTTATCGTGCAGCTAAGCTAATGGTTAAATTAAAGCTCGAAAGCTGCCAAGTACCTCAACATTCATATAAACGTGGTGGTAATGAACACCTTGAAATCCCAAACCTGCTTGATAGACAGTTTGATGTTGTTGAGCCTGATACCGTGTGGTGCGGTGATGTGACGTATATTTGGACGGGCAATCGCTGGGCTTATTTAGCCGTCGTTATTGATTTATTTGCACGCAAAGTGGTTGGCTGGGCAATGTCGTTATCACCAGATACTAATTTAACGCTAAAAGCGCTTGAACTCGCGTATGAAAGCAGAGGAAAACCGACAGGACTGATGTTTCACTCTGACCAAGGTAGTCATTATACAAGTTTAAAATATCGCCAACGTTTATGGCGCTATAAAATCACACAAAGTATGAGCAGGCGTGGAAACTGTTGGGATAATGCGCCAATGGAGCGATTTTTTAGAAGCTTTAAGACGGAATGGATGCCAAAGAGTGGATATGGAAATTTTATAGACGCTAAATATAGCGTTAGTGATTACATAAATGGATATTACAATAATGTTAGGCCGCATCATTATAATGCCGGTTTAGCGCCAAATGAATCTGAGGTCAGATACAAAGATTCTAAAACTGTGGCCAAATTTTATTGACCACTACAGAGGGATTAGAAACCTTATTCAAGGTTTTGTCGCGCTGGCGACGGCAGCCAAAGAGGGGCTGCCGCTGGTCTCTCTCTGGACACTCTCAGCGCACCCGAGCATCACGCTATTCCCTTCAAAACACAGTTGATGTGAACGTAAACGGCGAAGATAGGCCATCCATGGCCTAGTTTCGCCTTACCGCGCATCCATGCGCGACATTACTCATCAATTGCTTATTTTCAGGGCGTGATGACGGGGAAGGGTGTTAAACGTGAGATTGGTGCTTGGCCTTGGCAAGAAGCAAGGCCTGACCCTCTGTATTTCCTCAACACAAATTGCATGGGCTGGGTAGATGGGAACGAAACCCTACGAGGTTGATTTAAATTGTAGGTCGTCCTTTAGGGCGAAACAGTGAATTTAACTTGCAGAGCTTATTTGAAATTCTGTGTTATTGCGTGTAAATATGTTGTTTTCAAACTTGCTAACTTACATATATTGTCGGCATAAATCCGCGACCTACATTAAAAAACCTTATTCAAGGTTTTGTCGCGCTGGCTTGGTGAGCCAACGCGGAGCTATAGATTTTCAAACTTAACGCTGCTGCAAGTAATTCATCCTTGAAGCTGGGTTACTGTCGGCATCCATGCCTTCACTTCCTCATACTGCGAAGCTGCGCTTCGGTTATTCGTCACCTCTCAGCGCACCCGAGCATCACGCTATTTCCTTCAAACCACAGTTGATGTGAACGTAAACGCCATGAAAGCACATCCATGTGCAAGCATGGCTTTCATTTCATCCATGAAATGCATTACTCATCAATTGCTTACTTTCAGGACGTGATGACGGGGGAGGGCGTTAAACGTGGGGTTGGTGTTTGGTCTTGGCAAGAAACAAGACCTGACCCTCTGTATTTCCTCAACACAAATTGCATAGGCTGGGTAGATGGGAACGAAACCCTACGAGGTTGATTTAAATTGTAGGTCGTCCTTTAGGGCGAAACAGTGAATTTAACTTGCAGAGCTTATTTGAAATTCTGTGTTATTGCGTGTAAATATGTTGTTTTCAAACTTGCTAACTTACATATATTGTCGGGATAAATCCGCGACCTACATTAAAAAACCTTGTTCAAAGTTTTGTCGCGCTGGCTTGGTGAGCCAATGCGGGGCTACAGATTTTCAAACTTAACGCTGCTGCAAGTAATTCATCCTTGAAGCTGGGTTACTGTCGGCATCCATGTCTTCACTTCCTCATACTGCGAGGCTGCGCTTCGGTTATTCGCCATCCATGACGAAGTCACGGCTTTCATTTCATCCATGAAATGCATTACTCATCAATTGCTTATTTTCAGGGCGTGATGACGGGGAAGGGTGTTAAACGTGAGGTTGGTGTTTGGTCTTGGCAAGAAGCAAGACTGACCCTCTGTATTTCCTCTAGGTTGAGTGAAACGAAACCCAACAAATCACAAATATACTTACTCGCTCAAAAGCCAAGAGTATGTGTTATTTATTGTAGGCGTTTAGCTTGCTGGCGCGCGGGCGGCAGCCCGAATAAGTATTTGAATAGGTGTTTGAGGTTACTATTACAGATAGCGATAATACGTTTTGCACTTCTAGAAATCAGAAACCTAATTCAAGGTTTTGTCGCGCTGGCGACAGCAGCCAAAGAGGGGCTGCCGCTGGTCCCTCTCTGGACTCTCTCAGCGCACCCGGGCATCACGCTTAATCCTTCAATGCACAATTGATTTGAACGTAAACGGCGAAGATAGGCCATCCATGGCCTAGTTTCGCCTTATCGCGCATCCATGCGCGACATTACTCATCAATTGCTTATTTTCAGGGCGTGATGACGGGGAAGGGTGTTAAACGTGAGGTTGGTGTTTGGTCTTGGCAAGAAACAAGACCTGCACCTCTCTGTAGTTCCTCTAGGCTGGGTAGAGTGTAACGAAACTCAGCAAATCCTAAATATACTTATTCGCTCAAAAGCTAAGAGTATGTGTTATTAGTTATAGGCGTTTAGCTTGCTGACGCGCGGGCGGCAGCCCGAATGAGTATTTAAATAGGTGTTTGAGGTTTATCATCACCGATAATGTGAATACGTTTGGCACTTCTAGAAATTAAAAAACCTTATTCAAGGTTTTGTCGCACTGGCGACGGCAGCCAAAGAGGGGCTGCCGCTGGTCCCTCTCTGGACACTCTCAGCGCACCCGAGCATCACGCTTAATCCTTCAAACCACAATTGATGTGAATGTAAACGCCATGAAAGCACATCCATGTGCAAGCATGGCTTTCATTTCATCCATGAAATGCATTACTCATCAATTGCTTATTTTCAGGGCGTGATGACGGGGGAGGGTGTTAAACGTGAGATTGGTGTTTGGTCTTGGCTTATAAAAATAGGAATGACTAAAGTAATTTTTGATATTTGCACAGTTTTATATTCAGCTAGTGTTAACTTATTGCTTTTTAAACACCTTTTTACCTGATATATTTATTGAAAATGTGGCTGAATAGTTACATAAAAATAGGTTTTAATAATGAAAAAAATACTGACTGTTTTAAGTTTATTCATACTTACAGGCTGCTCTAGTTATCACAATATAAATGAAGACGGTGAAAGCTCATTAGGTGGGGGATTTAAAGATCGTATTATTGCTGATGGTGTCTATAAAATCACTGCTCAAACAAATTTTGCACCATGGACTAACTTTGATGCAGCCAATGAAACGTTTAATCGTAGAGCTAAAGAGTTATGTGCTGGCAATTATAACGTAATCAAATCAGCAGAAGATGAGTTTGAGCATGTTGAAACTGCTGGAGCCGCAAAGTATATAATTTCGAGGGTAAAAGGCTATGTTCGTTGTGAGACTTCAAAATTGTCAGACGAAGAAGCTCTAAAAGAAGTTGAATCAAGCTTCTATTAATAAAAATCTTATCCAAGGCTTTATTGAAACCAAAGGCACTAAACTTTGAATACACATCAAGTGCCTAGGTTTTTAGTTTGTTGCTCGTTGAGTTAATTACTATGTCTAGACCGCTATGAATAGAATAAAAAAATACACTTTTTAAGTGATGACGTTTTTTAACTTTTTTTTACACTGTATTTGTCCACCTACATCGTTCTCTTTTCTTCTTCAATGATTATTGAGTATGTTAGCCAACTATCGCTGGGTACCAACTTGCAAACACTACACCAAATAAGCCGACTAAAAATACAATGGATATCAACATCATTGAAGCAGTGGTGGCGATTATTATTACTCTATTAGATGTTTTACCTGCGTACCTGACTAACTCAGCTATAAGCAGCGGCATAATATAAGAACATACGCTAATAGTTAACACGGTTGGACCTGTAAACGTTGCAGTATCAATTCCTAGTGAGCCGAATATTAAAAACCAGGCAAAAATCATTAGCCTAAAAAATAAAACGCCGTTTGCTGCAAGGTATAAACGTATCGCCCAAATTTTATGTTTAGTGATATTCCGCTTTCTGGCTGCTTGTACGGTTAATATACTCGCTAAAATAACCACGCAACCACCAAGCATAGTCAACGCATGCATCAAGGTGTTACCAACGGTTCCTCTGGCTATCATAAGGTACATACCTGCTAAAGAGATGGTACAGGCTAACATTACGAACACGCGGCCATTATAGCGGTGAAACTTAGTATACTTTGCTCTTATTGCGGGTATTAGCTGTAAGCTACCGCCAATTATCATCACGATGGCGAGTAACACATGCAGAGCGTACATTGAATTACCGGTGGGATCGCTGGCAACATAGGCGGTGCTATTTAGACGACTCCAGCCAGATATTCCCGTAGTGATCCCCGTAAGCCCGTATCCCAAGGAGAGGTAAATAACAAAGCAGATTTGTGCCATTAACAGGCACGTGAACCACATTTTTTTACTCATCTCAAGTAGCTCATTGGGCGTTTTTTTTATTATTTGCATTAACATGTGCTTTTCCAGAAAATCTTTTCAATAGCCCAAATATAAAGACTTTCATGGTGATTGCTTCTCAAATTCGGAATTTGAGCAACGATATATTGATAATTTTTTTGTAATTAGCTAGGGCGGTATAGGTACATTCACTAACAAAGTTTTTTTGCCAACATGCATGTTAATTTGTACCATGTAATTCAGGCCACGTTGTTGGTTAAAACGTCATTTTAAGAGCACGCTATTATGCAAAATTATTCCCCTTATTATCTTCTTCTTTTTGTTTGTATGGGGTTAATGTTTTTAAATGCGCTGAAAAAAGATAAGCAGCTGGTTCATTATTTATTTGTGATATTTTGTGGCTCCCTGTGTATGGTGGCAGCACAAAAGCTCAGTGCGCAAAGTATTGGCGCGTATCAATATCTAATCGGGTTGTTCACTTGCGCAACATGTAATGTTTCATGGCTGATTGCAAGAACGTTATTTCGTGAGCATTCGCCAATTTCCTGCAGGCATGTGGCTTTTGCTGCAACCATTGCCGGCTTGATCATGTTTAATCAAACATGGCACTACTTAGTGAGCCTTGACCCTCAGCCTTTACCTACCAGTGATATAATGTGGCGCTTAAAGCAAGGGGTGAATGAGGTCACCATATTGCTTTCATCAAGTATCCTTGCGCTTTCTTTTTGGGAGGCGTTTAGAGGTTATAGTAAAAAAACACAGTCACAAAAAATGCAATCAGTCATCTTTGGGAGCGCTTGGGTTTTAGCTGTGTTTAATGCAAATATTTTTCCTAAGTTTATTTTTAGTGCGACTGAAATTGAGCTGTATAACCCCATTATCATAACTTCGTCTGCACTTTTAATTGTATTTGCAATGCAGGGAGTTCTGCTGCTTCAAGCAATTACTACTAATAAGCAAAAGTTACATCACAATAGTAAGAGCAAGACTGCTTTTGATACTGATGATGTAAAAGAGTGTTGCGATAGTGTTCATCACCAACAGCAAGTGCCCCCAGAATTAATAGGAGGTATTGCTGAACTGATGAACGAGCAGCAGTTATTTTTACAAACTAGCGTTAAAATTTCAGATTTTGCACAAGCGCTCAAAGTGCCGGAATACAAAATTAGTAGAGCAATTCGCTATCACTACAAAGTAGCCAACTTTAATCTGTTTATTAACCAATACCGTGTAAATTATGCGAAGACATTATTAGCAAGTGAACAAGCCAAAGAGTGGAGTATTTTGAGCATTGCACTTGAAAGTGGCTTTTCTTCTCTTGCTACGTTTAATCGTGTGTTTAAAGATATTGTCGGCGGTATTCCTAACGAATATCGAAAACGAAAGGGCAATTATAATGAGAATATTAGAGCTTGTTGAGTTAGTTGCTATTTATCCCCTTTTATTTAAAAGCTTCCGCTACTTATAGTTTTTGAGTATTACCAATAAGATCCCTCAGGATTTGCCCCCAAGTCCGTGAAAACACATCCATGCTTGCCTATTTTCAGGGCATAGTGACGGGGAAGGTGTTAAACGTGATACTTGTTTTGGTCTTGGCAGAAACAAGACCTGACACTTAGCATTCTTCTGTATTCTAGGTTTTAGCGAGTAACTTTAGCTTTAATAAATGTTTAACTTTGCAGGGATGACTATTTGTTGGCTTTGTTTGTGAGGTGTATGTTTTATTTTTGTTTACAAATTATTTCAATTTAGTTACTTGCTAACCTGTTTTTGACCTAATTAAATTGAGATAATGAAATGGAATAAACATAATGGACTAATAAAAATGAATAAATTTATACTTACCCCACTCGCTATTGCACTTTCTTTAACGCTCAGCGCATGTGGCGGCTCTTCATCAGAGGGGAACTCTGTAAGCTCATCAAATGGCGGCAGTACTGCTCAGCTTCAAACCATTTCATTACAAACATTAACTCGCCAGTGTGGAACCGATTCTGCGTATCAAACTGATGTGGTATTTCACAATGATGATGGTGATGCTATCGGCTCTGTTAAAACCGACGCCCAAGGTAGTTTTTCAGGTGAACTACCTTCTGGTACAAAACATGTATCAGTACTGGGTGATGTTGTTGATGAAGCCGATGGTGCTTATAGGCACATATTTACAGAGCTTGATATTGAAAATAGAACTAATTTAGGTAAATACCATTTTAATAAGTTTAGCGAAAGCTGTGGTTGTCGCGCAGTGAGCATAGATACATCTGAACTAAATACAATACCTAATGATTACAGGGTGTATCAATACGAAGGCTCAGAAATTTCAGATTCTGTTTTTATTTGCCCAACTACAGAAAACCTTTACCTTACCGCAAAATCTTACTTTTCAAATGACGCTAAGGTGGCTGTTATTGAAGTTCCGCAAAATGCGTCTGTGATAAAAATAACGGATACAGATTTTAGCCATGATGGTGTGGAGGTGGCTAATCAAGGCAGTTTTAATGCAACTTCTGTTAGTACTCGAGGGTATATAGAAGATATAAATTCCTATGAGTTTGTACAGTTTACATACATTAACTCCCCTGAACCGCTATTTGTTTTCCCAACGGTGACTGAGCATAACTTTTATGTACAAACAGATTCATCGGTTGAGCCAACAACAGTTGATGGTGCCCGAATCGACATGCATAGTTATGCTCGAAGTAGTGTGGATTCAGATGGTAGTTATGAGTTGACAGAGCTACCTACTATAACCGAAGACTTAGGATTCAGTTTACTTCAATTTACTGAAAGCAATGATTCAAGCTTTGATTTTAGTAATGTTGATAGCCGATTTGCAAGAGCAGTATGGGATTATAGCTTTTTGGTTGATGATGAAGCAGAAAGCCGATTTGATTGGACAATAAGAGGTGGCATAAGCGGTCAAATTCCAGATTTATCTTTTGGTACTGTGTTTCCTGAACCTACTGATGAAGTTATATTAGAAGAACTCACATTATTTCTGTTTGGTTACGCAGGTAATGCAACTGATGCAAACAGTTATGCAAAGCTTTTAGATACGATTACTGAAGGCGGGCATTTAACTAAGCCTGAATTTAGTAATTACGTATATGTATTTTTAAATGCTGAATTAGATTAATAATTACGTTTAATTTTGTATTATAAGGCCACATTTGTGGCCTTATAAATTATGATATTTTTGCTTTTAATAGTTATGAAGGTTTATTGGATAACACCATACTCTCAATTAATGGCACCGTAACATAAGCACTCCACTTTACTGTTAAGTTACTTTTTTAGTAGGCGGTGTTTGGCATGACAAATTTTTTACTTGAAATCCAAAAGGACCAAACCTTGAGGAACTCCACATTTTTATCCGAACGACAAGTACTCACCACAACCCTTATTTAATTGTACCAATACGTTAGGTGCCGATTAGCTTTCGTGAGTGTCGCCCTATTGGTTTCTTTATTAGCCATGCGAAGGCCATCGTTGCACCGACACCAACAATCATATTTGCAATACCTAATAAGCCGATAATGAAAGCATCTCGATGACTTTGAATATAGTCTTGCAGGCCCATAATTAGAAAACCAACGAAGAAAACATGGTAAAAATAAATAGAAAACGAATATTCACCAATGTTGCATATGGTTTTGGGTAGACGTGTTTCAATATTTTGAAGCCACTTTAAGAGTAGTAAACAAGCTAATATTTTTTGAATGTAGAAAAGAGTTTGTCGAGATGAATACCACCCATCTACTTTATATTCATTAATATATTGGGTAAGGATGGCTGCGCTGATCAAGGCAATAAAAGCGATTAACCACGTTTTATATTGATTGACCTTAGCCATTGTCTTTTCGTAATGACTCCCTATTATCATTCCGAAACAATATGCACCACAAAAATACACCAAACTCTGCATGCTTAGAAAATCAGGAAAGGCGCTGCGGGATATAACCAAGGGCACGCATGCAAGAAAAAACATCAGCTTTGGTGTGCGTTTATTCACAAAATCTAGCAATGGTGTCAATATGAAAAGTACTAATAAAATCGGGATGTACCAAAATTGAATAGCTGCGGTTCCGGATACTAGGTTTGTGGCGACTGTGATAATAAACGATATATCGGTTGCTGCACCATCAGCAAGATAATATTGCCAGTACACAGCTGTCGCTATTGTGCTTGCGGCAACATAGGGTAAAACAACATTTAGTATTTTACTCTTATAAAATGAAATCCACCCTTTATTCTGTAAAATTTTACTGAAAAGTAATCCCGAGATAATGGCGAAGTATAGTGTGCTGCCGTGAAACAATAGTTCAGTTGAGTAAAAAAGCGTTTTTAAACCGAGGGAATCTAAATCGCCAGTCCAAAAAATAGCAAATGACCACGCATGTGCTGCGACAATACTTAAAATCGCAATGCCTCTAAAGGCTTGTAAATGAGAAATATATGAAGACATAGACAAAAATCATCGCTCGTTAAATATACGTTATAATTATGTTACTGTTCAGGTGGTGCGATAGATACCCATTACATACGTATTCAGGGCTTACAAATTTAAACGAGGTAAATCTTACTACTCCAAATTTATCGCCAAAATGCCACCTTGAGCTTTTTGTATCTTGCCTTTTTCATTTTATAACGCAGTGATTTAGTGTTTTTTAATTACTAATCCAAACACGATGCAATAGATAATGAGTCGCTTGAGGGGTCTCACTTTGCGTCTTTCTCGCTAATGTATATTTTACCAAACCCAACAAGTGCCTATTTTTTAAGATCGACAGAGCCTGCGAAGCAGTACATTATAATGCGTGCTTTAATTGATTTGAAAAAAGGGGATTTAATTGGATTCACTCACACAAGTGGTGCTTGGCCAGGGCGCGAGCATACTTTGTTAAAAATGTTAACCAAAAAGAAGTTCTTCTCTAAAAGCATCATCATAACAAGCTCTTACACACTTACTTCTTATTGACCCCTTGCTTTTCGTATGCTGCTTTATCATGTTCCTAACGACGCGTCTAAATAGTGCCATATGTTGCGCACTTAATGGCTCATGTATTTGACAGGCATCTTCTTTAAATACGACATCCAGTATCCAGTGTTGCTGATTTTCTATCAGCCAATGTTGTCTTATTGCTTTACTTATCAATATATTGTCTGTCAACGATGTTAGGTAGTAATGTGTGTCAATACTCGTTCTATTACCCTTCGTTCGCTCTCGCTGCACCGCAACGATTGTTCTAACTGATGGCCAGCTCTCTTTAATTTCACTCGGTAATAAACGCGCATCAAGACAATCTATCGTGCGTACTTCTTTTCGCCCATGCCCTTCATCTTGTGTTACATGACTAAGTATCTCTGAGTTTTCAGATTCATACTGGTGTGTAAATGCATCTTGAATCGCGCTATAAAGTTTCTTTTGATTACCCTTTGCTTGCACTAGATAATCTGCATGTCTGCTAATTAGCTGTTTTAGCGTTTCTTTTTGGCAGTGCAAAGCATCAAGTGTAATGACGGTGTTATTGATATCGAGTATTTTCAATAAATCCCGAACTGCCGGTATTTCATTCGTCCTACTGCCAACTGTTTGGTGGAATAATGTGAGACCTGCTTCACAATCAAATGCTGAGACGAGATGTAATTTATCAGCAATGTGTTTACTTGCTCCGCGAATAGTTTTGCCATCGAAGGCAATGACAGGATGCGCTGACTTAACGCGGTTTTGATTGACCCAGCTATACATCGCGAGTAGTAATGAGTCAGTATCAACGGTTCTAAAAATCCGAGCAATACTATGTCGAGTGGGTATGCCATTTTTGAAAGAACGAAATCCTCTTAACCAATTAAGCTTACTTTCGCCATAGACTTCAATGTCTTGCCAGTTTTCACACCCTGATGTAACGGCAGTAATAATAAGAAAAAGCACATCAACTAAGTTATGGTGCTGATTTATATGTGAACGATTATCTTTGACGAGTTCTAAATGTGAGAAGAGTGACATAATAAGTTTAAGGTGATGAAATTTATGGTATTAGATCATAAAATTTGTTTATTTACAAAGTGTGATCCCGCCCTGGGTGCTTGGCAGTGCAGTTGCTTATGCAACATTGGGCAGTAAATTAGGTCGCAAATCTTTATTAATTGGGGCGGCGTTTGGCACTTTACCAGATTTAGATGTGCTAATTAATTTTGGTGGCGATGTTGAAAATTTTGTTTATCATCGTAGCTTTAGTCATTCTTTGTTTATACAGCTGTTATTGAGCCCCTTATTTGCGTGGCTTTTACTCAAAATGAATTGGGCTAAATGTATAACGATGACGCGTTGGTCGGCTGGCATTTTTTTAATTTTAAGTACGCATTCATTACTCGATAATTTTACCGTTTACGGTACGCAGTTGTTATGGCCGTTGTCAACATATCCTTTTAGTATTTCGAGTATATTTATTATTGACCCTGCGTATACTTTGCCTCTTGTGTTGTCTTGTATAGCGCTGTGTTTTGCACGTATGCGACCGCATGCACAACTTATAAACACGAGTGCGTTAGTCATTAGTTCGTTGTATTTAATTTGGGGCTTTGCGGCTAAATACCACATTAATAGTAAAATTTATCAGGCGCTGAATCAAAAAAATATCACATTCTCACATTTTGAAAGCACGCCGACTCCGCTTAATACTTTGCTGTGGCGCGCTGTGGCTATTACTAAGCAAGGTCATTATGAGATTTATGTATCTGTGTTTGATGAAGTTAAAAACGTTGATATTCAATTTTACCCTACAGAAAACGCGTTGTTAACTAAGCTCAATGATGCAAAGCAGATCGTGTTATTAAAACGATTTACCAAAGGGCTTTACGGTGTTTATCAGCAAAATGAACAGGTTGTTATTAGTGATTTAAGAATGGGGGTAGAGGGCAACTATGTATTTTCATTTGTGGTTGCTGAACAAAAAGATCAGCAGTTGATCCCAGGGCAATATCAGAAGCTCAGTAATCGATTGCCGCTAGATAAGCTTAAGCTGGTTTTTGCTCGTATTACAGATCCAAATATCGATTTATAAACGAGCGTGGCAGTATCCACTTTTTTAATCATGGGTTTTAGTTGGGATTGCTCACTATTACCTAAGCCTAATTTAGTCATCAGGCCCTTTGAGCGTAAATATTAAATGCTTGCGCATATCTTTTAAAATAACGCCTTTTTTAAGCATTTCGCCACTTAAGCGTTTTTGCCATTTTAATAAGTTTGGCTCTGCGGCCGCTAAAGCTTGCTCGTTTTCAAACTGAAAACACAAAAGTAGTGAACTTGGAAATAAGTGATATTGAACATCAAACCAGCATTGCAGCATGCTTGGGAGCTCAGCGCGGCCTAGTTCTTCTAATTTTTCAGCTGTATTAAGTACAAGTGCTTGCTGTTTTATTTGCACCGCAGAGAGTTTTTTCATTATTAAAATCCAAGTTAGCGGCTAAAAAGTGCAGCCGGAATGGGGGCATTATACGCAAGCTTGTAGGCAAGCAACAACCGTAGGTTGATTTGAGTTAAACGAAACCCAACGCATAGCTAATGTAACAAACAGAGCTATAGATAAATGTGAATGTTATTCGTTGTTGGCGCATAGTTTGCCGATGCGTTGGGTGATAGCTCAATAAGCGGATTCTACCGCCAGTGCTTAAGTGTTTCGCTCAAGGTATAAAATTTTATTCAAAGTTTACTGCGTTTACAAAAGCTCTCCAAATACGCCTCTGTAATTTATGAAGCCTAAGGCTACTTTACTAACTAAGTAGCTGTTTAATAATATCCAATTTAGGATTAGTATTAGAAACTACTTAAATAATAATAAAAGTAAGAAGCAATGCGCCCTTACTAAAGAGGTATACATGGAAGATGCATTCATAGCCGTATTTGCAAATGTCGGTGTTATCTTAATTTTAGCTTTAACATTAAAAGCATTTAATAAAGTCGATATAAATATAACGTGGTCTTTAATCTCATTAGGCATTTTTACGTGTTACGTTTTTGCTCTATTTAGAGGCGCCGAGGTAATTCCTTTGGATATATTTTTTACTGATATGTCTTGGAATTGGTCAGGAAAAATAGCTGTAATTATCCTGTGGGGGAGTGCAATCCTAGCCTTAGCGAAATATAAACATGGCTTTCGTATTGCTGATGCTGGTTTTACTTTCAAACAAAGTGAAGGTTCTTTAAAACCTGCTTTTATTGTTTTGTGCTTGTTTGTAGTTCTCCAAGTCATTGTTTCATGGTTCTGGAGTGGCGAGCCTCGCTATGATTTAGAAACATTACTTTATCAAGCAACCATGCCAGGGTTTGACGAAGAACCGATGTTTAGAGGGGTCTTACTATTTTGTATTTCCTTGGCAATAGTATCTAAGCGATACAGTTTGGCGAGCGCGCCGATAAATATAGGTGGATTACTTTTAGTTTTGTTATTCGGCTTGGTGCACGGCGTTATGTTTAGCGCTGGTGAGTGGTACTTTTCGTTTACCTCTATTTTATTAACCGGAGGTTATGGTTTTATTTTACTGTGGCTAAGAGAGCGAACGGGGAGCTTGGTATTTCCAATTCTAGCCCATAATAGTGTTAACTTTGTTGGGCAATTAATTTAGGCAATGACTAAAACCTTGCTTAAGGTTTTTTCGCTCTAGGATTGCAGTGAAAAGGAAGGAGTCTTCGCTTTCTCTGGCCCCGATCATTACGTTTGATTCCGGAGGCAATTAATTGATTTGAACGTAAACGTCATGAAATAAATTATTCATCAGTTGCTTATGTCCAGGGCATGGTGACTTGGAAGCTCGTTTTTATTTATGGTTACGCTATTCATGCTTGCCACAGGGCATCAATACCTTTATGTGCTGTAAGTGAACTCCGGGATCTACTTAACTAGAGTTCATGTTATTTATATAAAAACGCGCACTACTTGTTGATGAGTGTAATTATATGGGTAGGAGTTTTTTACAAAATTTAGTAATTTTTACTTTAATAATAAGAATGTTAGAACTGGATTTTAATTTATCTCATTGATTTAAAATAATAATTTATTTGGTTCGAGTTTTGCTCAGTAGTAAGTGTATTTTCTTAAATAAATAAAGGAGTTATTATGAGTACCGTTATTACTGGGTTATTCGAAAGTGCATCACAAGCAACACTCGCAATTTACAGATTAGAAGCTTTAGGTATCAACGAAGCTGATATTAGTATTGTAGCCAACGACTCATACGCAAAGGAAGATTTTGCTGTAGACGAAGGTACTAAAGCTGCCGAGGGCGGCATTATAGGCGCAGCTTCAGGTGGTATTCTTGCTGCAATTATTGGTGGATTTACTGCCGTAGGGACTGTAGCAACAGGTGGTACAGGCTTATTAGTTGCCGGTCCATTAGTCGCTGCATTTGCCGCTGGTGGCGCAGGCGCTGCAGTAGGTGGTACTTTAGGGGCCGCAGTTGGTGCGTTTATCCCTGAGCATGAAATTAAGTATTACGAAGATGCCATTGAAAAAGGCTCTATATTAATTGGTATTAAGTACGATAGTGACAACAAAAACGCTATTGAAGAAATACTTAATAATGCAGGCGCAAGTAATGTTTCTACAGCGTAATGCTAATTAATTAGTTTCAAAATTAATAAAAAAGGTGAAACTTAGTTTCACCTTTTTTATGCTATTTTGCTTTTGATTAGGCATAAATCTCACTTTAAGTAGCGCTTACAATTAAGTTATTATTTTAACTGTATTAATACCAAGCCCGAGAACACTTTGAATTATTTAGCTCACCTTTATTTAGCACAGCCTACAGCCGATTCTCACTTTGGGAACTTATTGGGCGACTTTGGTGGTAAAAGGCATGTAGAGCACTTACCAAACACGGTTAAAAATGGGCTCGATAACCACTATTTAGTCGATAAATTTACCGACTCCCATCCTTTAGTTAAACACGCCAAGCAGTACTTTTCACCCGAGCGTAAGCGATTTGCTGGTGTGGCTATTGATGTGGTGTTTGATCACTTTTTAATTGTGCATTGGCAACACTTTAGCAAGCAATCTTTAAGTGAGTTTAAGTACACCAGCTACCAGCTTTTAAATCAGCGCATACCTATTATGCCAACGCGTATGCAGCATGTTGTAACAAGTATGACTAAAAACGATTGGTTTAAAGAATACGAAACCATTGATGGAATAGGGCTAGCACTTGATAATATTGCCAAGCGTATTCGTTTTACTAACACTTTTTCGGGTGCGGCTGATGATATAGCGCGTAACTACGATGAATTAGAAGCCGTGTTTCTAGCGTTTTTTCCGGAGCTAATTAAGCATGTAAGTAAGTCTGGTTTTGAAAGCACTTAAAAAAGTTAGATAAAGAGCTTTATTTAAAGTCAGTACGCATAACTATACGATGATTTGGCTGGGCGTTTTTTTGCTATTAACGACATTGAAATTGGTTATTCAGCCGATATTTTTGAAGATGATGTTGAAACAAAAACACAAGATATACTGCTTTCTTATAGAAAATTTAAAAATTCTAACATCACTTTTAACTATCAAACGCTTGAAGGGCTGCAAGGCACGGCTAGCAATTTAGGCGGCAATTAGTTAGGACAATTTTCTCGAAAAATACACGTTCAACTAAGTTTGAGCTATCTGGCCAACACAACTCTTATACCTTCAATAATACAAATCCAGATCTAGGTTTAAAAGATCTAGGTAGCGACATACAGCGGTGAAATTTCTTGGACTTCCGACAATAAAAAACTTATGGTCGTACTACGCGCTTGAGAACAAACAGGCCGACATATAGATACTTTTTTTGGTGACTTGTCAGTAATTAAGTTTTTTAGTATTGAGCACCGTAATAGTGAATTTAGCAGGAATATTATGAGTAAGGATAACGATGTACCTCAGGCTTATGTGAAGCAAGAGGAAGGCTATCGAATAAAGGCCTTAAGATTGTACCCTTGGGTATGCGGGCGTTGTGCTCGTGAGTTTGAGTACTCTAATTTACGTGAGTTAACGGTGCATCATGTTGATCACAACCACAGTAACAATCCTGATGATGGTAGTAATTGGGAGTTATTGTGTATTTATTGCCACGATAATGAGCACAATAAATACCACGAACACATTATGTATGGTGGGTCAACTACAGAGCGAAAAGTAGAGGCTGCAACGCATTCTCCGTTTGCCGATTTAAAAGCGATGCTTAATAAATCAAAGTAGCTACTATGATTTCAACTGTTTGGATAAAAACAAGGTTGTTACATCAGCTACTTTAATAAGTGACAGTTTATCTGCATGGCTCCATGAAATTTTTGAGCCAACACTTTCACAACAAATAACACCTAGCGGTTTGTTATCAATAAAGTAGATGTAATCAAGCAAGGAGTAAATGTTTGATGGTTCAAAATAAACCTTGGTTAAGTTTTTAGTGATTTCGTGGTTTCTCGCATCTGATGCGTCTAATACTTTATGCTCTAAAATATAGTCAAAGTATGCAGGAAAGTCTTTAGCTTTTAAAACTGCATTACTTACTATCTCATTTTTTTCATCAAGGCAAATTAAGCTATTAATGGCAGTATAGTCGTGATTAAACAACCAGAGACTGACTCTGTCGGCATTTGAAATTAACTTTTTTAGCTCATTGCATATCTGTTTTAGCTTACGTTCACTCGTAATGTTTGGGTTACTAACTTTAACTGCTAAATTTTTGAGATTTGAGTTTTTTGGATTATAAACATTGAGCAAGCTATTTAAATGATCTTTATTAAATGGCTTCGTTAAATAGCCATCCATACCAATATCTAAATAATGTTCAATATCTGGTTTCATGGTGTTGGCTGTCATGGCAATAATTGGCGTTGTTTTATCTGTTTGTTGCGCTCTAATTATCTTAGTGGCTTGCACTCCATCCATCACTGGCATTTGAATGTCCATAAAAATTAAATCAACATGGTTGGCAAAAAAGTAATCAACGCATTCTTTGCCATTTTCGGTAAATATTACTTTCGCATTATGAGCTTGTAGCATTTTACTTACGACAACTTGATTTACTTTATTGTCTTCGGCAACCAAAATAGTGCACCCTTGTAAATCGGTTATTTCTTTATTTGGTTTTAATAATTCATCGAGTTCTGATGTTTCAAAGCTTTGTTGGTAAGTAAATACAGAACCTTTATCTTCTTTACTCGTGAAGTTGATTTTGCCATTCATTAAATCACTTAGCTTGGTGCAAATAGAGAGACCAAGTCCCGTGCCCCCGTACTTTCTAGATGTAGATGAATCTGCCTGATGAAACTCTTGAAATAAATTTTGCTGTGCAGCTTTACTAATACCAATACCCGTATCGATTATTTCAAATACAATATTTTGCGTGTTTAAGAGGTTCTCCTTTACAGTGACTTTAAACTCTACCTGGCCTTGTTGTGTAAATTTAATCGCATTTGAGCATAAGTTATTTAAAATTTGAGAAACTCTGACAGGGTCGCCTTTTAGGGTTGTAGCGATATTTTTATCTATAGATGGAATAAATTTTATGCCTTTATCTGTGGCTTGTTTCATTAGTGGATTAATTACATTGTTAATGACTTCGCTCAGGTTAAAGTTAATATTCTCAATATTTAACTTACCCGCTTCAATTTTTGAAAAGTCTAAAATGTCATTTACAATATTTGAGAGTATATTCGCGGAGCTTAAAATACTCTTTAAGGCGTTATCTTTTTGTATATTTGAAGTCTCTGCTAGTCCAAACTCAGCTAAATTTAAAATGCCGTGCAGCGGAGTTCTTAGCTCGTGCGACATATTTGCTAAAAATCGACCTTTTAGAGTGTTAGCTGTATCAGCTTCTTTTTTTAGTTCTTCAAGATTTTTATTATGTATTTGTTGTTGTTTTAATGCAGTGGCCAGCTTTCTGTTGTTTAACCTGAGCTCAAGTTGTGCGATAACTTCTTTGCCAAGTATTTTCAGTGCGTTAATTTGTGTTTGAGTTAGCTTTTTTGGCTGGTCGCTGATAACACATAATGTACCAATTGTGCTGCCACTAGGTGTAACTAGCGGTGTGCCCGCATAAAACCTAATGTTTGGATCGCTGGTTACTAGAGGGTTATCATAAAAACGTTCATCAAGTAGAGCGTTTTGTATTTCAAATACTTGGTCTTGCAGTATTGTATGAGAGCAAAATGCGATATCTCTTTCGGTGGAGTCTACATCGATACCATACTTTGATTTAAACCATTGCCTTTGTGGATCAACTAAGCTTATAAGTGATATGGGGGCTTCACAAATATCAGAAGCAAGTTGAGTTAAATCATCAAATACTTTTTCGGCTTCAGTATCTAATATTTCATACTCGTAAAGGGCCTTTAATCTAGATTCTTCGTCAGCTGGTATTTGTGCTTTTATCATAGTATTGCTCAATATTTATATAGATTCACTATAAGAGTAATTTAGTGATAATGACAACTTTAACATGTAAATCAGGCTAATAAATAGATTCTGTATTTTGCTACTCCATTATTACTTTTTTGAAATGTTTTTTCTATTGTGACTAATATTGGTTTTTAAACTCGTATTTTAAAATCTGCTCTAAATACTTAAAAGTAACTTTGCTAAGCTTTTTAGCTAAGTAAGCTGTTATTAAAAAGGCCGAACCCCATTTAATGGTTCGGCCTTTTCAAACTTTAGGTTAATAACAATAAAAGTTATTTTTTCTTTTCGCTTGGTGCTGGTTGGCCATAATTAGGTGAACGAGGTCCATATAACAAGCCGTTGTAAACATCTGAAGAAAGTAAGCGTGTTGAAGTCATTGCTGCGATTTCAAAGCCTTTATCGGTTACAGTTTCAGCAATTTGATTAATTGCTGCAATAACAAGCATACCTACAAGGCCACCACCGCCATTACTTTGTTGTTCAGCGGAAGAGGCTCTTGCTTTACCTTGCCACAATTGCTCGCCAGTGCGTAAATCAACTAATGAAGCAGATACAGTAACAGCAGTTTCGCTAGAAATAACAACATAGCTAGTACCGTATTCTTCAATAGTGATGTAAAGCGCAGAGTCTGCACCAAAAATTTCATGTAATTTATTTACCGGTACTTGGTGCACGTCGCTTGCAACAGTGAGGCCATTACCTTTAAAGGTTTGCTCAACTAAAGCAACAGGAAAAACATAGAAACCCGACTCAGCTATGGGCGCGACCATTTGAGTCATCACACTGTATGGTGCAATTACTTCCGGTGTATTATTTAGCGGAGGTAAAATAATAACAGAGTGAGGGTCTGCTTGTTTAAATGCTGTGTAGTCATGTGCTGGTGGAGGTGAAACACAACCAGCGAGTAATGCGACTAATGCGATCGCTGTGTATGATTTTAAATTAAGCATATTAAGCGCCTTTCGCAGATTTTAGAAGGAAGTCGATGTAATGAACTGATTCTGGGAAAAGTGATTTCTCAGTTTCGAAGTGAGTAGTACCTAATGAAGGATTACCCGTTTCAAAATACAGCATACCTAGGTGAGCATGTAGGCCAGGCGCAACATTCTTACTTTTGTTTGCGGCATCGACAATAATTTGCTCAAGCATACTAATTTGCTCTTCGGCTGTTACGTCATCTGCTTTTAAATAGGCGTATACGGCAGTGCTATAGTCGCCGTAATAGTAAATAGGTTCTTTCGTTGCGTTACAACCTGTTAGGGCTATACAAACAAATGCTAAGGTAATTAGCTTTTTCATTATTTATTGCCCCATTGGCCAGCTTCAAGACCAGTAACTAACTTGTTAACTACTTCACGAATAGCTAGGTCAAGTACTTTGCCATTTAATGTGGCATCGTATGAAGCTGTGCTACCAAAACCAATAACTTCACGTTCTGATAGGCTGTACTCACCAGCACCTTGTACTGAATAAATAACTTCTGATGTAGTAACATCCACAACATTAAGCGTTACTTTAGCATAAGCAATTTGCGATTTACCTTTACCCAATAAACCAAAAAGTTGGCGATCGCCAATAGCTTTACGGCCAAACTCTGTTACATCACCAGTTACAACAAATTTAGCACCGCTAAGAACTTGTTTTGTACCTGTTAACTTTGCTTCTTCTGCAAGGGCTGCCATATTGTCGCGATCAAGCACACTAAAGCGATTTGTTTGTTGTAAGTGGCTCATTAGTGTTGTTTTTGCTTGGCTGCCTAAACGGTCTTGGCCTGATGAAAATATACCATTTTGAAAGCTTGAACGGTTTACAAACTGACCTACGACTAGTTTGCTTTTTGTACCTGAGTAGGTTGTGTTATAGCTAGCAACAGTTGGTGTTTCTATTACTTTTGATGATGTTGTAGCACACCCAGCTAAAGACGAAGCTGTAATTGCAGCGATTACAATTGTTTTAATGTGGCTTTGGTTAATTAGCATAAATTTTTGTCCATATAGATAATTGCAGAAGTTTTTATTGATAGGCGCTTGATTTTTATACTTATAAGTCAATTACTTATTTCAAGAGTCCATTCAACTTACTTTATAAACAAAAGTCGATGTAAATACAATGTTATTTATGTTTTATGCAGGGTCAAGCAAGAATAATTAATAAATCACTCTCAATAATAAAACTAAATCATTGGTTTTTTCGGTGGTTTACAGCCTTATGGCTATAATTGATATGTAGCCACTTAATTTACATATAAAGCTGTTAGTTAAGGTTTTATTTGAGTCAACTAAAGTTTTAAAACCAATCTGCTGCAACTTGTAGTGGAGTAGGGTCGCCTTTTTTAGATACCCAAAACACTAAGGCTTGCTTTGTTGGCGATATTTTTTTAGCGCGAGGCAGGGTTAAGTCAGTTAATGATAATTGCCGCTTAGTTTGCATGTTACTTTGCTCGTAACCAATAACGACAAAGTCGTGTTTTAACTTATGGCCTGCGTTTTCGCCGCTGTGTATTTGTGTTTCTATACCAAAGCCTAACAGAGCTACATGAGCTATTAAGTTTTGGTTAGTTTTATCTTTGGTATTAACGGTATCGTATTCGAGATTAATTTTACTGTTGTTTATAGTCGCTTTTAAATTACCTAAATAAGGGATTTTAGTTATAGGTATGGCTTGTTTATAAAACCAACCTTGCCACCCGCTGCCGTTAACCATAAACCCGGGTGTTGCTACAATACGGCTTTTACCTAAGGCTTTATAGGTGCGTTGTCTTTTACTAAAAACAGCAGAGGCAAAGGGGTCTTTCCATCCTAAATAATCCCAATAAGTAACATGAAAATTAATAGGGATTAAATCAGTCCATAGCTTTTCATCATCTGTAAACGTTGAAATCCAGCGCTCTGCTGGTGGACAACTACTGCAACCTTGCGATGTGTAAAGCTCTAAAAAGGTAGTTGGATTAGCTGTGCTTGCAATGGTTACTTGCTCAGCAGCTTGGCTTTGAGAGCAAAATATTATTAACCCAGCCAATGCTGGAAAAAGCGATTGAGACAGTGTTTTAAAAGGCATGTTACTTCTCGAAAAGATTTATACTGTTTGTAGCATAAGTGATATTTGTAGATGAAGTATCACGAAATACTCACAATTAAATCACGTTTTAACCGTATATTTATCTATTAAAAACTTAATTTGAACACCCGCTCAAGCTGTGCTTTAATCATTGTTCAATTATTGAGGGACTTTACATGATTAAATTTTATTTTCACCATACGCCTAACCCAATGAAGGTGGCACTCTTTTTAGAAGAAGCAGGCTTGCCGTTTGAGCTTGTTCCTCTTGATACTTTGAAAGGTGAGCAACATACACCTGAATTTAAAGCAATTAATCCAAACGCTAAAGCACCTGCCATTGTCGATGGTGAAACGCGTGTGTTCGATTCGAATGCTATTTTAATGTACCTTTCTGAAAAATATGCAAAGCTAGAGGGTAAGGCCGATGACCGCGCTGAAATGCTGTCGTGGTTAATGTTTATCGCATCTGGTTTGGGTCCGTATTCTGGGCAAAGTGTTCACTTTAGACACATGGCGCCAGAAGGGCTTGATTACGCGGTTAATCGTTATTTACGTGAAGCGCAGCGCCATTACGAAGTACTTGATACTCATCTTGAAGGTCGTGACTTTATAGTGGGTGATACATATACCATTGCTGATGTATCTGCATGGGGTTGGATTGATAAAGCACCGGTTGTATTAGGTGAAGAGGGTTTAGCACCTTATCCTAATCTTAAACGTTGGTTTGAAAGCATTGATAGCCGCCCAGCGGTTGCACGTGCACGCGTAATTGGTACTGATATAGCCTTTAAAAAAGAGTTTGATGAAGATGCTAAAAAAGCATTTTTCCCTTCCAATTACCCTAAGCAATAACTTATAGCAAGCGAGCTTATTATGGGTTGCTAGTTAACCTGAACTCTGGATAATAAATCTACTTCAAGCAACTATTTTCAGCGCTCACTGCGTTGAATTTACTTGCAATAGGCCAGCTATTGACGCGTAAATTCGCCTTGTTTTCACTGAAAATCTCTGGCTAGAGAAAATAAATTTAAATATCATTATAATTCAGTAGGTTAGTAAGTGTCTTGACCAGAATCCAGGTTGATTATCAAATTTTAATGATTTCTCTATTGTTGGACTGATTACTTAACGTGATGGTCGTTAAAAATAGTGAACTCTCAAGTTCGATAGAGTCCTCTAGTAAAAGACAAAAAATAAGTAAACGCGTATTTATTCCTGCTTTACCCCATCCTAATTTTGAGAATAAATCACCTATCAGGTTTTGCGTTATGCTTTTAACCCCAATCCAATAATCTAAGTCTTCTTCCAATTCGTGAGTGAGTTTTAGTAAGGTTTGATTTAGTTTTTCTAGCGTTTCAAAATGGTTTGTACTGGCATCAAATGCTTTAACTGCTTTTTTTACATTTTTTAATGTTGTTGGAAAACGCTTTAGTGCTCTTGCAGCTTTTCCAATGGTTGTAAGGCGTTTAGCTACTCCCTTCCATGACTTATTTGCATTGGCACCATTTTGAGAATCAGGGACAAGCGCAAGATAGTCATCCCATTTATCTGTATTTTTTAAATCTTTTTTAATACGACGGAAATCAACGGTTCTACTAGAATCCCCATCTAATAAATGGTCAAACAATATACTTAGATCATTATATGATTCATCTTTTAGGGCATATAAATGCAGTATATTAAAAATAACTTTCCTTTCAAAAGGCGAATCACTTTGTAAGTAAATTAAATAACGTGCTGCATTATGATATAGCTTATCGCCATTTAGTTGTTCAAATTGTGCATAGACTTCATGCCCAGAACGCATCGTCATTGCTATGACGCTACTAGTATAAATGTTGCTGTTTTCAATACTATGTTGATAACGATTAATTGCGACTTTTATATTTTGCTCGGGAATAAGTATGGGTACATTTATTGGTAAAGAGTCGGCATGACGGTGGGTCGATAAATCAAGGGAATCAAAGAAGTCTTCAATCTCTCTTAAATTGTGCAGTTTGTTATCTTGATTTGTATATTCAAGTGAAATAGCACCATTAAACTCGGGATCTAATGCTGATTGCGCAACACCAAAGATGATTCCTAATTTTGCTTGTCTGGATTCTGAAAGCCCTGATGCAGTTCCTTTAATGGTGTAATCGTGTTTAACATATAAGTTACCATTAGCATCAACTTCAACCGTTAAGTCTCGATTAATATCGCGTACTTTACTAATATCAAAGCCAATAATGTTTAGGCCCAGCCGAGTTGAACTATTAAGTGCTGTTTCAAACCGTGTAGTGATAGGTATTAAGTTTATTGCACCCGCTCTGTTTAATGCTTGCATAAGTAATGAGGCTTTTTTCCCGTCGCCTATCGCTAAACAGCGGAATAAGGTTTGTACTTGTTTATTTTCTGGTTGGAGGATTGTTATTTTTAATTTTTGAAGTTCGAATAAACGTTGTTGTTTAATCGATTCTAAATTAAGACCAAACTTAATGTTGGCTGCTTTTTCTAATTTTTCAGTGATGTTCTTTTTAAATATCTGGTATCGATTTATTACACGATTAAAATTAGCTTCTATATTTTGATCAAAATTAGCAATCGTCTGTGCTACGTCATCGCCGAGCGAAGCGATAGGTTTTAGTTGGGAAGCTGTTTTCTCTTTTAAATCGTTAGCAAACTCATCCGCTTTCTCACGAAGTTTTTGCTGTAATATTTTTATTTTTTCAGACAGATATTTTTCTGACTTGTGCTGAGCAGCCATAAAAATAGGGTCAGCATTTGATTGCACAACACCAAATAAACTCAGTAATCTATTAATTATAGATGTTGCTAAGTCGTCTGGGGCCGCTTCTGTTGAGAGCAATGTCTTATTGAATTGCACGATTAGCTCATCATCAAGTAACTTTTTAATTACATCATCGATCTCATTTTGTCCTAGTGTGATTTCGGCTATTGGCTTGTACCATGTATCTTCATCAATTGTATGTAATATGTCATCAACCAAGATTTGGCCAGGGTTACTGTATTCCTCAAGCTTACTAACCAGTTCATTACCTTTACCAAGCAGCATTTCTATGTACTGTTTGGCGAGTGCATCCATTCCTTCAATTTCTGCTTCAAGTGCTAGTTTTAAGGTGTTTTTTGTCTGCTCTGTTTCTCTTAAAGTTAGTAATAGTTCTATTTGCTGTTGATCATTACGATATACATCAAGTTCCAAGTCACCAGCTATTTCTTGGCGCCTTGAAAGTGAGACTGCTACGGAGGCGTCTACTCCAATAAGATGCCCTTTAAGATTTGTTTTTGAAGCGAGTGATTTTCCAATTTCTAATTCGCCAGATAATATTAGAGAAGATGCCATTTTAATTGAAAATGCACGATATCCCTCTCTAGCATCACTACTAGTACGCTTGACTAATTGAGTGTTTATATCGTTCAAGTTCCAAGGGCGAACTGGTTTTTTAAACATACTCCACAGGGTTTTATAGCTAGTAGTTTCTTCATTTACTTGGTAGTACGAATCAAACTCCACACTACCTGATTTATCTAAACCGGCACCTATTTTAAAAATATTAGCAGAGGTTGATGTTGATACATTAATATCATAGGCAGCTTTTACATCTTGATTGACGAGGCAAAACCCATTTGGAAGTGTTTTGGATAAAAATGTTGGGCGCTTTGTGTCATTTAAAACAGAGATACTAAATTCACCGTAGGCACCAGCTGTTACACCAACACTAAGTTGATCAATTTTTGATTTGTGCTCTTTAGTAAATTCAAACTCTTTTTTTAATCCGTTAGTTTGTTCACCAATTGGTGTTTCAAGAACAGACCAAAGTTGAAATGCTTTATAGGCTTCTTGATAAATTTCAGAGCTTTTAATTTTTTTTATTTGTTCAGCTGAAAAAAGAACGACTATATTTTCAATGACCTTTTTTATTTCCTCGACTAGGTCATCTATATTGGGGTCTTTAATAATTCCATAAGCACTGTTAACCAAGGTAATAATATCAGAAAGCTTAGTGCTATTTGCTTCATCAATATTAAAGTACTTTTTTAAATTTGCAGTAGAGGATAGGCTTTCGAGTAAGTCGTGGGCTTTAGCTGGTGCTAAATATGAGGAAGGAACAACGCGATCAAGTGATGTTAGTGATATCATTTTAAAAATCCTTTTGATTTTAGTTTATATTTTATTGATCACCTTTTATGCGACTACATCAACTGTAACCTAGAATAAATTGCTGTTAAATAAATGGCAAGGCTATATTTTAAACAACATATTGATTGAATCATAAGTGCTTAATTTTTGGTTATAAGCGTAACTAGAATAAACGATTTAATTAAAAGCTGCGCTTTTCACGCGAGCAAGCTCGGCGTCTGCAATAAATATTAAACCCGAGTTTAGCTTTATTTGTAGGCGTACAGCTTGCTGACGCGACGAGCAAAGCTCGTAATGTTTTTTGGTTGCAAGCGTAACTAGAATAAACTATTTGATTAAAAGCTGCGCTTTTCACGCGAGCAAGCTCGGCGTCTATAATAAGTATTAAACCCGAGTTTAGCTTTATTTGTAGGCGTACAGCTTGCTGACGCGACGAGCAAAGCTCGTAATGTTTTTTGGTTGTAAGCGTAACTCGAATAAACTATTTAATTAAAAGCTGCGCTTTTCACGCGAGCAAGCTCGGCGTCTACAATAAATATTAAACCCCAAGTTTAGCTTTACCTGTAGGCGTACAGCTTGCTGACGCCTACAGGTAAAGCTCGTAATACTTACCTATATACACTTATCTATAAAAGCTTTAAAAACTTGCTTGCTTAATTATCCTACTAAGCGTAAAATGCGCGCTCATTTCGGCTTTTAAACTATTAATTCCTTGCCTTAAACCGACCGGCCGAAACGGTAGAAGGCTCTATTAACCGTAAGGAATATCCATGCGTCATTACGAAATCGTATTCATGGTTCACCCAGATCAGAGTGAGCAAGTTGCTGGTATGATCGAACGTTATACTGGTTCTATCACTGAAGCTGGTGGTGTTATCCACCGTCTTGAAGATTGGGGCCGTCGTCAATTGGCTTACCCAATTAACAAGCTTCATAAAGCTCACTATGTTCTTATGAACGTTGAAGCACCAACTGAAGTAATCAGCGAGCTAGAAACTACTTTCCGCTACAACGATGCAGTGCTTCGTAACTTAGTTATCCGCACTAAAACTGCTGAAACTGAAGCGTCTCCTCTTGCAAGAGAAGAGAAGAAAGAAGCACCAGCTGCTTAATTGTTTTGAGTCCAAGCATGGCGTTTAACTGGCGGTAAATATAAATGGTTAGCCCTTTTATGAATCAGCTGGTTATATCTGGGGTAGTTTGTAAAACGCCCAAGTTTAGCCAAAGCCCAGCTGGCATCCCGCATTGTATTTTTGTTGTAGAACATAAATCGATGCAAACCGAAGCAGACCTTAACCGTAATAGTTACGTGAGGCTTCAGGTAGTTGCCAGTGGAAAGCAAATGCAACAACAGACTCAACATTTGCACGTTGGGCAGGCATTGCAAGTGAGTGGTTTTTTAAATCGCCACGAAGGTCGTAACGGCCTTAGCCAATTGGTTTTGCATGCTCAGCATATCGAAAGAATTATTTGAGGAATTAATCTCATGGCACGTTATTTCAGACGTCGTAAGTTCTGCCGCTTTAAAGCGGAAGGCGTAAAACAAATCGATTACAAAGATCTAGCTACTCTTAGAAACTATGTTACAGAAAGTGGCAAAATCGTACCTAGCCGTATCACAGGTACTAGCGCTAAATTTCAGCGCCAGCTAGCAACTGCTATTAAGCGTGCTCGCTACTTAGCCCTTCTTCCATACACTGACTTACATAAGTAAGCAGCGGATTAACAGTTTTTAAAAGGTGTAGAAACATGCAAGTTATTCTACTAGATAAGATCGCTAACCTAGGTAGCCTAGGTGAACAGGTTGTAGTTAAATCTGGTTTCGCACGTAACTTCCTTTTCCCTCAAGGTAAGGCAGTTCCTGCGACTAAAGCTAACATTGAAACGTTTGACGCTCGTCGTGCAGAACTTGAAGCGAAAATCGCTGAACAGTTAGTAGCTGCACAAGCACGCGCTGAAAAACTAGAAGCATTAGCAGAAGTTACATTAGTATCTAAAGCTGGTGACGAAGGTAAGTTATTCGGTTCAATCGGTACTCGTGACATCGCTGACGCTATCTCAGCTGTTGGTGTTGAAGTTGCTAAGTCAGAAGTTCGTTTGCCTCTAGGTACTATCCGTGAGACAGGTGAATTTGACGTATCAATTTCAGTTCACTCAGACGTAACGGCTACTATCAAAGTAATCGTAATCGCTGAAGCTTAATTTTTAATTAAGCGACAAAAGCCGTGCTATTAGCACGGCTTTTTTGTGCCTATAATTAGGCTAACTTTATTAGTTAAGGGCACTGTTAAATAATACCAATCCGCAATAATACTTAATCATGTTGCGGGGCTAAACGTGTCGCTACCTGTGTTAAAAAATTCTCATTTACGACTGCATGGATGCAGAAGGTAGAGCAATGCAGGAGCAATTGCCGAGAACAACTAAATAGCGAATTTTTTGTCTAGCTATCAACACGTTTTTCCATCCTCAAAATAGATCACTTAATTAAGCGAATTGGTATAAAGCCTCGTATAAGCCCCTTTTTTATTCAATTATTTTTTCATTCTCCTTAAACCTTTTCGAACTGTCATTACGTCTAACTTATCAATACACTTAAATAGCAATTCAACAATAATAATTAAAAGGCGGCATCACGGATGTTACACGTTAAACCCGAACTAACGCCTTTGTGCGAAGCTGCACTCATTGAGCGAGTTAAATCGGGTGATCAAGGCGCATACACAACGCTTTATGAGTTACATATAAAACGAGTATACGGTTTATGTTTACGCTTATTAGCAGACCAAGCACACGCCGAAGACGCCGCCCAAGAGGTATTTGTACAGGTATGGCATAAAATAGCATTGTTTGATGGGCGTTCGCAGTTTTCTACTTGGCTATATAGTGTTGCCAGTAATGTAGCGATAAGTTACCTGCGCAAGCAAAAAAACTGGTTACAAAAAGTAGTAAGTATTGAACACAGCGGTATGGATGAGCAATCAGCTAACGACTGCAAAGGCTTAAATGGCCTCGATAAGTTAATAGTAAGGCTTCCTGAGCGCGCACGTATGGTATTTGTATTATTTGCTATTGAAGGTTACAGACACGAGGAAATCGCGGAGCAATTAGGTATGGCTGTTGGTTCAAGTAAGTCACAGTATCATCGTGCTAGGCAGTTATTACAAGAGTGGTATGAAAATGAGTAAACCAAACTTTAACGACTACTTAAATAAGTCATTAAACACGCTTGATAAAGAAATTACGCCACAAAAAGATTTATGGGCGGGGATTGAGCGAGCAATTGTTAATAATAAGCAGAGTCCAAACAGCACTATTATTTGGCCAAAACTAACGGCAATAGCTGCGTGTACTGTGGCTGCTTTAATTGCTGTAAATATATTTTTTATAGCACCTGAACCACTGCCCGTAGTGGCTATAAGTGATTACTTTTCGGCTCAAAAAAATAGTTTGTTAGTTGAATACGAAAATAAAGAAGCATTGACCACTAACTGGCAAACGCAACTACAAGAACTGGAAGAAGCTGAGCAAGCAATAAAGCAAGCTCTTGAAAACGAACCACAAAACCAAGCGCTACTGACAATGTTAGCGCAAATATATCAACAACAACTTGATTTAATTAACAAGGTGCACGCGCCACGTTGGCAGCACATTTAGGAGTACGACATGAAAGCGATTTTATTAGGACTGAGCTTATTTCCGTTGGCGGTATTAGCGGGTGAAAAAATAGATAAGCAAATAGACGTACCAAGTGGCGGCACTATTTTTATTGAAAACCAACGCGGTGATATACATATTACAGGCTGGGATAAAAACGAATTTAAAGTATCTGGCGAGCTTGATGATAAAGCACAAGGTTATGAGCTTAAAACAAGTGGCGATAAAACACAGTTTATTGTAAAAATGCCCCGTAAATCAAATTGGGGTAATAGTGGTGACGGCTCAAACCTAACTATATTTATGCCTAAAAGCAGTAGCTTAGAGTTTGCTGGCGTTAATGTATCGGTGACTGCAAAGGAGCTTAAAAACGGCGCTGAAGTTGATGTGGTTAACGGTGAAATTACGGTAAATGATATTACTGGCAACATTAAGCTCACCACTGTAAATGGTGATGTGAACGCTGAGAACTTAAACGGTAATATTCAATTTGAAACCGTAAATGGTGAAATTAACGATAGGCAATCAGGTGGAGAGCTGCGTTTTAGTGCTGTTAATGGCGATATTAAATCAACCTCAAGTGCCAATGATGTGCGCCTTGAAAATGTAAATGGCGATATAGATTTTACGCTATCGTCAATTAAAAACCTACGTATTAATACGGTCAATGGCGAAGCAGAAGTACAGATTAACGAGCTTTTAAAAGGCGGTGATGTACGTTTTGAATCAGTAAGTGGTGATGCCGACTTTTATTTCCCACAAAGTGTATCAGCAAAGTTTGAAATTAAAGCCCATGCTAATGGTAAAATCATTAACAAAGTCAGTAGTGACAAAGTCAGTAAAGCTAAATATGGCCCAGCCAGTGATTTAGAGTTTAGTATTAATGGCGGTAATGCAAATGTTGAAATGGATACAATTAGTGGGCGAATAGAGCTGCGTACCAAATAACACTCATTCCCCATCACGATTACAAAAAGCAGGAAAGATTTCCTGCTTTTCTATTTGCACAGCCCCTGCAAGTCGATAGAATAGAGCCATTCAATTTTACTACTGTGAAGTTATGGCCAAACCAGATAAGCAAGTCGATACTCTTAAAGTTCCTCCCCATTCAATAGAAGCTGAACAATCTGTTTTAGGTGGCTTAATGCTTGATAACCAAGCTTTTGACCGCGTAGCTGAGCTTGTTGTATCACAGGATTTTTATACCCGCACGCACAAGTTAATTTTTGAGGCGATGACGGCACTTGCTGAGATTGGCGATCCGATAGATTTAATCACTATTTCTGAAAGTTTAGAAAAAAATAATAAACTTGCAGGCATTGGTGGTTTTGCTTACTTAGCCGAAATTGCTAAAAATACCCCAAGTGCAGCCAACATTGATGCCTACGCAAACATTGTACGTGAGCGTGCTGTTGTACGTGAAATGATTGGCGTGGCAAATGAAATAGCCGAAGCGGGTTTTAATACCGAAGGGCGTACTAGTCACGACCTACTCGATTTTGCCGAAAGCAAAGTATTTAAAATTGCCGAGCAACGTACAAAAAGTACGGAAGGCCCGCAAAGTATTCATAACATACTCGAAAAAACCGTTGATAAAATAGAAGAGCTTTATCAATCACCACAAGATGGTGTTACGGGTGTAAGTACAGGTTATGCCGATCTAGATAAAATGACGACAGGCCTGCAACCTTCTGACTTAATTATTGTTGCAGCGCGTCCATCTATGGGTAAAACCACTTTTGCGATGAACCTTGCAGAACATGCCGCAATGACTCAAGACAAACCCGTGCTAATTTACTCGCTAGAGATGCCTTCAGAACAAATTATGATGAGGATGCTAGCGTCTCTTGGCCGTATTAACCAAACTAAGGTACGTACAGGTCAGTTAGATGATGACGATTGGGCGCGACTTTCATCAACAATGGGCTTGTTGATGGAAAAAGGCAAAATGTATGTTGATGATGCCTCGGGCTTAACACCTACCGATGTTCGTTCTCGTGCACGTCGTATTGCGCGTGACCACGGCGGCATTAGTATGATCATGGTCGATTACTTGCAGCTAATGCGCGTACCTAGCCTTGCTGATAACCGAACGCTTGAAATTGCTGAAATTTCGCGTTCACTTAAATCGCTAGCAAAAGAGCTAAAATGTCCGGTTGTTGCGCTTTCGCAGCTAAACCGTACGCTAGAGCAACGTGCCGATAAACGCCCAATTAACTCAGATTTACGTGAGTCAGGGTCGATAGAGCAGGATGCCGATTTAATCATGTTTATTTACCGTGACGAAGTTTATAACGAAGACAGTACCGATAAAGGTATTGCCGAAATCATCATAGGTAAACAACGTAACGGCCCAATTGGTAAAGTGCGTTTAACATTCCAAGGTCAATTTTCTCGCTTTGATAACTATGCGGGACCAGCGGTAGATGACGATTACTAATGCGCTTAGCCACTGCTGAAATTAATTTAGCTGCACTTGCGCATAATTTAGCGCAAGTTAAGGGCTTTGCACCTAACAGCAAAGTAATGGCGGTGCTAAAAGCAAATGCTTACGGGCATGGATTAGTAACGATTGCGCAGCATTTAAATAATGCTGACGCATTTGCTGTGGCGCGTATTGATGAAGGGCTTGCCCTTCGAGCTGGGGGCTTAACAAAGCCAATAGTTTTACTAGAAGGCTTTTTTAACAAAGCTGACTTACCTATTTTACTCGCTAATAACTTTCAAACTATTATTCATGATGAATACCAATTAGCTGCGCTTGAAAAAGCAAAGCTCGATGCGCCAATAACATGCTGGTTAAAAGTAAATACAGGTATGCATCGATTAGGTATTGCGCCAGAGCAGTTTGAAGCGTTTTATAACCGCTTACAAAAAACACCTAACGCTAAAAATACCGTTAATTTAATGACCCACTTTTCGTGTGCTGATGACGTTGATAATGCTAAGACGGTTCAACAAATTACGTTGTTTGATAATTTAGTGAATGGCATTGAGCAAGCGCATTGTTTATCAAATTCGGCTGGTATTATTGCCTGGCCAAGCGGTCATGGTGATTGGGTACGTCCTGGGCTTATGCTCTATGGTGTATCGCCAATGGCAAATAGCATTGGGCAACAACACAAATTAAAACCAGTTATGCGTTTAACTACGCGCGTAATTGCAGTGCGTGATGTGCCTGCTAATGAGGCTGTTGGATATGGTGGTCGTTGGAAAAGCGATAAACCAACCAAGTTAGCTGTTGTAGCTATGGGTTATGGCGATGGTTATCCTCGGCATGCTAAAGAGGGGACACCGGTAATAATTGGTGAGCAGCGTTATGGTATTGTAGGAAGCGTAGCGATGGACATGATCAGCGTTGATATAGGCGCTAATGAGCATAATATTAAAGTAGGCGACAGAGTCACTATGTGGGGCCCTGAACTACCAGTTGAAGAAATAGCACTGTGCGCTGGTACCATTCCTTACGAGCTATTATGCAATATTACACCGCGCGTAAGTTATGAGTATCAGCGTTAATACAGCTATAAGCGATACTTACTCTTTTATAAAGTAAATGTCGCTAAAGCCCATACGGGCAAATTCTTGGTCGCGAAAGTTACGCACAGAAGCAGACCCTTTTGAGGTCATTTCTATTTGGCGTACCATGCTTAAGTAATTTGTTAAATCAATACCTTCGGCGGCAGCAATAGCTTGATACATGTCGTGGTATTTATCTTTTGCGAAGTTAATTTCGCGCGGTTGGTTTTTAAACGTATACGTTATTCTACGTGCCATAATAAGCTCAGTTAAATTGAGTGTTAGTATAATTTTACACTGTATTGAACTGGCATTGAATGATTTGTTTAAATCAAATAATTAAAAAGTAGAGTTTAAAATGAAATTATCAGTAGAGATCAGTAAATATCCACTTCACCAAGATTACATTCCGTTTATTAAAGGCTTTATCGACCGCTTAAACGAATACGAAGATTTAAAAGTGATTACTAATACGTTATCAACGCAAATTTTTGGTGATTACGATTTAGTTATGCAAGTGTTAAATACCGAAATTAAGCGTTCATATGAAGAATTTGGTAAAGCTATTTTTGTATGTAAGTTTCTCTCTGGCGACTTATCGCCTGAATAATTTATAACAAATGGCGCAACTAAACGGTGATTGCATAGTATGGACTTTTTAACACAAACCTTAAGTGGTTTTACAGCGATGTCGCATTGGGAATACATAGCGGTGGGGTTGTCGATGGCGTACTTATTATTGGCAATAAAAGAAAGCTTATGGTGTTGGCCAGCAGCATTTTTTAGCACACTCATTTATACAATAATGTACTGGAATGGCGCATTATTAATGGAGTCATTACTTAATTTTTATTATATGTATATGGCTGTGTTTGGATGGGTTGTATGGCGAAAAGGCAAAGCTGAAAATTTAAATATTACATCGTGGTCGATAAATCGTCATGCTGTTTTAATCAGTTTAACAACCGTAGCTGCAATAACTATTGGTTACGTTATGCAAAACTATACGCATGCCGATTTTGCTTATCTTGATAGCTTTACAACATGTTTTGCCGTAGTAACTACTTACTTAGTTGCTAAAAAAGTCCTCGAAAACTGGCTGTACTGGATTGTAATAGATGCTGCTTCTATGTATTTATATTATGAAAAAGGCTATTACCCGACGCTTGCGCTCTTTATATTTTATACCATTATGGCGGCGTGGGGCTTTAAAACCTGGTACGAAGAGTACGAACAAAGCCAAGCTAAGCCTTTAGCACAGCTTTAATTAATGATTGAGCATAATCAGCTAGTAAAAATGTGTAGGGCGTTTATAGAGCCTACTAGCGTTATTTCAAGCGAGCGACTACTTAATGGCTTTAGTAACGATAATTTTTTAATACGTACCAAACAACAAGGTTATTTATTAAAGTGTTATAAAAGCTATTGGCCAGCCATAGGGCTTGAAGCACAGCGTTTTTTAAGTGACTTGGATATATGCCCTGCGCCTGTTTGGCTCGATAAAAAAAATAGCCGTGCGGTATTTAATTATATTGAGGGTGAAACTGCAAAGTCAGATATAACGCTCAGCTTAGTTAATAAATTAGCCCAAGTACACAGTTACACCGTAACGACCACACCAATGGATATAGCCAAAGAGCTGCACTTTCATCAAAATACGGATGTATATACGTTATACAAATCACAAATAGAGCGGGCACTAAAAGCAGTTACAGCGATGCCATTTAATGCGGGCTTTTGTCATAACGATTTAGTAAGAGACAACATTGTTGTAAATACTTCGGGTATGTATTTAATTGATTTTGAGTACGCACAAACTAACGATGTGTATTTTGATTTAGCCGCGCTGTGCGTGAGCTTTAATCTGGATTGGCAAAGTGAAGGTGAGTTATTAGATAATTATAGTAAGTACAGTAGAGCCGGTGTAAGCTTTTTTAAATCAGTAAATAAGCTTGATTTTTTTAAGCTGTTTTTTTTAATATTGTGTATAGGATGGTATGAGCAGCGCGACATAACTAATCACTTAATTGAATTACGCGCGCAACTAAATAAACTCATTTTATCTATGGGTTTTTAAAGACCACCAAAACGTGCAGCTAGTTCTTTATATTTTTTTACTTCATCAGAATCAAATTGTGGTTCGCCATTTTCACCCTGCGATTTCGCAATTAGTAAACTTTCACGAGTAAGGCGTTTAACACGCTCTACTTTTACACCTAAAAACTCAGCAACTTGCTCAGTAGACATCAAACTCATAATCACTTCCTCTTTTAAATCAAATCACATAGTCACTATAATAGTTAAAATGTTGCTAAACAGTTACTTTTTTTATCTAATATTGATAAAAAGCGTGTTTTTAACTAATTGTGAAGTGTTTTATTCTAAATCGCTTAATTAATAGGCATCTAAACGCATGGTGCTGGCAATTAACGACGGATATCTTTATCATTATAGACGCCAAAGTATTGATATCGCGAGTTAGTGCTGCGGCAACAAATGTGCTCTCGTGGTGAAATGGATATCACGTGGCCCTCCGGAGGCTGAGTTGTAGGTTCGATCCCTACCGAGAGCGCCATTTGCTTTATATGTTTATGCCCTAAATTATTTCAGTACTTTTGTATAATCAAACTCTTTTCAATATCTAAAATTGGTTAACGATACTAGATAACATTAATTGAACTTCATTTTTATAAAAATAGTGCTCTTATTAATTACACTTAAACTTGAATGAAAATAAGCTTTTAGTATCTCAGTTCAAGACCCTTTAGACTTCCCCGTTAAATTAAAAATAACGCAAAATTAAATGAGATATTATTTAATAATATAAATTACTACTTTTTAGTGAGTTATAACTACTAAAGTACGAATGAATGGACTTTAAGTATTAAACAATGCTATTTAAGGTAGATATTCATTAATTGTAGAAATAGCCGCTTTTATGCTAATAACTTTACCTATCCCTGAGCTAATACCTGGTATGTATGTCGACAGTGTTACTAAGCAACATGAAGGGATTAATAGTATAAAAATTAAGACTAGCGGGTTAGTCAGAGACAAATCTATAATTAAGCGTTTAATTGCAGAAGGGGTTCTTGAACTTCTTATTGATTTCGCTAAGAGTGAAGTCGCAATCCCCGCCAAATATAAGCCACAAAATAAACCTAAAACATCGAGCAGCCAACAAAAACCAGTTAAGGCCAAATCTGCAATAACGGTACAGCAAGAATTTGCTAAAGCGAGTGTAAGCTACGACCAACACAGGGCGGGATCACACTTTGTAAATAAACAAATTTTATGATCTAATACCATAAATTTCATCACCTTAAACTTATTATGTCACTCTTCTCACATTTAGAACTCGTCAAAGATAATCGTTCACATATAAATCAGCACCATAACTTAGTTGATGTGCTTTTTCTTATTATTACTGCCGTTACATCAGGGTGTGAAAACTGGCAAGACATTGAAGTCTATGGCGAAAGTAAGCTTAATTGGTTAAGAGGATTTCGTTCTTTCAAAAATGGCATACCCACTCGACATAGTATTGCTCGGATTTTTAGAACCGTTGATACTGACTCATTACTACTCGCGATGTATAGCTGGGTCAATCAAAACCGCGTTAAGTCAGCGCATCCTGTCATTGCCTTCGATGGCAAAACTATTCGCGGAGCAAGTAAACACATTGCTGATAAATTACATCTCGTCTCAGCATTTGATTGTGAAGCAGGTCTCACATTATTCCACCAAACAGTTGGCAGTAAGACGAATGAAATACCGGCAGTTCGGGATTTATTGAAAATACTCGATATCAATAACACCGTCATTACACTTGATGCTTTGCACTGCCAAAAAGAAACGCTAAAACAGCTAATTAGCAGACATGCAGATTATCTAGTGCAAGCAAAGGGTAATCAAAAGAAACTTTATAGCGCGATTCAAGATGCATTTACACACCAGTATGAATCTGAAAACTCAGAGATACTTAGTCATGTAACACAAGATGAAGGGCATGGGCGAAAAGAAGTACGCACGATAGATTGTCTTGATGCGCGTTTATTACCGAGTGAAATTAAAGAGAGCTGGCCATCAGTTAGAACAATCGTTGCGGTGCAGCGAGAGCGAACGAAGGGTAATAGAACGAGTATTGACACACATTACTACCTAACATCGTTGACAGACAATATATTGATAAGTAAAGCAATAAGACAACATTGGCTGATAGAAAATCAGCAACACTGGATACTGGATGTCGTATTTAAAGAAGATGCCTGTCAAATACATGAGCCATTAAGTGCGCAACATATGGCACTATTTAGACGCGTCGTTAGGAACATGATAAAGCAGCATACGAAAAGCAAGGGGTCAATAAGAAGTAAGTGTGTAAGAGCTTGTTATGATGATGCTTTTAGAGAAGAACTTCTTTTTGGTTAACATTTTTAACAAAGTATGCTCGCGCCCTGACGACCAACATAACCGTAAAATACAATCTTTATATAGCGATTTAATAGCCGGTTTAACTCTTAACGTAAAAGTACTTGATGAAATAGCAAATGAAATCGTTGCTTCAGTATTTCGTAATGCTAATGCGATGACAATCCTTACTCGAATTAAAGATAAGCACAGCTATAATTGGCGTCATATGATCAACTGCGCCATTTTTACGAGTGTATTTGCTAAATACCTAGGTTACAAAGAAGCGCTTGTGCAGGAGCTTGCTATGGGCGCACTACTGCATGATTTAGGGCAATCTAAACTACCGCAAGGCATACTATCAAAACCAGACAAAGTTACTAATAACGAAATGGCGAGTATTAAAAAACATGTTGCTTTAGGGCTGGGTCTGGTCAAAGGTGAAAAAAGTATTTCGCCACTTATGTTAGATATGATAGTCAATCACCATGAACGATTAGATGGTTCAGGTTATCCCCGCGGCATTGCTGCAGAAAAAATAAGCCGTCCCGCACGGATAATGGCAATTGTAGATGTATATGATGCGATGACAGCAGACAGGCCTCATCAAGATGGCGAAGAACCTATTAATGCACTGCGTTACTTATTGGCTAACAAGCAAATGTTTGACGCTGAATTAGTGCAGCGTTTTATAAAGTGCTTGGGCGTGCATCCCGTAGGGACTATTGTGAAGCTGACTAATGAACGCCTAGCGTTAGTATTGGAGGGGAATAACTTGAATCCGATAAAGCCAAAAATTAAGTTATTTTTTAATGCTAAACATGGGCATCATGTAACTGCTAAAGATATTGATTTAAGTGATAGTAACCAAGAACTTAAAATTTTAGCGAGTGTTAAACCACTAGACTATAAAATTAATTTGTCTCGTTTGCTAAAAGAGCATCTGCTTGCGTAGTGTTTGTGCACTTTCGTTGATTGCTTTTCTTAGCTGAAATAAATGCCCCTAAAAAACAACTTCCCATCAGTGTTAGCCACAATAAAGTGCCTAGCTCTACATGCAGTGCTAAACAACAAAATGCGAGCGAAATTAGTGCGTTTAGCATAGCACCAAGCCAATAGTGATTTACTGGATTGTCGCATTGTCCTGCTTGCGTACATGCGCAGTAATTTGCTTTATAAAAACAAAATACACTCGTACCACAAAAAATAAGCCCAGCTACAATAAGTGAAATGATCACAGTTTTATTTCCTTTGTGATTTTGTAGTGAGTGTAAATTGCTAACTACTTTAAGTCAATCTAAATGATAACCAATTACATTTAGAGTATATGCTCTAATAGCACAGATCTAGTCCGATGAGTTTTAATTGGTTGTTAAAATGTCGTTAAAAATCATGTTTTTCATAGTATTTTGACGTATTCATAGAGTCTTTTATAAAAAAATCAGGTAGTGTAGCCGGGTTTGAAATCCTAATAACAACACACATAGCTATCCAAACAGTTAGTTTGGTTAAGGACACAACAATGAAATTTACTAAAACTCTTATTGCAGCTTCGCTTGCATTTGTTTCTGCAGACAGTTTTGCAGCTGCATTTCAACTAGCAGAACAAAATGCATCAGGTTTAGGCCGTGCATATGCTGGTGAAGCTTCTATTGCAGACGACGCATCTGTTGTTGCACGTAACCCAGCACTAATGACTTTATTTAAAGACAAGCAACTAAGTGTTGCTGCTATTGGCGTTATTCCTGATGTAAGTCTTGAAGGTGAAAGTACTAATAACGGTATTGACCCAAGCGCATTAGATGATGACAGCATTGCTCCTAGCGCCGTTGTTCCTGCAATTTACTTTACTATGCCTTATAACGACAAAGTATCAGTTGGTTTTGGTGCTTTTTCTAACTTTGGTTTATCTACTGAGTTTAAAAATGACTACGTAGCAGGGCAAATTGCAGGTGAAACAGAAATATTTACTGTTAATCTTAATGCAAGCGTTGCTTATAAAGTATCTGAGCAATTTAGCTTTGGTGTAGGCCTAAATGCTATTTATGCTGATGCAACAGTTATTCGTAAAGTTGGCGCAAATGCAAGTGGCTTTGACTTTGGTACTGATGCAGTAAATCTTCAAGGTGATGATACTGGTTTTGGTTTAAACGTAGGTTTAATGTATCAATTAGATGAAAACAGCCGTTTTGGTTTTAACTACAGAACAGAAACTGATATCACGTTTGATGGTGATTTTTCTAATGGGCTACCTGCAGCCGCTGGCGGCACACAAGGCACAGTGCTTCCTGGTTCTGTAGAAATCACTTTACCAGCTATTGCTGAGTTTTCTGGTTCGCATCAATTAGACGAAAAATTAGGGCTGCACTACAGTGTATTATGGACTGGTTGGAGTAGCTTTGAGTCTTTAGAAGCGCAAGTAACAGCACCAACGGGTAACAAGTTTACCGCGTTTGAAAAGAACGAGAGTTTTAGCGATTCATTCCGCTACTCAGTCGGTGCAGATTACCAGTTAAACGAAGATTTATTACTACGTGCCGGTGTTGCATTTGATGAGTCTCCTGTATCACAAACACATCTATCAATTTCGATTCCTGATACAGACCGTTTCTGGTTCTCGTTTGGTGGTAACTACACTATCGATCAAAACTCTAATGTTGATCTTGGTGTAAGTATTATCCGTGGTAAAACACAAACGTTTATAGAAGCTGATGACTCAGGCAGCCAGTGGGGCTTCGAATCTAAAGGCCACGCAGTACTAATTGGTGCTCAGTATAACTACAAATTTTAATGTAGGAGTGTCTTGTGGTTAATCACAGGGCACAAAAAAGCCGCTCACTTTAATTAAAGTGAGCGGCTTTTTTAATGCCTATTAAATAGTGTTAATAGGCATTTTATGAAAGCTTATAAACTTTCTATTTTAGTTTTTTGCTCAAGTAGCTTAGTTTTAGCATCGCTAAACTCAGCCAATTTTGCATTTTCTTTAGCAAGTACCGCTTCAGGAGCGTTATTAACAAACTTTTCGTTAGCGAGTTTGTTTTGCACTTGTGCTAGGCCTTTTTCTGCTTTTTCGAGTTGCTTATTAATACGCGAAAGCTCGGCTTCCACATCAATTAAGCCCGCCATTGGGATCATGATCTCAAGGTTGCCAACATAAGAAGTCGCACATGCTGGTGCGTCGTCTTTGTTTTCAAGCATTGTAAACTCTTCAATTTTTGCAAGTGATGCTAAAAATGATTTGTTTTCTTCAATGCGGCGCACGTCGTCGCTTGATGCATTAGCAAGTAATACGCTAAGTGGTTTACTTGGACTAATATCCATTTCACCACGAATATTACGAATAGCTAAAATGAATTGTTTAACCCACTCTAAATCGTCCATCGCTTTAGCATCAACGCTTGCTTCATTATATACAGGGAACGGCTGAACCATAATGCTGGTGTTCTCTGTTTTAAGGCCTGCAAGTGGTGCAACACGTTGCCAAATAGTTTCAGTGATGTATGGCATCATAGGGTGCATTAAACGCAGTAAGCTTTCAAGTACGGTAATAAGTGTATTACGTGTACCACGTTGCTGCGCTTCATTACCTTTAAATAATACCGGCTTAGTGAGCTCTAAGTACCAATCACAAAATTGGTTCCAAGTGAATTCGTAAAGCGTGTTAGCAGCTAAGTCAAAACGGTAGTTATCTAAATGCTCTGTATAGGTTTTAACAGTAGCTTCATACTGACCTAAAATCCAACGATCAGCTAATGAAAGCTCCGTTTGAGCACCGTTTGCAAAACCACAGTCTTGCTCTTCTGTGTTCATTAATACGTAACGGCTCGCGTTCCATAATTTGTTACAGAAGTTACGGTAACCTTCAAGGCGGTTCATATCCCAGTTAATATCACGACCAGTAGATGCCATTGCAGCAAGTGTAAAGCGAAGGGCGTCGGTGCCGTGTGCTTCAATACCGCCTGCAAATACTTTACGCGTATCTTTTTCGATTTTAGCGGCAAGTTTTGGCTGCATCATGTTGCCAGTACGTTTTTGTACTAGGTCTTCAAGTTCAATGCCGTCAATCATGTCTAATGGGTCAAGTACGTTACCTTTTGACTTAGACATTTTATCGCCATTGTCGTCACGTATTAAGCCAGTTACATACACGGTTTTAAACGGAACTTGTGGTTTGCCATTTTCGTCTTTTACAAAGTGCAGCGTCATCATAATCATGCGCGCAACCCAGAAGAAAATAATATCAAAACCAGTTACCAACACGTCAGACGGGTGGAAGGTTTTTAAATCATCGGTATTTTCTGGCCAACCTTGTGTAGAGAACGTCCAAAGCGCTGATGAGAACCACGTATCAAGCACGTCTTCGTCTTGGCTTAGCGTTACGCTGTCTGCAATGTTGTTTTCACGGCGTACTTCAGCTTCGTCGCGACCAACAAATACATTGCCTTCACTGTCGTACCAAGCTGGAATGCGGTGACCCCACCAAAGCTGGCGTGAAATACACCAATCTTGTACGTCGTTCATCCACGAGAAGTACATGTTTTCGTATTGCTTAGGTACAAATTGAATGTCGCCGTTTTTAACTGCGTCTTTTGCAGGTTCAGCTAGTGGTGCAACACGTACATACCATTGGTCGGTAAGTAGTGGCTCAATTACCACGCCAGAGCGATCGCCGTAAGGAACGGTTAAACCATGGTCTTCAATTTTTTCAAGTAGGCCTAGCTCTTCAAATTCTGCCACAATTGCTTTACGCGCAGCAAAACGATCAAGCCCGCGCAAGCGCTCAGGAATTGGCGCATCAAACTCAAGCTCTTTACCGTCAAAGGAGTATGTTTCACCTTGGGTAAGAATAGCGGCGTCTTTATCGAAAATGTTGATCATCGGCATTTGATGACGCTTGCCCACTTCGTTATCGTTAAAGTCGTGCGCTGGGGTTATTTTTACACAGCCCGTGCCTTTATCTTTATCGGCATGTTCGTCAGCAACAATTTTAATACGACGATTAACGATTGGTAATAAAATCTCTTTACCGATTAAATCTGTATAGCGTTCGTCATCTGGATTTACTGCAACACCCGAGTCGCCAAGCATGGTTTCAGGGCGAGTTGTAGCTACTACTATGTAGTCTTTTCCGTCTTGTGTTGTTACGCCATCAGCCAGTGGGTAACGTAAGTTCCACATGTGGCCTTGCTTGTCTTTGTTTTCAACTTCAAGATCAGAAATAGCAGTGTGTAATTTAGGATCCCAGTTTACTAGGCGTTTGCCACGGTAAATTAGGTTTTCTTTATGAAGGCGTACAAACACTTCTTTAACGGCTTCAGATAAACCATCGTCCATTGTAAAGCGTTCACGATCCCAATCAACCGATGCGCCAAGGCGACGAAGCTGCTTAGTAATAGTGCCGCCTGATTCTTTTTTCCATTCCCAGATTTTATTAATAAAATCTTCACGGCCTAAATCGTGGCGTGTTTTGCCTTCTTCAGCATGCAATTTACGCTCAACCAACATTTGCGTTGCAATGCCTGCGTGGTCAGTACCTACTTGCCATAATGTGTTGTTACCTTGCATACGTTTAAAACGCGTTAAGGTATCCATTATTGTATCTTGGAAGGCGTGGCCCATGTGTAAGCTACCTGTGACATTTGGCGGCGGGATCATAATTGAATATGGTACGCCTTTGCCAGATGGCTTAAAGTAGCCTTTTTGTTCCCAGTCTTGATATAGAGACTGTTCAATATCTTGCGGATTGTAGGTTTTATCCATTACACAGAACCTTAAATAAGTACTTAAATTAGTTGGTTAGCTATTTAACTAAACGTGTTTTTAGTTATTAATATCTTGCGTGGTGAGATTGGCACCGAGTTGGCGCAGCTTTTTAAAGCGCTCGCGAGCAGCTTGCTTAGCAACGGGTTCTACGGGGACAAAATCAAAAACTTGGTTAAATCGACGAATAAAATCCGGTAAGTTATTAGCCAAATTAATTAAAACTTTACGATTACCAACAGGAGGCGTTATACCAATTTCTACAGGTGCGCCGCCTTTAGGGCCTTCACCTTGTAGGTTATGAGGTACAAAACTGTCGGGATCGAATGCCCAAATTATTTCATCAATAGCACAGGCGGTCTCGTTGTTATCGACACATATAAATACGCGTTGACCGTTTCGATACTGATCGGCTGCAATTTGAGCTGCCAAAGCAAAATGATCGTCTGGCTTTGCCAACGATTCATCTTGTTGCTTTAGAACGAAAAATTGGGCGTTCATGTTCATTGTATCGGGGTTTCCCATAACATTAAATGTGCACTAAGTTGATACACATAAATTAAGAGGCAGATTTTGCCATATAACGCGTTTTGCTTCAATTAATACACAAATAAATAAGGCGCCAAACGGCGCCTTATAAACAGGTTTAAAGTTAAGTGTTCACTTTAATCTTGAGCGGCTTCACTTACGCCAGCTCTATTTAACAAGTACTGAGTAAGCATAGGAACAGGGCGACCAGTTGCGCCTTTTTTAGCGCCACTTTTCCACGCTGTACCGGCTACGTCTAAATGCGCCCAATGATACTTTTTAGTAAATTTAGACAAGAAACATGCAGCGGTAATTGTGCCAGCAGAACGTCCACCTAAGTTAGTAAAATCAGCAAAAGGGCTATCTAGCTGATCTTGATAGTCGTCCCACAGTGGCAACTGCCATGCGCGGTCACCACTTTGCTCAGACGCTTTTAATAAATCGTGTGCAAGTGGGTTATGGTTTGACAGTAAACCAGTCGCATGCGCGCCAAGGGCTACAATACAAGCGCCAGTAAGTGTTGCTACGTCAATAACCGTATCTGGATTAAAGCGTTCAACGTACGTTAGCGCGTCACACAATACTAAACGGCCTTCAGCGTCGGTGTTTAACACTTCAACCGTTTGCCCTGACATAGTTGTTAAAATATCACCCGGGCGATAAGCATTTGGACCAGGCATGTTTTCACAGCCCGCTAAAACACCAATAACGTTAATTGGCAATTGCATTTGTGCAAGCGCACGCATTGCGCCAATAACACCTGCAGCGCCGCCCATGTCGTATTTCATTTCGTCCATGCCTTCGCCTGGTTTTAACGAAATACCGCCTGAGTCAAATGTTAAACCTTTACCAACAAGTACAATGGGTGCTTGGTCATCGGCTGCGCCTTTATAGTTAATAATCGACATAACAGATTCATTAATGCTACCACGACCAACAGCTAGGTAAGAGTTCATGCCTAGCTCTGCCATTTGCTCTTCGCCAATAATATCAACAGTGATGTTGTCAAAATTAGTTGCCAGCTCTTGTGCTTGCTCACCTAAGTAAGCAGGGTTACAAATATTTGGTGGCATATTGGCTACGTCTTTACATAACTTGCTACCTGCAGCAATGGCTAAACCATGCTCAATGGCACTTTCGCCAATAGTTAGTTCACGGCGTGTTGGCACGTTGAATACCATTTTACGTAATGGACGACGAGGGTCTACTTTTTTGCTTTTTAATTGGTTAAACGTATATAAACAATCTTGCGTAGTTTCTACCGCTTGGCGCACTTTCCAGTAGGTGTCGCGACCTTTAACGTGTTGTTCTGTTAAAAAGCATACCGCTTCCATTGAACCAGTATCGTTTAAGGTATTTATTGTTTTAGAAATAATTTGTTTGTATTGTTTATCGTCAAGTTCGCGTTCTTTACCACAGCCTACAAGCAATATGCGCTCGCTTAATACATTAGGTACATGATGCAATAATAAAACTTGACCTGGTTTACCTTCTAAATCACCACGGCGAAGTAAGTTTGAGATATAACCGTCACTGATTTTATCGAGTTGTTCACCAATGGGGGATAACCTACGTGGCTCGTAAACGCCAACTACAATACATGCGCTACGTTGTTTTTCTGGGCTACCACTTTTTACGCTAAATTCCATTGTCACTCCTGGTTTTGAGTCGATTAGGCTATTAAATAGGGGCTAAAAAAAAGATTTCTAGTCTAATAACTCTAATATTAGCTGATTTTGCTAGACTCTTACTGTGTAATTGAACTTTATATGCTTAAGGGCTACTAATGCAACATTATATCGTGCTCTTAGGTAGGATAATTAAATTTGATGGCTTATAATAATGGCTAATTTGCCAGTACAAGCTGCGTAAAATAGCTATTTAACTATTAAATTATCACTATCTTAGTGAAATTCCATGTTTAACAGGGGCGAGCATTGCTAATTTTCCGTTATTTGACCTCAGAAGTTTTAAAATCGCAGGTCGCCGTATTTTTAACTTTAATGACCATTTTTTTGTCACAAAAGTTAGTTGTTATTTTAGGCGATGCCTCCGAGGGTAGTATCCCTGCCAAACTAGTTCTGTCGATGATTGCACTTAAATTACCGCAATTAGCCTCTTTAATACTTCCGCTGAGTATATTTTTAGGCATTATTTTAGCTTACAGCCGTATTTATGCTGATAGCGAAATGACCGTGCTTAAAGCCTGTGGCGTAAGTGAATGGTACGTTGTGCGCGTTACGCTTATATCAAGTGCAGGGTTGGCATTTCTAGCCGCAGCGCTCACCATGTACATCGCACCATGGGCAAGTGAGCAAGAGTACCAATTAAAAGAACAAGCTAAAGCCGATGCCGGTTTATCCGCGCTAAGAGCGGGGCGATTTCAAGAAACCGGTAACGAAAAAGCCGTGGTATTTATTCACAATATTGAAAAAGGCGGCAAAGAGCTTAATAAGGTATTTGTAGCGCAACTACCTAACAGCGAAAAAGATAACCTTGCACGCCTAGTTTACGCAGAACAAGGCGTAGTAGTAGAAGCCGTTAATGGTGAACAGCAGTTAGTGCTTACTGATGGTAAACGTTATGAAACTGACGGTTTAACACCTGCACTTAATTTAACTGAATTTGACGGCTACAGCGTACAAATCCGCGATCAAGAAATAGAGCATCAACGCCGTAAGCTAGAAGCGGTGCCAACTAATCAGTTGCTGGCAATAAATACCCCTGAATCTATAGCACAATGGCAGTGGCGTCTCGCTATTCCACTTTCTATTCCACTGCTTACTTTGCTTGCTGTGCCATTAAGTGTTGTAAACCCGCGTCAAGGTAAGTTTGCTAAATTAGTGCCAGCTATTAGCTTGTATTTGGGTTATTTTATTTTACTTAATGCAGCTAAATTTGCAGTTGAGGATGGTAAAATACCACCATCAATAGGGTTGTGGTGGATCCACATAAGTGCCCTATTTATAGGTGGGCTATTAATAATTAAAGGGCGTCCACTGGGCGCTTGGCTTAAAGCTGTTGTAACTAAGCGAGAACTAGGCTCATGATGAAAACGCTTGATTGGTATTTAGGCCGCAGTATTTTACAAACAACAGGCTTTGCCTTATTGGTATTAGTGGGTATTAGTACCCTCATAAAATTTATTGAACAGTTAAAATCGGTAGGGCGTGGTAGTTACGACTTAATTACCGCAATGCTTTACACTTTATATACTATACCGGGTGACCTTGTTGTATTTTTCCCTATGGCTGCGCTAATTGGCGGATTAACGGGTTTAGGTGCACTCGCCTCAAACAGTGAGCTGGTGGTAATGCAAGCGGCAGGTATGTCGCGTTTACAAATAATCGGCTCGGTAATGAAAACGGCCGTATTTATGGCTTTTTGTATGATGGCACTTGGCGAGTGGGGTGCACCAGAGGCACAGCTGCACGCTAAAGAAATGCGTAATCAGGCAATACATGGCGGTGATGTATTTAATGCGCAAAAAGGCGTATGGGCTAAAGATGGTAATAACTTTATTAACATAGAAGATGTTGATCAAAATGGAATGCTGCATGGTGTGTACATGTATCATTTTGATAAATCATTAGATTTGACTCAAATTACTAAAGCAAAAAATGCTTTGAGTCGTAATGACGGTTGGCTACTTCGTGATATAAATAAGGTAATTATCACCGACGAAAAAATTACCACAGAACAGGTGCCTGAAGAATTTTATGCCTCACAACTCACCGCTGAAAAGCTGGGTGTTGTATCAGTCAAGCCAGAGTCGTTATCGTTTACTGGTTTATGGTCGTATTTAGGGTATTTAGAACAAAATGAGCAAGACACTAGTACCTACGAGCTTGCCCTTTGGCGTAAGTTTATGCAGCCTGTATCTGTTGCGGTAATGCTGCTGGTGGCGCTCTCGTTTATATTTGGCCCACTACGTACCGTTACTATGGGGGCGCGTATTATTATGGGTGTTGTAACCGGTATCGTGTTTCATTTAACTAACGAAATATTTGGCCCAGTGGTTATGGTTTATCAAATACCAGCTATTGTAGGTGCTGTATTACCAAGCATAATATTTATAAGTTTTGCGGCATACTTGATGAATAAACGAGTTTAATGCTTTTAAAATAGTGTAGGTAATAAACTTATAAACATAAAAAAGAGTGACAGTAGCCACGCTTTTTTACTTTAAAATAAGTGATATAGGTTCAATCTAGCTCACGATAAATACGCTTGTTTTCTTCTTTTGTTAGTGCAATTACTTCGGTTTTAGAAATATAATCTTGTAATGCATTTTTGTTTTTAAAATCAACTAACACCACTAAATTGCCTAGCCCAAGTAGTGAGCTTACACAGCGGATAATCGCTTGAGGCCAGCTAATAAGGTTACCGTCGAGTGTTTGTACTTTTAAACGCCATGCGCGCATACCAATGGTTTGGCCACTTTTAGTCCAAAAGTAAGCAAAAAAGAAAATGTTTATACCTACAAATAACGTACTTCTAATGCCGTATAGCAGTGGGGAATCCTGTATATAAGCTGCAGGATCTTCTGCTTGAGCAATAAAACCCAAGGCACTTAGTCCTTGAATTACTGCAAAATAAAGTATGGCTGTAAGCATAGATAAAGAAATTACGACTAAGGCATCGTAAATTAAAGACGCAAAACGACGCCAAAAACTCGCCCGTGGAAACTTACCAGACATAAAGACACTCTCACTATTAATATGCTCGCTAGTTTAGCAAAAAAGCTTACAAATACTAAGTGCTATAGTTTAGCGATACTATTTAACCTAACAATCTCTTTTGTAAATGTTAATAGATGGCTAAATGTTAAGCGGTTGATCATGCTAATGTCATAAAACGCTTGCTGCTGCATGTATTGTTTGTATAATGCTTGGCATAGAGACGAAGGCATATAAACAAACCTTAGCTCTAAAGTGGTTTTTCTTTATCTTCTCGTGTTTAGAAGGTTAAAGAAAAATGACGCCAGCGTGATGAAATTGGTAGACATGGGGGATTCAAAATTAAGGCTGTCTTTCGAATCCTTGTTTTTAATTTGTTAAATATCAACAACTTATTGCTTTTCGGTTTGGTTGAGAAGTTATACAGAAGTTATACAGTTTTTGACGAAAAAATATTTTAAATTTATTTATAAAATATTTTTCATAGTAAAAACTTAAAATAGTAATAAAGTTATACAGTTTTAATGCCCGAGTGGTGGAATTGGTAGACACGATGGATTCAAAATTAAGGCTGTTTTTTAAGTTTTTATTTTTAATCCCTTAAATATCAATAGCTTATCGCTTTTTAAATGGGCTAAAAAGTTATACATAAGTTATACAGTTTTTGACGTAATAAATGTTTGATATTTATTTTTAAAATATTTTTTATAGTAAAAATTTTAAATAGTAATAAAGTTATACAGTTTTAATGCCCGAGTGGTGGAATTGGTAGACACGATGGATTCAAAATCCATTTTCTTCGGAAGTGACGGTTCAAGTCCGTCCTCGGGTACCATTAAGATGTATTTTAATGTTTTTTTGAAAATAGCACTCTAGTAAATATTTCGTTCTAACTCACTTCTAAACTTCCCTAGTTAATTTCTTTTACTTTAAAATTTCATATGCGTTTTTCTGCTCTTTTATCTCTTCAAATAGTATCTTTTTTTAGTTCCATCTGCTAACTTTAATTAGTGATGTAAATAATTATCAAATATAAATAAGTTACAATGGTTAGTAATTATCATTATACATTACTTGCATTAGGGTAATAACAAGGAAAGTTTATGAATATTAGCAACGGTAAGATGGATATATTTTTTGGTTATAATATGCGTGTAGGTGACGTAAACGGACTAACTGAGTCTGCTAGCAGATATGCGGAAATGGCAAAAAATGCTGAAACACCTGAAGAGCGTGAACGTTATGCCAACGCAGTAACTCAGATTAATGATGCGCTACCAAAGTTGAAGCAAGAAATGGATACGTTAGGTAAACAACTTGGTTTAAATGGTGATGATATAGGTCAAGCAATAAGTAAAAAAGTTTTAGAAGAAAAAAACGACACAAAATCACACTCTTTATTTGAATACCTTGAAAGTGGTGATCCATCCTATAAATCAAATTATCAACCAGGTAAAATTTTCTCTAAAAATATTTAACTATTTTACTAACGGAAGCACTCTCATGGTGAGTATGTTTCTTTTAGTAAAATAAATTTAATACAGGATGTAAATATGTTTAAGAAAAGTGCCTTATTGGCTTTAGGTTTATCAATATCACAATTTTCAATGGCTGAAGTGGTTGTTAACGTAGAAAATGACTCTCAAGTATATGATTTAAATATTACAAGTAAAGATGTGCAAACATCAACTTACTTTCCTCAACCATTAGGAACAATATCAGCTGATGACAGTGATCAATTCAGCGTAATTAGTACCTATCCTGACACTCTGACTATTGTTGATGTAGAGTATTCTTATGGAACTCATAGTTATGATCCTAAATGCCACTTCAGATATGTTATTTTAAAAGACTTCCGCTCAGGAAGTATGCTACCACAAAACATAATTGCAGAAAATGAAGGCGGATCTTACAGAGATAGAGCGACTTGTTCGGGTAAGATTAATAGCTTTGATCCAACCACAGGTAATTCTAACATTACATTATCGGTTAATCGTAGAAAGTATTAACAGCTAATACCTTAATTCTAATAAAAACCAAGTCTCACAACTTGGTTTTTTTCCGTTTAAAGTTAAAAAACATCATTAATTTAAAACTCTTTTCGCAAGTTAAAATCGCAAAAACCAGAAAAGCGAGCTTGCTCGCAATGCACTTGGCCAGAAGGCCGATAAAAACCAAAATTAACACTAATTTAAAGAACTCGCTACCGCTCAAACACTCGTAAAAAAACACTCGTAATTAGTCCTTATATAGATATAAGAGAAGAGCTATTTATTTATCCCCAGTTTTAGAGATTTAAAAAAAAGCTATGGGTAGTCCAGACATACCCATTAATGTTCCATATTTTACCAATTATATATGTAACCTATTGATTTAAAAGGAATGTCTGTGGGTGAGGTGTGCTTGTGGTGTTATTTAAGTAATTGATTTATATCGCTTTATCTTTCAGGGTGCAATGGTGCATTAGAGTTATTGTCAAATCTGGTGTATGAGCTCATCTTGATGCTCTGTTTGATCTTGAGTTATTCTTTCGCCGTCTTTAAATTTTACCCCTGTAATTACTTCAGCCAGTAACTTAAACCCTCGCAAGCGGTACCATTTTTTCTCTGCCGACTGCGCGAGTTTAAAAACCATCATTAAGGTGGTTGTCCGGCTGCCACAACTCTTCACTTTATGCGTTCTCAGCCTTACCGTCGCAAACGTTGACTCTATCGGATTACTCGTTCTTATGTGCATCCAATGCTCAGCAGGATAATCATAAAATGCCAGCATTTCATCTTTATCCTTCATCAAGCAATCCGTCGCTTTTGGGTATTTGACTGAGTAATTTTTAACAAATAAATCATACGCTTTATAAGCAGAAGCTCGACTCTCTGCCATCCAGATATCTTGTAAATTCGCTTTGATTTTAGGTTGCATTGATTTCGGCACTTTGTTTAGCACATTCGCGATTTTATGCACCCAGCAACGTTGATGTTGGGTTGTTGGCCATACTTTGGTGAGGGCATTCCAAAACCCCAGCGCACCATCCCCTATGGCCAATTTTGGTGGTATTGTTAGACCCTGTGAGCGCAACTGATTTAACACTTCAGTCCAGCTCTGCTCAGACTCACGAACCCCGTCAACCACCGCCAATAGCTCCTTTCTGCCCGTTTCATCTACCCCCATAATTACCAGTAAGCACAGCTTATCATCCATTCGAATTTTACTGTAAATCCCATCGGCCCAGATATACACATATCGACGTTTAGCCAAGGAACGTTTAGACCACTGCTGATACTCCGTTTCCCAGGTGGATTTCAACCGAGAGACACTATTGGCCGACAAACCTTTGGCTTGCTCGCCTAAAAGAGACACTAAAGCGGGCTGCATATCACCCGTCGAAATTCCTCGTAAATAGAGCCATGGGATCAGCTCTTCGATATTTTTTGTCCGTTTCAGATAAGGCGGGATCAAGGCACTATTGAATTTAATGCCTTCCTTTTTTCGATCCCTGACTTTAGGTATTTTGACCTCAATATCACCAAGGCCTGTTTGGATCGTACGCTCAGGCTGGTGACCATTTTTGACGATCCGCTGAAGTCCCTCGACGGTCTCATGCTGGTATTGAGCCAATAAAACAGCCAACTCAGCCTCAATCGCTTGAGCTAACAACTGCTGCGCCCCGCTTTTAAGCAACTGCTCTAACGGATTGTCTGGTTTTTCAATGGAAATAACATTATCATTTTCAGTCATTGCGATGTCTCTCTGGTTAATTGTTGATCTGGTCAAGATCAATTAACAGATTACATCGCAATGACTTTTTCTCATACACCAGAAACGACTATAGCTCGGTGCATTAATGTATCACTCATTACACATCTTCGGTATTTATTTACACAACTTGGTTTGACAAAAATTATTTATATGGATCAATAATACTATTCAAACAATTTATAAGGAGAATGTTATGAATAATTTAGCTGTTGCAGAAAGATATACTACGAAAAGAGAAGATGATCAGGTTTGCCCTGTTGATTTAGAGACTGACAGTGAAACAGGCGAAAAAAAAGCAAAACAGAAGAGCGCACCATTTTTTTCTTGGAACAAACAGAATTATAAAGCCAAAGTACAACTTGCGATACAAGAGCCAGTTGCTAACTCAATATTAGAGTTTTTCGTCAGTGAAATGGATAATAGCAATGCTATTTGCGTTTCTATGGCAACTTTAGAAAAGTTGTTTAAATTAGGAAGAAAAACAATAGCAAAACATATTAAAGTTTTAGTTAAAAGAAAGTTTATAGAGATATTTAAAGTTGGAAATATGAACGCTTATGCAATAAATGCATTTGTTGTATTTACGCAAGGTGATGCGAACCTTTGGAAAGCCAAGTTTAGCGCTACTATGTATATAGATTATGACGAGCAAACAGCCATGATTAAAAAAGAATATACAAAACAAATAACAACAAAATCAGGGAGATAGTTATGAAAGAAAAAATTTAGGTACTTGTTCTAATTGTGATTATAACCAGACGAAATGGGCAATATTCAGTTTATTACAGAGTCATATGATAATTTAGTATAAGCCGAATTAATTAAACAACAACAGGCTAATAAAATTGCTATCAAATAAAAACATCAATTTTCTTTTTATCGGTTAACAATAAAGCAGCCTTTTCTTGATATATATCAAATGTATCATCAGATATAAATTTATCAAACGTATTAATTATTTCTTTCATGTAGGAGGCTCTTGCTTGATAAGTTCGGCGTTCTGGGTATTGTTTAGCAAGCCCATCTAATTTCTCTGAACTGCTAGAAAAATACTCCATAACATCAATTTTTTTATCAGGAGCTACATCACCTCCACCATAAGAAAGAATCTCAAGAGTAGTCTCTAAGCTTAGCATATCCTCCCTTTTTTTTGATATGATTGGGTTACCTGACTTACCTAATCTAACTGGTTCATCACTGCCGTATTTTTGTGTGTATTCCCACTGCATATCATTCGCACTTTTAACAATACTATGAAGTTCATTTATACTCATATTAGAAAAATCAAGTTCTTCTTTGTTGAATAGTTGCTCATAACCACTTCCCTCAATTAATGATGAATCAAAGGCATTATTATCTTTTTTTTCTTTAATTTTAGGATCGAGGTGAGTTGTGTTTAAGTTACTTTCGGCTATAGTATTTTTTTCAGGAATATTTTCAAGTTTTTCGCTATCTACTTTTTTAAAAGTAGTGCCGCTATTTCCAAGTTGGGTATGTAATGAGTTATTATTAATTTTCATATAAAATCCTTTTTCATATATTGTCTTATTTTATCGGCATAACTTTATAAAACTTAAACTTTCATTTTAAATCATTATTTATATTAACTAGCCACCAGATCTTACTTCATATGTAATTCCACCATAAGTAGATCCTGTCGTTGTCTTATTCTTAACTATCCAATAATAAGTACCTGCGTCAAATAAAGAAGTAGAAACAGCTACACCATAGCCACCCGCAACTCTTTTACCTGAACTATCAACTAAAGTTACCTTGAAATCATGCCCCTCATAGTTTCTTAAAACAGCAAAACCGTATCTACGACAGCTACCACCATCATAAGTAAAGCTTGTAATAGATTTTTCATCATCCAATTTTATACTCGTGTAGCGAGTATAAACCGTAGCACTACAACGTTGATATGCACTGGATTGAATACCATTGGTAGCTGCTTCTTCAAACTCTTGAATAGAGTTAAATGCAGCAATTTCATCATGTGGCTCTTGTACTTGGATTGAAGATGCCCCTGTAACTGAAGTATCATCACTGATTGCATTGAAAGAAAAACTTGCAGCAACAACAAACATTGTTGTAGGGAGTAAATGTGAAAATTTCATAACTTAAATTCCTTTATTGAGTTATTTTTAGGGTGCTATAAATGTTCATAGCCCAATAACATTACCGTACTTTAAATCGGCAGTCATCATTTTTTACATCGTTCAATGAAAAAAATAAAATCTTTTGAATACAATACAGTCATAACATTAAAATATACATCAAAGACACTCATGTTAGAACGCACACAGGCAGCGTGTATGAGCTAATAGGACCAGGTGTTGAGTACACTGCTAGCTATGCTCAACTGATTTTACTAGGAAAGGGGCTTAGTCCAACTGAATTGAATTTGGAGCGTATATGATTGGCGGAATCGTTGGAAATTACATAGGTGTTGAGTTCGAAAATATAGCAATAAAGACATATAATATTATTGAACTAACAAGTACTAAAAGCGCAATTTCATCGCATTCATTAATGCTCGCTAGTACAGCAGATGCATTGCTCAACGACCTTGATTTTGGTGAGTGTTTCATGAAGTGGGGCCTGCAAAATACTGTTACTAATTTTGATGATGCTACTGAATTTTGGCTGCTGCAAGGCGATATAAACTACATGCAAGAAAGCGCGGGAAGCGCTGCTGCTGTGCGTGCAGGGGTGATTGGTACTTTGGACGTCCAGTTATTTCAGATATTAGAATTAGCGGCTGAGAGTTGTAGGCCTACTCACAATAGTGTTGAGGCTATCACAAGCGCCCAAGCTGTCTGTTATGTCGTTCATGCAGTTAAAGATAAGTCGGCTGATCAGATTTATGACTATTTGCTGTCTAATTTCAATTATGCTCGACCAAAAGATCACATTGAACTTCAGCAAAACCTAAAAATTAATGGTGACGCAAAAAATGTAGTCTTGGCAGCAATATACATCGCATTGTCAACGAGGGACTGGGAAGACTCAATACGTTCATCTATATATTATTTTGGTGGTGGTTATCATACGAATTCAATTATGTGCATCGCATCACTAATCAAGTCTCAAGCATGCTCCGTCAGTGAGCGATATAAGCAACAAACGAAGCGCTGGTTGTTCAAAAATCATCAGCCTGTACTGCAAATGATTGAGGAATTTGAGCACAAAAAATGGATGTGCCAGTTACCGTTTTAATTCACGAAATATATAGCAAAAATACTCTTAATTGCTTGTTTTTGTGTGCAATAAGGGCTGTTGTTGTTATAATGCAGGATAAGAAAGCGGCACTACTCTCGCCGCCCTGAGGCAGGTTTGGTCACCTGCCTTTTCTTATGCCACCAATAGAACTTTTGAAGTAAACCTGCTGTTTTGGATGTGTTCTAACCACATTTTCGTATCACTTGAAAGGTTAGCAATGTAAGCTCTCTGTTTGTCTTTTTTGCCTTTTTGAATTGGCTCAATACATAGTTCATTTTTAAGTACTGATGTGATCGTTGGTAATGCACTTGAAGCTTTAGCTTGCTCAAAATTTTCGTAAAAAACATCGATTGCTTTGCGACTTTGAATACCAACCTTAATCTCATTATTAAATAAGAAGTCATGAAATTCTTTAGCATCAGTATTGTTGTACCTAAATTTCTCATCATGTAATTGCACTGTACTAATGAAGCGCTGAATAAGTCGTTTTTTGAACTGTCCATCAATCGTCAGTGTTTTGGCCGTATCTTCTGCAAGCATAAGGTTTTTAAGTATTAGAGCTCCTTTACCATCATTATCAAAATCAAGTAATTCCTGAGTTACCTCTGCTACTCTATAGAAGTTTCTTAACTCATAGTTTCTTAGTTTGTGTTTATTGTTATTATTGGCGTGTTTACCCATTACTACAATATTTTTGGCTTCAATTTCAGTAATTTTATCAGCTGTAATGATTTTTTTATCGCGAGTAGCTTTCTCTTCAGTTGTACTGGCTTTACGATTTCTATTGCCTTTATCTCTTGCTTCTTTATCATCAAAAAACTCAATTTCATGACTTAAGTATCCATAAATAGAAAGTACTGTAAATTCATAGTTTTCACGCATTTTATTCTTGAATGCAATGCGAGAAGCAATACATTGTAAGTGCGGGTCGCTTAGCATGTCATTTAGCATATCTGCTGTAAGGGTATCGCTAAACTCTTTGTTAATCATGTTAACCAAAATACTTACGGGGTTTGTGCAAAGTCTACGTTCAGGCTTATCAAAGCTTAACCAAACTTGCTCTCTGAGTCTAAGGCGACCATCTGCCTGTACAAAATCATTTGGTGCTGATGTGCCATGTCCAAGTACCGATACACGTTTATAATCAGTATCAAGTATACTTAAACCATTCTTTGCGGCGGTATTATAGAATACAACTTGAACTGCGCTGGCAAGTTTCGAGATATCGCCAATTTCTTTTGATTTTTCGGAGTGCATGAAAGCAGCGTCAATTTGTGCATAATCGGCAATGTATTCTTGCTCGTCTTCCTGAATTTCCTTTTTCTTACCATTTATAGCTATGATATTAGCTTCAAATTTTGACTTTACTTTATTGTGTTGGTTGTCTGAGAAAATACCGCTTTTTTCGCCATTGATTATTGAGCGTCTACTTAACTCAAGATTGGTTGCATAGGGCATAACGCGAATCAAAGGCTTTTTAAATTGGCTTTTCTGGTTGTATACATAGATTGTCTTTCCTGACTTTTCAGCTAACTTATATAGCCAATCTAAAGTATCGTCATTAACAAAAGCATCTGCGCCAAAAGCAGAAGTAGATTTTATGATTTGCTCTTCCCATCTTTGAAGAAGAAGCTTTTTGTCTTCAAGAGTTCCGTTGCCAACGATCTCTGATGTTGATAGATCTCGTAAGTCTTCAAGCTCATCCATGAAAAGTGATTCAGAGTCATGGCGCAAGTCATGGTAGTTATCATCAAGTAAAAGCTTTAGCATTACTCCAAGAGCACCGCGAGCGAATGAGTCTGCATATGCGTATTTGTAGTTCAGCATATCGTCGCCGATCAATTCTTCAGTCAGCACACGAGAAGCTGACATGTAGATAGGGTAGCGCCTGTCAATGTGCGCTTCTTTAAATAAGCGCATGAGCAATTCTGATTTTCCTGTGCCACGCTCGCCGGTAAATAAATGAATACCTGGAGTGGTAACAAGGTGATTTAGGTCATCTTTATAATCCGCATCAACGAACTTAACTTTTTTGTTATCAGGACTGATGCTAATTGATTTAATGACTTCGGCTTTTCCTTTGGCTATATCAGTTTTTAATTCACTAATAAAAAGCTCGTTTGAGTCTGAAAGCTTTTCTTTGATGACTAGCTCCAGGCTTTCCATTGTCATTTTGGTTAATGCTTTCTTGCATTCTTTGAATGCTCTAGCTTTCTCTCTAAGGATATCTTTGTTACGGCTAGCCAGAGTTAAGATAAATAGTGATTTGGCCAATGGAGTACTTCCTAAACTTACCTTAGTTTCGCCAAGTTGTAGCTTTACTTGGTGTGAACGTGCGATACATGCGTCACGATAAATATTGTTTTCATCACTAACGATAATGATGTTTTTTTTCTCAAATCCGCTTTCAATGGCTTCTTTAACTGCTGGTGAAATGTAGTTAGTTATTTGCTTTTGTGATTCAGCTGGAATTGCAGGGGTGTCGATATGACTAATAAATAGTTTCATTGCTTTTACTCTCTTTTATGTGTCTACATCTGGTCAGTGATGCTGAGTCAGATTTCTGACTCGCGACTTTTGTACTTTTTAATTTACCAGAGGAGCAATTTTCTGATGCTGTGATAGGGGTTAAAAAAATTGCCTATTGCAATATTTTGTGTGAAATACGGGAAACAATGTATTTTAGAGTGATAAAAATAATGATTGGCTTAGTAAAGTTCTTTTTGATACCTGGCTTCGCCAGAAAAAGGACCAGTTTATTGATTTAGTAATGTGGGACAAATTAATACAAAAACTAATTTGTGTATAATATAAGGATTAAGGCATATTTGTGCCAGCCCAATAGACCAGATGTTCTGGCTACTCTTCTTTGGAGTGTAACGACAAAGGCCTATTTAAACATAGTGTTTAACGGTATGTTTAGTCTCCTTTTCTCATTTTAATCAAATTTAAACGCTAAACCTACTCCTGATAAATATCAGGATGGTTAGACTTTAGATGTTCTAGTTCGACTAAATAATGATAGACTTAAATCAATGATAAATGATGAAAATTTTGACATTGATGTGAAGCACAAACTCGCAGAGTAAAACTTAACAGATCACAACGAGCAGTTAATAACACTAAAAAAGAATAAGAAGTAAATATGGATATCAAATATTGGGACGGTGGCCTAGAGCGCCACGAAATCGATGCGATTAAAAAAATTGAAAATGTATTAAGTACACCAAATGCGCAAAATCAGAAAGGTAAAAGTTCAAATCAAGGACATGGATTTGAAGCCCTTCAAGCCTTAAAGAAGCCCTTTAATGAAAGCTGGAAAGGTTATGCAGGCTTTCGCTTTATCAATAAACATAAGCAAGGTGAAATAGATTTATTGATAGTAACCCACTGTAATATTTTAATTATTGAATTGAAAGATTGGAATGGTAAACCTATTACTGAAAATCGAGGAAAATGGTTTTGGGGTAATGAAGACAGAGGTACATCCCCAGTAGAGCTCACTCGAAAGAAAGAACATATACTTACAAACTTACTTAAACCATTTGCAAGGAAGTTTAAAAATGAGGGGCGTCTTCCTCGTATCCACTATTTAGTAGTAATGAGCGGTGATAGTAACTTTTCTAAGCTACAAAAAAATGATTTAGCCCATACCTTAACGTTAACTGACTTTTGTAAATTATGTTTTAACGAAGGCCAATTTAATAAGCGTTTTACTCCACATCCTGATGCAAAAGTCTTACTTCAAGATATCCCTCTTTTAGAAAACAGCTTGCTACTAAATGATAAAAAAGTAGAAGCTAGACCGTTATCAGTTGAAGGTTGGTTAGGCCAAGAGCAAATTTTTGATCACCCGAATGAGGTTTATAAAGAGTACCTTGCTCAAAGTGAAGCCGACAAAAATGATCGTGCCATTATCCGCAGCTGGGATTTTGATAAACTTTCAAATCATGATGCTAAAACCCCTGATGGACGTATAAAAATTGCCTCTCGTGAACGTGAAGTACTCACCAAGATCAAAAGAGAAAATAGAGAGCTATACGAGCATTGTGTTTCTTCACTAACAATACCGACTAAAGAGAAGATAACCTCGCAGTACAACGAGGTTGTTGAGCTTCCTCATGGTCATGAGCGCCTTAATGACTTTATCGCTACCTATGGTGAAAACTTAGCCATTGATGAGCGTGTTAACTTGGTTAGAGTGTTAATAGCTCGCTTTGCAGACTTGCACCAATTACAACTCGCCCACCGAGATATCGGTAAACACAGTATTTGGTTAAGTACCGGGCAACGTGTTGCGCTTTCAAACTTTATTTCGGCCTTTGCTCGCAAGAAAGAAACCGTAGGTGATATTCGTGATGAGTTATCGGTATACAACCAAGCTACGCCTTCGCTATCTCCCTATCATTACGATGTTTCTCGCCTTGCGATTATTGCCTGGTCAATTCTTGAAGCCAAGCGGTTAACACCTGCGCTTGAAAAATCACTAGAGAAAGACCTCTCACAATGTGATGCTTGGTATGGCGACACCTTATTAAAAGCACTTAACGGTAAAAACTTTGCTAATGCTGGTGAGTTTTTAGATGTATTGGTTGAACAAGAGCCAAGCAAAGAAGCCGCTTTTAGCTTTTCAACGCAAGAGCTAGAACGATTTGTTAAGGCTAGCAAAATAAGCAAATTGCATCCTGAAGTAGAAGAAATTTCTGCAAACGATTCAAAAGAAGTCTATAAAGCCGATACCGGTGTAGTAAAAGTTTGGAATAATATTAATCCTACTGATATTAATGCTGGTCTCGGGCTGCGCACGTTATCGTTTTTAGAGCGAGTCGAAAAGCTGCAAAGCCTCAATTTAAGCTTTATCCCGTCTATTGTTGATTATGGCATTACCGCACGAGATAGCTCGTTATATTTGGTGAGTGAATGGGTTGAGGGTGAAGCTTTAGATCCTTATCGTATGCGTAATCGCAGAAACGATATTGTGAAAAGCTTAGTTGCCCATATTGAGCATATGCACTCATTAGGCTTTGCACATGGCGACTTAAAGCCTGAAAACGTTCTTGTAGATAAGCATGGTGACGTTTTTATTATTGATGTTTTGGATTTTCATCATGATGCAGAAGAGCTGCTTAATACCGAATATAGCCCCGCAGATGTTGATAATAGTTCAGCCTTTGAACGTGATAACTATGCGGTAATGAAAATAAGTGCAGAGTTACTAGAAATTGATTGGGGCACTGAAAGCTCAAACTTTGAAGCAGTTAGCCGAGCTATTATTCATGAACTTGAAGACGTTGATTTTGGCTTTAGGGAATTAACTCGTTTTAAAGATGCTGTTTTAAATCCAGAAAAAACAACACAACCATCGGTTGAAACGATTGATATTGAAATAGGAGGAGCAAGAGAAAACTTTGATCCTCTAACAATATACCCTGATAACGGTAAGTTATATGTTTCGATAGAAGAAAGTGATAAGAAAGCTTCTGGTTTGGTAATGAGCTTTTGTGGATTAGGTGGCTTCTTTAGGCTTTTCTTCGATCAAGTAAGTTTCACTTTTGAACATGGCTTAGCGCCTAAAAAAAGAGATAGTATTTTTCCTAGAGATATCGAAAATGCTGTTTTAGAACTTCCTTTTGCTATTCGTATTACTCAAGGTAGAGCAAGTAATCTAGAAGTGCTCAATAGACGTATTCGACAGTTTTATAGTTTCGAAAATGCAGTTAAACAATTTCAGTTAAAACAGAGAAAAGTAGCGCCGCTTTCAATAGAACAACCCAACGATATTATTGAGGATGAGATCAGTGTTGAGCCGATATCGACCAAAGAGCTTTGGAAGGCAATTCTTAAAACAGAGACTGAATCTCATCCATATGTAGAGCTTATTGGTGAGCCTAGAACACATAAGGATGATAAAGACATTCTAATCCTGCCATATGAAGCTGAAAAAGATCCACTTGATGGCTTTACCGCTAAAGATCAGGTTGAAGCTATTGTCGTTAATGATGAAGAAGACTACTTTATTGGCGAAGTCAATTTATCTGCTTCAGGATTGAATAGAGTGCAGTTATCTCGTTATTCGAATAGAGCTCACCGTTTAACTGAAGAAGATATCATTTTCTTTCGCAGTAAAGCTGACAAGTCGTCTTTTAATAAGCGAAAGAACGCATTAACTCGTATTCTTGATCAAGATTCAATTGTTGAAAACTTATCCGATTATTTTGAACCTGACTGTAACATAGCACCTACAGACTATGACTTAACTGTCACTGACGAAGATTTTAAACGTTATGACCGTAAAGACGATAACGGTAATGCTATTAAGCTTAATGATAAACAACGAATAGCTTTTCAAAAGCTTCTAAGGTTCGGCCCACTTTCAATGTTGCAAGGTCCCCCGGGAACAGGTAAAACCGAGTTTATTGCAGCTTTTGTTCATTATTTAATAGAAAAACAAGGCACTGAGCGAATTTTATTGGTAAGCCAGTCACATGAAGCTGTGAATACTGCTGCTGAACGAATTCGAAAACATTGTGGCCGTTTAAAAACGGATCTTGATGTAGTGCGTTTTAGTCGAAGTGAATCAACTATTTCTCACTCTTTACGTGATGCTTATTCTGACAATATTGTTAGTCAAAAAGTAGAACAATTTGAGACTCAATTAAAATATCGAGTGTTGAACCTAGCTAAGTCATTAAAAGCTCCGGCTGATTATTTAGAAGCCTATTTAACGTTAGATAAGCAAATCCTTTCACACATTACCGAGCAACAAAGTGTATTAATAGCACTTGAGGATAAAGAATTAGTAGCTAAACAGAAGAAAGAGCTTAAAAAACAAATTGGTGAAAGAAAGTCATTAATTAACAGTAGATTGCCTCAGAGTATACGTACCAACAAAGATTGGCATGATAACTTAAGTGATGTTCGTGAAGGCTTAATTAAAAATTTAAACCATGAGTATGCTATTGAACCTAATATCTCTAGTTCAGTTCAACGATTAGGGGCTGTTGATCTTTGTTTGAATTTTGTGCGTAAGCGGTAATCTCGTATAATTTACTTCGCCAAAAACAAACCTTACGAGATTACCATGCCCCGATTAATGCTCACTGATAAGTTGTGGTCGAAGCTAAAATCAATTTTGCTTGAAGATAGAGTTTATAACAAGCTTGAACACAGACAAACGATGGAAGGAATTTTATATCGCTTACGTGTTGGTTGCCCATGGCGTGACCTCCCTGAGTGTTTTGGTTTATGGAATACTATTTACCGCCGATTTCTACTTTGGTCTAAAAAAGGAATATTAATAAGGTTGTTCAAATCATTATCCGCCAATAGTGACACTGAGTGGGAATTCATTGATGGCAGTTATGTTAAAGCACATCAACACAGTACAGGTGCTGCGTCTCAACAAGAACAAGCGATAGCATTAAGTCGTGGCGGTAATACAAGTAAAATTCATTTAGCTGTTGATAGTTATGGCTTACCAATTGAATTTATTATTACAGGCGGCGATGTTCATGATAGTAAAGTGGCAAATGAACTGATTGAATTATTGCCCCAAGGCGATTTTGTTATCGCAGACAAAGGCTATGATAGTGAAGTCATTAGAAATAAGGTTCGAGAGAGAAACTCAAGCCCAGTGATCCCTAGAAAGAAAAACTCAAAAACAGGTAATGGTGATATTGATTGGTGCTTATATAAATATAGGCATTTAGTTGAAAATGCCTTTGCAAGGCTAAAGCACTTCCGTGCTATAGCGACAAGGTACGATAAATTGAAATTACAGTTTGAGAGTATGTTAGCGCTGGCATGTGCAATGATTTGGCTACCAATGTGAAAGATCAACAGCCCCTAGTAAAATTGTCGAAAGATATGATACGGGTTATGCAATCTGGCAATGCGAATATGGACGAGTTTTTGGCTCGTTCAAAGCAGTTGGTTGCGGGTACTTGTGTTGGTATTGGTAACTGGAATATTGATATAGCAAGTAATCAATATGACTGGATCATTATTGATGAAGCGGCTCGTTCCATAGCAAGTGAACTTGCAATAGCTATGCAAGTAGGTAAACGAGTGCTACTGGTGGGCGATCATAAACAATTACCTCCGCTTTATACCGACCCTCACAAAAAAGCGTTAGCAAGACATTTAGGTATTCAATCATCGAATGATATTGATGAATTAATTGAAAGTGACTTTGCTCGTGCGTTCGAAAGTGATTACGGAAAACAAGTAGGTGCAAAACTACTTGTACAATATCGTATGGCTCCTGCTATTGGTACTTTGGTCTCTCAGTGTTTCTATGATGGTGAACTAGAAAATGGTGAGAGAAAGATCCCTGATATCTACCGTGATGTACCCAAAGCATTGAGTTCAGCTACAACGTGGCTTGATACGTCGAATTTAAACAAAAAAGCAAATCATCAAACGGGTTCTGGTCGAAGTATATACAACGATGCTGAAGCTGATGCTATTGTCGATTTGCTTAAACAGGTTGATGAAAACGAGACTTTTGTTCATTCATTACTAGAGCAAGTAAAAGAAGGTGAAGCCGCTATTGGTGTTATTTGTATGTACGCCGAGCAAAAAAGACGTATTAGACAAAAAGTTAAAAAAGCCTCTTTGTCTGATGAACTAACCAAATTATTGAAAATTGATACTGTAGATAGTTATCAGGGTAAAGAAAATCGCGTCATTATTTTATCGGTTACACGTTCAGAGCAAAAACAAGGTTCAGGATTTTTAAAGCTACCAAACCGAATTAATGTTGGCCTTTCAAGAGCTATGGACCGTTTGGTAATTGTTGGTGATAAGAGAATGTGGCAAGGAAAGAATAGCCAATTGCCATTTGGAAAGGTTATTAAGTTTATGGAAGAAAATGCTAGTGAAGACTTGTATCGCTTTGTAGACATTACAACCAAGAAATTTAAGAAGGCGGTATAACTGTTATGGAAAACACAACGATTGAATTTAATGAAGTGGATTATATTGTGCCTACTGAAACATTCGGCATTGAATACTCTTATTTAAGTAAACAAGGCTTTCCTTTCATAAAAGAATTTTTGCTTAAAGCACTTTATATTTCACCGCTTTCGAAGTTTGAACTGTCTTCGTTTTTTGGCTTTAACCAACGTGAATTAGCGGCTGCTATTGAGGAACCAATAAGCAAAGGTGAAGTTGCATATTCTGACGAGGGAAAGCTATTTTTAACCACATTGGCAAAAGCTTATTTTTCATCATTAGATGATAAACCTATGATCGAAAAGCCACAGTCTAGAACTTCTTCTGTTTCATTTGAATTAGCTGGGTTTAATAAAGTTAAAAACCAGCATGAAAATTGGCACACAGGTCTTCGTTTAAATGTTAACCATGAAGTACAAAGCTTAAGTGAGCAGCATGCAAGAGCTATGTTTATTAAACACTTTCAGCGGCTAGTAGAAAGAGGTGAATTGGGTGTTATTAAAACTCATGATAACTCGTTACCTAGCCTTTATTCAGTTGATAAAGTGTCTAGAAAAAAAACTATCGCTCACAGAGTTAAGCGTAAGTTTGAGGTAGATTTAGACAGCCGAATTAAGCCTTTTTACGTTGATAAACTTTACGAAAATGATGAGGCGATAACACAGGCTATTGCACAAGAAACTGACAACATTAGATTGGGTAACAACATAGATAGCATTGCTGCCGCATGGGATGCTTTTGAAGATATGTCTGTTAGTCGTTTTATCAAAGATGACAGTATCGACTTTCGAGGAATGCTGGCTGAAATGGTAGCTGGCTCTTTTGATAAACCGTATGAGCTTTTGGTTGGCCCATTATATGGTAAACAGCCTTGGGCTGTTATTGAAAACAATTTAAAGAAACTCAAGCCCCATAAAAAGACGCAAAAACCAAGAGAGCTTTGCTGGTTTGGTGCTAATACTCATTATTGGGGAATGAGTGAAGGCTTTAATAAAGCTAAAGATAGCCTGAATAACTATAAAACGAATGGAAAAAATACGAATTATAAGCTGAAGGTGTATTTACCTTGTGGTGACCATCAGAATGTTGAAAGGCAAGCTGGTAGAGCATGGAAACATAAATTAGGTAGCATTGATTTTTGTGAAGGTATTAGAAACGGTTTATTTGATGGTAGCGTTGAGATTTTACTCTTAGATAATGAATTTGCTGCGGTAAGTTATCACTTATCTATGCCTGACCTTAGTCCGGTTCCTGTGCCTCTAGGTTTTTTCACCACTGACCAAAAGTTAGTTGCCAAAATAGCTAGAGTTGTTAATGAGTTTTTGAAAGGCTCGGTATCACACGGTAAACCGAATTTAATCGGTAAATTATAATAATCAAAGGATTTTCTGAGGCGAATATGAAGTTTACAGAAGCACAATTAGAAGCGGCCATTATAGAGTTACTCAGCTCTCTACACTGAGAGAGGTTAAAATATAACGATAAATTGAATAAGAATGTTGGTTTAATCATAAACAATCCTGGCTTTTTTTTCTGCCGTGAGCAAAGCGAACAAAGGTCTTTAAAGAGCTGACAGGAAATACCAAAGCATGAAGGGGGGAAGATGATGATAATGTGGACGCTGAAATCTCAAGTATCTCTCAATTTGGCTACCCACATAGCTTTAACTTATAGTTGTTAATATTCATGTTGATTCGGGCCACCTTTGGTGAAAACAAACCAGTGTAATGTAGCTATCAAGCCAACTGGTATCATTCGCCGAAGGCGGTCCATAAAAGTGAATTGTTATTGGAGGTACTAACACGGTTAAATTACAAATCTTTCATTCCCTCATAACAAACCATGTTATCCTGATATATAAAATTATTTAACTTAATGACAAACGAATGATTTATTTAGATACTGCCGCGTCTTACCCTATGCTGCCTGAAGTCAAACAGTCCCTAAATGAGGCTTTTGAACATTATTATGCTAACTCTGCATCGAGTCATTTATTAGGAGAGCAAGTTTCTGATGAAATTAATAAAGTCCGAGAACAACTAGCAGATCAAATAGGTGCATACCCAAGTGAAATTGTGTTCACAAGTGGTGCGACAGAATCTAATAACATTGCCTTTAAAAGCTTACTTTTGGGTAACGAAATAGCCAAAGAAAAAAAACATATTGTAACCACGCAAGTTGAACATAAATGTGTATTTGTCATATGTGATTACTTGAAATCCATTGGTTATGAAATTACCTACGTAAAACCAAATAGAAATGGAATCATTGAGACTGATGCAATCACCAATGCAATTAGGCCAGATACTGCTCTAGTTTCAGTAATGCATGTAAATAATGAGCTAGGCACTATTAATCCTATTGAAGAAATAGGGCAAGTTTGCTTTGATGCTGGTGTCTTATTCCATAGTGATGCCGCTCAAAGTTTCCAAAAAGTAGATATTGATGTTGATGACCTAAATGTTGATGTTATGTCATTTTCTGCCCATAAAATTGGAGGCCCTAAAGGCATAGGAGCTATCTATATTCGAGACTTAAGAAAAAAACATTTAATGCCTGTAATTCATGGAGCCGGGCAAGAAGAAGGTTTTCGGGGAGGAACTGTTGCAGCTCCCTTAATTACAGGTTTTGGCGCTGCTATTAATTATTTTACAAAGTATTATTCCACTTTTAAATCTACAAACATTAAAGAGTATTTACTAAATAGACTAAAAGAAGAAAATATAAAATTTATTGTAAATGGTACAAATACATTAGTGAGTTGTTTATCGATAACGCTACCTGAAACAGATACAGAGACATTAGTTAGAAAAAACGAATCGATATTATGTTTAGCACAAGGTTCGGCTTGCTCGTCAAAAGAAATAGAACCATCACATGTGCTAAGTGCCATAGGGCTAACAAGAGAATTGGCCGATAAAACATTTAGAATAAGCTTTCCTCTTGACATCAATAGTCGCTCAATCGATAAACTCACCAAAGAAATTAAGGCTTTTTCTTAACTGTAGTAGCTTACAATTAACCTCGTCGTTAACCCATTATTATTATTCCTGCCATGTAATGGGGGCTTCTACTCGCTATATCTCTATTTATAACAAGTTACACAAGCTCCGCCACCTTCAGCTTCATCGTATATGTCATCCATATAGTCGGTATCTATCTCTTTAACCGCTATTTGAAGGGCGTTACGTCGTTTATTTTTTTTCTTTAAGAAACGTTCAAACTTCTTTTTATGATTCGTTTCTATTTGATCTTTTCTTGCGTCAGACTCTAAAGTTGAAAGAGGGGTGTCTTTGCCTAACCAATAAAAAGTACCATCTTCTCGTTCATCTTCAGCAGCTTTTTCATATTTTTTAGCTTCTTCAAAAGCCTCAGGATATATTTCTTTTAATCTTAACCATTCAATTTTTTGTTGATAAAAACAAAATGTACAACCACTTCTAGACCGCCAACCGTAATAGCCGGGCTTACCATCATCCATGGCTTCAACAATTTTTTGTAAAGTCTTCGCGTCAACATTCCCTTTATACTCAGGATCCCTATGCTTCTTTTCCACTAAAGCACTAAAGTGTGCAGTTATTTCACTTTCACTGCGTTCTTTAAGTTCACGGTACGAAATTACATCTGGGTGATCGGAAAATAAGTCAGCTTTTCTGAGAATGTCAAAAACACCATTACGGTCAATACCATCTTCCCTAAAAGGCATTTTAATTTTCATATAGTTTTCAGAGATAGAGTTAGTCATAAAGCCTGTTCGCTCAGGTTCATCAGCTCTAATTCCTACATACGAAACAACTTCTTCATATCCTTCGTCTTTCATTTTCTTATTTACCCACAACTCGTATGGCACTAATTTCATCTGAATAGTGCACCATCGTGCTTGGGGGGACGGGAGGTAATTTTTATGTTTTTTTAAATGGAAATCAAAATCTTTCTTTTCCCTGTTAGATGTATAAACTTCTTCATAAGGATCAATAATAGTTCCGACATAACCTTCCAATCTATTAACAAAATCAATAACTTCAGGTAACTCTTTACCTGTATCAGTAAAGTAGTAATGTATATTTAGGTCGGGGTAATTTTTTCTCATGTACATAGCAAGTGCAGCGCTATCTTTACCGCCAGAAAGGCCGAGTACATGTAATGTCTTCTTTGTAGAATCCACTTAAACTTCCTTTGTTTCTAGTGACTCAATAACTCTTAATAGAATAGCTCGTTGCTTAGCCGAGTCTATTGTTTTAAGTGTCGCTTTTACTGAACTCATTTCTTGTTTAAATTCACTATCTACTTTATTCATGGATAAGTCACCTAATACAGCATAGTGAGAAGCTGTTTTAAACTTATCTATCATCTGAACTAATTCAGAATTAGCCTTTTCAAGCGCTATATCATTCCAGTTTCGTTCAGCTACACCTGATAAAAGGGATATAATACTTGAAATCCACTTTTCGTTACTGGCAAACTCCGCTAAGCGTAAAGCGAATGTTTCAAGTTTATAATCAGATGTGTATTTAGCAACATTTTTACATCGAGTAAGTAACTTATGATCCAACTTGAAAAATGATGATATACGTGCCCTATAAGCATTAACCATGTCCGAATGTGCAGAACGCAATTCACTAATTACTTCAGAAATTTTGTCTGTTTCAATATTAACTTTATGTTTATTGAACAGCTTAGGAATGTCGTCCATTAAGTACTGTGTAGGGTCTGATGCTAACAAGGTAAGGTCTCTAAAACCGCGAGCAAGCTTTGAAAGGTTATTCGTTTTTTTCGTCCAAGGAGTCAATTCACTAACGAATTGAACATATTCTTGAGCTAACTTCAGTGTTGAAGGCTTTACTGAACCACTGTTTATGGCACTTGCTAGAGAAGCAAGGTGGTTCAATTTTATACCATCCATTGCAACAAATTTAATACCAACGCTTTGTGGTTCTTTTATTAGTTTTATTGCAAATTCTTCATCAGGTTGCGAAATAAATATATCGTTATTATTAACGTCCTTATCGTAAAAAGCTAAGTGCTCAGTGTTCGCCATTAAAAACGCTAGACACCAAATTGGCAGTATACCTTTTGCAACACCAAAAGGTTCTTTACTCCATAATGAATAAATCTCAGATAAGTAAACAATACTATTTTTATTTTCTTGTAAGTAATTAAACGCATTACTAAATAATAACGCCATATCAGCATTATCTTCGTTTGGCATGTAAAAATCAGCTTGCTCACTTTCAGGGTCAAATTTATGTAGCCCTTTCTTAACTATACATGAAAGATACAAGCCTTTTTCAGGAGGAAAACCATCTGATTCAAAACCTAAATCTCTTTCATCAGCATAATCAACCATTCGAATAAGTAGTTTTTTAATAGCTGCATTAGCACTACCTGAGGGCTTAGATCTATTAACCAGCTCATTAATAGCTTTAGGCGCGTCACTGAATACATTATCAGCAATAACTGAAGCTACTTGAGAAAGAGAACGTCCAGCTATTTCCTCAGCTTGATGCTTCCAGGTAGAGTATTGAAAAACTGACGATAACTCTTTTTCAACATGTTGAGATGCTAATGAAATTCGACTATCAAGCTCTTTCGTTGCAATTAGATCATGTTCAATTTTATCTTCTTCTTTTGCTATTTGGTTTAACGCAATTAATTCAATTGCAGCTTCTTTTAATCTTTGTAAAGAGCTAGCATTACCAATAGCTGCAAAAGGCAGGTTTGGCATTGCATCAGCTAACTCCTTTGCCACCTCAATGGAAGCAGGGAGAAGAAAACTAAGAAATGAAGCGCCTTTCAAAGGCTCTTTCTTTAACGAATTAATAAAACCAGGCTCAATTTTATTTATTAGTTTTGTATTTGCCCAACGCATGGAGCCAGTTCTATGATAATGTGCAGTTGCTAAAATATTTTGTGGAATATCACAAACTTTTGTCCAATCAACCCCTTGGCTAACTGACTCAATACGTTCTAACACCATGTTGTGAATATCAATATCACTGCCCTGAAATACAAACAAAGCATTATGATTTTGACGATAAATAATTATCGTCCAAGATTCTAAATCTTTAATGGCCTGAGAAGTTTTTGCTTTACTAACACCCTGAGCTGAAAAGTAAGAAGTTATAAACCCTTTTTTCGCATGTAAATGATGTTGAAAACCAAATATAGTTAATAGCGCAATAACTTTTGTTATTGATACGTGTAACTCTGTACCTTTTTGCTCCGCTCGATAAATAGCATCACACCCCTCCAACCAAGCTTTACTGTCATGAGAAGTAACAATGAGATGGTGTAAATTGTAATGTAGGTAATCCCACAGTAATTCAGGACGATATAGATCAGTTGATTCAATCCCTGAATCGTAATTAGTCGATAAAAATTCTCTAAACCCTAATTTTTCATGGGAGGCTAAAAAGCCGAATAAGCTTCGTTCATTTTGTGAGAAACGTCTTCTAGAAATGGGACCAAGCAACAAACTTACAATTGGATCAAGTGGGAGTGTTTTTAATAATGCTTTTTTATTGATGTTTTTATGTTCAAAGCATGCTAATACATTACTAATTAGATTTTTATGCTCTTTTTCTAAAACATGAATAATTTCAGATGTTTTTGTAATTGAATCTCCCACTAATACAAGTGACTCATCAATTGAAGGGTTAAAGCTTAAATCTCTATAACGGCCTTGAACTTTTGCCCATTCTTTTTGAGCTTTAGCGTCTTTATTTTTTGCATAATCTGAAAATGATTGATGTAAAAAACCTACAAGTACAACCGAGTTTTTAGCTTGTTGCGCAATATCAGCAAGTGATTGGAAAAAATGTAAATCTTTATTATTCCTTGATTGGTAATCAAGTGCTTTACCCATCTCATCAAGAAAAATAAGCGTGCCATCAATTTTATTTGAAGTAGTTCCTAACGTACGCTTAATTTCAACTAAACATTTATCATCATCAAAAGAATTAACTTCTTCGACACTAAAATTAATTTGAAAAGCTCTATATACACTTTTCAAAATAGAGTTCGCTGGTGCTTCAAGACCGCAAACATGCTTAATTACCTGCCAACCCTTTTTAACACTAAAACGATGAGGAAAATCATCAAGAACGCCTTCAACCTTATCAAGTTTAGTTGTTGCATATGTACGTTCTGCTTTATTTATAGAAAGTAGGCTAGCTAAAAACAATGCAATTGTTGACTTACCTGAACCGTATGGGCCCGTTAGCGTATAGGCTCTTTGTTCACTACCTACAAAATCACGGCTAATTGTATCTAATACATTTACCGCTGTACCATGTAATATGAAATCATTTAAAAACGGTTTGAAATCATCTAGTTGACTGTCAATTCTAGTTGAACTTTTATAGCGCTGATTTATACTAATTAATGAGTTCATCATTATGAAGTAGCTCCATAGAATTTGTTAAGCACAGCTAAAGGATTACTCATATACTCATTATTTATTTTTACCTGACGTAGCCCCAGTGAATCAAACCAAGACACTCCATCTTTAGAGTACTCTTGTGCTTCATCCAATTTTTGCCCTAAACCGCTTTCTGAAAGCCTAAATATTCTTCCAGGCGAGCAAGGTTTCGTTAATAATGAATCGAAATCAATACTGTTAATCTTTGAATCTTTAGTTTCGTTTTGAGCAAATTTAATTAGCCCATAAATAAAAACTTCAATAGGAAGTTCAGGCCGCTCAGCTAAATCGCTTACATAAAAACCTCCACCATTATCGGTAACTAAATTAAGTTCAGTTAAAGGTGAGGTAAAATGTTCTTCATCTATTGTTAGCTTTTTCTTAACAGCAACACTTTTAAATTTTTTACTATAAGTATTTAAAAAACAGTCTATATCTTTTTTAAGAGTACTCTCATTACCTATATCATTAGTAACCAATTTTTTAGCGTCACTTGAACAGTCTGAAAGAAGTTTCGATTTTTCAAAATGCTGCACATGAGAAAAATTAAAAAAGTAGCGATAAGCGCTAAGGTGTTGAAAATTAAAATTTAGCCAAAAATGAACAAGCCACACTGAACCTATTTGCTCTAAATACGGATCTTTTCCTGTAACTGCATTAAATAAGTAATCACCGTTTTCAGAAATGAAATAATCAATATTTGATTGAGTTCTTTTACTTGAAAGCAACTCAGCAGACTCTGCCCAATACCTAATAGCATTGACCATATTTTTACCCACACCAAGTTTAATTATTGCTTGTTGAGTTTCTTCTTCCTTGCTCGTCTGTAATTTACCACCTGAATTCAAATGGTTAACAGCTTTAAAGAGCCAACCATATCTAAGGGGAAAAGTATCGTGACCGGTAAATTTAGCTTTCATTCCTGTTGCTACCTCTGGAGAAATTGTCCAGAGGCAATAGTATAGCGTTTCTCTCTCAGGATAAAGGAATTTTCACTGTATATTTAAACAGAAAGTACGCACTTGTAAATAAACGTGGTTTATGTGTAATTCTTTGTTGGAAAACAACTTTTTCTGCTTTTAAAGTTGAAAGCTATTTAATATAGTGTTTGAATGATTTATGTATAGAATTTTTATTTTCGCAATAGCTATTTGAACGGTAAAGGAATGATTATGACTTGGAAGCAAAATAATTGGGTCAAATATTTAGAGGGATATTGTCAGGGAAAGAATCAAATTCAAGATGAATACGTTAGAAAAGTTGCGGAAAGCTTAGGACTTGATGAGCCATTAAATATACAATTTGAATGGCAAAAACAAATTACCCAACAATTTGAATCTGAAGATGCTCATGGAGTTATTATACTTACAGGCACCGCAGGTGATGGAAAAACAAAATTATGCAGAGATATTGTCAAACAGATAGATGGTGATTCCTTCGATGAGGATAAATGGAATGCTAAAAGCTATTTTTGTTCTTCGGAAAGGACAATAGTTAAGGATTTCTCAGAATTACAAAATGAGAAGTCGTTAGTAATTCAAGAGCTATTAGATGTATTAGTAAATGGTGCTTCAAATAAACCCATACTAATTGCTGTTAATGATGGGATTTTAGTCGAGGAGATAGACAATTTCATCTTAGCCTCACAAAGTGAAGAGTCTGAAAAAAGAGCAACTCAGCTAAAAGAAATCATTGAAGATAAAATCAATCTTGGATTTAGTAATTGTGAGCAACAAGAGCTGATCAAGCTTATTAATTTATCTAAACTCAATGCAAAGGAAAACTTTTCTCTAATTTTGGATGAAATTATTAACCATTCTGGCTGGGAAGGTTGTAATTCATGCGAAGGGCAATCTAATAATTTATGTCCTATTTACAACAAATATAGCCTTCTAAAAACAAATGGTAATATCCAGGAAAATCTTAGTAATATCATTTTGTTACTTCAATTGAATAATGAGCATTTTACAATTCGAGAGCTACTAAACTTAGCAACCAATACAATTTTGGCGTCTACTCCTAAGGCCAAACATTTAAAAGCAACGAAGAAAGATACAAATTATCCTATTTTTAATTGTAATCGAGTACGTAGAGTTAATTCTTTTGAAGAGTTTGAGTATGAATCAACAATAGAAGTCGGATATTGGGGTATGAACCTTGGACCACACAAAATGAATAATGCAAGGCCTTACTCTGAAATCAATAAATTAATGTTCGGGGAGTTATCTACCAACCATTGGGATAATTACCTTAAGAAAAAATCAGAAAGAAAAGTTGAAATACCTTTAGATGATTTTAATGATTTATTAAATTCCAAGAAAGCTACTGACTTAGATATTGATGCTGACTTATGGGGAGCAATCGTTAGGCGTTCTCGAATACAACTTTATTGTTATCAAAATGGTGATGATAAGGCATTCAACTTACAAAAATTTGCGAGTTTTTCATACTTCAAAAGTATGGTGTTTGATGAACTTCAAGAAAATGATAACTGTCATAATATTGATTTAATCTCCCTCATTGTATTAGCACTTAATAGAATATTTCATGGAAGATATATTTCTGAAAATACAGGTAAAGACCGCCTTTATATACCAGAAAAAGACCAAGGTTCTATTACTCCTATATCAATTTTTCATGGAGATGAACTGAGAGATAGAGATATTTATATTACTAAAGTAAAAGGTGATTTTGAGTTGACAGGATCACGGATTGAACCTGTTATTGTATTTGATATTGATAGAAATATATCTTTAAAGCTTTCTTTGACAGTCGAGTTATTTGACTTTTTATACAGAGTATCTAAAGGCTCACCTCCAAACACAACTAATCCAAGGCTTTACAAAAAATTACTGATCTTTAGATCTAAATTAGCATCACAAATTAGCAATACAAGTAAATTAAGTGGAAAAAGAATTGAAACATATACAATAAAGGATGGAGAGTTTAGAACCTCAACCCTAAAGGTGAATCATGGATAGTTTACACACATACTCTTCAGAATTGATGAAAAAATACGGAATCAAACATATTCCAATTATTGAAAACATGTGGGGGCATAGGTTCAGAACAGACCAAACACCTTCAATAATTTTTTTTGAATTATTGTGCGTTATTGAAAGCCAACTTCAGGCTAAACGCGCAGGGTTAATAAACTCAATTTTCTCTTCAGAAAATAAAACTCTATATTTTAAGCATAGGCAGTTTTTTAAACTAAGAATATTGATTTATCAGAATGAAATATTAGAGACACTTATTCATTCAGAGCTTTCAGACGAAGACCGATGGGAGCGTCAGTTTGAGTATCTTAGAGGTATCAATGGAGAGTTATTTCAATTTAAGGATGAGGATATAGAACACTTGAAAAACAGCTTTTCTTCTTTTGAAAGCTTCTATAATGCTATCAAGATTTTAAGCTCATTAACTTTTGATCCATTATCAAATAAAAGATGGACATCAAAATTTATTTACCCGATTTCATCCGACTATATTTGGTGTGATTTCGATAATAGAAAATCAACGGAAGATAGAAGATTCTTTTGTCGGGGTGGTGAACTAGCGTATTTAATGCTTTGTAGAGCTGGAAATGAAGTTTGTGAAGAGCTAGAAAAGTATTTTGAGCTATGGCTAGATAAGCAGGACAACTCTTTCGCAAAATTAGCTAACCTACTAGTTCGTGAAGAAGAAAGGATTCAGTTACGTGAGGAAAGCCGTAAAGACCTAGGTTATTTACCTTACAAAAAACTTCCTATTTTTACAGACTTTGCGAATGATCTTTCAAAGGTGTTATCACTGGAGTTAGAAAGGTTAGATAAAGTTAAAGTAATGATTGATATGGTAGGCTATCACATTGGTAATTATGTTCTATCTATAGGTGAAACGTATCATAAATCCTCCAATCCTGCTGAATTGAAAAAACCATCTTACCTTGTCGAGGTGCTTTCTAAGGCTACAAACAGTATACGAAAATCCTCAATCCAGAGTATCTCAGCACAACGGAATAAGCTAAAAAGAAGTTTGACACTTCGAGCTGATGAAATAATACATTTGTACGAAGACGTTATAGACTCAGAGGAAGAAACAGAGATACAAAAAAAATCTAAGGAAGAGTTGTCATACGCTGAATCCTATTTAGCAAGTCATATTTCAAATTACTCTAATGTTTGTTTTAGACACATTGGTTTTTTGTCAAAAAAGAATACTCGTAGCTATAGATATGTTTTAACGGAAGATTTTCTCCATTCTCTTGTTGTTACTATTCTTGGGAATGAGAAACGAATGGAATTTAGTAATTTTGTTAAACAACTAAGAAGCCAATATTCAATCTATGTAGATACTTCACCTGAAAATGAGCGTGAATTGATTCAAAGGGATTTAAATCGAAATTCAAAAAATTTAGCAAGTTTACTGTATCAAATGGGAATGTTAAGACATTTATCTGATGCATGTAGCTACGTAATTAATCCGTACAGGGAGGACTCGGTATGAGATCATTGGCAAAGTATTTTTACGAGATAATAAAACAAGAATATAACGATTGGGTTAATTCAAGCAATGGTAATGGAGTTCCTGGACGATTAATTTTAAAGGAATTTGACACTAGGTTAGTTCGAGAAATTCTCTTAAATATTAGCGAATCTGGTGATTTTCCTATTGTTGAAATCGGATCTCCAGACGGCTTCATTATTGCTGTGGAAGATCATGAGCACTATCAAAATATTAATGTTAAAAAGCACACCTTTGCAGATCTTGCACATGAGAGAAATAGAGAAGGCAATTTTTTCTGTTTAATGTTTATTGCTGAAATAAAACCAACTCTTGAGCAAGTTTCGGGTATTGATCAGAGCACTGTTTTTGAGCAAACAGAGTTAAAAAAATGGGTAGAATTAGCTAAGTACCAACAACAAGATGGTCAAGCATTCTTAAATGAGTATGTTGAAGAGCTGGCCAGATTTGTCTCCGAATTAACAAACTCAAAATGGAGTAATAGGCCATTTATTGAAATTGATAAAATAAATGCATTTATAGATGGTGTAATTAAAGCAACTATAAAAGATGGTTTGTTTTATGATGCTTTGGGGAGAAGTTGCACAAACCTTGGTGGTATCAATAGACTGAGTGACTTTCTACCTTTAAAAACTTCTGGTAGTTCATATAGGCGGATTTTTAGAAGTATAGTCACAAAAACTTTATTGAAAGACATCGAATTTTGGAGAGCTATTCATAAAAATAAAGAAGTTGAACTTGATGAAATAAGAGAGAATTTAAATAGCATCAAGGAGAGTGAAACCGACTTTAATGAATTTTGTGAAACTGTAGATAAATATTTTGAAGCTTATTATCAGGGAGATAGAAGAGAAGAAAATAAGCAAAGAGATGAACTACAAAATAATTTTGATTGTTTATATCCATACGGTTCAGTCCTCCAAGCAAAAAATGTTAAGCCTAAATTCTATTTAGGTGAAGAAACAATATCCTTTTTTTCTGACAATGATATTTCTCTGTCAGAAGACTTCACTGAGCTGTTAGGCTAAGGGATCCCCAAAAATAATCATTAAGTTTCAATTACATCACTCACATCCATATTTTTCCAATTGAGTTGCACTACCACTTGTGCGAAATAGGCGAGCCCTTCTAAATAATCTCGCCGTCGCAGTTTAATGGACTGTTTTTTGAAGTATCGCAACCCAACAAATGCCCATGACACTACTCGCCTGCTTTTGGTTGAGTTAGCTTGAAAAGATCCTGTCTTTCCTGCTTTGTCTATCACTGCACCCAGCATCATTGAGAACCAATGCGCCAGTGTTGCGAGCAGTAAAAGTATGTCTAATCGGTAGAGTTTGTTCGTTCTGTGTAGATCTGAGCCTAAGCCGAACCTAACACTTTTTTGATCTCGAAATCCGGCTTCTATTTGCATTCTCATACCATATAATTTGAGCACTTTTTCGAGAAAGTGGTGCTTTTTTGGAAGTGAAGAAACGAGTAGCCAAGGCTCCTTATAACCACGTTTTTTATCTCTTTTTAATAACTTATGCCCCTTGCCAACCAGCACTGCATGCGTTTGATATTTTGCACTTTTGGTCAACTCGGTCGCGCCAAGATACTGGCTCTTACGTTGATTGCTCTTGAATAGTGACTGGCATGGAACAAACTCATCGCTGCCCTGCGTTTTCAAGTGTGCCGTACCTCGAACTCGGCTAATATAATGCCAGCCATTGTTTCGCACGGCTTTGAGCCAAGGAACTTTAAAGCCCGCATCCGTCACAATGACGGGCCGGCAATCACTCGGCAAGATCAGTTTGAGCATCTTCAAGAACCGTTTTTGTACTTTTGGGCAATGATATTGAAAGCTGAGTGCACTTTCCTGATACAGGGTTAAAGAGCGACCTTCACTGACAATGCTGGCACGCAGAATACAATATTTGGTTTGTGTATCGGCATGACTCCAATCAACCAAAATGACGGGATGCTTTTCAGTGACCACAAAACGGCTTAAGTGAACATAAACCGTTGTTGATTCACGTAAAAGCTCGTGGTTACTGAGCAGTCGATCAATACGTTTAATATCATGTTTTTCAGTGGTTTTTGAATTCAAATTGCGACCGATAGACGTCAAGGTGCATTGCTGACAGTGCAAAAGAGATTTAACGGCAGCGACTAGAGTATTAAATCTGGCTTTATGAATTGATTTAGGGGTGACAGCGCGGAGCATATTGTGCAAAATAGTAAAAGCATTCATGGTGTTTAGCTCTGTTGTTTGTAAGTGATTCATAAGATCACAAAACACCATGAATGTTCCCTCGCTTCCCACATTTTTTAATACTGTTAGTTTATTGATATATAAAGGCTAATTCTGGGGATACTTTAGGCTGTTAGGTTTAGTTGATAAACCAGCACAAAAGCCTGAAATAAATGAACTGCGAAAGTTTTATTTTATTTATTCAAAGGATATATCAGAGAGTTCAAAATTAGATAAAGCTTGGCTCAAGGAAATAACTAACTCAAAAGCAAATGTGTGTAATGACCTAGTTGAAGGTGTCTTAGCTGTGCTATCAAAATCTCTTCTATTAAAAGATATTGGTGATGACATTATTGAATTGAACTTAGCAAAAGATAGAACGAGAAAAAGCTTAGAAAGAAAAAACTGGTATGCCTTAAATTACTTTAATAATGAATATAAAGATTTAGAGGTTTTTTGGTCTAAATTTGGTGATAACTTTAAGATAAAGTTTGGTAAGGCATTTAATGAGGATTTTGCATCATCTGTTGAACGTAAAAATAGAAAATATGGTGATGGCAAGGCAGCTAATGAGCTTCACTTTCGTATTGTTAGACGTTCACAAGAAAATGAGACACCGATAGACAGTTGGGAATTAAAGTGGGTTTTTAATCCTTTTGGATTTGAGTCTTCGAAATACTTGGATTATGCAAAAGTATCAAGCCGTAAAGGGTTCTTTCATAGACATGCACTATCTTTAGATCCACTTTTTATCAAAAGATCTGAAAATATACCGACAATTAATAATATTCATATGTTCTTAGCTGTGAGCACCAGTATGAAAAAAGGTGCTGTAGTGAGAAAGCTGGATAAAGAATCTACTTTGTTTTTTGATTTATTATCAGAGCTGAAAAATCATAAGTACTTAGATAATGATGAATTCAACTATATTCACAGAGCTTATCAAAACTTTACAACAGAATGGTTAAACTCTATTGAAGAATTACTTCAACATCCCCTTTGTGGAAACTTTACAAAGTTAGAGCAAGCCTTAGCAGCTCTTCTGCATAGCATTAACTCATTAAATATTAATAAGGAAAAATCCAACGAATTAGTTTATGAGGTGATTTCCGCCCATACCATTAACATTACAGAGAACTCAAACTACAGTGTTTATCTGCCTTGGTCCCCATACAGCCTTTTAGCACAATTTAAAAGAAATTCGATGCTGAATAACATAGCTAAGCAATATAAAGAAAAAACACTGAGTATTGCTAATAAAAGTGATGGTGTACTAGCAAAATTATTTAAAGAACTATTGGAAAATAATGGAAAAAGTCTCTATTTAAAGAAAACAAAAGAGAACAGTTTTGTGGATTTAGTTTCTACAAAATCCAACTCTGGGTATTTTGAATTCGGTAAGTTAAGTACTTCGAAAAATGCTATAAGTGATGCGGAAATAAAATCAGTAATTAATGCTACAGCGTTTAAGTTTTTAGAAACTTATCCAAACGAAAGACACCATCTTCAAATTTTATGTATAGGCTTGTTCTCATATCAACACCTCTTAGCTGTTTATGATGAGCTTCTTAAAGTTTCTGACAATCATGAGGAAGAACTGTCTATTTCACTAGCATTTAATTGTAGTGATAGAGGTGCACTTGATTCAATTTATCAAACTGTTTGTGAAAGTTTTGATTCTGCAAAGGTAGACTCTAATATCACCATTAAAATAGTAAGTCATATCAATGAAGTTGAAGATGGTGAAATAGATTTAATTTACAATTTTGATCCTTTATTTTCTCATAATAAAATTGCGACTGTTCCGCCTAAGTATATCGAAAGAGAATTTGAAGGCTTGAATTGGGAATTCTGCTCCTCTAGAAAAGTACCTTCAGATCCTGTTGCTAGAAAAACACAATTTTCTATGAATAATCATATTCAAGATAGTACAGGGAAACTTTTCCATTCTGCTTTCATGAAGTCTAATAATTTGGACGAAAACTCTTCTTTTTGTAGGGAAGTTAGTCAAACAGGGTTGAAGGGAGAAATTTCAAAGGGATTGAATAAATGTAATTGGTTAGTTATTTATGATTTCTTATTAAGCAAAGAAACTTTATCTGCATGTAGTGATGAAAAAATAGCTAATAACCGAAGGGTATTAAGGTATATACAAGGGGAGGGAAGTAAACGTTCCCTTGCTATTATTACTGATAAAGAAACTCAGTATATTACCAAAAACTTAAACACTGACCTTAGATCGTGGCAATTAGTTCATCCAGATAAAGTACCTGCTTTAGTAGAGGAAATATTTACTTTATCGAATTCATTCAGCAGCGACACATTACTTAGGTCTGTAGGAAATGGAAACTTCTCTCACGACCTGGTTGGAACCGCTGGTGCAGCTTCCCTTTTAGAGAATATTTATGAACGGCAAGATAAAGTATCCCCAATTTTCTGGGTTCATCTAGATGATTACTTGAGTTGGTTTAAATCATCAATTGAAGATGATGCTTTTAAATCAATTGGGCGAACAGTTAATTATATATCTGACTTACTCGGAATTTATATTTCAAAAGGTGAAGATAATACAACAGCAATCAACTTGATAATTAGTGAGTCTAAATTAACTAAAGGCTCAGAAGAGCAATCTACTAAGTCGTGCAAACAAATCAAGTCTACAGTTGATTTGATAGCTTCAATGCTAAGTTCTTCACAAGATCTAGATTTTGAATACTGGTTAAATAAATTTTATGAATTTATCGTAGGTCATTTTAAATTTGTTCCTAATCAGTTTGAGTTTGAAGACTTGATATCCTTGGATAAAAGTAAAGTTAAAATAAACGTTTCTGGGATTTCTGTAGTATTCCATTATGATAATGCTCATATGGAAACTACCTCTGATCCTGTTTACGATACTAATCATTTAATTCAGTTGAAAATTAGTGCAGATGATACTAAATCTGTTTTTGGCTCGATGTTAGAACAAAAAAAAATTATAGATTTATTTAATGATTTTGTATTTACTCCGCTGAAGTTAAACAGGAGCAATAAAAGTTGCCTTACTGACGACCATGGTGAGAATACTTCTAAAACAGTTTCAATCGAAGCTGACTTATCAATCAACATAGATGTAGAACCAAAAAATAATACAGAGAGCCTGCACGAAAAAGATAATCCTGCTGAAAGCACTGAAAGCACTGAAAGCATGCATTCAGCCAATAACGAAAAAGCTCCTATTTCACATGATAGTGACTCTTTGCAGTTAATTAGAACTTGTGTTGATTTTCTAGAAACTAACACTAGTCATGAGGCAATAAAAGAATTAGATATTTCTACAATAAAGGCGAATATAAGAAAAATATTTGGTCATGCAAATTTGCCTTCAAATTTTGCAGATACTTTAGTTACTCCTAATTCTATTGTTATAAAACTTCATGGTGATGTAAACCTTAACCCATCCAAAGTTCTGAAATTAAAAGACAATTTTTTATCAGTTGTAGGGCTGTCTCTACGTCAGGTTTATCCTGCACCAGGAATAATGGTTTTGGTTTTCAATCGAGAAAAGAGAGAAACTGTTTATTTTGGTAAATTGGTTAATTCAACTCTAGCCTCTAGAATGAGTACCATTAAACAAAGTTTTAATAATAAAATTATGTTAGGTCAGGATGAATATAGTGAAAATGGAGTGTTCTTTAAACTCGATGGAGCAAGCCCGCATGCATTAATAGGTGGTCAAACTAAGTCAGGTAAATCTATATTGATGAATAATATGATTATTGACCTGTTAATGACAAACTCGCCAAATAATTTACATTTAAGACTTTTTGATCCTAAGCAAGTTGAATTTGCTGCCTACTCAAACACTCCGCATCTCGCCCACCCTGTAGTTTTAGATAAAGAGGATGCAGTTACAAGGCTTAAAGAGTTAGAGAGCTTAATGAATGAACGTTACATACGTTTAAAGAGTTTAGGTATGAAAGATATTGAGGCTTATAATCGAAAACAACCGAATGATCGAATGGCTAGAGAAGTTGTTTTCTTTGATGAATTAGCGGATTGGATCTTAGATAATGATTTTAAAGCTGAAGCTAAAGACATTATAGTTAGACTTTCCTCAAAAGGGCGAGCTGCGGGGGTGCACTTGGTTTTAGCTACACAGCGCCCTAGTGCTGATGTAGTATTTCCTCTTTTAAGGGCAAATTTAGATACAAAAATTGCTCTTAAGGTAGATAGAGATCAAAATTCAGAAATCATATTAGGTGAAACAGGTGCTGAAAATTTGTTAGGTTATGGCCATGGAATTGTCAAAACAGAAGGAGAAACTCACTCAATTCAAGTTGGATTTACTGAACCTCATATCTTTGATGAGCTTGTTGAACTTGTCATTTCTTATTGGAATGATAGAAGCGATAACCTTTCAACGATACCTGATTAGTCTCTAAAATTGCATATAGACTAGCTTGATTTAAAAATCCTCCAGTAATGCTGGAGTTACTGAGTTCTAATTGAAGGCGTTTATTAAACGCCTTTTGCTTTTTATAATCTTCAAAACTTTCATCAATGTAGTTAATTTTATCTAGCAGAAGAGAGCTTTGGTTTTTATTCATGTAGTCAAAAAAATCTACATCTTGATCAGCCATCTTTATTTTTACACGCTCTTTAAGTTGAGGAAGTGGTGAATCATTAAAACCTTCATATCCTAATAAAGTAACTTTACCAGATGTAATATGAATTTTAATAAGTTGAATATCATCTAGTTCACCATAGAGTTGAAGGGCAGAGTATACATACACTCTTAATAATGGTGATAATTCATCAATAAAGTTTTTATGCAGTGTCAATGAATGCGGTTTTCCATTCTCCAAAGAGAGTTTAGAAGCTGATAAGGATTCTGTTGCTTTTAAACATTCTATAGTTACCTTGTCAATATTAGCTATGTCGAATAAAAGTTCCTTAGCTTGATGCATAGCGACTTTATGTGTATTAAAAAATGCTTTGATGTCTCTTTTAAGGTCCTCGGCTAAATGAGTGTACGCTTTTCTTCCTTCAAACATTGTAGTGGTCAATAAAATTTGGCCACAGTTTTAGAATCTTTGTATCTGACCTCAGATTCATTTGGCGCTAAACCGGCATTATAATGATGCGGCCTAACATTATTGTAATATCCATTTATGTAATCACTAACGCTATATTTAGCGTCTATAAAATTTCCATATCCACTCTTTGGCATCCATTCCGTCTTAAAGCTTCTAAAAAATCGCTCCATTGGCGCATTATCCCAACAGTTTCCACGCCTGCTCATACTTTGTGTGATTTTATAGCGCCATAAACGTTGGCGATATTTTAAACTTGTATAATGACTACCTTGGTCAGAGTGAAACATCAGTCCTGTCGGTTTTCCTCTGAGTTATTGTCAAATCTGGTGTATGAGCTCATCTTGATGCTCTGTTTGATCTTGAGTTATTCTTTCGCCGTCTTTAAATTTTACCCCTGTAATTACTTCAGCCAGTAGCTTAAATCCTCGCAAGCGGTACCATTTTTTCTCTGCCGACTGCGCGAGTTTAAAAACCATCATTAAGGTGGTTGTCCGGCTGCCACAACTCTTCACTTTATGCGTTCTCAGCCTTACCGTCGCAAACGTTGACTCTATCGGATTACTCGTTCTTATGTGCATCCAATGCTCAGCAGGATAATCATAAAATGCCAGCATTTCATCTTTATCCTTCATCAAGCAATCCGTCGCTTTTGGGTATTTGACTGAGTAATTTTTAACAAATAAATCATACGCTTTATAAGCAGAAGCTCGACTCTCTGCCATCCAGATATCTTGTAAATTCGCTTTGATTTTAGGTTGCATTGATTTCGGCACTTTGTTTAGCACATTCGCGATTTTATGCACCCAGCAACGTTGATGTTGGGTTGTTGGCCATACTTTGGTGAGGGCATTCCAAAACCCCAGCGCACCATCCCCTATGGCCAATTTTGGTGGTATTGTTAGACCCTGTGAGCGCAGTTGATTTAACACTTCAGTCCAGCTCTGCTCAGACTCACGAACCCCGTCAACCACCGCCAATAGCTCCTTTCTGCCCGTTTCATCTACCCCCATAATTACCAGTAAGCACAGCTTATCATCCATTCGAATTTTACTGTAAATCCCATCGGCCCAGATATACACATATCGACGTTTAGCCAAGGAACGTTTAGACCACTGCTGATACTCCGTTTCCCAGGTGGATTTCAACCGAGAGACACTATTGGCCGACAAACCTTTGGCTTGCTCGCCTAAAAGAGACACTAAAGCGGGCTGCATATCACCCGTCGAAATTCCTCGTAAATAGAGCCATGGGATCAGCTCTTCGATATTTTTTGTCCGCTTCAGATAAGGCGGGATCAAGGCACTATTGAATTTAATGCCTTCCTTTTTTCGATCCCTGACTTTAGGTATTTTGACCTCAATATCACCAAGGCCTGTTTGGATCGTACGCTCAGGCTGGTGACCATTTTTGACGATCCGCTGAAGTCCCTCGACGGTCTCATGCTGGTATTGAGCCAATAAAACAGCCAACTCAGCCTCAATCGCTTGAGCTAACAACTGCTGCGCCCCGCTTTTAAGCAACTGCTCTAACGGATTGTCTGGTTTTTCAATGGAAATAACATTATCATTTTCAGTCATTGCGATGTCTCTCTGGTTAATTGTTGATCCGGTCAAGATCAATTAACAGATTACATCGCAATGACTTTTTCTCATACACCAGAAACGACTATAGCTCTTTTCCTCTGCTTTCATACGCGAGTTCAAGCGCTTTTAGCGTTAAATTAGTATCTGGTGATAACGACATTGCCCAGCCAACCACTTTGCGTGCAAATAAATCAATAACGACGGCTAAATAAGCCCAGCGATTGCCCGTCCAAATATACGTCACATCACCGCACCACACGGTATCAGGCTCAACAACATCAAACTGTCTATCAAGCAGGTTTGGGATTTCAAGGTGTTCATTACCACCACGTTTATATGAATGTTGAGGTACTTGGCAGCTTTCGAGCTTTAATTTAACCATTAGCTTAGCTGCACGATAACGGCTCAATTCAAAATCATTGTTCGTTGCTATCGCTGCGATTGTCCGTGCCCCTGCTGAACCACCACTCATCGCATGTATTGCTTTTACTTCAGCCTCTAACCTTGCTTGCTCAGGTGTCGGCGCTGTATCCCGTATGGCCCAGTACTTATAGCTGCTGCGATGCACATTGAATACGCTACACAGCAGACTAATTGGATAACGCTCTCGTTGATTTAACTTCTCGATTAACGAGAATTGTTCAGGGAGTCGGACATCAAGAGAGCGGTAGCCTTTTTTAATATATCCTTTTCTAATTCAATGCGTTGTATTTGCTTTTTAAGCTCACGGATTTCAATTTGTTCGGGCGTCATTGGTGAAGCTAAGGGTGTCTGACCATTGCGTTCTAGCTTTAATTGAGTAACCCATTTACTTACGGTTGATTTACCCACCCCCATCGCTTTTGCTGCGTCTTCTTGCGTATAACCTTGGTCTACTACAAGCTGAGCCGTTTCTAATTTAATTGCCGCTGAATATGTTGCGCGTTTTAATTTCGTCATTTTTTCACCCAAATTTGTATGCTTATTAGCATAACATTTCTTTCTTAATGGGTGGCCAAAATCACTGTACCACTACAGATCGTGATTGCATCGAGTTGCGCGCAATGTTTACAAATACTCAATCACGATCAGCAATTTAATAAAGTATTGTTAGATATGCACTTACCTGATGGGCGTGGCATTGATTTAGGCCAGAAAATTAACGAGCGTTACCCAGAACTACGCTTGGTGATTGTAAGTGGCGCAGAGCCAGAACCTAGGGAAATAAAAGATTTAAATATTGACCGAGTTTTACTTAAACCTATTAATTTGAGCTTGTTAGAAACGCTTATAAGCTCATAACAGAGACGTTACTCATATGCATTCAATAAAGCTAGTATCCGAAGAATTAACGCCAACAAAAATAGTGTGTGTTGGCCGTAACTACACCGCACACATTGCAGAGCTAAACAACGAAACGCCAGATCAAATGGTGTTATTTAACAAACCAAACAGCGCGATTACTAATACGCTATTTGCAGCTCATAACGGCGATACGCTGCATTACGAAACCGAGTTATGTTTTGTAATTAAAAATAAAAAATTTGCAGGTGTTGGACTCGGCCTTGATTTAACTAAGCGTACCGTGCAAAGTAAATTAAAAAATAAAGGCCTCCCTTGGGAGCGCGCTAAAGCATTTAATGGCTCGGTTATTTTAAGTGATTTTGTAGAGCTAACCGATGCGATGAAGCATTTTACATTTGAACTTAAAATTAATAATGAAGTAATTCAGCAAGGCGATACTCATTTTATGCTGCATAACCCTGACTCAATTTTACACGAAATTAGTGAATTTATGAGCCTAGAAGATGGTGATGTGATCATGAAAGGTACGCCGTCAGGCGTAGGTGAAGTGATTGCCGAAAGTGTGTTCACAGTAAGACTTTACGCTAATGAGCAATGCTTACTTGAGCAGCAATGGAGTGTAAGTTAACTGGACAATTAAACAGGTAATTAAATGTGATTTAGTTACCTGTTTAGGTTTGTATTAATAGGGCATTGGATTGTTTCTAAAAATAACATCGATACTTGTAAGTACTTCGTTACTTAGCGTGATATCAAATGCATCAATATCTTCTTTTAACTGCGCCATATTTGTTGCGCCAATAATTGAAGACGTTACACCATCTACTTGGTTACACCATGCAAGAGCTAGTTGAGCAGGGGAAATATTGTGATCATGCGCAAGTTCAACATACTGTTTGGTTGCTTGCTCTGCGTTTGGTGTATCTCTAAAAATACCGTTGCGTTGCATAAAGGTCCAACGAGAGCCTTCAGGGCGAGCGCCGTTTAAGTATTTACCCGTTAATAAACCGGCAGCCAGAGGCGACCATGGTAAGTAGGCAATATCTTCATGAACACATTGCTCTATTAAATACGGCCAGTCTTTAGCATGCGCTAGGCTAAACTCGTTTTGAATAGATACCATGCGCGGTAAGTTATGCTCTTTTGACAGGTTTAAAAATTGGCTTATTCCCCAAGGTGTGTCGTCAGATAAACCACAATGCTTGATTTTACCTGCTTTAACACAATAGTTTAAACCTTCTAAAATATCCAGCATGCCAGCTTGGTGTTCTTGTGTGTTTACGTCGGTAAATTTAAGCATACCTGGCCATTGTCTACCAAAGTGTGGGGTAGAGCGGTTTGGCCAATGTAATTGGTATAAATCTATGTAGTCAGTTTGCAAGCGTTTTAGTGATTCATCAACCGCCTCTATAACAGTTTGGCGAGTAATATTACCGCCATCGCGAACCCATGCTAAGCCGTTACCAGCAATTTTGGTTGCAAGTACAATTTTATCGCGCTTTTGTTGGTTGCGAGAGAGCCAGTTACCAATAATTTGCTCAGTTTTACCATAGGTATCGGGTGATGGAGGAACTGCGTACATTTCGGCTGTATCAATAAAGTTTACGCCTTGAGCAAGTGCGTAGGCTATTTGTTCATCTGCATCATTTTGGGTATTTTGCATTCCCCAAGTCATGCTACCTAAACATACTCTTGAAACATTAACACCACTGCTTCCTAGTGGACTGTATTGCATAAAATTTCCTTATTACTCGTCTTGAGCGTAGCTAATTAAAGCCGATAAAAGAGGCTCTGAAATAGGGGCTTTTTGACCTGTTTCAAAATCAAACATAACCACTTTCGAATTACCGGTTGTGGTTATGGCATTTTGTGCGTGACTAAATACTGTATAATTCATCATAAATCGGTCTGTTTTAATGTCAGAAATAGTGACGCCTACAGTAAGGGTATCTGGAAAAGTAACAGGGCGCTTATAACGAATATTATTTTCGCTTATAACAGGGCCAATGCCGCTTGGGCTAATTGTATCAAATAAGTTTATTTTATTTAAAAAGTCGATTCTGGCTATTTCAAAGTAACGCAAGTAAACCACATTGTTTACGTGTTGAAGGGCATCCATATCGGCCCACGCTACAGTAATGTCAGTATGAATAGGGTGCTGATCTTTAAACGTTTGCATGCACTTTAACTCTTTATTTTAAAGCACTAGATTATCAATATGACGATATGACCTCAAGGTAATTAGTGCGCTGTTTTTATGTATGACGAGTTTACTAAACTTGAACCCACCATAATAAATCGATTAATCAGAGTTTAGGAGCTTGCTTATTAATAATGATTAAATAATAATGGCTGTATAAATAAACAGTGTTGTAATGGTGATGAAAAAGTTTATTCATATAGATATGGACTGCTTTTATGCGGCAGTTGAGATGCGCGATAATCCTAAGCTGGCCAATGTGCCGCTTGCTATTGGTGGCAATAGTCGCAGAGGTGTACTTTCTACAGCCAACTACATTGCCAGAGAGTATGGCGTGCGCTCAGCTATGTCTAATTATCATGCAAAACAATTATGCCCTGATTTAGTTATTGTACCTGGGCGCATGGCTGTTTATAAAGAAGCTTCAAATCAAATACGTGAAGTATTTAATCGTTACACCAACTTAATTGAACCACTCTCTCTTGACGAAGCTTACCTTGATGTAACTGATAGTAGCGTTTGTAAAGGCAGTGCTACGCTTATTGCGCAGCAAATAAGAGCTGATATTTATAATGCTACAGGGCTTACTGCATCCGCTGGTATTGCACCTATTAAATTTATTGCCAAAATAGCGAGTGATGAAAACAAGCCTAACGGTCAGTTTGTTGTATTACCTGATGAGGTGGATGATTTTTTAGCACAGTTACCTCTGGGTAAAATTCCGGGTGTCGGTAAAGTAACGCTCGAAAAACTCAATTTAAAAGGATTATATACAGGTAAAGATGTACGCGAAAAAGGCGTAAATTGGATGCAACAGCATGTAGGTAATTTTGGCGTATCGCTTTACCAAAAATGTGCAGGTGAGTATGTCGGTAAGGTATCTACTAATCGTATTAGAAAGTCGCTAAGTGTTGAGCATACCTATGAGTATAACAAAACCAGCTTACAAGAATGCCTAGAACAGTTGCCTACGTTGTTAGATGAGTTAAAGGTGCGCTTGGAAAAACAACAATTACAAAATCGGATTAATAAACTGAGCGTTAAAGTTAAATTTGCGAATTTTATAGTAACCTCTGCGGATCAGGCTTATCACCAATTAAATACAGAGGTTTTTACACAACTACTTACTAAAGCTTTCCAGCGAGGTGTGCAGCAACCGGTCAGGCTTTTAGGTATTGGGGTGGGTATTAAAAATCAACCAGATCAAAACCTTCAACTTAGTATTCTCGATTAAGCTGTAAAGCCTGTAATTGCAAGTTGCCACTAAAAAGTGGATTAAACTAAACACTTATCGCAGCTTGCTGGTCTTCAATATTCAAATCGACGATAATAGGGGCTTATGTTTTTTAACAGGACCTTTATTTATGGCATATCCAAAAGCCGTGTTGGCTCAGCCAGTAAGTGCTAGCCTTGAATCCGCATCACATGATGCATTAATCATTATTAGTGATGACTTTTCTCAATTACCAAATAATTCGCTACGTGATGCTGTTTTAGCACAATCAAAAGTAGATTCTCGCATTGGTAAGCAAGTTATTTTATTAGTGATTGAAAATAAGCGTGTAGTACTTGCGCCAACCGGTCCGCTAAACAGAGATTATGACGATGTGCGCCGTTATTTTGATGCAGCTAAACTTGCAATCAACGAAGCGAAAGCATCGGGTAGTATTAACCCTGCATTATTTTTACCAAATTTAAATGGCGATAGCCGTTATCAGCATGCTTTAGAAGTTGCTTATTTAGGTGCTTGCCAAGCATTATGGCAGCCATTAGAAGCGCGTGAGTTTCATGGTGAAGGTATTGAACCGATAACAAGTATTGGTTTAGTTGGTGCTAGCGAGCAAACAATTAAAGCCGTTAATGCAATTGCTGCTGGTCAATATGCTGCGCGTGATTTATGCGGTACTGAACCTGAACGTATGGCTCCACCGCGCTTTGCAGATTACTGTGTTGATTTATTTAAAGGCTCAAACATTGCGGTTGATGTAATCGATGATATTGCAGCTATTGATAAAAATTACCCAATGTTAAGTACAGTTGCTCGCGCATCGTATGCAGTTGAGCGCCATCACCCACGTGTTGTTAAGCTTGAATATGTACCAGAGGGTGAAATTACTCGTACCCTAATGTTTGTTGGTAAAGGCCTTGTATACGATACAGGTGGAGCCGATTTAAAAGTAGGCGGCCATATGGCAGGCATGAGCCGTGATAAAGGCGGCGCAGCTTCTGTTGCGGGCTTTATGAAAGCCGTTGCTGATTATCAGCCTAAAGGCGTTAAAGTGGTATCGTACTTAGCTGTTGTTCGTAACTCTATTGGCTCAGATTGTTTTGTGCCAGATGAAATTATTACTAGCCGTGAAGGTGTTCGTGTACGTATTGGTAATACCGATGCAGAAGGGCGTTTAGCAATGGGCGACCTGCTTAGCGAAATGAAAGATTTAGCTAAAGGTGAGGTTAATCCAACGTTATTTACTGTAGCTACATTAACGGGTCATGCAGCTCGCGCAATGGGTCCATACGGTGCGTATGTTGAAAATGGTCCAGCTCGTAGTGCTGGTGTTTCACGTCAAATAGCTGATTTGGGTGACTTATGGGCCGATGGCGCAGAAGTGTCGCGCTCACGCCGTGAAGATTACGACTTTATTAAACCACGCACGCTGGCTGACGATGTTTTATCTAGCAATAACGCGGCATCTGCAGTTACTGCGCGTGGGCATCAGTTCCCAATGGCATTTATGGCTATCGTAGGTGGGCTAGATAAGCACGGTAACGACTCTACACAGCCTTTACCTTACGTACATATGGATATTGCGGGTAGTGGCGTTGAAGGTGGTGATTGGCAGCACGGTAAGCCAACTGCGGCATCAGTAACTAGCTTGTTTGCTCGTTACTGTTTATAAAATTTAAGGCCTGTTGACCTTTGTGGATTAAAATTTGTTATACCCAATGGCGGTTTGATCACGACTCGAAATTTTTAACCTAGTGGGCTAGGTAGTTGCTCCTGCGTTACTTATATATGTAACGTAGGATGAGGCCAAAGGGTAGAGTATGTTTGTCATTTATGAAGAATAACCAGATACCATAAATAGGCACTGCTTTGCTTAATTACCAAACATACAGCTGAAAATTTAATCTGGAAAGATAAGCAGGCCTCAATATATAAATAAAAGCCCCAAATTATGAACCATAATTTGGGGCTTTTAATTTACACTATTTAAAATGTGATTCGAGGCTGATTTTTATTCTGAGTTCAATATTTAAACTATAGCTTAAAGCGGTTAACAACATTGGATAACTCCGAGCTGCTTTGTTTTAGTTTATCACTAGCATCGGTAAGTTGTTTTGTATTGCTTAACGACTGTTCAGTTGAATGTGATAGGTCATTAATACGTAAATTAACTTCATCGGCTGCAGATGTTTGCTGTTCAGTAGCACGCGCTATTTGACTGTTCATTTCAGTTATTACTGATACAAGTCTTTCAATTTCGTTAAGTGACGTGTTGGCAGATGATGCTTGATCAACCGTTGATACGGAAAGTGTTTGGCTCGCTTTTACGGCTTCAACAGCTGCTTTAGTACCTTCTTGCAGCTTGGTGATCATTGATTGAATTTCATCAGTACTTTTCCCCGTACGACTCGCTAGTGTGCGCACTTCGTCGGCAACAACGGCAAAGCCTCGGCCGTGCTCACCTGCTCGAGCTGCCTCAATTGCAGCGTTAAGTGCAAGTAAGTTGGTCTGCTCCGAAATACTTCTAATAACATCGAGTACAGAACCTATATTATGGCTTTCGTTAGCTAGATCTTCCGTTACACGGCTCACTGTTTCTATATTGCTAGAAAGGGTTTCTATGGCAGTGATTGTTTTAGCTACAACATTTTTACCAGTAGATGCATTTTTAGCTGCATCATTAGCAGCCTGTTCTGCGGCTTCCGCATTACGGCTTACATCATGTATTTGGTGAGTCATTTGCTCCATTGCGGCGGCAACTTGAGTAGAGCTGTCGTTTTGTAATTCTATGAACGATTGACTTGTTTTACTTGATTCGTCAACAGTATGAACGTGCTCATTAACGTCTCGTACACTTTGTGAAACATTAGTAAGTGATTCACGCATTTTTGATATAAAGGAATTAAATGATTTAGAAAGCTCAGAAATCTCATCGTTGCCTTCTTCATTTAAAGTTCGCGTTAAATCGCCTTCGCCTTGAGAAATATCTTTCATCATATCGGCTGCAAGACGTGTTGGGATAAGAATACTTTTGCCAATAAAATAGCTAAGTAAAATAATGGCTAATATCATTACAACAGCATTGAGAATAATTAGGTTTCGTTGTTCTGAAAATGCGGTATCAATTGAATCAAGGTAAACACCAGAGCCAACAATCCATTGCCACTGATTAAATCCTTTAACAAATGCAATTTTTTCAACGGGTTTATCTTTACCTGGTTTTGGCCATTTATAAGGTATAAAACCCTCGCCATCTTTTTTCACTATATTTACCATATCAACAAATAGTGCTTTCCCGTCGGGATCTTTATTATTGATTAGGCTTTTACCTTCAAGTGCCGGCTTTATAGGGTGCATTACCATTTCTGGTTGGTAGTTATTAATCCAAAAATAATTAGTTTCATCGTATCTAAGTGCACGAATAGTTTGTATCGCTTGGGATTGAGCTTGTTTTTGCGTAAGCGCTTTATTTTGTTCAAGCTCATAAAAGTGATCGATTATGCTATACGCGGTTTCTACTACATTTTGTGTTTTAAGGTATTGTTCGTTCTTAAGGGCATTGTATTGGTGAGTTAAGCTCGAAATACTCAATACAATTAAGCCAAAAATAACAATACCTACTAAAATGGCAAAACGCTGGAAAATACTAAAACGACGAAGATTAAGCATACATTTATCCTTTATGAGTTTGCACTATTAAGTGCTTAGAATAAGCGTAGCTAAAAAGTGTATTTAATCTAGGCTTAGCCGCTAATAAAACAAAAAAAGGCTGATTTTTCAATCAGCCTTTAGTCTACCTTTAATATTAACTCATCTATTTAACATCAAAATGACGATTAAAGAAGTTTGTTATGGTTTGATGTAAGTGTGTTTGCACTTGTTTCCCACGTAGGCTGTGTTTAGAGCCAGGGTAGGTCATCATTTCAAACTGTTTTTCGTTATCTTGCAGTTGTTTAAATAATTTAGTGGAATGCGTAAACAATACGTTGTCGTCAGCCATACCATGATAAATCATTAATGGGCCTTTTAAGCCATCTGCATATGGAAATACTGCGCTGTCTTCATAGCCTTTAGCATTTGTATCGGGGTGACCTAAATAACGCTCTGTGTAATGCGTATCGTATAGAGCCCAATCGGTTACTGGAGCACCTGATACGCCGGCTTGAAAGTAATCGCCCGCTTTAAACATAGTCATAAGCGCCATGTAGCCGCCGTAGCTGTGGCCATAAACACCTATGCGTTGTGGGTCTACGTAATCAAGTGTACGTAAAAACTCTACGCCTTTAATTTGATCGGCAACTTCAACCACGCCTAGGTTTTTATAAATAGCATCTTCAAACTTTTTACCACGGTTGTACGAACCACGGTTATCTAGTTGAAAAATTACGTAACCTTGTTGCGCCATGTACTGAAAGTACAAGTTTTTACTGCGCCAGCTATTCGTCACTCGTTGAGCATGCGGGCCGCCGTATACGTTAACAATAACAGGGTGCTTTTTGCCATCAGCAATGTTGCTAGGCTTAAATAAACGGTAATGCATAACTTGGCCATCTTGTGCTTTAATTGTGCCGTATTCTGGTTTTGTTAAGTCGCTTAAATAAGGAGTAAGGGGGTGGCTACTATCTAGCTTATTTTCTTCAAGCCAGGTAATAAATTCTCCGTTTACTTTACGAAGTGCTGCTGAGTTTGGTTTATTATCAGACGAGCTATTATCGATAAAGGTTTTATTGTCTTTTGCTAGCACAACATTATGGTATTGACCTTTTTTGGTGATACGTTTGGCATCGCCTTTTTTAAATAAAGGCGCGCTGTATAAATGGCTTTCAAGCGGTGTATCTTTTCGACCAGCAAAATACACAATGCCTTTTTTCTCATCAATGCCTTTTAAACTATCAACAGCCCAATCACCAGAGGTGATTTGACGAACAAGTTGACCGTTTGTGCGATACAGATATAAATGTTTAAAGCCGTCGCGTTCAGATGCCCATACAAAATGTTTTTTGTCTTTTAAAAACGCAAGATCAAAATGTAGGTTAATCCACGTTTCGCTGTTTTCGGTTAATGCTACTTTTTGGACTTTAGTTTCGCAGTTATAAAAACGCAGCTCTAATTTATGTTGCGAGCGATTTTGCCATTGGTAAGAAAGTGTATTACCGTCTTTTAGCCATTTAGCACGCGCGATATAAATGTCTTCATCTTTACCTAAATCAATCCAATCTACTTTTTGATCGTTTAGCTTAACCACACCGAGTTGAATTTTTACGTTATCGGTACCTGTAAACGGGTAGCGCTGGTTAAATAATTTAACTTCATCAGCGTAAATTTCGTTACGGATAGCTTCTTTTACTGGAGTTTCGTCAACACGCGTATAGGCAATTTTAGTTTCATCACCTGACCACCAATAACCTGTCATGCGGCTCATTTCTTCTTGAGCAACAAATTCGGCCATGCCGTTTTTAATTACGCCGCCGCCATCTTTACTAAGCTGAATTTCTTTACCTGATTCAAGCTCTAAAGCGAATAGGTTTTGCTCTCGAATAAACGATACGTAGTTACCTTTAGGTGAAAAGCGTGCATCGGTTTCAAATGTTTCAGTGTCGGTTAATTTTTTACTTTTAGCAGAGGCTAAATCGTAATAATAAAGGTCGCCATTGAGTGGGAATAAAAGTGCTTTGCCATCTTTAGACCATTTGTATTCAAGTATGCCTTTACCAAAGATACGTTGGCGTTCGCGGCGTGCTTTTTCTTCATCTGATAGGTTTTCTGGGCCTGAAAATAACTTTGCCGAATCAACTAGCACACGATTGGTGTTATCTTTTAGGTTGTATTCCCATAAGTCGTAGCGATTGTAGTCATCGCTTTTACCTTGTAGATAAGTTACACGGCTTCCGTCAGGCGAAAATTTAAGTTGTACAGGTGATTTACCTGAAAGGCTCGGATCGTCAAAAATACGCTCCAGTGATAAAGGTTTTGCTTGAACAGCAAGGGTGCCAACCATTAATGGCAGGGCCAGTGAAAGATGTTTTATTTTTTTTAGCACAAGGTTGCCTTCGCTTTTATAAATATTGCTTTGAATGGTAAAGCCAAGCGTGTGCAACTGCAACTAAATGCTATAAAGTGGCAATTATTAAAGATAAAGTAGGACATAAAAATGACTAACCCTGAATTTACATTAGCGCCAGAGCTTAAACGTGACTGCATAGAGCTTGCCGATTGGCCATTATGTAAGGTACTTTTATTAAATGACAGCCTGTACCCGTGGTTTGTATTAGTACCTAGGCAAGCCAACTTAAAAGAGATAATTGATTTATCTGAGGATGATCAAATTGTTTATTTAAAAGAGTCAGCCAAGCTAAGTAAATTATTAATGGATGTATTTAAACCTGATAAATTAAACATAGCGGCTTTAGGTAATATGGTGCCGCAATTACATATTCATCATATTGCGCGTTTTACGAGTGATGCTGCATGGCCTGCGCCAATTTGGGGTAAGCACCCAGCAGTGCCTTATACAGATCTACAAATCACAGAGCTAAAAAAAGCGCTGCAGTTTTAAGCTGCAACGCTTTTTTAGGGTTTAACTAAGTTTAACTAAACTTATTTAAGCCCTAGTACTTCCCTACCTTGCTTAAACGTTACATCTACAGGGATATTAGCTTTACTTAGTTTTTCTAAGTCTTTAGCAAGTTCTTCTTTAATGTCGCCATGCGTTGCAATTAGTTGATCTACTTTTTCATAATCGCCATCACCTTGTAAGGTTAAAATTAAGCGAGAAAGCTTGGCCATTGCAATGCTCATTTTTTCCATATTAACGCGGTATAAGCCTTCTTCATTTTTAGAAAAAGCACCTTCTTGAGCAAAAAAGTTAAAGCGGATCATATTTGCTTTACCATGCGCGCTTGATGCTCCAAAACGAACTGAGCGGAATATACCTGCCATGAAGGTCGTGTAATAATCTTCAATAGTGCCTTCAGTAATTTCGCCTTTTTTAAGTAACTGTTCAATCATGTATAGACCTAAAATATCGGCTTTACCTTCTTCAAGTGCACTTGCGTGTTCTTGTAGTGATTGACGAACAGTGCCTTTACCTGTGATTGTATTTTTAATACCTAAACCGTGAGCCACTTCATGGAACATCGTATTGGCAAAAAATGCATCAAAAGTAATGTGTTTACGCTGCTCTGGTACAATTAACTGCTCTGAAATTGGCACTAAGATTTTATCAAATTTAGCACGCATTGCATTTTTAAGTTGCAGACGACGAGTTCCTTTTTCTAGCTGCACTTGTTCATCGTTTGGTAAGTTAATTGCGATTGTTTTACTGCCTGCATTTGAATGCCCAGCGTAGTAAACAACATCATATGCATTTAGGTCGGCGTCAGAGCCTGGTACTTCTTGTTTGTACTTAGCATCAACGGGTAAGTCTTTTTGAAGTTCAGGTAAAAATGCTGCAAATTTAGCTAGGCGTTCACTCCATTTTAAATCTTTAATTAATACATAAGATTCATAAGCAGCGCGGTAACCAAACAACTGATCTTCATAAGTTTCTATAGGACCAATAACCACATCAATAGGGTTGTTTTTCATGTCCATCCATGCAAAGTCAGATACTTGGAAGTCATCTTTTTGTAGAGCATCGGCACGCAAGTTTAGATAGTTAGCAAATTCTTTATCGTCAGCAAGTTTGCTTGCTTCACGTAAAATATCAGCAGCTTTTGCAAGCTCATCAGCGTATTCTTTTGAATAAGGCACGCTGTAAAGCTTACCTTGCTCATCACGCTTAATTACAGAATAAAGCCCTGTTTTGTTTTTTACGTCTGCATTATTTAATTCTTCTTTGGTTATATCAGCAGGGTAAAATTGTGCGCCAAGTGGCTTTTCTTTATAACCTGATAAAAACGCTTCATCGCCATTTAAACGATCCCATGGGCCATAGTTTATATCGGCAAATTGACGTACTTTTTCGTCACTTAGCTTTGCTAAAAAAGCATCTTTATTTTCACCAAATGCTTGCTTCCAAAATAACTCATCCATTATTTTTGAAGCGTCAATAAGCTTTGCAACCATCGCTCGTTGGTTGTCGCTCAAGTGTGATAAATCACTTTGCAGACTAAAGTCGGTGTAAATATCTAAACGTTGTTTATCTGCATTAATAAGCTTAGGGCCTGATTGTGCACTGCTTTTTTGAGCAAGCTCTACGGCTGTGTTGTCGGTAGAAGACGGCGCTTGTTCAGAACATGCACTAAGAAAAACGACACCAGAGAGCATAATTGCTTGGCTAATTTTATTTAAGATCATTATGTTGCCTGTTTGAAAAGTAAGTTTAATAATTTTTATGCACTAGCTAAGTAGCTAAATACATATAAACGTTTGCTTATAGAGCTATAGTCGTTTCTGGTGTATGAGAAAAAGTCATTGCGATGTAATCTGTTAATTGATCTTGACCGGATCAACAATTAACCAGAGAGACATCGCAATGACTGAAAATGATAATGTTATTTCCATTGAAAAACCAGACAATCCGTTAGAGCAGTTGCTTAAAAGCGGGGCGCAGCAGTTGTTAGCTCAAGCGATTGAGGCTGAGTTGGCTGTTTTATTGGCTCAATACCAGCATGAGACCGTCGAGGGACTTCAGCGGATCGTCAAAAATGGTCACCAGCCTGAGCGTACGATCCAAACAGGCCTTGGTGATATTGAGGTCAAAATACCTAAAGTCAGGGATCGAAAAAAGGAAGGCATTAAATTCAATAGTGCCTTGATCCCGCCTTATCTGAAACGGACAAAAAATATCGAAGAGCTGATCCCATGGCTCTATTTACGAGGAATTTCGACGGGTGATATGCAGCCCGCTTTAGTGTCTCTTTTAGGCGAGCAAGCCAAAGGTTTGTCGGCCAATAGTGTCTCTCGGTTGAAATCCACCTGGGAAACGGAGTATCAGCAGTGGTCTAAACGTTCCTTGGCTAAACGTCGATATGTGTATATCTGGGCCGATGGGATTTACAGTAAAATTCGAATGGATGATAAGCTGTGCTTACTGGTAATTATGGGGGTAGATGAAACGGGCAGAAAGGAGCTATTGGCGGTGGTTGACGGGGTTCGTGAGTCTGAGCAGAGCTGGACTGAAGTGTTAAATCAGTTGCGCTCACAGGGTCTAACAATACCACCAAAATTGGCCATAGGGGATGGTGCGCTGGGGTTTTGGAATGCCCTCACCAAAGTATGGCCAACAACCCAACATCAACGTTGCTGGGTGCATAAAATCGCGAATGTGCTAAACAAAGTGCCGAAATCAATGCAACCTAAAATCAAAGCGAATTTACAAGATATCTGGATGGCAGAGAGTCGAGCTTCTGCTTATAAAGCGTATGATTTATTTGTTAAAAATTACTCAGTCAAATACCCAAAAGCGACGGATTGCTTGATGAAGGATAAAGATGAAATGCTGGCATTTTATGATTATCCTGCTGAGCATTGGATGCACATAAGAACGAGTAATCCGATAGAGTCAACGTTTGCGACGGTAAGGCTGAGAACGCATAAAGTGAAGAGTTGTGGCAGCCGGACAACCACCTTAATGATGGTTTTTAAACTCGCGCAGTCGGCAGAGAAAAAATGGTACCGCTTGCGAGGGTTTAAGTTACTGGCTGAAGTAATTACAGGGGTAAAATTTAAAGACGGCGAAAGAATAACTCAAGATCAAACAGAGCATCAAGATGAGCTCATACACCAGATTTGACAATAACTCTTGCTTATAGTGACTGCATTAAAGCAAAACTAAATGGTAAATAGCAAGTGTTAGGCGTTGTAAGACAAGCCCTTGCGATAAAAGACATAGAATAAGGAATAAACTTCTATAATTTTCTTAACTTTAACGGTAAGTTAGGCAATACTAATTGTACTATGAAAATTACAAAAATTAATTGTCGAAGTTTGCAGTTGCATTGCAATCGAAGAACAAAAGGATGACAGATCTATGTCTACAGAAAATGCATTATTAACAATTTTAGTCGATAGAATAAATAACGATACACTCGTTTTACCTACATTACCTGAAGTTGCTGTAAAGGTTCGCCAAGCTGCAGATAACTCTGATGTCAATTTGATGCAAATGGCAGATGTGATATCACAAGATCCCGCGCTTTCAGCTCGTATGATAAAAGTAGCTAATAGTGCGATTATGGGGCGCTCTGTAAAAGTATCTAATTTACAACAAGCAGTGACACGTATTGGACTTCGTCAAATTAAAAATATTGCAACAGCAATGGCTATGGAGCAATTATTTGTATCTAATAATGAGATAATTAAAGGCTACATGGGCAAAGCTTGGCAAAAAACATTAACGGTTGCGAGTCATTCAATAACACTCATGGAGTTTTACTTAAAAAATAATAAACATACTTCATTAAATCGCGATTCAATCACTCTAGCTGCATTGGTTTATAACATTGGCGTGTTACCTATTTTAACTGAAGCTGAGCGTCATCCTGAAGTATTTGCTAACCCGAGCTTTTTAGCTCATGTAATTCAAAAGCTTAGTGGAAAAATTGGTTCTTCTATTATGCGTGCATGGGAGTTTCCTGAAGAATTTTCTAATGTCGCTTTAAGTTGGGCTGATCCGAGTTATAAATTAGAACAAATAAGTTATGTCGATTTCATTCGTATTGGTGCTATTTTAGAGGGAACACTCCAGGTTTCTGATAAGTCAGCTGCTTTACAAGTGTATATAGAAAAAGGGGTTATCCCTTCCATGGATCTGTTCTTGAGTGATGAATACAACGATATGCTTGACGATGTGAAAGACATGTTTAGCTAAAGTAAGTAATACCAGTCCGTTTAGATTATTTAAAGGTTTATACGGATTGGTATTAATGTTGACTATTAAAACACGATTTAATTGCAATGCTGTTTAAGGTATACAGTGGAGCAATTTTTTGAAATATTTAAATAACCTGAACTCTGGATAATAAATCCATCTCGAGCAGCAATTTTTAGCGCTAACTGCGTTGAATTTACTTGCAATAGGCCAGTTATCGACAGTATTTTCTTATCTCAAAATCGATCTCTTAATTAAGCGAATTGGGGGATTATTTGCTGTATAAGCACGCACATTCTAAGATTGTCAGATTAAAAATCTGATAATCGCGACTCATATCAAATTTTTAACTGAATGTTGTAAGGTCTTAAATAGCCTTTTTATGGATAACGTTTTACTAATTATTTAACCAGCCAAGCCAATTAATCAAAAACCTTAAAGCTGAGCAAAGCTGTCTACGTATTCACTTAGTTTGGGTATATCAACCGCTTGCAAACCATCGTTACTTCTAAGCACTAAGCCTTTTTCTACAAGTTCTGTAACAACCCGTCTGTAAGCTCTCTCAGTTGTTGCAAAACGTTCGGCTTCTGCATTTACCGTAGGGTAAGCTCTAAGCAGTGTAGGGTTGTTGTTTTCGGCTCTTAGTAAACAATCTTTAGCTATGTTGTAGCTTAGCGGTAGTAATAGCTTATCTAGATTGATTTTTTTATTTTCTTGAAATTTAGCCGCTATAGTCTGCGCTGTGTATAAACTCAGTTCTGGTTTTTCAAGCAGCAGCGCGCGCCAATGCCTTAATTCAATAAGGTTATAGGTTACATCACTAAAACACGTGACCGTATAAATACACGGATTATTATTTAGCGCTTCTATTTCACCAATAAGGGTGTTGTTACAATCCAATTGTCCTAACAGCAGGCGTCGTCCATTTCCTACATCGTAACTAAACGACACAGTGCCACTGCGTACAAGCACAAGCTTGCTTAAAGGCTGATCTTGATGGATCAGAACTTCTTTTTTTGATTGTTGATAGCTACTACCGGCAAAGGTTAAAAGCTGATCAACAAGGTAACTAGAAAAATGGTATTGAAACATCAATGTGCTCTTCGGACATTTGTCCTATTTATTACATCTTAATGACGATAGCATTAAGACACTAAGAATTTACGCTAACTTGCTACTAATACTATTAGCTTTGCTAAGAGTATTATTTTACCTTCATTTCCCGTGTAATGATTTAAGAAGTTGCTGGTATTTTCCGGCAAACTTTTTCAGGTTTTTTAAGCAAGTTAGCTTTTTTATTTTGTTGTTACTTTGCAATACTTATAAATGTCATAAGCTAGCAGTAGTGTAATGCTAACCTAAAGGCAGGGAGAGAACAATTGAGTTGGGAATATTTAGGTTATATTGCGTCAGCTTTATTGGTTGCATCGTTAACAATGACTGATGTAGTAAAACTACGCTGGTACAACATGTTTGGTTGTATTGTATTTACTGCATATGGTGTTGCCATTGGTGCAGTACCTGTGATTTTTACCAACGGCTTATTGTCGCTCGTAAATTTATATCACATTATAAAAATATATCGTCAGCCAAAAGTTGAAGCGCCTAAAAGCTAAAATACTAGGCTGTAACTATAAAGGGTTAACTTGCGTTAACCCTTTATAGGTTTTATTTATCGATAATATTTTTTCTTTTTCGTACCGTTTTATTCCTGCTATCCATGTTTGCAACACATTCGTTTCATAAATTTCATCAACAGGTATTTTAAAGTAATCTTTGTCTATTAAAATAAAGTCAGCCCATTTACCTTGTTCTAAGCTACCAATTTTAAACTCTTGATGTGCGGCATACGCACCGCCTAAAGTAAATGCACGTAATGCATCTTCTCTACTTAATACTTCACTTGCACGCCAACCATTTTTAGGTAATTGATTGTGGTCCATGCGTGTAATGGCTGAATATAACCCATAGAATGGATTAGCGAGTTCTACAGGGTAGTCCGACCCAGCCGCAATAATAGATCCTTGCTGTAAAAAAGATTGCCAAGCGTAGGCACCGCTTAGTTGTTTTTCAGTTAAGCGTTGCTCTGCCATATGCATATCTGATGTAGCATGCACTGGTTGCATTGATGGGATTATCTTTAACTTTTTAAAGCGAGGAATGTCTTCAAGCGTTACAATTTGCGCATGTTCTATACGGTTACGAAGCAATATCCCTCCCGTTTTTTTAAACACCTTCTCATAAGCATCAAGTACCACTTTATTTGCTTTATCGCCAATAGCATGGGTGTGAGCGCTAAAACCGCGCTTAAAGCTTTGCGTAAAGAGTGCTTCGAGTTTTTCTTGTGTCTCTAGCATTAATCCATGATGGCCTGTACGGTCTGCATAATCTTCAATAAGAGCTGCGCCACGAGATCCAAGTGCACCATCGGCGTATACTTTAACACTGCGGATTGACATGAAACTGTTTGCGTCTTGGTATCGCCCTGCTTTAAGCATTGTGTTTAAGTCGGGGCTAGCACCACTTAACATGGCCACAATACGCACAGGTAAATTTCCTAGTTCACTGCGTTCTTTGTAAACTTCCCACGTTGCTTTATCAATGCCAGCATCATGGGTAGAGGTAATACCTAAACTTAATAAATGCTTTCCTGCTGCATCAAGCGAATCGCTTATATCTTGTTTTGAAGGGGCTGGCATATGCTGGGTAATTAGCGATTCTGCTTTATCTACAAATATGCCGGTAGGGTTGTCAAATTCATCTTTAATTATTTCACCGCCTTCAGGTGCTTTTGTTTGGGCGGTAATACCTGCAAGTTCGAGCGCTTTTGAATTTGCCCAAATAGCGTGGCTATCTACACGTGAAAGCACAACTGGACGATCATTAACTACTTTGTCTAAATCTTTAGCTGTTGGGAAGCGGGTATCAGCCCAAAGCTCTTGGTTCCAACCTCGCCCTATAATCCAACCTTGTTTGTTATTGGCAAATATTTTTAGTTTATTTGTGACTTCATCAACCGATTTTGCGCCACGTACATCAAGCTGCGATAAGTTATCTCCCAGGCCAATAACATGGCCATGAGCATCAATTAAGCCTGGTAATAAGGTGCTACCTTGTACATCAATGAGCTTGGCGTCTGGGTAGCTATTTTTTAGTGTATCGCCACCTACTTTTACTACTTTTCCATCTTTAATGACAAGGGTAGAAAACTGCTGTACTTCGCCTTTGTATAAAGGGGTGTAACCATTGGCGTTATAAATTACTTTTGTTTGTGCAAGAGTGTAGCTAGAACTTGCGCAAAGGCTGGCTAGTATGAGTGGTTTGATTAGTTTTTTGAGTAGCATAAGGCATTATTTTTTATTGTTAGTGAATCAACACTAACAAAATCATTTTTATAATACCAATATGATGAGATGGTTGGGGGACGAAGTAAACTAAAGCTAGTTAGTGATACCTACCTAGCTTAAGAGTTAACAATTATTTACTCGCGTATAAACCGTATTCATTTAATGTTAGCTTACCATCTTTATCTTGATCATAGCTTGAAAATCGAGACCAAAGAGCAGGGTCTATTGATGCTTCGCCACGTGTTAAAAAGCCATCTTGGTTTCTATCAAATTTATTAAATTGTTCAACAATATTATTGCTTGCGGCAAAACTTAGAGTGCAAAAAGTGCTGAATGCAAAAAGTGCCATATAGCGTATTTTTTTCATAGGAAATACTCAGTAGAGGTTATTGGTTAGATAATTTTTAAATTCGATTAATGAAATTTGGTTATCTTGATCTTTATCCCATATCAAAAATGTGCTCAATAATTGTGGTTGAGGTTCAAGTTCATCATGGGTTAAATAACCATTTTTGTTAGTATCGAGATGGGAAAAGCGTTGCTTAACATCAAGTGCTAGGGCGTCAAAGCTTGATAGTATTAAGATGCTTGTAACAAAGGAAAGTATCCTCATGGTATTTCTTCCAAAAGATTATTTAACCTGTAATCTGGTTGAGAGGTTAATTAACACATCTGGCCTATTACAAGTAAATTCAACGCAGTCAGCGCTGGGAATAGCTGCTTGAGATAGATTTATTAACCAGAGTTCAGGTTATTTAGGTTATAAACAATTTAGTAGAAGCGGGGAAAGCACTTGCCATAATTTAAATCCCAACATTAAATCCTTTTACACACTCCCTCAGGGATTATGGCAAATGCTTTAGTTCACTCTACTAGATAAAAGCTTAAGCAAAACTTAACTTGTTAAGGCTTAAAGCTTTTAAACTCTGTCTTAGAAATTACTTCATCATCGTTTTCGTCTAAATCGGTAAATTGCTTCATTACTTCTTTGTCTTGCTTGGCTTCGATAATTGATATTTGTCCATTCATATCTTTATCTAAGTGGGCAAAACGCACATTTGTTGGCGATGCAATTACGGTGGCACTAATTGCTAAAAACATTAATGAAAAAGCGGCGATAAGTTGTTTCATAATCACGTTCCTTATTAAATGAGTTTATTGAATAAATTTTTTGAATTCATCTAGCGACAATTGCCCATCTTGATTAGTATCAATTTGAGAAAAATTCTCGTTTAACACAGCATCTTCACCTGCTTCGGCTTCACTTAATGTGCCGTTACTGTCTTTATCAAGTTCGTTAAAAGTCGCGTGAACGTCCATTGCGTGTGCATTAGCGCCGAAAAAGCCTAAAGTCAGTAATGATGAAATTACTAAAATGCGTTTGTTCATAATTATTTCCTTATTGATTAAAGTTATTACTCCTGTTACAAAAATGGTGCCAATAATAATTATTGTTATTTTTCAATTGGTTATTATTTTTGCTTTAAGCCAATGAGAAGTTTTTACTGGGTTTATTGTAATTTTTGTGCGCCTTTTGCAACATTATTTGGTGGGGGTGAAAGGGAGTTTATTAAAATCAACGAGTTACGCTGTCTCTATTTGGCGACACATTGTTTTTGTAGCGCTGGCTGTTAATCGTATTAAATATAATTGCTGGTTCAGCTAGTGTATAAGGTAAGCACTTAATAATAGAACGCTTAACTTAAAAGGACTAAACGAAATGCCAGCAACCATAGCTAAAAAATACCAAGCAATGCTTAACTGGCGGCCTAATTTAATTGGGCAATTTGCAATGAGTATGCTGCTTTCGTTACTCCCGCTTTCTATAGTGGTGATTGTATTTTTAAATGCGCTTAACAAGCAATTAGCGGTTACTCAAAGTATCGTGAGTAACAACTATCAAGTTACCAAATCGTTTAATACTCTAAAACAAGAGCTCAACAGCCTTGAGCGCGCCACTAGGCAAAACTGGGTATTAAAAAGTGAATCGCTTGATAAGCTCATTGTCGATAAATGGCAATCATCCCTACAAAGCATTGATGAACTCAAATTTGTAAACACGAATAAAGAGTATATTCACCAATGGCAACGCTTATATACCACCTTACAAACCGCGCATGTAAAACTCGTTGAGCAAAAACAACAACAAGCTGAGCTATTTGTGCCAGTGAGCGATTTAGTTGCTGAGCTTACTTTATGGTTACGTGATAAAAACGAAGCACAAATTACCAATAACCAAAATGAGCTTACAAGCCTGCAAGCGTCATTTATAAACTGGCTGGTGGCACTTATTCCGCTTACTTTAATTGTTGGTGGTGGTTTTTTATGGCGTATAAGTGGGCGACTAAAAGGGTTAACTACGGTTATTGATAAGCTAGGGCAGGGGCATTGGCAGCAAAAAATATCTGTGAAAGGTTCAGCTGAGCTTGTTGAGCTAGGAGAAAAGCTCCAATGGGTGCAAGAGCAACTTCATATGCTTGAGCAGCAAAAAGATACTTTTTTACGCCATGTTACCCATGAGCTAAAAACGCCCCTTGCTTCAATGGTTGAAGGCACTGACTTATTAACTGATGAAATAGTAGGCCCAATTACCGCTGAGCAAAAAGCAGTGCTTGAGCTTATTAGCCAATCTATGGTGCGCCTTCGCACAATGATTGACAGCCTGCTGAGTTATAATGCGATTCGCACCAGTAAAGACAGCTTAAGTGAAGTTGAGTTTAGTCTTCTTATTAATAAAATTAATAGCCATTTTGAGCATCGCTTAAGTGCGCGTGAGCAAGCTCTGCAGTGGCAAAACACTTTACCTAACAAACCGCTTGCTTTACCTAGTGAGCTTATTGAGATGATTTTAATTCAGCTTATTTCAAATGGCTTAAAATTTTCAGATAATAAGCAAAGCGTTACTATTAATTTAGCGCTTGAGCAAAACCAGCTTTGTATCGTTGTACTTGATAAAGGGTGCGGTATTAAAGAGCAAGAAAAAACTCAAATTTTCAGCGCATTTTATCAAGGTCAACACAGTAAAAATGTTACGCTGCAAGGCAGTGGGCTGGGCTTAACTATTGTAAAAGAGTCTGTTGAACAGCTAAGAGGTACACTTACTGTTGAGCATAACGAGCCACATGGTTGCCGGTTTTCAATTAAAATTCCCATAACAAAAAGTCTAGGAGTTAATTAACATGCGCTTGCGTTTAATCGCTATTTTATGTGTGCTTAGTAGCATGGTTATATCAGGTTGTGAAATTAATAATGGGCAAAAAGAGCGTGTGTCAATTACACCTGCACCTGTGGTCGATACAAAAAAAACGAACGACAAAAACAGTAACCCTAGTCCAAAACCTAGACCAAAAATTGAACCAAGCTATCCTCCTGCAGAGCAAGTTATTGCATGGCACGCTAATCAGTGTGGCGGATTTAAATTGGTACCTAACAAAGATGTTTTTACAGGTGAAAACGAGCTTAAACGCTTTTTTAAATTTATGTGCTTAAACATAAATGATGATCCAAATACGGTAATGACTAAGTTGCTAAAACTCGATCTTGCTTACTTTTGGCCTGATGACATAAAGCAATATTTGTGGCTTCAAAAGCAGCAAGTAACTATGCAAATAAATGCTAAAAAAGAGCAGCAAGCACTTAATAATAAAATGCAAGAAACCCTCTCATCGTTAGCTACGATTGAGCAGCAGCTTTTACTACGTGAAGAAATTAAGGAGCAGTAATTATGGCCGCAACCAAAGCGCAAGGTGCAAAAGTACTATTAGTTGACGACGACGCTAGCTTATTAAAACTGCTCGCTATTCGTATTGAATCAAAAGGATACGAAGTGACAACCTGTGAAAGCGGCTTAACCGCACTACAAATACTTAAAAGCCAAGTGTTTGATGCCGTAATAACCGACTTACGCATGGATGAAATGGATGGTATGGTACTGCATCGTCAGCTGCAAAGCCGCTACCCAGCATTACCTGTCATTATGATGACAGCGCATGGCTCAATTCCTGATGCAGTAGAGGCAACTAAGCAGGGCATTTTTGCATTCATAACTAAACCTGTAGATAAAGATGAGCTATTTGACAGCCTTGCTAAAGCAATTGAAATTCACGGTGTTAACGCTGATGAAGCTGCACCTAAAAGTAATATAGTTACGCGCAGTGGTGCAATGCTGCACTTGTTAGAGCAAGTAAAACTACTTGGGCCAACGCAAGTTAATGTACTGATTTCGGGGGCTAGTGGTACTGGTAAAGAATTACTCGCACAGGCGATTCATCAGCATAGTCATGTAAGCGGTGGCCCTTTTGTTGCAATTAACTGCGGCGCTGTACCAGGGGAGCTTTTAGAGTCCGAATTATTTGGTCATAAAAAAGGCTCGTTTACGGGTGCAATTAAAGATCACCAAGGCTTGTTTCAACAAGCACAGGGTGGCACGTTATTTTTAGACGAAATAGGCGATATGCCGCTTAACTTGCAGGTTAAGTTACTGCGCGTATTACAAGAAAAAACAATTCGCCCAGTAGGTTTTCAAGAAGAGATAGCAATAGATGTGCGTATTGTATCGGCAACACACAAAAATCTTCCTGAAGCTATTTTAAACCAGCAATTTAGAGAAGATTTATACTATCGCTAAACGTAGTTAATTTAAAATTACCGCCACTGTGTGAACGCCGCGAAGATATAAGCTTATTAGCACAACATTTTAGTGCAAGCATTGCTAAGCGCATGAACCAAAATGAAAAACACTTTGCAAGCGATGCTATGCATGCACTTGTACGTTACGATTGGCCAGGTAATATCCGCCAATTACAAAACGTAGTAGAGCAGGTTGTAGCATTAACGCCAAGCGATGTTATTTCAGAGCACTTAGTGTTAGCTGCGCTAAATAGTAATGAAAAAAACGTAGAACCATTATCACTAAACGACGCTAAAAAAGAGTTTGAGCGCGACTATGTAATTAACACTTTAAAAATGGCTGGTGGTAACGTAGCTGAAGGCGCTAAGCTTGCCAAACGTAACCGTTCAGACTTTTATAAACTCATTAAAAAACATAATATTGATGTAGATAATTTATAAAGAGAAGCAAATGCAGTTATTTATGGTGTATTTAGGGGGGCGAATTCAGGGTTGCCATATAGAAATGCATGATATTCGTTTTGTTGTAGGGGAGAATATAGAACAAACCTTCTCAAAGTTAAAAAGCCAGTGGGTAGGCGACAGAAGTAGTGTTCACATGGATAGCTACATGGCAATTAATCATATTGATGGCTTTAAAGTAGAAGTTGTTGATAGCTATGTGGAGCAAAATAAACAACTCTATTTTGTAAATTTAGGCGCTTACAGAAGTGATTCCATGGCTGAGCAACATGACTTTGCACTGTATGTTGCAAGCAGTAGCCATGAAGCTAAAGAGCGTGCTAAAAACGATTTACTTGCAGGGCTTAGCCATATTCATAAAGATGATTTACATGATGTAGACGATTGCTTTGCCATTGATTTACTCGACAGCCAATTGAATATAAAGTTAACCCCCAGCGGTGAAGCACAAACCATAAAGCCAGATTGGTTTGGCTACCATATATTGTAATTATAATTTTACTTGGTTCAATAGGGATTAGTTGTGAAAAAGTATGGCTTCTTAGTGTTTATTCTATTATTGACCGGTTGCGAGTCAATATCGCACTTAGCGCCAGTAAGGGATCTCAATAAACTTGCAAAACAAGTAAAAAACAATCCCACCGATGTTAAAGCAATTGAAAAACAAGTAAAAAAAACGCGGCGTTCAATTAAGCAGCAAGTGGGGAGCGTTAGTCAGCTATTAGCAACGTTAGAAAGTGTAGTTAGTCGTAAATGGGGTAAAAAAAATACTCAGCAACCAACACGCAGAAAGTATGTAAAATACAGCAATGATTACCAAGCACGCGCTGTTATTGATTTTGACCGTAATATGGTACAGGTCGAAACCATAGCCACTAAAAATACCAATTCGCTTCTAACTCAAGCAATTGTAATGACATTATTAACCTCAAGTGATCCACATAAAACAGACATTTTTACCAGTGAATCGCCTATTTTAGGGGATGAACCTTTTTTGTATCAACAAGTGCTTGATGAAGACGGGCTCCCCATAAAATACCAATGGCGGGCAAATCGTTTTGCTCGTTACTTAGTAGACACTAAGGTGCAAAAAAAACGTAGTGATGGTCATTCAATTACATCGGTATCTTTTCCTCTGGTAGAACAAAACGCTCACTTACGAAAGCAAAAATACAGTGAGTATGTTTTGGCTGCGGCAAAAAAATACCAAATATCTGCGTCGCTTATCTACGGTATTATTGAAACAGAGAGTCACTTTAACCCTTACGCAGTAAGCTCTTCAAATGCGTATGGATTAATGCAAATAATTCCATCGCGCGCAGGAAGAGACGTCTATCAAAAAATAAAGAAAATACCAGGGGAGCCCAGTAAAGAAGTATTGTTTGATCCTAAAAGAAATATAGATATTGGCAGTGCGTATTTAAGTGTACTAAAAAATAGCTATTTAAATAAAATACAAACCAAACAAAACCAACATTACGCCATGATTTCTTCATATAACGGTGGCGCAGGCAATGTACTAAAAATATTTAATTCAAATAGAACAATCGCATTTTCAAAAATTAACCAACTAACGTCGAGCCAGTTTTATAAAATACTCACAACTAAGCACTCTAGAGCTGAATCGAGACATTACTTAGAAAAAGTGACCGTAGCAGAAAAAGCATATCAATAAGTTTCAAATATATTTGTTATTGATAAACAAACCATAGCTGAGTTCCTGTTTTGGTTCAATTGGTTACTTCAATTTCAGGTGAAATATTAAAAGGAGGTTTGGTGCTATTTTAACTGCCGTTTAAAGGCTGTTACTGGTGTTTGAGTGGCTAGGTTGAGAGGGAGTGGCTTTACTTTCTTTGTGTGCTTTTTTAGGCTGTGTATCTTGTTTACTTTCAAAACATTGGCATTTAAGTGAATATTATTTAGGTGCTTGAAAATACATACGCCCTATGATGAATCAGCTTCCTTGCTGCATTGAAAAATAACGGAACAACGCTACTAAAATCTGCGGTGGAAAATAAGTATTAGTGCTCATCAGCGTGTGTTGTTATCTGTTAATTAGCTATTTACATTAGAGTTGCAGTTATGACAGCCGTTGCACTAATACATGCTACTAGTAGTGGGACTATAACCTTCCATCGCTCAAAGTTTGAAACCTGCCTATCATGAATTTCAATAGCAACTTCTATTAATTTTTGCACTAAACTCGGCTCTAATCGCTCACGTATTTTCTTACCATTTTTGGTTTCGTAAGATGCTACGTAACGAGATACTAAAGAGACCCTATTTATTTTATCTTCCTCATCTCTAACACGAAATAGCTCAGGGTGGGATTTTGATAGCTCCACCCAAGAATTCGCAGACCTTGGAATTAGTTTTAGTTCTTCAATTAAGCCTTCTTCACTACGACTTGTATTTCGATGGAATGCTAAGACCTGAATTAGTGCGATGACTTCGCCTAGCCGATGTTCTTTTAAGTACTCTTTTGACATTGCAATATATCCCCATGGCTCATAAATAATGAAGTGTTAGGTTGGATTGGAATCTCGTTTTTACACCGAAGGATAAGGCATGACCTATTGGTAACTATACCTTAGCTAATTACGCCACGGAAAATCAGTTATTCCTCTTGTTCTTCTTTTTCACTCTTAGCCGCCATTTTAAACGCCACAATAACCAATCCAAACATAGCAAACGGCAGTGCTGCCAACATGTATTCAACCACATTACTGTCTTGAAAGTTTGCTTGTAGCAAAAAGTGACCTGCTACGCACATTAAAATAACTACCAATAAAATAGGCAGTAACATAAGTTCTTTTTTTGATGAATGATTTTTCATTGAATACGAGGCTGTAGCTAAAAATAATGCGCCATTGTAATGAGCTTGTTTAGGCTTGGCAAATACCGCAGAATTTTTTAATTAATGATATGATTAGCGTCAAACAATTGGGCAAGTGTTATTGGGAATAAAGTGAAAAGTAACTTAAAACAAGTTTACCTCGTTGGCGGTGCAGTGCGCGACAAACTGCTAAATATAAAATCAAAAGATAACGACTATGTAGTGATTGGTGAAACGCCAGATACAATGCAGTCGCTCGGTTTTGTACCAATAGGTAGCGACTTTCCGGTTTATTTACACCCAAAAACAAAAGAAGAATATGCACTAGGGCGCACAGAGCGCAAAAGTGGCAAAGGCTATACTGGCTTTGTGGTTGATGCCAGCCCAACCGTTACGCTAGAAGAAGATTTAGCAAGACGCGATTTAACTATAAATTCAATGGCGCTTGACGAACACGGTAATATTATTGACCCGTTTAATGGCCAAACAGACTTACAAAATAAAATACTGCGCCATACCACCGCTGCATTTGTAGAAGACCCTGTACGGGTACTGCGTATTGCCCGTTTTTTAGCGCGCTATGGCAGCGATTGGCGTATTCACCCAAGTACGTATGCATTGATGCGCGAGCTTAAAAATAAAGGTGAGCTAAATCATTTAGTACCTGAGCGCGTGTGGCTTGAAACAGAAAAAGCACTGGGTGAAAAGCACCCTGAGCTTTATTTTGAAGCATTGCAAGGCTTGGGTATTTTTCCAGAGCTTGAGCGCATGGTTAATGTACCGCAGCCAGCAAACCATCATCCTGAAGGGGATGTATTTGTGCATACTATGTTGGTACTTAGACGCGCCGCAGATTTAAATTTTGATTTGGAAACTCGTTTTGCAGCGCTGACTCATGACTTTGGTAAGGCGCTTAGTTTTAAAAAGTATGGAAATTTACGTGGGCACGAACGCGAAGGTGTTGCAATTATTGAGGCGTTTTGTGAGCGCTTAAAAGTGCCTAATCGCTTTCGTGATGTTGGTGTACTCACCAGTGATAATCACACCCTTTGCCACACAATTGATCAGTTAAGGCCGCAAACCGTTCACAAGCTAATAGTGACTAACTTAAATGCTTTGGTGCATCCGAATCGTTTTATAGCGTTTACTCAAGCGTGCCAATGTGATGCGCAAGGCCGTGGTGAAACATTGGTTGATAAGCCATACCCGCAAGCAGCTAAACTGCGAGCAATTCATACTGAGCTGCAAAAAATGGATAAGAAGCAAGTAGTGCAAGATGCGCTTAAAAATGGCAAAAAAGGCCCTGAAATAGGCGAAGAAGTAAAACTAGCAGAAATAAACTGCATTAAAGCATTTTTACAAAGCGAGAAATTGGAAGCTCAACAACGTTAGGCTGAGTTAAATTAAATAGTGTGACACGCCTTCGTTTTTAGGTATGTCGGGTTTTCGAAGTTCTTTATAATTAGCGTTCTTTGGTTTTACATTTTCAGATTTAGGCTTTTTAGATGGCCTATATAGGTCAAAAATAAAGTCTAGCTCTTCACGTTCTAGTAATTCTTTCATAAAGTAATCTCCTCAATAAGCAACTAGGGTATGGTCGTTCGACTGAATTAAAAGTGAATAGTTACATATGAAGTTGTACTAAATTGTAATCGGCAGGTTTTAAGGGGTGAGAGGGGTTTGTTTGTTAATTTATATGGAGTTAAGGTAAATTAAATTAACTCTTTTTAACTAAAAATATACAGCTTAATTTATTACGTACTTACTATTTACATATAGTGCTGTGGCTATAAATATAACGGTACAAATATAACGGTATAAATACAGCCTTAACCATTTACTAACGGCAGTGTTACGGTAAATACTACACCATCGGCTTGTTCGTTGTTTTGCGCAGTTACGCTGCCTTTATGGTAATCGCACACCAGCCTTACAATATAAAGCCCTAACCCCAAATGTGGCTGTTGCTGCATTTGCTGGCTACGTACCGACACCATTGAATCAAAAATATGCTCAGTTAATCCTTCGGGTAAAGCAGGGCCTGTGTTTCTCACAGTTAATATTGCTTTATTTTCGCTCTGCTTAAGGCTTACATTAATAGCCGTATTGGCTTCACTGAACTCCAGCGCGTTATTAATAAGTTTATCAAGCAGCTGAGCTATAAACTCCGGTGCACCTTGCATAGATAATTTGTTTTGGCCTACATCAAGCGTAAATAACTGGTTTGGGTAAGTAAGCTGATAGCCTTGCATGCAGCCATTTATTACTTTTTGTAAATCAAAAGGCTCAGGCTCGTTGCTTTGAATACTTTGCTCAAGGCGAGTGGCTTCGCTCATGGTGGTTATTATTTTCCCTAAGCGTTCAACGCCCTCACTGGCGCGATCGAGGTATTTTTGACTCAGCTCGTTTTGTGGCAAGCTTTGTAAGTTCTCGAGTGACGAGCGCACTACGGCAACCGGCGTGCGCAGCTCATGTGATAACCGCGACGACATGTTTTCTAAGTAATCGGTATAGCCACCAAGTCGGCTCACAATGTTTGAAAAACTACGTGATAGGTCGCCAATTTCATCGTTAGCGTCGCTGTAATTAATACTGCCGGTAACACGCCCTTGTGCATCAATCGCTTGCTCAGCAGTATCGCGCAGTCGCCTAATTCGGTTTGATATACGTGAGGCAAAAAAGAATAAAGTCACGGTACCAATTAGCATCACAGCTAAAATAACGTTAAAGAGTTTTTCGAGCGATTTGTTACGCAGCGTACGTACGCCGTTTGTGGTTTCCTCTGCTATTACCGCGCCAATTACTTGGTCTTGGATCCAAATAGGGTAAGCGGCCGATAAAATAACGGCTTTGCTGTCGGGGGTTAAGCGCCAAGACGATGCTGGTTGTCCTTTTAAGGCTTTCGCTAAATGTGTGCCCTGCATAGAAGCTACATCGTGCAGGGTATCTAAAAACTCATTTTCGGGGCGCGTTAATATCTTATAGTAAATTGGGTGCAAGTAATTTTGCTCAAAGCGCTGCCACCACGTTTCAGGTGCTTGGTTAGCAAGTCCATCAGCCCAAACGCCATCTGCATTTTGAATAGTACCCGATTGCGCAAGTACGCGATGATGGTTATCAACCACCCAAATACGACTGCCACTGTGGCCCATACCTTTTAAAATACGGCTAATTTCTGGGGAAGGGACTAATACCGAGCCTAAATCGTTTGGATTATTTAAGTTTGAGGTTGACATTACTTTAGGCTTTAGCAATGCCTCTTTACTATCAATATCAACAATAGCAAAGCCAAGTTTGTTGCCCAGCATGCTAATTGGAAAGCGCAGCTCTACGTTATAACCTGATTCGGTACTTTCAAAATAGCCTTGGATTTTAGTAAAAGGGGCTTTGGTTTTTGCATCAAACGCATTAACCCAGCCATCTTGGCGCGGCGCAATAATGTAAGTATTAAACTGGCCGTCTGGCGTTTTTAGGCCAATTTGTAAATAATCGTTATTGGTAATGCTTAAGCTATTTTTAGCGCGATAAATAAGGGTATTGTCGGTGACTTTAAATACGGCATATAAGTAGTTATCAAATTTTCCCACCATATGATCAAACGATAAGTCACTGGCTTGATGTTTGTTATCTGTTTTTTGTAAGTAGCGCTTGTCGTAATGCCAAAATAGCGGTTGGTAGCTGTCCCAATCGTTAAGTTTACCGTCGAGCTGAATAGGGTTTTTAAGATTATAAGCGTATAAATCGCGGCCTTTTACTACTTGGTCTAAAAAGTTGGTTTGCTCGTCAAATAATGCGGGGCGCTCATGTAATGCAGTAGCAAGAGCACGAGTGGTGCCTACTAGGGTTTTTTCTTGGCCTTGGCGTAAAAACTTTTCCATTTCCCATACGTACTCGTAGCCAAGCCACGGCAGCAAAAACAAAAAACATGAAAGTAATATAAATTTACTGCGCAGACCAAATCGTAGCATTAGTGTTGTTCCCACCGATAGCCCATACCGTACACGGTATCTATACAATCAAAGGTGCTATCGAGTGCTATAAACTTTTTACGAATACGTTTTACGTGTGAAGTAATAGTGCTGTCGTCTACATAAATTTTTGCATCGCTCATTAAATCGTTACGGCTTTTAACATGGCCTGGCCGCTGGGCGAGTGAATGCAGCATCCAAAATTCGGTTACGGTTAAATCAACTAATTGTTGTTGCCAAAATACCTGCATACGTTGCGTGTCGAGTGTTAACTGCCCGCGTGTTATGAGTGCGTTTGCATCAGCAGGTTGTTCAAGTGCTTCCATGCGGCGAAACAGCGCACCAATACGTGCAGCCAAGTGAGCCAAGCTTATGTCTTTTGTTAAGTAGTCGTCTGCGCCCATGCGTAGGCCGCATACGGTATCTATTTCGCTATCGCGGGCGGTTAAAAAAATAATAGGCAGTGTTTTAGAAAGCGATCGCAATGTTTGGCACAGTAAAAATCCACCATCTATTTCATAGCCTAAGCCAATATCAACAATAGCTAAATCGGGTAGAGCATTTTTAAATGCAACCTCTGCGCTGGCGCGATCTGTAAAGCCGCTCACTTGGTAGCCTTGTGCGGTAAGCATTTCTATGTAGTTTTCGCGGATTGCGGGTTCATCTTCAATGATGGCTATTTTTTTCATCTTAATCATTATCCTATCGGCTCTGTTGTGCACTATAACGAAGTTTTTAACCTAAGTAAGGTTAAAAAGCTAATTGCCATTTTTTTGCCACAATTGCTCAGCAGTTTGCCATTTTTGCTCCCCTTTGTTGCCACTTGAGCTTGTTTTAATACACCCATCAAAACAAAACATCACAAATTAAAAAGTAAGTTTAAGGATCAAATCATGAAGAAGACATTAATTGCGTTAACACTCGTTGCTAGTTTTTGTACTCCAGCAATTGCCTCAACATCTAACACGCCATCAAAAGAAGCCCATAAAGAAACGGCTATTGGGCTAGGTGCAGGCGCTATTATTGGCGGCGTAGTGGGCGGGCCAATTGGTGCGTTTATTGGGGCATTTGCCGGTGGTTTAATAGGTGATTCAAAAGTAGCTGATAACAAAATTGCAGAGCAAGAGCGTGCAATTACGGTTATGAAAGAAAAAACCAGCGATTACCAACATGTGCTTAACCACAACAATATGTTAGAGCAGCAGTTAGAAGTACTTGCCAATCAAAATGAGCAGTTAACTCAAGTTCAAATTAATAACTTATTAGCCATGACGGTGCAATTTAAAACAGGCTCAAGCGTTATTGCACCGCATTTTGCACTGCAGTTAGACCAACTGGTTACCTTGTTAAACAACCAACCACAACTCGCACTTGATTTAAGCGGCTTTGCCGATCAGCGCGGCGATGAGCAAGCCAACCTTTTACTCTCTAAAGCACGTGTAAATGCCGTGCAAAGCTATTTAATAAAACACGGTGTGAGCCACAAGCGCTTAAGCACGCAGGCATTTGGCGAGCAGCAAACGTTGGCTAACAGCAACATGGTGGAAGACAACTTTTTTGATAGACGCGTAACGCTTACCACTCGCTCAATGAATAGTGTAAATGGCCAAACGGCGAGTAACTAAACCTAACTGAATCTAAGTAAAGCTAAGCGTTCGATGGAGTGATTTTATGTTGAGTAAACCAACCAAAATGCTTACTAAAGTAAGCATTTTTATATTCATAGCGATTGTGCTGTTAGCGAGCTTCAAAAGCCATGCGCAATCACCCAAGTTAGAGCTTTTTGATAGCAATGGTGCGCCAGCAGGCCCAGCAATAATATTAAAAAGCGACGCCAATATGACCTTAACCGGCCTAATTAATCATGTTGTCGTAACGCAAACCTATCAAAACGAAAACCCGTTTGCAGTTAATGCGCGCTACGTTTTTCCATTGCCAGATGAAAGCGCCGTACATGCCATGACGATGCGTATAGGTGAGCGAGTTATTAAAGGCCAAATTGATAAAAAAGTGGAGGCTGAAAAAAAATACGAAGAGGCTAAAAAATCAGGCAAGCAAGCGGCACTCGTACGCCAGCAACGCGCCAATATGTTTATTACGAATGTGGCGAATATTGGCCCTGGTGAGCAGGTAATTATTGAGCTTGAGTATCAAGAAATAATTGATTACAACAGCGGTACATTCGCTATTAGATTTCCTACTACCATTACACCGCGTTATCACGCGATTAGTGGTGAGGTTAATACTCAAAACCAAGCACATACTAATCCTTTACCAACTGGGTGGTTGAGCCCTGTTTACAGCACTCAAAACATCACTCAAAATAGTACTCAAAATGATAACGTACCAAGCAGCCAATTTAGCTTAAACATTAATATAGACGTAGGCTTAGAGCTGGTGGATATCAATTCTAAATTTCATAATGTTGATGTACAAAACACTGCGTTTGGACAATATAAAATAGCGTTAAATGAGACAAATGCAGGTAATCGCGATTTTGTACTTGAGTTTAAACCGCTGCAAAAAGAGCAGGCTCAAGCCGCATTTTTTACTCAGCAGTTTGAAAATGGTGATCGATACGGGCTTGCTATGCTAATGCCACCAGGGGATCACTTTACACAAACTCAGCGCTTACCTCGCGAAATGGTATTTGTAGTTGATACGTCAGGCTCTATGCACGGGCAATCTATGGAGCAAGCTAAAAAAGCCTTGTTTTATGCACTTTCATTACTCGATAGCGACGACAGCTTTAATATTATTGGTTTTGATAACATAGTGACTCCAATGAGCGATAAACCACTTATAGCCAGTGACTTTAACTTACGCCGTGCAGAGCGATTTATTTATAGCCTAGAAGCCGACGGCGGCACTGAAATACAAGGTGCGCTTAATGCCGTACTTGATGGCAGCCAGTTTGATGGTTTTGTACGCCAAGTTGTATTTTTAACTGATGGTAGCGTAAGTAATGAAGATGCATTATTTAAAAATATTCAAAGTAAGTTAGGCGATAGCCGCTTATTTACAGTGGGTATTGGCAGCGCACCTAACAGCTTTTTTATGCGCCGAGCAGCAGATATAGGCAAAGGCTCATTCACGTTTATAGGCAGCACAAGCGAGGTGCAACCTAAAATGCAGCAGTTGTTTGATAAGCTAGCACATCCGGCTATTACTAATTTGGCGCTAAGCGATGAAAGCGGTAACAGCTTAGATTTTTGGCCATCACCACTACCTGATTTATATTTTGGCGAGCCTATCATGGTCGCTATAAAACTTAATAATGCTAAAAATGTGGTACTTGCTGGGCAAACAGCACAAGGGCCTTTAAGTATTAAATTAAGTACACAAAATAGTTCAAGCGCTCAAGGTATAGCAAAACTGTGGGCGCGCCAAAAAATCAAGTCATTACTTTTATACAATGAGCAAAGTACAGTTAAAGATGAAGTACAGGAGCTTGCGCTTACTCATCAATTACTTAGTCCGTTTACTGCTTTTATAGCGATTGAACAAACTCAAATAAAAGAGGTGGCAGAGCAAACGGCGCAAGCTACTAATGCATTACCACAAGGTATGGCAATGCGTTTACCGCAAACCGATGGGCAAAGCAGGTTACATATGTTGCTAGGCTGTATTTTATTATTGGGATTTGGCGCGCTTAAAATAAATCGAGGGCTTAAATTAAGTAGGGAATATAAATGAAAAAGTGGCTAAGCGTGGGCTTACTAATAGCTGGGCTTGGATTATTTGGTCACGGCGCTTATATGCAGGCAAAAGCGTGGCTTGCTCAAGTATTAATTGAGCAAGCATGGCAAGAGGCACTTAAATCACCCGGCACTAAAGTAAAACCGTGGTATTACGCCGACAGCTACGTTACTGCAAAGCTTGATTGGCCAAGTCATAATAAAACATTAAGTGTATTGGCTGGAGCGAGTGGCCGTAACTTAGCGTTTGCGCCTAGCCAATTTTTACCCGCAGGGGAGCTGGGCGGAAAAGAGTTTGGAAACGAAAAAGGCGCGCTAATAGCAGGGCATAACGACACCCACTTTGCATTTTTACAAAACGCAAAAGTGGGAGAGGCGTTTACTTTGCAACTGCAAAGTGGGGTGATTCAAAATTATAAGGTAACGGGGATTGAGGTTATTCATCAATCCCAAAACTCATTTTTACAAACACCTGGGCTGTATTTGCTTACCTGTTACCCTTTTGATTCGCTTGCCTCGGGTACTGATTTAAGGCTGCTTGTATCTGCGCAAATGTCTTCGCCTGATTCACTAAGCGGTATATCAACCACGAGTTCTTGATGACGCTGGCTTATCATTACGCCAATAAATACCACAAATATGCTCAGCCATTGCCAAACGTTGAGCACTTCGCCCAAAATAATCGCTGACAAAATAAGTGTAAAAATAGGAATTAAATTAGAGTACGCAGCAGCGGTTAATACCGATACCTTGCTAATTGCATAGTTGTACATGCCATAGCCGCCAAGGGTTACACACGAACCTAAATACAAAATGCTCATGAGCGCAGTTAAGTCGTGTTGGTTTTCGCTTGGTAGGTCGATAAAAAATAAAAATGGCGCAAAAAACAAGCTGCCGCTAATACCTTGCAAAGCAATTAAAGTCAGGGGCGAGTAGCGATTAGCTAAATGTTTAATACTTACAGTATAAAATGCCGCGCACACCATAGCCATAAGCTCTAAAAAGTTACCCAGTAACGGATTAGGTGCTTGGTCGGTACTTGGTGAAAGAAGCGTAAGTAAAATACTGCCGCCAATACACAGCGTAAAACCGACAACAATGGCTTTGCTTATATGCTCTTTAAGTAATACAAAGGCAAGCAGCGCAATAATAATAGGTAAGCAAGAGACAATAACACCGGCCTGCGAGGCTGATGTATATTCCATTGCATGGCCTTCAAATAAAAAGTACAAGCAAGGCTCAGCAAGCGACATACCCACTAAATACTTCCAGTCACCTTTTAAATACTCAAACCGAATAACGTAGCGCCATAAACAAAGCGACAAAACTAACGTGGTGAGCATGCGTAAAAATATCACCAATGCAGGGTCGTAAATAGCAATGGCGTATTTAAGCGCAATAAAAGAACTGCCCCATAAAAAGGTGGCAATAATTAAACATAAACTGGCAGGCATAGAGAGTAATTTACATAATTTAATAAAATCAGATCCTAGCATGAATATTTTTAACTTGTTCAAAAATACCGAGCTGGTATAAATTAATTCATCTTTAATTAATCAGTAGTAAAAAGCACATGCAAAGGGAACAGGTAATAGTTGTAAAGCTTGGTACAAGCGTACTTACTGGCGGCACCGATAAGCTAGATAAAGCACATATGGTTGAATTAGTACGCCAATGCTGCGAGCTTAAAAAGCAGGGGCATCACGTTATTTTAGTATCGAGCGGCGCGGTTGCTGCTGGGCGCGAACAACTATTAAAACCCTGTGGCAGAAGCTTAATTGATAAACAAATGCTTGCTGCAATTGGACAAGGTCAACTTATTCATATTTGGCAGAGCTTGTTTGCTTTATACGGTGTAAATGTAGGACAAATGCTGCTAACTCGCGCTGATGTAGACGACCGAGAGCGCTACCTTAATGCCCGCGATACACTCAATGCGTTATTAAATTACGACGTTGTGCCCATCATTAACGAAAATGACGCAGTCGCTACCAGTGAAATAAAAGTAGGCGACAACGATAACTTATCGGCACTTGTCGCGATTTTGGCTAATGCTAATAAGTTACTGCTACTTACCGATCAAGAAGGGTTATTTACCAGCGATCCGCGCACAAACGCCGATGCTACTCTCATTGGCGAAGTAACACATATAAATGATGAGCTGCGTCAACTTGCTGGTGGCAGTGGCACAAATTTAGGCACCGGCGGCATGGCAACCAAATTACAAGCCGCTGACATTGCAAGGCGCGCAGGTGTTGAAGTTATTATTGCTAAAGGCGCAGGTAAAAACGTTATTTTAAAATGTATGAGTGACGAGTTACCTGGTACACGCTTTTTAAAACTCACCGCCCCAAAAGATGGCCGTAAAAAATGGCTACTCGCTGGGCCTAAAAGTACCGGCCAAATTGTTATAGATACAGGTGCTATTGCAGCGCTGCAAAATAAAGGCGCAAGCTTACTTGCTAAAGGCGTTACTAATGCATTTGGACGTTTTGAAAGAGGCGATTTAATTGATTTAATAGATAATAAAAATCAAGTAATTGCACGTGGCTTAACGCGTTTTAGCAGTACCGAGGTAAATAAAATCAAAGGCGCACACTCAAATCAAATAGTTGAGTTACTCGATTACGATAGTGGCGCAGAAGTACTTCATAGGGATGATATGGTATTGCTATAGAAGTACTTTTAGTAAATTAAATTACGTGAGTGTAATTCTCGCAGTATTACACTTTTTTGATTGTAAATTTGTGCTAAAATCTGGCTCCTTAAATTGTTGTAAGCAGAGCACAGAACATGAAATTAGTTCGTTGGTTTTTAGGTTGTATAATCTTATTCTTTAATTTTGTATTTACTCCTCGCAGTAAAAAGCGCGCAAGCGACGAGCAAGCACAGGTTGATCTGCAAACCTCACAATTTAAACTGTATCAATTTAAAGCATGCCCGTTTTGTGTAAAAGTACGTCGCGCCATTAAACGCGAAGGCTTAAACATAGAAACGCGTGATGCAAAAGACAATGAGCAATATCGTCAAGAGCTACTAGAGCAAGGCGGCAAAGTTAAAGTTCCTTGCCTGCGTATAGAGCAAAACGGTCAAGTACAATGGCTGTATGAATCAAACGATATTATTGCTTACTTAAACAAAGTAGCTGCATAAACCACTTTTATTATCTCACTTATTTAAAGAGAATTTACCATGACAATTCGCACCCGTGTTGCCCCGTCGCCAACTGGTGACCCGCATCTTGGCACCGCTTATATCGCCTTATTTAACTACTGTTTTGCTAAACAACAAGGCGGTGAATTTGTACTTCGTATAGAAGATACAGACCAAGTACGTAGCACGCCAGAGTCTGAACTTGCGATTATGGATAGCCTACGTTGGTTAGGGCTTGAGTGGGATCATGGTCCTGATGTTGGTGGCGAATTTGGTCCTTACCGTCAATCTGAGCGTAGCGATTTATATAAAAAATACGCGCATCAGTTAGTTGACGATGGCAAAGCGTTTTACTGCTTTGCAACAAGCGAAGAGCTTGATCAAATGCGTGAAGAGCAAATGGCAGAAGGCCTACGCCCTAAATACGACGGTCGTGGTTTAAACCACACAGATGAAGAAATTAAAGCAAACTTAGCGGCAGGAAAACCTTACGTTATACGTATGAAAATCCCAAGCGAAGGCACATTTAAGTTTAACGACTACCTACGTGATGAAATTGAGATCCCGTGGGAAAACGTAGACATGCAAGTGCTGTTAAAAGCAGATGGTTTCCCTACGTACTTTTTAGCGAACGTAGTTGACGACCACCATATGGAAATTAGTCATATTTTCCGTGGTGAAGAGTGGATTAACTCAGCACCTAAGTTATTAAAACTGTATGAAGATTTTGGTTGGGAAGCACCAGTACTTGGTCACTTACCACTACTACGTAACCCAGATAAATCAAAGCTGTCTAAGCGTAAAAACCCAACATCTATTAATTACTATAAAGAAATGGGTTACCTGCCAGAAGCCGTACTTAACTACTTAGGTCGTATGGGTTGGTCAATGCCTGATGAGCGTGAAAAGTTCACACTTAATGAGATGATTGAAAACTTCGACATGAAGCGCGTATCGCTTGGTGGTCCAGTATTCGACGTAGATAAATTAAGCTGGTTAAACGGCATGTGGATCCGCGAAAACCTAACCGACGAGCAGTTAATTCAGCGCTTTGTTGATTGGAAGTTTAACGGCGAAATGCTCGCTAAAATATTACCAGAAGTGAAAACACGTATTAATACGCTGTCGGATATGGTTGAGCTTGCAGGGCACTTTGTAGGGGGGATTCCAACTTACGATCCTGCGCTATTAACAGCCGGCAAAGCAGACGAAAACGTAATACGCCAAGCGCTACAATTTTTTGTATGGCAGCTTGAAGGCTTACGTAGCTTTGAAAAGCCCGCTATTTTTGCAATTGCAAAAGAAGTGGCAACATTCCACGAGCTTAAGATTAAAGACTTTTTAGAGCCAATATTTGTCGCAATTACTGGCAAAACGTCAAGTACGTCAGTGCTTGATGCAATGGAAATATTGGGATCTGACCTATCACGTGCTCGTTTACGTGTAGCACTTGCTCATTTAGGTATTTCTAAAAAGCAGGCTAAAAATATAGAACGCGCATACCGCGAATACCCAAGTACATAATTGCTAAAATGCACTTACAAAAGCCGAGCTTAGTAAAATAAGTTCGGCTTTTTTAATCGGGTCACTTATAATTTTGAAAAAGGGCTAATAACACCATTAGCACCTTGTTGTAGTACGTGGGTATATATTTGTGTAGTTTTAACGTCAGAATGGCCAAGCTGAGCTTGAACAGTTCTTATATCGGCGCCACTTTGCAGTAGATGAGTAGCAAAAGAGTGTCTTAATGTATGAGGTGTTATTATTTTTGTTAACCCTGATTTTTTGACGGCTTTTTTAACCTCTTTTCTAATGCAAGAGTGATGAAAATGATGTCGCCTTATTTCGCCACTTTGAGGATCTGAACTTAATATATGAGAAGGAAATAAATATTGCCACGCAAGCGATTTTGCGGCACTTGGATATTTTTTTGTTAAAGCATATGGCATCCATACGCCAGAATATTTAGTATTATTTAAATCCAGTTTTAAATAGTCATCAACGTTCAAAATTTGATTTCTCAGTATAGGAATTAGCTCTGTGGCCAGCGTAACAATGCGGTGTTTATTACCTTTTCCATTCCATACTTGAATGCATTTATAATCAAAATCAATATCTTTTACTCTTAATTGCACCGCTTCCATTACTCTTAAGCCACTTCCATACATAAGGGCTGCAATTAAATAATAGCGCTTATTTAAATGAGCCATCAACATTTTAACTTCCTCTGGGGTCATCACGACAGGGAGCTTTGCTTGTTTTTTACTGCGGACAAAATTTAAATTTAATGAAAGTTCGTTTTTTATTATATGTTTGTATAAAAATGACAATGAATTGAGTGCAGTGGCTTGCGTACGTGGTGCGACGTTTTGATTTAACACTAAATGTTCTAAATAGCGCTCGACTTCGTTGTCTCCCATTGAGGCGGGGTGGCGTTTATTATGAAAATGGATATAAGATGCAATCCATCTTAGGTACGTATCTACGGTGCGTAATGAATACTGACGTACCAACATATAATCGGCTATATAATTTAAAAATGGAGAACGTGTTTTCATATTACCACTAATAATAATGCTGTTTTTATATACAGTATAGTTGTGCTGCTCCCATATTCAAGAAAATGAGCGACGAGCGCATTTTCTCTTTTATTGAGAGTTTGAATGCTAATAAAAAATTATATATAGCAATGTGTTAAGTTATTTGGTAAAAATGATTTATTAAATACATGAGCGTATCGTTGGCAGAAATATGCGCGATGAGCGCACTATTAAATTGTTATGAATCATCGTTGTAATTAATTACGGAGTTTTCTTTATGCTGGATTTTTTAAGTAATAGTGTGTTTTGGAAAGGGCTTTGCGCTATAGCACTGATTGGAGGATTATACAGAGTATATTTAATTAACTTTGGCCCCGCAGCAGGCCAAGCTGCTATTGATTATGAGGCAATTCAAGATTTTGGTTTTTGCCAAGCGAGTGTGTTTGGTAAACAAGCTCATTCTCTCGAAAATTGCTATAAATTTTATACAATCTATTTACCTAAAAAAACTGCTCCTAAAAATAAGAGAAAAATAGTAGAAGTGCAGCAATTAGATCCAAAGGATATTAAAAAGCTATATGTCGATCTAAATGTTTGGTTAAAAGAAAGAGGTGCCAAGCAATTACCTGCACTTTCTAAATTAAGTAATGGCCAATTGATTGTAAATTCATAACAAGAACTTCAAACGGAAAAAATACAGTTGGCTGTTTTCACTCCGTTCAACATTTTAGCCAACTATATTTTTCCGCTTAAGTAGGCGTTATGAGTTTAATCTAATTCGTTTGTTGGGTTTTGTTAAAAGGGCGGTTATAACAACTTAACTTTGTAATCGCTTCAAACGAGTTGAGCTAGGTTAGTTTTATAAATAACCACTAATAGACTTTGCCTTCATAAAGAGATCTTTGTGGCAAATCCATTAGTTCGTTAAAGTATTGTTAGTAGCTCAAGTTAACGTTTATCTATAAATTGGGTGTTTACTATTAGTTTAGTATTTTGAGTTAACCAAAGTTACTCATAACAAGCAAATCAACGGGAATTTTACAGCTGGCTGTTTCGTTCCTCAACATTTTAAGCCAGCTATAAAATCCCATTATTTGGGCGTTATGTAGCATACGGAGTCCGGTGAATGAGTGATGCGTCAGGAACTATATTAAAAATTATTTCTTCAGTTGCTTCTCCTAAGGCCGCTGTGAAATTTATATCTATAGCGATAGTTCTTACACTATCATGGAATTATTTAAATGTTACGTTAGATTCTTTTGGAACATCTTTTGAGCATAAGAGCATAGTCTTATTGTTTATATCGATTGGTGTAGGATCCTTGTGCGGTGAGTTAAGTACCGTTTGTGGTGGCATAATTTATAAGGGTACATTAGGTCGATATGTCAAAGCCAAAACAGCAAAAGAGCAAAAATTAGAAGAAGCCAAAAAGCGTGAGAAATTATTAAGTCACTTCAAGCTCACATATAAACATTTATCATTTAGTACTAAAGAGCTTTTGTGGGAACTTGCAAATGAACCTCAATCTGTTTGGGATGATGATGAGTCTAACATTCCTTTTAGGTCTCTATTAGAAAATGGTTACATTAAACAAGTTGCTTGTCTTAACGAGCATGAGAGTTTATATAAATTACACCCTGATATAGCTGAACATCTTAGCGGTTGTAAAGAAAAAGAAATAAATCAAATTATAGAGTCTTTTTTAAAAGAAAATAGCGAACCGCAAATAGACTTAATAGAAACTATTACATCTCATGATTACTTGCCAAAGGTGAATTACAGCGACTTTTCTGAAATAAGCCGAAAAGCTTCTCCTATTGTAAATTTCAATGTGAATTATGGTAGTGATTTTGATGACTTCTCTAATAGTATTAAAGGGTTTGAAATTTCACTAAATAAATGCTTCGAATCTAGCCTTGGTGAAAAATTACAAAAAAGCTTTTATTCAAGAAACTTTTTAGTCTCTGGTGAGGAAATAGCTGCTACATAACAAGGGTTTTCAAGTCGGACAAATTACAGTTGGCTTTTTGTTCGTGCCTCACTTATTTTAGCCAACTACAATTTGCCGCTTAAAACGGCGTTGAGGCTGTAGAATTACTCTTTTTAGGAACATACACAACTATTCTTGGTTGGTTGCTTTTTAACCTTGAATCCATCTATTCGCTGTGATCTAATAGATATTATTCACCCATGGTAAACTGTTATGGCTAACTATAAGCCTGACTTATCCTGTCAAAATAAATTCATTCCTATCAATTTCGCTGAGCAGATTCTGCCTGGCACATTTGAATATGCCCTTTGTTATATCGTCGAAAATAAACTCGATTTATCGGGATTTGACGCGTGGTATAACAACGACAAAACGGGCGCTGCTGCGTATCCGCCTTCGGTAATGTTAAAGATTATTTTACTGGGCTATGCACATGGTTTAATTAGTAGTCGCCGAATTGCTAAAGCGTGTGAGACGAACATTTTATTTATGAGTGTGTCGGGTGATATCCAGCCACATTACACATCTATAGCGGGTTTTGTGGCTAAAATGCATGAACAGATTGAGCCACTTTTTACGCAAGTGCTGATGATATGTGATGAGGAAGACTTGATAGGCCGCAACATGTTTGCCATTGATGGATGTAAATTAAAGTCCAATGCGAGTAAAGAGTGGAGTGGCACATTCGATGAGTTAGGCCGCAAAAAAGCAAAACTAGAACGCGCAAGTAAACGTATTATTGAACGCCACCAATCAGAAGATGGTCTGGGCGAAGAGTTGATAACTCAGGACTTAAAACAAAAAGAAAAGCTGGATAAAAGTGCAGATAAAATTACCGAGTTCTTAGCCACTCACAAAGAAAAAATAGGCAGTAAAGGCAAGCCTGTTAAAAGTAATATCACTGACCCTGATAGCGCGAAAATGACCACGTCAAAAGGGACAATTCAAGGCTATAACGGCATAGCGATAAACGATGACAAACATCAAATCATCCTGCAAGCACAAGCGTGGGGGTCGGTGGGCGAACAACAAACTCTACAGCCAGCTGTTAAGCAATTAAAACAGCAACTCGCTAAACTCAATACAGAAAAAATGGCAGATAAACACACCATTAAATTCACCGCAGACAGCGGGTTTAACAGCGAAGTGAACCTTGAATATATGGCGAAAAGTGGGTTCGATACCTACATTGCGGATAATCAGTTTAGAAAACGAAATCCGCTGTTTAAAGACAGCGAAACATACGAAACGGAGCAAGAAAAGCGCCGGCTAAAACGCAGCAAAGGCAAGCCACGCTTATTTACCTCAGATGATTTTCATTATGATGAAGCAACCCAAACATGCCGCTGCCCAGCAGGTAATGATATGTGGCGAAGTGGTATAAATGTAAAAAGTCACAATCAGCAATACACGCGATTCTGCGGTTACTTAAAAGACTGTAAAGCGTGCCCGCTACAACAGCAATGCATGCGAAAACCACCGATAGACAGGGGACGACAAGTTCAGTTTATAAATAATGAATCACGCAAAAAGCTGAGCTATGTAGACAAAATGAAAGTAAAAATAGATAGCCCCATAGGGCGACGACAATACAGTAAGCGATTAGGCTGTATTGAGCCAGTGTTCGGAAACATTACAGTGAATAAAGGGATGAATAAATTGACCTTACGGGGTCAAACGAAAGTGAACGCCCAATGGCAACTGTATTGCCTTGTTCATAATATAGAAAAGCTGAAAAACACGATGCATTAAGAGAGGCAACCCCTTTTAAGCCAAAATAAAGCCACTGAAACACCCGTAACTCCTTCCAAAACGCCAGTTAAAACAATACCAAACCAGCTTTTATATTCTATGAAAAATACAGTAATCAATTGAATCAAAATTGGAACTCAGCTATGGTCTATTTATCAATAAAAATAAATTTAAAAACGAGTTAATCTACAGGCTCGTTAGCAATCGGGGTTTAGCCGCTCATGAAAGAATATGATCAGGTCGGTTCAAAGTATCGAAAAACAAGATCATCGGATATAGGCGTCGCAGATGTTTTGAGTCTTATTGAACAATTTGGCAGAAAGATTTCAGTGTTGGATCTTGGGTGTGGTAATGGATTTCCTATCGCTGTTGCTGCCCATAGACATGCTTCTCATTATGTTGGGATTGATTCTTCAAAGGTATTGGCTGAGGAGTTCACCTCCAACGTGTTAGGAGCTGAAATTCTTATTGCAAGTATGGATGAAGTTGATCTAGGTGGGAGGAAGTTCGATTTTGTTTTTGGATTTGGAAGTGTTTTTCATTTGCCTCCTGAAAAACAAAGGAAGGCCTTACGGAAAGCAGCCGAAGTTGTTGAGCTGAACGGAGTTCTGATGTTTACCTCTTCAAGGGAAGATGGTTATTGTACTGGAAACGTTGCAGGAGTAACCGTTCCACATTGGTCCTTGGGCGAAGATGGTTACGTTGAGTTGCTAGAAAGTTGTGGTCTATCTTACAAGGGCTGGAAAATGGCGAGCGGCGGAAACTGCATGTTCATTTTTAATAAAAAATCTGCTAACAAGTCAAGTAAGCCGGACGCTGAAAAGCGCGCCGCTTCTTGAAGCGTTAGCTATACAAGGAAATTGCGTATCAAACTTCTAGCACTATTTACACTACTTCTTCCTGCTCTCGTACATGCTGGAAAAACCTATGAACAATTCCCAGACGAAGTAGATCCTAATAGCAAATATGTATTTTATTCACATGGAAAAATTGTTGAAGGAAAAAATACTAATCCAATACACCCTAGCTGGGGGGAATATGACTTCCCGAAAGTTAAAGAAGCTCTATCAAGTAATAACTACACTCTCGTTGCATATCACAGACCCGAAAATACCAACCCCAAAAAATTCGCCCTGAAATTGTCAAATGACGTTCAAAAATTAATTTCTCTTGGGGTTAAACCTCAAAATATATCACTTGTAGGTTTCTCGCGTGGCGGTGAAATTACAATTTTAGCTTCAAATAATTTACAGAACCCAGATGTTAATATTATTCTTCTAGCTAGCTGCGCTAGCTTTATGAAGAATAGAGAACTTTTCAAAGTTTACGGTAAGGTTTTTTCAATTTATGAAACATCTGATATGGTTGGCTCTTGCCAATTCCTGATAAACCAAAGTACTAATGTAAGTTCATTTAATGAAGTATCTATTAGTACAGGTAAAGAGCATGGCGCATTCTTTAAACCAATTTCAGATTGGATTAAACCCGTTAAAAAATGGCTTGGTGGCAATGTATAGCTAATCGGGTAGCCGGAGGTCTCTAACCTCCAGCCCCCACACCACCCATCATGCGGGTCCGCAATGGGCGGTTCATCTCCCGTAATGAATACCGATCCAAATATCTCTCAATGACACTAAACCTTGTGATGCTAAATAGTCATTGCCTAGCGCAATGTTAATTCCTTTTGTTTTTGAGCTTCGACAAGGCCCTTTACTGGTGATACCACAGGCTATCGCGAGTCGTTCGCTAACACCCAGTTTTATTAAACTGCGTACTTTCGTACGTGGTTTACGCCATTGCCGCCAGTAGCACATTCTTATCCTACGGCGGATCCAATGATCTAAATCCACCGTTAACTGATAAGCGTTGGCTATTAGGTAATAGTGTCCCCAGCCACGTAAATACTGCGTGAGTTTATGAATTTGTAGGGTCATTGAGATCCCCCAGTTGCGGTTAGTGAGTTCTCTTACATTTGCTTTAAATTTCTTTAGCGCCTGTTCGTGGATCTGCACTTGAGCGTAGCGGAAGGTAAACCCAAGAAATTTCGAGCCTGATACGGGACCGACTCGACTTTTCGATTCATTCACTTTGAGTTTTAATCGCTGAGTGATAAACGCAGTAATTTCCCGTTGGATTATTAGCCCTTCACTTTTCGTTTTTACTAAAATGATTATGTCATCAGCGTAACGTGCAAACTTAAGGTGTTTGTAGGTTAGCTTCTTATCTAATTCATCGAGTAAAATATTGGAAAGTAAAGGGGATAATGGCCCACCTTGAGGGACTCCTTTGGTTGACTCAAACCACAGACCCTTTTCGCGCTCTGCGATCCCTGCTCGTAGGTATTTACCGAGTAGGTGCATGAGTGCTTTGTCTTTGATTTTACGACCAACACGATTCATCAGCATGTCATGGTTTACCTCATCAAAGAACTTAGACAAGTCAATATCAACCGCTGTTTTGCAACCTTGTTTAACACAAGATTGAACATGGTCCACTGCTTGACTGGCTCTTTTATGAGGGCGATAACCATAACTATGTGGTGAAAATTGAGGCTCAAAGAAAGGGCTAATCACTTGAGCAATGGCTTGTTGGATCACTCTGTCGATAACAGAGGGGATCCCAAGCATTCGCTCACCGCCATCAGGTTTAGGTATTATCACGCGTTTGACTGGCAAGGGTTGATAAGTGCCGTTAAGTAATTGTTGTTTAATACCCAGCCAATGTAACTTAGCGAAGTGATTAAATTCCTCAATACTCATATTATCAATACCGGCAGCCCCTTTATTGCGCTTAACATGTTGCCATGAAGCGCTAATATTGTGGTTGCTCAGTACCCTTGCCATCAGGTCATGATTTGTTTGGTTGTATTCATTCGAGGTATTATTCACCATAGAACGCTGTTCATCACTATCACAACACGGTGATCTATGTGAATTCAAGTTCATTTGTAGTATCTCCTCTGGTTAAGATGTTCAGGCCTTCACCATGTCTTATCCATTACGATAAGTGTTGGGCTACTCGGCAACTGCTCCTGCGTTGCTCTACCTCCTGCATCCATGCAGTCGTATGCCGTCTGCTGACTTCTGATAAATCACTCTAGCGATTACTCGATAAAGCGCGTCTAAACTAACGCTTGTTTACTGCTATTTCGCTCGCTGTAGGTCGCAGCAACCAGAGCGCCTAGGTTTTAAAGACCAGTCCCTAACTGGTAATCTTCAAGCATTAGCGCGGATGCGTGTTTATCAGATCTCCCCGAATAAGGTGCATCGACTTTCTCTGCACAACTGCATCATTTACGGTGGCCGTTAGATCACATGACTTCGCTATCTTGTGCTAGCTCGTCTCCAGCCTACGCCTCATATGATGTTTTTGTTCATCAGCTCGCAGATTTGCTAGCGGCTTCCTCCAGACTATCTCTCGCGATTTAGCCCTTGCCATTCGCTAGTAGTTATCGTTTAATAACAGCATGTTATTTAAACGGTGATCTTCCTACAGAGGACTTTCACCTCATAAGTCAATGCCCATGTCGGGCGTACACAAGGCAATTAAACGGAAAAATTACAGTTGGCTGTTTTTCGTTCCTCAAACATTTTAGCCAACTGTAATTTTCCGCTTATTGCGGCGTTGAGGCTGTAGAATTACTCTTTTTAGGAACATACACAACTATTCTTGGTTGGTTGCTTTTTAACCTTGAATCCATCTATTCGCTGTGATCTAATAGATATTATTCACCCATGGTAAACTGTTATGGCTAACTATAAGCCTGACTTATCCTGTCAAAATAAATTCATTCCTATCAATTTCGCTGAGCAGATTCTGCCTGGCACATTTGAATATGCCCTTTGTTATATCGTCGAAAATAAACTCGATTTATCGGGATTTGACGCGTGGTATAACAACGACAAAACGGGCGCTGCTGCGTATCCGCCTTCGGTAATGTTAAAGATTATTTTACTGGGCTATGCACATGGTTTAATTAGTAGTCGCCGAATTGCTAAAGCGTGTGAGACGAACATTTTATTTATGAGTGTGTCGGGTGATATCCAGCCACATTACACATCTATAGCGGGTTTTGTGGCTAAAATGCATGAACAGATTGAGCCACTTTTTACGCAAGTGCTGATGATATGTGATGAGGAAGACTTGATAGGCCGCAACATGTTTGCCATTGATGGATGTAAATTAAAGTCCAATGCGAGTAAAGAGTGGAGTGGCACATTCGATGAGTTAGGCCGCAAAAAAGCAAAACTAGAACGCGCAAGTAAACGTATTATTGAACGCCACCAATCAGAAGATGGTCTGGGCGAAGAGTTGATAACTCAGGACTTAAAACAAAAAGAAAAGCTGGATAAAAGTGCAGATAAAATTACCGAGTTCTTAGCCACTCACAAAGAAAAAATAGGCAGTAAAGGCAAGCCTGTTAAAAGTAATATCACTGACCCTGATAGCGCGAAAATGACCACGTCAAAAGGGACAATTCAAGGCTATAACGGCATAGCGATAAACGATGACAAACATCAAATCATCCTGCAAGCACAAGCGTGGGGGTCGGTGGGCGAACAACAAACTCTACAGCCAGCTGTTAAGCAATTAAAACAGCAACTCGCTAAACTCAATACAGAAAAAATGGCAGATAAACACACCATTAAATTCACCGCAGACAGCGGGTTTAACAGCGAAGTGAACCTTGAATATATGGCGAAAAGTGGGTTCGATACCTACATTGCGGATAATCAGTTTAGAAAACGAAATCCGCTGTTTAAAGACAGCGAAACATACGAAACGGAGCAAGAAAAGCGCCGGCTAAAACGCAGCAAAGGCAAGCCACGCTTATTTACCTCAGATGATTTTCATTATGATGAAGCAACCCAAACATGCCGCTGCCCAGCAGGTAATGATATGTGGCGAAGTGGTATAAATGTAAAAAGTCACAATCAGCAATACACGCGATTCTGCGGTTACTTAAAAGACTGTAAAGCGTGCCCGCTACAACAGCAATGCATGCGAAAACCACCGATAGACAGGGGACGACAAGTTCAGTTTATAAATAATGAATCACGCAAAAAGCTGAGCTATGTAGACAAAATGAAAGTAAAAATAGATAGCCCCATAGGGCGACGACAATACAGTAAGCGATTAGGCTGTATTGAGCCAGTGTTCGGAAACATTACAGTGAATAAAGGGATGAATAAATTGACCTTACGGGGTCAAACGAAAGTGAACGCCCAATGGCAACTGTATTGCCTTGTTCATAATATAGAAAAGCTGAAAAACACGATGCATTAAGAGAGGCAACCCCTTTTAAGCCAAAATAAAGCCACTGAAACACCCGTAACTCCTTCCAAAACGCCAGTTAAAACAATACCAAACCAGCTTTTATATTCTATGAAAAATACAGTAATCAATTGAATCAAAATTGGAACTCAGCTATGGTCTATTTATCAATAAAAATAAATTTAAAAACGAGTTAATCTACAGGCTCGTTAGATTTTGGGACAACCTATGACATCAATAGCAAACGAGGCGGCCTTTTTCAGATTCATGGAAGGAAATGGGCCTGCAAGTGAAGGTGGTAAGAGAAACTACTTATCTTGGCTTCGCTATGTCAATGAGTTGTATGATGTCGATTACGATAACCTGAGTTCAGAAGATATAGATAATATATTTCAAACATTAAGAGAAACACAAAGTATCCGTGAGAGATATACATCAAATTCCGCTGTGTCTGACATTAAATCGGCTTTAAATAAGTATTTAGCGTTTATATCACGAAACGAAAACGTATCTAGTGTTGTCTCCGATATCTCTTCCATAATTGAAGCAGGCTCTACAACTATAAAGGCAGAAATTGAAGCTAGGTTGGGGCAAGGTAAGTATCGCAAAGGTGTTATAGCTCTTTGGCGGAAGTGTGCTGTAACAGAATTTGATCGTATTGATTTACTTATTGCTTCACACATTAAGCCTTGGAGCCAGTCAACAAATTCGGAGCGAATTGATCCAAACAATGGATTACTTTTGTCTCCAACATTAGATAAGCTATTTGATCGTGGATATATAAGCTTTACTGATAAGGGTAGCCTCATTGTATCCCCTCTACTAGCCGAGCGAGATTTACGAAAGTTAGGTGTTAACGAGTCAATGAAACTCTATAAGATTGAGGTCGGTTGCCTGCCGTACCTAAAGTTTCATAGAGAGGCCGTTTTTGTCAAACAAATCTAACAAGTTGCTGCACGCGGACACATACTGCTACGCTCATTTTTGTGTATGTCGCTGCGCTCCAATTTTACACAAAAACGCTCTCCGCAGTATGTGCCGGTGAGCAAAGCGTTATAAGGCATTTCATTTAGCCTTTTTAGGTTGGTTTTGTCAGGCCAATAATCAGCGGAATTTATTGCGAAGTTTGCATCATCAACTTTGTTTCAAGTTTGCTAGAATTAACAGGCTTTCCAAAACCTAAACGTCGTTACTTGCTGTGTTTTGTACTTCAAGTGCGGTAGCCTGTTTGAGTGTCCAAAACCGAGTTTTAGTCGGGGATTTAAAATTGGTTTTTAGCGTCGTTCGTCAATGCGCTTCGCTGAGAGTTAATCTTAAATTGAAAAGGGGAATCACATCGTATTGTGGTTTCCAATTGTAGGTTGAATCGGTTGACCTTATAACAACACGCCCTGAGGTGGACAGCAAGCGCTAAAGCTCATTTTCCACCGCAAATTTTAACAGCGGTGATCCCTTACTTTTCAATGCAGTTAAGTAAGTTGATTCATCGTAGGGCGTATGTGTCTTCCAGCACCTAAATAGGATTCGTATCCACTTAAATGCCAATGATCTGATGATGGTATTATGGGGTTTTCCTTTGGCTTCTTGCTGCCGATAATAGGCTTTTGCCCAAAATGAATAGCGCACAGATAATCCTGCCCATTCCACAAATGTTTGCCTTAAAAATTTAGTGCACGAGTATCGCCAGTGTATCCATTCTTTCTTGCCACTGCGTTCGGTTACTGGAGCAATGCCTGCGTATTTTTGTATGTCAGCGGCGCACTTATAGCGGTCACGATTTGATCCCATAGCGGCTAATAATCGAGGTGCTAATTGTGGCCCCGCCCCAGGTAAACTATCAAAAATAGCGCGATCTGTATGTTGCTTATAAAGTGTTTTAATTTCGTCATCAAATCGTGTTATTGCCAACATCAGCTGTTTAAGTTGCGGAACGAGGCATTCAATAAGCAATAAATTTGGCGTGATCACCGCCATATCTTCGGTGAGTATTTCTGCATCCTTGATTTCTTTTATCCGCTTTTCATTAACGAGTGGATAGCGGGAATTATGTTGATTAAAGAAGTCGAGTAGTGTTTGTTTCCTCGCTTTTTTAGCGTGAGCAAGAGAGGGCCAGCGCAGTAAGAAGTCACAGAATATTTGAGTGTCTTTTTCTTTAAACCAATCAATCACGTGGGGATAATAATTTTTTAGCGTTGTGGCTATTTTATTGGTTAAATTAACACGATCTTGTACTAGTTTACGTCTGTATTCGACAAGCTGCGCAAGACACCTAACGTCCTCTGAATCCGGCCTAATAACCGTTAATTTATCCATATGAAGTTGTAAAATTTCAACTTGAATAATCGCATCAGTAGGATCATCTTTAGCCCCGCTGTGCGTAAATGCTGCACGGTATTTAGCAACACTTGATGGGTTAATCACAAATAATACAATGTGCTTAAATTTACTGAGTGCATATATAAGTGGGCCTTTTTTTAGCTCACACGCGACAGCAACAGATCTGCCGTTGTAGCGTTGTTTTAACTCAAGCGCCCATGCATTAATTGACTTAGGCTCAGAGGAAATCACACTTAAATGTTGTGTATTTGTGTCACGATATATTTCACAAATATCGTGTTTACGGTCAGCCCAATCGATCCCGATAAGGGCAGCAAAATCTGAGACGTTAAAGGCTTCCATTTTGGGCCTCCTAGAGGTAAAGTGAAAGAATAAATAGAGGCTAATAGTGTTTCTCGCAGGTCTTATAGATAGTCGGTATTACGACAATCCCTGAGTATGCGTATTGAAACAAATAACTCCTGTTGATCCGAAAGTCTTGTTACAAACATTAATTGTTTCCGCTCAAATATTCGTGATCAACAGAAGCATATTCCATGTATTAATGAGATAGGTAAATACATTAATTAATGGAACGGAGTAACTATAAGTCACTCAAAAGGACAAATAACAGTTGGTTTTTGCTCCTTCGTCGCGTATTTTAACCAACTGATATTTGCCTCTTAGTGAGGCGTTATGTGTATGTATCTATTCGTGGTGTAACTTTTGCAATTTGCATCTTTTGTAAAAAGCGTTCAACCTCTTCTAATGATTCTGTTGGAAGGTTGTGATTTTTATTAAATTCAATTTGTCCTTTTAAGGAATCGAACATGTTAAATTTTTCAGTCATAATTGCATCAGATTCATTAGCATTACGTAAACTCCCATTTTCTCTGACTAGAACCATCGATTGTTCGTAGAATGGTAAGGCAAGCTCAGTATTTCCACTTTCATGTAATGCATCTCCAATCAAACGGGCGTCATTGCGGTTCATCTCAGTTGGGTCAATAGATTTTGCTAGTTCATGTACTACTGACTTTTCTTTAACCGGCTCTTCTTTACCTGTAGACGGCAATATTTTTCCGTTGTATGGTGTAGTTTGTGTCTTTTGAATATAACTAGCTCTTGTGATTTCCATATTTAAGGTCTTGTAAAATAAAATGTAGTAATGAAGATAAGCAAGTACCGTACCAAATACACATAACAACACGCCCTGAGGTGGACAGCAAGCGCTAAAGCTCACTTTCCACCGCAAATTTTAACAGCGGTGATCCCTTACTTTTCAATGCAGTTAAGTAAGTTGATTCATCGTAGGGCGTATGTGTTTTCCAGCACCTAAATAGGATTCGTATCCACTTAAATGCCAATGATCTGATGATGGTATTATGAGGTTTTCCTTTGGCTTCTTGCTGCCGATAATAGGCTTTAGCCCAAAATGAATAACGCACAGATAATCCTGCCCATTCCACAAATGTTTGCCTTAAAAATTTAGTGCACGAGTATCGCCAGTGTATCCATTCCTTCTTGCCACTGCGTTCGGTCACTGGAGCAATGCCTGCGTATTTTTGTATGTCAGCGGCGCACTTATAGCGGTCACGATTTGACCCCATAGCGGCTAATAATCGAGGTGCTAATTGTGGGCCTGCACCGGGTAAACTATCAAAAATAGCGCGATCTGTATGTTGCTTATAAAGCGTTTTAATTTCGTCATCAAATCGTGTTATTGCCAACATTAGCTGTTTAAGTTGCGGAACGAGGCATTCAATAAGTCTTGAATTCGTAACTATTCAGCCACATTTTCAATAAATATATCAGGTAACTGATTTTTGAAGAGTAATTCAAGGGCTAGGCTTGCTGATACATGCTGTTTTCTGCAAGTCGATAGGTAGCTTCTGATTAAACAAAACATCTCTGCACCTTGCATGCTTCTGAAGCACCCAGATATCTTTTGATGAACCTTGGTCATCCTAATATCATTCTCACCTTGGTTGTTGCTAAAAGGCACCGCTGTTTCCGTCATGAACCGTAAGACATCATCTTGATAATCTCTTAACCGCTCTAACAACGCTCTAGACTTTGTTCGTTTCAATCTGCCTCGCTGGCCTTTTACTCGGCTGTTTCTATCCGGTGGAGGGCATTTAATGTCACCTTGAGCCAATATTTGTTGATATTTCTCTATATAGTGAGCTTTTGTGTCTGCATCTAGCTCGGGGTTATCTATTTGATGTTTATTGATTTCAGTCAGTAGGGTTTGCAAATCCTTTGCCCATTGCATACCGTCTTGCTCCCATGCCCTTTCTAACTCTCGGATATGATGTGCATTACACAAGGCATGTTGGCACTGTGTATATTGATAATACGGTTTCCAGTGGTCGTGGCATAGTACCCCAGTAAAGTGAGGTAAAATATCGGCGTCATCCATCGCTATTTTCCCTCTTTTCTCATGCGGGTAAAAATACGTCCACCACGTCGTTGATGCACCATGAAGCCATCGTCGTTTACCACCTATATTAATCCCCGTTTCATCAACGTGTAAGGCTTGATAAGTCGTTTTCAGGGCTTTCTTGAGCGCGGCTTCTGCGCCGGAGGACTTTACCAAGGCCGCTGCTTGTTCATTAAAGTTAAATAAACTACCCGCACTGATTGGAATACCGAGTTGATCACAAAAATATTCTTCAATGCGGTTGTAAGGGAGTAATTGATATTGGGATAGGTAAACTGCATGGGCTTTTACACCAACCCCATATTGAATAGGACTGTTAACGTCTTCTGGAAATTCACCAATAAAACGCTTACCTTGCTCATTTTCCAGAATTTGTGCTTGGTATTCAGTGACCACTTTCCTGATATCTATATCGACAACCTGTCGTTTTTGAAAGCCAATTTCACGGTAGTGACCTTTCGGTAAAAAATCACGTTCAACTAGGATGATTTTGATCTCATCAGGCGTCTGTGTTTGGGTTAGTGTTTTACCTGCACGGCCTTTTTGACCACCCGCTGACTTGGCTGATTTCTCTTTGTTTTGTTTTTTTCGGTTGATGTCTTTTGATGGCGGGATACTGCTATTGTTACTGTTAAGTCCTAATTTACTTGCTAACATAACAACGACAACCAGAATGAGTTCAATAGACATCTTCAGCGCAGGCGTGAGAGTTTTACCTTCTTGTAATTGAGCTTTGGTTTTCTCAACGATTTCGTCGATGTTGATGCTGTTTAAATTCATTGAAGCTAGGGCTATTAGGTCATAGCCCTAGCTTGGCATACTGGCGGGATCGGTCAATAGTTAAAAAAGATCCTTTGAAAATAATTTACCATGGTGAATAGTTACTTGAATTCAAGTATTAAGTGCAATCATTATGCAGCCACCAGAACTTCTGATTGCCCCGTAAATAACTCATGAGGGGTTTTATACCCTCTTGTTTTTCTTGGCCGATGGTTGAGCTTATCAACTGCCGCCTGTATTTCTGCTTCACTTAGCGACATAAAGTCAGTTCCCTTGGGGAAGAAGCGTCTAAGTAAGCCGTTGGTATTCTCATTTATGCCCCGCTCCCATGATGAATATGGGTGAGCGAAATACACATCCGCTTCTAATTTTTGTGCAATATGCTCATGGTGAGCAAACTCTTTTCCATTATCTAAAGTCACGGTAATAACCTTACCTTTATAGGGTGTCATACACTTGATCAGCGCATCGGCTGTTATTTTCGCATGCTTGCTTTCAATTCTGTGAACGACTGTATATAACGTTTTACGTTCAACCATTGTAACAAGGGCATTTTTACGCCCTTTGCCTATCACTGTATCGCCCTCCCAATCACCAATCCTAGACTTTGAATCCACAATACTTGGGCGTTCATCAATACTGACTCGATTAACTATCTGTCCACGTTTATCGTAGCTTCCATAGCGTTTTTTATACTTTTTACATGCACGAGTGAGTGTCTTATGTAGTTCACCACCACGAGCCTTGTCTCTGTAAATATATTGATAAATCGTTTCATGATGCAAAACGACCTTTTTCTCTAAAGCTAAGCGGCCTGCCACCTGCTCTGGCGAAAGTCCGTCAACCAACAATTTATTAATCCAGTCAGTAACATCATCTGTTAACTTACTTGCTTTGAAAGATGACTTGCGTCTTTGCTCTGCAAAATTATTGGCTTGGTTAGGTCGATAGCCTTTAAGCCCTTTATTGCGTTTTAACTCTCTAGAGATAGATGACGGTGAACGAGTGAGTTCATCAGCTATCTGTTTTTGGTTATTTCCTGCTTTTATTAACGCGTAAATCTGGTATCTTTCTGCTTGTGTCAGCTGTTTATATTTCATTAAAGCAATTTCCTTTGGCGAGAGAATGGCCGAATTATAACAGCTGGCCATCTAATCTGAGAAATTGCACTTATTATCCGAATTTAGGAGTAATAAGTTTGGCGTGATCACCGCCATATCTTCGGTGAGAATTTCAGCATCTTTTATTTCTTTTATCCGCTTTTCATTAACGAGTGGGTAGCGGGAATTATGTTGATTAAAGAAGTCGAGTAGTGTTTGTTTCCTCGCTTTTTTAGCGTGAGCAAGAGAGGGCCAGCGCAGTAAGAAGTCACAGAATATTTGAGTGTCTTTTTCTTTAAACCAATCAATCACGTGGGGATAATAATTTTTTAGCGTTGTGGCTATTTTATTGGTTAAATTAACACGATCTTGTACTAGTTTACGTCTGTATTCGACAAGCAGGGCGCGAGCATACTTTGTTAAAAATGTTAACCAAAAAGAAGTTCTTCTCTAAAAGCATCATCATAACAAGCTCTTACACACTTACTTCTTATTGACCCCTTGCTTTTCGTATGCTGCTTTATCATGTTCCTAACGACGCGTCTAAATAGTGCCATATGTTGCGCACTTAATGGCTCATGTATTTGACAGGCATCTTCTTTAAATACGACATCCAGTATCCAGTGTTGCTGATTTTCTATCAGCCAATGTTGTCTTATTGCTTTACTTATCAATATATTGTCTGTCAACGATGTTAGGTAGTAATGTGTGTCAATACTCGTTCTATTACCCTTCGTTCGCTCTCGCTGCACCGCAACGATTGTTCTAACTGATGGCCAGCTCTCTTTAATTTCACTCGGTAATAAACGCGCATCAAGACAATCTATCGTGCGTACTTCTTTTCGCCCATGCCCTTCATCTTGTGTTACATGACTAAGTATCTCTGAGTTTTCAGATTCATACTGGTGTGTAAATGCATCTTGAATCGCGCTATAAAGTTTCTTTTGATTACCCTTTGCTTGCACTAGATAATCTGCATGTCTGCTAATTAGCTGTTTTAGCGTTTCTTTTTGGCAGTGCAAAGCATCAAGTGTAATGACGGTGTTATTGATATCGAGTATTTTCAATAAATCCCGAACTGCCGGTATTTCATTCGTCTTACTGCCAACTGTTTGGTGGAATAATGTGAGACCTGCTTCACAATCAAATGCTGAGACGAGATGTAATTTATCAGCAATGTGTTTACTTGCTCCGCGAATAGTTTTGCCATCGAAGGCAATGACAGGATGCGCTGACTTAACGCGGTTTTGATTGACCCAGCTATACATCGCGAGTAGTAATGAGTCAGTATCAACGGTTCTAAAAATCCGAGCAATACTATGTCGAGTGGGTATGCCATTTTTGAAAGAACGAAATCCTCTTAACCAATTAAGCTTACTTTCGCCATAGACTTCAATGTCTTGCCAGTTTTCACACCCTGATGTAACGGCAGTAATAATAAGAAAAAGCACATCAACTAAGTTATGGTGCTGATTTATATGTGAACGATTATCTTTGACGAGTTCTAAATGTGAGAAGAGTGACATAATAAGTTTAAGGTGATGAAATTTATGGTATTAGATCATAAAATTTGTTTATTTACAAAGTGTGATCCCGCCCTGATTCGACAAGCTGCGCAAGACACCTAACGTCCTCTGAATCCGGCCTAATAACCGTTAATTTATCCATGTGAAGTTGTAAGATTTCAACTTGAATAATTGCATCAGTAGGATCATCTTTAGCCCCGCTGTGCGTAAATGCAGCACGGTATTTAGCAACACTTGATGGGTTAATCACAAATAATACAATGTGCTTAAATTTACTGAATGCATATATAAGTGGGCCTTTTTTTAGCTCACACGCGACAGCAACAGATCTGCCGTTGTAGCGTTGTTTTAACTCAAGCGCCCATGCATTAATTGACTTAGGTTCAGAGGAAATCACACTTAAATGTTGTGTATTTGTGTCACGATTTATTTCACAAATATCGTGTTTACGGTCAGCCCAATCGATCCCGATAAGGGCTGCAAAATCTGAGACGTTAAAGGCTTCCATTTTGGGCCTCCTAGAGGTAAAGTGAAAGAATAAATAGAGGCTAATAGTGTTTCTCGCAGGTCTTATAGATAGTCGGCATTACGACAATCCCTGAGTATGCGTATTGAAACAAATAACTCCTGTTGATCCGAAAGTCTTGTTACAAACATTGATTGTTTCCGCTCAAATATTCGTGATCAACAGAAGCATATTCCATGTATTAATGAGATAGGTAAATACATTAATTAATGGAACGGAGTAACTATAAGCCATTCAAGCAGGACAAATAACAGTTGGCTATTTGCTCCTTCGTCGCTTATTTTAGCCAACTATTATTTGCCTCTTAATGGGGCGTTGGTGCGTCAAGCTAAGCTTGATCCATCTTGCAGGGTGCAAGTCCCTGTCGGGCAAGGTCTAACTAACCTCCTGTATCGAGTGTTGCGCCTTTGGCGGAGTGTGGGATTAGCAATTGCTTTTCAGTTATGAGGATAGCATCACACGAACAAGATTGGCGAAGCGTACACAGAGAATTATGTAGGCCATAGGGGTTATCGTGATCCTGAAGTGCTGATATCGCTCCGATAAATATTAGATCTGACTGACGAGGTTTGCAACGCCACCGAAGTCCATGCAAAACAGCCGTGTTAGTAAGGTTGTGGCGAGTCAGCGGAGTTTCAAAGCCGTGGCATGTATAAAGAGATGGTTTGAGAACTTGAGAGATCCAAAGGTGTTCCACAAGGATGGTGGTAGGAAAGCTTAACGAAAAGCAAAGCTAACGATGACCTTTTGGAAGTCAGATCAGCCCATAGTAGTCTGGGCAGGGGAAAGCCCTGTACATGGCGAAGGAGCTGACAGTTATATCGGGTACTAAGTTGACACATAGACCGGACAAAGTAGGGCTGGAAATATTATGACAACAACACTTAATACCCTTGCATTTAAAGCACATACTCACCCTAAGCACAGGTTTCAGAATCTATATGGATTGCTAGATGCCGCAAGCCTGTATGAAAGCTGGGGTCAACTCAATAAATTAGCCAGTCCGGGTATTGATGGCATTACGATGCCAAAATACAAGTTGACGTTAATTGAAAATATCGAACGTTTAAGTCAGCAACTCAAACAGAAAAGTTATCGAGTTAATGATATTAAACGCATCTACATCCCAAAATCCAATGGTAAAGAACGACCGCTAGGGCTTCCAACAGTTGATGACAAACTTGTGCAACAAAGTGTTAGTCAGATCCTGCAAAGTATCTGGGAGCAAGACTTTATGCGCAATAGCTATGGGTATAGGCCGAATAAAAGTGCACATCAAGCAGTACATAGCCTAACAATGAATCTTCAATTTAAAGGATATGGTTATATCGTTGAAGCTGACATTAAAGGCTTCTTCGACAACCTTGAGCATGAATGGCTGATGAAAATGTTAGCGTTACGCATTGATGATAAGGCAATGCTTAATTTAATCAACCAGTGGTTAAAAGCGCGGATAAAATCACCCGATGGCGTATTCACTAAACCATCAAGTGGAAGCCCTCAAGGTGGAATTATCAGCCCAGTGTTGGCTAATATATATCTGCATTATGCTTTAGATCTCTGGTTTGAAAAGAAAGTAAAGCCGAGGATGCGTGGAAGTGCAATGATGATCCGCTATGCAGACGATTTTGTTTGCGCATTTCAATTTGCAAATGACGCAGAGCGCTTTTATAAAGTGTTACCCAAGCGATTAAAGAAATTTAATTTAGACGTTGCGCAAGACAAAACCTCGCTAATGCGATTTAGTAGATTTCATGTTGGTCGAAAACGTCACTTTGTATTTCTAGGGTTTGAGTTCTATTGGGGCACAGATTCAAATGGTAAGCCACGACTTAGGCGACGAACGGCTGCGAAGAAGCAAAAGGCGACGCTGAGTGAATATTATCGATGGATCAAAGCAAGGTATTCATTAAAATTGAAAAGCTGGCTACCTCAATTGAGACGAAAACTGTTAGGATTTAGAAATTACTTTGGTTTACCAGACAACAGCCGAAGCTTATCCACAATATATGACTATGTGCTACATAGTTTATATAAATGGTTGAACAGACGCAGTGGTCGACAAAGTTATAACTGGAGTAATTTCAAGAAGATGATAGGGTATTTTAACATTGAGAGTATCAAAGTCAGCAAGCGAAATATCCTTGTTGATTGGTACTAGGGTCGTGTGTTTTTTTTACACGAGTGAATATATAACTGAAGAGCCGGATGCGGTAGTTCCGCACGTCCGGATCTGTGTGGGGTCGGCCTAGCAATAGGTCGCTCTACCACGATGTGCGTCAAGCTAAGCTTGATCCATCTTGCAGGGTGCAAGTCCCTGTCGGGCAAGGTCTAACTAACCTCCTGTATCGAGTGTTGCGCCTTTGGCGGAGTGTGGGATTAGCAATTGCTTTTCAGTTATGAGGATAGCATCACACGAACAAGATTGGCGAAGCGTACACAGAGAATTATGTAGGCCATAGGGGTTATCGTGATCCTGAAGTGCTGATATCGCTCCGATAAATATTAGATCTGACTGACGAGGTTTGCAACGCCACCGAAGTCCATGCAAAACAGCCGTGTTAGTAAGGTTGTGGCGAGTCAGCGGAGTTTCAAAGCCGTGGCATGTATAAAGAGATGGTTTGAGAACTTGAGAGATCCAAAGGTGTTCCACAAGGATGGTGGTAGGAAAGCTTAACGAAAAGCAAAGCTAACGATGACCTTTTGGAAGTCAGATCAGCCCATAGTAGTCTGGGCAGGGGAAAGCCCTGTACATGGCGAAGGAGCTGACAGTTATATCGGGTACTAAGTTGACACATAGACCGGACAAAGTAGGGCTGGAAATATTATGACAACAACACTTAATACCCTTGCATTTAAAGCACATACTCACCCTAAGCACAGGTTTCAGAATCTATATGGATTGCTAGATGCCGCAAGCCTGTATGAAAGCTGGGGTCAACTCAATAAATTAGCCAGTCCGGGTATTGATGGCATTACGATGCCAAAATACAAGTTGACGTTAATTGAAAATATCGAACGTTTAAGTCAGCAACTCAAACAGAAAAGTTATCGAGTTAATGATATTAAACGCATCTACATCCCAAAATCCAATGGTAAAGAACGACCGCTAGGGCTTCCAACAGTTGATGACAAACTTGTGCAACAAAGTGTTAGTCAGATCCTGCAAAGTATCTGGGAGCAAGACTTTATGCGCAATAGCTATGGGTATAGGCCGAATAAAAGTGCACATCAAGCAGTACATAGCCTAACAATGAATCTTCAATTTAAAGGATATGGTTATATCGTTGAAGCTGACATTAAAGGCTTCTTCGACAACCTTGAGCATGAATGGCTGATGAAAATGTTAGCGTTACGCATTGATGATAAGGCAATGCTTAATTTAATCAACCAGTGGTTAAAAGCGCGGATAAAATCACCCGATGGCGTATTCACTAAACCATCAAGTGGAAGCCCTCAAGGTGGAATTATCAGCCCAGTGTTGGCTAATATATATCTGCATTATGCTTTAGATCTCTGGTTTGAAAAGAAAGTAAAGCCGAGGATGCGTGGAAGTGCAATGATGATCCGCTATGCAGACGATTTTGTTTGCGCATTTCAATTTGCAAATGACGCAGAGCGCTTTTATAAAGTGTTACCCAAGCGATTAAAGAAATTTAATTTAGACGTTGCGCAAGACAAAACCTCGCTAATGCGATTTAGTAGATTTCATGTTGGTCGAAAACGTCACTTTGTATTTCTAGGGTTTGAGTTCTATTGGGGCACAGATTCAAATGGTAAGCCACGACTTAGGCGACGAACGGCTGCGAAGAAGCAAAAGGCGACGCTGAGTGAATATTATCGATGGATCAAAGCAAGGTATTCATTAAAATTGAAAAGCTGGCTACCTCAATTGAGACGAAAACTGTTAGGATTTAGAAATTACTTTGGTTTACCAGACAACAGCCGAAGCTTATCCACAATATATGACTATGTGCTACATAGTTTATATAAATGGTTGAACAGACGCAGTGGTCGACAAAGTTATAACTGGAGTAATTTCAAGAAGATGATAGGGTATTTTAACATTGAGAGTATCAAAGTCAGCAAGCGAAATATCCTTGTTGATTGGTACTAGGGTCGTGTGTTTTTTACACGAGTGAATATATAACTGAAGAGCCGGATGCGGTAGTTCCGCACGTCCGGATCTGTGTGGGGTCGGCCTAGCAATAGGTCGCTCTACCACGATGTGCGTCAAGCTAAGCTTGATCCATCTTGCAGGGTGCAAGTCCCTGTCGGGCAAGGTCTAACTAACCTCCTGTATCGAGTGTTGCGCCTTTGGCGGAGTGTGGGATTAGCAATTGCTTTTCAGTTATGAGGATAGCATCACACGAACAAGATTGGCGAAGCGTACACAGAGAATTATGTAGGCCATAGGGGTTATCGTGATCCTGAAGTGCTGATATCGCTCCGATAAATATTAGATCTGACTGACGAGGTTTGCAACGCCACCGAAGTCCATGCAAAACAGCCGTGTTAGTAAGGTTGTGGCGAGTCAGCGGAGTTTCAAAGCCGTGGCATGTATAAAGAGATGGTTTGAGAACTTGAGAGATCCAAAGGTGTTCCACAAGGATGGTGGTAGGAAAGCTTAACGAAAAGCAAAGCTAACGATGACCTTTTGGAAGTCAGATCAGCCCATAGTAGTCTGGGCAGGGGAAAGCCCTGTACATGGCGAAGGAGCTGACAGTTATATCGGGTACTAAGTCAACACATAGACCGGACAAAGTAGGGCTGGAAATATTATGACAACAACACTTAATACCCTTGCATTTAAAGCACATACTCACCCTAAGCACAGGTTTCAGAATCTATATGGATTGCTAGATGCCGCAAGCCTGTATGAAAGCTGGGGTCAACTCAATAAATTAGCCAGTCCGGGTATTGATGGCATTACGATGCCAAAATACAAGTTGACGTTAATTGAAAATATCGAACGTTTAAGTCAGCAACTCAAACAGAAAAGTTATCGAGTTAATGATATTAAACGCATCTACATCCCAAAATCCAATGGTAAAGAACGACCGCTAGGGCTTCCAACAGTTGATGACAAACTTGTGCAACAAAGTGTTAGTCAGATCCTGCAAAGTATCTGGGAGCAAGACTTTATGCGCAATAGCTATGGGTATAGGCCGAATAAAAGTGCACATCAAGCAGTACATAGCCTAACAATGAATCTTCAATTTAAAGGATATGGTTATATCGTTGAAGCTGACATTAAAGGCTTCTTCGACAACCTTGAGCATGAATGGCTGATGAAAATGTTAGCGTTACGCATTGATGATAAGGCAATGCTTAATTTAATCAACCAGTGGTTAAAAGCGCGGATAAAATCACCCGATGGCGTATTCACTAAACCATCAAGTGGAAGCCCTCAAGGTGGAATTATCAGCCCAGTGTTGGCTAATATATATCTGCATTATGCTTTAGATCTCTGGTTTGAAAAGAAAGTAAAGCCGAGGATGCGTGGAAGTGCAATGATGATCCGCTATGCAGACGATTTTGTTTGCGCATTTCAATTTGCAAATGACGCAGAGCGCTTTTATAAAGTGTTACCCAAGCGATTAAAGAAATTTAATTTAGACGTTGCGCAAGACAAAACCTCGCTAATGCGATTTAGTAGATTTCATGTTGGTCGAAAACGTCACTTTGTATTTCTAGGGTTTGAGTTCTATTGGGGCACAGATTCAAATGGTAAGCCACGACTTAGGCGACGAACGGCTGCGAAGAAGCAAAAGGCGACGCTGAGTGAATATTATCGATGGATCAAAGCAAGGTATTCATTAAAATTGAAAAGCTGGCTACCTCAATTGAGACGAAAACTGTTAGGATTTAGAAATTACTTTGGTTTACCAGACAACAGCCGAAGCTTATCCACAATATATGACTATGTGCTACATAGTTTATATAAATGGTTGAACAGACGCAGTGGTCGACAAAGTTATAACTGGAGTAATTTCAAGAAGATGATAGGGTATTTTAACATTGAGAGTATCAAAGTCAGCAAGCGAAATATCCTTGTTGATTGGTACTAGGGTCGTGTGTTTTTACACGAGTGAATATATAACTGAAGAGCCGGATGCGGTAGTTCCGCACGTCCGGATCTGTGTGGGGTCGGCCTAGCAATAGGTCGCTCTACCACGATAGGCTGTAGAATTACTCTTTTTAGGAACGTATCCAACTATTCTTGGTTGGTTGCTTTTTAACCTTGAAACCATCTGTTCGCTGTGATCTAATAGATATTATTCACCCACGGTAAACTGTTATGGCTAACTACAAGCCTGACTTATCCTGTCAAAATAAATTCATTCCTATCAATTTCGCTGAGCAAATTTTGCCAGGCACATTTGAATATGCCCTTTGTTATATCGTCGAGAATAAACTCGATTTATCGGGATTTGACGCGTGGTATAACAATGACAAAACGGGCGCTGCTGCGTATCCGCCCACGGTAATGCTAAAGATTATTTTACTGGGCTATGCACATGGTTTGATCAGTAGCCGCCGAATTGCAAAAGCTTGCGAGCATAATATTTTATTTATGAGTGTGTCGGGAGATATCCAGCCGCATTACACATCAATAGCGGGCTTCGTGGCTAAAATGCATGAACAGATTGAGCCGCTTTTTACGCAAGTGCTGATGATATGTGATGAGGAAGACTTGATAGGCCGCAACATGTTTGCCATTGATGGGTGTAAATTAAAGTCCAATGCGAGTAAAGAGTGGAGTGGCACATTCGATGAGTTAGGTCGCAAAAAAGCAAAACTAGAACGTGCAAGCAAACGTATTATTGAACGCCACCAATCACAAGATGGGCTGGGCGAAGAATTGATAACTCAGGACTTAAAACAAAAAGAAAAGCTGGATAAAAGTGCAAATAAAATCACCGAGTTCTTAGCCACTCACGAAGAAAAAACAGGTAGTAAAGGCAAGCCTGTTAAAAGTAATATCACTGACCCAGATAGTGCGAAGATGACGACCTCAAAAGGCACAATTCAAGGCTACAACGGCATCGCGATAAACGATGATAAACATCAAATCATCCTGCAAGCATAAGCGTGGGGCTCAGTGGGCGAACAACAAACTTTACAGCCAGCCGTTGCACAATTAAAACAGCAGCTTGCTAAACTCAATACAGAAAAAATGGCAGATAAACACACCATCAAATTCACCGCAGACAGTGGGTTTAACAGCGAAGTAAATCTTGAGTTTATGGCGCAAAGTGGGTTCGATACGTACATTGCGGATAACCAATTTAGAAAACGAAATCCGCTGTTTAAAGCCAGCGAAACATACGAAACAGAGCAAGAAAAACGCAGACTAAAACGCAGCAAAGGCAAGCCACGATTATTTACCTCAGATGATTTTCATTATGATGAAGCAACCCAAACATGCCGCTGCCCAGCAGGTAATGATATGTGGCGAAGTGGTATAAATGTAAAAAGCCACAACCAGCAATACACGCGATTCTGCGGTTATTTAAAAGACTGTAAAACGTGCCCGCTACAGCAGCAATGCATGCGAAAACCACCGATAGACAGGGGACGACAAGTTCAGTTTATAAATAATGAATCACGCAAAAAGCTGAGCTATGTAGACAAAATGAAAGTAAAAATAGATAGCCCAATCGGACGGCGACAGTATAGTAAAAGACTTGGTTGTATTGAGCCCGTGTTTGGCAATATTACAGTGAATAAAGGCATGAATAAATTGACCTTACGGAGCCAAGCGAAAGTGAACGCCCAATGGCAACTGTATTGCCTTGTTCATAATATAGAAAAGCTGAAAAACACGATGCATTAAGAGAGGCAACCCCTTTTAAGCCAAAATAAAGCCACTGAAACACCCGTAACTCCTTCCAAAACTCGAATAAAACCCACACTAAACACTTTTTAATATTCTGCGTAAAAACACAGAAATCAATTGAACCAAAATTGGAACTCAGCTATGGTCTATTTATCAATAAAAATAAATTTAAAAACGAGTTAATCTACAGGCTCGTTATGTGTGAATACTAAAAGAGTAATGGAGTAGATATGGCTTACGAAAGAATTATGGGTATCGATGTCACTGATGAAGATGAATATCAGAAGTATAGAGATTTGATGACTCCGATGTTACAGGCAGTTGGTGGTGATTTTGGATATGATTTCAAAGTTTCAGAGGTGTTGAAATCAAAATCAGATGAAAACATTAATCGTGTGTTCACTCTCGACTTCCCAAATGAGAAGGTAATGAATGACTTCTTTTCATCTGAGCAGTATCTTGCAGTGAAGAAAAAGCATTTTGATGGTTCTGTAGGCGGTAGAACAGTCATATCCCTAAATGAAAAAAACACATAATCGGGTAGCCGGAGGTCTCTAACCTCCAGCCCCCACACCACCCATCATGCGGGTCCGCAATGGGCGGTTCATCTCCCGTAATGAATACCGATCCAAATATCTCTCAATGACACTAAACCTTGTGATGCTAAATAGTCATTGCCTAGCGCAATGTTAATTCCTTTTTTTTTGAGCTTCGACAAGGCCCTTTACTGGTGATACCACAGGCTATCGCGAGTCGTTCGTAAGCGTCTAGCAAAGTGCACCTGCCAGTAACTCGTCAAAATGATTAAGCTATTTCCGAATTTCAATGAGGAGATAGTCATGAGAAAAACACGCAGCCTTGAACAGTGGCGCTGTATTATCGAAGAACAACAAGTCAGTAATTTAACTATCACTGACTATTGCCAGCAAAATGCTTTATCAAAAACAACTTTTTATGCCGCACGAAGTAAGCTTAATGAATCATCAGGCAGCTTTGTTCGCGCTAAAGTGACTAAACACGTTGACGTTATCGAACAGCAACAGTCAATCACCCTCACTATCGGCAAAGTAAACGTCAGCTTGCCACCCACAATGCCTGCCTCTTATCTGAGTCAACTGTTACGCGAGCTTGCCTGATGAAAATGTTTGTCGAACCAAAAAGTATTTACTTACACCGCGAGGCCGTGGATTTTCGAAAATCCATTGATGGTCTAATCGCAATCGTTGAAGGCGAACTTGAGCGTGATGCTTATACTGGCGCATTATTCTTATTCTGCAATAAAGCGAAAGATAAACTCAAGCTCGTTTACTGGGATAAAACAGGGTTTGCTTTATGGTATAAGCGCTTAGAAAAACAAAAGTTTAAATGGCCAAACAAAATCAGCTTGCAGGAATTTGAACTCAGTCCTGAACAACTGGATTGGTTGTTGTCGGGATATGATGTGCTTGGTCATGAAGAATTGCAGTATCAATCGATGATCTAATCGATCATATTGACAGTAAATGCTCGTTGCCACACCGTCTGTTTTATCTTTGCGTCAAGCAAGAAAACAGCGTCAAATTCTGTTAAATTGCGAACATGAAAATTGATGTACACTCACTTCCTGACGACCCAGAACAACTCAAGCGCATGGTGCTTGAGTTGCAACAAGTCGTTGCTGAAAAAAATGCGCAAATTCACGAATTGCTTCAAGCTTATAACGCTAAGCTTGCCAAAGAGTACGCCAAGAAATCTGAAAAGATGCCAGGGGCAGGCGAAGTATTCAATGAAGCAGAAGATATTCTTGATGAACATGATAAAGCGCTATTGGCGACACCGGCCTCAGTAAAGAAAGAAAAAGCCAAACCGAAACGCCGTCCACTGCCGGCGCAGTTACCGCGAATTGAGGTGATTGTTGACCTTGAAGAAGGTGGCAAAATGTGTGATTGCTGTCACAGCCCACTACATAAAATGGGTGAAAGCAGCAGTGAAGCGCTCGAGTTTGTGCCAGCGCATATCAAAGTTATCAAAACCATTCGTCCTAAATATACGTGCCGTCACTGTGAGCGTGAAGGCATTGAAAGTGTGGTAAAAACCGCCCTTATGCCCACAACAGCGATCCCAAAAAGCATCGCAACGCCCAGCTTGCTGAGCCAAATAATCATGTGTAAATATCAGTTTGGCTTACCGCTTTATCGTCAAGAAACATTGTTTGCCGATATCGGTATTGAGTTGAGTAGGCAAACCATGTCGAGTTGGATGCTACGCTGCGCAGACCTGCTGTCCCCCTTGTATCAACGCTTAAAAGAGGCGTTGTTATCTCAAGCAGTTATTCATGGTGATGAAACCCCGCTCAACGTTATTAACGCAGATAAAGCGACCAGCTATATGTGGTTGTATTGTTGTGGCGATGATAAACAGGGTAAAGGCACGAATATTGTCCTGTTTGATTATCATAACAGTCGCGCAGGACACTGTGTGGTTGATTTTCTTGATGGTTATCAAGGCTATATGCAGGTAGATGGCTACAAGGCGTACGAGCAAACAAAAGCAACACTCGTCGCATGTCTAGCCCATATCCGTCGTAAATTCATCGAAGCGAAAGGGAAGAATAAAAAAACAGGTAAAGCGGATGTTGCACTCAACCTGATAGGCAAACTTTACGGTATTGAACAAAGCATCAAAGATAAAACGCACGATGAAAAATTCAATGTTAGGCAACAAAAAGCGAAACCAATCGTTGATGAATTGTATCAATGGCTACTCAAGCACAAAGATAAAATCCCTCCCAAAATGGCGCTAGGTAAAGCAATTAGCTATGTGATAAATCAATTTGAGAAATTCAGGCGTTACCTCGATAATGGCAGGCTCAGTATTGATAATAACCGTGCAGAGCGAGCAATAAAACCGTTCGTGATAGGGCGAAAAAACTGGCTATTCTCAAATACCTGCAATGGTGCACATGCCAGCGCCATACTCTACAGTCTTGTTGAAACCGCAAAGGCAAATGACCTTGTGGTGCATGACTATATCTCTACTTGCTTACAGCACCTTGCTGAGCAGCCAGATAATCTAGCGCCACTGCTACCTTGGAACATTAAGCAAAGCTAGGTGCCGTTAGCTATACGCTTACGTTCTACAAATAATAAAGTGCACTCAAATAATGGGATGACACTGCAACAATTTAGTGAGTACTTGGTATCGCTTAGTCCTTCAACGATTATTTTTGAGGCCTGTGCGAGTGCTAATTATTGGCATCAATTTGCAACTTCACTTGGTCATAATTCCTTACTAGGGGCTGTTGATCTTTCACATTGGTAGCCAAATCATTGCACATGCCAGCGCTAACATACTCTCAAACTGTAATTTCAATTTATCGTACCTTGTCGCTATAGCACGGAAGTGCTTTAGCCTTGCAAAGGCATTTTCAACTAAATGCCTATATTTATATAAGCACCAATCAATATCACCATTACCTGTTTTTGAGTTTTTCTTTCTAGGGATCACTGGGCTTGAGTTTCTCTCTCGAACCTTATTTCTAATGACTTCACTATCATAGCCTTTGTCTGCGATAACAAAATCGCCTTGGGGCAATAATTCAATCAGTTCATTTGCCACTTTACTATCATGAACATCGCCGCCTGTAATAATAAATTCAATTGGTAAGCCATAACTATCAACAGCTAAATGAATTTTACTTGTATTACCGCCACGACTTAATGCTATCGCTTGTTCTTGTTGAGACGCAGCACCTGTACTGTGTTGATGTGCTTTAACATAACTGCCATCAATGAATTCCCACTCAGTGTCACTATTGGCGGATAATGATTTGAACAACCTTATTAATATTCCTTTTTTAGACCAAAGTAGAAATCGGCGGTAAATAGTATTCCATAAACCAAAACACTCAGGGAGGTCACGCCATGGGCAACCAACACGTAAGCGATATAAAATTCCTTCCATCGTTTGTCTGTGTTCAAGCTTGTTATAAACTCTATCTTCAAGCAAAATTGATTTTAGCTTCGACCACAACTTATCAGTGAGCATTAATCGGGGCATGGTAATCTCGTAAGGTTTGTTTTTGGCGAAGTAAATTATACGAGATTACCGCTTACGCACAAAATTCAAACAAAGATCAACAGCCCCTAATATCTGCGCGATTAGTTATGTCTGTTCGTCAAAGTCAAAAAACAGATAAAAATGATGCTTTGGCTATTTTACAAGCATCGCTGTTACCAGATGTTCACTTTATTACTGCAAAATTAATTAATGAACAGCAAGCGCAATCAATGCTCAAATTGAGAGAGCACAGTGTTAAACAAAAAGTAGCGCTTAAAAATCAACTCACTGGTTTACTGCGTGAATTTAATATAAGCAGTGGTTGCTCAATAAGTCAGTTTGTAGGTACTATCCAAGATACATAGGAAGATGCCGAAAATGGTTTTTGTGATGCATTTAGAAAAATGCTTAAAGTATCACTGGATTTATATTTAACGTTAATTGAATCAATCGCTGCTTATGATTTAGCATTGGCTAAATGGATTGACGAAACACCAAGCTGTAAAAAACTAATGCGACTAGAAGGGGTTGGGATTTTAAATGCCATCCATCTTTTTATTAATTTTTCGTCGGGTGAATTAGCTAGGTTTAAAGCAGGCAAAGATGCCGCTGCTTGTATAGGTTTGACACCGACTCAACATAGCTCTGGTGGTAAAATAAGTTTAGGTAAAATAAGCCGACGTCGAAATACAACATTACGTAGTTTACTCATTACAGGTGCGATGGCTGTCATCCAACAAGTTGTTAAACGAGAGCTAAAAACAAGTAAAGAACGCTGGCTTAAAGCGTTAATAGAACGACGAGGAAAAAAGTGTGCAGCAGTCGCATTAGCCAATAAAACGGTTAGAACCGCTTTTTCTTTAATCAATAATAAAACAGAATATAAAGCTGTTTTATTATAAAAAAGCCAAATATCAATTTTAGCTAAATTAATAACATGTTAGACGACACAGTATAGTCACAAGAGCGAAAAGCTCGTTAACAAGAAGAGTGCTCTAACACGCGAAATTATCTTGGAGTCGAGGTAGCGCCTCATTTAGAACTCGTACATAAGAAAGCGAATTTATTTAGTTAAAATATTTGTTGATAAATGTGAGTCCACATAAGAGACTATGGCGTCAATAGTTAATTTATAACTTTGGCGCTTCCCACAAAACACCGTCTCTTAGCACTGTTAAAGTGGCTGTCCAGCTAATTTCTTTCTTACAACACCTAAAGCTAGTAAGTAGTGCCAAAGGGGTTGTCGCATTATTGATATTTTGCAGTACGGAACAACACATATAATTGATAGCGCTAATAAATAAAAGGTCATTGTTTTTTATTGCTCTCTTTTATTTAGCAACTAATCTAACAGATTCGACCTCTCAGTATTTTTTTTCTGGTAGTATGGACAGGTTATAAGCAGTTTAAGCAGTGAACAAACTATGTTAAGTCCTTTTTTTCAGCAGCATGCTGATTATGTTTCTATCTCTCGTGAGCAAGGTTGTCGATTCGCTAAATGCGTTGCAGATGATTACAATCCACTTCACGACAAAGATGCCAAAAAGTTTTGCGCGCCAGGAGACTTACTTTTTTCATTGGTACTAGATCGCTACGGTATTAGTGAACAAATGGAATTTACTTTTGCTGGTATGGTTGATGAAAACACCAAACTTAACTTCCCTGAGGGGGCTGATGAGTTTGATGTAACCAATGGCGAAAAAGTTATTTTAAAGGTAAAGCGCAGCGGTAAAACCAGCCAATGCCCAGCACTAACTAATAGTCTAATAAAAAATTATGTTGAGTTTTCTGGTACTACATTTCCGCATGTAATTATCCCATTAATGGGCAAGCAAGAGGTAATGATAAACCCTGCTCGTCCGATGGTAATTTACGAATCAATGCTTATCAATCTTGATAATCTTGATATAACAGCACCAGAACTTGAGTTTGCAGAGCCTAGTTTTGAGTATGCCGGTAAGCGCGGAAAAATTACACTACGTTTTAACCTGTTAGAAAACGGCGTTAAAGTGGGCAGTGGTGAAAAGCACATGGTGGTTTCGGGTATTCGCGAATACTGCCAAGCAACAGTTGACGATTTAATCGCGTTTTACAACGAACGTAAAGCGACACTAAAGCCAGCTTAAAGCTACAGCAAATTATAAAAGGCGCTAAATACAGCTGTTATTTAGCGCCTTTTTTATTGGGTTTTTTTATTGTTTTAGCGCTAAAGCGAAAGTGAGCAATCACGATTAAATACTTTTCTGGACTGGTTAATTTACGCAGTACAGTAATATGCGTACAATAGCGCTCTTTGTTATTTTAAAGCTAAGCCTATGTCTGCCACTACGTTCTCATCACTTAATCTCGACCCGTTATTATTAACAGCGATTGAGCAAAATAATTACACTCAACCTACCGCAATTCAGATTAAAACTATTCCGCCTATTTTAGCCGGAAGTGATGTAATGGGCAGCGCGCAAACAGGTACGGGTAAAACTGCCGCCTTTGTTTTACCTTTATTACATAAGCTTTTAAATACCCCTAAAAAAGATGAACCAGGCATTGCCCGCGTTGTAATTTTAACGCCAACCCGTGAGCTTGCTCAGCAAGTATTTGCAAGCTTTGAAAAGTACGCACAAGGCACTCATATCAATGGCGCTTTAGCCTATGGTGGCGCAAGTATTGGCCCTCAAATAAAAACACTTAAAACAGCACAAGTTATCGTGGCCACACCAGGGCGTCTGCTCGATCATATAGTTAAAGGCAGTGTGGTACTTTCAAGCGTAGACTCCTTAGTGTTTGACGAAGCTGACCGCATGCTTGATATGGGCTTTATTGATGAAATTAGACGTATATTGCGACATATCCCGGGCGATCGCCAAACTTTGTTATTTTCAGCTACGTTTGATGACAGCGTGTTTGAACTCAGTAAAAAGTTACTTAAAAACCCAGAGCTAATTGAAGTTGATAAACGTAACTCAGCCGCAGTTGAAGTAGAGCAAGTTATTTACGCTGTAGATGAGGATCGTAAGCGTGAACTTGTATCGCACATGATTGGCATGAAAAACTGGCGCCAAGTGCTTATTTTTACTCGCACAAAACAAATGGCTGATCAGCTTGCTAAAGAAATGTGTAAAGACGGTTTAAAAACCGAATCAATCCATGGCGACAAATCGCAAGGCGCACGCGACCGTGCATTGCAAAACTTTAAAGAAGGTATTACGCGCGTACTTGTTGCAACCGATGTAGCTGCGCGTGGTTTAGATATTTCTACACTTAGATACGTAATTAACTTTGAACTACCTTACATTGCCGAGGATTACGTGCACCGTATTGGCCGTACAGGTCGTGCTGGTGAACAAGGACTTGCTATGTCGCTGGTAAGTCTTGATGAGCAATGGCTGCTAGAAGAAATTGAAGTACTACTCGATACGCGTCTAACACCGCAGTGGTTAGAAGGCTACGAGCCAGATCCTAATAAAAAGCCAAAAGATAATCGTAAAAATACTAACAAGTCGAGAAAAGACCGCGATAAAAAGCGTATTACCGGTAAAAGAGAGCCAAGTAGGCGTCGTAAATAATAGCTTTTCCTTTGTTTTATTGCCTATACTGGGGCTAATAAGTAGCTGAGGTAAAGTAATGTTTGAAATCGATCAATGGGCATTTTCTGGTATTGATGGCCAAATATCTTTGCATAAATGGCAAAAAACAATCGACCTTATAACGGTAATGCCGATCAGTTAAGAAATATTTGACGATCCATTGACCGATCTTCTGGTTAGTTTATAAAGGCTTCTGAATTTATTCAGGAGCCTTTTATTTTGCAACTCACTACCGCACTTTCTCTTGCCAATAGCTACGCACCCAATTCAGAAGGCTTAGGTCAACTGAGTGATTTTTTATGTCCTGACTTTATCAAACAATGCGCTGAAACCGCTGGTGTCGCGACGATAAGGAAAAGAAGGCTTCCTGTTGAGATGGCCGTTTGGACAGTCATTTGTATGTCGTTTTATCGTGAAGACCCACTGTGGAGTATTGTCAGTAAATTAGGGCTCGCTTTACCAGGTAAAAAAGAACTCGTTGCACCCAGTGCGGTTGTACAGGCTAGGCAGCGGCTTGGGGCTGATGCCGTTAAACAGGTTTTTGAGAAAAGTCAGCAAATGTGGAATGCTGATGCGAACCATCCCACATGGTGCGGGCTATCACTACTGGGTGTTGATGGTGTTATTTGGCGCACACCGGATACTGCTGAAAATCAACATGCATTCTCCGTGTGGAAAAATCAGCATGGTGACACGGCTTTCCCTCAGGTTCGCATGGTGTGTTTGATGGAGTTAACTAGCCATTTATTAATGGGGAGCGCCTTTGATAGTTGTCGTACTAGTGAAATGGTGTTGGCTGAAGACTTAATCGAGGCAACACCCGATAACTCACTGACGTTATTTGATAGAGGCTTCTATTCTCTAGGCTTACTCAATCGTTGGCATCATGCTGGGGAAAATAGGCATTGGCTTCAACCGATGAGAAAAGGCACGCAATATGAAATTGTTCGCTCTTTAGGTCGTCAAGACAAACTTATCAAGCTAAAAGCAACAGCACAAGCGAGAAAAAAGTTCGACGATTTACCACAGAGCATTGAAGTCAGGCTAGTCACAAAAACGGTTAAGGGGAAAGAGGTGAATATACTCACTTCACTGACTGATCCAATGCGTTTCCCTAAGGCTGACATTGTTGACCTCTATAGTGAACGGTGGGAAATTGAACTTGGTTATCGAGAAATGAAACAAACGTTACTGAATAGTCACTTCACGCTACGCAGCAAGAAACCTGAGATGATAGCGCAAGAATTATGGGGCGTAATGTTGAGCTATAACTTGCTCCGATACCAGATGGTGAAAATGGCGCAGAAAAAGTCTGGAATATATGCAAAACACCTGAGTTTTACGACGTGTGCTATTAGTATTATTAACCTTATTCATACAATGTTTATAGAAAATGCAGGACGGATACCTAAATCAATAGAGCAATTACAAGCTCAAGTTGAACATCACATATTGCCGATAAAACGGGAGCGGGCGTATCCGAGGTGTGTGAAACCAAAACCCAGTAAATACCCCAATAAAAAACGCCAGTCAGCTGTTAACTGACTGGCATTAACCTTATAACGGGGCTTTTTTCAGCCCCGTCAGGTTATATAGTTCAGGCAACAAGCAAAGGCTATCGCGTTGTTATTAGAAATAACGAAGGTGGCTCTAACTTTGAGACCAATCCTATCCTTCCCCCCCAAACACCTCTTTTTTGTAAGTACGTAGCAGAGAATAACAATACCTTATACGTTAATAATGCAAGTAATAATGATGCATGGAACACTCTACCTGAGGTTGTTGAAGATGGTGTTGAATCCTACTTAGGTTTACCAATCCATTGGCCTGAAGGCGAAGTATTTGGCACGCTATGCTTAAAAGACACTAAAAAAACAACTTATACCAATGAATCTTTTGAGCTTATAGAACAACTACGCGATTTAATTGAAGACGACTTAGCGCTTATTTATAGTTATGAACAAATGCGCGAAATAGCCATGCTCGATGCGCTAACTAATATCTATAACCGCCGAGCACTTAGTTTGCTCGCTCAGCAAAAGCTTAATTTAGCGCTACGCTTAGGTTTTGATGTGTGTTGTTTATTTATTGATATAAACGACTTTAAAAAATTAAATGACACCTTTGGTCATGAAGTGGGTGACAAAGCCTTAATTATATTGGCCGATACGCTAAAAACCCATTTAAGAGATGCTGATATAGTCGGGCGTATCGGAGGTGATGAGTTTGTTGTGGTAATGCAAGTAAGCGATAAAAGTAAGATTGGCTATATTATGGATAAAATTTCGACTGAGTATTCAAAAGCCTTACTCAAAGAAGACGTTTGCGATTTATCGCTCAGTATTGGTTATAGCTTTACTGATAAGCAAAGGCAGTCATTTGAAAAACTATTAAATGATGCAGACCAGGCAATGTATAAAAATAAACAAGCGTATAAGCTTAATGCCAGTCAGTTAACAGCTGACTGGCGTTTTTTATTGGGGTATTTACTGGGTTTTGGTTTCACACACCTCGGATACGCCCGCTCCCGTTTTATCGGCAATATGTGATGTTCAACTTGAGCTTGTAATTGCTCTATTGATTTAGGTATCCGTCCTGCATTTTCTATAAACATTGTATGAATAAGGTTAATAATACTAGGGGCTGTTGATCTTTGTTTGAATTTTGTGCGTAAGCGGTAATCTCGTATAATTTACTTCGCCAAAAACAAACCTTACGAGATTACCATGCCCCGATTAATGCTCACTGATAAGTTGTGGTCGAAGCTAAAATCAATTTTGCTTGAAGATAGAGTTTATAACAAGCTTGAACACAGACAAACGATGGAAGGAATTTTATATCGCTTACGTGTTGGTTGCCCATGGCGTGACCTCCCTGAGTGTTTTGGTTTATGGAATACTATTTACCGCCGATTTCTACTTTGGTCTAAAAAAGGAATATTAATAAGGTTGTTCAAATCATTATCCGCCAATAGTGACACTGAGTGGGAATTCATTGATGGCAGTTATGTTAAAGCACATCAACACAGTACAGGTGCTGCGTCTCAACAAGAACAAGCGATAGCATTAAGTCGTGGCGGTAATACAAGTAAAATTCATTTAGCTGTTGATAGTTATGGCTTACCAATTGAATTTATTATTACAGGCGGCGATGTTCATGATAGTAAAGTGGCAAATGAACTGATTGAATTATTGCCCCAAGGCGATTTTGTTATCGCAGACAAAGGCTATGATAGTGAAGTCATTAGAAATAAGGTTCGAGAGAGAAACTCAAGCCCAGTGATCCCTAGAAAGAAAAACTCAAAAACAGGTAATGGTGATATTGATTGGTGCTTATATAAATATAGGCATTTAGTTGAAAATGCCTTTGCAAGGCTAAAGCACTTCCGTGCTATAGCGACAAGGTACGATAAATTGAAATTACAGTTTGAGAGTATGTTAGCGCTGGCATGTGCAATGATTTGGCTACCAATGTGAAAGATCAACAGCCCCTAATAGCACACGTCGTAAAACTCAGGTGTTTTGCATATATTCCAGACTTTTTCTGCGCCATTTTCACCATCTGGTATCGGAGCAAGTTATAGCTCAACATTACGCCCCATAATTCTTGCGCTATCATCTCAGGTTTCTTGCTGCGTAGCGTGAAGTGACTATTCAGTAACGTTTGTTTCATTTCTCGATAACCAAGTTCAATTTCCCACCGTTCACTATAGAGGTCAACAATGTCAGCCTTAGGGAAACGCATTGGATCAGTCAGTGAAGTGAGTATATTCACCTCTTTCCCCTTAACCGTTTTTGTGACTAGCCTGACTTCAATGCTCTGTGGTAAATCGTCGAACTTTTTTCTCGCTTGTGCTGTTGCTTTTAGCTTGATAAGTTTGTCTTGACGACCTAAAGAGCGAACAATTTCATATTGCGTGCCTTTTCTCATCGGTTGAAGCCAATGCCTATTTTCCCCAGCATGATGCCAACGATTGAGTAAGCCTAGAGAATAGAAGCCTCTATCAAATAACGTCAGTGAGTTATCGGGTGTTGCCTCGATTAAGTCTTCAGCCAACACCATTTCACTAGTACGACAACTATCAAAGGCGCTCCCCATTAATAAATGGCTAGTTAACTCCATCAAACACACCATGCGAACCTGAGGGAAAGCCGTGTCACCATGCTGATTTTTCCACACGGAGAATGCATGTTGATTTTCAGCAGTATCCGGTGTGCGCCAAATAACACCATCAACACCCAGTAGTGATAGCCCGCACCATGTGGGATGGTTCGCATCAGCATTCCACATTTGCTGACTTTTCTCAAAAACCTGTTTAACGGCATCAGCCCCAAGCCGCTGCCTAGCCTGTACAACCGCACTGGGTGCAACGAGTTCTTTTTTACCTGGTAAAGCGAGCCCTAATTTACTGACAATACTCCACAGTGGGTCTTCACGATAAAACGACATACAAATGACTGTCCAAACGGCCATCTCAACAGGAAGCCTTCTTTTCCTTATCTGCATATTCTCCCCAGCTTTGATCACCCAATGGCACTAACTTTGATCACTTATTCTCATTAAGCTTTGATCACGAAAATCACTCTATAATGATCACTTTTGTGTTCTTAATGATTTTGCCGATCAAAGCTTAATGCCACTCGTAACCGAGTTCACGTTTTATCATTTTTGTAGGTATGTTAAACCGTTATCTAAATCATTTGATGAGGATAACAATAATGTCAACAAGACCTATATCTATGAGTAAATTACATGCTATTTTACGGCTGAAATATTCAGCAAAATTATCCCATCGAGAGATTGCTAGAAGCTTAAATATCTCCCCTGGCACTGTGGCTAATTACGTTAAAAAGGCCAATGAGTTAGGGTTAAACCAATGGCCGTTACCTGAAGATAAACAACACGGTACTTTTCTTAATACAAAAATCAGGGACTTCTCAACCCGTCAAAAAAGATACCCAACACCTGACTGGCTCGCCATCAATAAGGATTTAAAGCAGCACAAACATTTGACGTTGCAGTTAGTCTTCGATGAATTGTGTGAGAAAGTCGGTGAGCCTTATTACAGCTATAGCCACTTCTGCCGCGCCTACCGGCAATGGTTAGGAAAACAACGGTTGTCGATGCGTCAGCATCATAAAGGCGGTGAAAAGCTGTTTGTGGATTATTGTGGCCCTACGCTGACCATCACGTGCCCTACAACACAGGAAACACGACCTGCTCAAGTGTTTGTTGCCGTGCTCGGCGCATCAAATTATACCTATGCTGAGGCAACGTATAGTCAACAACTTGAAGATTGGGTGATGAGTCATGCCCGTTGCTTTGCATTTTTAGGCGGTGTTCCAGAGCTTGTTATTCCCGACAACTTAAAAAGCGCCGTTAGTAAACCCTGTCGCTACGAGCCTGATTTAAACCCCACGTATCATCAATTAGCCGAGTATTTTAATGTCGCTGTCATACCGGCTAGACCTTATAAACCCAAAGATAAATCGAAGGCTGAAGTCGGTGTACAAATTGTTGAGCGTTGGATCATGGCACGTCTACGCAAGCAAACCTTCTACAGCTTAGCGCACCTAAATCAAGAAATAGCAAAGCTACTTGATGTAATGAACAATAAGGTCATGAAGCAATATCAACAGTCACGTAAACAGCTATTTGAGATGGTGGATAAAAGCGCATTAAAGCCATTGCCTGAAAAGCCCTATCACTATACACAAATCAAAACGGTGCGAGTACACATTGATTATCATGTTGAAATAGAAAAACATTATTACAGTGTGCCGTATCAGTGGGTTAAGAAACAATTACGCGCACACATAACCAATCAGCTAGTACAGCTTTATCATGACGATACCTTAATCGCACAGCATCCGCGCTCACATCGTTTAGGAGGGCATACAACACAGTCTCATCATATGCCTCTGGCGCATCAAAAACAGCATGAGCAGTCACCGATAAATTTACGCTCATGGGCATTAAGTATCGGGGAGTATACTCACCAAGTTATTGAGTTACAGCTCAGTGGACGGCGTCACCCCGAGCACGCTTATCGCGCCTGTTTAGGGGTGTTAAGTTTAGCTAAAACTTATTCAAAAGAACGGCTTGATCAAGCGTGTTATCGCGCAATCATAATGAATACGACAACACTCAAATCAATAAAGCAGATGCTGAAGAAAGGGTTGGATCAACAACCGTTACCCACACAGCAAACAGAGCCAGAAAAGCCAATAAAGCATGACAACATACGCGGCACACAGTATTACCATTAAGGAAATGAATCATGATAGACACCATTAACCAACAACTTCAACTACTCAAGTTATCCGGTATAAAACACGCATTAAAGCAGCAGCTTGAGCAGCCTAACTTATACCAAGAGCAAAGCTTTATATACCCATCACACTTCAAGATGCAGAATTTAACACCTGAAAATTGTCGTTAATTCGACTCGCCAAAATATCACCTAGATTAGGAAGTGTTTGACTAAAAAACTTATCAATTTTATCTCTAAATTCTTTTGCCGTTGCAAAATATTTATTATTCCTGACATACTCATTCATTACTTTCCATAGCCGCTCTATAGGGTTCAAATTTGGGCTGTAAGGAGGGAGGTAATGAAGTCTAATATTGAGCTCTTTTGCTTTCTTTTTAACGTCAATTGCTCGATGATATCCTGCACCATCTAAAATGATATGAATGCGCTTGTCACCATCATTACGCGCGCGTAACTCAGTAAAAAACGTCTGAATTGTCTCACTATTTACTTTCTCATAGCGCTTTACGTGTGCCGCTGTTAAGTTATTTAAATCAATCGCACCAATAAGATTTAATCGTGTTCGACTCCCCGTGGTTGCTAGCGGTTTATCCTGTCCTTTTCTTATCCAACCACAACTTACTTTTGTTGCTTGAGTTGGGTGCATCGCATCAATGAAATAGATTGTTTCATCAGCCGTTTGCACTTTTAACTCTTCATATTCTTTAATAAAAACAGCTTGTTTTTCTTCATCAAATTTATGTGGTACGCCCTTAGGATACTTGTAGCTAAAATTGTGCTGATGGAGCCATTTATTCAATCCTGAAATAGAAAAGCGGATTGCATGAGTTTTCCATATGTACTCGATGATTTCGTAAGAATAACGATAAGTATTTTGCGTAATATGTTCAATGACATCCGCAGTTTGCTCTTGACTTAAATAAGGGTGTGAGCCCCCATTTTCAGGTGCTAACTTGTTTTTACTTATATAATCATCGATGTGTCTGGTAATCGTGGTTTCATGAAGTCGCAATGCTTGAGCAATCATCGCTGTTGACCAACCTTCAGAGCGTAGTAATACCGCTTTGATGCGATCTCGAATACGGCCATCACGACTTGTGTCATGAAAGGCTTCAAGGTCTACTTTTTGTTCGGCGGTCAGTTCAATTTTGTTCATGCTGGTATCATGATCCTCATTACTGTAAAAATCAAGCACCTTCATTGATCACGGGTATAGAGCGCATCAGTTTATTGCTAACACATGAAATTGACACGCGTGAGCAAAGAAAAATCGACCGGCTCGTGCGACACGCTAAATTCCGCTTACCGGCTCAGTTAAATCAGCTGATTTACTCACCGGCACGTAATATAGAAAAAGCACAGATACGTAACTTAAGCCAAAATAGCTGGCTGAACTTACATCAAAATATCTTAATCACCGGGGCAACAGGCTGTGGAAAAACATACCTCGCATGTGCCTTAGGGCATGAGCACTGCCTACAAGGAAAAAGCGTTTACTATATTCGATTAAAAGAACTACTTGAAAGCCTGTTTCTAGCACAAGCAGATGGTAGTTACCGGAAATTACTGGCGAAGTTAATAAAGTATGATCTACTGATCTTAGACGACTGGGGGCTTGAACCACTGAGTGCACAGCAACGAGGTGACTTACTCGAATTAATCGATGCGCGGTATGGGTATAAATCACACATAATTATAAGTCAGCTCCCGCAGGAAAACTGGCATGAGATGATTGGAGAATCAACCCATGCTGACGCCATTTTAGATAGGCTAATTCATGGTTCGATTAAGTTGAATTTAAAAGGAGAATCGATACGAAAACAGTTAAATAAATTGACTGATGATGATCAGTTAAGCTAATTTAAAAATGGCTCTACAAAATGATAAATCAGGTGATCAAAGCTGATGAGAATCGGTGATCAAAGTCATGAGAATACGCAGTACGTCCTAATTAGGCTAGGTTGTTGATTTTTATATTCTTATTTTTTAAGTTGCTATGATGCATTAATGTATCACTCACTACACATCTTCGGTATTTATTTACACAACTTGGTTTGACAAAAATTATTTATATGGATCAATAATACTATTCAAACAATTTATAAGGAGAATGTTATGAATAATTTAGCTGTTGCAGAAAGATATACTACGAAAAGAGAAGATGATCAGGTTTGCCCTGTTGATTTAGAGACTGACAGTGAAACAGGCGAAAAAAAAGCAAAACAGAAGAGCGCACCATTTTTTTCTTGGAACAAACAGAATTATAAAGCCAAAGTACAACTTGCGATACAAGAGCCAGTTGCTAACTCAATATTAGAGTTTTTCGTCAGTGAAATGGATAATAGCAATGCTATTTGCGTTTCTATGGCAACTTTAGAAAAGTTGTTTAAATTAGGAAGAAAAACAATAGCAAAACATATTAAAGTTTTAGTTAAAAGAAAGTTTATAGAGATATTTAAAGTTGGAAATATGAACGCTTATGCAATAAATGCCTTTGTTGTATTTACGCAAGGTGATGCGAACCTTTGGAAAGCCAAGTTTAGCGCTACTATGTATATAGATTATGACGAGCAAACAGCCATGATTAAAAAAGAATATACAAAACAAATAACAACAAAATCAGGGAGATAGTTATGAAAGAAAAAATTTAGGTACTTGTTCTAATTGTGATTATAACCAGACGAAATGGGCAATATTCAGTTTATTACAGGGTCATATGATAATTTAGTATAAGCCGAATTAATTAAACAACAACAGGCTAATAAAATTGCTATCAAATAAAAACATCAATTTTCTTTTTATCGGTTAACAATAAAGCAGCCTTTTCTTGATATATATCAAATGTATCATCAGATATAAATTTATCAAACGTATTAATTATTTCTTTCATGTAGGAGGCTCTTGCTTGATAAGTTCGGCGTTCTGGGTATTGTTTAGCAAGCCCATCTAATTTCTCTGAACTGCTAGAAAAATACTCCATAACATCAATTTTTTTATCAGGATCTACGTCCCCCCCACCATAAGAAAGGATCCTAAGTTTATACTCTAAATCATTCATATCTTCTTTTTTTCTAGATATTATGGGGTTTCCTGACTTACCTAATCTAACTGGCTCATCACTGCCGTATTTTTGTGTGTATTCACGTTCCATTTTATTTACATTTTTAACAATGTTATGAAGTTCATTTATAGTCATATTAGAAAAATCAAGTTCTTCTTTGTTGAATATTTTCTCATAAGCACTCCCCTCAATTAATGATGAATCAAAGGTATTATTATTTTGCTCTTTTTTCGAGTCTAAACTAGTGGTGATTAAGTCTACTTTTGAGTTACTCGTGGTGATATTTTTTTGTTCAGAAAAATTTTTGAAATTTTTGTTATCCATTTTTGTAAAAAGAGTGGCTTTACTCCCAAGTTGGATATGTAATGAGTTATTATTAATTTTCATAAAAATCCTTTTTTATATACTGTTTTATTTTATCGGCATAACTTTATAAAACTTAAACTTTCATTTTAAATCATTATTTATATTAACGACTCATGTACTGAGTCGTTAATATATAGTTTAACTAGCCACCAGATCTTACTTCATATGTGATTCCACCATAAGTAGATCCTGTTTCTGTTTTATTCTCAACTTTCCAATAGTAAGTACCTGCATTATAAATAGAAGTTGAAACAGCGACACCATAACCACCAGCAACTCTATCCCCATTACTATCAATTAAAGTCACTTTGAAATCATGTCCGTCATAGTTTCTTAAAATAGCAAAACCGTATCTATGACAGTTGCCACCATCATAAGTAAAGCTTGCAAGAGTACGTGTTTGCTCCAGTTTCAGACTCGTATATCGAGTATAAATAGTAGGGCTACAACGTTGATATGCACTGGCTTTTTGAGCACCATTAGCTGCTTCTTCAAACTCTAAAATAGAGTTAAATGCAGCAATTTGATCATGTGGCTCTTGTATTTGAATTGAAGATGACTCTGTAACTGAAGTATCAGCACTGATTGCATTGAAAGAAAAACTTGCAGCAACAACAAACATTGTTGTAGGGAGTAAATGTGAAAATTTCATAACTTAAATTCCTTTATTGAGTTATTTTTAGGGTGCTATAAATGTTCATAGCCCAATAACATTACCGTACTTTAAATCGGCAGAGAAAAACAACAAAGACATATATGGACGCTCCCTTGAAGTCAAGACGAGCTAATGTATAAACATCAAAATTGATGCCTTTATTCTATTATCACGTATCTCATATCACAGTAATGATGCGTCACAAGCTTGCTGAAAAGCAAAGGTACTGACATATATTCGAGCTATGGTGTCATGGTTATCATGCGCCATGCTCCTAATGAGCTTCGTACCAAGGGACCTAAAAAATATTCACCCAAGCGAGATTAAATCTCGTGTCTTTATCTGGTTAACCTTGGTTAGCGTGCGCTTTTTATTTCATTATAAGTGAAGTACATACAGGATAAGTGTATGTTACGACTTAAGTGCCCAAACACCCACTCAGGTTTTAAAACCTATGTCATAACCAGGCTGTCTTAAGTCGTAAACTCGGGTGTGATTGGCGTGTAAAATACGCATAATTAAGCATCCTTCTGTGTATTTTGCACAAACTGAGGTGAGTAGAGAGTTTGCTTGGTCAGCAATATCCACATCAGTCGAGCCAATCTGTGTGCGGTGGCGACCACCACACAATTAAAGTGTTTTTTCTCGCGTAATTGATTTATCCACTGGCTTAGCGCATCTGTTTTATGGTGGCTTCTGGCGATAAGGGCGCGAGCACCGTGAATAAGTTGTTTTCGTAGGTAACTGTTGCCGCGCTTAGTAATACCAGACATTTTACTTTTATCGCCTGACGCATATTGTTTAGGTGTTAATCCTAGCCACACCCCGAGTTCTTTTGCGCTCTTAAATGCCTGACCGTTCCCGATTGATGCTGCATAAGCAGAGGCATTGAGTACACCCACGCCAGGAATGGAGTGAAGTATTTTAGCGTTTGTATCCCGTTCAACGTGTGCAGTAAGCATCGCTTCAATAGCTTTAATGCGTTTAACAAGGGTTTTGTACTCAGTGTAAATATCACTCACCATAATGCGCAGCTGAGGGCGAAGCTCAGAATCACTTTCTAACGCAATTATCCCTTGCTGAAACGCCTTAATACCGACAGGAAATACATACCCAAAATCGACCAATAAACCGCGTAATTGGTTGGTTGCAGCAATCCTGTTTTGCAGAAGTCGCTCACGTATCTTATGGAGCATGAGTATTTCTTGCTGAGCTTCGGTTTTAATAGGAACGAATTTAATATTAGGGCGTAAGCTTGCTTCATAGATAGCAAGGGCATCGTTACTATCATTTTTATTGCCGCGAACAAAGGGGGTAACGTGTTGTGCAGGAATAAGGTCAACGGTATGACCGTAAGACGTAAATACTCTCCCCCAGTAGTGGGAAGAATAACAGGCTTCCATCACCACGCGACACGGTGGGGCATTTGCCATGAAGGCGTTGAGTTTAGGTCTGTTTAAGCGTTTATTGCATTCTCTTTTGTGATGATGATTAAAGCCAGCGACTTGGAATACATTTTTTGCCAAATCAATTGATAATGTGCTAATTTTCATGATGGACGTTCCCTTTAACTGAGTGTGAGTTAACCAGTTTGGCGCATTGACGCCGTTTAGGGGAGCGTCCATCTCATCACCCATTCTAATTTTTGCACTTTGTAAAACGAAGTACTAGGCTTTATTTAGTGTAAAAAACAAGCAGGGTGTTACATGGCAATCGCAAGAAAGCGCCAAGTAAGTTTGGTTGATACAAAATATTATCACTGTATTTCACGTTGTGTTCGTCGTGCTTTTTTATGTGGCGAAGACCATTTTACCGGTCAATCTTATGAGCATCGTAGAGGTTGGGTTGAAGATAAGCTGCTTGAATTAGCTAAGGTATTTTGTATTGATGTATGTGCTTATGCAGTGATGAGTAATCACACTCACTTAGTACTGTATGTTGATGATAAAAAAGCAAACAGGCTGAATGATAAAGCGATTGTTATTCGCTGGCATAAACTCTGTAAAGGCACATTGTTAACGCAGAAATATGTACAAGGTAAAAAGCTAAGTAAAGCTGAACTTATCTTTTTTAATCAAACAGTAAAGGAATACCGAGAGCGCTTATCAAGTATTAGCTGGTTTATGAGGTTATTAAATGAAGACATTGCGCGCAGAGCAAATAAAGAAGATAACTGTACTGGCCGTTTTTGGGAGGGACGATTTAGATCCCAAGCATTATTAGATGAAGCTGCACTTGCCGCCTGTATGGCGTATGTAGATTTAAATCCCATCAGAGCCAAAATGGCAAATACATCAGAGGAATCAGACCATACCAGCATCAAACAACGCTTAACACGGGCAAACGAAGGCAAGCAACCAAAAAAACTGCTCCGCTTTGCAGGCATGCCACGTCAAATAATGCCAAAAGGACTCCCGTTTGAGCTTAAATCGTATCTTGAACTTGTTGAGTTAACAGGGCGCTGTATGCGAGAAGATAAACGCGGGTATATTGAAAGTACACGCTTACCCTTACTCGAAAGAGTAAATATCTCCCCCGAAAACTGGTTAAAACTCACCACACAATTTACACGCGTATTTCACGGTGCAGTAGGGAGGCCCACTTCACAAGTGAGTTACTGTGAAAACTTAAACCGAAAACGGCGAGCGAATATAAGTAACTGCGAAAAGCTACTCGCATAACGTTTAAACAACTCAATAAAAATTAAAACTGCAATGATGCAGCTATTTTCATGCGCGTAATTTAAGTTTAATAGTGATAATGGCTTATTTGGTAATCCCCCCGAAAAATAATAATATAAAAAGAAATGAATTCTTGGTCAAAAAAGTAAATTTAATGACACAACAGGGCGCGAGCATACTTTGTTAAAAATGTTAACCAAAAAGAAGTTCTTCTCTAAAAGCATCATCATAACAAGCTCTTACACACTTACTTCTTATTGACCCCTTGCTTTTCGTATGCTGCTTTATCATGTTCCTAACGACGCGTCTAAATAGTGCCATATGTTGCGCACTTAATGGCTCATGTATTTGACAGGCATCTTCTTTAAATACGACATCCAGTATCCAGTGTTGCTGATTTTCTATCAGCCAATGTTGTCTTATTGTGACGTGGTCAACTAAATTCAGTCACCCTAGTTAAGAAACCATATCTAATGTTTCGATTCGTTCTTCAAAGTCATTTGGGCTTTGATAATTTAAGTACGAATGTAAGCGACGACTGTTGTACCACATACAGATGTAATTCATTACATCCTGTTGAGCCTCATAACGCGTTGGGTAGTTTTTCCAATGCACGCGCTCTTGCTTCAAACTACCGAAGAAGCTTTCTGCAACAGCATTATCCCAGCAACAGCCTTTCTTACTCATGCTACCAATGAAGTCATTTGACTTGAGCAATTTACGATATTGGTGGCTTGCATATTGAACCCCTTGATCTGAATGGATAATTAACCCTGTTTTGGGCTGGCGTTGCCACATCGCCATAGTCAGTGCGTCACAGACAAGCTGCGCTTTCATTCGTGAGCCCATGCTCCAACCAACGACTTTTCGCGAATATAAATCAATCACTACCGCCAGATACAACCAACCTTCTGCAGTCCAAACATAAGTGATATCTTGTACCCAGGCTTGATCAGCTGCTTCAACGTTGAAGTTTTGCTCAAGTACATTGGGATAAATAGGCTTATTATGCTCACTATTCGTTGTCACTTTGTATCTCTTTTTATAACGCACCCAGACATTTGCCTCTTTCATTAGCTGTGCTGTTTTGTAACGACTCACCGGAAAACCGAGTGCATTTAAGACTTTCTGAATACGCCTTTCACCGTAAGTATTATCACTGAAGTGCGCTATGTCCTTGACACAATCAATCATTTCTTGATGTGTTGGATCCTCTGATTTAGTTGAGAATCGCTTTTGATAACTATAGTAATTGTTACTTTTTACACCCAGTATTCGGCACATTGTCGCCACAGGCCAGGTCTTCTTGTATTGGGTTATGAACGAATATTTCACTTCGTTTCTTTGGCAAAGAAGACCGTCGCTTTTTTTAATATTTCACGCTCCATTTCTAGGCGTTTCACTTGCGCTTTTAGCTCTCTGATCTCTTCTTGCTCAGGGGTTAAATTACCGTTCCCTCTAAAAGCATGCCCATCATCATTTTCAGCTTCTTTTATCCAGCGACCAAGCATGTTGGGATTTACCCCTAAATTTCTAGAGGCTTCTGCTTGTGAGTAGTTTTGCTCAACAACTAATGCGATAGCATCAAGTTTAAATTCTTTGGAATACTTTTTACGTTTTGTCATTATCGATCTCCAGTTAAGTTGATTATCTCTTAACTGGGGTAGTCGAATCCATTAAACCACGTCATTGCTTTACTTATCAATATATTGTCTGTCAACGATGTTAGGTAGTAATGTGTGTCAATACTCGTTCTATTACCCTTCGTTCGCTCTCGCTGCACCGCAACGATTGTTCTAACTGATGGCCAGCTCTCTTTAATTTCACTCGGTAATAAACGCGCATCAAGACAATCTATCGTGCGTACTTCTTTTCGCCCATGCCCTTCATCTTGTGTTACATGACTAAGTATCTCTGAGTTTTCAGATTCATACTGGTGTGTAAATGCATCTTGAATCGCGCTATAAAGTTTCTTTTGATTACCCTTTGCTTGCACTAGATAATCTGCATGTCTGCTAATTAACCTGAGTTCTGCTTAAGCGATAACTAATGCGTTAAGCTCTACGTCAGTTAAATTAAGGTGTGGCTTCTTTTCTTTCAAGCAATAAGCCACCAATCCAGCGACTAAATTCAACATAAAGCCGTTCATACTCCGATGTCTTGAATGTTCAATGAAGGATATGTTCTTGAGCTGGTCATTAATTGTTTCGATTATAAAGCGTTTTGAAAGCATTGCTCTATCCCATAATGACATCGCTTTTGCCTTCATATTTTTGCGAACCGTCGTAATGAGCTTTACCCCTTTATCGAGTAAATCGGCTTCTAAAGCTTTACTTAAATACCCTTTGTCACCATATAATTTATCCGTCAGGCAGCTCGCTAACTCACGCACTGGTTGAGTATCATGTACATTTCCTGTTGTCACTTTCGCAGCAACAATTTCACCATGGTGATTAACGATTAAATGTAGCTTGAAGCCATAAAACCATCCCATTGTTCCTTTGCCACGCTGGGCTATTCCATCAAAGGTTTTGTGTCTTGGAATACGAATATTATGGCACACTTTAATACATGTGGAGTCAATGAATTCAACGCCTGTGGGTTTACCTTTAAGTGAAGTAAAATAGGCACACATCGGCACAATTACCCTTGGCATAACGGCTAAAAATCGTGTGTAGCTGAGCAAGTTGGGAAATTCACTTTTGTACATAAGTGATACATAGCCAAGGTAGTAATTTTTGAAATCTCGGTGATGTGACATATGAAAACTAATAACAATAGTCATAATTTCACTGGTCGTCATACGTCCTGAACGCTGACGTTTTTGGGTGCCATCTTCGAGTAATTGTTTTTCCCATTGGGGTATAAATACTTTGCAAAAATCATCGACATCGCAAAATAATTCAACTAATTTAATCATGCCTGTTCCTTGCTTATCCAATCGTTTTTGGTCGAAAGATCGGATCTCGGAACAGGCATTTAGTTCAATTTCTTAAACGAGATTCAGGTTAATTAGCTGTTTTAGCGTTTCTTTTTGGCAGTGCAAAGCATCAAGTGTAATGACGGTGTTATTGATATCGAGTATTTTCAATAAATCCCGAACTGCCGGTATTTCATTCGTCTTACTGCCAACTGTTTGGTGGAATAATGTGAGACCTGCCTCACAATCAAATGCTGAGACGAGGTGTAATTTATCAGCAATGTGTTTACTTGCTCCGCGAATAGTTTTGCCATCGAAGGCAATGACAGGATGCGCTGACTTAACGCGGTTTTGATTGACCCAGCTATACATCGCGAGTAGTAATGAGTCAGTATCAACGGTTCTAAAAATCCGAGCAATACTATGTCGAGTGGGTATGCCATTTTTGAAAGAACGAAATCCTCTTAACCAATTAAGCTTACTTTCGCCATAGACTTCAATGTCTTGCCAGTTTTCACACCCTGATGTAACGGCAGTAATAATTAGAAAAAGCACATCAACTAAGTTATGGTGCTGATTTATATGTGAACGATTATCTTTGACGAGTTCTAAATGTGAGAAGAGTGACATAATAAGTTTAAGGTGATGAAATTTATGGTATTAGATCATAAAATTTGTTTATTTACAAAGTGTGATCCCGCCCTGAATGACACAATATTATTTGTACAATTAGAGTGGCTGTCCTGTTTAATCGTCCTGTCCTGTTTAATCGTCCTTTTTTGCCATTCTGGCAAGTGGTAAGTTAAAGGTTTGGTGCACTTGGAACCTGAATTCGGGCAGTTTAATCCTTTGGTGCTACTACCTTGTAAAGCGGATTTACTAGCGAACTACAAGCCTTTTACTTCGAGTATGAGTTCTCCATCGTAATAGCTTTGTAAGCATGCTTTAGTATTTTTATACACAAAAAAAGCGAGTAAACGTCAATTTACTCGCTCTATTAATAGTTTAAAAAACGCTAAATTTTAATGTCTAACCATCACTTGTAATTGTATCGATTAACTCACTAAGTACGGCTTCTGCTTTACTGGTTTCTACTTGGCAAGTACCTGCATTTAAGTGCCCGCCACCATTATATTTTAAGCATAGCTCGCCAACATTGGTGTTTGAGGTACGGTTGGTGATTGATTTACCAATTGCGTACACTACGTTTTGCTTTTTAAGGCCCCACAGTTTATGGATTGAGATGTTGCAGTTGGGGTACATGGCGTAAATAACAAAGCGGTTGGTAGCGTAAATAGTTTCTTCTTGGGTTAAATCAAGTACCACTAAATTTTTATGGACAGTGGCGCATTGAGTAATTTGCTCTTTTGCTTTTTCGTTATGCTCGTTATATAAAGCAACACGTTCGGCTACATCTTCTATTTGCAGTATTTGTTCAATGCTTTGGTCTTTACAGGCGTCAATGAGTTTCATCATTAATTGGTAGTTTGAAATTTTAAACTCACGGAAACGGCCTAACCCTGTGCGTGCATCCATAATGAAGTTCATTAATACCCAGTCTGTTGGGTTTAATATTTCGTCTTTTGAAAACTGAGCAGCATCACCTTTGTCTACGGCGTCCATCATTTCAACTGAGATATTCGGAAATTTTTCAGCGCCACCATAATAGTCATAAACTACACGTGCAGCCGAAGGGGCTTGCGGATCAATAATATGGTTTTTAATGTCGTTTGAGTTACGTACGGTTTCGCTAAGGTGATGATCAAACGCTATATGACAACCTGCAACGTAGGGAAGGTTGGTGGTAATGTCGTTTTCGGTAATGTCTATTTTGCCATCTTGCATGTCTTTTGGATGGACAAACAAAATGTCGTCAATTAGGTCTAAGTCTTTTAAAAGGACGGCGCATACTAGGCCATCAAAATCACTGCGTGTAACAAGTCTAAATTTATTATTGGACATAGCTATTCCATCATTTTAATTGAGTTATCAATTGAGTGTAACAGTAAATATATTATTTGAGAGGTCTGTTTTAAAAAATTTATAAAAATAAAAAGGCCAAAGTAAATACTTTGGCCTATGTTAGCAAGTGTATGTGCAATGAGCAGTTTATGCGCCAGGACCACATTCCATACATGAGTTTACAATGTCTGGGCCAAATTTAAGTTTGGCATTTAAGTCGCGAAGGGCGGTACGTAACCCTTCTTCAATTACTGGGTGGTAAAATGGCATATCAAGCATTTGTGGTACGGTCATTTTGTTTTGTACAGCCCAAGCTAATAAGTGAGCGATGTGTTCGGCTTGTGGGCCAATAAATTCTGCACCTAAAAATAAGCCTGTACCTTGCTCTGCATATACACGCATATGACCTTTGTTTTTAAGCATTACTCGGCTACGGCCTTGGTTTTCAAAGCTGACTTCGCCTACTTGAAAACAACCGCATGGGCCTAATCGGTCAGTAATTTGCTTGTAGCTTTCGCCTACCATTGCTATTTGTGGGTCGCTAAATACAGCTGCAATTTTAGCTCTGCGCAGACCTATACGCACATCTGGAAAGCGCCCTGCATTTTGACCCGCAATAGCACCTTGGTCAGATGCTTCGTGTAGCAGTGGTAGCATGTTGCTGGCATCGCCTGCTATAAATATGTTCGACTCACCACATTGCATTGTGTGTGTGTCTGCGTGCGGTACGCCGCGTTCATCAAGTTCAATACCGGTGTTTTCAAGGCCTAGTTTATCTACGTTAGGTACTCGGCCTGTGGCTGCAAGTACGTAGTCAAACTGTTCGGTATGTTTTTCACCTTGTTTGTCGGTGTAAGTTAGCTGTGCTTTGTTGCCAACTTGCATCATGTCAGATACGTTTGAGTCGGTATCTACAAAAAATTCTTGAGCGAACACAGTGTTTGCATAGTCTTTTACTACTGGATCTGTAAGTGGGCCAATTGCGCCGCCTACACCAAATAGTTTTACATTTACGCCTAGTCGGCTAAGTGCTTGACCAATTTCAAGACCTATTACACCAGGGCCAAATACAGCGACTGATTCTGGTAGGTCATCCCAATCAAATACGTCGTCGTTTATAATAAGTTTGTCGCCAAAGTTATTAAATACGCCAGGGTATGAAGGGCGTGAACCGGTGGCAATTACAAAGCGTTTTGCTGTAATAATTGTATGGTCGTCTATTTGTACGCGGTTTGTGTCTAAAAATTTAGCGTAACCACGAATTTTATCACCATCTGGTAATTCATCTACGGCTTCTACTACGAATCCTGCAAAACGATCTCGTTCACTTTTTACGCGTGCCATAACTGCTTTGCCGTCAATGACTGGCTTTGAGCTATGCACACCAAATGCAGGTGCCATTTCAATTGCGTGTGCGGCTTCGGCGGCTGCAATCAATAATTTACTAGGCATACAACCAACACGTGCGCATGTTGTGCCATATGCGCCTGATTCAATCATTAATACATTTTGTGTGAACTGTTTAGCATTACGATAAGCACTTAAACCAGCTGTACCTGCGCCTATAACAACAACATCGGTTTGCAATTCTTTCATAGTAGATATCCTTTATTAAACAGGGGCAATAGGCCCCTGTTAATTTTTACTTAATTAAGCAAAGTATTTTTCTAAATCGTCTGAGCCGCCAATGTGTTTACCACCAATAAATATTTGTGGAACAGTATCACGACCAGATACAGCTTTAAGGCTTGTTAGTGATGCGCCTGCACCCATAACAATCTCTTCATAGGCGAAACCTTTTTCTGCAAGTAGCTCTTTCGCTTTTTTACAGAAAGGGCAGCCAGGTTTAGTAAAGATGCTTACTGGTTCTGGTTTAGCTTGCTTAGGGTTGATGTAGTCAAGCATTGTGTCTGCGTCAGATACTTCAAACGGGTCGCCTGGTAAATCTGGTTCGATGAACATTTTGTCAATTACACCATCTTTAACCAGCATAGAGTATCTCCAGCTGCGCTTACCAAAGCCTAGGTCATTTTTGTCTACTAACATGCCCATGCCGTCAGTAAATTCGCCGTTGCCATCTGGTAATAAAGTAATGTTTTGCGCTTCTTGATGTTCAGCCCATGCGTTCATTACAAAGGTGTCGTTTACTGATAAACATACAATTTCGTCAACGCCGTTTTGCTTAAGTACGCCTGCTAATTCGTTGTAACGCGGTAAGTGAGTTGATGAACATGTTGGTGTAAATGCACCTGGTAGTGAAAACACTACAACCGTTTTACCTTTAAAAATGTCATCTGTTGTTACTGATTTCCATTCGTTATTTTCACGAGTTGCAAATGTAACACTTGGGATTGTTTGACCTTCGATATTGTTCAACATAGTTTTTGTTCCTCTTGATTTGTTGATAGCCATTATGGTGAATAATTAAATATAGTTCCAATCGTTTGTTTGTATTAAACTGATAGCTATAAACTATCAGGTGGAGCTGAATATGAACTTAAAAGATTTCGAATATGTAAAAGCAATCGCGCACTATAAACATTTTCGTAAAGCTGCCGATGCCTGTTTTGTTAGCCAGCCTACATTAAGTGGGCAAGTAAAAAAACTTGAACAAGAGCTGGGCGTTGTTTTATTTGATCGTTCCACCAAGCAAGTTACTCTTACGAGTAAAGGCGCTCGTTTATTGACGCAAATAGAGCTGATTTTAGAGCAAACACAAATACTGAAAGAATTAGCCGCGACATCAAATGAACCGCTGCAAGGTAAATTAACCATTGGTATAATTCCTATCATTGCGCCTTATTTGCTGCCAACATTACTTACATCAATGAAAGAGGCTTTTGTAAATAGCCATTTTTCATTTATCGAAATGCAAACAGCGACCATTTTAGAGGCGCTAAATAGCGGTGAACTCGATTTTGCTATTTTGGCTGATGTACCAGAACTTAAAAACTTTCATGCTGTTAATTTATATAAAGAAGACTTTTTAGTGGCCGTTTCTCAAAACAACACATTATCTAAGCACAAAAAAGTGGCGTTAAGCGACCTTCAAGGATGTAGCCTCTTAATGTTAAGTGATGGCCATTGCTTTAAAGATCAAGCCCAACAGTTTTGTTTTTCTGCCGGTGTTGATGTTTCTAGCCAGTATCAGGGGAATAGTTTAGAAACATTATTAGCGCTGGTGGCTATCAATGATGGTGTTACCTTTGTACCAAAGCTTGCTTGCTCAGAGCGGGCGGGTATTGACTACATGCCTATATTTCCTAATCAGCAGCGTAATGTGGTATTTGCATGTCGAAAGCATTATCCGCATTTATCTGGTGTAGAACAATTGGGCGAGTGGTTGTCTGCTCACCCTAATTTAAAAGCTAAATTAACTAAAAAGGTTAATTAAAAATCTTGGCTGATTATTTCTACTACATCGTTTATTTGCACGCCTGGTAGCGGTTTGTCGTCAATACTTACCGCAATGGCACTTTGTTGATAAAGCTGTTCAACGCGAATGGTGTTAAGTGTGGTTACTTTATGCGGCATGATATTACCCGCTGCATCCGTTAAGTAATTATGATGTGCAATGCTGAGCAGTTGGCCTTTTTGTAAACCGTGTGCTTTACCTAAATTTAAGACTATTTTGCTGTTTTCAATGTGCATTATTTTACCTTGCGTTGGTAAACACGCCATTGCAGCTTGTATGTCGTAACTTAAAGAGTGATTTATTTCACTTATACTTTGCCCAAAAGGTGATTGCCAAAATCTATCACTGTTTACATCAATTATGGCTGTTTTTTCGAATGGCCAAATTGCTTGGCTTTGATAGCTATTTTGCCAAAGTTGCTCGTACGTTGTGCCATCAAACAATGTTAATTCTATTTGGTAGCTACGCTGGTAGCTTTCATCTTGCCAAAACGCATATTCACTATTGAGTTTATTACTGGTCGATAGGTTTGTTATTTGGCTTAATAAAACATATTGAGCGTTACTACGAGTTGCAATTTCTTCTAACTGGGCAGTGGAGTAATCATGTTGTTGAGTAAAATATTTATCAACTTTGATAGCGTTTTTGTAATAGGCAACAGGTATTGCACTCATTTTTGATTTTTGCAGCGCCGAAAAAATATTTTTGCTAACCGCTTTATCTATGTCAAAAATTTGACCCGTTTTTGCTTGCTCGCGATGATTAAGCTGGCTTTGGGTTACAGCTAAAAATTTATTAAAGGTGTTTTGCGGGCATTGTTCTGTTTGAGCGAAAATGTCTAAGCGCAGTGTGATTGCAAATTTATCGTCGTATTTATTTTCGCTTATAAGCTCAATTTTTTGAATTTCACCGTGACTGCTAATTTTAAGTTGATCTTGCATTAACACGCCATCTACCAAGGTTTGCACTGAGCTTACTCTTGCGCCTGAAAATACTAAAGCTTGGGTTATTGCGTCTTTTACAGCAGCAGATTTGGCTGCGCTCATATCCCCATTTTGAACAAGTGCGTGCCCAGTCGATTCATACCACTGCGCTTTTGTAAAAGGTGAAAACGTTAATAAAGCAGTTGCGCTTAATCCTACAAATACTGATGATAGAAACGATTTCATACACTTACTCCAATTAAACTTTAGCTAGTAGTGTGTTTAGAGCAAGGACTGTACCAACGTTGTTTTTAATACTATAAATGGCATTAAACGTGCATATAGTTGCTTAATTAGTTTATTAGGACGATGTACAATGCGAGCAATATCATTATCTATCACACTGGGGTGCTTAGCACTAAGTGGTTGCAGTAGCGTGTTTGATAAACATGTTGAATATAAATATGTAGCGCCAAATAATTACCCTATTATAAAAGCGATTGGCTATGCGCCTATCAGCTTGCAAAAGGGCGCTAACCGTTCGCAAAAGCAACTAATGGCTATTAAAGCGTCAAAGCTGGAGGCTTATCGAGAATTAACAGAACAAGTTTACGGGCAAAAAATTACCGCCGGAACTAGTGTTGCAGGCTCAATAGCGCAAGATGACTATTTACAAAGTAAAGTGCAGGGGATTATAAAAGGGGCGCAAGTAATTAAAACGTATGCTGTAGATGATACTTATGTAACTGAACTTGAATTAAATATGAAACGTGTTCACGATTTATATATAGGTGAAGTTAAGCCTCGAGAAGTAAAGAAGGTAACGTATTACTAAATTTATTTAATTAGGGATGATGACTTTTTATTATACCCAATCAATTTAGGCTTTTAGGTTACGTACAAGTTGGCTGTTGGTGTTTACTTCGCTACCGGCTTGATCGTATGTCATTGAAGAAGGAGCACCAATTAAAATCTCTTTCAATTGTTTAACGCTCAATTGTGCTTGGTGTGCAGCATGTGCATTTACATCATTTTGTTTTTTACATTTTTCAAGCTTGCTACGTACAACTGAAATTAAATCAGGAACTTCATCTGACTGTTCGTCGTTATTAGCAATGAGTTTATTTAATTGTTTATCAAGAGAATTTAACTTAGTTAAAAAAGGCATTTTTTGTTGAGCAATTTCTTTCAAACCTTCGCCACGTCGAGACGCAATCACGGTCAACTCATCATTTAATAAGGTGGCTAATGAATCTAAGCATTTTCCTTGCTCGTTCAGCTTGACGATAATTAAACTATTATGATCAGCCATATACGTCAAACTCGAAACTAGCTAAGTTTTTAGCTAACTTTTCATTGTCAATTTGGTACTTACCTTCAGTAATTGCTTTTTTGAGTTCTGAAACTTTATCACTGTCGAAACCAGATGATTGCTGCGCTTTTTCTTGCAACGTTTTTAATTGCTTCGCTTGCGGCGTTAGACTTACTGAGTCACTGGCCGCCTTAGGTGAAGCCGACTGAGTTGCTTGCGTATTAGCATTATCTCTTTGTAAATCAACTTTTTGTTGCTTAGTATTAGCTAAAGCAGCAGTTTGTTGATTACCTGAATTAATTTGACTGACCATAATAATAAACCTGTATATTACCCAACTTATACCAACATATCGGCATCTACGTAGAATACTTTAGCATAATTTTGAATTAAATGTTTACCTGCACTGACTCTACACCATCTACTCGCGCATTTAAAACTTTACCTGTTTTTTTATTTTTAACGCGTATTTGTTCTCCAATTGTTCCGTCCTCCAATGCAACTCCTGTTGTCTTTATTTTCAACCCTCTAAGGTTGGCTAAAATGTTTACAGAATCACCTTTGCACACCATACATATTTGGTTAAGTAATATAGGCATCCCGCTTCTTATATTGCGTTTGCTCCTACTTCCAATAAGTATTTTTGGGTTATCTAAATACTGCATTCTGACAAAATGTGTTGGTTTCATTTCAATACTTAAGTGAGAACTTGTTATTACTTCACCTCGCACTAAATTTGCGTTAGCGATCACAACAGGTGCCATTTCAACTATTCTTACATGCACGTACTGAGACCAATTCTGAGTATCGTTACATTTTATTTGTAATGTAACTTGTCGATTAAATGGCGGCTCATTTGGGATTAGTAACTCGAGCGCATTTTGACAGGTTCGATCAGGAATACGACTATCAAGTGGTAAAGCACTTAATTGTATTTTAGTATTTTCTGTAGAACCAATCTGATCGGCGACATAACTTATTGCGATTTCTTGTAATAAATCTTTATTAAAGACTTTTGCGTGCAGGGGTAAAGCGAAGCTGAGGCTAGCAACAAAATAAAAAACACTGTATCTTCTGACTTTTTTTAACAAACTCATAATGTTTCGACTATGCTTATGGTTTCAAACAGGGTATAAATATTTTGCGTCAAAAAGAAGACGCTCCCGTGATGTTATGTAAGCTTTATAAATAGAAAGCAATTATCATTCCGTATTATTTGTTTTCTTTAGGAGATTTGAATGGCAGGCATTTTAGACTCAGTAAACCAGCGCACCCAGTTGGTTGGGCAGAACCGCCTAGAATTACTATTATTTAAGCTCAGGGGTCGGCAGCGTTTTGGTATAAACGTATTTAAGGTGAGGGAAGTATTACAATGCCCTCCACTAACAAGTATGCCAAAGTCAAACGCCTATATTCGTGGTGTTGCACATATTCGTGGCCAGACTATTTCGGTGATAGATCTTTCTATGGCCGTGGGTGGGCGACCAATAGAAAACATAACAGACAGTTTTATTATCATTGCTGAATATAACCGCTCAGTGCAAGGTTTTTTAGTGGGTGGGGTAGAGCGTATTGTTAATATGAATTGGGAAAAAATAATGCCGCCTCCATCAGGTGCTGGCCGATATTCATATTTAACCGCTGTAACCGAAATCGAAAATGAACTGGTCGAAATATTAGACGTAGAAAAGATTCTTAACGAAATTTGCCCTGTAAACACAGAAGTAAGTGCTGATGTAGCAGCTAGCGGCGATATTCAAAAAGACTTGGGTGAGCGAATTGTGTTTATTGCTGATGATTCAGCTGTTGCGCGTAACCAAGTTAAACGTGCGCTAGAGCCACTTGGTGTTCAAACTGAGTTAGCTAAAAATGGTAAAGAAGCTTTAATAAGGTTAAAAGAAATAGCTGAACTAGATTGTAAAGACAATATTACCGAACGCGTCGCTTTACTTATATCTGATGTTGAAATGCCTGAAATGGATGGCTATACGTTAACGGCAGAAATTAAAGCAGATCCTAAACTTGCCCCTTTACATGTTATTTTACATACTTCATTGAGTGGTGTTTTTAATCAGGCGATGATTGAAAAAGTAGGAGCTGATGACTTTATTGCAAAATTTAACCCAGATGAACTAGCAACTGCTGTGAAAAAATGGGTTCATTGTGATTAATACAAATAGGTGTTACTAATTTGAATAATAAAGATTTGCAGCAAAGTGAATACGATCAGTTTCGTTCGTTTTTGGAGCAGCAATGCGGGATCGTTTTAGGTGAAAATAAACAATATTTGGTGAAAAGCCGACTTGCGCCGTTAATGACTCGATTTAATGTAGAATCTTTATCAGAGCTGGTTAGCAAAACGCTGGGTCCTCATGAGCGACAGCTTCGTGCTGCGGTTGTAGACGCAATGACTACGAATGAAACGTTGTGGTTTAGAGATCAATACCCGTTTGAATTGCTTCAAAATAAGCTTTTCCCGGAATTTAAGGAGCTAAGAAGACCACTAAAAATTTGGTCTGCAGCGAGTTCTTCTGGTCAAGAACCATACTCTATTTCAATGTCTGTTGCTGAATTTCAAACAAAGCAGCCTAATGTGTTACGGATGGGGGCGCAAATTATTGGCACCGATATCTCTAATACGATGCTTGATATGTGTAAAAATGGTGAATACGATGCATTGGCTTTAGCAAGAGGTCTTTCTGTGGAGCGCCGTAAAAAGTTTTTTAAAGATAGCGGTAATGGTATGGCTCAATTAAATGATTCGATAAAAAAGCAAGTTAGCTTTAGGCATTTAAATTTACTTGATTCTTATGCACTTATGGGCAAGTTCGATATTATATTTTGTCGAAATGTACTTATATATTTTGCCCCAGAAGTAAAAGCTAAAATTATTAGTCAATTTGCTCAAGCGCTGAATCCTAAAGGTTACTTATTTTTGGGTGCATCAGAGTCAATGACAGGCTTAAGCAGTGAATTTGACATGGTACGATGCAACCCTGGCATTATTTATCAAAAAAAGCTGTAATAGTAACTCCTTCCCTATATAAATGACGCGCCTAGCGTCATTTTTCTTTTTAATACATAGCCTTATATAAATAATCACCACTCTAGTATTAATGGCGTATTTTTTGCTTTATTCAAGGTAAGTCAATTTTTTGGAGATGGTTATGGCTATCAGTTTTGATAAGGCATTAGGTGTGCATCCGCAGGCTATGTTGATCCGTTCACAACGAGCAGAAGTAATTGCAACTAATATTGCGAATGCTGATACGCCGGGCTACAAAGCAAAAGATATTGATTTTGCCTCTGCATTAAAAGCGGCAAGATCACACCAGCAAAGCGGCAATACAATGGTACGAACTAACGATAAACACATCAGTGGTGGTACTCGTAGTATGGGTGATTCAGAATTATTTCGCTTACCAAATCAAGCGGATACGGGTGATGGTAACTCGGTTGATATACAAGTGGAACGAAACTTGTATACACAGAATGCTATGGAGTATCAGGCCAGCTTGCAATTTTTAAGCAGCAGATTTAAAGGTCTGAATAAAGCACTCGGTAGTCAAGGATAAAAATTATGAGTTTATATAATGTATTTGATATTGCAGGTTCAGGTATGAGCGCACAAAATGTACGCTTAAATACCACCGCAAGTAATATTTCTAATGCGAATACGATTAGTTCTTCTCAAGACAAAACATACCGAGCGCGACAACCTGTATTTGCTGCTGAACTTACCAAAGCTTCAGCATCGGCAAGTAATCAACAGGGCTCCGCCGTTGGCGTTAAAGTTTTAGGCATTGTTGAAAGCAGTGCTCCATTACAGATTGAGTATAATCCAAATCACCCGAGTGCGGATGAAAATGGCTATATTTATAAACCCAACGTTAATGTTGTTGAGGAGATGGCTAATATGATTTCTGCCTCTCGCTCTTATGAAACAAACGTGCAAGTTGCAGATGCAGCTAAGCAAATGTTAAGTAAAACACTGCTGTTAGGTCAGCGCTAACCGAGGGTAGGTTATGAGTAACGATATTAGTCCATCTTCATCTTCTTATATAGAATCTGTTCGCTGGCAAGAGAAGCAAGTTGAAACTAGTGAAGATAATGGTCAGTTAACTCAGGATGATTTTTTCACATTATTGACCAAAGAATTATCTAATCAAGATCCAACTAAACCAACGGATAATGACCAGATGATTTCACAAATGACACAGTTTTCAATGTCACAAGGGATTACTGATTTAAATGACAATTTTGGATCATTGGCCGCGACAATGACATCAAATTCTGCGTTACAGGCAACATCTTTAGTTGGAAAGCAAGCATTGTTAGAGTCAGATACGATCGATTTGAGTGATACAGGTATAGCAAAAGGTTCTGCATTTTCAGAAAAGCCAATTGATAATGTGAGTATAACCATTACAGATTCTTCTGGGCAAACAGTCCGTCAAATTGATTTAGGCTCACAGAAAGCTGGTGCTGTTCGTTTTGAATGGGATGGTAAAGATGAAAATGGTACACCTCTTCCTCCTGGCGAATATAACGTTAAGGCCGAAGGAAGCGTTGATGGTGACTGGGAAGCGTTACCTGTTGCAACATTTAAGAACATTGAAAGCGTTAATATTAATGGCTCGAATGGTATTGTTATTAATACTAGTGAAGGTCCAGTTAAGCTAAGTGACGTAGCAGAGATTACTTAGTTTTCCCCCTTTTTTAAATTAACTAAAGAAAAGATAGTAGGTGAATTATGAGCTTTAATATTTCATTAACTGGCCTTGCAGCCGCTCAAAAAGATTTAGATGTAACTTCAAATAATATTGCTAATGTAAATACGACAGGCTTTAAAGAGTCTCGTGCTGAGTTTGCAGATGTGTATGCAAACTCAGTATTTAGTTCTGGTAAAACTCAAACAGGTAATGGTGCACAAACAACGATGGTTGCGCAGCAGTTCCACCAAGGATCATTAAAATTTACTGAAAATTCGTTAGATTTAGCGATCAAAGGAGAAGGTTATTTTGCAACAACGCAAGAACTAGGTTCACAGGATGTTACTTATACCCGTGCTGGTGCATTTAAGTTAAATAAAGATAACTTTGTTGTTGATGCTCAAGGTAATTATTTACAAAGTTTCCCTGTAGATGCTGCAACTGGTGATACGACTTCTGTGAGTTTAAGTACATCGACACCATTACAGATTCCAGATTCATCGGGTTCACCTCGTGCAACATCAAATGTTTATACTTCATTTAATGTCGATTCTCGAGAAGATGTTGTGACTGCTCCCTTTGATGCCACTGATAAAGCAACGTATAGTTCATCTACCTCCACAACCGTTTATGACTCGTTAGGTGAACCTCATGTAATGCAGCTTTTCTTTGTTAAATCAGCTGAGAATGAATGGCAAGTACATGGGACATTAGATCAAGTTCCGTTCGATGCCTCTGGTAATGCGACTGCTACGCCAAGCCCATTAAGTACGTTTGGTTTTGACGCAAGTGGCTTCCCCTCTACAACAAACGGCACTGCAAATACAACAAATACATTTGAAGATGCAGTACTAGATGGTGGCAACCTTTCTGGTTTACTCAGTAATGGAGCTCAATTTTCATCTAATGTAGCAATTAATTGGCGAGATGAGGCTAACACATCAAATAAAGTACCTACACAGTACGCAAGCCGCTTTGAAGTAAAAGCGCTTCAGCAGGATGGTGCAACTGTTGGTCGTTTATCAGGGATAGAGATTGGGAATGATGGTAAAGTTGTAGCATCATACAGTAATGGCGATCAATCATTCCTAGGTCAAGTGGCAATGGTACGCTTTCCTAATTCCCAAGGTTTGCAGCAGGTAGGTAATACAGGCTGGAAGAAAAGCTTAACATCAGGAGAGCCAATAGCAGGGGAACCAGGTACAGGAACTCTTGGTACTATTAGTTCATCATCATTAGAACAATCAAATGTAAATTTGACAAATGAGCTTGTTGACTTAATTAGCGCACAACGTAACTTCCAAGCAAATTCACGTGCACTTGAGATAAGTTCATCACTCCAACAAAACATTTTACAGATTCGATAATTATAGTTATGAAGTGAGACAAATAATTCTACAGTTAGGCTACCTCATAGCGGTAGCCTTTTTATTTTCTACTTATACCTAAAAATAGAAAATATGAATCACATTTTGGCGTTAATCTTGCATTATTCGTATATGTAATTTGAACGAGAGTCGATGCTATGGACAAAATGGTCTACATTGCAGCTTCAGGCGCAAAACAAAGTTTACAAGGACTTGCTCTAAAAGCCAATAATTTGGCGAATGCAAATACAATAGGCTTTAAGTCAGATTTTGCACAAGCCCGTTCTATGCAAGCATTTGGCGAAGGGTTACCAACTCGTGTATTTTCGATGCAAGAACGTCCGGGTTCTAACATGATGTCGGGTGGTATAGTTGAAACAGGCAGAGATTTAGATATCACAATGAGCGATAACGCATGGCTGAGTGTGCAAGATGCATCAGGTAATGAAGCTTACACTAAAGTAGGTACGCTCAATATTACGGCAGAAGGTATGCTGGTAACAAGTCATGGCCGCCAAGTTATTGGCGAAGGTGGTCCAATTATACTGCCTGTACCGATTGAAAAAATTGGATTTAGCCAAGATGGTGCTATTCAGGTTCGTCCGCAAGGCGCACCAGCGAATTTTTTAGAAGAAGTTGATCGTTTAAAAGTAGTTGAAGCAAATAACTCACAACTTGAAAAAGGCAATGATGGCTTATTTAGACCCAAACCAAATCAAGTTGTTGATACTTCCGCTAATGTAAAAGTATTGAGTGGAACCTTAGAAATGTCGAATGTGAACCCAGTTCATGAAATGGTCGATATGATAAGCCATCAGCGCCAATTTGAATTGCAAGTAAAACTAATGAAAACAGCTGAAGATATTGATAAAACTCAAGATCAGCTGATGCGAATAGTTTAACTTTAAAATGAGGACACTATTATGAATCCTGCATTGTGGATCAGTAAGACAGGGCTTGATGCTCAGCAAAGAGATATAGCCGTTATTTCTAATAATTTAGCAAATGCCAGTACGGTAGGTTATAAAAAAAGCCGTGCTATTTTTGAAGATTTACTTTATCAAAATATTAATCAACCTGGTGGCCGTTCATCCCAAGATACTGAAATGCCGTCTGGTTTAATGTTAGGTGCAGGTACAAAAGTTGTGGCGAATCAAAAAAACTTTTCGCAAGGCAATATGCTAACGACTGAAAACTCACTTGACTGGATGATCGATGGTCCTGGTTTTTTTGAAGTTTTACAACCTGATGGAAATATTGCTTACTCACGTAATGGTCAGTTTACTACTGATGGTGACGGACGAGTCGTAACATCAGGTTCAGGTTACGTTGTTCAACCACAGATGAACGTACCTGATGATGCGAGTTCAATTACCATATCACAAGATGGTGAAGTATCTGTGAAAATAAAAGGACAGGCTGAGAATGTGGTTATTGGTCAGTTAACGATTAGTGATTTTATTAATCCATCAGGCCTTGAGCCGATTGGGCAAAACCTTTACACCGAAACTGCAGTAAGTGGTGCACCAGTACAAGGTAATCCTGGTATAGAAGGGCTTGGTAGTATTGTTCAAGGGTCACTTGAAACATCAAATGTGAACGTGACAGAAGAATTAGTAAATCTTATCGAAACTCAGCGAGTTTATGAAATGAATTCAAAAGTAATTTCAGCCGTCAACGAAATGATGAGTTATATCAATCAGCAACTATAAGGTTTAGGGGCAGAATATGCGTAATATTATGTTATTTGCGGCAGGCACTCTATTTTTAAGTGGGTGTGTATCAACACAAAATAGTGAAATAGTGCAAGACGATCCTTACTATGCGCCAATGTACCCAGAACCAAATATAGAACCTGTTGTAGTAACTGGCTCTTTATTTAACACGAATGTGTCGAACGATTTATACGCGGATAGAAAAGCTCTGCGGACTGGCGATATTATTACGGTTAAATTGCAAGAATCTACCCAAGCTACAAAAGCGGCAAAAACAGAAACAGATAAGCAATCTGACACGAGCCTTGACCCTGTAATTGGTTTTGGAGGACTTCCGGTTAATATCGGTGGCGACAGTATTCAATTTGGAATTGGCAGTGATTCATCATTTTCTGGTGACTCTAAATCAAATCAATCAAATAGTTTGTTCGGTAATATATCGGTTAACGTGATGCGTGTTTTACCAAACGGTAACTTAGTTATTCGAGGTGAAAAATGGCTAACTCTTAATACCGGCGAAGAGTTTATTCGTTTAGAAGGGTTGGTGCGCCCGCAAGATGTTGGCTCAGATAATACGGTTGAGTCAAATCGAATAGCCAATGCACGGATTCAATATTCAGGTAAAGGGCAAACCCAAGAGGCACAAAGTGCTGGTTGGTTGACGCGTTTTTTTAGTAGCTCGCTCTTTCCTTTTTAGAGGACATTCAATATGAATGTATTTAAGTTTTTTTGTTTAATTGTTTTGCTGGGATGCCAATTTTCGGCACATGCAGAGCGTATTAAAGATATCTCTATGGTTGAAGGTGTGCGTTCTAACCAATTAGTGGGTTACGGGTTAGTTGTTGGCTTACCTGGGACTGGCGAGCAAAGTAAGTTTACTCAACAGAGTTTCAAGGGCATGTTAAGTAATTTTGGTATTACACTGCCTGCTAATTTAAGCCCTAAAATTAAAAATGTGGCTGCTGTTGCTGTGCATGCAGAGTTACCTGCGTTCAGAAAACCAGGACAAACAATTGATATTACCGTGTCGTCTATTGGCAGCGCCGGTAGTTTGCGCGGTGGTACTTTAATTCAAACATTTTTAAAAGGTGTTGATGGGAATGTATACGCTATAGCACAAGGTAGCCTTATTGTTGGCGGCTTAGGAGCTGAGGGTTTGGATGGCAGCAAGGTTGTTATAAATACACCCACCGTCGGTCGAATTCCCAATGGTGCTACTGTTGAACGTGCCGTTAAAAGTCCATTTATACAAAGCGACTATATTACTTTTAATTTAAATCGCCCAGATTTTACAACAGCGAAACGTTTAGAAAGTACGATAAACGACTTAGTTGGTCCCAATAGCGCACAAGCTATTGATGCTGCATCTATCCGTGTTATTGCCCCAAGAGATGCATCACAACGTGTATCGTATTTATCAACACTTGAAAACTTAGAGTTTACCCCTGCGGATAACGCAGCAAAAATTATTGTTAACTCTCGTACGGGTACGATTGTAATTGGAAAAAATGTAAAACTACAGCCTGCCGCGATTACTCATGGTGGTTTAACTGTGACGATTACAGAACAACAAAATGTATCTCAGCCCAATGCATTAAGTGAAGGTGAAACCGCCGTTACTAATCAAAGTATCATTGATGTGAATCAGGATGATTCACATGCATTTGTATTTAATCCAGGTGTTAGCTTGGACGATTTGGTCAGAGCAATCAATGAAGTTGGTGCTGCACCAGGTGACTTGATGGCAATTCTTGAAGCGCTAAAAGAGGCTGGTGCAATAAACGGTCAACTAGTTGTTATTTAGTATTTAAACACGCCCTAGTAACATTTTTACTAGGGTAAAATCATCCCCTCGCAATATATTTAATTTAAAGTTAGTCAACTGGCTCAATTTTTGCATTTTAATTGCATTACTCATTATTGTGTCAAAAAGCTGATGGAAACAAATCATCTCGATAAGCAAAACTTTTTTGATTTAGGCAACTTAGATTCACTCCGTAAAGAAGCCTTAACCAGTGGTGATTCATCGACTGATGCATCAAAGGCTGCGCTAAAAAAAGCCGCTGCACAATTTGAAGCAATTTTTACCCAAATGTTACTTAAAAGTATGCGCAAGGCAAACGAAGCATTTGAGGACAAAGAAAGTCCATTTAATTCCAGTGGTGTTAAGTTCTTTGAAGAAATGCACGATCAACAATTATCGACAGAACTTTCATCAAATGGTTCTTTAGGCCTTGCAGACTTAATCGTTCAACAGTTATCCCCTGATGGTAAAAACTTTATGCCCAGATCTGTTTTAAGAACAACAGCGGACTTTTTAAGTGATAAGCGAGTAGGCTCAGAACTTCCTCACGAAAACAATAATAAATCAGTAGAGCCTGTAAATATGAACATGGATATCACAGAATCAAAGATAGAGACTCCGGTATTTGAATCGTCTGAAGAGTTTGTTAGCTCTGTGTGGGAACACGCTAAAACGGCAGCAAAGAAAATTGGTTTGAACCCGGTTGTAATGGTAGCGCAAGCGGCACTTGAAACCGGTTGGGGTAAACATATTATTAATAAAAGTGATGGTAACAGTTCAAATAACTTATTTAATATTAAATCAGATAAAAGCTGGGAAGGTGAAAAAGCAAGCAAAGTTACACTCGAATTTGAGCAAGGTACAGCGGTCAAAAAGAAAGCAAGCTTTAGGGCGTACGACTCAATAAAAGAAAGTGTAAATGACTTTGTTGATTTTTTGACACAAAATCCACGCTACCAAAAAGCATTACAAAATACAGCAAAGCCAAGCGACTTTTTAGATTCGTTACAAAAAGCGGGTTATGCAACCGATCCAAATTACGCTAGCAAAATAAAACAAGTACTCAATAGTGCAGAATTAAAAGATATTGCAGCAAACGCTATTCGCCAAGGAGTTAAGTAACATGTCATTATTTGATATAGCTAGATCTGGAATAAGGGCGAGCTCAGAGCTACTGCAAACCACTAGTAAAAATATATCTAATGTAAATACCAATGGTTATGTTCGTGAACGGACAGAGCATACAACTATGATTGATAATCAGGTTGGCCGAGGCGAAACATACCGAATGGTTAATCAGTATGCTCAGGAGCAATTGAACCGAGATACTTCGAATAAGTCATTTTTTGACCAGTTTGTTTCTGAGGCAAATAGGGTTGATACCTTATTTTCAGAAGAATCAAATAGCCTATCTACAGGCATAAATTCGTTATTTAATAATGTTCAAGGAGCGCTTAACCAGCCTTCTTCAATGGTTTCGCGTTCGCTAGTCATGACTGGTGCTGAAAGTTTAATCAGCCAAATGGATAGACTCTCAGGAATTGTACTTGATCAAAAAAATACAGTAAACGAGCAGCTTGATATTTTTACCGAGGAAGCAAATGGACTGATTCAAAAAATTAGTGCATTAAATAAAGACATAGCAGCCGTACATGGGACTAATAGTGCTACAGATGCGAGTTCTACTTATAACGAACGTGATAAAGCAATACGCGATTTATCGGAGCTAATTGATGTAGAAACACTCGATGGCCCAAATGGAGAAAAGCTTATTTTTATGGGGACAGGTGAAGCTGTCGTTATGCAAAACGGTTCATTTAATTTATTTTCAATGAAAGGTGATCCTGATCATAACTTCAAAAGTTTGAAGCTTGATGTCGATGGCGGCAAGGCTGTTCCTCTCGAAGTTGATACAAGTAAATTAAAAGGAAAAATTGGCGGCTTACTTGCATTTAGAGACGATATTTTAGTACCAGCACAAAATCAAATTGGTCAAATGGGATTGGCTATTGCAGATTCTTTTAATGAGCAAAATAAGCTTGGTATGGATGCTAATGGTGAGTTAGGCGGCAATATATTTAATATACCTTCAGTCGGCGGTTATGCTTATGCAGCCAATACTGGTGGTTCAACCATAACAGCAACGCTCGAACCAGGTAAAGGGAGCGAATTGCCTGCAAGCGATTTTATAGTCACGTATACAAGCGCCACAACGGTAGAAATTCAGCCCGTAGATAATAAAGGTGAGCCACTAGGTATCCCCTCAACAGCAAATGTAGTAGCGGGAGTCGTTGATTCATCTACCATTACAAGTGGTGAATCGTTTGGGCTACAAATTAACGTGTCAGGTGCTGCCAATGCAGGTGATCAGTTTCAAATCAAGCTTAATTCAGAAGCCGCTGCAAACATGTCTTTGGCAACCTCTCGTGGTGAGGACTTAGCGCTGGCATCACCAATTAGAACTGCTAATGATATCAATAATGTGGGAACTGCGACAATTTCAGTGGGGGATGTGAGCGATGTAACCACTGGTAGTTTTTCTTCTTCACCTGCAGGATTAACGAATGGCCCTATTTCCATTGTTAAAACAGCTAATGCGAATGAATACACCGTCTCGGATGGTGTAAATACTAGTACATTTACTGTTACACCACCGGCAAAAAATATATTGCAGCAAGCAGGTAATGGATTTGAGCAATATGGTTTTGATTTTGATATTGAAGGGACACCAGAAACCGGCGATATCTTTACAGTGGAGTTTAATGAAGGAGGTTTTGATGATAACCGTAACGGTCATAAACTTGCTGAACTTCAAAGTGGTAACATAGTGCGTCAAAATGTTGTTGCAGGCACCAATGCTGATAACCACAAAACGTTTAACCAAGCATATGCAGGCTTGGTGAGTGATATTGGTGTTGTAACGAGCCAAGCACAAACAAATGGTGAAGCATACGATGCTCTTGCTGAGCAATCTGAAATTTGGTACGAATCGCTTTCAGGCGTTAATTTAGATGAAGAGGCTGCTAATTTAATACAATTTCAACAGTCTTATTCGGCATCGGCACAAGTTCTATCGACTGCTAGAGCTATCTTTGACGCTTTACTTAATGCAACGAGGTAATCATGCGTTTATCAAATAATTTAATGTATCAAAGCAGTATTAATAAAATACTGGATGGGCAACAAGGTGTCGCAAATGCACAAGAACGAGTTAATACATTGCAAAAATATTTAACAACGTCAGAAGCGCCAGCAGATGTTTCACAGGGAATGTTATATTCAAATAAAATACAAACCAATGAGCAATATACAAAAAATATTAATCAGCTTAGTGGTCGCCTCGAAATAGAAGAAAGCGTTTTACAAGGTATTAATACCAGTATTCAAGAAGCGGAATCCCTAGCATTGCAAGCGGGTAATGGCGCTTATACTGAAGACAATTTGAAGTCGATTGCATCCGAGCTAAGCGGTATTCAGCAAACGCTTGCTAATTTAATGAATACCCGCTCCGAAGATGGGAAATTTATATTTTCAGGTTATCAAGATAGCACTCAACCTTATCAGTTTGATTCAACGCTAGGTGAATACACTTATAATGGCGATCAAGGTACCCATCAAATAACGATAGCGGAAGGTGTATCAATTAAATCAAGTGATAACGGTTTTGATACATTTGAAAAAACAGCAGCGCGTTTAGATGTAGTCTCAAACACGACTGCAATTCCTACAACAGTCCCTACTAATAACATCACCGCAGGTACTGTATATGTTGATGGTCAAACTGAGTTTGATCGATTTCATCAATCTAATTACAACGCAGATCCAGCAGCGTCAGCAACAGCAAATACTTATAATGTAGTGATTACAGCTGGCGCAACGCCAACAGATCCTGATCAATACGAAATTCAACGTGATGGCGTGTCTCTTTCTCCTCAAGTGATAGGTGATATTACCGATGAACCAATAGATTTTGCAGGAATGAAAATTGAATTTGAAGGTACAGCACCTGGTCAGCTTGACTTTAGCCTAAAAAAACCAGAAAAAGAAAACGTACTTAATACGTTGCAAGCACTCATTACAGGTTTGAATGATGGCACACTTGAAGGCGATGATTTTCAACAAGTATTAGCCGAGGGTGTTGTTCAGCTACAAAATGCCAGTAAGCAAGTGGTTTTCACGCAGGCAAGTTTAGGCGGAAGAATGGTTGCGCTTGAACTCGTAACCGACACTAACTTAGCGCTTGATATTCAAAATAAAAGTAATAGATCTAGTTTAATTGAGGTGGATCAAACTGCTGCTGTTAGCGAGCTCACTAAACAAGAAACCGCACTGCAAGTATCTCAAGCAACCTTTGGGCGTTTATCAAACCTTTCATTGTTCGACTACCTTTAACCAGAAATATTTTGCCGCTTTACTTCTTTTAAAGCGGCAAAAAATTGTCGCTTCAAGCTTTTTTAAATTTAATTTTTAATTAAAATTCTTAAAAAAAACAGTTGCTTAAATCTCTTTAAAAGTTGGCACAGTAAATGCTTTGTAATAAGAGATTATCGAATAGTGGTTCCTGTTAAAACGTGTTGAACCACACTCTGCTTAAACCTAGGAGATGGTAAAATGGCATTAACAGTAAATACTAATGTGTCGTCATTAAACGCACAACGTAACTTAAATAAATCAGGCGAAGGCTTAGCAACTTCAATGCAACGTTTATCATCAGGTATGCGTATTAATAGCGCAAAAGATGATGCTGCCGGTCTGCAAATTTCAAACAGATTAACATCACAAATAAATGGTTTGTCAGTTGCCCAGCGAAATGCCAGCGATGGTATTTCAATGGCGCAAACCGCTGAAGGTGCGATGAATGAGTCAACAAATATTTTACAGCGTATGCGTGAACTTGCATTGCAATCAGCTAATGGTTTAAACTCGCCAGAAGATCGTAAGGCATTGCAAAAAGAAGTATCAGCACTTCAAGTTGAATTAACACGTATTGCAGATACCACCTCGTTTGGTGGTCAACAATTACTAGATGGTACTTATGGTAGTAAAGCCTTTCAAGTGGGTGCTAACGCTAATGAAACTATTAATGTATCGCTTTCAAGTGTTGCAGCTGAAAAAATTGGCGCAAATCAAACGAATTTGCAATCAGCGACTACTGTGGATGGTTTTGGTCAAGTAAATGAAACGGGTACAGGTGCGCTTGCCGCTAGTGTAATTGCATATGGTAACTTGGCAATTTCTGGGCGAGAAGATTCTACGGTCACTATTCCAAATGGTGCCAGTGCAGAAGAAGCTGCTGATTTAATAAATCAAGTAACGGGTGCTACAGGTGTCTCGGCACAAGCAAGAACTGAAGCTCAGCTCGATATTACCGGCACGCAAACAGCAGCGGGTGAACCTGTCAACTTTGAGCTAAATGGCGAAAAAGTGTCGTTTGTTGCAACAGGTACTGCAACCGGTGATGAGCAGGCAATGGCTGAAGCTATTAATAAAGAAACTGATGAGCATGGTGTTACGGCAACCATTAATAATGGTGTTTTATCTGTTTCAAATAATAAGGGCGCAGATATTGAAATTGTTGGATTTGCCGGAGACGCAGGCTCGACTTTAGATATAACTCCTCAAGGTTATAACGAAGGGTCTGCCGGTGATGTTGTGGTATTGACTACTGGTGCGACAGACTCAGCCAGAATAGCCGGTGCTATCCAATTAAATTCATCAGAGATATTTTCTACAACAGGTAGTACTTCAGTGGATGAAGTTGCGACTAAAGTGACTAGTTCTTTAGAAAATGCAGCTGATATTGATATTACAAGCAAAAAAGGTTCACAAGATGCTTTATCGGTAATTGATAACGCGATTGCCAATATTGACTCACAACGTGCCAGCTTGGGTGCAGTACAAAACCGCTTTAACCATACAATTAGTAACTTGGCAAATATTTCTGAGAATGTATCTGCATCACGTAGTCGAATTCAAGATACTGACTTTGCAACAGAAACAGCGCAAATGACTAAAAATCAGATCTTACAACAGGCGGGTACATCAATCTTGTCGCAAGCTAATCAATTGCCTCAAGCCGCACTTAGTTTATTAGGTGGTTAATTAAATTAATAATAGTTTTTGTATATTAAAAGCGCATTTATTGCGCTTTTTTGCTTTGTAGTATTTGGGTTTTACATTAATTTATATTTAAATCATGTAGTTAATTTTTTTAGTTGTTTACTAAATAAAAGCTAAAGGTATTCTGTTTCCTGCCGTTAACTTAATCAGTAAGGGCCTTGTACATAAATTTGTTACGGCTCTTGGTTAAATCAAAACACTACTTTTACGAAAGCAATCAGGAGTTTTATTATGATTTCAGTAAACACAAATGTATCTTCATTAAACGCACAACGTAATCTATCTCAATCAGGTTCTGACTTAGCGACATCAATGGAGCGTTTATCATCGGGTATGCGTATTAACAGCGCAAAAGATGATGCGGCAGGCCTACAAATTTCAAATCGTTTAACATCACAAGTAAATGGTTTAGGTGTAGCTCAAAGAAATGCATACGACGGTATTTCAGTGGCGCAAACAGCTGAAGGCGCGATGAATGAGTCTACAAGTATTTTACAGCGCATGCGTGAATTAGCACTGCAATCATCGAATGGTTTTAATTCAGTAGACGACCGTAAAGCGCTACAAAAAGAAGTATCAGCTTTATCAACAGAGCTAACACGTATTTCAGATACGACTTCGTTTGGTGGTCAGCAATTATTGAACGGCAGCTTCGGTTCAAAATCATTCCAAATTGGTTCAAATGCAAACGAAACAATTAACGTATCGCTGTCTAGTGTAGCGGCAGAAAAAATTGGTTCTAACCAAGTTAATTTACAATCAGCAGCAGCAGATGGTTTTGGTCAAGCTGCGGCTGCCTCAGCAACACTAGCAACAAGTGCTGTTGCAGGCGGTACATATGATATCTCTGGACGTAATGACGCTCAAGTTACTATTGCTGCAGGCGCTAGTGCAGAAGATGCCGCAGCTGCGATTAACAGTGTAACGAGCTCTACAGGTGTTACAGCTCAAGCAAGAACTGAAGCTGGCTTATCTCTTTCTACGCTAGCTGCTGTAGATGAATCTGTAAATTTTGAACTTAATGGTGAGAAGTTATCATTTGTTGCTACAGGTACTAAATCAGGTGATGAGCAAGCATTAGCCGAAGCAATCAACAAAGCAACAGACGATCATGGTGTAACGGCAACGATTGAAAATGGCGCTCTTTCTATATCGAACAACAAGGGTACAGATATTACATTTGCAGATTTAACAGACAGTGCCGGTACACCTACAGTTGAACTTGCTGTTACTCCAAAAGGTTATGATGGGACTGCTGGTACAGCGGTAACATTAAATACAGCCACTGGTGCAACTAGAGTATCAGGTGCTGTTCAGTTGAATTCTTCAGAGACATTTAGTGCGCAAGCAAGCGATGCGTCTTTAGCCGCTGGTACAACTGATGTAACAAGTAAGCTAAATGATATTGCTAGTGTTGATATTGCCAGCCAGAAAGGCTCACAAGATGCGCTAGCAGTTATTGATAACGCGATTGCAAACATCGACTCACAACGAGCGAGCTTAGGTGCGGTTCAAAATCGTTTTAACCACACAATAAGTAACTTAGCGAATATATCAGAGAACGTATCTGCATCACGTAGCCGAATTCAAGATACTGACTTTGCAACAGAAACAGCAGAGATGACGAAAAACCAAATATTGCAACAAGCAGGTACATCAATCTTGTCGCAAGCTAATCAGTTACCGCAAACAGCGCTTAGCTTACTAGGTTAATAAGCTAATAGTAGCGGCTAGGTTGTGGCTAACTAATACAAAAAGTCAGTATTAGTAATTAAAAAGGAGATGGCTTTAGCTATCTCCTTTTGTAGTTTAAAGCTACAATTAGTACCAATCATATGCGTGATGCAGGAGGCGATATGAACACCATAACTTCAAGCTCGGAAACGATGTTGCCAGTTTCAACTACAGCGAGTGATGTTAAGCAAGCAGGTCAAACTGCTAGTAATTTAACTGAACGTGCTATTGATGATGTAAAGCAAGTAGATACACAGCAAGTAGATATACAGACCCAGCAGCAATTGCAGCAGAAAATGTATGAAAAAGAGGCTGAAGACCAACAACAGCCTTTAGAACGTGAACAACTAGAAAAAATGGCGCAACAATTGCAGGACTTTATGGGAGAAATGAATCGCAGTCTGCAATTTAAAGTAGATGAAGATTCAGGACGTGATGTAATTAAAGTGCTCGACAAAAACAGTGGAGAAGTAATTAAGCAATATCCTTCGGAGGAAGTATTAAGCTTAGTCTCTAAGCTGTCTGAATCGGCAGGTATTTTGATTGATCAAACGGTTTAGTATCAATCTCAAATTAGTTTGTTTTTTAAGTATTTAAAGAGGTGATGTATGGATATTTCGTTTACTGGCTTAGGCTCTGGTTTAGCTGTATCAGATATTGTTGAAGCATTAGTAACGTCAGAAAAAGAACCAGCTGAAACCCGTTTAAATACTAAAGAAGCTAGTTTAACAACTGATATCTCAGCCGTTGGGGCGCTAAAATCAGCGCTTGAAAAAGTGCAAACTTCAATGGAAGCCCTTGGTGATAGTGACAAGTATCAGCAACGTAGTACGTCAGGCACTGATGAATTTATATCTATAAGTGCAAATGAAGACGCACAACCAGGCAGTTATAACGTGAGCGTGGATGCATTAGCGCAAGCTCATAAATTATCATCAAGCGCATTTTCTGCAGATGAGGCAATAGGGGCAGGTGTAATTACGATAGGCTCTGGTGATAATAGCTTCTCCACTGTTTTATCGGCTACCAATACTTTAGAAGACTTACGAGACCAAATTAATAACGGTCCTTTTACTGGCAAGGATAGTAATAACTCGGTTATTGCAACTATAGTAACAAGTGATTTAGGTCAGCACCTAGTGCTAACAAGTAAAGAAACCGGTGAAGAAAACGCGATTAAAATAACTGTACAAGACAGTGATGGTAATAATACAGATACAGGAGGATTATCTCGATTAGCCTATGATGTAACAGATGCAGACCCCCTAAATCATACAACTAACTTAACTGAAGTAAACGCTGCGCAGAATGCACAAATCACTATTGATGGCACGTTGGTTGTATCTAGCAGTACTAACGAGTTCAGTAATGTGATTGATGGTGTCGATATTACCGCTAAAAAACTGCATTATGCCGGAGATAGTGGTGACATATCGGTCACTGAAAATAACAATAATATTAAAAATGGTTTAAGCGGCTTTATTGCAAGCTACAATGAGTTGCTAGAACTTAGTAAAACCTTAGGAACATCAGATAAAAATGGCGCAGGTGTAATGGCGGGAGATTCCTTATTACGTGGTGTCATGTCTAAACTAAGAGATACAATAACAAACTCAGTTAATGTAGAAGGTAATTCGCTGTCACTTTCACAACTAGGTGTAACAACAGACCGATATGGTGTGCTTAGTTTAGATAGTGATACCTTAAGAGACCAAATTAATGCAGATGTAGGTTCTGTGCAGCAGTTCTTTGTTGGCAGCAACGATGATGATGATGGTTTTGCACAGTCGTTTGATGAGTTAATGAGTTTCTATACAGATTCTGACGGGATTATTCAAAACAGAATCGAGAGTAAAACAAATCAACTAGATGATTTAGATGATCAGCGAGAGAGTTTAAAAAGTAAAATGGAATCGTTATCGTCTAGACTATATGCTCAATATAATGCAATGGATTTAGTAGTTGCAAGCCTTAAGAACACCAGTAGTTATGTTCAAGCTCAATTAGATAATATGCCAGGTGCAGTTAGACAATCAAACTAATCCTTTAGTAATACCAACCTGCATAAATCTTTGAGCAATTTAATTCGTTAAACTGATAAAAGATTTATGCAGGTTGGTATAATATATAGAGTCTTGAATCAGGGTAAGATCACGAACTTTACCTTGACTTAAAAGTATGAACTTATACTCCTTTTTTAAGGAGCATCCCCATGCCTAACATTCAGCTATTTAAATATTTCGAATCAATCGACGACCCTCGCCAACAAGGTAAAGTTGTTCATAAACTATTTGATATCATATTCTTAGCTGTTAGCGCTGTTGTATCAGGCTGTCAGGGCTGGGAAGAGATTGAAGATTTTGGCCATGATAGACTAGATTGGCTCAGAAAATATGTTCTTCTTGAACAAGGGATCCCTCGCCATGACACAATTGCTCGTGTAATGAGCCGTATTGACATGACGCAATTCCAAGATTCCTTTTCTTCTTGGATGAAAGCCTGCTCCAAATTAACTCAAGGCGGTGTAGTTGCTATTGACGGTAAACGATTGAAAGGTTCATTTAATCAATCAGATAGACGCGATGCACTTTATATGATCAGTGCATTTGCATGCGAAAATGGTGTTGTTTTGGCACAATGCCCTGTTGATAAAAAGTCGAATGAAATAAAAGCGTTGCCAGAGCTGCTTGAATTATTAGAGATAAAAGGCTGCTTAGTAACGATTGACGCTATGGGGTGTCAAAAATCAATTGCAAAAAAAATAGTAGGTAAAGAAGCCGATTACTTACTTGCGGTAAAAGCAAACCATAAAAGGCTACTGTCACAAATAGAAGATGTGTTATTACCTGAGGTAGCACAACAAGCATCTGATGGGCTCTTGTTTAACGAAGCCGATTATCAAAAAAATAGAGAAGAATTTAGGTGCTGTGCAGTGAGCCATAACGTGAGCGGTTTATCAGAAACGATACACTGGGAAGGTGTAAAAACAGTGGGTGTTATTGTTTCTTATAGAAAAGAAAAAGGTAAATTAAGCAATGAGTTATGCTATAGATACTATATTAGTTCAGCGAATTTAACAGCGGAAGAACTCGCGAGAGGAGCACGACAACATTGGCAAATAGAAAATGGATTACATTGGCGTTTAGATGTAGGATTTAAAGAAGATGAGTGTCGAATTAGGCGCGAAGGTGCAGCACCTGTATTTGCGGGGCTGAGACACATCGCATTTAATCAGCTAAAAGCAGAAAAAAGCTTTAGTAAAGGCATGCCCGCAAAACAGAAAAAAGCTATGCGCAGTACAGCCTACCTTGAAAAGGTATTGAACGCATAGACTTTTTTCATGCTCTTGCCCTTGCCCTGAGTCTTGAATAAGGTTATTCAATCTATTCACTAAGTCGCTTTATAAGTCTTAATAGCCCTACCTGACTTTTTATACTTAATAATAGCTTTAGATGATTCACTTTGAGTTATGTTAGCTTCAGCTAAAATGGAATTAATAGTAATTTGAATTGACTGTAATTGCTCTGCATTAGGACCGTTATTACTTTCACACCATTTTTTTAAATCTGTATTTAAGGTTTTTAAAATGGGTTGAGCTTCATCGGCATTATTATCGTTTACTAACGATTCAATTTCCTTAAGCAGTATTTTTATGTGTTCTGCTTGATTTGTTGTTAGCTGCTCTGAAGCATTATTCGCATTCATAATATAAGCTAAACCGCAGAAACACGTTGATCAACAGGAATATTGTCCCAGCCTTCTTTTATTTCTTTTACAATGTTAGACACCTCTAATACCGCGTCAACATCATTATTTAAATTGGCTTTAATTAATGTGCGTTGGCAATAATCGTAAAGTGCCAATAAGTTGTTAGAAATACTGGGGTCTTGTTCTACTTCTAAATTAAGTGCATCTTGGAGCGCGCCGAATAACAAAATGCAGGCTGATATATTCTCGCCCTTTTTTTCAATCTCTTTTCGCGCAATAAATCCTTTTGTAGCTGCTAAGCGACCAATAATATTACTGAAAATAAGATTTATTTGTTCGTACGGGGTCATTTCTGCAATATTACTTACGCGAACTTGACTGTATTTTTTTACTGAAACATGAGCCATGGGAAAATCCTAGATTTAAACGATAAAAATTATGTAAAAATAAAAGCAATAATAATGCCAAGCATTTTTTACTTATCTATTTATCGGCATGTTCGCTTTCAACTTAAGCTAATATTAGATTATATGTAACTATTCACCATGGTAAATTATTTTCAAAGGATCTTTTTTAACTATTGACCGATCCCGCCAGTATGCCAAGCTAGGGCTATGACCTAATAGCCCTAGCTTCAATGAATTTAAACAGCATCAACATCGACGAAATCGTTGAGAAAACCAAAGCTCAATTACAAGAAGGTAAAACTCTCACGCCTGCGCTGAAGATGCCTATTGAACTCATTCTGGTTGTCGTTGTTATGTTGGCAAGTAAATTAGGACTTAACAGTAACAATAGCAGTATCCCGCCATCAAAAGACATCAACCGAAAAAAACAAAACAAAGAGAAATCAGCCAAGTCAGCGGGTGGTCAAAAAGGCCGAGCAGGTAAAACACTAACCCAAACACAGACGCCTGATGAGATCAAAGTCATCCTAGTTGAACGTGATTTTTTACCGAAAGGTCACTACCGTGAAATTGGCTTTCAAAAACGACAGGTTGTCGATATAGATATCAGGAAAGTGGTCACTGAATACCAAGCACAAATTCTGGAAAATGAGCAAGGTAAGCGTTTTATTGGTGAATTTCCAGAAGACGTTAACAGTCCTATTCAATATGGGGTTGGTGTAAAAGCCCATGCAGTTTACCTATCCCAATATCAATTACTCCCTTACAACCGCATTGAAGAATATTTTTGTGATCAACTCGGTATTCCAATCAGTGCGGGTAGTTTATTTAACTTTAATGAACAAGCAGCGGCCTTGGTAAAGTCCTCCGGCGCAGAAGCCGCGCTCAAGAAAGCCCTGAAAACGACTTATCAAGCCTTACACGTTGATGAAACGGGGATTAATATAGGTGGTAAACGACGATGGCTTCATGGTGCATCAACGACGTGGTGGACGTATTTTTACCCGCATGAGAAAAGAGGGAAAATAGCGATGGATGACGCCGATATTTTACCTCACTTTACTGGGGTACTATGCCACGACCACTGGAAACCGTATTATCAATATACACAGTGCCAACATGCCTTGTGTAATGCACATCATATCCGAGAGTTAGAAAGGGCATGGGAGCAAGACGGTATGCAATGGGCAAAGGATTTGCAAACCCTACTGACTGAAATCAATAAACATCAAATAGATAACCCCGAGCTAGATGCAGACACAAAAGCTCACTATATAGAGAAATATCAACAAATATTGGCTCAAGGTGACATTAAATGCCCTCCACCGGATAAAAACAGCCGAGTAAAAGGCCAGCGAGGCAGATTGAAACGAACAAAGTCTAGAGCGTTGTTAGAGCGGTTAAGAGATTATCAAGATGATGTCTTACGGCAGACATTGATCAGACCAATTTCAAAAATTTCGATTCCTAAATTCGGATAATAAGTGCAATTTCTCAGATTAGATGGCCAGCTGTTATAATTCGGCCATTCTCTCGCCAAAGGAAATTGCTTTAATGAAATATAAACAGCTGACACAAGCAGAAAGATACCAGATTTACGCGTTAATAAAAGCAGGAAATAACCAAAAACAGATAGCTGATGAACTCACTCGTTCACCGTCATCTATCTCTAGAGAGTTAAAACGCAATAAAGGGCTTAAAGGCTATCGACCTAACCAAGCCAATAATTTTGCAGAGCAAAGACGCAAGTCATCTTTCAAAGCAAGTAAGTTAACAGATGATGTTACTGACTGGATTAATAAATTGTTGGTTGACGGACTTTCGCCAGAGCAGGTGGCAGGCCGCTTAGCTTTAGAGAAAAAGGTCGTTTTGCATCATGAAACGATTTATCAATATATTTACAGAGACAAGGCTCGTGGTGGTGAACTACATAAGACACTCACTCGTGCATGTAAAAAGTATAAAAAACGCTATGGAAGCTACGATAAACGTGGACAGATAGTTAATCGAGTCAGTATTGATGAACGCCCAAGTATTGTGGATTCAAAGTCTAGGATTGGTGATTGGGAGGGCGATACAGTGATAGGCAAAGGGCGTAAAAATGCCCTTGTTACAATGGTTGAACGTAAAACGTTATATACAGTCGTTCACAGAATTGAAAGCAAGCATGCGAAAATAACAGCCGATGCGCTGATCAAGTGTATGACACCCTATAAAGGTAAGGTTATTACCGTGACTTTAGATAATGGAAAAGAGTTTGCTCACCATGAGCATGTTGCACAAAAATTAGAAGCGGATGTGTATTTCGCTCACCCATATTCATCATGGGAGCGGGGCATAAATGAGAATACCAACGGCTTACTTAGACGCTTCTTCCCCAAGGGAACTGACTTTATGTCGCTAAGTGAAGCAGAAATACAGGCGGCAGTTGATAAGCTCAACCATCGGCCAAGAAAAACAAGAGGGTATAAAACCCCTCATGAGTTATTTACGGGGCAATCAGAAGTTCTGGTGGCTGCATAATGATTGCACTTAATACTTGAATTCAAGATTTAATTTAAACGCTTAATTCTCTTTAATTTGATAAAATAACATCTCAACTTTGAGGTGTATATGAATCTAAAAATCAAACGGTTAGACCATCACGGTATTGTTTCAGGTGTTATAGAAGACTTAAAAATTGTCAGCCTTTTAGATCAATACTTACCTCAAGACGATAAACAAGAAATCACCCCCGGTGAAGCTGTAAAAGGCATGATCATGAATGGACTCGGTTTTGCCAATCGACCTTTATCACTCAGCCCTCAATTTTTTACTAACTTGCCTCTTGAACATTTATTTCGTGAAGGGGTTCAAGCATCACATTTTAATCGTCACAAACTTGGTAGAACTCTCGATCAATGCTTCGAGTTTGGCTGTGAAAGCTTATTTTCATTAGTCTCCGGACAAGCATGTGAAATAGAACAAGTTGATAAAACCTTTGAATCACTTGATACAACGAGTCACTCACTGACAGGTGAATATGCTTTTGATGATGGAGATAGTGATGAAAACGTCATTAAAATTACTCATGGCTATAGCAAGGCTCACCGTCCTGATTTAAAACAAGTCGTACAAGAAATCATTGTTAGCCAAGATGGTGGGATCCCGCTTGCATGTAAAAACTGGGATGGTAACAGCGCAGACACCGCTATTTTTAAAGCGCGAAGTAAGGCGCTTGTTGACGAGTTCAAAAAAAGCCAAGCTCCTAAATACCTTGTGGCAGACTGTAAACTTTATCATAAAAGTAATGCTGAGTTTTTAACCAAAATTCAATTTCTCACGCTAGTACCTTCAACAATTTCTCTTGAAAAATCCTCTATAAGTACAGCCATAGCAGCCAACCAATGGGTTAATATTGATGATAACTATCAATATGTTGTTGAAGAGATTGAGCATATGGGGATAAAGCAAAGATGGATGATTATTTATTCAAAAGCAGCTAATAGCCGAGCACAAAAAAGCATTGTTCGACAAGTTGAGCGAGCACACACAGGCATCAAAAAAGACCTCTTCCATTTACAAGCTCAACGTTTCGCTTGTCAAACTGACGCACAACGCGCATTAGATAAATTAGCGAAAAAGATGAAGCATCATCAAATAGCGACTCAGCAATTTATTAAGCATAAAGTCTATGAAGGTAAAGGGCGACCTAAAAAAGATGCGCCAGTAAAAAATATTGAATGGCAAATCACGGCAGAAATTGAAGAAAACGAAAGCGCAATAAAACAGATTGTAGAACAAAAGTCATGCTTCGTATTAGCAACGAATATTGATAAAGAAGCCCTTTCACCAGTAGGTTTACTTAAGCATTACAAAGCACAATCTGAAGTAGAAAAAGGGTTTAGGTTTTTAAAAGACCCCTTGTTTTTTTGTTTCATCATTATTTATCAAAAAGCCAAGTAGAATAGATGCTCTGTTGATGGTGATGACACTTTCATTGTTAGTTTATTCAATCGCGCAAAGACGAATGAGAGCGAATATGAAAAAAGAAAAAGCCACGATAGCGAATCAAATCAATAAAGAAATATCTAACCCAACATTACGTTGGGTCTTTCAGTGTTTTGAGGGAATTAATCTACTCCAGCAAGGCGACAAAATCAGCTTGGATGGTTTTGATGAGTTCAGGGAAAAGATAATAAGGCTCATTGGTGGACATGCGTTGCATTTATATAAAATCCAAAAAGTTGCCTAGGGGTCTGATCAATGCCTGTTACGGTTCATGACGGAAACGGCGGTGCCTTTTAGCAACAACCAGGGTGAGAATGATATTAGGATGACCAAGGTTCATCAAAAGATATCTGGGTGCTTCAGAAGCATGCAAGGTGCAGAGATGTTTTGTTTAATCAGAAGCTACCTCTCGACTTGCAGAAAACAGCATGTATCAGCAAGCCTAGCCCTTGAGTTACTCTTCAAAAATCAGTTACCTGATATATTTATTGAAAATGTGGCTGAATAGTTACGATTATATTTACTAAGAAAGTCAGCTTTGCTAAGGAATTAAATAATTATTAAAAAATGATTTTGACACAATTTTAAGAATTGGTACTTAATGATTAATTCTTAAGTATTGTTATTTTAACTATTCGTCTATTTTTTGGCGTTTATGTCAAAAAAATGCCGCTATCGCTTGCATCCATAGCGAACTGGCTTACAATTTAGGTAATTAAATAAATGAGTGAAAGTACGGCTCGCTAAATATGATCTTGATTTTAGATAATAATAACAATCGCGCAATAGGTTTAAATGCATCGCTTACTTTTATTGGTGAAGCTGTACAATTGTTAAATGAAACAAATTTTGAACAAGAGTGTGAAAAGTATCAACAAAAAGAATGCATGATCATTTTAGGTGCATTGCAGTCTCTTGATCACGAAGGTTTAATTAAGCGCTACCCAACCTTACCTTTTTTATTAATAGGCGAAACCCTTAAACCATTACTAAGCATTGCTAATGTGGTTGGTCTCATTTGCGAACCGTTTAGTCATGAAGTAACAACACAGTTGCTTCACGATTGTCAGCAATATCAGCGAATGTTACCAAATGGACATAAACATACCAAACCCCTTAAAACCTTTGACGGGCTAGTGGGTGAAACAGATGCAGTAAAAGATGTACGCTTTTTAATTGAGCAAGTGGCAAAAACGGACGCAAATGTTTTAATTTTAGGTGAGTCAGGAACCGGAAAAGAAGTCGTTGCTCGTAATGTACACCTGCTTTCTAAGCGTAACAATGGGCCATTTGTGCCTGTTAACTGTGGTGCTATTCCGGCGGAGCTATTAGAAAGTGAGTTATTTGGCCATGAAAAAGGGGCGTTTACAGGAGCAATATCCGCTCGTAAAGGACGGTTTGAACTTGCACAAGGTGGTACGCTGTTTTTAGATGAAATAGGTGATATGCCGTTGCAAATGCAGGTTAAGTTGCTGCGCGTATTACAAGAACGTAGTTACGAGCGAGTTGGCGGTACAAAGGCGATTCAAGCTGATGTACGTGTTATTGCTGCAACGCACCGAAATTTAGAAAATATGATTGAAGAAGGTAGTTTTCGTGAAGATTTGTACTATCGATTAAATGTATTTCCTATTGAAAACCCGTCATTAAGTGAGCGCGCAGATGATATTCCGCTGCTTTTAAAAGAACTGATGCGCCGTGTTAACGATCAAACAGGCTCTACCGCTAAGTTTACTGAGCGCGCAGTAGAGAGCTTAAAGGAGCATGCATGGCCTGGTAATATTCGTGAGCTAGCTAATTTAGTGGAGCGAATGGTTATTATGTTCCCTGAAAAGGTAGTCGATATTCCCGATTTACCTAATAAATACCGCTATATTGAAGTAGAAGCATATGAGCCTGAGTACCCAGAAGAGTTAATGGAAAAAGACGCGTTTAACGATATATTTAGCACAGGGTTCAGTGATTACGAAAACGAACCTGAAGCCGAGTTTAACCAAGTTGGAAGTGGGTTGTTGCCCGATGATGGTATTGAACTTAAAGATTACTTAGCTGAGCTTGAAATTAGCTTAATAAGGCAAGCGTTAGAGCGCTTTGATTACGTTGTGGCTCGCGCGGCAGAAATATTAGGTGTGCGCAGAACCACGCTAGTTGAAAAAATGAAAAAGTATAATCTTTCAAGAGATTAGCAGTACGTAAAGCATAAAATCGGGCTTTGCAGGTCACGTAAGCTTGGCGTCAACAAGATAAACACAAGCTTAAACCTTGGCGGTAGACGCCGAGCTTGCTCGCGTGAAAAGCGAAGCTTTTAATTATTTAAACACCCATCCCAAAAACTACGTTTTTGAACGCCTGCAAGCAGCGTGTCTACAAAACAACCTAAAATCAAAACCTTGGCGGTAGACGCCGAGCTTGCTCGCGTGAAAAGCGAAGCTTTTAATTATTTAAACACCCATCTCAAAAACTACGTTTTTGAACGCCTGCAAGCAGCGCGTCTACAAAACAACTTCAAATCAAAACCTTGGCATAGACGCTGAACTTGCTCGCGTGAAAAGCGTGAGCTTTTAATTACCTACCTATTTACCTGCTTACTTACCATTAAAAGCCTCAATAATTTTTTCTTTTCTAAAACAGTCATTACTGTGATCGTTAACCATACCGCAGGCTTGCATGTGTGCATAGACTGTTGTTGGGCCTAAAAACTTAAATCCTCGCTTTTTTAAGTCTTTAGCGAATGCAGTTGATTGTTCAGTTATAGCAGGGTAGTCCTCAATATTATTCAAGTGACTAACAAGCGGCTTATTGCCCACAAATTGCCATTGATAATTGCTAAAGCTACCAAACTCTTTTTGAATACCGATAAAACATTTTGCGTTATTAACAGTTGCTGCAATTTTTAAACGGTTACGAACAATCTCTTTATTTAACATTAGACGCTCAATGTCATCTGATGTAAATTCAGCTACTTTTTTTACATCAAAATTAGCAAATGCCTTTTTATAACCTTGGCGTTTTTTTAATATGGTGTACCAACTCAACCCCGCCTGTGCTGATTCAAGAGTTATAAATTCGAATAGTTTTTGGTCATCATAAAGTGGCACCCCCCATTCTTCATCATGGTAAGTAACGTAGTCAGGTTTAGTCGTGTCTAGCCATGGACAACGGCATTCTATTTGCTCACTCATTATTATTCCTTAGCGTGCGTCATTTTTATGTCGCTTGTTTTTCTTATGTAACTTAATGATAAATATATAAATAAACTTTGGTACAAATTGTGCATTTAACTCTGTATCTACATTAGTTTGAGATTTGATTATGGCCCTTGCAAGCGTGCTAAAACCACAGTTTATTTCTGCAAATAAGTATAACCCATGTTTACTTCAAGAGGAGTACATTGGTGAGCTAAGTGATCTTCGTAAGCAGGCAAGTTGGCTTTCGCACTTGGTTGATACAATGCCCACAGGTGTTGTTGTACTTGATGGTAAAGGCATGGTTGCTAAAGCGAACCAAATTGCGATTGATATGCTTGGTGAACCACTTGAAGGTGAAAAGTGGTTTTATGTTATTCAGCGGTCTTTCAAACCACATCAAGATGATGGACACGAAGTATCATTAAAAGACGGGCGTTTAATTAAGCTCGACATTACCGCTTTGGCTCCAGAACCCGGACAACTTATTTTAATGACGGACTTAACTGAGACGCGACGTTTACAAAAACGTGTTGCACATATGCAGCGATTAAGTGCGCTGGGTAAAATGGTGGCGTCTCTTGCGCATCAAGTACGCACGCCTCTATCTGCAGCAATGCTTTATGCTGCTAACTTAGGCTCAAAGCGCTTGCCAGAAGCATCTCGCGATAATTTCCAAACTAAATTGATGTCACGATTAAAAGATTTAGAAACGCAGGTTAATGACATGCTGTTATTTGCTAAAAGCGGTGAGCAGCAAGTCGTTGAACAAGTCTCTATGCAGCAATTATTAACAGAAGTGAAAACCGGTGCTGATGCCATGGTCGCACTTAATGAAAGCGAGCTGGATGTAAGTCTTCCTGAACCAGATATTGTAATAGTGGGGAATAAGACAGCGCTAGCCAGTGCTGTTCAAAACCTTATTCACAATAGCATTCAAGTGATTGGTTCTGGGGCTAAAGTACATTTGAGTGCCGCGACTGATTTACAAGATCACGACTTTGTGCGTATTAGTGTAAGCGATAATGGTCCCGGTATTGATTTAAGTCAGGCTGATAAAATGTTTGAACCCTTTTTTACTACAAAAAGCCAAGGCACTGGTCTAGGGCTTGCTGTTGTAAGTTCGGTGGTTAATGCGCACCAAGGACGTGTTGACGTTAGTAACAATGCTCATGGTGGAGCTTGTTTTAGTTTACTGTTGCCAATACGCGCGACATCTAAATTAGAGGAATCATTATGAGTAATATTATTTTAGTCGTAGAAGATGATGCGGGGCTCCGTGAAGCTTTAATTGATACGCTGGAGATGTCAGGTATTGAATGCGTTTCAGCTAATAGCGCAGAGCAAGCGATGTTATTGCTTAAAAAAGAGCAATTTTCATTAGTCGTAAGTGATGTGCAAATGGGAACCATGAGTGGTTTGGACTTACTGCGAAGTATTAAATTAAATTATCCCGACTTACCTGTATTGATGATGACGGCCTATGCCACGATTGATGATGCTGTTGAAGCTATGCGTTTAGGTGCTATTGATTATATGGCTAAACCATTTGCACCTGAAGTGCTGCTAAATATGGTGAGTCGCTATTTGCCTGAAAAAGCGAAAGAGACAGATGGCCCTATTGTTGCCGACCCTAGTAGCATTCAATTACTCGAACTTGCAAGTAAAGTTGCACGCTCTGATGCGAGTGTAATGGTGCTCGGGCCTAGTGGTTCAGGTAAAGAAGTGCTCGCGCGTTATATTCACGATAAATCGAGTCGATGCAATGAACCCTTTGTTGCTATAAATTGTGCTGCGATCCCTGAAAACATGCTTGAGGCCACTTTATTTGGTTACGAAAAGGGGGCGTTTACAGGTGCTATTCAAGCATGCCCTGGTAAATTTGAACAGGCGCAAGGCGGAACAATTTTACTAGATGAAATCACTGAAATGGATTTAGGATTACAGGCAAAGCTACTACGAGTGCTACAAGAGCGGGAAGTAGAGCGTTTAGGTGCTCGTAAGACAATCCAACTAGATGTTCGTGTGTTAGCAACGAGTAATCGTGACTTAAAAGAAGCGGTCGCTAAGAACCAATTTAGAGAGGACTTATATTACCGACTTAATGTTTTTCCATTAATGTGGCGACCTCTTTGCCAGCGCCCTGGTGATATAATTATACTCGCAAAGCATTTAATAGAACGCCATATAAATAAAAGTAAAGAGCCTATGGCCTACTTAGATAAAGCAGCCGAGCAAAAACTACTTGCTCATGCATGGCCTGGTAATGTTCGTGAACTGGATAACGTAATTCAGCGAGCACTGATACTACGAAGTGGTAATACAATAAATGAACATGCTATTTTTATCGAAAATTTAGTAGCAAGCGATTTTGCAATTACACCAACAGAAGTGTTGGAAACAGTAACGTCAAACGAAGCTATAAATAGCTTAAGCACTGCATATTACGATGAAAAAATGCCTATGGTTGGTGAGCCAAAGCAAGATTTACTTGCGGTTGACACGGGGAGCTATAAAGATGAACTTAAAGACAAAGAGCATAGTATTATTTTAGAAACATTAGCCCGCTGTCAAGGTAAGCGCAAAGATGTAGCAGAAACATTAGGTATTAGCCCTCGAACATTACGTTATAAGCTAGCGCAAATGCGCGATTTAGGTATTTCACTTCCTGCATAATCCCTCTAAACCCCAAATTTAATTAATTTAATTTGGGGTTGTCAAAACTCTGACTCACAAGTTAACTGTAACCAATTGTTTTTATTGTATTTTTAATTGGCATGGTTTGTGCTTTATTTTCTTTATAAGCTTAACTGCATTGTCAGAGAAAAATTATGAAAATTCAAAATAGCGCTGTCTTTCAAGAAATGCAATCAATGGCCCTTGAAGCTGGCCGTAATAATCAAATTAATAAATTGCCAACTCAAGTGCAGTCTACTTCTACTGCACAATTTGGCGATATGCTAAGTAATGCACTAAATACAGTGCATGAATTACAACAAGATACAGGCCAAAAAGTAAAAGCAGTTGAAATGGGTGACCGAAGTGTATCGCTTGCTGAGGCGATGATTGCTTCTCAGAAATCTTCGGTTGCATTTGAAGCTACAGTACAGGTTCGTAATAAACTTGTAGAAGCTTACAAAGAAATCATGAACATGCCTGTCTAACTAGGTAGTGGAGAATTATCGTGGCGCAATCTAACCAATCTACAGACCTTGCACTTGCTAGTGGTGATATCGACCAAAGTGATAGTGATGATCAACAAGAACAGAAATCAGGCTATTTAAGTGCTTTAAATGGTACAGATGTATTACGCCAAGTGACACTGGTTATAGCTCTGGCTATTTGTTTGGCTATTGCCATTTTTATCATTATTTGGGCACGTCAGCCAGATATGCGCCCATTGGGTAAAATGCAAACAGAAGAGTTAATTCAAACCCTCGATTTTTTAGATGCACAAAAGATAGAATATCAACTTGATGGTAATGTCGTATCGGTTGATGAAAGTGAATATCAAAATATAAAATTATTAATGACTCGCGAAGGGTTAGACCAAGGACCGACTTCGGGATCAGATATTATCATGCAAGATATGGGGTTTGGGGTCAGTCAGCGTCTTGAACGTGAACGCCTCAAACATGGTAGAGAGCAGCAATTAGCACGTACTATAGAAGAGCTTAATAATATTACTCGTGCGAAAGTATTGCTTGCGATACCAAAAGAGAACGTATTTGCGCGCAGAGAGAAAAAGCCATCTGCCACCGTTGTGTTAACACTTAAACGTGGACGCTCTCTTAATGGTGAAGAGATAGACTCTGTTGTTGATATGATTGCTTCAGCAGTACAAGGCTTAGAGCCAGCTAGGGTTACTGTTACAGATCAAAATGGTCGCTTATTAAATTCAGGTTCGCAAAGCTCATTAGCAGCACGTTCTCGTAAAGAATACGATTTAGAACGTAAACGAGAACAAGAATATTTAGAAAAAATAGACAGCATTTTAATACCTGTCGTAGGGCTTGCAAATTACACAGCCCAAGTTGATTTAAGTATGGACTTTAGTGCGATAGAAGAAACACAAAAACGCTACAATCCAGATTTACCTGCAGTGAGAAGTGAAACCACATTTGAAGAAAATAACATAGGCGGTTTAGCCGTTGGTATTCCAGGTGCGCTTACGAATCAACCACCACTAAACTCGAATATTCCAGAAGTAGCAGGACAAGGTGGTGCAGGAACAGGCACTTCGCCAACTCGTAATCACAAAGAATCTACGCGAAACTATGAGCTTGATACTACTATCTCGCATAAACGCCAGCAAACGGGGGTAATACGCAGAATAAGTGTATCGGTTGCAGTTGATTATATTCCAAAAGTGGATGAAAACGGCGAAACGACCATGACACCACGCTCAGTGGAGGCATTGTCAAATATTCGTCGTTTATTACAAGGCGGTGTAGGGTTTGATATGCAGCGTGGCGATGCACTTGAAGTGGTAACAGTGCCATTTGTGCGTGAAACGACAGGTTTAGACCTTGAAGTCCCAATGTGGGAGCAAGATTGGTTTGTAAAGTATGTGCGTCTTGGTTTAGGTGCCTTAGTAATTATTGTTCTTATTATGGCCGTAGTTAAGCCAATGCTAAAACGTCTAATTTACCCAGATAATACCTTGGAAGAGTATGATGAAGATGCATTGAGTTCAGGAGTTGATATTGGTGACAGTACACTTGATATGCTAAATAAAGACTTTGATTCTGCTTCAATTGGCTTCTCTAGCGATGGTACACTACAGTTACCAGACCTACATGGTGACGAGGACTTATTAAAAGCAATTCGTGCCCTTGTAGCTAACGAACCAGAACTATCATCACAAGTAGTGAAAGCGTGGTTAAGAGAAGATGACTGATCAAGAACAAAAACAACTGCCAACAGCATTTGATGTTGATAAGCTCGATGGTGTAGATAAAGCGGCTATATTACTTTTGAGTTTATCGGAAGAAGATGCGGCGCAAATACTCAAGCATTTAGAACCTAAGCAGGTACAAAAAGTGGGTATGGCAATGGCGGGCTTAGATGACTTGTCTCAAGCTAAAATAAGTGCCGTGCATAATTTGTTTATTGAACAAATTCAGAGTTTTAGTACGATAGGCTTCCAATCTGAAGATTTTATCAAAAAAGCACTTACAGCTGCATTGGGTGAAGATAAAGCGGCCAGCCTTATTGACCAAATTGTTATGGGATCAGGCGCTAAGGGACTTGATTCTCTTAAGTGGATGGACTCTAAGCAGGTAGCGAATATTATTCGTAATGAGCATCCGCAAATTCAAACCATTGTTTTATCTTATTTAGAGCCAGAGCAGTCTGCTGAAATATTGGCACAGTTTCCTGAAAAAGTACGTTTAGATTTAACTATGCGTATTGCTAATCTTGAAGAAGTTCAACCAGCGGCATTGCAAGAACTCAACGAAATTATGGAAAAACAATTTGCAGGTCAAGCGGGTGCGCAAGCAGCGAAAATGGGCGGTTTAAAAGCTGCAGCTGATATTATGAACTACCTTGATACAAATGTAGAAGGGCAGTTAATGGACTCTATTCGTGAGCACGATGAAGAGATGTCACAGCAAATTCAAGACTTAATGTTCGTATTTGAAAACTTAATGGATGTTGAAGACCGTGGCATTCAAGCAATTTTGCGTGAAGTACAACAAGATGTACTCATGAAAGCGATTAAAGGCACAGACGATGCTCTTAAAGAGAAAATATTAGGTAACATGTCTAAACGTGCAGCAGAAATGCTTGCTGATGATTTAGAAGCAATGGCACCTGTAAGAATTAGTGAAGTTGAAGCTGCGCAAAAAGAAATTTTATCAACTGCACGTCGTTTATCTGATTCTGGCGAGATTCAGCTAGGTGGCGGTGGTGGCGAGGAGTTCCTGTAGAGCATGAGTAAGTTAAAAGGTCGTCTACTCAATGCAGAAGAAGCAGATGAATTATTAAAAAACTGGTCAGTGCCCAATATGGCTCCGGACGAAAGAAGTTTTGGAGATCGTTCAACTGCTTTTGGCACACCACTTTCTGATTTATACAAAAAAGAAATGGCTGAAGAGGTACCTGTAGAGGAACCTCAGGAACCTGAATTACCTTCTATTACTATGGCTGAACTTGAGCGAATTCGACAAGATGCTTATGAAGAAGGTCTTAAACAAGGTCATGAGCAAGGTTATATTGATGGTTTTGATAAGGGCGTTACAGAGGGAAAAGAGGCCGGTTATAAAGAGGGGCTTGAACTGGGTAAAACTCAAGGTCATGAAGACGTAAAACCATTAATTGAAGAGCAACTCACGGGCTTGCGTAGTATACTAGATAATTTAACTACTCCTTTGAATAAAGTGGATGAACAAGTTGAAAAACAATTAGTCCAATTGACAGTAATGCTTGCTGAAGCAATAATTTACCAAGAAGTAAAAACCTCTCCTGATGTTATTTTACATACACTTAAATTTAGTATAGATTCGCTTAATGCTGAGCAAGAAAAGGTACGTATACATTTACACCCAGAAGATTTAGAACTCATAAAAAAAGCTATGGAGAACAAACCATCGCAGATAATAATTGGCAACTAATCGCTGAACCTACACTTGAACGTGGCGGTTGCGAGGTTAAAACAGTCCAATCCTCACTCGATATGACCTTGAAAACTCGCGTCAAAGAAACATTGGATAGTTTTTTGCATAATAGTGGTATCTAACTACTTTATTGGCATGTCATGTCTGAACAATGTGCATCTTTAAGCGAACGCTTATCTCAATATAAACAGCATATTAATACACCAGCCCTCGCGGTAGCGGGTATTTTAACACGTGTCGTAGGCCTCACTCTTGAAGCAAAAGGTTTACGTGCACCTGTTGGAAGCCAATGCAAAATAGAAACTATGAATGGTTTTGTTGATGCCGAAATAGTAGGTTTTAATGAGCAAACTCTTTACCTAATGCCTAATGATCATATTTCAGGAGTATTACCTGGTGCTCGAGTGATCCCTCAGGTCAATAACTTAGGTTTACCCGTTGGAATGAGTTTGTTAGGCCGCGTTGTTGATGGATTAGGTCGCCCACTTGATGGTCTTGGTAAAATAAATGCGGAACATTATTTAAAATTTGCACAAAATACTATAAACCCACTTTCTCGACGTCCGATAAGCCAGCCTATGGATGTGGGAGTGCGTGCTATAAATTCGGTCATTACTGTAGGTCAAGGCCAGCGCATGGGCTTGTTTGCAGGTTCTGGTGTCGGTAAGTCGGTGCTTTTAGGTATGATGACACGCGGCAGTGAGGCCGATGTTATTGTTGTTGGACTAGTAGGTGAGCGTGGCCGAGAAGTAAAAGAATTTATTGAAGAGATTCTTGGTGTAGAAGGGAGAAAACGTTCAGTTGTTGTTGCTGCACCGGCTGATTCATCTCCTCTTATGCGTTTAAAAGGCTGTGAAAGTGCTGTAACAATTGCTGAGTATTTTCGTGATCAAGGTTTAAATGTATTGTTGCTACTAGATTCAGTTACTCGATATGCAATGGCACAACGTGAAATTGCACTTGCTGTTGGCGAGCCTCCAGCTACAAAAGGTTATCCGCCATCAGTGTTTGCTAAATTACCGGCGCTGGTGGAACGCGCCGGTAACGGCGGGGAAGGGCAGGGATCAATTACGGCTTTTTTCACAGTATTAAGTGAAGGTGATGATATGCAGGACCCCATTGCTGATGCTGCACGGGCTATTTTAGATGGCCATATTGTACTTTCCCGTGATTTAGCTGACAGTGGTCATTATCCGGCAATTGATATTGAAAAGTCGATTTCACGAGTGATGCCTCAAGTTGTCTCACAAAAGCATATGCAACAAGCTCGTGTGCTTAAGCAGGTATATTCTATGTATCAGCAAAATAAAGATATGATCACTTTAGGCGCTTATCAAAAAGGCACTGACCAAATGCTTGATCAAGCTATTAATATGATGCCGAGAGTTAATACTTTTTTACAGCAAGGTATGCGTGATGTGATTAGTTACGATGATGGCTTACAAGGCTTAGCACAACTATTAGGACAAGCATAATGGCTAAGAATAAGCTACATTTTCTGCTCAAACTTGAAAATGACAAAGAAGAAAACTTGCGCATGAGCTACCTACAAGCAAATCAGAATTTGCAGGCCAATCAACAAAAATTACAAGGTTTGAATGATTTTCGAATGGAATACATGCAACAGTTACATGTAAAAGGCCAGTCAGGTTTATCAAGTGCAGGATTTAGTCAATATCATGCTTTTATAGCAAAAATAGAAGAAGCAATTCGCCAACAGGTGAGTACAGTTAACACGGCTAAACAAGTAGTCAGTCAACGAAAAGCAATTTGGTTAAAGCAACAAATTAAAGCTAAAGCTGTTGCTAAGTTAATTGAAAACCAAAAATTAAAAGCAGATGTACTTATTGCGAAAAGTGAGCAAAAAATGTTAGATGAGTTTTCATCCAACCAATTTTTTCAGCGTCGTAAAGTTTTATAAATTAGGCACGTAAATTGCTTTATTTAGGCAGTCTTTAATTTTTGGCAATATGCGGTGGCGTGTTGCCGCAATAATGTTAGGTGGTTTATGGTGATGAATGATATTTCTAGTTTGGTTGCGTCTGAGCAAGATTCTTATTTAGCCTCTAAAGACAATCGTTTAGCTAAAGATAAAGACAGCAATAACACTGAGTTTCTAAATCAGTTACACAGTGCGCATGATTCAATTGAAGTGGCAAGTAAACGTAGCTCTTCAGATGATGCGAAAGATTCGATTAGTACCACTGAGCCTAAACAGGCCAAAACCGATATTGTAGAAAATGAGCAAGAAAACCAAGATAATACTAATTTATCTGGAGATAGTATACTTGCTCAAATTAACTCTGCACAAGCTATTGATATATCAGTTAAAAAATACTCTGAACAGAGTTCTGCGACTATTGATACTGATTTAGATAAAACTAAAAGTAAATCCGCTGATAATATAATTTCAAGTGCATCACAAAGCATCGGGCAAAAGACCACTGAACAAAAGAGTACTGAATCGCAAGCCACTGACAAAGATACTAGCGATGCTCCAGCATTAAATAAAAATAATATAAATAAAGGTTTTGCCGCAGAGAGGCTCGATGAGCAATTAAATCCAGTCGTTGATAAAGATGAACACGATAAAGAGGGGCCTATTATAGATAAACCAGGCGTCGCTAAACGTGTTGCTGCTGATGAACCTCTAATTAAACCTGCCTTAGTAGACAACAATAAAACGCCAGAAGGTGAGATCACGAATACTCAACGTGTAAGTAATGTGGACTCTCAAAGCAGTAACAGTGCTGCAGTTGAAACGTTGTTAAGTAAAGATGATAGTGCAATAAAGTTAGATAAAACATTGGCAAGTTTGACTCCTGAGCAGCGTGAACAATTAATTACTCAATCTCAAACCGTAAATAAATCAACTAACAATGATGATATTACGGCTTTAAAACAAATGCTTAATGCGTTTGTGACTGAAAATAATAAACCACAAGCTTTAGCACCTAAACAATCTTTTAATGCAGAAATTAGCGCGTTAACGACGACTGAAAAACAAACGTTATTGTCTCAGCTAACAACTTATATTAAAACCGAACAGCCACAAGGTGCTCAGTTAACTTACCTTAAAGAAGCGGTAAGTGTGCTTGAAACATCAATCAATTTAGAACAACCAAAGAATAAAATCACTACTTTTGTTGCAGGTGAAACTCCAAATACTGTTTACAATCCGCAGAAGCAGAGTGTGAAATCGACAATAAATGAAAATAGTAGTCTGCCAGACCAAGTGGCTGAGGCGGACGATGATTTGATAAAACAACTAGACACGATTCAAAAAAATGGCTCTAAAATCAATAATACAGAACAGCTAACCCCGCGTTCTATGCAGCTATTTACACAAATCACAGGCGCACTTGATACCTTGCAAAGGGGCGGATTAAGTAATTACGATACTTTAGGCTATGAACAAGCAATACTAGATACGCAAGTGTTGCAATCTCAACAATTACAAAGCACTGCGCAAAGTAAGCAAATGAGTATTGATCCGGGTGTTATGCAGGCGGTTAATATTATTAAAAGTGATGCCGCTAAGCTCTTGCAAGAGCGTGTCAGCTCAATGCTAAGTATTAACAATAAAGAAGCTGAAATACGCTTAGATCCACCTGAAATGGGCAGTATGCAAATACGTATTAGAAGTGATGCTGAGCAAGCCCAAATTAATTTTGTAGTACAAAATCAGCAAGCAAAAGAGGCGTTAGAACAATCATTACCTCGTTTACGTGAAATGCTTGCACAACAAGGTATTGAATTAGGCGATAGCAGTATTTCATATGGTGATTCTAAGAACGAAAGCACAGAACAAAATGACGATGATTCAAAAAACGGTTTGGTTAATAAAGATACCATTAACGAAGAAAGTGCCGATTCAGTAGAGGCTCAACTACAAAGTTCTCGACAACAAACTTCATCAGCAATAGATTACTATGCCTAAGTACTGCTATTATAATAACTAAAACAAATAAGTACCTTTGCAAATAAAGGAAATACAATGGCTGAAGACACTAATTTAGAAATTGAAGAAACAGGTAAAAGTAAAAAGAAGCTGATAATTATTATTGCTGCCGTTGTACTTGTTGTTGGTGCCGCCGCAGGTTATTTTTTAATGTCAGGTTCTGATGATGTCCCAGCAGAAACGTTAGATGAAGAAACAGCCATAGTGGCTGAGGCTCCAGTTGCTTCAGGCTCATCTGCTTCGATTGGCAGTGCTCTGTATGTTGCTATGCCCAGACCTTTTGTATTTAATGTACCAGGTTCAAGTCGTGATAGGATTGTACAAATTAAAGTGCAGTTATTGGTTCGTGGTGAAGTCAATGAAGAAACTGCAAAAAAACATATCCCACTTATAGAAGGCACGTTATTAAGTGTATTTTCTACAACTACAGCTGATGAATTAAGTACGAGTGCAGGTAAAGAAACATTGCGTTTTTCTGCTCTTGAAAAAGTACAAACAGCTTTGGCAGGCGTTGAAGGTAGTAAAGTAATTGAGCGGGTTCTGTTTACCGGCTTTGTGATGCAATAAGGGGTTAGCGTGAGCGATTTATTATCCCAAGACGAAATTGATGCGTTATTACACGGTGTTGATGATGTCGAAGAGGAAGAGCACGATAGTGAAGACGGCGGAGGTAGTACACTTCAGTACGACTTTTCTTCGCAGGATCGAATCGTGCGTGGTCGCATGCCGACACTTGAAATTGTTAACGAACGTTTTGCTAGGCATATGCGAATTAGCCTATTTAACATGATGCGCCGTACTGCTGAAGTATCGATAAATGGTGTGCAAATGATTAAATTTGGTGAATATATTCACACCCTTTTTGTACCTACCAGCTTAAATATGGTTCGCTTTCGACCACTAAAAGGCACCGGACTAATCACCATGGAAGCACGACTTGTGTTTATTTTGGTTGATAACTTTTTTGGTGGCGATGGACGTTATCATGCAAAAATAGAAGGCCGCGAGTTCACACCAACAGAACGTCGTATTGTACAAATGCTACTTAAAATAATCTTTGAAGATTACAAAGAAGCATGGGCGCCTGTCATGGATGTATCTTTTGAATACCTCGACTCAGAGGTCAACCCTGCTATGGCTAATATTGTGAGCCCCACAGAGGTTGTAGTTATTAGCTCTTTTCATATTGAGCTTGATGGTGGTGGTGGTGATTTTCACATAGCGTTACCTTACTCCATGCTTGAGCCAATCAGAGAGCTGTTAGATGCAGGTGTGCAGTCGGATACTGAAGATACCGATTTACGATGGAGTAAAGCGCTCCGCGATGAAATTATGGATGTAGAAGTGGGATTATCAACTCAATTACTTGAAGTTGATTTGTCTTTAAAGCAAATAATGGAACTCAAAGCAGGCGATATAATCCCTGTTGAAATGCCTGAGCACATTACAGTGTTTGTCGAAGAGTTACCTACATTCAGAGCCAAAATGGGCCGCTCTCGTGATAGTGTTGCCCTACAGATTAGCGAAAAAATTAAACGACCTGATTCAGTTAAATCTGAGCTGCATGTATTTACCAAAGGCGGCAAGAAAATTGACTCAGATGCAGAATTAGCAGAATTAGAGGATGATTTACACCTTTCTGATGGTGTAGATTTAGACTGGTAATTGATTAAAAGGTTAAAAGTATGAGTGATGATCAAGATACTATGGACGAGTGGGCTGCTGCGCTTGCAGAAGCCGATACCCCAGATGACGGTGCTGAGGCGCATGTTGCGGAATTAGATGAGTTAAGTGATTCAAAGCACGAAATCAGCGGCGATGAAAAACGTAAACTCGATACGATTTTAGACATACCAGTTACCATTTCTATGGAAGTTGGCCGTTCTAAAATAAATATTCGTAATTTACTGCAGCTTAACCAAGGATCAGTTGTTGAACTTGATCGTGTTGCGGGTGAGCCATTGGATGTTTTGGTTAATGGCACTTTGATTGCTCATGGAGAGGTTGTTGTAGTAAATGACAAGTTTGGTATTCGCTTAACTGATGTAATAAGCCAAATAGAGCGGATCAAAAAACTACGATGAGCTTATTAGTTACTTTAACGAGCTCCGTTTTTTCAAAAGCTGATGTGGCAACACCAACTGGAGATATACTCTCTATGGTGCTGTCACTCGTAATGGTGCTAGTACTTATCATCGTGCTGGCATTTTTTGTAAAGAAGCTTAATCCAAATTTAGCAAACAGCGATGAGTTTAAAGTAGTCAGAAGCCTACCTTTAGGTTCTCGTGAGCGTTTAATGGTTGTTGAAATAGACAATGCGCAGCATTTACTTGGTGTAACGCCTCACAGTATTAATTACTTACACAAGTTAGAAACCCCATTAAGCGAAAAAGAACTTCCTGAATTAGCTAAACGATTTGGTAAATTTTTAAACCCGCAATCAAACCAAAATAAAAAGAATTAGACCTATGACAAAGTGGCTGCTTATTATTTTCGCCATGGTATTTGTACCAAGTGTCAGTGCTGAGGGTATTGATGCGCTAACCATTACAACAAACGCCGATGGCACACAAGATTACTCAGTAACGTTACAAGTTTTAGCGATTATGACGGCGCTGAGTTTTATACCAGCCGCTATAATCATGATGACCTCATTTACACGTATTATTGTTGTGCTTGCTATTTTACGCCAAGCAATTGGTTTGCAGCAAACACCGTCGAATCAAGTGTTACTAGGCATGTCGCTTTTTTTAAGTATTTTTATAATGTCTCCTATTTACCAGCAGGTAAATGAAAGAGCTATAGAACCTTACTTAAATGAACAAGTAACGTCAATACAAGCACTGGAGCTTGCAAAAGAACCAATGAAAAAATTTATGCTGTCTCAGGTCCGGCTAAAGGATTTGGAAACGTTTGCTAAAATAGCTGGTTACGATCAATTAGATTCTCCAGAAGCAACGCCATTAATCGTATTGATACCCGCGTTTGTGACTAGCGAATTACAAACTGCATTTATAATTGGTTTTATGTTCTTTATTCCATTTTTAATTGTTGATTTAGTTGTTGCCTCTGTATTAATGGCGATGGGTATGATGATGCTCTCTCCTATGATAGTGTCTTTGCCGTTTAAAATTATGTTATTTGTACTTGTTGACGGTTGGAGCTTAGTGATGGGTACCTTAGCAAAAAGCTTTGGCTTAGGGACTTAGTATGCAAAGTATTAATGTAATTCAATAATAGGAGTACAACATGGAACCGGAAATTTTTGTTGATATTCTAAGTGATGCCTTGTTTTTGGTTATTAAGTTGGTGTCTGCAATTGTAGTACCTGGCCTAATTATTGGTTTAATTGTTGCTGTATTTCAGGCTGCAACATCAATCAATGAACAAACACTCAGTTTTTTACCTCGTTTATTAATCACTATAAGTGCGCTAATTGTGGGTGGCCATTGGCTTACTCAAGAATTAATGGATTTTTTCACTCGCTTAGTATTGCTCATTCCTGAAATAGCAGGTTAAAAGTGGAGTATCCGTTTTCAGTCGTAATTCAATGGTTGAGTGATTTTTTGCTGCCCTTAGTTCGCATCAGCTCAATGATAATGATTATGGCTGGTTTGGGTGCTAAAAACGTCCCTACTCGGATAAAAATGGGGTTATCTGTTGTAGTAACTCTCGTTGTTATACCTGTATTACCTCCAGCCACTTTCACTAATTTGTTTTCGTTTGAAATGATTCTAGTTGTTATCCAGCAAATGCTGATTGGTATTGCGATTGGTTTTGCATCTATACTTTTATTAAACACCTTTGTGTTAGCTGGGCAAATATTAGCAATGCAAACAGGTTTAGGTTTTGCTTCAGTTATTGATCCCTCTAATGGTGCAAGTGTACCTGCTGTTGGACAGTTTTTTCTGATTTTAGCGACACTTCTATTTTTTGTTTTTAATGGCCACTTAATGATGATTCAGATGGTGGTCCATAGTTTTCAAGTGCTACCGATTGATGGTACATGGTGGTCTGTAGATCATTACTGGGACATAGTGACATGGGGGGGCTGGATGTTTACTACAGCACTTGTGCTCTCCCTTGCACCGCTCACAGCTATGCTAGTTATTAATATGTCGTTTGGTATTATGACGCGTGCAGCGCCTCAATTAAATATTTTCTCTATTGGTTTTCCGTTAACCTTGGTCGCTGGGCTTATTATTATTTGGGCGACACTAGGCAACTTTGTTACTCAGTTTGAGTTTCAATGGTTAAAAATGATTGAGCTAATGTGTACTTTAGTTGGTTGTTCACCTTAGGAGAAAGTCATGTCTGAAGACTCAGGGCAGGAAAAAACAGAAGAACCCACATCCAAAAAACTTGACGAATCTAAAAAGAAAGGTCAAATAGCGCGCTCAAAAGAGTTAGGTACCATGTTTGTACTTATTTTTTCGGCTATATCTCTTTTGATGTATGGACCAGAAATTGGCAAAGGTTTATATAATGTGATGGGCCGTACACTTAGCTTAAACCGTAATGAAGCATTTGATACAACTAAAATGTTTGCCGTTTGGGGAGAAGTTGCTGATGCTTTGATGTTCCCGATGGCCATGTTTGTATTAATTATTGTTTTAGCCGCATTTATTGGTAATACATTGTTAGGTGGTTTTAATTTTAGCTGGGAAGCTGCCGCGCCTAAAGCAAGCAAAATGTCACCAATGAAGGGCTTTAAGCGAATGTTTGGCTCGCAAGCGGCTGTTGAGCTTATAAAGTCACTTTTAAAATTTGGTTTAGTTGCAAGTTTTGCAGTGTTTTTAATTGATACTTTTTTTGATGAAATACTGCACTTAAGCTTAGAAAGTGCACCGGGTAATATTATTCATGCCTTAGAGATTTTAGCGTGGATGTTTTTAGGGCTTTCATGTACTTTAATTATTATTGCAACAATTGATGCGCCATTTCAAAGTTATAACCATAATAAGCAACTTAAAATGACAATGCAAGAGGTTAAAGATGAGTATAAAAACTCGGAAGGTGATCCACAAATAAAAGCACGTATTAGGCAAACACAAAGGCAAATGTCGCAAAAACGCATGATGCAAGATGTGCCTGATGCAGATGTTATTGTTACTAACCCAACTCATTACTCAGTCGCTTTAAAGTACGATACGGAACGTGCAGGAGCGCCTATTGTACTAGCCAAAGGTATTGACGAGATGGCAATGCAAATTCGTAAAGTAGCAATTGGTAATGAAGTCCCCATTGTAGAGTCCCCCATGCTAACTAGAGCACTTTATCATACGGCTGAAGTTGGCGACCAAATACCTGATCAGCTATTTACGGCTGTTGCACAAGTGCTAGCGTATGTATTTCAGCTAAAACGTTTTAACAAGGGACGAGGAAAACGCCCTACAAAGCTTAGTAATAAACTCCCCATCCCCGACGCCTATAAGTATTAATATCGCAAGTTTACTAACTTGGAATAGTTATTGCTAAATCTATATAGTGTCAATTTTTTGAAATTGTAGAATTATGAGTTTTAAAGCGATATTACAACAACTTAACAGAGAAAAAAAAGAATATGCCAAAGGAGTAGGGACTCCTTTGCTTGTGCTTGCTGCACTGGGAATGGTGATTTTACCATTACCGCCATTTTTACTCGACATCCTTTTTTCGTTTAATATTGCGCTCGCATTAGTTGTATTACTCGTGACCGTTTACACGATGAAACCAGTTGAATTTGGTATGTTTCCCGCTGTATTACTTATCGCTACGATTATGCGCTTAGCGCTCAACGTTGCTAGTACTCGAGTTGTGTTACTTGAGGGTCATAACGGTGGTGATGCTGCCGGTAAGGTCATTGAAGCATTTGGCTCAGTTGTAATTGGTGGTAACTATGCAGTTGGTTTAGTTGTATTTTTAATTCTTATCATTATCAACTTTGTAGTAATAACAAAGGGTGCGGGGCGTATTTCTGAGGTATCTGCACGTTTCACCCTTGATGCAATGCCAGGTAAACAAATGGCAATAGATGCCGATTTAAATGCGGGCTTTATTAGTGCTGAGCAAGCGCGTGACCGTCGCGAGGAAGTAACTCGCGAAGCTGACTTTTATGGTTCAATGGATGGTGCGAGTAAGTTTGTAAAAGGCGATGCAATAGCCGGTATCGTTATTTTAATTATTAATATTGTAGGTGGCTTATTTGTTGGGATGATCCAGCATAACTTAAGTTTTAGCCATGCAATGGAAGTATATACACTTCTAACCATTGGTGACGGTTTGGTTGCTCAACTACCTTCTTTACTACTTTCAATAGGTACCGCTATTGTAGTAACACGTCAAAATGAGTCGCTTAATATGGGTGACCAATTTAAGAAGCAACTTGGTAACGAAAAATCACTCTTTATTGCCTCAGGTATTTTGATCATCATGGGATTAGTCCCTGGTATGCCGCATTTTGCTTTTTTGAGTTTAGGTGCACTACTTGGTTACTTAGCCTATTACACGCAGCAAAGTAAAATCAAAGCTGCTGCAGCCGAAGCTGAAGAAGCTGCAAATGGCGGAAGCGCCGCGACAGGTATTGCTAATAAACAAGAGCAAAAAGAGCTTGGTTGGGATGATGTTCAACAAGTTGATGTCATAGGATTAGAAGTAGGGTATAGATTAATTCCGCTGGTTGATCAATCACAAGGTGGTGAACTACTCAACCGGATTAAAGGAGTGCGTAAAAAGCTTTCTCAAGAGCTTGGTTTTTTAGTTCCTCCTGTTCATATTCGCGATAATTTAGAACTAGACCCTAACGCTTACAGAATAACGCTAATGGGAGTATCTACTGGCGAGGGGGAGCTTAAGCATGGTGATGAGCTGGCTATTAACCCAGGGCAAGTATTTGGTCCAATAAAAGGAATTGAAACTAAAGATCCTGCATTTGGGTTAGACGCGGTTTGGATTAAACCTGATCAAAAAGACGAAGCTCAATCTTTAGGCTATACCGTTGTTGATTCTGCCACAGTGGTTGCAACTCATATTAGTCAGTTGTTAACTAACAGCGCAGCGTTATTACTAGGGCATGAAGAAGTTCAAAACTTACTTGATATGCTTGGAAAGAGTCACCCTCGTTTGGTTGAAGGACTTGTCCCTGATGTATTGCCGTTAACCGCAATTGTGAAAGTACTACAGAACTTATTGAACGAAGGGGTGGCTATTCGCGATATGCGATCAATTGTACAAACCCTTGTTGAGTATGGCCCGCGTAGCCAAGACCCTGATGTATTAACGGCTGCAGTGCGTATTTCTCTGCGTAGATTAATTGTTCAAGATGCGGTTGGAATGTCATCTGAAATACCTGTCATAACCTTGGCGCCTGAGTTGGAACAGATGTTGCATAAGTCATTGCAAAATGCAGGCGATGAAGGTGCCGGTATAGAGCCAGGTCTTGCAGAGCGACTTCAAGTATCATTGAATGAAGCGCATCAAAATCAAGAAATGGCCGGTGAACCTTCAATACTGTTAACGTCAGGAATGTTACGTACTGTGTTATCTCGTTTTGTTAAGTACACCATACCAGGATTAAGGGTGATGTCTTATCAAGAGGTGCCAGACGAAAGACAGATAAAAATTGTCAGCTCTGTAGGCCAACAATAAGATTTTAAAGGGGTTGAATAATGAAAATTAAACGTTTTTTTGCTAAAGATATGCGTACAGCACTTAAAGAAGTGAAAGATGAGCTTGGTGTTGATGCGGTTATTATGTCTAACAAAAAACTGGCTAATGGCGTTGAGATTGTAGCCGCAGTTGATTATGAAAAAGCGGCCCCTAAATCAGCTGCACAGCCGCAAAATACTTTAGCGCGTGCAGATGACTCAGCGCAATCACACAGTATACATAATTTTGTAAAGCCAGAGCCTCAACGAGCTAAAACTGCACCCCAAGCTAGAGTTGCAGATAGTTTAGAAGCTTTACTAGAGCGTCAATCTCCTCGCCCACGTTCACCTGAATTAGCATCCATGTTCTCTCAATCGGGCATTGAAACGACCGATAATTATCAAGAGCCTGTTGTCAAACCTCGCTCAGCGAATATGTTTGCTCGCGAAGATATTGCACCAACACGTCCACAGACCCAAGCTGATAGTTTAGGTTTTGATGACTTAGATCGTGATTTTGATGATCTAGATAGCCCTGTAACACCTCAAGCGCACGTTAAAAATAATGAAAGTGAAGAAATGACGTCAATGCGTGAAGAAATGAACGCTATTCGTCAATTGCTAGAGCACCAAGTGTCAGGTTTAATGCAGCAAGATATGGCACGCCGTGACCCCACACGTGCTTGTATGATTGACCGTTTAGTTGGTATGGGAATCGATAAAGAAGTTGCAGAACAAATGGCGTGTTTTGTACCTGATGACGTATCTCGCCAACAAGGTTGGAAGGCTTTGTTAACAATGGTCGAAGACCAGATGCAAACTACGAATAATGAAATACTACGTCAAGGTGGTGTTTACGCATTGGTAGGCCCTACTGGTGTGGGGAAAACGACAACAGTTGCAAAGTTGGCTGCTTTAGGCGCACAGAAATACGGTGCAGATAAAGTGGCGCTAATAACCACCGATACATACAGAATTGGTGCTTATGAGCAACTTGCAACATACGGTCGAATTATCGGTTGTGGAGTAAAGCAGGTTAAAGATGCTAATGAATTAGCTGAAGTTTTATACCATTTACGAAATAAACGTCTAGTATTAATTGATACAGCAGGTATGAGTCAACGAGATTTACGTTTAACAGAGCAATTGAATACGCTTATGCGCAATCAACGTGTTGATATTCGTAGTTATTTAGTATTAAGTGCAACAGCGCAAATAAATGTCTTGCAAGAAACAGTACGACATTTCAAAAAAGTGCAGTTAAGTGGTTGTATTTTCACCAAGTTGGATGAATCTTTAAGTTTAGGTGAGATTATTAGTATTGCGATTCAAAATCGCCTTCCAATAGGGTATCTTACTAATGGTCAACGAGTTCCAGAAGACATTCGTGTTGCAAATGCAGAAAAACTAGTAAAAAAAGCTGAGCAATTGTATTTGAAAAGAATAAAAGCACAACATTCACGACACCAATCAGTGGCGTCGAGCACAGTAGGGATGTATGATTAACACAGTATTAGATCAAGCAAGCGGCCTGCGCAAAATGAGTCAAAAAAATAACAACGGCGTAAAAGTTATCGCTGTTACTGGTGGCAAGGGTGGTGTAGGTAAAACAAATGTTTCACTTAACACGGCAATAGCATTAGGCCAGCAAGGTAATCGAGTTTTAGTACTTGATGCCGACTTAGGTCTAGCAAACTGTGATGTGATGCTCGGATTACGGGTTGAACGTAATTTATCACATGTACTTTCTGGTGAGTGTGAACTCGATGAGATTTTAGTTGAAGGTCCTGCAGGAATTAAAATTGTACCAGCGACCTCTGGTTCGCAGAGTATGGTGGAATTATCACCGTCTGAACATGCAGGCCTTATACGCGCTTTTAGCGAATTAAATACCGAATTTGATATCTTAATTGTAGATACCGCTGCTGGCATTTCAGATATGGTACTGAGTTTTTCTCGCGCTGCTCAAGATGTAATGGTTGTAGTGTGCGACGAACCGACTTCAATCACAGATGCTTATGCACTTATTAAAGTGTTAAGTCGTGAGCATGGGGTGTATAAATTCAAAATTGTAGCTAATATGGTTCGTAGTATGCGTGAAGGTCATGAGTTATTTGCAAAACTTTCAAAAGTAACGGACCGATTTTTAGATGTGTCAATGGAGTTGGTTGCAACAATCCCTTATGACGAAAATATGCGTAAGGCAACTCGCCGTCAAAAAGTGATTGTAGAACTTTTTCCTAGTTCTCCTGCTTCAGTTGCCTTTAAAGCACTGGCGACAAGAGCAGTGAAATGGCCTATACCTAACCAACCTTCAGGACATTTAGAGTTTTTTATTGAGAAGCTAGTCAACGGCTAATTATGACAACATTGGTAAATAGAGCTATGGGATATCAATCAACACAAAATTTAAATGTGATTGTTGAAAAACATGCATCGCTAGTCAAAAAAGTGGCATGTCATTTAATTGCTCGTTTGCCTCCAAGTGTCCAACTCGATGACCTAATTCAGTCGGGTATGATAGGCCTAATTGAAGCATCAAAAAACTTTAATGCAACCAAAGGCGCAAGTTTTGAAACGTTCGCGGGAATACGAATTCGCGGTGCTATGCTTGATGAAATGCGCCGTGGTGACTGGGCTCCTCGGTCGGTCCATAGAAAAAGTCGTCTTGTAGCCGAGACGATTGCTGGATTAGAAAGTAACTTAAATCGTGAACCAACCGATATAGAAGTTGCTGAAAAACTTGAAATTTCGTTAAATGAGTACCATCATATTTTAAACGATGTAAACACAAGTAAAGTGTTAGGCATCGAAGACCTCGGGGTCGATGAAGATGTTATTACCACGGCGGGCCAAGATTTAACGCTAGACAAACCGTTTAACAACGTTAAAAATGAACGATTTAATGAATCATTATTACATGCTATCAAGTCATTACCAGAGCGAGACGCGATGGTACTTTCTTTATACTATAACGATGAAATGAATTTAAAAGAAATTGGACATATACTCGATGTAAGTGAATCGCGTGTAAGTCAGATACATGGTCAGGCGATGATTAAGCTAAAAGCAAAAATCAATGACTGGATAAACTAGTAGTAAGTAAATACAGGTTAAGACCTCACTGGAGGATGTTTTGGATAAAAACATGAAAATTCTTGTTGTTGATGATTTTTCGACAATGAGACGTATTATTAAAAATCTATTGCGCGACTTAGGCTTTACCAACGTCCAAGAAGCAGATGACGGCTCTACAGCCTTACCCATGTTACAAAATCAAGTTTTTGATTTTGTGGTAACAGATTGGAACATGCCAGGAATGCAAGGTATTGATCTTTTGAGAGCGATAAGGGCTGACGATAAATTAAAACACCTTCCTGTTTTAATGGTGACAGCTGAAGCTAAAAAAGAACAAATAATAGCAGCGGCTCAAGCTGGTGTTAATGGCTATATTGTAAAACCATTTACAGCTGGCACATTAAAAACTAAATTAGAAAAAGTGTTCGAACGCTTAGGTTAATAATAGGGGAAAGGCTTATGCCAGCACCTGCTGCGCCTCGGATAACCTTAGAACAAGCTCGTCAGCTCGTCACTTTTTTAGAAAATGGCGAACATGATAAAGCTGATCAACTAATTTTAGATACTGCATCTAAAGAGCAGTCAGAAATATTTGACGAAGTGGGAAAGTTGACGCGTCAACTACATGAAGCTTTAAAAGGCTTTGAGCTAGACACGCGCCTAACAGAACTCACTAACGACGCTATACCTGATGCTAAAAAACGGCTTAATTATGTCATTGAGATGACAGAAAATGCTGCAAATAAAACCATGGATGCGGTTGAGGCGAGTTTACCGATAGCACAACAGTTAGCGGATGAAATATCCCATATCAAACCGACATGGGACCGTCTAATGAGTCGTGAAATTGAACTCGGTGAATTTAAAGTACTGTGCCACAGCATTGATAAATTCATGAGCAGTTCTCATCATAAAACTGATGAGTTACAAAGCTTCATGACTAACATATTAATGGCCCAAGATTATCAAGATTTGACAGGTCAAGTAATTCGCCGAATTATAGAACTTGTTAGGGAAGTTGAAGAAAGCTTACTTCATCTTTTAACTGCTTTTTCTGAACAAGATATCAGTAAAGCAGTCACCCTAAAACCACAAAAAATAGATGACCCAGTTGACCCAGAAACATTAGCAGGTCCTGAAGGGCCTATTATTGATAAAGAATCACGTAATGATGTTGTGTCTGATCAAGATGAAGTCGATGATCTTTTATCAAGTTTGGGCTTCTAAGAGGAGAGTAACTGCATGTTTGAAGTCGATGAAGATATTTTACAAGACTTTCTTGTAGAAGCAGGAGAAATCCTTGAGCTTTTATCTGAACAGTTAGTTGAACTGGAAAACAATCCAGAAGATACCGAGTTGCTAAATGCTATATTTAGAGGCTTTCATACCGTAAAAGGCGGTGCTGGATTCTTAGCTATGACTGAGCTTGTTGACGCATGTCACGGCGCAGAAAATGTATTCGACTTGTTAAGGCAGGGCGTTCGTTCTGTTAATTCTGAGCTAATGGATGTTATCTTACAAGCACTTGATACTATCAATGAAATGTTTGCGACGATTCAAAATCGTGATAAACCAGAACCTGCGGATCCTCAACTACTTGAAGTTTTACATAAGTTAGGTCTCCCCCCCACAGAAGACGAGTTATCAGGTACTTCTCCTGAAGTTGTTGTAGAACAGCCTCAAGAAGAAGCCGCTGAAGCACAAACTCCCAGTACTGATGGTGCGGACCCTTTTGCTTTTGATGAGCTGTTTAGTGGTCCAACTTCATCTGAAACTGACTCTCAAATTGATGAAATTACAGAGGATGAGTTTGAAAACCTACTTGATGAATTACATGGTACAAGCCAAGAATCGGCAGTAAAAGCCCCCACAAATAGTCATGATTTTAATGGTGATATTACAGACGATGAGTTTGATAATTTACTAGACGAGCTTCATGGTGTTGGCAGTTTCGGCTCTGTTGCAGCGCAAGAAAGTAATGTTACACCTGATGTACAAAAGCCATCGCCTTCGACTAACAATACAGATTCATCGAACGATGATATCAGTGATGATGAATTTGAATCACTGTTAGATGAACTTCATGGTAAGGGAACTGCACCTAAATCTTTAGAAAGCACTCCTGCGATTGCTGAAAAACCAGCCGCAAAACAAGCTGTTCCTAAGCCCAAAGCAGCCCCAGTACCAAAAGTTGAAGCATCAAAACCAGTACCTGCAAAACCTGCTGAAAAAACAGCTGCTAAAGCACCTGCTGCAGCTCCAAAAAAGGCTACTGCACCAACTGCTGAAACGACAGTGCGTGTTGACACTAAACGCTTAGATCAAATTATGAATATGGTCGGTGAATTGGTACTTGTTCGTAACCGCTTAGTTAGCTTGGCTACGAATTCTGAAAGCGAAGCAATGGGTAAAGCTATATCTAACTTAGATGTTGTTACTGCTGATATTCAAGGTGCGGTTATGCAAACCCGCATGCAACCAATTAAAAAAGTGTTTGGCCGATTTCCTCGAGTTGTTCGTGATTTAGCACGCAGCTTAAATAAAGACATTAATCTATTATTAGTTGGTGAAGAGACTGATTTAGATAAAAATTTGGTTGAGGCATTAGCCGACCCTTTAGTGCATTTAGTGCGTAACTCTGTTGATCACGGTATTGAAATGCCAGATTTTCGTGAGGCTGCTGGAAAACCAAGAACAGGTACTGTTACGTTATCAGCATCTCAGCAAGGCGATCATATTTTACTTACCATTAAAGATGATGGTGCTGGTATGGATGCTGAGAAGCTGAAAAAAATAGCGATTAGTAAAGGTGTTCTTGATCACGACCAAGCAAGCCGGCTTTCTGATACTGAAGCATATAATTTAATTTTTGCACCTGGTTTTTCAACAAAAGAAGAGATTTCGGATATTTCAGGTCGTGGCGTTGGTATGGATGTAGTTAAAACCAAAATTACCCAACTTAATGGCTCAGTAAGTATTCAGTCAGAGTTAGGTGTTGGGACTACTTTAGAGATAAAAGTACCATTAACTCTCGCTATCTTGCCGACCTTAATGGTTGTTGTTGGAGAGCAAACATTTGCATTACCACTTGCGGGTGTTAGCGAAATATTCCACCTCGATTTAACTAAAACGAATGTTGTTGATAGTCAATTGACAATTATTGTGCGCAAAAAAGCAATTCCATTGTTTTATCTTGAGCATTGGCTAGTTAAAGGCGCTGACCGCTCTCAGCGTAAAGCACATGGTCATGTAGTTATTGTCCAAATTGGTACACAACAAGTAGGCTTTGTCGTAGATTCGTTAATAGGGCAAGAGGAAGTTGTAATAAAACCTCTTGATGCTTTATTACAAGGAACACCCGGTATGGCTGGTGCTACAATTACTTCCGATGGTGGTATTGCACTTATTTTAGATGTACCAAATATGTTAAAACATTACGCGGGCTGATAATAAATAAAGTAGGTGCACTGTAAAAGTGCCCTACACTTCAATTTAATAAGAGAGCTAAATGGCCGTTAAAGTTTTAGTTGTTGATGATTCTAGCTTTTTTCGCCGCAGAGTGAGCGAAATACTTGAGCAAGACAGCGATATAAAAGTAATAGGTTTTGCTGTGAATGGCAGAGAAGCTGTTGAAAAAACAGCTGAACTACGCCCTGACATGATTACAATGGATGTAGAGATGCCTGTGCTTGACGGTATTAGCGCAGTTAAAGAAATAATGTCGAGTAATCCGACACCAATTTTAATGTTTTCTTCACTAACTCGAGATGGTGCAACGGCAACGCTTGATGCATTAGATGCCGGAGCAATGGATTTTTTACCGAAAAAATTCGAAGATATTGCACGTAACAATGAAGATGCAATAAAGCTTTTACAAGCTAAAGTGAAAGAAATTGGTCGAAGAAAGGTCCCCCGTACATTCAAGCCCATAACACCAGCTAAACCGCAAAGTATGCCATTAGCGACTCCAAGTTCATTAAGAAACACGACAACGTTAAAGCAGCCAGATAGAAGCTTTCAACGTACGAATTCTAATGCCTCCGTTCATGCTAGTGGTAAAAAATATCAACTTGTTGCTATTGGTACATCGACTGGCGGACCCGTTGCATTACAAACAATATTAACTCAATTACCAGCAAATTTCCCGCATCCTATATTATTAATTCAGCATATGCCTGCCGCATTCACACCTGCATTTGCTTCGCGTTTAAATGGTTTATGCCAGATAAAAGTAAAGGAAGCTCAACAAGGGGATCGATTACAACCCGGGACTGCATACTTGGCTCCAGGTGGCCAACAAATGATGGTTGAGGGGCGTGGGTCTTCAAAAACATTGCGCGTATTCGAAGATAACAGTGAGCGAATAACATATAAACCAAGTGTTGATGTGACTTTTGCAAGCGTTGCAAAAGCTTGTCAAGGTGACGTACTGGCTATTGTTCTTACTGGTATGGGGGCTGATGGGCGTGATGGTGCTCGAATGTTGAAGCAGACTGGCGCCACTATTTGGGCACAAGACGAAAAAAGTTGTGTTGTTTACGGTATGCCACAGGCGGTTGCAAGTGCTGGCTTAGCAAGTGAAAGTCTTGCTCTAGATGATATCGCTCTAAGGATTAAAAAAGAGATTGGTTGTGGATAAGCTTTCTATATTAGGTTTATTTATTGCGTTAGGCGCTATAGCGATAGGTTATTCTTTAGAAGGCGGTGTTGTCTCTGCGTTATTCAATGGACCAGCACTTATAATCGTAGTTGGTGGTACGCTTGGCGCTGTAATGTTGCAAACATCATCTAGTACTTTTAAAAAAATGCTAAAAATAAGCCACTGGGTTTTTATTTCGCCAAAGCATGATGTAGACGAAGCGATCGAACAAGTTAAACAATGGTCTCACAAAGCACGACAAGAAGGCTACTTAGCACTTGAAAATGAGGCCTTAACTCATCCCGATCCATATGCAGCTAAAGGTCTTAGCTTACTTGTTGATGGTTGCTCTGAGCAAAAGCTGCGCGATACACTTGAAATTGATTTATTATTAGAACGCGACCGTTTATTAGAGGCAGGACGCGTTTATGAAGCTATGGGCGGGTATAGCCCAACAATAGGGATTTTGGGCGCAGTGCTTGGTCTTATTCAGGCTATGTCATTTATTACCGATCCGCAAAAGCTGGGTGCTGGTGTCGCGACAGCATTTATTGCCACTATTTATGGTGTCGGTTTAGCTAATTTACTATTTTTACCGATGGCAAATAAATTAAAACAACGTGTTGAACAAAAAATGTTGTATCACGAACTGTTAGCTGAAGGTGTTATTGCAATCAGTTTAGGCGAAAGCCCTGTTAATATTGAGCTAAAGTTAGAAGCTTATCGTGTAGAACGCCCTAATTTAGTGGATAAATAACGATTATGCTACGTCAACGTTTACGTCACACTTCCTCTAAAAGTCAGCATACTGAGCGTTGGCTTGTGTCTTATGCAGATTATATGACGATAATGTTTGCCTTTTTTGTGGTTATGTACGCTATTGCTATAAATAAGGAAGAAAAATTTCAAATATTATCGGATTCGCTCGAGCATGTTTTTGATAAATCTGCGCGCCAACATTCACAAGTTGGTGATGGTGTTAATGGGAGTGGGATCTTAACCGACAGAGTAACGCCGGAACAAGAGGTGTTGTATGGCGAAAGTATTCAAAAAAAGGAACAAGGCCCTGAGTTATTAGATGGTCAAAGTGACACAAGTAACATTAAACAAAAATATTTAGGAAAACCATTAGATAGCTTGTTAACTAAACTTCAATCAGCACTCATTGATGAAATTCGTGATGGAGAAGCGAGTCTTGAATTGAATCAAGATTGGCTCATTATAGAGTTGAGTTCAGGAATGTTATTTTCTAGTGGTAGTTCAGTTGCTCATTCGCGTGCTAAGCAAGTCGTAAAAATTGTCAAAGATATTATTGACCCAGTCGATAACTACATTAGAGTGCGCGGTTATACAGATAATGAGGTTATTAGTAACGAAATATTTCGTTCAAACTGGGAGCTTTCAGTTGCAAGATCAACCTCAATTTTAGTCGAGCTTGAAGCGTTGGGTATTAATTCTGCACGAATGGCAATAGAAGGTTATGGCCAGTATTCTCCTTTTTCTGATAATAACACAGAGAAAGGTCGAGCTGAAAACCGTAAGGTTGTAATCGCTCTTTCTAAGTATGGTTTACCACCTAAAGATAGTCCATCGTTAGAGCAAAAAAATATAGCAGTACAGACAGAGCCTGAAGTGGAACTACCATCAGACGATAATACAATAAAAATAATTCGTTTACCTCATGGTGGGATTCGAATAACGACGCGAAATGAATAGCAATTAGGATGTAATGTGAAGATTTGGACTGTTGCAAATCAAAAAGGCGGGGTCGGTAAAACAACAACGGCAGTTAGCCTAGCCGGTATTTTAGCGTTACAGGGCAAACGTGTATTGCTTATTGATACAGATCCCCATGCATCACTAACTTATTATTTTGGTATCGACTCTGAAGATTTAGAAGTCAGTGTGTACGATATTTTTGCTCGCGGAACAAGCATGCAAAGTGAAGAAATATTGCAAGCACTTTGCCCGTCAACTCTTGAGAATCTTGATATTTTACCCGCTACTATGGCAATAGCTACACTTGATAGAAGTATGGGTAATAAAACAGGCATGGGTTTAATACTAAAGAAAACGCTTGCTAAAATTAGTGAATATTATGACTATGCAATACTTGATTGCCCGCCGGTGTTGGGGGTTTTAATGGTTAATGCATTAGCTGCGAGTGAGCGTATTTTAGTTCCTGTACAAACCGAGTTTTTGGCCCTAAAAGGGCTTGATAGGATGATGCGGACTATGGAATTAATGCAAAGCTCTCAAGCGAAAAGTTATCAATATACTATAATTCCTACTATGTATGATAAACGCACTAAAGCATCGTTGGAAGCATATAAAACTTTGCAAGAAACCTATAAAGATAAAGTGTGGCCAGGTGTTATTCCTGTTGATACAAAATTTAGAGATGCGAGTTTGGCACAAAAAGTGCCAATAGAGTTTTGTCCTCGTTCCCGTGGTGTTTTTGCATATAAAGCATTATTAGACTATTTAATAGAGCAAGGTTAATGAATGAGTAAGCAATTATTTGCTAATGAAAAAGTAATGACTCAATATTTAGGTGCGTTATTATGTGATGACGAGCCTACAGATAACTTTGAACCTGTGGCAAAACTGCTTGAAAAAATACCGAGTGAACAGCAAAAAGGGCAAGTACATTTAAAGCCTAATGAACAATTAAAAGCAGCGGAAAAAATATTTGCTCAAGATCTGCAAACAGAAGAGCTAAAACCATTAGATATTACTAATGAGCCAGAGCCAGTTAAAGCTGACTTAGTTGTAGAGACAAGCTCAACTTTATCAGTAGAGCCGGAACAAAGAGCGGTAACAAAAAGCCAAGAAGATTATTTTGACGGTGAGTTTCAAGCATTATTTTTTGAAGTTGCGGGTTTGACTTTGGCTGTACCATTAAAAGCGTTAGGTGGGATTCATCAGTTAGGTGAAGTAAATCACTTATTTGGTAAGCCAAAATGGTTCAAAGGCGTTATGCTTAATAGGGATGAAAAACTTAATGTTGTTGATACAGCGCATTGGGTGATGCCTGAGAAGTATGACGAAAAACTAGAAGCGTCACTTAACTATCAATATTTAATAACGTTAGGTGACAGCCAATGGGGGTTATTAGCTGAAAAGTTAATAAATAACATTACATTGAGTAAAGAAGATGTAAAATGGCGTACAGATCAAAGTAAGCACCCATGGCTTGCTGGAGTTATTAAAAAGAAAATGTGTGCTTTAATTGATGTAGATAATTTAAATGCGCTATTAGAGAAAGGCTTAGATAGTCGTCAGTAATAATGACCATTACGGAGTAACAGCATGAATCAAGATAAATTACTGTCAGCAAATAAAAATGCAGACAATGACGAAATATTACAGTGGGTTACCTTTAAGTTAGAAGAAGAAACTTATGGCGTAAACGTAATGCAAGTCCAAGAGATATTACGTTACACTGAAATAGCTCCAGTACCAGGTGCTCCTTCTTATGTAATTGGTATTATTAATTTACGGGGTAACGTAGTAACAGTTATTGATACGCGTGCTCGTTTTGGTTTAGACGCCGCTGATGCAACCGATAACTCTCGTATTTTAATAATAGAAGCTGAAGAGCAAGTTATTGGTATTTTAGCCGATAGTGTTTCTGAAGTTGTATATTTACGCAGTTCAGAAATTGACAGTGCACCTAATGTCGGTACTGAAGAGAGTGCTAAATTTATCCAAGGTGTTTGTAATCGTGATAATGAGTTACTTATTTTAGTCGATTTAAACAAGTTACTCAGTGATGATGAATGGGATGAGTTAAGCGATTTATAAGCTTTACCAATAAAAATATGCTGTTACTTAGTATTGCAATAGCTGCGCTGGCGATAGGTCTAATATCGTTAGCGTTAGTTTTTGCATTGAAAAATAAACAAACGAGTGAGCTGAATTTTGTCATGCAGCAGCTTAAAGATACCTCCGAACAAACTCATATTTTGCGAAGTGAGGTTTCTGAATTACGAACAGGCTTGTTGAGTATAGGTAAGCGTGTACTTGATGTTGAACAGCAGCATCAAGAATTAGTTCAACAACAAGCGGCTCAAAAGTATGATGATCCAGATGCCAAAATTTATTCGCGTGCTGTTAAAATGGTTGAGTTAGGGGCTGATTTAGAGGAGGTAATACGCGAGTGTGAATTACCTCGCGCTGAGGCTGAATTACTCTTTTCATTGCATAAACAAAAAGGCGCTTAGCGCCTTTTTAGTTATCAGCGTATAAATAATCTCATGCTTTAATATTCAACTTACCTTGAAAGTCTTGCCAACCTGGCGGGAATTGACCCCTTAATACATACGAAAATGCAATGAGTTCTGCAATTACATAATAAAGTTCTTTTGGGATCTCTTCTCCTAACTCTAAATGCGACAACGTTTTAGCAAGTGCAGCATCTTCGTGGATCATAATTCCTTTTAGTTTAGCCGCTGCTATTATTTCATCAGCTAACTCACCAAACCCCTTCACACTTACAGTGGGGGTGTTGCCAGCTTCGTATAAAAGTCCAATGGCTGATTTATTAATAGGTGTATCACTCATAGCTAAACCTTAATATTAATAATTGCATGAGATTTATAAAATGCCTGATTGTTAGCATCTCCTCGTTTTAAATTAAGTTCACCAACTTGCAAACCATGTTTAGCTAGTTTTGATCTTAAATTATCTAGGTGAGGGTGAGCAATTGCGCTTACTTCTTGGCTTGAGGCTAATAGCTGGCAATCAAGTGCTTTATCCATTAACTCAGCAGTAATTTGTAGCTGCCCAAGTTGGGCATAATCAAAGTTTAGCCTTACAAACCATACATTTTTATCTCCTAATTTATCTGCGTTTGGCTTTTTATATTGCCCCAGTGTTATTTCTGTTTGTGCTGCTTCTGGAGGTAATCTCATGGGTAATAAAAATTGTGCAAGCGGGTTTGTGTCTGGCTGTTGATTTGGTGTTGAGACACTTACTTGGGTAAGTGTATTTTTAACTTGTACAATTTCGCTAGCCAAAGCTTGAACTTGAGCCTGTTGGAGTTGCTCAAGCATTTTTGCTCCAGTGTTACCTGTTTTAAAAGTAGGTATAAGTACTTGCAAAAGTGCATCTAAGCCAGTTTGATTATTAAAACTGATAGGTGTTACTGACTGGCTAATTATAGGGGCGGCTAAAATACTCACAGCTACTTGTTCAAGCCCTTTAGTGAAACTACTTTGCAAAATGTCCCCCGTTAGATGAGACGGTTGTAAAGTAGCAAGTATTTCACGCTGTATGGTCGCAGGGTGTGTGTTATTGCTTGAGACCATACGATTAAATGCTTGGTTGATTAACCGAGTTAAATCGGGTGTTTCTTTTGTTACTTTATTTGTAATATCAGTGATCTGATTACTTAAAAGTTGTTTATTGCTAGCCATTTTATCTGTAGGGGCGGTGGTGTCAGGAAGCTTTAATAATATAGTTAATAGCTTTGCTTCAATTGGTTGAAGCATTTGACTACGAGAGCCTGTATTAGATAACGGCTCTGCTAATGAGATAATATTTTTAGTAACTGTTTCATTTGTAGTCTTAATTAACGTGTCAGTTTTACTGTTAGTACTCGCATTTAGGATGTTTAATTGATTTGCTTTTAAATCACTTGGTGTAGAGCAAGCTACTGTATTTTGAGTAATGTTATTTGTTGTTGGCGTGTTGGTTGTTATGTTTGAAGGTGATTGCCAAACACTAACACTTCCTTTCATAAGCTGAGTTAGTTGCACAAGCGGCGGGAGTCTAGAAAAGTGCTCGGTCAAAATGTTACTTGTATTTTTTGATATCTGAACACTTGCACTTTGGGTAATGTTAACTCTATCTAGTGGTACAACTTTGGTGTTTTTTTGTAAGGCGGCGGATGAATTGGCAGCTGTAAACTCTGACTTATTTTGTGTCGTAAAAGGCTTACTTTCAAAATATTTTACCGCATCATTAATTCGTGTTCTTAAGTCACTCAAGCTATTTTGTAGCCACGATTTTATTGGGCTATCAGTAGTAAGTAATGGATTTACTTTAATATTACTCGCAGAAACGGCTACTTCAGGTGCATTACTTTTTTGAGCTAAAAGCAACTCGTTAAATGGTTTCGAGAAGGAGTTATTAAGCATCACTTTTATGTTGCTAGTATCGGTTTTAATAAACAATTTATCAGCCTGGTTTACTAAGTTTACCTTAATAGTCGTGCTTGGTAGTTCACTAACTTGTTTATTATTTATAGGCGTTGTAAACGACCCCGACTTTTGTGGATGAGTTAAAATGGCCAGTTTTGGTGTTGCTTGCAGTTGTGCATTAGGTAGCAGCGCTGCGAGTAATTTAGTCAGTCTTGTTTGACTCAGTGGTTGCGAATGAACTGTATCAGCAAAGCTGTTAATAATATTTAGCTGTGCACCTTTATTGTTAGTGCTTACAATTACTTTTAAAGGTTGCTCGGTTATAAGTAGCTGCGCTACGTCTTTATTTATTGCAATACTGGCGTTGAGTTTATCAATGACTAATTTGGGAGTAGGCGATAAAACAACCTGGACATCCATTGGCTTACTTTCTACCTCAGTGCCTGTGCTTACATAATTTAATAAACGCTGTAACTGAGCTGGTTGACTTAAGGTGAGGGTTGTACTGTTTGGCATAATGTTGAGCTTTTTGCCATCAGGGCTGAGCTGTATGTTAGCACTGGGTATTTTTTGTAAGTTTTGAGGTGTGTTAGTAGTGCCAAGCCTTAATGTTTGCCAATGCTTATCAATAAATACATCAAGCGTAATCGAATCTTTCGAAAATTGTATATTTTTAGCGGCAAGCACCTCATCAGGTAATTGCGATAATTCATTCGTTTGAGCATTGCTCGATTGATTGATAACCAATGAATTAGATAATGTGATTTGCGTTGGCGTATTCATTATTTTAAATCAAGTTTTCTCTATTTTAGGTGAATCGATTTTAAAGCAATATTCGTATTACCCTATCATTATGGTAGACTAACGCCTAATTTTTGGCAGAGAGAATCGTCATCTTGTTACACATTAAGTCCGTCACCTGCATCAAGCAAGATCGTTGTTTGTTTGCGGATCTTAATTTTAGCCTTAATAACGGTCAAATCATGCAATTAGCAGGCCCTAACGGGGCTGGGAAAACATCGTTATTGCGTATTATCGCAGGCTTTTCTGCGCCTGATGAAGGGGCTGTATTATACCAAGAATTGCCGATATCTAAGTACTATGAAGAGTATGCCAGAGAGCTATTGTTTATAGGTCATAAAACGGGTGTAAATACTCAGCTTAGTGCAGTGGAAAATGTTAGCCATTGGTTGCAAATTAATGGCTATAGCGAGCCTGATCTATACCCTATTTTAGCGAAACTAGGCCTTGTTGGACTTGAAGATGTGCCTGTTAGGATGTTATCTGCTGGGCAACAGCGACGTGTTGCTTTAGTAAGACTATGGTTAAGTGATGCTAAACTATGGGTGCTTGATGAGCCATTTACTGCGCTTGATAAAAGTGGTGTCGCCTTTTTACAACAACGATTTACTGAGCACTTACAAAGCGGTGGTGCTATCTTATTAACGACCCACCAAGATTTAACGACCCACTTTAGTAACTTACAAACGGTTACATTGGAGTATCGTCACTAATGACTCGTCAACACTCATATTGGTTACTATTTAGTGCGGTATTTACCAAAGATATAAAGCTTGCGTTTCGTCAGCGTGCAGAAATTGTAAACCCTATTTTATTTTTCTTAATTGTAATCTCATTGTTTCCGTTAGCAATAGGGCCTGAGCCCGGTCTACTGGCAAGAATGGCACCGGGAATTATTTGGGTCGCTGCGTTACTTTCTACTATGTTGGGCTTGGATAAGTTGTTTAGAGATGATTTTAACGATGGCTCATTGGAGCAATTAATTGCATCATCTTATCCGTTATCGCTAACGGTGCTTGCTAAAGTGGCTGCTCACTGGGTGGTAACAGGTTTACCGCTTGTATTAATGACACCGTTGTTTGCATTGTTATTGAATCTAGAAAGTTTGGCGCTAACAGCGACCGTTTTAACATTATTATTAGGCACACCGCTATTGAGCTTTATCGGCGCAATTGGCGCTGGGCTTACTGTGGGATTACAAAAAGGGGGGATTTTGATGAGTTTACTCGTACTGCCTTTGTATATTCCTGTTTTAATTTTTGCAACGTCGGCTATCGATACCAGTACCTTGTCACTGGATTATAGCGGGCAGCTTGCCATCCTTGGTGCAATGTTACTTATTGCTATTATTAGCGCACCAATTGCCATATCGTCAGCTTTAAAAGTGAGTGTAAGTTAATGTGGAAGTGGTTACATCCCTATGCTAAAGCGGAGCGTGCATATCAATTATGCAATACGTTACTGCCTTATTTTGCCGTAGTTACTGTAGTTAGTATGATTGTTGGTTGGGTATGGGGGCTTGGTTTTGCACCTGCCGATTACCAGCAAAAAGACAGCTACCGTATCATTTTTATTCATGTTCCTTCTGCCATTTTATCTATGGGCGCTTACTCATCAATGGCTATTGCAGCTGTTGTTGCACTTGTATGGCAACTACGAAATGCCGAACTTGCCGTTATTGCTATAGCGCCTGTTGGTGCATGTATTACTGCTGTTGCGCTTATTACTGGCGCTGCATGGGGTAAACCTATGTGGGGTGCTTGGTGGGTATGGGATGCACGTTTAACGTCTGAACTTATTTTATTATTTTTATATCTTGGCGTGCTTTCGCTTTATCATGCGTTTGAAGATAAGAAGTCAGCAGGGCGTGCGGCTTCTATTTTAGCAATTGTTGGCGTAATTAATTTACCTATTATTCATTACTCTGTTGAGTGGTGGAATACGTTACACCAAGGTGCAAGCATTACAAAGCTAGATACAAAAGCGATAGATCCAAGTATGTTTTGGCCTCTTATGGTTAATATTTTAGCCTTTGCTGCTTTTGTTGGAACAGTGACTTTAATTCGTCTTAAAAATGAAATTTTACAACGCGAAAAGCACCGACCGTGGGTACGCTCGTTGTTAAATAAGGGGTAATTATGCAGTTTGACTCTTTTTCTGATTTTATTGCAATGGGAGGTTATGGATTTTATGTCTGGCTTTCTTTTGGTACATGCGCACTTATTTTACTCGGTATTTTAGTGAACTCTTTGAGAGACACCAAACGTATTATGGCTTCAGTGGAGCAACAAATAATACGTGAAGCGCGAATTAAAAAAGCTAAGCAGGAACAAATCTCATGAATCCAAGACGTAAAAAGCGCCTATTGGTAATCATTGCCGTACTGTTTGGTATTGGTGGATCGATTGGTTTAGTGCTTTATGCACTGCAAGAAAATATTAATCTTTTTTATACGCCAAGCGAATTAATTGATGGCAAAGGCCCTAACAAAGAAAAGCCACATATAGGTCAAAAGTTACGTATTGGCGGCATGGTTGTGCCAGGCACTGTTGAGCGTAATGAACAAAGCTTACAAGTAAGCTTTAAGCTAATCGATACAGGTCCACTAGTGACTGTGCGTTATCAAGGTATATTGCCAGACTTGTTTCGTGAAGGGCAAGGCATTGTAGCGCAGGGCGTATTAATCGAACCTAACGTTATTGAAGCATTTGAAGTGCTAGCAAAGCATGACGAAGAATATATGCCAGCAGAAGTTGCAGAGGCGGTTAAAGGTATTAAGCACGAAAAACCAAAATACAACTTAGATAGTGGTAATTAGCTATGATCCCAGAAATTGGTTATTTTTCTTTAACGCTTGCCATGGTATTAAGCGTTTTACTGTGTATTTTTCCTCTTTGGGGCGCGCATACCGGTAATCTTCGCTTAATGCGTGCAGCTCCCTCTTTAGCAATTGGGCAATTCACTTTTGTTTTAATCTCTTTTGCAGCACTTATTTACGCCAGTGTAACGGATGATTTTACCGTATCGTACGTAGCATACCATTCAAGTAGCACGCTGCCTTGGTATTACAAAATCACCTCTACGTGGGGCGGCCATGAAGGCGCTATTTTACTGTGGCTTGTAATGCAAGCAGGTTGGACAGCAGTAGTTGCTGCACGCTCTAAATCACTCCCTTGGGTGTTACGTGCTCGCGTATTGGGTGTGCTTGGCTTTTTAGGTGTCGGTTTTATGATGTACACCTTGCTACTTTCAAGCCCGTTTGAGCGCCTACTTCCTTATTTTCCGGTAGAGGGGCGTGATTTAAATCCGTTACTTCAAGATCCGGGTATGATTATTCACCCGCCATTACTGTACATGGGTTATGTAGGGCTATCGGTTGCTTTTTCTTTTGCTATTGCTGCGTTATTAACCGGTAAGCTTGATAACACATGGGCTAAGTGGTCACGTCCATGGACAATGACTGCATGGGGCTTTTTAACTCTAGGAATCACAATTGGTAGCTGGTGGGCATATTCAGAGCTTGGCTGGGGCGGCTGGTGGTTTTGGGACCCAGTAGAAAACGCATCGTTAATGCCATGGCTTGTGGCAACCGCATTACTGCACTCATTAAGCGTAACTGAAAAACGCGGTGTATTTAAATCATGGACTGTTTTACTAGCTATCGCAGCGTTTTCATTAAGCCTTTTGGGAACCTTTATTGTACGCTCGGGTATTATTGTATCGGTACACGCTTTTGCAACAGACCCTGATCGTGGCTTATTTATACTTGCCTTCTTAGGCATCGTTGTAGGTGGTGGCTTGGCGTTATATGCACTGCGTGTGTCACAAGTTCACAGTGAAGGACGATACAAGCTGGTATCGCGCGAAGTGGCGTTATGGCTCAATAATATATTTTTAGTGGTTGCTACATTGATCGTATTGCTTGGTACGCTATTACCTATGGTACATAAAGAAATGGGCCTAGGCAGTATTTCTATTGGCGAACCATTTTTTAATAAAATGTTTGCAATAATTTTAGTGCCGTTTGCTATTTTGATGGGTATAGGACCATTTTTACGCTGGAAGCAAAATAAATGGGCTTTCTTACAAAACAAAATATTAATGGGCGTATTAGCCAGTGTTGTAATTACCTGCGCTTGGTTGTTTTCAAGTTACGACTTAGTAAAACCACTTACGCTATTAGCTACTACGCTTGCGGTTTGGATTGCAATATCAACCTGGATCGATATTTACACTAAAGCCGCAGTGCATGGCACCTTAAAAGAAGGTTTAAAACGCTTAGGTGTAAGTTACTGGGCTATGGTGCTTGGGCATATTGGTATTGCATTTGTTATTGCGGGTGTAACGCTTACATCGGCATATTCAGTTGAGCGTGATGTATCTATGAAACAAGGCGATACAGTCCAGCTTAATCAATATGAATACCGCTTTGATGGTGTTAAAGCTATTCGCGGACCAAACTACAGTGGTCATGCTGGTGTTGTATCTGTGCTTAAAAATAATGAACTAGTAACACGCTTACACGCCGAAAAACGTAAGTATGATATTGGTATGCAGTTTATGACCGAGGCGGCAATAGATGCAGGCTTTACACGTGATTTATACTTAGCGTTAGGTGAGCAGTTAAGCCAAGGCGCATGGTCACTTCGCATTTATCACAAACCGTTTGTTCGTTGGATGTGGATTGGTGGTGTGCTTATTTCCCTCGCTGGATTTATGATTTTATTTGATAAACGCTACCGCACATCAGCTAAAACAGCGCGTAGGGCTGCATCGGAGAGTGTTTTATGAACCGTAAAATTTTAGCTATTGCGCCGCTTTTAGTGTTTGTTTTTGTGTGTGTATTTTTATACCAAGGTCTTTTTGCTAACCCTCGTGAAATTCAAACAGGGCGATTAGGTCAAGAAATGCCAGCATTTAATCTACCTGATTTAATGCAAGACAATAAGCCATGGACTAACGAGTCTTTAAAAGGCGAGGTTTACTTACTAAATGTATGGGGCACTTGGTGTCCTACATGTTTAGTTGAGCTTGGCTATTTAACTAAGTTACGTGAGCAAGGTGTTAAAATTATTGGGCTTTATTACGTACAAGGTTACGATGCTGATTTTGATGGCCCTTTTGATATGCAATCACTTCGCACAGAAGTGAGCGATATGCTGCAACGTGCGGGTGACCCATATCAATTTAATATCTTGGATTTACATCGTACTTTGTCGTTGGATTTAGGCGTGTCGGGTGCGCCTGAAACATTTTTAGTCGATAAAAACGGCACTATTTTGTTGCATCACACGGGCGATATAAACCCGCGAGTATGGCGAGCTAAATTTGCGCCAATTATGCAGGAGCTTAAATAATGAAATGGTTACTACTTACGCTTAGCATTTTTGTAAGCATCAGTGCGTTTGCAGAGCAAGACCGCTATCAATTTGATAACAACAAACAAGCAATATTGTTTGAAGAGCTAACTAAAGAGCTGCGTTGTCCTAAGTGTCAAAATCAAAATATTGCGGACTCCGACGCTGTTGTTGCTAAAGACTTACGCGATAAAGTACTCGTATTGGTTAAAGAAGGTAAGAGCAAAGACGAAGTGATTGATTACATGATTGACCGCTTTGGCTATTTTGTTCATTACGACCCACCAGTTACACCCGCGACTTTAGTACTTTGGGTATTACCTGTATTAATTGTCATAGTCGGCTTTGGTTTTATTGTTATTCGCCAGCGAAAAGCATCAGTAAAACAAACCTGGAGCAGTGACGACGAAATGCTGCTAGCTAAGCTAATTGAACAAAATAAACGTCAGGAGCAAAGTTAAATGATTTTAATGTGGGCGTGTTTTGCTTTACTCACACTGGTTGCTCTTGCGTTTGTGATGTTGCCTTTTTTAAAAAAAGAGCACGTTAAAACAATTACTCATAATGCCAATGCGGAGCTAATTAGTATTTATGAGCAGCGTTTAGTTGATTTACAAACCGATTTAGATAATCAACGCATTGATAGCGTCAATCACGCAGAATCAATTGTTGAATTAAAACGCCGTTTATTGAACGAATTATCGCCAGAAAAGTCACTTAATAGCAAAGGTAATAATCGTATTTTTGCTTTAACAGGCGGTGCATTTGTTCTTGCACTAACGGGGATTTTTTATAGCTTTACAGGTAGTCAGCAGCAAATTTCGGCTTGGCATGATGCAATGGATAATTTAGCGGATTACGGTGAGCGTGCTGTAATGCAAAAAGGTGAGCCGCTTAGTCAAAATGAGCTGCAGGCTTTTGCATTGGCGCTTCGTACTAAGCTTAGCAGTTCGGGCGATGATGAAGTCGCTTGGATGCTACTTGGACGAGTTGCTATGTCGCTTAATGAATTTGACATGGCGCAGCAGTCATTTGATAAAGCACTACGTATGAATCCTGATAATATGCAGGTACTTATTAGTTATAGCCAAGTTTTATTACTAGAAGGCAGCGAAGCTAATATGACCCGTGCGGCAGGTATGCTCTCAAAAGTACTAAAAGTTGAGCCTACCAATTTAGATGCAATTTCGTTATTAGCACTAATTGCTTATGAACGTAAAGATTGGCTTCAAGCCAAAGCTGCATTTGAAGTTTTACTTGCGAGTATGGAAAAAAATGATTCTCGTTATAGCATGATCTCTGAGCGTATTGCTGATATAGAGCAGCAAATGCAAACGGAAGGCTCTGTTATGCCAGTTACTACTACAACGGGTGCTATTGCAGTTACTGTTGACATTGCAAAAGAGCTTATTGATAAACAACCAAAAAACGGTATTTTATTTATATTTGCAAAAGCTGCAAGTGGTTCGCCAATGCCGTTAGCTGCTGTTAAACTCGCTAAATATTCATTTCCAATTACAGTCGAGTTGAGTGATAGTAGTGCAATGGTTGCAGGGCTTAACTTATCGAGTGCCGAAAATATTATTATTTCGGCGCGTATTTCTATAGATGACTCGGTTATGCCAAGTTCTGGTGAGCTAGAAGGTCATTCACAGTCGTTAAAGCGTGAAAGTGTAAGTGACTACCAACTTCAAATTGATACATTAATACCTTAAGGACGTTAGATGTTAAAGCATAGTTTTACTTTTTTATGTTTATTGGTACTGGCCGGTTGTGCTCAAGTACCACAAAGTAAAGTAGATGAGAGAGATCCTCTGCAAAGTATTAATCGTCCATTATATGACTTTAATATGGATGTACTCGATGCATACTTGTTGCGCCCCGCAGCAGTTGGTTACATGACAGTTACACCTGTACCTGTACGCCAGAGCGTTGTCCATTTTACCGACAATATAACTGCTCCTGTAGATATGATAAATGCCGGCCTGCAAGGTAAGCCGGGTAATGCAAGTGTTAGCCTTGCGCGTTTTTTAGTTAATTCTACTGTTGGCATATTTGGTTTGTTTGATGTTGCCAGCTCATTAGGCCTTGAAGTTGTAGATGAAGACTTTGGACAGACCTTGGGTGTGTGGGGGGTGGGCGATGGCGCTTATTTAATGCTGCCTGCTATGGGGCCAAAAACAGTGCGTAACTTAACGGGTGATGTCGTCGATAACTTTGTACTACCTGAGGTAGCATTAACGACTCCACAAACTATTCTAGTGTTTGTTTTAAAGGCAGTGGAAGCGCGCGCCTCATTAATCCCTCAAGAGGGGCTATTAAATGATTCACTTGATCCATACTTGTTTGTGAAAGATATTTATTTCCAGCGTCAAATTTATGAACTATACGATGGTAATCCGCCAATCAAAGAAGAGCCCGCTGATTTTGATGAAGACTTTTTAGAAAGCTTATAACCCAACACCAGCAAACAAAAACGCCAGCTAAATGCTGGCGTTTTTGTTTGCTGGTGTTGTTATTATTCGTGAATCATTAAATGCATTTGCTCATCGACCCAAGCTAGCGCTTCATGGTAGGCATCAGGTACTTTTTCACCAAGGTTTAGTTCTGTAGTTATGTCGTTAGCCGCTGACCAGTTTGCTTGCTCATAATACTTAACTAGGTTGAGGTATTGTGCCAATAAACCTTCGTTATCGAGTAATGCTGCTTTTATTTCGTTAGATAAAGGTAATTTCTGCATTACGCTTTCCATACTCTCATCTAAAATAGCATCCATTAGAGACATCATACCGGTTAAAAAAGCCATGCCAGTATCTTTAAATTGGCCATGAGAAATAGCGAGTAATTCACCAAAACGTGCTCGGGTTAAGGATAACTTGATTAATTCAACGGGTTTATCTGCAGATACTTGCGCAGCAAAAAGTAATGATAAGAGCTTTTTAATTTCGCTAGCGCCAAGCACAATAAGTGCCTGCTTAATTGTACTGATTTCAGCACGCCTTGCAAAGGCAGCAGAGTTTGAATACCTAAGAAGCTTATAAGATAGATTTACATCACGCTCAAATACATTAGTGATTTTTTTAAGATCTATTTCAATACTTGAGGTTTCATACAGTAATTCAGCTAATGCCATCTCTGATGGTGGCAATGCTTTACTTTGCACCATCTCGGGTTTTGAAAAGAAGAATCCCTGAAAATAATCAAAACCGAGTTCTAGTGCCAAGCTATACATTTCATACGTTTCAACTTTTTCGGCAAGTAATTTAATATGAGAATGTTGTTTTATATCGTCAATAACGTTTTTTATTGTACTTGTATCACATGTTAAGAAATCAATTTTAATGATGTCTATAAATGGATAAAAGTGACGCCACACAGGCTGATGAATGTAATCGTCAAGTGCAATAGTATACCCTTTATCTTTTAGGTCTTTAACAATTGCTAATAAGCGCTTCCCGGGTTGAACTGTTTCAAGTATTTCAACCACAATTGTATCTTTACCCAGTAGTGTTGGATAACCTTTTGATAACGTATCCAACGTAAAGTTTATATAAGCGGGCTTATTATCAGTTAAATCTTCTAAACCAAAGTTGAATTGACTGCCTTCTATTAAACGTGTTGTCGCTTCGTCACCATCTATATCGGGAAACACATTATCGACGCCATCGCGAAATAAAAGCTCATAACCAATGAGTTCTTTTTCACGATTTAAAATCGGTTGGCGTGCGGCATAAAAGTACATAAACAATTCCGTATGAGTAAAGTCAGCAGGTATTGTAATAATATATTGGAAAACATTCAAAATAGCATTACGTATATTTGCATGATTAATAAATTATCATTAAAAATAAGAGGGTTTATCTGTTTTATTTTGTGAGTTTACATAGTGTTGTTCTAAAAGTGTGCAGCATGAATATTTTTAAACTAGGAAAAGGTAACAAGTTGGAGATTTCCATATTAGGCATGATATAGTCGGCTGGAATGCTTTTACCTCAATGCTGTCTTTATTATAAAATTTTAAGAGTCAATATTCGGATTAAAAGCTTGGTATTATTAAATGTGCGGAGGCTAATTTGGAAACAGGAATGATTATTTCACTGGCGTTATATTTTGTTGTAATGCTAGGTATCGGACTATATGCATATAAACAATCTACAAGCGATGTCTCTGGTTACATGTTAGGTGGGCGAAACTTATCACCAAGTGTTGCAGCTCTTTCAGCTGGTGCATCAGACATGAGTGGTTGGCTTCTTATGGGTCTGCCTGGTGCGATGTATTTATTTGGTTTAAGTAAAGCTTGGATTGCAATAGGCTTGGTAGCTGGCGCTTGGGCAAATTACTTTTTAGTTGCTCCTCGTCTACGTGTTTATACAGAGAAAGCAAACGATTCGGTTACAATTCCTGATTACTTTGCAAATCGTTTTGCAGATAATAAAAATATCCTTCGTGTTATTTCTGCAATCATAATTATTCTTTTCTTTACGCTTTATACATCATCAGGTGTAGTTGCAGGTGGTAAGCTATTTGAAAATTCATTTGATATGAGTTACGAAATGGGCTTGTATGTAACAACAGGCGTTGTGGTTATATACACTCTGTTTGGTGGCTTTTTAGCAGTAAGTTTAACTGACTTTGTGCAAGGATGTATTATGTTTTTATCCTTGTTAATTGTCCCTATTGTAACTTACAGCATGCTGGATAACTCTGTGGTTGATACACTTTCAACAGCAACTTATGATCTACTACTTAGTGCACCTAAACCAGACGAAAAGGTACCATTAGACATGCTTAACTGGTTTGCCGGTGGCTCAGTTGTTGCAATTATTTCAGCATTAGCATGGGGGCTTGGCTATTTCGGTCAGCCGCATATAATTGTTCGTTTTATGTCTGTGCGTTCGGTTAAAGATATGCCGGCTATGCGACGTATTGGTATGTCGTGGATGACGTTATCTGCAATAGGTGCAGTTTTAACGGGTTTATTTGGTGCTGCATATATGATCGAAAATCAAATGTTGATTGGCGATAAAGAAACTATCTTCTTAGTTTTATCAGAACTTGTATTTCATCCATTGATAGCTGGTTTTTTGCTTGCTGCTATTTTGGCTGCAATCATGAGTACTATTTCATCACAGTTATTGGTTTGTTCAAGCTCACTAACTGAAGATTTTTATAAAATTTATCTAAATCGCAGTGCTTCACAAACAGAATTAGTTTTGGTTGGTCGTATTAGTGTTGCACTTGTTGCTATGTTTGCTATTTACTTAGCGTACGATAAAGACAGTTCTATATTAGATTTAGTGAGTAATGCTTGGGCTGGATTTGGAGCTGCTTTTGGTCCATTAGTGCTGATCAGCCTTTATTGGAAACGCATGAACTTTGAAGGTGCGTTAGCCGGTATGATAGTTGGGGCTGTAACCGTTCTAGTTTGGTTTTATGCGCCAATTAAAGTCAATGGCGAACATATTAGCACACTAATTTACGGTATTGTCCCAGGCTTTATATTATCGAGTATTGCAATCGTTGTGGTTAGTTTGGGTACTAAAGCACCTAAAAAGGAAATCACTGACTTATTTGATGAAGTGGAAAAAGAACTGTAATTAGCTGAATTCAAGTTCGAATTAAGCAATAAAAAAGGGAGCAACTTAGTTGCTCCCTTTTTTATTTATATATTAGTAAACGGTTTAGCTTACTTTTTTCTCATCGTTATCTTGGACAGCGGAAGCGTTGTCTGCTTTTTTATTTTTAGCTGGCGCTTTGGTGACAACTGGGTCTTTGCCACCTTTTAATATAGTCATAAAGTCTTCTTTACTCTTTGCTATTTCTAAAGCAAGTGACTCTATTTGTTGCTCGCTCAATGGCACATCTACCTTTTCTAACATTAGCTCAAGCGACTCAGCAATATCGAGCATTTTGTCATAAGCATCAGCTTCTTTTTTAGTAGTAAACGTCATGCGCTCGACTCCGTTTCGTTCTACAACATATTTAACAACAACAGCCATGATTTCTCCTGCAAGCTTGCGTGGCAATGTGGTTTATGAAAACCATTAGATTACTGTTTTTATGTACAGTAATGGTTTGTGGTGTAATTTGCAAGTATCTGATATTAATTTTTAGTTTATTTAAGATTTGACAAAAAACTGTAACTTTACTTTATTTAATAAATCACTTGTTGTACCAGCTGCATTTTAGGATTTCGGATAATAGTGATCATGTGTTTAGGTGATTTTATATAATGAGCTATTTTTATTTTACTATTTCCTGAGCAAAATTTAATAATTCGAAAGTACAATAAGGAAAATAAATGCGTCTTTTACAAAAACTCTTATTCATAAGTATATTATGTTTGCTCCCGACTACTGCAGCGTTTTCACAGGTAGTTGATGTGGTCAAAGAAATGCCTAAATATGATGTTGTAAGTATTAATGATGCTGATGCGAGTATGCTCGCTAAGCTACCAGGAATAGGGAAGAAAAAAGCACAAGCAATAGTTGATTATAGGGAAGCAAATGGAGAGTTTACTGAAGTAAACGATTTAGCGAAAGTGAAAGGTGTAGGAAAAAAGTTAATAACTAAGCTAAAAGATAAAATAACATTATAAGTGGGTTAGGGCGCTTCTAAGCGCCCTGAACATATTCTTTTAATGCTTTACTAAGATTTTTTTTGGCAAAATTAATTTCGATAGGCGTAGTTAATAATGGATAACAAAGTACACCAAGCATTAAAAATGGAATAACTACCCAGCCTTCAAATAGGGTAAATATTAAAAACAGTGGGCTTAATAATATAAGCTTTATTATACGTAATAACACGCGTTCAGTAGGTGAAATCAGACCTAGCGATAGGGCTATAACGGCTTGCCTTTCGCGTACTTTTAAATGTTTTAATTCTATAATTTGACTCGAAAAAAAAGTAAACATACTAATTAAACCGATCTTTTAAAAAGCAAACGACTACTAATCACTATAAAAAATACACTAGCAAATAGTCCAAATATGATTTCCATCCAAGCGGGCATACTCAAACCCAAAAATTGCCAGTCTATATTTCCACAATCACCAGTTGCCTGAAAAAAGCTAGGGATCCACTCATGCAATGGTAAAAATGATGGGAAATTAGGTTCAAATTCACAGCTAAAAGCAAAAGGGTCTGTGGTGGTTTGCATATCTATATGTTCTTGAGCAATCAGGTATCCCCAAACACTTGATACGCCCCAAGTTAAGTAAGCCGCTATTCTGACTACTTTGTTTTGCGGTTTAATTGAGCCAATAATACCAGCGCTAAGTAACCCTAGTACTGCGGTACGTTGATAAATACACATTATGCAAGGTGCTAACCCCATTTTGTATTGAAAGAAAAGGGCGGTTACTTCAAGTAAAAAAACAATAACGGTGAATAAAATCCACGGGGTACGTTGAGTCGGTAATTGTGCAAGCCAGTTCATAAAAATTCCACGCTTAAATAAGACGATATATTATGGCGTAGGATAAAGTACGCAGCAACAAAAAGGAAAAAAAAGCTATCGAAGTAGCTTTTTTTAAGATGAGATTAGTGACTACTTGATGTAGCCCCTATGGTCGCTACATGATGATCTATCCAGCCCCATTGATACATTAGTTCGGTCATATCGCTTAAACCTATGTAAGTAAAGGTAAGCCCTATAGTAGTTAACACGATTGTATATGGTAATGCCATGTAAACCATTCTCCCATAGGACAAGCGCAGTACTGGGGCAAGTGTTGATGTAAGCAAAAATAAAAATGCAGCTTGACCGTTTGGAGTCGCAACACTTGGTAAATTGGTACCTGTATTAATAGCAACAGCTAAAAGGTCGAATTGATCACGGGTAATTTCCCCAGCTTTCAGTGCCGCTGCAACTTCGTTTATATACACAGTACCAACAAATACATTATCGCTTACCATGGAGAGTAATCCATTGGCGATAAAGAACATGACTAATTGTAATTGCCCTTCAAATGTAAGTACCCAAGCAATAACAGGTGTGAATAGGTGTTGGTCTATAATAACGGCAACAACGGCAAAAAACACACATAAAAGCGCTGTAAATGGCAGAGCTTCCTCAAATGCTTTTCCTAGTTGATGTTCTTCAATAATACCGGCAGAGGCAGTTGCCAATATAATCACTGATAAACCTATTAACCCAACAGCGGCTAAATGCATTGCTAAACCGACAATAAGCCATACCGCAATGAACGCTTGGATAGTTAAGTTAACTTTATCGCGTTTAGTTCTTTTACTATCAAGCCCTTCAGCGTGATTTTTTAAAATAGTGTGAATTTTTTTAGGTAATTTAGCGCCATACCCAAAGGCTTTTGTTTTTTCCAGAACAAAAGTAGTTAATAAACCAGCAAAAAATACAGGCAAGGTGATAGGCAGCATTCTTAAGAAAAACTCACCAAACTGCCAACTCGCTCGTTCAGCAATAATTAAATTTTGAGGCTCACCAACCATAGTACAAACACCACCGAGTGCAGTGCCAATAGATGCATGCATTAATAGGTTACGTAAAAAAGCACGAAACTCTTCGAGTTCTTGGCGATTAACTTCTTTTACTTGATTATCATCATTTATATCATGTTCGCTGTTGGAGTCTTTTCCTGACGCGACTTTGTGATAAATACTGTAAAATCCCATTGCAACGGCAATGACTACTGCCATAACTGTTAATGCATCTAAAAATGCAGATAAAAAAGCAGCTGCAAGAGTAAACGCTAAAGATAAAATAGATTTACTTCTGACTGACACGACTAGTTTCGTAAAAATGTAGAGTAATAAATCTTTCATGAAGTAAATGCCGGCGACCATAAAAATCAACAGCAAAATTACATCTAAGTTTTGTGCTATTTCATGTTCAACTTGTCCTGCAGTCGTCATTCCTATAAATAAGGCTTCAATGACAAGTAAGCCACCAGGCTGCAGTGGATAGCATTTAAGTGCCATTGCCAAGGTGAATATAAATTCTAATACCAACGCCCAGCCTGCCACGTATTGATTTAGTTGAAAAAGGATAGGGTTAATAATTAGAAACGTAATGATCGTATATTTATACCATTGTGGCGCATTACCTAAAAAATTCTTAAATGTTGCAGTTAAAACACTCTGCTGCATAGGTGTTCCTTTTTATTGTACTTATATGTATAGCTAGTGCCCGTTAAGTTAATTCAGCTAAAGCTTTGTGTAAACAAAAATATGCGAGTGATAACAATGTACCTAATGTGAATATGGCCTATATTTATATACACTGTAGCTAAAATAGAAAAATCAAAATTTAATTATTTATAAATATTAAATATCTACTCATTTGGTTGAACTAATATACCTTACTTTACTTGTTAGTTGTGCTTCCTCTGGTACAATCAGTCAGTTATTCGTGTAAGACGATAAGTTGTAGATTACTTCGAGTGGGAATTGAATGAGAATTTTTAAAGCGAAAAGCCCAGCAGGATTTGCTGAAGAATATATAGTTGAGTCTATTTGGAATGGCGATTTCCCTCCAGGTTCAATTCTACCTGCCGAGCGAGAGCTCTCAGAGTTAATTGGTGTCACAAGAACAACTTTACGAGAAGTACTACAGCGTTTAGCTCGCGATGGTTGGTTGACTATTCAGCACGGTAAACCGACACGAGTTAATAATTTTTGGGAAACGTCTGGTTTAAATATTCTTGAAACGTTAGCACGCCTTGATGAAGATAAAATGCCTGAGCTGACAGATCAGCTTTTATCGGCAAGAACGAATATTAGTGCTATTTATACGCGTGCCGCTATTAAGTTGAATCCAGAGCGCGTTATTGAAATTTTATCACAAAGCCATGAATTAGAAGATACTGCACAGGCATTTGCTGATTACGATTATAAAGTTCATCACGAATTAGCAGTTGCTGGTAATAACCGTATTTATGTATTAATTCTTAACGGTTTTAGAGGGTTTTATTCAAAGATTGGTTGTCATTACTTTTCAGATGCAGGAACACGAGAGCTTGCCCGTCAGTTTTATAAAGATTTAACTATACTGGCTGAAAATAAAGAGCATGATGGCGCTATTTCTATGATGCGTAAGTATGGTCATCAAACGGGTGAAATTTGGCAGAATATTCGAGGTGATATGCCTTCGGATATAATGGATTAAATCTAAACGAAAAACCTGCATTTGCAGGTTTTTTTTATCTGTAAAAATTCATACCACATTATATGTTTTTTTAAACAGTTTAATGTATTAACCCTTCTTCAGTAACGCTAAAAATACTATCTAATTACAACGCAATTTACACCTCAAAATAGATCTATTATTCAAGCAGATTAGTGCAAGTTGTAAGTGTTCGTTATTTTCGATTGCTCACATCGCTAAATACGATTGTTCTTTTTAAACTAAAAAATTTAGAATGCCAATTAATTATATGTATGCGCTATTGGTTTTTAATTTTTAGCGCCCATATAAGTACCAGCATTGCGAAAGCAATTGAAAACAAACTCAAAATATTTGGAGAATAAAATGGGTGTATTAGTAGGCCGCCAGGCACCAGACTTTACCGCTGCAGCTGTTCTTGGTAACGGTGAAATTGTAGATAGCTATAACCTTCATGAAACAATCAAAGGTAAAAAAGCAGTTATCTTCTTTTACCCACTAGATTTCACGTTTGTGTGTCCTTCAGAACTTATTGCATTTGATAAGCGTTTTGAAGAGTTCCAAAAGCGTGGCGTAGAAGTTATTGGTGTTTCTATCGATTCACAATTCTCACATAACGCATGGCGTAACACTGCTGTAGCAGATGGCGGTATTGGTAAAGTTCAATACGCACTAGTTGCAGATGTTAAACACGAAATTTGTAAAGCATACGACGTTGAGCATCCTGAAGCGGGTGTTGCGTTTCGTGGGTCATTCTTAATCGACGAAGAAGGCAATGTACGTCACCAAGTAGTGAACGATTTACCACTAGGTCGTAACATCGATGAAATGCTTCGTATGGTTGACGCACTAGCGTTCCATACTGAACACGGTGAAGTATGTCCTGCTGGTTGGACTGAAGGTAAAAAAGGTATGGACGCAAGCCCTGAAGGCGTTGCAAAGTTCTTATCTGAAAACGAAGGCGAGCTATAATTTAGCCCTTAGTTTTAAATAAAAAACCGCCAATTGGCTAATGCCAGTCAGTTAACAGCTGACTGGCGTTTTTTATTGGGGTATTTACTGGGTTTTGGTTTCACACATCTCGGATACGCCCGCTCCTGTTTTATCGGTAATATGTGATGTTCAACTTGAGCTTGTAATTGCTCTATTGATTTAGGTATCCGTCCTGCATTTTCTATAAACATTGTATGAATAAGGTTAATAATACTAATAGCACACGTCGTAAAACTCAGGTGTTTTGCATATATTCCAGACTTTTTCTGCGCCATTTTCACCATCTGATATCGGAGCAAGTTATAGCTCAACATTACGCCCCATAATTCTTGCGCTATCATCTCAGGTTTCTTGCTGCGTAGCGTGAAGTGACTATTCAGTAACGTTTGTTTCATTTCTCGATAACCAAGTTCAATTTCCCACCGTTCACTATAGAGGTCAACAATGTCAGCCTTAGGGAAACGCATTGGATCAGTCAGTGAAGTGAGTATATTCACCTCTTTCCCCTTAACCGTTTTTGTGACTAGCCTGACTTCAATGCTCTGTGGTAAATCGTCGAACTTTTTTCTCGCTTGTGCTGTTGCTTTTAGCTTGATAAGTTTGTCTTGACGACCTAAAGAGCGAACAATTTCATATTGCGTGCCTTTTCTCATCGGTTGAAGCCAATGCCTATTTTCCCCAGCATGATGCCAACGATTGAGTAAGCCTAGAGAATAGAAGCCTCTATCAAATAACGTCAGTGAGTTATCGGGTGTTGCCTCGATTAAGTCTTCAGCCAACACCATTTCACTAGTACGACAACTATCAAAGGCGCTCCCCATTAATAAATGGCTAGTTAACTCCATCAAACACACCATGCGAACCTGAGGGAAAGCCGTGTCACCATGCTGATTTTTCCACACGGAGAATGCATGTTGATTTTCAGCAGTATCCGGTGTGCGCCAAATAACACCATCAACACCCAGTAGTGATAGCCCGCACCATGTGGGATGGTTCGCATCAGCATTCCACATTTGCTGACTTTTCTCAAAAACCTGTTTAACGGCATCAGCCCCAAGCCGCTGCCTAGCCTGTACAACCGCACTGGGTGCAACGAGTTCTTTTTTACCTGGTAAAGCGAGCCCTAATTTACTGACAATACTCCACAGTGGGTCTTCACGATAAAACGACATACAAATGACTGTCCAAACGGCTATCTCAACAGGAAGCCTTCTTTTCCTTATCGTCGCGACACCAGCGGTTTCAGCGCATTGTTTGATAAAGTCAGGACATAAAAAATCACTCAGTTGACCTAAGCCTTCTGAATTGGGTGCGTAGCTATTGGCAAGAGAAAGTGCGGTAGTGAGTTGCAAAATAAAAGGCTCCTGAATAAATTCAGAAGCCTTTATAAACTAACCAGAAGATCGGTCAATGGATCGTCAAATATTTCTTAACTGATCGGCATTAGCCAATTGGTGGTTTTTTTTGTGTCTTTACTTAGAAGGAGAAGCTTACTTTAGTATACAGGTAACGGCCACGAGGGTTGTGCACACCTGACGCATAACCATATAAATCGCCATCGCCATCACCAATAGCAAATGGTGGCTCTTCATCAAATAAGTTATTAACACCTAAAGATATTTTAGCTGATTCAGTAATACGGTACGATGTTTGTAAATCCACAAGCGTTTGTGAATCTATCATACGCGATGTATTACTATCAAAATCTAAATTACCATCAAAGTCGATATCAGGTGTATCTTCAAATTCACCCACATAACTGATATTTACGTTAGTGTTAAAGTCGCCAATTTCCCAGTTAGTTGAGAAAATAAAGCGGTGCTCTGGGTAACCATATTCACCCGTGTAATCACGGCCATCTTTTTCAAATTTATCTTGATATGCCCACTCTAGATTAAATTTAAGTAAACCTAAGTCATCAAGAGAGTGATTATAGTTTGCTGAAACATCAACACCAGACACTTCCTGCGATGATAAGTTTTTAAAGGTGCTGTGTATTTTTTGTATTGTGCCCAAGCTTGCACCACCCGTTGGGGCCAAACGAACACACACGGTACTACTTTGATTGCCACATTCTGCAGCGTAAATAGGGCCAAACTCTTCTTCATCTATTTTGTTATCTTGGGTAATACTCCATACATCAACACTTAAGCCAAACTCGGCTGTTGGTGCCCATATAACGCCCACGTTCCATGATTCTGACTCTTCTGCTTGTAAATCAGGGTTACCAGAGAACTCAATATTGTAATCCAGCGCTTGGCAATCTAACCCAGTTTGTTCACAGCGCTGCGTATCAACAAAAAATTGGCTCTTTTGTGACGGACCTAAGCCTATTTGCGCTAATGAAGGCGCTCTAAAGCCTTGCGCCCATGAACCTCGAACGGTTACTTCATCAGTCGGTGCCCAGCGCAGAGCTACTTTTGGATTCGTTGTAGTACCAAAGTCGCTGTAATCGTCGTAACGACCAGCTAATTGCAATTCAAGGTTTTCAGCAAGCGGGATTGAGAATTCAACGTATGCAGCGTATTGATCACGATCTGCTGAAGCGGATACTGATTCAGTACCAAATATCAAACCGCGTTGAAATTGATCATCAGGAATATCATTTACATCTTCTTCACGGTATTCAATACCCGCGGCCATCATTACTGCTTCGCCACCAAAACTAAATGCTTCACCAGTTATATTGGCATCAAAAGACGTCATATGAGATTCACCGCGACGTACTAAGCTGGTTGTTATTCTGTCAACTACAGTAGGGTCGTTATATGTGCCACCAAATGGATTATAGTTACCGGCATCAATTTCTTGCTGTAAAAAATCGGTGCGTACCCAGCCTTGTGTGCGATCGCCAGTTTGCAGTGATTTACTGCGACCTTTTTGTACTGCTGTTTCCCAGCTCCAATCGTTTATTTCGCCTTTTAACCCAGCAACAAAGCGTAAGGTATCTGACTCAATATCCCATTGGCGAGCACCTGCATCAACTGTACGGTAACGACCAATTTGAATGTCTTCACCAAATGGATTGTTAGGGTGACTAGCAGGCACTGTCAGGCCAGCATCTTCATCAAGTGGTGTTGGTGCTCCTGCAGCGACAGAGCTATTATGCTGAACAGCCATTTCTAAAAAGCCTGTAATACCGTTATCAAAGCGGTATTCAAATTGTGAAATAGCGCCTATACGTTCAGAGGCTGGGGAAATATAGCCATATGGGCCGTAATCAAATAAACAGCTACCACTTGAAGTTGCATTTTCAGCAGGACAATCAGGATCGATAGTTTTAACACCATCTACATAAAAGTAGCCAGGAAAACCACGAGATGAACGGAAATCCTCACCACCATAAGGCGATTGGTTTGCAGTGCCTAGGCGGCCCATTTCATCAGAAGAAAGGGATGTATTTTTAAAGTAATCGATAATAACGGATGCACTACTTTTTTCGCTCGTAGTACCCCAAACAAGGCTGGCTGTTGTCTCTTCATAATTTGGACCATCTGTACCGCCATAGCCTAAATTAATCTCAACGCCGTCAATATCTTTCTTTAAAATAACGTTAACTACACCGGCTACTGCATCTGAGCCATAAATAGCTGAAGCGCCATCTTTTAGTATATCGATGCGCTCAATAGCAGAAACGGGAATACTGTTAATATCTACAAATGAGTTGGTGATACCTTCCGCAAAAGCACTAATTGATACACGACGACCATTGATTAGTACCAGTGTTGCATCAGCACCTAAGCCTCGTAAGCTTACTGCAGCTGAGCCGTTAGCGGTTGAATCTTGATTATTTCCGCGGGTTGAAAAAGTACCGCTACCTGCCACAGGCATTCTTTCTAGAAGCTGTTGTAAGTTATCGTAACCCATGTTTTCGATTTCAGCTCTACCGATTGATTGCACCGGAGAAGGCCCTTCAATATCAGTTCGCTTAATACGAGAACCAGTAACTTGAATTCGCTCTACTTTTTTAGCTTTTGATTATGAATTTTAAAGAGTTTTTGTATATTAATTTTTATATATTTTTGCTTGAGGCCAAACTGGGCGTAAATAGGAGCTGTATTTGATATTTCTTGTCTTGTTAAATTAGGCTGAAAAAGTAAGTAATGAAGATAAAACTAATTTGTAATAATTTATTTCTTGAGAAATTAGGGCTTGCTTATCTTTTTAGGTTGAATTTTCACCAAGCGTTTGGTTTTTAGCTAAGGTAGAGCTTATGTTGCTCGGCTTTTTGAGTCTACGAGGTTATAAACTTTGCGCCGTGACAATACCAACCGGCATAAATATTTGAACAATTTAACGAATTAAATAACTCTATGACGTTGTTAAATTTTTTATTTAGAACAACTAAATATAAAAATTTTTGCCTAGATTTATCAAAGCGAATTTACGTGACGCTCGCAACTTTATTGCTATTAAGCTCAACAGAGTTAACATTTTAAATAGCTGCTTGAGATCTGTTTACTACGGGGAGGTTATCCATATCAAATAAAATGCCTAACAAGGTTAGGCATTTTTATTATACTTTGTGTTTCATTAAGCGTTCTTTTTCGCGAGACCAATCTTTGTTTTTCCCGTCGTCTCGTTTGTCATGTAGCTTTTTACCTTTTGCTAGATGAAATTCAAGTTTTACCCAACATTTCTTCCAGTACATAGCAGTAGCAATTAATGAATAACCATCTCGCTCTGTTGCTCCGAGTAGACGGTCAAGTTCGCGTCTGCTTAATAGTAATTTACGATAACGTAACGGATCGCAAATTACGTGGGTTGATGCACTATTAAGTGGCTGGATTTGCGCGCCAAGTAAAAATGCTTCGCCATTTTTAAGGTGAATATAAGTTTCGGTGATGTTTACTTTTCCAGCTCGGATACTTTTAACTTCCCAGCCTTGGAGTTCGACACCCGCTTCAAACTTATCGTGTAAAAAATACTCATGTCGCGCTTTTTTGTTTAGCGCGATGGTATTACTTGTCGATTTTGATGAATTTTTCTTAGCCATAGTGCCCTATAATATACGTAATGTGAGATGTTTTACATCGATTTTTTAATAATGCTTTTAAAAATTAAGCTTTTATTTAAGCTGTATGAAAATTTGGGGAAACGCACAAAGCTTGCTAAAATTCGCCCACACAGTTGGGAGTGAGTATGCCACAAATAGAAAAAAGTGCGCTGGTTATGTACAGCACTAAAGAGATGTTTGATCTAGTTAATGATGTAGAAGCTTATTCACAGTTTTTACCAAATTGCTCAGACTCAAAAATTGTTTCACAGCATGATAATAACATGACCGCGAGTTTAGAAATATCTAAGGCAGGTATAAAAAAGTGGTTTACCACCGAAAACACCTTTGTTGATGAACAAACCGTGTTACTACGCCTAGTGGATGGGCCATTTAAAATGCTGCAGGGTCGTTGGCACTTTCAAGCACTTGATGCTAAAGCATGTAAAGTTTATTTAGAGCTAGAGTTTGAGTTTTCAAGCAAATTAATCGAACTTGCTTTTGGTAAAATATTTAACGATGTTGCCAAAAACATGGTGAGTGCATTTACTCAACGTGCCAAGCAGGTTTATGGAGCGCGAGTATGATTAATGTTGAGGTGGTATTTGCATTACCAACCATGGCGACGTGTTTATCACTTGAAGTACCAGAGGGGACGACAGCAGAGCAAGCTGTTATCCAATCTGGCATTATAGAAAAATGTCCAGAAATAGAGGCTACTTCATTAACTCTAGGCGTTTGGAATCGAACGGTAAAATTAAATCAAGAACTTAAAAATGGTGATAGAGTTGAAATTTATCGCCCATTAATTGCAGATCCTAAAGATGCCCGTAGAAAACGCGCTGAAAAAGCAAAGGAAGAAGGGCGAGCAAACAAAGTAACGGGTGGGCGTCCATTAGAACGTTAACGTAGAAATAAAAAAGGTGAGCACGGCTCACCTTTTTTATTAACGCACAACTCGCTTTTTTATTGCTCTAGCGGTGTGTTAAAATTTTCTGGCTGATCATAATCGCCCGAAATAGAGACTAGTTTTTCGTTTTCAAATTTAATAACTAAAGATTTGTGTTGCTCGTTTTTACGGCCTTTATTGAAGCTATAAACGTAACGCCATGTATTGTTATCAAAAGCATCCTCGGCAATTGGACGGCCTAAAACGTAAATAACTTGCTCTCGAGTCATACTAACACGAAGCTTTTCAACATCAGATTGCTCTAAAAAATTACCTTGAGGGATATTGATTCTGTATACCCAGCTAGAACAACCCGCTGTTGTACTGAGTGTTAGTGCAACGATAAGCCAAAGGGAAAAAGTTTTTAACGACTGCATTGTTAGTTGTGATCCTTATTTTTTATAATCTGCATGATACCGATTAGTCACTGAAGGTAAAACCCTTTTAGCAATTGTTTTTTGTTAAGGGCGTTAAGGTAATATTTTGACCATTAATAATGAAAAAAGTTTACATCATATTGAATCTTGTAATGTAAAAAGGGATTCTATTTGGTATTTGTACATCGTGCAGACTCGCTTTGGGCATTGGTACACGGGTATTACAACAAATGTAGAAAAACGCTTTGCTACACATCAAGTGGGTAAAGGGGCCAAAAACCTCAGAGGGAAAGGCCCTTTACTGCTTATCCACCAACAAAAAGTGGGCAGTAAAAGTGATGCGAGTAAGTTGGAGCATCAGATTAAAAAACTGACAAAAGTTAGAAAAGAGGCATATGTTCTCAATTTTAAAAAAGTGGATATTAACAAGACTTGAATTCAAGTATTAAGTGCAATCATTATGCAGCCACCAGAACTTCTGATTGCCCCGTAAATAACTCATGAGGGGTTTTATACCCTCTTGTTTTTCTTGGCCGATGGTTGAGCTTATCAACTGCCGCCTGTATTTCTGCTTCACTTAGCGACATAAAGTCAGTTCCCTTGGGGAAGAAGCGTCTAAGTAAGCCGTTGGTATTCTCATTTATGCCCCGCTCCCATGATGAATATGGGTGAGCGAAATACACATCCGCTTCTAATTTTTGTGCAATATGCTCATGGTGAGCAAACTCTTTTCCATTATCTAAAGTCACGGTAATAACCTTACCTTTATAGGGTGTCATACACTTGATCAGCGCATCGGCTGTTATTTTCGCATGCTTGCTTTCAATTCTGTGAACGACTGTATATAACGTTTTACGTTCAACCATTGTAACAAGGGCATTTTTACGCCCTTTGCCTATCACTGTATCGCCCTCCCAATCACCAATCCTAGACTTTGAATCCACAATACTTGGGCGTTCATCAATACTGACTCGATTAACTATCTGTCCACGTTTATCGTAGCTTCCATAGCGTTTTTTATACTTTTTACATGCACGAGTGAGTGTCTTATGTAGTTCACCACCACGAGCCTTGTCTCTGTAAATATATTGATAAATCGTTTCATGATGCAAAACGACCTTTTTCTCTAAAGCTAAGCGGCCTGCCACCTGCTCTGGCGAAAGTCCGTCAACCAACAATTTATTAATCCAGTCAGTAACATCATCTGTTAACTTACTTGCTTTGAAAGATGACTTGCGTCTTTGCTCTGCAAAATTATTGGCTTGGTTAGGTCGATAGCCTTTAAGCCCTTTATTGCGTTTTAACTCTCTAGAGATAGATGACGGTGAACGAGTGAGTTCATCAGCTATCTGTTTTTGGTTATTTCCTGCTTTTATTAACGCGTAAATCTGGTATCTTTCTGCTTGTGTCAGCTGTTTATATTTCATTAAAGCAATTTCCTTTGGCGAGAGAATGGCCGAATTATAACAGCTGGCCATCTAATCTGAGAAATTGCACTTATTATCCGAATTTAGGAGACTAAATCGCTGTAAATATAAACTTTAATTAATTTTATTCATCGTAATTAAAACTTCACCTCTACGAACAAGCTAGCATTAACTGCAGTTCATAGGTTGGATCTTAAGAAAACTTGAAGTTGAACTCTGTTAATGATCAAATAGTTACGCCAATAAAAACATGACTAAAAACAGAGTTCACATGCAGATTAACCAAGTTTCAAACCAATTAAAAGCCCTTATCTCAGAAAAACACCTCATTGAGCTTGCAAAAACCTCTGGATTTCAAGTTCGACACCGTTGCCTGTCGATCGTTTCTCTGCTCAAAGCCGTATTTAAAAGCTTATCTTGCCTGCAAGACGCTAACTTGTCAGATATCCATCAAAACTTGCGAACGCAGGCTGATTGCACGATAAGTTATAAACCCTTTCATAATCAAATTCGAAAACCAGCCTTGACTGAGCTTGTCCGTGAGCTCGTTATTCAAGCGATGTCTAAATTGACTGTAAACACGCTGGATAAAACCTTTTTTACCCAGCGAGGAATACAGCGAGTGTTATTGCAAGATGGTTCTTCATTTGCTCTACATGATGAATTAGCGCAGGTTTTTGCTGGTCGTTTTACTGCTGTAAGTCCTGCCGCAATTGAGTTGCACGTTACCTATGACCTATTTAATGAACAACCCTGCGAAATAGATATTCGTCCTGATGTTGAAACTGAGCGCGCCTTTTTACCAGGTAGCCACACACTTGAAGATACGTTATTACTTGCTGATGCTGGGTATTTTGACTTAGATTACTTTGAGCAAGTAGCTCAAGATGGCGGATATTTTTTGATCAGAGCAAATAAAAACATTAACCCAATCGTTACATCAGCTTATTGCGCGGGTATAGAACTTAAAGAAAAGAACATTAAAATCAAAACGTTACTCGATAAATTCGCAAGCCAACCACTTGAATTAACAGTACGTTGGAAGAAAAATGGGCCCGAGTACAGGCTTATCTATTTACCGAATGAAAAGCGCCCCGTTTTCCTTGTTACTAATTTAAAAGAGGCACAGTTTAGCTTTGACGAACTACTCGATATATATGCAACTCGTTGGCAAATTGAGTTGTTTTTCAAAGAACTAAAGTCATGGAATAACCTTAAAGGGTTCATCACACGAGATCCTCATATTGCCGAATCATTGGTTTGGCTGAGCATACTGCAAACACTTATCAAGCGTTTTATCTGCCATAGTGCAGCGGGTATGTTTAAGTGTGCGATCTCGACATTTAGAGCGAGTAAGTGCAGTTATCTTTGGTTGGATGATATTCTGGATTGCATAGAACAAACACGGTGCAGCCATAAGATACATCGTGTATTTGAGCTACTAGCGGTAAATTGTAAGCGGCAAAGCATTGAGAAAAACAATGATATTTGCCGTTTTAAGATAGGAAGTCACACGGTCTGTGTTCCTTAAGAACTAAGCTATGAACTGCAGTTAATGCTAGCTTGTTCGTAATAGCAGTGCCAAACCACTTAACGATGCTTTTCAAATGTATCGACAAGCTCATCAAGGGTTTGAGCGCTATTTGCTAAATCACGGATGGCTTGCTCTGTATTAATTTGCTCGCTCATTGCTTTATCACTAATTTCACTTATTTGCTCAATGTTACGTCCTACATCGGCAACTACATTGCTTTGCTGCTCTGTTGCTGTGGCTATAAGTGTGGCCATATCGTTTATTTGGTTTGCAGTTTCGGTTATCGTATCGAGTAACTCTACTGAGTTTTGCATTGCCCCTACGCTTTGCTGCGCTTTATCTTTTGATTGGCTAATATCGTTAACTACATCATCAGAAATTTGTGTTAGCTCTTCTATCATTGACTGAATTTCATTTGTTGACTGAGAAGTACGGTTTGCTAGTGCGCGCACTTCGTCGGCAACAACAGCAAACCCGCGACCATGCTCTCCAGCACGAGCCGATTCAATAGCTGCGTTCAATGCTAATAAATTAGTTTGTTCAGAAATGCTTCTGATTGCATCAATAATGTTAGCAATATCAATTGTTTTGTTAGACAACAGGGTAACTTGCTCTGTAATGCCATCTATATCACTCGCAAGAGCAGAAATAGTTGTCTGACTTTGAACAACTTGCTGATGGCTTTGTATAGTTTTTTCACGGCTGCTATCAGTGAGTTTTGCTGTGTTTGCCGCACTTTGTGCTATTTCCTGTACTGTTGCACCCATTTGGTTTATTGCAGCAGCAACCGAGATCGTTTGTTCTTTTTGACTATCGATTGCGAGTGAATTGCGTTTAGCTTGTTCAAAAACATGATCTGAACTTTTTCTTATGTCATGGCTTTCATTCGCGACTTGCTGAATAGCAATTTCTATTTTTTCGATAAACTGATTAAAACCAGCACTTAAGTTATTAAGCTCTGGTTGGCTTGATTCAGGTAATCTATAAGCAAGATTAGCATCACCAGAACCCAAGCGTGAAAATAGTTCTGCCATTTTAGATAAAGGTGATGAGAGCGATCGAGCAAGTAAGTAACTAATTAGGCTAGCAACTAATGCAATGATTAATGTAAAAGTAAAAATTTGCCATTGCAGGGTATTTACGCTTGCGAATACTTCACTTTTTGGCACTTGGGCGACAACATATAAATCGGTGTTTTTGATTGGTGTTGCCGCCACGAGGGTTGGTTCACCATTTAAGTTTATTTCTTTGTAACTATTCAGCCACATTTTCAATAAATATATCAGGTAACTGATTTTTGAAGAGTAACTCAAGGGCTAGGCTTGCTGATACATGCTGTTTTCTGCAAGTCGAGAGGTAGCTTCTGATTAAACAAAACATCTCTGCACCTTGCATGCTTCTGAAGCACCCAGATATCTTTTGATGAACCTTGGTCATCCTAATATCATTCTCACCCTGGTTGTTGCTAAAAGGCACCGCCGTTTCCGTCATGAACCGTAAGACATCATCTTGATAATCTCTTAACCGCTCTAACAACGCTCTAGACTTTGTTCGTTTCAATCTGCCTCGCTGGCCTTTTACTCGGCTGTTTTTATCCGGTGGAGGGCATTTAATGTCACCTTGAGCCAATATTTGTTGATATTTCTCTATATAGTGAGCTTTTGTGTCTGCATCTAGCTCGGGGTTATCTATTTGATGTTTATTGATTTCAGTCAGTAGGGTTTGCAAATCCTTTGCCCATTGCATACCGTCTTGCTCCCATGCCCTTTCTAACTCTCGGATATGATGTGCATTACACAAGGCATGTTGGCACTGTGTATATTGATAATACGGTTTCCAGTGGTCGTGGCATAGTACCCCAGTAAAGTGAGGTAAAATATCGGCGTCATCCATCGCTATTTTCCCTCTTTTCTCATGCGGGTAAAAATACGTCCACCACGTCGTTGATGCACCATGAAGCCATCGTCGTTTACCACCTATATTAATCCCCGTTTCATCAACGTGTAAGGCTTGATAAGTCGTTTTCAGGGCTTTCTTGAGCGCGGCTTCTGCGCCGGAGGACTTTACCAAGGCCGCTGCTTGTTCATTAAAGTTAAATAAACTACCCGCACTGATTGGAATACCGAGTTGATCACAAAAATATTCTTCAATGCGGTTGTAAGGGAGTAATTGATATTGGGATAGGTAAACTGCATGGGCTTTTACACCAACCCCATATTGAATAGGACTGTTAACGTCTTCTGGAAATTCACCAATAAAACGCTTACCTTGCTCATTTTCCAGAATTTGTGCTTGGTATTCAGTGACCACTTTTCTGATATCTATATCGACAACCTGTCGTTTTTGAAAGCCAATTTCACGGTAGTGACCTTTCGGTAAAAAATCACGTTCAACTAGGATGACTTTGATCTCATCAGGCGTCTGTGTTTGGGTTAGTGTTTTACCTGCTCGGCCTTTTTGACCACCCGCTGAGTTGGCTGATTTCTCTTTGTCTTGTTTTTTTCGGTTGATGTCTTTTGATGGCGGGATACTGCTATTGTTACTGTTAAGTCCTAATTTACTTGCCAACATAACAACGACAACCAGAATGAGTTCAATAGACATCTTCAGCGCAGGCGTGAGAGTTTTACCTTCTTGTAATTGAGCTTTGGTTTTCTCAACGATTTCGTCGATGTTGATGCTGTTTAAATTCATTGAAGCTAGGGCTATTAGGTCATAGCCCTATCTTGGCATACTGGCGGGATCGGTCAATAGTTAAAAAAGTTCCTTTGAAAATAATTTACCATGGTGAATAGTTACATTTCTTTTAATACAAAGCCATAACTGCTTAATAGTTGGTTGTGTATGTCAGCTGTAAATAATTCATCAATATTAACTTTTGCTACTTTACTTGAATCTTTATGCAGCTGAATTAAACCACTTTTATCTGCAATAAATACAAAACCAGTTTGTTCAATTTTAAATTGCTGCAATAGCTTTTGCATCTCAGTAATACTTTTAGCAAGGCCAGCTAAGCCTGTTCCATTAGGCTGTTGATGATTTATAAACATTTTTACATCATTTGCAGACTCTTGGTAAATACTTATTGAGTATGGTTTTTTCGATTGTTTAAATGCAAAAAACCAGCCATCAGCAGTATCATTTTTTAATACGCGCAAAAAGCCATTTTGGTTCCAATATTGAGCTGTGTCTCTATTTGCCCAAGACGCGGTTGCTAAATTGTACTGCGTGACTAAACGGTTTAATTCTTTAAGTAAGACAGCATCATTTTTAGTATTAGTTTGCGACCATTGTAAAATGAATTCATTTGACGATAATTGTTCAGCAGCACCAATGAGTGCGTTTATTTCACCACCAATATGGTTACTGATAGTTTGCAGCTTACTTGGAAGTTCAGACTCAATCATACGTTGTTCAATAATATCTTCTGAACTGTATAACGAGGTTAGGCCTATTAGTGCGGCAACAAAGATAGCAATACTACTGCCAAGGGCTGTTATTTTTTGAGTAATAGAAAGGTTTTGTAACATCATAATAATTTATTTTACAACTTAATTAGAAAGCCATGTTAGCACATTATTTATTATGGGCTAATTATTAGCTCAAGCTGAACAAATGAAAGTAAGCAGTGTTGTGAATATGCATAAAAAAGCCCACGTGCGAAAAGCATATGGGCTTGGTTTCTAACAAGCGAAACTTTTATTGTCTAGAATTAAACAATTTTCTTCATTGCAGACATGTAGCCACGTAGTTTAGCACCTACTTTTTCAACAGGGTGTTCACGCAATGCAGCATTGATTTGAATTAATGTTTGGTTATCAACTTGGTTACTGTGCTCGCCAAGGCCTTTACCAATAATGTCTGTATCAACGTTTTTCATAAAATCAGCAAGTAATGGTAAACATGCATGGTTATATAAATAACAGCCGTATTCTGCAGTATCAGAGATAGTACGGTTCATTTCAAAAAGCTTTTTACGCGCAATAGTATTGGCGATTAATGGCGTTTCGTGTAATGACTCGTAGTAAGCCGACTCTTCAATAATACCGGCGGCAGTCATGGTTTCAAATGCAAGTTCAACACCTGCTTTAACCATTGCTACCATTAAAATACCGTTATCAAAAAATTCTTGTTCAGAAATCTCTACGTCGCCAGCTGGAGTTTTTTCAAAGTTAGTTTCAGCTGTTTCTGCGCGCCATTTAAGTAAGTTTACGTCATCGTTATTCCAGTCTTCCATCATGGTGCGTGAGAAAGTACCGTCGATGATGTCATCTTGGTGCTTATTATAAAGCGGGCGCATAATTAGTTTTAGCTCTTCACTTAGTTCAAACGCTTTTACTTTTGCAGGGTTTGAAAGGCGGTCAAGCATGTTAGTAACGCCGCCGTACTTAAGTGCTTCGGTAATTACTTCCCAACCGTATTGAATTAGTTTTGATGCGTAACCAGCATCAATGCCTTTTTCTATCATTTTATCAAAACATAAAATAGAGCCAGTTTGTAACATGCCACATAAAATGGTTTGTTCGCCCATTAGATCAGATTTAACTTCAGCAATAAATGATGATTTAAGTACACCTGCGCGATGTCCGCCAGTACCCGCTGCATACGCTTTAGCTTGTGCTAAACCAAGACCTTGAGGGTCATTTTCTGGGTGAACTGCGATCAGAGTTGGCACACCAAAACCGCGTTTGTATTCTTCACGAACTTCAGAACCAGGACACTTAGGCGCAACCATGATTACGGTAATGTCTTCACGCACTTGCATGCCTTCTTCAACAATATTAAAGCCATGAGAGTAAGCAAGTGTAGAATCTTTTTTCATAAGCGGCATAATCGCACTTACTACAGCGGTATGTTGCTTATCTGGCGTTAAGTTAAGTACTACGTCGGCTGTAGGAATTAATTCTTCGTAAGTGCCTACCGTAAAGCCATTTTCAGATGCATTAAGGAAAGATTGACGGCGCTCAGAAATGGCTGATGCACGTAATGTGTATGAAACATCTAAACCAGAGTCACGTAAGTTTAAGCCTTGGTTTAAACCTTGTGCGCCACAGCCTACAATAACGAGTTTTTTACCTTTAAGTGCATCAACGCCATCGGCAAATTCGGCTGCGTCCATAAATTCACATTGCGCTAATTGCGCTAATTGCTCGCGTAAAGGTAAGGTATTGAAATAATTCGCCATTGTTAGTTTCCTATAAAGTAATATTTGTTAGATGCGCAATGTTTACTGCGCTTACAAACACCATATGTAAAATAGTTACTTGCGTAAAATGATATATTTGAATTAAAGTGTTTCATAATATGAAATACTGAGTTTGGCATGGATCATAAACATTTAAACTACTTTTTAGCACTGGCTAAAACACTTCATTTTGGCCGCGCAAGCGAACTTTGCCATATAAGTGCGCCTACTTTGAGCCGCAATATAAAACACTTGGAAGAAGAGGTTGGTGTTGCATTATTTGTACGCGATAACCGCAGTGTTAAATTAACACGTGAAGGAGAGTCATTTATTGATTACGCTACGGCAACGTTAGCCAGTTGGCAACGTTTTAAAGCGAATGTGAAAGATCCACAACAGCATATTTATGGCAATGTTAGTATTTATTGCTCAGTGACAGCTTCTTATAGTTTTTTACATCAAATATTAGAGCAATTACGTGCACAGCATCAGCATATCGAAATAACTTTAAATACCGGTGATCCAGCTTTAGCTATTAATAGGGTACTCGATGGTCACGAGTCGATGGCAATTGCAGCCAAGCCAAATAAGCTTCCTACACAAATAGCATTTGTAAAAATAGGCTATTCACCACTTGTTTTAATTGCACCTAGAATTCATTGTCAGATCACTGAAAAGTTAATAAACAACGGTGATAATATTGATTGGTCTGAACTTGAATTTATTGTTCCGGAGCAAGGTTTTTCAAGGCAACGACTTGAGCAGTGGTGGCGTAAAAATAATGTCCATGGAAAGATTTATGCGCAAGTCGCTGGTCATGAAGCTATGGTGTCAATGGTGAGTCTGGGTTTAGGTGTCGCAATGGTCCCTAAAATAGTGCTAGATAACAGTCCACTGCAGGATAAGGTACAAGTATTGGATACAAAGAGGGCTACTCCAGAAGGTTTTGAGATTGGTCTAGCTGTTCTTCGTAAAGAGTTAAATGATCCTGCTATTAGTGCTTTATGGAGTATTGCACAAACTTTAGACGCAAGTGCTATTTAAAGGATCAAATATTCATTTAGTTCATAAAATAGTATGAATATTAGTTGCTTATAGGTTTACTATTAATTAACATCAAAAACCTAACAATAAAAATAATGACGCTTGAGAGTTTATTTTACTATGGATCGTGCCGTATCACTTGCTCATTCTGCTCAATGCCTAAAAAAGGCGATTCCTATGATGGTAAAGTACCGCATGCCGGTTACGCCAATCAATTACGCTATTTGGTATTGTTATATACAAGGTAATAAACCCTCTTTAAATGCAGAGCTTGATCATGTCATTGCTCAGCAACAAACATGCACTCAAGATAGAGCGAAGGCAATATTTGATAAGCATTTAAATAAAGACGATTTAGCGTTATTTCAAGACGTATCCGAAAAATTTCATAGCACAATCGATCAAGTGCAACAAGATTTAGGCATTGCGCTTGAGCATTCAAAAAGTTTTACTACAACCTTGGTTGACTCCCAGAATGAGTTAAATTTGATTACAGATATTAGCTCGTATAATCAAGTGCTTGGGTGCGTTGAACGTTTAACCGATGAATCGATTGCAATGCAAAATCATGCACGTGAGTTTCAAACTAAACTTGCATTTGCTTATAATGAAATAAAAGACTTAAAAGAAGCACTCAATGTTTCAAAAAAAGTTGCTGATACAGACCCTCTTACTGGTTTTTATAACCGAGGTAAGTTTGATTTAGATATTACGGATTTTTGTAAAAAGTATTCTGAGCAAAATCAACACACATCACTTGCGGTTCTCATTATGTTTGATATTGATCATTTTAAGCGTTTTAATGATGACTTTGGCCATCAAAAAGGTGACGAAGTATTAAAGTTAGTAGCAAAAAAAGTGAAAGAAAAAATTAAAGAGACTGCAAAAGTTTATCGTTATTGCGGTGAAGAATTTTGTATTACAGCTTATTTTGACACTATCAACGATATGATGGCATTTGCAGATTGTATTCGTTTGGATATTGCAAAATTGGCTGTTCGTAAAAAAGGTGATACTAGGGGCTGTTGATCTTTCACATTGGTAGCCAAATCATTGCACATGCCAGCGCTAACATACTCTCAAACTGTAATTTCAATTTATCGTACCTTGTCGCTATAGCACGGAAGTGCTTTAGCCTTGCAAAGGCATTTTCAACTAAATGCCTATATTTATATAAGCACCAATCAATATCACCATTACCTGTTTTTGAGTTTTTCTTTCTAGGGATCACTGGGCTTGAGTTTCTCTCTCGAACCTTATTTCTAATGACTTCACTATCATAGCCTTTGTCTGCGATAACAAAATCGCCTTGGGGCAATAATTCAATCAGTTCATTTGCCACTTTACTATCATGAACATCGCCGCCTGTAATAATAAATTCAATTGGTAAGCCATAACTATCAACAGCTAAATGAATTTTACTTGTATTACCGCCACGACTTAATGCTATCGCTTGTTCTTGTTGAGACGCAGCACCTGTACTGTGTTGATGTGCTTTAACATAACTGCCATCAATGAATTCCCACTCAGTGTCACTATTGGCGGATAATGATTTGAACAACCTTATTAATATTCCTTTTTTAGACCAAAGTAGAAATCGGCGGTAAATAGTATTCCATAAACCAAAACACTCAGGGAGGTCACGCCATGGGCAACCAACACGTAAGCGATATAAAATTCCTTCCATCGTTTGTCTGTGTTCAAGCTTGTTATAAACTCTATCTTCAAGCAAAATTGATTTTAGCTTCGACCACAACTTATCAGTGAGCATTAATCGGGGCATGGTAATCTCGTAAGGTTTGTTTTTGGCGAAGTAAATTATACGAGATTACCGCTTACGCACAAAATTCAAACAAAGATCAACAGCCCCTAATACTAAACGTGCTATTTCTGCGAGTTTTGGTTTGGCTATTCTACGACCATTTACTAATGGCACTGTGTTAGTTGAACGCGCTAATAGAGCGCTTTACATAGCAAAAACTCATGGTCGTAATCGAATAGAGATAGCGCCAGATGTTTAGTTGTTCAAATAATGCACATAAGTTAATTAATATGTATAAAAATTGTGAATGATTGTAACTAGCTAGAGCTAGTTTAAAACGACCTTGCTACTATGGGGCACTTAATAATTTTCACACACTTTGACTTATACTGATGCGGTTTAACTTTTCAATATTAACAGCTTTTTTGCTGATCACTTTAGTTGCATGCTTTGCTGCCAATGGACAGCAAGCTAAAAATGTAACACAAGAGTTTGAAGAGCAACATATAGCTATAGAGCAGTGGCATTTTAGTCTAAGCGCTGGTGCTGGAGTTGTTACAAACCCATTACGAGGTGGGGACAACATTCCCCTTGTGTTGATTCCGCAGGTGGCTTTTTATGGCCAGCACTGGTTTTTCGATAATGGAAGGCTTGGTTATTCTTTTATACAAAGTCAAAAACATAATTTAAACCTTGTTAGTGAATTAAATGCAGAGTCTCGTTTTTTTATTGATTGGCATCCTACTAATATTTTTACTCTGCAAACGAGTGCGTTAAACAGTCAGTTAGTGCAGCAACAAAGTACTTCATCTCCCAAAAATATCAATATAAATGACATAGAAAAACGCCATATTGCCCTCGATGCGGGCATTGCATATCACTATGTAGATGATGCTAACGTATTTTCTATTCAAGCACTTCATGATGTTACCAGTGTTTATAACGGATTGCGTGGTGCATTGCAGTGGCAATATCATGCTGAAGTTGGAAAGTTAAAAATAAAACCGACGCTTGGAATAAATTATAAATCGGCTGAACTAAATGACTATTTCTATGGACTAAAAACCGACGAAACTCAATTAGGTAAAATTGATGTTGGCAGTAGTTGGCAGCCTTATGCTAAAATCGACGCCCGTTGGCCGCTGAGTAAGGTTAACTCACTTCGTTTTCATTTAGCATATTACAATTATTCGGCTATGGATGGTAGTCCGCTCTTTGAACATGCTTATTCAATGACTGCCTTTATAGGATTAGATCATACTTTTTAATATGAAGTATTTAATGTTTATTGTGTTTATTGTGTTTATAGCATCGCTATTTAGTGGTTCTTGCAGAGCACAAACCGCTAATTTTAGCGTCTCTCCCAAAGTATGTGTAATTTCTGAGCAACAAGCATTTTGTGATCTTGATTTACAATTTAATTGGCAGCAAGAAGCATTGAGTGATGTTTGTTTATATCAACAATATGAAAAAATTTATTGTTGGAAACAGCAACGTTCGGGGCAATTCAATTATAAAGCGCGGGTTCAGGTAGAGACCATATACTCCCTAATCAATCCTCACACGGGTGTACTATTAGCAAAAATACAGGTTGAAGTACAGAGCGCGCACGCAAAGAAAAATAGGCGCAGACTTCGCTCTCCGTGGAGCTTTTTTTAAATTAGGAGCAACTAATGCCAAAAATTTTACTTGTTGAAGATGATCTCGGCTTACAGCAATTAACAAAAGATTATCTTGAACATAACGGCTTAGAAGTCGCAGTGTTAGATCGTGGCGATGCAGTCTTTGACTACTTAGAAGCTAATCCAGTCGATCTAATTATTTTAGATGTAATGCTACCAGGAAAAGATGGTTTTAGCGTTTGCCGTCAAGTTCGCGATAAATATACTCTGCCTATTCTTATGCTAACAGCCAAAGGTGAAGATTTTGATCAGGTACTTGGTTTAGAGCTTGGTGCTGATGACTACGTTATAAAGCCTGCCGAACCGCGTGTATTACTCGCTAGAATAAATGCGCTGTTACGCCGTGGTCAACCTATCGTGAAAGCAAGTGAAGAGTTACAGTTTGGTGATCTAAGCATAGATAAAACAAGCCGTATCGTAAAATTAAATAATAATGAAATAACGCTTACTTCTCATGAATTTGAACTACTTTGGTTACTGGCCTCTAATGCGGGTGAAGTGCTTAGTCGTGAACATGTCCATCAACATATGATAGGACGTCAGTACGACGGTCTTGATCGAACTGTTGACGTTAGGGTATCACGCATTCGTAAAAAACTAGGTGACAATAGCGATAAGCCTTATCGTATCAAAACGGTGTGGGGACAAGGTTATTTATTTGTTTCTGATGCATGGGAATTATAATTAATGTTATGGGTTAGTCGGCTTTAATGGGAAAACTGTTTACGAGTTTATATATTTACATCGTGGTTTCTTTATTCGTAGTAAGCGGTGTAGTTGAACAGTTATGGCCTTATGAAGACTCACAGCAGCAAGTATTATTAGACGATGAGTTTGGGCAATCGCTTTGGTTGCTCTCACAAACTCCTAACGGTCTAAAAAAGCTAGAACATAATTTTGAAAGCCACATAATTGCTCGTCGTGATTTAATATTACCTTTAGCACAACAAGCGAAATTAACAGACAATCACTACCTCTATTTATACGATAAACAACAACGTATTGTATGGTATGTAGAGCTTAGCGAAAATGAACTGCTACAGGTTGGTCCTGTAGGAGTATCAACGTCTACCCCCACTTCTGTTTGGCCATATTTGTTATTACTTATTATTGTTGGTGTGCCTGTAGGTCTTTGGAGCTTTTTACTTTGGCGTGATTTTTCTAAATTACGACACGCATGTGAGGCCGTCGAAGGCTTGCAAGATTTTCAATTAACAAATACTTCTAAATCGTTCTTTTTACCCGTTACCGATACACTAAAAGTAATGCAACAACGTATAACTTTTTTATTAACAGCTCAGCAGGAGCTTACATCGTCTGTTTCTCATGAATTTCGAACGCCGTTGGCACGTCTTAAATTTGCAATTGCTATGCTCCAAGATCAACTTTTAGATGATAAAAGCGAAAAATATTTAGCTAATATGAGCGCTGATATAAATGAACTTGAATCACTTGTTTCAGAAATGCTTGAATACGCAAGGTTAGACTCTCAGCAACCAAGTTTACAGTCTGTAAGTTGTGATCTAGTCGGATTGGTTAAAACAAGTATTGAAAAGCTAAATTTTGACACGCGAATTAGACTTATAAATAACTTGCCTGACAAGTTAAGCTATAAATGCGATAGTCATTTCATTGCTCGCGTATTTCAGAACCTGATTGGTAATGCTATTAAATACGCAACAAGCCAAGTAAAAGTAACACTGCTTACAGAGCCTCGCAGCATACTATTTATTGTTGAAGACGATGGAATAGGTATCGCTGAAATGGAGCGAGAAAATGTGTTTAAACCTTTTACGCGCCTCGATAAGAGTAGAGACAAAAAAACAGGTGGGTTTGGTTTAGGACTCGCTATTGTGAGTAAAATTGTATCTTGGCATCAAGGTGATTACTGGGTTGAAAAATCAGTCCTTGGTGGGGCTAAATTTGTCATTAGCTTGCCACTAAAAAGTAGTTTCACGGAGGATATAAAAAAAGCGCCTTAAGGCGCTTTTTTTGTGGTTAAAACCAAAATCAACAAGTAGCAAAGTAGTAGACCGTGTATTTTAAAAATAGTTTCCAATTATTTTATTTTTTTTCTAATAACGGCATCAACATTTGCTCAAGCCCATTCAACTTTACTTCGTACATCATTGCTAATTGACTACCTAGTTTTGAATCAGGAAAGCCTTGTTGCTTAAACCACACAAGATAAGGCTCTGGCAGCATTAATAATGGGCGTCCTGCATATTTTCCAAACGGCATCTTGGTATTAATGGCAAGTTTTAATTGTTCTGGATCCATTCACTTACTTCAATGTATAAGACATAGTTAAGTGTAAGGTGTTTTAAGGAAATAAAATAGGCTGTGACGGGCAAGAAACAGCCTATTGAGTGAGGGAGTAGGCCCTCTTAATTAAGAATTTATGTTAGAAAATTAAACTTAGTTGAACTTTAATTAGCTGGAGTCTAATTAATTAAGTCTTAGAACATGAAGCTTATTTAACCAACACGAACAGTTTACCTGTTTTTTTACATGTTAGTTGGCCCGCTTGTAAAGGAATGTAAATAACCTGAATCTCGTTTAAGAAATTGAACTAAATGCCTGTTCCGAGATCCGATCTTTCGACCAAAAACGATTGGATAAGCAAGGAACAGGCATGATTAAATTAGTTGAATTATTTTGCGATGTCGATGATTTTTGCAAAGTATTTATACCCCAATGGGAAAAACAATTACTCGAAGATGGCACCCAAAAACGTCAGCGTTCAGGACGTATGACGACCAGTGAAATTATGACTATTGTTATTAGTTTTCATATGTCACATCACCGAGATTTCAAAAATTACTACCTTGGCTATGTATCACTTATGTACAAAAGTGAATTTCCCAACTTGCTCAGTTACACACGATTTTTAGCCGTTATGCCAAGGGTAATTGTGCCGATGTGTGCCTATTTTACTTCACTTAAAGGTAAACCCACAGGCGTTGAATTCATTGACTCCACATGTATTAAAGTGTGCCATAATATTCGTATTCCAAGACACAAAACCTTTGATGGAATAGCCCAGCGTGGCAAAGGAACAATGGGATGGTTTTATGGCTTCAAGCTACATTTAATCGTTAATCACCATGGTGAAATTGTTGCTGCGAAAGTGACAACAGGAAATGTACATGATACTCAACCAGTGCGTGAGTTAGCGAGCTGCCTGACGGATAAATTATATGGTGACAAAGGGTATTTAAGTAAAGCTTTAGAAGCCGATTTACTCGATAAAGGGGTAAAGCTCATTACGACGGTTCGCAAAAATATGAAGGCAAAAGCGATGTCATTATGGGATAGAGCAATGCTTTCAAAACGCTTTATAATCGAAACAATTAATGACCAGCTCAAGAACATATCCTTCATTGAACATTCAAGACATCGGAGTATGAACGGCTTTATGTTGAATTTAGTCGCTGGATTGGTGGCTTATTGCTTGAAAGAAAAGAAGCCACACCTTAATTTAACTGACGTAGAGCTTAACGCATTAGTTATCGCTTAAGCAGAACTCAGGTTAAATAGAATTGATTTTCAGTCATTAAAAAGTATTAAAATAAATGTATAGTTCATTATTTTTTAGCTAGTGCTTGTTGATCTTTCCGGATTAAAATTTGTTCTAACTTGGGGGGATTTATACCAATCTGCTTCTATATGGAGTCTATTTAACGGTAAGAAAATTGCGCTGAACTAGGCAAATTTTTTTACCTAGTTGTTCTAAATAAAAATTATTAACACGTTTCTACGTTCTGATAACGCCCATTACCTACATCCGTGTAGGAAAAAAGGCCAAATTATCTTTAGTAATTATTAAGGACTATATCTCACTTTACGTAAACAATTTTTGTTTTACATGTTCAGCAAAACCACTACCAGCCTCTAGGTAAAAGTTATAGGTCGAGTGTACGCCCATATCTTCAAGCTCTTTTTGTTGATCTGGGTAGTTTGCAATGGCAGTTACCTGACCTTTATAACCTGAGGCTTGGAGCTGCTCTAAAGCAAAAATATTCTGCATATGCTTTGGCATAGTAAGCATAACCATTTCTACATGAGAGTGGTTTACGCGTTGCCAAAAGTCGGGATCGGTTGCATCTGCAATCAGCACTTTTCTGCCTCTATTAATATGTTTATCAACCACCTCAGGTTTTATGTCAATACCAGCAACTAAATTTGGGTGCGTAGCGTTAATTGTTTCGTATGCACCAGTACCAATTCGACCCATTCCAAAAATAACTATTTTAGTATCGTTCAGATTTACAGGTAGTTCTTCTGCTAAGCGTGTTTTACTTTCGAACTTTAATAGCCAATGTTCTACTTTTACATATAACTCGTTGGAACGCTTGTTTAGAGGAGATGCAATCACAAAGGTGATAGAGACAGCGATAGCCATTACCGCTAACCATTCAGAGGTAATCATCCCCGTTGTAGCCGCTACCGCACATACAATAAGGCCAAACTCACTGTAATTGGATAAACTAAAGGCTGTAAGTAGCGACGTACGAGCACGTAGTTTAAATGCATTTGTAAATAAATAATAAAGGGCTATTTTAATCGGTAATACAAAAATAAGTATGATGGCAATAATTAAAGAATTAATCGTTAGCTCGGCATTTAAGCCAATGCTTAAGAAAAAACCAACCAGTAATATATCTTTTAAATTAAGTAACGATTTTGATAATTCGCCAGCTTTTTTATGCGGTGCAAACATCATTCCTATTATAAGTGCTCCTAAATCACCTTTAAGGCCTGCATATTCAAATGCGTTATAACCTGCAATAAGCGCAAAGAAAAAGCCAAATAATGGGAGTAGCTCACCATGTTTAGAGCGATTAAGCACCCAGTACATAAGAGGGCGCAATAAAGGTAGAGCAACAATAAGCGCTAACGCCCAAACATTAGGGACTTTGCCTGTACTAATTGCTAAAAATATTACGGCGAATATATCTTGCATTACCAATATACCAATGGCAATTTTGCCGTGTAAGCTTGCCATTTCTCCGCGTTCTTCGAGTACTTTCACCGCAAATACAGTACTAGAAAAACTTAGGGCAAACCCAACTAATAAGGCGCTTTGCCAACTCAAGTCGACAAAAAGAGGGAGGGCGAAGACCCCAAGCAATAACATAAAGCCACTGAATAAAGCACTACTAAAAATAATGTGAAGCGTGGCTGGTGCCCAGACTTGCGGTTTTATTAAGCTATTAACTTTGAGTTTTAAGCCAATGCTGAATAATAAAAGGGTAACACCAAGGGCTGCAATTGTATCAAGCAGTTCTGTACTTTTATAACCCGATAAATTTAAAGCAAAGCCTGCTAATAAAAAGCCAATAAGAGGAGGTAGTTTTAATTGGTAAACAGCAAAACCACAAACAAACGCGGTAGCAAAATAGATTAGTTCCATAATTCTTAATATCACTTCATTTGGTATTGCAGTGTAGCGAAAAACTCATATCAATGAAAATAAATATAGTGTAAAGACATGCTCATTTAATGAAGTTGATACTTTACTGCGTATGAAAAATGCTCATATAACACGTATTTAATCGTAAATAGCATGTAAATAACACTTTTTCACTGACAACCGCTTTTAAATATGGTTAAGATGCGATAACGAAGAGGTTTAAGTTAGAGCATATAACAGAGCCGCTCAGCTTAAGGAGAAATATATGTTTAAAAAGATTTTAGCATCGGTAGGTATTGGTGCCGCTAAAGTAGACACTATTTTAGAGACAGAGCACTTGCAACCAGGTCAGCTTTTCAATGCACAAATTGTAATTACTGCAGGTGATGTAAGCCAAGAAATATCAGGCTTAGATTTGCTACTAATGACTCGTGTTAAAGTAGCAGGAGATGATGGGGATTATTTTACTAATCATGTAATTGATCAGTGGCGCATCACTGAAATTGGTACAATTGAGCCTGGCGAAGTTAAAAGTATTCCTTTTGAGGCGCGTCTTCACTCTGAAACACCAATTACAGAAATTAATGCAGGTTACAATCAATCTCACGTTTGGCTAGAAACTGGTTTGGATATTGATTTAGCACTTGACCCTACTGATAAAGACCATTTGCATATTTACCCTAATGAAGCAGTTAAAACCTGTATGCAGGCAATGGAAAAATTAGGTTTTAGCTTAGCTAAAGCTGATGTGGAGAAGGGGCATTTACGCGCATCTACATTTCAGTCTGTATCTGGCTGTTATCAAGAGCTTGAATATAAACCTAATAGCAGAAGCTTATTTGGCATTCAGGAAATTGAATTGTCGTTTGTGCCGGAAGCGCATAAAACACATGTTTTAATTGAGCTCGATCGTGCTTTTAAAGGTGATGGTTATATTGACGTAACAATAGAGCATGATCATGTTAATCTTTCACAGCTTTGTGATCAGTTAGAGCGTTTATTTGCTTAATACTCGCCAGTGATTTAAACAAACCCAGCTTAGGCTGGTTTTTTTGTCTATAGGATTTAATATGCAGTTTAAATGTGAGTCATTTGAGGCTTTTGATACACATACACTTTTTACTATTGTACGCGGTCGGGTGGATGTGTTTGTAGTTGAGCAGGCTTGTCCTTACCCAGAGTTTGATGATAATGATGTTGCTGTGACTACTCGGCACATACATAGCATTGATAATAATAAGTTGCTTAGCTACGCTCGTTGTTATGATAGAAACGCGCAGTACAGCTCAATAGGGCGTGTTTTAGTGAATGAAAAGGTACGAGGCAAAGGTTATGCAAGTGAGCTTGTAGCTACAGCTATAAATTGTTGTAAAGACCAGTGGCCTGAGTGTGATATTTACATTGGCGCGCAAACATATTTACTCGACTTTTATCGCTCATTTGGTTTCGAAAGTGTGGGGGAAGAGTACCTTGAAGATGGCATTCCTCATCAAGACATGATTTTAAAAGTGGTTTAGTGATTTTTACTACACTAAGTGACTTAATTTAATAGCTAACAAAATAGCCCACAAATGTGGGCTATTTTTATAGTGCTTAACCTAATAACGAATGTAAAAAAACTGTACCTATTGCTAGTGGGCATACAAACTTAGTATACCAAGGCCATATTTTCCAAAAAAATGTATTATGGACTTCAGGGTTTCCCTGCTGAATAGCTTTGAGTAGTGAACCCCTGTACCAAATCCAACCAACAAATATACAACACATTAACCCTAATAGTGGTTGGGCAACTTTCGTTGTAAGTGTTATAACCAGACCAAATAAAGAGCTGAGATTGCATACAATTGTAATACTAACGACAGTAATTAAAGCGCCAATGAACCAAGTAGCTTGCACACGTTTCATTGCAAAGCGTTCTACTGTGTATGATACCGGTGCTTCAAGCATTGAGATTGATGATGTTAGCGCTGCTATGCTCATCAACGCAAAAAATGCAAAGCCAACAAATAAGCCTACGCTACCCATACCATCAAATAATGCAGGTAGTACTTGGAATACTAATGTATCTTCTGATAACAGCTTCCCTGTTACCGGTGAAAATATTTCTACGCCTTGTGCTTGAGCGACATACATTGCAGGAATAATAAGTAAACCTGCTACAAAGGCAATGAAGACGTCAATAAGGGTTACATAAGCACCTAATGAAACGAGGTTCTCTTTTTTACTAATGTATGAGCCATAAATAATCATTACACTGGTACCCAATGATAATGAGAAAAAAGCTTGGCCTAACGCACTGACTAATAACTGAGGATCAAAAATAGAAGAAAAATCAGGAACTAAGTACGCCTTTAAGCCTTCCATTGCGCCATTTTGCGTCATTACATAAGCAATTAATGAAAATAAAATTCCCAGTAATGCAGGCATTAAACGCTTTGACCATTTTTCTATACCATTTTCAACACCTCGACTAATAATAGCGACGGTTAATAAGATAAAGATCATAGTAAATATAATATTTCGCGTAAGTGATTGCTCGCTTAGCCATGTGGATGTAGAGTTTGCACCAACAAGCGTCGCTATTGGCTCTGCTGTTGCGCTGAGCATCCAACCGGCAACAATCGCGTAAAAACTTAATATAAATCCAGCACATAAAATACCGCCAAAACCAACAATAAACGCGAAGTGTTTTTGCCAAGGTCTATTAGATATTTTTTTAAGCGATGAAACTGCATTTGCTTGACCATGGCGACCAATCATAAGTTCGGCCATTAAAGCTGGGTAAGCCAAAAAGAACGCGAGTACTAAATATGCAACTAAAAAAGCAGCACCACCATTGCTGGCTGTTTGTGTAGGGAATCCCCAAATATTACCCAAGCCAACAGCAGAACCTGCGGCGGCCATAATAAAACCAAAACGAGAACTAAACTCGCCTCTAACTGCGCTCATATTATTGTACTTCTCTATTTTTTGACGGCGCAGACAATCTACTGGAAATGTAAAAAAATAAAAAGTGCTTATTTGCTGATCTCACACAATTTAGTATGCCAGTAGTATGGTATACGCGATGTTTTTAATAAATGTTACTGTATAGTTAAAGTTAACAGGTTGTTTTTGTTTTTAAAATGTTAATTACAGGGTGTAATTAATGCTTTACGCTTTGTGATGTTGATCGATAATGAGTGTAAAACAGGCTCCACCTAATTGGTTACTTTTACTTACTTTTACGCTGCCATGATGCCAATCAGCTACTTTTTCAACAATCGCAAGGCCTAGCCCATAGCTTTTATCTGCGCGGTTACGATGTTCTTCTTCTTTGAAAAATGGGCTAAATACGTTGTTAAAATTTTCTTTTGCTATACCAGGGCCATCGTCTTCAACAGTGATTACAAGCTGGTGTTCGTACACTTTAGCACTTAGATAAATATGTAGCTCTGCGAAGTCACAAGCATTATTTAATAAGTTAGTTATTGCACGAGCAAGCCAATGTAAGTCGGCATTGATAATGTCACTTGAGCTATTAAGTTGTACGTTGAGCATTTGCGATTCAAATTTAGGTGCAAGTTGTATTAATATATCACTGAGATAGTGCTTAATATTAGTTGAAGAGTAGGTCAATTTATTGGCATTTTGCTCAAGCGTTGCAAAGGCTAAATAGCTTTTTAACATAGACTCCATATGGTCTAAATCGCTTTCCATACGGGATAAATATTTTTTTATTTGTTGCTCATCATAGCTATCAATAGCCGCATCTAATCCAAAGCGCAGGCACGCAATGGGTGTACGAATATCGTGAGATAAGCTTGACGCCATTAGTTTGTTTTCGGCGACTAGTTTTTCTATCTGACTGGCCATTCTGTTAAATGTGAGCTCTACATCTTTTATGTAGGTGAAGTGCGATACTTTAATTCTTGCTTGTACATTACCTGAGGCAAACTTTTTAGCTGCTTCGTTTAAGACTGTTAAGCGCTTTGCAAGAGGGGTAATAATAAACCCCATAAATACGCACAAACCAGCATAAAATAGTAGTGTTAAAAATATATCATTGCGCTGCTCAGTATCTACGCGTTTGTCTAACCGCATTGATATATGAAAGGGGCTTAATATTTGACTACTATAAAGCATATAGAAGCCTTGTTGATCTTCTAAAATCAACCCACCGGCAGTGTGCATCTGTAATAATAATGAAGGAGGTAGTGCGAGAGATTCATTGTGCTTGTAATCAATTAATAAATTAAACTCATTCGCTAGTTGCTTTACATAACGACCACGTTCAGAAGTTGGGATATTAGCTAATTGTTTGCTAAAGCCCATTATCATCTTACTTTGCACACTAAATTCATCTTCTGAGGTTTGTGTTTGTTGGCTAAATGCATCAATTAACCAGCCAAGTACAACGATAGATAAAAGTGCACTGCTAAGTAGTGAAATATAAAACTTCTTCACTTATGTATCACTTTTTACCATGCGGTAGATACGAGTAAGTAACCTCGTCCCCATATAGTTTTAATTTTAGTCGGATTTTGTGGATCATCATTAAATTTTTTGCGCAGTGCTGAAATAAGTACGTCAACACTTCTATCCAAGCCGTCATACTCACGGCCTTTTGTTGCTTTAAAAACAGCATCACGTGATACGACTTGACCCGCATTACTCGTTAAATAGTGAAGAAGTAAATACTCTGCGCTGGATATATTTATATCAAGATCGTTTAATTTTACGCTTCTAGATTCTGTGTTAATACTCAGCGCGCCAACCGTTATTAATTTTTCGTTTGCCAGTGATTTGTTTGGTTCATTATTTTGGCGAAGTGCAGCTTTAATTCTAGCTAAAAGTGCACGAGGGCGAACGGGTTTCATGACATAGTCACTTGCGCCAACTTCTAACCCTATTACTTCATCCATTTCTTCATCGCGTGCGGTGAGCATTATAATAGGGGAATTATAAAAGCTACGCAGTTCTCTGCATACGCTAATTCCGTCTTGTCCAGGAAGCATAATATCAAGTAGGACAATGCTAGGATTTAAGGTTTTTACTTGGCCAATAACCTCGTCGCCTCGATGGCATACATGGGTCGTATAACCTTGCTCCGTTAAGTATTCTGCAACCCACTGAGCGAGCGATACATCATCTTCAACGAGTAAAATAGTGCCGTAGTTATTCATAAATTATCCTTAATGTGTTTATTAAAATAATCGCCAACGGCGTTTTTTTTGTCTGTTTTGATATACCCACTGTAGTTTTACTTCTGTAAGGCTAATAACTTTAGATGTATTACTATCAAAGAGCTCAAATGAGATACTCTGCTGTGAATCAAAAGCATAATTAAAAGTTCCTTCCTTTTGTTTAAGCCAGCATTGCATAATGTACTTTGAGGTCGCATCGCGTAAGCAGTAATTGCCAAACGTTGGCTGATGCCATGTTAGAGTGATATCAGCATAACAGTTTCTTCCTTCCCTAAGTGCGACACAAGTATCTGGAAGCGCAATAAGAGCATTGGACATTTCATCTGCTTTTGATAAAAATGCCGTAGGGAAAAGCAGAAAAGCACAGACCCATCTAAAATACATAACGAAGGCCTACCTTGGCTTGGTGTTGATATCTTCGAGTAATAATAGGGCTTTCATCAATCTCATTTGAAAACCAAGTCGTCAGCCATCCTGCTAAAAAGACCCAATCTTGGTTAATTGGGTACTCAGCATGGAATTCAAACATCATACTGCTACTTGCATTTGTTCTATAAATTGGACGATCACTCGTCGCTTCACTACTGTCTATACCAAAATAATAATTGGTGAAGTCACTAGAGTAAGCACTCAACCCAACTCCAGTTCTAAACTCCCAGTTACGCCAGGGTAAAATATGGCTAAAAAAGGTATTTACGATCCAGCCATTATGTGTACCAGAAATGTCATGAAGGTATTCAAAAGAAATTTGTGAGTTTTCAAATCGACGAGTTAATCTGAGTCCGGTATCAAAATCGTAGTTACGTGTTTTTATACCCCTTAACTCATCGATAATGCCATCATTGTATAGACCAAGTCCTTTATCGTTAAAGCCACTTTGAACATTTGTACCTAAAATATCGAGACCCCAATCAAACTTGTCTATCAGGCTGTAACCTACAACAAGGCCGCCACTTAGTTGATTATGATCAAAGTCGAGATAAAAATTTTCATAAGATAGCTCAAGTGTTAAGTCAACCAGCATTCCATGGTCATAAGAGTTGACACCTATTAGGTAAGAGTCACCGATATGATAACCAACACCAGCGCTCCAATCCCATGCAAAACCTTGAGTTGGCTCTAAGGTGTTATCAGCATAATAACGATTACTTGCCATACTTGAAGTACTAAAAATACTCATACATAAGAGTGTAATGATAAAAAAAGTATAATTAAGTAAAGCGTTTTTCATCTCAAAAGAGCCTAATTATTATATGTTATAAAGCGTAGTATATTGTTAATACGTTCCTTAAATCTGTAAAAAAATGTAGCAAACATTAGAAATTACTGAACTTTAATTTTATCGATTAATATACTGCTTAAATAAAATTGCATCATTGGGGTTAATGCACTTATTTCTGTACGATTACATGGACCGCTAAGCTTTGTTAAGCTTGATAACTTAGATAGTGTTTTGTAGCTAGGAATTTGTACTTCTTTACCTAACCTTGCTAAACGTGCCTCTTCTGTATTTTGCTGGTGGATAAAGGCAACAACTTCTAATTCATTCGTAATTTTTTGTTCTTCATTAAAACTATACACTAGCGGCTCACGATGAAAGCTTGCACTGTCGATTGAAGACTTAGCAAACCAGACAATGTCGCCAGACTTTTTATGAGTTAGACGCATGCTGACTTGAGCAAAAATAGTGGCACATTGTTGAATTGGGTACTGTTGGGCAACCTCTGTATAAAACGAAAAGGGCTTTTTTGGCTGTTTAATTAAATATTTTGTATCGTCTGTAAATGACAAATCAAGCTGCTGTATAGTAAGAACATAGTCACTATTATTTTTTGTCGTTACTTTTAATGCTTTGTCGTTTAATGCTTGGCTTATTTGCGATAATAGTGTGTCTGTTAGGCTTGCTTTGTCTGAAATTATCTTAACAGTTTGATTTTTTATAACTTTATGTGCAGGTAATTGAACAGATTTAACTTTTGGTGACGAATGAGTCGTTTCATATTCAAGCTGGTATGTTTGGCTTTTTAAGTTAGGCTTCAACGGCATAGCTAAAGGCTCCGCTGGTTGTTTTGTGATAACACACCCGCTTAAAAATAAAATAAAAAGTGACACAACTAAAAAACGCATAAGTACTTCACACCCACTAAAAATACAATAATCGTCGTATTGTACGTTAGTCCAAACAAAACTTCATGATATTATGTACCTAGATGTAGTTTAAAAAGATAAAAATTATAAAAAATGAAGTACCTCCCCCCTGTATTGTATGGCCTTCTAGCGCTGTGTTTATTGCTTAGCTCAATAGATGTAGTAGCAAAAGCGGATCCCGGTTGGGATTCATTTGTAAAAAAGTACGGTCGCTATGCCGAAAAGAAACTAAAGAGTAAAGGTATTCCCGGTGCGGCATTATCGATAGTTAATATTCAAAATAGTGACTACATTCATCCGATAGGAGCTACCAAAGCACGTAATGGGCAAAGTGTTGATGCTCATACTCGTTTTAGATTGGCATCTGTGTCTAAAACCTTTGCAGGTTCGTTAGCTGCAAAGCTAGCCTCTGACGGGATATTAAGGTTAGATGAACCAATAAGTAATTATATTCCAGAGTTCAAAAACACAGTGTATGAAGATGATTTAAAAGTATTTCACCTTTTAAGTCACTCAAGTGGTTTAGTACCAAATGCATACGATAACTTAATTGAGTCGCGTATGCGCTACCCTGATATTGTTGAAAAGCTACTTAGCGTTAAGCCAATTTGTGAACCTGGACAATGCTACGGTTATCAAAATGTAATGTTTAGCTTAATTGACGATGTGATTTTTCACGCTACAAATAAAAATTATTCCCAATGGTTAAGTAAAGCTGTTTTTTTACCTCTGAAAATGGCAGATGCCAGTTTAGGTTATGACGGTATGGTAAAAGATAAAAATTTTGCACTCCCTCACGTGCGTGGTAAAAAGCGTTGGTATACTGCTAAACTTAAAAAAAATTACTATAAAGTAGGTCCCGCAGCAGGTGTTAATGCCAGTGCTAGTGACATGGCTATTTGGTTAAAGGCGCAACTAGGACAATACCCTGATGTTCTATCGCTAGATGCGTTAGCAAAACAAACACGTCCTTATACACATACAAAAAAAGAACTGTATCGCAGGGTATGGAAAAAGCACCTTAATGAAGCATACTACGGCTTAGGCTGGCGTGTTTATAACTACGCGGAAGAAACGCTTTATTATCATAGCGGGTGGGTTCAAGGCTATAGAAGTGATGTGGTTGTATTTCCTCACTTAAATATTGGTTTTAGCTTAATAGTTAATGCTGAAACTGGCGTAATCAATGAACTAACGACTGAATTCATCGACAGACTATTAGAATACAAACGAGGTAAAAAAATATGAATAATAAAATAATATTAGCAATCATTTTTTTAGTTATGTTATTTAATTGTAGTTTGGCATTTGCAACACCGGATGAAATATATTTGTTTCGTCATAGCGAAAAATTAGCGGGTAAAAATCCAGCGCTCTCAGAGGCGGGAAAGGCACGTGCAAATAATTTAGTTACTTTTTTTGTAACTATTCACCATGGTAAATTATTTTCAAAGGATCTTTTTTAACTATTGACCGATCCCGCCAGTATGCCAAGCTAGGGCTATGACCTAATAGCCCTAGCTTCAATGAATTTAAACAGCATCAACATCGACGAAATCGTTGAGAAAACCAAAGCTCAATTACAAGAAGGTAAAACTCTCACGCCTGCGCTGAAGATGTCTATTGAACTCATTCTGGTTGTCGTTGTTATGTTAGCAAGTAAATTAGGACTTAACAGTAACAATAGCAGTATCCCGCCATCAAAAGACATCAACCGAAAAAAACAAAACAAAGAGAAATCAGCCAAGTCAGCGGGTGGTCAAAAAGGCCGTGCAGGTAAAACACTAACCCAAACACAGACGCCTGATGAGATCAAAATCATCCTAGTTGAACGTGATTTTTTACCGAAAGGTCACTACCGTGAAATTGGCTTTCAAAAACGACAGGTTGTCGATATAGATATCAGGAAAGTGGTCACTGAATACCAAGCACAAATTCTGGAAAATGAGCAAGGTAAGCGTTTTATTGGTGAATTTCCAGAAGACGTTAACAGTCCTATTCAATATGGGGTTGGTGTAAAAGCCCATGCAGTTTACCTATCCCAATATCAATTACTCCCTTACAACCGCATTGAAGAATATTTTTGTGATCAACTCGGTATTCCAATCAGTGCGGGTAGTTTATTTAACTTTAATGAACAAGCAGCGGCCTTGGTAAAGTCCTCCGGCGCAGAAGCCGCGCTCAAGAAAGCCCTGAAAACGACTTATCAAGCCTTACACGTTGATGAAACGGGGATTAATATAGGTGGTAAACGACGATGGCTTCATGGTGCATCAACGACGTGGTGGACGTATTTTTACCCGCATGAGAAAAGAGGGAAAATAGCGATGGATGACGCCGATATTTTACCTCACTTTACTGGGGTACTATGCCACGACCACTGGAAACCGTATTATCAATATACACAGTGCCAACATGCCTTGTGTAATGCACATCATATCCGAGAGTTAGAAAGGGCATGGGAGCAAGACGGTATGCAATGGGCAAAGGATTTGCAAACCCTACTGACTGAAATCAATAAACATCAAATAGATAACCCCGAGCTAGATGCAGACACAAAAGCTCACTATATAGAGAAATATCAACAAATATTGGCTCAAGGTGACATTAAATGCCCTCCACCGGATAGAAACAGCCGAGTAAAAGGCCAGCGAGGCAGATTGAAACGAACAAAGTCTAGAGCGTTGTTAGAGCGGTTAAGAGATTATCAAGATGATGTCTTACGATTCATGACGGAAACAGCGGTGCCTTTTAGCAACAACCAAGGTGAGAATGATATTAGGATGACCAAGGTTCATCAAAAGATATCTGGGTGCTTCAGAAGCATGCAAGGTGCAGAGATGTTTTGTTTAATCAGAAGCTACCTCTCGACTTGCAGAAAACAGCATGTATCAGCAAGCCTAGCCCTTGAATTACTCTTCAAAAATCAGTTACCTGATATATTTATTGAAAATGTGGCTGAATAGTTACCTTTTTTTAAAGAATATCAAAAGATACATATTTTCAGCAGCAACTATAAACGTACGTTACAAACAGCAGCTCCTTTGCAGGCATATTTTAATATCGACGTAAATTTGTATAACGCAGGTGAGCTAAGTGATTTAAAAAATGAGTTACTAAAACTAAAAGGTGTAGCTGTTGTTATTGGGCACAGTAATACAACACCGCAACTAGCCGAGCTACTTTCGAATGAAAAAGTGCCAGCAATGAGTGAAACACAATTTACTCAGTACTTTATATTAAATAAGAAGCCCAGTAGTACTGGCAGTGAATATGATGTAACCCATCATAAAATGAGTTTTTAATTTAAAACGTAAAATAACAAAAAACCAGCATTAAGCTTAATGCCGATCAGTTAAGAAATATTTGACGATCCATTGACCGATCTTCTGGTTAGTTTATAAAGGCTTCTGAATTTATTCAGGAGCCTTTTATTTTGCAACTCACTACCGCACTTTCTCTTGCCAATAGCTACGCACCCAATTCAGAAGGCTTAGGTCAACTGAGTGATTTTTTATGTCCTGAGTTTATCAAACAATGCGCTGAAACCGCTGGTGTCGCGACGATAAGGAAAAGAAGGCTTCCTGTTGAGATGGCCGTTTGGACAGTCATTTGTATGTCGTTTTATCGTGAAGACCCACTGTGGAGTATTGTCAGTAAATTAGGGCTCGCTTTACCAGGTAAAAAAGAACTCGTTGCACCCAGTGCGGTTGTACAGGCTAGGCAGCGGCTTGGGGCTGATGCCGTTAAACAGGTTTCTGAGAAAAGTCAGCAAATGTGGAATGCTGATGCGAACCATCCCACATGGTGCGGGCTATCACTACTGGGTGTTGAACCGGATACTGCTGAAAATCAACATGCATTCTCCGTGTGGAAAAATCAGCATGGTGACACGGCTTTCCCTCAGGTTCGCATGGTGTGTTTGATGGAGTTAACTAACCTGAATCTCGTTTAAGAAATTGAACTAAATGCCTGTTCCGAGATCCGATCTTTCGACCAAAAACGATTGGATAAGCAAGGAACAGGCATGATTAAATTAGTTGAATTATTTTGCGATGTCGATGATTTTTGCAAAGTATTTATACCCCAATGGGAAAAACAATTACTCGAAGATGGCACCCAAAAACGTCAGCGTTCAGGACGTATGACGACCAGTGAAATTATGACTATTGTTATTAGTTTTCATATGTCACATCACCGAGATTTCAAAAATTACTACCTTGGCTATGTATCACTTATGTACAAAAGTGAATTTCCCAACTTGCTCAGTTACACACTATTTTTAGCCGTTATGCCAAGGGTAATTGTGCCGATGTGTGCCTATTTTACTTCACTTAAAGGTAAACCCACAGGCGTTGAATTCATTGACTCCACATGTATTAAAGTGTGCCATAATATTCGTATTCCAAGACACAAAACCTTTGATGGAATAGCCCAGCGTGGCAAAGGAACAATGGGATGGTTTTATGGCTTCAAGCTACATTTAATCGTTAATCACCATGGTGAAATTGTTGCTGCGAAAGTGACAACAGGAAATGTACATGATACTCAACCAGTGCGTGAGTTAGCGAGCTGCCTGACGGATAAATTATATGGTGACAAAGGGTATTTAAGTAAAGCTTTAGAAGCCGATTTACTCGATAAAGGGGTAAAGCTCATTACGACGGTTCGCAAAAATATGAAGGCAAAAGCGATGTCATTATGGGATAGAGCAATGCTTTCAAAACGCTTTATAATCGAAACAATTAATGACCAGCTCAAGAACATATCCTTCATTGAACATTCAAGACATCGGAGTATGAACGGCTTTATGTTGAATTTAGTCGCTGGATTGGTGGCTTATTGCTTGAAAGAAAAGAAGCCACACCTTAATTTAACTGACGTAGAGCTTAACGCATTAGTTATCGCTTAAGCAGAACTCAGGTTAACTAGCCATTTATTAATGGGGAGCGCCTTTGATAGTTGTCGTACTAGTGAAATGGTGTTGGCTGAAGACTTAATCGAGGCAACACCCGATAACTCACTGACGTTATTTGATAGAGGCTTCTATTCTCTAGGCTTACTCAATCGTTGGCATCATGCTGGGGGAAATAGGCATTGGCTTCAACCGATGAGAAAAGGCACGCAATATGAAATTGTTCGCTCTTTAGGTCGTCAAGACAAACTTATCAAGCTAAAAGCAACAGCACAAGCGAGAAAAAAGTTCGACGATTTACCACAGAGTATTGAAGTCAGGCTAGTCACAAAAACGGTTAAGGGGAAAGAAGTGAATATACTCACTTCACTGACTGATCCAATGCGTTTCCCTAAGGCTGACATTGTTGACCTCTATAGTGAACGATGGGAAATTGAACTTGGTTATCGAGAAATGAAACAAACGTTACTGAATAGTCACTTCACGCTACGCAGCAAGAAACCTGAGATGATAGCGCAAGAATTATGGGGCGTAATGTTGAGCTATAACTTGCTCCGATACCAGATGGTGAAAATGGCGCAGAAAAAGTCTGGAATATATCAGGCATTGATCAGACCCCTAGGCAACTTTTTGGATTTTATATAAATGCAACGCATGTCCACCAATGAGCCTTATTATCTTTTCCCTGAACTCATCAAAACCATCCAAGCTGATTTTGTCGCCTTGCTGGAGTAGATTAATTCCCTCAAAACACTGAAAGACCCAACGTAATGTTGGGTTAGATATTTCTTTATTGATTTGATTCGCTATCGTGGCTTTTTCTTTTTTCATATTCGCTCTCATTCGTCTTTGCGCGATTGAATAAACTAACAATGAAAGTGTCATCACCATCAACAGAGCATCTATTCTACTTGGCTTTTTGATAAATAATGATGAAACAAAAAACAAGGGGTCTTTTAAAAACCTAAACCCTTTTTCTACTTCAGATTGTGCTTTGTAATGCTTAAGTAAACCTACTGGTGAAAGGGCTTCTTTATCAATATTCGTTGCTAATACGAAGCATGACTTTTGTTCTACAATCTGTTTTATTGCGCTTTCGTTTTCTTCAATTTCTGCCGTGATTTGCCATTCAATATTTTTTACTGGCGCATCTTTTTTAGGTCGCCCTTTACCTTCATAGACTTTATGCTTAATAAATTGCTGAGTCGCTATTTGATGATGCTTCATCTTTTTCGCTAATTTATCTAATGCGCGTTGTGCGTCAGTTTGACAAGCGAAACGTTGAGCTTGTAAATGGAAGAGGTCTTTTTTGATGCCTGTGTGTGCTCGCTCAACTTGTCGAACAATGCTTTTTTGTGCTCGGCTATTAGCTGCTTTTGAATAAATAATCATCCATCTTTGCTTTATCCCCATATGCTCAATCTCTTCAACAACATATTGATAGTTATCATCAATATTAACCCATTGGTTGGCTGCTATGGCTGTACTTATAGAGGATTTTTCAAGAGAAATTGTTGAAGGTACTAGCGTGAGAAATTGAATTTTGGTTAAAAACTCAGCATTACTTTTATGATAAAGTTTACAGTCTGCCACAAGGTATTTAGGAGCTTGGCTTTTTTTGAACTCGTCAACAAGCGCCTTACTTCGCGCTTTAAAAATAGCGGTGTCTGCGCTGTTACCATCCCAGTTTTTACATGCAAGCGGGATCCCACCATCTTGGCTAACAATGATTTCTTGTACGACTTGTTTTAAATCAGGACGGTGAGCCTTGCTATAGCCATGAGTAATTTTAATGACGTTTTCATCACTATCTCCATCATCAAAAGCATATTCACCTGTCAGTGAGTGACTCGTTGTATCAAGTGATTCAAAGGTTTTATCAACTTGTTCTATTTCACATGCTTGTCCGGAGACTAATGAAAATAAGCTTTCACAGCCAAACTCGAAGCATTGATCGAGAGTTCTACCAAGTTTGTGACGATTAAAATGTGATGCTTGAACCCCTTCACGAAATAAATGTTCAAGAGGCAAGTTAGTAAAAAATTGAGGGCTGAGTGATAAAGGTCGATTGGCAAAACCGAGTCCATTCATGATCATGCCTTTTACAGCTTCACCGGGGGTGATTTCTTGTTTATCGTCTTGAGGTAAGTATTGATCTAAAAGGCTGACAATTTTTAAGTCTTCTATAACACCTGAAACAATACCGTGATGGTCTAACCGTTTGATTTTTAGATTCATATACACCTCAAAGTTGAGATGTTATTTTATCAAATTAAAGAGAATTAAGCGTTTAAATTAAATCGAAATTTTTGAAATTGGTCTGATCAATGTCTGATATATGCAAAACACCTGAGTTTTACGACGTGTGCTATTAGTATTATTAACCTTATTCATACAATGTTTATAGAAAATGCAGGACGGATACCTAAATCAATAGAGCAATTACAAGCTCAAGTTGAACATCACATATTGCCGATAAAACGGGAGCGGGCGTATCCGAGGTGTGTGAAACCAAAACCCAGTAAATACCCCAATAAAAAATGCCAGTCCGCTGTTAACTGACTGGCATTAAGCATTAAGCTGGTTTTTTCATTAAACACACTAGGTTACTTAAAATAGTAATTTAGTTACGTGGTAAATGTATTTTTCTCTCAGCACTTTGAAGATAAAGTACAATAGTGTGACCAATTGTTTGTAACTTAGTCGCACCAGTTTCACGTACGATAGCTTCAAAAATAAGAGCTTTAGTTTCACGATCGTCAGTCGGCGCTTTCACTTTAATCAATTCGTGAATTTCTAACGCACTTTTAATTTCCATTACTACGCCTTCGGTTAAACCGTTAGAACCTAGTAAAACTACTGGCTTGAGGCTATGTGCCTGACCTTTTAAAAACTGCTTTTGTTTATTTGATAATGTCATGTTTATACAAATTTTGCTGAATATGGCTTGAATTAAGGGTATTCTACCGCCATCTAAAGAATATTACTAATTAGTTGCGTGTTAATTTATGACAAATAAAAAACAGTCAGCCAGTTCACAGCGATGGCTGAAAGAACATTTTGATGATAAATATGTTCAAGAAGCGCAAAAAAAAGGCTGGCGTTCTAGAGCGGTTTTTAAATTAGATGAAGTTCAGAACAGAGATAAAATACTGCGTCCGGGTATGACAGTGGTAGATTTAGGGGCCGCGCCGGGTAGTTGGTCACAGTATTTAGCCGAAAAAGTGGGTGATAAAGGTCAAGTAATAGCATGTGATATTTTACCGATGGATTCCCTTGCAGGTGTAGACTTCTTACAAGGTGACTTTCGTGAGGAGGCTGTATTAAATGCATTATTAAAACGCATTGATGGGAAAAATGTTGATGTGGTATTCTCTGACATGGCACCAAATATGAGTGGTAATAATTCAGTTGATCAAGCTGGTAGTATGTATTTGGTAGAGCTTGCATTAGATATGTGTAGCCAAGTACTAAAGAAAAATGGTGCATTTATTGTTAAAGTGTTTCAAGGTGAAGGCTTTGATCAATACTTACAAGACGTACGTAATAGTTTTAAAGTAGTGAAGATACGTAAACCTGATGCCTCGCGTGCCCGTTCTCGGGAAGTATATATAGTAGCGACTGGATACAAACTGTAGTACAGTTGCTTGGCGTTTAGTTGAATTTAAATTAATTGGATACAAGAGGTTAACCCCTTGAGCGATATGGCAAAAAACTTAATACTATGGCTGGTCATTGCAGTTGTGCTGATGTCAGTCTTCCAGAGCTTTAATGGTGGCGATCAAGTTGATCGTCAGACAAGCTATAGTCAATTTGTTAAAGACGCCCGAAATGGCTCTATACAAGAAGTGGCAATTGAAAGTACCAGTGGGACAATTACAGGTACTAAAACCAGTGGCGAACGTTTTCAAACGATTATGCCTATTTACGACAAAGATATTTTAAATGACTTATTAAAAAGTAATGTGAATGTGAAGGGTGTAAAACCTGAAGAACAGTCATTTTTAGCAAGTATATTTATTTCTTGGTTCCCAATGATACTGCTGATTGGTGTATGGATATTCTTCATGCGTCAGATGCAAGGCGGCGGCGGTAAAGGCGCTATGTCATTTGGTAAGAGTAAAGCGCGTTTAATGAGCGAAGATCAAATTAAAACAACGTTTGCAGATGTTGCTGGTTGTGATGAAGCGAAAGAAGATGTTACCGAATTGGTAGACTTTTTACGTGACCCTTCTAAGTTTCAAAAACTTGGCGGTAGTATTCCTAAAGGCGTACTAATGGTTGGTCCTCCTGGTACTGGTAAAACGTTACTTGCAAAGGCTGTTGCGGGTGAAGCGAAAGTACCGTTTTTTACAATTTCTGGTTCAGATTTTGTTGAAATGTTTGTAGGTGTTGGCGCATCACGTGTACGTGACATGTTTGAGCAAGCTAAAAAAGCAGCGCCTTGTATTATCTTTATAGATGAGATTGATGCTGTTGGTCGTAAACGTGGTGCTGGTATGGGCGGCGGTAACGACGAACGTGAGCAAACACTTAACCAAATGCTAGTAGAAATGGATGGCTTTGGTGGTAACGAAGGTATTATCGTTATTGCAGCAACTAACCGACCAGATGTATTAGACCCAGCATTACTTCGTCCAGGTCGTTTTGACCGTCAAGTAGAAGTAGGTTTACCTGATATTCGTGGCCGTGAGCAAATACTTAAAGTACACATGCGTAAGGTGCCATTAGGCGATAACGTTGAAGCGGCACTTATTGCAAGAGGTACCCCAGGTTTCTCTGGTGCTGATTTAGCAAACTTAGTAAACGAAGCTGCACTTTATGCCGCACGTGGCAATAAGCGTGTTGTAAGTATGGCTGAATTTGACGCTGCTAAAGATAAAATCATGATGGGTGCAGAACGCAAAACCATGGTGATGAGCGAGCAAGAAAAAGCAATGACTGCGTATCATGAAGCAGGTCACGCAATTGTGGGCCGTATGGTTCCTGAACATGATCCAGTTTACAAAGTATCTATTATTCCACGTGGCCGTGCGCTAGGTGTAACAATGTACTTGCCTGAACAAGACCGTGTTAGTCATTCAAAAGAGCTTTTAGAATCAATGATTTCTAGCCTTTACGGTGGTCGAATTGCTGAAGCGCTTATTTATGGTGCTGATAAAGTAACAACAGGTGCGAGTAATGATATTGAACGAGCTACAGATATTGCTCGTAAAATGGTTACACACTGGGGTTTAAGTGAAAAGCTAGGTCCGTTACTTTACGCTGAAGATCAAAATGAAATGTATATGGGTGGCGGCGGCAGTCGTGCATCTAGCATGTCAGACGACACAGCAAAGATAATTGATGCAGAGGTTCGATTACTTTCAGATCGTAACTATCAACGAGCAGAAGAAATATTAAAAGAAAATATTGATATTCTTCACTCAATGAAAGACGCTTTAATGAAATACGAAACAATCGACGCTAAGCAAATTGATGATTTAATGGCACGCCAACCAGTGCGTGAACCGCGTGATGCACATGACCGCCATGAAGCAAAACCGGTAAAAGCTGAAGAATCTCAAGAGCCAGTTAGCGATGAAAGTCAAAAATCGGATGATTCATCGAAAAAAGATGAAACAAACCTTGATGATAAAGCTGAATAATCGTTAAAATAGCGAATGAAAGCCCCGTACTTCGGGGCTTTTTTGTATCAGTTATTTATACCAATTTTATTGATGGATGTTCATTCTAGCGAATTAAATAACTCACTAACTTCGCTGAGAAATTATTTATATAGAATAACTATATGTCATAATTCCGCCTTGTAATTAAGCTATTTACTTATCGCTATAATAGATATTAATTTAATTTTATTGGAAAAAGAATAAAGGTTGGCAATGACTAACATATTAAAGCTTCCCAGAGGACGTACGCTTAATATTGAAAAGCCCGTTATTATGGGAATATTAAATGTAACGCCGGATTCATTTTCTGATGGTGGGCAGTTTTTAGACCCAACAATAGCACTGAAACGTGCAATGCAGTTATTGGATGATGGTGCGAAAATTGTAGACATAGGCGGAGAATCTACCCGCCCCGGCGCACCAAATGTGAGTTTGAAAGATGAACTTGCCCGCGTAATTCCCGCTATTAAAGCAATACGTGAGCACAGTGATTGCGTTATTTCAATTGATACCAGTAAAGCGCAAGTAATGGAACAAGCAATACTCGCAGGGGCTGATATAGTCAACGATGTAAGAGCTTTGCAAGAATTAGATGCGTTAGAAACGGTTGCGCACTATAAAGATGTAGCAATTTGTTTAATGCATATGCAAGGGCAACCTCGCAGTATGCAATGTGCACCTCATTATGATGATTTGTTTGCAGATATAAATATGTTTTTTAGTCAACGTATTAAAGCCTGTGAAACAGCCGGGATTAAGTTTGAACGACTTATCCTAGATCCCGGTTTTGGATTTGGAAAAACGCTTAACCATAACTATCAAATATTGGCTAAGTTTAATGATTTTAATAAATTGGGTTTGCCATTATTGGCTGGTTTATCTCGTAAATCGATGATAGGTAATTTATTAAATAGAGAAACAAGTGAGCGATTGGCAGGTAGCTTAGCAGGTGCGCTAATCGCGGCGCAAAATGGCGCAAAAATTATTCGCGTACATGACGTAAAAGAAACCGCAGACGTGCTTAGTGTATTACGAGCCTGCGAACAAGGAATACAATAATGAAAGAAAGAAAATATTTTGGCACTGATGGAGTGCGTGGATTAGTTGGTACAGCACCTATTAACCCAGAGTTTGCTATGAAATTAGGTTGGGCAGCAGGGCGTGTTTTATCTCTGGGTGGCACTAAAAAAGTAATTATTGGTAAAGATACACGTATCTCAGGTTATATGCTTGAAACAGCACTTGAAGCTGGGTTAATTGCCGCAGGTATTGACGTCGTGTTACTTGGCCCTATGCCAACGCCTGCTGTTGCCTATTTAGCGCAAACGTTTCGTGCGGAAGCGGGAATTGTAATTAGTGCATCACACAACCCTTATTACGATAATGGTATTAAGTTTTTTAACGGACAAGGCCTAAAGCTAGCTGATTCCGTAGAGCTTCAAATAGAAGCGATGCTTGATGAGCCAATGACTTGCGTTGCATCTGATAAATTAGGTAAAGCATCTCGTTTAGTCAGTGCAGATGGTCGTTACATAGAATTTTGTAAAAGTCAGTTTCCACAAGGTTTGTCATTAGAGGGTCTCAAAGTCGTCGTTGATTGTGCTAATGGTGCTACATATCATATTGCTCCTTCTGTTATGCGCGAACTTGGTGCTGAAGTAATTACCCATGCGTGTGAGCCAAATGGCGTAAACATAAATCATGAATGTGGTGCTACACACGTAGATACACTTAAACGTAAAGTACTTGAATTTAAAGCAGACGTAGGTATTGCTTATGATGGTGATGGTGATCGCGTTATGATGGTTGATCATAATGGCCGTGTATTTGATGGTGATGATCTAGTTTATATAATTGCGTGTCAAGCAGCCCAAGAAGATAACTTAGGTGGTGGCGTAGTTGGGACTGTTATGTCTAACATGGGGCTTGAAAATGCTTTAAAAGCCAAAGGAATTGAGTTCGCACGTAGTAAAGTAGGCGATCGCTACGTTATGGAATTACTGCAGCAGAAGGGTTGGAAAATTGGTGGGGAAAGCTCGGGCCATGTTCTAAATCTAGATTTGATCAGTACCGGGGATGGTATTATTTCAAGCCTACAAGTATTGGCTGCAATGGTTGCACAAAACCGCACTCTACAAGACTTAGGTGCAGGCTTTACTAAATACCCAATGAAAATGATTAACGTACGTTATACACCGGGAACTGATCCAACGAGTACAACAGAGGTCCTTGCAGCTGTTGCCGAAGTAGAGAAAAGCTTAGGTGATAAAGGGCGCGTTTTACTTCGTAAATCAGGTACTGAGCCTGTTGTGCGTGTTATGGTTGAAGCAGAACAAGAAAAAATAGTGCTCGATAGTGCGCAAAAAATTGCGATAGTTGTCGAATCTATGAGCAAATAAACTGATTGATAACAATAACCTCTTGTAACTTTGGGCGAGAAAAGTTAATATCTCGCCCGCTTTCTAATGTGGAGTGGAAAAATGGCAATACGCAAGCCAATGGTCGCAGGCAACTGGAAAATGAACGGTTCGTTAGAGCTAATTAAAGAAATGTCTGGTGCCATCAACAATGTTAAATCAAAAGAGATAGACATTGTCTTATTTCCCCCGTTCCCATTAGTATCATCAATGGTTTTAACCGGAGTCTGTACAGGAGCGCAAACTGTTTCTGAAAACGAACCAGGCGCCTTTACCGGTGAAGTTGATGCGAAACTTATTAAAGATTTAGGCGCGAAGTACGTGCTAGTAGGTCATTCAGAACGACGTAGTATTTATAATGAAAGTAATACTACGGTCGCTGAAAAATTTGCTCGAGCTCAAAATGTTGGTCTCATTCCAATCTTATGTGTGGGTGAAAGTGAAACAGAGCAAGAAAATGGTAAAACTGAGCTTGTCGTTTCTACACAAATTGATGCAATAATTAATAAATTAGGTGTAGCGGCACTAAAAGATTCTGTGATAGCATACGAACCCGTTTGGGCCATCGGCACAGGTAAAACTGCATCGCCAGAACAGGCACAAAACGTTCACAAATTTATCCGTGATAAAATTGCTTCATTAGATGGCAATTTAGCACAAGGGCTTACCATCTTATATGGTGGTAGCGTTAATGAAAAAAATAGCGAATTATTATTTGCACAAACAGATATAGACGGTGGCCTAATTGGTGGTGCTAGTCTAAAAGCAGATTCATTTATTGCAATTTGTAAAAGTGCAGAAGGAACCGTATAAGATGTACGAAATTTTATTAGTAGTTTATTTAGTTGTTGCCTTGGCATTAGTTGGTATGGTTTTAATCCAACAAGGTAAAGGCGCAGATATGGGCTCTTCATTTGGTGCCGGTGCGTCTGCTACTGTTTTTGGATCGTCAGGTGCTGGTAATTTCATGACGAAAACAACGACAAGTTTGGCAACTGTATTTTTTGTTTTAAGCATTGTTTTAGGTAACCTTACTGCGGGTCAAATTAAAAAGACTGACGAATGGGAAAATCTAGAAGCAGCGCCTGCAGTTGAAACAGTGTCTCCTGTAGAAGAGGATGTTCCTGTAACATCTACGAAAGAGAAAAGCTCTGACGTACCAAATTAATTTAACTTAAATAAATGTTAGACGATTTATATTCCTCATTTAAATCATTAAGTTTAACACTTAAGCGAAAGCTTGAAATGCGGATGTGGTGGAATTGGTAGACACGCCACCTTGAGGGGGTGGTGCTTTAGGGCGTGGGGGTTCAAGTCCCCCCATCCGCACCAAATTTAATAAACCAGTAACAGCAATGTTACTGGTTTTTTTTTAATAAAAATAATTCTGTTCATTTTTAGAACTATTCAAGCCTGTTTTTACATTGCTTCTTATAAATTAGCGAAAAATCACAAAAAACTAGAAATATTACAACTTGAATTCAAGTATTAAGTGCAATCATTATGTAGTCACCAGAACTTCTGATTGCCCCGTAAATAATTCATGAGGCGTTTTATACCCCTCTCCCATGATGAATATGAGTGAGCGAAATACACATCCGCTTCTAATTTTTGTGCAACATGCTCATGGTGAGCAAACTCTTTTCCATTATCTAAAGTCACGTTAATAACCTTATCTATATATGGTGTCATACACTTTATCAGCGCATCAGCTGTTATTTCCGCATGCTTGCTTTCAATTATGTGAACGACTGTATATAACGTTTTACGTTCAACCATTGTGACAAAGGCATTTTTACGCCCTTTGCCTATGACTGTGTCACTCTCCAAATCACCAATCCTAGACTTTGAATCCACAATACTTGGGCGTTCATCAATACTGACTCGATTAATACCAATCTGCTTATATATGGGGTCTATTTAACGTTAAGAAAATTACGCTAGAACTAGGCAAAAGTTTTTGTATCTAGGGCGTGTTGATCTTTGCGGTATAAAAAACAAACAGCATAAGGATAAGGTATAATTGAATTCGCTAAAAAACGTTACACCGAACCCTCATGCCAAGATTAATGTTAACAGACGCGACATGGAATGTCTTATCAAAAGTAATGCACTTAAGTGGTCGAATTTATAATAAGCCTGAGCATAGAAAAACGCTCGAAGGCATACTCTATAAGATGCGTACCGGTATTCCTTGGCGAGATTTACCGTCTTATTTCGGCTCGTGGAGTGCTATTTATAGACGATTTAATTTATGGTCCAAAAAAGATATTTTGAATGAATTATTTCGAGTGTTATCCCACTATGCTGATATGGATTGGATCTTTATTGATGGCAGTATTGTCAGGGCTCACCAGCATAGTTGCGGTGCAAGAACCGCTGACAATGAATCAATCGGTAAGAGTCGAGGTGGTAATTCGACTAAAATTCATCTTGCAGTAGATAGCGGAGGATTGCCTGTTTATTATGAATTATCCTGTGGAAATACGCATGATATCGTCCATGCAGAGTCACTTGTAGCCAATTGCCCAACGAGTAATGTTGTTGTCGCAGATAAAGGCTACGATAGTGAAAAACTAAGAGAGTTTATTCGTGACAATAGCGCTACACCCGTTATTCCACGCAAGGATAACAGTTTAGTGGGTAATGAAGATATTGACTGGTGCATGTACAAATATAGGCACTTAGTTGAGAATGCCTTTGGTCGGATCAAACAATATAGAGGGATAGCCACACGGTATGAAAAGCTTGAGCGGAATTATCATTCCATGCTCGCTTTAGCATTCACTATGATGTGGCTACCAATATGGGCTGATTAATATATATACTACAAAGATCAACAGCCCCTAGTTGTTCTAAATTAAAAATTTTTAACAACGTTATAGTGCAATTTAATTCGTTAAATTGATCAAAGATTTATGCAGGTTGGTATAACTATCTGTCCGCGTTTATCGTAGCTTCCATAGCGTTTTTTATACTTTTTACATGCACGAGTGAGTGTCTTATGTAGTTCACCACCACGAGCCTTGTCTCTGTAAATAACCTGAGTTCTGCTTAAGCGATAACTAATGCGTTAAGCTCTACGTCAGTTAAATTAAGGTGTGGCTTCTTTTCTTTCAAGCAATAAGCCACCAATCCAGCGACTAAATTCAACATAAAGCCGTTCATACTCCGATGTCTTGAATGTTCAATGAAGGATATGTTCTTGAGCTGGTCATTAATTGTTTCGATTATAAAGCGTTTTGAAAGCATTGCTCTATCCCATAATGACATCGCTTTTGCCTTCATATTTTTGCGAACCGTCGTAATGAGCTTTACCCCTTTATCGAGTAAATCGGCTTCTAAAGCTTTACTTAAATACCCTTTGTCACCATATAATTTATCCGTCAGGCAGCTCGCTAACTCACGCACTGGTTGAGTATCATGTACATTTCCTGTTGTCACTTTCGCAGCAACAATTTCACCATGGTGATTAACGATTAAATGTAGCTTGAAGCCATAAAACCATCCCATTGTTCCTTTGCCACGCTGGGCTATTCCATCAAAGGTTTTGTGTCTTGGAATACGAATATTATGGCACACTTTAATACATGTGGAGTCAATGAATTCAACGCCTGTGGGTTTACCTTTAAGTGAAGTAAAATAGGCACACATCGGCACAATTACCCTCGGCATAACGGCTAAAAATCGTGTGTAACTGAGCAAGTTGGGAAATTCACTTTTGTACATAAGTGATACATAGCCAAGGTAGTAATTTTTGAAATCTCGGTGATGTGACATATGAAAACTAATAACAATAGTCATAATTTCACTGGTCGTCATACGTCCTGAACGCTGACGTTTTTGGGTGCCATCTTCGAGTAATTGTTTTTCCCATTGGGGTATAAATACTTTGCAAAAATCATCGACATCGCAAAATAATTCAACTAATTTAATCATGCCTGTTCCTTGCTTATCCAATCGTTTTTGGTCGAAACGATAGGAAATGCAAACGAAGATACGATCAGAGCGTATGTGCAAAACCAGCTAACCGAATTAGACAATAAAGAAAAACACGGGGCTCAGTTAGAACTCCTTTAAACTCGGTCGCTTGCGGCCGATTCTTTAATCAGAGCGTAGCGAAAATCTCGGGGGCTTGCCCCCGTGCTGGATAGTGTAGACTGAGCTTGTCCCAGTCTACACTATCGAACACATGGAACTTCAAAGAAATACGCATCACGTTTTTAGGATCATGTACCATTTTGTGTGGATACCTAAATATCGACATAAAGTGTTCTCAGAGCCTTATAGAACAGAGATGAAAGCAATTATTCAAAAGATTGGTTACGACTATGACATTGATATAATTGAGTTAGAAATACCAGAAGATCATATTCATATTAATGAATGAGCATGATTGGCCTAAATTATTTGAACTCGACCAAGACCCAGCTGTAATGCAGTATTTAACGCGAGGTGTACCTACCTCTTTAGAGCAAATAAAAAATGAGGGAGTGCCTCGTATGCTCGCATATCGAAATGAGCTAAAAGGCTGGGGGCTGTGGAGTATCACTATAAAGCAAACCAATACATTTATAGGCTGGGTATTAATAAGGCCTATGGCTTTTTTTAGTGATGCACCAAATTACGGTGATATTGAAATAGGCTGGCGTTTTAAGCAATCAAGTTGGGGGCATGGTTATGCAACCGAGGCGGCTTTAGCATTATGTGATGAACTTATAAAACAAGATGACGTTAAGGCGATAAGTGCAACGGCACTCAAAGATAATATAGCCTCTATAAAAATAATGAAAAAGTTAGGTCTGCAATTTATAAAAAATTACACACACACAGATGAGCAAGGCGACTTACCCGCAGTGCTTTATACAAAAAACGTTTGAAGATGATTAAATATCAATAGTATAAAGATTGACCTATCTTTAAATGACGTGCATTAATATAGGCAACAAAAATAATAAATTAAGGATGTTGTATGGGATTGTTTTTTTCACCACGTAAATTAATCGTCAAAAGTGTACTGGTTTTACAGTTCACTACTTTTAGTATTTTGGCGCAGCCTTTAGCGCAAAGCGCAGTCGCAATGCCTGACTCGTTCAGTGCCGATGCTACTAAAAGTATATTAGAGCAAGGCGGTAATGCTGTTGATGCGGCTATTACGGCACAATTTGTACTTGCAGTGACGCTTCCTGAAGCTGGCAATATTGGCGGCGGGGGATTTATGCTTATTCAAAAAGATGGCAAAGGTGATTTTATAGATTATCGCGAAACAGCGCCAACAGCGGCTCATCGTGATATGTATTTAGATGATCAAGGTAATGTTATAGCAAATAAATCAATATATGGCATTCACGCAAGCGGTGTACCGGGCAGTGTAGCGGGTATGTGGCTTGCCCATCAAAAGCATGGCACTTTAAAGTGGGAAGCACTAGTACAGCCTGCTGTAACGTTGGCTGAGCAAGGGTTTGTAGTTCCGCCTAAGTTAGAAAAAGGTGTTAGCCATTATATAGCCTATCTAAAAGAGCAAAAAATAAATGTAAACTTCGAAAAATATTTTGCTGATGTAAAAGCTAATAAAGTATTTAAGCAACCCGAGTTAGCTGCAACGTTAAAGCGTATTCGTGATAACGGTCAAGATGGGTTTTATAAAGGCGAAACTGCAAATATTATTGCTAAATTTATGCATCAGCATGGTGGTATTATTGATCAAGATGATTTAAAAAATTATACCGCTAAATCACGTACACCTATTAAAGCGAGTTGGAATGGTTATGAAGTACTTACTTCGCCACCGCCGAGTTCAGGTGGTATTGCTATTTTGCAGTGGCTTAAAATGTATGAGTTACAAAAACCAGATGCGGGCTTAGCGCATAACTCTGCTCAATATGTACACTTACTTTCTGAAATAGGTAAACGTGTATTTGCAGATAGGGCAGAATATTTAGGCGATCCTGACTTTTTTGATGTACCAGTCAGCGCATTAACTAATATTAACTACCTCAAAGAGCGCAGTGATGACATTTCGTTAACCGCGATCTCGACTACCGAAAATATTAAACCGGGACTTAAAGAAAGTGAGCAAACTACGCACTTTTCAATCGTTGATAAAATGGGTAACGCTGTCGCAAATACCACCACAATAAACTTAGGGTTTGGGAGCGGTGTAATTGTTGAAGGTGCAGGGTTTATTTTAAATGATGAAATGGACGACTTTAGTGCCAAACCAGGCGTTATGAATGTGTTTGGTGCAATAGGCGGTAAAGCTAACGAAATAAAGCCGCACAAGCGTATGCTTAGCTCTATGACGCCTACAATACTACTTAAAGACAACACTGTTAAAATGGTGACAGGCTCGCCTGGTGGCACAACAATTATTAGCTCTGTGTACGAATCTATTTTAAATGCGGTAGAGTTTGATATGACTGCAGAGCAGGTTGTAAATAGCCCTCGTTTTCATCATCAACTGTGGCCTAAAAATATAATTAGAACACACATAGGTTTAACTGATAGCGTAAAAGCAGAGCTCACAAAAATGGGTTACACCATAGATGAGAATCACTTTGGTGACTTACACGTTATTATTAATAAAGAGGGCCAATTAGATGCCGCTTCTGAAGCATCAGGACGTGGTAAGTCAATTGTTTTTTAAATAAAAAAACACCGCGCTAAAAGCGCGGTGTTTTACACAATATAAAATTATTGAGCATCAATTAAATCTTCAACACCCACTATTAGCCATGGAGCGTCGTCTGAAATTAGACGTTCTAAGTGCCAAATTTCTAAAATAGGCTCTTCCTTTTTATCGCCTAAATCACGGTACTTACCTTTAAAACGAACACTAACCTGCCACGATTGCGTGTTTGTATCTGCGCGCACAAGTTCGGCATCAATAAACATCACTTCTGTTTCTACGCTTTGTATAGCTTCACGCTCAGCTTTAAATTCGGCAACAAGTGCAGGGCTTAAATATTCAGCCATTGTGGTGTAATCGGCATTATTCCATGCAGTTTGTAGCGTATGGTAATGACTACGGGCACCTTGCAAAAAACCATTAACATCAAAGTTAGGTGGTAAATTAAAAGGAATATCTTGGGCTTGTGGTGCGTTGCTTGCAAAGGCTGTACTTGTTGGTTGCTCGATAGGTGCGTGTTTAAACACATTTTGCTGAGCACCTGTACCTGCACTGGCATTTGCAAGTTGTGGGGCGCGATTAGCACGTAAAAAGCCCGTTACTAGCTTAAATAAAATAAAGAGTCCGCCAGCTAATAAAATCATTTCTAATAGCTGAAAACCTTCAAAATTGTCGCCTAACATTGCTGCAATTAAGCCACCCGCTAAAAGTCCCCCAAAAACGCCTGCCATAATGCCTTTTTTATTTGATGTGGCTTTAGGTGCTGCTGTATCTGTTTGTTGTTTTTGCGCTGTTTGCTGTGTTGCAGGTGTCTGTCCGCGTTTACTACTGCCAAACTTTTTACGTGCGTGTGCATCAAAACTGGCAGTACATAACAATGCCAATAGTGAAAAAATAACGATGATATTCTTCATGAAATTCCCTAACTAACCTGAATCTCGTTTAAGAAATTGAACTAAATGCCTGTTCCGAGATCCGATCTTTCGACCAAAAACGATTGGATAAGCAAGGAACAGGCATGATTAAATTAGTTGAATTATTTTGCGATGTCGATGATTTTTGCAAAGTATTTATACCCCAATGGGAAAAACAATTACTCGAAGATGGCACCCAAAAACGTCAGCGTTCAGGACGTATGACGACCAGTGAAATTATGACTATTGTTATTAGTTTTCATATGTCACATCACCGAGATTTCAAAAATTACTACCTTGGCTATGTATCACTTATGTACAAAAGTGAATTTCCCAACTTGCTCAGTTACACACTATTTTTAGCCGTTATGCCAAGGGTAATTGTGCCGATGTGTGCCTATTTTACTTCACTTAAAGGTAAACCCACAGGCGTTGAATTCATTGACTCCACATGTATTAAAGTGTGCCATAATATTCGTATTCCAAGACACAAAACCTTTGATGGAATAGCCCAGCGTGGCAAAGGAACAATGGGATGGTTTTATGGCTTCAAGCTACATTTAATCGTTAATCACCATGGTGAAATTGTTGCTGCGAAAGTGACAACAGGAAATGTACATGATACTCAACCAGTGCGTGAGTTAGCGAGCTGCCTGACGGATAAATTATATGGTGACAAAGGGTATTTAAGTAAAGCTTTAGAAGCCGATTTACTCGATAAAGGGGTAAAGCTCATTACGACGGTTCGCAAAAATATGAAGGCAAAAGCGATGTCATTATGGGATAGAGCAATGCTTTCAAAACGCTTTATAATCGAAACAATGTAAGCGTCTAGCAAAGTGCACCTGCCAGTCACTCGTCAAAATGATTAAGCTATTTCCGAATTTCAATGAGGAGATAGTCATGAGAAAAACACGCAGCCTTGAACAGTGGCGCTGTATTATCGAAGAACAACAAGTCAGTAATTTAACTATCACTGACTATTGCCAGCAAAATGCTTTATCAAAAACAACTTTTTATGCCGCACGAAATAAGCTTAATGAATCATCAGGCAGCTTTGTTCGCGCTAAAGTGACTAAACACGTTGACGTTATCGAACAGCAACAGTCAATCACCCTCACTATCGGCAAAGTAAACGTCAGCTTGCCACCCACAATGCCTGCATCTTATCTTGGCCAATTACTGCGCGAGCTTGCCTGATGAAAATGTTTGTCGAACCAAAAAGTATTTATTTACACCGCGAGGCCGTGGATTTTCGAAAATCCATTGATGGTCTAATCGCAATCGTTGAAGGCGAACTTGAGCGTGATGCTTATACTGGCGCATTATTCTTATTCTGCAATAAAGCGAAAGATAAACTCAAGCTCGTTTACTGGGATAAAACAGGGTTTGCTTTATGGTATAAGCGCTTAGAAAAACAAAAGTTTAAATGGCCAAACAAAATCAGCTTGCAGGAATTTGAACTCAGTCCTCAACAATTGGATTGGTTGTTGTCGGGATATGATGTGCTTGGTCATGAAGAATTGCAGTATCAATCGATGATCTAATCGATCATATTGACAGTAAATGATCGTTGCCACACCGTCTGTTTTATCTTTGCATCAAGCAAGAAAACAGCGTCAAATTCTGTTAAATTGCGAACATGAAAATTGATGTACACTCACTTCCTGACGACCCAGAACAACTCAAGCGCATGGTGCTTGAGTTGCAACAAGTCGTTGCTGAAAAAGATGCGCAAATTCACGAATTACTGCAAGCTTATAACGCTAAGCTTGCCAAAGAGTACGCCAAGAAATCTGAAAAGATGCCAGGGGCAGGCGAAGTATTCAATGAAGCAGAAGATATTCTTGATGAACATGATAAAGCGCTATTGGCGACACCGGCCTCAGTAAAGAAAGAAAAAGCCAAACCGAAACGCCGTCCACTGCCGGCGCAGTTACCGCGAATTGAGGTGATTGTTGACCTTGAAGAAGGTGGCAAAATGTGTGATTGCTGTCACAGCCCACTACATAAAATGGGTGAAAGCAGCAGTGAAGCGCTCGAGTTTGTGCCAGCGCATATCAAAGTTATCAAAACCATTCGTCCTAAATATACGTGCCGTCACTGTGAGCGTGAAGGCATTGAAAGTGTGGTAAAAACCGCCCTTATGCCCACAACAGCGATCCCAAAAAGCATCGCAACGCCCAGCTTGCTGAGCCAAATAATCATGTGTAAATATCAGTTTGGCTTACCGCTTTATCGTCAAGAAACATTGTTTGCCGATATCGGTATTGAGTTGAGTAGGCAAACCATGTCGAGTTGGATGCTACGCTGCGCAGACCTGCTGTCCCCCTTGTATCAACGCTTAAAAGAGGCGTTGTTATCTCAAGCAGTTATTCATGGTGATGAAACCCCGCTCAACGTTATTAACGCAGATAAAGCGACCAGCTATATGTGGTTGTATTGTTGTGGCGATGATAAACAGGGTAAAGGCACGAATATTGTCCTGTTTGATTATCATAACAGTCGCGCAGGACACTGTGTGGTTGATTTTCTTGATGGTTATCAAGGCTATATGCAGGTAGATGGCTACAAGGCGTACGAGCAAACAAAAGCAACACTCGTCGCATGTCTAGCCCATATCCGTCGTAAATTCATCGAAGCGAAAGGGAAGAATAAAAAAACAGGTAAAGCGGATGTTGCACTCAACCTGATAGGCAAACTTTACGGTATTGAACAAAGCATCAAAGATAAAACGCACGATGAAAAATTCAATGTTAGGCAACAAAAAGCGAAACCAATCGTTGATGAATTGTATCAATGGCTACTCAAGCACAAAGATAAAATCCCTCCCAAAATGGCGCTAGGTAAAGCAATTAGCTATGTGATAAATCAATTTGAGAAATTCAGGCGTTACCTCGATAATGGCAGGCTCAGTATTGATAATAACCGTGCAGAGCGAGCAATAAAACCGTTCGTGATAGGGCGAAAAAACTGGCTATTCTCAAATACCTGCAATGGTGCACATGCCAGCGCCATACTCTACAGTCTTGTTGAAACCGCAAAGGCAAATGACCTTGTGGTGCATGACTATATCTCTACTTGCTTACAGCACCTTGCTGAGCAGCCAGATAATCTAGCGCCACTGCTACCTTGGAACATTAAGCAAACTAGGTGCCGTTAGCTATACGCTTACGAAACAATTAATGACCAGCTTAAGAACATATCCTTCATTGAACATTCAAGACATCGGAGTATGAACGGCTTTATGTTGAATTTAGTCGCTGGATTGGTGGCTTATTGCTTGAAAGAAAAGAAGCCACACCTTAATTTAACTGACGTAGAGCTTAACGCATTAGTTATCGCTTAAGCAGAACTCAGGTTAATTAGTTTAAAAATCAGAGGTTTCGGGTATAGAAGAAACGCTTTATTGGTGAGTATATAATCAAAAACCGCTCAGTAGAAACTAAGCGGTAAATTTGTCTATTTTAAAGCCAACGAATTGCGCCAGTAACGCGTTCGTTATATGTATCGAGAGGTGCTCCAAGACTTGCCACTAAAATAGTATCAGCTTGTGAGCCACGATTAATGTGACCTTCAAAGCGCTCATCTTTAAAATCATCATCACCAAATCCAAATGATTGATTTTCAGAAGGTACTATAAATACAGTCATAGGGCCAAAGTCAGATTCAAATATTAAATGCAGGCCTTTTTCGCCTTTAAAATCACAAAACATAGCGTAAGTGACTGCACCAGGAAGTTCATCAATATGACCGCCTAAAACAGCTAACTTATCGTTTACACTTTGCAAGCTAATGGGCTCTTTTTTATCAAGCGCACTAATTTCGTAGTACACATGAGCTAGTGCATGTTCACCCGCTTCGTGTGCAATATTTTGCTCTGTACTAAAAAAGAAGGCACTAATCGCCACTACAAAAGATGCTGCTAACGCAAGATGCACGCGGTCAAGCTTAAAACGCGAGCGGGCATCAACTACATTTTTTCCTGTTGCTTGTTCTTCTTGTAGTGCTTTTTCTTTTAACGATGTGTTTAAAAGAATGCGATCTGCAAGGTTTTCAGGCACAGGTATGTCTAAAGAATCTTGAATAAATTTATCAAAATCTTTCATATCGTTAATAAAACTTTGTCGCTCAGGATTACTGTCAGCAAACTCCATAAGCTCCTTGTCAATGTCGTTTGGCTGCGCAATAGTGCGGCGACGAAACTCAAGTTCATCCATTATTTTGATGCCCCTTTAAGTTGTTCATCATCACGGCTTAAAGCCTCTTTAAGTTGATTTCGGGCACGGTATAAACGGGTCATTACCGTGTTTTTATTTAAATTAAGTATGTCTGCAATCTCTTCACCAGAGCAGCCCATTACAACTTGCAGTAATAACGGCTCTCGGTATTCATCAGATAGCAGTGCAATCTGGCGTTGAATAACCGTTTGTTCCATTTCATCATCTAATGAGTGGCTGGTTTCATCAACAAGCGTATCGTTTTCTACGTCGCTATAATCAAACTGTTTACGTTCAAATCGGCGTGCGTTTTCTCTTCGTAATATAGTAAGTAACCAGGGTTTAGCTGCTTTTTGATCAAGTAAAGAGTCGAGTGAACGCCAAGCGCGTAAAAACGTTTCCTGTACTAAATCATCTGCTATGTGCGGATCACGGCATAACCAATAAGCAAAGCGATAAAGCTCTTTATTGTAAACGTGGACCAAGGCTTCATAACGCTTTTGTTTCTCTACCATATCGATTAAGACCTGATTGTTTGATTTTTTCTTTCCAAGCATAAGCACTTTTTTAATTAAAAATTATTAGTTATTGCAAAAAAAGACCTAAGGTTCGTAGTTATTAATCATAAAGGTCTTTTAATACAGCTTGTTGCGACTTTGATGCCTGAGTTTGATAGATCTCAAGAATTTTAATAATAGCATTAAGATCCGTGTTTGCGCCTTTATTACTATAAAGTTGTGCCTGCAATTGGCTAATGAGACCATTAAGCTCGCTGCTGTTTACGCGGATGCAGAGCTCATCAATCGCGCCAACATTTTTATGGGTCACCTTTACAGAAAAGTTATTTAATGCGGTGTAAAAGGCTTTCACATCGTGTGTTTTGGCTAATGCTTTAAGCTCATTTAAGCTTGGCTGAGAAGTACCACGGGTGTTTAGCTGTAATTTTTCAGTCGTATTTTTAGTAGAACGGCTTATTAAGTAAAAAATTACAGTACCAATCCATAAAATATACCCTAAAGCGGCAACAACTATTAACCAAAGAGGAGTATCACTTTTAGTTTCAATAGGTTGTGTGCCAGTTGCTTGATTCGAAATGTTTTCAAGAGTAGGTGAATTATTTGTGCTGGGTTGTGGGTTTGCTATGGCTGTATTAGGCGCGGTAGTACTTGGCGTTACTGTAATAGTACGCTTTGGTAATGTGGCTAAGCTAATACGGTTCATTTTGGTATTAAACCAAGGCAGCTTTATTTCAGGCAAAGTATAAGTACCTGGTTTTTGCGGCAGTAAGGCATATGATGCCGTTTGCTGCGACACAACGCGTCCGTCTCGCACTGCATTGTTATTTTCTTTTTTATCAGGATAGCTGCGTATGCCATCAATAGTAGGCATAGAGATTTCAGGTAATTGCTCTTTTGTAACTCCAAGCGCGGTAAGTGTAATAGTACGAGTTATAGGCGTACCTACTTCTATTGTGTTGTCGTTAGGTTGCCATTCTTCATCAAGGTTAACCAATTCGCTTGGTAACCATGCGCCTTTATAGTCACTCGGGATTGGCTTGATTTCTATTTGCTGGTCGTCGCCAAGAGCGGATACTTCTAATTGACGATAATTTTGTTGTACTCGCCCTTGAAAAGCAGGACCTGCAATCGTGTAGATACCACTTTTTTGTGGCTGAATTAAATACTCACGAGTAATAACAAGGTAGCGCTTGCCATCAACCAGCTCATAGCTCTCGGTTTGTTTACCTAATTGAGTAAGCTGAGCGTCTTCCATACTTGGTGCACTTAGGCTGCCATCAAGCAGTTCTTTCGCTAGATAAAGTTTAATAGTGTAAACGCCTGCTTCTTGCACAAATAATGAATTACTCGAGAGCGACGTTTTTAAAAATATTTCGTTATTTTTATCTGCATCAACTGAGCGTTTTGCCACTTTTAACTTAATAGGTTGTGAGGTTAACCCTGCAACGCTAAATGCCGGAATCGTGTAATCACCCTCTGTGCGAGTCATTAGTTTAACTGACCACGTAGTTTGTTTATTAATGCTGCCATTAATAATGTTGGTACGAGAGCTTAAGCTCGTCGGGCCTACAACAAAGTCTTTTAACAGCGATGAGGTGTCTGGTTGCTCGCCTTTAACTGTATCGTCTACCGATATATTAAGCATAAAAAATTCACCCGCTAATACAGGGTTTTTATCTACGCTGGCTTCTAATTTGGTGGCAGCCCACGAAGGCATCGCACTTAATAGCAATAAACAGCAAAATAATCGCATTACCATGATTTTTCGACTCCTGTAGGGCGACGTTTATATTGTCTTTTTTGGGCTTCTAATTGCATTTTATTCCGTAATAAAATAGCCGGATCGTCCGGGACTTTTCTAAGTAGTTGATTAAGCTGTTGTGCTTTTTCTTTTTCTTCATTAGTGAGCTCACTTGCTTGGGCTTGCATCGCTTGTTGCTGAGCACTTTGTTTTTGCTCATCAGTGGCAGGTTGCTCACTCATTGCTTGTGGCTTACTTTGTTGCTGCTCATCCTCATCCTCTTTAGGCTGGTCAGCTTCTTTATTTTGCCCTTGTTCGCTTTGTGGCTGGGCTTGCATATCAGGCTCATTTTGCTTATCTGATTGCTCGCCAGGCTCACCTTGTTGATCTTTTGATTGTTCAGATTCTTTATCTGATTTTTCATCGCTTGAGCTTTGACTTTCGTTTTCGCCTTTTTCAGAATCGCTTTTATCACCATTTTGTTGCTGATCCTGTTTTGACTCATCAGAATTCTGCCCTTGGTTTTGCTCATCTTTTTTCTGACTCTCATCTTGGTCTTGAGAGTCGTCGCCGTCGCTTTGCTGATCTTGCTGGTTTTGTTGCTCTTGTTGATTTAGTAATTGCTCAACTAAGGCTTGGTTATCGGCTGCTTGCGTAAAGTCATCTTGTAAGGTTTGGGCTTGTTTGTACGCTTCAATTGCGTCCTCAAGTTTACCAGCTTTGGCAAGGGCATTACCGTAGTTGTATAAACCGGTAGCCGACTTATCATTACTAAACTCATTAAGTGCAGCATCAAAATTACCTTGCTGGTAAAGCGCCGCGCCTTTTAACTCACTCGATTGCGCCTGTGTTGCTGCATCGTATTCTTTATTTTTGTAAGCCTGCAATGCACGTTGATCTGCATTTTGCAAAAGAGTAGGAAGCTCTACGGCATACGCATTATGCTGCGGTAAAAAGCTAAAGGCTAAAAAAGCCCCCAGCAAGGCAGCGCGTCTAAATAAATACAAGCCAAATGGCAGTAATAACAAGAGTCCGTATATACCTGCATCTATTCGCCAAAGTGCGTGGCTTTGTTTTTCGTCTTTCAATAATTCACTCTGTGCATTTGGGGCAAACGTATTTATGTCGTTATTACTAGGCTGGTAACTAGCAAATTTACCACCACTGCTCGATGCTAAACTTTTAAGCTGACTGGCATTGAGAGTAGGTACTACAATTTGGCCGTATCTGTCTTTCAAAAAACCACCTTCAGGTAACTTAATTGGAGCGCCTTGAGCGGTACCCACGCCATATATATTTAATCTATATTGGGTGTTACTGGTAAAGCTACTCACGTCGCTTTGTTCTTGCTGGTCAATACCGTCGGTCACTAAAATAATGTCGCCATCAATATAACCCGCTTGCGTTAATAGCTCTTTGGCCATATCAAGACCCGCTAAAACGTTTGAGCCTTTGTCTGGCATTATTTCAGGGCTTAAGCTTGGAATTAAATTACTGAGTGTTGTGGCATCGTTTGTTAGTGGTGAAATTACATAGGCTGTGCCTGCGTAAGCTACAAGCGCGGTATCACCTTCTTTAAATAGCTCAATCATATCAAGCGCTTTAAAGCGTGATTGCATTAAACGATTTGGCAAAATGTCGGTGCTGTACATTGAGTACGACATATCCATAACAATTACACGGGCACTTTTACTTTGAAATACAGGAACTTGTTTTTTCTCAAAACTAGGTCCTGCACTAAATAAAATGCCAAGGCTGCAAAATAAAGCAACTAGCCAAAGTGGCTGGCTGGCTTTAGTGTTTGCTTCGCTCATTATAAATTGTGCTAAATGCGGTGCAATTAACTGCTCACTAGTCGTTTTTTTATGTTTAATTAAGGCAACAAAAAATAATGCCACAGCAGGTATGAGTAACCATAAAAGAGCGGGGCGAATAAATTCAAAATCCATTAGTTTGGCTCCTTTAATGTACGCAGTGTACTAAGCATTACTTTTAAGCTAATAAGTAAAATAGCGATAAGTAACGGGTAGTAAAATAATGAGCTTTGTGGACGAAAAGTTTGTTCATCAGCGCTAATAGGTTCAAGCTTATCAAGCTCTGCGTAAATTTGTTGAAGGCCCGCTACATCTTTGGCTCTAAAGTATAATCCGCCAGTTTGCTCGGCAATCTTTTTAAGTAAGCTTTCATCTAAATTACTACCACTAGAGCCACCCATATTAAAGAGACTAAAGCCGCGCGGATTATCTGAGCCAACACCAATGGTGTACACTTTAATACCTTCTTCGCGGGCTAGCAGTAGGGCATCTTCTGGGTTTAGGTTACCAGCGGTATTTTGTCCGTCGGTTAATAGCACCACAATACGGTTACTTTCATCTTTATTGGCAAAGCGTTTTACCGAAAGACCCAATGCATCACCAATGGCTGTTGCGCGTCCTACTAAACCAATTTGGGCTTCGCTGAGCATTTTACTTACAGTTTTAACGTCGCGCGTGAGCGGGGTTTGTAAAAACGCGGTGTCGCCAAATAATATTAGCCCAAGCCTGTCGCCTTGACGCTGTTCTATAAAGTCACTGAGTACGGCTTTTACCATGGTAAGGCGGTCAACATATTGGCCATTGTAAGCCATGTCTTGTTCGGTCATCGAGCCTGATAAGTCAACTGCTAGCATTATATCGCGACCTTCATTTGGTAATGAGATTGGCTCATCTAACCATGTTGGATTGGCAGCGGCAGTAACAAGTAATAACCAAATTATCCATTCGAGGGGATTTAAACGTCGTGCGTGTGGCTCAATGCTTTGGCTGGTTAAATTGTGCTTTGCAAAACTGGGTATACGTAAACGCGTACTGGCATTACTTGCCGCGGGTTTTAATAGTAAAAGTAATAAAGGCAAGGGCAGTAATAAAAATAACCATGGCCAGCTAAATTCAAACATTTACTGACTCCTTTATTTTAAATTGCTTAATACCTTGGCGAAATTTTTCGCACAGTGTTGTATCTTTTTGGCTGGGGTTATACAAGCTTAGTATTTCTTGTTCTGTAAAGCTCAAACCGGTAAGCGTATTAAGTGTTGTGCACCATTTAGAGGTAGATTGCGCAGCAAGGCGCTTGTCGTAATATTCAATCACTAAACGTTTTAAAATAATATGCAGTTGCTGAGGATTTTGCTCACTTTGGCTTAATTGTATTGCGTAGCGTTTAGGCTTTTTAAATTTATGTTTTTTGTAAAATATATAAATAGCTGCGCACAGTGCTAAAAACAGCAGTGCAATAATAACCCACCAAGCAGGGGCGAGTGGCCACCAATTAACTTGGCTTGGCGCTATTATATCGTGCAGGCCATCGAGTGGATTGGTTTGCATGGTTATTTTCTCACTAATTGCAGCTCAAGCGGTGTTGCTGCATTGAATGATATTAAATTAAGACCCGATTTAGTTAAGCGATTAAAGCGCGTACTAAATGCTTGCTCAGCATTTTTAGCAAAGCGCTCTCTAAAGCTGTTATCCATTAATGGTAGGGCAAAGTTTTGACCATTTGCATTAACGGTAACAGCTTGCTTAAACGCAGGTAACTGATGCTCAAACGGATCGCTTATGTGGCAACCAATCAGCTCGCAGTGACGACTTAATATTTCAAGTTGTTTAAAGCTAGCATCGTCTAGGGCATTAAAATCAGATACTAAATACACTAAACTGCCTGGTTTTGCTAAATGGTTAAGGCGCTTTAGGTTATCGCCAAAGTTGTTAGTGGCTGTTTTATCAATATTGTTAAGCGCTTGCTGGTGGCTGTCGCATAAGTTATGACAAAGCTTAAGAACGGCTTTTTCACGGGCACTGGGTTTTAGCTCCAAATGCGAGTGTTGATTAAACACAATACCGCCAATTCTATCGCCGCGCTGACACGCCGACCATGCAACAAGGGCGCTTATGTGCGCAGCTTGCACCGACTTTAATAGTAACTTTGAGCCAAACAGCATTGAGTTCGAAAAATCAGTAAACACAAACACAGGGCGCTCTTTTTCTTCTTGAAAAAGCTTTGTGTGAGTCTCGCCAGTACGCGCAGTAACTCGCCAATCAATAGAGCGAATATCGTCACCTTGCTGATAATGTCGCACTTCGGCAAATTCCATTCCTCGGCCTTTGTGCGGTGCAAGGTATTGCCCTGTTAAGGTGTTTTTTATTTTTACCTTAGGGGCAAGCTCAAGCAATTGCGCTTTGGCTTTGTAATACATCAGCTCTTTGAGTGCTAAATTAACACCGTGGCTATGGCTCTGATTGAGCCATGCTTGGGATTCTAATTGTTTTTGCATAACTTATGGTACGGCTACAAGTTCAACTATACGGCTTATTACTTGATCTTTAGTAATGCCATCGGCTTGGGCTTCGTAACTTAAAATAATGCGATGACGCAGTACGTTATGCACAACAGCCTGAATATCATCAGGTGCTACAAAATCACGGCCTTGAAGCCATGCATGAGCACGAGCACATTTATCAAGTGCTATTGTTGCACGCGGGCTTGCACCAAACTCAATCCAGCTACCAAGTTGTGCGTCTAATTTAGCGCCTTCACGGGTGGCAATAATAAGTTGTACTAAATATTGCTCAAGTGGCTCTGCTAAATAAAGGCCTAGTATTTCTTTACGAGCTGCAAATAAATCGCTTTGACTAATTTTTTGCATTACCGGTTGTTGCTCATTAAGCGCTTCACCGCGCGTTAAACGCAGTATATCAAGCTCATGCTCTGCGCCAGGGTAGTCAATACTTAGGTGCAGTAAAAAGCGATCCAGCTGGGCTTCTGGTAACGGGTAAGTTCCTTCTTGCTCTAGCGGATTTTGCGTTGCCATAACTAAAAACAGTTCGCTAAGCGGATAGGTATTTTTACCTACGGTAACTTGTCGCTCTGCCATGGCTTCTAATAGTGCTGATTGTACTTTTGCTGGTGCACGGTTAATTTCGTCAGCTAAAATTAGGTTGTGAAAAAGAGGGCCTTTTTCAAATACAAACTCGCTAGTTTGTTGGCGGTAAATGTCGGTACCTGTAACATCAGCCGGTAATAAATCTGGCGTAAACTGTACGCGCTGAAACGAGCCTTCAATGCCTTTAGCAAGTGCATTAACTGCACGTGTTTTTGCAAGCCCAGGAGGGCCTTCTACTAGTAAGTGACCATCAGCTAAAATAGCAATAAGTAGCGCTTGTGTAAGCTCTGGCTGGCCAATGATTTGTGTATCTAAGTACGTTTTTAATTGTGAAAATGCGTTAGCTGCCATAATAAGTGGACTGTCCTCGTCAGCTGGGTTTGTACCTAATAGTGCTAGGTGATAAATACTGACCTATTTATAAGGTTTATAATTGAGTAACTCAAGGGTTAGACTGTATTTTTTAAAATAGTTCGTTATTTCTTAACTATTTTTAGCGTACCACAAAACTTTGTAAATGCGTCTAAAAAAGCCTATTGTGATAATCGTAATTAAACACTGTTTATATAAATTTGTGTTTATCTATTGGCTTTAGGGCACGGGTTGTTTAGAATCGAGGAAAATAAACAGGTCAGACCTGTCAGCGGGAGAGCATAAATGTCTGAGCAAAACATACTAAAAACACCAAAGGGCGACCGTATTGCCATCGTTAGCGGCTTACGTACACCTTTTGCAAAACAAGCAACAGCGTTTCACCATGTACCAGCACTTGATATGGGTAAATTGGTGGTTAACGAAATGCTTGAACGATTGAATTTCAATAAGTCAGAAATTGATCAACTTGTATTTGGTCAAGTAGTACAAATGCCAGAAGCGCCAAATATTGCACGTGAAATTGTATTGGGCACAGGTATGCCAGTATCGGTTGATGCATATTCTGTATCGCGCGCATGTGCTACCAGCTTTCAGGCTATTGCTAATGTAGCTGAGTCTATTATGGCGGGATCTGTAAGTGTAGGTATTGCAGGTGGCGCAGATTCGTCATCAGTACTGCCAATTGGTGTTAGTAAAAAGCTGGCAGGCAGCTTAGTTGATTTAAATAAAGCGCGTACGCTTGGTCAACGCTTAAAAATATTTTCAAAACTGCGTTTAAAAGACTTATTACCAGTGCCACCTGCTGTAGCAGAGTACTCAACAGGCCTTTCAATGGGGCAAACTGCTGAGCAAATGGCTAAAACACATAATATTAGCCGTGAAGATCAAGATGCATTAGCGCATCGTTCTCACTCACTTGCAACGCAAGCCTGGGCTGATGGAAAGTTAAAAGACGAAGTAATGACGGCGCATTTACCGCCATATAAAAGCTTTATTGAAGAAGATAATAATATTCGTAAAAACTCAACGGTTGAAGGCTACGCAAAGCTTAAGCCTGTTTTTGACCGTCAGCACGGTACTGTTACCGCCGCAAATGCAACACCATTAACTGATGGTGCAGCGGCTGTACTTATGATGAGCGAAAGCAAAGCAAAAGCACTTGGCTACGAAATACTAGGTTACGTACGTAGCTTTGCATTTTCGGCAATTGGTGTAGAAAAAGACATGTTAATGGGCCCAGCTCATTCAACGCCTATTGCACTAGATAGAGCGGGTATTACGCTTGCTGATTTAGATTTAATTGAAATGCACGAAGCGTTTGCATCGCAAACACTTGCCAATATGAAAATGTTTGCTTCAGACAAATTTGCACAAGAGCATTTAGGTCGCAGCAAAGCAATTGGCGAAATTAACATGGATAAGTTTAACGTTAACGGCGGCTCTTTAGCATATGGTCACCCATTTGCAGCGACAGGTGCGCGCTTAATTACGCAAAGCTTACACGAGCTTAAACGTCGTGGTGGCGGTTTAGCATTAACAACAGCGTGTGCTGCTGGTGGTTTAGGTGCAGCCTTTGTATTGGAGAGCGCGTAATGACAGATTCAGTATTTAATTTAGCGGTAGATGAAAATAAAATCGCCGTGGTAACGATTGATGTGCCAGGGGAGAAAATGAATACCCTGCGCAGCAGTTTTGCCGATGACTTAAAAGCGTTACTAGAAGACGCTAAGTCGCAAAATGTAAAAGGCATGGTATTTATAAGCGGGAAAAGCGATAACTTTATCGCGGGCGCCGATGTAAAAATGCTCGATAGCGTTCAAAAGCGTGAAGATGCGCTAGCGATTAGCGAACTATGCCATCAAGCTTTTTTTGATATGACAAAACTGCCATACACTACAGTAAGTGCGATTCATGGCGCTGCATTAGGTGGTGGTTTAGAATTTGCTTTAGCGTGTGATTACCGTGTTGGTACCGACAGCGATTTAACAAAAATTGGCTTACCAGAAGTGCAACTTGGTTTACTACCAGGTGGCGGCGGCACGCAGCGTTTAACTAAAATTGTTGGTATTCAAAAAGCACTTGAGTGGATGCTAACAGGTAAACAAATTCGCCCTAAGCAAGCTAAAAAAGCAGGCGTGCTTGATGACTGTGTACCACACAGTGTGCTGCTAAAAGTTGCAAAAGAATTTGCGACTAAGAAAAAGCCACAAGCAAAAGAGCCAAAGCTCGACAATATTAGTAAATTATTAGAGTCAAACCCGTTTGGTCGTAACTTTATCTTTAAAAAAGCCAAAGAAAACGTACTTAAAAAAACGGGCGGGCACTACCCAGCACCACTCGCTATTATTAAAGCAGTGCGTGCTAGTGTAGAGCTTGATGAGCTAAAAGCGTATAAAACAGAAGCTGAAAGCTTTGCAACACTTGTAATAAGTGACGAATCTAAAGCGCTTCGCGGTATTTTCTTTGCAACCACTGAAATGAAAAAAGAGTGGCGCAATGATGACGCACCCGCAATCAGTAAAACGGCTGTTTTAGGTGGTGGACTAATGGGCGCAGGTATTGCGCACGTAAGTGCAGTTAAAGCTAAAGTACCGGTACGTATTAAAGATGTAGCAGAGCAGGGCATTAGTAATGCAATGAGCTACACCTACAAAATTTTAGATAATCGTCTTAAGCGCCGTATTATGTCTAAAGCTGATATGCAGTTAACAATGAACCGCATTACAGGTACAACAGACTACAGCGGCTTTAAACATATTGATTTAGTAATAGAAGCGGTGTTTGAAGATCTTGCACTTAAGCAAGGTATGGTTGCAGACGTAGAGCAGCAATGCCAAGCAAATACAATCTTTGCAAGTAACACGTCATCATTACCAATATCGCAAATTGCAGCGCAGGCAGCACGTCCTGAAAATGTAATTGGCTTGCATTACTTTTCACCAGTGGAAAAAATGCCATTAGTGGAAATCATTCCACACGAAGGTACATCTCAAGAGACCATTGCCCGCGTTGTTAACTTTGCACGTAAGCAAGGTAAAACGCCAATTGTTGTAAAAGACATGGCCGGTTTTTACGTAAACCGTATTTTAGCGCCTTACTTAAACGAAGCTGCTAATTTGATGCTTGCGGGTGAGCCAATTGAAAAGATTGATGCAGCGCTTGTTGAGTTTGGTTTTCCGGTAGGACCGCTGGCTCTACTTGATGAAGTAGGTATTGATATTGGCTCTAAAATTGCCCCAATTCTTGAAAAAGAATTAGGCGAGCGTTTTAAAGGCCCTGATGCATTTGTGCGTATGATTGATTCAAAACGCCTTGGCCGTAAATCAGGTCGTGGTTTTTATGAGTACGACAAAAAAGGCAAAAAGGTTGATGAGTCAGTTTACGAACTATTGGGTGTTACCCCGGCTCCACGTTTAAACAAGAGCGAAATTGCTAAGCGTTGTGTATCGCAAATGCTTAACGAAGCAGTACGCTGTTTAGATGATGGCATTATTGCCAGCCCACGTGATGGCGACATTGGTGCAATATTTGGTATTGGCTTCCCGCCATTTTTAGGTGGCCCGTTTAGCTATATGGATAAATTAGGCGCAAGTAAAATAAGTGCTGATATGTCTACATTGGCTAACAGCGATGCTAATTTTGCTCCATGTGAGTCACTGGTAACAATGACAAGCTCTGGTGCTACTTTTTACACTGTTTTACAAGCCGATATAGCTGGTGAGCAAGCAACTGTGGATGCAGCGATTGCGGTTAAAGCGGACGTTGAAGTTACGCAAGAAGATGCTACAGAAGCCTCGCCTGAGGTTGTTGAAGTAAACGAAGATAAAATAGTAAAGTAATCCTTCAAAGTTACTTTTGATTAAATGCAGCTCGTTTAGATGAGCTGCATTTTTTTAGGGAGTTACTTCAACACATTTTTATCTTTAGAAATTAAATATACAGCGGTGTCGTTATTAAGCTCACAGGTTAAAAATATAATACTGTGATAAATCCTCTCTAAATTGACCGGTAATCCAAAAGCTTAATATGATCCTTTAAAGGTGATTTTTTTCAAAAATGGACTGACTAGATCCTGTTTATTTTCGAGGTTAAACATACACTGTCCTTGCGTTCGCCCTAGGGGAAATTTACTCTTTGTTGCCTAAATGGGTGTAGGTAAGGGGCGGAAGCTTTGCTCGATTTTTACTTAGCCCACTAAGTTACAACCTCATGCCGCAATTAAATTGCCCCTAGAACGAGCAAATTTTAATCCTGAAAGGTCAACAAGCCCTCGCTTTTTAGTTTGTGTAAAGGCTAGGTTGTTCGCTACAATAGCGCCTCTTAATTGCCAAACGGACTCTGTAATGAAAATTCTTGCCGATCAAAATATGCCTTTAGTTGAGCAGTACTTTGCAGACTTTGGTGAGGTTGAGCGTTTTGATGGTCGTAAATTAACCCCTGAACAATTAATTGATGTAGATGTACTCCTTACTCGTTCAGTGACCAATGTTAATTATGAGCTGTTGTCACAAGCTAATAAGCTTAGCTTTGTGGGTACAGCCACAATTGGCATTGACCATATTGATACGCAATTACTGCATGATAGAGATATCGCTTTTACTAGCGCGCCTGGTTGTAATGCCGTTGCGGTAGCTGAATATGTAATTAGTAGCTTATTTGCATTAAGCCAAGAAAATGCGCGCCCATTGTGTGGTCAAACAATTGGTATAGTCGGGGTGGGTAACATTGGTACGTGTTTAGCTGAAAAATTAAAAGCACTAGATGTTGATGTACTGTTATGCGATCCAATTAAGCACGAACAAGGCTTACTACAAGATCACATAGCACTTGATGAGTTATTAGCAAGATCAGATGTTGTTACTTTTCACGTTCCCCTTGTTAAAAGTGGCGAGCATAAAACGCTGCACATGTTGGGTAAAGAGCGATTAAGAGTACTTAAGCCAGGGCTTACGCTGCTTAATGCAAGCCGAGGCGATGTAATTGATAACCAAGCGTTGCTTGAGGTAATGGAAGCGGGAGCCGATCTGGATTTAGTGCTTGATGTATGGGAAAAAGAGCCCAATATTTTAACTGAATTACTAGAACATGTTCGCTACGCCAGTGTGCATATTGCGGGTCATACGCTTGAAGGCAAAGCTCGTGGTACACAAATGCTGTATCAAAAACTGTGTGAACTGAAAAGTGTCGATGCGAGTAAATCGTTGAATGACTTTTTACCTACTCCAGCTATTACACAAGCGGTTATTACGCCAAACTTCAATGAGCAGGATGTTGCCTGTTTAGTGCATTTAATTTACGACGTTCGCCGTGATGATGGTATTTTACTTCGCCATTTAGAAAGTGATGGTTTTGATAGTTTACGAAAAAGCTATCCGGTAAGACGAGAATTTAGCACCTTGTCGATACAAGGTGATAGCTCACAACTAGCTGCACTTAGTCAACTTGGTTTTACCATAGCTAAATAGTTATTTAACTAACGATGTTGTTTTAATGTCGTTTATAGAGGAAGAAATATGTCGCAAAAATATAACGTTGCCGTACTTGGCGCTACTGGTTTAGTAGGCCGTCAAATCATTGAAACGCTAGCAGATCGTAAGTTTCCTGTTGATCAGCTTTTTTTACTTGCTAGCAGCCGCAGCGCGGGTGAAGATATAAAGTTTCGTGGTGAGACCATTGAAGTATTAGACGTTGAAGGCTTTGACTTTAGCCAAGCGCACATAGGTTTGTTTTCTGCTGGTGGCAGTGTATCTGAAAAATATGCACCTATTGCAGCAGACGCCGGTTGTATTGTAATTGATAATACATCACACTTTAGAAATGATTTTGAAATCCCATTAGTAGTGCCAGAAGTTAATGCCTCAAGCCTAGCTGATTTTAGAAATCGTAATATTATCGCTAACCCTAACTGTTCAACTATTCAGATGATGCTAGCACTTAAACCAATTTATGATGCTTACGGAATAGACCGTATCAATGTATCTACTTACCAAGCTGTATCGGGCGCAGGTAAAGAAGCGGTTGATGAACTTGCAAAACAAACTGCTAATTTAATGAATGCTCGTCCTATGGATAATAAAGTTTTTCCAAAGCAAATAGCATTTAACGTTATTCCTCAAATTGATAGCTTTGAAGAGAACGGCTACACACGCGAAGAAATGAAAATGGTAAACGAAACCCATAAAATTTTGGGTGATACGACTATTGCTGTAAATCCTACATGCGTGCGTGTGCCTGTATTTTTTGGACATTCTGAATCAATTAATATTGAAACGCGTATGCCTTATGACTTTGAGCATGTTAAGCAACTTTTAAAAGATGCCCCAGGTGTTGAGTTGATTGACGATGAAGGTGATTATCCAACGGCAGTATCTGATGCAAGTGGAAATGACACTGTTTATATTGGTCGTTTACGAGCTGATATCTCGCACCCTCATGGTTTAAACATGTGGGTTGTAAGTGACAACACGCGTAAAGGCGCTGCAACTAACAGTATACAAATTGCAGAAGAACTTATTGCTAATTACATGTAATATTTTATAGCTAACGATTAGTTTAGAAGCGGTAAGCACCAATTGTTTGCCGCTTTTTATTTGGGTTACCGCCATTTTTTTGCCACTTATCTCACGAAGTATATAAACCTACTGATAATCCTCGATAAATTTATATTATTAATAATGTTTTGTAACTATTCACCATGGTAAATTATTTTCAAAGGATCTTTTTTAACTATTGACCGATCCCGCCAGTATGCCAAGCTAGGGCTATGACCTAATAGCCCTAGCTTCAATGAATTTAAACAGCATCAACATCGACGAAATCGTTGAGAAAACCAAAGCTCAATTACAAGAAGGTAAAACTCTCACGCCTGCGCTGAAGATGTCTATTGAACTCATTCTGGTTGTCGTTGTTATGTTAGCAAGTAAATTAGGACTTAACAGTAACAATAGCAGTATCCCGCCATCAAAAGACATCAACCGAAAAAAACAAAACAAAGAGAAATCAGCCAAGTCAGCGGGTGGTCAAAAAGGCCGTGCAGGTAAAACACTAACCCAAACACAGACGCCTGATGAGATCAAAATCATCCTAGTTGAACGTGATTTTTTACCGAAAGGTCACTACCGTGAAATTGGCTTTCAAAAACGACAGGTTGTCGATATAGATATCAGGAAAGTGGTCACTGAATACCAAGCACAAATTCTGGAAAATGAGCAAGGTAAGCGTTTTATTGGTGAATTTCCAGAAGACGTTAACAGTCCTATTCAATATGGGGTTGGTGTAAAAGCCCATGCAGTTTACCTATCCCAATATCAATTACTCCCTTACAACCGCATTGAAGAATATTTTTGTGATCAACTCGGTATTCCAATCAGTGCGGGTAGTTTATTTAACTTTAATGAACAAGCAGCGGCCTTGGTAAAGTCCTCCGGCGCAGAAGCCGCGCTCAAGAAAGCCCTGAAAACGACTTATCAAGCCTTACACGTTGATGAAACGGGGATTAATATAGGTGGTAAACGACGATGGCTTCATGGTGCATCAACGACGTGGTGGACGTATTTTTACCCGCATGAGAAAAGAGGGAAAATAGCGATGGATGACGCCGATATTTTACCTCACTTTACTGGGGTACTATGCCACGACCACTGGAAACCGTATTATCAATATACACAGTGCCAACATGCCTTGTGTAATGCACATCATATCCGAGAGTTAGAAAGGGCATGGGAGCAAGACGGTATGCAATGGGCAAAGGATTTGCAAACCCTACTGACTGAAATCAATAAACATCAAATAGATAACCCCGAGCTAGATGCAGACACAAAAGCTCACTATATAGAGAAATATCAACAAATATTGGCTCAAGGTGACATTAAATGCCCTCCACCGGATAGAAACAGCCGAGTAAAAGGCCAGCGAGGCAGATTGAAACGAACAAAGTCTAGAGCGTTGTTAGAGCGGTTAAGAGGTTATCAAGATGATGTCTTACGGTTCATGACGGAAACGGCGGTGCCTTTTAGCAACAACCAAGGTGAGAATGATATTAGGATGACCAAGGTTCATCAAAAGATATCTGGGTGCTTCAGAAGCATGCAAGGTGCAGAGATGTTTTGTTTAATCAGAAGCTACCTCTCGACTTGCAGAAAACAGCATGTATCAGCAAGCCTAGCCCTTGAATTACTCTTCAAAAATCAGTTACCTGATATATTTATTGAAAATGTGGCTGAATAGTTACAATGTTTTTAGGTATTTATTTTCAATGTGTTGCGATGGATATTACTCCTGAACTGGTTTATAGTTTGTAATTGGAATAGAGCTTGCAACAAAAATAGATTGTAATAACAAATGTGAATCAGTCATTTGACTGATAAAAGCAAGATTAATCAATGTTTATGCACTTAACTTTCTCGGTGCTGCGTTAACATTTAAACATTAAAGGATCAGCATGCGCGGTTTAGCTACACTTATTATATTAGCGTCTGCATTGATAGTAACATCAGTTTACTCTCAAGACAGTACCCAGTTAAAGGGGCCAAAGGGCGCTGACTATGGTGCGCAAGGGCGATCTATTGGGCCAATAAAACCGACGGATACGCTTTGGCGTATAGCGGCTAAGGTACGCCCGGACAACTCGGTTAGCATTTATCAAGTTATGCAGGCTTTGTATAACAAAAATCCTAATTCATTTTTAGAGCAAAACCTTAACCACATGCAAAGTGGTGCCTATTTAAAAATTCCTACTCTAGCTGAAATTAGAAATGTTAATACACAACTCGCTAAACAACGTTCTGAACAAGATGATGCGTTATGGGAAAAGAAAAAAAACGGTACGCTTACGCAAAGTGAAATTAATTCAGCTCAAACTCAAGTTACTCAAGCCCGTAAAGTTGATGTAGATGACGCAAAAAAAGAATTACAAAAAGAAATTAAAGAAATTAAAACAGATCAAACTAGTAAGTTAGTTGAGCTTCAACAACAATTTAAAAGTTCAGTTGATAACGTAGAAGAAATTTTAGTTGAAAATAATAATTTAAAAAAACAGCTTACGGGCATCTCCAAAGAGCTTGAAAATGTGCGTATGCAGCTCGGTCAAGACAGTGAAATACAGCAACAGTTAAAAGAACTAATAATTAAACAAAATGAAATGATAGAACAGCAAAAGGCTGAGAAAATAGAGCCAGAAGCTGAATTTGATCTGGGATCTTTTTTATCTAATCCTTTTGTTCTTGGATTATTGATGGTTATTCCTGGGTTATTGATTGTTTTTGCTGTTGTGATGTTCTTACGCAAGCGGGCTAGTAAAGATGATGTCCAAAGCGACGATGATTTTTTACCACAAACACCTACCTACGCAAACGATGACGATTTAGATACTCAAAATATCGAAGACCCTATCGTCCCGGAACCACTTGATGACTTAAGTATTCAGCTAGATGATAGTTTAGAAAATGATATCTTACCGGACGATGATACCCCATTACCGGATGATGATATTGCTTTTGATGACAGCCTAGAGGACTTTACTGAGTCTGATAGCCTACTTGATCAGGATGAATTAGAAAGTTTATTAAGCGATGATATTGTTTTTGACGATGAAAATATTGAAGACGATGAACTTGATATTTTCATGCAACAAGATTTCGATAAATCACCTGATGATAGCCCAGAAGGTGATATTGATTTAGATTCGCCACTAGAATCATCAAATAGTGATGATATTTTAAGTAATGATGATTTAGATAGTTTATTTAATGAAGATGATGGCTTATCGGAGTTTGACTCACCACAAACAAACGATATAGAAGAAGATAATAGCTTAGAATCGAATGATGAAATGGCCGCGCTTAGCGAAGAACTCGCTGAAGATGATGATTTTGATATTGATGACTTATTAGATCAAACAAATACTGAATCAGATTTAGGTAATACAGAAGATAGTCTTTCAAGTGAAAAAGATGATTTTGATTTAGACGATATTGATAGCTTAATTGATCAAGCTACAGACGATAGCGTTGATGAAGTCTTAGTCGAAGAAAGTGATGATTTTGATTTAGATGATATTGATAGTTTAATTGATGACGCTGCGGATGACATTGCACCTGATGCGTTAGTCGAAGAAAAAGATGATTTTGATTTAGACGATATTGATAGTTTAATTGACCAGGCTACAGACGATAGCGTTGATGAAGCCTTAGTCGAAGAAAGTGACGACTTCGATTTAGACGATATTGATAGTTTAATTGATGACGCTGCGGATGAAAGTGCGCCTGATGCGTTAGTCGAAGAAAAAGATGATTTTGATTTAGACGATATTGATAGTTTAATTGATGACGCTGCGGATGAAAGTGCGCCTGATGCGTTAGTCGAAGAAAAAGATGATTTTGATTTAGACGATATTGATAGTTTAATTGATGACGCTGCGGATGAAAGTGCGCCTGATGCGTTAGTCGAAGAAAAAGATGATTTTGATTTAGACGATATTGATAGTTTAATTGATGACGCTGCGGATGAAAGTGCTGCTGATGCGTTAGTCGAAGAAAAAGATGATTTTGATTTAGACGATATTGATAGTTTAATTGATGACGCTGCGGATGAAAGTGCGCCTGATGCGTTAGTCGAAGAAAAAGATGATTTTGATTTAGACGATATTGATAGTTTAATTGATGACGCTGCGGATGACAGTGCTGCTGATGCGTTAGTCGAAGAAAAAGATGATTTTGATTTAGATGATATTGATAGTTTAATTGATGACGCTGGGGATGACAGTGCAGCTGATGCGTTAGTCGAAGAAAAAGATGATTTTGATTTAGATGGTATTGATAGTTTAATTGATGAATCCGCAGATGAAGAAGCTGAGACTGAAAAGCGTGACTCTGATATTAATGTGGCATTAGCCGATTCTGCCGATGATTTAGCCGAAGCGCAGGAAGAATTAAATGTTGCTGATGTAGAGTCTCTAGCATCTACATTAATTGAAGAGCCTGAACTTGAAGAAGAGCCTGAACTTGAAGAAGAGCCTGAACTTGCAGAAGAGCCTGAACTTGTAGAAGAGCCTGAACTTGAACAAGAGCCTGAACTTGCAGAAGAGCCTGAACTTGAAGAAGAGCCTGCGCTTTTAGAAGAACCTGAACTTGAAGAAGAGCCTGAACTTGCAGAAGAGCTTGAACTTGAAGAAGAGCCTGAACTTGAAGAAAAACCTGAACTTGCAGAAGAGCCTGAACTTGCGGCAGACCTAGATGATTTTTCAGATACTTCAGAGACCTTACTTGATCCAGAAGATGCACTAGAAGAATACAATGATGACGAACTAAAAAGTGTTGATGAACTCTTAAATGAGTTACAGCAAGTAGAAGATGATTATATTGAAACGCCAGAGTGGTCTTTAGAAGATTTAGATAATGATATTGAAGAAGTTGAAATTGATTTAGGTGATGATCCATTAGCAGATGATGCAAGCACAAATCGATTACCTGAACATTCAGATACTAATATGGTAGTGAGTGATGAAAATTCAGACGAATATACTGAATTAGATATAGACGAACCTTACTCAGGTGCTACTGATGAACAAGATGTTGAGTCTACGCAAGATATTGATTTAAAATCTGAGACTAAACAAGTTATAGCAAGTCAAACTGAACAAGATTTAGCGAGTGCACTTGCGCAAGGAAGCGATTTAGATAGCCTCGAGGATGATTTAGACGATGAGCTGTTACTCGATAATGACTTTACTGAACTTGATAAAGATCTAGCAATTGATGCTGAACTACAAAACAGTCAAATAGATGAAAATCTTAACGAATTCGATAACGATGAATTACCGATAAGCTTAGATGATGATATTACGGTTAATGAATCTGAAATTCCAGAGCTTGAAAAAACTCAACCTTTAGAACCTGACGACGAATTGTTACTTGATAATGATTTTACTGAGCTTGATACAGATCTAATCAATGATGATGAATTATCACTAAATTTAAATGACGAACCAAAACCCTCATTACCGAGTCAAACAGAGCAAAATTTAGCGAATGCACTTTCAACTGAAAATGATTTAAATAGCTTAGATGATGATTTTGACGATGAATTATTGCTTGATAATGACTTTACGGAGCTTGATACAGATAGCGATGAGTTATCGGTAAATTTAGATAATGATTCTGCTCAGCTTGATACAGATTTAGCAATTGATGCTGAACCTCAAAATAATTCAAACGTTGAAATAGATGAAGCTTTTAATGTAGAGGATAACGATGAGTTATCGGTAAATTCAGATGCTGGTATTTCGGTTAATGAGTCTGAAACTCCCGAGCTTGAAGAAACTCAACCTACAGAGCCGGACGACGAATTATTACTCGATAATGATTCTGCTCAGCTTGATACAGATTTAGCAATTGATGCTGAGCCACAAAATAATTCAAGCGCTGAAATAGATGAAACTCTTAATGTAGAGGATAACGATGAGTTATCGGTAAATTCAGATGCTGATATTTCGGTTAATGAGTCTGAAACTCCCGAGCTTGAAGAAACTCAACCTACAGAGCCGGACGACGAATTATTACTCGATAATGATTCTGCGCAGCTTGATACAGATTTAGCAATTGATGCTGAGCCACAAAATAATTCAAGCGCTGAAATAGATGAAACTCTTAATGTAGAGGATGATGCTGATAGCGATGAATTATCGGTAAATTTAGATGACGAACCAACACATTCATTACCGAGCCAAACCGAACAAGACTTAATGAATGCGCTGTCAGCTGAAAATGATTTAAATAGCTTAGATGATGATTTTGACGATGAATTATTGCTTGATAATGACTTTGCGGAGCTTGATACAGATAGCGATGAATTACCAATAAACTTAGATGATGCTATTACGGTTAATGAATCTGAAACTCCCGAGCTTGAAGAAACTCAACCTTTAGAGCCTGACGACGAATTATTACTCGATAATGATTCTGCTCAGCTTGATACAGATTTAGCAATTGATGCTGAACCTCAAAATAATTCAAAAGCTGAAATAGATGAAGCTCTTAATGTAGAGGATGATGCTGATAGCGATGAATTATCGGTAAATTTAGATGACGAACCAACACATTCATTACCGAGTCAAACCGAACAAGACTTAATGAATGCGCTCTCAGCTGGAAACGATTTAAATAACTTGGATGATGATTTTGACGACGAGCTGTTACTTGATAATGATTTTACGGAACTTGATGCTGAATTAGAAAGCACCGCAGGCTCTGAAACTATGATTTCGGAAAACCCAGATGAAGCGCTTTCTAATGAGCTCGCTGGTGAGCAAACGAATGCCGATCGTGAAGCTGAAATAACCCGAACTGAGTTATTTAATGGCAGTGATATAGCATCAGATGATGAGCTTGATGATGAGTTTATGGCTGAGCTAACGGAAACTGATTTTGATTTATTACTTAACGAATTAGCTGAACCAGAAGAATTAAGTGTTGAAGATAGTAGTGAGTTTGACGTTGATTTTGACAGTTTGCTAAAAGAAGACTTAGGAGTTGATGAGGCGTTAGTTGTTGAAGAACCGCTTGTCCAAAGTAACAATGTTGAGCAACTTGATAATGATGAATTTGTAGATATTGATTCATTATTAGAAGAAAGTGACGACGCAGAAATTGAACACGAACCTTACAACGACGTTAATATGGATGTTGGCTTGAGTGAATTTGACGCGTTACTTGCCGGTGATAATCCGACGGATGTTGATGCTGAAAGTGGTGGCTACTCAGCTAAATTAGATTTAGCGCGTGCTTATATTGAAATTGATGATTTTGATTCTGCGCTTAAAGTCATTGAGGATGTTATTAACAAAGGTCCTGAAGAAGTTCAAGAAGAGGCGCTTAGTTTAAAAGCTAAACTAAAATAATTAAAATGTTTATAAGAACCGGTATCTGGCTTAGCTAAATACGGGTTTTTTTATGTGTATTGGTTTGATTACGACAGGTCTCCTTTTATTGCATCGTTAGATAGCATAAAATGCCTCGTTCATTAGCACAGTAGGTAAAGCAGTAATTATGCGAGTAGCACTTGGAGTTGAATACAACGGCGCACGTTATAGTGGTTGGCAACGTCAATCTCATGTAAATAGCGTACAGCAAGAAGTAGAAAAGGCGCTGTCGCGCATTTGTAATCATCCAGTTGAAGTTATATGTGCAGGTCGTACAGATGCGGGTGTACACGGTACAGGCCAAGTAATACACTTTGACACTGAGGCCGATCGCGATATGGTTGCATTTACACTAGGTATGAATACTTTAATGCCTAAAGATATTGCTATTCGTTTTGCTCAACCCGTTGCAGATGATTTTCACGCTCGTTTTAGTGCTACAGCACGTCGTTATCGTTATATTATTTATAACTCGCCTTTGCGAGGAGCTGTACTAAATGAAGGCGTTACGCATTTCCATCATCAACTAGATGAAACCAAAATGCAGGAAGCGTGTCAGTATTTAATTGGCAAACATGACTTTACTTCTTTTAGGGCCATTCATTGTCAAGCGAATACACCGACAAGAACAATTCATCATTTATCGGTACGTCGCCAAGGTACTTACGTTATTATTGATATTAAAGCGAATGCGTTTTTACATCACATGGTGCGTAATATCACAGGCAGTTTAATGGATGTTGGTTTACATAAACACCAACCTATATGGATAAAAGAGCTACTTGATTGTAAAGAACGCGCAAAGGCCAGTGCTACCGCTAAGGCTGCTGGTTTGTATTTAGTGGATGTTGACTACCCTGAGCAATTTGATATTCCTCAAACACCTTTAGGCCCTTTATTTTTGCCGGATATAGATGTTTAATTAAGGTTAGTATAAGTGCTTTTTATGAGCACTTTTAACTACTAAGACCAGTTTTTTATACCGCGTTAGTGTAATTCATGTTTTAATTGAAAAAATTTGTCTGCTAATTGCTATTAGCAGGCTCGCGACACAGAACAGTATTAAGAGAGTTGCAAATGAGTTGGCTAGAAAAAATCTTACCTAAAACGACAAAATCATCAAGTCGTAAAGAAATCCCAGAAGGTGTTTGGGCTAAGTGTACATCGTGTGATTCAATTTTATATAAAGCTGAATTAGAAAAGTCATTAAACGTATGTCCTAAGTGTGACCACCACATGCGTGTTAGTGGCCGTAAGCGCCTAGAGCACTTTTTAGATGAAGGTGATCGTCAAGAGCTTGGTACACAACATGAGCCTAAAGACATTCTTAAGTTTAAAGATTCTAAAAAGTACTCTGACCGTATCAGTGCAGCCCAAAAAGCAAGTGGTGAAAAAGATGCACTTGTGGCGATGAAAGGCCGATTAAAAGGTATTCCAGTGGCAGCGGTAGCATTTGAGTTCTCATTTATGGGTGGTTCAATGGCTTCGGTTGTTGGTGCTCGTTTTGTTGATGCTGTTGATCAATGTTTAGAGCACAATATGCCGCTTATCTGTTTTTCTGCATCAGGCGGAGCACGTATGCAAGAAGCGCTTATGTCGCTGATGCAAATGGCTAAAACAAGTGCTGCGCTTGCAAAAATGACTGAAAAAGGCCTTCCGTTTATTTCAGTAATGACTGACCCAACAATGGGTGGTGTATCTGCATCACTTGCTATGCTGGGCGATATTAACGTTGCAGAACCTAAAGCGTTAATTGGTTTTGCGGGTCCTCGTGTTATTGAGCAAACTGTTCGCGAAACATTACCTGAAGGTTTTCAGCGTAGTGAATTTTTGCTAGAACACGGTGCAATTGACATGATTATTGACCGCCGTGAAATGCGCGATACCCTTGCACGCATTTTAGCTAAATTTATGAACTTGCCTTCTACGGAACAAGAGCATAGAGTAGCGTAAATTTCAGCTTTACTGATTACACGCTATGACAAAAACAATTCCTAGCCAATCATCAAGCCTTGATGATTGGCTTTTTTATTTAGAAAGTGTTCACCCTGCTAACATTGCAATGGGCTTAGAACGAGTTGCTAATGTTGCCAACAATATTGGCCTTTTAAACACTCCAAGTAAAATTATTCTTATTGCCGGTACAAATGGTAAGGGCACCACTGCACGTTGCTTAGAGTCGCTATTACTAGCGCAAGGTTTTAGCGTGGGTACTTACGCATCTCCACATTTAATTCATTATAACGAGCGTGTACGAGTTAATGGGGAAGAATTGGCAGACCAATTTCATATAGATGCTTTTCACCAGCTTGAGCAAGGCCGTAAAGACACTCCTCTGACTTATTTTGAATATGGTACTTTGGGGGCATTGGCAATTTTTAAACGCTGTAACGTCGATTATGTATTACTTGAGGTTGGTTTAGGTGGGCGCTTTGACGCTACAAATATAGTAACGCCGTATGCAAGTGTGATTACCACTATAGACTTAGACCATAAAGAGTATTTAGGTGATACCCGTGAGTTGGTGGCTTATGATAAAGCCGGTATTTTTCGTGAAAATACGCCCGCTATTATCGGGGATTTAAATATTCCTCATACAATGACTGATTATGGCAAGGAAATTAATGCCAATATGACGTTGTCGGGCAGTGACTTTATTTTCAAAGAAAATGCTGAGAGCTTTAATTGGCAATATAAACAGCATAATCTTGAAATAGATAAGCCAGCAATACCGTGTCAAAATGCAGCCACTGCGCTAACTGCGCTAAGTGTTTTAAACTTATTACCTAGTGTGCAGATAATAAGAGATTGCCTAGCTAATTTAGTTGTAGAAGGGCGGTTTCAGCAGTTAAGTACTGAGCCTTTAGTCTTTACAGATGTGGCACATAACCCTGAGTCGGCGCGTTATTTAGCCAATAAGTTATCAAGCTATAAAGATAAAGGCTTTAAAATTCATGCATTAGTCGCTATGCTTGCTGATAAAGACAAAGTCGGTGTACTTAAAGAAGTAAGCAACCTGGTCGATGAGTGGTCGTTAGCGAGCTTAAGTAGCCCGCGAGGCGACACTGCAAGTAATTTACAAAATGCACTGCAGGAATTGTCTCATCATAATACTATCAATAGCTATGATAGTGTGGCACAGGCACTAAGTGTAATTTTACCAAAACAACAACGTGATACTATGTTGATTGTATTTGGTTCTTTTTTTACTGTGGCCGGCGCTATTAATTACTTTAAAAAATAGAGAGGATGTCGGTGAACTCAAGTTTTATTAATCGCTTAGTCGGAACAAGTATAGTGGTGATCGCAGCAATTGTGTTTATCCCTAATATACTCGATGGCGAAAAAGTGCATTATAAAGAAGGCTTTAAAGCGATTCCTGATCGCCCTGAGTTCAAAACAATCGATCTTCAAGAGTCAATTGATGAAAATGTTGCTAACGCAGAGCCACTAAAGCAAGATGAAATCGAAGATATTCAAGCTGATGATGAGGCTTTTGAGCAGCAAAATGCAATAGTGGAAAGTGATTATGCTGTAGAGGATAAAGTCGTTGAAGCAAGCATAGAGCCTAAAGCAAAACCAACGACTCCTGTTCAAGCTAAACCAAAACCGATTGCACCGCGTAAAAGTGATGAAAACCTAACGAGTATGGCTTATGTTATTCAATTAGGTAGTTTTTCACATGTTGCAAACGTAAAAGCATTACAAGCTAAACTAAAGGTTGAAGGGTTTAAAACGTTTACTAAACCGATTAAAACCCCAAATGGGACATTAACCAAAGTATTTGTTGGCCCTTCACTTGATAAAAGTGAATTACAAAAGCAGCTCCCCCAGCTTAAAAAGCTTACTAAATTAAATGGTAAAGTTACGCAATACGAAGTAACAAAATAATTATAAAAAAGGCTTGTATAACAAGCCTTTTTTATTTATTAATATTTGTTTTTATGATTATCACTCGCCCGCAATACCCATTCTAAAATGTTAATTTTTTGTATTGACTACAACCCAGTATTCTCCCGTTTAAACTTGCATACTAACGATGTTTGGGTATAGAATGCGCCCCAAATTAGCGACTAATTGGTTCTTATGATCTGGGTTGATTACGCCATTATTGGCATCATTGCACTGTCTACCATCATCGGTTTAATACGCGGCTTTGTAAAAGAAGCAATGTCATTAGCGGTATGGGCTGGCGCCTTTATCATCTCTAGCTTGTTTTACCAATATTTAGCTTCCTTCCTAACAACCATTTCTGAACCCCTTTTAAGAAATGCTGCGGCCATAGCCATATTATTCTTTGCGACGCTACTGTTAGGCGGTTTACTAAACTATATTTTAGGTGAGCTTGTACATCGTACTGGTTTATCGGGTACCGACCGTGTTTTTGGCATAGTGTTTGGTGCTCTACGAGGCGTGTTGGTCGTGAGCGCGTTACTCTTCTTTCTTGATGCTTTTACTGGTGCACCCAATACGCACTGGTGGGGCAATTCTATTTTGATTCCAGAATTTGGCTTTGTTGTTGAATGGTTCTTTTCGTACCTAGAAAACAACTCGAGCTTTTTAAATTCAGTAAACCGTTAATCGGCGAGGATAAATTACATGTGTGGTATCGTTGGAATAGTCGGAACATCTCCTGTTAACCAGGCGATTTATGATGGCTTAACTGTTTTGCAGCACCGTGGTCAAGATGCCGCGGGTATCATTACCATTGAGAATAATACGTTTAGCTTACGCAAAGCAAATGGCCTTGTGAAAGATGCCTTTCACACTCGTCATATGAAACGACTACAAGGTACAATTGGTCTTGGCCATGTGCGTTATCCTACCGCAGGGTCTTCAAGTTCATCTGAAGCACAGCCTTTTTATGTTAACTCACCGTTTGGTATAGCGCTTGCCCATAATGGTAACCTTACTAATGCAGAAACTTTAAAAGAGCAGTTATTCTCAGAAGCACGTCGTCATGTTAATACAACATCAGACTCTGAAATTTTACTTAATGTTATGGCACATGAATTAAGCAAATCTGATAAGTTGCATTTAGACCCTGAAGATATTTTTACTGCGGTAACCGAAGTAAATAATAAAGTAAGCGGTGGTTATGCAACAATTGCTATGATCATCGGTCACGGTATTGTTGCTTTTCGCGACCCCAATGGTATTCGCCCACTTGTATTTGGTAAACGCGAAACCGAAAAGGGTACGGAATACATGTTTGCCTCAGAGAGCGTTGCGTTAAAGCCTGATGGCTTTGAGTTTATTCGTGATGTTGCGCCTGGCGAAGCTATATATGTTACAGAAGAAGGTGAATTTCATTCGCTTAGTTGTGCTGATAAGGCATCTTACTCGCCATGTATTTTTGAATTCGTTTATTTTGCACGTCCTGATTCAACAATAGACCGTATGTCTGTGTATGCAACACGCGTAAACATGGGGACTAAACTCGGCGAAAAAATTGCACGTGAATGGGCTGACAAAGATATTGATGTCGTTATCCCAATCCCAGAAACGTCATGTGATGTAGCACTGGAAATCGCACGTGTGCTTGATTTACCATACCGCCAAGGCTTTGTTAAAAACCGTTATATTGGTCGTACGTTTATCATGCCTGGCCAAGAGATGCGTAAAAAGTCAGTACGTCAAAAGCTAAATGCAATTGATCGTGAGTTTAAAGGTAAAAACGTATTATTGGTTGATGACTCAATTGTGCGTGGTACAACATCAGCACAAATTGTTGAAATGGCCCGAGAGTCTGGCGCTAAAAACGTTTACTTTGCATCAGCAGCGCCTGAAATACGCTTCCCTAATGTGTACGGTATTGATATGCCTTCAGCAGCTGAGCTTATTGCTCACGGACGTGAAGTAGAAGATATTAATGCAAGTATTGGTTCTGACGGTTTAATCTTTCAATCGCTAAAAGATTTAATTGCTGCGGTTAGCCAAGAAAACCCTGAAATTACTAAGTTTGAAACGTCAGTATTTGATGGCCAATATATTACAGGCGATATTGATCAAAACTATTTAAATCGTATTGATAAGCTACGTAACGATTCTGCAAAAAGCACCCGCGAAAGTGCGATGTCTTCAGGTTTAGAGATACACAACCAAGATGAAAACGAAGCTGATTAATAGTTAGTTAATAAAAAGTCGTTACACATAAAAAAAGGAGCTAATTAGCTCCTTTTTTGCGAAGGAAAGAAAGGGAACATTTCTATCAAACACGACTCTCTATTAGGTAAACTTTATTAAGTAAACATTGGGCTAACAATCCCATTTGTCCAAAGCATAGCTGTTACAGCTAAAATAATAACCAGTAATATTAATCCACACGTTACTACCGAGCTGGCGTAAATAAAGCCACGCTCTTCTGGGATATGCATAAGTATTGGTACGCCGGTGTAGAGTAAATAAACCGAGTAAGCCAGTGCAATAATTCCAACACACACTACAAACCAAAGTACAGGCCAAAAAGCGGCGAGTGCCGACATAAACACTGGAGTTGCAGTATATGCTGCAAGTTCAAGTGTTTGTGTAAATGTAGGCTTAGAGCCAAATGTAACCGCCATCCAATGGGCTAAATACGCCAATGCGAATACGCCCGCTATTAAAGCAAAATACATCGCGCCTGCAATTAGCAGTGCACTATCGTGTGTTAAAAATACCGCATCACCTGCGCCTATACTCCATCCTAAATAAACAGACGAGTAGTAGCCCATTATTGAGGGGAACAGAGCAATTAATAAAATATGTGACAAGCTGTAGGTTAAACTTTCGTGGCGGTTATCGATTGTTTGCCACTCTTCTAGGGGATGAGCATAGATTCCCCAAAGATGGTTTAGTATCATAGTATTTACTCCATAAAGGAACGTATTATTGTTTTGGTTGGTTTATTTTTATACAGTCTATGTACAGTTATGGTTCACTTATTTTGCAAAGTCAAGTTAACTCGCTATTAACTCTTTTACGCAAGTTAGGGCTTTGATTTATCCCAAGCAAAATTTCGTGTTAAAATAATGGTCTATCAAATTTATTTAGTAATGAGCAGTCAACGTGCCACACAGCCAACTTTTAGAGCCGATTAATAACTTTTTATTGTGTACCACCCCAGAGCAATGGGTGGAGCAAGCAATTAAAAAAGAAAACCTATCAGTCATTTTAATAGATCACTTAATTTGTGAATTAAAAGCGGCTCAAAGTGCGATGTTTTTAATACGTAAATATGCTGTTGATAAAGAGGGAAGTGATGCCTTACTTGAATGGCTAAAGCCATTTGAAGCACTTATTTATAAGCGTGAAGGTAACTGGCGCGATCTGGCGGCTAAAAATAAACTCACTAAATCAATAATACCTAAATCTAGCTCACAATACGGGCAAGGCCTAATCGATAAAATGGTTTTATTAATAAAAGAAGAGCTGCATCACTTTTATCAAGTGCTCGAAATTATGGACGAGTACGGTGTAGAGTATCAAAGCATTACACCGTGTCGTTATGCAAAAGGTATGCTTTGTCATGTTAAAACATTCGAGCCTGATGCATTAGTCGATAAGCTAATAGTAGGCGCTTATATTGAGGCACGTTCGTGTGAGCGTTTTGCAAAGCTTGCGCCACATGTTGATAAACGTTTAGGTGATTTTTATATTTCGTTATTACGCTCAGAAGCGCGTCATTACCAAGATTATTTAACTTTAGCGCAAGAAATAGCTGATTTTGATATTACCGAACGCGTGAACTTTTTTGGTGAAAAAGAAAAAGAACTAATTTCTACAACTGACACTGACTTTAAGTTTCATAGTGGCGTACCTACAGTGTCAAACTAGTTAATTTTCTTTTAAAAAATTAATGTATTCAGTAATTTTTTCATTGCTGAAATTATGTTTTTTCATAATATCAGCAATACTTCCGTTTTCTACTATTGCATCAATCCCCCTATTAAACTTTTGTAAATATTCTTTAGCTCTATAGTTTGATTGAGAAACAACTAAATATAACTTGTGAGTAGCAAGATCGGGTAACAACACGCCCTGAGGTGGACAGCAAGCGCTAAAGCTCACTTTCCACCGCAAATTTTAACAGCGGTGATCCCTTACTTTTCAATGCGGTTAAGTAAGTTGATTCATCGTAGGGCGTATGTGTTTTCCAGCACCTAAATAGGATTCGTATCCACTTAAATGCCAATGATCTGATGATGGTATTATGAGGTTTTCCTTTGGCTTCTTGCTGCCGATAATAGGCTTTAGCCCAAAATGAATAACGCACAGATAATCCAGCCCATTCCACAAATGTTTGCCTTAAAAATTTAGTGCATGAGTATCGCCAGTGTATCCATTCCTTTTTGCCACTGCGTTCGGTTACTGGAGCAATGCCTGCGTATTTTTGTATGTCAGCGGCGCACTTATAGCGGTCACGATTTGACCCCATAGCGGCTAATAATCGAGGTGCTAATTGTGGCCCCGCCCCAGGTAAACTATCAAAAATAGCGCGATCTGTATGTTGCTTATAAAGTGTTTTAATTTCGTCATCAAATCGTGTTATTGCCAACATTAGCTGTTTAAGTTGCGGAACGAGGCATTCAATAAGTAATAAGTTTGGCGTGATCACCGCCATATCTTCGGTGAGAATTTCAGCATCTTTTATTTCTTTTATCCGCTTTTCATTAACGAGTGGGTAGCGGGAATTATGTTGATTAAAGAAGTCGAGTAGTGTTTGTTTCCTCGCTTTTTTAGCGTGAGCAAGAGAGGGCCAGCGCAGTAAGAAGTCACAGAATATTTGAGTGTCTTTTTCTTTAAACCAATCAATCACGTGGGGATAATAATTTTTTAGCGTTGTGGCTATTTTATTGGTTAAATTAACACGATCTTGTACTAGTTTACGTCTGTATTCGACAAGCTGCGCAAGACACCTAACGTCCTCTGAATCCGGCCTAATAACCGTTAATTTATCCATATGAAGTTGTAAGATTTCAACTTGAATAATTGCATCAGTAGGATCATCTTTCGCCCCGCTGTGCGTAAATGCAGCACGGTATTTAGCAACACTTGATGGGTTAATCACAAATAATACAATGTGCTTAAATTTACTGAGTGCATATATAAGTGGGCCTTTTTTTAGCTCACACGCGACAGCAACAGATCTGCCGTTGTAGCGTTGTTTTAACCCAAGCGCCCATGCATTAATTGACTTAGGCTCAGAGGAAATCACACTTAAATGTTGTGTATTTGTGTCGCGATTTATTTCACAAATATCGTGTTTACGGTCGGCCCAATCGATCCCGATAAGGGCAGCAAAATCTGAGACGTTAAAGGCTTCCATTTTGGGCCTCCTAGAGGTAAAGTGAAAGAATAGATAGAGGCTAATAGTGTTTCTCGCAGGTCTTATAGATAGTCGGCATTACGACAATCCCTGAGTATGCGTATTGAAACAAATAACTTCTGTTGATCCGAAAGTCTTGTTACAAACATTGATTGTTTCCGCTCAAATATTCGTGATCAACAGAAGCATATTCCATGTATTAATGAGATAGGTAAATACATTAATTAATGGAACGGAGTAACTATAAGTACTCAATTTTATTCTTATCTAAATTAACTTCTGTACTGTACTCAAGCCAATACTTGCCAACCTCTTTAGTGCCTGCGACCAGATCAATACGCCCTTGTTGCAGTAAGTATAAGCTAGTAGGGAGGCTTTTAGTGGACGTGATTGCCAATTCGGTGTTTCTAGTGAATTTTTGGCTTATAAAAGCGCTATCTTCTTTACCAATACTATAAGGTACTAATGATTGAGTGGTGCCATCAAAATTAATTGTACTTTCTTTTCGTTTAAAAATTCCAGTGTGGGCACGTGCAAGTGGACGAGAATAATAAAAAACCTCATTCCGCTTTGCAGAATAAAAAGCGCCTAAAATAGCTGTTTTTCTCTTTTTTTCTAATAATTTTAAAGCGCGATCCCATGTGGTAAATTCTATTTCACTATTAATACCTTGTGTTATAAGGGCCGCGCGGGTTATCTCATAGAGCCAGCCGTTTTTAGGCAAGTCATTACTAAAGTATGGGGGAAAGTTCTCAGTAACAATTTGCCATGTTTGCTCGCATAATGCCTTTGTTGGAATAACAGTCACTAGGATGAAAATTATCAGCTTTATCATTTAGCCCCTCACTTTTATTAAACTTTACTGAACAAGAGTAGTCAGAATTCGAAATTATGCGAAAGGCGTGTTGATTAACTCTTGTGATTTAGGGGTGACCACTAAATAAGAACCTTGGGTATACCAGTCACCTAGCACTGTGCGAGTAAGTGTTTGTTCATTAATTTTATATGTATGAACATTAGGGCGGTGAGTATGACCATGAATCATATTAGTAACGTTATGTTTGGCAAAGGTTGCAAGTACAGCGTCATCGACAACGTCTAAAATTTCGATAGGTTTATCAGCTTGACTTAACTTACTTTTTTCGCGGGCGTTGCGCGCTATTTTTTTACGATACCAAAGCGGCATTGCAAGCATTAGTTTTGGCCACCACCAACCACGGCTCTTTTTTCTAAAGTTTTGATACTCAGTATCTTGAGTGCACATTTCGTCGCCATGTAAAATGACTGTTGGCGTACCATATAAATCAATGACCGTTTGTTCAGCAAGTAATGTCATACCGGCCATGTCTGCATATTGCTTGCGCATAATGAAGTCACGATTGCCATGAATGAAATACACCGCAGTGCCACTATCACTGACTGCTTTAAGGTGCTTTGCTACATCGGCACTCAGTGCAGTAATGTAGTCATCCCCGACCCAAACTTCAAAAAAATCACCTAAAATATAAAGTGCATCTACATTTTTATTTAGTATATGTGTATTTAAAAAGTCAAAAAATGCAGCGCTAATGTCGGGGCGGTTTTCGCTTAGATGTAAATCTGCAATAAAGTAAGTTTGGTGAGTCATAGATCAATCTTTTCGATATAAATAAAGCGGGCGTATACACATTGCGTAAATGCCCGCTGGTACTCCACATTACGTGGGTAAACGTACTATTAGCTAACAGTAACGCTTTCGATGATCACATCTTCAAGAGGTACGTCTTGGTGAAAACCAGTACTACCTGTTGCAACTGCTTTAATCTTATTGACTACGTCCATGCCCTCTACAACTTCAGCAAAAACACAATAACCCCAACCTTGCGATGTTTCGCTGCTGTGGTTTAAAAAGTCGTTGTTGTTCACGTTAATGAAAAACTGTGCTGTAGCTGAATGAGGATCAGGTGTACGTGCCATAGCTAAAGTGCCTATTTTATTAGACAGGCCGTTATTAGCTTCATTCTGAATTGGATCGTTTACTTCTTTTTGTTCCATACCTGGAACAAAACCACCGCCTTGAACCATAAAACCATCGATTACGCGATGAAAGATAGTGCCGTTGAAAAAATCAGCATTTGCATACTCTAAAAAGTTTTTAACTGTGTTTGGAGCTTCTTGCTCAAACATTTTAATGGTGATGTCACCAAAATTAGTGTGTAGAACAACCATGTGTTTTCCTATATCCGGTTTAAATATTGGCGCTATTTTATCGTAGTTGGCTAAGATTAACAAAGTAGATGTTTGGTTTGTTATAAAGCGCTAGAGCAGGGGCTTTTCAAGTGGTAACATAACTGTTCAAGTAAATAGTCAAGGACTCAAAGTAAATGGTAAATATATACAACACACTCACGCGACAAAAAGAGCAATTTAAACCGATGGTCGAAGGAAAAATCGACATGTATGTGTGTGGTATCACCATTTATGATTACTGCCATATTGGACACGCGCGTACTTTTGTTGGTTTTGACGTTATTGTGCGCTACTTACGTCATATTGGTTACGATTTAAAATATGTTCGTAACATTACAGATATCGACGATAAAATAATTAAACGTGCGAACGAAAATGGTGAGTCAATAAACGACTTAACTGTTCGCATGACTAAAGCGATGCATGAAGATTTTGATAGCCTAAATATGCTACGCCCAGATATTGAACCAACAGTTACAAGCCATATGGATGAAATTATCGTTATGGTTAAGCGCTTGATTGAAAAAGGCCATGCCTATGTCGCAGCTGATGGCGATGTATTGTTTGATGTATCAACGTTTGAGCAATATGGCGCGCTTTCTCAGCAAGATTTAACAATGTTGCAATCAGGTTCTCGCGTTGAAGTGGCGCAAGATAAAGACGATCCACTTGATTTTGTGTTATGGAAAAAAGCAAAAGCAGGTGAACCATCATGGTCATCACCGTGGGGAGAAGGGCGTCCTGGTTGGCATATTGAATGTTCGGCAATGAGCTCAAAGCATTTAGGTGAGCATTTTGATATTCACGGTGGGGGGTCTGATTTACAGTTTCCACATCATGAAAACGAAATTGCCCAGTCGTGCTGTGCAAACAACGGCAAGTATGTAAATACATGGATACATACTGGCATGGTACAAGTAAATAAAGAAAAAATGTCTAAGTCGTTAGATAATTTCTTTACAGTGCGTGAAGTTTTAAAAGCATACGATGCTGAATCTGTTCGTTACTTTTTAATTTCAGGTCATTACCGTAGCCAATTAAATTATTCGCAAGAAAATTTAGACCAAGCGCGTTCATCACTTGAACGTATTTATACAGCGCTTCGTGATGTTGAGCCAGTAGAATGCGATTTAGAAGGCAATGAGTTTGTTGCTAAATTTAGAAAAGCGATGGATGACGACTTTAATACACCAGAAGCACTACCTGTGTTGTTCGAACTTGCTAAAGAGTTAAACCGCGTAAAAGAAAGTGACGTAGTTCAAGCTGGGCAACTTGCGTTTATATTACGCAGTATTGGTAACGTTTTGGGTGTTGCTCAACAAGCACCGGAAGCCTTTTTACAAGGCGGGCAAGATGATGACGAAGTGGCGACAATTGAAGCATTAATTGTAAAACGTAATGAAGCGCGTACTAGTAAAGATTGGGCTGCTGCTGATGAAGCTCGTGATGCACTTAATGCGTTAGGTGTAATACTTGAAGATTCAGCCGGTAAAACAACGTGGCGTAAAGCGTAAGCGTTTAAAGTAATTCACGTTCAACTAAAAAAGGGTTGCCAAATGGCAACCCTTTTTTGATTTTTTAACAGCTTAGCTGTGATATTTCTCACACGCTTCAAGTGTGTTTTCAATTAAGCTTGCGACCGTCATCGGGCCAACGCCACCTGGTACAGGTGTAATAAAATGCGCTTTTTGTTCAGCCACACTGTATTGAACATCACCGACTAATTTACCCGTATCTAAACGGTTAATGCCTACATCGATGACTATAGCGCCTTCTTTTATCCAATCTCCAGGTATAAATTCAGGTTTACCGACAGCCACAACTAATAAGTCAGCGCGGCGAACATGCGTTTCTAAGTCTTGAGTAAACTTATGGCATACTGTGGTTGTACAACCGGCCAATAAAAGCTCTAACGACATTGGACGACCCACAATATTTGATGCGCCAACGACAACTGCATGCATACCTTTATAACGTACGCCCGTAGAATCAAGTAATGTAATAATACCTTTTGGCGTACATGGGCGAAGAGCAGGCATACGTTGTGCTAATCGGCCAATGTTATATGGATGAAATCCATCAACATCTTTATGTGGGGTAATACGTTCTAAAATCTTTTCAGCATCAAGACCTTTGGGCAGTGGTAACTGCACTAAAATTCCATCAACTTCGGCATCATTATTTAGCTCGTCAATTAAATCTAAAAGAGTTTGCTCTTGTGTGTCCGCAGGTAAATCAAATGATTTAGAAATAAAACCTACTTCTTCACAGGCTTTACGTTTTGAACCAACGTAAACTTGGCTTGCTGGATCAAGTCCTACAAGTACTACTGCAAGTCCTGGTGCACGTAAACCATTTGCTACACGCTCACTTACGCGTTCTGCTACAGCGCTACGTACTTGTTTTGCGATTGCCTTACCATCAATGATGTTTGCCGTCATGGGTGACCTTTAATTGGGGTTAATTAACTAGATACCGATACTCTAAAAACGAATGCATAATAAAATAGGGGTAAAAATGCTAATAAAGAAAATACAGTCTTTATTTAACTCGTTTTATAATGTGCCTACTATTTTCGCAGAAAAGCATTGCAGCGCCAAGTTGCTTTTAAGTTATATAGTACTTGAGTGGTTAAATAGTTTAAAATTCAGCCTTCTATTATAATATTTAACCATTGTGCACTAAAAATGAACACTTGATTGATTTAATAAAAAAAACGTTTGACCTAACCTCGTCAAATCACTATTATGCACCCCGTTGTCAACGAGGTCACTCGCAAACAATAGTAAGTATCGGCGATTAGCGCAGTTTGGTAGCGCACTTGGTTTGGGTCCAAGGGGTCGCAGGTTCAAATCCTGCATCGCCGACCATTTTTTTATAATTTATTATAATCGAATAGCTTATTGGTAAACTACGAAGTTTTCGATGCGCCCATAGCTCAGCTGGATAGAGCAACGCCCTTCTAAGGCGTGGGTCGAAGGTTCGAATCCTTCTGGGTGCACCATTTGAAAACATGTAAATATAGCGGTGATTGTAGCTCAGTTGGTAGAGCCCCGGATTGTGATTCCGGTTGTCGTGGGTTCGAGCCCCATCAGTCACCCCATTTACAAAGAATATCGGCGATTAGCGCAGTTTGGTAGCGCACTTGGTTTGGGTCCAAGGGGTCGCAGGTTCAAATCCTGCATCGCCGACCATTTCTTAAAATGGTCTTAAGCTCTCAGTTTAAGTGTTCAGTATGAAAAAGAAGTTAATTCTTCAATATCGGCGATTAGCGCAGTTTGGTAGCGCACTTGGTTTGGGTCCAAGGGGTCGCAGGTTCAAATCCTGCATCGCCGACCATTTCTTATCTAGTAAGATTAGTAAATAAAATCCTCTAATATTATAAATCAATACACGTTAACCTATAATTATATTAAATAATTTGTATTTCATTTCATCTAACGCTTAGTTAGTCTGTTTTTTATTCAGTTAGCTTCTATAGTCCCATATCTAGTCCAAATAATTGCGCCCTATACTCGACTATCATAAATATTAGGTTATAATGCCGCGTCTATTGTTTAACATAGTGCCCGAAGGGCAAAGCAGCAATGGTATCTCATGGTAGCGACGGATGCTTTTAAGTGTGAAAAACCGCTTAAACTTTATCAAGACTCATGCAGATCACTTTGTTTGTAAGGAAGGCGAACAATCGCCAAAATTGAATATTGAGGTAAATCATGCAAGTTTCTGTTGAGACGACCCAAGGCCTTGAGCGCCGTATAACTATCACCGTTCCTTCAGAGAACGTTGAGAGCGAAGTAAAAAAACGCCTACAACAACTGTCAAAAACACAGCGTATAGATGGTTTCCGTGCTGGTAAAGTTCCAGTATCTGTAATTAACAAGCGTTTTGGCCCTGCAGTTCGTCAAGAAGTTGCTGGCGAAGTAATGCAACGTAATTTTTACGAAGCAATCGTTTCTGAAAAAATCAATCCAGCTGGCGCGCCTACATTCGCTCCTAAATCACTTGAAGCAGGTAAAGATTTAGAGTTTTCAGCAACGTTTGAAGTTTACCCTGAAGTTGAAGTTCAAGGTTTAGATAAGATTACTGTTGAGAAACCAGCGGTAACAGTAACTGACGAAGATTTAGCTAACATGCTAGAAACACTTCGTAAGCAACATGCAGCGTGGGCTGATGTTGATGTTGATGCAGCTGCTGGCGAAAACGACCGTGTAACAGTTGATTTCGTAGGTACTATCGACGGTGAAGTATTTGAAGGCGGCAAAGCTGAAGACTTCCCATTAGAACTTGGTCAAGGTCGTATGATCCCAGGTTTTGAAGATAACATCGTAGGTAAAAAAGCAGGCGAAGAAGTAGTTGCTGATGTAACGTTCCCTGATGATTACCACGCTGAAAACTTAAAAGGTAAAGCGGCTCAATTCACTATCACAGTGAAAAAAGTTGAAGCGCAAGAATTACCAGAATTAAGCGAAGAGTTTGCAACTAAATTCGGTGTTACCGAAGGCGGCGTAGACGCGCTTAAAGAAGAAGTTAAAAAGAACATGACACGTGAGCTAGACCAAGCGGTTAAAGCAAGTGTTAAAGACCAAGCAATCAAAGGTCTTTTAGCTAACAACGAAATTGAAGTGCCTAAAGCGCTTGTTGATCAAGAAGTTGATGCACTACGTCAGCAAGCGGCTCAACGTTTTGGTGGTGATGCTAAAAATATGCCTGAGCTTCCAGCTGAATTGTTCCATGAGCAAGCTGTAACACGTGTTAAAACTGGCCTTTTATTAGGTGAAGTGATCAAAGCTAACGAGATTAAAGTTGATGATGCTAAAGTTGAAGCATTAATCGCAACAGTTGCTTCTGCATACGAAGATCCAACTGAAGTAGTAGAATACTACAAAGCAAATGATCAACTTATGCAGCAAATGCGTAATGTAGCAATGGAAGAGCAAGCTGTTGAAGCTATTTTAGCTAAAGCAGTTGTAACTGACGTTGAAAAAGCATTTGATGACATCATGAATCCACAGCAAGGTGCTTAATAAGTCATTGACTTAAGCTCTCGCTAACGATTAAATGGCTCGTGCTACTCTGTTTATACAGCGTGCCCGGGCCATTTTAGTTTTTGGCCTTTAATTTGCGAAAAACGATAATTATGCTTTTCTTATAGTAAGGATAAGTATAAGCGCATAAGGAATTAAATAAGTATGAATACTGGTATTACAGATCCCCTAAATGCATTGGTCCCTATGGTTGTTGAACAAACACCTAAAGGCGAGCGCTCGTATGATATTTATTCGAGATTATTAAAAGAGCGTATTATCTTTTTAACAGGTCAAGTTGAAGACAACATGGCAAATCTGATTTTAGCGCAAATGCTATTTTTAGAGTCAGAAAACCCTGATAAAGATATCTTTTTATACATTAACTCACCAGGTGGCTCAGTAACTGCAGGTATGGCTATATATGACACTATGAACTTCATCAAACCTGATGTAAGTACAATATGTGTAGGTCAGGCTGCAAGCATGGGTGCTTTTTTACTTACTGCTGGTGCTAAAGGTAAGCGTTTTTGCCTACCTAACTCACGCGTGATGATTCACCAACCATTAGGTGGTTTCCAAGGTCAAGCATCTGACTTTGAAATTCATGCGAAAGAAATTCTGTCTATTAAAGACAAACTAAATCGCTTAATGGCTGAGCATACAGGCCAACCGTTAGATGTGATTTCCAAAGATACTGATCGTGATAACTTTATGAGTGCTTCGCAGGCTGTAGATTACGGCTTGGTTGATTCAGTGTTTACAAATCGCGATAAAAAGTAAGCGCTTGGTGAGCAGGTTATCTGCTTGCCACTTAGAGTTACTATGCGAAAACCAATAAATTTTGGTATAGTTAAAGCGTATTGAAATAGCCACCAACAGTTTTGGTGGCCAACGTAATAAAATGAGGTAGCTGAATGTCTGACACTCCTACAGACGGCGACAAAAGTAATAAATTGTTATACTGCTCTTTTTGCGGCAAAAGCCAGCATGAAGTACGTAAATTAATTGCAGGCCCATCAGTATACGTTTGTGATGAATGTGTAGAGTTGTGTAACGATATTATCAGGGAAGAAATTAAAGACATTGCTCCTAAGCATGACACGTCTGATAAACTACCTGTACCAAAAGAAATTCGTAAACACTTAGACGATTATGTTATTGGTCAAGATCATGCTAAAAAAGTATTGTCTGTTGCAGTTTATAACCACTATAAACGACTGCGCAATCAATCGACTAAGCAAGATATTGAATTAAGTAAAAGTAATATTTTGCTTATCGGCCCAACTGGTAGTGGTAAAACATTACTTGCAGAAACGTTAGCGCGTCTACTTGATGTGCCGTTTACTATGGCCGATGCCACTACATTAACCGAAGCGGGTTATGTAGGTGAAGATGTTGAAAACATCATTCAAAAGCTTTTACAAAAGTGCGATTACGATGTTGAAAAAGCACAACGTGGTATTGTATACATCGATGAAATTGACAAGATTTCTCGTAAATCAGATAACCCATCAATTACGCGTGACGTATCGGGTGAGGGCGTTCAACAGGCGCTACTTAAACTGATCGAAGGTACAATTGCCTCAGTTCCACCGCAAGGTGGTCGTAAACATCCACAGCAAGAGTTTTTACAAGTAGATACATCTAAAATCTTATTTATTTGTGGTGGTGCGTTTTCAGGCTTAGATAAAGTAATTGAACAACGTAGTCATAAAAATACCGGTATCGGTTTTGGCGTTAGCGTAAAAGAGTCTGCGGCGAGTCGTTCTTTAAGTGAAACATTTAAAGACGTAGAACCAGAAGATTTAGTTAAATACGGCTTAATCCCTGAATTTATAGGCCGTTTGCCAGTAGTTGCAACGTTAACTGAGCTTGATGAAGCAGCACTTGTACAAATCTTGAGTGAGCCTAAAAACGCGATTACTAAACAGTTTTCAGTGTTGTTTGGCATGGAAGACGTTGAACTTGAGTTCCGCGATGATGCCTTAGCTGCAATTGCCCACAAAGCAATGGAGCGTAAAACAGGTGCGCGTGGTCTTCGTTCAATCGTTGAAGGTGTATTGCTTGATACAATGTACGAGCTTCCTTCAATGGATGATGTAAGTAAAGTGGTTATTGATGAAACCGTTATTAAAGGTGAATCTGACCCAATCTTGATTTATGAAAATAATAAACAAGATAAAGCTGCATCAGAATAGTTTTTAAGCTATTTGAATGAAAAAAGGAGCCTTAGGCTCCTTTTTTTATAATTAATTTAATCGAGTATGGGAAAATTGTTGAACTTTAATTAGGTTATCCCCATATACTTGAGTAATCTTTAAAATAAATGAAGTGCGAAGAGAAATTATAATGACGCTTGAGAGAACCGACCGAGTCGAAATCCCAGTGCTAGCACTGCGCGATGTTGTGGTGTATCCACACATGGTGATCCCGCTTTTTGTAGGCCGTGAAAAATCAATAAAATGCCTTGAAGCGGCAATGGACAAAGATAAACAAATTTTCTTAGTTGCACAAAAAGATGCAACTGTAGATGAGCCAGAACAAGATGATATTTATCGTATTGGTACTATTGCTACTGTACTTCAGTTATTAAAGTTACCAGACGGCACCGTTAAAGTTTTAGTAGAAGGGACGCAACGTGCACAAATTGAAGACTTCGTTGATAGCGAAGACTTTTTTGTTGCTAATGCTCAATTTATTGAATCTGACTTAATTGATGAGCAAGAGCAAGATGTATTTATTCGCAGCGCAATTAGCCAATTTGAAGGCTATGTAAAGCTAAATAAAAAAATCCCACCAGAAGTACTAACGTCAGTTTCAGGTATTGATGATCCTGCGCGGCTAGCCGATACAATGGCTGCTCATATGCCATTAAAGGTACCTGAAAAGCAAAAAGTGCTAGAAATTTCAAGCGTTACAGAGCGTCTTGAATATTTAATGGCGCTTATGGAAGGCGAGATAGACTTACTGCAAGTTGAGAAAAAGATTCGTACTCGCGTTAAAAAGCAGATGGAAAAATCTCAGCGTGAGTATTATCTAAATGAGCAAATGAAAGCCATCCAAAAAGAGCTGGGTGAACTTGATGATGTACCTGATGAATTTGAAGCACTTAAAAAGCGCATTGAAGAGTCTGGTATGCCAACAGAAGCACAAGATAAAGCGACCACAGAGCTTAATAAACTTAAAATGATGTCGCCAATGTCAGCAGAAGCGACCGTAGTGCGTTCATACATAGATACATTAATTAATGTGCCGTGGAAAAAGCGATCTAAAGTTAAAAAAGATTTAGCAGGCGCGCAAAAAATTCTTGATAGTGATCACCATGGCCTTGATAAAGTTAAAGAACGTATTCTGGAGTACCTTGCGGTGCAACAGCGTACTAATAAACTAAAAGGTCCAATCTTATGTTTAGTTGGCCCTCCGGGTGTGGGTAAAACATCACTTGGGCAATCTATCGCACGCTCTACAGGTCGTAAATATATCCGTATGGCGCTAGGCGGTGTGCGTGATGAAGCTGAAATTCGTGGCCATCGCCGTACTTATATTGGTTCAATGCCAGGTAAGTTAATTCAAAACATGACTAAAGTGGGTGTTAAAAATCCATTATTCTTGCTAGATGAAATCGATAAAATGTCATCAGACATGCGTGGCGACCCAGCATCAGCGCTATTAGAAGTGCTTGATCCTGAACAAAACAGCCATTTTGCCGATCATTACCTTGAAGTAGATTACGATTTATCTGACGTTATGTTTGTAGCGACATCAAACAGCTTTAACATTCCTGGTCCATTACTGGATCGTATGGAAGTTATTCGTTTATCGGGTTACACCGAAGATGAAAAACTAAACATCGCAAAAGAGCACTTAATTACTAAACAAGTGAAACGTAATGGCCTGAAAGAGCATGAGATTGAGATTGCTGATAGTGCAATTATTGGCATTATTCGCTACTACACACGTGAAGCGGGTGTACGTAATCTTGAGCGTGAAATTTCAAAACTATGTCGTAAAGCGGTTAAAAATATCTTAATTGAAAAAGACACTAAAACCGTGACTATCAATCAAGATAACCTAGAAGACTTTTTAGGTGTACAGCGTTTCGATTACGGTAAAGCGGAAGATGGCGACCGTATTGGCCAAGTAACTGGTCTTGCATGGACTGAAGTAGGCGGTGACTTACTTACTATTGAATGCGCAGCGGTACCAGGTAAAGGTAAGCTTACTTATACAGGTTCACTGGGCGATGTAATGCAAGAGTCGATTCAAGCGGCCATGACGGTCGTGCGTAATCGTGCAGATACATTTCGTATTAATAGCGACTTTTATGAAAAACGTGATATTCACGTGCATGTGCCTGAAGGTGCAACACCTAAAGATGGTCCGAGCGCAGGTGCTGCTATGGTGACTGGTTTAGTGTCTAGTTTAACGGGTAACCCTGTACGTGCGGATGTTGCAATGACCGGCGAAATTACACTACGTGGTGAAGTATTACCAATTGGTGGTTTAAAAGAAAAATTACTCGCGGCGCATCGTGGTGGAATTAAAACAGTCATCATTCCAAAAATTAATGAACGTGATTTAAAAGAGATCCCAGACAATGTGCTGGCGGGCTTAGATATTCACCCAGTTACATGGATTGACGAAGTTTTAAAACTGGCTTTAGTGCATCCGGTTGAGAGTTTTTCAGTCGAAACACCAAAAAAACAGTAAAAAACCGAAAAAAGTGCTTTTTAGGGCTTTTCAAATCTAAACGATATGATAAGTTAAGCACTGGTTTTCAAGCCTAGCCCTTACGGGGCCTAGGCTTAAGAAAAATATAATCATGTGAGCATAATTAGTTTGCTCTAAAATTTTCAAAAAAGTGATGTTAGTTTAAAAAACCATCGCTCTTGATAATAACAATGAAAGAGGATGATATTGTGAATAAATCTCAATTGATCGATCAAATCGCAGCTGATGCTGACATTTCTAAAGCGGCTGCAGGTCGTGCTCTAGATTCATTCATCGAATCTGTATCTGGTGCGCTAAAAGATGGTGACTCAGTTGCACTTGTTGGCTTTGGTACTTTCTCAGTACGTGAGCGTGCTGCACGTGCAGGTCGTAATCCGCAAACTGGTGAAGCTATTCAAATTGCTGCTGCAAATATTCCTGCTTTTAAAGCCGGTAAAGCGCTTAAAGACGCAGTAAACTAATCACTGTTTTCATACAGTTTAGTTATGGCGAATGTAAATTTACTTAATCAATCTAAATGATGAATTAAGTAACTTTACCGCCAATTACTTCAAGTGAAAAAGCGTATCTGGTAAGATACGCTTTTTTTACATGTGACAAGGTAAAAACCTTGATCAAAAAGAGATAAACAAATGCTTGAGAAAATCAGAGAAGGTTCACAAGGACCTGTAGCCAAAATAATTTTAGGCGCGGTGATTTTATCTTTTGCTTTAGCTGGGATTGGTAGTTACCTAGGTCAAACCACGGAACAACCTGTTGCTGAAGTAAATGGAATTAAAATTAGCCAAACTGAATTTAATCGTGCGTTCCAAAATGAGCGTAGTCGATTAGAACAACAATTTGGTGAATATTTTGCACAAATTTCTGCAGATCCAAATTACATGGCACAAATACGTCAAGGTGTAGTTGACCGCTTAGTACAACAAGAATTGCAATCACAGCTAGCGGCTGATTTAGGCCTTCGCGTAAGCGACGAAAGTGTACGTAAAACAATCTTAGAATTACCGTATTTTCAAGTAGGTGAGCAGTTTAATAACGACCGTTACCTACAAGTTATTCGTCAAATGAATTTTCAACCAGATGCATTTCGTGAATACCTTCGTAAAGATATGACGCGCAGTCAACTTGTTACTGCCGTAGCCGGTACTGACTTTGCTCTTGAGAACGAGCTTAAAAGCGCTATTTCTCTACAGCAGCAAACGCGCAGCATTGATTACTTAGTTGTAAACAAAGAAGCGCTAGCAGCAAGTGTTGAAGTATCAGAGCAAGAAGTATCTGATTACTACGAGCTAAATGCATCACAGTTTTTATCGCCAGAACTTATCTCAGTTAATTATATTGAGCTTAAAGCCACAGATATTACGGTTGAGTCAGTTACTGAAGATGATGTTAAAGCGTATTACGATCAAAATAAGGCACAATACGTTGAGCCAGAAAAACGCCGTGTTTCACATATCTTAATCGATAACAGCGAAGACGATGATGCAGCAAAAGAAAAAGCCAATGCACTGCACGCACAATTAGAGCAAGGTGCAGATTTTGCTGAATTAGCAGAGTCATCATCTGATGATATTGTTAGTGGTGAAATGGGCGGCGATCTTGAGTGGATTGAACGCGATGTAATGGACCCTGCATTTGAAGACGCGACATTTACGCTTAAAAATAAAGGTGACTTTTCAGAGGTTGTAGCATCAGAGTTTGGTTACCACATAATTAAACTTACTGATATTCAGCCGCAACAAGTTAAAGCATATGATGATGTTAAAGCTGATTTACGTGCGGAGCTTGAACAAGCTGAAAAAATAGATGCCTTTTACGAAAAGCAAACTGAAATGGGTGCACTAGCATTTGAAATTTCAGATCGCTTAGACGATGCTGCCGAAGTTGCAGAGGTAGAGATTAAATCAACGCCGCTTTTAGCAATTAACGCATTACCAGAGCCGTTAAATACGCCATCTGTAATTGCTGCGTTATCGTCAGTTGATTTACTGGAAGATAAAGTTAACTCTGAAGTTATTGAGCTTGGCGATGAGCATGCGATTATTGTTCGTGTAAATGAACACAAACCAGCTGCCACTAAGCCACTAAGTGAAGTAAGCGAGCAAATTAAAGCACGTTTAGTTAATGAAAAATCATCTGAGCTTGCTAAAGATAAAGCACGTAGCTTATTTGCAGAAGTAAAAGCAGGTAAGAGTTTAAGTGATGTAGCCAATGAGCAAAGCTTAACACTTCGCCAAGAAGCGCAATTAACACGTCAAAGCTATACTGTTTCGCCAGCAATTGTAACTAAAGCATTTAAAATGGCTCATCCTGCAGGTTCTGCAGTGTTTGAAGTAGTTGATTTAAATAATGGTGATGCTGCAATTGTTGCACTTAAGTCGGTAACAGATGCACAAGTTACAGCTAATATTGACCCACAAGCAAAGCAAAGTATCACTATGGCGCAAGCTAATAAAAACTACATGGTATTTATTGAAGCGTTAAAAGCGAATGCTGAGCTTAACTTACCAACGGTTGCACAACCCGTTGAGTAATTAATTTAGCTCATAAAAAAAAGGCGCTTTTAAAGCGCCTTTTTTATTGTCTTCAATATAGTTGGTATTAATTACCTCTGGCAATAAACTCAATTCGATTGCCGCTAGGCTCTCTTATCATCATATGTTGGGTTGGACCTTTACCTAAGTTTTCTGGTGCAAACTCTATTTTAATATTATTTTGCGTTTTTAAATGATCGTGTAGCTGCGCTAACTTTTCAATACTCTCAACACTGAGTGCTAAGTGGTGTAACCTCACATTTTCTGCTCGATTAAACTCCACACGTTTTTCATCATTTTTAACACGCCACAACGTAATCGTTATTTTATCGTTTGATAAAAAGTAAGCTGGGTAACTTGGGTCACTCCCGAGCACTTTAAAACCAAGTACGTCAGTAAAAAAAACTTTAGACGAATCAAGGTCTGACACGGTTAATCCTAAGTGGTCAACTCCGCCAACCCAGTTTTTAACATTTGAATTAGGTGCTACATCGGCGATAACCGTTGTTGATAAAAGTAATAGCGATGAAATGCTAGCGAGTAGTGTCTTTTTTAACATAAATCCTCTTTGTAGTATTAATACCAATCCGCAATAATACTTAATCAGTTTGAGGGATTAAATCTGGCGTTAATAGCGTTAAAAATTTCTGATATAGAACAACTAAATAACGAAATTTTTGCTTTGTTATCGACACGATTTTCTTACTTCAAAATAGATCACTTAATTAAGCGAATTGGTATAACTGTTAAATGCAGTGTATTTAACAAGAGACCTTAATAAACGAGGTTATATTACAAAGCAGAATAGATAACCTGAACGCTGGATAGTAAATCTATCTCGAGCAGCTATTGACGCGTAAATTCGCCTTGTTTTCACTGGAAATTTCTGGCTAGAGAAATTAAATTTAAATATCACCATGATTCAATATGATAGTAAATCTCTTAACCAGAGTTCAGGTTAGATGCGAAAAAAATGCTGTTTTAACAGCTTAATAAACGTTGGGTTATTTTCGATTGAGGTGTTTGGAAAACAACTTCAGTGGCGCCATATTCAACGACTTCTCCCTTATCAAGTACAAGAACTTGGTCGCTAATATGACGAACTAAGCTTAAATGATGAGTGATCATCACATATGTCAGGCCTGTTTCTTGTTGTAATTTGAGAAGTAGATTAACTATTTGTGCACGAACAGAAGGGTCTAGTGATGATAGTGCCTCATCAAGTACAACAACCTTTGGATCTAAAATTAACGCACGAGCAAGTGCTACGCGCTGTAATTGCCCCACACTAAACATGTGTGGATAGTAATGTTGGTGATCGACTAATAATCCAACTTTTGACAGCGTAGCGCTAATTTTTTCAGTCCGTTCAGCTTTATCAAAGTCAGTATTGTATTGTAGGCAGTCATCAAGCGTATCACCAATGGTTAAACCTGGATTAAGAGAGGCCGCTGAATCTTGAAAAATCATACGAATATAGCGACACTGATTATCACGAATACCGTTATCTTCAATAATATTGCCTTCTAATAAGATCTGTCCGCAGTCTGCGCTGTCAGCGCCTGAAAGCAGTTTGGCAAGTGTGCTTTTACCCGCTCCCGTTTCGCCTATAACAGCAATAGTTTCACCTTTGCCAATGCAAAATGAAATATTTTTAAGTACCGCAAATTTTTTACGACTAAATAAGCCTGCACGAATATTAAATGTTTTAGACAAAGCTTGTACTTTCAATACTGGTTGCATTATCTCATATCCTTAATCAGCGGGAAATGACACGCGTAGCTGTGCCCGTTGTGCTTTGTAAGCTTAGGTGTAACTACGCAGGCTTTTTGAGCCTGTGGGCAGCGTGGCCCTAATCGGCAACCTATCGGTAAATGCTGTAATGTAGGTATGGTGCCTTTTAATGCGTAAAAGGGCTCTTTATGAGCTAGGCCTTGTTCGTAATCAGGTAGGCTTTTTAATAAAGCTTGTGTATAAGGGTGGCGAGGCTGACTAAAAATTTTGTGAGTTGGGCCAGCTTCAACCATTTGCCCGCAATATAAAACATGGATCCCATGTGACCAATGTGCAATTTCTTCTAATTCGTGAGAAATCATCAAAATCGACATGTTTTTTAGCTGGTTTAAACTTTTCAACAACCTAAATACCTGTGCGCGAGTGGTACTTTCTAGTGCTGTAGTGGGCTCATCAGCGATTAAAAGCTTTGGTGTGCGGGCTATGGCCATTGCAATCATTACTTTTTGACATACGCCTTCTGAGAGCTCATGTGGATAGCTATCCAGCACGGCTTCATGATTTTTAATGCCCACTTTATGAATAAGCGCTTTTACTCTGTCTTTTCGCTCGCGGTTACGTTTTAAGAAAAACCCCTTTGTTGGGTTTTCAGGCAAGGTTTCGGCTATTTGATCAAACATTTTTGCTGTAGGGTCAAGACAACGGCTAGGGTCTTGATAGATCATGGCAATATCTTGGCTTACCGTTTTACGGCGTTGCTCGGGTGTTAAGCGCATTAAATCAACACCACGCCAATGCATACGGTCGGCAGTAATATTCCAGCGTTCGTTTAGTACACCCACAATTGCTTTTGCAATTAAGCTTTTACCAGAACCAGACTCACCTACAAGGGCATGTACTTCGCCTTCTTTTAAGCTAAAGCTTACCTTGTCAACGGCTCTAATTATCGTTTCTGAGGTACGCAGCTCAATGGTTAAATTTCGAACATCAAGTAATTGCATTTAATCAGCCTTACGTGCTTTTAACACTTGTCGCAGGCCATCGCCTACTAAATTAGTCGATAACACAGCTAAAAATAACAGTACGCCTGGCAGCGCAACAGTCCATGGTGCCAAATAAATTAGCCCTAAATTTTCGGCTAAAATAGCTCCCCATTCAGTGGTAGGTGGCTGAGCACCAAGCTTTAAAAAACCTAATGCAGAAATATCTAAAATTGCAGTGGAGAGCGCCATCGTAAATATAACTACAATGTGCTCATAAATATTAGGAAAGATACCGCGTGATATAATATGCCAGTTAGACGCACCATCGAGCCTAAACGCGGTAATATAATCTTTGTTTAGTTCATCAACAATTAGGTTTCTGATTGAATGAATAAATTGTGGTAATAGCGCTAAAATAATTGCCCATACCGTGTTCATTAAGCCTGGGCCTAAAATTGCTATGATAATAATAGCCAGTAACAAAGAAGGTATAGAGAGCGTTATATCAAGTAAGTGATTTAAAAAACTTGAGCGAATACCTCGGCTGATACCTGCAAATGTACCTACTAATACACCAATAATAGTTGTAATAAGCGCGGCGACAACAGAGAGGCCAAATGTGTAAGTTGCACCATTCATTAAACGCGAAAGTACATCGCGGCCTAAGTCATCAGTACCTAAGATAAAGCGTACATCACCCATTTCCCGCCACGAAGGCGGAATAAGTAATGCATCACTATGCTGTTGGTTAACACCGTACGGTGCTAAAAGTGGAGCACTGGCGGCAAGTAAAGCAAATGCTACAAATATCCACAAGCCAACTAACGCAGGGTGATTATTTTTAAATTTACGCCAAAATCGTGCAAGTGGCGATTTATTCGACTCTTCAGAAAATATATTAAACTTTGCCATGGGCTTGATTCCGCGAGAGTGGATCGAATAGCGTATAAGTAAGCTCTGCAATAATAGTGGCTAATATAACAAATAGTGACACTGCCATTAAGCCGCCTTGTATAGCTGGATAATCGCGTTGATAAATACTATCGATAAGCCAGCGGCCAATGCCGGGCCACGAAAAAATAACTTCAGTAATCATCGCAAGCGTTATTAGCGTACTAAATTGCAAACCAATTTGTTTAATTACCGGTAATAGCGCATTGCGCAGTGCATGATGAATTATAAGTTGTCGGCGGTTAAGGCCTTTAGCCCTTGCGGTTTTAATAAAACTTTGGTCCATAACTTTAAGCATAGACTCACGAGTAAAGCGCACTAATACAGTGGTCGGATACATGGCGAGCACAATTGTGGGTATTGTTAAATGGCGCAGGGCGTCTAAAAATGCCATTCCTTTATATGGAAATCCAGCTAATGCAATATCAATTAAAATAAAGCCTGTGTCGGCGGGGATCTCATAAAGTAACCCCATTCTTCCCGACATCGGAAACCAGCCCAGTTTGAGAGAAAAAACCATAATAAGCAATAGTGCTAACCAAAATACGGGCATGGAATAACCAACCATAGTGGTTGAATTTATAAGTTTATCAGGCCAACGTTTATAGTACGCAGAACCTAAAATGCCAGCGGGTACGCCAACGACAATCGATACAATTAATGCATAAACACTTAGTTCTAGTGTAGCGGGTAATAAATCAACAATATGGCTAAATACATTGTCACCTGATGCAAAAGAAAGCCCCCAATCGCCTTGGAATATTCGTCCTAAAAAGGCTATATATTGCACAAAATAGTTACTGTTATATAAATATTTATCTTCAAGCTCACTGTGTTGAGCAAAGTTACTACTTGGTACACCACTTAAATTACTTAATGGATCGCCTGGGAACAAATAACTAATTGAAAATGTAAAAACACTCAGCATTAGGGTCATAAAAAGCAATAAACCTAAACGACGTAAAATATAATCTAAGATCATTATTTTTTCCTCGCATTAGCTAGTGAAATTGCACCAAATGGGCCAAGCGTTATGCCTTCAACGTCTGCGCTACTGGCTTGAAAACGTAAGCCATGTGCAATAGGCAGCAATGGCAACTCGTCGATAATTAAGCTTTGTGCATCATCGTAGTATTTTTTTCGCATGTTTAAATCAGTCGTATCGAGCGCTTTTGTAAGTAATAAATCAAATTGCGGATTGCACCAGTTAGCAGGATTTTTACCGGTAAAGGTTGCAGTGCAACTTAAAAGAGGGCTAAAAAAGTTATCCGGATCAGGTGTATCAGCGGCCCAACCAAGCAATACACTATCATGCTTGTGCTCGCCAATACGTTGAATAAACGTATTCCATTCATACTCTACAATACTGACATTAACACCTATTTTACGTAAGTCACTTTGCATTAGTTCTGCCATTTTTCCTGCATTCGGGTTATAAATACGGCTTACAGGCATCGCCCAAATAGTCATATCAAAACCATCTGGTAACCCAGCTTCAATTAATAACTTTTTAGCAAGTTCTGGATCAAAACTTGGCATGTTTGCTTGTGGCTCAAATGCCCATGAGGTTGGCGGTAAAATAGATTGTGCACGTGTACCATTACCATAATATACAGCTTGCATAATTTTATCGATATCAATGGCGTGGGCAAGTGCTTGGCGTACACGTAAGTCGTCAAACGGGGCGCGCTCCGTATTAAAAGCCCAGTAACCAATATTTAAATTTGTTTCTTTTTCAACGTTAATATCGTCGCGTTGCGCTAAAATACTCAATTGCGCACTACTTGGATGAGCCGTTACATCGCATTCTTTGGTCAGCATTTTTGCTATGCGCGTAGTGCCGTTAGGCGTTATGTCGTAAACCAATTGTTCAAGTGCGACGTCGTGCTTCCAATAAAGTGGGTTTCGGTAAAAGCGTACGAGGTGATCTCGGCGATATTCTTTATAAATATATGGTCCGGTGCCAATAGGGTACTGATCAAATAAGTTTTCTTGATTATTTTTCTTAAGTTTCATGGCGTATTCTTCTGAAAGCACCACGGCAAAGTCGGTGGCCATATTAGCTAAAAAGCTGCTTTCAGGATTAAACAATTCAAAACGAACTTGATGATCAGTAACACGCACAATTTTACGAATAAGTTGATCAATCCCCACACTTTGAAAATACGGGTAATTGGCATCGCCCACAAAGTGATATGGATTGTATACATCGAATAGTCGGCTAAAGGTAAATATAACGTCGTCGGCGTTAAAATCTCGGGTAGGGGTAAAATAAGCGGTTGTATGAAATTTCACACCTTTGCGCAATGTGAAGGTAATAGATTTACCGTCTTTACTTATTTTCCAATCGGTTGCCAGCTCACTTTGAAACTCTGCCGTAACAGGGTCAATGCTAATTAGGCGGTCGTATAGCTGGTTGGCAATAATATCAATAGTAGAACCTGTGGTCGTAACTTGTGGATTAAACGACACAGGGTTAGCTTCAGCGCAATAAACTAAGCCTTGGTTTTTTTCTTCTATGACTTCTTCTTTGTTATCAATGCAACCTACTAAGGTGACCGCTAGTAAAGTAAGTAATAATTTATGCACCCGCATAACCTCTAACTATTGTTGATCCAACAAATTGTATTTTTTAAGATAACCACGTAATTGATGATACGTTAAACCAAGTACTTCTGCAGTTTTCTTTTGATTAAATTGGCTATGTTCGAGTGCTTTATTAATCATGTTTATTTCAAAGTCGTTTGAACGCTCTTTTAAGCTGCACGGAAATTGAATATCAACGGCTATATTACTGCTTGCTTGAGTAATCGGCGGCGCAACAACAATAGGCTCGGCATTAACAGGTTGAGCCGCTATAGGTACTTTAATACGCGCTTTTGGTCTAAATGGGCTATCGAATGGGTCTAAAATAATCTGGTGAACGGGGATATGTTCACTGCCATGGCGATACAAACTACGTTCAACCACATTTTTAAGTTCACGAATATTACCAGGCCAATCATAGCTAAGCAGTGTTTCTGTTGAGCTTCGGGTAAAACCGCTGAACAGTTCCCACTCTAAATCGCGCGCCATATTCATCGCAAACTGCTCAGCAAGAAGCATAATATCGTCTTGGCGTTCGCGCAGTGGTGGTAGCGTAATTACATCAAAGGCAAGCCGATCGAGTAAATCACTTCTAAATTCACCTTGCTCGGCCAAATAAGGAAGATCTTCGTTTGTCGCACATACTAAGCGGGTATCTACTTTTACAGTTTGTTTGCCGCCAACACGTTCAAACTCACCGTATTCTATAACGCGCAGCAGTTTTTCTTGTACCATAGCTGAGGTATTAGCTAATTCATCTAAAAACAGTGTGCCGCTGTTAGCGCGTTCAAAACGACCTTCGTGGCGTTTGCTTGCCCCCGTAAAAGCACCGCTTTCGTGGCCAAATAATTCACTTTCGAGTAGGTTCTCGTTAAGCGCTGCACAGTTAAGCTTTACGTAGTTTTGATCCCAGCGTTTTGATAAAAAGTGTAAGCGTGCTGCTATTAGTTCTTTACCTGTGCCGCGTTCACCAATAATAAGTACCGGTTTATCTAAATTAGCCAGTTGCGATACCTGATCTAATACAGACAGAAAGCTATCTGATTGGCCGAGTAAATTATCCTGTTGGCGATATTGGCTCATATTTCCTAACTCTTGGTCATTTTTACTAACTGTTAGTGTATTTCATAATTAGGGAGAACTAAAGAAATTTGTATATTTAGTTTAACTTAATGAAAATAAAGTGTATTTTATCTTTTAAAAAGTTGGCAAGCATATTGATACTAGTTATAGCAGACTAACTAAGTTTTAATTACAGAGGTAAATGTTATGGGAATTTTTTCACGTTTTGCAGATATTGTTAATTCTAATATCAACGCCATTTTAGATAAAGCAGAAGACCCAGAAAAAATGGTTCGTCTGATTATTCAAGAAATGGAAGACACGCTTGTTGAAGTACGTTCTACATCAGCTAAAACATTGGCTGAGAAAAAAGAAATTGTACGCCGCTTAGATACGCTTAAAGCACAAGTAAGTGATTGGCAAGATAAAGCCGAACTGGCTTTAAGTAAAGACCGCGACGATTTAGCGCGTTCAGCCTTACTTGAAAAGCAAAAGTCGGCAGATGCAGTTGCTTCAGTAGCGAGTGAGCTTGAACATGTAGAGTCTCATATTGAGAAATTACAGCAAGAAGTAACGACGCTACAAGAAAAGCTAGCAGATGCTAAATCTCGTCAAAAAGCGATTATACTTCGCCAACGTTCGGCTGAGTCGCGCCTTGAAGTGAAAAAGACACTTGATAGCTCAAAAGTAGAAGAAGCACTTAACCGCTTTGAACGTTACGAAACCAAAATTGATGGACTAGAATCTCAAATTGAGTCGTACGATTTAGGTAAAAAGACGTTAGCGGATGAAATTGCTAACCTACAAAAAAATGAAAAGATAGATGATGAGCTAGCCGAACTTAAAAAGAAGTTAGCTGATAAATAATTACATATAAAAACATATGGGGCCCATGTGCCCCATTGCTTAAAAACATCAAATACGGATTGTCAGGAGAGGATTATGTTTGATTCAGACGTAATAATTGTACCATTTGTTATGTTTATGATTTTTGTTGCTCCGCTGTGGCTAATTTTGCACTACCGTAGCAAAAAACAAGTAAGCCAAGGTTTAAGTGAGCACGAACATCGCCAATTACTTGAGCTTGCACACAAAGCTGAAAAAATGGCTGAACGATTAGAAACACTTGAAGCATTGCTTGATCAAGAGTCACCACAATGGAGACGCAAAATATGAGTGCCAAACGCGAATTATTAAGAGACCCACAACGCGGTAAAATAGCCGGAGTATGTGCGGGATTAAGTGACTACTTTAATATGGAGTTATGGTTAGTTCGCATTATATTTGTTAGTGCGGTACTGCTAACGGGTGGCCCATTATTTGTGGTAGCGTATATTGCAGCTTGGTTCATTTTAGATAAAAAAGAGCCCGCAACAGCGCAAACTAACAACTCAACTAAACATGACGATCCGCTAGAAGTAAAATTTAAAGTATGGCAAAAAGGCGAGCCGCCGCGCCGCGCATTGCAAGATTTAAAAGAGCGTTTAACGCGTGTAGATACTCGCCTTCAAGATATGGAGCGCCATGTAACTTCAAGCGAGTTTACGGTGAGTCGTGAAATTAACAAACTTTAAAGGATTTAATAGCACCTTATTTGCAGCGTGATAAATTACGGCAAATTAGGTGCAAGACACTTTATGAGCCAATCATTCGCAAAAAAGACCTTTAAAAGTATTAAAGGCAAAGCACAAAAAGCCCTTCATCGCGGTTTAGACCAACACGTAAAACTAGCCGTAACAGGCCTAAGTGGTAGCGGTAAAACAGCCTTTATTACCGCGCTTGTTAAACATTTAACAACCCAAGCGGACGATAAAAACTTACCTTTTTTTGATGTAATGCGCGAGCATCGCCATGTGGCCACTAAAGTTGTGCCGCAAGAGGCGTTAAAAGTCCCTACGTTTAATTATACGCGCGCGCTAAACTCATTATTACCCAGCGATGGGATGCCTACATGGCCTGCATCTACCGAGCGTATTAATACGCTGCGCTTGGCAATAAAGTATCAAAGTAACGCAGGGCTGCGCGGCCATTTTTCGCCGCAATCAACACTTTATTTAGATATTATTGACTACCCGGGTGAATGGCTCCTTGATTTACCTATGCTTGAGCAAAGCTATGCTCAATGGTGCGAGCAGCAATATCCATTATTAACTCAGCCTTCGCGCGTAAACACATCAAGCGATTTCTTAATGGCCGTTGATCAACTTGACTTAAACGCTCCCGTTGATGAAAACGCACTTGCTCATATTGCTCAGCTTTATCAAAGCATGTTAGTAGGGCTTAAAAAATACACCAAACTTGCCATGTTGCAACCTGGGCGCATGCTTATGCCTGGCGACTTACAAGGCGCACCATTATTATTGTTTTTCCCGGTATCGGGTGAGGTAAACAGTGACGATGTTGTTGCGGGTTCTAATTTAGCGCATTTAATTAAGCGCTTTAACGCCTATATAAAAGAAGTCGTAAAACCATTTTATAATGAGCATTTTAGGCACTTTGATCGCCAAATTGTACTTGTAGATGTACTAAGTGCATTAAACGAAGGGCACGAAACACTCCAAGAGCAAAGCAGTGTAATAAACCAATTACTCGCACACTTTAACTATGGTGAATCGGGCTTTTTTAAACGTTTATTTAAGCCCAACATAGACAAAATATTATTTGCAGCTAATAAGTCAGATCATATAAGTGCTAAGCACCATAAAGATTTAGCACTGCTACTTGATTCGCTCGTGCATGAGCAAAGTAATCACTTAAAGTTTGATGGTGTAAAAATAGAAACCATGGCTATGTCGTCAATTACAGCCACGCAGCCTCGCCAAATTGCCGACAAAGGCCAAACGCTTGACTGCATTTACGGCAAACCATTACACGAGCCTGATTGGCTTACGTATTTACCGCCCCAACCTCCCTCGCGGATGCTTAATAAAAATGAGTGGCCAGCACAGGGATTTGAGTTTTTATCGTTCTCTCCAATGCCGAGCCCCGATAAACAACTAAAACATATTCGATTAGATCATGTCATGCAGTACCTGCTAGGAGACAAATTAACATGAGTGAGTCAAACCAACCATTTCAAGCAGGGCGTCGCATAGATACGCAAAGCATTGAGCAAAACGAACCCGTTTTAGCACCTGCAAAAATTATTCAGCACGGGCAAAGTGATTACGAAGAGCTTGAAGATGAAGCACTAGAGCCAGAAATAGATCTGGAGCCTGTATACAAAAAGTCAAAATGGCAAACGCTCAAAGGTGTTTTTGCTATGAGCTTTATAGTGCTGGTGCTTTTAGAGTTTGCATACTCGTTAGTATTTGCTTTCGAGCAGTCAATTATTTTAGGCAGCGTTTATTTAACCGCGGTTGTAAGTGGCGTGCTCCTAATAGGGCGCTTATTGTGGCGAGAGTACCGAATGCTGCGCAGTTTAAAGCGTAACCAATTGCACCGAGTTGAAGCCGACAGACTTTTAAACAGCGAGCAAGTAGGCGGTGCATTACCTTGGCTTGAAAAGCTCAATAAACACCAGGAGCTTGATAACTTTGAAACCTTTAAAGATCAAGTAGCTACGCATCACAGCGACAAAGAAATAATGACGCTGTACGCCAATAGTTTATTAATAACCCAAGACACCAAAGCTAAAAAGCTTATAAATCGTTTTGCGACTGAATCTGCACTGCTAGTTGCCCTAAGCCCACTTGCGCTGGTGGATATGATGGCTGTGCTTTGGCGCGGTACTAAGTTAATAGAACAAATTGGTAAAATTTACGGCATTGGTTTTGGCTACGCGAGCCGTATAAAGTTATACCGTATGCTGATAAAACAAGTAATGTTTGTTGGCAGTGCAGAGCTTGTATCTGACCTTGCTGCAACTGCACTAAGTGCTGAGCTTTTAGGTAAGCTTTCGGGGCGGGCAGCGCAAGGGGCCAGTGCTGGTATTTTTACAGCGCGTATTGGTTACAAAGCAATGGAGCTTAGTCGCCCATTACCAAGGCTTGAAAACAAACGCAGCTTACTAAAAGGCACTGTGCAAAGCATCGCAGGTAAAATTATGAGCCGCAAAAAGGCGGAACCAACGTAGTAAAGGTAGTGGCAATATTTGTGTACAAACGTGCGCTGCATGGTTTTTACACAAATAGCCATCTGAGCATCCGGCATGCTTGCTGTTTGTAAGCGCATACGTTTTGATTGTTGAATCGCAAAAACATAATAATCAAAAAAATGAGCCTACAATGAGCAAGCATCATATAAACACCCAGTGTATTCACGGACCACAAAAAGCAAACGACCCGCACGGCGCACTCACTTCTCCTTTGTATCAAACCTCTACCTTTCATTTTGAAAATGCCGCTCAAGGTGCTGCGCGTTTTGCAGGCGACGAACCTGGCTATATTTATACGCGCTTAGGAAACCCTACAACCACAGAGCTTGAACAAAAAGTTGCTCAACTAGAGAGCTGTGAAGCAGCTGCTGCAACCGCAACAGGTATGGGGGCTGTATCTGCCTCAGTACTGAGCTTTTTATCGCAAGGAGATCATCTTGTTGCCTCAAGTGCTTTGTATGGTTGTACCTTTGCGTTTTTCTCGCACATGTTGCCGCGCTGGGGAATCGAAGTCACCTTTGTTGATATGACCAATGAGGACGAACTACGCGCTGCCATCAAACCTAATTCAAAAATGATATTTGTAGAAACGCCAATCAACCCCACTATGGCGGTTATTGATTTGGCACTCATTGGCGCAGTTGCTAAAGAGCACAACTTAATTAGTGTGGTCGACAACACCTTTTTAACGCCGCTACTGCAATCACCCAAAAAATACGGTATCGACATTATTATGCACAGTGCGACCAAGTACTTAAACGGCCACGGAGACGTAGTCGCCGGTATTGTATGTGGATCGCTTGAGCACATAACACACATTAAAATGACCGTACTAAAAGACATTGGTGCAACCATAAGCCCGCACGATGCATGGCTAATTAATCGAGGCCTAAAAACACTCGCTATTAGAATAGAGCGCCATTGTCAAAGCGCACAAACAATAGCGCAATATCTAGAAGCGCATCCACAAGTAAGCACCGTATATTACCCGGGGCTTAAATCGCACCCAGGTTATAGGTTTATTGGTAACCAAATGAAAGCCGCTGGTGGTGTTATTGCGTTTGAAATAAAAGGCACGCTACAAGATGGCGCACAATTTATTGATAGTATGAAACTTTGTACACTTGCAGTAAGCCTCGGCGACGCTGAAACACTAATTCAGCATCCTGCATCTATGACTCACTCGCCTTATACGCCAGAGGAGCGTGCTGCGGCTGGAATAAGTGATGGGCTGATCAGACTCTCGGTTGGGCTTGAAGATGTTAACGACATTATTAGTGATTTAGACCAAGCTTTTACTAAAATTGGTTAGGTGTATTTAATTGTATACACGTTAAAGTAGGTTGTAGGCCTTTATTTAAAGGCCTTTATTTAAAGGCCTGTATTTTTAATGTGCCACAGGTGTGATTTTAACTTTACGATATAGGTGATCGCGCTAAATACTGATATTAGCCTATCTATTAAACTTTTCTTCACTTTTGCATAGTATGGGGTCATTCGATATTCATTAGGTTTGAGTATCACACTGACACCGATTTAGGGCTCACACCCAAGAAGGTACTTATGGCTAAAGCAAGTAAATACACATCCAAAACACCAGACGAAAATGGTGTTATACACTGGAGTGATGAAGAAAATAAAATTTGGTCTGAGCTTGTAGCGCGCCAACTTGCATGCATTGAAGGCAAAGCCTGCAACGAGTACATGCAAGGGTTAAAAAAGATTAACCTGCCGCACGATCGTATCCCGCAGTTAAGCGAGCTAAACGAAGTGTTACTAGCCACTACCGGTTGGCAAGTTGCACCAGTACCTGCGCTTATCGACTTTGATGAGTTTTTTAGATTACTGGCAAACAAGCAGTTTCCGGTAGCTACATTTATTCGTAGCCGCGAAGAATTTGACTACCTACAAGAGCCAGATATTTTTCATGAAATATTTGGCCATTGCGCCATGCTAACTAACCCTGACTTTGCCGAGTTTACGCATAAGTACGGGCAATTAGGTTACGCAGCGCAGAAAAAGGACCGTGTATACCTTGCGCGTATATACTGGTTTACGGTTGAATTTGGTTTAATGCAAACCGAAGACGGTCTGCGTATTTACGGCGGCGGTATTTTATCAAGCCCAGGGGAGACTCAGTACGTATACTCAAATACGCCAGAAATCAGCCCAATGAATGTGCTTGATGTACTGCGTACGCCGTACCGTATTGATATTATGCAACCACAGTACTACACCATAAATTCGATTCATGATCTGTTTGATATATCGCAAATGGATATTATGACTTTGGTTGAGCGAGCTAAAGAGCTTGGTTTGCACGACCCAAAATTTCCACCAAAAGAAAAATTAGCCAGTTAAACATTAATGCTAAAAAAGCTAAAAGTAAGGATTTAGAATGTCTTCATTAAGTGCACAAAAATGCGAAGCCTGTCATGTAGATGCGCCAAAAGTATCTGACGAAGAGTTAGCACAATTAATTACTAAAATCCCAGACTGGGTACCAGAAGTACGTGACGGCATTATGCAGCTTGAGCGAGTTTATAAATTTAAAAACTTCAAACAGGCTATCGCGTTTACTAACAAAGTAGGCGACATGGCAGAAGACGAAGGCCACCACCCAGGTTTATTAACCGAGTGGGGCAAAGTAACCGTTACATGGTGGAGTCATTCAATTAAAGGCCTTCACAAAAACGATTTTATTTGCGCAGCTAAAACAGACGACGTATTTAACGCGCTGTAATTAAAAATTAATTGAGCAAACCCAAAAGCACTTATTTTATAAGTGCTTTTTTGGTTTTGGGAGGTTGTTGCTAACAATGAGCAGCAGCTCGGTATTAATTTTATCGGCGTAGGTTGAGTGAAACGAAATCTAACGAATTATACAGTTACGGTGTCTTAGGTTCACTCGATATATATTAATAATAAATGAGTTTTATTTTTCTTGAAATTATGGAAGCTTCTTTACTAATTAGTGCTTAAAATATGTATGTTTTTTTAAGAATTGATTATCACCTTGCCTTGGAATTATGATGTATATTACAGTTATATAAGCTTTTTATAATAGCCGTTAACATAGTGATTTTCTTTAAAGCTTAATTATAATATCGATCTGAACAGGAATGTTATTTTATGGAAACCAAGGACAATAGCTTATTTGCTATTAATGTTATTGATTCAATTAAAGTTGATGAGTCTATTAGGAAGTTCACGAAAGTTGTTAATGAACAATATTTTCAAATATCGAGTAAGTCGAAAAGAATAAAATATAACCAAGATATTGTTGATCAAAATTTGATTGAAAATGAGCTTTCTCTATTAGAAAAAACGAATTATGAACTAGCTGCTCTTACTGGCGAAAGAATAATTCTTTTTGATAAGCCGTATTTGGTCTCTGAAGTATTTTGTAATAACGATAAAAATATAACAGATGAAAAGAGTCAGGCTTTAAGGCTTATTTCTTATAAACATACTATAAAAAAAGTTATTTTTGCAAAAAGAATGCCTACCAATTTAAGAAGCTCTAGAATTCAAGCCAATCTTAAATATGTAGTAGATGAAGTTATTTTGGGCGCTATATTACCTACCCATAGCACTTTTATGTCGGCTGAGGCTCTAGACCTTGAAGCTTATTATCACGATGGGAAAATACTTACAAAAATTGCTCAAGCTCATGAAGATATAATTTTATCATCTAATATTTTAAAAGAAGAGGTTGATGGAGAGGTCTTTAAGGTTAACAATTTTCTTAGCGAGCAAAAGAAAAGGCTAAATTCACTTGAATCACAACTTGAATCTTCACTAAATGAAAAAAACCGCCTAGAACACAGCATAGAGAAAGAAGCAAAAGTAATTGAACGTATTCGAGCTGATATTAAAAGTGAAACAAATAGTTTAGAAGAAGCTCAAGCTGAGAACGATAAAAAAAGTAATCAACTGAAGGTGCTTCAGGGTCAAATTGAGTCAGAGAGAAGTCAATTTAAACTTGTTAAAGAACAATCTATAGATGCATCGGAACAGCTAAACACCTCTAGAGACGAACTAAGTAACTTACAAGAGCAATTAATTAAAGCAAAAGCTGATATAAATGTAACAACTCTAGACATGAAGGGCTTTTCTGCTGAAAGTAAAGGTCAAATTGAAAAATACTATTGGCTTTCTTTAGGCCTTATTTCTTTTTTAGCTGCTATATTTACTTGTCTATACCATAACGCGGTTACTTTTTCTGATTTGTTTGATGCTAATCCAAAAGCTTCGGCTTGGAATATACTTTTGAGTCGGCTGCCCTTAATTACTGCGACAACATTAATAATTGGTACTATTTCAGCTCTATTATTCTTACTCATTAAAAATATTGTTTCAGTTAGTGAAAATAAAATGAATATGTTAAAAGCTTCAATATTAGCGGAACAGATAACGGGCTCTTTGCCTAGAAGTGCAATGAGCGATGATGAAATAAGAGACTTTAAGAGAAATACAAAAATAGAGCTGGTCATGAGCGTTTTTTCAGAAAAAGCTGAAAGCATTAAAGAAGAAAAAAAAATTGATATAGTTAAACAGTTAACGGAAGCAATTAAGTCATTGAAGCCATAAACAAAAAAGCTCCAAACCAACGGCTTAGAGCTTTTCTATATACAATTAAAGTTCAGCTAAAGCACTTAACTTCAAAGTATCGTTGGGTTTCGTTTCACTCAACCCAACCGACTATTACTCATCAATTGAGCGTAGTAGGGCGTTTATGCCTACTTTTTCACGTGTTTGTTTATCTACTTTTTTTACGATGATTGCAGCGTAAAGGCTGTGAGTACCATCTTTTGACGGTAGTGCGCCTGGTACAACTACGGCGCCTGCAGGTACGCGGCCGTAGTGAATTTCGCCAGTTTCACGGTCATAAATACGGGTGCTTTGGCTGATGTAAACGCCCATTGAAATTACTGCGCCTTCTTCAACAATTACGCCTTCCACAATTTCAGAACGTGCGCCAATAAAACAGTTGTCTTCAATGATGGTTGGGTTAGCTTGTAGAGGCTCTAAAACGCCGCCTATGCCTACGCCACCTGATAAATGTACATTCTTACCAATTTGTGCACATGAGCCTACAGTCGCCCATGTATCAACCATAGTGCCGTCGTCAACGTATGCGCCAATGTTTACGTACGATGGCATAAGTACGACGTTTTTACCTACAAAGCTGCCTTTACGCGCTACTGCGTTTGGCACTACGCGCATACCACCTTGCTGAAATTGCTCTGGCGTGTAGTCGCTAAATTTAAGCGGTACTTTGTCGTAAAACTGGTTTACGCCGTCGTTCATTGGTTGGTTGTCGCGAATACGAAACGACAGTAAAACCGCTTTTTTAAGCCACTGGTGTACAACCCATTCACCCGATATTTTTTCAGCAACGCGTGCTGCGCCGCTATCAAGTAAATCAAGTGCGTCGATAATAGCTTGTTTTACGTCGCTTGATACTGTGCTCGGGCTAATGCTATCGCGGTTGTCCCATGCGTTTTCGATCATCGTTTTTAAATCTGACATGTGTGTCCTCTATTCTGTTTCGGCGTTGAATTTTTTACGTAATGCCTGATGAATTTTTGCTTGCTCTTCATCAGTCAGCGCTTGGTATTCGTTATTAGATACAACAAAGAAATCCTCGGCACGTTCACCCACCGTGGTAATACGGGCAGCGTGAATGTGCAGTAAATGCGCTTGGAAAACTTCGGCTATTTTGGTTAGTAAACCTTGTATATCGACGGCTTGAATTTCTATTAAGCTACGGTCTTTGCGTGCATGTGGGCGCAACACAATTTTAGGTTTAATATTAAAATCTTTAAAGCGTTGAGAGCGGCTCTTTTTAAAGCGAATTTTTTTACGTGGATCGCTAAGTGCTTGCTCAAGTCCACGTTTAATTGACTGCGCTCGACCACTTGCAATAGGGTCGCCACTTACTTCAAGTATTACAAAGCTGAATAGGACGTAACCGTCTTTTGTTGTCAGCACTTGCGCGTGCTGTATTTGTGCTTTTTTAGAGCCAATGACACTCACTAATCTCGCAAATAGTGCACCAGAGTATGGGCTGTATACAAATACTTGTGTACCACCATGCATTGCTTTGTTAGATACAATTACACTGGGTTGGCTTAAATCGGTGCTGCTTAATAAATGCTCACTTTGCCACGATATTTGTTGTTCGCTAAAGGCGGTAAAGTAGTTCGCTTTAAAGCGACTCCAAATTAAATCAATTTTATTCTCAGGGTAACCTAAGTTGAGTAGACGTTGTTTAGCTTGGTGCTTTTTATCGCGAATTTGGTCGCGCTGATCCATTGGGTTTTCAAGCCCTAGGCGTAATGCGCGTTGCGTGTGCAAGTACAATTCACGCAGTAGGGTGTTTTTCCAATCGTTCCATAAGTTGTCGTTGGTTGCACGTATGTCGGCAACGGTTAAACAATATAGGTAATCGAGTTGGCGCTCTGTTTTAATACGTGTTGCAAAGTCTTTTATTACAGCAGGGTCGTTAATGTCTTTACGCTGTGCGGTAACCGACATAAGTAAATGGTTACTTACAAGCCATGCTACTAATTTTGCATCAGCCGATGAAAAACCATGTAATTTAGCAAAGGCTATAGCATCAACAGCGCCAAGTTCTGAGTGATCGCCCCCTCGGCCTTTAGCGATGTCGTGAAATATACCTGCTAAATAAAGTAGCTCCGGTTTATCCATACGAGTGACTATTTCACTGCAAATAGGAAACTCGCTAATACCGGTTTTATCAAAGTATTGGTAAATGTTTTTGATTAACTTATGCGTGTGTTCATCTACGGTGTACGCATGAAACAAATCGAACTGCATTTGCCCAAATATATTACGCCACTGCGGTAAGTAGGCGGCAAGCATGCCGTGTTTGTGCATTAACGTAAATGCGCGCCCCATACCGTTAGGGTGTTTGACTAAGCGTAAAAATGCTTCACGACAGGCTGCATAATCTTGTAAATCACCCAATAAACGACGGCGTACTTGTCGAATAGTACGAATAGTACTTGGGTAAATATGGGTGATTTCGGGGTTGTCGGCGATGTGCTCAAACAATACAAAGAGCTGGTCACGTCTAAAAAATACGGATGGATCTTTTACGCGTATTTGATGGCCAACACGTTCAAAATTTCTGTCGAGTACTTCTACAACATTTTCACTGTTTTGTGGTGAAATGCTTTGTTCAAAATACGAAAGCAGCATTTGGTTAAGCTCGCGTACGCGGCTCATTATTCTAAATAAGCGTTTCATCATACGCTCAACCGAGGCTTTACCATCGCTGCCAAAACCTAAAATTTCGGCGGCTTGGGGTTGATGATCAAACAATAAACGGTTTTCTGAACGCCCTGCAGCCAAATGAAGAGCAAAACGAATGTTCCATAGGTTTTCTAGGCACTCTGATAGCTCTTGAAACTCTTCGTGAGTCAGATAACCGTGGCTAATTAGCTCTTGCAGTGTTTCGGCTCTAAAGTGTTTTTTAGCAACCCAAATGATGGTTTGTAAGTCGCGAAGGCCACCGGGGTTTTCTTTAATGTTTGGTTCAAGGTTATACGCAGTGCCGTGGCATTTTCTGTGACGTAAGTTTTGCTCTTGTACTTTGGCAACAAAAAAGTCGCTAGAACCCCAAACAGGGGTTTCTAGTACAAAGGTTTTAAGTTTTTCGAACTCGATATGGTTGCCAAAAATAAGCCGACTTTCGAGCAAGCTGGTGGCGAAGGTAACGTCTTCACGTTTTTGCTCAATAGCTTGCTCAATGGTGCGCACACTGTGGCCAATCTCTAAGTTGAGATCCCACAGCATAGTGACAAACTGGCCTATTTTTTCGCATATTTCTTCACTGGGTTGTTCAGTGACTAAAAGTAGAAAATCAATATCGGAATAAGGATGAAGTTCGCCGCGTCCATATCCGCCCACAGCAATTAGCGCTAAATCAGGTTCGTGCGATAACTCATAAACATGAAAGAGCTTAATTAATAGGCGGTCAATAAACTCAGCCCGGGCATTAATTAAATTCCCAACCGGTTGCTTAGAAAATTCGTTATGTAGCCATTTATAAAAATAGCTAAAACAATCGCGATAATCACTAAGTTGCTCAGCATCGCTAAGCAACTTTTTTACTTTGTTGGGTAATGCCACGTGGGCTGGCTCCTTGTTTAACCTTTCACACGGATAAGATTTTTCTTATCAAGTGTTTCGGTTTTATTAGTGTTCTATTATCCTGTCGATAGTATCATCCGATCGTAGCGTTAAAATTTCAACACCATTTTCGGTCACTAATAAAGTATGTTCCCACTGTGCAGACAAACTACGGTCGCGTGTTACTACTGTCCAATCATCTTTAAGAAGCTTACATTGGCGTTTACCCGCATTAACCATAGGTTCAATAGTTAAACACATACCTGCTTTTAAGGCTTCGCCAGTGCCGGCTTTACCATAATGCATTATTTGTGGTTCTTCATGAAACCCTGCGCCAATACCGTGACCGCAATATTCACGTACGATTGAGTAGTTAAAGCTTTCTGCATATTTTTGAATCGCTGAGCCAATATCGCCTAAGCGCACACCTGGTTTTACCATTTTAATAGCAAGGTATAAGCTTTCTTGTGTTACTTCTGCAAGACGCTTAGCTTGAATGTTTGGTGTACCAACGTGGAACATTTTAGATGTGTCGCCGTGGTAACCGTCTTTAATGACAGTTACGTCAATATTTATGCTGTCGCCTTCTTTTAATGCTTTGTCATTTGGAATTCCGTGACAAATAACGTGATTAACTGACGTACAAACTGATTTTGGAAAGCCATGATAATTTAATGGAGCAGGGATTGCTTGTTGCACATTAACAATATAATCATGACAAAGTGTATTTAGCTCATCGGTGGTAACACCTGGCACTACATGAGGGCCGATCATTTCAAGTACATCGGCCGCTAAGCGCCCAGCTACGCGCATTTTCTCTATTTCTTCAGGGGTCTTGATAATAGCGCTCATTGAGGCTCCAAAGTTGAGTTTTTAACATTTATCGTCGAACAAATTTTGCACGCGACGTTGAGTATTTAATTTTAATATGGTATAAAGCGCGCCGTCTTTTTACAAATAAATTCTTAAATGATTTTTTGTATTTAAGGCAAACACAATTTGATTTTAACACACACACGTATCGTCACATACACTTGGGTGCATTTGAAGTTTAATTACTTCGGTGTTGGTGCTATGGGATATGTGGAGGCCTAACCCTAAACAACTATAGAGGATCTATAAAATGGCAAATGTTTCAATGCGCGATATGCTTCAAGCTGGTGTTCACTTTGGTCACCAAGCACGTTACTGGAACCCTAAGATGAAGCCTTTCATCTTCGGTACACGTAACCGTGTTCATATCATCAACCTTGAGCAAACAGTACCAATGTTCAATAACGCACTTAAGTTTTTAACTGGTGCTGCTTCAAACAAAGGTAAAGTTCTTTTTGTTGGTACTAAGCGCGCAGCAAGCGAAGCAGTTAAAGAAGCAGCTATTGCAAGCGACCAGTATTACGTTAATCACCGTTGGTTAGGTGGTATGTTGACTAACTGGAAAACAGTTCGTCAATCAATCAAGCGTCTTAAAGACCTTGAAGTACAAAGCCAAGACGGTACTTTCGAGAAATTAACTAAGAAAGAAACGTTAATGCTTAACCGCGAAATGGACAAGCTTGAAAAAAGCCTTGGTGGTATCAAAAACATGGGCGGTCTTCCAGACGCGCTTTTCGTTATCGATGCTGACCACGAGCACATTGCTATCCGTGAAGCTAACAACCTAGGTATTCCAGTTGTTGCAATCGTTGATACTAACTCTAATCCAGACGGCGTTGATTTCATCGTTCCTGGTAACGATGATGCTATCCGTGCTGTAAGCCTTTACACTAGCGCTGTTGCAGCTGCTATCACTGAAGGTCGCGAGAATAACATCGTTGCTCAAGCTGAGAAAGACGATTTCGTTGAAGCTGAGTAATTAGCTGTCATCAAGTCTTCATCTTTTTAAGGTGAAGACTTGCTATTCTTGTAGAGCGGGTAACCCGCTTATCTAAACCAGATTTCAGATTTGAGGATTTACTAATGGCTGTAACTACTGCCCTAGTTAAAGAATTACGCGAGCGCACAGGCGCTGGCATGATGGATTGTAAAAAAGCGTTAACTGAGACTGATGGCGACATCGAGTTAGCGATTGAAAATATGCGTAAAAGTGGCGCTGCTAAAGCTGCTAAAAAAGCAGGTAACATTGCTGCTGAAGGTACTATCATCATCAAGCAAAATGCGGGTGTTGCAGTACTAGTAGAAGTTAACTGTCAAACTGACTTCGTTGCAAAAGACGTAAGCTTCTTAGCATTTGCTAACAAAGTTGCTGACGCTGCAATTGCTGACACAATCTCTATCGAAGACTTACAAGCTAAGTTTGAAGAAGACCGTGTTGAGCTAGTTACTAAAATTGGCGAAAACATCAACGTACGTCGTATACAGTACGTAACTGGTGAAAACCTAGTTGAGTACCGTCATGGCGATCGTATCGGCGTTGTTGTTGCTGGTGTTGCTGATGAAGAAACACTTAAGCACGTTGCAATGCACGTTGCTGCATCTAGCCCTGAATACTTAACACCTTCTGATGTGCCTGCTGATGTTGTTGAAAAAGAAAAGCAAGTACAAATCGAAATCGCGATGAATGAAGGCAAGCCTGCTGAAATCGCTGAGAAGATGGTTGTTGGTCGTATGAAGAAATTTACTGGTGAGGTTTCTCTTACTGGTCAAGCTTTCATCATGGAACCTAAAAAATCTGTTGGCGATATTCTTAAAGAGAAAAACGCAACAGTTACTAGCTTCGTACGTGTAGAAGTTGGTGAAGGTATCGAGAAGAAAGAAGAAGATTTTGCTGCTGAAGTTGCTGCTCAAATTGCTGCAGCTAAAGGTCAGTAAGATTAACTATTTGTGATGCAAAAGGAAATTAGATGCAATTAAAGTACTATTTGGTTTTGCTTCACAGCTAGAAATTCTTTAAAATAACCGCGCTTTTATGTTTAACATAAGCGCGGTTATTTTTTATCCATAATTCAATAAAAGTTGGCCCCAATACTATGACTATCAATCGTAAACCTATTTTTAGACGTGTTCTTCTCAAATTAAGTGGTGAAGCTTTAATGGGAGACGAAGGCTTCGGTATCGATCCTAAAGTTTTAGACCGTATGGCACAAGAAATTAAAGAGCTAGTAGAGCTCGACGTAGAAGTGGGTTTAGTTATTGGTGGAGGTAACTTTTTACGCGGTGGATCGCTTGCAGAAGCAGGTATGAATCGCGTTGTTGGTGACCATATGGGTATGCTTGCAACAGTTATGAATGGCCTTGCAATGCGTGACGCGCTGCATCGTGCATTTGTAAATTGTCGTTTAATGTCGGCTATCCCATTAAATGGTGTGTGTGATGCATATAACTGGGCTGAAGCAATTAGCTTATTAAAAACGGGCCGCGTTGTTATTTTTGCAGCGGGTACGGGTAATCCATTCTTCACGACTGATTCTGCTGCGTGTTTACGCGGTATTGAAATTGAAGCTGATACTGTAATTAAAGCAACGAAAGTGGATGGCGTGTACAGCGATGACCCTGTAAAAAACCCAGAAGCGACGCTTTATCGCCACTTAAGCTACAATGAAATCATCGATAAAGAATTAAAAGTTATGGATTTAGCGGCATTTACTCTAGCCCGCGATCACAATATGCCGTTGAGCGTATTTAACATGAATAAATCAGGCGCGCTAAAACGCGTAATTATGGGTGAAGAAGAAGGAACACTTATTTCTTCACAAGCCTCAGATGAAATAATCAAATAATTAGGATTAAACCGTGATTAACGATATTCAAAAAGACGCGCAAGCGCGCATGCAAAAAAGTGTAACTGCACTAGGTAGCCAATTATCTAAAATTCGTACTGGCCGCGCACATCCAGCTATCTTAGATGGCATTATGGTGTCGTACTACGGTGCACCAACGCCTTTAAACCAAGTTGCTAACGTGACAATTGAAGATTCTCGGACACTTGCTATTGGTGTATTTGATAAGTCTTTGGCGCAAGCTGTTGAAAAAGCGATTATGGCGTCTGACTTAGGCTTAAACCCTATGTCAGCAGGTACTGTTATTCGTGTACCACTTCCTCCACTTACAGAAGAGCGTCGTAAAGACTTAATCAAAATTGTACGCGCTGAAGTTGAAGGTGGTCGTGTTGCTATTCGTAATATTCGTCGCGATGCTAATGGCGATGTGAAAGCGTTATTAAAAGATAAAGACATATCAGAAGATGAAGCGCGTCAATCAGATGATGCGATTCAAAAACTTACTGATAAGTTTATTAAAGAAATGGATACTCTATTAGCTGCCAAAGAAACTGAATTGATGGAAATCTAGGCAACTAAAATTATTAGTTTTGAAACGCCGTCTGGGGTATACTAGGCGGCGTTTTTTTATGGAATATTCAATCTTTATGGTTCTAGACGCTGACACAATTTCACAGCAATGTTTACCTAAACATGTTGCCATCATAATGGATGGTAATGGACGTTGGGCGCAAGCTAGAAATAGACCTCGTGTATACGGGCATAAAAAAGGCGTGGATGCCGTTCGTCAGTCTGTTCAGTTTTGCACTAAGTTAGGGATACAATCGTTAACTTTATTTGCTTTTAGCAGTGAAAACTGGCGCCGACCTGAGAATGAAGTGAATACGTTAATGGAGCTTTTTTTGTTTGTTTTAACAAAAGAAGTTAAAAAGCTTCACAAAAACAATGTAAAACTGACCATTATTGGAGACTTATCACGATTCTCGGAGAGCTTGCGTAGTAAAGTATATTCCGCACAAGCGTTGACTGAGAATAACACCGGGCTGCACTTAAATGTTGCAGCTAATTATGGTGGTCGTTGGGATATGGCTAATGCAGCTAAGCAACTTGCGTTGCAAGTAGAAAAAGGCACACTTAACGCCGAAGATATTACCGAAGAGCGTTTAGCGCAGCATATGAGCATGGCAGATCAGGCAGAACCTGATTTACTTATTCGCACTGGTGGCGATGTTCGTATTAGTAACTTTTTATTATGGCAAGCCGCTTACGCAGAACTTTACTTTACCGACACACTTTGGCCTGATTTTAATGAAGCAGCATTTGCTGAGGCCATTGCGTGTTACGTTGCCAGAGAGCGACGTTTTGGTTGTACGGGCGAACAAATAAAACAATTACTCGCTCAAACCTAAATAGAATAAGGGTCACAATTTTGTTAAAACAACGCATTTTAACCTCGCTCGTGCTAGCGCCTTTAGCATTAGCATTGGTTTTTTATACACCGCTTACGTTATTTAGTTATTTTGCAGGTGCAATAGTATTATTAGGTGCATGGGAATGGTCTGCATTTATGGGTCTGTGTGACAAACTCAAAAGAAGTGCTTTTGTACTTTTAGTTGCGGCTTTACTCGCAGTGCTCAGCTTACATTGGCCAATTGAAGCTTTATGGCAAAATGGTAAATTAGTGGGTGATGCAAATTATTTATTTACACTTGCATTTGCTTGGTGGATTGTTGCCAGTTATTTAGTATGGCGTTATCCCGCTATGGCGAAAGCTTGGAATGAAGGCCTCGTGATGCGAGGCATCGCTGGTTTACTAACGCTTGTGCCATTGTGGCTTGCACTTAATACCTTACGTAGTGCGCAGTATGCTGAATCTGCTCATTTTGGTTCTATGCTGATTTTAGTCGTTTTAGGTATTGTGTGGAGCGCTGATGTGGGTGCCTACTTTACTGGAAAAAGTTTTGGTAAGCATAAATTGATGCCTAAAGTGAGCCCAAATAAAACAATTGAAGGGCTCGCCGGTGGTGTCGTTGCTGCTGTTATTTTTGTATTAATATTTTGTCATTTCACCGATGTTGATTTAGTTGTTTGGCCTGTATACGCCATTATGACCGCTTTGATTGCGTTGTTTTCTGCTGTAGGTGACTTACTCGAAAGCATGTTTAAACGCGAAGCTGGCTTAAAAGACAGTGGTAATTGTTTACCTGGACACGGTGGGATTTTAGATAGAATTGATAGCTTAACCGCTGCGGCTCCAATGTTTGTTATGTGTTATGCATGGACGCTGAGTTTATGAGCCCAAAGCAACAACTGGTTATTTTAGGTGCAACAGGGTCTATTGGCTCAAGCACATTAGATGTTGTATCGCTAAATAAAGAACTATTTGATGTTTTTGCTTTAACCGCCGGACAAAATGCAAAAAAAATGGCTGCGTTATGCATAGAGCATGAACCTGTATATGCAGTTATGGCTTCGCAAACGGCTGCTGAGCAGTTGTCATCGTATTTAACTAATACTCAGTGTAAAACTAAAGTAAGGCATGGCGAGCAAGCTATGAGTGACGTGTGTGCTTATCCTAATGTTGATGTTGTTATGTCGGCAATTGTAGGTGCTGCTGGTTTATTGCCAACATTAAGTGCAGTAGAAGCAGGTAAAAAAGTACTGCTTGCCAATAAAGAATCACTTGTGATGTCTGGCCAGTTGTTTATTGACAAAGTTAAACAACATAAAGCAACTTTACTACCAATTGATAGCGAACATAATGCTATTTTTCAATGTCTACCTTCTTCGTTACAAAATGCCAAAGGCGATCAAAATTTACAGCAACATGGCGTAAGTAAAATTTTGCTTACCGGTTCTGGTGGCCCATTTTTAACCCGTGATATAAATACGTTAAAAGATGTCACTGTTAGCGAAGCAGTCGCTCACCCTAATTGGTCTATGGGTCAAAAAATATCAGTAGATTCGGCCACTATGATGAACAAAGGCTTGGAGTTTATTGAAGCCAAGTGGTTATTCAATTGTGACACCAGTGATATTGATGTAGTTATTCATCCGCAAAGCATTATTCATTCAATGGTGCAGTACCACGACGGTTCTATTTTAGCGCAAATGGGTAACCCTGATATGCGCACTCCTATTGCCCATGCACTTGCATATCCTGAGCGAATTAATGCGGGTGTAAAGCCTCTCAATTTCTCTGATATTACAGACTTTTCATTTACCAAGCCTGATTACGCCCGTTATCCTAATTTACAACTTGCGGTTGATGCATGTAGTGCAGGGCAAGGTGCTACAACGACAGTAAATGCAGCGAATGAAATAACAGTAAACGCGTTCTTAAATGGTAAAATTGGTTTTACCGATATATACAAAATAAATGCACAAACACTTGAAGCTGCAACGTACACCAATGTGCAAAGCTTAGATGAAATTTTAGAGTGCGATAAATTAGCGCGGATTAGCGCTTTGCAATTTATAACAAAAGTGGCGCATTAATATGTTTGATTTTTTTTGGAACCTAGGCTCATTTATTTTAGCGCTTGGTATTTTAGTGGCCATACATGAGTACGGCCATTTTTGGGTTGCGCGCAAAATGGGCGTTAAAGTGCTGCGTTTTTCAATTGGTTTTGGTAAACCACTTATAAAATGGCACGATAAATATAATACTGAATACGTAATTGCAGCAATACCACTAGGCGGTTATGTAAAAATGCTTGATGAGCGCGTTGATGAAGTACCACAAAACCAACGTCACTTATCGTTTAATGCTAAATCGGTTCAAGCGCGTATTGCTATTGTTGCAGCGGGTCCTATGGCAAACTTTTTGTTTGCTATTTTTGCACTTGCTGTCATGTATATGGTAGGTGTGCAATCGGTTAAGCCAGTTGTTGGCAGCGTTACTGAAGGGAGTCGAGCGGAGCAGGCGGGCATAATGCCAAGCCAGCATATTATTAAAATTGGCGATGACGATATAACAACGTGGCAAGATGCTACATTTGCACTAATGTCGAGCTTAGGTGAGGAAAGCGTTGAGGTTACGGTTCGTGATAAAAATCTACAACCACGTATTAAAACGCTTAATTTAGATGGTTGGAAACTTGATCAGCAAGATGTTCCGCCACTGAGTTCGTTAGGTATTGTTCCATTTAGACCTCAGGCAACACTGACTATTGCCGCAGTGACTGAAAATTCAGCAGCAAAACAAGCAGATTTGAAGGTTAATGACACTATTTTGGCTGTAAATGGCGAAACAATAAGCAGTTGGCAGCAATTAGTTAATCTTATTACGCAATCGGCTAACAAATCTTTACAATTTAGTGTAAAAAGACAAGATAGTATAAAAAGCATTACAGTAACCCCGCAAAGCCGCCTTGATAATAGCGGTATTGAACAGGGCTTTTTGGGCGTAGCACCGGTTGTTCAACAATGGCCAGAAGGGTATGTAGATACTAGACAATACGGCCCTCTTGACAGCATTGTCCGAGGCACAAAAGAAACATGGCGCTTGATTACTCTTAGCTTTGACATGATAGGTAATTTAATTACAGGCCAAGTTTCTGTTAAAAATTTAAGTGGTCCGGTGGGCATTGCAGTCGGTGCTGGAACTAGCGTAAGCTATGGCTTAGTTGCATTTTTAAGCTTCTTAGCCTTGATTAGCGTTAACTTGGGTGTATTTAATTTATTACCCTTGCCAGTGCTTGATGGTGGACACTTAATGTATTACATAATTGAACTTTTTCGTAAAAAGCCAGTCTCTGAAAAGACACAAGAGTTTGGTTTTAAAGTGGGAGCCTTGCTACTCATTTTTCTAACATGTTTCGCTTTGTTCAATGATGTATCACGTTTGTAGCTACAGCGTGACAATTACTAATTAGAACACGATTGTAAAGCATCATTAATTTTAGGTGCTAAGCGGTAATACAGTTGTATAGGATAAAGATAATAAAATGGCTATAAAAAAACATTTGGCAGTTTCAAGTTTATTGGGTGCAAGCTTTGCAGCACTGGGCCAAACTTCCTTTATTGTTGAAGATCTTAAAGTTGAAGGCTTACAGCGCGTAGCACTGGGTGCTGCATTAACGCATATTCCTATCAATGTGGGCGATAATGTTGACGACTATACGATTTCAAAAACAATAAAGTCACTTTACCGCTCTGGTCACTTTGACAACATAAAAGCACTTCGTGATGGCAATAATGTTATTTTTAAAGTAACAGAACGTCCTACGATCAGCTTTATTGAGTTTGAAGGCAATAAAGATATAAAAGACGAGCAACTTAATGAGTCGCTTGAACAACAAGATATTCGCCAAGGTGAACCGCTTGATAAAACTGTTATCGATAATATCGAAAAAGGGTTAGTTGAGTTCTTCCACAGTATTGGTAAATACAACGCTAAAGTTGATATTAGTGTAACTAAATTACCACGTAACCGCGTTAAGCTTAAATTAGAGTTTGATGAAGGTGATGCCGCCTCTATCCGCCAAATAAACTTGGTTGGTAACGAACTTTTTTCTAATGAAGACTTATTAAAGCTTGCCGAGTCACAACAAGATTTACCGTGGTGGCAATTTATGGGCAGCGACCGTTACCAAAAGCAAACGGTTGAAGGCGATTTAGAAAAAATTCGCAGCTTTTATTTAGACCGTGGTTACTTACGATTTAATATCGATTCAACACAAGTGTCAGTAAGTCCAGAACGTGAGTCAGTATATGTTACAGCCAACTTAACTGAAGGCGTAAAATACAAAGTTAAGGGTTTTGATTTTATTGGTGACTTACTTGGCCGCGAAGACTTAATTAAAAGTGTTATTCCACTTCGTGCAGGCGAGTTATATAACGGTTCAGTAGTAACGTCTTCTGAAGAGTTTATTAAAAGTTACTTAGCACGTTTTGGCTACGCAAATGCTGAAGTACGTACCATTCCAGAGATTGACGACGAAAAGCAAGAAGTGCAATTAACGTTGTCGGTTAATCCGGGTAAACGTGTTTATGTGCGTCGTATTATTGTTGGTGGTAACCAAAATACGGCTGATGAAGTATTGCGCCGCGAAATGACACAACTTGAAGGTGCTTGGTTATCTAATCAGAACCTTGAGCGTTCAAAACTACAAATTCAACGTTTGGCCTACATGGAAAAAGTTGATTTTAATGTAGTGCCAGTCCCTGGTGTGGATGATCAAGTAGATGTTGATTTTACAGTAAAAGAGCAATCAGCCGGTAGCTTTAATGCCGGTCTGGCATATGGTTCTTACCAAGGCTTACAATTTAATATTGGTGTGACAGAATCTAACTTTTTAGGTACTGGTAACCAAATTGGATTCAATATTAATACCTCTAAGGGTTCTGAACGTGTAAGTTTATCGTACACTGACCCTTACTTTACGCCTGATGGTGTATCACAAGGTAGTAGTATTTTTTACAGTAACTATGATGCGAGTGCCTTTAGTCTTGTTGACTACAAATCGAAAAGTTACGGTATCGGTACAAATATAGGTTTCCCAATTGATGCGATTAATCGTATTAACTTTGGTGTGCGCTGGATCAAAGAAGAGCTATCGGATATTGCTGAGTATGAGCAAACACGAGTATTGCGTGAAACATTCTTAGATCCGGAAAACCCAGATGCTGGTTTCGATTTTAATAAATATGAGCTAAGTGTAGGTTGGTCGCGCGTTACTGTTAACCGTGGTTTATTTCCAACAGCGGGCTCACGTCAAACACTTAACCTAACTGCGACAACGCCAAATTCTGATCTTCAGTACTTCAAACTGAATTACGATTCACGTTTTTATTGGCCTATATCAAATGACCACCGTTGGGTATTTTCAACGCGTGCAGCGCTTGGTTATGGTAACGGTTACGGTTCAACAAATGGTTATGATCAAACATTACCATTTCAAGAATACTTTCGTATAACTGAAATGGAACTTCGTGGCTTTGACCGTAATACAATATTACCACGTGCTGTATCGCGTATACCGCAGTCTATTCCGGGTACACCGGGCACAGACGGTGCTACAACAGGCACTATAGGCGGTGCGTCTGAGTTTGATGTATTAATACCTCAAGGTCGAATTGGTGGTAATGCTAAAGCGGTAGCTGGAATGGAACTAATTGTTCCTACGCCTTTCTTAGATGAAGAAAATACCAGTTCTGTCCGTACGAGTTTCTTTGTTGATGCGGCAAACGTTTGGGATACTGAATTTAATGTAGATCGCTTTCAAAACTTAGGTGTTGATGAGCGTGCCAAATTAGACGATTATTCAGATCCGCTGCGTTTTAGGATTTCAACCGGTTTATCATTACAGTGGATCTCTCCAATGGGTCCTATGCTGATAAGTTTTGCGTATCCATTGCAAAAAGAAGAAGATGACGATACGAAAACCATCAGTTTTAATATTAGTAACACTTTTTAAAGGAGCTTTTTATGAAAAAATTATTTAAATCAACAGCAGTAGCTGTTTTAGCAACACTTATTATGGGAACTTCTGCGAGTGCACTTGCACATAAAGTAGGTATCGTAGATATGCAGGAAATTTATAAACAAATTCCTCAAATGGCAAAAATCGAACAGTCTTTACAAACAGAGTTTGCTGAGCGCCGTCAAGAACTTGAAAAGTTACAAGGTGATATTCGCTTTGAGGCTGAAAAGTTTAAGCGTGAAAGCACAACGATGAGCCAAGTTCAAAAAGATGCACTACGTGACAAAATTCAAGGTATGCAAAAAAACCTTGCTGAACAAGGTCGTCCTTTAGAGCAAGAAATTAAAGCACGCCAAAACCAAGAACTTGCTAAAGTTCAGGGTGTTATTATTAAAACAATTGAAGAAATTGCTAAAGATGGCGACTTTGATGAAGTTAAAGTAAAAGACACGACAATTTACTTTAACCCTAAAGAAGTTACCGATCTTTCATCTAAAGTTGTAGCCGCTGTTAGTAAGAAATAATCACTCCATGCAAAATTATACGCTTTCGCAAATTGCGGAACTTCTAGGCGCCGAACTTCAGGGTGATGGCGCTTTAGAAATAAAAAAAATAGCGACACTTGCAAATGCCCATTCTGGGCATATTGCATTTTTAGCGAACTCAAAATATCGATCGCAACTTGAGACTACTCAAGCTAGTGCTGTAATAGTAAGCCAAGCCGATGCACAGTACTTTAATGGCAGTAAAATTATTGTTGCTAATCCGTATGTAAGTTACGCTAAATTAGCGCAATTTATGGATACCACGCCACGCTCAGCCTCGACGGGTATTCATCCAAGTGCCACTGTCCATTCAACAGCGATTGTTAGTGGCAGCGCCGCTATTGGTGCTAACGCAGTCATTGAAGCTGGTGCAGTGATAGGTGACAACGCGCAAATTGGTCCGAACAGTTTTATCGGGGAACATGTTAAAATTGGTTCTGGCACTAAGCTTTGGCCTAGTGTGACTATTTATCACGATGTCGAAATTGGTACAGATTGTTTGTTTCAAGCAAATAGTGTTATAGGTAGCGATGGGTTTGGTTATGCGAACGAACGCGGGCAGTGGGTTAAAATACCCCAGCTAGGTTCTGTGATCATAGGTGACAAAGTTGAAGTGGGTGCTAGCACAACAGTTGATCGTGGCGCACTGGACAACACCATCATCCATAGCAATGTTATTATCGATAATCAATGTCAAATAGCGCACAACGTTGAAGTTAATTCAGGCACCGCAATTGCGGGCTGCACTGTACTTGCAGGAAGCGTTACCATTGGCAAAAACTGTCAAATTGGTGGCATGGTTGCAATTAATGGTCACATGTCTGTATGTGATGGTGTTATAATTACCGGCATGAGTATGGTGACAAAATCAATCACCGAACCAGGTATTTACTCATCTGGTATGCCCCATACAACAAACAAAGAATGGCGTAAATCAATAGCTCACTTGCGTAACCTTTCAGATATGAAATCTCGTCTTAAAGCGCTTGAAGCATTGGCTAAGTCATAAACGTTGAACACTAATAAGGATGCTATTTTGGCAAACGAATTAAATAGCCTTGATATTCAAGAAATTTTAGCTTTATTACCGCACCGTTATCCGATGCTATTAATAGATCGTGTTATTGACTTTACTCCTGGTAAATCTTTACATGCTATTAAAAATGTTTCTATAAACGAACCTATTTTTACTGGGCACTTTCCAAATCAGCCTATTTTTCCAGGTGTGTTAATTTTAGAAGCAATGGCTCAGGCAACGGGCTTACTTGGTTTTAAAACGGTTGAAAATCGTAGCGAAAACGAGCTTTACTTGTTTGCAGCAGTCGATAATGCGCGTTTTAAGCAACCGGTAATTCCTGGTGATACAATGCATCTTCATGTTGAGTTCTTAAAGGAACGTCGCAACATTTGGAAATTTTCGGCAGAAGCAAGAGTCAACGGCAAAATAGTATGTAGTGCCGAAATTATGTGTGCTAGAAGAGAGTTTTAATAGTGATCCATTCTACAGCAATAATCGAACCTGGCGCTAAACTAGGCAACAATGTCTCAGTTGGTCCGTATAGTTATATTGGCAATGATGTTGTTATCGGTGATAACTGTATTATTGAGTCTCACGTTGTTGTTAAAGGGCCATCAACTATTGGCGCTGGCAATCATATTTTTCAATTTGCGTCTGTAGGCGAAGCCTGCCAAGACAAAAAATACAACAACGAGCCAACCACATTAATCATGGGTGATAACAACGTTATCCGTGAATGTGCCACTATTCACCGTGGTACGATTCAAGACCAAGGCGTTACTAAAATTGGTAGTAATAATTTGTTTATGGCTTATACACACGTTGCACATGACGCGGTAATTGGCGATAACGTAATTTTTGCTAACAATGCAAGTGTGGCTGGTCATGTACATGTAGGCGATTGGGTTATCTTAGGTGGTAATTCGGGAGTTCATCAGTTTTGTAAAATCGGCGCACATGCATTTATTGGCATGTATTCTGGTGTTAACAAAGATGTACCACCATTTGTTACTACCATTGGTATGCCAGCAGGCCCTGCAGCTATCAATAAAGAAGGCATGAAACGCCGTGGTTTTGAAAGTGACGAAATTATGGCTGTACGCCGTGCATATAAAGCATTTTATCGTAAGAGCCTAGGTGCTGAAGAAGCTATTGAGTCGCTTAGTGAAGATGCTGCAAAGTATCCTGCAGTGCAGTTGATGATCGACTTTGTTAAAGGTTCTGAGCGCGGTATTGTAAGATAACGGCTTCTTAATTAAAAAAACCACCTTAGAGAAATCGAAGGTGGTTTTTTATTATTTAAAGTTTACTGTCGAGTTAGTTCAAACATTTGATTTTCAGATCCAGCGCTGCAAGTCCATTGCAATAGATTTGCCCCGTCATTTGCTTTATTTCCCTCAACATCGAAACAAAGTTCACTATTACGATTTATTATCCGCCATTTTCCTGTACCAGCGGCTTGGAATCTAAATTGTTGATTATAACTACCGGTATATGTGTACAGAGCAATGTTTGCACCATTAACCGTTGAATTAGCGGCTACATCAAGGCCCTTCGATGGAGCATTAACTGGTGAAATTCTATGCCAAATACCATCGACCGTTGATATATTGAATTTTTGACAATCGTTATTTAACCATGACCATTGCGATATGTTAGCACCATTGCTATTTGCACAATTAGCTACATCAAGTGATTTAGCACTGTGCTTAGGTGTAACCCTGTATACGCCATTAACTAGGGTATTAGTGACTGAACTACCTGAGTCGTTATAGCCATTGTAAACCTCAAATTCAGCAACTCTCGGTGTTGAGTTTGAAGAGTTAATAACAAAACTGACTTTTGACAAATTTACACTCGAAAAGGTGATTACATTAGGTACAGCCCCGCCATTAGCGAGCGTTGTGCCTGTATCGTAATTAACCAGCGACCATGAAGTAATATTTCCTTGAGCACCTGACGCTTCAATAATCTTTACAGCATTAATTGTCGTATTTAAGTTTTTAATATTTATTGTGCCAGTAGATGAATTTGGCGACCAGTAAGTGGATGTATCTCCATCTTTAACATTACCATAACTTGTACCGCTGGCCTTAGAGCTGCCATCTACACCTGCAGCCAAAGCAAGATTTTCCCCTGAAGGAGTCGGCTCAGGTGGATTTGTTGGATCAGTAGGCTCAGTTGGATCTGTGGGTTCAGTCGTACCACATTCACCATTGGACTCTTTTAAGCCCTTATTTGCACCTGCGGTTGCTGCTATAATTGCAGGGACACACTGAGTATTATCCAGTTGATAGTTATAAGGTATGCTAATAGAAGTAGTTGATGAAGGATTTGGGCCTGCTGGGTGAAGCTTACTTTCATCTTCAGACCAATCAATATTGTCCCAGATATTACCGCTTACTTGCCAATATCCCATATCGTTAGTGTAAAAAGTACCTAGTGGGTCTTTAGAATCTTGAAAGTAGTTATTTTCAGCACGTATTTTACCACCTATGCGTGGATTCATCCCCGATGACTGTATGCCACTATAGTAGTTATTATAAGCATGAGCTGTTGCGTGCCTGAGTAAAGGTGTTCGTGAATTTATATTTTGATAGTAGTTATGATGAAATGTTACAGGGCCATTAGCATCATCGCTGTCGCTTGAGCCAACCAAACCACCTCGACCTGAATTACGCAAAATACTATAAGATAAAGTTACGTATTTTGTATTGTTTTTCATATCAAAAAGTGCATCATAGCCACTGCTTTCACCACCACTTGCTTCAAGTGTTACATGGTCAACCCACACATTTCGAACATTAGATTCCATACCAATTGCATCACCTCCGTTTGAGATTGGTGAGCCTGATTTTTTTACATTTCGTACATGAACATTTTGTATAATAATGTTTGACGAAGAACGAATATGGATACCGAGTTGGTCAAATAAAGCACCACTGCCAACACCAATAATAGAAACGTTACTAATTTCTTTTAGTTCAATTAAGTCAGGACCAGTGTTACAGCTATCACCAGATACCTTGCTTGTATTACCATGATTAATTGTCCCTTCAACTTGAATGATAATTGGTGTATCACTCGATGCTCGATTACATAAAGCTTGGTGTATTTGGGTTCCTGTTGTTGCATATACTACATCACCACCGGCACCACCTGTTGTATTACCGTTTGTTGAAGCATATCCCGATGCATTTGCAGCTAGGGCACTGCCGCCATAAATTGCGGCTAATATTGCAGTTGTGTGTAAAGAGTATTTTAAAATATTAGTTTTTTTCATTTTAACTCCAATTAAAATGGTTTTCAGTGTAAAAACTTTTGTATTTAATACTGCAGTGATCATTAACAAGTTTTATTCTTGATCTACAAATGCCACCGGTGGCATATTCACTTTAAATAATAATAATAACAATAAGTAAAAAGGATTAGATGAAGCGATCTTTTTCGTAATAATTAATTTACAATAAAATAACATATGAATATCATGCATTTAAGAAAGTGTGTATATTTGTAATCACAGCCTTTTTTTTGTAATCGACTAAGAAATACTTCATTTTGGGCCTGTTTGTCTTTCGAGGCTGAACTTGCAGCAGTAAGCTTGGTGTTTAGACAAGACAGGGCCTATGTAGTGTGGTGTTCCCCATAAATAGGCGATAACGTAGAATAAATGCCAAACATGTGCTGCCCGTACGGTTTTGCCTAGGGGCAATTTAATTCGTTAAATTGCTCAAAAATTTATGCAGGTTGGTTTAAGCAGTACTGTTTAACTGAAAAAACTAAAAATGGAATTGTTACTTAATCTGAACTCTGGTTAAGAAGTTTACTAACGTATTGAGTCATGGTGATATTTAAATTTATTATCCAGAGTTCAGGTTACTTAGTGAAATTGCCTTTTATTTTCTGATGTTAAAATAGTGCAGATGTAGGGATTTATTCAACCTGAACCCTGGTTAAAGGATTTATTATCCAAAGTTCAGGTGACTTTAACTAAAACCGAGTAGTGAGTGCCACATAGTTGGGATAAGTGCCACTGAGCTCTTTATGAGAGCCTTGCGCAACTACTTTGCCGTCTTCTAACCACACAACATTATCCATTTGAGCAAGTAGAGCGGGATCGTGCGTAATTGTCAGCACGCTTGCGTTATCCATAACATGCATTATTGCTTGCATTACTCCTTGCTTAGATTGATTATCAAGACCTTCTGTTGGTTCATCAAGAACCAAAATAGCAGGGTTTTTAAGTAATGCTTGGGCAATAGCTATACGCCTAGATTGACCTTGCGACACGTTACGCCCGCCAGTGCCTAATCGTGTTTTTAAACCTTCTTTTAGCTCATTAAACCATGGGCTCAATTGAGCTAATGTGAGCGCTGCAATCATTTGCTCTTTAGTTGCATTTGGCGCGGAGTAACGTAAGTTTTCACTTAATGTGCCATCAAAAATATGGTGCTGCTGGGCGAGTATATTTATAACACTTGCGCGTATATCATTATTTAACGAATGTAAGTCAACAACGCTATTTTGATTATTTAGCGTTATGCTGCCTTGTTGTAAAGGCCATAAACCAGTCAGTAAATTTACAAGCGTTGTTTTACCGCTGCCGCTTCGACCTACAATTGCTACTTTTTGCTGGGGCATTAGTTCAAAACTGATATTAGTAAGTGCTGTTTGCTCACCATATTGGTAGCTAATATTGTTAAGTGCTAGCGTGTGGTTTTGCGCGCTAAAGCTTTCATCAACGTTTACATGTGTACTTTCAATTTGCGAACTAGCTGCTTTGTCTTCAAGTGTAAACAATCGCTCTGCTGCTTTTAAAACACTTGGAAGCTCTATAAACGCATTGGGTAGTAGCAATACGCTTTCAAAGCTTGCCAGTACAAACAAACTTAACATAGCAAGTTCTACATTTACCATACTGCTTGCGTAAACCAGTGGCACTATGGTTACTATGCTAGCAAGCATGGCTAATTGAACAACCAACAAGCTTAACCCATCTGAGTTTGCCAGTGCTTTGTGGCGAATAAATAATTGCTGATTGTACTGCTCGCTTAATTCGTCGCACTTATTAAGCTGCTGCGAACGGGCTTGATAAATACTAAGCTCTCTAAGTCCTGTGAGTGTATCTGAAAGCTCAGAGCGAAGTTGTGCACTAAGTTGTGTTTCTTTATGGCTGTTTTTAGTGAGCTTTGCGCTGAGTAGGGCAGGTATAACAACTCCAATAAGCACAATGCCAGTAAAGCAAATAAGGGCGACGTTACCATTATAGGCCGACATAAACAGCATGATGATTGGCACACTTAAAAGAGCAACCAACATAGGCAGTAAAACGTTTAAATAAAATTTGTCGAGTGCGTCAACATCGTTTTGTAATCGGTTAACTAAATCAGCGCTGCGGCTCATTGCTAAATCAACATTGTTAAGCTTGCTTAACGTTGCAAATACATTGGTACGTATTTCACTTAGTAATAAAAACGTGGCGTTATGAGTAACTAGGCGTTCGCCATAGCGGGATGCTGTTCGCACAATAGCTAAAAAACGAATCGTGCCGGCAGGGGTAAAGTAGTTCATTTGTACGCCCGCAATACCTGCAGCGGCCATTGATGCTAAAAACCAGCCAGATATAGCCAACAAACCCACATTAGCTAATACCGTAATCGTCGCTAAAAATGTACCCAATAGCATAGCTTTAGAATGAGGAGCACAAAGCTTTAATAAGCGAATAAAATTACGCATGCGCCACCCCTTGTTCAGCCGTTTTTAGTAAGTTAGCAAATGCACCATTTTGTGCTGCAAGTGTTTCAAAGTGACCTTGCTCAGCTATTTTTCCATCGTGCATCACAATGATATTGCTGGCATGTTTAACGGTATTTAATCTATGGGCAATAACTAACACTAAGTTATTTTTAGCATATTCATTAATAGCATCTTGAATAAGCAGCTCTGTTTGGCTATCAAGGTGGGCTGTAGGCTCATCAAGCACTAAGACTGGTGCTTGTTTTATAAATGCGCGAGCCAGTGAAATACGTTGTTTTTGACCGCCAGAAAGCCCTTCGCCTTGCTCACCTATCAGCGTGTTAAAACCATCGGGTAGGGTATTTATAAATTCAAGCACACCAGCTTGCTTTGCCGCATATTCAAGCTCTTGCTGTGTGGCAGTGGGTTTGGCCAATTTTATGTTGGCAGCAATGGTGTCGTAAAATAGCGTCGCTTTTTGTGGTATCCATGCAATATTATTTTGCAAGTAAGTAATATCGGTTGTACTTAAACTCTGATCATTAATAGATAGGTGGTTTATCACCTCAGGATGAAACCCTAACAAACAATCAAACAACGTACTTTTACCTGAGCCACTACTGCCCACAACTGCAATTAAGCCTTTATTTGGCAGTGTTAAATTTATATTTTTAATCCCTTCGTTACTATCAGGGTATATAAAATTAAGGTTGGTAATATTTATTGAGTTAATTGTATCTAAAGTTAAGTTGTTTTCAGGCTTGGTTATAGTTACTGATGTATTTTCGTCACTTGGTAGTGGGGCATTTAAAATCGCAACCATATCGGCAGCGGCGCTAATACCTTGTAAGCGTGCATGATAATGGCTACCCAGCTGGCGCAGTGGTAAATAAAATTCAGGTGCTAAAAGCATCACGACAAAGCCAGTTGCAAAATCAAGAGTACCAAAAAACAACCTAAAACCAATAATTACGGCAACGAGTGCCACGCTAATGGTAGCTAAAAACTCAAGTGCAAATGATGACAAAAATGCGATTTTTAAAACATCGAGTGTCGCGTGTCTAAAGTCGTCTGAAATTTTAGCTATTTGTTTAAGCTCGGTACGTGTTGCATTAAATAGCTTGAGTTGAGTTAAACCTTGTACGCGGTCAAAAAAGTAATTGCCCAGTACAGCAAGTTGCTTCCAGCGTTTTTGGTTTAAAGCCTCGGCTTTTGAGCCTACCAAAATCATGAAAAAGGGAATGAGCGGGGCGGTTAATAAAAATATCAGCCCAGCTTTATAATCTGTCGGAAAAATAACAACCAATATTGCCAGCGGAATAAGCGCGCTGTAAGCAGCTCCGGGTAGGTATTTAGCATAATAGTCGTGGAGTGCTTCAACGCCATTATGCAGGGTATTTAATGTAGCGCCTTGGCCGTGTTGTTCTATATAGCTTGGCCCAAGTAAGCTGAGCTTATTTAAAAGCGTTTGGCGCATAGCCGATTTTATTTTAAGTGCAGCATATGCACTCAAACGTTCACTTAGCGCTAAAAACACTGCGCGTAATAAAATAATACCTGCTAAGGGCCATAGTAAATAAGTAACTTGGGCTAAGTTATTACCTTCAAACATTACATTATGAATAGCTTGAGCCAGTAAATAAGCACCTGCAATCATTAGTAATGCGTTAAAAGTACCCAATGCAATGCTTAACTTTAACCACACTGCAGCGGGTTTACTTTGACGCTTTAAAAAAGCGCGCAGTGATTGCTGCTGCGCGCGATCTGGTCGGGGGTTAGTCGTCATCTTTGGTCGAGTTATTTTCATTTAATAAATCATGCATAACTTGCTCATCATCAGCAATACTGTTTTTATTTTGATGAAACTCATACCACATTACATTTATTACACCTAAGGTACAGGCCAAAAGTACACCTAAAATCCAAGCGAAATACCACATAGTTTAGTCTCCTTAATAGCTACCGTGAGTGTTGTTTTCAATTTCTTCTACCGTTACTCTGCGCCACATTTTTACGTAACACCAAGTGGTGTAGGACAAAATTAGTGGTACAAAAATACACACTGCAATAAACATTATATTGAGCGTTTTATGGCTCGATACCGCATCCCAAATTGTTAAGCTAATATTAGGGTTGTTGATAGATGGCATAATAAATGGGAACAGTGAAACACCGGCCGTCATAATTACGCCAATTAACATTAAGCTTGTTGAAATAAGACCAAGTGCAGGTTTATTTAATTTTGAAAACACAAGTGCACTTAATGCCATTGCAAAGGCTAAAATAGGGAAGGTCATTGTCCACGGACGGGTGCTGTAATTACTTAACCAAGCACCTTGCGCTGTAGTGACTACTTTAGCTAGAGGGTCTGCATGACTTTGTGTATCAGCCATAGATACAATTTGGTATCCCGTTAAATTAGCAACCCAAAAGCCAGCTGCAGCAAATAACACGATAAACACAATCAGAGAATAGCGACCATATTGACCCGAACGCTCTGCAACCACACTTGCTGTACGAAGTTGTAACCACATCCCCGCATGCGCAACTAACATGGTAATACTCACTAAACCTGCAAGTAATCCAAATGGGTTAAGCAAGCCAAAAAATGAACCTTGGTAGCTAACACGCATAAGGTTATCAATATTAAACGGTACGCCTAAAAATAAATTACCAAACGCAACACCAAAAACTAATGCTGGAATCGCGCTGCCTGCAAGCAAACCCCAATCCCAGTTATTGCGCCAGCGTTTTGAATCTACTTTACTGCGGTAATCAAACCCAAGTGGTCTAAAAAACAAAGCAAAGAGTACTAGCATCATGGCAAAGTAAAAGCCCGAAAACGCGGCAGCATAAACCATAGGCCACGCTGCAAATAACGCGCCGCCTGCAGTTATAAACCATACTTGGTTACCATCCCAATGCGGGCCAATTGTGTTTATTACTGTGCGGCGCTCTGAATCTGTTTTACCAACGAGGCGAAGTAACATAGCAACGCCCATATCCATGCCATCGGTAATAGCAAAGCCAATAAGCAGTACACCAATGATCAACCACCAAAGCATTTTTAATGTTTCATAATCAAAAATCATGATTGCTCTCCTTCAGTTTGATCAGTTTTGTTTGGTAATTCAAAATGATACTTACCAGTATGTAGCGAGCTTGGTCCTTGCTTAACAAAGCGGATCATCAACCAGCCTTCAACAATGGCTAAACCAGTATAGAAAATAACAAACCCAGTTAAGCTAATTAAAATATCGTTTACTGTTAGTGACGACGTGGCTAAAAAGGTCGGCAGTATTTCAGATATAGCCCAAGGTTGGCGGCCATACTCGGCAACTATCCAGCCAAATTCAATCGCTATCCAAGGTAGTGGAATGCTCAATACGGCAGCCCATAACAACCAGCGTTTTTGCTCAATAACGCGATGTGCGTTGTAGTAAAATGCCAATATAAATACACCAAGCATGGCCACACCACAGGCAACCATAATCCTAAATGACCAAAACATAGGGCCTACTTTAGGAAAAGAGTCTTTAACTGCTTTTTGAATTTGCTCTTCAGTCGCATCTACAACATCAGGTGTGTAGCGCTTAAGTAGCAAGCCATAACCTAAATCATCTTTTAGAGTATTAAACTTGGCAATATTATCTGGCGTATCTTCACCGTTTCTGAGTTTTGTAAGGTATTCATAAGCAACCATACCGTTGCGAATACGTACTTCATGTTGTTTTTCTAGGTCGTTAATACCCGTTACTTGCTCATCTAGTGAGCGCGTAGCAATTAACCCAAGTGCGTAAGGTATTTTAACCGCCGCATGTGTTACTTGCTCTTCTGAATCAGGAAAACCAAATGCGGTAAACGCAGCCGGAGCTTCTTCTGTGTGCCATTCGGCTTCAATTGTGGCAAGTTTCACTTTTTGGACTTCGCCTACTTCGTAGCCTGATTCGTCACCGAGTAAAATTACACATAAAATTGACGCTAAACCAAAGCCTGATGCGACTGAAAAAGAACGTTTAGCAAACGCAAGGTCACGGCCTTTTAATATGTACCAACTGCTTATGCCTAGCACGAACATAGATGCAGCTACATAACCTGCAGATACGGTATGAATAAACTTAACTTGGGCTACAGGGTTAAACACAAGCTCTGCAAAGCTGGTCATTTCCATGCGCATGGTTTGATAGTTAAATTCAGCGCCTACTGGGTTTTGCATCCAACCGTTGGCAATTAAAATCCACAGCGCCGACATGTTAGTACCAATGGCCATTAAAAAGGTTGCACCTAAATGTTGGCGTTTAGAGAGTCTATCCCAGCCCAAAAAGAACATACCTACAAAGGTTGACTCTAAAAAGAATGCCATTAAACCTTCAATAGCTAGGGGAGCCCCAAAAACATCACCTACGTAATGGGAGTAATAAGACCAGTTAGTACCAAACTCAAATTCCATGGTAAGGCCTGTCGCCACACCAATTGCAAAGTTAATACCAAACAATTTTCCCCAAAACTTAGTCATATCGCGATAAATTTCGCGACCGGTCATAACATAAACCGATTCCATAATAACTAAAATCCAGGTCATACCTATCGTTAACGGTACGAATAAGAAATGAAAGAGAGCGGTAACAGCAAACTGTAATCGCGATAGATCCACAAAGGTTTCATCTATCATTATTGGCTCCTTGAGAGTGACGGATTAACAGGGCAATGCTTAATTGGCAAAGTTAACATTTAATGAACTTTCAGTAGTTACTGAAAGTTTGTAATATTATTTACGTTTGTGCAATTTTTGTCAATATGTATATTAGTAAAACTTAATATATTTCCTATGCTACATCAGTATTAAAAACAAACAACATAAAGGCTTAACTTAGGTGATAAAAAACCAGTTATTTAAAGCGTTTAATCAAACAGTAAAACACGGTAAACTAATAAGCATGAACGCCTGGTTTACTTGTGAAATAAAATCAAATGAATAAAGATAAAAAACAACTACGAATTGGTATTGTGGCAGGTGAACTGTCGGGCGATATTTTAGGTGAAGGCTTAATTAAAGCCCTTCAAAAGCACTTTCCGGACGCTATTTTTGAAGGGGTAGCGGGGCCTAAAATGCAAGCGCAGGGTTGTAAAACACTTTACGACATGGATGAGCTTTCGGTAATGGGGCTTGTTGAAGTGTTAGGGCGTTTACCGCGTTTGCTCAAAATACGTAAACAACTCGTGCAGCATTTTGTAGATAACCCACCTGATGTATTTATAGGTATTGATGCACCCGACTTTAACTTACGAGTAGAAAAGCCGCTCAAAGATGCGAGTATTAAAACGGTGCAATACGTAAGTCCATCTGTTTGGGCATGGCGCGAAAAGCGCATTCATACAATAAGTGCAGCGACTAACTTAGTCCTTGCATTGTTGCCTTTTGAGAAAGAATTTTATGATAAGCATCAAGTACCGTGTACGTTTGTGGGTCATACCTTGGCAGACGATATAGCACTTGAACACGACGACAGCAAAGCGCGTGAAGAACTCGGCTTAAGCCTTGATGACAAAGTACTGGCATTGCTACCTGGTAGTCGAGGCTCTGAGGTTGGTTTACTAAGTGAAACTTACATTAAAACAGCTGAAAAGCTGCAAGCGCAAAACCCAAATCTTAAAATTGTGGTGCCACTGGTAAACGAAAAGCGCAAAGCGCAGTTTACTGAAATATTAAACGCCACCGCGCCTGACCTTAATGTTAATCTGCTTGATGGGCAATCAAAATTAGCGATGCAAGCTGCTGATGCCATTTTATTAGCGTCGGGCACTGCAACACTTGAAGGCATGCTTTATAAAAAGCCAATGGTAGTGGGTTATAAAATAAAGCCTTTGAGCTATTGGATTTTTAAAACTCTATTTACGTTTAATATTAAGTACTTTTCGCTGCCTAATTTATTAGCCGACGAAGAGCTAGTGCCTGAGTTTTTACAAAGTGAGTGTAATGTGACTAACTTAACAAACGCACTTACCCCTATGCTCAACACAGATAACAAAGCGCTAAAAGCACGCTTTTTAGCCATTCACGAAAAAATTAGATTAAATGCCAGTGAACAAGCAGCCAACGCTGTGGCGGAGTTAATAAATGCAAATTGATAGACCAAATGTAACCCTAATTGCCGGTGTAGATGAAGTTGGGCGCGGCCCGCTTGTTGGTGATGTAGTTACTGCCGCTGTTATTTTAGATCCCACTAAACCGATTGCAGGCTTAGCTGATTCTAAAAAATTAACGGATAAAAAACGCCAAGCACTTGCAATTGAAATTAAAGAAAAAGCATTGTGTTACGCATATGGTCGCTGCAGTCCAACAGAAATTGATGAATTAAATATTTTACACGCGACTATGCTTGCCATGACTCGCGCAGTGGAGGCATTAAGTACGCAACCTGAATTTGTATTTATAGATGGTAATCGTTTGCCAAAACTCACTATGCCAGCGCAAGCTGTTGTTAAAGGCGATAGCCTAGTGGCAGAGATTTCAGCAGCGTCTATTTTAGCTAAAGTAGCGCGCGATGACGAAATGATTGAGCTTGATAAACGCCACCCTGAATATGGTTTTGCAGGGCATAAGGGGTATCCAACTAAAGCGCATTTTGCAGCGCTTGAGCAGTACGGCGCGATTGACGAGCATCGTAAAAGCTTTAAACCTGTGCAGCGTGTATTGGCGCAAGCCAATGGTGAGGGCTAAGCATGGCTGCTCCTGATTTTGTTCATTTAAGAGTTCATTCAGATTTTTCGATGGTTGACGGCCTTGCTAAAACAAAGCCAATAGTCGCAAAAGCGCAAGAGCTGCAAATGCCCGCGATTGCGATTACCGATCAAATGAACTTTTGTGGTTTAGTGCGCTTTTATGGCGCAACACATAATGCCGGTATTAAACCTATAGTGGGTGCTGATTTTTGGGTTCGTAGCCCAGAATTTCCTGACGAGCCAAGCCGTTTAACCATATTAGCCAAAGACAACGACGGCTATAAAAACATTACCTTATTAATATCTAAAGCGTATCAACGTGGGCATGTATTTCATCGCCCTGTGATTGACCGTGAGTGGTTAGTTGAGCTAAAAGCAGGCTTAATTATTCTCTCGGGTGCTAAAGACGGTGATTTAGGTAAGGCGTTATTAAAAAATAATCCGAGTGTAATTGAATCGGTTGTTAGTTTTTATAAGCAGCATTTTAGCGATAACTACTACCTTGAGCTTGTTCGCACCAATCGCCCGCTTGAAGAAGATTACTTGCACATGGCGGTAGAGCTTGCAGTTAAAGAGCAGTTACCTGTTGTAGCCACCAACGAAGTGGTATTTTTAAAACCTGAAAACTTTGAAGCGCACGAAATTCGAGTTGCTATTTTTGACGGTTACACTCTTGATGATAAACGCAGGCCTAAACGATTCTCTGAAGAACAATACCTAAAAACACCAGAGCAAATGGCTGAGCTGTTTAGCGACATTCCAGAGGCGCTACAAAACACCGTAGAAATCGCTAAACGTTGTAATGTAACGGTTCAGCTAGGGACTTACTTTTTACCTGATTACCCAACTGGTTCACTTAAGATTGATGAGTTTTTAGTTAAAGTGTCAGAAGACGGCCTTGAAGAACGTCTACAGTTTTTATTCCCCGATGAAGAAGAGCGAAAAGTAAAGCGCGTTGAATACGATGAGCGGCTTGATATAGAGCTTGGCGTAATTAACCAAATGGGATTCCCAGGTTACTTCTTAATCGTAATGGAGTTTATCCAGTGGAGTAAAGATAACAATATTCCGGTTGGACCTGGTCGTGGTTCAGGTGCGGGTTCATTAGTTGCGTACGCGCTTAAAATTACCGATTTGGATCCACTTGAATTCGACTTGCTTTTTGAGCGATTTTTGAATCCTGAACGTGTATCAATGCCCGATTTCGACGTCGATTTTTGTATGGATAGACGAGACGAAGTAATTGATCACGTGTCGGCTTTGTATGGTCGAGATGCGGTTTCGCAAATTATTACCTTTGGTACTATGGCTGCAAAAGCGGTAATACGCGATGTAGGGCGAGTGCTTGGGCATCCTTATGGATTCGTTGATCGTATTTCAAAAATGATTCCAGGGGACCCTGGGATGACACTTGCTAAAGCGTTTGATATAGAGCCACGCTTGCAAGAAGCCTACGATGGCGATAACGAAGTAAAAGACTTAATCGATATGTGTCGTATCCTCGAAGGGTGTACACGTAACGCCGGTAAGCATGCGGGTGGCGTAGTAATATCGCCAACCACTATTACCGATTTCGCCGCGCTTTATTGCGATGACGAAGGTAAGTTTCCGGTCACACAGTTTGATAAAAATGACGTAGAAACTGCAGGCTTAGTTAAGTTCGACTTCTTGGGTTTACGTACACTGACTATTTTGCAGTGGGCGGTCGATATGACCAACGTGCGCATGAAGCGCCAAGGTAAAGACCCTGTCGATATAAACACTATTCCACTGGATGATAAAAAAAGTATTGAGCTACTACTTCGCGCCGAAACGACTGCTGTATTCCAGCTAGAGTCGCGTGGTATGAAAGACTTAGTACGCCGCCTTAAGCCCGATTGCTTTGAAGATATGATTGCACTTGTGGCCTTGTTCCGACCAGGTCCGCTGCAATCAGGCATGGTAGATAACTTTATCGACCGAAAACTGGGCCGAGAAGAAATCTCATACCCAGATGCGCAATATCAGCACGAAAGCTTAAAACCAATACTTGATCCAACCTACGGCATTATTTTGTATCAAGAACAAGTAATGCAAATTGCGCAAGTACTAGCAGGTTACACGCTAGGTGGCGCCGATATGCTGCGCCGTGCAATGGGTAAGAAAAAACCCGAAGAAATGGCAAAGCAGCGTTCAACATTTGAAGATGGCGCAAGAAATAACGGCATTGACGGCGAGCTTGCGATAAAAATCTTCGACTTGGTAGAAAAGTTCGCAGGTTACGGATTTAATAAATCTCACTCGGCAGCTTACGCACTGGTCTCGTATCAAACATTGTGGATGAAAACCCATCATCCGGCAGAGTTTATGGCTGCGGTAATGTCGGCCGATATGGATAACACCGACAAAATAGTTATTTTGGTGGATGAATGTGAAAACATGAAACTCACCTTATTACCGCCAGACGTAAATGCAGGTGAGTTTAAGTTTACAGTAAACCTTGAAGGTGAAATTGTTTACGGCATTGGCGCAATAAAAGGCGTGGGTGAAGCACCGGTTGATGCAATCCTAGAAGCGCGTGCAAAAGGCGGCCCATTTAAAGATTTATTTGATTTTTGTGCCCGCGTTGACTTAAAACGCTTAAATAAGCGTGTGACCGAAAAATTAATTTACTCAGGCGCACTTGATAAGCTTGGGCCTGAAAAAACGCAACCTGGACGTGCTACGTTATTGGCTAGTTTAAAAAGTGCAATGCGTGCGGCCGACCAATACAACAAAGCTGAGCTATTAGGGCAAAGTGACTTGTTTGGTTTATTAGCCACTGAGCCTGATGAAGTTGAACAAGCTTTTATTAAAGCCATAGGCCTCACTGATAACGAATGGTTGGATGGTGAAAAAGAGACCCTAGGCCTTTATTTAACAGGGCATCCGATAAATCAATACCGCCGTGAACTTAAGCATTACACCAGTGGGAAAATAGTTGATTTACAGCCTACTAATCGCGATGTGTTTGCCACAGCTGCTGGTTTAGTGATTGCTTCTAGGGTGTTAATTAATAAAAAAGGAAATCGTTGGGCCTTAGTAACTTTAGATGACAAGAGTGCACGCATTGATGTACGCTTGTATTCAGACGAGTTTGAAAAGTACCAAGATATGCTCCAAGTTAATAATATCTTGGTAATATCTGGACAGGTCAGCTTTGATAACTTCTCCGGTGGTATTACAATGACCGCCAGAGAAATAAACACCATTGCTCAGGCGCGTGAAAAGCGTATTAAAGCGATTAAAATGACGCTGAACATGGTGCAAATCGAGGCTGGTTTCTTCGATAAATTACAAAAAGTACTCGAACCCTACAAAATGGGAACGTGTCCGATCAAGGTTTATTACCAACGTCCAGATGCGTTGGCACAATTAACTCTTGGGATCGAATGGTGTGTTACGCCAAGTGATGACTTAATTCATAAGTTATCGCTAATGGCGGCGCAAGATTTAGAACTGGAATTTAACTAATTAGGTAGTTTAGAGCATGAGCCTCAATTATCTTGATTTTGAGCTTCCGATTGCAGAATTAGAAGCGAAAATTGAAGAATTACAAAATGTAAGCCGCGCTGGCGAATTAGACCTTGGATTAGAAGAGGAAGTCAGCAAATTAAAAGAGAAAAGCGACCAGTTAAAAGGGAAGATATTCTCTGAACTTGGCGCTTGGCAAGTATCACAGTTGGCACGTCACCCGTTGCGTCCTTATACTCGAGATTATATCGAGCGTATTTTCACGGAATTTGACGAGTTTGCTGGCGATCGAACTTTTGCTAACGATCCGGCTATTTTAGGTGGTATAGCGCGTTTAGATGGCGAACCAGTAATGGTTATTGGCCAACAAAAAGGCCGCGACACTGCTGAAAAAATTAAACGCAACTTTGGTATGCCAAAGCCAGAAGGTTACCGTAAAGCATTACGCTTAATGGAAATGGCTGAGCGTTTTAAAATGCCAATCATGACCTTTATCGACACGCCGGGTGCATACCCAGGTGTAGGCGCTGAAGAGCGTGGCCAATCTGAAGCAATCGCACGTAACTTAAAAGTAATGGCGACACTTAAAGTGCCGACAATATGTACAGTTATTGGTGAAGGTGGTTCAGGCGGTGCATTAGCGATTGGTGTTGGCGACAGAGTTAATATGTTGCAGTACAGTACTTATTCTGTAATTTCGCCTGAAGGTTGTGCGTCTATTCTTTGGAAAAGCGCCGACAAAGCACCCCTTGCAGCAGAAGCAATGGGTGTAACCGCAGAGCGCGTTAAAGAACTAGATTTAATCAGCAACTTAGTTGATGAGCCACTAGGTGGTGCGCACCGTAATTACGATGCTATGGCACGTAACTTAAAAGTGCGCCTAAAACGAGATTTAGCTGACCTACAAGCTCTTACGCTTGAAGAAATGCTTGATCAGCGTTACAAGCGTTTAATGTCGTTTGGCTATTGCTAAGCACATTAAATGTTAAAAAAAAGCCGCTTATGCGGCTTTTTTACTTTAAAATACTCAGAGTTTTTATATTAAAGTGCGGACACATGTATACATCAGTAATTTATCAACAATTAAAAAAATCACTAAGTAGCTATATTGAGCAAGGTAAGACTGTTTTTACAGTTGCGTTATCTGGTGGCGTTGATTCTGTGGTGTTATTGCATTTAATGCGTGCGTTAAAAGAAGATAACCCAGTAATTGATGTATCGGCTATTTATGTTCACCATGGTTTAAGCCAGTATGCTGATGACTGGCAACGCTTTTGCAAAAACGTATGTGTTGAGCTCAATGTGCCTTTTGAAGCTGCGAAAGTGGTAATTGAGCAGCAGTCGCGCACGAGCCTTGAAGCCCAAGCGCGCGACGCCCGTTATAAAGCACTTGATGAACTAAGCCCACAAGGCAGCATTATTTTACTAGGCCAACATTTAAACGACCAAGTAGAAACGTTTTTACTGCGCTTAAAGCGTGGTTCGGGTTTAAAAGGGCTTGGCGCCATGCACCAAGCGCGTTTTCTACAAAGTGGGCGTGTGTGTTTCAGGCCGTTATTGAATGTAAAGCGAAGTGATATAGAAGCCTTTGCGGCGCAGTTTAATATTAAGCATATCACTGATGACTCTAATACAGATGAGCGCTTTGATCGAAACTTTTTACGTTCCAAAGTTATTCCATTATTAGCCGAACGCTTTAATGGGTTTGAGCAATGTACAGCGCGAAGTATTGAGCTACTGCAGCAACAACAAACATTACTTGATGAATATACTCAGCTTGATTTAAATAAGTGTATTAACCAGCATCAAGCATTGTGTATTAATAAAATAAGCGAATACAGCACTACGCGCATTGCAAATATAGTGCGTGCGTGGCTTGCATTATTTACACAAATTATGCCATCGCAAAAACAACTTGAGCAAATTATTAATCAAGCTATATGCGCTAAGAGCGATTCGCAAATGCTTATTGATTTGGCTGGTGGGCAAGTACGTCGCCATCAAGGCTATTTGTATTTTGTGAATCCATATCAAATATTACAAGATCAAATGCTTGTAAGTGATGAGCTTAAATTTAATGATGACCGTTTGCTAATAAAAAAAAATGGCAAGGGTATTCGACCGCCGTTTAAGCATGAACAAGTTACTGTGCGTTTTAACTGTAACAATGCGCGGATCAAACCGGAAAAAAAACCAGGTGGTAATACATTAAAACATTGGTTTAAAGATGCAAAAGTAGCCCCTTGGTTACGTGCTAATGTGCCATTAATTTTTTATAATGACGAATTAGTTCAAGTGGTTGGCTACTTTATGAGTGCCAATCATCTTGACGAAACAGGTATTTTTTGGGAGTGTAAATAATGACAGAACAACCACATGTTGGCTTATCGCTAGTAAACAAAGCGCCACTGGGGATGTTAGTTACAGCTATCGTCGCGGTATTAGCTAATGCCTTGTTTTCACTTAACCTAATTACTTTGGGTCACGCTATTGCTGGTGGAATATTATGTGGTGCATTATTACTGGCTTATTGGTTAGGTAAAGGTGGGCTGTTTTTTGTTTTAGGAGTGAGTACGCCGTTAATTTTAGTTTTATTCACGCCAATTGCAAAAAGTGCTGCATTACTTAACTTAGTGAGTGGTTTCTTTTTTGGTTTTTTCTTAGTGCTTGTTATATATAAATTTTTACCAATAAAGTCAGAGCGTTAAGCCATGCTTTTTAGTGTGTTGTCCTGAGTTTTAAACAGGACAATACAGCAAAATAAAAAAGCCTAACGGGGGAAGTTAGACTCTTTTATTTTAAATGTATTTTTAAATCTTAATATGCTTTAGCACAGTTTCTGCCCGAGGCTTTTGCTTTATACAGGCCTTTATCTGCGCGAGCAAATATCTCATTATCACAATCTTGACTGCTTGCTAAGGTAAAACCTATGCTGGTTGTTACGCCATATTGCGACATTAAACTTGATTCTCTAACAAGGCGCATGATCCGTTCAGCAACTACTTTGTTAGTTGTAAACTCAGGGTCTTCGATTAAAATTGAGAACTCATCGCCGCCAAACCTAAATACTGAGTCTGTACCACGAATACTGCTACATAAAACTTTAGCGAATTCTTTCAATGTATCGTCGCCCACTTTGTGACCAAAGTTATCGTTAACTTGTTTAAAGTTATCTAAGTCGAGCAGCATTAAGCTAAAAGGACGTTGATAGCGGCGACAATTTTCGAGTTTTTGCGACAAAATATCATTAAATTGACTAAGGTTATTTAATCCCGTTAAGGTATCTTTTGTCGCAAGTTTTAATATTCTGCTATACATCATCGCATTTCGAAGTGGGTAAATTAATGCGGTATGTAAAACGCGTAATTTTTTTTCAATTACAGCACTAAGAGGGTATTTACTAAAGTAAATTAGTTGTCCTAAGTGTTCTGCTGCTATTGTTAAGTCAAAAATATAGGGTGTATTGTTTGTATCACTATCTGATGTTTGCGCTGTGCCAAGTGTCGATTGAAACTGTATACCCGAAAAGTTTAGCAATTGTTTTGCGAACTTAGCATACATAGCTAAAACATCTTCAATAACTAAACTAGTTTGTAGTTCAGTAACAAGTTCGTGTGTTTCAGTTGGTTCATCTACACGTGTGTGTTCTGCCGATAATGGCAAAAAATCACCGCGACCTGATACACGTTGTGTCAAAATATGGACGTTTTCCATTAAATTCTCCCCCGAGGGTGTTGCTTTACAATTACTAAGCTATTTCTATGCCATATTTTAAAACTGGCCGAAAAACAGATGGTTGCTATATTTAATGTAAGTCCCTTGGTTTAATTCAAGCGTGAGGTTCAGTTTGCAGAGTATTAATGTTCAATTTTTTGGCTTATTAGTTGTTGCAGTACTTTTTGTATGGTTTTTTAAGCGCATTGGATTGCCGCCTATTTTGGCGTATCTAGCAACAGGGGTTTTAGCTGGCAGCCATGGCATTGGTTGGATGGCACACACGCACGAAATCGACTTTGTGGCAGAGCTTGGTATTGTATTTTTGTTATTTAGCTTAGGGTTAGAGTTTTCTATTTCACGTTTAATGGCAATGCGCAATATTGTGTTTGGCCTTGGGTCACTACAAGTAGTTGTGACCAGCCTGATACTTATTGTTGTTTTATATTGCTTAAATTTCAGCTTATTAACTAGCTTTGCTATTAGTATCATTATGGCGCTTTCATCCACTGCCGTGGTGGTTAAGTTATTAAAAGAAACCGGCGAGCTAAACCAGCGTCGTGGACAACTAGCCGTTGGTGTATTGTTATTTCAAGATATAGCGGTTGTTCCCTTGCTTATTATCCTTCCTTTATTAGCATCTAGCGATTCACAAAGCATTAGTTGGGCGCTTGCTTTTGCATTAACTAAAGGCGCATTTGTTTGCTTATTGTTATGGGCTATAGGCAAATGGATACTGCCTAAAGTATTTAACGAAATAGCGCTAGTACGCACCGATGAGTTATTTGTGCTTACAACATTACTGGTTGCGTTATTTGCCGCGTTGCTAACATATATGTTTGGTCTATCAATGGCTCTTGGCGCTTTTTTAGCCGGTATGATGTTGGGCGAGAGTCATTACAGACACCAACTAGAGGCTGATATAAGGCCCTTTCGCGATATTTTAATGGGCCTATTTTTTGTAACTGTCGGCATGCAGCTTGATTTATTATATGTGTTTAGTAATGGCTTATTTATAATTGGTGCGTTACTTGGCTTATTAATTTTAAAAATAACCGTTGTTGCAATAAGCGCGCAGCTTATGGGGGAGCGAAGACAAGATGCATTGGCTTGTGCAATTATGCTTTGGCAAATGGGAGAGTTTGGTTTTGTACTTATTGCCTTAAGTGGACAACAGCAATTATTAACGAGTGATCAAACCTCATTTTTAATTGCATTGGGTGTACTTTCAATGGCCTTTACACCATTTTTAATTGATAAAACACCGCTTATTTTAAAACGTTTAGGCGTATTAAAACGCGCAAGTATGGGATGGGAAAATGAACCTAAAAGTAGCGCGCTTTATAGTAATCATGTTGTTATTTGTGGCTTTTCAAGAGTTGGGCAAACCATTGCGCGGTTTTTAAAGCCTGAGGCAATAGAATATGTCGCTATTGAGAGTAACCCAATACTCGTTCAAGAAGGTAAAGCCGCTGGAGAACCCGTAATATTTGGACACGTTAAACAAAAAGACATTTTAAAATGTGCAGGGGTAGAGCGTGCACGCTTAGTCATTATTACCTTTACTGAATTTGAGCAAACACAAATAGTAATAGACGCTATAAAGCAAATAGCGCCCGACGTTAAAATACTTATACGCACGCGAGATGACAGTCAGCTCGAAAAGTTAAAAGAATTGGGGGTAACCGAAGTTGTGCCCGAAACTTTAGAAGCAAGTTTAATGTTAGTGTCGCATGTTTTATCTATGTCGGGTGTACCCATGAGCCGAATTGTTAGGCGTGTAAGTAAAGAGCGCCGTAATCGCTATAAATTTTTGCAAAGCTTTTTTTCCGGTGAGCACATTGATAGCGATGAAAATAATAGCGATAGATTAGAATACCTGCATGTTATAGCTTTGCCCGATAAAGCGTTTGCTGTAAATAAAAGTATTAGTGAGCTTAATTTAACAAAACGAAGAGTGTTTATAAAAGCGTTACGCAGGCAAGATCGCGAAATAGACGCTCCATCGGATCAAACCTTATTACTGGCTAACGATATATTAGTACTGCAAGGAAAACCAAGGCGCGTTGAGCGGGTAGAGCACTACCTGCTCGACGGAATAGAATAACGTTTCTGTTTGGGCTTAATCTAGTTCTAAAAACTTGCGTATCTCCGGTAATTTTTTCATACCGTCTTCATAGCCAATTTGCATTAAATGCTGGGTGTAGCGTTTTTCAAACAATAGATAACTGGTTAAGCTCGATTGCGAATGCTTTTTTACACCTATGGTACGTAGCAATACTTTAATAGCCCATGGCATATCGTTGTAATACTGCGCTGCAATGGCATTAAAATTTTGCGAAGGGTTAATTACAAACGTATCAATTTGTTTAAGCTCTTGATGTTTATCGCGTGCAGGTAATAGCCCTAGGGTTCGGTTAATACGGTCCAAACGTTCTAAATCCGATTGCATAGTGTCGGTAAATACACTGTCGAGTAAATGCCCTGCAACAGCAGAAAGCCCTGGGTAATGCGCAGAATAACCCGGTGGGTGTAATTCTTTAGGTTGATCTACCCCAATAATAAATATTTTTTCAGCCCCTAAATGAATCGACGGACTAAGCGGTGAAAGCTGATGTATAGAGCCATCACCAAAGTAATGGTTATAAATATTTACGCTAGGAAATACCATCGGAATGGCACTCGACGCCATTAAATGCTCAACATTAATGCGCGTAGCACGACCCTCGCGTTTAGCACGCTGCCAAGATGTTTGCGTATTAGATTGAAAAAATGCAACCGAGTCACCCGTTGTATAACTTGAGGCCGTAATAGACAGCGCATCTAAATAATTACGATGTAAATTGCGTTCAATGCGGTGTAAATCTAAAATTTCGTTTAATAAACTACGAAGAGGGCGATTATTTAGCAAGCTAGCAGGCGGGTGATTAATATGCTCCGACTGAAAGCTTGTTAAAATATTACGCGCAATATGACCAAATACACTTAAAAAGTCGCTTTTATACACCATAGAGGTTGAAAAGTTTTTCCAAACAGATTCGAGCTTTCGTACAGCTAAATGCACACACGAGGCGTAACATGCTAACGCTGCAGAATTAATTGCCCCAGCTGAGGTGCCATTTATTACCCTAAATGGTAATGGAGCTGTACGCGGCATGCTATGAGCGAGTGCTTTTAGTACGCCCACTTGGTAAGCAGCGCGTGCGCCACCACCTGTAAGTAACAAGGCTATTTTAGGTTTTTTGGGATCAACTTGCTTGATTTTCATATTGGTGGTTAAACTGTTCTACGTCTTTGCTTTATTTATTCACTGTAAGTCTTTAAGCTAGAAGAATCAAAGGATAACTGCCCTTATACTCATTACATTATTTAACTTTGCAATTTAGCGCTTAACCTTTGAGCTATTATTGCCGTGTTATTAAATGTCATAGTATGTGTGTCAGAATGAATTTAATCCACTTAGCGTATTCTAAGTGATATCGCATTTTAATTTTTTATGGAGTTCGTATGTCAGATAAACCAGAAGTGTCAGATGTTCAAAAACGTCCACCTAATAACAATCTTCTTTTTGCCGTTATTATTTTAATAGTCGTAGCATGCGCGGCTGCCTTCGTATTACTTAAACCAAGTGATGAAGAAGTAACACGCACAGAGGTAGAACCGCCAGCTAAAGAGCAGCCAATAATGGAGCTTAAACCAGAAATTGCTCCTATTATTGATACTCCTTCTGCAGTAAAACCAGAGGAACCTAAAGAACTTGAAGTGCCAACACAACGCGCTGTTGAGCCGGCCCCAAAAGTAGAACCATTAGTGACGCTCGACGAAAGTGACACGGTGGTTGTTGCTAAAATGGATGAGTACTTAAGTGATTCTGTGATGAGCTTAATGGTAACCGACGATGTGATTCGCCGTGGTGTTGTATTTATAGATAACATTGCCCAAGGCAAAATCGCCAAAAAGCATACACCTGTTATTAAGCCAGAAGAGAGTTTTAGCGTAACAGAAGGGGATATTTTAACGATTGATCCTAATAGCTATGAGCGTTATACACCGTATGTAAAAGTATTCACCAGTATGAGTGCAGCTCAAGCAGTGCGTATGTACGAAGAATATAAACCGCTTATTAATAGTGCATATACTGAAATAGGTTATGGCGATGATGAGTTTAATCAAACCCTAACCGATGCAATTGATTTGTTACTTGATACGCCAGAACCTGAGGGCGACTTACCATTACTTCGTAATTCAGTAACATATCAATACGCATTTTCAGAGTGGGAGCAATTACCAGCTGCACAAAAACAATTTTTACGCATGGGCCCTGAGAACATGAAAAAAGTAAAAGCAGCATTACGTAATATTAAAACTCAGTTAGAGAGCAATTAATACGCATTAAAACAGCTAAATGCATCGCGATTGTATATGAAGTATGCAATCGCACTTTCTTTTTAGATTATCCCTTGAATAACAGAGCAAAAGTAGAGATAATCCCCCCGCGCCAACCAAGGCCCTCAATGGTAGTCTTATTGGTCCTCTCGCAACACTAGCAGGCGAACCTGGTCAGGCCCGGAAGGGAGCAGCCACAGTTTGTGACGTGTGTGCCGAGATGTGGCTGGTAAGACTGCCACCCAAATTCCTCATTTGGGTGTTGTTTGAAGTATAAGTTGACATATTTGTACTAAAAGATGGCATAAATTGGAAGTATAAGGTGGCATAGTCTAGTATTTAACCAAATGGTTAGATGGTTGACTCACATGTACAGAAGAAAACTCAAACACTCTCGTGTTAAAAACCTCCATAAATTTGCTAGTCAAAAAAATAAATCTACCTGTTTAGTTGAATCCTCTTTAGAGTTTGATGCTTGTTTCCATTTTGAATTTTCACCATCAATAGCCGCATTTGAAGCACAACCACTCGGTTACGAATATGAGTTTGATAACCGTACTTGCCGTTACACACCTGACTTTTTACTTACCCACACAGACGGCACGCAAAAATTTATCGAGGTAAAACCACAAAGCAAAATTGCCGACGAAGACTTTCATGCACGTTTTATTGAAAAGCAAACCATAGCAAAACAAGATGGACGTGATTTAATACTGGTTACTGATAAGCAAATCCGTGTATACCCAACACTCAATAACTTAAAGCTTTTACATCGCTATTCTGGTTTTCAGTCTTTAACAGAGCTGCAAGCATCGGTGCTAGAACTTGTTAAGCAATACGGCTCTATTAAAGTGGGCCAGTTAGTTAGCTTTTTAAAAGTAACTGCCGGTGAGCTACTTGCTACGGTGCTACGCTTATTATCACTAGGGCAGTTATTTGCCGACTTAACTACAAATGAAATATCAATAGAAACAGCAATTTGGTCTAACAATGTTTAATGACGGTTTGTTTGAAGATGAATTTAACCAGCCATTACCAAAAGTAGAAACCAAACCACCTCAAAATTACGCCAAAGACTTACAAGCCCTACCTGAAAAAATAAAAACCACAACGTTTGCTAAGCTTAAATATATTCAATGGCTTGAGGCTAATATTCAAGGCGGTTGGACACAAAAAAACCTTGAGCCTTTATTAAAACTAATGCCAGAAGCTGAGGGTGAAAAAAAGCCCAGTTGGAGAACCGCCGCACGATGGTATAGCGTTTATACCAATGCGGATAAAAATATAATGGCGCTAATACCAAGCCACCAAAAAAAAGGGAACAGGGAGCGTGATACAGCCACCGATAAGTTTTTTGAAAAAGCGCTTGAGCGTTACTTAGTAAAAGAAAAGCCTTTTGTGTCTACGGCTTACAAGTTTTATAAAGACTTAGTGACTATCGAAAATGATAATGTTGTAGGTATTGATTTAAAACCTCTGACATATAAAGCGTTTAAAAATAGAATAGATAACTTACCGCAATACGACGTGATGGTTGCTCGTTATGGCAAGCGCCTTGCTGATATTGCTTTTAATAAAGTAGATGGGCATACACGGCCTACCCGAATACTCGAAAAAGTTGAAATTGACCATACACCGCTTGATCTCATTCTATTAGATGATGAGCTACATATCCCGCTTGGTCGGCCGACACTCACCATGTTAGTCGATGTGTATAGCCATTGTATTGTTGGCTATTACTTTAGCTTCAGTGAGCCTAGCTATGATGCAGTAAGGCGAGCAATGCTAAATGCGATGAAACCTAAAAGTGAAGTGGCAAAACTATACCCCGATAGTATTAATGAGTGGAAGTGTGCTGGCAAAATTGAAACTCTCGTAGTTGATAATGGCGCTGAATTTTGGAGTAACAGCCTTGAACTTGCTTGTGAAGAAATAGGCATTAATACTCAATATAACCCTGTTGCAAAGCCGTGGTTAAAACCGTTTGTAGAACGTATGTTCGGCATAATTAATACTGAATTATTAGATCCTGTTCCTGGTAAAACCTTTTCTAACATTTTACAAAAGCATGAATACAATCCCAAAAAAGATGCAATCATGCGCTTTACGACCTTTATGCAGTTATTTCATAAATGGGTAGTAGACGTTTACCATCAAGATGCCGACAGCCGATTTAAGTACATACCAAGCCAATTATGGGATCAAGGCTTTAATACGTTACCACCAACAGTGCTGAGTAATGATGATCTTCAACAGCTAGATGTTGTGCTCAGTATTTCAAATCATCGGGTGCTCCGTAAAGGTGGAATAAGGCTAGAAAACTTAAGCTACGACAGTACTGAACTGGCCAATTATAGAAAGCAATTTAGCCATAAAGTATCTCAAGACGTTTTAATTAAATCTTGAATTCAAGTATTAAGTGCAATCATTATGCAGCCACCAGAACTTCTGATTGCCCCGTAAATAACTCATGAGGGGTTTTATACCCTCTTGTTTTTCTTGGCCGATGGTTGAGCTTATCAACTGCCGCCTGTATTTCTGCTTCACTTAGCGACATAAAGTCAGTTCCCTTGGGGAAGAAGCGTCTAAGTAAGCCGTTGGTATTCTCATTTATGCCCCGCTCCCATGATGAATATGGGTGAGCGAAATACACATCCGCTTCTAATTTTTGTGCAACATGCTCATGGTGAGCAAACTCTTTTCCATTATCTAAAGTCACGGTAATAACCTTACCTTTATAGGGTGATGAGATGGACGCTCCCCTAAACGGCGTCAATGCGCCAAACTGGTTAACTCACACTCAGTTAAAGGGAACGTCCATCATGAAAATTAGCACATTATCAATTGATTTGGCAAAAAATGTATTCCAAGTCGCTGGCTTTAATCATCATCACAAAAGAGAATGCAATAAACGCTTAAACAGACCTAAACTCAACGCCTTCATGGCAAATGCCCCACCGTGTCGCGTGGTGATGGAAGCCTGTTATTCTTCCCACTACTGGGGGAGAGTATTTACGTCTTACGGTCATACCGTTGACCTTATTCCTGCACAACACGTTACCCCCTTTGTTCGCGGCAATAAAAATGATAGTAACGATGCCCTTGCTATCTATGAAGCAAGCTTACGCCCTAATATTAAATTCGTTCCTATTAAAACCGAAGCTCAGCAAGAAATACTCATGCTCCATAAGATACGTGAGCGACTTCTGCAAAACAGGATTGCTGCAACCAACCAATTACGCGGTTTATTGGTCGATTTTGGGTATGTATTTCCTGTCGGTATTAAGGCGTTTCAGCAAGGGATAATTGCGTTAGAAAGTGATTCTGAGCTTCGCCCTCAGCTGCGCATTATGGTGAGTGATATTTACACTGAGTACAAAACCCTTGTTAAACGCATTAAAGCTATTGAAGCGATGCTTACTGCACACGTTGAACGGGATACAAACGCTAAAATACTTCACTCCATTCCTGGCGTGGGTGTACTCAATGCCTCTGCTTATGCAGCATCAATCGGGAACGGTCAGGCATTTAAGAGCGCAAAAGAACTCGGGGTGTGGCTAGGATTAACACCTAAACAATATGCGTCAGGCGATAAAAGTAAAATGTCTGGTATTACTAAGCGCGGCAACAGTTACCTACGAAAACAACTTATTCACGGTGCTCGCGCCCTTATCGCCAGAAGCCACCATAAAACAGATGCGCTAAGCCAGTGGATAAATCAATTACGCGAGAAAAAACACTTTAATTGTGTGGTGGTCGCCACCGCACACAGATTGGCTCGACTGATGTGGATATTGCTGACCAAGCAAACTCTCTACTCACCTCAGTTTGTGCAAAATACACAGAAGGATGCTTAATTATGCGTATTTTACACGCCAATCACACCCGAGTTTACGACTTAAGACAGCCTGGTTATGACATAGGTTTTAAAACCTGAGTGGGTGTTTGGGCACTTAAGTCGTAACATACACTTATCCTGTATGTACTTCACTTATAATGAAATAAAAAGCGCACGCTAACCAAGGTTAACCAGATAAAGACACGAGATTTAATCTCGCTTGGGTGAATATTTTTTAGGTCCCTTGGTACGAAGCTCATTAGGAGCATGGCGCATGATAACCATGACACCATAGCTCGAATATATGTCAGTACCTTTGCTTTTCAGCAAGCTTGTGACGCATCATTACTGTGATATGAGATACGTGATAATAGAATAAAGGCATCAATTTTGATGTTTATACATTAGCTCGTCTTGACTTCAAGGGAGCGTCCATATATGTCATACACTTGATCAGCGCATCGGCTGTTATTTTCGCATGCTTGCTTTCAATTCTGTGAACGACTGTATATAACGTTTTACGTTCAACCATTGTAACAAGGGCATTTTTACGCCCTTTGCCTATCACTGTATCGCCCTCCCAATCACCAATCCTAGACTTTGAATCCACAATACTTGGGCGTTCATCAATACTGACTCGATTAACTATCTGTCCACGTTTATCGTAGCTTCCATAGCGTTTTTTATACTTTTTACATGCACGAGTGAGTGTCTTATGTAGTTCACCACCACGAGCCTTGTCTCTGTAAATATATTGATAAATCGTTTCATGATGCAAAACGACCTTTTTCTCTAAAGCTAAGCGGCCTGCCACCTGCTCTGGCGAAAGTCCGTCAACCAACAATTTATTAATCCAGTCAGTAACATCATCTGTTAACTTACTTGCTTTGAAAGATGACTTGCGTCTTTGCTCTGCAAAATTATTGGCTTGGTTAGGTCGATAGCCTTTAAGCCCTTTATTGCGTTTTAACTCTCTAGAGATAGATGACGGTGAACGAGTGAGTTCATCAGCTATCTGTTTTTGGTTATTTCCTGCTTTTATTAACGCGTAAATCTGGTATCTTTCTGCTTGTGTCAGCTGTTTATATTTCATTAAAGCAATTTCCTTTGGCGAGAGAATGGCCGAATTATAACAGCTGGCCATCTAATCTGAGAAATTGCACTTATTATCCGAATTTAGGAATTAAACCCCGATGATATTTCTTATATATACGTTTACCTCGATAAGCTAGAGCATTACATAAAAGTGCCATGCATAGATCCAAACGGTTACACCCAAAATTTAAGTTTAAATCAGCATAAAATAAATATACGTATTCATCGCGATTTTATTTCGGGCTCTATCGATAATGTAGGCTTAGCAAAAGCGCGTATGTTTATTCATAATAAAATTCAAAACGAGTTTGAAGAGTTAAAAAATGCGCCAAAACACTCAAAAGTAAAAGGCGGTAAAGCATTAGCTAAGCATCAAAATGTTAGTAGCGACTCGCAGAAATCAATAGCTCAGAGCGAGCCAGTAGAACACAAAAAGGTTACACCTAAAGAGCAACCAACAGATAGCTGGGATGACTTTATTTCAGACTTAGATGGATTTTAATTATGCTGACCGACAAACAAAAAGAAAAGCTTAATGAATTTCGCGATGTATTTATTGAATACCCAATAATAAGCACGGTATTTAATGACTTTGACAGATTAAGACTTGGTAAAGGGCTAACAGGTGAAAAGCCTTGCATGCTGTTAAATGGCGATACAGGCACAGGTAAAACAGCACTAATAAAACAGTATAAAGAACGTCACTTACCGCAATTTATTAATGGAGTGATGAATCACCCTGTATTAGTCAGCCGCATACCTAGCAATCCGACACTAGAATCTACTTTAGCCGAGCTTCTTAAAGACTTAGGGCAAGTAGGCAGCACAGAGCGTAAGCTACGAATAAACGGCACTCGCTTAACGACATCATTAATAAAGTGCCTAAAAACGTGTGGCACAGAGCTGATAATTATTGATGAGTTTCAAGAGCTAATTGAGCATAACCAAGGTAAAAAGCGCCGCGAGATTGCCAACCGATTAAAATACATTAACGACGAAGCGGGTGTATCAATTGTATTGGTAGGTATGCCGTGGGCAGAAAAAATAGCAGACGAACCTCAATGGTCATCGCGTTTATTAGTAAGGCGTCAGCTGCCTTATTTTAAATTATCAGAAAACTCAAAGCATTTTGTGCAGTTAATAATTGGCTTAGCCAACCGTATGCCATTTACCGAAAAACCAAACTTAAGTGAGCAAGCAACAGTTTTTGCTTTGTTCTCATTATCAAAAGGCTGCTTTAGAACGCTCAAATACTTTTTAGATGATGCCGTACTTTATGCATTAATGGAACATTCGAAAACCCTCACAACCAAGCATTTAGTCAAAGCATTTGATGTACTCTTTCCTAATATTCCAAATTTATTTACCTTGCCAGTCGCAGAAATCGCAGCAAGTGAAGTCGAGTACTATTCACTATACAAACCTGAAAGCGCCCAAGATGAAGATCCGTTTATAGCGACTAGGTTTACAGACCGGATGCCTATTAGTCAGTTGTTGAGGAAGTGAAGGCAATTATGAAATCACGGTATATGTAAATAGTTTTTTAATTATCGAATTATTCGTATAAAGAATATCAGGAATAAATTGTTCTACACATATGCCTTGTAGCGGTACACGCCAATGCATGAACTGATGGTAATGAGCATTGCAGATGTGCGTAATATAACAAGTGTCATGATGAGCTTTATTTATAATCGGAAGTAAAACAAGGGGCTATTAAGTTCCTTATTTTATAAGACTATTAAACAAATTTTTCATTTCAGCGTCAGAATAGTTTTTGAGCATGTGATCTGAGTTTTGGACATCCGATGGCTTCTTAGTTGTACTTTCCGCTTCTTCAATTTCTGAGGCCATTGAGTCTAAAAGCGTGATGACGTCATCTGTACTGTATTTTGTTATATCAGTTATTTTTTTGAAGCTTTCAAGGTATAGATCTACATCGTACAGATCTTCCAGATATGCATTGCCGTTTTTTACGTTTAGTATTTCATCAGAAATTAAACCATTAATGGTTACTTGGACTTTACTGGTGAAAGACTCGGGCATGAATTCATATAAATACTCGATAGTAGATACGAGATCCTCTATGTCCATGTTTAAACTCAATAAATGGCATATTTTGTTCTCAATCAAGGTAAGTAACGCTATTTTCTGTTGGCTACTGATATCCTCTATTTCCAATATCTCAGCATGTATTTCTGGAAGGTTTCTAGAGTCACGGGAAACATCTAGAGCCAGATTGTCTGCAAGTAATAATGATGTGATCGCCTCGATGGTCTTTATGTCTGAGGTGTCAAAAAATATATTAAGAAGTAGGCTAATTCTATCTGAAAGATAGAGATCATAGTTTTTATAGGTAGTGTACTCATTTTCTTGTTCTACTAAGGAAACAGGTGAAGAAAGAAACAGTGGGAACAAGCTTTCATACTTAAACGTACTAGCTTTTAGGTTTAGTCGATTTGTAGTGGTACAGTGATTTTGGCCACCCATTAAGAAAGAAATGTTATGCTAATAAGCATACAAATTTGGGTGAAAAAATGACGAAATTAAAACGCGCAACATATTCAGCGGCAATTAAATTAGAAACGGCTCAGCTTGTAGTAGACCAAGGTTATACGCAAGAAGATGCAGCCAAAGCGATGGGTGTTGGTAAATCAACCGTCAGTAAATGGGTAACTCAATTAAAGCAAGAACGTAATGGTCAGACACCCTTAGCTTCACCAATGACGCCCGAAAAAATTGAAATCCGTGAGCTTAAAAAGCAAATCCAACGCATTGAATTAGAAAAGGATATATTAAAAAAGGCTACCGCTCTCTTGATGTCCGACTCCCTGAACAATTCTCATTAATTGAGAAATTAAATCAACGAGAGCGTTATCCAATTAGCGTGCTATGTAGTGTATTCAATGTGCATCGTAGCAGCTATAAATACTGGGCCATACGGGATACAACGCCGACACCTGAGCAAGTAAGGTTAGAGGCTGAAGTAAAAGCAATACATGCGATGAGTGGTGGTTCAGCAGGGGCACGGACAATCGCAGCGATAGCAACGAACAATGATTTTGAATTGAGCCGTTATCGTGCAGCTAAGCTAATGGTTAAATTAAAGCTTGAGAGCTGCCAAGTACCTCAACATTCATATAAACGCGGTGGTAAAGAACACCTTGAAATCCCAAACCTGCTTGATAGACAGTTTGATGTTGTTGAGCCGGATACCGTGTGGTGCGGTGATGTGACGTATATTTGGACAGGCAATCGCTGGGCTTATTTAGCCGTGGTTATTGATTTATTTGCACGCAAAGTGGTTGGCTGGGCAATGTCGTTGTCACCAGATACTAATTTAACGCTAAAAGCGCTTGAACTCGCGTATGAAAGCAGAGGAAAACCGACAGGACTGATGTTCCATTCAGACCAAGGTAGCCATTATACAAGTTTAAAATATCGCCAACGTTTATGGCGCTATAAAATCACACAAAGTATGAGTAGACGTGGAAATTGTTGGGATAATGCGCCAATGGAGCGATTTTTTAGAAGCTTTAAGACGGAATGGATGCCAAAGATTGGATATGGAAACTTTATAGACGCTAAATATAGCGTAAGTGATTACATAAATGGATATTACAACAATGTTAGGCCGCATCATTATAATGCCGGTTTAGCACCAAATGAATCTGAGGTTAGATATCAAGATTCTAAAACTGTGGCCAAAATTAGTTGACCACTACACCCGTAATCCCGTCCAAAACGCCAATTAAAACAACACCAAACACTTTTTTATATGTTACGTAAAAATACAGTAATCAATTGAACCAAAATAGGAACTCAGCTATGGTCTATTTATCAATAAAAATAAATAAAAAACGAGTTAATCTACAGGCTCGTTAGTTTTTTTGGGAGTTTATAGTGAAACTTTTTATATTAGGTGCTGGTGCTTCCAAAGCGTATGGAGACTCTAAAACAGGAATAAGAATGCCAATTGCTTGTGATTTTTTTGAAACATATGACAAGCTAGAGATACCAAATAATTTATGGGTATTACAGGGGCAAATTCATTTATATATTACGAATAAGTATGGTATTGATCCATATTCTTATCTTCGTAAAGGTATAGATATAGAAGATTTTCATTCATCTATTGAAGAAGATATACAAATTGAACTTGATGCAGGAAACAAAAATGAATCAATGTTTCACCAAATGTCTTATAATGAGTTAATTTATTTATTTTCATTTGTGATTAATGAGATTCAAAATGGACCTATTTCAAAGCCTCATTTAAAACTAGTAGAATCAGTTTCCAAAAATGACGTGATAGCTACATTTAACTGGGATACATTAATTGAACGAGCTCTAGAGCACACATCAAATTGGAATGTGAATCAAGGGTATAGCTTCAGTCCTAAATCTGTTTATAGGAACGGTTGGGACGACTCAGTTAACAGATCAAACAATGAAATGGTTCAATTGTTAAAACTTCATGGGTCAACAAATTGGTTAACAATTCATCCAAATATGCTTGATGGTTTTACAACTCTAAATCGACTTGTGAAACCCGAAGACGTATATGTATATGAGTTGACAGAGGAGCCTTATCCATGCCACCGAGGACGCTTTATGGGAGGTTATGGACGTTTTTCTTATGGGTATTATCCTGTAAATTTAGATATGGTCGCATATGATCCAGATGGGCAAAAAATTGAATTTGTTAGCCAACCTAAACCGCACTTCGAAAAAGGGAAAGCACCTCGAGATGGCGTGCCGACAATTCCATTGATTATTCCTCCTGTTAAACAAAAGAAATATGATCAATATGGAGAGTTGTTTGGTTCACTTTGGTCTAAAACATCAGAAGCAATTCAAAAGGCTGATGAGATAATTCTTATTGGCTATTCATTTCCTAAAACAGATATAAAGAGTACTCAGCTTTTTATACAGTCATTCATGAAAAGAGTTAACAAACCAAAAATTAAAATATTAGACCCTAATCCTGAAAAAATAGCAGAGAAATTCATTTATGAATTTGGTTTTACCGAAGCTGAAGTTCAAGTCTATAAAGATTATTTTTCTGAAGACTTTGATATTGAAGCGTTAATAAAAAACTAACAACACGCCCTGAGGTGGACAGCAAGCGCTAAAGCTCACTTTCCACCGCAAATTTTAACAGCGATGATCCCTTACTTTTCAATGCGGTTAAGTAAGTTGATTCATCTTAGGGCGTATGTGTTTTCCAGCATCTAAATAGGATTCGTATCCACTTAAATGCCAATGGAGGCTGTAGAATTACTCTTTTTAAGAAAAAAGCCTGTTTTATGGTTTCCAGATGATTAACTAATGCTTTAAAAGTGCTTAGCGTTAATTACAGGAACTCGATTTTTAATTGGATTTTGCTGTTGGAGTTATTCTACAGCCTCGTTATATACCCTTAGAGGTTCCAGACATGAAGAATACTGCTGAACTTTCTGAATGCCGTAAATACAGATATGCACTATGGAGAACATGGGATACAACAAAACCAATAGTTATGTTTATTGGTTTAAATCCATCGACGGCAGATGAAAATAATGATGATCCAACACTAATTCGTTGTATAAATTTTGCTAAATTTTGGGGTTACGGTGGTGTATGCATGTCTAATTTATTTGCATACAGAGCAACCGAACCACGAGATATGAAATCAGCTAAAGATCCTATTGGTTCAAATAATGACGCTTGGCTTACAAAATTATCCAATGATGCACAATTAGTTATTGGTGCATGGGGTAATGACGGTTCTTTTTTAAAGCGTTCTAAACAAATTTTGGAACTAATGCCTAGGGCGTGTTGATCTTTGCGGTATAAAAAACAAACAGCATAAGGATAAGGTATAATTGAATTCGCTAAAAAACGTTACACCGAACCCTCATGCCAAGATTAATGTTAACAGACGCGACATGGAATGTCTTATCAAAAGTAATGCACTTAAGTGGTCGAATTTATAATAAGCCTGAGCATAGAAAAACGCTCGAAGGCATACTCTATAAGATGCGTACCGGTATTCCTTGGCGAGATTTACCGTCTTATTTCGGCTCGTGGAGTGCTATTTATAGACGATTTAATTTATGGTCCAAAAAAGATATTTTGAATGAATTATTTCGAGTGTTATCCCACTATGCTGATATGGATTGGATCTTTATTGATGGCAGTATTGTCAGGGCTCACCAGCATAGTTGCGGTGCAAGAACCGCTGACAATGAATCAATCGGTAAGAGTCGAGGTGGTAATTCGACTAAAATTCATCTTGCAGTAGATAGCGGAGGATTGCCTGTTTATTATGAATTATCCTGTGGAAATACGCATGATATCGTCCATGCAGAGTCACTTGTAGCCAATTGCCCAACGAGTAATGTTGTTGTCGCAGATAAAGGCTACGATAGTGAAAAACTAAGAGAGTTTATTCGTGACAATAGCGCTACACCCGTTATTCCACGCAAGGATAACAGTTTAGTGGGTAATGAAGATATTGACTGGTGCATGTACAAATATAGGCACTTAGTTGAGAATGCCTTTGGTCGGATCAAACAATATAGAGGGATAGCCACACGGTATGAAAAGCTTGAGCGGAATTATCATTCCATGCTCGCTTTAGCATTCACTATGATGTGGCTACCAATATGGGCTGATTAATATATATACTACAAAGATCAACAGCCCCTAACTTAAATTATTTGTAACTATTCAGCCACATTTTCAATAAATATATCAGGTAACTGATTTTTGAAGAGTAATTCAAGGGCTAGGCTTGCTGATACATGCTGTTTTCTGCAAGTCGAGAGGTAGCTTCTGATTAAACAAAACATCTCTGCACCTTGCATGCTTCTGAAGCACCCAGATATCTTTTGATGAACCTTGGTCATCCTAATATCATTCTCACCTTGGTTGTTGCTAAAAGGCACCGCCGTTTCCGTCATGAACCGTAAGACATCATCTTGATAACCTCTTAACCGCTCTAACAACGCTCTAGACTTTGTTCGTTTCAATCTGCCTCGCTGGCCTTTTACTCGGCTGTTTCTATCCGGTGGAGGGCATTTAATGTCACCTTGAGCCAATATTTGTTGATATTTCTCTATATAGTGAGCTTTTGTGTCTGCATCTAGCTCGGGGTTATCTATTTGATGTTTATTGATTTCAGTCAGTAGGGTTTGCAAATCCTTTGCCCATTGCATACCGTCTTGCTCCCATGCCCTTTCTAACTCTCGGATATGATGTGCATTACACAAGGCATGTTGGCACTGTGTATATTGATAATACGGTTTCCAGTGGTCGTGGCATAGTACCCCAGTAAAGTGAGGTAAAATATCGGCGTCATCCATCGCTATTTTCCCTCTTTTCTCATGCGGGTAAAAATACGTCCACCACGTCGTTGATGCACCATGAAGCCATCGTCGTTTACCACCTATATTAATCCCCGTTTCATCAACGTGTAAGGCTTGATAAGTCGTTTTCAGGGCTTTCTTGAGCGCGGCTTCTGCGCCGGAGGACTTTACCAAGGCCGCTGCTTGTTCATTAAAGTTAAATAAACTACCCGCACTGATTGGAATACCGAGTTGATCACAAAAATATTCTTCAATGCGGTTGTAAGGGAGTAATTGATATTGGGATAGGTAAACTGCATGGGCTTTTACACCAACCCCATATTGAATAGGACTGTTAACGTCTTCTGGAAATTCACCAATAAAACGCTTACCTTGCTCATTTTCCAGAATTTGTGCTTGGTATTCAGTGACCACTTTCCTGATATCTATATCGACAACCTGTCGTTTTTGAAAGCCAATTTCACGGTAGTGACCTTTCGGTAAAAAATCACGTTCAACTAGGATGATTTTGATCTCATCAGGCGTCTGTGTTTGGGTTAGTGTTTTACCTGCACGGCCTTTTTGACCACCCGCTGACTTGGCTGATTTCTCTTTGTTTTGTTTTTTTCGGTTGATGTCTTTTGATGGCGGGATACTGCTATTGTTACTGTTAAGTCCTAATTTACTTGCTAACATAACAACGACAACCAGAATGAGTTCAATAGACATCTTCAGCGCAGGCGTGAGAGTTTTACCTTCTTGTAATTGAGCTTTGGTTTTCTCAACGATTTCGTCGATGTTGATGCTGTTTAAATTCATTGAAGCTAGGGCTATTAGGTCATAGCCCTAGCTTGGCATACTGGCGGGATCGGTCAATAGTTAAAAAAGATCCTTTGAAAATAATTTACCATGGTGAATAGTTACTATTTTATTTTTTAATAAATTTACTTGAAAACAATTTTACCGTCCATATATAGTTAAGTAGGACGCCTGATGGGTCCTAAATTAAACTTAAACAATTGAAATTTATAGTATTAATTATACTTTGCTTGAGCTTGTTCAATAGAAAAGCACATGCAAAATATCGCTTAAATATGAGGATATTATTATGCGTACAGTAGATTTATCACCACTTTATCGTTCATTTATCGGCTTCGAACATTTAGCATCACTTATGGATGCGGCAGCAAGTACAGACAAGCAGCCAAGTTTTCCTCCTTATAACATTGAAGCGCTTGATAAAGACAAATACAGAATTACTATGGCCGTTGCTGGTTTTAGTGATAACGAGTTGACCATTGAGTCAGAAAACAACACGTTGAAAGTCGCCGGTACTAAGGCTAATAAAGATGAGAATAATGAACGTAAGTTTATTCATCAAGGTATAGCGGAGCGTAACTTTGAGCGTAAATTTCAGCTTGGCGATCATGTAAAAGTACTTGGTGCAGATTTAGCTAACGGCTTATTGAGCATAGAGCTTCAGCGTGAAATCCCAGAAGCACTTAAACCTCGTAAAATTCAGATAGGGCAAGGTCATTTAATCGAAGATAAATAAACCCTGTTTAACCTTAGTTTCCCCTGATTGTTTAGCCGTCTCGCTTGAGACGGCTTTTTTTATGCAATAGAGTTTTAAATGGTCTTGAATCTAGAACGTTCTCTTAGTCTTGGCTAATTAACCTGAACTCTGGATAATAAATCTATCTCAAGCAGCTATTTTCAGCGCTAACTACGTTGAATTTACTGGCAATAGGCTAGCTATTGACGCGTAAATTCGCCTTGTTTTCACTGAAAATCTCTTGCTAGAGAAAATAAATTTAAATATCACTATTATTCAATACGTTAGTAAATATCTTGACCAGAGTTCAGGCTAATTAAGTGCTTTTGTGTTTTTTTCAGCAGAGCAATTTTATCAATCGCTTCTTGAAGCTGCTCTTGCTTCATTCCTTGTTTACGCCCTTTAGCAAGTAAGTTTTCTAGCGTTGCTACTTTGCTATTAACAGCACTTACAAAGCTACTTTCTAGTGCGCGCCGCTTCTCTTGTTGAAATTGTTCGTAGGCTTTATGGTCGTCTAAATCCCCCTTGTATTGAACACTGCTTAGTTTACTTTTATTTAGTGGGGGTAAGTAATTCGGTTCGGTAATTGCCTGTTGAGCATGCTCATTCAAGGTACTTTTTTTAATATTTGAAGAATGTACATCTTCAATTTTTTTTACGGTGTGTACTGTTTGCTTTATTGTAGGACGCTCATCTGTTGGTTGTTTAGTCGCTAGTACCATTTTTTTCTGCTCGGTGGAGCCAGATAAGTAGTATATGAGGGTGATGCCTAAAGACATTATAATGAGTGCCGGGAGCTTTATTTTCATAACTTAATCTCATTTTGTGTGTGCCACGCAGCCCACTTTTGCTGGTATTGCTGATGCGCATTTTGTAACGCCACAGACTTAATCGCTTGATAGCGAACTGTTTGGCCCGTTGCTGCAAAACATTTATATTCATAGTCACTAGTTAACACCACAACCCATAATCCCGTTGGCGAACGAATGACTTCAGAAAGCTCATTCTCATTTTGCGTAAATGCAAGTTGTACTACCCACTCTTTTTTATGCTCTCGATTGATATTATTATTAAATTTACTATAAATATCATTCATATTAGCCGCTTTTAAAGCAACTTTGAAAGTACTCTTTGCCACTTCATTTTTAAATTTAACCGCGTCATTTCTGTTTTTAAATTCAGCACCTTGGGCTGTTATTTGGTATAAATATTTGAAGCGACTTTTATTCTTTTGGTAATACTGATTTATTTGTTGTTCGGAAACTTGTTTTTCTAATTGTTCGAGTATCGGGCTTTGTCCATGCATCATGTCTTTTACGCCAAGCCAGCTTTGAATCGAAGGGCGTAAGATGTCACCTTGAGCAATGCTTATTAAATTATCAATGTTGATATCTTTTGCTTTAAACGCGTTGGTCGCTTTTTCTAAATTTATAAAATATTGATGCTTTTTAGCTATTTCTGTATGAAATAACTGGTTATCGCCTTGATGCAATCTAAACCGTATTTGCATAGAAAGTGGTTTAATGAAGTCATAAACAGACATTGCAGGAAACGCAAAATTTTCAAGTTTTACTAAATTTAATGTGTTTTTTTGCGTTTCAGAATATTGTCCATTCGCAGGATATTCACCTAATGTGTTCGTAAGCCAGCTGGCCGTAAAATGTTTAACATTATTAGAAGCTTCGATGCTCGGTGGTAAATGTAGTTGATTTATAAAAAGGTTATTTAGGTAGCGCTCTACATGGTAACCGGTGGTAAAACCGACATCAGACAAACGCGCTACCTTGTTGGGCATTAGGCGTTTTGCTTCACTTAGTAAAAATTGGTTCTCGTATAAACGATAACGTGTTTGCGAAAGACTAATGTCACTATTTTGCTGTTGATATATTTGATGCATCAACTGTATTTCAGCGGGTGTGTACTTTTCAACACTCGTAAATGCTTGGCTGCTGTAAAGCAGCCCAAACATTACTACACATAGGTAGACTAAATACCTCATTAGCGGGCAACCATGGCATGATTTAATAAATGTACAACCATTGCAATAGCATGAGGGATAACTTGTTTTGCGGTATCAACACGGTCGTAATGATCTTCCGAATTAAGCACAATACCGCCTTGAGCGTACGAAAAAGAGCCGCCTTGGGTTAGCAATGGACGTACATCCGTTGAGGCTTTATCTAACGGTGAAAAGGTATTTATTGCTTGACGTATTAAGCTAGGATCATTGAGTTGTTCTTGATCATAATAATCCTTTATCCAGCCTTCCCAGCTAGAGTGATTTAAATCTGAAGTTGTCCATGTGTGATGCGGCTGAAGTAAATCAGTTGTATGAAATACAAAGCCCAGTACCTGTGGATTACCACTGTCTAAATAGCTTTGAAACCAGTATTGGCCTAAGTTATCGATTGGTTGAAAAGGGATTTTTTCAAAATCATTATACATACTATAGTTTGATTGACTATCAATTCGGTAATGAGCTTCGGTAATGTCATAACTATTATATTTTGAAGAGTCAGCATTAAACCAGCCCGTTTCTCTTCCCTTTCCATCATCTAAATAGTCCCCTTTTAACCAAGCCGCAGCTAAGCTATCAATGGAGCCCCATACAGTGAGTTTGTCGTAGTTATAGCCGCCAAAATCATTACCATGCTGATCAGCGCCTTGCGTATGGTTTTGAAAGTGCCAATAGCTAGTATATTTTACAATGCTTTCAGCCGCGCCCCAAAGAGGAGCTTGGACACAAGAGCCGGTAATGGCACCACATAAAAAAGTATCTTCAAAATCATCAACATCATAGGCTGCTTGCCCTAGTAGCTCAGCCAGTTGTGAGACTGACATTTTATTTTGTAAAGCATATTGCGACAGTGCTGCATATTGCGTTGATTGTGGGTTTTGCTCCATATAACTTACAGCGTCAATAACAATCCGCTTATGGGTTTCTTGGCTAAATGCGTGTGCTTGGTTGATACTTGTAAGTAATATAATTGCCGACGTTAATATTTTTTTCATTTTTATCTCATTGCTGTATTTAAAAATTAACGCTATTAAAAGATAGCGCTATTACATTACAATGACAGAAGAATTAAACATTTAATTAACAAGTTTACCTGTTTTATATATCACAAACTTTCTAAATCAATTAAATGCGCAGCAGCTTGTTTTATCAGCGCTTTTTTTTGCTCTTCGGTTTGTCGGTCCCAGTTTTTATAAACCATGCCTATGCGAGGGTTTTTCTCTAATTTACTGCGGTGGGTGTGCATAAAGTTCCAGTACAGGCTATTGAGGGGGCATGCTTTTTCTCCCACTTTTTGTTTAACATCGTATTGGCAACGCTTGCAGTAATCGCTCATTTTATTAATATAGTTTCCGCTTGCTGCGTAGGGTTTTGTAGCAATAATGCCATCATCGGCAAATTGGCTCATTCCTCGAGTATTAGGCATTTCTACCCACTCGATTGCATCTATATAAACACCTAAATACCAATTATCTACGTCATCAGGATTAATTCCCGTGAGCATACAAAAGTTTCCAATAACCATTAAGCGCTGAATATGATGCGCGTATGAGGTTTCTAAACTTTGTGTAAGTGCGTGGCTTAAACAATTCATTTTAGTAGAGCCAGTCCAAAAATAGGATGGCATCTTATTATTGGCTTGTAGTTGATTTTTAGTTGCGTAGTCGGGCATGTTAACCCAATAGATGGCGCGTACGTATTCTCTCCAACCCAGTATTTGCCTTATAAAACCTTCGACTTGTGAAATGGATATTTCGCTGGGTCTTTGTTTATATTCAGTAATTACGCGTTTAATTACATAAAGCGGGTGTAGTATTTTTGTATTTAAAGCAAATGATAAACGGCTATGGTAAAGGCTAGTATTATGCTTACTCTGGTCAGTCATAGCATCTTGAAATTTGCCAAAATTAACGAGCAAATATTCACAAAAGTAATCAAGGCTACTAATTGCTTGCTTTCGCGTTGTTGGCCAAGTGAGTTGATTATCTATACTGCCAAAATAAGCGACTTTATGTTTGTTTAAGCGAGATATAATTGACTTTACATCATTAGTAAATAGCTTTGGAGAGGGGATGTCGTGTATGTCGTTCTTAGAAAATTTATTTCTGTTGTTACTATCAAAATTCCATTTACCTCCTTCAGGCTTACCGGAGTCCATTAAAATATCAAACTGCTTGCGCATATCGCGATAAAAATGCTCCATCGTTACATGTTTATTTTTTACAAAGCGTTTTTTAATTTGTGAAAAGGGGAACAAAAAATGTTCGCTATCCACAGCCCTCACACTTAGCATATGCGTTTTTTTAAATTGTTCTAATTGCGAGTGAAGTCTAAATTCATCAGGGTATTGATACTCTATTACCGAGCATTGGTATTGTTTTGCAATACGGTTAAGCAAATCGGGTAAATTGTTGTCGTTACAAGTCTCATCTAAGGTTAAATGCAATACATTAAAACCAGCCTGGCTTAACGCTGAAGCAAAGTTTTCCATAGCATGGAAAAAAGCACATAATTTTTGAATATGGTGTTTAACATAATGAGTTTCTTGTGCAAGTTCAGCAATAATATAAAGGGTTTCATTATCTTTTTGTTTAAACCAAGAATGCGATGGGTTTAGTTGGTCGCCCAAAATAAGCCTGAGTGTTTTATAGTGTTTCATACTTAGAGCCAAATATATTTAGTACGCCAAAGTGTCGTAAAACGATCTTTTAAAGGTGTTGTAGTACCGCTTAATTATGCGTGGAGTTTTACAATAGCTGGTGTTTTTAATGCTCGATGAGCTAATTCTAAAAAGGTATTGAGCTTTGCTGGTTTTATAAGGGGCTGTTTTTTACTACTTAATGAAGCTTAACCGGCTCATTATAAACTTGAGTGTTGTTATGCTTAGCTTATATGTATTTCAATACCTACTTATATAAGCGCATTTGTTATAAAAGAATGAGCAATAAATACAGGTTCTAATTGGTATTATTTTTTGTTTTGCTTATTCGTTGTTGAAGTGAAATAACGTTACTTATATTGAAAAGTGAACTGTTAGTGCAGTTTTCAAAAAAGGTTAGAAATTCTTGCCATGCGGTTTGGCTTTGTAAGCAAAAATGCTGACCAAGATGAGCTTCTAAAGTAGCGTAAAAAATATCACACAATATTTTAATATCAGTTTGCTGAATATTACGTTTATTTAGGTGTTCTAAATAATGTGTTAAAAAAGGAGTGACAGAAGATGGATTATCTAAATGTTTAATTATGCGCTCTAGCACGCAGTAAAACGTATAACTTTTTTCGTTGAATTGATTTGCAGTTGGGTAATTCATTACAATACCTGATTCTGCTAATTTACGATGAAAGCGTGCTGTAAAAGCATGGAAATTCGGCTTAACAATCTGTAGGCTTTTTAATAATACTGATTGGTTTGTGTTCATTAAATGCCTCTTTGCATTAAGTGTGATTGTTATTGCTTTCGTTGCTTTTATTATAGCTAGAGAAGTTGAAACCGCACGGGTTTATTGGCTTAAATAGATGGTTTAATTAATAAGTCACTGATTTTATTTATTTTGTTTTTGTTAATGAGATTGATTATCTATTCATTGGGATGGCTGTTTAATATTTACTTCAATGCTACGATTGGGGTTATTGATCTTTGAGGATTAAATCTGTTTTACCTGAGGACAGCGTATGTTTGGCATTTATGCTGTGCTATCGCTTATTTGTGAGGAATAACCACACATGATCGACACAGCCTTGTGTAGAAGCTAAACGGGTGCTTTAAATTTAGGCTCGCAAGATAATGAGGCCCTAAAGGTTATTACAACAAATGTTAATTTGTAATACATTAAATTAACAACTTGACGAATTGCAAATTTTATAAACTTATTAGTTATTATGGTTGCTAATTATCCCGCACATCCTTATAATAGCCGCCATTGTTTAGTGTGTTGTATAACCGCTAACAGCGATATTAAATTAAGATTTAATATCTATTGGCGCGGGATGGAGCAGTCTGGTAGCTCGTCGGGCTCATAACCCGAAGGTCGTCGGTTCAAATCCGGCTCCCGCAACCAATTCTACTAATAAGTGTAAGCTTATTAATTTATATCGCGCATTCTAAGTAATGCGCGTTTTGCGTTTAGGCTAATGTAGTTTAATTTGGTCAGTTACTGACTCGCAACCAAGCTCGGCCCTCGGCCACACAGTTTTATGCTTTATTGGTGTGACGCCCCGCTTGGTTCGGGGCGTTGTTGTATCTGCACCTTTCGATTTATGGCTTTTGTCATCAAATCAAAACTTAAACTCAGTATTTTAGGGCTATAAGCCCTTTTTTTGTTTGTATGGAGGATTTTCGTGACAAAACTTGAACAAGATTTAGTAACCATGTTATCGCCAGCGGTAGAAATGTTAGGCTTTGAATTACATGGTCTTGAGTTTGTACAAGCGGGTCGCCATTCTACCTTAAGAGTGTATATTGCTCATGAGGATGGGATCTCAGTTGATAACTGTGCGGATGCAAGTCGCCAAATTAGTGCGATTTTAGACGTCGAAGACCCAATTACAAATGAATATGATTTGGAAGTATCGTCTCCTGGTGTTGATCGTCTATTATTCAAACAAGATCACTACGAGCAGGCGCAAGGAGAGGAAGTACGCGTGCGTACTAAACTTCCACAGGATGGTCGCCGTAATTTTAAGGGCGACTTAGTAGCAGTTAGCAGCGATATGATCACACTATCTAGTGATGGTGCAGAGCATCTAATCATGCTTAGTAACATCGAACGTGCGAATTTAATCGCTAAGTTTTAAATTCGAGTGCGAAGGAATAGGGCAAGCGAGGCATTACCCATGGCAAAAGAGATATTATTGGTTGCTGAAGCCGTTTCCAATGAGAAAGCGGTTCCAAAAGAAAAGATTTTTGAAGCTTTAGAGTTCGCATTAGCGACAGCGACAAAGAAAAAGCATGATGGCGAAATTGAAGTACGTGTAGCAATTGACCGTAAGACCGGCGATTACGATACGTTCCGTCGTTGGCAGATTGCAGCAGTATTAGAAGATGGTTCTTTAGAGAACCCATACAGCGAAATTACGTTAGAAGCTGCGCAGGTTGAAGAACCTGATTTGCAGATGGGCGATTACGTTGAAGAGCAAATAGATTCAATTAAATTTGACCGTATAACTACACAAATGGCTAAGCAAGTAATCGTACAAAAAGTACGTGAAGCTGAGCGTGCTTTAGTAGTCGATGCATACAAAGATCAAGTTGGTGAGTTAGTAACCGGTGTTGTTAAAAAAGCAACACGTGATTCTATCGTTCTTGATTTAGGCAATAACGCTGAAGCTGTTATCTACCGTGATGATATGCTTCCACGTGAAAACTTCCGCCCGGGTGACCGTATCCGTGGTCTTTTATACGAAGTTAAGCCTGAAGCTCGCGGCGCACAATTATTTGTAACGCGTTCTAAGCCTGAAATGCTAATGGAGCTATTCCGCATTGAGGTGCCAGAAATTGGCGAAGAAATGATTGAGTTACGTGCAGCTGCGCGTGATCCAGGTTCTCGCGCTAAAATTGCAGTTAAATCTAACGACAAACGCATTGACCCAATTGGTGCATGTGTTGGTATGCGTGGCGCACGTGTTCAGGCTGTATCGTCAGAACTTGGCGGCGAGCGTGTTGATATCGTTCTTTATGACGATAATCCAGCGCAGTTTGTTATTAATGCAATGTCACCTGCAGAAGTTGCTTCAATCGTAATGGATGAAGACACTCACTCAATGGATATTGCAGTTGATGCAGATAACCTAGCACAAGCGATTGGTCGTAATGGTCAAAATGTTCGTTTAGCAAGCCAACTAACAGGTTGGGAACTAAACGTAATGACTGTTGAAGACATGCGTACTAAAAATGAAGCTGAATCAGATAAGTTGCTTAACTTATTCACTGAAAATTTAGAAATTGATGATGAGTTTGCCTCATTACTTATAAATGAAGGTTTCTCGACACTTGAAGAAGTAGCGTACGTACCAGCATCTGAATTTTTAGAAATTGATGGCTTAGACGAAGAAACAGTTGATCTGCTGCGCTCACGTGCAAAAGATGCATTAACAACTAAAGCACTTAAAACGGAAGAAAGCTTAGAAGGCGCAGAGCCTGCTGAAGACCTACTTGCGCTTGAAGGCTTAGAGCGTCACTTAGCATTTGTTATGGCAAGCAAGGGTGTTGTTACACTTGAAGACTTGGCAGAGCAAGGTATTGACGAATTAGTTGATATTACAGAACTTTCATCTGAAAAAGCGGGTGAACTAATTATGGCTGCACGAAACATTTGTTGGTTTGCAGACGAGTAATTTATTAACGGAGGTATTACACACTATGGCAGAAGTAAATGTTGAAAAACTAGCCGGCGATATAGGTACAACTGTTGATAAATTGCTACAGCAGTTTTCACAAGCAGGTATCACTAAGCAAGCAACTGATAATGTAACCGAAGCTGAAAAAGCAACGTTACTTGATCATTTAAGCAAGCATCATGGCGGTACAGGTTCAGATGGTCCAGCGCGTATGACTTTACAACGTAAGAGCAAAAGCACATTAAGTGTGACTGGCTCTACGGGTAAAGCTAAAGCTGTTCAAGTTGAAGTTCGCAAAACACGTACGTACGTGAAAAAAAGCGCAATGGAACAAGAACAAGAGCAAGCACGCCTAGCCGCTGAAGAAAAAGTACGTCTTGAAGAGCAGCAAAAAGCTGAGCAAGAAGCCGCAGAATTAAAAGCGAAACAAGAGGCAGAGCGCAAAGCGAAAGAAGACGCTGACCGTAAAGCCAAAGAAGAAGCTAAACGCAAAGCAGATGCAGAGCGTAAAGCGAAACAAAAGCAGATGACCCCAGAGCAAAGTGCTAAGTCTGAGAAAGATCGCATAGAAGCTGAGCGTCTGCAAAAAGAAGCAGAAGAGGCCGCATTGAAGAAAGCTGAAGAAGAAGCGAAACGTCAAGCAGAAGAAGCAAGAAAGCTAGCTGAAGAAAACTCGGCACGCTGGAAGAAAGAAGAAGAAGAGCGTAAGAAACGCGAAGAAACAGCGGATCACCATCTTACGACTTCTACTTACGCACGTGAAGCAGAAGATGTTGCCGATGCTCGTGATGAGCAAGGTACACGCCGTGCTAAGAAAAAGAAAAAAGCGCCAGCAAAAGATAAATTTGCAGCGTCAAGAGGCCGTAACAAGTCTAAGTTAAAAGCACCAGCATCGCTGCAGCATGGTTTCCAAAAACCAACTGTTGATGTTAAAAATGAAGTGCGTATTAGCGAAACAATTACAGTAGCTGAGCTTGCATCACGCATGGCTGTTAAAGGCGCTGAAGTTGTAAAAACAATGATGAAAATGGGTGACATGGTTACCATTAACCAAGTGATTGACCAAGAAGCTGCACAATTAGTTGCAGAAGAAATGGGTCACAAGGTTATCATTGTTAAAGAAAACGAATTAGAGCAAACAGTACTTAATGACCGCCATGAAGATGGTAAGTCAGAGCCACGTGCTCCAGTAGTAACTGTTATGGGTCACGTTGACCACGGTAAAACATCGACTCTTGATTATATTCGCTCTGCAAAAGTTGCTTCAGGCGAAGCCGGTGGTATTACACAGCATATTGGTGCATACCATGTTGATGTAAACGGCAATATGATTACCTTCCTAGATACACCAGGACATGCTGCATTTACATCAATGCGTGCTCGTGGTGCTAAAGCGACAGATATCGTAATCCTAGTGGTTGCAGCAGATGATGGCGTTATGCCACAGACTAAAGAAGCGGTACAGCACGCACGTGCAGCTGGCGTTCCTTTAATCATTGCTGTAAACAAAATGGATAAAGAAGGCGCAGATCCAGATCGCGTTAAAAACGAACTAGCTGTACTTGACGTTATTCCAGAAGAGTGGGGCGGCGATACGCAGTATGTTCATATCTCAGCTAAAACTGGTTTAGGTATTGACGACCTTCTTGAAGCTGTGCTTATGCAATCTGAGCTTTTAGAATTAACTGCACCTACTGAAGGTATGGCTGCAGGTGTTGTTATTGAATCTCGTCTTGATAAAGGCCGTGGTCCAGTAGCATCAGTACTTGTTCAATCTGGTACGCTTAACCAAGGTGACATTGTATTATGTGGTCTTGAGTATGGCCGTGTTCGTGCAATGCGCGATGAAAACGGTAAAGACATTAAATCTGCTGGTCCATCTATTCCAGTTGAGATTTTAGGTCTTTCTGGTATTCCAGCTGCGGGCGACGAAGCGACTGTTGTTAAAGATGAGCGTAAAGCGCGTGAAGTTGCTTTATACCGTCAAGGTAAGTTCCGCGATGTTAAGCTAGCACGTCAGCAAAAAGCTAAGCTTGAAAACATGTTTACTAACATGACTGAAGGCGATGTTTCTGAAGTTAACGTGGTACTTAAAGCAGACGTTCAAGGTTCTATCGAAGCAATCTCTGATTCACTAACTAAACTTTCTACTGATGAAGTAAAAGTGAAGATTGTTGGTTCAGGTGTTGGTGGTATTACTGAGACTGATGCAACCCTAGCTGCAGCGTCTAACGCAATTGTAGTTGGCTTTAACGTTCGTGCTGATGCTTCTGCTCGTAAAGTGATTGATACTGAAAACTTAGACCTTCGTTATTACAGCGTAATTTATGCCTTAATCGAAGAAGTTAAGCAAGCCATGTCAGGTATGCTAGCGCCAGAGTTTAAACAAGAAATCATTGGTCTTGCTCAAGTTCGTGACGTATTTAAGTCTCCAAAAATTGGCGCAATTGCTGGTTGTATGGTTACTGAAGGTGTTATCAAACGTAGCGCTCCAATCCGTGTACTACGTGAAAACGTGGTTATCTATGAAGGTGAGCTTGAGTCACTTCGTCGCTTTAAAGACGATGTTGCTGATGTTCGTAACGGCATGGAATGTGGTATCGGCGTTAAGAATTACAATGACGTACGTGTTGGTGACCAAATCGAAGTATTTGAAACAGTTGAAGTACAACGTACTCTATAATTGTTACTAGGGTGTATTGAACGCTTAAGGTTAACGCCCGGGCGTTCTACACGCTCTACGCTAAGATTTTAAATGGGGGCTTAGCCCCCATTTGCATATCCATTATTTAGTTAACTTATTATTTAATTTCAATAAGTTATTATTTTAGGACAAGTATAATGAGAGAATTTTCTCGCACTGATCGTGTTGCACAGCAAATCCAAAAAGAAATTGCTGTAATTTTACAACGCGAAATTAAAGATCCACGCTTAGGTATGGTGACAGTGTCAGCGGTAGAAGTATCGCGCGATTTATCTTATGCCAAAATTTTCATTACTGTGTTTAACACACAAGATGAAGATGCAGCAAAGCAAAGCGCAAAAGTACTAAATGAAGCAACGGGTTATATTCGCTCGTTACTTGGTAAGCGTATTCGTGCACGTATAATGCCTGAGTTAAAGTTTGTTGTTGATAACTCATTAATGGAAGGTATGCGTATTTCTAATTTAGTGGATTCTATTATCCGCGAAGATAACGCAAAGCATATTGATGAAGACGTAGAAAGTGTTGATGCTGATGAAGTTTTAGATAGCGAAGAAAGTACTGAGCACGTAGACGATACAGATAGCGAAGAAGGCACTGATACAGATGGCAAAGCGCAGTAAAGGCCGTGCAGTTGACGGTATTTTGTTGTTAAACAAACCGCAAGGCATTTCATCAAATAAAGCTCTGCAGCAAGCAAAAGGTGTTTATTTTGCGCAAAAAGCTGGGCACACAGGTGCTTTAGATCCACTTGCTACAGGTATGCTGCCAATTTGTTTTGGTGAAGCGACTAAGTTTACGCAGTTTTTACTCGATACAGATAAAACCTATATCGTTCGTGCACAACTGGGTGAGCGTACAACAACATCAGATTCTGATGGCGAAATTGTTAGCACTAAAGATGTGAACGTAACGCGTGAACAGCTAACAAAAGAAATTGCTGCTTTTGTTGGTGAGTCTGATCAATATCCGTCAATGTACTCGGCACTTAAGTATCAAGGTAGACCGTTATATAAGTACGCTCGCGAAGGTATTGAAGTACCTCGCAAATGCAGAAAAATAAACGTGTTTAGCTTATCGTTTGACGAATTTGATGAACAAAACAACGTATTACAAATGACGGCTCATGTATCTAAAGGGACGTACATTCGTACAATCGTTGACGATTTAGGCGAAAACCTAGGCTGCGGTGCACACGTTATTATGCTCCACAGAACCGCTGTTGGTCAGTATCCGGCAGATAAAATGGTATCGCTTGATGAAATTGAAGCATTACTTGCTAAAGCGAAAGAAGAAGAGCTTGCGCCTTCGACTTATTTAGACTCGTTGTTATTACCTATAGACACTGCTTTAACTGATTTACCCGTTGTTGAAATCACAAAAGAACAAGGGGGAATTTTTAGTCACGGGCAAGCTGTAGAATTACCAATCGCTTTACCTGATGGTGCAATTAAAGTTGTTGCGGATAATATATTTATTGGTACTGGTGAGCGCAACTCAAATGGACATTTAAAGGTTAAACGTGGTCTTGCTAGCCAGCAAGATGATTACGTAAAGCCGGAATAAGCAACTAATGTGCCCAGTAGTGGCTTATTAGTTGTAGATGGGGATAATTAACTTGTAGTTATTCCCACAGTTGGTAGAATACGCCCGCTTAATCGTTTTGGCTGAATTAGTGATCGGCTAAGACACCTTTTAAATTTAATTTTTGGAGTTACTATGTCACTAAGCAATCAAGAAAAAATCGATATCATTGCTAAATTTGCACGTGCAGAAGGCGATACAGGTTCATCAGAAGTACAAGTAGCATTACTTACTTATGATATCAACAAGCTTCAAGGTCACTTTGCTGATCACAAGCATGACTTCCACTCACGTCGTGGTCTGCTTCGTAAAGTAAGCACTCGCCGTAAACTACTTGATTACCTTAAAGGTAAAGATATCACTAGTTATACTGCACTAATCAAAGAACTTGGCCTACGTCGCTAAGAACTAGATTATAGAAAAAGGAGCTTTTTAGCTCCTTTTTTTGTGCCTGAAATTTGTGTTTTTAAATTAAGAAAATTCTTAAACCTATTGAATTGCAATATAAAACCCCCATTTCATAGCTTACCAAGAGCTATTGTATTTAACCGCTAAATAAGCCCAGCTGAAATCGAGTAGTTAGATTGAACAAATTTCAATCCGCAAAGATCAACACACCCTAGACTCGCATTTTGAAGTAGCTTTGGTATATACTATGCGCGTAGATAAAAAGGTTTATCTACGCTTATCCACATCATTGCCAATTGTAGTACTTAATTGATTTCCAACTGAATACAATTATGTACTGTAATTGGTACTTTGATGACAACTTATTAGAATACATTTAAGGAATATTTTAAGTGCAAGCAATTATTAAAGAATTTCAACTAGGTCAACACACAGTGACACTAGAAACTGGTGCAATCGCTCGTCAAGCCGACGGCGCAGTACTAGTAAGCATTGGCGATACTTCAGTTTTAGTAACTGTTGTAGGTAAGCGTGAAGCACAACCAGGTCAAGACTTTTTCCCATTAACGGTAAACTACCAAGAGCGTATGTACGCTGCTGGTCGTATCCCAGGTGGTTTCTTAAAGCGTGAAGGTCGTCCTAACGATGGCGAAACACTTATTGCACGTCTTATTGACCGTCCAATTCGTCCACTTTTCCCAAGCGGTTTTGTAAACGAAGTACAAGTTATTGCAACTGTTGTTTCTGTTAACCCTGAAATCCAACCAGATATGGTTGCGATGATTGGTACTTCAGCAGCACTTGCTATCTCTGGTATCCCGTTCAGTGGCCCAATTGGTGCAGCTCGCGTTGGTTACATCAACGGCGAATATGTACTTAACCCTACATTAAAAGAGCTTGAAGAAAGCCAACTTGATTTAGTGGTAGCCGGTACTGATAAAGCGGTACTTATGGTTGAGTCAGAAGCTAACGTACTTGCTGAAGACGTAATGCTTGGTGCTGTTGTATACGGTCATGAGCAATCTCAAGCGATCATCACTGCAATCGAAGAATTTAAAGCGCAAGCAGGCAAGCCGACTTGGGATTGGACTGCACCTGAGAAAAATGTTGCACTTGAAGATAAAGTAGCAACTATTGCTGCTGATAAAGTAGGCGCAGCTTACTTAATCACTGATAAAGTAGCGCGTAAAGAAGCACTTGGTGAAGCTAAAGATGAAGTTGTTGCAGTATTAACAGCTGAACTTGCTGAAGGCGAGTCTTTAGACAAGCAAGAAATTGGCAAAATCTTCGGTTCACTTGAGAAGAAAATCGTTCGTGGCCGTATCGCAGCTGGCGAAAAACGTATCGATGGTCGTGAACCAGATATGATTCGTGCACTAGACGTAATGACTGGCGTATTACCGCGTACTCACGGTTCTGCTATCTTTACTCGTGGCGAAACCCAGGCGTTAGTAACAGCGACACTTGGTACAGAACGTGATTCACAGTTAATCGACGATTTAACGGGTACTCATAAAAACCACTTTATGCTTAACTATAACTTCCCTCCATTTTGTGTAGGTGAAACTGGTTTTGTTGGTTCTCCTAAGCGTCGTGAAATCGGCCATGGTAACCTTGCTAAGCGTGGTATTTCAGCTGTAATGCCTACACTAACTGAGTTCCCTTACTCAATTCGTGTAGTATCTGAAATTACTGAATCAAACGGTTCTTCTTCAATGGCTTCTGTGTGTGGTACTTCACTTGCACTTATGAACGCGGGTGTACCAATTAAAGCATCTGTTGCCGGTATTGCGATGGGTCTAGTTAAAGAAGACGATAAATTCGTTGTTCTTTCTGACATTTTAGGTGATGAAGATCACTTAGGTGACATGGACTTTAAAGTTGCCGGTACTGCTGCGGGTATTACTGCACTTCAAATGGATATCAAAATCGAAGGTATCACTCAAGAAATCATGCAAATTGCGCTTAAACAAGCAAAAGCTGCACGTTTACATATCTTAGAAGTGATGGATGAAGCGATTTCTGCTCCTTCTGAAGAGCTATCAATGTTTGCTCCTCGCATATACACAATGAAAATCCCACAGAAGAAAATCGCTGAAGTTATTGGTAAAGGTGGCGCAACTATTCGTCAGCTTACTGAAGAAACTGGCACAACGATTGAAATCGGTGACGACGGTACAATTAAAATTGCCGCTACTGATGGCGAAAGTGCAGCTAATGCGATTAGCCGTATTGAGCAATTAACAGCTGAACTTGAAGTAGGTACTATCTACGAAGGTAAAGTTGTACGTATCGTAGACTTCGGTGCGTTTGTAAACATTCTTCCTGGTAAAGATGGTCTAGTACATATTTCTCAAATTAGTACTGAGCGCGTTAATAACGTGGCTGATCACCTTTCTGAAGGTCAAGAAGTTAAAGTTAAAGTACTAGAAGTAGATCGCCAAGGCCGTGTACGTCTAAGTATTAAAGAAGCAATGGAATCAGCAGCACCTGCAGCTGACGCGCCAACTGACGCGTAATTGCTAATACTTCATCCAGATATTTACTGGATAATATAAAAGAGGGGCTGTTTAGCCCCTTTTTTTATGCTTTAATGAGGCTAATTAAATTTAAACAAAGATTATTCAAGGAAGCTAAATTACTCATAAATAGTGTTCAAATTTAAAAGTGACAAACTCACAACATAATTTTACCTAATTACTGAGCAGTTTACCTAGAGCAATAATAGTTCATCAATTGCTATGAACCTATTGAGACATCGTCTGTCATATTGCTACCTATCTTGGTATTAAGGATTTTAATGATACTCAAACATTTAGCTTTGGCATCTTTCGCTATTTTGTCTTTAAGCGCTTGCCAAACTACAACAGAATCAGAACCAACCCCGATTGTTAATGTGCCATTTACTGCACCTTTAGCCTCTGACTTTAGAAGTGAAATTGCTATTGCACGCTACTCAGAGTTATTGAATAGAGCAGATTTAAGCCCTGATCAACAAGCGAAGTTATATTATGACCGTGGTGTGTTATTTGATAGCTTAGGCATGACTACGCTTTCGCGTATTGATTTTAACCGCGCTGTAAAACTTAAGCCTGATTTAGCTGAAGTATATAATTTTTTGGGTATTCAACATACGTTAATGCAACAATATGAAAAAGCTTATGAATTTTTCGATTCGGCCCTTGAGCTTGATGAAGATCACGAATACGCCTATTTAAATCGAGGTATTGCACTTTATTATGGTGATAGGTCTGGTATTGCTAAAACCGATTTTAGTGCATTTTTAGCTCGCTCTCCAAATGACCCTTATCGTGTATTATGGGTTTATTTAGCAGATGCTAAGGTAAATAAGGAGCAAGCTCTTGTTGAACTTAAAACGAATGCAACAGCACTTGACGATTCACAATGGGCGTTTCAACTAATTTCGCTTTTTGCAGGTGATATGAGCGAGCATGCTTTTTTATCTGGCATTAGTGAGGGTGTTAAGTCGGAACAAGAATATGCTCAGCGTTTATGTGAAGCTTATTTTTACTTAGCTAAATTGCATCAGGCTGCTGGTGATAAATACTTAGCCGCTGATTATTTTAGATTAGCTCTAGCAACTAATGTACATGAGTTTATTGAGTATAAATATGCACGTTTAGAACTTGAGTTAATGGCTGGTGACGACGCAAGTTAAGGCATTAAAATTGGCAGGTGTATTACTGTGTAGCCTTTTAATAACAGGCTCAGGTAATCACCTTGACGCGATTGGCTTTTGGCATGTTTTGAACACAAAGGCCAGTGTGTTAAAAGTCTATAGACGCTTCCCTAATTATTTTGCGGTTCATTTACCGCGACTACCAGATACCTCCCTAGCTATATTGGCTAGAAATCACATTCCCTCTGCACAATATGCTTATTCAATAAGACTTTTAAATAATAACGACAGTGATGCGGCTAAACAATTTTGGTTGGCAGGTATAAATAAATTAAATGCAATTGAGCGTAAAGAGTTAGCTGTTCAGTTATTAGCTCAATCACGTTGGGATGATTTAAAGCTGTTAGCCGATATAAAGCAGTTACCAGAAGGGGATGTTTTTAATCACCTCAGGTTGCATTTATCTATAGCGGAAAATAATATACCGCGCGAATTTATACAAAATTTGGGTTTTTCTTTTTTAGAGGATATTGACGAGCCTAAAAAGCACTGTATGTTTAATGTAATTGTAATGAGCGATCACCGAAATGGTTTATATAAATTAGGTGACTTTATAACTACATACAATCGGCAGCCAGAGCCACGCGAAAATATATTTTGTTTTTCAAAGCCCGTGTATGTTGCGACTGCGCTCAATTGTAAAAGTAATATCAATAATGCTGCGCAATGTGATTGGCAGGCCTCTAGATTTAAAAATGAGCTTCTTAGCAATTATGATTTTTTAGTAATGATGCCAAAGCATGGCACTGCAAATGTCCGTAAAGGCAAAATGCTTATTAACTCACAGGCAAACTACAGTATATTTTTACACGAACTTATGCACTTTAACCGTTTTGAGGATGAGTATACTTTGCCTATATCAAAACAAGCATGGTTGTGCGCACGAAGTGGGTTTGTAGCACCAAATTTATATATTACACATGGTGAACCTGCACCAGAAGGTTGGCATAAAAGTGAAAGTTGTCAACAAGGAGGTATTGCTTATAAGCCAAGTGAAAAGTGGTCTATTATGCAGTATCAACAATTAGGGCTCTCAACGCAATACAGGGAACTTTGGTTGAAGTATTTAGATATGACTAAGGGGGACTTCTACCGTCACTCAGATGAGCTTACGTCTATAAATAAGGCTATATTAAATTAACAATCGTCAGCAATGCTATATTGATTTTTTAGCTTGAAAAAATTGTTAGTTTTTGTTTTGAAAACATTCATATAACCCCGCTTTATATAGACAAAATTAGTGTTTTTCAGTATAACTATAACTATTAATGTCGTTAAAAAACAGGCAGTAAAAGCATCACTTAATCCTAAAAGAGTGACGCCCTGATAAACTTATGATTATAAAAGGCCCTACATTATGACTTTGCTCTGGATACCCTTGTTATCCTTAATTGGCAGTGTTATTTCTGCATGCACAGGTAAGTTATCCCGCAATTTAAGCACTAGTTTAACGGCTCTCGCGCCCTTGACGGCTTTGGGGATTACTCTATACCATGCACCTGCAGTTTTAGCGGGCGAAACCATTCGTTATTCATTAGCTTGGATCCCGTCAATAGGACTCGATTTATCTCTGCGGTTAGATGGCCTCAGTTTATTGTTTATGTTTATGATTTTAGGCATAGGCTTGCTCGTTATCCTCTACACGCGTTACTACCTAAGCGCTAACGATTCAATGGCCAAGTTATATAGTTACTTAATGCTATTTATGACTGCAATGCTTGGTATTGTTATGTCTAACAACGTCATTCAACTGTGGTTGTTTTGGGAATTAACCAGCATCAGCTCATTTTTATTAATTAGCTTTTGGTGGCATAAGTCCGAAGCACGCAAGGGCGCGCGCATGGCGCTTGCTGTGACTGGTGCTGGCGGTTTAGCATTACTTGCTGGCTTAATGTTATTGAGTGATATTGTTGGTAGTTATGACTTAGATGTTATTCTAGCGAGTAAAGCAATAATTCAATCTCACGATTTATACGAAGTAGCATTGGTATTGGTGCTATTGGGTGCATTTTCTAAATCGGCACAATTTCCATTTCATTTTTGGCTTCCTCATGCAATGGCTGCACCTACGCCAGTGAGCGCGTATTTACATTCTGCAACTATGGTAAAAGCCGGTATATTTTTGTTAGCACGTTTTCACCCTGCTTTAGCTGGGACCGATACGTGGTTCTTGCTCGTTGGGTTAACGGGTTTAGCTACGCTGTTGTTTGGTGCTTATATAGCATTATTCAAACATGACTTAAAAGGCTTGTTAGCCTATTCAACAATAAGCCATTTGGGTTTAATAACGCTGTTACTCGGGCTTGATACTGAGCTTGCAACTGTTGCGGCAATATTCCACATTATTAACCATGCCACGTTTAAAGCGTCGTTATTTATGGCCGTCGGTATTATTGATCACGAAACGGGCACGCGTGATATGCGTAAATTAAATGGTATGTGGCGATACTTACCATACACTGCAACGCTTGCGATGGTCGCGGCGGCTGCAATGGCGGGTGTACCATTACTTAATGGGTTTTTATCTAAAGAAATGTTTTTTGCAGAAACGCTGCATCAGCAAGTACTTGGTTCTATGTCGTGGCTAATACCAGTACTGGCAACTGTTGCAGGCGCATTTGCGGTTGCGTATTCCGCACGCTTTATTCACGATGTTTTTTTTAACGGTGATCCAATTAATTTACCACGAATACCTCATGAACCACCACGTTATATGCGTGTACCAATAGAGATACTCGTTGTCATTTGTTTATTAGTAGGGATGTTTCCGCACTTTGCAATTGATGGCATCTTATCTGCGGCATCCTTAGCTGTATTAGGGCAAAAAATGCCACATTACGAATTAGCTATTTGGCATGGATTTAACTTACCTTTACTTATGAGTGCAATGGCTGTTGTTGGCGGCTTATTTATTTATGTTAATCGTAAATATCTATTTCAATTTCAAGCATCGTTACCACCTCTAAACGCTAAAAAAACGTTTGAACGTGTAATATTAAGCGTTATTGCTTGGTGTCAGTCAAAGGTAAGCAGTACAGAAAATGGATCGCTGCAGCGCTACCTTGTAATTATGTTAGCGGTAGTATTACTGTGTGCGGGTTGGCCATTATTTGAAATGCAACAACTTGCCGGTAGCATGCCACTTACGCCTGTTGATGTGCACAATGCAATTGGTGCAGGCTTATTAATTATTGGTGCTCTTGCCACCGTTATTTGGCATCGCTCTCGAATGGTATCGTTGTTAATGCTCTCAATTGTGGGGTTAATGGTGTCGGTTGTATTTACACGTTTTTCTGCTCCAGATTTAGCGCTTACGCAGCTAACCGTTGAAGTGGTTACTATTATTTTACTTATGCTGGCATTGTTTTTCTTGCCCCAACATACGCCAAAAGAATCAAGTTCATTACGTGTACTTCGAGATTTAGCAATAGCCTCTACGTTAGGTGTAGTTATAGCAAGTATTTGTTACGCGTTACTCACACGCCCATTAGATTCAATCTCAGACTTCTTTATTGCTAACGCTAAAATTGGTGGCGGTGGTACTAACGTAGTTAACGTTATTTTGGTTGACTTTAGGGGCTTTGATACGCTTGGAGAAATTACCGTATTAGGCATTGCCGCATTAGGTATATTTAAAGTACTTTCTCGAATTCCATTATTTATGCCTGCAAGTGACAGCGAAGGCCGCCCATGGGCTAAAGAACGTCATCCAATATTATTGGCGAGTATTTCACAAAGTTTATTACCGCTTGCGTTGTTGGTGTCGGCGTATATTTTCTTACGAGGGCATAACTTACCTGGTGGTGGCTTTATTGCAGGACTGGTAACGTCAATCGCGTTTATTTTACAATATATGGCGCATGGTACGGCATGGATAAACGAACGTTTTGATGTTAATTATCGTAAAATCATAGCTTCAGGCATTGGTATTTCACTGTTTACAGGTGTGGGTAGCTGGTTCTTTGATAAGCCATTTTTAACAACCTGGTTTGACTACTTTGATATTCCGTTTGTCGGTAAAACAGAGCTTGCCAGCGCGATTGCATTTGACCTAGGTGTCTACTTAACGGTTGTAGGCGCTACGTTAATGATTTTAGCAAGCTTAGGTAATATGACGGCAGATACCCAGAAAAAAGAGGTAAATATTTAATGGAATTATTGTACGCATCTTGCGTTGGAGTATTGGTCAGTTGCGGTGTGTTTTTACTGCTAAGAGCTCGTACGTTCCCTGTAGTACTTGGGCTTACTATGATTTCATATGCTGTTAACTTATTTTTGTTTTCAGCAGGTCGTCTTACTATTAATAAAGCGGTAGTACTTGGTACTGGTACAGAATACGCCGATCCTCTACCTCAAGCTTTAGTGCTTACAGCTATTGTTATTGGTTTTGCGATGACCGCATTCGTGGTTATTTTGGCAATACGTGGGCGCGCCGATTTAGGTAGCGACCATGTTGATGGTTATGTGCCTAATACCTCAGCAGATAACAAGGAGCAAAAATGATCCAACATTTAGCTTCGCTACCTATTTTATTACCTATGCTTACGGCCGTTATTTTATTACTGCCGCCATGTGGTAAAAGCGTCAAAATTCGCCGCTTAGTTTCAATTGTAATGGCAGTAGCTACTTTTGCTATTAGTGTATTTTTACTTGTACATATTAATAATACGGGTATTAACGTTTACGCTATTGGTAATTGGTCTGCACCATTTGGAATCGTCTTAGTAGCCGATATGTTGTCAACTTTATTGGTTACGTTAACTTCACTTTTAGGTTTGGGCGCTATTTTATATGGTAGTGCCGGCGATGATGAAAAAGGCAGCTTTTATCATCCACTTGTTCATTTTTTAATATTGGGTGTAAATGGCGCGTTTTTAACTGGTGATTTATTTAATCTATTTGTATTTTTTGAAGTGCTACTGATTGCATCATATGCATTGTTAATGCACGCAGGTGATAAACAAAACACCCGTGCGGCACTGCAATATGTAATATTAAATTTAGTTGGCTCAAGCGTATTTTTAATCGGTTTGGGTATTCTGTACGGTGTACTTGGTACGCTTAATATTGCAGATATGGCGCAAAAAGTATCACAGCTTTCGGGCGATGATGTATACCTAGCAAAAGCAGGTGGTTTATTATTACTCATTGTATTTGCTTTAAAGGCCGCACTATTACCTCTGCATTTATGGCTTCCAAATACGTATTCAAGCGCTAAACCTGTAGTTGCTGCATTGTTTGCGATTATGACCAAAGTAGGCGTTTACGCCATGCTTCGTGTTTACACGGTGATATTTGGCGAACAAGCAGGAGCGCTTGAACACATGGCGCAGCCTTGGCTTTGGGGCTTAGCAATTGCCACCATTATAGTGGGTGCCATTGGTGTTATGGCAGCGCAAGACTTACGTAAACTAACGGCTAACTTAGTATTAGTATCGGTAGGTACGTTGGTTGCGCTAATTGCATTGCAAAATGTAAATGCCACTGCTGCACTTTTATATTATTTAGTGCATTCAACACTTGTTAGTGCCGCTCTATTTTTACTAGCAGACTTAGTTTCAATCCAGCGCGGTAAAGTTGGCGATAGGCTTGTGGCGGGTCGCTCTGTTAAACAGCCATTTCTATTAGGTGTGTGCTTTATTATTGCGGCTTTAACGGTAGTTGGTATGCCGCCACTATCAGGCTTTGTAGGTAAAATTTGGATACTTAAAGCGACATTAAACAGTGAGCAAGCTTTACTATTTTGGCCAGTATATTTAGTAACAAGTTTTGCGTTGTTAGTAGCGCTTTCGCGCGCTGGCACAACCTTGTTCTGGGAGCATAAAAGTAAAAATAGCGAAAATGCTGAGTGTGTAAATGCGAACCCATTGCAAGTAATTGTAATTATAGGTTTACTTGCGTGTTCACCATTATTAGTAATTTTTGGCGGGCCCATTAGTGAATATATGTTGGGTGCTGCTGTGCAGTTACATGACATAAGCGGCGGCATTAATGCTGTACTTAAAGGAGGCATGTGATGAGATTACAAGCCCGTTTTCGTTGGTTACCAACGCCATTTCGTAGCTTATTTTTGTTTATGGTTTGGCTATTGTTAAATAATAGCGTGTCGGTAGGGCACTTAGTATTAGCGACTATTTTTGCAATACTTATCCCGATATTAAGTTTTTCGCTTCGCGAGCCTCAGCCGCTAATTTTAAAGCCGGGCTTGGCTCTCAAGCAGTTGCTTATTGTGCTGTACGATATTGTTGTAGCAAATTTACAAGTGGCTTTACTTATACTTGGGCCATCTAAAAATTTGCGTCCGGCCTTTATAAAAGTACCGATAGATTTAACTCATGATATGCCAATTACTATATTGGCCAGTTGTGTATCGCTTACACCCGGTACTGTGAGTGCAGAGGTTTACCCAATTGCTGAATCGTTATTTGAGGGTGAAGAGCCAACGCAACGCTACTTATTAATACATGTGCTTGATCTTAAAGATGAACAAGCACTTATCAAACAAATAAAACAACGCTACGAAGCTCCACTAAAGGAGATATTTCAATGTTAGATACTGTATTACTCATTGTTTTTTCAATGATTGGCTTATCATTATTACTTAATTTATGGCGATTGATCATCGGTCCGTCAGTGCCTGACCGTGTTTTAGCGCTCGATACTATGTACATTAACGTCATCGCACTGATTATTTTATACAGTATTAGTATGGATACAGGGCTTTATTTTGAAGCTGCACTGCTTATTGCTATGCTCGGTTTTATAAGTACAGTTGCAGTGTGTAAGTATTTACTACGTGGCGATATAATTGAATAAGGTGAAAACATGATCAGCGAATGGGTTGTATCAATATTATTGTTATTTGGTGGTACGTTTATTTTAATTGGCTCAATAGGCTTAATTAAACTACCTGACTTTTTTATGCGTTTGCATGGACCAACTAAAGCAACCACGTTGGGCATGGCGAGTATGTTAATTGCTGCTATGGTTTATTTTGCAAATTCAGGGCATGGCCTAAGTGTTAAAGAAATACTCATTACTATATTTTTACTAATTACGGCACCGATTAGTGGCTACATGTTAATAAAGTCTGCTATTCATCATAAGCTAAAAGCCAAAGAAGGCACTAAAGGCCTAGATAATGTAGAAGACGATTAGCATAAAAATATATTTATAAAAGGCCGAATAAATTTATTTTATTCGGCCTTTTTAATGATTACTTGTACCCTTTACAATACAAATTATTCATGTGACTATAAGTCCATTATTTATATGAAAGGATATTATTATGGGTAAGGTACTACTTTTATCATTACTGATTTTTTCTAGTAGTTTGTATGCTGAACAAAATTCTAAGCAGCAAAAAATTGATGAACTCATTAATGTAATGAACATGGATGCAATGGTTGATTCTATGTACGGCCAGGTTGAAGGTATGATGAAAGGCATGTCAGACCAAATGGGCGTTAAGCCTTCTGAACAGGCTATTTTTGATAAATACTACGGCGACATGACAACGGTATTAAAAACCGAAATGAGCTGGGCTAAAATGCAGCCAATGATGATTAGCGTGTACGACAAACATTTTAGTGAGCAAGAAATTGCTGATATGTTAGCGTTTTATAAAACAGATACAGGGCAAAAAATACTTGAAAAAATGCCTGTTGTAATGCAAGAGTCTATGCAAATGTCACAAAGCTTGATGAAAGATGCTATGCCTAAAATTCAAGATATAGCAGGCAAGCTAAGCGAAGAGCTAAAAGCCTCACGCGAGCATGCTAACTAGAGACTGCTGATATTTGCTGGTTAAATTTAACCTTTGAAGAACAATAGATTCAATACTTTTACCTCTCTTATTTAAGCGCTCTAGCCAGAGCGCTTTCACTTATTCGCTAAATCAGTTTCAGTAAATTTAAATTATGCTTTAATGCTCCTCTCTATTGACCTGTGTGTTGCACATAGGTTTATTATTGAACTATTGAAATTCCACGGGGCTAAATTATGCATGTTAAACAACTTGCCAAGTTAATGGGCGTGACTGCCGATACTGTTCGTCATTACACACGTATTGGGTTACTTAACCCAATACGCAGTGAAGAAAATGGCTATCAAGAATATACAAAGCAAGACCAGCAACGTTTAAAGTTTATTATTAGTGCGCGTCAACTTGGTTTTTCACTCAAAGATATTCAACACATTATAGGCGAGTCAGAGCAAGGGAATTGTCCTTGTCCGTTAACGCGTAAACTCATTACTAAACGCCTAGAAGAAACCGAAGCACTATTTCAAGAAACATTAAAACTACGAAACAGGATGCATGCAGCTCTGGATCAATGGGATACATCAGCCGATGGTGCAAATTCCAGTGACGTGTGTAGTTTAATAGAATCTTTTGTTGATCCAATAAACGATTCTGCAAATAAGGAGCAGCGTAATGACGACTAATACAAAAGACACCGCGCAAAACTTTATTATTGAAGGCGCTAATTGCGGCAGTTGTGTGGCTAAAATTGAAAAAGCCCTTAATAGCGTGCAAGGCGCGCAAAACGTGGAAATGAACTTTGCACAGCGTACTGTACGTGTAGAAGGTAAAGCCTGTGAAAGCACGCTTATTAAAGCAGTCGAAAACATTGGTTATTCAGCTAAGCCAATGAGTAACGAGTCTGATCAAGATGCACTTGATGAAAAAGCAAAGTCGGATGAGGCACATTATAAAAAGCTAATGCGTAATATGATATTAGCGTTAGGGGTCGGTGCGCCGTTAATGATATACGGGCTTATTTTTGACATGAGTGTGACCACCGACACACAACGAATAGCCTGGTTTTTAGTGGGCATAGTCACGCTTGTGGTTATGGCTATATCAGGTAAACAATTTTACAACGGTGCATGGCAGGCATTCAAAAACCATGCTGCCAATATGGATACATTAATAGCGCTTGGTACAGGTACTGCGTGGTTGTATTCAATGTTTGTAGTAATAGCACCAAACTTATTACCACAAGTCGCAAGACACGTATATTTTGAAGCATCATCGATGATCATCGGTTTAATTAGTTTAGGGCTCGCTTTTGAAGTAAAAGCACGTGGGCGCACCTCACAAGCAATTAAACGCTTAATTGGCCTGCAACCAAAAACTGCACGCGTAATTCGCGATGGGCAAGAGCAAGACATCGACATGAGTGATGTTGTAAGAAATGATGAAGTACGCGTACGCCCGGGTGAAAAAATCCCTGTGGATGGCGATGTTATTGAAGGCAGCAGTACGGTTGATGAGTCAATGCTTACTGGTGAGCCAATGGCCGTCCGCAAAAAAATGGGTGATAAAGTCGTTGCCGGAAGTATTAATAAAAGTGGCACTTTATTATTTAAAACCACGCACATTGGTAGCGAAACCACACTTGCCAATATTATCAATATGGTTAAGCGTGCACAAAACTCAAAGCCATCAATAGGGCGCTTAGCTGATGTTATATCAGGAATATTTGTACCAACAGTCATGATTATTGCGGTGCTTGCAGGCCTTGCATGGTTAAACTTCGGACCTGAGCCATCAATTGCTTATGCCGTTGTTGCGGTTACCACCGTACTTATTATTGCTTGTCCTTGTGCGCTAGGACTCGCAACCCCTATGTCGGTTATGGTGGGTATTGGTAAAGCTGCAGAGTCAGGAATATTAATTCGAAATGGTGAGTCGCTGCAAACAACATCTAAAATCACCACCATGATTTTAGATAAAACAGGTACTATTACTCAAGGCACTCCACAAGTTACCGATGTAGTTACATTTAACAACCGTGATGAAAATACAGTAATGCAACTGGCCGCAAGCCTTGAAAGTAGCTCAGAGCATCCACTGGCCCAAGCAATTACGGCATATGCTCAAAAGCAGGGCTTAGCTTTAAGTAAAGTAGCCGACTTTGATGCAATTACAGGTAAAGGTGTAGCCGGCAGTGTTGACGGGCAAACATTATTGTTTGGCAATAAAGCGCTAATGGATAAATACAATGTAGCCGTTGATGATGCAACCGAGCAAGCTCAAACACTTGCCAGTGATGCTAAAACGCCCATGTATTTTGCAAGTAATAATAAGCTCCACGCTATTATAGCAGTAGCAGATCCTATTAAAGAGGATTCAGTTGAGGCTATTAAACGCCTGCAAGATAAAGGTATCCATCTAGTTATGCTAACAGGTGACAACAAAGCCACTGCACGAGCCGTTGCTAAACAAGTTGGTATTGATGAATTTATTGCAGAAGTAATGCCCGATGATAAAGTAAACGAAGTAACAAAGCGCCAAGCAAACGGTGAAATAGTGGGTATGACAGGTGACGGTATTAACGATGCCCCAGCACTTGCGCAAGCGGATGTAGGGTTTGCAATTGGCACAGGTACCGATGTTGCAATAGAAAGCGCAGACATTACCTTAATGCGTGGTTCGTTACATGGCCTTGCTGATGCAATTGCAGTGAGTAATGCAACTATATCAAATATTAAACAAAACCTATTTGGTGCCTTTATTTATAACGTGGCGGGTATTCCGATTGCAGCCGGCGTGTTGTATCCATTTTTTGGCATCCTACTTAACCCTGTTGTTGCCGGTGCAGCTATGGCACTTTCATCGCTAACAGTGGTAAGTAACGCTAATCGCTTACGTTTTTTCAAACCAAATAAATCGTAATTTAAGCTAAGGAGTACATTATGTTGATGATTAATATAGGTGGTGCACTGTTAATAGCCGCAATTATTTATTGGTTTTGGCTTTACAAACCAGAGCAAACACAAAGTGATGACAACAAAGTAACGATAGTCGTTGATAACGGTGTTTATAAGCCAGGACACATTATAGTGGCAGCCAACAAGGAGGTTGTACTTACCTTTGATAGAAAAGACAGCGCGCCATGCGCCGAAACCGTGGTATTTCCACAGCTTGATATAAGTAAAACGCTGGCAATGGGTGATGGCAATACAGTTAAACTACCTGCGCTTGAAGCCGGTGAATATGACTTTCATTGCCAAATGCAAATGTATAAGGGCAAGCTAGTTGCAGAGTAATCTGAGCTAAGTAGGTGTTGGGGTCGTATAGTTGCCTTAGATAAGCTGTATAAATAGATGAGTAGGAGTCGTTATACTCAATGAATAAACTAAACCCTAAAAAATTATTGAATAGTAAATGGACCGCAACACCTGCTATAAATAAAGAAAAACACTTCATTATTGTTGAGGTGGAATTTGATGAAGATGGCAATGTAATTGAATGTATTACCGAGGCTGTTATGTCAAAAAATCAATATCCAATTAGTTGGCGAGATTTAAAAGATAACCAAAAGTGGCTACAAGGGTGGAAGTAGTTTAAATCTATATAATTTACCTCACTCCAATAGCGGCACACGATATAGGTTTGCTTAATTTAAGCAAACCTATATTTACAATGCATTAAATTATGAGTTGAATGCTACAACTTAGCTTTCACATTGCAACCTTCCTAAATAAATTCGCCATTTGGCAACAAAACAGTTAATTTCAAAATATCCTTCCAAAATTTTTATAATAAATCTCAAAAAATAATGTAACTTACTGATTAAAAATAAATTAATTATTTAGTAGCCGAAAATAAATCCGATGTCATTTCAATGTTCATATTCAGTTTATTTTGAAGGCTAACCTAAACGCCCCCTTTATTGGCTTTTTAGCCAAAGTGTGTCTTTTTAATTAAACTTAACCAATTGATTTAGAATGGTTTATTCTTTTTAGTTGAATGGCTGTTGCTAAATAGCAACAATAACATCTCCCCAAATTAAGCTTTTCTCGCTTTATATCATTTAAATCATTGTTTTTAAATAATAAATAAAAAGTGGCACCGAAGTTGTAATACCTAGAGTGTATTAAACAAAACGTGATGAAAGCCAAAGGCCTTAATCGCAACAACCCAATGAAGGAATACTATTATGAAAACATTTCAATCAACATTAGTACTAATGGCGCTAGCTTCTTCATCAGCGGCTTTTGCAGCAACAGATTTTGATACGCTAGACTTAGATGGTAATGGCGCAATCAGCCAAGCCGAAGCTTCAGTAGATGCTGAGCTTTTAAGCAAGTTTAATGAACTCGATACAAACCAAGATGGTGAGCTATCTGAAGATGAGTTTTCTAAGGCCTAAAATTAAAGCCTTAAACAGTTAATGCTCTGTAATGTTATCTAAATTCTGAGTTGCCAAAGACAACCTAAGTAGGCAAGGGAGCTTACTAAAAAGAATAACCAGGAAGTGACTAGAGAGCACTATAGAGCAAGTTTATTTAGGACACCGCATACTTTTGAAGGATTAAATTATGAAAAAGCTACAATCAACATTTGTACTTATGGCTATTGTTTCTTCGTCAGTAGTATTTGCAAACACAGACTTTGAAACACGCGATGCAGACGACAACGCTTCAATTAGTCGCTCTGAAGAATCGGCGCAAGTGATAGAGCAATTTGACGAGCTGAATGTTCAAAGTAGCGGTGGCCCGACAGAAAATGATTTTTTTGAATATTAATTTATAGACACTTTACTCCTAAAGGATCTTTGAAAAGGACTTCTTACCCCTAATCAGGCTCAAAGCCTAAGGAAACGATTATGAAAACATTACACAAAACTTTAGGGCGTATTGATCTTTGTGGATTGAAATTTGTTCAATCTAGGGGAGATTAAATCGCGGCGCGAGGTTTGTAACCTAGTGGGCTAAGTAAAAACCGAGCAACAAAGAGTTAATCGTCCCTCATAGGTTGGATCTTAAGAAAGCTTGAAGTTGAACTCTGTTAATGATCAAATAGTTACGCCAATAAAAACATGACTAAAAACAGAGTTCACATGCAGATTAACCAAGTTTCAAACCAATTAAAAGCCCTTATCTCAGAAAAACACCTCATTGAGCTTGCAAAAACCTCTGGATTTCAAGTTCGACACCGTTGCCTGTCGATCGTTTCTCTGCTCAAAGCCGTATTTAAAAGCTTATCTTGCCTGCAAGACGCTAACTTGTCAGATATCCATCAAAACTTGCGAACGCAGGCTGATTGCACGATAAGTTATAAACCCTTTCATAATCAAATTCGAAAACCAGCCTTGACTGAGCTTGTCCGTGAGCTCGTTATTCAAGCGATGTCTAAATTGACTGTAAACACGCTGGATAAAACCTTTTTTACCCAGCGAGGAATACAGCGAGTGTTATTGCAAGATGGTTCGTAACTATTCACCATGGTAAATTATTTTCAAAGGATCTTTTTTAACTATTGACCGATCCCGCCAGTATGCCAAGCTAGGGCTATGACCTAATAGCCCTAGCTTCAATGAATTTAAACAGCATCAACATCGACGAAATCGTTGAGAAAACCAAAGCTCAATTACAAGAAGGTAAAACTCTCACGCCTGCGCTGAAGATGTCTATTGAACTCATTCTGGTTGTCGTTGTTATGTTAGCAAGTAAATTAGGACTTAACAGTAACAATAGCAGTATCCCGCCATCAAAAGACATCAACCGAAAAAAACAAAACAAAGAGAAATCAGCCAAGTCAGCGGGTGGTCAAAAAGGCCGTGCAGGTAAAACACTAACCCAAACACAGACGCCTGATGAGATCAAAATCATCCTAGTTGAACGTGATTTTTTACCGAAAGGTCACTACCGTGAAATTGGCTTTCAAAAACGACAGGTTGTCGATATAGATATCAGGAAAGTGGTCACTGAATACCAAGCACAAATTCTGGAAAATGAGCAAGGTAAGCGTTTTATTGGTGAATTTCCAGAAGACGTTAACAGTCCTATTCAATATGGGGTTGGTGTAAAAGCCCATGCAGTTTACCTATCCCAATATCAATTACTCCCTTACAACCGCATTGAAGAATATTTTTGTGATCAACTCGGTATTCCAATCAGTGCGGGTAGTTTATTTAACTTTAATGAACAAGCAGCGGCCTTGGTAAAGTCCTCCGGCGCAGAAGCCGCGCTCAAGAAAGCCCTGAAAACGACTTATCAAGCCTTACACGTTGATGAAACGGGGATTAATATAGGTGGTAAACGACGATGGCTTCATGGTGCATCAACGACGTGGTGGACGTATTTTTACCCGCATGAGAAAAGAGGGAAAATAGCGATGGATGACGCCGATATTTTACCTCACTTTACTGGGGTACTATGCCACGACCACTGGAAACCGTATTATCAATATACACAGTGCCAACATGCCTTGTGTAATGCACATCATATCCGAGAGTTAGAAAGGGCATGGGAGCAAGACGGTATGCAATGGGCAAAGGATTTGCAAACCCTACTGACTGAAATCAATAAACATCAAATAGATAACCCCGAGCTAGATGCAGACACAAAAGCTCACTATATAGAGAAATATCAACAAATATTGGCTCAAGGTGACATTAAATGCCCTCCACCGGATAGAAACAGCCGAGTAAAAGGCCAGCGAGGCAGATTGAAACGAACAAAGTCTAGAGCGTTGTTAGAGCGGTTAAGAGATTATCAAGATGATGTCTTACGATTCATGACGGAAACAGCGGTGCCTTTTAGCAACAACCAAGGTGAGAATGATATTAGGATGACCAAGGTTCATCAAAAGATATCTGGGTGCTTCAGAAGCATGCAAGGTGCAGAGATGTTTTGTTTAATCAGAAGCTACCTCTCGACTTGCAGAAAACAGCATGTATCAGCAAGCCTAGCCCTTGAATTACTCTTCAAAAATCAGTTACCTGATATATTTATTGAAAATGTGGCTGAATAGTTACGATGGTTCTTCATTTGCTCTACATGATGAATTAGCGCAGGTTTTTGCTGGTCGTTTTACTGCTGTAAGTCCTGCCGCAATTGAGTTGCACGTTACCTATGACCTATTTAATGAACAACCCTGCGAAATAGATATTCGTCCTGATGTTGAAACTGAGCGCGCCTTTTTACCAGGTAGCCACACACTTGAAGATACGTTATTACTTGCTGATGCTGGGTATTTTGACTTAGATTACTTTGAGCAAGTAGCTCAAGATGGCGGATATTTTTTGATCAGAGCAAATAAAAACATTAACCCAATCGTTACATCAGCCTATTGCGCGGGTATAGAACTTAAAGAAAAGAACATTAAACTCAAAACGTTACTCGATAAATTCGCAAGCCAACCACTTGAATTAACAGTACGTTGGAAGAAAAATGGGCCCGAGTACAGGCTTATCTATTTACCGAATGAAAAGCGCCCCGTTTTCCTTGTTACTAATTTAAAAGAGGCACAGTTTAGCTTTGACGAGCTACTCGATATATATGCAACTCGTTGGCAAATTGAGTTGTTTTTCAAAGAACTAAAGTCATGGAATAACCTTAAAGGGTTCATCACACGAGATCCTCATATTGCCGAATCATTGGTTTGGCTGAGTATACTGCAAACACTTATCAAGCGTTTTATCTGCCATAGTGCAGCGGGTATGTTTAAGTGTGCGATCTCGACATTTAGAGCGAGTAAGTGCAGTTATCTTTGGTTGGATGATATTCTGGATTGCATAGAACAAACACGGTGCAGCCATAAGATACATCGTGTATTTGAGCTACTAGCGGTAAATTGTAAGCGGCAAAGCATTGAGAAAAACAATGATATTTGCCGTTTTAAGATAGGAAGTCACACGGTCTGTGTTCCTTAAGAACTAAGCTATGAATCGTCCCTAGAAAGAACCCAAAGGGCAGCGCATGTTTGGTATTTATGCTGCGTTATCGCCTATTTATGGGGAATAGCCACACTACATAGGCTCTGCCTTGCCTAAAAACCAAACATACTGCTGTAAATTCACCCACCAAAGATCAACACGCCCTACCACTTGTAGCCCTAGCTTCTTCTTCAGCGGCGTTTGCTGCGGTAGATTTTGATTCTTTTGATACAGATGGCGACGGCGTAATTAGTAAAACAGAAGCCCAAGTAAACTCGCAACTAGTACAGCTTTTTGATCAATTAGATGCAGATGGAACTGGCGAGTTATCTAAAGAAGAGTTTTCGCAGGCTCAGTAATAAGCTCTATTTAGAACCTTACCAGTCATACTCAAAAAGCAGCTAAGTAATTAATACTTAGCTGCTTTTTTGTGCATTTAATTTAATATATTACTATTTAGTCACCAAAGTAGTGCAAAACTCGAGTTTGAATATTATCAAGTTACTGATTATTAAGTTATTTTATTGTTGGTTTTAAACTTGCAAATCAATTGATAACTTAGGCTAATGAGTATTTAAAATGGCGCGGATGAGTTATATCAGTAGTGTTGAGCGCTACCACGAATATGAGCATGTAATACACAGTTTACTTGAATCTATTTTAATGAGTATTGAGGACGGATTAACTAAAGAGCGTGATACCCGCTACCTGATTAAGCAGTACCCATTTTTAGAATTACAATATTGCTTAAATGCAGAAGGTTTGCAGCAGGGTAATAATGTCTGCTTTAAACGCGCATATAGCAAAAAATTAGGTGAAAGTGGTAATCAACAAGATTTAAGCGAGCGCCCCTATTTTTTGAACGCTAAAGCAAGTGATAAAGTGTGCTTTACTGATCCCTACATTTCTATAGCGACTAACCATTTATGTATATCGGCGATTAAAGAGCTAAAAAAACCAATTAATAATCAACATTACTTGGTCGTCGATGTGAGCTTAACGCAGCTTATTGAGTTTGTAATGGGTGATACTGCGCGCGCTAATATGTCGCCTTACTTCAAAGCGGGTTACGGTATTATTGTGGCGTGCTTATTTTGCTTAGTATTATTTTTACTAAATATCGTCTTTAGTGATATATACGCGCTATTAACCCATGTAGATACCTCATCAGACCCACTTGAACCCTTTAGTATTATTATTTACATCACCTTGGCATTAGCAGTATTCGATTTAGGTAAAACAATACTCGAAGAAGAAATCCTTATGCATAAGGATATTTTTAGGCACTCATCTACGCGGCGCACTATTACACGGTTTATCTCTACTGTGTTGATTGCTATATCAATTGAGGCGCTATTAACTATGTTTAAAGCGGCGCTTGGGCAATCGGAATATTTAATGCCTGCAATAGCGATGATGCTTGCAGTGGTAGGGCTTTTAATTGCACTGGCTATTTATGTTTATTTAGGGGCAAAGGCCGAAACGCTACTAATGCGCGCTCGTTTAAAACAAAAATCCTCCAAGTAGGAGGATTTTCATATTACATAACTATTTAATAGCTATTTATTGCTTATCTTGCGCGCGTTTGGTTTTAAAGTCAGACTCGCTCGTCCACTTTGGCCAATCGCCATTGTTTGCGAGCTGTGTGGCTATATCAACAATAAGATCTATATCTTGCTTAACACCACCTAACGACCAATCAGCAGAGTAGTCGTCTGCTTCTTTATGGTATTTATGCGCAATGTACTCAGGATCGGTATCGCCCAGGCTCATAAATAATAAGCTTGGTACACCTTGCTTAGAAAGTGAGAAATGATCTGATCTAAAAAACAAGCCATTTTGCGGGCGAGGATCCATTTTAACAACACGGCCTTGTGATTTTGCAGCTTTTGCTAAATAGTTTTCCATTGTCGATAAATCTTTACCGTATTGTAAAATGTAGTCAGTACCATCTAGCACATTCATACCATCAATATTTAATAGACCGACCATTTGTTTTGTAGGTACAACCGCACCCGATGCAAATTCTTCAGAGCCAATTAACCCCGTTTCTTCTGCTGTAAAGTTAGCAAAAATAATTGAGCGTTTAAATGGCTTTTGCTTGTTCATTTTGCTCATTATACGTGCTATTTCAAGCGTGGCTGCAGTACCTGAAGCGTTATCTACCGCGCCGTTATAAATCTTAGGGCCGGTGTCAGTTTGTTTAGTTCCAAAGTGGTCCCAGTGAGCGCTAATAACAACGTATTCGTCAGGTGATTCGCTACCTGTAATTTGTGCAACTACGTTATGCGATTTTGCATGTGATACTTCGTTTTTAAAGGCAAGGTTTGCTTTTAAGTTAAGTGGCGTCGCTTTAAAGTCATCATTTAATGCTGCTTGTTTTAAATCTTGATAGTTAAGCTTTGCGGCGTTAAACATTTGCTCAGTCGCATCAAGTGTTAGCCAGCCCATAACCGGTAATTTTGATGCGTTTAAGTTGTTATCCATTAACGTGTATTTAGTACCCGTGTTTGAACTTTCAACTACGCCCCAAGGATATGCCGCAGGTGCAGTTTCATGAACAATAAATACAGCCTTTGCACCTTGGCGAGCGGCTTCTTCATATTTATAAGTCCAACGACCGTAGTAGGTCATGGCATTGCCAGTAAATAGCGCATCGTTTTGAGTAGCAAAACCTGGATCGTTAACGAGCACAACCACTGTTTTACCCGTTACATCAATATTTTTATAGTCATTCCAGTTATATTCTGGTGCATTAATACCATAGCCAACAAATACAATGTCAGAATTGCGTACATCAATTAATGGCTGAAGTTGCTCGGTACGTGCGGTAAAGTCTTTACCTGATTCAAAGCTCAAATCACCTACTTTTAACTGCATATCCTGATTAGCTGTCACCATTGCCATTTTTACAGGCTGTAAGTATTTACCTTTATAAGCACCGGTTAAACCCAGCGCTTTATATTGCTCGCTTAAGTAGCCTACTGTTTTTACTTCACCGCGCGTTAATGGACCGCGTCCTTCAAATTCGTCTGAGGCAAGGGTTTTAATATGTTGTTTAATATTGCTTAAATTTACACTGGTTGTATTGTCAAGCGTTGTTTGTTCTTGAGCAGGCTCTGAACAGCCAGTTAAGCCCAATAATAAAGTTACACTGAGCGATTTAAAAAGAGGAGTCATAATTGCAGGTTTTTAAGGATACATACTGTGACTATATGGGGTGTAGGTTTTGCTGTCTAGTTTTTTGCCATGAAGCGCAGATATTTTTATAAAATACAATTAGTTGATTTTTGGTACTATGATTTAGGGGCTAAATTAAATTTCGTCGGGTGAAAGTGACTGGCGCAGAAGTTGTGTGAAAAAAAGCTAAAAGCCAGCTAAGAGTGCTGGCCTTTTGCAACAAAATAACACGTTTAAGCGTCAGCTTTCTTTACGCGGATCTTGCTTTTCTCAACAGTACTTTGATTCAATGCTTTGATTGCTACAGCAGCTTCTGCATCGTTTGGCATTTCTATAAAGGCAAAGCCTTTCGATTGGCCGGTTTCTTTATCTAGTACTAAATTACAATCGGCTACTTTACCGTGTTCAGTAAAAAGTACGCGGATCTCATGTTCAGTGATAGTACGTGATAAGTTTCTAACTAATAGTTTCATAAAGAACCATGTTTTAAAAATAACAGTGTGGATTGTCTCAAGGAAAAGCCGTTTGACCTAATGATTAATTGCAAACCGCAAAAATAGTTTTTGGCTGATAGCCAAAGAATAAAGTAGGTTCCTTTTTTGGGGGGAAATAGTTAAAGCATAAGAATAGTTAGCCGATAACAACTTAGCTATAAAAAAAACAAGGACGTAATATGCAAGTTAACTCGCAAGATACATATCCACTATTGCAACCTACTTCAAACAGTTCGGTGGTCGAAATCAACACTCCAGTGAATAGTAAAGAGCAATTAAAAAGTGAAATGGAGCGCCTAGCGAAGGACATCTATCACAAAGGGCAGTTTAAAGAGCCTGATGCAACATACTATAAGCCTGTAAATAAAGATGCCAATATATTAAGACCTATTGAAGAGGTTATGTATAATATTGGAGTCGCAAGAGCTCATTTGTATATGCCTGGTGGTGATGTCCCTAAAGCAGTTGAGAAGATGCTTTCACCCTATGATAGCATTATGGCTGAATTAAGGAGTGAACAGCCTTCTTTAGCAAATAAAAGTTGGGGTATTTCTATCAATGAGTCAGGTGAGCTTACAGTAACGGGTTCTCTTAATGATGATGAAAAGGCAATCATTGCAGAAAAACTAAATAGTAATGAAGAGCTAGTCACTGCCGTTAATGATTTTAAGTCTAATTATTTAAAGTATATTAAGATGGAGCCGAGGGGCTGGGGTACTTATGACGTAAATGAAAGTAATTTTGCGGACGTCTTTGATTTTAGAGAAATGTTAGAAAGCTCAAGGAGTAGCGAAGAGTTTAAAGCAACGTGGGATTATGAAACAAATTGGCTTAAGTTGAACGATAATGTTTCAGCACAATTGAGAAGCAATGCTTCGAAACGATAGGCTGCTTATTATTTGTGTGGCATAAGTTAAGTTTTCTTATTAGAAACAGCTAAATTGCAAGAGTGCCTTGCCGATAATAAATGAGCAAATAACGAACAAGGATAGTGATATGAAAGTTAACTCACATGAGGCTAATTTAACCTCGCAGCATATATCGAACAGTTCAACAGTAAAAATAAACAAATCACTTAATAGTAAAGAGCAATTAAATAGTGAAATGGAGCGCCTAGCGAAGGACATCTATCATAAAGATCAGCCCAAAAAATCTGAGCCGACCTATGATAAGCCAATGATCATAAAAACAAATAATGTTGTATCAACAAGGGAGGCTGAAGAAAAAGCGTTAAATAATATTCGAATAGCTACTGTCAATCTTTATATGCCGGGTGGTGAAGTTTCTAACTCGATTGAAAAAATGTTTACTCAGTATGACAATATTGTGGCTGAAATAGCGGCCGAACAACCATTATTAGCGAATAAAGATTGGGGTATATCAATCAGTTAATCAGGTGAGCTAGAAGTTACAGGTTCAATTAGTGATAAAGAGAAAAGTCTTATATCTGAAAAATTAAATGACAACGGGGATTTTGTGGCCGCAGCTAACGAGTTTAAATCGAGCTTTCTAGAGCACATTGATTTGGGAGTTAGGGGGTGGTCAAGTTACGACATAAACGAAGGTAATTTCTCCAAAATATTTGATTTAAAAGAAATGTTGGATAATTCAAAAGGTGGAGAAAGCTTTAAACAGGCTTGGAATAAGGACTTTAGTTGGCTCGAGTTAAACGATAATATCTCATCTCAACTTAGAAGAAATGCAGAACGAGCGTAATTTTTTGCCAAAGGGCCTCAATTTAGAAGCTCATTTTAAACTTATAAACTGGCAGTTACATGTAGAAATTACACAACTCTTTACACCCTCAATCTATCACAGGGCTCAGCGAAGAAGCCGTCCAAATTTAGTGATAGCTGCCAGCGTGTATTTTCACTTATAACGCATCAATACGCATATTTAACTTCTGCTTTACTTGCTAATTGGCTGCGCAAATTATCTTGGTATGAAAATATATCAAAACCATTATCAAATGCTTTTGCATTTGGTCCGTATGAACTATCTAAAAGTGCTTTTATATCAATATTGTCTTTGAAGTTCTCTTGGGTAACATCATATTTTCCCGAGCTATAGTCGTTTCTGGTGTATGAGAAAAAGTCATTGCGATGTAATCTGTTAATTGATCTTGACCGGATCAACAATTAACCAGAGAGACATCGCAATGACTGAAAATGATAATGTTATTTCCATTGAAAAACCAGACAATCCGTTAGAGCAGTTGCTTAAAAGCGGGGCGCAGCAGTTGTTAGCTCAAGCGATTGAGGCTGAGTTGGCTGTTTTATTGGCTCAATACCAGCATGAGACCGTCGAGGGACTTCAGCGGATCGTCAAAAATGGTCACCAGCCTGAGCGTACGATCCAAACAGGCCTTGGTGATATTGAGGTCAAAATACCTAAAGTCAGGGATCGAAAAAAGGAAGGCATTAAATTCAATAGTGCCTTGATCCCGCCTTATCTGAAACGGACAAAAAATATCGAAGAGCTGATCCCATGGCTCTATTTACGAGGAATTTCGACGGGTGATATGCAGCCCGCTTTAGTGTCTCTTTTAGGCGAGCAAGCCAAAGGTTTGTCGGCCAATAGTGTCTCTCGGTTGAAATCCACCTGGGAAACGGAGTATCAGCAGTGGTCTAAACGTTCCTTGGCTAAACGTCGATATGTGTATATCTGGGCCGATGGGATTTACAGTAAAATTCGAATGGATGATAAGCTGTGCTTACTGGTAATTATGGGGGTAGATGAAACGGGCAGAAAGGAGCTATTGGCGGTGGTTGACGGGGTTCGTGAGTCTGAGCAGAGCTGGACTGAAGTGTTAAATCAACTGCGCTCACAGGGTCTAACAATACCACCAAAATTGGCCATAGGGGATGGTGCGCTGGGGTTTTGGAATGCCCTCACCAAAGTATGGCCAACAACCCAACATCAACGTTGCTGGGTGCATAAAATCGCGAATGTGCTAAACAAAGTGCCGAAATCAATGCAACCTAAAATCAAAGCGAATTTACAAGATATCTGGATGGCAGAGAGTCGAGCTTCTGCTTATAAAGCGTATGATTTATTTGTTAAAAATTACTCAGTCAAATACCCAAAAGCGACGGATTGCTTGATGAAGGATAAAGATGAAATGCTGGCATTTTATGATTATCCTGCTGAGCATTGGATGCACATAAGAACGAGTAATCCGATAGAGTCAACGTTTGCGACGGTAAGGCTGAGAACGCATAAAGTGAAGAGTTGTGGCAGCCGGACAACCACCTTAATGATGGTTTTTAAACTCGCGCAGTCGGCAGAGAAAAAATGGTACCGCTTGCGAGGATTTAAGCTACTGGCTGAAGTAATTACAGGGGTAAAATTTAAAGACGGCGAAAGAATAACTCAAGATCAAACAGAGCATCAAGATGAGCTCATACACCAGATTTGACAATAACTCTATTTTCCCCAATATTTCCCTTTCCCATCATACCCACGGTCATACTCTTGACCTTTTATTAAAATATCAGGTAACTCTTTAACTAAACTTACAATATCTTTATCTGCATTTAGCTTGTCCTCAAGATAAAATTTTTCATCTTCAGTAATATCACCAGAAACAACTAATTTATCATCACTATCAATAGAAAACCCCCAATCCTTTTGAGCTAATGATGGAGATGATATTTCTAGTTCATTCAGGAAATTTTCGTATTTAGGTCTAAGTTGACTTAACTTTTTGGGTAATTCACCAAAACTTATTGTATTAGTCATTTTATCTAAAAGTTCAGATTCAGATTTATGCGCAGTTATACTAAGGGGCCTATCATAGGTGCTCTGATTTTTTGGGATATGTTCATCTTTGTGATAAATATCATTAGCAAATTTTTGTTTTTGCTGTTTATTAATTTTTTCATTTAGGGTGTTATCAGACAATTTCCCCTCATTAATAGGGACCGTTTTATTTTTTAATTGTACTGCTGCAGTATTAGTTAAAGTATCATGAGTTATTTTCATACTTAATTCCATCTATCGTGAGAAAACAATTTATAACTAGTACCTGTATCGGCACGTAACTTAATAACTTGAGTGATTTTTACTCATTAAATAAAAAGCTAATAATGTCACCATCATTAGCTTTAAAAGTAAAAGTTATGAAGGGTTACTGCTGACTAATTTTTGATCACACAAATGCCCGAGTACAACGTATTCAACATTATTTCCTCCAATACTGTAGTGGTCAATAAAATTTGGCCACAGTTTTAGAATCTTTGTATCTGACCTCAGATTCATTTGGTGCTAAACCGGCATTATAATGATGCGGCCTAACATTGTTGTAATATCCATTTATGTAATCACTTACGCTATATTTAGCGTCTATAAAGTTTCCATATCCAATCTTTGGCATCCATTCCGTCTTAAAGCTTCTAAAAAATCGCTCCATTGGCGCATTATCCCAACAGTTTCCACGCCTGCTCATACTTTGTGTGATTTTATAGCGCCATAAACGTTGGCGATATTTTAAACTTGTATAATGGCTACCTTGGTCTGAATGGAACATGAGTCCTGTCGGTTTCCCTCTGCTTTCATATGCGAGTTCAAGCGCTTTTAGCGTTAAATTAGTATCTGGTGACAACGACATTGCCCAGCCAACCACTTTGCGTGCAAATAAATCAATAACCACGGCTAAATAAGCCCAGCGATTGCCTGTCCAAATATACGTCACATCACCGCACCACACGGTATCCGGCTCAACAACATCAAACTGTCTATCAAGCAGGTTTGGGATTTCAAGGTGTTCATTACCACCACGTTTATATGAATGTTGAGGTACTTGGCAGCTTTCGAGCTTTAATTTAACCATTAGCTTAGCTGCACGATAACGGCTCAATTCAAAATCATTGTTCGTTGCTATCGCTGCGATTGTCCGTGCCCCTGCTGAACCACCACTCATCGCATGTATTGCTTTTACTTCAGCCTCTAACCTTGCTTGCTCAGATGTCGGCGCTGTATCCCGTATGGCCCAGTACTTATAGCTGCTGCGATGCACATTGAATACACTACATAGCACGCTAATTGGATAACGCTCTCGTTGATTTAATTTCTCAATTAATGAGAATTGTTCAGGGAGTCGGACATCAAGAGAGCGGTAGCCTTTTTTAATATATCCTTTTCTAATTCAATGCGTTGGATTTGCTTTTTAAGTTCGCGGATTTCAATTTGTTCGGGCGTCATTGGTGACGCTGATGGTGACTGACCATTGCGTTCTAGCTTTAATTGAGTAACCCACTTACTTACGGTTGATTTACCCACCCCCATCGCTTTTGCTGCGTCTTCTTGCGTATAACCTTGGTCTACTACAAGCTGAGCCGTTTCTAATTTAATTGCCGCTGAATATGTTGCACGTTTTAATTTCGTCATTTTTTCACCCAAATTTGTATGCTTATTAGCATAACATTTCTTTCTTAATGGGTGGCCAAAATCACTGTACCACTACAAGGGAACTGTACAAAACACTCTGGAATATTTTGGAATTACTCAGCTATGGATTTGAAACCAGCTTTTATTTTGCTAGAGCCATTCATTATATATTTAATTGAAAAGAATAAAGCAAAGGATACATCGGATAGATAAGATAAATTACCTTGATAGTTGTCAAATTTTTGTTTGACAACTATCAAGGTAAGTCTGAACTAATCCAGGGCAAGGTTAATTTATTTTAAATAATTTTTAAACTTATTGAGTCACAAAAACTCTTTTCTGAAGACCAAGTGTGTTTAAATGTAATAACTGATAGGTTAGTAAAAATGTTAGAAACATTTGTCCATATCCCTTTTTCACGCGCAAGTTCATTTAAAAGCTTGTTTAACCCGATATCAGATATTTGGTTACCTGATTTAACCTTCACTAAAGCTACTTTAAAACTTTCACCTTTTCTGGCTTCAAATTCTAATAAAATATAATGACTTTTTTTATATTCAATATTTGCAGTGATAACTTGCCGGCGACAGAAGGTTCTTGAGTCTAAATATGACCATTGTCTGTATCGAGCAGATTTTGTTAACGGCATATATCTAATGAGGTCATTTAATGGTCTTACATAAGTAGTGATGCCATTCTTTTTATTCAATAAAGAAATTGCAGTGGAAAACGCATTAAAGCTTGGGGGGAGCGATTTAGCGCGTAACCGTTGAGGCGCAATACTCCCTTTTCCAACATTTGAATCATTGTTAGTTTCTTTACCTGTGTTTAACGCCTCTGGTTCTTGATCACTTTGTAGGGCTGTATTGCTACTACTAATATAACGACATTGTTCTTTGGTCGGTTTATCTGGTTTTTTCCTTCAATTGCCGCGAAGCGGTTAGTGGGTAAGGTAATGATTTCTCCAGAACGATCTTTATTTGGCTCTTGTCTATTTTGTAGGTCTTTATTGCCATCAGACTCTTTATTTTTAGACACAGGGAAAGCTGGTTTTTTTCATTAGAAGGAAGCTTATTATTTGGATCAGCTTCTCTGTGATTATCATTATCCCTAGGGAAAGTTGCATTTTCAAATGGGAATAGTGCTGTACAATACTCTAAACCTAAAACTAACGTTTTCCATCCATCTTCTGTAATCGAACGAATTCTTTTTGTTCTAGCTGTTAAATTGGTTAAGCCAATAAATGGAAAGGTAGAACTAACATGGATCCATTTATTATTAATTGAATTTTGTAAGATATCATCAAAGGGCTGGTTAGCTCCTTTAAAGGCATTATCAGAGTTTAAAATCCGCCCAATAACCCAGCCTTCTTCATCACTGATATGTTTTCGTAAATGCAAAACACAGCGTGATTCATCTTCAATAACACCGCTATTATTTACATTAATCAATGAGCTTAAGTTGTGCTTAAAAGAACCATTAAACACAGCATGTGATAGGTGAGTCGATAATGCATAGTAAAACCGTATGACTTCAATCATGGGTATTAAAATAGCAAAGGGATCACCTTTTGAGTTTTTGATTGCTATAAGCTTAGAATAAAGACCTTCCTTACCAAATTTATAAAAATTGGGTGGAACAAGATACTTACCATTAATTTTATGATTTGCATTAATGATTTGCATTAATGATCTGTATATTTTCCCTAATAATATTAACGTTATAGAGAACTTCTTCTGTACCAGCTTTGTATGCTTGAATGTAACCGTTTTTCCATACAGAACCTATAGAAATAAAAGGTAGTTGACCAACACCAATTTCAATTGACTGTTGTTGGGCATAGTCAGTAGCATTCACAGCTGCTAACGACTTTGGTTCTTTGGAAGTTAATTCAGTATCGAGAAATGGACTAATTACAATCTGAATAAATGGCTCGGAAGGAACATTATGATTTCGGATAATTGCGCCAAAAGCGTCTACTCGCCAATAACGATTATCGGCGGGAAACTCCCTTATTTTAGGAATATTACCCGCCATTATTTATCTAGCTCCCAGTACATGATAACGATGTAGTACAAAGTATCATTGTTTAGTTGCTAGAAGGATTGAAATTCACAACTTCTTTACCCGCTGCTTGTTGATCAGCATGGTAGCTTGAGCGTACAAACGGGCCAGAAGCCGCGTGAGTAAAGCCAATTTCGTCTGCATACGCTTTTAAGCCGTCAAACTCTACTGGTGGCACGTAGCGCTTAACCGGTAAGTGATGCTTAGAAGGTTGTAGGTATTGGCCTACAGTTAGCATGTCAACGTTGTGAGCACGTAAATCGCGAAGTACTTCTTCAATTTCGCTAATTTCTTCACCTAAACCAACCATTAAGCCTGATTTAGTTTTTACTTCTGGGTGAGCTTCTTTAAAGCGACGAAGTAATTCTAATGACCATTTGTAGTCAGCACCTGGACGAGCTAGTTTGTATAAACGTGGCGCAGTTTCAAGATTGTGGTTAAACACATCTGGTGGCGTCTCGATTAATATTTCTAGTGCACGGTCCATACGGCCACGAAAATCAGGTACTAAAATTTCGATAGTGATAGTTGGATTATGTTTACGAATTTCGCGAATACAATCAGCAAAGTGCTGTGCACCACCATCACGTAAATCATCACGGTCAACCGAAGTTATTACAACGTAGCTTAGCTTCATATCTTTAATAGTAAGTGCTAGCTTTTCAGGTTCAGTGGCATCAGGTTTTAATGGGCGGCCATGGGCAACATCACAAAATGGGCAACGACGAGTACATATAGCACCTAAAATCATAAAGGTGGCTGTACCGTGGTTAAAACATTCTGATAGGTTAGGGCACGAAGCCTCTTCACATACTGAATGCAGGCCATGCTTACGTAGTGCTTGTTTAATGCCGTCAATGCGATCGGTTGATTTAGGTAAGCGAATTTTTAACCATTCTGGCTTACGCAACATTTCAGTTTTTTCTGTAGGTAAAACTTTTACTGGGATCAACGCCATTTTTTCTGCGTCGCGTAGTTTTACACCTGGTTCCATTTTGACTGGTTTATTCATTCGTTTTCAAACCCTTCAGTATGCTTAACCTGTGTTGCATTAAGCTTCTTGATCATGTTTTTCACCAATCCTTCACCTGCACTTTCTAGGTTTTGAGGACCATTTAATTCTTTAGTTTGCACCATATTCATGCCCGCATATCCACATGGGTTAATGCGTAAAAATGGACTTAGGTCCATGTTAACATTTAATGCTAAGCCATGAAACGAGCAACCACGACGAACCCTTAACCCAAGGGATGCAATTTTGCTGTCGTTAACGTAAACACCGGGTGCATCAGCTTTAGCATAAGCTTCAATGCCGTACTCGGCGAGTGATTCAATAATGCACTCTTCAAGCCACGTAACCAGTTCACGTACACCAATCTTTAAACGACGTAGATTAAATAATACATACATCATTTGCTGGCCAGGGCCGTGGTAAGTTACTTGCCCGCCACGGTCAACTTTAATCACCTCAATGTCGCCAGGAGCTAGTAAGTGTTCGTCCTTACCAGCCTGACCTTGGGTGAATACACTCTCGTGCTCTACAAGCCAAATTTCATCTGGCGTATTTTCATCACGGGTGTCGGTAAAGTCCTGCATTTTTTGCCAAATAGGCATATAACGCTGACGACCCAGTTGGCGTACGATCAAAGTGTTTTCGTTCACAACAAATCTCAACTATGGATTAAAGCATGTGGCGTACGTCATCAATATTGCTGATCACGTTGTAAATTTCTTCAATGTGTTTGCCACTAGTAACTGTTGCTACAAGGCTTACTGACTCGTAATTACCTTTGCTGCTTGGTTTTACTTTAGGGGCGTAATCGCCAGGTGCTATTGGTTGTAACTTAGCTAAAATTTGATCAGTTAAGTTTACGTTAGCTAAACCCATTATTCTGAATGTAAATGGGCAAGGGTACTCTAAGTACTCATCAAATTTTGTATCTTTAACAGGTTGAACCACGACGGTGACTCCTCAAACAAATAAAGTATTGGCTCTGAGCAAAATGCTAGGCGCTAAACTGAAAGGGTTATGACAATCTTGAGCTAATGCTGCTTTTTTGGAGTGCCAAAAATAACAACTCAATATGATTGCTTTATATGGGGCGCATTCTAGCATTTTTCAAGCAAAAAAAAACGCCTCATAATAGAGGCGTCTCGTTTAACTTTCACAATAGCTGTGAGTTTATTTTTACGTCTACATTATTTGTAAACGTAAGTAGTCATAAATCTTACTAAAGAAGCTGCCTTCTTCCACTTCTTCAAGTGTTACTAGTGGGTATTGAGCAATGTCTTCACCCTCTAATTGTAAGAATAACGTACCTACTTTAGTGCCTTTAGCGAGTGGTGCTTCAAGCGTGTTATCTAGCTCAAAGTTAGCTTTAAGGTTTTTATGTTGACCACGTGGAATAGTAATTGGTGTATCTTCTAAAATACCTAAAGATACATTTTCTTTGTTACCCATCCAAATACGTTGCTCAGCAAAGCTATCGCCGGCCTTGTACGGAGTAATTGTTTCATAGAAACGAAAACCGTAGTTAAGTAGTTTTTTATTTTCCACTTTACGAGCACGTTCGCTTGAAGTGCCCATTACAACGGCAATTAAACGCATACCATTTTTAGTTGCTGAAGTGACTAAACTGTAACCAGCTTCCGAGGTGTGGCCTGTTTTTATGCCGTCTACGTCTAAGCTTTCATCCCATAATAGTGAGTTACGGTTATATTGCTTAATACCGTTATAAGTAAACGATTTTTGTTTATAAAGTGCGTATTCATCCGGTACGTCACGAATAAGTGCTGCGCCTAAGGTTGCCATATCGCGTGGAGTAGTATAATGCTCATTCGTATCAAGGCCGTGGCTATTGATAAAATGGCTGTTACTCATACCTAATTTAGTAGCATGTGCATTCATTAAATCAGCAAATGCGCTTTCACTTCCAGCAATATGTTCAGCCATTGCAACACAGGCATCATTACCAGATTGAATAATAATACCGTGGTTAAGCTGATCAACACTAATTTGCTTACCTACTTCAATAAACATCTTAGACGATTCAGGGAAGTTTTTAGCCCATGCTTTTTCACTCACAGTTACCATATCTGTTGGTGCAATATTGCCGGCTTTAATTTCAGTACCAATTACATAACTAGTCATCATTTTAGTTAAGCTTGCTGGGGCGAGCTGCGTATCAGCTTCACCTTGGGCAATTACTTTACCGGTTGTAAAGTTGACTAAAAAATAACCTTTTGCATTAACTTGAGGTGGTGCCGGAATAATTTGGGCGCTGGCTGAAAATACGGCGGCTGTACAAACGAGGCCGCATACACCTTTGAGGATTTTATGTTTAATAGATTTCATCATACTCATTAATGGTTAAAGTTAAAAATTCGCGTTACGCCATTCTAAAGGCCTTACTGTGTGTAAAGCAAGAACGCGTTTTGAAATTGATTTTGTTTTAATTTTTTTAATACTTCGTCTGCATGAGGGGTATCTTTTATTGGCCCTAAATGCAGTCTGTAAATGTCGTCTTTTTGAACGATATTTGTTGGTAATTTGTATTGCTCTCGCAATGTGCTGGCAAGCGCTTCAATATTAGCAAGTGTACTACCTGCAGCTACCTGAATATAGGTTTGACGCGCAGTTGCGCCCGCAAGCGTAACGGCTTCTAGCTTAACCTTTGCTGTACCATGGGTGTAATAGCCAAGCTTGTAAGCGGCTGCGTACGAAAGGTCAATTATTCTATCGTCATGAAACGGGCCCCGATCGTTCACGCGAACGATTACCGATTTACCATTTGCTGTATTGGTTACTTTAACAAAGCTAGGTAGTGGCAGCGTTTTATGCGCTGCGGTCATGGCAAACATATCATACGTTTCACCATTTGAAGTGTGATAACCATGAAATTTACGACCATACCAAGAGGCAATGCCTTCCTCAGAGTAGCCTGACTCATCAAGCATTGGCGAATAACTTTTACCAAGCACTGTATATGGACGACTTGCACTGGCGCTTTTAGTAACATCAGTGATTATTGCGTCTTGCATTTCAAGTGCAGTTGGGGCTCTAAGTGGTGCTGAATCATGGCGCATATGGTAGCGGTTACTTGAACTACTACATGCACTTAAGGTGAGTATTAAAAAAACAGTTATTAGAACACGCAAAGTGAATTTCATTATTTTAAAAGCATCCTTTTATCTGTCGCTATTGACATAATAATGCCAAAGCCAGCCATGAGCGTCACCATCGATGTTCCTCCATAACTGATTAGAGGCAAAGGAACTCCTACAACAGGCAATAACCCTGATACCATACCTATGTTTACAAATACATAAACAAAAAATGTCAGAGTGAGTGCACCTGCCAGTAATTTACCAAATGCATCTTGCGCATTAACGGCAATGTACAAGCCTCGGCCAATAATAAATAAGTACAGGCTAAGTAAAACACATACGCCGAATAAGCCAAACTCTTCGCTTAAAACCGAAAATATAAAATCAGTATGACGCTCAGGTAAAAATTCTAATTGCGATTGTGTACCAAGCAGCCAGCCTTTGCCTTCAACACCACCAGAGCCTATTGCTATTTTTGACTGAATAATATGGTAACCGGAACCAAGCGGATCGCTTTCGGGGTCTAAAAAAGTAAGTACACGTTGTTTTTGGTAGTCGTGCATACCATAGTGCCAAAATGGCCATGCAGCAAGCGCAACAACAGAACTTAAAAAGCCGATTAAGCGCCAGCTTAAACCGGATAAAAACAACACAAATATACCCGAACTCGCAATAAGTATAGACGTACCTAAATCTGGCTGTTCTTTAATTAATAATGTCGGAAGCATTACAATCATAAAGCCAATAATTAAATGCAGTGGGCGAGGTGGTAAGTGGTTTCTGCCTATGTACCAAGCCACCATCATTGGGACGGCTAGCTTCATTAATTCTGATGGTTGAAAGCGAGTGATCCCCAAGTTTAACCAGCGTTGAGCGCCTTTTGAGCTGACCCCAAATAAAAGTACACCCACCAGCATGAGTAAGCCAACACAGTAAAGTGGGATAACTAAACGCTTAAGTGTTGCTGGAGAAAATTGGGCTAGAATAATCATGCCTATAACGGCTCCGCCCATGCGAGTCATATGGCGGATCATCATTGCTGTATCTTGCCCGCTTGCACTATATACAACGGTAATACTGCCAATCATCATGATAAACAAAGCGATGAGTAATGGTAGGTCTAGATGCATTCGCATCCATATGGATCGTTTATCGTGTAAAACGGTCATTATTTTATATTCCCTGCAAGTTCAACAGGATTAGCTGCAAAATAGTAGTCCATTAATTGACGAGCAATTGGCGCACCTACCGAGCTTCCGCCCCCAGTGTTTTCTACAACGATAGAGAGCACAATTTGTGGGTTGTTATAAGGTGCAAAACCAACATAAATGGCGTTATCACGCTGACGCTCTTTTAATGATTTAGCGTCGTAACGTTCGCCTTGGGCAATGCTAACTACTTGCGCAGTACCTGTTTTACCCGCCGGATCGTAGCTTACACCTTTAAAAGCTTTGTGTGCGGTACCTGTTACTTTTTTTACCGTGTTATGCATTGCATCAATTGCAATGCGCCAGTTATCAGGGTTTTTAAGTATTACCGGCGGTTTTTCATCACCGTTAATTTGCGTTACTTGATCTTCTTTTTTTGCAACTTGGGCTAAATGCGGTGGATGATTAATCCCTTTATTAACAAGAATATTCGTTGCGTTAGCAATTTGAATCGGGGTTGCCGTCCAATAGCCTTGTCCAATACCTACAGAAATAGTATCACCTCGCCACCATGATTCTTTAAAGCGGCCTTCTTTCCATTCTTTTGAAGGTAAAATTGCAGTGGTTTCTTCATGAATATCAATACCGGATAAATCACCAAAGCCAAATCGCGCCATAAAATCGCTTATTTTAGTAATACCTAAGCGATAAGCTGCATCATAAAAATAAGTATCGCACGACTCTTCAATCGCTTTATATACATCAACATGGCCATGACCCCAGCGTTTCCAATCGCGCCATTTATGTTCCACATTTGGTATTTCAAAAAAGCCAGGATCCCAAATAGAAGTGCTTTCACTTACAATATTTTCTTCAAGGGCTAAAATTGCCATGTGAGGTTTAACAGTCGAAGCTGGCGCGTAACGACCTTGTGTTGCTCGGTTAATTAGCGGGCGATCTTGGTTAAGCAATGCTTTGTAGTTTTTGCTACTTATACCATGTACGAATAAATTTGGATCGTAGCTTGGATTTGAATAAAGTGCGAGTACGCCACCATCTTTTGCATCCATAACGACGATAGCGCCGCGCATATCCTTAAGCGCATGTTGTGCTATTTGCTGTAGCCCAATATCAAGCGTAAGTACAATATCACTACCAGGCTTAGGTTGGATCATACTGAGTGTGCGAATAACGCGGCCGCGATTATTTACTTCTACGCGCTGGGAGCCTACTTCACCGTGTAATAATTGTTCATAATATTTTTCTATGCCTAATTTTCCAATATCGTATGTGGCTCGATAATTGGTTGCTTGACCTTCTTGATCTAGTTTATTAAGTTCTTTTTTATTAAGCTTTGCCACATAACCGAGTGCATGGGTTAGGGTATTGCCAAAGGGGTAGTAGCGGGCTAGGCGTGCTTCAATACTAAAGCCTGGGAATTTATGTTGATTTACAGAAAACTTAGCGACTTCAGTTTCGTTTAAGCGTGCTTTAAGAATTTGCGATTTGAAACGCCGAGTGTGTTTAATATCTTTTAAAAAATCTTCTTTCTCTTGCTCACTAATAGTAATTATTTTACTGACTTGATCGAGTGATTCGGTTAAATCGTTTACATCTTCGGGAATGACTTCAAGATTGTAAACTGGTTTGTTTTCAGCAAGGAGTACACCGTTACGGTCGTAAATTAAACCACGGTTGGGTGCAATAGGAATAACTTTAATACGGTTGTCATTAGAGCGGGTTTGGTAATCTTGATGGTTCTCTACTTGAATTTTATATAGGTTTGACAGCAAAATAGCCACCATAGCTAATACAAAAACAAAACCCACAAATGCTCGCCTAGCAAATAAATTTGCTTCTGCGGAGTGGTCACGAATAGTGGGTCTATGTTTTAGCATGGCAAGGCATTACTCGCGATGATAAGGATGGTTGTTATTTAAGCTCCAGCCTCTATAAAGGCTCTCTGCAACAATAATACGCACCAAGGGGTGCGGTAATGTTAAATTAGATAACGACCATTTTTGCTCAGACGCTGCAATGCACTCTGGAGCAAGCCCTTCAGGTCCGCCAATAAGTAAACTTACATCACGACCATCGAGTTGCCATTTTTCCATATTTTTAGCAAGTTGGTGAGTATCCAGTGCTTTCCCTGTTACCTCTAACGTTACAATACGATTGCCTTTTGGAATAGCCGCTAATGTTTTTTCACCTTCAATGTGTAAAATGCGCTTTATGTCTGCGTTTTTGCCACGTTTACCGGCAGGGATTTCAATTAACTCAAGGGCCATATCTTTAGGGAAACGGCGCTGATATTCTGCAAATCCCGTTTCTACCCATGCTGGCATTTTTGTACCAACAGCAATCATTTGTATTTTCACGTATTACTTCCAAGCATTGTCTAAAATGAGTGCGTGTTTAGCCCCACAGTTTTTCTAGATCGTAATAGCTACGTGCTTCGTTTTGCATCACGTGTACAACTACATCACCTAAATCAACCAGTGCCCATTCGCCATCGCCTTCACCTTCATAACCTAATGGTTCTGAATCTGCGTGACGCGCTTCTTTTGCTAAGTGATCGGCAATTGACTGTACGTGACGTTTAGAAGTACCAGAACAAATTACCATGTAATCTGTAATATCTGATGTCTTTGTTACGTCAATATGAACGATGTCACGTGCTTTCATATCGTCAATTTTATCCATTGCAAAGGCGAGTAGTTGTTTTGAATCCAAGGTTTTGTCTCAATTTAAAAATTTAATGGCGCGCATTTTAACACGCTAGGCGTTTTTAAGCATCAATTTGATAGAGCTGATGCTGTTCTATGTAATGACTCACTGCTGCGGGTAATAGTTCATTCTTTTTATTGCTTTTTTTCAGTTGTTCGCGAATTGTACTCGAAGCAGCATCGAGCATTTTACCCGGTAAAAAATAAAGTTTACCAGCAAGTGAGTGCTCAAGTAAGGTTGCTTCGTCTACATTCGCATCTTGCATATAGCCTTTTAGTTCACCACTTGCAGTACAATGTTGAGCAGGGCGCTGATATACCACAATATGACAAAGCTGCGTAATTGCCTTCCACTCAAACCATTTATCGAGATTGTTAAATGAGTCCATACCAATTAAAAATAAGATAGGTGTAGTAGGGTGCTCTTTACGAAGTTCTTGCAAGCTAAGTAACGAATACGATGGGCCGGCTCGGTTAAGTTCTCTTAAATCGAGTTTAAAATGAGGGTAGGGCGTAATAGCCGCGTTTAGCATATTAATACGGTGCTGCGTACTAATACCAGGCGCTGCTTTATGCGCCGGTAATGCACAAGGCATAAAATAAAGCGTGTTTAAATTAAACGCATTAACACATTGCTGCGCCATATTTATATGGCCTAAATGGACAGGGTCGAAAGTGCCACCAAAAATTGCGATCATTTAACACCCATTAGTTAGTTGTTTATTAATTAACCGCGTGGCACGGCATAGGAATGTTGAGCGGCTGGCAAAATTTAATACAAATATGAGCAAGCGCTTGGTAAGGGGCAATTAAATTACCTTGCTTATAACTGGCATCAAACAAAGCTACATCACTATTTATTTGTTCAAGTGTGTGTATGTTTAAGCGGTTAATTGCGTTTTGAACTGGCCCTTGCTGGTTTTTCCAAATAGCATTTTGTTTAAATAAATTAGCGATTGGTTCGCCATTTAATAAACCAAGTTGCACATTTATTAGCGTATTAAGCTCTTTGGTTATAGCCCATAAAATACTCACCACTTCGGTGTTATCGCTGGCAAGTTTGTTTAATACTTTTATAGCTTGTTTAGCGTGGCCATTTAATAGTGCATCGCTTAAATCAAAAATATCAAACTTGGCTTGGTTTAACAGCCCTTGCATTACTAATTGCTGAGTAATTAATGCATTGCCGTGCAGTAGTGAGAGCTTTTCAAGCTCTTGGAAGCACGCTAATAAGTTACCTTCTGTGGCATTTATTAAACTCAGTTTGGCATCGTTTTGCATGTTGAGCGATAAGCGTTGGCACTGTTCATCAAGCCATCGTTTTACATGCGTGCCGGTAAGCGGGTAGCAAGGTACAAATACGCCTTGCTTATCAAGGGCTTTAAACCATGCACCGCGTTGTACTTCTTGGCTGGCTTTAGCGCCTTTAACAATTAAAATAGTATCTGGATTAACCAGCTCAATTACTTTTTTAAAGGTGTTGCTGCCAATAACGCCTGGTTTTTGTTGGTTTAGATCAAGCTCAATAATAGTGCGCGCGCTAAATAGTGACATGCTTTGATATTGAGCTATGATTTCTTGCCAATCGAATCCTTGCATTAAAGTAAACTTAATTACTTCGTCAAAGCCTTGTGCTTTAGCACTGTCGCGAATTTGTTGTACGCACTGTGCTTCTTGAAAAGGCTCTTCCCCAAACACTAAATAAAAGGGCTTTAGCCCTTTATTTAATTCACTCGGTAGTTGATTAGCATAACAGCGCATTATAGTTGCGACAGCTCTCTAACAATACGACGACTGGCTTGCTCACGGATCTCGCTAATGAGTAGCTCAAGCTCTTTTGCTTTAGCTAGCGCATGATCTGGATCGTCTTGGTAATTACGGTAAAGCTCAAAGCGCTTTTCAATGGCTTTTTCGCCAGGGCGTTTAACTACATACGATACGCCATAAGCGAGTTCGTATTCAGCTACTTGACCATTTTGAAATAACGATAGTGTTTGACGTTCAATACTTTCTTTATACAAATATAATTGGGCTTTATCTTTAGCTGCTGATATTAGCTCTACATTACTCGCTCTTAGCTCGTTTTTAAGGCTTTCAAATAAGGCTGACTTTTCATCATCACCTACAAGAGTTAGCTGTTTTAGGTTATCAGGCATGCTAGAGGCTTTTTTTAGATGAAACCCGCAGCTAGTTATCAAAAAACAGACTAGCACTAAGGCTAGTCCGTTTTTAATGGCGTTAAATGCAGCCATATTAGTTAGCTACCACGTTAAGTAGCTTGCCTGGTACGTAAATGATTTTACGAATGGTTGAGCCATCAGTAAATTTAGTTACATTAGATTCTGCAAACGCAAGGGTTTCTACTTGCTCTTGCGTTGCATCAGCTGCAACGGTTAACTTAGCGCGGAGCTTGCCGTTTACTTGTACGATGATTAGTTTTTCATCTTCAACAAGTGCCGACTCATCAACTTTTGGCCATGCAGCATCCAAAATCTCACCTTCTTTACCTAACTCTTTCCAAAGCTCGTGCGATAAATGTGGCGTAATAGGTGCAAGCATAATAATAAGCGCTTCTAATGCTTCGTTTGCAATTGCTATATCTTGCGTATCTATTAAAGGTGCTTTTAATAATTTATTAGAAAGCTCCATAATAGCTGCAATGGCGGTATTAAAGGTTTGACGACGTTCAACATCATCAGTCACTTTAGCAATCGCTTTGTGTAAGTCGCGACGTAATACTTTTTGTGGGTTTGTTAGCGCTGATTTATCAAGTGCTTGGTAACCTACTGTTTTAACGTCTACCGCGTATTTCCATACACGTTTTAAGAAGCGATGCGCGCCTTCAACACCTGAGTCTGACCATTCAAGCGTTTGCTCTGGTGGTGCTGTAAACATCATGAATAAACGCACAGTATCTGCACCATATTGGGCAATTACATGTTGCGGGTCTATACCGTTGTTTTTAGACTTGGACATTTTGCTCATGCCTGATGAGAAAACTGGCTCACCGTCCTCTTTATGCCATGCTTTAGTCACGCGGCCTTTATCGTCGGTTTCAGTGTTTACATCACTTGGCGAGATCCAAATATCGCCGCCTTTTTCATCTTTACGATAAAATGTTTCAGCAAGCACCATACCTTGACAAAGTAAGCGCTCAAACGGCTCGTCTGAATTTACTAAACCAAAGTCACGTAATAATTTATGGAAAAAGCGCGAGTACAATAAATGTAAAATAGCGTGCTCAATACCACCAATGTATTGGTTTACTGGCAACCAGTAGTTAGCAGCCGCGGGATCTAGCATGCCTTCGTTGTAGCGTGGGCTACAGTAGCGTGCGTAGTACCAAGAAGACTCCATAAAGGTGTCAAACGTATCAGTTTCGTGAAACGCAGGTGCACCATTTACGGTAGTTTTAGCCCACTCTGGGTCTGCTTTAAGTGGTGAAGTTACACCGTTCATTACCACATCTTCAGGTAAGCGAACGGGTAGCATATCTTCTGTTGCTGCAAGCTCTTTACCATCTTCGTCGCTAAGCATTGGGATTGGTGAACCCCAATAACGTTGACGGCTCACCCCCCAGTCACGCAGGCGGAAGTTTACTTTGCGCTCACCCACACCGAGAGCTTCTAATTTATCCGCAATGGCTTTAAAACCAGCGTCAAAATCAAGGCCGTTAAATTCACCTGAATTTACAAGTACGCCTTTATCAGTAAACGCTGATTCTTTAAGGTTTACTTCAAGGTCTGAACCTTCAACCGGTGCAATGACTTGTTTTATATCAAGACCGTAAGCGGTTGCAAACTCAAAGTCGCGTTGATCGTGTGCAGGTACTGCCATTACAGCGCCTGAGCCATAATGCATTAATACAAAGTTAGCGACCCAAATTGGTACTTGCTCGCCCGTTAATGGGTGAGTGGCGTAAAAGCTTGTTGCTATGCCTTTTTTCTCCATTGTTGCCATGTCTGCTTCGGCAACTTTGGTGTTTTTGCATTCTTCAACAAACATTGCAATAGCATCGCTATTTTTAGCCGCTTCTTGCGCAATAGGGTGACCACCGGCAACAGCAACATACGTAACACCCATAAAGGTATCTGGACGAGTTGTGTATACGCTAAATGTTTCGTCGTTATCGGTGCGTTTAAATTCAATATCACAGCCTTCAGAGCGGCCAATCCAGTTGCGCTGCATTGTTTTAACTTGCTCTGGCCAATCTTCCAACTGATCTAAGTCGTCTAGTAGCTCTTGTGCGTAATCAGTAATTTTAATAAACCACTGTGGAATTTCTTTTTGCTCAACCACAGCGCCTGAACGCCAACCGCGACCGTCAATAACTTGCTCGTTAGCTAATACTGTTTGATCCACTGGATCCCAGTTAACCGTTGACATTTTTTTATACACTAGGCCTTTTTCGTAAAGCTTAGTGAAAAACCACTGCTCCCACTTGTAGTATTCTGGGTGACACGTCGCAATTTCGCGATCCCAGTCATAGCCAAAACCTAATTGCTTAAGCTGTGTACGCATGTAATCAATGTTTTCGTATGTCCACTTAGCTGGTGCTGTTTTGTTTTTAATAGCGGCGTTTTCTGCAGGTAAACCAAACGCATCCCAACCCATAGGTTGCATTACGTTTTTGCCTTGCAGGCGCTGGAAACGAGAAACAACATCACCGATGGTGTAGTTACGTACATGACCCATATGCAGTTGACCACTCGGATAAGGAAACATAGAAAGGCAGTAATACTTTTCTTTACTCTCATCTTCAGTGACTTTAAATACCTGGTTTTCTTCCCAGTAGCTTTGTACTTTTGACTCTATATCTTGCGGGTTATATTGCTCTTGCATCTATGGTTCCAGACTTCTTGCAAACTAATAAAAATTGCCGTTAGGATACCCCAAATAAAACACTATTCACAGCGTCAAAAACATGCTTTTATTAAATTGTAACTTTCAGTGCAGGTTAACCTGCTTTTTTATAATGTAGTTAGCTAAATACATAAGTTACAGACTGATTTAACAGCAATTTTGAAGGAGTAAAAAATGACTGATTACAAAGCATGGCTTAGCAGTTTTACTAGTTGGCTAAAAGATGTAAAAGATCATGGTGTAAAAGATATAGTTACTGGGTTTGTTGAATCTGAGCAAGCAATCAAAGATTTAAGTCAAGAAAGGTATGAACTTTATAAAAGTTACTTAAAGCATGATATTGAACATATTATTGAGCACGAAGCTTATTACAATTCGCTTGCATGGCAAGAACTTAAAGAATCTTTATGGTTTGAACTCTCGCACATAGAAGATAAAACACAACTAGAGTGGCAATCTTTAAGCCAAGATTTTAAGCACAATGGGGTGTATCACGCAGGCGAATGGATAGCCATGGGCACATTAGTATGTAAGAATTGCAACCATAGCCACGACATTTATCACGCAACGCAAATAATACCTTGCACGCAATGTGATGGAGTCTACTTTAGTCGTAAGGCGCTGAACCCTTAAATATTGGTATTAGGTGGCTGCGTGCCACTTAATACGCCCAAAAGCCAGTGAATATGCTGGTAAACAAAGAAGTTAGAATGACGAAAAAATTGCTGCCACTATCTGTTTCAAAGCTCGCACCGAGTATTTCTAGTAATCATGTACATACATGCATGAGTAACCCGTACCCAGAGCAACTTACTTTTATAGGCCAACAACGTGCCCAAAGTGCGCTCGACTTTTCATTAGGTATGGATTTACCTGGCTATAATGTTTATGTAATGGGCGAAGCGGCTCATGGACGTTATACGCTAGTCAAAGATAAACTTAAGCAACACGCAAAAGACAGAGCAACGCCTAATGAATGGTTGTACGTAAATAATTACGCCGATCACCGTGAGCCTATCGCACTTTTTATGCAAGCAGGGCAAAGTAAGCAACTTAGCGACGACATAGACTCATTCTTAGATGAAGTGCTCGACACTTTTCCAGCGGCATTTGATAATCCAGCGTACCAACGCAAGAAAAAATCAATCGATCGCGAGTTTAACGACGCTTACGACAGCGCAATTACCGCAGTTGAAATCGCAGCACTTGAGCAAAGTGTTGCTCTAGTAGAAGAAAAAAGCTCAGTGGGTTTTGCACCACTTGTTGATGGAAAACAATTGAGCGACAGTGAATTTGGTGAGCTTGAAGAAACATTGCGCGAAGAGTTTTTTGAAAAAATCGAAAAGCTAGAAGATGCATTAATAGAAGCGTTAATAGAGCTACCACGGTGGAAACGCGAATCAAAAGAAAAACTTCGTAATCTTAAAAAATCGACCGCAGAGCAAGCCACTAAACCACTTTTAAAAGACTTAGAACATAAGTACGCGACACACATTGGCGTACTGCGTTATTTAAAAGATATTCGCGTTGAAATTATCGACGCGGTACTTGAATGGCTAGATGACGAAGACGAAAGCGAAGAAAGCAAAGAAGACTTTGACCGCAAAGGTATGCTTACCGACTTTTTTGCACCTAACATTTTAGTTGAATTTAAAGAAGACGATGCAGCGCCAGTCGTTTATGAGCCAAACCCAACCTTTGGTAATATATTTGGTAAAATTGAATACGCTACATCCCAAGGTACATTGATTACGAGTTATCGCTCAATTCAGCCCGGTGCATTGCATCGTGCCAATGGTGGTTACTTAATAATGGATGCCGAAAAAATAATGGCTAATCCACAAGTGTGGGATGGTTTAAAGCTGTGTTTAAAAACACATCAAATAAAAAATGATTTACCCTATCAAGACAGCACAGTCGGGACAAGTTTTACGCTTCGCCCGCAACTTATTCCACTTGATGTGAAGATTATTTTATTGGGCTCGCGCGAGTTGTACTACACCATAGGTGAATACGACGAAGAATTTGCTGAGCTATTTAGAGTACTTGCCGATTTTGATTACTACTTACCAAGTAGCGATAAATTACAGTACCAGTTTATTACCAAAGTGACTGAGTATTGCGAGCAAACATTAAAATGCACCGCTACAGAGGCTGCTATGGTACGGTTACTTAAATTTAGTTACCGCCAAGCTGAGCATCATAATAAACTCTCGGCGCGCTTTGCTGATGTGCTTGAATTAGTTGCTGAAGCGAGTTATTACGCGAAACAAGATAACTTAACGGTTATTGATGCATACCATATTGACGAAGCCATTGAAGGCAAACAATATCGTACCGGTCAGATCAGCGAAAACATGCTTAGCGATATAAAAGAAGGCCATACACTTATTGCAACCGATGGCCAAGCTATAGGTAAAGTAAATGGTTTAACAGTACTACACATTGGCGATACCTCGTTTGGTACACCTGCGCGTATTACGGCAACTGTTTATGCAGGCGCCGATGGCGTAATAGACGTTGAACGCGAAGCCGAACTAGGTAAAGCTATCCACTCAAAAGGCGTGATGTTGCTTACCGGCTATTTAGGCAATAAGTACGCACAGCAGTTTAGCTTAACGCTTAGTGCTAATATTGCCATAGAGCAAAGTTATGGTTACATAGATGGCGATAGTGCATCTTTAGCAGAGCTTTGTGCGCTTATTTCATCTATTACAAGCCTCCCTATTAGCCAATCTATCGCGCTGACAGGCTCTATTAACCAACATGGTGATGTACAAGCTATTGGTGGTGTAAACGAAAAAATAGAAGGCTTTTTTAAACTGTGTAAAATGCGTGGTTTAACCGGTTCGCAAGGCGTTATTATTCCTAAATCAAACCAAGTTAACTTAGTACTTGATGACGAGATCCTCAATGCGGTAGAGGCGGGTAAATTTAATATTTACGCAGTTGAAACCGTAGATCAAGCGCTTAACTTGTTAATGGATATAGAAGCAGGCGATATTATTGATGACCAGTATCCAGAAAACTCAGTAAACGGTATTGCGCTTGCGCGTCTAAAAGAGATTGCCGACATTGTAAATGGCGATAATGACGACGAAAAAGACGAAGAACTAGATAACGAAAAAGGTTAATAATGATCAATATAATTTTGGCGGTGGTTATCGCCATTTTTTGTTTTTTAATATTTCAAAATAGTAAAAAAGCAAAACAACAAGCAGGCATAAATGCACAAATAGGGGCTGATTACTTAGCCGCTAACGCAAAAGTAGAAGGTGTAGTAGAAACAGCTTCTGGCTTGCAGTACAAAATACTGCATAAAGGTGAGAGTGAAAACACACCAAGCCCAACAAGTATGGTTAACGTGCATTACCACGGCACACTAATCGACGGCACGGTGTTTGACAGCTCAGTAGAGCGTAAAACACCGATTAGCTTTGGCTTGCACCAAGTGATTAAAGGCTGGAATGAGGGCTTACAACTGATGAGCCCAGGCGATAAATACACCTTTTATGTACCGCACCAATTAGCATACGGCGAAAAACGGGTAGGGAGTATTCCTCCTGCCTCAGTACTTATTTTTGAAGTAGAGTTACTGGCAATTGAGTCGTAATACCAACCTGCGTAAATACTTGAACAATTTAACGAATTAAATTGCACTATAACGTTGTTAAAAATTTTTTATTTAGAACAACTAGATACAAAAATTTTTGCCTAGTTCTAGCGTAATTTTCTTAACGTTAAATAGACTTCATATATAAGCAGATTGGTATAATTTAATTCAAAGTAATTAATTGCTAAAGCCCTACTTTAATAAAGTGGGGCTTTTTATTTTTAGTTAACATTTAAACTTACTCAAGGATTTTAATACGAGGCCGATATCTATAAATGAGACAAGCTATTTTAGGGATAAAATAATGAAGATTTCACCGGCTCCCATTCCATACCAAGTACACAGCTCAAATACTCAGTCTTTAACGCAATCAGGTAAACTTTCTGTTGAAGAAGAGGCTGAGGAAGAGCCAAAATATGTGTTATCAAAGTTTTTAGATACCAAAGCGCAAAAATACAGTGAAGATAACGCAACATTTGGCGATCAGTATAAAAATCTCGAAAAAGTATATAAACACTTCACTGGGCGAGTTCTTGCGTTGCAAGAGCAAATTAATAAACTTAAACAAAGCCCCGTACAACGTAGTTTAACTATAAATACTTCTGTAAGTGAGCTAGATGAAAGTGATGCGAGTTTAACTTTAGATGCAGAGCATTTAGGCTCTAAAAAATATAAAAACACGCAACAGCAAGAGCAAATAGATATGTTAGAGCTGCAATTAGGGGAGTTAAAATCAGAGCAAGCGGCAATAAAGCAACAAATGGTTGAGCTGGTTATTAGTGAAATGAAAAGGCGGGGCGATCACGACTATACTGTATAGCGCCACTGCACGCTGGTGGGTTAGCTTTTAAATTCGATTTTACTCACTTCAAGTTTAAATTTACCTTCTTGCTTGCCTGCAATCATAAAGCCTAGCTGTTTTATATCATCAAAATCAATAATAGGCTGTTGCTCAAGCACTCGTCCGCGATACGTTAAAGTAAAATCACTCGGGGTAAAGTTGATTTCTACCCATTCGCTTTTTATTGTTTTAAATGAGTGGGTGTACGCTGCGCCATCAAGGTAATTAGTTGTTCTTAGCCTAAGCTTATAGATTTGCCCATCGCCTTTAACACGCAGCGCTATAGTTTTTGAGTTTTGACCTTGCGTGTCAATTTCGGTACGTATTGATGCAAAACCGCCTTTATTATCAAGCGAAATATTGCCTGTAAACAGCAAGCTATCTTGTGTTTTTGTTACTTGACTATTAGATACGCCGCCCATTACAGAGTCGTTAATAACATACCATTGCTGATTTGCATTGGCCTCGCTTGTCGCTAAGACTAAGTTAAATACAAACAGTGACGAAAGCTGTTTAGTGGTCATGGTCGATCCTAATGAATTAACACTTTATTGATACGACTAAAAATATTAATAGTTCACAATGCTGAAAATTAAAAACTAGTATTGATATGCGCGAAATAACTTACTTTTATTTGATTAAGTCAATTTTGTTCAATACCAGCCTCTATTTAATGTAGATACTCACCATCAGTTTGAATGAATTAGAAAGTGAACCATGACTTTATCTTTAATTATGTCAATGTCGTTATTTGCATTAGCTGCGTCTTTATCGCCAGGGCCAGTTAATTTAGTTTCATTGAGCAGCGCACGGTATGGGCTAAGAAATGGCTTAATATTTATAACCGGTGCAACACTTGGGTTTATTTTTTTGTTTTTAGTTATTGGATGGGGTTTAAACTATCTTCTTGATAAATTGCAATGGGCCACTGAAGTATTGCAATGGGCTGGTATTACTTTTTTACTTTATTTAAGTTATCAATTATTTGTAGATAATGGTGAATTAAACTCAGACAGTAATAAAAGTTCACCTACCTTTATTACTGGGGTAATCATGCAATGGCTAAACCCAAAAGCATGGTTAGCATCACTATCGGGAATTGCGACTTACATCCCTAATGCAGAGCTATTTGAAGTGTTTACGTTTGCCAGTGTGTATTTACCAATTTGCTGGTTGTCGCTGAGCGTGTGGGTATGGTTAGGTATAGTGCTAGGGCAGTACTTTCAAAGTCCTGCAAAAATACGTTTTATGAATAAAGCATTGGCAGTGTTACTTGCCGGGAGTTGCTTTTTTATTATAAGTTAATGTGTTTTTATTCTAAATACAGCGTCGATATTGTGCTGGTGTTGCAGCAACCCGCTGTTTAAATACACGTTGAAAATGAGCTTGATCACTAAATCCTGCATTTTGAGCCACCGTTGAAATAGCATCGCCTTGCTTAAGCGCTTGTTGACTTAGTTGTATACGCAGATTTATCCGATAAGCATGTGGACTCATATTGAAGTGGCGTTTAAATGTACGTATCAAGTAGCTAGTATTAAAGCCAAATTTTTTGCTAATAACCTTAATTGGTTCGTCATCCTGACAATAAAGGGCGAGGTAGTTTGCAACTTTATACAGCCTATTAGGAGGTAGGCACGTATTTTCTTTAATATCAGTGCTATCGATGTATTCAAATAACGTAATCAAATACTGGCTAAGCAAAGACTTTTTTTCTAAAGAAGACAGCTTATTCGACATAAGGTTTCGGCAAACTAAAACAAACTGCTGGTAAAATACAGGGGTTGTTAATGTATCAGGTTGGCTATTATACCAGTGGTTACTTGCCCTTATATTAAACTTAACAAGCAATTGAGCTAACCAACTTTTATCGACATGCATCATATAATAAGCCCAGGGCGAGTTTTGGTTGGGGTTGCATGCGTGTACAGCATCGGGGTTCATTAGCACTAAAGTGCCTTTATCTATTTGGTAAAGTTTGTCTTCACAAATAAATTCACTTTGGCCCTCTAAAATAGCACCAATTGACCACTGAGCATGAGAATGGGCGGCGTAAGTTACTTTTCGACCATCCAAAACTTGCCTTAGTTCTACATAAGGTAGGGCGTTATCTCGCCAAAAAAGAGGGTATGTTGAAGGAATCATAATGAATCTTTTAATGAAGACTTACGGCCAGTATAGCAAAGTTTTAGTATGAAATTCACGCTATATGAAACACCTTTCCATAACTATTAAAAGTATGCTTAATTGCACGCAATTTGTTATGATAACTATTCTTATTAATGGTTAAGATAATAATATGCATGATCTAACTCGTGGCTCCATACCCAAGCATTTAATCAAAATGGCTATTCCTATGATGATAGGAATGATAATTCAAACATTGTATTTTTTAGTTGATTTATATTTTGTAGGTAATTTAGGTGGAAATGCTTTAGCAGGACTCAGCTTAGCGGGTAATGCAATGTTTTTAATTTTTGCACTCACGCAAATTCTTAATGTGGGAACAACCGCGTTGATTTCTCATGCAGCGGGTCGAAAAGATGCCAAAGATGCAAATGCAGTGTTTAACCAAAGTATGATGCTGGCTAGCTTAATGGCCTTGGTGGTCATGTTTTTAGGTTATTTAGGGTCTGATACATACTTAACTAGCATCTCAACAGACCTTGCAACAATTGAAGCGGGACAACGTTATTTGCATTGGTTTTTGCCGGGTATGGCATTGCAGTTTCCTTTAGTTGCAGTTAGTGCTGCATTAAGAGGAGCCGGTATTGTTAAGCCAACTATGTTGATTCAAACCTTGTCTATTATCGTCAATATTATTTTATCTCCTATTTTAATTATAGGTTGGGGAACTGACTTTCCAATGGGTATAGCCGGAGCTGGGTTGGCAAGTACTATTTCGGTAGTCGTTGCGGTAGTAATGCTATGCGTATACTTTGTTAAGGCTGAAAAGTTCGTTACCTTTAAAGTCAGTTTATGGCGCGTAGATAGCGCTATTATAAAGCGCCTATTAGGGATTGGATTACCCGCAGGAGGCGAATTCTTTTTAATGTTTGCATATATGGGGTTAATTTATTGGTTAATTCAACATTTTGGACCTGAAGCCCAAGCTGGCTTTGGTTTAGGTTCTCGCATCATGCAGTCATTGTTTTTACCTGCAATGGCAATTGCGTTTGCTGCACCAGCCGTCGCGGGTCAAAATTTTGGATCAAAGCAATTTGACCGTGTCCGAGAAACCTTTTTTTGGTCAGCCCTAATGACATGTAGTTTAATGGCAGTGTTAAGCGTAGTTTGCTTTTTTATTCCAGAATTACTAGTGCAAGGGTTCTCTGATGATCAAAAGGTTATTTTAGTTGCCGCTACATTTTTACAAATTATTTGTATTAACTTTATTCCTACGGGCATAGTGTTTACGTGTTCGGGGCTATTTCAGTCTCTCGGTAACACACTCCCTTCACTTTATAGTACTACACTGCGGATTATTTTATTTGTTTTACCTGCTCTTTTATTAAGCCAAATGGATGGCTTTAATTTAACGCAATTGTGGTATTTATCGGCAAGCACAGTTGTTGTTCAGGCAGTTATTAGTTTTATGTTATTACGCAGAGAGTTTAGGCATCGCTCATAGGTTGGATCTTAAGAAAGCTTGAAGTTGAACTCTGTTAATGATCAAATAGTTACGCCAATAAAAACATGACTAAAAACAGAGTTCACATGCAGATTAACCAAGTTTCAAACCAATTAAAAGCCCTTATCTCAGAAAAACACCTCATTGAGCTTGCAAAAACCTCTGGATTTCAAGTTCGACACCGTTGCCTGTCGATCGTTTCTCTGCTCAAAGCCGTATTTAAAAGCTTATCTTGCCTGCAAGACGCTAACTTGTCAGATATCCATCAAAACTTGCGAACGCAGGCTGATTGCACGATAAGTTATAAACCCTTTCATAATCAAATTCGAAAACCAGCCTTGACTGAGCTTGTCCGTGAGCTCGTTATTCAAGCGATGTCTAAATTGACTGTAAACACGCTGGATAAAACCTTTTTTACCCAGCGAGGAATACAGCGAGTGTTATTGCAAGATGGTTCTTCATTTGCTCTACATGATGAATTAGCGCAGGTTTTTGCTGGTCGTTTTACTGCTGTAAGTCCTGCCGCAATTGAGTTGCACGTTACCTATGACCTATTTAATGAACAACCCTGCGAAATAGATATTCGTCCTGATGTTGAAACTGAGCGCGCCTTTTTACCAGGTAGCCACACACTTGAAGATACGTTATTACTTGCTGATGCTGGGTATTTTGACTTAGATTACTTTGAGCAAGTAGCTCAAGATGGCGGATATTTTTTGATCAGAGCAAATAAAAACATTAACCCAATCGTTACATCAGCCTATTGCGCGGGTATAGAACTTAAAGAAAAGAACATTAAACTCAAAACGTTACTCGATAAATTCGCAAGCCAACCACTTGAATTAACAGTACGTTGGAAGAAAAATGGGCCCGAGTACAGGCTTATCTATTTACCGAATGAAAAGCGCCCCGTTTTCCTTGTTACTAATTTAAAAGAGGCACAGTTTAGCTTTGACGAGCTACTCGATATATATGCAACTCGTTGGCAAATTGAGTTGTTTTTCAAAGAACTAAAGTCATGGAATAACCTTAAAGGGTTCATCACACGAGATCCTCATATTGCCGAATCATTGGTTTGGCTGAGCATACTGCAAACACTTATCAAGCGTTTTATCTGCCATAGTGCAGCGGGTATGTTTAAGTGTGCGATCTCGACATTTAGAGCGAGTAAGTGCAGTTATCTTTGGTTGGATGATATTCTGGATTGCATAGAACAAACACGGTGCAGCCATAAGATACATCGTGTATTTGAGCTACTAGCGGTAAATTGTAAGCGGCAAAGCATTGAGAAAAACAATGATATTTGCCGTTTTAAGATAGGAAGTCACACGGTCTGTGTTCCTTAAGAACTAAGCTATGAGGCATCGCTTACCTAAAAGTGAGCCTATTGATGATAGCTTAGTAATTTTAAAGTAAATAAATTTATGTAATATAAAAAAGGAGCTGTATGAAATCATAAAGCTCCTTTTTAGTTTATTTATTTACTTTATTGAAGCTATAAATTCTTCATCAGCGTATAGATTCGTAAGCAATTTTTGAACTAATTCTACATAACTTCGCTGCCCGTTTGGTATTGCAATTGCTCCGAGAAAAGAAGAGTCGAAAGTGTGTTCGGCAGATATTACCTTATCAAATAAAGTAATATCGCCATCTGATACAGTAAATTTAACTTTTATAAACGCACTGCCTTCAGAGAAACCTGTTACATCAATGTCTTGCTCAATTACTTTTCCCGAGACTTGCTTTGTTGCAACGCCAGATCATAGTTTTGCTAGTTTTAATTTTTGTATCAAAGCGCTCTCAATATATTCACCATAGCTGTTGCCTACTGATGAAACAAGAGGAGAGCCTCGAAGCGATATCTTATTTAATTTTTTTTCAGATTCAATTTTAAGGATGAAAGAAATTCGAGCATTAATATATGTTCAATAGGTACATTTATAAATGATGTTAACCTAAAGTTTGTAATTTGAGGCTTATATTTCCTTTTATCCAATTGGCCGAGACGATGCTTTTAGTAAATTGGGGTAAAAGTTAATGTTGAGCAACAAATAAAAAACGCGTAACTTAATGCGGCTACCTAATTTAATAATAAGAATACAAATGAAAGCCAAAGAGATAGAACAATTAGAATTATCAAATTCTGAAACCAGAGAAGTGATTACCCCCTACGCTTTTAAAATTTACAGCGCTTTACTGGGCTTGCCTTTAGCTACACCTATTCAGCGTGCACTAGCGATTATTATTGATGTAGCGCTGATATTTTTAGCGGCCAAGCTTAGCGCAGCTTTAATAGCATTTGTCGCTGCAATGGCTTTTTATAAAGGTACGGCACAGCAATACCTTCCAAAAATGTCGAATGTGTGGCGAAGAATATTAAAAATAACGGCAGCAAGTATTTTATTTGTAAGTGCACTTACTGTGCTTTCAATTGGCATTGATTACCTAGAAGACGATAACACTGATCAAGGTTTAGCTGTTCAGGGCGTAAAAATACAAGATGAAATTCAGCTTTCCGCCACAGAAAAACAACGGGTAAATACTTATTTAGCGCAAACAGCCAATGAAAGCTGTGAGCAACCTTGCCAACAAAACGCGTTTGATAATTTAATTGGGCAAGTTCCCAAATTAGCAGAAATGGACGACCTACAAAGCCCACAACTTGCTACCCTACTTTTACAGCTATTAGTGGTCAGTGAAAATAACGAAATAAAGCCTGCACAGTTAATAGAAGAAAAACCTGCACAAACAACCACAAACAGTATGTTGCAGTGGAGCAAGGGCATTATTCAAGACCTAGGCTTAGGGTTTGGCTGGGCTGCTGTTTACTTTACGTTGTTCTCGTTACTTTGGCGCGGCCAAACACCGGGTAAAAAGGTATGTAATATTCGTGTGGTTGCCTTAAGCGGTGAGCCATTAGGTTTATTAGATTGTTTTGGTCGCTACGGCGGCTACGGTGCAGGCTTTGCCACAGGCTTGTTAGGGTTTTTACAAATATATTGGGACCCAAATAGACAAGCCATTCAAGATAAAATATCAGCCACTGTGGTTATTAAAGGTAACTTGAATCATATAGAGTATTTATAAGTAATTTAGAACTATACTTTTTGTCAGTAGAGCCGTATTTTTTTTACGGCAAATAATTGCGTATGTTATAGTTCACTTAGGCAAGTAGATGGGATGTTCAATATGCTCGTAAAACTAACAGTAAAAAACTTTCGAAATTTTAAAGAACAATTTGAGATAGATCTGAGAAGTAATCGCTCTTACGAGTTTAATAATCATGCTATTAAAAATGATATCGTAGAGCATGGGGTCATATACGGTGTTAATGGCGGAGGTAAGTCAAATTTAGGTCTTGCTCTGCTCGATATTACTAATCATTTAACTGACAATAGCCCCAGTAGTGGGTTGAAGCTGAATTACCTAAATGCGAGCTCAAAAGAGGAACTTGCAGAGTTTACTTATGAGTTTGAAATAGAGAGTAAACAGGTTATATATCAGTATGGGAAAGAAAAGTGTGACCTCACTATTTTTGAAAAACTAATCATCGACGGTAATGAAGTTGTATCATTTGATCGAAGAAGTTCGCCATTTGCAGACTTTCACCTTATTGGCTCTGAAACTTTAAAAAATGACTTTACGGGTAAAAACATTTCACCTGTAAAGTTCCTAAAATCAAATGCTCTTCTAGCTTCAAACTCAATTAACTTAATATTTGAAAAATTCATTACGTTTGTTGATGGCATGGTTTTCTTTAGAACGCTTACTAAATCACAAGAGTTTTATGGGCAACCTGTGACTCCTCAACGTGTATCACAAGCAATAATAGAGTTAGGTAAGCTTAATGATTTTGAGCGTTTCCTAAATAAATCAGGTGTAGAATGTAAACTAAAAAAATCAGGCTCTAAAGGTGAAGAAATAATTGAGTTTGACTTTGGTAATCGAAGTATTGAATTTTCTCAAGCAGCTTCAACAGGCACAATATCATTAGGTAATTTTTATTATTGGTTTCTTAAATTAACATCGGGAGACATTACTTTTGCTTACATAGATGAGTTTGATGCTTACTATCATTTCGCTCTGTCACGACAAGTTGTCGAGCTTATTTCTAGCACTTCGTGCCAAACTATTATAACAACGCATAATAGTACTTTAATGTCTAATAGCATTTTACGCCCCGATTGCTACTTTGTTTTGGAGGATAATAGTTTGAAGCCACTATATAAACTAACGGATAGAGAAATTAGAAAAGCTCATAACTTAGAGAAAATGTACCGTTCGGGAGCTTTTGATGAGTAGTTATGTACTCTTTATTTTTGAAGGAAAAGTAACAGAGCAAAATATTGCTAATAATCTTTGTAAATATATTTTAAATGAAGATGATAAAGTCATTCTTCGTGCATCCTACGGGTTTAATTTATACCAATTACATAAAGAAATATCTAAAGATGAATATTTCGATACTTATGGAATTATTGTCGAACAGTTAAAAGTTAGAGAGAACTTAAGGCCTGAGGAAATTAAAGTATTAGACATAGAGGATCCAAGTAAAATAAGTGATATTTACTTATTTTTCGATTATGACTGTCATTGTAGTAATGCTGATGATGTAAAATTAGCACAGATGCTTGAAACATTTAATGACCCGCAAGACTTTGGATTATTATGTGTGAGTTACCCAATGGTTGAAGCTATAAGACATCAAAAAAATACAGATTATCAAGAGGAACTATATCCAAGGAGTCAACTAAATAGCTATAAAAACTGGGTTAAAAAAGAACGTGAATTAGATAAAAAATATCATAATTGGGGTCTATATGACTCTCAAATATGGGTTGAAATTATAAAGCAGCATTTAGCTCGTGCAAACTTTTTAGTAAATGACACATTGACGTTACCTGAGTCTATTTTGAAGCAAGATTTGATTTTTTCCAAACAACAAGATAAGCATTTTGAGCAGAATAATGTCGCAGTAATATCCTCTTTCCCATTGATGCTACATGATTATTATGGAAAAAGTTTGATGGAACGTTTTGATTAAATCATTATAAAAAAGAAGTTTTTTTATAATGATTTGTCTTTTACTTTAAACCTAGCCCCAAACCCAACAACTCCCATCAACAACACAAATCCCCACACAAACATGTTTCCGTATTGGCTGTACACGCTGTCGCCTTTTATGAGCTTAATGTTGGCTTTCAATATGGTAGCTTCAAACTGAGGCATGGTTCGTTGTGTGTGGCTTATAGGGTCGTATACGGCGCTTAAACCATTGTTAGTAACACGCACTAGAGGGCGCTGTAGTTCGAGCGCGCGCATACGGGCTATTTGCATGTGTTGCAAAGGTCCAATAGAGTCACCAAACCAGGCATCGTTACTTACAGTAAAGAGTAGGTCGGAGTCGCTTTTGTAATTACCGCGTACTAAGTCGGCAAAAACAATTTCGTAGCAAATAGCAGGGAGTAAGTTATAGCCATTGGCGCGTAAGTTGTTTTGCACTTTGTCGCCACGGGTAAATGATGACATAGGCAAATCGAATAATGGGGCAATAGGGCGCAAAAAGTCTTGAAACGGTACAAATTCGCCAATAGGTAGTAGCTGGTGTTTTTGATAGCGGTTTTTATCAAGGTAATGGTAATGCCCATGCTCGTCGCCGCGCTCTTTATTACCGACAACAATTAAGGTGTTAAATATATTTTTGGTGTCTCGCTGGTAGTCAACAATACCGGTTACAAGGGCGGTTTTATTAAACGAGGCGGCACTGTCTAAATTGGCTAGGTAGGAATCGGCAAGCATTTCTATTTCAGGCACTGCGGCTTCTGGCCATACTATTAAGTCGGCATCCCAATGTGGGCGTGTCATGTCTTGGTATTTGCTCATTGTGGTCCAAAACTCACTTGGCTCAAAGCGCAGGTGTTGCTGTATGTTCCCTTGTACGAGCAATACTGACATGTTTTTATCTGTGTAATGAATACTGCCTGTGGTATTTGCGCCTGTAAAAATAAGCGCAACAGCTGTCGCAATAACCGCCGGGGTTTTAAAATCTTTTTGGGTAAGTCTATATAGTGCAAAGCCAATAGCGACACAGGTAAGAGTTAAGCCAAACTCGCCAATATAAGGGGCAAGCAGCCTTAAAGGTCCGTCGGTTTGTGTGTAGCCAAAACTTAACCACGGGAAACCGGTAAGTACGGTGCCACGTAAATACTCACTAATTGCAAAGCTGGCAATTAGTAATGCGCCAAAGCTTTTAGGGCCTGTGGCAAAGCGAGTAGTTGCCCAAAAGGCAAGTGCGGGAAATAACGCTAAGTATGAACACAATAAGGCCATTAACGAGAGCGACGCAATAAGCGGCATGCCGCCAAAGGTGGCAATAGAAACATGTACCCAGCTTATACCTGCACCAAACCAGCCTAGGCCAAATATAAAGCCATACTTAGCGGCGCTTTTTGCGTGTGCTTTACCGGTATTATTTGGGTTGATGCAAAAAATTATGGCTGCAAGGCTAATAAATACGATGGGCCAAATTTCAAAAGGGGCATAGCCAAAAGTTAAAATAAGGCCCGCAACGAGTGCGAGCCATGCTTTTTTATCTTTTGCTAATACGGTAAGCCTAGTTAGCAGTTTCTTCACTGTCGTTATCATCAGCCTTAGGAACGGTGACTTGCAGTTGCAAAATACGACGATTGTCGGCGTTGGTTACTTTAAATTGGTAACCTTCTATGTCAATCGTTTCACCACGACTTGGCATATGGCCAAATGCGTGCAGTACAGTCCCGCCAATAGTGTCGGCTTCGTCTGTGCTGTAACCTGTTTTAAAGTGCTCGTTAAAGTCATCTACAGGTGTGAGTGCTTGCACTACGTGAACATGTTTAGCAAGTTGACGAATATCTTGATGTTCTTCTTCTTCGTCGTGCTCATCTTCGATTTCGCCAACAATTATTTCAAGAATATCTTCAATCGTTACTAAGCCCGATACGCCGCCATATTCGTCAATAACAACGGCCATATGGTAGCGCTGCTGACGGAATTCATTTAGCAATGTATCAACACGTTTGCTTTCTGGCACTACCATAGCTGGGCGTAAATAATCGCGTATTGATGGTAAGTGCTCGTCTTTATTTAAGATAAGCGGTAGCAAATCTTTAGCGAGTAAAAAACCTTCTACATGGTCTTTGTCTTCAATCACCACTGGAAAACGTGAGTGAGTTGAATCGACCATCATTGGAATTAGCTCTTCAAGCGGGCTGTCGATCTCAAGAGTGATCATTTGTGAGCGCGGAACCATTATGTCTCGCACTTTAAGCTCAGACACGCCAAGCACACCTTCTATCATCTCTTTTGTTTCTGGATCGATTACGTCTCGTTCTTGCGCATCGGCAATAACTTCGACCAGCTCTTCTCTATTCTGGGGTTCCCCTTGCAACATTTGGGCTATTCTACCCAACCACGTTTTGCCAGAAGAACCCTGGCTAGATTGCGAGTTACCGTCGCTCATTGCGTCTAATTGCTCCGTTAATTTAAATTTCGTCCCGGTATGGGTCTGCTATGTTTAGCTCTGCAAGTAATTGCTTTTCTATGCTTTCCATCTCAAAAGCATCTTCACTCTTTATATGGTCAAATCCAAGCAAATGCAAGCATCCGTGAATAACCATGTGAGCAAAGTGGTCATGAAATGACTTTTCTTGCTCAATTGCTTCAGCTAATACAATGGCTGGGCAAATAATTAAATCACCAACCAAAGGAATATCTATTCCGGGTGGTGCTTCAAATTCAAACGACAGTACGTTGGTTGGTTTATTTTTACCGCGATAGTCGTTATTAAGTTGTTGCGATTGCGCTTCGTCGCTAATAACGATGCTGAGTTCTGACTCGTCACGGTATTGGCTAAGGGCTTTGTCGGCCCATAGTGCAAATTGTTCTTCGCTTGGGAGGTTGTCAAACTCACAGGCTATTTGTAAATCAAGTTCGGTTGTCAAAGTATTACTCTTTAGTAGTAGGCTGTTGAAGAGCTGCAAGTGCGTCTTTTGCATTTTGCTTTTCAATGCGCTTAAGTCGCTCGCTTTCGTCGTTACGCTCGTAGGCTTCAACTATGCGTGCTACAACAGGGTGGCGTACTACGTCGTGGGCTTTGAAGTAGTTAAAGTTAATTTCGTTTACACCATCAAGCACTTCAATTGCATGGCGAAGGCCTGAGCGTGTGCCACGCGGTAAATCAACCTGTGTTATATCGCCTGTAATCACCGCTTTTGAGTTAAACCCTATACGGGTTAAAAACATTTTCATTTGCTCGGCGGTGGTATTTTGGCTTTCATCTAAAATAATAAAGGCATCGTTTAAAGTACGTCCGCGCATGTAAGCAAGCGGTGCGACTTCGATGATATTTTTTTCGATGAGCTTTTCTACTTTTTCAAAACCTAGCATTTCAAAAAGCGCATCGTAAAGAGGGCGCAGGTATGGGTCTATTTTTTGGCTTAAATCGCCTGGTAAAAAACCAAGCTTTTCGCCGGCTTCTACAGCAGGGCGCGTTAATAATATACGGCGTATTTCTTGGCGCTCAAGGGCGTCAACGGCGGCTGCAACTGCAAGGTAGGTTTTACCAGTACCTGCAGGGCCAATACCAAAGGTAATGTCGTGGTTTAAAATATTAGCCACATAAACACCTTGGTTGTCGTTACGTGGTTTAATAACACCACGGCGGGTTTTAATCACGATTTCTTTGCCGTAAGCGCTGCTGGATGCATCTTGCTCTAAGGCTTTTGATTCGGTAATAGCTAAATGAACGGCGTCGGGTTCTATTTCGCCTAAAACACCACGAACTGGCTGAGTATCAACATAAAGGTTTTTTAAGATTTCTACAGCGCCGGCGCAGTTGTGTAGTTTACCGGTTACTTTAAAAAAGTTGTCACGGTGAATTATTTCAACAGCCAGGTGGCGTTCAATTTGTTTGATGTTTTCGTCAAACGGGCCACATAAAGAAGAAAGGCGTTTGTTATCGGCAGGTTCTAAATAAATCTCTAACGTTTTTAACTGATTACTCAAAATTGCTTCCTATCGTACTGCGCCAGCGTTAACTGGCGCTAATTGTGTGACTAAGGAACGAAAGTAGCTACGCCAATTTCGTTAACAGTGTCTGGTTTTGGCTCTGCAGCTGCAGCTTTAGTTAAAATAGCTGAAGGAGCGACTTCACGTCGTAAGTTCATTTCTGATTCTGTACGAATTAAGTCACCACGTAAAGAGTTAGGCAGTGCTTCGGTAATACGTACATCAACAAACTGTCCGATCACTGTGTGCGGGCCAACAAAGTTTACTACACGGTTGTTTTCGGTACGGCCACGTAATTCCATTGGGTTCTTCTTAGAAGGACCTTCAACAAGGATACGTTGCTCTGTATCGAACATTTGACGGCTAATTTGCTGCGCCATTTGTGTAATACGGTTTTGTAGTAAGTATAAGCGTTCTTTTTTCTCTTGCTCTGTTACGTCATCTGGCAAATCTGCCGCTGGCGTACCTGGGCGCGCACTGTAAATAAAGCTAAAGCTCATATCAAAACCAATGTCGCTAATAAGCTTCATGGTTGCTTCAAAGTCTTCTTTACTTTCGCCTGGAAAACCAATAATGAAATCTGACGACATGCTTAAGTTAGGGCGAATTTTACGTAACTTACGAATTGTCGATTTGTATTCAATTGCCGTATGGCCACGTTTCATTAGGTTTAATATACGGTCTGAACCACTTTGTACTGGTAGGTGTAAGTGATCTACAAGCTCTGGTACATCGGCGTAAACCTCAATGATGTCTGGCGTAAATTCTACCGGATGCGATGTGGTGTAACGAATACGGTCAATACCATCAATAGCAGCAATAAGACGAATTAAATCTGAGAAGTAACAAATTTCGCCATCGTGCGTGTCTCCGCGGTATGCATTTACGTTTTGGCCTAATAGGTTAACTTCACGTACGTTTTGCTCAGCAAGCTGTGCAATTTCAAGTAATACGTCATCTACTGGGCGACTAACTTCTTCGCCGCGAGTATAAGGTACAACACAAAAAGTACAGTATTTAGAACAGCCTTCCATAATTGATACAAACGCAGATGGGCCATCAGCTTTTGGCTCTGGCAGGCGGTCAAATTTTTCAATCTCTGGGAATGAAATATCAACTACCGATGAGCCTTTGTCGCCTTGCACTTGTTTAATCATTTCTGGTAAACGGTGTAGTGTTTGTGGGCCAAAAATAACATCTACAAATGGCGCACGTTGACGAATAGAGTCACCTTCTTGTGAAGCAACACACCCACCTACACCAATTATTAAATCTGGCTTGTCGTCTTTTAACAACTTCCAACGACCTAACTGGTGAAATACTTTTTCTTGTGCTTTTTCACGAATTGAACAGGTGTTGAGTAAGATTACGTCGGCATCTGTTGCATCTTCAGTTAGCTGGTAGCCGTTAGTGGCATCTAAAAGTTCAGCCATTTTCTGAGAGTCGTATTCGTTCATCTGACAACCCCAGGTTTTAATATGCAGCTTTTTGCTCATTGAAATATTGCCTCGTGTTCAATTCGATAGTGGCACAAAAATGTGCTAGAAACAGGATTAAGGAGCAAGCATGCTCACTTAAAGGACGCGTATTTTAGCTGGATACCCGCCCAGATCCAAGTATAGTTTTCATGTTTGTGATCTCAAATCAATACGAGGCCAGTTTAATGTGCTGTTAGGGATATCCTCTGGTATAAAACAAATTAATTTTGATACAATCAAAACAGACTCAAGTAATAATAAAATGATGAAAAACATGACTAAAAATAATGTGATAGTGGTTGGTGGGGGCATGGTTGGCGCGGCTATGGCGATAAAGCTTGCCCAGCAAGGCTTTGGCGTACGTATAATCGAAAAACACCTAATAGACCCATCGCACATTTTTAGTAGCGATAAGGTGGATATTAGAGTGTCGGCTATTAATCGTTTTTCAGAAAATTTGCTTGATGAATTAGGTGCAATGCCGCTTTTAAGACAAAACCGCATAGCGCCTTATCAACAATTGGAGGCATTTGAGCGCGGTGGTGACAATTTATTATTTGATTGCGCCGATATAAATACCACGCATTTAGGTCATTTGATTGAAAATAATTTAATTCAAGCCTGTTTGTGGCAGCAATTTTCACAATACAATATTGAAGTTATTGAGCAAGCCACACCGATTACTAAAATAGAGCAAACCAGTGATTTAATTACGCTTGTGTATGGAGCTCAAACCTATACAGCTGATTTAGTAATTGCAGCCGATGGCGGGCAGTCGCAATTGCGTGATAAGGCGAATATTGGTATTACGGGGTGGCAGTACCAGCAGCATTGCATGGGGGTGTTAATTAAACTCGATGCGCCGCAACAAATTAAAACCTGGCAGCAGTTTACGCCAAGTGGGCCACTCGCATTTTTGCCAATGCAGGCACCGTACGCTAATTTAATTTGGTATGACGATGCAAATACACTGCAAGCATTTAAAGGGCTAAGCCCAACTCAGTTAAAAACGCACATACTTAATAAATTCCCAGAGCTTGCTGGAGACTTTGAAGTACAAACCCATGCGATATTTCCGCTCACTCGCCAACATGCTAACAACTATTCGCAAGGGCGTTTGGTTTTAGTGGGCGACGCTGCACATACAATTAATCCGCTTGCAGGGCAGGGTGTAAATTTAGGTTTTCAGGACGTAGTGGCACTTGCTGAGGTTTTAGACAATGCAGGAGATATAGGGTGCCCGTTAATGCTTAAAGAATATGAGCGAGCTCGCCGTAAGGCTAATTTGTTAATGATGAGCATGATGGATGCCTGTTACTTTGGCTTTTCTAAACAAGTAGCGCCGCTTAAATGGGCACGTAGCCAGTTTTTAAAAATGGCTAATAATACAGGGCCAATAAAAAACTGGGTGTTAAAATATGCCATTAGCGGAGAGCTAAGTTAGTTTCTAAAAAGATTACCCCCCTAATAAAGCGATTAACAATGCTGTTAATCGCGCCCTTAAAAGTTATAACCTCTTCATAAAACAACAATCATATTTGGTAAGTGGGCTACCCTGAGCTTTTTAATGTATTTTATTTCGTTATTAGATTTATTAGCCATACTAAATGTATAACAAATTGCATTTAAAGAGTGTCTGTGGATAAGCCATTTATTTTTATGATTATAGTAGGGATATTACTGTTAACTGTAAGTATCAAACCAACAATACAAGTATGCAAAAAAACGAATCGGTTTGCATGGAGCTTACTGCTTATTTTAATTGTGCTGTTTATTTTTGGCTACTGTTGGGTACTTTATTATTTTACTTTTTATGGTAGTGAACCGTTTGTAACAACTAGTGTTTCATTTATTTTAGTTGGTGGCGGCACATTTGTGTATTTAGTTGTTAGGTTAAGCCTCAAAAGTATCTTAGAGCTAGATCGCTCAGCTCAACACCAACAATTTCTAGCTGAACACGATAGTTTAACTAACCTACCTAAACGTAAAAAATTCTTTAATGTACTCAATGAGAACATAGAATATAACCAACCTTTCATTTTGTTTTTAATAGATTTAAATAACTTTAAACGTGTAAACGATACTTATGGAAATAATTTTGGGGATTTGTTGTTGTGTGCATTTTCCAAAACATTAAGCCAACACTTATCCGAGATTGCTAAGTTATATAGGATTGGGGGAGACGAATTTGCATTGCTTTTAAACTCAACCACTCAGGATAAGTATGATTTATGTATTCAATTAATAAATAAGGCAGTGCAAAAACCTTTTTTAATTTATGAACAAACTATACGCGTTAAGCTAAGAATTGGAGTGAGCTATTACCCCAAACATAGTATGCAAACTAACGAACTATTCAAACAGGCTGATTTAGCGCTGCATGAAGCAAAAAAGACACAGCAACAGATTGTTATTTATTTTAAGGATTTGAGCATTAGGGCGGATAATTTATTTGATATGTCCTTACTTATAAAGCAAGCATTGAAAAATGAAGAGTTTGAGCTTTATTTACAACCAATATTTTCTTCTAACCTTAATGAAATGCATGGAGCTGAAGCATTAATACGCTGGCCACAAAGTGATGGTTCATTTATTAGCCCTGAGGTGTTTATTAAAACAGCTGAGCAAATGGGGTTAATTTTAAATATTTCCAAGTGGGTGGTGTTAGAAACTATAAATCATTTAAAGTCGTTAAAAGCTTTGGGTTTTATCGGGGCTATTCACGTAAATTTATCAACAAGGGATTTAGAGAGCCAAGATTTTTATGAGCTTATTGAGCAATTAATCAGTGTCGATCCGACGCTGAGTGACTCAATAATTTTTGAAATCACAGAGGGTGCTATGATGACAAATATAGAAGCCGCTCGCACTATGATGTACAAGCTTAACGACCGCGGTTTTGAGTTTAGTGTAGATGATTTTGGGACTGGATTTTCTTCGTTATCATTACTAAGAGAGTTACCAATCAACCAAATAAAAATAGACCGGTCATTTATTAAAGATATGCTAACACAACCCGCTGACTATGCGATTGTAGAATCAACGTTATTTTTAGCTAGCAGACTTAATTGTAAAGTAGTGGCAGAGGGCATTGAAAATAAAGCGCTTAGAAATACACTCACAGAAATGAAATGTGATTATTTACAAGGGTATTATTATAGCAAACCTATTAAAATTAATGATTTTATACTGAAGTACTTAAATGAAGAAATAGATGGGGTAGTTTAACAAATTGGCTGGGATACCAGGATTTGAACCTGGGAATGCCAGGATCAAAACCTGGTGCCTTACCGCTTGGCGATATCCCAACTATAAATTTGCATTAGTTTTAGTTCTTAATAAGAACATGGTGCGGAAGGAGAGACTTGAACTCTCACAACCTAAGTTACTGGAACCTAAATCCAGCGCGTCTACCAATTCCGCCACTCCCGCATCACTAATTTGCTCATTTAAACTCTAAGCGAGAGCTATTCTTTTATCCAACTTTCCTTGGTAGAAGAAGTTGGCTGGGATACCAGGATTTGAACCTGGGAATGCCAGGATCAAAACCTGGTGCCTTACCGCTTGGCGATATCCCAACAAAGAATTATTTGATAGGTTTAGTTCGTATCAAGAACATGGTGCGGAAGGAGAGACTTGAACTCTCACAACCTAAGTTACTGGAACCTAAATCCAGCGCGTCTACCAATTCCGCCACTCCCGCATCAACAATTTGCTCATTTAAACTCTAAGCAGAGCTATTCTTTATGTCCAACTTTCCTTGGTAGAAGAAGTTGGCTGGGATACCAGGATTTGAACCTGGGAATGCCAGGATCAAAACCTGGTGCCTTACCGCTTGGCGATATCCCAACAAAGAATTAATTGATAATTTTATTTCTTATCAAGAAATGGTGCGGAAAGAGAGACTTGAACTCTCACAACCGAAGTTACTGGAACCTAAATCCAGCGCGTCTACCAATTCCGCCACTCCCGCATCGTTTGTGTAATAAAACACAGGTAGTTATTTTAAACTCTTCATTGAGTGCAATTTAACTCTTGCAGAGCCACTTCTAAATTAAGAAATGGTGGCTAAGACGGGATTTGAACCTGTGACCCCATCATTATGAGTGATGTGCTCTAACCAGCTGAGCTACTTAGCCATTGTTGGCTGGGATACCAGGATTTGAACCTGGGAATGCCAGGATCAAAACCTGGTGCCTTACCGCTTGGCGATATCCCAACAATAACAATTGATAGTTTTAATTCTTATCAAGAATTATGGTGCGGAAGGAGAGACTTGAACTCTCACATCCTAAGATACTGGAACCTAAATCCAGCGCGTCTACCAATTCCGCCACTCCCGCACACAAGGTAGTTATTTTAAACTCTTCATTGAGCAACAAAAAAATAATGGTGGCTAAGACGGGATTTGAACCTGTGACCCCATCATTATGAGTGATGTGCTCTAACCAGCTGAGCTACTTAGCCATCTTTTTTTGTTAGCACTTCATCGCTGAGTGCGGGGCGTATTATGCTGATATGACCCAAATTCGTCAACACCTTTTTTGCAAAAAAACACTTAACAGTGTTTGTTTGCAGGAAAATTAAGCTAAGCGGCTAACTTTTAATAAAAATGATGATTTTTTGACTACAATTCACATACAAAATTTACAGTTAAATAAAAAAGAGCAAAAGCCTGCAATTTAAAACTGTTTGATAATTAAACAAATTATTAGGGGCTTAACATTAACTTGTCGATGAGGTATTTCTTATTGAGGTTAAATCTTCGCCGCTGTGTATTTTTTAGATTAAACGCTGGCTTTTAGCTTGTGATTACATCAATTTTATAAGTTTATAAAGCTGAGGGTACAAAAAAGGCCAGGGCGGGATCACACTTTGTAAATAAACAAATTTTATGATCTAATACCATAAATTTCATCACCTTAAACTTATTATGTCACTCTTCTCACATTTAGAACTCGTCAAAGATAATCGTTCACATATAAATCAGCACCATAACTTAGTTGATGTGCTTTTTCTTATTATTACTGCCGTTACATCAGGGTGTGAAAACTGGCAAGACATTGAAGTCTATGGCGAAAGTAAGCTTAATTGGTTAAGAGGATTTCGTTCTTTCAAAAATGGCATACCCACTCGACATAGTATTGCTCGGATTTTTAGAACCGTTGATACTGACTCATTACTACTCGCGATGTATAGCTGGGTCAATCAAAACCGCGTTAAGTCAGCGCATCCTGTCATTGCCTTCGATGGCAAAACTATTCGCGGAGCAAGTAAACACATTGCTGATAAATTACATCTCGTCTCAGCATTTGATTGTGAAGCAGGTCTCACATTATTCCACCAAACAGTTGGCAGTAAGACGAATGAAATACCGGCAGTTCGGGATTTATTGAAAATACTCGATATCAATAACACCGTCATTACACTTGATGCTTTGCACTGCCAAAAAGAAACGCTAAAACAGCTAATTAGCAGACATGCAGATTATCTAGTGCAAGCAAAGGGTAATCAAAAGAAACTTTATAGCGCGATTCAAGATGCATTTACACACCAGTATGAATCTGAAAACTCAGAGATACTTAGTCATGTAACACAAGATGAAGGGCATGGGCGAAAAGAAGTACGCACGATAGATTGTCTTGATGCGCGTTTATTACCGAGTGAAATTAAAGAGAGCTGGCCATCAGTTAGAACAATCGTTGCGGTGCAGCGAGAGCGAACGAAGGGTAATAGAACGAGTATTGACACACATTACTACCTAACATCGTTGACAGACAATATATTGATAAGTAAAGCAATAAGACAACATTGGCTGATAGAAAATCAGCAACACTGGATACTGGATGTCGTATTTAAAGAAGATGCCTGTCAAATACATGAGCCATTAAGTGCGCAACATATGGCACTATTTAGACGCGTCGTTAGGAACATGATAAAGCAGCATACGAAAAGCAAGGGGTCAATAAGAAGTAAGTGTGTAAGAGCTTGTTATGATGATGCTTTTAGAGAAGAACTTCTTTTTGGTTAACATTTTTAACAAAGTATGCTCGCGCCCTGCAAAAAAGGCTCGTAAAAACGAGCCTTTAAAAATTATTACCAATCTAAATTGGTTTAATTTGTACTTATACGTTGAACAAGAAGTTCATTACATCGCCATCTTTAACAATGTACTCTTTACCTTCTTGACGCATCTTGCCTGCTTCTTTTGCGCCACTCTCACCTTTAAAGGCAACAAAGTCGTCAAAAGCAATAGTTTGCGCACGAATAAAGCCACGCTCGAAGTCAGTATGGATTTTACCCGCTGCTTGTGGCGCTGTCGCACCTACAGGGATTGTCCATGCACGCACTTCTTTTACGCCAGCTGTGAAATAAGTTTGTAACTGTAGTAATTCATAACCACCACGAATAACAAGGTTAAGACCTGGCTCTTCTAGACCAAGATCAGCCATAAACTCAAGCTTGTCTTCGTCATCTAGCTCTGAAAGTTCAGACTCGATAGCGGCACATACAGGAACAACAATCGCATCTTCAGCTGCAGCAATAGCGCGTACACGATCAAGGTATGGGTTATTTTCAAAACCATCTTCAGCAACGTTTGCAATATACATTGTTGGTTTAATCGTTAAGAAGTTAATAGAGCTGATTGCTGCTTTTTCTTCTTTAGTAAGTGCTAGACCACGTAAAGTTAAGCCTTCATCAAGATGTACTTTTACTTTTTCAAGGACAGCATTTTGCTCTTTAGCGTCTTTATCGCCACCTTTTGCTTTTTTTGCATTACGGAAAAGGGCTTTTTCAGCGCTATCCATATCAGCAAGTACTAACTCAGTGTTGATTACGTCAATATCGTCAGCAGGGTCAATAGTACCAGCTACGTGGATGATGTTTTCATCTTCAAAACAGCGAACTACGTGGCCAATTGCATCGGTTTCACGAATATTAGCTAAAAACTGGTTACCAAGGCCTTCACCTTTAGATGCGCCTTTTACTAATCCTGCAATGTCTACAAATTCCATACTAGTGGTAAGAATTCGTTGAGGATTAACAATTTTAGCAAGTTCGTCTAGACGAGGATCTGGCACAGGTACCACACCTGTATTAGGCTCAATGGTACAAAAAGGAAAGTTAGCGGCTTCAATACCCGCTTTAGTTAGTGCATTGAAAAGCGTTGATTTACCAACGTTAGGCAAGCCAACGATGCCACATTTAAAACCCATAGTAAGATACCTTGTTTAGAATTCGTTTAAACGGTGTACTTGGACCCAAGTTACTAGGGTTTAAACGAATGTAGTCTGTTTTGTGCTTTTAACACACCATCTTTTGCAAGTATTTCCATGCAACGAACTGCTTCATCAACAGCAGCATCCATTTTTTCTTGGTCTTCTTTGGCCGCTTTTCCAAGCACCCAACCAGTTACCATTTCACGATGCCCCGGATGACCTACACCAATGCGCAAGCGCATAAAGTCTTTTTGATTTGCCATTTTTGCAATAATGTCTTTTAAACCATTATGACCGCCATGCCCGCCGCCTTTTTTTAATTTGGCAACGCCTGGGTCTAAATCCAATTCGTCATGGGCAACTAAAATGTCCTCGACAGGGATTTTGAAAAAATTAGCTAAACTACTGACCGCTTTACCACTTAAATTCATGTAAGTAGTGGGGATCAATAATTTGAATTCTTGGCCTTGAATTATCACTTTGCCTGTAAGGCCGTGATATTTAGGATCGTGTTTTAGAGTGCAGTTATAGCGTGCAGCGATTTGCTCGATAAACCAAGCACCTGCATTGTGGCGTGTGTTTGCGTATTCGGGGCCTGGATTAGCCAGGCCCACAAGCATTTGAATAGAATTCAAGGTTGCGAGACCTTAAAAATTATTCTGCTGCTGCAGCGTCGTCTTCAACTGGAGCTGCTTTGTTTGCTTTGATAGTCAGGATAGACTGATCATGGCCTTCGCCTTTACCTAAATCTACAGAGCTAACGCCTTTAGGGAAAGTAAGGTCAGAAATATGAACAGAATCGCCAACAACAAACTTAGAAACATCTACTTCAATGAATTCTGGAAGTGCTTTTGGAAGACACGTAATTTCAACTTCAGTTAACTGGTGAACAACAGTTGCGCCAGCTTTAGTTACAATCTCTTCACCGATGAAGTGTAGAGGAACTTTAGTTTGAAATTTATGAGTAGCATCTACACGTTGGAAATCAAGGTGAGTAAGCTTAGGCTTGAATGGGTGACGTTGGATATCTTTTAAGATTACTTCAACAGCTTCGCCATCTACGTTAAGCGTAAGGATATGCGTGTAAAAGCCTTCGTCTTCTTGTGCTTTGATCATATCTTTATGAGCAAAAGTAAGTGATAAAGCTTCTTTATCAGCTCCGTAAAGGATTGCTGGAACTTTGTCTTCGCGACGTAGGCGGCGGCTCGCACCAGTACCAGTTTCTACGCGAAGTTCAGCGTTATAAGTGTAAGTTTTGTTAGACATGATGTCTCCAATAATTAAATGTGTAGGGCCTTTGCGACCAAGGACCCCAGCCAAAAGGCGCGCTATCATACCACCACACGATTTTAAAATATACATCGCTTACAAAAAAAGCGCCTAAAGGCGCTTTTATATTCAGAAATGTTTGATTTTAGTGCTCGAACATCGCTGAAATAGATTCCTCGTTACTAATACGACGAATAGTTTCCGCTAACATATCTGCAAGCGTTAATACCTTAATTTTATCAAGGGCTTTAAGTTCCTCAGATAATGGAATTGAGTCAGTTACAATAACTTCATCAATTACTGAGTCACGTAAATTTTCTGCTGCTTTACCTGAAAGAATCGGGTGGGTAGCATAAGCAAATACACGCTTTGCACCATGTTCTTTAAGTGCTTCAGCTGCTTTACACAAGGTACCACCGGTATCAATCATATCATCGACGATAATACAATCACGGCCTTCAACGTCACCAATAATATGCATTACTTGAGAAACGTTTGCCTGTGGGCGGCGTTTATCAATAATAGCTAAATCAGTATCATTTAGTAATTTTGCAATAGCGCGAGCTCGTACAACACCACCAATATCTGGAGATACAATCACAACATCATCAAAATGACGCTCTTTCATATCTTCAAGTAATACAGGGCTGCCGAATACGTTATCCACTGGTACATCAAAGAAGCCTTGGATTTGCTCTGCGTGTAAATCAACCGTAAGAACACGGTCAACACCAACGCTTGATAAGAAATCTGCAACAACTTTAGCAGTAATTGGTACACGGGCAGAACGTACACGACGATCTTGACGGGCATAACCAAAATAAGGAATGACGGCAGTAATACGACCTGCAGATGCACGACGTAGTGCATCAACCATAACGATAAGTTCCATAAGGTTATCGTTTGTAGGGGCACAGGTTGATTGCAATATAAAAACATCCGAGCCACGAACATTTTCATTTATTTGAACACTGATCTCACCGTCGCTAAAACGGCCAACAACAGCATCGCCTAATTCAATATATAAACGTTTTGCAACTTTTTGAGCTAACTCAGGTGTTGCGTTACCAGCGAAGAGCTTCATGTCAGGCACGGTTGGGTTCCTCAGGCACTGAAATTTTGGACTAACGGGCAATGATAAATACCACTGCGAGTTAACTTATTATTACTTGTACGTTACTTCATTGATCGAATATGGCGGCTAACTCCGTATGAGCAGGGGAGATATTAACGCTTGAGGCGATAAATCCCTGCCAAGTATGGGGGAGATTAGCAAGTACATCTTGTGCTTGAACTTGACTCGCAAATTCTACAAAACAACATGAACCTGTTCCGGTCATCTTCGACGGAGCGTATTTTAGCAACCACTGGAGGGTCTTTTCAACCTCGGGACAGAGCTTTTTAACTAAAGGCTCACAATCGTTGGTCAAAGTATGGTGTTTCCAATCGCCTAAAATTTTTGGTGTATCGCGTTTTAAATCCGGATGCGTAAATATTGTAGCTGTACTTACATGTTGATTTGGGTGTACGACGCAGTACCATTTTTGCTCAAGTTCTACTTGGTGTAATTCTTCGCCAATCCCATGTGCTATGGCGCTTTGACCTCGAACAAATACAGGAACATCCGCCCCTAGTTGTAACCCTAAACGTGCTAATTCATCTAAACTACGATCAATTTTCCAGAGTTTATTTAAGGCCAATAACGTGGTCGCAGCATCAGACGAACCACCGCCAACACCGCCACCCATTGGTAAACGTTTTATTAAATTTATTTTTACACCCAGTCGTGTTTTACTCTGAGTTTTTAATAATAAAGCGGCTTTATAGATTAGATTATCGGTTAATGGTATGCCTTTAGTATCACCTGTTATAAAAATGTCGGGTGTATCTATCAGCTCAAAAGTCAGTTCGTCACCAAAATTTAAAAAAGTAAATAACGTTTCTAACTCATGATAGCCATCTTCACGGCGACCATTAATGTGTAAAAATAAGTTGAGTTTTGCCGGAGCAATAAGTGTAAAAGACGTCGTGTTATTCATATTTAATTAAATTGCCAATCGTAGAGTTGAATTTTGATTTTAATTTTTTGGTGTTTTAATGTTATTTTTGTTGGCAGCCAATATCCTGCACTTTGTATATAGCTGGCATACTCTATTTGCCACTTTTTACCTATGTCATCGAACCACAGTACTTGTGTGGCACGACCAAGTTCATCGACTTTTAAACTTTGCGCGTCAATTGTGCCTTTTAACCAATTTTCAGCATTATTAACAGGGAGAGTAAAACCAGTTAAACGCTTAAGAAGTTGTGCGGCATTTGTGTCGTAATACTTATCGTCATCAAATTCTAGTTCTGCGCCTTCGCTTGTTTGTCTGAGTTGCAAAATACGCGTACCAATAAATGAGGTAAGCACTAAATTGTTATTGTTTTTGGTTTGTTGCCAATTTAAATTTGCAGATTGACGCTCATCTGGGCTTATAAAAGCCAATTTACCTTTTACATGCCAAGTTTTTTGATCTGCTAGGTGAGCTTTCCAATTGTCATAAGGTATTGTTTTAGATGTTATTTGTTGGGCGCAACCGCCTAAAAATAAAAAAAACATGAGTAAAATAAAATATTGTCGAATCAAATGTTGTTCCTTACTTTCCATATTCCGCTGATTTTTGATAAAATTGCCGCCTTTGAAGTAGGGCTCAGCAATATTGGCACATATGACCATAATAGCACTCGGTATTAATCACAAAACCGCTTCCGTAGAATTACGTGAGAAAGTGGCTTTTTCGCCTGAGCAAATTTCAGAGGCGTTGCAACAATTAAGTGGCCACGCCGACTTTAATGAAGCTGTAATTGTTTCTACCTGTAATCGAACTGAAGTCTATTGTAGCCTTGCTCAGCAAAATTCCCAAACACTGTTGAGTTGGCTTGCCAGTTTCCATGGTTTGGATGAACTTGAACTGATTAAGAATATATATTGCTATGAAAATAACGAGGCAATAAAGCACTTAATGCGTGTTGCTTGCGGGTTAGACTCTTTAGTTTTGGGTGAACCGCAAATTTTAGGGCAAATTAAGCAAGCCTACAATAGCGCCAAAACGCATGATGCTGTAGGTGTTACATTTGATCGGTTGTTTCAAAAAACATTTTCGGTTGCTAAAGAAGTTCGTACAGAAACCAACATTGGTGCAAGCGCTGTTTCAGTGGCGTTTGCCGCCGTTAACTTGGCAAAACATATTTATGGCAAACTCGACAAAACCAATGTTTTATTAATTGGTGCAGGCGAAACCATTGAACTGGTAGCTAAACACTTATACCAAAATGAGCCGCAAAATATCACCGTTGCCAATAGAACAATTGAACGAGCGCGTAGCTTAGCTGATGAAGTGTCTGCGGATGTTATTGCATTAGCGCAACTGCCTGAACGTTTATATAAAGCGGATATCGTGATTAGTTCTACCGCCAGTACATTACCAATTATTGGTAAAGGGGTTGTTGAGCAAGCGCTTAAACAGCGACGCCATAAACCTATGCTATTTATTGATATTGCGGTTCCGCGCGATATAGAAAGCCAGGTAGGAGAACTTGATGCGGCCTATTTATATTCCGTTGATGACTTACAAACCATTGTAAGCGAGAATATGGCGGCACGAGAACAAGCGGCTGAACAAGCACAAATAATTATTACTGAACGCACCAAAGAATTTGCAATGTGGATGCGCTCACTCGATTCGGTAGATTTAATTCGCCATTATCGAAATGATGTACAAACAATAAAGTCGGAATTAGTAGAAAGAGCCGTTAGTCAGCTTTCTAGTGGTAAAGACGCAGAAAAAGTAATTTTAGAGTTGGCCAATAAATTAACCAATCGCTTAATGCACGCGCCTACCCGTGCAATACAAGATGCAGCGAAAAAAGGTGAAGTGGCGCAGCTAAACCAGTTGAAAAAAATGTTAGGTATTGATCAGGAATAACCGTTAAATGAAAGAGTCTGTTTATAATAAATTAGAAACCTTAGTAGAGCGTTACGAAGAAGTACAAGCGCTGCTAAGCGACCCGTCGGTCATTAGTGATCAAAATCGTTTTCGTGGGCTTTCAAAAGAATACTCCGAGCTTGAAGAGATTGTAAAAACGTTTTTAACTTATAAAGAAACGCAAGACAATTTAGCCAGTGCAGAAGAGATGCTTAAAGATTCTGACCCTGAAATGCGTGAAATGGCGCAAGAAGAATATAAAGAAGCTAAAGCACAAATTTTGGTAATTGAGGATCAAATTCAAGTATTAATGTTGCCAAAAGATCCGCGAGATAACAATAATGTGTTTGTTGAAGTACGCGCTGGAACAGGGGGTGATGAAGCGGCTATTTTTGCTGGCGATTTATTCCGTATGTACAGCCGCTATGCAGAAACTAAAAAATGGAAAGTAGAAGTTGTGAGCACCAATGAAGGTGAGCACGGTGGTTACAAAGAAGTGATTGCGAATATCAGTGGCGAAGGCGTCTACGGTCAATTAAAGTTTGAATCAGGTGTACACCGTGTACAACGTGTGCCAGAAACTGAGTCACAAGGGCGAGTCCATACCTCTGCGTGTACTGTAGCGGTAATGGCAGAAGTACCAGAGGCTGAAGCGATACAAATTAATACCGCAGATTTAAAAGTTGATACATTTCGTGCATCAGGCGCAGGTGGTCAGCACGTTAACAAAACCGATTCTGCTATTCGACTTACACATATACCTACCGGTGTTGTGGTTGAGTGTCAGGATCAGCGTTCGCAGCATAAAAACCGCGCTAAAGCGATGTCAGTACTTGCAGCACGTTTGCAACAAGCTGAAGATGAAAAGCGCCATGCGGCAGAAGCATCTGAACGTCGTGACTTAGTTGGTAGTGGCGATCGTTCTGAACGTATCCGTACTTATAACTACCCGCAAGGTCGTATTACCGATCACCGCATAAACTTAACACTTTATCGTTTAAACGAAGTGGTAGCGGGTGATTTAAGCTGCGTTATTGACCCATTAATGCAAGAGTATCAAGCTGACTTATTAGCGGCTATGGGCGACGAGTAATCGTGAGCCAAACTCTTGAACAAGCAATTGCTGCAGGCGCTAATTTATTAGCACCTAGCAGCGAAAGTGCTAAATTAGACGCACAAGTTTTACTTCTACATATTCTTCAAAAACCTCGCAGTTACCTTTTTACTTGGCCAGAGCATGAACTTAACGCTAAGCAACAACAGCAATTTAATACATTTTGCCAACGACGTTTAAACGGTGAACCTGTTGCACATATTACAGGGCAACGTGAGTTTTGGAGTTTATCACTTGAAGTTAACGCAACAACCTTAATACCTCGCCCTGATACTGAAACATTAGTAGAACAAGCACTTGAAGTGGCTGTTCCTGCTACAGCTAAAGTACTTGATTTAGGCACGGGTACTGGTGCAATTGCGTTGGCACTGGGTAGTGAAATGCCTGATTGGCAAATTATTGCAGTAGATAGAGTAAGCGATGCCGTTGCACTTGCTACACGTAACCAGCAGCGATTGGCAATTAATAATGTGCACGTTAAACAAAGCAACTGGTTTAGTGAGTTGCACGGTGAAAAGTTTAATCTAATAGTCACAAACCCACCTTACATCGAAAGCAACGATATACATTTAAATCAGGGCGATGTGCGTTTTGAGCCTTTATCGGCATTAGTGGCTGATGATTGCGGAATGTCTGATATTAAACAAATAATTACACAATCACGTGACTATTTGCTATCTAATGGCTATCTTTTAATAGAACACGGTTTTGAGCAAGGTGAAGCTGTTCGTCATTTCTTTGAAAAAATGGCGTTTGTTAATATTAAAACAGTGAAAGACCTTGGTAATAATGACCGTGTAACGCTCGCACAGTGGCCTTAAATAGTAAAAATTGTCTACTTGTGTATTAAAAAATGCTGCGAGGAAATTTTAGCTATGATGGATGATTTCTTATTTTCAGATGAGCCTCAAGAGCCTGTTAGTAAAATAGAACAGGGCACCTGGAAAGTATTAATCGTTGACGACGAACCTGAGGTTCATGCTGTAACAAAATTGGCATTAAGCGATTTTGATTTTCAAAATAAACGATTGGAGTTTGTAAGTGCATACTCTGGTGCAGAAGCGAAAAAGTTAATAGACGAGCACTCTGATGCCGCCATAGTTTTGCTTGATGTAGTAATGGAAACGGATGATGCGGGTTTGCAAGTCGCTAAATACATTCGTGAAACGGCTAAAAACAATCATATTCGAATTATTTTACGAACGGGGCAACCGGGTCAAGCACCTGAAAGACAAGTTATTGTTGATTATGATATTAATGATTATAAATCGAAAACGGAATTAACGGCGCAAAAACTATTCACTGTTATTATGTCTAGTCTTCGTTCATATCGCGATATTATTTCTATTGAACAATCACGCGAAGGGCTAGAGAAGATAATAAAAGCCTCAAGGGATATATTTTCGGCTCATTCAATAGATAGTTTCACTGAGGGCGTAATGCAGCAACTTACCTCGTTATTAGGTATTGCAGATCAAGCAATGTACGCCACTACATTAGTTGCTCAAAATCCAGAAGAAAACAATAACAAAAAGCTTATTGTTCGTTCAGGTACAGGGGACTTTGAACAAAGTGAAGGAAAAGAGTTAGAGCTGGTTCTTAAAAGTGAACAACTTGCAGCGTGTCAACAAGCATTAAGTGACAAAACAATCGTATATAAAGATAATTACCTATTTGCTTACTGCAGTAGTCAATATAATCATAACTCAATGTTATTTATATCAGGTATCCCAAAATTATTAACGGATACGCAACGTCATTTAATTGAGATTTTTTCGCAAAATGTGCAATTAGCATTTGAAAATGTGCAGTTACAATCAGAAATAGAAGCAACTCAGCAGGAATTAGTTTATAGATTGAGTGAAGCGGTAGAGCAGCGCTCAAGTGAAACAGGTAATCATGTTAAGCGTGTGGCTAATATTTGTCATATATTGGCTGAGGGTTATGGCTTATCTAAGCGAGAAGCCGATTTAGTTCGATTAGCATCGCCTTTGCATGATGTTGGAAAAGTAGGTATACCGGATGCTATTTTAAATAAACCAGGAAAGCTCGACGGCCAAGAGTGGGAAGTGATGAAAACCCACACAGATAAAGGTTATAGCATTTTAAAAGATTCACCGAGGGAAATTGTTAGTGCTGGTGCAATTATAGCAAAAGAACACCATGAAAAATGGGATGGCTCTGGCTATCCGAATGGATTGAAAGGTGAAGAAATAAATGTATTTGGCCGAATAGTCTCTCTTGCTGACGTTTATGATGCACTTCGCCATAAACGCTGTTATAAAGAACCTTGGTCACTGCAACGAGTGATTGATGAAATCAATTCACAAAAAGGATCGCATTTTGAGCCTAAACTTGTTGAAGTGCTTAACGATAAGCTTAATGAAATAGAAATAGTATTAACTCGTTTTCCAGATTAATATCAAAAATATAGAAGTCAGGGGCATATGGATTATTTAGCAGTAAAGCACTCACACATGGCAATTGCTATGCTCAGTGTTATTTTATTTTATGTTCGCTCTTTTTCGCGAATTGGTAGTGGCAAAATAGCTAAGAATAAGTTGGTACTTATTGGTAGTCATAGCATAGATACACTACTGTTGGTTTCTGCTCTTACACTTGTTTTTATGGCTAAAATTAACCCTTTTGAGCAGCTATGGTTGTTAGAAAAGATAATTTTAGTTGTTGTGTATATTGCGATAGGGGTTAAAAGTTCAAAGCAAACTAACACCCTAGCTAAAATTATTTACATTGTAATTAATACCGTTGTTGTTTTAGCGATAGGTTATTTAGCGACGTCTAAATCAGCTTTGTTGTTCTAATAAAGTAAACCTTAATAATTTGAGCTTTACGGTATTGCTTGTAAAGCTCGTTCTTCCACCTCGCTGCAAATATTCAAAAACATCACTATATTGGTATATAGCTTTAAAGTTAGGTAAACTACGCCTTCGTTTTCTAAAATGTTGCAGTATTGATGACCACCCTCGGGTTTGATGAACACGATGAATCTTATGTTGATGATGCTTTTGATGAATTTACCCCTGCGGCAATTTATCGTTGTATTAAAGCTGAGTCTAAATGGGATCCTCAATTAGATTTAACAGCAAGTTTTGACATTCTCACCGACTTTGAGCAACAAATAAATGTTTTGTGCTTAAAAGTGAGCGACGATCACGATCGCTTAGAAAAATTATTAGATACTTTTTATAGTACCTGGCTATTTAGTGCCTCAAGCTTAAAAGTGCCTGAGCATAAACTAAATAGTTTAAGTTATACCTTAACCATGCGCAGTGGCTCCCCAACTACATTAGCTATTTTACTGTGCCACTTTTTACAACACGCTAAACTCGATGCTAGCATGAGCTTAAACCAAGGCGATATTGGTGTGCATGTCGCTATTAGCGATGAGGAAGGCTACATAATTGAACCAAGTAGCGGTCAACAAAGTTGGTATATTATCCCTGAAAATGCGGATGATGGGCAAGAACAGGAACCACTAGAACTTATTTTTGATGATGAAGTATATAAATTGTTCTTAGCTCAACAAAAATGGTCTTTTATTAGCGAAAATAAATTTGGCCATGCTTTAACGTGTGTAGAAATGTTGATGGAATTAATTGGCGACGACCCGTATGAAAGACGCGACAGAGGCTACTTATTAAATCAACTCGATTGTCCTAAAATGGCACGAGATGATTTACAATTTTTTGTCGATGAATGTCCTGACGATCCTGCTATTGAGATTATTCAACATCAGATAGAAGAATTAGAAGATAATAATAAAACTCACCATTAAGAATAGGAAAAATTATGGTTGAAACTCAAAGTGCATTAATAACCAATGATGCCGTTGTACTTGGTTTACTTGCTGTTATTTTGGGGTTTATATTTAAAACCTCAAACAGTGAACGCCCAGCACTAAAAAGATTTTATAAATACGTACCGGCCTTGTTACTTTGTTACTTTTTACCGTCACTACTGAATACATTTGGTATAGTTGATGGCAATAAGTCCAATGTTTATTACGTAGCTTCGCGCTACTTACTGCCAGCTTGTTTAATACTTCTTACCATTAGTATTGATTTAAGAGCCATACTTAATTTAGGCCCTAAAGCACTTATTATGTTTTTAGTAGGTACCTTGGGTATTGTTATTGGTGGACCTTTGGCTATTTTAGTCGTCAGTGCTGTTGACCCTAGTATTGTTGGTGGCCATGGTCCTGATGCGGTATGGCGCGGTATGACAACTGTTGCGGGTAGCTGGATTGGTGGCGGTGCAAACCAAGCTTCAATGAAAGAGATGTTTGAAGTTGGCGGCGATATATTTTCGGTGATGGTTACTGTTGATGTAATAGTCGCTAATATTTGGATGGCTGTTTTATTGTTAATGGCAGCAAATCATAAGAAAATTGATGCGGCAACAGGTGCCGATACTAGCGCAATTGAAGATTTAAAACGCCGAGTAGAAACATATCACGCAGAACATGCTCGCATGCCTACTCTTAACGACTACATGACATTACTTGCTATTGCATTTGGTATTACTGGTTTAGCACATTTTTGTGCTGATTTTCTAGGTCCTTATTTTGGCACTACTTATGAGTGGGCAAAAGAGTACAGCCTAAACAGCAAATTCTTTTGGTTGATTGTCATATCGACTACGATTGGTATTAGTTTATCTTTTACTAAAGTGAGACAAATAGAGGCGTTTGGTGCTTCAAAAGTGGCCTCTAGCTTTTTATATATTTTAGTTGCATCGATTGGTTTGCATATGAATGTAACCGCCATTTTTGATAATCCCGGCTTATTTTCAGTGGGTGCTATTTGGATGCTTGTACATGCAAGTTTAATGTTGCTAGTTGCTAAACTAATTAAAGCACCGTTATTTTATATGGCAGTGGGCTCGCAGGCTAATGTGGGCGGTGCAGCGTCTGCACCTGTTGTAGCATCAGCGTTTCATCCGTCATTAGCGCCTGTTGGTGTTCTGTTAGCTGTACTGGGCTATGGTGTGGGTACGTATATGGCTTATATTTGTGGATTAATGATGCAAGCAGTTGCACCGTAAGGAATTTAAATGAAAGACCAAATTATTAAAATTAATGAAATTGAACTAGCAAACAACAAACCGTTTGTATTGTTTGGTGGTATTAACGTATTAGAATCTCGCGATTTAGCTATGCGTGTTGCAGAGCATTACGTAGAAGTAACCACTAAATTAAATATTCCTTATGTATTTAAAGCGTCATTTGATAAAGCTAATCGATCTTCAATCAATTCGTACCGTGGTCCAGGTATGGAAGAAGGTTTAAAAATATTTGAAGAGATTAAAAAAACGTTCAATATTCCGCTTATTACCGATGTACATGAACCACATCAAGCGGCCCCTGTTGCTGAAGTTGTCGATGTTATTCAGTTACCTGCATTTCTAGCACGTCAAACTGATTTAGTGGTTGCTATGGCAAAAACAGGCGCGATCATTAACGTGAAAAAACCACAGTTTTTAGCACCACACGAAATGCGTCACATCATTACTAAATTTAATGAAGCGGGTAATAACAACGTAGCACTTTGTGAACGAGGCTCTAGCTTTGGGTATAATAATCTAGTGGTTGATATGCTTGGCATGGATGACATGAAAGCAATGGCTCCTGTAATTTTTGATGCAACACATGCGCTACAACGTCCTGGCGGTCGTACAGATTCGGCTGATGGTCGTCGTGCACAAGCAGCTGAGCTTGCCCGAAGTGGTATGGCATTGGGTATTGCTGGTTTATTTATAGAAGCGCACCCAAATCCTAACGAAGCGAAATGTGATGGCCCTTGCGCGCTAGCACTTAGCAAGTTAGAAGGTTACTTATCGCAAATGAAAGCGGTAGACGATTTAATTAAAAGCTTTGAACCGCTTGATACAAGTGCAAATGACTTATAATTAAAAGCTTAACAATTAAGTGAAATGTTAGAAAAGCGACTTAGGTCGCTTTTTTTACACCTTAAATATACTCTTTCTCAGCATAGGTATATAATTCACCGCATAAGAAAAACTAATTCTAAGCTTGGTCATCATGTCAAGACGAGTACCTCCATTAAACGCATTAAAAGCTTTTGAAGCCGCTGCGCGCCATTTAAGTTTTACAAAAGCTGCGGAAGAGCTTTATGTAACTCAAGCGGCTGTCAGTCATCAAATAAAAACACTTGAAGAACATTTAGGTTTGAAATTGTTTTTACGTAAAAATCGTTCGTTATTGTTAACCGAAGAAGGGCAAGGCTACTTCCTCGATATTAAAGAGATTTTTACGCAACTAATTGATGCAACCGAAAAACTATTAGCGCGTGGTGCTAAGGGCTCATTAACAGTTAGCTTAACACCAAGTTTTGCAATTCAATGGCTTGTACCTCGTTTAAGCTTATTTAATGAGTTACACCCTGAGATCGACGTGCGGATCAAAGCGCAAGACCAAGACGAAAACTCATTAACAGATGATGTTGATGTGGCTATTTATTACGGGCGAGGTCATTGGAGTGGTGTGCAAGCGTATAAATTACATACCGAGTATTTAGTCCCTTTATGCAGTCCTATGTTGTTAAGCGGTCCAAAACCGCTTGACCAACCAAGCGATTTAGCACATCACACTTTACTGCATGACACTACCCGTAAAAACTGGAAAACATGGATGAAAACGGCTGGTGTGCGCAATATTCAAGTTAACCAAGGTCCTATATTTAGTCATTCGTCGATGGTGCTGCAAGCAGCAGTGCATGGCCAAGGTGTGGCAATTGGTAACAGCGTGCTGGCAAAGCCTGACATTGACGCTGGGCGCTTAGTGATCCCATTTAATCACAGTCTTGAAAGTAAAAACGCCTATTATTTAGTCCTTAGAGAATCACAAACAGAGCTAGGTAAAATAGTATCCTTTAAAGAGTGGATGTTGAGCTTAGTAGAGCAAGAGCAAGAGTATTAATATGATTGAGTGGGTTAAAAGTAGTCAGCAGCCAGCAATAGCGCAATTTATATTTGCCCATGGAGCTGGTGCCGGTAGTGATTCAGACTTTATGCAGCATGTGGCAAAACTAATCAGTGAACAGGGTGTTGATGTTGGCCTATTTGATTTTGAGTATATGCAAATAGCCAAACAAACGAATAAGCGTAGGCCTCCTGAGCGAGCACCTAAATTACTTAGTTATTACGAGCAAATACTTAACCATACACAGCCAAACATTCCGCTATTTATTGGCGGGAAATCAATGGGCGGACGAATGGCATCCATGCTTGCTTGTACGACAGAACAACCTGTTTTAGGTGTTCTTGCTTTTGGCTATCCGTTTCATCCTCCTGGTAAGCCTGAAAAGCTTCGCACTGATCACTTTGCGGATGTTGTTTGTCCATTTTTAGTACTGCAAGGCGAGCGAGATACATTTGGTACCCGCGAGGAGCTTGCAACGATGGCTATGCCTATGCAGCCTCAATATATATGGTTAACTGACGGCGATCACTCACTTAAACCTCGTAAAAAAAGTGGTATGACTGAGCTACAAAATAGAGAAACAGCTGCTTTGGAGGCTGTTAAATTTATTAAAAACTGTGTGGATTTAAATTTAGAGGGTAATTAATGATTAAAGTATTTTTAATGATGGGCAGTATTTTTTGTATGCTTTCGGTCATGTTAGGTGCATTTGCTGCACATGGTTTAAAAAGCCGTTTAACAGATTATTCGCTTGGGGTTTTTAAAACTGCTGCTGAATATCAAATGGTTCATGGACTTGCGCTTATTGCGGTTGCTATTTTAATTAAGTGGGGCATAAATCTGAGCTGGGCTGGTGGTTTTTTCATAACTGGCACACTACTTTTTAGTGGCAGTTTATATTTACTCGCATTAACTGGTATGAAGTGGCTGGGGCCAATAACGCCGCTAGGTGGGCTGTGCTTTATTATTGGTTGGGTAGTTATTTTAGTGCAAGTTGCACGATTTAAGTTTTAAAGAGTTTAAGGGTTAATATGTCTAGTGTTGTGATTTACTGTCGTAGTGGGTTTGAAAACGATGCCGCTGCTGAAATAACGTTTCACGCTGCAGAGCAAGGCTTTGCGGGTTATGTAAAAGCAAAGCCAAATACGGGTTACGTTGTTTATGAATGTTTTGAAGCGCATCACAGCGACGAAATAATCAAAAAAGTTGATTTTAAAAATATGGTGTTTGCACGCCAATGGTTTGCCGGTACATTACTTGAAAACATGCCTGTGGAAGATCGCGTTGGCGCGGTAGTTGAAGCTGCAAAAGAGTTTACATTGTGCTCAGAGCTACGTGTAGAAACCCCTGACACAAATGAAGGAAAAGAGCTTTTAACGTTTTGTAAAAAAATATCAACACCACTTAAAAAAGCCCTCGAAAAACAAAATACAGTATTGCGCGAACCCAAAGCAAACCGTCCTGTAATGCATGTCATGTTTTTAACAAACAACACAGCTTATGTAGGTTACTCATATAGTTTTAATAATTCTCCATTTTTTATGGGTATTTTACGTCTTCGCATGCCAAGCGATGCACCGAGTCGATCAACATTAAAGCTTGATGAAGCGTTTAATGTATTTATTCCTGAACAACAGCGCGAATCTCGTGTTGCAGCAGGTATGCGTAGTGTCGATTTAGGCGCTTGCCCTGGGGGCTGGACATATCAGCTTGTTCGCCGTGGTATGTTTGTAAGTGCAATTGACAATGGTCCGATGAATGATGATTTGATGGAAACAGGCCAGGTTAAACATTTTAGAGCTGACGGTTTTAAATATCGCCCTGAAAAAAGAAATGTTACCTGGTTAGTGTGTGATATGGTGGAAAAACCCACTAAAGTGACGACCTTAATGATTGATTGGGCTGTGAGTGCCTACGCTAAAGAGTTTATATTTAACTTAAAGCTTCCAATGAAAAAACGTTTTGACAGTGTCTACGAATGCCTTTCGATGATTAGAAAAGAGCTAGATAAACAAGGTATTAACTACGAGTTGCAAGCTAAGCATTTGTATCATGATCGTGAGGAAATAACCGTTCATTTAAACGTTACTAAGGTGCCACAAAATCTATACAGCTAAGTTTTATTAGTAATAAAAAATGGGTCTGATGACCCATTTTTTATATATTTAACTTCGATATTTGGGCCTGTAATTATCAACCCATAAACGCGTAGCCCCACACACAGCGACAGGCATTACTATTAAGTTTATAAATGGTATTGCTGTTAATAGCATAACGGCAAAGCCAAACCCATACGATAGACCTTGTTTACTTTTTAAATCGTCTTTCATCTGTTTAAACCCAATTTTATGGTTATCGAACGCATAGTCTTCGTATTGCACTGCGAACATCCAACAGGTAAATAGGACCCATAATATTTGACCAATGACGGGGAGTATCCAAAGCAGTATAAAAAAACCTATAGCGCGAGGAAGGTAATAGCATAACTTTGTCCACTCGCGGGCTAGCATACGAGGTATGTCTTTTACTAATTCAGCAAAGCCATCATCGTTAATCTTTTGGCCTGTTAGATAAAGTTCTACTTTTTCGCTTAACAAAGCGTTGAAGGGGGCTGCGATAAAATTAGTGATCACTGTAAAGAGCATACTGTAGCTAAATAAAACCATTAATATAGCAATTGGCCACATTAGCCATTCAAGCCAACTTAACCATTGTGGCAACATATCATTGATGTAGCTAAAACTGTCACTTAGCCAACCGAATAAGAAAAATAGCGAGCTACCAAAAAGTAAAATATTAATTAATAATGGAATAAAAACAAAACGTTTTAACCCCTTTTGAGTAATTAATTTAAAACCTGAAAAAAAATATTCCATACCTTGTACTATCTGCACAGTAACCTCAATAAATGTTTACCACTGTAGCTAGTATAAATAGCTGAATTTTTTTGAACAGCGTTTTTAGGTAACAAAGTGTTTAAATACTAGGCTTGTTTATTTTTCGAGGTTAAGTTTTCAGCAGTGTGCTTGGTATTTAGGCAAAGCAGAGCCTATGTAGTGTGGTTATTCTCCATAAATAGGCGATAACGTAGAATAAATGCCAAGTATGCGCTGCCCGCGGAAGCTTGGCTCGGTTTTCACTTATTCTTACATGGATGTAAGCCAGTAGAGTAATACAGGAGCAGTTACCGAGCCCACTAGGTTACAAACCTCACGCCGCGATTAAATAGCCCATAGATTGAATGAGTTTTAATTCTGAAAGGCTAACAGGCACTAATAATGCTATAAAGTGGCTTAACTTAATGGTGATTTATCTATGGCAGGGAATTAAGTTACTTTTTTATAGAGAGCTTAGGCTGATTCTGTTCAGCTCCCTAACGCATGCAGTTTTAGTGACATTATTTTAAAAGCGAGTAATTATAGATGGCTAAGATCTTTGTGATTGGGTTGCCCAGAACTGGCACTACTAGCATAAGTGTTGCGCTACTAGAAATGGGCTTTTCGGTGGCGCATACCGCTTTTACAAAGCAAGCATTTGAAATGTCTGATGCAATATCTGACGCACCTTGCTTTAGTGACTACATGCATTTAGACGAGTTATTCCCAAATGCTAAATTTATATACTTAAGTCGAGAGCTAAACAAATGGGTGCCTTCAATTACTATGTTGCTCGAAAAAATGGCGCCTCATTTAGATTTAAATACAGGTAAGTTTAATCCTATTTTAAAGCGTAGTTTTCATCGTACGTTCTCTGATGTATTACCCTTATCATCGACAGCGCTAGCTGGTTGTTATTTAAAGCATGAACAAGCTGTTTTTTCGTATTTCAAAAATAGTGACAATTTTTTAGCAATAGGTATTAGTGAACCTGATAGTTTGTTAAAACTAAAACAGTTTTTAGGCGTGGAGATACAAGGAAATACCTGTTTCCCTAAATTAAATATAGGACGTCAAGTCGCCAACTGGAAAGAATATAAACACCCAAATAAAATTAACTCTAATTTAGCTGGAAAAGAACATAGAAAATACTTTGACTATTCGCTGACCCCATTAAAGTGAATACGAAATATGACTTTTCTGTTATTAAAATTTTTTGCATCGACCAAATTAAATAAAATGATTGAGCTGGTAGCATATGCTATTTTTAGAGGCCTACACTGAATTTAGCAAGTAATTGCATTTAATAATGAGGGCATTCTTTATTCGCGTAAATTACTGGGTTTATTTAAACGTTTAAATAAGTAGAACGAGGTTGTTCATTTTTTACAATTCGGTATAGTTTGCCAACACATATTTTTAATATAAATTGAGATGTTCTATGCAGTTAGTTGATTTAAAACCGAATGACCAGGATGTGATTAATGTTTTTTCTGATATCGACCGACTAATAAACTCTCTATATCCAGTTGCCACTGCACAGTCTCTTACGTTAAATGAACTAAATGAGCCAAGTGTGTATGCGATTGGTTTAAAGAATGATGATGGTATTATTGCGTGTGGCGCTATTGTAAAGCAGTTTGATAAAACGCCCTATGGTGAAATTAGACGGCTTTATGTAAGCCCTAGTTATCGTGGTAAAGGGTTATCTAGGCGTATTATGCAGATACTTTTACATCACGCAGGTGAGGAGAAAATCCCACTGATCAGGCTAGAAACAGGGCCAAAGCAAATTCAATCGATTAAGCTATATGAAAATCTTGGTTTCAAACGATGTGCTAGTTTTGGGCCTTACCTCGAGAATCCACAAAGTGTATTTATGGAGTTAGGCCTAAGCCAGTAACAAAGCGCATAAAGGTTAACAGCTGCACTCTAAGTGACCACACTAAATTATTTAAGTAGCGATTAATTATAGTTTTTTATAGTGTATAAATTAAACTATAATGAATTGCTACTTTCAAATATACCCAAAGTTCATTAGTACTATTATATATTGTCTGTTAAAGATCATTTCAAAAATGCCCTCTTAAAATTAACAAAAGCAGAATACTGTTTTTGTTGGCTATAATCGTATAAAATCCGTCATTTACTATGCTCCTTAAAATACTTCAAACCATAACGTTTAAATAGCGAGACTTTCTTATCCTTTCTAAAAATGACACTAAACCAATGACAGACATAACAGTAGTAACCCATAACGGTAATTTTCATGCGGATGACGTTTTTAGTATTGCAGTACTTAAACACGTGTTGCCAGCGTTTAAACTGGTACGTACTCGCGATAAAGCGCTTATAGAAAATGCCGACTTTGTAATTGATGTAGGTGGCGAATACGACCCTGAAACGAACCGCTTTGATCATCACCAGCGTGGTGGTGCAGGCGAGCGAGAAAATGGCATTCCTTTTTCGTCGTTTGGTTTAATATGGAAAAAATACGGCTTAGCGTTGTGTGATGATAACCAAGCCGTTGCTGATAGAGTGGATTCAGGCTTAGTTTCAACCATTGACGCCATCGATTGTGGTCATGTTGAAGGGGTATCAAAAGGGATAAGCTTGAGCCAAACAATCTCAATGTTTAACCCTACGTGGGAAGAAGAAAGTAACTTTGATACTTGTTTTGACGAAGCCGTTGAATTTGCAGCTCGCATGCTTATTCGTTTTATCGCTTCAGCTCACGGAAGTGTAAATGCAAAAGAGATTGTCGCCAAAGCAATTGAAAATGCTGAAGATGCCAGAGTAATCGTACTTGAAAAATACACACCGTGGAAAAAAACGGTGCATATTTTATCAAGCGATGCGCTATACATGGTTTACCCATCGCATTCTGGACAATGGATATTACAAACTGTACCCGTTGAGCCTGGCTCGTTTGAAGATAGAAAACCGCTGCCTAAAGCATGGTCTGGTTTATCTGACCAAGCGTTTGTAGATGAAACCGGTATTGACGACGCTGTGTTCTGTCACAATGGTTTATTTATAGCGGGCACTAAGTCGTTTGAAAGCACAATGAAACTTGCCACTATGGCGCTTAGCGAATAACAACTCAGATTCATAACGAATAACAAGCATAACAATTTATATAGATTGTTATGCTTGTTATCTTAGCGCGGAGCATTATGTTTGAATTAAAAACAATCGCACTTTTTACTATTACAGCCTTAGCAGAAATAGTGGGTTGTTATTTGCCCTACCTTTGGCTTAAGCAAGATAAAAGTATTTTACTTTTAATTCCTGCGGCTTTAAGTTTGGCACTATTTGCATGGTTGCTCTCTTTACATCCTACTGCAGCCGGGCGTGTGTATGCAGCTTATGGCGGCGTATATATTTGTGTTGCGCTATTATGGTTATGGGTTGTTGATGGCCTAAAGCTTACTATGTGGGATATTATCGGTGGTTTAGTTGCACTGCTGGGTATGGCAATAATTATGTTCGCCCCAAAAAGTGCATAGCTAGCTTATACTCAATTAAATCGAATTCGCCTGTACACTACTGCAATTTCCTACTTTCAATGCCACAGGCAATACCTAACGCTACATATGTGTTAAGCAATTACTGAAGCTGGTGGATGTAGGCTAAGCGTTTTTGACGTGCAGTTTTTATTCACTTTGTAGAATACATAGGTATGGTCACAACACGCAGCCTCAACTGTGAGTAATTGAGGTGTTGAGAACGCCTTGCTCTAATCCATCAAAAGTAAATTTTATAAACAAAGTAACTCAAGATAAATTTTATTGAACGAGCTAATTCATTTTTGCTAATAAAATTTATAATGAGTCATTTAAAAACAACCATTTTTTATAACTTTTCTTATCCTAAATTCGGATAATAAGTGCAATTTCTCAGATTAGATGGCCAGCTGTTATAATTCGGCCATTCTCTCGCCAAAGGAAATTGCTTTAATGAAATATAAACAGCTGACACAAGCAGAAAGATACCAGATTTACGCGTTAATAAAAGCAGGAAATAACCAAAAACAGATAGCTGATGAACTCACTCGTTCACCGTCATCTATCTCTAGAGAGTTAAAACGCAATAAAGGGCTTAAAGGCTATCGACCTAACCAAGCCAATAATTTTGCAGAGCAAAGACGCAAGTCATCTTTCAAAGCAAGTAAGTTAACAGATGATGTTACTGACTGGATTAATAAATTGTTGGTTGACGGACTTTCGCCAGAGCAGGTGGCAGGCCGCTTAGCTTTAGAGAAAAAGGTCGTTTTGCATCATGAAACGATTTATCAATATATTTACAGAGACAAGGCTCGTGGTGGTGAACTACATAAGACACTCACTCGTGCATGTAAAAAGTATAAAAAACGCTATGGAAGCTACGATAAACGTGGACAGATAGTTAATCGAGTCAGTATTGATGAACGCCCAAGTATTGTGGATTCAAAGTCTAGGATTGGTGATTGGGAGGGCGATACAGTGATAGGCAAAGGGCGTAAAAATGCCCTTGTTACAATGGTTGAACGTAAAACGTTATATACAGTCGTTCACAGAATTGAAAGCAAGCATGCGAAAATAACAGCCGATGCGCTGATCAAGTGTATGACACCCTATAAAGGTAAGGTTATTACCGTGACTTTAGATAATGGAAAAGAGTTTGCTCACCATGAGCATGTTGCACAAAAATTAGAAGCGGATGTGTATTTCGCTCACCCATATTCATCATGGGAGCGGGGCATAAATGAGAATACCAACGGCTTACTTAGACGCTTCTTCCCCAAGGGAACTGACTTTATGTCGCTAAGTGAAGCAGAAATACAGGCGGCAGTTGATAAGCTCAACCATCGGCCAAGAAAAACAAGAGGGTATAAAACCCCTCATGAGTTATTTACGGGGCAATCAGAAGTTCTGGTGGCTGCATAATGATTGCACTTAATACTTGAATTCAAGTATCTTTAAAAATCATCAAAGTCCTGTTTTATATATGCTAGCGGGCAATTGTTGTTTGGTTATTTTTTTAACATCAAAAATTACTCGTTACGAGTAAAAATACTTGTTGGACTTAAATCTCTATTTTTCTTTTAATGCGCGGCACTAGCCGAGTCGGCATTAATTAACCTGAATCTCGTTTAAGAAATTGAACTAAATGCCTGTTCCGAGATCCGATCTTTCGACCAAAAACGATTGGATAAGCAAGGAACAGGCATGATTAAATTAGTTGAATTATTTTGCGATGTCGATGATTTTTGCAAAGTATTTATACCCCAATGGGAAAAACAATTACTCGAAGATGGCACCCAAAAACGTCAGCGTTCAGGACGTATGACGACCAGTGAAATTATGACTATTGTTATTAGTTTTCATATGTCACATCACCGAGATTTCAAAAATTACTACCTTGGCTATGTATCACTTATGTACAAAAGTGAATTTCCCAACTTGCTCAGTTACACACGATTTTTAGCCGTTATGCCAAGGGTAATTGTGCCGATGTGTGCCTATTTTACTTCACTTAAAGGTAAACCCACAGGCGTTGAATTCATTGACTCCACATGTATTAAAGTGTGCCATAATATTCGTATTCCAAGACACAAAACCTTTGATGGAATAGCCCAGCGTGGCAAAGGAACAATGGGATGGTTTTATGGCTTCAAGCTACATTTAATCGTTAATCACCATGGTGAAATTGTTGCTGCGAAAGTGACAACAGGAAATGTACATGATACTCAACCAGTGCGTGAGTTAGCGAGCTGCCTGACGGATAAATTATATGGTGACAAAGGGTATTTAAGTAAAGCTTTAGAAGCCGATTTACTCGATAAAGGGGTAAAGCTCATTACGACGGTTCGCAAAAATATGAAGGCAAAAGCGATGTCATTATGGGATAGAGCAATGCTTTCAAAACGCTTTATAATCGAAACAATTAATGACCAGCTCAAGAACATATCCTTCATTGAACATTCAAGACATCGGAGTATGAACGGCTTTATGTTGAATTTAGTCGCTGGATTGGTGGCTTATTGCTTGAAAGAAAAGAAGCCACACCTTAATTTAACTGACGTAGAGCTTAACGCATTAGTTATCGCTTAAGCAGAACTCAGGTTAATTAAATAAAAGAGAAAGATAAATGAAAGAAACAACATCACTAGAACAAGCTCGTACGAGCTACAATGTTCGTCATTGGAGCCAAGGTTTTTTTGGTATTAATGATCAAGGTGATGTGTATGTTGCACCCAAGGCTCATGCACCAGAGCAAACCATTGCATTAACAGATATCGCAAAGCAACTACAAGATAAAGGTTTAAGCTTACCTGCTTTAGTTCGTTTTCCGCAAATTTTACACCATCGTGTACACAGCTTATGCGGCGCATTTAATACTGCGATTGAAAACTATGGTTACCCTAAAGACTACCTATTAGTTTACCCAATAAAAGTAAACCAACAACGTGAAGTGGTTGAAGAAATAGTAGCAAGCCAAGCACAAGTAGAAAAAAAGCAACTTGGTTTAGAGGCAGGCAGCAAGCCTGAACTACTCACAGTATTAGCATTAGCTGAAAAAACCAGCGCTGTTATTGTATGTAATGGCTACAAAGATAAAGAATACGTACGTTTAGCACTTATTGGCGAAAAGCTAGGTCATAAAGTGTATATCGTACTTGAAAAGCTTTCTGAGCTAGACATGGTGCTTAGCCAAGCAAAAGAGCTTAACGTAAAACCACGCATTGGTATTCGTGTGCGTTTAGCGTCGCAAGGTAAAGGTAAGTGGCAAGCGAGTGGCGGCGAAAAATCAAAATTTGGTTTATCTGCATCGCAAGTTTTGCATGTAGTTAATCGTTTAAAAGACGCAAACCAGCTTGATTTACTTCAGCTAGTACATTTTCACTTAGGCTCACAAATGGCGAACATTCGTGACGTACGTTTAGGTGTAAGCGAAGCTGCGCGTTTTTACTGTGAGCTACGTAAATTAGGCGCAGAAATTGATTGCCTTGATGTAGGTGGCGGTTTGGCTGTTGATTACGACGGCACGCGTAGCCAGTCGCATAACTCTATGAATTACAGCTTAGCTGAATATGCGAATAACATTGTGTACACCATTGGTGATACATGTAAGCAATATGAGCAACCAATACCGACTATTATTTCTGAGTCGGGTCGTGCGCTTACGGCGCATCATGCTGTGCTTATTTCTAATGTTATTGGTACTGAAAGTTACACGCCAGAAGAGTTAGTAGCGCCAGCGGCAGATGCACCCCTGTTATTAAAAAACATGTGGGCATCGTTTGTGCAGTTAACTGATTTAACGGATGACCGTGCATTAATTGAGATTTATCACGACAGCCAAGGTGACTTAGCTGAAGCGCATAACCAGTTTGCATTAGGTTTATTAGACTTATCGCAGCGTGCGTGGGCTGAACAAATTAATATCCGTATTTGTTACGAACTTAACAAGCACATGGATAATAAAAACCGTTTTCATCGTCCTATTATTGACGAGTTAAACGTACGTTTAGCCGATAAGTTTTTTGTAAACTTCTCGTTATTTCAATCGCTTCCAGATGCATGGGGCATTGATCAAGTGTTTCCGGTATTGCCATTAAGTGGCTTAACTGAAGCGCCAAAAAAACGTGCCGTATTACTTGATATAACCTGTGATTCAGATGGCGCACTTGAGCATTACGTAGATGGACAAGGTATTGAAAGTACACTACCAGTGCCAGAGTTTAGTGCTGATAAACCTTATTTAATGGGCTTTTTCTTGGTGGGTGCTTATCAAGAAATTTTAGGTGACATGCATAACTTGTTTGGTGATACGCACAGCGCAATTGTTAATATGGATGAGCAAGGCGTTGCAAGTATTACCGAGATAAACCAAGGTGACACTGTTGCCGATATGATGCGCTATGTACATTTAGATGTTGAAAGTTTTCAGCAATCATACGAGCAGTTAGTAAGCACTAAAATTGAAAAACACGAACAGCAAAGCGTTTTAGACGAGTTGCAAAGCGGCCTTGATGGCTACACTTATTTAGAAGAGTTATAAGCAATGTCAACTTTGTTTGGTCACGCAGATCACTCATTGTACTCAAATGGGATGACGTTTTTACGTCGTCCTATGGTGCAAAACATTAATGCAATTGATGCAGACGTAGTGGTTTTAGGCTTACCATTTGATTTAGCGACCTCGGGCCGCCCTGGTGCGCGCTTAGGCCCTGATGCAATTCGTCGTGCATCGGTTCATTTAGCATGGGAAGACACTAAATACCCATGGACTTTCCCGTTGTTTGAGCGCTTAAAAGTGGCAGATGCAGGGGACTTTACTTACCCTGTCGGGGATCCTGAGTATTTTACTGCGCAACTAGAAATGGCTGCTGATCAAATACTTCGCCAAGGTAAAACACTATTAGGTTTAGGGGGCGATCACTTTGTAACGCTTCCGCTATTACGTGCTCACGCAAAAATACATGGCAAAATGGCGTTAGTACATTTTGATGCGCACACCGATACTTATAGCAATGGCTCGCGATTTGATCACGGCACTATGTTTTATCATGCCCCAATGGAAGGGCTGATTGATGTTGAGCACAGTATACAAATAGGTATTCGTACCGACTTTGATCAAAGTAAACATGAGTTTGCTGTGATTGATGCAATGCAAGCTAACGATTTTCATGCAAATGACATTGCAGCGCAAATACTTGAGCAAGTAGGTGATCTACCTGTTTACTTAACGTTTGATATAGATTGTTTAGACCCTGCGTTTGCGCCTGGTACAGGCACTCCTGTGTGTGGTGGTTTAACTTCAGATAAAGTACTTAAAGTACTGCGTGCGCTAAAAGGCATAAACATGGTAGGTATGGATGTGGTAGAAGTATCACCTTCGTACGACCAAAGCGAGCTTACCGCTATTGCCGCAGCAACCATTGCGAGCGAATTACTGCATTTGTGGACGCATAAAAATAAGTACTAATTCTATAATTTAAGTACTACAAAAAAGGGTATGCATTTGCATACCCTTTTTTATTTAGAGATATCGATTATTCAACTGCTTAATTTCTTTTAACCAAATAACGCTTAGCCCAATAAGAGGCAGGTTAGTAGTTACAGGGTTAAATGCTTCAATAAGCAATTGTGGCTGCATTACAACTACAGCAAGTAAAAGCCCCATAAGCGCCAATATATTTAAAGCTACCAAATGCTTATGTTTATAAAACACAAATAAGCACAAGCCAAATATAATCTCGCCAACACCCGCCGAACGTGTAATTAAGTCAGACACCTGTTCAGAATAGCCGGCACTGCCAGTCATTAATTTTTCAAGCGGTGCAATATGATAAAGCTTTGGAAAAAAGCCGTGGTATATCCAACTTAAACTCACTATGTAGCGAGCAAGTTGAATATAACCGCGATTATTTCCTAGCATTGTCAATACGCTCTTGTGCACTTGGGTGGCTAGACAAGTACTCTAAAAAGTCATTTACTTTTTCGAGGTGTTCGTTTTCGCTAGTATGACTTTCTTGCAGTGCTTCTATCGCATCAGCAAAGTCATTACTCGAATACCCAAGCGACTCTAATTGGGTGAGTGCAAAGCTATCGGCCTCACGCTCCATATCACGTGAAAACCCTTGCTGAGCAAACGATGCACCGGTACCTAACGCAACCTCTGCAACTCCCTCTAAATCACCAAATACAACCGCTAACACAATAGTACTTGCGGCAGATTGTGCTGTAATGCGTACGCTATGCTGGTGGACTACATGGCCCATTTCGTGTAGCAATACCGCTTTTAGTGCATTGGGTTTATCGGCAAGTAAATTTGCTAAATCATCGGTGACCACGATACGGCCATGGGGGAGTGCAAACGCGTTAGCACCAAAGCTGTCTGATTTATAAAACGATAATCTATAAACCGATTGATCAAGCGATAACGCATTAAGCATACTTGTAAAATGTGCTTGTACTTTAGCTTGCTGCTCTGCGGGCAGCTCACTTGGGTCAAGCGCAATCTTTTTAATTAGTGTAAAGCTTTGCTCCCCCATTTGTTCCACAACATTACGTGGCAGAGTATCAACACTGTAAACAGCAATGGCGGGTACCGCTTTATAAAGTACTAACCACATGAAAAGTGGTGTAAATATTACTGCGGCTAAAATTGCCCATTTACTTTTTTCAAGGCGCTCCATTATGTGATGGTTATTTGCTTTAAATGGCCACCTGTAACTTACATCTTGAGGAATAAAACGACTGCCATCTTCAAAGTTTAGTTCGTCGGCAAGTCCTGCCATTCCCGAACTTAATTTTAGACTTGAGATTGCGTGGCGAGCTATAACGTGTTCATCGTTAATAACGTCAATGTGTGTGTCGCTAATAGTTGCAATACACACTTGATAGTTACTCGATGCGATGGGGAAAAAATGTCCCTTTACATGCATAGTGAGCTCTTAAGTTAGAGAAAGGTCAATATCAAATACGTTTGCAGCTTCTTCAGCAAATGATGATTGCTGTTCTTGCGCGGTATCGATTAGGTTTAATGCACCAGGATAAATAGTGACGTTAGTTACATCAGCGAGCATTTTTGATGTACGTACTTTTGTCCATGGGTATGCAAGGCCTAGCGAAAGTACGATAGCCAACATATTAGTTAATAGTAAAACAGCGAAAGGAATTGGTTTTAGCTCTGATCTAAATGTGGCAACGCCTTCAAAATGGCTGTTATCAAAAATGTGATTTCTAATAGCGGCGTGCCATACAGCAGAAACAATGGCAATCATTAGTACATAGGCAATCATCATAAAGATAGGAAGCATAACCATAGCAGCGGAGTTTTCTAAATTTTGTTGATTTTCAACATCTACTAAGCTGAGGCCAAATAACCCTAAAATTCCCATAAAGAGCACCATGGTGATAGAGCTCACTACAAAACAAATAAGCGCTGTTAGGTAATAGGTTTCGCCTTTTAGGTTTACAGTAAGTGGTTTGTCACCGTAACTAATATTGCTATGGATATAGCTATCAATACGTTTTATAACATAAGGCATTAATAAATAAAGTGTAAATATGCTGGCGATAGGCAAAAGTATAAAGTTAATAAAGGCTTCGCCGTAATTGCCTTTAAAAGCAAAGCGAACATTACGATGGCGCGTCATACGCAGATTAAAACGTAAACCTTGGTTAATAATCCATGGCATTAAAAAGATAAAACCAAGAGCAATAAACAGGCCTAAAATAGGCATAAAGCTAATAGAAAATGTATAAATAAAAAATACAACAACCGCTAAAATCCGACCTTTTAAAATTTGTATTGGTGTTGCTAGGTAGTCAAAGCTATGACCATCTATACGGGTGTGGCCGTAAAAATAGCGATGCGTACGTACTTTAGCCCACGCTGAATATATGCCAAGCGTAATAACGCTAAGTAATATATTTACAATCCAAATTCCAAAAAACTCACCGCCTTTACCACTAAATTGCACTTTTCCGCTAAAAATTGGTTCAGCAGGCTCATTTATTGGTGGGCTTGTTTCAGAGAGGGTAGGGTGTATTGATTCCATTAAAATTATGTCCATATTTTTTTTGTTAATTTACCTATTTTTAGCGCAATATTCAATATTTATAATTATTTAAGCTCCCTATAAGTAGCTGCAAATAAACGTTTTTTAGGTATTTAGTTAAGTTAATCCACTACTTTTTATAAATAAATCTCGTTGATTTGCCTATTTAGCTAGCAACTAAGGTATTTAGCTTTTTAATATGCGATTTAGCTACTATACATAGTTAATGCTGCTTAAATGTAATGGCATTAATTATGTATTAAGCACACCTACGTACAATAAACGCAATTGATTTATATGCCAAAATAATAGACTGTAATAGTAGTGGGGATGTAAATTTATTTAGGTTTTACAGCTTTTATCACCGCTTTAAATAACATTAGGATATTTATTATGTTTCAAGCAGTCGTGTTAGGGGGATTAGAGTTTAGCCCGCTGATTGTTTACTTCCCAATTGCATTTATTTTAACGGCGTTGACTCGTTTTGCTTTGCATCGACTAGATTGGCATGACCGTATTTGGAAAGTGGCTTGGTTTGAGGTGTCACTATTTGTTTGTTACTTGGCACTGGCCGTCTATTTATACCAATTTGCTTAATTAAGTGAGCTATTTTGTGGTAAGAAAACCGTGTCGATAACAAGGCAAAAATTTCGTTATTTAGTTGTTCTATATCAGAAATTTTTAACACAGTTAGCGTCTGGTTTAAGCCCTCAAATTGCTCAAGTATTATTGCGGATTGGTATTACTAAGTGGAAGATAAATTGAATGATTAAATATCTGCGTATTACTTTTACTATCTTGGTTGTTATAGCTGCGGTTTTTGCTGGGCGTTGGGTATGGACTGACTACATGCATACTCCTTGGACGCGTGATGGGCGTATTCGAGCCGATATTGTCACGGTTGTTCCAGACGTGTCGGGCTGGGTAACTGTTTTAAATATTAAAGATGGTCAAAGCGTACAAAAAGGCGAAGTACTTTTTAATGTTGATAAAAAGCGTTATCAAGCAGCGCTTGATAAAAGTAAAGCAAACACAGAAAACGCATTGTATACATGGGAACTTGCCAAGCACAAATACGAAAGACGTGTTGAGCTAAACACTCAACAGGCAATTAGTGAAGAAACGCTAGAATCAACTCGTATTAATACTAAAATTGCTGAAGCAAATTATAACTTAGCCAAGACAGAGCAAACAATTGCGCAATTAAATGTTGATAGAACTAAAATTGTTGCACCTGCATCCGGGCAAATAATTAATTTGAATTTACGCCAAGGCAACTATGTAGCTCAAGGCACGCCTGTTTTTGCTATTGTTCAGTCAGATTCATTTTATGTAACGGGTTACTTTGAAGAGAGTAAAATACCGCTTATTTATCCTGATCAAAAAGCTAAAATAGCCCTTTTAAGTGGTGGTAAGCAATTAACAGGGCATGTAGTGAGTGTAGGTAAAGCCATTGCAAATACGAATACACAAAGTAACGGTCAGCTTTTACCACAAGTGCAACAAACATTTAATTGGGTACGTTTATCACAGCGTATACCTGTTGATATTAAGTTAGATTCATTGCCCGAAAATACACAGCTTAGCGCAGGAATGACCGCCACTATACATCTCGCTACGCGCTAAGGGGAATACAGTGGGCGTTGTATTACAAAATTTGTTTTTTCCTAAAAAACAGGCAATTATTTTTGCGACTAAGGGCGTTATAGCCATGGTGATGGCGCTGACTATTGCTATGTCGCTTAATCTTGAAAGGCCTTATTGGGCGTTAGTCTCGGCTATATTTTTGCAATTACGCCCGCAAAGCGGATTAGTTATTGAAAAAGCAATGTGCCAAATAATAGGCACCATAGTGGGTGGTTTATTTGGCATATTGCTTTTAACTCAGCTAATCCTCTACCCTTATTTAGCGCTAGGTGCACTGGCATTGTGGTTGGGAGTAAACTCTGCGTTATCGGCAATGGTACGCCAAGCAAACTTTGTGTATGCGTTTGCTATGGCCGGTGTAACAGCCGCCATTATTGTACTTTTAGTCATGGTTACTCCGGCAATGGTGAGCAGCCAAAGTATATTTGATATTGCACAAGCGCGAGTAAGCGAAATAATAATAGGTTCTGTATGTGCTGGGCTTGTGAGCCATTTATTCTGGCCTGTAAAAGTTAAACACTTACTGCAAGTACAAGCGCGGTCGGTTATAAATCAAACGTTACATTATTTAGTTATTGAGCTTGATTCTAAGGGCTCTCACGAAAATCGCCATCAGCAAATAGATGGCATTATGGCAACATTGGGATCAATAAACGAAGATTCCAGCGCAGTAAGATACGAAGGACCAAAAGGTCCAGGGCGCTCGCGTGCTGCAAATCAGTTGTCGCAAAAAGTACTTTCTTTATTGGCCTTAATTCAAATAATTGGCCGTCTACAGCGAAACCACGAAGACCTTATTACACCTACTTTAGATAAATTAATAACTCAACTTAAGCACGTATTTGCGCAAATTAAAGAGTCTGACGATTTTGATTACTGCGCCGAACAAGTTAAAACGCTGCGTAAAGAGCTAACCGACTATAGAGCAAATACGGTGTGTGATTCGCCATTTGAATCTCACATGCTCAATGTGAGCTTAGAAGTAGCAGCCGACTTAACAATTTTACTACGCGCATACAGAGCGTTAGAAGAGCGTGATAAAACATTATTAAATGCACCCAGTATGCTTACATATCGCGACCCATTAGCTGGCATAATTGTTGGATTTAGAACTGCTTTGGTGTTTTCTATCGGCGCATTTATTTGGATTAATACAGGCTCTTCTGCTGCATTATTAATTATGATTTTACCGGTCATATTTTCGATAATGTTGGCGAGAATACCGTTAGCTATTTTACAGGTGGTAATAAAGCGTTTATTGGTAAACGTGGTGGTTGCTGCTATTGTAACTATTTTTTACGCACTCAATTTATTATCACAAAGTGGTGGGCAATTAGAAATATTACTACTTGTATTAGCAGGGCCTTATTTTCTGGGTTTACTGCTGCTAGCTGATCAACAAACATTGCCATATGGCTTGGGGTTTTGTATCCCATTTACGATTTTGGTAAGACCCAGTACCGATATGAGCCTTGCGTTTTCAATCGATTACACACTTAGCTCTGCAATGGCAATTTTTGCGGGGGTGAGTATTTTATTTTGGATTTTTCAGTTATTTACAGGTCCGAGTGTACAATTACTTGTTCATCGTGTTTTTAAGGCTACTTATAAAGATTTACTCGAAATAAATAACCATCCAACCCCAAGTATTTGGTATAACCGCCGCATGGCCGATAGGTTAATATGCTTAACTAATTACGATCAAGGTTCACACTCACGCGTTATTACAGACCTTGCACTAACCGCTCTAAACTTAGGGCATGCGTCGGTTCGATTAAACTCAATTTGTGAAAATTTGGCTGGTAATACAAAGCTAAAGTATTTAAATGAGTGGCAGCGTACATTAGCCGATGCATTTATGTTGGCAACCAAGGGCAAGTTTAATAATAAGTTTAAGCAAGCGTCAGATAATCTTTATGAGGAATTGGCTCAGACGGTTGACGATTCAAATCAATTAGAAGCGGTAAAAGGCATGTTTATTCGCATTGATCTGACCTTTGAAGGAAGTGCGAGTAAGATAAATTAGGCCCATTCGCTGCTTTTCGAGTTCAGATGTTATAGCTAAATCTGTTATACTTGCTGGATAATTTTATGGGGCTGTTATGATTTCAAAAAACCAACTCAAACTTATTCGCCAACTTGGCCAAAAAAAGTACCGAAAGCAATATAATCAATACCTTGTACAGGGTGAAAAAAACGTACTTGAGTTATTAAACAGCCCATTAAATGTGGTTAATATTTTTGCTACAAACGAATTTATAAATGCGTACCAAGGTAAGTATCCGCAAGCTAACTTTATAGAAGCTGATGAAGAGACCCTCACCAAAGCCAGCACGCTAGTTAGCAATAATGCAGCCATTGCTATTGTTGATATGCCAAAGGCAGCTTTACCACAAGCAAATGGCTTAATACTCGCGCTTGATGGCGTATCAGACCCTGGTAATTTAGGCACAATAATAAGAGTGGCAGACTGGTACGGTATTAAACATATAGTAACTAGCACCGACAGCGCAGACGCTTACAACCCTAAAACAATTAGCGCCACGATGGGCTCATTTGTAAGGGTATCGGTAAGCCAAGTAGATTTACCTGATTACCTACAGTCTTTAAATTTACCTGTTTACGGTGCTTTTTTAGATGGGCAAAGCGTACATAAAACCCAATTTACGGGCTCAGGCGTTTTACTAATGGGCAGTGAGTCGCATGGAATACGCGAGACATGTGCAAAGTTAGTAACTAATAAAATCACCATCCCCGCTTTTGGTGGTGCAGAATCGCTTAATGTGGCAATGGCGACCGGTATTATTTTAGATAATTTTAAACGACAAGCTTAACAATTTAACTGTTAATGAGTTAAATTGTTTGTAATCAATAACAATAATAATCGGTAATAACAATAAGATGCGCTTAAGCACTATTAAATTAGCGGGCTTTAAATCGTTTGTAGAGCCCACTAAAATTCCATTTCCTGATCAAATGACGTGTGTTGTTGGCCCCAATGGCTGTGGCAAATCTAACGTTATTGATGCAGTACGATGGGTGCTAGGTGAAAGCTCTGCTAAAAATCTGCGTGGCGACGCCATGACCGACGTTATTTTTAATGGCTCAACTAATCGTAAAGCCATATCACAAGCCTCTGTAGAGCTTGTTTTTGATAACGATAAAGGAAGTCCTTCAAACACATTTGCCGATCGAAACCAAATTGCTATTAAGCGTTTAGTAACGCGCGACGGACAGTCACTGTATTTTTTAAATGGCAGTAAATGCCGTAAGCGCGATATTACCGATATATTTTTAGGCACCGGTCTTGGTCCACGTAGTTACGCAATTATTGAGCAAGGGATGATCTCGCGCTTAATAGAGAGTAAACCACAAGAGCTGCGCGTATTTTTAGAAGAAGCCGCTGGCGTTTCTAAATACAAAGAGCGTCGCCGCGAAACACAAACTCGTATTAAAAGCACTCGCGAAAATCTTGAACGCTTGTTAGATGTGCGTAAAGAACTACAAAGCCAGCTCGATAAATTGGCTGTGCAGTCGGTTGATGCAAAAAAATACCGCGAATTAAAAGCACAAGAACGCATGCTAAAAGGGCAAATTGCGGTTTTAAAATGGCAAAAGTTACATCAGCAGCAACTTGAAAAAAGTGCCCAAATTAAAAAACTTAATGATCAAATTTCGTTTTTTAAAACCGCTAACTCAGGGCATGACGATGTACTTGCAAGCCTAGAAGGGCAAGTACAAGCCCAGCAAGATAAACTAAGCGATGCCCAGCATCAACAACATGTAATACACACAGAGCTTACTCGCGCTGAGCAACAACAAATAAACGTAAAACAACAAACTCAAACGCTTAAGCAAAATTTAATTAAATTACAGCAACGCCAAACACATAGCCTTGAAGTTAAAGCGCAGCAGCAAATTGTGTGCGAGCAACTCAACGAAGCCCTGCAAGAGGCAAGTGAAAATGCCTTAATATGTGAAGAGCAAGTTAGTGGGTTAACGCATGAACTTGAGGAATTATTAGCACTTAAGCAGCGCCACCATACTCATTGGCAAGCTTTGTGTGAGCAACAGCAACAACTTAATAATAATGTGCAACTACATGGTAGTCACATTAAACAAACTCAGCAGCAAATTGATCATGTTAACGAGCAAATTGATCAGTTAACTGTTCAGCTTAGCGAGCTACAAAGTAGTGATGTAGAGCAGCAATTAACGCAGCAAAAACAGCAAACACAAACCTTAACTCAAGAACTTGCCGCTAAACAAACAGCACATACGAAGTGCACTGCTAAGCTTGAAATGCAAAATGAGCTTGTTAATAACTCACAAAAGCAATATTCGACGCTCACTCAAACAATAAACGAGTTAAAAGCCAGTATAACTGGGCTTAAAAGTACATTAGGGCTTGATGAAAAAAGTGAACGTACTAATGGTTTGTTTAATCAGCTAAGTGTTAAAGAAGGCTTTGAGCTTCTGATAGAGCAAGCACTTAAATCTTTAGAGCATTTAAATGTAAGTGAGCAGCAAGCTGATAACAGTGTGTGGCCAAATAGTGATAAAAGCATGCCAACAAATAGCTTAGCTACATATATAACAAGCGGTATTTATCCAGAGCATTTAGCACGTATTGCTTATAGTGAAAGCGGTGATTTAGCAATACTAAAAGATAGTTTTTATACAGCCGTTATGGATAAAAACGGTGCTCTATATGGTCGTAATTGGCATGTAAGTGCCGAATGTAATGCAGAAAACTCATTACTGTTAAAGCATAAGCAATTGCAAGATAAAGCTCAGCAATTAAATAATACCGAGGAAGAGTTACAACAAGTAACACACACTCGTGACGAACATACAGCTGAGCAAATAAAGTTAGTTAACGAGCAAAGCGAGCTAAAAGAAGCCATACATGAGCTTGCGCAAAATATAGCGGTAGCCAGTACGCGCAGCGACATGCTTGTGCAGCAAGTAGCACAATTTAAGTTACAACTAGAAAAGCTACAGCAACAAAAACAGCAATTAACCACTGCGATTTTGCAATTAAATAACGTGCTTGATGAGCAAACTGCGCAATTTGAAGTGTTAAATGAGCAGCAACTCAACTTAGCGGATGAAGTAGACGCTGCAAATAGCTTGCGCTCACAAAGTGATAAAAGTTATAGCGAAGCATTAAGCATGCTTGAGCAATATAAAACACAAGCACATAAGGCAACGCTATCAGAGCAAAAGGCACGCAGTGAATGGCAGTTAAGCCAAACCAAATTGAGCCATGCAGAGCAAGAGCACGTTAGTGCATCAGAAGGTGCGCAAGAACTACTTAGTGAAATAGAAGAGCTGCTGATACCAGAGCAAGAACTTAGCGATAAAATTACGCAGCTCTTAGCACAGCATCAAAAAGGTGAGCAGGCATTAGTATTGCTACAAAAAGAATTAGCTCAGGCCAAAGAAAGCTTAAACACTAAGCAAATAAGCCTTAAAAATTCACAAGGTGAGCTGGTGGGCTTGCAACAGCAGCACCAAAAGCTAACAATTGAAGAGCAAAGCTTACTGATAAAAGCACAAGCTGCGCTTGAACCATTAGAAGAATTAAAACAAAGCTTAAAAGCGATACTTGATGAATTACCAGATTCATTAAATTTGAGCGCAGCGCAAAATCAGTTAACCGGATTTACTAATCAGTTAGATAAATTAGGTGCAGTAAACTTAGCGGCAATAGAAGAGTTTGATTTAGCCAAAGCTCGTAGTGGTTATCTTGATAATCAATTAGATGATTTAACAAAAGCGTTAAATACCCTTGAAGGTGCTATTCGTAAAATTGATATTGAGACCAAAACACGCTTTAAAGCGACGTTCGATCAAGTTAACGAAGACTTTGCTGAGCTATTTCCTAAAGTTTTTGGTGGTGGCAGTGCGTATTTAGAATTAACCAGTGACGATTTACTCGAAAGTGGTGTTAGTATAATGGCACGACCACCGGGTAAGAAAAATTCAACAATTCACTTGTTAAGTGGTGGAGAAAAAGCGCTGACCGCATTATCATTAGTGTTTTCTATATTCAGGCTCAATCCAGCCCCATTTTGTATGCTGGACGAAGTAGATGCACCATTAGATGATGCTAATGTTGTTCGCTTTTGCCGTTTGGTTGAAGAAATGTCACAATCAGTACAGTTTATTTATATTAGCCATAATAAGATTGCGATGGAAATGGCGGGTAGATTAACAGGTGTAACTATGGCAGAACCTGGCGTATCGCGTATGGTTGCTGTAGATATAGAACAAGCAGTGCAACTTGCACATGTATAAATTTTTATAACAAGTATATTAGTTTCAATTAATATACAGGCTTTAGGCATATCAAATAAGAAAAGGTGAGGGGATGGCCGAACAATTAAGATGGGTTTTAATCATTATCAGTGTAGTTGTCATTGGTGGTTTATTAATACATGGATTGTGGTCTGTTAGAAAAAAAGACCGCCCAGAAGTGTTAAATAACGAACGGGTTGAACCATTGCAAGAAAGTGCACCAGCTTCATCTAAATCATTTCCTACAGAGGCAGAGCTAAAAGAGCCTGTGGTAGAAGAACGTGATGAACCACAATTCGGTGAGCTTAACTTTGATGAGAATGAGCCACAAATTGATACAAGCGTACCAGCAGTGCCCATTGAAGATGACCTAGAAGTAGTTGATGATCTAGATGCAAAAGAGCAAAATGATGAAAAATCATCTGCGCAAATGCCTGACTTTGTTATTGTGCATATTCAAATGCCAGAAGGGCTTAGCATGCAGGGCAGTAAATTATTACCAGCCGTTAACACGTTAGGATTTAAATATTCTGAGGAAGGCTTTTTTAATCGCCACTTAGATCCGGCAGGCCAAGGCCCTGTATTATTTAGATTAGTAAATATGTACAACCCAGGTACGTTTGATATTGATAATATGGAACAGTTTAGTACCGCAGGGGTTAGCTTATTTATGACATTGCCGTGCGACGGTGACGGCCTAGCTGCATTTAACATGTTGCACAGTGCAGCTAAAAAGTTAGCTGACGAGTTTGGTGCGCAAATTTTAGATGCAGAGCGAAATGAAATGACCGTAGAACGCGTCAGGCAGTATGTTGAGCAGGTCCGTTCTTTTTCAGCGTAAATAGCGCACATATTATATTTTTATAAGCCACTGGATGATTATTCATCAAAGTGGCTTTTTTTATGTTTATTGAGGTTTAAATGTCTAGCAGCATTAGTGAGCAAGTTAATCATCTTCGTACTACATTAGAGCAACACAATTATAACTATTATGTGCTTGATACCCCCAGTATTCCTGACTCTGAATACGATAGGTTATTACGCGAACTAAGCGCACTAGAAACCGAGCACCCTGAATTTTTAACCGCCGACTCCCCAACACAAAAAGTAGGCGGTGCAGCACTGAGTAAATTTGAGCAAGTAGCGCACCAAGTACCCATGCTTTCACTTGATAACGCTTTTAGTGAAGAAGAGTTCACTGCGTTTAATCGCCGTATAAAAGAGCGTTTAATGAGTACCGATGAGCTTACTTTTTGTTGTGAGCCAAAACTTGATGGTTTAGCTGTATCAATTATTTATCGTGATGGTGTACTTGTACAAGCGGCTACGCGAGGTGATGGTTTTACCGGTGAAAACATTACTCAGAATGTAAAAACAATTCGTAATGTACCACTTAAGTTACGTGGCGATTACCCAAAAGAGCTTGAAGTGCGCGGCGAAGTATTTATGAACAGCGCCGGCTTTGACAAACTAAATTCGGAAGCGCAAAAACGTGGAGACAAAGTATTCGTTAATCCGCGTAACGCAGCGGCAGGTAGCTTACGCCAACTCGACTCTAAAATTACCGCTAAACGCCCATTGATGTTTTATGCTTACAGTACTGGACTTGTTGCTGATGGCAGCATTCCAGAGGATCACTATCAGCAACTAGAAAAGCTGACTGACTGGGGGTTGCCACTGTGCCCAGAAACAAAATTAGTTGAAGGTCCTAAAGCCGCGCTTGAGTACTACAGCGATATTTTAACGCGCCGTAGCGAGCTTAAATATGAAATTGATGGCGTAGTAATCAAAATAAACCAAAAGGCCTTACAAGAGCGTTTAGGCTTTGTAGCACGTGCTCCTCGTTGGGCTATTGCTTATAAGTTTCCGGCGCAAGAAGAAATAACTCAATTACTTGATGTTGATTTTCAAGTAGGGCGCACAGGGGCAATTACGCCAGTTGCGCGTTTAGAGCCTGTTTTTGTCGGTGGTGTAACCGTATCAAATGCAACACTTCATAATAGCGATGAAATTGCACGTTTAGGTGTAAAAGTAGGCGACACGGTTATTATTCGTCGCGCAGGAGATGTAATCCCGCAAATAACACAAGTTGTACTTGAACGCCGTCCTGATGATGCTAAAGATATTGAATTTCCAGTGACTTGTCCGATTTGTGATTCGCATATTGAAAAAGTGGAAGGTGAAGCTGTAGCCCGTTGTACTGGCGGGCTTGTGTGTCCTGCACAACGCAAACAAGCGATAAAACACTTTGCTTCACGAAAAGCGCTAGACATAGATGGCCTTGGCGATAAGATTGTTGATCAACTTGTAGATAGAGAGCTTATAAAAACGCCCGCTGATTTATTCGTTTTAAAACAAGGGCATTTTGAATCACTTGAACGTATGGGACCTAAGTCAGCTAAAAACTTAGTAACAGCACTTGATGAAGCTAAAGGCACTACGCTCGCTAAGTTTTTATACTCACTAGGTATTCGTGAAGCGGGGGAAGCGACAGCACAAAATTTAGCTAATCACTTTTTAACCCTTGAAAATGTAATTAATGCCAGCATTGATAGTTTAACGCAGGTAAGTGATGTCGGTGAAATAGTTGCAGCGCATGTTCGCGGTTTTTTTGCTGAGGAGCATAATTTAGCGGTAGTAAACGCATTAATAGAACAAGGCGTAAATTGGTCAGCGTTAAGTGCGCCTTCTGAGGAAGAGCAACCACTCGCAGGACTTACATATGTACTTACCGGCACGCTAAATACGCTTAATCGTAATGACGCAAAAGCACGCTTACAGCAACTAGGTGCTAAAGTATCTGGTAGCGTATCAGCGAAAACTGATGCCTTAGTCGCAGGTGAAAAAGCGGGTTCAAAACTGACTAAAGCCCAAGATTTAGGTATAGAGATACTCACGGAAGATGAATTAATTGAACTGCTTCAAAAGCATAATGGTTAGGACGTAACAATGAGCCGATACGGTCCAGAATACTGGGATAAGTACGGAAGTTACCGGACTCCTATTGCATTTAATTTAAGTGTGCTTGTGTTATTACGTGGCTATTTTATTTGGGTGATTGCGGCTTTAAGTCGCAGGCCTGAACTTGATTTGATGTCGTTATTTTTTAAAAATAAAAATGATTTTTTTATTGCAATAGAAATTGGAAGTATCGCAATAATACCGACTATTTTATTTTGTTTACGCAGACCACGAGATTCACACAGTGCGAGCGATAAGTTAGCAAAAATATGGCGACATATGCGCTGGCCCCTTATTGTATGTGCTGTTGTTGATTTAACATGGTTAAGTATTCAAGCCGCGCATAGCCATTATCGATTTTCATCATTTTTAGCAGTACAAATGATGATTGTTTTATGGGTATTGTGGTATTTGGTGAAAAGCCGTTATTTAACCGTTTTTTTTAATGATTGGCCTGAGCCGACAGAAAAAGCATCAGAAGAAAAAAAGCGACTTAAAAGGGATTAGTTGTGGACGCTGTAAATAAAAAAATAGCGATAGCTATATCGTTAATAGGGTTAGTGCTTATTATTTTAATGATTAGCACTGAGCTTTTAGAATTTATGTGGTTTAAAGCGTTATTTGGTTTATGGGTATTTGTTTTTTGCTCAAGCGTTTATAGGCTAACGCCCTTATTTAAATCAAGAAATAGGCTAGGGGATTTTATTCAGCGAGATGCCCAACATTTACTACTTTTTAGTTTGATGGGATTTTTTGATAAAAAGCATGGTTCAGATTGGTTAGTTATTGAGAGTATTGAACGCATAACGACAAAGGATGATGAGCTAATAATTTACAGTAATAACGAGCGCCAAATGAGTGTTAGTTTACCTGTAAAAAAAGCAGAGCTAGATAGTTTTATTAAACGAATACTTACCGACTCAGAGAAACAAAATATTACCTTTAGCTAGGAAAATCACCTTAAAACTGAACAAGTTTTAGTTTTAAACGGTCAACACTCTTTAGCTGATCTTTAGTGTATTCAATAACGTAATAACTAACCGTACTTTTTATAATTTTATTAAGTACGGTTAATTAACTATTCAATGAGGTTATCATGTTGAAGTGGAATGATGTTATTAACTTTGCCACCAACGGCAATCCTACTCCAAGTAAAAAAGTAGTCAAAACGGACGAGCAGTGGCGGATGCAACTATCAGAAGATGAGTATTACATAACACGTAAAAAGGGAACCGAACGTCCAAGTAGTTCTGGTAGTTGCACATTATTGGAACCTGGTAAGTATGTGTGTATTTGCTGCGATAATTTATTGTTTGATGCAGATGAAAAGTTCGATAGTGGCACTGGTTGGCCGTCATTTACACAACCGGCGACAATTGAAGCAATTGGCTACGTAAGTGATACAAGTCATGGTATGGAGCGCATAGAGGTGGTTTGCAACGTGTGTGATTCACATTTAGGCCATATTTTCCCTGATGGTCCATTACCGACCGGTCTACGCTATTGCGTTAATGCGGCATCAATGAAAAAGCTTTAACTTCCAATATCTAAATTCATTTCTTTTGCTATGTGCAAAATTTTATCTAATCGCTGCGTCTGATCTGCTGGTAATTGAGTTTTAGTAAGTAAGGCGTAGCATTTTTTAGCAAGTTCATGGTTAAATGAGCCATTGTGTTGCTTAGTGGAATCAAATAAACACTGCAATAAATTAAGCGCAATACTCTGATTACGAGGCATAACCCTAAATGCTTGCGTAAAAGCTTCAAGTGCAGTGTTTAACTGTCCTCTATTAAATTGAGTAACAGCATGGTTGTTGAGCTCCTTTGGCCCCATTTTAATATCGCGTCGCTCACTTTGCTGTTGCTGGATATAACGTAAGTAAGTTGTGTCGCTAACACTTGGATGGCGTTCACAGTGCTCAATAATTTGAGTGAAGAGAGTTTGCGCTTTTTGATGAAAGCCCAGCTCATGGAACGCTTTCGCTTTATCAAGTGCACCATCGACAGAGCGAATATGTGTATCATCATCTTCGAGTTGCTCAATGAGTTTTTTCGCTTTTTTATGCTCATCTTTTAAATAATGAAGCCGTGCGTTAAGCACATCAATTTGAGCTTGATTGGCATTGTTAGGAAACTGCTTTTTTAAATCGCTTATATATTGATTAGTTTGTCTAGATATTCTCTGTATTTGATCTGTTTGATCTGTTGTTAATGCAAAGTCGATACCGGCACGTGCAGCATTTAAATACACATCGGGGTGGTCATGTATAGAGTGCTTTGCAAAACTTGCAATGTCTTTTTGAGTTAAGTAGCTTTTTTCGTAGTCGTGATTAATTAATGACACATTACTTAGTGATTTTTGGCGTGAAATATTTCGCGGTGCAATGTCGGCTGCTTGGCTTAAAAAACTTTGCGCTAGTTCAAACTGATTAAGTTTTATTTCTAAACGGCCGAGTAAATCAAGCGCAACTAATCGAGTTTCTTGTCGTTCAAGCATCGTTTTTAGCATACGCTGAGCTAAAATATGTTCATTATTTGCTATAAGTGCTTCTACTAAACCTACTTTTGCCCAAGCAAATTTTTGTATATCGAGAACAGATTTAAAAAAGTCTTTTGCATTTTCGCTGCGATTTAAACGAAGAAGAGCATCACCTTTTAAACGCAGTAAGATAGGGCTATAACTATTGTTTTTTTTATTTAGAACGGTGTCGATGTATTTAATTGCTTTTGAATCGTTACCATCATCAATTAGAGTATAAACCGTTTGCAAATCGTGTTTGCGTCTTAAAATACGCTCAATACGTACTTGTAGTTCCTGAACGGTAAAAGGTTTCACTAAAAAATCATCAGGTTGTAACTCAAGAACACTATGAACTAGCGAGCCATTTGTTTCAGCAGATATAAAAATGAAGCCTGTAGAGCTTTTTATGAGGTGCTTAACACGTAACTCTTCGTAAAGTTGGTAGCCGTCTTGTTGTTTGCTTAAATTAAATGAACAAACGATCAAATCAAATTCTTCACTTAAACACTGCTCTTTTGCTGAGTTTGCATGATCAGCGAAGTGCAATTGCTGAAAGCCAAGCCTTTCTAACGATTGTTTCATATAGCTTTGAGCAAGTGGTTGCTCCTCGACTATAAGTATTTTTGCTTTTGAATAAATCTTAGTTGGCATTGGCTTAACAGTTATTATGTTTAGTACTGACTATAATCAACACTTTAGCTGCTTACAAGAAAATTCAAATGATAGCAGTATTTATTAGGTATTTAACTTTTCCTAATACGTTTTTGCTAACTATAAAAGCAAGGATCTAAATAACATAATTAAATGATGAGTGTTTTGATATGAAAATTTATATTTTTAAAGAAACTATCGAATGGGATTTATGTGTGATGGTTGATTACTTGGCTTGATACCTGTGACCCTCGCCATTATTTGTAAAGGGTGGCGATGCTCTTTTTCTTACGGCTAAGTTAATTACATACGACTTATATATTGAGTTTTTATGAAGTTATTAAATGTATTTAATATGGGAGGAAAGAGTTATTACTAGAGAAGTTATTATTAAAGGAGTTATCTAATGGTACTTATATGTGGTGGGTGATACTGGACTTGAACCAGTGACCCTCGCCTTGTAAGGGCGATGCTCTCCCAACTGAGCTAATCACCCACATATAATAGGTATGCCTGTTATTTAATTCTTTATTATTAATTAACCGCTTGATGTAATTTGGTGGGTGATACTGGACTTGAACCAGTGACCCTCGCCTTGTAAGGGCGATGCTCTCCCAACTGAGCTAATCACCCAAATTACATTTTAATATGCACCATTCTAGGAATGGTGGGTCGTACTGGACTTGAACCAGTGACCCTCGCCTTGTAAGGGCGATGCTCTCCCAACTGAGCTAACGACCCATATTAAATTTTAAAACGCGACTATTAACATAATAATAGGTTTATATGTGGTGGGTGATACTGGACTTGAACCAGTGACCCTCGCCTTGTAAGGGCGATGCTCTCCCAACTGAGCTAATCACCCACATATAAATTAAAACGCTACTATTAAAATAAATAGTACTGGACTTTAACCAGTGAACCTCGCCGTTACTTGTAAATAGCGGTTATGCTCTCTTTTTTCTAACTGAGCTAACGACCTGTAATATGCACCACTTAAAAAATGGTGGGTCGTACTGGACTTGAACCAGTGACCCTCGCCTTGTAAGGGCGATGCTCTCCCAACTGAGCTAACGACCCATATTACATGCTACTACCTAGATAGTACTGGACTTTAACCAGTGAACTTCGCCATCTTTTATAAAGGCGGTGATGCTCTCTTTTCTTGTAACTGAGCTAACGACCCATATTACATGCTACTACCTAGATAGTACTGGACTTTAACCAGTGAACTTCGCCATCTTTTATAAAGGCGGTGATGCTCTCTTTTCTTGTAACTGAGCTAGCGACCCATATTACAATTTTAAAACGCGACTATTATATAATAACAGGTTTTATATGTGGTGGGTGATACTGGACTTGAACCAGTGACCCTCGCCTTGTAAGGGCGATGCTCTCCCAACTGAGCTAATCACCCACATGTAAATTAAAACGCTACTATTAAAATAAATAGCACTGGACTTTAACCAGTGAACTTCGCCGTGGCTTGTAGGTAACGGTGATGCTCTTTTTCTAACTGAGCTAACGACTCATATAGAATTTAGATGTGAACACTTTAATTAAAAAGTGGTGGGTGATACTGGACTTGAACCAGTGACCCTCGCCTTGTAAGGGCGATGCTCTCCCAACTGAGCTAATCACCCACATCTAAACAACATTGCATTGCTGCGTTGTTGTGGGGCGCTATTATAGATAGAGTTGAAAATGTGTCAACACTTGAATGATAAAAATGTACTGAACGAAGGTTTTATAAACAACAGGATACGATTGAAGTCTATTTTATCATCAAATTTAAGGTTGCAGTTCAATTAAACACCTAAAAGTGAGCAGGGAATTGTAGTTCTATTAATCTTAAATTTAGTTTTACGATACTCATTGTTTTTTATTTGAGTCGTTTTTATGACTATGAACAAGATGAATTAGCATTAGGGCAAGTTATTTAGGGAGTAGAGCTAGCTTTTAAAAATGAATTTAATTTAAACTTCCCAAAACAAATGATATTTACAGCATCCTAAAATCTATTTTTATTTTTGTACTTGCTTTATTTTTATAAGCCAACCTAGCCAATTCGTAAATATCCATTCTTCACTACTAGCTCTTCGGGTTAAAACTAAATAGATCACATATAACTAGTGCGTGTTGACCTTTGTGGATTGAACCCAAAGGGCAGCGCATGTTTGGACTTTATGCGGCGTTATCGCCTATTCATGGGTAATAACCAAACTACATAGGCTCTGCCTTGCCTAAAAACCTAACATACTGCTGCAAATTCACCCATCAAAGATCAACACGCCCTGAAGTTTTGTACATAGAATTACGAAACTGCAATGCTCTTTAAAAAATGTTCTTCAAACAATAATCAAGTTTTTCCAGTACGAGCTACACTGGCTATTAAGCGAGTGAAAGCTGCTGTACTCTCAAATCCACATTTAAGCTTTGGTAATTATAAGCAATTGTAACTTTTAAAAGATTAATGCGATTAGTCAGGCCTTAATGGGTAGTTTTTAGATAAGTTCAATTTGCATATAAATGTATACCTTTACTTAGATGCAGCTTTGTTGCATTAATTAGGAAGAGTAGGGTGTTATTGAGTATTAGCTGCAATATAGTGATGTTATTATAAGCAGTAGAGCGATAATTTTATTCAGATCGTATTTTTTAGCACGCTTGATAGCCAGTTTGTTGAAAATTAAACCATTTAAATAAAGCTAGGTAAAAAACTGTTGACTTTATTTTGGGTGGTGCATAGAATGCGCCCCGCACTAAGCAATACACGATGTGTTCATCACGACGGGTATTGATTAAGTTGGGGCCATAGCTCAGCTGGGAGAGCGCTTCGCTGGCAGTGAAGAGGTCTGCGGTTCGATCCCGCATGGCTCCACCAAAAATTAGTGTTTTGTCCTAGGGTAGCAGTTTTCTGTGTCCCCATCGTCTAGAGGCCTAGGACACCGCCCTTTCACGGCGGTAACAGGGGTTCGAATCCCCTTGGGGACGCCACTTAACTTTTGTTAGTTAAAGGCGGTTTTACCGAGAAAATAGCGTCACAATTAAAGCTCGAGTCTTTACTTGTATTAAACGCAATTACCTTAAAGCTCATGATGTGAGTTAAACTTATCAAATGTCCTAGTGACACATTTATGTGTCCCCATCGTCTAGAGGCCTAGGACACCGCCCTTTCACGGCGGTAACAGGGGTTCGAATCCCCTTGGGGACGCCACTTACTTATTTTTAATAGGAAAGTGTAGTGTTATTAAGAAAGCTCGCCTGAAACGAGTTTAAAAATTCAGTTGTCCTAGTGACACATTTATGTGTCCCCATCGTCTAGAGGCCTAGGACACCGCCCTTTCACGGCGGTAACAGGGGTTCGAATCCCCTTGGGGACGCCACTTACTTATTTTTAATAGGAAAGTGTAGTGTTATTAAGAAAGCTCGCCTGAAACGAGTTTAAAAATTCAGTTGTCCTAGTGACACATTTATGTGTCCCCATCGTCTAGAGGCCTAGGACACCGCCCTTTCACGGCGGTAACAGGGGTTCGAATCCCCTTGGGGACGCCACTTACTTATTTTTAATAGGGAAGTGTAGTGTTATTAAGAAAACTCGCCTGAAACGAGTTAAACTATTCAGTTGTCCTAGTGACACATTTATGTGTCCCCATCGTCTAGAGGCCTAGGACACCGCCCTTTCACGGCGGTAACAGGGGTTCGAATCCCCTTGGGGACGCCACTTACTTATTTTTAATAGGAAAGTGTAGTGTTATTAAGAAAGCTCGCCTGAAACGAGTTTAAAAATTCAGTTGTCCTAGTGACTCATTTATGTGTCCCCATCGTCTAGAGGCCTAGGACACCGCCCTTTCACGGCGGTAACAGGGGTTCGAATCCCCTTGGGGACGCCACTTACTTATTTTTAATAGGAAAGTGTAGTGTTATTAAGAAAGCTCGCCTGAAACGAGTTTAAAAATTCAGTTGTCCTAGTGACACATTTATGTGTCCCCATCGTCTAGAGGCCTAGGACACCGCCCTTTCACGGCGGTAACAGGGGTTCGAATCCCCTTGGGGACGCCACTTACTTATTTAATAGGGAAGTGAAGTGTTATTAGTATTGAGAAATCCAAAAATCCAAAAATCCAAAAATCCAAAAATCCAAAAATCCAAAAATCCAAAAATCCAAAAATCCAAAAATCCAAAAATCCAAAAATCCAAAAATCCAAAAATCCAAAAATCCAAAAATCCAAAAATCCAAAAATCCAAAAATCCAAAAATCCAAAAATCCAAAAATCCAAAAATCCAAAAATCCAAAAATCCAAAAATCCAAAAATCCAAAAATCCAAAAATCCAAAAATCCAAAAATCCAAAAATCCAAAAATCCAAAAATCCAAAAATCTAAAAATCCAAAAATATTCAGTACTTATAAAGATTCAATTTGGTAGCATAAATTTAAACATCCAACTTTATTAGGAGGATTTATGGCAAGTGGATGGGCACGAGACGGTGCAATTCAAGATCAAATTGATGCAAGTGTTAACGACGCCGTGCAGTTTGCAAGAAGCAATTTAATATCTGGCGCAAGTGCAGAGCTATGTGATGAGTGTGATGAGAAAATCCCACAAGCGCGAAGGCTCGCGTTGCCTGGAGTGCGTTATTGTGTTGCATGCCAAGCTGCAATAGAAGGTAATGATACTAGCGCTAAATCGTTTAATAGACGTGGCAGTAAAGATAGTCAGCTGAGCTAAAAAGGTGCTGAAAAGCACCTTTTATTTAATACCAATCTAAATAAGTATTTGAAAATTTATAAAATTAAATCCCTCCATAGTTATACCAACCAGCATAAATCTTTGATCAATTTAACGAATTAAATTGCACTATAACGTCGTTAAAAATTTTTTATTTAGAACAACTAGATACAAAAATTTTTGCCTAGTTCTAGCGTAATTTTCTTAACGTTAAATAGACCCCATATATAAGCAGATTGGCATTAAGCAAATTGTTATAACTTGAATTAGCTGGTAGGTAATTTAAGATTCACTCATATTTTTTCTGAATTAACTCAATTGCATAGCCATCAGGGTCTTTTACAAAAGCAATTTCAGTAGTACCACCTTTTACAGGCCCAGGTTCACGGCTTACATTGCCACCGGCAGCTTTAATATCAGTACATGCTTTGTAAATATCATCAAACTCAATAGCAATATGGCCATATCCATTACCAAGGTCGTAGCTATCTTCGTCCCAGTTATAAGTTAGTTCTAACACTGTGTTATCTACTTCATCGCCATATCCAACAAAAGCAAGCGTGTATCTGTATTCACTGTTATGAGCTATAGTCGTTTCTGGTGTATGAGAAAAAGTCATTGCGATGTAATCTGTTAATTGATCTTGACCGGATCAACAATTAACCAGAGAGACATCGCAATGACTGAAAATGATAATGTTATTTCCATTGAAAAACCAGACAATCCGTTAGAGCAGTTGCTTAAAAGCGGGGCGCAGCAGTTGTTAGCTCAAGCGATTGAGGCTGAGTTGGCTGTTTTATTGGCTCAATACCAGCATGAGACCGTCGAGGGACTTCAGCGGATCGTCAAAAATGGTCACCAGCCTGAGCGTACGATCCAAACAGGCCTTGGTGATATTGAGGTCAAAATACCTAAAGTCAGGGATCGAAAAAAGGAAGGCATTAAATTCAATAGTGCCTTGATCCCGCCTTATCTGAAACGGACAAAAAATATCGAAGAGCTGATCCCATGGCTCTATTTACGAGGAATTTCGACGGGTGATATGCAGCCCGCTTTAGTGTCTCTTTTAGGCGAGCAAGCCAAAGGTTTGTCGGCCAATAGTGTCTCTCGGTTGAAATCCACCTGGGAAACGGAGTATCAGCAGTGGTCTAAACGTTCCTTGGCTAAACGTCGATATGTGTATATCTGGGCCGATGGGATTTACAGTAAAATTCGAATGGATGATAAGCTGTGCTTACTGGTAATTATGGGGGTAGATGAAACGGGCAGAAAGGAGCTATTGGCGGTGGTTGACGGGGTTCGTGAGTCTGAGCAGAGCTGGACTGAAGTGTTAAATCAACTGCGCTCACAGGGTCTAACAATACCACCAAAATTGGCCATAGGGGATGGTGCGCTGGGGTTTTGGAATGCCCTCACCAAAGTATGGCCAACAACCCAACATCAACGTTGCTGGGTGCATAAAATCGCGAATGTGCTAAACAAAGTGCCGAAATCAATGCAACCTAAAATCAAAGCGAATTTACAAGATATCTGGATGGCAGAGAGTCGAGCTTCTGCTTATAAAGCGTATGATTTATTTGTTAAAAATTACTCAGTCAAATACCCAAAAGCGACGGATTGCTTGATGAAGGATAAAGATGAAATGCTGGCATTTTATGATTATCCTGCTGAGCATTGGATGCACATAAGAACGAGTAATCCGATAGAGTCAACGTTTGCGACGGTAAGGCTGAGAACGCATAAAGTGAAGAGTTGTGGCAGCCGGACAACCACCTTAATGATGGTTTTTAAACTCGCGCAGTCGGCAGAGAAAAAATGGTACCGCTTGCGAGGATTTAAGCTACTGGCTGAAGTAATTACAGGGGTAAAATTTAAAGACGGCGAAAGAATAACTCAAGATCAAACAGAGCATCAAGATGAGCTCATACACCAGATTTGACAATAACTCCACTGTTTATCGGCTCTGCGTAATTCCTTCATACCTAGTATTTCAGTATAAAAAGCAATTGATTTATTCAAATCGGCTACACGCAGCATAGTATGTAATAAGCGCATTTTTACTACCTTAGTTTCATTTATTAAGCTGTTATTTACTGCACAGTGTATGAGCTTTATGCGCTTTTGCAATAGATGAAGGCAAGCTAGACAAATAAAATCGGTTGAGCTAATCCTGTTACAACATTTATTGATTTACTTTATTTTTGTCTAATATAACAAGTTTAACAGTGAAAGTTTGATTATTGGTCAACCTGTGAATGGTTATGAAAACATTTAAATATTCATTGGAAATTATTGCTTGAAATATGGTTTTTATTAACCAAGTTGTTGTTATTAAGTAACTTAGTTGTTTTTGGTTTAATGCATTGTAAATTGACATGTTTTACAAAGTTAACTTATTGGTTGACAAAATTACTGTATGGTAATAAAGTTTTTGCATACCAATTGGTAACCTCTGTTTTGAGGGGGTTAAATATGTTGGTAAATTATCAGAGTAATACTTAGGCGTAGTTAATATATAACCAGTAATGTTTCAGCCAAATAAGACAACTTATTTATAGGTAGAGTTATTTTATATAGCAAAATTGCAGAACATAGATGGTTTATTTCATTAGCTTACTAAGGGTTACTCTACTGAATTAAAATAAAGACAGAGCGTACCTATTTTATGGGGTAAATCATTACTCATACTCATAAAAGTTTGCGCCATCATATCTAGGAGTTATTCATGTCAAAACCTGTTATTGGTTTCATTGGTCTAGGCCTTATGGGCGGCAATATGGCCGAAAATTTACAAAACAAAGGCTATGAGCTAATTGTTATGGACCTTAGTAAAGATGCGGTTGCAGCATGTGTTGCTCGAGGTGCAAAAACAGCAAGCACTGCAAAAGAGCTAGCTGAAGGTTCTGATATTGTTATGTTTTGTCTTACAACGTCTGCCGTTGTAGAAAAAATTGTTTACGCAGAAGACGGTATCCTAGCGGGCATTAAAGAAGGTGCAGTATTAGTTGATTTTGGTACTTCTATCCCATCATCTACGAAAAAAATTGGTGCTGATTTAGCAGCTAAAGGCGCAGGCATGATCGACGCGCCACTAGGTCGTACACCAGCACATGCTAAAGACGGTCTTTTAAACATTATGGCTGCAGGTGATATTGATACATTCAATAAAGTTAAACCAGTACTGGAAGATCAAGGTGAAAACGTTTTCCATCTTGGCGAGCTAGGTGCAGGTCATACAACTAAGCTAATCAACAACTTTATGGGCATGACGACAGTTTGTGCTATGTCACAAGCATTTGCAGTGGCAGAGCTTGCTGGTGTTGACCGTCAACAACTTTTCGACATCATGTCAACTGGTCCATCTAACTCACCGTTTATGCAATTTTGTAAAAACTATGCAGTTGATAATGTTAGCGACCTTGGTTTCTCGATTGCTAATGCAAACAAAGATTTAGGCTACTTCCTACAAATGGTAGAAGACCTAGGTACTGAATCAAAAATCGCTGAAGGTTCATCAGCTAACCTACAAGCAGCGTTTGACGCTGGTATGGGTCAAGGTAACGTTCCTGAAATTTTTGATTACTTCAAAAAGTTAGAAAAGTAATACTTCTCGACCTTATTGAGCGCTTTAAGTTTTTAACTTAAGGCGCTTTAACACACATGACACCAATTGACTAAAGTCTTTGTGCAATGTCAGCTTTTTTAAATTCTGATGAAGCATTACTTTCAGTCACAACGAAAAAGAGTTAACTATGCGTTTGATTAATACAATAAAGCTTAGGGCGTGTTGATCTTTTCGGTATAAAAAACAAACAGCATAAGGATAAGGTATAATTGAATTCGCTAAAAAACATTACACGAACCCTCATGCCAAGATTAATGTTAACAGACGCGACATGGAATGTCTTATCAAAAGTAATGCACTTAAGTGGTCGAATTTATAATAAGCCTGAGCATAGAAAAACGCTCGAAGGCATACTCTATAGGATGCGTACCGGTATTCCTTGGCGAGATTTACCGTCTTATTTCGGCTCGTGGAGTGCTATTTATAGACGATTTAATTTATGGTCCAAAAAAGATATTTTGAATGAATTATTTCGAGTGTTATCCCACTATGCTGATATGGATTGGATCTTTATTGATGGCAGTATTGTCAGGGCTCACCAGCATAGTTGCGGTGCAAGAACCGCTGACAATGAATCAATCGGTAAGAGTCGAGGTGGTAATTCGACTAAAATTCATCTTGCAGTAGATAGCGGAGGATTGCCTGTTTATTATGAATTATCCTGTGGAAATACGCATGATATCGTCCATGCAGAGTCATTTGTAGCCAATTGCCCAACGAGTAATGTTGTTGTCGCAGATAAAGGCTACGATAGTGAAAAACTAAGAGAGTTTATTCGTGACAATAGCGCTACACCCGTTATTCCACGCAAGGATAACAGTTTAGTGGGTAATGAAGATATTGACTGGTGCATGTACAAATATAGGCACTTAGTTGAGAATGCCTTTGGTCGGATCAAACAATATAGAGGGATAGCCACACGGTATGAAAAGCTTGAGCGGAATTATCATTCCATGCTCGCTTTAGCATTCACTATGATGTGGCTACCAATATGGGCTGATTAATATATATACTACAAAGATCAACAGCCCCTAGTCTAGTTCTCATCGGTTGCATATCCACACAAATAGCGGCCAAAGATTATTTTATAGAAAGTAAACAAGCTTTTAATGATATCGCAGCCAATCTAGTTGCTGGCGACAAAGTAGTACTTAAAAATGGTACTTGGTCTGACTTCGAAATCCTACTTGAAGGCCAAGGTACAAAAAACTCTCCTATTATATTAACCGCTGAAACTAACGGAAAAGTAATTCTATCAGGTCAATCTAACCTAAGACTTGCAGGTAAATACCTTGAAGCCTCAGGTTTAGTATTTAAAGACGGCTACACACCGAGCTCAGCTGTAATAGAATTTCGTAAAAATAAAAATGAATTAGCCTACAATTCACGAGTTACTCAAACAGTAATCGATAATTACAGTAATCCAGACAAACGAGAGTCTGATTATTGGGTTGCCTTATATGGACAGCATAACCGCTTTGATCATAGTCATTTAGTTGGTAAACGAAATAAAGGTGTGACAGTTGCTGTTCGTTTAAACACTAAAGCAAGCCAGGAAAACTATCACCGCATAGACAACAACTATTTTGGCTACCGTCCTACTTTTGGTTCGAACGGTGGTGAAACCCTGCGTATTGGCACCAGCCACTACTCACTAACTGATTCGCATACATTGGTTGAAAATAATTACTTTGAACGTACCAATGGTGAAGTGGAAATTGTTTCGGTTAAATCAGGCAAAAACATCCTTCGTAATAACGTATTTTATGAAGCGCGCGGTACGTTAACGCTGCGCCATGGTAATGGTAATCTTATAGAAGAAAATATTTTTATTGGTAATGGTGTTGATCATACAGGTGGTATCCGCGTTATCAATAAAGATCAAATTGTAAGAAATAACTACCTACAAGGCCTAACAGGCTATCGTTTTGGCAGTGGTTTTACTGTGATGAACGGCGTACCAAATTCATCTATTAATCGTTATCACCAAGTAGAAAATGCGACGATTGAAAACAACACATTTATAAATGTGCGTCATATTCAACTTGCTGCAGGTAGCGATGCTGAGCGTAGCGCAACCCCTAAAAATAGCGTAATGAAAAACAACTTAATCATAAATCAAGATGGTGAACAGCCATTTACAACATTCGACGATGTAAGCGGGCTGGTACTAGGTAACAACATTGCAGATACAAAAGTGCTTTCTGAGCTAACGTACGGCGTGAAAAAAGAAAAAATCACGCTTGAAAAAGCAAGTAATGGTCTACTTTACCCAACATCTAAAAGTTTAAATGTAGGTGCAAAGCGCGATTTAAAAGTACTTAAAAAAGAAGATACAGGTGTTAGCTGGTATGCAAAAGTACCTGCTTTAGTTGATTTTGATTCTGGTAAGACACATTTTGTTAAAGCTGATGTAAGTGCATTACTAGACGCTATTGATAATGCAGAATCGGGCGATGTTTTAGAACTAGCGCCTGGCCAGTATGATGTTTCTAAACTGGTTAAAATTGATAAAACGTTAACAATTAAAGCGAAGCAGAACGCAAAGTCTAAACTTACTTTTCAACGCTCTACCTTGTTTGAAATACATGATGGCGGCAGCTTAAAACTAGATGGTTTATCAATTTCAGGTGAAAACGCGCCAGATGCAATAGGTAACAGCATTGTTCGTACGCAAAAATGGGGTATGGTTGATAATTACCGCTTTGTAATGACCAACTCACAGTTAAATGCTTTAGATATTAATCATTCATTCCATTTCTTTATCACTGGTAAAGGTGCAATGGCTGACGAAATTATTGTTACAGGTAATACCTTTAATGCAGTAACTGGCGATATTTTACGTTTAAATACTGAAATTGAAGACTTAGGTGTTTATAACGCGGAATACGTTATTGTCAATAATAATACATTTAATGATGTAAAAGGCGGCATAGTTAAGCTTTACCGTGGTGGTTCTGATGAAAGTACATTTGGCCCCCATTTTGAAATGACAAATAACACGCTTAATAACGTCGGCCTTGGTAAGCGTAACAAAGAGCAAGCGAGCATTTATGTTCACGGTGTTCAGGTTACTAATATCAAAGATAATAAATTTGTTAAATCTGCTCCTATTGTTGTAGAGCACACAGTAGGCGAGCCTAAAACTGAAATCTTAGACAATACATTTGATGCAACTAAAGCACCAAGTGTTAAAGAGTTAAGAGTTAAAGGCCCACATACAGCAGTATTAAAAAATAACAACATTTTAAATAAGACAGGGTAAATACTATGTACTTATTAAAATGCCAAACAGGTTTTAAAATAGCGGCTGTAGCAGCACTTACATTACTTACATCATTGGGTGCGCATGCAGCGCACCCAAACTTAGTAATTACTACTGATGACGTAAGTCATATGCGCCAAGCAATAGGCAGCGAAGGTAAATTTTCTACTGCGTTTGAGCTATTAAAAGCGCAAGTAGACGAACAAATAGCTCAACCAATTGCGGTACCTGTACCAAAAGATGGTGGTGGTGGTTATACACATGAACGCCACAAAAAAAATTATCAGCTTATGTATAACGCGGGCATTATTTATCAATTAAGCCAAGATGATAAATACGCAAACTATGTACGTGATATGTTGCTTGAGTATGCAAAATTATACCCAACGCTTGGTCTGCATCCAAAACGTAAAATGGACTCGCAAAATCCAGGTAAGTTTTTTTGGCAAAGCCTAAATGAAGCAATGTGGCTTGTGTACACAATACAAGCTTATGATCTAATTCATGACTCGTTAAATGCCGATAACATTAAAACAATCGAGAATGACTTACTCCGTCCTGTTTCGTTGTTCACATCTGTAGGCCAACCCTCTACATTTAATAAAGTACATAACCATGGAACATGGGCAACAGCGGGTGTTGGCATGGCAGGGTATGTATTAGGCGAACCTGAGTGGGTAGAAAAATCATTATACGATTTAGAAAAGTCGGGTAAAGGTTAATGCCGATCAGTTAAGAAATATTTGACGATCCATTGACCGATCTTCTGGTTAGTTTATAAAGGCTTCTGAATTTATTCAGGAGCCTTTTATTTTGCAACTCACTACCGCACTTTCTCTTGCCAATAGCTACGCACCCAATTCAGAAGGCTTAGGTCAACTGAGTGATTTTTTATGTCCTGACTTTATCAAACAATGCGCTGAAACCGCTGGTGTCGCGACGATAAGGAAAAGAAGGCTTCCTGTTGAGATGGCCGTTTGGACAGTCATTTGTATGTCGTTTTATCGTGAAGACCCACTGTGGAGTATTGTCAGTAAATTAGGGCTCGCTTTACCAGGTAAAAAAGAACTCGTTGCACCCAGTGCGGTTGTACAGGCTAGGCAGCGGCTTGGGGCTGATGCCGTTAAACAGGTTTTTGAGAAAAGTCAGCAAATGTGGAATGCTGATGCGAACCATCCCACATGGTGCGGGCTATCACTACTGGGTGTTGATGGTGTTATTTGGCGCACACCGGATACTGCTGAAAATCAACATGCATTCTCCGTGTGGAAAAATCAGCATGGTGACACGGCTTTCCCTCAGGTTCGCATGGTGTGTTTGATGGAGTTAACTAGCCATTTATTAATGGGGAGCGCCTTTGATAGTTGTCGTACTAGTGAAATGGTGTTGGCTGAAGACTTAATCGAGGCAACACCCGATAACTCACTGACGTTATTTGATAGAGGCTTCTATTCTCTAGGCTTACTCAATCGTTGGCATCATGCTGGGGAAAATAGGCATTGGCTTCAACCGATGAGAAAAGGCACGCAATATGAAATTGTTCGCTCTTTAGGTCGTCAAGACAAACTTATCAAGCTAAAAGCAACAGCACAAGCGAGAAAAAAGTTCGACGATTTACCACAGAGCATTGAAGTCAGGCTAGTCACAAAAACGGTTAAGGGGAAAGAGGTGAATATACTCACTTCACTGACTGATCCAATGCGTTTCCCTAAGGCTGACATTGTTGACCTCTATAGTGAACGGTGGGAAATTGAACTTGGTTATCGAGAAATGAAACAAACGTTACTGAATAGTCACTTCACGCTACGCAGCAAGAAACCTGAGATGATAGCGCAAGAATTATGGGGCGTAATGTTGAGCTATAACTTGCTCCGATATCAGATGGTGAAAATGGCGCAGAAAAAGTCTGGAATATATGCAAAACACCTGAGTTTTACGACGTGCGCTATTAGTATTATTAACCTTATTCATACAATGTTTATAGAAAATGCAGGACGGATACCTAAATCAATAGAGCAATTACAAGCTCAAGTTGAACATCACATATTACCGATAAAACAGGAGCGGGCGTATCCGAGATGTGTGAAACCAAAACCCAGTAAATACCCCAATAAAAAACGCCAGTCAGCTGTTAACTGACTGGCATTAGGGTAAAGGTGGCTTTATTAAGCAGCTAGAGATGCTGTTTTCACCACAAGGTTACTATAACGAAGGTCCTTACTATCAACGCTTTGCACTATTACCCTTTGTAACGTTTGCTAAAGCGATTGAAAACAACGAACCACAACGAAAAATATTTGAATATCGCGATGGCATATTATTAAAAGCGATTGATACGACGATTCAACTTAGCTACAACGGTTTGTTTTTCCCAATTAACGATGCAATAAAAAGTAAAGGCATCGATACCATTGAGTTAGTTAATGGTGTAACGGCAGCATATGGCTTAACCAACGATGCGGGTTATTTAGATATTGCTAAACAACAAGACCAAATAATTCTCTCTGGTGATGGACTAAAAGTAGCTCAAGCACTTGATAACAACATGGCAAAACCTTATTCGTTTAAATCTGTTGCCTTCGGCGATGGTAATGACGGTAAACAAGGTGCTCTAGTTGTAATGAGAACGCAGGTAGGTGGCGATCAAGCACTGCTGTTTAAACCTGCTGCACAAGGCTTAGGTCACGGTCATTTTGATAAACTAACATGGCAATTTTACGACCACGGTAATGAAATTGTATCTGATTATGGCGCAGCACGTTTTTTAAATGTAGAAGCTAAATACGGCGGTCGTTATTTACCTGAAAACGAAACTTACGCTAAACACACTGTTGCGCACAATACGGTAGTGGTTGACGAAACAACGCATTTTAATGCAAATGTTGAAGTAGGAAATAGTAATTACCCTACACTTAACTTTTTCGAAACAAATGAATACGGCACGATTTCAAGCGGCGAAATAAGCACAGCTTATAACGGCGTTGATCTTGAGCGTACGCTTGCACTTATTAACTTACCTGAACTACAAAGCACGGTTGCACTTGATATATTTGATGTTGCTGCAAATAAAGCGCATCAACTTGACCTGCCTTTGCATTATAAAGGTCAGCTTATAGATACCAGCTTTGAGTTAAAAGCAAATGCAACACAGCTGTCTGCGCTAGGTACTAAAAATGGCTACCAACATTTATGGCTTAAAGCTCAAGCGCAACCTCAAAGTGGTTTAGCTAAAGTAACGTGGCTAAACGAAAATGCTCGCTTTTATACGCAAACGAGTTTGGTTAAAGGTGATGAGTCTTTCTTGTTTACTCAAATAGGCGTAAACGACCCTTATTTTAACTTACGCAACGAAAACGGTTTTATTCGTCGTATTGAGGGTCAAAAGCAACATAAGTTTATATCTGTATTAGAGCCACATGGTGAGTACAACCCAAGTAAAGAATATACCCTAGAAGCTGTTAGTCGAGTTACAAAGCTTGAATATAGTCAGCAGGGCGATTTAACACTTGTTGAACTTGATATTAAAGGCAACTCATATTTAGTGGCAATTAATAAAGCACCAACATCAGCTAAAAACACATTCAATTATCAAAATAAAGAGTTCACTTTAAATGGCCGATTAGGCGTTTATATGATGAACAATAATCAGGAGTAAATAGGATGCAAAAGCAAAGCGCAAACTTTTCATTTGGTAACGAGACCGAAATAGAAGACTTAGGAAATGGTCTAAAACGTCAAATGCTAGGTTATAACGAAGAGCTAATGGCTGTTAAAATTTGGTTTGAGAAAGGGGCTATTGGTTATAACCATGCTCACAGACATTCTCAAGTAACGTATGTTGTTGAAGGTGAGTTTCACTTTAACATTGATGGCGTAACTAAAATCTTAAAACCGGGTGATAGCTGCTTAATCCCACCATTTGCTGATCATGGAGCTACCTGTCCAACAGGCGGAATCCTGATTGATACTTTTAGCCCAGCGCGTGAAGACTTTCTTGAGGATTAATTATGCAACTTAAAGGCTTACGTTGGTGGGTTATAGCGCTAATTGCGCTAGCTACCATTATTAACTATAGACCGCCAAGCACTTAGTGTGCTTTGGCCGGACATTGTTGAAGATTTATTTCCTGATGAATCAGCGCTAGAACGCAAACAAATATACGCTAATATTTCAATTGTGTTTGTATTTGCTTATGCATTTGGTCAAGCCATATTTGGTAAAATATTTGACTGGGTAGGCACACGCTTCGGTTTTGTACTGTCAATAGGTGTTTGGTCTATTGCAACCGTTGCGCATGCATTTGCACAAGGTGTACTTAGTCTTAGTATTTTTCGCGCAATCTTAGGTGTAGCAGAAGCCGGTAATTGGCCAGGTGCAGCTAAAGGTAACGCAGAATGGTTCCCTACTAAAGAACGTGCTTTAGCACAGGGTATCTTCAACTCTGGCGCCGCAATTGGCGGTATTATTGCTATTCCTTTAATTGCTTATTTAACTATCTACTTTAGCTGGCAAATGGTGTTTGTTTTTGTGGGCGTATTAGGTTTTCTTTGGTTAGTGCCTTGGTTAATTTTAGTTAAAGCGCCGCCTAGCTCTCATCCTTGGCTTACTGCCGAAGAGCGTGAATATATCTTAACAGGTCAAAGACGTGTTGATGATAATGGCGATGTAACAGGCGAAGACGAAGAAGAATATAACCCTTCAACTGCTGAGTTACTTTCTCGTAAGCAAAGCTGGGGTGTAATTATTGCCTCTGCTGCGATTGACCCTATTTGGTGGTTATTTGTTTTTTGGATACCTATTTACCTAAACGAAGTATACGGCATGGATGTTAAGTCTATTGGTATATATGGTTGGGTACCTTATGTTGGCGCTATGTTTGGTGGCTTATTAGCTCAAAACCGACTCAAAGCCGGTTGGAATACAGATAAAACACGTAAGCTAACTATAACGCTGGGCTGTTTAATTATGTTACCTGCATTACTTGCAATGGCAAATCCAGGCGGACCAACGACAGCGGTACTAATTATGGCTGTTATATTATTTGGTTTTCAAACTGCAATTGGTAACGTGCAAACACTACCAAGTGATTTGTTAGGCAAAAAAGCGGTAGGTACATTATCAGGTTTCTCTGGTATGGCGGCAAAACTTGGTGCTGTAGGCCTTACATCGCTTGTGCCTATTCTTACTGCTGATGGTAACTATACGCCAGCATTTGTTATTGGTGCTTCTTTAGCTATTATAGCAATGGCAGCTGTTTGGATTTTAATTCCAAAAATAGAACCTCTTAAAAAGCCTCAATAATCTAGATAATAGCTGCTATGCCAACATATTTTGTATAAGCGCATAGCAGTTAACTACATAGGGTAACTTCCAAGATGAAAAATATTTACTTTATCGGTGAATGCATGGTCGAGCTTAGAGCTATGAGCGCAGCCACACTACACCAATCATTTGCAGGCGATGTTTATAATTCTGCAGTGTATTTAAAACGTTGCTTCCCGCAGGTGACTACTTCGGTTGTTACGGCTTTAGGTCAAGATAATTTAAGTGAAAAAATGCTAGAACGCTTTGAAAGTGAAAAAATAAATACACAACTCGTATTTGCTCACGACACCAAAGTACCCGGCATGTATTACATAGAAACCGATGAGCATGGTGAGCGTAGCTTTATTTATTGGCGCAATGATTCTGCAGCTAAAAAGGTTGTTGATTTTTTAGATGCTGATGCACTCGAGCAGCTTAGCCAAGGTGATATGTTTTTCTTTTCAGGAATTTCATTAGCAATAATTGAAGAAAGTGCACGTGAACACTTTTGGAAAGTGGTAAAGCAGCTTAAAGGTGCTGGGGTTAAAATCGTTTTTGATCCTAATTACAGAGCACGTTTGTGGAATAGTGTAGAGGAAACAAAAGAGCAGTATCATTTAGCCTTTACGTTTGCAGATATTACCCTACCAGGCGTTGAAGATTTAACAACACTTTATGACGTTCATAGCGTAGAAGCAGTTGTTGAATATTTAAAGCCTTACCAAATTGAAGAAATTGTTGTTAAAAATGGCCCTGAATCGGTAGTGACAAAAGAGGGCGATACGCTTCAAAGCCACACCATAATACCGGTAACAAATGTTGTAGATACGACATCCGCAGGCGATGCCTTTAACGGTGTTTATTTAGGTGCTCGTTTATCTGATAAATCAATTTCAAGTGCTGTACAACTTGCTGCAAAAGCAGCAGGTGCTGTTATACAACAGCCAGGCGCAATTGCTCCAAAAGATATATTTCAGCTAGCAATGGTTGAAGCTGGTATTTAATACCAATTTTATTAAATACATGATCACCTTAGCGTATTAAATAACTCACTAACTATGTTAAAAATTATTTATATAGAACAACTATGCATCATAATTTTAGCCTTATAGTTACTCCGTTCCATTAATTAATGTATTTACCTATCTCATTAATACATGGAATATGCTTCTGTTGATCACGAATATTTGAGCGGAAACAATCAATGTTTGTAACAAGACTTTCGGATCAACAGAAGTTATTTGTTTCAATACGCATACTCAGGGATTGTCGTAATGCCGACTATCTATAAGACCTGCGAGAAACACTATTAGCCTCTATCTATTCTTTCACTTTACCTCTAGGAGGCCCAAAATGGAAGCCTTTAACGTCTCAGATTTTGCTGCCCTTATCGGGATCGATTGGGCCGACCGTAAACACGATATTTGTGAAATAAATCGCGACACAAATACACAACATTTAAGTGTGATTTCCTCTGAGCCTAAGTCAATTAATGCATGGGCGCTTGGGTTAAAACAACGCTACAACGGCAGATCTGTTGCTGTCGCGTGTGAGCTAAAAAAAGGCCCACTTATATATGCACTCAGTAAATTTAAGCACATTGTATTATTTGTGATTAACCCATCAAGTGTTGCTAAATACCGTGCTGCATTTACGCACAGCGGGGCGAAAGATGATCCTACTGATGCAATTATTCAAGTTGAAATCTTACAACTTCATATGGATAAATTAACGGTTATTAGGCCGGATTCAGAGGACGTTAGGTGTCTTGCGCAGCTTGTCGAATACAGACGTAAACTAGTACAAGATCGTGTTAATTTAACCAATAAAATAGCCACAACGCTAAAAAATTATTATCCCCACGTGATTGATTGGTTTAAAGAAAAAGACACTCAAATATTCTGTGACTTCTTACTGCGCTGGCCCTCTCTTGCTCACGCTAAAAAAGCGAGGAAACAAACACTACTCGACTTCTTTAATCAACATAATTCCCGCTACCCACTCGTTAATGAAAAGCGGATAAAAGAAATAAAAGATGCTGAAATTCTCACCGAAGATATGGCGGTGATCACGCCAAACTTATTACTTATTGAATGCCTCGTTCCGCAACTTAAACAGCTAATGTTGGCAATAACACGATTTGATGACGAAATTAAAACACTTTATAAGCAACATACAGATCGCGCTATTTTTGATAGTTTACCTGGGGCGGGGCCACAATTAGCACCTCGATTATTAGCCGCTATGGGGTCAAATCGTGACCGCTATAAGTGCGCCGCTGACATACAAAAATACGCAGGCATTGCTCCAGTAACCGAACGCAGTGGCAAAAAGGAATGGATACACTGGCGATACTCATGCACTAAATTTTTAAGGCAAACATTTGTGGAATGGGCTGGATTATCTGTGCGTTATTCATTTTGGGCTAAAGCCTATTATCGGCAGCAAGAAGCCAAAGGAAAACCTCATAATACCATCATCAGATCATTGGCATTTAAGTGGATACGAATCCTATTTAGGTGCTGGAAAACACATACGCCCTACGATGAATCAACTTACTTAACCGCATTGAAAAGTAAGGGATCACCGCTGTTAAAATTTGCGGTGGAAAGTGAGCTTTAGCGCTTGCTGTCCACCTCAGGGCGTGTTGTTAGGCAAATTTACCTACGAGAATGACAGAATTATATACACCATCATTTTCATTAATTATATCTTCGGTGGTTGTCTTAAATGAAACATAAAATGAACAATCAAGGTCACTTAAAACGTTATCTAACTCTATCTCTGTATCTTCAACATTTTTTTCATTTAAGTAATAAGGAACGATAAATGAAAGTGCTAATCCAAAATCTTGATAATCAGTTGCTGCTGTCGTAGTTTTTACATCTTCAAAAGCGTTAGCTAGGCTAGCTTTGATTTTTGTTTTTAAACATTTTCTATTATTTTCTGGCATATATAAAAACAAGTGTTTTGCTTCGCAAATTACATCTAAGCCTTGAAAGTGAAAATAAAGGTCTACACGACCCATTTTTCTTTCTGATTTTTCACCTTTTTCAGAAGAAAATTCCTCTTGGGCAAAACCACCTCTGCGCCATACAGCACCAGCAAGAGCACTAATATTTGAGCGCTCATTGTACCAATAAAGGTTATCACCACTTTCAGTTAACTCGATATAGTCCCTATTTAGTTTTAGCCATTCTTCAAATATGGGTTTTATTTTGTCAAATTTCTTTTTATCTTTATTGACTACTATTTTTGAATCTACACCAAACAACTCCATCTGGAATCCTCTGCTTTATTTGCCTAACGAGCCTGTAGATTAACTCGTTTTTAAATTTATTTTTATTGATAAATAGACCATAGCTGAGTTCCAATTTTGATTCAATTGATTACTGTATTTTTCATAGAATATAAAAGCTGGTTTGGTATTGTTTTAACTGGCGTTTTGGAAGGAGTTACGGGTGTTTCAGTGGCTTTATTTTGGCTTAAAAGGGGTTGCCTCTCTTAATGCATCGTGTTTTTCAGCTTTTCTATATTATGAACAAGGCAATACAGTTGCCATTGGGCGTTCACTTTCGTTTGACCCCGTAAGGTCAATTTATTCATCCCTTTATTCACTGTAATGTTTCCGAACACTGGCTCAATACAGCCTAATCGCTTACTGTATTGTCGTCGCCCTATGGGGCTATCTATTTTTACTTTCATTTTGTCTACATAGCTCAGCTTTTTGCGTGATTCATTATTTATAAACTGAACTTGTCGTCCCCTGTCTATCGGTGGTTTTCGCATGCATTGCTGTTGTAGCGGGCACGCTTTACAGTCTTTTAAGTAACCGCAGAATCGCGTGTATTGCTGATTGTGACTTTTTACATTTATACCACTTCGCCACATATCATTACCTGCTGGGCAGCGGCATGTTTGGGTTGCTTCATCATAATGAAAATCATCTGAGGTAAATAAGCGTGGCTTGCCTTTGCTGCGTTTTAGCCGGCGCTTTTCTTGCTCCGTTTCGTATGTTTCGCTGTCTTTAAACAGCGGATTTCGTTTTCTAAACTGATTATCCGCAATGTAGGTATCGAACCCACTTTTCGCCATATATTCAAGGTTCACTTCGCTGTTAAACCCGCTGTCTGCGGTGAATTTAATGGTGTGTTTATCTGCCATTTTTTCTGTATTGAGTTTAGCGAGTTGCTGTTTTAATTGCTTAACAGCTGGCTGTAGAGTTTGTTGTTCGCCCACCGACCCCCACGCTTGTGCTTGCAGGATGATTTGATGTTTGTCATCGTTTATCGCTATGCCGTTATAGCCTTGAATTGTCCCTTTTGACGTGGTCATTTTCGCGCTATCAGGGTCAGTGATATTACTTTTAACAGGCTTGCCTTTACTGCCTATTTTTTCTTTGTGAGTGGCTAAGAACTCGGTAATTTTATCTGCACTTTTATCCAGCTTTTCTTTTTGTTTTAAGTCCTGAGTTATCAACTCTTCGCCCAGACCATCTTCTGATTGGTGGCGTTCAATAATACGTTTACTTGCGCGTTCTAGTTTTGCTTTTTTGCGGCCTAACTCATCGAATGTGCCACTCCACTCTTTACTCGCATTGGACTTTAATTTACATCCATCAATGGCAAACATGTTGCGGCCTATCAAGTCTTCCTCATCACATATCATCAGCACTTGCGTAAAAAGTGGCTCAATCTGTTCATGCATTTTAGCCACAAAACCCGCTATAGATGTGTAATGTGGCTGGATATCACCCGACACACTCATAAATAAAATGTTCGTCTCACACGCTTTAGCAATTCGGCGACTACTAATTAAACCATGTGCATAGCCCAGTAAAATAATCTTTAACATTACCGAAGGCGGATACGCAGCAGCGCCCGTTTTGTCGTTGTTATACCACGCGTCAAATCCCGATAAATCGAGTTTATTTTCGACGATATAACAAAGGGCATATTCAAATGTGCCAGGCAGAATCTGCTCAGCGAAATTGATAGGAATGAATTTATTTTGACAGGATAAGTCAGGCTTATAGTTAGCCATAACAGTTTACCATGGGTGAATAATATCTATTAGATCACAGCGAATAGATGGATTCAAGGTTAAAAAGCAACCAACCAAGAATAGTTGTGTATGTTCCTAAAAAGAGTAATTCTACAGCCTCAACGTCTCATTAAGAGGCAAAAAATAGTTGGTTAAAATAAGCGACGAAGGAGCAAAAACCAACTGTTTTTTGTCCTTTTGAATGACTTATAGTTACTCCGTTCCATTAATTAATGTATTTACCTATCTCATTAATACATGGAATATGCTTCTGTTGATCACGAATATTTGAGCGGAAACAATCAATGTTTGTAACAAGACTTTCGGATCAACAGAAGTTATTTGTTTCAATACGCATACTCAGGGATTGTCGTAATGCCGACTATCTATAAGACCTGCGAGAAACACTATTAGCCTCTATCTATTCTTTCACTTTACCTCTAGGAGGCCCAAAATGGAAGCCTTTAACGTCTCAGATTTTGCTGCCCTTATCGGGATCGATTGGGCCGACCGTAAACACGATATTTGTGAAATAAATCGCGACACAAATACACAACATTTAAGTGTGATTTCCTCTGAGCCTAAGTCAATTAATGCATGGGCGCTTGGGTTAAAACAACGCTACAACGGCAGATCTGTTGCTGTCGCGTGTGAGCTAAAAAAAGGCCCACTTATATATGCACTCAGTAAATTTAAGCACATTGTATTATTTGTGATTAACCCATCAAGTGTTGCTAAATACCGTGCTGCATTTACGCACAGCGGGGCTAAAGATGATCCTACTGATGCAATTATTCAAGTTGAAATCTTACAACTTCATATGGATAAATTAACGGTTATTAGGCCGGATTCAGAGGACGTTAGGTGTCTTGCGCAGCTTGTCGAATACAGACGTAAACTAGTACAAGATCGTGTTAATTTAACCAATAAAATAGCCACAACGCTAAAAAATTATTATCCCCACGTGATTGATTGGTTTAAAGAAAAAGACACTCAAATATTCTGTGACTTCTTACTGCGCTGGCCCTCTCTTGCTCACGCTAAAAAAGCGAGGAAACAAACACTACTCGACTTCTTTAATCAACATAATTCCCGCTACCCACTCGTTAATGAAAAGCGGATAAAAGAAATAAAAGATGCTGAAATACTTACCGAAGATATGGCGGTGATCACGCCAAACTTATTGCTTATTGAATGCCTCGTTCCGCAACTTAAACAGCTGATGTTGGCAATAACACGATTTGATGACGAAATTAAAACGCTTTATAAGCAATATACAGATCGCGCTATTTTTGATAGTTTACCCGGTGCAGGCCCACAATTAGCACCTCGATTATTAGCCGCTATGGGGTCAAATCGTGACCGCTATAAGTGCGCCGCTGACATACAAAAATACGCAGGCATTGCTCCAGTGACCGAACGCAGTGGCAAGAAGGAATGGATACACTGGCGATACTCGTGCACTAAATTTTTAAGGCAAACATTTGTGGAATGAGCAGGATTATCTGTGCGTTATTCATTTTGGGCTAAAGCCTATTATCGGCAGCAAGAAGCCAAAGGAAAACCTCATAATACCATCATCAGATCATTGGCATTTAAGTGGATACGAATCCTATTTAGGTGCTGGAAAACACATACGCCCTACGATGAATCAACTTACTTAACTGCATTGAAAAGTAAGGGATCACCGCTGTTAAAATTTGCGGTGGAAAGTGAGCTTTAGCGCTTGCTGTCCACCTCAGGGCGTGTTGTTAGGCATTTTTGTAGTTGAACCATATTTTAAAATATAGCAAAGCAAGAGTAGCTTCCGTAATAACAGCCAGTGAAATACCTATACCAGCAAAACCACGTAGGTATTCTGCACTACCAAGAAAAGCCAATGCAAACATAGAAACTGAAAGACTTAAACATATAGCCTGCCTAGACTCTGAATGCTCAGCATTTCGGCCGAACCAACTAAATACCGATATTCCGAGAAATAACATTGCAGCCCTTCTACCAATGAAGAAAGCGGAACTATTTTCATCAATATTAAACAACATAAATAATACTTCGGGAATAAGTATAAAAATCACACACAAAGTGAGTGCGATAACGGCTGTAATTATGCTTACTATTTTAAATTTAATCATGCTTACTCCTGAATGCCTAACGCCCGGTTATGGGGAGAGTTTAGGCTTGCTAAAATTGGTGAGGAACGAACCCGAGCAAGCCGTGACGAGTCCATTCATAAACCGCTTGTGTACGCCCGACATGGGCATTGACTTATGAGGTGAAAGTCCTCTGTAGGAAGATCACCATTTAAATAACACACTGTTATTAAACGATAACTACTAGCGAATGGCAAGGGCTAAATCGCGAGAGATAGTCTAGAGGAAGCCGCTAGCAAATCTGTGAGCTGATGAACAAAAACATCATATGAGGCGTAGGCTGGAGACGAGCTAGCACAAGATAGCGAAGTCATGTGATCTAACGGCCACCGTAAATGATGCAGTTGTGCAGAGAAAGTCGATGCACCTTATTCGGGGAGATCTGATAAACACGCATCCGCACTAACGCTTGAAGATTACCAGTTAGGGACTGGTTGTTCAACCCTTGGCGCTTTGGTTGCTGCGACCTACAGCGAGCGAAATAGCAGTAAACAAGCGTTAGTTTCGACGCGCTTTATCGAGTAATCGCTAGAGTGATTTATCAGAAGTCAGCAGACGGCATACGACTGCATGGATGCAGGAGGTAGAGCAACGCAGGAGCAGTTGCCGAGTAGCCAAACGCCCATCGTAATGGAGGGGACACGGTGAAGGCCTGAACATCTTAACCAGAGGAGATACTACAAATGAACTTGAATTCACATAGATCACCGTGTTGTGATAGTGATGAACAGCGTTCTATGGTGAATAATACCTCGAATGAATACAACCAAACAGATCGTGACCTGATGGCAAGGGTACTGAGCAACCACAATATTGGTGCAGCATGGCAACATGTTAAGCGCAATAAAGGGGCTGCGGGTATTGATAATATGAGTATTGAGGAATTTAATGACTTCGCTAAGTTACATTGGCTGGGTATTAAACAACAATTACTTAGCGGCACTTATCAACCCTTGCCAGTCAAACGCGTGATAATACCTAAACCTGATGGCGGTGAGCGAATGCTTGGGATCCCCTCTATTATCGACAGAGTGATCCAACAAGCCATTGCTCAAGTGATCAGCCCTTATTTTGAGCCTCAATTTTCATCGCATAGTTATGGTTATCGAGCTCATAAAAGAGCCAGTCAAGCAGTGAACCATGTTCAATCTTGTGTTAAACAAGGCTATAAAACAGCGGTTGATATCGACTTGTCTAAGTTCTTTGATGAAGTAGACCATGACATGCTGATGAATCGTGTTGGCCGTAAAATCAAAGACAAAGCACTCATGCGCCTACTCGGTAAATACTTACGAGCGGGAATAGCAGAGCGTGAAACCGGTCTGTGGTTTGAGTCAACCAAAGGTGTCCCTCAAGGTGGGCCATTATCCCCTTTGCTTTCCAACATTTTACTCGATGAATTAGATAAGAAGTTAACCTACAAACGCCTTAAGTTTGCACGTTACGCTGATGACATAATCATTTTAGTAAAAACGAAAAGCGAAGGGCTAATAATGCAACGGGACATTACTGCGTTTATCACTCAGCGATTAAAGCTCAAAGTGAATGAATCGAAAAGTCGGGTCGGTCCCGTATCAGGCTCGAAATTTCTCGGGTTTACCTTCCGTTACGGTCAAGTGCAGATCCATGAACAGGCGCTAAAGAAATTTAAAGCAAATGTAAAAGAACTCACTAATCGCAACTGGGGGATCTCAATGACCCTACAAATTCATAAACTCACGAAGTATTTACGCGGCTGGGGACACTACTACCTAATAGCCAACGCTTATCAGCTAACGGTGGATTTAGATCACTGGATCCGCCGTAGGATAAGAATGTGCTACTGGCGGCAATGGCGTAAACCTCGCACCAAAGTACGCAGTTTAATGAAATTGGGTGTTAGCGAACGACTCGCCATAGCCTGTGGTATCACCAGTAAAGGCCCTTGTAGAAGCTCAAAAACAAAAGGAATTAACATTGCGCTAGGTAATGACTATTTAGCATCACAAGGTTTAGTGTCATTGAAAGATATTTGGATCAATATTCATTACGGGAGATGAACCGCCCATTGCGGACCCGCATGATGGGTGGTGTGGGGGCTGGAGGTTAGAGACCTCCGGCTACCCGATTAGATTACTCAAGCATTAAACGGGGAGTATCTTCGACTTCTTTTTTAAGTTTGTTAATAGATCTCTTCACTACTTCTATAGACCGTGTAGCAACCAACAACTCACATTTCAATTCAAATACTTCATTAGAGTTTTGCTTGCCTATTCCCTCAAATTTCTCTGCAAGAGACAGTAATTTATTTTCTAGTCTAGATACTTCGTTTTCTTGAGATTCAATATACGTTAATAACTTCTTCTGCTTGCGACCATGAGACATGACAACAGTTTTTAGACGCTTAATATCTTTTTTGGCAACCGCTAGAACAGACTCTTTTTCGGCTACAGTTTCTTTCAAAGGTAATAATTTAGAAACTTCTTTTTCAAGTGCACCATAGTCTACCTCTAACTTTTTGATTGTCGCATCTCTTATATCATTGGCCGTTTTAGCCTTTGTTTCGGAACTTTTAATCATCAAGTTACTAGGGGCTGTTGATCTTTGTAGTATATATATTAATCAGCCCATATTGGTAGCCACATCATAGTGAATGCTAAAGCGAGCATGGAATGATAATTCCGCTCAAGCTTTTCATACCGTGTGGCTATCCCTCTATATTGTTTGATCCGACCAAAGGCATTCTCAACTAAGTGCCTATATTTGTACATGCACCAGTCAATATCTTCATTACCCACTAAACTGTTATCCTTGCGTGGAATAACGGGTGTAGCGCTATTGTCACGAATAAACTCTCTTAGTTTTTCACTATCGTAGCCTTTATCTGCGACAACAACATTACTCGTTGGGCAATTGGCTACAAATGACTCTGCATGGACGATATCATGCGTATTTCCACAGGATAATTCATAATAAACAGGCAATCCTCCGCTATCTACTGCAAGATGAATTTTAGTCGAATTACCACCTCGACTCTTACCGATTGATTCATTGTCAGCGGTTCTTGCACCGCAACTATGCTGGTGAGCCCTGACAATACTGCCATCAATAAAGATCCAATCCATATCAGCATAGTGGGATAACACTCGAAATAATTCATTCAAAATATCTTTTTTGGACCATAAATTAAATCGTCTATAAATAGCACTCCACGAGCCGAAATAAGACGGTAAATCTCGCCAAGGAATACCGGTACGCATCCTATAGAGTATGCCTTCGAGCGTTTTTCTATGCTCAGGCTTATTATAAATTCGACCACTTAAGTGCATTACTTTTGATAAGACATTCCATGTCGCGTCTGTTAACATTAATCTTGGCATGAGGGTTCGTGTAATGTTTTTTAGCGAATTCAATTATACCTTATCCTTATGCTGTTTGTTTTTTATACCGCAAAGATCAACACGCCCTAATAAAAGTAGCTACACCAAGTGTTAATGCATTTGAAGCTATAATTGTTGCTATCCATTCACCAGTTGTCACTGAATTCTCCTAGTAATCTAACATTTTAGTATTTCTGCCGACGCTACGCTCATCTTTCTTCATTATATAGTTTTAACAAATAACCTAAGGTATTACTATCACTAAGTTTTCTAAAACTTTTAAGTAAAGTTAAATGAAACAAAATGCGCGTGTCGCTCGTTTGCTTGAATATATGCGCGAACAACACAGTTAGGAAATCAATTAACTGTTATATTAAGCCAACCTCAATGACCGGTTATCGCTCAAGGCAGCCTATAGTTACTCTGTTTTATCTTTAAACTCACACAAGTCTTCAATAATACAGCTGCCACACTTAGGTTTACGTGCTATGCAGGTATAACGTCCGTGAAGAATCAACCAATGATGTACGTCTACTTTAAATTCTGCAGGCACTACTTTTTCAAGTTTTTGTTCAACGGCTACAACATCTTTACCCATGGCAAGCTTAGTGCGATTAGAAACACGAAATATATGCGTATCTACTGCTATTACAGGCCAACCAAAGGCGGTATTGAGTACAACATTAGCTGTTTTACGGCCAACGCCTGGTAGGGCTTCTAGGGCTTCACGATTTTCTGGCACTATGCTGTTATGCTCATCTACCAATATTTGGCACATTTTGTAAACGTTGGCCGCTTTTGAATTAAATAGGCCAATGGTTTTAATGTAATCACGCAGTGTATCGTGGCCAATATCTAAAATAGCTTGGGGTGTATTAGCAACAGGGAACAGCTTACGAGTGGCTTTATTAACGCCTACATCAGTTGCTTGCGCTGAGAGCGTAACGGCAACCAATAACTCAAATGGGCTTGAATATTCAAGCTCTGTAACTGGATGTGGATTATCGTCGCGCAGGCGCGACAGTATTTGGTGACGTTTTTCTTTATTCATGCAACTTAAAACGCATTAGCTTTTGCTAAGTTAATGCGCTTTCCCCTTAAGTTAAGCTAGTAACACGTGCTCGAGGGCCTTTTTCAGCCTCTGGCGGTGCGATTTGTTTTGATTTTATTTGTGCGTCTATTACGTTTTTAGCTGCAATAAGCAGCCCCAGGCCTAAAAAGGCACCGGGTGGCAAAATGGCCAGTAAAAATTGGTTATCAAAGCTAAATACTTCAATGCGTAAGCTTTGTGCCCACGGGCCTAATAATAAGTCGGCGCTGTCGAATAACGTACCTTGGCCAATTAGTTCACGCATTGCGCCTAAAACGACCAGCACAATCATAAAGCCCAAGCCCATCATTAAGCCATCAAAGGCTGATAAGTGAATTGGTTTTTTAGACGCGTAGGCTTCAGCACGGCCAATAATGGCGCAGTTAGTAACAATCAGCGGGATAAAAATCCCTAAAGACTGATAAAGCCCAAATGTATAAGCGTTCATGAGTAACTGCACTATAGTTACAAAGCCTGCAATGATCATAACAAACACCGGAATACGAATATCTTTTGGTACCCAGTTTCTTACGATTGATACGCTTACGTTAGAGCCGACTAAAACAAGCAGTGTTGCAAGCCCTAGACCCAGTGCATTTGTAATTGTAGAGGTAACAGCTAATAACGGGCAAAGACCTAAAAGCTGCACTAGGGCAGGGTTATTTACCCATACACCTTCTTTATATAATGTTTTTAATTCGCTCATTTAGTTACCTCTGCACATTTGGCGTTAGGCGCGGCAAAAATAGCATCAAATTCACTCTGTGCGAACAGCACTGCGTTTTTTACTGAGCCAACCACTGCGCGAGGCGTAATGGTGGCTCCTGTGAACTGATCAAATTGTCCCCCGTCTTTTTTAACGGCCCAGCGAGCATCGTCTTCGCCTTGCACTGTTAAACTTTTAAATGTGGTGATCCAAGAGGATTTTTTAACTTCTACCTTATCACCTAAACCAGGGGTTTCTTCGTGTTTAGTGCTGCGCACGCCTGCAATAGTACCATCACTTAAAACGGCCGTTAGCAAGTTAATATCGCCACTGTAACCACTTGGTGTGACATGCCTTACAACAAGAGCAACGGGTTTGTTATTTTTGCGGGCGCGATAAATTATTTGATTAGCATAAGGGCCTAACCGTTCATCTGAAATAATAACGCAATCGGTTGAAAGCGCGTTATCGTAAGTACTCGGGTCAAGCACTTCTTGCAATTGAGACGTTAGGTGTAGCTGTTCTTGTTCGGCAATTTTATCGGCGGTTAATGCATTAATTGACGCAACGAGCCCCGTGGTTACAAGGGCAAATGCCGTTAAAATAGCGCCATTTTTAGCCATTGATGAAATAATCATTTTACTGCTCCATGGCCATAAGTACGTGGTTGCGTGTAGTAGTCAATCAACGGCACTGCAATGTTTAATAACAGTACAGCAAACGCAACGGCATCAGGATAACCACCAAAAGTACGAATTAAATACACTAGTAGGCCAATTAAAGCACCGTAAATTAAACGACCTTTATTAGTTGTGGCAGCTGATACCGGATCGGTAGCTATAAAAAATGCGCCCATCATAGTAGCACCACTTAATAAGTGAAATATTGTGCCAGGCTCGGTTCCTGGGGCGGCAATATAACCAATGGCGCTGCATATAGCTAAGCTTGCAATAAAGCTCACTGGAATATGCCAGTTAATTATTTTTTCTTTTAATAGGTATAAACCACCTGCTAAAAAGCCTAAATTAACCCACATCCAGCCAAGGCCTGCCCATTCATTAAATAATGTTTTTTGCATGCTTTCGGTAACCGTTAAACCATGACCAATATCGGTTTTAATGGTGTCTAAAGGCGTTGCCATAGTGATGCCGTCAATACCTGCGCGGACTTGATCTAAACTATAACCAATGGAGGTGAAGTCGGTAAATATTATACGTAGTTGTTCAGTAAACCCTATAACGTTGTTAGATAGTTCAGACACAGGTAACCACGAGGTCATTTGTACCGGAAATGAAACTAATAACAGCACATAGGCAGCCATTGCGGGGTTGAATAAGTTAAACCCTAAGCCGCCATATAATTGTTTAACGATAATAATAGAAAATAAACAACCAATAATAATTATCCACCACGGGGCTAAAGGCGGAATACTTAACGCTAATAACACAGCGGTTAGCCATGCACTGCCATCACTTAATGCAGGCCAAACCGGGCGCTTTCGCATCAGCATTATGGCAGCTTCAAAAACTGTTACTGCAGTTAATGCCAGTACTAACTGAATAAGCACGCCAGTGCCAAAAAATACAACTTGAGCAATGAGTCCAGGAATACACGCAGCTATAACGGTAAGCATTAATCGCGTTAACGATTTATGACTGTGGTTATGCGGCGAACTGGCCATGGTTAATTTCATGACTGATCATTTCCTTCTTTTTGTAACTTTTTGGCTTTTGCTCGGGCAATAGCGGCAGCAACAGCTGCTTTTTTCTTATCGTCGCTTGATTTAGGTACGTCAGCGTCAATAGAGCTAGATGAATTGTCGGTATTATCGGGTGCGTTGGGTGCTTCTGCATCTTGAAGTGCTTTAGCTGCTTTTTTAGCTTTGGCGCGTGCAATAGCAGCGGCAACGGCGGCTTTTTTATCATCAACTGGTGCTTCGGTTTGCGGCGCTTCACTAACGACTGGCTCAGTACCTTCATTTGCTTTAGCTGCTTTAGCTGCTTTTTTAGCTTTAGCGCGTGCAATAGCAGCGGCAACGGCGGCTTTTTTGTCATCAACAGGTGTTTCGGTTTGCGGCGCTTCACTAACGGCAGGCTCTGCATTTTCTAAGGCTGTAGCTGCTTTTTTAGCTTTGGCGCGTGCAATAGCAGCGGCAACGGCGGCTTTTTTATCATCAACTGGTGCTTCGGTTTGCGGCGCTTCACTAACGGCAGGCTCTGCATTTTCTAATGCTTTAGCTGCTTTAGCTGCTTTTTTAGCTTTGGCGCGTGCAATAGCAGCGGCAACGGCGGCTTTTTTATCATCAACTGGTGCTTCGGTTTGCGGCGCTTCACTAACGGCAGGCTCTGCATTTTCTAAGGCTTTAGCTGCTTTTTTAGCTTTGGCGCGTGCAATAGCAGCGGCAACGGCGGCTTTTTTGTCATCAACAGGTGCTTCGCTTTGTGGCGCTTCACTAACGACTGGCTCAGTACCTTCATTTGCTTGCGCTGCTTTTTTAGCTTTAGCGCGAGCAATTGCTGCAGCCACTGCTGATTTTTTATCATCAACAGGTGCAGTATCGGCTGATTCATCTGTTTGAGATTTTTGATCTTTATATTTTCTAGCTTGTTCTTTACGTAGTGCGCGTTCTTTTGCGACTTCACTATTATCAGGTTCTAATTCCGCAGATTGATCACCGAGCTTTTTAGCTTTGGCGCGGGCTATAGCGGCAGCAACAGCTGATTTTTCATCGCCATTATCTGATTTGTTTTTAACGCGGGCTAAAGCATCAGCTACTTTTTGTTTTTCGTCAGCCGATTTAGCAGCAGGTTTACGTTTATGGCGGTTTTGTCTTTCTTCTTGCTCGCGATCTAGGCGCTCTTTACGTGCATCAAAACGCTCTTTTGCGCGATCAGCTTTAATTTTATCAGCCTGTTGTTCTTTTATTTCCACTTTGGCGACACGGTAGTACTGCACAAGTGGGATTTCACTTGGGCAAACATAGGCACATGCGCCACATTCAATACAATCAAATAAATTGTGTTCTTGTAGTTTGTCGTATTCTTTTGACTTAGCAAACCACTGTAATTGCTGTGGCAATAAAGAAGCAGGGCAGGCATCAGCACACGCACTACAGCGTATACAGGCTTTTTCAGGGCCGGGTTCTGCTAGCTCTTTATGATCAGGCGCTAAAATACAGTTAGTTGTTTTAACTATGCCAATCCGCACTGTTGGCAGAGTAAAGCCCATCATCGGGCCACCCATAACAACGCGTTGCTGTGGTACAGGTGAAAAACCTTGGCAATCAAGTAAATGTTTAATTTCAGTGCCTAATAAAGCCCACACATTACCAGGTTTATGGATAGTATTACCTGTTACAGTGACTACCCGTTCAATGAGTGGCTTACCTTCGTACACAGCTTGCTGCACGGCAAACAACGTACCTGTGTTTTGTACAAGTACGCCAATGTCAGCCGGTATGCCTGTGCTAGGTACTTCACGATTGGTGAGTAGCTTAATAAGTTGTTTTTCACCGCCCGATGGGTAAATAGTCGGGACCGTTTGCACAATTATTTTTTCGTTATGCTCAGCCGCCTTAGTCATAGCAACTATCGCTTCAGGCTTGTTATCTTCAATGCCCACAATACACAACGTTGGGTTTAGCAACTGTTGCATGAGTTCAAGGCCTTGAATTACCTCAATTGCATGCTCACGCATTAAGGTATCGTCGGCTGTAATATAGGGTTCACACTCAACCGCATTGACTATCAAAAACTCAATCGGTTGCTTTGTGTCAGCTTTTACATAAGTAGGAAAACCTGCGCCGCCCATACCGCTAATACCGGCTTGATGAATTATATTTACTAGTTCGTCGTGGGTAAGCGTTGTTGGATTATTAATTGGGTTAAGTGCCACCCATTCATCTTTACCATCTGGTTCAATAACAACACTCAGCTCTGGTAATGCAGAAGGATGCGCAGAAGGCATTGGTGCTATATCAGTAACAATACCCGAGCTTGGGGCATGTACAGGCACTGACCAGTTTGCAGCAGGGGAGGTTAGAGCTTGGCCTTTAAGTACACGCTGTCCTTTTTCTACAAGCAGCTTACCGTTTGCGCCTATGTGTTGCTTTAGCGCCACTACGAGCTTATCGGGCAATGGTAGGCGCGTAATGCTAGCACTATTAGAGAGTGATTTTTTTTGTGGTGGGTGTATGCCGCCAGAAAATGGCCAAACAACCCCTTCTTTTATTTGTTCAAGTAACTTATCCACTCAAACCTCTAATCTATTTGTGTAACAGGAATAGCATCTAGCTGCCATTTCCAGTTTTGTTTAGTTTCGGCTACAGGCAGCATATCAATGCAATCTACAGGGCAGGGCTCAACACATAAATCGCAGCCAGTACATTCATCAATTAACACCGTGTGCATTTGGCGAGTCGCGCCTAAAATAGCGTCAACAGGGCAAGCCTGGATGCATTTAGTGCAGCCAATACATTCGTCTTCGCGAATGTAGGCTACCGTTTTTATTGGCTCTGCTTGTTCGCCGCCGGCAAGTGGTTTTTCATCAACTCCCATTAAGCCGGCAAGCTTTTTCATGGTAGCTTCGCCACCCGGTGGGCATTTGTTTATTTCATCGCCATTTGCAATTGCTTCAGCATAGGGGCGACAACCTGGGTAGCCACATTGTCCGCACTGGGTTTGCGGTAAAATGGTGTCTATTTGCTCAACAATGGGATTGCTCTCTACGCGAAATCGTATAGCGGAAAATCCTAAAATCAACCCAAAAACCAGCGCTAACGAGCCAAGCGCAATTAAGGCATAAAACAAGGTCATATTAAAATTTCACTAATCCGGTAAAGCCCATAAACGCCATCGACATCAATCCTGCGGTTATCATGGCAATAGAGGCGCCTTTAAAAGGAGTGGGTACGTCAGCTGCTGCTAAACGTTCACGTAATGCTGCAAATAATACCAGCACTAACGAAAAACCAACCGCAGCGCCAAAACCATACACTGCCGATTGTAAAAATGAGTGATCTTCTTTGATATTCAGTAAAGCGACACCTAATACAGCACAGTTAGTGGTTATAAGTGGTAAAAATATTCCTAATAATCGATATAGGGTTGGGCTGGTTTTACGTACCACCATTTCGGTAAATTGCACCACAACGGCAATTACTAAAATAAAGCTCATTGTGCGCAAAAACTCTATGTCGAGTGGGATTAAAATATACTGATTCACTAAATAACTGGTGACGGAGGCGAGCGTAAGCACGAAAGTGGTAGCCAAAGACATACCAATAGCTGTATCAAGTTTTCCTGATACACCCATAAAAGGACATAAGCCTAAAAATTGTACTAATACAAAGTTATTAACCAGAACAGTACCAATCAATAACAAGACATATTCAGTCATGCGAGCCTCACGCTATAAAAATCCTGTGTATTATCCTTTTTTCTGGTGTGATTAACAACATATGCAGTGATTATCATTTAAATAAACAATATTAATTTAAGGGGTAATAACAAAGATGTAAAAATACTGTGATTCGTATGTAACCTGAGCTCTGGATAATAAATCTATCCCGAGCAAGTAAATTAAGCACTAACTGCGTTGAGTTTACTTGTATATAGGCTGGCTATTAACGTGTAAATTCGCCTTGTTTTCACTGAAAATCTCTGGCTAGAGAAAATAAATTTAAATATCACCATGGCTCAATACGTTAGTAAATCCCTTAGCCAGTGTTCAGGTTATGTAATACCAACCTGCATAAATCTTTGATCAATTTAACGAATTAAATTGCACTATAACGTCGTTAAAAATTTTTATTTAGAACAACTAGATACAAAAACTTTAGCCTAGTTCTAGCGTAATTTTCTTAACGTTAAATAGACCCCATACATAAGCAGATTGGTATAGTATTCATTTTACTTTGCAGTGTTAGTGGTGCCACCAAATAACTGTACTACGATTTACAAAGCAAAAAAGAGCAACAAGTGCTCTTTTTAAATTAGTCAATGTTGCTTAATTGGTTTAGATATCTTTAGGTTTTTCTATGTAATAACCTTGCACGCCATCTAAGCACAAGGTTTCTATAATATGTTTTTCTTCTTGGCTCTCAACACCTTCGGCAAAAACATTAACACCAATGCGGTGGGCTAAATCGACCATTAAGCGCATAAAGTACTGATTGTTTTTATCATCTTCTAGGCCGCGAGTATAACTGGCATCCATTTTAATAAAGTCAGGTTTTAAATCGCGGAAAAACTTAAATGAGGTTAAACCAACACCAAAACGTTCAACAGTTACACGTGCGCCCACTCGGTGAACCATATCAATAAAGCGCTTACTTGCTTTAATATTTTGTTGTAAGCCGAACTCGCTCACTTCAAAAATAAGTTTTGATGCAATATGGGTATCTTTTAATAAGCGACGCTCTAACCAAATTACAAACTGATCGTTATGAGCACTTGAAGCCGTGACATTTAAACCAAAATATTTTTCAGAAAGGTTACGACTTTTAACTTTTTCAAGTGATGAATCGATAATTAATTTATCTATATCAACTGCCATACCAAGCTTTTCAGCCATAGCTAAAAATGAAGCTGTAGGCAGAACTTGATTATCTTCTGTTTTGAAGCGAACTTGAATTTCAGCGTATGCTTTAATACTTTTACCAAGCGGCATAATATTTTGCATAACCAAATGAACTCGTTTGGACTCAATAACCTCGTTAATCACTTTACGCCAGTTTTGATTACCAAACCCAGCACTTACATTATTTACAAGATCGGATTCACGCTGTACATGCCATGCATTAATTTGCTTAGACTGCGCCATACTCATCGCATTATCAACAACTGAGAGAAGTTCGCCTAACGGCTTACCCTTTTCATAACCAACAATACCGGTATTAGCCACTGAGCTTAATTCTTGATTCTGCTGATATTGAGTGAAACGAGATTGTAAGTTTTCGCCAAAGCGTTCGGCTTCTTTAAGTGGTATATGGGGAAGTACAACAGCAAAATCAGAACTATTTAATCTAAATAATTGACTGCCAGCATACGTGCCACTTATATGTTTAATTATATCAGCCACACCCTTTACGTACTCATCACCTTTTTGATAGCCACGGCTTTGATTTATTGCTTGCAGCTCGCTACAGCGAATCATTGCTAATGAGCCAAAAGTACTTTGTTCACTATTTTCAATGTTTTTTTCGTAGTACTCAACAAACATATTACGATTACCTAGCGCGGTAATTACATCTTTATATGCTTCGTGTTTAATATTGAGCGCTTCACTTTGTATATATTCATTTTTTGTTTTAAGAAAGTGCGATAAGCGGTTAAAACTTGGTACTAAATCTTTTCCTAAGCTTTTTAGTTTAGAGCTATCTAGCACTGTTTCTAATTCACCGGCTTGGTTTTGGTTAATATAAACATCGATAACGTCAGAGACGGTCATACTGATACTTTTATTTAGATGATTAAAAATAGATTGCATCAAAATAATAGGAATAATTACTAAAACAGCGGAAATAAAGATAATAATAAAAAGTGATATTTGAAGTTGTTCAGCTAAGTGTTGAATATTAACTGTAAATTCAACTTTTATATCTGCAGCCTTATTTACCGCAAACTGCGGTCGGGCAGAGTTAAAAATAGACTGTATAAAATCTGCAAATAGTGGCAGGTCAATAGGGGAGTTAACGTTAAATACTTCTGCGCCTTGGTAATCTCGTAACGTAAAGCTTGAGAACGTTTTACCATCAGCCAATGATTTTTTTAAATTTTGTACTAAATTATCGTCAAAAGAAAGGTCGTTTATATAGTTAGTAACGCTAGCTTGCGCATTTTTTTGAGTTTCACTTACTGCATTATCAAAGCTTACCGAAATGAAATAGCTTCCAGCTGCAACACATAATAACCAAGAAATTATTTGTATAAAGATAAGTTTTTTAAAGCCAGCCATTTTTTCAGTCTTTTAATAGTTCAAAAGGGGAGGAATGAAATCCTGATAGTAAATCAGAGCAAATTATTAGCGCGATTTGTGTTTTTATTTATAAAGCAGAGAGTAATGGAATTTAGAATGAATGTCTATGAAATTATTAGAATTGGCTCCCCCTCCCCGACTCGAACGGGGGACCTGCGGATTAACAGTCCGTCGCTCTAACCAACTGAGCTAAGGGGGAACTAAAGTAGAAGTTTTATTATGATGATTTGGCTCCCCCTCCCCGACTCGAACGGGGGACCTGCGGATTAACAGTCCGTCGCTCTAACCAACTGAGCTAAGGGGGAACTACATCATAAACATAAACTTGGCTCCCCCTCCCCGACTCGAACGGGGGACCTGCGGATTAACAGTCCGTCGCTCTAACCAACTGAGCTAAGGGGGAATCGTTTATGGTTGAAAAACTTGGCTCCCCCTCCCCGACTCGAACGGGGGACCTGCGGATTAACAGTCCGTCGCTCTAACCAACTGAGCTAAGGGGGAAGCGTCTTGCCTTTCAACGGGGCGAAATATTAATGACCGCGCCGCAAAGTGTCAACATATAAAAGTTATAAATTTAAAAAAGGTGGTTATTCGTTGTTTTTATGTTCGATCTGCGTGTTTTGTGACTTCATTTAAAGAACCTTTTAAAAAATAGAGTTACGATTTTAGACGATATGCCTATTTTTGAGATCGCCTTTCTTAGTTCTTTGAGCAAATAAAATACAATGTTAAACCGCTTAGCTGTAAAAAATACGCACAAAATATAAAAAGTAACGTTTGTATTTTTTATTGTTGGTCTGTTTTGTCAAAAAAGTAAAAGCTTTAAATTGATTTTCGATAATCACAGAAGTGAATTATTTTTTACAACTTATATGTACGTGGTGATTATATTGTCAGAGCTCAAAAATAATACAATCAATACGTTGCGTTATACTTTTATTTTTTCACGAGAATATAATCAGGTTAATAAGGCAATTTATATGTCGAGATGGTTTTTGCTCTAAAACCAGAAAAACGCGATAAATTGAATATTTGTAATAAGTCAGATCTGAGTGAAAAAAGCATCACTCTAAAAGCCTTTGTAAATGCGGGCTTGAATGAGTTATCCACGGTTTCTGTGGATAACTCTGTTTATGAAACTTTAAGAACATCAGCGGCACCAGCATTTTAGAGTGCTACAACGATTTCAAGCTTTTAAATCACTATTTTTATTTCATTAAAAAACAACAGGTTACTATTATCAATTTAAATCATCTAACTCGATGAGAGAATTTTTTCGTTACGATAAAATAAAGCATGTCTTTGTGTGAAAATGCATCAGTAATGAACGGGGGTTTGTAAAGAAAAGTAACTAAAATGTGTTTTAATTGTTTTTTGGCGGCTTAGTGCTTAATTTTAGCAAAAATATCTAAAAATAGATCTTTACTGTTTTGTCGAATAGTTAGTTTTATGTTTCCTTCAAATCTGTTGATAAATCCGTGGCTTGAATTGTCTTGATGCTTTAAAATGGTCTGCTCAGTAAAAGAGGCTTATTTATTTCATGCGCGCAATTTCAAAAACTCAGACTCGCCCAGATTTACTAAACGATCCTATCTTGCCTACATTAAAGACCATGACCATTCCGATGATTTTTGGCATGATCACGTTAATGATGTTTAATATTGTTGATACATTTTTTATCAGCTTATTAGGCACAGAGCCATTGGCTGCAGTTAGTTTTACGTTTCCTGTTACGTTTACAGTTATTAGCTTAGCCATTGGGTTAGGTATTGGTACGTCGGCAGTTATAGCTAAAGCTTTAGGTAGCAACAAAATAGATGAAGCGCGTTTTGACGCAAGCGTTTCAATATTGGTTGCTTTTGTTTTAGTGCTTATTTTATCGTTTATTGGCTATTTGCTAATCGACCCCATATTTACGTTATTAGGCGCAGGTGAGCAGGTACTTCCTTTAATACACGAATACATGAATGTATGGTTTATCGGTAGCGTATTTTTAATAACCCCAATGATTGGTAACTCGGTACTGCGTGCCAGTGGCGATACTAAAACGCCCAGTATTGTAATGGGCGGGGCGGGGCTTATAAATGCGGTTCTCGATCCTATGCTTATATTTGGTTTTGGCCCTATTCCTGCGTTAGGTATTCAAGGTGCCGCTATTGCAAGTGTAATAGCATGGGGAGTGGCTGTTGTTATTATTTTATATTTACTAATAGTAAAAAAACGGTTGTTGAGTTTAAAAGCCGGGTCGCAAACGGTGGTAGGCGCTATTCGTAAAATATTAAAAATAGGTTTACCCGCCGCAGGCGCAAACATGTTGACCCCGGTTGCAATGGCTGTGATGACCGCTATGGTTGCACATCACGGACCTGAAGCCGTCGCCGCATTTGGGGTAGGCAGCCGGATAGAATCTATAGCCAGTATTCTTGTACTTGCTTTGTCGATGACATTACCCCCGTTTGTGAGTCAAAACTTTGGAGCGGGTAAATTATGCAGAGTAAAGGATGCTTATATTGGTACCTTAAAATTTGTGATGATTTGGCAATTTGCTATTTATATTTTGCTTATTGTTTTTTCAGGCTTTATTAGTCAAATGTTTGGTAAAGAACAAATGGTAATTGATGTGATAAAACTCTTTATTTACACCATTCCGTTTAGCTACGGTTTGCAAGGGGTGATCATATTATCTAATTCTTCGTTTAATGCTTTACATAAACCAATGAATGCACTGTTTTTAAGTACTATTCGTTTATTTGTTTTTTACCTACCGTTTGCTTATATAGGTAATGAGCTAGCTGGTTTAATTGGATTATTTATTGGTGCGGCACTGGGTAATTTATTTACTGCAATGGTGGCATATAAATGGTTTATGAAAGAGCTCGATGCGTTGAGCAGTCAATCATTACGGGAGTGCAATAGTTGAGCGATCATTTTCAGTTAAAATCACATTTTAAGCCAGCAGGCGATCAGCCTACCGCGATTAAACAACTGTGCGAAGGGTTAGAAGCGGGGCTTGCACACCAAACCTTATTAGGTGCTACGGGTACAGGTAAAACCTTTACCATGGCTAATATTATTAACGATTTAAATCGTCCAACAATAATTATGGCGCACAATAAAACGCTTGCTGCTCAGTTATATGGTGAGATGAAAGAGTTTTTCCCTAAAAATGCCGTTGAATACTTTGTATCGTATTACGATTACTACCAGCCAGAAGCCTATGTTGTATCAAGCGACACATTTATCGAGAAAGATGCTTCGATAAATGAGCATATAGAACAAATGCGTTTAAGTGCGACCAAAGCACTGCTTGAGCGTCGCGATACCATTATTGTGGCATCGGTATCGGCTATTTATGGTTTGGGTGACCCTAAATCATACATGAAAATGATGCTGCTTTTAAAAGTCGGCGAAAAAGTCGATCAACGCGATATGCTACGCCGCCTCGCCGAAATACAATACACCCGTAACGATGTAGATTTTAGCCGTGGTACATATCGCGTGCGTGGCGAAGTGGTCGACATATTTCCTGCCGAGTCAGATACCTATGCCGTACGCGTAGAAATGTTTGATGACGAAATAGAGCGCTTAAGTATTTTCGACCCGCTTACTGGTGCTATCGAAAAGCACATAGTACGCACCACTATCTACCCAAAAACACACTATGTTACCCCGCGTGAGAAAATACTCGGGGCTATCGATAAAATACAAGAAGAACTAAAAGATCGAAGAGCGCAGTTACTCAGTGCTAATAAATTAGTAGAAGAGCAACGCGTAACACAGCGTACGCAATACGATATAGAAATGATGCGGGAGCTAGGTTATTGCTCAGGTATAGAAAACTACAGCCGCTATTTATCGGGTCGCACGCCAGGCGATCCGCCGCCTACGTTGCTTGATTACCTCCCAGACGACGCATTAATGATTATTGATGAATCGCACGTAACCGTATCGCAAATTGGCGCCATGTACAAAGGCGACAGAAGCCGTAAAGAAAACCTTGTTGAATATGGTTTTAGAATGCCCTCAGCAATGGATAACAGGCCGCTGCGTTTTGAAGAATTTGAAGCAATAGCACCACAAACTATTTATGTATCGGCAACGCCTGGCGACTTTGAGCTAGAGCGTTGCGTAGGCGAAATTGCTGAGCAAGTAATTCGTCCAACAGGGTTGCTTGACCCACTTATAGAAGTGCGCCCGGTAGGGGATCAGGTTGATGATCTTTTATCAGAGATTTATAAAAGTGTAGAGAAGGGCGAACGTGTACTTGTAACTACACTTACAAAGCGTATGTCTGAGGATTTAACCGACTATTTAAGTGAGCATGGCGTAAAAGTGCGTTACTTACATTCAGACATTGATACGGTAGAACGAGTTGAAATAATTCGTGATTTACGTGCGGGCGTGTTTGATGTGTTAGTGGGCATTAACTTACTTCGAGAGGGCCTTGATATGCCAGAGGTGGCACTTGTTGCCATACTTGATGCCGATAAAGAAGGCTTTTTACGCTCAGCTCGCTCTTTGATACAAACTATTGGCCGTGCTGCACGTCATTTAGATGGCCGCGCTATTTTATATGGCGACAGAATTACAAAATCAATGGCAAAAGGCATGGACGAAACTGCGCGCAGACGCGAAATTCAACATGCTTACAACGTTGAGCACGGCATAGAGCCTCATGCTCTGGCTAAAAAAATACTCGATGTAATGGATGTAGGCGAAGAAGCGGCCCCTAAAGACAACCTTAAACTTATTCGTAAAGAGTCTAAAAAGGTTCTTAGTGCGAAAGAAATTGCTGTGCAAATTAAGCAGCTTGAAACCAAAATGCATGCATACGCAAGCGACCTAGAATTTGAAAAAGCGGGCTCTGTTCGCGATGAAATACATGAACTACAACAACAGTTGATTAATTAAAAATGACAGCAAACTTTACACCTCTTATTACTGCGCTTGAAGACGCGCCAATTTTAAAAAATGAACTGTGTCGTGTTTTTCATGGCCGAGGCCACAGCGTCGAAGCATTAAGCCATATTAATTTAGACTTTTACCCGCCAAGTTTATTTTTGGTTTCGTACGATGAAATTGATGAGCAAACACTAAGCGAGCTCACCAATGTTGTGTGGCAGTGGGCACAAAAAAAACAGCCTGAGCTTATTACGTCACTTGTGTACCAGCAACGTGCTGGCGTACAAAGCCAAAACACCGTGGTTTATGGGCAATTACCTAACCCACATGTTGTAACCGAAAATGGCATTCGTTTTTTGGTTGATTTACAGAGCCGTCAAAATACCGGAATATTTCCTGATATGCGTAGCGGCCGTGAATTTGTAATGGCTAACAGCAAGCATGGCAAAGTGCTTAATTTGTTTTCGTATACATGTGGGTTTTCGCTTGCCGCCATGCAAGGCGGTGCAGATCATGTGATGAACATGGATATGAGCAAAGGCGTGCTTAAAGTCGGCAAGCAAAACCATCAACTAAATGGTTTTGAGCGCGGCGTCAGTTTTTTACCTCACGATATTTTAAAATCGTTTGGAAAACTAAAAAAAGCAGCCCCGTTTGATTTAATAATAGTTGATCCGCCAAGCTTTCAAAAAGGCAGCTTTATATTAACTAAAGACTATCAAAAAGTGCTGCGCAGATTACCAGAGCTACTTTGCGATACCACACAATTGTTATTGTGTGCTAATAGCCCAGAGCTTAGCGAAGAGGCGTTTAAAGCGTTAATAAACGAGCACACCCAAGGCGCAATTGAATTTGTTGAGCGTCTAGCCCCCACCGAGCGTTTTATTGAAGTAGACAGCAATAAAAGTTTAAAAGCGCTTGTCTATAAAATGTCACAAATACCTGCTTAAATGAAGCTCAGTAAACGCTTAACTGCCATTGATACATTAATTTCGCAGCATCACGATATTATTTGGGATTGTTGCTGCGACCATGGTTATTTAGGCATGGCGCTATTAAAGCGCGCAGCTGCAAGCCAGGTTATTTTTGTAGATATAGTCGCCACTTTAATGAACGATTTAGAAGCGCAATTATCATCTATTAATAAATTACAAAAAACCTGTGATAAAAATCCGCAGTGGCAGGTCTTATGTCAGGATGTAGGCAAAATTGAAATTGCTCAAAGAAAAAGCCAAGTAGTTGTAATAGCAGGTGTTGGCGGTGAGCTGTTGTTAAGTTTAGTACAACAAATTATTGCTAATAACGCAGTGGAGCATTTAAATAATGTTCGGTTTATTTTATGCCCAGTGCATCACACTTATAAGTTGCGAGTGGGTTTAAAACAACTCGGTTTAGGGCTAATAAGTGAACAAATAGTTTACGACAACAAACGTTTTTATGAAGTGATTGAAGTGAGCTTTAGTACCAATAATGAGATTAGCCATACCGGCAACAAAATGTGGGACTTTGCTAGTACAGAGCACGTTATGTACCAACGGCAACTCATAAATCATTATAATAAAATGCTCAATAAAGATAAGCCATACTATCAAAAAGTTATAACAGACTATCAAGAACTCACCGATAGTTAAAAAAGCCCAAAAGTAGGGCGTACATGTGATCTAATTACGACATTGACGACGTAATGTGTTCATAGTTTATATCGCACAACGCGAGTTTATTTGGTTTATTTATGTCAGATAACAAGAGTCACATTAATCATTTGCTTAGCAATGAGCAAAAATGGCAACACAGTTACGAGCAACCTATTTCTTATGCACCCCTTGTGCAATTAGCTAATAGTAACTGGGTGGTGCCACAGCATTTTTTACGTTACAAGCACACGCTTCAAAGCGTAAACGAAATTCTCGAGAGTATTGAATTTTCGGCTCATTTTAGAGTGCTTGCTGCACAAAAAGGTGAAGAAATTTACCTACAAGTAGCAGTACTCAGTCCTGATAACTACCAAAAAAGCGCATCTACTAATGAAGCCAAAGCTAAAAAGCTATTATTTGGCAGACGCTGGATAGTAGAGGAAAACTTACCTACCTCAGAGCTTATTCAAACCGCATTTTTAGCGTTAAAAGTAGCGCGAGAACATGAAGTAAGAGAACTTTTTCAGTTAATGCAAAGCGGCGCAACAAGCACGCCATTTAATAACCATCATGACTTACCGGTAATGGCGCAAAACCCTGAACTTGTTAAAAGCGAAGCGGTTACAAGTAACGTTGATGAAGTGCTTAAACGCATTGTATTTGCAGGAAAAAGCATTGAGCTTAAAAGCCAGCAGCAAGTAGCCGAGCAACATTTATATACTGTTGAGCTGTTGTGTGAGGATTGCCAGCTTAGTGAGTTTAATAAAAAAACAATTGCGTTTTTAACAGCAGATCCATCCGTTAATAGCTTTTTACACGGCTTAATTGCGGCATTGGTGGCCACAAGTAACGACTACGTAAACGAGCAGTTTAAATACAAAGGTTTTGCCCGCTTTAGTAAACACGTTGCGGTTGAACAAATAGGTAACCTAAGTATCGCTATGCGCTCGCCAAGTACCGTAGGGCTTTGCTCTATGGGTAAGCAACATGCTAATCAGTTAAACTTTGAGATAGACAGTGGGCGAGCACCACAGGGCTGCGGGCAAGCGATTGGTGGGTTTTTAGCTGCTCACGGTATTGAGCAGCCAGAAAATGCACATTTATATCCAAATTACTTATAACAATTTAAAGCTTATTAATTTCATCTTTAACGTTAAAGCTCGAATCAGTAACAATAGCCTCAAGTGTTTGTACACGCTCTTTTAATGCAAGCACTTGTGCGTTTGTTTCAGCTAATTGTTTATGGGCATCGCTGTTGTTGTTTTGCATTTTATGCTTAAACTCAAGATGCTTTTTATACATATCGTAAACTACTCCTGAGCCAACCGAAATTAGCACAATAAGTACAATCATCGTAGTTCCAGACATAACCTCATTCCTTATCATTTTATTATTCGTTTATGGTTAAAGTATAACCTTTAAGCGCTTTTGATAAAGCTGACAATTGTAACTTAATTTGTATACTTTACTTAAGCCAAGCTTTGAGCGTGTTCATCATTTATACACTTTAGATATTGTTTAATAGCTGCATAGCCACCATATAATAAACATACTTTAGCCAATACAGTGAGTTGCCATGTTAAATAATAAAATACCTCCCGTTATTGTTGTGCTGTTTTTTGCAGGCATAATGGCGCTTATTGCGCATTACAGTGTTATTGATTTCACCGCATTTATTACCTACTTAGCAGCAAGTTTGGTCATTATTGGGTGTGTTTTTTGTATTGCAGGGGTAGCGAGTTTTAAAATAGCAAACACCACAGTAAACCCTAATAAACCAGAGCAAGCGTCAAAACTTATTACGAGCGGCATTTATAAAATTTCACGCAACCCTATGTATGTGGGTTTTGCATTTATTTTAGCAGGGTGGGGTATTTGGTTAAGTTCCTTGTGGGCGCTATTGTGTGTTGTTGGGTTTATTGCCTATTTAACGCTTTTTCAAATAATACCCGAGGAGCGTGCGCTCACTAAATTATTTGGCGAAGAGTTTACCGCCTATAAAGCGCGCGTAAAACGCTGGTTGTAATTAATACCATTGACTTAAAAACCTGACAAACAAAAAAGGCTATCAATGATGGCCTTTTTTGTTTACAGCAATTGTATTACTAATTAATTGCGGCTTATTCGTATTCTAACGGGTCTGTAATGTTATTTAGTGCAAATGCTTCAAGGCGTTCTTGGCACGCGCCACATTTACCACAGGCCTTTTCACGGCCGTTATAACAAGTCCACGTTTGGCTGTAATCTAAACCCATTTCAATACCGTCGGTTAAAATACCAATTTTAGTATTGTTTAAGTATGGGCTAAAAATTTCTACCGCGTCGTAGTTAGCAATACGGCACACATCATCCATTTTTTGCACAAATTCAGGACGGCAGTCAGGGTAAATAGCATGATCCCCAGAATGAGCGCCGTAATAAACTTTGCCAGCTTTAAGTGACACCGCGTAACCAACAGCAAGCGAGAGCAAAATCATATTACGATTAGGCACAATCGTACTTTTCATGCTTTCTTCTTCGTAATGGCCTTCAGGCACATCAATATCATCAGTAAGTGATGAGCCACCAATAAGTTGGTTAATCGCCGAAATATCAACAATTTTATGCGGAACGTTTAATTTTTCACACACACTTGCCGCTACTTTAAGCTCTTTTACATGACGCTGACCATAGTCAAATGAAAGGGCATATACATCATGGCCTTGTTGCAGGGCTTTATTTAGTACGGTAAACGAGTCCATACCGCCGGAATAAATAACAACTACTTTTTGCGTCATATCTGTTTTGCTCTTAGTTTTAATAGAGGTTTATATCAGGGCGCGATATACTACACGGCCGCAGCTTAAATAACAATTTTTGCACAGCGCTTTTTGGTTTTTTAATAGTAGCAATTTGGCTGCTAGGTAGTAAGTGAGATCTCTTTTGTACAAAATTAATGAAGTGTTTGAAACCATTCAAGGTGAAGCTAGTTTTACCGGCACACCCTCAATATTTTTACGTTTGCAAGGTTGCCCAGTAGGCTGCTCTTGGTGCGACACTAAGCAAACGTGGGATGTTGATAATGTATATAAAGTATCGCTGGACGAAACCGTAGAGAAAAAAGCCGACTCAGATCATTGGGCTAACGCCAGTGCAGAGCAAATTTTAGCGCTGTTTCAATCACGTGGGTATACCGCAAAGCATGTAGTAATTACCGGCGGCGAGCCATGTATGTTCGATTTAAACCCAGTATGTAACTTATTACACGAACACGGTTTTAGTACACAAATAGAAACCAGCGGCACGTTTGAAATACTCGCCCCAGAGCAAACATGGGTAACGGTATCGCCAAAAATCAATATGCGCGGTGGTTATGAAGTACTTACCAGCACCATGAAGCGTGCAAACGAAATTAAACACCCCGTTGCGATGCAAAAGCACGTAGAAGAGTTAGAAGAATTATTTGCAAAAACAGGCGTTAACCCAAAGCTTGTTTATTTACAGCCAATTAGTCAAAAAGTATCAGCAACAAAATTAGCAATCGACACCTGTATTGCTAAAAACTGGCGCTTATCAATACAAGTACATAAGTATTTAGGAATTAGTTAAAGCCAGCTTAAAGTTATATTACGTAGGTTGGGTAGAGCGAAGCTAAACCCAACAAACCTCTACTTCCGCACCATTTTTCTAATAACGTTTTATAATATTTAAATACGTAGTTCGGATAAGCGAAGCGCCATCCGACAACCATAAAGCTCATATCTTCTTCGCTAATAGCCATAACTAGTTTACTATGCGCGACTTAAAAATATTCCACTACTTACCACTAGGCTTATATGTCCGCAAATGCACTTTACACCGACCTTTCTGATTACTACGACTTAATGTGCGCAGATATTAATTATCAAGCCCAAAGCAATTCTATTCACAGGCTGCACCAAATTTTTGGTAATGGCGCAAACACCCATCTCGATTTAGCATGTGGCACCGGCCCGCATGTACGCCACTTTATTGATAACGGTTATAAAAGTAGTGGGCTTGATTTAAACCAGCCAATGCTAGATAAAGCAAAAACTCGCTGCCCAGAAGCGCAATTTTCGTTGCAAAACATGAGTGAATTTAAAGTCACCGAGCACGTGGATTTAATTACCTGCTTTTTGTATTCAATCCATTACTGCGACGGTATTAATAAGTTAAAAGAATGCCTTGCCAGCGTACACAGTGCATTAAACGTAGGTGGAATATTTTGTTTTAACACGGTTGATAAAAACAAAATCGACAGCGATTCATTTGTAGAGCACACCGCAACAAGCGAAAATAGCTTATTCACATTTCGCTCTGGTTGGCACTACAGTGGCACTGGCAGTAAACAGTTATTAAAACTCAACATAGAAAAAACCACCGCAGATAAAACACTCGTATGGCACGACGAGCACCCAATGGTTGCGTTTAGTTATACCGAGCTTAAAGAAGCCTTAAAGCCGTACTTCGAAATCCACATTTTTGAACATGACTACGACAAAATAACCCCATGGGCAGAGCGCTCAGGCAACGCCATTTTTGTTTGCGTAAAAATTTAAGTTAAACACGTAGGTTGGTTAGAGCGCAGCGAAACCCAACGAACCTCCAATACCTAAGGGATCCCCAAAAATAATCATTAAGTTTCAATTACATCACTCACATCCATATTTTTCCAATTGAGTTGCACTACCACTTGTGCGAAATAGGCGAGCCCTTCTAAATAATCTCGCCGTCGCAGTTTAATGGACTGTTTTTTGAAGTATCGCAACCCAACAAATGCCCATGACACTACTCGCCTGCTTTTGGTTGAGTTAGCTTGAAAAGATCCTGTCTTTCCTGCTTTGTCTATCACTGCACCCAGCATCATTGAGAACCAATGCGCCAGTGTTGCGAGCAGTAAAAGTATGTCTAATCGGTAGAGTTTGTTCGTTCTGTGTAGATCTGAGCCTAAGCCGAACCTAACACTTTTTTGATCTCGAAATCCGGCTTCTATTTGCATTCTCATACCATATAATTTGAGCACTTTTTCGAGAAAGTGGTGCCTTTTTGGAAGTGAAGAAACGAGTAGCCAAGGCTCCTTATAACCACGTTTTTTATCTCTTTTTAATAACTTATGCCCCTTGCCAACCAGCACTGCATGCGTTTGATATTTTGCACTTTTGGTCAACTCGGTCGCGCCAAGATACTGGCTCTTACGTTGATTGCTCTTGAATAGTGACTGGCATGGAACAAACTCATCGCTGCCCTGCGTTTTCAAGTGTGCCGTACCTCGAACTCGGCTAATATAATGCCAGCCATTGTTTCGCACGGCTTTGAGCCAAGGAACTTTAAAGCCCGCATCCGTCACAATGACGGGCCGGCAATCACTCGGCAAGATCAGTTTGAGCATCTTCAAGAACCGTTTTTGTACTTTTGGGCAATGATATTGAAAGCTGAGTGCACTTTCCTGATACAGGGTTAAAGAGCGACCTTCACTGACAATGCTGGCACGCAGAATACAATATTTGGTTTGTGTATCGGCATGACTCCAATCAACCAAAATGACGGGATGCTTTTCAGTGACCACAAAACGGCTTAAGTGAACATAAACCGTTGTTGATTCACGTAAAAGCTCGTGGTTACTGAGCAGTCGATCAATACGTTTAATATCATGTTTTTCAGTGGTTTTTGAATTCAAATTGCGACCGATAGACGTCAAGGTGCATTGCTGACAGTGCAAAAGAGATTTAACGGCAGCGACTAGAGTATTAAATCTGGCTTTATGAATTGATTTAGGGGTGACAGCGCGGAGCATATTGTGCAAAATAGTAAAAGCATTCATGGTGTTTAGCTCTGTTGTTTGTAAGTGATTCATAAGATCACAAAACACCATGAATGTTCCCTCGCTTCCCACATTTTTTAATACTGTTAGTTTATTGATATATAAAGGCTAATTCTGGGGATACTTTAGCTCCAATACCCACGGCCAATACCCACACTCAATAACCCCGCATTATATATTTGAAAACGTAGGTCGGATAAGCGAAGCGCCATCAGACACAGTAACTTATTTAAGTTTCGGCGAATATGAATAGCTAATTAATTATGATGTATGAAGTCAAGATTTGACCCCTATGGCTCCACCTATTTGAGTTTCGGCGAATATAAACAGCTAATTTATATTATGTTTAAAATTTACAATTCATATTTAAATCATGTTGTTACAGCAAGTTCCATTATAACTCAGGTCAGACATCTAAGTTGAACAAGCAAAGCTACTACTAAGCTAGCTTTTTAACTGGAAGTCCATGTTTTATCGTTACTCGCGAAGGAGGTTAGGGGGGCAACGTTGCTATTTCAGCGTCGTTATTAAGAGAAACGACGTAGGTTGGGTTGAGTGGAACGAAACCCAACGATAAAATGCTCTATCAATTTATTTCGGTACTTTGTATTATCAAATGACTAAAAAGTGATAAAAGTTGTCATTAATTAATCATGATTTGTGAAGTCAAAATTTGATTTCTTTGATTGTAAAATGCCAATAAACTAACTAATTGGGACTCAGTGTATGATGATAGTTGCTATTTAACCGCTGGAAAGCCTTACAGCGAAAGAATCTAATTTTGATAGATTGTAAGACTATTGATTCTTTATATTGTATTCTTTCAGCAGCGTATTAAATTCATTATCAAAGTGTCTAGTTATTTCTCTATAATTAGAAATGCCATTGAAAAATAAGAGCATAAAAATTATAGCACGGCTAGATAGAAGCTCAGTCTCCAAATTAGTCACTTCTTTCAAGCTTGTTTGATAATAAACCCCACCGTAACTTAGCTTATAATCAAAAGTGTCTTCCAAGAAATAACATTCATGCGTTATTTCTTCCGAAGTGCCTTGGTTTATTGTCTGTGCAACGGTATCAATTGTAGTTAGATTTAGATGTGAATTATAGTCTTCAATTATACTTCTAAAATGTATAATGATTTCTTTAATAAGATCTTTGTTTAATTCTGTTACGAAGTTATCGACCGACGACTTTGGAAAAAATAGTTTGTATAGAACCTCTTTAGCTATAGCCAAATTTTTGAATTCAAATCTTTTTTCTGCTGCATCACAATGTTCAACGAAATATTTATAGTGATTAAAAAAATTGTTGGCTTTATTATTTTGTTCGATTAACTGATTACTTTTAGCTTTTTGTTTCGAAGAATGAAACCTGTTAAACATAACCCCCAAGGTAAGTGGAACTGCAAGTGCAGCAATTGGAAATGCATAGAATTTGGCGAAATCATTTAATGTAGCTGAATTGATTAGAAAACCTCTGCTAAAACTGTATATACCAGTTCTGTATAGATCCCACGTTATAGCTATTACTAAAAAAAGAATTATTAAAAGTGGATACCCAACCCAGCGTCTAAAAGCTTTATTTTCATGTAACCCTATATTATCTTCAACTGGCATATGTTTAATGAACCAATTTGTTATTTTTTTATGCATCAAATACTTCCCTTTAGACGTTAACTACTATATTAAAAGCACTTAATTACAGTTGCCTTAATTGTATTTTTATTTAAATCTATATCTTTCAAAACAACGAAGTAAAAATATTGTGTATAGTAACACCGACAAAATATCACCGGCTATTTATACAAAGGTAACAGCTACCATGTAAAGGTTTATATCTACCAAGTACATTAATGATCACTATGTTGATCATATTCTCCTGAAGAATACGTGCAAATAGTTAAACTACTAGCTGTACACAAGCTCATATTATCCCAGGGCAAGATCACGAACTTTACCTTGACTTAAAAGTATGATCTTATACTCCTTTTTTAAGGAGCATCCCCATGTCTAACATTCAGCTATTTAAATATTTCGAATCAATCGACGACCCTCGCCAACAAGGTAAAGTTGTTCATAAACTATTTGATATCATATTCTTAGCTGTTAGCGCTGTTGTTTCAGGCTGTCAGGGCTGGGAAGAGATTGAAGATTTTGGTCATGATAGACTAGATTGGCTCAGAAAATATGTTCTTCTTGAACAAGGGATCCCTCGCCATGACACAATTGCTCGTGTAATGAGCCGTATTGACATGACGCAATTCCAAGATTCCTTTTCTTCTTGGATGAAAGCCTGCTCCAAATTAACTCAAGGCGGTGTAGTTGCTATTGACGGTAAACGATTGAAAGGTTCATTTAATCAGTCAGATAGGCGCGATGCGCTTTATATGATCAGTGCATTTGCATGCGAAAATGGTGTTGTTTTGGCACAATGCCCAGTTGATAAAAAGTCGAACGAAATAAAAGCGTTGCCAGAGCTGCTTGAATTATTAGAGATAAAAGGCTGCTTAGTAACGATTGACGCTATGGGGTGTCAAAAATCAATTGCAAAAAAAATAGTTGGTAAAGAAGCCGATTACTTACTTGCGGTAAAAGCAAACCATAAAAAGCTACTGTCACAAATAGAAGATGTGTTATTACCTGAGGTAGCACGACAAGCATCTGATGGGCTCTTGTTTAACGAAGTCGATTATCAAAAAAATAGAGAAGAATTTAGGTGCTGTGCAGTGAGCCATAACGTGAGCAGTTTATCAGAAACGATACACTGGGAGGGTGTAAAAACAGTGGGTGTTATTGTTTCTTATAGGAAAGAAAAAGGTAAATTAAGCAATGAGTTATGCTATAGATACTATATTAGTTCAGCGAATTTAACAGCGGAAGAACTCGCGAGAGGAGCACGACAACATTGGCAAATAGAAAATGGATTACATTGGCGTTTAGATGTAGGATTTAAAGAAGATGAGTGTCGAATTAGGCGCGAAGGTGCAGCACCTGTATTTGCGGGGCTGAGACACATCGCATTTAATCAGCTAAAAGCAGAAAAAAGCTTTAGTAAAGGCATGCCCGCAAAACAGAAAAAAGCTATGCGCAGTACAGCCTACCTTGAAAAGGTACTGAACGCATAGACTTTTTTCATGCTCTTGCCCTGCATATTATCCGGCTTCAAATAAATTAACTTATTGACCAGGGCTAAATCTGATTTTGAACATGTATTAATTTCAAATTTACGTTATTACATGTTTAAGCGATGTTTAAATTGAGCTGAGTCTATTTAGACTAACAATGTCGCCGCAAAATTTTTTAAATCCTTAAAATCAATTACAGACGCTTTTACTTTACAGTTAACTCGATAGTCTTTAATGTAAAAAATACAAAATATTTAGGACTTACTATGAATATCGGTGAATTAAAAGAGCAATTAGCAGACTTGGAAGACGATACAGAAGTTTATTTTGGAGGGTTGGATTTTTATAGATTGAAACATAGAGGTGATAAATTAGTTCATTTTGAATTTAATCAAACTATATATGAAGATCAAAATGGTCAAATTTTCTTAGAAAATTACAAAAGTGACATTCAAGAGCCAAGCCATAAGCTCCAAGGATTAAAAGATATACCAATTTCAAATATAGAAAGTCAATTAGCGTTAGGAATATCTCAATTATTAAACTCTGAGCCTACAATTGAAGGTAGCATAGAAACGTTATCCTTTGAGTTCGGTATTATAGAACCGACTGTAAGTATGAAAGTCTCTTTTGCAAGAAAATCTATACCATGCCTAGATGATGATCTACTAGGTTAAATTATCAAATGATAAAAATTCAATTAGAGAGTTACGGTCAAACAGGGCGCTATACTTTCTTGATTTTTTTATTTTTTAACTCAATTTAAATATGGCTAGGCACCTAGTAAGGACTTCAATTGGTAAGAATATGGACGAGTCGAATCTTGACTCTGGAGATCAAAATTATTAATCATTTGTTTGTCGTTTGATCCAGCTCTTACTTAATCGAAATATTTAATAACTAGCATAAAAAAAGCGTTGCCCTTGAGCAACGCTTTTCTGTATTTTTCTAATAGCTGGTAGTTAACTTACTCAGCCGTTAGCTTATTCTGCTGCAAGATAATCCAACACTACTTGATGGTGATCTTTGGTTTTAAACTTATCAAATAGGTGTTTTATTTTACCGTCTTGGCCTACTAAAAACGTCAGGCGGTGAATACCATCGTACTCTTTACCCATAAATTTTTTGTAGCCCCATACACCAAACGCTTCAGCAATGGCGTGGTCTTCATCGGCTAATAGGTCAAAATTAAGCTCTTTTTTAGTTTCAAAGTTTTTAAGGCGCTTAATTGGATCTGGGCTAATACCTACAACGCGGGTATTAAATTTAGCAAGCTCTGCTTGTTGGTCACGTAAGTTCTCGGCTTGAACCGTACAACCCGGTGTAGAGGCTTTAGGGTAAAAGTACACAAGCACTTGTTGCTCTTTTAACAGCTTGCTTAATGTTACTGTTTCGTCGTTTTGGTTTTGTAGGCTAAAAGCGGGTGCCGTATCGCCAGCTTGTAATGGACTAATTGTGTTCATGTTTAGCATCCTTAACGAATTCGTTTAAAAATATAATCTACGTTTAGCGTGTGAGAAAGGCTCTCAAAACTAATTTTAAATTGATCTATATCTACATCAACCGGTATGTTGAATTCAAGTTCACAACGCATTTTAATGTCGTCCTCTTGAGAGTAGGTATCTGATTTTAGTGAGCAAATGCTAATGTTGCTGTCGGCAAAAAAGCGCGTTACTTTACTTAGTGTCCCCGGTGTGTCGATCCCTGTGTATTCGAGGGTATAACCGGCACAAAATTCACTGGGTGTATGACTGGCGGTGCGCTTCATCATGGTAAGCAGGCCAAGTTCCATGGCTTTAGTAGGGAGTACGTGTTCAATACGGCTAATAGCTGACATGTCGCCATTGAGTAACATTATAAAGGTAAATTCGCAGCCTAAAATAGCGATACGGCTATCTATAATATTACAGTGGCAGTCGCTAACTAATTGTGTAAGTTCGCTCACAATACCCGGCCTATCTTCGCCAATAGCAGTTAACACAATTTGATGATTTGAAAATGCAGTCATGGGTTAAAATACCTAAGTTACTTGGATTATAACAACGCAATGGGCAACGCAACTAAATACACTTGAGAAGTTGCACGGCGGCGAAGTTTAACACAAAACACTCTATAAACTACAATGCGGGCTAATTAAGCGCTTTTAAAGTGCGGTGTTTCTTGTTTTTACTGGCACAGGAAAGTACCATAGCTAAAATTTGCTTATTTGCACTTAGATTTTTTCTAAGTTGAAGTGCTGAACTTTATTGCAATTAGGCAGCCAAATAATAAATGTAAAGTTAATATTGATTTTACACTGAACCAAATCGGCATAACCCACTCATATACTTGTTAAAACAATTAAAGGGTATGCTAAGGAGAAATATCTGTGCAGTATTGGATCCCAAAAGCACTTGCTGTAAGTGTATTGGTAAGTTTATCAGGGTGTAGTGTATTTACTAACGATGCACATAATGAGCGTAATTACCGCACGCATGAGCCAGTTAAAGCGCCAGCGTCTCTATCGCAACCAGCCCAAGATCCCGTTTATAAAATGGATATAGGTCAATACGATAATAACCCTGTGGCTACAAACTATCGTCCACCTGCTCAGGTTCTTACGGTAGCTAAGGGCAGCTGGGTTGAAGAAACAGATAAATTGGCCCGTGTTTATTTTGATAAAAATGATGGCATTGACGATTTAGATGAATTTGTTTGGGATTCAATTAAAGCCGTTTTAGCTGACAATAACGTAAGTGCAACCAAAGAAGATAAACTGTTAGGTGTTATTGAAACTGATTGGTATTCAATTATTAAAACAGAAGAAAGCTGGCTTTGGGGCAGTGACGAGAATGCTGATTTAGAAAAATTCAAGTTTACTATTGAAGAAAAATCACATCAGCGAACTGCGTCTTTGCGTGTTGATTTAATTGATTTTAAAGGTGATAACGCATTAACCGATTTACTTAAGCAGCAATTAGAAGTGCGCGCGCTTAACCAAGTAGTGAGTGAATTTGATTACCGTTACCGTCAGTTAGAAGTCGATTTACGTAAACGCCAAGGTATTATTTCACTTGAAATGGGCTTTGATAATAAAGGCAATGCGGCACTGGTTACTGAGCAATTTTACGATGCAGTATTTGACCGTTTCTCTGGCTTTTTAGAGCGTTTGTCATTCACTATTGTTGAAATTAACCAAGATACAGGTTTAATCACAGCTGATTATAAAAAACCAGAGAGCAGCGTTTGGGATTCTATTTGGGGCGACGAAGTTACTCAATTACCTATTGATGAAGGGCAATACCAAATTTTAGTGAGTAAAACTAAAGAAGGTGGTACAAGCTTAACGTGGATGGATGATAAAGGCGAAACGCTTGAACCAGGTACTATGAACGGTTTACAACAAGCATTAGAAGCGGCACTCATTCAGCGCGGCATTAAAATTTAAATAAGAATAAATTTTTACTACAAAAAGAGCGCTAAGCTCTTTTTGTAGTTTTTATAGGTTAAAAATATGTCTCAATTACCTCATCGTTCGCATTATACGTGGCGCACATGGTTTACTTTTTTAGTACCGTCGTTAGTTGGTGTATTTTTATTTATGACTCCCATAACTAACTCCCAAGGGATGACTATTCCTATTGCTGTTATGGCAAAGGCTGTTCAAACAATGATGCTAGGATCGGCTCAAGCAATTATCACATTAATTATTTGTATTACTGGAGTTATTTCTGTAATCACTAAAGCTTTTAAACCGGCAGCTATACGTAATTCACCTTTGCTAAAGCATTTATTCGATGTGAGCTGGACTTGGCTGGTGGTGCGTTTATTTGGTATGGCGTTTGGTTTAATGACATACTTAAGCCTAGGTAGCGAGATGATTACCTCGGCCAATACTGGCGCGCTGGTATTAAATGACTTATTGCCAGTGTTGTTTTCGGTATTTATTTTAGCGGGCTTATTACTACCGCTATTAATTAACTTTGGTCTACTAGAGCTTGCTGGTACGTTAATGACCAAAGTAATGCGCCCTGTATTTGGCGTACCGGGTAGAAGCGCGGTTGACTGTACTGCATCGTGGTTAGGTGATGGTAGTGTAGGTATTTTGATGACGGCAAAGCAGTTCGATCAAAAACACTATACACAACGCGAAGCGGCTATTATTGGTACTACTTTTTCAGCAGTTTCAATCACCTTTAGTTTAGTGGTGCTTGGGCAAGTTAAACTTGAGTACTTATTTGCACCGTTTTACGCAACGGTATGTTTAGCGGGTATTGTTGCCGCTATTATTGTGCCGCGATTACCGCCACTACGCTTTAAAAAAGATTTACTGATTGATGGCACTAAGCCAGATAGAGACGGTGAAACAATCCCAGGTTATAAAACCTTATTTGGTCATTCGTTAGATGTTGCACTTGCGAAAGCAGACAACTCAACTGGTGTTAAAGGTACAATAAAAGAGGGCGTACATAACGCGCTTGATATGGTGTTTGGTGTATTGCCTGTGATTATGGCTGTGGGTACTTTTGCGTTAATTATTGCTGAATACACGCCAATTTTTCAATATTTGGGGATGCCATTTATTCCGTTTTTAGAATTACTGCAAGTACCAGAGGCTGAAGCAGCTGCACAAACTATTATGGTTGGTTTTGCTGATATGTTTATTCCGTCAATATTGGCAGCCGGTACTATTGAGAGCGATGTAACGCGTTTTATTATTGCCGCTATGAGTGTTACTCAACTTATTTATATGTCTGAAGTAGGTGCGTTGCTGTTAGGCAGCAAAATACCGGTTAATATATTTGAATTGTTTGTGATATTTATTTTGAGAACGTTAATTACTCTACCAATTATTGCTGTTATGGCACATTGGTTAGTTGGTTAAATAGAACGATTTAATGAATTAAAAAGCCCTGATTAATCAGGGCTTTTTTGTGTCTGTTGTATTGTCGGTATTTGTGTCGGGCTTTTTAAACTCCATTTTTGCAGAGTGCCTAACCAGTGCGATATTACCAATAATAATGGCAAAAACAACCACGACAATAGCAACAATATGCCAAGTTTGCATAACTGTACCACTTAACCTTTAATACGTTTAAGTGTGACCGCTTTGTGCAATGACATCAATAAAATAACTAAAAAATACGACCAATAAATTGTTTTTAAAAACGCCTAGCGACCGAAAGCGTTAAAAAATTAAGGCCTGGATTTGGCTCTTTAAATCCTGCGTTTGAATAGTGAATAACTCTAAGTGCCACGTTGGTTTTTCCAAGGTCGGCAACAAGGTCAATACGGTCTTCAAGCTGGTAGTGAGTGCTGATGTTTTTACCCGCAAATTGAGTTTCAGCAATCAATGACACACCAATACCAGCTTCAACGTAAAATGGTGTGTTATTGAAACTAAACGCCGGAAACTGTAATACAGGCGACATGGTTAAAACCGCCGTGCCGATACTCCCACATATTTACACTTGTCTCAAAATAAAATCGCGCATCACCAATGAGGCTTTGCATACTAGGCGCATGGTATTGGTACGCTAGTTTTACGCTATTGACATTACCTTCGCCTTTAAGAAAGTCTACAGCGTAACCGTGATCCGATTGGGCAAAAGCAAGTTTGCCAAAAAACGAAATTATTAATAATAATGAGATAAAAAATATTTTAAGTGACGTTTTCATAGATGCCAATTCTGTTTAATTCAAAGTGATATCCAAATGATAAGGGCGAGCAACTAACAAATTCAATGAGGACAAAATGCCGGTTGTTTATGAGCTGTTAATAGAAAACAGTAACTACTTGAATTATATTTAGTTATTTTATTAGTGCTGTTTGGGCACTAATAAATTTCTTATTTGCTTCTTTTTTGTTGCGTATAGTTCGCGTAAATTACAAACCTCTTAATCACACAGACAAAACTTATTATGAAACTAATTAAACTATTACTGCTAGGCACTGCATTTTTAAGCAGTTCTCTTTTTGCACAAGAACAGCAATCCCCAGATCGACTTTTAGAATCAGTTGCTAATACGTTATTCGCCGATATAGGCAAAGTAAATGCAAAAGGGAATGCAAGTAAAGAAGCAATGTCTGAGATTGTTGAAAAGCGTTTAATGCCACATATTGATGTTAAGTTTGTGTCGTTTAAATTATTAGGTAAGCATATTAAAGGGATTGAGCGCGAGCAAGCAGTTCAATTTATAGATGCAGTAGAGCATTATTTAACTGGTACTTATGCTGGTGCATTAATGAAATACACGGGTCAAAAGGTTGTATTTGAACGTAATAATGCAATAAGCGATTCTGAGTATGCAACGGTTAATACACAAATTATAGAGCCTAATGCACCAACAATAGATTTAAGCTTTAAGCTTCGATTAGGTAAAAACAATGAGTGGAAAGTATACGATATTGTTGCTGAGGGTATTTCGTTATTAAGCGCTAAGCAAAAAGAGATTATTCAACGTATTTCAGATGTAGGTTTAGAGCAAGTTACTAAAGAGTTAAAAAATAAATAACGATTTTGTCTGGCTCTGATTAAGCCCAACTCCAACCTCAAAAACAGCCAAGTACTTATGTACTTGGTTGTTTTTATAATTTCATTTATTCATCGACTTTGCTCTAGCGTGGCGATCAAGGTGTGGTAGAATATCAGTTCTTTGATTAAGCGTGGTGTCAGCTAAAAACTGTTATAACTGACCACTTACCCGAGCTACACTGGAGTTGTGTTGTTTTAATGGAAAATGTACTGATTTGGCCAAAGGAATACCCGTTACTGATTAAAGGACTTGTAGAACAAAACGGTGCCTTTATTTTAGATGCGTTAGAAGCTTGGCCTGCTTGTCGTTCTACTAATGAAGATGATGGTGTTTGCACCACTGTTTTGCCGCCTATCTATTATTTGGCGTGGCTAACTCCACTTGAACCTTTTGAAGAGTGCTTTTTTCAACATATTTCTGAATATGACGAAGATGCGCAAGCGTATATTAGTGCAGTTAAAAGCCACTACTACGATAATGAATATACCCCTGAAAGTTTAGTGCTAATGCTTTGCGAGCGATTAGAGCAGTACGCAAGTATTGCCACGCAAAATGATATTAGTACGCCTCTGTCGTTACTCGGTTTGTTTTTTAGTAAGCGTTATTTTACGTTAATTGAACATGCCTTAAATAATGGCAGTAAACTTTCTGCTGTTGACACGCTATCACTCTGGAAAGAAGTTGATTTTAGAGAACGCTTAAGTGCATTTATTCCAGAGTCTATTGCTGATTTAGATGTGCTTTGTGAACTTGCTAGCGAAAAAGTGGCAACGGGTAAAGACTATTTTACGTTGCTTACGCAGGTATCCCCTGACGTTGATTCTGTTGTTCTTTTAGAGAAAGCTTTATTAACTCACTTGCGTAAAAAAACAGCCAAACAAACCATGGCTATGCGCTTTATTGAACAAGGCGCTACAGGTGTTCTTGCCGATGAAAATAATAAAACAGCATTTATGTGGGCAGCTGAAAAAGGCTTTGTAAATGTTGTGGAAACATTACTTTCAAAGCAAGATAAAAAAGCGGCTGACAATTTAGGGAATACAGCATTACATTATGCTGTACTTGCTAAAAATGAATCATTAATGGTGTTGTTACTTAAAAGTGGCTACGACTTTAGAGCGCGTAACAACGAAGGGTTAAGCTGCTACCGTTTGGCCGTTAATATTAAGGCTAATAACTTAGTTAAATGCTTAGAACGAGACTTTGGAATTAAAGAGTTGTCGCCTGAAGGTCAATTTGATCGTATTAAAAAGGTGCATGCTTTACATGCTATTGTGACGTTGTTTTTACCGTTACAATTGTTTTTCTTTTTTGATGAAACAATTACTATAAAAAGCGAACTAACGCTTACGTTAACCATGATTGCAGTGGTGTGTTTTTTCTTTGCAACCACTCTAAAGCGTTGTGCTTTATATCCTCATATAAAACACCCTTGGGGTTTGTTTATACTTAGGGTATTTTCTTTGGTTAGTTTAGTTGCTCAGCTGGGTTTAGCTGGTATTGTGACCCTCACTGCTTTGAGTGATTTAGTTTAGCTAATGCCAACCTATAAAATATTTGAATAAATTGACCTTATATAAGCAGGTTTTTGTAAGTGTAAAAACAGTCAAATTATTTATAAAAAAACCGTGTTTAATTAACTTTAAACACGGTTTTTTTGCTTATGGTTTACGCTATTTATTGTGCTCGTTTGCCGCTTTTTCTTCTGCAAGTTCTTCTTTAAGTTTACGGATTTTTAAACCAAGTTCTTGACCGCGATGCCGTGCATAATATGTACAACCAATAAACATGGCGGATGCAAATACAAGCTCCAATAATACCCATATCAGTTCAGCTGGCGCTGCCCAGAGCATGGTAAGCCCGTGAATAAAATACAGCATTACAATAAAGTTAGCCCACGCATAGGTGTAAGTGTTGTCTTTAATAATGCCTCTTAGTGGCAGCAGTAACGGAATGATGGGCAAAAATAAAGATACTAAGCTCGCATTACCGTTTAGAGGGGGTACAAAATACATCCACAATGGAATTAGAACAAGCAAACCTACATAGCCAAATAGTGCGGCACGTTGAAATTTTATTGTAATTGGCTTTTTAGCTGGGTTGTCAGCTGTATTCATTTAAGTTTTCTCGCAATGTGAGTAAGGCGTTTACCAACGCTTTGGCATATTTTAATTTCGTCTTTGCTTAGCTGTGCACTGTTAGCGCTGCCAGCGACGTGTGTTGCACCGTATGGTGTTCCACCGGTTTGTGTTGCAAGTAGTTCGGGCACATCGTATGGCACGCCCAGTAGCATCATGCCGTGGTGTAATAATGGCAGAGATAAGTTAAGTAAGGTTGCTTCATTTCCACCATGCATACTACTTGATGACGAAAATACACACGCTGGCTTATCGATTAGTTGGCCTTTTAGCCACAAGTCGCTGGTGGTTTCCCAAAAGCTTTTTGCTTGAGAGGCCATCATGCCAAATCGGGTTGGCGTGCCAAATGCAAGGCCATCGCAATTAATTAAATCATCTTTGGTTATTACGATATCGTGTGTGTTTTTAGCTACAAACGTGCGAAGCAGTGCAGTTGCGCCTTGTTGCTCTACTGACTCCGCTATTTCATGTGCCATAGCTTCAACTGAACCGTGGCTAGAGTGATAAAGTACCACTATGGTTGTGCTCATTATAAAACGCTTAATACGTTTTCGGGTGGACGACCAATAGCAGCTTTACCGTTGTTAACAACAATAGGGCGCTCAATCAGTTTAGGTTTTTTTACCATGGCATCAATAAGTGCATTTTCGCGCGTTTCATCTTTTAGGTTAAGCGCTTTGTAGTCATCTTCTTTGGTACGCATTAGTTCACGTGCCGATGAAAAACCAAGTTGGCTTACAAAGGTTGAAATTTGCTCGTGAGTCAGTGGTGTTTTTAGGTATTCGACAATAGTTGGCTCTACAGATTTACTTTGTAATAAGGCAAGTGTTTCGCGTGATTTAGAACAGCGCGAATTATGGTAAAGAGTAACAGACATAAAATGTATCCAAATATTAAGTTTCGCCTATTTTAGGGCAAGCGCTTGCAGACTTAAAGCCTTGCAAGCTCTTTTTGTAAACGACGATATTGGGTAAGCAAGGCTTTTAATCGTTGCTGCTTTACAAGTTCTGTTGATTCTACGAAGTTAAGTGCTTTTTGGATTTCGTCAGCGGCTTTTAAATAAGCACCATATTGCGATAATACATCGGCATTAGCCTCGTGGTAGGCTGCTAGTTTATCTTGTTTTTTATAAGTGTCGGCAAGTAATTGTTTACCTAGGCTATGATCTGGCTTTTCAAGTAAAAAACTCTTAAGTATGGTCTCTGCTAATTCATATTGTTTAGCTTCCAGTGCCGAATTAGCATAATTAAGGGTAATTACTTGGTTATTAGGGCGGTAATTGTTTAACTCGGCTAAAAATTTAACCGCTTCATCGGCTTTTTCTTGCGCGATGAGTAAGTCGGTCTTTGTATCTATGTAAAATAGGTTTTTAGGATCACTTTGTAACAGTTCATCTAATATAGGTTGTGCTTCATCAAGTTTTTTCTGATCGAGCAAACTTATAGCTAGGCCATATTTTAATGCTGTATTATCGTAATTTTTTTCACGCATTAATTTTCTAAACAGTGCTTCAGCGTTTTCAGGCTTATTGTCGTAGCGAGCTAGTACTCTGCTTTTTGCTAAGTTAAAATTAAGACTCGGTGCTAGGTAACGCACCGGAAATTGCTCAGCACGCAAGCGCACATCAGATACTCGACTTTCAGGTAATGGGTGAGTTAATAAAAATGCAGGTGGCTTATATTTGTAACGAATTTGCGCGGCTAGCTTGGTTAAAAATTCACTTGATGCACGGGCATCAAAGCCTGCATTGTTTAGTGTTTGCATGCCTATACGATCAGCTTCTTGTTCGGCTGAGCGGCTATGGGTTAGCTGGCTAAAAGCTGATTGTGTTTGGCTCGCTGAAATAATAGCAATACCTGCATCAGGTGCAACAACCGTTGCCAATATACCGGCAATCATACCAGCAATGGTCAAGGCACTGTTATCTTGTTGCTGCTGTATTCTACGTGCTAAGTGGCGCTGTGTTACGTGAGCAATTTCGTGCCCGAGTACCGAGGCAAACTGGCTCTCGTTATCGGCTTGAGCAATTAAGCCTGTGTGTACGCCAACGTGTCCGCCATAAAATGCAAACGCATTAATTTCAGGGTTGTTTATCCAAAAAAATGAAAATGGAAAGCGTACGCCATTAGCATTTGCTACAAGTTTGCGGCCAATCGTAGTTAGGTACTCATCAAGTACAGGATCGTTAATTACTGGCGATGAGCCTCTTATTTGCATCATCATTACTTCGCCAATCGCTTGTTCTTTTTCGAGTGGAAGTGCTTGTAATGCTGACGTTCCTAAATCAGGAAGTGTAAAGTTGGTTTGCGCCTTTAAAGGCTCACCTACTAATAGGCCAAATGTAAGTGCGGCACTGCATAAAGTCATAAAGGCTGATTTTAGCTGCATTTTATTCCTTGTTTATTGGTTCACCAATAGCAATTTTGGCAATGTCTATTTCGTCACTACTTGCACGGCTGTCTTTTTCGCACAATTGGTATAGTTCTTTTATTGTGACTCCATCAAGCTTTACAACGTTCAATTCGCGCTGCAAAAAAGTAATAATTTTATGAACTACTTTGTGTGCATGTAATATAAGTGCTTTATCAGCTTTGTCGCCACTTTCAAAATAAAAGCCAACAAATTTATGTAATTGGTTTATTCTGATCAGGCTTTTCATTGAAATAGGATCCCATACTTTAAATTCAACAAAGCGGTTTCCTTTTATATACTGATCTATGACTACGTCTTTTGCATAAGGTTGCGCCCAAAGTTCAAAACCGCGGTCGGTAAACACTTGATGAAGTGCTATTCGAGGCTTATTTTTGGTGTGGATTTCACCTAAGTTATCTTCATAGCCTTCTAATAAGTCTAAATTCCAGTTGCGTTTATTAATAAGCTGTTTAACAGCGTTGTCAAAACCATGCTCTAATATCCCCTCAGATTCGCTGACTGAGGAAGCAACTAAATGATAAAAAGGAGGTAACTCCCCCCAATTTATTTGCTTTTTAAACCAATTAATCTCTTTGAGTGTTGGATTACTTGGTAGTTGCGCTTTATTATGCGTGCCAGACATTAACTTATCCTTACTACTAACTATGGTATACAGGATAAACCATTGCAGGGGTTGTTTTAAGAAAAAGTTACATTTGTTCACGTGTTATAAAAATAAGACCGTGATTATGTGACTTATTATTCATTTTAATAAATTGGTAAAGCGAGTATGTTACAACAAGATTTGCGAATTTATAGGTGTCCTCAACAGTTTATTCAGTTTAAATTGGGCTTGCGTAAAGCATCATCATTACAACAAAGTATCACTTTTAGTTTAAATAACGATGAAAACGTTGATGATATAGAACGATTTTTGAAAAAATATGCTTATAGTTACAATTTAAATAAACAACAAGGGTTGTTATTAGTGGAGCCATTACGTGTTTGAATATGTAAAAACATGGTACGAAAGAAAGTTTTCGGATCCTCATTCGGTTACCTTATTATTTTTATTATTGGCATCGGTTGCCTTACTTTATTTTTTTGGCTCTTTAATAGTGCCAGTACTGGTTGCTCTTGTAATCGCTTATTTACTTGACTGGCCTGTACTTCATTTAGAGCGCTTTGGTTTAAAGCGTTTTACAGCAACGGTTATTGTGATGTTGGTATTTACCGGCATTATGCTGACGCTTATTTTAGTTATAGGTCCGGTACTTTGGCAACAAACAAGTAATTTAGTACAAGAAACCCCACACATGGTAGAGCAGGGGAAGTCTTACTTGTTGGCTTTACCCGAACAATACCCTAGTTTGATTAATACTGAGCAAGTACAAGCAATTGTTGCAACAGTAGAGGCTAAAGTTATTGAGTTTGGCCAAGTGGTGTTGTCGTTTTCGCTTACTTCTTTAAAAGATGTGGTTGCTTGGTTAATTTATTTGGTACTTGTACCGTTACTTGTATTTTTTATGCTTAAAGATAAGTTAGAGCTTACAGGAAGCGTAGCTAAACTCATTCCTCAACAACGACGCTTAATTTTGCAAGTATGGAACGAAATGAATCAGCAAATCATGAATTATATTCGCGGTAAAGTGTTTGAAATTTTGATTGTTGGTGGTGTGTCGTTTATTGCATTTACCGTTTTAGATTTGCGTTATGCGGCGTTACTAGGTGTGTTAGTTGGTTTTTCTGTGTTAATTCCGTTTGTGGGTGCTGCTCTTGTGACTATACCCGTAGCGGCCGTGGCGCTATTTCAATTTGGCCTAGAAACGCAGTTTTGGACTATTTTAATTATTTACGGAATTATTCAGGCGCTTGATGGCAACGTACTTGTGCCACTGTTATTTTCTGAGGCGGTTGATTTGAATCCGGTGTTTATAATTGTCGCAGTATTATTTTTTGGTGGCTTATGGGGATTTTGGGGGGTGTTTTTTGCCATCCCATTGGCTTCATTAGTAAAAGCGCTAATAACAGCCTGGTCGTCAACCCATGAAGAGTTAAGTAACCAGGGTTAAGGTTAGGTAAACAGACTTTTAGTTTAAAAAAGAATAGTAAACGCACCTCTAGTGCTAATTGATTATTACTCATTACCTGTAAAGTTATGTACTATTGGTAATAAGATATATTTTTTAGTAATAAGGTGCGTTTTTTAATGTCTGATTTTTTATTGCACGATGAGCCAGTAAAACAAGTTTACCTTGATGCAAACGCAACCACTCCTGTGTTGCCTTGTATTGCTGATGTTGTTTCTCATACTATGCAAATTTGTTTTGGTAATCCTTCAAGTCCCCATATTACAGGCATTCAAGCCAAGCATTTATTAGAACAAACACGTCAAAAAGCACGCACTGTTATCGGCGCAAGTAATGGCGATATTTTATTTACGTCTGGCGCGACAGAAGGCATTCAAACAGCAGTAGTTTCTACGCTTATTAATGCTAAAAAATACCCAGTTAAAAACCCAGTATTATTATATGGCGCAACTGAGCATAAAGCGGTGCCAAATACACTTAAACATTGGAATAGCGTACTTGACATTAACGCTGAAGTGCTTGCTATTCCAGTGGATAGTAACGGTATTTTAGACTTAGATTTTATTGCAGAGCATATTAATAATGCATTGATGATTTGCACCATGGCCGTTAATAACGAGACCGGTGTATATCAAGATTTACCCGCTATTGAGCAGGTAATTCGTAGCCGCAATAAAAATGTATCGTGGATGGTGGATTGCGTGCAAGCGCTTGGTAAACAGGCACTCGCGCTGAGTGACACAACAATAGATTACGCCCCTTTTTCTGGGCATAAGCTTTATGCGCCCAAGGGTATTGGCTTTTTATATATTCGTAGTGGCAGTGCGTATACACCTTTTATAGCGGGTGGCGGTCAAGAGAGTGGAATGCGTTCAGGCACCGAAAATCTACCCGGTATTGCAGGGCTAAATAAGCTATTTAGTCTGTTGCTCGATAAATCAGACAGCACATTTAAATCAGTTGATGTACTTAATTCCTATCGCAGTCAATTACAAAGTGCAATTGTAGATGCCTTTGGCAATATTACATTTAATCACGACTTTGCTTATAGCGTGCCCACTACACTTAATTTTGCTGTTAACGATTTAACAAGCAAAGAGGTGATTGATTTATTTGATGCGGCGGGCATACGCGTAAGTGGAGGCTCGGCTTGTAGTACGGGGGCATCAACAAGTTTTGTTTTAGATGCAATGGGTGCAAGCAAATGGCAAAGCGAAAACGCAATTAGACTTTCGTTTGGACCTGCGGCAACACAGCAAGATATTGATAATGCTTGTGGTCGTATTCGCGCTCTAAGAACAATATTACAAGCAAACTGTTTAATCGTGTCTGACAGTACGACACCACAGCAAGAAGTGTGCGCACTGGGCCTTACTCAATTTAGGCACCAAGGTGCATGTAGTTGGCTTTATGTGAGCGATGATAAACACGCAGTTATAATAGACCCGATTATTGAGCTTATTCCGCGTTTTGAAAAAATAGCCAATACACAAGATCTAACTATTTCAGCGGTGCTTAATACTCATCTTCATCAAGAGCGAGAGTCAGCGACTAATTTGTTAACCAGCGTTCTTGCATCAAGAGTTGTAAAAGGTGAGGTTGATTCGCTAGGTTGGCCCGTAGGCGCAGCAAATATTAGCTTAGCAAATGACGCACTTGAAAAAGTTGCTACACCTGGGCATAGCAAAGATAGCGTAAGTTATTTATTAAAAAACAGTAGTGGCGAAACGCGTTATTGTTTTTGTGGTGATTTAATTCTGCCTGCAGGACTTGGCAATACTTCCCTTATGGGTGGGGATGCAAAAGCTATGGCTCGCTCTATTTTAGCAATAAGCGAGCAACTAAATAACATTAGTATTATTTGCTCAGGGCACGACTACCAACAATGTTTTGCTATGAACTGGGCCGTTCAGCAAAGCCAAACGCCATTACTCAATGCGTTAGTGAGCGGCAGTATTTCAGTTGATGAATTTGTAATTGAAAAGCAGCAGTACGATGCTTCAAAACAAGTGAATAACACACAACTGTGCGGTTATGTAAATGCGCTACCTGAAGTAGATACACTGCAATTAAATTTTGATGACGCTAAAGCAATGTTAAACACCAGCGATGCATATTTAATTGATACACGCGAGCCATACGAACACGGCGCAAATAATGTTGCTCAGTTATTTAATACACTTGATGAAAAAACATTAAATATACCGCTTAGCAGAATGGCAAATGCGGTATTTGAAGGACAGTTGAACAAAAATAACAAATACATTTTATTATGCCGCAGTGGTAACCGCTCAAAAATTGCTGCGAGTAATTTAATGCAGCTAGGTTATAAAGCTGTTTATAATTTAAATGGTGGGTTAGCGCTTAGCAATTAAACAAAGATTGTAATTTATACTAAATCGGCTTTAGGGCCGATTTTTTGTTTTTAAGGTCGATTTGATCGCAAGGCAAACAAGTACAGTAATTAGTGAATAACTATATAAAGTAATTATTGTGCTTATGAAAATTCATCAATATTTCATTTTAATCAATTAAGCTATGGCAGGTGCCTTTAAAATTACAGGTAAATTAATTTATAAAATCTTTATGATACCGGTGTCAAAAGCTAAAAATTGCGTTATCATCTGCATCTAAAATTATAAAAACAGCACCTTTTTTGCATTTTTAGTTATACTATCGGCGTTTTATTTTAGTGTGAATAAGCAAATTTTATCGTTTTTATTTTATAAAAAACATTTTTAAATCAATTGGTTGAAAAATTTAGAGGGTATTCTCATGTCTAACCGAACGCAACTAGCAAGTTGGCAAGCACTCGAACAAAGTGCAGCTAAGATGAAACAAACACATCTGAAAACGTTATTTGCACAAGATGACACGCGTTTTTCTCAGTTTTCTACTCAAGTACCTGGCGTATTATTCGACTATTCTAAGCAACTTATTGATAACGATGTTTTTGCTAACTTAATGTCGCTTGCTAAAGATTGCGATATTGCATCGTGGCGCGATAAAATGTTCAGTGGTGAAAAAATTAATATCACTGAAAATCGCTCAGTACTGCATACGGCACTTCGCAATCGTGCTCATACACCACTCATTGTTGATGGTGAAAACGTGACACAAGAAGTAGATAACGAATTAGCTAAAATTAAAGTGTTTGTTGAAAAAGTTCGTAGCGGAAAATGGCTAGGCTATACCGGCAAAGCGGTAAAAGATGTTGTAAGTATTGGTGTTGGTGGCTCTAACCTTGGTCCGCAAATGGCAACCGAGGCATTAAAAGCACTGGCAGATGATACATTGAATGTTCATTACGTATCTAATGCTGACGGTGTACAAATTTCGTCTGTTTTAAAAGCCATTGATCCTGAAACAACATTATTTGTTATTTCGTCAAAAACATTTACTACGTCAGAAACCATGACAAACGCTAAAACAGCCGTTGATTGGTTTTTACAAACAGCAAAAGATGAAAGTACAATTGCAAAGCATTTTGTTGCAGTAAGTACAAATTTAGAAAAAACGGCAGCCTTTGGTATCAGCGACGAAAACGTATTCACTATGTGGGATTGGGTTGGCGGTCGCTTTTCACTTTGGAGTGCGATAGGCTTACCCATTGCTTTATATTTAGGCTACGACGCCTTTGAAGCAATTTTAGAAGGTGCGTTTGAAATAGATGAACATTTTAAGTTTGCGCCGTTTGAGCAAAATATACCATTAATTATGGCATTACTTAGTGTATGGAATACCAGCTTTTTGGGCTACACAGCGCAAGCTATATTACCGTACGACCAAGCTCTGCATATGTTGCCAGCTTATTTACAGCAAGGCGAAATGGAAAGTAATGGTAAGCACGTTAACTTTGCGGGCGAAACGGTACCTTACACCACGGTTCCAATTATTTGGGGCATGACGGGTATTAATGGTCAGCATGCCTTTTATCAGTGCTTACACCAAGGTAATGTAATTGTACCTGCAGATTTTATTGCATCAGTTAAACCACAAGTGAATGTTGATAAACATCACGATATTTTATTATCGAACTTCTTTGCACAAACAGAAGCGATGATGAGTGGTGTAGATGCAGCGCAAGTTACAGCTGATTTAACCGCTAAGGGTAAATCGCAAGCAGAGATTGATGAGTTATTAAATCATAAAATTCATCAAGGCAATCGTCCTACAACATCTATGTTATTAGATACTGTAGATGCTAAAACAGTGGGTCGTTTAATTGCACTGTATGAACATAAGATATTTTGCCAAGGCATTATTTTAGAAATATGCTCGTTTGATCAATGGGGTGTAGAGCTAGGTAAAGGGTTAGCATCTAAAATTGAAAGTGAACTCACTGATGAAAGCGTAAAAAACGCCCATGATAGTTCGACAAACGGCTTAATGGCGTACTACAAGCAAAACCGTACGCAGTAAAAAATTCGCTTACGTAAGTAAGTAAACCGAGTACCTTTGAACGGGTAGCGCTGGAGTGCTTAGGGTCTGTATTTTTGTGAGAGGAGATACAGGGCCCCTAAGGCTCATTTAATAAGCGCAAATGATAAAATAAATAATAATAAATCATCAATACAGAACAATTCAGCAGGCTTTTATTTAAATACAGTTATAAAAGCCATCTAATCTAGCAATAAATAGGCATACCCGCGCATTTATAAAATGTACTGGGTATCACAACGTAGAGAGTAACTATGCTTAATCCTTTTGATATTATAATTTTTGGGGGCGGTGGTGATCTTGCGTTACGCAAATTACTACCTGCAATGTACAGAGCATATCAAGAAGGTAATTTACCTGAAGGCTCACGTATCCTACCAACAGTGCGCGAAGAATCTAAACGTGCTGAATACGTAGAAACAGCGCATAAAGCATTACAAGAATTTTTAAGCAAAGGTGAGTTTAACGCTAAAGATTGGAAAGCGTTTTCTACTTTTTTAGTGCCAGTAGTAAGTAATGTTACAGAAGCGGATGATAATTGGGATGTGCTAAAAGGCATTCTAGATGAGCACGAAAGCACTAAATCGCGTGTGTTTTATTTATCTCTTCCGCCAGCTGTATACGGCACTTGCTGTGAAATACTTTCTACGAAAGGTTTAATTACCCCTACCTCACGTGTTGTTGTTGAAAAACCAATTGGCTATTGCGGTGATTCTGCTGAAGCAATTAACGGAAAAATTGCAGAGTTTTTTAATGAAGAGCAAATTTTCCGAATTGATCATTACTTAGGTAAAGAAACAGTACAAAACTTAATGGCGCTGCGTTTTTCAAACTCATTGTTTGAAAATATGTGGGATGCTAAGTCTATTGATAACATTCAAATTAGCTTATCAGAAACGGTTGGCCTTGAAAGCCGCGCTGGTTTTTATGATAAAGCCGGTGCACTTCGTGACATGGTTCAAAACCACTTGTTACAGCTACTGTGTTTAGTTGCAATGGAAGCGCCCAATAAACTTAACGCCAGCAGTATCCGAAATGAAAAGCTAAAGGTATTAGAAGCACTTCGCCCACTGAATGGTAGCGATGTTGATGAAAATATTGTGCGCGGTCAATATGTGCCTGGTGACTTAAATGGTAAAATTGTACCCGGTTATCTTGAAGAACTAAAAGAAGGCTCTAGCAAAACAGAAACCTTTGTTGCGATTCGTGCACACATTGATAACTGGCGTTGGGCTGGTGTTCCGTTTTATCTTCGTACAGGTAAACGTATGGCTAAGCGCTGTGCAGAAATTGTGTTTGAATACAAAAAAGTATCTCATAATATTTACGAAGATAACGTAGGTAATATTGAGCCAAATCGCCTTGTTATTCGCTTGCAGCCAGAGGAAACAATTCAACTAACGCTTATGTCTAAGCGCCTCGATAATTTGGAAATGCAACTTGAACCAGTAACAATGAATATTGAGCTTTCACAAGCTTACAGTAACGGTTTTCACTCAGATGCATACAAGCGTTTAATGCTTGATGCGGCTGCCGATAACCCATCGTTATTTATTCATCGTGATGAAGTACGTCAAGCGTGGAAATGGATTGATCCAATTATTGACAGATGGCAAGAAAAAGGCAAACCGGCACTTTATCGTGCAGGTAGCTGGGGTCCTGATGATGCCGATGAGTTATTGGCAGAGAAGAGCCATGTATGGTTTAACGCGGGCGATAAGGCATAAATATGGCAACATTAGTTGAGAAATTTTTTGATAATAAAGATGCGTTGACGAAAGAGCTTTCAGCAACGCTTGAGCAATCACTGCGTGATGGTATTAAAAATGATGGACGTGCTGTATTGATGGTATCAGGCGGTTCATCACCAGCACCTGCTTATAAGCATTTATCAACCCTTGATCTAGATTGGCAACATGTTGATGTTGCTATGGTTGATGAGCGTTGGGTAGACTCAAGCCATGAAAAAAGTAATGAAGTATTTATTAAAAGTACATTATTACAAAATCATGGTAGTGCTGCTAACTTTATTACTATGAAGAACACTGCTGCAACGGCCCAACAGGGCACACAAAAGTGTGAAACGGCTTATAGCGAACTAAAAATACCATATGATGTGACTATTTTAGGTATGGGCCCTGATGGCCATACAGCGTCGTTATTCCCAAATGCAAACGGTTTAGAGCATGGTTTAACAACCACACAATCAGTGTGTGCTATTAACGCGATTGAAAGTGAAGTAACCGGCAGTATTACTGAGAGAATGACACTAACTTTAAATGCCATTGCGCAATCTAAAGTAGTTAAGCTTTTAATTAGCGGTGAAGAAAAACTCGCTGTTTATAAGCAAGCAAAAGCGGGGGGCGATGTTAATGATATGCCACTTCGCGCTGTACTTAACCACCCAAGCATAAATATTGAAGTGTATTGGGCGCCTTAAATTAAAGTACCAATGTGATTTTTAAAGGCAGCTTATATAAGCTGCCTTTTTTATTTGCTCAAATTTAAGTCTAAACACTATAAATAAACGCACTCTGACTGTTAATCAATGTGAATGAGTATCCGTAACTTGTATTAAAAACAATCATTAAGTGTATTGTTTTTAATCTGATTTTATGTGTTTTGGTTGTGTGTTTTTTAGCAACGCTTGGATTTAGTTAAATTTTATTTTTTGATCACGACTGTCATAAAAGTTTCCCTTCCTTTTTGGTTTCAAAAGCATTAGCCTTAAGGTATTAAAAATGAAACACATAAACTAAAAATAAACGGAGCAGTAACATGGCGGAGCAACAAGTACAGCCTTTACACAACGAAAAACATGCCAACATTAAAATTAAAAATGGCATCAATGTAGAATTCATGAAAACTCAACATTTAGTGCCAGTAGTTGCACATGAGTTTGCACGTGTAGCAAACGAGTTTCCAATGTCATTCGTTAAAAATAACGAAAATGACACTTACCAAGCTGTCGCTATGTTTGGTCTTGAGCCAGGCGAAAACCTTTTTGTAGAAGATGGTAAATGGACAGCAGCATTTGCACCAATGGCATCTACTCGTTACCCACTGGGTCTAGTTAAGCACCCAGAGCAAGATCAATTCGGCATTGTAATTGATGAAGCAAGTGCGCTTGTTGGTGAAGATGAAGGCAACGCATTATTCGAAAATGGCGAAGAGACTGATTACCTAAAACGTCGTAAAGAAGCGCTTGTATCTTTTATTGAGTTTTCTCAAGTAACTGAAGCGTTCACTAAATTCCTTGCTGATAAAGAGCTACTAATTGCGCAAACGCTTACAGTAGACATTAAAGGCGAGAAAAAAGACATAAACGGTATTTACCTTATCGATGAGAAAAAGCTAAACGAGCTAAGCGATGCTGATTTCCTAGAGCTTCGTAAACGTGGTTACTTAGCACCAATTTATTCTTTCTTAACGTCTACTCATCAAGTAGCACGTTTAGCGCGTTTAAAAGCTCAACAAGCTTAATTATACCAATTGCATTAAATTAGTGTTCTATTATAGCGATAAGAAAATAGCTCAATAACAAGGCTAAAATTATGATACATAGTTGTTCTATATAAATAATTTTCAACGTAGTTAGTGAGCTATTTAATACGCTAGAATAATCATGTTTTTAATAAAATTGGTATTACAAACACGTTAAATTTTGAAAAAGCGCCTTAAGGCGCTTTTTTTATGTCATTAAACTCACTTTGGTTGAAATTAAGCCCGCAACCATTCACATTGGTTTATAACTTCCCCATAAAAGAATTCATTATGAAAACACCATTATTAGCATTTTTTGCGAGCAGCTTTTTTGCTTTAAGTAATAGCGTAGTAGCTGCAGAGACTCCTTTTGCCATTGCGATTCATGGTGGGGCAGGGACAATAGAAAAAGCACGATTTACACCCGCTCAAGAAAAAGAGTATCGGGCAAAATTAACGCAAGCAGTAGAGACAGGTTATAAAGTATTACATCAAGGCGGCGAAAGCTTAGATGCGGTGACTGCAGCAATTGCAGTATTAGAGCAATCCCCTTATTTTAATGCAGGGCGTGGAGCGGTATACACTTACGATGGCGGACATGAGCTTGATGCATCAATAATGGATGGTCGAAACCGTGAAGCAGGCGCAGTTGCGGGTGTAAAGCATATTGAGAGCCCAATTAATTTAGCGCGCTTGGTAATGGATAACTCTGTACACGTAATGCTCAGTGGGCAAGGCGCTGAGGAGTTTGCTAAAGAGCAAGGTGTTGAGCTTATCGAAAATAACTTGTTTGATACCGAATCTCGTTACAAAGCACTTTTAAAAGCAAAACAAAAATTAGATAAAGCCAAAGCAACCAGTAAAGAGTACCAAGCCGCGCACAAAGCATTACCTAACTCTTACAAAATGGGCACGGTTGGCGCAGTGGCGCTTGATAAAAATGGTAATTTAGCAGCTGGTACATCAACCGGTGGTATGACGGCAAAACGTTATGGCCGCGTGGGGGATGCGCCGGTAATTGGGGCCGGAACATTTGCTGAAAATGAATCGTGCGCGGTATCAGCAACAGGACACGGTGAATACTTTATTCGCTATAACGTAGCAAGCGATATATGTGCGCGCGTTAAGTACCAAGGTAAAACCATTGCGCAAGCAGGGGATGAAGTTATAAACGGTGTGCTTAAGCCCATTGGTGGCACTGGCGGCGTCATTATTATTGATACTAAGGGTAATATTAGCTTGCCGTTTAATACCTCTGGCATGTATCGAGCTAGTAAATCGAATACGCAAGCGACCTACGTGGGCATTTTTAACGACGAATAAGCCAACGTCATTTAATTTATTCAATGTAGTTAGCGCTGAAAATAACTGCTTAAAATAAATTTATTATTCACCGTTTAGTTCAATAACAGCGTTTATATAACAAACAACCTCGCGTTATGCATTTTGTAGGATTAACCCCAGCCGTTTAATTTGATACAATTACGGCTCTATAACTAATTTTATAAGGTATGCGGGTGGTAAACCTAGGTCAGTTGTTTGGCGAGCTAAAAACGTGCTTAAAAAAAGATCAATTCATTTTCAAAAAACGCTTACATGGCGTAAAAAAAATAACCGATGAAAACAAGCATGCCAACGCGCTTGAAAAAATAGCGGCTGATATAACCCGTAGCCAAGAATTACGCGATAAGCGCCTAGCTGGCCTCCCTAAAGTGACTTACCCTGAGCAATTGCCAGTAAGTCAAAAAAAGGAATTAATTAAAGACGCCATTGCAAATAACCAAGTGGTTATTATTGCCGGTGAGACGGGCTCAGGCAAAACAACGCAAATACCTAAAATGTGTTTAGAGCTTGGTCGTGGTGTTGATGGTTTAATAGGGCATACGCAACCACGCCGATTAGCAGCGCGTACCGTGGCTAATCGTATTGCTGAAGAAATGAAGTGTGAGCTTGGTCAGCAAGTTGGCTTTAAAATACGTTTTAGCGATCAGGTTTCTAATAATACGTATGTAAAACTGATGACTGACGGTATTTTACTGGCAGAAATTCAGCAAGACCGCTTTTTAAATCAATACGACACGATTATTATCGATGAAGCGCATGAGCGTAGTTTAAACATCGACTTTATTCTAGGTTACTTAAAAAATCTACTTCCAAAACGCCCTGATTTAAAAATAATAATTACCTCAGCGACTATTGATCCTGAGCGCTTTTCAAAGCACTTTGATGATGCGCCTATTATAGAAGTATCGGGTCGTACTTTCCCAGTTGATGTGCGCTACAACCCTATTACTGATATTAATAAAGATGATATGGAAGCGGAGGGCGATCAGCTACAAGGTATTTTTGATGCCGTTGATGAGCTGTGCGCTGAAGGCCCTGGCGATATTCTCATATTTTTAAATGGTGAGCGTGAAATACGCGATACCGCTGATGCATTTAGCAAGCGTAATTTAAAACACACCGATGTATTGCCACTTTATTCGCGCTTATCTAACGCAGAGCAAAACCGTATATTTGCGCCGCATTCTCGTCGTCATATTATTTTATCGACTAACGTAGCCGAAACATCGCTCACTGTGCCGGGTATTCGTTATGTAATAGACCCAGGTACTGCGCGTATAAGTCGCTACAACTATCGTACAAAAGTACAGCGCTTGCCAATAGAGCCTATATCACAAGCAAGTGCTAATCAGCGTATGGGACGTTGTGGACGTGTTGAAGCGGGTATTTGTATTCGCTTGTACTCTGAGGATGATTTTTTATCGCGCCCAGAGTTTACCGACCCTGAAATACTGCGTACTAATCTTGCTTCAGTTATTTTACAAATGTTGGCACTCGGGCTTGGTGATATGGCGCAATTTCCGTTTGTGCAAGCGCCAGATAGCCGCAATATTAATGATGGCCTAACATTGCTTGAAGAGCTACAAGCGGTAAAACCAGACAAACGTGATAACAAAACGAGTTTAACCGCTTCAGGTAGAGAGCTTAGCCGATTACCGGTTGACCCTCGTTTAGCTAAAATGGTACTTACGGCCCATAAACTTGGCGCATTGCGTGAAGTGATTATTATTGTGGCAGCATTATCTATTCAAGACCCACGTGAACGCCCACAAGAAAAACGTGCTGCGGCCAATGAAAAGCACGGTCGTTTTGACGACCCAGATTCAGATTTTATTGCTTTTTTAAACTTATGGAATTACCTAGAAGAGCAGCAAAGCGAGCTGACTAACGGGCAATTTAGAAAGCTGTGTCAAAAAGACTTTTTGGCCTATATGCGTCTGCGTGAATGGCAAGATATTGTTTATCAAATAAGTACTGTGTGTAACGAAATGGGCATGAAAGCAACCAGCCAAGCGGCTGATGGCGAGCTTGTGCACAAGGCGTTATTAAGCGGGATGCTAAGCCACATTGGCTTTAAAGATGAAAAACAAATATACAAAGGCGCACGTAATAGTCAGTTTCATATTTTTCCGGGTTCAGGTTTATTTAAAAAGAGCCCTAAATGGATCATGTCAGCAGAGCTGGTAGAAACCAGTAAATTATATGCCCGCACAAATGCAAAAATAGACATTAACTGGGTAGAGCCATTAGCACAACACCTAGTAAAACGTAGTTACACAGAACCTCATTGGGAGAAAAAGCCAGGTGCGGTAATTGCGTTTGAGCAGCAAACTTTGTACGGCCTACTCGTTGTAAACAAACGCCGCTGTGTTTATAGCAATATTGACCCTAAAGTGAGTCGAGAGCTTTTTGTACGCACTGCATTAGTTGAGCAAGAACTGGGCTTAAACGAGCGCTTTTTAGCATTTAACAGTGAGCTAATTGAAGATATTCAAGTTCTGGAAAATAAGTCACGTCGTCGTGATATTTTAGTTGATGAGCAAACGTTATTTGAATTTTACGATAAAAAAATACCCAAAGAAATTAATAACCGCGCTGCATTTTTAAAATGGTATAAAACACAAAAACAACAAAATAAGCATTACTTACACATGACTCGTGAAGAGTTAATGCAGCATGGTGCAAGTAATATAACCGAGTTTGACTACCCTGATACATGGCAGCAAGACAATATTATATTGCCGCTTGCTTATCATTTTGATCCAGGCCAAGCAGTTGATGGCGTTGCGGTACAAATACCAGTAGCGCTGTTGAATCAAGTACAAGAAAGTGGTTTTGACTGGCACATACCAGCATTTAGGCATGAGCTAATAAGTGGACTTATAAAGTCATTGCCTAAATCGCTTCGTCGTAATTTTGTGCCAGCACCAAACTATGCTGATGCAGTGCTGGCAGCTATTGAGCCAATGCAAGGGAGCTTAATTGATGCATTAACGACGCGTTTATTGAGAATGACAGGTGTAAAAGTTGATCCAGAGGCATGGGATTTAACCGCGCTTGCACCGCATTTAAGATTGCAGTTTGAAGTACGTGATGAACACGATAAGTTACTTGCTCGTGGACTTGATTTAGCCAAACTTAAAGCAGAGCTGCAAGGTGAAGTAACCGAAACACTCTCTAAAGTAGCCGATAAAGGCATTGAAAAATCAGACCTAACACAATGGGATTTTGGTGAGCTGCCATCTTCATATGTTAAAAAACAAGGCCAATATGAGATAAAAGCATACCCTGCGCTGGTGGATAAAAAATCAGCCGCTGCAGTGGAGCTGTTTGATAACGAAGCAAAAGCGCAGCAAGCACATCAACAAGGTTTGCGCCGTTTAGTGTTATTAAATGTGCCATCGCCAATTAAGTATTTACAACAAAACTTACCGAATAAAGCAAAGCTGGGTTTGTACTTTAATCCATTTGGTAAAATAGCTGATTTAATTGATGACTGTATAGCCGCAGGTGTCGATAGCTTATTAGTTAAACACGGTGATATACGTGACGAAAAAGCATTTGAAACAGTAAAAGAGCAAATACGCGGTGAGCTCGGTGATGCTGTTGTGTCGATTGCAACGCAGGTTGAGCAAGTATTAAGTATTGCTCACGCGCTGCATAAAAAAATGAAAGGGCGCGTTGATTTAACCATGATAACGGCGCACGGCGATATAAAATCACAGCTTGAGTCACTTATATTTAAAGGTTTTGTGAGCGCGCATGGCGCAGATAAAATAACGGATTTAATCCGTTACCTAAAAGCTATTCAAAAACGCTTAGAAAAATTACCAGTTGATCCAAACAGAGATAGGTTATGCGTACTTGAACTTGATAAAGTGGCAATTGAATATAAGAAATTAACTAATAAAACACCTAAAGGGTTGCCAATTCCCCAAGAAGTAACCGCTATTTTTTGGATGCAGCAAGAACTAAGAGTCTCTTTGTTTGCCCAAACATTAGGAACTCCTTATCCTATTTCATCAAAACGCATTTTAAATGCAATAAAAGAAATAGAATAAAACTTGCATTTTCCATTAAGCTTAGTACCTTAATGGGAGGACTTATTTTTGCTTTGAGAAGGAAACGGCATACCCATGTCCTCATTGATCGAACCTAAAACACGACGGCTGCTAGTCGTCAACGACGAGTATTTTAATTATGAAATTCTTAAAGCAGCACTCACTGCTAAATTTGATGTGAGCTATGCTGATTCAGGTAAAAGTTGTTTAGCATCAGCGGTTGCTAATCCACCTGATATAATTTTACTTGATGTGTGCATGCCAGGACTTGATGGTTACGATACATGTCGTATGCTAAAACATACCCCGGAGACAAAAAATATACCTATTGTTATGGTATCTGGCCTTGAGTCGGAGTTGGAGAAAAAAGCCGGATTTGACGCAGGATGCGACGCTTATGTAGTAAAACCATTTTCAATGAGTGTATTGTTAGAGCAAATTAATACAATAGTGTAGAGGGATTTATGTTCACAGATGACAAACGAAACTTTAGACGTATGCAGGTAAATGCGACTGCAAATTTAACAACAGTGGAGCCAGTAGCTGGCTTGAATTATACGGCAGAGTGTGTTGATTTGAGCGCGACAGGGTTATCATTGCATTTGGATGATTTACTTGAGCCAGATACTATTTTAACAGTTGATATAGCGTCTACTCACCCTAGCATTGCACCGTTAAAAGCAACGGCTAAGGTAATACGTGCCAGCAAAGAAGATGATGGCACAATAACAGCAGGCCTTGAAATCATTCAGTTTAACTAATTAAATTGAATGATTAGATATTAAAAAACCTTACAAATTAAGCCTTTTAAGTAAAAGCCTTCAGGGTAGCTACCCGCAATTGGGTGATCGGCTGCTTGATTTAATCGTTCCATTATAAGTAGATCTTTGCCCGCATCAAGAGCCGCATCAGCAACAACTTTTTGAAATAGGTTTTGCTCCATTAAGCCAGAGCAAGAGAATGTCAGTAATGTTCCACCTGGTTTTAGTATTTGTATGGCAATCATGTTGATGTCTTTATAACCACGACACGCGCCCGTTAGCTGCGCTTTATTATCAGCAAACTTTGGTGGATCCATTACGATGGTATCAAACTGTCTGCCTTCGTCGCGGTATTGACGCAGTAACTTAAAGACATCTTGCTTCACAAAATCAACTTTATTTAAGTCTAAGTTATTATGCTCAACATTACGTTTAGCAGTATCTAACGCTGGTTGCGATACATCAACGTTAGTGACATGCTCACACCCGCCACGCAAAGCGTACAACGAAAATGTACCTGTGTAACTAAAACAGTTAAGTACCGTTTTGTCTTTTGAAAAACGCTCAAGTGCAGCACGGCTATCGCGTTGATCTAAGTAAAATCCGGTTTTATGACCTTCAATTATATCGACTTCAATTTTTAAGCCGTTTTCTTCAATAAGTACAGGTTGTGTTGGCTCATTACCCCAAAGAACACCTTTAATTGGCTCCAAACCTTCTTTTGTACGTACTTCTACGTCTGAGCGCTCGTATATGCTAGAACCTGGAAAAATAGCCATTAACGCGCCAACAATCTCGCCTTTATGACGCTCGGCACCCGCACTTAGTAACTGACAAACTAGTACATTATCAAATTTATCGATTGTAACGCCTGGTAAGTAATCAGACTCAGCTGCACATAATCTAAAGCCTGTTAATCCGCCTTCTTCTATTACTTGGCTCCGTGCTTCTAATGAGCGACGTAAACGGCGTTCAAAAAAGTTTTGATCGATGATTTCTTTTTCGTCAAAGCTCCAAACACGTGCACGAATTTGCGAATGAGGGCTATAAGCAGCAGTTGCTAAAAACTTACCTTCGCTATCGTGAATCGTTACTGTGTCGCCTAATCCAGGTTTACCTTTAATTTTTTTGATGGCTTTTGAAAATAACCAAGGGTGTTTTCTTTTTAATGATTTATCGCGACCAGCTTGTAGGTAAACGGCAGATGACATAAGGCTTCTCAGTAGTAATAAATAAGCGCTGTATTTTAGTCAAGCAGCGGGCAACATACAATGAATGTTTTGCAAGAGGGCTATAAAGCACGGTAAAGTACTAATAATTCACTTATTAATTAGCTTTTGGAACCTGAAAGTGCCTGACGCCGTTTTAAGCCCCGATTTACAAATACTTAATTCACAATGCAGAGAATTTATAACCTCTTTAGTGCATGCCGATGTGGCTCACGATATTACGCATATAGAGCGAGTGGTGCGCGTTGCAATAAAACTATGTAATGCAGAGCAGGCTAATATGTCAGTTGTATTACCTGCAGCGTGGATGCATGACTGTGTGGCGGTGGCTAAAAACCACCCTGATCGTGCAAAAGCCTCTACTAGGGCAGCAGATAAGGCACTGGAATTTTTAAAATCGATTGATTATGACGAGTCACTTTTTGATGATATTCATCATGCTATTGCGGCTCATAGCTTTAGCGCAAATATAGAAATTAAAACAGTTGAGGCGCAAATAGTACAAGATGCTGACAGAATGGATGCACTAGGTGCGATTGGAGTGAGTCGATGTATGAAAGTTGGCGGCTCAATTTCTCGGTTATTGTATAACCCAGAAGACCCTTTTTGTATTGAACGAGAAGCTGATGATAAAAAATATACACTTGATCATTTTTTTATAAAACTATTACATATTGCTGAAAGCATGAATACCCCATCAGCTAAAGCAGAAGCGAATAGGCGTACAGTTTACATGCATGAGTTTTTAGAGCAATTAAAGTCAGAAATTGGTGAGTAACGTGGATAATAAAAATATGCCTAAATTGTCAGGTATTGATCATTGCCATTTGAATGTTGAAAATTTATCGAATGCAGTTAAATGGTATGAGCGCGTTTTAGGTTTTAGTATAGTACCCGAACTTGCTTTTTGGAATGAGGACGAACGAGGACCTTTAACGCTCGAGGATGCTAGTTCAAAGACTCGTTTAGCACTTTTTGAAGGTGAGGGGCGCAGTAAAGGAATTGCATTTTTGGCAACAGGGGAGCAATTTATACAGTGGCTTAGTCATCTTGAAAGTTTAAATATAAAAGCGGTTCTTGCTGATCATGGTGTAACGTTTTCAATGTATTTTAAAGATGACAGTGGTAATAGCCATGAGATCACATCTCATGATTACTCGTATATAAAACTTTACTATCCATCGGTCAACTTAGGTTCGCATTCATCTAAAAAAAGCTAATGCAGTTAATCCTATAATTCCCATTATATGAATTTATGTGTAAGTTTTTATCATATTGCTATCACTTTGAATAATATCTAATTGGGGTTTATTCGCTGCTTTTTTGTTTCAAGTGAAACTGTATTTTTTAGCAATTATTTGTGCTTGTACAGTTAACATAAGTGCCAGACATGCGCTGTTTTTAGGATTCAACCTAAAGGCAATTTACGTTTTGTCGCTGCACAAATATAGGTGAAAATCGTGATCAGGACGCAGAAGCTTTGCTAGGTTTTTACTTGTTTTCACATGGATGTAAGTCAGTAAGGTAACGCATGAAAAGTTACCGACCCCACTAGGTGACACACCTCACGCAGCGATTAAATCGCTCTTAGATAAAATGAACTTTAATATTGTAAGGTCAGCAGGGCTTGGTCTTCTATTATCGTTTGAAGCAGTTAGATATAAAGTTTTCACTTAGTTATAGACCAGTTTTTTATTATTAATTAGATCCCATACTTAAGCCTATTGGTATAAAATATTAGAAATTTCGTGTTGGTTAAATGTGGTAGAACTGTTGTTTGAGTATCAATTAAAGCGAAGTGCCCGACGTAAGACTGTTGCTATTAAAGTGCACCAACGGTCAATAACCGTTTATGCGCCTCATTATGTTCCTAAAAAACAGTTGGATTTATGGTTGGTTGAGAAACGAGATTGGGTAAATAGCCAACTTGATAAACAGATTAATATTGCAGACTCAAAGCAATATCCACTCGAAACACATAAAATTCTAATTTTCTCAAATCTTATAGACATAACGTTTGAACACGCTTTGCATTCTCAAGTTATAGAGCATGAGAATACATTAAGCGTATTGTGTTCTTCTCGAGTGAGCCATAAAAAATTGAAGTATAAAACATTACTTGAGGCGTATTTAACTGAAAAATTAGGATTATATATTGATATGCGTCTTGCCCACTTTTGTAAACTAATGGAGGAACCTTTACCGAATGATTTACGAATACGTATCTATAAACGTAAATGGGGGAGTTGTAATAGTAAACGTGAGCTTACGTTTAACTTACTCTTGATTGGAGCCAAAAAATCAATTATAGACTACGTCATAGTCCACGAGTTGGCGCATTTACGTCACTTAGACCACAGTCGTGTATTTTGGCAACGTGTAGCTAAGTTTTATCCGGATCATAAGATAGCATCAGATTGGTTAAAGAATAATGGACAAAGTTTACAGTGGGAATTTTAAAAAATTATTGAAGTTCAAAATATAAGGTATTTTAGAAGAAAAGTGGTGGAGGGAGCTGGATTCGAACCAGCGAAGGCTGAGCCGTCAGATTTACAGTCTGATCCCTTTGGCCGCTCGGGAACCCCTCCACACTAATTTTGTTACACTTGGCCCCACTTAACTTAGCGGTAAGAAAAGTGGTGGAGGGAGCTGGATTCGAACCAGCGAAGGCTGAGCCGTCAGATTTACAGTCTGATCCCTTTGGCCGCTCGGGAACCCCTCCAGTGCAACGGCGCTGATAATAGCAAAACTTATATTTAAGTAAAGAAAAAAGCTAAAGAAAAATGAAATAAAGCCGATAAATATCTATTACCTACAATAATCGGCTAAAGTCTATGCAAATCGACGATTTGTTAATCACAGAGAGTCAACTAAGTACACGGTTGAATAAAAGTGTACACGAACAACGTCGAGGAGAGTTTTCTCTTTTATTGGCAATGTTATCCCACGATGCGCTTGATTTTAGTCAGTTCCATTTTCCAAAAACAGATATTGAAAACCCTATTGTTGAAGAAGAGACACTTCGTAAGCAATTTGGTTCGGGTCCGAAGCAGCCTTTAGCACCTGATGAATTTAATATGTTGATTGGGCAACACAACGCCGCTTTATTATCAAATGTGGGAGAGCATGCAGGTATGAGCGATATTAAGTTACGACACTGCTTAAACCCTGAACCACTTTCAATAAGAAATGATTTAGCTCATATTCCACTCAATGTGCTTGATAATTGTGAGCTAGCTGTGCGCAGACGTATTAAGAACAAAGAGACTCAGCTATCGCATCCGCAAATGGACGTAGCTTCATTCTATGATGGTCTTAATGATGAATCATTATATCAACCGCTTCACTTAGCTACAGCATAATATTGACCTACAAAATAATTTATCTATCTACGATTTCAAATCAGCTTATGTCAGGCCCAGTAAAACAAGCTTTAAATGGTCATTTTTATAATAATGATGGCTAAAAAGAGAGGCTTTGTAGCTATTTATAATGTTAATTGCCTAAAAATTGATTTAGTTTAAAAAAACCATCCAAAAATTTAATGCAATTGCTATAATGATGTCAAATGGTATGACATGAAATGCCGTTATCATTAAACCAAGGTAATTAGGAACGTAATGAAGAAAACATTCACGCTGAATCACGAGAAAATCAAATACCCTCGTATGGTCGATGCTGCAAAGCACGAAGTGAAAAAATATTTGAAAAGAGAACGTAATAAAACGCTACCTGAAGATGCTGATTACTGGGCATTTGACTGTAAGTTTGGTAATACAGCTGAAGATGCTCAAGTAGTGCACGTTGCAGAGATTAGCAATCATATCAGCGACATCGAAAAGCAAGATTTAAAGTCTTTCTACGTAGAGATTTTAGCAAAGCCGGCACAGCGTCAACAAGCTGATTTAGATGACGACGAGTAACTCTTAAATTTTAAGTACTCGTAAAGTAGAGATGGACCCAAGTGGTCCATTTTTGTTATGTGGGTTTTAATATCAATCTGAATAATACTAACCAACCAATCCGCAATCATGCTTAATCAGTTTGAGGGATTAAATCTGACGCTAACGGCGTTAAAAATTTCTGATATAGGACAATTAAATAACGATTTTTTGTCTTGTTATCGACACGATTCTGTTATCTAAAAATAGATCACTTAATTAAAAGAGTTGGTATAAGTATTTGAACAATATAAATTATCTCATAACCCTATAATACCAACCTGCATAAATCTTTGATCAATTTAACGAATTAAATTGCACTATAACGTAGTTAAAATTTTTTATTTAGAACAACTAGATACAAAAACTTTTGCCTAGTTCTAGCGTAATTTTCTTAACGTTAAATAGACCCCATACATAAGCAGATTGGTATAAAAATTTTATTTAGAGACGCTGAGTTTTTTGGAAATAAATAACTTTTCGTGCGTATGCGCCACATTAAGTTAAATAATATGTACAAAACTAGAGTACATATTATTTAACTAATTAGTGTGTTTCAAAATACCTGATGCCTGGGTAAGTTGAGGTTTATAGGCTGTGGCACTTTTTATACTTTTTAGCACTGCCACATGGGCAATCATCGTTCCTGCCAATTTTTATATCTGCAACAGGTAATATAACGCCGTCAGAATATTTCCACTGATTTTTTTCTTTAATGAATTTTGATTGTTCGTGCAATTCACAGTATAAATTATCATAAAAGTAGTGCGCTTTAAATTCTACAAAACCCTGACTATCATCGTGGCCTGAATCTATAATTGTCAGTTTTATAAAGCGGCAACCATCTGCAAATTCTTTAATTTCTTTAACGGGGTTTTCGGGCTGTTTATCTGTTGTATATGTTTGATAAATATACTTAGCATTTTTGAGTGCATAAGCACTATAACGAGAGCGCATAAGTAGCTCTGGTGTTTGAGGATGCTGTATTGCCAAATGAAAAGGTTCGCAGCAGTCAACATAATTTTGTTGGCTGCCACAAAGACATAATGTTTTATTCAGTGAGGTCATAATTTTGGTGTAAAGCTAAAATGTTAGTTTAACAAGATTATTGAGCTAGTAATATCTCTGTGGTTTGTTTGTTTTTCGTGAAGCAATATAACTTTGTATTTGTTTTACTCATATCCAGAGATAAGCTAGTTAATAGCTGGTTATTAACTATATCAGTCCAAGTAATTACAGCTGCAAAATTACCGTTGTGTAAAGCCGAATTTAATACGTACTCTAGATTCACTAAGTGTTTTTGTCTAATAACGAGTAATTTACTCGTATCGATAGAGCACGAATCAAGTAGCGCTTTACTAGGGACGTGATCGGGTGCGATTAATAATGTCCAAGCATTTAAGCTATTGTATTGATGTAATACTTTTAATAGCTCAAATGTTGCCGAAATTTCATCTTCAATTTCAATTAAATTAACACAATCGCTTTTATTGTCTTGTTGGTAGCTTTTAACTGTTCGTATGGTAATTGGTTGTAACATATCGCTTCACTCACTGGGTTTTTATACAGTATTTACATACAGTAGTTTACACAGTGTTTGTGTGCAAGTGTTTTTTGCTATTTTTTTGTACGATAATTTAAGATTTAGACTTTTTTTAAATTGTCATTTTTTTAAGTTATTAATATTTAATGATTTAAATTTACCTTTATGTTGTTGTTTCCAACTGTGCATTATTGTGTTGAATACTGTATACACCTGTTGAAGGTTGATATGGCAGCTTTAAATAATGATTTCATGTGTAAATTACAGCATAGTTTCGTATGTGTAATTTACTCTTCGTTAGCGTTATTTGGTATTAGGTGAGAAAACTGCAATTGGTGAATTTGTTCATATAAACTTGCAGCGTAGCATTGGGCATCTTTAAAGCGTTTAGTTTCAATGTGTTTACGCAAGTCAGTTAATGCAGTAGTTGCTGGCTCGTGACCTTGACTACTTGATAAGCTTAGCCATGCAACAGCATGAAATACACTTTGCGGAACACCTTGGCCTTTTACAAAAAATAGTCCTAAGTAAAATTGTGCTCGAAGTTCTCCAGACATCGCAGCTAAACGCATCCACTTCGCAGCAAGTGCATTTTGATTGTTTTTTAAATAATACAGTGCTTTGTTCAGTGTATTTTGCTGACTATTTTCGTTAGTTGGCGTTGAGTTAGTGTCGCTAGGTTGCGTGACAAAGGACAGTATATTGTCTAACTGCTGCTCTAAATCTTGGCCTGTCGGTGTTGTTTTTATCATGCTCACTCATTCGTTATGTAACTAAGTCAATAGTTTAGTATATCGCAAGGTAAAATGTCCTGTAAAAGATGATTTTTATGTTAAAATATTGCCACTTTTTACAACCATAAGTCTATTATGCTCGAAGCTTTATTTAAAATTAGTGAGAATGGCTCATCAGTCCGCCGTGAATGCATTGCGGGTATTACTACATTTATCACAATGGTTTAGATTGTATTTGTTAACCCTGCCATGTTAGCAGAGGCTGGAATGGATCAGGGAGCTGCTTTTGTAGCAACTTGTATTGCAGCTGCTATTGGTTGTTTTATTATGGGGTTGTGGGCTAATTATCCTTTAGCATTAGCGCCTGGAATGGGGTTAAATGCATTTTTTACATATGGTGTTGTATTAGGGATGGGTTACACATGGCAGGCGGCATTAGGTGCTGTTTTTATGTCTGGGTGTATATTTTTACTTCTAAGCCTGTTTAAAGTTCGTGAGTGGATTATTAATGCCATTCCTTTGGTTTTAAAGCGGGCCATTGCAACGGGTATTGGCGCATTTTTAGCTTTAATTGCTCTTAAAAATGCGGGGATCATCGTTGCCAGCCCTGCAACGTTAGTACAATTAGGTGATATAACTTCAGCTGGCCCATTATTAGCTATTTTCAGCTTTTTTATTATTGCTGCGCTTTTATATCGTAACTTTAAAAGTGGTGTGTTAATTAGTATTTTATTAGTGACCTGTATCGCACTGGCTTTAGGGCTTGTTGAATACCATGGAATTGTTGCTACGCCTCCTTCTATTTTACCTACTTTTATGCAGCTTGATTTTGGTGCTGCACTTGAATTGTCTATGTTGAGCGTTATTTTCGCATTTTTGTTTGTGGATTTATTTGATACCTCGGGTACTTTAGTTGCAGTTACTCAAAAAGCAGGGCTTGCTGATGAAAAAGGAAATATGCCTCGGTTAGGCAGAGCGCTAAGTGCTGACAGTACAGCAACAATTGCAGGCGCTATGTTAGGTACTTCTACTACAACATCTTATATAGAGTCTGTTGCAGGTGTATCTGTAGGTGGGCGTACTGGTTTAACAGCAGTTGTGGTAGGTATTTGCTTTTTACTTATGATGTTTTTTGCACCACTTGCGCAAATGGTACCAGCTTACGCAACCGCTGGAGCCATTTTATATGTTGCAGTTTTAATGCTACAAAATCTGAAGTTTGTTAATTGGGATGATATGACCGATGCCATTCCCGTTACAGTCGTGTTACTGATGACGCCATTAACGTTTTCAATTGCTCATGGTATAGCACTTGGTTTTATATCTTATACGGTAGTAAAAGTGTTGTGTGGTAAGCAAGACGAAGTCACAATTAGCGTATGGATTTTAACGGCACTGTTTATTATTAAATTTGCATTTTTATCTTAAATTTATACAGCTAGATAAAAAAGGCCATACAAATTTGTATGGCCTTTTTTAGTTATTTTTAACATTCAATAATATTAACAGCCAATCCACCGCGAGCGGTTTCTTTGTATTTGGTTTTCATATCGTTGCCGGTTTCAAGCATGGTTTTAATCACTTTATCAAGTGATACCTTTTGCTCGCCACTGCCACGAATAGCTAAACGTGAGGCATTAATTGCTTTAATCGCGCCCATTGCATTACGTTCAATACACGGTACTTGTACTAAGCCACCAACAGGGTCGCACGTGAGGCCTAAATTATGTTCCATACCAATTTCTGCTGCGTTCTCTACTTGCACAACATTGCCACCAACAATTTCTGTTAATGCGCCTGCAGCCATAGAGCACGCAACGCCGACTTCACCTTGGCAACCTACTTCGGCACCCGATATAGAGGCATTCTTTTTATATAAAATACCAATAGCAGCAGCCGTTAATAAATAACGTGTGGCTATATCGCGGTCTACTTCTTTCACAAATGTGTGATAGTACATAAGCACAGCCGGTAAAATACCCGCAGCACCATTAGTTGGTGCGGTAACTACACGGCCACCTGCCGCATTTTCTTCGTTTACGGCAAGGGCAAATAAATCAACCCAGTCCATTGCACGAAGTGGGTCGTTACTGACCTCTATATTTAGTTTTAAGTATAGGCTTGGCGCACGGCGCTTTACTTTTAAGCCGCCAGGTAGGATACCTTCGGTACGCATACCACGCTCAATACAGGCCATCATTACTTTCCAGATATGAAACAGCGTGTCTTTTATTTCATCTTCAGTGCGCAGTGTTTTTTCGTTCTTCATCATCAAGCTTGAAACACTAAGCCCTGACTCTTTACACATCTCTAGTAGCTCTTTTGCGCTACTGAAAGGAAAAGGAGCTGGGTTTTCTTCTCTAATATCGAGGGCTGCTTGTTTTTCGTTTTCAAACTCTTCATCAGTAACAATAAAGCCGCCGCCAATAGAGTAATATACTTTGCTGTAAACTTTTTCGCCGTTGTTTGAGGCGATAATTTCCATTGCATTAGAGTGCTTAGGCAGCGTTTTGCGACGATGAAAAACAATAGCGCCTTGTTTTGGAAACTTAGCTTTGTGTGTTTTGTTTAGATAAATAACCTGATCTTTTTCGATGGTCGCTAAAATGTCGTCGACTAAATCGGCATCTATAGTTTCAGGGTCATAACCGGCTAAACCAAGAATTACGGCTTTACCCGAACCATGGCCTACACCTGTTTGACCCAAAGAGCCATAAAGCTCTACTTTAATATCGGTAACATTTGCTAATAATTGTTGTTCTTGTAGGTCATTAACAAATAAGCGTGATGCGCGCATTGGGCCAACGGTGTGTGATGACGAAGGGCCAATACCAATGCTAAACATATCAAATGCACTGATCATAATGTGTGTCTCTACTTTGTTTTATCAGCACGAAGCTGCTCTTTGAACGGTCGAGCATGATAACGTGGAATTGTGATTGTGTAACTACTAATAACGAAGATTTAAACTGGTAAGGCGAGTTGTTTTGTAAAGTTTTTTATAATGCTTGCAGTCGCACCCCAAAGTAAACCATGTGGCGTTTTAAAACCTTGCAAAATAACCGTTTTCCCAAATCGTTGAAAAGGTAAGGGTTGCCAGTTAGCTTCGTTATTTAGCTCAGTGACCGAGAGCAAAAAGCTCGCTTGTACTTCATTATAGTCATTTTCCCAGGTGGTGCCTTTATTAAGTAAACCCACATAGGGGCTAATACTAAAACCCGTTAAGGTTGAATACTCAGGTAAGTGACCTAATACATTAACGTTGTTTTGGGCAATATTTAGCTCTTCTTTTAGTTCGCGAAGGGCTGTGGTGCGAAGGGTAATGTCGCTTACTTCAAACTTACCTCCGGGCAAACAAATCTCCCCAGGGTGATGGTGTAAATAAGTAGGGCGTTTACATAGTAAAATATGTGCATGATTATCTATATCAATAATTGGCAGCATAACAGCGCTGGCACGTTTTTTACGCGTGTCTTTTAACTGGTTTGGCGCAGCTGTCGGGCTTAAAAGAAACCGCGCCATAATGTGTTCACTATTCAAAGCGACCTACTGTTTTAATAAAGGGAGGATTTTATTTACTTTATCGTAAGTTTCTTGATATTCCAATTCGACTTTAGAATCAGCTACTATTCCGCCACCTGCCCAGCAGTAAATTTGCGCTTTGTGGCACACCAAGGTGCGAATAGTGATACTCGTATCCATATTTCCACATGCACTTAAATAACCAATTGAACCACAATAAATGCTGCGGCGATGCGGCTCTAGCTCTTCAATTATTTCCATCGCTCTAATTTTGGGCGCACCGGTGATTGAGCCACCCGGAAAAGCCGCTTTTAGCTGATCGACGGCTGTTTTGCCTTCATCAAGTTCTGAGGTTACCGTGCTTACTAAATGATGCACTGCCGGAAAGCTTTCAATAGTAAAAAGGGAAGGGACGTGAACGCTGCCAGGTTTTGCCACTTTGCCTAAGTCGTTACGCAGTAAATCAACAATCATGACATTTTCAGCGCGATCTTTAGCTGATGCTGCGAGTATTTGGGCTTGGCGTTGATCCTCCAGCGCATCCGCTTTTCGCGGCAGTGTGCCTTTAATAGGTTTGGTTTCTACAACGTTATTATTTACAGATATAAAGCGCTCAGGGGAAATTGATAAAATTGCCCCTTGAGGGTGATTTATAAAGCTCGAAAATGGCGCTTTATTTGCCTCACGCAGTTTAATATAAGCTGCCCAAGGGGAGCCTTCAAACTGAGCGTTAAAGCGCTGCGCTAAATTAATTTGGTAACAATCGCCACTTTTTAGATACTCCTCAATTTGGGCAAACTTTGCAGCGTATTCCGTTTCGGTCATATTTGATTGCCAGTCGCTGTTTAGGGCAAAGGACTGCGTATTAACTTGGGAGTTAGCGTGTGTATTTAAGTATTGCTCATAAAGCTCTAATCGATCGGTGTTTGGCTGCGATACATAAAACCAGCTTTGTTGCTGCTTGTCGTAAATAAGGGCATCTAAGTAAAGGCCAATAGCCATTTGGGGAAGATTAATATCTTCAATAGCACGAGTGGGGATGTTTTCAATTGTACGCCCTAAGTCGTAGCCAAAGTAGCCAAGCCAGCCGCCGTTAAAGGGTAAATCGTAATCGGCTTTTGTTTTAGCAAGATGCGAAAGCTCATTATTCATAATTTCAAAGCAGTTATCACTACTTTCTATATTATTTAAAAAGCTTTTATTATTTTTTACTTCAAGGGTACTTTGCGGCTCAATAGCAACAATATCAAAACGACTGTTTATATGATTACTATTTGCAGAATCTAATAGAATTGCATAAGGCAAATGTGAAAAATGCGCAAAAACGTCAATGCAGTTTTGTGTTATGCCTAATTTAATACAATTTTTTTTATTGTTTAGCATTTACTGCCCCTTTAAGAACTGGCTCGAAACGGGCTGGGAGGGTATCATAAGTCAAATTTTTTGGCAGCACTAAGCTGCAAAAAACAGTGCAAACCACCGTCACCGGTTTGATTTAGATTACGCGACAACGCGTAACGGTAACTTAAGGAACCACTATGAGTACAATTTGTCAGCAAGACTTTATTGATAGCATTGAAGATGCATTGCAATATATTTCGTTCTATCACCCACTTGATTTTGTTCAAGCACTCGAAAAAGCGTACAACAAAGAACAAAGTAAAGCGGCTAAAGACGCCATTGCACAAATTTTAATTAACTCACGCATGTCGGCTGAAGGCAAGCGTCCACTTTGCCAAGACACCGGTATTATTACCTGTTTTGTTAAAGTAGGTATGGATGTTAAGTGGGATAAAACAGATTTAACCGTTCAACAAATGGTTGATGAAGGTACTCGTCGTGCATATTTAAATCCAGATAACCCTTTACGTGCATCTATTGTTGCAGACCCTGCTGGCACACGTAAAAACACTAAAGATAATACGCCTTCGGTTGTGCATATTGATTTAGTAGCGGGTGGAAAAGTAGAAGTAATGGTTGCGGCTAAAGGCGGCGGCTCTGAAAACAAAAGTAAAATGGTTATGTTAAACCCGTCAGATGATGTTGCTGCATGGGTAGAAAAAACACTACCAACAATGGGTGCTGGTTGGTGTCCGCCAGGCATGCTAGGTATAGGTATTGGTGGTACGGCTGAAAAAGCAGCAGTAATGGCTAAAGAGTCGTTAATGGATCCGGTTGATATCCATGAACTAATGGAACGCGGCGCAGAGACAACTGAAGAAAAACTGCGTTTAGAAATTTTTGATCGTGCTAATAAATTAGGTATTGGCGCACAAGGCTTAGGCGGTTTAACAACGGTTGTTGATGTTAAAATTAAAACAGCACCAACGCATGCAGCTTCAAAACCTGTAGTAATGATCCCAAATTGTGCGGCAACTCGCCATGTACATTTTACGCTTGACGGTTCTGGCCCTGCTAATTTAAAAGCACCTAAACTAGAAGATTGGCCACAAGTAACATTTGAAGTAGGCGAAGGCACACGTCGTGTTGATTTAAATACACTGACTAAAAAAGATGTTCAAGAATGGAAAATGGGTGAAACAGTTTTACTTTCGGGCACTATTTTAACAGGTCGTGATGCAGCGCATAAACGTTTGCAAGATATGATCAACTCAGGTGAAGGTTTACCTGAGGGCGTAGACTTTGATAATAAATTTATTTATTACGTAGGCCCTGTGGATGCGGTACGCGATGAAGCAGTAGGTCCTGCTGGCCCTACAACAGCTACTCGCATGGATAAATTCACCGATATGATGCTAGAAAAAACAGGCATTGTAGGCATGATTGGTAAAGCTGAACGTGGACCTGCAACGGTTGAGTCTATTAAAGAGCATAAATCTGTTTATTTGATGGCTGTAGGCGGCGCAGCTTACTTAGTATCTAAAGCGATTAAAAAAGCGCGTGTTGTAGCTTTTGAAGATTTAGGTATGGAAGCTATTTACGAATTTGAAGTAGAAGATATGCCAGTGACTGTTGCAGTAGACAGTGAAGGCGCCAATGCGCATACACAAGGCCCTGCTATCTGGAAAGCTAAAATTGAAGAACTTGATAGCAAGCTAAAATAACGTACGTTTTGTATTTTTAAAAAGCGAGCCTAGTGCTTAATGCCAGTCAGTTAACAGCTGACTGGCGTTTTTTATTGGGGTATTTACTGGGTTTTGGTTTCACACATCTCGGATACGCCCGCTCCTGTTTTATCGATAATATGTGATGTTCAACTTGAGCTTGTAATTGCTCTATTGATTTAGGTATCCGTCCTGCATTTTCTATAAACATTGTATGAATAAGGTTAATAATACTAATAGCACACGTCGTAAAACTCAGGTGTTTTGCATATATTCCAGACTTTTTCTGCGCCATTTTCACCATCTGGTATCGGAGCAAGTTATAGCTCAACATTACGCCCCATAATTCTTGCGCTATCATCTCAGGTTTCTTGCTGCGTAGCGTGAAGTGACTATTCAGTAACGTTTGTTTCATTTCTCGATAACCAAGTTCAATTTCCCATCGTTCACTATAGAGGTCAACAATGTCAGCCTTAGGGAAACGCATTGGATCAGTCAGTGAAGTGAGTATATTCACTTCTTTCCCCTTAACCGTTTTTGTGACTAGCCTGACTTCAATACTCTGTGGTAAATCGTCGAACTTTTTTCTCGCTTGTGCTGTTGCTTTTAGCTTGATAAGTTTGTCTTGACGACCTAAAGAGCGAACAATTTCATATTGCGTGCCTTTTCTCATCGGTTGAAGCCAATGCCTATTTCCCCCAGCATGATGCCAACGATTGAGTAAGCCTAGAGAATAGAAGCCTCTATCAAATAACGTCAGTGAGTTATCGGGTGTTGCCTCGATTAAGTCTTCAGCCAACACCATTTCACTAGTACGACAACTATCAAAGGCGCTCCCCATTAATAAATGGCTAGTTAACTCCATCAAACACACCATGCGAACCTGAGGGAAAGCCGTGTCACCATGCTGATTTTTCCACACGGAGAATGCATGTTGATTTTCAGCAGTATCCGGTGTGCGCCAAATAACACCATCAACACCCAGTAGTGATAGCCCGCACCATGTGGGATGGTTCGCATCAGCATTCCACATTTGCTGACTTTTCTCAAAAACCTGTTTAACGGCATCAGCCCCAAGCCGCTGCCTAGCCTGTACAACCGCACTGGGTGCAACGAGTTCTTTTTTACCTGGTAAAGCGAGCCCTAATTTACTGACAATACTCCACAGTGGGTCTTCACGATAAAACGACATACAAATGACTGTCCAAACGGCCATCTCAACAGGAAGCCTTCTTTTCCTTATCGTCGCGACACCAGCGGTTTCAGCGCATTGTTTGATAAAGTCAGGACATAAAAAATCACTCAGTTGACCTAAGCCTTCTGAATTGGGTGCGTAGCTATTGGCAAGAGAAAGTGCGGTAGTGAGTTGCAAAATAAAAGGCTCCTGAATAAATTCAGAAGCCTTTATAAACTAACCAGAAGATCGGTCAATGGATCGTCAAATATTTCTTAACTGATCGGCATTAAGCCTAGTGCTCGCTTTTTTGTTTTTTTAAATAGAGTTATTAGGGCGTGTTGATCTTTGCGGTATAAAAAACAAACAGTATAAGGATAAGGTATAATTGAATTCGCTAAAAAACGTTACACCGAACCCTCATGCCAAGATTAATGTTAACAGACGCGACATGGAATGTCTTATCAAAAGTAATGCACTTAAGTGGTCGAATTTATAATAAGCCTGAGCATAGAAAAACGCTCGAAGGCATACTCTATAAGATGCGTACCGGTATTCCTTGGCGAGATTTACCGTCTTATTTCGGCTCGTGGAGTGCTATTTATAGACGATTTAATTTATGGTCCAAAAAAGATATTTTGAATGAATTATTTCGAGTGTTATCCCACTATGCTGATATGGATTGGATCTTTATTGATGGCAGTATTGTCAGGGCTCACCAGCATAGTTGCGGTGCAAGAACCGCTGACAATGAATCAATCGGTAAGAGTCGAGGTGGTAATTCGACTAAAATTCATCTTGCAGTAGATAGCGGAGGATTGCCTGTTTATTATGAATTATCCTGTGGAAATACGCATGATATCGTCCATGCAGAGTCACTTGTAGCCAATTGCCCAACGAGTAATGTTGTTGTCGCAGATAAAGGCTACGATAGTGAAAAACTAAGAGAGTTTATTCGTGACAATAGCGCTACACCCGTTATTCCACGCAAGGATAACAGTTTAGTGGGTAATGAAGATATTGACTGGTGCATGTACAAATATAGGCACTTAGTTGAGAATGCCTTTGGTCGGATCAAACAATATAGAGGGATAGCCACACGGTATGAAAAGCTTGAGCGGAATTATCATTCCATGCTCGCTTTAGCATTCACTATGATGTGGCTACCAATATGGGCTGATTAATATATATACTACAAAGATCAACAGCCCCTAGTAAGTTTACAGCTCTGACCAGTTTGCGAAAAAGCTCACTTTTTACTGAAAACCTATAGGCAGCAGTACGTGTCGGGCAAGTAGCACTTGTATATTAAACTTTACATGCAATCGCTGTATTACGTGTACGTAAACGTAAGTTAGTGAGATTCTTATATTCATAGTATTTAAAACTTACAAATGACGGTTTTGTGAATTTTTTATCTATATAAAAGTTTTAATTTGGTTATTTAATTTAAGCTTGATGTTTTCATTGGTTTTATCATCTGTGAGTATAGCGAACACGTATATGAAGTGATAAAGTCTCGGCAATTTCCAGCGCGCATACCCTCTCACGGGTTAACTATTTCGGAGTATTTTAAGTGGCTGTGTTTAATCGAGTTGAATTTGATAACCATGAACAAGTGGTTTTTTGTTCTGATGAAGAGTCGGGTTTAAAAGCAATTATTGCTGTACATAATACCAACCTAGGTCCTGCTGTTGGCGGATGTAGAATGTGGGATTATGCGAACGACGAAGATGCTGTTTACGACGTGCTACGTTTATCAAAGGGCATGACTTATAAAAATGCAGTTGCGCGCTTACCCTTTGGTGGCGGTAAATCTGTAATTATAGGTAATGCGAAAAAAATTAAATCTGAGCAATTATTCCGTGCATTTGGCCGCCAGTTAGAGCGATTAAATGGCAGCTATTACTCAGCAGAAGATGTAAACATCACATGTGCTGATGTAGCTATCATGAATAAAGAAACTAATTACGTACTGGGTCTTGAAGGTAAAAGCGGTAACCCATCGCCATTTACAGCATACGGTACATTTTTAGGAATTAAAGCAGCGCTACAGCATCAACGCGGTCATCAAAATTTTGCAGGTGTGAAAGTGGCTGTTCAAGGTTTAGGTGCTGTTGCTTATGGTTTATGTAAACATTTACATGATGCGGGCGCTGAGTTGTTTGTAACTGATATTAACCAAGCTGCCATTGACCGTGTAGTAAGTGATTTTGGTGCAACTGCGGTTGGCATTGATGACATTTACGACTTAGATGTTGATGTTTATGCACCTTGTGCATTAGGTGCAACCGTTAACGATTTAACGATACCGCGTTTAAAAGCGACTATTATTGCAGGCTGTGCTAACAATCAGCTGGCAGAATCTCGCCACGGTGAAGTTATTCGTGAAAAAGGCATTTTATATGCACCAGATTACGTAATTAACGCCGGTGGTATTATTAATGTTTATTATGAAACAGCGCCAGATGGTTACAGTGCAGCAGCGTCTAATAAACATGTTGAAGGTATTTTTAATACGTTAACTGAAATTTTTGCTCGCAGCGAAAAAGAGCAAAAATCAACGCATTTAATTGCTGACGAATTAGCCCAAGAGATCATTAAAAACGGTCTATAAATTTAAGCTAAAATGCAATAAAGGTGTGCAATTGCACACCTTTTGTTTATCTGTAAGTTAAGGGGTGTTGATCTTTGCGGATTTAACCTTGAAAGATCAACAGACCCTAATGCAATTATTACTGAACAGCGGTACACTTCATTTTTAATTTTGTGCGGCAAATTATGACTCCCTCAACTTCTCTCATGCAGCCCATCGATTTAGATAATTGGCCTAGAAAGCAACACTTTGAATTATTTAAACACTTTTCTCAGCCTTATTTTAATGTGTGTGTGCGTTTAGATGCTCAAGCGCTGTATGACTATTGCAAAACCAATCAATTTTCTTTTTTTCAAGCATATGTATATTGCACCTTAAAAGCGTGCCATGAGTACGATTCAATAATGCTACGTATAATAGATAAGTAACCATGGTTACTTAATAGTGTTCGCGCAAGTGTGATTGAGTTGTCTGAAAACGATACGTTTGTTTTTAGTTATTTTAACAGCGCAAGCGATTTTAAAGAGTTTGCAAATCATGCAAGTGACGTAAGCAAAAAAGCGAAATTACAGCCGTTATTTTCTGATGCATTTGCTCAAACAGAAGGGCAGGCAGATTTAATTCATATATCTGTTTTGCCGTGGCTGAATTTTAGTGCGTTTTCGCATGCATTTAGTGAAGGGCAGAGTTTAGGCATTCCTAAATTTGTATTTGGTCAGTTTGATAAACACACCGGTACAATGCCTTTAGCTATCGATGTACACCACTCATTAATGGATGGTTTGCACGTAGCGAAATTTATAAACACATTGCAGGGTACATTTGACTCCTTTTGCAAAGGTTAACTTTAAACACGTCATTTAACGGCAGTGCAAAGCAGTAAACAATTTATAAGTAATCTATAAGTAATCTATAAGTAATGCGATGTGAATTACTTTATATTCAAATACATAACCTTATATGCTTGAAAAGCACGTGCGCTGGACATATTTATATACCATACCTTAGCTCAGGAAATCCCCATGATAAATGGACTGTTAATTGTTGTTTTAATTCTTTTTGTGGTGATTTTCTGGCGCTGGCCATCAATTCAAAACCGATTATGGCGCAGTAAATATAAAGACTTTGCTTTAAATTCACAGCAAAAAGATATTTTACTGCGTTGTATGCCCATCTATAAAAAAATGACCGACGCTGACAGAGAAAAATTAGAGCGACATATTACGTGGTTTTTAAACGAAAAACGCTTTGTTGGTTGTGATGGTTTAAAATTGACACCCGCAATGAAGTTAATTGTAGCCGCTGATGCGTGTGTATTAGTACTTAATAAACCGTGGCCGTTATATAAAAATGTAAAAGAAATTTTATTATACCCAAGTGCTTATTACGCCCCGCAATCAACACGCGATAGTGCAGGGCTTGTGAGTTACCATAATGCAGTAAGGCTTGGTGAGTCTTGGCCTGGCGGCACACTAGTACTCAGTTGGCATGACGTGCTTGAAGGTAACCGCTTGCCAAGTGATGGACATAATTTAGTTTTTCATGAATTTGCGCATCAACTCGATCAAGAAACAGGAAAAACAACAGGCACGCCACTTTTAAAAAGCTCAGCAGATTACAAAGAGTGGGGCCGAGTATTTAGCCGCGCGTTTACGCAGTTGAAAAGTCATGTTGCTTATAGCATGCCACACGTTATTCACAGCTATGGTGCAACTAATGAAGCCGAATTTTTTGCTGTTATCACCGAAACCTTCCTCGAAAAACCCGCAGAGCTGCGCCGATACGATCCTGAAATTTATAGTATGCTCGTTAATTACTATCAATTTGACCCTATAGTTTGGCATTAAACTTATATAAACCGCGCTTTATCATATAACACTGGCAAGTTGTGCTTGTTTTTGTTGCAATTGTGTAAAATAGTTTTACAGCAACAAAAACAAGCGAGAAACGCATGAAAAAAATGCTTCATACAGTATTGGCATTGTCGGTGTCATTAGCGATAGGGCAAGTGAATGCCGCCGAAAAAGACGAACAAAAATGGCAAGTAGATTCACCTAAGGGGCAATTTGTTGACGCTGCAATTAGCGTTGAGCAAGGCACATGGATGAATATAGATATTAGCCCTGATGGTAAAACCGTGGTGTTTGACTTACTTGGCGATATTTACACTATGCCAATGAGTGGTGGTACAGCTACAAAGCTCACCTCTGATATTGCATGGCAAATGCAACCACGCTTTAGTCCTAACGGCAAAAGTATTGCGTTTACCTCCGACCAAGGTGGTGGCGATAACATTTGGATAATGGACTTAAATGGCGAAAATCAACACGCTGTTACCGATGAAACCTTTAGATTACTAAATAGCCCTGCATGGAGTCCTGATGGCGACTACTTAGTTGCGCGTAAACACTTTACAGCTAGCCGCTCATTAGGTGCCGGTGAAGTGTGGTTGTATCATAAAGCGGGTGGCAAGGGTGTGCAGCTTACAAAACGCGAGAACGATCAAAAAGATTTAGGTGAGCCAATGTTTTCACCTGATGGTCGTTATGTATACTTTTCGCATGATGCAACACCCGGTAAAACCTTTCATTATTCAAAGGATTCTGTAGCGGGCATTTATAAAATTAAGCGCTACGACCGTGAAACGGGTGAAATTGAAACCATAATCGATACGATGGGCGGTGCTATTAGGCCTACACCGTCACCTGATGGTAAAAAACTGGCGTATATAAAGCGTGATGATTTTCAAACTAGTCTTTATTTATATGACTTAACCAGCGGTGAGCACACTAAGCTTTACGATAAGCTTGAGCGAGATATGCAAGAAACCTGGGCTATTCATGGTGTATACCCAACCATTGCATGGACACCCGATAATGAAGAACTGGTATTTTGGGCTGGTGGCACAATTCACAAGCTAGATGTTGCAGACAAATCTGTTAAAACCATACCTTTTAAAGTGCAAACAAGTAAAAAAATTCAAAAAGCAGTGCGCTTTACACAAAACTTAGATACTGATGAGTTTGATGTAAAAATGCTGCGTAATGTGCAAGTAAGCCCAGATGGCGAAACTGCAATTTTTGAAGCGCTTGGGCATATTTATAAACGTGATTTAGAGTCAGGTAAAATTAAGCGTTTAACAAAGCAAACTGATCATTACGAATTATTTCCACAGTACTCTCGCGATGGTAAAAAAATAGTTTACATCACATGGGATGATAACAAACAAGGGTCTGTAAGGGTTGTGTCTGCGCGCAGTGGTCGTGGCGATACAATTACTAAAGAGCCTGGGAAATATGTAGAGCCTACGTTTAGCCCAGATGGAAAGACGGTTGTTTATCGAAAAGCTACTGGCGGCAGTATTTTAAACCCTAAATGGTCACTTAATCCGGGGGTTTATAGCGTAAGCGCTAAAGGCGGTAAAAGTGAGCTTATTTCAAAAAGTGGTTATCAGCCTCAATTTGGAGATGCAAACGATCGTGTTTTCATTATGAGTCCTTGGCCAAAACCAACGTTAAGTGTAGTAGAGCTTGAAAGTAAAAAAGTTAGCAAACTATACGAGTCAGAGCATGCGACAGAATTTAGAGTATCACCAGATGGCAAATATTTAGCGTTTGCAGAGCGATTTAAAGTATTTGTAACCCCGTTTGTACAAAGTGGTAAAACAATTAATATTGGGCCTAAAGACAGTCAATTTCCAATAGAGCAGTTATCGGTACGTGCTGGTGAAAACATTAGCTGGAGTGCTAAGAGCAACAAACTTTATTGGACATTAGGGCCTGAGCTTTATCATGCAAGCCTTGAGGGGATGTTTGCCATTAACAAAGCCGAAGATGCCGACTTTAAAGTGAAAAGTGGCGATAATATTGGTTTCAGTAAAAAAATGGCAGAGCCTAAAGGCATGATTGCGCTCACTGGTGCAAAAATTATAACGATGGACGGCGAAAAGGTTATTGAAAATGGTGTGATTATCACTGATGGCAAGCATATTAAAGCAATTGGTACAGCCAGTGAGATAAGCATCCCTAAAGGTGCTGAGGTTATTGATGTAACAGGCAAAACAATTATGCCTGGTATTGTTGATGCTCATGCACATGGCTCGCAAGCAAGTGACGAAATTATACCTGAGCAAAACTGGAAAAACTTTGCAGGTTTAGCGCTGGGTGTAACTACAATTCACGATCCATCAAACGATACCTCTGAAATATTTACCGCAAGCGAAATGCAAAAGGCAGGCATGATTGTTGGCCCGCGTATTTTCTCAACGGGTACTATTTTATATGGCGCAAATATGCCAGGTTATACGTCGCATATTGACTCGTTAGACGATGCAAAGTTTCATTTAGAGCGCCTTAAAAAAGTAGGGGCGTTTAGTGTTAAATCGTATAACCAGCCTCGCCGTGAGCAGCGCCAACAAGTTATTGAAGCAGGCCGGATGCTTGAAATGATGGTTGTCCCTGAAGGCGGCTCATTATTACAACATAACTTAAGTATGATTGTAGATGGACACACAGGTATTGAGCATTCAATCCCTGTAGAGCACATATACGACGATATAAAGCAGTTATGGTCGCAAAGTGATGTTGGTTATACACCAACACTTGTAGTGGCTTATGGTGGCATTTGGGGTGAAAATTACTGGTATGATAAAACTGATGTGTGGAATCATCCACGTTTAAGTAAATTTGTGCCTAAAAATCAATTATTACCACGCTCTATGCGCCGCATTAAAGCGCCCGATCATCACTATAATCACTTTAATAACGCACGCGTTGCTGCTGAGCTGCAAGACCTAGGTGTATTAGTTAACTTAGGTGCTCACGGTCAGCGTGAAGGCTTAGGTGCACACTGGGAGATGTGGATGTTTGCACAAGGCGGAATGACACCGCTTGAGGCAATACGTGCATCGACACTCGATCCGGCTAAGTATTTAGGGCTTGATAAAAACGTAGGCTCGCTTGAAGTGGGTAAACTGGCTGATTTAATGGTTATAGATGGCGATCCGCTTAAAAATATTCGAGATTCGGATAAAGTAGATTACACAATGATCAATGGTCGATTATTCAATGCAGAGACAATGAATGAAGTGGGTAAAAAAGAGCGCGAACCACTTTATTTTGAAAAACTGTAATTTATTTTGATCTTTTGGAAGCGGCTATTAGCCGCTTTTTTTAGCTTTGTGTTATGTGTTTTAGCAAAGTAATACTTGGCATAACGAGAGATTGGTTATGCATTACACGTGCTTGGCATATTAATCCCTCTTTGAGAGTAAGTAAGGTATGTGCAATTTCTAGCGCTTTAACTTTATTATTTTTGAGTTCGGGTGTAGCAAGTAATGCAGTTAAAATGATGTCAAATATGGTTTGTTTATGTTGCATACATTGCTTTGCTATAGGGTGTTGAGCATTAGGATACTCTGCTGCAGCATTTATAAAAAAACAGCCATTGAAATGCCCAAGCTTTGGTACTTGGTTGGCAAACCATAGTTTTAACCCAGTAAATAACGAAATAGCGACTTCAATAGCTAGTGGTTTATTACAGATCTCTTCAAACCAGCTATTAAACTGTGTATCTCTTTTGGCTAAGCACGCGCAAATTAACTCATCTTTACTGGCAAAGTGATTATAAAGTGTTTTTTTTGCCACGTTAGATTCTGCTAGAATTTCATTAATGCCAACAGCATGTAAGCCTTTGGTGTAAAACAAAGTAAGTGCAGTATTTACAATATGTTCTTGTTTAGTCATTTAGTCTCCTCAAAAACAAAGGTTGACACAAGTAGACTGAGTTGTCTACTCTACGTGTGTAGACAAGTCAGTCTACTTTTAATGTAAGAGATTAAAATGAATTTAAGTGATATCAAATTAGCCTGTGTTGCCGGTGTTTTTTCAGCGCTTGTGCTTGGATTTCTAGCGTGGTTGAACAACATGGGTGATTATGGGATATGGTTAATGGCACCCTTTGGTGCAACAGCAGTACTTGTATTTGGTATTCCAAATAGCCCATTAGCACAGCCAAAAAATGTGATTTTTGGTCATCTTTTAACTGCATTTGTGGGTATCGTTTTTGTAACTTATGTTGGCGATGGCAGTGCATCAATTGCATTGGCCGTTGGCATTGCAATTACACTAATGATGCTCACTAAAACAGTACATCCGGCGGCAGGTGCTAATCCTATTCTGATTATTGCATCAGGGCAGAGTTGGGACTTTTTGATTATGCCTGTATTAGCCGGGACGATGTTTATTGTTATTTGTGGCTTTGCTGCAAAATGGTTACTGGCTTTCTCGGTAAATAGTAGGCATAAAAAAACCGCTTAACGCGGTTTCTTTTAAAAATCATAAATGTTGATTAAACAACACCGCGCGGTAAGCGACAATCATGATCTTTACGAGCTAAAATTACAATCCAAAGCTCTTCCGCTGTGTAGCCTTCTTCATTTTCGGTAACAACAGTGAATGGGGCTTTTTTCTGTGCTTTTACAGGCGCAGCCGCTTTGGTTTTAGTTTTTTTAGCAGGCGCTTTGGGTGTCGTTTTACCAGAGCTTAATTCTTCAGTTAGCTCTACTAAATCAGCTAGGCGTAAGTTTTTACCGCCATCGATGCTGTACCAGCCAGGTTTAGTTGTGATTTCAGGTTTTTTACCATTGGCAGCTTCGTACGCTGATTCAAAGGCAGATAACACTTCTGTTTTGTCTAGTTTGCTCATCAGAGACCCTATACGTTGTGAACACAGATAAAGAAGACGTATTTATACCTATTTTAAAACAGTTTTTCAATTTTTTGCGATTTTCCTTCCATTTTAAGCCTATAAACGCCAAAATTTGCACAAAATTCAGTGCAAAGTAAGGTAAGTTATATGCAACGTAGAGAATTTAACCAACTCCTAAATGACATTTTAAAGCCTCATTTAATTAAAGACTTTTGCCCAAATGGTTTACAAGTTGAAGGTAAAAATGAAATTAAAAAAATTGTGACGGGTGTAACCGCGAGTCAAGCATTAATAGATTCTGCTATTGAGCAACAAGCAGATGCTATTTTGGTTCACCATGGTTTTTTTTGGAAGGGGGAATCCCAACCTATAACGGGAATGAAAAAGCGTCGTATAGGCGCGCTACTAGCTAATGATATTAATTTATTTTGCTATCACTTACCACTCGATATTCACCCGGCAATAGGCAATAACGCGCAACTGGCAAAGTTATTAGATATTGAAATAGAGGCTGGGCTTGAGCCAGTTACAAATAGCGTAGCAATGAAAGGACGTTTAAAAACGCCTCTAAATGGTGAAGATTTTGCAAATAAAATAGCAAAAGTACTTAATCGGGCCCCACTCACAAGCTTAGTACGCTCAGCTAAAATTGAAACTATTGCACTGTGCACCGGTGGAGGGCAAGGGTATATTGATTTAGCTGCAGAGCAAGGTATTGACGCGTATTTAACCGGTGAGGCATCAGAGCAAACAATTCATAGCTCTCGTGAGCAAAATATTGATTTTTTTGCAGCAGGGCATCATGCAACAGAGCGCTATGGTGTAAAAGCTTTGGGTGAGTTATTAGCGCAAGAGCATGGTTTTGAGGTGATATTTATAGATATAGATAACCCAGTTTAACTAGGCTATCTATTAGCTAACCTGAACTTTGGTTGAAATAGATTTTATTGTCCAGAGTTCAGGTTAGGACTATATAAGTTACAGCGCCTCTGGATCTATCCAGCGGCGCAAACTTATCCATGTATTTCCTACTACTTCGTGACTATATTGCGTAACCACAAGTAAGGCTTGAGCATTTGGAATAAACTGCTTGCTCCACGGCAGCGCTGCAAAATTATGGTAATCAGTGGCTGCGGTTATGACTTTAATGCCTTGAGCATTAAATAAGTCTTTGGCACGGGGCATGTGCAGTACAGATGTTACTAGTGCAACTTTAAAGTCAACTAATTTTGATGCGAGTAACTTAGCTTCTTCACCGGTATCCATTGCTTTTGGGTTTTGGAATATACGGCTTTTATTAATTCCTAAACTCACCGCTGTTTGATACATAAGCCCGCTATTAGTGGTATTTTGATAGCCCCCGCCTGAAACTATAAGCTCTGCATTAGGGTAGTACTTGGCAAGTTTTACACCTTCGACTAAGCGCGTTAGCGCACAATTACCTAATTGATTATTTGAACTTAAAGCCGAATTTGGGTTTATGTCGCAACCTAGCACGACTATTTTGTCTATTTTAGAGTGCTTTAGGGCATTAAATGCAAGCGACGCAGGTTCATTATTTTGGATAATTAAATTGGCGATAAAGGGTGTACTCAATGCAAGTAATACAACTAAGCTTAAAGTAGATAAGAAGAGAGCTGGTTTGCGGCCTTTAAATGCGAGTAGGAGCATTAGACACGCAAATAAACCAAATAGAGGTAGTGGCATAAGTAAACCACCAATCATTTTTTTAATAACAAACATAATAAGCAACATAAAAACAAGAGTATTGCTTTATGTTACTCATTAGATTGCGATTTATCGACCGTTATTTAGCTTACAGGTATTTAAAAAATGGCGATAAACAGGGTTATCTTTCATATCTTTTTTCATTGCTAAGTACATCGGTCGAGTAAGCCCAAGCGCACCTAGCGGGATGGACTTTATTAAACCTTGGCTTTCATAAGGGGTAACTAGCCAATCAGGTAATGCAGCAACACCCATACCAGCACTCACTAATTGAAAAATAAGGAGTCCTTGATCAACTGTTTTTAAGGTGCCATCGAAACGTGCATTTTGAATAAAGTATTTAAAAATATCTTGGCGTTCGCGCGGGATAGGGTATGAAATAATGGTTTCGTTTTTCAAATCAAGTGCTGTTACATATGCTTTTTTAGCAAGTTCATGATCAGGCGCCACAATAAGCTTCAGTTTAAAATCAAACAAGTGCGCGTATTCTAATGTGTCGGGTTCACGTATATCAGACGTCAAAACTAAGTCGAGTTCATCGTTTAGTAGGTCAGGAATAGCGTCATAACTAAAACCACGCTCGTAATCAATTTTTATATCAGGCCAAAAGTTATTAAATTCTTTGATCGTAGGCAATAACCAATGAAAACATGCATGGCATTCCACACTTAAACGCAGTTGAGAAATAGGCTGGTTTAAGCTTTCTTTTAAACGGCATTTAGTCGCTTCCATTTTTGGTAATATTTCGTGAGCTAACTCAAGTAATAACATTCCTTGGGGCGTAAAGCGGACTGGCTGAGTTTTACGTTCGAATAATTGGCAATCTAATTTATTCTCTAAATCTTTGATTTGATGAGATAAAGCAGACTGTGTTAAAAATAATTCTCGTGCTGTATTAACCAAAGATCCTGTTTCTTTTAGGGTTGCTATGGTTTTTAAATGTTTAATACCAATCATCTTTAAAAATTCTCATGGAAAAAGTGAGTTTAGCTCAGATTAATTACATACTACGCCTATATAAAAAACGTTTCAACGTCTAGATGGCTAAAGTTTTGCTGTTTATTGTCATAAATTTATTAAAAATTTAAATTTCTAATGATAGAAGTCATTTAATACTGACTTTACAAGTTTTATATGAGTTTGCTTCATGTTGAATCAAAGGAAGGAAAAATAATATATATTTTAACTGGACGTAATTTTTAGCGTCGAAAATAACTGCTCGAGATAGATTTATTATCCATAGTTCAGGTTATCTAAGGATGATTTAATCGTGGTGTGAATTGTGTAGTGAGCTCGATAACTACTTCTGCGTTACTTTAGAGGCTTACATCCATGTAAGAATAAGTAAAACCGATTAACAAAGAGTAAAATCGGCTATATTATAGGGGGTTATTTATTAATAATATGGCTTCGTTTGCGCTGACAGGTTTTGATTTCAAAAATCCTTGCCCAAAATCGCATTGCGTCGATTGTAATATAGTTAGTTGTTCTACAGTCTCTATCCCTTCAGCTACGACAGCAAATTTTAATGATTGCGCCAGAGATAAAATAGCCTCAACCAACGGGTTAGTTGAATCTTGAAGGTGGTCAATAAAACTCTTATCAATTTTTAAAACATGAATCGGAAGTTGATGTAAATAGCCTAATGCAGAGTATCCAGTGCCAAAATCATCTAAACAGAGCTTAACTTTTAGAGGGGATAGGCCTTCTATAATTTGCGTTGCTAGATCTAAATTCTCTATTAAACCTGATTCTGTAATTTCTAGGCATAAAGAACCCAAAGGCAATTGATATTTGTTGTAAATAGCATGAATTTGCGCAACAAAATCAAGACTAGCAAAATGCCGAGATGATACATTAACTGTAATTTTTAAGAATCGATGACCTTGCTGGTGCCAGTCTGAAATTTGTTGGGCAGCTAAATCGAGCAAGTGCAAATCAAGGTTTATAATCTGCCCAGTGGTTTCAGCAATAGGAATAAAGTCATTCGGTGAAACAAAGCCTTTTTTAGGGTGATGCCAACGAACTAAGGCTTCAAAACCAATGACTTCACTTTCAGCGATGGTAAAAATTGGTTGAAAATAGAGTTCAAATTCGTTGTGCTCAATACCGTGTTGCAAATCGTTTTCGATATCAGCATGAGTCTTAAGCTTTTTACGCATGGTATTATTAAAAAACTTAACTTGCCCACGACCTGTCGATTTAGCCTCGTACATAGCGGCGTCAGCTTGTTGAAGTAATATATAAGCTTTATCATTTATATTATCACTATATGCAATACCGATACTGGTTGAAGCTTGTAATAAATGACCATCAACATCGATTGGTTTTGAAAGTACAGTTTGAATCCGTTTAAGCGCTTCGTTGACTTGGTTTCGATGCGTAATATTTTCCATGAAAATAGCAAACTCATCGCCACCTAAACGGGCAAAGGTATCGGTATTACGAACGGTGGCTTTAATTAAGTCACATATTCGAATTAAGAAGTGGTCACCAACTTCATGGCCTAGAGAATCATTAATACTCTTAAATCGGTCAAAATCTAAATATAACAACGCATGGCTGGTGCCTTTTTTGGCACGTGTTAGTCTTAATATAGCGTGCTTCGCACGTTCTATTAATAGTGAACGATTAGCTAGCCCAGTCAATTCATCGTGTAAAGCACGGTGTTCAAGCTCCTGGCGAGCAAGTTGCCTATCTATTGCCATGCTAATTTGACGGCTCACATACGTTAATAATGAGCTGTCATGCTCACTGTAATGTAAAGACTTATCATAACTTTGAACAACAATAACACCACTGATACGTTCATTTGCTTTAAATGGTACGCCCAACCAAGACTCGGATTGTCGGCCTATCATTTTGAAGTGGCCATCTGCTATTTGTTGTTTGTAATCTTTTTTTGTAAAAAGTAATGGTTGATCTTTTTGTAGTAAATAATATGAGGCAGTGTCTTTAAGTTGCTCTTTTGAAAATTTTTGATGGGTGCTTGTTTGAATACCCTCTTCAACAATGTAGACAATGTCGAGTATATCTACTTGTTTATCGTAAAGTGCAATAAAAAAATTATCTGCACGTAACAAGCTATTAATTATACCGTGAAGAGATTCAAAAAAAGTATCTAGGTCACTGGCTTTATAAGTTAAGTTAGCTATTTGTAAAAGACTATTTTCAAGTTTTTGCGCATTATTTAATTGCTCAACAGTTTGTTGTAAATTGTTGACAGTATTAACTTGGTTTATTTTGGCACTAAGTAAATGTGCGACAGTGGTGAGTATTTCAAGATGGGCATTAGTAAAATAGTTCTTAATGGGATGTTCACAATCAATTACCCCTAAAATTTGCTCTTTATATATAAGAGGAACACATAATTCTGACTGAGCAGGGCGTTCATCTGCTATATAGCGGCTATCAGTACTTACATCACCAAGCATCACTGCTTCACCGGTGCGTGCAACAAAGCCCGAAATTCCTTCACTAAACTGTATTACCTTTCGTTGCGCTCTATACTTGTAGCGTTGATGGGGGATCCCCATAGATGCAACTTGGTTTAATATAGAAGCTGAGTCATCGGCAAGGTAGATAACACAATCAACAAAGCCAAGTCTATTAACGACTTGAGTTGTTACGTATTCTAGTAACTCTTCTAGAGTATCAAGCTGTAATAAACTAGATGAAAACTGATTAATGATACTAAGCTGTTCAGTTTTTATTTCCAGAGCTTCATTGGTATCGACTTTGTTCGACATAGGCAGCTAATTTTATTCTTTATATTTATAACAGACATTGATCAGACCAATTTCAAAAATTTCGATTTAATTTAAACGCTTAATTCTCTTTAATTTGATAAAATAACATCTCAACTTTGAGGTGTATATGAATCTAAAAATCAAACGGTTAGACCATCACGGTATTGTTTCAGGTGTTATAGAAGACTTAAAAATTGTCAGCCTTTTAGATCAATACTTACCTCAAGACGATAAACAAGAAATCACCCCCGGTGAAGCTGTAAAAGGCATGATCATGAATGGACTCGGTTTTGCCAATCGACCTTTATCACTCAGCCCTCAATTTTTTACTAACTTGCCTCTTGAACATTTATTTCGTGAAGGGGTTCAAGCATCACATTTTAATCGTCACAAACTTGGTAGAACTCTCGATCAATGCTTCGAGTTTGGCTGTGAAAGCTTATTTTCATTAGTCTCCGGACAAGCATGTGAAATAGAACAAGTTGATAAAACCTTTGAATCACTTGATACAACGAGTCACTCACTGACAGGTGAATATGCTTTTGATGATGGAGATAGTGATGAAAACGTCATTAAAATTACTCATGGCTATAGCAAGGCTCACCGTCCTGATTTAAAACAAGTCGTACAAGAAATCATTGTTAGCCAAGATGGTGGGATCCCGCTTGCATGTAAAAACTGGGATGGTAACAGCGCAGACACCGCTATTTTTAAAGCGCGAAGTAAGGCGCTTGTTGACGAGTTCAAAAAAAGCCAAGCTCCTAAATACCTTGTGGCAGACTGTAAACTTTATCATAAAAGTAATGCTGAGTTTTTAACCAAAATTCAATTTCTCACGCTAGTACCTTCAACAATTTCTCTTGAAAAATCCTCTATAAGTACAGCCATAGCAGCCAACCAATGGGTTAATATTGATGATAACTATCAATATGTTGTTGAAGAGATTGAGCATATGGGGATAAAGCAAAGATGGATGATTATTTATTCAAAAGCAGCTAATAGCCGAGCACAAAAAAGCATTGTTCGACAAGTTGAGCGAGCACACACAGGCATCAAAAAAGACCTCTTCCATTTACAAGCTCAACGTTTCGCTTGTCAAACTGACGCACAACGCGCATTAGATAAATTAGCGAAAAAGATGAAGCATCATCAAATAGCGACTCAGCAATTTATTAAGCATAAAGTCTATGAAGGTAAAGGGCGACCTAAAAAAGATGCGCCAGTAAAAAATATTGAATGGCAAATCACGGCAGAAATTGAAGAAAACGAAAGCGCAATAAAACAGATTGTAGAACAAAAGTCATGCTTCGTATTAGCAACGAATATTGATAAAGAAGCCCTTTCACCAGTAGGTTTACTTAAGCATTACAAAGCACAATCTGAAGTAGAAAAAGGGTTTAGGTTTTTAAAAGACCCCTTGTTTTTTGTTTCATCATTATTTATCAAAAAGCCAAGTAGAATAGATGCTCTGTTGATGGTGATGACACTTTCATTGTTAGTTTATTCAATCGCGCAAAGACGAATGAGAGCGAATATGAAAAAAGAAAAAGCCACGATAGCGAATCAAATCAATAAAGAAATATCTAACCCAACATTACGTTGGGTCTTTCAGTGTTTTGAGGGAATTAATCTACTCCAGCAAGGCGACAAAATCAGCTTGGATGGTTTTGATGAGTTCAGGGAAAAGATAATAAGGCTCATTGGTGGACATGCGTTGCATTTATATAAAATCCAAAAAGTTGCCTAGGGGTCTGATCAATGCCTGTTATAAACACAGCGACTAAGTTAACGTAAATTTTATCTTTCTACAAAATAAAACGATGAATGCTTTTTATGAGCTGTAAAGTTTTATTTAATAGTGGAGCTGAGTCCATTATTTTTAATAAGGTCTTTACTCGAAAACCTCCTATGCCTATGATCGGATAAATTCAGCCGTGGAATAAAAAAATGATTAGTAAAACTAAAGATGCAATCACAACACTCACTATAACTCGACCAGATGACTGGCATGTACACTTACGTGATGGCGATCAGCTAAAAGATACCGTTCGCGATATTAGTCGTTATATGGGTCGTGCGATTATTATGCCTAACTTGGTTCCTCCGGCAACATGTACTGATACAGCACTTGAATACCGTGCACGTATTATGGCGGCAGGTCCTCAAGGTGATTTTGAGCCATTAATGGTTTTGTATCTTACTGATAAAACAACACCTGAAGAAATTAAAAAAGCTAAAGAAACAGGTAAAATAGTTGCGGCTAAACTTTACCCGGCAGGCGCTACAACAAATTCTGACTCCGGTGTGACTTCCGTTAAAAATATTTACTCAGTACTAAAAGCAATGCAAGAAGTGGGGATGCTTTTATTGGTTCACGGTGAAGTTACTGATTCGTCGATAGATATTTTTGATCGAGAAAAGGTATTTTTAGATACAATTTTAGGTGATGTTGTTAGCGATTTCCCTGAACTTAAAATTGTACTAGAGCATATTACGACGAAAGATGCAGTAGAGTTCGTAGTAAATGCACCGGATAATGTAGCGGCTACTATTACAGCTCATCATTTACTTTATAATCGTAATCATATGTTAGCAGGGGGGATACGTCCCCATTATTACTGTTTACCAATATTAAAACGTAATACACACCAACAAGCATTAATGGCTGCAGCAATAAGTGGCAATAAAAAATTCTTTTTAGGAACTGATTCGGCTCCGCATTATAAAGACAAAAAAGAAGCTGCTTGCGGTTGTGCTGGGGCATACACTGCTCACGCTGCGATTGAATTATACGCCGAGGCATTTGAAGAAGCTGGTGCACTGGATAAATTAGAAGGTTTTGCTAGCCACTTTGGCCCTGATTTTTATGGTGTTATGCGTAATCAAGATACAATAACACTACAAAGAAATCCTTGGAGAGTTCCCGCTAGCTACTCGCTAGGTGATTCGCATGTTGTTCCCATTAAAGCCGAAGACATGATTGAATGGGAAGTGAGTTAATCATTCAGTAAATCAGCTTAAACTTTATAAATTATTATGTGATTTTTACTTGCGCTGATCATTGTACAATTTTTGTTTTGATCAAATATTTCGCATTTAAAATACGCGACTGATTTTAAAAAGAGTAACCGAATAGTATTTTTTTGTATTAAAATTAGCCGTTTAGACATTATTTAATAAAAAAATATATTTTTAATAAATAATGTCTAATTAATAGAGCGAAATAAAAAATAATGTGTTAATCTTAACTTGCTTTGAGTTTTTGCGTATTGAATTTACGGATATTGTGCTGCGTTTAAGGTTACCGGTTAGGTTATTACTTCTTCCTGTACTATACCTCCATTTTGTGGGCATTGACTCGGGGAGGATATTGCCATAATAATATGGCTGAATTTTAATTATTGACTTACAGGAAAATTTAGTATGTCGGTTACTGGTAAAGTAAAGTTTTTCAACGAAGCTAAAGGCTTTGGTTTCATTGAACAAGAAAATGGTCCTGACGTGTTTGTACATTTCAGCGCAATCACTGGTTCTGGTTTTCGCACTCTTAGCGAAGGTCAAGCAGTGACATTCAGCATCAAGCAAGGTCAAAAAGGCCCTGAAGCTGAGAACGTAGAAGCAGCATAATTTATTATGTGAACCTTCGTTCAACGTGGTGAAACAGTCTATCTGTTTCACCATAATTCCTTTGTTAATACTATTAAATCTTCCTCATTATCTCCTATAAAGCTATCAATTATTACACTGCATACTTAAATTAATTAATTTTAAAGCGCTGATATTTGTTAAATGCATCTTTATTGTTCAAGTAGCAATATTCTTTGAGCATTTGGTTGATCAAGTCGTCAAGCGAAATACCACGTGTATTAAATGACAGGATTATCTTTTTGCTATTAAAGTTTATTATTTTTCTGAGTTAAATTTTATTTTTAGAGATTTTTTTTGCGACACGATTTTTTATCTAGTGCTCTCGTTAGCGGCTAAAGCCTTACATTCCTTATAGTCATATCGATCTACATAAGCACTTTATCAATTCAACGAATAAAATAACCATTTAACCTATTTGAAGTTTATTCTTTTTGTCGACACGATTTTCTTATATCTTGAATTCAAGTATTAAGTGCAATCATTATGCAGCCACCAGAACTTCTGATTGCCCCGTAAATAACTCATGAGGGGTTTTATACCCTCTTGTTTTTCTTGGCCGATGGTTGAGCTTATCAACTGCCGCCTGTATTTCTGCTTCACTTAGCGACATAAAGTCAGTTCCCTTGGGGAAGAAGCGTCTAAGTAAGCCGTTGGTATTCTCATTTATGCCCCGCTCCCATGATGAATATGTGTGAGCGAAATACACATCCGCTTCTAATTTTTGTGCAATATGCTCATGGTGAGCAAACTCTTTTCCATTATCTAAAGTCACGGTAATAACCTTACCTTTATAGGGTGTCATACACTTGATCAGCGCATCGGCTGTTATTTTCGCATGCTTGCTTTCAATTCTGTGAACGACTGTATATAACGTTTTACGTTCAACCATTGTAACAAGGGCATTTTTACGCCCTTTGCCTATCACTGTATCGCCCTCCCAATCACCAATCCTAGACTTTGAATCCACAATACTTGGGCGTTCATCAATACTGACTCGATTAACTATCTGTCCACGTTTATCGTAGCTTCCATAGCGTTTTTTATACTTTTTACATGCACGAGTGAGTGTCTTATGTAGTTCACCACCACGAGCCTTGTCTCTGTAAATATATTGATAAATCGTTTCATGATGCAAAACGACCTTTTTCTCTAAAGCTAAGCGGCCTGCCACCTGCTCTGGCGAAAGTCCGTCAACCAACAATTTATTAATCCAGTCAGTAACATCATCTGTTAACTTACTTGCTTTGAAAGATGACTTGCGTCTTTGCTCTGCAAAATTATTGGCTTGGTTAGGTCGATAGCCTTTAAGCCCTTTATTGCGTTTTAACTCTCTAGAGATAGATGACGGTGAACGAGTGAGTTCATCAGCTATCTGTTTTTGGTTATTTCCTGCTTTTATTAACGCGTAAATCTGGTATCTTTCTGCTTGTGTCAGCTGTTTATATTTCATTAAAGCAATTTCCTTTGGCGAGAGAATGGCCGAATTATAACAGCTGGCCATCTAATCTGAGAAATTGCACTTATTATCCGAATTTAGGTATCAAAATAGAACACTTAATTAAGCGAATTGCTATTATGCAATTTTCTTGGCGTTAAATTGACCCCATTTCTAAGCAGACTTCATAGCTTAGTTCTTAAGGAACACAGACCGTGTGACTTCCTATCTTAAAACGGCAAATATCATTGTTTTTCTCAATGCTTTGCCGCTTACAATTTACCGCTAGTAGCTCAAATACACGATGTATCTTATGGCTGCACCGTGTTTGTTCTATGCAATCCAGAATATCATCCAACCAAAGATAACTGCACTTACTCGCTCTAAATGTCGAGATCGCACACTTAAACATACCCGCTGCACTATGGCAGATAAAACGCTTGATAAGTGTTTGCAGTATACTCAGCCAAACCAATGATTCGGCAATATGAGGATCTCGTGTGATGAACCCTTTAAGGTTATTCCATGACTTTAGTTCTTTGAAAAACAACTCAATTTGCCAACGAGTTGCATATATATCGAGTAGCTCGTCAAAGCTAAACTGTGCCTCTTTTAAATTAGTAACAAGGAAAACGGGGCGCTTTTCATTCGGTAAATAGATAAGCCTGTACTCGGGCCCATTTTTCTTCCAACGTACTGTTAATTCAAGTGGTTGGCTTGCGAATTTATCGAGTAACGTTTTGAGTTTAATGTTCTTTTCTTTAAGTTCTATACCCGCGCAATAGGCTGATGTAACGATTGGGTTAATGTTTTTATTTGCTCTGATCAAAAAATATCCGCCATCTTGAGCTACTTGCTCAAAGTAATCTAAGTCAAAATACCCAGCATCAGCAAGTAATAACGTATCTTCAAGTGTGTGGCTACCTGGTAAAAAGGCGCGCTCAGTTTCAACATCAGGACGAATATCTATTTCGCAGGGTTGTTCATTAAATAGGTCATAGGTAACGTGCAACTCAATTGCGGCAGGACTTACAGCAGTAAAACGACCAGCAAAAACCTGCGCTAATTCATCATGTAGAGCAAATGAAGAACCATCTTGCAATAACACTCGCTGTATTCCTCGCTGGGTAAAAAAGGTTTTATCCAGCGTGTTTACAGTCAATTTAGACATCGCTTGAATAACGAGCTCACGGACAAGCTCAGTCAAGGCTGGTTTTCGAATTTGATTATGAAAGGGTTTATAACTTATCGTGCAATCAGCCTGCGTTCGCAAGTTTTGATGGATATCTGACAAGTTAGCGTCTTGCAGGCAAGATAAGCTTTTAAATACGGCTTTGAGCAGAGAAACGATCGACAGGCAACGGTGTCGAACTTGAAATCCAGAGGTTTTTGCAAGCTCAATGAGGTGTTTTTCTGAGATAAGGGCTTTTAATTGGTTTGAAACTTGGTTAATCTGCATGTGAACTCTGTTTTTAGTCATGTTTTTATTGGCGTAACTATTTGATCATTAACAGAGTTCAACTTCAAGCTTTCTTAAGATCCAACCTATGAAGCAGACTTTAATCATAAATCGAACAAGTAAAGCTTCATGTCCTACTTTCAGCCCTTATTTATGCATACAACAAAGAGTCAATTACCTCTAGCAAGACCCTTTAATAAAATGTATTTGGCATTTATGCATTGTTATCTCCTTTATGAGCATAACGGCACTTCAGTAAGCATTGCTGTGTGTGATTGAGCTACGGTATTAAAATTAAAAAACTAAACTTCAACTGCTTTTAGTTATTATAAGACTACCTTTAAAGCATAGTAGCGAGCTATGTAACGAGGTGAAATGATATAATTTCACAGAGAGCCTACCATAAAAATTGTAATTGAATTAAATAGATCATATTCAAGATAGGTGACTAAAGTTGATTGTAGTAACAACTTCAAGCTGCTCAGATTGGAGTATGGTATTTCATTGAAAGCTTGTTCCTAAAATTAGCCATCCCTAATACATGCCCAGCAAAAGATAAATTCAAATATTTGGACAACTTCTGAGAGTAATAAATTAATAACTAATTGTACACTGTGCATCATTTGATTTGTAACCAACCACTTTACTCTCCATTAATATTGGGTAATGGAAATATTAATATGCGATATTCGAAGTGAATATTAATTCAATATAAAGGTATTTTGTGATGTTTTCTTGTGCGATAAACGGTTTGTTTTTTCAGATGAAGCGTTTAAAACCAGTTAAAAAGGCATGAAGTTGGCCAAAAAAAAACTTATATGAGAAATAAGTATATTTTTTTTTGTTTTTTTTCAGGGCGAATTCATTTTCAATTGAATGTTGCATTTTTGTTTTTTTTATAAGGGCGACACCCAATAAACATACCCCTTAAAAGGCTTTGATAGAAATATTAAGAATAAGACTGGTTACAATATTGTTAACATTTGGTATGCAGTCCTTTAGTGTAAGCTTTGAACTGGCTATTTATTTACTGAGATAAGCAAACATCAAGTTGACAGCGCTTATTGCATTTAGCATTATTGGAAGGTTGATATCTATTAAAAGATATCAGGGTTGTCTTCCTTATGGGTTGATAATTAAATTATAAAAGTAACATTACTTAATTGGTTGGGAACTATGTCTGTTAAAATCAGAAAGAGTCTTGTAGCAACTGCGTTGGTTGGCGCATTTGCATTTGCAAGCAGCAATGTGATTGCAGATCCTTTGAATGACGTGCAAAAAGCAGGTCAACAAATTCAAAAGGCTGCTGTTAAGTCTCAAACTAAAATTGACAATGTATATGGTCAAACTCAAGAGCTAATCGCTGAGTACCGTAGCATCGTTGATGAGACTGAACTTATGAAAGTGTATAACGATCATGTATCACGCTTGGTTGATAGCCAAAATGCGTCTATTGAATCGTTTGATCGTCAAATCGCTACTATTGATAACACTAAACAAAACGTTGTGCCTTTGATGTATCGCATGATCGATACGCTTGAGCAATTCATCAAAGCGGACGTTCCATTTAATCTTGAAACGCGTTTAGGACGTGTTGAAAGACTACGTGAAATCATGATTTCTGCGTCTGTAACGACGTCTGAAAAATTCCGTCAAGTACTTGAAGCTTACACTATTGAAACAGCATACAGTTCACTTGTATCTGCTTCACAAGGTACATTAGAAGTTGATGGTAAGAGCATTAACGTTGATATCGGTCAATTAGGTCGTATCACGTACGTTGCTCAATCTTTTGACTTGAAACATGCTTGGGTGTGGGATAACAACACTAAACAGTGGAAAGAATTAGGTGAAGAATACCTAAAGCCTGTTAAAGAAGTTATTCGTATGGCGCGTAAGCAAGCGACATTAGAACTTGTTAAACTACCTATCTTTGGCGCGGAGTAATCAATAATGAAGAAACTATTTAAAGGCTAAAGTATCCCCAGAATTAGCCTTTATATATCAATAAACTAACAGTATTAAAAAATGTGGGAAGCGAGGGAACATTCATGGTGTTTTGTGATCTTATGAATCACTTACAAACAACAGAGCTAAACACCATGAATGCTTTTACTATTTTGCACAATATGCTCCGCGCTGTCACCCCTAAATCAATTCATAAAGCCAGATTTAATACTCTAGTCGCTGCCGTTAAATCTCTTTTGCACTGTCAGCAATGCACCTTGACGTCTATCGGTCGCAATTTGAATTCAAAAACCACTGAAAAACATGATATTAAACGTATTGATCGACTGCTCAGTAACCACGAGCTTTTACGTGAATCAACAACGGTTTATGTTCACTTAAGCCGTTTTGTGGTCACTGAAAAGCATCCCGTCATTTTGGTTGATTGGAGTCATGCCGATACACAAACCAAATATTGTATTCTGCGTGCCAGCATTGTCAGTGAAGGTCGCTCTTTAACCCTGTATCAGGAAAGTGCACTCAGCTTTCAATATCATTGCCCAAAAGTACAAAAACGGTTCTTGAAGATGCTCAAACTGATCTTGCCGAGTGATTGCCGGCCCGTCATTGTGACGGATGCGGGCTTTAAAGTTCCTTGGCTCAAAGCCGTGCGAAACAATGGCTGGCATTATATTAGCCGAGTTCGAGGTACGGCACACTTGAAAACGCAGGGCAGCGATGAGTTTGTTCCATGCCAGTCACTATTCAAGAGCAATCAACGTAAGAGCCAGTATCTTGGCGCGACCGAGTTGACCAAAAGTGCAAAATATCAAACGCATGCAGTGCTGGTTGGCAAGGGGCATAAGTTATTAAAAAGAGATAAAAAACGTGGTTATAAGGAGCCTTGGCTACTCGTTTCTTCACTTCCAAAAAGGCACCACTTTCTCGAAAAAGTGCTCAAATTATATGGTATGAGAATGCAAATAGAAGCCGGATTTCGAGATCAAAAAAGTGTTAGGTTCGGCTTAGGCTCAGATCTACACAGAACGAACAAACTCTACCGATTAGACATACTTTTACTGCTCGCAACACTGGCGCATTGGTTCTCAATGATGCTGGGTGCAGTGATAGACAAAGCAGGAAAGACAGGATCTTTTCAAGCTAACTCAACCAAAAGCAGGCGAGTAGTGTCATGGGCATTTGTTGGGTTGCGATACTTCAAAAAACAGTCCATTAAACTGCGACGGCGAGATTATTTAGAAGGGCTCGCCTATTTCGCACAAGTGGTAGTGCAACTCAATTGGAAAAATATGGATGTGAGTGATGTAATTGAAACTTAATGATTATTTTTGGGGATCCCTTAGATTTAAAGGTTTTGCTGTTGCAGCAGTACTAACTGTTTCTGCAGGTACCGCGCTTAATGCACATGCAAATACTGGAGCTCTAGATAAAATCCTTGAGCAAGTAAAGCAAGAGCGTATCTCTGAAGGTAAAATTAATAAGCAACGTGAGCAAGAGTTCTTATCTGAACGTGCTGACAAGCAATCATTACTTAACAAAGCTAAAAGCCAACTTGCTTCTGAAAAAGCACGTGGCGTTAGTTTAGCTAAGCAATATGCACAAAATGAAAATACTTTAGCAGAGAAAGAGCAAGCTCTTCAAAGCGCACAAGGTACTTTAGGTGAAATGTTTGGTGTTGTACGTCGTGCAGCTCAAGACGCTATCGGTTCGATCGAAGCATCACTTGTTAGTGCTGAAAAGCCAGGTCGTGCTGAAATATTACGTTCATTAGCTGCTGCTAAAGAACTTCCAACTGTTCGCGAACTAGAAGAACTTTGGATTTCACTACAAACAGAAATGACTGAATCAGCTAAAGTTTCAACATTCGAAACTGAAGTTGCTGGCCTTGATGGTAACCCGTCAATGAAGAAAGTAACGCGTATCGGTAACTTTAACTTAGTTACAGACGATGGTTACTTAATTTATTCACCAGAGACTAAGTCTATCCAGCCTCTAGGTAAGCAACCAGATGGTTACATTTTAGACGGTATCACAGCGCTTGAAAATACATCTCCAGATAACTACGCTGGTGTTTATATTGACCCGACTCGTGGTGCTATCTTACGTATCAATACTCAAAAAGCGACCCTTATGGAATACTTCCATCAAGGTGGCGTAGTTGGTTATATCATCACAGCCTTACTAGGCCTAGGTATGCTAATTACTCTAATTCGCTTTGTTGACCTTACACTTACTACTAGTAAGATTAAGAGCCAACTTAAAAATGTTGCTACACCGAATACAAATAACCCACTGGGTCGTATTCTTAAAGTGTACCATGACAACAAGAACCAAGATGTTGAAAACCTTGAGCTTAAACTTGATGAAGCGATTCTACGTGAAACGCCACGCATCGAAGCTGGTATCAATATAATCAAGATTCTTGCTGCAATCGCACCATTACTAGGTCTACTAGGTACTGTAATCGGTATGATCTTAACGTTCCAAACAATCACATTGTTCGGTACGGGTGATCCGAAGATCATGGCAGGTAACATCTCTCTAGCACTTGTAACTACAGCGCTAGGTCTAATTGCTGCATTACCACTAATTCTACTTCATGCTCTAGTAGCTGGTCGTAGTAAGTCGGTATTACACATCCTTGATGAGCAAAGCGCGGGTATCGTTGCTACTCACGCGGAGAAGGAGAAAGCCTAATGCTAGTCCTGATGGAGATATGGGAATCTATCAGGGATTTTGTTGGCACAGGCGGCCAGGTTTTATACGTGGTCGCGATAGCACTCTTTCTGATGTGGGTTTTAATGATTGAGCGCTATTGGTTCTTACTTGCAGAGTTTCCTCGCACAGCGAAAGAAATTGTAGCAAAGTGGGATGCCCGCCAAGACACTACGTCTTGGTACGCACACAGAATCCGTGAAGCATGGATTTCTGAAGCGTCTGAAAAATTAGATCAGCGTATGTTGTTGATTAAGACATTAGTAGCTGTTTGTCCTTTAATAGGCTTACTTGGTACTGTTACTGGTATGATCTCGGTTTTCGAAACCATGGCCAACCAGGGTACAGGTAACGCACGATTAATGGCATCAGGTATTTCAATGGCAACAATCCCGACAATGGCTGGAATGGTTGCGGCACTATCTGGAGTATTTTTTAGCTCACGTCTTGAGACAAAAGCTAAAATGGTGAAAGCCAAACTTATTGATAGTATGCCTCATCACTAGAGAGAGAATTAAATATGGCACGTAAACAACGTTTTCGTGAAGAAGAAGAAGCAGCGGTTGATATGACGCCAATGCTTGACATCGTATTTATCATGCTTATTTTCTTTATCGTAACTACATCGTTCGTTAAAGAGGCTGGTATCGAGGTCAATAAACCTAAAGCGGCCCAAGCTACTAATCAAAAAAATGCTAACATTTTTATTGCTATCCGTAGTAACGGCGAAATCTGGATTGATAAACAGCAGGTTGATGTTGAACGTATTTCAGCAAAAATCGAAAGTTTATTAGCAGAACAACCTACTGAAGTTGTAATTTTGCAAGCTGATAAAGAAGCAAAACATGGCGTAGTGGTTAAAGTTATGGACCAGATTAAAGCGACGGGTGATAACCTGAGAATTTCAATAGCTGGAGATCAGTAATGATTCGTTTTCTGTTTTCACTGATTGCAGGTGGGGCAGTTACTTTCGGCTTGTTCTACTTCATGGCATTCCTCATCTCTGGTGGGGCTGACCGTAATACGGAACAAAAAGAGCAGATCATAGTCGAAATAATGACGAATCCGCCTGAATCTAAGGTGCAGGAGAGGAAGCGTGTACCGCCTCCGCCTCCTCCGCCACCAAAGCAGCCGCCTAAACCGCAGCCGCCGCAGCCGGAAAATAACAGTCCAACACCTGGTGCTATGTCATTTAATATGGGAAGCATTGATGTTGGTAGTTCGGCAGGTGGACTAAGTGGTCCTGGTGCATTTGGACGTGATGGTGATGCGACACCTATCGTTCGTATAGAACCAAAATATCCAACGCAAGCAGCACGTGATGGTAAAGAAGGTTGGGTTCAACTTTCGTTCACAATTGATGAGTTAGGTGGAGTGACTGACGTTGAAGTAATTGACGCCGATCCAAAACGTATCTTTGACCGTGAAGCTAAGCGTGCATTGCGTAAGTGGAAGTACCGTCCTAAGATCATTGACGGAAAACCTCAAATACAACCGGGTTTACAAGTTCAATTAGACTTTAAACTTAACCAAGGCAATTAAGGAGGCGAGTAATGAGAAATTTTTCTAAAGTAACTGCTCTTGCGATTCTTATGTCTGTGTCGGGTGCTACATTAACAGCATCTGTTTTAGCGGCGCCAGACTACGCAAAGATTGAAGAGCGTAAGAAAGCAAAAACTAAAATCATGGGCGAGCGTACTGGTAAAAAGGTAATTAAAGCGTTTGATTTGTACGGTGAAGAAAAAGTTGAAGAAGCAATTGTTCTGCTTAAAGATATTGATCCATCTAATGACTTTGATAAGGCGACTGTAAATCGTTACTTAGGTAGCATGTACGCGCAGGTAGAAAAGTATGATGAAGCGATTAAATATACTAAGCAGGCGGTTGCGCCAGATGTTTTAAACTTTGCTGATCAGGAACAATCCCTTAAGTTATTAGGCGATTTACTTATTGGTACTCAAAAGTATCAAGAAGCTAAAAAAGCATATTTAGCATGGATTGATTTTACGGGCGATGAAGATCCGAAAGTTTACACACGTATTGCGCAAGCTAACTACGAGTTGAAACAATTTCGTGATGTTTTCGGTCCAGCAGACAAAGCAATTTCGCTTCAAAAGGAGCCGAACAAAGCTCCTTACCAATTAAAGTTAGGCTCTTATTTCGAGCTTAAAGACTATAGTAATATGGTCAAAGTTGGTGAAGAAATTGTTCGTGTTTGGCCTGATGATAAAAAAGCTTGGGTTAGTTTAGGTAAATATTACCTACAAACTGAAAACTACAAAAAAGGTCTTTCGACCATGGAAGTAGCATTTAACCAAGGGTTTTTTGAAGCTGAAGTTGATTACAAAGTATTGTCTAACTTCTATTCTTTAAATGAAATTCCTTTTAAAGCGGCTGTTACGCTTGAGAAGGCTATTAAAGAAAAGAATGTTAAACGTACTAAGCAAAACGTTAGCGCGATTGCTAGTAATTACCATCGTTCTAAAGATCTCGTTAAAGCTGCTAAGTATTATGAAGAAGCTGCTAAATTTGATGAAGACGCTGAGCTTTACCGCAAAGCAGGTTCATTACTTTTACAGTCTGAAAAATTTAGTGCTGCTGTTGTTCGTTTGAACAAAGCATTAGAGCTAGGCTCTGATAAAAAGGGCACTATTTACTCAGATTTAGCTGAAGCATATTATTACCAAGGCAAGTACAAGCAAGCTCATGCTGCTATTACTAAAGCCATGGATGACCCACGCACTCGCAAGTTTGCAAAGGGTTGGGCTACATACATTAAAGATAAAGCCGCTCGCAACGGTGTTAAAATTTAACTTTAATTTATTTTAGTAATCTATAAAAAGCCCCTTTGGGGCTTTTTTTATTGGAATTATTATGTATAAAACATTCTTTTTGTCTTTTTTATTATGCTTGTTTTTAGTTGCATGCTCAAAGCAGTCTCATCCTTATGAGTCGTTTGAGGACGCACAAGTCGCTTTAAAAGCTTTAAACATGGCGCTTGTACAAACAGGTGCTACTAAAGGCAATAACATTGAAAAAGATCAATTGGTTTTCTCTGATGCTTACTTAACAAAACGCCACACTATTTATCAGAACTTAATGGGCATGGAGCTTAATCTCAATCAAATAGCGCAAGTAAATTACTTGGTTATTGCAGAGCGTTTTCCTGAGCGCTATTTTAATTGGCCGGCTCAAGTAGATGTATTAAAGAACATGCTTGCTTTTGAAGGCACAAAAAACACACCGGATAATGTTATTACCTGGCTTAAGTTAACCCAAGAAACGTTAGACAGTGCTAAACAAAGCAATTTAAAATTGAATAAAGTTGAACTTGCATTGTTACAAAGTTATGTATTGAGTGCGATAGGCACTAACGACGTTCAACCAGCGCTTAAGAGCCATATAAGGGCTTTTAGCGATTATTTAGCTAGTTACAGGCCAAGGGGGAGTGTTGGTCTAAGAGGTCTGCCAAATGGAACCCAGTGGTATCAGAGCAAACTTAATTACTTTAGTGGCGAAGTACATTCACCATTAGAATGGGTTACTCTTTTAAATGAAAAAATAAAAGTATTAGATCGTGTTGCATTCGACAGTAAACAGCCAACTTCTCACCAGAAATCGTTTTTAGTTCAGTATTTATCTAATGAAAAATTAATAGAAGGCTTGGATTGGCAGGCTAACTATCAAGATTTACCTGCAATGGCGAGCAATATGGACATGTCTGATAAAGATAAAGCATTGATGCTTGCGATGATGGAATCAGATATAGGTATTCACTATCATGCGTGGACTTTGCCTCAAGCAAAGGTGAACCTTGTAAAGCGCCTAAAAATGAGTCCAGAAGAGGCTCAGTATTTAGTTGAAGATATAATTCTCTACCCTGGGCAATCATTTAGTTTTATAAAGCAAATGATGTAATGATGTGAAAGTGCGCTTATGGTGCGCACTTTATACATCGTTGAGTTGCAGGGTCTTGCTCAAGTAACTTTGCTGATATTTTTTCTTCGCAGTCACAACAGTAACCATATTGGCCAATCTCTATTTGGCTAACGGCAGCTTCTAATTTAGTCATACGACTAATTAAAATAGCATACTCCGGACCTAACTTTTCTGCTGCACAGTCTAACCATTCATTGTTGGCTTTATTATCTAAAATTTGTATTAAATGGTGATGTGCAGGGTAGGCTGATTTAGAAAGCATAGTTAATATATTTAATTTAACTTGCGCTATTTCATCGTTCAGTCTTTGTTGATGATGCATTATCAGTACAACCTTATTAAATTGGCTTTACGTTATACTGATATTATCTATAAGCTTTAAGTTAGCTGTTATGATTTGAATCAAGTTGCGGTGCTTTGGCGTATTTATTTAATACGCTTGCCACATCTTCTTTACTTTTTAAACGTCTGATTTCATCAAATAAATCGATAGCTTGTGGGTATTGGCGTTTTAGGTAACCAAGCCATTGTTTAGTACGTGACGCAAAATATTTTTCATTCTTTGCAGGGTCTTGATGGATAGCAGAGTGGATTAAGTGATAAATAATATGCTCCCACTCAAGTCCATCGTATTGTTCATTATTTACATGAGCTTTAATTTTTTTTGCTAAATCAGGGTGCGAAAGGGCGCCACGACCAAGCATTAAATCAGTACATCCACTTCGTTTTTTGCAAAGCATTGCGTCTTCTACTTGCCAAATTTCACCATTGGCAACAACGGCAATATTTTTATCTTTTATTATTGGTGGAATTTTTTCCCAATAAGCAGGCGGATTATAGCCATCACGTTTGGTGCGAGCATGTATTGCAATAGTATTTGCTCCAGCACTGACAACCGCATCTACAATTTCTTGGCTGTTACTATCATCATCAAATCCTAAGCGGATTTTTGCACTAACTTCATGCTGATCATCTACAGCGTCTCGGACTGCTTTAATAATCGTATACATGTGGTCAGGATCTTTAAGCAGCACAGCCCCGCCTCGACTACGGTTAACCGTTTTTGCTGGACAGCCAAAATTAAGATCAACACCATGAGAACCTAATGCTATAGCTCTAATCGCATTTTCTGCTAAAGGGTTCGCTTCTTGTCCGAGTAGTTGGATACGCACAGGCGTTCCTGCTCGCGTAAAACCATTATTATGTAATTCAGGGCAATAGCGGTGAAAAACTTTATCGGGTAAACATGTTTCAACCACTCTTACAAACTCGGTAACGCATAAATCGAACCCACCGATGTCGGTGAGTAATTGACGCATTTTAAAATCGACAACACCTTCCATAGGCGCTAAAACAAGTTTCATAAGGTGATTATTTCTGAGAAAAACAGGACGCATAGTTTACCTGTAAATCTTACATTGATAAATCTGTAATTACCGACCATATTTAATGAAGTAAGTGCAAAAGCAAATATTATGAAAATAATTGAAAGTTTTTATTTTTGTTCGGGTCTACTTAAGCATACAAGCAATTTAAAAATACATTTATATTGCTGAGATTTACAATCCTTGATTAAAGAGAGTCATAAAATGAATACAGTTAGAAAAAATACAATCGCGTTAACTTTAGGTGCAGTAGTTGTTGGCTCTGCAAGTTTTGTATCTGCTGATGTACAAGCTAACCCATTTGAGTTTCAACAATTAGTGACAGGTTATCAACTAGATGCTGCTGAAGGTAAATGTGGTGAAGGTAAATGTGGCGGCGATGCAAAAGGTAAAAAAGAAGGCAAGTGCGGCGAAGGCAAATGTGGCGGCGATGCCAAAGGTAAAAAAGAAGGCAAGTGCGGCGAAGGTAAATGTGGTGGCCGTTAATATCTTACTTTAAATAAGGTATGCTAAAAGGGCCTTAAGGCCCTTTTTTGTTAAGTTAGAGGTAGTTATGACAAAAACTAAAAGTATAGATTTCGGAATGGTTGGTCTTGGCCTCCGACGAGAAATGCTTAATGAACTGCTTGAACACGTACCTAATCAAGTAGATTTTTTAGAAGTTGCACCAGAAAATTGGCTAAAACTAGGTGGGCGCTTTAAGAAACAGTTTAAAACATTAACAGATGCAAATAATTTTGTGTGCCATGGATTGTCACTTTCTATCGGCTCGCCCGAGCCACTGGATGTTGAATTTGTTAAATCTTTAAAAGTTTTTTTTAAAGAGCACAATATAAAATTTTTTAGTGAGCACTTAAGTTACTGCTCTGGCGTGGGCCATATGTATGACTTAATGCCTATTCCGTTTACTCAAGATGCGATAGCACACGTTGTACCACGTATTAAGCAAGTTCAAGATATACTTGAGCAACAAATTGCGATAGAAAATGTTTCTTATTATGGTGCTCCTGGGCAGCAATTATCAGAGCTTGAATTTACGAATACTATTTTAGAGCAAGCTGACTGTAAGCTTTTACTCGATGTGAATAACATTTACGTTAATTCGATAAATCATGGCTATAACGCGCAAGCATTTTTAACAGGGTTACCTTCTGAGCGTATTGCTTATGGACACGTTGCAGGGCACTACAATGAGGCTGATGACTTAATAGTTGATACACATGGCGCAGATGTCATTGATCCTGTGTGGAAGCTACTTGATAAGGCGTACGAAGTACATGGTGTGTTTCCAACTTTGCTTGAGCGTGACTTTAATATCCCTACTATGAATGTGTTAACCAAAGAGTTGGATATAATTCATGGGCTGCAAGCTAAATACCTTAATTCAAGTGTTTCAAAACAACGAGCTTAATATAAGCCTTTATAAACATTAAAAGAGTGCCTAGTGATGAGCTTTATTGAAATACAAAACGAATTTATGGCGCATATTCGCGAGCCTAAAAAAAATAAACGGCCCAGCGGTATTGAAGATAGACGTATGGCCATTTATCGCGATTTATTTTTTAATAATATTGAAGGTTTTGTATCATCAGGTTTTCCGGTGTTAAAAACCTTATACACAGACAAACAATGGCATTCCCTCGTACGTCAGTTCTTTAGCGAATATGATTGTCATTCGCCGTATTTTTTAGATATAGCAGGGGAGTTTATTAATTACTTATCAAGTGATTATAAAATGAAAAAACACGACCCCGTGTTTATGCTAGAGCTTGCTCATTACGAATGGGTAGAGCTAGATGTATCGATTGCACATGAAGATGAGCAAGCGCAAAAATTACAAACAACAGCACTCACTAGTTCTGCTTTGTATTTATCTAACGCTGCAAGAAATTTAAGTTATCAATTTCCGGTTCAAAATATCAGCACAGAGTTTATACCTAAAGAGCCATCAACTCAGCCGAACTACTTTGTTGTATACAGAGATGAAGATGATGATGTTCAATTTTTAGCTACGAATGCGATGACAGCTTTGCTATTGTCAATCATAGAGGTAAGTGAAGGTGCGACATTTGCCAACGTTTGCCAACAGGTATTAGCTCACGCTCCACAATTTAATGCAGAGCAAATTGCTCAAGGTGCGTTGGTTACCCTTAATGCAATGGTTGAACGCGGTGTCATTGTGACAAAAAATCAAGATTAAGGTCTTTATTGATAATTTTACATCGTCTATTATGACAGCCTTATTTGCCGTGCTTAATAAAAGGTTGTACCAATGTCAGATGATAAAGACTTTAAAGATCCGTTCAACGCTACTTACTTTCTTGCATTTTTAGCTATATTTGTAGGAATTGGTTGTTTAAATGCAATTTTAGGTTGGATCACTAGCTTAACCTAAAATGCATAGCGTTGATTAAGGCTGTTGTTTACTTCAGCCTTGAACCTCTTTATTTTTAATTACCCCGCTTAAACTATAATAACGTCAAACTCGCATTTAAAGGTCAGTTAAGGTTATAATCACCTGCTTTGTAATATAAATAATTGAGCAGTTAAAATTATGACTCAAGTAACACCAGCAATTATCAAAAACAGCATCACTACAATTGCTGATTATCCAAAAGCGGGCATTATGTTTCGCGATGTAACTACTTTAATGGCAAATCCAGAAGCCTTTAAAGCCACAATTGACGCTTTTATCGCTGAATATAAAGATCAAGGTTTTACTAAAATAATTGGCACAGAATCGCGTGGCTTTATTTTTGGTGCGCCGTTATCTTACGCGTTAGGCATTCCCTTTATTCCAGTACGTAAACCAGGTAAGTTGCCGCGCGAAGTTATTCGTCAAGATTACTTGCTAGAATACGGTGAAGATACATTAGAGCTGCATGTAGATGCAATTGTACCTGGCGATAAAGTATTGTTAGTGGATGATTTATTAGCTACTGGCGGTACAATTGAAGCCACCGCTAAATTAGTTCAAAAACTAGGTGGCGAAGCTACAGATGCAGCATTTGTTGTGTCATTACCAGAACTAGGTGGCGAGCAGCGCATCAAGAAAATGGGTATTAAAATCCTAAAATTGGTTGAATTCGAAGGCGAGTAATCGATGAGTTATCAGGTTCTAGCGAGAAAATGGCGTCCTCAAACCTTTCATGAATTGGTTGGGCAGTCTCATGTTAAGCAAGCGCTTGTAAATGCGCTTACACAAAATAGACTGCATCACGCTTATTTATTCACTGGAACCCGCGGTGTGGGTAAAACGACCATTGCGCGTATTTTTGCTAAAAGCTTAAATTGCGACGAAGGTATATCTGCAAATCCGTGTGGTCAATGTAGCAGCTGTTTAGATATAGAAGCAGGACGCTATATTGACTTACTCGAAATAGATGCGGCTTCTCGAACTAAAGTAGAGGACACCCGCGAAATACTCGATAACGTTCAATATGCGCCAACGCGTGGACGTTATAAAGTATATCTAATCGATGAAGTTCACATGCTCTCAAAGCACAGTTTTAATGCACTTTTAAAAACGCTTGAAGAACCACCAGAGCATGTGAAATTTTTATTAGCGACGACCGATCCGCAAAAGTTACCAGTTACTATTTTATCTCGTTGTTTACAATTTAACTTAAATGCCTTGTCGCAAAGTGAAATTAAAGCACAGCTTGAACACGTACTTACTCAAGAACAGCTCAGCTATGACAATGATGCACTTAGTATTATTGCAAAAGCCGCTGATGGCAGTATGCGTGACGCACTGAGCTTAACCGATCAAGCTATAGCACAAACAAATGGCGATATTAATAATCAAGCAGTACAAACAATGCTTGGTTTGATGGATACACATTATAGCCAAAGCCTATTAGCTGCACTATTTGCCCAAGATGGCACAGCTTTAATGAGCGAAATAGCACACGTTGCGAGCAGAAACCCAAACTATATTGCCTTACTTGATGATTTAATTGCGTTAACACATTTAACTCAACTGACTCAATTAGTACCACAAGCAGCAGGGCTTGATGAAACGAACGCTGATTACATAACGCACGTTGCACAGCATACGAGTCCGCAACAAATACAAATTTATTACCAGTTACTTTTAAACGGTAAAAAAGATTTACAATGGGCACCAGAGCCTCGATTAGGTTTTGAAATGCTTATGCTAAGATTATTAGCATTTAAGCCTACAGATGCCCAACAAGGTGTACACACAGCCAACGAAGAGCCCGTCCAAAATAAACAAGGCCGAGCAAATGCACTGCGAGATATATTAAATAAAAACAAAACATCGCAAGACACCGTAGCTAGCCAAAGCAGTGCTCCAGTAAATAATACTAAGCCAGTTAGCAATACAGAGCAGCCTAGATCCGTTGAGATAGAGCCTTTACCTAATGCTGCCGCTCAGACATCAAATAATGACGTCGTGCAAAGTAATAATGAGCCAGCCCAAGTTGCAGTAGTTCAACCAGTTCAACAAAGTGAAAACGCTTCAAAGCAACAGGCTTCAGCTAATGAGCTACCGCAAACCAATGTTGTTTCGGATGCTCAAACACAGCGTCAAAGTGAAGATGAAGCTTACATGCAACACAGTGATGTAGAGCAAACATTGGCCGCGCAGTTTGATGATGTGATGAGTAGCGCTGTTGATCAGGGGTTTAATCCACAAAAAGATATAAGTGCTAATCAGCAAAATCATTTGCCGGAACACTCAACAAGTATTGAAAAAAATAGTTTTGACCCGCAATCAGACTTGCAAAACCAGCAACAACACGATGAAAATGCTTCGATAGTTGAACGCGAGGCAAAAGCGCAATCGGCTATTGCGCGAATATTGCGTGATCGTAATATATCAGGCTCAGGAAAGCTTTCTGGGACAAACTTAAATACGGCAAAGGCTAGTTCATCAAACGTATCTAACAGCACTGTTACTAGCCGTACTCATAATGTCGGTGAAGTCCCAAAAAATGAAAATACAGTGGCTCAGTCAGCTGAGCGGCCAAATAGCGCTGTATCACAAAACCATAAGTCAGTACCTACACAGTCAGACAACCCGCCTTGGGCTACTGATACAGTAGGTGAAAGTGAAAAAAAGCCACCGCTCCCAGTAACGGGGAGCCAAACACCGGCTAATAATCAAGGTTTTGACAAACCTGAAAAAATAGATTTTAAAGCAAAGCACCAAACAATTACTGAAAATCTAGCGCCAGAGCTGCTTGAGCAAATAAACCCTCAAAAAGTACCTGAAGCAGCGCCCGAGGAAATTAGCATTCCCGTGCCTGATGATTTTCAAAGTCCAATTAGTGAAATTAGGTTTGCACACCAACAAGATGAGTGGGCTTATTTAATTAAACGTATGGGACTGGGCGGTCGTATGCGCCAATTTGCGTTGCATTCAATATTTACCAAGCAAGGCAACAGTTTACATATAGACGTTGATGAATCACAAAAGCATTTAGATACACCGATGCTTCGCCAAAGGTTAGATGCCGCATTGTCGAGTATTTATGAGCATAACGTGTCGTTAAGTATTAATTTTGCTAAGGGAGTTATTGATTCTCCTTATCTTATTCAGCAAAAAATTGATGCAGGTCGTCATCAACAAGCAATCGATGTGATCACATCGGATGAAAACATAGTACAATTTCAGCAAGTATTTAGCGCCGAAATTGACGAAAACAGTATTCAGGCATTGTAATTACTTACAATCGCCCTTATGTTCATGTTAATTAATGTATTAAAAGAAAGAGAGAAAGTTATGTTTAAAGGTGGAATGGGCAACATGATGAAGCAAGCGCAGCAAATGCAAGATCGCATGCAAAAAGCCCAAGACGAAATCGCAACTCTTGAAGTTGTTGGTGAAGCCGGTGCAGGTTTAGTTAAAGTAACTATGCTTGGTAACCACAATGTACGTCGTGTTCAGCTTGATGAGAGCTTAATGGAAGACGACAAAGACATGATTGAAGACTTACTTGCAGCAGCATGTAACGATGCTGTACGCCGTGTTGCAGAAGAAACACAAGAGCGCATGGGTAAAGTAACTGGCGGTATGCAATTACCACCAGGTATGAAAATGCCGTTTTAAGTAAATAATGCAACTTTCAGATAGTTTAAATCAGCTTATAGAAGCACTGCGCTGTCAACCGGGCATTGGTCCAAAGTCAGCGCAACGTATTGCCTTTCATTTATTAGAGCGTGACCGAAAGGGAGGCACTCAGCTGGGCAATGCATTGACTAAAGCAATGACCGCCATAGGGCATTGCCAGTCTTGTCGCACCTTTTGCGAACAAACGCAATGTGATATTTGTTTAAGTACAAAGCGCCAAGACAGCGGCATATTATGTGTTGTTGAATCGCCTACTGACGTGCTTGCTATTGAGCAAACGGGTCAGTACTTAGGGCTATATTTTGTTTTAATGGGTCATTTATCGCCAATTGACGGTATCGGCCCTAAAGAAATTGGCTTAGACGTTTTAGAGCAAAAACTTGCTCAAGGCGGTATTAATGAGGTCATTTTAGCGACTAACCCTACCGTTGAAGGTGAAACTACTGCTCATTATATTGCGCAGCTTTGTCATAAATATAAAGTAGATGCCTCGCGTATTGCTCACGGTATTCCTGTGGGGGGCGAGCTTGATTTGGTTGATGGTAGAACGCTGATGCATGCCTTTAGTGGCAGACGCGCTGTTACTCAAGACTAACTTAAAGTCACTATTTGAAAACATATTGTAAAAGCCTACATGATTAACTTATGTAGGCTTTTTGTTTTTAAGGTAAGCTTAGAAGCAGTCTAATACCAATCCGCAATAATACTTAACCTGAATCTCGTTTAAGAAATTGAACTAAATGCCTGTTCCGAGATCCGATCTTTCGACCAAAAACGATTGGATAAGCAAGGAACAGGCATGATTAAATTAGTTGAATTATTTTGCGATGTCGATGATTTTTGCAAAGTATTTATACCCCAATGGGAAAAACAATTACTCGAAGATGGCACCCAAAAACGTCAGCGTTCAGGACGTATGACGACCAGTGAAATTATGACTATTGTTATTAGTTTTCATATGTCACATCACCGAGATTTCAAAAATTACTACCTTGGCTATGTATCACTTATGTACAAAAGTGAATTTCCCAACTTGCTCAGTTACACACGATTTTTAGCCGTTATGCCGAGGGTAATTGTGCCGATGTGTGCCTATTTTACTTCACTTAAAGGTAAACCCACAGGCGTTGAATTCATTGACTCCACATGTATTAAAGTGTGCCATAATATTCGTATTCCAAGACACAAAACCTTTGATGGAATAGCCCAGCGTGGCAAAGGAACAATGGGATGGTTTTATGGCTTCAAGCTACATTTAATCGTTAATCACCATGGTGAAATTGTTGCTGCGAAAGTGACAACAGGAAATGTACATGATACTCAACCAGTGCGTGAGTTAGCGAGCTGCCTGACGGATAAATTATATGGTGACAAAGGGTATTTAAGTAAAGCTTTAGAAGCCGATTTACTCGATAAAGGGGTAAAGCTCATTACGACGGTTCGCAAAAATATGAAGGCAAAAGCGATGTCATTATGGGATAGAGCAATGCTTTCAAAACGCTTTATAATCGAAACAATTAATGACCAGCTCAAGAACATATCCTTCATTGAACATTCAAGACATCGGAGTATGAACGGCTTTATGTTGAATTTAGTCGCTGGATTGGTGGCTTATTGCTTGAAAGAAAAGAAGCCACACCTTAATTTAACTGACGTAGAGCTTAACGCATTAGTTATCGCTTAAGCAGAACTCAGGTTACTTAATCATTTTGCGGGGCTAAATGTGTCGCTACCTGCGTTAAAAAGTTCTCATTTAGAACAACTCAATAGCGAATTTTTGCCTAGCTATCAACACGTTTTTCAGCCCTAAAAATAGATCATTTAATTAAACGAATTGGTATAATATATTTTGGGGCTATGTCTCTAATTAGTAAGGAATACAATGAAAGATAATCAACCCTACCAAGGTACATTACTGGGTAGTAAGCGTTTTTTACCGCTTTTTATTACGCAGTTTTTCTCAGCAATAAACGATAATGTGTATAAGCAATCAGTGCTTATTCTATTGATATTTCAGGCTGCAACGCTTGCAGATGGCGCACTTTATTCTAATATTGCTGCGGGATTATTTATTCTACCTTTCTTTTTATTTTCAGGGATGGCGGGGCAGCTTGCTGAAAAAACAGAAAAATCCAAACTAATCAGAATCGTAAAACTATGTGAAATCCCTATTATGGTTGTAGGGGCAGTCTCTATTTTAACTCAGTACGTTTGGCTGATGTTAGCCACCGTATTTTTAATGGGCGTACAAAGTACGTTTTTTGGGCCATTAAAATACTCTATTTTACCCCAGCACGTAGCACCTAGCGAATTAACAAAAGCGAATGCCTTGGTTGAATCGGGCACGTTTGTAGCAATACTGATTGGTACAATTTTTGGCACTTACTATATTACTCAATCGGTAGGTCCTACGCTTATAAGTATAGCAGTATTAGTACTGGCCGTTATGGGTTACGTAAGCAGTCGCTTTATACCCGTTAGTGAGGCGAACGAGCCAAACTTAAAATTTACCTATAATATATTTTCATCCACAAAAAACGTATTTACAGCACTTAATTCGCAAACAGAATCGGTTGGTAAGTCAGTGCTCGGGATCAGCTGGTTTTGGTTAATTGGCGCCATCGTTTTAACGTCCCTACCAAATTATGTAAAACATGTAATGGGCGGCGATGAATTGGTGGTAACCAGTGCACTGGTTGTGTTTTCATTGAGTATTGCTATTGGTTCATTACTGTGTGAAAAGTTATCTCGCTCTCGTATTGAGCTAGGCATTGTGCCCTTTGGCGCTATTTTAATTACCTTGTTTTTATATTTACTGAGCCAAGAGCCCGCTATCAGTACCTATACACCTCAACATACTGAATTATTAACGCTCGCACAGGTATTAAAAACAGGCGATATGGTGTGGCATTTCATATGGATGGCAGGCATAGGCATTGGCGCCGGTTTTTATACTGTACCGCTATATGCGCTTATTCAACAACGGACTGAAGAAGCGAGTCGATCACGAGTTATAGCGGCTAACAATGTATTAAATGCCTTGTTTATGGTGGGCAGTGCTGTTTTAAGTATTGTCACGTTGTCTGTTTTTCAGTGGAGTATTTCAGAGCTATTGCTGTTACTTGCGGGGCTAAATTTACTTATTTCTGTTTATATTTATACCAAAGTACCTGAATTCTTTTTACGCTTTGTTATTTATATTTTGGCCATTTGTATGTACCGCGTAAGAACAAAAGGCGAAGCTAACATTCCTAATGAAGGTGCCGCTGTTATTGTGTGCAACCACGTCAGTTTTGTTGATTGGATGTTTATTTTGGCAGCGTCACCAAGGCCTATTCGGTTTATGGTATTTGCGCCTATTTATTATTCGCCAGCGCTACATTGGTTATTTAAAATGGCTAAAGCTATTCCCATTGATAGTGAAAAAACCAATCCGGAAGCGTTTAAAAAAGCGTTTGACGAAGTGGCTGCTGCGCTTGAAAAAGGCGAGCTTGTTGGTATTTTCCCCGAAGGGAAGCTGACTAGTGACGGCTCAATCGATATTTTCCGTCGTGGAATAGAGCGTATTATTGCACGCTCTCCTGTGCCCGTTGTCCCTGTGCATTTAGGGGGCTTGTGGGGGAGTATGTTTAGCCGTAAAGCTAAGAGGCAATTACCGCGATTAAAATGGTCTTTGGTGTTGGTTGCAGTGGGTGGCCCGATTGCAGCTGACAAAGTAGTAGCAGACGATTTACGTGAGCATGTTTTAGCTTTGAAAGCGCTTCACTCTAAAGGTGTTGATTAATTTAATGACTAGCCCAATATTAGATACACCTTCAGAACCACATATTATTGTTGATGATTTTGTAGCGCCTAAATGCGCTGGGTTTATTGAAATATTATATCAAGATGACGATATTTTACTGATCAATAAACCCAGTGGGTTATTGAGTTTGTCGGGCAAAAATCCGCTTAATTGGGATTCAGTGCATTATCGTTTAGTGAATGGCCAAAAAGGGTTAACAGCCGCTTTTGCTGAGGCTAAGTTACCGCATCGGTTAGATTTGGGTACATCGGGCATTATGATTGTTGGATTAAACACCGAAGCATCAAAGCATCTTAATAAACAGTTTCAGGCACGTACTATTCAAAAGCGTTATGTAGCCATGCTAGAGGGTAGCTTGGCTGTTAGTGAGGGACAAATAACTGCGTCAATAGCAAAAGATAAGCTGCTTTTTCCACGAGTTAAAATTTGCCAAGCAACAGGTAAAACAGCAATAAGTGAATATAAAGTGCTTGAGCGGCTTAAACAACCGCGCAGAACCTTAGTGCAATTTACGCCCGTTACTGGGCGTACTCATCAGTTACGAATACACAGCCAGTTTATAGGTCATCCTATTTTAGGTTGCGATTTATATAAAAGTGCGCAAAGTGAAAATATGGCTGGGCGCTTACAATTACATGCAAGCGATTTATATTTTGAGCACCCCGTCAGCGGCGAGAAAATTCATATTAATTGCCCGCACTCGTTTTGATCCTGCACTATTTTTGAACCACATCTGATTATGGCTGAATTTAAAACAACTTTAATGTAGTTGTTTTAATTTTTAACATTTTAAACCCTTGTTTATTCAATTTTTATCTCATAAGATCACTTTTACATTAGAGTGGTAAAAGTTCTGATATAAGCCTCAATATACTTAGTTGTAAACTGGAAGAACACAATGAAAAAAGAACAACAAATTGAAAATGAGTTAATAACTAAGCTTACAGATCTCAAATACACCTACCGAGCTGACATTCGCAGTCAGAGTGCACTCGAGCAAAATTTTCGTGAAAAATTCGAAGCCCTAAATCGTGTTAATTTAACCGATAAAGAATTCAAGCGTTTACTACAAGAAATAATCACCAATGATGTGTTTAGTGCCGCTAAAACCTTGCGAGAGCGCGGTTATTTCCAACGTGAAGATGGCACGCCTCTGCACTACACCTTAGTGAACATAAAAGACTGGTGTAAAAACGAATTTGAAGTAATCAATCAGCTACGCATTAACCACGATGACAGCCACCATCGCTACGACGTGATCTTGCTGATCAACGGCGTGCCGGTGGTTCAAATAGAGCTAAAAAATCATCAAATTGTGACTCGTCGCGCTATGGAGCAAATCGTTAACTATAAAAACGATGCAGGTAACGGCTACGGCAGTACTCTAATGTGCTTTATGCAGCTGTTTATTGTCAGTAATGAAAACCAAACCTATTATTTTGCCAACAACCGTAACGAACACTTTAGCTTTAATGCCGATGAGCGCTTTTTGCCGATTTATCAATTAGCTAATGATAACAACAGAAAAATTGCCCATCTACACGACTTTTCTGACTATTTTTTAGCTAAATGCACGTTAGGAGAAATGATCAGCCGCTACATGGTCTTAGTGCAATCAGAGCAAAAACTGCTGATGATGCGCCCATATCAAATTTATGCCGTGCAAGCGATTGTCAACTGCATACATGAAAACCGTGGCAATGGTTATATTTGGCACACCACAGGCTCAGGTAAAACTTTAACTTCGTTTAAAGCTTCTACATTATTAAAAGACAACCCAGATGTAGATAAATGCCTGTTTGTGGTTGACCGTAAAGATCTCGACCGTCAAACTCGTGAAGAATTTAACAAATTTCAAGACGGCTGCGTAGAAGAAAACACCAATACAGAAACCCTAGTACGACGCATGTTGTCAGAAGACTATGCCGACAAAGTAATCGTCACCACTATCCAAAAGCTTGGCCTCGCGCTGGATGAAAACAGCAAACGCAATCAAAGCAAACTCAAAGATGGCCAACAAACCTTTAAAGAACGCCTAGAACCACTGCGCGATAAGCGTGTGGTGTTTATTTTTGACGAATGTCATCGCTCACAATTTGGCGAAAATCATAAAGCCATTAAAAACTTTTTTCCAAATTCACAGTTATTTGGCTTTACAGGCACGCCCATTTTTGACGACAACTCAAATTACACTCAAATCGACGGCACGGTAGGCTCTTTTAAAACCACCAAAGATATTTTCGAAAACGAACTGCATGCGTACACTATCACCAACGCCATTGATGATAAAAACGTACTGAGTTTTCACATTGATTTTTTTGGCAAAAACAGCATAAGTCCAGACAATACCGGTAAAGTAGACACGGTAACACCACCGCCAGAAGCCGTCGTAAAAGAAATTTTAGTCAAGCACAACGCAGCAACTAACAACCGGTTATTTAATGCCGTGCTCGCTACAGCCAAAATTAACGACGCCATTGAATACGTTGAGCAATTCAAAATTCAACAAGCGCAAAAACAAGCCGAAGACGAAAGTTTTATTCCACTTAATATTGCCTGTGTATTTTCGCCACCTGCACAGCCACCTAAAAATACCGATGACGGCCAAGCGCACAATGCCGACAAAAATGTTAAAGACATAAAACAGCTGCAAGAAGACCTGCCGCAAGAAAAGCTCGACAACCAACAAGAGCCTGAACAAAAAAAAGCCGCGCTGATTGCCATAATCGAAAGCTACAACCAACAATTTGGCACTAACCACAGCATTAATGAATTTGACTTGTACTATCAAGATGTACAGCAGCGTATTAAAGACCAAAAATACAACAACGCCGACTACCCCCATAAAAATAAAATAGACATCGTTATTGTGGTCGATATGCTACTCACAGGGTTTGACTCCAAATACCTCAATACCCTGTATGTTGACAAAAACCTTAAATATCACGGTTTAATTCAAGCATTTTCGCGTACCAACCGCGTACTTAACGACAGTAAACCGTGGGGCAATATTCTTGATTTTCGCGGCCAAGAAAAACAAGTAAACCAAGCTATAGAGCTGTTCTCTGGTGCTGCAAAAGATCGCGCTAAAGAAATTTGGCTAGTTGAGCCCGCGCCCGTCGTGGTTGAAAAATACCAACAAGCCATCACCAAACTGCAAACCTTTATGCAAAGCAAAGGGCTTGATTGCACACCATCAGAAGCAGCAAACCTCAATGGTGACACCGCCAAAGCCGAATTTATTAACCACTTTAAAGAAGTGCAAAAGCTCAAAACACAAATAGATCAATACACCGAGCTCGACCAAGCACAACAGCAAAGCATTGAAGCAGCCATGCCAATCGACAACCTCAGAAGCTTTAAAGGGGTTTACCTCGAAACAGCCAAAGGCTTAAAGCGTAAGCAAGACAAAAATAACGGCGAACTCGACGAAACCATAGAGCAGCTCGAATTTGAATTTGTTTTGTTTGCCTCAGCCTTAATTGATTACGACTACATCATGGGCTTAATTGCGCAATCGACCCAAACCGCAGGCCAAGGTACTAGCAAACACAAAATGACTCGCCAAGAGTTGATTGATTTGATCAGCGCACAAGCTAATTTAATGGACGACCGCGACGACATTATTGCCTACATCGAAAACCTGCCAACGGGTGTGGCCTTGAATGTAGAACAAATTAAAATCGGCTTTCAAAAATTTAAGGCCGCTAAAGCCGCTAACGAATTAAAGCAACTGGCTATAAACCATGAGCTCGCACCACAAAGCTTACAAGACTTTGTTGATGGCATAATGCAGCACATGATTTTTGATGGCGAACAACTCAGCGACTTACTTGCCCCGCTTGATTTAGGCTGGAAAGCCCGCACCCAAAAAGAGCTCGCGCTAATGGAAGACTTAATTCCTTATTTACATAAACTTGCCCAAGGGCGTGAAATATCAGGGCTTGCAGCGTATGAATAAGTCTATTAACCAGCCTACAAATAAGCAAAATAAACAGCTGCAAGAGCTAGACGAGCAAACCTTTGCACACTTGCTCGCGCATATTCAGCAAACCCGCCAGCAGGTATTTGCTCAAGTAAATACCGCGTTAATTGAGTTGTATTGGTCAGTCGGGCAAATCATTAGCGAAAAAGTCGCATCACAAAGTTGGGGCAAAGGCGTGGTCAAGCAACTCGCCGCCTATATTGCCAACCAAGACCCCGACATAAAAGGCTTTAGCGATAAAAATCTCTGGCGTATGAAGCAGTTTCACGAAACCTATCAACACGATACAGCACTCTCACCACGGGTGAGAGCATTACCGTGGACCCACAACACCATTATATTTTCGCGCTGTAAAAGCGGTGCTGAGCGCGAATATTATTTAACCCTAGTGCAAAATGAAAAGCTCAGTAGCCGTGAGCTAGAGCGCCAGATAAACGCCGCCCATTTTGAGCGCAGCCTAAGCGAGCAACCAAAACTCTCAGCAGTGCTGAGACAATCGCACCCAAGTAGCCCAAGCATCTTTAAAGACAGCTACACTTTAGAGTTTTTAGGCTTGCCCAGCAGCCACAGCGAAAGCGACCTGCAACGCGCCATTATAAAAAACCTAAAAACTTTTATTTTAGAGCTCGGAAAAGACTTTATTTTTATTGGCGAAGAATACCGCTTACAAGTGGGCAACCAAGATTTTTATATCGACTTATTATTTTTTCACCGTGGCCTTGCCGCACTGGTCGCCTTTGAGCTAAAAATTGGTAAATTTAGCCCACAGCATTTAGGCCAGCTCGACTTTTATCTCGAAGCACTCGACCGCGATGTCAAAAAGCCCCACGAAAACCCCAGTATAGGTGTGTTACTGTGCCGCGATAAAGACGACGAAGTGGTCGAATACGCCCTTTCGCGTAACCTATCACCCACACTGGTTGCGCAATACCAGTGCCAATTGCCCGATAAACAGCTGCTGCAGGCTAAACTGCATCAGCTATTACAAGACCTGCCAGCGCAAGACGAATTAGATATTGAGCAAATGGCTGAACCCGCGCCAAGGCAAGGAGAAAACAATGAATAAACCCACGGAAAAAGGCCTAGTACCAGAGTTGAGGTTTCCTGAGTTTAAAAATGAGAAAAGGTGGCAAGTTGTTCTTTTATCAGATATATGTGATGTTAAAGGAGGAAAAAGAATTCCCAAAGGTCACTCGTTAGTACAAGATGGCACTGGTGGCCACCCATACATAAGAGTTACAGACATGTATATGGGAGGAGTTGATCCATCTTCTGTTTTATTTATCACGAAAGAAATAGAGCAACTAATCAAAAATTATAAAATATCAAAAAATGATTTATTTATAACTGTTGCTGGAACAATAGGAATTGTTGGTGAAATTCCTGATGAGTTAGATAATGCAAACTTGACAGAAAACGCTAACAAAATTATCGTAAAAGATGTAAATAAGAAATACTTATTGCAATATTTGTCCAGTGATAAGCTACAAAATAAAATAAAATCTTCGATTACGAATAATGCTCAACCTAAACTTTCATTAGAGCGTATTCGAGGATTTTGCATTCCATTGCCAACACCAGTTGAACAACAAAAAATTGCTGATTGCCTCTCGTCTCTCGATGAGCTGGTGAATGCGCATACTCAAAAACTAACTGCTTTAAAAGCCCATAAAAAAGGCTTATTGCAACAACTCTTCCCCGCCGAAGGTGAAACCGTCCCCAAACTCAGATTTCCTGCATTTAGAGGTGATGGTGATTGGTGTTTTGATGACCTAGGTAGTAAAGCTAAAAAAGTGGGAAGTGGTATCACACCCAGAGGTGGGGATAAGAACTATAAATCAGCCGGAGTGCCATTTGTCCGAAGTCAAAATATTGGATGGGGCAGTTTGCTCCTTGACAATATTGCTTACATTGAGGAAGAGGTGCATCAATCTTTTTCAGGTACAGAAATTAAAGAAAGTGACGTACTTCTGAATATTACAGGTGCATCAATAGGCCGAACTGCTATTGCGGATCAGCGCGTCACCGGTGGTAACGTAAATCAGCATGTCTGTATTATCAGAACAAAACTCAAAGAACTTCACCCAGTTTATCTCTGCCAATTTATTCTATCTTCAAATGGACAGTTACAAATTGATAGCTTTCAGGCAGGAGGGAATAGGGAAGGGCTTAATTTTGCTCAGATTCGCTCGTTTTCAATCCCGATCCCGCCAAACGTTGAAGAGCAGAAAAAAATTGCCGACGGCTTATCATCTATTGATGAATTAATCACTGCGCAAAGCCAAAAAATCGACGCACTTAAAACACACAAACAAGGCTTAATGCAGCAACTGTTTCCTGTGGTTAATGAGGTCAGTGTATGAGCAATAAACCCAAAATCAATAAATATAAATCACTGCGTAATGCTGTTACTCGTCTTCGCGATGATCTTCGTGATTCTGATAATGGCGGGAGTGATTTTGTTTTACTTTATGCCTACAACGGCACAGGTAAAACCCGCCTTTCTATGGAATTTAAAGACGTTGGCAAACGTAAAAAAGGCATAGCTAGAGACACTCTTTACTTTAATGCTTTTACTGAAGATTTGTTCATTTGGGATAATGACTTAATAGGTGACTCAGATAGAGCATTAATGTTTAATGAAAATTCAGAATTTTTTAAAGGATTAGACAACCTAGCATTAGAGGTAAGAATTGAGAAATACCTTTCACGTTATACGACATTCTCTTTTGATATTAACTATCAAAAATGGAAAATCACATTCAAAAAAGAAGTTGCAAACCCTAAATTTAGAGTCGGTTCGGATGAACCTGAAAAGATAGTTCAAGATAATATTAAAATTTCTCGTGGCGAAGAAAATATATTTATTTGGTGCTTTTTTCTTTCTATTTGCGAAGTAACACTGGATGGGGCAGAAACTTATAATTGGGTTAAATTTTTCTACATTGATGACCCTGTTTCATCATTAGATGACAATAACACTATAAAAGTCGCAACCGATTTGGCTAAATTGTTAAGAAGAGCAAAAGGTGAAGATGAGAAATATACAATCAAAACGGTTATTTCTTCACATCACGGTCTCTTTTTTAATATTATGTGCAATGAATTAAAAAAGACCAAACACAAAACCTATCTTCTTAACAAGGCTGACAATAGCTATACCCTGCAAGCTACTGATGATACTCCTTTTTATCATCATATTGCGACTTTAAGCGAGTTAAATAAAGCTGCTGAAACAGGCGATTTATTTACCTATCACTTTAATGCTTTAAGAACCATATTTGAAAAAACATCGAATTTTTTTGGAAATGGCGACATCTCATATTGTTTAGATACTGAGGACGAAGCGCTGCATGCGCGCGCCCTCAATATTTTCAGTCATAGAGACGCCTATTCTATTTGGCAACCAAGACCCATGCTCGATGATAATAAGCGGCTCTTTGAAACAATATTAAAGAATTATTTAGAACGATTTGAAATCGAACTTCCATAACTTATAAGAATTTAGATACTATGACCCAAGAACAACTTAAAGATTTAGGCAAAACCCTGTGGGATATTGCCGATAGCCTGCGCGGGGCGATGAACGCCGATGACTTTCGTGACTATATGTTATCATTTTTGTTTTTACGTTATTTATCAGATAACTACGAAACGGCGGCGCAAAAAGAGCTTGGTCGTGATTACCCAAGCCTAACAGCAGACGACAAAACCGCGCCATTGAGCCTGTGGTATACAGACAATAGCGATGATGTCAGCGAGTTTGAAAAACAGATGCGCCGTAAACTGCATTATGTGATTGAACCGCGCCATTTGTGGACCAACATCGCCGAACTGGCGCGCACTCAAAACAGTGAGTTACTGCAAACCTTAGAGGCCGGCTTTAAATACATTGAAGAGCAAAGCTTTAACAGTAATTTTAAAGGCTTGTTCTCTGAGATTAATTTAAACTCGGAAAAGTTAGGCAAAACCCCCAGCGAACGCAATAAAAAACTCTGTAGTATTATTCAAAAAATCTCTGAAGGCATTGCTGGGTTTTCTACCGACAGCGATATTTTGGGCGACGCTTATGAATATTTAATTGGGGAATTTGCCGCAGGCTCAGGTAAAAAAGCCGGTGAGTTTTACACCCCACAGCCTATCTCGACAATTTTGTCGGAAATTGTCACCCTCGACAGCCAAGAGCCCAAAACCGGTAAAAAGAAAAAGCTCAACAAAGTATTAGACTTTGCCTGTGGTTCAGGCTCGTTATTGCTCAATGTGCGCAAGATCATTGTTAAAGAAGGCGGTAGTGTCGGTAAAATTTACGGCCAAGAAAAAAACATCACCACCTTTAACCTTGCGCGCATGAACATGCTACTACACGGCGTAAAAGACACCGAATTTGATATTCACCACGGGGATACTTTATTAAATGACTGGGATATGCTCAGTGAGATGAACCCCGCTAAAAAGCTAAAATTCGATGCTATAGTGGCTAATCCGCCATTTAGTTACCGCTGGGATCCAAGTGAAGCACAGGGCGAAGATTTTCGCTTTAAAAGCCACGGCCTAGCGCCAAAATCCGCCGCTGATTTTGCTTTTTTACTGCACGGCTTTCACTTTTTAAGTGACGAGGGCACCATGGCAATTATTTTGCCCCACGGTGTGCTGTTTAGAGGCGGCGCAGAGCAACGTATTCGTACTAAACTGCTCAACGATGGTCACATAGATACGGTAATTGGCTTACCTGCGAACTTGTTTTTTTCAACGGGTATTCCGGTGTGTATTATCGTGCTGAAAAAATGCAAAAAGTATGATGATGTATTGTTTATTAACGCCAGTGAGCATTATGAAAAGGGCAAGCGCCAGAACACTTTACGTGAAGGCAAAGGCGATGAGCCTAACGACATTAAAAAAATTGTTAATACGTATAAAGAACGCAGTGAAGAAGAGCGTTATTCACGCCGCGTATCGATGGCAGAGATTGAGAAAAACGACTTTAACCTGAATATTTCGCGTTATGTGAGTACTGCAAAGGCTGAGATAAAAGTTAATATCGCTGAAGTAAATAAAGACTTACATAATATTGAAAAAGATATTGTAAGTGCATTAAACAAACATAATGAATTTTTAGAACAGCTTGGTTTGGCTAAACTGCCTAAGTAAAAGTTGATGAAGTAGAGCCATAATAACACCTCAGTGAGTGAGTCAGTATACTGAGGTGTTTAATAAATACGAGCCCGTATGACTTTACTTTAAAGTGGTTTAATTGTTTATTTTGTTTTTTAAGTCTTTAATAATAATTTTTGAATTTAAGCATTAAGTCCTTTCGTTTTACCTTTTTTAAATTTTTCCCTTGAAGTTTTATCACCTCACCCCATATTAAGTGCATAACGCAGACACTTTGCAAATTGGAGATATATAAATGACTGCAGCTCAAAAAGAAACATTAGGCTTTCAAACAGAAGTAAAACAATTATTAAACTTAATGATTCATTCTCTTTATTCTAATAAAGAAATATTTTTACGCGAACTTGTGTCAAACGCATCAGATGCGGCAGACAAGTTACGTTTTTTAGCGCTATCTCAAGGCGATCTATACCAAGGCGACGCTGATTTACGTGTGCGTATTAGCGCAGATAAAGAAGCAAATACAATTACCATTTCTGATAATGGTATTGGTATGACGCGCGATGAAGTAATTAGCTCATTAGGGACTATTGCAAAGTCAGGTACTGCTGAGTTTTTCAAAAACTTAACGGGTGATCAAAGTAAAGATTCACAGCTGATTGGTCAATTTGGTGTTGGTTTTTACTCAGCATTTATTGTTGCCGATTTAGTAACTGTTCGTACACGTAAAGCGGGTGAAACAACGGCGTACGAGTGGGAATCTCAAGGTGAAGGCGAATATACACTTCAAGAAATTGAAAAAGAAGGCCGTGGTACTGACATTATTTTACATCTTCGTGATGAAGAAAAAGAATTTGCTGACGATTACCGCTTACGTGGCATTGTTACTAAATACTCAGACCATATTTCAACACCTGTACAAATGTTTAAAGCAGAAGTACCAGAGTCTGAAGGCGAAGACGGCGAAAAAATTCCAGCAGTACCAGGTGAGTGGGAAAGCATTAACCGTGCAACTGCATTGTGGACGCGTGATAAGTCAGAGCTGTCTGATGAAGAATATAAAGAATTTTACAAACATGTGAGCCACGACTGGGAAGATCCTCTTAGCTGGGCACATAATAAGGTTGAAGGTAAAACTGAATACACTAGCCTTTTATATATTCCTAAAAAAGCACCTTTCGACTTATGGAACCGTGAGCGTCAAAGTGGTTTAAAACTTTACGTACAACGCGTATTTGTAATGGATGATGCTGAGCAGTTTATGCCAAGCTACCTTCGCTTTGTAAAAGGTTTATTAGATTCAAACGATTTACCACTAAACGTATCGCGTGAAATTCTACAAGATAACAAAGTAACGCAGGCTATTCGTAAAGGGTGTACATCGCGCATTATTAAAATGCTTGAGCGTATGGCTAAAAACAAAGCTGACGATTACCAAGTATTTTGGAATGAATTTGGCCAAGTAATGAAAGAAGGCCCAGCTGAAGATGCGGCAAATAAAGAAGCTGTATGTAAGCTACTACGTTTTTCGTCTACGCATACTGATTCAGAAACGCAAGATGTGTCGCTTGAGCAATATGTTGAGCGCATGAACGAAGGCCAAGACAAAATTTACTACGTAGTGGCTGATACATTTACCTCTGCGAAAAATTCTCCTCATTTAGAGATTTTCCGCAAAAAAGGCATTGAAGTATTGCTACTAAGTGACCGTGTTGATGAGTGGATGATGAGTCACTTAACTGAATTTGCTGATAAGCAGCTACAGTCAATCACACGTGGTGATTTAGATTTAGGTAAGCTTGACGACGAAGAAACTAAAAAAGCACAAGAAGAGTCTGAAAAAGAAATGGCAGGCCTTGTTGAACGTATTAAAACAGCACTTGGTGATGACGTTAAAGAAGTGCGCTTTACGCACCGCTTAACAGACTCTCCAGCATGTGTTGTAAGCGACGATAACGACATGAGTTCACAAATGCAAAAGCTAATGGAGTCTGTTGGTCAAGCAGCACCAGAAGCAAAGCCAGTGTTTGAGCTAAACCCAGAGCATCAACTTGTTAAGCACTTAAATGACGAACAAGATGAAGATAAGTTCGCACAATGGTCACATGTTTTACTAGACCAAGCATTACTTGCAGAGCGCGGTACACTTAAAGATCCAACAGGGTTTGTTACTCGCTTAAATAAACTAATGCTTGAACTAAGCAAATAAGCAAATAGCTATTTACTCAGTCGATAAAGTATAAATTATGTACTTTAAATAAAAGGGAACGTGTGTTCCCTTTTTTAATGCGCTGTAAATACATCAACAACTCATCAATTAGTATAAGTTGCTTGAGTATCGGCGGCGCTTGTGGAAGAATTCAGGCTTTAAAATAAATATCCATACTAGGGGACAATAATATGCGCATTATTCTTTTGGGCGCGCCGGGTGCAGGTAAAGGTACTCAAGCTCAGTTTTTAATGGACAAATACGGTATTCCACAAATCTCTACTGGCGATATGTTACGTGCAGCAATTAAAGAAGGTACGCCATTAGGCCTAGAAGCAAAAAAAGTAATGGATGCTGGTCAACTAATTTCTGACGATATTATTATTGGTTTAGTAAAAGAGCGTATTACTAAAGCGGATTGTGAGAAAGGCTTTTTACTTGATGGCTTCCCGCGCACAATTCCTCAAGCCGATGCAATGAAAGAAAATGGCGTAGTGGTTGATCACGTTATTGAATTTGACGTGGCTGACGAAGTGATTGTTGAACGTATGGGCGGACGTCGTGTTCATCCTGGTTCTGGTCGTGTTTACCACATTGTTTATAATCCACCAAAAGTGGAAGGTAAAGACAATGAAACTGGGGATGACTTAATTGTTCGCGCGGACGATACTGAAGAAACAGTACGTAAACGTTTAGGTATTTACCACGAGCAAACGATGCCATTAGTTGATTACTACCAAGCAGAAGCGGCGGCTGGTAACACTCAATACCACAAACTAGATGGTACACAAGCTGTTGAAGCTGTAAGTTCACAACTTGGTGAGCTTTTAGGTTAAATTTAAAAGCCTATTAAAAAAACCGCCAATTGGCGGTTTTTTGTTTTAAGTCTAGAATACTTAATCAATTTGAGAGATTAAATCTGACGTTAACAGCGTTAAAAATTCTGATATACGACTGCATGGATGCCGAAAGTAGAGCAATGCAGGAGCAATTAGTGATAACAACTCAATAACGAATTTTTTGCCTTGTTATGGATAAGATTTTCTTATCTAAAAATAGATCACTTAATTAAGCGAATGGGTATATTAACTTTACAGCGTTTTAAGCTTCTCAATTACGCTGTTGTATTCTGGTTCAGTTGAAAGGCTACTAACGAGTTGTTTATAAATAATGCTGTGGTTTTCGTCTAATATTATTACTGAGCGAGTTAGTAACCCCATATCTTTAATAATTAACCCATATTTTTGGCCAAAATCGCGCCAAACAGAATCAGATAATGTAGTTATTTTGTCTATGTTCTCAGCTTTGCAAAATCTTTTTTGAGCGAATGGCAAATCGGCACTGATAGTAAGCATGACAACTGCAGGAAATTGCGTCGCAACTTTTTCGTTAAAGTGTTTTGTTTGTAGACTACAAATACCTGTGTCTAAACTTGGTACTACACTAATTAAAATAGCTCGGCCCTTATAATTATCCAGTGTGACAGGTGTAAAGTTTCCATCGACAACTTTAAAATTAGGTGCGTTATCACCAACTGATACACCTTTACCGAGTAAAGTAACCGTCTTACCCTGTGCAGAGACTTTACCTATATCGAGAGTGTTTTCTGGGATATCAGAAGCGAAAGCCATAGAACAAAAAATACTTAAGGCAAAAGTTAATGAGCGGAGCATAGGAGTTTCCTTTTTAAATTAACGCAATAGGCGTCAGTGTATTATACTGCGTTGGAGTAACCAAGGTATTATCTGTGCCTCTATAAAATTGGTAATGATTCAATCATATAAAAAAACTGTAAATAGGCTATACTTTGGTTAACATGCAGTTACAAAAATATCTTCTATAATAAAAATGTGTGTATCACTTTTGGTTTGTATAACTGGTTTAAAATAGAGAGATAGTATGTCAACATCTGTATTAATATGTGATGATTCAAAATTAGCGAGGCGTCAATTAGCCCGTTCTCTACCTGATGATTGGGATATTAAAGTTGAATTTGCGATAGATGGTGTTGATTGCATCAAACAAATAAAGTCAACTGAACCTGAAATCCTTTTCCTTGATTTAAACATGCCAGAAATGGATGGCTATGAAGTTTTAATGGCCATGAAAGAGCTTGGGCTCAATATACTTACAGTTGTAGTTTCAGGTGACATACAGCCTAATGCTCATCAAAGAGTGCTTGAACTGGGGGCTATCGATTTCATCCAAAAGCCATGTTCCCCTCAAAAATTAGCCGATATTATTGAACACCATGGCATTAAAGATAAAGCCATGCGTGAACGTCTTTCTCATTCTCTAGGTGAGCAAGTAGACCCAGATGTGCGAGATATATACCAAGAGCTAACTAATGTTGCTATGGGTCAAGCCGGTGATTTACTTGCGCGATTACTTAATGTGTTTGTTGAGCTGCCAATCCCAAATGTGAATATCTTAGAGGTTAGTGAACTCGATATGGCGCTACGCTCTATTGATAATAATGCAACCACTTCTGGAGTTTGTCAGGGATTTATTGGAGGAGGTGTATCTGGAGAAGCATTATTATTACTTAATGACTCTAGCTTTAAAGAGATAGCCTCACTGATGAATTACGATGGTGAGCTTAACGACAAAGTGGAACTTGAGTTACTTATGGATATAAGTAATATTTTAATCGGGGCTATTTTGACTGGTCTTTCAAAACAACTCGATATGTCGTTTAGCCAAGGTCATCCTATCGTACTTGGCCAGCACAGAGATGTATCTGAATTAGTGAAAGCGAATAAGTCGCGCTGGCAGCGTACGCTTGCTATAGAAATTAGCTATGGTATTGAAAATCACGATATTAACTGTGACCTTATGCTGTTATTTACTGAAGATTCACTTAAAACTTTGAAATACAAAGTTGCTTACCTATTAGAAGACTAAGTTATGGCTGCTGATTTAGATATGAATGAAATCCATTGGTTAATGGATATGTTTAACACCGTTGATGTAGGTTTAGTTGTACTCGACAGGGAGTATAAGGTGTGTGTGTGGAATGGTTTTATGGAAAACCATTCGGGGTTATTACCAAGTGCTGTAAAAAATAAAGATTTATTTGATTTATTTCCTGCTATAGATGAAAAGTGGTTTAGAAGTAAATCAGAGCCAGTATTTGTACTAAAAAATCGTTCGTTTACCATTTGGGAACAACAACCCTATATATTTCGCTTTAAAAACTATCGCCCAATTACTGGCAAAGCTGAGTATATGTATCAAAATGCGACATTTATACCGCTTACTAATATACGAGCAGAAGTTAGCCATATTTGTATCATTCTTTATGATGTAACTGATATTGCAGTTAACAAAAAAGAGTTAGAAGAGCTAAATAAAAGACTTGAGCAAGTAAGTCAAACCGATGCCTTAACGACGTTATACAATCGTGGTTATTGGGAAAGTATGCTTAAGCAAGAGTATTTACGAACAAAACGTAATGCAGGGTGTAGCTCTCTGTTAATGTTTGATATTGATCACTTTAAAAAGGTGAATGATAAGCATGGTCATAGTTGTGGTGATGAGGCGTTACGCCATATTGCAAAGTTATTACGTACCACATTACGTGAAACAGATATTGCTGGACGTTACGGTGGTGAAGAGTTTGTATTAACTCTACTTGATACCGATAAGCAAGGGGCTGAAATATTTGCTGAGCGCTTAAGGGTGTTGATTGAATCAAGCCCTGCCTTTTATAAAAATGTTGAAATCAAGATGACAATAAGTATCGGAGTTGCGTGCTTTAGTAATGAATTTAAAGATCATGAACGTTGGATTGAAGCCGCTGACAGGGCTCTTTACTTTTCTAAAAATAATGGACGCAATAAAGTCACTGTTTTTGATGATATAAAAAATGACGCTTAAGCATCATTCTTATTAATCACTCTTTATACCAATGCGCAATAATATTTAATTAATTTGAGTGATTAAATCTGACGTTAACTGCGTTAAAAACTTCTGATATACGACTGCATGGATGCAGAAGGTAGAGCAATGTAAGAGTAATTAGCGATAACAACTAAATAACGAATTTTTGCCTTGTTATTGATACGATTTTATTACCTCAAAATAAAGCACTTAATTAAGAAAATTGGTATTAGATTGAGTGGGGGGGTAAAATAAGTAAATCGGTTTTAAGTAAGCGCATTATTTTTTCTGCTGTGTTGCCAATAAGCTTTCCCTTAATACCCACGTTGCCTACTGAGCCAATAATCACTAACTCAGCATCAAGTTTTGCTGCCAAGCTTGGTATGACTTGTTCCGCTAAGCCCGCTTTAATGTGTAATTTATCACGCAAGTTGTATTCATTAATCAGATCACGTTGTAGTTCCGGTAATTTTTCGAATGCATTGAGTACTTGTTCATCTGAAAATACAATACCTAAGTCTCTCAAAATAGGTGAGACGTGCACGGTATAACATGCATAAAATTCGCAGCCCTCTGAGTTAGCATAATCTATGCCACAGTTAATAATAGCTTTATTTAACTGATGCTTAGATGCCTTTTCGCTGCCTAAATCAAGAGCAGCTAACACATTACAGTTATTTCTCCATTTATTATCTGCGGCCAAATAAAGTGGTATTGGTGAAAATCGAATAAGCTGCCAGTCAAGTTCGCTAAATTGAGTTTGAGCATCAATATGCCTAGTTTTTATTGCCATATCATAATTAGTTGCGTTTATTTCGTTATTTAACCATTGCTCTGGTGATTCATGCCAAACCGTTTGAAATGTATACTCACAATCAGTTAGCTCTTTTTTTAATAGAGGTTCTAATGTTGCTCTGAGTAATGAAAGTTGTTTGTCTTGAATCGCAAGTACTTGCTCTGGTGATAATGAAAATAATATATTACCAGTGTCTTCATAGCTAAACGCAACAATATCAATATGTTTACTGTCTTGTAGTGCTTTTTGTTTTGCGTGTATTAATGCTGTTTTTGCACAATTTACTGAGTCGATCAGTACGAGAAGCTTTTTCTTATCCATTATATTCACTCTGTTGTATGACGAGTGTCATCTGTTGGACATTGACCAATAGTTGAAATCTCACCAGAATTAGACTCTTCTTCCAGTTTTACCTTAAAGCCCCATAGCCTGTAAAGGTGTTTTAGCACTTCTTCATGTGAGTTTGCCAATGGAATGCAATTATGAGGTACATAGCGAAGTGTAAGTGCTCTATCACCTCTAATATCAACATCATATACTTGAATGTTAGGTTCATGATTACTTAAATTATATTGCGCGGAGAGCACTTCTCTAACTGTTTTATAGCCGCTATCATCGTGTATCGCACCAATCTCTAAATGGGGATTATTAGTATGGTCAATAATAGTAAATAATTTGAAATCACGAATTAACTTCGGCGATAAAAACTGGCTAATAAAGCTTTCATCTTTAAAGTTTTCCATGGCAAAGTGCAATGTATCTAGCCAATTACTGCCTGCATACTCAGGAAACCATTTTTTATCTTCTTCAGTTGGATGTTCACATATTCTGCGAATATCAACCATCATATTAAAGCCTAAAGCATATGGGTTAATGCCTGAATAATACTTACTGTTATAAGGTGGCTGATAAACTACGTTGGTATGACTTTGTAAAAACTCTAACATGAATGAGTCGGTGAGCTTCCCTTCATCATATAAGTGATTAAGGATGGTGTAGTGCCAAAATGTAGCCCAACCTTCGTTCATTACTTGAGTTTGCTTTTGTGGGTAAAAGTATTGCGAAATTTTACGGACAATACGAATCACTTCACGTTGCCAAGAGTCGAGTAATGGGGCATTTTTTTCAATAAAATACAAAATATTTTCTTGAGGCTCAGTAGGGAAATGGCGTTCTTTCTTTTTAGTTTCCTGTTGCTGTTCGGGAATCGTACGCCACAATTCGTTTACTTGTGATTGTAAGTATTCTTCACGTTCTTGTTGGCGTTTTTGCTCTTCAAAGAGTGATATTTGCTGTGGACGTTTATAGCGATCGACCCCATAATTCATTAATGCATGACATGAGTCGAGTAGGGCTTCTACTTGTGTAATACCGTGTTTTTCTTCACAGCGGCTTATGTAATTTTTAGCAAATACCAAGTAATCAATAATTGAGCCTGCATCGGTCCAGGTTTTAAATAAGTAATTACCTTTAAAAAATGAGTTATGTCCGTAACATGCATGCGCCATTACAAGCGCTTGCATAGGTAGGGTATTTTCTTCCATTAAGTACGCAATACAAGGGTCTGAATTTATCACTATTTCGTAAGCGAGGCCCATTTGCCCGCGCTTATAATTTTGCTCTGTTTGGATAAACTTCTTACCGTAAGACCAATGACTGTAGCCAATAGGCATGCCAACGCTTGAATAAGCATCCATCATTTGCTCAGCCGTTATCACTTCAATTTGATTCGGGTAGGTGTCTAATCTGTAATGAGCAGCAACGCGAGCAATTTCACCTTGGTACTCATCTAATAAATCAAAGGTCCAATCTGGGCCATCACTCAATCGTTTATCATTCATAATGCTACCTCGCTTTTGGCTATGCAGAGTTTTGCTGTTGACGACCTTTTTTAAATAGCTCCCTAAAAATTGGGTAAATATCTTCAACGCTTTGAATATGCTGTATGGCAAAATTATTATGGCTGTGTGTTATAGATTCATATTCGCGCCATAGGCTTTGATGAGCACGAGTGGTTATTTCAATATAAGCAAAATAACGCACTGCGCTTAAGAGCTTATTACGCAAAATTTCACCACATTGCGGTGTGTCGTCCGCCCAGTTATCGCCATCGGATGCTTGTGCAGCGTACACATTCCATTCATCTGCGTGATAACGCTCTTTTATTATTTCATTCATTAATTTAAGAGCACTCGAAACAATAGTGCCGCCAGTTTCTTGGGAATAAAAAAACTCTTGTTCGTCTACTTCTTTAGCTTGTGTGTGGTGGCGAATATAAACAACTTCTATGTCTTTATAGCTGCGCGTTAAAAACTGATAAAGTAAAATATAAAAACGCTTTGCCATGTCTTTTGTTGGCTGATCCATTGAGCCTGACACATCCATAATACAAAACATCACTGCTTTGCTGGTGGGATGAGGGCGCTTTTCGTAATTACGAAAACGTAAATCGTAGTTATCAATAAACGGGACCGATTTAATTTGTACTTTTAATGCTGCAATTTCTTTTTGTAATAAAGCAATTGCTGATTTATCGCTATGAGGTTCATCAAGCAACGCATCAAGTTGCTTTTCAAGCTCAACTAAGCGACGTTTTTTTCCTGCACTCATTGCCACGCGGCGCGCAAGCGAGCCTTGAAGTGAGCGGACAATGTCAATATTACTTGGCATGCCGTCGCTACAAAATCCTGCGCGGTGGGTTTTCATTTGCACTAACTTATCAAGTTGGTTTTCTTGTAAGTTAGGAAGTTCTAAATCTTCAAACAGTAAATCAAGGTATTCGTCTTTTGATATTGAAAATACAAACTCATCTTGTCCCTCGCCTGAATCGCTGGCGTCACCTTCACCGGCACCACCGCCTGGTCCGCCTTTAGGGCGCTCAATTTTATCACCTGTAGAAAACTGATCGTTACCAGGGTGAATTTGTTCTCTATTCCCGCCTTTTCCCTGATGAAATGTAGGTTCGCTGATATCGCGTTGTGGAATAGAAATACTCTCACCAGAGCTAGAATCAGTGACGCTGCGTTTGTTAATCGCATCTGAAACCGCTTCTTTAATTTGTTTTTTATAGCGCCTAATAAAGCGCTGGCGATTAAGCGTACTTTTATTTTTTCCGTTTAAACGCCTATCTATAAAATGCGCCATATTGACCTCCTATATACTACGACTATGAAGGTTATTGCGATTTTCTAACCCGTAAATACCACTCAGAAAGCAAGCGAACTTGTTTTTGTGTATAGCCTTTTTCGACCATACGGTTCACAAAGTCTTCGTGCTTTTGCTGATCCTCTGCAGACGTTTTAGTATTAAACGAAATAACGGGGAGTAAATCTTCGGTATTAGAGAACATTTTTTTCTCAATTACCGTGCGTAGTTTTTCGTAGCTTGTCCATAGTGGATTTTTACCGTTGTTATGCGCACGGGCACGCAGTACAAAGTTCACTATTTCATTACGAAAATCTTTAGGGTTAGAAATACCCGCTGGTTTTTCTATTTTTTCAAGCTCGGCATTAAGCGCGGCTCGGTCAAATAGTTGTCCCGTATCTGGGTCGCGATACTCTTGGTCTTGTATCCAAAAGTCAGCATAAATAACATAGCGGTCAAAAATGTTTTGTCCGTATTCTGAATACGATTCTAAATAGGCGGTTTGCAGTTCTTTACCTATAAAATCTACATATTGAGGAATTAAATAGCCTTTCAAAAAGCTTAAATAACGCTCTTCTATTTCACTTGAAAATTGCTCGCGCTCTATCTGTTGCTCAAGTACATAGAACAAATGTACCGGATTTGCAGCAACCTCAGTGGTATCAAAGTTAAACACTCGGGACAAAATTTTAAACGCAAAGCGGGTAGAGAGCCCCGTCATGCCTTCATCAACACCTGCGTAATCACGATACTCTTGATACGATTTAGCTTTAGGGTCTGTGTCTTTAAGGGTTTCGCCATCGTATACCCGCATCTTTGAATAAATACTGGAATTTTCTGGCTCTTTTAAACGTGATAATGTTGTAAATTGCGCTAATGTTTTAAGTGTCCCAGGCGCACATGGCGCATTGTATAGCTCGCTGTGCTCAAGTAATTTGTCGTAAATTTTAACTTCTTCAGTTACACGTAAACAGTAAGGCACTTTAACAATATAAACACGGTCTAAAAATGCTTCATTGTTTTTATTGTTTTTAAAAGTTTGCCACTCAGATTCATTAGAATGTGCGAGGATCATGCCATTAAATGGAAGAGCACTAATACCTTCTGTGCCGTTATAGTTACCTTCTTGGGTGGCGGTAAGTAAAGGATGCAGCACTTTAATCGGTGCTTTAAACATTTCTACAAACTCCATCAGCCCTTGGTTAGCTAAACATAAAGAGCCAGAGTAGGCGTATGCATCAGGATCATTTTGGGCAAAGTGCTCAAGCTGGCGAATATCGACTTTACCTACTAGCGCTGAAATATCTTGGTTGTTTTCATCCCCAGGCTCAGTTTTAGCAATGCCTATTTGGTTTAAAATAGAAGGGTAGCGTTTGACCACTCTAAACTGGCTAATATCACCATTGAACTCTTTTAAGCGTTTTCCAGCCCAAGGCGACATAATGGTTTTTAAGTAGCGCGGTTTAATACCATATTCTTTGCTGAGTACGTCTGCATCTTCGATAGGATCAAACAAGGAGAGAGGATGGTCGTTTACAGGAGAGCCTTTAATTGAATAAATAGGCACTTGTTGCATTAAATACTTTAGTTTTTCAGCAATGGATGATTTACCCCCACCTACAGGCCCGAGTAAATAGAGTACTTGTTTGCATTCTTCAAGCCCTTGGGCTGCGTGTTTTAAATAAGAGACTATTTGCTCAATGGCGTCTTCCATACCATAAAAGTCAGCAAAGGCAGGGTAGCGCGCAACCACTCTATTAGAAAATAACCGGCTTAGTCTTGCATCGGTTGCGGTGTCTACCATGTTTGGTTCGCCAATTGCCATAAGTAGACGTTCTGGTGCGCTGGCATAGGCAGACTTATCTGTTTTACAAATTTCAAGAAATTCAGCGATACTGTATTCTTCTTCCTGTGCCGCTTCGTATCGTGCTTGGTAATGCTCAAAAATCGTCATAATAACCTCCGAAACCCGCTGTAAAAAGGTGCTTACCTTTTAAAGTCTAGTCACGAATTGGTATTTTTGTGCAATAAAATTAAAAATTTAAGTGAAAAAAGATCATGTTGAACTAATGAACACAACAACACGTATAAACGAAAAAAGTACAAGAATAACATACAAAAAAAGACGCCTAAGCGTCTTTTTTACATTAGCGTTTAAAGGCTAATTAAGCGAAGTTAGCGTTCGCGAATTCCCAGTTAACAAGCGACCAAAAACCTTTAAGGTAATCTGGACGAACGTTACGGTAATCGATGTAGTAAGCGTGTTCCCATAAATCCACTGTAAGGATTGGAGTAACGCCATCATCAGTTAATGGTGTAGCAGCGTTAGATGTATTAACGATGTCTAGTGAACCATCAGCAAGCTTAACTAACCACGTCCAGCTTGAACCAAAGTTATTTACTGCTTTATCGTTTAATGCCGCTTTAAACGCATCAAAAGAACCCCATTTAGCGTTGATTGCATCAGCAACTGCGCCAGTAGGCTCGCCGCCGCCGTTTGGAGATAAGCTGTTCCAGTAAAAAGTATGGTTCCAGATTTGTGCTGCGTTGTTAAATACGCCGCCTTCTGATGAACATACGATCTCTTCTAGAGATTTGTTTTCAAACTCAGTACCAGGGATTAAACCATTAAGCTTAACCACGTAAGTGTTGTGGTGTTTGCCATGGTGAAACTCTAGTGTTTCTTTTGAAATATGTGGCTCAAGTGCGTCGATTGCATATGGTAGTGACGGTAGTTCAAATGCCATTTTTTATCTCCATCTTCTTTGGTTGATAGTCCATTTGGTAATACGTAATGCCTGTTGAAACAGACCAGTTACCTATACCAAGCGGTAATATAGTGTTACTATAATTGTTGAGTATTTTACTCAAGTTTAAGCAAACAGCAATGCTATTGCGAAAGACTATTTCAATTGCGGCTTTATTTGCCCATTTTAAGTTATATATTTGTGGTCACGATGAGTTATTTTCAAGACCAAAATATATTTAGCTATCGTTACTTTGAGGTTGTAGATGGAAACCATTGATAAAATTAAACAGCAAATTTCAGAAAACCCAATAATCCTTTTCATGAAAGGGTCACCAAAATTACCAAATTGTGGTTTTTCTTCACAAGCATCGCAAGCGTTAATGTCATGTGGTGAACCATTTGCATACGTTGATATTTTACTTAATCCAGACATTCGTGCTGAGCTTCCAGCATATGCTAATTGGCCAACATTCCCACAACTTTGGGTAGATGGCGAATTAGTTGGTGGTTGTGACATTATTATCGAAATGTTCCAACGCGGTGAATTACAGCCGTTAATTACAGAAACTGCTGCTAAATACAAAGAAGCTGACGCAGAGTAATTTATTACTCAACCTGAACTCAGGTTATTAAGCTCTTTAAACACAAAGCTACTTTAAAAGTGGCTTTGTTGTTTTTAATTTGTGTGAATTTATAAATAAGGAAGGCTCACTTGCACGTTTAAGCCGCCCTCTATTTTGTTATGTAAACTTATATGCCCTTGGTGCGCTTCTGCTATTTCTCTGCATAAGGCTAACCCTAAACCACTCCCCGTACTTTTTGTAGAATAGAAGGGCACTAAAGCATTTGCCATTACTTGCTCGCTCATTCCTTTGCCGCAGTCGCTCACATTTATAACACATGCTTGGTTGGGGTACAAACTCGACCTGAATATGTATTTCATTGGCGTTGGAGCCTGACTCGTGTGAATTTTTTAATAAGTTTATCAGCAGCTGCTCGAGTTGTGTTTGATCAGCTTGTAATTCATTGTGCGAATTTTTTATTTCGTAGCTAAATTGCCAGTGGTTTTTTAAATTATTGAGTGTGTTTTGCCAGTTAACCCGCGTTTTTTGTGGCTGAGGTAGCTTAGCAAACTTGCCATAGCCTTGTACAAATTCAGTTAAATGACTAATTCGCTCATCAATAGTTGCAAATACATGGGCAAGGCGAGGCTCATCAACTTTATTTGCGAGCAATTGTGCGCTGTGTAGCATGGATGACATGGGGCCGAGTGAATTATTTAATTCGTGGCTAATAATGCGTATTACTTTTTTCCACACGGCAACTTCTTGGCGACTAAGTTCACGGGTTAACTGTTTAAATATATATAAATGATGCTTTTGATTATTGAGTAAAAACTCCCCAGTGGCTAAATGCCAGGTTTGTGAGTCTTGATTCTCTATTTCTATATTAAAGAGGCCATCAATACCGTGCTCTATAGCTGCTACTAATTGCAGAGGCGAATTTTCGAGTAACTTACTTAGTTGCATACCTTCAAGGCGAGTTGCGCTATTAAATAAACTACGGCTAATTAAATTACTAAATACCACCGTATTATTATCATTGACCAGCAGTAGCGCTTGCGGCGAGCTTTGCAATACTTTATCAAGCATTAACTCGCGCTGGTAAATCCATTGTTTTTCTTGGCGAAGCTGTTTTGCGGTTTGATTATAAAGTTGGCATAGCTTTCCAAGTTCATCATTATTTTTATACGCAAGCAGACTGGAGAGCTCACCATCTTTAAAATTAAGTAATCCGGTTTCGAGCGATTGCATGCCAAGCTTTATTGGCTTGGTGATGGCTCTTGAAAGCAAGGTGCTAAATGTAAGCGTTAGTAATATTAAAAGCAGGGTGTAGTAAATATCAAAGCCACTTAGCGCGGCAATAATAACAACAGGCAGCGCGCTACAAAGCCCGCAAATTAATACAATCTTTTGGCTTAGGGTAAAGTTGCTAATAATGTTTGGCATTAATAATCAATACCCATTTTTTGTAACCGCCTGTAAAGTGCTTGTCGGCTTAAACCAAATTCACGGGCCACTTTGGCTATAACACCTTGATGAGCGCGCATTGCGTGTTCTATTTCCTGTTTGGTCGGCTCTGCTTTTTGTTGTGAAGAGACCGGTGACGAAAGAGCAAAGTCATCGACTGTAAGCGCACCTGCAGGTTTTAGTACCGCTACACGCTTACAAGCGTTTTCTAGCTCTCGAACGTTACCTGGCCATTTGTAGTGTTGAAGTGCTTGCTCTGTGTTTATAGTCAGCTCTCGGTGAGGTAAAAAGTGGCTAATAAGCGCTAAAACATCATCTTGTCTTTCGCACAGGGCAGGCACATTGAGCTCAATTACGTTAAGGCGATAATATAAGTCTTCCCTAAATCGACCTTGTTCAATTGCTTGTAGTAAGTTTTCGTTAGTGGCCGATATAACGCGCACATTTACTTTTCGTGTTTGTGTTGAGCCTAAACGCTCAAACTCGCCGGTTTGTAGTACGCGTAGTAATTTTATTTGTCCTGAAAGTGGTAAATTACCAATTTCATCTAAAAATAACGTACCGCCATCAGCTGCTTCAAATCGACCAATACGTTGTTTAGTTATCCCCGTGTATGCGCCAGCTTCAGCGCCAAAAAGTTCGGCCTCTATAAGTTCTTGCGGTAATGCACCTGCGTTTACCTTAATAAAAGGTTGCGATACAAGTGGGGAGTTTTTTTGAATAATATGCGCAATACACTCTTTGCCACTCCCATTAGGGCCTGTAATTAATGCAGATATATCAGATTTAGCCACTTGTAGCGCCATAGTAACCAGTCGTTCCATCGCAGTACTTTTAAATATTAGCCCAGCAAGGTCTGCATTTTTAAATGTACCTTCACGTTCTTGTTGATGGCGATTATGTGTCGCCACTATTTTTTTAGCACTGCCTAGCTCTATTAAGTTACCGATACAAACTAGTAGTTTTGCATCATCCCAGGGTTTTGGTAAGTAATCAGCAGCACCGGCTTTTACAAGCTCAATGGCGGTGGCAAGTTCGGTCCAGGCTGTAATAAGTATAATAGGTAAGTGTGGGTTTATTTCTCGTAGTTCATAAAACAACGCTTTACCTTCTTCGCCAGAGGTCGTGTCACTGGTAAAGTTCATGTCTTGAATTACAAGCTCAATGCGTTGATAGCGAACTATTTGCAGAGCATCAAACGGATTTGTTGCAGTGACTACCGAAAAGTCGTGGATCTCGAGCAACAATGAAAGTGCGTCGAGTACTGCTTGGTTATCATCAACAATGAGTATTTTATGAGTCATAGGTTATTTTTATAATTTTTTGATGGCTACACTGCCTTACTAAGCAGTGTAGCATAGTGATTTACATATAATTAAATAGTGCGAGTTGCGATACTGGGCGAAACATTGGCAGCGCGTTTAGCTGGCGCTAATACTGCAAGTAAACTCATTAAAAATACGGCAATGGCGGTAACGGCTATATAACTTGGCGGTAGTGCGGCTACAGAAAAATACTGCATTAACATTTTCCCAAGTAGTATTGCTGTTACTACACCTAAGGCTAAACCTAGGCTACAAATTAATGCATTTTCTACTAAAAAGTAGCTAACAATAGCTGACTTTCTTGCGCCAAGTGCTCTGCGTGTACCAATTTGCTTAGTACGTTTGCTAATATTAAATAAGGTTAAGCCAAAAATACCGAGAGCGGTTATAAGCACTAAAATAGTGATTAATACTATGAGCATGCGCATCATAAGGCGATCTTGAGCGGTATACTCATTTTTTAATTCATCAAGCCCTTTAATGTTATTTATAACGCGTTTGCTGTAATTTGCAAGCATAGCATTTTCTATTTCTTTCATTACAGTTGCTCGCTGACCTGGCTTAGTACGAACGGCAACTTGTGTATAACTTTCTGCTTTAATATAAGGAATAAACGCAAAATTATCTGGTTTACTGTCTTTGAGCCACGGGCCTTTCATTTTTCCGATCACGCCAATAACTTTAAGTGGTAGGTCACCAAAATAAACTATTTTCCCTAAACCATCTCCATCAGGATAGAGCTCATCAAGTAGGGCTTTAGTGACTATAGTGACGTTGGTGCGCTTTTGTGTAATTTCGTTTGTAACGAGCACTTCATCTTCGGTAAAGTTTCGCCCTGCAATTAAGTTAACGCCGTAGGTATTAATAGCATGATCGTCTATAAAAATATAAGCGGCCCTGACACTTAGGCCTTCTTGTGGGGCAGGTTTTAAATTAAAGCTCGAAGCGCTGCCACTCCCTGATAGTGGAATACTACTGCTTAATGCGGCATCGACCACGCCTGGCATTTTTCTAAGCATGCTTTCATCAAGCTCAAACTGCTGACTTAAGTTAATATCAGTACCAAAGGTCATTACATTAAACTTAAATATATCTTGTTCAGGGTAGCCCGTTTCTTGGTTTAAATAACTAATTCTATCTTGAATGATAAATGCAGCATTACTGACTATGGCTGTGGTAATTGCAATTTGAATTAGCAGTAATACAGCGCCCACCTTTGAGCGGCATAAGGCGTTAAATATAGGTTTTATTTCTAACATTGTGACATTCCTTATTGGCTCTTAAGATAAATAGCAGGGTTGGTTTTACACACTAGCCAAGCAGGGTACAAACCAGCCAAAATGCAGGTTGTAATTGCAATCAATGGGGCGCTCAATAGCATGGTTAAATCCATTGTCGCTAAATTTTCATAGTAGTCATAGCTTTGCCCTACGCCCATTAAGCCAAGTTGTGCTAGTACAATTCCTAGCATGCCACCTATAAAGCCAAGCATGGCGACCTCAACTAAGTGCTGTAAAAATATTTGCCTTTTACTCGCACCTAATGCGCGTCTTACACCTACTTCTGGCGCCCTGCGTAAAAACTTGGCTAAAAGTAAACCTAAAATATTGGCTAAGCAGACACCTAAAAACATAAAGCTCAGGCCCACTAAAATTTTATTGTCTTCGGTGACGACGTTATTGTATTGCATCCATTGGTTTACATCGCGAAGTTTATACTCAAGTTCTTTACGATTAAATCGCCCACGTTTTTGTTGTTCCTGCATATAGGCTAATAAGTAATTTTGATAGGCTTGTTTTTGTTCAAGCGTATTTAGCTCTGCCCAAAACTGGATCCATACTTGCTCAGATTGCAGTTTATCTGCAAAGGTTGGTGTGTTTTCGTGCTTCCATCCATTGCTATTGCCCCAACTTACGAGCTCTTTTGCCTTTATTAAGCTAAAGGGCATAAATAACCTAAGGGATCCCCAAAAATAATCATTAAGTTTCAATTACATCACTCACATCCATATTTTTCCAATTGAGTTGCACTACCACTTGTGCGAAATAGGCGAGCCCTTCTAAATAATCTCGCCGTCGCAGTTTAATGGACTGTTTTTTGAAGTATCGCAACCCAACAAATGCCCATGACACTACTCGCCTGCTTTTGGTTGAGTTAGCTTGAAAAGATCCTGTCTTTCCTGCTTTGTCTATCACTGCACCCAGCATCATTGAGAACCAATGCGCCAGTGTTGCGAGCAGTAAAAGTATGTCTAATCGGTAGAGTTTGTTCGTTCTGTGTAGATCTGAGCCTAAGCCGAACCTAACACTTTTTTGATCTCGAAATCCGGCTTCTATTTGCATTCTCATACCATATAATTTGAGCACTTTTTCGAGAAAGTGGTGCTTTTTTGGAAGTGAAGAAACGAGTAGCCAAGGCTCCTTATAACCACGTTTTTTATCTCTTTTTAATAACTTATGCCCCTTGCCAACCAGCACTGCATGCGTTTGATATTTTGCACTTTTGGTCAACTCGGTCGCGCCAAGATACTGGCTCTTACGTTGATTGCTCTTGAATAGTGACTGGCATGGAACAAACTCATCGCTGCCCTGCGTTTTCAAGTGTGCCGTACCTCGAACTCGGCTAATATAATGCCAGCCATTGTTTCGCACGGCTTTGAGCCAAGGAACTTTAAAGCCCGCATCCGTCACAATGACGGGCCGGCAATCACTCGGCAAGATCAGTTTGAGCATCTTCAAGAACCGTTTTTGTACTTTTGGGCAATGATATTGAAAGCTGAGTGCACTTTCCTGATACAGGGTTAAAGAGCGACCTTCACTGACAATGCTGGCACGCAGAATACAATATTTGGTTTGTGTATCGGCATGACTCCAATCAACCAAAATGACGGGATGCTTTTCAGTGACCACAAAACGGCTTAAGTGAACATAAACCGTTGTTGATTCACGTAAAAGCTCGTGGTTACTGAGCAGTCGATCAATACGTTTAATATCATGTTTTTCAGTGGTTTTTGAATTCAAATTGCGACCGATAGACGTCAAGGTGCATTGCTGACAGTGCAAAAGAGATTTAACGGCAGCGACTAGAGTATTAAATCTGGCTTTATGAATTGATTTAGGGGTGACAGCGCGGAGCATATTGTGCAAAATAGTAAAAGCATTCATGGTGTTTAGCTCTGTTGTTTGTAAGTGATTCATAAGATCACAAAACACCATGAATGTTCCCTCGCTTCCCACATTTTTTAATACTGTTAGTTTATTGATATATAAAGGCTAATTCTGGGGATACTTTAGATAAATAACTCTTCTACTTGATTAAATGCACCGTTATTTAAATCATAATATTTAATATTGAGAGGCCAATGGTTAATAACACCAGCTACTTGGTAGCTTGCATCATCTAAGTAAATCAGTTCTCCGACAGAGTTTTTTCCTGCAAATAGTTTATCGTTTATCTCTTGGGTAATAACAACCACAGGTGCAGCTGAGTTTTCTTGCTCTTTGCTCCAAGCCCCACCGTACAAAAATGACAAATCAAACATGCTAAAAAAGTCAGGCGTTGTCATCCGTGCACTGCCAATAAAGGGTTTTATTTTATCTGAATCTAAATAAACTGAAAAGCCGGTACGCATCATAGCCACTTTTTTCTCTGACGTGGGCGCGTTTAATAAGTTCTCAGCATCTTGATAGGTCAGTTGCAGTGGCATGTTATCTTCTGTCCACCACGTACTACCATCGTCCATTGTTTGTAATTGCACACTGTAAAGTTGGCTGCTTTTTTCTGGGATAGGATCGGCCGACATCATATGATAAACACTAAGGCTGGTCATTGTTATGCCTATACCTATCGCAATGGCAAGTACCATTAAAAAGCTAACCAGTGGGGTGCGCTTGAAGCTGCGCCAACTTAAATCTAAATAATGAATAAACATTAGTTAAACCCCCGATGCTGTTTTTATAGTTTGCGCGCCCTGATAAAGCGTAAAGTCGGCAAGCTGCCCATCAACTACTTGAATATTACGCGGAGCACGGCGGGCTAATTCGCTATCATGCGTTACCATTACAATAGTGGCACCGTCGCGATTGATTTGTTCAAGTAACTCCATAACTTGGCGAGCCATTAAGCTGTCAAGGTTACCTGTTGGCTCATCGGCTAGTAAAAAACGAGGTTCACCAGCAAGCGCACGGGCTATTGCCACACGTTGTTGCTGGCCACCAGAGAGTTGTTGAGGTAAGTGTTTAGCGCGAGATGCTAAACCAACTTGTTCAAGGCATTGCTCAATTCGACGTTTTCGCTCATTTACTTTAATCCCTCTATAGCGAAGAGGAACTTCTATGTTTTCATATAAATTTAAATCAGGGATTAAATTAAAGCCTTGGAATATAAAGCCAATTTTTTGATTACGTAAATCAGCACGTTGGTTGTCGTTTAAGCTGCCAACATTAACACCATCCAACAGGTACTCACCTTCGTTAAAAGGCTCGAGCATACCTGCAATATTTAAAAAGGTTGTTTTTCCTGAGCCGCTAGGACCGGTAACAGCAATAAATTCGCCTTCGTTTACTTGCAGGTTAAAGTCTCGAAGTGCATGGGTTTGTACCATTTCTGTTTGATATACTTTACTTACATTGTTCATTTGTAACATGGGTGTTCCTAATTATTTTTAGCGTTGGTTGAGAACGTCTGTTTAATTTAATAAAATCGTATCGGCTTGCTTAAAGTCGCTGTAGCTTGAAATAATAATTTCATCGTTTTCTTTAACACCGCTTAAAAGTTCTACCGCGTTAATGCTTGTGGCGCCTATTGTAATAGGTATACGCTTTGCGATATTGCCATCGACTTTATAAGCTACAATTCCGCCTTGCTGCATAAAAGCGCCGCGTTTTACTTGCATTATGTCTTGGCGGTTATCGAGTAAAATACGTGCAGTTAAGCGTTGGTTTTGACGAATGTTATTACTAACTCCATCAAAGCGAACGCGCGCTGTTACTTCACGATTATTAACTTCTGGTGATATGGCGGATAAATTCCCCATCACTGTTTCATTGCCTAACTTAAGCTCTACTTCCATACCGAGTCCTAATTCGTTTGCATAACTTTCAGGTACTTGAAGCTCCGCTTCGAAATTACTTAAGTTGACGAGTGTCATAAGAGGTTGGCTTTGCGTCACTGCGGCTTTTTGTTGCACAAGAAGGTTACCCACGATCCCAGTAACGGTAGCTTTAATAGATAGGTTGCTTACTTTTCTGATTAAATCATCAACAATAAGTTGCTGGCGGGTTACATCACTTTTAGCTGCTTGTAGTTCAAAGGCGAGCGTGTCTTTGGCAAGCAATACCTCTTGTTGTGCATGCTTATATGTGAGCTTTGCACGTGATAAATCATCAACTGCTTTTTCAAGATCAATTTGGCTAATTAAGTGCTTTTGTATTGATAACTGCGCCCGGCGATTTTCGCGCTCAGCGGCGTCTTGCTTGCAAATGCTGCCTTTGCTGCTCGCCTTGTAGTCGTTTAAGTACAGACTCCTGTTGCTTTAATTCGTTAGTTAACTCAGGGCTTTGCAGCAGAGCAAGTGTGTCCCCTTGCTTTACTGTATCGCCAGCCTTTACTTTTAAATCTATAAAACCACGTTCTGGGCTGTAGATTTTAGGAGCATTAGCAGCAACAATTTTACCACTGGCGGCAATGTCTCGAATGAGCGCTTTAACGTGTACTTTGGCAACCTGTACTTTTGAGCGGCTAATAGAGCTTTTAGCGCTATGACTCGTTAAAAAAATATAAGCAATTGTCGAGGCTACAATGAAAATAACCGCAGTGATGACCGCGTATTTTTTATAGTTCATAGGTGCCTTTACTTGTACGTCTTGTGCGCTGGTATCTTTAATCATTAGGCTCTCCTACACGGCTTTTATATATTTTTCACACAGTAGAAAAAAAACTGCGGTGCAAATAGCGACAATAGGAGATATCAAAAATAAACTAAGCATAAACATAATTATTCCACTTAACGAATGTGTATAGCTCTATACTATTAGCATGCCAAAGCGTAACTCACTGTAATTAGTTAATTAAATTTTATTTTATGTGTTTTTTATATGTCCGCGGACATAAAAGTGTCCGCAGTGGACGCATTAGTAAATAAAAATTCACTATTAAGAGGTTAAAAATGCCACAAATATTAATAACTATACTAATGACCAGTAAAAAGAAGAGAGGTTAAGCCTCAAAATTACGGAAATAGCACAAAACTATCTAAATGTTAACTAACTTTATCGGTGTATGTTGAATATTTATTCACTGAATGAGGGCTTTACGTTTACGTAAGCTGTAGCTTTTTACTTGGTTGTTTTTACAAAATGTTAAACTTGACACCAGTGTCATGAAAAAATAACGCCTAATATACGACTAAATGTTAAAAATAATGATGAAAAAGAAATCTTGCTATGAAGTGAGAAATATTCAAGAATGTGAATATGTATTCAAAATGCTATTGACTCTATTTACGATAGAGGCTAGTTTTGTCCGTCTGTTAGCAAATCGTCGAGCAGTTCATCCACGCTAACAGTGCAGCAAGGGGAGGGGTCTATGTTATACGACTCAAAATTAGAAAAAGAAAATTGTGGCTTTGGCTTAATAGCCCAAGTTAATGGTCAAGCTAGTCATAGGCTTATTCGTACTGCTATTACGGGGCTTGATCGCATGCAGCATCGTGGCGGTATATCTGCCGATGGTAAAACAGGTGATGGCTGTGGTTTATTATTACAAAAACCAGATAGCTTTTTTCGTGCTATTGCGGCTGAGAACAATTGGCACTTAGGTAAAAATTATGCCGTAGGTATGATTTTTTTAAATTCAGACCCTGTTTTAGCACAAGCTGCAAAACAAATACTTAGCGAAGAATTAGAAAAAGAAACGCTAAATATTTTAGGTTGGCGCGTAGTGCCAACCGACCCATCAATGTTAGGCCCTATAGCAGTACAACAATTACCTGGGTTTGAACAAATTTTTGTTAGTGCGCCAGAAGGTTGGCGCTCTAAAGATTTAGAGCGACGCTTATATGTAGCGCGTCGTCGTGCTGAAAAGCGTATTGTTGATGATGAAGCTTTTTATATTGCAAGCTTGTCTGGATTAGTTACTATCTATAAAGGCCTTATGATGCCTGCAGATTTACCTAATTTTTACCTAGATTTAGCTGATATTCGTATGACCAGTGCGATTTGTGTTTTTCATCAACGATTTTCTACTAATACTCAACCGCGTTGGCCTCTTGCTCAACCTTTTCGTTATTTAGCACACAATGGTGAAATTAATACCATTGAAGGTAACCGCCAATGGGCACGTGCGCGTTCTTATAAGTTTGCGTCACCACTTATTCCTGATTTACAAACAGCGGCACCGTTTGTAAACGAAACTGGTTCTGATTCATCCAGCCTAGATAATATGCTTGAGCTATTTTTAGCTGGCGGCATGGATTTATTCCGTGCGATGCGCATGCTTGTGCCACCTGCATGGCAAAAAAACCGTGCAATGGACGATGATCTACGTGCATTTTACGACTTTAACTCTATGCATATGGAACCATGGGATGGTCCGGCAGGTATTGTAATGTCGGATGGTCGTTTTGCGGCGTGTAACCTTGACCGTAATGGACTTCGCCCTGCGCGTTATGTAATTACACAAGATGGCTTTATTACGCTTGCATCAGAGGTGGGTATTTGGGATTACACTGCTGATGAAGTGGTTGAAAAAGGTCGTGTTGGTCCAGGTGAATTATTAGTTATTGATACTAAGCTTGGCAAAATTTGGCATTCGGATGAAATCGATCAAGATTTAAAATCTCGCCATCCATACAAGTCATGGCTTGAAGAAAATGTTAAACGTTTAGTTCCATTTGAAGAACTTACTGAGCAAGATGCCGGTAATCGTTCTTTTGATAATGAAACGCTAGCTAAATATCAAAAAATGTTTGGTTATACCAACGAAGAGCTTGATAGCGTTATTCGTGTAATGGGTGAAAACGGCCAAGAAGCAACAGGCTCAATGGGTGATGACACGCCATTTGCTGTGCTTAGTGAAGGGCATCGTTCACTTTATGATTACTTCCGCCAAAAATTTGCGCAAGTAACAAACCCACCTATCGATCCACTGCGTGAAAATCATGTAATGTCACTTGCGACATGTATTGGTAGTGAGCAAAATGTATTTAACGAAACAACAGGCCACGCTAAGCGCCTACAGTTTGATACGCCAATTTTAATGTACGCAGACATGCAGCAATTATTAAATGCTGATGAAGCACATTACAGCTACTGTAAAATTGATATTACGTATACAGTTGAAGAAGGATTGGAAAAAGCAGTATCGCGAATTTGTGATATTGCGCAGAAAAAAGCAGCATCGGGCTGTATTATGCTTGTTCTAACAGACCGCAACTTTGATGAAACGAATTTACCTATTCCAGCAGCTATGGCTGTGGGCGCGGTGCAAAATCGTCTTGTTGATAATAATCTTCGTTGTGAATCGAATATTATTATTGAAACCGGTAGTGTGCGCGATGCACACCAATTTGCAGTTTTATTAGGTTTTGGTGCAACTGCCATTTATCCATACCTTGCGTATGAATCGTTAGTTGCAATGAGCGACAATAAAATTATTGATAAGTCGTATTGCGAAGTAACGCTTGCTTATCGTAAAGCCATTAACAAGGGCTTATATAAAATTATGTCTAAAATGGGCATAAGTACGGTTGCGTCATATCGTTGCTCAATGTTGTTTGAAGCGGTTGGTTTATCTGATGCTATTGTACAAATGTGTTTTAAAGGAGTGGCAAGTCGCATACAGGGTGCCTGTTTTACCGATTTTGATGACGATCAACAGAGCCTACATAAACTTGCTTTAAGTAAACGTAAATTATTAAGCCACGGCGGTTTGTTTAAGTATGTTCATGGTGGCGAATATCATGCTTATAATCCGGATGTAATCCAAACCCTACAAAAAGCAGTTCGTTCTGGTGAATACACCGATTACAGTGAGTATGCAAAACTCGTTAATAATCGTCCGATTGCTACGCTACGTGACATGCTTTCGCTTAAATTGCCTGAAACCGGCATTAGCATTGATGATGTCGAGCCTGCAGAAAATCTTTATAAACGATTTGATTCGGCCGCAATGAGTATTGGTGCTTTATCGCCAGAAGCGCATGAGGCGCTAGCAATTGCGATGAACCGCTTGGGTGGGTGTTCAAACTCGGGTGAAGGCGGCGAAGATAAGCTGCGTTACGGTACCGAAAAAAATTCACGTATTAAGCAAGTCGCTTCAGGTCGATTTGGCGTAACGCCGCATTACTTACGTAGTGCTGATGTTATTCAAATTAAAGTAGCGCAAGGTGCAAAACCAGGTGAAGGCGGGCAATTACCGGGTGAAAAAGTAACCCCATATATTGCTAAACTTCGTTATTCGGTGCCAGGTGTTACGTTAATTTCGCCACCACCACATCACGATATTTACTCAATTGAAGATTTAGCACAGCTAATTTTTGATTTAAAACAAGTAAACCCTAAAGCACTTATTTCTGTAAAACTGGTTTCAGAACCAGGCGTAGGAACCATTGCGACAGGTGTTGCTAAAGCCTATGCCGATTTAATTACTATTTCTGGCTATGATGGCGGTACAGGTGCAAGCCCACTTACTTCAGTTAAATATGCCGGTAGCCCATGGGAGCTTGGCCTTGCTGAAACACAGCAAGCACTTGTTGAAAATGGCCTTCGTCATCGCATTCGCCTGCAAACAGATGGTGGCTTAAAAACAGGTTTAGATATTATTAAAGCAGCAATTCTAGGTGCTGAAAGCTTTGGCTTTGGTACTGGCCCAATGGTTGCCCTTGGTTGTAAATACTTGCGTATTTGCCACTTAAATAACTGTGCGACCGGTGTTGCAACACAAGACGAAACACTTCGCCAAAAGCATTATCACGGCCTACCAGAAATGGCGATGAACTACTTTAAGTTTATAGCGCAAGAAGCCCGTGAAATTATGGCAAGCTTGGGTGTTGTAAACTTAACTGACTTAATTGGTCGTTTAGATTTGCTTGAAGCAATTGAAGGCAAAACAGCAAAACAGAAGAAAATTGATTTGTCTTCAGTAGTTGCTCAGCCTAATAACCCAACAGGCGAAACACTTTATTGTAGTGCGCCTAATAGCTCACATTATTTAGGAAAGCTTAATGAGAGCCTACTTGCTAAGGCGCAAGAAGCAATTGACGCTTCTTGCGGTATTTCACTAGTAAGTCGTATTTGTAATACAGACAGATCGGTTGGTGCAATGCTTTCTGGCTATATTGCTGATAAATATGGCAACCAAGGTATGGCTGCGGACCCAGTCGTAATTGAACTACACGGTACTGCGGGTCAATCATTTGGCGTGTGGAATGCAGGTGGCCTTGAAATGACATTGGTTGGCGATGCTAACGATTACGTAGGGAAGGGCATGGCTGGTGGCAAGCTAGTTATTCGTCCACCACTTGGCTCGTCGTTCGAAAGTCATAAAGCTACAATTGCAGGCAACACATGCTTATATGGTGCGACAGGCGGTAAATTGTTTGCAGCTGGATGTGCCGGAGAGCGTTTTGCAGTTCGTAACTCAGGTGTACAAGCCGTTGTTGAAGGCGTAGGTGATAACGGTTGTGAATACATGACTGGCGGCGTTGTATGTGTACTGGGCAACGTAGGCGTTAACTTTGGTGCTGGTATGACAGGTGGTTTCGCTTATATTTTAGATGAGCGAAATGATTTTGAAAAGCGCATTAATCCCGAACTAGTAGAAGTGGTTACACTTGAAGAATTAGCATCGCATCAAGAACATTTACGCGGCTTAATTGCTGAGCATTTAGAGCTTACGGGTTCATGCAGAGCAGAAAGTATTCTAGCTAACTTTGAATTGTACTTACCTATGTTCAAATTAGTAAAACCAAAATCAAGCGACGTAAAAAGTTTACTCGGGCATCGCGCTCGCAGTAGTGCCGAACTACGTGTTCAGGCGCAATAAGGGGGCAGTATGAGCGAAAATGTATATCAATTTATAGACGTGCAGCGTGTAGACCCACGCAAAAAACCAATCTCGTCACGTAAAAAATCTTTCGTAGAAATTTACGAACCCTTTTCAGAGAATCAGGTTAACTCACAAGCTGACCGTTGTTTAGATTGTGGTAACCCATACTGTGAGTGGAAATGCCCTGTACATAACTACATTCCACAATGGTTAAAGTTAATACGCACGGGCCGTATTATAGAGGCGGCTGAGCTTTCTCATCGTACCAATAGTTTACCAGAAGTGTGTGGCCGCGTTTGTCCACAAGACCGCTTGTGTGAGGGCTCGTGTACGCTCGATGAAGAGTTTGGTGCGGTTACAATTGGTAATATTGAAAAGTACATTACTGATGAGGCATTTAAAATGGGCTGGAAGCCTGATATGTCTTATGTAACATGGACCGACAAAAAAGTAGCCATTATTGGTGCTGGCCCTGCAGGTTTAGGATGTGCTGATATTTTAGTACGAAATGGCGTTAAGCCAGTGGTGTTTGATCGTCACCCAGAAATAGGTGGACTACTCACATTTGGTATTCCTTCTTTTAAACTTGAAAAATCAGTAATGCAAAAGCGCCGTGAAATTTTCACTGAAATGGGCGTAGAATTTAAGTTAAATGTTGAGGTAGGTGTTGATATTACACTTGATCAAATTTTAGCTGATTACGACGCTGTGTTTTTAGGGGTTGGTACGTATCAAAGTATGCGTGCAGATCTTGAAAATGAAGATGCACCGGGTGTTCACGATGCATTACCGTTTTTGATTGGTAACACGAACCGTGTAATGGGCTACGACGAGACAAAACAACCGTGTATTGATATGGCTAATCAAAAAGTAGTTGTACTCGGCGGTGGAGATACAGCCATGGATTGTTTGCGTACGTCTATTCGACAAAATGCTGCAAAAGTAACGTGTGCTTATCGTCGTGATAAAGAAAATATGCCAGGCTCTAAACGTGAAGTTAAAAATGCGAAAGAAGAAGGCGTTATATTTACGTATAACGTTCAGCCTAAAGGCATTGTATTGAACGATAAAGGTAAAGTAACCGGCGTTAAAATGGTTAAAACTAAATTAGGCGAACCTGACGCAAAAGGCAGAAGCCGTGCTGAAGAAGTACCTGGTTCAGAACATGTTATTGAAGCAGACCAAGTTATTATGGCGTTTGGTTTCCAGCCTCACAAAATGGATTGGTTAGAAAAATACGATGTAGAAATAAACAACTGGGGCGGTATTAACGCACCAGAACAAGGTGAGTTTACACATCAAACTACTAACCCTAAAATATTTGCTGGTGGCGACATTGTACGTGGTTCAGATTTAGTGGTAACTGCTATTTTTGAAGGACGTAATGCCGCAGAAGGTATTATGGACTACCTTAAAGTATAACTATTTTTTGGTTACTTTAAATATACGTTAAAGCAAGCTTTCGAGCTTAATGCCAGTCAGTTAACAGCTGACTGGCGTTTTTTATTGGGGTATTTACTGGGTTTTGGTTTCACACATCTCGGATACGCCCGCTCCTGTTTTATCGGTAATATGTGATGTTCAACTTGAGCTTGTAATTGCTCTATTGATTTAGGTATCCGTCCTGCATTTTCTATAAACATTGTATGAATAAGGTTAATAATACTAATAGCACACGTCGTAAAACTCAGGTGTTTTGCATATATTCCAGACTTTTTCTGCGCCATTTTCACCATCTGATATCGGAGCAAGTTATAGCTCAACATTACGCCCCATAATTCTTGCGCTATCATCTCAGGTTTCTTGCTGCGTAGCGTGAAGTGACTATTCAGTAACGTTTGTTTCATTTCTCGATAACCAAGTTCAATTTCCCACCGTTCACTATAGAGGTCAACAATGTCAGCCTTAGGAAAACGCATTGGATCAGTCAGTGAAGTGAGTATATTCACCTCTTTCCCCTTAACCGTTTTTGTGACTAGCCTGACTTCAATGCTCTGTGGTAAATCGTCGAACTTTTTTCTCGCTTGTGCTGTTGCTTTTAGCTTGATAAGTTTGTCTTGACGACCTAAAGAGCGAACAATTTCATATTGCGTGCCTTTTCTCATCGGTTGAAGCCAATGCCTATTTTCCCCAGCATGATGCCAACGATTGAGTAAGCCTAGAGAATAGAAGCCTCTATCAAATAACGTCAGTGAGTTATCGGGTGTTGCCTCGATTAAGTCTTCAGCCAACACCATTTCACTAGTACGACAACTATCAAAGGCGCTCCCCATTAATAAATGGCTAGTTAACCTGAATCTCGTTTAAGAAATTGAACTAAATGCCTGTTCCGAGATCCGATCTTTCGACCAAAAACGATTGGATAAGCAAGGAACAGGCATGATTAAATTAGTTGAATTATTTTGCGATGTCGATGATTTTTGCAAAGTATTTATACCCCAATGGGAAAAACAATTACTCGAAGATGGCACCCAAAAACGTCAGCGTTCAGGACGTATGACGACCAGTGAAATTATGACTATTGTTATTAGTTTTCATATGTCACATCACCGAGATTTCAAAAATTACTACCTTGGCTATGTATCACTTATGTACAAAAGTGAATTTCCCAACTTGCTCAGTTACACACGATTTTTAGCCGTTATGCCAAGGGTAATTGTGCCGATGTGTGCCTATTTTACTTCACTTAAAGGTAAACCCACAGGCGTTGAATTCATTGACTCCACATGTATTAAAGTGTGCCATAATATTCGTATTCCAAGACACAAAACCTTTGATGGAATAGCCCAGCGTGGCAAAGGAACAATGGGATGGTTTTATGGCTTCAAGCTACATTTAATCGTTAATCACCATGGTGAAATTGTTGCTGCGAAAGTGACAACAGGAAATGTACATGATACTCAACCAGTGCGTGAGTTAGCGAGCTGCCTGACGGATAAATTATATGGTGACAAAGGGTATTTAAGTAAAGCTTTAGAAGCCGATTTACTCGATAAAGGGGTAAAGCTCATTACGACGGTTCGCAAAAATATGAAGGCAAAAGCGATGTCATTATGGGATAGAGCAATGCTTTCAAAACGCTTTATAATCGAAACAATTAATGACCAGCTCAAGAACATATCCTTCATTGAACATTCAAGACATCGGAGTATGAACGGCTTTATGTTGAATTTAGTCGCTGGATTGGTGGCTTATTGCTTGAAAGAAAAGAAGCCACACCTTAATTTAACTGACGTAGAGCTTAACGCATTAGTTATCGCTTAAGCAGAACTCAGGTTAGTTAACTCCATCAAACACACCATGCGAACCTGAGGGAAAGCCGTGTCACCATGCTGATTTTTCCACACGGAGAATGCATGTTGATTTTCAGCAGTATCCGGTGTGCGCCAAATAACACCATCAACACCCAGTAGTGATAGCCCGCACCATGTGGGATGGTTCGCATCAGCATTCCACATTTGCTGACTTTTCTCAAAAACCTGTTTAACGGCATCAGCCCCAAGCCGCTGCCTAGCCTGTACAACCGCACTGGGTGCAACGAGTTCTTTTTTACCTGGTAAAGCGAGCCCTAATTTACTGACAATACTCCACAGTGGGTCTTCACGATAAAACGACATACAAATGACTGTCCAAACGGCCATCTCAACAGGAAGCCTTCTTTTCCTTATCGTCGCGACACCAGCGGTTTCAGCGCATTGTTTGATAAACTCAGGACATAAAAAATCACTCAGTTGACCTAAGCCTTCTGAATTGGGTGCGTAGCTATTGGCAAGAGAAAGTGCGGTAGTGAGTTGCAAAATAAAAGGCTCCTGAATAAATTCAGAAGCCTTTATAAACTAACCAGAAGATCGGTCAATGGATCGTCAAATATTTCTTAACTGATCGGCATTAAGCTTTCGAGCTTGCTTTTTTTATACGTAATGATGCCTTAGACCAACCTGCATAAATCTTTGAGAAATTTAACGAATTAAATTGCACTGTAACGTCATTAAGGATTTTTTATTTAGAACAACTAGGGTATGTTGATCTTTCAGGATTAAAGTTTGTTCAATCTAGGGGCGATTTAATCGCGGAGCGGGGTTTGTAACCTAGTGGGATTGTTGGTAACTGCTCCTGCGTTAGCCAACTGGCTTATATTCATTTAAGAATAAAAAAATTGAGCAAATCTTCCGCGTCCTGCTAATGCACCTTACCTAAATCTATTTAGGTAACAAAGACTTAATCGTCCTTAGAAAGAATCCAAAGGGCAGCGCATATTTGGCATTTATGCTACGTCATCCAAATTTATGGGGAATAATCACACTACATTTGCCTAAATACCAAACATACGGCTGAAAAATTAATCACGAAAGGTCAACACGCCCTAATTATTTATTCTTTATATAAATAATGTAGGCAATTAGGTCTAATGTTAGAGAGTGCTTAACCGTGAAGGTAGGGAGAAAGAATCTAATTCTACTTTTTCCGTATTTTAGCATGGTATTAAGTGTTGATTAATTAACTAAATAAATACAAAATACGCGACTTATTTACTATTTGCTTACTTTGCGTTCTGGGTTGGCGTCATTTACGAAAAGAAAACTGATAAATTATGCACAAATACTTCGATAAAACAGAAAGAGAATTAATAGTAAGGTTTTTCTCATCAATAGGCTTTATATCCACATTTTTGATGTCGTGTATTGCATTTACTAATAGCGAATATTTTCTTTTTGTGACACTTGTCGGTTCGTCACTTATCTATATTTGGGCATTTAATATTTACAAAGAGGTAGAAAAGTCTGCAAATGCGATTTTATATAATCTTTATGGATTGATGCTTTACTTAGTTGTTACTGGCGGCGCTGAAGGTACAGGGCCAATTTGGATATTTATTGTATCACCAGTAACATATTCTATTCGAGGATTAAAGCGAGGGACATTTGATATATTCATATTTTTGCTAGCGATAATGTTAGGCTTTTATTGCGCAGACATGTTTAATATTTATGAATATAAACCAGCACAATTTCCTTATAGAATTGTATTTTCGTTTATTATTGTCGCTTTACTCACAGGTTTTTACGAACAATCAAGAGAGAAGTACAGCAATAAAATAATAGCTTTAAGTCAAAGAAATGAACGATTAGCAACAATCGATCCATTAACTGAGCTTCCTAACCGTCGTCATGCAATGAATAAGTTAAGTGAATTCAAAAAGGAACATGCTTACAAAGGCATACCTTTTGTATTGCTACTAGCTGATGTTGATAACTTCAAAAAAATTAATGATAAATATGGACATAACTTTGGCGATGAGGCACTTATTCATTTAGCTAATATTTTTAAGAAAAATATTCCACAAAATGCTGTTGCTTCTCGTTGGGGGGGAGAGGAGTTCTTAATAGCAATACCTAATGTTAGTGTTACAGAAGGGGTAAATGTAGCAGATAAAATCCATGATTCACTTAAAAAGGCAGCGGTAAGTTTACGTACTAATACTGTAAACTTAACAATTAGTATTGGTGTTGTTCAAAGTGAAGAAAACAGATCAATTGATCTTGATATTAAACATGCTGATCAGCAACTCTACAAAGCAAAAGAGCAAGGTAAAAATAGAACTTGCTCAGCTTAGTAACCATCTATATTTGCTAATCCATAGAGAAGGAGTCAAGAGAAGGTTTCGTTTTGGCCTTTCTTCGTTTTACACTCATGTAGCAAAAGAAATTACAGGTAATTTGGAGCGCAATAAGTATCGTGTAACTCCCTTTTAAGTATTGTGAATCTCTGTCAAACTCAACAGCTAAATATAAACCGGCGAATAACAATTGAAACACCAAAACTATATTTACAAAGCGTAATAAACGTTGTTTAAATTGAGTATGTTTAAATCGACTTAAAAGCATTAAGAGCACACATACTATTATTAAAAGCCAACTAAAACCTATACACATATAAATGACACTATTTTGCATTATATTTATCTCTTAGCAATTTGATACATCTTGATTTGTTATAAATCGGTAGTTAAATAGCATTAGGCATGTGCCATTATCAGTTCTTTTGCGTTAGCTTTAGCCGTCTTACTTACGTTGTCTCCAGCTAATAAGCGAGCTATTTCATTAACTCGTCCATCTTTATTTAAAGACAGCATATGAGTAAATGTTTCACCTTGAGCAATTTCTTTAGCTACAAAGAATTGTTGATGCGCACTGCTAGCGACTTGCGGTAAATGCGTTACACAAATTACTTGAGTTGATTTACCTAACTGACGTAATAGTTTGCCAACTGCCGATGCGGTAGGGCCTGATATACCTACGTCCACTTCATCAAAAATAAGTGTTGGGGTTGTTACTTTTTGTGCAATAATCACTTGAATTGCTAAGCTAATACGCGAAAGCTCCCCCCCAGATGCTACTTTAGCAAGCGGTTGTAGTGGCTGTCCTGGGTTAGTTGAAACTAAAAATGATACATTGTCGTACCCTAAACTGTTGGGTGCACGCTCAACTTCTTGAGTTAATGCTATTTCAAATACACCATTTTCCATTGACAGGTTAGCCATACTCTCACTGATCAAAGTGTTTAGTGTATTTGCGTACTCTTTACGACTTTTGCTTAACTGATCGCTTGCCTGTTGGTATGTCACTCGCGCATTTTCTATTTCGGATTCTAGTTGTTCTAATCGAGCACTATTAGTACTAATTGACTCCAGTTCCTGTGAAATAGATTGATGAAACTCAACTAGGGCTTGTGGTTTTATATGATGTTTGCGAGCTAAGTCCATTGCACCACTTAGTCTATTTTCTACTTCAACTAAGCGAGCTGGGTCTAAATCTGCTTGTTCAGTGTAATCACGCACTTCGCGACTCGCTTCTTCAACTTGTACAGCGGCTTCGCTAAGCATAGCAGCTACGCTTACTAAACTTTCGTCATATTGAGCCAGTTCGGTAAATTGCTGAGCACTATGTTGTAACAACGAGCACGCATTTTGTTCATCGCTTTCGTAAAGGTGCTGTAGCTCTCGTTGGCAGGCTTCTAAAATGGTTTGGCTATTACTGAGTTTATAATGCTCAGCCTCTATTTGTTCAAATTCATTTTCTTGCAAAGCAAATTCATCTAGTTCTGCAACTTGATATTCTAAAAGTTGTTTTTGAGCCGCTTGCTGTAATTGTTGCTGCTCTAGGTGCTTAAATTCTTTTTGTAAGTTAGCGAACAGCTTATAGTTTTGGCTCACGCCGTTAACTAAATCATTGTGACCGGCATAGGCATCAAGTAATTGCAATTGATGCTCAGCTTTCAAAAGATGCTGATGGGCATGTTGCCCATGAATAGAAATTAAGTATTGACCAAGTTCTTTTAGCTGTGCGGCGGTTACCGCACTACCATTAATATAACTTTTACTGCGGCCATTTTTACATACCACCCGACGTAATAAGCACTCGTTATCGGCATTTGCTAACATGTGTCGTTCTAAAAAAGCGTTAGCTAGTGGAAGTGCACTTAAATCAAATTGTGCACATACTTCTGCCTTATCCGTGTTAGGGCGAACCGCTGAGGCTTCTGCTCGTTCACCTAAACACAGTGAAAGCGCATCAATGGCTATAGACTTACCTGCACCCGTTTCACCGGTGATGGCGGTCATACCGTTTTGCCATTCGGTACTTAAATTACTTACTATTGCAAAATTTTTAACTTCTAAACCAATTAACATACTGTTTATCCATCCAGTCAATTAACTGTTAATTTATACAGTGTTTTGGTTTTTTGCAAATTAATTTTTTAGTATTTAAGCAACACTTGCCTCTTCGTTAATAGGAGAGTCATTAGTTTCTTGTTGCAAAAATTCAACTTCTTCTTTTTTATCAATGTGTTGATGGATGTCTTCTGTTTGGATAGTAAATATTAACGAAGGTAGTTGAGTGTCATAAAAAGCTTTGTTATATAAAATACCTTGATGAGGTAGCTCAGCTATAAAGTGCTGTAAGTTATCAATTAAACTTTTAGCCGAATTAGTTTGATAAGTTTTATTTAATTCGTTAGATAAAGTGCTGACGAGTAAATCAGTTACATCTTCTAATTTTTGTAAATTGTCATCATTATATGCTTGTACTACAAAAAAATTACTAACAATTGCCTGGACTCTAGGAACGTGTTTCGGGCGTATTACCTTAACATCCAACAATTCATTTAGTTTGCTTTTCAAACGTGTACTAATTTTTGAAACTCGATCATTAAAAATTCTCTTCTTGGTTTCGCTTGCTATACGACGATTATTTTCAACTATTAAATAGCTACCTAGTAGCGTAATTAATAACAAAAGTGAAAAAAATACAACATACGTCATTTGCTATAGTTCCTAATAATATTATTTTTTATTTTGCGATATTTTGCTCTAAAGTCTTACACTTGGCAATAAAATTAGTATAAACGACTACCCCAATTTAATTTAGTACGTAAAACGTTGTAGTAAGAATAATTTTTTGGATGAATTAAACGCAGTTTTTTATCTGCTTTCTTAATGACAACCTCATCGCCAGGTAAAACAGCAAGCACAACATGGCTGTCGCAACTTACCTGTAGGCTATCTGTATTTTCTAGGCTTAGCTTCAAGCGTACTTCGTTATCAGCATCAACGACTAATGGTCTGCTCGATAATGTATGTGGGAACATAGGTACTAACGAAATAGCATTAAGCTCTGGTGTCAAAATAGGTCCACCACCTGAAAGTGAATACGCCGTTGAGCCTGTTGGTGTTGATACAATTAAGCCATCCGAGCGCTGTGAAAATACAAAATCTTTATTAATAAAGGCTTCAAACTCAATCATATGTGCAACTTTATCGGCATGAAGCACGGCTTCATTGACCGCAGAATTAGCGCTTTTTAATTCGTTGTGGCGGTATACCTCTACTTCAAGTAAAAAGCGATTTTCTTCAATAAAATCACCACTTAAAACTTGTTCTAAACTTGGTTCAAAACCTTCAGGGTTTAAATCAGTTAAGAACCCAAGGTTCCCCCTGTTAACACCGATTACTGCTACGTTGAAACGAGCTAAAACACGTGCTGCGCCCAACATGTTACCGTCACCTCCAACGACAATAGCCAAATCAGCCAGCTCCCCTAAGTTGACTAACTTAACTAGTTTATCTGTGGGTACATCAACTAACTGGCCACCAGTGCGTTTTTCTACGATAACCTCAAAACTAAGTGCAAGTAAAAATGTATGCAGACGTTGTAGTGTTGCGGCTGCACCAGGGTGGTTTGGTTTACCAATAAGGCCAATGGTTTTAAAAGGAGAATCCATAATGTGTACACTATAAGTTTGAATGTTTGTAGAGTAACCCAAAAGAGAAGTGTTTGAAAATACAGATCTTAGCTTAAATTGGTATGATTAACTTACCTAGGTAATTAATTTAGTTTTATTAGCTACCAGCATACTATGTGACTTGAAATAACTGTAAATGCCCCGATATATCAGACATGCAACAAGATGTAGATAACATGAAATTAAATCCACGAGATCAGCAAATTTTTTCAGCTGTTATGAACATGTACTGTAATGGTGAGGGGTTACCCGTCCCATCAACAAAAATTGCTAAGCTTAAAGGCATGGCTGTGTGTTCGGCTACGGTACGTAATGCGATGGCTCGCTTAGAAAAAGTGGGCTTATTGTATTCACCTCATACATCTGCAGGCCGTGTGCCTACAAATGAGGGGTTTGATTATTGGTTTGACGAGTTCTTTCCACTCGCTGATATTGCTAATTATTGGCAACCAGAGCAATCACAACTCGTTGAACTTGCTCATGGTTTGAGCCAAAAATATCAGGTGTGTTGTTGTGTGGGTTTGCCACAAGCCAGCTCGCAGCAAGTATTTAGAGTAGAGGTACTTGATTTTGATTCTACCGACTGGCTTATTTTATTAATAGACAGAGCAGGGCAGAGCCATAATATTTGTATTGATAAGCCTCATGATTCGTCAGACTCTGTTCGTTATCAGTTTGCAACGTGGTTAAACACCGTCTTTAGTCAACAAACCTTGATGGAAGGTTTATACCGTATGCAAGCTATGGCTAATACCGCGCCTCGAAATTGTCACGATTCGCTTAATCAATGGACGCGACAACTAAGCCAAAAATTAGGCTCAGATAACAGTATTGTTGTTGGCGAAAATTACCTTTACAAACAAATTGATTGTGAACAAAGCTTAAATATTGGTGTCTCATTTTTAAATTATGTAGAAGATAAGCTCGCTTTTAAAAATGGGTTATCGGTACTTAATAGCGAAAAATTACCTTTTACTGAGTGCGATGAATTGATTGTAATAAGTGTCCCGTACTTTCAAAATCAAGAATACCAAAGCCGCTTTTGTATAATTTGCCCTAAATCAGCGCAAATTGAAGAAATAATTCAAGAATTTAAATTAATTGAGACATCTAACTCTTGAATCTTTTTATTCAATCCCCATAATTACCCCAGTTGAAAAGAATTGGAGCACGTATTTTATGTCTGAGCAGACACAAAACCCTGAGCAAGAAGTAGAATTAAACGAAGAAATTTCTAAAATGCAGGCTGATGTAGAAGCAGCAGTAGAAGCCGCTGATCAACATGCAGAACAAGAGCAAAGCCCTGAAGCAGAAATTGCGATGTTATATGCAGAGCTTGAGGCCGCTAAGCAAACTATTGCTGATCAAAAAGATGGTGTTGTTCGCGCAGCAGCAGACGTAGATAATATTCGTCGTCGTGCAGCACAAGATGTAGAAAAAGCGCATAAATTTGCACTAGAAAAATTTGCTAACGAATTACTACCTGTAATTGATAACCTTGAACGTGCTATTGAATTTTCTGATAAAGAAAATGAGACTTTAAAGCCGTTGCTTGAAGGTATCGATATGACGGTTAAGAGCTTCAATGACGCTGTTTCTAAATTTGGTGTTGAAATTGTAAACCCACAAGGTGAGATGTTTAATCCAGATTTTCATCAAGCAATGTCAATTCAACCAAGTAACGATGTAACACCTAATACAGTACTTGCTGTTATGCAAAAAGGTTACACATTGAATGGTCGTTTATTACGCCCTGCAATGGTTATGGTTTCTAAAGCTGCTGATGCTTAATTGAATTATTAGTTTTAAAAAATGCCTCATATTGAGGCATTTTTTTTGTCTTTTTTATAGTGAATTAACTGTACGAGCATAGTGAGTAACACGGCACTAAACATTAAGCTTGAAAATGGCACTGCGCTTTTTGCATGCATAATAGCGAGTAAGGGGCCAACTAATGCGCCACTACCAAAACGAAGAGTGCCAATTACGGCGGTTGCCGTGCCAGTGTTTTTTTCAAACTTCATTAAAATTAACGAGTCAGCATTACTTGCTGTGACGCCTAAACTCATCATTAATGGCGCAATAGCAGCCACAATATAATAAAGTGATAAATGCAATAAGCTAAATGTTAATAGCGCAAGCCCCGATACAAACCCACATACAAGTCCAATATAGAGCATCTTTCGAGAGCCCAGCCTTGGTACAATTCGCGTATTTAAAAAGTTACCAAACATCAGCGCCATTACATTAAAGGCAAATAATACACCAAATAATTGTTCTGACACTTCATATAAATCTAAATATATAAAAGGTACTGAGGTTAAAAAGCAAAAAAATCCAAATGATACAAACATAGAACTGAGTATGTCGGGACGTGCATCTTTATTACTGAGCACTGTTTTATAGCTATCAAAAAATAAAGCGAGACCCTTTTTTTCATTTTTGTGAATAGGAATATCGATTAGATATACTTGTACAAACGCTAATATTAAAAAGCTATATCCAGCAAGCACCAAGAATATGGTTGACCAAACAGAAAACCCTAAAATAAACGAGCCAACTGAGGGGGCAACTAACGGTGCTACCATCATGATCATCGATACATACGACATTCCTTTAGCTGTGTTTTGCTGATAAATATGGCGAATAATACCCGGTACTACTACCGTTGCTGCAGCTCCTGTAAATGCTTGTACTGCTCGAAGAGTCCAAAAGGCATGGATTTCGGTGGTAAATGCAAGTGCAAGTGAGCTTGCGCCAAATAGGGTTAAGCCAAAACGGGCGAGCTTACGGCGGCCAATTTGATCGGCAATCGGGCCAAAAAATAACATCCCCAATGAATAACCTGCTAAGTAAATACTCAACGATATTTGTACATTTGGCATATTAGTGTGTAAATCGTTTGCAATTACCAGCATGGCGGGCAAATACATATCAATAGCCAATGGCGTAATCGCCACAATACTGGCTAATAAAGGCAATAAAATACGGGTATTAAAAGACGAGGCTGAGGCGTCCATGTGTAAACTCAACAATCACTAAAAACAAGGACTGTAGTGTAACAGGGCATTGTATTTGGATAAACTTAGTTCGCCTGCTAAGTTTATCGTCTTATCGCATCTTGTTAATATAGCGCTATATAAAGCAAATATTTTAAATTGGTACTGTGTTTGCTATTCTACAAGCAATAAAAAATTAATTGCTTAAGAGAATTACCATGAAAAAACTAGTACTTGCAGTATTAGCGACAGCCGTTTTGGCTGGTTGTAAAACGTCGCCAACAGGACGCACACAAATAGCGCTTTATTCAGACCAACAAATGAGTGAAATGGGCACTGCTAGTTTTGCTGATATGAAAAAAAACCAACCAATTAATAAAGATGCAAAAACAAATGCATATGTAAATTGCATTGCTGAAAAAGTAGTGGCTGTATTACCAAAAGAATACGCTTCGCAAAATTGGGAAGTGGTTGTATTTGAAGATGAATCTGCTAATGCTTTTGCATTACCAGGTGGTTACATTGGCGTTCATACTGGCTTATTAAAAATTGCTACTAATCAAGACCAATTAGCAACAGTACTAGGGCACGAAGTAGGCCACGTAATTGCTGAGCATTCAAATGAGCGTGTTTCACAAAGCTCTATTTTAGATACAGGTATGCAACTTGGTAGTGCGGCACTTGAAATGGGTAACATTCAATATCGTAACGAAATTATGCAAGGCTTAGGTTTGGGCGCACAGTATGGTGTTGTTTTGCCATTTAGCCGCTCGCACGAATCAGAAGCCGATACTATTGGTTTAGATTTAATGGCTGAGGCTGGCTTTAACCCACAAGAGTCAGTAACCCTTTGGCAAAATATGAGTGCGGCAGGTAGTGGTACAACACCTGAGTTTTTATCAACTCACCCAGCGCCAAGTAACCGTATTAAAAACTTACAAGCGCAAATGAGCAAAGCACTTAGTGAGCAAAGTACTGCTAAAGCACAGGGTAAAAACCCACAGTGCACACTGTAGTTAAGCGCTTTACTATTTGAAGTAGTGTACGTTTAGTATTAATGCGTAATTAAAATAAAACCCCTGTAAGTATTTTACCTACAGGGGTTTTATTTTAGTTTTTAAGCGTGGTTATTCAGCATAAAGTGCTTGTTTAAATATATTTTTAAAGCGTTCGAAATCTTCAATGTGCGGCAGATGCCCTAAGTTATCCAGCTCGAATAATTGTGCGTCAGGGATAAGTGTTGCAGCGTGTTTGCCTAATTTATCATATCGACCAAGCTCGTAATTAACACCCTCTTTTTTCCAGTTACGGGCAGGGCCGGTTCTATCCCGCGTACCTATAATTAATTTAACCGGCATAGTTAAATCTTTAAACTCGGTTATTACAGGTTGAGTGAAAATCATATCGTATGTTTTTGCATTCACCCATGCCATTTGTTCTTTATCTGGCCCTTGTATTTGCCCTGTTATAAAGTCGGTTAAGGCTGAATATGTGGCATTCCACTTACCATCGTAGTAATTTTTTTGTTGATATTTTCTTACGCCTTCCGGCGTTTTTGAAAACTCGTTTTTATAGAAAAAATTTGTATCTTTGTAATCAACATACTGCAAGTAGTTTTCAAGCCCAATAGGGTTTAATAAAATTAGCTTTTTAGTTGTATTTGGATACATTAATGCAAAACGACTCGCTAGCATTCCACCCATTGAGTGCCCTAATACAATCGACTCTTTTATATCAAGTGAGTCCATTAACGCATGAGTATGATGAGCAAGAGCCGCAAATGAATACTGGTAATTAGTTGGCTTAGACGACTTACCAAAACCAATTTGATCTGGAATTAATACCCCATAACCTAAAGATTGCAGGTATTGCGCAGTGGTAGTCCAGTAATCTGCATTAAAGTTTTTGCCATGCATAAGCGTCACTGTAGGCATGTCGGATTTGGTAAGCTTTAAGTAAATATAGGCCATTTTAAGAGACTGTTTTTGTGACTCAATGTTAAAGTAATTTACTTTAAAGTCGTACTGATAACTGCTTAAAAGTGCATCATAAGAAAGTGAAGAGGTATCTTGCGTTGTGCTCGCTAATGCATTGTTTGTTAATAACAACAGGCATTGATCAGACCCCTAGGCAACTTTTTGGATTTTATATAAATGCAACGCATGTCCACCAATGAGCCTTATTATCTTTTCCCTGAACTCATCAAAACCATCCAAGCTGATTTTGTCGCCTTGCTGGAGTAGATTAATTCCCTCAAAACACTGAAAGACCCAACGTAATGTTGGGTTAGATATTTCTTTATTGATTTGATTCGCTATCGTGGCTTTTTCTTTTTTCATATTCGCTCTCATTCGTCTTTGCGCGATTGAATAAACTAACAATGAAAGTGTCATCACCATCAACAGAGCATCTATTCTACTTGGCTTTTTGATAAATAATGATGAAACAAAAAACAAGGGGTCTTTTAAAAACCTAAACCCTTTTTCTACTTCAGATTGTGCTTTGTAATGCTTAAGTAAACCTACTGGTGAAAGGGCTTCTTTATCAATATTCGTTGCTAATACGAAGCATGACTTTTGTTCTACAATCTGTTTTATTGCGCTTTCGTTTTCTTCAATTTCTGCCGTGATTTGCCATTCAATATTTTTTACTGGCGCATCTTTTTTAGGTCGCCCTTTACCTTCATAGACTTTATGCTTAATAAATTGCTGAGTCGCTATTTGATGATGCTTCATCTTTTTCGCTAATTTATCTAATGCGCGTTGTGCGTCAGTTTGACAAGCGAAACGTTGAGCTTGTAAATGGAAGAGGTCTTTTTTGATGCCTGTGTGTGCTCGCTCAACTTGTCGAACAATGCTTTTTTGTGCTCGGCTATTAGCTGCTTTTGAATAAATAATCATCCATCTTTGCTTTATCCCCATATGCTCAATCTCTTCAACAACATATTGATAGTTATCATCAATATTAACCCATTGGTTGGCTGCTATGGCTGTACTTATAGAGGATTTTTCAAGAGAAATTGTTGAAGGTACTAGCGTGAGAAATTGAATTTTGGTTAAAAACTCAGCATTACTTTTATGATAAAGTTTACAGTCTGCCACAAGGTATTTAGGAGCTTGGCTTTTTTTGAACTCGTCAACAAGCGCCTTACTTCGCGCTTTAAAAATAGCGGTGTCTGCGCTGTTACCATCCCAGTTTTTACATGCAAGCGGGATCCCACCATCTTGGCTAACAATGATTTCTTGTACGACTTGTTTTAAATCAGGACGGTGAGCCTTGCTATAGCCATGAGTAATTTTAATGACGTTTTCATCACTATCTCCATCATCAAAAGCATATTCACCTGTCAGTGAGTGACTCGTTGTATCAAGTGATTCAAAGGTTTTATCAACTTGTTCTATTTCACATGCTTGTCCGGAGACTAATGAAAATAAGCTTTCACAGCCAAACTCGAAGCATTGATCGAGAGTTCTACCAAGTTTGTGACGATTAAAATGTGATGCTTGAACCCCTTCACGAAATAAATGTTCAAGAGGCAAGTTAGTAAAAAATTGAGGGCTGAGTGATAAAGGTCGATTGGCAAAACCGAGTCCATTCATGATCATGCCTTTTACAGCTTCACCGGGGGTGATTTCTTGTTTATCGTCTTGAGGTAAGTATTGATCTAAAAGGCTGACAATTTTTAAGTCTTCTATAACACCTGAAACAATACCGTGATGGTCTAACCGTTTGATTTTTAGATTCATATACACCTCAAAGTTGAGATGTTATTTTATCAAATTAAAGAGAATTAAGCGTTTAAATTAAATCGAAATTTTTGAAATTGGTCTGATCAATGTCTGTAACAATAAAGTAGAAAAGCAAATAACTTTAATCGACGACATTTGGTTACTCCAATTAAGGACAAATAATATGAGCTCTAATATATAAAACTCAGAACAATTCATTATAGTAACCAAACATTAAGTACTATTCAATTGAGGCTTTGTCATGCTCAACGTTGTTTAATTTGGAGATGAAAAAAGCGAAGCTAAAATAGAGCTTCGCTTATTAATGTAGGGTAAAACGAGTATCGTTAAAGCTTAAAACGTCCACTCAATATGGATTTGTGGCACTGACTCAGTGACTTCAGTACCTAGTTTATTGTGCCAGTATTGTAATTCCATACCCAACAGTAGTGTGTTTTCTTTCATTTGAAGAGCGTGGCCCATATCCCATACTAAAATAGGCTGTGCGAGTATCCACGCCTCTACATCGTTACCAAATTCATCTTCACGCTCTGCAATGTATTCAGCGTGGCCTTTAAAGCTAAATTTTTGTGAGCCAATATTAAAAGGGTATTCAAAGGCAACATCAAGCATCCAGCTATTTGTTTCAATAGGAGCCCCGCCTTTTGCTACACCTTCACTATCGTCAATGTAGGCTGTGAACAGCGTTTGAAAAAAGTTAAACCCAGGTACATCCCAGCTTAATTTAACACCAGGCAAGTATTTCATTACTTTAGCGTCGCCAGCAACGTTAATACCACCGGTAAGGCCCACATCTAATAATGCGCCTGCGCCAATTTTTTCGCCGCTAATGGCCGATAAGCTTACCGTTGAATACCACTCACCATAAAAATCAGCATCTTGGTAACCATCATCGGTATCGTCTTTACTGTAATCGATAAAAAAGAAGTTATCGCCGTAATCGTAACCCGATGCATGTTGAACCGAGTAAACAGTGGTGTTTGACTCTTGCTCAGTGAATGGGTTTTTTTGGTCGCCATTATTAATATGTAGTGCTGTGCTGCTCCAATTAGCCGCAAAAGCAGAAGACGATAAAGCAATTGATGTAAAAGTAACGAGAGGAAGTAATTTTTTAAATTTCATATCTGTATTTAACTATAATTTTAGTGACACGCGAAGGCGCGCATTATAGCAAAAGTGATTGATATGTAGAGTATTATTTTAACATATGTTGCAGCTTACTTATTAAGCTGCAACATAGTGTCGGTGTTTAAACTATGCTTTATTACGGCGTAAGCAAATAACTGCAATGGCTGTAAATGCTAAAATAAAGCAGTAATAAGAAGACGTTGATACTTCCCAAGGGCTTATTTTAAACGTAGCGCCAAGTAACAATGCTTGTGCGCCGTATGGTAAAGAACCCTGCGTTACACAAGCAAAAATATCTAGCAAACTTGCAGAGCGTTTACCGCTTATTTCACCATCATCAGCAAGCTTTTTAGCAATAGGTCCGGCCACAATAATAGATACGGTGTTATTGGCAATACAGACATTACTTGTTAAAACTAACGCAGCGATACCTAATTGATCTGCCACTTTACGGTGCCATTTTGCAATGATTTTAGTAATTGCTTGAATTTTTTGAGCAATGTAATCAAGGCCACCATTAATACGAATAAATTCAGATAAGCCACCAATAAACATTGATAGTAAAAATATTTCCTGCATATCGGTAAAGCCTTTGTAAATGTCTTTTACAAAGCTTGCGCCTTCATAACTTCCTGTAAAGCCCATTAATGCGGCAAAAATAATACCGCTAAACAACACTACAAAGACGTTCAAGCCAGCAACTGCTAGCACTAAAATAAAGGCATACGGAAGCACTAACCAAATATCGTAATCCTTGGTTTCAACAACTTGAGCAGCAGGTGTTAAATAAAACAATAAGCCAATAGTCAGTATTGCAGCAGGGACAGCAATTTTAAGATTCTCTTTAAACTTGTCTTTCATTTCACAGCCCTGCGTGCGCGTAGCTGCAATAGTGGTGTCTGAAATAATAGATAAGTTATCGCCAAACATAGCGCCAGATACAATCGTACCGGCCATTAATGCTGGATCTATACCTGTTTTAATTGATACCGCATAAGCGATAGGGCCAATGGCGCCAATCGTACCCATTGACGTACCCATTGCTGTTGATACAACCGCTGCAATTAAAAATAAACCAGGGAGTAACAACGAAGGTGGAATAAGCGATAAGCCTGCATTTACTACCGCATCTACACCACCGGTTGCACTGGCAACGGCAGAAAAAGCACCCGCAAGTAAGTATATTAAACACATGGTAATAATATTGTTGTGTCCGGCACCTTTAATAAAGGTTTCTACACATTGGTTTACCGTGCCTTTATTTAAAATAAACGCAAGCATGATGGCGGGCAATATAGCAACAGGTGCGGGTAGTTGGTAAAAAGCATAATCAACCCCTTGCGATTGCAAATACAAACCTGAGCCTAAAAATAGCGCTACAAAGGTAAGTAGGGGAAGTAAAGAAAGTATTGCTTTGTTTTTATTAAATGATGGCTGCATCATAATCCTCATAACCAGTAAAATTTATCACAGCCAAAACTCCTCTTTTAGCTGAATTTAGCAGTACAACTTTTTATTTTAAAAAGTTGTTAGCCGCAGCGTCCGCAAGCCAAAGACCAAATCGACGCGAAAGAGAAGTTTAAATGTATAGATGGCTAAAGTAAACTGGTATTGTTATTATTATTAAATTAAAAGGTCACCTGACTATTGCATGACTTTTAGATAATATCTATAAAGCAACGCGATTTTCAGCGATTAATATTTATCCAACTGCATAAAAATACCCACCTGCGTATTTTGCAATGTCCGGATATATAGCTAATAAACGGATTCAAATTAAATTAGGTAAAAACCATGACTACAAATCGAATAGGTGTTTTTGGTGCTAACGGTAGAATGGGCTTAGCTCTATTAGAAGCCGCGACAATTAAAGAACAAACACAACTTACAGGTGCATATGTTCGAAGCAGTTCATCGCTATTAAGCATTAATGTAAATCAAGTAAATAGCGCAGCCGACAGCAGTGTTAGCTTTAGCGACGAAAGTACAATAGATGATGTAGATGTTTTAATCGACTTTACGCTTCCCGCTGGTATGAAAAACCATTTAAAAACCGCTGTAGCACAAAAAATTCCTATGGTTATTGGTACAACAGGTTTAACAAATGATGATATGGCGCTATTACACGATGCTGCTAAACATATCCCTATTGTATTTGCGCGAAATTACAGCGTAGGTGTCAATGTATTACTCAACCTTGTGCAAACTGCAGCGACTAAGTTTGGTGACGATTTAGATATCGAAATATTTGAAGCGCACCACCGTCATAAAATAGATGCACCATCGGGTACCGCACTGGCAATAGGTGAGTCAATCGCGCAAGCGAAAGGCTGGGATCACGACGAGGTTGCGGTATATGACCGAAGCCAAGTAGAAACAGCTAAATCTCAAAATGAGATTGGTTATTCTGTCCTAAGAGGGGGCGATATAGTAGGTGAACATACCGCATACTTCGCTACAATGGGCGAAAGGCTTGAATTAACACATAAAGCAAGTTCGAGAATGACATTCGCTCTAGGTGCTATAAGGGCTGCAAGCTGGTTGAAAAACAAACCTGCTGGACTTTATGATATGCAAGATGTGCTAGATCTTAAGTAGTTTAGTTACTATTTTAACTGTTTGGGTCTAATTTCACCTACAGTGACTTATTTGTAACAATTAACCAAATAATGTTAGACCTAAATAGCAACTTCATGTAATATGCAGCCAATTTGCCAAAAATTACTAAATGCGTGTTTCCAATTATACCCAAGTGGCTAGTAAATCCAGGGTTTCAGTGGGAATGAAAATAGTTTTAGGCAAGAAAAATGATTGAAGGTTGAATGCTTTACATCTGCATCATTTAAGACTGCGTAAAACAATTTAAGCTCACAAAAATCTGGTTTTGACGATCCCTCTGGGTATTGGCGGGGTGTTAAGCAATTGCTTACTCCCGTTTTTTACTGTTAGGAGGTTTAACTTGACTAAATCCGCTCTGTTAGTCCTAGAAGACGGCACAGTGTTTCGCGGTACTGCAATCGGCGCTGACGGCATGTCAGTCGGTGAAGTGGTATTCAATACGTCTATGACTGGTTATCAAGAAATTTTGACTGATCCATCATACGCGGAACAAATCGTAACTTTGACGTACCCACATATCGGTAATACGGGTACCAACAGCGAAGACGAAGAAGCGAATCAAATTTGGGCTAAAGGCCTAGTGATCCGTGATTTGCCACTGCTAGCAAGTAACTTTCGTAACGAGCAATCGTTAGATGATTACTTAAAAGAACGTAATATTTTAGGTATTGCGGACATCGACACCAGAAAGCTAACTCGAATTTTGCGTGATAAAGGCGCACAAAACGGGTGTATTGTTGCCGGTGACGAGCTAGACGAAAATAAAGCGTTACAAGCCGCGCAAGCCTTCCCAGGTTTAAAAGGCATGGATTTAGCAAAAGTTGTCTCAACCAAGGAAAATTTTGAGTGGCGCGAATCAAGCTGGACATTAGGTGAAGGATTTAAAACCCTTGACGCTGCTGATGAAAAGTTTCATGTTGTTGCCTACGACTTCGGTGTAAAACGTAATATCTTACGTATGCTTGTAGACCGTGGTTGTAAACTTACAGTAGTACCAGCGCAAACTTCAGCCGCTGACGTACTTGCTTTAAACCCTGATGGTATCTTCCTATCTAATGGCCCTGGTGACCCTGAGCCATGTACTTACGCTATTGAAGCCATTCAAGCCTTTTTAGAAACCGACACACCTATTTTTGGTATCTGTTTAGGTCATCAGTTATTAGCCCTTGCCTCAGGTGCTAAAACAGAAAAAATGAAATTTGGCCACCACGGTGGTAACCACCCAGTTAAAGACCTAGACCGTAATGTAGTTATGATCACAGCTCAAAACCATGGTTTTGCAGCTCAAGAATCAAGCCTACCAAGTACGCTTCGTGCCACGCATAAATCGTTATTTGATGGAACGCTTCAAGGTATTCATCGTACAGATAAACCTGCGTTTAGCTTCCAGGGTCACCCTGAAGCAAGTCCAGGTCCACACGATGCAGCACCATTATTTGACCACTTCATCGATTTGATGCAAGCGCGTAAACACTAATTTAACTGGAGTAATAATGCCAAAACGTACCGACATAAAAAGCATTCTTATCTTAGGCGCAGGCCCAATTGTAATTGGTCAAGCTTGTGAATTTGACTACTCTGGTGCTCAAGCGTGTAAAGCACTTAGAGAAGAAGGCTATAGAGTTATATTAGTTAACTCAAACCCTGCAACTATCATGACCGACCCTGAAATGGCTGATGCTACCTACATCGAACCAATTCACTGGGAAGTGGTAGAAAAAATTATTGAAAAAGAAAAGCCTGATGCAGTACTGCCTACAATGGGTGGTCAAACAGCATTAAACTGTGCACTTGATTTAGACAAGCACGGTGTATTGGCTAAGCATGGCGTTGAGCTAATTGGCGCAACGGCTGATGCAATCGACAAAGCAGAAAACCGTGAACGCTTTGACGTAGCAATGAAAAACATTGGTCTTGAATGTCCACGTGCTGAGATTGCTCACACAATGGAAGAAGCAAAAGATACAATGACCCGCATTGGCTTGCCATGTATCATTCGTCCTTCTTTCACCATGGGTGGCACCGGTGGCGGTGTTGCTTACAACATGGAAGAGTTTGAAGAAATTTGTGAGCGCGGTTTAGACTTATCGCCAACAAACGAATTATTGATTGATGAATCACTGATTGGTTGGAAAGAGTACGAAACAGAAGTTGTACGTGATAAAAACGATAACTGTATTATTGTTTGTACCATTGAAAACTTTGACCCTATGGGTGTTCACACTGGCGATTCAATCACCGTTGCACCAGCGCAAACGCTAACCGACAAAGAATACCAAATTATGCGTAACGCCTCTATGGCGGTATTACGTGAAATTGGTGTAGAAACTGGCGGTTCTAACGTGCAGTTTGGTATTAATCCTGAAGATGGCCGTATGGTTATCATTGAGATGAACCCACGCGTATCACGCTCATCTGCACTTGCATCAAAAGCAACGGGTTTCCCAATTGCTAAAATTGCTGCAAAGCTAGCAGTAGGATACACGCTTGATGAGCTTCAAAACGATATTACTGGCGGTAAAACTCCAGCATCTTTTGAGCCTTCAATTGATTACGTTGTAACAAAAATTCCTCGCTTTAACTTTGAAAAATTTGCCGGTGCGAACGATCGTTTAACTACGCAAATGAAATCTGTTGGCGAAGTAATGGCGATTGGTCGTAACCAACAAGAATCATTACACAAAGCATTACGTGGTCTTGAAGTGGGCGCAACAGGTTTTAACCCAATAGTTGCACTTGATGACCCTAAAGCGAAAGAAAAAATCATCCGCGAATTACGCGAACCAGGTGCTGAGCGTATTTGGTACATTGCCGATGCAATGCGCCACGGTATGAGCGTTGATGATGTTTACGAGCTGACTAAGGTTAACCGCTGGTTCTTAGTACAAATAGAAGACATTTTAAAAGACGAAGCAAAAATTGGTGAAGTAGGTATGGCTGGTTTAAATGCCGACTTCCTACGTAAACTTAAACGCAAAGGTTTCGCAGATCCACGTATAGCTGAAATTGCTGGTGTATCTGAAGCTGAAATTCGTAAAAAACGTCACTTATTAAACATCGTGCCAGTATACAAGCGTGTTGATACGTGCGCCGCAGAATTTAGCTCAGACACAGCTTACATGTACTCATCTTACGATGAAGAGTGTGAAGCAAACCCAACAGATAAAGACAAAATCATGGTTATTGGTGGCGGGCCTAACCGTATCGGCCAAGGTATTGAATTTGATTACTGTTGTGTACATGCCTCGCTTGCGCTTCGCGAAGACGGCTATGAAACCATTATGGTTAACTGTAACCCTGAAACAGTATCTACCGATTACGATACATCAGACAGATTATACTTCGAACCAATTACACTTGAAGACGTACTTGAAATTGTACGTGTTGAAAAGCCTAAAGGCGTTATCGTGCAGTACGGTGGTCAAACACCACTTAAATTAGCACGTGAGCTTGAAGCTAATGGTGTGCCAGTAATAGGTACTTCACCAGATGCGATTGACCGTGCAGAGGACCGCGAACGCTTCCAACAACTTGTTGAGCGTTTAAATTTACTTCAGCCAGAAAACGCAACAGTAACTTCAACTGAAGAAGCACTACTTAAATCAGTTGAGATTGGCTTCCCATTAGTTGTACGCCCGTCGTATGTACTAGGCGGTCGTGCAATGGAAATTGTATACGACGAAGATGATTTACGTCGCTACATGACCGAAGCGGTACAAGCATCAAACGAAGCACCTGTATTACTGGACCGTTTCTTAGATAATGCGATTGAAGTTGACGTTGACGCAATTTGCGACGGCGAGCAAGTAATCATCGGCGGTATCATGGAGCACATTGAGCAAGCGGGTGTTCACTCGGGTGACTCAGCCTGTTCATTACCTGCGCATTCTTTATCACAAGAAGTGCAAGACGTAATGCGCAAGCAAGTAACCGACATGGCGCTTGAGCTTGGTGTTGTAGGTTTGATGAATACACAGTTTGCCGTAAAAGATGGCAAAGTGTACTTAATTGAAGTCAACCCGCGTGCCGCACGTACGGTACCGTTTGTATCTAAAGCTACCGGTGTAGCGCTTGCAAAAGTAGCTGCTCGTTGTATGGCGGGTCAGTCTTTAGCAAGCCAAGGTATTACTAAAGAAGTGATCCCTCCTTACTACAGCGTCAAAGAAGTTGTTTTACCATTTGCTAAGTTTCAGGGTGTGGATCCAATCCGTGGTCCTGAGATGCGTTCAACAGGCGAAGTGATGGGTGTTGGTGATACTTTCGCCGAAGCATTCGCAAAAGCACAATTAGGTGCAAGCAACACTTTACCACGCGGTGGTCGCGCGTTATTATCTGTTCGTAATAGCGATAAGCCACGCATTGTTGAATTAGCCAAGATTATGACCGACTTAGGTTTTGAACTTGACGCAACGGGTGGCACGGCACACGCTCTTGAAGAAGCTGGCATTGAAGTACGACGTGTAAACAAAGTATATGAAGGGCGCCCGCATATTCTTGATTATATCAAGAATAAAGAGTACAGCTATATCGTTAATACCACCGAAGGTCGCCAAGCGATCGAAGATTCGAAGGTGTTACGTCGTGGTGCATTGCAAAATAAAACCAACTATACGACAACCTTGAACGCGGCTTTTGCTAACTGTACTGCTAACAAAGCAGATGACCGTAGTAAAGTAACGTCAGTTCAAGAGCTACACCTGCGATTGAACTAAGGAAATGTGCCAAGGCCAACTAGGGCCTTGGTGTTAAGTGAGAAAAGTATGCAATCAATTCCGATGACAGTTCGTGGCGCAGATTTACTGCGCAAAGAGCTTAACGAATTAAAAACAGTTACCCGTCCAAAAATTATCGCCGACATTGCTGTTGCGCGTGAACACGGTGACTTAAAAGAAAACGCTGAGTACCACGCTGCACGTGAGCAACAGGGTTTTTGTGAAGGTCGAATTCAAGAAATTGAAGCGAAGCTTTCAAATGTTCAGATAATCGACGTAACTAAAATGCCAAATACGGGCAAAGTTATTTTTGGCACCACAGTAACTATAGTAAATGTAGATACTGATGCTGAAGTAAAATACCGTATTGTAGGCGATGATGAAGCAGATATTAAAAACAACTTAATTTCTGTTAACTCACCGATTGCACGTGGCTTAATTGGTAAACAAATGGACGACGCAGTGTCTATCCAAACGCCAAAAGGTATCGTTGAGTACGAAATCATTGAAGTTGAGTATCTTTAACGCATAACTCACTTTAACGTTTTAAATAAAAACCGATGTAATTACATCGGTTTTTTTATGCATTAAATAAATCACTATACTAATAAGAGTGTTCATATTGCATAAAGAGTAAGCATGGTGATATAGGTACATAATCACTTCATTAAAAGAAACAATCAATGGCTAATATACTTTACCCAGCGCCTTTGAAAGTAGGATCAAAAATAGCAATTTGCTCGCTTTCATCAGGTCTTAAAGAAAAATACCATGCTCGATTAGACATTGTTATAAATGAACTAAAACAACGAGGGTATGATGTTGTTGAAGGGGAGTTTTTACGTCAAAACAAACCACGTGAACAGCTTAACGCAAAAGCGCATGCTCAGCAGCTAATGGTTTTTCTGATGTGAGTACTATTGCATGTGCATTAACAGCTAAGTGCCAATGGGCAACCCTTCACAGCGCTAATCTTATGCAGTTACATCCAGATGAAAAAAATCCGTATAGCTTACAAATATTTGAAACTCTGACCTACGAAGCCGGTAGTAAATTTGAGCAAGGTCCTTCTTCTTTATATCAAAAAAATAAGCCTGATTACGCGCAAAACCCGAACGAATTACTCAGCCCGAGTGAGCCCACAAATTGGCAATGTTTAAACTACACAGATAAACGTACCATAGAAATGTCTGGTCGGTTATTTGGTGGGTGTTTAGATACCGTAGGTTTATTGCTTGACTCGCCATTTTTAGCGCTGCATGAGTTTAAAAAGGACAGTGCGCCCGAAGGGCTTATTTTATACCTCGAAAACTCAGAACTTACACCAACAACCGTTGCACGATTTTTACTGTCATTGAAATTAGCCGGCATATTTGATGATATCAATGGCTTGGTTTTAGGGCGAAGTGAAATAACACAAGGTCATTACGATGCCTTTGATTATCGCCATGCGCTTGATGTTGCGCTAGGTGGGTGTTTATTTCCTGTAATTTTTGATGCCGATATAGGGCACGTTCAACCTAACTTAAATTTGGTCAATGGTGCTACCTGTACGCTAGTTGCTGATATAAACGAAGGTATAGTAGATCGCGCACCGTTAAATATTCAACTTTCGTAGTTTTTATTGTATTTAGTTTTGAAAAACAAATAAATACAAGCGTATAATATGCCTACAGCAAGTGCTAATGCTTACTGTAAATTCTCAGGGCGGGGTGAAATTCCCCACCGGCGGTATGTTTAATGTTTTTTATGACTTAAACGAGCCCGCGAGCGCTTTATTTAACTTATTTTAGGTTAAGTAAAGGTCAAGCAGATCTGGTGAGATGCCAGAGCCGACGGTTACAGTCCGGATGAAAGAGAATATGGCTTATTATACTAAAACCAATTTTATTAAAGACATGACCGTTGTATCGCGTTAAGTGAGCTATTTTTCTTTGCGCTATAATTAGTCACTAATTTAATGTTATTGGTATAACAGTGTGCGCTGCATTTTGCTGCGTGCTTTTTGTTATTTTATTTAAGCTATTTTGGTAGTGATCGCTTTAAATTTAAGTGATGTATTACTGATCCTTTCACAGTCCTGAATCTATTATTTTTATTTGGAATATAATGATGATTCAGTCTCTACTTACTCAATTCGGCGAAAGCCATACCCGCGTACAAAGCGCAATCACTGCACTACAGCAAGGCCAAGGCGTACTTGTTGTTGATGATGAAAACCGTGAAAATGAAGGCGACTTTGTTTTTTCAGCTGAGCACCTAACGACTTCTCAAATGGCCGAAATGATCCGCGAAGGCAGCGGCATTGTTTGCTTATGCATGGGGGAGGAGCGCATTAAACAGCTCGACTTACCGCAAATGGTAGCTAACAATACGAGTCAAAATAACACCGCTTATACAGTCACTATTGAAGCTAAGCATGGCGTAACAACAGGTGTGTCTGCTGCTGATAGAGTAACTACTATAAAAGCAGCGACAGCCGATAACGCCAAACCAAGTGATTTATCGCGCCCTGGGCATGTATTTGGTTTAAAAGCACAAACGGGTGGCGTATTAGTGCGTCGTGGTCATACCGAAGCATCCGTTGATTTAATGCAACTTGCTGGCTTAAAACCATTTGGCGTAATTTGCGAACTAACAAATCCTGATGGTTCTATGGCGCGCTTACCTGAGGTGAGTGATTATGCTAATAAACATAATATGACTGTGGTTTCTATTGAAGATTTAGTGCAATATATTCAGGCTGCACAGCGCAAAGTAAGTTAAACTGCTTTCAAGCAAAAAAACCACTTATTTAAATAAGTGGTTTTTTAATATTGTTATCATTTAAGTTTATAACGTATTACTTATAAAACCTGAATAACTTGCTCTTTTGCTAAGCGAGATTTAGGTAATTTAGCATTATAATCTTCAGCGCTATCATGATAGCCAAGTACTAATGCGACGTCGCATACGTAACCATCAAGTTCTTTTTCAAAGACTTCGCCAATCAGCTCGGCATCTACGCCTTCCATTGGAGTTGAATCAATGCCTAAACGTGCAGCGGCATGCATAGTGTTACCCAGTGCAATGTAAGTTTGTGCTTTAGTCCACTCTTCATTAACGCCTTGCTCATCAGTATTCATATCAACAAACGCATAAGCACCAAAAGCTTGTTCGCGATTTTCTGCTTTAGTACGGCCATTTTTAATATCTGCATCAATAACTTGTGCGTAGTCATCGCGAGTATATTTAGGATTGTGAGCGAATAATATTATATGCGAAGCTGTTTTAATATGTGGCTGGTTAAACGCAAATTTATTAGCAAATGTACTATGCATACGCTCTTTAGCCTCATCTGATTCAATTACGATGAATTTCCAAGGCTGCGAGTTAATAGATGATGGAGATAGGCGCATAGCTTCGTAAATAACGGCTAAATCGTCTTGAGATACACGTTTCTTTGCATCGTAACGTTTTGCTGTGTAACGCTTTTCTAAGTCATTAATAATAGGGTGAGTCATTAGTTTCTCCATTGAGTAGGTGTTTTACCAGGGCAAGAGCATGAAAAAAGTCTATGCGTTCAATACCTTTTCAAGGTAGGCTGTACTGCGCATAGCTTTTTTCTGTTTTGCGGGCATGCCTTTACTAAAGCTTTTTTCTGCTTTTAGCTGATTAAATGCGATGTGTCTCAGCCCCGCAAATACAGGTGCTGCACCTTCGCGCCTAATTCGACACTCATCTTCTTTAAATCCTACATCTAAACGCCAATGTAATCCATTTTCTATTTGCCAATGTTGTCGTGCTCCTCTCGCGAGTTCTTCCGCTGTTAAATTCGCTGAACTAATATAGTATCTATAGCATAACTCATTGCTTAATTTACCTTTTTCTTTTCTATAAGAAACAATAACACCCACTGTTTTTGCACCTTCCCAGTGTATCGTTTCTGATAAACCGCTCACGTTATGGCTCACTGCACAGCACCTAAATTCTTCTCTATTTTTTTGATAATCGGCTTCGTTAAACAAGAGCCCATCAGATGCTTGTTGTGCTACCTCAGGTAATAACACATCTTCTATTTGTGACAGTAGCTTTTTATGGTTTGCTTTTACCGCAAGTAAGTAATCGGCTTCTTTACCAACTATTTTTTTTGCAATTGATTTTTGACACCCCATAGCGTCAATCGTTACTAAGCAGCCTTTTATCTCTAATAATTCAAGCAGCTCTGGCAACGCTTTTATTTCATTCGACTTTTTATCAACAGGGCATTGTGCCAAAACAACACCATTTTCGCATGCAAATGCACTGATCATATAAAGTGCATCGCGTCTATCTGATTGATTAAATGAACCTTTCAATCGTTTACCGTCAATAGCAACTACACCGCCTTGAGTTAATTTGGAGCAGGCTTTCATCCAAGAAGAAAAGGAATCTTGGAATTGCGTCATGTCAATACGGCTCATTACACGAGCAATTGTGTCATGGCGAGGGATCCCTTGTTCAAGAAGAGCATATTTTCTGAGCCAATCTAGTCTATCATGACCAAAATCTTCAATCTCTTCCCAGCCCTGACAGCCTGATACAACAGCGCTAACAGCTAAGAATATGATATAAATAGTTTATGAACAACTTTACCTTGTTGGCGAGGGTCGTCGATTGATTCGAAATATTTAAATAGCTGAATGTTAGGCATGGGGATGCTCCTTAAAAAAGGAGTATAAGATCATACTTTTAAGTCAAGGTAAAGTTCGTGATCTTGCCCTAGGTGTTTTACCAGTATTTACTATGTTGAGTCAGTTTTAGTAAAAACAAACCCTTTTAAAAATTTATTACAAAAATAATATCGTGTTTTTAAATCACTCTACTTATTTAATTCAATTGATACCTACGTAGAGTAAAGTCTATCAATATAGCTAGGTACGGATAGTAGTGGGTTATTACAATATGATAAACAGGTACATGGTTGAATCATTATCAAATATTATTAGGTAATAGTTTCTTTAATAAATATAAATACAGCCATAGCCACCCCGAAATATTGGCTGAAGACACCAATTACATTGGTGCCTTCAATTAATTCAGGCAGCGCGTATTTAGGGGCTGTTGATCTTTCACATTGGTAGCCAAATCATTGCACATGCCAGCGCTAACATACTCTCAAACTGTAATTTCAATTTATCGTACCTTGTCGCTATAGCACGGAAGTGCTTTAGCCTTGCAAAGGCATTTTCAACTAAATGCCTATATTTATATAAGCACCAATCAATATCACCATTACCTGTTTTTGAGTTTTTCTTTCTAGGGATCACTGGGCTTGAGTTTCTCTCTCGAACCTTATTTCTAATGACTTCACTATCATAGCCTTTGTCTGCGATAACAAAATCGCCTTGGGGCAATAATTCAATCAGTTCATTTGCCACTTTACTATCATGAACATCGCCGCCTGTAATAATAAATTCAATTGGTAAGCCATAACTATCAACAGCTAAATGAATTTTACTTGTATTACCGCCACGACTTAATGCTATCGCTTGTTCTTGTTGAGACGCAGCACCTGTACTGTGTTGATGTGCTTTAACATAACTGCCATCAATGAATTCCCACTCAGTGTCACTATTGGCGGATAATGATTTGAACAACCTTATTAATATTCCTTTTTTAGACCAAAGTAGAAATCGGCGGTAAATAGTATTCCATAAACCAAAACACTCAGGGAGGTCACGCCATGGGCAACCAACACGTAAGCGATATAAAATTCCTTCCATCGTTTGTCTGTGTTCAAGCTTGTTATAAACTCTATCTTCAAGCAAAATTGATTTTAGCTTCGACCACAACTTATCAGTGAGCATTAATCGGGGCATGGTAATCTCGTAAGGTTTGTTTTTGGCGAAGTAAATTATACGAGATTACCGCTTACGCACAAAATTCAAACAAAGATCAACAGCCCCTAGTATTTATGGAATTAAAAACCTTCCAACACTATTTTGCCAATAGAGCGACTTTCTTCAAGTTCTGCGTGTGCAATACGCAGGTTAGCCGCATTTATAATGCCTAAATTTTTACCAATCGTTGTTTGAATATGGCCCTGATCAATTAACTCAGCAACATGATTTAATAACTTACTTTGCTCAATTAAATCTTTGGCATTAAACATTGAGCGGGCAAACATAAATTCCCAATGTAGAGATAAACTCTTCATTTTTAATTTACTAACGTCTAGTGACTCAGGGTCGTCAATCATTGCAATTTTACCAAATGGTGCAAGTACCTCTGTATACGCTTCAAAGTAAGTATCAGTACTGTGCAGACTTGCTACATGTGTTACCGAGCCAATGTTTAATGCGTCAATTTGAGCGGGTAATGGTTTTGTATGATCAACGACATAATCTGCGCCTAGTTTTTTAACCCATGCTTGTGAGCTTTCACGCGATGCAGTGTCAATCACCGTTGCGCCAGTAATCGCTTTAGCAAGCTGAATAAAATAGAACCAACGCCGCCTGCGGCACCTGTTACTAAAATAACTTCGTCTGATTTTGTTGTTGAATCAGCTGCTTGTTTTACAATGTTTAAATGCTCAAATAATAATTCGTACGCTGTTATTGCAGTAAGGGGTAATGCAGCAGCTTCAGCATCGTTTAAGCTTTGTGGTTTGAACCCTACAATGCGCTCATCCACTAATTGAAATTCTGCATTACTACCTGGGCGGGTAATATCACCTGCGTAGTAAACAGCATCGCCCGGTTTAAATGCCGTTACAGCTTCACCTGTTGCAACCACTTCACCAACGGCATCCCAACCAATAACTTTTACTTCACCATCAGCAGGGGGCATAGATGCACGCACTTTGTAATCTGCTGGGTTAACCGCAATAGCTTTAACTTTAATTAATAAATCGCGACCTGTTGCAACTGGCTGTGGTAATTCAACATCAATTAACGATTCAGGATTAGAAACAGGAAGAGATTTTTTATAACCAATGGCTTTCATAATAAGTGTCCTAATTTGTTTACATATAAGGTGCAAGCCATGCTTTGGCTAGCTGATGGATATATAGTAGACCTTGCTTTAATATAGATAAACCGCATAATTGTTGAATCATTATCAAATAAAAATAGATAATATGAACATAGAAGATTTAAAACTTATTTTAAAAGTAGCTGAGTTTAGAAGTATTACGCTCGCAGCTGCTAAGTTAGATATGCGTACAGCCACAGCAAGCGCTGCTATTAAACGTGTTGAGGCCGCCCTTGGTAGTGAGCTATTTGTTCGTACAACACGTCATTTAAGGTTATCGGCTGCTGGGGAGCGCTACATACCACAATGTGAGCAGGCTTTAGCTGTACTTGAGCTTGCAAAGCAAAATCTAAAAGGTGAGCATGACGAAATTGAAGGGGAGTTGCGCGTTGCCCTTTCATCTGACTTAGGCCGTAACTTAGTGATCCCATGGATTGATGAACTCATGGACACTTATCCAAAGCTAAGTTTAAGAACGCATATAAGTGATAGTAATATCGACTTTTACCGTGACTCAGTTGATATAGCGCTTCGTTATGGCTCGCCTAATGATGCTAGCGTTTATGGATTCAAAATTTGTAACGTACCGCGCTTGTTATGTGCAACTGACGAATATCTCTTACAAAACGGAACTCCCGTGCATCCTGATGATTTAGCATCGCATCAAGGTTTGTTTTATCAGTTGCAGGATATTATAAATAATACGTGGGAATTCACCGATGGTGAGTCAAAATATAAAGTTAAAATGAATGGCAGACGCGCCTCAAACGATGGCGATTTAGTAAGGCGCTGGTGCGTTGCGGGTAAAGGCTTGGCTGTAAAATCAGCCCTTGATATAGCCGATGATTTACTCAATGACAGGGTGGTTACTGTAATGCAAGATTATCAACATGTTAATGGTGAACTTTGGCTTATTTGCCCAAGTAGGCAGTCAATAACCCCAGCGGTTCGTTTACTACGTGATGCATGCAGAGCAAAATCCCAAGCTATTTTGCAGCAGTTGGTAAATAAAGGAATTATTGATAAAAGCGTACTGAGCTAATTAAGGAAGATTTATGCAAGTTGATGATATTAGAATTTTTATTCCCTGTAAAAATTATGAGCAATCTCAGCGCTTTTATAAAGCGCTTGGATTTAAGATTGAAGATGCCTCAAATGTTTTATGCGTGTGTACTTTTGGCGAATGTACGTTCTTTTTACAGCGTTATTATAATAAAACGTTTGCTGAAAACTTAATGCTGCAACTTTGTGTGTTAAATATAGATGAAGCATATGAACTCATTAGTAACCTAAACGGTTTTGATATCCGTTTTGAGGGTATAAAACGAGGGCGTGTTGAACTTTATGGATTGAAATTTGTTCAATCTAGGGGCGATTTAATCGCGGCGCAGGGTTTGTAACCTAGTGGGCTAAGTAAAAACCGAGCAACAAAGAGTCAATCGCCCCTAGAAAGAACCCAAAGGGCAGCGTATGTTTGGTCTTTATGCTACGTTATCGCCTATGTATGGGGAACAACCACATATCATAGGCTCTGCCTTGCCTAAATACCAAACACACAGCTGCAAATTCAACCACCAAAGGTCAACACGCCCTAGACCCTTGGGGTAGCGTTATTTACTTATGGGGACCATCGGGTGAGCTTTGGCACGTAACTGAATTAAATTAAAAATAAAAAGGAATAAATGTGAAATTTAATAAATATATAATTATTTTTATGGCGACCTTACTTGCTTCTTGTAGTTCGTTTGTGAGTAACAATACAGGTAAAAATACACAATCTAGTAGCTTAATGGACTTCTTATATCCTGATCAACAAAGCCGCTCTACCTATAAACCTGAGATACCTGTTTTAAAACTCCCTGTTACCGTCGGAATTGCATTTGTACCGTCTAAAAACTGGCAGCCAGACGGGTTAGAGACCCAAAACCAAGTCGAGTTACTCGAAAAAGTCAAAAAGTCATTTCTACAATATGATTACATTGACCGCATTGAAGTTATACCAAGTACCTATTTAAAAGGAGGTGAAGGTTTTGCAACACTCGAGCAAGTCGGGAGGCTTTACGATGTAGATGTAATGGCACTAGTTTCATATGATCAAGTTACGCAATCGTATGAAAATAATGCAGCCTTACTTTATTGGACAATAGTGGGTATGTACGTTATTCCAGGTAATGAAAATACAATTCAAACCTTTGTGGATACAGCTGTTTTTGATATTAAAAGTAGAAAAATGTTATTTAGATCACCAGGTATAAGTAAACTTGAAAAAAGAACAACAGCAATAGGTATTGATGAAACGTTATCTGAAAAGTCGGCTGAAGGTTTTAATCTAGCAGTTAGTGATATGACTACTAATTTAGATGCAGAACTATCAAGGTTTAAAACACGTGCTAAAGAAGAAAAAATTGCAAAAGTCGAGAATAAAGATGGCTCTAGCAGCGGTGGCTCTTTGAGTATTTATTTACTCGTTTTGTTGTCGTTATTAGTTATGCGTACTAAAAAAGTTTAAAGTTGATAAAAAACCAAGTATTTTTAATAATGCCACCGGCTTAGAGCTGGTGGCATTTATCGTATTCGTTAACTTAGCTTTTTATTAAAAAACTCAACGGTACGTTACCATGCAAGCTCGGCATTGTCTTTATCATAGCGACCTGTCGAGTCGTTATGAAAACCATGATTTGCTCCTTTATACATATGCATAGTGTATTCAACATTATTAGCTTTTAAATCTTGTTCGTACTGTGGCCACGACGCGTTTACACGTTTATCCAGCTCGCCTAATTGAATCATTAACGGTGCTTTAATATTTTTACGTAAACTTTTACTGGCGGGAGTGCCGTAAAAAGGCACGCCAGCGCTGATTAAATTACTATCTACAGCAGCTAAATAATTAACAATGTAGCCACCAAAACAAAAACCGACAGCGCCTACAAAATCGTTTTGAATTTTAGCGCGTCCCATGGTTTTTTGCATAGCACGTCCTTCATCATCGTTACCAGGGTAGCCACCCAGTGGAAAAAGTGCATCAGGTGCAAATGCAATAAAACCGACCTTAGCTAAACGCCTTGCTACATTCTTTACGTACGGGTTTAAACCACGGTTTTCGTGTACCACGAGTACAACAGGGAGCTTACCTTCTATGTTTTTAGGGGTTGCTAAGTAACCTTTGCCTTTACCGTGCCCGTCTGGCGAATCAAATTCTTCGTACGTTGCTTTAATATCATCGTCATTAAACGACACTTGTTCAGCAAAGGCGTAATTAGGTAATAATGCTGATGTAAGTACAGCCATCGAAAAGCCAAGTGCAGCAAGACCACCGAGTTTTTTCATAAAAGTACGTCGGTCCATTAAACCGTGGGCGTATTCGTCATACCAATCAAAGGCTTCTTGAGGAATATGATCAGAGGGAGATGTATTTATGGCTGTTCCTTAACTTTATTATGTATATTTATTATTTAAATACCATAACGTATTAGGGATAAAAAACGAGCAATATTTCTCTCAATTATTAGGATTGTTAATAAATCCTGCTTGTTAAATAATGGGTAGTAGAGACAGTATTAGCAAATAGGCGAATATTACCTTTAAGCTAAAAATAAAAAGCTCGGCATATAATATGCCGAGCTTTTTTGGTTGGGATATTACTTAATTTAACTATTTGTAGGCGCTGGTTGGGCATCTACTAGTGGTGGCTTGCCACGCATTTTACGAACTAATCGTTTAGCATCTTCTAGTGCAACATACTGGCACGGTATAAGTATCAGTGTAATTACTGTGGCAAATAACACACCAAAAGCAAGTGATACAGCCATTGGGATAACAATTTTAGCTTGTAAACTCGTTTCAAAAATAATTGGCATTACACCAATAAAGGTAGTGATTGAGGTGAGTAGTATTGCCCTAAAGCGACGAGCACCGGCTTGTACTACTGCATCTTTAATTGCAACACCTTCGGCGCGGGCTTTATTTACAAAATCAACCATAACGAGGGAGTCATTTACGACCACACCCGCTACAGCAATAATGCCAAACATAGATAAGCTACTCATAGTCATACCTAAAATCATATGGCCAAACATAGCGCCCACTACACCAAACGGAATAACCGACATTATAATAAGTGGCTGCGAGTAAGAGCGAAGTGGAATCGCTAATAAAGCAAATATAATCATCATTGATATACCAAAGTCACGAAACTGTTCTGAAGCGCTATCCATCTCTTCTTGAATGCGCCCAGCTACATCACTTGTAACGCCAGGGTAGCTTTTAAGTAATGTTGGTAAGTATTCGTCACGAATTTCCTCAGCAATCGCAAATGGTTCGGCTTGGTCGGTATTTACCGCAGCCCATACGTTTACAGTGCGTTTAGAGTTTTCGCGACGAATACGGTTTACACCGTCAACCAATTTAACTTCGGCTACTTCACTTAGCGGTACTTCAGCGCCTGTAGGCGTAATAATACGCACACTTGCTATGTCGCTAATTGAATTACGTTCGTCTTCTGGGTAGCGGATCATGACTTTAATTTCTTCGCCTTCACGCAATATTCGCTGCGCTTCTAAGCCGTAGTAACTAAAGCTAACTTGCGATGCGACATCAGCAAGCGTTAAACCCATGCTATAAGCGAGTGGTTTTAAATCAAGTTGCACTTCGTCGGTGGCACTTTGCATTGAGTCGTTTACGTCGCCAACACCTTCCATTGTTTGTAATTTAGCTTTTAATTTACCAGCCACTTCTTTTAGCTCGTTAGCATTTTTGCCTTCAAGTTTAAAGCTAACGTCGCCATCATCTCGACCGCCATTCATTATACTGTCTTGAATGGTCATGGTTTTAACGCCAGGTAAAGCGGGCATTTGCTCGCGCCATAATGCACTTAGGGCAAAGGTGTCGATAGGGCGTAAATCAGGCTCTACCAAAATAGCCATAATATTTGCCTCAGTTCGCCCGCGCAGGCTTACGGATAAGTCACGGATCATCGGTTTACCGTATTGTTCTTGTAGTTGCTGATCGACCTTTAACAACACGCTTTCTATTTTACGTGCGGTTTCAAGCGTTGCTTGCTCAGATGAAGCAAGGTTCATTTCTATATCAATACGAGGAAAGTCGTGCGGTATTTTTGGGTTTGGTACAAACTTAACTAAACCACCTGCAAACATACCTGCGCTTACAATAAGCAAACACATAAAGCCGACAATCACTGTATAGCGATAATGAATACAGCGGCTAACAAAAGGAAGGTAGTAGTTATTCACAAAGCCTTTTAAGCTGCTATCAATCACCATACGTAAGCGATGTAATAGATTCTTAGGGTTTGGTTTACGTGGATTCATTGCTGCAATATGCGCAGGTAAAATTAGTTTTGATTCAATGAGTGAAAAAATCAAACATAAAATAATAACGCCACCAATGGCTTTAGAAAAAGCAGCACCAGGGCCGGTTGCGAGTGTTTGTGGTAAAAATGCCGCAATAGTCGTTAGTACACCAAAGGTCGCTGGCATCGCAACACGTTTAACACCGCGTACTACGTTATCAAGTGTGTGGCCGTATTTTTCTATTTCGGCACTGGCTGACTCGCCCACAACTATGGCGTCATCAACAACAATCCCGAGTACAAGTATAAAGGCAAAAAGAGAGGCTAGGTTAATTGTTACATCTAAAAAGCCAATAGGCATAAACAAAAAGGCGCCCAGAAAAGACACCGGTAAGCCCATCATTACCCAAAATGCTAAGCGTAGCGGTAAAAATAGTGCCAGCACTATCATTACTAACAAGCCACCCCAAATCATGTTATCGACCATCATATCGAGTTGACCTTCAAGGTAGTAAGTTAAATCAACAATAGGAGAGAGCTTAACGCCTGCAGGTAAAAGTGGCTCTTTAGTTGCCATGTAGCTTTTAAGGACTTTTGCTACATCGGTAATGTCTTGATCTTTTGATGCGTTTACTTCAAACGAGAGTGAATTTTTACCATTGTATTTTGAATATTGTAGACCTTCTTCAAAGCCATCATTAATAGTTGCTACATCGCCTAAATAAATTTGTGCGCCATCAGCAAGGGTAATAAGTGGCAGTTTTTCAAACTCAAAACCACGGTAGGCTTGTTTTTCAACACGCATCGAAATATAACCATTTTCAGAGCGTATTTGCCCCGCCGACATATTTGCCGAAAAGTTTTGCACCGCGCCTGCAATATCTCTAAATGTTAAGCCATATTCGCGCAGTTTATCGGGGCTGACTTCTATACCAATTTCGTATTCTAAGCCGCCGTTAAAATTAACAAGATTCACGTGAGGCAGTGCTTGTAGCTCGTCTTTTATATCGTTACCAAGCTCTTTTAACTGGTAATTACTCATGTCGCCGTAAAGCGCGAGTATCATTACTTCTTGCTCAAACTTATCGCGGCGAACAACAGGGCGTTCCATCCCTGCAGGAAAGGTGTTTATTGAATCAACTTGTACTTTAATTTCATCAAGTACTTCTTGTGGGTTGTATTGTTCTTCTATTTCAATCCAGGCTTGTGAAAAACCACGGTTAGAGTAAGTAATTAGGCGTTTAATACCTTCAATACCTTCGAGGTTTTCTTCAACTTTTATGGTTATGCCTTCTTCAACCTCTTGCGGGGCTGCACCTGGGTAAACTGCTTGTACGCTTATCCAGTTGCTTTCAAACTGTGGGAACATTTGTTTGCGAATGGTCATCGCCATTAAGATACCGCCCACTAATATAAATATCATTAGTAGGTTGGCTGCAACGGGATTTCGGGCAAACCATGCTATTAACCCTGTTTCACGAGTGTTCATGATTATTCCTCTTTCAGCGCAAGTTGAGTTACATCAGTTTTATCAGGCGCAATATCTTCAATTTTTACTGCCATACCTTCAGTTGGGTATTCAAGCGCTGAGGTAACAATTTGCTCGCCATTGTTTAACCCTTGGCTGGCTATAATCATGCCGTTTTGTTCGCGTATAATATTGAGGGTTTTAAACGACAATGTTAAATCGTCATTTAAAATTACAATTTTATTATCTTTAACTAAGTGGTGCGCAACAATAATTGCGTTATCAAGCGGGCGACCTTCAATGGTAGCGTTAATGTACGAACCAAAACGAAGAGGGCGTGTTTTATCGCCATAAGGTGTTGCAAGTTGTGCTACCAAATAGCTCATGCGGCTTGTTTGATCAACCACACCTTCGGTGCGAATTACTTTGGCTTGCCACATTGTTTGTTTACCTGCGTATTCTGCGTTAAATGTAACATTTGAGCCTACGCCGCCATTTTTTAAATATTGCAGTTCTTGATCGGCAACCGGTAAACGTACCTCTGCAACTGAGGTTGCGCTTAGTGCGCCAAAACTATTACCTGGGTTTACTACTGACCCCAAGCTAATTGTGCGCTCATTAATAATGGCATCGTATGGGGCTTTAATATAAGTACGTTCAAGATTGCGGCTAGCACGTTTAACACTTGCTTGAGCAGAGCGGTAACGCGCTAGTTTTTCGGCCAGTTGTGGTTTACGTAAATAAAGTTCTGAGGCAATAGCTTCGCTTGAGTCTGACTTAATACGCTCCCACTCAGCTTTCGCTACATGTGCTTGTGCGCGTTCTATTTCAAGTGCTGAGCTTGCTTGTGCTAAACCTGCTTGCGCTTCAATAAAGTCTGCCTCGTAATCATTTGCATCAATTCGTGCTAAAATATCGCCTTGCTTTACAAACGCGCCTTCAACAAATTGATCTGATACCGAAATAACCTGCCCACTAACTTGTGCTATTAGCTCGGTACGATACTTGGGTTTAACAATGCCGTACGATTTAACATCGAGCGTTATAGAATCTAAAAGTACGCTTTGTGTTGCTACTAAAGGACGTAAATCTTGCTCTGGCTTTTCTTCTGGTGGCTGTTTCATCATCTTAAAGGCTATAGCTAGCGCAATGCCGCCTGCTAAAACAGCGATTGGGAGTATTATTTGTTTTGTAGTAGCCACAAGGCATTCCTTCATAATAGTTGGTGACAGAGCAATAATACGCAATAAAGTGTTTACAAGCTGTTTTAAGATGTAACAAAGCATTACATATGTGTGTTGCAACTCAATATGCGGTTAATTACGTTCCTAAAAAGGAATTAAAGTAAGTGTTTTTTATTCAGAGGTAATTATGAAAACCGAATCGATGGAGTGTAGATTAGGCTGTGGCGCATGTTGTATTGCACCCAGTATTAGTTCGCCTATTCCAGGTATGCCAAATGGTAAAAAAGCCGGAGAGCGCTGTATTCAGCTGGACGAACGTAATTTATGTAAGTTATTTGGTGATGAAAGTCGGCCTAAAGTGTGTAGCGATTTTAGCGCCACGTTTGATGTGTGCGGGTCAACAAATGCACAAGCCCTAGCGCTTATTACAGAGCTCGAAGAGCTCACTTAATCCTCATTTTTAATACACATCTATTTACACTTATCTATTAGTGAGTATTTATTTTAAGTAATTAAAGCTGCGCTTTTCACGCGAGCAAGCTCTGCGTCTACCGCCAAAGTGTAGGTTTGTGTCTGTTTTGTAGACGTGAAGCTTGCTTACGTTACGGGCATTGCCCGTCAATAAGGTTCACAAAGACGGTAAAAGTCGCTGGACTCTAAATAATTAAAAGCTGCGCTTTTCACGCGAGCAAGCTCTACGTCTACCGCCAAGGTGTAGGTTTGTGGTTGTTTTGTAGACGTGAAGCTTGCTTACGTTAATGGTTACCAACTATACGTTGCGCTTAACGTATATTGCTCACCGCGCCCAGGTGTACCTGGTATTTCTTCAAACGACTCATCCCATAAGTTATCTGCCGCTAAGGTGATAAATAAATTACTCAACTGTGGCGGAGTTATTTTAAGCGTTAGCTGGGTAAATAACGCGTTGTCATTGCCGTTTCTAAGTGCATTTTTGTGTTGTGTACGCCATTCGTTATCTATTCTAAATTCTAAAATATCAGTTGGGTTGTAAACAGCGCCAAGTGTTAAACGGTGATCAGGAAAGTTTAATGCGTAAAAGCTGGCATCGATATCGGCTGCGCCGTAGTTTTCTGATTTATGTAAATACGTGTAGCTTGCTATAAGTTTTGCTGTATCAAAGTGCTTAGTCGCTAAAAATTCAACCCCTGCAGTATCAATATCAACTGGGTTTGCAAAGCGCGCTGAGGTTGAATTAAAATTAAAGGTCCAATCGGTTAAGTTATTATCTTTTCGATAAAAAATAGCCGAGTTTAACTGCCAGCTTTGTTCTTCAAGTAATAAACCAAGCTCCAAGTTTGATGTGGTTTCGCGCTCAAGGTTGTAGTTACTTCTAAATAACCCGCCTGAATCACTGCCGCCAATGGCTGTATAGCCAGCAACTTGACTCGCTTGCGCGTATGATAAGTAAAGAGTTTGCGCTGTGCCGTCACTATTTTGGGTGTTTAAGGCTATGTCACCAATAGTTGATACTTCAGCATCATCACGATTTGTATCGTCATAGGCTGCGCCTAAACGAAAGGTAAGCTGTTGGTTTTTTAGCGCTATTGTGTATTCAGGCAATATACTCAGCTTGTAATACTTTCGTGAGGTAAAGTTGTTTTCAAGTGTTGTTGATTCAATCGAATCATCAATAAATTGTGCAGAGTAATTTATTGCCAGTGCATCGCTTTGTGCATGGCGACCCGAAAGACCAAGCGATTTAACTTCGCTTTTATGAAAAGCTTCAAATGCACTAGGATTTTCGCGCGAGTAAATATAGTGATCGTCATGGGTACGATAATAAGCAGATACTTCAAAGTTGCTGTTATCAGCGTAGTTTTGCTTGTGATTAAGCATCCAAAGACGGGTTTCTAAATCTTCAGTTTCGTTAACGCCAAAAGGGGTGTACAAGTTAGGCCAGCCAAAAAACTTATCTTGCGAGCCATAAAATAAATCTGTTTGGCTGTGATCGCTTGCTAATTGCACGCGAGCTGAGGCGCGCGAGAAGTCATGATCGCCATTATCAATGGTGCCATCACTTTGCGAATGAGAATACTCACCTTCAAAGCCCAGAGTATAGTTAACTAAACTATCAAGTTGTGTGGTTTTAGCAGCGTGAATACTTTGCAGATTAAAGTCGTTTGTACCAGTACCAAGGGATACACTACCGCCAGTAATAATCGGTTTCCAACCAAATGAAACCGTACCTACAGAGCTATTCATACCGTAAAGTGCGTTATCGGCACCGGTTAAAACATCTGGGCCGCTTAGCATTTGCGGTGCAATGGGGATTTCAGCAAAATAATGCCCAGATTGCGGGTCAAGCAGGGTAGCGCTTCCTACTCTAAAACCGGTGTTTTCGAAAATACCGCCGCGTATAGTTACATCAGCCTGCGCCTCAGCCATATTGCGCGATTGAAGGTCAACACGAGGGTCATATTCTAAATTAGAAATAGGCGAGTCGAATGTACCTACTGGCAACTTATTTGCAGTGGGTGAGGCCTCAACCGTTATTTTCTCGATTGCCGACTCATCAGATAGCGTATTAGCATTAGCAAATGCAGTAACGCTGCATAATATTGCAGGTATTATAAGGTGTGGTGTGCGATTCATGTGTTTCTCATCATTTTTTATTTGTAGCTGCGGTTACAATTAATTTTAAAGCTTATATTTGAGCATGATAAAATAACTAAATGTAACAGCAGTCATTTTGTGCGCGATTGTACATTAATTTGTTAATAACTGCATTTGATAACCATTTACGTAATACCGACTTTATTAAAAACATGATCATCCTATCGCATTAAATAGCGCACTCACTGCGTTAAAAATTATTTATATAGAACAACTATATGTCATAATTTTCGCCTTGTTATTGCGCTATTTTCTTGGCGCTATAATAGAACACTATTTTAATGCAATCGGTATAATTACTTATTAGGTAACATTTATAATGGATACTAAAGAATATAATACTATTTACTTTGCTGGTGGCTGCCTGTGGGGCGTACAAGAGTTTTTAAAGCACTTACCTGGTGTAATAAGTACTGAAGCAGGGCGCGCTAATGGTACAAGCAAAACCACTAACGGCGAATACGATGGTTATGCCGAATGCGTAAAGGTCATTTCTGATCCAAAAGCGGTTGGCTTAAACGAGTTATTTGACTACTTTTTTGAAATTATTGACCCATACAGCATTAATAAACAAGGGGATGACGTAGGCCCTAAATACCGCACTGCTATTTACAGCAAAAACCAAACCCATTTAGATGCAGCAAGCAATTATATAAATAAGCGCAGTGATGCCGATAAAATTGTGGTAGGGGTAGAGCTGCTAACTAACTACGTGCCAAGCGATCCTGAGCATCAAGACCGTTTAACTAATCATCCTGATGACTATTGCCATATACCGCTTGAGTTACTGCATAAGTATAAATCGTAAATTTAACGCGGTGTTTTTTGTAGACGTGCAGCTTGCTGACGTAACGAGCGCAGCTCGTAATTTAAGATGGAATATAGCGCTATAAAGTAATTAACCTGAGTTCTGCTTAAGCGATAACTAATGCGTTAAGCTCTACGTCAGTTAAATTAAGGTGTGGCTTCTTTTCTTTCAAGCAATAAGCCACCAATCCAGCGACTAAATTCAACATAAAGCCGTTCATACTCCGATGTCTTGAATGTTCAATGAAGGATATGTTCTTGAGCTGGTCATTAATTGTTTCGATTATAAAGCGTTTTGAAAGCATTGCTCTATCCCATAATGACATCGCTTTTGCCTTCATATTTTTGCGAACCGTCGTAATGAGCTTTACCCCTTTATCGAGTAAATCGGCTTCTAAAGCTTTACTTAAATACCCTTTGTCACCATATAATTTATCCGTCAGGCAGCTCGCTAACTCACGCACTGGTTGAGTATCATGTACATTTCCTGTTGTCACTTTCGCAGCAACAATTTCACCATGGTGATTAACGATTAAATGTAGCTTGAAGCCATAAAACCATCCCATTGTTCCTTTGCCACGCTGGGCTATTCCATCAAAGGTTTTGTGTCTTGGAATACGAATATTATGGCACACTTTAATACATGTGGAGTCAATGAATTCAACGCCTGTGGGTTTACCTTTAAGTGAAGTAAAATAGGCACACATCGGCACAATTACCCTTGGCATAACGGCTAAAAATAGTGTGTAACTGAGCAAGTTGGGAAATTCACTTTTGTACATAAGTGATACATAGCCAAGGTAGTAATTTTTGAAATCTCGGTGATGTGACATATGAAAACTAATAACAATAGTCATAATTTCACTGGTCGTCATACGTCCTGAACGCTGACGTTTTTGGGTGCCATCTTCGAGTAATTGTTTTTCCCATTGGGGTATAAATACTTTGCAAAAATCATCGACATCGCAAAATAATTCAACTAATTTAATCATGCCTGTTCCTTGCTTATCCAATCGTTTTTGGTCGAAAGATCGGATCTCGGAACAGGCATTTAGTTCAATTTCTTAAACGAGATTCAGGTTAATTAGAAGCTACCGCTTCTCGCGCAAGCAAGCTTAGCGCCTACAGGTAAAGTTTGACGCGGTGTTTTTTTGTAGACGTGCAGCTTGCTGACGTGACGAGCGTAGCTCGTAATTACTTAAGTCTGTAAGCCCAAAAATACACATCCACAAAAAAGCTCACGTACTGTGAGCTTTTTTAAAACTTACTTATAGCTAATTTTAACTTACTGCTGTTTTTGTGGCGGGAAGTTACTTAAAATTTCGCTCACTGTTTTATTAATTGATGCTTCACGTTGCTCTGGCGATTGATTTTTCTTTAATCGACCTTCTTTCGCGCCGCGCCATACAAGCTGGTTTGATTCACGATCCACAATATCAATAATCAGTGTGCCCACTTCGTATTCACGCGCGGTTGTGTCGCGTTGAAAACCAGTACCCCAATAACCCCAATGCGGGCGGTAATTTACATTAAATGTATCTACTTCAAGCTCTTTATCAACCGATGCATGATAGTTAACAAGTACATCAGCATTTGCTGCATCAACTAATCTCATACCTAGTGTTTGGCTCAGTTTTGCGTTAACGGCAGTGCGAACACGTTTTTCCATTAGGCCATTAATTTGGTAGTTATTTGTGTCTTTAGTTAGGCTGGCGTTTTCTACCCAAGCAAATGTTTTAAAATTACTAAAGTTGGCTGATTTATCGTAATCCCAATCAGGGGTTTGTGTACAGGCTGTAAGAAGTGCTAGCGCTGCAACAATAAGTATATTTTTCATTACGTTTGCTCCAATAAAATGCATTAATTTAAAATAACACACATAGTTTAAATGTGTATTATTTAAACGTCCTATATTTTAGTTTAGTTGGTTTGCCTTAACGGCCAATTAATTGTGTTCAACTTCAATCCAATCTTTTTCATCTACCCAGTTTTGTGCACCGTCTTTTACTGAACGAATAGGCACAATGTAGTCACAACTTATTTGTGGCTTAACTGAGGCAAATATAGGCACAAAACCAAAGCTTAGTGCGGTTTCTATAATTGCTTTTTGATTTTGTGGGTCAATGTCGGCCGCTTCATCTATATAAATAGGTATACGGTATAGGTTTTGTTCCTGATCGCTTAATAAGTAACGAATAAACAACATGCCACACAATAACTTAATCGTAATACGTGTGCCGTTTGAACCCGCCGAATCTATTTTTTCAAAGTGTTCGGTTTCACCTGCGCGGTTAACCACTTCAAATCGAATATCAAATAAATCGGTAAGTGTTAAACCCGCTTTATCTGAGGCGAGTTTAATTAAGTGATCTTTCGCTTCGTTTACTGCGCTTTCGCTGTACGGTTCTTGGCTCAGTAAATCAAGTGTGTCGCCTTGTTCAAACTGATGCGACGTGCTGATAATAGTATCTATACTATCAACCAGCATTTTGCGCGGTATTACGTTAATTTTAAACGCTTGCAGGTTTGAAATACGGTGCTGGCTTATGCCTTTATTAAAGCTATTCATTTCGCGACGAAGGCGGTCTAAATCTTCTCGCAAGCCTTTAATAGTTGCGGCCACTTCGGTAAGCGCAACGCGTGCTTGGCGTTCAACAGCGTCGCGTTCGTTATCAATATTATGAAAGGCGCTTATTAGCTTTTGGTATTTAGTAAACTCATCGTTTTCGTTGTCGAATTTAGTAATACCCGCGTTATATACATGCAAATAAGTGTTGCGTACGTTTATGTCAAAATTACGCAGCTCTTGGCAGTCTTTATTAAAATGATGAACAAGATCGCTTAAGTTATCAAAGTCAACTGTTATATCAATCATGTACGGGGTTACTTTACCGCTGTATAAATCAAGCGTGTGGTCAATTCGCTCGCTTTTAACTTGGCGCAGGCGCTCAGTTTGGCGATTAATTTGCTCTTGTTTAGATTTAATTAACGAGCGACGATCGGCAATTGAGCCACTATTTTTTTGAATATCTTGCAGGTAGTCGTCAACTTGTTCGCGCTCAGCTAATAACTGTTCTTTTAGCATGGCTTGCGCTTCAACCGACTGCTGCATTATATCAAACTGCTCTAAGCGTTTTAGCGCGTTCTCTGCGCTCATAAGCTCATCGTATAACGCGTCTTTCTCTTTTTGCTTGTCGGCAACGTTTGCTGCAACATCGCGCTGTTGTTTAAACTCTTTAAGTGAATGCTCAAGAGCATTTAACTGAGCGGTTAATTGCTCTTTGTTTTCGCCGCTTTGCATTTGCACAGGCGAGAGCTTTTTAAGCTTAATGCTCGCACCTGGTAGCGTTAATACGCCGCCTTTAACGTTTTCACTTAATAGCGATAAAAACTCACCAAAGGCGTCTTCGTCATCAATGGTTATATCGCCATTAGTGGTGGTCGCAAACGAGAGAATATCAGGATTTAAAATCCGCGATATTTCCTCTACTTCTTTTAAAGAGAGGTCTTCGCGCATGCGGGTAAACAAATTAAACTCAAGATTTTTAAGTTGCAGCTTTAAGCTCTTAATTTGTTTTTGTGTTTCGCTAATGCGGTAGTCAAGCGTGTGTAGGCTTTGCCCTTGTGCGCTGGTTATAGAGTGCGAAAGCGACTCGTAATCTTGCTTTAACTGAGTCAGGCTGGTTTTAAGCGTGGCTTTATTTACTAGTTCAAACTCGCTTTTAAGCGCATCGTAATCTAAAAACCACTGCTCAATTTGAGTTTGTCTACGCTCTATATCACGCGATTGCTGTACGTATAGGCTTTGCTTTTGCTCAAACTCGTGTTTTTCGTGCTCTATATCTTCAAGCGCTATACCCAGCTCATTAAGTTGCGATTCTTGATAGGTATCAAAATCAATCAGTGCTTGGTCAATTTTAGGTGCGTATGCGGCTAATTTACCTTTAAGCACGGTTTGGTTTTCAAGCATTGATTCAAGCGCTGCTATTGGCTCTTGCATTGACTCAAGGGCTTTTAATTCGCGTTTTGAGCGATTTACTTTATCAAACGAGCGACGCCATACTTCATAAAAGTCAACTTTAGAGTTCGACATATGACGTTCAAACACGCGTAACATAAAGCGTTTTACGTCGCTTGCGCCCAATTTATGTAAGTTAAGAATACGTCTAAATATTTCTTTATAAATAGAGGAGTCTTGCACATTATTAAGCGGGATCATTTTTAAGTTAATGTCGCCGTCAAATGGGGTTGCGCCGCCAGTAAGTAGCGCGTTGAGTTCTTGTGCTTTAAGCTCAATAGGGTTGTAGTTAAGCGATTTTAAATGGTTGAACAGCTTGGTAAATTTAATAATAGTTTTACCTTGCGTGTACTGCTCTAAATCAAGCTTTCCTTGATAACAAAAGTACTGATGCGCGTAACCGGCAATTTTACCAAGTCCCGCAACGCCTATTACTACCGAGCCATGAGGCAAGTTAGCTTCTAGTAAAATGTACGACTGATCGGATGAAAAATAAAACTTACGGGTTTCATCTAAATCGTGTCCGTCCCATTCTGTTAAGCGTAAATCGTTAATAAGCGGAAACTGCAGGGCGTTAATAACCGAGCTTTTACCTGTGTTATTAGGCGCGCAAATAGAGCTGCTTTTATCAAGCGGGATCACACATTTTGCATAGCCCGCGGTGTTAAGTAGGGCGAGTTTGCTTAGTCCGTATAGATTTTTCATTCCACGTCCTCTGTAATATAGGTTTCTTCGTTTACTTCCATTAATGCATCTATATAGCGGTGAATTGGCGCTTGTAGCATAAAGCCGCCTTCTACTTCACGGGCTAAACCTAGGCGCACCATGCGCAGGTAAACGTCTTTGCGCAAATCAGATCCCGAAAATATCTCAAGCTGATCAAACAAATGTTTGTTAATTTGCACCAGCGTTTGCATAAGCTCTAAATCGTTTACGTCGTCAAACAATGCACGCATTGGATCTTTACCCGTATTGGCGTAGTGCTCAATTAAAATGTAAATGGTGAGCGCGATAGCGCGAGATATTTTGCCCATATTTGGCGTGCTTTCGTCGCTACCAAAATAATAAAAGCCACGGCTGTCGTGTTTTAAATCGTTACCTAAAGCGGTAAATAGGGCGGTGTAGTCTTCTATGTGTTGGTCAAGCTCTTGCCACATTACGTTGTCTTGCTCACAAATGTGATAACCCGCTACTAATTTTTTATTAATGGCTTGTAGATGGGTTAGCTCGTTTAAATTTATGTGTGTCATGGTTTATTTACCTGCCTTTGAATCTGGCTGAGGCTCTGAATTAAATGGATATAAAGAAAAGTGCTGACCGGCAATTTTTACGCGGGCTTTTTCATCGCTTTGAATTATTTTAATATCGCTGTCGCTGACTAATTTTTGATACAAAAATAGCATTTCGTCGGCATCGAGATCTGGGTAGCTTTCGTCTAAAAATTGCAGCAAGGGCTGCGGCTTTTTGCGTTTTTTATTAAAGCGCTTAGCAAAGCTGGTTTTGACATCGTTGTAGTCAGGAATATTAGGCGTAACAAATGCAGGCACGTCTTGCTGGTCAGGCAATTGGTATTCTTCGTGTTCAAATTCAACCAAGCTTGCCATGTAAGCCACGATATGGCGTTGCTGACCAAACGAATATCGCTGCGCGTCGCTCACAAAATGTGGCTGTACAGCACTTAGCATGTTGTCTACGCCATTTTTGCGCACCAGCCCAAGTACTTTGGCTGCTTGGCGAGTAATTAAGTTATTACGACGTAACTCTTCGCGTAGCGGCATAAGCATATCGGCACTTTTACGTAAGCTTTCTCGGCCCATTAAATGCATTTCGAGTATACGGGTACGTAATTGCTCCAGCATACGTTTGTCGTTATACGCTTTACCTGAGCGCTCAATGTGCAGTATTTGCTTACTTATTTGCTCTTCAATGAGGATAAAACACGCATGAAATTCACCACGAATATCAACCATTTCAAGCATTGGCTCTATGTATTCGTCAAAGGCTTCTATTACCGCTTTATAACGCTTTTGCAGCGATTGCACTGCATTATTTGATTTGGCTTGTTCCACAATGTTTAAAATAGCGTTTTCGTTGTGCGTATAGAGCTTCATTATTTTACGCACCCGATCATCCATAATGCGGCTGTAGCGGCGCAAATCGTCAAAGTCTTCTATTTCGCCAGCGTTATCTAAGCGGTTACCTAAACGAGCTAGGTCCTCTACTAATACGCTAATTTCTTGCGCTAAACCTAAATGCTCTTCTTGCAGTAAAAAAGTAGCAAAATCAGCAATAGCACGATTTATTTCAAGCTGAGAGGATTTAGCCAGTGGAATTAAAATATCTTGGTTTAACAAACGATTTGTTTCTTTATAAATGCGTTCGTTTGACCACGTAGGCTGCTTTTGCTTAATCGCGTTTTGTACGTCTTTTAGGCTAAAGTCAGCCATTTTAAAACGTTTAAATAATAGCGCTAATACACCCCAATGTTCGGTTATGGTGTTTAGCAGCTTTTTAGCTGGGATCATAAGGGGTTACAACATCCTAGTATTTTATTATTGAGTTCTTTTAGAAGACTCATTATTACGTATTTTTAATTAACCTTGTCTGTATATAGTATTCGTTTTTAAGACCATTTAATAATAGTTTTTGCATAGAGGCAGTGCTAAAATTCGCGCCGAAAATAGGCACATGAAATGGAATGTTATTTGTGTGTTCTTTAAAACTATATCAAAGGTTGTTTAACTACCATGGTTTCCTCGATTATTCTAACCCTGATAGCGATTGCATTTTTACTGATCGTTATAGAAGATATAATCCATGTAAATAAAGCTAAAACCACGCTGTTTTTTGGTACACTTTGCTGGATTCTTCTTTTTATATACCCTCTACACGGGCAAAGCCCCGATACGATTCAACACCTCCTAAACGAAAATATTTTAGAAATTGCCTCATTATGGCTATTTTTAATGGCTGCAATGACCTTTGTAGCGTATTTAAATTCAAAGGGGTTTATAGAAAATATTGTGCACCGTGTTATGCCAAAAAGTATTAGCGAAAAAAAGCTCATGTTTTTGGTCGGTGGATTTGCATTTTTGTTTTCGTCGATTTCAGACAACGTAACAGCGACGCTTATATCGCTCGCGGTTGTTATGTCGTTAAAACTTGAACCTAAAAAACTCATTAAATACGCCACGCTTATTGTGTTTGGGGTTAACTCAGGTGGGGTATCGCTAATAACAGGTGACGTAACCACACTAATGATATTTTTAGATGGCAAAGTAACCATTGCTCATTTATTACTACTTATAGCGCCAGCACTTGCAAGCGTTATGCTGCTTGCCGCGTTACTGTCTATAGGTATGAAAGGGCGTGTTGAGTTTGCTGGTGCAGGTAAAACCCGGATTGAAAAAGCCGACATAACCATTGCTGTTATATTTTTATCTACTGTAGTGAGCACACTTACGCTGAGTGTAATTTACAGCGTACCGCCTTTATTAACTTTCTTGTTTGGCTTATCAGTGATGTTTTTAGTGGCGCAATTTTTAATGCGCAAAAAAGACATAAACAAAGACATAATCGATTTTGTTCGCGATATAGAATACGACACATTATTGTTTTTTGTAGGTGTACTTTTACTTGTAGGCGCACTTAAAGAAATTGGTATGTTGAGTAAATTTACCGACCTATACACGGTAATGGCACCAGAATACGCAAACTACTTAATGGGCATATTATCAGCAGGGGTCGATAACGTACCGCTTACCGCTGCATTATTAAAAGCCGATATAGTAATGAGCCAACAACACTGGTTGTCGTTTACGTATGCAACAGGCGTGGGCGGTTCAATGCTTATTATTGGGTCGGCTGCGGGCATTATTGCCATGAGTAAAGTTAAAGCGCTTACCTTTATGAGCTACTTGCGTTTATCGCTGCATTTATTAATTTGCTACACCGTAGGATATGCGGGCTCGTATTACATGGGCAGTTTTATTTAACTCATAAATTATTAAATGCTTGACAGCTAGACGTCTAAACGATAACTTTCAAAGCCCCGCTACTTAGTGGGGTTTTGTTTTATTAGCCACTGGTTAATAAAGCATTCAGAAGAGGTGCGATACTTAGGTACTTAATGTTAGGCGACGAAAGCCGATGATCATTAAGGAGGGAAGTACTCGCCGAGGAAAATAATGGTACGTCGTCATTGTTTTTCGGTTTATGGGGCTGAATCCTCAAAACTGTCACCAATATAGGTGGAGAGCTTCTGGCAGTGGACTTATCTTCAAGCATTCCTTTGCCAAGTTCTTCTTGTTTTATTGCGGTTTGGATACCGCGAAAGGAGACTAAATGACTACCCAATCAGTGCCACAAACAGTATCAGGCGCAAAGTCAGATTACATCGTTGCCAAATTTGGCGGAACCAGTGTTGCAAATTTTGAAGCGATGAGTCGCTGTAGCGAAATTATTGTTGCAGATAAAAGCGTACGTATTGTTGCCGTGAGCGCCAGTGCCGGCGTAACTAATCACTTAGTTGCACTGTGTAAATCAAGCATTACCTCAAGTGAGCGCCAAGAGCACATAAATGGCGTGCTTGCTATTCAACAAACTATTTTAGATGAATTATCGCTAGATGCCGATTTAGCGGTTGGTTTTAACGAAACCTTAAAAGCATTTCAAACATTGGCTCAAGAGCCACTAACAACCGATCAGCAACACGACGAGCTACTTAGCTTTGGTGAGCGTTTATCGTCGTATTTGTTTGCACAGGTACTTCGTTTACAAGGTTTAAATGCCGATCGCTTTGATGTGCGCAAGGTGCTTAAAACCGATAGCCAATTTGGTAAAGCAACGCCCAATGTTGCAGCCACAGCGCAAGCTGCTAAAGAGCATTTAATTCCGTTATTAGACGCTCAAGTAATTGTAACTCAGGGATTTATTGGTAGTGACGAATATGGTCAAACCACAACGCTAGGACGTGGTGGTTCTGACTATAGCGCTGCATTACTAGCTGAAGCAATTAACGCTAAAAGTGTGCATATTTGGACCGACGTAGTGGGCATTTTTAGCACTGACCCGCGTTTGTGCGCAAAAGCGACGCCTATTGCACGCTTAAGTTTTGACGAAGCCGCTGAAATGGCAACCTTTGGCGCAAAAGTATTGCACCCAGCGACTATTTTACCAGCAAGCCGTAGCCACATTAACGTGTTTGTAGGTTCTAGCCGAGAGCCTGAGCGTGGCGGTACGTGGATTGAGCGTGAAAAATCGCAGCAACCAGGTATACGCGCAGTGACGCAACGTAAAAACCAAATATTGCTTACGCTTAAAAGCCCAGAAATGCTACTAGCAAGCGGCTTTTTAGCACGCGTATTTACACTATTAAGTGAATACAATATATCGGTAGATTTGGTAACCACATCAGAAATCAGTGTAGCTATAACGCTTGATAACGCGCAAAACGCCTCGCGCCCAGAGCTTGATCAAGAATGCCTAGATAAGCTTGCAGAGTTTTGCCATGTTTCGGTAGAAAACAACCTAACATTGGTGGCACTTATTGGCTCTGAGATTCAATTACGCCAACACGAAATGAACTTAATGAGTGTACTAAAAGACTTTAACATTCGATTAATTTGTCACGGTGCTAGTAAGCACAACCTGTGCTTTTTAGTAGAGCAAACTGAGTCAGATAACGTAGTACAGTCTATTCATAGCCGTTTATTAGAAAATGATTTTGCTGCGTAAATAACGGTTATTTAGGGAAATTAACTAGGGGCTGTTGATCTTTGTAGTATATATATTAATCAGCCCATATTGGTAGCCACATCATAGTGAATGCTAAAGCGAGCATGGAATGATAATTCCGCTCAAGCTTTTCATACCGTGTGGCTATCCCTCTATATTGTTTGATCCGACCAAAGGCATTCTCAACTAAGTGCCTATATTTGTACATGCACCAGTCAATATCTTCATTACCCACTAAACTGTTATCCTTGCGTGGAATAACGGGTGTAGCGCTATTGTCACGAATAAACTCTCTTAGTTTTTCACTATCGTAGCCTTTATCTGCGACAACAACATTACTCGTTGGGCAATTGGCTACAAGTGACTCTGCATGGACGATATCATGCGTATTTCCACAGGATAATTCATAATAAACAGGCAATCCTCCGCTATCTACTGCAAGATGAATTTTAGTCGAATTACCACCTCGACTCTTACCGATTGATTCATTGTCAGCGGTTCTTGCACCGCAACTATGCTGGTGAGCCCTGACAATACTGCCATCAATAAAGATCCAATCCATATCAGCATAGTGGGATAACACTCGAAATAATTCATTCAAAATATCTTTTTTGGACCATAAATTAAATCGTCTATAAATAGCACTCCACGAGCCGAAATAAGACGGTAAATCTCGCCAAGGAATACCGGTACGCATCTTATAGAGTATGCCTTCGAGCGTTTTTCTATGCTCAGGCTTATTATAAATTCGACCACTTAAGTGCATTACTTTTGATAAGACATTCCATGTCGCGTCTGTTAACATTAATCTTGGCATGAGGGTTCGGTGTAACGTTTTTTAGCGAATTCAATTATACCTTATCCTTATGCTGTTTGTTTTTTATACCGCAAAGATCAACACGCCCTAGTAAAATCAGTTAATAGAGTCATTTAATAAAAAGCATCGCCAGTCGATGCTTTTTTTATGCACCACACTTACATCAAAACAAACATTGCTGTCACTGCTATCAGCTACAGTAACGTTATTACTGCAAGCACTCAGCTTTGCACTATTTAATTCGTCAAACACATTGGGGCTAAGTAATTTTGCAATAGGGCGGCTGGTGGCTTTAGCAAGTGACTCTTTTAATGTCCAAATTCTAAAAAACGTATCTGCTTGGGCTTGGGTAGTAGTAGGCTTGGTGATAAGTGTAATTTCATCATTATGATAAAAATGCTTAGCAAGCTTTTCAAATGGGCGCTTTAGGCTTACTTTTTCAATATCAAACCCAAATTCACTTTTATCAAAATTTAGCGCGACCCCAACTAAACCATGCGAGTGCGAAATACAGGTATTAATAACATCACCACTTACATGTATTTGTAGCTTTGAGCTTGCCTCGTCAAATTTTGTACTCATTTTATTAAGGGGTACGTGCGTATGTTGCGGCTGCGTTATTTTAATAAGATGTTTTAACAATAACCGCGTAGCTAAATACTCTTGCTTAGCTTGTGGGCTTTTACGGCGGTTTATAATGGTTAACTCAAATGGGCTTAAGCAGTCGGGCAAACTAAAGTCACTAAGCTCAAGTGTTTTAGCATTAAATAATAAAACACTGTTACTCGCTAAAGACAAATTTGCCAATTGAGTTGAAGTAATACTCAAGGCATTTTTTAAATAGTGTTCAGTCATAAAAGCCCTAAAGCAAAAGAAGTCGCTGATATTGTGAGCGGTTAGCGCCACTAACAAAGGCTGGGTACAATTTTATTACTCAGCTGGCATGAAATATGGTTTAATTCACAATAATCAAAATAATAACAGATTTGTAGATGTATGGCACAAGTGCGTGATGGGTTTCAAAGCCGACTTGGTTTTGTTTTAGCCGCTGCTGGCGCAGCAGTGGGTTTAGGTAATATTTGGGGTTTTCCTACGCAAGCGGCCAACCATGGCGGCGGTGCTTTTTTACTGGTTTATTTTATTGTTATATTTTTACTTGCGCTACCTGCGCTGTATACCGAACTTTATTTAGGTCACAAAGCACAAGCTAATCCTGTAAAAGCATTGGGCGATGCATGGCAAAACACTAGCCGTAAAGTAGGTGCAGCAGCCGGTTACATAGGTCTTGCGGGCGCAGTTGTTATGCTAAGTTTTTATTCAATAGTGGCAGGGTGGATGCTCTCGTACGCTATTGAACCCATAACCACCTTTTTTGGGTTTACAGGCGCAAGCGAATTTTTACATAGCGACTCAGTGCTGCGTAATTTTGTATTTACGCCGCTTATGCTTATTTTAACCGCCAGTATTATTTTAAAAGGGGTTAAATCGGGAATCGAAACCTGGTCGCGCCGATTAATGCCACTGTTACTTGTGCTGCTTGTTGGTTTAATTGCCTACATTGCAACACTCGATGGCGCAAGCGAAGGTTTTGCCGCGTATTTAATTCCTGATTTTAGCCAAATACTCGACCCTAATTTAATTATTGCGGCAATGGGGCAAGCGTTCTTTTCGCTCTCACTAGGTGTGGGCTGTATGATGATTTACGGCTCATATTTACAACCAGATGCTAATTTACCAAAGCTCACAGCAGGTGTTGCACTACTTGATACTGGCGTTGCTTTTTTAGCGGGGTTACTCATTATTCCTGCTATTTATGTGGCGCAGCACAACGGTGTAGAGGTATTTAGTGGTGGTAAACTGATTGGCGAAGGGCAACTAATTTTTGCTATTTTACCTGAGCTATTTAGCACCATGGGCGAAATTGGTTTATTAGTTGGTTTATTATTTTTTGTATTAATGTCTATCGCATCGGTTACGTCAACTATATCGACCACTGAAATTCCGGTAGCGTTTTTAGTCGAAAACCACAACGTTAGTCGCACCAAAGCAACATGGGCGGTAAGCGCTGTTGTACTTGTGTGTGCAAGCGCAATTATACTAAATTTTGATTGGTTATTTGGTTTGGTAATTATGCTATTTACTCAATACCAATTACCGCTTATGGGTTTATTTTACTTTATTACAGTAGGGTGGATGTGGCAGCGTGGTAACAAATTACACCAAGCAACAACAGGCGTACATTACTGGTTTGCTCAGTATATTCGTTTTGTTTGCCCAATATTAATGACCTTAGTATTCGCAAACGTTGCCTTTGGTTAATTTTATCTAATCCCAAAAAATAGATTAATAAAGCGAAGTGAGTTTAAAACGCACTTCGCTTTTTTGTGCCTGAAATTTAGGTATAGCTTATGTCTTTATAAAACCTCATTAGTCAGAGGCCTACCTTCATTCACTTCAAGCGCGTTAAGTAGGGTTGTGTTTGCTATCTCGGTGAGTGCTTCCTGGGTAAAAAAGCCCTGATGGCCTGTTACTAAAACATTTTTAAAGCTCACTAAGCGCGAAAATATATCGTCTTGGTTTATTTCGTCACTGTGGTTTTTAAAAATAGCTCCGACTCTTGCTCGTAAACGTCGAGCCCTAAATACCCTAATTTTTTCGTTTTAAGTGCATTAATGCACGCTTTGCTGTTAAGCAGTGCCCCGCGAGAGGTGTTAATAAGCATAACGCCGGTTTTCATTTTACTAAATGCCTCATCATCTATTAAATGATGAGTTTGTTCCGTTAATGGGCAATGCAAAGAAATTACATCGCTTTGGCTAAGTAAGGTGTCTATATCGGTAATTGTATAATTGCCAGGTTGTGCGTATGGGTCGCACACTAATACTTTAGCGCCAAAGCCATTTAAAATGTTGCACAGCGCAAGGCCAATTTTACCGCAACCTACAATACCCACGGTTTTATTGTGCAAGTTAAAGCCTAGTAATCCGTTTAAATCAAAATTGTCTTCGCGTACGCGGTTATACGCTTTATGGGTTTTACGGCTAAGCGTTAGCATAAGTGCAATACAATGCTCGGCTACGGCTTCAGGGCTGTAAGCTGGTACACGTAATACTTTAATTTTATGTGCTTTTGCTGCAGGTAAATCAACGTTATTAAATCCTGCACAACGCAGTAAAATAGTATTTATGCCTTGGCTTGCCAGTTGTTCAATAACTGTGGCGTTTACGGTGTCGTTTACAAATACGCATATGGCATTAAACCCGTTTGCTAAAATAGCCGTTTGTTCGCTCAGAGCTTGCTCAAAATACGTTATTTTTATAGCAAGGTGATCGCGTGTACTTTGTTCGAAAAAAGGCAGTTCGTACTTTTGAGTACTAAAAAAAGCAATGTTCATTGTAATAGCTCCGACGCTTAATAAGTATCAATACAATAAACTACTTTATAAAAACGTGCCTAATTAGTTCTCCTGTTACTAATTTAAGCTTTAAGCGAAGTAAATATAGGTGCTTTTGGCGATATTCTTTTATCACTTTTTGCTGTGTTTACCTTTGCTGCTTGCAGTAGGTTGCTTTCTATTACTTGTTTAAGTGTTTCGGGCTTAGTGCGCGGCGCATAGCGAGCAACCTGCTGACCTTGCGAGTTAATTAAAAATTTAGTGAAGTTCCACTTAATAGCACGATTTTGTGAAATACCCCGAGTATGTGATTTCAAATAATTAAACAGCGGGTGAGTTTCTGGCCCATTTACCATTACTTTACCAAATATCTCAAACGACACATTAAACTGGGCTTGGTAAAAGTCTCTAATGGCTAAATTATCAAGTGGCTCATTTTGACCAAACTGATTACACGGAAATGCCAATATTGTAAATCCGCTACTTTTATATTCTTGATATAGCTTTTCAAGCGCACTTAATTGCACCGAAAAATTACATTTACTCGCTGTATTAACAATCAGTATGGTTTTTCCCTGTAGCTTACTAAGAGGAAAGCTTTCGCTGTTGTAAAGTGGTGCATTAAATTGATAAATACTATCCATAGGTTACCTACTTACATTTCCGATTAAGGAAATTTTATAAAGATTTTCATTCGCTTTTTTACCAGTCGATTGACATAATCGAAGCCTAGTTTCTAAGTTATCAGTTAAATAGGTCATTTTTATGTCAATGAAAGTCGCATTTATAGGTTTAGGCGTAATGGGTTACCCAATGGCGGGGCATTTAGCAAAAGCAGGGCACAGCGTATGCGTTTATAACCGCACTCAAGCTAAAGCACAAGCGTGGACTGCAGAACATTCAGGAAGCTTTGCACCAACTCCGCGCGAAGCTGCCAGCAATGCTGACATCGTATTTATGTGTGTTGGTAACGATGACGATTTACGCTCAGTAGTGTATGGCGAAGACGGCGTGTTAGCGGGCATGTTGCCACACACTGTTTTGGTTGATCACACCACAACCTCAGCGGAAGTAGCACGCGAAGTGGCTGCTAAAGCGGCTCTGCAAAATATCGACTTTATAGATGCGCCTGTATCGGGCGGACAAGCTGGCGCCGAAAACGGCGTATTAACGGTTATGGCAGGTGGCAGTGAAGCCGTATTTGCTAAAGTGCAGCCAGTTATGGCGGCGTTCAGCCGTTTTAGCCAATTACTAGGCGGCGTTGGCTCGGGTCAACTTTGTAAAATGGTTAATCAAATTTGTATTGCGGGCGCAGTACAAGGGTTAGCCGAAGGCTTACATTTTGCCAAACAAGCAGGACTCGATGGTGAAAAAGTTATAGAAACCATATCTAAAGGCGCAGCCGGTTCGTGGCAAATGGAAAACCGCTACAAAACAATGTGGGCGGGTGAATACGAGTTTGGTTTTGCCGTCGATTGGATGCGCAAAGATTTAGGCATTGCACTTGATGAAGCTAAAAACAACGGCGCTACTTTACCAATGACCGCAACGGTCGATCAATATTACGCCGACGTACAAGCACTTGGCGGCGGTAGATACGACACCTCAAGCTTACTAGCACGCATTGAAGCGCTGCATAAAAAGTAACGCTGTAGACGCAAAGCTTGCTTGCGTATAAAAACACAGTTTTAAAATGGTAAAGATATTAAAAGCTGCACTTTTCACGTGAGCAAGCTCAACGTCTACCGCCAAAGTGCAGCGGTGATTTTTACTTGTAGACGCAAAGCTTGCTTGCGTATAAAAACGGAGTTTTTAAAAAGGTAAAGGTATTAAAAACTGCACTTTTCGCGTGAGCAAGCTCGACGTCTACCGCCAAAGTGTAGATATGAGTTTACTTGTAGACGCGAAGCTTGCTTGCGTATAAAAACGGAGTTTTTAAAATGATAAAGATATTAAAAGCTGCGCTTTTCACGTGAGCAAGCTCTACGTCTACCGCCAAAGTGTAGCTGTGAGTTTTACTTGTAGACGCAAAGCTTGCTTGCGTATAAAAACAGAGTTTTTAAAATGACAAAGATATTAAAAGCTGCGCTTTTCACGTGAGCAAGCTCTACGTCTACACCGAATTACATGCTTTGAGCGTAGTTATATAGCGCCTTTAAAATTGTAAGATTTTTTTCGCTGTCGTCATGTTCATGCGCTAGGTTTTCAAGGGTTATCATAAAATCTTGCGCGTTAATCGATGGTTGATCTTCGCCGTGCATTAACTTGTTTTGGCAATACTGGCGCCATTGGTCAAGCTCTTGCTGGTTTAGCGTTTCAGGCCAGTTACGGGCGCGGTATCTAAATAATAACGTATTGAATTTTTTATCTTCAAAGTCTAAATTCAAACCGGCTAATTCATCTGGTTTTGCATCACGAATAATTGCAAACTTAGCCTTGTCGGCATGGCTTGTAAAGCCATCGTAAAGTAAGTAGTCAACGTTAGTGGTTGCGCTGTAATCACCTTTTTCGTTAAACACCTCCGTTACTTTATCGCGAAGGTTGGTATTGGCTTTTAAAATAGCTAAATTAGCGAGGCACTGCTCGCGATCAATCCCAAGGCGGGCGGCATTTTCAGGTAATAATGTTTTAGCTGGGGCTAAAATAGGGCACTTGTTTAAATGCACCAGCTTTAAACCAACAGGTAAATCGCCCTCGGCTAAATCAACACGTTTGGTGTATAAACGTTTGCGTAATTCTTCTACGTTTAAATCAATGAGTACTTGCGGGTTTTGGGTTAAATCAAAACAAATAACCGCGTTCTTATTAACCGGATGAAAGCTCATTGGTGCAACCCAGCTTGTACAGCCTTGTGTTGCAGGTATGCGCGACGTGGTATGCACCAGCGGCGTCATGTTAAATACATCAACTAATTCAGCAAGGGCTTTTTTATTACGCAGCCCAAAAAAGAAGTTATATAGCTTTGGCTGTTTTTCTTTTATTAGTTTAGCCAGTGCAATAGTGGCGGTTACATCGCTTAGTGCGTCGTGCGCAGCGGCGTGTTCAATACCATTGGCTACCGTTAAATGTTCTAGCTTAAAGCTTGGGCTGCCGTCTTCTTTTAACGGCCATTCAATGCCTTCAGGGCGCAGCGCGTAACAAGCGCGTACTAAATCAATAATATCCCAGCGGCTATTGTTATTTTTGTATTCGCGCTCGTATGGGTCGTAAAAGTTACGGTAAAAGCTATAACGGCTTACTTCGTCATCAAACCGAATACTGTTATAACCGGCAACACAGGTGTTTGGCACGCTAAATTCGGCATGAATTTTTGCTATAAACTCAGCTTCAACTAAGCCTTTTTTCATCGCCACTTGTGGCGTAATACCCGTAATTAAACACGCCTCAGGGTGAGGCAAGTAATCCGCTTGCGGCTTACAATATTCAATAAGTGGCTCGCCAATAATATTTAAATCAAGATCGGTACGAACACCCGCAAATTGGCTCGGCTTATCCTTTTGAGGGCTTGCCCCCCAAGTCTCGTAGTCGTGCCAATAGATTGTTGCTTGATTTTGCTCTTGATATGCCATGCTGAAAACCCTGAGTAGTTAACTTTAAAGTGCCTAAATACGCGCCAAGTTACTAAAATAATGAATTATTTAGATTATGGCATATGGGCGAAGGAGTTTATAGGTTTAGGGCCGGGTTTAATTTTTGCTTGTAGGATTTCAAACGACATGATGCTGATTTTTAGTAATAATATATACAATAGATATTTTTACTTACTCAACTTTGCCGAAAAAGAGGAGTTTAGAGTGTTAATATAATGATTACATTGACCATTTATAGGTTTGGATTTATTCTGTGAACATTCAGATATGCTGCGATTGTCAGCCAAATACTTAATTAAGCCTGAACAATAGTGTGTAGTATTTAAAAGCTGATTTCAGCAGTGTAAAGATAAAAATTTAAAGAGATAAACATTTTACAAATTTCAATATTCACGGTGCAAAAATATTGCTTACTTTAATGAATAATTCTTTTGTATAAAATAAACAAACCGCTTTAAGAAGTAGCAAATATAAATGACCCAAAAACTAACATTACAAAAATTATCAAGCACCTTATTTGAAGCCTGCGACATACTGCGTGGCAAAATGGATGCGTCGGAATACAAAGAATTTATTTTCGGTATATTGTTCTTAAAACGTATGTCTGATCAGTATGAAAAAGACTACAGCGACAAAGCCAAAGCCTATCGTGAACAAGGCGTATCCGATGAAAAAATTACTAAGCTACTACAACCCTCTGCTTTTGATTACTTCGTACCAGAAAACGCCCGCTGGCAACAAATTGAGCATTTAAAAGAACGAGTGGGTGACGGATTAAACAAAGCACTTTCAGCATTAGAAGACGAAAATAAAGGCTTAGAAGGCGTTCTTAAACACATCGACTTTAAAAAGAAAGTCGGTAAAAACACCATCAACGACAAAACACTCATTCGTTTTATTCAGCATTTCAACGGCCTTACGCTAACAAATGACTGCTTTGAATTTCCTGATTTATTAGGCGCGGCTTACGAGTATTTAATTAAGTACTTTGCCGACAGTGCCGGTAAAAAAGGCGGCGAATTCTATACCCCTTCTGAAGTCGTACGCTTATTGGTTGAAATACTCGAACCGCAAGAAAAAATGGAAATATACGACCCAACCTGTGGCTCGGGCGGTATGTTGATCCAAAGTTTACGCTATGTGCAAGAATCCGGTGGCGACGCAAATGAAATAGACTTGTTCGGCCAAGAAGACAACGGTGGTACTTGGTCTATTTGTAAAATGAACATGATTTTACATGGTATATCAGGTCGAGGGATCGAAAACGAAGACACCCTCCTGCGCCCACAGCATCATAACGACAACGGTACATTAAAATCGTTTGATCGTGTTATTGCTAACCCGCCGTTCTCACAAGACTATGCTGAAAGCGAAATAGAAACAGACAAGCAACGTTTTAACACCTTTATGCCAGAAAAAGGCAAAGCCGATTTTATGTTTTTACAGCATATGATCGCTTCGCTAAAAGGGGATGGTAAAGCCGCGGTGATTTTACCCCATGGTGTGTTATTTCGTGCAGGCGATGAAGGCAGTTACCGCAAGCGCCTTATTACTAATGGGTTATTAGAAGCGGTGATAGGTTTGCCTGCTGGTTTATTTTACGGCACAGGCATTCCGGCTTGTGTTTTGGTGATTAACAAAAAAGACGCAGAGACCCGTAAACAAGTATTGTTTATTAATGCCGATCGAGAATACAAAGAAGGTAAAAACCAAAACAGCTTACGCCCTGAAGACATCGAAAAAATCACCAGTGTTTATAAATCGTTACTCCTTAAAACAAATAGTGATAACAATAATGACAGCAAGGTTGAAAAATACGCAGCGTTAATTCATCAAGACACACTCGCAAAAGAGAACTACAACCTTAATATTCGCCGTTATGTTGATAACAGCCCAGCGCCAGAACCACAAAATGTACAAGCCCATTTAAACGGTGGCATCCCGACAGAAGAAATTAACGCACTATCAAAATACTGGCACGACTACCCGCATTTAGAAAACGAACTGTTTACAGAACAAGCGCCCAATGCCATCAACCCATCGCCAGAATTTCAGCAGTTTAGCCCGCGAATCAAAGACAGCAGTGACATTAAACAAGTGATAGAACAATCAACCAATGTCACGGCCAAACATGAAGCATTTACTCAGCTCCTTGAAACATGGTGGCAAAGCGAGCAACGTTTATTTGCCAAACTGGGAGACGAAAAACAAGGTAACAAAGGCGTATTTTACATTCGTAAACAAGGGTTGAATAGCATAGAGCAGCAATTAGCGCCGTTAGCACTATTGAACAAATACCAAGTAAGGGGCGCGTTAGCAAACTGGTTTAAACAGCGTGAAGCCGATTTTAAATCTATTGCCGCCAGTGGTTGGAATGCCGCGTTAATTCCTGACGAAGTGTTATTTAATAGCCAATGCCCTGAGATTGTTGACCAGCTACAACAAAACCAGCAACGTATAGAGCAACTCATCACGCTGTTTAGCCAAGCAGAAAGCAATGATGAAGACCAAGACTTAGAGTTAGCCATTACCGACGAACTTGATGCTTCACCGACAGTCCTACCTAAAGAAAAGGTCGCTAAATTAAAACAACAACAAAAACACTTAAAAGCAGACATTACCGATGTAATTAAACGCCTAAAAAGCCAAATCAACGATGCCCACGTCGAATTTTTAAGTCATACCCCTTTACCTAAAGGTGCTAAGAAAGGGGATTTAACCCAAGGCTTAAACGCAAAAGACAGGCACTTTTGTGTGAGCGAAAAAATCCTTACGCTGGCCGAGAAACATAACACTTCACTATCTAACCAAGCGCGCATTGCTGAATTACAGCAACAAGGCGAAAAGCAATCTGTGCAATTACTTAAAGTAGAGAAACAACTCGCACAACACCTCGCATTAGAAGCTGAGTTACGAATCCTAAAGCAACAAAACAGCGCCATAGAAAAGCAAATGGGCGACTTAATTATTGCGGCTCGCAAATCCATCAGCCCAGAAGAGGCCAAAGCATTAATTATAGACGACATGAAACAGGCCTTATTCAGCGAATACCAAGGTTATATACGTGCCAATACACTCCACTTAATTGCCGCTATAGAAACGCTATTTGCTAAATATTCCGTTACCTTAAAACAGATAGTGCAAACACGGGACGAGCAAGCGCAGTTGTTGTCTGAGTTTATGTCGGGGTTGGGTTATGAGTAAAACTATAACCTTGCCAGATAATTGGCAATTAAAGCCATTATCAGAAATGTGTACTGTGGTAAGTGGAGGAACGCCGAGCAGGGATATTCCTGAATATTGGAATAATGCAAATATTCATTGGATTACACCAACTGATATCACAAGAAATAATCATAGAATCCTTTACTCTAGTAAAGAAAAGATATCTAAAAAAGGCTTTGAATCTTGCTCTGCTAAAATGCTTCCAGCAGGCACCTTACTTATGACATCAAGAGCAACATTAGGTGAAATAAAAATGTCAGCGATAGACTGCTGCACGAATCAAGGGTTCAAAAGCCTATTACCAAAGAAAACCATTGAACCATGGTTTTTGTATTACCAGCTGAAGAGAAAACAACCTGAATATGCCAACCTTGGAATCGGAAGTACATTTCTTGAAGTAAATAAACAAGATACCGAAAATTTTCTAATAGAAATTCCACGATTAGAGAACCAACAGAAAATCGCGAAAGTACTATCCACCATAGACAACCAAATCGAGCAAACTCAAGCCTTAATTGAAAAGTACACGGCGATTAAACAAGGGTTAATGTCGGACTTATTTAGCCGTGGTGTTGATATAAACACCGGCAAACTTCGCCCAAGTTACCAACAAGCCCCTGAACTTTATTGGGAGAGTGAGTTGGGTTGGATGCCGAAGGATTGGAAACTAGGGGAACTTCAAAATTTTTGTTCTGATATTATTGACTGTCCGCACAGCACACCAATATTTTCAAATGATGGTTTTTTAGTCGCTAGAACATTTAATATTTCCAATGGAATATTTTTAAAAGAAAATGCAAGTTTTATTAATGAACAGGGATATAAAGATAGGTGCAGTAGACTGGAACCAAAATCATCTGACATTATTTTTACAAGAGAAGCTCCTGTAGGTGAGGCTTTTGTCATTCCTGAAGGCATGAAAATATGTCTTGGACAGCGCGTGATGTTAATCAGAACACAACCTAAAAAATTAATATCGCACTATATGCTTCAATACATATATTCCCATAAAGCCAAGAGCTTGATAGCTGACAAAGTGGGAGGAACAACAACGCCACATTTAAATGTATCAGATGTTAAAGCTTTTTTAACAATAGTTCCCGACGTTTATGAGCAGCGCCTCATAGCTGAAAAGTTGATTGCTATCGATGATAAAGTAAAAAAATATAATCAGGAAAAGCAAAAGCTAAAATCCCAAAAACAAGGCCTCATGCAAGATTTGTTAACCGGTAAAAAGTCAGTAGATAACTTGCCTGATAGCATCTTAACGCCAACGTCATCCTCTCAAGAAGTAGCACAATTATAAGGAAAGCCTGTGTCTGAATATCAGTTTGTCGAACAGCCATTATTAGCCCAATTAAAGTCATTGGGCTGGAAGGTATTAGATTTAGGGGAAGGTATTCCACAAGATCCTGCCACTAGCTTGCGTGATGATTTTCGGGAAACGGTGATAAAAGCCTTGTTTGTGCAAGCGGTTTATCGGCTAAACCTGATAGCAGAAGGTGAACATAAAGGTAAGCCTTGGTTAACGGATGAACAGTTAAACACCATATACGATGACTTTACCCGTTTAGGCAGCGACAAACTGCTGGCCGCTAATCAACAGTTTTTAACTTGGCTGTCTGACTACCAATTGGATAAAAACCATGTCACGGGAGAGAACAACCCGCGCGTGACCATTATTAATTTTGACCACTGGCAAGCCAATAGCTTGTACGCCATAAACCAATTTAGAATAGACACGCCGGGCAGTAGCAAAAAACAGATCCGCCCTGATATTGTGTTATTTGTGAATGGCTTACCCTTGGTGGTAATTGAATGCAAACTCCCCGATGCCACCAGCGCTAATCCCATTTATGAAGGCATTGAGCAACTGCGCCGTTATGCGGATTTGCGTGAACCCACCCACAGCGCCAACAGAGAAGGCGAACCTAAGCTTTTTTATACCAACCAGTTAATGATCATCACCTGTGGTGAACACGCCAAATACGGCACGATTACTTCTAAACAAGAACACTACTTTGATTGGAAGTTAGAAGATGCAGAGCCGCGTAAACTCAACGCACAGCAAGCCTTAGTCGAAGGCATGTTACACCCTGCTCAGTTGCTCGATATTACTAAAAACTTCACCTTGTTTATGGGCGCAGCAGGCAAACAAGTTAAAGTGATTTGCCGTTACCAGCAATATCGTGCGGTGAATAAAATTATTACGCGTATGCACCAAGGCGAAACCGGTCTAGAACGCTCTGGCGTGGTGTGGCACACCCAAGGCAGTGGTAAAAGCTTAACCATGGTGTTTTTAGTACGTAAGTTACGTACCGATAAAGCCTTGCAGCAATATAAAGTATTAATGGTCAATGACAGGCGTGACTTAGAAGAACAACTGGGTAATACCGCCATATTAACCGGCGAATATATCACTAAAATAACCACACTCGCTCAAGCAAAAACGGAACTAGCCAAAAGCAGCTCTAATCTAAATTTAGTGATGATGCACAAGTTTAGAGAAGACGCCGCGAAACACTTGCCACCAGCCGTTAGAAAACAACTGGCGCGACTAGAAGACAAAGGCGAATACGATGCTGAATTAGACATTCAGTTGTTTAAGCCTTTTGACGTGATTAATAACGACCAGCGCATTCTCATTTTAGTGGATGAAGCCCACCGGACTCAGCGTGGTGGTAAAGACAAACCGAGTTTGTCTGATAATTTAATGGATGCGTTTCCACAAGCAACGCGTATTGCTTTTACGGGTACACCGTTAATTGCAGAACACCATAAAGAACCCACATGGAAACGCTTTGGCATTGACCAAGAGTCGGCTTACATCGACAAATATAAACTCAAAGATGCCGTCAGTGACGGGGCTACTTTACCGATTATTTATGAAGGTAAAACCGCAGATAGCGCCCTTGAAAATAAATCGGAATTTGATCGCAAATTTGAAGATTTATTTAAAGAACGCAGCGATGAAGAGTTACTTGAAATTCGCAAAAAATACGGTGCAGAAGGCGATATTTTAGAAGCTGAAAAGCGGATAAAAGCCATTACTCAAGATATTGTGGAGCATTATACGAGTCGCATATTGCCAGCCGGCCTTAAAGCACAAATTGTCTGTTCAACCAGACAGGCGGCGATTTATTATCAAGACTATTTTAAGTTGGCACTGGACGCGCTAATTGAACAAAAGCAGCAAACCTCAAAAAGCGATACTGAGATAGAACAGCTTAATTTATTAAAATTTGTTAAAACCGCTGTGATTATTTCATCAGGGGATAATAATGAAAGTACCGCCCAGCTAGCGGCAAGACGGTACAGCTCAGAGCACAATGCGATTGAGAACTTTAAGCGCCCCATTGATTTTACTGAACCGGATACTGGCATTTGTATTTTGATTGTCTGTGACATGCTGCTAACTGGCTTTGATGCACCCATTGAACAGGTTATGTATATAGACAAGAAAGTAAAAGAGCATAACTTATTGCAGACCATTGCGCGGGTAAACCGAACTTACCCAAACAAAACCCATGGCTTTATTGTAGATTATATTGGTTTAACCAATGCGTTAGACGATGCCTTAAAACTCTATAACTCTGATGATCAAGCCGATATTCGCTCAGAACTAGGTAGCATTGAAGATGAAGAGCCTGTTTTAGCCCAGCGTTACCAACGTGTTTTACAGTTATTCATTGAAAATAAAGTCAAAGATATTGAATTGCTGGTTACACAGCAACTCGACAGCGAACGCCATTATAAAATACAAACCGATGCCATTGACTGCTTAGACGACATTAGATTACGTGAGCAATTTACGGTTTTTTATAAGAAGTTTCTACAAAGCATGGATGTAATTGTGCCGCATCCACAAGCTGACAAGTACAAAATCCCTATGTACCAGTTTGCTCGCCTTCAGCAGTTAGCTAAATTACGTTACCGAGACGACAGCCTTAACTTTTTTGGTGTCGGCGCTAAAATTCGTCAGTTAACCAATGAACATTTAATTAGTTTAGGTATTAATCCGACCATAGCACCGGTTGATTTATTAAGTGATCAGTTTGAAAGTAATATAAAGACTCGTGTTGTAGCAGAAGATAAAAAATCGACAGCCAGTGAAATGGAACACGCTATTCGTAAACACTTAAAAGTAGAAATGGATAGCGATCCCGTTTTTTATAAAAAAATGAGCGATAAGTTAGAAGAGGTTATTCGTAAACATGCCGGTAACTGGGAGCAAATGGCGCTGTTATTAGGAGATTTGCGTGTTGAAGTGCTACAAGGTCGTGGCCCAAGTGCAGGCCAAGATGAACCCTTTTTTGATTTAATTACTGATCTTGCCTTTAAAGACGGTGGCTTAGCTGAGCACATTGAAGAAGTGCAGGCGATTAGTAAAAATGTTGTTGAAGATATTATTCATAACATTAATGGGATGAATTTTTGGGATAGAGAAGACGAGCTTGTTAAGCCGTTGCGTCAAAAATTACGTGAGCATTTTATTTTAAGTGATGTACCACAGCTTGAAGAACATGCTGAACTACTCGCCACTGAAATTTTAAGTTTAGCTAAAAAGCGCGATCAAAAAATAAAAGAGTTTATTGATTTGCCTAGCATGAACAGCGATTCTCACATTGATTGGGAAAGTTTAAAAACCCATGTTAACGGCACCGATTTATACTTTGTTGAGGAATTGGCGAAACAAGTTCCTTATATCTCTATTGGCGAATTAAGAGTTAAAACCGATATTGAATATGATGCGCCATACGAGTCTAATTATTTAGTCCCTGAAGGTTTTGCTCGTTATGGTATTCATAACGACAAGGTATTAAAAGGCTGTACGGATTTAATACAGCTTTGTAATGAGCATTTGATCGTTGGTGAGAGCGTTGGTGTAGAGCATATTAAAGAGCTGGATGGTGAGCCAGTTAAACTTTTTTGGGCTATACGCAAAGCCGAGAAAGGCTCTACAGATATTACCTTAGAGTTAATTGCTGTTGTTTTTGCTGGCATTGGCATGTATCAAAGTGTTGAACTAATCGGCGTCAGATTGTGGGGGCTTTTACAATGGTCAGTTAAGACCATTGGCGGATACTTACCTGCGCTGAAAGAAAACAAAGATATTAGAGATCGTATAGAGCCTTATATTGGTGATTCCTTTAATATTTTGGAAACGAGTGATTCCATTGATAATAATCAACCTCCCGAAGAATCTATAAAAGTAGCTGTTAAAGAAGGTAAAGCACGAGCTAGGCTTCTAAGTGACGGAACTTATATATACACACCTGCTATTTGTTCTACAAAAGGAATAACAAAGTCAGTTAAAAAGATAGAAGGCAAAAATGATTGAAGCGCTTAAGTATAAAGATATAAATTACTCGTTAAAAAAGAGTGATCGCAAAACTATCAGCATTTTTATCGAGCGTGATGGTTCGGTGAACATTTTAGCACCTGCACCTTACCAGTTAGAAAAAATAGAAGAAGTTATAGAAGCAAAACGCAGTTGGATTTACCGAAACCTTGCTGAATGGGAAGACTTAAACCGTACTCAATTACAGCGTGAGTTTGTTAATGGTGAAGGCTTTATATATTTAGGTCGTAGTTATCGTTTAAGTCTTGAAGAAAACCAAGAAACAGATTTACTGTTGAAACGCGGTCGGTTTTTATTAAGAAGAGATAAAATTCATAGAGGCACTGAGATTTTTAAAGCTTTTTATAAACAAAAAGGGCTTAAAAAAATTAAAGAACGCATAGCGTTATATGCTCCTAAAATTGGAGTGAAAGTTAATAATATAAAAGTACAAGAATTACAAAATCGCTGGGGTTCTTGTAGTGCTGAAGGTAATCTAAATTTTCATTGGAAATGCTTAATGGCACCCGTTTCAGTACTCGATTACATTGTTGTTCATGAACTTACGCATTTACAGCATAGAAACCATGACAGCCACTTTTGGAATACTGTTGATAAAGTCATGCCGGATTATCACAAGCATATGAAATGGCTTAAACATAATGGTGCGGACATGAGTTTATAAACAAGTTTCTGTACTTAGTAGGTTTTAATTATAGGGCGGCTAGTTTGTTAAAAAATCTCGGAAAATCTATTTTTTGCTCACTTTTCATATCTACTAGTACTTTAGCTGGACTGGCTAAAGTTCAAGTAAATGGCTTTGACGTTGAATACGAGCTAGCAGGTAAAGGTAAACATACTATTTTACTTGAAGCGGGCGGTTCTGCTGGTTTAAGTGACTGGGATCCGGTTTTTGAATCACTTACCAAGCACGCTAAAGTTATACGGTATTCTCGTATTGGTAATGGCGGTTCTGCACAAATAAAGAAAAACTATAGCTCAGAAGAATATGCAGCTGAGGCTTTGTTATTACTCAAAACACTGAAAATAGAAGAGCCAGTTGTGTATGTTGCGCACTCTTATGGTGCTTATATTGCGCGTGTATTTGCTGCAACATACCCTAATAATATTAAAGCATTAATGTTAATTGAGCCTGCATCAGAGCACGATGTAGATATTATGCGCGCGATTGACTTGCCTCGTGCTGAAAAAGAAATTGCTGCAATAAAGCTCGACGATATGAAAAATGGAATGTCAAATCAGTATTTAGATTTTTGGGCAAAACGCCCACTATCTGATTATCCACAAATTGCTGACATACCCGTGACAGTAATTGCCTCAGTTAAAAAATATAAAAAGCCATCGGTATTATTTTTTACCGACAAAGCGCGTGAAATGTGGGGCGATTTACACTCAAAGTGGGCTAATGCATTTCCTCAAGGTGAAATAGTAATAACAGATAAAAGCTATCACTACCCGCAAAATGATGAGCCAGAAATGGTTGTAGCCCAAGTAGTTAAGTTACTTGAGCGCACTAAATAAGGTGTGGGTTTGGTTGCGAATTATATAAATATCAATTGACGTAAATTAGTGGTTTGGCATTAGACTAAAGTCTATAGATTAATTTTCTTCACTTATTAGGTTTGTTTTAATCGTTTGTCGTTTTTGTGTTAATTCTCTAAAGTTCAGTTGTCGGCAACAAGCACGGCTTAACCAACAGGACTACGACCATGAAACTTACTCTTATCAAAACTATCGCTATTAGCTCACTACTTACATGTTCAGCTGCTGCAGTAGCTGATGCAAGTGATTACAAATTAATGGTTATTGAAGCTGCCACAGCGCCACAGCCACTTGAGCAATCATTTAACAGCTGTGCATTGAATGTTAAGTCAAAAAATTATGCAGAAGCTGAAACAATTTGTACACAAGCAATCGCGCTTTTAAAAGACGCAGATGGCCCTAAATTTAAAGTACGTCAACTTACATCGTTTGCATTAAGCAACCGTGGTGTAGCACGTTTAAAAGCGAACAACGACACTGCTGGCCTTGCTGATTTATACGAAGCAAACCAAATGTCTACAAGTACAATGGTATCGCACAACTTAACTCGCGCTAAAGAAGATCTTTCTTTATAAGATTTATTAATAAAGTGCTTACTAAAGCATGATATAGATAGCGAGAGTAAAAAAGCCCATATTAGGTTAGCGCCTAATATGGGCTTTTTTGTATTTTTTGGGTTTATCATACGAGATTGAATGATGCCTAAGTTAGATCAACACGCTCTAAATTAAACCAATAAACATTGGCTATATTAGATATTTTACATGTAATAGACCACAGTTTTAGCATACCTAAATTCGGATAATAAGTGCAATTTCTCAGATTAGATGGCCAGCTGTTATAATTCGGCCATTCTCTCGCCAAAGGAAATTGCTTTAATGAAATATAAACAGCTGACACAAGCAGAAAGATACCAGATTTACGCGTTAATAAAAGCAGGAAATAACCAAAAACAGATAGCTGATGAACTCACTCGTTCACCGTCATCTATCTCTAGAGAGTTAAAACGCAATAAAGGGCTTAAAGGCTATCGACCTAACCAAGCCAATAATTTTGCAGAGCAAAGACGCAAGTCATCTTTCAAAGCAAGTAAGTTAACAGATGATGTTACTGACTGGATTAATAAATTGTTGGTTGACGGACTTTCGCCAGAGCAGGTGGCAGGCCGCTTAGCTTTAGAGAAAAAGGTCGTTTTGCATCATGAAACGATTTATCAATATATTTACAGAGACAAGGCTCGTGGTGGTGAACTACATAAGACACTCACTCGTGCATGTAAAAAGTATAAAAAACGCTATGGAAGCTACGATAAACGTGGACAGATAGTTAATCGAGTCAGTATTGATGAACGCCCAAGTATTGTGGATTCAAAGTCTAGGATTGGTGATTGGGAGGGCGATACAGTGATAGGCAAAGGGCGTAAAAATGCCCTTGTTACAATGGTTGAACGTAAAACGTTATATACAGTCGTTCACAGAATTGAAAGCAAGCATGCGAAAATAACAGCCGATGCGCTGATCAAGTGTATGACACCCTATAAAGGTAAGGTTATTACCGTGACTTTAGATAATGGAAAAGAGTTTGCTCACCATGAGCATGTTGCACAAAAATTAGAAGCGGATGTGTATTTCGCTCACCCATATTCATCATGGGAGCGGGGCATAAATGAGAATACCAACGGCTTACTTAGACGCTTCTTCCCCAAGGGAACTGACTTTATGTCGCTAAGTGAAGCAGAAATACAGGCGGCAGTTGATAAGCTCAACCATCGGCCAAGAAAAACAAGAGGGTATAAAACCCCTCATGAGTTATTTACGGGGCAATCAGAAGTTCTGGTGGCTGCATAATGATTGCACTTAATACTTGAATTCAAGATAGATAAAAACCGAGTTTAACGCATTTACACTGTTTTTTAATTTGGCGTAAATACAAAACCACAGATAACGTACGTATTACGAAAACAATTGAAGGGCAATGGGTTAGAGATACTCGCCGAGAAGATGGAACAATGCGAATAGTTTCTCCTTAAAGTATGAATGTTAATTATTTATGCTAATTAACCTGAACTCTGGATAATAAATCTATCTCAAGCGGCTATTTTCAGCGCTTTGAATAAAACGACAAAATGTTCAACATTAAAAACCACGTTAGGTTAATACCTACCGTGGTTTTTTTATTTTAACTAAAGGTGCTTATAAATCATGTGGTTATGTTATTTTAATCTCAGCTGTAACGCATGTAATATTGGTGTAATAGTAAGATTTTATCCCGTACGCTAAAGTATTTTAGAAGGAACATATTTAGAAATACTTAAATGATCCGTGTTTAAGTTTTTAGGGTGTTCGGGGTATTAATATCTAGGAGAAAACTACAATGCAGCAAGAAGCAATAACTAAACTTAAAAACCGTAACATTAGTCACCTCAAAGCCGATTTAGCGTGCGTAAAAGCAATAGCTCAAGCTGCTATAAATGTTGAGCTTTTCACTATTCCGCTTTATATGGTATCGCTTTATTCTATTAAGGGAATGCATCAAATTAACAGTGCCGGAAGTAAACTTTACACTGGGCGCTGGTGGCCAGGCTCTGGTGCAACGGCCGCAACTAAGGAAAAACCACGAACAACCAATGAAAATGTATTTAATAAGGTATACAGCGTTTTTATTGAAGAGATGTTGCATCTACAGTTAGCTTCTAATATGGCTAGCGCGATAGGTGTCACGCCTATTTTTACAAGTAAAGCATTACAAAGCGACGATTATGGTTGGCATTGTTATAAAGCAAATTCAACATTAATACCGCATATCTTAGATTTTACAGACTGGAAGGGCAAAGATCCTGATTTAAGTAAGTTAACAGTAGAGCTGAGGGCAATGAATGAGGCGCAGGTCGATCTTTTTTTAGCGATTGAAGAAAAAGCTGAGCGTGGACATGAGATGTTATTTAACCCTCCAGTAAAGCGGAAAAACGGCGATGTGGGAACGAAGTATTTTGAATCAGCGCCATTTAATTGGTTTACACCGAGTATGGGAGAAACTGATTTACCATTATTTGGCTCTATTGGTCATATGTACTTGTGTTATTGGGATTACTTAGAGATTACTTATTCCGATGGTAGTCATTTACTATCGCACTTAATTTCACCTGCAAAAGACAATGGCTTACAGCGAGATCAATTTAATAATACCCCACCGAGAGAAGCTAAGCAGTATCCAGGTATTAAAACTGAAATAGAATGTACAACTCAAGATTTGAATAACGTAAAACTACAGCTCATCAATAATATTAATGCTATTACTGACCAAGGTGAAGGTGATGATGTGGTTAAAACGATTATAGAACGTTGGGTAACTGAGCCTTGGGCGGTTTCGTTTGAGAAAGCTCAAACAAAAAAAGCGGGTATGCTCAGTAGCGTGCAATCTAAGTTTCAGCCGAGTAAAGAGGGCTTAATTAAAGATTACCCAGGGTATGATGATCAAGGAAATCCTACAGCGGCTGCATCAGGCTCTGCTCAAGCGCGCTTTGATAATGGGGGGAAAGATCATTTTGAACTATTCGACGAAGTTAAAAGCTTAATAGCTAAAGATGATTATATTACCTGGGATGTATGGCATGAAAATAACCCAGATAAACCTTGGAATGATGCAATGCTAGGTATTGATGGTGCACCTCACCTACCTAAAACATCCGATATTGCAGCGGCTTTAAATCGATTAGGTTCACCAGCAGAAATAGATAATACGTTTACTATTTTTAGCTCTTCTGCTGTTGGTACCATTAAAGGAATTACAACATCACTGAACAAATATTGGGCTGATCCTAAGTCACAATTTCCTTCGCCTGCGATGGGTGGCTCTGGAGATCGTGTTTCTATTTGTTGGGCTGTTACAGGCCGTTGTCCTGATCTAGTTACAGGCATTGAAAATCAAACAAAACAACAGTTGTATCATGCGTGTCAAGGTATGGCGATAGATGAAAGTAGTGGTGATGATAAGAATGTGTGTGCTGATAAATTGGCGTATCACAGCTGTAAAGGGTCGAACGAGTGTAAGACACAAGGTGGTTGTGGCTTTGTGCAAAGCGCAACGGGTGGCGGTAATTGCGGTAGTTCTGCGGTAGCAGGATTAAAAAGCGCGCCAGCAGATAATTTATGTGGCAGTTTGGGAGGTTGCGCTGTGCCTATTTCAGCATCACAACTTTACCCTGCACAAAGTGATGCTAATTATGAAATGCAGTTATATAAATTTGGCGAAGCCCCACACTTTCATGGACAAGAAATACAATGGCCAGAATTAGTTGCAAGAGATATGTTACCTCCTACTGTTGTTGAAAAAAACTCTATGCCTTATCACCAAGGTGAAGCTGTTTACGATGTTGCATGGCGCAGCTACTGTGCTGCAAAAGGTTTGGTGAAAGTGCAAGGTAGTGGCCATAATAAATCCATTCATATTCCTTCATCGCCGGCACCATCTGATATTCGCTTGGTATTACCGCCTTCAACTTAAGCGATTTTTTCAATAGCAAAATTAGTGTAATCAATTCAGTGCACCATTACACAGCTATAAACCGTAAGGCTCCTTTATGGGGGCTTTACTCATTTATAAGGACCAACATTTTGACGAAAAATATGCTTAATTTAGAGCCATTGGGATTTGGGGTTGGATTAAGAACACAGCATTTTCCTTATCTCATGAATGAAAAAGACTGGGGGATTGATTGGTTTGAAATAATTAGTGAAAATTTTATTGATAATTATGGCTATGCTCGTCACGTATTAGAAGAAGTCCGTGCAAAAAAACCGATTGTAATGCACGGTGTGTCAATGAACATTGGCAGTACAGATCCCTTAAATCAGGTATACCTTGAAAAGCTAAAAAAACTTGCTCATGAAATCGAACCTGAATGGATTTCAGATCACCTTTGTTGGACAGGTACAATGGGTGTTAATAGTCACGATCTTTTACCTATGCCACTAACTAAGGAAAGTTTTCAGCATGTGGTTTCAAGAATTCATTATGTGCAAGATTTTTTACAACGCCCATTAATACTTGAAAACCCTTCTAGTTACTTAGAATTTCAACAAAATACTTTTACTGAATGGGACTTTTTATCAGAACTAGTTAATCAAACTGGCTGCGGACTGTTGCTAGATGTAAATAATGTTTATGTGTCATCTTATAATCATGGTTATGACCCTGAAACATTTATTAAAAATCTCCCTCATGATCACATTGTGCAGATACACCTAGCAGGACCCACATTAATGGGGGACTGCCTTATTGATACGCATGACAGACCCGTGCCTGAAAAAGTGTGGTATTTATATCGACTGGCTCAGTCACTTGCTGGCGGTAATATTGCTACTTTATTAGAATGGGATGCCAATATACCTGACTTTCCTACGTTAGTGACTGAATTGAATAAAGCGCGTTCAGTTCTTAGAGGTGTCGTGCCAAGCACAGATAATATTTTTAGTACAATGAATAACACAATAGTACTCTCTACTCCAATAGTCCGTTAAATAACATATGGTTAGATTAAAGTATGAATGAAGTAACGCTGAAGAAAACACAAGAATGGATGATGACGATGTTAGTTGTACGTGGCGATCTTAGAGAAAAAGTGATGCAAGCTTCTGCACATACTGATATATCTTGGGAGTTATTAACCGAAGGTAAAGAAAGATCAACATTTTTTCGTCGCTTAAACATATATGCTGCAGGGTATGTTATGCGCTTAGTTGAGTGCTTAAAATCTGAATATCCAACTCTTGAGAGCTTTATGGGGGAAATAGTTTTTGCAGATTTTGCAAAAGCATACATTGTTACTCTTCCCTCGCAAAAGCCAAGCTTGTATGACTTAGGTGCTGGATTTTCACTGTTTCTTCAAAGTACTCGCCCAGAAGGTAATTATAGCTCTGAGGAGGAAGCCTTTTTTTCTTTGCCGGCTGAAATTTCTCGTGTTGAGCGAGCACAGGCGGAGGTATCATTAGCTAAAGGATTTGAAGGAGAGCAAGATGAACTCGCTGTATTAGATTTTTTTTCGATACTACAACAAAAGCTTACTGTAAAAACACCTCCTTGTTTACGTTTAGTTGAATTAGCTTACCCAATTATACCATTGATGAAAAAGCTCCAATTACATGATGGATATGATATGCCTGTAGCAAAATTAAATTTTGTCGCTTTTTCTCGTATTAATTATAAATTAAGTACATTAGCGCTTGAATCTTGGCAGTTTGAATTTTTAAAAGTGTGTAAGCAAGAGCCTCTTTTATCAAATTGTATTGAAATTACGTCAAAAGTCACTGGTTTAGATAAAGGTGATTTATTAGCGCGTTTATTGTTCTGGCTGCCCAACGCTACTGTGCATGGATTACTTAAAGTAACTTATTAATATAATCAAAAATATCACTTTATTCCGGCTTTTAAATTACAGCTTAAACTCTATTTTATTTATTAAACACTTTTTAATCTGTTTTTTACCTAGGGCGTGTTGATCTTTGCGGTATAAAAAACAAACAGCATAAGGATAAGGTATAATTGAATTCGCTAAAAAACGTTACACCGAACCCTCATGCCAAGATTAATGTTAACAGACGCGACATGGAATGTCTTATCAAAAGTAATGCACTTAAGTGGTCGAATTTATAATAAGCCTGAGCATAGAAAAACGCTCGAAGGCATACTCTATAAGATGCGTACCGGTATTCCTTGGCGAGATTTACCGTCTTATTTCGGCTCGTGGAGTGCTATTTATAGACGATTTAATTTATGGTCCAAAAAAGATATTTTGAATGAATTATTTCGAGTGTTATCCCACTATGCTGATATGGATTGGATCTTTATTGATGGCAGTATTGTCAGGGCTCACCAGCATAGTTGCGGTGCAAGAACCGCTGACAATGAATCAATCGGTAAGAGTCGAGGTGGTAATTCGACTAAAATTCATCTTGCAGTAGATAGCGGAGGATTGCCTGTTTATTATGAATTATCCTGTGGAAATACGCATGATATCGTCCATGCAGAGTCACTTGTAGCCAATTGCCCAACGAGTAATGTTGTTGTCGCAGATAAAGGCTACGATAGTGAAAAACTAAGAGAGTTTATTCGTGACAATAGCGCTACACCCGTTATTCCACGCAAGGATAACAGTTTAGTGGGTAATGAAGATATTGACTGGTGCATGTACAAATATAGGCACTTAGTTGAGAATGCCTTTGGTCGGATCAAACAATATAGAGGGATAGCCACACGGTATGAAAAGCTTGAGCGGAATTATCATTCCATGCTCGCTTTAGCATTCACTATGATGTGGCTACCAATATGGGCTGATTAATATATATACTACAAAGATCAACAGCCCCTAGCATTACTGTAAAATTATCGGCTTAACATTTGTATAGCAATATTTACAATTGTTATTGCTCGTTAAGTATTTAAACTAATTTAAGTAGAGCTTATGATTTTTTACATTATAGGGTTAAGTTTACTTGTTATTATTTTATGCGTTGCGCTTTATGTAATTTACAGCAATATAAATAAAAGTCGGGTAAGAAAATCCAAGGAATACAACGTACTGTTTGATAAAGATACGATAGTGGATGAACTAATCACTCAACTAACAGAAAAAAATCAAACACAAGAAAACCAAGATAAAACAGCTAAAGGTAAAGAAGAAATCCTCGCAACATTTGTTGAACTACATCGTTCAGGCAGTTTTTGCGCGCACTTGAGTGAGCAGGAAATCATTTACTTTGTTAAAAAGAAATTAAACATGGAGAGTAATAAAAATGGATAGCGAGAAAAAAGCGGTTCCAGCAGTAAAAAGTGATTCATTTATGAGTCGATTTGGTCGTCGAAATGTAATTTTAGTTTCATCAATTGTTATTGTGTTAGCGGTAATCGCAACACTCACATCACAAGTTATTTCATGGAATGAAGCCGATGAGCGTTTAGTACATCAATCGGCTTTTACCGGCAATTTAACAGTAATAAATCAGGCTGGCCCTTATTTAAAAGCGTTTGGTACTACATCGGCCTATAAAAAAGTGATTTCGATTAACTTTACCGGTGACGCAAATGCAACAGCAAGTGCAATTGTACCGCTCATTCCTATTCGTTTTTTAGATACCACAACAGGTGGAGCACGCGGTGTATCGCGTTTTAGATTACCAGGTAATGTGCCTGCAGCTGAATCAGGTGCTTTGCGTGGTTTACTTAAAATCCATGAAGAATTTGGTTCACAAGAAACATTAATATCTAATTTATTAATGCGTGCGACCACTGAAAATGTAAAAGCGTCGGCGCGTATGATGTCGGTAGAGCAACATTATTCAGGTGGTAATGGTCAATTAAGCCAAGATTTTGCTGATCAATTAACCAACGGTATTTTTGTTACTGAACAAATTATTAGTACCGGTGAGCGCGATAAATCTGACGATTTAGGTAATTTAAGTAAACAGCAACGTGTCACTATTAATATTAAAATGGACGATGAAGGTAATACACTGCGTAACGCACCTATTTTAGGCGCTTACGGTATTACAGTAGTTGATGCCAGCATTATTGACTACGAAAGCAAAGTAAATGCTCGCCTTGAAGCCCAAAAGCAAGCTGCTGCTGATGAAGCACTAGCGCGTCAAAACCTTAAAAAAGCTGAGCAACAAGCACGTACTGAAGTGGCTTTAGGTGAACAAGCCATCGCTAAGCAACGTGCTGAATCTGAAAAGCTAAAAATCAAAGAGCAAATTGATGCTGAACGAATTAAGGCAAATGCCATTATTTCTGCGCAGCAAAGAGTGGCTGTAAAAGCGGAGCTTGCAAAAGAGCAAGAAGAGATTTTAAAGCAACAACGTTTAGAAGCATTAGGTATGGACGTTTTAGCTGAAGCTCGTTTAAGAGCTAAATCTGCGGCACTTGATCCTAAGTATGTATTTGATGAAACGCTAAAAGCAGAAGTTAAAATTCAAACCGCTTTATTTACAAGCTTAGGTAATAGCCGTTTAGTGCCTGAAATTGTAATAGGCGCAGGCCAAGGAGAGCAAAGCAATGGATCTGAGTTTATGCGCTTATTAGCAGCCGATGCAGCATTGAGTCTTAAAAAGCGTTTAGAAAAAGAGAAAAAATAAACGATTAGTTAAGTATTGCACAAAGAATAAAAACGTTGGCTGATTCGCATTGGCCAGCGTTTTTTATTGCGTAAATTTTGTTATTGTATGGTGCGGCTTAGCTTGTGAAAACAAGCTTTTTAAATTATGAAATAAAAGAGTGAGCAGTACTTATGGACTCCAGTAATCAGTTTATTTTAGATTTAGGGCAAGAGCATATTACCATTCAGCGGCGATATGAAGCGCTGGGAGCGTTTAACGATTTTTTGATTGCTGTGTGGTTTTTAATTGGCAGTTTTTTCTTTTTAAATGACTCATTAATAGAGAGTGGCACATGGTTGTTTATAGCGGGCAGTGCTCAATTGCTTATAAAACCTGTTTTGAAGTTGATCAGCTTAGTACATGTTAGTCGGGTATTTCATTCAAATAAAACATCATAAATACGACTCATGATGAGTTCAGTTATTATGGCTAATAATTTACCAGTATAAGTTATTAAATATCAAGGATAGAAAAGTGAAAGTACTTAAGTGGATTGCAATTGGAGTCGTTACTTTATTAATAGTAGGCTTACTAATTCCCGAAAAAATAATGATTCCGGTACAAGGTGCCACAAGTAAAGATTGGAACCATAACACGTTTTGGTACGAGCCTTGGGGTAGGTCGGGTGTGCACAAAGGAATTGATATTTTTGGCATAAAGAACACTCCTGTAGTTGCCTCAACAAACGGTGTTGTTATATTTGCAGGTGAGTTAAGCCGAGGTGGTAAAGCGGTTGCAGTACTTGGGCCAAAATGGCGTATACATTATTTTGCGCATTTAAATGACTACTCGGTAAGTACAGGTGATGTGGTAAGCATAAACAGTCAAATTAGTTTACTGGGCGATACTGGAAATGCTGCAGGAAAACAGCCTCATGTGCATTATTCTATTTTATCATTAGTGCCCATGCCGTGGCTTTTTACAACGCAAAATCAAGGGTGGAAAAAGATGTTTTTTTTGAGCCCACATAAAAAATTAACGATTAAGTGACCATTGTATTTACTATAAAATGACCTTTTTAATTTAGCTGTTAATCCCGTATAAAATGGGCTTAACAGCTTCAAAGTAATAAATTTTAATTATTAATACTGATTTTTCGTTTACTGCATTGCTACTGCGAGCTGGTGGTATAAACCAATACCAACAATCACATTAAACGGAAAAGTTACACCGAGTGAACTCAGCATAGCAAGACCAATATCGGCTTTAGGGATTGCCGCTTTTATTGCAGCGGGCGCGGCTATGTAAGAGGCGCTGGCTACTAAGCTTCCCAATATAACTACCGAGCCTAATTCTAAATTTAAAAGTGTGCCTACTGCTGTGCCAATTGTGCCTAAAAATAGCGGGGTGACGATAGCAAATACCGCTAGTTTCCAATGTTTCCAAGGGATAGGGCGTAGAGTTTGCGCGGCTACTAAACCCATTTCTAGTAAAAATAATGCCAGCACAACCTTAAAGCTGCTTGTTAAAAGGCTAGTTACTTGGCTACCTTGCACCGTGCCGTACATCATACCGATAACCACGCCGCCAACGAGTAAAATCACACTTTTGTTAGTAAGTGTTTCGTGCCAAAGCGCTTTTAACGACAGCGTACTTTTTTGGCAGTTTTCTTTATCAAGCTTTCGGTAAAGCAATAAACCAACAATGATTGCAGGGAGTTCTAGCATCACTAAATACAGGGTTACTTCTGCGCCTACTACTAATTTAGCTGATTCAGCATAAGCGAACGCAACAGCAAATGTACCTGCACTCACTGAGCCGTAATGTGCGGCAATACTGGCGCTATTAGCGACAGAGAGTTTAATCACGTATTTTAAAATAGGGTAAAGCATAAGGGGTATAAGTGCGCCAAGCAGCATTACCGATCCCATTTCGGGCAGTAGTTGCCAGCTTAAGTTACCGTGCAGCACCATACCGCCTTTTAAGCCTATGGTTAACATGAGCAATAAGCTTAGTGTGTCGTAGGTGGCTTTTGGAATGGCCAAATCAGAGCGTAAAATACCCGCCACTAATCCTAAAATAAAAAACATAACAACAATATCTGGCACTGGCTTTCCTTACTAGGTGGTAAATTAAGTGGCGCTATTGTAGATAAAACTTTGTATAGTAAATAATAAAATAAATACGAGTTAGTTATAGGTGTTTATCTATGAGTTGCTTATTAGGTAGCTATTATAAGGTACATTATGAGGTAGGTATGGATTTACGACATATATCGTTTAGGTTGCTTGAAGTATTTATGAGCGTGGTTAAAACGGGCTCAATAAGCGAAACCGCAAGGCGTTTACACCTAACACAACCAACGGTATCGCTACAAATAAAGCGACTGCAAGAAGCGGTAGGCGAGCCACTACTTCTTATACAACAGCAAAAGCTACACGTGACCGATGCAGGGCTTGAACTGTTTAAAACCTGCCAGCAAGTGTTTGGACATTTTGAAGATTACCAAGATTTTTTAACCGAGCTTAATGGCGGAGCACGCGGCCGTTGTAAAATTGCCATGGTTAATACGGCGCAATATATTTTACCAAAACTGCTTGGCCCCTATAGTAATTTACATCCCCATGTTGAACTCCCGCTTGAAATAGGTAACAGGGCAGAGGTGCTTGATAGGTTTGAGCGAGGAGAGGACGATATTTATGTATTTAGCCACCCGCCGTCCCTTGAACACGCACAAGCTGCGCGCTTTTTGCATAATCCACTTGAATTTATAGTGCCGCTAAACCACCCGTTAGCTCATGTAAAAGCCGTTGAATTAACTGATTTAATGCAGTATCGCTTTTTACTTCGAGAAAATGGTTCAGCAACACGTATGTTATTTGAAAGCGAGTTACAAAGCCGAGGGTTAGTTCTGAGCGATAGCGTGCAAATGGCGAGTAATGAAGCAATACGCGTCGCGGTTGCATCGGGGATGGGCATTGCGGTTTTATCACGCCATGTACTTGCAACAGACGATACTAGTTTTAAAATTTTAAACGTAACCGATACCCATTTAGCGAGTCATTGGTATTTTGTAATGCGAACAGATAGGCACATATCGCATGCTACACGTAACTTTTTAAAGTTTTCGAAGCAGCACGTAGAGCAATATTTAGATACGCAGTGGGTGCGTAATGAGTTACATAACTTAAATTTAAACTAGATTTAAATTAGGTTTAAAGTTAATTAATGTCCGGTGTTGAGTCTCTTAAAATAAGCTTTGGCTGAAACACGTGCTTTACTGTTATGCCGCTTTTTTTATAAATGTCCTTAAGTACTAAGTTAGCCGCAGCTCGGCCCATTTCGGGAACTGGGTTATCTATTGTAGTCAGTGTTGGGTAGAGGTAATTGGTAAAAATTACGTTATCGAATCCAATAATGGCTAAATCTTTTGGCAGGTTAAAACCGTGTTCGCGGGCGTATTTCATAGCACCCGATGCCATTTCGTCATTGGCACATACAAGGGCGGTTATCTGTGCTTTATTTTGAATAAAATGCCTTAAGCCGTCGCTGCCGCCGGTTTCTTTAAAGTCGCCTATATAAAATAGGTTTTCGTCAAAGGTTAGGTTGTACTCTGCTAGGGCTTGTTTGTGACCTTTTAAACGGTTTGACGCGTCTTCTTTAAATTGCGGGCCTGCTATGTACGCAATGTTTTTATGGCCTTTGTTGATCATGGCTTTAGTGGCTAAGTAGCCGCCCATTACGTTGTCGAGGCTAATGCAGTTTTCTTCAATTTCTTTAACGTAGCGGCTCATTAAGTAAATAGGGGTTTTGCCTTTACTTAACTCAATTAGATACTCGTTTGATACAACTTCTACGTGGGCAATAATAGCGTCGCAATTACGGCCTATTAAAAACTCAAAGCCGCTTTTTTCTTTTTTCTCGTCACTGTGTCCAGGGGTAATAATCACGTGTTTACCCGCGATACGAAGGTGCTCTTCAATGGCTGACATCATTTGACCAAAAAACGGACCATCCAACTCAGAAACTAAAATACCGACGCTGTTTGTAGTGCTAGACGCCAAAGAGCGAGCAATAGAACTTGGCTGATAGCCTAGCTCTTTCATTGCTTCTAATACCTTTTTTTTAGTTTTTTTGCTTACGTAGTCGTTGTCGTTAAGTACCCTTGAAACAGTTGATAAAGACACACCTGCCATTTCTGATACTTGATAAATTGTCGCCATTGATGTCCTAGCTTATATGTGTTTTTAATCGTGCTTTATAAAATATAAAGCGCGAAGGGTCATTAAAAGTTAATTTACACATTACTGCGTCTAATTGCTAAGTCTTCTGTTATTTTTTGCGTCATCGCTGAAGTAAGCGGATAAATAAACATCAATGCGGCGCCTAAAAAAGCAAATGCGGCAGGTATCCAGCTCATAAGTAACTGCATACCAGGTAGGGCTTGTGTGATTGTTAGCTCATCCATGCCGTTGTAGCCGTAGCCTGCAAGTACCACTAATACTAATGCACCTGCAAAACCACCTCCGGTTTTTTGCACAAATGTACCCGCAGAATAAATAAGGCCTGTAGCGCGGCGTTTGTTTTTCCACTCTGAATAATCGGCTGAATCACCAAGCATACTAAAAAATAATGTTGGCATCATCGCGGCAAAAAATTCAGCAGCGCAACCAAAGGTAAATACAGCAACTAGGTTATCGCTAGGCACCCAGTAAAATGCAGTAGTGAGTATGCCGCTTAGCATTAATGATGCAATAAATAGGTTTCGTTTACCCATAATTTCGGCCAGTTTACCTGTGGCAAGTGCGCCTAATATAGATACAACCAATAAGGCGATAAAGTATTGCCCAGCCATGAGTTCATTGGCTACGTGGTACTTAAAGTAGTACGCAATTACACCGTATTTTATGCCATTAAACATCATGGTTAAAAAACCAATGCCGAGTAACACCAACCAAGGTTTATTGGTCAGAAGATCAACCATATCGCGCTGTGATCCCGTTAAACTTTGCTTATCTTTATTGAGTAGTTTTTTAATAACGAATGTCATTGCAGCCATAACAAGGGCAAAAAATACGCCGCTGTATAAATCGCGGTAATAAAAAAAGAGGGTGGTAGCAAGTAGAGGTAGGATTATAAACGGCAGGCTTTTGGTTAAATCAAACAACTCTGATTTTAAATTGCCTTCATTTGAGGCGTGCGGTGTTACACGCTCTTTGGTGGTCGCAAACGTTATAACCATTAAAATAATAAGTAAGCTGGCAAATAAGTACATAGTAAGCTGATAGCCTTTGGCGTTGTCGCCGCCACCAAAAAATGCCACTAGCTCAGGTAAAAAACCCATAACCAATAAGCCACCAGTAAACGCACCTGCAAACCTAAAACCAGAGAGCTTTGTGCGTTCTGTATCGTCTGGTGTCATAACGCCCATAAGTGCCGAGTAGGGCACGTTACTTACTGTGTAAGCAAGCGTTAAACCTATGTAAGTTACGTAGGCATAAATAAGTTTGTTGGTGGTGCTAAAATCGGGTGTAGTAAAACACAACACCATAAACAAGCCCAAAAATGGTGCGGAGTAGAGTATCCACGGGCGAAATTTACCAAAGCGCGACTGCGTTCTGTCGGCAATCATACCCATAATAATATCGGTGACGCCATCAGATAGCCTTACCACCAAAAACAGCATGGCAGCGGCGGCTGCCGATATGCCAAATGTATCGGTGTAAAACACCGCTAAATAAGCAAGCGCACCGCGCCATACTAAGTTAGCGCCGGCATCGCCCATGGCGTAGCCGACTTTTTCGTATAAAGGGAGTTTGTTCACAGTGTGTGTTCTTATTGTTATAAGCCGATAAATTATCGGCTAGTTATTAGGTTACTGTACGCTTTACCGCTGGCTTTAACAGTTCGTTTTTGTGTGTTGTAGTCTACGTGTACTATTCCAAAGCGCTTTAAATATCCTTCTGCCCATTCAAAGTTATCCATTAGGCTCCACGCAAAGTAACCATCTACTTTTACGCCTTGCTCTGTTGCGTTATGTAGGGCATTTAAATGCTCGTGGTAATATTCAATACGGTCGTTATCTCTCACTTCACCGTTTTCAAATTCGTCAGCCATGGCTGCGCCGTTTTCGGTAATATAAATAGGTGGTAGGGTGTATTTTTCGTTTAACGATACAAGTAATTCTGTAAGCGCTTTAGGATAAATTTCCCAGCCTATATCGGTCATTGGCGCTTTATGTGGCAGCTCATGGTAAAAGTCGGTTTCGCTTGCTTGATAATGCATGCGGGTATAAAAGTTAACCCCTAAATAATCCAGCGGTTGAGCAATTATTTCCATGTCGCCATCTAAAATATCTGGGCGGTGGGCTTTAGGTAACTGCTTAATAATATCAGGGTATTTACCTTGCATTACAGGCTGCATGTACCATTGGTTTATATAGTCATCAGCAAATGCAGTGGCTTTTAAATCTTCTTCGCATTGGGTAACGGAGTAACAAGGCGTAAAGTTAAGTACAATACCGTTTAGCGTATTTGGGCTATTTTTAGCAAGTACTTGCATAGCCAAGCCGTGACCCAGTAATAAGTGGTGCGCGGCTTTACGACCAAATTCGCGACCTACTATGCCAGGCGCATGTACGCCTATTTCGTAACCTAAATAAGAGCTACAAAACGGTTCGTTTAAGGTGGCGTAAGAGTGCACACGTTCCCCAAAAGCTTTAGTAATTAAATCTGTGTAATGCGCAAATTCGTAAGCGGTGTTACGGTTTAGCCAACCACCTTCGTCTTCAATGTGTTGTGGTAAATCCCAGTGGTACAGCGTTACGAAAGCTTTAATGTTACGGCGTTTTAATTCATCTAAAATGTCGGTATAAAACTTAACGCCTGTCGGGTTTAATTGACCGCTTTTAGTCATTACGCGTGGCCACGAAATTGAAAGTCTGTATGCGTCTACACCTAAAGACTCAATTAAGTTTATATCATCTTTCCAGCGAGTGTAGTGCTCGCAGGCTACATCGCCATTTGAATTATCGACTATTTTGCCTTCTTTACTGCAAAAAGTATCCCAAATACATGGCAAGCGATCAGCTGCGCCGCCTTCAATTTGAAATGAGGCCGTAGCTACACCATAAGTAAAATTTTTGGCTAAAAGTGGTGAGCCACTAGGTAAAGATAATTGTTTCATTAAGAGAAAACCTCTGCTTCTTTGTAGTAAATTTTGCTTTTATTTATAGTTTATAAATTTCATTGGTGGAAGCGCTTCCATATTTAATTTGATTAATCACTAAGTATGGTATTTAATAACTTTAAGGAAGCGCTTCCATATTTAGATTAGTGGCTATTGTTAAGCAGGTCAATAGTTAAATTTAAATAACAAATAGGCGCTTCACAAAAACACACTGACACAACACAGGGCTATAAAAATGAAAAAAAGCTTAAACACTAACAGGTTACACATGTTCCCCATTTTAATAGGAGGATTGTGCGTTTTAAGTGCGTGTAATAAACAAGAGGTTAACGCTAATAATAGCCAAAGCGCCGTAGCCAAAAAGGCTGAGCATGAGCAAGGTGGTTTATCACTTTGGCCAACGCTTAAAAGCAAGGTAGTTAAAACGCCTGAAATTGAAAATAAGATTGCACAGTATTTAAAAACAATGACGCTTGAGCAAAAAGTAGCGCAGATGATCCAACCTGAAATTCGCGATATAACCGCTTCAGACATGCGCAAATATGGCTTTGGTTCGTATTTAAATGGCGGTGGCTCGTTCCCAAATGCTAATAAGCATGCAACGCCTGCAGATTGGATAATGCTTGCTGAGAGCATGTATCAGGCATCAGTTGATGACTCAATTGATGGCAGTAAAATTCCAACCATGTGGGGCACTGATGCAGTACATGGCCATAATAATGTGATTGGGGCGACGTTATTCCCGCACAATATTGGTTTAGGTGCTGCTAATAACCCCGCATTAATTGAGCGCATTGCAGCAGCTACTGCAATAGAGGTAATGGCAACAGGCATAGATTGGGTATTTGCACCGACTGTTGCGGTTGTTCGCGACGACCGATGGGGCAGAACGTACGAAGGCTACTCAGAAGATTCAAGCATAGTACGTGAATATTCCGCCGCAATTGTAAACGGATTGCAAGGCAGAGCCGATGAGGACTTTTTAAGTGACAAACGTGTAATTAGTACCGTTAAGCACTTTTTAGGCGATGGCGGCACTGTCGATGGTGACGATCAAGGCGATAACATTGATAGTGAAGAGGTGTTATATAACATTCATGCGCAAGGTTATATAGGTGGCTTAACCGCAGGTAGTCAGTCGGTTATGGCATCGTTTAATAGCTGGAATGGTAAAAAAAATCACGGCAATAAATACTTACTTACCGATGTATTAAAAACAAAAATGGGTTTTGATGGCTTTGTTGTAGGTGACTGGAACGGACACGGACAAGTTGCAGGCTGTACAAATGAAAGTTGCCCACAGGCTGTTAATGCGGGGCTTGATATTTTTATGGTGCCAACGGGTGCTTGGAAACCACTTTATGAAAATACAATTAAACAAGTAAAAGCGGGCACAATAACAATGGCGCGAATAGATGACGCCGTGGCACGTATTTTACGCGTTAAATTACGTGCAGGTTTATTTGATAAACCAAGCCCCGCAAATCGAAAATATTCAGGTAAATTAGAACTAATAGGTGCGCCTGCACATCGCGATATTGCCCGCCAAGCGGTACAAGAGTCGTTAGTACTACTTAAAAACAACAATCATTTATTACCGCTTAACCCGTCTAGTAACATACTGATTGCAGGCGATGCGGCCGATAACATAGGTAAGCAATCGGGCGGTTGGAGTATTACGTGGCAGGGAACTAATAATCAAAATGCAGACTTTCCTGGAGCAACGTCTATTTATGCGGGGCTAAAAACGCAAATAGAGGCTGCTGGCGGTAACGCTATTTTAAGCCCAACGGGTGAGTTTAATACCAAACCCGATGTAGCCATTGTTGTATTCGGTGAAGAACCGTACGCAGAGGGGCATGGCGATAAAGACAACCTTGAGTTTGAACGTAATAATAAACGCTCTCTTAAAATATTAAAAACATTAAAGCAGCAAAATATACCCGTTGTTTCTGTGTTTATATCGGGCAGACCAATGTGGGTTAACAGCGAGCTAAACGCGTCAGATGCATTTGTAGCAGCATGGCTTCCTGGCACTGAAGGGCAGGGCATTGCAGATGTTTTACTAGCGGATGCAAGTGGGAAGGTACAATACGACTTTAAAGGTAAGTTGTCTTTTTCGTGGCCTAAATCGCCACTTCAAACCGCAGTAAATAAGGGCGATGCTGATTACTCACCATTATTACCCTATGGCTTTGGCTTAACGTATAAAGATGAAAGTACGCTTGGCAATAATCTAAATGAAGACTCAGGTGTTGATATTAGTAACCTTGCGCCGTTATCTATATTTAATGGCAGCTTTAAAACACCGTGGCGTTTGTTTTTAAATTCAAACAGCGAGCAGCACCAAGTAGCAAGTAACAGTGTAAAGCTCGGCGGCATTACTTATCGCACTGAAGACAAAGCGATTCAAGAAGATGCGATGCAATTTAATTTTGATGGCACTGCAGCCAGCTATATCGAAATTAATAGTAACTTTACCGAAGACAAAGTGGCCTACATTGAAGCAAATTCAGCCCTTAGCTTTAGCTATAAAGTAAACCAAATACCTAGCTCACAAACATACCTTGCAATGAAGTGCGAACAAGGCTGTGGTGGCGAGCTTGATATTACCAATGAGCTTAAAAATGCTGATTTAAATACATGGCAAACCATGAGTATAGATTTAACGTGTTTTGCTAAAAAGGGCGTTGATTTTGCCAGAGTAACCAGCCCTTTTATTATTAAAACGGCAGGAGAGCTTAGCGTTTCAGTTGCAGATATTAGTTTTGAACCACAAGGCGCTAAAAGCGCCGTGGTTAAGTGTGAATAATAAAACGTAAAAGTTGTTGTGTGTACCCAAAGCCCTGAGGGCGTGTTGATCTTTGTGGATTGAAATTTGTTCAATCTAGGGGCAATTTAATCGCGGCGAGAGGTTTGTAACCTAGTGGGCTAAGTAAAAACCGATCAACAAAGAGTAAATTGCCCCTAGGCAGAACCCTACGGGCTGACGAATCCCCAAAACGTGACAGGCACAGCAATTTATGATCTTATGTAAATCACCACAACCCACATAAGTCACAACTGCTATGCCTGACACATCAGTTTGCCATAAGTACTTTAAACATGCATTAGCGCCATTCAATAATGCCAGAGTAAAAACATTACTAAGCTGCAGTAATGCATTAATTTCGGGCAATAAACTTACCTTAACTGAAATCGGCAGAAATTTGTCTGGCGCTGTGGATGTAAAACATAAAATAAAACGCGTTGATCGCTTCTTAAAAAATACTCACCTCTACAATGAAAGGGTCGCTATCTATAAAGCATTAGCTCATCCTATTATCGACTCTTTACCAATGCTTGCAATTGCCGTTGACTGGAGCCGTGCCTGTGGTCACGACTATCACTTACTGCGAGCAAGCTTACTTGTGGATGGGCGCTCTATCGTGATTTATAACATGATTGTTGAGCAGAAGAATTTTGATAGCCCAGCAACCAACAGCCTGTTTTTAGATGAACTTTATGAAGTGCTTGGACGACATCCTAGTGTCTATATTGTAACAGACGGCGGCTTTCTTACGCCTTGGTATAGTAAAGTACGCGAACTTGGTTGGCATATGATAGGTCGATTAAGAGGCTCAATGAAGTGTAAACTAGCCATGCAATCACAATGGCATACATTAAAACAACTTAGGGCTGGTGCCAGCGATATACCAAAGGCGTTAGGTCAAGCACGACTAACTCAGTCCAGCCCGACAGCATGCGATGCATTTTTACACGTATATCATGGAAAAAATAAAGGAAGAAAAGGAAAAAGCAGATTTACGAAAGATACAAAAATGTATCAAAACTTAGCGAAAGAGCCATGGTTACTCGCGACATCAGACAATACAATGACGAGTAAGCGAGTAGTTGGTTTATATAGTAAAAGAATGCAAATAGAGCAAAATTTCCGCGATGACAAAAGTTTGAGATATGGTTTTTCGTGGCGTTTTAGTAAAAGCACCGGCATAAATAGAATAGGAATATTATGCTTGATAGCCACAATAGCGAGCACTGCGTTATGGTTTATAGGGAGTGAAGCAGAAAAAAGAAAGTGGCATATAAAATTTCAAGCAAATAGTGTTAAGAATCGCCGAGTTCTTTCATTTTTAACCTTAGCCAAGCAAGTCATAAAGCTATGTAAGAGACGTATTACACAAAGCTATATAGAAAAAAGTTTAAAAAACTTTATTTTTAATTATCAAAAAGAGGCCGCTGGATAAAGTGGGGATCCCTCAGCCCTTAGGGCAGCGCATGTTTGGCATTTATGCTACGTTATCGCCTATTTATGGGGAATAACCACACTACATAGGCTCTGCCTTGCCTAAAAACCAAACATACTGCTGCAAATTCAACCACCAAAGAACAACACGCCCTAATAAGGGCTTTTTTATGCTGGGCAATATTGCTTTAAAAACTCATGATGAGGCGGTAATTGGCTTACGCGTTGCTCTATTTGTTGTTTAATACCGTGTAAAAAACGGGTGAGTTCTTCGTCGCTCATCATGCTGGCTATTAAATGATGTTGATTAGGCTCAATGCCTTGACCAAGCATAACTTGCACCCACGAATCGACTCTAAAAATGTCGCCATCGTCTAAAAATACACGGCCGGTTTGTTTAAACAAATCAATTTTATGCTGAAGTGTTTTCGGCACTCCCATGGCGTTACAATGCTGCCAAAACTCGCTGTCATCGCGATTAGTTACTTTGTAGTGCAGCACGATAAAGTCGCGAATATTTTCAATTTCGCTTTTAAGCTGTTTGTTGTATTCGTCAATTGCGTGATTGGTAATGCCATTAAACGGAAATAAACGCATAAAGCGAATAATACCCGACATAATTAAGTGAATGCTGGTGGACTCAAGTGGTTCTACAAAACCGCTAGCAAGGCCAAGCGCTAAGCAGTTTTTGTTCCAGCCTTTTAAGCGCCGCCCTGTTTTAAATTTAATAATACGCGGCTCTGTAAGCGCCTCGCCCTCAATGTTATTTAATAGTAGCGCTTTGGCTTGTTCGTCATCCATATATTGGCAGCAATAAACTAATCCGTTGCCGACACGGTTTTGCAGCGGTATACGCCATTGCCAGCCGCTTTTGTGGGCAATAGAGCGGGTAAGTGGCAATACGGTCTCGCTGGTTGATTTTGTTTGCACCGCAATGGCGCTGTTACACGGTAGTAAATGCGACCAGTCTTCGTAGCCAGTATGCAATGCTTGCTCGATTAATAAGCCTCTAAAGCCGGTGCAATCAATAAAAAAGTCGCCGTTAATGTGCTCGCCATTATTTAAAGTAAGTGATTCTATATGGCCCGTTTTAGTATTTTTTATTACTTTTTGTATTTTACCTTCAATGCGTTTTACACCTAATGGTTCTGAAAATTCACGTAAAAACTGCGCGTAACGCGTGGCATCCATATGGTAAGCATAGTTAATGGGGTTTTGCTGATTAAACGCAAATTTACCGCCTTTAGCAGCTTGTAGCTCGTAGCAGTAATCGCCAAAGGGGTTATCTATTCCTAAAGTTTTACCTTGCAGCCAAAAGTGATGAAATTCACCCGCCCAACATTCTTTGCCCGTTGCGCCAAATGAGTGAATATAATGCGTGTTTTCATCACCCCAGTTTTCAAAGCTAATACCGAGTTTAAAACTGGCTTGAGTGGCTTTCATAAATGCTTGCTCGTTTATACCCAGCAATTTATGAAATGTACGAATAGGCGGAATTGTTGCCTCACCAACACCCACAGTGCCAATATCGTCAGATTCAACAAGGGTTATGTTTATATTGTTACCAACTAGTTTAGCAAGGGCTGCTGCGGCCATCCAACCTGCAGTGCCGCCTCCAGCAATTACTACGTTTTTAACAGCGTTTGTTTTAGTCATTATGTGGCTGCCCATTATTTGATAAAAGATGATTTAAAAGCGTGCGATTACTTGGCAGTCCATTTAAACACTGCGCTATTTTTTCGCGATTTTGCTGATAATAGTAATCCCCAGCACGTGGGTCATTAAATCTATTTTGTGCAGATACTGTTTGTGTATTAAATCCCATGCCATATAAAACGTATTGGTAACTGCTTGATGAAAACACTTCTTCGTTTTCAATAAAATCAAAGCGGCTAGGGGGCTGAAGTTGCCAAAGTTTAAGTAAGTCTTTCAGGCGCTTGGACGCGGTATTTAAATCACTAATATCTTGCCAATAAGGAGTGTCGTCGCGCTCGCTTAGCACATAATGAAGTTTTAAAAACTCAATAACGCGCTGCCAACGAGTGCCAAAACGGTCATTAAAACGCGTTTCAAGCTGACTCATGTGGGTGCGGTTTTGCGGTAGTTGCTCGCTTATCATGCTAATTGAAAGTTCAACCATAGCAAGAGCTGACGCTTCAAGTGGCTCTAAAAAGCCTGCAGACATGCCTACGGCAACACAGTTTTTAATCCAAAATTTTTGCCTGTAACCAGGGCTGAATTTTAATACACGGTAGTTAAGTTGCTCAGCTTGTTGCTCACTGGTACTTTTGGCTATGTAGCTTTTTAGAGTATTTGTTGCGCTTTCATCACTTTGATATTTACTACTAAATACATAACCTGTACCACGGCGTGTTGGCAGGGCTATATCCCAAATCCAACCGTTACTTTGTGCTGTAGATAGCGTAGCAGAGGCGATTGGTTGATCTGTGTGTGCATTAGGTATTTGCGCCGCAACAGCGCTGTTATTAAATAAAATATGATCTTGCGCTATAAACTCACTATTAAAATGCTCACCAATTAAACGAGCGCAAGAGCCTGAGCAATCTATAAATAAATCACCTGTTATATCGCCATTATTATTTGTTTTTAATGCGGCAATATAGCCATGATCGTCGTTAATAACCTCGGTTACATCGTCAGTAATATGCGTAACATTTAGATTTTTAACGCAGTGATTTTTTAAAAACTCAGCAAATTTACCTGCATCTAAATGATAACCATAGTTGGTGACTGCTGCGTATTCGGGTGTTTGTAATTGCTTTGGTGCAAGTACTGCTTGGCATACAAAGCTTTGTATATTAACAACGTCGGCAAACTTTTGATTAGGTGCAATGCGTTGCCAGCTGGCGTGTAAATTAGTGTGCTCGTAGCCTTGTGGATTCATAAAAGGGTGGTAGTAGTTTTCTCCCTCGCTGAGGTTGCGCCAATTTATAAATTTAGAACCTTGCTTAAATGATGCGTCGCACTGGGTTATAAAATCAATTTCTTTAATGCCAATGCGCTGTAGCGTGTTACGCATTGACGGCCACGTGCCTTCGCCCACACCCAATATAGGCACATTTGCCGACTCCACTAACGTTACATTAAGGTGCGGGTGTTCGGCGGCTAATAAGCCTGCGCTTAGCCAGCCGGCAGTACCACCACCTAAAACGACTATTTTTGTTATTGGTTTGGTCATGAGTTAACACCCTAAAATTGATAACAATTAAACTAGCATTAATACTGTTTTAAATACAAAAAAGCCGCTAGTAAAAACTAACGGCTTTACTTTGTATTACCTTTAGAAGTTGTAACGCATACCAATATTGTAACGTGCACCTAGCTGTTGTAGGTTCCACAATTGTACTGACGTACGGCCATGTTCGCGGCTGTTTTGTTCAGTAATGTTAAGGCCTTCAACAAAAAACGATAGTTGTTCGCTGTAGTTGTACGCAACATTAAAGTCGATTTGATAATATTCTTCGGTAAAGCCAGGCTCGTTTACGTATCGAGCTGCGCTATTTAAAAACTTATCACGCCAGTTGTAAGCAATACGTGCTTGAAAATCATCGTTTTCGTACATTGCAATAAAGTTAGCTGTATCGCTTAAACCCACTAGTGCAAATTGCGTAGTAGTAGGGTCAGCGTTTACATCAAAGTCTATGTCGCCATTAACAGTGGTGTAGTTTGCTTGCACACCAAAACCGCTTTCACCAAAAAAGTGCTGAAAGGCAATTTCGAAACCATCAATAGTGGCATTTTTATTGTTGGTAGGTACTTGCGCTGTAAATTCTAGTAATGGGTCATCGCTGTTAGCAATTACATCGTAAGCGGCTTCAAACTCTTCGTAAGTCATAGAGTCAAAATCAACGCCATTTTCTGTTGCGGCAACCATTTGAAATAAATTTGAATCGGTTAGAGCAAGTCCGCGAGATTCTAGCTCAGCAATGGCAGCTTGAGCGCGAGGGCCCGCTGTTGCATCGCGTAATCCGTAGTAGTTTTGCGTCATGGGAGTTAAACCAATAAAGTTTTCGATGTCTTTAGTGTAATAACCTACCGACACATAACTTGTTTCTGCAAAGTACCACTCAGCCGATACATCAATATTATCTGATTCAAGCGGCACTAAACCAGGGTTACCCGTTGACGCTGTAGCCGGTGATGACCCCGCTAAAAGAGTAGGGGCACCTGGTACACCAACAGTCGCTGCTGAACTTAAGTTGTCGTAAGTTGGGCGAGCAATTGTTGTGCTATAAGAAAAACGCGCTTTAACGTTTTCGATTACTTCTATGTCAAAGTCAAAGCTTGGTAAAAAGTGATCGTAGCTAGATTTAAGCGTGAAATCTTCTTTATCTGAGCCAAAACGAACGTTAAAGTCGTTATTACCTTCCCACGCTACTGCGTTAGGTAAGTCGATATTAGCCGTTGAGGTAATATCGGTAGACTCTTGGCGCGCGCCAATAACAATGTTGTATGGCATATCGCCAATGTAACCGTTGTAAGTAAATTGCACAAACGCAGCGGTTATATCTTCCTCAATGGTGCGGTTAGTTGCAAATGCGCCATCGGCTGCAAAGTTAAAGCCGTATTCTTCACCTGCCCAGTAACCAACTTGCGATGCGCTGCCAGTATAACCTTGGTTGAACGAGCCCGATGTATCGTAGTCATCAAACTCAGCTAAAAAGTTTGTTGGGTTTAGGTAGCCGTCAGGTAGTTCGCCTGGGTTTTCGATACCCCAGTTACCCATTGTATTACGTGTAAGTGATTGCAGTGAATGGCTTTCCATAGAGCGAGACTCTATACCGAAGTCAATTGCACCGTTTTCAATTTCGTATTTACCATGGATTCTAAATTCTGTTATTTCAGACTCTTGGCGAGCAAAGTTAGAATCTAAAATAGACGTACCCACATCAGAGGCATCTAACGTGTTATTACAATTTAGGTTGTCTCGGCGGCAATCATCAAAATCGATACTCATTGATGGAAGTTCGCGGCTAAAATCAACTTCTTGTGCGTTAACTACGTTTGCGCCCAAGCCTGCGTTTACCCAGCTGCCGTAAGGTGCATCTGGTTTGCTAGTGGCTTTTGAATTGTGCGCATCAAACATAAAGCTCAATTCTGAATTGAAATAGTACTCAAGGTTTAAACCAATAGAGTTGTTTTGATTAACTTGGTTTAGCTCTTGAAACGCTAAACCTAAATCACGTGTTTGCTGATCGCGACGTTCTTCTCGGTAATAAATAGGGGTTTTTACCGTGTTATCGTCAAACGTTAGCGCGCTTTTATAGTTATCCATCCATATTGATTGCTCAGCACGGGCTTCGAATAAATCTTGCTTAGAATATGTGTAATCAAGCGTGGCTGTTAAATCGTCAATAGGGCTGTACTGCAGCGTTAATTGCGCGTTTGTACGAGTACGTTCTCTGTCGGCAATAGTGTAGCGTAAATCTGATGGCATTGAATAAAGCTGACCTACAGCGGGTGCATTAGTTAAAACAATATCGTCTGCAGCTTGTGGGATTGTGCCGTCAAAAGCTGATGTATTCCATTGACTTACAAACGCACCTGTTGATGAGCTATCGCGCTGTTGCATGCTTGCAGTTAACGAAGCACCAAATTTAGCTTCACTGTCGGTCCAACTAATTAAACCCGAAAGCTCTGGTGTTATGTCATCACCAACGCGGTTTGTTGAGTCGTGTAATGCTTTTACGCCTACGCTTGAAATAAAGCCTGGGTTATCAAGTGGGCGAGCCGTATTAATATTAATTGTTGCACCAATACCACCTGATGCAATACTTGCTTTACCTGTTTTGTATACTTCAACCGACTTAACGCTATCAGATGCTAAGTTTGCAAAGTCAAAAGCACGAGAGCTTGGTGTACCACCACCTGCAGGCAAAGATGCTGCCGGCATTGTACGTCCGTTTAGGGTTACCATATTGTAGTCGGGGCCAAAACCACGAACCGTTACTTTAGAGCCTTCACCATTTGAGCGATCAATCGACACACCTGTAATACGCTGTAGCGACTCTGCTAAGTTGGTATCTGGAAATTTACCAATATCTTCAGCTGATATAGCATCTACGACACCAGCAGCGTCGCGTTTTAAACGAGTAGACTCTTTAATACTGCTTTTAAAACCAGTAACTTGAATTACTTCAACATCTGTATTTGCTTCTTGTGCATATACAGGTAAAGAGATTGATGCGCCTAAAATCAGAGATAGGCTAGTGGCTATCTTTGTTTTTCTTACAATATGGTTGGACATTCGGTTTCCCTCGCACTTTTATCATTATTATTAACAGCTGTATGGGGCTGTTATTGTGTAATTATAAACATTGTCAAATGTATGGAAGCGCTTCCAGAAAGGTCTGTTTAACTAGGCTTTGTGGAAGCGCTTCCAGAAATGCTAGTTTAAATTTTGTATAGGGTCAACTATTGTTTTAATAAAATGAGACTAAATTGTTTTTAAAATGTATGTTTATTGGATTTGATTTTATTTAAATTATAAATTACAGGTGGTTATAAAAAACCATTTGAAATGGTGGTGTAACAACATTTTATTATAAGGAAGCTGGTTATTGATTCATTTAGTTATTTACACACTGTTATAAGATGTTTAAATCAGCTTTTAATATAAGCTAAAATTAATAAATCGGCCATTGGTCCAGGGCGGGATCACACTTTGTAAATAAACAAATTTTATGATCTAATACCATAAATTTCATCACCTTAAACTTATTATGTCACTCTTCTCACATTTAGAACTCGTCAAAGATAATCGTTCACATATAAATCAGCACCATAACTTAGTTGATGTGCTTTTTCTTATTATTACTGCCGTTACATCAGGGTGTGAAAACTGGCAAGACATTGAAGTCTATGGCGAAAGTAAGCTTAATTGGTTAAGAGGATTTCGTTCTTTCAAAAATGGCATACCCACTCGACATAGTATTGCTCGGATTTTTAGAACCGTTGATACTGACTCATTACTACTCGCGATGTATAGCTGGGTCAATCAAAACCGCGTTAAGTCAGCGCATCCTGTCATTGCCTTCGATGGCAAAACTATTCGCGGAGCAAGTAAACACATTGCTGATAAATTACATCTCGTCTCAGCATTTGATTGTGAAGCAGGTCTCACATTATTCCACCAAACAGTTGGCAGTAAGACGAATGAAATACCGGCAGTTCGGGATTTATTGAAAATACTCGATATCAATAACACCGTCATTACACTTGATGCTTTGCACTGCCAAAAAGAAACGCTAAAACAGCTAATTAGCAGACATGCAGATTATCTAGTGCAAGCAAAGGGTAATCAAAAGAAACTTTATAGCGCGATTCAAGATGCATTTACACACCAGTATGAATCTGAAAACTCAGAGATACTTAGTCATGTAACACAAGATGAAGGGCATGGGCGAAAAGAAGTACGTACGATAGATTGTCTTGATACGCGTTTATTACCGAGTGAAATTAAAGAGAGCTGGCCATCAGTTAGGACAATCGTTGCGGTGCAGCGAGAGCGAACGAAGGGTAATAGAACGAGTATTGACACACATTACTACCTAACATCGTTGACAGACAATATATTGATAAGTAAAGCAATAAGACAACATTGGCTGATAGAAAATCAGCAACACTGGATACTGGATGTCGTATTTAAAGAAGATGCCTGTCAAATACATGAGCCATTAAGTGCGCAACATATGGCACTATTTAGACGCGTCGTTAGGAACATGATAAAGCAGCATACGAAAAGCAAGGGGTCAATAAGAAGTAAGTGTGTAAGAGCTTGTTATGATGATGCTTTTAGAGAAGAACTTCTTTTTGGTTAACATTTTTAACAAAGTATGCTCGCGCCCTGGCTCATCATCAGTAATTAAATCGAGTGGTTTATTAAAATAATGGCTGAGTTTAAGCAAATGCTCGCAGTAACTTTTACAGGTACTTTGTGAATAACCACGGTAGGCTATTTCAGTTTTGACTTGTTCAATGAGTGTATTCATGACTTACCTCCAAATATGGGATAACCCCAAGGTAAGTGTGGCTCAAATGGTCAGAATAGGATCTCCGCGTAGCGGCTTAGTTCAACAGCTTTATCAGAGGACACTTTCCTCTTTTTATGAGCAATGTATGTCCTCTTAATTATTTTTAATATTAATAACAAATCCTGTAACACATTGCGAGTATTAAACTTTAAGTCGGGCTGTTCTTTTAATAATATGCAAAAAAGAGGAAAACGTCCTCATTTTTTGACTTAGGAGGAAAAACGCCAGGGCGGTACATAAATGGAGCAATTAAATATTTAAAATGAAAACCAAATCCGATTTTAAATCATTTAATAGTCACTAAAAAACGCCAGCGAAAATGCAAGTAACCGCTTTAAGTACACTTGTTTGTGTAAGCATATTATAGAAGGTGGTTTAGGGTCGGTGGAAGCTGTAAAAACGGGGTCATGGATTATTTACTAAACGCGTCTTCCTTTTTTTGAAACAGGGTAGACGCGTTTAAATATTATTTATTTGGCTTTTTTAGCCTCTAGAGTTTCTATTTCACTCCAGATTTTTTCGGCTTCTGCGCTTAACATTGCAAAGCTTTTAATGTCGCCTTTTCTTTGTGCCTGCATGCCTTGCTCTAGTTTTACGTCGTATTCTTTACGCAGTTTTTTTACGGGATCAGGCTTTAAAAATGAAAACATTAGTATTCTCTTAATTTATTAAATTATATGTAATTAGTGTACGCATTAATGGGCTTAATAGTTCTTTGTTTGGTGAAAATGTTTACTTTGCGCTTTAAAAGCGCAAAGTAAACACGGTGTAATTATTAACGTACTGTGTGCTAGTTCTGGTTCTAGTGCTAATGTTTACATTTCTGGCTCTAGGCGTTTAATACCTTGCCCATCAATACCTAAATAAATAAAACCATTACTGCTTTGGGCTAAGCTGCGTACTCTGCCAATTCCATCGAGTATTTTATATTGCTTAACAACCTTACCTTTTGAGAGCTCTAGTGCGCTAATGAATGCAAATTTCATTGATGCTAGTAATAGCTCATAGCTTAGTTCTTAAGGAACACAGACCGTGTGACTTCCTATCTTAAAACGGCAAATATCATTGTTTTTCTCAATGCTTTGCCGCTTACAATTTACCGCTAGTAGCTCAAATACACGATGTATCTTATGGCTGCACCGTGTTTGTTCTATGCAATCCAGAATATCATCCAACCAAAGATAACTGCACTTACTCGCTCTAAATGTCGAGATCGCACACTTAAACATACCCGCTGCACTATGGCAGATAAAACGCTTGATAAGTGTTTGCAGTATGCTCAGCCAAACCAATGATTCGGCAATATGAGGATCTCGTGTGATGAACCCTTTAAGGTTATTCCATGACTTTAGTTCTTTGAAAAACAACTCAATTTGCCAACGAGTTGCATATATATCGAGTAGTTCGTCAAAGCTAAACTGTGCCTCTTTTAAATTAGTAACAAGGAAAACGGGGCGCTTTTCATTCGGTAAATAGATAAGCCTGTACTCGGGCCCATTTTTCTTCCAACGTACTGTTAATTCAAGTGGTTGGCTTGCGAATTTATCGAGTAACGTTTTGATTTTAATGTTCTTTTCTTTAAGTTCTATACCCGCGCAATAAGCTGATGTAACGATTGGGTTAATGTTTTTATTTGCTCTGATCAAAAAATATCCGCCATCTTGAGCTACTTGCTCAAAGTAATCTAAGTCAAAATACCCAGCATCAGCAAGTAATAACGTATCTTCAAGTGTGTGGCTACCTGGTAAAAAGGCGCGCTCAGTTTCAACATCAGGACGAATATCTATTTCGCAGGGTTGTTCATTAAATAGGTCATAGGTAACGTGCAACTCAATTGCGGCAGGACTTACAGCAGTAAAACGACCAGCAAAAACCTGCGCTAATTCATCATGTAGAGCAAATGAAGAACCATCTTGCAATAACACTCGCTGTATTCCTCGCTGGGTAAAAAAGGTTTTATCCAGCGTGTTTACAGTCAATTTAGACATCGCTTGAATAACGAGCTCACGGACAAGCTCAGTCAAGGCTGGTTTTCGAATTTGATTATGAAAGGGTTTATAACTTATCGTGCAATCAGCCTGCGTTCGCAAGTTTTGATGGATATCTGACAAGTTAGCGTCTTGCAGGCAAGATAAGCTTTTAAATACGGCTTTGAGCAGAGAAACGATCGACAGGCAACGGTGTCGAACTTGAAATCCAGAGGTTTTTGCAAGCTCAATGAGGTGTTTTTCTGAGATAAGGGCTTTTAATTGGTTTGAAACTTGGTTAATCTGCATGTGAACTCTGTTTTTAGTCATGTTTTTATTGGCGTAACTATTTGATCATTAACAGAGTTCAACTTCAAGTTTTCTTAAGATCCAACCTATGAGTAATAGCTTACCTTTAAGCTTTGGGTATTTATCACTCGTTACATACAACATATCGGAAGGCGCAATAGAAGGGGTCCAGTGTAATGCAGGCGATTGCATGCCGTCTTTTTCTTTAAGGTCGGTAAACTTGGTACCGCTGTAGTTAACGCCATAGCTTACTAAAGGCCATCCGTAGTTAGCGCCTTTTTTTATAATATTAAGCTCATCGCCGCCGCGTGCTCCGTGTTCGTGAGACCATAAAATATTATTTTTATTATCAAACCACATGCCTTGTGGATTACGGTGCCCATAAGACCATGCCGCATGTTTTGCATCTTTTTGTTTAACAAACGGATTGTCGCTTGGGATATTACCGTTTTCGTGTAAGCGATAAACTTTACCGCCATCACGCGTGAGATCTTGCGGGTTTATGTCGCGCGAGCCGCGATCGCCAATTGAAAAATAAACATAACCTTCATTATCAAACACAATACGGCTGCCGTAGTGCTGGCCTTTGGTACTATTATGCTCGCCTTTGTATAGCAATTGCTGATCAGACAGCTGCGTATGATCGCTATTTAGCTTGGCGCGCATTAAGGCGGTGTTACTTCCGCTTCCTTTGCCCTCACTACTTGAGTAACTAAAGTACAGCCATTGGTTTTGCTTACTATCGGTGTGTAGTGATAAATCAAGCAACCCACCTTGGCCATTAGCATCAATGTCGGGAAGCCCAGAGACCTTAGTTAATTTAGTGGTATTTTTAGGTAACCTGAATCTCGTTTAAGAAATTGAACTAAATGCCTGTTCCGAGATCCGATCTTTCGACCAAAAACGATTGGATAAGCAAGGAACAGGCATGATTAAATTAGTTGAATTATTTTGCGATGTCGATGATTTTTGCAAAGTATTTATACCCCAATGGGAAAAACAATTACTCGAAGATGGCACCCAAAAACGTCAGCGTTCAGGACGTATGACGACCAGTGAAATTATGACTATTGTTATTAGTTTTCATATGTCACATCACCGAGATTTCAAAAATTACTACCTTGGCTATGTATCACTTATGTACAAAAGTGAATTTCCCAACTTGCTCAGTTACACACTATTTTTAGCCGTTATGCCAAGGGTAATTGTGCCGATGTGTGCCTATTTTACTTCACTTAAAGGTAAACCCACAGGCGTTGAATTCATTGACTCCACATGTATTAAAGTGTGCCATAATATTCGTATTCCAAGACACAAAACCTTTGATGGAATAGCCCAGCGTGGCAAAGGAACAATGGGATGGTTTTATGGCTTCAAGCTACATTTAATCGTTAATCACCATGGTGAAATTGTTGCTGCGAAAGTGACAACAGGAAATGTACATGATACTCAACCAGTGCGTGAGTTAGCGAGCTGCCTGACGGATAAATTATATGGTGACAAAGGGTATTTAAGTAAAGCTTTAGAAGCCGATTTACTCGATAAAGGGGTAAAGCTCATTACGACGGTTCGCAAAAATATGAAGGCAAAAGCGATGTCATTATGGGATAGAGCAATGCTTTCAAAACGCTTTATAATCGAAACAATTAATGACCAGCTCAAGAACATATCCTTCATTGAACATTCAAGACATCGGAGTATGAACGGCTTTATGTTGAATTTAGTCGCTGGATTGGTGGCTTATTGCTTGAAAGAAAAGAAGCCACACCTTAATTTAACTGACGTAGAGCTTAACGCATTAGTTATCGCTTAAGCAGAACTCAGGTTAGGTAATAAAAATAACGTTCCACTGCGCTCTGATATTAGCAAATCACCATTAGCTAAAGGCTCAATAGCCCAAGGTATAACCACACCTTCTGCCGCTGTTACTGCGTTAACGCTAAGCGATAAGGTATCGAGCTGTTTATAATTTTTTACGTAATCGCTTTTTGCATTTGCGGGTGTATTAATAGCAAACATAGCAACGGTTAAGCCTGCACTTATTATTTTAGGGAGTGTGTTATGTAACCTTAACTTTATCATTATGGCTTCCAAAATTAATCCAATCTTACATAACCTTATCATGGCATAAATAAATTTGTTAAGTGTTGAGTTGAATGAAAAATACACACTTACATATTTTAAAATTATCTCTTTACAGGAAATTGTTTAAGCAAATTGCGCTAATAAAAATTGAATAATTACTCTATTAGGGTTGAAAACTTAAAATTTGAGCGTACACTTGTGCGCTGAAGTTTGGGCGTACACTTGTGCGCTGAAGTTTGGGCGTACACGTGTAAGTTCAAAGTAATTAAGATTTGATAGAGATTTAACCATGATGACTCAAGTATTAAACCAATTTTCAAAATGGTTTTTACACCATCAAAGTTTTGCAGGCTACATAGAGCCAATAATGCAGGTGTTTAAACCTGCGTGGCGTGCAGGGCAGTTTAGAGCGCAAGTAGTTAGTACCGCTGTGCTTGATGGCGGTTTTTTAAGTGTGCAACTCAAACCAAGCAAACAATGGCAGGCGCATACGTCAGGGCAGCATATAAGTTTAACGGTTGAAATTAATGGGCGATTACTAACACGCGTTTTTACCGTGGCCTCAAGCGCTCAGCAATTTAAAAATACAGGTTTGGTGCGCTTACTAATCAAAACAAATGCGCAAGGGCGCTTTACAGGCTTACTCAGCAGTGCATTAAAAGCGGGGTTGTGGTGCAATATTTCTGCGCCAAGCGGCGATTTTGTATTTAAAAACACACATACGCCAGCCACTTTTATTGCAGGCGGCTCGGGTATAACACCTATGCTGGCTATGCTTGATGATTACTTAAGCCAAACTACGCAAAAAGTCTCGTTGGTGTATTACGCAAAAGCCACTGAGCATCAATGTGTTGATGAGCTGAGTGAGTTGGCAGCGCAATTTGAGCATTTTTCGTTTTTATTATTAACGCGTGAGCAATCAAGCGACATAACCAGCAATATTAAGACGTGGGAAAACCCAGATATTTACTGCTGTGGCCCTGCAGCATTTATGCAAACGGTGAGTGATTTTGCTAAAACGCATAAGCTAAATTACTACCAAGAGGCCTTTGGTTTAGCGTTGCCTAGCTTAAACGACGACAGCCAATTTAATGTAAAAATTAACGCCAGTGCCCATGTTGTATCGGGCAACGATGTTTTACTACCTCAGTTTGAAGAAAAAAAGCTACCCGTTAAACGCGGTTGCGGTATTGGTATTTGCCATCAATGCCAATGTATTAAAAAGTCAGGCGTGGTACGTAATTTAAAAACAGGTGAATTGAGTGACAACGGCGAGCAATTAATCCAACTTTGCGTAAGCCAACCTGTTAGTGATTTGGAGTTACAATTATGAAAAACATTAACTATGACATGCTCGCAAGTGAGCTAGATGCCATTAAAATGGAGACCCTTGGCAAAGTTGGCCAACAAGATGCCGACTACATTCGCTCTGTTGTACGCAAGCAGCGAGTGTGTGAATGGAGCGGGCGAATTTTGTTAATGCTTGGTTTTATTCAGCCATTATTGTGGGTTGCAGGCGTGCTGCTATTAGCGCTTGCTAAAATTTTAGACAATATGGAAATTGGCCACAATGTAATGCATGGTCAATACGATTGGATGAACGACAAGCAACTTAACTCACAACATTATGAGTGGGACATAGCGTGCGATGGGCAAAGTTGGCACCGTATTCATAATTTTGAGCACCATACTTATACTAATATTATTGGTAAAGACAGAGACTTTGGCTATGGATTATTACGCCTGAGCGACGATTTTAATTGGCGTTTAAAAAATGTATGGCAGTTTATTACGTATATTAATTTAAGTGTGTTATTTCAGTGGGGCGTGTCGTATCACGAATTGGCTGCAGAGCGTGTTTTTATTGGTAAAAAGAAAGAAAACCGCGAAGGGCTTGTTTCACACTCTACATTAAAGCATCGCTTTTTTAGTAAAGGCGCTCGCCAATTAATTAAAGATTATGCGATATTTCCGTTACTTGCAGGACCTTTATTTTTATGGGTATTGGCGGGAAATTTAGTAGCAAACTTAATCCGCAATTTATGGACATCAACCATAATATTTTGTGGTCACTTTACTGAAGAAACGCAGACCTTTAAACAAGAAGACTGCGTAAACGAAACCCAAGGGCAGTGGTATTACCGCCAAGTACTGGGCTCGTCTAATATTAAAGGGCCGCATTGGTTTCATGTTTTAACAGGGCATTTGAGCTGCCAAATAGAGCATCACTTATTTCCTGATATGCCGTCTTCGCGCTATCAAGAAGTAGCGCCTCAAGTACAAGCTGTTTTACAAAAACACGGTATTGATTATCATACGGGTGGCTTTTTTAGGCAGTATAGCTCGGTATTAAAACGTATTATTAGGTATTCGTTCAAGTAAATTATTTACCTTTAAAAAATCGGCTAGTGCAACTGCATTAGCCGATTTTTTTGTTTATAGCACCCAGTGCGGTTAATTAACCTGAATCTCGTTTAAGAAATTGAACTAAATGCCTGTTCCGAGATCCGATCTTTCGACCAAAAACGATTGGATAAGCAAGGAACAGGCATGATTAAATTAGTTGAATTATTTTGCGATGTCGATGATTTTTGCAAAGTATTTATACCCCAATGGGAAAAACAATTACTCGAAGATGGCACCCAAAAACGTCAGCGTTCAGGACGTATGACGACCAGTGAAATTATGACTATTGTTATTAGTTTTCATATGTCACATCACCGAGATTTCAAAAATTACTACCTTGGCTATGTATCACTTATGTACAAAAGTGAATTTCCCAACTTGCTCAGTTACACACGATTTTTAGCCGTTATGCCAAGGGTAATTGTGCCGATGTGTGCCTATTTTACTTCACTTAAAGGTAAACCCACAGGCGTTGAATTCATTGACTCCACATGTATTAAAGTGTGCCATAATATTCGTATTCCAAGACACAAAACCTTTGATGGAATAGCCCAGCGTGGCAAAGGAACAATGGGATGGTTTTATGGCTTCAAGCTACATTTAATCGTTAATCACCATGGTGAAATTGTTGCTGCGAAAGTGACAACAGGAAATGTACATGATACTCAACCAGTGCGTGAGTTAGCGATCTGCCTGACGGATAAATTATATCAGGCATTGATCAGACCCCTAGGCAACTTTTTGGATTTTATATAAATGCAACGCATGTCCACCAATGAGCCTTATTATCTTTTCCCTGAACTCATCAAAACCATCCAAGCTGATTTTGTCGCCTTGCTGGAGTAGATTAATTCCCTCAAAACACTGAAAGACCCAACGTAATGTTGGGTTAGATATTTCTTTATTGATTTGATTCGCTTTCGTTTTCTTCAATTTCTGCCGTGATTTGCCATTCAATATTTTTTACTGGCGCATCTTTTTTAGGTCGCCCTTTACCTTCATAGACTTTATGCTTAATAAATTGCTGAGTCGCTATTTGATGATGCTTCATCTTTTTCGCTAATTTATCTAATGCGCGTTGTGCGTCAGTTTGACAAGCGAAACGTTGAGCTTGTAAATGGAAGAGGTCTTTTTTGATGCCTGTGTGTGCTCGCTCAACTTGTCGAACAATGCTTTTTTGTGCTCGGCTATTAGCTGCTTTTGAATAAATAATCATCCATCTTTGCTTTATCCCCATATGCTCAATCTCTTCAACAACATATTGATAGTTATCATCAATATTAACCCATTGGTTGGCTGCTATGGCTGTACTTATAGAGGATTTTTCAAGAGAAATTGTTGAAGGTACTAGCGTGAGAAATTGAATTTTGGTTAAAAACTCAGCATTACTTTTATGATAAAGTTTACAGTCCGCCACAAGGTATTTAGGAGCTTGGCTTTTTTTGAACTCGTCAACAAGCGCCTTACTTCGCGCTTTAAAAATAGCGGTGTCTGCGCTGTTACCATCCCAGTTTTTACATGCAAGCGGGATCCCACCATCTTGGCTAACAATGATTTCTTGTACGACTTGTTTTAAATCAGGACGGTGAGCCTTGCTATAGCCATGAGTAATTTTAATGACGTTTTCATCACTATCTCCATCATCAAAAGCATATTCACCTGTCAGTGAGTGACTCGTTGTATCAAGTGATTCAAAGGTTTTATCAACTTGTTCTATTTCACATGCTTGTCCGGAGACTAATGAAAATAAGCTTTCACAGCCAAACTCGAAGCATTGATCGAGAGTTCTACCAAGTTTGTGACGATTAAAATGTGATGCTTGAACCCCTTCACGAAATAAATGTTCAAGAGGCAAGTTAGTAAAAAATTGAGGGCTGAGTGATAAAGGTCGATTGGCAAAACCGAGTCCATTCATGATCATGCCTTTTACAGCTTCACCGGGGGTGATTTCTTGTTTATCGTCTTGAGGTAAGTATTGATCTAAAAGGCTGACAATTTTTAAGTCTTCTATAACACCTGAAACAATACCGTGATGGTCTAACCGTTTGATTTTTAGATTCATATACACCTCAAAGTTGAGATGTTATTTTATCAAATTAAAGAGAATTAAGCGTTTAAATTAAATCGAAATTTTTGAAATTGGTCTGATCAATGTCTGTTATATGGTGACAAAGGGTATTTAAGTAAAGCTTTAGAAGCCGATTTACTCGATAAAGGGGTAAAGCTCATTACGACGGTTCGCAAAAATATGAAGGCAAAAGCGATGTCATTATGGGATAGAGCAATGCTTTCAAAACGCTTTATAATCGAAACAATTAATGACCAGCTCAAGAACATATCCTTCATTGAACATTCAAGACATCGGAGTATGAACGGCTTTATGTTGAATTTAGTCGCTGGATTGGTGGCTTATTGCTTGAAAGAAAAGAAGCCACACCTTAATTTAACTGACGTAGAGCTTAACGCATTAGTTATCGCTTAAGCAGAACTCAGGTTAATTAGTAAACAGCACTTGCAAAAATTTCTCATAGTTAATTAAAAAAGCCTTACTTTAGCTATGGTTAAATAGCGTGTGATTGTCATACAATGGAGGAAAATAGACCACACAAGAGAGATTAAAATGGCCGCATTTGGTACCGTGTTTATGCCGCAGATGATTCAAGCTCGTTTTTCTGATAATAAATGGAGCGAAAGCTCAATTGTTCCTTGCGATAAACTTGAACTTCATGCTGGTGCGCACGTTCTTCATTATTCAAGTACATGTTTTGAAGGCTTAAAAGCCTTTCGCCATGAAGATGGTTCTGTTTATCTTTTTAGAATGGATGCAAACATTGCACGCATGCAACAAAGCTCAGCGCTATTAAGCTTACCGAGTTTTGACAGTGATATGCTAAAAACGATGATTATCGATATTATGCGCGAATACGCAAATGAAACGCCATTACCGCCGGGCTCTATGTATATTCGCCCAACGCACATTGGTACTGAGGCTGCCATTGGTAAAGCGGCAGCGCCATCAATGAGCTCGCTTTTGTACACGTTATTATCGCCAGTAGGTGATTACTTTGCCGGTGGTGCAACTGCACTGCGTGTACTGCTTGAAGAAGATGGCATGCGCTGCGCTCCGCACATGGGTATGGTAAAAAGTGGTGGTAACTACGCCAGTGCACTAGCACCTATTAGCGCTGCACGTATAAAGTATCAAGCCGATCAAATTTTATTTTGCCCAGGTGGCGACGTACAAGAAACCGGTGCTGCTAACTTTATTTTAATTGATGGCAACGAAATTATTACTAAAGCGCTTGATAGCACGTTTTTACATGGTGTAACGCGTAATAGTATTTTAACCATAGCCAAAGATTTAGGTATGACGGTAAGCGAGCGTAACTTTAGCGTTACTGAGCTACTAGAACGTGCTGCTAAACCAGGTACTGAAGCCGCGCTTTCGGGCACTGCAGCTGTACTAACTGCTGTGGGGACGTTTATTCATAACGATAAAGAATACAAAGTAGGTACTGGCGAGCCAGGCCCAACGACTGCGCGCCTTCGCCAAGCATTGAACGATATTCAATGGGGTAAAAGTGAAGACAAACATGGCTGGTTAACTAAAATTTAGGTAACTATTCACCATGGTAAATTATTTTCAAAGGAACTTTTTTAACTATTGACCGATCCCGCCAGTATGCCAAGATAGGGCTATGACCTAATAGCCCTAGCTTCAATGAATTTAAACAGCATCAACATCGACGAAATCGTTGAGAAAACCAAAGCTCAATTACAAGAAGGTAAAACTCTCACGCCTGCGCTGAAGATGTCTATTGAACTCATTCTGGTTGTCGTTGTTATGTTGGCAAGTAAATTAGGACTTAACAGTAACAATAGCAGTATCCCGCCATCAAAAGACATCAACCGAAAAAAACAAGACAAAGAGAAATCAGCCAACTCAGCGGGTGGTCAAAAAGGCCGAGCAGGTAAAACACTAACCCAAACACAGACGCCTGATGAGATCAAAGTCATCCTAGTTGAACGTGATTTTTTACCGAAAGGTCACTACCGTGAAATTGGCTTTCAAAAACGACAGGTTGTCGATATAGATATCAGAAAAGTGGTCACTGAATACCAAGCACAAATTCTGGAAAATGAGCAAGGTAAGCGTTTTATTGGTGAATTTCCAGAAGACGTTAACAGTCCTATTCAATATGGGGTTGGTGTAAAAGCCCATGCAGTTTACCTATCCCAATATCAATTACTCCCTTACAACCGCATTGAAGAATATTTTTGTGATCAACTCGGTATTCCAATCAGTGCGGGTAGTTTATTTAACTTTAATGAACAAGCAGCGGCCTTGGTAAAGTCCTCCGGCGCAGAAGCCGCGCTCAAGAAAGCCCTGAAAACGACTTATCAAGCCTTACACGTTGATGAAACGGGGATTAATATAGGTGGTAAACGACGATGGCTTCATGGTGCATCAACGACGTGGTGGACGTATTTTTACCCGCATGAGAAAAGAGGGAAAATAGCGATGGATGACGCCGATATTTTACCTCACTTTACTGGGGTACTATGCCACGACCACTGGAAACCGTATTATCAATATACACAGTGCCAACATGCCTTGTGTAATGCACATCATATCCGAGAGTTAGAAAGGGCATGGGAGCAAGACGGTATGCAATGGGCAAAGGATTTGCAAACCCTACTGACTGAAATCAATAAACATCAAATAGATAACCCCGAGCTAGATGCAGACACAAAAGCTCACTATATAGAGAAATATCAACAAATATTGGCTCAAGGTGACATTAAATGCCCTCCACCGGATAAAAACAGCCGAGTAAAAGGCCAGCGAGGCAGATTGAAACGAACAAAGTCTAGAGCGTTGTTAGAGCGGTTAAGAGATTATCAAGATGATGTCTTACGGTTCATGACGGAAACGGCGGTGCCTTTTAGCAACAACCAGGGTGAGAATGATATTAGGATGACCAAGGTTCATCAAAAGATATCTGGGTGCTTCAGAAGCATGCAAGGTGCAGAGATGTTTTGTTTAATCAGAAGCTACCTCTCGACTTGCAGAAAACAGCATGTATCAGCAAGCCTAGCCCTTGAGTTACTCTTCAAAAATCAGTTACCTGATATATTTATTGAAAATGTGGCTGAATAGTTACAAATTTAGTTTTTAATTTAACCCATTAAAAAAGCCACCTAATTAACTTTAATTAGGTGGCTTTTTACGTCGTTTTACAATTTAGCGAATTAGAACTTCATTTCTATTTTACCGTACACGTAGCGTCCGTTAAATCCATACGCTGAGAAGCTAGAGTAAGCAAATAAACGCGAGAAGGTTGTTAAATCGTCAACATTTTCACGGGTTGCGTCTGGGTAAACATCAAAAATGTTATTAGCACCTAAGCTCAGCGATACGTTGCTAGTAAGCGAGTAGGCCACATCTAAGTCAGTTATCCATTTAGGTTTAAGCACTTCGTTACGTTCTGGGTTATCTGATGGGTCTTGTGTTTCACCGTAACGCGTTGTTCTAAGCGTGGTGCGCCATTGATCCATATTCCATGTTGCACTTAAATTGTATTTATTACGCGGTGTACTTACTTCAAAACGACGTAGTTCGTTACCAGAGAATAAGTTGTCTTGATCGAACCCAGCACCTTGCAGAGCTGCTGGTGGGTCAATTATATCGGTAACTTCATTTTTACCGTAGTTATAACCTAAGTTAAAGGCAACATCGCCGTAACCATCGGTTGGTACATTATATGAAGCTACAACATCAACACCGCGCGTTTTACTGTCAATTGCGTTTAAGAAGAAACGACCTTGGTTAGCGCCTGTACCTTCAAGAAGTTGCTCAATAGCAGCGCCCGATAAGTTGTTTGATAGCACAATGCGGTCATCAATTAATATTTGGTAGTAATCAACCGATAAGCTGAAATTAAAGTCGGTAGACCATGTAAAACCAACGCCGTAGTTTGTGGCTTCTTCAGCATCAAGACCCGGTGAGCCCAGTGCTTTTGCTACATCGCTGCTTGGTGCAAAGGTACCTGTTTCGGTTGGTTCGCCATCAACAAATACAGTGGCCACTGAGGTAAAGTATTGCTGCTGCAAAGAAGGTGCTCTAAAACCAGTAGAAACAGAGGCGCGTAGTGCTAAGTCTTCAGTTAATGAGTAACGAGTTGCAATTTTACCATTAACGGTATCGCCAAAGTCTGAGTAATCCTCGTAACGAGCGGCAACTGTTAGGTTCCAATCATCGGTAAGGTAAGTTTCAAGGTCTATATATAAGCTCACGTTATGACGGCTATTATCACCTTCGGATTCGGGTGTAAACCCCGGGAATACTTGTGCCCCCGCTGCGCCAAATGGGCCATCAACTGGGTCGGTTACTGCGCCTCCTGGGCCAAATGTGCCTTGTGCATATGATGCTTCTTCGCCTGCATCTATTTGGTATCCTTCGCGGCGATACTCAGCACCTACAGCTACGTTTACAGAGCTTTCTAAAAAGCTGACGTCTACCTCGCGGCTAAAATCAACGTTTAAAGTAAGTTGATCGTAGGTAAGTGTTCCTGCATCAAAGCTTGTTTGGCTAGTAGGGCCGTATGAAGTATTTAAGCTGTTGGTAACACCAAATTCAAATGCATCTTGACCATATACGGCCGATACATCGTAATTCCATTCGCTTACGAAGCCTTTAACACCCAGAGCTAATGAAAAGTCATTTATATCTGAGGTAATAACCGGTAAAAAACCATCAGGATAAATCTCTTCTACGTTACGACTATCGCTTGCGCGACGATAAAAACCACCACCTTCACCTTCACGTTTGCTGTAAGAGCCAAATGAATATAAATCGGCGTTGTTTGTTAACTGGTAACCCGCGTTGTAAAAAACAGAGAAGTCTTCAACATCGCCATTACCAAAATTATGGTTATAGCGATTTACGGTCAGTTCGCGTGGGTCGAGTGAGCCATCTTCTAATCGTGCATAGTTTTCACGTTGGTCGTAGTCTGAGCGGTTAGTTGAATGGCGGTCGCGGTATTCTGTTGAGATGTTTAAAAAGCCATTATCGCCTAGTTCAAAACCCATATTACCTTGTAGGGTTAATGTTTGACCGTCGGTTAACGAGCGATCGCTACCCTCGGTAAAGGCTAAATCACCATCACTGCCTTCAGATACTGATTTTAGCTGTGGTACACCATCCATTTCAGTAACGTTTGCGCCGTAGTTTGCTGAAAACGAGCCACCGCTGCTGGCACTTTTAAGTACAATATTAATAACACCGGCTATAGCATCAGAGCCATATTGCGCAGCTGCACCATCACGTAATACTTCAATGCGGGCAATAGCATTTGCTGGTATCGCATTTAAATCAACCGATGATGAACCACGACCCGTTGAGCCATTTAGGTTAAGCAGTGCATTACTGTGGCGGCGCTTGCCATTAACAAGCACTAGTGTGTGATCGGGTGCTAAGCCACGAAGCTGAGCGGGGCGTACATGGTCGCTGCCATCAGTAAGTGATGCTTGTGGGAAGTTAAAGCTGGGTAATAAACTGCTAAGCAGGGCATTCGTTTCAGTAAAGCCTGAATTTTTAAGTGCATCTGCACCAATTATATCGATGGGTACTGCGCTGTCTTCTACTGTACGGCCTAATCGGCGAGAGCCAATTACGCTTATTTGTTCGATGTTTTCTTCTGCTTTAGTGTCTTGCTCTGCAGCATTTACTGAGAGCGAACCAAGTAGTGCAGCAGACGCGCTCATTGCGAGTAATATTTGTGGTACCGATTGCTGTAATTTAAATAACGGTTTTCTATTCATGCTGTATTTCCCCATACCCATTGAATTATTTTAGTTTTGTACAAAAAGATTAATAATACCAAGCCGCAATAATACTTAATCATTTTTAGGGGCTAAACGTGTCGCTACCTGCATTAAAAAATTCTCATTTACGACTGCATGGATGCAGAAGGTAGAGCAATGCAGGAGCAATTGCCGAGAACAACTTAATAGCGAATTTTTTGCCTAGCTATCAACACGTTTTTCCATCCTCAAAATAGATCACTTAATTAAGCGAATTGGTATAAACTTTTTTGTTACCTTGAACATATACTTAATTAACAAAGTCAGTCAATTGAATAACATTCAATTAATTTAAGGATTTTTATAATTACATTTGGTTGTTTTTTATAATGATCATTGTTTTAGTTATATAGCGAAGGTAATTGCTAAGTAATTGATGGATAATGAATTATATTTAAAAGTTAAATTTAACGTTTAATTAACTGGTAAGATGAGGTTGATGGGTTGAATTAATTTAGAGTAGGGAGCCGTTTTTATTGGGCTGACAATAAACAACAGTTGATCTATAAATATTTTTAAAAATATAAAATACAAACACACCTATTAAATGTTAACTAAATTAACATTTAATAGGTGTGTTATAAATTATGTACTACTTATTAGAACCTATACTTTAAAGCATGAAGCAATTTTGTTTTTATAAGTAATTGGTATAAAAAAGAGTGCTAAAAATAGTGTTAAAATTTAATTTTTCCTACAAGCATATCTTTAAACATTACCCAATCTCCCCACAAACTGTAAAAAGGGTGTTTAAAAGTAGCAGGGCGATTTTTTTCAAAAAAGAAATGCCCGACCCACGCAAATCCATATCCAATAACAGGTAACAGCCATAATAAACTGTATTGTTGTTTTATTAATGCTATTGCGCTTACAGCAAGAATAAGTGTACTTCCTATAAAATGTAAGCGGCGGCAAATAACATTGCGGTGCTCTTTTAAATAATAAGGGTAGAAGGCTTTAAAGCTTTTAAACGTGGGGTTTGTACTTTGCATAGTGTGCTCTTTTATTGTTTTTTATTTTAATGAGAGTTGTGCTATTAAAGCGTAAGTTTACATTTGTTTACAGCGATAAATGGCGCTTAACGCATCTAAATAGACAAAAGGGCTAAAAGTTAATAACTTAGATACACTATTGATAATAAATAAGAACGAAGTTCATCATGTTTAAGCAAACCCTAGCATGTGCTGTAATTGTAGCGCTTAGCGGCTGTTCAGAGCCAACTAATACGCTAACTCAAGAAGAAGTAAAAGCACCTATGAAGCAAGTTAACGCAGTTATATACCCAGAAACAAAAAAAGGCGATATCGTAGACACCTACTTTGAAGAAACCGTTAGTGACCCATATCGTTGGCTTGAAGATGATATGAGCAGAGAAACTGCCGATTGGGTTAAAACGCAAAACAATTTAACGTTTTCTTATTTAGAACAAATTCCTTATCGCGATAAGTTAAAGCAGCGCCTTGAAAAACTAATGAATTACGAAAAAATAGGCCCTCCTTTTACTGAAGGTGATTACACCTATTTTTATAAAAACGATGGTCTGCAAAATCAATATGTTTTGTACCGCAGTAAAGATGGCGGCGACGTTGAAGTATTTTTAGATCCAAACAAGTTTAGTGACGATGGTACGACGTCTATGTCGGGTTTATCGTTTTCAAAAGATGGCTCATTGCTCGCATATCAAATATCTGAAGGTGGCAGCGATTGGCGTAAAATTATAGTTATTGATGCACATACTAAAGAGCAAGTTGAAGAAGCGCTTGTTGACGTTAAATTTAGTGGCATTGATTGGTTAGGCAACGAAGGTTTTTATTATTCAAGTTACGAAAAACCTAAAGGCAGTGAACTTTCGGCTAAAACAGATCAGCATAAAGCGTATTACCATAAGCTAGGTACTGCACAATCTGCTGATAGTGTTGTACTTGGTGAAACTGATGAGCAAAAACATCGCTATGTAGGCGCCGATGTAACTCATGACGGCCGCTACCTATTTATTTCGGCAAGTACATCTACTTCAGGCAATAAGCTGTTTATAAAGGACTTAACAAAGAAAAACAGTGAATTTGTAACGGTTGTTGGAAATACTGATTCAGATACATCAGTGATTGATAACGAAGGCAGCAAGCTGTTTTTAGTTACTAACCTTAATGCACCAAACAAAAAAGTAGTGACGGTTGATGCAAGCAACCCAAGCCCTGAAAATTGGGTTGATTTAATTCCTGAAACCAAAAACGTACTAAACCTTACAAAAGGTGGCGATACCTTTTTTGCCAACTACATGGTTGACGCGATTTCGCAGGTAAAACAGTACAACAAAAAAGGCGAGCTAATTCGCGAGATTACATTACCAGGCGTGGGTACTGCAGGTGGTTTTGGCGGTAAAAAAGATCAAACAACGCTTTATTATTCGTTCACTAACTACAAAACACCAGGTACTACTTATACGTTTGACGTAACTACGGGTGAATCGGGTGTTTATCGTAAGTCGGCTATTGATTTTAATAGTGATGATTACACGTCTGAGCAAGTGTTTTACACCTCAAAAGACGGTACTAAAATACCGATGGTAATTACCTATAAAACAGGCATTAAGCTTGATGGTTCTAACCCTACAATTTTATACGGTTACGGTGGTTTTAATATTAGTTTAACGCCAAGCTTTAGCCCCGTTAATGCAGTATGGCTTGAGCAAGGTGGTGTGTACGCCGTTGCTAATATTCGCGGTGGTGGTGAGTACGGTAAAGACTGGCACAATGCAGGCACTAAATTGCAAAAGCAAAATGTGTTTGACGACTTTATTGCCGCAGCTGAGTACTTAAAAGATAAAAAGTACACGTCTAAAAAGCGCTTAGCACTTCGCGGTGGATCTAATGGTGGTTTGTTAGTTGGCGCAGTGATGACGCAGCGCCCAGACTTATTTCAAGTGGCTCTACCTGCTGTAGGCGTACTTGATATGCTGCGCTACCATACATTTACTGCGGGCGCTGGTTGGGCATACGACTACGGTACGAGCGAGCAAAGCAAAGAAATGTTTGAATACATTAAAGGTTATTCACCACTTCATAATGTAAAAGCAGGTGTTGAGTATCCAGCTACTATGATCACAACTGGCGATCATGATGACCGCGTTGTCCCTTCGCATTCGTTTAAGTTTGCCGCTGAGCTTCAAGCAAAGCAAACAGGTAATAATCCAACGCTTATTCGCATAGAAACCAATGCGGGGCATGGTGCAGGTACACCAACGAGTAAAACAATTGAGCAGTACGCTGATATATTTGGTTTTACGTTGTACAACATGGGCGTAGAGTCGTTATAAAAACACGCTAACTAAATAGTCAAAGCAAAAAGGCCGAGTAAATTAAATTTACTCGGCCTTTCCTGTTTTTAGTGTAACCTTTAAATATAAAGTATTTTTGAGTGTTCTTATTTGGGGTAATACTAAAAACATCAGATTATAAGATTCTAGAAAGGAAAGTTAGCTGTAACTATTCACCATGGTAAATTATTTTCAAAGGATCTTTTTTAACTATTGACCGATCCCGCCAGTATGCCAAGCTAGGGCTATGACCTAATAGCCCTAGCTTCAATGAATTTAAACAGCATCAACATCGACGAAATCGTTGAGAAAACCAAAGCTCAATTACAAGAAGGTAAAACTCTCACGCCTGCGCTGAAGATGTCTATTGAACTCATTCTGGTTGTCGTTGTTATGTTAGCAAGTAAATTAGGACTTAACAGTAACAATAGCAGTATCCCGCCATCAAAAGACATCAACCGAAAAAAACAAAACAAAGAGAAATCAGCCAAGTCAGCGGGTGGTCAAAAAGGCCGTGCAGGTAAAACACTAACCCAAACACAGACGCCTGATGAGATCAAAATCATCCTAGTTGAACGTGATTTTTTACCGAAAGGTCACTACCGTGAAATTGGCTTTCAAAAACGACAGGTTGTCGATATAGATATCAGGAAAGTGGTCACTGAATACCAAGCACAAATTCTGGAAAATGAGCAAGGTAAGCGTTTTATTGGTGAATTTCCAGAAGACGTTAACAGTCCTATTCAATATGGGGTTGGTGTAAAAGCCCATGCAGTTTACCTATCCCAATATCAATTACTCCCTTATAACCGCATTGAAGAATATTTTTGTGATCAACTCGGTATTCCAATCAGTGCGGGTAGTTTATTTAACTTTAATGAACAAGCAGCGGCCTTGGTAAAGTCCTCCGGCGCAGAAGCCGCGCTCAAGAAAGCCCTGAAAACGACTTATCAAGCCTTACACGTTGATGAAACGGGGATTAATATAGGTGGTAAACGACGATGGCTTCATGGTGCATCAACGACGTGGTGGACGTATTTTTACCCGCATGAGAAAAGAGGGAAAATAGCGATGGATGACGCCGATATTTTACCTCACTTTACTGGGGTACTATGCCACGACCACTGGAAACCGTATTATCAATATACACAGTGCCAACATGCCTTGTGTAATGCACATCATATCCGAGAGTTAGAAAGGGCATGGGAGCAAGACGGTATGCAATGGGCAAAGGATTTGCAAACCCTACTGACTGAAATCAATAAACATCAAATAGATAACCCCGAGCTAGATGCAGACACAAAAGCTCACTATATAGAGAAATATCAACAAATATTGGCTCAAGGTGACATTAAATGCCCTCCACCGGATAGAAACAGCCGAGTAAAAGGCCAGCGAGGCAGATTGAAACGAACAAAGTCTAGAGCGTTGTTAGAGCGGTTAAGAGATTATCAAGATGATGTCTTACGGTTCATGACGGAAACAGCGGTGCCTTTTAGCAACAACCAAGGTGAGAATGATATTAGGATGACCAAGGTTCATCAAAAGATATCTGGGTGCTTCAGAAGCATGCAAGGTGCAGAGATGTTTTGTTTAATCAGAAGCTACCTCTCGACTTGCAGAAAACAGCATGTATCAGCAAGCCTAGCCCTTGAATTACTCTTCAAAAATCAGTTACCTGATATATTTATTGAAAATGTGGCTGAATAGTTACAGTTAGCTTTCCTTATTATCATGATATGAGTTGTTATTATTTAATATTCGCTCGATCACAAAACACATACACTGTAATAGCAGCATGCTAGCACTAACCCACTGTAATCCATCATAGTTAAATATTATTGATATCAAAAATAAGCTACCAAATAGCCCAAGATACAATTTGTAATATCCTAAATTAATAACTCTTATTTTACAATTTTCATATGAAAGTATAGTTAACAATAAAATACTAAAAATTAAATATATTAAGGTAATAATGTAAGAGCTTGTTGAACCAAAAGCAAAAAAATACAACCATAAAAGATAGTAATTTATAAAACTTTCAAATGTTTCTTTACCAGAAAGTTCAAAAACTTTAATACAAATAAAAGGTGATATAAGCGGTAATAAAAATATAAAAAGTATATGTATATCCATAATAACATCCCAAATCGGAGGGTAATTTTTTTAGATTATATGATTAATGACAGACTTGTTTTATTATGTCTCCCCCACCAGAATTAGTCCAGACGTTCATACATACAAAGCCCCTTTCAAGATTTTAGACTCCATTCCAGTTACTTTCACCTTCAGAGCCACATCCTGATGATTGGCTTGAACGTACACTAATCAATTTACCAACCTTAATGACTAGCTTTTAAATTTACGGTTTTATTTGTATAAATATTTTATCTTTTGTTGTTCTTGAATTCAAGTATTAAGTGCAATCATTATGCAGCCACCAGAACTTCTGATTGCCCCGTAAATAACTCATGAGGGGTTTTATACCCTCTTGTTTTTCTTGGCCGATGGTTGAGCTTATCAACTGCCGCCTGTATTTCTGCTTCACTTAGCGACATAAAGTCAGTTCCCTTGGGGAAGAAGCGTCTAAGTAAGCCGTTGGTATTCTCATTTATGCCCCGCTCCCATGATGAATATGGGTGAGCGAAATACACATCCGCTTCTAATTTTTGTGCAATATGCTCATGGTGAGCAAACTCTTTTCCATTATCTAAAGTCACGGTAATAACCTTACCTTTATAGGGTGTCATACACTTGATCAGCGCATCGGCTGTTATTTTCGCATGCTTGCTTTCAATTCTGTGAACGACTGTATATAACGTTTTACGTTCAACCATTGTAACAAGGGCATTTTTACGCCCTTTGCCTATCACTGTATCGCCCTCCCAATCACCAATCCTAGACTTTGAATCCACAATACTTGGGCGTTCATCAATACTGACTCGATTAACTATCTGTCCACGTTTATCGTAGCTTCCATAGCGTTTTTTATACTTTTTACATGCACGAGTGAGTGTCTTATGTAGTTCACCACCACGAGCCTTGTCTCTGTAAATATATTGATAAATCGTTTCATGATGCAAAACGACCTTTTTCTCTAAAGCTAAGCGGCCTGCCACCTGCTCTGGCGAAAGTCCGTCAACCAACAATTTATTAATCCAGTCAGTAACATCATCTGTTAACTTACTTGCTTTGAAAGATGACTTGCGTCTTTGCTCTGCAAAATTATTGGCTTGGTTAGGTCGATAGCCTTTAAGCCCTTTATTGCGTTTTAACTCTCTAGAGATAGATGACGGTGAACGAGTGAGTTCATCAGCTATCTGTTTTTGGTTATTTCCTGCTTTTATTAACGCGTAAATCTGGTATCTTTCTGCTTGTGTCAGCTGTTTATATTTCATTAAAGCAATTTCCTTTGGCGAGAGAATGGCCGAATTATAACAGCTGACCATCTAATCTGAGAAATTGCACTTATTATCCGAATTTAGGGTTTTTAATCAGGGCAAGAGCATGAAAAAAGTCTATGCGTTCAGTACCTTTTCAAGGTAGGCTGTACTGCGCATAGCTTTTTTCTGTTTTGCGGGCATGCCTTTACTAAAACTTTTTTCTGCTTTTAGCTGATTAAATGCGATGTGTCTCAGCCCCGCAAATACAGGTGCTGCACCTTCGCGCCTAATTCGACACTCATCTTCTTTAAATCCTACATCTAAACGCCAATGTAATCCATTTTCTATTTGCCAATGTTGTCGTGCTCCTCTCGCGAGTTCTTCCGCTGTTAAATTCGCTGAACTAATATAGTATCTATAGCATAACTCATTGCTTAATTTACCTTTTTCTTTTCTATAAGAAACAATAACACCCACTGTTTTTACACCTTCCCAGTGTATCGTTTCTGATAAACCGCTCACGTTATGGCTCACTGCACAGCACCTAAATTCTTCTCTATTTTTTTGATAATCGGCTTCGTTAAACAAGAGCCCATCAGATGCTTGTCGTGCTACCTCAGGTAATAACACATCTTCTATTTGTGACAGTAGCCTTTTATGGTTTGCTTTTACCGCAAGTAAGTAATCGGCTTCTTTACCAACTATTTTTTTTGCAATTGATTTTTGACACCCCATAGCGTCAATCGTTACTAAGCAGCCTTTTATCTCTAATAATTCAAGCAGCTCTGGCAACGCTTTTATTTCATTCGACTTTTTATCAACAGGGCATTGTGCCAAAACAACACCATTTTCGCATGCAAATGCACTGATCATATAAAGCGCATCGCGTCTATCTGACTGATTAAATGAACCTTTCAATCGTTTACCGTCAATAGCAACTACACCGCCTTGAGTTAATTTGGAGCAGGCTTTCATCCAAGAAGAAAAGGAATCTTGGAATTGCGTCATGTCAATACGGCTCATTACACGAGCAATTGTGTCATGGCGAGGGATCCCTTGTTCAAGAAGAACATATTTTCTGAGCCAATCTAGTCTATCATGACCAAAATCTTCAATCTCTTCCCAGCCCTGACAGCCTGAAACAACAGCGCTAACAGCTAAGAATATGATATCAAATAGTTTATGAACAACTTTACCTTGTTGGCGAGGGTCGTCGATTGATTCGAAATATTTAAATAGCTGAATGTTAGACATGGGGATGCTCCTTAAAAAAGGAGTATAAGATCATACTTTTAAGTCAAGGTAAAGTTCGTGATCTTGCCCTGGGTTTTTAATCTAACAGATGAATAATTTTAAAATTAGTTTGAACCTAACCTCGTATTACATTTTTATTGCATAGGTGAAAACAATCGTTGATACGTTTTATAAGCGTACTCGTCGGTCATTCCGCTTAAGTAATCGCAAATTATACGCATCCCTTGGTTTTGCTTTTGCGCTTCTATGTATTGTGCTTGTGTTGTTTCGGGCAATAAACGCAGCGGATCGCTAGCAAAAGCGGTAAATAACTCTATTAGCAAATTTTGACCTTTAAATTCTATTTGCTGCATTTCGGGGTCACGTATTAAACGTTGAAACACAAAATGCTTAAGTATTTGCAATACACTGTCGTATTGGGCATCTAATTTAGCGGTGTACTTTAAAATAGGGCATTCAAAGTTATCGTTTTGAATATCCAAATGTATATGAATAATAAAGGTATTAACCAGCTCACCTATGGCATCTTTTCGCTCATAATCATTTTTTGAAAACAAGCGCTGGGTCAGCGATTCAAGCATGGCGTTTAGCCAGTCAAAGTTTAGTGCTTTTAAATGAGGCAGAGCATGAGTTTGCCAATCGTCTAATGTAAGTACATAGGTTGCAATGGCATCTTCTAAGTCATGAACGGCGTATGCTATATCGTCGGCATGTTCCATTATGGCGCTATCGAGCGATTTATACGTTGTTTTAGCGCGGTACTTATCAATAGCGGCATGGTTACCTAGCAACGCTTTATCGTTTTGACTCAGTGGCTCTACTATCCAATTGAATATGGCTGCATCGTCGTTGTATAACCCTTTGGCAGGTCGCCAATCATCCGCTTTTATAAATGCACGACCGGTTGTAGCATCGGGAATGGTATGCCATAGCTTATTAATAAACGCGGGGTATTTTATAAAACCTAATAAAGTACGACGAGTTAGGTTCATGCCGTGGCCATTACTGTAGGGCTCAAGTTTTGCAACTATGCGCAGTGTTTGTGCGTTACCTTCAAAGCCACCGTGGTCGCGCATCATGTAATTTAGCGCTATTTCGCCACCATGACCAAAAGGTGGATGGCCAATATCGTGCGCTAAGCACAGTGTTTCGAGCAGCCCTGTTGATGGAAAGTGCGTAAAGTCGCTATGTTGCGCTTTTAAGTGACGCAATATGCCGGTACCAATTTGCGATACTTCTAAAGAGTGGGTAAGGCGAGTGCGGTAAAAGTCGTTTAGGCCAATGCCCATAATTTGGGTTTTAGCTTGCAAACGCCTAAATGCAGCGGCATGAATAATACGCGAACGATCGACCTGCCACGGCGAGCGGTTATCGTTAGGACGATGTTTATATTGCTCTATTATTCGGCTTTGCCATTGTTTATCCATACTGCTTACCCACATATAGTTAATATTATTAAACTCAGCTCAGTATACCCATGGACTTATAAATTGCGAATGAACAAATGCACTACTTTTCGTTATTCGCGTTTATAAAGTGGCTTAGGTATAATGCGCCTTCGTATGCTTGTGTATAAACCATGCATAACCAGGGCGTGTTGATCTTTGTGGATTAAATTTGTTCAATCTAGGGGCGATTTTATCGCGGCGAGAGATTTGTAACCTAGTGGGCTAAGTAAGAATTGAGCAACAAAGAGTTAATCGCCCCTAGGAAGAACCCTTTGGGCAGCATAAATGCCAAATACACTGCTGCAAACTTAATCACTAAAGGTCAATACGCCCTAATATTAATAGAGAGAATAGATGTTAAAAACGATTTTTAAGCTTTTACTAACTGTATTTTTTGTTTGGGCGCTTGCTTACCCGTTTATACAAAGTGACGATGTTGAATCGGAAGAACAAACGTCAGAACAACCAAAAAAAGTGAAGAAAAAAGAAAAACCATTACATAATGTAAAATTACCAAAATTTTCAGAATTTAGTGATGTTAAAGAAAAAAAACATGCATTTTTTAGCTTTATTCGTCCGCACGTTGAGGCCGAAAACAAAAAAATATTACAGCAACGCGCTAAGCTTGAAATAGCACGCATGATGCTACAAAACGAATTACCTTTAGAAAAAAAGCAAAGCAAAGATATTGCAGCAATATTAAAGTCGTACGGCTTACCAACCACGATTAATACGCTAATACTTACGCAAGCACTGCGCCGTGTTGATATAATTCCTAAAGAATTAGCGCTTATGCAAGCTGCGAATGAATCTGCGTGGGGCACATCACGTTTTGCACGTATTGGCCTTAACTTTTTTGGTCAGTGGTGTTACACAAAAGGTTGTGGCATGGTACCAAAACGCCGTAATACTGGAGCTGCACACGAAGTTGCTGCGTTTAAATCGGTAAGAGCAGCTATAAATTCTTACTTTAAAAATATCAACACGCATCCTGCTTATAAAGATTTACGCGCGATTCGCGAAAATTTACGCCTTGAACAAAAGCAGATCAAGGCGACAAAACTAACGCAGGGTTTAATGTCATATTCTGAGCGTGGTGAAGCGTACATTGAAGAATTGAACACTATGATCAACCAAAATAGAGCTTACTTTGATGAATAAACGTATTCTAAATTGCGCGAATGTTATCTCGTTGTTGTTGCTTAGTACGACGGTATTTAACGCCAATGCGAGAGAGTTTGTAATGTCGTACGACGGTTTTTACGATCGCTTAAAGGTAGTTAACAAAGGCGATTTTCAATATGCCCGGGTTAATTTTTATATAAGTGATATAGCAACTAACGAAGCGTGCGCAATAAAAAGCGGTACTATTTTAACCGAAAAAAACGAGTATCCGCTTAACTTTACCGATAAAGCTCAGCTACTATTACCGTTCGATAAACAACTTGATAGCGATAAAGCGGTGATTGTAGTTCAGCCACAAAACCCTGAGCATGATTGCCAATTAAAGTTACAAATAGAAGCAAATGAACTTGAAGGTTTAGCGTTTTCAAAACAGTTGTTATATACCATTAACGAAGAACTTGATGAGCTGTTAACTGATCTGTCGGGCTTTTTTGTAAGCAAGTTAATGTGGTTTTTATTACCAGAGCAAAAAGGCGTAGCAGTTACATTTAAAAGCCCAATGCAATTTGATGATAAGAGCATAATGTGTGAAAAGTCAGTGTGTTACTTTGCAGTTGAAGATAGCTGGGAAGATGATAACGCGGTACTTGGCGATATATCGCACGTTATTAAAGTAACGCCTTGGATTGTTAAGTAGCTCACATATAAAAAGCGGCATTTAGCCGCTTTTTTGTACCAAAATCAGTACTCGTTTTTAGTCTTTAGTTTTTATTTAATAAGTGGTGCTGATGAATCTCGCTGCATTAAAGTGGGTTCAAAAAAGCGATTTATAACGAGGTTTTTATTTTGATAAACATCTTTAAGCACTAATTTAGCAGCCATCTCGCCCATTTTTTCGATCGGATTATCAATCGTCGTGAGTGTAGGGTACAGGTAGTTTGCAAAAATAACGTTATCAAATCCAACAATTGATAAATCGTTAGGTAAATTATAACCGTGCTCTCGTGCATACTTCATAGCACCGGAGGCCATTTCGTCATTGGCGCATACCAGTGCGGTAAAGCTAAGTTTTTCATCAATAAAATGTTTTAATCCTTTACTACCACCGATTTCGTTAAAATCGCCAATATAATAAAGCGCAGGGTCAAATTTAATACCAGCCTCTGCGAGTGCTTGTTTATGACCTTCTAAGCGGTTAAAAGCATCGGCTTTAAACTGCGGGCCTGCAATGTACGCTATTTGTGTATGGCCTTGATTTAATATCGATTTAGTGGCTAGGTAACCACCTAATTGATTATCTAGACTGATACAGTTGTCTTTTAGTTGCTCTACGTAACGGCTCATTAAATAAACGGGCGTAGAGCCTTTACTTAGTTTTATTAGGTAGTCGTCTGAAACGGCTTCTACGTGCAAAATAATAGCATCGCAGCGTCTGCTAATTAAAAACTCAATGCCTTCTTGTTCTTTGTCTTCTTCACTGTGCCCTGTGGTAATAATAACGTGTTTACCCGCAGCACGAAGCTCCGACTCAATACCTGCCATCATTTGGGCAAAGAAAGGACCATGTAACTCAGACACTAAAATACCGACACTGTTAGTACAGTTAGAGGCTAAAGATTGCGCTATTGAGTTAGGCTTGTAGCCAAGCTGCTCCATGGCATCAAGCACTTTTTGTTTGGTTTTATCGCTTACACGGGTATTTTTGTTCATCACGCGAGAAACGGTGGCTAACGATACGCCCGCAAGCTCTGAGACTTGATAAATTGTTGCCATGTTATTTGTTCACTCGCTTATCCTTAACTAGTTGTTAGTTTAGATTGAATATTTTCAACAACCTGATTAGTCAGTGTATATTTTTTCATTATGTAGGCAACAAATAAAGATCCAAAAGCAGGTAAGACAGTAAATGAAAGTAAAATACCGTGTTGAGTATCAATAGTTTGTACTACATCAGCCTGATAGCTATAAAAAGATAACAACCAGCCTGCAATTGCGCCGCCTACCGCCACGCCCATTTTAATAAAAAATATGACACCTGAATAAACTAAACCCGTAATGCGTACACCTGTTTTTTCATGCCCGTAATCTATAGTGTCGGCCATTTTTGCCCACAACAACGGGGTAGCCATATCTAAAAAGAATTTCCATAAAATAAAGGCAGTAAATGCGAGTACTAATTGATCTTCACTAATAAAGTAGCTAAAGCCGCAAATAGCGGCAGCAATAACTTGTAAGCTTATATAGGCTTTTATTTTACAAAAGCGCTTTGCAAGCGGTTGAGCTAAAGCACACCCTAGCATGCTTGCTGCAACGCCTAGAGTCATAAAGAGGGTGATTAAATCGTCTCGACCTAAATAGTATTTTACGTAGTAAACAGCAAGCGTAAGCCTTAATACTTGACCGGTAAGTAAAAAGAACGCAGCTAAGCAAAGCGTTCGCCATTGATCGTTTTTAATTAATGCTTTAACACTTTGTGTAAAAGGAATGTTTTGCTCTTTTGGCTGTTGTATACGCTCTTTTGTGCCTAAAAAACAAAGTAAAAACAGTACAAATCCTAAAATGCTCATTGCAGTCATTGTGTATTGATAGCCCTTGGCTGCATCGCCTTGGCCAAAGTACTCAACCATTGGCATAGTACAACCCGCTACTATTACACCGCCTAACATACCAAATACAAAGCGGTAAGACTGAATAGTCACGCGCTCTTTTACGTCGCTTGTAAGTACACCGCCCAGTGCACAATAAGGAATATTGATAGCGGTGTAAGCCACCATTAGCAGTGTGTAAGTAGTAAAGGCGTAAACTATTTTATCGGTGCCTTCTAAATTAGGCGTAGTAAACGCTAAAATACTAATAATGGCAAAAGGAAGTGAAAGCCAAAGTAGGTAGGGGCGAAAGTGCCCCCAGCGAGTATGTGTTTTGTCAGCAAGGTTGCCCATTAATGGATCGGTTACGGCATCAAAAATACGTACTGCTAAAAACATAGTACCGACAACAGCGGGTGATAAACCCACTACGTCTGTGTAGTACAGCATTAAAAACATCATAACTGTTTGAAAAATAATATTACTGGCGGTGTCGCCTAAGCCATACGCTATTTTTTCTTTTACACTGACCATGATTATTTATCCCGCTTTATACTTGTTTTTAGTTATGGGTATATTCTTATCTTTTAGAGATGAGTTCTTTATAAGCTAAGCCACTATTTTTGATAGTGCGTTGCTGAGTTTTATAATCTACATACACAATACCAAAACGTTTTAAATAGCCTTCAGCCCATTCAAAGTTATCCATGAGGCTCCAAGCAAAGTAGCCATGTATAACAACACCTTGCTCAACCGCATTATGAACCGCGTTTAAATGAGTATTATAATAACTTAAACGGTCTACGTCGTTAACTTCACCATTATTATACGTATCGGGCATGGCTGCACCATTTTCGGTTATATAAATAGGCGGTAAGGTATATATTTTATTAAGCGATACGAGCAAGTCGGTGAACGATTGCGGGTAAATTTCCCATCCCATATCAGTGAGCGGACCCTTAGGTGCAATAGGCTCATAAATGTCAGTAGGGTGCGCTTTATAAACTTGGCGGGTATAAAAGTTAATACCTAAGTAATCAATAGATTGAGAAATTAGTTCCATATCGCCCTCAAAAATCTCAGGCTGATGGTTTAATGGTAATTGATTAATTATATCAGGATATTGGCCATCAATTATTGGTTTTATATACCACTGATTAAGATAGTCGTCTGCAAATGCTGTGGCTTTTAAGTCTTTATCACTTTGAGTAAGGCTATAACACGGCGTAAAGTTAAGCACTATGCCATTTAAAGTATTAGGCGAGTTTTGCTTTAATACGCTCATAGCGAGTCCGTGGGCTAATAATAAGTGGTGCGCTGCTTTACGGCCATATTCTTTGCCCACTTTACCTGGGGCATGAATACCAATTTCGTAACCTAAAAATGCACTACAAAATGGTTCATTCAATGTGGCATAAGAGTGAACGCGATCGCCAAAGGCTTTAGTAATTAAATTTACGTAATGTTCGAAAGCGTAAGCTGTTTGTCTGTTAAGCCAACCGTCTTCATCTTCAAGATGTTGCGGTAAATCCCAGTGGTACAAAGTAACAAAGGCTTTAATATTGCGACGTTTTAGCTCATCTAAAATATCAGTATAAAACTTCACGCCTACAGGATTTAACTTTGCGTCTTGGGTCATCACGCGCGGCCATGAAATAGAAAGCCTGTAAGCATCTACGCCAAGTGACTCAATAAGGTCTATATCATCACGCCAAAGGTTATAGTGATCGCACGCGGTATGACCGTTTGAGCTATCGACTATTTTATTGGGCGTATCGCAAAAAGTGTCCCAAATACATGGGAGACGATCTTGTGATCCGCCTTCTATTTGAAAAGAAGCCGTGGCCACACCGTACACAAAGTTTTTAGATAAAAGCTGTGAATGGGGCGGTAGTGATAATTTTGTCATTAATAACAAACCTTTTGTTGGTCATTTACAGAGAGATCAGCCCTGTGTTTTTACTTAATTAATGCTGTATGCGTGGTACAAAAAATAAAAAGTGTTGAAATATACAGCTTGTTCGTATTTAATTGCACATGAAAGCGCTTACATTTAAGGTTAGTGTTTATTAATTCTTAGGTCAACTCTTTAATGCTTCTGGATGGTTTAAAGACAGCTAAAACTAAAACAGAGCAGCTTAAGAATAGATTTATAATAATAAAATACGGAGAACACATGGCAAGTTCAGCACCAGTGACAACACACACACAGTCGCAAAACTATCAGGATAAAAATTACAGTTTTGCATTAACGTCTTTAACAACATTATTTTTTATCTGGGGATTTATAACCTGCTTAAATGATATTTTAATCCCACACTTAAAAGCCGTATTTAACCTAACGTATGTACAAGCAATGCTTGTGCAGTTTTGCTTTTTTGGCGCTTACTTTTTAATGTCACTTCCAAGTGGACACATTGTTAAAAAGCTTGGTTATAAAAAAGGAATCGTGGTTGGGCTTTTAATTGCGGCAGTCGGGTGTATATTATTTTACCCAGCAGCGTCTTTACATAGTTATCCTGTCTTTTTATTCGCTTTATTTGTACTTGCCAGTGGCATAACGTTATTACAAGTATCTGCAAATCCTTATGTAAGTTTGTTGGGTTCAGCAAAAACAGCGTCGTCTCGACTTACGCTTACCCAAGCTTTTAATGCCTTAGGTACTACTGTTGCGCCATCATTTGGTGCTCTGTTAATTCTGGACTCAGCGTCGGATGCCTTTTTAACACCGGCTCAAAATGCAGAGTCAGTTCAACTTCCTTACCTCCTTTTAGCTGCGATGCTTATTTTACTAGCAGGTATTTTTGCTTGGCTTAAATTACCAGACATTATGAGCGAGCAAAAAGCAGAAGCCGAAAAATCAGAAGCAATTGAAGGCAGTGCTTGGCAGTATCGCCATCTTGTATTAGGTGCTGTGGGTATATTTATGTATGTAGGCGCCGAAGTGGCAATTGGTAGCTTTTTAGTAAGCTTTTTAGCACAAGAAAATATAGCAGGGCTAAAAGAGCATGTTGCAGCTCATTACATCACGTATTATTTTGGTGGTGCTATGGTTGGGCGTTTTATTGGCGCTGCTGTAATGCAAAAACTACCCGCAGGTAAAGTACTTGGCTTTAACGCAACCATGGCTATTATTTTAGTCATTATTGCCATGAGCACGTCGGGTCAATTAGCAATGTGGTCAATACTATTGGTTGGTTTATTCAATTCTATTATGTTCCCAACTATTTTTAGTTTAGCGTTAAATGGACTTGGTAAGCATACCGCGCAAGGCTCTGGTATTTTGTGTTTGGCGATTGTAGGTGGTGCAATAGTGCCACTTTTACAAGGTGCGCTTGCTGATAGTGTGGGTGTTCAACTTTCGTATGTTTTACCTATTTTATGTTACATATTTATTGTTTTTTACGGCCTACGAGGCAGCAAACCAGTATTAGTGAAGGAGCCATCATAATGAAAACGACTTTTAAACTTAATGCATTAGCAATTGCAACGTTAGTAGGAAGTGTTACTGCACTAAGCGGATGTACTAACGAAAGCAATGTTGAAAAAGTAAATGTTGAAGCGCAATCAAAGCTTGAGAAAATTTGGCCAAAACTTTCAATTGCAGTGAAAAAAGATCCAGTTATTGAAGCTCAAATTGTCACGTTTTTAGAAAATATGACGCTTGAGCAAAAAGTAGCGCAAATGATTCAACCAGAAATTCGTGATATTACCGTTGAAGACATGCGTAAATATGGTTTTGGCTCTTACCTTAATGGCGGTGGTGCTTTCCCTAATGGCGATAAGCATGCAACGCCAAAGGATTGGGTTGCACTTGCAGAAAAAATGTATCAAGCATCTATTGATGACTCAGTGGATGGCAGCAAAATTCCAACTATGTGGGGCACCGATGCAGTACATGGTCATAATAACGTAATTGGCGCGACACTTTTTCCACATAATATTGGTTTAGGCGCGGCTAATAACCCAGATTTAATAGAGCAAATAGCGTCTATTACCGCAGCAGAAGTAATGGCTACGGGGATAGATTGGGTATTTGCACCCACTGTAGCAGTAGTACGAGACGACCGATGGGGCAGAACGTACGAAGGCTATTCTGAGGATCCAAAAATTGTTCACGATTACTCAGCAGCGATTGTAAATGGATTGCAAGGTAAAGCCGATGGCGACTTTTTAAGTGATAAGCGCGTTATTAGCACGGTTAACACTTTATTGGCGATGGCGGCACTGTTGATGGGGATGATCAAGGAAATAATATAGACAGCGAGCAGTCGCTATTTGATATTCATGCCCAAGGTTACGTAGGTGGTTTGTCGGCGGGTAGTCAATCTGTTATGGCGTCTTTTAATAGCTGGAATGGCGTTAAAAATCACGGCAATAAATACTTACTTACAGATGTATTAAAAACACGTATGGGTTTTGATGGTTTCGTAGTGGGTGATTGGAACGGCCATGGGCAAATTAAAGGCTGTACTAACGAAAGCTGCCCAGAAGCGGTAAATGCTGGCCTTGATATTTTTATGGTGCCAACAGGCGCGTGGAAGCCGCTATATGAAAATACAATTGCACAAGTAAATGCAGGTAAAATAAGTATGAGCCGCATTGATGATGCGGTTGCACGTATTTTACGCGTTAAGTTACGCGCTGGGTTATTTGATAAACCAAGTCCGGCTAAGCGTCTTTACTCGGGTAAAACAGAGCTTATTGGCGCGCAAGCGCATCGCGAAGTAGCACGTCAAGCTGTGCGCGAATCGCTTGTATTACTTAAAAATAAAAATAACCTATTACCTATCGCAGCTAATCAACGCGTGCTTGTTGCAGGTGATGGTGCCGATAATATAGGTAAACAGTCGGGTGGTTGGAGTATTGCGTGGCAAGGGACTAATAATAAAAATGCAGACTTCCCTGGAGCAACGTCAATTTACAAAGGGCTTGAAGAGCAAATATCTACAGCAGGTGGAAGTGTTACTTTAAGTGCTGATGGTACGTTTGAACAACGTCCTGATGTTGCCATTGTTGTATTTGGTGAAGAACCTTACGCAGAAGGGCACGGCGATAAAGATAACCTTGAGTTTGAGCGCGGAAATAAAAAGTCATTAGCACTTTTAAGCTCGCTAAAAGAGCAAGGTATTCCTGTTGTATCGGTGTTTATATCAGGTCAACCTATGTGGGTTAACAGCGAGCTTAACGCATCTGATGCGTTTGTGGCTGCATGGTTACCTGGTACAGAAGGTGCAGGTATTGCTGATGTTTTATTAAAAGCGGCAGACGGCACCATCCAAAATAACTTTAAAGGTAAGCTATCGTTTTCTTGGCCTAAATCGGCGGTACAAACTGCGGTTAATAAAGGCGATGAAAATTACGAACCATTACTTCCTTATGGTTTTGGTTTAACGTATGGCGATAAAAACGTGCTAGCTGACGACCTTGATGAAGACTCTAAACTTGATAACTCAGGGCTTACGAGTATGGATATACTTGTTGGTGCACCTGTAGCACCATGGCGCTTATTGTTAAAATCGGGCGATGAGCTTTTAGATGTATCGAGTAGTACCCATGAATTTGGTGCAATTAAATACCGAACTGAGGACAAAATAGTACAAGAAGACGCGCGCCAATTTAACTTCAGTGGTGCAGAAAAAGCCAGTGCTGAAATAGTAACAAGCTTTGCAGAAGATACCATTGCCTACGTTGAAGCAAACAGTGTGGTTAGCTTTGATATTAAATTAAACGAAGTACTAACGAGCGATATAGCACTTGCTATGACTTGCTCAGGTGAATGTGGTGCAAGCATTGATTTAGCAAACGTAGTGGACAAAGCTATTGAAAATAAATGGCAGTCAGTATCAATCGATTTAGGTTGTTTTGCTGATAAGGGTGTTAACTTTGCAAACCTAACAAGCCCATTTAGCTTACGCAGTAATGGTAAAACATCAATTTCTGTAGCTAATATTCAGTTTTTGCCAAATATGGCAGGCGAGGCTACGCTCTCTTGTAAGTAGTTTATTAACTCTATTGTGTGTTTACCAAAGCCCTTCAAATGAAGGGCTTTTTTTATGTAGAGGATTAATACTAACCTGCATAAATACTTGAGTAATTTAACGAATTAAATAATTCTTAAACGTTGTTAATTTAGAACAACTAGATACAAAATCTAGCTTAATTTTGGCGCAGTTTATTTATAATGACTAAGTCAAACTTTCTAGGGCTGATTTAATATCAGGGTGATGAAAGCGATAATTATGAGCTTGGGCCTTACGTGGGATAACAAATTGCCCAGTGGTTAATAAATCTGACATTTCACCCATTAGCAGTTTAAGTACTGCGGTTGGCATAGCGATAAATGCAGGCCGCGACAATGCATTCCCTAAGCTTTTACTAAACTCGGCATTACTGACCGGGTTTGGTGCTGTTGCGTTAACTGGGCCTGAAATTTCTGGATGCTTAATTATAAAGAGTATTAGCTGAATCATATCGTCAATGTGTATCCACGACATACCTTGCTCTCCGTTACCAATCGGGCCGCCTAAGCATAATTTAAAAGCGGGTAGCATTTTACCTAATGCCCCACCTTTTTTAGCTAAAACAATACCCGTTCGTAAAAGGCACACTCTGGTTTGTTCTGATTGCGCGAGTAAAGCTGCATTTTCCCACTCTTTACAAAGCTGGTGGCTAAATTCGTCGTGTGGGTTTTCAAAAGTTTCATCAATAGGGTTACTATTTTGTCAACCATAAAAACCAACGGCACTACCTGATATAAAAGTATGTGGGGGAGTGTTACTGGCTTTAATTGATTCACTAATTTGCTGTGTAACACCAATACGGCTGTCTCGTATTATGTGTTTTTGTTTGTCACTCCAACGTTTATTAACAATCGGTTCGCCAGCTAGATTTATAACAATATCAACGCTGTTAAAATCCACTGAATTAACATTGCTTACGGCTTTAACTTTATGGCCCAATAATACGTTTGCTTTAGTCGGGTTTCGGCTAAGCACAGTAACCGTGTTATGGTGAAGTAAAAAAGGGCATAAGTGCTTACCAATTAATCCGGTCGCGCCAGTAACAAATATATGCATTATTAATCCTTACAATAAAATAGTAGCAAGTGATTAAAAAACATACTCGCTAGCAAACAGCTTTGCAAATTTATACGTAAAGCATACTTTTATGATCACTTGGTAATTATTTCATTTCATTAGCTTTTGCCTTACACTGGGACAATATAATTAATAAAAGGATTAGTGAGTTGGCAAATTTAACTGGAGTGAATAAAAGTTTAATAGTTTTTGCTGCCTTGGTCGTTGTACTTGCGGGTATAAAATCAGCAAGTGTAATTATTATTCCATTTATTCTAGCGGCGTTTATTGCCATTATTTGTAATCCATTTATTAAGTTTTTCGCGCGATATCGAATTCCCAAAGGTATTGCTGTTATGTTAGTGGTACTAATTATTGTTGGTTTAGGCGTAAGCTTAGGTGGGCTTGTTGGGCAGTCCATAAACGATTTTTCGCAGCAGCTTCCTGAATATAAAACACAGCTTAAAGAAGAGTTTGTATGGCTGGTCGATTTAGCATCTCAATACAACATATTGATTAATAAAGAACAGTTAATCAATATGTTCGATCCAGGGAAAATGGTCGATGTAGCCACGGATATGCTCACTGGTTTAGGTGGGGTAATGGCCAACATGTTTTTAATTATTTTAACGGTTGTGTTTATGCTGTTTGAAGGGCCGATGCTGAGTAATAAAATACACATGGCCCTTGATGATCCCGATAGTAAAATGAAACAAATAGACCGCTTCTTAGAATCGATAAACTCCTATCTTGCTATTAAAACATTAGTGAGTTTAGCCACCGGTATAATCGCTGCATTTTATTTATGGATTTTAGATATCGATTATTTTGTACTGTGGGGAGTATTAGCGTTTATGTTTAATTACATTCCTAATATTGGATCAATTATCGCAGCTGTACCTGCGGTATTACTTGCCCTTATTACTCAAGGCCCATTAGTGGCAGGACTTGTTGCTGCAGGGTACTTAACGATAAATACGGTAATGGGCAATATTGTAGAACCTAAATTTTTAGGTAAAGGGCTGGGTCTTTCAACATTAGTGGTGTTTTTATCATTAATATTTTGGGGTTGGTTACTAGGCACTGTAGGTATGCTTTTATCTGTGCCATTAACTATGATTGTAAAAATAGGCTTAGAAGCCAGTGCCGAAGGTAAGTGGGTTGCCACTTTATTGGGCAGTGGTGAAGACGCCGCCAAAAATAACTAGTCGCTGTAACTATCAAGGGCTGGATAAATTACAGCTCTTGATTGCTAAAGACTAATTATTGAATTAATAGCTTCGTCAACTGCATTTATTGCACCCTCTAAGTATCCTGCTTCTTGTTTTGCAAATTCACTCGCTACAAAATGAATATTTAGGTTACTTAGCTGCTCATCCAAGCCTGAAAAATTAAATTCAGGGTGTTGTGAAGGCTGAGTACGGTCGTCCTCATTGGCTACAAGTTCATCCTCTGCCCAGTCTTTAATAAAGTACCCTGTTGCCTTTTTAGCATCCTGACCATAAAAGTAGCTAAGCTGCTGGACACAGGCTTGAATTAACTGCTCTTTAGTTACTTCGCTTCGTGATAAGTAGGGCACACCTATAAAACCAAATAATGCGGCGTAATTATCATCTTCAGCACTGGCATCGTGAATTTCGACCATAGGGCCGACACGGCTAAAGCATTGTCCTGATAAGTTATTATCACGCCAAAATGCATGTTCAAAAGTAGCTATAAACTTGGCTTGTCCTGCCATCCATGTAGGTACGCTGTTGAGGCGGCTTATGAGTGTTGGAGTAGCCCATTGTTCAGGTGTTAAATGGGCTGTCACCATGCGTGCAGGAATTGCTGACATTAGTTTGTTCGTATTTAAGTGTTTTATATTAACCTGAGTTCTGCTTAAGCGATAACTAATGCGTTAAGCTCTACGTCAGTTAAATTAAGGTGTGGCTTCTTTTCTTTCAAGCAATAAGCCACCAATCCAGCGACTAAATTCAACATAAAGCCGTTCATACTCCGATGTCTTGAATGTTCAATGAAGGATATGTTCTTGAGCTGGTCATTAATTGTTTCGATTATAAAGCGTTTTGAAAGCATTGCTCTATCCCATAATGACATCGCTTTTGCCTTCATATTTTTGCGAACCGTCGTAATGAGCTTTACCAGGGCGGGATCACACTTTGTAAATAAACAAATTTTATGATCTAATACCATAAATTTCATCACCTTAAACTTATTATGTCACTCTTCTCACATTTAGAACTCGTCAAAGATAATCGTTCACATATAAATCAGCACCATAACTTAGTTGATGTGCTTTTTCTTATTATTACTGCCGTTACATCAGGGTGTGAAAACTGGCAAGACATTGAAGTCTATGGCGAAAGTAAGCTTAATTGGTTAAGAGGATTTCGTTCTTTCAAAAATGGCATACCCACTCGACATAGTATTGCTCGGATTTTTAGAACCGTTGATACTGACTCATTACTACTCGCGATGTATAGCTGGGTCAATCAAAACCGCGTTAAGTCAGCGCATCCTGTCATTGCCTTCGATGGCAAAACTATTCGCGGAGCAAGTAAACACATTGCTGATAAATTACACCTCGTCTCAGCATTTGATTGTGAGGCAGGTCTCACATTATTCCACCAAACAGTTGGCAGTAAGACGAATGAAATACCGGCAGTTCGGGATTTATTGAAAATACTCGATATCAATAACACCGTTATTACACTTGATGCTTTGCACTGCCAAAAAGAAACGCTAAAACAGCTAATTAGCAGACATGCAGATTATCTAGTGCAAGCAAAGGGTAATCAAAAGAAACTTTATAGCGCGATTCAAGATGCATTTACACACCAGTATGAATCTGAAAACTCAGAGATACTTAGTCATGTAACACAAGATGAAGGGCATGGGCGAAAAGAAGTACGCACGATAGATTGTCTTGATGCGCGTTTATTACCGAGTGAAATTAAAGAGAGCTGGCCATCAGTTAGAACAATCGTTGCGGTGCAGCGAGAGCGAACGAAGGGTAATAGAACGAGTATTGACACACATTACTACCTAACATCGTTGACAGACAATATATTGATAAGTAAAGCAATAAGACAACATTGGCTGATAGAAAATCAGCAACACTGGATACTGGATGTCGTATTTAAAGAAGATGCCTGTCAAATACATGAGCCATTAAGTGCGCAACATATGGCACTATTTAGACGCGTCGTTAGGAACATGATAAAGCAGCATACGAAAAGCAAGGGGTCAATAAGAAGTAAGTGTGTAAGAGCTTGTTATGATGATGCTTTTAGAGAAGAACTTCTTTTTGGTTAACATTTTTAACAAAGTATGCTCGCACCCTGTGAGCTTTACCCCTTTATCGAGTAAATCGGCTTCTAAAGCTTTACTTAAATACCCTTTGTCACCATATAATTTATCCGTCAGGCAGCTCGCTAACTCACGCACTGGTTGAGTATCATGTACATTTCCTGTTGTCACTTTCGCAGCAACAATTTCACCATGGTGATTAACGATTAAATGTAGCTTGAAGCCATAAAACCATCCCATTGTTCCTTTGCCACGCTGGGCTATTCCATCAAAGGTTTTGTGTCTTGGAATACGAATATTATGGCACACTTTAATACATGTGGAGTCAATGAATTCAACGCCTGTGGGTTTACCTTTAAGTGAAGTAAAATAGGCACACATCGGCACAATTACCCTTGGCATAACGGCTAAAAATAGTGTGTAACTGAGCAAGTTGGGAAATTCACTTTTGTACATAAGTGATACATAGCCAAGGTAGTAATTTTTGAAATCTCGGTGATGTGACATATGAAAACTAATAACAATAGTCATAATTTCACTGGTCGTCATACGTCCTGAACGCTGACGTTTTTGGGTGCCATCTTCGAGTAATTGTTTTTCCCATTGGGGTATAAATACTTTGCAAAAATCATCGACATCGCAAAATAATTCAACTAATTTAATCATGCCTGTTCCTTGCTTATCCAATCGTTTTTGGTCGAAAGATCGGATCTCGGAACAGGCATTTAGTTCAATTTCTTAAACGAGATTCAGGTTATATTACCTAAATGATTCACTGTAATTTGCCAGCTATCACCGCTCTTTTTAAGCTCAGTGACATTGTGGTTTAACAATACAAAATCTGGATTAAGTTGCTCATACAATGCAGTTATTAAGGTATTCATACCGTGTTTGAGCCTAAATAATTGCATCTCTCCAGCGCCTGCAATTTGTTGTGGTTGCTCTGAATGTGGCGATTGGTATAACACATCGCCTTTGGTGTATTGCTCAAATAGACTTAAGTTGAGTGACTTGATTAGCGCTTGAATTTTTGGCTGGTGAGGAAATATCCCTGTCTCTTGATCACAACTTTTCTGTCTGCTGAATTGATATTAACAATTCGGCAGATTCGACCATTTCTGCTAATTTCAACCACCCCTTCCAGAGTGCTTTTACGCCAACTCGACCATTTCTTTTACTGTCATACCACCCTCCCAATTTCGCTAAACTATAGTATAGCCAATGGAGAGACGGTACTTTATCCGGCAACACATCCTTTTCAACCTTTGCCCATAGTAATTTCCACGTCATCTCTTTAACACAAGTTGTACATCTCACTTCTTTGTCTAATTCACTCCTTTGCGCCATATTTTGCAGCTGTAATAACCTGACAGCAATAAACGCTTTAATGATCGCAATTCGTAAAATATTATCACTGTGCTGCAAACGTAAATCTTCTACTTCGGTTCCATCTGTTTTCCATGTTTTATGAAACTCCTCTACACGCCAGCGAAGTTCATAGTATCTTACTAATTTCTGGGTATCTTCTGCTGTATTTACGGGCTCTGTCGTATATAAAATCCAACATAATGGATTTTTTTGCGTACTTTCTTTTTCCTGACAGACAATGACATTGACGCTCAATGTCGGTGATTCTTGCCCTTGTACTCGCTTAGGCTTGGCGAGTGTTATAGGTTGATAGCTCAATGTAATTCGGGCCTGACGCGCTTTTCTTCCCGCACGTTGCGCTATATTAATAGTGTAACAACACTGACCCTGCGCTGTTTCTATTAACTGATTGAGATTGCATTGAGGCTCTATTAATTTTCTATTTTCTTTTGCTCTGACTAAAAATCGATGCCCTTCATCTTTTTGGTAAGTCATGTACTCATAAATGTCAGCTTCTCTGTCGCAGATGTTAAGTATATTTGATAATTCACCTGTACGTTTTTTTATATCCATTAATGTTTGTTGCCAGCGATAGCTTTCTTTCTCTTCGTAAGGGCGTTGCTGTTGTTGATCTTTAGTCCCTTTAACCTTTGATTTCCTAAACCAATAGTACTGGTCGAGTAAACCAATAACGTGCTCCGTATCTGCATCAATTGCTAAAGTTGAATGCGCATATAGCGTTCTTGTTTTTGATGGTTTTCCTAGGGGCTGTTGATCTTTGTTTGAATTTTGTGCGTAAGCGGTAATCTCGTATAATTTACTTCGCCAAAAACAAACCTTACGAGATTACCATGCCCCGATTAATGCTCACTGATAAGTTGTGGTCGAAGCTAAAATCAATTTTGCTTGAAGATAGAGTTTATAACAAGCTTGAACACAGACAAACGATGGAAGGAATTTTATATCGCTTACGTGTTGGTTGCCCATGGCGTGACCTCCCTGAGTGTTTTGGTTTATGGAATACTATTTACCGCCGATTTCTACTTTGGTCTAAAAAAGGAATATTAATAAGGTTGTTCAAATCATTATCCGCCAATAGTGACACTGAGTGGGAATTCATTGATGGCAGTTATGTTAAAGCACATCAACACAGTACAGGTGCTGCGTCTCAACAAGAACAAGCGATAGCATTAAGTCGTGGCGGTAATACAAGTAAAATTCATTTAGCTGTTGATAGTTATGGCTTACCAATTGAATTTATTATTACAGGCGGCGATGTTCATGATAGTAAAGTGGCAAATGAACTGATTGAATTATTGCCCCAAGGCGATTTTGTTATCGCAGACAAAGGCTATGATAGTGAAGTCATTAGAAATAAGGTTCGAGAGAGAAACTCAAGCCCAGTGATCCCTAGAAAGAAAAACTCAAAAACAGGTAATGGTGATATTGATTGGTGCTTATATAAATATAGGCATTTAGTTGAAAATGCCTTTGCAAGGCTAAAGCACTTCCGTGCTATAGCGACAAGGTACGATAAATTGAAATTACAGTTTGAGAGTATGTTAGCGCTGGCATGTGCAATGATTTGGCTACCAATGTGAAAGATCAACAGCCCCTAATGTATTTGTACAGTTCACATCGCCTAATTCTTTGCAAACACTGTGTTTAAATGTCAATCCTGTCGTATCTTGGATAGCGAGAACCAAAGGCAACTGCTTTACCGCTTCACTCGTTTGTGAGAATCCTGAATAGGCAATCGCTTGAGGGGATATTTTCTCATTTCTAATGAAACGATAAGCGGCTTCAATTTTTGCGGGTGTATCAGAAGCCTTAACAATTGAGCTGTCTGCATTCTCAGCCATATCGCTTGCTAGTAGAGCTAATCGTCGGGTGCGTCTCGGATCTCCTAAATTAGCGTTACCAAAAATTAATTGAGCCCATTCTTCAGAAGTGTTTGTGTGCATATGATAAATCTATGAGTGATGATGATCGATTAGATCACAGACTTAACGATATTCAAAGACTTGTGTATAAGAGACAGGGAAATATCCACGTAGGGCCCAAATCAAAACTAACACCACCATTTATTGGTGATTGCGCCGAATAAATTCTGCCACCTAATTGCGATTTAGCTTCTAATAATAAATATGGGGTATTAAGTAGTTGCAACTGATACGCACTGTATAAGCCTGCCAGCCCAGCACCTATAATAATTACAGTTTTAATCATTTTATTACCTATAAGCAATCTATTAGTAAATTGCTTGTTTTAAAATGGTTTTTTAAGTGCATCAGTAAATTGGTTGATAAGTTGGATTTCACAGATTTTATAACTAATAGCCGCAGTTGTTGCATTAGGGAGTTTTAATAAATAACGCCACTGACAAGCGCTTTCTATGTACTTTTCATTATTACTAATGCTGCGCATAAATAATGGAAGTATTTGGGTATTACCTGTACTTTCTTGTGATGTAGTGAGTTCGTATTTACGCTTTTGTATCCAACTGCCTTGTACTAGTTTTGCTTTATTTATTTGTGTATCTAGGCATTGGATATAACGCTTAGCTTCATCCGTGGTTGCTTTTTTTACTAAAGTACACGCTTCATTAGCAAAACTGTATTGGCTAATTACTAACAGTACAATTGCAGTTAGTCTTAATAAATTATTACTTTTTATCATTATAATTAAACTCTAAAATAAATTGAGCACCGCCCAAGTTATCAGCTTTAGTGATAGTGAGAGTACCGTGATACGACTTAACTAAATCAGATACAATTGCCATACCCACACCGTGTCCGCTTTCATATGTATCTAGGCGTGTACCACGAGTGAGTAAAGACTCGCGCTTGTCTTCTGGTACTCCAGGACCATCATCGCTAATACCAATACACAGAGTTTTACTTTGGGCTACTTGTATTTCGACTTGTGAACGACATGCTTTACAGGCGTTATCAATTAAATTACCCAATAGTTCCATTAAATCGGTTTGATCACCTAAAAAGTAGTCTTTATCTGTTACTGTGCAACTAAAAATAATATCTTTATCACGATACACTTTTGCCATAGCACTTAAAATAGAATCGAGAACTGGCTTAATTGGCGTTTGTTTTTTCCAAGTATCAGAGGCACCGGTTGCTGCGCGTTTTAATTGGTGCTCGATCATCACATTAATACGGTCAAGCTGTTCTTGTGCATCTGCATCATTAGCCAGCGGGCTTGATTTCAAAACAGCTAGTGGTGTTTTAAGCGCGTGTGCAAGGTCGCTCAATGAGGCTCTGTATCGCTCTTTCTGACGTTGTTGAGAATCAAGGAGTAAGTTTAAATCGGACTTAATAGTTTGCAACTCAATGGGGTATAACCCTTTAATTTCTTGGATATCGCCAGACTCGATCGCTTTTATTTCTTTATCAAGTCGTTGCAGTGGCCGTGCACTCCAAATAAAACCAACCGCCATAAGACCCGCGATTGCAATGCCCATTATAAACATCCAATCAACAAGTGTTTGCTTAAAACCGTCCATTAAACGCAGTAGGGCATCGTTACGTTTAACTAATATGAAGCGTGCCTGTTCTGATTGATCTATGTTGTTTAAAATAACAGTAAGGCTAAGTTGCCAGTACGCAGTGTTTTTATATTCAACTCGTCTAAAGTCCGCTGCACCTGCTTTTGTTTCTACTTGCTGAGGTACAAAATTAACGTTAACTGCTGATTCAGAATGCCAAATGGGTTCATCGTCACGATAGATCATTGCGTAGGTATCGGAGTTTAGTCTATTTAACTCAGGCGCTAAAATTGTACTTGGCATAATAATGCCATGCTCAGTAAAGTCAACTTCAGATATAAGCGAATATAGCTGTGCTTCGAGAGTTTTTTCTGTCGCATCAACAAGTGAAGCGTAATACGCTTTGCCAATTGAATAAAACAGGATTGGGAGTGCGACTAATAAAACAAAGACAAGGATAAATCCTTGCCTTATTTTTAACGATATTTGCGGTATTACCACTGACTTTTAAGCCTGTAACCACGACCACGTAGTGTCTCTACTGGGTTTAATACACCTTCAGGGTCAAGTTTTTTGCGTAAACGCAGTACAAATACTTCGATAACATTTGAATCAAGGTCAAAATCTTGATCGTAAATGTGCTCAGTCAATTCTGATTTTGAGATTACTTTTTGCGGGTTTACCATTAAATATTCAAGCACTTTATATTCGTAAGCGGTTAGGCTGAGCTCTTTATCATCAACCCAAACTTGCTGCGAGCGTGTATGGATTTTGATTGGGCCTGCTGTCATTTCTGGGTTTGCCTTACCGGCACTTCGACGAATTAATGCATTACAACGTGCAATAAGCTCTTCAACGTGAAATGGTTTTGTAAGATAATCGTCTGCACCAGCATCTAAACCTTCTACTTTGTCCTGCCAGCGATCACGTGCTGTTAAAATCAGAATAGGGATAGTAATACCTTGTGCACGTGCTTTATTAATCAGTTCGATACCGTCTATTTTAGGTAAACCTAAATCAACAACGGCCATATCAAGCGGATATTCAGTAATATGGAAAAGACCTGCTTCACCATCGTGGCATAAATCCACGCTGTAACGTTCTTTTTCTAAAGCATTACGTAGGTTATCTGCTAAATGTAAATCGTCTTCTATAACTAAAATTCGCATCAGTTAATCCTTTTTTACTTCGCCAGTTTTTTTATTTATATGTAAATCGACGACATGGCCGTCAGATTTGAGTATTCGCACTGTATAAAAGTCAGTTTGTTCAGAAATTTTAAGCGTTTTACCTTTAATGGTTTGTTTTGCGAGTATTACAGCCTTCTTTTTGCTTACTTCAGCTTTAGCCGTTGGATTTTTGGATGTTGTATTTACTTGAGAAAAACTAGCAAAGCTAGTACAAGCAATAAAAGTAAGACTTAATAATATGCGCATGATAGAACCCCTAGACCAAACACACTTAGTTTAATTAACTAAGTTACTAAAATTCAAGTAAAAACACTAAATTAGCTTTTACTTTAACAATTTTAATTAAAAACCCGTGAACAAACCCTGAACTATGTTAATAAGCGATTATTTATAGTTAAGCAGGGAACACTTTTTTAAATGGTTTAACAACAGTATTTTCATATACGCCTGCGGCAACATACGGATCAGCCGCAGCCCATTCACGCGCGGCTTCTATTGAATCAAACTCAGCCACAACGAGTGAACCGGTAAAACCAGCCTCTTGAGGATCTTCACTGTCAACTGCTGGAAAAGGACCTGCAGTAAATAAGCGATTTTGTGAATCAAGCTCATTAAGACGTTCCAAGTGTGCTGGGCGTGCTGCTTTTCTAAGCTCTAAGCTGTTTTCAACATCTGTTGAGTGAATCATGTACAACATAAGAAATCTCATAAAAATTGTTAAATTTGATTAACGCAATACTATCACAGCGTTGAAAATTGGTGAATTAAAAGCGTATTTAGGCAGGTTTACACTTCGATTTTATTTTTACACTGTATTTGCTTGAAAATATCTGTGTAACACTGGTAGAGTCGCTGAAATATACAAAATAATAAAAAGGTTTTATGCATGAGCGATAATAGAGAGCGATTTAGTTCCCGTCTCGGATTCATACTAGCGGCAGCAGGTTCTGCTGTGGGTATTGGTAATTTAGTTGGTTTTCCTGTTTCTGCTACCAAAAATGGTGGTGGCGCATTTTTATTAATTTATGCTTTATTTGTCGTATTCATTTGCTTACCTGTCATGATGGCTGAAATGGCAATGGGCCGTAATGCTCAAAAAGATCCACTCGGCTCGTACAAGTTGTTGGCAAACAATGACAAAAAGTGGAAGTTTGCAGGGTTTTTAGCTGTGCTTACACCATTTATGATTGCAGTGTTTTACATGGTAATTACAGTGTGGATTTTCGGCTACTTAATGCAAACTGGTTTGGGGAAGTTAGATTTACTCGCTGAACCTAGCCATTTTGGTGTTTTTATTAACAGCTACACTGTTTTTGGTTACATGGCGGTAGTGGTAATTATTGTTAACTTAATTTTACTAGGGGGTGTTAAGCAAGGCATAGAAAAAGCCGCTAAATTTCTGATGCCAGCACTTCTAGTCATGCTTCTTGCTTTAGTTATTTATGTATTAACACTTGATAATGCAATGGCAGGTGTTAAATATTATATTATCCCTGATTTTTCTAAAATGAGTGCAAGCGTACTTAATGGGGCGCTAAGCCAAGCATTTTTCTCGTTGTCGTTAGGTATGGGTATATTAATGACTTACGCGTCGTATATATCTAAAAAAGATGACATTGTAAGTAGTGCAAAAGTGGTAGCAATTACTGACTCGTTAGTCGCCTTTGTCGCAGGTCTTATGGTGTTACCGGCTATATTTAGTTTTGATCCAAACACAGACCCATCAGCACTTTCTGACTCGTCAGTTTCGATGATTTTTGTGTATTTGCCGAAAATATTATTAGCACTGCAAAATGATATCGGATACGTAGGCGCATCAATTGTAGCATTCTCGTTTTTCTTGTTGGTATTTTTTGCTGCAATTACGTCATTGGTATCTATTGTTGAAGTACCGACAGCCACATTAAGCGACCGCAAAGGAATTAGCCGTAAAAAAGCATTGGGTATTTTAACACTTACAACTGGCGTGCTAACTATTTTATGTACTATGTCGTTTGGTATGATTGACAGCCTTACCTCGTTTACCAGTTATGGCGGTGTAAATAAGAGCTTTTTTGATATTATTGTTGATGTATTCTACGACACAATTTTACCGCTTAACGGCTTAATGGTGTGTTTGTTTGTAATGTACCGCTGGGAAAAAGCACGTTTAACACAAGAGCTAAGCTTAGGCTCGCCTAATTATGCTGGTAGCTTAATGGAAAAATACGTTAATTTTTCACTTTCAACGTTTATTCCAATTATTTTAGCGGTGATATTTATAAATACAGTCGCGACTAAGTTTTTTGCTCTAAAAATATTTGGCTTTTAAATACAGACCCAATTATATAAGCCGTACTTGTTGCGGCTTTTTTGTATGTAAATTTAAATAAAGGTTACTTTAATTAAATGCGCCTGAGTCGAGGTAGCTGCCAATGCCAAGGGTAAACATCCAAAGCCCCCATAAGCTATGCTCAATAACGCACACAAAGGTTGAGCGGCTTTTTGCGTAGGTATAAGCAAACAGTAAGCCACCTAAAAATGCTAAGGCTACTGCAATCCAATTTGCATACACAATATGCGCCAACGCAAATACACTCGCACTAACTACAATACGCACTGCTTTTTTTTGCATAATGCGTTTATAACGATGAAAAAAATACGTTCTGAATATTAATTCTTGAGGAATAACCGACAGTATTGGGTACAGCACCAACAGTAAAAGCCAATCATTAAATGAGTTACGGGGAAGGGTAAACCAGTTGCCTTGATGAATAATCCCGTAAAACATGCCTGAGAACAGCGCACCTAAAAAAAAGAAGCTAAACACACGCCTTTTAACAGCAGAAAATTGCCCAAGGCTTGTGAGTCTAAACCGTTTAAAATGGGGATCGCCTAGTAGCAACATACAACACACACTCATAAGTATAATAAGCGCAGGGATAAGCCAATTAGCTAAATGCTCGCGTAATCCAAAACCCAACAAGGGCAGCAATATAAAAATGAGGGTAAATTCAAACCAGCGGTATTGATTAGCGTTCAAGGTCGTCTCAACTTGCTTTTTTTAATAAGCTAGCAAGCTAAGACGACACTTTTATGACGAGGGGGCTTACTTTGCTGTTTCCTCTTCATCAGGGAGGTATTTGTACAAGGCAATAATGGTGGCAAAAATACTTACAAAGGTAATACCCATTAAACCAAATACTTTAAAGTTAACCCAAAAGTCGAGCGAAAAATTGTATGCAATATAAATGTTTAGTGCTGCGATGCCAGCAGTAATTACAACCCACATTAAATTAAGCTTATCCCATAACGGTTCTGGGACAACAATGGCTTGTTTTGTATCATTAGCATTTTCGAGGATTGAGCTAAGCGCTTTTTTAACGAGATTTTTCTTAAGTACATAACGGCTAACAAGTAACGTTAAACTTAAACCTGCATATATGAGTGTTGCTTTCCATTTAATGTATTGCTCATCATGAAGTACCAGCGTTAACGTACCAAACACGGCAGCAATGCCAAAAAATATCCAATGGCGAGTAGGCACATTGCCATGTTTAAAGTAGCTATAAGCAACTTGAATAAGCGTAGTGGCCATTAATAGACCGGTAGCCCAATAAATATCGACGAGTTTAAACACTGCAAAAAACAGTATGAGTGGAATGTATTCAATTAATGCGTGCATATACTACCTAAATTATACAAAAAAGAGTCAAAGGCTTTTTACCACATAAAGCTTAGCAACTACAAGGTTGACTTGTTGCCCTGTAACCCTTAGCCTGCGTGGCTTTATTACCAATTCGGTTTGGTATTTTTCATATCATCATATTCCCACGCTTAACCAACACTGATTTGGCGTGTATTTAGGAGCCTAAAATGAATAAAGCAGAACTCGTTGCTGCCATTGCACACAAAAGTGAATTAACAAAAAAAGATGCTCAAGCGGCACTTTCAAGCTTGCAAAAAGTCATTACTAAATCGCTTTCTGAGGGCGATCAAGTTCAAATTAATGGCTTTGGTACCTTTGCGCTAAGTTATTACCCTGCGCGTACTGGGCGTAACCCACAAACAGGGGCTGCAATTGAAATAGAAGGCGCAAATAAAGCTGTTTTTAAACCGGCTAAAGCGTTAAAGGATTTACTTTAAATTTATTTAAGGCGCGGATTTAAACCTCGTATTGATAGATAAGTTACATGAGCGCGAAGTAAATTCGCACCTACGGGTATATGCTGTAGTTCAGGATTACACGTCGCGTTTAATGGCTTTAAATTACATGAGCGCGAAGTAAGCGCACCAATGTGGAAATATGTTGTAGGTGAGGTTTTACACCTCGCTTTTGGTGGTGTTAAATTACATGAGCTGGAAATAAAGTGGCACTTATGTACATTATTCATAATCTCTAAATAATTTACATGGTAGCATAAACTCTATTTCAATTTACTCCTTTATTTTCAATTGCTTGTTATCGGCACGCATCGTGCTTTTTTGATTGTGTATTTTAAATATAACTTTTAAGAAAATAAGGAGATCTCAATGAGTACATTACAAACAAGCACACGTTTACAAGGCAAAAAAATCGCAATTTTAGCCACTGATGGATTTGAGCAAAGTGAGCTTTTATCTCCACGCAGCGCATTACTTGATGCTGGTGCAAACATCGAAATAGTATCAATTAAAGAAGGCCAAATTACTGGCTGGGATGAAGACAAGTGGGGCGATAAAGTAACAGTAGATAAACTAGTTACAAATGCAGACCCCGCTGATTACGACGCGCTTATGCTTCCTGGTGGTTTATTTAATCCAGACAGTTTACGCCAAGATAAAGATGCTAAAGCATTTATTGATGGCTTTTTTGGCGCAGAAAAAACAAACCTGTTGCTGCTATTTGTCATGCGCCTTGGTTGTTAGCTGAAATTAATAAATTGCGCGACCGTACCATTACTTCTTTTCCAAGTATTAAAAGCGATTTAATTAATGCAGGCGCTAATTGGGTTGACCAAGAAGTATGTGTAGATAAAGGCTTAGTAACAAGCCGAAGCCCAGCCGATTTAGAAGCATTTAATGCTAAATTTATTGAAGAGATTTTACAGGGTAAACACCAAGCTCACTAGGGGCTGTTGATCTTTGTAGTATATATTAATCAGCCCATATTGGTAGCCACATCATAGTGAATGCTAAAGCGAGCATGGAATGATAATTCCGCTCAAGCTTTTCATACCGTGTGGCTATCCCTCTATATTGTTTGATCCGACCAAAGGCATTCTCAACTAAGTGCCTATATTTGTACATGCACCAGTCAATATCTTCATTACCCACTAAACTGTTATCCTTGCGTGGAATAACGGGTGTAGCGCTATTGTCACGAATAAACTCTCTTAGTTTTTCACTATCGTAGCCTTTATCTGCGACAACAACATTACTCGTTGGGCAATTGGCTACAAGTGACTCTGCATGGACGATATCATGCGTATTTCCACAGGATAATTCATAATAAACAGGCAATCCTCCGCTATCTACTGCAAGATGAATTTTAGTCGAATTACCACCTCGACTCTTACCGATTGATTCATTGTCAGCGGTTCTTGCACCGCAACTATGCTGGTGAGCCCTGACAATACTGCCATCAATAAAGATCCAATCCATATCAGCATAGTGGGATAACACTCGAAATAATTCATTCAAAATATCTTTTTTGGACCATAAATTAAATCGTCTATAAATAGCACTCCACGAGCCGAAATAAGACGGTAAATCTCGCCAAGGAATACCGGTACGCATCTTATAGAGTATGCCTTCGAGCGTTTTTCTATGCTCAGGCTTATTATAAATTCGACCACTTAAGTGCATTACTTTTGATAAGACATTCCATGTCGCGTCTGTTAACATTAATCTTGGCATGAGGGTTCGGTGTAACGTTTTTTAGCGAATTCAATTATACCTTATCCTTATGCTGTTTGTTTTTTATACCGCAAAGATCAACACGCCCTAATTTGGTTTTTAAACACTTAGTTATTAAAAAACGTTTGGTAAAAAACAAAAAAGGGCATTTTAAATGCCCTTTTTTAATGCGTATAAAACACGCCTTAGTTAGCTTAAAGCGATGTAGCTGCTTTCATATCAGCAACAAATGCTTTTAGCTGAGCGGTCATTGTTGGTAAATCATTAAGGTTAGCTTCAATGATTTTAACTACAGCAGAGCCTGAAATAGCACCTGCTGCGCCTGCGTTGAGTGCGGCTTTTACATCATCAGGTGTTGAAATACCAAACCCTAAAAGAGCAGGGGCTGCATGGTATTCTTTTAACTTAGTGACAATATTACCCGCTGGCATTTGTGCTTTAGTATCGGTACCGGTAACACCAGCGCGCGATAGTAAATACGTATAGCCACGACCGTAAGAGGCGCATTGGCGAAGTGTGTCGTCATCTGCATTAGGTGTGGCAATAAAAATTGGGTCTACACCATTATCCATTGCCGATTTTCTGAATATTTTAGATTCATGCAAAGGCACGTCAGCCACTAAAATAGAGTCTACACCTACCGCTTTTGCATCTTTGTAAAATGCTTCTATGCCGCGCTTAAAAACAAGGTTTGAGTAAAGCAATAATCCAATTGGAATCTCGGCGTTATACTCGCGTATTTCTTTAATGATATCAAAGCAATCTTGCGTGTTAATGTGCACATCAAGTGCACGAATATTCGCTTTTTGAATTACAGGACCATCTGCAATTGGATCTGAAAATGGAATACCAAGTTCAAGCGCATCAGCGCCGCCGTCAATTAGGCTTTTAATAATCGCAATACTTTGCTCTTTACCTGGGTCGCCAATTGTTACAAATGGTACAAACGCACCTTGTTTTTGCTCGTTAAGCGCTGCAAACATTTTGCCGTAACGATCCGTTTTTACTTGGCTCATAGCTGACCTCTTTCAGATAGTACATTGTGAACGTGTGCTAAATCTTTATCTCCACGACCACTTAAATTAATAACTATAACACTTTCCTCTGTTTGCTCTTCTGCATACTTAAGTGCATAAGCAAGCGCATGGCTTGATTCAAGCGCCGGAATGATCCCTTCGTTTTTAGCAAGCGATTGAAACGCATCAAGCGCTTCTGTATCGGTAATACCCACGTATTGCGCACGACCGGTTTCGTGTAAAAATGCATGTTGAGGACCAACCGCAGGGTAATCAAGACCCGCTGATACAGAGTAAGACTCTTCAATTTGGCCATCGTCATTTTGCATAATGTACGTATAAGTACCGTGTAATATGCCTTTTGTGCCTTTACAAATTGTTGCACCGTGCTCATGTGTATCAAGCCCTTTACCAGCAGGCTCAACACCAATTAATTTAACACCTGGCTCGTCAATAAAGTCGGTGAACATACCAATCGCGTTTGAACCCCCACCAACACAGGCAATAACAGCGTCAGGTAAGCGACCTTCGGCTTTAAGTACTTGTTGTTTCGCTTCTTCACCAATAACTTTTTGATACTCACGTACAATTGTTGGGAATGGGTGAGGACCTGCGGCTGTACCTAGTAGGTAATGCGCGTCTTGATAATTTGCTGACCAGTCACGCAGTGCTTCATTTACTGCATCTTTTAATGTGCCAGAACCCGCTGTTACCGGAATAACCTCTGCGCCCATTAACTTCATTCTAAATACGTTTGGTTGCTGACGTTCAACGTCTTTTGCGCCCATATAAATACGACATTTTAAACCCAGTAATGCACATGCAAGCGCGGTTGCAACACCGTGTTGACCGGCACCTGTTTCAGCAATTACTTGTTTTTTACCCATGCGCTTAGTAAGTAACGCTTGGCCAAGTACTTGGTTGGTTTTATGTGCGCCGCCGTGTAGTAAGTCTTCACGCTTTAGATACAGTTTTACTTTTGGGTTTTTAACTAAATTGCGCGTTAAAGTAAGTGGGGTAGGACGACCCGCATACTCGTTTAATAATTTACTTAGCTCAGCCTGAAACTCAGGATCTTTTTGTGCTTTGTTAAATTCGTTTTCTAACTGCTTAAGCGCAGGGATAAGTAACTCGGGTACAAACATACCGCCAAACTCGCCAAAATAAGCTGGATTTTGCATTTTAACCTCAATAATTTCTGATGCTTGTAAAAGCATTATGTAATTTGTTAGGGCACTTTTTACCCGCAGATTCTTCAACGCCTGAGTTTAAATCAAGGCCTAAGGCACCTTTAAAAAGCGCATCTTTAATATTGTCTGGATTTAAGCCTCCAGCGAGCATAAACGGTGTAGTTGCATCATGAAGCACCGACCAATCAAATACTTTACCTGTACCGCCAGCTTGTGTATCGCTGTGTGTATCGTAAAGGTGTCGGTCAACGCCATTTACAGGCGTTGGCAATGCATCTTTTATTGCTTGGGCTTTCCAAATCTCGCAGCCGGTAGGTAACTGTGTACGCAACTGAGCGATGTAATCGTCACTTTCTTGACCATGTAATTGAACTGCCGCCAATTTTAGCACACTTGCGTATTGAGCAACTTGATCAATTGGGGCATCTACAAACACACCCACAAAATTAAGCGGAGCACTTTGGCTCAGCTCTTTTGCGCAATCTAAATCAACATAGCGTGGCGATTTAGGATGAAAAATTAAACCACCATAAACAGCACCGTTTTGATATGCCGCTTGTGCATCTTTGGTACGTGTTAAACCACATACTTTATTGTCACCTAAAATAACACGGCGACATGCTTGCTCTAAATCACGCTCGCCCATAAGTGAGCTGCCAATTAAAAAGCCATCGCATAATGGGGCTAAACGTTTTACGTCTTGATGGGTATAAATCCCCGATTCCGAAATAACCACTTTATCAGCCGGAATAAGCTTACGTAGTTTTTCAGTAGTGGCTAAATCGGTGCTTAAATCGCGTAAATCGCGGTTATTAATACCAATAATTTGTGCATCAAGCGCAAGTGCACGGTGTACTTCTTCTTCATTACTTACTTCGGTTAATACCGACATATTTAGTGAATCGGCAACAGCATGCAGTGCTTTATAGCTTTCGTCATCAAGTACCGAAAGCATCAGCAATATAGCGTCACCGCCATAAATACGCGCCATATACACTTGGTACTCATCTATAAAAAAGTCTTTACAGATAAGCGGTTGTTCTACTTGGCTGCGCACAAATTCGAGGTAATCAAAGCTACCTTGAAAATATTTAGCATCAGTTAACACGCTCATGCAGGTGGCGTATTTTTTATAAACTGAGGTAATTTCGGTTAAATCAAATGGCTCTCTAATTAACCCTTTTGAGGGCGATGCTTTTTTACACTCTAAAATAAACTGTGTGCCTGGGGCTGCTAATGCTTTGTAAAAACTACGGCTTGTAGGCACTGCAAGGTGTTTAAAGCTTTCAAGCGGGCGTGCGGCTTTACGCTCAATGAGTTCTAATTTTTTATCAGCAACAATTTTGTCTAATACATTAGCCATTACTTACCTCAATAATTGCATTTAGTGTGTTCATGGCTTGCCCTGAACTTAATAATGTTTGTACTTGTTTTACCCCTTCTTTTAACGTTTCTGCTTTACCTGTTAGGTATAAAAGGGCAGCTACGTTAACCACAATGGCAGCATTATGTGCATCTGTTCCTTTGCCTTGTAAGATGGCAAGGCTAGCATTTGCGTTGTATTGTGGGCCTTCACCAGCGAGTTGTTCAAGTGAATAGTTTGCAAGGTCAAAGTCGCTTGGGTTTAGCGTGTACTGTGTAAGCTCACCATTATTTAGCTCAACTACCGTTGTTGGGCCGTGTAGAGCTATTTCGTCAGTGCCCGAGCCGTGAACAATCATAGCGCGCTTTGTGCCAAGGGTTTTAAGTGTTTGTGCCATTGGCATACATAACGCTTCGTTGTACACACCTAACAATTGCACATCAGGTGCTGCTGGGTTAGCAAGCGGGCCTAAAATATTAAAAATAGTGCGTGTTTTAAGCGCTGTACGCACGGCCATCGCATGGCGTACGCCACTGTGATAGTGCGGTGCAAACAAAAAGGTAAAATTGGTTTGCTCAAGGCATTTTGCTGCCTGCTCTGGGCTCATATCTATATTAATGCCCAGCGCTTTTAGTAAGTCGGCAGAGCCTGAATTACTCGATACACTGCGATTACCATGTTTTACCATGTTAATACCGGCAGCAGCGGCAACTATGGCTGCTGTTGTGCTTATATTAATTGTGTTTGAGCCATCGCCGCCAGTGCCACAGCTATCAGCAAGTTGTGTACTGCTGGTAGTAAAAGCAACAGCGTTATCGCGCATTGAGGCTGCAGCACCTGCTATTTCATCGCTTACTTCGCCTTTAATTTTAAGGCTTATTAGTAGGGCGGTTAGCTCAATCTCGCTCATGTTACCTTGCATTATTTCATCAAACAGTGCTTTGGCGTCTGCGTAGCTTAATGATTGCCCTGTAATTAGTTGTTCAATAGCGTGTTGAACATTTATGGGTTGTTCTGGTTGTGTACTCATAATGTCCTCTTTTATTTAGCGCGTGTTAAGTAAGCGACACTTTGCTGAAGTAGCATTGCGCCGTTTGGCGTCAGTATAGATTCTGGATGAAACTGGTAACCCAAAGCGTTGTCATCATGATGATAAATAGCCATAGGTATATCTTCGTACTGGGCAATAACCTTTATATTATCAGGCACTTTTGTTGCCATTAATGAATGGTAACGTGCTACAGGCATTGTATTGCCCATACCATCAAATACAGGATGTTCGCTTAATTTAATAATTGAAGACTTACCATGTACGGTTTCACCCGCGTGACCGATTACTCCGCCATAGCTTTGTGTTAACGCTTGTTGGCCTAAACAAATGCCTAACATTGGGAAGTGGCCTTTAGAGAGCTCAATAAGCTCCATTAAACAGCCTGCATCGCTTGGTGTGCCAGGGCCAGGGGAAAGTACTAATAGCACTGGTCCTTGCTCTTGGCGCATTTTATTAAAAATAACCTCAGCGCTAATGTTGTTTCTATAAACAACCAGTTCGCAGCCAAGCATCGTAAGCTCATCAACTAAGTTATATGTAAATGAGTCAAAGTTATCTAAAAAATAGATTTTAATAGGATTCGCTTTACTCATTTTATACCGCCTTATACGTAGATTTTATGGCGGTGATAACCGCTTGTGCTTTAGCGCGAGTTTCCTTTGCTTCAGAAATAGGGTCTGAGTCAAACACCACACCGGCACCAGCCTGTACATAAGCTATATTATTTTTAACAAAAGCAGAGCGAATAACAATACAGCTATCCATTGCGCCATCACCGGTTAAGTAACCAACAGCGCCGCCATAACTGCCACGGCGTTTCCCTTCTGTTTGACGTACAAGCTCAGCAGCACGTACTTTTGGTGCACCAACAAGGGTGCCCATGTTCATACACGCTTGGTAAGCGTGTAGTGCATCAAGTTCTGGTTTTAATGTGCCAACAACGCGTGATACTAAATGCATTACCTGTGAATAGCGGTCTACTTTTAATAACTCTTTGGCAAAACGAGTACCTGCAACACTAATGCGGGCTACGTCGTTACGCGCTAAATCAACGAGCATTAAATGCTCGGCGCGCTCTTTTTGATCGTTTCTTAGTTCCAACTCAATGCGGCTGTCTAGGTCTGGGTTTATTTGCCCGTTAGTAAATTTGCCACGCGCTCGAGTTCCAGCAATTGGGTATACTTCTACTTGCTGATTACTTACGTCGTACTTAAGGGCCGACTCAGGAGACGCGCCAAATAATGCAAAGTCTTCATCGCGCATATAAAACATGTAAGGGCTTGGGTTTTGCTTTTTAAGCTGGCTATACGCATGTAAAGTATCAGGGCAAGGTAGTGAAAATGTACGCGACGGCACTACCTGAAAAATATCACCATCTACAATGTTCTTCTTAAGCTTAACAACTTGCTCGCAGTAAGTGTCATCGTCTATATCAACGCTTACCTCACATTCGCCACTTTGCATATCCGCACTAAATTCTGCTGCGTTATCGCAAAGTGTATTTAATCGTTCTAACTCTTTACCTACTTCAAAGCAGTTAGCGTGTACGTCTGGGCCATTAAATACATTACCAATGAGCTCAGTTGTTTGCTTTTGATGATCAATAACAACTAAGGTTTCGGCTAAGTAAAATACGTAATCTGGGCAGGTATTTTCACCATCAGGTACATCACTTAATTGCTCAAAGTTTGCCACCATATCGTAAGCAAATACGCCGCCTAAAAATACCGAAAATGGATTGTTGGTTGTGCTTTTAATACTGTTGATACACGTACGTAGTGCGCTAAATGCGTTATCAGCAACGAGCTTGCTCGCTTCGTCTATATCGCTGCTGGTGTCTTGGTAGTTAAGTGTAAGCGTTGTGTCGTTTAATTGTGAATCACAGCTCTTAACATTTGCTTGTAAGTAGCTTAATAATTGCTTGCCGTTATTAGATTGTGCGCTAACAGTTACCGTTTTACCCTTACATACAATGCGCAGGGCGCTATCAACTAAAATTAAACTTTTTACACTGTCTTTAGAATCAATCTCAGCCGATTCAAGCAGTAGTGAGTTAGGCTTATCAAGTGCCGCGTATAATGCAAGAGGGCTACTAATATAGTCGCGTACTTGCGTAATGCTTGTTACTTCGCCTGGTGTGGTAGTTATATGACTAAAAATCAAACCTCATTCCCTCAAAAAATTAAACCCCGCAATGCGTTAGCAGTGCGGGGTTTGAATAACGATATCTAAATTACAAACAGATCATTACCGTCCCGCTATATCAGGCGCCACCACCAACGATTTGTAAGAGTAAGACCGTTATTCATGTTTTTCTGCCTCAAAATTTATTAAATATTTTTAACGTATATGTTTCGTAAAATTTAGTTATAAAAAAACCCGCATAGTTGCGGGTTTTGAATTTTTGTTAGACACGACAATTCATCACCCGATAATTACGAGTGCCACCACCAAATAGTGTTTAAGTTTGAATTGATCATTATTGTTAATTCTTAATGTGTCTGAAAGTGGCTACAGTAAAACGTATCTTATGCTTTTGTGTCAAGTGTTTATTTAAAACAATTTAGTCAAAAAAGTTGTTATACTTACATAAACACCAGTAACCCTTAATTTTAAGCAGTTTTCTTTTGATAAAATATGATTTACATAGCCATACCACACATTCAGACGGGCGTTTAACGGTTGAAGAATTATTGCATCGCGCTGTTGATAAAAATATTGATGTGTTTGCTATTACCGATCATGACACTGTGGCAGCTATTAAGCCTGCTCAGCAATTTATTAAAGCAGAAAACTTACCGCTTTCATTAATAACGGGTACCGAAGTGTCTACCAAATGGGAAAGCTTCGAAATTCATATTGTAGGTTTAAATATTGATATTAATAATATTGACCTTACCTCTTTATTATCAGCTCAGCAGCAAAAGCGAGAAGAGCGTGCGCTAGAAATTGGCGCACGCCTTGCAAAAAATGGATTTGATGGCATTTACGAGCAAGCTAAAGAGCTGGCAAAGGATGCGCAAATTACGCGCGCACATTTTGCACGCGCCCTTATTGAGCGCGGTGTAGCTAAAAATTTCCCGGGTGTTTTTAAAAAGTACTTAGGGCGTGGTAAAACAGGCTACGTGCCAAGTTGCTGGTGCACTATGCAAAGCGCTATTGAAGCAATACATGCCGCTGGTGGTGTTGCTGTACTTGCGCACCCAAGTAGCTATCAAATGTCAAACAAGTGGCTACGAAAGTTATTAGTAGAATTTAAAAGTGTAGGGGGAGACGCAATGGAAGTTGCACAACCTCAACAGGCGCCAAGCGAGCGCCAGTTTTTAGGTGAATTGAGCCGTGAGTACGAGCTACTTTGCTCGCAAGGGTCTGATTTTCATTTTCCGACAAGTTATTTAGAGCTTGGCAAAAATTTATACCTTCCAAAGGACTGCCAAGGTGTTTGGCAAGCTTGGGAAGAACAAGAAGGGGCGTTAACATGAGTCAATTATTTCATATTCATCCAGATAACCCGCAACCGAGACTGATTACTCAAGCCGTTGATATTATTAAACAAGGCGGCGTTGTTGTATACCCAACAGATTCGGGCTATGCCATTGGCTGTAACATTGGTAATAAGCAAGCCAAAGAGCGCATAGAGCGTATTCGTGGTATTGAAAAAAACGATAATTTTACGCTAGTTTGCCGTGATTTATCGGAGCTATCTACTTATGCACGTGTAGATAACCAGCTATTTAGATTAATTAAAAATAATACGCCAGGGCCTTATACCTTTATTTTTAAAGGCACAAAAGAAGTCCCTAAGCGTTTATTAAACGACAAGAAAAAAACCATTGGCATGCGTGTAATTGAACACCCAATTGCTTGTGCGTTACTTGCCGAACTTGGCGAGCCGCTAATGTCGTGTTCTTTAATTTTACCAGGGCAACAATTTACAGAATCAGATCCTGATGAAATATTAGAGCGATTAGATAAGCACGTTGATTTAATTATTCACGGTGGTTACTTGCCAGAGCAAGCAACCACAGTAATCGATTTGTCAGAAGATGAAGTTCAAATATTACGTGTTGGCTGTGGTGATACAAGCCCGTTTGAGTAATAACAAGTGAGCGAAAATACTGCTGATACAAAAAGTAGTGAAAAGCCAGTGCAGCAAAAGCTGCCACTGGCTTTTTTGCATGGTAAAGCGGTTGTAGATAAACCAGAAGACTTATATATTCCGCCCGATGCGCTCGAAATAATATTAGAAACCTTTGAAGGCCCGCTCGATTTACTGCTTTATTTAATTAAAAAGCATAAGCTTGATGTGCTCGACCTTTCTATTTTTAGTATTACAGAGCAGTATGTAAGTTACGTTGAAATGATGACCGAGTTTCAACTCGAACTTGCCGGTGAATATTTAGTTATGGCCGCGTTACTTGCACAAATTAAGTCGCGCTTATTACTTCCTGTACACGAAGAGCTTGAAGAGGAAGAAGACCCTCGCGCTGAGCTTATTAAACGTCTACAAGAATATGAGTTATTTAAAAAAGCCGCCGAAAACCTCGATGATATCCCCCGTGTTGGGCGTGATATTTTTATAGCGCATGCCGCTATGCCAATAAATGAAGACACAAGTCAAAACCTCCCCGATATTGAACTTAAAGACTTAATGCTGGCGCTGAGTGATGTAATGGCGCGAGCAAAAACGTTTGAACATCATCAAATTACTGCCGAAGTACTCTCAACCCGAGAGAGAATGAGCCAAATATTACAACAGCTATCGAAAGCAAATTCAGCAGTGGTGTTTAATGCGCTTTTTACGCCTGATGAAGGGCGTAGTGGTGTGGTAGTTAGTTTTATAGCCATGCTTGAACTCATTAAAGAAGGACTTGTTACTTGTTTGCAAGTAAGCCCAGAGAGCTTAATTTATGTCAGCTTGAGCGAGCAATCCACTCTATAAACTTATCTGTTTAATCCTCAACTTCTAAAACTGACTTTAATTATCAAAGTTCTGTGCGTATACGCACGTAAAGTGTTTGTAAATGTTATTTTCATTTAAGGCTATGCACTATATTGTAACGTCATAGCATTATAGGACGTTACACATGTTTAAAAATACACCTTCATCTTACGGACTTGTCGCCATTATTTTACATTGGCTCATGGCGTTGACTATTTTTGGCCTGTTTGGTTTAGGTTTATATATGGTTGAGCTTACTTATTACGATAGCTGGTATAAAGGCTCGCTCGATTTACATAAAAGCATTGGTATTACGCTTGTGGCCGTATTCTTATTTAGAATTTTATGGCGTGCTTTATCTACACAACCTAAACCATTAGGTGAAAGTAAAGGCATGAACCAATTAGCACATACTGCGTATATTGCTATGTATATTATTTTGGCTGTTATTGTTGTTGCAGGGTATTTAATATCAACCGCAGACGGGCGTCCAATAGAAGTATTTACTTTATTTAATGTATCAGCGCTTGATTTTGCCTTTGATGACCAAGCCGATATTGCAGGAAAAGTACATTATTACGGCGCGTGCACATTAATCGGGTTTGCAGTATTGCATGCACTAGGGGCGTTAAAACATCACTTTATCGATAAAGATAAAACCTTAATTAGAATGATCAAACCATTAAAGGATGATTAAAATGAAAAAATTATTAGTAAGCACAGCCGTTTCGGCTGCAATGATGTTATCGGTAACAACTGCTAATGCAGCCGACTACGTAATTGACACAAAGGGTGCTCATGCATTTGTAAACTTTAAAATTAAACATTTAGGTTACAGCTGGTTACATGGCCGTTTTAATACCTTTGATGGTAAATTTAACTACGATGCTAAAAACCCTAATGCGTCGCAAATTATGGTTAATATAGATACAACAAGCCTTGATTCTAATCATGCCGAGCGCGATAAACACCTTCGTGGTAAAGAGTTTTTAAATGTTGATAAATACCCAACAGCGACGTTTAAAAGCACCAGTATTAAATTTGAAGACGATTCAGGTCAAGTAACAGGTGATTTTACGCTGCATGGTGTAACCAAAACCATTACTTTTGAAATTGATAAAGTGGGTGAAGGTAAAGATCCATGGGGTGGTTACCGTGTAGGCTTTGAAGGTGAAACAAGCCTTAAGCTTACCGACTACGGTATTGATTACAATTTAGGGCCAGCCTCTACCCATGTAGATATAGGTTTATTTATTGAAGGTATTCGTCAGTAATATATCAAATACTTAATTATAAACAATAAACAGCGTCATTTTTAATGGCGTTTTTTTCTATAAATACTTATTTTTCTATACGCTCTTGCAACAAAGGCCTTAAATGCTCTGGCAACCAGCGCATTAGCACATCATTATAAGCTGGTGTTTTTTTTATTACTTTGAGCTGCTCATTAAGTATTGCTATATCTTTTGCACCTTGCTCATTTTTAGTGCAACCAATAAAGCCATAACTTAACGCAGGGGATTCGGTTAACGGTCGTTGTGTTAAATTTTTATCAAAATTCATTAATTTAGCTAAATAATAATGTTCGCTTGGGTAACCCAATAAAATATCAATCCGTTTTAAATTAAGCATATAAGTAAGGCTCGCTAAGCTGTCGCGAGTAGGTCTTATTACTAAATCTATATCGGGAGTTGTGTTTATAACCGAATCTATCTCTTTTCCATAAGAACGACTCATTGATATGCCGAGTGTTAGCTTTTTATCACGTATTAAATCTAATAATGACACTTCAGTGGCATCAGGCAATTCAAGTGCGTCTGCAAGCTTGCTATGCATAGCAACAGAAGGTGATAGGCCTGTAGTTGAGCTTTCGTCTGTAAAGTAAATATGCTTTTTTCGGTAATTATTTTTATAAAGAGATAATGCGCAAGTATTATTGGACGTATTTGATAGCTCTTGGATTACTTTTCCCGAAGGGATGATAATTTGATTAAAGGTAATAGCGGGTAGTTGTTTTTCAAGTAGGGATATAATGCTTTCATCGCGGCCTTGGTGTTGATATTGGCCATTTAAAATGTAGTACGGTGCAAAGTCGTGCGTTAACCAATTAATGGTTTTAGCATTACTTACAGGGCTTACAAAACAAAACATTAAAAAAAGTATACATAAACGGAGCATTACAGCAGTTGCCAATAATTATTATTGTAAAACTATTGTAACCATTAAAGGGCTAAAAAGTAAAATGCCAGCAACGAGGCTGGCAAAATATATTTTCAATAATCACAATAATAAAAAGCAATTAAAGTTTTGTTTAACTAGCTTTTAGCCATTTAACAAATTGGCGTGCATCACTCGCTTTTTGAAATAATGCATTTTTTAAACCTTGTGTATCACTAAAGATTACACGATGTTTGTTTACTGAAATTGATTGCACTGGATGTGCAATTTGGATCATAGACCCATTATATTTATAAGACATAATAAAACTCACTTTATTCTTGTTATTTATTCTGCGCTATATTTTATAGCTTCGTGCAGTCAATAAATAAACGATGTTGTGTTTAGCTTCATTACAGTGTTGACGATCTTTATGACACTTTTGCGATGATAATAAAATTCATCTCGGTATTATTTAAGGGGTTCTCGCCGTACAATAACTTAGCTTTCAAATATACGTTTTGCGGGGCTTACTGGATCAGGGTAAATGGTTAACCGCGGCGGTTTCTTTAAACCAGAGAGGGAAGGTAACTTATATGTATATTATGTGCAAGCTATTTTTTATATTTATTTATAATACATTTTATCAACTGCCTATGGCCTCCAATTTTATTTACTAAAGGATAAGTATGAATTACCTAATTGCGAGCGATATTTTTGGTTTAACACCTGCTTTTACGCAGTTTACAGAGGGGTTTGACACTAAGGTAACGGTTATTGATCCTTATGATAATGAGTTGCAACCTATTGATAGTGAAGAATATAACTACAATAAATTCATACAGAAATGCGGGCATGATAAATACACCGACAAACTTCAAAAATGTTTTGCGCATTTGCAAGCACCAACAACTTGTATCGCATTTAGCGCAGGGGCAAGTGCAGCATGGCGCGCACAGTTATTAACAGGCAATACACACCTTAAAAAGTTAATTGGGTTCTACCCATCACAAATTCGTAATTATTTAGCGTTAGATGCAAACGTACCCTGTGAGTTTATTTTTCCTAAACATGAGGTACATTTTAATGTTGATGAAGTGATAGCCATTTTAAATAATAAGTCCGCAGTAAAGTGTAATAAAACAAACTACCTACATGGTTTTATGAACGAGCACTCAGTCAATTTTAATGAGCAAGCGTATAACTATTTTAGCCATTACTTAAAAGTAGCGTTATAGCTGATTAATTTGCGCTTTTGTAATATTAGGAAAGTCAGTGCGGTTATTGTATTGTGCGTATAGAGTAGAAAAAACACTGCTTCTAGATTGTTTATCAAGCTCTTTTATAAACATTTTAGCGTTAGAGCGTGCTGGCCTACAGCATAATTGATACGCCTTTATAACACTTGCCAAAGTTTGCCCTTGTTTTTGCAATGCTAGATCTGCTTGGGCAAAAAAAGCTGCGCCTGTCCAGTAAACAGGCATTGATCAGACCCCTAGGCAACTTTTTGGATTTTATATAAATGCAACGCATGTCCACCAATGAGCCTTATTATCTTTTCCCTGAACTCATCAAAACCATCCAAGCTGATTTTGTCGCCTTGCTGGAGTAGATTAATTCCCTCAAAACACTGAAAGACCCAACGTAATGTTGGGTTAGATATTTCTTTATTGATTTGATTCGCTATCGTGGCTTTTTCTTTTTTCATATTCGCTCTCATTCGTCTTTGCGCGATTGAATAAACTAACAATGAAAGTGTCATCACCATCAACAGAGCATCTATTCTACTTGGCTTTTTGATAAATAATGATGAAACAAAAAACAAGGGGTCTTTTAAAAACCTAAACCCTTTTTCTACTTCAGATTGTGCTTTGTAATGCTTAAGTAAACCTACTGGTGAAAGGGCTTCTTTATCAATATTCGTTGCTAATACGAAGCATGACTTTTGTTCTACAATCTGTTTTATTGCGCTTTCGTTTTCTTCAATTTCTGCCGTGATTTGCCATTCAATATTTTTTACTGGCGCATCTTTTTTAGGTCGCCCTTTACCTTCATAGACTTTATGCTTAATAAATTGCTGAGTCGCTATTTGATGATGCTTCATCTTTTTCGCTAATTTATCTAATGCGCGTTGTGCGTCAGTTTGACAAGCGAAACGTTGAGCTTGTAAATGGAAGAGGTCTTTTTTGATGCCTGTGTGTGCTCGCTCAACTTGTCGAACAATGCTTTTTTGTGCTCGGCTATTAGCTGCTTTTGAATAAATAATCATCCATCTTTGCTTTATCCCCATATGCTCAATCTCTTCAACAACATATTGATAGTTATCATCAATATTAACCCATTGGTTGGCTGCTATGGCTGTACTTATAGAGGATTTTTCAAGAGAAATTGTTGAAGGTACTAGCGTGAGAAATTGAATTTTGGTTAAAAACTCAGCATTACTTTTATGATAAAGTTTACAGTCTGCCACAAGGTATTTAGGAGCTTGGCTTTTTTTGAACTCGTCAACAAGCGCCTTACTTCGCGCTTTAAAAATAGCGGTGTCTGCGCTGTTACCATCCCAGTTTTTACATGCAAGCGGGATCCCACCATCTTGGCTAACAATGATTTCTTGTACGACTTGTTTTAAATCAGGACGGTGAGCCTTGCTATAGCCATGAGTAATTTTAATGACGTTTTCATCACTATCTCCATCATCAAAAGCATATTCACCTGTCAGTGAGTGACTCGTTGTATCAAGTGATTCAAAGGTTTTATCAACTTGTTCTATTTCACATGCTTGTCCGGAGACTAATGAAAATAAGCTTTCACAGCCAAACTCGAAGCATTGATCGAGAGTTCTACCAAGTTTGTGACGATTAAAATGTGATGCTTGAACCCCTTCACGAAATAAATGTTCAAGAGGCAAGTTAGTAAAAAATTGAGGGCTGAGTGATAAAGGTCGATTGGCAAAACCGAGTCCATTCATGATCATGCCTTTTACAGCTTCACCGGGGGTGATTTCTTGTTTATCGTCTTGAGGTAAGTATTGATCTAAAAGGCTGACAATTTTTAAGTCTTCTATAACACCTGAAACAATACCGTGATGGTCTAACCGTTTGATTTTTAGATTCATATACACCTCAAAGTTGAGATGTTATTTTATCAAATTAAAGAGAATTAAGCGTTTAAATTAAATCGAAATTTTTGAAATTGGTCTGATCAATGTCTGAGTAAACACGTTGCTGAGCACGTTGTTTCCACATATCGGCAGAGAGCTTATTAAGTGGCTGTGTTTTAGTTTTGGTTTGCAGGCGGGCACGATCAAACCCTGCATTTAAGCGTTGTACAAACTGCGGCTGGGTGATTATACCGCTGTCACGCATTATTACGTTTTGCATATAACTGGCAAAGCCCTCGCTTAGCCAAAAACCGGAGTAGGGAAGTAGCGGCAAATATAAATGTGAAAGTTCATGGTATAGCGTCCAATCTTTAGTGAATGCTTTTAAACTGGCGTAACGATCTATATGTAGTTCTAGCCCATCGGGATTATTTCGCTTTACAGTAGCCCAAGGTACTGGCTCAAAAGCAAAGTATTGCGGTTTTAAATAAATAGGCAAAGTGGTTTGTTTTAAAGGCCCCAGTGTATTTTGTGTTTTTTCAACACTTTGATTCACCCAAGTAGACACCGTCCTTTGACCACTATTTGAGAGTGAATTGAGGTTGTGTATTACTACCTCAACGGCTAACGTTTTAAACGAGTTGATTGATAGTAGCAATATAAAAAAGAGTGTAACTATTCACCATGGTAAATTATTTTCAAAGGATCTTTTTTAACTATTGACCGATCCCGCCAGTATGCCAAGCTAGGGCTATGACCTAATAGCCCTAGCTTCAATGAATTTAAACAGCATCAACATCGACGAAATCGTTGAGAAAACCAAAGCTCAATTACAAGAAGGTAAAACTCTCACGCCTGCGCTGAAGATGTCTATTGAACTCATTCTGGTTGTCGTTGTTATGTTAGCAAGTAAATTAGGACTTAACAGTAACAATAGCAGTATCCCGCCATCAAAAGACATCAACCGAAAAAAACAAAACAAAGAGAAATCAGCCAAGTCAGCGGGTGGTCAAAAAGGCCGTGCAGGTAAAACACTAACCCAAACACAGACGCCTGATGAGATCAAAATCATCCTAGTTGAACGTGATTTTTTACCGAAAGGTCACTACCGTGAAATTGGCTTTCAAAAACGACAGGTTGTCGATATAGATATCAGGAAAGTGGTCACTGAATACCAAGCACAAATTCTGGAAAATGAGCAAGGTAAGCGTTTTATTGGTGAATTTCCAGAAGACGTTAACAGTCCTATTCAATATGGGGTTGGTGTAAAAGCCCATGCAGTTTACCTATCCCAATATCAATTACTCCCTTACAACCGCATTGAAGAATATTTTTGTGATCAACTCGGTATTCCAATCAGTGCGGGTAGTTTATTTAACTTTAATGAACAAGCAGCGGCCTTGGTAAAGTCCTCCGGCGCAGAAGCCGCGCTCAAGAAAGCCCTGAAAACGACTTATCAAGCCTTACACGTTGATGAAACGGGGATTAATATAGGTGGTAAACGACGATGGCTTCATGGTGCATCAACGACGTGGTGGACGTATTTTTACCCGCATGAGAAAAGAGGGAAAATAGCGATGGATGACGCCGATATTTTACCTCACTTTACTGGGGTACTATGCCACGACCACTGGAAACCGTATTATCAATATACACAGTGCCAACATGCCTTGTGTAATGCACATCATATCCGAGAGTTAGAAAGGGCATGGGAGCAAGACGGTATGCAATGGGCAAAGGATTTGCAAACCCTACTGACTGAAATCAATAAACATCAAATAGATAACCCCGAGCTAGATGCAGACACAAAAGCTCACTATATAGAGAAATATCAACAAATATTGGCTCAAGGTGACATTAAATGCCCTCCACCGGATAGAAACAGCCGAGTAAAAGGCCAGCGAGGCAGATTGAAACGAACAAAGTCTAGAGCGTTGTTAGAGCGGTTAAGAGATTATCAAGATGATGTCTTACGGTTCATGACGGAAACAGCGGTGCCTTTTAGCAACAACCAAGGTGAGAATGATATTAGGATGACCAAGGTTCATCAAAAGATATCTGGGTGCTTCAGAAGCATGCAAGGTGCAGAGATGTTTTGTTTAATCAGAAGCTACCTCTCGACTTGCAGAAAACAGCATGTATCAGCAAGCCTAGCCCTTGAATTACTCTTCAAAAATCAGTTACCTGATATATTTATTGAAAATGTGGCTGAATAGTTACAAAAGAGTTTCATTAAAGTGTTCCACTGTAATTTAATAGCTAATACGATAAGGCTAATTAAACAAGACCAACTCATGACGTAAATAGTCACAGTTAATTTGTTATTTTTTTAAATGATAGTAACTATAAAAGTACAAATACAGACACTCCTTAATTAGCATGCTTTAATCATATTTATAGAACCTTTGTAGGTGTTAGCAATGCAGTACCAACATATAAATGTGCCAACGCAAGGTCAAAATATCACGATAGACCAATACGGACAGTGGCAAATTCCGTTAGAACCTATCATTGCTTATATTGATGGCGATGGCGTGGGTTTAGATATCATGCCGGTAATGCGCCACGTTGTTGATAGTGCAATTGAGCATTGTTACAAAAACGCTCGTAAAATACATTGGATGCAGGTTTATAACGGCGAGCAAGCCGCAAAGCTGTATGACGGTGACTGGTTTCCACAAGAAACAATTAACGCAGTACGCGCCTGTAAAATTGCCATAAAAGGGCCGTTAACAACGCCGCTGGGTGGTGGCTTTCGCTCACTCAATGTAGCCCTCAGGCAAGAAATGGATTTGTTTGTAAATATGCGCACTATAAAAGGCTTTAGTGCACTCCCTTCTCCTTTAAAAAATCCTTTTTTAACAAACATAACCGTGCTGCGCGACAGCAGCGAGGATGTGTATTCAGGTATTGAATGGCAAGCAGGCAGTGTAGAAAGCGAAAAAATGCTCGACTTTTTATGCGAAGAAATGGGGGTAACGCGCTTAAGGTTTACACAAGAGTGCGGTATTGGCATTAAAAATATATCCAAAGAAGGCTCTGAACGACTAATGCGCTTTGCAATTAAGTATGCACTTAAAAACGATAGTGAATCCTTAACACTAGGGGCTGTTGATCTTTCACATTGGTAGCCAAATCATTGCACATGCCAGCGCTAACATACTCTCAAACTGTAATTTCAATTTATCGTACCTTGTCGCTATAGCACGGAAGTGCTTTAGCCTTGCAAAGGCATTTTCAACTAAATGCCTATATTTATATAAGCACCAATCAATATCACCATTACCTGTTTTTGAGTTTTTCTTTCTAGGGATCACTGGGCTTGAGTTTCTCTCTCGAACCTTATTTCTAATGACTTCACTATCATAGCCTTTGTCTGCGATAACAAAATCGCCTTGGGGCAATAATTCAATCAGTTCATTTGCCACTTTACTATCATGAACATCGCCGCCTGTAATAATAAATTCAATTGGTAAGCCATAACTATCAACAGCTAAATGAATTTTACTTGTATTACCGCCACGACTTAATGCTATCGCTTGTTCTTGTTGAGACGCAGCACCTGTACTGTGTTGATGTGCTTTAACATAACTGCCATCAATGAATTCCCACTCAGTGTCACTATTGGCGGATAATGATTTGAACAACCTTATTAATATTCCTTTTTTAGACCAAAGTAGAAATCGGCGGTAAATAGTATTCCATAAACCAAAACACTCAGGGAGGTCACGCCATGGGCAACCAACACGTAAGCGATATAAAATTCCTTCCATCGTTTGTCTGTGTTCAAGCTTGTTATAAACTCTATCTTCAAGCAAAATTGATTTTAGCTTCGACCACAACTTATCAGTGAGCATTAATCGGGGCATGGTAATCTCGTAAGGTTTGTTTTTGGCGAAGTAAATTATACGAGATTACCGCTTACGCACAAAATTCAAACAAAGATCAACAGCCCCTAGTGCACAAAGGCAATGTACTTAAATTTACCGACGGGGCATTTAAGCGTTGGGGGTTTGCACTTGCACAAAGCGAGTTTAATGCCACCGCACATGAAAATGGGCGTTGGCTGCAAATAGAGCGAGGACACCAAGCGCCCTTAATTATTAAAGAAGTCATAGCTGATAACATGCTGCAACAATGTTTAATGCATCCAGAGCAATTTGATGTAGTGGTGACGACTAACCAAAACGGCGACTTTTTAGCGGATATGCTAAGCGCACAAGTTGGTGGTGTTGGCATAATGCCCGCAGCTAATTTAAATAATGATGTTGCATTTTTTGAGCCCACACACGGCACGTTTGAACGTATAGCAGGGCAAAATAAAGCAAACCCCAGCAGTAGTATTTTAAGTGCGGTATTAATGCTTAAATTTATGGGATGGGAGGAGGCCGCATTACTGATAGAAAGTGCGTTAGAGCAAACATTTAAAAGTGGTGAAGTAACCTTTGATTTAGCGCAAGAGCAGAGCGATAACTCAAGTATTCATAACTCGACAACCTTAACTTGTACTGGCTTTGCAAAGAAGGTTATCGAGCACTTTTAAACACATTCATTATTAAGCTGCTGAGGCAGTTTTTACTCTGTGCATACAAGGGCGGTTGGTTAACTGCGCTGCACGATGGTAAATATCATGTGCTTGAGGTTCATCGCATTGTGTACCGCTAAGCGTATCCATTAGTGCGACAACAATAATTGCAGGAACCTGGCAGCAATATTCATCTAAAACAGCTTCTGTCGTTTGCGCATCAACATGGCAAAGCGGGTGGTTTTTAAGTTGGTATGCGTTTAATAATGTATCTACTTCTAATACATCATCTGGCTGATGTTTTGTTTTACGACATTTACAACCAAACTCATCAACTAAAGTAGCTAATGCTTGATAAGTCTCAGTGGTGTTAGCTTTAGTGCATAACTGTTCTTCAATAAACTGATGTAAATTAGCATCAATAAATAACCCGTCTTGTTGTGTGAAGCTTGATGTTGTCATAATTATTACTCTTAGTTTGTTGGCTTAACTTCACTCTAGCGCTAAGTGTATTATTAATGAAATTATTGTTTTCAATAACTGATATTGATTTCATCAATAGTAAGTTTTAAAACTAAATAAAAAATAGAAAACATACCTAAATTATACTAATTAATTTGGTGCAGAGTGGTAAAAACGTGCACAAAACTGGAACAAGGGGAGTCATTGAGGAATAAAGATGGATTCTTAGTTAATTGTTTTTATTGAATTTTAATTTTATTATGAAGTTGGTACTAAGCTTGCTAATCATACACTGTAGGTAGACTCCTATATCGACGATTTCCAAAAGCGCCATGGTATTTTCCCAAAGTTGAATACCACGGCGCTTTTTATTTTTCGCGTGTATTTTATTTAGTCGTAACAATAGTAATGCTAAATTTTAATAAAGTAAGGAATAGCAACCAAAATAGCGCCTACAATCAACAGCATGCTCACACTGCTCATAAAATACGGAAATACCAATAGCGATAAACCAATACAAAGTGGCACTACGGCTTTTTTTCTTCGCCCGTAAGTAAGGTAGCCAATACCAATGCCGCCAAACAAAACACTCCACGCAATTATTGATGCACTATCCATTTGTAAATTACCTATTGTGAAATACTGATTTAAATTACGACCGACATAGCCAGCTTCTCAATACCATGTGAAGGAGTCCATCTTTTAAATTCCACGAAGCCATGCTTTTTATATAAATTTATTGCAGGAGTATTAGCAACCGCAGTCTCCACTATTGCATGAGATAAATCACCCATTGCTAAAACATAACTTATTAGCTTACTTGCGATACCTTTTTTAAAATGATTAGGATCAACGGTTAAACTAAAAATATCTAAACACTCGTTGTTTGTATCTACTTCAATAACGGCTGCTAAACATTCATTTTCGCTGTAGCCATAAAAAGTTGTTTCTGACTTTTTTATACCTCTTGAATTCAAGTATTACGCGCTAAAGGAGGAAAGTTATGCGCGCCGATCAGTTTAGCCTCCATAGCATAGGATTTTTGAAAGACAGCAAAAATTTTATTTGCAGTATCGTTATTCTTATTATTAAGTTTGTTTATCATTGTCTTCTTTTTTAGAAAATAAAGTATGAATACCATATGCCGTAATAAAACCTCCGGCACCAATTGTGAAAAAAAGAAATAAATAAAACTTTTTCGGGTTATTTTCTAAAGATGCCACTGCCGGCTCATTGTATCTCTTATGAATGACACCACTTTCGTAATTAAAATAGCTGCGTAAAAGAATAAACAAACCTAAAACAATACACAGGAGCGCTCAGGGCGCGAGCATACTTTGTTAAAAATGTTAACCAAAAAGAAGTTCTTCTCTAAAAGCATCATCATAACAAGCTCTTACACACTTACTTCTTATTGACCCCTTGCTTTTCGTATGCTGCTTTATCATGTTCCTAACGACGCGTCTAAATAGTGCCATATGTTGCGCACTTAATGGCTCATGTATTTGACAGGCATCTTCTTTAAATACGACATCCAGTATCCAGTGTTGCTGATTTTCTATCAGCCAATGTTGTCTTATTGCTTTACTTATCAATATATTGTCTGTCAACGATGTTAGGTAGTAATGTGTGTCAATACTCGTTCTATTACCCTTCGTTCGCTCTCGCTGCACCGCAACGATTGTTCTAACTGATGGCCAGCTCTCTTTAATTTCACTCGGTAATAAACGCGCATCAAGACAATCTATCGTGCGTACTTCTTTTCGCCCATGCCCTTCATCTTGTGTTACATGACTAAGTATCTCTGAGTTTTCAGATTCATACTGGTGTGTAAATGCATCTTGAATCGCGCTATAAAGTTTCTTTTGATTACCCTTTGCTTGCACTAGATAATCTGCATGTCTGCTAATTAGCTGTTTTAGCGTTTCTTTTTGGCAGTGCAAAGCATCAAGTGTAATGACGGTGTTATTGATATCGAGTATTTTCAATAAATCCCGAACTGCCGGTATTTCATTCGTCTTACTGCCAACTGTTTGGTGGAATAATGTGAGACCTGCTTCACAATCAAATGCTGAGACGAGATGTAATTTATCAGCAATGTGTTTACTTGCTCCGCGAATAGTTTTGCCATCGAAGGCAATGACAGGATGCGCTGACTTAACGCGGTTTTGATTGACCCAGCTATACATCGCGAGTAGTAATGAGTCAGTATCAACGGTTCTAAAAATCCGAGCAATACTATGTCGAGTGGGTATGCCATTTTTGAAAGAACGAAATCCTCTTAACCAATTAAGCTTACTTTCGCCATAGACTTCAATGTCTTGCCAGTTTTCACACCCTGATGTAACGGCAGTAATAATAAGAAAAAGCACATCAACTAAGTTATGGTGCTGATTTATATGTGAACGATTATCTTTGACGAGTTCTAAATGTGAGAAGAGTGACATAATAAGTTTAAGGTGATGAAATTTATGGTATTAGATCATAAAATTTGTTTATTTACAAAGTGTGATCCCGCCCTGCAGGAGCGCTTTACTTATTTTCTTAGTGTTATTTTCAGCTATTACTATTTGTTGCGCAGATTTCGGCTCGTTACGATTTGGTTTAGCTAATTCATCTTTAAGTCGTTTGTAGTTTTCGGGATATTTATGCGCATCAATACTTTCAAGTGCTTCGTTTAATTCACTAAGTGAATAAGTAGAGTAATCAATATTTATAAGAATGCGTCCTTAAGTTTTTATTATATAGAGTTGGTGTTTGATTTAATGACTGTAAGCAGAACTTCAAACGATTTAATCAGAGTCCAGATTATTTAATAATTCTACTGATTAACTGTAGTGTTAACAACTGGGGTCTGTTGATCTCTGCGGATAAAAATTTGTTCAAACTAGGGTCTATTTAAGTACGGCGCGAGATTTGTAACCTTGTGGGTGAAGTAAAAGCCGAGCAACAATGAGTAAATAGCCCCTTAGTAAATGAATAAACAATTCATATTTAATTACCTATCTGCAATTGTTGTAGCAAACGCTAATAACTCACGCCTTAACCATTGGTGCGCTGGCGCATGGTGCAGCAGTGGGCTCCATATCATTTTCACTTCAATAGGCACTATTTGAAATGGTACAGGGCTGATTACTAAATCAGTATGAGAGGTTAATAACTTAGCTTGCCTGCGCGGTAGGGTGGCAATAAGTTGCTCTGATTGGCAAAGCAGGCTTGCGACCATGTAGTGGCGAGTAAAAACACGTATTTTACGGGTTTGTTCTAGTTGCCAAAGCGCTTCATCTACCCAGCCTAATTTTTGCTTTCCTGATTTATTAGTAACAGCGGCTTCAGGCCCCCAGCCGGCACGATTTACCCAAACATGCTCTTTTTTTAAGTAGTCGTCTAACCCTGATTGTTGTAAAAATGTATTTTTAGGATGCGTTAAACAACAGTAATTATCGCGCCAAACACTGGCTTGATGAAACGAGCGTGGCAGGCCATTAAAGCGATTTATTGCTAAATCTATAGTGCCTTTTTCCATGTCTTGCAGGTTTACGTCGCTTGGACTTAACACATCAAAATTAATACCGGGGTTTTTACTAAGCTGCGCCGTTATAAAAGGGGCTATTAGGGTCAACTCTATGTAGTCGTTTGCCATTATTCTAAACGTAACTTCAGCAGTTGTAGGGTTAAATTGCTCACTAGGCTGCGTAATAGCTTCAGCCATTTTTAAGAGCGCCTCAACTTCAGGCTTTAATGCAAGTGCCTTTGCCGTTGGCGTCATAGAGCCTGCAGCACGCACCAGCAGTGGGTCGTCAAATAAATCGCGCAAACGTTTTAATGCGTTACTCATAGCCGGTTGCGTAAGCGCGAGCTTATTCGCAGCTTTTGACACACTTTTTTCATCGATAAGTACATTTAAGTAAACTAACAAGTTGAGGTCAACGTTTCTTATATTCATATGGGCGTGCTGGCCTTTCAGGGTTGAAATTTGTTCAATCTAGGGACTATTTAATCGCGGCGCGAGGTTTGCCACCTAGTGGGCTAAGTAAAAATCGAGCAAAGCTTCCGCGTCCTGCTCACGCCCTTACCTACATCCCTGTCTCTTATACACAAGTCTTTGAATATCGTTAAGTCTGTGATCTAATCGATCATCATCACTCATAGATTTATCATATGCACACAAACACTTCTGAAGAATGGGCTCAATTAATTTTTGGTAACGCTAATTTAGGAGATCCGAGACGCACCCGACGATTAGCTCTACTAGCAAGCGATATGGCTGAGAATGCAGACAGCTCAATTGTTAAGGCTTCTGATACACCCGCAAAAATTGAAGCCGCTTATCGTTTCATTAGAAATGAGAAAATATCCCCTCAAGCGATTGCCGATTCAGGATTCTCACAAACGAGTGAAGCGGTAAAGCAGTTGCCTTTGGTTCTCGCTATCCAAGATACGACAGGATTGACATTTAAACACAGTGTTTGCAAAGAATTAGGCGATGTGAACTGTGCAAATACATTAGGAAAACCATCAAAAACAAGAACGCTATATGCGCATTCAACTTTAGCAATTGATGCAGATACGGAGCACGTTATTGGTTTACTCGACCAGTCCTATTGGTTTAGGAAATCAAAGGTTAAAGGGACTAAAGATCAACAACAGCAACGCCCTTACGAAGAGAAAGAAAGCTATCGCTGGCAACAAACATTAATGGATATAAAAAAACGTACAGGTGAATTATCAAATATACTTAACATCTGCGACAGAGAAGCTGACATTTATGAGTACATGACTTACCAAAAAGATGAAGGGCATCGATTTTTAGTCAGAGCAAAAGAAAATAGAAAATTAATAGAGCCTCAATGCAATCTCAATCAGTTAATAGAAACAGCGCAGGGTCAGTGTTGTTACACTATTAATATAGCGCAACGTGCGGGAAGAAAAGCGCGTCAGGCCCGAATTACATTGAGCTATCAACCTATAACACTCGCCAAGCCTAAGCGAGTACAAGGGCAAGAATCACCGACATTGAGCGTCAATGTCATTGTCTGTCAGGAAAAAGAAAGTACGCAAAAAAATCCATTATGTTGGATTTTATATACGACAGAGCCCGTAAATACAGCAGAAGATGCCCAGAAATTAGTAAGATACTATGAACTTCGCTGGCGTGTAGAGGAGTTTCATAAAACATGGAAAACAGATGGAACCGAAGTAGAAGATTTACGTTTGCAGCACAGTGATAATATTTTACGAATTGCGATCATTAAAGCGTTTATTACTGTCAGGTTATTACAGCTGCAAAATATGGCGCAAAGGAGTGAATTAGACAAAGAAGTGAGATGTACAACTTGTGTTAAAGAGATGACGTGGAAATTACTATGGGCAAAGGTTGAAAAGGATGTGTTGCCGGATAAAGTACCGTCTCTCCATTGGCTATACTATAGTTTAGCGAAATTGGGAGGGTGGTATGACAGTAAAAGAAATGGTCGAGTTGGCGTAAAAGCACTCTGGAAGGGGTGGTTGAAATTAGCAGAAATGGTCGAATCTGCCGAATTGTTAATATCAATTCAGCAGACAGAAAAGTTGTGATCAAGAGACAGACCTACATCCATGTAGGCAACAAAGAGTTAATCGTCCCTAGAAAGAACCCTATGGGCAGTCTGTATTTGGCCTTTATGCAGCGTTAAAGTACATTTATGGGGAGTCACCACACTACATGTACTTTGCCTTGCTTAAAAACCAAATACACGGCTGAAAAATTAACCTCGAAAGGTCAATACGCCCAATAAATTCTATTTATATGCTTTATTAATTATCTAAATTAAAGCCTGCTTGCTAAGGTGTAAACAATTAATAAAAATAACCGCCATAACTGGCATCAATATAAGTGCTGTATTTATGCAAAATAGGCTAACAAATCAATCTAATAATACGCTGAAAAACGTTATTGCCAGCAAGCTTGCACGATCTGTTTTTGCTGGATTTGAGGCGATGTTTTCGCAATTTTTAAATATTACACTGGGTGCGCAAAGCCGTTTTGAACAACGAAAGTATCACAGTGTGCAAAGTGCTATGCGTGAGCGTTTACAGGTTTACGAGCGCGAAGTAAAAAACGTGAGTGAAGCCGTGAGAGTTATCGCTTATGCTGAGCTTACTTGCCCGCAAACGTGGCAGTTAGCTAAAAATATTTACGGCGATATGGTACAAAATCACGAAAATAAACCAATAGCGCATACCTTTTTTAATTCAACATTTGGTGCAATTTGGGACGATAAAAAAATTCGTACAGTGCATTTGTTCGTATTAAAAGCAAAGTATCGTAGTGAGCCACGCTCTTACGAAAGCTTAGTGAGTAGGGTATCGCTACATAATGGGTTTAATAACGCCGTTAAAACGCTTATCACTAATCAAGTATTTAGAGTGCCATTTAGTCAGTTAGAGCATGATGTAGCCATATTACAAAGTACGTTAATGCAAGGCGCTAAGCAGCAATGCAAACAGGTGTACGAACTTATAAATTTAAACGACGGGTATATTGAATACGCCAACTCATTATTTTTTAGAAACAAAGCCTGCTATTTAATTGGGCGCTGCATTGCTAAAAATGGCGACAATATGCCTTTTGCTATCGCTATTTTAAATACCGATGAGGGACTAAAGCTTGATGCTGTAATGATGGGCGCCGATCAATTAAGTTTATTATTTGGTTTTGCACGCACCTATTTTATGGTTGATACCGATAAGCCCGCACGTTATGTAGATTACTTAAGTGTATTAATGCCACACAAACAACGCTTTGAGTTATTTAACGCCATTGGTTTTATAAAGCACGCTAAAACTGAGTTTTATCGGCACAAGGTTGATACGACTAAAAATAGCCCAGCCAACTTTAAGTATGTTAAAGCGCCAGGTACGCCGGGTATGGTAATGCTGGTATTTACTATTGAAGGGCTAGATTACGTTTATAAAGTAATTAAAGACAAATTTAGTGCGCCAAAAACAGCCACCAAAGCACAAGTGAAAGGAAAGTATAACTTTGTAAAACAAGCCGATAGGGTTGGGCGTTTGGTAGACACACACGAATTTAGATATTTAGCGTTTGATTTAAGCCGTTTTAGTGATGAACTTCTTGAGCAGATGAAAAGCCAAATTGGCAGCAGCATAGTTATATCTGGCAAGGCACTCATTTTAAAGCATCTTGAATTCAAGTATTAAGTGCAATCATTATGCAGCCACCAGAACTTCTGATTGCCCCGTAAATAACTCATGAGGGGTTTTATACCCTCTTGTTTTTCTTGGCCGATGGTTGAGCTTATCAACTGCCGCCTGTATTTCTGCTTCACTTAGCGACATAAAGTCAGTTCCCTTGGGGAAGAAGCGTCTAAGTAAGCCGTTGGTATTCTCATTTATGCCCCGCTCCCATGATGAATATGGGTGAGCGAAATACACATCCGCTTCTAATTTTTGTGCAATATGCTCATGGTGAGCAAACTCTTTTCCATTATCTAAAGTCACGGTAATAACCTTACCTTTATAGGGTGTCATACACTTGATCAGCGCATCGGCTGTTATTTTCGCATGCTTGCTTTCAATTCTGTGAACGACTGTATATAACGTTTTACGTTCAACCATTGTAACAAGGGCATTTTTACGCCCTTTGCCTATCACTGTATCGCCCTCCCAATCACCAATCCTAGACTTTGAATCCACAATACTTGGGCGTTCATCAATACTGACTCGATTAACTATCTGTCCACGTTTATCGTAGCTTCCATAGCGTTTTTTATACTTTTTACATGCACGAGTGAGTGTCTTATGTAGTTCACCACCACGAGCCTTGTCTCTGTAAATATATTGATAAATCGTTTCATGATGCAAAACGACCTTTTTCTCTAAAGCTAAGCGGCCTGCCACCTGCTCTGGCGAAAGTCCGTCAACCAACAATTTATTAATCCAGTCAGTAACATCATCTGTTAACTTACTTGCTTTGAAAGATGACTTGCGTCTTTGCTCTGCAAAATTATTGGCTTGGTTAGGTCGATAGCCTTTAAGCCCTTTATTGCGTTTTAACTCTCTAGAGATAGATGACGGTGAACGAGTGAGTTCATCAGCTATCTGTTTTTGGTTATTTCCTGCTTTTATTAACGCGTAAATCTGGTATCTTTCTGCTTGTGTCAGCTGTTTATATTTCATTAAAGCAATTTCCTTTGGCGAGAGAATGGCCGAATTATAACAGCTGGCCATCTAATCTGAGAAATTGCACTTATTATCCGAATTTAGGCATGTTTATGTTGAGCGTAAAATGACCCCACTTAATTTATATATTAACCAATGCGATAACAAAACCTTAGAGAGCGTGATGCATGACTACGGTAAAGCAATTAAAGAATTAGCGGGCGCTAATATATTTCCGGGCGACATGCTAATGAAAAACTTTGGCGTAACGCGATGGGGGCGAGTGGTGTTTTACGACTTTGACGAAATTTGCCCGCTTACCGATTGTAACTTTAGAGACGTGCCACAAACCCAAAATGCACTCGAAGAGCTAAGTAGTAACTCGTATTTTGATATAGCTGAAAACGATATATTTCCGAGCCAATTTAAGGTGTTTTTTAGTGCCAACGATATTGCGTTTAACTATTTTAATAATGAGCACAGTAACTTGTTTTTAGCGACGTTTTGGCAGAGTTGTCAGCAACAAATACATAATGGTTATCTACCCGATGTTTATCCTTACAAACAAAGTTGGCGCTTTTGAGGTTGTTTGAATCTGTGTTCATCCCCATCTATATGTTATTACAGTTTTTAAACTTGGAGTAATAATGAAATATATTTCTCATGAAGATGGCAATCTTGCATTTAGTGAAACCGAAAAGCCGGTTTTAAAGAGCCATGAAGTACTTGTTAAAGTTGCAGCAATAGGTGTAAACCGTGCAGACAGTATGCAGCGCCAAGGTAAATACCCGGCCCCTGCGGGAGATAGCCCGATTTTAGGTTTAGAATGTGCGGGTACAGTTACTGAGCTTGGAAAAGATGTAGATAAAAGCTGGCTAAACAAGCGTATTTTTACGTTGTGCTCAGGTGGTGCTTATAGCGAATATGTAGCAGTTGATGCAAAACAGCTTATGGAATTACCCGATGATGTAACAATGGCTGAGGGCGCTGCAATAAGCGAAGTGTATTTAACGGCATTTGGCGCATTATTTGAGCTTGGTAAATTACAAAAAGGGCAAACAGCGCTTATTCATGCAGGTGCTAGTGGCGTAGGCGGTGCAGCAATTCAAATGGCTAAAAGCGCAGGTGCTACCGTGGTTATTACCGCTGGTACGGATGATAAATGCCAACACACAAAAGAGCTCGGTGCCGATCATACAATTAACTACAAAACTACTGACTTTGTAGAATATATGAAAGCTAATGAGTTAACAGCAAATGCAATTGTAGATCCTGTTTCGGGTAGTTACTTAAATAAAAATGCCGCTATTGCAGCCATGGATTGCCAAATTGTAATGCTTGCATTTTTAGATGGACGCTTTGCAGAAGTTGATTTTGCCGCCCTTTTACAAAAGCGTATTTCGTTTCATGCCTCAACACTTAGAAATCGCAGTATTGATTTTAAACGCCAAGTACGCGACGACTTTGTAGCGCGTTTTTACAATGATATTGCCACTAAAAAGTACGACTTTAACCTGTATAAAACATTGCCTTGGAGCGACGCAAACGAAGCTCATGCTATTTTAGAGCGTAATGCAAACGCAGGAAAAGTGGTTTTACTTGTAGAGTAACTCTTTAATTTTAGAGTTTAGCCCATATACTAAGCCCTATAAAAAACACTTAAGGTTTAATAATGAATCCAATACTAGCAATACTTAAAGAGCACAATGTAAGCGACGAAAAAGTAAAAGCATTGTTTGAAGCGTTTACTCAAAACCCAATGATGGCAATGGCGCTTGTTCAAGAGCTTGGTATTCCGCCAGAAAAGCTACAGCAACTAATGGCAGTCGTAATGACTCAACCGCATCTGATTAAAGAAGCGACTGACGAACTTGGTTTGGATTTTGAAAAAGTAAAAGAAGCGAAAGAAAAACTAAATCAACAGTAATTGATAATCTAATTTTCAGATTGATCATATAGCAAGGTAAGCAACTACCTTACTATACCCGACGTAAACCTCACACTTTTTGTTACACTCTATATTGAACTACTCAGTATTTAGTTAGTCATAATAATACTTAATTAACGCAGGGAAATAATTATGAAACCGCTTTATAAGTTTTGGAAAAACAACCGCTCACTTATCGTATTTATTGCACTAATGAGCGTATTTAGAAGCGCTGTAGCCGATTGGTACGAAGTGCCAACAGGCTCAATGAAACCAACAATTCAAGAAGGTGACAGAATACTTACCGATAAAATGGCCTACGATATTCGTGTCCCATTTACGCATATAAAACTACTTAAACTAGCGGACCCACAACCCGGTGATATTATTGTTTTTGACTCACAAGCTGCCGATAACCGTTTAATTAAACGTGTAATTGGTGTGCCAGGGGATACGGTTGCGCTTGAAAATAATGAACTCATTATTAATGGTAAAAAACTTAATTATGCAGATCAGCAAAGCAACATAGACTCGCTTGATAAAATCGAAGATTTAAACGGATTAGCGCATTCTATAAGAGTGGCAAATATTCCTTCACGTTTATCGGGCTTTGACGCAATTACAATTCCTGATGATTATTATTTAGCAATGGGCGATAACCGCGACAATAGCGCTGACTCGCGTGTAATAGGTTTAATTCCGCGTAATGAGTTATTAGGAAAAGCAGAGCGCGTTATAGTGTCTCTTGATTACGATAACTATTACCTACCAAGAAAAGACCGCGTATTGAAAAAGCTCAATTAAATAAGATAATTAATTTTATAGTTAAAATATAACTGCCTATTTAGGCAGTTTACTTATATATTTTTTTACAAGCTTGGTAAGAACACTACGCTCTTGTTCGGTATTTAATACCTTACAAAAATCGCCACTGACTGCAGCGCCACAAGCACCTGCTTCAAACCACTGAGATATATTATCTAAATTCACACCACCAACAGGAAATACCTTAATAATATCAGCGTTATATTCAATTGCATTTGCTACATCGGTAGGTGTTAGTGCGCCCATTAATACGGGTAACCCGTGCTGGTGGGCAAGTTCGACAATCGGTTTGTTGTTTTAAGCGCAGTATGGCGACTAATTTGTGTTGCTTTATTTGGCTACTTACTTTTGTTCTGTTGGTATCTAAAATTTGGGTCATAATTACAATTCACTTTATTTAATGCAAAGGCGTTTGTATAAACGGCTAGGCTTAATATATGACTAAACATTAATTTTGCCCATAAAAAAACCGCTGACATATCAGCGGTTTTTATTGTATGAGTAATATTACATTACGCGCATACCAGGCTCTGAGCCGTCATCTGGGTTAAGAATATAAATTTCTTTTCCGCCAGGGCCCGCTGCTAATACCATGCCTTCAGACATACCAAAGCGCATTTTACGAGGCTTAAGATTAGCAACCATAACGGTTAGCTTACCTTCGATATCCTCAGGTGCATAAGCCGATTTAATACCCGCAAACACTTGACGAGTTTCGCCGCCTAAATCAAGTGTTAGCTTAAGTAGTTTATCTGCGCCTTCTACGTGCTCTGCTTTAGCAATCTTAGCTACGCGTAGGTCTACTTTTGCAAAATCATCGAACTCAATCTCGTCGCTAATTAGCTCTTTCGCAAGTGGGCTGTTAGGGTCAATTGTTACTTTTGGTGCTAAGCTTTCTTTAGATTCTTCAACCATTTTGTTCACTTTATCCATTTCAACACGTTGCATTAACGGTTTAAATTTATTGATAGGGTGGCTTACTAGTGCATTTTGAACGCCGTCCCATGCAAGGTCGTCATTTAAAAACGCTTGTACGTTATCAGCCATTCCTGGTAACACGGGTTTCAAGTAAGTAATTAAAACGCGGAACAAGTTAAGACCAAGAGAACACACTTCGTGTGCTTCTTGTTGCTTAGTTTCGTCTTTAATTAATACCCAAGGTGCTGCGCCATCAATAAATTGGTTTGCTTTGTCGGCAAGCGCCATTATTTCGCGAATTGCGCGGCTGTAATCGCGGTTCTCGTAGTGTGTTGTAATGCTCGGTGCAGCAGCTTGAAACTCTGCTAAAAGCTCTGGTTGCATAATAGTGTTGCTTAGCTTGCCATCAAACTTTTTAGTAATAAAGCCAGCACAACGGCTCGCTATGTTGACTACTTTACCTACTAGGTCTGAATTTACGCGCTGTGCAAAGTCTTCTAGGTTTAAATCAAGGTCAACAATACCGCTGCTTAATTTTGCTGCGTAGTAGTAACGTAAGTACTCTGGGTTTAAGTTATCTAAATAAGTACGCGCTTTAATAAACGTACCCTTTGATTTAGACATTTTTTCGCCATTCACAGTTACAAAACCATGAGCGAATACGTTAGTTGGCTTTCTAAAATTAGCGCCTTCTAGCATTGCTGGCCAAAATAAGCTGTGGAAGTAGATAATGTCTTTACCAATAAAGTGATAAAGCTCTGCGTCTGAACCTTCAGCCCAAAACGCATCAAAGTCGAGGCCTTTTTCGTCACATAGGTTTTTAAAGCTCGCCATGTAACCAATAGGTGCATCTAGCCAAACGTAAAAATATTTGCCTGGTGCATTTGGGATTTCAAAACCAAAATAAGGTGCGTCACGGCTAATATCCCACTGTTGCAGGCCATCGGTAAACCATTCGTCTAGCTTATTAGCCATTTCTTGTTGAATAGTTCCCGAGTGTAACCACTCCTTTAGCATGCCTTCAAAAGCTGGCAGGTCAAAAAAGTAATGCTCAGAATCTTTAAGTACAGGCTCAGCACCTGACATTACAGAACGCGGGTTAATAAGTTCGGTAGGGCTGTATGTAGCACCACACGAATCACAGCTATCGCCGTTTTGGTTTTCAGACTTACACGTCGGGCAAGTACCTGTTACAAAGCGGTCTGGTAAGAAAATACCTTTTTCAGGGTCGAATAATTGCGAAATAGTGTGCTTTTTAATATGACCGGCATCGTTTAGGCGGTTATAAATAAGTTCACTTAATTCTTTGTTTTCTTGGCTGTGCGTGCTGTGGTAGTTATCAAATTTGATATTAAAGTCAGCAAAGTCGCGTTGGCGCTCTATGCTCACTTGTTTTACCATTTCTTCAGGCGTGATCCCTTGCTTTTGCGCATTAAGCATAATTGGCGTGCCGTGGGCATCGTCTGCGCAAACATAATAAGCTTCGTGGCCTTGTAGTTTTTGAAAACGTGACCAAATATCAGTTTGAATATATTCCAATAAATGACCTAGGTGAGTAGGGCCATTTGCATAAGGTAATGCGCTGGTAATCAGGATCTTTCGCTGCGTCATAATCATTCCGAATTGAGGATAAAACGCCGTTTTTATTATACAAACGGCAATTATCATTAATTTATCTACAAGCTATCTGCTTAGAGTGCGCACAGCTTATGGATTTTTATTAATTGACTGGTGTTAATGCCCTGAATGTTACATAATTCCGTGGCACTTTTCATCAAAGAAACGCTATTTAATTGCTATGTTTGGACTGTCGAAACTATTCTCTTCTAAATCGGTGCAAAAACAACCGATTATAACTGCCTTAGCGGCATATCGTAGTGCGGCTTTTGCCGTCGGTATTGACGAAAGCTTTATCGATACTATTACTCAAAATGACGATAAATCACTACACATTAAATTAACTCTGCCATTTGCTGGGCAATCAGAAATGCCTTTAGTTGAGCAACACGTAAGTGAAAGCTTAAATGTGCCTATAACAATTAGCGCCAAGGTTATCATTAAAGAGGCGGCTAAGTTTAAAGCGATTAAACATATTGTACTTATTTCCTCAGGCAAAGGTGGGGTAGGTAAGTTGACTACTGCTGTTAACTTGGCAGGCGCGCTTAAAAATGAAGGCGCAAAGGTGGGTATTTTAGATGCTGATATTTATGGCCCATCTATCCCAATGCTTTTAGGATTAGTGGGCGCAGAGCCCGTCACTAAAGATAACAAACAGCTACAGCCTTTTGATGCAAATGGCATTAAAGCGCAGTCAATTGGCTTTTTAGTTCCAAGCGATGATGCCACGGTATGGCGTGGACCAATGGCGTCAGGCGCGCTGAGCCAGTTACTTAACGAAACCGATTGGGGCGAGCTTGACTACTTAATTGTTGATATGCCACCTGGCACCGGTGATATTCAACTTACAATGAGCCAAAAAGTACCAGCGAGCGGTACTGTTATTGTCACTACACCGCAAGACTTAGCCCTTGCCGATGCGCAAAAAGGCATTGCTATGTTTAATAAAGTAAACGTACCGGTGCTTGGCTTAATAGAAAATATGAGCCACTACATTTGCAGCCACTGCGGTGAGGCAAATCACGTATTTGGTAAAGACGGTGCACAAAAGTTGGCGCACAAGCACGGCGTGCCTGTACTTAGCCATATTCCACTTGCAATAGATATACGTGAGTATTCTGAGCAAGGTAAACTTATTGCAAACGATAACGACGCAACAATAAGCAAAACATACAGCGCAGCAGCGAGGCTAATAGCCAGCACGCTCTATTATCAACAGCATCACAATGCGATTGAAATTGTGATTACAGAAGATTAATAAATAATGAGACTTTCAGACACACATATTAAAGAGTACTTAAGCGATGGCCGCATTGTTATTGAGCCTGCGCCAACGAGCGAGATGATTTCAGGCGTGACTGCCGATTTACGCTTGGGAAATAAATTTAGAACTTTTAATGCGCATAACGCCGCATACGTCGATTTAAGTGGTCCAAAAGATCAGTTAAATAAGGCCATGGAATCAATCATGAGTGAAGAAATAGTGTTTGATGAAGGTGAAGCATTCTTTTTACACCCAGGTGAACTTGCACTAGCTATTACCCATGAAAAAGTAACTCTACCAGCAGATATAGTAGGTTGGTTAGATGGACGCTCATCGCTTGCGCGTTTGGGGTTAATGGTGCATGTAACCGCGCACCGAATAGACCCAGGCTGGAGCGGTAATATTGTTTTAGAGTTTTACAACTCAGGTAAATTACCACTGGCACTACGCCCGCTGATGAAAATTGGTGCTATGAGCTTTGAAATGTTATCGGGCCCGTGTGAAAACCCATACAATATTCGTAAAGATGCAAAATATAAAGATCAAAGCAGCGCAGTAGCAAGTCGTATTAGTGACGATAAATAATCACCAAATATAGACATTACTCGTCTATTTTATGAAGCGCGTAACCCAGTAGTTCAAAATAGTGGTTAAGTGCTTCATTTGCTTTATTGATATGCCCACTAGTTGGGTATATTAAATTACTACTTTTTAAGCCCCCCACTAAAAAGCTATTTTTTATATATGTGTGGCCTTCAATACAGGCTTCAAAACACCGTGCTGCAAGCTCTTCTGGCATGCTCATATAATTCATATAGTGGGCTTTATCGTGTTCTATACACGTTTGTACAAAGTTATTTGCATCAATACCATCTTCATCTAAAAATACATGTTTATAAAAACTGTTCAAAGCATTATTAAGTGGATGCGATAAATTTGGCGTGTTTGAAAGCCACAATTTTGAGGCAAAGCCAAAGCGGGGTTTTGCTGCAAATAAATGCTCGCTTATATGATGGTCAAACGCATGGAACCATTCGTGAGCAAGTGCACCACCGCCTGCATTTTTTGCAAGAGCAAGTGTTTGAGAGGCTGCATTATAATGAGCTTGCACGCCTTTTTGACCACCATGGCCAAATGCAAAGTTAAGCTTGCCGCGCAGGCCAATTGCTTTAGGTGGTAAATGCAGTATTTGCGCAAGATCCGCCAGCGCATCGTAAATTAAATTGGCGCTAATGTAGCGCTCTTCTTTAGTTACCCATTTACCAACGACCATTGACCTAAAGCCGAAGGTATCTCTTATATCGCTAAAGTTGACTTGGTCGTCAAAGCGATAGTCGGGTCCTTGGCGAGTAAAGCCACGTTTTAGTCTGTTAGGGTAGTTATGCATTGCAAGTTTCATATAGTAACGAATTTAATCTAAGTAACGTGCTTTTACGTGCTCAGGCATGTGTTGGGTTTGTTTTTGTATTAATTCATTTAGCGCATTATAAAGTGGTGCGGGATTTAGCTGCTCTATTAAAAACAAACTATGCGCTACAGCTTCAAGTGTGGATAGGCTGTCGGCCCGAGGAGCTTTACGAATAGCATAACGATTTTTAGGTAGCAGTTTAAAACTGACCGTTTTAAATTTATTAAGTAATGTGGTGAGCTGCAAAATTTTGTAGGCTTTTTTCCATGTACCATCAACCACGATTAAATGGGTGATGTTTTTTACATTTGGCTGCTCAGTGTTATCGTCTAAATTTACAGCGTGTTCGTTAGGGTAGAGTAAAACAGTTGAGCTTATTGGCAGTGTTTTTAGTATGGAAAAGTCATCATTATTTTCGCCTTTGATTATTTGGCAATCAGTTAGGCATAAATTGAGTAGTTTAGCGGTATTTTTTGCTATTTTCTCTTCACTTGGGTGCTGTAGAATAATAACCGTAACTTTGTTGTTTATATTTGTAATTGCGTTGCAAATACAGGTGTTTAGTGAAAAGTTACAATGATTACAAAGTGTGCGTGCCATTTAATAAACTTTTTGTTGCCAGTATGCTCCTCGCAATTATACATTTATAAGGTAATTAAGTTGGTTTTTTTTACGCATCAATATAAAGTAGTACTATTAAACTGTAACTTACATGGATTGTTTTAAGGGCTTAAAATATGACAGAAATAAATATTGATACATCAGCACTAGAGAGTATGGAATCGTTATTGGGTGAGCAGTTTGCTGATACACTTGATTTTTGCTGCTCAGAGTTTGAACGTTTAGGCTCAGAAGTTTTAGCAACCATTGGTAAAGATAAAGAAGCAGCTATTCGCCACTCCCATAGCTTAAAATCGAATGCGGCGCAGTTTGGAGCTTCAAGCCTTGCTGAAGTATCGCGTGTTATTGAACAAAATTTAAACCTAGATAACTTAGCTGAAGCTATCGACGCATCTAATAGCTTAATGGCTCAAGTAACAGGCTCTCAAGCTAAGCTAAATGAATGGTTAGCATCTCGTTAATTATTGAAGCTGAAACGTGAATTTATTTCAGTATTAAGCACCTAAATTGACTGGCATTTTACGCCTTTACTAGGTTAGTCTAAAGGCTCACTAGGGCGTGTTGATCTTTCGGGATTGAATTTGCAACGAGTGTCTGGTTTTTAGGTTAGGCAGAGCCTATGCAGTGTGGTTTTTCCACATAAATAGGCGATAACAACACATAAAATCCAAACACGCATTGCCCAGAGGGTTCTTCCTAGGGGCTATTTTCTCTTTGTTACTCAATTTTTACTTAGCCCACTAGGTTACAAATCTCGCGCCGCGATTAAATCGCCCCTAGGTTGAACAAATTTAATCCATAAAGTCAATACGCCCTAAAGAGGTAAAAATGTCTGATATTAAAAAGAGTCACAAATTAGAAGGTGTATGTTATGACATTCGTGGGCCGGTTTTAGCACAAGCTAAAAAAATGGAAGACGAAGGTCAAAAAGTATTAAAATTGAATATAGGTAATCCGGCTGCTTTTGGTTTTGATATGCCAGAAGATATGCACCGCGATATTATCCGCAACTTATATTCAGCCCAAGGTTACTGTGACTCTAAAGGCCTCTATTCAGCCCGTGTGGCTATTTATCAGCACTACCAACAACGTGGATTACATAATTTAGATGTAGATAACATTTATATTGGTAATGGCGTAAGCGAACTTATTCAAATGATCACCCAAGCGCTATTAAATAATGGCGATGAAGTGCTTATTCCAGCTCCAGATTATCCACTTTGGACTGCTTCTGTCACGTTATCGGGTGGTAATCCGGTGCATTATTTATGTGATGAAGAGCAAGATTGGTTTCCGGACATTGCAGATATAAAAAGCAAAATAACATCTAAAACTAAAGCGCTGGTATTAATCAATCCTAATAATCCGACAGGTGCGGTTTACAGTGACGATTTGCTAATGCAATTAATTGATATAGCGCGTGAACATAAACTACTGCTATTGAGCGATGAAATTTACGAAAAGATTTTATACGATGATATAACGCATACTTCAATCGGCTCACTTTGTGATGATGTACCAATCATTACTTTTAACGGTTTAGCTAAAACTTACCGTGCAGCGGGGCTGAGAATGGGGTGGATGGTGCTAAGCGGTCGTACCTCAGTTATGGATGATTTACGCAAAGGTCTTGAAATACTTTCATCTATGCGTTTGTGCGCAAATGTACCTGCGCAATATGCAATTCAACAAGCGTTGGGCGGCGTGCAATCAATTGATAATTTGATTAACCCAGGCGGGCGCTTATACGAGCAGCGCGATATAGCATGGCGCGGGTTAAACGCTATTGAAGGCATTAGTTGTAAAAAACCTAAAGGCGCGCTTTATGCGTTTGCCAAAGTAGATACAGCACTTTTTAACGTTAAAGATGATGAAAAGATGATGTACGATTTGCTAAAAGCCGAAAAAATATTACTTGTACATGGCAGGGCGTTTAATTGGCCCGAGCCGGATCATTTTAGGTTGGTATTTTTACCAAGCAAAGATGATTTATCCGATGCGATGTTAAAAATGAAGCGCTTTTTTAAAGACTATCGCCAAGTATAGCTATTAAAAAAATAAAAAAACGAGCCAAATTTGGCTCGTTTTTTACTTTAGTCATGAATATATTAGGGCGTGTTGATCTTTGCGGTATAAAAAACAAACAGCATAAGGATAAGGTATAATTGAATTCGCTAAAAAACGTTACACCGAACCCTCATGCCAAGATTAATGTTAACAGACGCGACATGGAATGTCTTATCAAAAGTAATGCACTTAAGTGGTCGAATTTATAATAAGCCTGAGCATAGAAAAACGCTCGAAGGCATACTCTATAGGATGCGTACCGGTATTCCTTGGCGAGATTTACCGTCTTATTTCGGCTCGTGGAGTGCTATTTATAGACGATTTAATTTATGGTCCAAAAAAGATATTTTGAATGAATTATTTCGAGTGTTATCCCACTATGCTGATATGGATTGGATCTTTATTGATGGCAGTATTGTCAGGGCTCACCAGCATAGTTGCGGTGCAAGAACCGCTGACAATGAATCAATCGGTAAGAGTCGAGGTGGTAATTCGACTAAAATTCATCTTGCAGTAGATAGCGGAGGATTGCCTGTTTATTATGAATTATCCTGTGGAAATACGCATGATATCGTCCATGCAGAGTCATTTGTAGCCAATTGCCCAACGAGTAATGTTGTTGTCGCAGATAAAGGCTACGATAGTGAAAAACTAAGAGAGTTTATTCGTGACAATAGCGCTACACCCGTTATTCCACGCAAGGATAACAGTTTAGTGGGTAATGAAGATATTGACTGGTGCATGTACAAATATAGGCACTTAGTTGAGAATGCCTTTGGTCGGATCAAACAATATAGAGGGATAGCCACACGGTATGAAAAGCTTGAGCGGAATTATCATTCCATGCTCGCTTTAGCATTCACTATGATGTGGCTACCAATATGGGCTGATTAATATATATACTACAAAGATCAACAGCCCCTAGCTAATACGCTTTATCTACACGCACCGTGTTGTCGTTCAAGTAAACTAATCTTACATTATCGCCTTTACTAAAACGCATTAATTGGTCTTCATCTTGAACAACCATAAACTGGTCGCCGTTTTCAACTTGTATTAATAACTCTACAAAATGATTTTGCTGATAATGACTTTGCTGCTGCCTGTTATGTGCAACACTGCCGCCAATTACCGAGCCTAATATTGTTGCTACTGTGCGGCCGCTACCGCCACCAAACTGGTTGCCTACAACACCGCCGAGTAATGCACCGCCGAAGGTTTTCCAGCCGTTGTTTTTATCTTGAATGATTTCTTGTTCGGTAATATTGCGGACCGATTTTACGTCACCAAATAAAACTTGCTGCACAGGGACTGCTTTATTGCGCTCGTATTTAGCAAACGTAGGCGCACTTATTATAAGTAAGGCGCACATAATTACAGTAATTGCTTTCATAACTTGCTCCTTTTATACCAACCTGCATAAATCTCTGATCAATTTAACGAATTAAATTGCGCTATAACGTCGTTAAAAAATTTTTATTTAGAACAACTAGATACAAAAATTTTTGCCTAGGGCGTGTTGATCTTTGCGGTATAAAAAACAAACAGCATAAGGATAAGGTATAATTGAATTCGCTAAAAAACGTTACACCGAACCCTCATGCCAAGATTAATGTTAACAGACGCGACATGGAATGTCTTATCAAAAGTAATGCACTTAAGTGGTCGAATTTATAATAAGCCTGAGCATAGAAAAACGCTCGAAGGCATACTCTATAAGATGCGTACCGGTATTCCTTGGCGAGATTTACCGTCTTATTTCGGCTCGTGGAGTGCTATTTATAGACGATTTAATTTATGGTCCAAAAAAGATATTTTGAATGAATTATTTCGAGTGTTATCCCACTATGCTGATATGGATTGGATCTTTATTGATGGCAGTATTGTCAGGGCTCACCAGCATAGTTGCGGTGCAAGAACCGCTGACAATGAATCAATCGGTAAGAGTCGAGGTGGTAATTCGACTAAAATTCATCTTGCAGTAGATAGCGGAGGATTGCCTGTTTATTATGAATTATCCTGTGGAAATACGCATGATATCGTCCATGCAGAGTCACTTGTAGCCAATTGCCCAACGAGTAATGTTGTTGTCGCAGATAAAGGCTACGATAGTGAAAAACTAAGAGAGTTTATTCGTGACAATAGCGCTACACCCGTTATTCCACGCAAGGATAACAGTTTAGTGGGTAATGAAGATATTGACTGGTGCATGTACAAATATAGGCACTTAGTTGAGAATGCCTTTGGTCGGATCAAACAATATAGAGGGATAGCCACACGGTATGAAAAGCTTGAGCGGAATTATCATTCCATGCTCGCTTTAGCATTCACTATGATGTGGCTACCAATATGGGCTGATTAATATATATACTACAAAGATCAACAGCCCCTAGTACTAGCGTAATTTTCTTGACGTTAAATAGACCCCATATATAAGCCGATTGGTATTAGCTACCAGCCAAAGGTTGATTTTTCTTTCGTTTTACGAATTTCAGTTTCGTCTGCCCATTCAACTAGGCCGCTTTCCATATCCATTAGACGCATCGTAAATTTATAGTATACGTCTGATTTATCAGCATTTGATTTAACGATACTTGATAAATTTCCGTATAACATATATTGCGCGCCAATTTGTTTACCAAATGCAACGGCTGTAGCAGGGTTAACAAGGGCATCTTCGTTTTGAAACGTTAATTGCTCACGTACTGACTCAACACGAGTCATATCTACAAAACGGAACTTACCGCTGCGTAGCATTTGTGTTGAGATTGAATCGGTGATTGATTCAGTATCAATGTGTTCACTGGTTTTGTTTTTAATACGCTCAACAAATACTACAGGGCGTTTATTAGCGGTCATTGTGCCAACAACGGGTGAGCTGAGTAATGAATCGGTCATTTGGCTCGCTACTTTTTGTAAGTCAGTAGAGCCAAAATTAATATCGGTTGTTTCTACTGCTTGTGCATCGCCATAACTTACTACGGCTTTATTAGCACAGCCACTTAATACTAAAGCGCTCAAGCCAACTAAAGCGTAAGTTGATGCTGTTTTAAATTTGTTACTGATGATCATGGTTGTTTCCTTTAATCTTTAAATTCTTGTGATTCGGTAGACACTTCTCTTACTGCTAAAGAAAAGGTAACTGCATCAGAGCTTGGTGCTAAGCCCGGTAATTGTGTTTTTGCAAAACCAAATAAGGTGAGTGCTTGCCAAGGTGAGTGGTTGCCTTTAATAACAAAGCCGTCTTTATCAAACCAATTAAATTGATACTGTAAATACTGTGATTTTTTATACTGACTCGAAAGTGTCACTACCACATCGGTTAACTGGTTTGTTTGACGGGTCTTTATGTCAGTTATAGTCAGCTTTTTACTTAAAGCTGGGTTATCAACACGTAATTGCTCATTAAACTGGCTTTTATTTTGTTCAACAGAAATACCGGATGTAATCGGTTTACTTGAACATGCACTTAGCATTAGTACTGCTAATAATGGCGCTATGTATTTCATGATGGCTCCTAAAGTTGAACTACGTGGTAATTAAAGTAGTTATTGATAGAGGTTAAGTAAATTAACGTTAACCCTTGCTTACTAATGGTGAAATTTATAGGCGCTTGTGTGCCTATATGCAGAGAATGCTCACCAGTATTTAGGTTTTGCCTTGCAACACTTATTTGATTTGGAAGCGTAAGCCAACTGCGTGTATCAGCTTGCTCAGATGCCAAATTATAAATATTGGCAATTATGTTACCTACATCACCGGCGCTGCGAGCAAACTCTGCACGCACTTTTTCTTTTGCCACTAACCTAAGTACTTGACGGGCTACTTTTGCAGGTATTTGATCTTCTAATGTTTTGGCTGCAAGTGCTTCAATGTGTACCAGTGGACTAAGCGTTAAGCTTTGTGCATCAATGTTTATGGTGTTAAGACGGCGCACATAGGCGTTATCTTTATATACCGGCATTGCTAGGCTATAAAAGCGTGCATCGCCACGTGATGAATAAATTGGTAAGCGCAGTTTAAATTCATCTTGTTTTGGTACTAAGCCTTGTTCAAATAAAACAATCACTTCGCCTTGTGATGAAGAAATAGTTGGCGCATCACTAAAACGTTTTTTGAATTCACTTAAGTCTTGCGCAAACCCTTGTTTTTTAGCAAGGCGTATTACGTCCTGTTGTAAATAAATATTGTTAGGTTGTATAGCGAGTGCTTTTTTATAATCAATATAAGCATCGTCGTATTGTTTAGCACTTTGGTAAAGCAAAGCAGATAAGTAAAACGTGTAGGCATTTTGAAAGCCATTTTTTACATCCCTGGTTACATTGTTCATACTCGGGTAGTGCTGTTGCGCTTCTTTTATTGTTGAGTCTACTTCAGTTTGATTTTCTGCAAGTGCATCAACTTGTACTTTATTAGCTCTACGAATTTCTACTAAAGCGCCTTCAATATCATTTTTATATACATAGTTAAGTGCTTTATAGCTATGAAGCATGCTCATTTCGTAAGTAGGTGGAACATAGGTAATGGCTGAGTCGTTAGTAAATAACGCATTACTTTGTTCAAGCCCTGCACTTACCTGTATTTTGGCGGCTTCACGTTTTTTTTGCATTTGCGTATACACATTCTCGAATTTGCTTTGTGCATCATTTTCTATATTCGCTAAGTCGTTTAAACGAGCTTGCTCGAGTTGGTTGAGTAAGTAGCTGCTGTGCAGGGGGCTATTATTAGCAATAAGGGATTGCGCTTCTTCGATATTATTTTTCTCGATCGCATTTCTTATTGGTGTCATTTGCGTGGCATAGTCATTAAATAGGTCACTAAAACCTATTGTGCTACACCCACTTAAAATAAAACAAAAGCTTAAAGTTATACTTAGGCGCACTGCGCACTCCTCTTAATTTACCTACATACATTAACATATTATTTTGTAACTATTCACCATGGTAAATTATTTTCAAAGGATCTTTTTTAACTATTGACCGATCCCGCCAGTATGCCAAGCTAGGGCTATGACCTAATAGCCCTAGCTTCAATGAATTTAAACAGCATCAACATCGACGAAATCGTTGAGAAAACCAAAGCTCAATTACAAGAAGGTAAAACTCTCACGCCTGCGCTGAAGATGTCTATTGAACTCATTCTGGTTGTCGTTGTTATGTTAGCAAGTAAATTAGGACTTAACAGTAACAATAGCAGTATCCCGCCATCAAAAGACATCAACCGAAAAAAACAAAACAAAGAGAAATCAGCCAAGTCAGCGGGTGGTCAAAAAGGCCGTGCAGGTAAAACACTAACCCAAACACAGACGCCTGATGAGATCAAAATCATCCTAGTTGAACGTGATTTTTTACCGAAAGGTCACTACCGTGAAATTGGCTTTCAAAAACGACAGGTTGTCGATATAGATATCAGGAAAGTGGTCACTGAATACCAAGCACAAATTCTGGAAAATGAGCAAGGTAAGCGTTTTATTGGTGAATTTCCAGAAGACGTTAACAGTCCTATTCAATATGGGGTTGGTGTAAAAGCCCATGCAGTTTACCTATCCCAATATCAATTACTCCCTTACAACCGCATTGAAGAATATTTTTGTGATCAACTCGGTATTCCAATCAGTGCGGGTAGTTTATTTAACTTTAATGAACAAGCAGCGGCCTTGGTAAAGTCCTCCGGCGCAGAAGCCGCGCTCAAGAAAGCCCTGAAAACGACTTATCAAGCCTTACACGTTGATGAAACGGGGATTAATATAGGTGGTAAACGACGATGGCTTCATGGTGCATCAACGACGTGGTGGACGTATTTTTACCCGCATGAGAAAAGAGGGAAAATAGCGATGGATGACGCCGATATTTTACCTCACTTTACTGGGGTACTATGCCACGACCACTGGAAACCGTATTATCAATATACACAGTGCCAACATGCCTTGTGTAATGCACATCATATCCGAGAGTTAGAAAGGGCATGGGAGCAAGACGGTATGCAATGGGCAAAGGATTTGCAAACCCTACTGACTGAAATCAATAAACATCAAATAGATAACCCCGAGCTAGATGCAGACACAAAAGCTCACTATATAGAGAAATATCAACAAATATTGGCTCAAGGTGACATTAAATGCCCTCCACCGGATAGAAACAGCCGAGTAAAAGGCCAGCGAGGCAGATTGAAACGAACAAAGTCTAGAGCGTTGTTAGAGCGGTTAAGAGATTATCAAGATGATGTCTTACGGTTCATGACGGAAACAGCGGTGCCTTTTAGCAACAACCAAGGTGAGAATGATATTAGGATGACCAAGGTTCATCAAAAGATATCTGGGTGCTTCAGAAGCATGCAAGGTGCAGAGATGTTTTGTTTAATCAGAAGCTACCTCTCGACTTGCAGAAAACAGCATGTATCAGCAAGCCTAGCCCTTGAATTACTCTTCAAAAATCAGTTACCTGATATATTTATTGAAAATGTGGCTGAATAGTTACATTATTTTTAGCTAAATGTGTGAAATATTGTAAAAAATCGGTAACTATTCACCATGGTAAATTATTTTCAAAGGATCTTTTTTAACTATTGACCGATCCCGCCAGTATGCCAAGCTAGGGCTATGACCTAATAGCCCTAGCTTCAATGAATTTAAACAGCATCAACATCGACGAAATCGTTGAGAAAACCAAAGCTCAATTACAAGAAGGTAAAACTCTCACGCCTGCGCTGAAGATGTCTATTGAACTCATTCTGGTTGTCGTTGTTATGTTAGCAAGTAAATTAGGACTTAACAGTAACAATAGCAGTATCCCGCCATCAAAAGACATCAACCGAAAAAAACAAAACAAAGAGAAATCAGCCAAGTCAGCGGGTGGTCAAAAAGGCCGTGCAGGTAAAACACTAACCCAAACACAGACGCCTGATGAGATCAAAATCATCCTAGTTGAACGTGATTTTTTACCGAAAGGTCACTACCGTGAAATTGGCTTTCAAAAACGACAGGTTGTCGATATAGATATCAGGAAAGTGGTCACTGAATACCAAGCACAAATTCTGGAAAATGAGCAAGGTAAGCGTTTTATTGGTGAATTTCCAGAAGACGTTAACAGTCCTATTCAATATGGGGTTGGTGTAAAAGCCCATGCAGTTTACCTATCCCAATATCAATTACTCCCTTACAACCGCATTGAAGAATATTTTTGTGATCAACTCGGTATTCCAATCAGTGCGGGTAGTTTATTTAACTTTAATGAACAAGCAGCGGCCTTGGTAAAGTCCTCCGGCGCAGAAGCCGCGCTCAAGAAAGCCCTGAAAACGACTTATCAAGCCTTACACGTTGATGAAACGGGGATTAATATAGGTGGTAAACGACGATGGCTTCATGGTGCATCAACGACGTGGTGGACGTATTTTTACCCGCATGAGAAAAGAGGGAAAATAGCGATGGATGACGCCGATATTTTACCTCACTTTACTGGGGTACTATGCCACGACCACTGGAAACCGTATTATCAATATACACAGTGCCAACATGCCTTGTGTAATGCACATCATATCCGAGAGTTAGAAAGGGCATGGGAGCAAGACGGTATGCAATGGGCAAAGGATTTGCAAACCCTACTGACTGAAATCAATAAACATCAAATAGATAACCCCGAGCTAGATGCAGACACAAAAGCTCACTATATAGAGAAATATCAACAAATATTGGCTCAAGGTGACATTAAATGCCCTCCACCGGATAGAAACAGCCGAGTAAAAGGCCAGCGAGGCAGATTGAAACGAACAAAGTCTAGAGCGTTGTTAGAGCGGTTAAGAGATTATCAAGATGATGTCTTACGGTTCATGACGGAAACGGCGGTGCCTTTTAGCAACAACCAGGGTGAGAATGATATTAGGATGACCAAGGTTCATCAAAAGATATCTGGGTGCTTCAGAAGCATGCAAGGTGCAGAGATGTTTTGTTTAATCAGAAGCTACCTCTCGACTTGCAGAAAACAGCATGTATCAGCAAGCCTAGCCCTTGAATTACTCTTCAAAAATCAGTTACCTGATATATTTATTGAAAATGTGGCTGAATAGTTACAAAAATCGTAGAGTAAAATTGCCTGCTAATCTAGAAATATAAGATCACACTGGTGAACAAAACGTGAACTCTATTAATTTTTTATCAACTACACTGAAATAGTAATTTAGCTTTTACGGTCTAGCTATTTGTTATATCACTTAGAGGAAATAAAAAATGAAAAAGTTCACAGGTGCAGCAATGGCTGTAATGGTTGCAGGTTTAGTTGGTTGTAATGCAACAGAGGCAGAAACATCACCATCAAGTTCTGTTGCAAATAATGGCGCAACAACTGATTTAGTTCATTGTTACGATGCAAATGTGTGTGGCGGTCATAACGACTGTAAAACAGCTGAAAATGCATGTGCAGGTCAAGCATCATGTAAAGGGACTGGTTTTGTAGCTATGCCTGCAAAAGCGTGTGCTGACGTTGGCGGTAAAGTAAAAGATAAATGGGTTGGCAGTGTAGCTAAAGCTGATTTAGTACATTGTAATGATGTAAATGTGTGTGGCGGTCATAACGATTGTAAAACAGCTAATAACGCGTGCGCTGGACATGCATCGTGTAAAGGGACTGGTTTTGTATCAATGCCAGCAAAAGCATGTGGTGACATTGGTGGTTCTGTAGGTAGCTAATACCAATTTTATTAAAAATATGATCTTTTTATCGCATTAAATAGCACACTTATTGCGTTATTTTCTTAGCGCTATAATAGATCACTAATTTAATGCAATTGGTATAAAAATTTATCGAACGCATAAAATAAGCCTGAACGATGTATTTTATTATTCAGGCTTATTAAGGAAGTTTATGACAAATCGTTTTTTAGGTTTTGGTTTAGGACTAAGAGCCCCTCATTTTGAGCAAATTATTGCAGAGAAACCAGCTGTAGATTGGTTTGAAATTATTTCAGAAAACTATTTTGTAGCCGGTGGAAAACCTTGGCATTATTTAAATAAAATCAGATCTGATTACCCCATTGTGATGCATGGTGTATCAATGTCGATTGGTAGTACAGACGCAATCAACAAAGACTATTTAAATCAGTTAAAAAACACCATTGCAAGAGTAGAGCCGCAGTGGGTGTCTGATCATTTATGCTTCACTCAAGTTGGCGGCATAAATAGCCACGATTTACTGCCAATGCCTTACACCAATGAGGCGCTTGAACATTTAGCTAATAAAATATCGCAAGTTCAGGATTACCTAGGCCGAGAGATGATTTTTGAAAATGTGTCGAGTTATTTAACATACAACGCTTCACAAATGAGTGAGTGGGAATTTTTAGCGCAATTACATAAGCAAACTGGCTGTAAGTTTTTAATGGATGTAAACAATGTTTATGTAAGTGCACGTAATCACGACTTTAACGCAATGGATTATTTATCGGCTATTCCGAGTACTGCTATTGCGCAAATTCACTTAGCAGGACATCAAGACTTTGGTACGCATATTATAGATACTCATGATGAAGATGTCCCAGATGCGGTATGGGACTTATATGCTCAGTATGCAAAAACATTAGGTCCTGTAAGTACTATGATTGAACGCGATGATAATATTGGCTCCCTTGATGATTTAATAACTGAGCTTGAGCATGCTAAAACGCTAGTGAAACCGTTTTGGGATATTAGAGCATGAGCGATTTAGCGAAGCTGCAACAACAGTTTATGGATTTACTGCAAGGTGAAAGTTCGGATATTAGCGAGCAAATTGCGCAGCAAGGGCAGTTAAATACACAACAGCGACTCTCTATTTATCAAAACGCTTATAAAATTCGTTTAAGAGCTGTTGTAGAACAAGATCACGAACAGTTGGGCATTTACTTAGGTGATGATTTATTTGAGATGATGGTTGATGGTTATTTAGCTTTATATCCTTCAACTCATACGTCACTACGAATTTTTGCAGAGAAATTACCTGATTACTTAGCCACCAATACTCCTTTTAACGATTACCCCATACTTGCAGATATAGCCAAATTTGAACGACTATTGCTAAGCGCGTTTGATGCAAGCGATAAAACATTACTCAATGTATCAGAGCTTGAAAGTATTGAACCACAGCAATGGCCAAATTTACTATTAAAATTACATCCAAGTGTACAGTTAGTCGCGTTTAATACGTTGGCGGTTGAAAGTTGGCAGGCAATAAAAGAAAAGCAAACACCGCCAGAACCAATAGCCTCAGAACCTCGCTTTTGGGTTATTGCACGTGATATTGACAGGCGTACACAATATTTAAGCGTTGATGCACAAGAGCATCGCTTACTGAATCTATTAAAACAAAACACACCCTTTGCACAGTTATGCCAATCCTGTTTAAATGAGCTCCCTGGTGAGCAAATCGCTGGGTTTTTAATTACTAAAATTAATCAGTGGCTTGAACGTGGTTGGTTAATTAACGAGTAAGTTTAAACAACAATGTTTTTTGTTGCAAAGGAATTTTTTTGAAAGCCACCATATACACAATCATTGCTTTAATTGCGTTTGCCGCAAATTCTCTTTTTTGCAGAATGGCTTTAGCCGAAGGCTATATAGATGCTTGGAACTTTACAGTTATTCGCTTACTAAGTGGTGCAGCGTGTTTGGGCATTATAATGGCTATTTATACCCATAATTTAAAAGGTAAAGGCACATTTAACCCCGCTATTATAAGTGACAGAGGAAGCTGGCGAAGTAGTATTAGCCTTTTGGTTTATGCACTTTGTTTTTCGATTGCTTACGTAGAGCTTGATACAGGCACTGGCGCACTTATTTTGTTTTCCGCTGTGCAACTTACTATGATTGGCTGGGGTATATATCAAAAAGAGCAGTTGAGTGTGCTTCAGTGGTGCTCGTTTATAGTGGCGCTAGGTGGCTTTGTATATTTAATGCTACCATCTGCTGCAGTGCCTTCACTGTTTGGTGCATCACTTATGGCACTCAGCGGTATAGCATGGGGTATTTACAGTATTCGCGGTAAAGTGTGTGTATCGCCACTGCGTACTACTGGGTTTAACTTTATAAGAAGCTTAGTTGCTATCCCTGTTTTATTACTCGTAGGTATGAGTTATTTAAAAAATATCAGTATTGAAGGGGTGTTACTTGCGTGTGCCTCGGGGGCAATAGCGTCTGGAGTTGGTTACAGTGTTTGGTATGTGGCTATGCCACTGCTTAAAAGTACCCAAGCTGCTGTTGTGCAGTTGTGTGTGCCGGTACTTGCAGCCATTGCCGGGGTTTTGTTTTTATCTGAGCAGGTAACAATGGAGTTTGTAGTCGCAAGCTCCTTAATATTAGGGGCCGTGCTGGTGTTTATTTTAAATAAAAAGAAGGCTTAATATAACAGGCATTGATCAGACCCCTAGGCAACTTTTTGGATTTTATATAAATGCAACGCATGTCCACCAATGAGCCTTATTATCTTTTCCCTGAACTCATCAAAACCATCCAAGCTGATTTTGTCGCCTTGCTGGAGTAGATTAATTCCCTCAAAACACTGAAAGACCCAACGTAATGTTGGGTTAGATATTTCTTTATTGATTTGATTCGCTATCGTGGCTTTTTCTTTTTTCATATTCGCTCTCATTCGTCTTTGCGCGATTGAATAAACTAACAATGAAAGTGTCATCACCATCAACAGAGCATCTATTCTACTTGGCTTTTTGATAAATAATGATGAAACAAAAAACAAGGGGTCTTTTAAAAACCTAAACCCTTTTTCTACTTCAGATTGTGCTTTGTAATGCTTAAGTAAACCTACTGGTGAAAGGGCTTCTTTATCAATATTCGTTGCTAATACGAAGCATGACTTTTGTTCTACAATCTGTTTTATTGCGCTTTCGTTTTCTTCAATTTCTGCCGTGATTTGCCATTCAATATTTTTTACTGGCGCATCTTTTTTAGGTCGCCCTTTACCTTCATAGACTTTATGCTTAATAAATTGCTGAGTCGCTATTTGATGATGCTTCATCTTTTTCGCTAATTTATCTAATGCGCGTTGTGCGTCAGTTTGACAAGCGAAACGTTGAGCTTGTAAATGGAAGAGGTCTTTTTTGATGCCTGTGTGTGCTCGCTCAACTTGTCGAACAATGCTTTTTTGTGCTCGGCTATTAGCTGCTTTTGAATAAATAATCATCCATCTTTGCTTTATCCCCATATGCTCAATCTCTTCAACAACATATTGATAGTTATCATCAATATTAACCCATTGGTTGGCTGCTATGGCTGTACTTATAGAGGATTTTTCAAGAGAAATTGTTGAAGGTACTAGCGTGAGAAATTGAATTTTGGTTAAAAACTCAGCATTACTTTTATGATAAAGTTTACAGTCTGCCACAAGGTATTTAGGAGCTTGGCTTTTTTTGAACTCGTCAACAAGCGCCTTACTTCGCGCTTTAAAAATAGCGGTGTCTGCGCTGTTACCATCCCAGTTTTTACATGCAAGCGGGATCCCACCATCTTGGCTAACAATGATTTCTTGTACGACTTGTTTTAAATCAGGACGGTGAGCCTTGCTATAGCCATGAGTAATTTTAATGACGTTTTCATCACTATCTCCATCATCAAAAGCATATTCACCTGTCAGTGAGTGACTCGTTGTATCAAGTGATTCAAAGGTTTTATCAACTTGTTCTATTTCACATGCTTGTCCGGAGACTAATGAAAATAAGCTTTCACAGCCAAACTCGAAGCATTGATCGAGAGTTCTACCAAGTTTGTGACGATTAAAATGTGATGCTTGAACCCCTTCACGAAATAAATGTTCAAGAGGCAAGTTAGTAAAAAATTGAGGGCTGAGTGATAAAGGTCGATTGGCAAAACCGAGTCCATTCATGATCATGCCTTTTACAGCTTCACCGGGGGTGATTTCTTGTTTATCGTCTTGAGGTAAGTATTGATCTAAAAGGCTGACAATTTTTAAGTCTTCTATAACACCTGAAACAATACCGTGATGGTCTAACCGTTTGATTTTTAGATTCATATACACCTCAAAGTTGAGATGTTATTTTATCAAATTAAAGAGAATTAAGCGTTTAAATTAAATCGAAATTTTTGAAATTGGTCTGATCAATGTCTGATATAACCTAACCTTCTTTTAGGTGTGGGCTTACGTTTGTTACAAAGCGTGTATAAATAGCAGGTAAGTTATCAAGTATTGCCTGCTTGCCCTGTAGTTCACTGTTTTTTATACATTCAAAAAGTACTTGCTCGCTAAGTTTATTCACTAATAATTGTGATTGCTTAATATGGCTTATATGCCAAAGCTCAGGTGCGACGCCACCTAAATCATGCTGGTAAGGGCGATAAAAGCCAAATTTAACTAAGTTAGTATCAAGCCAATTACTTAAAGGCGCAAAAGGCCCACCTTGCAGGTATTCATCAGGTGTTAGCTGTAGCTTATAATCATCACTTACTGTGGCTTTATCAAACACATCTAAGTCAGTCCCTAAATGATGCCTGCTTGCCCCAGGTAGTGCAGAGTAGAGCATTATTGCTATACATTTATCAATCTCGCTTAGCTTAGTTAAATCTACAACTTCTTGCTGTTTATTATAAACAGGTCAACTACCTAAAAACTTATTATTCCAAATAATTGACTGACGTTCAAAGTCGCGAAAACTTGAGGCAATAGTAAGATCAAATCCCGCTTTTTGAGCTGCACTTTGCAGCGCTAAAAAGTCGTTAATAATAGCGCTGTGCAAGCGATGATTTTGTATATCAGTTAAATGTGTATCACTTTGCCCTGTAATACACATTATTGGTGTTGGTTGAGTGGCATCCATTATGTTAAAAGTTGCTCTAATATTTGCTCGTAAATGTTGGTAAGGGCTATTAAATCATCGGTACTTACGCATTCATCTACTTTATGAATAGTAGCGTTACGTGGCCCTAGTTCAATTACTTTAGCACCTGTTTGCGCAATAAAACGCCCGTCAGATGTGCCACCTGTGGTTTCTAGGTTTGTGGTTAAACCGGTTACCGATTTAATAGCATTGACTGTGGCATTAACAAGGGGGCCGTGCTCGGTAATAAAAGGCAAACCATTTACTATCCAACTTAATTCATAATTTAAGTTATGCTTTTGTAGAATGTCATTTACACGTTGTTGTAATTGCTCATGCGTTACTTGCGTACTAAATCTAAAGTTAAACTGTATTTCTAGTTCACCCGGGATCACATTACCAGCACCTGTGCCGCCATTAATATTTGAAATTTGAAAGCTGGTAGCAGGGAAGTATTCATTTCCGTTATCCCACACCGTTTGGCTAAGCTCAGTAAGTGCAGGGGTTGCTAGATGAATTGGGTTTTGTGCTAAATGTGGGTAGGCTACATGCCCTTGTACGCCCTTAACGGTTAAAAAAGCGGTGAGTGAGCCTCTTCGACCATTTTTAACAACATCACCTAGTACATCTCGTGATGAAGGTTCGCCAACTAGGCACATATCGATTTTTTCACCGCGTGCTTCTAGCGTATCAATTACACGAGTCGTCCCGTTTACAAATGGACCTTCTTCGTCAGAAGTAATTAAAAATGAAATTGAACCTTTATGATCTGGGTGCTTAGTAACAAAACGCTCGGTTGCTACAAGCATCGCAGCTAATGAGCCTTTCATATCGGCAGCGCCACGGCCATGTAAGAGACCGTCTTTTATTAATCCTGAAAACGGCGGATGTTGCCAATTTTTTTCAGGGCCTGTTGGCACCACATCGGTGTGACCTGCAAAACAAAAGTGCGGTGATTGTGTGCCTTTTCGAGCCCAAGTGTTAAGTGTGTCGGTAAAAAATAATGGCTCTATATTAAAACCAACCGCAGCAAGGCGATCGTTCATCATTTGTTGGCAGCCAGCGTCTTCGGGGGTTACTGACTCTCGTTGGATTAGCGCTTGAGCGAGTGCAATTACGTCAACAGTCATTATTTAAAAATCTCATCGTATTGAACTGCTTTAAAACCTAAATGGTAGCTGCCATTGTTTACGAGTACCGGGCGTTTGATCATTGCAGGTTGTTCAACTAACAGTGAAATAACACTCTCTTTAGTTAAGCTTTGTTTTTGCTCATCAGTTAATGCACGATAAGTAGTACCACGTTTATTAACAAGCTGTTCCCAATCAAGCTTATCAGCAAAGTCACTCACCATTTGCTCATTCACGCCATCTTTACGGTAGTCGTGAAAAGTAAATTCGACATTGTTATCGGTTAAATATTTTTTAGCTTTTTTAATCGTGTCACAATTGCTAATGCCGTATAAGGTAATCATAGATTTAATTCTTCTTAATAATAGTTAATAGAGTGTCTTCACCCGCTTGTACCAGTGAGTGAGAGTAATGAAATGTACCAAGGTTGTGGCCATTTAGTAAAATTAGGCTAGCAAGCATAGGAGTATCAAGCTCTCGTAAATCAAAATAAGCAAGGCGTTGGCCTTTGATTATTTTGCTACCATTGAGCTGTGCTATATGAGTGTGTGTAATTGGTTGCGATGTTGAAATGGTTAAGTTGATTAACACTTTTAACCCATTTTTTGCTTGTAATATAAACTCCGTGCCTGCATTTTTTACCTGTAATAAAGTGCCATCAAAGGGCGCTAGAATTTTATGGTTAGTTAGTTGCACTATAATACCTGGCCCAAGTGTGCCAAAGCGAAACAAAGGTTCTGGATGTTCATTTAGCTCCAGTACTTTGCCTGAAAAAGGGCTGGTAATATTAATGGCGTTACGAGGTATTTTGTTTTGCGCAATATATTCTACTTTTTGTGCTTTCATAATTTATTCAGCCACCACATTGTAGCCATCTTTTTTTAGTGCCGTAATAGCTTGAAGTGCAGTCTGCTTTTTTACAAGTATGTAATCGGTGTCGTAGGTTGAAATTGAAAATATAGATATTTTAGCACGTGCTAATACGCCCGAAATATTGGCCATTATCCCGGTCAGCGAAAAACCAAGTGGGCCAACAACTTCAAGTGCTTGCCAATTTGGCTCTGTGTCTAGGCTGTTTATTTCAAAGCTACTAGGGCATACAATTGAAAGTTCGTCGTGGGTTTTAGAAATAAAAAACAACGGGAGTTTTAACAGCGCCGCAGGTATGTCGGCATCTATATCTAAGCTATGTATAGATAAAACGGTGCTGTGTAATTGTAATGTTTGTTTTGACATTAAAAACCTGCGAAACAGCAATATCGGTAGGTTTATAGTATAGATTATTAGCTTTAAATTAAAGGTGTAACAGTAACTAACCTGATAGTAAGTGAGTTAATTCCCGAAGGTAGAAAAACTTACCCACAATTTCTGTGGATAAGTATGGGGGTTGCAGGGTATAAATAGCCTAACTAGTTAATTATTAAATAAATAATAGCTAGGCTATAAAAAGCACATGTGAGTGTTGATGTTTAATTAAGTGCTTCAGCTTGTGCTGCTTGAATGGCCGTTAGTGCAATGGTATACACAATATCATCAACTAATGCACCACGACTTAAGTCGTTAACAGGTTTGCGCATACCTTGTAGCATTGGACCAATACTTATTAAATCAGCGCTACGTTGTACTGCTTTATAGGTAGTGTTGCCTGTATTTAAATCAGGGAATATAAATACAGTCGCTTTACCTGCAACAGGGCTATTAGGTGCTTTTTTAAGTGCCACGTTTTCCATAATGGCTGCGTCGTATTGAAGTGGCCCATCAATGATTAAATCAGGACGCTTTTGCTGCGCTATTTTTGTGGCTTCGCGTACTTTTTCTACATCAGCGCCCGTGCCAGACGTACCCGTACTGTAACTGATCATAGCTACACGCGGCTCTATACCAAATGCAGCAGCAGAGTCGGCAGATTGAATCGCTATATCTGCAAGTTGTTCAGCATTAGGGTCTGGGTTAATCGCACAGTCACCATAAACTAACACTTGGTCAGGCAGCAGCATAAAAAATACGGATGATACTAACGATGATCCTGGCGCTGTCTTAATTAACTGCAGTGGTGGGCGAATTGTATTGGCAGTGGTGTTTACTGCACCCGACACTAAGCCATCTACCTTACCTTGCTCAAGCATCATTGTGCCAAGTACCACGTTATCTTGCAGTTGCTCTTGCGCGACTACGGCAGTTAGACCTTTGCTTTTACGAATTTCGACCATAGGCGCAATATAATCATTAATGATGCTTTTAGGCTCAATAATACTTACGTGTTCGTTAAGCTCAATCCCTTGTTGCTCTGCAATGCGCATTATTTCTTCGCGATCGCCAAGCAATATAGTTTTAGCAATGCCGCGTTGGCCACAAATAGCAGCCGCTTTAATAGTACGAGGTTCATTGCCTTCTGGTAGCACAACTGTTTTTCCGGCTTTACGGGCTTTGTCTGTTAACAAGTAACGAAATGCTGGAGGCGATAATTTACGTGTTTTACCTACGCTTTTTGCTAACGTGTCTAACCAGTCAGAATCAATATGTTCAGCGTTATGATCTTTTACTTTTTCAATTCGTTGGTCGTCGTCGTTTGGTACTTCCATATTAAAGTTATGCAGTAATAACGAGGTGCGCCATGTATCGCCATCAGTAGCGAGTATAGGCAAGCCAGTTTGCATAGCTTGCTCACACAAGGCCATAATACGTGGCTCTGGCTCAAAGCCACCGGTGAGTAATATAGCGCCAAGTTTAGTGCCGTTCATAGCTGATAAACACGCAGCAACAAGTATGTCTGAGCGATCGCCTGGTGTTACCAATAAGGCTCCAGGCGTAAAGTAATTTAAAATATTTGACACTGTACGCGCACAAAAAGTAATACGACGCAGGCGACGATGCAGCATATCGCCTTCGTTAATTATCGTTGCTTTTAAATACGCGCTTAAATCTTTTACGCGAGGTGCGACTAAGTCAAAATCCCAAGGGATTGCACCAAGTAGCATAAACGGGTTTTTTCTAAAAATAGGTAACGACGCTAAACGATTTAATTCGTTTTCAAGTTCTTCTGGTTTGTAGGTGTCAACTAAATCGGCGCGAGCGCGGCCCTCTTCATCAAGTGGCGCATTTACTTTATTAAAAATACAGCCAAGTACGCGAGGGTGATCAATTCCACCATAGTTACCCGCTGCGATTTCAAGGCGGTCTTCTATTTGTGTAATGCTGTAATTACCGGGGGTGAGTACAAATACAATGTCGGCGCCAAGTGTTTGTGCAATTTCACGATTTACACGTCCAGCGTAAGGTTGACGACGAGTAGGGACCATACCTTCAATGATGGCTACTTCATCGTCGTTTATTTTGCTTTCAAAACGCTCAACAATTTCCTCTAGTAGGTCGTCACCTTTGCCATCGCCAATCATTTGCTCTGAGTAATCGAGTGCAAAAGGTGTAGGTGGGTTAATCGGTGAGCCTTGGGTAACTATTTGCGTTGATTTTTCAGGGCCCGTTTCACCCGAGCGGGGCTGCGCAATTGGTTTAAAAAAGTTAACTTTAACTGTTTTTTGTTCAAGAGCACGCACTAAACCAACAGAGACAGAGGTTAGACCAACACCTGTAGAGACAGGAATTAACATAATACGACGCGCCATATTAAAGCTCCTTTGCTATGTTTGCAGCATCAAGTGCAATAACCCACTCTTCATTTGTGGGCATGACAACGGCTTTACTACGTGCCAGTGAAGAGCTAATAATGCCTTCTTGGCCAAAACGAGCATTAAGATTAGCTTGTTTATCGCAATCAAGTCCTAAAAAGGCAAGCTGTGAGATTACTTTTTCACGAATAATATCAGAGTTTTCGCCAATACCGCCGGTAAAAATAATCGCATCAAGGCGTTGTAGTGGTACCATATAAGCGGCGATTTGTTTTGAAAGACGGTAGCAAAACATATCAAGCGCGAGTATTGCTTTTTTATTACCGGCAACAGCCGCTTCTTCGATTGTGCGGCAATCATTAGAAAGCTCGCTGATACCTAATAAACCACTTTTTTGATTGAGCAAGTTATCTATTTGCTGTGCAGTGTAATCGAGCTGCGTGGTTAAAAAGTTAAACAGGCCTGGATCTATATCGCCACTACGGGTGCCCATCATTAGGCCCTCTAGTGGTGTTAGGCCCATACTGGTATCTACACTCTTACCATTTTTAATAGCACACACTGAACAACCATTACCTAAGTGGGCACTGATAAAGTTACTTTGCTCAATAGGTTGATTAAGTAGTTTTGCTGTTTGGCCTGCAACATAAAAGTGGCTTGTGCCATGAAACCCATAACGTCTAACGCCAAATTCTGTATATAGCTTATATGGCAGTGCATAAAGGTAAGCTACTTCATTCATCGTTTGGTGGAACGCAGTATCAAATACGGCTATTTGTGGTAAGCCTTCGAACGATGCCTGTGCAGATGCAATGCCTAACAAATTAGCATGTCCGTGAAGTGGCGCAAGTGTTGCTGCCTGTGTAATACCCGCAATGACCTTCTCGTCAATCAAAACAGATTGCGTAAAATGCTCGCCGCCGTGCACAACACGATGACCCACAGCAATAAGTTGCTCATCTAAGCTATGATCTTTTATTAGGCTTACTAACGTATCTATTGCCTCTGCATGGGCTTGACCTGCTACTAAGTTAATGACAGTTTTAGCGCCGTTGAATTTATATTTTATAGAAGGAGTTGTTGCACCTAAGCGCTCTGCTAGACCAGATATAATTTCGTGGCCCGTGTTTGCATCAATAATGGCAAATTTTAAGCTGGAGCTACCACAATTTAGTACTAAAACGTGTTGTGACTTAGGGGAGGTTGTTGGCATAAATTCATTTCCATAAACAAAATTTAGTAAGTGAACGTGAAACATTAATCGTTACACTCAGAGTGATAAATAAGGCTAAAACATTTAATTAAGCTAAACTAAAATGTAGCTGAATCAATGCGAAATATTTTACCCCAGTTATGGAATTTAGTTTAGTGTTTTGCACACTTTAACAGCAAATTTAAGCACTTTTACTGAGAAAGTAAAAGCCCTTAAAATTGTGTTACACTTTAGAGATAATCAATTTAGTATTGTGTTTTAATAGAGTCACTGTGAGGAGTCATGATGCAAAAAAGTGTGATGTCACAAGTACAAACAGGGCGGTTGTATGCAAAACAATGGCCAATGAGAAAAGAACTAGCACCTCTATTCATCGAGTTTAAGGTTATTAAAGCTACTGATCTTGCGATCACAGTTATGCCTATTTTAGCCATGCTTACGTTATTTTTTCAGCTGAATTACCTAGGTCCAGACTTCTTACCGCAAGCTATTGCGAGTGCTTTATTTTTTATCTCGTTACCGTTGCAAGGCTTATTGTGGCTAGGTAAACGCGCGCAAACACCTTTAGAGCCAGCCATGCAAAAGTGGTATCACGAGCTTTATACAAAAATGGTTGCCAACGGTTATCAAGCGCAGTTAAGCGAAAAAAAGCCTCGTTATTTGGAGCTTGCGAGTCTACTTAAAGACATGTTTGATAAAATGGATAAAGCGTTTACGAAAGAGCAATTTTAGACGTCGTTAAACTTACGCCTAAATAACCCCAAATTTGATTATGCAGTTTTTGTAAACTGTGTAATGTAAAATGACAAGGTGACAGTATGCTCGCCTTTTTCCTTGAGTGCTTCCCAATGTTCTGGCCTGAACTTCCATGCAAATGGCGTCATCATTATTAAGTTTTTAATATCAGTAAAGCTAAGCGCGACATGCTCTGTTAAAAGAGCTTGCTCTGATTTTTGAAACCCTTTTGGCGAAGATATTTCAGTATGTTCGTTTACTTTTGAATATATATACGACTTTAACTCTTTTAAATGACAAGGACCTGGGCTTGCAACCACTAACGTTGCACTTTGATTTGCAAGGCGCTCAAGCTCTTGCTCAAACAAAGGTGCAAATACGCTAACAAGTACATCAGCAAATTGGCTTTCAAAAGGCGCTTGGCTAATTGATGCCACACTAAAGTTGCAATTAGGGTAGCGCTTTGCTGCATATTTAACCGCAGATTTTGAAATGTCAACGCCGTACACAACTGCGTTTGTTTTACTTGCTATTGCTTGAGTATAAAACCCTTCACCGCATCCCAAATCAATAATAGTATTTGCACTTATATTACTGATTATGTCGCTAAGGTTTTGTTGCAAAAAGCCATAATAGCCACGCTCTAAAAATGCACGCCTAGCTTGTACCATTTCAAGCGAATCGCCTGGTTGTTTTGAGTTTTTTTGTTGCACAGGCAGTAAATTAACATAGCCCTCTTTAGCAACATCAAAGCTATGGTTGTTAGCACAACGAAGTGTTGAATCAGTTTTCAAAAGTGCGTGGTTACACAGTGGGCATTGATATTGTAGACTCATGAGTCTAGGTAGTCCTTATCGTAAAAAGTTTTTACCCAATGCGGGCGATAGGTGATCATAACTGTTATAGCCATACCGTTGAGCATTGCTTCAGGAAACCAAATTATGGCACTTAAATAAACGTAGTTATCTGCGAGTTCTTGCCAATTGTATTGCCCTATAGCTAAGTAAAATAAAGCACCTAGGCTTATTTTTATACAGGCTATAACCCCTGCAGTTATGAACGCACAAACAAATATATAAACAAAAAAATGACGAGGTAAATACTGGTAACTAATTATAAAGCCAAGGTAGCTTAGTAAAATAGGAATAAACGCACCAATAAGCAGTTGAACTGGTAACAGTTCAAGTTCAATTTGACCAAATGCAGTCAGTAGGGCTGTGGCAAGTAGGCTAGTTAAAATAGTCAATCGCCAGCCTAAAATTAATGTTGCAGCTGTAACGCCTAATATGTGTAAATCGAGGCCAGTTAAAATTCCTGCTTTTATTCGCCAAAGCACTGCAAACACTAACGCACATGCAAGCACGCCAGTTTGACGGGCTGGCGTATTAAGCAATGTTTTATATGTTTTTTTATCAAAGCTTAGTAGGGCAATAATAATTACAAGGGCCCAAAGTAGCCCTTGTATTGTTATGCTGAGCATAGTAATTACTTAAATGTTGACCATATAGGGGCATGATCTGAGGGTTTTTCAATGCCGCGCAGTTCGTAATCAATACCAGTATCTATACAGCGTGCTGCAAGCTCATTAGTTGCAAGTACTACATCTATTCGAAGTCCTCGGTTATCTACAAACCCCTTAGAGCGATAGTCAAACCATGAGTATTGATCGTCTGTTTCTGGGTTTTTTTCTCTAAAGGTGTCTTTAAAGCCCCAATTAAGTAATGTTGCAAGCCATTCACGCTCTACCGGTTGGAAAGAACATTTACCCGTTTTTAACCAACGTTTAGCATTTACTTCACCAATACCAATATCTAAATCGGTAGGTGATATGTTGATATCGCCCATAACAATTATATCTTGATCGGGTGTATGGTTTGTTTCAAGGTGAGTCATCAAGTCAATATAGAACTGGCGTTTATAAGGGAATTTAGTTTCGTGATTGATATTATCGCCTTGCGGGAAATAACCATTCATTACGGTTAAATCACGACCGTTTTCTTGCTCTACAGTAACGCTTATCATGCGTTTTTGCGATTCCTCTGTATCGGTAGCAAATCCTTTTAAGACCGATTTAGGCTCTTTCTTGCATAACATAGCCACACCATAATGTGCCTTTTGACCATGGTAATAAACGTGGTACCCCATTTTTTGCACATCTTCTAGTGGGAACGCCTCATCATGAACCTTAATCTCTTGCAGTCCAATCACGTCTGGTTGATGTTTATCGATAATTGCTTGTAATTGATGAAGACGAGCACGCAGACCATTGATATTGAAAGAAATTACTTTCATTGAATTTACCTTAAAATTGGTTCTATTTAATGCACTAAATTGTATCAGTATTTACGCGTACATAACATGACTGAAATGGATAAAATCGCTGCATAATTGTTGACCAAATGGTGTTTAAAGTTTAAACATTGTTAATGCTATATTAATTTGTTAAATAAATAAAAAATTCAATTGATATCTAAAAAGTAGGTTATATAATGCGCGAAATCACTCAATAAGCTCGTTCAAATAGGATCTCACATGAAAACACAACTAATTTTAGCTGCAGCACTTTTAGCATCAACTACGGTCTCGGCACAAAGTAATTCGTATTTTAGTAAAGATAATAAAATAGAATCTAAATTGTGTGTATTAAGTGCCAATGAAGGCTTTTCTGCCGCTCGTAAAGAAGCAGCCCAGCATGGTGTGTTTTTATCACGCTTTTCACAAAGTATTTTGTGTAATGGCGAAGATATTCGTGATATTGCTAAAAAAGGAACAACTACTGAAGTGATTAAAACTAAAGTTGAAGTGTTTGCTAAAGACACTCAACAAGAAACACAACTGTGTATGACTGCTTTGAAACAAGGTTTAGCGCCAGTTCGTCAAAAAATCGGTAATTTAAACTCTCTAAAGTGTAATGGTCAAAAAGTAACTGATTTTGTAAAACGTTATCAAAATGCGGCTATTTAATAACACAAAAATTTGAAAAGCATGCCCAGTATATTTATATATACTGGGCTTTTTTTTGCAAAAATTACAAAGCACTTTGCAAAGTTTTCAGATATAACTTATTGAAATTGTTTGTTAAATGCTCTTTTTATTTGTAACTATTTGATTTTAATTAGTTAATTAACATTGGCATCCGAATTGTATTAGCTAAAGTGACATTTATTTAATTACAAGGACACGTCTTATGAAAAAGTTAACATTAGCAACAACAATTTTAGCATCTTTGAGCCTCGCGGCTTGTTCTTCAAATCAAGGCCTTGAGAAAATAGACAGTGATTTTGCAAGCCTGGACAACGACAGCGATGGCTACATTTCAAAAGTCGAAGCGGATGATGATAGCATCTGGGAGCATTTTTCGAAAATTGATACCAATATGGATAATGAAATTAGCCGTAAAGAATTTAACGCCTACATGCAGCTAAATGCAGGTAAAGTGGCGACTGATAGTGACGTAAGTGAATCAGCGTTTAAAGCTGAAATAGCTAAGTTTGATAAAATTGAGAGTAGTTTTTCAAGTTTAGATAATGATAGCAACGGTTATATTTCGATTGCTGAAGGCAACGATGATGATATTTCAAATCATTTTGGTTATATGGATGAAAACCAAGATAAGCGCATCAGCAGAAGTGAGTTTAAGGGTTACATTAAAAAATACGGTAATGCTGTAGCCGAAGATGACGCACTAGAAGCAATTAAACGCAGCTAATATTTGTTGTTTTAAAGAGTAAATTAGAAGCCAGTGATAATCACTGGCTTTTTTGTGTTTAAAATCTAGTTATTTAGTAGATATATTTTCCTACTTTGGTGTTGTTCTGTCATAATAGATGGCTGTGTATTTTTATTTGTTAAGAGTGTGTATGGCGGGTCGGCGAATTAGTGATGAACAACTAGTTGAGATCATTGAAGCAGCTATTTTTGTTGCAGATAAGCCTGTTAGTAAGCGCCACCTTAAAGACGTAGTATTAATAGATTTAGCTATTTCTATGGCGCGAATAAACGACGCAATAGACACTATACAAGAACATTTTCAAACTCGTGGTATTCGTCTAGTCGAAGTTGGCAGTGGTTATCGCTTTCAGGCATGTAGTAGTTTAAGCCCTTGGTTAAATAATTTGTGGCAAGAACGTGCGCCTAAGTATTCACGTGCTTTACTGGAAACATTATCGCTTATTGCATACAGGCAGCCCATTACACGTGGCGAAATTGAGCAAGTAAGGGGAGTTACTACGGGTTCGAATATTATAAAAACCTTACTCGAAAGAGAGTGGGTTAAAGTGGTAGGGCATAAAGAGGTTCCGGGTAAACCGGCTTTATATGCAACTACAAAACAATTTTTAGATTATTTTTCGTTAACAGGTTTAGATAATTTACCAGCACTGCCAACAGAGCAGCAAAGTAAAATTAACCAGTTATTAAGTGATCCTTCTGTGAGAGAACCATCCGAATGAGTATACAAGGTGAAAAGTTACAAAAAGTCCTAGCCCGTGCAGGCGTAGGCTCGCGCCGTGAAATGGAAAAATACATTGATGCAAACCGCGTTAGTGTAAACGGTAAAGTGGCAAAGTTAGGCGACCGTGTTGAGGAAACAGACTTAATTCGTGTTGACGGACACACTGTGAAAATTGAAGAAAAAGCAGATAGAATTTGTCGTGTAATTATGTATAACAAACCAGAAGGTGAGCTAAGTACACGTAAAGATCCAGAAGGGCGTCGTACTGTATTTGACCGACTTCCTCGTATTGATGGCGATCGTTGGATTGCAGTAGGCCGCTTAGACGTTAATACATCAGGTTTGATGCTGTTTACTAATGATGGTGAGCTAGCAAACCGTTTAATGCACCCAAGTTATGAAGTAGAACGTGAATACTCTGCACGTGTATTTGGTGAAGTAACCAACGAAACGGTTAAAAACCTACTACGTGGTGTTGAGCTTGAAGATGGCCCAGCCAAATTCACGACTGTAACCCCAATGGGTGGCGAAGGTGTTAACCGATGGTTTAACGTAACGTTAAATGAAGGGCGTAACCGCGAAGTCCGCCGTTTATGGCAATCTCAAGATGCGGAAGTATCTCGTCTTATTCGTATTCGTTACGGTAAATTGGAGCTAGATAAGCGCGTACCGCAAGGTGGTTGGATGGAGTATGATCTAGAAACGGTAAACTATTTACGTAAAACTGTTAAATTAGGTCGGGAGACGCAGACTAAGCTTTCTGTTATGCCAGAAAAGCGCAAAGATAAACGCGCTAAAATCAACCAAATCCGTAAAGCAGTTAAAAAACACAATCAACGTGTTAAGCCGACTAAACGTAAATAGTCAATTAGTTATTTATTTAACACAAAAAAGCCGCTAATTGCGGCTTTTTTAATGTGCTTTTAAATAACACAGGACTTAGGCTGGGTTATTTTTTTACCTGAGCATCTAACGATTCGCCATTCACTTCACTAGAATCGTCACTCATTAGATATAAATAGGTAGGCATTAAATCCTCTGGTGTAGCAAGCGCGTCTCTATCTTCACCTGGATATGCAGCCGCTCGCATTGAAGTGCGCGTAGCACCTGGGTTAATACAGTTTACACGAATGTTTGTTTTACCTACTTCACATGCCCATGTTTGCATCATGCCTTCTACTGCAAATTTCGAAATGGCATAAGGTCCCCAAAATTCACGGCCTTTGCGACCAACACCTGATGATGTGAATACGATTGATGCATTATCAGATTTACGAAGAACCGGAAACAAGGCTTTAGTGATCATCGCTTGTGCAGTCACGTTTACTTTCATTATGTTTTCGAACGTAGATGAGCAAAAATGCTCAAGTGGGCCAAGCGAGCCTAAAATACCGGCATTATTAAGAAGCCCATCTAGGCGGCCAAACTGATATTCAATCGTTGCGGCAAGGTCGCGGTAGTTTTGCTTCGTTGCGCCTTTTAAATCCATAGGCACAATTGCAGGTTTAGGATAACCTGCATTAACAATTTCATCGTAAACACATTCAAGTTTATTAGTTGTTTTACCTAATAAAATAACCGTAGCACCATACTTTGCATATGTAATGGCTGCTACTCTACCAATGCCATCGCCGGCGCCTGTTATTAAAATAACTTTATCTTTGAGTGCGTTTTCAGCTGCTTGATAAGTGTGCATAAAAGTACCAAATTGTATGATTTTTTTAATTTTAACATAGCAAAACGTGAAGTAATCGAATTTATTGCAAAATTAGGTGGCGAAAATAGAAACTTTACGTTAAGTTTAACTGGTCTAATGTCTCATTAATAACCTGATTACATTGTTTTAACTTAATACACTGATTAAACACACTATAAAAATAAAATATGTGCGGAGCCAACAATATGAAAAAAATGCTACTTTCACTCTCGGTTACAGCTGCTTTAGCAGGTTGTGGCGGTGGAGAAACGTTAAAAGATGTTAAAAACGACACAGCCCCAGTTATTCCAACGGCAACAGTAAGTTTTGACCCTGCTAATGGAGTTATATCTGTTCCAAACGATTTGTTAATGAGTGGTACCCAAGACGGTACATTAAACATTCCTGGTGAATTAGATGATGATAACGTGTCTATTCCACGCACAGCTTATGCCAACCCACAATTGGCTCTAGGCGCACTTGACGGTTGGTCTTCGCAGGTTCCTTATAAAATTGATTTAACATTCCCACCGAGTGTGAGTTTAGATGAAGCGTCTGCTGGGGCTCCTGGTACGGTTAGAATTTTTGAAGTAATAATGGGGGCAAGCTTAACGGATGAAGAATGTTCGGTAGTAGCTGCAGGTACTGCTTGTAAATTAGTGGGCGAACTTACCTTTGGTGTTGACTTTGTTACTCAAGCTTCAGGTAATGCTGTTGCAATTGTTCCTCTAAAACCATTTAAAGCTGGTAGTTCATACATTAATGTATTAACAACAGGGCTTAAAGACTCATTGGGTCGCTCTATTGAGCCATCTTCAACTTATGGGTTAGTTAAACAAGAAGCGCCATTAATTACAGCAGCCCAACTTGGTTTGCAGGGCGCAGTTAATAGCTACGAAAATGTAGTTGTTAGTTCTGGAAATATTACGAAAGACGACATTATTTTCTCAGGTGCGATGACTATTCAATCAGCAGGACCTGTGCTGGGGACTATCAAGCAGTTGTTAGCAGTGAGCTTGCAACAGCCAAGTATGGCAACACCTGCTGTGCAAGTACCAGAACAACCAATGGTAAATGTACAACAAGTATTTGCTTCACAAGGTGTTGAAGTATCGCCTGCTTTTTCTGGTGTTCAATATCAAAAGGGTAGCATTATGCTTCCTATGTACCTAGGGACTCCAACAGGCACTGAGATAAGTGATTTAAACGATACATATTGGGAAGGTATGTGTGATAACGCGGTAGCAATACTTGGTTATAAAGCTGTTGCCGGTGATGCTTTTCCTGCAGAACCTATTAGTGAGAATGACGGGTTATGTTTTGCATTGAGTAGTGGACAGCTTCGAGATTTAGGTTTAGACAGCACGCGTCATTTAACTAAATATAATACCATTCCAAAAGTACAAAGCATGGCGAATGTGCCAGTACAACTAACAAAACCTATTTTACCAATTATTAACGGTGTTCGTGCGCAACTACAATTACCGGCTATTGAAATGCCAGAAAATGGCTGGCCTGTTGTAATTATGCAACATGGTATTACTACGCAAAAAGAAAGTATGCTAGCGTTAACTGCCCAACTTTCTATTCAAGGTTTTGCAACTGTAGCAATTGACCACCCAAGACATGGTGAACGCGGTATCGATGTTGATGGTGATGGAAGTGATGACTTTAATGCAACAACAGGTTCGGTACTTAGTTATATGGACTTGAGTTCATTACTTGTTGCGCGAGATAGCCTACGTCAATCAGCGGCTGATTTATTAGGCTTACGCTTGGGTTTAAACTTTATTAACGATACGACTATCAATAGTAAAGATGTTACCTACATCGGGCATTCGTTAGGGGCTATTGTAGCCCCGGCATTTATTGCTCAAGCTAATAGCCCAATGGCGCCTACTGTTGACCCACTGTTTAATGTAAATACAGTAGCACTTGCAAGTGGCGGCGGTGGCATAGCAAGCTTCTTACTTGAATCTGCTGCGTTTGGTCCATTTATTCAAGGTTCAGTACTTTCACAAGCTGGTACAACCGAAGCTGATGAACTTAATGTCTACCTACAAGGCGCTGCGCTTTCTAACTGTGGCTCATTAGTACCAGACATGGAAGCTTACTTGACATGTGGTTACAATGAATATGTTGCATCACTTACTACTGCGGGTGAAACGACTAAACTTACTAACATTCAAGGTGTATTTACACAGTTTGCATTTGCGGCACAAACAGCACTTGATAGTGGCAATCCAACTAACTACGCTGCCACGGTGAAAGCATTAGGTACTCCTGTTTATACTAATGTTGTTGTGGGTGATGGTGTTGATAACAAGCCCGACCAAGTGATACCGCCAATGGCAGCTAATAATCCTATTTCTGGCACAATTCCATTAGCTAACTTGATGGGTCTTGAAACAGTAAGTACTTCGCAAGCATTAAGTGAAACACCTTCGAGCTATTTAGTTAAATTTACTAAAGGGCATCATGGTTCTATATTAACGCCAGCTCAAGATGCTGCAAAGGCTTCAACTGTTGAAGGCAGTGCTGCTGCTAATGCAGAAATGCAGCTGCAAGTAGCTACTTATTTAGCTGCACGTGGACGTATGTTATTAGTTTCCAACCCTGAGGTTGTGACTGATTAATAACCAGTAAAATAATTAACCTTTAAAAGCCACTGAAAAGTGGCTTTTTTTTGTTTTAAAGCATGTTAAATTAGCTGAAATTTATAAATGGAGAAACCAGTTGGAATTTTTATACGAGTACGGTTTGTTTTTTGCTAAAACAGTTACTTTTGTTATCGCTATCGCAGTTATTCTAATGTTAATAGTTGGCGCTGCAGTTAAGCCAAAAGCTAAAAAAGGTGAAATACAAATAGATGATATATCAGAACAATTAGTAGAACTTAAAGAAAGTTTTTTGCAAAATACGCTCGGTAAAAAAGAGCTAAAGGCGCATCAAAAGGAGTTAAAAACGCAAAGTAAAAAAGCAGATAAAGACGAAGCTAAACCTCGTTTATATGTAATTGACTTTGTGGGCAGTATGGATGCACACGAGGTGGAAAGCTTACGAGAAGAAATAACAGCCATTATCTCTATTGCTGAGCCTAGTAAAGACAAGGTCCTTATTCGTTTAGAAAGTGGTGGCGGGGTTGTACATGGCTACGGACTTGCTGCTTCGCAACTACAGCGTATTAAAAATGCTGGCATACCCTTGAGTGTCTCAATTGATAAAGTGGCTGCCAGTGGAGGGTACATGATGGCATGTGTTGCCGATGAAATACTCGCTGCACCATTTGCAATTGTTGGCTCTATTGGGGTGATTGCTCAAATTCCTAACTTTAATAAAATATTGAAGAAAAATGATGTCGAATTTGAACAAATAACCGCTGGTGAGTTTAAGCGTACACTGACTTTATTTGGTGAGAATACGGATAAAGCTCGTGAAAAATTTCGCGAAGAAATTGAACAAACTCACGACTTATTTAAAACATTTGTGAGTACGCAACGTCCTAGTTTAGACATGAGTTTAGTCGCCACAGGCGAGCATTGGTTTGCAACTCAGGCTATTGAAAAAGGCTTGGTAGATGTTATAAAAACAAGTGATGATGCTTTATTAGAGCAGCAACATGAACGCCAAATCTATAAAATTAAATATAAAGTCAAAAAAGGACTGAGCGATAAGCTAGCGCTTGGCTTGAGTAGTGGCGTAAATAAAGTCGGGATAAACTTACTTTCTAAATTTAAGTCCCTAAATCCTTAGATTAGAATTTTTAACCTGAGAACAAGCTAATTATTTTTACTCGAAAAAAACCTTGATGGATTGCATCAAGGTTTTTTTATAGCTGTATAAATGTAGCTTATGAGTCAATTGATTTATGATAATCTTCTAAATCTTTAGCTGCGTTAGGGTCATTGAATACGCTTTCATCAAGTTCACCTTCAGACTTGGCAACAACACAGGTAACCATACAGTCACCAGTAACATTTACCGCAGTACGGGTCATATCTAGCAATCTATCTACGCCAATTATAATAGCAATCCCTTCTACAGGTAAGCCAACTTGGTTAAGTACCATTGCCAACATTATTAAGCCAACACCAGGAACACCAGCTGTGCCTACAGAGGCGAGCGTAGCTGTTAATATGACCATTAAATAGTCAGAAATCGTTAAGTCAACACTAAATACTTGTGCAATAAATACGGTTGCGACGCCTTGCATAATCGCTGTACCATCCATATTAATGGTTGCACCTAGGGGTATAGTAAATGAGGCAACAGAGTTGCTTGCACCTAACTTTTTAGTCGCAGTTTCAAGTGTAATAGGCATGGTTGCGCTAGAACTTGATGTACTAAATGCAAATAAACAGGTGTGCTTCATTTTAGCTAAGAAAATACGCGGGTTTAAGCCTGTTAGTATTTTTAATAGTAATGTGTAATTTACAAGCGCATGTAATAGCAGGGCCAAAACAACAACGCCAAAATATTTACCTAGGCTCACAATTAAATTGAGCTCTATTGTAGTGAACAGCTTTGCCATTAAAAAGAACACGCCATATGGTGCGATGTTCATTAATAAAGTAACTAATTTTAAAATAACTGTGTTTAAGTCTTCAAATACATCAGCAACGCGTTTGCCTGCTTTACCACTTAGTGCCATAGCAATACCAAATAGTAATGCAAATACAATGACTTGTAGCATGTTGCCTTTAGCCATTGCTTCAAATGGATTTGTTGGGAACATGTCTATAATAACTCTAGCTAGAGTAGGTGCTTCTTTTGCATCGTAACTCGCTTGAGAAGGTAAGCCAATTCCTTCCCCAGGATTAAATAATAAGGCTAGGGAGATTGCTACTGTAATAGCTATAGCTGTAGTTAGTAAATATAAACTAATAGATTTGCCACCTAAGCGTCCCAGTTTTTTTGGATCGCTAAGGCTGCAGGTTCCACAGACAAGTGAAACAAAAACGAGCGGAACAACTAACATTTTTAAGCTAGCGATGAATATTTGCCCACCCACATGAAAAAGGCCATCGACAAAAAATGCTTTAATTGGCAAAGAGAATAACCCAAGTGGTATTAGATAATCGTCTTCACCAGCTAAAATAGCCTGAAATATAAAGCCTACTACAACCCCTAACCCCATACCTATCATGATGCGAGTGGTTAAACTCATTGAACGGATTTTTGACATATACCCTAATCTACTTTTAATAAATTTTGTCATAGACTACCAGCCTATAAATATTTATACAGAAAAAGTTAGTATTTATTGAAAATTATTTTATACAAAAAAGTAATAAAAAACTGTGATTTTAAACTAGGTTATAGGTTAATATTAGGTAAATAACGTTTAGTTAATAATAACAACACTAGGGAGAGGTCAATGCCTTTAACGCGATTGCTCAGTATTATGTTACTTAGCTTTTTACTCATGGCTTGTGGCGGAGGTGGAACGCTTGAAAAAGATGGCACAGTGGGTAGTGATACTGATACCGACACAACTGTTTATACAGTAACCCTTCAAGGGTATTCTCAAACTAGTGACTCTGAATCAAATGCAGTAACTGCTGACGCGCCAATAGATTTACGTGTAACACTTAAACAAAATGATACCCCAGTTGCAGGTAGACGCATAACGTTCAGTTTAGCTGATGGTGTGGGTGAACTTAATCCAGAGTCGGCATTAACCCAAAGTGACGGTATTGCCACTGTTGAACTTTCTGCGGGAACAATTACTGGCGCGGGAGAAGTTACTGCGACGTATACTATTGATGGCGCAACGTATACAGACGTCTTTGATTTTCAGACTCAAACTGAAGTTATACCTAAAGTAGAGTTGGCCGTTAATTTACAAACATTAAATGGGGGAGAGGCCAGAAATGTAAATTTTTTAACACCTGCAATTGCACAAGCAATACTTCTGTTAGATGGTGAACCAGCTGCTTTTCAGCTAATACAATTTAATCTATCAGGCTTTGGAACAATAAATCCGTCTAATGGAACAGCAATGACCAATAATGAAGGCATTGCTAAAATAGATATACTTGCTGGCACTGAAGCTGGTGCAGGAACTGTTTCAGCTACTTATATTACTGAAGATGGCAGTAGTATAAACTCTAATGCTTATACTTACACTACAGCAGGCGACGCTCCTGTGCTGGGATTGTCGGAAGATTTTACGATTAATTTAAGCTTACTTTCGGCGACAACGCTGGCACAAACGAGCCAGATTAGTGCAAGTGAAAGTGGTTTAATTAAGGCGCTTGTTCTAGATTCTGATAGTCAACCGGCGGTTGGAGAAGTTGTTACCTTTAACTCATCGCTTGGTAGTTTATTGCCCAGTTCAGGGACTGCACTGACTGACTCAAAGGGCATAGCTACGCTTAATTTGACATCAGGAACAATTGAAGGGGCTGGTATTGTTACCGCTCAGTTTGAAGCGGTTGAATCTACATTGGGCTTTTATACCAGTGGGGATGCGATTGATCCGAATCAAAGCAGTGCCGATATAGCATTTACAATATTCCAAAACTGCCCAGCTGACTTCAAAACGACGAAGGATGTGAGTTTATGTGAAGAGACTGCCGGTATTTCTGGTGATTCAATCGGCATCCTTTATATTAAAGTTAATAAAAAAGATTCAACCATACCACTAACTCAAACTCTCGTTACGGCAACAACAACGATTGGCTCTATTTCACCTACAACGGGCACCGCAATCACCGATGTAAATGGTATTGCAATACTTGATATTATCCCTGGCAGAGATGTAGGGGCTGGAGAAATAACTGTTTCAGTATTGGGGAGCAGCATTACCAAAGCATTTCAGATAGCTGCTGTAGATATTGATATTACTATAACAAGCTCTTTAGCTGATGATGAATTTCTAGCCGCAGGTGCTACAGCACTAATTTCTATTGAAATTACTAAAGATGGTGAAGCCTATACAACCCCATTAAATGTAGAATTTTCATCAGGCTGTGTTGCAAGTGGTTTAGCTGTGATGGATGAAGCTGTTACCAGCATTGGTGGTTTCGCTCGTTCAACTTACCGACCTTTAACGTGTGTTGGCGGCGATATTATTACTGCAACAGTTGTTACTGGTGGTGATACTGTATCAGGTACGGCAACGATTAATGTATCTCCAGCTGATATTGGCTTCATCCAATTTATTGAAGTAACACAACCTGTTATTTCATTAAAAGGTACAGGTGGAGCTAACAGAAGTGAAATTTCAGAAGTTAGATTTAAACTAATTGATTCTAACGGTAATGCACTAGCTTCTAGAACTGTCAACTTTACATTATCCACTTCAGTAGGTGGAATTACGCTTAGTACCGCTTCGGCTATCACCAATAGTGCTGGTGAGATACAGACTACAGTTCAGTCTGGTGCAGTTGCGACGCCTGTGCGTGTTATTGCTTCAAGTAAAGATGATGTTGGTGGCGAAACTGTGGTTGTAACAGCGCCTTCGGATATTTTAGTTATAAGCACAGGGATTGCTGATCAAAATAGCTTTTCACTATCTCGCTCAGAGTTTAATACGCATGGTTTAAATGTTGATGGGACTTTAGTATCTGTTAATGCGCGCTTAGCCGATCATTTTAATAACCCGGTACCAGATGGCACTGCTGTAAGTTTTATTACTGAAGGTGGTGTTATCGAACCAAGCTGTACGACTACGAATGGCGTTTGTAGTGTTACTTGGACTAGTAGTAATCCACGCCCGTTTACCGATTCAATGTACGAAAATACAATTGCTCAAAAATGTGATGGTGGATTACCGTGTCCATTAGGTATTTTAAATAATGATCTAACATTAGATTTACCATTAGGGGGGCGTGCAACCGTTCATGCATATGCTATTGGTGAAGAGACTTTTTCAGACTTAAATGGTAATGGTTACTTTGATAGCGAAGACTTCTTTGATGATTTATTTGATATTCCAGAAGCTTTTATTGATAACAATGAAGATGGCACTTTTGGCGGTAAAGACTGTAACGATGGAACGGATCCTTGTTCACGTGATAACTCAACAGGCGATGAGTTTGAAGAGTTTGTAGATTTTGATGGTAATGGTTCTTGGACTACAGAGAACGGTTTATATAATGGTTTACTATGCCGTCAAGAAGACGAAACTGCTGGTATATGCAGCCGCCAAATGGTTAACGTATTTCAAAACCAAGAAATTGTAATGTCTGGTGATGCTGCTTTCTTTAGGTTAATAACTTATGCCAATGATTGTGCTGCTATTACAGGCGTAACAGCGACTGAGGTGCGTGTAAATAGTGACCCTACAGGGCCTTTAGTGCGTAGTTCAACAGGCCAGCTAATGTGTGGAGTTGATTCAATAGACTTAACAGAAGCGACAGGAACTAATAGTGTTGGATTAACTGTGTTCATAGCTGATGCCTATAATAACCCTTTACCCGTTGGGAGTGAGGTAAGTATCGCCTCTGAAAATGGTATTCTAACGGGCACTAACAGTTATATCTTTCCTAATACAACAAGTTTTGTGCCTGTAGGTATTTCCTTTGGTATAACAAGAGAGCCAGCCGATGGAAGAAATGATATAACTGATGGTTTTTTAACAATTAGTGTTGAAGCTACATCGGGTCTTATTTCGTCAACTTCAATTGCAGTTACTGACGACGCTAAGCTATAATTTTATGATGTTTTAAAAAAATGCCAACCTTTAGGTTGGCATTTTTGTTTGTGTTCTATATATTCCACAACAATTATTCTAAAAACACCTGTTTGTTTAAATTAGCAACAGAAATTGTTCGTTTATTCAGTAAATACTGAAAAGTTTGTATTAAAAGCTTGTAACAACTAGTGTTTGTAGATATACCTATAAATATTCGCGCCGCTTAGAGCGGTAAACACATTTTTAATATTTGGTTAGAAATAGGCAACTATGGGCAAATCGCTAGTAATTGTAGAGTCACCTGCTAAGGCTAAAACAATTAATAAATATTTAGGTAATGATTTCATCGTAAAGTCTAGTATTGGACATGTACGAGATTTACCTACTTCGGGTTCGAGCAAAGCTAAAGTGCCGGCAACTAAAACGCCAGCAGAAGTTCGTAAATTGCCACCTGAAGAAAAAGCAGCGTATAAAAAACAACGAGATTATACCAACTTAGTCGCACGTATGGGAATTGACCCTGAACAAGGCTGGGAACCGCATTACGAAATATTGCCGGGTAAAGAAAAAGTTGTCCAAGAATTACAAAAACTGGCAGAAAATGCAGATCAAATATATCTCGCAACGGATTTGGATAGAGAAGGGGAAGCGATTGCTTGGCACCTTCAAGAAATCATTGGTGGAGAGCCTGAAAAGTATAAACGCGTAGTTTTTAACGAAATTACTAAAAATGCGATTCAACAAGCGTTCGAAACGCCGGGTGAGTTAAATACCGATATGGTTTTTGCTCAGCAAACGCGACGCTTCTTAGATCGCGTTGTAGGCTTTATGGTGTCGCCATTACTTTGGGCAAAAGTCGCTCGCGGACTTTCTGCAGGTCGAGTTCAATCAGTTGCAGTGCGTTTATTGGTTGAACGTGAACGTGAAATTAAGGCATTTATACCAGAAGAGTTTTGGGATATTCATGCTGATGTTAAAAACACAGAGTCAGAGTTACGTTTAGAAGTAACCAAGCAAGACGACAAGCCATTTAAGCCAGTAAATGAAGCTCAGGCTAGCGCAGCAGTTAAAAGCCTTGAGAATGCCGAATATAAAGTTGTTAATGTTGAAGAAAAACCAAGTAAGAGTCGCCCAAGTGCGCCTTTAATTACTTCAACAATGCAACAAGCGGCGAGTACACGTTTAGGTTATGGCGTTAAAAAAACCATGATGCTTGCTCAGCGTTTGTATGAAGGTGGTTACATTACTTATATGCGTACCGATTCAACTAATCTGTCAAAAGATGCAGTTGCTATGTGTCGTGAATATGTAACCGAGCAATTTGGTGAAAAATATTTACCAAAAGATCCGATTAACTACAGTTCTAAAGGCAATGCACAAGAAGCGCATGAGGCTATTCGTCCATCAAGTGTAACAGTGCTTTCTGGTCACATTGAAGGCGTTGACGCTGATGCTAAAAAATTATACGAGCTTATTTGGCGTCAATTTGTTGCGTGTCAAATGGTGCCTGCAGAATATGATCTAACTACTTTGACTGTTGCAGCAAACGATTTTCAGCTCAAAGCAAAGGGTCGCGTATTACGCTTTGATGGTTGGACTAAAGTACAACCTGCAATTCGCAAAAAGAATGAAGAAGATCAATCATTACCACCGGTTACATTAGGTGAAACACTGACTCTTGTTGAACTTGATCCTAAGCAACATTTTACCAAGCCGCCTGCGCGTTTTAGTGAAGCGAGTTTGGTTAAAGAGCTTGAAAAACGAGGTATCGGTCGTCCTTCTACGTACGCATCTATTATTTCAACGATTCAAGACCGTGGTTATGTACGTGTTGAAAATCGCCGTTTCTTCGCTGAAAAAATGGGTGAAATTGTTACCGATCGTTTAGTTGAAAACTTTACAGATTTAATGAATTTTGACTTTACCGCTAAAATGGAAGGTCGGCTAGATGATATCGCGGAAGGCGAGCGCGTTTGGACTGAAGTACTTGATAAATTCTATGCTGATTTTTCAACGCAACTAACTGTCGCCAAAGATGAGCCAGAACAAGGTGGTATGCGTCTTAACGAGATGGTTGAAACAGATATTGAATGCCCTACGTGTAGCAGAAAAATGGGTATACGCACGGCCTCAACCGGTGTTTTCTTAGGGTGTACTGGTTATAGCCTTCCACCAAAAGAGCGTTGTACTACAACGATGAACTTGGTATCGGGTGATGAAGCTGTAGCTGCAGATGTTGAAGATGTAGAAACTGAAAAGTTAATGCAAATGAAGCGTTGTCCAATTTGTGAAACAGCAATGGACTCATACCTAATTGACGAAACTCGTAAATTGCACGTGTGTGGTAATAACCCCGCATGTAAAGGCCACGTAGTTGAGGAAGGTACCTTTAAAATTAAAGGCTATGATGGACCAATTATCGAATGTGATAAATGTGGTTCGGACATGGAGCTTAAATCGGGTCGCTTTGGTAAGTACTTTGGCTGTAATAACGAAGAATGTAAAAATACTCGTAAGCTACTTAAAAATGGCGAAGCAGCGCCGCCAAAAGAAGATCCTGTTCACATTACTGAATTAGAATGTGAAAAATCAGATGCGTATTTTGTTTTACGTGATGGCGCTGCGGGTATATTTTTAGCCGCAAATACTTTTCCTAAGTCACGTGAAACACGTGCACCTAAGGTAGAAGAGTTAAAACGCTTTAGAGACCGCATTTCGCCTAAGTTTTATTATTTAGCAGATGCACCAGCTAAAGATCCTGATGGTAATCTTGCTGTTGTACGCTATAGCCGTAAAAATAAATCTCAGTATGTTATGACTGAAGTTGACGGTAAAGCTACCGGCTGGACTGCTCATTATGAAGCGGGTAAATGGACCGAAGAAGCGAAGAAAAAAGCAGCACCTAAAAAGAAACCAGCGGCTAAAAAAGCCCCTGCTAAAGCAAAGGCTAAGCCAAAAGCAAAAAAAGAGGCTGAATAAGTAAGTAAATAATCGCTTATTCATCGCTTTTAAAAGCTAAAAAAACCGGAACGCACAGCTTGTGTCGATTCCGGTTTTTTTATCTATTTATATGTACTTCGCAATGGCTTTGTTAGCCGCACATATAATACCAACCTGCATAAATATTTGAACAATTTATCGAATTAAATCACTCTACACGTTGTTAAAAATTTTTATTTAGAACAATTAGATACAAAATTTTTGCTTAGTTCTAGCGCGATTTTCTTATCGTTAAATAGACCACATATACAAGCAGATTGGTATGAATACTATTAAATTTTTACAGAAGATATTTTCTTGTATCCTTCTGATTCAAGTTCATCATTTACACACTTTAATACGTATGCATTTAGATCTTCATTACTTACGTCGTCATCTTTAGCCCAGTTAACACACATTTCTGTGTATTCTTTTATTGTTTCGGCTGAGGCGTTTGTCGCATCGTCTGCTACTGCGTAAGTTGCAGATACTGCAAATAAAGGTGCTACGATTAATGCTAGCAATGCTTTGTTCATTCGTTTATTCCTAAAAAAATGGTGTGACGACTGAATTACGCTATTTAAATTGAAGCGTAAAACAATAGTGCCCAGTACAGAACAATTCTGTTGGTATGCTGATTTTTAAACGAAATTGAGATAAAAGATAACGAAATATTTTTATCGTGAAGATGAGTAATTCATTTATCGGTATTTTCACATCATTGTGTTGTTGTGAGTTATAGGCTAAGGTCGCTTTTTTAAATTAAAAGACCAAAAAATGTCATCACATACCCCTCAAAAAAAGCCACGCCAAGCGAATAAATTAGAGCATGCGTTAGAATCTTTTATCTTTAAAGGACGTTGGCTTCTGGCCCCATTTTTTGTTGGTTTACTCTTTGCAGTTGTATTGTTACTAATAAAATTTTTTAAACAGCTTTATTTAATGGGTATTGCGACGTTTTCAGCAACTAATCAAGAATTACTTGTTGGCATTTTAACCTTAGTCGATACCGCACTATTAGCAGGGCTATTACTAATCATTACATTCAGCGGTTACGAAAACTTTGTTTCAAAGCTTGATATTGATAATCATGAAGACAGACCATCTTGGATGGGGAAAGTCGGTTTTTCAGGGCTAAAGATGAAACTAATAAGCGCAATCGTGGCTATTTCAGCCGTTGAATTATTAAAAGTATTTATTAACTCAGGTGCATACCCAAACGATGAATTACTGTGGAAGGTGATTATTCATGTTACGTTTGTTATGTCTGGTGTTCTATTTGCGCTAACTGATTACTTAAACAGTAAAACTCAAAGTCATTAGAAAAATTAAATGTACAAAAAAGCCCAAGTAATTTACTTGGGCTTTTTATGTTTAGAGCTTAGCTGTAACATTAAGTGTAATTATTGATGTCATTAACACTCTGCATAAAAGCAAGCGTAAGGCTCAAGCGTTAGTGTATCTTGGCTTAATTTTGCGCTGTGATGGCTAAGCTCAGTGTATTCTTTAACGATTGATGTTGGCATATCAATACTTGCTTGTTGAAAGCTTAGATTAAACATGCAAAGCATTCTTTGCGTTCCAAGGGTTCTATAAAAAGCAAGCACAGGCTCAGGCGTTTCAATAAACTCAATATCACCCTCAAGCAAAACCGTTTGCTTTTTTCGCCAGGTCATAAATTCACGGTAGGCATTTAAAATTGAGTTGTTATCATTTGTTTGCATCGCAACTGATTGTTTTTTGTGTGCATCATCTACTGGGAGCCAAGGCTTGGCTTCACTAAACCCAGCGTGCTGCGATCCAGTTTGCTCCCAAGGCATTGGCGTTCTACAGCCATCACGCCCTTTAAAGTTAGGCCAAAACGTTATGCCATACGGGTCTTGTAAGTCTTCAAAGGCAACACTTGCTTCACCTAACCCTAATTCTTCACCTTGGTACATACACACGCTGCCGCGAAGAGAAGCAAGTAGGGCGGTTAACATTTTACATTGCTGAGAGTTGATTTTGCCGTTTTCGCTCCAGCGGCTTGCTACGCGCTCTACGTCATGATTGCTAAATGCCCAGCATGGCCAGCCCTCAAGCATATGTTGTTCTAGGGTTTGAACCGTAGTTCTAATATATTCACTTGAGTAATCATTTGTTAAAAGCTCAAAGCTATAACCCATATGCAGTTTGTCGCCGCCTTGAGTATATTCTGCCATAGTTGCTAACGAATCTTCTGACGATATTTCCCCAAGTGATACAGTACCTGGGTATTTATTAAGTAATGCACGAATATCTTGCATAAACTCAATGTTTTCTGGCTGAGTATTGTTGTAATAATGGTACTGAAACGCATACGGATTATCTTCACTAAAACCACGGCCTTGACGCTTATCTTTTGGTTTAGCTGGATTATCGCGTAGTCGTGCATCGTGATAACAAAAATTAATAGCATCGAGTCTAAAACCATCAACGCCTTTTTTAAGCCAAAACTCTACATTATCAAGCACTGCTTTTCTTACATCTGGATTATGAAAGTTAAGATCCGGTTGTTCGGTTAAAAAATTATGCAAGTAGTATTGCCCGCGACGAGGTTCCCACTGCCAAGCCCCACCACCAAAAATAGAAAGCCAGTTATTTGGCGCTGTACCATCTTCTTTTGCATCGGCCCAAACATACCAGTCGGCTTTATCGTTTATTAAATTATCGCGGCTATCTAAAAACCACTGATGTTGATCAGAGGTGTGACTTAATACCTGATCAATAATTATTTTAATATCACGATCATGGGCTTGGCTTATTAGCTCATCAAAATCATTTAAATCACCAAAAAGCGGGTCAATGTCGCGGTAGTCACTAATATCGTAGCCAAAGTCTTTCATTGGCGATTTGAAAAAAGGTGAAATCCAAATAGCATCAACGCCTAAGCTTTTAATGTAATCAATACGATTAATAATTCCTTTTAAATCACCAATACCATCGTTGTTGCTATCTTGAAAGCTACGCGGATAAACCTGATAAATAACCGCACCTTTATACCACTGCTTTTGGGTCATGCTTTTCTCCGTCATTCCACACAGTACTTAGACTATTCTTATTTGTGATTAAGATTAATCACGTTATTTGAAAAAGCATACGTGAAGCCTTGAACACTGTAAAAAGCCTGCATACGTATGCACTAAAATTAATACAATTAAATTATTAAAAATAAGTACTTAGGCATCATTAAAAATGTTCGATTTGTGTGTTTTTTTGTTTACCAATTATGTAATTTAGCTATTTTCTTACTCGAACTAAGCCTAATAGCTTGTCCTATAAGGGAAATATATCTTATGTTTCACCTTTAATGGTCTGACCAATTTCACACTTGGTTGATGCTTGATAGTTCTTATTTTTCATAGCGGTACTAATTAATTTCACTTTGTTTACATCAAGGTCAGTGAGCTATTAACTGTTAATAGAGTAAATTTAACGAGCAATGTTTTCCAATTGATTTTATTTGTTTTTATATATAATTAAATCAATTGGTTAGTCTTTGTTTTTTCAAGTTTATGTTAATGTTAAATCCTTCTGTAACGGTTGAATACGTATGCATAAAGTTGTTAATAAAATAAAGCTGGCGTTAATATCCATCCTGACAACAAAATTAGCTCGCCTGTTTGACTATCACTCAAATAAAGAAGCGAGTATCACAATATGGGTAACGGGAAAAACATCATGTCTATGTTCAAACCAAGTATATTAACGTTGGCAATGGCTACTGCAGGATTAGCAAGCTTTGCCTCTGTAGCAGCACAAGAAGATACAGTCAAAAATGATGACGTTGAGGTTATCGAAGTAAAAGGCTTTCGTGGCAGTGTTGTAGAATCAATCAACACAAAGCGTTTTTCTACTCAAGTCGTTGAGTCAATTTCAGCAGAAGATATAGGTAAGCTACCTGATTCATCTATTGCTGAGTCTATTGCACGCTTACCAGGTTTAACGGCGCAACGCCTAGATGGTCGTGCAAGTAGAGTATCTATTCGTGGCTTTGGCGAAAACGAAAGCGGTACTACATTTAATGGCCGAGAGCAGGTATCTATTAGTGATAACCGAGGCGTAGAATTTGACCTTTACCCATCAGAAATTATGAGCGGTGTAACTGTTTATAAAACACCTAGTGCAGATTTAGATGCAGAGGGTATTGCGGGCATAATTAACATGCAAACAGTTCGCCCACTAAGTAAAGGTGAACGTGTTGTTCAAGTAAATGGACAGTATGAGCAAACAAGCTTTGATAAATTAAACCCTGACGGCAACGACGACGGTTACCGTGGCACTTTCTCATACATCGACCAGTTTGCTGATGACACCATTGGTATTGCATTTGCACTAAACACCATGAGCTCGCCAAACCAAGAAAAACGTTGGAACTCATGGGGCTACCCTGAATTTACTGCTGAAGATGGTAACTCATATTCAATTTTAGGCGGTGCAAAACCATATGTTCGTTCATCAACGCTTGAACGTGATTCAGCAATGCTTGTTCTAGAAGCAGCGCCTACAGATAAACTAAATATGACGTTTGATGCGTTGTATGTAGACTTTACAGATGAGCAAATTTTACGCGGCATTGAAGTTCCTTTTGCTTGGGGTCAAGGTAGTATTGATGCAAGTAGTGCTACTGTAAATGCAGAAAGTGGATTTATAACAAGTGCTGTAACACAAGGCCAACGTGTTGTTGTGCGTAACGATTACCAAGAGCGTGATGCTGAACTGACTGCATTTGGTTTTAACACTAAATACGATATTGATGATTCATGGTCAGTAGAATTTGATGCAAGTTACTCGCAAGTTGACCGTAAAATTTGGAGTATAGAAAGCTACTCAGGTACAGGACGTGGTGATTCTCGCGGTGTTGCAGATAACTTAGGTTATGCTTTTAATGGTGGCAATACTGGCGCTACTTTTTCACATGACTTAGATTACAGCGATTATGATTTAATCCAATTAGGTGGACCGCTTTCGTGGGGCGCAAGCTCTGCACTAAATGATGCATATGGATTAACTGGCACAGAGTATGAAAACCAAGCTCAAGACGGTTTTATTAATGCTCCAACTATTGAAGATGAATTAGTTACATTAAAACTTGCAGCGTCTAAAGTACTAGAAAACGAATATATTAGCTCAATTGAATTTGGCTTAGGTTATAAAGAGCGTGAAAAGTCTAAATCTTCGCAAGGTTACTTCTTGACTTTAACTGATTTTTCTCTTGAAAACCCAGGAATGCTTAGTGTACCTCAGCAATACCGTCTAGGCAGTGTTGGCCTTGACTTTATTGGGCTAGGCGACATGATAGCTTACGATGTAAATGGTTTAGTTAATGATGGTTACTATGAAACCCTTGACGAAAGTTTAACTAGCTCAACTCATGCAACTAAGTCGTGGACAGTAAAAGAAGAAATCACCTCAGCATTTGCACAAGCTAATATTAATGCAGAAGTAAGTGGTCTTCCATTAACTGGTAATGTTGGGGTGCGCTATGTTCATACAGATCAATCCTCTCAAGGTAATGCTTTTGGTGTAGATGGTAATACTGGCCTAGTCATTACTTCACCTACAGATATTGGTCACGATTATTCTCACGTTTTACCAAGCTTAAATTTATCACTTGCGATTGATGAGCAGCAAACAATACGTTTTGGCGCAGCTAAAACAATCTCACGTGCGCGTATAGATGAAATGAACGCCTCTGTTAATGCATCATATAATGATACACCGGATGAAAACGGTAACTTTTGGTCTGTATCGGGTGGTAACCCTAATTTAGAACCTAAAGAAGCAACAGGCTACGATTTATCTTATGAAAACTACTTTAGTGATGAAGGTTACTTCTCTGCTGCATTTTTCTATAAAGACTTAACCCAGTGGATTTTTGACGGTACTTACGCGATTGATATGTCGGGTGTTGCGGACCCATCAACAGGTGAAGTACCAGCTACGTCAGTAGGTACTGGCAGTGGTAAAGTAAATGGCGGCGGCGGTGACCTATACGGTTACGAGCTATCTCTAGCGTTACCATTTAAAATTTTCCACCCGTCTCTTGAAGGCTTTGGCTTAATTGCTAGTCATACAGGTATTGAATCTGATATTAAAGATGGAAATGGTAATAAGTACGAACTACCGGGTCTATCAGATAAAATTCAAAGCTTAACGGTTTACTACGAGATGAACGGCATGCAATTACGAACCAGCATGCGTAAGCGTAGTGACTTCAAAGGTGATGTTTACGGATTAGGCTTTAATACAGAGCAAGTGAATATTATCGGCGAAACAATTTGGGATATTCAGGCCGGTTATGACTTCTCTGAAGCAGGGGTTGAAAGCCTTGAAGGTTTATCAATTCAGTTCCAAGTTCAAAACTTAACAGAAGAGCCGTTCACATCGCTTTCTGGCGATAACGCGCTACAAGTTCGCGACTACCAAGATTACGGTCGCACTTACTTGTTAGGCTTTAGCTACCAGCTATAATAAAGGTTGTGTGTAGGAGCCCTTGTAATTTGTTTTACAAGGGCTTTTTTATAGCTACTTTATCAAACTTAACAAAGCTTTAAACTGTAACGTGGATAATAAGATGAAATCAATAAAACACGTCGTGATCGCAGGCGGTGGTACCGCAGGTTGGATAACTGCAGCACTGCTTAATAAAGTGTTAGGTAAAGTAATTAATATCACATTGATAGAGTCATCATCTATTGGCACCGTGGGAGTTGGAGAAGCAACAATTCCGCCTATTATTCAACTTAATAACGCATTAGGCATTAACGAAAAAGAGTTTATAAACGAAACCAACGCAACAATTAAACTCGGTATTGAATTCGAAAACTGGAAAAAACCAACGCACAGTTATATGCATGCGTTTGGCCCGATTGGAAAAGACTTCCCGTTTTGCGACTTTTATAACTTTTGGTTAAAAGGTCGAATCACGGGTTGCGAAGACGATTTATGGGATTTTTCGTTAAATTACCAAGCCGCTAAACAGCATAAATTTGCTCCCTTAAACACAATACCCAATACCCAATTACCTGGGCTAAGTTACGCTTATCATTTTGACGCCACACTTTACGCTGAATATTTAAAAAAGCTGGCAATATCGCGTGGTGTAAAACACATTGATGCCAAAATTAGTGAGGTTACACAATGTTTAGCAACGGGTAATGTAGAAACACTCATACTCGATGATAATAAGCAAATCAACGGTGATTTATTTATAGATTGCACAGGGTTACGTGCGTTGCTTATTGAGAAAACACTCAATACCGGATTTGTAGATTGGTCTCATTATTTACCATGCGATAGTGCCATTGCAGTACAAACAAAATCAAACGATGAATTAAAACCTTATACGCAAGCAATTGCGCACAGTGCCGGTTGGCAGTGGCAAATTCCGCTACAAAGCCGAATAGGCAATGGCTTGGTTTATTGTAGTCGTTATTTATCGGATGAAGACGCAAAGGCGTTGTTGCTTAATAACTTACCCGCAGATCCAATAACAGAACCTCGATTTATTAAATTCAAAACAGGTAGACGTGTAAAGCAATGGCATAAAAATGTAGTCGCGGTTGGTTTATCAAGTGGCTTTTTAGAGCCATTGGAATCTACAAGCATTCACCTAATTCAAAGCGCAGTTACGCGGCTGATTAAATTATTTCCGCACCATGGTATTAGCGGTGCGTTAGCAATCGAGTTTAATAAACAAAGCGTGACAGAAATAGAGCACATGCGCGATTTTATTATTTTGCATTACAAACTTACTGTGCGCGAAGACTCCGCATTTTGGCGTCAATGCATCCAAATGGATATACCGGATTCACTGATCCATAAACTTAATCTATTTAAACAAACAGGTAAGGTGATTCGTGAAAATAATGAGTTATTTACCGAAATAGCATGGCAGCAAGTGATGATTGGACAAGGCTTAATACCTGATGACTATTGCACTATTGCTAATTCGTTTACGGACGAGCAGTTAAGTGATTTGTTTATTAGTTTAAAAACATTAGTAAATTCGACAGTTGAAAAACTTCCTACCCACAAAGAATTTTTAGCCAGTATTAAAAGGGCGTCATAATGCGATTTATACAGCAAATACTCTTACTCTGTTTATATACTATACCAAGCATGTCTTATGCTCTTAGCGTTGAACCAGCTAATTGGTGGGTGGGCATGAAAAAAAATACAATTACGCTAATGTTGCATGAACAAAACATTGCAAACACCCAATTTAAGCTTTTACCTTATCAAGGAGTTGAGCTGGCCAATATTACGCGCACCGAAAACCCTAATTACGTATTTTTACATATAGCCATTAGCGATACAGCCCAAGCAGGCACATTAAAATTTAATAGCAATGGTAAGAATAATTTCATTTTCTCTTTACTTGAGAGAACAAAAAATAGTGCTGTGCGAGAAGGTTTTAGCAGTAAAGATACTGTGTATTTAATTAATCCTGACCGTTTTGTAAATGGCGATAAACAAAATGACACCGTGAGCGGTATGTTGGAGGAAGTAAATCCAACATTTAAAGGAGGGCGACACGGTGGTGATATACAAGGTGTTATTAATGCATTGCCATATTTAAAAGATTTAGGTGTAACGCAGTTATGGTTAACGCCGGTGCTTGAAAACAACATGCCCGATTACTCTTATCACGGTTATGCTATTACTGATTTTTATAAAGTAGACCCACGCATGGGTTCTAATTCACTTTATAAATTGCTCTCAGTAAAGGCCAAAGGGCAGGGGATTGGTCTTGTAATGGATATGGTGCTTAATCACTTTGGTGCTGAGCATACATGGATGAAGGATAAACCGAGCAAAGATTGGATCAACTTTAATGGCGAATTTGAAAATGGTAAAAATGCGACAAGCCATGCCCGCCAAACAATTCAAGACCCACACGCAAGCGATTACGATAAACGCCAGTTTAACGATGGCTGGTTTGTAGCCAGCATGCCGGATTTAAACCAGCGCCAACCACTTTTAAGCGAATATTTAACTCAAAATGCGATTTGGTGGATTGAATACGCAGATTTAAGTGGTATTCGCGTTGATACTTACTCTTACTCAGATAAAGCATTTTTGAGCGATTGGACAAAAGCAATTATGCAAGAGTATCCGGATTTTAATATTGTAGGAGAAGAGTGGACCTCTAACCCTGCTATTGCCTCTTACTGGCAACGTGGTAAGCATAACCAAGATGGCTATACGTCAAGCCTACCAAGCGTTATGGACTTTTCGTTGCAAGAGTCGGTAATTCAAGCGCTAAATGAAGATGAAAGTTGGAACACCGGTTGGGTTAAAGTATATGAATCGTTAGCTAATGATTTTTTATACCCTGATACCAATAACATTATGGTATTTGCAGATAATCACGATATGAGCCGCGTTTACACTGAACTTGGCCAAGACGAAGCCAAAACTAAAATGGCAATGACCTTGTTTTTAACCACACGAGGTATAGCCCAAATGTACTACGGTACGGAAGTGCTATTAGATAACACCCCAAGTAAAGACCATGGTGATATTAGAATAGACTTCCCAGGTGGATTTAAAGGCCAAACTCGTAACGCCTTTACGGGCGAGGGGCTAACAAAACAGCAAAAAGAGATGCATAAAACAATTAGCACCTTGCTTAACTTTAGAAAAAGTAGCACTGCGCTTGATAAAGGAAAACTTGTGCACTTTACGCCTCAACAAGGTGTGTATAGTTACGCGCGTATTAGCGACGAGCAAACTGTGTTGGTATTTATGAATAAAAACACAAAAGAGCTCACTAAGAATATTGAGTATATGCAGGAAGTAATACCAAAAAATGCCAAAGCACTAAACTTATTCACCCACAAAACACAGGTGTTGGGTAATACAGTTGCTTTACCGGCAATGAGTGCAACGGTATTAATTATAAATACCTCTCAATAGTTTACCTGAATACGTATGCAGCAACTGTATGGTTGCTGCAGTAATCTTTAGTATAAAGTAATAACAATACTGACAAAAAAGACACACAATGAAAAAATCAGTTTATGTATCCGCAGTACTGTGTAGCGCACTTATTTCTACAGGGTGTTCAGAGAATAACAAACCTGAGCAACCGCAAGCGCCTGCATACACAAAAAGTGAGCTTACCAAGCCGGTTGTATATCAAGTATTTACTCGCTTGTTTGGTAATACCGAAACAGCCAATGTTTCATGGGGCACTAAAGAGCAAAATGGCGTAGGTAAGTTTGCCGATTTTAACGATGCCGCCCTCAAAGGTATAAAGGAGCTGGGAACAACGCACGTTTGGTATACCGGCGTATTACACCACGCCTTAGTAGGCGATTATAGCGATTATGGGATTTCTCAAGACGATCCTGATGTTGTAAAAGGACGAGCAGGTTCGCCATATGCAATAAAAGATTATTATGATGTAAATCCTGATTTAGCAATTAACGTGACGAATCGTATGGGAGAGTTTAGCCAGCTCATTGAGCGTACGCACAGCCATGGCATGAAAGTCATTATTGATATAGTGCCTAATCATGTTGCGCGTAATTATCAATCGCTAGGCAAGCCTAAAGGGGTTGAAGATTTTGGCGCGCAAGACGACACCAGTAAAACGTACGATAAAAACAACAATTTTTACTATGTGCCTGGGCAGTCATTTCAAGTGCCTACCTCTACAACCTATAAAGTGCTAGGCGGGAATGCTCATCCTCTTGTTGATGGTTTTTTTGATGAAACACCCGCCAAATGGACAGGTAATGGTGCTCGATCTCCAAAACCAGATATGAACGATTGGTACGAAACAGTAAAAGTGAATTACGGTGTAAAGCCTGGTGGCAGCTACGACTTTGTAGAGTTACCAAATGAATACAAGAATAAAGATTACCGTGCTCACTACGCGTTTTGGCAAGATAAAGAGCTCCCTAACAGCTGGTACAAATTTAGAGACATTGCGCTTTTTTGGTTAGATAAAGGTGTTGATGGCTTTAGGTACGACATGGCCGAAATGGTGCCGGTTGAATTTTGGAGCTTTTTAAACTCATCAATAAAAATGCAAAAACCTGATGCATTTTTACTTGCCGAAGTTTACAACCCAAAAATGTACCGTGCTTATATCCATCAAGGTAAAATGGACTATTTATACGATAAGGTCGGTTTTTACGATACCTTAAAAGCAATTATGCAAAGCAAGCAACCTGCAAACGCTATTTTTGATGCGCAGCAACAGGTTGCGGATATTGAACAGCACATGCTGCACTTTTTAGAAAATCACGACGAACAACGTATCGCAAGCCCAGACTTTGCAGGCAAAGCTGTGTGGGGTAAACCAGCCATGGTGGTTTCAAACCTGATTAGCCGTGCACCCACCTTATTATATTTTGGCCAAGATGTAGGGGAAGATGGCTCTGAAAGTGCAGGCTTTGGCTTACCAACCCGCACCAGTATTTTTGATTACATTGGCGTACCAGCGCATCAAGCATGGATGAATAGCGGTAAGTTTGACGGCGCTAATTTAACAAAAGAGCAGTCAGCACTTCGTGATTACTATAAAGCCATTCTGTCACTTAATAGTTTACCTGCAGTGGTGGGCGGTGAAATGAGTGAGCTTAGCGTTACAGGAAGTGAGCGAGTTGTAGGATTTACCCGCAAACTTGGCCAACAAATGCTTTACGTATTAAGTAACTTTAGCGAACAATCTCAAACAATTACGGTTAATTTATCAAAAGTGCAATTAGCGGGACTCAGCGAATACACTCAATTGCATGACTTACTTGAGCAGCATAGCACCGAGATTACATCAGGGTCTCAAGGCGCAACCTTCACACTTACACTTGATGCATTTAGCAGCGCAGTATTAACAAATAAGGCTAATAATGAATAATCAAAATAATAGCGACAAGCCAACTCTAAGCTTTTGGCAAATATGGAACATGTGTTTTGGCTTTTTAGGCATACAGTTTGGTTTTGCCCTACAAAACGGTAACGTGAGCCGAATATTTCAAACCCTTGGCGCACAAGTGGATGATATTCCTATTTTATGGGTAGCAGCACCGCTAACCGGTTTAATTGTGCAACCTATTATTGGTTATTGGAGTGATAAAACGTGGTGTCGTTTTGGTCGTCGTCGTCCATTTTTCTTTTTGGGTGCAATATTAACAACCATTGCATTGTTTATTATGCCGCATTCGCCAACATTGTGGATTGCTGCTGGTATGTTGTGGATTATGGATGCGTCAATTAACGTAACCATGGAACCATTTAGAGCACTTGTTGGTGATAACTTGCCAGAAAAACAACGCGCTACCGGTTATGGGTTACAAAGTTTTTTTATTGGAATAGGTGCAGTTTTGGCATCAGCACTGCCATGGATGATGACAAATTGGTTTGATGTGAGTAACACGGCAGCTATTGGTGAAATACCAGACTCAGTTAAGTACTCATTTTACTGGGGTGGCGTTGTTTTACTAGCTGCTGTGTTGTGGACTGTTGCAAAAACTAAAGAATACACACCTGAGCAATTAGCTAAATTTGAGGCGCAAAAAGGGCCAGCTGTAACAGCTGAAATTGCTGATATTAACTATAATAAAGGCGGCATTATATTTGTTGTATTAGGCATTGCAACACTTGCCCTTGTGATGGGCTTAGCGCTTGAAAAAGAACTTTATTTATTAGCAGGTGGCTTACTTGCCTTTGGCATTGTGCAGTGGATAGCAGGTTTATTAAAAGCTAAAAATCACACTCAAGGGGGCTTTTATCAAGTAGTGCAAGATGTATTTACAATGCCCACTGCGATGAAGCAATTAGCTTGGGTGCAATTTTTTAGTTGGTTTACCTTATTTGCGATGTGGATTTATACCACGTCGGCAGTAACAAGCTTTCATTATGGTAGTAGCGATACAACATCAAAAGCGTTTAACGATGGCGCTGATTGGGTCGGTATTTTATTTGCGGCTTACAATGGATTCGCTGCTATTGCCGCAATGTGCATTCCATTCTTAGTTAAAAAAATGGGCTTAAAAGGCGCGCATTGTTTTAACTTATTACTAGGCGCATTAGGCCTTGCCAGCTTTATGTTTATAACAGACCCCAAAATGCTGCTTATTCCTATGATTGGTGTTGGTTTTGCGTGGGCTTCAATATTGTCACTGCCTTATGCAATGCTAAGTAACTCATTACCGAGTAATAAAATGGGTGTTTATATGGGAATATTTAACTTCTTTATTGTTATTCCACAGCTACTTGCAGCCAGTATTTTAGGACTTATTTTGAGCCATGTGTTTTCTAATCAGCCCATTTACGCTTTGTTAATTGGTGCTGCGTCATTTGTATTAGCAGCCATTGCTGTTATGCGCGTTAAAAATTCTAATTAAGAGTAAAAAATGAAAAACTATAACCTAATTACTATTTCATTATTAGCACTTGGATTAACTGCATGCGGTGCTCAAAATACGAATCAGTCACAAACAGTACAAACATCTAAAACAACTGCGCCTGGTGCTCCGGGCAGCGACCCGTTTTGGTCATACGCAGGTAAAACAGGGATTGGCACATCGTACGAGCAATACCAAAATGGTCATTACACAAGTGATGCACCAACAGGTGTAGTATCAAAAGTCTGGTTTTCAATTGCTAAAGGCATGATCACCGAAACTATGTTTGGCCTTATTCATCAAGCACAAATAAAAGATATGCAATTTGTGGTAACAGGAAAAGACTTTACTGTTAGCGAAGCAGACGATCTTGATGTCACTATTGATTATCTATACAAAGACGAGCAAGGCCGTCCGTTATCACTTGCTTATAAAATAGTAAGTAAAGATAAACAAGGCAGATTCACTCTTGAAAAACACGTTTTTACCGATCCTGATGGGCAAAGTTTATTTGTTCGTAGCGTGTTTAATACCGACCTTAAAGACGTTAAAGCCTATGTTGTGGTAAATCCATATATTGATAATAACGGCCTTGATGATTTTGCAAAAACTACCGAGCAAGGTTTAGTTGCTTGGCAAGGTGACAACTACTTAACATTGCAAGCAAATACTGAATTTGGCGCAAAAACGGTTGGCTTTACGGGTGTAAGCGATGGTTTGGATGAGCTTAAAAAGTCACAATCATTAAATACCAGCTATAGCAATACTGGTGAGCAGTCAGGTAATGTCAGTTTACTTGCTGAGCTTGGCAATATTGAAAGTAATACCACGTTTGATTTAGTACTGAGCTTTGCACATAACGAGCAACAAAGTGCAGAGCAGGGCGCCCAAACATTAGCAAAAGGTTATCAAAGTGTACTTGATAACTACAATGGTAAAGGTGCGGCATTTGGTTGGCAAGATTACCTACAAAGCCTTACACCTATTAATAAAATGACGTGGCAAACGGCCGATAACGGTAAGTTACTTTATACCAGCGCAATGGTATTAAAAGCGCAAGAAGACAAAACGTACGCAGGTGCGCTTATTGCGTCGTTGTCTAATCCGTGGGGCGAAACCGTATCGGCTAAAACAGGCTCAACTGGTTATAAAGCAGTGTGGGTACGAGATTTCTACCAAGTAGCTATGGCATTTATGGCACTGGGTGATACAGCTACGGCAAAAATAGCATTCGAATACCTTGAAAAAGTTCAAGTTAATAGCAAAACGCCAGGTAACAATGGCGATACAGGGTGGTTTTTACAAAAAACACATGTCGATGGCGAACTTGAATGGGTGGGTGTGCAGCTTGATCAAACTGCGATGCCAATTATGCTTGCGTGGAAATTACATCAAACAAATGTACTTAGTGATGCCGAGCTTAAAGACTGGTACGCACGTATGTTAAAACCAGCGGCGGATTTTTTAGTCGAGGGAGGACGCGCGAAAATTTTATGGAATGATACACAAATCACGCCACCGGCAACCCAACAAGAGCGCTGGGAAGAGCAAAGTGGTTATTCGCCTTCAACTACTGCAGCGGTTGTTGCAGGTTTAATTAGCGCCGCAGATATTGCAAATATGGCCGGCGATACAAAAAATGCAGAACGTTATTTAGCAACGGCAAAAAATTATAACGCTGACATCGAAAAAATGATGTTTACCACCCAAGGTAATTTAGAATCAAAAGCCACCGATGGCGAATATTTCATTCGTATTGGTCAAGATAAAAATGCCAACTCCAATACAACAATTAACGCAAACAACGGGCGAGAAGGCTTTAATAAAAAACAGATTTTAGACGGTGGCTTTTTAGAGTTAGTACGCTATGGGGTACGTGATGCACTTGCACCAAGCATTGTAAAAACGCTACCAGAATACGATGACGAAACACTCGCTGACAATCTACAAGTAAAATACAGCTTTAACTTTAGCGATGGTAGTGGCTCATTTGCAGGTTATCGTCGTTATGGCAACGATGGCTATGGCGAAGATGAAGTAACCGGTACAAATTACGCTGAAAATGGAAGTAACACACCTGGGCAACGCGGACGTGTATGGCCATTTTTTACAGGCGAACGTGGTCACTATGAAATAGCAGCAGCCAATGCCAGCAATACATTCAATGACGTAAAACAAGCTGAAATTAAAAACAGTTACGTTAAAGGGCTAGAGCAATTTGCCAATGAAGGCATGATGTTACCAGAGCAAGTATGGGACGGCGTTGGTGTAAATAAAGCAGGTTATACACTGGGCGAAGGAACTAATTCAGCAACACCTCTAGCTTGGACACACGCAGAATACATTAAGCTGGTACGCTCACTCAGTGATAAACAAGTATGGGATCACTACCCAGTTGTTAAAAAAGCACTAAAATAGTAATTTTTCATATTTTTAAATTTAAAAGCCATGGTTTATAACCATGGCTTTTTAGTATCTGTGACCTAAGAGTTGTTAAGCTGACCTCCTTGCTTTTAGTTCATTAAATCTGATTATCCATAAAGCGTATGTTCACCTCAATCGGAACACTTTTATTGTGGCTGGTTGATCTTTCAGGATTTAAATGTGTTTTATCTAAATGCGGCTTAACCGAGGCGTAAGGAGTGTAACCTAATGGAGCTGGTAACGGCTCCTGCGCTAATATAATGACTTACATCGCCTATGGTGAATAACCTCGACCCATAAGCGCCAATTTGCCTAAAATCAGACATACTGCTGTAAATTTAACCTCGAAAGGTAAATAGGCTCTAGTTAATTTATATCTATTTAACCTGAATTCTGGTTAAGAGATTTATGAACATATTGAACCACAATGATAGTTAAACTTATTTATCTCAAGCAGTTATTATCCAAAGTTCAGGTTATTTAATAACGATAAATATGACAATTTAATTTTTATTTACGTGTAATTTACTCGGGTTGTATTGCCAGTGCTTCGCTTTACCGTATTAGGGTAGTCAATGGGTGTAACTAATTTGTAACCTGTTAACAGGTAGTAAATAAAGCATGTTTTACATGCCTCTGACAACCCACACAAATTGAAAGGTGATACCCGTGCAAAAAATAAACACAATAACTTTGGCAATCGCACTTGCTTGTTCGTTGCCTAGTATTGCTCAAGAGTCTTTAGCAGATCAAAGCAATAGTAACGAGGTTAAAAAAAATGACACTGCATTAGAAGTTATATCGGTAACGGCGACTAAGCGTAAAACAAGGTTAATGGAAACACCCGTCGCAATTACAGCGTTAACATCGGCACAATTAAAACAAAGTGGTGTTAATAATATAAGGGATATAGCAAATCTTGTACCTGGGCTTGATATATCAACGGCAACAGATCAATCAGCACCAGTTATATCTATGCGAGGCGTGCGCTCTACCAATATTACTGAACTTGGCGACCCTGCTGTTGGCGTGCATTTAGATGGAATTTATTCACCAAGAATGCAAGGTGCTTTAGCATTAATGTACGATGTTGAGCGTATTGAAGCACTACGTGGACCACAAGGTACGCTGTTTGGCAGAAACTCGACCGTTGGTAGCATTAATGTTATTTCTGCAAAACCTGATTTTACTGATGATTATGGTAGTGTAACGTTAGAAGCGGGCAAATATAATACACGCAGTGCGGAAGGTTTTTATAACTTTTCAGTTAGCGACGATTTTGCGGTCCGTATTGCAGCTAAAGGGTTAAAACGTGATTCTTATTTGGAAGGTTATTACGATCCTAACCAATACGATACTCGCAGATTAAGTGATGCAGTACTAAATACAGACGTTATTTCACAAGATTCATATCAAAACATTGGCAGTACACTTACTCAACGAGAGAATTGGTGGATAGATGCAGCTGGTACCAACCCAGAGTCGCAGCAAGTTCGCGCGTTAACAGAAGCTGACAAATCAGATTTTTATAATAGTGCTAATGAGTATTCATTTAGAGTAAGTACGTTATGGTCGCCTTTAGATGGTAATTTCACCAACCATACCGTATTTCAAAAATATGTTAACGACAGTGGTAATAATGTTGATTTGGTAAACTGCGATAAATTACGAGGTCGCCCAACAGAGTACGGTGGCGATTGTTCAAACTTTTTACCTTCAGATAATACATATCAAGCGGTTGTGAATGTACCCGGTGAACTTAAATTAGATATAACGTATTTACGTAACACTCTTAATTATGCATTAACAGACGATCTTGATTTAGTGTGGTTAGTGGGCTTTGAAGACATGGAGCGCTCTTCAAAGCAAGATAGCGAAGCGGGTTTAGATGTTTGGGATGGTGCAACTTATTTTTTAGACGGTACTGGCGCTAAATCTTATTCTACAGAGCTACAACTACAATCATCGGATATGTCTGACCTTACTTGGATTATGGGCGTTAACTATTTTCACGAAAAAACCACAACGCTCGGGTATTACGATAATCCAATGGACGATAAAGTATTTTGGGATCAACCTGATAGATCAACCGATGCATTCGCATTTTTTGCTCAAGCTACGTATAAAATAACCCCCAAACTGCACGCCACACTGGGATATCGCTTTAGTGATGAAACAAAAGAAGATAAAGGCGGGCGCTCTTATCGTTGCTCAAATGCAGATGGCTGCGCGCCGGGTTGGTTTAATCGTACTGATTTAAATAACTTGCCAGCAGATTACTTTGAAGATCCTACTATTTACGCATCATTTTTTGAAAATGACAACAAAGGCAGTTGGACGCACCATGACTTTAGAGTGGGTTTAGATTACGACTTGAGCCCCGATACAATGCTTTATACTTATTTAGCAAGCGGCTTTAAAGCCGGTGGTATTGGCGATGTGTTTGAAGTAGTAAACGATAGAACCTCTGAAGTAAATCGATTCGAAACGCAATTTGATCCAGAAGAAGTATTAACATGGGAAATAGGCGCTAAATCGAGCTTTTTTGATAACTCGTTAAATCTACAAGCTGCATTTTTCTACACAGATTACACAGACATGCAGTATGCATCTGTTGGTTCTATTGGTAACGTTGAGCGTCTTTCTGCTGTTGAGGATAATGATGGCAGGCCTATTTTGGATGGCTCAGGAAACCCTGTATTAGATTACATAAATCAGCCTGTTATAGCGTATTACACACAAAATGTACCTGGTTCTACTATTAACAGGCATTGATCAGACCCCTAGGCAACTTTTTGGATTTTATATAAATGCAACGCATGTCCACCAATGAGCCTTATTATCTTTTCCCTGAACTCATCAAAACCATCCAAGCTGATTTTGTCGCCTTGCTGGAGTAGATTAATTCCCTCAAAACACTGAAAGACCCAACGTAATGTTGGGTTAGATATTTCTTTATTGATTTGATTCGCTATCGTGGCTTTTTCTTTTTTCATATTCGCTCTCATTCGTCTTTGCGCGATTGAATAAACTAACAATGAAAGTGTCATCACCATCAACAGAGCATCTATTCTACTTGGCTTTTTGATAAATAATGATGAAACAAAAAACAAGGGGTCTTTTAAAAACCTAAACCCTTTTTCTACTTCAGATTGTGCTTTGTAATGCTTAAGTAAACCTACTGGTGAAAGGGCTTCTTTATCAATATTCGTTGCTAATACGAAGCATGACTTTTGTTCTACAATCTGTTTTATTGCGCTTTCGTTTTCTTCAATTTCTGCCGTGATTTGCCATTCAATATTTTTTACTGGCGCATCTTTTTTAGGTCGCCCTTTACCTTCATAGACTTTATGCTTAATAAATTGCTGAGTCGCTATTTGATGATGCTTCATCTTTTTCGCTAATTTATCTAATGCGCGTTGTGCGTCAGTTTGACAAGCGAAACGTTGAGCTTGTAAATGGAAGAGGTCTTTTTTGATGCCTGTGTGTGCTCGCTCAACTTGTCGAACAATGCTTTTTTGTGCTCGGCTATTAGCTGCTTTTGAATAAATAATCATCCATCTTTGCTTTATCCCCATATGCTCAATCTCTTCAACAACATATTGATAGTTATCATCAATATTAACCCATTGGTTGGCTGCTATGGCTGTACTTATAGAGGATTTTTCAAGAGAAATTGTTGAAGGTACTAGCGTGAGAAATTGAATTTTGGTTAAAAACTCAGCATTACTTTTATGATAAAGTTTACAGTCCGCCACAAGGTATTTAGGAGCTTGGCTTTTTTTGAACTCGTCAACAAGCGCCTTACTTCGCGCTTTAAAAATAGCGGTGTCTGCGCTGTTACCATCCCAGTTTTTACATGCAAGCGGGATCCCACCATCTTGGCTAACAATGATTTCTTGTACGACTTGTTTTAAATCAGGACGGTGAGCCTTGCTATAGCCATGAGTAATTTTAATGACGTTTTCATCACTATCTCCATCATCAAAAGCATATTCACCTGTCAGTGAGTGACTCGTTGTATCAAGTGATTCAAAGGTTTTATCAACTTGTTCTATTTCACATGCTTGTCCGGAGACTAATGAAAATAAGCTTTCACAGCCAAACTCGAAGCATTGATCGAGAGTTCTACCAAGTTTGTGACGATTAAAATGTGATGCTTGAACCCCTTCACGAAATAAATGTTCAAGAGGCAAGTTAGTAAAAAATTGAGGGCTGAGTGATAAAGGTCGATTGGCAAAACCGAGTCCATTCATGATCATGCCTTTTACAGCTTCACCGGGGGTGATTTCTTGTTTATCGTCTTGAGGTAAGTATTGATCTAAAAGGCTGACAATTTTTAAGTCTTCTATAACACCTGAAACAATACCGTGATGGTCTAACCGTTTGATTTTTAGATTCATATACACCTCAAAGTTGAGATGTTATTTTATCAAATTAAAGAGAATTAAGCGTTTAAATTAAATCGAAATTTTTGAAATTGGTCTGATCAATGTCTGTTTTAATTCCTTCTATGCTTATTCAGCCTTTAGTTGAAAACGCTTTAAAGCATGGAATGGATCAAGCTCAAAACATAACAATAACGCTAAGAATAGAGCAAAAGAATAATACGTTGTCTATTTCTGTTTTAGATACAGGCAAAGGTTTTAACACAAATACTAATTCTCAAAGAGGAATAGGCTTAAAAAATTGTGAACAACGATTAAGCTTAATTTATCCTCAAAATAATAAATTTAAAACAGGTAACAACGAACTGGGCGGAGCGTGGGTTAATATGGCAATTCCACTTGAGCGTACACAGGAGAATATGCATGCAGCTAAAAACACTGATAGTTGATGATGAGTACAGTGCTATAGAAGGGTTGATGATAAGGCTTGAAAGTTTTCCTCAAATAGATGTTATTGGCCATGCTAATAGTGTAGATGACGCCGTAAGTATTATAAATAAAACCCAACCAAACCTTATTTTTTTAGATATAGAAATGCCTGAAAAATCAGGCTTTGAGTTAGTTAAATACTTTATTGGGAATTATTGCCCTGCTGTTATTTTTGTTACAGCTTTTCATCAGCATGCAGTGCAAGCTTTTGAAGTTAAGGCGGTAGATTATTTGCTCAAGCCGGTTAAATTGCAGCGCTTAGGTGAAGCTATTGAGCGCGCAAGTGAACGTTTAAGTAGCGTGGTTAACAAGCAGCAATTACTTGAAATGCGCGAAAGTTATTTAAACGCGCAGCAACCAAGACTCACCAACTCAACAAAAATTGAAACGTTAGTTGAGGCTAATAACTTAATTATACAAGATGGTCGAAACCCTATACAACTTGTACCTTACAACGATATTTTATGTATAGATGCAGCAGGTGATTATATGTGTGTACATACTCAACAAGAAACATTTGTGATGCGCGCTCGAATGAAAAGTCTCGAAAAAGATACACTCCCAGCTGATTTTGTACGCATACATAAATCAGCTATCGTAAATCTGAAGCATGTAAAGCGTTTAGAACCTCTGCGAAATAGTGAGTACAACGCTATTTTAAAAAATGACAAATCTATGAAAGTAAGCCGTACTTACAGCAAAGAACTAAAAAGTCGATTACTTAAAAACTCTGGTTACTTATTATCACAGAGTTTGAATTAGAAATAATGGTTTCAGTGGCAATTATATTGCTCAATTATTTTATCTTCTTCATTCTCAGGTTCAAGAATGAAGCTAAACCAGTAGCAGATAGACGAAGTGATGAAAAAGCAGAACTGCACGTCCTGGTTATAAAAATAAAAGGGTTTAATGAATAAAGCCTCGCTACAAAGGTTTTATTGGATAGGTAAATAATTTAAAACTTGAATTCAAGAGTTCTAATGATTGGGAGTTAGTAATGAATATTGATGAAAATAAAATAGATGAAGCTGCATTAGCGTTGATGTATCTCACATTACATGAGCACAATCGAGCTTGGAAGCAAGTTGATTGGGAAGTAACCAACCGGTTGTTTGAAAAAGGTTTAATCTGTAACCCTATTGGTAAAGCTAAATCTATCGTATTAACGGATGATGGGCTTAAACAATGTGGAATGTTATTTAATAAGTTATTTGTAAAAAATGAGCCCTAAAGTTTACAATTAAATTAACTTGAGCCTCTGGCAATTAATAGCGGCGGTAATAAAGTGCTTTGCACTTCTTCCCCGCGTATGAGTTTTAATAAATTTTCAACTAGCATTTGTCCTGCAACCGTCGTATTTTGCTCTATGGTCGTAAGTGGTGGGTTTACATAGCTCGCAATAGCAATGTTATCAAAGCCGACAACAGCTACGTCTTTAGGTACCTTGATATTTGCTTCTTTAAGCGCTCGTATTGCGCCAATGGCGATTAAATCGCTTGCAGCGAATAAGGCGTTAAACTTTATATTATTAGCAATAAGGGAGCGGGTGGCGTGATATCCAGATTCTTCTGTAGATATAGCGTTGGCCATCTTTCTTTCGTTTATTGTTACTTTATTAGCAAGTAGCTCATCTTTGAAGCCTTGAAAGCGTGCAAAAAATTCTGGACTGTGATCTGAAGCATCACCTATAAACGCACAATCGCTACGATTATGTGCAATAAAATGGGCTGCAGCTTGCTTACCTCCACTATAGTTATCACAGCATACGGTTAGATCAGGGCGGTTATCAACCGTTGCTCCCCAACATACAAATTTAGTATTTTGTTCAAGTAGGCTTTTAAACTTTGGTTGAAAGTCGATGTAATCACCATAACCTAATAAAATGATGCCATCAGCTCTGTGGCTATCTTCGTAGTCAGCTTGCCAATCAGCACTAGCAGATTGAAATGAAACTAATAAGTCATAGCCTTCTTTAGCGCACGCGCGAGTTATGCTACCTAGCATAGCCAAAAAAAATGGATTAATTTGTGAGTCATCTGAGGTTGGGTCTTCAAATAATAACAACGCGAGTGTACTACTTTGTTGCGTGCGAAGATTACTGGCATTTTTATCTACTTTGTAGTTAAGTTGTTTGGCTACATCGTGAACACGTTTGCGTGTTTCTTCATTAACCAGAGGGCTATTACGTAAAGCACGAGAAACGGTTGATTGAGACACTCCAGCATAGTGGGCAATGTCAAATGAAGTAGCTTTACCTTTCATTGTTACAACTTAATTAAAGTAATAAATAATTGTGCCATTCTCGTTTATTAATGGATTTTTTCAAGCTTTTTATGGTTAAAGGCATTTATTTATTGATTTGACCATGACACCGGTGTCATAATGTGGGCGTTTTATCATTTTGTTGTCAAAACGTATTGGCTGTCTATATTCTTATAGGCAGCATTTTTACTGTGATAGCTGCTTTAGGGTGATAGCCTAAAGTAAATAAATACCAATGGTTTACCGTTGTAGAATAATAAGCATTAATCGCTTAAACAAAAGAGATAACACCATGAGCTTACACGCTTCTACCAAATTTGATCCTATCCTAGTTGCTGATGTCGGCGGCACCAATGCTCGTTTTGCTCTAATTACAGCTTTTGACGAGGCAAAAAACCAATTTATTATAGAGCATAACAACACATTTCCCAGTGCTGATTTTGGTTCGCTTGAAAATGCATTAGAGCGTTACTTATCAACCATCTCTCATATTAAACCTAAACGCGCATGTTTAGCAGTTGCAGGCCCTATAAAAGCAGGGCAAGTGCATTTAACTAATTTAGGCTGGCATTTTAGTGTTAACGAATTTAAACAACATTTTAATTTAGAAAAATTAGATGTTATTAACGATTTTGCTGCTTTTGCGTATGCGTCGCCTTATTTAGATCCTCTGCAAAATGTGACTGTGAAATCAGGACAAGCTGATGAAAATGCAAATATTGGTGTAATGGGCCCCGGTACTGGCTTTGGTGCTGCGTGTTTAGTAAGAACAGCTCATTCTACGTCAGTATTAAGTTCTGAAGGTGGCCATATATCGCTTGCGGCGGTTAACGAATTAGATACCGCACTAATTACAGAACTCAGAAAAGAGCATCAGCATGTATCTGTAGAAACCGTATTCTCTGGTCCAGGCATTACACATTTATACAAAGCAATGGCTGCGGTTAAAGGTGTTACTGCAAAAAACCTTGATGCGGCGCAAATTAGTAGCTTAGCTAATAGTGGTGAGTGTGAAGTGTGCGATGCAACTCTCAATCAATTTTGTGATTGGATAGGCAGCGTGGCAGGTGATTTAGCATTGGCTTATGGCGCATTAGGTGGTTTGTTTATTGGTGGTGGTATTTTGCCTCGCATGCAATCTCGCTTACTTGAAAGTCGTTTTGTTGAACGTTTTTCGCAAAAGGGTATTATGTCGCAATATACAGGGCAAATTCCCGTAACGCTTGTAACGCAAGATAACATCCCGTTAATTGGTGCCGCAGCATGTTTGCACAACAGTAAATAAGGTCGTTTCCTTGTTTGCATTTGGAAAATAGAGTGATGAAAAAAGTAACAATCAACAGCGTAGCAAGCCATGCTGGTGTTTCTAAAAAAACGGTATCACGCGTTTTAAATAACGAACCTAATGTTAGTGTGGCTACGCGTGAAAAGGTGCTTGCGGTATTTAAAGAGCTTGATTACACCCCAAATCCAATAGCACGAGGTCTTGCTCAAAATCGTAGCTTTATTATTGGCTGTTTATACGATAACCCAAGTAAAAGTTATATTACCCGAGTGCAAACGGGCGCCTTAGAAGCGTGTAAAGAAAACAACTATAATTTATTGATACACCCTTGTGAGTTTCGTGGTGAAGCACTTATAAATAATATAGAGCAATTACTACAAACTTCTCGATTAGATGGCATTGTGCTAACCCCTCCTTTTGGTGATTTTGCTGAGCTTGCTTCTTTTTTAAAATCTAAAAAAATTCCTTATGCTAGGGTTGCATCAGCTTTACTACAAGATGATTCAATTTCAGTGCGTAGTAACGACGAGCAAGGCGCATTTGAGATTACCGAGCATTTAATTAACCTCGGTCATAAATCTATAGCCTTTATTAAAGGGCACCCAGATCACAGTGCCACGCAACAACGTTTTAAAGGTTACAGGCGTTCACTTGCAAGCCATGGTATAGAATTTGATGAGCGCTTAGTAGAGGAGGGTAACTTTAGTTATCACTCAGGTGTAGATAGTGCACGCAGCATATTAGATTTATCCCCTAGGCCAACCGCTGTATTTGCATCAAACGATTACATGGCGGCAGCCGTACTTAAATTAGCAACTCAGCGCCAATTAAAAGTGCCTGATGACATTTCAATAGCTGGGTTTGATAATGCACCCATTGCACGTCATATTTGGCCCGGGTTAACAACGATTGCACAGCCCGTTGAAGAAATGACTAAACAAGCGGTAACACAACTTATTTCACACATAGCTCAACCACAAGAGCAGCCGTATCAGGTTACGCTTGAGTCGCGCTTGATTACACGCGAGTCTACCTCAGCAATAAAATAGTGAGTTTAAAACACTTTCACAGTAGCCCGAATATGAGTGACGCTTATTCGGGCTTTTTTTACTCTGAACTTGCTAGAACATGCTTTGTGCCTAAAAATCAATTAGGTCATTATTCGGTCATGTTAAAATATTAAACTATTTTTGTTACTCGGGGTTGACACCGGTGTCATGGTCATGCGTTAATACGGTGACACCGGTGTCAGGGTTGTTGTGAGAGGCTCCCTGGTAGCGTACCTTTGAACGGGTATATCAAAGATGCTCAGTACAGTTATTTACGTGGAGTCTATAATTGCTACTGAGCCTTTATCCTCTAACTAATAGAGATGAGTTAAATTATGTTGCACCCTCGTATTCAAGAAGTTACCCAGCGCGTTATAGAACGTAGTAAAAATACCCGTCAAGCCTATTTAGATCGTATTTCGCACGCAAAAAAACAAACAAGAGTTCGTGCTGGATTAGGTTGCGGTAATATTGCTCATGTTATGGCTGCATGTAGCAGTGATGACAAAGCGCGCTTAAAAGCTGATGAGCAACCAAATCTTGCTATTATCAACTCATATAACGATATGTTATCAGCTCATGTGCCATACAAAGACTACCCAGATTTAATTAAAGACATTGCAACAAAATACGATGCTACAGCTCAAGTTGCTGGTGGCGTTCCTGCAATGTGTGATGGTGTTACGCAAGGGCGTGACGGCATGGAACTTTCGTTATTTTCTCGTGACGTAATCGCTATGTCTACAGCAATATCGCTTTCGCACGATGTATTTGATGGCGTTTTTTGTTTAGGTGTTTGTGACAAAATTGTCCCTGGTTTATTAATTGGTGCATTGTCGTTTGGTCATTTACCTGTGTTCTTTTTACCAGCAGGCCCAATGCAATCAGGTATTCCTAATAAAGAAAAAGCACGTATTCGTCAAAAATTTGCACAAGGTTTAGTAAGTCGCGAAGACTTATTAGAGGCCGAAAGCGCTTCTTACCATAGTGCAGGTACGTGTACGTTCTACGGTACTGCAAACTCAAACCAAATGTTAATGGAAATAATGGGCTTGCACCTTCCGGGTAGCTCGTTTATTAATCCTTATACTGAGCTTCGCGATGGTCTTACAGGTAATGCTGTAGAAACAATGCTTAAGCAGCTTAGCGATGACAAAGAAAGTCCGTGTTTAGCCGATGTGATCAGCGAAAAAACGATTATAAACGGTTTAGTAGGCCTGCTTTCTACAGGTGGTTCTACTAATCATGCAATTCATATTGTTGCGATAGCAAAAGCTGCGGGCATTCAAGTTACGTGGAAAGATATGTCTGATTTATCAGAAGTTGTACCACTACTTACTCGTATTTACCCTAACGGCTCAGCTGATGTAAACCACTTCCAAGCAGCTGGTGGTATGGGTTTCTTAATGCGAGAGCTAGCGAGCTCTGGTTACTTACACACAGACGTTAAAACAATGCTAGGTGATGGTTTAGCACCTTACATGACAGAGCCTCGTTTAGATAAAGACGATAGCTTGATCATGAGCAACTCAACCGGCCCAACTAAAATTAAATGGGTAGATTGCCCAGCAAACTCTCATGATGAAGAAGTACTTCGTCCAGTGAATAACCCTTTTAGTAAGCAAGGTGGTCTGCAACTTCTAACGGGTAACTTAGGTAAAGCCGTTATCAAAGTGTCAGCGGTTGCTATTGAACATCAGATTGTTACTGCTCCTGCGAAAGTATTTAGCTCACAAAGTGCTCTGCAAGATGCATACACGCGTGGCGAATTAAACCAAGACTTTATTGCCGTGCTAAAAGAGCAAGGCCCTAAAGCGAAAGGCATGCCAGAGCTACATAAGCTAACGCCAGTAATGGCAACGCTTCAAGATGAAGGCTTTAAAGTAGCTATTGTTACTGACGGTCGTATGTCGGGTGCATCAGGTAAAGTACCTGCTGCTATTCACTTAGCACCAGAGGCAGTAGAAGGCGGCATAATTGCTAAAATTCGAGAAGGTGACTTAGTGACGCTTGATGCGCCAAACGGAATTTTAAAAGTACATGTTAGCGATGAAGAACTTGCAAAACGTGAACTAGAACTTAGCCAACCAAGTGCAACATTTGGTACGGGTCGTGAATTATTTACAGGGTTTAGAAATATCGTAAGCAGTGCCGATTTAGGGGCGAGTGCTTTTGGACTTGAATGAAAATTAGCCATACTGGGTAATGAGGAACAAGTAATGAGTATTGAAAAAATCTTAGCATCGGCACCCGTAGTGCCAGTGGTTGTAATCGAAAAATTAGAAGATGCTGCACCACTTGCTAGAGCGTTATATAACGGCGGTTTAAAAGCCTTAGAAATTACACTACGTACACCAATTGCCGCAGAAGCTGTAAAGCTAATGAAAGCAGAAGTACCAGAAGCTTATGTTGGCACTGGTACGGTTGTAGATAAAGCAAGCTTTGATCTTTCAGTAGCTGCGGGTGCTGATTTTATGGTGAGCCCAGGTGTTAGCGATGAGCTGATTGCTTTAGCAAAAGAGTCAGATATACCATTTCTACCCGGCGCTGCAACGGCGAGTGAAGTTATGCAGCTTGCGTCGCATGGTTTTAAGTTTTTAAAATTCTTCCCTGCAGAAGCTGCGGGCGGAACAGTAATGCTTAAATCTATCGGTGGCCCATTACCAAATATTACTTTTTGCCCAACTGGCGGCATTAGCCTAGCAACTGCACCTAATTATTTAGCGCTTAACAACGTTATTTGTGTTGGTGGTACTTGGATGCTAGATAAACAACTAATTGAAAATAAAGACTGGCAAGCAATTGAAGCGCTTGCTCGCCAAGCAAGTGAACTTAAATAGGAGTCTAAAATGATTAATGTAGCAATTAACGGTTATGGCCGTATCGGTCGCAATGTATTACGTGCACTTTACGAGTCAGCTCAAAACAACGAAATTAAAATTGTTGCAATTAACGATTTAGCACCGGCTAATGTTAATGCACATTTAACGCAGTATGACTCAGTTCATGGTATTTTTTCTAAAAAAGTAACACTTGAAAACAACACTATGCTAATTGGTGATGACGTAATTACGTTAACGCAAGAGCGTGATCCTGCAAACTTACCGTGGAAAGAGCTAAACGTAGACATCGTTTTAGAATGTACTGGTTTTTTCACTAAACGTGATGACGCTGCTAAGCACATTACTGCAGGCGCTAAAAAAGTAATCGTATCTGCTCCAGGTACTGGTTTAGATGCAACAGTAGTACATGGTGTAAACAGCGACGTAATTAACGCTGATAGTAATATCATTTCTAACGCTTCTTGTACTACTAACTGTTTAGCGCCAATTGCAAAAGCAATTAACGACACAGTAGGTATTGAACAAGGTAGCATGACGACTATTCACGCTTACACAAACGATCAAAATTTATCTGACGTGTACCATCCAGATTTATACCGTGCGCGTAGTGCAACTCAATCTATGATCCCAACTAAAACAGGTGCTGCGGCAGCTGTTGGTTTAGTATTACCTGAACTTGCTGGTAAATTAGACGGTATGTCGGTACGTGTACCTACAATCAATGTTTCTTTAGTTGATTTTACGTTTATCACTAATCGCGATACGACCGCAGAAGAAATCAATGCAATCATGAAAGAAGCATCAACGGGTTCAATGAAGAGTATTTTAGAATATAATGAGCTTCCGCTTGTTTCTATCGACTTTAACCATAACCCAGCGTCGTCTATCTTTGATGCAACGCAAACTAAAGCCAATGGCAAACTAGTTAAAGTAATGGCTTGGTACGACAACGAGTGGGGTTTCTCAAACCGCATGTTAGACCAAGTTAAAGCATTAGGTCAGTACTTATAATTAACCTTGTAAAAGTTTAGCTTTATCCAACCAAGCCACGCATTGCGTGGCTTTTTTGCGTTTGGTTTATCTGTATATTTGCAATTCAAAATTAGCAGGGAACTATTTGTATTTTTTATACCCTAAATTTTGTTAATATGTGGGTGTGTAAATTAATGGAATTTCGTTGTATTTAATCAACTCAACGACGCAAGGAATAATAAAAATGATCAGAGCTTTATCGCGAAAAGTATTTCGCACAAATCATCTTCAGATAGGTGAGGGCAACATAAGTGGCTACATAGCCTGCTTTTTAGCAATACTGAGTTGCTTAGGCGTATTAGCGTTTCACTTTCCTGAATATTTAACCACACCAGAGCTGAGAAAAAGCTACAGCGTCAACTTTTTACGTCAGCTTATGTTTGCATCATTATTAGTCTCGGGCAGTTTAGGATTACTTAACTTTGTACGCAATACCAATAAGCGTTTAGGGGCTACAGCGTGGTTTTTTATTTTACTCGCTATTATGTTTGGCGGGCCAAACGTTGAAGTAAACGAATTTGCTTCTGATACACCTTATATAGGGCTTGATTGGTTTATTTTAGATTTACTCGGCTCAACACTTATATTTATTGTGATTGAAAAGTTATTACCTCATCGTAAAGATCAAAAAATATTACGTAGTGAGTGGCGGGGCGATTTAAACCACTTTTTTGTAAATCATTTAATTATTGGTTTTGTATTACTCGTTACTAACCACTTTGTGCATTATGGCTTTGGCTGGGCTGTATCATCTACAGTACAAGGTTATATAGAGCAAACTCCCTTTGCAGTGCAGTTGTTTTTAATAATACTCGTGGCTGATTTAATGCAGTATTGGGTGCATCGTGCTTATCACGAAGTCCCTTTATTATGGCGCTTTCATGGCGTACATCACAGTGCGAAAGAAATGGATTGGTTAGCGGGCTCTCGCCAGCATATTCTTGAAATACTCGTAACGCGCAGCTTAGTGCTCACGCCTATATTTGTGCTTGGTTTTTCACAGCAAATAATTAGTTTGTACGTAATAATTGTGGGTTTGCAGGCTGTGTTTAACCATGCAAATGTACGTGTGAAATTTGGTTGGCTAAAATATTTTATGGTTACACCGCAGTTTCATCATTGGCACCATGCGTCAGATAAAGCCGCGATTGACCGCAATTACGCTGCGCATTTTTCGTTTTTAGACTACGTGTTCGGTACTGCTGTTAAAGGCCAAAAAGAGTGGCCACAAGCGTATGGTGTAGTCGGGGATTACATGCCCGTAGGTATGCTTAAACAACAGGTTTACCCGTTTAAGCGCACTAAATAAGTTCGGGAATCTGGATAAACATAAATTAAAAGCGAGCAAGGTGTTACATTTTGCTCGCTTATATTATTAATATTAAACTTATTTTAGCTCAGCTAATAACTCAGTAAATGTAGGTCTTTGATTTAATATAGGTTGCATGGCACATTTTGCCATATCGGACATTTTAACAAAGAGCTCACTTTGTTTATCATCGCCAGTTACCGTGCCTAATAAGTCTTCAATTAAACACCCTAATGCACGTACTTCAATTAACTCGATTTGCTTTTGTTGATAATCACTTAACATGGCTAAGTTTGTGGCTGCACCAAAATCACCAAATAATACATCAGCATCTTTGTTTATCATGGTGTTATGCGCATACACGTCGCCATGGCTTACTTTACAAATATGCAAGTGCTGCAGCGTACTTATCATTTGCTGTGCAATTTTTAAAATAGCGTGAGTTGAGTAATGGCAATCATCGTTAAAGGTATCACGCGTACAGGTTTCAAGGCTTGGAGGCAGGCCTAAATTAGCAAAGCTTTTATCTATTAGCTCCATTACTAAACCTAGCTGATCACTTTGCTCAATGTAGGCAAGTACTTTAATTAAATTAGCGTGCTCGCCTGCTTGTAAGCAGCAATTTACTTCATCAAGCGGGTAGCCGTCGCTGGTAATTGCGCCTTTAAATAATTTAATAGCTACAGCGCTATCAGCTGCTTGCGCTAAATGAATAACGCCCGATGCACCTTGGCCAATAACATGACTAAGCGTGTAATCGTCAAGAGGGTTATTTTCTAAGCTGCACTTTGTAAGGCACTGAGCTTTATTAAAATCGTTACCGGCAAACGCAATCCAAGCAAGTTTAGGTAATTCAAACAGCCAGTCGTCTACGTGTGTTAAGTTATTAGCTGAGAGCCTAACAAGCTCAAGGTTTTTACACTGCGCCATGCTACTTGGCAGTTGCTTAAGTTGATTGCCTGCAAGCGCAAGCTTTTTAAGCTGGGTATAATTACCAAAATCTTCAGGCAATTCGCTTAACGTATTATCGGTGAGTATTAGCCACTCAATATTTTTTGGCAGGCTGTTTAAAGCAAATTCAGAAATTTGGTTACCTTTAAACGCGACCATAATTAAAGTAGGGCATTTAGCGAGCACTTTGGGAATATGCTTAAACTGATTAAACTGATTAAACGAATTACACACGCTTAAGGCGTGTTAAACAGGCAAATTCATCAGGTAGTGTTGATAAGTTATTATTTGATAAATCGAGAACTTCAAGCGTGTCAGCTAAGCTAAAAATTTCTTCAGGAAATGTCGTTAGCTCTTCTACCAATTGCAGGCGAGTAGCACCAACAAGTTTGCCACTTTTAAGCTCTTTAAGGGAGTTCATATTAATACCATGTTCTAAAAATGAAAAAGCCAACATAGCTGTTGGCTTAAAGTCGTTCTAACTTACTAAATCGCTCTTTAGAATTGCGCGTTATGGTAAACGTTTTGTACGTCGTCGCAATCTTCTAACATGGCTAAAAAGCGTTCCATAACTTCAACGTCTTCGCCTTCAATCGGCGTTTCAATTTGTGGCACAAAGCTAATTAGGTCTTCGTCAAATTCAGTCACGCCCATTTCTTCAAGCGCTGTACGTGTATTGTTGTACTCTGTATGAGGAGCAAAAACAGTAACTTTACCGTCATCTACTTCTACGTCAGTTACATCAACATCAGCCATCATAAGAGCTTCAAGTACTGCTTCGTCGTCATCACCGTCAAATACAAAAATAGCAAGGTGATCAAATAAATGTGAAACAGAGTTTTGAGCGCCAATTTTAGCATTTGCTTTGGTAAAACAAACACGTACATCAGCAAAGGTACGCTTGTTGTTGTCTGTTAAACAGTCAACAATAATCATACAGTTACCAGGGCCGTAACCTTCGTAACGTGTTGCTGCGTAGTCTTCACCGCCGCCGCCTTTTGCTTTGTCTATTGCGCGGTCAATAACGTGTGCTGGCACTTGGTCTTTTTTAGCGCGTTCAATTAAACGACGTAATGATAAGTTACCATCTGGATCTACACCGCCGTTTTTAGCACAAATATAAATTTCTTTGCCGTACTTAGAATAAACTTTAGTTTTAGCACCCGCAGTCTTAGCCATTGAATCTTTTTTGTTTTGGTAAGCTCTTCCCATCTGCGTTTCGCCTTAATATATGTAAATAATAGAATAAAATTATAATGCGTATTCTAAAGGTAAATGCATTCAAGGGCTAGTAAGTATTAAAACAGATTAAAACGGTAACGTTTAAAAGCAATGTAAACTGTATTTTATTAATGGGATCATCGAGGGTTCTAGACGTTGGAATTATATCTATTATGTGTAAATTTAACTCAATAAAAAAGGCAACCTGTATAACAGGTTGCCTTACTAAGTAATAAAAAGTAAGTATTACTTACCAAATACGTACACGTTCATCTTCAGGAAGGTATAACGCATCGCCTGGTTTTACATCAAACGCTTTATACCATGCATCGTGGTTACGTGGCGCTTGTGCTCTAAAGCGACCTGGGGCATGTGTGCCACTACGCAGTTGGTTAAGCATGCTTTGCTCAGTACGTTTTTCTTTCCATACTTGTGCCCACGCAAGGAAGAAACGTTGATCGCCAGTAACACCGTCAATAACAGGCGCTTCTTTACCATTTAAACTGAGCTTGTACGCGTGATAAGCCATCGATAACCCACCTACATCACCAATGTTTTCGCCAAGGCTATTGCGACCATTAACAAAGTTACCTTCGATTGGCTCGTATTTACTGTACTGCGCAGCCAGTTGGTCGGCTTTTTTGTCAAATGCAGCGCGGTCAGCATCAGTCCACCAGTTACGTTGCACACCGTTTTCGTCAGATTTTGAACCTTGATCGTCAAATCCATGACCCATTTCGTGACCAATTACAGCGCCAATACCGCCATAGTTTACAGCCGGATCGGCATTTGGATCGAAAAACGGCGGTTGTAATATCGCAGCCGGAAATACAATTTCATTAAACGAGCTATTGTAGTAAGCGTTTACGCGTTGTGGCGTCATGCCCCAGCGGTTACGATCTGTTTTTTGTAGCTCTTTTTCAACACTTTCTGCGTGGAAAAACTCACGCATGTTTTTCACATTACCAATCAAATCATTTTTAGTAATGCTTAAACCTTCATAAGACTGCCATACATCGGGGTAACCAATTTTTGGTACAAATGCAGCCAGTTTAGCGCGCGCATTTACTTTAGTTTCATCGCCCATCCACTCTAGGTTATCAATACGTTCACCAAGAGCTGTACGAAGGTTTTCAACCAGCTCTGACATTTGTTGTTTTGATGATTCAGGGAAGTAACGTGCTACGTATATTTTACCAATAGCAAAACCAAGCGAACTTGTGCCTGACATTTGACTTATTGCACGTTTCCAACGAGGGCGAGGCTCTTGTTGTCCGTTTAGTTCTTTACCAAAAAAAGCAAAGTTAGTATTAAATACGTCTTCTGATAGTAAACCTGCGTTACCGCTAATCGCGTGATACGTTAGGTAGTCTTTCCATACTGCAATATCTTCTTGATTGATTAGCTCAATCATCGCTTTTATAGGTTCAGGTTGAGAGACATTTAACTGAGGTACTTTATAACCTGTTTGCGCAAAATATAAATCCCAGTTAAAACCAGGATAAGCAGTGCTTAAATCGGCGCGTTCAATTTGGTTTAGCGTTAAATCGCGATTACGGCGCTTTTCACGAGGCCAATGGCCTTGTGCAATTTTGGTTTCAAGATCAACAATTGCTTGAGCGCGCTCAGCGGTATTTTCTACTCCTGCAAACTCAAGCATATCAGCAATGTGAGCAACATAAGCTGTGCGGGTTTTAACAAAGCGCTCAGCGTCTTCAAGGTAGTAAGAGCGATCTGGTAAGCCTAATCCACCTGCACCTAGTGACATTTCATATTTGTTAGGGTCTAGGCGATTAAACCACATACCGCCGCCAAAAGGGGCTTTATTACCGGTTAACCAAGACTTACCAAACATCTCAGCTAAATCGTCGGTTGACGATATACCATTAATTTCACTTAGCAATGGCTTAATTGGCGCCACACCTAGTTTATTAAGTGTTTCGGTATCCATGTAGGCGTTGTAAAAATCAGCAACGAGTTTTTCTTCTGCGTTTAAATCTTTACGTGCGGCTATTTCTTCAATAATAGCTTTAACATCGCCTTCGCTTCGCTCAGCTAATCCTGAAAATGCACCGTAGCGGGTTTTATCTGCAGGCATTACGTAGTTGTCATACCATGTGCCGCTGGCATACATAAAAAAGTCATCGCCTGGTTTAACAGCTTCGTTACGCGCTGTTAGGTCAACACCAAAATTACCTAACTCTGCTTTTTGTGTCACTGCTGCAGTGGCTACTTTAAGTTGTTGCTCTTCTGTTTTTGTTGTTTGCGGCTCTGAACAACCGGTAATAAATGTGGCAGCTAATGCTGCGGCAATTAAACTCTTTTTCATTACTTACTCCTGAGTATCACTGATTGAATTAAAGCAGCAGTGAATCATTTTTATTGTTACGAATATTTAACTTATCGATTGTTATTGATATTAATCAGACAAACAAACCTTTTGAGGTGAATCACCACAGTGGTCGATAAAACTAATATAGGAGAAAAGAGAAAGGCTAATAGGTTCTATAAACACTTTATTTAGCTCGCATACTTAAAAGTATCCGAGCTAAGAGGGGTTACGCAGTATTTATTTTTTATGCTGAAGCTCCCACATACGGGCATATTCTCCGGCGAGTGTAAGTAACTCATCGTGCTTACCTTGCTCAATAATTTGTCCGGCTTTGAGCACAATAATGGTGTCTGCATCGGTAATAGTAGAAAGGCGATGAGCAATAACAATACTCGTATGGTTACTGGCAACTTCACGCATTGCAGCAAGTATTGCTTGCTCAGAATGAGAGTCGAGTGCTGAAGTTGCTTCATCAAAAATTAAAATAGGGGATTTTTTCAAAATAGCGCGTGCAATGGCAATACGCTGTTTTTCGCCGCCGGATACTTTTAAACCGCGCTCGCCAACCAGTGTTTTATCGCCTTTATCAAGTGTGCCTATAAAGTCTTTTAAATGCGCCATAGCAATGGCGTCGTCAATTTCAGCATCGCTTGCTGTTGGTCTACCGTAAGCGATATTTTCACGAATCGTGGTGTTAAACAACACGGTATCTTGCGGGACTATTGCAATGGCTTTTCGTAAACTATTAAGTGTTACTGAGTTTATTGCTTGATTATCAATACTAATTTCACCAGCGTTTACATTATAAAAACGATAAAGCAGTCGGGCTAATGAGCTTTTACCAGCACCACTGGCACCAACAATGGCTACTTTGCTGCCTGCTTTAACATTAAAGCTAAGATTATTAAGAATAGGGCGATGGGCATCGTAACTAAAACTTACATTATTAAATGTTATTTCACCTTGGCTAATATTGAGCTGTTTTGCATTAAGTGCATCGGTTATTTGTGGCTTTTTATTTAATAATCCAAGCATATTTTCAAGGTCGGTAAGGGCGCGTCTTATTTCGCGGTACACAAAACCTAAAAAGTTAAGTGGTAAAAATAGCTGAATCATATACGCGTTAATCATTACCAGCTCACCAATTGAGAGCGTACCTGCAACTACCTCAGTTGAGCCCAACCACATTAACGCGGTAATAGCACAAGCAATAATAAGTGCTTGGCCTGAGTTGAGGGCGAGCAACGACATTCTATTTTTTAAACGGGCTTTTTCCCAGTTTGCTAAAAAGGTGTCGTACGTTTTAGCTTCAAACAGTTCATTATTAAAATATTTTACAGTTTCATAGTTAAGTAGGCTGTCTATAGCGCGGGTATTACTTTGGTTGTCGGCAGCGTTTGCTTCGCGAATAAAGCGGTTTCTCCACTGAGTAACCACCACAGTAAAGGTAATATAAATAGCGACTGCCAATAATGTAATAAGCGCAAACCAAACAGAAAACAACGTGCCAAAAATAATCGCAACGGTCAGTATTTCAAATAAAGTAGGCACAATGTTAAACATTAAAAAACGCATTAAAAAGCTTAACCCGCTTGTACCGCGTTCTATATCGCGGCTAATGCCACCGGTTTGCCTATCTAAATGAAAAGCCAGCTCAAGTGAGTGCAAATGCTTAAATACTTTTAAACCTATATCACGCATGGCGTGCTCGGTTACGCGAGAAAATACAGCATCTCTTACCTCACCTAAAAATACGCTAGCAAAACGCAGTGCACCGTACATCAGTAATAATAAAACGGGAATAACTAACAGTGGGTTAATCGACTTATCTACAGAGTCTATTATTTCTTTAAGCGCCCAAGGCATTAAAAGCGTGGCACCTTTTGCGCCTATAAGCGCCATAAGTGCAATAAAAACACGGCCTTTAAATTTTGTAAGGTAGGGCCACAGTGTTTTTACACTTTGGCGTAAATTCATGGCGTCTGGTCGTTTTTCTGTGCTTTGTCTGGGGCGCATTAGCGATCTCTGTTAAAACTAAATACTTAATTAATAAGCATTGTATTTTAAATGCTTGCCCTTATATACTACGCATCCCTTATTTTAGTTTTAAAACGTGAATGTTTAAATTTAGAGTGTTTTTAACTGCCTTTTTGCTACTTGCTGCACTTTTTAGTGTGCAGAGCAATGCTATGGGCGCCTCACAAAATTTAAATATAAATATTAGCACGCAGGTTTCGCTTACTAATATTGGCGATTTAACTAAAATACAGCCTATTAGTAAGTCTGTAGATACTTCGCAACATAAAAAAACGCATCAAACCGATTTTGACGCGCACCAACCAAGATTAACTGCCAATAATTCATCTTTGTTTTTGCACACTGTGCAAAATGAGCCAGAATACGATGTGGTTTTTGAATTTTTTGCTCAAAATCTTGTTAGGCATATATTCTTACGACCGAGAGCCGTTAACCGTATACAACCTTGGTATACGCTTGTAACTAATAGTAAAAAGTCGCGCTTGAGTGGCTGGAAAGACGTTAACTTACTCTACAGAGCTGTAACTACCTACCACGCTTAATTTTCCTTATTTAATTTTATTAGGTTTTAACTTTTAAAGTTTTAGCCTGCAGATTAATTGTGCTTTTAAAAAGTACGTTGCTAGCATTTCTGGCAATAAGGATTAAACATGTTAAGTTTTAAAAAAGATAAAAAGCCGTCTACGGCTAAGTTCAAATTAAGCTATATAGCCATGCTAATAGTATTGGTTTTATTAGCTATTAGCGCATTACCAAACCTATATCCAAATAAATCGTGGTTGCACGTAAGTAGTACGCCGCACAGCGAAACACAATCTTTACCAAGCACTAAAACCCTAGTTACTTTTTTAAATAACCAAGGACTTGAGGTTGAGCAAGGCTTAGATAAGCAATCAACTATTAATGTACTTTTAAACGAGCCAACTAAAAGCGCTCAGGCGCAAGCGGCTATAAAAGCGCAATACCCAAACACGCAAGTTAAAATTGTTGAGCATGCAACCAGCCCCACATGGCTACAAAATTTTGGTTTATCACCAATTAAGCTAGGCCTTGATTTAAATGGCGGTGTGCTATTTGTATTAGACGTAGATTTAGATAAAGCCGTTGATGAGCAATTAGTCAGTGCGTATCAACAAGCTAAATCAATTATTATTAAGCAAAAAGCACATGGCGTAAAAGCGCAGCAAACTCAGCACGGGTTTGAAATAAACGCATTGCCTAATGCAACCGACAAGTTAACCCCTGTTATTGAAGAGCTACAAAGCCGATTTGCTAATTTAGCCGTTGTAACAAGCAATAACGGCAGTGTTAAAACTGCCAAATTTAGTTATTCAGAGCAAGGCCGCAGCAGCTTTGATAAAGAAGTAATGGGGCAAACACTTACAACCCTTCGTTCACGTATTGAAGAGTTAGGCATTACCGAAGCGGTAACACAGCAACAAGGTAAGCACCGCATTCGTATAGAGCTACCGGGTGTGCAAGATCCAACCGAAGCTAAGCGCATTATTGGTGCAACCGCATCGCTTGGTTTTTATCAATTAAAAGAAATTGGCGGGCAAACATTTAATATGCAATCGGGCGGAACCATAAAGCTCGATCCTGTGCCAATTTTTACAGGCGATCATATTAATAATGCAAACATAGGCCGCGACGATTGGGGTAAACCACTTGTACAACTAAGCCTAGACGGCCAAGGTGGGGATGCAATGTCGGCATTTTCAAAAGCCAATATTGGTAAGCCAATGGCGACGGTTTACTCTGAGTATTCTCAAAACGCTAAAGGCGAAGTAGTTAAAAAAAGCGAAGTTATTAATGTTGCCAATATTGCTCAGCATTTAAGTTCGCGTTTTAGTATTACCAATATGAAAAGCCAGCAAGCGGCAGCCGATCTGGCATTGTTACTACGTGCAGGCTCGCTTACCGCCCCCGTTACAATTGTGCACGAACAAACAATAGGGCCAAGCCTCGGCCAAGAAAACATTAGTAATGGCTTAGCCGCGCTTATGTTAGGCATGGGTATTACCCTTGCATTTATGGCGCTTTGGTACCGCCGTTTAGGCCTTATTGCAAACGTAGCACTTATATTAAACTTAACGTCCCTTGTGGGCTTAATGTCATTATTACCAGGGGTTGTATTAACGCTTCCGGGTATTGCAGGCCTAGTATTAACCATAGGTATGGCGGTAGACACTAACGTAATAATTTTTGAACGTATTAAAGAAGAACGTCGCCAAGGCCGTGCACCATATCAAGCTATTCAAGAGGGTTATAAACAAGCCGGAAATACAATATTTGATGCCAATATAACCACCATGATCACCGCACTTATTTTATACGGCATAGGCTATGGGCCCGTTAAAGGTTTTGCCATTACATTAGCACTGGGACTTTTAACGTCTGTATTTACAGGTGTGTACGTATCAAAAATATTAAGCCAAACGTTGTATTTAAAAATGGGTAAAAAAGCAGGAGTAAAAGCACATGCTTAACACTTTTTTGAAAGGTGAAAAGGGCACACGTTTACGCTTTATGGGTATGCTTTTAAGTGCCATTTTAGTGCTGCTATCCGTATTTACGCTTACGCAAAAAGGTCTAAATTTTGGCCTAGATTTTACCGGCGGTTATTTAACTGAGTTTACAACTAGCCAAAGCGTTGAGCTAAAAGAGCTTCAATCGTTTATTGCTAAAAATCACAACGGTGAGTTTGAGCTAACCGCGCAAGGGAATAGCCATTTTCAATTAAGAGAAGCGCCAAGTGCATCAACTACATCAACAACAGCTAATAGCCTTGATTGGCAAAGCGCCGTTACACAAAACGATGATATAAACGCACAGGTTTTATCGTCAGCTTATATTGGCTCACAAGTGGGCGATGAGTTATTTGATCAAGGCTGTTTAGCCATGTTTGCTGCAATGATTGCGGTAATGATTTACCTTGCAGTGCGTTTTGAATGGCGCTTAGCGGTAGGGTCTGTGGTAGCGCTAATGCACGATTTAATACTCGTACTTGGGTTGTTTTCACTATTACAAATTGAGTTTAACCTAACCGTACTGGCAAGTTTACTGGCTATTATTGGCTACTCACTTAACGACTCAATAATAGTAGGGGATAGAGTGCGTGAGCTTTTACGTGTTCAATCAAACAATATACTTAGCCCAGCGACTATTATTAATAATGCGATTAAAAGCACACTAACGCGCACCTTAATAACGTCGGGTACCACACTTGCAACGGTTGCGAGCGTTTGGTTACTTGCAGGTGCACCACTGCAAGGCTTTGCTATAGCATTATTTACCGGCATTGTAGTGGGTACGTTCTCGTCTATTTGTATAGCGGCAACCTTGCCGGAACTATTGGGCTTAAGCGCTAAAAACTACGAAGTTAAAGTAGATGCCCACACGCAAACATTATTAGATATGCCATAAGGTTTTTAATAAAACACAAGCAAAGAGCTGCACCAACCAATCAACGGCTCTTTGCTTGTTTAATGCTTATTTAAGCCCCGCTAGTATTCCCACCAAACTTGCGGGGTTTAAAACAATGGTTTTAAGCCTAGCAAAAATGTTAAACTAACTGCCTTATTTTTACTGCCAGTATTGTATTAATCCCCATGAATAAAACCCACGTTATCGAACATCTTCGTTTTGCGCTAGAAGCGCAGCTTACAACAGCAAAAGTAGCGGCAAAAACTGCGCACGACACCGCCACACATGAAGAAAACATAGCCGAAAACAAATACGATACCCTAGGGCTTGAAGCCGCTTATTTAGCACAAGGCCAAGCCCAGCGCGTAAACGATTGCTATAAAAGCATAGAATTGTTTGAGCCTGCTTTTAACGAAAAACCAACCGACAAAATAGCTATCGGTTCGCTGGTATGTTTAGAAGATGATAACGCAGCCCAAAAATGGTTTTATTTAGGCCCTGCAGCTGGTGGTTTAACAGTAAACGTTAAACAGCACGCAATTGCTGTTGTAACACCCGGCGCACCAATGGGTAAGCAGTTACTAAATAAACAGATTGATGATGAAATTACGTTAACAATTGCAGGTAAAGCCCACGAATATGTGGTGGTAGATATTTTATAAAGCTTTGGTTTTTTAAGAGAACACCATCTGACAAAGGTAATTCTGTCTCATAACATTATTAAAAGTCGTTTTGGTGCAAAACAACAGAGCCTATTTTATTACATGGCTAATCATTTGTTTACATTGAAGTTATTTAGTGGAATTATTAAGATAAGTAATATATGCCGCTTTGGGGTGCTATAAACCCCTAGAGTGGTGTTTGATAAAATCTTACGCAACTTATCAGAATCAGGGAGAAGTATGTTAGGTATTTGTATTCGTTGTCCTTCAAAAGATTGCGAAAAATCAGTAATAGACACATTTGATTTTTGCCAGTACGGCGTCGCATTTTACAATACAGGGGGTGTTATCAAAAAGAAGGAGGAATCTGTTACTTTAAGACATATTTCCCATAACTTAAGGCACGAATTACACAAAGTACTTCAAACTATTGTTGCTGAAGCTTCTCGAATTGATCCTACTGTAAGTACTAAGGTAGTAGAGCTTGATAAACCTGCTAGTAAAATTGTTGGAGCTACAGTAATCATAGATCAATTCATTGAAATGATTGCGGGGGTTAATGAGTTTCATCCCAGTTCGCATTACTCTGCAAATTTAGATAAGAAAACAAACCTTTTAAAAATTCTAGATAAGTATTCAAAAGTGTTTTCTTTGATAGTGAATACTCGTAGGTCAAAAAATTTTGATTTTGATGTACATAAAAAGACTAACATAACTTTTGCATCACATATGATTGAATATATTATCTCAATCATGATGGACAATATTTGGAAATACAGTATTGATTCCAGTACAGTAAGAGTCTCCGCTGTCAAAAATAAAAACGATGATATTACACTTAAGTTTACCAATATATCTGAGCCAATCGTTGATTCTGAAGTAATCTTTGAGAAGGGTTTTCAATCAAAGAGGGAGTCGGAAGGTTTTGGTTATGGTTTGTATTGGGCACAAGTACTAATTCAGCATTATAACGAACTAAACAAAAGAACCTCTGATTTTTTAGAGTTAGTCCATGAGCAACAAATAATAGATAAGGAAAAAGCAAAACAAATATTTATAATTAGGAATCTGAGAGCATGAAGCACAAACCGTTAAAAGGATTGGGAAAGTTTCTCATGAAACTTAATAATGTAAATATCTGTATCGTAGATGATGAAGATATTTACTTTAATACAGACATGCTAAATATAGCTAATAATGCGGGCTTTAGTAAAATAGACAGACATTCTAAAATAGATAATGCACTTTTAAGCCGATTACAAAAAAAACCATACGATATCGTCATTTTAGATGTTCAAGGAATTACAGAACCTGATGTCGCGAAAGATGGTATGCAAATAGCATCATTGCTGAGTAGAACAACAAGTAGTTATATCGTCGTAACTTCAGCACACCAATTTCATTTAGTTAATGATATGACTAAAGTCGATTATGTAATGGAAAATAAAATTCAAACTACAGCTGATTTTGTGGATGAGTTGATAGAAATAGTTGACGATTTTCTTAGTAAGAAGTCTTCTTTTTATAAAAAAGTTCTTTTTAAAGTTGGCTTTTCAATGCTTAAGAAAAGCGTTGCATAACAAGTCATTAAAATAATTAGGATGACACCTATCCTAATTACCAACACAATAAACGCTTATTTTTACTCATAAATTAATTGTCGAATGGCATGGCTCCGCCATTTATCCAACCTACAGCTATGTTTTTATAGCGTAACGTGGTGTGTATTTCAATTTCTACAAAGGCATATAATGAGAAGTACCTAATAGTTTAAAAGTGAGCAGGGTTGACGTTAGGTGCTCCCTTTTTAATTGATTTTAGTGGTTAAACAGCCTCGTTAGTTGTATTTCCCAAGTTGGCTACTCGGTGCTACTATAGTGATACATTTGTTTGGGGATTATTATGAGAGTAGAACTAGTAACAACATTGAAGCGTCAAGCTACGAAGATATTATCTGAACTTCATTCCTCTAAAGAACCTGTGTTGATAACTGAACATGGGCAACCATCTGCATACTTAGTAGATGTTGATGATTATGAATTTATGCAAAAGCGTATGCAAATTCTTGAGTCTCTTGCAAAAGGAGAGCAGGCAATAAGTCGTGGTGAAACCATGTCGAATGTTGAAGCTAAAGATAAAATGAATAAATGGCTGAAATAATTTGGACTAATCCAGCTTTGAATGATCTTAACGATATCGCTGAATATATCGAATTAAGCAATTTGCAGTCAGCGAAAAAATTGGTTTCCAAAATATTTGAAAAAGTTGAACGTCTCGAACTCTTTCCTGAATCAGGTAAAAAACCAATTGAGTTAGCTAACCTAAATTATCTTGAACTGGTCGTGAATCCTTGTCGTATATTTTACAAAAAAGATAACGATAAAGTATATATTTTGCACGTAATGAGACAAGAACGAGACTTACGAAAATTTTTGTTGCTAACGTAATATACAGCTAACAACACGCCCTGAGGTGGACAGCAAGCGCTAAAGCTCACTTTCCACCGCAAATTTTAACAGCGGTGAACCCTTACTTTTCAATGCAGTTAAGTAAGTTGATTCATCGTAGGGCGTATGTGTTTTCCAGCGCCTAAATAGGATTTGCATCCACTTAAATGCCAATGATCTAATGATGGTATTATGGGTTTTTCCTTTGGCTTCTTGCTGGCGATAATATGCTTTAGCCCAAAATGAATAACGCACAGATAATCCTGCCCATTCCACAAATGTTTGCCTTAAAAATTTAGTGCACGAATATCGCCAGTGTATCCATTCTTTCTTGCCACTGTACCACTACACTTTTTATATCCTGTGTAAAAGTACAGTAATAGATTGAACAAAAATAGGAACTCAGATATGGTTTGTTTATCAATAAAAACAAATAAAAACGAGTTACTCTACAGGCTCGTTAGGTGCAAAGGAGATAACTGTGAATCATCGAAAGGTTGCATTAGAATGGAGTAATCGTGTGGCTGCAGTAGCACATGGCCATTATCTCGCTGCATCTAGATACTCTCGACTCCATTTTTGGCTTGGCTTACCAACAGTTTTACTCGCAACAATTGTTGGAACAACGGTTTTTGCTACACTCCAGCAAAAGCCAGAAATTTGGTTGCAAATCACAGTAGGCTTAATGAGCATTACCGCAGCCGTACTATCTGCACTACAGTCATTTCTAAATTATTCAGATAAAACTGAAAAGCATAGAACTGCAGGCGCACGTTATAATGCAATCGGGCGTGAGTTGGAGCAACTTTTAGCACAAGAAGATAACTGGGCCTTACTTGATACTATTCGAGAAAAGATAGACCAACTTTCCCAAGAAAGCCCTCACATTCCAAATACTGTACGAAGCTCTATAGCGGATATAAGTGAAGGTGCTCTTTGGACAGAGTAGTTTAAAATACACCTAACTAGAAAATAAAGCGTGACTGCTAACAGTTTACTCGGTTCCACTTCGTTTCATATTTTGGCAAGCTATTGACCGATTAATGCTTTGTTAGATTTCTACGTAAGCTCAGTCTATTCAGCTCTGGAGAATAAATAAACAAAGGATTTGCGGGTATATTTGAAACGGATTCTGTACTAAAGACTGTCGTTTTATGTGTGTTAACTATAGGCTCACATTTAATATATAAGCTTTACCGATTTACGAGCCAGATCAATCTTCATACCGAACTTAAAATACCTAACTTATTTATTACAACTACCATTGTTTTATTTATTATTTCTTTAGGTAGTTTAATTTATGGTTTAGCTAATTATCATGACCTTGCTATTCTAAAAAGCTCAATTGGTATTCATGCTATATCTAGTGCTTTCGATGTAACTTGGATTGTCATGGTTCGTAATCGTATTAACTTAATAGCGGACTCTAATAGAGGTGACAAACTTTGGTTAAATCCTTTTATTACGTCAATTTTCCATGTTATTTATATACAACATAAAATCAACCAAGGCTTGGCTAAAAACGCAATATAATAAGCAAGTTCGTGATCTTTTTTTTCAAGTACTCTTCTAACTACCGCTTTGGTGCCAATTTTAATTACTTGCGAGCTGCCTTTAATTTTTAAATCTTTGGCTACGGTCACTTTATCGCCATCATTAAGTAAAGTGCCGTTGGCATCGTTTACTAAAATTGCGTCTTCATCGTGTGTAGTATTTGGGTTCCACTCATGGGCGCACTCGGGGCAAATAAGCAGTTGTTGGTCTTCGTAAGCGTATTCAGATTGGCACTGTGGGCAAGCAGGGTGTGACATTTATAACACTCGTAAAATATTAATTTTGCGTATTTTAATCTGCATTAGGTGGAAAATATAGTTAATCAATATTTTTCATCTTCACGCTAAAAATATCTCGTTTGTGCGTTTTTAAAAAAAGGCATATAAAGCACATGTCGCTTAAGCAATTTAAGCGCTAACTCGTACAGTAGGTACCTGTTAAAGCACCCATCATATTAAGTGATTCGCGCAATGCCCACTTAGTACGATGGGTGTTTCTATTTATAATGCTTAGTATTTTACTAAGCATGCTTTTTATATTTTGACTTAACTAGGAAAAGTCGTGTTTAAAACCTTAATTGTGGTTGATAACAGAGTTATTGTCAAATCTGGTGTATGAGCTCATCTTGATGCTCTGTTTGATCTTGAGTTATTCTTTCGCCGTCTTTAAATTTTACCCCTGTAATTACTTCAGCCAGTAGCTTAAACCCTCGCAAGCGGTACCATTTTTTCTCTGCCGACTGCGCGAGTTTAAAAACCATCATTAAGGTGGTTGTCCGGCTGCCACAACTCTTCACTTTATGCGTTCTCAGCCTTACCGTCGCAAACGTTGACTCTATCGGATTACTCGTTCTTATGTGCATCCAATGCTCAGCAGGATAATCATAAAATGCCAGCATTTCATCTTTATCCTTCATCAAGCAATCCGTCGCTTTTGGGTATTTGACTGAGTAATTTTTAACAAATAAATCATACGCTTTATAAGCAGAAGCTCGACTCTCTGCCATCCAGATATCTTGTAAATTCGCTTTGATTTTAGGTTGCATTGATTTCGGCACTTTGTTTAGCACATTCGCGATTTTATGCACCCAGCAACGTTGATGTTGGGTTGTTGGCCATACTTTGGTGAGGGCATTCCAAAACCCCAGCGCACCATCCCCTATGGCCAATTTTGGTGGTATTGTTAGACCCTGTGAGCGCAACTGATTTAACACTTCAGTCCAGCTCTGCTCAGACTCACGAACCCCGTCAACCACCGCCAATAGCTCCTTTCTGCCCGTTTCATCTACCCCATAATTACCAGTAAGCACAGCTTATCATCCATTCGAATTTTACTGTAAATCCCATCGGCCCAGATATACACATATCGACGTTTAGCCAAGGAACGTTTAGACCACTGCTGATACTCCGTTTCCCAGGTGGATTTCAACCGAGAGACACTATTGGCCGACAAACCTTTGGCTTGCTCGCCTAAAAGAGACACTAAAGCGGGCTGCATATCACCCGTCGAAATTCCTCGTAAATAGAGCCATGGGATCAGCTCTTCGATATTTTTTGTCCGTTTCAGATAAGGCGGGATCAAGGCACTATTGAATTTAATGCCTTCCTTTTTTCGATCCCTGACTTTAGGTATTTTGACCTCAATATCACCAAGGCCTGTTTGGATCGTACGCTCAGGCTGGTGACCATTTTTGACGATCCGCTGAAGTCCCTCGACGGTCTCATGCTGGTATTGAGCCAATAAAACAGCCAACTCAGCCTCAATCGCTTGAGCTAACAACTGCTGCGCCCCGCTTTTAAGCAACTGCTCTAACGGATTGTCTGGTTTTTCAATGGAAATAACATTATCATTTTCAGTCATTGCGATGTCTCTCTGGTTAATTGTTGATCTGGTCAAGATCAATTAACAGATTACATCGCAATGACTTTTTCTCATACACCAGAAACGACTATAGCTCCTGATTGGAATACCGAGTTGATCACAAAAATATTCTTCAATGCGGTTGTAAGGGAGTAATTGATATTGGGATAGGTAAACTGCATGGGCTTTTACACCAACCCCATATTGAATAGGACTGTTAACGTCTTCTGGAAATTCACCAATAAAACGCTTACCTTGCTCATTTTCCAGAATTTGTGCTTGGTATTCAGTGACCACTTTCCTGATATCTATATCGACAACCTGTCGTTTTTGAAAGCCAATTTCACGGTAGTGACCTTTCGGTAAAAAATCACGTTCAACTAGGATGATTTTGATCTCATCAGGCGTCTGTGTTTGGGTTAGTGTTTTACCTGCACGGCCTTTTTGACCACCCGCTGACTTGGCTGATTTCTCTTTGTTTTGTTTTTTTCGGTTGATGTCTTTTGATGGCGGGATACTGCTATTGTTACTGTTAAGTCCTAATTTACTTGCTAACATAACAACGACAACCAGAATGAGTTCAATAGACATCTTCAGCGCAGGCGTGAGAGTTTTACCTTCTTGTAATTGAGCTTTGGTTTTCTCAACGATTTCGTCGATGTTGATGCTGTTTAAATTCATTGAAGCTAGGGCTATTAGGTCATAGCCCTAGCTTGGCATACTGGCGGGATCGGTCAATAGTTAAAAAAGATCCTTTGAAAATAATTTACCATGGTGAATAGTTACAAAAATTTTATTTTTAAGTCCATATACCGGTAAATATTAATGCTGTAGTTGTTGAATGTTGCCAATATTTTGACTGTAACTATCTTATTTGGTACGACTGAGTGGATTCGAACCACCGACCCCTACCATGTCAAGGTAGTGCTCTAACCAACTGAGCTACAGTCGTACAATTTTTGAGGTTTTACTTAAATAAATTTATTCTCTGATTTAAGAATAAATATTGGTACGACTGAGTGGATTTGAGTTACTGACCCTTGGACCGGGTGGTCAAGAGTAGGTAGCGCTTTTTCCTTCAATTATACTTTTTTTAAACGTTGGTACGACTGAGTGGATTCGAACTACTGACCTTTGGACCGGGTGATCAAGAGTAGGTAGTGCTTTTTCCTTCAGATGTACTTTTATTTATTTTACTTAAATGTTGGTACGACTGAGTGGATTCGAACCACCGACCCCTACCATGTCAAGGTAGTGCTCTAACCAACTGAGCTACAGTCGTATTACTTTATTTAAGTAGGTGTTAATTGCTTAACAACGGCTAATATATAGCGTGGTGGTTGGTGAATCAAGCAAGTTTGTTGTTTTTAAGTTTATTTGCCGTTTTTTTATTCATATTGGGCTTATTTCACACGTTTTATAAAAACCTTGCCACCAAACCACATGTTTTTTAGCTGAGCTTTTAAGCAAGTTCAGTAAGTTACTTGTCGAGCCCATTTTGACTAAGTTATTAATTTGAGGGCTTGAGATACTTTCGTTAAACCAAAGCTCGTTATAAAGCGGTTGTAGTACCTCTAGATAACCAGTTAATTGCGCTTGATAGGGCTGAATTTCTTTTAGGTAAAACTTTTGAAATACGTTGCTTATGATTTTTGCGTTTTTATTATTTTTATCCTTTGGGCACAGCGTATTAAAGTTTAGTGTTTTTACAAACTGTGTGGCGTTGTTATTTAACACGACCTGCATACGGGACGATTGAATGAGTGCTTGGTTAAATTGAAATTTATTAAGCTGCTCGAGTGCGCTAAAAATAGAGTCGCTATTAATTTCACTAAATTCTTTAGCCTTAATTTGCTGCTTAATGAGTACAAGTTGCTTTAGCGCAAATACGGTATCGCGAAAACCAGCGGGTTCAGTAGTGAGCTCGTTTGAGGTGAGTTGCCAGGTACGATTTAACTCAGATTCTTTAAATAACATGGTATTAAAAAAGTACATTAGGTGTGTTTCTTTATAGTTTTTGGCTGCGAGTATTTTTGTGTAACTAGGGCTATTTTTATCAAGCGTATTTAAGCAAACCTGCGCACTTTTAATAAAGTTTATTTGATATTTTAATTGCCCAGCAGCGCTGGCTGTTTTTCCTAATTGGTTATTGTGCTCACTTATAAGTACGTTAAGCTTACATTGGCTAATGCCTGCAAGCTCAACAATACTTAGTGTTAAGTCACTTTGTGCTATTGGGGGAGGCTGCAGTAAAGGGAGTTGCTTGAGTGGCGCAGACTGTGTTGGGCTTGCATTAACTGTGCTACTTAAGCGTTCAATATAAGTAGCGTTTACAGTACTTTGTGGTTTGTTGCAGCCTGTAAGCATTAAAAAACACATTACCAGCAAAGCAGCTGGTAATGTTTTAAGGCTGAGCTTATTAGTTTTGATTGAGTGCATCACTGTTAACAAATTCATATTTTAGACGCTTTCTTACTGTTAGCATTAATAAAATTGCAGCGACACTAAGGCCTACTATTATTCCAACCCAAAAGCCATGCGGCCCCATAGCTGGCACAATTATGTCTGTTCTTGCCAATACGTAACCTAAACAAAAGCCGATTAACCAATACGATATAAACGTAATATACGATATAGGCGTGGTGTATTTTAACCCACGGAGCATGCCATTTGCTGCAACTTGGAGTGCATCAGGTAATTGGTAAATACACGCTAAAATCATAATTGATGAAGCCAATGCCATAACAGCGGGACTGTCGGTATACAGTTGGCTAATTAAATCACGACCTGTAAAAGTCATAAGTGCCAAAAATAGTGCAATTACAATAGCTAATATGTAACTAGTTGATACGGCAACTTTTAACTGCTGTAAATTATTTTGACCATATAGATTACCAATACGAATACTTATAGCGATAGAGAGGCTTAGCGGCATCATAAACAGCAATGTAGTTACACTCGCTGCTATTTGATGGCCTGATACAGCCACAGCGCCTAAATGCGCTATAAATAGCGGTATACAGGCAAATAAGGTTACTTCAAAAAAGGTGGCTAATGAAATTGGAATACCTAATTTTGTAATCGTTGCAATGGTGGCTAGGTTAGGTTTTTCAAATGGAGTAAGTAGGCCTTTGGCGTCTACTTTTTTACTTAGTTGGCAGTAAGTCACTTGTGCAATTGCCATAACAGTTAAAACAATTGCTGTTGCAATACCACAACCCGCGCCGCCGTAGGCAGGTAAACCAAATAAACCATTTATAAAAATATAATTTACCGGAATATTCACAGCTAAACCCAGCAAGCTTATGTAAAAAGCGGGTTTAGTCATGCCCATGCCTTCGGTCATGTTTCTATAAGTGGTAAAAATTAAAAAGCCGAATACACCCCATTTAACAAAATGAATGTAGTCAAAAGCGAGGCTTGCAATTGCTGGGCTGGTATCGAGCCTTAATATAATTATGTCGGCTAGATAAGTGATACCGAACCCTATAGCACTCAATAGTACGGTTAAATAAAGGGCTTGTTGAAAATAATGGCTAATACCTTTTTTGTCATTCGCACCTGCGTACTGTGCAATGATACCGGTGAGCGCTAATAAAATGCCTTGTAATGCAAGTAACAAAGGATTCCAAATACCTGTGGCAATAGACAGTGCCGCTAAATCTGTAGGACTTACTTGACCGGCCATAATAGTGTTGACCACCGACATTAAAACAAGGGTAACTTGAGCTAAAAAAACAGGAAGAGCAAGAGAGAGTAAGCGTTTAGCTTCCCAATTACAAAAGGTCATAAAAACAGCTATTTAATAAAACAGAACACAATTGTAATCTATTGTGTTTCAAATAAAAATCTCAGTTGTGAATGATTTTATTAGTTGATACGTTAAACTATCACTTTGTAATAATTTTAAGTGATTTTATGTTTACAGGAATAGTGCAAACGCAAGCAACAGTGGTTTCTAAAACTCAAACAGCCGGCGTTCTACGTTTAGTTATATCGGTAAGTGATGAATATGTAAAACACCTAGATTTAGGCGCAAGTATAGCTATTAACGGGTGTTGCTTAACTGTTGTGCAAGTTGAACTAAGTAACCATGATGTGGTGGCGCAAGTACATTTTGATGTGATTGACGAAACCCTAAAGCTAACTAATTTAGGGTTGCTTGAGCTAGGCAGCTTAGTTAATTACGAGCGCTCAGTTACGTTTGGTACTGAATTGGGTGGGCATATAGTGTCTGGGCATATTCATTGTACGTCACAAATCTCTCAAATTGTGAAGCTTGAGAATAACTGTAAAATTCAATTAAGCTTACCAAAAGAGTGGAAAAAGTATGTGTTATATAAAGGCTTTGTTGCTATAAATGGCGCAAGCTTAACCGTGGGTGAAATTGACGAGCAAGGATTTTGGTTACACCTTATTCCCGAAACGCTCGCTATTACAAACATTGGTGCAGCACAAGTAGGTGATAAGCTAAATATTGAAGTAGATCAGCAAACTTATACTATTGTAAACACGGTAGAAAATTACTTACGCCATCAGGTTTAAATTAAAATATTTGTTCGTCGTCGCTGTCTACGTGTAGCTCTAATTTATTGTTAGCATAGTCTATATGCATGTTTAAATGAATTGGGTTACAGCAGGCTGCACAGTCTTCTATATAATCTTGATCGCCCATACTTGCATCTAAGTCTAAATGAATGTGGTGTCCGCAATGTGGGCAGGCGATTCGTTGTGACAAAAAGTCTTTCATAATCACTCCAGTTATAAATAATTAAGTGGTTGCAAATAACTCTAGCAAAAACTTAATGGATCAAAGCTGAACTCCTTACTTTACTAAATATAGTCGGTCTGGAGGATTGTGACACTTATTTTACATTGGTTGCTGTGAGCATTTCTATATGTTGTTTTGCTTCAGTGAGATAGTGTCCAGCAAAAATGTTAGCGTGATTTAAAATTGGGTATAATTGATAAATCAATTTTCGTTTTTGATAGTTTTGCGAAAGCGGATATTGCTGATTGTAGGCAGTATAAAAATTTTCAGGGAGCGGGGCAAACAACTCGCTCATCGCAATATCAACTTCCCGATCACCATAATAACAAGCTGGATTAAATACGGTTGGAAGCATATTGATAAACCCCATGTTTCCGCGCCAAAAATCACCGTGCAGCAATGATGGCTCTACTTGATGGCTATGGAGTTGTTCTTTTATCGTATTTATTAAGCGTTCGGGTTCAACAAAGTTAATGCCTTTTTCAGCGAGTAACTGTAATTGCCAGCCGATACGTTCTTCGGCATAAAATACGTCCCATTTTTTATGCCGGCGGTTAGGTTGTATGGCTGTCTCTTGATCACAACTTTTCTGTCTGCTGAATTGATATTAACAATTCGGCAGATTCGACCATTTCTGCTAATTTCAACCACCCCTTCCAGAGTGCTTTTACGCCAACTCGACCATTTCTTTTACTGTCATACCACCCTCCCAATTTCGCTAAACTATAGTATAGCCAATGGAGAGACGGTACTTTATCCGGCAACACATCCTTTTCAACCTTTGCCCATAGTAATTTCCACGTCATCTCTTTAACACAAGTTGTACATCTCACTTCTTTGTCTAATTCACTTCTTTGTCTAATTCACTCCTTTGCGCCATATTTTGCAGCTGTAATAACCTGACAGCAATAAACGCCTTAATGATCGCAATTCGTAAAATATTATCACTGTGCTGCAAACGTAAATCTTCTACTTCGGTTCCATCTGTTTTCCATGTTTTATGAAACTCCTCTACACGCCAGCGAAGTTCATAGTATCTTACTAATTTCTGGGCATCTTCTGCTGTATTTACGGGCTCTGTCGTATATAAAATCCAACATAATGGATTTTTTTGCGTACTTTCTTTTTCCTGACAGACAATGACATTGACGCTCAATGTCGGTGATTCTTGCCCTTGTACTCGCTTAGGCTTGGCGAGTGTTATAGGTTGATAGCTCAATGTAATTCGGGCCTGACGCGCTTTTCTTCCCGCACGTTGCGCTATATTAATAGTGTAACAACACTGACCCTGCGCTGTTTCTATTAACTGATTGAGATTGCATTGAGGCTCTATTAATTTTCTATTTTCTTTTGCTCTGACTAAAAATCGATGCCCTTCATCTTTTTGGTAAGTCATGTACTCATAAATGTCAGCTTCTCTGTCGCAGATGTTAAGTATATTTGATAATTCACCTGTACGTTTTTTTATATCCATTAATGTTTGTTGCCAGCGATAGCTTTCTTTCTCTTCGTAAGGGCGTTGCTGTTGTTGATCTTTAGTCCCTTTAACCTTTGATTTCCTAAACCAATAGTACTGGTCGAGTAAACCAATAACGTGCTCCGTATCTGCATCAATTGCTAAAGTTGAATGCGCATATAGCGTTCTTGTTTTTGATGGTTTTCCTAATGTATTTGCACAGTTCACATCGCCTAATTCTTTGCAAACACTGTGTTTAAATGTCAATCCTGTCGTATCTTGGATAGCGAGAACCAAAGGCAACTGCTTTACCGCTTCACTCGTTTGTGAGAATCCTGAATCGGCAATCGCTTGAGGGGATATTTTCTCATTTCTAATGAAACGATAAGCGGCTTCAATTTTTGCGGGTGTATCAGAAGCCTTAACAATTGAGCTGTCTGCATTCTCAGCCATATCGCTTGCTAGTAGAGCTAATCGTCGGGTGCGTCTCGGATCTCCTAAATTAGCATTACCAAAAATTAATTGAGCCCATTCTTCAGAAGTGTTTGTGTGCATATGATAAATCTATGAGTGATGATGATCGATTAGATCACAGACTTAACGATATTCAAAGACTTGTGTATAAGAGACAGGGTTGTATGGTTGTAGCTAAATAATTGTCTACATCAAAACCAAACATAGCCTGTTCATGTATGGTGTGCATTTTAGCCAAGTTTTTACCCATAGCAGACCACGTATCATGAGGTTGTTTATCAAGTACTAGCCATTCTAAAACGATAAACGAAAATTCTATGTTTGCACCTGTTACAATGCAATCGGGCACCATAAATACACTATTTTGTGCTAAAAGTTCTAAACCGATAGCTTCACTTTCAAAACGTTCGAGTTCATTTTTTAATGCTACTTTTACTAAGTAGTTTTGTGTACCGTTACTTAAATGAAATAGTTTATCGGAGCTGGAACTTTGTAGTTGGCGTTTGTGGGTGTGTTTAAAATCATAATGAATAGCTTGGCTGATGTGCTCGTTTACTGTTTTCCACATAACAATTGCTCACCTTTTAAACAGATAGTTAAACTATGGCAAAAAGGAATTAATTTAACAATCTAAACGTTGTAAAATTAACGGCTATATTGCATAAACTACATTTACTGTAATGGAGTAAGAATGAACAAAAGTTTAATAACCAATTCGCTAGCAGGTTTATGTGTTGTTGTAGGTTTTGTGTTTAACCAAGCAATTGTGCTATCTGTTGGTTTATTTGCACTTTCTGGTGCGGTAACTAATTTATTGGCTATTCATATGTTATTCGAAAAGGTTCCGTTTTTATATGGCTCAGGCGTTATAGCACTTAAATTTGAAAGTTTTAAAGTGGCCATAAGAAACTTAATATTAACGGAGTTTTTTTCAGAGCAAAAAATTAATAATTTACTAAATAAAGCACAGCCAAATATCGACTTTGAGCCAATAATTAGCAATGTTGATTTAAACCCTGCTTTTGACAATTTGTTAGAAGTAATAGAGCAATCTCAGTTTGGCAGTATGCTAGGAATGTTTGGCGGTACAGCGGCAATAGAGCCAATGCGTGAAAAGTTTATTGAAAAAATGCAACTGTCGCTTGGTGAGATCTCTCAAACTGACGATTTTAAAGCATTAGTAACCCAAACACTTTCACAAGGTAACAGCGCAGAGAGTTTATATAAAACAGTGCTTAAACTAGTTGATGAGCGCTTAGATGAGCTTACCCCTAAGATGGTGAAAGAGATTATTCAAACTATGATCCGCGAGCACCTAGGCTGGCTTGTTGTGTGGGGCGGTGTATTTGGTGGTTTATTTGGCTTAATAGCGGTGATTATCTAACTTAAAATGAATTAAGCAAGCGGTTTAACAGCCTGCTTAATTGCTTTTTAGCTGCCATTTATTTAGGGCTTGTAATAATAGTTACTGTAGGTATGTTTACTTTGGCTAAATCTTTAATTGATGTGCGTGTTGTCGCTTCAATATTTAGATAATTAGCGCTTTTATCTAAACCTAAATTCGGATAATAAGTGCAATTTCTCAGATTAGATGGCCAGCTGTTATAATTCGGCCATTCTCTCGCCAAAGGAAATTGCTTTAATGAAATATAAACAGCTGACACAAGCAGAAAGATACCAGATTTACGCGTTAATAAAAGCAGGAAATAACCAAAAACAGATAGCTGATGAACTCACTCGTTCACCGTCATCTATCTCTAGAGAGTTAAAACGCAATAAAGGGCTTAAAGGCTATCGACCTAACCAAGCCAATAATTTTGCAGAGCAAAGACGCAAGTCATCTTTCAAAGCAAGTAAGTTAACAGATGATGTTACTGACTGGATTAATAAATTGTTGGTTGACGGACTTTCGCCAGAGCAGGAGGCAGGCCGCTTAGCTTTAGAGAAAAAGGTCGTTTTGCATCATGAAACGATTTATCAATATATTTACAGAGACAAGGCTCGTGGTGGTGAACTACATAAGACACTCACTCGTGCATGTAAAAAGTATAAAAAACGCTATGGAAGCTACGATAAACGTGGACAGATAGTTAATCGAGTCAGTATTGATGAACGCCCAAGTATTGTGGATTCAAAGTCTAGGATTGGTGATTGGGAGGGCGATACAGTGATAGGCAAAGGGCGTAAAAATGCCCTTGTTACAATGGTTGAACGTAAAACGTTATATACAGTCGTTCACAGAATTGAAAGCAAGCATGCGAAAATAACAGCCGATGCGCTGATCAAGTGTATGACACCCTATAAAGGTAAGGTTATTACCGTGACTTTAGATAATGGAAAAGAGTTTGCTCACCATGAGCATGTTGCACAAAAATTAGAAGCGGATGTGTATTTCGCTCACCCATATTCATCATGGGAGCGGGGCATAAATGAGAATACCAACGGCTTACTTAGACGCTTCTTCCCCAAGGGAACTGACTTTATGTCGCTAAGTGAAGCAGAAATACAGGCGGCAGTTGATAAGCTCAACCATCGGCCAAGAAAAACAAGAGGGTATAAAACCCCTCATGAGTTATTTACGGGGCAATCAGAAGTTCTGGTGGCTGCATAATGATTGCACTTAATACTTGAATTCAAGAAATTATAAAGTGATACAAACTCTGTTATTGGTAAGTTATTACATTGCAGTTTGTTGATGGCGGCTTTACTGGTACGTAAATCACGCAGTGTTGCACGCAATTTATAGGCTTTATTAGACGCAACAGCCATACAAGCCTGTGTACCTGGGCTTGTATCAGCAGCAACAAATTTTGCTGCTAAAGTAGGTGTTGTAATAAGTGCCGCGCTTAATACTAAGCCGGTATATAAAGTTGCTTTTAATATGTTCATAATTTATTCCTCATTATTTGCGGGTGCAGGGTAAGTATTAAACGAATTGAATAAAAAAGCTGTTAACCAAATGCAACAAGCTGTAAGCAAGTATGTGATTAATACACACTTATAATTAGATGTATGAATTAATAGCAATTTAAGTATGTTTTTTGACACACTTATATAAATTTTTTTATTACAGCTGATTTATTTTTTCAGGCTGTTATTATCGCCCCCATAATTTAGTCGTGTTTTTTTAGGAGCAACGGTGAGCAAAACGTTAGCCAGTTATTATCAGCAAGCATACGCTTGCGATCAGCAGCATTTTAACCAGTGTTTTTATTGTGGTTGTGAAGCAACAGAGCGCGACCATTGTCCGCCATTGCATATGCTACAAAGCATTGTTGATTTAGGTGAAGAGGCTGACTTTATCTCTATCCCTGCGTGTTATGAGTGTCATGCACTTTTACATAACGAAAGACTGATGACGATTGATGAGCGTTTTACCAAGCTTAAAAAAAAGCTCTCAAATAAATATGCTAAACCACTGCGCGTTTATAACATGTGGGAAGAAAGCGAACTTGGCGACATGAGCGACGAGTTTGCCCATAGTATTCAAGCGGGTATGAAATTAGGAAAAGAAGCCGCTGAGCGTTTAGCCTTTACGGGTTTTAGCTATGCCACAGAAGATGCCAAAGTAGCAGTGCGTGAAAAAACGAAAGAGTTTGATGTAGAGGGCATGATATTTACCGACTTTAAAGAAGCGCTAAATTACTGCATTAATGATTTAAACGTACAAAAAAGTGACTTTTATAAAATTTTGGTTGAAGACTACCAAGGTGATTTTAATAAAGCATTGAGCCAGTATCGTCACCGTCATGACAAAGTAACTGCAGCTAAAGACGGTAATACACTTATTAAAGATTTTTCAAAGCTACATAAGCAAAACTCTGATTTTGTAACGCGTACGGTAAAGCACTTTATAAGCAAAGACCCCTCGCTTACCACCGAAGGTGCGCTTGAAAAGTTGTATAACAATTATATAAAGAAATAATTACAGATATTCATCTTAATTAACTGCGTTTTCACCTGTTTTTTTGGCTTTATTCCTTAGCTTTCGCTAAAGTAGCAAAAAAACAGGAGATCCAAACAACATGCAAAAATTTGCACCTTCTTTATTAGCAGTGGGCTTAGCTGCTGCACTTGTAGGTTGCCAAGAAAACGGCCCGCAAGACGATAAAATAACAATTAACAAAAACCCTTACCCAAGTACTTATCAGCCAGTTTCTACATCTAGCACATTAATTACCAATGCCACCGTTTTAACAGGTACTGGTGAGCGTTTAGATGAAACAGATGTATTACTTGTTGACGGCAAAGTACAACAAGTCGGTAAAGACTTAACAGCCACTGCTGATATTACAATTGATGCACAAGGCAAATGGGTAACACCGGGTATTATTGACGTACATTCACATTTAGGCGCATACCCAAGCCCGTCGGTTGAGTCGCATCAAGATGGTAACGAAATGACCAGCCCTAACACTGCAGAAGTGTGGGTTGAGCATTCTGTCTGGCCACAAGATCCAGGCTTTAACCGCGCCCGCGAAGGCGGCATTACTTCTCTGCAAATTTTACCAGGCTCAGCTAACTTATTTGGTGGTCGCGGTGTTACGCTTAAAAATGTACCTGCACACACTATGCAAAGCATGAAATTTCCTGGCGCGCCGTATGGTTTAAAAATGGCATGTGGTGAAAACCCTAAACGTGTTTATGGTCGCAAAGGCGTGCTGCCTTCAACTCGTATGGGTAATATGGCTGGTTACCGTATGGCATGGGCTGAAGCTGCTGAATACAAACGTGCATGGGATAAGTACGATGCCGATTACGCGGCAGGTTTAAACCCAGAAGCACCAGTACGTGATATTAAACACGATACGCTACGCGGTGTGCTTGAAGGCGAAGTGATGATTCATAATCATTGTTATAAAGCTGAAGAAATGGCAATGATGATTGACCTGTCAAAAGAATTTGGTTACCACGCAGGTACTTTTCATCACGGTGTAGAAGCATATAAAATTGCTGACTTACTTGCCCAAAATGGTTCGTGTGCTGCACTTTGGCCAGACTGGTGGGGCTTTAAAATGGAAGCCTACGATATGGTACAAGAAAACGTGGCTATTGTTGATGCGGTTAAAAACTCGTGTGCAGTTGTTCACTCAGATTCAGATACTACTATTCAGCGTTTAAACCAAGAAGCGGGCAAGGTTATGTACCGCGCTAACGAAAATGGTTTTGATATTTCTGAGCAACACGCTATTAAATGGATCACGTCTAACGCTGCTAAATCGTTAGGTATTGATGACAAAACAGGTTCACTAGAAGCCGGTAAGCAGGGCGATGTTGTTATTTGGAATCAAAGCCCATTTAGTGTTTATGCTAAAGCTGAACAAGTGTTTGTTGATGGTGTAAAAGTTTACGATAGAAACGACAGCGCGTATCAAGCAGTAAGTGATTTTATGTTAGGTCAACAATAAGGAGCACCCAGAATGAAAAATTTATCACGTTCGTTTTCGCTTTCTCTGGTTGCTGCAGGATTATTAGCATCTGGTGCTGTAAGCGCACAATCGCTAGCAATTATTAATGCGACATTACATACGTCATCTGATCAAGGTGTATTAGAAGCGGCAAGCATTGTAATGACAGATGGTAAAATCACCGCGATTAACCCAACTGAAGTGAAAGCCGATAAGGTTATTGATGCAAAAGGTCAAATTGTAACCCCTGGCTTTATTGCAAGTATTAACCAACTTGGTTTAGTTGAAGTAAGTGCAGTTGCGGGCTCGCGCGATGCAGGCGAGGATAAAGCCGGTATCGATTTTGACGTAAGCTTGGCTTACAACGCTCATTCAAGCTTAGTGCCTTATGCTCGTAAAGGCGGCGTAACACGCGATGTAATTACTCCACATGGCGGCGATAGCATTTTTTCAGGCCTTGCGAGTGTTGTTGATTTAAGTGGTAGTTTTGACAGCGACATACAAAAACAGGCCGCTTTAATTGTTTACTTAGGTGAGCGCAGCAAAGGCTCTCGTGCTTTTACTTTGCAAACACTGATTAATAAGCTTGATGAGCACAAAACTAAAGCTGGTAAAAAAGCCAAAAAAGATGATGACAAACCAAGTACTGAAGATAAAGTCATGGCAAAAGTACTCACTGGCGAAATGCCATTAGTGGTTGGCGTATCACGTGCGGCTGATATTATTGAGCTCATTAAAGTGAAAGAGCAATTTGGCATTAATTTAGTGCTTAACGGTGCGCAAGATGCTGTTGTAGTTAAAGAGCGCGTTGCTAAAGCAAATATCCCAGTGATCATTAGTGCAATGGATAGCTTACCAGGAAGTTTTGATTCGCTTCATGCGAGTTTAGATAATGCTAGTGTGCTTGAAAAAGCAGGCGTTAAAGTATTATTAACGGTAGGTGGCGATGCAAGCCACAACATATATCAGCTACGTTTCGATGCTGGTAATGCTGTGTCGTACGGTATGAGCCAAGAAGGTGCGTTAAAAGCGGTTACATCAAACGTTGCTGATGTATTTGGTATTAATGCAGGTAGCCTTGAAGTTGGTAAAGCCGCTGATGTAGTAATGTGGAGTAATGACCCGTTTGAACTAAGCAGCCATGTGAGCAAAATGTTTATCAATGGGGTTGAGGTATCTACACAATCTCGTCAAGATAAACTGCGTGACCGCTATACAACTGACTCAAAAATGCCACGGGCTTATACCAACCCGCAATAATGCTTAATCAATTTGAGGGATTAAATCTGACGGTAACTGCGTTAAAAATTTCTGATATAGAGCAACTAAATAACGAAATTTTTGCCTTGTTATCGACAAGATTTTCTTGCCTCAAAATTGATCACTTAATTAAGCGAATTGGTATGATACTAAATAATTAATTAAATAAATAAATTTAATTATTTTAAAGGCCGCTATTTTATAAATAGCGGCCTTTTTTAAAGTTTATACCAATCCGCAATAATACTTAATCATTTTGCGGGGCTAAACGTGTCGCTACCTGTGTTAAAAAATTCTCATTTACGACTGCATGGATGCAGAAGGTAGAGCAATGCAGGAGCAATTGCCGAGAACGACTAAATAGCAAATTTTTTGCCTAGCTATCAACACGTTTTTCCATCCTAAAAATAGATCACTTAATTAAGCGAATTGGTATCAGACATAAAAAAGCCGCTTACTTTTACAAGTAAGCGGCTTTTAAATTTAAACCAATATTTATACTAATTTAGCAAGAATATCGTTAAATGTAGTGCTTGGACGCATCGCTTTAAACGCTGCATCATCGTTAGGCTGGAAGTAACCGCCTAAATCAACTGCAGGGCCTTGCGCATCGTTAAGCTCACTTACGATTTGCTCTTTATTAGACTCAAGGTCGCTAGCAATTTGAGTAAACTGTGCTTTAAGTTCACTGTCATCATTTTGCTTAGCAAGTTCTTGTGCCCAGAATAAAGATAGGAAGAAATGAGAACCACGGTTATCAATTTCTTTCACTTTACGTGAAGGAGACTTGTTTTCAGCAAGGAATGTGCCTGTCGCTTTGTCTAGTGTATCAGCAAGTACTTGTGCCTTGTTGTTACCCGTAGTTACGCTAAGGTGCTCAAGCGATGCAGCTAGTGCTAAAAATTCACCTAAAGAATCCCAACGTAAGTGGTTTTCTTTTTCGAATTGTTGAACATGCTTAGGTGCAGAACCACCCGCGCCAGTTTCAAATAAGCCACCACCGTTCATAAGTGGAACAATTGAAAGCATTTTAGCACTCGTACCCAACTCTAAAATTGGGAATAAGTCTGTAAGGTAATCACGTAATACATTACCTGTTACAGAAATCGTGTCTTTACCTTCTTTAATACGCGCTAATGAGAACAATGTTGCTTCAAGCGGTGCTAAAATTTGAATATCCAAACCAGCTGTATCGTGATCTGGTAGGTATTTATTTACTTTTTTGATTAGCTGCGCATCATGTGCACGGTTTTCGTCTAACCAGAAAATAGCTGGAACGCCTGTTGCGCGTGCACGATTTACTGCAAGCTTAACCCAATCTTGAATTGGTGCGTCTTTAACCTGACACATACGCCAGATATCGCCTTGCTCAACACTGTGCTCAAGTAATGTATTACCATTAGCATCAACGACACGGATAGAACCGTCCGCTTTAGCTTCAAATGTTTTATCGTGAGAACCGTATTCTTCCGCTTTTTGAGCCATAAGGCCAACGTTAGGAACGCTCCCCATAGTTGTTGGATCAAACGCGCCATTTACTTTACAAAAATCGATAGTTGCTTGGTAAATACCTGAGTAACAACGATCAGGAATTACAAAGCTAGTGTCTTGTAATTTACCATCGTTATTCCACATTTGACCGCTTGAACGTATTGCAGCAGGCATAGATGCATCGATGATCACGTCACTTGGTACGTGTAAGTTTGTAATACCACGGTCAGAATCAACCATAGCAATAGCAGGGCGGCTAGCGTAAACAGCTTGAATATCTGCTTCAATTTCTTCGCGCTTAGCACCGTCTAATGTTTGAATTTTAGAATATACGTCGCCTAAACCATTATTTACATCAACACCTAGCTCTTCAAAAAGCTCACCGTGTTTAGCAAACACATCTTTGTAGAATACTTTTACAGCATGACCGAAGATGATTGGATCAGATACTTTCATCATTGTCGCTTTCATGTGAAGCGAGAATAAAACACCTTTTTCTTTAGCAGCATCAATTTCAGCAGCCAAGAAAGCTTGAAGCTTAGAAGCGCTAATGCTTGATGCATCAATTACTTCGCCAGCTAAAAGAGGTGTGCTTTGTTTAAGAACAGTAACGTCACCGTTAGTTGCAACATGTTCAATACGCACATCAGTGGCTGTATCTACAGTGACTGATTGCTCAGACCCAAAGAAATCACCTTCGCTCATGCTTGCAACGTAAGACTGAGAATCTTTGCTCCACGCACCCATTGAATGTGGGTTGTTACGTGCATATTCTTTTACAGAACCTGGTGCGCGACGATCAGAGTTACCTTCACGTAGTACTGGGTTTACTGCACTGCCTTTAATTTTGTCGTAAGCAGCTTGAACTGCTTTTTCTTCATCATTTTTAGGTTCAACAGGGTATTCTGGAAGCGCGTAACCTTTTGCTTGAAGCTCTTTAATTACAGCTCGCAGCTGTGGAACAGATGCACTGATGTTTGGTAATTTGATGATGTTCGCTTCTGGTGTTTTAGCAAGCTCGCCAAGTTCAGCAAGTGCATCGCCAATGCGTTGTTCTTGTGTTAAATAATCAGGGAAGCTAGCAATTACACGACCTGCTAATGAGATATCGCGAGTTTCAACTTCAACACCGGCCGCATTTGTATATGCTTGGATGATCGGTAGCAACGAGTAAGTTGCTAGTGCCGGAGCTTCGTCCGTTTTTGTATAGATAATTTTTGATGTCATCATCATTCCTAGATAGTTGACCGATAAGGTCTTATTCAACAATGCAAAGAAAATCATTACTAATGAGTAAATATTATTAAACAAGTTAATAAACACGTACGCTCGTAATGAATAGTTTGTTAGGTGTTGGTACTCAGCGTTGCTTTTTTATAAAAGCAGAATAGTCACACCTGACGAACTAGAATTGTATTTATAGCTAAAAAATCAACAAAAATAAATCAGCCTTTAGCCTAGTACATTTAAAACTGGCAAAAGTATGATAACTGTTGTGTTAATGCGCTGTTCTAGCATTAAGAGTGTAACAAGCTTAAATAAAAAGGGCCAGAGTATGAAGGAGCTCAATACTCAGTTAAACAATTAACTCTTAGAACATTGGGGTATATAAAATAAATTCAAGGAAAAGGGTTGAATTTGGGCAAAAAGGGGCAATAAATAAGGGTGAAGAGATAAAAGTATGCTTAAGGAATTAAGCGAGGATCTAAAAAGGTCACTCGCTTTAGTCGAACAGAACATTGTTCACTCTATAATGTCGCCATCAGGGGCAATATTTTTAGCGTGGAGGCCCTTAGGCCCTTGTTCTAATTCGAAAGTTACATCTTGACCAGCTTTAAGTGTTTTATATCCGTCCATTACAATAGTTGAGTAATGAGCGAAAATATCATTCTCGCAGCCGTCTTCTACGATGAAACCAAAACCTTTGGCGTTGTTGAACCATTTAACTTTACCGCAAGCCATACTTCTACATCCTTCAATAAGTTGACTAATTTAGTTATTCTAAACCGTATAATTTGCTAGACTGATTAAGGTTTAATCAATCTATGTTTGACTGTAGTTTATTTAGCCAACCAGTCAAGTGTTTTGAGTTATTTTTTTAACATTTTATTTATTTTTTATTCAAGTTTGCTTGAGTTACAAAGACAAGACTATATTTAATTATGAGTGGTATGAAAGATTCAGGTGTAATTGACACAGTTCGCGACAGTGAAAAGCAAAAGCTACAACCACCGCGAAAATATAAAGTTGTTTTAAATAACGACGACTACACGCCGATGGACTTTGTAATAGAAGTTTTAACGACGTTTTTTAATATGGATAGCGATAGAGCAACCGACGTGATGCTTCAGGTTCATGAAAAAGGTAAGGGTATTTGCGGTGTTTACAGCGCCGATGTAGCCCATACTAAGGTTGAACAAGTTAACCGCTACGCGCGTGATAACGAGCATCCACTGCTTTGTAGTTGTGAGCAGGAATAAATACCAACTAGGGTGATCAAACATCCGATTGTTGTGGTATAAATTATTATCTCAGTAAGGGGTTGCCAATGCTAAACAAAGACTTAGAACTCACATTAAATGCCGCGTTTCGTGAAGCGCGCACTCGCCGTCATGAGTTTATGACCGTAGAGCACCTTTTACTTGCGCTGTTAGATAATCCTTCAGCAGGAGAAGCCCTAAATGCGTGCGGTGTTAATCTTTCTGGCTTAAAAACCGAATTATTAGAATTTATTGACGAAACAACACCCGTCATCCCAGATCTAGAAGAAGAACGTGAAACTCAGCCAACGCTTGGTTTTCAGCGTGTATTACAGCGTGCGGTATTTCATGTGCAATCGTCAGGTAAAAATGAAGTTACTGGCGTAAACGTGCTAGTTGCTATTTTTTCTGAGCAAGAGAGCCAAGCTGTTTATTTACTTAAAAAGCAAGATGTATCGCGTTTAGATATTGTTAACTTTATTTCACACGGTATTTCTAAAGCCGATGATGAGTTAGGGGATGATACCGATGATATTCATGAAGAAGTGCAAGAAGTTCAAAATGAAGAAGCAAGCAAGCTAGACAGCTTTACAACCAACTTAAACGTTCAAGCACGTGAAGGCAATATAGACCCTTTGATTGGACGTGACAGCGAAGTAGAGCGCACGGTACAAGTATTGTGTCGTCGCAAAAAGAACAACCCATTACTAGTTGGTGAAGCAGGTGTTGGTAAGACAGCAATTGCCGAAGGCTTAGCGTATCGTATTGTTAACGAGCAAGTACCAGAAGTAATTGCAGATGCAGTTGTGTACTCGCTAGATATGGGGGCATTGCTTGCGGGTACTAAATACCGTGGCGATTTTGAAAAGCGCTTTAAAAGCTTATTAAAAGAGCTACAAGCACAGCCTGGGTCTATTTTATTTATTGATGAAATACATACCATAATTGGTGCCGGCGCAGCGTCTGGTGGCGTTATGGATGCATCAAACTTGCTTAAACCACTGCTTTCAAGTGGAAAGTTACGTTGTATGGGTTCAACAACTTACAATGAGTATAAAAATATTTTTGAGAAAGATCGTGCACTAGTACGTCGTTTTCAAAAAATAGATGTACTTGAACCAAGTGTTGCCGATACCACCAAAATATTAAATGGCTTAAAAGAGCGTTACGAAGAGCACCATGGTATTCGTTATACTCAAAAAGCATTAAAAGCAGCAGCAGAGCTAAGTGCTAAATACATTAATGAACGCCACTTGCCAGATAAAGCAATTGATGTAATTGATGAAGCCGGTGCAAGTCAGCGCCTGCAACCTAGCTCTAAACGTAAAAAAACCATTGGCGTGGCAGATATAGAACTAATTATATCTAAAATGGCACGTATCCCAGCGCAAAGCGTATCGTCAACAGATAAAGAAACGCTTAAAAACCTAGACCGTAATCTTAAAATGCTTGTATTTGGGCAAGATCAATCTATTGACGCGCTTACATCAGCTATTCGTTTATCTCGCTCTGGTTTATCAAGCGAAGAAAAACCAGTTGGCTCGTTCTTATTTGCAGGACCTACCGGTGTGGGTAAAACAGAAGTCACTAAACAGCTTGCTAAATGCATGGGTGTTGAGTTTATTCGTTTTGATATGTCTGAATATGTAGAGCGCCATGCTATAAGTCGATTAATTGGTGCTCCACCAGGATATGTTGGCTTTGAGCAAGGTGGTTTATTAACAGAAGCTGTTATTAAAAACCCACATGCAGTTGTACTTTTAGATGAGATTGAAAAAGCGCATCCAGACATTTATAACATCCTACTACAGGTAATGGATCACGGTACGTTAACCGATAATAACGGTCGTAAAGCCGATTTTAGAAATGTAGTTGTGGTAATGACAACTAACGCTGGTGTGCAAGAAACCACACGTAAGTCGATTGGTTTTACAGAGCAAGATCACACGCATGATGCAATGGGCGAAATTAATAAAGTATTCTCGCCAGAATTTAGAAACCGTTTAGATAACATCATTTGGTTTAATCACCTTGAACGTGAAGTTATTTTAATGGTGGTTGATAAATTTATTGTGGAGCTGCAATCCCAGCTTGATAAAAAATCGGTTAACCTTGAGCTTACGTCTAAAGCACGTGAGTGGTTGGCAGATAAAGGCTACGATAAAGCAATGGGTGCACGACCAATGGCACGTGTTATTCAAGAAGAGCTTAAAAAGCAATTAGCTAACGAAATACTGTTTGGTGAACTTGTTGATGGCGGTACGGTTAAAGTATCGGTTAAAGACAAGAAGATTCGGTTTGATTACGAGAGTAGCTTAACACCAGCGTAAAACGTTAATTAAAAAGTTTAGTTAAATAAAATGGCTCGCTACATAATAGCGGGCCATTTTTTTGCCCTTTTTATAGGCAACAAAAAGCCCAGTAAAAACTGGGCTTTTTGTTTATTAAATGTAATTGCTAGTCAATGTCTATCAATTACATTTAATAAACGCTTAAAGCTAGTAAAACACTAGCCAAAAACTAAATCTCGTTTACGCACTTACTTAGCGAGCACGGAATACGATACGACCTTTCGATAAATCGTAAGGAGTCATTTCTACCGTTACTTTATCGCCGGTTAAAATACGGATATAGTTTTTGCGCATTTTGCCTGAAATATGAGCCACAACTACGTGACCATTTTCTAGCTCAACTCGGAACATTGTATTTGGTAAAGTATCAAGGACTGTCCCTTGCATTTCGATTACGTCTTCTTTCGCCATGTTTAGCGTAACACCTCTTTAATAGTTAAACGCTGCAGATTTTGCCCAAAATACACCAATAAGTAAAGGCGCAGGGGCTATATTTGCAAATTAAATAGCCACCCACTCATCATTAAGCTGTTTTTGAGCTGGTAAAAACTGAGTTTTGTACTTCATTTTGTTGCATTCATCAATTTGATAGCCCAAGTACACGTATTGCTTATTTTGCTCTTTTGCAAATCTAAGCTGCTCTAATATCATCACAGAGCCTAAACTATAGTGTTCAAAATCGGGGTCGAAAAAGGTATAGATTGCAGAAATAGCGCTATTCATACAATCAGTTACGGCAACTGCGACTAAAGTATCTTGGTGCCATAGTTCAACAAATGTGATTTTGAGCCAACTGCAAAGTAAAAAGCTTTGAAACTGTTCTTTTTCAGGAGGATACATACTTCCATCCTGGTGACGCATTGTTATGTACTTACTATAAAGCGGATAGTACTCAGGTCGCTCTTGCGTCGAATATTTCACTTCAAACTGGCTTTTTGCTTTGTTTAGTTTACGTTTTTGCGATTTTGAGGGGATAAAGTCTTGTGCTAATACACGTACAGAATTACATGCACTGCATATTGGGCAATGCGGGCGGTATATTTGGTTACCACTGCGACGAAACCCTAAACCTAATAATGACTCAAATTTGTCGGTACTGTAGCAACTAGGATCTAGAATAACTAAAAGTTGTTCTTGTCTGTTGGGCAAATAACTACAGTCAAACTCTTGGGTTAAACCAACACGTGCAGGAAGTTGTTCATTCATAGATTGCGTCAAGTTCTTGTGGCTCCCACATAATAGGGTTAACGATATAGCTATGTGCAGCTTTTAGTTTAGTCAAAAATGTTGAGCGAGGAATTACTTGTGCACCGAGGGTCATTAAATAAGGGTTTTCTAACTGGCAATCAATAAAATGCGCATTGTGACGTTTAAGCCAATTTACCAGTGCCCACATCGCAAGCTTAGAGCAATTGGTTTGATGATGAAACATCGACTCGCCACAAAATACACCATTTTGCATAATACCGTATAAGCCTCCTGCAAGCTCTCCGTTACTCCACACCTCTAAACTATGAGCAATGCCCGCATTGTGTGCATTAACGTAAGCGTTGAGCATGTCAGAAGTGATCCAGGTACCATCGGTGTCAAGGCGTTGATCGCGACATGCTTCTATCACCTCTTCAAAGGCATTATTAATGGTTACTCTCACAGGGTGCTTTTTTAAATGCTTACGCAGACTCTTACTTATATGAAAATCATCCAGTTCAAAAATCCCGCGTTCGCTCGGCGACCACCACATAATAGGCTCATCTTCACTAAACCAAGGGAATATTCCGCTTTTGTAGGCATTACTTAGGCGAGGTAAACTTAAATCTCCGCCAATTGCGAGTAAGCCATCAGGGGATTCTAATGCGTATTCCGGATTGGGGAATGCTATATCGTTTTCGCTTAATTGGTATAGCTGATTTCTCATACAGTACTTATCTTATAATTGATCGTAAAAGTGTAACTATATTTTAGGCATAAAAAAAGGGCTGAATAATCAGCCCTATAATAATTTATTTAATTGCTTATAAATTATCTAAGAAACGTTCTGCATCAAGAGCAGCCATACAGCCTGTACCCGCTGATGTGATTGCTTGACGGTAAATGTGGTCAGATACATCACCAGCAGCAAAAACGCCCTCTACACTTGTTTGAGTCGCGTTACCGTTCAATCCAGACTCTACAACTAAGTAGCCATCTTTCATTTTTAGTTGGCCAACAAACATATCTGTATTTGGCTTATGGCCAATAGCAATAAATACACCGGCTAAATCTAGTTCTTCAGTTGCATCAGAGTGTGCATCTTTAATACGAACGCCTGTTACACCCATTTGGTCGCCTAATACTTCGTCAAGCGTGCGGTTGTAATGCATTACAACGTTACCGTTTGCTGCTTTTTCAGCAAGGCGGTCAGCAAGTATTTTTTCACTGCGGAAACTATCACGACGATGAATAACATGTACTTCGTCAGCAATGTTAGATAAGTAAAGCGCTTCTTCAACCGCTGTATTACCACCACCAACAACCGCTACTTTCTGACCTTTATAGAAAAAGCCGTCACATGTAGCACATGCCGAAACACCACGGCCTTGGAAATTAGTTTCAGACTCTAAGCCTAAGTATTTAGCAGACGCACCCGTTGCAATGATTAACGCATCACATGTGTAAGTACCTTGGTCGCCAGTTAGTGTGAAAGGGCGCTTAGATACATCTACTTTATTAATGTGATCAAACACAATTTCAGTTTCAAAGCGCTCAGCGTGCTCTTTCATACGATCCATTAATGCAGGACCTGTTAAGCCGTGTGCATCACCAGGCCAGTTTTCAACTTCAGTCGTGGTTGTTAATTGGCCACCTTGTTGAATGCCTGTAATTAAAACAGGGTTTAAATTTGCACGTGCTGCATATACTGCGGCAGTATAACCAGCTGGGCCAGAGCCTAAAATTAGTAGCTTACAATGTTTTGCTTCAGTCATTATTTTTTCCTAAACGTTTAATACGGTCTTTAATGCGCTCGATTCTAAGAAAAACAAGGCAGAAGTAAACAAAATCCGAGATTATTTTTTTTAGTAAATCGAAAAGCTGTGCAGTATTGTGTACTAGAGATTGTGGCTTTTGCGTTTAATAAAGTAAAGTAGCTCAATAAATAGACTAACAGGCAACAAAACAACGTTAATTCATGACCACTTTGATTTTTTTTGTTATGTTTTACCTAATTTTATTTGTCACTGATAAATCATGTGACCCAAGTGAATAGGCAACTATGTTATTTTGGCAGGAAAAACCCGCATTCGGGTTGACTTCAAAAGACGTTAACGTCTTAACCAATGCGCAAGATTACCGAACGCAATTGCTACGTTTGATTAGTAGCGCAAAAAAACGAATTTATATCACAGCGCTTTATTTACAAGATGACGAAGCAGGTCGCGAAATTTTAGAAGCTTTGCATCGTGTGTCATTAACAAACCCAGCACTTGAAATAAAAGTGCTGGTGGATTTTCATCGTGCGCAACGTGGTCTTATTGGTGCAGAGAAGTCTGACGGCAATGCAAGTTTATACTGTGACGATTTAGAAAAGTTTAAATCGAACGTACAAGTTTATGGCGTACCTGTAAAAGCTAAAGAATTATTTGGCGTATTGCATTTAAAGGGGTTTGTCATTGACGATACCTTACTTTACAGCGGCGCAAGCTTAAACAACGTGTATTTGCAGTATAACGAACGCTACAGACTCGATCGTTACTTTTTAATAACGCAGAGCGAACTGTGTGAATCAGTGGTTGATTTTATTGAGACAAAGCTAATTAGCTCCGTTGCTGTGCCACGCATAGACACACGACCGCTTAAACGTTTACACGACTTCAAACTTGACCAAAAGCAATTAATGCGTGATTTAAAGGCCGCCAGTTATAACGCAGCAGAGCAACTAAATACGCAAGCATTAGGTATTCGTTTATTTTTGGGGCTTGGCCGTCGTAATAACGAATTAAATCGTTTAATAAAAGCGTTATTTGATACCACAGAGCAAGAGCTTGTGTTGTATACGCCATACTTTAATTTTCCGGCGCCGCTTATGCGATCACTGCGCCGTTTATTAAAGCAAGGCAAACAAGTGACTATTGTGGTAGGCGATAAAACAGCAAATGACTTTTATTTACCGCCAAGTGAGCCGTTTAGTAAAATAGGGGCACTACCTTATTTATACGAAACTATTTTGCATAAGTTTGTAAAAACGCAAAAACGCCATATCGATAACGGCAATTTAAATGTGTATTTGTGGAAAGATGGAAGTAATTCGTTTCATTTAAAAGGTATTTGTTCAGATAGAACAAAACATTTACTGAGCGGGCATAACTTAAATCCGCGTGCATGGGGCCTTGATATCGAAAATGGTATTTTAATAGAAGATCCAGAGCAAACAATTATGGATGCCATTGATAACGAAAAGCATGAAATTTTACAACACTGTCGCCGTTTAACAGGCCCAGATGATTTAGAAACGATGGATGATTACCCGCAGCCAGTTAAAAAACTACTTGGCCAAGCTAAGCGTGTAAAAGTAGATTTTATAATCAAGCGTTTTATATAAATTCATTTTAAATCAGACACAAAAAAAGCAGCTAATTAGCTTAATGCCAGTCAGTTAACAGCTGACTGGCGTTTTTTATTGGGGTATTTACTGGGTTTTGGTTTCACACACCTCGGATACGCCCGCTCCCGTTTTATCGGCAATATGTGATGTTCAACTTGAGCTTGTAATTGCTCTATTGATTTAGGTATCCGTCCTGCATTTTCTATAAACATTGTATGAATAAGGTTAATAATACTAATAGCACACGTCGTAAAACTCAGGTGTTTTGCATATATTCCAGACTTTTTCTGCGCCATTTTCACCATCTGGTATCGGAGCAAGTTATAGCTCAACATTACGCCCCATAATTCTTGCGCTATCATCTCAGGTTTCTTGCTGCGTAGCGTGAAGTGACTATTCAGTAACGTTTGTTTCATTTCTCGATAACCAAGTTCAATTTCCCATCGTTCACTATAGAGGTCAACAATGTCAGCCTTAGGGAAACGCATTGGATCAGTCAGTGAAGTGAGTATATTCACTTCTTTCCCCTTAACCGTTTTTGTGACTAGCCTGACTTCAATACTCTGTGGTAAATCGTCGAACTTTTTTCTCGCTTGTGCTGTTGCTTTTAGCTTGATAAGTTTGTCTTGACGGCCTAAAGAGCGAACAATTTCATATTGCGTGCCTTTTCTCATCGGTTGAAGCCAATGCCTATTTCCCCCAGCATGATGCCAACGATTGAGTAAGCCTAGAGAATAGAAGCCTCTATCAAATAACGTCAGTGAGTTATCGGGTGTTGCCTCGATTAAGTCTTCAGCCAACACCATTTCACTAGTACGACAACTATCAAAGGCGCTCCCCATTAATAAATGGCTAGTTAACTCCATCAAACACACCATGCGAACCTGAGGGAAAGCCGTGTCACCATGCTGATTTTTCCACACGGAGAATGCATGTTGATTTTCAGCAGTATCCGGTGTGCGCCAAATAACACCATCAACACCCAGTAGTGATAGCCCGCACCATGTGGGATGGTTCGCATCAGCATTCCACATTTGCTGACTTTTCTCAAAAACCTGTTTAACGGCATCAGCCCCAAGCCGCTGCCTAGCCTGTACAACCGCACTGGGTGCAACGAGTTCTTTTTTACCTGGTAAAGCGAGCCCTAATTTACTGACAATACTCCACAGTGGGTCTTCACGATAAAACGACATACAAATGACTGTCCAAACGGCCATCTCAACAGGAAGCCTTCTTTTCCTTATCGTCGCGACACCAGCGGTTTCAGCGCATTGTTTGATAAAGTCAGGACATAAAAAATCACTCAGTTGACCTAAGCCTTCTGAATTGGGTGCGTAGCTATTGGCAAGAGAAAGTGCGGTAGTGAGTTGCAAAATAAAAGGCTCCTGAATAAATTCAGAAGCCTTTATAAACTAACCAGAAGATCGGTCAATGGATCGTCAAATATTTCTTAACTGATCGGCATTAAGCTAATTAGCTGCTTTTTTTATGAGTTGTAGTTAAGTTACTATGTTATTTAATACCAACCTAACTAGAAAACGCTAAATTATGCGTTTTCTACCGCTGTGCGTGGGTCAACATATTCCATGTTGAACGCTTGTGCTACTTCTTTGTAAGTTACTTGGCCTTTAATTACGTTTAAGCCTTTTAAGAAGTGAGCGTCATCTAGTAGCGCCTTTTTATAACCTTTATTTGCAAGGTTAATGATGAAAGGCAATGTTGCATTGTTAAGTGCAAACGTAGATGTGCGTGGAACAGCACCTGGCATGTTAGCAACACAGTAGTGAACAACTTCATCAACGATGAAAGTAGGATCAGCATGCGTCGTTGCTTTAGAGGTAGCAATACAGCCACCTTGGTCGATTGCAACGTCAACAATTGCAGAGCCAGGTTTCATTGCTTTAATGTGCTCTGCAGTGACTAGTTTAGGTGCAGCTGCACCTGGGATTAGTACGCCACCAATTACTAAATCAGCTTCTAGTACGTGTTTTTCTAGTGCATCAGCAGTTGAGTAAATAGCTTTTACTTTATTACCAAATTGCGCGTCTAGTGCACGTAATACGTCGATGTTACGATCAAGAACCACAACTTCAGCACCAAGGCCAACAGCCATTTGAGCTGCGCTACGACCAACCATGCCGCCGCCAATTACAACAACTTTAGCAGCTTCAACGCCTGGTACGCCACCTAGTAGCATGCCACGACCGTGGTTAGACTTTTCTAGCGCTTGTGCACCAGCTTGAATAGACATACGACCAGCCACTTCGCTCATAGGCGCAAGAAGCGGTAAACCACCGCGTGAGTCAGTTACAGTTTCGTATGCAATACAAATAGCTTTGCTTTTTACAAGGTCTTCAGTTTGTGGAAGATCAGGTGCAAGGTGTAAGTAAGTGAAAAGGATTTGGTCTTCACGTAGCATTGCACGTTCAACAGCTTGTGGCTCTTTTACTTTTACAATCATGTCGGCTTTAGCGAAAACATCAGCAGCAGTTGCTAAAATTTCAGCACCTGCTTGTGTGTAGTCTTCGTTAGTAAAACCAATCCCCATGCCTGCATCAGTTTCTACAATCACTTGGTGACCGTGGTTTACTAATTCACGAACACTCGCAGGAACCATACCTACACGGTATTCATGGTTTTTAATTTCTTTAGGTACACCAATAATCATAACATTTGCCTTATTAAGAACGGATTAACATTTTTCACTATTATATTCATCATAAGCCAGTGTGTCTCACCTTTTTTAAAGTGGATTCTAGTGTTATTATCTAAATAATAAAAATAAACAGCATAAAAAACTAGTTGGTACTATGCATCAGTTATTAGATAGAATTGACCGGAAAATTTTGATGGAATTACAACATGATGGACGCCTTTCCAATGTTGAACTGGCCAGACGAGTTGGCCTAAGCGCCACGCCCTGTCTCGAACGGGTAAAAAAACTAGAACGAGAAGGTTACATATTAGGTTACAAAGCAGTGGTCAACCCTGCTAAGCTTGGGCAAGGTTTATCGGTGTATGTAGAGGTAACAATTACCAAAACATCACCCGATGTATTTGATGAGTTCAGTGCTGCTGTAAAAAAGCATGAAGAAATTATAGAATGCCATTTGGTGTCGGGTAATTTCGACTTTTTACTTAAAACACGCGTAAATGATATGTCAGAATACCGTGGCGTATTAGGCGACATACTATTGAAACTTCCAAATGTAAGTGAAAGCCGTACTTATGTAGTAATGGAAGAAGTAAAAGGTGAAGAAGGTGTAATTATTCGCCCGTATATTGCTTAACAGTATTTATAATAGGCTGACATTTGCTTTTATCTGCCTAAATTATAAAAACGTGTTCATAATCAGGCCATCAAGGTTAAGATAAAGTGCAACAAATTGCATTTCCTGCTAAGGTATTTCACTGCTAAGTAAGTGTGAATAAAATAGAATAATAAAGAGGAATAGGGAACTATGCGCCTAAACGGTGTGCAAAGACTATTAGAAACAGGGCTGATTATCAGTACCTTTACAGCAATATTTATTTTATGTGCCTTAATCAGCTTTGATCCAGTTGATCCTTCGTGGTCGCAAACTGGTGAATTTAGAAACGTAAAAAATATTACGGGCACAGCTGGTGCATGGATAGCTGACATTTTATTACTTACTTTTGGTTGGTTGGCTTATTTAGTACCTGCTGCCATTCAATTATTTGGCTACTTGTTATTTAAACAACCTCACCGCATTTTACAGCTTGATTACACTACTTTAGCGCTGCGAGTTATTGGTTTTGCTTTATTTATTACCTCAGCTACCGCTATTAGCAGTATCAACTTTGACGATATTTATAACTTCTCTTCTGGTGGGGTAGTGGGCGATGTTATTGCATCAGCTATGATGCCTGCATTTAACTTTACCGGTACATCTATATTATTGCTGTGTTTCTTTTTTGCAGGGCTTACCTTATTAACGGGTGTATCGTGGGTTGATTTTGTTGATTATCTTGGAGATTTAATGGTTAGGTTTTATCGTTTTATCGTGTCGTATGCAAAAGGCTGGATGCACCGAGAACACGCTGCAGGTACAGTAAATAATAACGATGAAGTAGACGCCCATTTTGAAGACGATATAAAAGAGCAAATAGAGCTGCCTACATCGGCTAAAAAAGCAGATAAACAAAAAGCAATTAACAAACCGCAAACGCCATTTAGCGAGCCACAAATTAGTGATGACTTTATTCCGTTTGATGAACTCGACGATATACTCGATCAAGAAATTGGCTTTAGCGCCATAGACGACGAGCCAATGGACACGGCTGCTGCATTAAATGCACTTGATCAAAGCCAAGTTGTAGAACCTGAAAAGCCAGTTACAACGGTTGTATCACCAGCAAGGCCAATGCCTAAGCCAAAAGCAGCCTATCAGCCACCACCAACAGCAAAAGAAAAATTTGAGCAATTATTAACGCAAGAGCCACCACCGGGGCCATTACCGTCACTCGATTTACTCGATAGACCGGACAAAGCTAAAAACCCAATTTCGCAAGAAGAGCTCGATACAGTATCGCGCCTAGTCGAGACAAAGCTGCTCGACTTTAACGTACAAGCAACCGTAGTAGCAGTATACCCTGGCCCCGTTGTTACGCGTTTTGAACTCGATTTAGCGCCAGGTATTAAAGTGTCTAAAATTACAGGCTTAGCTAAAGATTTAGCCCGTTCGCTTTCGGCAATTAGTGTACGTGTTGTAGAAGTTATTCCAGGTAAAACCTATGTTGGTATTGAACTTCCAAATAAACACCGTGAAATAGTTCGTTTATCAGAAGTTATAAACGCCCCTAAATTTGAGCAAAATCCGTCGCCACTTACCATGGTGCTTGGTAAAGACATTGCCGGTCAGCCGGTATGTGCTGATTTAGGTAAAATGCCACACTTATTGGTGGCCGGTACAACCGGTTCGGGTAAATCAGTGGGCGTTAATGTCATGATAGTAAGCTTGCTGTACAAATCGGGTCCTGACGATGTACGTATGATCATGATTGACCCTAAAATGCTTGAGCTTTCAGTATATGAAGGCATTCCGCATTTATTGTGTGAAGTAGTGACCGACATGAAAGAAGCCGCTAACGCACTGCGTTGGTGTGTTGGCGAAATGGAACGTCGTTATAAATTAATGTCAGCATTGGGTGTGCGTAACTTAAAAGGTTACAACCAAAAAGTGCTTGAAGCCAATGAAGCGGGTTACCCAATTCTTGATCCATTATTTAAAGACACTGATGGCATGAAAGAAGGCCCCGACGAGCTAGGTAAATTACCAAGTATTGTTGTAGTAATAGACGAATTTGCCGACATGATGATGATTGTAGGTAAAAAAGTAGAAGAACTTATTGCACGTATAGCCCAAAAGGCACGTGCGGCAGGCATTCACTTAGTGCTTGCTACGCAGCGTCCGTCGGTAGATGTAATTACTGGCTTAATTAAAGCTAATATCCCAACACGTATGGCGTTTCAGGTATCGAGCAAAATAGATTCACGGACAATACTTGACCAACAAGGCGCCGAAAACTTACTAGGTATGGGTGACATGCTTTATTTACCGCCAGGCACTAGCGTACCAGAGCGTGTGCACGGCGCATTTGTAGACGACCACGAAGTACACGCCGTAGTAAACGATTGGAAAGCGCGTGCTAAACCAAATTATATTGATGAAATACTCAATGGTGATGCCAGTGAAGATATTTTATTACCAGGTGAAGCTAGCGAAAACGCAGATGAAGAATCAGACCCGTTATACGACGAAGCTGTGTCGTTTGTAATTGAAACCGGCAAAGTATCGGTATCGTCAGTGCAACGTAAATTACGTGTTGGCTATAACCGCGCAGCACGTTTAGTAGAACAAATGGAAACATCGGGTATCGTGAGTTCACCAGGTCATAACGGTGCTCGCGATGTATTAGTGCCTAATGGAGCAAATTCATGAAAAAAGTTAACGCCTTATTATTAGTATTAGGCAGCGTACTTGCCGCACCAAGCTTTGCTGACGACAGCCAAGCATTACAAGACAGACTTGCCACTTTAAAAAGTTTCAAAGCGCAGTTTGCACAAAAAGTAACAGACAAAGAAGGCCAAGCTGTTATGCAAGGCGAGGGCACAATAGCGCTTCAACAGCCTATGATGATTCGCTGGCAGCAAACAAACCCAGACGATACGTTATTTGTATCAAACGGTGATAAAACTTATTACTTCGACAGCTTTGCTGAGCAAGTAACGATTATGAAAACCAGCGGTTTAATCGATTCAACACCGTTTGTGTTACTTACCTCAAAAGATCCAGCACAATGGGAAAAGTACAGCGTACTTGCAACAAATACAGGTTTTAGCGTAACACCAAATAAAGGCGTAGAAAGCCAAGTTGAGCAACTTGATATAACCTTTGCAGGTAATGAGCAAGGCCTTGCTAAATTAGTAGTTACCGACAATTCAGGGCAGCTATCGTCATTTACATTTAATGATGCACAAGTTAATGCGCCGCTTGATAAAAGCACGTTTGAATTTACGCCTCCCGAAGGTGTTGAAATAGACGATCAGAGTAACGGTGAGTAATTTAGGTTTTAACTTTGGGCCTGATGTACGCCCACTTGCCGCGCGTATGCGCCCTACAACGCTTGATGAATATATTGGTCAGCAGCATTTATTAAGCGCTGATAAACCACTGCATCAAGCCATTGTCGCAGGGCGATGCCATAGTTTAATTTTATGGGGTCCGCCTGGTGTGGGTAAAACAACACTTGCGCAAATAATTGCCAACCATGCTGATGCCTCACTTATTCAAATGTCGGCGGTAACTGCAGGCGTAAAAGATATACGCGACAGCGTAACGCAAGCGCGGGACAACCTCGAAAGCCGTGGCCAACGAACCCTTATGTTTGTTGACGAAGTTCACCGCTTTAATAAATCCCAACAAGATGCCTTTTTACCGCACATAGAAGACGGCACCTTTATATTTGTAGGTGCAACCACAGAAAACCCATCGTTTGCCCTTAACAACGCTATATTGTCGCGTGCACGCGTGTATGTTTTAAAGTCGCTTGCCGATACCGACTTATACACCGTAATAGAGCGCGCACTTAAACAAGACGAGCAGCTAAGCCAAAAACACATCACTATTGCCGACAACGCCAAACAGGCACTGTGCCAAGCAAGTGGCGGCGATGCGCGTAAAGTACTTAATTTACTTGAACAAGCAGTTGACTTAACAACCGAGAAAAACGGTCAATACAACGTAGATGAGCACGTACTTAGCCAAGTGCTACCAACGCATTTAGCTAAATACGATAAAGGCGGCGATGAGTTTTACGATTTAATATCAGCCTTTCATAAATCAGTACGTGGTAGCTCCCCCGACGGTGCACTGTATTGGTATTGCCGAATTTTAGCCGGTGGCGGCGACCCTTTGTATGTTGCAAGGCGTTTACTTGCCATTGCTACAGAAGACATAGGTAACGCCGATCCGCGCGCAATGGAAGTGGCTTTAAATGCGTGGGATATATTTCAACGTGTTGGCCCAAGCGAGGGCGAGCGTGCAATTGCACAAGCCACACTGTATTTAGCCAGCGCACCTAAAAGTAATGCGGTGTATATGGCGTTTAATCAAGCTAAGGCTGATGCTCAAAACGAGCCAAGTTACCCAGTGCCAGAGCATTTACGTAATGCCCCAACTAATTTAATGAAAGACTTAGGGTATGGCGCTGAGTACCGTTATGCGCACAATGAAGAAGGCGCATTTGCCGCAGGTGAAAAATATTTACCACCAGAAATGGACGGTAAAGAATATTACTTACCGAGCGAGCGCGGCCTTGAACAAAAAATCAAACAAAAACTCGATTACCTAAAAGAGCGCGATGCGCAAAGCCCACTTAAACGATACGAAAATGATTAAACTTTATATGATGATCGCCCTTGGCGGAGCCTCAGGTGCGTGTTTACGGTTTTTTATTAGCGAAAGCATGCTAAAACTCCTCGGTAGGGGATTCCCTTTTGGCACGTTGACGGTTAATATTCTGGGTTCATTGTTAATGGGCATTTTGTACGGTTTGATAGATAAAGAAATTATCACCGCAAGCCCCGCCAAAACCCTTATCGGTATTGGCTTTTTAGGTGCATTAACCACCTTTTCAACATTCTCAATGGACTCGTTGTTGTTATTACAACAAGGTCACTTTATTAAAATGGCCCTCAATATCATCTTAAACGTGATGGTGTGTATTTTTATGGCTTGGCTGGGCCTTCAGCTAGTAATGCAAAAAGGTTAAAAAACTAACATGTTAGATTCTAAATTTTTACGTCAAGACATCGAACAAACTGCAGCACGTTTAGCGGCGCGCGGTTACGAACTCGATGTAGCGACGGTAACGGCACTTGAAGAAAAACGCAAAACATTACAAGTAAAAACGCAAGAACTTCAAAGTCAACGTAATGCAAGCGCAAAAGCAATTGGTCAAGCCAAAGCTAAAGGCGAAGACGCACAACCATTACTTGATGCAGTGGCTAACTTAGGCAGTGAGCTAGACGCCGCTAAAACAGAGCAGGATGAAGTATTAGCCGCAATTAACGACATTGCTTTAGCAATCCCAAACTTGCCAGACGAGTCAGTACCTGCAGGTAAAGACGAAGACGACAACGTTGAAATTTTAACGTGGGGCACGCCTAAAAAATTCGATTTTGAAGTTAAAGATCACGTTGATGTAGGCCAAGATCTAAACGGCTTAGACTTTGAAATGGGCGTTAAAATTAGTGGCGCACGCTTTACTGTAATGCGCGGCCAAGTAGCGCGTATGCACCGTGCACTAACTCAATTTATGCTAGATACACACGCTGATAAAAACGGCTACACAGAAATGTATGTACCGTACTTAGTTAATAGCGCAAGCCTTTATGGCACAAGCCAATTACCTAAATTTGCAGGCGATTTGTTCCACACATTAGGCCTTGTAAATGACGATGGCGAACAACAAGCTGGCTTTAGCTTAATTCCTACAGCTGAAGTACCGCTTACAAATAGCGCCCGCGACGAAATTTACGACGAAAGCGATTTACCAATTCGCTTAGTTGCCCACACGCCGTGTTTTAGAAGCGAAGCAGGCAGCTATGGCCGCGATACTCGTGGCTTAATTCGTCAACACCAGTTTGATAAAGTTGAATTAGTACAACTTGTAAAACCAGAAGACTCAATGGCAACGCTTGAAGAGTTAACAGGTCACGCAGAGCAAATACTACAAGCGCTTGAACTTCCGTACCGTAAAGTGATTTTATGTATGGGCGACATGGGCTTTGGCTCAGCTAAAACATACGATTTAGAAGTATGGCTACCTGCTCAAGACACATACCGCGAAATTTCATCATGTTCAAACATGGCAGATTTTCAGGCGCGTAGAATGCAAGCACGTTTTCGTCGTGAAGGTGTTAAAAAGCCAGAGTTACTACATACACTAAATGGTTCAGGCTTAGCTGTTGGGCGTACACTAGTAGCAATACTAGAAAACTACCAGCAAGCCGATGGTTCAGTAGTAGTACCAGAAGTATTACGCCCATACATGGGTGGACTTGAAGTAATTGGTAAGCAATAAAAATCAAGTTTAAGTTAAGCAAGCTTTAAGCTTGTAAATCTTAATTAGAAAGCCGCTGTTTGTAATGAACAGCGGTTTTTTTGTTTTAGGTTAAAAAAGGTAATAATAAGGTTCAGCTAATATGTAGGACGTGCTTTAGCGCGTTGCATTTATTTGACAAAAATATACGCCTGTCCCTTTTATCAGTTTCTTGCGCTACATTTTGCGAATTTACTAAATGGTTTAAACATAACTTCACTTGAGTATCTCCCATAGATCTAGGGCGTGTTGAATATTATTAAAGCGGATATAGGCAGTTATCCAAAACAGATAAGCTTCAATAGTGCTCTTTGTGCAGTTTGTAACAATAGTGATTGCTATACACATGGCCTTTAATTGTGGTTAGAAAGAGAGATTTCATAAAATAATATTCAACTTTCAAATACACTGTGTATGAACAGTGTTTTGTCCAATAACATTATTAAAAGTCGTTTTGGTGATATCAAGTGGTCAGTGCAACATGGTTTTTAATATATCCTTTTCTAATTCAATGCGTTGGATTTGCTTTTTAAGTTCGCGGATTTCAATTTGTTCGGGCGTCATTGGTGAAGCTGTGGGTGTCTGACCATTGCGTTCTAGCTTTAATTGAGTAACCCATTTACTTACGGTTGATTTACCCACCCCCATCGCTTTTGCTGCGTCTTCTTGCGTATAACCTTGGTCTACTACAAGCTGAGCCGTTTCTAATTTAATTGCCGCTGAATATGTTGCGCGTTTTAATTTCGTCATTTTTTCACCCAAATTTGTATGCTTATTAGCATAACATTTCTTTCTTAATGGGTGGCCAAAATCACTGTACCACTACAATGCTGCCGATCAAGAAATGCTGTCTGAGATGGAAAGGCTGAGAACCAGAATTGCTGAATTAGAAGTGGAAGCATTAAGTAGAAAAGATGGTAAACCATCAAACTATGACGAATTAGAAAACGGCGAAGACATTCATACATTATACGCAAATCTTTATATCTTGAATTCAAGTATTAAGTGCAATCATTATGCAGCCACCAGAACTTCTGATTGCCCCGTAAATAACTCATGAGGGGTTTTATACCCTCTTGTTTTTCTTGGCCGATGGTTGAGCTTATCAACTGCCGCCTGTATTTCTGCTTCACTTAGCGACATAAAGTCAGTTCCCTTGGGGAAGAAGCGTCTAAGTAAGCCGTTGGTATTCTCATTTATGCCCCGCTCCCATGATGAATATGGGTGAGCGAAATACACATCCGCTTCTAATTTTTGTGCAACATGCTCATGGTGAGCAAACTCTTTTCCATTATCTAAAGTCACGGTAATAACCTTACCTTTATAGGGTGTCATACACTTGATCAGCGCATCGGCTGTTATTTTCGCATGCTTGCTTTCAATTCTGTGAACGACTGTATATAACGTTTTACGTTCAACCATTGTAACAAGGGCATTTTTACGCCCTTTGCCTATCACTGTATCGCCCTCCCAATCACCAATCCTAGACTTTGAATCCACAATACTTGGGCGTTCATCAATACTGACTCGATTAACTATCTGTCCACGTTTATCGTAGCTTCCATAGCGTTTTTTATACTTTTTACATGCACGAGTGAGTGTCTTATGTAGTTCACCACCACGAGCCTTGTCTCTGTAAATATATTGATAAATCGTTTCATGATGCAAAACGACCTTTTTCTCTAAAGCTAAGCGGCCTGCCACCTGCTCTGGCGAAAGTCCGTCAACCAACAATTTATTAATCCAGTCAGTAACATCATCTGTTAACTTACTTGCTTTGAAAGATGACTTGCGTCTTTGCTCTGCAAAATTATTGGCTTGGTTAGGTCGATAGCCTTTAAGCCCTTTATTGCGTTTTAACTCTCTAGAGATAGATGACGGTGAACGAGTGAGTTCATCAGCTATCTGTTTTTGGTTATTTCCTGCTTTTATTAACGCGTAAATCTGGTATCTTTCTGCTTGTGTCAGCTGTTTATATTTCATTAAAGCAATTTCCTTTGGCGAGAGAATGGCCGAATTATAACAGCTGGCCATCTAATCTGAGAAATTGCACTTATTATCCGAATTTAGGTATAGATAAAAAAAGACAGAAAAAAGAAGTGGTATTTTTAGAAGCAACTTGGGATAAGTTATTCTCATATTGTGGAACTGAATTATCAGGTGAGTGCTCTACTGAAGAGTTAGCAGAAAAAATAAGGCTAGCATATTTTCATTCGTTACCTGAGGAATATGATGAGTTTATTCATTACAGTGACATAATCCTACAACGTATTTGTGAAGATCAAATTCATGTTCAATTTCAAGCTTTGGGCCTTATGGAGTCAGGTATTAAAAAGCGCGCAGTATCAGATAATAAAACATATTGGAGGCTAACTCCTTTTGGTGAAAGGTATTTAATTCAAATTAGGGCATTAAAAAAGGAACTCTAACAACACGCTCTGAGGTGGACAGCAAGCGCTAAAGCTCACTTTCCACCGCAAATTTTAACAGCGGTGATCCCTTACTTTTCAATGCAGTTAAGTAAGTTGATTCATCATAGGGCGTATGTGTTTTCCAGCACCTAAATAGGATTCGTATCCACTTAAATGCTAATGATCTGATGATTGTATTATGAGGTTTTCCTTTGGCTTCTTGCTGCCAACTATCGTGGCTGCATATTCTCCCCAGCTTTGATCACCCAATGGCACTAACTTTGATCACTTATTCTCATTAAGCTTTGATCACGAAAATCACTCTATAATGATCACTTTTGTGTTCTTAATGATTTTGCCGATCAAAGCTTAATGCCACTCGTAACCGAGTTCACGTTTTATCATTTTTGTAGGTATGTTAAACCGTTATCTAAATCATTTGATGAGGATAACAATAATGTCAACAAGACCTATATCTATGAGTAAATTACATGCTATTTTACGGCTGAAATATTCAGCAAAATTATCCCATCGAGAGATTGCTAGAAGCTTAAATATCTCCCCTGGCACTGTGGCTAATTACGTTAAAAAGGCCAATGAGTTAGGGTTAAACCAATGGCCGTTACCTGAAGATAAACAACACGGTACTTTTCTTAATACAAAAATCAGGGACTTCTCAACCCGTCAAAAAAGATACCCAACACCTGACTGGCTCACCATCAATAAGGATTTAAAGCAGCACAAACATTTGACGTTGCAGTTAGTCTTCGATGAATTGTGTGAGAAAGTCGGTGAGCCTTATTACAGCTATAGCCACTTCTGCCGCGCCTACCGGCAATGGTTAGGAAAACAACGGTTGTCGATGCGTCAGCATCATAAAGGCGGTGAAAAGCTGTTTGTGGATTATTGTGGCCCTACGCTGACCATCACGTGCCCTACAACACAGGAAACACGACCTGCTCAAGTGTTTGTTGCCGTGCTCGGCGCATCAAATTATACCTATGCTGAGGCAACGTATAGTCAACAACTTGAAGATTGGGTGATGAGTCATGCCCGTTGCTTTGCATTTTTAGGCGGTGTTCCAGAGCTTGTTATTCCCGACAACTTAAAAAGCGCCGTTAGTAAACCCTGTCGCTACGAGCCTGATTTAAACCCCACGTATCATCAATTAGCCGAGTATTTTAATGTCGCTGTCATACCGGCTAGACCTTATAAACCCAAAGATAAATCGAAGGCTGAAGTCGGTGTACAAATTGTTGAGCGTTGGATCATGGCACGTCTACGCAAGCAAACCTTCTACAGCTTAGCGCACCTAAATCAAGAAATAGCAAAGCTACTTGATGTAATGAACAATAAGGTCATGAAGCAATATCAACAGTCACGTAAACAGCTATTTGAGATGGTGGATAAAAGCGCATTAAAGCCATTGCCTGAAAAGCCCTATCACTATACACAAATCAAAACGGTGCGAGTACACATTGATTATCATGTTGAAATAGAAAAACATTATTACAGTGTGCCGTATCAGTGGGTTAAGAAACAATTACGCGCACACATAACCAATCAGCTAGTACAGCTTTATCATGACGATACCTTAATCGCACAGCATCCGCGCTCACATCGTTTAGGAGGGCATACAACACAGTCTCATCATATGCCTCTGGCGCATCAAAAACAGCATGAGCAGTCACCGATAAATTTACGCTCATGGGCATTAAGTATCGGGGAGTATACTCACCAAGTTATTGAGTTACAGCTCAGTGGACGGCGTCACCCCGAGCACGCTTATCGCGCCTGTTTAGGGGTGTTAAGTTTAGCTAAAACTTATTCAAAAGAACGGCTTGATCAAGCGTGTTATCGCGCAATCATAATGAATACGACAACACTCAAATCAATAAAGCAGATGCTGAAGAAAGGGTTGGATCAACAACCGTTACCCACACAGCAAACAGAGCCAGAAAAGCCAATAAAGCATGACAACATACGCGGCACACAGTATTACCATTAAGGAAATGAATCATGATAGACACCATTAACCAACAACTTCAACTACTCAAGTTATCCGGTATAAAACACGCATTAAAGCAGCAGCTTGAGCAGCCTAACTTATACCAAGAGCAAAGCTTTATAGAGCGCATCAGTTTATGAGCTATAGTCGTTTCTGGTGTATGAGAAAAAGTCATTGCGATGTAATCTGTTAATTGATCTTGACCAGATCAACAATTAACCAGAGAGACATCGCAATGACTGAAAATGATAATGTTATTTCCATTGAAAAACCAGACAATCCGTTAGAGCAGTTGCTTAAAAGCGGGGCGCAGCAGTTGTTAGCTCAAGCGATTGAGGCTGAGTTGGCTGTTTTATTGGCTCAATACCAGCATGAGACCGTCGAGGGACTTCAGCGGATCGTCAAAAATGGTCACCAGCCTGAGCGTACGATCCAAACAGGCCTTGGTGATATTGAGGTCAAAATACCTAAAGTCAGGGATCGAAAAAAGGAAGGCATTAAATTCAATAGTGCCTTGATCCCGCCTTATCTGAAACGGACAAAAAATATCGAAGAGCTGATCCCATGGCTCTATTTACGAGGAATTTCGACGGGTGATATGCAGCCCGCTTTAGTGTCTCTTTTAGGCGAGCAAGCCAAAGGTTTGTCGGCCAATAGTGTCTCTCGGTTGAAATCCACCTGGGAAACGGAGTATCAGCAGTGGTCTAAACGTTCCTTGGCTAAACGTCGATATGTGTATATCTGGGCCGATGGGATTTACAGTAAAATTCGAATGGATGATAAGCTGTGCTTACTGGTAATTATGGGGGTAGATGAAACGGGCAGAAAGGAGCTATTGGCGGTGGTTGACGGGGTTCGTGAGTCTGAGCAGAGCTGGACTGAAGTGTTAAATCAGTTGCGCTCACAGGGTCTAACAATACCACCAAAATTGGCCATAGGGGATGGTGCGCTGGGGTTTTGGAATGCCCTCACCAAAGTATGGCCAACAACCCAACATCAACGTTGCTGGGTGCATAAAATCGCGAATGTGCTAAACAAAGTGCCGAAATCAATGCAACCTAAAATCAAAGCGAATTTACAAGATATCTGGATGGCAGAGAGTCGAGCTTCTGCTTATAAAGCGTATGATTTATTTGTTAAAAATTACTCAGTCAAATACCCAAAAGCGACGGATTGCTTGATGAAGGATAAAGATGAAATGCTGGCATTTTATGATTATCCTGCTGAGCATTGGATGCACATAAGAACGAGTAATCCGATAGAGTCAACGTTTGCGACGGTAAGGCTGAGAACGCATAAAGTGAAGAGTTGTGGCAGCCGGACAACCACCTTAATGATGGTTTTTAAACTCGCGCAGTCGGCAGAGAAAAAATGGTACCGCTTGCGAGGGTTTAAGTTACTGGCTGAAGTAATTACAGGGGTAAAATTTAAAGACGGCGAAAGAATAACTCAAGATCAAACAGAGCATCAAGATGAGCTCATACACCAGATTTGACAATAACTCTCAGTTTATTGCTAACACATGAAATTGACACGCGTGAGCAAAGAAAAATCGACCGGCTCGTGCGACACGCTAAATTCCGCTTACCGGCTCAGTTAAATCAGCTGATTTACTCACCGGCACGTAATATAGAAAAAGCACAGATACGTAACTTAAGCCAAAATAGCTGGCTGAACTTACATCAAAATATCTTAATCACCGGGGCAACAGGCTGTGGAAAAACATACCTCGCATGTGCCTTAGGGCATGAGCACTGCCTACAAGGAAAAAGCGTTTACTATATTCGATTAAAAGAACTACTTGAAAGCCTGTTTCTAGCACAAGCAGATGGTAGTTACCGGAAATTACTGGCGAAGTTAATAAAGTATGATCTACTGATCTTAGACGACTGGGGGCTTGAACCACTGAGTGCACAGCAACGAGGTGACTTACTCGAATTAATCGATGCGCGGTATGGGTATAAATCACACATAATTATAAGTCAGCTCCCGCAGGAAAACTGGCATGAGATGATTGGAGAATCAACCCATGCTGACGCCATTTTAGATAGGCTAATTCATGGTTCGATTAAGTTGAATTTAAAAGGAGAATCGATACGAAAACAGTTAAATAAATTGACTGATGATGATCAGTTAAGCTAATTTAAAAATGGCTCTACAAAATGATAAATCAGGTGATCAAAGCTGATGAGAATCGGTGATCAAAGTCATGAGAATACGCAGTGGCCAAGTAACGATGCTTTTGCCCAAAATGAATAACGCACAGATAATCCTCTCCATTCCACAAATGTTTGCCTTAAAATTTAGTGCATGAGTATCGCCAGTGTATCCATTCCTTCTTCCCACTGCGTTCGGTATGCGTATTTTGTATGTTAGCATCGCATTTATAACGGTCACAATTTGACCCCATAGCGGATAAAAATAATTAGGAAATTAGGATGGTACCCATACTAATTATTGCGAAAAAAGCCAACAAAAACAGTGTTATGGGTGTGTTGTTATAAATGATGAATCACGTAAAAACTGAGCTATGTAGACAAAGTGAAAGTAAAAATAGACAGCCCAATCGGGCTACGATAGTGGTTTATTAAAGAATAGCAAACGACTCGGCTGTATCGAACCGGCTTTCCTTTAAATAAAAAGCGAAATATTACGGTGAATAAAGGGATGCATAAATTGACCTTACGGAGCCAAGTGAAAGTGAACGCCCAATGGCAACTGTATTGCCTTGTTCATAATATAGAAAAGCTGTAAAACACGATGCATTAAGAGAGGCAACCCCTTTTAAGCCAAGATAAAGCCAATCAAACACTCGTAATTCCTTCCAAAACGCCAATTAAAACAATATCAAACACTTCTATATTCTGCGTAAAAATACAGTAATCAATTGAACCAAAATAGGAACTCAGCTATGGTTTGTTTATCAATAAAAACAAATTTAAAAACGAGTTAATTTACAGGCTCGTTATGTGTTTTTCAAACTATGAGTAAATTTAAAGTTTTATTAATCCCTGTAGCTACTTTACTAGGAGCGCTATTAGGTTATTTTCTAGCACCGCCACAACCACTTTATCCCTTTGCAGGTGAAAAGCATGAACTTGAACTCATTTACTATATTGAGCTTCATATAATCATTTATTTAGGTTTCTTTTCAGCATGCATTACATTTTTATTTTCTAAGCTCCTCAATACTTCCATAAGTTTAGCCATCGGTTCATTAATTTCAGTTGGTTTATTTATTGGCGCAATAGGTGATTTAAGGAGCGGAGCTATACCTTATTACAGTTTTCGCGAAATAGTTGTATATGTTGTTGGTTGTATTTCTTGGTATGGTATAGTTTATTTGTTCAGTCGCTTTTCCAATAAAAACAAAGTGGTATAAACACATAACAACACGCCCTGAGGTGGACAGCAAGCGCTAAAGCTCACTTTCCACCGCAAATTTTAACAGCGGTGATCCCTTACTTTTCAATGCGGTTAAGTAAGTTGATTCATCGTAGGGCGTATGTGTTTTCCAGCACCTAAATAGGATTCGTATCCACTTAAATGCCAATGATCTGATGATGGTATTATGAGGTTTTCCTTTGGCTTCTTGCTGCCGATAATAGGCTTTAGCCCAAAATGAATAACGCACAGATAATCCAGCCCATTCCACAAATGTTTGCCTTAAAAATTTAGTGCATGAGTATCGCCAGTGTATCCATTCCTTTTTGCCACTGCGTTCGGTTACTGGAGCAATGCCTGCGTATTTTTGTATGTCAGCGGCGCACTTATAGCGGTCACGATTTGACCCCATAGCGGCTAATAATCGAGGTGCTAATTGTGGCCCCGCCCCAGGTAAACTATCAAAAATAGCGCGATCTGTATGTTGCTTATAAAGTGTTTTAATTTCGTCATCAAATCGTGTTATTGCCAACATTAGCTGTTTAAGTTGCGGAACGAGGCATTCAATAAGTAATAAGTTTGGCGTGATCACCGCCATATCTTCGGTGAGAATTTCAGCATCTTTTATTTCTTTTATCCGCTTTTCATTAACGAGTGGGTAGCGGGAATTATGTTGATTAAAGAAGTCGAGTAGTGTTTGTTTCCTCGCTTTTTTAGCGTGAGCAAGAGAGGGCCAGCGCAGTAAGAAGTCACAGAATATTTGAGTGTCTTTTTCTTTAAACCAATCAATCACGTGGGGATAATAATTTTTTAGCGTTGTGGCTATTTTATTGGTTAAATTAACACGATCTTGTACTAGTTTACGTCTGTATTCGACAAGCTGCGCAAGACACCTAACGTCCTCTGAATCCGGCCTAATAACCGTTAATTTATCCATATGAAGTTGTAAGATTTCAACTTGAATAATTGCATCAGTAGGATCATCTTTCGCCCCGCTGTGCGTAAATGCAGCACGGTATTTAGCAACACTTGATGGGTTAATCACAAATAATACAATGTGCTTAAATTTACTGAGTGCATATATAAGTGGGCCTTTTTTTAGCTCACACGCGACAGCAACAGATCTGCCGTTGTAGCGTTGTTTTAACCCAAGCGCCCATGCATTAATTGACTTAGGCTCAGAGGAAATCACACTTAAATGTTGTGTATTTGTGTCGCGATTTATTTCACAAATATCGTGTTTACGGTCGGCCCAATCGATCCCGATAAGGGCAGCAAAATCTGAGACGTTAAAGGCTTCCATTTTGGGCCTCCTAGAGGTAAAGTGAAAGAATAGATAGAGGCTAATAGTGTTTCTCGCAGGTCTTATAGATAGTCGGCATTACGACAATCCCTGAGTATGCGTATTGAAACAAATAACTTCTGTTGATCCGAAAGTCTTGTTACAAACATTGATTGTTTCCGCTCAAATATTCGTGATCAACAGAAGCATATTCCATGTATTAATGAGATAGGTAAATACATTAATTAATGGAACGGAGTAACTATAAGCCAACTAAGCTGGACTATAGCTAGGGAAAGTATGCAGAAAATTTTAGTTTTAGCGGTTATTTTAGTTTCTGGTTTTGTGAAAGCAGAATCTGATCCTTGTGAGTCAACCCAATACCCAGTTAAATGGGAATCTGAATTAGTGCATCCCGAATCTTATGAGCTTCCAGCCATTTTCTACAAAACTAATTATTCAAAGGTAATTTTACCTGTATCAAAAGCGATAGACTTTGTTAAAAATAATATGGCAAACCATAAGGCATATTTAAAAGACGCTAAAGCTTACATACTTGAAAGCTTATCTAAAATGCCAAAAAACAAACTTATAGACCACTCAAACCTCTTAATTCCAACAGATGGCTTGCAAGGACGAGAGTTGAGTAAAGCCATTCATGTTATGGCTGGATATCAAGGGCTATTCGAGGGATTACTATTAAAAAATGAGGCGTCAGTTAGTATTAATGGTAATTGGGTAAATTCATCAAGCGTTACTTACATGGTAGGCAATGATCCTGCTCTCTTGGATGACTTGAGTTTTGTTCATAAGTTAATTGTTTCGTAACTATTCACCATGGTAAATTATTTTCAAAGGATCTTTTTTAACTATTGACCGATCCCGCCAGTATGCCAAGCTAGGGCTATGACCTAATAGCCCTAGCTTCAATGAATTTAAACAGCATCAACATCGACGAAATCGTTGAGAAAACCAAAGCTCAATTACAAGAAGGTAAAACTCTCACGCCTGCGCTGAAGATGTCTATTGAACTCATTCTGGTTGTCGTTGTTATGTTGGCAAGTAAATTAGGACTTAACAGTAACAATAGCAGTATCCCGCCATCAAAAGACATCAACCGAAAAAAACAAGACAAAGAGAAATCAGCCAAGTCAGCGGGTGGTCAAAAAGGCCGAGCAGGTAAAACACTAACCCAAACACAGACGCCTGATGAGATCAACAATAAACTGACATATATGGACGCTCCCTTGAAGTCAAGACGAGCTAATGTATAAACATCAAAATTGATGCCTTTATTCTATTATCACGTATCTCATATCACAGTAATGATGCGTCACAAGCTTGCTAAAAAGCAAAGGTACTGACATATATTCGAGCTATAGCGTCATGGTTATCATGCGCCATGCTCCTAATGAGCTTCGTACCAAGGGACCTAAAAAATATTCACCCAAGCGAGATTAAATCTCGTGTCTTTATCTGGTTAACCTTGGTTAGCGTGCGCTTTTTATTTCATTATAAGTGAAGTACATACAGGATAAGTGTATGTTACGACTTAAGTGCCCAAACACCCACTCAGGTTTTAAAACCTATGTCATAACCAGGCTGTCTTAAGTCGTAAACTCGGGTGTGATTGGCGTGTAAAATACGCATAATTAAGCATCCTTCTGTGTATTTTGCACAAACTGAGGTGAGTAGAGAGTTTGCTTGGTCAGCAATATCCACATCAGTCGAGCCAATCTGTGTGCGGTGGCGACCACGGCACAATTAACATGTTTTTTCTCGCGTAATTGATTTATCCATTGGCTTAGCGCATCTGTTTTATGGTGGCTTCTGGCGATAATGGCGCGCGCACCGTGAATAAGTTGTTTTCGTAAGTAACTGTTGCCGCGCTTAGTGATACCAGACATTTTACTTTTATCGCCTGACGCGTATTGTTTAGGTGTTAAGCCTAGCCACACCCCGAGTTCTTTTGCGCTCTTAAATGCCTGACCGTTCCCGATTGATGCTGCATAAGCAGAGGCATTGAGTACACCCACGCCAGGAATGGAGTGAAGTATTTTAGCGTTTGTATCCCGTTCAACGTGTGCAGTAAGCATCGCTTCAATAGCTTTAATGCGTTTAACAAGGGTTTTGTACTCAGTGTAAATATCACTCACCATAATGCGCAGCTGAGGGCGAAGCTCAGAATCACTTTCTAACGCAATTATCCCTTGCTGAAACGCCTTAATACCGACAGGAAATACATACCCAAAATCGACCAATAAACCGCGTAATTGGTTGGTTGCAGCAATCCTGTTTTGCAGAAGTCGCTCACGTATCTTATGGAGCATGAGTATTTCTTGCTGAGCTTCGGTTTTAATAGGAACGAATTTAATATTAGGGCGTAAGCTTGCTTCATAGATAGCAAGGGCATCGTTACTATCATTTTTATTGCCGCGAACAAAGGGGGTAACGTGTTGTGCAGGAATAAGGTCAACGGTATGACCGTAAGACGTAAATACTCTCCCCCAGTAGTGGGAAGAATAACAGGCTTCCATCACCACGCGACACGGTGGGGGATTTGCCATGAAGGCGTTGAGTTTAGGTCTGTTTAAGCGTTTATTGCATTCTCTTTTGTGATGATGATTAAAGCCAGCGACTTGGAATACATTTTTTGCCAAATCAATTGATAATGTGCTAATTTTCATGATGGACGTTCCCTTTAACTGAGTGTGAGTTAACCAGTTTGGCGCATTGACGCCGTTTAGGGGATCGTCCATCTCATCACCCACTCTAATTTTTGCAGTTTGGCGAACTAAGTACTAGGCTTTCATCAGTGTGAAAACAAGCAGGGTGTCTTATGGCAATCGCAAGAAAGCGTCAAGTAAGTTTGGTTGATACAAAGTACTACCACTGTATATCACGTTGCGTACGCCGTGCATTTTTATGTGGTGAAGACCACTTTACTGGTCAATCTTACGAACACCGCAGAGGGTGGGTTGAAGACAAACTGCTAGAGTTAGCCAAGATATTTTGTATTGACGTCTGTGCTTATGCTGTTATGAGTAACCACACCCATTTAGTCCTGTATGTTGATGATAAAAAAGCGAATCGGCTGAATGACAAAGCAATTGTTATTCGCTGGCATAAACTTTGTAAAGGCACTGTACTCACGCAAAAATACATACAAGGTGAAAAGCTAAGTAAAGCTGAGCTTATCTTTTTTAATCAAACAGTAAAGGAATATCGAGAACGCCTATCAAGTATTAGCTGGTTTATGCGGTTGTTAAATGAAAACATAGCCCGCAGAGCAAATAAAGAAGATAACTGCACTGGCAGGTTTTGGGAGGGACGTTTTACATCACAAGCATTATTGGATGAAGCTGCATTGGCGGCCTGCATGGCGTATGTAGATTTAAACCCCATCAGAGCCAAAATGGCTAACACCCCAGAAGAGTCAGACCATACCAGCATCAAACAGCGTTTAACGTATGCAAAGGATAGCAAGCAACCAAAACAACTACTGCGCTTTGCAGGCATGCCACGTCAAATTATGCCAAAAGGGCTGCCGTTTGAGCTTAAATCGTACCTTGAACTTGTTGAGCTAACAGGGCGCTGTATACGAGAAGACAAACGTGGTTATATTAAAAGTACACACTTACCCTTACTCGAAAGAGTTAATATCTCCCCAGAAAACTGGTTAAAACTCACCACACAATTTACGCGTGTATTTCATGGTGCAGTCGGCAGGCCAGCCTCACAAGAAGGTTATTGTGAAAACTTAAAGCGAAAGCGGCGAGCGAATATCAGTAACTGCGAAAAGCTACTGGCATAAAACTTAAACTACTCAGTAAAACTATTCAGTAATAAATCACAACTGCATTATGCAGTCATTTTCATGCGTGTAATTTAGGTTTAACAGTGATAATTGCTTATTTAATGTGTAACGCGCGGGTAAAGATATAAAAAGAGGTGAACTCTTAGCCCAAAAAAGTAAATTTAGTGGCGCGCTAGATTAGTTTACAATTGGAGTGGCTGTCTAGTTTAATGGTTGAGTGGCTGTCTAGTTTAATGGTTTGTCAGAACTTAAATTAATAAAATCCGTTTATTCAAGCCGCTACCTTACTTCAAAAGCGCAGCTGCTTTTATCCCCTTTGAGATACCTGAATTCGGGTTTAATGGATGAAATGAAAATAACTCCGCAATAAAAGATAAATTATTAACCTAAAAATTAAATTTAATGGAACAGTTTTGTTTGTTCAACTAAGGTGGCTGTTTGGTTTGGTCGTAATTATCACATTAAGTATGTTAAATCCAGTTAACCTTTTAAGTTCAACTTATTGATATTGTTAGATTTTCATTATTTAAACTTCTTTTAAACAAATATTAATAATCACTTCACTCGTCTAAAGTGAAGGTTTGATTAACAGAACCATTGATTAGAAATGAAGAGTATAAATATATTTAGACGATTAAATATTTCACGTTATTGCACGACTCGTTGTTAGTCTAAGTTTTTATCGCTAAGGTTTAGCAGATTGATAAAGGTAGGCATAACAATACAAAGGAAACGATACCAGAGTCCCCGTTTTTGATGGTTACGGCGTGGTTCTCGGCGTAAGTGCATTTTTATCCGTCTGCATTTGTTACATATTTATTTTATTAGGCGCACCAAGAAGCAAAAAGCCGCAGTAACTATTTAAGTTTGCGGCTGATGTTTTGATCATTTTGAATAATGGTGAAATTAGAATCGGTGTTTCTGAAATTTCCTCTATTTTTATTCAGTGTAATACAGCGTAATATCTTTTGAGCAGTTAATCCCCTAATTTATAAATGTGTTTTATTAATTCGGATCATTTAATCCTGATATAAAAAGCACTCACTTTAATAAACCTTACAAAGACTATGTATACCTCCCTCTACAATGTCCAGATGGGTTAAGTAATGTTGACTTTTGGTTAATTAAAAATTCATACATAAATTAGACAGTAAGAGAGGATACATGTGTAAATTAAAATTTGCTTTTTTGGTCTTAATATCGTTTTTCTTTTTGGGTTGTGTAGATATTGACGATAAGAAAATTATTGTTGATGAAACCATAGAGGAAGTGGTTATCCTTACTAAAAGCGGGACTAAAACACACAAATACAAAGGAGAATTAAATCCTTTTATAAATTCAAAAATAACGCCACCTATAGGTTATGAAGGAACGACGTTTAAGTTAAAACATGACTACCCGGAAAGTCTTCCTCCAATTGAAACTTTCCCTTGGAAAACAGTAACTGGCAATGGAGCCATAACGAGTGAAAATGCTAAAGAATACGTAGAGGTTTTAAAAGAATACGTAGGAGGCGACATGCGTAAACTTCTGTTTGGCTACAACGATTGGGATGCAGAAAATGAAAACTGGTGGCAATCAATTTGGCTAGGAACTCAGCGAGAACCAATTCACGGCATGTATGTAGGGTCAGAGTTTGATGCACACACATTAGCAGAGCAAGATGCTAATTTGACAACGTTTGTATATACCCTGTTCGACAAAAGAGCAGCTGTTACATTAAACAAAATTTGGGGTACAGACCTTGAAGGGGCTGAAAACCCTAAGTTAAATAACGCTGATAATGCTCAATATGCAGAAGGCAGCGTTGTTATAAAATTCTCCTTTGTAACTGCATCTGGGAATGAATGGCCTCCAATGAAAGATGCTGCACCATGGACAATATTTTCCAACATAGACCCTAATACCGGTTCTACGTATGAAAATAAAGGAGCAGAGTTAAGAGAGGTATATTTAATGCAATTTGACATCATTGTTAAAGATAGTCAGGCAGCTCCAAAAACTGGTTGGGTTTTCAGCACACTTGTTTATGACAAAGATGCAGATGGTAAAGACGCATGGGATAAAATGATCCCTTTGGGAGCAACTTGGGGTAATAACCCCGAAGTAGTCAACACCAATAATTCTGCAATAATTCCGCCAGTGACTGTAGATATGGCGCTTACTGAGAATTGGATAAATATGAAGACGCCTGAGTATGCTCGTTCAACATTAGGCTGGGGTGGTCGCCTTTCAGGGCCTAATGATGGTGCTGTTGTTGATAAGGCCACAACTCAAAGTGGGAAAAAATATAAAGCAATCGCTACTGTAGGATGCTTGGCATGTCATAGTAGTGCTCAATATACCCAGAAATCATTTTTATTACCTACCATAGCATTCCCTTCTAGCAGTGGCTTTCCTCCTCTATATGATCCGGGATCTGATGGATGGATGAAATGGTTTCAAGACCGAGATGGCAAAACCCCGATGGATGAAGGAGAAGGACAAATAGGCCTAGACTACGGAATGGTTACATCGTTTAAAGCAATACCTATGTGGCAAGCCGCAATGAAAGCTAAAAAAGAGGCTAGTGACGAATAAAACGTCAGTTTTTTTGAAAATACAAAAAGTATATAGAGACAAGCGCAGTAAGATGCGTCGGTCTCTTTTTTTTGAGCACTCGGCGTAAGCGCATTTTTATCCGTTTGCATTTGCCATATGTTTATTTTACTAGGCGCACCAAGAAGCAAAAAGCCGCAATAACTATTTAAGTTTGCGGCTGATGTTTTAATCATTTTGAATAATGGAATAATGAGTGTCTTTTATTCTTCCACTTGTTATATGCCTTTACGCTATCGCAAAGTCAATTTGACGAACGCTTGCTAAGTTTACATTATTTTTCACTTGCCAAAAATCATAGTTATCTTGCATTGAAAGCCAACTTTCTGGAGTACACCCCAAAGCTTTCGATAGACGTAATGCCATCTCAGGTGTAACTGCACTTTGCCCTTTAAAAGGTGTAGCCTGTAGTGGTCAACTAATTTTGGCCACCCATTAAGAAAGAAATGTTATGCTAATAAGCATACAAGTTTGGGTGAAAAAATGACGAAATTAAAACGCGCAACGTATTCAGCGGCAATTAAATTAGAAACGGCTCAGCTTGTAGTCGACCAAGGTTATACGCAAGAAGACGCAGCAAAAGCGATGGATGTTGGTAAATCAATCGTAAGTAAATGGGTTACTCAATTAAAGCTAGAACGTAATGGTCAGTTACCATTGGCTTCACCAATGACGCCCTAACAAATTGAAATCCTTTAACTTAAGGTGGCTATCTGGTTTGGTCCATGATTTACAATTGGATTGGCTGTCTAGTTTAATGCGGTCTAGTTTAATGCGAGCTTTGATATTACGCGTAAACATTCTACAACCGATTGTACCCAGATAGAACCCAGGCTATGGTTTGTTTATCAAGATAAATAAACAAGCTAATTTACAGGTTCGTTATGTCTCACGGAGGTTTTATCGCTCTATGAATGTTTTTCTAATAATTGCAGGTACATTAAGTGCTGTTGTAGCAACTTTGCATTTGGGTTGTATCTATTTTGGAGGTTCTTGGTATCGACTCTTCGGTGCAGGAGAGCAAATGGCATTACTTTCTGAGCAAGGAAGTATTAAACCAACTCTTATTACTAGTGTAATTGTTCTGATTCTATCAACTTGGTCATTGTATGCATTTTCAGCCGCAGGTGTTATTTTTAAACTTCCATTCATCCGCCTAGCTCTTGTATTAATAACTTTTATTTATTTATTTAGCCCGCGGTGTTGCAGGGTTCTTTTTAATAAATAACCCTATGGGGCGTTCGCCTGAGTTTTGGGTTTGGAGTTCTATTATTTGTTTATCTTTTGGTATTGTTCACCTTGTTGGTTTAAAACAACAATGGGCAAGCTTGTGAGTAGAGTGTAATCTAATAAAGAATCAAACAAGGGCTATTACAATTGGCTTTTGGTAAAGCATTATATTTATAGTTAACTACTTCTCACCAATAATTGACTGAACAAGGAATATTAAAATGGATAAAATGTCAGTTCACATAAACTCTAAACCTTTAGAAATTTACCCGCAAAAACAAACTTTAAAGGTGGTAGCTGATGAAGTAACCGAAAAAGCGACTGTGCACAAAGCGGCGGTTCAAAGTGACCAAGTGGATATATCCGAAGAAGGAAAAGAAAAAAGTCTGGAAGATCAAAATCGAGAGGCGTTACGTAAGTTATCAGGCAATGAAGATGTAAATCAAGCATCACAATCTGAAGGAGATCCTCTTGATGAACAGATTGCTGAAATACAAGAAAAGATAGAAAAACTACTACAGGAAACTGCATTATTACGCAGTAAAGATGATGAAGAGTCGCAGGCTAAAGTAAAGGTACTAGAAGCTGAAATTACAGGGCTTAGCACTCAACTTATTGAGTTATTGAAACAGAAATTAGAATCGGGTAAATAACAAGCACAGTAAGTATATGGTACGCAGTTGAAAACATAAAAACGTTATTAAGTACGTAATAAAGCCGCTACCTTACTCTAAAAGCGCAGCGGCTCTTACTCCCTTTGTGAATTAATTTGATGTCATCAACATTAGCTTTGCCTCTTTGCCGTCTGTTAATACCGCGACGTTACCTTTATCAGTTATAAACACATCTCTTAACCGGCCTGCGGCCTTGGGAAATACGTGTGACTGCGTAAATTCACCATTGGCCAGATTAACGCTGTAAAGCTTTTTATCAACAAGCGTGGTAATGAGTACATGTTTTTGCAGTGAAGGGAATGCGGCGTGTTTAGATCCGTAATATGCCATACCTGATGGCGCTATTGATGGCGTCCAATTAACGCTTGGTTTTTGCATGCCTTTATATTCGGTAAAGGGTGAAATACGCGCTTGCGAGTAATCTTTGCCATAGGTGATTACCGGCCAGCCATAATTAGTGCCAGCGTTTAAGTAGTTTAGCTCGTCACCGCCTGCAGGGCCGTGTTCGTGGCTTACAATTTGCTGCGTATCGTAATCATAAACTAAGCCTTGAGGGTTACGGTGACCAAGTGAGTAAACAGCATGTGCATTTGGGTTTTTGTGATTAATAAATGGGTTATCTGTTGGAATGGTGCCATCTAGGTTTATACGTAATATTTTACCAAGTTGGCTGGTGATAACCTGTGCTTGCTCTCTAAAATCAAACCCATCGCCTGTTGAAACTAATAACGTATTGTCAGGTAGGACAAGGGCGCGTCCTGCGTAATGTTGCGGTGTGTTTTTATCAGTCGCTACTTTATAAATAACGTTAGGCTTTGAAAAGTCAGTACCATTAAACGTGGCTTTGGCAACAACAAGCCTGTTTGCGCTTGCATCACCTTGGGCATAAGTAAAAATAACTTCTTTGGAGTTGTTATAATCTGGTGATAATACAATGTCGAGTAAACCACCTTGGCCTGCAACGTATAAACCTGTTAGGTTTAATTTTACTCTTGATTGCACATTGTTTTTAACTATAACGACGTGACCATCACGCTCTGTAATTAACCACGTGCCGTTTGGTAGTTCAACCATGCTCCACGGAGACTGTAATTGCGTAGCCAGTGTTTTTGTACTGTATTGCTCCTTTGGTAACGCAACATCTGCATTAACAGAAAACGAAAAAAGCGAAAGCAAAGTAAAAAAAGAGATACATTGTTTACGGGGCAAGCCTTTGCTAGCATGGCTAGTATAAGAAAAAAGCTTTATTTTAAGTTGAGATAACCATGTCGTTTTTAACACGTATATTGCCTTCATTTTTAGTTTCTTGGTTACTTACATTCACACTTGCTAGCTTGTTTCATAGCCAATACGTTGTCAATCAATTAGTTAATGTAGGTGTAGTGGTGGGCTTTAGTGATCGTGCTAGTTTAACGCTTGATGATTGGTTAGGCTTATTACCTACCTACGGCGCTATTATTGCCGTAGCACTTGCCATCGCTTTTTTTGTTACCGTAAAGCTTAACAAAAAGGTTCAAAAATACAGTACTCAGCTATTTGTTATTGCTGGCATTGTGGCGTTTGTTATTGTTTTAACTGCCATTGAATCAATTATGAATATTCATATTATAGCGGGCGCAAGAGGCTGGGGTTTTTATGCTCAACTGCTTGCAGGCGCAATAGGGGGCTTTGTGTTTGCGATGCTTACTAAGGCCCTAAAAAATAAGGTAATAAAAGAGCCTCAACCTTCTAGTTAATAAAGCTAAGTGGCCTTATAGTAAGTGGGGGCTTATAAAAATGTGATTAAAGCCTACGATAGTAGACTCTTACCACAGCTTTTATAAATTCACGCCATAACTGCTTTAATCGCTTCTAAGCCTTTTTTTAGGGTATCTGCATCGGTAGCATAGTTGATACGAATACACTCGTGCTTGTGCGTCCAGCTGTCGTCAATGCCGATAAAAAAGTTGTGACCTGGGATCACATACACGTCTTGCTCTTTAAGTTGTTGATACAACACCTCGCTTGTTATTTTTGCATCTTTAAACCACAGCCACATAAAAAATGCGCCTTCAACTTTGTGCAAATAAACAGGCAGTTCGGCAAATACTTCATCAAACAACTCAATCGCTATGTGTGCTTTATTGCGATAAAAAGGCAGTACAACGTTGCGGCACAGTGGGAGTAGTTCGTTGTCGTTAATTAAGCGTGTCACTAAACTTGGACCAATACTATTTGGCGATAACACCATGCTGCCATTTACGCGGCCAATTGCTTTAATAATCTCATTGTTTGCAACCACAATACCGCTGCGTAAACCCGGTAGGCCCAGTTTTGAAAGTGACATACATAAAATTATATTTGAGTTCCACGTTAGGTTTGCGTCGGTGTAAATACAACCTGGGAACGGATCGCCGTATGCGTTATCAATAATGAGTGGAATACCATATTGCTTAGCGAGCAAATCAAGGTGCTTTACTTCATCGTCAGTAATTACATTACCTGTCGGGTTGGTAGGGCGTGATACGCACAGCGCGCTTATGCTGCTGTCGTTAGCTAATATTTGCTCAACCGCTTTAAAATCAATGACGTATTTAAACTGTTTTGATGCACTACCTGTATTTAAAATTTCGATATCAGGCTTTATGGCAACAAACATATCGGCTGATAAACCTTGGTCGGCATAACCTATGTACTCTGGCGCAAGGGGGAATAAAATCTTTTTGTGGCTGCCATCCGGCATTTCGCCTGCCAACATATTAAACAACACAAAAAAGTTAGCTTGACTGCCATTACCAAGTGCTACGTTATCGGCGCTAATATCCCATGCGTACTCTTTACTTAGTTGGCCTGCTAATGCAGCTCTAAACTCGTCGTTACCGGTTGGGCCATCGTAAAGGCCAAATACTTGCGATACCTTATTACTGGCAACGAGTTTTTGTAATTCACTTAAAAAAACCTCATTTACTTGTGGCACTAATGCGGGGTTACCGCCACCCAGCATAACAATATTAGGATTATTGCTGTTTTTAGCACCGCCTAAGTCTTCCATTAATTGGGTAATGCCGTTGGGTTGTGTAAATTTAGTACCAAAGTTTGAGTAGTTCATAATGCATAGCGTTTGTTAATAATGGGGAGGGCAGTATAGCGTAAATATAGGGCTTAAATCCGATGATGAGAATAATTCAATGCTGAGGTTTACAGCTAGTTATAGTAATGTAATTCCTTATAAAACAAAGGCTAAGTTAAGACTTTTTAACGCCGTACAAAAACTCTTCGCCGCAGTCCATATACAAATCAAATTTGGCCATGACTTTGGTAAACATAGGGGCGTGTAAAAACTCGTTTAACCATGCGCGTACATGCGTGTATTCACTTTGTAAGTACCAATGTTTATCTACACGGGCAAACTGTCTAATAAATGGCAGTAATGCGTAATCGGCTAGACTTTTTTCATCGCCCATTAAGTATTTATGCGTGGTTAGTTTTGCTTCAAATTGCTTAATAAATTCTTCGCAGGCTTTTTGGTAATAAAGGTGCGCCATGTCTTTTGTACGCGCATAAAATTTGTACTTTTCGAGCACGGGTTTAAATTGCGTGTCGTTTAGCTTAATTAACTCAAGCATGTGCTCAAGTGCTAATGGGTCTTGAGTATGTAATAAATTATGCGGATCGTTTTTCTTTAAAGCCCAGAGCATAATAACGAGGCTTTCATCTATAACTTGATTATTCGGCAATAATAAAACAGGTACCGTGCCTTTTGACGATATTTGCAAAAGATGCGGTGGCTTGTTTTTAGTTTTAATAGCGCGTAGTAAAACGGGTTGCTCTGCCATTAAAATACCCATTCGTGCACGCATTGCGTATGGGCAGTGTTGTAATGAATATAATAATGGCAGTGTCATTTTATTACTTACCTTAGCTGTTTAAGCCTTCAACATATTGCTGACGTGTTTTTACTTTTACCATGTGATTTAACTGATCAGCTGCGTGTGTTTGCCCGCTAATTAAATCTTGAAAATGTGCAAGCAACACGGCTTTATCTAGCTTTTCTTTATCGCCTGAGCCAATGTCGGTTAAATCAATCATAAACTCGTCAAATTTGTCAGCGTAATCAGTCACAATATCCATGTTTAAAAATTGCTCATGGTTATAAATGCTCGGGTAGCCGCCTTTTTGTTTATCAATGGCAAAGCTAATGCCTTTTACATTGGTAACGGTTGTTTCTTTTTTACAGCTCAACATACAGCTTGCGTCAATACGTGGTTTTTTACAGCCTACGGTTTGCTGGAAAAAACACTGTCGGCTGGTCATCATTAGTATTGGATGATAAATGCTGTACATCATTTTAAAGTTGTTAGGGCGTTTAATACTACGCATTTGCTGTTTGTTTATTTCGTTTGAAATAAACGCGCCTTTTGCGTTTAAATCTTCTTGTAGGGTTAGTAACGCGTAAGAGTTTGTAGTGTTTAATAATGGGCCTGCAATCCAATCAATACCCATTTGTACTGCTTTAAATGCAACGCCTGTGTTGTTACTAATAATAAGCTTAGGTTTTACAACCTCGAGCAAACGTACTGCTTCTTCAAAATCTTTACCAATTAGCACCGCCGGAAACCACGGAATTAACTGTGGGTGCTCTAAAAATACATTAATGTATTTATCGTTATCGGTTCTAAAGCTCTCAGGTAATTTAAAGTAAACATCGCCATCTGTTAAATCACAAAGGTGAACGTCTTTTATGTCCGATATTAAAATAGACAGTGTTGTTTTATTCTCTGCTTTTTCGTGGTTTACTAGTTTTGGTAATTCAACAGGCGCGAGTACGTCTTTGCCTTCGTTTAATAAAAACGCGACTTGCTTTTTAATGCGCGCTAGCTCTTTAAACGGAATGCTTAAGTTGTTGCCTAAGTTTGAGTAATCCATATTTTTAATTTCAAAATTGGCATTACTAAAGGTTTTAAAGCGTTTATCAATGGCAGCAATATCAACAACCGATTTATCGGCAGTTTGCATAGGCATTTGCGATTGAACTTCAAAGCGTAGAGGCTCTTTTTCGTTTTTATTCGAAAGCGTAATATCGTTTTTATCTTCAATAATTATGTTTACAGTGAATGGCTGATTTAATTGCCCTGTAAATTCTAATGTAAGCTCGCGTTTTGAAATATCTAAAAATTCAATTTTCTTTTTAACTAACGAATCAATTTCACTTTTTTGAGTGGAAAGCTCTTGCTGTGCATCGTAAATTTGCACGACCGAAATTGCGTTGTTTTTTTCGTTAGCGTGATCAAAACTATGGTCACGCGGGTTATCGGTAAACATGTTTTTGGTCATGTCACCGGTTAAAAATTTATTAGTAAAGTTACGGTTAAATACTTTGTATAAGCTTGAGTCGTCTTCAATTAGGTTACCGGTTTGCACAAAAGTGTCTATCTGTTTGCGCCAGCTATCAATAACCGTATGTACGTAGTTAGCACCTTTAATGCGGCCTTCTACTTTTAGCGAGTCAACGCCTGCGGCTACCAACTCAGGTAAATCAAAATAGGCTGAGTTGTCTTTTAAGTTTAATGGGTGTTTGTTACCCATCGCCGTTGGCTCGTATTCATCACGACACGCTTGCGAGCAGCGACCACGGTTACCTGAGTTACCTACACTCACTGAGCTTGAATAACATTGCCCTGAAAATGCAATACATAATGCGCCGTGCACAAATACTTCGGTTAATACGTCGCATTTATGCGCTACGTCGGTCAGTATTTTAATTTCAGTTAAGTTAAGCTCGCGCGATAAATTTACACGTGTAGCGCCAATGCGCGCTAAAAACTCAACCTGTGATTCGTTATGCGTAGTTAACTGCGTTGATGCGTGAATATGCAAAGTAGGAAAGTGCTTTTTAACTATATTGAATAAGCCTAAATCTTGCACAATAATACCGTCGAGCGTGGTATTTACTAGCTGATTTAATAGCTTAAATAGCGCACCCATTTCGTGCTCTAATATAACTACATTTAGCGTTAAAAATATTTCACAGCCGTATTCATGGGCCAAGCGAAGTGCGCCGTTAAGCTCATCAAACGAAAGATTAGACGCTCGGTTACGTGCATTAAAGGTATCTAACCCACAATAAACCGCATTAGCACCGGCTACAATGGCGGCTTTTACCGCGTTCACATCACCGCCTGGGGCTAATAGTTCAATCTTTCTACTCATGACAACTTCACTTTGCTCATATTTAATTGCCGCGAATTTTATCTGTTTAAGCACGTTAAAGCTATTTATTGGTTGAGATAATGAATGTTAAAGCGTGTATCATAGGTTGGATCTTAAGAAAGCTTGAAGTTGAACTCTGTTAATGATCAAATAGTTACGCCAATAAAAACATGACTAAAAACAGAGTTCACATGCAGATTAACCAAGTTTCAAACCAATTAAAAGCCCTTATCTCAGAAAAACACCTCATTGAGCTTGCAAAAACCTCTGGATTTCAAGTTCGACACCGTTGCCTGTCGATCGTTTCTCTGCTCAAAGCCGTATTTAAAAGCTTATCTTGCCTGCAAGACCTAAAGTATCCCCAGAATTAGCCTTTATATATCAATAAACTAACAGTATTAAAAAATGTGGGAAGCGAGGGAACATTCATGGTGTTTTGTGATCTTATGAATCACTTACAAACAACAGAGCTAAACACCATGAATGCTTTTACTATTTTGCACAATATGCTCCGCGCTGTCACCCCTAAATCAATTCATAAAGCCAGATTTAATACTCTAGTCGCTGCCGTTAAATCTCTTTTGCACTGTCAGCAATGCACCTTGACGTCTATCGGTCGCAATTTGAATTCAAAAACCACTGAAAAACATGATATTAAACGTATTGATCGACTGCTCAGTAACCACGAGCTTTTACGTGAATCAACAACGGTTTATGTTCACTTAAGCCGTTTTGTGGTCACTGAAAAGCATCCCGTCATTTTGGTTGATTGGAGTCATGCCGATACACAAACCAAATATTGTATTCTGCGTGCCAGCATTGTCAGTGAAGGTCGCTCTTTAACCCTGTATCAGGAAAGTGCACTCAGCTTTCAATATCATTGCCCAAAAGTACAAAAACGGTTCTTGAAGATGCTCAAACTGATCTTGCCGAGTGATTGCCGGCCCGTCATTGTGACGGATGCGGGCTTTAAAGTTCCTTGGCTCAAAGCCGTGCGAAACAATGGCTGGCATTATATTAGCCGAGTTCGAGGTACGGCACACTTGAAAACGCAGGGCAGCGATGAGTTTGTTCCATGCCAGTCACTATTCAAGAGCAATCAACGTAAGAGCCAGTATCTTGGCGCGACCGAGTTGACCAAAAGTGCAAAATATCAAACGCATGCAGTGCTGGTTGGCAAGGGGCATAAGTTATTAAAAAGAGATAAAAAACGTGGTTATAAGGAGCCTTGGCTACTCGTTTCTTCACTTCCAAAAAGGCACCACTTTCTCGAAAAAGTGCTCAAATTATATGGTATGAGAATGCAAATAGAAGCCGGATTTCGAGATCAAAAAAGTGTTAGGTTCGGCTTAGGCTCAGATCTACACAGAACGAACAAACTCTACCGATTAGACATACTTTTACTGCTCGCAACACTGGCGCATTGGTTCTCAATGATGCTGGGTGCAGTGATAGACAAAGCAGGAAAGACAGGATCTTTTCAAGCTAACTCAACCAAAAGCAGGCGAGTAGTGTCATGGGCATTTGTTGGGTTGCGATACTTCAAAAAACAGTCCATTAAACTGCGACGGCGAGATTATTTAGAAGGGCTCGCCTATTTCGCACAAGTGGTAGTGCAACTCAATTGGAAAAATATGGATGTGAGTGATGTAATTGAAACTTAATGATTATTTTTGGGGATCCCTTAGGTTGTTGATTACTTAACAGATCATGCCCCTGATGTGATTGGTTTTCAGGAAGTGTTTAGTATTGATTCGTTAAAAGAGCTAGTTGCTGAGCAAGGCTATAGTTACTTTGCAGTAGTTGATACGCCAGAGGTGATTGATGATTTTATTTATAAACGGCCAGTAGTAGCGATTGCCTCTAAATATCCCATAGTTGAAGTAGCAGCGGTTGAGCATGACAGCGAGCTTGCAAGTACGCTTGGCCTTAATAGTGAGTTTACTTTTAGTCGTAAGGTATTGAGAGCGACCGTTACTTTGCCGCACATAGGCAATACTGATTGTTATGTGGTGCATTTTAAATCTAAGCGCCCGATGATTAATGTTGATGAGCACAATAAAGAGCTTGCACCCGAGCAAAACATAATTGAGATTTTAAAAGCGAATGTAGCGGGTGGGTGGGGCTCAACGATTCAGCGCGGCAGTGAAGCTACATTACTAATGATACAAATGATTACTCGCCGTGAAGCTACGCAGCAACCCATGCTATTAATGGGGGACTTTAATAATGAACTTGCGGATGGCGTATTAAGTCATTTACTGACGAGTACGCTACGCTTTGCACCTGCGTTTGACGCTAAAACCTACCTCGCTAAATATTGTTTAAATGATTCATGGGATTTGTTTGTTAAGTCGCAGCTAAGTAATGATGAAGTGATTAGCGATGAAGCAATAACAAACGATGTACAAAGTGATTGTGATAACAGTAACAGCGAGATTGTTGATTCAGCGGATAAAAGCCAAGTAATAAATATAAACATAACAAAGGCAGCACCGTTAAGGCCGGCAACACATTATTATGGCGCGAGCAGCTCTGTGCTAGATTACATTTTATTGTCGTGTGAGTTTGATGCTAGTTACGATGACAGTTTTTTTGAAGTCAGTGGTTATAACACTTACGACAGGCACTTAATAAATCCCGAGTATGATCGAGACGATCTAAGCACCGACCACGGTGTTGTGTTGATCACACTAAAATTAAGGTCTTAAAGGGTGTTTTTATTATGAAGAAATTAATTACATTCTTGGTTTTTTTTATGTTTAATTCTTTTGCTGCAGAATTTCCTACCAGTGCACGTTCTGAAAAAGCGATATCAATGGTTGCACCCACTTTAAAAAAGCAACTATCTGATAAAGGGCTTGAATATGGTGCACCTATATTTATTCGAATATTCAAAGACCCAGGTATTCTTGAAGTCTGGCTGGAGTCGGATGATGGCATATTTATACACTTCAAAAATTATGAAATTTGTACTTTTTCAGGTGATCTTGGCCCTAAATTAAAAGAAGGCGACAACCAAAGCCCAGAAGGCTTTTATTATGTTGATGCTAGTCGGCTTAATCCTTGGAGCAATTATCACTTATCATTTAATTTGGGCTTTCCAAATAAATATGACCGGACACACAACCGAACTGGCAGTGCACTGATGGTGCATGGCAACTGTGTTTCTATTGGCTGTTATGCGATGACTGATGAATATATAAATGAGATTTACGCGTTGGGTGCTGCAGCGTTAAAATCGGGGCAATCTTTTTTTAGGGTTCATTCATTTCCGTTTATGCTTGAGGATGAAGTTTTATCAAAGCATAAAGCAAACCAATGGTACCCTTTTTGGCTTAACCTTAAAGAAGGTTACGATTACTTTAACAACTATAAAAAGCCACCAAATGTTGAAGTTTATAAAGGAATGTATACGTTCGAAAATAGATATTAATGGTAAAAAATATACTTAAATAATCGGGCTGTTTAATTATATTTTTTTGTCGTTTAAAAATATTAATCGCTTTGGTTGGTTGTTAGCTTATTTGAAATCTTTATTATTGAGTTGAATGTTTTTTGATCTGCATCAAGCTTATAAGCGGCGATAATGATAGATTATTAATAGGGATACTGACATTTAAAATTCATTAAAATCATCTACTATCGTGAAGTAACAAAGTAGAGTCACACCTATATTACAATTAACTCATACAGTGATAGTTAATACCAAAAATAGTGCAGTATTAGCCTAATCTTATAAATAGGCCAAGACTGGCTACATTTACCTACTTTTATATACATGGAGTTTTACCGCATGACGATTAAATCGACACTCAAATCTCTCAGTACAATCGCTGCTGTGATCATATTGGGTGGGGGTGGTTGGTATGTTTGGCAAACTCAGCAACCCGCACTGCTATCTGAACAATTGCCAGAGAGCGTAGCCTATGGAAATGGCCGTATTGAAGCGACCGAGTACGATATTGCAACAAAATTGCCGGGGCGCTTGATTGAGGTTTTAGCACAAGAAGGTGACATGGTCGAAGCCGGTCAAACATTGGCGGTTATTGATACTGACGATTTAAATGCACAATTACGTGAGGCTAATGCTGGGTTACGTGTTGCTACTGAGTCACGTAAATATGCTTTGGCAATTGTAGAACAACATAAAAGTGAACTTACTTTTGCAGAAACCGAGTTACGTCGCTCTGTAGCACTGCTCAAACAAGGGCATATTTCAAAAGAAGTAGTTGATCAGCAACGAACAAGCGCTGCAACAGCGCAAGCGGCTTTAAAAGCGGCAAATGTAAAAGTGGTGCAGTCGGATGCAGAAATAGACGCAGCACAAGCGCGTATTGAGCGATTACACAGTAATATTGCCGATAGCACCCTTAAAGCGCCTATTAGTGGCCGAATATTATATAGATTAGCAGAGCCAGGTGAAGTGCTTGGCAGTGGTGGGAAAGTTTTTTCTTTGCTTGATTTAACCGATGTGTACATGAGTATTTATTTGCCAACAGCGCAAGCTGGCAAAGTAACAATAGGCTCTGAGGCACGCATTGTAATAGATGCAATTGCGCAATACACGTTACCCGCTAAAGTTACTTTTGTATCAGCGCAAGCACAATTTACGCCTAAATCGGTAGAAACACGTAACGAGCGTGACAAACTGATGTTTAGAGTAAAAGTGAAGCTAGATTCGAAATTATTAAACGATCATATTGAACAAGTTAAAACAGGCGTGCCTGGACTTGCTTATGTTTTATTAGCACCAGAGCAAAATTGGCCTATGCAGTTGCAGGTTAGAGTGCCTGAATAATGGCTGATGAAAACAATGGCAAAAAGCAGATCAACAAAGCTAAAAAACCTTTTAGTGTGGTTAAGCTTACTCAGGTTACGCATCGCTATGGCAATAATTTAGCGTTGGATAATATTAATCTGGAGTTACCTGCGGGCAGTATAGTGGGTTTTATAGGCCCTGATGGCGTAGGTAAGTCGAGTTTGCTTGCACTTATTGCAGGAGCACGTGCCGTTCAAAATGGTGACGTTGAAGTGTTAGGGGGCAATATGCGTAGTAGCCGCTTTCGTACTTCAACTTCGCCACGTATTGCTTATATGCCACAAGGATTAGGCAAAAACTTATACCCGACACTCTCTGTTTTTGAAAATATTGATTTTTTTGGTCGGCTTTTTGGGCAAGAAAAAAAGAGCGTCAGCACCGAATCAAAAACTTATTAAAAAGCACTGGACTCACTGAGTTTGCCGATCGTCCTGCAGAAAAACTCTCAGGCGGTATGAAACAAAAACTCGGTTTATGCTGTGCGTTAATTCATGACCCTGAGTTATTAATTTTGGATGAACCAACAACGGGGGTCGATCCGCTTTCTCGTCGCCAATTTTGGCAATTGATTAACCATATTCGCGCTCAGCATAGTGGTATGAGTGTACTCGTTGCTACCGCTTACATGGAAGAGGCAGATGATTTTGATTGGCTAATCGCCATGGACGATGGCAAAGTTATAGGTACTGGTAGCCCAGAGGAGATTAAGGCTCAAACAGGGAAAAAATCCCTTGATGAAGCATTTATATCATTACTACCTGAAGAAAAGCGTCATGATCATCACGTACTTGTGGTTCCTCCTCGTCAGAATAATCTAAAAACTGATGAAGCCGCTATTCAGGCTACAGCGCTTAGTAAAATATATGGTGATTTTACAGCGGTTAACAACGTTAGTTTACGTATTGAACAAGGCGAGATTTTCGGCTTTTTGGGATCAAATGGCTGTGGTAAAACCACAACTATGAAAATGCTGACAGGCCTTCAACCGGCAAGCAGTGGCGAAGCTAAGTTATTTGGTCAAGTTGTTGATGCTAACAATATAGAAACTCGTAAGCGCGTTGGTTTTATGTCGCAAGCATTTTCACTTTATAATGAATTAACCGTTGAGCAAAATATGGTGTTGCATGCGCGCTTATTTCATTTACCAACAGAGCAAATTGCGCCGCGCGTTAATGAATTAATTATACGGTTTAACCTTAAAAAATACCGTGATGATTTTCCTGTCGATTTACCGTTAGGTATTCGCCAGCGTTTATCGCTTGCGGTTGCGGTAGTGCATAGCCCTGAAATGCTTATACTTGATGAACCTACCTCGGGCGTAGATCCTGTTGCACGTGATGACTTTTGGGAATTACTTATTGAGTTATCGCGTGAGCAGGGCGTTACTATTTTTATTTCGACTCACTTTATGGATGAAGCCGCACGCTGCGATAGAATTTCGTTGATGCATGCAGGAAAAATACTTGCCAGTGATACACCCGCTGCACTTTGCAAAGCGCGCAGTGCAGATACGCTCGAAGATGCCTTTATTGCTTATTTAGAAGAGGCGGTGCTTGAGTCTCAAGCGAGTTCTGCTTTGTCTACAACGACGGTCGATGAGCCTGAACCATTACCTGAGATTGAACCTAAAATACCGCCAATTGGTAAAAAGAAAGCGAATACCGCTTTTAGTTTTTTACGCTTGTTTGGCTATGCTCATCGCGAAACGCTGGAGCTATGGCGCGATCCTATTCGTTTAACCTTTGCGTTGCTAGGCTCAATTATTTTAATGTTTATTTTAGGTTATGGGATTACCTTTGATGTTGAAGATTTGAGCTTTGCGGTGATGGACCAAGATCAAACCCCTGAGAGTCGCGATTACGTTCAAAATATTGCCGGATCGCGCTACTTCATACAAAAAGCTGATATTAAAAGCCCTTCAGAGCTAGATAAACGAATGCGCAGCGGCGAGTTAAGTGTGGCCGTTGAGATCCCACCTAATTTTGGCCAGCAATTGAAACGCGAGCGCACGCCAGAAATTGTAGTTTGGATTGATGGTTCCATGCCTTTTAGGGCAGAAACTATATCGGGTTATATGACGAGTTCGTATTACAGTTATCTAACTGACTTATCATTGCGTACTTATGGAGTCATACCCAATTTGGTACCGGCGAATATTGAATCACGCTATCGTTATAATCAAGACTTTAAAAGTATTGAGGCCATGGTGCCTGCTGTTATTCCACTTTTGTTAGTGTTTATTCCTGCAATATTAATGGCGTTGGGTGTTGTACGTGAAAAAGAATTAGGTTCAATCACTAATTTATATGTTACACCGGTTACGCGACTCGAATTTATTATTGGTAAACAACTGCCTTACATTTTAGTTAGTATGGTAAGTTTTTTTGGCTTAGTTGCCCTAGCTGTCACTGTATTTGGTGTTCCGCTAAAAGGAAGTTTATGGGCGTTGAGCTTGGCTGCTTTATTGTATGTAACAGCAACAACTGGTGTAGGGCTGTTAATTTCGGCTTTTACTAAGACACAAATATCGGCATTAGCGGCATCAACTGTGGTTGTATTGATGATTGCTGTTAATTTTTGCGGGTTGATTGACCCCGTTTCATCCTTAGAAGGCTTTCCTGCAATAATCGGAAAACTATTTCCAACGACATACTTTTTAGAAGCATGCCGTGGTGTGTTTAAATAAAGCACTTAATTTTTCTGATTTATCGGCGCAGTTTTTACCTTTGCTTACTTTTATACCAGTGCTGACGTTAGCCAGTGTATTTTTACTTCCAAAGCAGGATAAATAGCCATGCAATGCCTTAGTAATATTCTTAATTTAGGTATCAAAGAACTGCGTAGCTTATGGCGCGATAAAGTGCTGTTATTATTTGTGTTTTTTGCTTTTACGGGATTAATTTATGTTGTGTCTTCGGCAACTTCCATTGAGTTAAATAATGCACCTATTGCAGTTGTTGACGGCGATCAATCACAACTATCTAAGCGTATAATTAATGCATTTTACGACCCTTACTTTAAAACGCCTGACGTTATTGCGTTAAGTGCAGTGGATCCTTCGCTTGATAACGGAAGTTATACCTTTGTGCTAAATATTCCGCCACACTTTGAGCGTGACGTTCTTGCAGGTAAGCAACCTACATTACAAGTGAATATAGACGCCACACGTATGTCGCAAGCATTTATTGGTGATAATTATATTCAAACAATTATTAGTGCTGAAATTAATGAATTTGTTCAAGGCTATCGATCGGTATACACACTGCCTATTAAGCAATCGGCGCACATAATGTTTAATCCCAATATGACCAGTGTGTGGTTTGGCAGTGTGATGGAATTAATGAACGTTATTACCATGATTTCGATTATTTTAACCGGAGCTGCGGTGATACGTGAGCGTGAACACGGTACGCTGGAGCATTTATTAGTAATGCCATTAACGCCATTTGAAATTGTAATTGCTAAAATTTGGGCCAATGGTTTAGTTATTTTATTACTGACCACTTTTTCACTTTTTATTGTAATTGAAGGCTTTTTACAAGTGCCTATTCATGGCTCAGCAGCGTTGTTTTTATTGGGCGCCGCCATTCATTTATTTGCGACAACATCATTGGGAATATTATTAGGAACGCAGGCGCGTACCATGCCGCAATTAGGCTTACTGATGATCCTTATATTATTGCCATTGCAAATGTTGTCGGGCGGGGTTACCCCTCGCGAAAGCATGCCTGATATAGTACAAAATATTATGTTATTTGCACCTACGACTCATTTTGTAAAGTTTGCTCAAGCCATCTTATATAGAGGAGCGGGGTGGGATGTAGTTTGGCCTTACTTTTTGGCTTTATTCGTAATCGGCAGTGTATTTTTTATATTTGCGTTATCGCGGTTTCGTAAATCAGTCGCGTTTGGATAATAAGGTTTATCTAGTCGGTAATTTTTATAAAAAGGTGGAATTACTTACATTCATAAATAGTTTTACTAAATTAAACTTATATTTATCAACAAACTAAGTGCGGCCTAAAACTTGCTGGATAATACCAATTAAAAACACAATAAGGGATTTAATAATGACTGAAGTTACACTTTCGGCTTACTTAGCGTTTTACCTGTATTTAATTATGTTGGTTGTACAATGGGCAGTGGCTACGTTTAGTAAAGCAAAAGAGCCTAATGCGGTGCCAGGTAAAATTGATGAAGATTTATCGCACGACAGCTTTATATTCAGGGCGCATCGTACATTTCATAATACGCTTGAAAACAGCGCATTATTTATAGGTACTGTGTTATTTGCATTTGTAATTAATTACCAAAGCCCAATATTTGCAATGTGTATTTGGGTGTACTTAATTGCGCGTTTAATTCACATGGTACTGTACTACGCTATAGCAACAGAGAAAAACCCAAGCCCGCGTAGTTACTTCTTCTTAATTGGTGTGATTGCAAATGTGGTTATGCTAGTGATGATTGGTTTGAGGTTAATTGTATAGCTTATCTATTAAAGTAATAAATATTGTTCATCACAATATCTATAACCAAAGCGAAGTGATTTTATAATTACTTCGCTTTTTTTGTAAAGGGAGTGGGTCTCATTAAAATGATAGGGCTATTTTTAACCATGAGCATTTTGATTAAATTTTATTTACCTCTGTTTATGTGTCTTTGGTGTTAATTTAATGTATTTGTTATATTAATTGACGCGTAATAAATAGGCAGGCAATATCCAGGGCAAGATCACGAACTTTACCTTGACTTAAAAGTATGATCTTATACTCCTTTTTTAAGGAGCATCCCCATGTCTAACATTCAGCTATTTAAATATTTCGAATCAATCGACGACCCTCGCCAACAAGGTAAAGTTGTTCATAAACTATTTGATATCATATTCTTAGCTGTTAGCGCTGTTGTTTCAGGCTGTCAGGGCTGGGAAGAGATTGAAGATTTTGGTCATGATAGACTAGGGGCTGTTGATCTTTGTAGTATATATATTAATCAGCCCATATTGGTAGCCACATCATAGTGAATGCTAAAGCGAGCATGGAATGATAATTCCGCTCAAGCTTTTCATACCGTGTGGCTATCCCTCTATATTGTTTGATCCGACCAAAGGCATTCTCAACTAAGTGCCTATATTTGTACATGCACCAGTCAATATCTTCATTACCCACTAAACTGTTATCCTTGCGTGGAATAACGGGTGTAGCGCTATTGTCACGAATAAACTCTCTTAGTTTTTCACTATCGTAGCCTTTATCTGCGACAACAACATTACTCGTTGGGCAATTGGCTACAAGTGACTCTGCATGGACGATATCATGCGTATTTCCACAGGATAATTCATAATAAACAGGCAATCCTCCGCTATCTACTGCAAGATGAATTTTAGTCGAATTACCACCTCGACTCTTACCGATTGATTCATTGTCAGCGGTTCTTGCACCGCAACTATGCTGGTGAGCCCTGACAATACTGCCATCAATAAAGATCCAATCCATATCAGCATAGTGGGATAACACTCGAAATAATTCATTCAAAATATCTTTTTTGGACCATAAATTAAATCGTCTATAAATAGCACTCCACGAGCCGAAATAAGACGGTAAATCTCGCCAAGGAATACCGGTACGCATCCTATAGAGTATGCCTTCGAGCGTTTTTCTATGCTCAGGCTTATTATAAATTCGACCACTTAAGTGCATTACTTTTGATAAGACATTCCATGTCGCGTCTGTTAACATTAATCTTGGCATGAGGGTTCGTGTAATGTTTTTTAGCGAATTCAATTATACCTTATCCTTATGCTGTTTGTTTTTTATACCGCAAAGATCAACACGCCCTAGATTGGCTCAGAAAATATGTTCTTCTTGAACAAGGGATCCCTCGCCATGACACAATTGCTCGTGTAATGAGCCGTATTGACATGACGCAATTCCAAGATTCCTTTTCTTCTTGGATGAAAGCCTGCTCCAAATTAACTCAAGGCGGTGTAGTTGCTATTGACGGTAAACGATTGAAAGGTTCATTTAATCAGTCAGATAGACGCGATGCGCTTTATATGATCAGTGCATTTGCATGCGAAAATGGTGTTGTTTTGGCACAATGCCCTGTTGATAAAAAGTCGAATGAAATAAAAGCGTTGCCAGAGCTGCTTGAATTATTAGAGATAAAAGGCTGCTTAGTAACGATTGACGCTATGGGGTGTCAAAAATCAATTGCAAAAAAAATAGTTGGTAAAGAAGCCGATTACTTACTTGCGGTAAAAGCAAACCATAAAAAGCTACTGTCACAAATAGAAGATGTGTTATTACCTGAGGTAGCACGACAAGCATCTGATGGGCTCTTGTTTAACGAAGCCGATTATCAAAAAAATAGAGAAGAATTTAGGTGCTGTGCAGTGAGCCATAACGTGAGCGGTTTATCAGAAACGATACACTGGGAGGGTGTAAAAACAGTGGGTGTTATTGTTTCTTATAGGAAAGAAAAAGGTAAATTAAGCAATGAGTTATGCTATAGATACTATATTAGTTCAGCGAATTTAACAGCGGAAGAACTCGCGAGAGGAGCACGACAACATTGGCAAATAGAAAATGGATTACATTGGCGTTTAGATGTAGGATTTAAAGAAGATGAGTGTCGAATTAGGCGCGAAGGTGCAGCACCTGTATTTGCGGGGCTGAGACACATCGCATTTAATCAGCTAAAAGCAGAAAAAAGCTTTAGTAAAGGCATGCCCGCAAAACAGAAAAAAGCTATGCGCAGTACAGCCTACCTTGAAAAGGTACTGAACGCATAGACTTTTTTCATGCTCTTGCCCTGTTTATACCCTCAGCGCTTTTTTATGTTTACTATAAATGACAAAAAGAAATGCTTTATTTTTGAGCCAGTTTACTCATAAAGTTTATATTTATTAATCAGCCTGTTACTTATTAAATTCTATTCAGCAAATCTATAGATTACTTTTTATGAGTGAGTCCCACTAAAATAAGTTAACCAATGTGATCATTAGTCATCTTCCTTTTGAATGAATAACAACAAATTGTTAACACTGAAAAACGTCTGAAATAATTAGAATGTAATTAAAAGTCACACATAAAATATTTTTTATCAAATGCTTGGGTTCTGGTTTGGCTAAAAAGCAAGCATGCTGCAGCAAATTCAACCTCAAAAAGTTAACACTCTCTAAATACCTAGTTGTAAATAGGGTGTTCAGCTTGTTCATTTACGGCGTTAACTTAGTCCCGTTAATTACCACTAAAGTGTGAAATTTGAACAAAACTTTAACTAATCGTTGCATTTTGTTAATTGTTAACATTATATTAATCGTGAGTTCCATGCCTTTACACAAAGGATTAATTTTTACACCAAGATAGGTAACAGTTATGAAAAAAAGATCATTGTATTGTGCGGTTTCGAGTGCGCTATTACTTTCAAGTACCTTTAATGTGCACGCTGTTAAAGTGCAGTTTAATATTGATACAAAACATGCTGTAGGACAGTTTGATAGCTTCGATCGTCGTAAATTTATTACGTTACATTCATCAAATACCGAAAGTGACTGGTTTGGAAATAACGCTCAAAGCTTAAATGCGCCTAATGCTGATCCTGATTTAATGACGCATTTTTTAGAAGATTACGATGTGTACTTTGGTCGTGATACAGGGGGCATGAAATATCAACTAACACAATTACCAGAAGATTCAGCAAAACCAGGTTATGCAAGCGCAGCAACCGCAACAACAAATGGCGGCGGAGTAAAATGGAATTACACCAATATTACAACAGCTCAAGCTAAAACAATGCGAAAGCATGAAGGGCGTAACAGCGATTTAATTGTCGCTGCACAGCAACATCCTTATTATCCTGATGGCACTAAAATTGGTAATCAAAATTGGTCTTTCTCGCAAAGAGATACTGCGGCTGAACCACTAGGTACAGCCATGGGCGACTACATGGCGCAGTTTTTACAAAAATACTTTAAATCAGGCCCATCAGATAGCCTTGGTCAAAAGCGCCCAACGTATGTTGAGGTAATGAACGAGCCACTGTTTGAACTGCACGACTTTCCGCATACCGGTTATGATAAAGAAAGCCTCTATGACATTTTTAGATTGCATAACTCAGTTGCTGATGTGATTAATGCTAACCCTGCACTGAATGATGTGAAAGTAGGGGGCTTTACGGTGGCGTTTCCTGATTATGAAAAAGGGTCACAATTTTTCGATAACTGGAAGCAACGCGACAAGGCATTTTTAGATATTGCAGGAAATAAAATGGACTTTATTTCGATGCACTTATATGACTTTCCAAATTTCCCAGGTGGCCCTGGTGGTCAGCATCAAATACAGTACCGAAAAGGCAGCAATATGGAAGCGACCCTTGATATGGTTGAGCAATATATGGCTTATAAATGGGGAAGTATTAAGCCGTTAGTTATTTCCGAATATGGCTCTCAATTACAAGGCTCATTTGGTACTAAATGGACACCGCAACGTGACTGGTTATGTCTAAAGGCAATGAGCTCTATGCTGATGAGCTTTATGGAAAGGCCAAACCGTATTGATAAAGCCATTCCGTTTATTCCATTAAAAGCAGAATGGGGCCGTATAAGCGACACTATTCCCTATTACTGGCGTTTACTGCGTCAAGCTAAAGAAGGTCAAGGTGAAACCGGCGAGCAATGGGTTTACACCGAAATGGTTAAGTTTTACCAGTTATGGTCTGATATAAAAGGGACGCGAATAGATAGCTGGGCAAGCGATATGGATATTCAAGCTGACGCGTATGTTGATGGCAAAGATGTTTATTTGGTATTAAACAGCCTTGAATTTTCGCCGACCAATATTGATTTAAGTGTTTTAGGCAAGGGTTCTAACAACGTAACGGGTGTAAATATTAAGCATTTATATCCTAATGCCCAAGGCAAACCAGTATTGGATAACATCAACAGTACAACACTCCCAAGCTCTGTTGTATTAGGCTCTGAGTCAACCATGATAATTAAAGTGAGTCACAAAAAAAATGTTGTTATTAACAATATTAATCAAGAGACTAAGCATTACGCAAGTGCAGTAGTTAAAAATATTGCAGCCAACGCGACCCAGTTCTTTACTATTAACAATGTAGATAAAGGGGCTAATGGCGAGGCTACATTGCGCTTAGGTGTTGGCCGCCCTCATGGTAAGTCGTTAACGCCAGTTGTAACTGTTAATGGTAATAGAGTCGCTATTCCTACTGATTTTAGAGGATATGATCAAAAAAATGGTGGCCTTGGACGTGAGCGTTTCTTTGGTGTTATTGAAATTCCAGTGCCATATAATAACCTAAATTCGGATAATAAGTGCAATTTCTCAGATTAGATGGCCAGCTGTTATAATTCGGCCATTCTCTCGCCAAAGGAAATTGCTTTAATGAAATATAAACAGCTGACACAAGCAGAAAGATACCAGATTTACGCGTTAATAAAAGCAGGAAATAACCAAAAACAGATAGCTGATGAACTCACTCGTTCACCGTCATCTATCTCTAGAGAGTTAAAACGCAATAAAGGGCTTAAAGGCTATCGACCTAACCAAGCCAATAATTTTGCAGAGCAAAGACGCAAGTCATCTTTCAAAGCAAGTAAGTTAACAGATGATGTTACTGACTGGATTAATAAATTGTTGGTTGACGGACTTTCGCCAGAGCAGGTGGCAGGCCGCTTAGCTTTAGAGAAAAAGGTCGTTTTGCATCATGAAACGATTTATCAATATATTTACAGAGACAAGGCTCGTGGTGGTGAACTACATAAGACACTCACTCGTGCATGTAAAAAGTATAAAAAACGCTATGGAAGCTACGATAAACGTGGACAGATAGTTAATCGAGTCAGTATTGATGAACGCCCAAGTATTGTGGATTCAAAGTCTAGGATTGGTGATTGGGAGGGCGATACAGTGATAGGCAAAGGGCGTAAAAATGCCCTTGTTACAATGGTTGAACGTAAAACGTTATATACAGTCGTTCACAGAATTGAAAGCAAGCATGCGAAAATAACAGCCGATGCGCTGATCAAGTGTATGACACCCTATAAAGGTAAGGTTATTACCGTGACTTTAGATAATGGAAAAGAGTTTGCTCACCATGAGCATATTGCACAAAAATTAGAAGCGGATGTGTATTTCGCTCACCCATATTCATCATGGGAGCGGGGCATAAATGAGAATACCAACGGCTTACTTAGACGCTTCTTCCCCAAGGGAACTGACTTTATGTCGCTAAGTGAAGCAGAAATACAGGCGGCAGTTGATAAGCTCAACCATCGGCCAAGAAAAACAAGAGGGTATAAAACCCCTCATGAGTTATTTACGGGGCAATCAGAAGTTCTGGTGGCTGCATAATGATTGCACTTAATACTTGAATTCAAGTAACATTAAAAAAACTGTAACTATTCACCATGGTAAATTATTTTCAAAGGATCTTTTTTAACTATTGACCGATCCCGCCAGTATGCCAAGCTAGGGCTATGACCTAATAGCCCTAGCTTCAATGAATTTAAACAGCATCAACATCGACGAAATCGTTGAGAAAACCAAAGCTCAATTACAAGAAGGTAAAACTCTCACGCCTGCGCTGAAGATGTCTATTGAACTCATTCTGGTTGTCGTTGTTATGTTAGCAAGTAAATTAGGACTTAACAGTAACAATAGCAGTATCCCGCCATCAAAAGACATCAACCGAAAAAAACAAAACAAAGAGAAATCAGCCAAGTCAGCGGGTGGTCAAAAAGGCCGTGCAGGTAAAACACTAACCCAAACACAGACGCCTGATGAGATCAAAATCATCCTAGTTGAACGTGATTTTTTACCGAAAGGTCACTACCGTGAAATTGGCTTTCAAAAACGACAGGTTGTCGATATAGATATCAGGAAAGTGGTCACTGAATACCAAGCACAAATTCTGGAAAATGAGCAAGGTAAGCGTTTTATTGGTGAATTTCCAGAAGACGTTAACAGTCCTATTCAATATGGGGTTGGTGTAAAAGCCCATGCAGTTTACCTATCCCAATATCAATTACTCCCTTACAACCGCATTGAAGAATATTTTTGTGATCAACTCGGTATTCCAATCAGTGCGGGTAGTTTATTTAACTTTAATGAACAAGCAGCGGCCTTGGTAAAGTCCTCCGGCGCAGAAGCCGCGCTCAAGAAAGCCCTGAAAACGACTTATCAAGCCTTACACGTTGATGAAACGGGGATTAATATAGGTGGTAAACGACGATGGCTTCATGGTGCATCAACGACGTGGTGGACGTATTTTTACCCGCATGAGAAAAGAGGGAAAATAGCGATGGATGACGCCGATATTTTACCTCACTTTACTGGGGTACTATGCCACGACCACTGGAAACCGTATTATCAATATACACAGTGCCAACATGCCTTGTGTAATGCACATCATATCCGAGAGTTAGAAAGGGCATGGGAGCAAGACGGTATGCAATGGGCAAAGGATTTGCAAACCCTACTGACTGAAATCAATAAACATCAAATAGATAACCCCGAGCTAGATGCAGACACAAAAGCTCACTATATAGAGAAATATCAACAAATATTGGCTCAAGGTGACATTAAATGCCCTCCACCGGATAGAAACAGCCGAGTAAAAGGCCAGCGAGGCAGATTGAAACGAACAAAGTCTAGAGCGTTGTTAGAGCGGTTAAGAGATTATCAAGATGATGTCTTACGGTTCATGACGGAAACAGCGGTGCCTTTTAGCAACAACCAAGGTGAGAATGATATTAGGATGACCAAGGTTCATCAAAAGATATCTGGGTGCTTCAGAAGCATGCAAGGTGCAGAGATGTTTTGTTTAATCAGAAGCTACCTATCGACTTGCAGAAAACAGCATGTATCAGCAAGCCTAGCCCTTGAATTACTCTTCAAAAATCAGTTACCTGATATATTTATTGAAAATGTGGCTGAATAGTTACAAAAAACTAACAATATTGAAGTTACATTCCCTGACAGCGGTGGTGCAGTTAGTTCACTAACATTACAAAACTTTAAAATGAGTAAACGTATTACTCGCTAAAAACGTGTAATAAAGGTTTAGTAATAAACAAACTGCGGGTTTATCTATATGATAGCTTAGCCGTTTTTTTATTTTTATCGCTACAACTGCCTAACACAATACAAATAAACTAATACTAAATATGCTGGGAATGGCTTTAGGTGTATTTTTGCTGTTAAGCCTGTGAGTTTTATGCTTTACAATGAGTGCAAGGTACTCATTGTAAAGCATAAACACTATTCTCAGAGCGTTAAACTTAGCATGACTGTTTTATTAATTTAATTGGGTATGTTTTAGAGGAGTTCCACTGACCTACATATAAGTTGTCGTCTTGATCTACGCAAATACAATGCACGTGATTAAAAATGTCCCCGTTACTTTGCATCGGCTGTAGTTCTCCATTTATATACTGCGGTTGCGGTGCCCCTAAATTAGCTATTAGCGTGTTACTTTTATCAAATATACTAGGGGCTGTTGATCTTTGTAGTATATATATTAATCAGCCCATATTGGTAGCCACATCATAGTGAATGCTAAAGCGAGCATGGAATGATAATTCCGCTCAAGCTTTTCATACCGTGTGGCTATCCCTCTATATTGTTTGATCCGACCAAAGGCATTCTCAACTAAGTGCCTATATTTGTACATGCACCAGTCAATATCTTCATTACCCACTAAACTGTTATCCTTGCGTGGAATAACGGGTGTAGCGCTATTGTCACGAATAAACTCTCTTAGTTTTTCACTATCGTAGCCTTTATCTGCGACAACAACATTACTCGTTGGGCAATTGGCTACAAGTGACTCTGCATGGACGATATCATGCGTATTTCCACAGGATAATTCATAATAAACAGGCAATCCTCCGCTATCTACTGCAAGATGAATTTTAGTCGAATTACCACCTCGACTCTTACCGATTGATTCATTGTCAGCGGTTCTTGCACCGCAACTATGCTGGTGAGCCCTGACAATACTGCCATCAATAAAGATCCAATCCATATCAGCATAGTGGGATAACACTCGAAATAATTCATTCAAAATATCTTTTTTGGACCATAAATTAAATCGTCTATAAATAGCACTCCACGAGCCGAAATAAGACGGTAAATCTCGCCAAGGAATACCGGTACGCATCTTATAGAGTATGCCTTCGAGCGTTTTTCTATGCTCAGGCTTATTATAAATTCGACCACTTAAGTGCATTACTTTTGATAAGACATTCCATGTCGCGTCTGTTAACATTAATCTTGGCATGAGGGTTCGGTGTAACGTTTTTTAGCGAATTCAATTATACCTTATCCTTATGCTGTTTGTTTTTTATACCGCAAAGATCAACACGCCCTAATAAAGCCAGAGTCGTCAGCATTTTTATTGTCAATATGCGACCAGCAAACAGGTGCATAAAATAGTTCACCTTTGAACACGGGACCGCCAATATATGCCCCATTAGCGCTAATGCTATCAAGGTACTTACCATCAAACGAAAATACTTTTAAACATTGCTCAAAACGAGAGCTTACTATTAATGTAGGATTTAAGGGATCACGTAAGTCTACTTCAACCCCATGGGTGTTGTGTAAATTGTAATTTTTGTCTTCATTATGGTGACCGCCCCAATGGTTTATATAGCGACCTTGTTTATCATAATGCAGTAAAAAGTCGCTGCCATAACCATCGGTGACATATAAATTCCCATTGGGGGCAATGGCAATGTCAGTAGGGCGAAAAGGTTGCTCAGGTTTATAAGCACCGCACGTTTGTGGATGGCCGATACTGTATATTAGTTTGCCATCTAAGGTCATTTTGGCAATAAAGCCAGACTGTGGAATGACATTGTTAGTAGGGCTATCCCATTGCTCTGTGCTGTGACCATCCCAGTGGCGATTAACAATCCAGCCACTATCTACAACGTATAAAAATTCTTGCTCGCCTTCTTTTACAATTTTTATAGCGTGTCCACCAGGAAAAGAGCTTCCAAAAGCGTCAAGTAATTCACCGTTTTGGCTATACACTAAAATATTATTAGTCGTGTTATCGGTGATCATAAATATTCTCCCTTGTGAGTCCATCACCATCGCATGACAATTTTCTATAGGGTATTTATTGGGGTTTAACTTTCCCCAGTGGGCGTCTATTTTGTATTTAAATTTACCTTGGCCAATTACTTTCCCGTGTGGGTCTTCGTCATTTTTAGGAGTAGCGTGAGGTATAAGGTGTTTTTGCTCTGAGGTTAACATACAGAATTTTCCATATAAAAAAACCAGCTTATGCATTGGGCTATAATGCATAAACTGGTTTAGGCTAGAAGGTTACTTTAAGTGCGTTCTTTTGCTTTAAAATTTAAAATAGCATCATCGTTAACGCGATTTAAAGGATAATAAACAGCTTCGTTTTCTTTAAATGGTTGGTTGCTAATCGCATTGTAAGCACTGATCATTGACCAACGAGGTTCGGCAGCGCGGTTTTGATTTGATTTATGCAGTAAATTACAGTGGAAAAACAGTACATCACCTGGTTCAAGTTCTACATTTATAAGTTCATGGTACTTCATTGCTTCTTCTACAAACTCTAAACAGGCGCCTTTTTGGTCACCGGTTTTACTGTGATCCAATCGTCCCAAATGATGTGAGCCTTTAAGTACTTGCAAGCAACCATTTTCTTGCGTCGCTTTATTAATGGCGACCATACAGCTAATTGATTTTGGATAAAGCATGTAATTATCACGATGCCAGTAGCCAAAATCTTGGTGCCATTCCCAGGCGCCACCTACAAATGGTTCTTTCATCATAATTTTAGTGCTGGTGTGGTACACCTCTTCGCCAATAAGTGTTTCGCATACTTCAATTAAGCGACGACCGCGAGAAAACATACTGTATAAATCGTCGCCTGTTTTTTGCCATAAACAGACTTTACTTACAGCGCCATCGGCGTCTTTTTTGTCCCATGCTCGTTCATAGAGTGTATCGTCATTAAAAGCAGTTTGTTGTAGTAGCTCAATTTCATCAGCGCTGTAGTAATTTTTGACAATAATATAACCATCACGGTGAAAATCAGCTATTTGTTGTGGTGTTAAATAAGTGTGTGACATAAATGTAGTTCCATTTTCTCTTGCAGTTGTATATTGTTAACAATGATTGCTCGGTTAAGCATCTAGGTCAAGCGTAATTTATATAAAAATATAGAATTCATATACGAATGAATTTTGTTTAATTAAGCTATTGATTTTAAACTATTATTGAAGATTTAAAGCTAAAAAAAAGTTTTAAATTTATATATAAACAAACGTATTGTTTATCAATTTTAAAAGGCATAAATAAGTAAAAATGAACGATAAATCAAAAACTAAATATGCAGTTCCTGCTTTAGATAAGGGGTTGGATATATTAGAATTTTTAGCAAAAAATAAAAGGCCTTGTACACAAAGTGAGATAGCGGCTGGTATTTTAAAAACACCTAACGAAGTCTATAGAGTACTTGTTGGGCTTGAAAAACGCGGTTATCTAATTCGCTCTGAAACCTCTGGTCGATATCATTTGTCATTAAAGTTGTATAATTTATCGCGAAGTATTTCACCAATGGATAATGTACTAAAATCGGCCTTGCCACATATGGAAGATCTAGCTGTAAATATTGAACAGTCATGTCATCTAAGTATGCTTTATCAAAGCCAAGCTATGGTGGTAGTGCAAGCGCGTAGCAAAAGCCCTATGCATTTGAGTATTGCAGAGGGGGCTTTATTTCCACTTAGTAGCTCAAGCGCTGGTAAACTGCTTTTAGCCAACAGTAATGACGAAGTGCGGCAAATGCTTATCGAACACGATGAAATTTACAGTGCTAGTAAAGACGCCTATAAAGTATTATTAAATGAGCTAAATACAATCAAAGTGCAAGGGCACATAATGCAAAGCAATCCACTTATCGCCGGAGTACACGATTTTAGTGTCTTAATTGGCAGGCCTAATGCAAATTTAATAGCTGCATTGACCATTTCTTCTTTTGACTCAACCCTAAACACTCACGCTAATAAAAACAGTGTAATTAGCGAGCTTAAAAATACCGCCCAAAAAATAACCTCATTATTAGAGCGCTAATACCAACTAGCGCTTTTGTAGGGAGCAACCCGCTCAACAGTCATGCATAAGTCTCAGTACTTTACTACTTGCTTACAATGTCGAATAAAAAACCAACGCTAACTGTAAAATAAATGGTCAATTTGTTTGACTTAATTAACCTGAATCTCGTTTAAGAAATTGAACTAAATGCCTGTTCCGAGATCCGATCTTTCGACCAAAAACGATTGGATAAGCAAGGAACAGGCATGATTAAATTAGTTGAATTATTTTGCGATGTCGATGATTTTTGCAAAGTATTTATACCCCAATGGGAAAAACAATTACTCGAAGATGGCACCCAAAAACGTCAGCGTTCAGGACGTATGACGACCAGTGAAATTATGACTATTGTTATTAGTTTTCATATGTCACATCACCGAGATTTCAAAAATTACTACCTTGGCTATGTATCACTTATGTACAAAAGTGAATTTCCCAACTTGCTCAGTTACACACGATTTTTAGCCGTTATGCCAAGGGTAATTGTGCCGATGTGTGCCTATTTTACTTCACTTAAAGGTAAACCCACAGGCGTTGAATTCATTGACTCCACATGTATTAAAGTGTGCCATAATATTCGTATTCCAAGACACAAAACCTTTGATGGAATAGCCCAGCGTGGCAAAGGAACAATGGGATGGTTTTATGGCTTCAAGCTACATTTAATCGTTAATCACCATGGTGAAATTGTTGCTGCGAAAGTGACAACAGGAAATGTACATGATACTCAACCAGTGCGTGAGTTAGCGAGCTGCCTGACGGATAAATTATATGGTGACAAAGGGTATTTAAGTAAAGCTTTAGAAGCCGATTTACTCGATAAAGGGGTAAAGCTCATTACGACGGTTCGCAAAAATATGAAGGCAAAAGCGATGTCATTATGGGATAGAGCAATGCTTTCAAAACGCTTTATAATCGAAACAATTAATGACCAGCTCAAGAACATATCCTTCATTGAACATTCAAGACATCGGAGTATGAACGGCTTTATGTTGAATTTAGTCGCTGGATTGGTGGCTTATTGCTTGAAAGAAAAGAAGCCACACCTTAATTTAACTGACGTAGAGCTTAACGCATTAGTTATCGCTTAAGCAGAACTCAGGTTAATTAGCTAAACTAATTTATCGTAAAGTTAATTGTTAACAATATTGTAATGACAATAAGCATCCCGTAAATAATCCGTCAACGATTACACGTAATAAACACAATATTTAGGTGCAAAAATGACTAACACACAATTTAAATTAAATGCGATTTGCGCAGCAATGCTGATAACTTCTCCTGTAAGTTATCAGCACAGGAAAACGAGACAACTGTACAAAGTGATGTTGAAGTTATCCAAGTAACAGGTATCAGAAGCGCATTAAGTAAATCTGCTTCAATAAAGCAAGATTCATCAGGCGTCGTAGATGCTATATCAGCAGAGGACATTGGTAAGTTACCTGATACTAACTTAGCTGAATCGCTGCAACGTATTAGTGGTGTATCAATCGACCGTGCAAACAATGAGGGCAACCAAGTTAGTGTTCGGGGTTTTGGTCCTGGCTTTAATTTAGTAACCTTAAATGGTCGTCAAATGCCAAACTCTTCGGTTTTACAAGAAGCGGGAGTTTCTCGCAGCTTTAACTTTAGAGAAATCGCGGCTGAAAGTGTGTCGGGTGTATCAGTTTATAAAACGGGTAAAGCGAATGTAGCCTCAGGCGGTATTGGCGCAACCATTAATATAAATACAGCAAAACCATTTGATTTTGACGGTTTTAAAGCATTTGCAAATGCAAAGGCAATTAAAGACACCAGCTCAGAGAAATCAAACGTAACACCAGAAATTTCGGGAATGGTTAGCCAAACATTCGCTGATGATACGTTTGGTGTTTTACTTTCGCTGTCGCATTCAGAGCGAGAAAGTGGCCGAGAGCGCGTAGGCACATCGCAAGGTTGGGTACGTAACCGAGCAAATGCTGCCGGTGTTGATAGCAGTGCAATTGATACCACAGTTAATCCAACGGGTACTTATTGGGTACCTTGGACGCCAGAAATGGAGCGCTTTGAAACTAAGCGAGAACGCCAAAATGCGCAGTTTGTTTTACAGTATGCTCCTAGTGACAACTTAACGGCTACACTTGATTACACTTTATCGCGCTTTGAAGAAATTAGTAACACAAATAAAATGGCATTTTGGTTCGATAACCCAACAGGCACCGCCGATGAAAATGGCACTTTAGTCGATATTAAAAATGCAAATGATGAGTTGAATTTTTGGGCGTGGGAGCTTTACGAAGAAAAAGAAAACGATTCATTAGGCTTAAATTTAGCGTGGCAAGCAAGCGATTCATTGAAACTTACGTTTGACGCTCATAACTCTACATCACACTCAAACCCAGATGGTGATACAGCTGAAACAATTGCAAATTTAAAGAATGTCCCAGGTTCGGTTAAATCCATCAATGCTAACTTCTCTGGTGATATTCCGAGTATTGGGGTTGATGATTCAACATTGGCGGGTGGGGCTTACAACCCAGCTAATATTGTGTCAGATTTATATCAGCGCCGTGGCTATGAAATGAAAAATACCATTAAGCAGTATCATGCAAGTGGGCAATGGGAGAATTTGAAGAGTGGGGCACTCAGCGCTATAAATTTTGGTGTAATGTATACCGATTATCAAATTGATACTTATCTTTCTGAGCAGTTCTCATTTGTGGATATTCCTCTATACAACCTAGGACTAACCTTTGATGAACAAGGTGACTTTGCTGATGAGTTTTCAGGTTCGGATCAGCTATTTCCATTTATTCCACGTTACAGTGCCAACGATTTTGTAGATATTGTCAGAGATGAAGGATTATTTATTGAGCCAAATATTTCTACAAATGGGGTTGAGGAACAAACGCTCGCGATATATGTATCATTTGATCTTAAAACCGAATTTAATGATATTCCAATTGATATGAATGTCGGTGTGCGCTACGAAGACACCGATGTAACAGGTTATTCAGTCAAGCCTGGGGTTGTTGCTTTTAACTATCGTCATGCTGAAGAGCTTCGCCCTGTATTTGCTGCAACAGCAACACCGCAGGAACTTGAAGGTGGTTATACACGTGTATTACCAAACTTTGATATAAGCGCCGACTTAGATGACGGCTTTAAAACTCGTTTTTCATATAGTCGTACATTAGCTCGTGCAGGTATTGGTGGTATGTTCCCATCAACTACCATTAACGCCCGTCCTGAAGGACCGTTTAATGCATCGCAAGGTAACCCTAACTTATTGCCAATTACGTCAGATAACTTTGATTTTTCAGTTGAGTGGTATGGAGACGACGGAAGCTATGCATCAGTTGGTTACTTTAAAAAGTTTGTTGAAAACTTCATTGGTGCAGGCGTAGTGCAAGGTACGCTAAATGATGTAAATGGCGAGCCGTTACGCGATCCAAGTGTTAACCCCCGCCCTGGTTGTCCTGATAGTTCAGATACACCTAACCCAGCATGTTTAAGCCAAGCGTCAGACCCGATTGTTACATTTGATATTGCAACGCCAGATAATCTTCAAAATCGTGAAGTAGATGGTTGGGAATTAAATGCGCAGTACATGGTGCCTGATACAGGCTTTGGCGTGGTTGCTAATTATACGATAGTGAATAGCGATGAATCGTTTAAACCGTATGATTTTGACCAAACAATTGCACTAGCAGGACTAAGCGATTCAGGTAATTTGGTCGGCTTTTACGAAAACGATGATTACCAAGTACGTTTAGCCTATAACTGGCGCGATGATTTCTTACTGTCTTTGGGAACTGAGCCTACATTTACAGAGGCGTATGGTCAGCTAGATTTTAGTTTCAATTACACCATTAACGACACCTTGGGTGTTAGCTTTGATGCACTTAATTTAACGAATGAAACAACACGCCGCCATGGTCGTTTTGCAGAGCAATTAGTATCTGCTGAGCAATATGGTCCGCGCTTTAGCATTGGCTTAAGTGCTAAATGGTAAGTTAGTTTATTGACAAATAATACAAAACGACAGCTCAGCGCTGTCGTTTTGCTTTTTAACTAACGAGGTTGCTATGAACGATGATATTAAATCAATAGTAATAGTTGGCGGTGGAACTGCAGGATGGCTAAGTGCAGGAATAATTGCGGCGTATTTGCAAAAACATCACAGCAAAAAAATAAATATAACGCTGTTAGAGTCCTCAGATATTCCTACAGTTGGCGTTGGCGAAGGAACTTGGCCTACAATGCGCAGAACCCTTAAAGACATGGGTATTCGTGAAACTGAATTTATAAAAAAATGTAATGTATCGTTTAAGCAAGGTGCTAAATTTGCTAAGTGGGTAACCGGAGAAAATGATGATTACTACTATCACCCGCTTGAGCTACCTACGGGGATGTTTGAAAATAATTTAGCCACCAGCTTAATGCCGATCAGTTAAGAAATATTTGACGATCCATTGACCGATCTTCTGGTTAGTTTATAAAGGCTTCTGAATTTATTCAGGAGCCTTTTATTTTGCAACTCACTACCGCACTTTCTCTTGCCAATAGCTACGCACCCAATTCAGAAGGCTTAGGTCAACTGAGTGATTTTTTATGTCCTGACTTTATCAAACAATGCGCTGAAACCGCTGGTGTCGCGACGATAAGGAAAAGAAGGCTTCCTGTTGAGATGGCCGTTTGGACAGTCATTTGTATGTCGTTTTATCGTGAAGACCCACTGTGGAGTATTGTCAGTAAATTAGGGCTCGCTTTACCAGGTAAAAAAGAACTCGTTGCACCCAGTGCGGTTGTACAGGCTAGGCAGCGGCTTGGGGCTGATGCCGTTAAACAGGTTTTTGAGAAAAGTCAGCAAATGTGGAATGCTGATGCGAACCATCCCACATGGTGCGGGCTATCACTACTGGGTGTTGATGGTGTTATTTGGCGCACACCGGATACTGCTGAAAATCAACATGCATTCTCCGTGTGGAAAAATCAGCATGGTGACACGGCTTTCCCTCAGGTTCGCATGGTGTGTTTGATGGAGTTAACTAGCCATTTATTAATGGGGAGCGCCTTTGATAGTTGTCGTACTAGTGAAATGGTGTTGGCTGAAGACTTAATCGAGGCAACACCCGATAACTCACTGACGTTATTTGATAGAGGCTTCTATTCTCTAGGCTTACTCAATCGTTGGCATCATGCTGGGGGAAATAGGCATTGGCTTCAACCGATGAGAAAAGGCACGCAATATGAAATTGTTCGCTCTTTAGGTCGTCAAGACAAACTTATCAAGCTAAAAGCAACAGCACAAGCGAGAAAAAAGTTCGACGATTTACCACAGAGCATTGAAGTCAGGCTAGTCACGAAAACGGTTAAGGGGAAAGAGGTGAATATACTCACTTCACTGACTGATCCAATGCGTTTCCCTAAGGCTGACATTGTTGACCTCTATAGTGAACGGTGGGAAATTGAACTTGGTTATCGAGAAATGAAACAAACGTTACTGAATAGTCACTTCACGCTACGCAGCAAGAAACCTGAGATGATAGCGCAAGAATTATGGGGCGTAATGTTGAGCTATAACTTGCTCCGATATCAGATGGTGAAAATGGCGCAGAAAAAGTCTGGAATATATGCAAAACACCTGAGTTTTACGACGTGTGCTATTAGTATTATTAACCTTATTCATACAATGTTTATAGAAAATGCAGGACGGATACCTAAATCAATAGAGCAATTACAAGCTCAAGTTGAACATCACATATTACCGATAAAACAGGAGCGGGCGTATCCGAGATGTGTGAAACCAAAACCCAGTAAATACCCCAATAAAAAACGCCAGTCAGCTGTTAACTGACTGGCATTAAGCCACCAGCTGGCTTAATATTAATAACGCACAACCTCCTTTTGCCCAATATGTAAGTGCGCAGCAGTCAATATGCGAAAGTGGATTAGCTCCCAAACAAATCACCACACCCGAATTTAGTGCAATAGCAAATTATGCTTATCACTTGGATGCAGGCTTATTCGCTACATTTTTAAAAAACCACTGCATTGATAATCTTAATGTTAAACACATTGTAGGCACTGTCGTCGGTGTAAACAATTGCACAAATGGCGATATTAAAAGCGTTAGCCTTAATAATAAAATAGAGATAGCTGGGGATCTATTTATCGATTGCAGTGGCTTTAAATCGTTATTACTAGGTGAGAACTTAGGGGTGGGGTTTAAATCTTGTAAAGATATATTATTTGCTGATAGTGCGCTTGCCATACACATGCCATACAAAGATGACGAACCAATATGCTCGCATACTTTATCTACAGCACAAACATCGGGCTGGATTTGGGATATAGGATTACAAACACGCCGTGGAATAGGGCATGTGTACTCTAGTAAACACATTAGTGATGAAGATGCTAAGCAGCAATTATTTGATTACTTAAATATTAATAAAGATCAGCAAAGCGAATACAAAGTTAAAAAGCTTAGTTTCGAACCAGGGCATCGTGAAAAATTTTGGCATAAAAACTGTGTCGCAGTAGGCCTCTCAGCTGGTTTTTTAGAGCCACTGGAAGCCTCCGCTTTATTACTGGTAGAAATATCAGCCAATTTTGTTGCGCAGCAATTTCCGGCCAATAGGCATGTAATGAATATAACCGCGCAGCGTTTTAACCGTACATTTAGCTACCGATGGGAGCGAATAATCGACTTTTTAAAGTTGAATTATATGTTGAGTAAACGAACCGACAGCCCATTTTGGCAAGCGCACTGTCATCAAAATACTATTCCACAAAGCTTAAAAGATAACTTATCACTTTGGGAATTTCATACACCAAGCGATAACCACTTTGATCATTCACAAGAAGTGTTTCCAGCAGCAAGCTATCAATATGTGATGTATGGCATGGGGTTTACAGGCTCAAGCGAACTGTATGGCAACTCAGAAAGTTATTTTAAAAAGGCCATTGCGCTTGTTAATAACAACCAGCAATACACCCAAAAATTACTTAATAAATTACCTACCAATAAAGCATTATTAACGCAAATTAATCAATTTGGTATGCAGCAAATATAGTTAAAACATAAGAGCGACACACTATGACAAACTCAGTATTACTCGATAAAAATACACTTAAGCACACTCGCATTAAAACTGAACGCGGTACACAATACGGCGAAGCAGTAAACTACATTCCGGTTATTGCTGATGAGCTTGCTCAACTTGCATTAGACTACCCAGTCTATTTTATGAAGAACAATCAAACTGGCCAGTTTGAACTATATGCTTTAACTGGCTTTGATGAGGGGCAAAACTTATTTTTACAAAATGATATATGGCATGCCACATACGTACCTTTACACTTACAGCGACAACCATTTAAGTTAGGAATAGGAAATAAACTTACTAACAAGACCGAGCAAACAGATCTCGCTGTTACAATTAACGAACAACACCCAAGAGTAAATATTGATAAGTAAAGCAATAAGACAACATTGGCTGATAGAAAATCAGCAACACTGGATACTGGATGTCGTATTTAAAGAAGATGCCTGTCAAATACATGAGCTATTAAGTGCGCAACATATGGCACTATTTAGACGCGTCGTTAGGAACATGATAAAGCAGCATACGAAAAGCAAGGGGTCAATAAGAAGTAAGTGTGTAAGAGCTTGTTATGATGATGCTTTTAGAGAAGAACTTCTTTTTGGTTAACATTTTTAACAAAGTATGCTCGCGCCCTAGTGGGTTAGTGCAGTCCAAACAGCCTAATATATTATGGATTATTACTGACGACCAGCGACCCGATTCAGTATCAGCTTTTAATCAAGCTATGTATGGGCAAAAGGAGAGTCCTTTAGGGTATGTTGAATCCCCGAATATCGACAAATTAGCCGCTGAAGGCGTGTTATTTACCCATGCTTTTACCAACTCACCGGTTTGTGGTCCGTCGCGAGGTTCAATGCATTCAGGACGATACCCGTTTCGAAATGGCCATTATGCTTTTGAGTTAACGCATCAAAACCCTGATTTTGTGAAACCGACTGTTTCTGAGGTGATGAGAAGCAATGGTTATACTACTTCTACTTTTGGTAAAGAAGACCATTATATTTATAAATGGGGTCCCGGGCAGGGCTTTCACAATGCTCAGTTATTTGATGTAAAAGTACACTTTAAAAATGATTTACAGAAAAATGGCCTAGGCGATTTATTTACTAAAGCGCAATATGATGAAAATTATAATGTAATTGGTACTACTGAAAACGTACTTTATCCCGATGGTACACAACGTAAATACTATTTAAAACGAAATAATGCAGAATTGACCACTGAAGATATTGCGCAAAAAAAGCTTACGGATAAAGAGTTTGATATTTTACGTGCTTATACTCGCGGTAATACTGATCTAATCCTTGGGGGGGAAAACCCCAAACCAGCTGGTGAAACAATAGATGCCTACATAGTTAAAGAGTTCCAACATTATTTGCAAAATGCAAATACAGAGTATTCATCTTTATGGGGTAAAAAATGCAAGGAGCTAATAGCGCTGTGCCGCAGTTTTTACATTTAGGTTTTCATTTACCTCACACCCCAGTACTACCGCCCAAGTCATTTCGTGACAGGTTTAAAAACAAACAATATAAAGTACCAAGCTTTAATGAGTCAGAGTTAAAAAAACTACCTAAACAATTATGTAACTATTCAGCCACATTTTCAATAAATATATCAGGTAACTGATTTTTGAAGAGTAATTCAAGGGCTAGGCTTGCTGATACATGCTGTTTTCTGCAAGTCGAGAGGTAGCTTCTGATTAAACAAAACATCTCTGCACCTTGCATGCTTCTGAAGCACCCAGATATCTTTTGATGAACCTTGGTCATCCTAATATCATTCTCACCTTGGTTGTTGCTAAAAGGCACCGCTGTTTCCGTCATGAACCGTAAGACATCATCTTGATAATCTCTTAACCGCTCTAACAACGCTCTAGACTTTGTTCGTTTCAATCTGCCTCGCTGGCCTTTTACTCGGCTGTTTCTATCCGGTGGAGGGCATTTAATGTCACCTTGAGCCAATATTTGTTGATATTTCTCTATATAGTGAGCTTTTGTGTCTGCATCTAGCTCGGGGTTATCTATTTGATGTTTATTGATTTCAGTCAGTAGGGTTTGCAAATCCTTTGCCCATTGCATACCGTCTTGCTCCCATGCCCTTTCTAACTCTCGGATATGATGTGCATTACACAAGGCATGTTGGCACTGTGTATATTGATAATACGGTTTCCAGTGGTCGTGGCATAGTACCCCAGTAAAGTGAGGTAAAATATCGGCGTCATCCATCGCTATTTTCCCTCTTTTCTCATGCGGGTAAAAATACGTCCACCACGTCGTTGATGCACCATGAAGCCATCGTCGTTTACCACCTATATTAATCCCCGTTTCATCAACGTGTAAGGCTTGATAAGTCGTTTTCAGGGCTTTCTTGAGCGCGGCTTCTGCGCCGGAGGACTTTACCAAGGCCGCTGCTTGTTCATTAAAGTTAAATAAACTACCCGCACTGATTGGAATACCGAGTTGATCACAAAAATATTCTTCAATGCGGTTGTAAGGGAGTAATTGATATTGGGATAGGTAAACTGCATGGGCTTTTACACCAACCCCATATTGAATAGGACTGTTAACGTCTTCTGGAAATTCACCAATAAAACGCTTACCTTGCTCATTTTCCAGAATTTGTGCTTGGTATTCAGTGACCACTTTCCTGATATCTATATCGACAACCTGTCGTTTTTGAAAGCCAATTTCACGGTAGTGACCTTTCGGTAAAAAATCACGTTCAACTAGGATGATTTTGATCTCATCAGGCGTCTGTGTTTGGGTTAGTGTTTTACCTGCACGGCCTTTTTGACCACCCGCTGACTTGGCTGATTTCTCTTTGTTTTGTTTTTTTCGGTTGATGTCTTTTGATGGCGGGATACTGCTATTGTTACTGTTAAGTCCTAATTTACTTGCTAACATAACAACGACAACCAGAATGAGTTCAATAGACATCTTCAGCGCAGGCGTGAGAGTTTTACCTTCTTGTAATTGAGCTTTGGTTTTCTCAACGATTTCGTCGATGTTGATGCTGTTTAAATTCATTGAAGCTAGGGCTATTAGGTCATAGCCCTAGCTTGGCATACTGGCGGGATCGGTCAATAGTTAAAAAAGATCCTTTGAAAATAATTTACCATGGTGAATAGTTACACAATTATTAGGTATTTACGAAACTTCAAAAATGAAAGGTATGACAGACGCAGAAATTCAGCAAGCGATTTAAGATTATTATGCTTTTTGTGCGTATGGCGACTTTTTAATTGGTGAAGCGGTAGAGACCTTTAAGCAATACAGTAAAAAGAATCATCAAGAATATGTGATAATTTTTACAGTTGGAGATCATAGCTGGCACCTTGGTGAGCAAAATTTGGCCCTTGGCAACAATCTGTGGGTAATGCGGCCATTGTCGTTGCTTCTGATAAGTCACTACTTCCTGCTAATAAAATTAATTCGGATTTAGTTGAGTTTGTTGACTTTGCACCAACAATTATGGCTGCCGGTGGAGTAGATGCAAGTGAGCCACAATATTCATATTTAGACGGTGTTAGTTTGTTTGATGTTTATAATAAATCTGTACCAAAGCGTGAGTATATATTGGGAGAAATTAACGTTATTGTAGGCCCAAGAGCGTATTTACACAGCAAACGATTTCGTTTTTCTATGCGAACTCGACCATTTAGTAATATTAACTTGAAACCAAGTCAACTTGGGAAAGATTTAAAATGGGCACTCACTGCACCAGCTGAAAAAGTTGAGATGGCTTTGTATGATTTAGACAAAGACCCAAAAGAACAAAATAATGTGGCCTACGACAAGCAATATGCTGGGCTTGTCAACTGGTTTAGGAATAAGTTAGGTAATATTGTGTTAGGGGATAATCGCGTTGAAGTTGATTGGAGTAAGGCTAATAGTTACCACTTAAGTAATTTTGCTGTTGGGGCTGATGATAAAAAATTAAATATTCCTAGACAGCTTATTCCTCGCTAAATAAGCAACTTTCTGTGCCAGAGAAAATGGTGTGAGGCGTTTAAAAGCCTCACATTCACGCAGCGTCTCTTAACCTCTTTTGTGAATAATTCAGTAAACTTTTTGTATAAAGAGCAGGGAGTGAGAAGTAAATGAAGGAAGCTTAGTGCTTAGTATTGGCATGCTAAAATAATCGATAGTCTAAAACGAGTATTATTAAGTGATGGAATCAAAATAGCAACTCAGTGATGGTTGAAGCATCAATAATTTGGCTAAATTAACTAGATTCTATTTATTATGCTATTTAGTAGTTTGAGTAGCGTTCTATAGGCCTTGTTTTAAAAGGAGTGGATAAGTGGTTCAATTTTAGCTCATTAAAATCACTCTAATCGTTTAACAGGATAAAAAATGAATAAATCACTTACGGCTATACTTTTAATTGCTTTCTCACTCTTGCTCTATTCACAATTTAAAGAGTTAGCATATAAATTTGGATTTGCGGAACTGAAGCTGGTTGCTGTGTTAGAAAACTCAGACAAAATGAAGTTAAGTGTGATGCCTACTCACTTGGTTTTTTTGATGAAATAAAACTTCAAAATAAATATCAAAAATGTATTGATGTGTATCAAGCCCAAGGTTATGAACTCATCAGTAGAAGTTATAAGGAATAGGTATTAACACTGGACTATCAGTAAAAAGGTGGCCCTTTTATTATCTTCTTAAACTTAACACACCTACCTTTATATAAGGGCAAAATGGGGTCGCACTTTGTCTTTTGCCATTTTCTCATTTGTATTGCAGGCCGTGTAATAAGATAAGCGGAGATGCATTGAAAGTAGACCCGTCAGTCTGACACAGCTTTACTATTTATTTTTAAAACGCCAGCTCTTAAGCGTAGCGCCTCATAATCTCTTTGTGAATAATAACTCAAAGGGGCTTCCGTTGGCTTTAAAACTGCAAAAGCCGCTTTGCAGCGGCTATGATTCAGCATAAAATTTATTTCATTACTTAATATTATGTTTTACAGCCTTAACTGCTGCTGTGCTATCTTGTGCTTTTAGTGCTTCTAAAATAGCACGGTGCTCGTTTACACATTCAGAACTTGAAGTAATTCGCTTATAGTTTAAGCGCATACGCATTACGTACGGGTACCAAATATTAACAAGTTCTTCGCCACCAGCTTGGTATATTAAATACTGATGAAACGAAATATCAATTTTAGTTACTTCGGTATAATCTTCTCTATCTAGAGCGTCTTCTAAAGACGCTAAAATACTCTCAAGTTCAGCAATGTTTTGATCAGTTAAATTACCGTTTAACTCAGTTATTGCATACTCTTCTATGCTGCGACGAAGTTTAATCATTAAACGTTGTAGCTTAGGCTCTAGTACGCTGTTGACTGATGCGCCGCAATTATTTCGCGAAATCAACAGACCTTCTTTTGTTAATTGCAAAATTACATCTCGAATTGGACCTCTAGAGAGACCAAAGCGCTCTGCCAGCTCTTTTTCATTTAACTTAGTTTGTGGTGGCATTTCACCAGAGATTATATCTGAACGTAATTGTTCAGCGATTTGATCTTTTACAGACAAAATTTTTGTTGCTCTGTTACCAGCCATATTTATTCCTAGATTTAATTTATTTTATGTGACCTTAGCTACGGTTAAAAAATAGTCGTTATTCGAGTTAAGATCATGTACTTACCTCAGTGTATATAAAAAAAAAGGAATGGTCTATTGTTAACACATTACAACAGGCCAATAAATGTACAATTAAATGATGAATGTGCAATTATTTTTTAAATCGTCGCTCATACATAGACTCATTCATCGCTTTAGCGGCTTCAATCATTTCAATGTAAGGTCTATCAGTGACACTTATAAAGCCTACGTTATAATTTTCGCCATCGTAAGCTCTGCCTGTAATCGGAGAATCTATATACTGAAACCAATGAGCACCTATAAAGTAGGGGTTGTCGATCACTGAGTTCATATAATCGGTATACATATTTGCTCTGTCTTGTTGATTAGCAGCATGTATTAACCCAGGATGAAATAATCCTGAATCAGATGAACCAACATGAAACTCACCAATTATAGCGGGTTTGTCAAATTGTGATAAAAACGCCCACTTGTCATCCCTTAGACCTTCTTTGTATGCGTTAAAACTTATTACATCAACATATTTAGCCGAGGCTTTAACAACTTCTATAGGCATGCCCCAATCAGGAAAACGCGCACCTAAATACATATGATTTGGTAGGTATTTATCCATAGCGGCATTTACCACACTAAAGTACTTATCAGCATAGGCGGTGAGTAATATAGAAAAATCGACAAGCTGCTCTTCATTTTTTATATCAACCGTTACACCTTTGTCAAACTCAACCCATGAGGCTAAGTTTAAGTGCCATACCTTATTAAGTTTAGCGACATCAGTATATTTTTCTTTCATTAAGCGAGAAAATTCAGCTTTAGTAGGCACTGTTTTAGCATCACGGCCTAATGTGTTTATTACAATACCATAATGGCTTTTTACAGAATCAGGGCGGCCAAAGCTTTTTTCGTTATCAATGAATACACCTACTGCCCAAGGTGAATTTTTAACTTCTTTTGCAACAACACTAACGGTTTCGTTAGCACGCACTGTAAATTCAGGGTCGAATACATCTGGCATGGCTCCCCAAAAATCGTTGCCGCTTGATACGGTTTTAAAATCACCTATAATCCAACCATTGGCAAAATAGGGCACTTTTTGATTATCGTAGTAGCTTGGATCTGTCCAGTTGCCTAATGAACTAAAGCCCCATGTAATCATTCTATCGAGGGTAACTTCTCGCCATTTTTGCATGTAATCTGCATTATTTTGACCATATTTGCGTTCTAAATTAGCAGCGTAGAAGCTATATGTTTCACCGTGTTCTAACGGACCCGAATGCGCACTTTTACGATAGCCAAAATGTTTACCGAGTGGATCGCTATAATCAGGTAGCCATTCAAATAAATTTTTACGCACTTGTGACGCTACAAAGCGGCTTTTAAGCGCTTCTTTATTTACTTGGTTTAAACCTTTTGAATCCTCAGGTGTTACACCTGCATCAGCTGGTTTAGCTAACAACGCTTGATCAAAATCGTAACCCGTCAGTGTTGTTAGGGCGCGAGCATACTTTGTTAAAAATGTTAACCAAAAAGAAGTTCTTCTCTAAAAGCATCATCATAACAAGCTCTTACACACTTACTTCTTATTGACCCCTTGCTTTTCGTATGCTGCTTTATCATGTTCCTAACGACGCGTCTAAATAGTGCCATATGTTGCGCACTTAATGGCTCATGTATTTGACAGGCATCTTCTTTAAATACGACATCCAGTATCCAGTGTTGCTGATTTTCTATCAGCCAATGTTGTCTTATTGTTTTACTTATCAATATATTGTCTGTCAACGATGTTAGGTAGTAATGTGTGTCAATACTCGTTCTATTACCCTTCGTTCGCTCTCGCTGCACCGCAACGATTGTTCTAACTGATGGCCAGCTCTCTTTAATTTCACTCGGTAATAAACGCGCATCAAGACAATCTATCGTGCGTACTTCTTTTCGCCCATGCCCTTCATCTTGTGTTACATGACTAAGTATCTCTGAGTTTTCAGATTCATACTGGTGTGTAAATGCATCTTGAATCGCGCTATAAAGTTTCTTTTGATTACCCTTTGCTTGCACTAGATAATCTGCATGTCTGCTAATTAGCTGTTTTAGCGTTTCTTTTTGGCAGTGCAAAGCATCAAGTGTAATGACGGTGTTATTGATATCGAGTATTTTCAATAAATCCCGAACTGCCGGTATTTCATTCGTCTTACTGCCAACTGTTTGGTGGAATAATGTGAGACCTGCTTCACAATCAAATGCTGAGACGAGATGTAATTTATCAGCAATGTGTTTACTTGCTCCGCGAATAGTTTTGCCATCGAAGGCAATGACAGGATGCGCTGACTTAACGCGGTTTTGATTGACCCAGCTATACATCGCGAGTAGTAATGAGTCAGTATCAACGGTTCTAAAAATCCGAGCAATACTATGTCGAGTGGGTATGCCATTTTTGAAAGAACGAAATCCTCTTAACCAATTAAGCTTACTTTCGCCATAGACTTCAATGTCTTGCCAGTTTTCACACCCTGATGTAACGGCAGTAATAATAAGAAAAAGCACATCAACTAAGTTATGGTGCTGATTTATATGTGAACGATTATCTTTGACGAGTTCTAAATGTGAGAAGAGTGACATAATAAGTTTAAGGTGATGAAATTTATGGTATTAGATCATAAAATTTGTTTATTTACAAAGTGTGATCCCGCCCTGTCAGTGTTGTTGAGTTTGCAAGACGAATAATATCAATGCCAGTTGCAAGATATAAATAGCCATCAGGGTCAACTAATGACCATTTATCATTGTATTTAGCCGTTCTAAAATAACCAGTCGCTTCTAATTTTGGACCTTCTGCCCAGCCACCAAAGCGTGAGCGATTAGTAGGGCGTTTAGAAAGCAACTGTGTTGCTTCTTGTTTTTTGTCGCTCAATAGCTCGGCTTCTGAATGTACTTTCCCTGCAAATTCTTGTTTTGCATTTTGGCCAAATTCATCAACAATTTTGGTTAAAAAAGCGGTATTAAATTGAGGGTTTTTACGAAGTGAAATAGATTTTATTTGTAGTTCTTTGTCGTGCAGATTGTTTTGCACGCTAATGGATATTTTATTTATACCTTTTAAGTTGAGATTTTTTTTACCCCACATAGAAATAAACTGTACCTCATCAGACTCCCACGTATCGGGATTAGAACGCAGACCTGAAGTAAAGTTTAGTTCTACATTTTCTTCGCCATCAGGGGTTGCAAGGTCGTGGCCGTCAAGTTTGGCATAGTAAGTGTTATAGCCTCCCACTGGTACATTTACACTACGTGTGTAGTTAGCGCCGTCTATATCAGAAATGTCTAAGTAAATCTGTACAGAATGCTTACCCGGGTTAGCTAATTCAAAAGCAATGTTAAAGTCGCTAAATTCGCTCCAATCCCATGGCTCATCAGATGAAAAAACAATATTAGCGTACAGATTATTTTTTGACTTAAATGTCACATCTAATACAGAGTTTTTTTCTTCGATAGTTGCTGCGTTACTTTTATAGTGAACAGGGGCTATCTGTGAGTGTGCAGCATCAGCAAATAAATACATTAATGTATCTGCTGATTTTATCTGCGTAAGCTCGTTTGTGGGCTTTTCAATCTTAACTTCTTCTTGATTACAGGCACTTAGCGCAAGCAAGAGCGATGTGAGTAGTATGTTCTTTTTATATGTCATGCTGTTTAACCTTTAATTACAATTTAACATACCATACATTAAAAAAACAAATTTGAAAATTGTTAACAATGTGCAATTTTTGCTTTTTAGGATGAACAATAAACAGTATGGCAGTAGTTTATTGCTCGATTACGCAAAACGTGAGATGGAATTAAATGAACGCGTAGTATGTGTAAACGATGATTGGCTTGTGGTTGTTCCTTATTGGGCTGCATGGCCATTTGAAACACTGCTATTACCTCAGTTTGCGGTTACTCAAATGATAGAGCTGACAGACGCTCAACAAAGTACTCTAGCTGAAATTATTAAAAATATAACGACTCGTTACGATAACTTATTTCAGTGTTCATTTCCGTATTCTATGGGCTGGCATGGTGCGCCTTATGATGGTCAAAGCCACTTATTTTGGCAATTACATGCGCAGTTTTTACCGCCATTACTACGATCAGGCAGTGTTAAAAAATTTATGGTTGGCTACGAAATGATGGCCGAAGCACAGCGTGATATAACACCCGAGCAAGCTGCCACTATTTTGAAGAAACAATCACTAACGCATTATAAAGAGAACACTAAATGAATGTTGAACAAAGCGCACGGTTAGCTTTTTTAAACCACTTTGGACGCGATGCCGACTTTATTGTCAAAGCCCCTGGGCGTGTTAATTTAATTGGTGAGCACACCGATTACAATGACGGTTTTGTACTGCCTTGTGCCATTGAATACGCTACTTACATTGCAGTGTCACCTCGAACTGACGATGTAGTAAATGTACTTGCACTTGATTGCGATAACCAAACCGACAACTTTTTAGTAAATAAACCGCTTAATAGCCACAGTACGCAAACGTGGAGTAATTATGTTCGCGGCGTAGTTGATGAACTGCAAAAACGAAATCATCAACTCAGTGGCTGCGACATATGCATCACAGGTAATGTCCCGCAAGGAGCTGGTCTTAGCTCATCGGCTGCACTTGAGGTAGGTATTGCTTATGCATTTAATCACTTATGCGAACTGTTTATTGAGCGAAAAGACATAGCCAAAATTGCACAAGCAGCCGAAAACAATTTTGTGGGCTGCAACTGTGGAATTATGGATCAGCTTATATCGGCGTGTGGTCAGCAAGGACAAGCATTGGGTATAGATTGCCGCTCACTTGATTTAATTGAAGTGAGTATTGACCCAAAGATGACCATTTTAATTGTTAACTCAAACGTTAAACGTGGCTTGCTAGATAGTGAATATAATTTACGCCGAGAACAATGTTATGCAGGAGCAGAAGCCTTGTCTAAACCGAGCTTGCGGGAAGTAAGTATTGGTGAGTACGAAAGTAAAAAGCATACCCTTGACCCAAGTGTAGCTAAACGTGTTGAGCATATAGTGTATGAAAATGCGCGAACATTAGAAGCTATGCAAGCTTTTACTAATAACGATATAACCAAACTAAGCACACTAATGGCACAAAGCCATGCCTCTATGCGTGATTTGTCCGAAATAACCACCTCCCAAATCGACACTCTTGTGAATATTATCGCAAAAGTAATTAACGAACACGGCGGCGTAAGAATGACGGGCGGTGGCTTTGGTGGTTGTGTAGTGGCGTTTGTTCCTAATTTTTTGGTAGAGAATGTAATTAGTGCTATTGAAACGCAGTACGAGCAACAAACAGGATTAAAAGAAACGATTTACACAAGCGTACCTTCAGCTGGTGTATCACTTATCAGAGCATAAGGACAATCTAATGAAAAAAGTACTGGTAACAGGAGGCGCGGGATACATTGGCAGCCACACTGTTTTAAGCTTATTAAAAGATGGTTTTGACGTAGTAGTAATAGACGATTTAAGTAACTCGAGTCGTGAATCGCTAACTCGCGTAGAAGCGTTATCAAAGCGAAAAGTTGAATTTATTCACGCCAGTTTACTTGATAACGATAAGTTGTCTGCCACGTTGAGCGAGCATAAATTTGATTCAGTTATTCACTTTGCAGGTTTAAAAGCGGTAGGCGAATCCATAGAAAAACCACTTGAGTATTATTATACCAACTTGGTGTCTACCTTAAATTTATGCCACTGCATGCTTAAATATAATGTTAATAAACTCGTGTTTAGCTCATCAGCTACAGTTTATGGGCAAGGGGCATCAGTGCCTTATACCGAAAACTTACCTCTAGGGCGTGCAGCAAGCCCGTATGGGCAAACAAAGGTAATGATTGAGCAAATACTACAAGAAATAGTAGCGTCAAATACTGGTTTGCAAGTAGCAAGCTTACGCTACTTTAACCCTATTGGCGCAGATATTAGCGGCCAAATAGGGGAAGATCCATTAGGTATTCCTAACAATTTAATGCCCTTTATAGCTCAGGTAGCGGTAGGTAAACGTGACAAATTAGCTATTTTTGGAGGCGATTACCCTACTGAAGACGGTACATGTGAGCGGGACTATATACACGTTAGTGATTTAGCCAAGGGTCATATTAAAGCTCTTAAATGGCTTGGCGAGCAACACCATAGCTTATATGAAGCATTTAACTTAGGCACTGGCAATCCTTATTCTGTGCTTGGTATCGTAAAAGCATTTATTGAGTATACCGGAGTTGATATTAACTTTGACATTGTAAAGCGCCGCGATGGCGACTTAGCTGCTTTTTGGGCCGATTCATCTAAAGCCAAGGCTATTTTAGGCTGGCAATGTAAATACACCCTTGCAGACATGATGAAAGACACGTGGCGCTGGCAAAGCAATAACCCTAATGGCTACCCAAATGTATAACCTCCTTATGTAAAAACACTGTCTACACAAGGCGTCCTAATTCACACACAATAATAAAGGTGATTAAAATGAAACGCAGAAGTTTTTTAAAGCTCAGCGCCGGCCTACTAAGTTCAAGTATGCTCGGTGGTTGCAGCGGTTTATTTGCATCATACCGAGGTGACTTAACCTCAACTGCACCATTAGATAATACGAATTTAAGCAAGCAAGTGTGGCTCGGTAAGCATTTTTGGGGGAACAGACTCCAAGACTGGCAACGCATAGGTAATGAGCTTTTATGTACTCGAGAAGAAAAAGATTTTGAAGCGCGTACCGTATCGTTACTCACCAGGCAGCTTAATAGCTCTTTACAAAGTGGGCGTATAAAAGCCACCGTACGTAATTTAACGCCGAACGAAAAAGGCTTTTGTGGATTTTTATTAGGGATTGGTAAAGGTGAGCTAACAGCTAAAGGTGCTGCTTTAGCGCAGCGAGCTGGTGGCGAAAATGGCGGAATAATTGCGGCCTTTGACAGTTTAGGTAAATTATCATTTAGACAGTTTGATGATGAAAGCAAAGCCCTTGATTTTACCATTATTAATCGTACTCCATTTAATATATGCGAATCAAAAGCCAAACTCGGGATAACTCCTAAGCATCATCGCTGCTGTCAGTCTTCCATAAATATGTGTAAGTAGCCCTGTTGACGATCGTACGTTTGATGCATCTCCAATGCCTGTAACCTTATTGAGCCAACCAAATAATGATTCAATTGGCTGTCTCATACTTGATGCTGCATTTGAATAAATTTTGTCTTCTGGCGATAAGTGTTTCTGGCCCTTTTGTTTTTTTACAGGGGTCAATACCTTTAAGTCTTGATTTAATTCAACTTCTTTCTCATCCGGTCTTTTGTAAGCTTGATCACCAAAGAGTAAATTGTCTGTGAGCAATGACCGGATTTGATCAAAAATAGGTCCATCCTGCCTCCCTGCTTCCTCAATAAATATAATTTCAATATCTGGTAAGGTCGCTTCTCTTTTACGTGCAACAACATGTGCTTTGACGCCGTAGTAATACATTTTTTTCGTTGAGTTGTAACTTTTACTTGCAAGCTCTGGTGCCACTTTAGCTGTGTATGCATAGTTACTCTTAGCTAGCGTAATGGGAAATGAATCAATAAGATAAACACTGTCATCGCTTTCAGGGACTTTCTTCATTTGTAAAAAAGATATCAACGCAATAAATCCATTTGACAACTTGTTAACCCGGTGTATGAATGCTGCATATCCAGAGAGCTTTGGAAAATGGTCACTAAGGTGATCTTTAGCATAACGGTGAATCGCAGTAATTGTTCGGTAACCTCTTAAAATACCATAACAATATATTGTCATTACTTCCTCATCCGTAAATGAAATATTTTTACCATTGGTAAACCTTTCAACATGTGGGTGAATTATTTCTTGATATTCATTGCTGATCACCACGTATAATGATATTAATTTATCTTCCCAGTCCATGCTTTCTCTCTCTTCTTTGGTTCGCACCTGAAGAGTAATACTAAACATGGACTGGGTCCTACCTTTTCAGCTTTTGATTCGCATATATAGATAAATGCATTCATGACTGACAGATTGTTTATTTTCCTTGCGCAACCATCCCGTTATTTGTTCAGGACTCCACTTCTCATTAAGCTTCTGGGTAATTAAAGCCATCATTTCAAGTGTCATCTTAAGTGGTTTTCTTGCACTTCTTCGGCGAGACAAAGCCCGCTCATGAGCTTGTTTGTATCTGTAACCTCGCTTGCCTGTATTTCTAGAAAGCTCTCTTGAAATCGTAGATTGCGATAAATTAGTTAGCTCAGCAATACTTTGTTGCGTAAAACCGCTTTTCTTTAGAACAGCGATCTGGCATCTTTGCTCATAGGTCAGTTGTTTGTAATGTCTCATTGTAAAATCTCTTGCCGAAGAAAAAGCAGTTAGCTTATGAGCAACTGACCACTTAATCTAGTCAAAACAAGTTATGCACTTACAATTTGAATCTAGGTAACCTTTCTTTGCAGTACTATCGTTTTCAGCGGTGCATGCGCCGATGCAAGCAACGAATGCTGATTTAGCTCAATTTCCACATTTAACAGGTAAGAGAAAAATATTAGCTGCGATGAATTTTGCTATGGATCGCGCTATTGCTGTCGTATTAGATAAGCTTAACGCACTTAAAATTAGTGATAACACTCTAGTGGTGTTTATTAATGATAATGGCGGACCGACTGATCAAAATTATGCCAATAATTATCCATTAAGTGGTACTAAAGCCAATCATCTTGAAGGCGGGATCCGAGTACCTATGTTATTAAAGTGGCCAAAAAGGCTTTCAAGTAATAATACGTGCTATACGTATCCGGTGAGTTCACTCGATTTATTACCGACTTTTATTCATGCTGCTAATGGCAAAGTGACTGAGCAGATGCAGCTCGATGGCGTTGATTTGATGCCATTTTTATTATCAAAGAGCACACAACGACCTCATTAAACCTTGTACTGGAAAAAGGAATCTCGAGCCGCTATTGAGACAAAGACTTAAAGCTACTGCGTTTTCCTGACCGGCCCGCTGAATTGTACGATCTTTCTGTCGATGTATCAGAGAACCATAATTTGGCATCGTCGCAGCCAAACCAAGTAGCGAACTTGATGAAAAAACTATTCCAGTGGGAACTAACACTAGAAAGACCTTTATGGCAATTAAAGCGTGAATACGAAGGTCATGCAATGACACGTATGGATAGCTATCGCATACATCAAAAAAATAATTAAAAAGAGGATTAAATAATGAGACGACACGTGTTATTGATACTGATAACTATGTTTATGAGTATAAACAGTTTTAATGTCAATGCCAGCGAGCAAAAACCAAATATAGTGGTGATCCTCGCCGATGATTTAGGATATGGTGACTTAGGGTTTACTGGTTCAAAAGAGATTAAAACACCTAATATTGATGCATTAGCGAGTAATGGCACCCGCTTTAAAAATGCGTATGTGACACACCCTTACTGTGGTCCTTCACGTGTAGGCTTACTGACTGCGCGTTATCAAGCGCGTTTAGGTATGGAAAACAATGTAAGTTATATGCCACAAGATAAATATATGGGACTACCACTATCTGAAAATACCTTTGCTAATCGTTTACAAGACGTTGGCTATCATACATCGGTATTTGGTAAGTGGCACTTGGGTGGCGCACCGCATTTTCAGCCTAATAAGCGTGGCTTTGACTATTTCTATGGTTTTTTAGATGGCGGGCATAATTATATGCCTGATCAAGTGACGGTTGGCGGAGATGGTTATTCACTGCCGCTGATGCGTAACACTCAAGTAACCGAATTTGATGAATATTTAACGACAGCGCTTAGTCGTGATGCAGTGAAGTATATTCACCGACAGCAAGAATCGCCATTTTTTATGTATTTATCTTACAACGCACCTCACACGCCACTACAAGCACCCGCTGAATATATTGAAAAATATAAGCATATTGAAGATGAAGACCGACGTGTTTATGCAGCCATGATTGATGTTATGGATGAAGGAATAGGTATGGTAGTCGATGCACTTAAAGACATAAATCAGTTAGATAATACACTTATTATCTTTTTATCGGATAATGGCGGAGTATTTCCTGAAAGCTGGCAACCGACTAGCGATTGGGCTGACAATTCACCTTTTAGAAGAGGTAAAGTGGCTTTACTAGAAGGCGGGATCCACGTTCCTTTTATCGCTCATTGGCCAGGGGTAATTCCTAAAGGCGAAGAGTTTACTGGTTTAGTATCGTCACTTGATATTGCTGCAACCTCAGTTGCACTAGCGGGTGCTGATAATAAGAAATTAGATGGTGTTAATTTACTGCCATTTTTACAAGGCACTAAACAAGGCAGCCCACATCAGGCGTTATTTTGGCGCTTAGAAGAGGCACCGAATATTTATGCTGTACGTACCGCTGATTATAAATATATGAACCAACCACTACCGAATGTAGGCCGTAGTTTTTTTGATATGAAAGCGGATCCGTATGAGCAACATAACTTGGTTGATACATTACCCGCTGAACAAGCTAAATTAGCCAAGTTGTGGAATGAGTGGAATAAGCACAATACAAATAATGTATTGCAGCAATCATGGGAATACAAAGCACAAATAGATAAGTTTTTTGAGCAGTTAAATAAGCAGAATATTGAACAGGCAAAACAAATCCCAAATTACATTATCAAGTAAATATAATAAGCCCCCTGTCGTTATTCGCTTAATTAAGGGGGCATGAGAGTTGCGGCTATAGATCAGTTATTTAAGTTACCAACACTTATCAATTGATCTGTAGGTTGTTTATTTAAATGCTCAGAGCTGCCATCTCGCCATGTAACAATAATTGATGAGATTGAATCTGCCTGTGCTAATCCAAAATGTACAATATTAAGTAAGCTTTGCGAGTGGGTAGCACTTTGTGAACCAATAACTTGATATTGGCTCGCAGTTGCTGTTTTAATTTGTACTTTTGCACCATATGGATCAACCCCACTTTTTGAGTACTCAACTCGAATAAGGGTGAAGTGTGCGTGACTTAACTCTGTGGTATTTTCATATAAATGCCATTGGCCGTTATCTTCATCTCCGCTTAGTAGGTCGAGTTTTCCGTCTAGGTTGAAGTCAAATGCGGCTCCCATATCGCCGTGTGAGTCTAAGCCACGTTCGGTATCGGCGTTATGAGTGATTGTTGTTTTAAAGTTGTAATCACCTTGGTTAATGAGTAAAACATCGGCAACTCGCTCTTTTAGTTCACCAAAGCGATAGACCATAAAGTCTATTTTTGTGTCGTTATTAAAATCGCCAGGTACAACTCCCCAGTTATTACTGTTTGTTAATGCTGGTAATTTAGATGAAATATCAACTAGCTTACCATTATCGTTACGTAGCAATACATCAGGAAGGGCTAGATTTTGTGGTTGCCAATCGCTTTGATAGCCTTTTACATTTTTGAATGATGCGCGTACATCCCATGCAAGGTTATCGGTAAGTACCCATTCTACTCGCCATTTATTATTCCCTAAATACCCAATGTACCAGCCAGTTTTATCAAGCTTAGTTGGAAACCCGCGCGCTCTTTTCTGGCTAATGGTTGTGTTTTTATTGGGTGTATTTATTAATTTTTTTTTCTCGCCTATGTATACATCCATATGGCTTAATAGCTTGGCACGCGGGAAGTGATAAAAGTCACTTAGTATAAGGCTTCCTGAGTTTGTGTTGTCGGTAATGAGTGTTATGCCATCGTGACTTTTATTACCTTCATCACGCAGGTCTAGTCGTTTGCTGCCTTTATTAAACGATAGACTGTTATTAGCGATAGTGTAGCTTAGCTTTCCGCGAGCAAGGTAGTAGTCCATATCGCCGTCGTTATCTATATCAGCTTGCGCAACTGCGAGCGTGCCTTTGTAGGCTTCACTATTTGCACCTAATAGATCTTGAGTCGTATTGGCGAAGGTAAAGTCGTTATTACCTTGATAAATAGCTAAATTGTTGTATCCATCAAAAGCAAAAATATCGAGTATGTCATCGTTATTGTAATCGGTTAATAATACACGCTCGGCTTTTATATTTTCAAAAGTAGCTGATGGGTGATAAGTAAATTTTCCATTGCCGATATTTTCAAAAATGATATTACGAGGGGAGTTTTCGTGAATTAATTTTTCGGCGTTTACTTGGATAAAATCAAGATCACCACCGCTATCTATATCAACCCAGCGCACAGAACGCCCGAGAGCCCCCATTTTAGATAAGCCAGCTTCAACGGTTTTATCTTCAAATTTACCATTATTGTTTTTAAGTAGTCGCTGGGGTTGAGGTGTAGTGCCATTTCCACCACCTAGTGCAATAAGTACATCGAGATCACCATCGTTGTCGTAATCACCGGCCGACATACCGTGTAGATCTGCTCGTGGAAAAATATCGTTTTGTAGTGTGTATGTGCCATCTCCATTTGCCATAAATAAACGAATAGGAGTGGTGTCGTGATTTGTTAGCAGCAGGTCATAATGACCATCACTGTTTATATCGGCAATGGTAGGGCCGCCATATTTCCAGTTTTTTTGTGTTATTAAGCCAGCTTGTTCAGACACATCAGAAAATACAACGTTGTTACTTGTTTGGCTACTGGGCGTTTGTGTGGTTTGACTGCATCCCGCTAAGTTCATAGCGCTAATTATCACTAAGCTAAAAATTGATTTTTTGTTTTTAATCACTATTGTGCCCCCTTACATTGTGTTAATTGTTGACAATATAAATTAAAAGTAAAACATACAAGTAAATTTTATTACCCAAGCCTTAATGTTTTTAACGGACTCGCTTTAGTGCTCTGAAGTTATATTAAATATTAAGAGTGGCTTTACAAATTACATACCTAGGTGTGAATTGTTAACAATAAACCATATCAGAGGTGTGATAGTTCACTTTGATATTCCTCGTATCGGCATTGTTTTAATGATGCATTACTTGGTCACTATTTAATTAAACATTCTTGAAGGTATAAAAATATGCAAGCTGCACAATATATAGGTAGCAAGTCATTTAACATTGTTGAAGGCACATCTATTAAACCTAAAGCGGGTGAGATTAGATTGAGTGTTGGATACGTTGGGATTTGTGGTACTGATATGCACATATACCATGGTGTATGGATCAACGAGTGTCTATTCCGCAAACAATTGGCCATGAAATATCAGGTGTTGTTGCAGAAATAGGTGAAGGCATTGAAGGCTTTGCTGTCGGCGAAAACGTGGTAGTACGTCCACTAGATTGGTGTGGCGATTGTCCTACGTGTAATGCAGGGCATACGCATATTTGTCAAAAATTAAAGTTTATGGGAATAGATACGCCAGGTGCTTTTCAGTCAAGCTGGACGGTTAAAGCGCGTACTTTGCATAAATTACCAGCAGGCGTTGATTTAAAACAAGGCGCATTAATAGAGCCGTTATCGGTTGCGTGCCATGATGTACGACGCTCGCGCTTACAAGCGGGTGAGAAAGTTGTTGTGCTTGGTGGTGGGCCAATTGGGCAATTAGTTGCTGCGGTTGCTAAAAGTGTTGGCGCAGAAGTACTCGTGTCTGAGCCTAACGAAAGCCTCCGTGCTTTTGCCGATGAGCTAGGTGTTAAATCGGTTAATCCCATTGAAGAAGATTTAGCTGCCTATGTAGATAGCTGGACGCAAACAAAAGGTGCTGATGTTGTATTTGAAGTATCAGGCGTAAAACCCGCAATAGAGGCTATGACTGAAATAGCAGGGCGCCGGGGTCGTATAGTCATGGTGGCTATTCACAGTGTTAAACCTGAAATCGATTTATTTCAATTCTTTTGGAAAGAGTTGGAGTTATTAGGTGCACGTGTATACGAAGCGGCCGACTTTGATTGGGCTATCGAATTAATTTCATCGGGCCAAATAGATCTTAAACCTTTTATTAGTTCGGTTAGTTCGTTAACTGATATTGGTAGTGCATTTGCGAGTATGGATGGAAATCCAGAAGGTATGAAAGCGCTTGTTGAATGTAACCCACAATAATAAAAATTATAAAGGTATGAAAATGAATAATATGTTAGAAAAATTTAGTTTAGAGGACAAAGTAGCTCTTGTTACAGGTTGTAAGCGCGGTATTGGTAAAGGTATTGCTCTAGGTTTAGCACAGGCTGGCGCTGATATTATTGGTGTATCTGCAAGCTTAGAGCTTGAAGGCTCTGAAGTAGAAAAAGAAGTTAAAGCCCTTGGCCGAAATTTTAAAGCTTACCAATGTGATTTTGGTGATCGTGATGCGCTTTATTCGTTTATTAATGATGTAAAAAGTGATTTTCCAAAAATTGATATTTTAGTCAATAATGCAGGTACAATCCTTCGTGCTCCTGCGGCTGAGCATGGCGATGATTTATGGGATAAAGTGATTGAAGTTAACTTAAATGCTCAATTTATTTTAAGCCGCGAAATAGGCAAACAAATGATAGAGCATGGCGAGGGTAAAGTTATTTTCACGGCTTCTTTGCTCACTTTTCAAGGTGGTATTACAGTACCAGGTTACGCAGCTAGTAAAGGTGCTATTGGGCAATTGGTTATGGCGCTTTCTAATGAATGGGCTGGCAAAGGCATTAATGTAAATGCGATTGCGCCAGGTTACATTGATACCGATAACACTGAGGCATTACGCAATGACAAAGAGCGTAATGCAGCCATCTTAGCGCGTATTCCACAAGGTCGATGGGGAAATCCTGAAGACTTTAAAGGGCCTGCTGTGTTCTTGGCTTCTGAGGCTGCTAGTTACGTAAACGGCGCTATTTTATTGGTTGATGGCGGATGGATGGGGAGATAGTTCAATGAACTTTCATAATAATGTGAATTTTATAAATGGCGAATATGTTGCTTCTAAAGCAAGTGGCACGATTGAAATATTAAGCCCATCTACAGGTCAAAAAATTGGTGAAATACCAAAAGGCTGTATAGAAGATGCGCAGTATGCACTTGAATCAGCGAATGTAGGGCAGAGAAAGTGGGCTAAATTGACAGCTCGCACACGTCAAAATATATTGCGTGTGTTTGCTAATAAAATTCGTGAAAATAAAGATATTCTTGCGCCAATGCTTGTTGCAGAGCAAGGTAAATTACTATCAGTTGCACAAATGGAAGTTGACGTAACAGCGACTTTTATTGACTATGCATGCGACCATGCACTTACTATTGAAGGCGATATTTTACCTTCAGATAACGATGATGAAAAAATATACATTCATAAAGTGCCACGAGGCGTAGTTGTTGGTATTACTGCGTGGAATTTTCCGTTGGCATTGGCTGGTCGTAAAATTGGACCTGCGTTGATCACAGGTAACTCTATTGTATTAAAACCTACTCAAGAAACACCTTTAGCAACCACCGAGCTAGGTCGTTTAGCAAACGAAGCGGGTATTCCTGCTGGCGTGCTAAACGTTATTAATGGATCAGGTTCTGTTGTTGGCCAAGCATTGTGTGAAAGCCCAATTACTAAAATGATCACCATGACAGGCTCTACTGCTGCAGGTAAGCAAATCTACAAAACTAGCGCAGAATACATGACGCCTGTAATGCTTGAACTTGGCGGTAAAGCCCCAATGGTTGTTATGGCCGATGCCGACCTTGATGAGGCTGTTGAAGGTGCGCTTTGGGGTCGTTTTGCTAACTGCGGGCAAGTATGCACCTGTGTTGAGCGTTTATATGTTCAAGAGTCTGTGTACGATGCGTTTATGGCTAAATTTATACCAGCTGTAAAAGCACTTCGTGTTGGAGATCCTATGAACCCAGATACGCAAATGGGTCCTAAATGTAATCAACGCGAAATAGACAACATTGATCACATAGTTCAACAAAGTATTCAACAAGGCGCTTCTGTCGCCACTGGTGGTAAAGTTGCTTCTGTTGAGGGTTTTGAAGGCGGTTGTTGGTACGACCCCACGTTACTTGTAGACGTTAAGCAAGATAACATTGCAGTGCACGAAGAAACTTTTGGCCCAGTACTCCCTATTGTTAAAGTTAAAGATATGGAGCAAGCGATTGAATACTGTAACGACAGTATTTATGGCTTAAGCGCTTATATATTTACGCAAAACTTTTTCGATATTAATAAAGCCATTAACGAATTAGAAGTGGGTGAAGTTTATATTAACCGTGGTATGGGTGAGCAGCACCAAGGTTTTCATAATGGCTGGAAACAGAGCGGCTTTGGCGGCGAAGATGGTAAATTTGGTCTAGAGCAATATCTAGAGAAGAAAACCGTTTATTTGAAAGAAAAATAATACTCCAAAATTTAGCCGTAATGCAGCTTAAGCAAAAAGCCAATAATGTTTTCATTATTGGCTTTTTATTTGTCAGCAGATTACTTTAAATTAATACTTATATCGCCATTTGGTTTACAGCAGCACAACAATATTTCACCTTCTCGCACAAACGCAAGTGGCTCTTCGTTATACTCAACACTGCCAGACACTAAAGTAGCTCTGCAAGCTCCACAGTAGCCTTCACGGCATTGGAATGCGACGTATATTTTCATGGATTCTAAGCAGTGTAAAAGAGAAGGGCAGCCAGTATTAAATTCTATACACTGGCTGTTTTCTGCAAGCGTTATGCTTGCAGTAGACTTGTCACTCATTATAAATCAAAATCACCAAATTCTGATGCATCAACTTGAGAGTCTATTTGACCAACAAGGTATGAGCTTATTTCTGCTTCTTGTGGTGCTACTTGTACATTATCAGACACGAGCCATGAGTTGATCCATGGAATAGGGTTACTGTTGTTTTCAAACTGTGCAGGTAAGCCAATCGCAGTCATACGGGCGTTGGTGATGTATTCAACGTACTGACATAAAATATGTTTATTTAAACCAATCATTGAGCCATCTTTAAACAGGTATTCTGCCCATTCTTTTTCTTGCTCTGCGGCTTCAACAAACATTTTAATTGCTTCGTCTCGGCACTGAGCGGCAACAATCGCCATTTCTGGGTCGTCTTTACCGTCTTGCATAATATTTAAAATATGCTGAGTACCCGAAAGATGCAGTGCTTCATCGCGCGCAATAAGCTTGATGATTTTAGCGTTACCTTCCATCAGTTCACGCTCAGCAAACGCAAACGAACATGCAAAGCTTACGTAAAAACGAATCGCCTCTAAAATATTTACCGACATCATTGCAAGGTAAAGTTTCTTTTTAAGCTCAAATAAATTCACGATAACGGTTTTACCGTTAATTTCGTGTTTTCCTTCACCGTATAAATTGTAAAGTGATACAGAGTTAATTAGGTCATCGTAATATTTTGTTACCGCATCAGCACGTTCGCTAATTTTATCGTTGCTAACAATGTCATCAAAAATAAGCTCAGGTGCTTGTGTTACGTTACGAATAATATGTGTGTATGAGCGGCTGTGAATTGTTTCACTAAACGCCCATGTTTCTATCCATGTTTCAAGTTCTGGTAGCGATACGATAGGCAGTAGGGCTACGTTTGGTGAACGCCCTTGCACACTATCAAGCAATGTTTGGTATTTTAAGTTACTTAAAAATATGTGCTTTTCGTGATCTGGTAATGCCTGAAAGTCTAAACGGTCTTTACTTACGTCCACTTCCTCAGGACGCCAAAAGAAAGACAATTGTTTTTCGATTAGCTTTTCAAAGATAGGGTACTTTTGTTGGTCGTAACGAGATACGTTAACTGTTTGGCCAAAAAACATTGGCTCTTGCATTTGGTTATTATGGTTTCGGCTAAAAGTAGTATAAGACATGTTTATCACTCAAAAAAACTATCAGAAAAAGCGGGCTAAATGCCCGCTTAAAATAAAAATTAGTAACTATATTTTACACGCGCCGCCTTCACAATCATCATCTTCCACTTCTGGAGTGTCTTCTTGTGAATCTGATGCGCCATCACGGGTGTTGTGATAGTACAACGTTTTAACGCCCAGTTTGTATGCACTAAGTAAGTCTTTTAATAAGACTTGCATAGGTACTTTACCGCCTTCGAACTTGTTTGGATCATAATTTGTGTTTGCTGAGATTGTTTGGTCAACAAATTTTTGCATTATGCCTACAAGCTGTAAGTAACCATCGTTTGATGGGATATCCCATAATAACTCATAGTTATTTTTTAAGCGTTCATACTCAGGAACTACTTGTTTTAAAATACCATCTTTGCTTGCTTTAACACTAATATGACCACGTGGAGGCTCAATACCGTTTGTAGCGTTAGAGATTTGCGACGATGTTTCTGATGGCATTAATGCACTTAGTGTTGAGTTACGCATACCGTGCTCTTTAATGCTTGCACGTAGTGTATCCCAATCAAGATGAAGTGGCTCATCACAAATTTTATCTAAATCACGTTTATACGTATCGGTTGGCATTATACCTTGTGAGTACGTTGTTTCGTTAAATTTAGGACATGCACCACGCTCTTTAGCAAGTTCGTTAGATGCTTTCATCAAGTAGTATTGAATCGCTTCAAATGTTTTGTGAGTCAGGGCGTTCGCGCTACCATCTGAATAACGTTTACCGTTTTTAGCTAGGTAGTATGCGTAGTTAATTACACCTATTCCTAACGTACGGCGTCCCATAGTTGCATTTTTAGCAGCCGGTACAGGGTAGTCTTGGAAATCAAGTAAGTTATCAAGTGCACGTACAGCAAGCTCAGCTAATTCTTCAAGCTCATCAAGTGATTCTATTGCACCTAAGTTAAACGCAGAAAGTGTACAAAGGGCAATTTCGCCTTCTTCGTCATTTACGTTATTAAGTGGCTTAGTTGGCAATGCAATTTCTAAACATAAGTTAGATTGGCGAATAGGCGCAACTTTAGCAATGAACGGGCTGTGTGTATTACAGTGATCCACATTTTGTAAGTAAATACGACCTGTACTTGCACGTTCTTGGGCAAACATAGAGAAAAGCTCAATGGCTTTGATACGCTTTTTACGGATAGACTCGTCTTGTTCGTATTTGACGTAAAGCGCATCAAATTCTGCTTGGTCTTCAAAAAATGCATCATAAAGGCCAGGCACATCTGATGGGCTAAATAACGTAATGTAATCGTCTTTAATTAAACGAGAATACATTAATTTATTAAATTGTACGCCGTAATCTAGGTGACGAACACGGTTATCCTCTACACCACGATTATTTTTAAGTACCAGTAGGTTTTCTACTTCTAGGTGCCAAAGCGGGTAGAACAATGTTGCAGCGCCGCCACGTACACCACCTTGCGAACAACTTTTAACCGCTGTTTGAAAGTGCTTATAAAAAGGAATACAACCAGTGTGATACGCTTCGCCATTACGAATATGGCTACCTAGCGCACGAATTCGACCTGCGTTAATACCAATACCCGCACGTTGTGAAACGTACTTAACAATAGCTGATGATGTTGCATTGATTGAATCGAGGCTGTCGCCACATTCAATTAATACACATGAGCTAAATTGACGGGTAGGGGTACGAACACCAGCCATTATTGGTGTAGGCAATGAAATCTTAAATAACGATACCGCATCATAAAAACGTTTAATGTAATTAGTACGCGTTTCACGTGGGTAATCTGAAAATAAGCTTGCCGCTACTAAAATATATAAAAACTGTGCGCTTTCGTAAATTTCACCTGTTACACGGTTTTGAACGAGGTACTTACCTTCAAGCTGTTTTACAGCAGCGTAGCTGAAGTTAAGATCGCGAGAATGATCAAGGTACGCATCAAGCTCATCTAATTCTTGCTCTGTATAATCTACTAATAAGTGAGCATCATAGCGTTTATCTTCAACCATTTTAGTTACATGATCAAATAAACGTGGTGGCTCAAATTGGCCATAGGCTTTTTTACGTAGGTGGAATACAGCTAAACGCGCTGATAAATACTGGTAATCTGGCGATTCTTTTGAAATCTGATCTGCAGCTGCTTTAATAATGGTTTCGTGAATATCTTTGGTACGAATACCATCGTAAAATTGAATGTGTGATTTTAATTCAACTTGCGAAACCGAAACGTTATTTAAACCTTCGGCGGCCCATTCAATAACGCGATGGATCTTATCAAGATCAAGCGGCTCTTTACGCCCGTCACGTTTGCTTACAGATAACTGTTGGTTCATAGCTTTGCCTGTATTCCTTGGGGATTATGTATTTTGACCAATGTTTACACCTCAAATTAGCAAGGTGTAGTGCTCATTTATTATAGGTTTCACCAAATTAGTGAATTTAATTGAATAACATTTGGCCACAATATCTGGTGTTGTTCAATTTAGAGATCACAAGATAGTGTGGTCTGCATTGTTTTGCAAGGGACATAATTGCCCCTGTTTGTGGATAACTTTGGGATAACGCATTTGTGTTAGTAGACACTCACCTTCGAACAATCATTTAAGTTGAAATATGCAAAAATCAACTAATGATCTGTTAAATTTACGCATTTTAAAAATAAATTTTGACTGCTTTTTTTATCAGCAAGCTTTGCATAAAAACTAACACAATCACAATATATAGTGTTTATTAATTAACATAGCACTATATATGGTTAAAACCATCAATTGGACTTAGCCAGTTTAAATTGGCTTTCCAGCTTAATGCCTCATCTTCACTGGGAATGTAACCCCAAAGTGCAGTCGCGGTATGCATACCTGCTGCTTTGCCTGCTTGTATGTCACGCTGTGCATCACCAATGTATAAACAACGCTTTGGCTGTACTTGCATAAGCTTTGCACAATGTAGCAGTGGTAAAGGTGATGGCTTAGCCTCTGCTAAAGTGTCACCACTTATTACTACACTGGCATTTTTTAAAGCAGGAATAGCTGCAACTAAAGGATCGGTTAAAAACCCTGGTTTGTTAGTCATGATCCCCCATTTGATCTTTTTCTGATCTAGGGCGATAAGTAACGATTCAACTCCGCTGAAGCAGCGTGTGTGATTTGCTATGTTTGCAGCGTACTCGTCAATTAATTGCTTTATAAGCTCGCTTTGAGGTTGTTTGTCCCATAACGCTTTAAAACCAGCCTCTAATAATGCGCCAGCTCCGTTAGATGCAGCAGGACGGTATATATCACTACTAACAGGCTCTATTTTATTGCTAATAAGCACTGCGTTTAAAGCGGCACCTAAATCATCAGCAGTGTCGAGTAGGGTGCCGTCTAAATCAAATAAAAATGCATCGTACTCAATAAGGGGGTGGGGGGCTTGAGAGTTAGCCATTAAGCTAACTTCTCAAAATAAAGTATGTAATTTACGCTAACGTCGTTATTAAGCGTATATTGCTTTGATAGTGGGTTATAAGAAAGGCCTGTACTTGCACGAACTTTTAAACCCGCTTGCTCTGCCCATGCAATGAGCTGTGCAGGTTTTATAAACTTTTTATGGTCGTGTGTACCTTCAGGCACCATTTTTAAAAGCTTTTCAGCACCAATAATAGCGTATAAGTATGCTTTAGGTGTTTTGTTCAGGGTTGAAAAAAACACGTCTGCGCCTGGTTTGGCTAGTGCGGCTACGGCATGAATGATAGATGCCGGGTCGGGAACGTGCTCAAGCATTTCCATACAGGTTATTACATCAAAGCGCACTGGATTTTGTGAAGCAAACTCTTCTGCAGGCACTTTTATATAATCTACATTTACGCCAGTTTCTAAACTGTGCAACTTAGCAACACTTAAAGGCTCTTGCCCCATGTCGATGCCAGTTACTTTTGCGCCCATGCGCGCCATGCTTTGGCTTAAAATACCGCCACCACAGCCAACGTCGAGTGTTTCTTTATCGAATAAGCCTTGCGTTTTATTTGCTATAAAGTCTAAACGTAACGGGTTAATTTCGTGAAGAGGTTTGAATTCTCCGTCTAGGTCCCACCAACGCTCGGCGATGGCTTCAAATTTTGCTATTTCTGCGTGATCTACATTTTGATGTTCGGTCATAAGATGCTTCCTCGTCAATCTGAGGCCATTATATAGGGCTAAATTGATAAATCGCAAAGTTTTGCGCCTGTAAATTAAAATTAATTGTGATAGCATGGCTGTTAGAAATAATAACAATACTCTTAATACCCAATACCGGGTCGTTGAGAGCTGATACTGAAGGAATGTGATATCAAATGACTGATCTCGCCAATGAAATTCTGCCAGTCAATATTGAAGACGAGTTAAAAAACTCCTACTTAGATTACGCGATGAGCGTAATTGTAGGACGTGCATTACCAGACGTACGTGACGGCTTAAAACCTGTTCATCGCCGCGTTTTGTTTGCAATGAACGAGCTTAGTAATGACTGGAACAAGCCTTACAAAAAATCGGCCCGTGTGGTCGGTGACGTAATCGGTAAATACCACCCACACGGCGACAGTGCAGTTTATGACACGATAGTTCGTATGGCTCAGCCATTCTCACTACGTTATATGCTTGTAGATGGCCAAGGTAACTTCGGTTCGGTTGATGGCGATTCAGCTGCGGCAATGCGTTATACAGAAGTACGTATGGCAAAAATGTCGCATGAGCTATTAGCTGATCTTGAAAAAGAAACGGTTGATTTCGTTCCTAACTACGACGGCACAGAACAAATCCCTGACGTTTTACCAACAAAGGTCCCTAACTTATTAGTTAACGGATCATCAGGTATTGCGGTAGGTATGGCTACAAATATCCCACCACATAACTTAACAGAAGTTATTAATGGTTGTTTAGCGCTTATAATCAACCCTGAATTAACTATAACTGAGTTAATGGATTATATTCCGGGCCCAGATTTTCCAACCGCTGCAATTATCAACGGTAAGAAGGGTATTGAACAAGCATACCAAACTGGCCGTGGTAAAGTGTACATGCGTGCACGTGCTGAGATTGAAACGGATGAAAAAACAGGCCGTGAAACAATTATCGTTCACGAAATTCCTTATCAAGTTAACAAAGCACGCTTAATTGAAAAAATTGCTGAGCTTGTTAAAGATAAAAAAATTGAAGGCATTAGTGCACTACGTGATGAATCAGACAAAGACGGTATGCGTATCGTTATTGAGATCAAACGTGGTGACGTAGGCGAGGTTATTTTAAACAACTTGTATGCGCAGACTCAGTTACAAACTGTGTTTGGTATGAATATGGTTGCGTTAATTAACAACCAGCCTAAGTGTTTCAACTTAAAAGAAATGCTAGAAGAGTTTATTATTCACCGTCGTGAAGTAGTAACTCGTCGTACAGTATTTGATTTACGCAAAGCCCGCGATCGTGCACATATGCTAGAGGGTTTAGCTATTGCGCTTGCAAACATTGACCCTATTATCGAACTTATTCGTAAATCCCCTACACCTGCTGAAGCTAAAGTTGCTTTAACGGCACGTTCGTGGGAATTAGGTAATGTAAAATCAATGCTTGAAAAAGCAGGCGAAGATAATGTTGCACGTCCAGATTGGCTAGCTGCTGATTTAGGTATTCGCGACGGTCAGTATTTTATTTCAGAGCAACAAGCCCAAGCAATCCTAGATTTACGCTTACACAAGCTAACAGGTCTTGAGCATGAAAAAATCCTGAGTGAATATCAAACACTATTAGATTTAATTGCTGAGCTTTTACATATTTTGGCAACGCCAGAGCGTTTAATGGAAGTTATTCGTGATGAGTTAGTTGAAATTAAAGCACAATACGGCGATGAACGTCGTACTGAAATTAATGCAGCGGCTCACGATATTAGCTTAGAAGATTTAATTACCGAAGAAGACGTTGTAGTAACGCTTTCTCACGAAGGTTATGTGAAATATCAGGCATTGTCTGATTACGAAGCACAACGCCGTGGTGGTAAAGGTAAATCAGCAACGAAGATGAAAGATGAAGATTTCATTGAACGTCTACTCGTTGCAAATACGCACGATACTATTTTATGTTTCTCTACGGCCGGGCGTTTATATTGGCTTAAAGTATATCAGTTACCACTGGCAAGTCGTGCAGCGCGCGGTAAGCCAATTGTTAACTTGTTACCACTTGAAGCTGATGAACGAATTACTGCTATATTGCCAGTACGCGAGTACGCAGAAGATAAATACATCTTTATGGCAACAGCATTTGGTACAGTTAAGAAAACACCATTAACGGCTTACAGTCGTCAACGTGCAAGCGGTATTATTGCTGTTAACTTAAATGAAGGCGATAGCCTGATTGGGGTTGATATTACCGATGGTAGCAACGAAATTATGTTGTTCACTGATGCAGGTAAAGTTGTACGTTTTAAAGAAGCTGAAGAAACAACGGTTGTTGATGAAAACGGTAATCCTGTATTAGACGAAGAAGGTAACCCTGAGATTCGTTTCAAAGGTGTTCGCCCTATGGGTCGTACTGCTACAGGTGTTCGTGGTATTAAAATGCCAGATGAGCAACGCGTAGTATCGTTAATTGTACCAAAAACTGACGGTGCTATTCTGACGGTAACTGAAAACGGTTACGGTAAGCGTACGCAACTTGAAGATTACCCATCGAAGAGTCGTGCAACACAGGGTGTTGTATCAATTAAGGTGAGTGAACGTAACGGTGCTGTTGTTGGTGCTGTGCAAGTTGACGACAACGATGAAATAATGATTATTTCAAATCGTGGCACCTTAGTACGAACTCGTGTTAATGAAGTTTCTACGGTTGGACGTAACACTCAAGGTGTTATTTTGATCAGAACTATTGACGAAGAGCAAGTAGTTGGTTTACAACGTATAGAAGAGATTGAAGTTACTCAAAGTGACTTGATTGATATTGAAGACGTTGAAACTGTAGATACGGTTATTGATGAAGTAGCGGATGATAATCCTCCTTCAGAATAATTGATATTGAAAAAGCGGCCTTGGCCGCTTTTTTTAATGTTGTTGAAAAAAATTAATAGAGTGTGAAATTATATTCATTCATTAAAATCGTAATGTTGAGTGGATGGGGATTATACGTTCATGCTTAGTAGTTAAATTACTGGAATGAGGCAAAGGTAATGAGTAAATATAATTTTTGTGCGGGACCGGCTATGCTTCCGCAAGCGGTTATGAAAAAAGCGCAAAAAGAGTTTCTAGATTGGCAAGACTTGGGTGTTTCTGTAATGGAAATGAGCCATCGCAGCAAAGAGTTTTTAGCATTAACTGCAAAGTGTGAAGCGAGTCTTCGCCGCTTAATGAATATCAGTGATGAATTTGAAGTGTTGTTTATGCACGGAGGCGGTCGTGGCCAATTTAGTGCTGTTCCTTTAAATTTGCACCAAGAAGGCAAAACAGCGTTTTATTGCGAGAATGGCGTATGGTCGAAAAGCGCCAGAGATGAAGCGAATAAGTTCACTCAAACGTCTTTTACGGATGTACGTAATGATGCTGATGGTGAATTTTCAATTAAAGACGTTGCAGACTGGGAATTACCAGAAGATGCGGCGTACATTCATTATTGCCCTAACGAAACGGTAGATGGACTCGAGATTTTTGATGTACCGAGTCACCCAACTGCGCCGATTGTTGCTGATATGTCATCGACTATTTTGTCTCGCGAAATAGACGTGAACAAATTTGATTTAATTTATGCCGGAGCACAAAAAAATATCGGTCCATCGGGTATTTCAATCGTTATTGTTCGTAAAACACTACTTGAGCGTGAAGGGTTAGCAAAGCCTGGTATTTTAGATTACGCCCTTGAAGCAAAACAGGGCAGCATGTTTAACACGCCACCTACTTTTGCATGGTATTTAGCTGCTGAAGTATTCGAATGGTTAGAGAGAAATGGCGGCGTAAAAGCCATGGAAACACAAAATATTGCAAAAGCTGAGCTACTGTATAATTTTATTGATAATTCTGACTTTTACTCAAATATAGTCGCTAAGCATTGTCGTTCACGTATGAATGTTCCTTTTTGGCTAAACGATGAAAGCTTAAATGAGCAGTTTGTAACTCAATCCAATGATGCGGGTTTACTTGCACTTGAAGGGCACCGAATTGTAGGCGGTATGCGTGCGAGTATTTATAACGCCATGCCACTTGAAGGAGTTCAAGCCCTAGTAGACTTTATGGCTGCCTTTGCTAAGGAGCACAGTTAATGGAACAGCTACGTTTAGAACCAATTACAAAAGTAAATGGCACGGTAACCCTACCAGGCTCAAAGAGCTTATCGAATAGGATTTTGCTCTTAGCAGCACTGGCAAGCGGTACCACTGTTGTTGAAAATTTGCTTGATAGCGATGATATACGCCATATGTTAGGTGCTTTAAAATTATTAGGTGTGCATGTAACTTTAAATGGTGAGCGAACAGTCGCGATAGTAAACGGCGTTGGTGGCGTATTTAAAACGCCTAGCGAGCCATTGTTTTTAGGGAATGCCGGCACTGCTTACAGACCTTTAACGGCTGTACTTGCTGCTGTTACTGGTGAGTATGAGTTAATAGGCGAGCCGCGCATGGAAGAGCGTCCAATAGGGCATTTAGTTGATGCTCTTCAAGCATTGGGTGGTGATGTTACTTATACTAAACACAAAGACTATCCACCACTTAAGATTATGGGTGGGCAAATTAAGGGCGGCTCAGTTGAAATTGACGGTAGTATTTCAAGTCAATTTTTAACTGCATTACTAATGGCTGCACCTTTGTTTAGTGGTGATACAAATATAACCATTAAAGGTACCTTGGTTTCTAAACCATATATTGATATTACGCTTGATGTAATGGCACGTTTTGGTGTTAATGTTGAACACAGTAATTATGCAACTTTTAAAGTTAAAGGTGGTCAACAGTATCAATCACTCGATCGAATTATGGTTGAAGGGGATGCGTCTTCTGCTTCTTACTTTGTTGCTGCAGCTGCGATAGCGGGTGGTGAAATTGAGATTAAAGGTGTAGGTGCTAAATCGGTTCAAGGTGATATAGGCTTTGCCAAAGTAATGGAGCAAGTAGGCGCGAAAATCGATTGGTATGATGAGCGTTTAGTTGTTCGCAAAGGCGAATTAAAAGGCGTAGATATTGACGCTAATGCAATTCCTGATGCAGCTATGACACTCGCAACAGTTGCTCTTTTTGCTAAAGGTCCAACTGCCATTCGTAACATTTATAACTGGCGAGTAAAAGAAACAGACCGTTTATATGCAATGGCAACTGAGCTTAGAAAAGTAGGTGCAGAAGTTGTAGAAGGGCATGATTTTATAGAAATTACACCACCTGAACATTTCAATGATGTAGCAATAGATACCTACGACGATCACCGTATAGCCATGTGCTTTGCCATGGTTGCTGTTGGCGGGAAACCTATAACGATTAATGATCCAAAGTGTACTTATAAGACATTCCCTACATTTTTCAATGTTTTAGCGTCAGTCAGTGAATCGGGCTTTTATAACTAATTATAAAAAGTTACACACTAATAGCAGATATATTTTTATAACTGGCGTATAATATGGCGGTTTATTTAGGTGTGCATTGCAGGAGGTTTAAATGCAGGCGTTATTAATGCCCGTGATCACCGTTGATGGCCCAAGTGGTTCAGGTAAAGGAACTGTTTGTCGCTTGTTAGCCGACAAGTTAGGGTGGGATGTATTAGATAGCGGTGCGATTTATCGCGTTTTATCTTTAGCTGCACTTCATCACCAAATTGCATTAGACAATGAAGAAGGGCTTGTCCCTCTTGCTGCAAATTTAGATGTGCAGTTTTTGGTAGATAGCCAAACTAATGCAGGGAAAGTTATTTTAGAAGGCGAAGATGTAACGACTACTATTCGTAATGAAGAAGTAGGCGCTGCGGCATCAAAGGTTGCAGCATTACCTCGCGTTCGTGAAGCATTATTACGTCGCCAGCGAGCGTTTCGTACTGAAAGTGGCTTAATTGCCGATGGTCGCGATATGGGGACTGTGGTTTTTCAAGATGCGCCGTTAAAAATTTATTTAACAGCAAGTGCAGAAGAGCGTGCTCGTAGGCGTTTTGTTGAGTTGAATACGCGCGGCCTTGATGTTACACTGAGTGGTCTATTACAGGACATTCAAGCTCGTGACGAGCGCGATATGAATCGTGCCGTTGCTCCGCTTGTGCCGGCAGACGATGCTATTGAACTCGATACTAGCGAACTCAATGCTCAGCAAGTGTTTGATAAAGTGATGACTTTATTAGATGTTGCAATATCTGAAGGTAAGCTTCCTAAACGAAGCTAAACACATTTTATGCACCAGCAGGATGCCAGTGCTATTTTAACAACCCCATGCAGCATGGTTGCTTATTGGTATTAATATATGAGACGTATATTCGTATGTCAGAAAATTTTGCGCAGTTATTTGAAGAAAGCTTAAAGGGTTTTGAAGCAGAGCAAGGCTCTATTGTTAAAGGTACAGTAATCTCTATCGAGAATAACATTGTACTTGTAGATGCTGGTCTTAAATCAGAAAGTGCTATCCCTGCAGAGCAGTTCAAAAATGCTGCTGGTGAACTTGAAGTTGCTGTTGGCGACGAAGTAGATGTTGCACTAGATGCAATTGAAGACGGTTTCGGTGAAACTATCCTTTCTCGTGAGAAAGCGAAGCGTCACGAAGCGTGGATCCGTCTTGAGAAAGCATGTGAAGAGCAAGAAACTGTTACCGGTGTTATCAACGGTAAAGTTAAAGGCGGTTTCACAGTTGAAGTTGATTCAATCCGTGCTTTCCTACCTGGTTCACTTGTTGATGTTCGTCCAGTACGTGACACAACTCACCTTGAAGGCAAAGAGCTTGAATTTAAAGTAATCAAGCTTGATCAAAAACGTAACAACGTTGTTGTTTCACGTCGTGCAGTTATCGAATCTGAAAACTCACAAGAACGTGAAGAGCTTCTTGCTAACCTTGTTGAAGGTCAAGAAGTTAAAGGTATCGTTAAGAACCTTACTGACTACGGTGCATTCGTTGACCTTGGTGGTGTTGATGGTCTACTACACATTACTGATATGGCTTGGAAGCGTGTTAAGCACCCTTCAGAAATCGTTAATGTTGGCGACGAAATCGCAGTTAAAGTTCTAAAATTCGACAAAGATAAAACTCGTGTATCTCTAGGCCTTAAACAGCTTGGTGAAGATCCATGGGCAGCTATCGCTGGTCGTTACCCAGAAGGTTCTAAACTTTCTGGTCGTGTTACTAACCTTACAGATTACGGCTGTTTCGTGGAAATCGAAGAAGGCGTTGAAGGTTTAGTACACGTTTCTGAAATGGATTGGACTAACAAGAACATCCATCCTTCAAAAGTTGTAAGCCTTGGCGACACTGTTGAAGTTATGGTTTTAGAAATTGACGAAGAACGTCGTCGTATTTCTCTTGGTCTTAAGCAATGTATTGCTAATCCTTGGCAGGAATTTGCTCGTCTACAGAACAAAGGCGATCAAGTTACTGGTAAGATCAAATCAATCACTGACTTCGGTATCTTTATCGGTCTTGACGGTGGTATTGACGGTCTTGTACACCTTTCAGATATTTCTTGGAATACACCTGGCGAAGAAGCTGTACGTGAATTCAAGAAAGGCGACGAAATCACTGCTATCGTATTGCAAGTTGACCCAGAGCGTGAACGTATCTCTCTAGGTGTTAAGCAAATCGAAGCTGACCCATTCAATAACTACCTTGATGCAAACAAAAAAGGTGCTATTGTTAAAGGTAAAGTGACTGAAGTTGATGCGAAAGGCGCAACTGTTGAACTTATCGAAGGCGTTGAAGGTTACATCCGTGTAGCTGATATCGCTCAAGAACGCGTTGAAGATGCAACTACTGTTGTTTCTGTAGGCGACGAAATTGAAGTTAAATACGTTGGTGTTGATCGTAAGAACCGCACTTTAAGCTTATCTGTAAAAGCTCTTTTCGAAGCAGAAGAGAAAGAAGTACTAGAGAAGCTTAAGAAAGAAGAGCCAGTGTTTGAAAACGCAATGGCAGCTGCTTTCGCAAATGCACAAAAAGACTAATATATAATTAGTTTTAGTTGGAAGGGCATCTTTTGCCCTTCCTATATTTCTTTTTAAGGAAACGATATGACTAAGTCAGAATTGATAGAAACACTTGCGGAACAACACGCACACGTTCCAGTGAAAGATGTTGAGAATGCTGTAAAAGAAATTCTTGAACAAATGGCCGGCTCATTATCTACTTCAGATCGTATTGAGATCAGAGGTTTTGGTAGTTTCTCTTTGCATTTCCGTGCTCCTCGCACAGGTCGTAACCCTAAGACTGGCGATACAGTTGAGCTTGACGGAAAGCATGTACCTCATTTTAAACCGGGTAAAGAATTACGCGACCGCGTGAATGAAAGTATTGCCTAGTTAACTTAGTGGAGTAGTTACTTGTTTAAGGTCTTAAAAATTATTCTGGTTGCGCTATGCCTAATTAGCGCATTTGTATTGGGTTCTCAAAATCCACAATTAGTACAAATTAATTATATTATTGCCAGTAATACATTACCTTTAGCTGTAATAATAAGTATTTGCTTTTTACTAGGTGTTTTGATCGGTTTTTTTATTAGCTTTAAGTTATTTTCACAATTGAAGTGGCAAAACTATCGGTTGAAAAAGTTATTAGTACCTGAAGAAGATAAAAAAAAGCTTGCTGCTAATAAAGACATTTAATTATGATTGAGCTTTTGTTTTTATTACTCCCTGTTGCAGCCGGTTACGGTTGGATTATGGGGAAAAACAGTGCTAAAAACCAAGCTCACTTACTTAATCGTCAGATTACCTCTGAATACAGTAAAGGCTTAAAGTTTTTACTTGATAGAGAAGAAGACCAGGGCTTAGAGCATTTAATTAACTTGCTTGAAGTTTCGGCTGATTCAGTCGAGCACTATTCTACACTTGCCACTATGTTTCGCCGTCGAGGTGAACTAGACCGCGCAATAAAAATCCATGAACTACTTTTAAAACACCCAATCTTAAATGAACAACAAGCTGCAACAAGCCGTTTAGAACTTGCTGAAGACTATATTATGGCTGGTTTACTTGATGGTGCTGAAGAACATCTAGTCTGGCTAGTTAAAGCAGGACATGTTGAAGCGCTCGAACCTATTATAACTTTGTATTCGCAAACTCGCGAATGGGAAAAAGGTATCAATATGTTTGAAGCCCATAGCGAGTTATTTTCTAAAGAACAGCAATTCAAATCTATTGCTAATTTTTATTGCGAATCTGCTCTGAGTGATAATAATCCACAATTAATGAGAAAAGCAATTAGCTTAAATTATAAAGCAGTGCGTCCTCTGTACGAATTAGGTTTATTGGCTTATATAAAAGAAGACTACGTTAAAGCAATTTATTACTGGCGTGAGCTTGTTACTCAATTTACTTTGTTTGCTCCGCTATTTATTGATCAGCTCGCACATAGTTATAAACAATTAAATTTAACGCATCAATTTCATGAATTAGTCAGTGACTTGTTAGAAAAGGGCGGCGTATTAATTAAAATAAAACATTGCCAAGCATTGCTTGAGCAAGGACACACTAAACAAGCCTTTGAATTTCTAACTGATAGTTTAAAACGTCAACCTACCATTCGTGGTTTTAGTTTTTTACTGCAATTGATGGGTGATCAAAACAAAAACACAAAAGAAGTACTGAATCAAATTGATAAATTGGTTACTTCTTACATAGCGACTAAACCTGACTTTCAATGTCAGCACTGTGGCTTTACTAGCTACACGATTTATTGGAATTGCCCTTCTTGTAAACATTGGGAAACCATTGTTCCAAGCAGAGGATTAGACGGATTTTAATAACCCCTTTAATAATACTGGATTTAAAGATGATCATTTTAGCAAATTAAACTGAGTGTTTACTTAGTTGAAATTTTTGTAAAACACAGTCTATATAAATTTCATTTATCAACACTTAAAATCACCTGCTGAAGATATCGCATTAGATCTATTTATAGTTACTTTATAGCCATACATTAGGATAGTTATGTCTTTTGAACACTCAAAAAAAATTCTTATAGCATTAGATTACGACGATCAACAAATAGCTCTAGACTTTGTTAAGCAACTTTCACCAGAGACATGTCGCCTTAAAGTTGGCAAAGAGATGTTTACTTATTTTGGTCCTAGTTTTGTTAAAGAACTAATTGATTTAGGCTTTGATGTTTTCCTAGACTTAAAGTTTCATGACATTCCTAATACAGTTGCAAAGGCTGTGACTGCAGCTGCAAAAATGGGAGTATGGATGGTAAACGTTCATGCATCTGGTGGCTTTGAAATGATGAATAAAGCTAAAATGGCCCTAGAAAAATTTGGTGATAAAGCACCTTTGCTAATTGCTGTGACTGTTTTAACAAGCATGGATGAAAAAGAGCTTGAGCGTTTAGGTATTGATAAGCCGGCGAAAGAGCAAGTTATCTATTTAGCTAAACTTGCTCAAGAGGCTGGACTTGACGGTGTTGTATGTTCAGCACAAGAGGCTAAGGTACTTAAATCCGAGCTGGGGGAAAGCTTTAAACTTATCACTCCAGGTATTCGTCCAGAAGGGAGTGCAGCAGGCGATCAAAAGCGTATCATGACACCTAAGCAAGCCATTGATGCTGGTAGTGATTATTTAGTGATTGGACGGCCTATAACGCAATCTGAAAATCCTTTGAGAGTATTAACTGATATTAACAAGTCCATTGCTTAATTCAATAAAAAGTAGTTGTTAAGTGCTATGCCCTTACTTAATTTGTATATTATGCTACATTAATAGTATCAAAATTCAGTAGGGGATCTATTTTGAAGTCGTTTTTTGGTTTGTTATTCATTATTATTGCGGGTTTTTTAGTTAACAAGTATGTTCTTTCAAGTAAAGCTTATGATGGCGTGACAAAGGTCACAGATATTATTTCTAGCTACCCTATTAACGTATATGATTTTAAAAAGACGATGGCTGATTACGCTTATCATTTATGTTATAAAAATGAAGGCGTCTTAAGTAACCATAATATTAGTATAAGTGAATGTGTTGATAATCACGATGAGCGAAAACTAGACTGTGACAAAAAGGTATTTCGTTTAGCACCACTTAATCTAGAAACTAAAGAAGATGCGCTTGATTATTCTAAGCAATATACGCAATGCACTTTACCTTACAAGTATATTTTAGGTTGATACACTTTCATTAATACTTTAGGTTTTAATAAACGATAAAAACCTTATTTTCAAATCAACTAATCTAAAAAATTAAAGCGTTTAGTAAGTATACTAAACGCATTTTTGTTACTTCAAACGGATTGATTTTGCTTCAATATCTATTAACTCTTGTTTAAATAAGCCACCAATTGCTTTTTTATAATTAGCCTTACTTGTAGAAAACATCTTTTTTATTGCTTCAGGATCAGACTTATCACCAAGTGGAATAACACCGCCTTCGTTTTTAAGTTTTTGCATAATAGTTTCACCAAGGTCACTTACTTTTCCCATACCTGGCTTTTCTAGTACAACATCAATTTTTCCGTCGTCACGTACTTTTTGAATATAGCCTTTAAGCTTTTGACCCACAAATAAGCTTTTAAATACCATATTGTAAAAAACAACACCGAAGTGCGACTCTTCAATTAATACTTTGTAGCCAATATCTGTTTTTCCAGCAACAATTAAATCCACTTCTTGTAAGTGAGTATATTGCGGCTCATCTTTTGACAGGAAACGATTAAAGTTGTTTGAGGCACAAATACGTTGGCTTGCATTATCAAGGTACAGACGTACTAAATAAGAATGGCCTTCTTGCATGCGTGGTTTTTGTTCATTAAAAGGTGCAAGCACATCTTTCTCAAGCCCCCAATCTAAAAACGCCCCAATACTATTTATTTCTTTAACGCGTAGTAGGGCATACTCGCCAACTTGAGCATGTGGTTTCTTTATTGTTGCTGTGGCCAAATTAGCATTGTCTAAAAAGATAAATACACTAATACTATCGCCCGCTTCAAGCTCATGTTTTATTTCTTTTTTTGGTAAAAATACTTCACCTAAATCATGGCCGTCTAAGTAAGCACCTTCGTTACTCACTTCTTTTAAAAATAATGTTTGTGTGGTTCCTAGGTAACTCATACTTATTCCTGCTCAGGCTTTTTTTTACGGCGCATTGGTGTATCGCCATCAATGTTCATCGGTGCTTTAATTGATGTTGTAGGCTTTTTAGGTTTGGCTTTGCGCTTAAATGTAGGCTTTTTAACAGCGGCGGCTTTTTCTTTAGATTTGTCCCACGCTGCCTCAGGTTTTTTCTCTTTTAAACCTTTAAACTTAGCTTTTAAGCTCTCTACGCTCGCAAATTTTAACTCGTCATTTAAAAATGCTTTAATAGCTAAATAACTTGCCCAATCTTTTGGGCCAACTAATGAAATTGCGTTACCTTTAAAGCCTGCTCGTCCTGTACGACCTATGCGGTGTACATATTCTTCAGCGTGTTTTGGTAAATCAAAGTTAATAACATGCGTTACGCTTAGTAAATCTAAACCACGAGATGCAACGTCGGTGGTGATCAATATTTTAAAGTTTTCGCGACTAAACGAATCCATGATATCTAAACGTTTACTTTGCGTTAAATCACCAGCAAGCGCTACAGATTTGAAGCCTTTAGCATTAAGCGCTTCACTCAAACGGCTCGTGTCAGAACGCGTTGCTGTGAAGATAATACATTGGCCAACATCATCTTGGTTTAAAAAGTGCTCTAATAGCGCTTCTTTATGATCAAGGTGATCGGCAAGGTATAACGTTTGTTTAATATCGCTATGTTGCTCATTTGCTGCACTTAGCGTAATTTGCTTTGGTTTTTTTAATAGGTTACGTGATAGAGCATCTACTTGTGCATGGTCAAGTGTTGCAGAAAATAATAACGTTTGACGTAAACGGTGATTAGCTTGCTCGTTAATCATTTTTAACTGCTCAGTAAAACCTAAATCTAAAATACGATCGGCTTCATCAAAAATAAGCAGTTCTAGTCCGCTCAATTGTAATGAGCGTTTTGTAATGTGATCAGCTAAACGCCCAGGTGTAGCAACTACGAATTGTGGGTCGTTTCTAAGTGCTTTTATTTGGTCATTAAAGTTTTCGCCGCCAAGTATTTTAACTGCCTTAATAGCTGTGCCAGCAATTAATAAACGCAGCTGAGTAAATACTTGCGTAGCAAGCTCACGCGTAGGAGCAACAATAAGTACACGAGGATCGCGTTTGCTGAGTGCTTTTTGTTTCATTACCCTTTGTACAGCAGGTAATAAAAACGCCAAGGTTTTGCCCGACCCAGTTTTAGACTGAGCGAAAATGTCATGCCCTGCAAGTGCGGTAGGCACTGCATGCGCTTGAATATCGGTGGGCTGGGTGATCCCTTGATGTGCTAATTGTGTTTCAAGGCGTGTATCAATCCCAAGGTCAGTAAACTGCAATGTGTGTTTCTCCAAAATGAGCAAATTAACTCTATAAATTTATCAGCGCATTATAGCTTACACAGCTAGGTCGCTAACAGTAAAAACCAATCTATAGCGTTATTTTTTGCAATTAAACTAAAAAAGCGTAAAATACGCGCCCCATATGCGCCGGATTTACGATTCGGTAAACGCCAATATTGGCTAACAAGGCAAAATAGGAAATATAATGACTGTTGTTCATAAAGATAATGTAACGGGCGATCACTTTGTAGTATGTGCGCTGTATAAGTTTGTAGGTTTACCTGAATTTGAAGCTATCCGAAAGCCATTACTAGAAGTGATGGAAGCAAATGAAGTACGCGGTACTTTATTGCTCGCTGCCGAAGGTATAAACGGCACTGTTTCTGCAAAACGTGAAGGGATAGACAACTTATTAGCCTGGCTTGATGAGCAACCAAATTTAAAAAACATCGTAACAAAAGAATCTTACGACGATGAATGTCCGTTTTACCGCACTAAAGTAAAACTAAAAAAAGAAATTGTAACGATGGGCGTTGAAGGCGTAAATCCGCTTAAAGTTGTGGGTAGCTATGTTAAGCCAAATGAGTGGAACGCACTTATATCTGACCCTGAAGTAATTTTAATTGATACACGTAATGATTACGAAATTGAAATTGGTACATTTCAAAATGCGGTCGATCCAAATACTAAAACGTTCCGCGAATTTCCACAGTGGGCTAAAGAAAACTTAGACCCTGAAAAACACAAAAAAGTGGCGATGTTTTGTACCGGCGGTATCCGCTGCGAAAAATCGACAGCCTACATGAAAGAGCAAGGTTTTGATGAAGTTTATCACCTTGAAGGCGGTATTTTAAAATACCTAGAAGAAGTGCCAAAAGAAGAAACCATGTGGGAAGGCGAGTGTTTTGTATTTGATAATCGCGTTGCGGTTGATCATGACCTACAAAAAGGCTCTTATGATCAATGCCACGCGTGTCGCATGCCAATTACAGAAGACGAAAAGTTAAAGCCTGAATACATGGAAGGCGTTTCTTGTCATCACTGTATTGAAGAAGTAACGGACGAACAACGCGCACGTTTTGCAGAGCGCCAAAAGCAAATAGAACTAGCGCAAGCGCGCGGTGAGGGCCATATCGGTAATGAAGCACAAGCTGTTTTACAGCAACGTAAAGAAGCTAAAAAAGCCCAAAAAGACGCTCAGCGCGGTAAATAAATTTATACAATAAGTGTTACATTTAAAGAGTCTATTTAGGCTCTTTTTTTGTGCCCAAAATTGTGCAGTAATTGTTTTCACACCCCGATGATAGTGTTAGTCTGCAAAATAGATTTAGTCATTTTAATGCGCATACAGGAAGGGATTTATGCAAGCCGAACAAGTTGAAATCGCACAATTTTTAGCACAACATCCTCCTTTTGATGACTTACCTCAAAAAGCGCTTAATGAGCTAGCTCAACAAGTAGAAGTGGCTTATTTTAGAGCAAAAACAGATATTTTGAGTTTTGGACAAGATATTTCTGATTTGTATGTAATTAGAAGTGGTTCTGTAGAAATGTATCGCCGAAATGGCGAGCTGTACAATCGTTTGGCTACCGCAGGTATATTTGGTCAAATGGGTTTATTGATGAACCGTAAGGTGCGTTTTCCTGCAACTGCTCTGGAAGATACGTTAGTGTATTGCATAAATGTTGAGCTATTTAATCGTTACTGTGATGAGTTTGATGCGTTTGCTGATTACTTCGAAACAGACGGTAACGTGCGTTTGCATCAAGCTATTGTCGAGCAAGCCGATGGTAATGACCTGACAACCGCGAAGGTAAAATCATTAATTCACAGAGATGTAGTCACCGTAGATGCAACTTCTACGATACAAGATATCGCTAAATTAATGACCGAAGAGGCGGTATCGTCAGTGTTGGTAACAGATGTAAATAAACCCATAAATGATGACCCAGAAGAAGATGATGGACAAGTAGTTGGTATAATAACTGATAGGGATTTACGCACTAAAGTAGTGGCTAAAGGGCTTGCCTTTAACACGCAAGCAAAAGATATTATGTCCACTAACTTAGTGCTTTTAGATGCTAATGACTATATTTTCGAAGCAGTACTTGCCATGCTTAGAGATAACTTACATCATTTGCCAGTCGTACAGAAAAGACGCCCAATTGGAGTTATCTCACTCTCTGATATTTTGCGTTATGAATCCCAAAGCAGCTTACTGTTAGTGCGTGGCATACTGGCTCAACAAACAATAGAGGATTTGGCGCATTATGCGCGCCAATTGCCCAATGTGTTTGTTCGTATGGTGAATGAAGATGCAAACTCACACATGGTTGGTACAGCCATGGCTGTTATAGGGCGTACATTTAAACAAAGACTACTTGTATTAGCAGAAGAAAAGTTTGGACCACCTCCTGTGCCTTACTGTTTTATTGCTCTGGGCTCAATGGCTCGAGACGAGCAACTTATTGTAACCGATCAAGACAACGCGCTTATTTTAGATGACAGTTACGACGACGAAAAACATAACGCGTATTTTCAAAATATTGCCGATTTTGTGTGTGATGGCTTAGCGCAGTGTGGTTACACCTACTGTGATGGAGAAATTATGGCGTCGTTTAAAAAATGGCGTAAAACTCGCTCACAGTGGTTCGATCAATTTGCAGATTGGATAGCGCAGCCAAAACCACAAGCGCTGCTTAATAGCGCTATATTTTTTGATTTAGACGGTGTGTGGGGTAAAACTAAGTGGGCCGACGAGCTTAAAATATTTATAGCAAAACAAAGTAAAGTAAATCGCGTGTTTTTAGCTAATATGGCAGCAAATGCACGCAACAGAACACCTCCACTTGGCTTCTTTAAAGGCTTTGTTATGGAGCATAATGGCCAACATAAGCGTTCAATGAACTTAAAGCGAAGAGGGACTGCACCTCTTTCTGATGTTATTCGGGTGCACGCATTAGCCATTGGTTCACGCAAACAAAACTCGTTTGAGCGATTAGAAGATATTATTGACGCAAAACTTTTACCACAGGGCAAAGCGCAAGATTTACGTGATGCACTTGAGTACATTGCCATGATGCGGATTCGCCATCAAGCGTGGCAAATAGAGAAGGGCGAAGAGCCCGATAACGACTTAGACCCACATTTACTTTCTCCGTTCGAGCAACGAAACTTAAAAGAGGCATTCGCTATTTTAGAAAAAGCACAAAGCTATTTAAAATTTAGCTACACAGCAAACTCTGGTATGAAGTAGCCTATGAATCCGCGTAATCATAAAGCAATTAATTGGCAAGCTAGGTATAACGAGCTTGCAAATAGCACCAAAAATAAACTCTTAAAACACTTTTATGCGGGTGCTTATAATCAAGACAAAGCTGCAATAAAAGACGTACCTTTTGTAGCAATGGATTTTGAAACAACAGGCTTAAATAGCCAAAACGACGATATAGTGAGTGTTGGTTTAGTGCCGTTCAATTTAGAGCGCATTTATTGTAAGCACAGTCGGCATTGGGTTGTGCAGCCTAGACGAAACCTTCATGAAGAGTCTATTTTAATACATGGAATAACGCACTCTGAGGTAAATGAGGCCCCTGACTTTAATCAAATTATAGAGCCTTTACTTGAAGCGCTCAGTGGTAAAGTTGTCGTGGTGCATTACGCTGCAATAGAGCGCCACTTTTTAAACAATGCTTTATTACTAAGACTTAAAGAAGGGATTGAGTTTGCACTGGTAGATACAATGGAAATAGAAAAAAGAGCACTAAAAGCAAGGCAAGGGTTATTAGGGCGGCTGTTTAACACAAAATTAGGTTCTCTTAGACTAACAGATTGCCGTGCGCGTTATTCTCTACCTGCATATCAAAATCACAATGCGCTAACGGATGCACTTGCTACAGCTGAGCTTTTACAAGCGCAACTGAGTCACCATTATCGTGTAGACACGCCCATTTCAGAGCTGTGGCTCTAGCTTTTAATGACCAAACAAAAAAACGCCGCAAAAATTGCGGCGCTTTCGTTACTAATTAAAAGTGTTACTTACTAAAAGTATTATTTAACTGGGCGAGGCTCAGTTCGTAAACCTAAAACTAAGCTTAAACACATAAACAACAATACAATAGTAAATGGCAACCCTGTAGAGACAGCGCCTGCTTGTAGAGCTTCAATTGCTTGTGTGCCACCAATCCAAAGTAAAGCAGCTGCAATTGCGCCCTCAACCGATGCCCAAAATATACGTTGTGGTACCGGTGCATCAATTTTACCGCCAGCTGTAATTGAATCAATTACTAATGAACCCGAGTCAGATGACGTAATGAAAAATACCAACACTAGGGGCTGTTGATCTTTCACATTGGTAGCCAAATCATTGCACATGCCAGCGCTAACATACTCTCAAACTGTAATTTCAATTTATCGTACCTTGTCGCTATAGCACGGAAGTGCTTTAGCCTTGCAAAGGCATTTTCAACTAAATGCCTATATTTATATAAGCACCAATCAATATCACCATTACCTGTTTTTGAATTTTTCTTTCTAGGGATCACTGGGCTTGAGTTTCTCTCTCGAACCTTATTTCTAATGACTTCACTATCATAGCCTTTGTCTGCGATAACAAAATCGCCTTGGGGCAATAATTCAATCAGTTCATTTGCCACTTTACTATCATGAACATCGCCGCCTGTAATAATAAATTCAATTGGTAAGCCATAACTATCAACAGCTAAATGAATTTTACTTGTATTACCGCCACGACTTAATGCTATCGCTTGTTCTTGTTGAGACGCAGCACCTGTACTGTGTTGATGTGCTTTAACATAACTGCCATCAATGAATTCCCACTCAGTGTCACTATTGGCGGATAATGATTTGAACAACCTTATTAATATTCCTTTTTTAGACCAAAGTAGAAATCGGCGGTAAATAGTATTCCATAAACCAAAACACTCAGGGAGGTCACGCCATGGGCAACCAACACGTAAGCGATATAAAATTCCTTCCATCGTTTGTCTGTGTTCAAGCTTGTTATAAACTCTATCTTCAAGCAAAATTGATTTTAGCTTCGACCACAACTTATCAGTGAGCATTAATCGGGGCATGGTAATCTCGTAAGGTTTGTTTTTGGCGAAGTAAATTATACGAGATTACCGCTTACGCACAAAATTCAAACAAAGATCAACAGCCCCTAATAAAATTGCAATAAACGATAAAATATTAGATAGAGGTAATTCATCAAGCATTTGGAACATAGCTAAAGGTACTTCAGTTAAACCATTAGTGCCTAACGCACCAACACCATTAACTACTTGATCAATCGCAATACCGCCGTAAATAGACATCCATAAAATAGTAACAGCAGTAGGAACAAGTAAAACCGCAATTAAGAATTCACGAATTGTACGACCCCGTGATACACGCGCGATAAACATACCTACAAACGGTGACCAGGAAATCCACCAAGCCCAGTAAAACACAGTCCAACCATGCATCCATGTTTCGTCTTCACGACCGTGAGGATTACTCAATGGAATAATATTTTCTACATAGCCCATTACGGTAGTTGGTACATTACCCATTGCTACAGCAAAGCCTACTAGGGCGTGTTGATCTTTGCGGTATAAAAAACAAACAGCATAAGGATAAGGTATAATTGAATTCGCTAAAAAACGTTACACCGAACCCTCATGCCAAGATTAATGTTAACAGACGCGACATGGAATGTCTTATCAAAAGTAATGCACTTAAGTGGTCGAATTTATAATAAGCCTGAGCATAGAAAAACGCTCGAAGGCATACTCTATAAGATGCGTACCGGTATTCCTTGGCGAGATTTACCGTCTTATTTCGGCTCGTGGAGTGCTATTTATAGACGATTTAATTTATGGTCCAAAAAAGATATTTTGAATGAATTATTTCGAGTGTTATCCCACTATGCTGATATGGATTGGATCTTTATTGATGGCAGTATTGTCAGGGCTCACCAGCATAGTTGCGGTGCAAGAACCGCTGACAATGAATCAATCGGTAAGAGTCGAGGTGGTAATTCGACTAAAATTCATCTTGCAGTAGATAGCGGAGGATTGCCTGTTTATTATGAATTATCCTGTGGAAATACGCATGATATCGTCCATGCAGAGTCACTTGTAGCCAATTGCCCAACGAGTAATGTTGTTGTCGCAGATAAAGGCTACGATAGTGAAAAACTAAGAGAGTTTATTCGTGACAATAGCGCTACACCCGTTATTCCACGCAAGGATAACAGTTTAGTGGGTAATGAAGATATTGACTGGTGCATGTACAAATATAGGCACTTAGTTGAGAATGCCTTTGGTCGGATCAAACAATATAGAGGGATAGCCACACGGTATGAAAAGCTTGAGCGGAATTATCATTCCATGCTCGCTTTAGCATTCACTATGATGTGGCTACCAATATGGGCTGATTAATATATATACTACAAAGATCAACAGCCCCTAGTAGTAAGATCACTATTTAAGTTAGTAGCACGGTTTAATTGGGTTAGCCAAGTATGCGTTATTTAATGGGGTGTTGAATTATGCTTACGTGTTCATTAAAGTGACAACATTCGTGATATAAATTAGCAGGTGATAAATGAACCAGTTAACAGAAACATCAATAAGCTGCCCTTATTGTGGAGAAAGTATAGAAGTATTACTTGATGCAGCAGATATTGATGAGCAATACATAGAAGACTGCCAAGTGTGCTGTAAGCCTATTTCGTTTGTGGTATTTGAAAATGATGACGAGCTAAACGTGAATGTTTACAGCGAAGACGATGCATTTTAACTCGTTAATTAGATAGTCGGCTGCAAAATTGCAGCCTTTTTACTGTGTATGTGTTTGGTTAGCTATTTTGCTCACGCGCTAATTGGTTAGGGAGAAGTTCTTCTACTATTTCGCGTGCTGGAAGTGTATAGCGTGTGCCGTCAAACATTACTGAGGTAAACTCGTTAATATTAGTAATGCCTGTTAAGGTCCAGCCTTCGCCGCGCTTTGGGCAATATACTGTGGTAGTGGGTTGTATTACTTTAAAATCGTCACTCATTACGTTCTCTTACTCTTTTTGCTTAAAGATAATGCTTGTTAATGGGGTATGGTAAGTTAATAATGCGTGCCCATAAAGAGCTAATTTAACTAACCACTTAAATAAAATGTTTAATACCACAAAGCTTGAACGCGTTACGCTGCGTTTAATTACCCACAAACACGCTGCGTGTTTATTTAATATTTTAAACCACCCGCATGTGTCAGAATTTAACGACTACGAAACACCGCTTAGCAAAACACAAATCAAACAATTAATACAAGATGATATTAGTGCCTACTACGAAGGCGAAGTGATTAGAGTCGCAATTGAACATAATACATCAGGGAAGTTAATGGGTACTTGTGGGCTTTATAATTTAACGCCGTGTAAAAGTAGTGCCTTTATAGGGTTTGAGCTGCACCCCGACTTTTGGGATAAAGGCATAATGTTTGAAGTAGTGAGCGGTTTTATTGAAACCCTAGTTAAGGATATTGCGCTTAAACATTTGTCGGCTGAGGTGAGTGCACACAATGCACGTTCCCATAATTTACTTATTAAGTTAGGTTTTAGCTTAAGAGAAAATTCTATTTGGCATAAATCACTTTAACTCAAGACGGCAATTATAAGTGCTTATCTTTTTTGAATCCTCAATCCTTAAAGCTCAGTAAATAAAATACAAAAAATAGCGGCTTTCTATTATAGTTAAGCGTAAGCAAATGAATTTGTTACCCGTGTTTTATTAAACATTTACGCTTAACAAGGATTTTATATGCTAGATAAACTCTCTCAAGATGCGCTTGTAATTTGGGCGACCATTGACCCAATAGGCACTATGGCGCTGTTTGCTGCGCTTACTTCTCATTTAACTGATGATGGGGATGATTTTAGCCGCGTTTTCGGTTGAGCTTATTATGACCGCGCTGGAAATAAAACAATGGGTTAAGCTCGATTAAATAACTCCTAAACATTGAAAGGAATGCCGCATGGCAATAAAAATAACAAAACACTCTTTTATTAATTTAAGTTTAGCCGTAGTCATTTTTGCTATTGGTATTTTAGCCATACGTTATTACAACCATTATGTATCGGCCTATACAGATGTAACAATTAACTCAAGCGTGCTTAATGAGTCGCGCAAAGTGTTTATAAGATTACCTGCTAATTACAATCCAAAAAAAGCGTATCCGTTAATTATTAAAACCGATGGTAACTTTAATTTAGATACATGGGACAAAGCACTTACAAAACAAGCTAAGAGCGAAAAAGGGGATAAGGCTATATTGGTGTCTATTCCTAATTTGTTTTTTACAGATACACGTAATCGCGATTTAGTGCCTCCTTATGCCCGCCAAGATGTAAATACACAAGCGCGTCCAGAGCACGAAACACTGATTGAACCAAATGGCGAAGCCGACAAATTTTTAGCGTTTATTGAAACTGAGTTACTCCCTTATTTATCAGCAAAATATAAGCTTAGTAATAATCGTGTATTAAGTGGTTTTTCGGCAGGTGGTAGCTTTGTACTTTATACACTGCATACAAAGCCTGAACTGTTTAATGGCTACTTTGCATTTAGCCCAGCTGCTTGGTACGACGACATGACCGTAGTTAATAATGTAAAAGCATTTTTAACTACTCAAGCAAACAAAGTTAAGGCGCCTACTTATTTATATCTATCGGTTGGTGGGGCAGAGCACCCGTTAATGTTAAAAGCGTTTAATAATTTAGAGACCGCTTTAACAGCCAACCCTAATAATAACCTTGTGTGGCAAAGCGCTGTAAATGAAGGTGCTGAGCACTCAGATAATCCACCACTTAGTGTAGCTAAGGCATTAGCTGGTTATAGTACGTTTATTAAAAAGTAGATTAGATTGATTCAAAGTGTTAACTGTATGTATATACAGTTAACGTTGTTCTGTGTATTTAGAATGCTTAATCAGCTTTATAGTACTTTACTTAGTTTAATATTATCAACGGCTTAAAAAATCAAGCTGGTTTAAATTATTTTGTCAGGAAATACGTGCACTGTGTTTATATACAGTACATGGCTATTGAGTTAGAATGCAGTCAGTACCTATGAGCATAAACACATCTATTTGTTACTGCTTTTAATCAGCCTTTCGCCTTTGTGATCAGCAATAAGCAGTGTAAGTACTTTGCTATTTCAATATAGTTTCAGCATCTTTTTATACTCTTGATGGAGCCAATATAAATTGGCTGGTGGCTTTATATCAGGCATTGATCAGACCCCTAGGCAACTTTTTGGATTTTATATAAATGCAACGCATGTCCACCAATGAGCCTTATTATCTTTTCCCTGAACTCATCAAAACCATCCAAGCTGATTTTGTCGCCTTGCTGGAGTAGATTAATTCCCTCAAAACACTGAAAGACCCAACGTAATGTTGGGTTAGATATTTCTTTATTGATTTGATTCGCTATCGTGGCTTTTTCTTTTTTCATATTCGCTCTCATTCGTCTTTGCGCGATTGAATAAACTAACAATGAAAGTGTCATCACCATCAACAGAGCATCTATTCTACTTGGCTTTTTGATAAATAATGATGAAACAAAAAACAAGGGGTCTTTTAAAAACCTAAACCCTTTTTCTACTTCAGATTGTGCTTTGTAATGCTTAAGTAAACCTACTGGTGAAAGGGCTTCTTTATCAATATTCGTTGCTAATACGAAGCATGACTTTTGTTCTACAATCTGTTTTATTGCGCTTTCGTTTTCTTCAATTTCTGCCGTGATTTGCCATTCAATATTTTTTACTGGCGCATCTTTTTTAGGTCGCCCTTTACCTTCATAGACTTTATGCTTAATAAATTGCTGAGTCGCTATTTGATGATGCTTCATCTTTTTCGCTAATTTATCTAATGCGCGTTGTGCGTCAGTTTGACAAGCGAAACGTTGAGCTTGTAAATGGAAGAGGTCTTTTTTGATGCCTGTGTGTGCTCGCTCAACTTGTCGAACAATGCTTTTTTGTGCTCGGCTATTAGCTGCTTTTGAATAAATAATCATCCATCTTTGCTTTATCCCCATATGCTCAATCTCTTCAACAACATATTGATAGTTATCATCAATATTAACCCATTGGTTGGCTGCTATGGCTGTACTTATAGAGGATTTTTCAAGAGAAATTGTTGAAGGTACTAGCGTGAGAAATTGAATTTTGGTTAAAAACTCAGCATTACTTTTATGATAAAGTTTACAGTCTGCCACAAGGTATTTAGGAGCTTGGCTTTTTTTGAACTCGTCAACAAGCGCCTTACTTCGCGCTTTAAAAATAGCGGTGTCTGCGCTGTTACCATCCCAGTTTTTACATGCAAGCGGGATCCCACCATCTTGGCTAACAATGATTTCTTGTACGACTTGTTTTAAATCAGGACGGTGAGCCTTGCTATAGCCATGAGTAATTTTAATGACGTTTTCATCACTATCTCCATCATCAAAAGCATATTCACCTGTCAGAGAGTGACTCGTTGTATCAAGTGATTCAAAGGTTTTATCAACTTGTTCTATTTCACATGCTTGTCCGGAGACTAATGAAAATAAGCTTTCACAGCCAAACTCGAAGCATTGATCGAGAGTTCTACCAAGTTTGTGACGATTAAAATGTGATGCTTGAACCCCTTCACGAAATAAATGTTCAAGAGGCAAGTTAGTAAAAAATTGAGGGCTGAGTGATAAAGATCGATTGGCAAAACCGAGTCCATTCATGATCATGCCTTTTACAGCTTCACCGGGGGTGATTTCTTGTTTATCGTCTTGAGGTAAGTATTGATCTAAAAGGCTGACAATTTTTAAGTCTTCTATAACACCTGAAACAATACCGTGATGGTCTAACCGTTTGATTTTTAGATTCATATACACCTCAAAGTTGAGATGTTATTTTATCAAATTAAAGAGAATTAAGCGTTTAAATTAAATCGAAATTTTTGAAATTGGTCTGATCAATGTCTGTTATATCAAAAGAACACATCATACTAATATTGTTATAATGCTAAACTTAGCAATAGAGTCAAATTAAAAAAAAGTAATCAAAGAGGTTAATGCCAGTCAGTTAACAGCTGACTGGCATTTTTTATTGGGGTATTTACTGGGTTTTGGTTTCACACATCTCGGATACGCCCGCTCCTGTTTTATCGGTAATATGTGATGTTCAACTTGAGCTTGTAATTGCTCTATTGATTTAGGTATCCGTCCTGCATTTTCTATAAACATTGTATGAATAAGGTTAATAATACTAATAGCACACGTCGTAAAACTCAGGTGTTTTGCATATATTCCAGACTTTTTCTGCGCCATTTTCACCATTTTCACCATTTGATATCGGAGCAAGTTATAGCTCAACATTACGCCCCATAATTCTTGCGCTATCATCTCAGGTTTCTTGCTGCGTAGCGTGAAGTGACTATTCAGTAACGTTTGTTTCATTTCTCGATAACCAAGTTCAATTTCCCACCGTTCACTATAGAGGTCAACAATGTCAGCCTTAGGGAAACGCATTGGATCAGTCAGTGAAGTGAGTATATTCACCTCTTTCCCCTTAACCGTTTTTGTGACTAGCCTGACTTCAATGCTCTGTGGTAAATCGTCGAACTTTTTTCTCGCTTGTGCTGTTGCTTTTAGCTTGATAAGTTTGTCTTGACGACCTAAAGAGCGAACAATTTCATATTGCGTGCCTTTTCTCATCGGTTGAAGCCAATGCCTATTTTCCCCAGCATGATGCCAACGATTGAGTAAGCCTAGAGAATAGAAGCCTCTATCAAATAACGTCAGTGAGTTATCGGGTGTTGCCTCGATTAAGTCTTCAGCCAACACCATTTCACTAGTACGACAACTATCAAAGGCGCTCCCCATTAATAAATGGCTAGTTAACTCCATCAAACACACCATGCGAACCTGAGGGAAAGCCGTGTCACCATGCTGATTTTTCCACACGGAGAATGCATGTTGATTTTCAGCAGTATCCGGTGTGCGCCAAATAACACCATCAACACCCAGTAGTGATAGCCCGCACCATGTGGGATGGTTCGCATCAGCATTCCACATTTGCTGACTTTTCTCAAAAACCTGTTTAACGGCATCAGCCCCAAGCCGCTGCCTAGCCTGTACAACCGCACTGGGTGCAACGAGTTCTTTTTTACCTGGTAAAGCGAGCCCTAATTTACTGACAATACTCCACAGTGGGTCTTCACGATAAAACGACATACAAATGACTCAGTTGACCTAAGCCTTCTGAATTGGGTGCGTAGCTATTGGCAAGAGAAAGTGCGGTAGTGAGTTGCAAAATAAAAGGCTCCTGAATAAATTCAGAAGCCTTTATAAACTAACCAGAAGATCGGTCAATGGATCGTCAAATATTTCTTAACTGATCGGCATTAATCAAAGAGGTAGTCAAAATAATAAAGCCTGCGATAACTACATCCACTAAAAATATAAATGCCGAGTAGTGGATTATGAGTGCTTAATTAAAGTTTTACTCGCTCATAGTAATGGGCTGCAAAATGGTAAACGTAAAAATAGAGGCATCGTGAATGGTGCTATTACAAATTAAAAATCTGATAGCAATGCGGCTGTTAATGTATTTGTTGAAATAGCCTTAAATGCAAAATTCAGTATTGAAAAAAGTATGGAAAAATAAAAAAAGCCCAGTTAAAAAAGTTAAAAGGGCTAAAAGGGTTGTGCTTAGGGAAGTTGTAGTCTTTTTTTTAAACTTATATTTAAAACTTATATCTAAATCCAAATGCTATACCGTCATCTTCCGACTGCTCCATTTGTGCTTGTTGATCATCGTTATCGCTTTCAAAGTCGCTAAAGTCTTTACGCGCTTCTACGTAGGCAATAGTGTCTTCGTCAATTAAGTAGTGAAGGCCAATAACAGCAAACTGACGATTAAATATATCGTCTGGGTCGGCGTTAAAGTTTGGCTGAATTACGTAATCATCACCGGCATCAAATATGTTGTAGGCAATAAAAGGGCGAAAATCGTTATCAAAGCGGTAAGATGCAAATGTTTCTATACCGATTGCGTCTTTAATTAAGCGACCAATGTTATCTGTGTCGTGATTTTTGTTTTTATTTACGTTGGCAGCAACGTATAGGCCGAGCTTATCAATGTTGCCCCACATAATACCTGCACCATAAATTAAATCTTCAACATTGCGAGTAGAACCATCGCCAAACGTTAAATCAAACTCACCACGGTTAACACCTGCTGTAAGTGTTAGCATGTCAGTTGGGGTATAAGTTACAGACGCACCAAATGTGTAATTAAATTCAACTTCTTGGGCTGCACTATCGCCAGAGTTCCATAGCGCTTCACATTCTTCTTCTGAAATGTCGGTTATGTCACAGGTATAGAATTCGCTGTTTTTAAGCTGCGCTTGTACTGCAAAACTAAAATCGTTATAGCGATTGCGGTACTGCACTAATTTATCTCCACGGCCAGTGCCATTAACAGCGCCATCGTCTTTGTTATAGGTGTAAACACCAGCCGCATTACCATCCCATACAAAGCTATTATTTGTGCCGTAAACCACGTCGTACCATGCACCCCATTGTTTACCAATAGTTAGTTGCCCGTACTTTCCGTGCGAAAGGCCTGCGTAACCTAAACGGTTATACAAAAACTCGTCCTGAATAGACTCAAAACGATTGTTATAAATAATATCACTGCTGCCAACAGGGTTTACACCCCATTCTACGAGTGCAAGGGCAGTCCAGTCTTTCTTCATAGGTTGGATCTTAAGAAAGCTTGAAGTTGAACTCTGTTAATGATCAAATAGTTACGCCAATAAAAACATGACTAAAAACAGAGTTCACATGCAGATTAACCAAGTTTCAAACCAATTAAAAGCCCTTATCTCAGAAAAACACCTCATTGAGCTTGCAAAAACCTCTGGATTTCAAGTTCGACACCGTTGCCTGTCGATCGTTTCTCTGCTCAAAGCCGTATTTAAAAGCTTATCTTGCCTGCAAGACGCTAACTTGTCAGATATCCATCAAAACTTGCGAACGCAGGCTGATTGCACGATAAGTTATAAACCCTTTCATAATCAAATTCGAAAACCAGCCTTGACTGAGCTTGTCCGTGAGCTCGTTATTCAAGCGATGTCTAAATTGACTGTAAACACGCTGGATAAAACCTTTTTTACCCAGCGAGGAATACAGCGAGTGTTATTGCAAGATGGTTCTTCATTTGCTCTACATGATGAATTAGCGCAGGTTTTTGCTGGTCGTTTTACTGCTGTAAGTCCTGCCGCAATTGAGTTGCACGTTACCTATGACCTATTTAATGAACAACCCTGCGAAATAGATATTCGTCCTGATGTTGAAACTGAGCGCGCCTTTTTACCAGGTAGCCACACACTTGAAGATACGTTATTACTTGCTGATGCTGGGTATTTTGACTTAGATTACTTTGAGCAAGTAGCTCAAGATGGCGGATATTTTTTGATCAGAGCAAATAAAAACATTAACCCAATCGTTACATCAGCCTATTGCGCGGGTATAGAACTTAAAGAAAAGAACATTAAACTCAAAACGTTACTCGATAAATTCGCAAGCCAACCACTTGAATTAACAGTACGTTGGAAGAAAAATGGGCCCGAGTACAGGCTTATCTATTTACCGAATGAAAAGCGCCCCGTTTTCCTTGTTACTAATTTAAAAGAGGCACAGTTTAGCTTTGACGAGCTACTCGATATATATGCAACTCGTTGGCAAATTGAGTTGTTTTTCAAAGAACTAAAGTCATGGAATAACCTTAAAGGGTTCATCACACGAGATCCTCATATTGCCGAATCATTGGTTTGGCTGAGTATACTGCAAACACTTATCAAGCGTTTTATCTGCCATAGTGCAGCGGGTATGTTTAAGTGTGCGATCTCGACATTTAGAGCGAGTAAGTGCAGTTATCTTTGGTTGGATGATATTCTGGATTGCATAGAACAAACACGGTGCAGCCATAAGATACATCGTGTATTTGAGCTACTAGCGGTAAATTGTAAGCGGCAAAGCATTGAGAAAAACAATGATATTTGCCGTTTTAAGATAGGAAGTCACACGGTCTGTGTTCCTTAAGAACTAAGCTATGAGTGTTTTTTAGCATATTTTTAATAATAACCTCTATATATCAAAGATTCATAAACCGTAAATTACTTATACATTCATTGAAAGAGCAAAATAACAAAGTAATAGAAAATTCTTTGGACGCTATTTTTACAATTGAAGAAACGGGACAAATTGTTCATTTTAATAACACGGCTAAAAATGTATTTGGCAGTGCTCTAGAGGACAAAGAAAACGATTTCATTTCACTATTCAACTTAAATAAAGCGGATATTAATTGTATTGAAGAAACTATAATTGATGGGGCAAAAATGCCCTTCGAAGCTATTTATACTGATGCATTTGGTAACAAGCAATTTTATTCGATAACACTCAGTAGTATTTTTGATGTGTATAACAACCGCTATCAAGTTGCTGCGATTTTAAGAAATATTACTTCACTGAAAAACATACAATCAGAACTTGAAGGTTTAAATAGTACTTTAGAGCTTAAAGTATCCCAAAGAACCATAGAACTAGAACGCGCTATAGATCAAGCCCTAGCAGCGAGCCAAGCAAAAAGTGACTTTGTTGCTAACATTTCTCATGAAATTCGTACCCCAATGAACGGCGTATTAGGCATGCTAGAAATGTTAAAAGAGGAGGGGCTATCTGAGCAACAGCATCATTATTTAAAATTAGCTAACAGCAGTGCACATTCATTAATGAACTTAATTAATGACATCTTAGACTTCTCTAAAATTGAAGCCGGAAAACTCGATATTGATAATCATACTTTTGATGTTGTCACCGTATGCAGTGATATGATTACTTCTTTAGCATTGCAAGGACAACGAAAAGGACTTGAAGTTTTTTTAGATACAAAAGACGTTATCGACCGGATGGTGATTGGTGACAGTCACCGCTTAAAACAAATTTTGATAAACTTAGTTAATAATGCCTTTAAGTTTACCCACAAAGGTGAGGTTAGCTTAACAATTGGCTCTAAGTACATCACCAATTCTAAACTGTTAATGAGTTTTACGATCAAAGATACCGGGATTGGTATTGCTCCTGAAAATTTAGATAGATTATTCGAGGTGTTTACACAAGAGGATTCAAGTACGACTCGTCACTTTGGTGGAACAGGTTTAGGTTTATCTATTTGCAAAAAGTTAGCCCAGTTGATGGGAGGTAATATTACGGTTACTAGTAAAAAAGGGATTGGCAGTGTTTTTATTGCTACGGTAGAGTTGCATGTTGCACAGCAGAAAAAGTTAAATACCAGCATTGAATTAGCGACATCAATTAACGTGGCAACATTAATTGCGCGTGATAACGTATTTAACAACGTCACAAATTTACTAGTACACGCGTGTAAAATAGATAAGGATAAAATTGTCCGCTTAGATTATTTTAGTGGACATAGTGCATTTGATGCCGACTTATTAATTATAGATGATGAGCATCCACAAATTGATGCCCTCATTAGTTTTTGTAATCAATATGATAAGAAATATGTGCTGATTTTACGTGATATGGTAGTAAACAAGCAGTCTACGATAGTGGCCGAATATAGCCATATTTTAAATAAACCACTTACCCAAGATCAGTTTAGCTACAAGTTAGCGAGTTTATTCGGCGCAAATAATGAACTTGTGGTTGCAGCAGCTAACCATTTAATTGAAGAACCTATAGAGCCAGACTTATCGAATTATAATGTATTATTAGTTGATGATAATATGATCAACGTTGAAGTTGCTAAAGCTATTTTAAAACATACGAAAGTAAAAATAACCACCGCATCAGATGGCTTAGAAGCATTAGAGGTATTAAAACTACATGAGGGTAAAACCTTCGATATTATTTTAATGGATTGTCAAATGCCAAATCTCAACGGTTACGATGCTACTAGCGCAATAAGAAGTGGTAAAGCGGGAAGTGAATATTCGTATGTGCCAATTATTGCTATGACAGCAAGTGCGATGGAAGGCGACAGAGAGCGCTGTTTAGCTGCAGGGATGAACGATTATATTACTAAGCCAATAAAGCCACAAACGCTAAAGAGTAAGCTATTAACTTGGTTAAACTGAATCACATCCATTGTGTAAGTGTTCAGCTGCTATGCAGCTGATTTTTTTGGTTTAGCTTCTACTGAGCTGACTATCGTTGCAGCTAGTTTTGTAATATCAGCACTGTCGAGCACGGTTTGCGTATCTGACCAATGTAATAACTCAATTTTTCCATCTTTTTGCTCTACAAGTGCCGTGCAGCTCTCAATCCAATCCCCATCGTTGCAATACATAATCCCATCATCCACTTTTATTTTAGGGTGATGAATATGTCCACAAATAATACCATCTACTTTTTGTTTTTTAGCTTCGCGGATAGCGGCATCCTCAAAGGCTTCAATAGCTTCACGGGCTTTGTGTACTCGCGCTTTGATCCACGCGGCAAGTGAGTAGTAATTCCCACCAAATACTTTACGTATACGATTTATCCAACGATTTAAAAACAATAAAAAGTCGTATCCTGCATCACCAGCTATGCTAATGAGTTTGTTATAGCGAGTTGCGATATCAAATTCATCACCATGAACAAGCAAGAATCGCTTATTAGCTTTAGTGGTGTGAATAAACTGCTGATGGACCTCAACACCGAATAAAGTTTGATCAACGTAGTTACGAAACGTCTCATCGTGATTACCGGGAATATAAATGACGCGTGTCCCATTAGCTGCTTTTTGTTGCATAGAATTTAATACTTGATAATGTGAAGAGTGCCAATAAAACTGACGTTTCATTGACCATAAATCGATAATATCACCGACTAAATAAAGTGTATCGGATTCTACCGAGTTTAAAAAATCAAGTAAGTAATCAGCTTTACAATCTTTGTAACCTAAATGAACATCAGATATCCAAATGGCTGGATAATGTTGTTTTTTACGCAGTTGATTGTTTGTCATGCCCGTCATCCATAGTGTAATAATTAAACACTGTAGATAAATCTAATGACACTTATGAGACACTTTAGCGAAGCCTCCATGACAATTTACACCAAGGCACGTAATTAAAAGATTTCTACAAAGCTAGAAAAGGTGAGTCATTGAGCAGCTATTATTATGCATTGCTATTAATCGCTCATCAAAAAGGCCGCATTTAAATGCGGCCTTTTAGTCTATTTTAAGCGTGCGTGTTATTAACCTTTAACAGCCGCTTTAATTGTATCAATTGCTGTGTCGATATCAATCATTAGCTTTTCACCGGTGCGGCGGTTTTTAAGCTCAACTTTGTTTTCGTCAAGGTTGCGCTCACCAATTACTAGCGTAAATGGCACACCAATGAGTTCCATATCGTTAAACATAACACCAGGGCGCTCTTTACGGTCATCAAATAACACATCAAGACCTGCATCTTTTAAACCTTGGTAAAGGTCATTTGCAATATCAGGAATACGATGCGATTTGTGCATGTTCATTGGCACAATTGCTAAATCGAATGGCGCGATTGATTTTGGCCAAATGATCCCGTATTGATCGTTGTTTTGCTCTATAGCAGCAGCAACAATACGTGAAACACCAATACCGTAACAACCCATGGTCATTGTTTGGTTTTTACCGTCTTCGTTTAATACGCCCGCTTTCATTGCTTGTGAGTATTTAGTGCCAAGCTGGAAAATATGCCCAACTTCAATACCACGTTTAATTTGTAAAACACCTTGCCCACATGGGCTCATATCGCCTTCAACAATATTACGGATATCAGCAACTTCATAATCAGTTACATCACGATCCCAGTTAATGCCGCTGTAATGCTCGTCATCTTTATTAGCACCGGCAACAAAATCAGCAAGTACGTTAGCCGTTCTATCAACAATAATTGGCATCGACAGGCCAACCGGGCCAAGTGAACCAGGTCTTGCACCAATCGCAGCAACAATATCAGCCTCTGTTGCCATTTCTAGCGGAGAGTCTACTAACGGGTGCTTCTCAGCTTTTAGTTCGTTTAATTCGTGATCGCCACGCAGTACCAAGGCAACTAAACCACGTACTTCGTTTTCATCAGGCGTACCATAAACAATTAACGTTTTAACACCGCGATGAGGTTTTACACCGTAGTGTTTTTTAAGCTCGTTAATCGTTTTAGCGTCAGGAGTTGGAAACGCTTTAAGCTCTTTTGATGCTTCAGGGCGTGGATCGTTTGGTGCAAGCGCCTCTGCTTTTTCAATATTAGCGGCGTAGTCACTGCCATCACTAAATGCAATGGCATCTTCACCTGATTCAGCAAGTACATGAAACTCATGCGATACGCTACCGCCAATAGAGCCTGTATCTGCGATAACAGGACGGTAATCAAGACCTAAGCGCTCAAAAATATTACAATATGCCTTGTGCATCGCTTGATATGTTGCATCTAAACATTCTTCACTTAGGTGAAAAGAGTAGGCATCCTTCATTGTAAATTCACGAGCACGCATCACACCAAAGCGAGGACGACGTTCGTCGCGTACTTTAGTTTGTACTTGGTATAAAGTAACTGGTAACTGTTTATAGCTGCTTATTTCTTTACGTACGAAATCAGTAATCACTTCCTCGTGCGTTGGTCCAAGTGCAAATGTACGGTTATGACGATCAGTAAAGCGCATTAGCTCAGGACCAAACTCATTCCAACGACCAGACTCTTCCCACAAATCAGCCGGTTGAATAACTGGCATTAGCATTTCAATGGCGCCAGCTTTGTCCATCTCTTCACGTACAATGTTTTCTACTTTACGTAGCACACGTAAACCAGAGGGTAACCAAGTGTATAAACCCGAAGCGACGCGACGGATCATACCGGCTCTAAGCATTAACTGATGCGATACGATTTCAGCATCTGATGGCGTTTCTTTAAGTGTTGCGAGTATATATTGGCTTGTACGCATGTTTTTTCCGAAATAGAGTAATTATGTTCTTTTAATAGAGCTTAAGTTTAACAGCGGATGCTTTTACACTAAAGCGCTAAGTGAGTTATTTAGTTTTTTTCTATGCTTGTTACTAGGTTATGCTCGCCATTGACTTGCCAGCGAATATTATAATTGTACAAAGTCATACCGTAGCTTTGCTCGCCATCTTTTTGTTTTTTATAGGCAGGGCGGGGATCTTGTTTTAAAACATTAGCTATAAAATCATGTAAATCTGGGTACTGTGTTTGCGCATTAACAAACTCAATTGCCTGAGGGCTAAATTCAACCGTCATTTGTGTTTCTGGGCGTGTATCTGCAAAGCCAGCACTGGCTTCAAACATAGCATCTGAATAAGGTAAGTACGGTTTAATATCGATAATGGGTGTGCCATCAAGTAAATCAATGCCAGCGAGTAATAAACTAAGTTGTCCGTTTTTATACTCAATACCTTCGAGCTTTACTGCGCTCATACCAATCGCGTTTGGTCTAAATGTAGCGCGGGTAGCAAATACACCTTTTCGTTCATTGCCACCTAAACGAGGTGGGCGAACCATGGCAGAATAACCTTTATCGGCCGTTTCATGAAAACGAAATAACAACCAAATATGAGTAAATTCATCTAAACCACGTACAAACTCTTCGCGATTAAAATCAGGTGCAAAAATAAGTTTTGCCTTGGCTTGTGGCACTAAACGAGGCTGCCTAGGTATAGCAAACTTTTGTTTATAAGGAGATTCAATGTGGCCAATAGCCGAAATGGTATAATCGCTCATAGTACTCGGATACAAATAAAATAGAGCGCTATTCTACCTTTATTTAGCGACTATGGCATTAATGTGAATAAGTTTATTACTTATAGACTGTTTGGTTTACATGATGAAAATTAGCAGGCCTTAAAACAAAAAAGGGTAAGCTCTTAAGCCTACCCTATTAATACATGTTAAAGACTCATTAAAACATGTATTGAACTGATACAGACGCTACATCCATGTCTGGATCAATATCATCGTCAAGTTTGTAACGTTCATACTCTAAACGAAATTGAACATTTGTTGTAAGCGCATATTCAATACCTGCACCGTAAAACGCATCTCCACCATCTGTAGAGGTTGATATACTTCCTACTGGTAAGTCTTGTGTGTAGTCTGCGTCCCATTCAAGCCAACCACCTTTTGCGTATACAGTGAAGCTTTCAGATAGAGGAAGCCCTAGGCGTGCGGCAAGTGATACGCCATCAATCTCAGCTTTACTGTCTATGTCACTAACTTCATCAAAGTTTTGGTAAGCAAGCTCTAAGCTTAAGTACTCGTTAAATTGAGTACCAACATACCCTTTGAGCATTTGTGCATCGTCGTCAAAGTCAGTGTCGTTGTCACTGTCTTCAAACTCAAAAGAATATTGACCGTAACCGATACCAGTATAAATACGTGGAGAATCAAAATCAGAAATATCAGCGTGTGCTGCTGTGTTAAAACCCAGTGTTGCTAATGCAAGTGCAGAAAGAGAAAGTGTTTTAATCATTGTGAATAGCTCCTTTACAAATTAAAAATTAATGTTCGATTAAGTCAATCAAACTTCAATTTAATAAGTGCAGTGAACATGCCAATTTTAAAAACAAGTAAAAACCCCTCATAATACCTACTTTAGTACTGGTTATCGCAAGGGGGTGTTTGGTTTTTAAGCAATGCGAGCTTTTGTAGTGATTTGTTTTCTAAGCAGTTTTGTACGTTTTACAAAACAACATGAGTTTTTTACACAGCTACATTTTGAATTTACAGAACAGCTAAAAGTTATACATTGTGTAACAAGTTTTCAGTTTCAATTGCTATTTCTTTCATTTTAATAGCGTAGTTTTCTAATTTTAAATCTTCGTCTGTCACTGCTTTAAATTCAGGCACTTCTACTGGATAACCCGTTTCATCCATTGCGACAAAACTTATAACACAGTGATTTGTTTCAACCATATTTTGTGTCTTTGGATCGCCACAACGTACTTGAATAAATATCTGCATACTTGTTTTACCGGTATGCGCTATTTTAGCTTCTACTTCGACAATTTGCCCTACTAATATTGGACGTCTAAATTTAACCCCAGCAACTGACACAGTCACACAATAATGACCACTCCAGCCAGCTGCACATGCATAACCAGCTTGGTCAATCCACTTCATGACGACTCCACCATGAACTTTACCACCAAAATTTACATCGGTAGGCTCTGCTAAAAAACGAAAAACAACTTTTGACGACGGCATAGATATTACTCATTTATTAATACTGCATATGAGCATAGCGCAAAAAAGGGGCCGAAGCCCCTGCAATTTAGGATATGTTTATAATTTATATGTAAAAAACGTAGTTATATAACTATACGACGCATAATTTAGTTACATATTAGGGTAATTTGGTCCACCAGCGCCTTCAGGTGTTACCCACGTAATGTTTTGGCTGGGGTCTTTAATATCGCAAGTTTTACAGTGCACACAGTTTTGGGCATTAATAACAAACACTTTATTGCCTGCTATTTCTTGTACTTCGTAAACGCCAGCAGGACAATAACGTTGTGCGGGTTCATCAAATTTAACTAGGTTTACGTTAATAGGAATTGACGCATCTTTAAGCTTTAAATGACACGGCTGTGATTCTTCGTGGTTAGTATTTGATAAAAACACACTTGAGAGTTTATCAAAGCTAAGTTGTCCATCTGGTTTTGGATACGCAATTTTGTCAGCAGCTTTTGCATCAACAAGGGTAGAGTGAACGGGCGTATTATCTTTAAATGTAAACGGTAAACCGCCATTAAAAATATTTTGATCAAGCGTGTTATACGCACCACCTATAAACTTACCAAGTTTGTGCATTGCAGGGCCAAAGTTACGAGATTGATATAGCTCTTTATATGCCCACGATTGCTCAAACGCTGTCTGGTATTTAGTTAAATCGGTATTTGCTAACTCATTTTGCAGCGCTTCGAAAATAACCTCAGCGGCAATCATTCCCGATTTCATTGCTGTGTGATTACCTTTAATTTTTGCAAAATTAAGTGTGCCTGCATCGCACCCTACAAGTAAACCACCAGCAAAATGCATTTTTGGTAATGAATGCAAGCCACCTTTAGCAATAGCACGCGCACCGTAAGCAATACGTTCAGCGCCTTCAAGTACCTTTTTAAAAACTGGATGGTGTTTCATTCGCTGAAACTCATCAAACGGACTCAAATGTGGGTTTGAGTAATTTAAATCAACAATTAAACCAACAACAACTTGATTGTTTTCACTGTGATACATAAATGCACCACCATTAGTATCGCCGCTAAGTGGCCAACCTGTACCATGAACTACCTTGCCAAGCTCATGTTTACTTTCATCTATTTGCCAGATTTCTTTAAAGCCTAAACCGTAATGCTGCGGCGATGAATCCGCATCAAGTGCAAACTCATTGATTAGTTGTTTACCTAAATGACCTCGGCAACCTTCGGCAAAAATAGTGTATTTTGCACGAAGCTCCATGCCAGGCATGTAACCGTCTTTTTCATTCCCGTCTTTGTCTACACCCATATCGCCAGTAATAATGCCTTTTACTGCTTTATCTTCAATTATTAAAGAGTGTGCGCTAAATCCTGGAAATATCTCTACGCCTAAGCGCTCAGCTTGCTCTGCAAGCCATCGACATACATTGCCCATAGATATAATGAAGTTACCATCATTATGAAATGTTTTTGGTGTAGCAAAGTGGGGGATTGATGTCGCTTTTTGCTCGTTATTAAACCAATAAATTTCATCATTAGTTACTTTGGTTGTAACCGGTGCGCCAAGCTCTTGCCAATTAGGTAGTAGTTCATCCAAAGCTTTGGTTTCAAAAACAGCACCAGAGAGTACATGTGCACCTACTTCAGAACCTTTTTCGACTACGCAAATCATGCACTCTTGTTGTTTTTCTTGTGCTAATTGCGCGAGTTTAATTGCACTTGAAAGCCCAGCAGGGCCTGCACCAACAATTACTACATCAAATTCCATGGTTTCACGTTCGACCATAATAACCTCTTTATCTATGACGGACTTATTTGAATGTTTACTACGCATTTAAATAAGGTGTACAGCCTATTTTTAACCTTGCAAATTAAACGTTACAGACTGTGAATAGTTAAAGGTTATTTTAGGTTGACGTTTACGTCAACAGGAAGTAGTCTAATTTCATAAAATAAATAGGTTGACGTGCACGTTACCTTGTAGGTTTAAATAATTATGGAGTTCCTATGAAAGTCCTCGTACCAATAAAAAGAGTGATTGATTACAACGTAAAAGCACGCGTTAAAAGTGATAACAGCGACGTTGATTTAACCAACGTAAAAATGGCAATGAACCCGTTTTGTGAGATTGCTATAGAAGAAGCAATTCGCCTCAAAGAAGCCGGCACAGCCAGTGAAGTGGTTGCCGTAACTATTGGTCCTAAAGCATCACAAGAACAATTACGCACAGCATTAGCATTGGGTGCTGACAAAGCCATTCACATCGAAACCGATGAAAAGCTCGAGTCACTTCATATTGCAAAGCTACTCGCTAAAATTGTAGAGCAAGAAACGCCTGAACTTGTCATTTTAGGTAAACAGTCAATTGACTCAGATAATAATCAAACAGGTCAAATGCTCGCTGCGCTTACTAATCGTGGGCAGGGTACATTTGCATCAAAAGTGGTTATTAAAGATGGCAAAGTAAACGTAACCCGCGAAGTTGATGGCGGGCTGCAAACGGTAGCACTTAATTTACCGGCAGTTGTTACAACCGACTTACGCTTAAACGAGCCTCGCTACGCATCACTGCCAAATATTATGAAAGCCAAACGTAAGCCGCTTGAAGTAATAGCAGCAGATTCGCTTGGTGTTGATTTAACACCGCGTATTCAATTAATAAGTGTTGAAGAGCCAGCTAGACGCACCGCAGGAATTATTGTTGAAGACGTTGCACAGCTTGTAGAAAAATTAAAAACAGAGGCAAAGGTGATTTAAATGAAAACACTCGTAATTGCAGAGCACGACAACGGTGCCTTAAAGCCAGAAACCTCAAAAACTATTAACGCCGCAGTAAAAATGGGTTTTCCTATTGATATACTAATTGCAGGTAACAACTTAAGCGCAATGAGCTCACAAGTTGCCAGCATTGATGGCGTAGCTAATGTTTTAGTGGCCGATAATGTCGTTTATGAACATCAGTTAGCTGAGAGCATGAGCGATTTAGTGTTATCACTTAGCGACACCTACAGCCACATTGTTGCAAGTGCTACTACAACGGGCAAAAACTTTATGCCACGTGTTGCCGCGCTATTAGATGTCGCGCAAATTTCTGAAATTATCGCAGTAGTGGACGCAGATACATTTAAACGACCTATTTATGCAGGTAATGCAATCGCCACGGTTAAATCACTCGACAGTAAAAAAGTAATTACCGTACGTGCCAGTAGTTTTGATTTACAAGGTGAGCAATCAGCTGTTGCTTTAACAAATATTGATACAGTATCAGATTCGCAATTAAGCAGCTTTATAAGTGTTGAGCAAACAGAATCAGAACGTCCAGAGCTTACAGCTGCTAGTGTGGTCATATCGGGTGGTCGCGGTATGAAAAACGGCGAAAACTTTGCATTACTTAATGGTATTGCCGATAAACTAGGTGCAGCTATTGGTGCGTCGCGTGCAGCAGTTGACGCAGGCTTTGTACCTAACGACATGCAAGTAGGGCAGACCGGTAAAATTGTAGCGCCTAACTTATACATTGCCGTGGGGATTAGCGGTGCTATTCAGCATTTAGCGGGCATGAAAGACTCAAAAGTAATCGTCGCGATTAATAAAGACCCAGATGCACCTATTTTTCAAGTCGCTGATTACGGTTTAGTGGCTGACTTATTTGAAGTACTGCCACAGCTTGAAGGCGCTTTATAACGCTTAATCGAGCAAAATTTATTCTGGTTGAAAGCCGTGGTGTTCTTTGAGTGCTGCGGCTTTTTTATTCGGTTAATTCAAGACACAAAAAAACCAGCCAATTGGCTTAATGCCGATCAGTTAAGAAATATTTGACGATCCATTGACCGATCTTCTGGTTAGTTTATAAAGGCTTCTGAATTTATTCAGGAGCCTTTTATTTTGCAACTCACTACCGCACTTTCTCTTGCCAATAGCTACGCACCCAATTCAGAAGGCTTAGGTCAACTGAGTGATTTTTTATGTCCTGACTTTATCAAACAATGCGCTGAAACCGCTGGTGTCGCGACGATAAGGAAAAGAAGGCTTCCTGTTGAGATGTCCGTTTGGACAGTCATTTGTATGTCGTTTTATCGTGAAGACCCACTGTGGAGTATTGTCAGTAAATTAGGGCTCGCTTTACCAGGTAAAAAAGAACTCGTTGCACCCAGTGCGGTTGTACAGGCTAGGCAGCGGCTTGGGGCTGATGCCGTTAAACAGGTTTTTGAGAAAAGTCAGCAAATGTGGAATGCTGATGCGAACCATCCCACATGGTGCGGGCTATCACTACTGGGTGTTGATGGTGTTATTTGGCGCACACCGGATACTGCTGAAAATCAACATGCATTCTCCGTGTGGAAAAATCAGCATGGTGACACGGCTTTCCCTCAGGTTCGCATGGTGTGTTTGATGGAGTTAACTAGCCATTTATTAATGGGGAGCGCCTTTGATAGTTGTCGTACTAGTGAAATGGTGTTGGCTGAAGACTTAATCGAGGCAACACCCGATAACTCACTGACGTTATTTGATAGAGGCTTCTATTCTCTAGGCTTACTCAATCGTTGGCATCATGCTGGGGAAAATAGGCATTGGCTTCAACCGATGAGAAAAGGCACGCAATATGAAATTGTTCGCTCTTTAGGTCGTCAAGACAAACTTATCAAGCTAAAAGCAACAGCACAAGCGAGAAAAAAGTTCGACGATTTACCACAGAGCATTGAAGTCAGGCTAGTCACAAAAACGGTTAAGGGGAAAGAGGTGAATATACTCACTTCACTGACTGATCCAATGCGTTTCCCTAAGGCTGACATTGTTGACCTCTATAGTGAACGGTGGGAAATTGAACTTGGTTATCGAGAAATGAAACAAACGTTACTGAATAGTCACTTCACGCTACGCAGCAAGAAACCTGAGATGATAGCGCAAGAATTATGGGGCGTAATGTTGAGCTATAACTTGCTCCGATACCAGATGGTGAAAATGGCGCAGAAAAAGTCTGGAATATATGCAAAACACCTGAGTTTTACGACGTGTGCTATTAGTATTATTAACCTTATTCATACAATGTTTATAGAAAATGCAGGACGGATACCTAAATCAATAGAGCAATTACAAGCTCAAGTTGAACATCACATATTACCGATAAAACAGGAGCGGGCGTATCCGAGATGTGTGAAACCAAAACCCAGTAAATACCCCAATAAAAAACGCCAGTCAGCTGTTAACTGACTGGCATTAAGCCAATTGGCTGGTTTTTAGTATTTATAAACATTTTACTAAATATTAGTAAGTTGCGCTGCCTTTAGTACGAGGGAAGGCAATAACGTCACGTACGTTGCCCATACCTGTTACATAAGCAACTAAGCGTTCAAAGCCTAAACCAAAGCCTGAATGTGGCACGCTACCGTATTTACGTAAATCGCGGTACCAGCTGTAATCTTCTTTGTTTAAGCCCATTTCTTCTAAGCGTGCATCAAGTACATCAAGACGTTCTTCACGTTGTGAACCGCCAATGATCTCACCAATACCAGGTGCTACAACATCCATTGCGGCAACGGTTTTACCGTCTTTGTTTTGGCGCATGTAGAATGCTTTAATATCACGTGGGTAGTTTTTAATAACTACCGGTGCTTTAAAGTGCTCTTCAGCTAAGTAACGCTCGTGCTCAGACTGTAAATCTACACCCCATTCAACAGCGTACTCAAACTTTTTTCCACAGTTTTTAAGGATTTCTACAGCGTCTGTGTAATCAACTTGTGCAAAGTCTTTATCTACAAACTCTTCTAAACGCGTAATTGCGGTTTTTTCTACACGTTGTGCAAAAAATTCCATGTCATCACGGCGCTCTTCAAGTACGGCTTTAAACACATACTTAAGCATGTTTTCAGCCAGTTTTGCTATATCTTCTAAATCAGCAAACGCTACTTCAGGCTCTACCATCCAAAACTCTGCAAGGTGGCGAGAAGTATTTGAATTCTCTGCGCGGAATGTAGGGCCAAATGTATAAATTTTTGACATTGCAGACGCGTAAGTTTCGCCATTTAACTGACCAGATACAGTAAGGAATGTTTCTTTACCGAAGAAATCTTCGCTGTAATCAACATCGCCTTTGTCTGTAAGCGGTAAGTTTTGCATATCAAGCGTTGATACACGGAACATTTCGCCAGCGCCTTCACAGTCGCTTGCCGTAATGATTGGCGTGCTGATCCAGTAAAAGCCTTGTTCGTAGTAAAAACGGTGAATAGCTTGTGCTAAACAGTTACGTACACGAGTTACCGCGCCAATCATATTTGTACGAGGGCGAAGGTGGGCGTGCTCACGTAAGTACTCAATGCTGTGGCGCTTTGCCGACATTGGGTATGAATCTGGGTTTTCTACCCAACCTAACACAGTCACTGAGTTAGCTTGAATTTCGTAAGATTGACCTTGGCCAGCAGATTGTACTAAAACACCAGTAACCGACACAGAACAACCGGCTGTTAAGCTAGTAACTTCATCATAATTATTCAGTGAATTAGGAACTACCGCTTGAATAGGATCAAAACACGAACCGTCATGAACGGCTAAAAATGAAATTCCTGCTTTTGAATCGCGGCGAGTACGGATCCAGCCCTTAATTGTTACTTGGCTGTCTACCGCAACATTGCCTTTTAATAGCTCTGAAATCGCTAAATGGCTCATCTTCACTCCAATGATATAAGTTGCCTAACTATTTTATTTTAACTGTGCGCAACACTCGGGCATAAATTGCACATAAACGGCGCTGCACTTGAACCCTGTATCTTACCTAGTAAAGTTAAATAAAAAAACTATTGTGGGCAACTCTTTAAAAGTTTTTATGCATGCGGTTTATTTTTAAGCAGTTTTAGAGGGTTTATTACTTCTAATGTTATTTGTTACTCTCAAATTTAGTGATTTTGTGGCATTATTAACAAACTAATTAAATTTATTTTTATTCACCTTTAAAAAATCGATGCTATGAAACAAGTTTTTATATTACGTGGACTACCTGGAAGTGGTAAGTCTTATTACGCGCAAAACCTTGCCGACGAATTAGGCGGCGCTGACGAAAGCCAGTACCTAATTTGCTCAACAGATGATTACTTTATTAATGAGCAAGGCGAGTATCATTTTGACAAGTTTAAATTACCGCAATTTCACAATTTAAATTTAGCGCGTTTTATAAATGCACTTTCCCAAGGCACGCCTTTGGTAATTGTAGATAACACTAATATTAAAAAGTGGGAATTTGTAGCGTATTCGCAAGCGGCTATCGCTTTAGGTTATCAAGTAAAAGAAGTGATAGTGGGTGAAGTGAAAGACAAATCAATGCAGCATTTATACGCTAAACGCAACTCCCATCACATCCCACTTAAAACGATTAGCAAAATGGCGTACATGTTTGAGTGGTAATCACTTAGAGATTAGATAAGGCTTTTATATCGCATTGTGTAATGGCATTTAAATGAGCAGTGATTTTTTCATTGCTCCAATCCCACCAAGCTATATCTAGCAGCGTATTTATTGTTTTATCGTCAAATCTGGTTTTTATCACTTTAGCGGGATTTCCACCTACAACGCTATAAGCCTGTCTCTTATACACAAGTCTTTGAATATCGTTAAGTCTGTGATCTAATCGATCATCATCACTCATAGATTTATCATATGCACACAAACACTTCTGAAGAATGGGCTCAATTAATTTTTGGTAACGCTAATTTAGGAGATCCGAGACGCACCCGACGATTAGCTCTACTAGCAAGCGATATGGCTGAGAATGCAGACAGCTCAATTGTTAAGGCTTCTGATACACCCGCAAAAATTGAAGCCGCTTATCGTTTCATTAGAAATGAGAAAATATCCCCTCAAGCGATTGCCGATTCAGGATTCTCACAAACGAGTGAAGCGGTAAAGCAGTTGCCTTTGGTTCTCGCTATCCAAGATACGACAGGATTGACATTTAAACACAGTGTTTGCAAAGAATTAGGCGATGTGAACTGTGCAAATACATTAGGAAAACCATCAAAAACAAGAACGCTATATGCGCATTCAACTTTAGCAATTGATGCAGATACGGAGCACGTTATTGGTTTACTCGACCAGTCCTATTGGTTTAGGAAATCAAAGGTTAAAGGGACTAAAGATCAACAACAGCAACGCCCTTACGAAGAGAAAGAAAGCTATCGCTGGCAACAAACATTAATGGATATAAAAAAACGTACAGGTGAATTATCAAATATACTTAACATCTGCGACAGAGAAGCTGACATTTATGAGTACATGACTTACCAAAAAGATGAAGGGCATCGATTTTTAGTCAGAGCAAAAGAAAATAGAAAATTAATAGAGCCTCAATGCAATCTCAATCAGTTAATAGAAACAGCGCAGGGTCAGTGTTGTTACACTATTAATATAGCGCAACGTGCGGGAAGAAAAGCGCGTCAGGCCCGAATTACATTGAGCTATCAACCTATAACACTCGCCAAGCCTAAGCGAGTACAAGGGCAAGAATCACCGACATTGAGCGTCAATGTCATTGTCTGTCAGGAAAAAGAAAGTACGCAAAAAAATCCATTATGTTGGATTTTATATACGACAGAGCCCGTAAATACAGCAGAAGATGCCCAGAAATTAGTAAGATACTATGAACTTCGCTGGCGTGTAGAGGAGTTTCATAAAACATGGAAAACAGATGGAACCGAAGTAGAAGATTTACGTTTGCAGCACAGTGATAATATTTTACGAATTGCGATCATTAAAGCGTTTATTACTGTCAGGTTATTACAGCTGCAAAATATGGCGCAAAGGAGTGAATTAGACAAAGAAGTGAGATGTACAACTTGTGTTAAAGAGATGACGTGGAAATTACTATGGGCAAAGGTTGAAAAGGATGTGTTGCCGGATAAAGTACCGTCTCTCCATTGGCTATACTATAGTTTAGCGAAATTGGGAGGGTGGTATGACAGTAAAAGAAATGGTCGAGTTGGCGTAAAAGCACTCTGGAAGGGGTGGTTGAAATTAGCAGAAATGGTCGAATCTGCCGAATTGTTAATATCAATTCAGCAGACAGAAAAGTTGTGATCAAGAGACAGCGCTATAAGCAGGTACATCGCAGGTAACAACTGATTTACTGGCAATAATAGCGCCGCTGCCAATTTTTACCCCGGGCATAATTGTAGCGTTATAACCAATCCAAACATCATGACCAATTTCTGTATTGCCTTTAAAGGGTAAATCATTTGATTTTGGTGCAAATTTTTCCCAGCCATTACCAAATATAAAAAATGGATAAGTAGAAAATCCAGAAGTTTGATGGTTAGCGCCATTCATTATAAAAGTAACGTCTTTAGCTATCGCACAAAACTTACCTATGATCAGACGATCCCCAATAAAATCGAAATGGTAAAGCACATTTTTTTCAAAATTCTCAGGGCCATCAGGATCGTCATAATATGTATAATCGCCTACTTCAATATTGATAGAAGTAATATAGTTTTTTAAAAAACCTACTTGAGGAAAACCTTCCATTGGTGAAGGATTATTGGTGTTTGGTCCGTTCATGAGGTTTCCTCTTAATTTTGAGTTAGGTATAGATATTAATCTATAGATTTATAAACGGCTAGTGGGTGCGATGTGCTTAGTGATACATGCACTTCATCGCCTGGGTTTACCACAACTTCATGGCTTACTCGGCTAGTTACAACCGTAGAACACGCAAGTTTTACAGCGCACAAGCGGCTGCCACCTTCAAAACGTACCCAAATTACTTCGCCGTTATTGCCAATACTGCTTTGAACAAGTAACACATCGTCTGGTCGAAGTAGTACATCAACGTCGCCATTTTCACAGTCAACGCCATGAGCGGGCGCATTACCAATTGAGGTAGTGGCTTGTCCTTGGCTAAATTGGCCGCTAATAAAGCTGGCTTCACCTAAAAAGCGTGCCACAAAGCGATTGTTTGGGGTACTAAAGCAGCGCTCTGGTGTATCAATTTGCTGAATTTTACCGCCTTTAAGCACACCAACACGATCACCAACGGAGAGTGCTTCTTCTTGGTCGTGTGTTACCCAAATAGCGGGTACGCCAGCGGCTTTAAGTGCGTTTCTAATATCCCAACGAAGCATGTCTTTAAGAGCGGCATCTAAGTTTGAAAGCGGCTCATCAAGTAATACAAAATCAGGTTGGTGGGCAAGGGTGCGCGCAAGTGCTACACGCTGTTTTTGTCCGCCAGAAAGCGTTGCTGGTTTTTTATCTCTAAAATCGTTCAGTCCAAGTAGGTTTATCCAATACTCAGCAGGAGCTGTATCTTTTAATCTAAAGCAAATGTTTTGCTGTACGGTTAAGTGCGGAAATAACGCAAAATCTTGAAATACAATACCTACACTGCGTTTTTCAGGAGGTAGTGTTAATTTGGGTGTAGCGCGCCATTTACCCGTGTTTATTTCGCCTTCGCTAATAGGTATAAGGCCAGCAAGGGCTTGTAAAATTGTACTTTTACCACAACCTGTTGGCCCTACAAGCATAAGGATTTCGTTTTCACCCAGCGAAAAGTTTAAATCGCTTACTACGCGGTTACTGCCATAATCTATAGACAACTGACTTACAGATAGCATTATTTTTTAAATCCTTCATGTTCAAACTGGTTGCGTCTTTCGCCAGACATCATAATAGCTAAGCCGCAGGCAGATATCACTACTAACAATAATCCAGGAATAGCGGCGCGACCAAAATAGCCCGCTTCGTATACACGCCATAAATAAGTAGAGAGTGTTTCAAACCCTGTTGGGCCAAGTAGTAGAGTAGCTTCTAGTTCGCGCATTGACTCTAAAAACACCAGTGCTGCACCGGCAATAATACCGCGCATAGTTAAAGGTAGTGTTATGCGAGTAAATACTTCTCGTGGGCTTGCCCCTAATACGCGCGCAGACTTTACTAAGCTTGGATCTAAGTGTTCAGTGCTTGTTCTAACAGAGCCTACAGCAAGTGGTAAAAATCGCAGCATATAAGCAATAATAAGCAATCCCAGTGTTTGATATAAAAACGGTAACTGCAAACCACCGTAAACAAGCGCTGTTCCCATTACTATGCCTGGAATACCAAAACCAAAGTAAGTAACACGCTCCATTATACGACCCGCTTTTCCACTCAGTGCAGCATGTGCAACGGGGATCGCAACGATAACAGCTACAATTGCCGCAATACCTGATGCATACGTAGAGTTCCATGCAATATTAAAATCAAATGAGCTAAAACCATCGCGAGCTAACCAAAGCGAAAATATAGCCAAAGGCAAGCCAATAGCGAGTAGTAAAACAGGTGCAAACGTAACAAACATGGCACTTAACTGTAATTTACTTGGAAATAAAATTAACGGGCGACCATGGCGCTCAGGCGCTGTTTTTATTTGTGATTCAACTAAAAGTAAAAAACCGACAATAACCATCAGTTGAAGTGAAAGCATTGCAGCGCGTCCTAACGCAAAAGCGTTGTATTCAACGTAAATTACGCGGGTAAACGTATCTAAGCGCATCATTGCGGGCGTGCCAAAGTCTGATAACGTATAAAGCGCGACTAACAATGAGCCTGCTGCAATACCGTTAACTACGCGCGGTAATATTACTTTAAATATACTTTGCGTCATCGACATGCCTAGCGTACGCGCGGCATTAACCATGCTCGCGTCAAGGCTCAGTAAAGATGAGCGAGTTGTCATCATTACAAACGGGAAGGTATACAGCGTCATTACAATGGCGGCACCTGTTAGGCCATACATTGATGGTGTTTCTATTCCTGTTAAGGTGTTTATTTCGCCACCGGGGCCAAAAGCAGCATAAAGGGTAAACGCGCCAATATAACTGGGAATTGCCAGCGGGGCTGCAAATACAACCAGCCAGAGCTTTTTAAATGGTAAATGCACATACGCGCTAATAAACGCCAGTGGCACTCCAATTAAAATAGATCCGAGTACCGTTAAACCCATTAACGATAACGTGTTACCTAAAATTTGCAGATTGTGGGTGTCAAACACTGAGCTTGCATCGCTTGCAAGCACAATTAATACATAAACAGGGGTTAGCGCAACAAGCGCTGCAAGCAGCGCCATTGGATAAGAGGCAGGTATTTTCATTACAATACGCCGCTGCTTCGCATCAAATCTATAGTAGGGCGTAAATCAGCTAGCTGTGTTAAATCTACTTTAGGTGGGGAAATATTAGCAAGTGACGGTAAACCCTCTGGTTGGGTAATACCATTTACTAACGGAATTTCGTACGCTTCACTGGCTAAGTAACCTTGTACTTCTTTACTTAGTAAGTAACGCATAAAGTTAGTAGCAAGCGGATCGTCGTTAAGCGCTAATACACCCGATGCATTAACTAAACAGCCCGCATCATTTTGTGTAAATGCTAAATCTAGCTTGGCATCAGGCTTACCTGATTTTAAACGCAAAGTGTAATAGTGATTTGCAAAACCAATATCAACTTCACCGCGCTCAACGGCCATAACAACACCTAGCTCGCCGGCGTATGTTTTAGCACGTTTTTGAATCTTTTTAAGCCACTTAGCGGTTTTGTCGTCGCCTTCTAAAATTCGCATTGCGGTTACAAACGATTGAAAAGAAGCGTAGGCGGGCGCCCAGCCAATACTTAAATCGCTGTCGGCAATTTCCATAATACTTGTTGGAATTTGATCTTTAGTTAAACGCGACGTGTTATATGGCAATGTACGAATACGGCCAGTTACTGGTGCCCACTCTTTATATCTAAACTGTGGTTGTAACTGAGCAGATAAATCACCAGGGATAGGTTGTGCAAGGCCAGCATCGGTTACTAAACCAATTGCGCCTGAATCAACCGCCCAAAATAAATCAGCGCGGCGAACGCCAGCTTTAGCTTCTGCAACAATGGTATTTGCTAAAGCAGCAGTAGGACCACGGCGTATACCGAGTTTAAAGTCTGGATTTTTTTTCTGGATTGCTTGTAATACGTTTTCATACAAACCACCTTCGCCTCGGCCTAAATAAAGCGTTAACTCGCCTTTAAGCTTTGGTAAATCGTCAACAGAAACAGGGTTTGCTATATCAGCGGCTAGCGCACGAGAAAGAGGCAGTGGCAATGAGCCAACCACCCCTAACGCAGCTAGGCCTTGAATAAAGGTCCTACGCTTCACTTAAAATACATCCTTACGTGCTTTTTCGGCTTTTTCTATTAAAACCTTAGCGCGGTCTAATTTGGTTTGCATGTCAATGATCACATCGCGTACTTCATCTACGTTTTTGCTGTTTTTAATGGCTTGTGGCAGTGTTACGTTAAAGTCTTTTTCCAGCACTTCAACTAGTTTTGCATCTTGTTCAATAAGTGTACCTTCAACGCCTTCAAACAGGTGCAAATAAGTATCGTGAACAATTTCAGTTGCTTCGTCTCGTAAACGCTCAGCAAATTTAGCTACTACACGGTCTAATTTGTGCTTAATTTCATCAATTGTGGCACTTTGTGTCATTTCTTTTGTAGCAGTTGTTTTTACAGAGTCTAACAAGCCTTTTTGCTGGAATTTTGCAGCAAGCTTAACAGCCCCAAGGCCTTGCCACAAGGCTATGTTCATCGCTTTTTGCTGTTTACGAACTTCCTCAGCAGGCTGCTTATTATCAATGGCCATTTTTACGCCATAAAGACCCTGCCAAATAGAAGCGTATACTGGTACAAAGTTAGTTTCTATTGCGCTGTGAAACTTAACTGATTCCCAATATTCAATTAAATCATCAGTTTTTACGGCTTTTGCGCCTTTAGTATCGTAGTCGCTTACCATGGTATCAACTTTGCCTACCATCCATTCTACTTCTTCTGCGTAACTTTTAAGGTTAGCTTGAAGATGATTAACATGCTCGCCAATAGGGCCGTTAGCTAATACTGGTTGAGCCATAAACGCCGAGGCGAGTAAAAGGCTTGCACCTAAAGTTTTGGCTGGTTTAAATAGTAATTTCATAGCAAAGAAGTCCAAAAAGGTAATTGTAAATGATAGACATTATCATATAGCTAATAGCTAACGAGATCAATAACTACAAACTCGCTTAATAGATAAAAACACTAAATGTAGCGGTAGGTTACAGTAAATAGCGCTATAACCTGTATTCACTACCGGCTATTAAGCGTAATGCTTGCCTTTAATGGCATTATAAATGGCATCACACAGTGTTTTTATACTGGTGTCGTCACTTATATACGGTGGCATAAGGTAAATTAGTTTACCGAATGGACGTATCCATACACCTTGTTCTACAAAATAAGCCTGAATTATAGCAACATCAACATTGCCAGCAGCCTCGTTTAGTTCAACAACACCTATTGCACCTAAGGTACGCACATTGGAAACCGCATCTAGTTCACTGCATTTATTAAGTTGTTGTAGCTGGGTGTTTATTTGCTTTATTCGTTGTTGCCAGTTTTGCTCAAGTAACAAGTCAATACTTGCACAGGCCGCTGCACAGGCAAGCGGATTACCCATAAAAGTAGGGCCGTGCATTAAAACACCTGCTTCACCTTCGCTTATGCCAATGGCTATTTTATCGCTAGTGATAGTGGCCGAGAGCGTCATTGAACCGCCAGTTAATGCTTTACCAATACACATTATATCGGGCTCTATGTTGGCGTGCTCTACAGCAAATAATTTACCTGTACGGCCAAAGCCTGTGGCAATTTCGTCGCAAATTAGCAATACGTTATATTGGGTGCACAATTTACGTACGCAGGCTAAATAATCAGGGTGATAAAAGTTCATACCACCTGCGTTTTGTACAATAGGCTCAATGATAAAGGCGGCTACTTGGTTGTGGTTTGCTTTAAAGTATTCTTCAAGCTCTTGGGCTTCTGCTTGGTTAAACTCGCCCCCAAATTGACTAACCGGTGCAGGTACAAAAACGTGTTCAGGTAAAAAGCCTGAATATAAACTATGCATTGAGTTAACGGGGTCGCATACGCTCATGGCTGCAAAGGTGTCGCCATGGTAGCCCTTGTAAGGCGTCATTAATTTTTGTTTTGTTGTAATGCTTTGGCTTAACCAATATTGCAGCGCCATTTTAATCGCTACTTCAACACTTACTGAGCCGCTGTCGGCTAAAAACACTTTAGTTAAACTAGGCGGCGTTATATTTACTATTTTTTTGCACAGCTCTACCGCGCTGTTATGCGTAATACCGCCAAACATAATGTGGCTCATATTATTAATTTGCTCAATCATGGCGTTATTTATAACAGGGTGGTTATAGCCATGTATTGCGCTCCACCACGAGGCCATGCCATCGATTAATTGCTCACCAGTTTCGAGGTGAATAATATTGTGATTAGCATGTGTAACGGGGTATACCGGAATTGGCTTAGTCATAGATGTATATGGGTGCCAAATGTGCTCACGATCAAAATCAAGGTCAATAGTATTCTTTTTAATCATATGTAAACTTTAACTTGGTGGGCTTCATTGACAATGTTACTTCAACTCGTAGACTAAGCCAATATCACCGTTATGAAAAAAATAAGAGAGTATTATGGAACTTGCACCTGTTCGTCACGATTGGACCCACGCTGAAGTTAAAGCATTATTTGAAATGCCATTTAACGATTTACTGTTTGAAGCCGCATCAGTTCACCGTGCTAACTTCAACCCAAATGAAGTGCAAATTTCTACGTTGTTATCAATTAAAACAGGCGCTTGCCCAGAAGATTGTAAGTATTGCCCGCAGTCGGGCCATTACCGAACAGATTTAGAACGCGAACGCTTAATAGAAGTAGAAAAAGTAGTAGAGCAAGCACGCCTTGCAAAACAAAAAGGCGCTACCCGTTTTTGTATGGGTGCTGCATGGTCAGATCCAAAAGACAGAGATATGCCATACATTTCGCAAATGGTTAAAGAAGTAAAAGAGCTAGGGTTAGAAACCTGTATGACGCTGGGTAAACTCACAAACGAAAAAGCGCATGAACTTAGAGACGCTGGGCTTGATTACTACAATCACAACCTTGATACGTCACCTGAGTATTACGAGCAAATTATATCAACCCGTACATTTGAAGATAGATTAAATACCATTGACCACGTACGCGATGCCGGTATGAAAGTATGCTCGGGCGGAATAGTCGGTATGGGCGAGCAAGCAAGCGACCGTTTTGGACTACTTATGCAACTAGCTAATTTGCCACAACAGCCAGAAAGTGTGCCTATTAATATGCTCGTTAAAGTTAAAGGCACACCGCTTGAAAACGTAGACGATTTAGATCACTTTGAATTTATACGTACCATAGCAACAGCGCGTATTATGATGCCACACAGCTATGTACGTTTATCGGCAGGGCGCAACGCCATGAACGAGCAAATGCAATCTATGTGCTTTTTTGCAGGCGCTAACTCAATATTTTATGGCGATAAACTACTTACCACCGAAAACCCAGACGCTGATGCCGATATGAACCTAATTAAAAAACTAGGCATGAACCCAGAAAAACGTCATGACTATTCAGACGAAGCAGTAGAAGCCTCGCTTTCATCGCAAGTAGCCGACAAAGCAACCTCTGAATTGTTTTACGAAGCGTAGGCTTTTATATCTATGCCTTTTGATTTTATAAATACGCATCTGCAGGCTCGCCAGCAAGATGCGTTACTTCGTAAACGCCACGTAGTGCAATATGCAACAGTGCGTACCATAACGGTTAATAATAAAACCTATCTTAATTTTGCCAGTAACGATTACTTAGGTTTTGGTGATGTGGCTGTTAATCTTAATGACTCCCAAGCATTAGGCAGCCACAGCTCAGCATTGGTTACCGGTTATCAGGCGCAGCAAAAAGCGCTTGAACAATACTTATGCGGGCAATTTGGTTATGGCGCAGGAATGCTATTTAACTCAGGGTTTAGCGCTAATAGCAGCGTAATTAAAGCGTTGTTTCAAGATAAAGCGGCTGCGCAAAACAGCGCTATTTTTCAAGATAAGTTAAATCATGCAAGTTTGATTGACGGGGCTATGCACTCTAACGCGGCTTTAGTGCGTTTTAATCACAACGACATGAACCATTTACGTTCACGGCTCGAAAAATCAAAAGCGCAAAACAAGCTTATTATAAGCGAAGGCGTATTTTCGATGGATGGCGATATAGCGCCTCTTAAAGAATTACTCGCACTTGCAAAACAGCACAACGCATGGCTAATGATTGATGACGCACACGGCTTTGGTGCATTAGGTAAAACCGGTTTGGGCAGTTGCGAAGCGTTTATTACTCAAACGCTGCCAGATATATTAGTCATTACCTTTGGTAAAGCAGTGGCTAGTAGCGGCGCGTGTGTATTAGGCAGTAAACAGTTTATTGATTACATGCTGCAATTTAATCGCGATTACACGTATTCAACTGCTATGTCGCCGCTTATGGCAAGTCACACTCTTGCGCGTATTAAAAACATAAAAACAGCTGATGATAAACGCGATAAGCTAAATGCCAATATTGCGTTATTTAAGGAACTCGCTAAAACTCACAATATTGCTGTAATGCAATCAAACACAGCCATACAACCCATTGTATTAGGCTGCGCTGAGCAAACGTTGCAAGCGGCTGAAAAATTAAAGCAGCAAGGCATTTGGCTTACCGCTATCCGTCCGCCCACGGTGGCACATAACACCTCACGTTTGCGCATTACACTTACTGCCGCTCATACGGAGCAAGACATAACGCACTTAGTTAAGCATTTAGTAGGTGCAGTAGCATGACTGCTCAGCCAGTATTAAAAACAGACCTAGTGCAAACACAACTTGTAAAACCGTGCCTAGTGAGTAGCGAGTTAAATAGAGAGCCAAGTCGAGAGCTAAGCAAGGAGCTTAAAAAGTCTACACAAAGTAAGTTTTCAAAAGCGGCGGCGAGTTATAACACCCATGCAAATGTTCAAAAACACGCAGCGAGCGATCTATTTGCGCTAATAAAACCAGGCATTAATAAAAATAAGCTTTGTGTTGATTTAGGCGCAGGCCCGCTTGTTAATACGCATACCTTACAAAGTATGTTTACAAGCGTTATTGCCATGGATTTGAGCATAAACATGCTGCAAAGTAGTAATTTAACCGCACCAAAAATATGCGCCGATATGGATAACTTACCGCTACAAGCAAACAGTGTTGATGTTATTTACAGTAACTTTGCAGTGCAGTGGTCTGCTAATTTTTCGGCTTTAATGCAATCACTTTACAGTATATTAAAACCAGGCGGGCGGGCGTACATAAGCACTGTGGTAGAGGGCTCACTTAACGAAATAAAAACAGCCTTTGCCGCGCTTGATTCAAACAGCCACATAAATACCTTTAATAGTGAATTGCATATAAACCAATCAGTCCAAAATGCAGGGTTTATTATTAACAGCGCTAAAAAACGTATTTACACCGATGAATACACAACACCTTTAAAAGCTATCGCCTCCATTAAGGCTATTGGCGCTACTACGCAAAATCATACCAATACGCGCCAAGGGCTACTTACCAAATCGTCGCTACAAAAAGTATGCAGTGCGTATCCGCTTATAAATAACAAAGCATGTGTGTCTTATCATGTGGTGCTGTTATCATTAGAAAAACACTAAATAAGCCCAAATACATTAAAGGCAACGCATGAAAGAATTTTTTATAACAGGCACCGACACCGATGCCGGAAAAACCCACGTTACCAGTTTGCTATTAAAGTTACTTGCCCAACATAAAAAACAAGCTATTGGCTTTAAGCCCCTTGCTGCTGGCTGCGAAATGGCGTTCGATCAACTAGTAAACATCGATGCCCTTATACTAATGGAAAGTGCAACAGTGAGCGGTAAATACGACGTAGTAAATCCGTTTGCGTTTGCACCCCCTATTGCGCCGCACATAGCCGCTGAGCAAGTTGGAGTTAGTATTACTATTGATAAACTTAGTGATGCTTATAAAAACGTAAAACAACAGGGCGCTAATTACATACTTACCGAAGGCGCTGGTGGCTGGGCGTTACCTATTAATAAAAACGATTATTTATACGACTGGGTTAAAGCAGAGCAACTGCCGGTAATACTCGTTGTTGGTATGAAACTAGGTTGCTTAAATCATGCGTTACTAACCGCTGCGCATATGCAAAGTATGGGTATAAACTGCGTTGGCTGGATAGCAAACCAAGTTGATAAAAACATGGACGAATACCAAGCAAACCTTGATTCACTTAAAGCACGTTTACCGTTTCCAATACTTGCTATAAGCCCATACAGCGAGCAAACTCCTAAGTTACAAATATACAAAAGCTTGCTTAGTGCGTTATCTATTAACACTTAAGTGGTTTTAAAAAAGTTACTTTTTTAGGTAAATCTTGAAATAGTCAGCCTTAGTACACATATAAACGTTTATAAATACATAGCTTGCTTAAAGACAATGTTACTAAGGACATAACGACTATATGACGCACCCATTTATTGAAAGCTACGCCCCAGATGCGCACGTAAGCGCTGAGCCAAAAGCACTAAACTATGGCTTACCTAAAAAACGCGTAGGCATAATAGGTGGGGGCACAGCTGGCGCCACAATAGCCATTAGGCTTGCTGCGTTAGGGTTAGAGACTTATGTACTTGAAAAGAAAAAGTCGTTAATTGATGGCCCACCAATGTGCCATTTGCATGCAGGTGGTAATTTATATCGCGAAATACCCGACGAAGACTGCATAGATTTACTCAAGCAATGTATAGATATTGCGCGCCTTTATCCTCACACCATCGATGTTCGCCCCACAGTATTTGCAGTGCCTAAGCGCGATGACGACGCCCCGGAGGATTTATTTCCGCGTTTAAATAAATTAGTAAAAGCCTACAGCGAGCTTGTAGAGCAAGACAGCGCTAATAAAGTATTAGGCGAGCCAGAGCATTATTATCAGTTATATAGTTATGAGCAAATGCTAAAGCTTGCTAAACAAAAACAAGTAGCCAAGCCCACGTCGTTAGATGAGTGGATGATACCCGTGGCTAAGCATTTAGATTTAGATAAGCTAAAGTTTCCGCTTATTGTTGCACAAGAATATGGTTGGAATATATTTCGTTTATCGGCCAGTGCACAACTCGCCCTTGCACAGTACAAACACGCTCATGTTTTAACAAGCACCAGTGTTAAAAATGTATCGCCAGTTATAAATACCAATAAAGATAAGCAAACACATAAGTGGTGCATTGAATACCAATCAGAGCCAAGCCTTGATGAACAATCTGATACACAAACCATTGAGGTAGATTACCTAATTAATGCGTGTGGTTTTCAAACCGGTATTATTGACGACCTGGTTGGTGTAGATGTAAAACGCATGGTCGAATTTAAAGCCTCTTACATTACTCATTGGCAAGGTGCTGGTGGGCAAATACCCGAAATAATCATTTATGGTAACCGTGGTACGCCAGAAGGTATGGCGCAGCTAACGCCTTACCCTAACGGATATTTTCAAATACATGGCATGACTAACAACATTACATTGTTTAATGATGGCTTAGCTGATGCAACGCCAATGAGCGCACAGCCTAAAATTCCCAATAAATACCTGCACTGTATTAAAAATGGCTGGGATGAAGGAGCTTTGCAAACACGCACCCAAACAGCAATTGAGTATGTAGCCGAGTTTGTCCCTGCATTTAAAACTGCTAGCACACAAAATAATGCCTTGTTTGGCGGGCAACAAATCCCAGGGGATGACGACACTTTGCGCGTAGCCGATGTAAGTTTATATTCGCATATTAATTATGCACGGGCCGAAAATGTTAAAGCATCGTCAACGTTAATAGCGGCAGATCAAATAGTGGGTGAGTTTATAAAATTAGGAATAATAAGCAGCGATCCTGCTGTAAATTATCACCGTAGTACACACCAATGGTCGTATCTTAAACATAATAGCGGTGACAAAATTGACAAAATTGACAAAATTGACAAAATTGACAAAATTGACAAAATTGACAAAATTGACAAAATTGACAAAATTGACAAAATTGACAAAATTGACAAAATTGACAAAATTGACAAAATTGACAAAATTGACAAAATTGACAAAATTGACAAAATTGACAAAATTGACAAAATTGACAAAATTGACAAAATTGACAAAATTGACAAAATTGACAAAATTGACAAAATTGACAAAATTGACAAAATTGACAAAATTGACAAAATTGACAAAATTGACAAAATTGACAAAATTGACAAAATTGACAAAATTGACAAAATTGACAAAATTGACAAAATTGACAAAATTGACAAAATTGACAAAATTGACAAAATTGACAAAATTGACAAAATTGACGAAATTGACGAAATTGCACGCATGTTGGCACACGAGCGTGGTTTTCCAATTGATATGGCAGAGCTTAATAACAGCTTGTAATAAGCTGACTTATAAAGAAACTTTAGTCTTAAATTTGCTGTAAAACGCTTCTTAAAAAAATTATCAATAAACACATAAATAACACTTGTGTTATGACATAGTTTGTCACAGAATAGCGTTAACGTTATGACATAGTGTGTCATAACGCAGTGATTGCTTTAACCTAATTTAATTTTATGTTCGGTGATCAAACCTATTTTTGTGAGGACAATATGAAACGTATATTTTTGTTTTTATTAACTAACCTAGCGGTTATGTTGGTATTAGGTGTAGTGCTTTCAATAATAATGAGTGCGCTGGGCTTAAGCCATCGTAGCCTTGGCGGAATTTTACTTATAGCCACCGTATTTGGTTTTGGTGGATCGTTTATTTCGTTATTTATGTCGAAATGGATCGCTAAAAAATCAACAGGCGCGCATGTAATTACGCAGCCTCGAAACGAAACCGAACATTGGCTTGTACAAACGGTATCTGCCCAAGCACAAAAAGCAGGCATTAAAATGCCAGAAGTGGCTATTTACGACAGCCCAGAAATGAACGCGTTTGCAACGGGCCCAAGTAAAAACAACTCGTTAGTGGCAGTAAGCACAGGCTTAATGCACAACATGACCAAAGATCAGGCCGAAGCCGTACTTGCCCACGAAGTATCGCACGTGGCTAACGGCGACATGGTAACGCTTACGCTAATACAAGGCGTGGTAAACACCTTTGTAATATTTGCCGCAAAAGTATTGGCTGGCATTGTAGATAACTTTATTAATAGCGATGAGGAAGAGGGCGGCAGTAGCTGGACATACTTCTTATTCGATATGTTATTCCAAGTATTATTTGGTGTGCTTGCAAGCATAGTGGTGGCTAGTTACAGCCGTAAGCGTGAATTTGCAGCCGACAGCGGCGCAGCTAAATTGGTAGGTGCTGACAAAATGCGATCAGCCCTTGAGCGATTAAAGCAAAACCAGCTGTCGCAATTACAAGGCTCAATGATGGCCTTTGGTATTGCAAGTGGTAAAGGTGTTGCTGAACTGTTTTCATCGCACCCACCGCTTGATGCGCGAATAGACGCTCTGCGTAAATAAGCTAACTCTTATTTACAAACACAAAAGCCAGCGTAATAGCTTAATGCCAGTCAGTTAACAGCTGACTGGCGTTTTTTATTGGGGTATTTACTGGGTTTTGGTTTCACACACCTCGGATACGCCCGCTCCCGTTTTATCGGCAATATGTGATGTTCAACTTGAGCTTGTAATTGCTCTATTGATTTAGGTATCCGTCCTGCATTTTCTATAAACATTGTATGAATAAGGTTAATAATACTAATAGCACACGTCGTAAAACTCAGGTGTTTTGCATATATTCCAGACTTTTTCTGCGCCATTTTCACCATCTGGTATCGGAGCAAGTTATAGCTCAACATTACGCCCCATAATTCTTGCGCTATCATCTCAGGTTTCTTGCTGCGTAGCGTGAAGTGACTATTCAGTAACGTTTGTTTCATTTCTCGATAACCAAGTTCAATTTCCCACCGTTCACTATAGAGGTCAACAATGTCAGCCTTAGGGAAACGCATTGGATCAGTCAGTGAAGTGAGTATATTCACCTCTTTCCCCTTAACCGTTTTTGTGACTAGCCTGACTTCAATGCTCTGTGGTAAATCGTCGAACTTTTTTCTCGCTTGTGCTGTTGCTTTTAGCTTGATAAGTTTGTCTTGACGACCTAAAGAGCGAACAATTTCATATTGCGTGCCTTTTCTCATCGGTTGAAGCCAATGCCTATTTTCCCCAGCATGATGCCAACGATTGAGTAAGCCTAGAGAATAGAAGCCTCTATCAAATAACGTCAGTGAGTTATCGGGTGTTGCCTCGATTAAGTCTTCAGCCAACACCATTTCACTAGTACGACAACTATCAAAGGCGCTCCCCATTAATAAATGGCTAGTTAACTCCATCAAACACACCATGCGAACCTGAGGGAAAGCCGTGTCACCATGCTGATTTTTCCACACGGAGAATGCATGTTGATTTTCAGCAGTATCCGGTGTGCGCCAAATAACACCATCAACACCCAGTAGTGATAGCCCGCACCATGTGGGATGGTTCGCATCAGCATTCCACATTTGCTGACTTTTCTCAAAAACCTGTTTAACGGCATCAGCCCCAAGCCGCTGCCTAGCCTGTACAACCGCACTGGGTGCAACGAGTTCTTTTTTACCTGGTAAAGCGAGCCCTAATTTACTGACAATACTCCACAGTGGGTCTTCACGATAAAACGACATACAAATGACTGTCCAAACGGCCATCTCAACAGGAAGCCTTCTTTTCCTTATCGTCGCGACACCAGCGGTTTCAGCGCATTGTTTGATAAACTCAGGACATAAAAAATCACTCAGTTGACCTAAGCCTTCTGAATTGGGTGCGTAGCTATTGGCAAGAGAAAGTGCGGTAGTGAGTTGCAAAATAAAAGGCTCCTGAATAAATTCAGAAGCCTTTATAAACTAACCAGAAGATCGGTCAATGGATCGTCAAATATTTCTTAACTGATCGGCATTAAGCGTAATAGCTGGCTTTTTAGTGTGTAGTAAGCTGGTTATTTACCAAAAATAATATCGGTAATGCCTTCTGGTGAGAGTATTTCTATCCAGTAACCGTCAGGGTCTTTTATAAATGCTAAGCCCTTCATTGAGCCATCGTCTGGCTTTTTCACAAATTCTACATCGTACTTTGCAAAGCGTTCACTGGCTGCGTATACATCGGGTACACTAATACCAATGTGACCAAATCCTTTAGGTTCTTGGTTACCGCTGTGGTAGCCCTCAAAGCTGTCGTCGTTTTCTGTGCCCCAGTTATGGGTAAGCTCAATGAGTGCAGGGCGACCAAATACCCATTTAGCTTTGGTTTTATCATCACCTTCTGGCTGCTCTGGCTCGTAGCCTAAAAAGTACAATGTAAACTTCATTTCAGGAAAGTCATACTTACCTAACAGCTTCATACCTAATACATTTTGATAAAATTCGAGCGACGGTTTGGGATCTTTAATACGCAACATAGTTTGCTGCATCACATAGCCTTTAGTGGCTTGTTCAATTTGCTCTGGAGATTCGTTATAGCTAGACATGGTAATCCTTTGTATAAATTAAGAAGCGAAAATAGAGATATAATGCTTAAGCTATCATAATCAACCATAAGTTAAATTTAAACTGCTTTAACTCATTACTTACCCTTTTATTCATATAGCTTTAATTTGTATGCGTGTACGGTTTAACTAAACGCTATAAGTAATTTTAAATACAAGGAGCCACTATGTTTTACGATGATATTCAGGGGTTATTACGTGTTCGATTTTATAGTCACCATTGCGCTGGGCTCTATATTGGCGTCTGTTATTATTTCAAAAAGTGTTCCGTTAGCTGAGGGCATACTTGCCTTTGTCGTATTAATAGGGCTGCAATATATTATTACGTGGCTTAGTGTGCGCTCGTCAAAATTTGCAGTGCTTATAAAAGCAGAGCCCACATTTTTAATGAGTGATGGTGAATACTGCGCTGCTGCACTTAAATCGCAGCGGGTAACTAAATCAGAAATTCGCGCTGCTATTCGTGGTGCAGGCATATTAGCCATTGAAGATGTAGCCGCAGTCGTGCTCGAAACAGACGGCAGTTTTAGTGTAATAGCGCACAATAACAGTGGCTCTAAAACTGCGTTAAAAGATGTTTTTTAGCTATTTAATCGGCTGACAAATACCATTAATTTGAAGATTTAAAATAACTGTAAATAATATTACTTGTTGCATGGTTTTAATTCTGGAACGTATAATAACAAGTGTTAACTAAATGGAATTTGCGTAAATCGCAGCTTAAGCAGAACAGGTGGATAAATGAACAAAGGATTGTTAAAGTCGTGGAAAACCGACAAAGGTTTTGGTTTTATTAAATCAGACATCCTAGAGCACGACACATTTATACACATATCAGCGCTCAAACACATGAGCCGCAAGCCAAAAGTTGGCGACACTATTTACTTTGACGTTGCAACACAGTCCGACGGTAAAAGCAAAGCAGTTAACTGCCGCATAGAAGGCGTTGCAGAGCTTAAATTACTAAAAGCACCTAACCAAAAAAACAATAACCAGCCGCATCGCATTGCCAAATCTAATTTTGCCAGTAGCTTTTTAGGTAAAGTCGCCTCAATTGCGCTTATTGCTGCACTTTGTTTTTATGCGATTAATAAATACAACACTCACTCAAGCAGCCAAACACCCGTTATTACCAATGATTTAGCCACCAATGACGATTTAGCTACTTTTGATGAAAAATATCCTAAAGTCGTTATTCCAAAAATCATTATTCCTAAAAGCACGCAAAATTTTACCTGCGATGGTAGGCAATATTGTACTGAAATGCGCTCACGCGAAGAGGCGGTGTTTTTTATTAATAACTGCCCTAATACAAAAATGGATGGTGATGGTGATGGCGATCCTTGTGAGAACGATACAAGGTTTCAAAATGAATGGTAATTTTATAAACCGTTTAGCTAAAGGTTAAATTTAAGATGGGTTTTACTGTGTGCTGTATAAAAATACAGTGGTACGCAATTTGTCCCATAACATTATTAAAAGTCGTTATGGGGTTAAATAACTAAGGCTACTGAGTAGCAATTGTAATTATCGAACAATGTAATATACGCCGTTTTGGTGTGTTATAACCCCCCAAAGTGGGGTTCAATAAGCTGTTATACCTCAATCGTGTCAATCGGGATTATGTAATCTATGTTTGGAAAGTCAAAACAAAAAGAAGTTCAACCTGTGGCTGAATTCGTAAATAAACAACCTGAAGTTCATCAACATCCTATGATCTGCTTATTTGATTTTAATGATGATGTATTACAAGAACTTGAACGGTTACAGTTTAACTGTACTCAAGGTAGTTTTGGTTCTTGCATTAGAGTGAACAACGAGAAGTACGCTGAAAAACTGATGAAGCTTAATCATGACTATCCAAAAAATTTACATGAGTTTGATATCCTCATGTTAGACATGACAGGTAATAAAATAGAAGATTTTTCTCATGATGACCATAGTTTAGATAATAATAAAGGCTCTAAAGCCCACGCCTTGCTTAGTCGCTTCCCTGAGAAAATTTTCGATCCAAGACCATTCTCTGTAAATATCGTATCTAATGAAATCCAAGAGATAATAAAAAAGAAATCGATCGTTATTGCTTTTTGTGGACAAGAGCATAATGCAGACTACGAATTTGTTGAAATAACATCTCGTGGTAGTGAAGTAACAGGTAAATGTTCTTATTCTAATTTAAATTTTTATAGTTCAGTCGCTTCTAGATCCAAAAGGCATGGAAATAAGTCTGTTATTGCAAAAGGTAATAAAATATCTTCAATATTTGAAAAACACCTGAATGAAATTGAGTACAGTAATGTTTTTAATCACCCTACCATATGGAAAGATGGTAAATATCAAAATAGCGAAGATTTTATCCCACTTTTGCTTAATGATCGTGAAGAAATCATCAGCTACGCCCATTTTGTTGATAATTGTTTAGTACTAGTTTTTCCTGATATTAATGAAAAAAGTCAGTTTATTAGTGAGTTGTTTAAAACATACCTTCCTGACATTATGCCTGATATTTTTCCATATCACGGTGAATTTGGCTGGCTAGATAACGGTGAATACTTATTGCCCAATGAAGGGGAGTTATTGAAACAGAAATCCGATCTTGGGATTGAGTATAAAAAAAACCTTCAAAAAATAGAGCAAGAAATTAAAAAAACAAGAGAGCAGTATAGTTTTCTACATGAGTTGATTTATCAAACAGGTGATGATTTAGTTAAACCTATTCAGGAATATTTGGTTTGGCTAGGTTTTGATTCAGTCGTGGATATGGATGAAAAAGTAACAGACATATTTGAAGAAGATCTTCAAATTGAAACTGATAAAGGTCTTCTTGTAATTGAGATTAAAGGTATTGGCGGAACATCAACCGATAAAGCTTGTTCTCAAATCAGTAAAATAAAATATAGAAGGGCTGAACAACGCGGAAAATTTGATGTGTTTGGCCTATACATAGTAAACCATCAACGATATTTAGCTCCAAAAAATAGAACAAATCCACCATTCACTGAAAACCAAATTAACGATGCCAAACTTGAAAAGAGAGGGCTGATAACAGCTTACAGCTTGTACGAAGCATATTTTTTAATTCAGGATGGAATCCTAACTAAAGAAGAGGTTAGAGACAGTTTGTTTGATTTTGGTTTAATTACCTTGGAGCCAAGGAACACAATATCGATTGGAGTTTCAAATGAAGTATTTAAGAATGGTGAAATAGCAATCTTAAATTTAACAGATACATGTACTATAAAAACAGGTTCGACGTTAATAGGTAAGAAAGATGGAAAGTTATCAAAATTAACGATTAATTCTATTCAGCTTAATGGAAGTGATGTCGATGACGCAAATATCGGAGAGGTGGGGATCGCATTAAGTATGCCCATTAAAAAAGGAACAGAATTGTATTTGCAAGAGGTATAATCGGGTAGCCGGAGGTCTCTAACCTCCAGCCCCCACACCACCCATCATGCGGGTCCGCAATGGGCGGTTCATCTCCCGTAATGAATACCGATCCAAATATCTCTCAATGACACTAAACCTTGTGATGCTAAATAGTCATTGCCTAGCGCAATGTTAATTCCTTTTGTTTTTGAGCTTCGACAAGGCCCTTTACTGGTGATACCACAGGCTATCGCGAGTCGTTCGCTAACACCCAGTTTTATTAAACTGCGTACTTTCGTACGTGGTTTACGCCATTGCCGCCAGTAGCACATTCTTATCCTACGGCGGATCCAATGATCTAAATCCACCGTTAACTGATAAGCGTTGGCTATTAGGTAATAGTGTCCCCAGCCACGTAAATACTGCGTGAGTTTATGAATTTGTAGGGTCATTGAGATCCCCCAGTTGCGGTTAGTGAGTTCTCTTACATTTGCTTTAAATTTCTTTAGCGCCTGTTCGTGGATCTGCACTTGAGCGTAGCGGAAGGTAAACCCAAGAAATTTCGAGCCTGATACTGGACCGACTCGACTTTTCGATTCATTCACTTTGAGTTTTAATCGCTGAGTGATAAACGCAGTAATTTCCCGTTGGATTATTAGCCCTTCACTTTTCGTTTTTACTAAAATGATTATGTCATCAGCGTAACGTGCAAACTTAAGGTGTTTGTAGGTTAGCTTCTTATCTAATTCATCGAGTAAAATATTGGAAAGTAAAGGGGATAATGGCCCACCTTGAGGGACTCCTTTGGTTGACTCAAACCACAGACCCGTTTCGCGCTCTGCGATCCCCGCTCGGAGGTATTTACCAAGTAGGCGCATGAGTGCTTTGTCTTTGACTTTACGACCAACACGATTCATCAGCATGTCATGGTTTACTTCATCAAAGAACTTAGACAAGTCAATATCAACTGCTGTTTTATAACCTTGTTTAACACAAGATTGAACATGATTTACTGCTTGGCTGGCTCTTTTATGAGGGCGATAACCATAACTATGTGGTGAAAATAGAGGCTCAAAGTAAGGGCTAATCACTTGAGCAATAGCTTGTTGGATCACTCTGTCGATAACAGAGGGGATCCCAAGCATTCGCTCACCGCCATCAGGTTTAGGTATCATCACGCGTTTGACTGGCAAGGGTTGATAAGTGCCGCTAAGTAATTGTTGTTTAATACCCAGCCAATGTAACTTAGCGAAGTCATTAAATTCCTCAATACTCATATTATCAATACCCGCAGCCCCTTTATTGCGCTTAACATGTTGCCATGCAGCGCTAATATTGTGGTTGCTCAGTACCCTTGCCATCAGGTCATGATTTGTTTGGTTGTATTCATTCGAGGTATTATTCACCATAGAACGCTGTTCATCACTATCACAACACGGTGATCTATGTGAATTCAAGTTCATTTGTAGTATCTCCTCTGGTTAAGATGTTCAGGCCTTCACCATGTCTTATCCATTACGATAAGTGTTGGGCTACTCGGCAACTGCTCCTGCGTTGCTCTACCTCCTGCATCCATGCAGTCGTATGCCGTCTGCTGACTTCTGATAAATCACTCTAGCGATTACTCGATAAAGCGCGTCTAAACTAACGCTTGTTTACTGCTATTTCGCTCGCTGTAGGTCGCAGCAACCAAAGCGCCAAGGGTTGAACAACCAGTCCCTAACTGGTAATCTTCAAGCATTAGCGCGGATGCGTGTTTATCAGATCTCCCCGAATAAGGTGCATCGACTTTCTCTGCACAACTGCATCATTTACGGTGGCCGTTAGATCACATGACTTCGCTATCTTGTGCTAGCTCGTCTCCAGCCTACGCCTCATATGATGTTTTTGTTCATCAGCTCGCAGATTTGCTAGCGGCTTCCTCCAGACTATCTCTCGCGATTTAGCCCTTGCCATTCGCTAGTAGTTATCGTTTAATAACAGCATGTTATTTAAACGGTGATCTTCCTACAGAGGACTTTCACCTCATAAGTCAATGCCCATGTCGGGCGTACATCGGGTAGCCGGAGGTCTCTAACCTCCAGCCCCCACACCACCCATCATGCGGGTCCGCAATGGGCGGTTCATCTCCCGTAATGAATATTGATCCAAATATCTTTCAATGACACTAAACCTTGTGATGCTAAATAGTCATTACCTAGCGCAATGTTAATTCCTTTTGTTTTTGAGCTTCTACAAGGGCCTTTACTGGTGATACCACAGGCTATGGCGAGTCGCTCGCTAACACCCAATTTCATTAAACTGCGTACTTTCGTACGTGGTTTACGCCATTGCCGCCAGTAGCACATTCTTATCCTACGGCGGATCCAATGATCTAAATCCACCGTTAACTGATAAGCGTTGGCTATTAGGTAATAGTGTCCCCAGCCACGTAAATACTGCGTGAGTTTATGAATTTGTAGGGTCATTGAGATCCCCCAGTTGCGGTTAGTGAGTTCTCTTACATTTGCTTTAAATTTCTTTAGCGCCTGTTCGTGGATCTGCACTTGAGCGTAGCGGAAGGTAAACCCAAGAAATTTCGAGCCTGATACGGGACCGACTCGACTTTTCGATTCATTCACTTTGAGTTTTAATCGCTGAGTGATAAACGCAGTAATTTCCCGTTGGATTATTAGCCCTTCACTTTTCGTTTTTACTAAAATGATTATGTCATCAGCGTAACGTGCAAACTTAAGGTGTTTGTAGGTTAGCTTCTTATCTAATTCATCGAGTAAAATATTGGAAAGTAAAGGGGATAATGGCCCACCTTGAGGGACTCCTTTGGTTGACTCAAACCACAGACCCTTTTCGCGCTCTGCGATCCCTGCTCGTAGGTATTTACCGAGTAGGTGCATGAGTGCTTTGTCTTTGATTTTACGACCAACACGATTCATCAGCATGTCATGGTTTACCTCATCAAAGAACTTAGACAAGTCAATATCAACCGCTGTTTTGCAACCTTGTTTAACACAAGATTGAACATGGTCCACTGCTTGACTGGCTCTTTTATGAGGGCGATAACCATAACTATGTGGTGAAAATTGAGGCTCAAAGAAAGGGCTAATCACTTGAGCAATGGCTTGTTGGATCACTCTGTCGATAACAGAGGGGATCCCAAGCATTCGCTCACCGCCATCAGGTTTAGGTATTATCACGCGTTTGACTGGCAAGGGTTGATAAGTGCCGCTAAGTAATTGTTGTTTAATACCCAGCCAATGTAACTTAGCGAAGTCATTAAATTCCTCAATACTCATATTATCAATACCCGCAGCCCCTTTATTGCGCTTAACATGTTGCCATGAAGCGCTAATATTGTGGTTGCTCAGTACCCTTGCCATCAGGTCATGATTTGTTTGGTTGTATTCATTCGAGGTATTATTCACCATAGAACGCTGTTCATCACTATCACAACACGGTGATCTATGTGAATTCAAGTTCATTTGTAGTATCTCCTCTGGTTAAGATGTTCAGGCCTTCACCATGTCTTATCCATTACGATAAGTGTTGGGCTACTATGCCGTCTGCTGACTTCTGATAAATCACTCTAGCGATTACTCGATAAAGCGCGTCGAAACTAACGCTTGTTTACTGCTATTTCGCTCGCTGTAGGTCGCAGCAACCAAAGCGCCAAGGGTTGAACAACCAGTCCCTAACTGGTAATCTTCAAGCATTAGCGCGGATGCGTGTTTATCAGATCTCCCCGAATAAGGTGCATCGACTTTCTCTGCACAACTGCATCATTTACGGTGGCCGTTAGATCACATGACTTCGCTATCTTGTGCTAGCTCGTCTCCAGCCTACGCCTCATATGATGTTTTTGTTCATCAGCTCACAGATTTGCTAGCGGCTTCCTCTAGACTATCTCTCGCGATTTAGCCCTTGCCATTCGCTAGTAGTTATCGTTTAATAACAGTGTGTTATTTAAATGGTGATCTTCCTACAGAGGACTTTCACCTCATAAGTCAATGCCCATGTCGGGCGTACACAAGCCATTCAAGCAGGACAATAACAGTTGGCTATTTGCTCCTTCGTCGCTTATTTTAGCCAACTATCATTTGCCTCTTAATGGGGCGTTGGTGCGTCAAGCTAAGCTTGATCCATCTTGCAGGGTGCAAGTCCCTGTCGGGCAAGGTCTAACTAACCTCCTGTATCGAGTGTTGCGCCTTTGGCGGAGTGTGGGATTAGCAATTGCTTTTCAGTTATGAGGATAGCATCACACGAACAAGATTGGCGAAGCGTACACAGAGAATTATGTAGGCCATAGGGGTTATCGTGATCCTGAAGTGCTGATATCGCTCCGATAAATATTAGATCTGACTGACGAGGTTTGCAACGCCACCGAAGTCCATGCAAAACAGCCGTGTTAGTAAGGTTGTGGCGAGTCAGCGGAGTTTCAAAGCCGTGGCATGTATAAAGAGATGGTTTGAGAACTTGAGAGATCCAAAGGTGTTCCACAAGGATGGTGGTAGGAAAGCTTAACGAAAAGCAAAGCTAACGATGACCTTTTGGAAGTCAGATCAGCCCATAGTAGTCTGGGCAGGGGAAAGCCCTGTACATGGCGAAGGAGCTGACAGTTATATCGGGTACTAAGTCAACACATAGACCGGACAAAGTAGGGCTGGAAATATTATGACAACAACACTTAATACCCTTGCATTTAAAGCACATACTCACCCTAAGCACAGGTTTCAGAATCTATATGGATTGCTAGATGCCGCAAGCCTGTATGAAAGCTGGGGTCAACTCAATAAATTAGCCAGTCCGGGTATTGATGGCATTACGATGCCAAAATACAAGTTGACGTTAATTGAAAATATCGAACGTTTAAGTCAGCAACTCAAACAGAAAAGTTATCGAGTTAATGATATTAAACGCATCTACATCCCAAAATCCAATGGTAAAGAACGACCGCTAGGGCTTCCAACAGTTGATGACAAACTTGTGCAACAAAGTGTTAGTCAGATCCTGCAAAGTATCTGGGAGCAAGACTTTATGCGCAATAGCTATGGGTATAGGCCGAATAAAAGTGCACATCAAGCAGTACATAGCCTAACAATGAATCTTCAATTTAAAGGATATGGTTATATCGTTGAAGCTGACATTAAAGGCTTCTTCGACAACCTTGAGCATGAATGGCTGATGAAAATGTTAGCGTTACGCATTGATGATAAGGCAATGCTTAATTTAATCAACCAGTGGTTAAAAGCGCGGATAAAATCACCCGATGGCGTATTCACTAAACCATCAAGTGGAAGCCCTCAAGGTGGAATTATCAGCCCAGTGTTGGCTAATATATATCTGCATTATGCTTTAGATCTCTGGTTTGAAAAGAAAGTAAAGCCGAGGATGCGTGGAAGTGCAATGATGATCCGCTATGCAGACGATTTTGTTTGCGCATTTCAATTTGCAAATGACGCAGAGCGCTTTTATAAAGTGTTACCCAAGCGATTAAAGAAATTTAATTTAGACGTTGCGCAAGACAAAACCTCGCTAATGCGATTTAGTAGATTTCATGTTGGTCGAAAACGTCACTTTGTATTTCTAGGGTTTGAGTTCTATTGGGGCACAGATTCAAATGGTAAGCCACGACTTAGGCGACGAACGGCTGCGAAGAAGCAAAAGGCGACGCTGAGTGAATATTATCGATGGATCAAAGCAAGGTATTCATTAAAATTGAAAAGCTGGCTACCTCAATTGAGACGAAAACTGTTAGGATTTAGAAATTACTTTGGTTTACCAGACAACAGCCGAAGCTTATCCACAATATATGACTATGTGCTACATAGTTTATATAAATGGTTGAACAGACGCAGTGGTCGACAAAGTTATAACTGGAGTAATTTCAAGAAGATGATAGGGTATTTTAACATTGAGAGTATCAAAGTCAGCAAGCGAAATATCCTTGTTGATTGGTACTAGGGTCGTGTGTTTTTTTTTTACACGAGTGAATATATAACTGAAGAGCCGGATGCGGTAGTTCCGCACGTCCGGATCTGTGTGGGGTCGGCCTAGCAATAGGTCGCTCTACCACGATAGGCTGTAGAATTACTCTTTTTAGGAACATACACAACTATTCTTGGTTGGTTGCTTTTTAACCTTGAATCCATCTATTCGCTGTGATCTAATAGATATTATTCACCCATGGTAAACTGTTATGGCTAACTATAAGCCTGACTTATCCTGTCAAAATAAATTCATTCCTATCAATTTCGCTGAGCAGATTCTGCCTGGCACATTTGAATATGCCCTTTGTTATATCGTCGAAAATAAACTCGATTTATCGGGATTTGACGCGTGGTATAACAACGACAAAACGGGCGCTGCTGCGTATCCGCCTTCGGTAATGTTAAAGATTATTTTACTGGGCTATGCACATGGTTTAATTAGTAGTCGCCGAATTGCTAAAGCGTGTGAGACGAACATTTTATTTATGAGTGTGTCGGGTGATATCCAGCCACATTACACATCTATAGCGGGTTTTGTGGCTAAAATGCATGAACAGATTGAGCCACTTTTTACGCAAGTGCTGATGATATGTGATGAGGAAGACTTGATAGGCCGCAACATGTTTGCCATTGATGGATGTAAATTAAAGTCCAATGCGAGTAAAGAGTGGAGTGGCACATTCGATGAGTTAGGCCGCAAAAAAGCAAAACTAGAACGCGCAAGTAAACGTATTATTGAACGCCACCAATCAGAAGATGGTCTGGGCGAAGAGTTGATAACTCAGGACTTAAAACAAAAAGAAAAGCTGGATAAAAGTGCAGATAAAATTACCGAGTTCTTAGCCACTCACAAAGAAAAAATAGGCAGTAAAGGCAAGCCTGTTAAAAGTAATATCACTGACCCTGATAGCGCGAAAATGACCACGTCAAAAGGGACAATTCAAGGCTATAACGGCATAGCGATAAACGATGACAAACATCAAATCATCCTGCAAGCACAAGCGTGGGGGTCGGTGGGCGAACAACAAACTCTACAGCCAGCTGTTAAGCAATTAAAACAGCAACTCGCTAAACTCAATACAGAAAAAATGGCAGATAAACACACCATTAAATTCACCGCAGACAGCGGGTTTAACAGCGAAGTGAACCTTGAATATATGGCGAAAAGTGGGTTCGATACCTACATTGCGGATAATCAGTTTAGAAAACGAAATCCGCTGTTTAAAGACAGCGAAACATACGAAACGGAGCAAGAAAAGCGCCGGCTAAAACGCAGCAAAGGCAAGCCACGCTTATTTACCTCAGATGATTTTCATTATGATGAAGCAACCCAAACATGCCGCTGCCCAGCAGGTAATGATATGTGGCGAAGTGGTATAAATGTAAAAAGTCACAATCAGCAATACACGCGATTCTGCGGTTACTTAAAAGACTGTAAAGCGTGCCCGCTACAACAGCAATGCATGCGAAAACCACCGATAGACAGGGGACGACAAGTTCAGTTTATAAATAATGAATCACGCAAAAAGCTGAGCTATGTAGACAAAATGAAAGTAAAAATAGATAGCCCCATAGGGCGACGACAATACAGTAAGCGATTAGGCTGTATTGAGCCAGTGTTCGGAAACATTACAGTGAATAAAGGGATGAATAAATTGACCTTACGGGGTCAAACGAAAGTGAACGCCCAATGGCAACTGTATTGCCTTGTTCATAATATAGAAAAGCTGAAAAACACGATGCATTAAGAGAGGCAACCCCTTTTAAGCCAAAATAAAGCCACTGAAACACCCGTAACTCCTTCCAAAACGCCAGTTAAAACAATACCAAACCAGCTTTTATATTCTATGAAAAATACAGTAATCAATTGAATCAAAATTGGAACTCAGCTATGGTCTATTTATCAATAAAAATAAATTTAAAAACGAGTTAATCTACAGGCTCGTTAGGCAAATAAAGCAGAGGATTCCAGATGGAGTTGTTTGGTGTAGATTCAAAAATAGTAGTCAATAAAGATAAAAAGAAATTTGACAAAATAAAACCCATATTTGAAGAATGGCTAAAACTAAATAGGGACTATATCGAGTTAACTGAAAGTGGTGATAACCTTTATTGGTACAATGAGCGCTCAAATATTAGTGCTCTTGCTGGTGCTGTATGGCGCAGAGGTGGTTTTGCCCAAGAGGAATTTTCTTCTGAAAAAGGTGAAAAATCAGAAAGAAAAATGGGTCGTGTAGACCTTTATTTTCACTTTCAAGGCTTAGATGTAATTTGCGAAGCAAAACACTTGTTTTTATATATGCCAGAAAATAATAGAAAATGTTTAAAAACAAAAATCAAAGCTAGCCTAGCTAACGCTTTTGAAGATGTAAAAACTACGACAGCAGCAACTGATTATCAAGATTTTGGATTAGCACTTTCATTTATCGTTCCTTATTACTTAAATGAAAAAAATGTTGAAGATACAGAGATAGAGTTAGATAACGTTTTAAGTGACCTTGATTGTTCATTTTATGTTTCATTTAAGACAACCACCGAAGATATAATTAATGAAAATGATGGTGTATATAATTCTGTCATTCTCGTAGGTAAATTTGCCTAACAACACGCCCTGAGGTGGACAGCAAGCGCTAAAGCTCACTTTCCACCGCAAATTTTAACAGCGGTGATCCCTTACTTTTCAATGCGGTTAAGTAAGTTGATTCATCGTAGGGCGTATGTGTTTTCCAGCACCTAAATAGGATTCGTATCCACTTAAATGCCAATGATCTGATGATGGTATTATGAGGTTTTCCTTTGGCTTCTTGCTGCCGATAATAGGCTTTAGCCCAAAATGAATAACGCACAGATAATCCAGCCCATTCCACAAATGTTTGCCTTAAAAATTTAGTGCATGAGTATCGCCAGTGTATCCATTCCTTTTTGCCACTGCGTTCGGTTACTGGAGCAATGCCTGCGTATTTTTGTATGTCAGCGGCGCACTTATAGCGGTCACGATTTGACCCCATAGCGGCTAATAATCGAGGTGCTAATTGTGGCCCCGCCCCAGGTAAACTATCAAAAATAGCGCGATCTGTATGTTGCTTATAAAGTGTTTTAATTTCGTCATCAAATCGTGTTATTGCCAACATTAGCTGTTTAAGTTGCGGAACGAGGCATTCAATAAGTAATAAGTTTGGCGTGATCACCGCCATATCTTCGGTGAGAATTTCAGCATCTTTTATTTCTTTTATCCGCTTTTCATTAACGAGTGGGTAGCGGGAATTATGTTGATTAAAGAAGTCGAGTAGTGTTTGTTTCCTCGCTTTTTTAGCGTGAGCAAGAGAGGGCCAGCGCAGTAAGAAGTCACAGAATATTTGAGTGTCTTTTTCTTTAAACCAATCAATCACGTGGGGATAATAATTTTTTAGCGTTGTGGCTATTTTATTGGTTAAATTAACACGATCTTGTACTAGTTTACGTCTGTATTCGACAAGCTGCGCAAGACACCTAACGTCCTCTGAATCCGGCCTAATAACCGTTAATTTATCCATATGAAGTTGTAAGATTTCAACTTGAATAATTGCATCAGTAGGATCATCTTTCGCCCCGCTGTGCGTAAATGCAGCACGGTATTTAGCAACACTTGATGGGTTAATCACAAATAATACAATGTGCTTAAATTTACTGAGTGCATATATAAGTGGGCCTTTTTTTAGCTCACACGCGACAGCAACAGATCTGCCGTTGTAGCGTTGTTTTAACCCAAGCGCCCATGCATTAATTGACTTAGGCTCAGAGGAAATCACACTTAAATGTTGTGTATTTGTGTCGCGATTTATTTCACAAATATCGTGTTTACGGTCGGCCCAATCGATCCCGATAAGGGCAGCAAAATCTGAGACGTTAAAGGCTTCCATTTTGGGCCTCCTAGAGGTAAAGTGAAAGAATAGATAGAGGCTAATAGTGTTTCTCGCAGGTCTTATAGATAGTCGGCATTACGACAATCCCTGAGTATGCGTATTGAAACAAATAACTTCTGTTGATCCGAAAGTCTTGTTACAAACATTGATTGTTTCCGCTCAAATATTCGTGATCAACAGAAGCATATTCCATGTATTAATGAGATAGGTAAATACATTAATTAATGGAACGGAGTAACTATAAGGCAATCAAGCGGGACTAAAAACAGTTTGCTCGGTTTCGCTTCGCTACACATTTTAGCAAACAATTTTTAGCCCCTTATTGGGGCGTTATACGGGAGACAGAGTGTTGGTTAATATCGAAGTTGCTTTGGTAAACTCATTTACAATAAATGGAAAAGGCGGAAACCCTGCGGGTGTTGTCTTGAATGCCGACCAACTATCGGATACTCAAAAACTGAAAATTGCACAAGCTGTAGGATATTCAGAAACGGCTTTTGTTTCCAATGATGACGAAGTTGATTATGAAGTCTCTTTCTATACTACAACAGGCGAAGTTGACTTTTGCGGTCACGCTACATTAGCAACTTTTTCTATTCTGTACCAAAAAGGTATTCTTGCAGCAGGCTCTTATGTTCAACGCACGAAAGTTGGAATGTTACCAGTTATCATCGAGTCAAATGGTAAAGTAGTGATGGAGCAGCAATTACCGCAAAAATTAGATACCTTTCAATACCAAGAAATTTCAAAAATTATTGGTATTGAAAGCAGCATACTAGAAAGCACGAAATTACCTATTGAAGTTATTTCTACGGGGCTACCTGATGTGATTATTCCTGTCCCTAACGGATATTTAGATGTAATAGAACCAGATGATGAACTAATCGCTAACTTTTGCGAAAAACATAAAGTTGTTGGTTTTCATGTTTTTGAACTTTGTGAACCTGAAAGTAGACTTACAGCAAGCTGTCGTAATTTTGCTCCATTATTTGGTATCTCAGAAGAATCAGCTACGGGCAGCTCTAGTGGTGCTTTAGCATGTTATCTCACAGAGTATCTAGCTTTGGGATGTGACTATGTTTTTGAGCAAGGTAGAGCTATGGGTTGTACTTCTATAATTACAGCATCTGTTAAATCTGATAACTCTACTGTAATCAATGTGAAAGTTGGTGGTTTTGCGAGTATCATTGGTAAGGTGGTAATTCCCGTATAACAACACGCCCTGAGGTGGACAGCAAGCGCTAAAGCTCACTTTCCACCGCAAATTTTAACAGCGGTGATCCCTTACTTTTCAATGCGGTTAAGTAAGTTGATTCATCGTAGGGCGTATGTGTTTTCCAGCACCTAAATAGGATTCGTATCCACTTAAATGCCAATGATCTGATGATGGTATTATGAGGTTTTCCTTTGGCTTCTTGCTGCCGATAATAGGCTTTAGCCCAAAATGAATAACGCACAGATAATCCAGCCCATTCCACAAATGTTTGCCTTAAAAATTTAGTGCACGAGTATCGCCAGTGTATCCATTCCTTTTTGCCACTGCGTTCGGTTACTAGAGCAATGCCTGCGTATTTTTGGTAAGCGTCTAGCAAAGTGCACCTGCCAGTCACTCGTCAAAATGATTAAGCTATTTCCGAATTTCAATGAGGAGATAGTCATGAGAAAAACACGCAGCCTTGAACAGTGGCGCTGTATTATCGAAGAACAACAAGTCAGTAATTTAACTATCACTGACTATTGCCAGCAAAATGCTTTATCAAAAACAACTTTTTATGCCGCACGAAGTAAGCTTAATGAATCATCAGGCAGCTTTGTTCGCGCTAAAGTGACTAAACACGTTGACGTTATCGAACAGCAACAGTCAATCACCCTCACTATCGGCAAAGTAAACGTCAGCTTGCCACCCACAATGCCTGCCACTTATCTGAGTCAACTGTTACGCGAGCTTGCCTTATGAAAATGTTTGTCGAACCAAAAAGTATTTATTTACACCGCGAGGCCGTGGATTTTCGAAAATCCATTGATGGTCTAATCGCAATCGTTGAAGGCGAACTTGAGCGTGATGCTTATACTGGCGCATTATTCTTATTCTGCAATAAAGCGAAAGATAAACTCAAGCTCGTTTACTGGGATAAAACGGGGTTTGCTTTATGGTATAAGCGCTTAGAAAAACAAAAGTTTAAATGGCCAAATAAAATCAGCTTGCAGGAATTTGAACTCAGTCCTGAACAACTGGATTGGTTGTTGTCGGGATATGATGTGCTTGGTCATGAAGAATTGCAGTATCAATCGATGATCTAATCGATCATATTGACAGTAAATGATCGTTGCCACACCGTCTGTTTTATCTTTGCGTCAAGCAAGAAAACAGCGTCAAATTCTGTTAAATTGCGAACATGAAAATTGATGTACACTCACTTCCTGACGACCCAGAACAACTCAAGCGCATGGTGCTTGAGTTGCAACAGCTTATGGATGAAAAGTTAGCTGAAAAAGATGCGCAAATTCACGAATTACTGCAAGCTTATAACGCTAAGCTTGCCAAAGAGTACGCCAAGAAATCTGAAAAGATGCCGGGGGCAGGCGAAGTATTCAATGAAGCAGAAGATATTCTTGATGAACATGATAAAGCGCTATTGGCGACACCGGCCTCAGTAAAGAAAGAAAAAGCCAAACCGAAACGCCGCCCACTGCCGGCGCAGTTACCGCGAATTGAGGTGATTGTTGACCTTGAAGAGGATGGCAAAATGTGTGATTGCTGTCACAGCCCACTACATAAAATGGGTGAAAGCAGCAGTGAAGCGCTCGAGTTTGTGCCAGCGCATATCAAAGTTATCAAAACCATTCGTCCTAAATATACGTGCCGTCACTGTGAGCGTGAAGGCATTGAAAGTGTGGTAAAAACCGCCCTTATGCCCACAACAGCGATCCCAAAAAGCATCGCAACGCCCAGCTTGCTGAGCCAAATAATCATGTGTAAATATCAGTTTGGCTTACCGCTTTATCGTCAAGAAACATTGTTTGCCGATATCGGTATTGAGTTGAGTAGGCAAACCATGTCGAGTTGGATGCTACGCTGCGCAGACCTGCTGTCCCCCTTGTATCAACGCTTAAAAGAGGCGTTGTTATCTCAAGCAGTTATTCATGGTGATGAAACCCCGCTCAACGTTATTAACGCAGATAAAGCGACCAGCTATATGTGGTTGTATTGTTGTGGCGATGATAAACAGGGTAAAGGCACGAATATTGTCCTGTTTGATTATCATAACAGTCGCGCAGGACACTGTGTGGTTGATTTTCTTGATGGTTATCAAGACTATATGCAGGTAGATGGCTACAAGGCGTACGAGCAAACAAAAGCAACACTCGTGGCATGTCTAGCCCATATCCGTCGTAAATTCATCGAAGCGAAAGGGAAGAATAAAAAAACAGGTAAAGCGGATGTTGCACTCAACCTGATAGGCAAACTTTACGGTATTGAACAAAGCATCAAAGATAAAACGCACGATGAAAAATTCAATGTTAGGCAACAAAAAGCGAAACCAATCGTTGATGAATTGTATCGATGGTTGATAAAGCACAAAGATAAAATCCCTCCCAAAATGGCGCTAGGTAAAGCAATTAGCTATGCGATAAATCAGTTTGAGAAATTCAGGCGTTACCTCGATGATGGCAGGCTCAGTATTGATAATAACCGTGCAGAGCGAGCAATAAAACCGTTCGTGATAGGGCGAAAAAACTGGTTATTCTCAAATACCTGCAATGGTGCACATGCCAGCGCCATACTCTACAGTCTTGTTGAAACCGCAAAGGCAAATGACCTTGTGGTGCATGACTATATCTCTACTTGCTTACAGCACCTTGCTGAGCAGCCAGATAATCTAGCGCCACTGCTACCTTGGAACATTAAGCAAAGCTAGGTGCCGTTCATAGGTTGGATCTTAAGAAAACTTGAAGTTGAACTCTGTTAATGATCAAATAGTTACGCCAATAAAAACATGACTAAAAACAGAGTTCACATGCAGATTAACCAAGTTTCAAACCAATTAAAAGCCCTTATCTCAGAAAAACACCTCATTGAGCTTGCAAAAACCTCTGGATTTCAAGTTCGACACCGTTGCCTGTCGATCGTTTCTCTGCTCAAAGCCGTATTTAAAAGCTTATCTTGCCTGCAAGACGCTAACTTGTCAGATATCCATCAAAACTTGCGAACGCAGGCTGATTGCACGATAAGTTATAAACCCTTTCATAATCAAATTCGAAAACCAGCCTTGACTGAGCTTGTCCGTGAGCTCGTTATTCAAGCGATGTCTAAATTGACTGTAAACACGCTGGATAAAACCTTTTTTACCCAGCGAGGAATACAGCGAGTGTTATTGCAAGATGGTTCTTCATTTGCTCTACATGATGAATTAGCGCAGGTTTTTGCTGGTCGTTTTACTGCTGTAAGTCCTGCCGCAATTGAGTTGCACGTTACCTATGACCTATTTAATGAACAACCCTGCGAAATAGATATTCGTCCTGATGTTGAAACTGAGCGCGCCTTTTTACCAGGTAGCCACACACTTGAAGATACGTTATTACTTGCTGATGCTGGGTATTTTGACTTAGATTACTTTGAGCAAGTAGCTCAAGATGGCGGATATTTTTTGATCAGAGCAAATAAAAACATTAACCCAATCGTTACATCAGCTTATTGCGCGGGTATAGAACTTAAAGAAAAGAACATTAAAATCAAAACGTTACTCGATAAATTCGCAAGCCAACCACTTGAATTAACAGTACGTTGGAAGAAAAATGGGCCCGAGTACAGGCTTATCTATTTACCGAATGAAAAGCGCCCCGTTTTCCTTGTTACTAATTTAAAAGAGGCACAGTTTAGCTTTGACGAGCTACTCGATATATATGCAACTCGTTGGCAAATTGAGTTGTTTTTCAAAGAACTAAAGTCATGGAATAACCTTAAAGGGTTCATCACACGAGATCCTCATATTGCCGAATCATTGGTTTGGCTGAGCATACTGCAAACACTTATCAAGCGTTTTATCTGCCATAGTGCAGCGGGTATGTTTAAGTGTGCGATCTCGACATTTAGAGCGAGTAAGTGCAGTTATCTTTGGTTGGATGATATTCTGGATTGCATAGAACAAACACGGTGCAGCCATAAGATACATCGTGTATTTGAGCTACTAGCGGTAAATTGTAAGCGGCAAAGCATTGAGAAAAACAATGATATTTGCCGTTTTAAGATAGGAAGTCACACGGTCTGTGTTCCTTAAGAACTAAGCTATGAGGTGCCGTTAGCTATACGCTTACTATTTTTGTATGTCAGCGGCGCACTTATAGCGGTCACGATTTGACCCCATAGCGGCTAATAATCGAGGTGCTAATTGTGGCCCCGCCCCAGGTAAACTATCAAAAATAGCGCGATCTGTATGTTGCTTATAAAGTGTTTTAATTTCGTCATCAAATCGTGTTATTGCCAACATTAGCTGTTTAAGTTGCGGAACGAGGCATTCAATAAGTAATAAGTTTGGCGTGATCACCGCCATATCTTCGGTGAGAATTTCAGCATCTTTTATTTCTTTTATCCGCTTTTCATTAACGAGTGGGTAGCGGGAATTATGTTGATTAAAGAAGTCGAGTAGTGTTTGTTTCCTCGCTTTTTTAGCGTGAGCAAGAGAGGGCCAGCGCAGTAAGAAGTCACAGAATATTTGAGTGTCTTTTTCTTTAAACCAATCAATCACGTGGGGATAATAATTTTTTAGCGTTGTGGCTATTTTATTGGTTAAATTAACACGATCTTGTACTAGGGGCTGTTGATCTTTGTAGTATATATATTAATCAGCCCATATTGGTAGCCACATCATAGTGAATGCTAAAGCGAGCATGGAATGATAATTCCGCTCAAGCTTTTCATACCGTGTGGCTATCCCTCTATATTGTTTGATCCGACCAAAGGCATTCTCAACTAAGTGCCTATATTTGTACATGCACCAGTCAATATCTTCATTACCCACTAAACTGTTATCCTTGCGTGGAATAACGGGTGTAGCGCTATTGTCACGAATAAACTCTCTTAGTTTTTCACTATCGTAGCCTTTATCTGCGACAACAACATTACTCGTTGGGCAATTGGCTACAAGTGACTCTGCATGGACGATATCATGCGTATTTCCACAGGATAATTCATAATAAACAGGCAATCCTCCGCTATCTACTGCAAGATGAATTTTAGTCGAATTACCACCTCGACTCTTACCGATTGATTCATTGTCAGCGGTTCTTGCACCGCAACTATGCTGGTGAGCCCTGACAATACTGCCATCAATAAAGATCCAATCCATATCAGCATAGTGGGATAACACTCGAAATAATTCATTCAAAATATCTTTTTTGGACCATAAATTAAATCGTCTATAAATAGCACTCCACGAGCCGAAATAAGACGGTAAATCTCGCCAAGGAATACCGGTACGCATCTTATAGAGTATGCCTTCGAGCGTTTTTCTATGCTCAGGCTTATTATAAATTCGACCACTTAAGTGCATTACTTTTGATAAGACATTCCATGTCGCGTCTGTTAACATTAATCTTGGCATGAGGGTTCGGTGTAACGTTTTTTAGCGAATTCAATTATACCTTATCCTTATGCTGTTTGTTTTTTATACCGCAAAGATCAACACGCCCTAGTTTACGTCTGTATTCGACAAGCTGCGCAAGACACCTAACGTCCTCTGAATCCGGCCTAATAACCGTTAATTTATCCATATGAAGTTGTAAGATTTCAACTTGAATAATTGCATCAGTAGGATCATCTTTCGCCCCGCTGTGCGTAAATGCAGCACGGTATTTAGCAACACTTGATGGGTTAATCACAAATAATACAATGTGCTTAAATTTACTGAGTGCATATATAAGTGGGCCTTTTTTTAGCTCACAGAACTAACAGTGACATATATGGACGCTCCCTTGAAGTCAAGACGAGCTAATGTATAAACATCAAAATTGATGCCTTTATTCTATTATCACGTATCTCATATCACAGTAATGATGCGTCACAAGCTTGCTGAAAAGCAAAGGTACTGACATATATTCGAGCTATGGTGTCATGGTTATCATGCGCCATGCTCCTAATGAGCTTCGTACCAAGGGACCTAAAAAATATTCACCCAAGCGAGATTAAATCTCGTGTCTTTATCTGGTTAACCTTGGTTAGCGTGCGCTTTTTATTTCATTATAAGTGAAGTACATACAGGATAAGTGTATGTTACGACTTAAGTGCCCAAACACCCACTCAGGTTTTAAAACCTATGTCATAACCAGGCTGTCTTAAGTCGTAAACTCGGGTGTGATTGGCGTGTAAAATACGCATAATTAAGCATCCTTCTGTGTATTTTGCACAAACTGAGGTGAGTAGAGAGTTTGCTTGGTCAGCAATATCCACATCAGTCGAGCCAATCTGTGTGCGGTGGCGACCACCACACAATTAAAGTGTTTTTTCTCGCGTAATTGATTTATCCACTGGCTTAGCGCATCTGTTTTATGGTGGCTTCTGGCGATAAGGGCGCGAGCACCGTGAATAAGTTGTTTTCGTAGGTAACTGTTGCCGCGCTTAGTAATACCAGACATTTTACTTTTATCGCCTGACGCATATTGTTTAGGTGTTAATCCTAGCCACACCCCGAGTTCTTTTGCGCTCTTAAATGCCTGACCGTTCCCGATTGATGCTGCATAAGCAGAGGCATTGAGTACACCCACGCCAGGAATGGAGTGAAGTATTTTAGCGTTTGTATCCCGTTCAACGTGTGCAGTAAGCATCGCTTCAATAGCTTTAATGCGTTTAACAAGGGTTTTGTACTCAGTGTAAATATCACTCACCATAATGCGCAGCTGAGGGCGAAGCTCAGAATCACTTTCTAACGCAATTATCCCTTGCTGAAACGCCTTAATACCGACAGGAAATACATACCCAAAATCGACCAATAAACCGCGTAATTGGTTGGTTGCAGCAATCCTGTTTTGCAGAAGTCGCTCACGTATCTTATGGAGCATGAGTATTTCTTGCTGAGCTTCGGTTTTAATAGGAACGAATTTAATATTAGGGCGTAAGCTTGCTTCATAGATAGCAAGGGCATCGTTACTATCATTTTTATTGCCGCGAACAAAGGGGGTAACGTGTTGTGCAGGAATAAGGTCAACGGTATGACCGTAAGACGTAAATACTCTCCCCCAGTAGTGGGAAGAATAACAGGCTTCCATCACCACGCGACACGGTGGGGCATTTGCCATGAAGGCGTTGAGTTTAGGTCTGTTTAAGCGTTTATTGCATTCTCTTTTGTGATGATGATTAAAGCCAGCGACTTGGAATACATTTTTTGCCAAATCAATTGATAATGTGCTAATTTTCATGATGGACGTTCCCTTTAACTGAGTGTGAGTTAACCAGTTTGGCGCATTGACGCCGTTTAGGGGAGCGTCCATCTCATCACCCATCCTAAATTTTGCTCTTTTCAAAATTTAGGACTTCGTTTTAGTTGGTGCAAAAAATGAGCAGGGTATCTTATGGCAATTGCAAGAAAGCGTCAAGTAAGTTTGGTTGATACAAAGTACTACCACTGTATTTCACGTTGCGTGCGTCGTGCGTTTTTGTGCGGTGAAGACCATTTTACGGGTCAATCTTACGAGCACCGCAGAGGCTGGGTTGAAGACAAACTGCTTGAGTTAGCCAAGGTGTTTTGTATTGACGTCTGTGCTTATGCCGTTATGAGTAACCACACGCATTTAGTGTTGTATGTTGATGATAAACAGGCAAATAGGCTGAATGATAAAGCGATTGTTATTCGCTGGCACAAGCTGTGCAAAGGCACATTGTTAACGCAAAAGTACATACAGGGTGAAAGGCTAAGTAAAGTTGAGCTTATCTTTTTTAATCAAACAGTAAAGGAATATCGAGAGCGTCTATCAAGTATTAGTTGGTTTATGCGGGTGTTAAATGAAGACATTGCGCGCAGGGCAAATAAAGAAGATAACTGCACTGGCAGGTTTTGGGAGGGACGTTTTAGTTCGCAAGCGTTATTAGATGAAGCCGCATTGGCGGCCTGCATGGCGTATGTAGATTTAAACCCCATTAGAGCCAAAATGGCAAAGACACCAGAAGAATCAGACCATACCAGTGCTCAAGTACGGCTAATATGCGCAAAAGAAGGCAAGCAGCCAAAACAATTACTCCGCTTTGCAGGCATGCCACGTCAAATCATGCCAAAAGGGCTACCCTTCGAGCTTAAATCGTACCTTGAACTTGTTGAGTTAACAGGACGTTGTATACGAGAAGACAAACGAGGGTATATTGAGAGTATACAGTTACCCTTACTCGAAAGAGTCAATATTTCCTCTGAAAACTGGTTGAAACTCACCACACAATTTACATGCGTATTTCATGGTGCAGTAGGCAGACCAACCTCACAAGCAAGTTATTGTGAAAATTTAAACAGAAAACGGCGAGCGAATATCAGTAACTGCGAAAAGCTACTCGCATAAAACGTACAACTTAGCAAAAAATTAACACTGCATAATGCGGAGCATTTTCATGCGCGTAATTTAGGTTTAAGAGTACAAATAACTTATTTACTGGATGAAATGAAAGTAACCCAATAGTAAAAGATAAATTTTTAGCTGAAAAAGTAAATTTAATAGCACAGTTTTATTTGTTTAATTAGAGTGGCTGTCTAGTTTAGTCAATTGCTTGATAAAGAGTTTGAAGGGCACATTCTTAGTTTTATGATAGAAGGTGGTAATAAAATTATTTTTGCATTTAACAATAATATACCTTCATTGAGTAAAGATGAATTATTTGATAAAGCAATCGCGTTACAAAGAATAATAAATGTACCAATGACACGTTATGCTGAACTGTTATTTAATCACGTTTAATAAAAACAAGTGACAATAACTTTAGTGGCTTAATTTGCAGCAGACGTTTGGTATTTAGGCAAGGCAGAGCCTATGGTGTGTGGTGTTCCCCATAAATAGGCGATAACGCAGCATAAATTCGCAAATATAAACAGAGTACTCATTTGGTAAACTCGATACAATATTCTGCCGCCTCCATTTGTATTTGCGTTTCATAAAAATCACTGGGTAGTTGTATATCATGTTGAAGGTTTTTTGCGCTGAGTGTTTGTATGTTCTTCATGAGTGCTTGGCGCTTTTTAATCCATTCATTTGGAAATATCGGATTATTGATAAGGTGCGATAAAGCCCTAAATTCAAAGTATATAGTTCTGCGTATTGCTTGAGCTTCCTGCCTTGCTGATGAATGAACTGTATTTACATGATGTATTACTACGTCTCCTGCACAGGCTGTAACATCTAAGCTCTTTAACTCCGAATTTGTTAACTGGCGTTTTATATCGCACACACTTAATGGGCTAAAATGAGAACGAGGGATCACCTTTAAAGCCCCATGTTCTGCTTTTGCGTCATCTAAATATATACCGACAGTTATAATTGGTGTTTGCGTGCTTACGGGCATATCACGGTGCCAATCAAAACCGTGCGTATCTTGTGAATGCTTAATTACAATTGATTCATAGGTCGGTAAAGCGGGTTCACCAATTAAAGCCTCAACGTAATTCATGAGTTTAGTATGTGCTAATAAGCAAGCGAATTGAGGTTCAAATAGAAAAAGTGAATTGATACGCGATATATATGGGGTATCCGCATTTTGGGTGATGGCAATATTATCGAGTGATTGTCCTAAAAAGTAGTGTGACTTTGCCTTATCATCCAAATGCTGGCAAAAGTTTTGAAGTTTAGCAATTGTACTAGGTTCAATTAATTGTTTAATTAATACAAAGCCTTGCTGTTTAAACTGTTCTGACACCAAGTTAGTTTGCATATTAAAAGTTTCCTTTTAGTAATATCACACCAATATATTTTGCCAAAGTTTAACGGCGTTACTGCATTTAATTCATTTACTATTAATGACAATATTGGCTCAAAAGTGGTTTAATCTTGAAGTATGTAAAGTACTAATAAAGTCAGATTTATACAACGATACGCAGCTCATACTTATAGTACCTTCAGGGCGGGATCACACTTTGTAAATAAACAAATTTTATGATCTAATACCATAAATTTCATCACCTTAAACTTATTATGTCACTCTTCTCACATTTAGAACTCGTCAAAGATAATCGTTCACATATAAATCAGCACCATAACTTAGTTGATGTGCTTTTTCTTATTATTACTGCCGTTACATCAGGGTGTGAAAATTTCTAGTTCTTTTCTAATAACTCTTTTCTAATAACTCTTTTCTTATAATTTCAGCTCCAGCGCTCAAGGCATTTAGTTTACCTCTCGCTATATGGTGAGGTAGTGGAGCCATGCCGCAGTTTGTACACGGATAGAGCTTGTCGGCATCTACAAATTGCAGTGCTTTACGTAGCGTACTTGCTACTTCTTCTGGTGTTTCGATAGTGTGGCTTGCTACATCAATTGCGCCTACCATTACTTTTTTACCACGAATGAGTTCTAGTAAATCCATTGGTACATGCGAGTTATGGCACTCTAGTGAGATAATATCGATATTAGATTGCTGAAGCTTAGGGAATGCCTCTTCGTACTGTCGCCATTCATTGCCAAGTGTTTTTTTCCAATCTGTATTGGCTTTAATGCCGTAGCCATAGCAAATATGCACGGCGGTTTCGCATTTAAGACCTTCAATTGCGCGCTCTAAACAGGCGATTCCCCAGTCGTTCACTTCATCAAAAAATACGTTAAACGCGGGCTCATCAAATTGGATGATATCAACGCCTGCGGCTTCTAATTCTTTTGCTTCTTGATTGAGAATTATGGCAAATTCCCACGCTAGTTTTTCGCGGCTTTTATAATGATCGTCGTAAAGCGTGTCAATCATTGTCATTGGGCCTGGCAATGCCCATTTTATTGGTTGCTTGGTTTGCTTGCGTAAAAATTTAGCGTCTTCAACAAACACAGACTTTTGGCGGCTCACAGGACCAACAACGGTGGGTACACTTGCGTCGTATCGGTCGCGAATTTTTACTGTTTTACGTTTTTCAAAATCAACACCGTTTAGGTGCTCTATAAACGTAGTTACAAAATGCTGTCTTGTTTGCTCGCCATCGCTAACAATATCAATACCTGCTTGTTGTTGGTCGAATAATGACAAACGAAGGGCGTCGTGCTTACCTTGGGTTAATTCGTTACCTTGTAATTTCCAAGGTGACCAAAGTGTTTCTGGCTCTGCAAGCCATATGGGCTTAGGTAAACTCCCAGCGGTAGATGTAGGTAGTAATTTTTTCATAATAAATAATGCCGTATATTTTAGTTAATTATTAAACGTAGCGTTAAGCGCGTTATTACTGGTTGTTACTATTAGTTGTTATGACAGATAGCGAGTAGAGAATTGCTCAAGAACTCTTTGGTACGGCTTGATAAAATGCTCTTGTGCAAATTTGCCTTGTTCATTTGCTAACTTGCCGCGCTCTTCTCGGTCATACACAATTTGCGTTAGTGAGTGATCCAAGTTTTTTAAGTTTGGTTTATATGATTTACCCGCTGTTGCATTGGCATTATAAATCTCTGGTCTGTAGATTTTTTGAAACGTTTCCATCGTACTAATGGTGCTTATAAGCTCAAGATTGCTGTAATCATTAAGTAAATCACCAAAGAAAAACAATGCTAAAGGCGCTGCACTATTTTGTGGCATAAAGTAACGTACCTGTAAGCCCATTTTTTTGAAGTATTGCTCAGTTAAAGACGATTCATTTGGCTCGTATTCTACGCCAAGTACCGGGTGTTGGTTTTCGGTGCGGTTATAGGTTTTGTTATCTGACACACTTAGGCATATAACCGGTGGTTTTTTAAAGTTTTGTTTGTATGTACCCGAATTTACGAATGACTGAAATAGCTTGCCATGTAATACCCCAAAGTCATCAGGAATACTAAATTGAGACTTGCCTTTATTGTGCTCTTGTAGGAGTACGCTAAAGTCGTAGTCGCGTACATACGATGAAAAGTTGTTTCCTACAATGCCTTCAATGCGCTTATTAGTTTTATGATCAACAATGTTTGTTTTTAATATTTCGATTGATGGGAAGCTTTCGCCGCCATCTTCAATACCTATTTCAACAGAGATAATTTCAAGCTCAACAGCATAACGCTCACCTTTGGTGTTATCCCAATGGGCTAGGGCATTAAAACGGTTGTTAATCATGTTTAAGGCGTTACGCAAGTTTGCTTTGCGGTATTCACCTCTGGCTAAATTAGCAAAGTTGGTTGTGATACGCGTATTAGTTGATGGATGATAATTTTCGTCGAGTGAAACGCTCTTTATATTAAATGTAAAATCTTTTTTCATCGTGTTTATATCCAATTTTATAATTTAAACCTGATTGATGCTTTGCGCTTTATTAACCTTGCAACTTACTTAGCTGGTTTTGTTATTCAGCTGCTTTAAGTTGTTAGTAGTGTTTAGCGCTAAGGGATGAGTAATTTATACGTTGATTGGTATATGAAGAAAAACGGTTTAATTTCACATAAAACATGAGTCATATTCATTAATCATTATTGTTAGATTCGATTACGTAGCAGTTGACGAAAAAAAGGCACAAATCAGTAAAAATAACGGATAGATGTTTAGCCGTTTAGACTTCTTTGGTGGTGGTGTGCACTTTATTCATGTTGAGCATGAGGAATATTCAAAGGGGTTTTTTATAGCTATAACAGTACATTAGCCAAATTTCAGTATGTTAAGTCGTTGTTTTTACTAAGAGTCATCACTGGATAAGTTTTAATTAGCTATGAAGGCAGACACTTCAGCTGATCTGAATAATAAACAGACCTTTTTGAGTACGTATATAAATGCCTGTAAATTAATAAAAGCGCTATAAATCATATTAATAGCAATGGCAGTACGTTAACTAAGTTATACTCGTTTTTCATCACCTCACCTATTGAGTATTCGTGGATATCAAAGGCACTTGTATTGCATCAACTATTGATGAGCATGGCCCTGTTTATATATATCAAACAAAAAAGAATCTAATTCTCAGCTTTGACGGAAAAATTTATCAAAGCTGTATTAAATTAAATAATATTAACGGGTTAAGCTTAGCTTATACGCAAGCTATGATGGCTGCGCTTTTTTTTATACCAAATTTAAAAACCGCGATGATAATGGGGCTTGGGGCGGGCTCTATAGCAAAAAGTCTTTATCATGCGTTTCCTGCACTGACTATACATACCGTTGAATACCGTAAAGCAGTTGCTGATATGGCTATAAAATATTTTGAAGTTCCTGTGTCAGAACGTTTGTTTATTCACATTGATGATGCGGCAAACTACATGAAAAAAGCGCAGATAAAAACGGATGTTATTTTTTCTGATTTATACAGCTCAGATGGGATGGAATCAGATCAGGTGCAATCATCCTACTTACGTGATTGTAAAAATGCGCTCACTTTTGATGGTGTTTTAGTACTTAATATTTGCCATACCAAAGCTGGGCAAAGAGAAGCGTTCGATCAACTACTTGAGAAAGAATTTGCAGGACAGATATTTAGTTTTATTATTGAAGGCGGCAATAAAATTGTTTTTGCTTTTAACAATAAAATGCCAGTACTTAGTGAGGATGAATTACTCGCTAAGGCTTACGCGTTACAAAAATTAATAAACGTACCAATGACGCGCTATGCCGAGCTTTTATTTAATTAAAAATGGTTAGTTTGATGTACTGTTAAATGGCGCGTTTAAATCCATCCGTCTATCTGTTGTTCATTTAAACTTGGTTAAACTAATCATACTCAGAATAAAAATAATAAAGTACATACCCGTACGGAAACACGCATACATGGATTACTGTAAAAATATAATCGCTAAATTTATAAGCGCGATGCAAAAGCGGCCTGGATTATTGGCTGTGTTGGCGTTTTTGTCGGGCGTTGCCAGCTTTGCACTTGTAGATAGAAAAGAGTCTCTTTCGCAAGTTATTGCGATATTTTTACTTATTAGTTGGTTGTGGCTAATTATTGATAATTGGCTACGAGACAAAGTAGAAGAAAAATTTGGTGTGGCTGTATCTCCTAATGTAATGCGTTTTGCGCTACAAATGGTGCAACAAGAAAGCCTATTTTTTGCTTTGCCGTTTTTTTAGCGGTTACGCAGTGGGACCATCCTCAAGCATTTTTTACCTCCCTCATTGTTTTGTGTGCGGTTATATCGGTAATCGACCCCTTTTATTATACCTAAATTCGGATAATAAGTGCAATTTCTCAGATTAGATGGCCAGCTGTTATAATTCGGCCATTCTCTCGCCAAAGGAAATTGCTTTAATGAAATATAAACAGCTGACACAAGCAGAAAGATACCAGATTTACGCGTTAATAAAAGCAGGAAATAACCAAAAACAGATAGCTGATGAACTCACTCGTTCACCGTCATCTATCTCTAGAGAGTTAAAACGCAATAAAGGGCTTAAAGGCTATCGACCTAACCAAGCCAATAATTTTGCAGAGCAAAGACGCAAGTCATCTTTCAAAGCAAGTAAGTTAACAGATGATGTTACTGACTGGATTAATAAATTGTTGGTTGACGGACTTTCGCCAGAGCAGGAGGCAGGCCGCTTAGCTTTAGAGAAAAAGGTCGTTTTGCATCATGAAACGATTTATCAATATATTTACAGAGACAAGGCTCGTGGTGGTGAACTACATAAGACACTCACTCGTGCATGTAAAAAGTATAAAAAACGCTATGGAAGCTACGATAAACGTGGACAGATAGTTAATCGAGTCAGTATTGATGAACGCCCAAGTATTGTGGATTCAAAGTCTAGGATTGGTGATTGGGAGGGCGATACAGTGATAGGCAAAGGGCGTAAAAATGCCCTTGTTACAATGGTTGAACGTAAAACGTTATATACAGTCGTTCACAGAATTGAAAGCAAGCATGCGAAAATAACAGCCGATGCGCTGATCAAGTGTATGACACCCTATAAAGGTAAGGTTATTACCGTGACTTTAGATAATGGAAAAGAGTTTGCTCACCATGAGCATGTTGCACAAAAATTAGAAGCGGATGTGTATTTCGCTCACCCATATTCATCATGGGAGCGGGGCATAAATGAGAATACCAACGGCTTACTTAGACGCTTCTTCCCCAAGGGAACTGACTTTATGTCGCTAAGTGAAGCAGAAATACAGGCGGCAGTTGATAAGCTCAACCATCGGCCAAGAAAAACAAGAGGGTATAAAACCCCTCATGAGTTATTTACGGGGCAATCAGAAGTTCTGGTGGCTGCATAATGATTGCACTTAATACTTGAATTCAAGGGACCAAAACTTAATACACTTCGTACTAAATAAGTAATTAGCTTGAAATGAAAATTAAGATAAGGAGGTCTTAATTAGCACGCACTTGTTTATGAGGTACTTTATGAAACACCAGCATTTATTATATTTATCAGGCGCTGCTATTATATTTAGCACAGGCGGTTTTGCTTTATCTATGGAAAAGGTTGAGCAAAGTAATGTCGAAGCAACCATGCATGTAGAAACCATTGTACTTGGATCTGGTTGTTTTTGGGGAGCCGAAAAACGCTACGAAGCGCTTAATGGCGTTATTGATGCTGAGTCGGGTTACGCTGACGGCAAGGGCTTTAAAGCAACCTATAGAAACATTACTGATCAGTCTCGTCGTTTTGACGAGAACAACTATGCTGAAGTTGTACAAGTTATGTATAACAGCAATATAATTTCAGCAGAAGATCTATTAAAAAAATATTTTGAAAGTCACGATCCTACGCAAAAAAATCGCCAAGGTAACGATATCGGTACGCAATATCGCTCAATCGTATTAACGACTACCGATGCGCAGGCTAAAGTTGCAGAGCAAGTTAAGTCGCAATATCAGCAACTTTTAACAGATGCGAGCTATGGCAAAATTGAAACGGTTATTAAACCGCTTCAAGGCTTTGTATCGGCAGAAGAGTATCATCAAAATTATCTAGAAAAGAACCCTAATGGCTATTGCCCTGATCATTCTACCGGTGTGGTTTTTAATAAAGCACCCGTAGAAAAAGTGGATAACAGTGCCTTACTGACGGGTAAACAAATAGTGATTTTAGATTCACGTGAATACTGCCCATACTGTGAAAAATTCAAAAAAGCAGTTGCAAATGATTATAAAGGGACAATACCCATGACATTTCGCCATGCTGACCAACTTAAAGGTTTAACTATTAAGTCAGCCACATGGGCAACGCCGACTATTTTGTTTTTAGAAAATGGCGTTGAAGTATATGGCCGTCAAGGTTACGCAACGCCTGAAGAATTTTATAAAGCATTAGGCGCATTCAAGTTAGGTAATAGCGACGCTTACAAGGTCGCGTTTAATGCACGAACAGATAGGTCATATTGTCAAGAGTACAAAGAGTTTAAAAATGTTTCAGATGGCACTTTTGTGGATAAGTTAAGCGGTGAACCTTTATTTGATACAAATGATAGCTTTAACTCCGGCACGGGCTGGTTGTCGTTTATTCATCCAGTAAAGAACAATGTAACACAGCATGACGACAGTAGTTGGGGTATGACACGCATTGAGCTTCGCTCAAAAAGTACTGGTATACACTTAGGGCACTTGTTCCCAGGTGAAGGTCCAAGAGGGCGCGATCGCTATTGTATTAACGCAACAGTACTTGATTTTGTACCGCGAGATAAAAGTTAAATTAAAATTATTCCAGACATAATTTAATTTTCAAAAATATTAACTAAGGTTGTAATCTAAAAGCTCAACACGCCCTAGTAAGCTTTAACTTACTAGGGTTGTTGAGCTTTTAGGATTAAATTCGTTCTATCTAGTGGGGGTAATCGCGGCGAAAGGTTTGGTACTTATACTTTGTGAACGGCTATGTATGGCTAATATCAACACATTATAAGTTTTGTTTTGCCTAAAAATAAAACATGCCGTTGAAAATTAAACCTTTAGAGATAACAGTTCCTAAAGTATTTAACTTATATTCTATATATATTATGTAGTTGCAAGTAAATAAAAATAGCTCAAGCTAAGTCACCACCTAACTTGAACTATTTTTCACACTGACAATATCTTCACACACAATATAAAGATTCTGCTTGCTACAATTTCGTAGTCTTGTATTACAAGTCATGTGGTATGAGCCAAGAATAAAAACAGTTCAAGCTAAGTCACCACCTAACTTGAACTGCTTTTCACACTGACAACATCTTACACACACAATATAAGATTCTTTTAACTGCAACATTTGAGTCACTAAAACCCAAAAAGTTGCATTTATTACTCTTTATGAAACAGTTAAATTAAATTGTTTCGAGCTGATAATGTAACTTTAGTATTTAACCTTATTCTCGACAAGCGATAAAAACGAAACCAATGGGTGAAAAAAATTAAACTATAGACTTTAGTTTAATGTGTGTGGCTAAGCTTATGTATTTAAATAAAAAATAATTAAAATTGCAAAGAGCTTTAGACGAATTCAGTAATACAACACACAGTAGGTTGTATTACTGAACTCGTCTAATCGGGGGTTATTCTTGGATTTTTCTAAACGTATTTACAACCCACTTCGCAAATAAATCAAGTGGGTGATTAGGTGTGTTGGATTCGTGTTGTACTAAGTAGTATTTATCTTTAGTTGTTAAAGGCTGTTCAAATAATTTATACAGCCACTTCTCATCTAACCAACTTTGACTAATTGGCAGTGGAATAAGCGCAATGCCCATGCCTTGCTGCGCAGCACGTGCTACACCAAACATACTGTCTATTTGGATAATTTGCGAAGGAGAAAAGTCATCAATGCCTGCTTTTTCAGCCCATTGATGCCACGCCCAAGGACGTGCTTTATGTAGAATTAGCGGAACTTGGTTTAGTGCTTTACGATGATCATTTTTCCACTGGTTGAGCAGTTTTTCATTACACGCAGGGATATATTCAAGATTAAATAATTCAGTTACTAAGCCTTCAGTAGGTTTACTAGAGGACAATACAATAGATAAATCGCTATGCCGTGTTATTTCTTTGCGTGTTTTAAGCGTATCCATTTGTAAATTAATATTAGGATGCTCTGTCGTCCACTCACTTAATTTAGGCATAAGTAGTTCGCTTGCAAAAAACTCAGGCAAGGTAATTGTTAAATTAGTGTTTTGTTGCATCTGACTAAACTCGTTAATGGTACCTTCTAACATGGTAATGATAGGAGATACGGCATCAAAAAAGTTTTTACCAGCTGTTGTTAAACTTATTGAACGTGTTTTACGCTGAAAAAGTTCAATACCAAGCTGTTCTTCAAGTTGTTTTATTTGATGGCTTACTGCCGAAGGTGTTAAGTAAAGCTCATTAGCTGCATGCTTAAAACTTAGGCTTCTTGCTGCAAAGCAAAAAGATCGAAGGCCACGAATAGGAGTTTGCATGTTTTCCAGTATTAAGTTGTTTATATAGCCTAGTATAGGCAAAAATCGAACCAGTTAGTAATGTTAGTAATTTCAGCAAGTTAAAATTACTCATAGAGAAAATTCACAAAAGTGGTGCATGATAACAACAAAGTAGTGCAAATGCTCTAGCTAACTAATCATCTATTTATGCAACTATTATAGATAAAAATTTACTACAGATGTATGAATTAGCCTAAAAATAATGCAAAAGGACAAAAAAAATCCCTCTTGCGAGGGATTTTGGGTAACTCAGCGCCATTGGCACTGGGAATGAGGTCGGTACAGGGTAAAGCGTTATTTTTAAGCTAAAGCCTAAAAAACCATTTCTGGAACTTCACCGTCAACAAGTAATTTACCTGCTGTTTTACTAATGATTTCATCAACAGATACGCCCGGAGCACGTTCTAATAGATGAAATGCGCCGTCTTTAACTTCTAATACGGCTAAATCTGTTACTATTTTTTTTACGCAATTAACGCCAGTAAGCGGTAAAGAGCAGGCTTCTAATAGTTTAGAGTCACCATGCTTACTTGCATGGGTCATAGTAACAATAATATTTTTCGCGCCAGCGACTAAATCCATCGCGCCACCCATGCCTTTAATCAGCTTTTTAGGGATCATCCACGATGCGATGTTGCCGTTCTGGTCAACTTCAAATGCACCCAGAACGGTTAAGTCTACATGACCACCCCGTATCATGGCAAAACTATCTGCACTATTAAATATGGCTGCACCTTTGGCTACTGTCACGGTTTCTTTACCCGCGTTAATCATATCGGCGTCTAGCTCTGCTTTAGTGGGGTACGGGCCCATGCCTAAAAGGCCATTTTCGGACTGTAACATAACTTCAATATCATCTGGTACATAGTTTGCGACGAGTGTCGGAATTCCTATGCCCAAATTTACGTAGTAACCGTCTTGAAGTTCTTGTGCAACGCGCATTGCAACTTGTTCACGTGATAATGCCATAATTATGCTCCTGCTTAATCTCGTGTTGTTACACGTTCAATGCGTTTTTCAAAGCTGCCTTTAATAACGCGATTTACAAAAATACCTGGGGTATGAATTTGGCTTGGTTCAAGCTCACCCGGCTCTACAATTTCTTCTACTTCGGCAACGGTAATTTTGCCTGCTGTTGCAGCCATTGGATTAAAGTTCATGGCGGTGTGTCTAAACACTAAATTACCAAAGCGATCAGCTTTCCACGCTTTAACAATAGCAAATTCACCCGTTATAGATTCTTCTAAAATATACGGGCGACCATTAAACTCTTTTACATTTTTACCCTCAGCCACAGGAGTACCGTAACCGGTTGCCGTGTAAAACGCAGGTATACCTGCGCCACCAGCACGCATTTTTTCAGCAAGTGTACCTTGAGGCGTAAGCTCTACATCAATTTCGCCACTTAATAACTGCTGCTCGAATAGGGCATTTTCACCAACGTACGAGGCAACTACTTTTTTAATTTGTTTGTCTTGTAATAAAATACCTAAACCAAAGTCATCAACACCACAGTTATTAGATACTACGGTTAAGTTTTTTGTTTGCATGTGCTTAATTTGTTTAATTAAGCCCTCAGGAATACCACATAAACCAAAACCACCGGCAATAATGGTATCGCCGTCTTTTAATCCTTCCATTGCAGCTTCGTAACTAGAAACTACCTTATCAAAACCGGCCATGAGTCTCTCCTCATTGTGTGCTATTTGTTGTTAACTATCTTGAATCATCATTTTATAAGATAGCTATTTAGTGTGTAGTGCCACAGATACTTTGCTCACAGGTTGCTTACCAAGTGCTTTGGTTATTTCCCAGCCAGCGTCACTTAACCTTTGTAAATCAATTGAGTGTTCAATGCCAAGCCCTTGCAGTAAGTAAACTACATCTTCGGTGGCAACATTTCCTGACGCACCCTTAGCATAAGGACAGCCACCAAGGCCCGCAACTGCCGCGTCAACCGTTGCAATACCTAGGCTTAAAGCTGCGTAAATATTTGTGAGCGCTTGGCCGTATGTATCATGAAAATGCACCGCCAACTTGGCTTTATCAATGTGCGTTAAAAGTAACTCGATTAATTGCGTTACTTTTCTAGCGGTGCCAACACCTATGGTATCGCCAAGGCTTACTTCGTAACAGCCTAAATCTAATAGCTTTTGAGATACACTTAATACTGCTTGCGGGTTAATTTCACCCTCGTAAGGGCAACCTAGTACACAGCTTACATAACCACGTACACGAATATTATTAGCTTTAGCAAACGCCATTACTTCACTAAAGCGTTCAATACTTTCGTCTATTGAGCAGTTTATATTTTTTTGACAAAACGACTCACTCGCAGCGGTAAATATAGCAAACTCTTTAATGCCAACAGCGTGCGCTGCTTGTGCACCTTTTAAGTTAGGTGTAAGGGCGCTTAAATTTACGTCAGGTAAGTTGAGTGCTGATATTACATCCGCTGAATCTGCCATTTGTGGCACCCATTTGGGGGAGACAAACGCGCCAGCTTCAATATCTTTTAAACCTGCAGCACTTAGAGCGTTAATAAGCGTTACTTTATCGGCTGTGCTTACTGTTTTTTCGTTTTGTAGACCGTCTCGCGCGCCAACTTCAACAATACGTACTTTATTTGCAAAGGCACTCATTGTGCACCTTCCTCAGTTGTATCTTCGACAATAGCAAGTAAGGCTCCATGCGTTACCAGTTCGCCCTCACCAAAACAGTAGCTTTTTAAAATGCCGTCGTGTGGTGCGTTAAGCGTGTATTCCATTTTCATGGCTTCGATAATAACAACCGCATCGCCTTTGGTAATTGTGCTACCAATGTCAATTAAGTGTTTTACTACCGTGCCATTGAGTGGGGCGGCAAGTGGCAGTGCTTCGCTTTCGTGCGAACTAATATAATGTTTATCAACTAGTTCAAGCTTAGTTTGCAGTGCTTTATTCATAACAGTGACAATATTGCCAACAGTATTTACATGCGCGGTATGTTTTTCGCCGTTAATAAATACACTGCAAAGATTATTATTTAATGTGCCTTGTAGGTTAAATACATGCTTGTTATGCGTAATATTATAGCCCGCTGTGGTTTTTATAGCGCTTAGCTGTAAATCGGCAAAAGGGATTTTAATTGCTTGTGGTGCATTGAGTGTAAAACCACTCAGTTGTTGCCACGGGCTTGCACTGTTTGGCGCATTTTGGGTGTTAGTTAACGATTCTAAATATGCAAAAGCACCAATAAGCTGACTTGCTTGCAATAACGATTCGTTAACCGCAACTAACGAGTCACCTTGCTCTGCAATAAAGTGTGTACTTGGCGCACCCTGTTTAAAGGTAGGGTGGCTTGCTAAATTATGTAAAAAGCCAATGTTAGTGCTAAAACCCGCTAAATTAAATTGCTCAAGAGCGTGTTGTAAACGGCTCAGTGCTTGTTCGCGAGTGTCGTCGTGCACAATAAGTTTTGCAATCATCGGATCGTAAAACGGGCTGATTTCGTCGCCTTGTGCAATGCCTGTATCAATGCGTACAAATTCGCTGTTAAGCGGTGTGTGTAGTGCTTCAATAGTTCCCGAGCACGGGATAAAGTCGTTAGCTGGATCTTCTGCGTATATACGCGCTTCAAAGCTATGACCCTGCAATTGAATATCGCTTTGTGTCAGTGGCAGTGTTTGCCCACCCGCAATATTAATTTGCCAGTTGACTAAATCTACACCGGTTACCATTTCGGTCACAGGGTGTTCTACTTGTAGGCGCGTATTCATTTCCATAAAGAAAAATTCATCGCCACACAGTAAAAACTCAACCGTACCAGCGCCTCTATAATTTATAGCCAGTGCACAACGTACAGCCGCTTCACCCATTTCTTTACGTAGTTCGTCAGATAAACCCGGAGCAGGGGCTTCTTCAATTACTTTTTGATGACGACGTTGCAAAGAACAATCACGATCACCTAAATAAACACAGTTACCATGGTTATCCGCAAATACTTGCACTTCAACATGGCGAGGTTGGTTTACGTAGCGCTCAAGCAATACTAAATCGTTACCAAAACCGGCAATTGCTTCACGTTGCGCACCTTGTAGTGCGCTCATAAAGTCTTTTGCTTTTTGTACAACGCGCATGCCTTTACCACCGCCACCAAAGGCAGCTTTAATGAGTACAGGGTAGCCAATTTTTTCAGCTTCACTTTGTAAAAAAGCAGGGTCTTGTTTATCACCATAATAACCAGGTACTAATGGCACATTAGCAGCTGCCATTATTTCTTTAGCGCGGGTTTTAGACCCCATTGCTTCAATGCTACTTGCTGGTGGCCCTATAAAAGCAATGTTATTAGCTTCGCAGGCTTTAGCAAATTCGCTGTTCTCAGATAAAAAACCATAGCCTGGGTGAATACAATCAGCGCCGCAGTCTTTGGCAACTTGCAAAATTTTGTCTGCTACTAAATACGAATCTTTACTTGGCGCAGCACCAATATGGTAAGCCTCGTCAGCCATTTTTACGTGCCGGGCATGTTTGTCTGCATCAGAATAAACCGCGACCGTGGTTAAGCCCATTTGTTTTGCGCTGCGCATTACTCGGCACGCAATTTCTCCACGATTGGCAATCAGTACTTTTTGTAATCGTTGTGTCTTCATAATCAATCCTACAATTGCCAAGCGGGTGAGCGTTTATCAAAAAAAGCAGTTAGCCCTTCTTGACCTTCTTCAGATACGCGAATTTTTGCAATACGCTCAGCGGTAAGCTCAATGAGTTCATCGGTAATTTCTTTATTTGCTACATCGTTAATTAATGCTTTTGCGGCTTTAACTGCAACAGGTCCGTTATCAATCAGTGTTTGCAGCATATTATCGAGTGCACAGTCTAAATTACCGGTTACTTGATGAATTAAACCAAGTTGCTTAGCAGTATGTGCATCAAACACTTCAGCCGTTAAAAAGTACCTGCGAGCAGCGCGTTCACCAATCGCTTTAATGACATACGGGCTAATAACAGCCGGAATAAGGCCAAGCTTTACTTCGCTTAAACAAAATTGCGCATCGTCTTTACTAAGGGCTATGTCGCAACAAGCTATTAAACCCAGAGCACCACCAAAAGCAGCGCCTTGCACAGCGCAAATTGTAGGATGGGGCGAGCTTGCCAATACCTGCATTAACTTAGCTAATTGCATTGAATCAGCTAGGTTATCGGTGTAGTTGTTATCAGCCATTGATTTCATCCAAGCTAAATCGGCGCCGGCTGAAAAGTGTTTACCCTCTGTTTTTAAAACCAAAGCGCGAATATCAAGCGTATTTGCATGTTCAATACATTGGATCAGCTCATGTATTACTTCACTGTTAAATGCGTTTCTTTTTTCTGGGCGACTTAACACAAGTACAGCCACATTAGATTTTGTTATTTGTAGTGTTACTGACATTTTGCGCTCCGGTTACATTCTAAATACGCCAAATTTCGAATCACGTTTTGGTGCGTTATTCGCAGCCGTTAACGCAAGCCCTAATACATTACGTGTATCGGCAGGGTCTATAATACCGTCGTCCCACAAACGAGCGCTTGCGTAATACGGATGACCTTGCTCTTCGTACTGTTCAATAATTGGCTTTTTAAAATCACTGATTTCTTGCTCGCTCATGCTTTGGCCTTTACGTGCTAAAGCATCTTGTTTAACTTGCGCCATTACACCCGCAGCTTGCTCGCCGCCCATTACCGAAATACGGGCATTAGGCCACATCCACATCATGGTTGGTTCAAATGCGCGGCCACACATACCGTAGTTACCTGCGCCGTAAGAGCCGCCAATAAGTACAGTGAATTTAGGCACATCAGCACACGAAACCGCCATCACCATTTTAGCGCCGTGCTTAGCAATGCCTTCGGCTTCGTATTTTTTACCCACCATAAAGCCGGTAATATTTTGTAAAAACACTAAAGGAATATTGCGCTGAGCACACAGCTGAATAAAGTGCGCGCCTTTTTGCGCCGACTCACTAAATAAAATACCGTTATTAGCCACTATGCCAACGGGGTTGCCATAAATGCTGGCAAAACCTGTGACTAACGTTTCACCAAAGTAGCGTTTAAATTCATCAAATGATGAGTCGTCCACTGTGCGCGCTATTACTTCGCGTACATCAAACGGCTTTTTAAGGTCGGTGCCTACAATGCCGTAAAGCTCGTTTATATCGTAACGGGGTGGTTTTACATCTTCTAGTTCTTGTTTAAGTAACGGCGCTGTAGGGCGTGTGTAGTTAATGCGCTCAATACATTGGCGCGCAATAGACAGGGCATGAGCATCGTTTTCAGCGTAGTGATCGGCAACACCCGACACTTTACAGTGCACATCGGCGCCGCCTAGTTCTTCAGCGGTTACTTCTTCGCCCGTTGCTGCTTTTACAAGCGGCGGACCTGCTAAAAATATAGTGCCTTGATCTTTTACAATAATGCTTTCGTCTGCCATTGCGGGTACGTACGCACCACCTGCGGTACATAATCCCATTACCACGGCAATTTGTGGAATGCCTTTACCCGACATACGGGCTTGGTTGTAAAAAATACGACCAAAATGCAACTTATCTGGAAATACATCATCTTGCTCTGGCAGATTTGCACCGCCAGAATCCACCAAATAAATACACGGTAAGCGGCAGCGCTCTGCGATGTCTTGTGCGCGTAAATGCTTTTTAACGGTAAGCGGAAAATATGTACCGCCTTTAACCGTGGCATCGTTTGCAATAATCATGCATTCAACGCCTTTAACACGGCCAATACCGGCTACAACGCCTGCACAAGGTATTGCTTGTTCGTACACACCAAAGGCTGCAAATTGCGAAATTTCTAAAAACGGTGAGCCTTCGTCAATTAATGTGTTTATGCGGTCGCGTACAAATAATTTACCACGGCCTTCGTGGCGCTCCTTTAATGCAGCGCCTCCACCTTGGCTAATTATTGCTACTTTACTGCGTAAATCATCCACCAGCGCCGACATGTTTTTATGGTTTTGCACAAACGTTGGATCGTGAGGATTAACGCTCGATTTTAAAATAGTCATGGTTTAATCCTTAACGGCTTTCTGTGAAAAGTTCGCGGCCAATAAGCATGCGGCGAATTTCGGATGTACCAGCACCAATTTCGTATAATTTAGCATCACGAAGCAGGCGGCCTGTTGCGTATTCGTTTATGTAGCCATTTCCGCCTAAAATTTGAATCGCATCAAGCGCCATCTTAGTCGCAAGCTCTGCTGCGTATAAAATTGCACCGGCTGCATCTTTACGGGTTGTTTCGCCTCGGTCACACGCTTTAGCTACCGTATATACGTATGAGCGCGCAGCATTCATTTGTGTATACATGTCGGCTACTTTGCCTTGAATTAACTGAAATTGACCAATAGGGGTATCAAACTGTTTACGCTCATGAATGTACGGCACCACTATGTCCATACACGCTTGCATTATGCCAAGCGGGCCCGCTGCAAGTACTACGCGTTCGTAATCAAGGCCACTCATAAGTACTTTAACGCCTTCGTTTAAGTTACCTAAAATGTTTTCCTCGGGCACTTCGCAGTTTTCAAATACTAGCTCACAGGTGTTTGAGCCGCGCATACCCAGTTTGTCGAGCTTTTGCGCTGTTGAAAAACCAGGAAAGTTGCTCTCAACAATAAACGCGGTAATACCTTTAGCGCCGGCGTTTAAATCTGTTTTAGCGTAAATTACTAACGTGTGTGCGTCTGGACCATTGGTGATCCACATTTTATTACCATTTAAAATGTACTTATTGCCTTTTTTTTCGGCTTTGAGTTTCATCGATACAACGTCAGAGCCCGCATTAGGCTCGCTCATTGCAAGGGCACCAATGTGCTCGCCACTAATAAGCTTTGGTAAGTATTTTTCTTTTTGAGCTTGTGTGCCGTTACGGTTAATTTGATTAACACACAGGTTTGAATGTGCTCCATAGCTTAACCCTATAGAGGCACTGGCACGGCTAATTTCTTCCATAGCAATAACATGTTCTAAGTAACCTAATCCTGCGCCGCCAAGTTCTTCAGATACGGTCATACCCAGTACGCCCATTTCGCCCATTTGAGTCCAAAGTTGATTTGGAAAAGCGTTATCTAAGTCCGTTTTTTCAGCAAGCGGGGCAATCTCCTGACTTGCAAAACTGTTTACGTGGTCGCGGATCATATCGGCGGTTTCGCCAAGGCCAAAGTTCATTTCTTTATATAGTGAAATAGTGCTCATGATTCATTCCTGTGTGACGTGTGTGTTGTCAGTGTGTTTTTATTTTAAAAAAAACTTATTCGTCTATTTTATTAAGCGTGTCTCTACAGCGGCGCTCGGCCGTCACCAACTCCATAAGAACAACTTTAATGTCGTCCATTTGTTGAGATAGGTCTGCTTTTTTTTCTGAAATAAGGTCAAGCATAGTAACCAACTGCTTAGCGCTTGATTTATCTGCGTCGTACAGTTCAAACAAACGACCGGTTTCGGCCAATGTAAAGCCAAGGCGCTTACCACGTAATATTAGTTTTAAACGCACTTTATCGCGTTTTGAATAAATACGGGTTTGACCATTACGATCAGGCGTTATTAACCCTTGGTCTTCGTAAAAGCGAATAGAGCGGGTTGTAATGTCAAATTCTTTAGCGAGTTCGCTAATGCTAAATGTTTGTTCATTACTGGCCGGCATTTTGGCTGAGCTTGCAAAGTTTGTTTGATTATCTGGTTTCATAATTGTATTTACCTCATTCGAATAACTCCAATATAAGTGAAGTTTACGTAAAGGTAAAGCTTGGTGTGATTTGAAACTATTTATAAAGGAATGTTTAAGCGAGGTATTGATTTATATTATTAATATTCAATGGGTTATTTTTATTTTATCAGTGTAGCCTAACCGATGGAAAATAATCCTTACACTTATAAAACTAAAAATTAAGCTGTTTTTAGTTGACGTTGGCGTAAACGTTAGTATTGTGTAAGGGTATTAAATAATAAATGAATACTAAATTAATAGAGCAAATATACTAACAACTATTTGCGTATAAATACAATGGAGTTAGTTATGACTTTAGAATCAGTGGTAATTGTAGCAGCAAAACGCACCCCAATGGGTGGTTTTATGGGAGCGTTAAGTGATGCGCAGTCTACCGAGCTTGGCGCTACCGCCATTGCAAGTGTACTCACACAAACTGGTTTAGCTAATGATGCAATAGACGAAGTAATTATGGGCTGTGTATTACCAGCAGGCCTTGGACAAGCACCCGCACGCCAAGCAATGTTAAAAGCAGGCCTTGCACTTAGCACTGGCGCTACAACAATTAACAAAGTATGTGGCTCTGGTTTAAAAGCGACCATGCTTGCAAACGATTTAATTAAAGCAGGCTCTATTCAATCTGCTATTGCTGGTGGCATGGAAAGCATGACAAACGCACCGTACTTTATACCAAAAGCGCGTGGCGGTATGCGCATGGGTCACGGTGAAATAAAAGATCACATGATGAGCGATGGCCTTGAAGATGCTTACGACAACAAAGCTATGGGTTGTTTTGCACAAAACACCGCCGACGAATACGGCATTGGCCGCGAGCAAATGGATGCGTTTGCATTAGGCTCATTAAGTAAAGCTAAAGCCGCGATACAAAATGGTAGCTTTGATAACGAAGTTGCACCGCATACGATGCAAACACGCAAAGGCGATGTAACAGTATCGATTGATGAGCAACCAGGTAATGCCCGCCCAGAAAAAATTCCTACTTTACGTGCAGCTTTTAAAAAAGACGGCACTATTACAGCCGCTAATTCATCGTCAATTTCAGACGGTGGCGCAGCGCTTATATTAATGAGCGAATCAAAAGCAAAAGAGCAAGGCTTAACACCGCTTTGTAAAATTGTAGCGCACAGCACGCATTCTCAAAAACCAAGTGAATTTACAGTAGCGCCAGTAGGGGCTATGAACAGCGTGCTTGAAAAAGCAGGTTGGGCTGTAAACGATGTTGACCTTTGGGAAATTAACGAAGCATTTGCCATGGTAACCATGCTGGCTATTAACGAGTTAAAACTTGATGAAAGCAAAGTAAACGTTAACGGCGGTGCATGTGCATTGGGTCATCCAATTGGTGCAAGCGGCGCGCGTATTTTAGTAACGCTTATTCATGCCCTTAAAAACCGAGGCCTTAAAAAAGGCATTGCGTCTTTATGTATTGGTGGCGGTGAAGCGGTTGCTATGGCCGTAGAAGCTTACTAATTACAGTTACATCAATAGCTAGACGAATACTTAAACGAATAACTACAAAAGCGCCGCACTAATAATACTAACAAAGCGGCGCTACCAATTTTAAAAGAGAACACACAACTCACACACTAGGATTTAATCATGCACCAAGTTCCACTACTTATTAATGGCGAATTTATTCAATCAGCGTCTAAAGAGCTTATCGATGTTATAAACCCAGCAACTCAAGAAGTACTTGCACAAGTGCCATGTACCACCGAGTCAGAAATGGACGCGGCAATTGCCTCAGCCTCTGAGACGTTTAAAACATGGAAAGACGTACCCATTACTGAACGTGCTCGTATTATGATGAAGTACGCTGCGCTATTAAAAGAACATCACGATGAGCTTGCTACCATTATTTGCCATGAATTGGGTAAAACGTTTGAAGATGCAAAAGGCGATGTTTGGCGCGGTATTGAAGTAGTAGAACAAGCATCAAACGCACCATCATTAATGATGGGTGAAACAATGGAAAACGTAGCGCGTAAAATCGATACGTATTCTTACATGCAGCCACTTGGCGTATGTGCGGGCGTTACTCCGTTTAACTTTCCGGCAATGATCCCACTTTGGATGTTCCCGCTGGCTATTGTGTGTGGTAACACCTTTATTTTAAAACCGTCTGAGCAAGATCCACTTACACCAATGCGCTTAGCAGAGCTATTTATTGAAGCCGGTGCACCAAAAGGCGTATTACAAGTTGTTCACGGTACAAAACCACAAGTAGACCGCTTACTAGAAGATAAAGCAGTGCGTGCTATTTCATTTGTTGGCTCGTGTGGTGTAGGTGCTTATATTTATTCTAAAGGCACGCAAAACCTTAAACGTGTGCAAGCGTGTGTTGGTGCTAAAAACCACATGGTTATTATGCCTGATGCAAGTAAATCGCACGTTGTAAACAACCTAGTAGGCGCATCAGTCGGTGCTGCTGGCCAGCGTTGTATGGGTATTTCGGTTGCTGTGTTTGTAGGCCAAGCAAGTCAGTGGGTAGATGAAATTAAAGCAGGCTTTGAAAATGTACGCCCAGGCGTGTGGGATGATGCAAACGCGGCATACGGTCCACAAACATCAAAAGCAGCAAAGGCACGTATTTTATCACTCATTGCCGGTGGTAAAGAGCAAGGCGCTACTTGTTTAATTGATGGTTCTGACTTTACGGTTGAAGGCTTTGAGCAAGGTAATTGGGTTGGCCCAACGTTATTTACCGATGTAACCAAAGAAATGGATTTATACAAAGAAGAAATATTTGGTCCAGTACTGGCGTGTATGTTTGTAGACACGCTTGATGAGGCAATCGCACTTATTAACGACAGCCTTTACGGTAACGGTACCTCGTTATTTACCTCAAGCGGCGCAGTGGCTCGTAAATTCCAACACGAAATTGAAGTAGGCCAAGTAGGTATTAATGTGCCAATTCCGGTGCCACTTCCGTTCTTTTCGTTCACTGGTTGGAAAGGCTCGTTTTACGGCGATACACACACGTACGGTAAACAAGGTATTCGTTTTTATACAGAAACTAAAACGATTACATCACGTTGGTTTGAAGACGACATTGCGTCGGGTCCAAACATGAGTATTAACTTAAAATAATCGTAATTAAAAAATGAGTAAATAAAAGAATAATTAATAAAAAAGATGGGCGCGAAGGCTACTTCACACACAACACACACATAAGCCTTCGCTGCTCGTCACAAACTATCCCTGTGACGGGAAACACTAACAACACAACTAACACAATTAAAGAGGTCTACCATGGACTTTAACTTATCAGAAGATCAACAAGCCTTTGCTCAAACAGCACGCCAATTTGCCGAGTCAGAACTTGCGCCCCATGCAGCAAAGTGGGATCGCGAACATATTTTTCCTAAAGACACGATTAAAGCTGCGGGCGAGCTTGGTTTTTGTGGTTTATACACGCCAGAGGAAGCAGGCGGCCTTGGTTTATCTCGTTTAGATTCGAGCATTATTTTTGAACAACTTGCTATGGGCTGTACCGCAACAACGGCTATGTTAACCATTCATAATATGGCTACCTGGATGGTAGCAAGTTTTGGTACCGATGCCGTTAAAGACAAATACGTAGAGCAATTAGTCATGGGCGAGTTACTTGCCTCTTACTGTTTAACAGAGCCAGGCTCGGGCTCAGACGCCGCATCACTTAAAACCAAAGCCGTGCTTGAGAGTGATGAGTACGTTATTAACGGCTCAAAAATGTTTATATCGGGCGCTGGCGAAACCGAAGTATTAGTGGTAATGGCACGTACAGGCGGCGAAGGCGCTGCGGGTATTTCGGCATTTGTAGTGCCTGCCGACGCAAAAGGCGTGCAATACGGCAAAGCTGAAGAAAAAATGGGTTGGAACGCACAACCTACACGCCTAATTAGCTTTGAAGATGTACGCATCCCTGCGTATAACTTGTTAGGCGCAGAGGGCGAAGGCTTTAAATTTGCGATGCAAGGCCTAGATGGCGGTCGAATTAACATTGCCACATGTTCAATTGGTACAGCGCAGGCAGCACTTAATACCGCCCGTGAATATTTAAAAGAACGTACACAATTTGGTAAACCATTGGCTGCGTTTCAAGCATTGCAATTTAAAATTGCCGATATGAACACCGAGCTTGTAGCTGCGCGCCAAATGGTAAGGCTTGCTGCATTTAAACTTGATAATAACGACGTTGAAAAAACCACTTACTGCGCGATGGCTAAACGTTTTGCTACCGATGTTGGCTTTACTGTGTGTAACGACGCACTGCAAATTCATGGTGGTTACGGTTACATAAAAGAATACCCGCTTGAGCGCCATGTACGTGATGTACGCGTTCATCAAATTTTAGAAGGCACTAACGAAATTATGCGTGTGATTATAGCGCGCCGTATTTTGGCTGAGTCTGCAAGCGACGTTTTATAAGGAGCAATGTATGTCAGAATCTAAATCTAATCCGAGTATTGAACTTACAACCGAAGGTCATGTTGCTATTTTAACGATGTCTAATCCGCCAGCAAATACCTGGACAAAAGACACCCTAGTTGATTTAAAAAATACCGTTAATGAGCTTAATAATAATAAAAATATTTATGCATTAGTACTGACTGGTGAAGGCGAGAAGTTTTTTAGCGCGGGTGCCGACCTAAACGTATTTGCTGGTGGCGATAAAGGCGTAGCCGCCGATATGTCGCGTGTATTTGGTGAAGCATTTGAAGCGCTTACTAATTTTAGAGGTGTGTCGGTTGCAGCCATTAATGGCTATGCAATGGGCGGCGGGCTAGAAGTTGCCCTTGCGTGCGATATACGTATAGCGGAAGAGCAAGCACAAATGGCGCTCCCTGAAGCTAAAGTTGGCTTATTACCCTGTGCGGGTGGTACACAAAATTTAGCATGGCTAGTTGGCGAAGGCTGGGCAAAACGCATGATTTTATGCGGCGAGCGCTTAAAAGCTGATAAAGCCTTGCAAATTGGCTTAGTAGAAGAAGTAGTACCACAAGGTGAAAGCTTTGCGGCAGCACTAAAACTTGCCAACCAAGTGGCCGATCAAAGCCCCACCTCAGTTGCAGCATGTAAAACATTGATTCAAAAAGGGCGCCATCAACCAATGGCAAGTGTATTACCTCTTGAACGCGAGTTATTTGTTGGTTTATTTGATACACAAGATCAACAAGAAGGTGTAAATGCCTTTTTAGAAAAACGCCGCGCTAACTGGGTAAACGGCTAATGAGTGCTTTAACATTATTAAATAGCGCCGATGAGCCCGTGGTATTTGAAACCGCAGCCGCAGAAAATGGCAGTTTAATAGGGCTCATTACACTCAACGCGCCAAAAGCATTAAATGCACTTAATTTTGAAATGATCAAATTACTTGAGCCGCAATTGCGAGCTTGGCAAGATGATGATGCTATTGCAATGGTCTTGTTAAAGGGCGCAGACGATAAAGCATTTTGCGCAGGTGGCGATGTTGTAAGCCTTCATCATGCAATGGCGCAAGGTAAACCAACAAGCTTAGTTGAAGAGTTTTTTACGCTAGAGTACAAGCTTGATTATCTTATTCATACCTTTGATAAACCAATCCTCGTTTGGGGTAACGGCATAGTAATGGGCGGCGGTTTAGGGCTAATGGCCGGTGCTAGCCATCGCGTCGTAACCGAAACATCTCGCATTGCCATGCCAGAGCAAACCATAGGTTTATACCCTGATGTAGGCGGCAGTTACTTTTTACATAAAATGCCACAAAGTGTGGGGCTATTTTTAGGGCTAACGTCGGCATCAATTAACTGTGACGACGCGCGTTTTGTATCGCTTGCCGATCACTTTATCGACAGCACTAAATATGATGCCATGCTTGCACAAATTTTAGCAGCTAAATGGGGCAAAACCGCAAGCTTAAATCATGAGCGTTTAACTAAGTTATTAACCGATTTAGACAACCAATCGGCGCGTATGCCAAAAGGCAATATAAAAGCTAATTTAAAAACGATTCAAAAGCTGGGTGAATTTACAACCTTGCAGGAGCAAGTTGATTATATTTTAGGGCTAACCACTGACGATAAATGGCTACAGCGCGCTCAAAAGTCACTTAAACACGGATGCCCACTAAGCTGCGCACTCGTTAGTGAGCAATTAAAAACAAGCAAAGGCAAAAGCTTATTAGCGTGTTTTAAAATGGAGCTGGGTATGTCGGTTCGTGCTGGCGAAGTAGGTGAGTTTCAAGAAGGTGTAAGGGCGCTACTAATAGATAAAGACGGCGCACCTAATTGGCAATACAAAACACTTAGTGATGTACCACAAACAATAATAGACAGCTTTTTTGTTAAACGCTTTGGCGAAAACCACCCACTCAATGGCTTAGACACGCCAATACACAAATAAAGGAAAGACGATGACTAAACTCAATATCGGTTTTATCGGCTTAGGTAATATGGGCGGCCCAATGGCGGCTAACTTAATTAAAGCTGGACATACTGTGAGTGTGTTCGATTTAAACCAGTCGGTCGTAAATGAACTTGCAAGCAAAGGCGCAAAAGCAGCAGTTGATGCAAAGCAGTGCGCAACCAATGCTGACGTACTTATTAGTATGTTACCTGCAGGCAAGCATGTTAAATCGCTGTATTTAGGAAATAACGACGACAGCGGCTTAATTAACGTGCTAAACAATAATACATTAGTAATTGATTGCTCAACAATAGATGCAGAATCAGCACGCACTGTAGGCAGTGCACTTGGCAAACAAGGCATAAGCTTTGTAGATGCACCGGTATCGGGCGGCGTTGCAGGCGCAACCGCAGGCACACTTACTTTTATTGTAGGCGGCGAAAAACCCGCGTTTGATAAAGCAAATACAGTGCTGAGTGATATGGGTAAAAACATATTTCATGCAGGCAATATTGGTGCAGGGCAAGTAGCAAAAATATGTAATAACATGCTACTTAGCATTTTAATGGCAGGCACCAGCGAAGCACTGCAAATGGGTATTAACAACGGCCTCGATCCTAAAATACTTAGCGACATTATGACCGCAAGTTCGGGCCGTAACTGGACGCTTGAACTTTACAACCCTTGCCCAGGTGTAATGGATACAGCCCCTGCGAGTAACGATTACAAACCAGGCTTTATGGTTGATTTAATGGCTAAAGATTTAGGCCTTGCCATGGAAGCCGCGCAGCAAAGTAATTCATCAACCCCTATGGGTTCAATGGCTAAAAATTTATACACTATGCTACAGCACCAAGGTGCGGGTAGTGATGACTTTAGTGCCATTTTTAAACTGTTTTCTAAGTAGGAGCAACGCGTGGAAATTAAAAATAACACGGTAGTAATAACCGGAGGCGCACAAGGTTTAGGCTTTGCAATGGCGCAAAAATTTGCACTTATGGGTGCTAACATTGCTTTAATAGATATGGCACAAGACTTATTAAACAACGCATGCGAGCAATTGACACAGCTTGAAGGTATAACCAGCAATATCAAAGGTTATGCCGCAAACGTAACAAATGAGAGCGAAGTAGAAAACGTATTTAATACTATTAACAGCGATTTTGGCAACATTGGTGTGCTTATAAACAACGCCGGTATTTTACGCGACGGCATGTTTATAAAGGCAAAAGACGGTAAAGTCGTTAAAAAAATGTCTCTTGATCAATTTCAATCAGTGATTGATGTAAACCTGACAGGTGTGTTTTTAGCAGGGCGGGAAGCGGCAAGCCACATGATTGAATCAGGCAAAGGCGGCGTTATAGTTAATATGTCGAGCGTAGCGCGCGCAGGTAACATAGGCCAAACAAATTACGCGGCATCAAAAGCAGGCGTGGTGGCACTTACCACCACATGGGCTAAAGAACTTGGTCGATTTGGTATACGTGTAGGCGCTATTGCACCAGGTGTTATAAGCACCGCCATGACCGACGCCATGAAGCCCGAAGCGAAACAGCGTATGCTTGCAGTAACACCCGTAGGGCGCTTAGGCGAAAGCGACGAAATTGCCCATACTGCACAATACATAATCGAAAACGATTTTTTTACCGGTCGCGTGGTTGAAATAGACGGCGGTATTCGTTTGTAAAACAGGCGGGATTAAGGTTGATTTAAAAAGCATGGCGCTTGTGGACTGTGCTTTTTTGTTTTAAATCGGGGAGATTTATAATCTTGAAAAAGGGCTAATGACACCGTTGGCACCTTGTTGTAGTACATGGGTATATATTTGTGTAGTACGCACGTCACTGTGCCCAAGTTGTGTTTGTACTGTGCGTATATCAGCGCCGCTTTGCAGCAAATGCGTAGCGAATGAGTGGCGCAAAGTATGTGGGGTAACGTGTTTGTTAATTTCGGCTTTTGTTGAAGACAGTTTAACTGCCTTTCTTACCCCTGAATGATCTAAGTGATGACGTCTTATTTCTCCTGTTTCAGGGTCTGTACTTAATTTATGTGATGGGAACAGAAACTGCCATTGTAATGACTTATTAGCGCTTGGGTATTTTTTACTAAGTCGATGAGGCATCCATACACCGGCGTACGCATCATTTTTTAAATCTAACTGTAAATATTCATCAACCTGAATTATTTGATTTCTTAGCATTGGTATTAATTCTTCAGCAAGTGTCACAATACGATTTTTATTACCCTTGCCGTTCCAAATGCGTATGTTTTTATAGTCGAAGTCAATATCATGAACTCTTATTTTTACTGCTTCCATCAGCCGTAAACCACTTCCATATAGCAGGCTTGCTATCAAATAATGTCGCTTATTTATATTTCTAAAAAATAGCGATACCTCATTTTGTGTAAGTACGACAGGAAGTTTCTGTTGACGGTTACTTTTGATGAAATTTAAATCTAATGAAAGCTCATTCTTGATAATATGTTTATATAAAAAAGCAAGTGCATTTAAAGCGGTTGCTTGTGTTCTCGCTGCCACTTTTTTAGTAACTGTTAAGTGATTTAAAAATATTTCTACTTCATTATTGCCCATACTGGTAGGGTGCCGCTTATTATGAAAATGGATATAGGCAGTAATCCAAAAGACATAAGTTTCAATAGATTTTTTAGCATAATGATGGCTATACATATAGTTGATAATACTATTAAGGAAAGGGGACTTAGTTTTCATTTTAAATCTCAATTAACTGTATTTATATACAGTATTGGCGTTTTTCCTCCTAAGTCAAGAAATGAGGACGTTTTCCTCTTTTCTGCATTTTAATAAAAGAACAGCCTGACTTAAAGTTTAAAGCTGGCAATGTGTTACAGGATTTGTTATTAATATGAAAAACAATTAAGGGGACATACATTGCTCATAAAAAGAGGAAAGTGTCCTCTGATAAAGCTGTTAAAAGTCACAGACACATTGGAGGCATTTTGAAAGGTCCGAGCCCTGAAGACAAAGAACCTATGAAGGGGTTTCCCCAAGTGGGATATTTGAAGAACTACATTTCTTCTGAAAATATCATCGTTGGTGACTATACCTACTACGATGATCCTGAAGGCCCAGTACGATTTGAGAGCAATGTGCTTTATCATTTCCCATTTATTGGAGATAAGCTCTTAATAGGAAGGTTTTGCGCCATTGCAAAAGACGTAAAATTCATCATGAATGGCGCTAATCATAAAATATCTGGATTTTCTACATACCCATTTCAAATATTTGGTAATGGTTGGGAGAAGGTCATGCCCAAAGAGGGTGATCTACCCTACAAAGGCGATACAGAAATTGGTAATGATGTTTGGATCGGCTATGAAGCTACAATTATGCCGGGAGTCAAAGTTGGCAATGGAGCAATAATAGCGAGTAAATCTGTCGTGACAGATGATGTCCCGGCGTACAGCGTTGTTGGTGGCAATCCTGCCAAAGTCATTAAATATCGATTTGATGGTAGTACAATTAACGAACTCTTAGAGATGGCTTGGTGGGATTGGAGTGCAGAAAAAATTACTGAACATCTCGAAGCAATAGTTGGTTGTGATCTTGTTGCGCTTCGGAAAGTAAGTGACTTTTAACAAAGCATTGCAGCGGACAAGCCGCTGAATGCGACGTTAGGGCACTCAAATAAATTCATCGAGTTCTGAAAGTAAAATCATGAGAGAATTCATCTAATTCATGATAAAAAATTAGGATATATAAGTGGCAGTAAATAGAAATAAAGTAGATTTATGGAAGGCAGACGTTGCTAAATCAGTTGATTTTTATAACGAATGGTTTATGACATTCGCTCCAAAAGCATTTAGGGATACTCGCATTGAGACTACAAAACAAGTGGAGGAAGCCCTTACTTGGACTGAAAACTTAACCAACATCCTTCCAGAAACGCTTATAAATCATCCGTCAGTTTTACCAATGCTCAGAATGACAACTTGCCCACCCATTGCGCGTGATCGCCTGATAGGGCTTGCTGGCGTGACCCCAAATTTAGTGAAGAGCATGGAGAAAGACGCTCGCGTTCCTCCAAAAATGAAGCAGCCAAAATTAATTACAGAACTTAAAATGATCGGTGTGATTATCGAGAAAATGGCAGATCCCGATATATTTGTCTGGAAAGATCGTGGCGATATGGGTACTAAGGAAGAAGTTCGCCGTGCATCAACCATCGTGGCTGACCGATTATGCGGCGCTGTCGCAGATCCAATCATTCGCAACGCTCAAGAACAACGGCAACTTGAGGCAATGAAAGTATGGCTTGAAGCCAGAGGGTATCGTCAACTTGAATCGGGTGAAGCTGAAGACTGGCTTTCCATGCCAAACGGTACTTTTTCATTTAGGTTCAATGTGCCAGTGAATCAAGGCGATGAAGGTAAGCAGGTTAACATTCCAGTTGACGCTGTAATCATGCGTAAGAATGCAGCCGAAGGTGATTTCCCTGCATTATTTGAAGCAAAATCTGCAGGCGATTTTACCAATACGAACAAACGTCGAAAAGAAGAAGCCATCAAGATTCAACAGCTTCGCCATACATACGGCGACAAAATCACTTTTGATCTATTCTTATGCGGTTATTTTGATTCTGGTTATCTTGGCTATGAAGCGGCTGAAGGTATTGACTGGGTTTGGGAACACCGTATTGACGATTTAGCGCAGTTTGGGTTTTAGAATGATAGTTGATGAATTTGAAAGTCAGCGTCAGATTTTGCAGGAAAAGCTTGACGGGCAAAAGACGCAAGAAGAACGTAACATCATGGGGCAATTCTCAACGCCTAATATGCTAGCTAGTGATGTTCTAACCCATGCAAAGAAAATTTTCCCCAAGCGCGGTAAAGTTAGATTTCTTGATCCGGCTTTTGGCACTGGTTCGTTTTACAGCGCATTGAATAACGCATTCCCTGAATCCCGTATTGAAGCTGCGACTGGATTTGAAATTGATGAGCATTATGGAAAACCAGCTTTAAAATTATGGAGAGAAACCGACCTTAATTATCAGATTGCAGACTTCACCGAACAAGAAATTCCGAGTGAAGACAATAGATATAATTTAATCGTTTGTAACCCGCCTTATGTTCGGCACCATCATATAACAGGTCAAAAAGAACGGCTTCAAATTAAGGCCCTTGAAGCTGCCAACATGAATTTGTCTGGTTTGGCTGGTCTATACTGCTACTTCATGGCACTTGCACATCCATGGATGAAAAAAAGCGGTGTTGCAGGGTGGTTAATACCCAGTGAATTTATGGATGTTAATTATGGCCAAGCTGTTAAAGACTACTTGTTGAATGAAGTAACTCTTCTTCAAATTCATCGTTTTGACCCAAGTGATGTTCAGTTTGATGATGCCCTTGTCTCATCTGCTGTTGTTTGGTTTAAAAACAAAAAACCGGGTAAAACTCATAAAGTAAAATTCACTTATGGCGGTACAATTGACAAACCAACACATGAAAAAGATGTTTCACTTCCTGTATTAGCAAAAGAAAAGAAGTGGACACGCTTTCCGCTTTCTGAAGAACGCGAAGAAAATAATGAATTAAAATTGAGTGATTTCTTTTCAGTGAAGCGAGGTATTGCAACCGGTGATAATAAGTTTTTTGTACTTACACGCGAGCAAATTGAAAATCTGGGGCTGCCACTTGAACACTTTCGGCCTATCTTGCCGAGTCCGCGCTACCTCAATGTGACTGAAGTTAAATCTGATAAAAATGGTTATCCTGAAATTGAAAATAAATTATTCGTTCTGGATTGCAAACTTCCACTTGATGAAATAAAACGTAACTATCCTGAACTCTACAATTACCTTGAATACGGTGTTCAATCAGGTGTATCTGAACGGTATTTGTGTAAGCACCGTAAGATTTGGTATTCACAAGAAAACCGTGCAGAAAGCCGCTTTTATTGTACGTACATCGGACGTTCAGATAAGGAAGGGAAAAAACCTTTCCGTTTTATTCTGAACCGGTCAAAAGCGATTGTGGCTAATTCATATTTGATACTTTACCCAAAGCCTCATCTTGAAAAAGAAATTGAACTGCATCCGGACTTGACTGAAAATCTGCTCGGAGCTTTGAATAAAATCACAAGTAAAGCCATGCTGGATGAAGGTCGTGTGTATGGCGGTGGAATGCATAAAATGGAACCCAAAGAATTAGCAAATGTTTCTGCCCTAGAAATCAGTGAATTGTTACATGCCACCGTGCCCTAACAAGTTGCTGCACGCGGACTCCCTAAGCTGTCGCGGGTTTTGCAAAAAGACGCAAAAACGCGCGCCAACTTACTCCGCCGGTGAGCAAGGCGTTATAAAGCAAATCGAATTATGAGTATATTCAAACATATTGATGTAATAATTGGTGTTGCTTTAATAGTGGCTGGCTTATATTTTATCGTAATAAAAAATGAGTACCTGACAGGCTGTGTATTGTTGGTTTTTGGCGTCGCATATTTTAGTAAAAAATCAGACGTATCATCGAGTGGAAATGAGTTTTCAAATGATGATTAGTGTTACTGCTTTCTAACAACACGCCCTGAGGTGGACAGCAAGCGCTAAAGCTCACTTTCCACCGCAAATTTTAACAGCGGTGATCCCTTACTTTTCAATGCGGTTAAGTAAGTTGATTCATCGTAGGGCGTATGTGTTTTCCAGCACCTAAATAGGATTCGTATCCACTTAAATGCCAATGATCTGATGATGGTATTATGAGGTTTTCCTTTGGCTTCTTGCTGCCGATAATAGGCTTTAGCCCAAAATGAATAACGCACAGATAATCCAGCCCATTCCACAAATGTTTGCCTTAAAAATTTAGTGCATGAGTATCGCCAGTGTATCCATTCCTTTTTGCCACTGCGTTCGGTTACTGGAGCAATGCCTGCGTATTTTTGTATGTCAGCGGCGCACTTATAGCGGTCACGATTTGACCCCATAGCGGCTAATAATCGAGGTGCTAATTGTGGCCCCGCCCCAGGTAAACTATCAAAAATAGCGCGATCTGTATGTTGCTTATAAAGTGTTTTAATTTCGTCATCAAATCGTGTTATTGCCAACATTAGCTGTTTAAGTTGCGGAACGAGGCATTCAATAAGTAATAAGTTTGGCGTGATCACCGCCATATCTTCGGTGAGAATTTCAGCATCTTTTATTTCTTTTATCCGCTTTTCATTAACGAGTGGGTAGCGGGAATTATGTTGATTAAAGAAGTCGAGTAGTGTTTGTTTCCTCGCTTTTTTAGCGTGAGCAAGAGAGGGCCAGCGCAGTAAGAAGTCACAGAATATTTGAGTGTCTTTTTCTTTAAACCAATCAATCACGTGGGGATAATAATTTTTTAGCGTTGTGGCTATTTTATTGGTTAAATTAACACGATCTTGTACTAGTTTACGTCTGTATTCGACAAGCTGCGCAAGACACCTAACGTCCTCTGAATCCGGCCTAATAACCGTTAATTTATCCATATGAAGTTGTAAGATTTCAACTTGAATAATTGCATCAGTAGGATCATCTTTCGCCCCGCTGTGCGTAAATGCAGCACGGTATTTAGCAACACTTGATGGGTTAATCACAAATAATACAATGTGCTTAAATTTACTGAGTGCATATATAAGTGGGCCTTTTTTTAGCTCACACGCGACAGCAACAGATCTGCCGTTGTAGCGTTGTTTTAACCCAAGCGCCCATGCATTAATTGACTTAGGCTCAGAGGAAATCACACTTAAATGTTGTGTATTTGTGTCGCGATTTATTTCACAAATATCGTGTTTACGGTCGGCCCAATCGATCCCGATAAGGGCAGCAAAATCTGAGACGTTAAAGGCTTCCATTTTGGGCCTCCTAGAGGTAAAGTGAAAGAATAGATAGAGGCTAATAGTGTTTCTCGCAGGTCTTATAGATAGTCGGCATTACGACAATCCCTGAGTATGCGTATTGAAACAAATAACTTCTGTTGATCCGAAAGTCTTGTTACAAACATTGATTGTTTCCGCTCAAATATTCGTGATCAACAGAAGCATATTCCATGTATTAATGAGATAGGTAAATACATTAATTAATGGAACGGAGTAACTATAAGGCACTCAAAAGGACAAATAACAGTTGGTTTTTGCTCCTGCGTCGCTTATTTTAACCAACTGTCATTTGCCTCTTAGTGAGGCGTTAGGTTTTCAAGGAGGTTTTGTGAGCTATATCGAAGGAAAGAATAAAATTCAGGTGCTTGATGAGTTAGCGGGAACAGCTCAAGTAGGTAGTCAAATCCATGAGCAACAAAAAGCCGCGCTCACTGTACTTTGCACTGAAGATATAGAGGCATCTTTAAAATCGCTTGAAAATCAACTTAAGCTTAACTCTGAATCATCAGATAAAGTGGCTAATAAAATATTCTGGTTAAATGTAGTCTTGGCTTTAGCCACTGCTGTAGGTGCTGCCGCGACAGCGTTCATAGCAATAAAAACCTAACAAGAACATTAAACGGAAAAATTACAGTTGGCTGTTTTTCGTTCCTCAAACATAATAGCCAACTATAATTTTCCGCTTATGTAAGCGTTAGCCGTACAAGGAGTTCACATGAAAATATGGATATTGTTTCTCATTTTGAGTATTTCTTTCTTTGCACAATCTAATAACGATATTGCTGTGAAAAAAGAGATTGATTTATTTTTGGGCGTTTCTGAGTGTTTAAGGAATATTTCCAGCGATAAAATTATAAATCCAGAACACGATGAATTATCTTTAATCACTAGCGTAATTGAAAATATTACTCTTGAATTAGGCACAAATGATAACGAGCAAAAAGAATTCAGAGAATTATATAAAGTAGCTTCCAAATACTGTTCAAAAGAAATAAATGACCTTAAAGCTAGTTATAAAAGTACGGCTAATCGGGTAGCCGGAGGTCTCTAACCTCCAGCCCCCACACCACCCATCATGCGGGTCCGCAATGGGCGGTTCATCTCCCGTAATGAATACCGATCCAAATATCTCTCAATGACACTAAACCTTGTGATGCTAAATAGTCATTGCCTAGCGCAATGTTAATTCCTTTTGTTTTTGAGCTTCGACAAGGCCCTTTACTGGTGATACCACAGGCTATCGCGAGTCGTTCGCTAACACCCAGTTTTATTAAACTGCGTACTTTCGTACGTGGTTTACGCCATTGCCGCCAGTAGCACATTCTTATCCTACGGCGGATCCAATGATCTAAATCCACCGTTAACTGATAAGCGTTGGCTATTAGGTAATAGTGTCCCCAGCCACGTAAATACTGCGTGAGTTTATGAATTTGTAGGGTCATTGAGATCCCCCAGTTGCGGTTAGTGAGTTCTCTTACATTTGCTTTAAATTTCTTTAGCGCCTGTTCGTGGATCTGCACTTGAGCGTAGCGGAAGGTAAACCCAAGAAATTTCGAGCCTGATACGGGACCGACTCGACTTTTCGATTCATTCACTTTGAGTTTTAATCGCTGAGTGATAAACGCAGTAATTTCCCGTTGGATTATTAGCCCTTCACTTTTCGTTTTTACTAAAATGATTATGTCATCAGCGTAACGTGCAAACTTAAGGTGTTTGTAGGTTAGCTTCTTATCTAATTCATCGAGTAAAATATTGGAAAGTAAAGGGGATAATGGCCCACCTTGAGGGACTCCTTTGGTTGACTCAAACCACAGACCCTTTTCGCGCTCTGCGATCCCTGCTCGTAGGTATTTACCGAGTAGGTGCATGAGTGCTTTGTCTTTGATTTTACGACCAACACGATTCATCAGCATGTCATGGTTTACCTCATCAAAGAACTTAGACAAGTCAATATCAACCGCTGTTTTGCAACCTTGTTTAACACAAGATTGAACATGGTCCACTGCTTGACTGGCTCTTTTATGAGGGCGATAACCATAACTATGTGGTGAAAATTGAGGCTCAAAGAAAGGGCTAATCACTTGAGCAATGGCTTGTTGGATCACTCTGTCGATAACAGAGGGGATCCCAAGCATTCGCTCACCGCCATCAGGTTTAGGTATTATCACGCGTTTGACTGGCAAGGGTTGATAAGTGCCGTTAAGTAATTGTTGTTTAATACCCAGCCAATGTAACTTAGCGAAGTGATTAAATTCCTCAATACTCATATTATCAATACCGGCAGCCCCTTTATTGCGCTTAACATGTTGCCATGAAGCGCTAATATTGTGGTTGCTCAGTACCCTTGCCATCAGGTCATGATTTGTTTGGTTGTATTCATTCGAGGTATTATTCACCATAGAACGCTGTTCATCACTATCACAACACGGTGATCTATGTGAATTCAAGTTCATTTGTAGTATCTCCTCTGGTTAAGATGTTCAGGCCTTCACCATGTCTTATCCATTACGATAAGTGTTGGGCTACTATGCCGTCTGCTGACTTCTGATAAATCACTCTAGCGATTACTCGATAAAGCGCGTCGAAACTAACGCTTGTTTACTGCTATTTCGCTCGCTGTAGGTCGCAGCAACCAAAGCGCCAAGGGTTGAACAACCAGTCCCTAACTGGTAATCTTCAAGCGTTAGTGCGGATGCGTGTTTATCAGATCTCCCCGAATAAGGTGCATCGACTTTCTCTGCACAACTGCATCATTTACGGTGGCCGTTAGATCACATGACTTCGCTATCTTGTGCTAGCTCGTCTCCAGCCTACGCCTCATATGATGTTTTTGTTCATCAGCTCGCAGATTTGCTAGCGGCTTCCTCCAGACTATCTCTCGCGATTTAGCCCTTGCCATTCGCTAGTAGTTATCGTTTAATAACAGCATGTTATTTAAACGGTGATCTTCCTACAGAGGACTTTCACCTCATAAGTCAATGCCCATGTCGGGCGTACACAAGCCAATCAAGCAGGACTAAAAACAGTTTGCTCGGTTTCGCTTCGCTACACATTTTAGCAAACAATTTTTAGCCTCTTATTGGGGCGTTATAAGCCCTGAGAGGCTTGGCGTATATTTTTAGATAATCCTGTTCATATCTATTTCGCAACCAGAAGTTTTCATTTCTTTTGCTAATTTAAACTTCCACGCACCTGCATCATCAAGAGTTTCATAAACGACACCACTAATATCGTTCGGTTTTTCTAAATTCCCTTTAACTATTGCGGTGACGTTTTCTCTTCCTAATTTGCCTATGAAATATCCATGCTCAAATACTACATTTTGACGAGCTCTCGGCGAAAGTTCTGCTAGTCCAATTTTAGAACCTTGATCACACGGGGTATATAAAACTATGGCAAAACATACTTCATCTGCATATTTTTCTATTTTCTCAATTATTGTTTTACTTGAGCTGGCTTGTTCATGCAATATTATAGGCTCAAGTCCAACTTGAGTTACAAATCGAGCCAATTGCTCTTTTGCCAAATCATCATGACCATGAACAATAAATACCTTATTCTTATTAGGTATTGGTTTGCTGTAAACAGGTGGCTGCTGAATTACTGGTTGAGAAAAAGGCTGCTGTACTGGCTGGAAAACCCCTACAGCCGATGGACGATTGGCAGGAACATTTTGTTGTACTGGAGGAAAAGTACTTGCAACCTGCGGTTGGTTAATTATGGGTTGAATTACCGAGCTTTTAGAGCTTTCTAACCTTGTAGCAATCTGTAAGCAATGACTTTTTAATTCTTGGTTTCTGTCCTTATTATGAGGGTATAGCAATTTTTTATCATCATCGTCTTCAATTATATCTCTAATTAATTTTCCAACTAATTGATTAGACTCCAAATCCCAAATAGCGCGCATTCTATTGCCTTTAGAGCCAGAACCAATTTCATACTTATCCGAATAAAGTTCTATATCAACTGATTCAGCAATAAATTGCGCCAAAGAATTATTAGAAAAATCTAAAAAGTAACCACCACCCATTTCAAAATAAGTTTCTAGTTTTCTGCGCTCTTTAGTGGTTAAATCAGACATCTAAGACCTTTATTAATTTAATCATACGGCTAGCTTGTTTCTTTCGTTTATATTAACCTTGCAAAGGGCTTATAATCGGGTAGCCGGAGGTCTCTAACCTCCAGCCCCCACACCACCCATCATGCGGGTCCGCAATGGGCGGTTCATCTCCCGTAATGAATATTGATCCAAATATCTTTCAATGACACTAAACCTTGTGATGCTAAATAGTCATTACCTAGCGCAATGTTAATTCCTTTTGTTTTTGAGCTTCTACAAGGGCCTTTACTGGTGATACCACAGGCTATGGCGAGTCGCTCGCTAACACCCAATTTCATTAAACTGCGTACTTTCGTACGTGGTTTACGCCATTGCCGCCAGTAGCACATTCTTATCCTACGGCGGATCCAATGATCTAAATCCACCGTTAACTGATAAGCGTTGGCTATTAGGTAATAGTGTCCCCAGCCACGTAAATACTGCGTGAGTTTATGAATTTGTAGGGTCATTGAGATCCCCCAGTTGCGGTTAGTGAGTTCTCTTACATTTGCTTTAAATTTCTTTAGCGCCTGTTCGTGGATCTGCACTTGAGCGTAGCGGAAGGTAAACCCAAGAAATTTCGAGCCTGATACGGGACCGACTCGACTTTTCGATTCATTCACTTTGAGTTTTAATCGCTGAGTGATAAACGCAGTAATTTCCCGTTGGATTATTAGCCCTTCACTTTTCGTTTTTACTAAAATGATTATGTCATCAGCGTAACGTGCAAACTTAAGGTGTTTGTAGGTTAGCTTCTTATCTAATTCATCGAGTAAAATATTGGAAAGTAAAGGGGATAATGGCCCACCTTGAGGGACTCCTTTGGTTGACTCAAACCACAGACCCTTTTCGCGCTCTGCGATCCCTGCTCGTAGGTATTTACCGAGTAGGTGCATGAGTGCTTTGTCTTTGATTTTACGACCAACACGATTCATCAGCATGTCATGGTTTACCTCATCAAAGAACTTAGACAAGTCAATATCAACCGCTGTTTTGCAACCTTGTTTAACACAAGATTGAACATGGTCCACTGCTTGACTGGCTCTTTTATGAGGGCGATAACCATAACTATGTGGTGAAAATTGAGGCTCAAAGAAAGGGCTAATCACTTGAGCAATGGCTTGTTGGATCACTCTGTCGATAACAGAGGGGATCCCAAGCATTCGCTCACCGCCATCAGGTTTAGGTATTATCACGCGTTTGACTGGCAAGGGTTGATAAGTGCCGCTAAGTAATTGTTGTTTAATACCCAGCCAATGTAACTTAGCGAAGTCATTAAATTCCTCAATACTCATATTATCAATACCCGCAGCCCCTTTATTGCGCTTAACATGTTGCCATGAAGCGCTAATATTGTGGTTGCTCAGTACCCTTGCCATCAGGTCATGATTTGTTTGGTTGTATTCATTCGAGGTATTATTCACCATAGAACGCTGTTCATCACTATCACAACACGGTGATCTATGTGAATTCAAGTTCATTTGTAGTATCTCCTCTGGTTAAGATGTTCAGGCCTTCACCATGTCTTATCCATTACGATAAGTGTTGGGCTACTATGCCGTCTGCTGACTTCTGATAAATCACTCTAGCGATTACTCGATAAAGCGCGTCGAAACTAACGCTTGTTTACTGCTATTTCGCTCGCTGTAGGTCGCAGCAACCAAAGCGCCAAGGGTTGAACAACCAGTCCCTAACTGGTAATCTTCAAGCATTAGCGCGGATGCGTGTTTATCAGATCTCCCCGAATAAGGTGCATCGACTTTCTCTGCACAACTGCATCATTTACGGTGGCCGTTAGATCACATGACTTCGCTATCTTGTGCTAGCTCGTCTCCAGCCTACGCCTCATATGATGTTTTTGTTCATCAGCTCACAGATTTGCTAGCGGCTTCCTCTAGACTATCTCTCGCGATTTAGCCCTTGCCATTCGCTAGTAGTTATCGTTTAATAACAGTGTGTTATTTAAATGGTGATCTTCCTACAGAGGACTTTCACCTCATAAGTCAATGCCCATGTCGGGCGTACACAAGTCATTCAAGCAGGACAAAAAACAGCTGGTTTTTGCTCGTGCCTCGCTTATTATAACCAGCTATTTTGTTGCCTCTTAATGAGGCGTTGGTGCGTCAAGCTAAGCTTGATCCATCTTGCAGGGTGCAAGTCCCTGTCGGGCAAGGTCTAACTAACCTCCTGTATCGAGTGTTGCGCCTTTGGCGGAGTGTGGGATTAGCAATTGCTTTTCAGTTATGAGGATAGCATCACACGAACAAGATTGGCGAAGCGTACACAGAGAATTATGTAGGCCATAGGGGTTATCGTGATCCTGAAGTGCTGATATCGCTCCGATAAATATTAGATCTGACTGACGAGGTTTGCAACGCCACCGAAGTCCATGCAAAACAGCCGTGTTAGTAAGGTTGTGGCGAGTCAGCGGAGTTTCAAAGCCGTGGCATGTATAAAGAGATGGTTTGAGAACTTGAGAGATCCAAAGGTGTTCCACAAGGATGGTGGTAGGAAAGCTTAACGAAAAGCAAAGCTAACGATGACCTTTTGGAAGTCAGATCAGCCCATAGTAGTCTGGGCAGGGGAAAGCCCTGTACATGGCGAAGGAGCTGACAGTTATATCGGGTACTAAGTCAACACATAGACCGGACAAAGTAGGTGTAAGCCGCCGTTAAAATCTGGAATAAAATACGGTAGATTCTAGAATTTGCAAATTATGTTAAATTGACATTTAAATTTATTTATTTGTGTGAAAGGGTATGGATTTTAATGTTTTTTAGCGGGTTTAAGCCCGCTTAAACTTGTTTAGCTTTTTGGTATTCTCCACATATATTTAAACATATCTGTAGCTTTGTCGTGAGCCTCAATGATTTCAGCTTTAGTACAATCAACCATTATCCCTGTTGGTACATCATCAGTTGACCATTCTATTATTGCATCATTATTTAATTTAATGGCTTTAATAACAGCATTACCGAGTCTTATAATACTCATTTCATCTGCATCAAACGTTTTCCCTGTTGATATAGTTACTTTAGCATTAGCAATTTGGCTCTTACGATCTAATCGAAATAATGTCATAGCATAAGGTGCTAAGACTTCTTCAACTGTTTTGACTACCAAGCACTGCGGCTCGATTGGTAATGGTTTAGGATTTATAGTTGTAATTGTTCCATCTTTATTTGCAATAGGATCGGGTAAGTTTGCGTTGTACTCTTTTACGCTATTAAGGTTAACTAAATAATCGTAGTAGCTTTGTGCCCAATCCCATTGTTTAGCCAAAACAACAAGTTCGGCAAATTTATTAATTACGACGACCGATTTGTTGAGCGCAATTAAACGCTCAATATCTTGTCTAGTTTTTGTTACAGGACGTCGTAATAACTGCGGTAAACCCTGTTCATTTAAAACTGGTTCGTTATTTTCGTCTACGACGATAAAGTTTAAAAAATCACTTATCATTTTTAATCCACCCTAGAGGCTCTAAAATTTGGGCCGTGCCTACTTTTACTGTTTGTCCGTTGTCATCAAGCATTGTTGATTGGTTACTTACTATATGAATCATTCCATCGTCACCCCAATCTGTTCCCTCGTGCTTAAGTTCTGTATATGCGTAGTTGATGAAGCCTTGTTGGTTTTCAACTACATTGTAATTAAGAGCTTTGAATGCAACTTCACCCCCAACTAAGGATCTTTCTATACTTACTGGAAGGTGGGTTATTATTGACCAGCTAGTACTTTCAGGGAGGAACCGTCCTGCTTGCAGATTTCTTTGCAACAACGAATAAGAAGCCATGTTCGGTTTTGGATGTGCTCCTGTTAGAATCTTTCCAATTAGGGAAAATGCGAGCGGTTTTCCCGTGTTTTCTGCGTAGTAATTAGATGAAAAAACATCCCCCAGACCAAGCACACTTCCGTGCACAGTACTATTAGTGCTATCTTGCGTAAATTTGGCTTTCGTCTTATAAGATATAATAGCAACGGAAGATGAATTAAGGGAGCTTGATGTGTAATCATTGGTTGTAGTTGCACTTACGATAGAAGAACTCGACCAAGTAACCCCAAAATCATCCGTTTGGTGCTTTGTATGTGATGTTCCGATTGCCGCTCTTGTTAATGGATAAGCTTTTGTTACGCCATTTTCTGGGATGGCAGTACTCCAACTACCAACCCAACCCTCTTTAAGATCATCACACTGCAGTATTGTAGCAGGATTACCTATTACTTCGGTATATAGGTATTCCCAAGCAATAGGTGTACTATCAGTTAACACATAAACAAGGATAATATTTGGGTTTTCTCCCCAGCTAGAGGGGTAGTATAGATGCGCAGAACGGGGGGAGACTAAGGATTCAGGCAGAGTTAAATTATCAAAAAGTTCTCCATTAGCTGCATTGTACATAAAGTAACCATCGGTTACATTAATCCCAAATTCCGCTACTCTATCTGGGTAAGCACGAACCCCCGCCAAAGAGGAGGATAAAGTACTAGACCCTGCTAGGTCGAATAGTTTAGTTACTTTTAAAAGCTCACGTCCACGATATTCACTACTTTTTACTTTTAAGTCCGCTTCTGCAAAGTCTTCTTGAGTTAGTCCCCAAGCTGAATAGCGCATATCACGACAAATGCCACCTTGACCGCTCTCATAAATGGCGTCGTAGAGGCGTCCATCCGGTCTATGTTGGCTCGTATTTCCAGAGGATAGCCCGCCAGAACCCAGCGCTAGGGTGCATACCTCCGTAAACGCCTCTTGCTTACTACGTATGCGGTGTGCATTGGTGGTATATTCAAACCACTTACGTCTTTGTGACTTTTCTAGTGAGGTGGTGTCATGTGTCCAAGCCGTTCCTGAGGGATTAAAACTAGGGTGATAAGCCCCCTGATTTAAGCGATTAACCGTTCCGCACACTAAAAAATAGGTATGAGAAGCATCTGAGTCATCATTACGTCGAGAAGAAAATACCCCCGTATAAGGACTAAGGTTATAGGCACTAAGAGTGTTGGAAAAGTAGTTCACCCCTGTGTCTACGCCCGCAGCGGGCGGCGCATTCCTCACCCCTTGTGGAGTGATACGACCACTCGTACTGGCACCATCAAACCTGAGTGTTAAATTACCCACAGGGGCGGCATCTATGGCATCCCAATCACCGTTTCCGAGACCTGCAACACTGCGTCCTCGCAAGCACCATTGATAAAACTTACCGGTTGCATCGTCAAAGTAAATATTATTATTAGGGTCGCTCGCGATAGCTATACGCTGGGTCTCTGTGGCGGTTTGCCAGTTAACGCCTTTGCCCGTGCTAGATTCATCACCTTCATACCAAGCAAAATATGAGCTGGGGCGGACGGTATCACTGACCGTCATAATATTATTAATATTAGTTGCCAAACTTTGAATTACCCCGTTGGCATATACAAACGGGTCAGCATGATTTATTTCACGTAAGAATACTTCAAAGCCCCACATATCAACACGCTCAGTTACTACTTTATTAGTCGTTGTTTCGCTTGCAAATGCTATTGCTGGGCTAGCGTGAGTTACACTTAAACCTGTTGCACTATCGTAAGTACGTGTACCATCTTCTGCGAGGGGGAATTTAACACGCACGCCGTAGTCACTTTGGTGACTACTTAAACCAATAATATTAGAAACAACCCCACAGATATTTACTACGGCCTGCTTTGTTTTACTGTTACCAGTTTCAGCGGAATTACCTAAATACCCAAGAGCAAGTTGTCCTGCTAATGACGACGCGGCCCCCCCCGATAAACCCAACCCTTTATTTATGACTTCTATTATTCCGGCAGCATCTAACATCCTACCAAAATGTACAAAACCACTGGCAGCAAATTTTTCATTATTTGCCGCTCTACGCGCCTCAAACTCAACCTTGCGCATAGCCCACGGGTAGGGGTGTAGCGCTTCAATGTCTAACTGTTGCTGTTTTAACGTCTTAAGCGTTACGGTTGAGCCGTCCGCTGCTTTAAAATCCACTTCGCCTGGTTTAGTTTGATAGTCAAACATGGCCTGAAAGTTATCGTTTACTAATAAATTAGCGTTTTTCAGCGCATCAGCAACGCCTTTAAATTCTACTGTAGTCGGCAGCACAATCGCCGGTTGGTTGTTTTTGTTGCCTTGGCCCCAGTTTTTGGTTAGCTCAATAACGTGCTTATTATTGGCGTTAATGTAGGTGCGATTAATTGCGACAGGATCACTTCCTGTAACAAATAAAAAGTCACCTTGGCGTACGTTTTCAGGGCTTTCGCCGCTTTCGATAACCACGTCTTTAAAGCCGTTGGCTATCGTGATTTGTGAGGCAGAATACTCAGCCATAATTAATCCTCTTGTGAAATAATTGAAAGTTTTTGTGAAGGGTTTTGCCATGATCCGTAAATATTTACGCCCGACCGGCTTGTTATTGCGAGCTTGTACGTTCTGTCTGTCGTGGTTCGCTTATTGTCTGTATAGGTAAAAGACCCTGACGCCGATTGCGTTAGTAACCAATGGTATGAGTCGGATTCACGATCATAGTCATTGGTTACAATTGTACCCGCGCCGTGGTAGGTTTGCGTTTGGCGTACTACCCATGAGCCGTTTACTAACTCTGATAGCTGAATGGTGCATACGGGATCGCTTGGCTTTCCTGCAGGGTTTGTACTTTTGCCCGAGGCCATCGAGTTAAGTTGTAATGAACACACAATATTAATTACGCCACCGTTTGAGCCAAATGGGCCAATTTCGACAAAGGCATCGGCTGATAAGTCGGTGGTTGTAAGCGCGGTGCTGTATGTACCAGCCACAATAGAGCCACCAAAGTAACCATTGCCCCCCGTGTCTTTCCATTCAAGTGCATTGGCTTTGGTTAGGGCAGCTAAGTTAGGCAAACCATTGCTTAGTATCTTAGGGCCATACCAATACCAAACATTATCTGGCCCAAAACCTAGTGCATACTCTATTTTCATAAAGCTATCACCTATCAGGTCGATACGTGGTGAGGCGATACGTGTACCTGCACGTAATACTTTGGCATCAACGGTATCTTCAATCAGTGCGCTACCGTGAACGTGTAGCACATAGGATTGCCAGCTTGAACCTGTATAGCGGCGTGTATTTTCTATTTTCGGGTCGCTCGATTTGTAAATAGTTACTATGTCATTAATAACCGGTTGGCCACTGGGAACCGCTGCATTAGCCGTTAAATTAGACCACGCACCTGTTGATGTAGATACCGTGTAGCGCCCAGCACCACGCTCACCATTTGCCCCTGTTAATCCTGTATATCCTCTTGGCCCAGTCGCACCGTTTTTACCGTCTGCGCCATCCTGACCATCTGTCCCTTTAAATAATGACCATGTGTAATCTGCTGGGTTAGTTGACTCTGTAGCCGTGGTTTTATTTACAGCAATACCAATATATTTGGTGTTGCTGTTTGGGACTTGATACATGCCCGAACCGCTGGCATTGTCACTGTATGCAATCCATGTGTAGGTTGTTTGGCCGTCTGTACCATTTGCGCCAGGGACACCGTCTGTACCATTTGCGCCATCTTCACCTTTTATTTTTGACCATGTGTAATCGGCGGGGTTAGTTGACTCTGTAGCTGTGGTTTTATTATAAGCAAAGCCAATGTACTCTTTGTTAATGGGGAAGTTACTAAGCCCAGCACCGCTGTGATTATCAGCATACTTTAACCATGTATAAGTAGTTAAACCGTCAGCGCCTTTGGCCCCTGGCACACCATCTTTGCCATCCTGACCATCAATACCGTCTCTACCATCCGCGCCATCCGCGCCATCCTGCGCTTTTATATCCTCTAGTGAGCTAACGGCATGCCCATCACCTAGCACTAAACGGCCTTTAAATATATGTACGGGATTAGCGGGGTCTGAGTTATCGACGTAGGACGTAGGCACAAACGTGTCACTAACCATCACGCCTTGGCGAATAATATCACCAATAAAATCAAGGTTGGCTAACTCGCCATCGTTATAGCCCGCGATACCGGTAACGCGACCATTGTTATCAAGCGTCCAGCCGCCACGGGCAACGAGTTTGCCATCCACAGTGGTAAATAATTGGCGTAACTGTTTAATGCTTGCGGTGCTTTCACCGTCCGTTATTTGCAGGTTGGCAATAAACTCAGCTAGGGGGCCATTAACCCATGAACCGCTGTTTGCAACACATTGTACGGCGTCGCTTTCGTTGGTGATATTGCCCTCGGCGTCAACACAGTAACCCACTGCGGTGCGGGTGTACTCTTGCGCGGTGGCAATAGCTTGGTTTTTTGCATCTTCGGTATCACTGTTAATTTTGGCGCTGAGCGTTTGCTGTAGCATACTAAACGCTTGATTTTGGCTGGCAAAAGTTTCTTCTATTTCATCAAACTCAGCAATGGTATCGTCAATAAACGATTCAAACTCTTGACCGCGTACTGTGTTTGCCTCGTCAATCGTAGCAATAGCGGTTGCTACGTCACTAAAGCGCGCAGTTACACTATCAAACGTGGCTTGATAACGTTCATCGCGTATAACACTTGCTTGGTGCTCATTAGCCACAACCTTATTTAATACGGTAATTACGCCATGGCTTTGCTGATACACAGCCGCGAGTTCAAGTGTTTTACTTGCAACGCTTTCAAGCTCAGTGGTTTTGGCCATTAACTCATCTTGTGCTAAAGCTAACTTTATACCTTGCGTTGCTAGCTCGTTGTTTTGTAGTAACTGGTTAGCGGCGGTAATCACATCATTTAAATTTGCGTCTTGCAGTTCAAGTTCAAGTCCGCGCACTTGCACTATGTTTTGACTGATTGAGCCATTGATGGCATCGAGCTTTTCATCAACACTGCTAAACTGGGCATCAACCCCGCCATCTGCGGCATTGAATGAAGTTATTAAGGTTTCAAAATATGCGTCTTTACCGTTTAAAAATTGTTGGGCGTTGTTGGCTTTTTCAAGCGTGTTGTTTTCAGTTAGCTGTTCAAGCGTGGCGCTTAATTGGTACGTTGTATTAAATGTATCTATTATTTGGTTAACACTGCTTAGCGTTTGAAAGCCAAATGTGTTCACCCATGCGGTGGTGGCATACTGCGCCATAATGCCCGTAGCCGCATTTATGTCACTTTCAAGCGTTGTTGTACGTGCTGTTATGTCGTTAAGTGCTAAATCGTTTGCACCCCGTTTACCGACTTCAATAAAATCGATATCGCATGATCCTAAATTAAACACAAGTGAGGTAATTAAGCCTGTATAACCTTCTGTGCCTGTTGCATCAATTTGGATTGTTTGCCATTCGGTATTTTCAGGGAGTGGTACATTAATAATCGCGCCACTGTTGTTAAACAATATTTCGCCAAGCCACGTCGAATCTATGTGCTTGCGCACGCGTAGCCTAAACATTGGGTTATCATCGGCGTTGTAGCTTATTGAAGGGGCGCTAACGGGAGTTGATACGACAATGTACCCTTGTGCGTTGTGGCTATCTACATTACTAAACCCCTCATCATTACTATTAAACTGCCAGCTATAAGCGGGGCTTAACGCTTCAATTGCACCGGCTATTTCGCTTTGCATTTCGCTGAATGTGGCACGCTGTGTTATCTGCCCTGCTTGTACTAAAAGCTCGGCTTCAGCTTGACTAATGCGCTTGTCGCTTTGCGTTAGCCTGTTGGCTTGTATTGTCACATTGGCGTTAACGCCATCAATTAACAATGTAGCTTCATTAAACGACTCGTCAGCGTAAGAAAACGCACGGTTAACAATAGTTCCACTTTCTGGATCAACAAATACAGCAGCATCAATTAAGCGCTCATTACCTAATTGACGTTGCTCGTAATTTTGACGCCAATTTGTATAATTTGCTGATAAATCCAGCACACTTTTTTCAATATCCGTGCGTCTATTTTGCTCTAAATTAAGTTCACTAACGGTGTTTGCAAGCACCTCGGGTATATTGTTTTCGGTTTCAGGGCGCAGGCGATCAACTTGATTGTTAATGTCATCTATGAGCGTTTGTGCATTTTCGCTTAATTGAGTTAATTCAATGTCATTAATGTATTCTGATAAATCAACATTTGTTGTAGTTGCAGTTACATTAACCCAATCACTTGCACCTAAGTGATTAACACTGCGTACCCTAAATTTATACTCAGTTATACTTTGTAAGCCAATGCGATTATAAATTTGTGCAAGCACACGTTCGCCGCTTGTTGGTAAGTCAATAGTCCCTAAAAACTCCCACTCAAACTGTGTGCCAATGCCAGCTGCTGCAATCTCTGCAGTGAGAGTAATTTGGTTATAATCAGCAGTTACATACACTGTCGGCAAAGTCGGGGTTAATACACTAAATTGCACAGCAACAATCAATGAGCGTTGGCCAAAGATGTTTTTAGCACTAATGCGGGCGATATATTCACCCAATTGTAAATTTGGAATAGTTACTTGTGTGTACGTTACTGAGGTTTTAAATACCTGCTCATTTGTAGTGGTATTTATAAACTCTACGTCGTATTCATTTACAGTAAGTGGAGCAGGGTGATGCCATTTAATAATACCGTTTCCATCGCCATCAATTATTACCCGTACATCAAAAATAGACTGCGGTTTGCCGACCAAATAGTCGCTGTTGGGTGTTAAATCCTGCGCGCCTGGTACAAGGTTATCGGCCCATAAATCAGCGCCATCCTCAATACACATCACAGTAACGCCACCATCTAATCTAAAGCGACGTTCAACAACACGATAAATCTTATTGTTTATCGACTCACCTGGTAAGTTTAAATACACAGTGCGTCCTACAGCAGCAGCTAGGCCTTTGTGTTTAAGTGGTAACTCAATTTCACCTAAACGCGTTTGCTCTAAATATATAGTTGCTAAACGCTGTGCAGTGGTGGCGCTCCTTACAAATGGTAAACTTATCGATTTTTCAAGTATTTGATTATCAATTGCTTGATAGTTATCAGCAACTACAGGGGGGGCATCTGTACGGTCATAATTCTGAGCAGGATCGGTAAATGTCGCTCTAACAATATTGGCCCTGTCGCGTAAATCTGCGTGCCATTTTATTTTTATATTGCCATGGACATCACCCTGGTTAATCGTATATGTCGGGTTGCCATACCAGGCACCAACACGTACATACCATTGGCCCATTTGCCTAAAAATCTTACCGGCAAAGCACGCTTCTAACTGATTTAAGACCTCAAGTGGTTTAGAGCTAAATGTAAAACTTCCATTGGTTGTATATCGTGGCTCAGTCGTAACATTGCCATCAGAGTCTTTAAACTCAGCCTCTTCATCACATATATTAATAGCAGCAATCCACCACTGTAATGGTAAACGCTCAAAAGGCACTTCGTGAGCGCCATAAAAACGCACATAATGCAGGGCGCATAGCACCGCATTTTGGGTCCACAGCCATGTATTTTCATCATCAGGGTTCTGGTTTGTGTCGCGGGGATCCCAAACACGTGCGCCACGTATTAAGAACTCAGTTTCAGATATACCGTCTTCAAATACTTCTCGGTTATTTTCAAGCTCAATAAAAATATACGCTTGGCCAAAGCCTATGTGTTCATTCGTCCAACCAGCCATTTTACTTACGGCTTTTACGTTAGCGCTGGTTTGGCGTCCATCACTGAGTAGATAATCCCAGCTTTCAGTTGGGTAAGCAGTAATCGGCTTATCAGCTATATAAACATCTTCTAATGCATCAATAGGTGCGCCGTTTATAAGCACAATCATTTGAACAAATTTTTTATCGTTACGCTCAACCTCCGCTTGGTGTGCAATAACCCCCCCAACGCGGTCACGACCAAAGGTAATACGTCGTGGTTGGTCAATGCCTTTTTGTAAGCCTTTTGCTAATGTCGCTAAGTCCTCTTCAGGTACATCAGGTGTCAGTGAATCCCACAGCGCACCTACTGTCTTATCATAAAGACTGCGTCCAAAACCGAAAATGTCGCCACCAGTATCAACAACGGCTTCAACTACCTTAGACATTACGCACCTCCAATGGGTAAACAGTCTTAACAACGCCCATAGGCAAGGTCACTAAACCATTTTCACCAACACATAAAACCGCATTAATAGTTACAATACTGCCAACAAGCTCACCTTTAAATTCAACCAAGGCCAAATCCCCCCTACGAGCATAAGCAATGCTTATCTCTGGGTTTAAACGGTCTTTAAACACACTTTCAACATTATTTAAACCCTGTTTAAATAACTGTTTAAACGCGCCTTTTTCACTTTGATATTTACCTCTAAAATCGCTCGCCACATCATTACCCGTTGAAAATAGCACCCAATCGGCAACAAAAAGACAGCAATCATTTTCACCCCATTTAAAAGGTGAACCTTTGCGTTGATTAATGAAAGCAGCAAGCTTAGCGGCGACGTTCATAGCGTTTATTTCCTATGTAGTTGCCAGGCTGAGTATCGGGAAGATTTTGTGTATTGGCGGTACTTTGCTCACTAAAAAACATATCACCAGGATAAATAGCCGTTTGTGTTGCGTGGTTCCAGCGTTGATTTAATCGCGCATCCTTCCAGCGTTCACTTTCACCAGCAATACTGAGTTGTACTTGGGACACATCGCCACGCTCAATATCACACGCAACAATGTATCCACTTTCTAGGAGTTGGCTTTGGTTCACACGATAATGCTCATCGACAGTCACAAGGTAAATTTCGCAGTGATGGCTTATTGGATCGTTTTCGGCGACTTCTCCTAGCACCGATTTATCTTGTGTGTGTAATGTTAAGCGGATCCGCGTGCTATCGTTTTTATCACTAGCGGGGATTTCGCTTACAGTGCCAAGCATACCTACACCATGCCAGGTTAAATTATTAAATCGGCGTTCACCGACACCAGTATGCAGCAACACATCACCACTTTTAAAAGCTAAGCGTACAAAGTAGCGTGCACGGCCACTATTTGCTAAATCACTCAATAAGGCAGGGTTTAAACTTTCCATTAAAATGCCTCTCTTCCTTTAATCTTCCAGCTCGTCACAATGCCTTTTTTATACTGTGCACTGGCAAGCCCTTGCTTATTGTCAGTAAGTCGGAATAACCCAGCGGGTTGTTTAAAGGTAATTAAAGTATTGTCTGCAGGAATTTTACGAACAGGGGATTCAAAAATAGCAGTTGCTTGGCCAATCGAATTACTTATCAAGTCAGATGTTAATATTTTAAGCTCAGTGTTTTGCCCAACGCCAACTTGCATGCGTTCGCCAGTAACCAGCAAGGTTTGGTTAGCGGGTAGGCCATCAATGTTTAAAATATTGCCGTCTTGGTTTGCACCACGCACATAGCCCGTAAAGTCTTTATCTAGCTGTTCACGGCGGTAATCAATTAAGGTAAACGTGCCCACTTGCCCGCGTAGGCTGGCAATAAAGCCATCAAGGGCCAACGCATCACGCTCAGGCACATTGGCAAGTTCAATTTCAAATTCCCAGTAAGCACCTTCAAGGTCATAAACCTCAGTGGCGTTATTGGCTTTGTTTAAATGGGTTTGGCTATTGGGCACTAACGTAAAGTTAGAAATCTTAGGCCGTTTGGGTAGGGGGAGTGGTTGCATCGTTACCAAGTTTCGTAATAAAACACTGGTAACGAGTATAAAATTTAAAGGGTAAGCTTTCGGCTGGAAATCACTTTACAGTCAAGCTGTTGCATAATGAGAGTGTAAAGTGCAATTATCATAACTAACTGGTTATAAAACACAACTAAAAGTTATTCATACCAGTCTTCACTACTTCCTGGTAAAGCAATTGCAGTATTTAAACCGGTTCGCTCCTTTACTATGTAGTCAAAAGTTTCTTTTTGATTGGCTACTCTAAGCCCATTATTACTCAAAACATCACTACCAGCAGTCTCAAATATTGCATTAACAATTGACTCCCTCGTAGGAAACTTCATCGCGGGTAACTCATACGTAACTTCACCGGTAACACCATCATCACCAACAACAATAATTTTAACTTCAACCTTGATTGGCGCTTCAATTTTCAAATCTGTCATAATTTATACCTTTTTAACTTAATTAATAAAAATACCCATTTTAAGCAGCGCCCCTTACTGCTTTAATAATTGCGCCGTTACTTTGTATGTTAGCTACCACAACACCAACCACTTGGCGGGCTATATCTTGCCCAACTGCTTGCGATGTTTGCTCATTTGCGCCGCCTTGTACGGTAATTTCATTGGTAATATGAATAGCTACACCACCAGAGCTGGCTGCATCATTTGCAGCACTGCCAGTGTTATAACGGCGCGCCATTTGGCTGATTTCTGTATTTTGTTTAGGGCTTAATACACGCTCGCCACGTTGTAATACATAAGTCGATTCGTTCGGCACATAATCTAAACCACCGTGTGCAATACCCGCTGGTTGTTGCGCTTTAATTTGGCGTACTTGTTGTAACCCACTTATTACTGCTGCAGCTGCGGCAACGCCACCCAACACAGGGCCAACAAGTGGAATAGGCGCTAACGATGTATATGCAGCCGTTGCACCTTGGTAGGTATTAATAACAGCCTGAGCAATAGCAAAGGCTTTGTACGCTTTAAAGGCTGTTTTACTTTGCCCTGCCATGGTTTTAAACGTGGCAGCACCAATACCTACAACTGTTTTAGCTTTTTCTGCATTTGTTTGTGCTTCAAAACCGGCTAAAGCAACAAGTTGCGCTTTCATTGCTGGCGCATACTGATCCGCAAACGCCGCTGTTAGTCGCTGCTGATGCCCCATATCCTCTTGCTCAAGCACACTGTTATAGCCTTGTACTTTAGCTATCTTCTCATCGTACTTTTCTCTTTCATTATCAAGCTGTATCGCTCGTATTCTATCTTGATGAGCTTGTTCATCCGCCTCTTTTTGAGTATGAAACCCGCGTAACAGTAGTAATTCTGTTTCTCGTGTTTGCTGTAATACTTGGTTATCAGTATCGTATTTAAGTTCGCCAACCTCATCATTAGCGGCAACCCCTTTTGTTGCGCGTCTTGCTGCATCAACACGGGCTTTTTCTTTGGCTTGGTGTATTGCTAGGTGTTGGTTATATACCTCCAGTGCTTCGCGTCCAGCCAATCCTTTAATTTGAGCTAATCTATCGTCAAGCTGATTCTGTAAATCGTTTTTACGCTTTTCTTCTGCTTCATTTTCGATGCGTGTTTTTTCAGCTTTTCCCTTTTCTGTAAGCGCATTAGCGTCTTCCTGATACTTAGATTCCAACTGTTTTAAAAGGGAGTTTGACTTGGTTTGGCTTATGGTTTTATTTTTTAATGCCGCATTGACCACTTGCTGGCGGCTAATGTAACTGGCTTTGAGCCGACCTTCTTCATCCAGCAAACTTTGCTCTAAACGCTTAATGTTATCGGGCAAACCGCTTGATCCAACAGGGGCAGGCTTAGGCTTTTCTGTTTCTTTAATGGCAAGCACTTGTTGTAGCGCCACAATTTCATTTTTTAAATCAGTAACGCGCTGTTGTGCAGCTTCAACGTCAGAAAACTTGCCTTTTAAAAACGGGTTATTAAAACGTTCCCTTGCTTCATCTGCCAGTTGAATCGCATTTTTTATCCGCCCCTGTGCCATTAGTAGTAAACCTTGTGCCTGGCTACTGGTTAAATTGGCATACGGGTTTAGGTCTTTACTGGCTTCTTTAAGTTTATTTACTGAGTCAGTAGCGTCATCGCTTTGCGATGCAAAATAAGTAAGGGCAACACCAGCAGTGACAAGCAAACCAACAGGGCCGCCCAATAATCCCATTACAGTTGCAAAATTTCGGCTTGTTATTGTTGCTCGCTTTGCTGCTTTATCATACGCATTCGTTGTTGCAGTCATTGCAACGGCATTCGTTATCGCTTCTTTGTCTAACGTATTTACAACTTTCTGTGCAGCCGCGCGTTGCTGTGATGTTTGCGCCAGTATTACATTATGCTTCGCACGATCTATATCTTGTGCAATACGCTTATTTTCTATCGCTACTGCTTCATAGGCTTGTTTGGCATGCACTTCATCAGCCAGTATCGCTTTTTCTTTAGCGGCTATATTTACAACATACCCTTTAGCGCTGGCAGCCAAGCCCGCCGCTAAATGGCTCGTCAGAACAGTACCAAGCACGCCCGTTGCAAATACCAAACTATCTACAGCGTCTTCGTTCTCACGTAAATAAGCCATAGTGTCGGTAATTGCGTCAACAACACTAGTAACAGCAAAGTTTACTGGCTCTTCATATTTGCGTATTAAGCGCTGGTACTCGTTACCCATTTCCGCAAAGCTGGCATTTATTTTACCCTCGGTGGCCTCGGCCGCACCGGCATAATCACCCAGCGCGGCTATTAATGTGGTTTTAAACATGGCGCTGGTTACTTGCCCCGCATTTACCATCTTTCTAAAACTACCTGCTACACCACCACTGGCTTTATCAAGCTTTTGCATTAAACCAGGCAAAGGTTCAGTGACTTGGTTTAACTCTTCAGCACGTAAAACGCCGGCAGTCATCCCTTGGGTCATACCAAACAAACTCTGCCCAAGCTGCACATTACTGGCACCTGTTTTAGCGGCCACGTTGGCAAAGCCCTCTAATATCGCTTTACCTTGTGCGTTAGTGACTAAGCCGGACTCTTGCAGTGTTAAAACACGGCTGTACGAATCGGCAAGGGTGGTGTAGTTGGTATTTAATCGGTCAGAGGTGGCAAATAAGTATTCTTGTACTTTGGCGTAGTTTTGCGCTGAGCCAGTTAACCCTTTTAAGCGGGTATCGAGTAATTGTGCGGCCCCCGTATCTCGCACAAACATGGTGGCGGTGCCAATGCCCACTAAGGTCGTGAGCGTTGCACCTATTTGCCCGTACGCGGTATTCATTAACCCCAGCTGGCGGGTCATTGCGCCTTGCTGTTGCATAACGTGGGCTTGGCTGGCACCTAATTGCTGGTTTGCGGCTATTTGGCGTTGTACTGCTTGCGGTATACGGTTTAGTTCATTTACGTTTTGGCGCGCACCGGTGGTAACTGCTTTACCGTCATAGGATAAGCGTAACGCCAAATTCAAGTTGTTGCTCATCGGGTCGCCTTATTAGTCCAATTATGGTGCGCTCTAGGGTTTGCAGTTTTGCAAAATCATCGGGGTTAAGGGTTATATTTGCATAGCGCCAGGCTATATCAGCCCTGGCATAATCAAGGGCAATTTCACCCCCGTCGTTATCCCGTTGCCATTGGCTGCTAGCGGTAGTTAATGCCAATACAGCTGTGTGATTCGGGGGCAATACAAATAATGTTTCTTCTACTTGTGGTGCAACCTGCTTAGGTGCGCCAAAATGGGCTTCGTCGTCATCAAGGGTTTTACTGGCTGCTGCTAGGTCGCCCAAAAACCACCTAGCAACATCGGCTAGTTTTTTTCAGTGATTCGGTACTGGGCGTTAATGCACTCAACACTTAAGCGAGAGGCTAAGCCACCGTAAACTAGCAGCTCATCAAGGGTGCCTTTATCAAATGGCACGTCTTTGCCGTCATCAATAAAGTTTTCCCAGCCGGCTAATAGCTCGCGCACAATGTCAGCATCTTCAGAACCTTCCCTGGTTGTTACTGCTTGGACTTCGCTATGAGTGAGCAACTTAATTTTTGCTGTAAATTTAAAAGGTAGGCCACCAAATTCAAAATCAAGCGGGGCGCTGATCACGGCATTTTTTAAGTCGTTTAGTAATTTTAATTTCATAATTGTTCCTAAATAAAAAGTAATAAAAAGGGGTCGTCCTTATTCAAACACTATGGTCAGTTCGTCATAGCCAGCGCCGCTGGGTACTAACTTGCCGTCAAACTCATAGCCGGTTAATTCAGAGTCCAGGCTGGTGTACTTAGGCCAAGGCATTTGGTAGCGGCCAATAATAGTTACTTTTTTACCTGCAGCAGTGCCGTGGGTAAATTCAAACATTTGCACCTTGCCCACATCATCAAACGGGTTAAAAGTTGCCAGTTCTTCAGCTGTTAGCGTAAAGTTAGCGCTGCTTTCGTGACCGGTTATCATTATTTCTTCGTGGTTAATAGCGCGGTCAAACACCACGTTATTACCTAAATCAACCGTAAGCTTATGTAGCGTGCGTTTAACATCGTTAAGCTTAAAATCACTGCTATTACTTACGCCGAGTACTTCGGGGCGCACCCAACGGTCCCAATCAACAGCAGGGGCGGCTGTACTAGCAACCGGCGCACTAAACAAGCCTTTAAACTGCCAATTCAGCATCGGCTTGCCTTTTTCAAGCGCAAAGCTCACGTTGCCTTTCATTTCGCTAATGTTGTGGGTGTTTTTACCAAAGCGTACTTTGCAGGTAACAGCCACAGCCGCGCCTTTAGTAAAGGTAACGCTTGAGGCATCAGCCACTTGCACCATGCCACACGCTAATAACAGCGGGGCAAACGCAGGCTCATTACCCACAGTGCCACTCATAGCAAGCGGGGTTTTAAAGTTAAGGCTTATATGCTCACCATAAAACGTTTCTAGGCTTGCACCGCTGTAACTGGTTTCTAGCTCGTCTTTTTCGCTTTCGCTTTCAAGGGCCAGCTCAACGTCACTGGCATAAATAGCGTGTAAGCCCGTTAAGGTTGTGCCCAGGGCATCAGCTAAAATGAGTTTGTCTTTAAATCGCCAACTGCTCATGCGTTAGTCTCCACTTTAATTAGCTCACCGCTTTTTAAATTAAAAGCGCCGGCTATTTCATCTCTGTTACCTTTAGCACTTGCCAGTACCTGGTTAACGTTTTGGGCAATCGTCATCGCGCGGGATTGTTTAGGTGTTGTGATCACAACGCCTGTTTCCTCAGCGGGTTTACTTGATTGCGGCTCGGTTTGTTTGCTCATGGCATCACCTTCACAGTTACGGTATGTAGGCCAGTGACACTAAACTGGCACTGGTAAATTAAGTTATTCGTTTGTTTGCTAAGCTCAATTGTGCGTCCCTTATCTAGCTTAATTGGGTTCCAACCAGCGAACTGGCAACCTGCAACGGCGTGTTTCACATCACTACGTAATTGCTTTATTTGTATATCGCTGTGCGCATTACCTGCAGCACAGGGAATAACAATCATCACCGCAAACACATCTTTAACCTGGTATTCGTCCATGCCGTGTACTTCATTGGTGTTGGTGTTGTCATCAGCCAGCGGCAATACAAATAACTGCGCACTGTGTACAGCATGTTCACGCACAGTGTTAAAATCGCTGGCAAACCCCACAGATGCATCAAAAACAGTGTTGTTTAATAAGGCTTCTATGTTGTTTAAATCAAAGTTAAATGCCATTTAAATACTCTTTAAATTAACCAGTCAGTAATGATGTTGTTGATCTCGGTTTCTTGTATTGCCGCTATACCAATCAATTTACGTGACGGTAAAGTCACACTATGGTTGCGCCCAGTCTTTCCGCCAAAGTGGTGTATTGCGGCATACTTTTCGCCTAAGCCAAACTCTAAACTATTACCTGTTACGTTATGCGTAACAGAATCAGCAAGGTTACGCTGATCAGTCAGCGTTAAATCGCTCTTACGCTTTTTTCCTTTTTTGGAGCTACGCCCTAATCGTGCCGCCTCTGACTGCTCCCACTTACTACCATCGGGCGCTTGCTCTTTAGTAAAACGCTCAACCGTATCGCTATCTAAAAACGCGCCTATGTCATCCATTACTGTTGAAAAGTTCGCACCTCGTTCTTGCAGTATCTGCAAACGGGGGAAGGCATTCCCGGTTATATGTATAAATACACCGGCCATTTAATAACCTGGCCAGTTAAATTGAGAGCCTGCAGGTTTGGTTCGCATCCCAGTTCTTACGCCTGCAGGCGCATCTTCCTTAATTTGGATCACACCTTTACTAACCTTATCAAGCTGCGCCATTGCGTTACTTTTTACGGCTTTCAGGTGTTCGTCAGCAATGTTAGGGGCAAGCTCACAATGCATTAAATCGTTAGCAATGCCTGGCAATACTGAGTTATTAATATCGTCTTGGTTTAGCGCAAACCGTGCTACATAACCCGCTATAACCGCATTTACATTTTTTTGTGCTTGCACATACCAGGCATTAATTTGCTCTTGCAGCTCGTTATAAGTTTCACTTAAAAGGGCAGCTTCAACATCGTCACGCGTTACGCGACTGCCCACTTCGTTAAACTTACTTGATGCAAATTGCAACAGCGTATTAATACCTATTTTGTCTATAACTGCTTGTTCTGTCGTAAACATACATACCTCAGTTAGTAAAAAAAAGGCCCGAGCAAGTCGGTACTGGGGCCTTTACACAGGGAACAACAATGATTAATTAACCAGCTGGTGTTAGCACGTTGGTCAGCAAAATACCGCAGTCTTTCGCAATAATTTGCTCTTGAACGGCTTCACCTACCATGATTTCTACCCCCCCATTTAAACCAGCAGAAACGTCACGATTGCCTGATTTACGCAAGCCATAACGTGCGGTTAGCGCAAAGGTCATACGGTTATTGTTAAACGAGGCAAGCGGGTCGTGATAAGTAAACGACAAGGTATCTTGCCAAACCTTTTGTAGGTTAACGGCTTGGCCTTTTTTCGCGGTGTTGAGGCGCGCTTGGCCAACAGTTACATGTTCAAGCTCTAGCACTTCTTTTATATAGCTCCATGGCACTAAGCCTTGGTCGCCACTGGTGCCATTGAATGCTTTTAATAGCTTAGGGTGAGTACGTAACTTAGTTGCCACCGATTGCGATAATGTCATTGCATTAGGGCGCATGAGTGGTGCATCTAGCATCTCTAAAAAAAACGGTAAAATATCAAGCGTAGGGTCATCCAAGCGTTTTTGGCCACCTGCGGCTAATGACTGTGTGCTACCAAAGTTAGCGGCTTTGTTGTACATAGTTGCTACACGTATTTCACGGTTAAGCAATACTAAGTCCGTTAAGCTTTCAGCGGCATGGGTTCGCGGGTTATAGTTAGCTGGCGCATTGGTTACATCGTCGTTAGGCACAACATCCGATAAACCATGATCAACCACCGAACCCGTTTTTTCTTCAACACTGAACTCAACTTGATTAGGGGATGATTTACGACCGATTTTTGAATCAACGACCGTAAACTTTTCGCCTTTTTTATATTCAGTCCATTTGTAGTTACGTAAACCAACAGGTGAATAGGGTGCAAGTGTGTCTGCAACCAAAGCTCTATTACGATAAGCAATGGCTATGGCCGTTTGCTCAACGTCTGGGGTAAATGGCATACCATTACTCATGGCAAATCCTCACTATTAATAATTAAGTTAACCCAAGCGCATTAAGCGCTTGGAATTGTTGCTACCACATGCGGGTTTAAAAAAATGTCGCCAATAACACCGGCTTCGCCGTCTTCCATAACCCAGCCCGCAACATACACCTCGGTTTGCCCCACAAAGTTTGCAGGGTCAAATTCAACGGCTTTACCCTCGCTGTCAGCAACAATTGGGGTGCCTGCAATTAACGCTTCACCAAACTCAATCGGTGCGCTTTGGGTCATTACAACGTCAACACGCAAATGCTCATCTGTGCCTTGCTCGGTAACACCTGCATACATGGCACTGGCATCAACCGCCAAAGCCACATGAAAGTCGGCCGCAGCCGATACAACCACCAAGCGATTAGCAGGTATGACATCTTCTGAGCTAAAGTTTCTAATAAATCCTGGTTGTGCCATGCTCTTACGCCTTTTTAATGTGGTCTAACGCGGCAGTAATACTAATTTCAATGCCCTTGCTAGATTGTGATTGTTGAAATTCAAGCGCCTTCGCTGCCAGCGCTTCTGCACTGTCGTCAGTTACTTCGCCGTCTTTATCGTCTTTATTAAACTCGTGGGTTAACCCTGTTTGCTCAGGTAAGCCTTTTAAAAAGCCTTCAAACCACGCAGCGGGTTTAAGCTCTTGGCTTTTACCGTCTGCGGCAGCAAACTCAAAAGTAGTGTCGCCGTCATCCAGCTTGGCCATAAACTCAGCCATGCCATCGGTATTGGTTAAACGTGGGGCCTTACCGCCATTTACTTCGGTGTTAATAAAGGTGCTAGCCGCTGCAACACGTTGCGCGTATTCTAGTTGCGCGTTTTTAGCGTTAGCCGCATCAATTTGGTCTTGCAGCGCCTTTCTTTCTTTTTCATCCATTGCATTGTCCTCATGGGTGGGTGGTTTACTAAATTCGGCACCTTCACCCGCGCTGGCTTTAGCACGTTCGTGCTCAGCAATAATGGTTTCTTCTTTTAACCATTCACCTTCGTAGTCGGGCACAACTTTATCAGCCGCTTCACTACCAAAACGGTCAGTTATAAAGTTGCGTAAATTGCCCATTAGGCGGGTAAGGGTGTTTGATGTGCGCAGCGATATGTTGTCAATATCACCGGCAGCAAATTCTAGGGTTAGGGTGTCGGCGTCATCAGCTTGGTTAAACTGCCAGGCTAAGCCTTCAACAGCTGGGGCTTTACCGCCTAAGTAGCCAATGTGGGCAAGCTTATAGCCGTTATCGACCTTTTCTAAACGTACAGAGCGGTTAGGGTAACGCTTGCTCTCAACGGCCTGGGCAAATTCAGCACATACGTCTTCAGCTTTAGCAAACAAAGAGCCACCTTCGGCTTTTAGCTCACTGGCCCAGCCCCATGCAGCGTCATGCATTTTTGGGTGGCCAATAACCAGCGGCGCGCTTTTAGGTTTAAAGTTTGCTACTACGCTGTTTAAATCAGCGTCGCTAAATGAGTGCGTAACGCCTTTAGCGTCTGTTTGGGTGCCAGCTTTAAATACTTCAAACCAATCAAATTGGGTGTTTGGGGTTGTTTTGTTTGCCATGTTCCAAGTGCCAATAAACTAACTAAGTGGCACCCAGTGTAGGGGGGTAGTGACTATTGAACCGCTGGAAAAGACTTTACAGCGTTAAGAATGGGGTAACGTATATAGGCTAAGCGGGTATCAATCACACTGCAAGGAATATTTTATGGCTCGCTGCAATTCATGTACAACCACACTAACCACTGACGAAATAACGTTTCTCGATGGCCAATGCTCAAACTGCGAATACGATGCCCACGCCCAAGCGTTCTCACTTTGTAAGTCTTGCAACAGCCCACTGTACACACCCATTAAGCTAAACGGCGAGTTTTATTGCTCTAATAAATGTGCACATAAAAAGGAATTTAAACATGGTAGATAAACGCAGGGTGCTAGCAGAATTTCGTCATTATTATGAACCAACACTCGACAGCCAATTACCCATAACATTACCAAACGGGTTTGTCGTAGTTGCAATTAACGGGGCTTGCCCACTATGCAAAAGGGAAATAGCGGCATATAAAATAAAAGGCAACGTGACCTTACCACTACCAACAGTGCTGACGTTTGATGCAAATGCTGTTTGCGATGAGTGCAAGTGCATATTTCCTTTATACGGCCGTATAAGAGCAAAAAACAAAACAGCGCAACTTGAACGGTTAGAAAACGGGCGCTGGGTGTTCTACTTGCACAATGCATTAGTAGATAAGTTTAAGCTCAGTTTAAATTGGCTTACTCGCTTATTTAAAGAATAGGCCTGTATATCAGGCTAATTATCCCAACATAAACAACCCCACCTTTAAATCTAAGTTAAACCATGTTTAAACCCTGTTTAAATTCGATTGAGCGTGTTTAAACGGTTTTCAGCTAAGCCATCATAGCCACAAATTAATAGAGTGCTTAAAATCGCTTACAGGCGTTAATGGGTTTTTAGCCTTTTTTAAAAAGCTGTGCTAAAAAATAAGCCCCCGCTGTATTTAAATACAGCGGGGGCTTAACCCAACATAAAAAAGGAAATGTAATGTCTGTAAAAAAACTAATTATTGGTGATCTAGCAGCAAAAATATTTGCCAACCAACATATCAACAATAACAACCAACCCATCGATCCCAGCTTTGCCATAGAGCAAGCAGAGAGTTTTTATAACATGCTCAGCGCTAAAGGGTTCGTTGCAAGACCTGATGGACAAGATATGACTGAGTCAGAGGCTATCGACTCAATACAGCAAAGCGCTAAAGACTTAGCTGAGAAAAAACTTTAATTAGATGTTACAGCAGGCCAACAATGGCCTGCTTATTTACTTACCTAAGAAACTTAATAGCAATCAATAATTCCTCTTCACTTACTTTAGTATGAACGATTTTATTGAGCTCTAACATCTGATCAAGAACTCTTAATATTGCTTTTTCTTGTACTTTTTCATTGTGAATTAGCTTATCAATCTGCGCTTGTTGCTGCGCAATCATCTTCGCAAACGACTGGCGCTCAGTTTTGGTTACAGGCTCTTCTTCGCTAAGCGGTTCTTCTTTTTCAACAGGCTCTTGGGGTGCAGCGTCTTTAGCGGGTGCACGTTGCATTTGCTCAGCCAATTCATAGGCATGTTGCTCAGCCACAGCTTTAGCAAAGCTAGGTTCAGCGCAAAACACCTCATTAAATGAATGAGTGGTAATTTGAGTTGAGCACATTAAAATTTTATTAGCTTCTTCAAGTACTAACCGAGCATCATTTACAATGAGGCCAGTTAGCATTGGTGCATTACTTTTAAGTAATAGTAAAGCTTTGTGTGCAATCTCGTCAGAGCTAAGCCCAGGGGGGTGGTAGTAACCATCGTTAGTTAAAGGCATCATCATTCTCCAATCAGTTAAATTAAATACAATCAGTGAGCATCTACAATAACCAACCCCAGTAAAAACCACTGCGGGAAAAACCTTTACATATAAAAACGGGGTAGTTAATTTAACCAGTAGGATTAAAACAAAAAAGGAAACACATGAAAAAACTACTTTTAACACTCGCAGCTGTGGCAGTTCTTGGAGGTTGTAAGTCTACAGAAGATGCTTATCAGGCGAGTGCGCTGCTAACTTATCCAGAAAAGCCACCAGTTCAAGATGTAAGGTTGTCTTTAGGTGCTTCCCCTTCTAGTGCTTTCAAATGCTATCCAAGTAATTTTACTGTTGGCGATAATATAACACCGCAAAACTCACAAGGTTATTACTGTTACAGAACCAACAAAGGCAGTTTTGTTTTTGATGGGAATAACTTTATTGGTTTAAGTAAATTTAACGAAACAATGCGTAAACATGATGATGTGTATACATACTTAAATCCTTACTATGATGATAACAATGATGTTTACCCCCTAAAAGCATCACCGGTTGTAGTTAAAGCTGAACCTCCTTCATTACATACTCTAGGCTTAGATAGTAAAAACCAGATATTAAAAGCATGTAAAAGCATGACTCGTCTACAAATAGACAACTTACTTAAAGAGCTACAAAGTACGAGAATTAAATGGTCAGGTAAGCTCAGTGATATTTCAGAAAAAAATTACAACTACGATACTGTAATTGCCTTTGTTGAAACAGAGGAGTTAGACCGAGAGCTTAAGCGCTTTGACGAAGTAATAATAGTAAAAGAGCGCTTATATATTGCTGCTCACATACCGAGTAAATATCAAAGTGGTTTAGTAGATTTCAATATCAATGATACTGTTATTTTAGATGGTAAAATAACGCGTATTGAGCAACGTGACATAATTTATAATTACGAATGTCAAGTAAGTTTTACTGATGTCAAACTGTCAAAAGCCCCTAACTAGGGGCTTTTTCACTTCTAGCCTGAATAGGCTTTGGCTGCAATATCACTGGAAACTGTGCAACTATTTTAGTTCCTTTCCTACCCGAAGTACGCTTAATCGGCTGCCTGTACTCTTTAGCAATGCTATCCATTACATAATGCCCTAATCCAAAATTAACAGAGCGGGTAAATAATGACAATCCTTTGCCATTGTCTATTACTTGCAGCCTCAACTTATTACCCACTTTGTTTAAGTGAACTGTTATTTTGGTTGCGCTAGCATGTTTGAATACGTTTTCAACAGCATGGTATAGCACCGCGTAAATATCACATTGCAATTGTTTAGTAAGAGCCTCTGTTCCAATCGTTACATTAAATTCAGGCTCAACCCCATCCCTTGATAAGCACTTAATATGGAGCATATCGATTGCAGTAGCTAAGTCATTATGGCCAAGGCTAGCATGGCTATTTGCGATAGGGTTTAATACATCATGCGCTTTCTTGAGTTTTACCAGCCCTTCACAAACCATCGTTTCATCACCGCCACATAAATCTATACCATTTGCTAGGTTTATAGCGGCAACGCTCAAGCCCTCACGCTGTAACTGCTTTTGGTGCGACTTAAACACACGGTGAAAGCTCTGCAACCAAAAGAACACAAAGCCTGCAATACATACAGCAAGGCCTGTTAGCATAAACGCATAAAACCACATCGCGCTATTAGAGCTATACCATGGCCCACTTACCACAAAGTTAAATGGTTGTGGTTTACTCCACACGCCGCCATTAATTTTACTTCTATATTCAAGTGTGTACGTATCAGGGTTTAGCTTGTTTAATTGTATAAGTGGAGTTGGTATGTCATGCCATTCGCTCATATTTAAGCGGTATTGATAACTGATATGATCATTCAGCGTATAGCTATAATTAGTTAAAGCTATATCAAGCCAACCTGAGTTATTAACTTTTAATGTATCAGGGTTTAAATAAGTTTTAGTATTTGTCTTGATGTAACTAATACTGCTATTTGGTACGGTTTCCTGTCTTTTTCTTTCAACTCTTATTACACCTTGATTACTAACAGCAATGATTTTATCACTAATAGTTAAAATACCATTTGGTGTAAATGAATGGTCGCCAGTTCCTTCTAATAAGTTCGTGTATGCATCGTCCATACTAAACTTATGAATGCCATGATTGGTAGATAAATACAGTTCCTGGCTTAATGAGTGCAATTCATTAATATATAGCGGGCTAACAACAGATTCCCACTTCCCATCAACTTTTCTAAATAGACCATTCCCATAAGTTGCAGCATAAAGCGTATTACCTAACAACTGAACATCCGCTACAGGTGCATATTTTTCAAGTTCAATAGATGCATCACCACGATCATTAAACGACACCAAGCCTTTCTCGTTAGCAATATAGAGCTTACCGTCAAGTTTCTTAGTTGCCCAAACAATCTCATGCGGTAAAAATTTATTGATATAGCCAGAATCAATTGGAGTCAGCCCCAAACTATATATTTGTACACCCTCATCATTAGTAGACAAGTAAATTTGCTTATTAATGACGGCTAAATTAATTACGTAACCTTTAAAAAACTGGCTAACGACTTGCGTATTTAGGTTAATTGCATAAGCCCCTAAATTAGTAGCAACTAATACAGTGTCATTTTCTTGAACTAATGCAGTTACAGAAAAGCCAAGTTTTGATATTTGCTGATTTAAATTATTAAGCTCTGAGTACTGGCCGTCTGAGTAGGTATAGAGCCCTTCATCAGTGCCTACCCATGTTTTATCATTCACTGTTGCAATCACATTATAAATAGAGGCAACCCCAAGACGATCAAGCCTAACCTTAGAAGAAACAACCTCAAAGTTGCTAACATCTAATGTCCAAAGGTTTTGTTCATCATCTACAAACAAATCCTTGTACGCCTGTGGACGCGGGTTTATGCCTTTTTGTAATACTGAAAGTTGAGTGATTTCAGCTTGGTTAATTGAACCACGGTCAACATAATATAAAAAATAAGGGGGCGAAAAGCGTAAATGTCTAGCACTTGTAATTTCATCATTAACAATTTTTACGTCGTTCAAATATGAATACGAAGTCATATGATCATTTAAAAAATATATTACACCAAATGGGGTAGCAACAAGCTCACCTTTACTAACACTAGTACCATCTATCAAACGGGCACTACTGTCATTAATCACATACACGCCGTCATTAGCCATCACATAACCATGATTAGCCGAGGCTGATACATCAAACATTTTTACTTTTTTACTGAGTGGTTGAGTAGTTTCTAATGTTTCTAAATTAAGTAAAGTTAGCTGCTCTCTACCCAACATAAATAAATGCGTGTTATTTGCTGCCAGCTTGCTTGCTGTAATATCACTAAGCTTTGTTGCTTCAAGCGTATGTATATCAAATTGCCATACATCATTGTCTTTATATGCGATATACAAGTAGCCAGGTGATTGAAAAATGACATCACTTGTCCATCGTTTTGGTAAAGCAGATATGCTGGATAAGTTTAAGTAATGGCTACCATCAAAACGATAGACGCCATCATGTGAAGAAAAATAAATATTCTTGTTATTATCTTGGGCAGCAGCGTTCAAATGCTGCATATTAAACGCAAAACAATTAAAACTACTCAACATAAATAAGAGTAAAAATAGTAACTTTTTCATAATGGTGTCCATCTTATTATTGCCAATAAAATTGGCTTACACTATTCCTGGTGAACTTATTGCGCCAATGTAGGTCTGTGGTCTCTAGAACCACAATATGGTTTAACAATTGGCATTGCTACTTCTAAATCATCAGATGTTAATGAGCTTGTCTTATAATTTAACGTTTTTGTAGCACTTTTGGATATACCACTTTTATACCAATTTTCATGGGCATTTTCAGGTGGAGTCACAACTAAAAAAGTAGGCTTGCGTGGGTCACTTTTATTAACTTTAGTGTTCCAACTACGAAGAACCTGATCACCAGCAGCATTGCCATACATACTTGCAAATGCTGTTGCAAGTAAATGTGCACCTGCATCACTTGTAATGATCATCGCAGTTTTAGAAAAGTCACTACCACAATCAAAGCTCATATCCACGTTAAGCATTGAGTTATCTGGCAGTAAAATATCTGCACTCATATATTGAATAACAGCGCGGTCTTCAAGAGGGGTAAGGGCTGCAACATTACAAACAGTTAATGCAGCACACAGTAAAGTTACAATTTTAAATTTATTATTAAACATATTTATTTTCCATTTAAGCCATATACAACGCTCCCTCAGCAACTGTTTTAACAAACACTTCATTCATATTATGCTCAAAAGCTTTTTGAATAAGCATCGGCCTCAACTTTTTGCAAATCAAGAGTTCACGTTCCGCAGGCAAATTTTTTGTATAAAGTAATTCCTCTAAAACTTTTTCAACCAAAGCATTAGCTGCTAATAGGTCATCAACACCTAATATTGGCTGGTTGTCTTTCGAAGATGGTTTATTGATCTCAGAAGATTTAATAACGTCTAAATTAAATACCTTATCTAAAGAAATACCTCTTTTTACGCATGTATTAACAATAGCGCTATATGGAAGCGTATTCTTTTTTCTAGCAGTAGATACACCTGAATGCGAAAGCCCTAGTTCAAGTGAAAGCGATCTATCACTCTTAACTTCTAGTATTTCACTCAGACGATCAAAAACGCTGAAATCAATATCAACAATAGTAGTGTCAAACATATCGGTCAGTCAATGCCTTTTTTATATTACATTTATTTTTTATAATTATGTTGACGTCCTATTAATTAGCCACTAAAGTAAAAAGCGTACTTATGACATATAAATTAGACACAACAATTTTACATAGGATTAATTTAGCATGACTTCTAAAAAAATGACATTTGAAGAAATCAAGAAAACCCTTAGAGAGCGAGATATTACGTTTACAGATATAGCCCATGCGCTTGAAATAACACCTTCTCATGTAACCAATGTGGCAAAACGGTCTGCTCGTTCTAAACCAGTTGCTGAGGCAATTGCGTTATCACTTGATCTTGAATTATTCGAAGTATTCGCAAATGAATACGACGGAACATCTCGTAGAGGCCCAAAAGACCGTACTGAGCGCAAACAGCAAATTTATGCGGCATTACGTAATCAACAACCCGTACCAGCACCGCAAAGCATGGCGTAATGAAGTTAGTTATAACAGGTTAATTTGCAGGGAATATTTACTATGAATTTTTCAAATCAAATAAAAAGTCTACTCCATGATGATGTACCGCCAGAGTGCGACGTGTACCATAAGTTTTGCCAAACCGTAAATGTGTGTATGCGTAAAAGCGGCTTTTCTCGCGCACAATTGGCAGATCGAATGAACTACGCTGCCACAGATAATAGCGATGTCGACCAAGTAAAATTAAACAAGTGGTTTGCACCTAGCCAGCCGCAACAAATGCCGATTTACTTATTGCCAGCACTATGTTGGGCACTACAAACAATTGAGCCCGCCTCAATTTTGTTAGCGCCATTATTATTTTTGCCCGTAGATAAACGAGCGCAAATGCTCCAAAAGCATGCTGAGCTTGAAATCGAAATTGAAGCAAAAAGGCAAAGTCAGCAATCTATTTTAAGTCAGCTAACCGTTAGCGACCCACAAGATCCTCAATTCAAAGTCTCTGATTTTCTAACTGAATAAATAAGGCCAAAACAATGACTATCAAAGACCAAGAACCGTCTGAAATTCAGGTTTTCAGCGCCGAGGAGCAACAGCAGCTCAGTGCAAAAATAGAAAAGATGGCAGGGCACATACAACTTGTAATGCCAGATTCTGTTGACCAAGCATGGCAACTGGTTGTGCGCATGGAAGAACAAGCACTGGTAGAGACCGCTAAGCGTGGACTGTTGTATATGTCGATCAAAATGCACCTAGGCCACGGCGAGTTTGAAACCAAGCTACGTGAACACAATATTGCACCACGCACAGCACAAGAAGCTGTAACGGTTGCAAAAATGTTTTTAGCGCTGCCTGAGGCAAAAGCGCGGACGTCTGCGCTTTTAAACATGAACAAAAGCAAGTTAATTGAAATGGCACGCTTACCAGTTGAAACCGTTGAATCGTTAGATGACGACGACCTAGACACGCTTAATGACCTATCAGTGCGTGAGTTCCGTAAAGAAATTCGCAAACTAAAAGATAAGCACACCGACCTTGAAGAGCAAACAGCCACGCTGATTAACGCCCTAGAGACTGAGCGACTAACCAAAGCCCCTAAACAAATGTATGAGCTACCTATGCTGGTTGCACAGGTGCGCCAAAAATCGTTTGCACATAATGCCGTTGTTAACGAATCGCTCGAAGAGTTTATAGCCATGACCGAGCAGCTTTGTAACGCCCGTGACCTTGATTTAAACCACCGCATAGGCGCAGCACAAACAACCTGGCATTTATGGCTAGGCATACAACAGCGTATTACCCACATGTTAAATCGGTTAAGCGGTGAGTTTGGCCCAGAGCATTTAGCTGGCGCTGAGTGCATACCGCAATTTGCCGAAGACGAATGGCAAGACGCACAGGCAAACCGTGAATACATGCTGGCTATGTACAACGACCGTTTTAATACAAAGTAGGAGAGAGCAATGCATCCTGCAGTACAAAAATACAATAAGTTGCCAAGCACAGGCTTGGAACTGAGTTGGCAAAATGCCAGCGAAACAGCCCGTAAAAAAGCCCAAAGTAGGGCGGTGCTAGTACGTCACTTATTAACCCAAGAGTGCGGCATACCTAAAGCATTTGAGGCACTAGTAAAAAACTACCGTGCCAACACGGCGCTTAGCACATTAGCAAGCGCGATTGATGCACTAGGTAAGTTACCAGGGCGCGCCACCATTTATAACTGGTGCAATGCTTATAAAGACAACGGTATTAACAGCTTATTACCTAACCATAAAGGCAAAGCGCAAACACAATATAGCTGGCTTGCCCGCTGCTTAGAGCTTTACCACAGCCCTAATAGCCCAAGCTTTGCACAAGTGAGCGACCAACTAAATAAAGAGGGTTATAAAGCCGAGCATCACCAAGTGCGTCGTTTTATTAATGCACTACCGCACGAACTTGGCCCACAAAGCCCGTATCGTATGGGTGCAAAACTGTACCGCGAAAAACATAAAGATCACTTACTGCGTTCAACCGATAACTTAAAGCCAGGCGTTATGTATAACGGCGATGGCCACACGCTCGACGTATACCTAGCGCACCCAAAAACGGGCAAACCTTACCGCGCTGAGCTTACCGCGTTTCAAGACGTAGCAAGCCGTTGCATTGTAGGCTGGGAACTAGGCTACGCCGAAAGCACGCTAGACACCCTAGCAGCAATAAGCCGCGCTATTAAAGTGCATAACAACGTGCCTGCCATGTTCTACCTTGATAACGGCTCAGGCTACAAAAACAAACTCATGAACGACGACACCACCGGCTTTTATGCACAGTTTGAAATAGACGTAATTTTTGCCATACCAGGTAATGCTCGTGTTAAGTGGATTGAGCGGTTCTTTTTACACATGGAAGACCGCGTGGGTAAACGCTTTAGCACCTATTGCGGGCGCGACCACGATGACCGCCATAAGCAGCTGGTACTTAAAGAGGCCAAGCAAGGCAAACGTAAACTACCCACAGTAGACGAATGGATAGCTGAGTTTAAAGCCTTTTTAAACGACTACCACAACAGTGAACACCCAGAGATTAAAGGCAAAACACGCCAACAAGTATGGGACGAAAACATCGAGCATGTACCACCAGTAGAGGGTGATTTTGTCATGCTACCGCGCGAAACCGTCAATATTCGTCGTGGCCGTTTTCGCTTGCATCAACGTGATTACAGTGCCGACTTTTTACACCAGTTTAACGGCCAAGAGCTTATTGCTGCCTACGACCTACACGACGACAGCTACACCAAGCTTTATAAGCTAAACGGTGAATTTTTAATGTTCGCTAACTTAAAAACTAAATCGCATGCCGTGCCTACGTCGCGCATTGAGCAAGCTGAAAGCAAACGCCGCACGGGTCGCTTAAAGCGCATCGACACCAAACGCCGCGAAATCGAAGCCCAAGAAACACAAGATCGCGTTATCGATGTTGATTCGGTGGCTAAGTTTGCCGCGCCAATTAAAGCCATTGCAGCACAACAAGCACCAGTAAACATTTTTGATTTTGATGTAGCACCCACACAGCCACAGCACGAAATCGACCTAAACGAATTATTAGACCAACCTAATCTACGCAAGGAAACAACCTATGAGCTATAGCCAACCACACCCATACACAGCAGAGCAAACGCTGCGTGTTGAACTAATAAACCAAGAGTTAAGCACCACAGGCATGACCGCCGAAGAATTAAATTGTGGCTTTGCATTGCAGTCAGTAAAAGAAGTACTGGCAAACAAATGCACCATTGACCCTGAAAAGGTCATTGCCAAAATGTGGCATCAGTTATTTGGTGAAGCGGCTATCACCGAGATTGAAAAACGCAACGGCTTTAATAAGTCTTATAACAAAGCAGACCAAGAACTCGCTGCCCGTATTTGCCTGCGCTTGCAATCGCCTGAAATACGCGACCAAAACATTACCAGTGCCAGCATTGCGGTAAGTATGGGTAAAAGCCCAGCGTCTATTAGCCAACTAATTAATGGTAAGTACAACGCAAAGCCCACTAAACACCTGCACGACATTTGGGCGCTTATTTGCCCAGCTGAGGTAGAGCAAGGCAAAGCAAACGGTGAGCTTACTGAGCGTAAACAAATAAGCATTGTGTACGGTGATGTGCGCTTTATTCCTACCAGCACATCAAAGCTGATTGCCATGGCCTGCGACCAAGCACGCCAACGTAAACGCTTTAGTGTGTTTGCAGGGCAAGCAGGCTTAGGTAAAACCAAAGGCATTGCGGAATATTGCCGCCACAATAAAGAGGCCATTTTAATTGCCGGCAGTGAGCAAACCAGCAGCACCCAAGTACTCGAGCAACTAACCACAGCCCTGGGCTTATCGCGTTGCCCAAGTGCCTATAAAAACATGCAAAAAATTATTATGGCACTACGCGATACCGACCGTTTAATTATTTTAGACGAAGCCGACAAGTGCAAACCTAACTCGCTCGACCCACTGCGTACTATTAGCGATCAAGCCATTGTGGGGGTAACCCTTGTTGGCAATATTCAACTAGTAGACAAGCTACAAACGCAAGAGCGCTATGAACTTATAGCGAGCCGTGTGTGCTTTTGGCCAAAGCCTATCGGCCAAATTACCGTTGAAGACATTAAAACCCTGTTTTTAGAGCTAACAGAGGGCACCATTAAGCTCGGCCAAGACGATGCAAAGTGGTGGATGTGGCTTCACAAACGGGTTGAAGGTAACGCCCGAGAACTCGTTGAAAACTTGTTACCGCACTTGCTTAACCACACCAACAAAAACCCAGACACTGCCGTCGACAAGCTCTTAGTTAATGGCATTTTTTCATCAGTACTTAATAAACCAGCGGTCTAGTGACCGCGACGATTTGGCTCTAGCGGCGCTTTAAAAGGGTTGCGCTCATCAAAAGGCCAAAACTCGAACTCATAGTCATCAACAACTTGGGAGTAAGCAAGTGATGCACAAACAACACGATCAATCACAAAGCCAGAGCGCGACTCAAGCTCTTCAAAATGAGCAAACGGCGCTAGATATGCAGCAGATTCGCCAAGCAACAGAATCGCTAAATAATGCACAAACACGTCAAGGATCTCGCATTCAGGAGGCAAAGATGCAGCAACTTTTGAAACGCCAGAGCCGGATGCGATTGAAGCGGATTGAAAGTCAAAATCAACACCAGCTTCACGAACAGCTATTTGGCAGCACTGATCTGCAGCAGCTTTATGAGCGTCAGACAGTTCAGCAAATTCATTGGGGCACATTGTACAAAGCAATTGATATAGCCGTTCGATGTGCGCTTTGGGTAGGGCGTTTATTAAGTTTTTTCGGCTGGCCTCGGTCAAATAGTAAAGCTGCTCAAGCGAATAAGACACAGTAATTTCCTCATAACATTTTAAATTTAAAAATAAGGTATATCACAATGGCATTTTCAATAAAATTAAACACATCACGCTACACCGCACACTTAGCGTTTAGCTCGCTGGTGACTAACGCAACTATGCTAAATCTACTTGCAAAAAAAGACCCTAAAGGTGAGCTAATAGATAAGTGCGACGGCAATATTAAAGCCGCCTTTGCAACACTTACAGCCGATAAGTTATTTAGTATTCACCATGTGCATGAAATTAACTCTCATGCACACACAGCAAGACGTTTTAATACTATCTATCGTGATTTTCCGCTGGTTTATACCAGCGGTATGAAAGACTGGGGCATTAAAATTATTGGTATAGGCCAAGCCCCACACTTTGAAATTGAAGCGCTGGAGGAAAGCGCATGAGTATAACTACTTCTGCAAAAAAGGGGGCGACTGAAAGTCATCGAAAGGCCACTCGTCTGTGTACTTGCGTTGTATGCGTTGGAACACGCGAGACAATTGCTCGATTTGTTCAGGAGCGCTTAGCTCCACCTCCAATATATTTGAGTCAATTAAGGGAGTTAGAAGTGAAATTGACTCATTGTATATCTGCAATAGAGCCAAGCGACCAAGAAGACGGGCCTCATGACTACTCTCTTGAAATGTCTTTTGAGCAGGAAGGCTTAACTGCTCAACAAGCCGAGTATAATTTTTGGCTCGCCAAGCTTGAAAAGCTTGAAGAACGTGAAACTCTGCGCCTGGAAGGGTGGTTAAAATGGCACAAAGCTGAAATACGTCATCGTCAGAAAATGCGTGTATTAAGCTATCTCGTTGGGTTATGGCGTGATTTAGCTGCTTTTTGTGATTTGGGTAAGTCTGCAAAACAAAACCTTAAATGAGTGAGAACGTTATGAGTTTAATACAACAAATCAAAATTGCACAAAAGGCGGCGGGTATCGACCAAGATACCCACCAACTAAATGTGTCGTACATATGTAATGGCCGCACTAATACATGCGTAAAGCTTACCAAGCTTGAGCAACAACAGCTGCTTACACGTTACCGCGCTATGAACCCAAATGCAGGAAAAAAACAGTTACCGGCTCAGCTAAAAATGATTTACAGCCTGTGGGGCCAATTAAGCCGCGCAGGTGCGGTAAATATCGATTCAAAAGGGGCATGCGACTCGTTTTGTGAAAGTCACTTGCAGGGTAAAAAGCTTAGCCAAAGCGCCCAGCAATGGCCGCATATTATCGAAGTACTTAAACAATGGCTTGCACGCCATAAAGTAAAGCAGGGGGCGTAAATGGCTAATTACGAAGAGTACCAAAACTTCACTATTAACCCACGTAAGCCGCCTTACACAGAGGAAGAACGCTATCGCCCAATTAAAGCTGCAGACCGAGCAAAATGCCGCATTCGCCGTGACGTAGAGGCACACCAAGAGCAACGCCGACTAGATCGCGAAAACGGCTTAGATTATTTATTTGAGGAGCAATCATGAGCGAATCAAGCATAGATTTACGGGCATTACCCCATGGCCTGCGCCGTATTGTTAAACACTTAGGGGTTGATAAAACCATTGCGGTACTTACTGAGCAGCAGGGGCAAATGTTTTATATCCCTGAAAAGCCAACCGATGTTCACGAAGTAGTTAAAGTGTTTGGTAAAGCCCTGGTGCAAGAGTTAATAGAAGCAAACGTAGGTTCAAGCTACCAAATACCTATGCTACACAAAGTGCTTATGCAAATTCGCAATCAACAAATTTGTGAAGCCCTGGACGCTAAAGCCTGCAACATTCAGCAGTTAGTTAAACGTTTTAAAATAACCCGCCAGCAAGTAAGCAGTATTTACAGTGCATACCAAGACGAACGGGCGCACGAAACACAATTAAATTTAAGTTTGTAGGAGAATAACATGGATACAAATACAGAAAAGAAAGCGTGTAACTGTTTTACAGAAACATTAAACCGAGTTAAAGACCATTTAACAGAGCAAGGCAAAGTACCTTCAGACGCTATTAATATTTCTTTTCGGTGGCAAGGGCAATCAATGATTCTAACTGAAGGGGAATACTCGCCAGTAAACCCTAAAGTTGAAGTTAAATTCCAAGCACCAAAAAAAGGCGGTGGTCATGCACGCAATGTAACTAAAATCGACATCTCGATAATGGCTACACATTGCTGTTATTGCGGCCGTGAATATCAACGAGAAAATGGTTAGTAGGGGGCGTCATGGAGCTTTTAAAAGACATTAAAGCAGAATGCTTAGCCTTTTTTAACGCTGCAACGTTACGCAGCAAACCAGTAATTCATTACAAATGCCCTGAGTGCGATAACACCTTAAAAACCATGCGCCCACCAGAGGGCGAGGTTTATAACGATCATACTATTTGCATACATTGCTGGTTTGAGTTTATCCGCATTACCGATGGTACTGAGGTAAGAATTCAAAGCATCCCCAAGCACAAACATGCAAAACAATAACTTTGTACTGCTCACTGCGTTGCAACTTAGCGGCGGCAAAAAGCCAAAGCGGTGGCAGTACGAATACGGTTTAAACCTGCTTAACCGGTATATCAACCAACGCAAGTTATTTGGCCTAAACACTACAGGCATGATGGACGAATACCGCGAAGCATTTAGAGAAATTAAGGGTAAATGATGGAAACTGAATACCAAACTTACGTAGTAAAATTTGAAGGCGAAGCACCGCAAGTGACCGCTGGCATGAACATCAATGGCGGTAGTCTGCGCCGTGTATGTTTTAACAACCAAATGGCGTTAAACGATGACGCTAGGCAGCTGATTGAAGATGCACTTGAAGAAGGTACGCTTACACAACGCCAAGTAGACGACCTACTAAACGAACTTTTAACACTGCTTTAAACCATGTTTAAACCTCATTTAAATTAAATTGGCTTGCCCCCTTGTATTAGTAAGCCTTTTTAATTTAACCTAATAGACCAGCTCGAAAGCCCCAGCCGCAAACAACTTTACAGTGTTACCCAATCCCCTAAATTGATTTACTACCAGCATGACAAATACAGTGCATGCGCCATTTATTGAGTTTTTAGCTCAACAAATTATTAAGGCCAGTTCTAAAGCCGAGCAAATTGCAATTTCTCGCCGTTGCCCGCTAAAAGACCTGCCCGCATTGCGTACCCGCGTTAAACAGCTGCTAAACCCAGCGAACAAAAAGCCGGCGCGCAGTACTCGCTTACCTGCCTGTTACGTCCTAACAAAACAACGTTTAACCAAAATGAGGACTCAACAGCATGGCGCTTAAAAGAAAAGTGGTAGTACCGACTGCCCCAAGCTTTACGTTTCAAGAATTAGTACCAAAAGCCACGTTTGAGCTTTATCAAGACGACCCTTTGTTTTTGATCAATCTATTTGATGATCGCGCATTGCGTATGCTGCAAAAGTTACGCAACACATTTGGGCCATGCACCGTAAATAGTTGGAGCTGGGGCGGCGCTAATCAATACCGTGGCTATCGTCCACTTGATTGCACTATTGGGGCAAAGCGCAGCCAACATAAGCTAGGCAAAGCATTCGACTGCAGCTTTGAAAACTACACTGCACAGCAAGTACGCGACTACGTATTAGCACACCCGCAAGAATTCCCATACATCACCGCCATAGAAGGGCAAGTGAGTTGGTTTCATTTTGATGTACGCACGCCTACATGGACGGGCATTAAAGTATTTAACCCGTAAGGACCACCCATGACCCCAGAGCAAGAAAACCTACTGTTTGAATCTATTGGTTCAATTAAAGCCAGCCAAGAAGCCATTTTAAACAGTGTTGCAGAGATAAAAGCAGATATTCACCAAAGTATCGAAAAAAGCGAAGCACGCCAAAAGGTTGTAACCGATGCTTTAAAAGTAGAGCTAAAGGACAGCGAAAAACGCCAAATTGCAGCGATTAATAAGCAGGATGAACGTTTAACTAAGGTTGAAGAAAAACTTACTAACCAGCGCGTTAAAGTGGCGGCTATGGGTGGTACTGCAGGTTTAGCGGTGTCGTTGATTGCCTATGCCGTAAAAAATGGATTGATGAACTAATGGCGCACCCTGCAGAAAAGAAAAACGCCGTACGCCATAGCTATGTATCAGAGCTGCTTGCGTTAAGCGTAGCGGCTATTAAACACAGCGTGGCAGACGGTACAGCACGTCGCTGGAAAATGGAAGCCAAAGACAACGGCGACGATTGGGACTTAGCCCGTGCAGCAAGCCGCCGCAGCGAGGGTACAGCAGGGGAGTTTACCACCGACTTTATTGAAGAGTTCACCATTCAAGTTAACGAAACCTTTGAGCTTTTAAAATCAGCCGAGGGCGCAGCGCTGCCACTTGAACAACGCACCAAAGTACTTAGCTCACTCACCGATATGATGAGCAAAGTAATGAAGGTATCGGGCGGTAATAAAAAGCTTGAAAAGCGCACCATTGCCACCGAGGTGTTAAAAATTCTTGCTAAGTTTGTATCAACTAAATACCCCGACTTTGCGCCCGAATTTGTTGAAATACTTACCGCCTTTGGTCCACGACTCGATCAGGAGTTAAGTGACTAATGGCAGATATGAATTCACGTGAGTTTTTAGCTGAAATAGAACAAATAACTAGCTCGCTACGCCGTGATATTGAAGCAAAAGAACGTAATATTGATCCAAGTCCTGCTGCCATTAAAGCACGCCGTAAACGCGTATTAGCAGGTGATTTTGAATTTTTTGTATATACGTATTTTCCGCATCACATGTGGCTTGACGACGATCAAGAGGCTTCTGAATTCCAAAGCTATTTTATGAACTGGTTCCCCGAAGCCCTCAAGCTTAAAAATGGTTGGAAAAACTGGTTTGTGGCCCCGCGTGGTGAGGGTAAAAGTACACTGGGCGTAAAAATAGCGCCGGTGTATGTGGCTGTTTTAGCATTATTGCAAGACCAAGATATTTGCCAAGAACTTGGTTTACAAAAGCTAAGTCAATTTATCGATTTCGTTATCTTGTTTGGTGCTGAAACAAAAATGCCAACCAAAACATTAGAGGTCGTTAAAACCGAGTTGCTTAACAATAATAATCTGGCGCTGGACTTTCCCGAAGTATGCCAAAAATCCCCCGTTTGGAAGCTAGGTGAGTTTGTAACAGCTCAAGGTGTTCGTTTTGAAAGCCGTGGTGCTGAGCAATCAGTACGCGGTACGTTCCATGGTGCAAGCCGCCCTAAATTACTACTATCAGATGACATTATTACAGATGCCGAGGCTAAATCACCGACTGAGCGTGATAACCGCTGGCGTTTTTTAGAGGCCGCCGTGCAATACCTTGGCCCACCCGACGGAACAGTTAAGTTTTTAGGTGTAAACACAGTTTTAAATAACGATGACCCAATAAGCCGCGCCGAAGAAGCACCAGGGCATATTGTTCACCGCTTTAAAGCCATTAAACAAATGCCAGAACGCATGGATTTATGGGAGCAATGCCGCGATTTAATGGTACATGATGACAAGCGCTTTGAAAAACGCGCAGCGGTAAAGGGACAAGCGGTTTCTACAGAGCAAAAACCGTCATTTAAGTTTTGGATAAAAAATAAAAAACAAATGCTTAAAGCCGCTAAAACAAGCTGGCCAAGTGTGCGTACGCTTTACGATTTGATGTGTATGTGGGCAGCTAATAAGCGTGAGTTTAACCGCGAAATGCAAGGCATTGCCAAAAGCGACGAAGAAGCCATATTTTATCAGTTTGATTTTTGGGTTGATCGCTTAAACGAATGGATACCCTATGGCGCATGTGACCCAAGCATGGGCAAAACAGAAAAAGCCGACCCTAGCGCTATATTAGTGGGCTTTTACTCTAATGAATTACAAAAACTACACGTTGAATATGAAAGCCGTAAAGTACGTGGTACCAGCCGTTTACTTAACGATTTAATACGCGCACAAAAAGAATATAACTGCCGTGTGTGGGGCTTTGAGAACAACAACGCCTTTGATTTTATGCGCAGCCAGTTTATTACAACAGGCCTAGAGCAAGGTATAGCACTGCCTTTACGTGGTGTTACTGCAACCATACCTGCAGAGGAACGCATCGGCTCGTTAGAGACCTATGTTACAAACACGCCAGCACAAATTGCCTTTCATTCACGGTGTCGTTTACTCCTTGACGAGCTTGAAAACTGGCCTGAAAAGCAAACAAACCATCACTACGATCTAAGCTGTGGATTAGCCATTTTATGGATGGTAGCCAGCACCGGTGCGGGCGGTATTCCCCGTGTTAATAGCCGCAAAGTAACTAAACAAATAAGGGGCTATCATGTATAGCAAACCACGCGTTACATCTAAAGCATACGCTGCACTTAACCGTATGTTTGACCAAAACCGTTTAGATCCAAGCCTAACGTCGCTTATTACTGAGCTACCAAACCCAGATCCAATCCTACGCCGCGCGGGTAAAAACACCGCTATTTATGAAGAAATAGCCCGTGATGCGCATGTTATAGGTGAATTGCGTTCATTACGCAGTGGCTTATTTAGCTTTAATACCGAGCTAGTGCCAGGCGGTGACGATGCAGCCAGTTTAAAAAGTTATGAACTAGCTAAAGCCTTTTTTGCTAAAAAACCTTGTGCCCATACAGAATGGGCCGATATGGATTGGCACAACTACAGCGCCATTTTAAATGGCTTTAGCGTTACCCACTTAGGCAAATACATTAAACACGATGGCCATTGGCAACCCGAATATGTAGAGACCTGGCGTAACAGCCGCTTTGCGTTTAATAGTGATCACGAGTTGCTTGTTAAAACCAGCGACAACCCACAAGGCGAGTTAGTCGATCAACGCCGTTGGTCGTGCGTTCGCCACATGCCAAGCGCCGAAAACCCGTATGGTATCGCGTTATTAAGTAGCTGTTTTTGGCCATGGACGTTCAAGCATGGCGGCTTTAAGTTTTTTGTACAGCTGTGCGAGCGCTTTGGTATTCCATTTCCTGTGGGTAAATACCCAATAGGCAGTAAAGATTCAGATATAAATAACTTGCTTGACGGATTAGCTAAGCTTGTACAAGACGGCATAGCCGCCATACCTGATGACACCAGCATTGAGATCATCGAGAGCAAAATATCTGGCGAGCCAGTCCCTGAGCGCCTGGTAAACTTTTGTAATGCTGAAATAAGTAAAGCGCTAACCAGCCAGACCTTGGCAACAGAGCAAAAAAATGGGGGCGCACGTGCAGCAAGCGAAACCCACGCAAAACGAGCAGGCGATAATCAGCGCTCAGACAGGGTGCTTGTGGCTTCATTTCGCAACCAACTTTTAAACTCGCTTCACACTGTAAATTTCGATGGTGGCGAGCCGCCTAAATTCATCTTTAAAGACAAACGCGAGATCAACACTGACACCGTAACCCGCGTGCGCGAGACAGCCCGTATTGTGCCCGTTGGTGAAGATTGGGCCTATCAAGAACTCGGTGTACCAAAGCCTAAAGACGGCGAAACAATCCTAGATGTACCAGAAGAAGGCCAAGGCATAGCCACGGCTGCTAAATCTGAGTTTGCCAAAAAGACAACCGATAACGTAGAGCTTACCAACGAATTTGATGTGTTTGATCACGCAAGTGAAGACACCATTAAAAAGCTTTTTCATTTTGCTCAGGCATCAAAAGACCTGGACGAACTTAAACAAAAAATCACCTCACAATTCCCTGATATTTCAGACTCAGCACTGGCAGAAGTTGCCCAAACAGCAATGGAGTATGAATTTATGGCAGGCATGAATGAGGCTAATTCTAAAACTGTGGAGATAGATGATGAATAACGTTCCTGATGGTTATTTAAAAGACGGCAAAAGCAATTTAGTAGCTATTGCCAACATCAAACAAACAGACTTGATCAAAGACGAGTTTGTTAAAAAAGCCATTGATAAAGCCGTTGATATGCAAGAAGCACTGGCAGAGTTTAAACAAAGTTTAATGGCTGAAGCAGACGATTTTATAGAGCTATTAGCCCAAGAACATGGCGTTAACTTAGGCGGTAAAAAAGGCAATGTGACACTACGCACCTTTGACAGCCAATTAAAAGTAACCCTACAAACCCAAGAGCGCATTGAACTTGGCCCAGAGCTTACCCTTGCCAAGCAATTAATTGATCAATGCCTGGACGAATGGACCGAAGGTGGCAACCAAAATATTAAAGCCATTGTTAGCAAAACGTTTAATACCGATAAGCAAGGATCACTTAATCCGCAACGAATTTTAGCCCTGCGTAAACTCGAAATTTCAGATGATTCAGGCAAGTGGACCAAAGCCATGAATATTATTGCTGAGTCGGTTGGTGTGGTTGATTCTTGCCGTTTTATCCGCTTTTACAAGCAGGATGATAAAGGCATTGAGCAAGCAATTTCACTCGATATAGCAAAACTGTAGCGGGGCGCTTATGGCCATCACAAAAGAGCAGTGGATAGAGATAGAAAAGCACTTAGCAGGCTTTTTTGGCTCGGTTATTTTCAAATACGGTGAGTTTGAAATAACTGTTACACGTGGTCGTGTATCTGAGTCTAAAACCAGTTTAGTTGTGTACGTTGACGATGTAATTAAAGGTGGTTGGTACTCTAAAGATAACGAACGCCCTGCGTGTATACCTGATGTTTGGCGTAAACGAACCCGCGCCAGATACACAGCCAAATCAATCAAAGATGCAGAAAAAGCATGGGGTAAGCGCCGTGCAAAAAAAGAAATGCCTGAGCTTTATGAAATAACCGAATACAACACATGCGATTTTACAACCGCTAAAAGCCTCGTTCGTCAGTATAAAAAACTGGATTGTTTAGAGCTTATTAAAATTGGTGGTAAAACTTACAACGACTATATAAAGGTATAACTATGGACCCAATTACAATAGCACTTGGCATAGCAAAGCTCACAGGCCTGGATAAAAAAATAGGCGGTTGGATAGGGGGCGACAATGGATCAAAGGTCGCGTCTAAAGTGGTAGATATTGCGCAAACCATTACTAATGGTGGCACGCCTGAGCAAGCATTAAATCTGGTTCAGCAATCCAGTGCATTACAACAAGAGTTACGGCAAACCATTTTAAACCGTGAAAAAGAGCTTGATGATTTAGCGTTTAAAAACACTCAAAGCGCCCGCAATATGCAGATTGCAGCACTTAATCAAGATGATAAGTTTTCTAAACGCTTCATTTATTACTATGCGTGGTTCTGGTCGGTTGCAACCGTTATATACATAGGGTGTATAACGTTTTTAACTATTCCAGATACCGCAACACGCTTTGCAGATACCATTTTGGGCTTTATTTTAGGCACCGTTGTAGCGTCAATATTGAATTTCTTCTTTGGTAATAGCCGTGATAATTCACGTAGAAACGAAATTCAAGACATTCAACAGTCGTTAAAAGAGCACTAATATGGCCTTACCAGCTCCACAATATGGCGACCTTGTTAAGTTCAAGGAAGCCATTTCTCATTTCAAAGATAAAATTAAGCTTACAAGTGAGTCATATAAAGATTTGCAGGGCTTAATTCACGCAAAAGCATTTACTGTTGCCGGTGCAACTCAGCTATCAATACTTAACGATTTTTATAAAGCGGTAGATTCGGCAATTAGTGATGGCGAGACGATATCGGACTTTAGAAAACGTTTTGATAAAATAGTTGATGATCATGGCTGGTCATACAATGGTAAACGAGGCTGGCGATCAAAAGTCATTTATCAAAATAATAAAAACACCGCGCGAGCAGCTGGCCGTTGGCAACAACAAGAACGGATAAAACAGCGCAGACCTTATTTATTATATTTAACTGCCGGTGATAGTCTCGTTAGACCTGAACACGGCAAGTGGAATTACATTTTATTACCAGTTGATCATCCGTTTTGGGATACGCATTATCCACCAAATGGTTATAACTGTAGGTGTAAAGTGGTATCACTTAATGCGCGAGATATTGCACGCATGGGTTTATCAATTAGCAAACCTGAAAAAGTTAATAAATTTATGGAGTCATTCAAAGTTGTAGATTCATCAACAGGTGAAGAACTTAATAAATTGCCAGGCATAGATTTAGGCTGGGATTATAATCCGGGCAAAGCATGGTTAGGCGCAGACATTGCAGCGGGTAAATCAGTAATGACTTTATCAACCGATATCCAAAAATTAGCAATCCCACAATTTAACGAAGCCATTTTAAAATCTCAGCAGTACTATATAAAGAAGGTAAACTTACAAGCAGCGAAGTTAGCGCTTAAAAAGTCAGTACCAGATAGCCAGCAATTTACGCTAGGGCACTTGCCTACAAATTTATTAAATGAATTGTCACGTAAAAACGCACCTATATATAGTAGCGCTGTTACAGTCAGCAGTGCTCAAATTGAAAAGTTTTTAATTGGCCAGCTTACGCTTGAACAAATCCAGATATTAATGAACGCTGTTCAAAATCCAAATACGTTTACCTACATAGGCAGCCAAGTAAAATTATCATATCAAGATTTTATGATCGCGATTAACTTAGGCCCTCAGTTTAATACGATTGTAGCGGCTGAGAAAATTTAAACATTGGCAGTTCAAAATATTTAAACCGTATTTAAAAGGCGTTTAAAGTCTGTTTAAAGGAAAGTTAAACGATCAAGAATGATCTAATTCTAAACGTAAAATGAGCAGGAATGATTGAGTAATGAGTCAGTTTGAACGTTTTCGTCTAAAACCATACGTAATCGTGTTTAATAGAATTTCACACTATAAACTAACGAAACCCAGTAATAATGGGCTTTTCCAAAAGATGAGGGCGAAAATCATCACATCATCATTATTCTAGAAATGAACAGCCCCTTACAATTATTCTAGAAATGAACAGCCCCTTACACTTGGTTATTGTAAGCCGCCGTTAAAATCTGGAATAAAATACGGTAGATTCTAGAATTTGCAAATTATGTTAAATTGACATTTAAATTTATTTATTTGTGTGAAAGGGTATGGATTTTAATGTTTTTTAGCGGGTTTAAGCCCGCTTAAACTTGTTTAGCTTTTTGGTATTCTCCACATATATTTAAACATATCTGTAGCTTTGTCGTGAGCCTCAATGATTTCAGCTTTAGTACAATCAACCATTATCCCTGTTGGTACATCATCAGTTGACCATTCTATTATTGCATCATTATTTAATTTAATGGCTTTAATAACAGCATTACCGAGTCTTATAATACTCATTTCATCTGCATCAAACGTTTTCCCTGTTGATATAGTTACTTTAGCATTAGCAATTTGGCTCTTACGATCTAATCGAAATAATGTCATAGCATAAGGTGCTAAGACTTCTTCAACTGTTTTGACTACCAAGCACTGCGGCTCGATTGGTAATGGTTTAGGATTTATAGTTGTAATTGTTCCATCTTTATTTGCAATAGGATCGGGTAAGTTTGCGTTGTACTCTTTTACGCTATTAAGGTTAACTAAATAATCGTAGTAGCTTTGTGCCCAATCCCATTGTTTAGCCAAAACAACAAGTTCGGCAAATTTATTAATTACGACGACCGATTTGTTGAGCGCAATTAAACGCTCAATATCTTGTCTAGTTTTTGTTACAGGACGTCGTAATAACTGCGGTAAACCCTGTTCATTTAAAACTGGTTCGTTATTTTCGTCTACGACGATAAAGTTTAAAAAATCACTTATCATTTTTAATCCACCCTAGAGGCTCTAAAATTTGGGCCGTGCCTACTTTTACTGTTTGTCCGTTGTCATCAAGCATTGTTGATTGGTTACTTACTATATGAATCATTCCATCGTCACCCCAATCTGTTCCCTCGTGCTTAAGTTCTGTATATGCGTAGTTGATGAAGCCTTGTTGGTTTTCAACTACATTGTAATTAAGAGCTTTGAATGCAACTTCACCCCCAACTAAGGATCTTTCTATACTTACTGGAAGGTGGGTTATTATTGACCAGCTAGTACTTTCAGGGAGGAACCGTCCTGCTTGCAGATTTCTTTGCAACAACGAATAAGAAGCCATGTTCGGTTTTGGATGTGCTCCTGTTAGAATCTTTCCAATTAGGGAAAATGCGAGCGGTTTTCCCGTGTTTTCTGCGTAGTAATTAGATGAAAAAACATCCCCCAGACCAAGCACACTTCCGTGCACAGTACTATTAGTGCTATCTTGCGTAAATTTGGCTTTCGTCTTATAAGATATAATAGCAACGGAAGATGAATTAAGGGAGCTTGATGTGTAATCATTGGTTGTAGTTGCACTTACGATAGAAGAACTCGACCAAGTAACCCCAAAATCATCCGTTTGGTGCTTTGTATGTGATGTTCCGATTGCCGCTCTTGTTAATGGATAAGCTTTTGTTACGCCATTTTCTGGGATGGCAGTACTCCAACTACCAACCCAACCCTCTTTAAGATCATCACACTGCAGTATTGTAGCAGGATTACCTATTACTTCGGTATATAGGTATTCCCAAGCAATAGGTGTACTATCAGTTAACACATAAACAAGGATAATATTTGGGTTTTCTCCCCAGCTAGAGGGGTAGTATAGATGCGCAGAACGGGGGGAGACTAAGGATTCAGGCAGAGTTAAATTATCAAAAAGTTCTCCATTAGCTGCATTGTACATAAAGTAACCATCGGTTACATTAATCCCAAATTCCGCTACTCTATCTGGGTAAGCACGAACCCCCGCCAAAGAGGAGGATAAAGTACTAGACCCTGCTAGGTCGAATAGTTTAGTTACTTTTAAAAGCTCACGTCCACGATATTCACTACTTTTTACTTTTAAGTCCGCTTCTGCAAAGTCTTCTTGAGTTAGTCCCCAAGCTGAATAGCGCATATCACGACAAATGCCACCTTGACCGCTCTCATAAATGGCGTCGTAGAGGCGTCCATCCGGTCTATGTTGGCTCGTATTTCCAGAGGATAGCCCGCCAGAACCCAGCGCTAGGGTGCATACCTCCGTAAACGCCTCTTGCTTACTACGTATGCGGTGTGCATTGGTGGTATATTCAAACCACTTACGTCTTTGTGACTTTTCTAGTGAGGTGGTGTCATGTGTCCAAGCCGTTCCTGAGGGATTAAAACTAGGGTGATAAGCCCCCTGATTTAAGCGATTAACCGTTCCGCACACTAAAAAATAGGTATGAGAAGCATCTGAGTCATCATTACGTCGAGAAGAAAATACCCCCGTATAAGGACTAAGGTTATAGGCACTAAGAGTGTTGGAAAAGTAGTTCACCCCTGTGTCTACGCCCGCAGCGGGCGGCGCATTCCTCACCCCTTGTGGAGTGATACGACCACTCGTACTGGCACCATCAAACCTGAGTGTTAAATTACCCACAGGGGCGGCATCTATGGCATCCCAATCACCGTTTCCGAGACCTGCAACACTGCGTCCTCGCAAGCACCATTGATAAAACTTACCGGTTGCATCGTCAAAGTAAATATTATTATTAGGGTCGCTCGCGATAGCTATACGCTGGGTCTCTGTGGCGGTTTGCCAGTTAACGCCTTTGCCCGTGCTAGATTCATCACCTTCATACCAAGCAAAATATGAGCTGGGGCGGACGGTATCACTGACCGTCATAATATTATTAATATTAGTTGCCAAACTTTGAATTACCCCGTTGGCATATACAAACGGGTCAGCATGATTTATTTCACGTAAGAATACTTCAAAGCCCCACATATCAACACGCTCAGTTACTACTTTATTAGTCGTTGTTTCGCTTGCAAATGCTATTGCTGGGCTAGCGTGAGTTACACTTAAACCTGTTGCACTATCGTAAGTACGTGTACCATCTTCTGCGAGGGGGAATTTAACACGCACGCCGTAGTCACTTTGGTGACTACTTAAACCAATAATATTAGAAACAACCCCACAGATATTTACTACGGCCTGCTTTGTTTTACTGTTACCAGTTTCAGCGGAATTACCTAAATACCCAAGAGCAAGTTGTCCTGCTAATGACGACGCGGCCCCCCCCGATAAACCCAACCCTTTATTTATGACTTCTATTATTCCGGCAGCATCTAACATCCTACCAAAATGTACAAAACCACTGGCAGCAAATTTTTCATTATTTGCCGCTCTACGCGCCTCAAACTCAACCTTGCGCATAGCCCACGGGTAGGGGTGTAGCGCTTCAATGTCTAACTGTTGCTGTTTTAACGTCTTAAGCGTTACGGTTGAGCCGTCCGCTGCTTTAAAATCCACTTCGCCTGGTTTAGTTTGATAGTCAAACATGGCCTGAAAGTTATCGTTTACTAATAAATTAGCGTTTTTCAGCGCATCAGCAACGCCTTTAAATTCTACTGTAGTCGGCAGCACAATCGCCGGTTGGTTGTTTTTGTTGCCTTGGCCCCAGTTTTTGGTTAGCTCAATAACGTGCTTATTATTGGCGTTAATGTAGGTGCGATTAATTGCGACAGGATCACTTCCTGTAACAAATAAAAAGTCACCTTGGCGTACGTTTTCAGGGCTTTCGCCGCTTTCGATAACCACGTCTTTAAAGCCGTTGGCTATCGTGATTTGTGAGGCAGAATACTCAGCCATAATTAATCCTCTTGTGAAATAATTGAAAGTTTTTGTGAAGGGTTTTGCCATGATCCGTAAATATTTACGCCCGACCGGCTTGTTATTGCGAGCTTGTACGTTCTGTCTGTCGTGGTTCGCTTATTGTCTGTATAGGTAAAAGACCCTGACGCCGATTGCGTTAGTAACCAATGGTATGAGTCGGATTCACGATCATAGTCATTGGTTACAATTGTACCCGCGCCGTGGTAGGTTTGCGTTTGGCGTACTACCCATGAGCCGTTTACTAACTCTGATAGCTGAATGGTGCATACGGGATCGCTTGGCTTTCCTGCAGGGTTTGTACTTTTGCCCGAGGCCATCGAGTTAAGTTGTAATGAACACACAATATTAATTACGCCACCGTTTGAGCCAAATGGGCCAATTTCGACAAAGGCATCGGCTGATAAGTCGGTGGTTGTAAGCGCGGTGCTGTATGTACCAGCCACAATAGAGCCACCAAAGTAACCATTGCCCCCCGTGTCTTTCCATTCAAGTGCATTGGCTTTGGTTAGGGCAGCTAAGTTAGGCAAACCATTGCTTAGTATCTTAGGGCCATACCAATACCAAACATTATCTGGCCCAAAACCTAGTGCATACTCTATTTTCATAAAGCTATCACCTATCAGGTCGATACGTGGTGAGGCGATACGTGTACCTGCACGTAATACTTTGGCATCAACGGTATCTTCAATCAGTGCGCTACCGTGAACGTGTAGCACATAGGATTGCCAGCTTGAACCTGTATAGCGGCGTGTATTTTCTATTTTCGGGTCGCTCGATTTGTAAATAGTTACTATGTCATTAATAACCGGTTGGCCACTGGGAACCGCTGCATTAGCCGTTAAATTAGACCACGCACCTGTTGATGTAGATACCGTGTAGCGCCCAGCACCACGCTCACCATTTGCCCCTGTTAATCCTGTATATCCTCTTGGCCCAGTCGCACCGTTTTTACCGTCTGCGCCATCCTGACCATCTGTCCCTTTAAATAATGACCATGTGTAATCTGCTGGGTTAGTTGACTCTGTAGCCGTGGTTTTATTTACAGCAATACCAATATATTTGGTGTTGCTGTTTGGGACTTGATACATGCCCGAACCGCTGGCATTGTCACTGTATGCAATCCATGTGTAGGTTGTTTGGCCGTCTGTACCATTTGCGCCAGGGACACCGTCTGTACCATTTGCGCCATCTTCACCTTTTATTTTTGACCATGTGTAATCGGCGGGGTTAGTTGACTCTGTAGCTGTGGTTTTATTATAAGCAAAGCCAATGTACTCTTTGTTAATGGGGAAGTTACTAAGCCCAGCACCGCTGTGATTATCAGCATACTTTAACCATGTATAAGTAGTTAAACCGTCAGCGCCTTTGGCCCCTGGCACACCATCTTTGCCATCCTGACCATCAATACCGTCTCTACCATCCGCGCCATCCGCGCCATCCTGCGCTTTTATATCCTCTAGTGAGCTAACGGCATGCCCATCACCTAGCACTAAACGGCCTTTAAATATATGTACGGGATTAGCTGGGTCTGAGTTATCGACGTAGGACGTAGGCACAAACGTGTCACTAACCATCACGCCTTGGCGAATAATATCACCAATAAAATCAAGGTTGGCTAACTCGCCATCGTTATAGCCCGCGATACCGGTAACGCGACCATTGTTATCAAGCGTCCAGCCGCCACGGGCAACGAGTTTGCCATCCACAGTGGTAAATAATTGGCGTAACTGTTTAATGCTTGCGGTGCTTTCACCGTCCGTTATTTGCAGGTTGGCAATAAACTCAGCTAGGGGGCCATTAACCCATGAACCGCTGTTTGCAACACATTGTACGGCGTCGCTTTCGTTGGTGATATTGCCCTCGGCGTCAACACAGTAACCCACTGCGGTGCGGGTGTACTCTTGCGCGGTGGCAATAGCTTGGTTTTTTGCATCTTCGGTATCACTGTTAATTTTGGCGCTGAGCGTTTGCTGTAGCATACTAAACGCTTGATTTTGGCTGGCAAAAGTTTCTTCTATTTCATCAAACTCAGCAATGGTATCGTCAATAAACGATTCAAACTCTTGACCGCGTACTGTGTTTGCCTCGTCAATCGTAGCAATAGCGGTTGCTACGTCACTAAAGCGCGCAGTTACACTATCAAACGTGGCTTGATAACGTTCATCGCGTATAACACTTGCTTGGTGCTCATTAGCCACAACCTTATTTAATACGGTAATTACGCCATGGCTTTGCTGATACACAGCCGCGAGTTCAAGTGTTTTACTTGCAACGCTTTCAAGCTCAGTGGTTTTGGCCATTAACTCATCTTGTGCTAAAGCTAACTTTATACCTTGCGTTGCTAGCTCGTTGTTTTGTAGTAACTGGTTAGCGGCGGTAATCACATCATTTAAATTTGCGTCTTGCAGTTCAAGTTCAAGTCCGCGCACTTGCACTATGTTTTGACTGATTGAGCCATTGATGGCATCGAGCTTTTCATCAACACTGCTAAACTGGGCATCAACCCCGCCATCTGCGGCATTGAATGAAGTTATTAAGGTTTCAAAATATGCGTCTTTACCGTTTAAAAATTGTTGGGCGTTGTTGGCTTTTTCAAGCGTGTTGTTTTCAGTTAGCTGTTCAAGCGTGGCGCTTAATTGGTACGTTGTATTAAATGTATCTATTATTTGGTTAACACTGCTTAGCGTTTGAAAGCCAAATGTGTTCACCCATGCGGTGGTGGCATACTGCGCCATAATGCCCGTAGCCGCATTTATGTCACTTTCAAGCGTTGTTGTACGTGCTGTTATGTCGTTAAGTGCTAAATCGTTTGCACCCCGTTTACCGACTTCAATAAAATCGATATCGCATGATCCTAAATTAAACACAAGTGAGGTAATTAAGCCTGTATAACCTTCTGTGCCTGTTGCATCAATTTGGATTGTTTGCCATTCGGTATTTTCAGGGAGTGGTACATTAATAATCGCGCCACTGTTGTTAAACAATATTTCGCCAAGCCACGTCGAATCTATGTGCTTGCGCACGCGTAGCCTAAACATTGGGTTATCATCGGCGTTGTAGCTTATTGAAGGGGCGCTAACGGGAGTTGATACGACAATGTACCCTTGTGCGTTGTGGCTATCTACATTACTAAACCCCTCATCATTACTATTAAACTGCCAGCTATAAGCGGGGCTTAACGCTTCAATTGCACCGGCTATTTCGCTTTGCATTTCGCTGAATGTGGCACGCTGTGTTATCTGCCCTGCTTGTACTAAAAGCTCGGCTTCAGCTTGACTAATGCGCTTGTCGCTTTGCGTTAGCCTGTTGGCTTGTATTGTCACATTGGCGTTAACGCCATCAATTAACAATGTAGCTTCATTAAACGACTCGTCAGCGTAAGAAAACGCACGGTTAACAATAGTTCCACTTTCTGGATCAACAAATACAGCAGCATCAATTAAGCGCTCATTACCTAATTGACGTTGCTCGTAATTTTGACGCCAATTTGTATAATTTGCTGATAAATCCAGCACACTTTTTTCAATATCCGTGCGTCTATTTTGCTCTAAATTAAGTTCACTAACGGTGTTTGCAAGCACCTCGGGTATATTGTTTTCGGTTTCAGGGCGCAGGCGATCAACTTGATTGTTAATGTCATCTATGAGCGTTTGTGCATTTTCGCTTAATTGAGTTAATTCAATGTCATTAATGTATTCTGATAAATCAACATTTGTTGTAGTTGCAGTTACATTAACCCAATCACTTGCACCTAAGTGATTAACACTGCGTACCCTAAATTTATACTCAGTTATACTTTGTAAGCCAATGCGATTATAAATTTGTGCAAGCACACGTTCGCCGCTTGTTGGTAAGTCAATAGTCCCTAAAAACTCCCACTCAAACTGTGTGCCAATGCCAGCTGCTGCAATCTCTGCAGTGAGAGTAATTTGGTTATAATCAGCAGTTACATACACTGTCGGCAAAGTCGGGGTTAATACACTAAATTGCACAGCAACAATCAATGAGCGTTGGCCAAAGATGTTTTTAGCACTAATGCGGGCGATATATTCACCCAATTGTAAATTTGGAATAGTTACTTGTGTGTACGTTACTGAGGTTTTAAATACCTGCTCATTTGTAGTGGTATTTATAAACTCTACGTCGTATTCATTTACAGTAAGTGGAGCAGGGTGATGCCATTTAATAATACCGTTTCCATCGCCATCAATTATTACCCGTACATCAAAAATAGACTGCGGTTTGCCGACCAAATAGTCGCTGTTGGGTGTTAAATCCTGCGCGCCTGGTACAAGGTTATCGGCCCATAAATCAGCGCCATCCTCAATACACATCACAGTAACGCCACCATCTAATCTAAAGCGACGTTCAACAACACGATAAATCTTATTGTTTATCGACTCACCTGGTAAGTTTAAATACACAGTGCGTCCTACAGCAGCAGCTAGGCCTTTGTGTTTAAGTGGTAACTCAATTTCACCTAAACGCGTTTGCTCTAAATATATAGTTGCTAAACGCTGTGCAGTGGTGGCGCTCCTTACAAATGGTAAACTTATCGATTTTTCAAGTATTTGATTATCAATTGCTTGATAGTTATCAGCAACTACAGGGGGGGCATCTGTACGGTCATAATTCTGAGCAGGATCGGTAAATGTCGCTCTAACAATATTGGCCCTGTCGCGTAAATCTGCGTGCCATTTTATTTTTATATTGCCATGGACATCACCCTGGTTAATCGTATATGTCGGGTTGCCATACCAGGCACCAACACGTACATACCATTGGCCCATTTGCCTAAAAATCTTACCGGCAAAGCACGCTTCTAACTGATTTAAGACCTCAAGTGGTTTAGAGCTAAATGTAAAACTTCCATTGGTTGTATATCGTGGCTCAGTCGTAACATTGCCATCAGAGTCTTTAAACTCAGCCTCTTCATCACATATATTAATAGCAGCAATCCACCACTGTAATGGTAAACGCTCAAAAGGCACTTCGTGAGCGCCATAAAAACGCACATAATGCAGGGCGCATAGCACCGCATTTTGGGTCCACAGCCATGTATTTTCATCATCAGGGTTCTGGTTTGTGTCGCGGGGATCCCAAACACGTGCGCCACGTATTAAGAACTCAGTTTCAGATATACCGTCTTCAAATACTTCTCGGTTATTTTCAAGCTCAATAAAAATATACGCTTGGCCAAAGCCTATGTGTTCATTCGTCCAACCAGCCATTTTACTTACGGCTTTTACGTTAGCGCTGGTTTGGCGTCCATCACTGAGTAGATAATCCCAGCTTTCAGTTGGGTAAGCAGTAATCGGCTTATCAGCTATATAAACATCTTCTAATGCATCAATAGGTGCGCCGTTTATAAGCACAATCATTTGAACAAATTTTTTATCGTTACGCTCAACCTCCGCTTGGTGTGCAATAACCCCCCCAACGCGGTCACGACCAAAGGTAATACGTCGTGGTTGGTCAATGCCTTTTTGTAAGCCTTTTGCTAATGTCGCTAAGTCCTCTTCAGGTACATCAGGTGTCAGTGAATCCCACAGCGCACCTACTGTCTTATCATAAAGACTGCGTCCAAAACCGAAAATGTCGCCACCAGTATCAACAACGGCTTCAACTACCTTAGACATTACGCACCTCCAATGGGTAAACAGTCTTAACAACGCCCATAGGCAAGGTCACTAAACCATTTTCACCAACACATAAAACCGCATTAATAGTTACAATACTGCCAACAAGCTCACCTTTAAATTCAACCAAGGCCAAATCCCCCCTACGAGCATAAGCAATGCTTATCTCTGGGTTTAAACGGTCTTTAAACACACTTTCAACATTATTTAAACCCTGTTTAAATAACTGTTTAAACGCGCCTTTTTCACTTTGATATTTACCTCTAAAATCGCTCGCCACATCATTACCCGTTGAAAATAGCACCCAATCGGCAACAAAAAGACAGCAATCATTTTCACCCCATTTAAAAGGTGAACCTTTGCGTTGATTAATGAAAGCAGCAAGCTTAGCGGCGACGTTCATAGCGTTTATTTCCTATGTAGTTGCCAGGCTGAGTATCGGGAAGATTTTGTGTATTGGCGGTACTTTGCTCACTAAAAAACATATCACCAGGATAAATAGCCGTTTGTGTTGCGTGGTTCCAGCGTTGATTTAATCGCGCATCCTTCCAGCGTTCACTTTCACCAGCAATACTGAGTTGTACTTGGGACACATCGCCACGCTCAATATCACACGCAACAATGTATCCACTTTCTAGGAGTTGGCTTTGGTTCACACGATAATGCTCATCGACAGTCACAAGGTAAATTTCGCAGTGATGGCTTATTGGATCGTTTTCGGCGACTTCTCCTAGCACCGATTTATCTTGTGTGTGTAATGTTAAGCGGATCCGCGTGCTATCGTTTTTATCACTAGCGGGGATTTCGCTTACAGTGCCAAGCATACCTACACCATGCCAGGTTAAATTATTAAATCGGCGTTCACCGACACCAGTATGCAGCAACACATCACCACTTTTAAAAGCTAAGCGTACAAAGTAGCGTGCACGGCCACTATTTGCTAAATCACTCAATAAGGCAGGGTTTAAACTTTCCATTAAAATGCCTCTCTTCCTTTAATCTTCCAGCTCGTCACAATGCCTTTTTTATACTGTGCACTGGCAAGCCCTTGCTTATTGTCAGTAAGTCGGAATAACCCAGCGGGTTGTTTAAAGGTAATTAAAGTATTGTCTGCAGGAATTTTACGAACAGGGGATTCAAAAATAGCAGTTGCTTGGCCAATCGAATTACTTATCAAGTCAGATGTTAATATTTTAAGCTCAGTGTTTTGCCCAACGCCAACTTGCATGCGTTCGCCAGTAACCAGCAAGGTTTGGTTAGCGGGTAGGCCATCAATGTTTAAAATATTGCCGTCTTGGTTTGCACCACGCACATAGCCCGTAAAGTCTTTATCTAGCTGTTCACGGCGGTAATCAATTAAGGTAAACGTGCCCACTTGCCCGCGTAGGCTGGCAATAAAGCCATCAAGGGCCAACGCATCACGCTCAGGCACATTGGCAAGTTCAATTTCAAATTCCCAGTAAGCACCTTCAAGGTCATAAACCTCAGTGGCGTTATTGGCTTTGTTTAAATGGGTTTGGCTATTGGGCACTAACGTAAAGTTAGAAATCTTAGGCCGTTTGGGTAGGGGGAGTGGTTGCATCGTTACCAAGTTTCGTAATAAAACACTGGTAACGAGTATAAAATTTAAAGGGTAAGCTTTCGGCTGGAAATCACTTTACAGTCAAGCTGTTGCATAATGAGAGTGTAAAGTGCAATTATCATAACTAACTGGTTATAAAACACAACTAAAAGTTATTCATACCAGTCTTCACTACTTCCTGGTAAAGCAATTGCAGTATTTAAACCGGTTCGCTCCTTTACTATGTAGTCAAAAGTTTCTTTTTGATTGGCTACTCTAAGCCCATTATTACTCAAAACATCACTACCAGCAGTCTCAAATATTGCATTAACAATTGACTCCCTCGTAGGAAACTTCATCGCGGGTAACTCATACGTAACTTCACCGGTAACACCATCATCACCAACAACAATAATTTTAACTTCAACCTTGATTGGCGCTTCAATTTTCAAATCTGTCATAATTTATACCTTTTTAACTTAATTAATAAAAATACCCATTTTAAGCAGCGCCCCTTACTGCTTTAATAATTGCGCCGTTACTTTGTATGTTAGCTACCACAACACCAACCACTTGGCGGGCTATATCTTGCCCAACTGCTTGCGATGTTTGCTCATTTGCGCCGCCTTGTACGGTAATTTCATTGGTAATATGAATAGCTACACCACCAGAGCTGGCTGCATCATTTGCAGCACTGCCAGTGTTATAACGGCGCGCCATTTGGCTGATTTCTGTATTTTGTTTAGGGCTTAATACACGCTCGCCACGTTGTAATACATAAGTCGATTCGTTCGGCACATAATCTAAACCACCGTGTGCAATACCCGCTGGTTGTTGCGCTTTAATTTGGCGTACTTGTTGTAACCCACTTATTACTGCTGCAGCTGCGGCAACGCCACCCAACACAGGGCCAACAAGTGGAATAGGCGCTAACGATGTATATGCAGCCGTTGCACCTTGGTAGGTATTAATAACAGCCTGAGCAATAGCAAAGGCTTTGTACGCTTTAAAGGCTGTTTTACTTTGCCCTGCCATGGTTTTAAACGTGGCAGCACCAATACCTACAACTGTTTTAGCTTTTTCTGCATTTGTTTGTGCTTCAAAACCGGCTAAAGCAACAAGTTGCGCTTTCATTGCTGGCGCATACTGATCCGCAAACGCCGCTGTTAGTCGCTGCTGATGCCCCATATCCTCTTGCTCAAGCACACTGTTATAGCCTTGTACTTTAGCTATCTTCTCATCGTACTTTTCTCTTTCATTATCAAGCTGTATCGCTCGTATTCTATCTTGATGAGCTTGTTCATCCGCCTCTTTTTGAGTATGAAACCCGCGTAACAGTAGTAATTCTGTTTCTCGTGTTTGCTGTAATACTTGGTTATCAGTATCGTATTTAAGTTCGCCAACCTCATCATTAGCGGCAACCCCTTTTGTTGCGCGTCTTGCTGCATCAACACGGGCTTTTTCTTTGGCTTGGTGTATTGCTAGGTGTTGGTTATATACCTCCAGTGCTTCGCGTCCAGCCAATCCTTTAATTTGAGCTAATCTATCGTCAAGCTGATTCTGTAAATCGTTTTTACGCTTTTCTTCTGCTTCATTTTCGATGCGTGTTTTTTCAGCTTTTCCCTTTTCTGTAAGCGCATTAGCGTCTTCCTGATACTTAGATTCCAACTGTTTTAAAAGGGAGTTTGACTTGGTTTGGCTTATGGTTTTATTTTTTAATGCCGCATTGACCACTTGCTGGCGGCTAATGTAACTGGCTTTGAGCCGACCTTCTTCATCCAGCAAACTTTGCTCTAAACGCTTAATGTTATCGGGCAAACCGCTTGATCCAACAGGGGCAGGCTTAGGCTTTTCTGTTTCTTTAATGGCAAGCACTTGTTGTAGCGCCACAATTTCATTTTTTAAATCAGTAACGCGCTGTTGTGCAGCTTCAACGTCAGAAAACTTGCCTTTTAAAAACGGGTTATTAAAACGTTCCCTTGCTTCATCTGCCAGTTGAATCGCATTTTTTATCCGCCCCTGTGCCATTAGTAGTAAACCTTGTGCCTGGCTACTGGTTAAATTGGCATACGGGTTTAGGTCTTTACTGGCTTCTTTAAGTTTATTTACTGAGTCAGTAGCGTCATCGCTTTGCGATGCAAAATAAGTAAGGGCAACACCAGCAGTGACAAGCAAACCAACAGGGCCGCCCAATAATCCCATTACAGTTGCAAAATTTCGGCTTGTTATTGTTGCTCGCTTTGCTGCTTTATCATACGCATTCGTTGTTGCAGTCATTGCAACGGCATTCGTTATCGCTTCTTTGTCTAACGTATTTACAACTTTCTGTGCAGCCGCGCGTTGCTGTGATGTTTGCGCCAGTATTACATTATGCTTCGCACGATCTATATCTTGTGCAATACGCTTATTTTCTATCGCTACTGCTTCATAGGCTTGTTTGGCATGCACTTCATCAGCCAGTATCGCTTTTTCTTTAGCGGCTATATTTACAACATACCCTTTAGCGCTGGCAGCCAAGCCCGCCGCTAAATGGCTCGTCAGAACAGTACCAAGCACGCCCGTTGCAAATACCAAACTATCTACAGCGTCTTCGTTCTCACGTAAATAAGCCATAGTGTCGGTAATTGCGTCAACAACACTAGTAACAGCAAAGTTTACTGGCTCTTCATATTTGCGTATTAAGCGCTGGTACTCGTTACCCATTTCCGCAAAGCTGGCATTTATTTTACCCTCGGTGGCCTCGGCCGCACCGGCATAATCACCCAGCGCGGCTATTAATGTGGTTTTAAACATGGCGCTGGTTACTTGCCCCGCATTTACCATCTTTCTAAAACTACCTGCTACACCACCACTGGCTTTATCAAGCTTTTGCATTAAACCAGGCAAAGGTTCAGTGACTTGGTTTAACTCTTCAGCACGTAAAACGCCGGCAGTCATCCCTTGGGTCATACCAAACAAACTCTGCCCAAGCTGCACATTACTGGCACCTGTTTTAGCGGCCACGTTGGCAAAGCCCTCTAATATCGCTTTACCTTGTGCGTTAGTGACTAAGCCGGACTCTTGCAGTGTTAAAACACGGCTGTACGAATCGGCAAGGGTGGTGTAGTTGGTATTTAATCGGTCAGAGGTGGCAAATAAGTATTCTTGTACTTTGGCGTAGTTTTGCGCTGAGCCAGTTAACCCTTTTAAGCGGGTATCGAGTAATTGTGCGGCCCCCGTATCTCGCACAAACATGGTGGCGGTGCCAATGCCCACTAAGGTCGTGAGCGTTGCACCTATTTGCCCGTACGCGGTATTCATTAACCCCAGCTGGCGGGTCATTGCGCCTTGCTGTTGCATAACGTGGGCTTGGCTGGCACCTAATTGCTGGTTTGCGGCTATTTGGCGTTGTACTGCTTGCGGTATACGGTTTAGTTCATTTACGTTTTGGCGCGCACCGGTGGTAACTGCTTTACCGTCATAGGATAAGCGTAACGCCAAATTCAAGTTGTTGCTCATCGGGTCGCCTTATTAGTCCAATTATGGTGCGCTCTAGGGTTTGCAGTTTTGCAAAATCATCGGGGTTAAGGGTTATATTTGCATAGCGCCAGGCTATATCAGCCCTGGCATAATCAAGGGCAATTTCACCCCCGTCGTTATCCCGTTGCCATTGGCTGCTAGCGGTAGTTAATGCCAATACAGCTGTGTGATTCGGGGGCAATACAAATAATGTTTCTTCTACTTGTGGTGCAACCTGCTTAGGTGCGCCAAAATGGGCTTCGTCGTCATCAAGGGTTTTACTGGCTGCTGCTAGGTCGCCCAAAAACCACCTAGCAACATCGGCTAGTTTTTTTCAGTGATTCGGTACTGGGCGTTAATGCACTCAACACTTAAGCGAGAGGCTAAGCCACCGTAAACTAGCAGCTCATCAAGGGTGCCTTTATCAAATGGCACGTCTTTGCCGTCATCAATAAAGTTTTCCCAGCCGGCTAATAGCTCGCGCACAATGTCAGCATCTTCAGAACCTTCCCTGGTTGTTACTGCTTGGACTTCGCTATGAGTGAGCAACTTAATTTTTGCTGTAAATTTAAAAGGTAGGCCACCAAATTCAAAATCAAGCGGGGCGCTGATCACGGCATTTTTTAAGTCGTTTAGTAATTTTAATTTCATAATTGTTCCTAAATAAAAAGTAATAAAAAGGGGTCGTCCTTATTCAAACACTATGGTCAGTTCGTCATAGCCAGCGCCGCTGGGTACTAACTTGCCGTCAAACTCATAGCCGGTTAATTCAGAGTCCAGGCTGGTGTACTTAGGCCAAGGCATTTGGTAGCGGCCAATAATAGTTACTTTTTTACCTGCAGCAGTGCCGTGGGTAAATTCAAACATTTGCACCTTGCCCACATCATCAAACGGGTTAAAAGTTGCCAGTTCTTCAGCTGTTAGCGTAAAGTTAGCGCTGCTTTCGTGACCGGTTATCATTATTTCTTCGTGGTTAATAGCGCGGTCAAACACCACGTTATTACCTAAATCAACCGTAAGCTTATGTAGCGTGCGTTTAACATCGTTAAGCTTAAAATCACTGCTATTACTTACGCCGAGTACTTCGGGGCGCACCCAACGGTCCCAATCAACAGCAGGGGCGGCTGTACTAGCAACCGGCGCACTAAACAAGCCTTTAAACTGCCAATTCAGCATCGGCTTGCCTTTTTCAAGCGCAAAGCTCACGTTGCCTTTCATTTCGCTAATGTTGTGGGTGTTTTTACCAAAGCGTACTTTGCAGGTAACAGCCACAGCCGCGCCTTTAGTAAAGGTAACGCTTGAGGCATCAGCCACTTGCACCATGCCACACGCTAATAACAGCGGGGCAAACGCAGGCTCATTACCCACAGTGCCACTCATAGCAAGCGGGGTTTTAAAGTTAAGGCTTATATGCTCACCATAAAACGTTTCTAGGCTTGCACCGCTGTAACTGGTTTCTAGCTCGTCTTTTTCGCTTTCGCTTTCAAGGGCCAGCTCAACGTCACTGGCATAAATAGCGTGTAAGCCCGTTAAGGTTGTGCCCAGGGCATCAGCTAAAATGAGTTTGTCTTTAAATCGCCAACTGCTCATGCGTTAGTCTCCACTTTAATTAGCTCACCGCTTTTTAAATTAAAAGCGCCGGCTATTTCATCTCTGTTACCTTTAGCACTTGCCAGTACCTGGTTAACGTTTTGGGCAATCGTCATCGCGCGGGATTGTTTAGGTGTTGTGATCACAACGCCTGTTTCCTCAGCGGGTTTACTTGATTGCGGCTCGGTTTGTTTGCTCATGGCATCACCTTCACAGTTACGGTATGTAGGCCAGTGACACTAAACTGGCACTGGTAAATTAAGTTATTCGTTTGTTTGCTAAGCTCAATTGTGCGTCCCTTATCTAGCTTAATTGGGTTCCAACCAGCGAACTGGCAACCTGCAACGGCGTGTTTCACATCACTACGTAATTGCTTTATTTGTATATCGCTGTGCGCATTACCTGCAGCACAGGGAATAACAATCATCACCGCAAACACATCTTTAACCTGGTATTCGTCCATGCCGTGTACTTCATTGGTGTTGGTGTTGTCATCAGCCAGCGGCAATACAAATAACTGCGCACTGTGTACAGCATGTTCACGCACAGTGTTAAAATCGCTGGCAAACCCCACAGATGCATCAAAAACAGTGTTGTTTAATAAGGCTTCTATGTTGTTTAAATCAAAGTTAAATGCCATTTAAATACTCTTTAAATTAACCAGTCAGTAATGATGTTGTTGATCTCGGTTTCTTGTATTGCCGCTATACCAATCAATTTACGTGACGGTAAAGTCACACTATGGTTGCGCCCAGTCTTTCCGCCAAAGTGGTGTATTGCGGCATACTTTTCGCCTAAGCCAAACTCTAAACTATTACCTGTTACGTTATGCGTAACAGAATCAGCAAGGTTACGCTGATCAGTCAGCGTTAAATCGCTCTTACGCTTTTTTCCTTTTTTGGAGCTACGCCCTAATCGTGCCGCCTCTGACTGCTCCCACTTACTACCATCGGGCGCTTGCTCTTTAGTAAAACGCTCAACCGTATCGCTATCTAAAAACGCGCCTATGTCATCCATTACTGTTGAAAAGTTCGCACCTCGTTCTTGCAGTATCTGCAAACGGGGGAAGGCATTCCCGGTTATATGTATAAATACACCGGCCATTTAATAACCTGGCCAGTTAAATTGAGAGCCTGCAGGTTTGGTTCGCATCCCAGTTCTTACGCCTGCAGGCGCATCTTCCTTAATTTGGATCACACCTTTACTAACCTTATCAAGCTGCGCCATTGCGTTACTTTTTACGGCTTTCAGGTGTTCGTCAGCAATGTTAGGGGCAAGCTCACAATGCATTAAATCGTTAGCAATGCCTGGCAATACTGAGTTATTAATATCGTCTTGGTTTAGCGCAAACCGTGCTACATAACCCGCTATAACCGCATTTACATTTTTTTGTGCTTGCACATACCAGGCATTAATTTGCTCTTGCAGCTCGTTATAAGTTTCACTTAAAAGGGCAGCTTCAACATCGTCACGCGTTACGCGACTGCCCACTTCGTTAAACTTACTTGATGCAAATTGCAACAGCGTATTAATACCTATTTTGTCTATAACTGCTTGTTCTGTCGTAAACATACATACCTCAGTTAGTAAAAAAAAGGCCCGAGCAAGTCGGTACTGGGGCCTTTACACAGGGAACAACAATGATTAATTAACCAGCTGGTGTTAGCACGTTGGTCAGCAAAATACCGCAGTCTTTCGCAATAATTTGCTCTTGAACGGCTTCACCTACCATGATTTCTACCCCCCCATTTAAACCAGCAGAAACGTCACGATTGCCTGATTTACGCAAGCCATAACGTGCGGTTAGCGCAAAGGTCATACGGTTATTGTTAAACGAGGCAAGCGGGTCGTGATAAGTAAACGACAAGGTATCTTGCCAAACCTTTTGTAGGTTAACGGCTTGGCCTTTTTTCGCGGTGTTGAGGCGCGCTTGGCCAACAGTTACATGTTCAAGCTCTAGCACTTCTTTTATATAGCTCCATGGCACTAAGCCTTGGTCGCCACTGGTGCCATTGAATGCTTTTAATAGCTTAGGGTGAGTACGTAACTTAGTTGCCACCGATTGCGATAATGTCATTGCATTAGGGCGCATGAGTGGTGCATCTAGCATCTCTAAAAAAAACGGTAAAATATCAAGCGTAGGGTCATCCAAGCGTTTTTGGCCACCTGCGGCTAATGACTGTGTGCTACCAAAGTTAGCGGCTTTGTTGTACATAGTTGCTACACGTATTTCACGGTTAAGCAATACTAAGTCCGTTAAGCTTTCAGCGGCATGGGTTCGCGGGTTATAGTTAGCTGGCGCATTGGTTACATCGTCGTTAGGCACAACATCCGATAAACCATGATCAACCACCGAACCCGTTTTTTCTTCAACACTGAACTCAACTTGATTAGGGGATGATTTACGACCGATTTTTGAATCAACGACCGTAAACTTTTCGCCTTTTTTATATTCAGTCCATTTGTAGTTACGTAAACCAACAGGTGAATAGGGTGCAAGTGTGTCTGCAACCAAAGCTCTATTACGATAAGCAATGGCTATGGCCGTTTGCTCAACGTCTGGGGTAAATGGCATACCATTACTCATGGCAAATCCTCACTATTAATAATTAAGTTAACCCAAGCGCATTAAGCGCTTGGAATTGTTGCTACCACATGCGGGTTTAAAAAAATGTCGCCAATAACACCGGCTTCGCCGTCTTCCATAACCCAGCCCGCAACATACACCTCGGTTTGCCCCACAAAGTTTGCAGGGTCAAATTCAACGGCTTTACCCTCGCTGTCAGCAACAATTGGGGTGCCTGCAATTAACGCTTCACCAAACTCAATCGGTGCGCTTTGGGTCATTACAACGTCAACACGCAAATGCTCATCTGTGCCTTGCTCGGTAACACCTGCATACATGGCACTGGCATCAACCGCCAAAGCCACATGAAAGTCGGCCGCAGCCGATACAACCACCAAGCGATTAGCAGGTATGACATCTTCTGAGCTAAAGTTTCTAATAAATCCTGGTTGTGCCATGCTCTTACGCCTTTTTAATGTGGTCTAACGCGGCAGTAATACTAATTTCAATGCCCTTGCTAGATTGTGATTGTTGAAATTCAAGCGCCTTCGCTGCCAGCGCTTCTGCACTGTCGTCAGTTACTTCGCCGTCTTTATCGTCTTTATTAAACTCGTGGGTTAACCCTGTTTGCTCAGGTAAGCCTTTTAAAAAGCCTTCAAACCACGCAGCGGGTTTAAGCTCTTGGCTTTTACCGTCTGCGGCAGCAAACTCAAAAGTAGTGTCGCCGTCATCCAGCTTGGCCATAAACTCAGCCATGCCATCGGTATTGGTTAAACGTGGGGCCTTACCGCCATTTACTTCGGTGTTAATAAAGGTGCTAGCCGCTGCAACACGTTGCGCGTATTCTAGTTGCGCGTTTTTAGCGTTAGCCGCATCAATTTGGTCTTGCAGCGCCTTTCTTTCTTTTTCATCCATTGCATTGTCCTCATGGGTGGGTGGTTTACTAAATTCGGCACCTTCACCCGCGCTGGCTTTAGCACGTTCGTGCTCAGCAATAATGGTTTCTTCTTTTAACCATTCACCTTCGTAGTCGGGCACAACTTTATCAGCCGCTTCACTACCAAAACGGTCAGTTATAAAGTTGCGTAAATTGCCCATTAGGCGGGTAAGGGTGTTTGATGTGCGCAGCGATATGTTGTCAATATCACCGGCAGCAAATTCTAGGGTTAGGGTGTCGGCGTCATCAGCTTGGTTAAACTGCCAGGCTAAGCCTTCAACAGCTGGGGCTTTACCGCCTAAGTAGCCAATGTGGGCAAGCTTATAGCCGTTATCGACCTTTTCTAAACGTACAGAGCGGTTAGGGTAACGCTTGCTCTCAACGGCCTGGGCAAATTCAGCACATACGTCTTCAGCTTTAGCAAACAAAGAGCCACCTTCGGCTTTTAGCTCACTGGCCCAGCCCCATGCAGCGTCATGCATTTTTGGGTGGCCAATAACCAGCGGCGCGCTTTTAGGTTTAAAGTTTGCTACTACGCTGTTTAAATCAGCGTCGCTAAATGAGTGCGTAACGCCTTTAGCGTCTGTTTGGGTGCCAGCTTTAAATACTTCAAACCAATCAAATTGGGTGTTTGGGGTTGTTTTGTTTGCCATGTTCCAAGTGCCAATAAACTAACTAAGTGGCACCCAGTGTAGGGGGGTAGTGACTATTGAACCGCTGGAAAAGACTTTACAGCGTTAAGAATGGGGTAACGTATATAGGCTAAGCGGGTATCAATCACACTGCAAGGAATATTTTATGGCTCGCTGCAATTCATGTACAACCACACTAACCACTGACGAAATAACGTTTCTCGATGGCCAATGCTCAAACTGCGAATACGATGCCCACGCCCAGGCGTTCTCACTTTGTAAGTCTTGCAACAGCCCACTGTACACACCCATTAAGCTAAACGGCGAGTTTTATTGCTCAAATAAATGTGCGCATAAAAAGGAGCCAAGACGTGGGCGTTAAATCAAAAACGATACTAACCATACTTGCTGTGGTCTTGGGTTTTTCATTGGGAATTAAATACATTAATAACCAATACAAACTGGCAGTATTAAAACAGCAGCACCAAAAGCAACTATTAAAAACACAGCGGCGTCATGCTGTCGTTATGTATTTATTACGTTATCAACACAGCGAAAGTACACAATGCAATTAACACTCTTTGGAAAAGCGGTTAGAAAGGCACGTATTGACTCCGGTTGTACATTAAAAACAATGGCGCACGAATTAAATATTTCAATATCATATTTAAGTGCGCTTGAGACAGGTAAGAAAAAAATAAGCCCAAAATGGGTGAAGTTAATAGAGCAGTATTTTTTGTCTAATAAAATTTATATCCATAACTTAAAGTCACTTGCCGACTTATCCAATAATTCAGTGTCATTACTTGGCTTGCCCAAAGAACACAAAATGCTACTTGTTCATATCGCCTCATTACAACTTACGAGTGAGCAAGTTCAGCAAATTACAAATTCATTACCACAAACTAACTCCCACCTTTAAATCTAAGTTAAACCATGTTTAAACCCTGTTTAAATTCGATTGAGCGTGTTTAAACGGTTTTCAGCTAAGCCATCATAGCCACAAAATTAATAGAGTGCTTAAAATCGCTTACAGGCGTTAATGGGTTTTTAGCCTTTTTTAAAAAGCTGTGCTAAAAAATAAGCCCCCGCTGTATTTAAATACAGCGGGGGCTTAACCCAACATAAAAAAGGAAATGTAATGTCTGTAAAAAAACTAATTATTGGTGATCTAGCAGCAAAAATATTTGCCAACCAACATATCAACAATAACAACCAACCCATCGATCCCAGCTTTGCCATAGAGCAAGCAGAGAGTTTTTATAACATGCTCAGCGCTAAAGGGTTCGTTGCAAGACCTGATGGACAAGATATGACTGAGTCAGAGGCTATCGACTCAATACAGCAAAGCGCTAAAGACTTAGCTGAGAAAAAACTTTAATTAGATGTTACAGCAGGCCAACAATGGCCTGCTTATTTACTTACCTAAGAAACTTAATAGCAATCAATAATTCCTCTTCACTTACTTTAGTATGAACGATTTTATTGAGCTCTAACATCTGATCAAGAACTCTTAATATTGCTTTTTCTTGTACTTTTTCATTGTGAATTAGCTTATCAATCTGCGCTTGTTGCTGCGCAATCATCTTCGCAAACGACTGGCGCTCAGTTTTGGTTACAGGCTCTTCTTCGCTAAGCGGTTCTTCTTTTTCAACAGGCTCTTGGGGTGCAGCGTCTTTAGCGGGTGCACGTTGCATTTGCTCAGCCAATTCATAGGCATGTTGCTCAGCCACAGCTTTAGCAAAGCTAGGTTCAGCGCAAAACACCTCATTAAATGAATGAGTGGTAATTTGAGTTGAGCACATTAAAATTTTATTAGCTTCTTCAAGTACTAACCGAGCATCATTTACAATGAGGCCAGTTAGCATTGGTGCATTACTTTTAAGTAATAGTAAAGCTTTGTGTGCAATCTCGTCAGAGCTAAGCCCAGGGTGGTGGTAGTAACCATCGTTAGTTAAAGGCATCATCATTCTCCAATCAGTTAAAATAAACACGTAAATTAAATACAATCAGTGAGCATCTACAATAACCACCCTTGGTAAAAACCACTGCGGGAAAAACCTTTACATATAAAAAACCTGTCGCTAATGTAACCAACAGGATTAAAAACAAAAAAGGAAACCTAAGTATGGAAAGCATTTTTCCTGAGTCAAATAAACCAAAACCTAGCGAACGTACTCCTCAAGGTATGATCAAATACCACCGATTACAAAAGTGGTGGTTAGAAAAATTAACTGCATCAGAGCGTCAACGCATACGTAACCAATATTCACCTATGAGTGACAGCAATATTGATAAAGGCAATTACACCCATTCATCAAGCAGCACAGTGAAGTTTTTAAAAGAAGTGGGAGGGTGGTTTATAGCCAAAGAAGGTGATCGTCCATTAGCCCTAAAAATACTTAAAGAGGCTGAGGCCAATATTCACTTATCAACCTCAGTGGTAGATCAGCACTTTTTATATGGCCGAATGATGGAGCTTTACTACAAAGACAGAAAAAAAGAGGGCTACTACGAGTTAGCAAAAGAATATGCGTTAAAACAAATTGATATTGCTGCTACCACAGTACAACAAATGAAACGTGATCACTTAAGCTTTATTGCTATTAGCTCTAAAAAATACAAATCTATGCGTCACTTAACAATCGAAAACACGCCATTTCACATCCCCAGCCATGCGGGTTACTCACAACTTGCCATTATCTATAAAAAAGAAAAGCGTTGGGATGATGTTATTGCTTTATGCGAACAAGCAATAAGTGAAGGGTGGTGTGGAGATTGGGAAGATCGCGTTGATGACGCCCTAAGGCAAAAACTAAAACAACAAGCCCCTAGCTAGGGGCATGTTATCACTCAACTTATTGTTCTGTTGGTTTTTCACCTGCTTTATCAAGACTTTCTGTTACTTCAGTATTGTTCTTGTATCCTGAGTTTATATCACTTGTAAATTTAGAGCGCGCTTCATCTGTCATAGTTTTCAGCGCTTTCATATCTTCATTATCAATTTCCATCAAATAATCAAGCGTTTGCGCGTAATTGTCTTGGTAACATTTTCGCTTTTCTTCGGAAATATTAGGATCATTTATTGCTTTTTTAAGCGACTCGATTCGCGACATTGCTTTTCTTTTAAAGAAAAATTTGAAGATACTCAATGAACCAAAACTACCTGCTAATTTGAAGGCATAAGCAAGAAATAAAGTAAAGGCGGGGATAGTCGTTGTTGCGGCTAACTTTAGTTGCTCTGATTCCAACTCACCTGCAAGAAATAACAATCCACCGCCAATAACTGAAGCACAAGTATTAGAAATAGCAGCAACTTTTTTTGTCATTGCGTTTTCCCTTGCTTTTCCATTTTTTTATATAGCGCAGCTAGCTCCTCAAATGAAGCATCATTTTTGACCCGGACTCGCCTTGTGACCAAAACACCATTAACCTCTTCTTTATAGGTAACTATGATTCCAAAGAGTTTACATAAAGTCATGTAGACAAGCGTCTTTCCTAGCCAATAAAAAAGCGGCATTAGCGCAAAAATAAGTATTATTAAAACTATTTTTTCAGTCATTTTAATACCCTAGTAATTGTCAAAACTAAGTGCATCATTCACATTTTGTGCACAAAGAAACAGCGCATCAATCAAGCTAAGCGCAGCGTACATACCAACCGTTAAACTGAAAAGCACCGCATGGTCATGCTCAATAAACCCTACTGTCACTTGCGTAACGGTAGCAATCAATAATAAACATCTCGTTATCATTAAGTAGGTAAATACGTTTTTAAGGGGTTTATATATACCACCTAAAGGCATACCCGTAAAAAGCCCCTAACTAGGGGCTTTTTCATTTCTACTAATTACGCTTTTAACACAAAGCGGAAAACCTATCGCGATACTGGTACCCGCTTTGCTACTCTTAAATCCAAGTTTGGCCTTATACCGCTTTGCCACATCACGCATTACATATAAACCCAAACCGTATTTAAATGTACGAACATATAAACTACAGCCCTTACCATCGTCTATAACAGTTACATGTACTTGACTACGAACCTGCTCAACAAACACTTCAACCTGACTAGCTTTACCATGATCAATTGAATTACGTACTGAGTGGTAAACAAGCGCGTATATATCTCTTTCTAACCCTGCGTCTAATGTAACACTGTCGCTAAACGATATTGTGTATTCAAAATTAAGCCCAGTGCATTCAAATTGCAATGCAGCTTGTAAAGCAGCTAACCCCTGTTGAATACTACGCTTACCAAGCGCAGCATTGCCATGGGCCAATGGTACTATTACGTCAACAGCTTCATCTAAATAAACAAGCCCATCCGCCATTTTATTTAAATCAGGGCTACTGCAAGCACTCTTGGCTTTTAGCAGCTTAGTAAGCGCTAGGTTCATTTTGCATGAGCCAATCATGTCATAAAGTTTTTTATGTACCCCGTAGTTAGCTTTTAACAGCAGTACAGCAAACAAGATAATAAACATAATTACTAACGCGGGTAATACAAAGAGTAGCAAAGTGACTACGTTCGACTCATACCACTTCCCAATAAATTCTAGGTTTAAACTTTCACCCTCAACCCAACTTCCACCGTTTAAACGGCTTTTAAACTTTAATGTATAGTTACCTGGTCTAATATTATGAAAATTAATAATACCAGAATCGCTATCAATCCAATTATCATCTATGGCGTAAGCAAATTCAGTATTGCCAATAAAGTTAAGATCAGATAGGTATAAACTAGTTTGGCTGCTAGCATCAAACGCTTGGCTTGGCTGATTGACGAAATACTTATTCTCAGTTTTAACAGCAGTTACTCGGGGTTGATTAGTCATAACTTTATTAACGAGTTTAATTGTTGTGATCCCGTATTGCGTACCAAACGTTAAATCACTTTCATTTTCTAGCATCATTGAGTTTGGTGTAACGTTTAGACCAGCAGTTCCTGGCACTAACGAATAATCTGTTTCAGCAAATTTATAAACACCATCGATGGTACCAATGTATAACTGGCTATTAAATTCCTGTAAATCAATAATGCTTTGCGAGCTGTTTAAACGTTGTAATTCTCCATTAGCAAACTTGTAAAGACCATTCCCAAACGTCGCTATATAAACAGAGCCATTCAGTTTTACTGCATCCACAACAATACCAATCTCATTTCCATGGTAGCCAATGCGTTGCAATTTATCTTTTATGTAAAAACCCTCGGCTGAAAGCACAAACATATCATTGCCTATAAACTTAACGTCTAAAATTTCGTTGTTATGCAAAAGTGAATTTACGTCATGTAGCGTTGCAAGAATATCGTTCTTATATGTAAACACACCCTCGAAACTGGTTGAAATATATAATTCACCAGACTTAACAGTCAAAGCAATTACATATTTATCGTAAATTTTTACTGTTTCATTGTTTTTATAATTGTACTCGGTTAGCCCTTTATTTGACGCAATAAACAAACTATCGCCTATCACTGCAATATCAGTGATCACATAACCATAGTCGTTAGGGTTGCCAACAATATTAAAGCCCTGGCTTGTGTAATTCAAAACGCCGCGCTCAGTACCAACAAAAAAGCCATTGCGGTAATGTTTTTTGATATTGTAGTCAGATGAGTAGGGTAAGCTTAATTGATTTATCGTAGCTGGTTTTATTTGTACATCGTTACTTGATATAAACCACAAATTGTCTGAATTATCTTTAAATATACGGCGTACAGGTGATTTAACCATATTTACTTTTTCATTGATAATTGAAAAATCCATTAAATTTAAATGTACTACGGCACCATTTTTTTCTATATAAACAGTATTACCATTAGCATAAAGTGACTTTGGATTAGTAGGCCAGGGCGTTGATTTTTGCTTACCAAATGCATCATAGTAATAGAGGGTTTTATCTCGCCACGCTATAAGTCCATATTCATTGTTGCTAATTTTGGTGTAGGTGGCGGGTGTAGCATCAATCAATTTTGCAGTATTACCGTCGATTGCAAAAAGACCATCATCAGTATCAATGTAGCCGTCAGCAATCGCATTCACTCGTAAACCGTCAGGTAATAGTTTTAAAGGCGTTAGTACACCATTTTGATACTCAAAGCTACTAAGCTTATGGCTACGCAAACAGTAGATCACATCATTTATTAAACCTACACGCCAACACCCGCTATTTATCAGCTGTGTTGTTGTATTAGTAGTTAGGTCAATTTGGTATAAACCCAAGTCACCATACGCTAATAAAAGTTGGTTTTTATCTTTAATGTACCTAACATCTTCTAACCAATTGTTAGGTACGTTATATAAATCAGCTAATGGGATATGAGTTTGCCCATCTAATCTAAAACCACCTTGTTGGCTAGCTTGATAAATAAAACCATTCTTATCTTGCGCTATACCAAAACTATAACCAGCAAGTTCAGTAGCGCCTGCCGTGCTTGTAAAAAGCATAATTGAGCAAACTATAGATTTAATAAGTGAGTGTTCCATGTGCAAAACTAGGGCTTTATAGCCCTAGCCTCCATTAATTATTATTGTAACTCGGTGGGGTGGTGACTGCGTGTACCGCACAATTGCAATACATTAGGGCTAGTATTGATTGTGCGAGTAGCGTAGTTACTACTAAAGCTTTTTAATTCAATTACTTTAGTTGAATTAACAGGCCAATCCAATGAGCCAAAATCATTAATTAAGAGCATGGTAGGTTTGCGTGGGTCATCGGGGTTGGCTTTTGTTAGCCAAGCTTGCTTTACTTTTTCGCCTGCCACCGCGCCATAAAGCCTAGAGTATGCATTTGCTAAAAACTTAGCACCTTGTTCGGTGGTTACAATAATACCAGTGCTTTTAAATTCAGAGCCGCAATCGAAACTCATATCAACATTCATATCACTGCCATCCGGCATCAATAGAGTAGAGTTAATATGTTTTACCTGGGCACGGTCTTGCATTGGTTCAAGCGCAGCAGCAGAAACAGAAACTGCAAGTAAAGCAGTAATTAATAAAGTTTTATATAAGGTTTTCATTTCACATCCTAAAGAAATTTAAACCAGTTTTAGACTACTCCTTGCAATAGCATTGACAATAGCGTGATCACAATCATATTCAATTGCAGCATCAACAAGTATTGGTCTCAGTAATTTTCGCACAGCAAGTAATCGTTCAACTGGGAGATCAGTTTTTGTTACAACCTCGTCCATAATTGACTCTACAAGTGTGTCTATATGAATAAATTCATTTTTAAACTCTTCACTATGTAAAAATTTAGGAGTCGGTTCATTTAGCTGATTTGAATAAACGTGCTTTTGCTGCAATCCAAAAATACTGTCAAGTGAAATACCGCGCTCCACACACGATTTAACGATCCCTTCGTAGGGCAAAGTGCCTCTATTCATCGCATTTAAAAATGTAGACTGAGACAGTCCCATAGCTAAAGAAAGCGCTCTTTCACTGGTAACACCAAATTCATCTTTTAGCTTTTTAGCAGCTCTTTCTATATCAACTTTTTTTAAGGTATCAGTTGTCATATTAACTTGTCAATACATGTATAATGTTAAAAGAATAAAAAAATAATGTTTAAGGTTACTTGACATTACATAAATAATGATTCAGATTAAATAACGACAAAACATTACATATATATGTAACTAACTTTACATAGGATAACTTAGCATGAATTCTAACGGTTTAGTATTTGAAGATATACGCAAAAAACTTCTCAAAAAAGACATTCTATTGTCAGACTTAGCAGAGGGGCTAAACGTAACAAGAGCCCACGTTTACTCAATTGCAAAACGTAACAACAAATCAAAGCCAGTTGCTGATGCGATTTGTTCTGCACTAAACATGTCTATCGAAGAAGTATTCGGCGATACCTACCAAGATCACCAAGCAAGAGGTCGTCAAGACCGAGCTGCCAGAAAACAGCAAGTGATTGATGCCATTCGCAACAAAAAGCCAATCCCAGAATCAAGTTTTACCTAACCTAGTGGCAAACACAAATAATTTTACAGGGAAAAATTACCATGAAACTTACTGATTTAGAGTCAATATTCAATCAAGACGAAGCGCCAAGTTGCGATGTATATATACCTTTCCTTTATGCTGTAAATGCTGCAGCCAGAACAAGTGGTTTAACTCGCCAAGGCATTGTTAACCGAATGAACAGCGCTCTAAAAGTTGATGACGTAGCAATAAACGAAACGTTGTTAAATAAATATTTAGCACCAGGCACTGAAAAATATTTACCTGCGCATCAGCTACCAGCATTGCTATGGGCAATCAAAAGTATTGAGCCACTAAACGTATTGCTTGAGCCGCTATTATTCAAAGCCATTGATCAACGTTCCCAGTTACTGCAAAAACACGCAGAACTACAAATGGAAATAGAAAAGCGCGCACAACAACAACGCGACATTCAAAAAACACTTCTACCAAATACTTCTAGCAATTAATTTGTAGGCCAAAACAATGACTATCAAAGACCAAGAACCGTCTGAAATACAGGTTTTTAGTGCCGAAGAGCAACAGCAGTTAAGCGCCAAAATCGAGAAGATGGCAGGGCACATACAACTTGTAATGCCAGATTCAGTTGACGAAGCATGGCAACTGGTTGTGCGTATGGAAGAGCAAGCGCTTGTTGATACAGCAAAACGCGGGCTTTTATATATGTCGATCAAAATGCACTTAGGTCATGGTGAATTTGAACACAAGCTACGTGAATACTCTATTGCACCACGGACAGCCCAAGAAGCAGTCACAGTTGCCAAAATGTTTTTAGCGTTACCAGAGGCAAAAGCGCGGACGTCCGCGCTTTTGAACATGAACAAAAGTAAGTTGATTGAAATGGCACGCTTACCCGTTGAAACCGTTGAATCGTTAGATGACGACGACCTAGACACGCTTAATGACCTATCAGTGCGTGAGTTCCGTAAAGAAATTCGCAAACTAAAAGATAAGCACACCGACCTTGAAGAGCAAACAGCCACGCTGATTAACGCCCTAGAGACTGAGCGACTAACCAAAGCCCCTAAACAAATGTATGAGCTACCTATGCTGGTTGCACAGGTGCGCCAAAAATCGTTTGCACATAATGCCGTTGTTAACGAATCGCTCGAAGAGTTTATAGCCATGACCGAGCAGCTTTGTAACGCCCGCGACCTTGACCTAAACCACCGCATAGGCGCAGCACAAACAACCTGGCATTTATGGCTAGGCATACAACAGCGTATTACCCACATGTTAAATCGGTTAAGCGGTGAGTTTGGCCCCGAGCATTTAACCGGCGCTGAGTGCATACCACAATTTGCCGAAGACGAATGGCAAGACGCCCAAGCAAACCGTGAATACATGCTCGCCATGTTTAACGACCGTATTAAAACCCGCGAGTAGGAGAGAGCAATGCATCCTGCAGTTCAAAAATACAATAAGTTGCCAAGCACAGGCTTGGAACTGAGTTGGCAAAATGCCAGCGAAACAGCCCGTAAAAAAGCCCAAAGTAGGGCGGTGCTAGTTCGCCATTTACTTACCCAAGAGTGCGGCATACCTAAAGCATTTGAGGCACTAGTAAAAAACTACCGTGCCAACACAGCGCTCAGCACATTAGCAAGCGCGATTGATGCACTAGGTAAGTTACCCGGGCGCGCCACAGTTTATAACTGGTGCAATGCGTATAAAGACAACGGTATTAACAGCTTATTACCTAACCATAAAGGCAAAGCGCAAACACAATATAGCTGGCTTGCCCGCTGCTTAGAGCTTTACCACAGCCCTAATAGCCCAAGCTTTGCACAAGTGAGCGACCAACTAAATAAAGAGGGTTATAAAGCCGAGCATCACCAAGTGCGTCGTTTTATTAATGCACTACCGCACGAACTTGGCCCACAAAGCCCGTATCGTATGGGTGCAAAACTGTACCGCGAAAAACATAAAGATCACTTACTGCGTTCAACCGATAACTTAAAGCCAGGCGTTATGTATAACGGCGATGGCCACACGCTCGACGTATACCTAGCGCACCCAAAAACGGGCAAACCTTACCGCGCTGAGCTTACCGCGTTTCAAGACGTAGCAAGCCGTTGCATTGTAGGCTGGGAACTAGGCTACGCCGAAAGCACGCTAGACACCCTAGCAGCAATAAGCCGCGCTATTAAAGTGCATAACAACGTGCCTGCCATGTTCTACCTTGATAACGGCTCAGGCTACAAAAACAAACTCATGAACGACGACACCACCGGCTTTTATGCACAGTTTGAAATAGACGTAATTTTTGCCATACCAGGTAATGCTCGTGTTAAGTGGATTGAGCGGTTCTTTTTACACATGGAAGACCGCGTAGGTAAACGCTTTAGCACCTATTGCGGGCGCGACCACGATGACCGCCATAAGCAGCTGGTACTTAAAGAGGCCAAGCAAGGCAAACGTAAACTACCCACAGTAGACGAATGGATAGCTGAGTTTAAAGCCTTTTTAAACGACTACCACAACAGTGAACACCCAGAGATTAAAGGCAAAACACGCCAACAAGTATGGGACGAAAACATCGAGCATGTACCACCAGTAGAGGGTGATTTTGTCATGCTACCGCGCGAAACCGTCAATATTCGTCGTGGCCGTTTTCGCTTGCACCAACGTGATTACAGTGCCGACTTTTTACACCAGTTTAACGGCCAAGAGCTTATTGCTGCCTACGACCTACACGACGACAGCTACACCAAGCTTTATAAGCTAAACGGTGAATTTTTAATGTTCGCTAACTTAAAAACTAAATCGCATGCCGTGCCTACGTCGCGCATTGAGCAAGCTGAAAGCAAACGCCGCACGGGTCGCTTAAAGCGCATCGACACCAAACGCCGCGAAATCGAAGCCCAAGAAACACAAGATCGCGTTATCGATGTTGATTCGGTGGCTAAGTTTGCCGCGCCAATTAAAGCCATTGCAGCACAACAAGCACCAGTAAACATTTTTGATTTTGATGTAGCACCCACACAGCCACAGCACGAAATCGACCTAAACGAATTATTAGACCAACCTAATCTACGCAAGGAAACAACCTATGAGCTATAGCCAACCACACCCATACACAGCAGAGCAAACGCTGCGTGTTGAACTAATAAACCAAGAGTTAAGCACCACAGGCATGACCGCCGAAGAATTAAATTGTGGCTTTGCATTGCAGTCAGTAAAAGAAGTACTGGCAAACAAATGCACCATTGACCCTGAAAAGGTCATTGCCAAAATGTGGCATCAGTTATTTGGTGAAGCGGCTATCACCGAGATTGAAAAACGCAACGGCTTTAATAAGTCTTATAACAAAGCAGACCAAGAACTCGCTGCCCGTATTTGCCTGCGCTTGCAATCGCCTGAAATACGCGACCAAAACATTACCAGTGCCAGCATTGCGGTAAGTATGGGTAAAAGCCCAGCGTCTATTAGCCAACTAATTAATGGTAAGTACAACGCAAAGCCCACTAAACACCTGCACGACATTTGGGCGCTTATTTGCCCAGCTGAGGTAGAGCAAGGCAAAGCAAACGGTGAGCTTACTGAGCGTAAACAAATAAGCATTGTGTACGGTGATGTGCGCTTTATTCCTACCAGCACATCAAAGCTGATTGCCATGGCCTGCGACCAAGCACGCCAACGTAAACGCTTTAGTGTGTTTGCAGGGCAAGCAGGCTTAGGTAAAACCAAAGGCATTGCGGAATATTGCCGCCACAATAAAGAGGCCATTTTAATTGCCGGCAGTGAGCAAACCAGCAGCACCCAAGTACTCGAGCAACTAACCACAGCCCTGGGCTTATCGCGTTGCCCAAGTGCCTATAAAAACATGCAAAAAATTATTATGGCACTACGCGATACCGACCGTTTAATTATTTTAGACGAAGCCGACAAGTGCAAACCTAACTCGCTCGACCCACTGCGTACTATTAGCGATCAAGCCATTGTGGGGGTAACCCTTGTTGGCAATATTCAACTAGTAGACAAGCTACAAACGCAAGAGCGCTATGAACTTATAGCGAGCCGTGTGTGCTTTTGGCCAAAGCCTATCGGCCAAATTACCGTTGAAGACATTAAAACCCTGTTTTTAGAGCTAACAGAGGGCACCATTAAGCTCGGCCAAGACGATGCAAAGTGGTGGATGTGGCTTCACAAACGGGTTGAAGGTAACGCCCGAGAACTCGTTGAAAACTTGTTACCGCACTTGCTTAACCACACCAACAAAAACCCAGACACTGCCGTCGACAAGCTCTTAGTTAATGGCATTTTTTCATCAGTACTTAATAAACCAGCGGTCTAGTGACCGCGACGATTTGGCTCTAGCGGCGCTTTAAAAGGGTTGCGCTCATCAAAAGGCCAAAACTCGAACTCATAGTCATCAACAACTTGGGAGTAAGCAAGTGATGCACAAACAACACGATCAATCACAAAGCCAGAGCGCGACTCAAGCTCTTCAAAATGAGCAAACGGCGCTAGATATGCAGCAGATTCGCCAAGCAACAGAATCGCTAAATAATGCACAAACACGTCAAGGATCTCGCATTCAGGAGGCAAAGATGCAGCAACTTTTGAAACGCCAGAGCCGGATGCGATTGAAGCGGATTGAAAGTCAAAATCAACACCAGCTTCACGAACAGCTATTTGGCAGCACTGATCTGCAGCAGCTTTATGAGCGTCAGACAGTTCAGCAAATTCATTGGGGCACATTGTACAAAGCAATTGATATAGCCGTTCGATGTGCGCTTTGGGTAGGGCGTTTATTAAGTTTTTTCGGCTGGCCTCGGTCAAATAGTAAAGCTGCTCAAGCGAATAAGACACAGTAATTTCCTCATAACATTTTAAATTTAAAAATAAGGTATATCACAATGGCATTTTCAATAAAATTAAACACATCACGCTACACCGCACACTTAGCGTTTAGCTCGCTGGTGACTAACGCAACTATGCTAAATCTACTTGCAAAAAAAGACCCTAAAGGTGAGCTAATAGATAAATTCGACGGCAATATTAAAGCCGCCTTTGCAACACTCACAGCCGATAAGTTATTTAGTATTCATCAAATCCATGAAGTTAATTCACATGTTCATACCGCACGCCGTTTTAATACTATTTATCGTGATTTTCCGCTTGTTTTTACCGATGGCATGAAAGACTGGAGCATTAAAATTATTGGCATAGGCCAAGCGCCACACTTTGAAATTGAAGCGCTGGAGGAAAGCGCATGAGTATAACTACTTCTGCAAAAAAGGGGGCGACTGAAAGTCATCGAAAGGCCACTCGTCTGTGTACTTGCGTTGTATGCGTTGGAACACGCGAGACAATTGCTCGATTTGTTCAGGAGCGCTTAGCTCCACCTCCAATATATTTGAGTCAATTAAGGGAGTTAGAAGTGAAATTGACTCATTGTATATCTGCAATAGAGCCAAGCGACCAAGAAGACGGGCCTCATGACTACTCTCTTGAAATGTCTTTTGAGCAGGAAGGCTTAACTGCTCAACAAGCCGAGTATAATTTTTGGCTCGCCAAGCTTGAAAAGCTTGAAGAACGTGAAACTCTGCGCCTGGAAGGGTGGTTAAAATGGCACAAAGCTGAAATACGTCATCGTCAGAAAATGCGTGTATTAAGCTATCTCGTTGGGTTATGGCGTGATTTAGCTGCTTTTTGTGATTTGGGTAAGTCTGCAAAACAAAACCTTAAATGAGTGAGAACGTTATGAGTTTAATACAACAAATCAAAATTGCACAAAAGGCGGCGGGTATCGACCAAGATACCCACCAACTAAATGTGTCGTACATATGTAATGGCCGCACTAATACATGCGTAAAGCTTACCAAGCTTGAGCAACAACAGCTGCTTACACGTTACCGCGCTATGAACCCAAATGCAGGAAAAAAACAGTTACCGGCTCAGCTAAAAATGATTTACAGCCTGTGGGGCCAATTAAGCCGCGCAGGTGCGGTAAATATCGATTCAAAAGGGGCATGCGACTCGTTTTGTGAAAGTCACTTGCAGGGTAAAAAGCTTAGCCAAAGCGCCCAGCAATGGCCGCATATTATCGAAGTACTTAAACAATGGCTTGCACGCCATAAAGTAAAGCAGGGGGCGTAAATGGCTAATTACGAAGAGTACCAAAACTTCACTATTAACCCACGTAAGCCGCCTTACACAGAGGAAGAACGCTATCGCCCAATTAAAGCTGCAGACCGAGCAAAATGCCGCATTCGCCGTGACGTAGAGGCACACCAAGAGCAACGCCGACTAGATCGCGAAAACGGCTTAGATTATTTATTTGAGGAGCAATCATGAGCGAATCAAGCATAGATTTACGGGCATTACCGCACGGCCTGCGCCGTATTGTTAAACACTTGGGTGTTGAACAAACCATTGCGGTACTTACTGAGCAGCAGGGGCAAATGTTTTATATCCCTGAAAAGCCAACCGATGTTCACGAAGTAGTTAAAGTGTTTGGTAAAGCCCTGGTGCAAGAGTTAATAGAAGCAAACGTAGGTTCAAGCTACCAAATACCTATGCTACACAAAGTGCTTATGCAAATTCGCAATCAACAAATTTGTGAAGCCCTGGACGCTAAAGCCTGCAACATTCAGCAGCTGGTTAAGCGTTTTAAGATCACCCGCCAGCAAGTAAGCAGTATTTACAGTGCATACCAAGACGAACGGGCGCACGAAACACAATTAAATTTAAGTTTGTAGGAGTTATTAAAATGAACAAACTAACAATAAATGGTAAGACAATCACCCACTCTGGCAGTGGTGACCTTTGTATAGCTAATGGCAAGATTACTATTGGCGGTGTTGATATTACTGATCTAGAAAGCGTTGAAGGTAAACAGGTAAACATAATTATTGAGGGGGACGTTGAAAATATATCCTCAGATGATGGCGATATAGTTATTAACGGAAACGTTAAAAATGCCACCACCAAAAACGGTAACATTTCATGTGGTCAAGTTCATGGTGATGTTAATACCAAGAATGGCAACATTTTAAGAAGATAAGTTTTCGTCAATCGCGGAGAAATAACATGAATAACAACACTGAATTAAAAGCCCAATGTCAGCAGCACTTTACACGTTTAGCTGATCGTGGCGTACCACTACTTACGTTTGATTGCCCCAGCTGTAACAAGCAATTACTCACAACGCGTCCTGGTATTGATCAAGTATGGGACACACTATCAACCTGTTGGCACTGTGATTGTGCATTTTTAAAAATTACTGATCACTACGAAGTGCGCACACAAATACCACCGCATTTAAGCAATGCAAAACAATAACTTTGTACTGCTCACTGCGTTGCAACTTAGCGGCGGCAAAAAGCCAAAGCGGTGGCAGTACGAATACGGTTTAAACCTGCTTAACCGGTATATCAACCAACGCAAGTTATTTGGCCTAAACACTACAGGCATGATGGACGAATACCGCGAAGCATTTAGAGAAATTAAGGGTAAATGATGGAAACTGAATACCAAACTTACGTAGTAAAATTTGAAGGCGAAGCACCGCAAGTGACCGCTGGCATGAACATCAATGGCGGTAGTCTGCGCCGTGTATGTTTTAACAACCAAATGGCGTTAAACGATGACGCTAGGCAGCTGATTGAAGATGCACTTGAAGAAGGTACGCTTACACAACGCCAAGTAGACGACCTACTAAACGAACTTTTAACACTGCTTTAAACCATGTTTAAACCTCATTTAAATTAAATTGGCTTGCCCCCTTGTATTAGTAAGCCTTTTTAATTTAACCTAATAGACCAGCTCGAAAGCCCCAGCCGCAAACAACTTTACAGTGTTACCCAATCCCCTAAATTGATTTACTACCAGCATGACAAATACAGTGCATGCGCCATTTATTGAGTTTTTAGCTCAACAAATTATTAAGGCCAGTTCTAAAGCCGAGCAAATTGCAATTTCTCGCCGTTGCCCGCTAAAAGACCTGCCCGCATTGCGTACCCGCGTTAAACAGCTGCTAAACCCAGCGAACAAAAAGCCGGCGCGCAGTACTCGCTTACCTGCCTGTTACGTCCTAACAAAACAACGTTTAACCAAAATGAGGACTCAACAGCATGGCGCTTAAAAGAAAAGTGGTAGTACCGACTGCCCCAAGCTTTACGTTTCAAGAATTAGTACCAAAAGCCACGTTTGAGCTTTATCAAGACGACCCTTTGTTTTTGATCAATCTATTTGATGATCGCGCATTGCGTATGCTGCAAAAGTTACGCAACACATTTGGGCCATGCACCGTAAATAGTTGGAGCTGGGGCGGCGCTAATCAATACCGTGGCTATCGTCCACTTGATTGCACTATTGGGGCAAAGCGCAGCCAACATAAGCTAGGCAAAGCATTCGACTGCAGCTTTGAAAACTACACTGCACAGCAAGTACGCGACTACGTATTAGCACACCCGCAAGAATTCCCATACATCACCGCCATAGAAGGGCAAGTGAGTTGGTTTCATTTTGATGTACGCACGCCTACATGGACGGGCATTAAAGTATTTAACCCGTAAGGACCACCCATGACCCCAGAGCAAGAAAACCTACTGTTTGAATCTATTGGTTCAATTAAAGCCAGCCAAGAAGCCATTTTAAACAGTGTTGCAGAGATAAAAGCAGATATTCACCAAAGTATCGAAAAAAGCGAAGCACGCCAAAAGGTTGTAACCGATGCTTTAAAAGTAGAGCTAAAGGACAGCGAAAAACGCCAAATTGCAGCGATTAATAAGCAGGATGAACGTTTAACTAAGGTTGAAGAAAAACTTACTAACCAGCGCGTTAAAGTGGCGGCTATGGGTGGTACTGCAGGTTTAGCGGTGTCGTTGATTGCCTATGCCGTAAAAAATGGATTGATGAACTAATGGCGCACCCTGCAGAAAAGAAAAACGCCGTACGCCATAGCTATGTATCAGAGCTGCTTGCGTTAAGCGTAGCGGCTATTAAACACAGCGTGGCAGACGGTACAGCACGTCGCTGGAAAATGGAAGCCAAAGACAACGGCGACGATTGGGACTTAGCCCGTGCAGCAAGCCGCCGCAGCGAGGGTACAGCAGGGGAGTTTACCACCGACTTTATTGAAGAGTTCACCATTCAAGTTAACGAAACCTTTGAGCTTTTAAAATCAGCCGAGGGCGCAGCGCTGCCACTTGAACAACGCACCAAAGTACTTAGCTCACTCACCGATATGATGAGCAAAGTAATGAAGGTATCGGGCGGTAATAAAAAGCTTGAAAAGCGCACCATTGCCACCGAGGTGTTAAAAATTCTTGCTAAGTTTGTATCAACTAAATACCCCGACTTTGCGCCCGAATTTGTTGAAATACTTACCGCCTTTGGTCCACGACTCGATCAGGAGTTAAGTGACTAATGGCAGATATGAATTCACGTGAGTTTTTAGCTGAAATAGAACAAATAACTAGCTCGCTACGCCGTGATATTGAAGCAAAAGAACGTAATATTGATCCAAGTCCTGCTGCCATTAAAGCACGCCGTAAACGCGTATTAGCAGGTGATTTTGAATTTTTTGTATATACGTATTTTCCGCATCACATGTGGCTTGACGACGATCAAGAGGCTTCTGAATTCCAAAGCTATTTTATGAACTGGTTCCCCGAAGCCCTCAAGCTTAAAAATGGTTGGAAAAACTGGTTTGTGGCCCCGCGTGGTGAGGGTAAAAGTACACTGGGCGTAAAAATAGCGCCGGTGTATGTGGCTGTTTTAGCATTATTGCAAGACCAAGATATTTGCCAAGAACTTGGTTTACAAAAGCTAAGTCAATTTATCGATTTCGTTATCTTGTTTGGTGCTGAAACAAAAATGCCAACCAAAACATTAGAGGTCGTTAAAACCGAGTTGCTTAACAATAATAATCTGGCGCTGGACTTTCCCGAAGTATGCCAAAAATCCCCCGTTTGGAAGCTAGGTGAGTTTGTAACAGCTCAAGGTGTTCGTTTTGAAAGCCGTGGTGCTGAGCAATCAGTACGCGGTACGTTCCATGGTGCAAGCCGCCCTAAATTACTACTATCAGATGACATTATTACAGATGCCGAGGCTAAATCACCGACTGAGCGTGATAACCGCTGGCGTTTTTTAGAGGCCGCCGTGCAATACCTTGGCCCACCCGACGGAACAGTTAAGTTTTTAGGTGTAAACACAGTTTTAAATAACGATGACCCAATAAGCCGCGCCGAAGAAGCACCAGGGCATATTGTTCACCGCTTTAAAGCCATTAAACAAATGCCAGAACGCATGGATTTATGGGAGCAATGCCGCGATTTAATGGTACATGATGACAAGCGCTTTGAAAAACGCGCAGCGGTAAAGGGACAAGCGGTTTCTACAGAGCAAAAACCGTCATTTAAGTTTTGGATAAAAAATAAAAAACAAATGCTTAAAGCCGCTAAAACAAGCTGGCCAAGTGTGCGTACGCTTTACGATTTGATGTGTATGTGGGCAGCTAATAAGCGTGAGTTTAACCGCGAAATGCAAGGCATTGCCAAAAGCGACGAAGAAGCCATATTTTATCAGTTTGATTTTTGGGTTGATCGCTTAAACGAATGGATACCCTATGGCGCATGTGACCCAAGCATGGGCAAAACAGAAAAAGCCGACCCTAGCGCTATATTAGTGGGCTTTTACTCTAATGAATTACAAAAACTACACGTTGAATATGAAAGCCGTAAAGTACGTGGTACCAGCCGTTTACTTAACGATTTAATACGCGCACAAAAAGAATATAACTGCCGTGTGTGGGGCTTTGAGAACAACAACGCCTTTGATTTTATGCGCAGCCAGTTTATTACAACAGGCCTAGAGCAAGGTATAGCACTGCCTTTACGTGGTGTTACTGCAACCATACCTGCAGAGGAACGCATCGGCTCGTTAGAGACCTATGTTACAAACACGCCAGCACAAATTGCCTTTCATTCACGGTGTCGTTTACTCCTTGACGAGCTTGAAAACTGGCCTGAAAAGCAAACAAACCATCACTACGATCTAAGCTGTGGATTAGCCATTTTATGGATGGTAGCCAGCACCGGTGCGGGCGGTATTCCCCGTGTTAATAGCCGCAAAGTAACTAAACAAATAAGGGGCTATCATGTATAGCAAACCACGCGTTACATCTAAAGCATACGCTGCACTTAACCGTATGTTTGACCAAAACCGTTTAGATCCAAGCCTAACGTCGCTTATTACTGAGCTACCAAACCCAGATCCAATCCTACGCCGCGCGGGTAAAAACACCGCTATTTATGAAGAAATAGCCCGTGATGCGCATGTTATAGGTGAATTGCGTTCATTACGCAGTGGCTTATTTAGCTTTAATACCGAGCTAGTGCCAGGCGGTGACGATGCAGCCAGTTTAAAAAGTTATGAACTAGCTAAAGCCTTTTTTGCTAAAAAACCTTGTGCCCATACAGAATGGGCCGATATGGATTGGCACAACTACAGCGCCATTTTAAATGGCTTTAGCGTTACCCACTTAGGCAAATACATTAAACACGATGGCCATTGGCAACCCGAATATGTAGAGACCTGGCGTAACAGCCGCTTTGCGTTTAATAGTGATCACGAGTTGCTTGTTAAAACCAGCGACAACCCACAAGGCGAGTTAGTCGATCAACGCCGTTGGTCGTGCGTTCGCCACATGCCAAGCGCCGAAAACCCGTATGGTATCGCGTTATTAAGTAGCTGTTTTTGGCCATGGACGTTCAAGCATGGCGGCTTTAAGTTTTTTGTACAGCTGTGCGAGCGCTTTGGTATTCCATTTCCTGTGGGTAAATACCCAATAGGCAGTAAAGATTCAGATATAAATAACTTGCTTGACGGATTAGCTAAGCTTGTACAAGACGGCATAGCCGCCATACCTGATGACACCAGCATTGAGATCATCGAGAGCAAAATATCTGGCGAGCCAGTCCCTGAGCGCCTGGTAAACTTTTGTAATGCTGAAATAAGTAAAGCGCTAACCAGCCAGACCTTGGCAACAGAGCAAAAAAATGGGGGCGCACGTGCAGCAAGCGAAACCCACGCAAAACGAGCAGGCGATAATCAGCGCTCAGACAGGGTGCTTGTGGCTTCATTTCGCAACCAACTTTTAAACTCGCTTCACACTGTAAATTTCGATGGTGGCGAGCCGCCTAAATTCATCTTTAAAGACAAACGCGAGATCAACACTGACACCGTAACCCGCGTGCGCGAGACAGCCCGTATTGTGCCCGTTGGTGAAGATTGGGCCTATCAAGAACTCGGTGTACCAAAGCCTAAAGACGGCGAAACAATCCTAGATGTACCAGAAGAAGGCCAAGGCATAGCCACGGCTGCTAAATCTGAGTTTGCCAAAAAGACAACCGATAACGTAGAGCTTACCAACGAATTTGATGTGTTTGATCACGCAAGTGAAGACACCATTAAAAAGCTTTTTCATTTTGCTCAGGCATCAAAAGACCTGGACGAACTTAAACAAAAAATCACCTCACAATTCCCTGATATTTCAGACTCAGCACTGGCAGAAGTTGCCCAAACAGCAATGGAGTATGAATTTATGGCAGGCATGAATGAGGCTAATTCTAAAACTGTGGAGATAGATGATGAATAACGTTCCTGATGGTTATTTAAAAGACGGCAAAAGCAATTTAGTAGCTATTGCCAACATCAAACAAACAGACTTGATCAAAGACGAGTTTGTTAAAAAAGCCATTGATAAAGCCGTTGATATGCAAGAAGCACTGGCAGAGTTTAAACAAAGTTTAATGGCTGAAGCAGACGATTTTATAGAGCTATTAGCCCAAGAACATGGCGTTAACTTAGGCGGTAAAAAAGGCAATGTGACACTACGCACCTTTGACAGCCAATTAAAAGTAACCCTACAAACCCAAGAGCGCATTGAACTTGGCCCAGAGCTTACCCTTGCCAAGCAATTAATTGATCAATGCCTGGACGAATGGACCGAAGGTGGCAACCAAAATATTAAAGCCATTGTTAGCAAAACGTTTAATACCGATAAGCAAGGATCACTTAATCCGCAACGAATTTTAGCCCTGCGTAAACTCGAAATTTCAGATGATTCAGGCAAGTGGACCAAAGCCATGAATATTATTGCTGAGTCGGTTGGTGTGGTTGATTCTTGCCGTTTTATCCGCTTTTACAAGCAGGATGATAAAGGCATTGAGCAAGCAATTTCACTCGATATAGCAAAACTGTAGCGGGGCGCTTATGGCCATCACAAAAGAGCAGTGGATAGAGATAGAAAAGCACTTAGCAGGCTTTTTTGGCTCGGTTATTTTCAAATACGGTGAGTTTGAAATAACTGTTACACGTGGTCGTGTATCTGAGTCTAAAACCAGTTTAGTTGTGTACGTTGACGATGTAATTAAAGGTGGTTGGTACTCTAAAGATAACGAACGCCCTGCGTGTATACCTGATGTTTGGCGTAAACGAACCCGCGCCAGATACACAGCCAAATCAATCAAAGATGCAGAAAAAGCATGGGGTAAGCGCCGTGCAAAAAAAGAAATGCCTGAGCTTTATGAAATAACCGAATACAACACATGCGATTTTACAACCGCTAAAAGCCTCGTTCGTCAGTATAAAAAACTGGATTGTTTAGAGCTTATTAAAATTGGTGGTAAAACTTACAACGACTATATAAAGGTATAACTATGGACCCAATTACAATAGCACTTGGCATAGCAAAGCTCACAGGCCTGGATAAAAAAATAGGCGGTTGGATAGGGGGCGACAATGGATCAAAGGTCGCGTCTAAAGTGGTAGATATTGCGCAAACCATTACTAATGGTGGCACGCCTGAGCAAGCATTAAATCTGGTTCAGCAATCCAGTGCATTACAACAAGAGTTACGGCAAACCATTTTAAACCGTGAAAAAGAGCTTGATGATTTAGCGTTTAAAAACACTCAAAGCGCCCGCAATATGCAGATTGCAGCACTTAATCAAGATGATAAGTTTTCTAAACGCTTCATTTATTACTATGCGTGGTTCTGGTCGGTTGCAACCGTTATATACATAGGGTGTATAACGTTTTTAACTATTCCAGATACCGCAACACGCTTTGCAGATACCATTTTGGGCTTTATTTTAGGCACCGTTGTAGCGTCAATATTGAATTTCTTCTTTGGTAATAGCCGTGATAATTCACGTAGAAACGAAATTCAAGACATTCAACAGTCGTTAAAAGAGCACTAATATGGCCTTACCAGCTCCACAATATGGCGACCTTGTTAAGTTCAAGGAAGCCATTTCTCATTTCAAAGATAAAATTAAGCTTACAAGTGAGTCATATAAAGATTTGCAGGGCTTAATTCACGCAAAAGCATTTACTGTTGCCGGTGCAACTCAGCTATCAATACTTAACGATTTTTATAAAGCGGTAGATTCGGCAATTAGTGATGGCGAGACGATATCGGACTTTAGAAAACGTTTTGATAAAATAGTTGATGATCATGGCTGGTCATACAATGGTAAACGAGGCTGGCGATCAAAAGTCATTTATCAAAATAATAAAAACACCGCGCGAGCAGCTGGCCGTTGGCAACAACAAGAACGGATAAAACAGCGCAGACCTTATTTATTATATTTAACTGCCGGTGATAGTCTCGTTAGACCTGAACACGGCAAGTGGAATTACATTTTATTACCAGTTGATCATCCGTTTTGGGATACGCATTATCCACCAAATGGTTATAACTGTAGGTGTAAAGTGGTATCACTTAATGCGCGAGATATTGCACGCATGGGTTTATCAATTAGCAAACCTGAAAAAGTTAATAAATTTATGGAGTCATTCAAAGTTGTAGATTCATCAACAGGTGAAGAACTTAATAAATTGCCAGGCATAGATTTAGGCTGGGATTATAATCCGGGCAAAGCATGGTTAGGCGCAGACATTGCAGCGGGTAAATCAGTAATGACTTTATCAACCGATATCCAAAAATTAGCAATCCCACAATTTAACGAAGCCATTTTAAAATCTCAGCAGTACTATATAAAGAAGGTAAACTTACAAGCAGCGAAGTTAGCGCTTAAAAAGTCAGTACCAGATAGCCAGCAATTTACGCTAGGGCACTTGCCTACAAATTTATTAAATGAATTGTCACGTAAAAACGCACCTATATATAGTAGCGCTGTTACAGTCAGCAGTGCTCAAATTGAAAAGTTTTTAATTGGCCAGCTTACGCTTGAACAAATCCAGATATTAATGAACGCTGTTCAAAATCCAAATACGTTTACCTACATAGGCAGCCAAGTAAAATTATCATATCAAGATTTTATGATCGCGATTAACTTAGGCCCTCAGTTTAATACGATTGTAGCGGCTGAGAAAATTTAAACATTGGCAGTTCAAAATATTTAAACCGTATTTAAAAGGCGTTTAAAGTCTGTTTAAAGGAAAGTTAAACGATCAAGAATGATCTAATTCTAAACGTAAAATGAGCAGGAATGATTGAGTAATGAGTCAGTTTGAACGTTTTCGTCTAAAACCATACGTAATCGTGTTTAATAGAATTTCACACTATAAACTAACGAAACCCAGTAATAATGGGCTTTTCCAAAAGATGAGGGCGAAAATCATCACATCATCATTATTCTAGAAATGAACAGCCCCTTACAGTTATGTATTTATTTATACTATTTAACATAATGTAAATTATAGGTGGTTAATGTATACATAGAAAGAGCGCTTAAATGCGCCCTTACTATGTCCAATACTAGACGGTATCGGACATTAAGTGGTTTTATTACAATAACAGGTATTACTAATACAGATACTTTATTTCTCAATTTGTTTAATCAATACTTAATAAACGCTCAGCTGTATATTCGTTAGTGATTAATCCACTGATCATGTTTGACCTTACTGCGCCCAAAATGGCTAACACTTTTTCTTCACCAGCAGCTATCGCATAAATCTGTTTGTTAGCATTTGTTTTTAATGGCGTACTTGCTACACGCTGATTAACTGTGCAATCTAAAAGCTTACCGTTTTTATCAAACACCCAACTAATCATTTCACCAACAGCACCAAGATCTTGTAGCTCTTTAAGTTCTTGTGCATCAATAAAACCATCTATATGTAATGGCGACTTTTCACCTAAGCTACCAATACCCACAAATGTTACATCGGCATCTTTAGCGAGTTTTAAATTACCGGTAATATTTTGTTGTGCGTGTAACTGTTCTTTTTCTTCAATGCTTCTGGGTAAAACTGGCAATGGCATTGGATAATGTTTTGCATTGGTGTGTTCGGCCATTCTTACTACAACATCATAAGGTGAAGCCGATCCATCCAAAGCCATATTACCTAGCATTGCTACAATTTTATGTTGCGGACAATCAACGGTTCTTAGCTCATCTACACATGAACGTAAAACTCGACCGGTTCCCATAGCAAGTACTTTGGGTTGTTCTGATTTTAAATGACGTTCTATTTCTGCCGCGCCAGCTTGAGCCAAACCTAATGTAGATGAAGGTTCTGAGGGATCGCTCGGTACAACTTCACACGAATCTAACCCAAAACGGCTTTTTAATTTTTCAGCTAAATCCATACATTTGGCAATCGGGTGGTCAAGTCTAACTTTAATTAATCCTTGGCTCACAGATAATGCGACCATTCTTTGTGCAGATTGGCAAGATATATTTAGCTTTTTAGCAATTTCATCTTGTGTGTTACCGCCAACATAATATAACCACCCTGCTCTGGCTGCATCATCTAGCTTTCTAATTTCTGTATTTGATAGCTTTACCACGTAAACCTCTTAAAATAGAAGGAAAACTAAGTCCTTATTTTCATTACATAATTTCAATTATATGTGCTGCTATATAAATTATTTTATTAATTTTGGAGTATCTATTTATTAATAACGTTTTTGTTATTTATAGTTGTAAATATACCATTCCTTAATAAAAAATACCTAGGTTTCATAGGATTATGTAATTAGAATTTAGTTAATAGCACCCTTATAAAGGTGCTATTTAAGGTAATTAAAGATTGGCTCTAGCGAATTGTTAAACCGTTATTATCAAACTTTAATACTTTATCAGCCGGTGCGCTTAGGTAAATACTGTCGCCATATTTTAACGGACAATCACCATCTGCTTTTACTGTTACGGTCCCTTTGCCTTCAATATTTATATGTAAAAAGCTCTCCGATCCTAAATGCTCAATTACACCGACAGTACCAGCCCACGTTCCTTGCTCAGTAGAGAGTGTTATATGCTCTGGTCGTATACCAATACAACTAACATTCGTATCTTCATTTTGTGGAGCATCTATAAAATTCATTTTTGGAGAGCCAATAAAACCAGCTACAAATTTGTTTACTGGGTTTTTATAAAGCTCTAAAGGTGTGCCTACCTGTTCAATAATACCGGCATTAAATACCGCGATTCTATCTGCCATTGTCATAGCTTCAACCTGATCGTGCGTAACATAAATCATTGTTTTAGCTAAACTTTTATGTGATTCAGATATTTCTAAACGCATATTTACACGTAGTGACGCATCAAGGTTTGAAAGCGGTTCATCAAATAAAAATGCCGAAGGCTGACGTACAATTGCGCGCCCTATCGCTACACGCTGGCGCTGACCGCCCGATAATTGCCCAGGCTTTCGGTCTAAATAATCGGTCAAATTAAGAATTTTAGCGGCGTTAGCAATTTTACTTTCGATTTCTACAGGGCTAACTTTGGCTCTTTTTAAAGGAAAAGCAATATTGTTACGCACTGTCATATGCGGATACAACGCGTAGGATTGAAACACCATTGCTAAGCCTCTTTTTGCAGGCGGTGTTTTTGTAGCGTCAATGCCATCAATTTCTATATTACCACTGGTGGTATCTTCAAGCCCTGCGATCATACGAATTAATGTTGATTTACCACAGCCTGATGGCCCAACAAATACGATAAACTAACCGTCATTAATTTCTAAGTCGAGTGGTTTAATTACGTTAACTTCATCAAAGTTTTTAGTGACTTGTTTTAGTGTGATGCTGCCCATGTGTATTCTCCTATTTTACTGCGCCGAAACTTAATCCACGCACTAATTGTTTTTGACTAAAACAACCAAGTATTAAAATTGGCACAATGGCCATGGCAGATACTGCCGATAACTTAGCGTAAAATAACCCCTCAGGGCTTGAGTAACTGGCAATAAATGCCGTTAAAGGTGCAGCATTCGCAGCGGTTAAAATAAGTGTCCAAAATGCTTCGTTCCATGACAAAATAACATTTAACAATAATGTTGAGGCTATACCTGGTAAGGCTATTGGTAATAAAACATGGAATATTTCTTCACCAATTGTTGCGCCATCCATACGTGAAGCTTCAAGTATTTCGTTTGGTATTTCTCTAAAGTAGGTGTACAGCATCCATACCATTATTGGTAAGTTAATGAGTGTCATTACAATCACTAAACCTAATTTTGTATCGAGTAACGCAAAGTCTCGAAACAATAAATAAATCGGAATAAGTACCCCTACTGGCGGTAACATTTTGGTTGAAAGCATCCACATTAATAAATGCTTTGTTTTTTTAGTTTGTACAAAAGCCATAGACCAAGCAGCAGGTACAGCAATTAATAAACCCAGCAAACTTGAACCTAACGATATAACCACAGAGTTCCAAAAATGGTTAAAGTATGGCGAACGTGACAGTACATCGCGGTAATTTTCGAGCGTCCAATCAAACGCATATAAGCTTGGGCTTGCTGAAATTGCTTCTGCTTCCGTTTTAAAGCTGGTGATTAACGTCCATAAAATTGGAAAGAAAATCATGCCGCTTATTGTCCATGCAGCAATGGTATAAATTAGTTTGGAACGACGGCTATCTTTTATAGTCATAATTAACCCTCCAAGTTTTTGCCAATTAAGCGCATTAAAAATATAGCGACTATATTTGCAATAATAACTGCAACTATACCCCTGCCGAACCGCCGCCTACATCAAATTGAAGCAGTGATTGCGTGTAAATTAAGTACGTAATATTGGTTGACGAATAACCAGGGCCGCCACTAGTTGTAACTAATATTTCAGCAAAAATTGACAGTAAAAATATAGTTTCGATTAAAATAACAGCTGTTACAGCGCGCGATAAGTGCGGTAAAACGATGTAAAAAAACTTACTAAATGGCCCAGCTCCGTCTAAATCAGCCGCTTCTAATTGTTCACGATCTAATGACTGTATTGCTGTTAGTAGTATCAATGCTGCAAACGGTAACCACTGCCAAGACACAATTATGATGATTAAAAATAACGGCATTTGAGCAAAAAAGTCGATAGGTTCAAAGCCAAGCCAAATCGCGAAATGTGCAAATAAGCCATTAACTGGGTTCATTAGCATGTTTTTCCATACCAATGCCGACACAGTTGGCATTACAAAAAATGGGGCTAGTACCATAATGCGAACGTAATTTCGTCCCCATATTGCTTGGTCTAGTAAAATAGCTAAGCCAATACCACCACAAATAGTGATAAGTAAAACCCCAGTAACTAAGTAAAGCGTGTTAAAAAATGATTCAAAAAAAGCCGGATCAGTTAAGAAAAATTCATAGTTTAAAAAGCCTACAAACTCTTTATCCCCAGGAACGAGTAAGTTGTAATCAATAAATGAAAAATACAGTGTCATACACAGCGGAACTATCATCCAAGCAAGTAATAAAATTACACTAGGAAGAAGCATAAACCGAGCAAGCGTGCGCGAGTTAGTTGTTGCCATAAAGGTGACCTTAAAAAAGCCAATTCTATTTACTTGTTAACTATCAAGTGAAAATCAGAAACCCTTGATAGCGTTTATAACTAACAAGTAAATAGAATTGACATAAAATATTGGGTAAGTTTGAGTACTTACCCGCCCAGTACATGTTATTTAGGGTAGCGAGCTTTACGCATTGTTCGCTCAACAAGGTGCTGAGACGTACTAAGCGCTTGCTTAACGGTCGTTTGGCCAGTTAATGCTGCTGAAAATTGTTGCCCAACAGCTGTACCAATTCCTTGAAACTCAGGAATAGCAACAAATTGAATACCTACATAAGGCACTGGTTTAACGGTCGGATTTTTAGGATCTGCAGATTGAATAGAATCTAAGGTAATTTGTGCAAACGGTGCTGCATCCATGTACTTTTGATTACTGTAAAGTGATTTACGTGTACCTGGCGGTACTTTTGCCCAACCTTTCTTGTTGGCTACAAGTTGAGTGTATTCTTTAGATGTTGCCCAGCTAATAAATTTCATTGCGGCATCTGGTTTTTTGCTGCTTGCCGGTACGGCTAAAGTCCAAGACCATAACCAGTTACCGCGTTTACCTAAACCGTTATCTGGCGCAAGTGCAAACCCTACTTTATCGGCAACTTCTGAGTCTTTTTTGTTAGTAACAAATGCGCCTGCAACGGTTGCATCAATCCAAATACCACATTTTCCGGTTTGAAATAGTGCAAGGTTTTCATTAAAACCGTTTGCTGATGAACCAGCAGGACCAGATTCTTTCATCACATCGACATAATACTGAAGGGTATTTTCCCACTCTGGGGTATTAAACTGTGGTTTCCAATTTTCATCAAACCAACGCGCACCAAACGAATTAGCCATGGATGTAATAAGTGCAACGTTTTCGCCCCAACCTGCTTTACCACGTAGACAAAGGCCATAAACACCTTCTTTTTTATCTGTCATGGCTTTGGCGGCTTTGCGTATAAAGTCCCATGTTGGGGCTTTAGGCATAGTCAGCCCTGCTTTTTCCATTAAGTCAGTGCGGTACATAACCATTGAGCTTTCGCCATAAAATGGCGCAGCATAAAGTTTGTCATTAATGGTTAAACCGCTTCGAATTGCCGGAATTAAATCGTCTAAATCGTAGTTTTCACCTAAATTATCCAGCTCTTTTAGCCAATTTTGCTTGCCCCAAATTGGTACTTCATAAGTACCTATGGTCATAACATCGTATTGGCCGCCCTTTGTTGCAACATCAGTAGTGACACGTTGGCGAAGAATGTTTTCCTCTAGAGTGACCCATTTTAGATCTATATCAGGGTTTTGGCTGGTAAAGTCACTGCTTAATTCTTTCATGGTGATCATGTCACCATTGTTAACAGTCGCTATTGTAATTGTTTCTTTTGCCGCAGCGCCCATGCTTATAAAGCCACACGCGAGCATAATTAATTTATTTTTCATCGGGTATTCCCCATACACGTTATGTTTTAACAAGTGCTATTAAATTTCAATCTATTACCAATTCTATTTATGGCAGTTTTAACGCATAAAACTGCCCGCAAAGTGCCTTTTTAGGTCCTTTGTATAAATAGTTAGACTAGTTAGATAATGATTTAAAATTTAACAGATATTTCAGAAGTGAAGCCGTCAAATCCATTACCGATTTGGCCGCCCGAATTAACACCTTCTTCTTGGTTAACATACTCAACTTTTAAAAGCGTTTTATCGTTAAACCAGTAACCTGCGGCTACTTGAATACGCTCTACTGTGTTGTCTGTTTGTTCAATTAAGTCGGAAGTGTTTTCGGCTTCTGCATAACGAGCCGCTACATATAGCTTTTTAGGAATAATATATTGTTGTGCTTCAAACACGAAGTACTCAACCGATGAGTCGCCTTCTATTACACTGTTTGAATCAAAAGTAGTGCCATTTTCATCAGCTATGCCGCTTGTACCAAAGTAGGTAATACCGGCAACTGCATTACCAGCGGCATCTGCAAATGTGTAGTCATCAGATGATTTACCAACCATAAAAATTAGACTAGTTTCGTCAGATGGTTGATAAGCTAAGTTAAGCTGGATGATTGATTGCTCAAGCCCTGGCATTGCGCCAACGTGAGTGTCACGCTCATTCGAAGGTGACGCTGAGAAATTATAGTTTTCACCATCGCCAAAGCGATAGTTTGTTGTGGTTACACCATCAAGACTTGCTACGCCATTTTCAAAACGTAACTGGTCGCCTTGATTCGCTTTCCTAAATTCGGATAATAAGTGCAATTTCTCAGATTAGATGGCCAGCTGTTATAATTCGGCCATTCTCTCGCCAAAGGAAATTGCTTTAATGAAATATAAACAGCTGACACAAGCAGAAAGATACCAGATTTACGCGTTAATAAAAGCAGGAAATAACCAAAAACAGATAGCTGATGAACTCACTCGTTCACCGTCATCTATCTCTAGAGAGTTAAAACGCAATAAAGGGCTTAAAGGCTATCGACCTAACCAAGCCAATAATTTTGCAGAGCAAAGACGCAAGTCATCTTTCAAAGCAAGTAAGTTAACAGATGATGTTACTGACTGGATTAATAAATTGTTGGTTGACGGACTTTCGCCAGAGCAGGTGGCAGGCCGCTTAGCTTTAGAGAAAAAGGTCGTTTTGCATCATGAAACGATTTATCAATATATTTACAGAGACAAGGCTCGTGGTGGTGAACTACATAAGACACTCACTCGTGCATGTAAAAAGTATAAAAAACGCTATGGAAGCTACGATAAACGTGGACAGATAGTTAATCGAGTCAGTATTGATGAACGCCCAAGTATTGTGGATTCAAAGTCTAGGATTGGTGATTGGGAGGGCGATACAGTGATAGGCAAAGGGCGTAAAAATGCCCTTGTTACAATGGTTGAACGTAAAACGTTATATACAGTCGTTCACAGAATTGAAAGCAAGCATGCGAAAATAACAGCCGATGCGCTGATCAAGTGTATGACACCCTATAAAGGTAAGGTTATTACCGTGACTTTAGATAATGGAAAAGAGTTTGCTCACCATGAGCATATTGCACAAAAATTAGAAGCGGATGTGTATTTCGCTCACCCATATTCATCATGGGAGCGGGGCATAAATGAGAATACCAACGGCTTACTTAGACGCTTCTTCCCCAAGGGAACTGACTTTATGTCGCTAAGTGAAGCAGAAATACAGGCGGCAGTTGATAAGCTCAACCATCGGCCAAGAAAAACAAGAGGGTATAAAACCCCTCATGAGTTATTTACGGGGCAATCAGAAGTTCTGGTGGCTGCATAATGATTGCACTTAATACTTGAATTCAAGTTTTAATAAGTTTAAACCTGCTTTAAAGCCACCTTCAAATTCTAAAGTACCTTGAAGTCGGTAGTTATAACCTCTGTCTTCTTGAAATGCTTCACCGAAACTTGAAGTCGTAATGTGACCTGTAACATTATACGCACGTACTACACCACTATCGAAAGTTTCGCTGTAACTTAGCTGTGCACCGTTTTCTGCGGTTGCGTAATCGGTAATACCATTACCAATAAGAGCATTACTTTGGTTATCTGCGCCGTCTTGAAAACCTTTAAATTGGAAGGGCGACCCACCAATGTTACCTAAACGCAGTGTTAAATTTGCGTTTTCTTTTGGTGTGCCATAGAGGCCTAGTAAGTCAAATTCAACACCTGCAAAATCGTTGTGAAATGAAAAGTCACGATCTTCGCCACCAAAGTCATTAGGCTCTTCTGCAATATCTATATCGGCAGTAATGAACTCGTTAATATGAAATTTAAGCATTAGATTTGCTCTAATACGCCCAAATCCTGATTCTTGTTCTTCATCTTCTGAACGAAATGCACCGTCTTTAGCCTGAATTGACTGAAAGTTTTGCATTAGTAAAAAGTCTACGTCAACGCGATCTAAATATTCAGAAATATCAGCCTGTGCTGGAGCCGATGTAGCCATAGCTGCCGCTATGAGAGAAATTGCAAATTTAGTCTTTTTATTATTCAACATAATAAGCTCTTTATTGAGTGTGGTGTGTGATGCCAACTTTATTAAATTGCATTTTCATTTAATGAAATTGGTATTAATTCAGTGTGTATAGATGAGGCTGGCTGAGCAAAACATTAAATGGTTAATGAAATTGCACTTGTGAGCATAAGCTCATATGGTGGGCGTAATCACAGAATGAATTTAGAAGGTCAACGATTTTTTATTACAAAACGTTTACAAAAAATCGAATCTATATGTAAATATTTTTGAATCAATAAGTTAAGTAGCAAATTTGTTACATCAAATTTTGAGGAAATAAGGTTCTGGATTAAGGAATTTGTTGTAGATACATCATTATTGCTCAATACAATTCATGTAAACATAAGTTAGTAGAAGATATAAAAGCAGGTGATCCTTTTAAAATAGGCTGTTGGTCAGACCTATAAACTGTTTATTTATTAGTGTTTTTTAAGTAACGTTCTTGAGCTTATGAAGGGGTTAGCTTAGTATTAAAGCACTTAGATGTATTCAAAATAGAAGTAACCTACATATGGAATTTGTTCGCCCGCTAGAGCCCATCCTCATCATTGACGATGTTAAAGAAATACGTGATTACCTAAACCAGATTTTAACCGAACTAGGTTATGAAGATATTTTAGAAAGTGTAGACTTTAGTTCAGCTAAACCGGTTATTGATGAAAAATCGCCTAACGTAATATTTTTAGATGTAGATTTACCTGACTCTGATGGCACAGATATCCTAGAGTTTATTAATATTACCTACCCTCACGCACACGTTGTAATGTGCTCTGGTCATAACAGTTTTGAAAATGTGCAAAACACGTGGGAGCTAGGTGCTAAAGGGTTTATTGCGAAACCATTTAATGCAAAAAAAGTAGACACCGTAATGAAGCGCCTCGAACTAATAGAATAATAATAAGGTTAGCATGCAAAGTACTGTTACTGCGATTATAGAAGATCTTTCGAGTGTTATATTTGGTAAACAACAACAAATAAAACTGGCACTTACATGCTTATTTAGCGAAGGGCATTTACTCATTGAAGATTTGCCTGGCATGGGAAAAACCACTCTTTCTCATGCATTGTCAGCTGTGTTAGGTTTATCGTATCAGCGTATACAATTTACCAGTGATCTTCTGCCTGCTGATATTCTGGGTACTAATGTATTTAACTCTACCGAGCACAGTTTTACGTTTCATAAAGGCCCTATTTTTAGCCAAGTTATTTTAGCTGATGAAATAAACCGCGCGGGACCTAAAACACAAAGTGCGTTGCTTGAAGCAATGGAAGAGCAACAAGTAACAGTCGATGGTAAAAAATACTCGCTGCCAAATCTATTTTTTGTGATAGCAACACAAAACCCGCTTTATCAATCAGGTACCTACCCGTTACCTGAGTCGCAATTAGACCGATTTTTAATGCGCATTAGCTTAGGTTTTCCACCTAAAGAAGCCGAAAAACGCTTAATTTTGAATATGCAAAAACGAGATTACAGCCAATTACCTAAGCGTATTAACCAACAAGAGTTAGCGGCAATTCAAAGCCAAATAAACCAAATCACTTTAAGTAGCCCGGTTATTGACTACATTATAGAGCTTGTTAATTACACACGCACAAGCAACGCTTTTGCTGCATCGTTATCACCTCGAGCCAGTATGGCTCTGGCTAAAGCGGCTAGGTCGTGGGCCTTTATTGATGGTCGTGATTTTGTAATGCCAGAAGATGTTCAAGCCGTATTTGCAAGTGTGTGTCAGCATCGATTAGGTTTGCATAATGAGTCAGGTGAAGCGCAAGTAAACGATATTTTAAAAAACGTTTTAGTTCCGGTATAAATTTTTATGCCAAAAAAAACAGCTAAGCGCCCTTCTTTATTTAAGTCATTTAAGCAAAGTGTATTTAATAAGTTATTAAGAAATAAACATTTAAAAAACTCAATTACACTTGAACACAGAACAATTTATGTACTGCCATCGTCCCTAGGTTGGTACTTTGTAATTGTGGCTATTTTAAACTTTGTGATGGGCATTAACTATCAAAATAATTTAATTTTAATAATGTCTTATCTTATGTTTGTGGTGATGATTATTGCTGTATTAATGGGCTACAGTAACGCTAAAGGCTTAACGGTTAAATTTAAAGATGCATTTAACAGCTACGCTCCTCAAAAACCGAGTATTGTATTTGAATTACAAAGCCCTTCTGTTACCCAATCTATTAATTTAACATATCAAGGTAGTGAGCAAACTCACAAACATACCGGCCAAGTTGATAGTAAACCTCAGTTACTTACACTCAACTTACCCTACAGCTCACGCGGTAAGTACTCAGTGCAACGTATTAAAATAGCGAGTAACTATCCCTTTGGCTTAATAACTGTTTGGAGCTACATTCAATTACAAGAAGATGTATTTGTATATCCGTCGCTTGAACAAGTACACAGTGATGCGAATGTTTCTATGCTTGATGAGCAAGCCGATAAAGGTATTTCTACACAATCCGGTAGCGAAGAGTTTGAGTCTCTTATCCCACACTTACCAGAAATGGGCTTGCAAAGAGTGTCGTGGAAGCATTACGCAAAAACACAGCAGTTGTTAGTTAAAGAATTTGTAGACTTTAAAACAGCGAATGCGCTCTTCGATTTTACGTTAATGAATGGAGATACAGAACAGCGCTTAAGCCAGTTATGCTTTTTAGTGTGTGAAGCAACCGAGAAAAACACCCCTTTTATGTTAAAGCTACCGAATAAAACAATAAATACAAATACCGGACAGCAACATAAGCAGCAATGCTTAGAATTATTATGCTCATTTAATGGTGATGTGTAATGGACATACTTAAAAACGAAAAAGTAATAAATTATTCGCTGTCTTTTATATATGCATGTTTGATTGTATTTTTTATATCACATTTACCGCTTGTTTTTGTTGGTGTACTTACACTTATTTGTGCATGGAACTTTTACATAACGCTGAGTAATAAACCAACGCCAAATGCTTGGCTGGCAAACATACTCGCAGGTGTGTCATTAGGTTTAATGCTCTATACAATAGGCATGTCGGATACGGTTATTTTATTTGTGGCCATGCTGCTACTTGCTAGCTTATTTAAGCTGCTGCAGGCTAAAACCAAAAAACACTATCATGTAATTACAACGCTTACGTTTTTTTCACTCTCATCGGTGTACTTATTTAACCAAAGCATTTTAACGACTTTAACTGTAAGTGGTTTATACATATTAAACTTTGCAGTACTTGGCCTACTCGAGTCCAAACATAATTTAAAAATAGCCTCTAAACAAAGCGGTAAACTGCTACTTTTAGCGCTTCCTTTAGCTATATTTTTACTGCTTTTTTTACCAAAAATGCCCGCCTTTTGGCAGCTTCCTGGGCCTAAGCTTGCTAAAACAGGGCTTTCTGAACAAGTCGATCCATTCGATATTGCTAAGCTTTCAAACTCAGATGAACTTGTGTTTAGAGCTAAATTTAATGAAGAAAAACCTGTAGCGCCTTATTATTGGCGAGCAATAGTCCATGATGAGTTTAATGGAAATGCGTGGCTTACGTCTGACTTTTTAAAATATAATAATGTAAAAACAAATACGCAGAGCGAAAATGATGAGCAACTTATTGCAAGCTACTCAGTTATTACAGAGCCTGCTACACAAAAATGGCTCTATGGTTTAGCCTATTCCAGTAGTAACTCACAAAATGTTGAAGGTAATTCGCTAGGTTTATTACGTAAAAAAAGTCGCCAAGCTAAAAACTTACAATACGATGTAAATAGCTTTAACTTCACAACTTTACCGCTTGGCGAATTTGAAGAAAAACGCTACAAATACCTCGCTTATAAAAAGAATGTAAAAACATCATCACTTGCTAAAACCTTAAAGCAAAATACACACTCTGATCGCGATTTTTATAATCGCTTATTACAATACTTTGCAGGTACGGGATTTACTTACACATTAACACCCACTCCTATGAGCGGTGATAATACAATTGACCAATTTTTATTTGAAAACCAACGTGGCTTTTGTGGCCACTATGCCAGTGCCGCCGCGTACATTTTTAGAACCGCAGGTATACCCGCTCGACTAGTAAGTGGCTATTTAGGCGGTGAATTAAATCAAGATAATAATACGTTAACAGTTCGTCAGTACGACGCACATGCATGGGTAGAAGTATATTTACAAAACGAAGGTTGGATTATTTTTGATGCAACCGCAGTTGTCGCACCAGAGCGTTTAAATGGTTCACTTTCGCAAAACGAAGAGCTGAATGACGAATTTAAAAGTAACCTTGATTTTGGTCTAGTGAGTTTAAATAATTTCCCTGCTATTAATTGGTTAAGGTTTGAACTTGAAAATCTCGATTATCAATGGTCTAGCTGGGTACTTGGTTTTGACGAAGAAAAACAAAATGATTTTTTAAAATCAATTTTTGGTAGTAAAAATATTTGGCTTGTACCATTAATGGTTTTACTAACAGCTGGTTTTTGTTTTATAGGTTATTTTGTTTATTTAAACTTACCAAAACGCCCGGCTAAATTAGCGCCTATGGTTAAAGAGTTTTATGAAGTAAAAGCATGGGCTAAAAAACAAAAAATAAATACACCCGATAATTTAACACCGAGTCAGCAGTTAGACTTTTTTGCTGGTCAACTTCCTCATTCTGCACAATCTATAAACACTTTTAGGCAGTTATTTAACCAAGTACGCTATGGTAAAAAACCTTTTACGAAAGAGCGTAAAACTCAGGCTAAAGATCTGATAAAATTAATTAAAATTTCCAAATAGAGAATACTATGAATGCTGTTGTTATAGGCGTTATTTTAATGCTCGGGCTATCTCTGGCTCGTGTTAACGTCATTGTTGCCATGATAATAAGCGCGTTAGTTGCAGGTCTTACTGCAGGCTTGGGTATAAAAGAAAGTGTTGATGCATTTAACTCTGGCCTTTCTGCCGGAGCTGAAATTGCACTAAGTTATGCCATGATCGGTGCTTTTGCCGTTGCTATTTCTAAGTCGGGTTTAACACGCATTCTCGCTGATAAGTTACTTGCTAAAGTAAATACTAAAGGCAGCGGGAATGAAACGTTTTTAAGTTACTTCATTTTATTAATTATTTTAGGTTGTGCGATTTCTTCGCAAAACTTAGTACCCGTACACATAGCGTTTATTCCTATTTTAATCCCGCCGTTACTCGTTGTTTTTAATCAGTTAAGATTAGACAGGCGTGCTATAGCGTGTATTTTAACATTTGGATTAGCAACGTCTTACATGGTGCTTCCTTATGGTTTTGGCGGTATTTACTTATATTCGATTTTGCACAAAAACCTAGTTGATAACGGTCTAGGCATTGTAAATACCCAAGTCCCTATGGCGATGATAATTCCCGCATTAGGTATGTTTATTGGATTACTTATTGCGGTATTTATTACCTACAGAAAACGCCGCGAATACACCGAGCTCCCATTAACAACCCAGAGTAAATCGACTGATGTCGAAAACCCTAAAAAGTAATGACTGTAGGACTTTTTGCAGTACTTGCCTCCCTTGTTGCACAAAACCTAAGTGGCTCAATGATTTTAGGTGGCTTAGTAGGTGTAATGATATTTAGTGTTTTTGGTGTAGTTAAGTGGGAAGAAAACGGCGACGTATTTAGTAAAGGCGTTGCGATGATGGCCATGATTGGCTTTATTATGATATCGGCACAAGGCTTTGCTTCAGTTATGCAAGCAACCGGCGATGTAGCAAGCTTAGTACACAGCGCAGCCGCCCTTTTTGATGGTAATAGACCCCTTGCCGCCGGTGTTATTTTGTTAGTCGGGTTGTTAATTACAATGGGAATTGGTAGTTCGTTTTCAACAGTGCCAATTATTGCAACTTTGTTTGTTCCTTTATGTTTAGACCTTGGGTTTTCTGTTATGGCTACTGCTGCACTTGTTGGTACTGCGGGCGCTTTAGGTGATGCAGGCTCCCCTGCTTCAGACTCAACGCTTGGCCCAACATCGGGTTTAAATGCCGATGGCCAGCACGACCACATTAGAGACTCTGTTATTCCAACATTTATTCACTTTAACATTCCGCTGCTGATATTTGGCTGGATTGCAGCAATGGTGCTTTAAGTAGTATTTATGTAATTGTTGATAAATGTGATTAAAAGCTAAATATAACCAAAAAGGTATGTTAAAAGCATACCTTTTTAGTATCCAAACCCAACAACTCTCCCCCCTATCAATTCCCCCAGTTTGATTACTTTCTTTTAGTTAATACTAACTACGTTGTTGAGGTTATACTTAATAAACATTTAGTATGATGTGTTCTTTTACTGGTTTTATATAAGCACCAATTAAGGTGCTTATATAAATTTACTTTAGCGTATATTTAAAGCTTTAAGTTAATCAAAACCATAAATCATTTTGTCGCATACTACCGGAGTCGGTCTGTGATTATCATCGACTGCAACAAACGTAAAGCTGCCACTAATGGCTGAATGCTTATCGTCTTTGTGCATAGTTTCTAATAATATATCTACGTCAACTTTTAAGCTGGTGTTACCTACATGCACTACTTTAGCTATTAACTCTGCAAAAGTACCTGCTGGTATGGCCTCTTTAAAGTTGACTCTATCAGAAGATATAGTTACCAAAGGCTTACGGCAAAAACGAGTCGCTGCTATAAATGCCACTTCATCCATCCACGCCAGTGCATCACCACCAAATAAAGTATTGTGATGATTAGTACGCCCTGGAAACACGGTTTTAGTTACCGATGTGGTTGAGTCTTCAATACGCTGAGCAATTATTGCATCGCGATTTACGTCAGTCATAAATCCTACTTTTTGTTTGCTAATGTATCTTGCATTAGTAATGCAGGATCAAGGCGTTCGCCTTTCCAGTTAAAACGCCAATCTAGGTGAGGACCCGTTACACGCCCTGTTGCACCAATTTCAGCCACTTTGTTACCTTGCTCAATTTTATCACCCACTTTTACATCAAGCTTACTTAAGTGAATGTAAGTTGAGGTAATACCATGGCCATGATCAATAATTAATGTACCGCCAGAGTAGTATAAATCAGGTTCAGAAAATACCACGGTACCACTAATTGGCGCGTAAACAGGAGAACCTGTTTTATTAGCAATGTCTAAGCCAAAGTGCGGACGACGAGGCTCGCCATTAAAATAGCGCTGACTACCATAAACACCCGATATACGCCCTTCTGCAGGCTTTAACACAGGGTCTAAAAAGTACAGTAAATCAGACTCTACTTCTCTGGCTTTTCGTACAGCAACTGCTTCGCGGCTTATACGTGCACTGACTTCTTTTGGCGGTGAAACATACTTCTTAGCCACGCCGGTAATTTTATCAATTTCATATTCACGCTTAGTTATGGCTAGCGGCTGAGAATGAGATTTACCAGTATTATCTACCCATTTTAGAGTATGGGTAGTTTTAGCGTCACGCCCAAAACCAAATACAAAATCACCCTTTGGTGAAAGTTTTAAGCTTTTGCCATCTAAGCTTACTGATTTAGCGTTTTCTAGCTTTCCAGTAACTAAACCGCCTTGTGTTAAATGTCCTTTTAACTCAAGCGCCATAGCACTAAAGCTAGCAGAGGCAACAAGCGCTGTTGCTAAAAGTGTTTTAAACATAACTAATCGATCCTTTTCCAACACCTTCATAAGCGGTCACTTTCACTGCTTTTTCTGGGTATTGGGCTTTAATTTGGCCAGCTACATGTTCAGCAATACATTCTACCGTGGTGTCTACTGGTAAAATGTCACAACGGGATTCGCTAATAGCCATTTCAAAATAGCCTTGTGCCGATGTATAAGCAAAACATACATCACCCGCTTTGGCTGTTATGTGCTTTAAATCAGGTGCATTAATTTGATCTTCACTGGTAGCTAAGTAAATATCTTCCCACTTTTGAGACCATTCTTTTTGCAAACGCGGCATAGAGATACCATCTAGGCTAATGCCAATTTGAGAACGATGCCCATGAATAATACGCTGGCAATTACCGTCATGCTTTTTAAGGCCATGGCTGTAATGATAGTAAAAACTTTGGCTGTGTTCAGGCTTAAGAGACAGCTCAATTTTTTCAATGTTATCTGGTAGCTTCGGTAAAATAGTCGCAATTAAAAATTCAGTAACCGATTCAACCGTTACTTCGTCTGCGTTAATCATGCAATAAGCTTGATGAGGAGCGCTCATAGCTAAGTGGTTGTTTTCACCAAATGTACAGTCGAGTGTTTTATGCTCGTCAAATTCAGATACAGTGCCATTAAGGCCCGTAGGAATTGCTAATCGGTGATCAATACACTCATCTATAATGCCTTTAATTTGCTTTTTAACTAAACCAAAGTCTAAAACCATAGACTCTTCGTTAAGTTTACCGTGCAAAGTTAAATCAACAATCCAGCTCTCGCCCACGGCGCCGCGTTTGTGACATAAGTAAGAAAAATCAATCACAGTTAGTGAGTTAACAAAAAGGATCATAAACTTCCTTTAGACTGGTTATAAGACAGCGTTAATTATAATGATTTCTGATTGTAATTGCGCGGTTTTATAGTGCAAAAACCAATCGCGCTGATTGATTGATGATTTAATATGCAATATTTTGATTTTTTAACTGCTCCGAGTTGTTTAGCGTACAAGTGTACGCTAAAGTACTTGGCAATTTCTAAGCGAAGATAAGTGTTATGGAACCTAAAAATAGCTATACAAAAGAAGAGTTGATCCTGTGTGGTCAAGGTGAAATGTTTGGTGAAGGCAACTGCCGTTTACCAAGTGACAACATGTTAATGATGGACCGTATTACCTCTATTACTGCTGATGGCGGAATTCATGGTAAAGGCGAAATTGTTGCTGAGCTTGATATTGACCCTAGCCTGTGGTTTTTCGATTGCCATTTTAAAGGCGACCCAGTAATGCCAGGTTGTTTAGGCTTAGATGCTATGTGGCAACTAGTTGGTTTTTACTTAGGTTGGTCTGGTGGCCCTGGTCTTGGCCGTGCGCTAGGTGTGGGTGAAGTTAAATTTACTGGCCAAATTTTACCAACTAATAAAAAAGTAACTTACCGCCTTGTAATGAAACGCGTAATTAAACGTAAATTGTTCATGGGTGTTGCAGATGGCACTGTAGAAGTAGATGGCCGAGTAATTTACGAAGCTAAAGATTTAAAAGTGGGCTTGTTCCAAGACACTAGCGCGTTTTAATTTTTAAATGCGTACAAAAAGGCCTCCAACGTGGAGGCCTTTTTGCTTAAATTCGATTATTGATTTTAGGTTTTGTACATGTTGCGGTTTTCAATCGCTTCACGCCAACCTCCTAACCACTCTGATTTGGGATCTACTTGTTGATAAGGGCATAGCTCTTTTGAGCGACCTGCTAAACCTGCTTTAAAACCTTGAGAATGAGCTCTTTCTAAACGATCTCTTTTCTGTCTCTTCATCGGTAATATCCTCACCTTTTTTATTTATATATTGTGTAGCATTAGTGAAATCTACATTTAATGAATAGTTAATAAAAATGTAAAATTCAAATCATAAAAGCAATTAAATTGTTTGACTTTAACTAAGCTGCTGATGCAAAAATGAATTAACATTTAAAAAAGTAAGTGGTCATACAACATTCAATTTGACCGGTTTTATGCTAAATAAAATGCGACTCAATAATCGCTAAAAAGCACTTATGTGCTTTAATTGTGACCGACTAATATAGACTAAGTTCCAAACAAAAATGTAATCGTGACACTTTTATTTCATTAATCTTAAATTAGTAGCCCGCCCCTAACTTGAAGTATTTTTAAACAATTTGAATTTATACTTGATTATTTAAAGTCAACCGGTCTAATATGTGTGCATGAACAAAAATACATCAACACCAATACGCCGTGGTCGCCCACCTAAAATAGCCAGAGAGAACGCCGATACCAAAGCGTTACTTATTCGCACAGGTCTAGAAACATTAACTGAATTTGGCTTTAGCGCCACGGGGCTCGATACTATTTTAAAAAAAGCGGCTGTACCTAAAGGCTCCTTTTATCATTACTTTAAAAGTAAAGAAGCCTACGGCATTGCGTTAGTTGATGCATACGACAGTTACTTTATTGCCAAGCTTACCCACTACCTGCAACAAGAAGATGTTCCCCCACTTGAGCGGATCATTAATTTTACCCAAAGCGCAATTAAAGGAATGAAAAAATACGATTACAAACGTGGCTGTTTAGTAGGTAACTTAAATCAAGAGCTTAACCATTTAAGTGATGAGTTTAAAACCAGATTAATGCAAAGCTACACCGCTTGGCAAAACCATGTAGAGGTTTGCTTAAATCAAGCTAAACAACAAGGCACAATTGCAAGCCATGTAAATACAGAATTGATGAGTGAGTACTTTTGGATTGGTTGGGAAGGTGCGGTAATGCGCGCCAAGCTCACAAAATCAAATACTCCACTTACTTTATATACAGAAATGTTTTTACGCGCATTATTAACCTAATGCGTTTTTATTTACCAATTAAAAGACGATCGGTCTAAAAGGATATCTCATGAGTAACCCAATTAAAGCCATTGTTATTAATAAAGAAGATAATAACTACAGCGCTTCATTATCAACTATCGAAAATAGTGATTTACCAAACGAAAACGTCTCTATCGACGTGCTATACAGCACACTTAACTATAAAGATGGTTTAGCAATTACTGGTAAAGGCCCCGTTGTACGCAGTTTTCCTATGGTGCCAGGTATCGATTTAGTGGGTACGGTTACAAATTCCACCAGCGATGAATTTAAAAATGGCGATAACGTAATATTAAATGGCTTTGGTGTAGGCGAAAAATATTGGGGCGGGCTTGCTCAAAAAACGGCACTTAATAGCGATTGGCTAATCCCCTTGCCTGCAGGTATCTCTCCAAAACAAGCGATGCAAATAGGTACAGCTGGTTATACCGCTATGCTAAGTGTTATAGCACTTCAAAAACAAGGCATTACGCCTGAATCTGGCGAAATACTGGTAACTGGTGCCAATGGTGGCGTAGGCAGCTTTGCTATTTATTTATTAAACCAGCTTGGCTACAACGTAACAGCAGCTACGGGTCGATTAGATCAAAGTGAATATTTAAAAGAGTTAGGTGCTAAACAAGTAATTGACAGAAACGAGCTTTCAAGCCCGGGTAAGCCTTTGCAAAAAGAGCGCTTTGCAGCGGCAATAGATTCTGTAGGTAGCCATACACTTGCTAATATTCGTGCATCATTAAAGTATGGGGGTGTAGTAACGGCCTGCGGACTTGCCCAAGGCATGGATTTACCTGCCTCAGTTGCCCCATTTATATTACGTGGTGTGTCACTAATAGGCATTGATAGCGTAATGCGCCCTAAAGCCGACAGAATTGAAGCGTGGGATCGTTTAGCTAAATTAGTAAACGCTGATTACTTAGATAAAATTTCGACAGAAATATCACTAGAACACGTAATTGATAACGCAGAGCTACTAATGCAAGGCAAAATTCGCGGTCGTGTTGTAGTTAATTGTCAAAGTTAAGCTATTTACTCTGTTAAAGCCTCGTTATTAAATTTATAATGCAATTTGTATTTTAATAACGAGGCAACACCTATGAGCAACCAAGAACTTTTCAGTAATAACCCACTGCAAGGCGTTAAATTAGAACAAGTGGTTGAAGAGCTGGTTGAACAATACGGGTGGGAGCTCCTACACGCTTATTTACAACTTAACTGCTTTAAAAACAATCCTGATATAAAGTCAGCGGTTAAATTTTTACGTAAAACACAATGGGCACAAGAAAAAGTAGATAACTTTTACCTTTATCGCCTTAAAAACTTACCTAAGCCTGATGATGTTCAATACGAATTACCGCCACGTGATCGCGTGATCCCAGCTGATCATAAACCGGGGGAGCCGTGTGAACTTAGTTTTGTTGATGCTAAACGTATTATAGAAAAAAAAGCATCAAAGCAACGTGCTCGCGATCGTAAACAACGCTCTAATTCTAGTAACCCTTGGGGTAACTAAACACGCTAATTTAATTTTGTAGAGCTATTTTAAATGGCTCTACAATTCTCTTTTATTAATTTTTATTACATCCACACCATATAGCTAACAAATAGAAATCAATACCCTCGGTTTTTCCAAAAATCTGTTTCAGTACGCTCTGCCTCTAATGCCACCTTAAAAGTTTTATCAGCAATAATTTTCCCATTTAGCTCAATAGTCATACGCCAATCACCCAATTTATTCTCTATTGGCAACCAAAGCGTGTCGCCTAAATAAAAGTTCCAATCACTGTTTTTAACGTATACATCGCCTTCAAAGGGGTCCATTACATCACCGTCACTGTCTGGAATATCTGGATGGTATATACAATAGTGAAGCTTTTCGCCTTTACCCTTTTTAATATTTACGATTAAGCCAAACTCAACATCTACCTCAGCTATTACATTTGTTGTAAATTGCTCTATTTGTGGCAATGCTTTACTTTCGCTATCCCACTTAGAGTAAATACCGTGACTTTGTAACGTCACTACAGGTTTTGTTTTAGCCATTAAGGTAACCTTTTATATTAGCTATTTTTGCATTAGTTTAACTTTTTGAAATTTTAAAATAAAACACAATTCAATAAAGTTAAATCTCAACTTAGCTTTAATACTTCGCCTATTTACATCATTGCTAATTTGTCATCATTGTTTACACACTATTTGCACAATTGCTGATTATTGTTTGAGTAACTTAATTGATCAGGTAAGCAGCAATGAAACTACACGCAGTTAATATTAAAAACACAAATCGGGTAAATGCTATAAAGCTAAGCACCTTGGCTCTAGTTGTTTCATCGTTAGTTGCTTGCGGAGGTGGAGAAGGCATAGTTGATACCTCAACAACTACAGATTCATCACCAACCACCTCAGATAACGGTACAGGTACGAGTAGCTCAACCCAAGGCGTGTTTTGTGAATATAGCTACAGTGAATATAACGAGTCAGAATCAGTACAAGCCACCAGCGCTGCAGATTGGTCATGCACAGGAACTACACGCGACTTAGTCGCTAATGGCATACCTGATCACGAAGTAGGTACATTCCCTAATGCCGATAACCCAAATACTATTTCTGAACAATCAGTAAATGAAAGCTACACACTTGAGCCTGTAGAAACAACACAAGCAACCATGCTTGGTGGCCCTCGCGGAATGATAGGCGTTGTACTTAACGGCATTAAAATAGACGCAGGCACAGGCGGTAGTTGCGATGATTCTGGCACCGATTGCGATTTAGGCGACAACAGCGGTAATTGGAATATAGAAGCCTTAAGCCAAGACACGTTTAGTTTTGGAACAGACGGCTTTCCTATTTATGCACGTTACGGCTATTCAGACTCAAATAATGCAACTTCAGCGCTAACCGTAATGACCGGTAGCTACCAACACATAACATCTGTAAGAGCAAACCGCCCTTCTACCGATATATACCCATTAGGTACATTTGCACAAGATTGGGAATACGTAGCAGGCTCTGGTGATTTAGATGAATGTAATGGCCGCGTTGGCGTAACACCTGAGTTTCCTCAAGGGATATACCACTACTACGCAACAGACACTTATCCGTTTTTTCAACGCTGCGTTAAAGGCGAAGTTTAATTAGGAGTAAGTTATGCCTTATAAGAAAAATTATCTGTTAAGTGTGACCACATTAGGCTTATTGAGCACATCAACATTAGCAAACGCGCATTTAATGGTTGCAGAGCACGGTACGCTGAATTTTGTTGATAATAACGTGTTTATTGTACTTTCAATCCCTATGTCGGCTTTTAAAGGGGTTGATGAAAACAAGGATGGCAAAGTATCAATAATTGAGTTTAATGCTTATAAAAAGCTAATAACTAAGCGAGTTAAAAAGAACGTTTATTTAGCGGATCATCAGTATAAATTTACTATTGACGGACTTTTGCTAAACCCAGAAGCGTCGCATAAACATAAAAGCGACAATATAGACCAAGTAACCATTACTGGGCGCTACTCTTTGCCTAGTAAACTAACCAAAGTTAACTTTAACGTTAAGCTATTTAGTAACAATGAGCACAAGCGGCACTATCAAATTACAGCGACTAATAAAACGCAAAAGCTAACTCACCAATTTGAGCTATCACCAACGTCGCCCTTTAGTAAGGTGTTTAATAATTAGTAATACTTACCTAAATAATTAACTAGCAAAGAGTACAAGGTAAACCAATTTGTGCTCTTTTTATCTTTGTCTTCTTATTTAACACTCTTTAGTGAAGGGTTCTTTCTATATAAGGTACAAGCTTGGGGTTTTTAGGAAAGTAATGCTCTTGTTGCTGCTCACATAAACTAAACTCACGTGTGTTTTTATATGGGAGTTTCATAAAGCCCGCAACACCCACGTCCGTAATATTTACCGCGTATTGCATAAGTTTATTAAGCAAACGTTTAAACTCAACCTCTTTGCTCGAATCGAGTAAGCGGTAGTAATGGTGAATCTTCATTCTGTCGGGCAGTGCTTCAAAAATAATACACCCCGTATGATGAATTTGGTTAAGCTCAAATACGCATTTAATAACTTTTTTAGGTAGCTGTAGTTGCTCATCAGGGTCTTTACCATCTTCAAAGTATGAATGCGGGCGGGTTATGTCGTTTGCTTTCATGCTTACAACTTCGTATTCAAGCTCTGGTAGGCTATCAAACTTAAATGCACCGGTGCCATCTCGCTCTAACTGAATAGTTTTACGGGCATCAAACAAACAACACTTAAATAACCCTTTTTGATTAATCGCTTGCGCAAGCATCACTGTGTTATTAATCGCATCACTAAACGCATCACCCAATGATTCGTCATGCATAATTAAAGACGATTCAACAAACATCGACTCATCCTTCCAATGAAAACTAAGCCCACCTACTACAGGGTACTTAGCTAATCGGCTTATTGATGCCAAAAATGCTTTTTCGGTATCGCCTGTATCAAACAAAAACTCTTTATAGTAGCGGTCAAGTTGCGCGTCATTTATATCAAGTAATTGCTGGTTAAGATCGGCTTGGCGTAAAAACTGTTTTCGTGAACTATATACCACCGTGTCGGGCTGCTCGTCGTTGCCATACCAAAAAGGGATATCTGCTTTTCTTTGTTTTTTATCAAGCTCAGGTAAATACATTTTGGCCATAGTTGTAATGTTACGCATAAAGTAATCACCAGCACCGTCACGTATGGCCTTACTTTTTGACAGCATGCCATCAATCACCTTAGCCAGCTCTTTTGGTAGCCCTAAGCTGCTTGCAGGGATGGCTTGCGCACCAAAGCGACACGACTGCGCCGACGCTAGCGCATACAACGTAGCGGCTACACCTTGTTCGTCAAATCGTGGGGATGATTGCTCTCCCGACATTTGCGCTTCTCCAATAAAGTACACATCGCCCATACGAGCATTCGTTGTGCTTAAATCGCCCGACATTAAATCCATAAAGTTACTCACAACAGGGTTACCATCACTATCGAGCTGTGCATACACAGAGCTGCCCCAATCCACTAACGACAGCGCATCAGTGTTTGCATCCCAAACAAGGTTTGAAGGTTTTATATCGCCATGCACTATAGGTTGTGGGCTAACGCCATTTTTGTGGCTACGTAAATCAATTAATACATTACGTAATCTAACAGCTAACGCCATTATTTGCGCGGCACTAAAGCGCCCTGTTTTAAGCGATACTTTTTCAAGGTCCTCTCCAATGGCGCGCGCCATCATTAAAATCCCTTGTTTTTTAATTCGCTCAAACGCATAAAAGGTAGGCACTAAGGGGTTATTAATTTGCGAAAGCATATACGCTTCGTCTTCTAGGCGGTCGCGTACACTTTGGGCAAGTGTAATACGCGAAAACTTAAATACCCAAGGTAAGCCGTTATCGTCATCGCCTGCAAACACAAAACCAAAAGCACCCGAGCCAATCATTTCAACGTTTTTGTAGCCCAGCAGTGTTAGCTGCTTAATACAAATATTAAGCCACTGGCGGTGTTTTTTAGCATCGCGGTGCGAAAGCAAATAAACAGATTGCTCTTCGTTGATATAAAAGTTGCGGATTTCTTTGGCTTTCAATACGGGTACTCAAATTTATAAAACTAACTAATTATTAGTTTTATGTAATGAGATTACAATAGGTTAAATAGGAGTTTTGAAATCGTTGAATAAAACAGCGCTAAAATAGTGCCAGAACAGTAAATTTAAGTGTAAACGTTAAAGCTCAAAGTAAGCCTTTACAATGCACTGTATATAAATACAGTTCACCGCTTTTTACTAACTTTCAATAACACGAAGCTGCTTAACTGATGTCACATCTATGTGCGTTTGATAATAATATTTATTAGTGACTCTTCCACGGCTCATAAAATCGATAGTTACTCGTTTAGCTTCGCCTATTACTTCTATTGTTTTATCAATAAAAAAGGTGTCTGCTGGTTGTCCGTATTTACTTTGAAGCTCTGCTACCACATTAGGCTGTATTGATACCGTAATTGAACGCCTGTCGCGATAATCAATTTCGGTATTTAAATATAACCAACGACCCTGAGCTCCCGCCGCTTTAATTTGAAACTGGTAAGTGCCAGCAACACCCTTTGGTGCACTTTGCTCAGTAAAAGCGATAAGGTTCATATTTGCAGCCGTACTTTGGCTCATTTCAATTTTATGGGGAACAGAACTACATGCACTAAGCGTTAGCACACTTAGTAAGGCTAGATATTTCAAGACACAATTAGTTAGCGGGTATTAAGGTGCATTGCGCTGAGAAGGATCTGTTTTAAAGCTCTTTAGCAAACTTTGTGGGTCAACCACCTCGGTATGCTCTTTAGCAGCCTGCGCCCACCATATTAGTTGGCCAAACGTGCGTGAGAAATAATTAAACCACGATGATTGACTCTCTCCTGAAACAGGTTTGCCATCCTCACTAAACACATCTTGCGCTTTTGGCACGTGGATCATAGCCGATACCGGCAAACAGCCAAGTTCAGATAAAAACGTGCGCATACTAATGGCCGCTCTTACACCACCCCACTGTCCTGCTGAGTAAGTTACTATTGCACTTGGTTTATACGAAAATAGTGAGCTACCAAAATGATTAAGTAAGTCAGCGAGAGCTGGACTCATGCTGTGATTGTACTCAGGGCTAATCATTATATATCCATCTGCGGCTTTAATTTTATCAGCTAATAGAGTGAGCTCTGTAGGTGCATTACTTTTAGCGTATGCAAAGTGTGGTTTAAATACGTTTTCGCTAGGAAAATCCAACGCATCAATTAGCTCAAACTCATGACTGCCAAAATGCTCTGTTAAGCATTCTATACAAGCCCTAGAAACCCTTAAGCCTAAGCGAGCTGGTTTTGGTGGAGTGCTATCGCGTACTGTGCCTAAAAATACTAAAAACTTCATATGTAATTCTCAACTTTTTTAAACGATAGCTAAACACTAACATTTTTTAGTAATTGTGTATTACACATACGCATTGTTTATTGATTCAAAGCACAATAATAATTAAATTTAAAACTGAGCTTTAGTAACCATTGGTCTGTTGATCTTTGTGGATTAAAACTAGCTAGTGAGTCAAGTAAGCCATAAGGGTAATCAGTGCAACATAAAAACCAAAACCGAGTAAGAAGGTTAAGTCAACTCTTCTAGCTTTACTCGCTTTATAAGATGCAAAATCTTTAAACTCGCTTTTATACAGCCCAAACGTAACCACTTTTAATAACAGCCAACCGGTCGAGTAAAATAAAAAGCTCAAGCCAGTATCAACTATTAGCCAAATAAAAATCTCAAATGCAATACTCATTAACTATGTCCATTGGTTTGTAATAGAAAACTATATCAGCTATGTGTTTAAAATACAGCCGGATTAGTTAATTAAGGTGTAACAGTAAATTTCGTTAAACCTATTAACTGGCCTGATTCAGTGACTACTTTTACCTGCCACTTACCAACAGAGTCGCTAGGAAAATTTACCTTGTGGGTCCATGCTCTGTAACCAAGCTCTCTCCCGCCGTTTATATTTAACGTGATCCGATCAACTTCTTCTTTATTATGAAGCCACACATGAAATATTTTTTCATTTAAACCTCTTGGTGCTTTAACAGCGGTCCAACTATATAAACCTTGATGATGCAGTGTATAGGAGTCTAACTGTTTGATACTCCCTACTGGCTTTTTATGCTGTAAATCAACTTCATGAACTAACGTAATATCGGTTAATCGCAGCGCTGCAGGAGGCACATAGCTTCTCAATTGCCACACAGCAGTGCTCAAAGCACATAAAATAAATACAAGAATAGGAAAACGCCACCAGCGTGCATTAGGCATTAAATTGTTTAAACTCGGTAGAGTAACCACTACAGCCGTTACAAGGGCTGCGGCTAAGCTTTGGCTCGTTGTAAGGTTTAACAAAATAGGTAAGGTAACAAGTAAAACAACAAATAAAGCAAAGTTATGAAACACACTAAATAACGTACGGTTTTTAGCAAGCTTCTTATCTTGAATTCAAGTATTAAGTGCAATCATTATGCAGCCACCAGAACTTCTGATTGCCCCGTAAATAACTCATGAGGGGTTTTATACCCTCTTGTTTTTCTTGGCCGATGGTTGAGCTTATCAACTGCCGCCTGTATTTCTGCTTCACTTAGCGACATAAAGTCAGTTCCCTTGGGGAAGAAGCGTCTAAGTAAGCCGTTGGTATTCTCATTTATGCCCCGCTCCCATGATGAATATGGGTGAGCGAAATACACATCCGCTTCTAATTTTTGTGCAACATGCTCATGGTGAGCAAACTCTTTTCCATTATCTAAAGTCACGGTAATAACCTTACCTTTATAGGGTGTCATACACTTGATCAGCGCATCGGCTGTTATTTTCGCATGCTTGCTTTCAATTCTGTGAACGACTGTATATAACGTTTTACGTTCAACCATTGTAACAAGGGCATTTTTACGCCCTTTGCCTATCACTGTATCGCCCTCCCAATCACCAATCCTAGACTTTGAATCCACAATACTTGGGCGTTCATCAATACTGACTCGATTAACTATCTGTCCACGTTTATCGTAGCTTCCATAGCGTTTTTTATACTTTTTACATGCACGAGTGAGTGTCTTATGTAGTTCACCACCACGAGCCTTGTCTCTGTAAATATATTGATAAATCGTTTCATGATGCAAAACGACCTTTTTCTCTAAAGCTAAGCGGCCTGCCTCCTGCTCTGGCGAAAGTCCGTCAACCAACAATTTATTAATCCAGTCAGTAACATCATCTGTTAACTTACTTGCTTTGAAAGATGACTTGCGTCTTTGCTCTGCAAAATTATTGGCTTGGTTAGGTCGATAGCCTTTAAGCCCTTTATTGCGTTTTAACTCTCTAGAGATAGATGACGGTGAACGAGTGAGTTCATCAGCTATCTGTTTTTGGTTATTTCCTGCTTTTATTAACGCGTAAATCTGGTATCTTTCTGCTTGTGTCAGCTGTTTATATTTCATTAAAGCAATTTCCTTTGGCGAGAGAATGGCCGAATTATAACAGCTGGCCATCTAATCTGAGAAATTGCACTTATTATCCGAATTTAGGTCCTCAATAAGTTAAATACGATTAATTAAATATAAAAATAACCACTTAGTCGCAATGGTGTAAATAAATTAATAAAACTGTGTTACGTTTAAATTATGTTGTACAAATAGGTTTATTTAATGAAGCCAACTCCTCATATTTATGCATTAACAAACAGTAGTTTACTGTTTTATGCATCGCATTTAGACGCTACAGATAGACTCTCTATTCAAAAGAAAATTTGGGCTTTAACTAGCCACTGTAAAAGCACTGATGAATTTAGCGATTTGGTGCCGGCCATGAACTCGCTCACTCTTTATTTAAAATCAGATAAACACTTAAATAAGTGGTTACAAGTCCTACCTTCGCTGTGGAATGATATTAAAACTAGTACTTTTAAGGGGCAACATCACTTAATCAAAACCACATACAAGGGTGAGGATATTAATTACGTGGCTCGTTATCATAATTTAAGCGCCGATGAGGTTATTAATATTCATAGTAACACCAAGTACCACGTTTTATTTTTAGGCTTTCAGCCCGGTTTTGCTTACCTACACGGCTTAGATGACAGGCTGTATACACCAAGGCGTGACGAGCCTCGCATTAAAGTACCTAAAGGTTCTGTTGCGATAGGTGCTGCACAAACCGGAATTTACCCCGCAGATACCCCTGGTGGTTGGCACATAATAGGTCATACAGATACTGCTTTGTTTGATTCGACCTCTGAGCAACCTTGTTTAATTCAACCAGGCGATACGCTTGAATTTGTTCCGCTAGTTAATAAAGGAGCAACTCATGATTAAAGTCCTTAAAAGTGGTGTATTACTTACAATTCAAGATTTTGGCCGTGAAGGCTACCGCCATTTAGGTGTAAGCAAAACTGGGAGCTTGGACCCCATTTCGCAAATCATTGCTAATAGATTACTTAATAATAACGACAATGATGCCATTTTAGAAATAACCGTTGGTTTATGCGAGCTGGAATTCACCTGCGACACAGTAATTGCACTGCATGGTGCCGATTTGCAAGCAACCCTCGATGGACATGCAATTTATCCTGGCTGGACATATGCAGTAAAAAACAAACAAGTACTGAGCTTTGCTACTGGTAGTAGCCGGCTTAAGAGCTTATTTAGCAGTGAAAGGCGGTATACAAAATACTGAGGTTATGGGCTCTAAATCTACAGATTTAAACGCGTGTTTTGCTGGTATTGAAGGTAGAGCTCTCACCACTGGTGATGAAATACCTATTACCCCTTATTATGGAGAGTTTATAAAAGTAGGCGCAATGGCCCCCGCCCAGCGCAAGCTTATACGACTGCACCAAAGTCCTCATGCTAATTTATTAGGCCAGCCTTTACTTAGCAACTTTGTATCTACCGCATTTAAAGTTAGTAGTAACAGCAACCGAATGGGCGTAAGGCTTGAGCATAAAAATAATTTGGCACATTCGCACTCTTTGCCATCATTAGGGGTGAGTCCTGGGAGTATTCAACTACCACCAAATGGAGAGCCTATTGTGTTACTAAATGATGGCCAAACCACAGGGGGCTATCCGCTTTTAGGCACTGTTATTGAAGCCGACTTACATCAATTTGCACAATTTAGACCTTTAGATACTGTTGAGTTTAAATATGTAACGTTTGAAGAAGCAGCAAAGGCGAAGCAGAAACTTGACGGACACCTACATCAATTGAGCCTTGCACTTAAAAATAACCTATAAAAACATTCTAAAAATAAATAGGAAAACTATGTTCGATTTAAATTATTGGCCGCTTATTGGCATTCCTGTTGTAGTAATCGGTTTTGCACTGCGCTTTAACCCTTTACTAGTGGTTACCTTTGCAGGACTTGCGACCGGCTGGGCAGTCAATCTTGATTTTATCAGCTTACTGCAAACGTTTGGCGAAAAGTTTATGAACTCGCGCCAATTAGCGAGCTTCATTTTAATTTTACCTGTTATTGCACTGCTTGAACGTTATGGATTACAACAACGTGCTCGCGATTGGATTTCACAAATTAAAACAGCCACCAGCGCGCGTATACTCGCTCTTTATTTTATTGTTAGAGAATGCTCGGCTGCACTTGGTTTACTCTCACTCGGTGGGCAAGCACAAACGGTTCGTCCTTTGCTTGCTCCTATGGCATTAGGAGCTGCTACAAATAAATATGGCGAATTGCCTAAACCCGTAAAAGACATGATCAGCGCCCATGCGGCGGCGGTTGATAACATTGCGGTATTTTTTGGTGAAGACATATTTATAGCCTTTGGTGCTGTTTTACTTATGGATGCATTTTTAAAAGAAAACGGCATAACCGGTATTGAACCCCTGGATATTGGTTTATGGGCAATCCCTACTGCGCTATGCGCCTTGGTTATTCACTTATTTAGACTAGCTCGACTCGAAAGTAAAATTGCAAAAGCGGTTGCTAAATATAATGCACCGGAGCCAATACTATGAGTAAAGTAATTGATACTGATGTATCGCACACAAGCACTGCACTAGTGACCATTGAAAACATATACCTGCTTATTGGCATCATGGTGATGTTTTTAGTAGTACGTACCCTGCAAGACAAAAATCATCCAAAAAGGCTTACAACCGCCCTATTTTGGTTTTTATTTGGCAGTAGCTTTTTACTTGGTGATTTTGCTATTGCAACTCTTGGTGCACAAACAACGTATTTAATGGTGGGTATTAGCGTATTACTCATTGCTTTATTAGCCGGCTTAAATTTAGTGTCCATGGGAAGTTACTCTATTCCTAGCGAGCAGGATCAAAACCAAAGCGCTAAAACTCTAGGCAATAAGTTATTTATTCCCGCTTTAATGATCCCAATTGTTACCGTAGTCTTTACTGTACTATTTGATAATGTAGCTATAAACAATGTTTACTTACTTGATCAACGCCATTTAACGCTCGCCTCCTTAACCATTGCATGTATTTTTGCATTACTTGTTGGCTGGAAAATAACCGGTGGTAGCCCTGTTCAAGCCATAAGCGAATCACGCCGTTTAGTAGATTCTATTGGTTGGGCAGCCATTTTACCGCAAATGCTAGCCATGCTTGGTGGGGTATTTATTGTGGCGCAAACAGGCGACTCTATTAAAGAACTAGTTACTTTATTTATAGCCCCTGATAACCGTTTTATGCTGGTTGTTTTGTATTGTATAGGTATGGCATTTTTTACCATGATTATGGGTAACGCGTTTGCTGCATTTCCGGTGATGACTGCTGGTATAGCGATGCCATTTTTAATTGAAGGTCATGGCGCAAGCCCTGCACCTTTAGTAGCGCTAGGTATGTATAGCGGCTATTGCGGTACGTTAATGACGCCGATGGCAGCCAATTTTAATATTATTCCTGCCGCTCTTTTAGACTTAAAAGATAAGTACCATGTAATAAAGGTTCAAATTCCGACGGCAGTTACCTTACTCGCCGTTAATATTATTTTAATGTATAGCTTGGTGTTTAATGACTAAATCAACTTCTTCAATGGCGTGTGTATTAATAACCGGCTTTGCGCCTTTTGGTGGCGAAGCTATAAATCCTTCTTGGCAAGCAGTGCAAAAGCTTGATGAAACTATCATCATGAAACACAAAATATGCACACTAGAACTTGCCTGTGAATTTAATACGTCTATCAGTCAGCTTATAAACGCCATTGAGTCGCACAATCCGGCGGTTGTTTTGTGTATAGGCCAAGCCGGTGGGCGCAGTGAAATATCAATAGAGCGAATAGCAATAAACGTTGACGATGCACGTATTAAAGACAATGCAGGTAATCAACCTGTCGATACACCAATAGAAAAAAATGGCCCTGATGCCTATTTCACAAACTTACCAATAAAGCGCATGTTACAAGCATTGCACAACAGTAATATACCAGCTGCCATTTCGAATACGGCAGGCACGTATGTGTGTAATCACGTTATGTATGGTCTTATGCATTACATAAATGATCACTGCGCTGTAATGAAAGGTGGCTTTGTTCATATCCCTTATTTACCAAGCCAAGCTGTGCACCACAATGGCGCACCAAGCATGAGTGAGGAAACCATTATTAACGCGCTAAAAGTGATGGTTGCGCAAGCTTTGAACAATAATAGTGACGTAAAAATAGCAGCAGGAACCACACATTAACCACTTTGGTGCAGTTAAATATAACTTGGTGCATAAATTATTCTTAATTAATTGTAAAAGCTATGTGACTTGAGTAATTTTTTCTGATAAAACAAGGTTTCGCAGCACAGCAAATTGGCTTTGCTGCACACATAATAGGAATGAGGAGTTACTATGTGTTCAATTTTTGGGGTATTAGATATAAAATCTGATCCCACTCAATTGCGTACCCAAGCAATTGAAATGTCAAAGCTGCTTAGACACCGAGGCCCAGATTGGTCTGGTGTATACGCATCTGAAAAAGCTATTTTAGTGCATGAGCGTTTAGCTATTGTTGGTGTATCAAGCGGTGCACAGCCTTTATACAATCCTGAAAAAACAAATATTTTAGCGGTTAACGGCGAGATTTATAATCATAAAGAACTTGCAGCAGAGCTAGATGTTGATTTTACTTTTCAAACTCAATCAGACTGTGAAGTTATTTTAGCGCTGTACAAACAAAAAGGGCCTGACTTTTTAAATGACCTAAATGGCATTTTTGCATTTTGTTTATACGACGAAGAAAATGACGCCTACTTAATTGGCCGTGACCATATTGGTATTATCCCGCTTTACACTGGTCACGACGAGCACGGTAACTTTTACGTTGCTTCTGAGCTAAAAGCACTTTCTCCAATTTGTAAGCATATTGAAGAATTTCCACCAGGGCATTACCTGTACAGCAAAGATGGCAAAATGACACCTTATTACAAACGTGATTGGGAAACATTTGATGCAGTTAAAGATAACAGCGCACAAGCGCAAGACGTTAAAGATGCGTTAGAAGCAGCCGTTAAACGCCAGCTAATGTGTGATGTACCATACGGGGTATTACTTTCTGGTGGTTTAGACTCATCGGTTATCTCTGCTATTACCCAGCGTTTTGCTGCAAAACGTATTGAAGATAACGATGAAAGCGATGCATGGTGGCCTAAGCTGCATTCTTTTTCAGTAGGCCTTGAGGGCTCACCTGATTTAGCCGCTGCCCAAAAAGTAGCTGACATGATTGGTACTATTCACCACCCTATCATTTTTACCATTCAAGAAGGTATTGATGCACTGCGTGAAGTGATTTACCACATTGAAACGTATGATGTAACAACGATTCGTGCCTCTACACCTATGTACTTAATGGCTCGCCAAATTAAAGCGATGGGCATTAAAATGGTGTTATCTGGCGAAGGTGCTGATGAGCTATTTGGTGGTTACTTATACTTCCATAAAGCCCCTAACGCACAAGAGTTTCATGAAGAGCTAAACCGTAAAGTATCAAAACTGCATATGTTTGACTGTTTACGTGCTAATAAATCAATGGCGGCATGGGGTGTTGAAGCACGTGTACCGTTCCTTGATAAAGAATTTGTTGATGTTGCTATGCGTATCAACCCTGAAGCCAAAATGTGTAAAGATGGCAAAATTGAAAAACACATTTTACGTGAAGGTTTTGATGGCTACTTGCCTGATGAAGTTTTATGGCGCCAAAAAGAGCAATTTTCAGACGGTGTTGGTTACAGTTGGATTGATACGTTAAAAGAGTTTGTAAATGAGCAAGTGAGCGATCAAGAGCTTGCAAATGCTAAATTTAAATACCCTATTAATACGCCAGATTCAAAAGAAGCTTACTACTACCGTACTATTTTTGAATCGCACTTTCCGGGTGATGCATCAGCGAAATGTGTACCACATGGTAAATCGGTAGCGTGTTCGACTCCTGAAGCACTTGCATGGGACGCATCGTTCCAAAACAATGCAGATCCATCAGGTCGTGCTGCGGGCGTTCATAACGACGCGTATGCAAGCAAAGGTTAATACTCTTTGTTTAACGAAGCGTAAGCCCAAATGGCTTGCGCTTCGCTTTATAAAACTCACTTCCACCGAATCTGTTTTTTATAGCCCTGCAAATAACTTAAAAGGCTCTAGTGCTTTAATTGTTATTTATAAAAATGGGTTAACATCAAAAACAATGCAATATATTGCATCACAATCAAACCACCCTGCTACCGTATTTTTAAATCAAAATGAGATAACTAAACGCCATTGTAATATTCGCTGGTTTAACCAAACAAGTGAAATTAAACGCTGTGGACATGGCACTTTAGCGGCCGCTAATTTTTTAATAAAGCATTTTGGTTATTGCCCAGAAGCACTTACATCAATGAGTAATGAGCGTTTTACTATAAGAGTAAAAAAACAACGCACCCAGTTATTACTAAAAAGCATAGAGCCTAAAAAAAGCGAATTAGCTGCAGGTGAGTTAAAAAGTGTGTTTTCATCAGCAATAAAAGCAGCCTACAGTACCGGCGATAAAAACGGTTATACGGTTGTATTATTTAATGAAGAATTTAGTAAAGACGTTGAAAAAGACGATTTAAAAAGCTTACACGTTGATTTTAAAGCTTTGAGTAAACTCCACAAAAATGCAGTAATTGCCCTTAGTATAAAAAATAAAGACAAGAAAAATTCCAGAGCGCATTTTAGATACTTTGCACCCCAGTTTGGAGTAAATGAGGACAGTGCAACGGGCTCAGCAATAACTGTTATTGCCCCTCTGCTATTTAGACTACATGGTTTAAATAAAGTTAAGCTTATACAGCAATCAAATAATGGCGCATTGCTAAATTATGAGTTTAACAATGCTAAAGTTGTCATTTACTAGGGCGTGTTGACCTTTGCGAATTGAAATTTGTTCAATCTAGGGGCGATTAAATCGCGGCGCGAGGTTTGTAACCTAGTGGGCTAAGTAAAAATCGAGCAACAAAGAGTTTATCGCCCCTATGCAGAACCCGAAGGGCTGAGGGATCCCCACTTTATCCAGCGGCCTCTTTTTGATAATTAAAAATAAAGTTTTTTAAACTTTTTTCTATATAGCTTTGTGTAATACGTCTCTTACATAGCTTTATGACTTGCTTGGCTAAGGTTAAAAATGAAAGAACTCGGCGATTCTTAACACTATTTGCTTGAAATTTTATATGCCACTTTCTTTTTTCTGCTTCACACCCTATAAACCATAACGCAGTGCTCGCTATTGTGGCTATCAAGCATAATATTCCTATTCTATTTATGCCGGTGCTTTTACTAAAACGCCACGAAAAACCATATCTCAAACTTTTGTCATCGCGGAAATTTTGCTCTATTTGCATTCTTTTACTATATAAACCAACTACTCGCTTACTCGTCATTGTATTGTCTGATGTCGCGAGTAACCATGGCTCTTTCGCTAAGTTTTGATACATTTTTGTATCTTTCGTAAATCTGCTTTTTCCTTTTCTTCCTTTATTTTTTCCATGATATACGTGTAAAAATGCATCGCATGCTGTCGGGCTGGACTGAGTTAGTCTTGCTTGACCTAACGCCTTTGGTATATCGCTGGCACCAGCCCTAAGTTGTTTTAATGTATGCCATTGTGATTGCATGGCTAGTTTACACTTCATTGAGCCTCTTAATCGACCTATCATATGCCAACCAAGTTCGCGTACTTTACTATACCAAGGCGTAAGAAAGCCGCCGTCTGTTACAATATAGACACTAGGATGTCGTCCAAGCACTTCATAAAGTTCATCTAAAAACAGGCTGTTGGTTGCTGGGCTATCAAAATTCTTCTGCTCAACAATCATGTTATAAATCACGATAGAGCGCCCATCCACAAGTAAGCTTGCTCGCAGTAAGTGATAGTCGTGACCACAGGCACCGCTCCAGTCAACGGCAATTGCAAGCATTGGTAAAGAGTCGATAATAGGATGAGCTAATGCTTTATAGATAGCGACCCTTTCATTGTAGAGGTGAGTATTTTTTAAGAAGCGATCAACGCGTTTTATTTTATGTTTTACATCCACAGCGCCAGACAAATTTCTGCCGATTTCAGTTAAGGTAAGTTTATTGCCCGAAATTAATGCATTACTGCAGCTTAGTAATGTTTTTACTCTGGCATTATTGAATGGCGCTAATGCATGTTTAAAGTACTTATGGCAAACTGATGTGTCAGGCATAGCAGTTGTGACTTATGTGGGTTGTGGTGATTTACATAAGATCATAAATTGCTGTGCCTGTCACGTTTTGGGGATTCGTCAGCCCTAAGGGCAGTGTATGTTTGGTATTTATGCTGCGTTATCGCCTATTTATGGGGAATGACCACACTACATAGCCTCTGCCTTGCCTAAAAACCAAACACACTACTGCAAATTCAATCGCCAAAATTCAACATACCCTAATGTTGTGTTAAATCATATTCATATTACAACTTGATTAAAGATACTTATCGGCTTATAAATTTATAATAGCCTTGAAGAAAAATTTGCTCCTTGCTAGCCGGCTTTTGATTATTTTTACGTGCATGCAAGCATGAGAAATAACGCATAAGCTGTTACCGAACCGCTAAGCTATAAATCTAGGAGCGATTAAATTGCGCATAAATTAAACAAATTTCAATCCTAAAAGACTAACAAGCCCTCATAGCTTAGTTCTTAAGGAACACAGACCGTGTGACTTCCTATCTTAAAACGGCAAATATCATTGTTTTTCTCAATGCTTTGCCGCTTACAATTTACCGCTAGTAGCCTAAGGGATCCCCAAAAATAATCATTAAGTTTCAATTACATCACTCACATCCATATTTTTCCAATTGAGTTGCACTACCACTTGTGCGAAATAGGCGAGCCCTTCTAAATAATCTCGCCGTCGCAGTTTAATGGACTGTTTTTTGAAGTATCGCAACCCAACAAATGCCCATGACACTACTCGCCTGCTTTTGGTTGAGTTAGCTTGAAAAGATCCTGTCTTTCCTGCTTTGTCTATCACTGCACCCAGCATCATTGAGAACCAATGCGCCAGTGTTGCGAGCAGTAAAAGTATGTCTAATCGGTAGAGTTTGTTCGTTCTGTGTAGATCTGAGCCTAAGCCGAACCTAACACTTTTTTGATCTCGAAATCCGGCTTCTATTTGCATTCTCATACCATATAATTTGAGCACTTTTTCGAGAAAGTGGTGCCTTTTTGGAAGTGAAGAAACGAGTAGCCAAGGCTCCTTATAACCACGTTTTTTATCTCTTTTTAATAACTTATGCCCCTTGCCAACCAGCACTGCATGCGTTTGATATTTTGCACTTTTGGTCAACTCGGTCGCGCCAAGATACTGGCTCTTACGTTGATTGCTCTTGAATAGTGACTGGCATGGAACAAACTCATCGCTGCCCTGCGTTTTCAAGTGTGCCGTACCTCGAACTCGGCTAATATAATGCCAGCCATTGTTTCGCACGGCTTTGAGCCAAGGAACTTTAAAGCCCGCATCCGTCACAATGACGGGCCGGCAATCACTCGGCAAGATCAGTTTGAGCATCTTCAAGAACCGTTTTTGTACTTTTGGGCAATGATATTGAAAGCTGAGTGCACTTTCCTGATACAGGGTTAAAGAGCGACCTTCACTGACAATGCTGGCACGCAGAATACAATATTTGGTTTGTGTATCGGCATGACTCCAATCAACCAAAATGACGGGATGCTTTTCAGTGACCACAAAACGGCTTAAGTGAACATAAACCGTTGTTGATTCACGTAAAAGCTCGTGGTTACTGAGCAGTCGATCAATACGTTTAATATCATGTTTTTCAGTGGTTTTTGAATTCAAATTGCGACCGATAGACGTCAAGGTGCATTGCTGACAGTGCAAAAGAGATTTAACGGCAGCGACTAGAGTATTAAATCTGGCTTTATGAATTGATTTAGGGGTGACAGCGCGGAGCATATTGTGCAAAATAGTAAAAGCATTCATGGTGTTTAGCTCTGTTGTTTGTAAGTGATTCATAAGATCACAAAACACCATGAATGTTCCCTCGCTTCCCACATTTTTTAATACTGTTAGTTTATTGATATATAAAGGCTAATTCTGGGGATACTTTAGGCTAGTAGCTCAAATACACGATGTATCTTATGGCTGCACCGTGTTTGTTCTATGCAATCCAGAATATCATCCAACCAAAGATAGCTGCACTTACTCGCTCTAAATGTCGAGATCGCACACTTAAACATACCCGCTGCACTATGGCAGATAAAACGCTTGATAAGTGTTTGCAGTATGCTCAGCCAAACCAATGATTCGGCAATATGAGGATCTCGTGTGATGAACCCTTTAAGGTTATTCCATGACTTTAGTTCTTTGAAAAACAACTCAATTTGCCAACGAGTTGCATATATATCGAGTAGTTCGTCAAAGCTAAACTGTGCCTCTTTTAAATTAGTAACAAGGAAAACGGGGCGCTTTTCATTCGGTAAATAGATAAGCCTGTACTCGGGCCCATTTTTCTTCCAATGTACTGTTAATTCAAGTGGTTGGCTTGCGAATTTATCGAGTAACGTTTTGATTTTAATGTTCTTTTCTTTAAGTTCTATACCCGCGCAATAAGCTGATGTAACGATTGGGTTAATGTTTTTATTTGCTCTGATCAAAAAATATCCGCCATCTTGAGCTACTTGCTCAAAGTAATCTAAGTCAAAATACCCAGCATCAGCAAGTAATAACGTATCTTCAAGTGTGTGGCTACCTGGTAAAAAGGCGCGCTCAGTTTCAACATCAGGACGAATATCTATTTCGCAGGGTTGTTCATTAAATAGGTCATAGGTAACGTGCAACTCAATTGCGGCAGGACTTACAGCAGTAAAACGACCAGCAAAAACCTGCGCTAATTCATCATGTAGAGCAAATGAAGAACCATCTTGCAATAACACTCGCTGTATTCCTCGCTGGGTAAAAAAGGTTTTATCCAGCGTGTTTACAGTCAATTTAGACATCGCTTGAATAACGAGCTCACGGACAAGCTCAGTCAAGGCTGGTTTTCGAATTTGATTATGAAAGGGTTTATAACTTATCGTGCAATCAGCCTGCGTTCGCAAGTTTTGATGGATATCTGACAAGTTAGCGTCTTGCAGGCAAGATAAGCTTTTAAATACGGCTTTGAGCAGAGAAACGATCGACAGGCAACGGTGTCGAACTTGAAATCCAGAGGTTTTTGCAAGCTCAATGAGGTGTTTTTCTGAGATAAGGGCTTTTAATTGGTTTGAAACTTGGTTAGTCTGCATGTGAACTCTGTTTTTAGTCATGTTTTTATTGGCGTAACTATTTGATCATTAACAGAGTTCAACTTCAAGTTTTCTTAAGATCCAACCTATGAAACCACTTTAAGAAGTGTGAAACGTTTGCTCTTATATTTGCAACAATTACAAAAGCGAAGTTGCTAATACTTTGAAGGAATAATTTGAAGTAATTATTGTTATTAAAGGATTTTTACAAGTTTAAATAAATTAAAGGTTTAATATACACAAAAGCGCTAAATAAATATTAGCGCTTTGAAAATTACAATTTAAGTTTTTAGTAAGCTATAAATAAAAACAGTGAACCGCCCTACTGTTTTTTATAAATCAGACCAATAAGGATTTAATATTTTCAATAAGCACATTTTTTTTAACTGGTTTTAATAATTGGCCATCAAAACCTAAATTAATATATTTATTTTCACTAAAAGTATGTGCAATAATTTTTGTTGTGGTTTTATCAATGTGCTTTCTTATTTTTAGCATCGCATCTGTGCCCGTAAATTCAGGCATAATTATATCCATTAAAATAATGTCATAATTATTTTGTGAAACCATAATAAGTGCTTCTGCTGCACTTGAAGCAAAATCAACGTTAAAACATTCATCTTCAAGCATTTTTTTTATAACAATCTCAATTAAAAGATCGTCATCTACCAACAATACATTGATAAGTTTATTTTGGCTTTGTGTTATGGAGGAAATGTTATTCGGCATCGCTTTATTAGCTGGCTTTGGTTTTACAAACTCTTTAACATTACTTTCTGATGACATTGATAATTTACTCCTAGTATTTTTTGAGTTTGTAACTTATATAAAATTAATTACTTACTATGTAGGTATATATCGGCAGCTTGAAGAATTTACTTAATAATATATAACCACTGTTCTTTATATAAAGCAATTATTGGCCCAAGTAATTTATGTTTAAAATTAGTAACTTATTTACTGCTCAATAAGATTTTTAATTGTGATTAGCAAATTGCGATGCAAAATTAATTTTATTAAGCTGTTATCCGTGAGGTTCAGAAAGGCGGGTGTTTTTACTGTATAGGAAGTAAAACACAGACTTGATTATCTATGTTTTACAGTTTAACTAAAATAGTTTTAATGCAGTGCTGCCGTGAACGGGATGCTTTCACAGATTTTTTCTTCAGCTATAAGCAATTCTTCTAAACGTATATCCACTTCCTCTTTTTCGAAGTACTCGTAAGCAAGTTCAACAAAAAGATTTTTATGCTTTTCTTCTGATTTAGCGATAGCAACATAAAAGTCTTTTTCTTTACCCTCAGGAAGTGCTTGTGCAACTAAAGAAAAACGCTCGTGCCCTCTTGCTTCAATTACACCGCCAACCAGTAATCGGTCCATTAAAAAACCATCACGACCATGTCTAAACAGTGCACGAATTTGTTTTATATACGGATCTTTTTTGTCATCGCCTAAGTTTACATCACGCTCTAAAAGTAATTTAAGTACTTGTTTAAAATGTATTAATTCTTCTAGCGCTAAGTCGGTCATAGCTTTTACTAATTTACGTTTGTCTGGGTAATGCGAAAGCATAGACATAGCCATACCCGATGCTTTTTTTTCTGCAGCGGCGTGATCTTGTAAAAAAGTATTAAAGTCAGCAAGGACAACTTCGGTCCATTCAAATGGGGTGTGATATTTTAATTCAAACATGTTCTGTACAACTTAAATAATAATGCGGGGGATTTTAACGTATTTGATTTAAAAAATCTTGTAAGGCAGTAATTTATCTATGCGCCCTTTAGCCGTAGATTCAACTTTTAACGGGTGTTTAATATCGTTCCATGCGGTGACTTTACCGCCCATATTCATTTTTTCAAAATCAGTTTTATCACTTTTTAATGCTAAAAAGTTGCATAACTTTTTGTAGCTTTCTGGTTTTGCTATATCAATGGATAAAAAATCGTTGTCGCGGTTATTAAAGTACGTTTGAGCGTCATTAAAATGTGTTTTATAGCAGTGAGTTAAGTAACTATCGTCGCTAATATTATTAAGCGAAAGCTCACTAAATGTGTTTAAATAACAGCGTTTTATATGAATATTAAAGCCCCCGTCGCCGCGCGTTAAATTAGTGTGCATACGCGTTAAAAGCTGCTTTATTGATGCAAGCCACGCACTCAATTCGCGCTCTAAATAAATAAACTTAGAGTTTGGATAATGAATATCAAGCGCTTTAAAATCGTTAAATATGGGAGTGTCGGCAATTGCGCTGGCATTTTCAAAACAGGCATTAGTATACGCGGTATGCGCCGTTGTAATACCAAGCTCTAAAAATGCGTGGCACACACTGGTTGTGCCGGTACGCGGTAAACCTATTATAAATATTTTGCTCATTAACTTTTCTTTAATTAGCCACGTGTTACTAGCAATACAAAGGCGCTAACAATAATCACTAAAAATGTCGCAATAGTACCAATTTGGCGATATTTCAGGTTTTTTTCTACTATGCCTATATTTTGAAACACACGCCCTATTAATAACGCACCACCTAATATATGACAGTAATGGCTAGCAAGCCCTTGGTATTCTGCCAAAAAAAGTAAAATTAAAGCAATTGGCACGTACTCCATAAAGTTAGCATGGGCACGCACAGCACGTTGCAGCGTTGCGTTACCGTTATCACCAAGTGATATCTGCTCAGCGCGGCGCACTTTTATTACGTTAAAACTCAAATAAATGTAAAACAATGCAAGTAATGCAGCATAAGTTGAAATGATCATGGCGTTTTCCTGTTATTTTATCGCATAAGCATGCGCTTTATTATTGTGGGCGTGATAATAACATATAAATTTGAGCAGCATTATCAGAAGTTTAATAAATGCCTATGCTAAGCTCATAGGTTGGATCTTAAGAAAACTTGAAGTTGAACTCTGTTAATGATCAAATAGTTACGCCAATAAAAACATGACTAAAAACAGAGTTCACATGCAGATTAACCAAGTTTCAAACCAATTAAAAGCCCTTATCTCAGAAAAACACCTCATTGAGCTTGCAAAAACCTCTGGATTTCAAGTTCGACACCGTTGCCTGTCGATCGTTTCTCTGCTCAAAGCCGTATTTAAAAGCTTATCTTGCCTGCAAGACGCTAACTTGTCAGATATCCATCAAAACTTGCGAACGCAGGCTGATTGCACGATAAGTTATAAACCCTTTCATAATCAAATTCGAAAACCAGCCTTGACTGAGCTTGTCCGTGAGCTCGTTATTCAAGCGATGTCTAAATTGACTGTAAACACGCTGGATAAAACCTTTTTTACCCAGCGAGGAATACAGCGAGTGTTATTGCAAGATGGTTCTTCATTTGCTCTACATGATGAATTAGCGCAGGTTTTTGCTGGTCGTTTTACTGCTGTAAGTCCTGCCGCAATTGAGTTGCACGTTACCTATGACCTATTTAATGAACAACCCTGCGAAATAGATATTCGTCCTGATGTTGAAACTGAGCGCGCCTTTTTACCAGGTAGCCACACACTTGAAGATACGTTATTACTTGCTGATGCTGGGTATTTTGACTTAGATTACTTTGAGCAAGTAGCTCAAGATGGCGGATATTTTTTGATCAGAGCAAATAAAAACATTAACCCAATCGTTACATCAGCTTATTGCGCGGGTATAGAACTTAAAGAAAAGAACATTAAAATCAAAACGTTACTCGATAAATTCGCAAGCCAACCACTTGAATTAACAGTACATTGGAAGAAAAATGGGCCCGAGTACAGGCTTATCTATTTACCGAATGAAAAGCGCCCCGTTTTCCTTGTTACTAATTTAAAAGAGGCACAGTTTAGCTTTGACGAACTACTCGATATATATGCAACTCGTTGGCAAATTGAGTTGTTTTTCAAAGAACTAAAGTCATGGAATAACCTTAAAGGGTTCATCACACGAGATCCTCATATTGCCGAATCATTGGTTTGGCTGAGCATACTGCAAACACTTATCAAGCGTTTTATCTGCCATAGTGCAGCGGGTATGTTTAAGTGTGCGATCTCGACATTTAGAGCGAGTAAGTGCAGTTATCTTTGGTTGGATGATATTCTGGATTGCATAGAACAAACACGGTGCAGCCATAAGATACATCGTGTATTTGAGCTACTAGCGGTAAATTGTAAGCGGCAAAGCATTGAGAAAAACAATGATATTTGCCGTTTTAAGATAGGAAGTCACACGGTCTGTGTTCCTTAAGAACTAAGCTATGATGCTAAGCTAAGGGTATTAAGTAAGTAGAAAATTACATAAGGATTTTATGTTTGTACCTCGCAAAGTAGCCGACAGTTACCGTGAAATGATTAACAGTATTGGCTTTTACCCTTCTATGCTTTCAGTGGGCTTTTTAGTATTTGCCATTATAACTATGTCGGTTGAATATTTAGCCCCTATTGAGCAGCTAAAATCGTTTATATCGGTTGTACTTGTTGATAGCGCCGAAAACGCGCGTACTATTTTAAGCACTTTAGCAGGCAGTATTATTTCGCTTACCGTGTTTAGTTTTTCGATGGTAATGGTTGTTTTAAATTCGGCCAGTGCGAGTTTATCGCCTCGCGTAGTGCCAGGGCTTATTACGCGTAAATCACACCAAATGGTTTTGGGCTTTTATTTAGGCAGCATAATTTACTCAATTATTATGCTTATAAATATTAATAAGCTTGATGGTGGCAGTACGGCAATTCATTCAATTGGTGTGTTGTTCGCACTTATTTTTGGCTTGATTTCATTAGGTTTATTTGTATTTTTTATACATTCAATCTCTCGTGCTATTCAGGTTGATAATGTGTTAAATGGCTTATTTAGCCAAACTAAAAACGAAATTAAAACAATAATACAAAGGCAATCAGATCACCCCGTTGAAGACTTTCCAGACTTTAGCAAGTGGCACTCTGTTGTCAGTAAAACAGAGGGATATTATAAAGGCGTACATACCGATAAGCTGTGTGCCATTTTGGCAGAGCAAGATATAAAGGTATATATCTCTGTTAACCAAGGTTATTTTACAGTTAAAGGTTACCCGTTTTTAAAATGTAATAAAGATATAGTAAACGATGAAGAGCTGATAAATAAAATTCTCGACTGCTTTATTTTTTATATAGAAGAATACATTAGCGATCATTATCGTTATGGGTTGACGCAAATATCAGAAATTGCGGTTAAAGCAATGAGCCCAGGCATAAACGATCCAGGTACTGCGGTTAAATCAATTGATATGCTGAGCATTTTACTTATTCAAAGGCTTTCAATTAACGATATTAACTACTCGTTTAAGCACAGTGACAATGCCCCATTGCTATACCTTCATGAAACAAGCTTTGACGAATTATTACATGACAACTTTACGCCGCTTCGTAATTACGCAAAAGGCGATGCATACGTAATGACAAACGTGCTTGAGGCGTTTAAAAACATTTTGTTTATTGCGCACAAAGACACTGATGCACGAAACAGCTTGTTTAATTATTTAAATGCGATTGTTGATGACATCAATGAACATGTCACAAATGAATACGACAGGAGAGAAATAACTAATATGCTCAATGCAATTGCCCGCATTAGCGAAGAGCAAGGTGAGAAGTTGGTGGCACGTTTTGAGCACCACTAGGGCGTGTTGAATTATTTGGATTGAAATTTGTTCAATCTAGGGGCGATTAAATCGCGGCGCGAGGTTTGTAACCTAGTGGGCTAAGTAAAAACCGAGCAACATAGAGTTAATCGTCCCTAGGAAGAACCTATATTTTAATCTATGTAGTACACAGCATAGCTTGAAGCTGTTACTTTAATCTCTCCAGCATGGTAGGCATCAGGTACATAATTACTTGGTGCGCTATCAGCCATCATTACTTTTTCTGCACGCATATAAGGCTGTGATTGCACATTGAGTGGACTTAGTGATGCGCTATACAAACCTTTTAAATCAACGCCATAATCTTCACTAAACTCTTTTGCTGCATCGCGTGCATCTTTTATTGCTAATTTTTGCGCTTTTTTATGTAGTTCGTTGTAGTTACTTGCTAAAAATTGCGTTTGGTTAATTTCGTTAATTCCGTTGTTAACTAAGCTTTGTAGTAACTCTGGGTATTTATTTATATCGCTGAGTTTAACTGTTAATGTGCGAGAAACTTTGAAGCCTTTAAAGTCTTGGTTACCGGTTGTGCGGTTATATTGACTATCACGGTTTATTGAAATTTGCCCAGCATTTATATCACCTTCTCTAACCCCTACTTCTTTTACGAGCTTAATTGCTTTAGCGATGGTTAAATCGGTTTTATTTTTAGCTGCAATTAAGTCCTTATCAACTTCGGTAATACCTACACTAAGCTGTACGTAATCCGGCATTGTGGTAAGAGTGGCTTCGCCCTTTACGTAAATATGAGGGGCATCGGGAGTAGCTGCAGCAAGTGCATCAAAGCTAAGTACATTTAAAGCCAGCGCGCTACCTAAAACAAGGGTAAGAGTTTTCATTAAGTCGATCCTTTAATTTTGTTAAACCCAGTAAACACCGTACGCGGTTAATTAAATATGAACAAGCACAAAAAAACAGACATTTGCCTGTTTTTTGTTAAGCATTGTAACTGTGCCTACAACGTTATTTATTTTTAATTATGTATAAACCTAATTAAACACTACAACGCTTATAGTTACGGTATTTTGGTAACCAGTAATTTTTGTCTATTGCGGCCCATAAAGCATCATCAGTGATCTCAAGTGCAACACCTTCTTCAATCGCTTTTTTAGCAATAGCAAATGCAATACGTTTACTTAGCGTTTCAATTTCAGTAAGCGCAGGTAACAAACTACCTTTACCTGTATTGGCACGCGGCGACGACTCAGCAAGCATTTCACTAGACACACTTAACATTGCATCCGTAATACGCGTTGCTTTAGCGGCAATAACCCCTAAGCCAATACCTGGGAATATATAACTGTTGTTACATTGTGGAATTGGGAACGTTTCGCCATTGTACTCAACGGGTGCAAATGGGCTACCGGTTGCAACAAGCGCTTTACCATCAGTCCATTTAATTACATCTTCTGGGTATGCTTCTACCTGCTTAGATGGGTTACTTAATGGGAAAATAATAGGTTGCTCACAACCTGCGTGCATTGCACGAATTACCTGCTCGGTAAATAAACCTGGTTGGCCTGAAACACCAATTAAAATATCAGGTTCTGCACAGTGCATCACATCAAGAAGTGATGCGTATTCACCGCTGTAAGTCCAATCACTTAACGAGCCTTTAGGTTGTGCAAGTGCTTGTTGGAAGTCGCGTAAGCCTTCCATACCTTCACTAAGCAAGCCAAAACGGTCAACCATAAATACTTGGCTACGCGCTTGTGCTTCTGTAATGCCTTCAAAAACCATTTGGCTAATAATTTGCTCAGCAATACCACAACCAGCAGAACCAGCACCAACAAATACCACTTTTTGCTGGCTCAGTGTTGAATTTTTAACGCGACACGCAGCAAGTAAAGAACCAACCGTTACAGCCGCCGTACCTTGAATATCATCATTAAAGCTACAAATTTCATTGCGGTAGCGCTTAAGTAATGGCATTGCATTTGGCTGTGCAAAATCCTCAAACTGCAGCAATACATTTGGCCAGCGACGTTTAACCGCTTTAATGAATAAATCTAAAAACTCATCGTATTCGTCTTGAGCAATACGCTTATGGCGTGCGCCCATATACATAGGATCGTTCAAAAGCTTTTCGTTATTAGTACCTACATCAAGCATTACAGGTAATGTGTATGCTGGGCTTATACCACCACACGCTGTGTAAAGTGACAATTTACCAATTGGGATACCCATACCACCAATACCCTGATCGCCTAGGCCTAAAATACGTTCTCCATCGGTAACAACAATAACTTTCACTTTACCTTTTGTAGCATTACGTAAAATGTCATCAATTTGAAAACGGTCTTCGTACGAAATAAATAAGCCACGTGCACTGCGATAAATGTCTGAAAACTTTTCACAAGCATCACCCACTGTTGGGGTGTAAATAATAGGCATCATCTCTTCAAGATGGTCACGTACTAAACGGTAGTACAGTGTTTCGTTGTTATCTTGGATTGCACGTAGGTAAATGTGCTTATTCAAATTTTCGGTAAAGCTAGAATACTGCTGATAACAACGCTCCACTTGCTCTTCAATTGTTTCAAAGCGTGGAGGAAGTAAACCAGCAAGATTGAAATTTTCGCGTTCTTTTTTACTAAAAGCACTGCCTTTGTTTAATAGCGGCGTTTCAATTAGGCCAGGGCCAGAATGATGAATATATAAGTAGTTAGGATCAGTATTTGTTGTCATATTTCCAAGCTTTAACGGAGTCTTAAGTTATGATCTGTCATTATCATTGTTAGAAGTTTAATTGCAATGACAATTCAGTTGGTCAGACCATTGAGAAAAACACTTGCAAGCCTCACTGCCTGCAAGTGTATTATACATAAATTAAAATTTGATAGTGACGTGATTATCAGTTAAATCAGATAATGCAACACCTTCACGTCTCGGATCGGCGCCGCCATACAATTTGTTATTTTTAATTTCAACGGCATGTAAGCCTGAGTTCAAATCGAGAACACGTACATTGTGTCCGCGTTTAGTAAGCATAGGTGCAATAGCTTCAAGCGTTGTGCCTTTTTCAAGGCTGGTGTAATCGTTACGATTTGTTGTACGTGGTAAGTTTATAGCGTCTTGCGCTGATAAGTTCCAGTCAATAACGCCAACAACCACTTGCGCAACATAATCAATAATGCGACTACCACCAGGAGAACCCACAACTAAACGTAAGCTGCCATCTTTGTTAAATACCATTACCGGTGACATAGAGCTACGCGGTCGTTTACCAGCCTCCACGCGGTTTGCTACAAGTTTGCCGTTTTTACGCGGAGAAAGCGAAAAGTCGGTTAGTTGATTATTTAAAATAAAACCATTCACCATAACCGTAGAGCCAAACGCCATTTCAATTGAGCTGGTCATCGAAACGGCATTCCCTTTACTATCTACAATAGAGACGTGTGAGGTAGAAGGTAACTCGTATGAATCATCCATTGCGTAACTTAAATAACCCACAGGATTACCCGCAACAGCTGGTTGGTCGGTTTCTGTAATTAACTTAGCGCGTGAGGCAATGTAATCTTTGTTTAGTAGCTCTTTTGTAGGTACTTGGGTGAAATCGGGATCGCCCATGTACATATCGCGATCGGCAAATGCAATACGCGAAGCTTGGCTAAAGTAATGAATCGCTTTTTCGCCGTTTGGCTTAAGTGCGCTCATATCTTTATGTTCAAGTAAGCCAAGCATTTGCAGTACCGCAACACCGCCACTGCTTGGTGGAGCCATTGAACACACATTATAGGCACGGTATTGTATACATACTGCATCGCGTTCTTTGCTTTTGTAATCGGCTAAGTCTTGTACGCTTAATTTGCCTGGGGCAATTTTAGAGCGCTGTACAGCATTAACCATTTGTTTAGCATTGTCGCCTTTGTAAAATGCATCAATGCCTTGCTTTGCAATGTCTTTGTATAAATCAGCAAGCGGTTGATTCTTTTTAATTGTGCCCGCTTCAATCAGTTTACCATTTGGGTAAAAGTATTCGTTAATAATTGGCATACTCAACACGCCAGGGTTTAACTGGCGTGCTAATAAGCCATGTAAACGCGGCGAAATTACAAAGCCTTGCTCAGCAAGTTCAATAGCGGGTTTAAAAAGTTCTTCCCATGGCAACGTACCGTATTGTTTATGGGCGCTCGCAAAGGCATGTAAAATTCCAGGTACACCAACAGAGCGTCCGCCTACTACGGCTTCAATCCATTTAACGGCTTTACCGTGTTTATCTAAAAACAGCGTTTCGTCTGCATTTGCAGGTGCTGTTTCGCGACCATCAAAACTTGTCAGCTTATTGTTAGCTTTGTTGTAATACATCATAAATGTACCACCGCCAATACCAGAGGATTGCGGTTCAACTAAAGTAAGTACAAGTTGAGTTGCAATTGCAGCGTCAACGGCACTGCCGCCTTGGGCTAAAATTTGTTGGCCGGCTCTTGAGGCATATGGATTTGCCGCTGCAACCATATACTTGTCACCTACCACAACTTGCTTGTGACTAAGGCCCGTTGCTGCTTCTGGTTCGCGAGTTTCTATCGGTTGCTGTGCAAAAGAAGGTAATGTTATTGCGCACAGCCCAATAGCAAATAATGAGTTAAGTTTAAAATGCATAAAAAGTCTAAAAACACTTAATAACGATAAGGTAATTGGCATCTTAAAGTTAAACGGGCACAATATGCAAAAATTTATACTAAAAAATTACAATAAAATGCTTAATTTACCTATTCAACCTCGTTATATGTTGCCACCTATAATTTTGATGCTTTTTAGTACCATTTTTGCTGCATTTGATTTAAATAATTTACTAGAATTTAACAGGGAGCTAATTAATCAAGGCGAACTGTGGCGAATTTTTTCTAGCCAGTTTGTACACGCTAATTGGGCTCATTTGGGATTAAATGCCAGTGGTGTTTTATTAATTTGGTTACTGCATGGCGAATACACATCACCTACTCGTTACGCCGTTAATATAAGTGCGCTGGCACTGTGGTGTGGACTTGGCGTGTATTGGTTTTGCCCAAGCATACATATTTATACCGGATTAAGTGCTCTGCTGCATGGCGTAATTATTTGGGGGGCAGTTAAAGATATAACTGTAGGGCTTAAGTCGGGTTATTTATTATTTATAGGCGTATGGATTAAAATAGCGTTTGAGCAATTTAGCGGCCCTAATGCTGATATAGGAAAGCTTATTAACTCAACTGTAGCTATTGATGCACATTTAATTGGTGTTATTGGCGGGACTCTGCTTGCCATACCACTGATTATAGAACTCTTTAAAAAGAATTTTAAAAAGAAAAAATAAAGTTAGATTTTGTTCAATCCAATAAAAACGCCGCATTAGTTTAGTCAACCAATGCGGCGTTTTTGTTTTTATAATTTAATAGTTAAAGATTAAAGCGTTTCTTTAAATAACTTATGAATACGGCGGTATTCGTCTAACCAACTTGAAGGCTGTACAAAACCATGTGGTTCAACAGGAAATATAGCTGTTTCAAAGTTTTGTTTTTCAAGCTCTATTAAGCGCTGTACTAAACGCACTGAGTCTTGAAAAAACACGTTATCGTCAACCATGGGGGCATTAATGAGTAAACGTTTGTTTAAACCCTCAGCGTAATAAATTGGCGAGCTGCGTTCATACGCAATCGGGTCAACATCAGGATGGTTTAATATATTAGCCGTGTAACCTGTGTTGTAATGTGCCCAATCGGTAACAGGGCGTAGTGCCGCACCTGATTGAAATAATTCAGGCGCAGTAAACAATGCCATAAAGGTCATAAAGCCGCCATAAGAGCCACCATAAGTACCGACTGCTTTGGTATCAACGTTGGCATTTTGCGCCATCCATTTAACGCCATCGGCTAAATCTTGTGTTTCAGGTGTGCCCATTTGACGATAAATCGCAGTACGCCAATCACGCCCGTAGCCTTTAGATGCGCGGTAATCCATATCCATTACTATATAACCTTCATCAGCGAGCAATGAATGAAACATAAATTCACGAAAATAAACCGAAAACCCCATATGTGAGTTTTGCAAGTAACCCGCGCCGTGGTTAAAAATAACCGCTTTGCGATTTTTACCTACTTCACCTTCAACGTAATCAGCTGGATAGTATACTTTTGCGTATATAGGTTGTTCAGTATGGCTCGATGGCACGGCAACAATTTTAGGTGCAGTTAGTTTTTTAGCTAAAAACTCATCCGACACTGTGTGCGTTAAGCGCGTTGCTTTTGCGTTGGCTTGTGCGTCTGCTACATAAAGCTCATTAGGCATCGTAATTGTAGAGTGCTTAAGGAGTAACTTGGTTTCATCAGGGCTTAACGTGTAGTCAGTCATGCCATTTAAATCAGTAACTTGCTCACTCTTACCTGTTTGTGGGTTAACACGGTAAATTTCGTACAGGCCTGGGTGCTCCACATTCGCTTTGTAATAAATTGCGCTGTCGTCGCTGGTAAGCGTTAAGTTAGAAACCTCAAATTGGCCTTGTGTAAGCGCAGTTGCACTACCATTGACTGGCTTTTTATAAAGTTGGCTGTAACCAGATTCTTCCGATAGGTAATAAAGCGTGTTTGAGTTATGTAACCAACCAAAGTCGTTAAATGCGTAAGCAATCCATGCATCGTCATGTAGGCGGTGTTGCGACACAAGTTTGTTGTTTTTAAAATCAACGTTCGCAAGCCAGCGATCTTTGTTGTCCCACGCTTCAAGCATGACAGCCACTTGTGAGCCGTCGTCGTTCCATACTATTGGGCTTTGCTCAAAACCCCAGTCCATAATAAGGTTAATGCCACGAGGCGCCTTTTTAGACTTATATGTTTTACCATCACGTGCATAATTTTCTTTTTTAACTGCGGCTAAAACATCTTCATCAAAACCCGGTAAGGTATTAAAGCTAAGTGATGTTTGCTCTTTGTTAGTTAAATTGATGTAGACAAGCTGTGAGGTTTCTTCTTTAGCATCTGCAACACGGCGGCGTGCTTTTTTAGGCTCAATAGTTGCATCATTAGTGATGTAATTTGGCATAATATCGCCATCTGCGCGCCAATCAGTTTTTTCTTTAACTACGACTAATAACGCATCACCATTTGGCGAAAGCTGTGCCTCTGCAACTTTATTACCGTTACCTAAGTAGTAAGCCGTGTTAGCAATTGAATCATTTTGTTCATTAATTTGCTCATTGCGTGCTTGCTTATCTTTTTTATTTTTTTGTTGAAGCGCCACAAATTTAATCAGTTTATGCTGCTCTTTAGCAATATACGTGCTTGGCTCTTCAATCCCTTTAGGCTTATCAGCAAGTTTTAAGTTAGCAAGTTCATTGGTTAATCCTGTTTTTAAATCAACTTTAAAAAACACATTACCTTGGCGGTAAACTAAATCACCATTGTTTAAAAATTGTGGTTTAGACTCACTTGTTGATGTCGCTGTAATTTGTTTAAGTTCACCTGTTTTTAGGTTTTTAACAAATACATTGCCTTTAAATGTGTAAGCCGCCATTGTTTTATTTTTAGAATAAACAGCTTTATTTGAACCCACAGTATGAAGTTTATTAAGTGCTACCTGCTCTGCTGTTTGGCTGTTAACAGATTGGCTAAATAAATTGCGTAATGTATTACCTTGCTCTTTTTGAGCATAAATAATAGTAGCTGAATCGCTTGCCCAATAAGCGCTCTCTGGCTGATTACCCATCCAATCGGGATCGGCCATTGCTTGTTCTAGCGTTATTTTTTGTGAGCCGATATCTGCTGGTGTGTTTACAACCGCAGCAACCTTGGTTGCTGGTAAAGCACTTTGCTGTGTTGAAGAGGTGTTAGTGTTAGCGGTAGCGCTACAACCTGCAAGCATGATACTTGAGGCAACGGCTAAGGCCACTAATGTTTTAGATGAAGAAAAATTAAAAATCATAGTGCTTCTATACGGTTATTATAATTAGGCCGTATTTAAGCAGAAGCACTCAAGTTATTGCAATTATTTAAGATAAATAGCCATTAAACAGGGTAAAGCTCAGTTTACTAATTGTAATAGACGTTATTCAATTACTAAATCAAGCCACACCAGTCGATGATCGCTTGATGCGTTTCTGTCTTTAATTAAACGGTATTCATTACTGGTTTTAGTTGGCCAAAACACCCCACCGTCCTTAATTTTTAAGCCATAGTTTGACGGTAAAACGTAATCAACACGGGCTTGCCAATTAGCACTGTAATTTTGTGCATAAGGCACATCATACTGCTCTTTAGCACCTTCACTTTTTGGAACAAAGTGAGCATTTATTAATGGGTTTTTAAGTAATTGGTCGGTGGTATTTGTACGGGCTTTATCGCCTTCAGGGGCTGCGTTTAAATCGCCTAAAATAACAAAACGAGAGCGAGCTTTTAAACCGCCTTTTTCGCCTTTATCGTCGTAAATATACTTAGCATTTGAAACGTAATCGGCTATTAACCTTACTTCATCGTGGTTACGCTTGCCGTTTCTGTCCTCTTCACCGTCAAATACAGGCGGTGTTGGGTGAGATGCAATAACATGAATGGTTTTATCGTTTACGCTAATAGGTAAATCCCAAAACGATTTAGAGCTTAGTCTAAGTGCTTGCCATTCTTGTGCGTTATACCAGTTTTCGCCTGTTTTAGGCATTACAGGCATTTGAGCATTTGGCATGTCTTTATATTTAAAAGTTTGAAGGGTTCTTACTTTATCAAAATCGATTGGGTATTTTGACAAAATAGCCATACCATAATGCCCTTCAAAAAAGCCAAAGCCTTGTGCATCGCCCATCACGCCATTTTTTTTGCCATCATTATCTAAATCAAACTCGGTGGCTAGGCCTGTATTTACTGGGGCTATATAAGAGTAAGGATAGTTAATAGCGGCTTGTTCTTGCTGACCTACATTTAAATAATGTTTATTAAAGTATTCAATGCCCTGCTCTTTTGGGATGTAATCAAATTCGTTAAGTAAAATAATATCAGGGCGAACACGCTGAATAATTTCCGCTATGTTCTTAATTTGCTGGTGGTTTGCTTTAAGTGAGTTAACTAAGGCATCACTTTTAACTTGCTCGCCTTTAGGTGTGTGATTAGTTGCATCCATACTTACATTAAAAGTAGCAACACGAAGAGAGTCTGATGCAAATGTATTTAAGCTAAATAATGCAGTAATGGCTAGCACGCCAGATATTGTTTTTAGTTTCATTGTTTTACTTCACAAATTTAAAATTAGACTTTAACAGTATTACATATTCAAAGCCCATTTTTATGACAAAAAAATACCGGCTTAAGCCGGTATTTATATAAAGGTATGATAACTATTCACTGAGTAGTAAATTGGCAGCTGCTTTTAAAATACCAGGGTACTCTTGTTCAGGTAGGTATTCTGAAAGTTCGCCAAGCTTATCGGCGAGTTCATTTATATTTGTAGCCGATACATTTATATGGCCCATTTTACGCCCTGGCTTTGCTGTTTTTCCGTACCAATGACTTGTAACATTCGCTATATGTAAAATTTCACTCGGTATACTTGATTGTCCTAATACATTAATCATTGCTGTAACGTATTTAAGTTCTGTATTACCAAGCGGTAAACCTGCAACAGCACGCATGTGGTTTTCAAACTGGGAGCAATGGCAACCTTGTTGCGTCCAGTGGCCAGAGTTATGTACGCGCGGTGCAATTTCGTTAACGAGTAATGTGCCTTGAACATCAAAAAACTCTATAGCCAATACGCCAACGTAGTTAAGCTCGTTTGCTATTTTTGTAAATGCATTGTTTGCTTGAGCTTCAACATTTTGATTATTTTTACCGGCAATAGAGAGCGTCAATACACCATTGGTGTGCTCGTTTTCTGTTAGCGGATAAATAGCAACATTACCGTGTTTGTCGCGCGCACCAATAATAGATACTTCACGATCAAACGGGATCATTTTTTCAGCAATAATCGAATGAGGCGCAAGCTGCGTGCCTGATGCAATAAAATCAGCCATTTGTGACCAAATTTCGTCTATTTGATCATCCGATTTTAAACGCCATTGGCCTTTTCCATCGTAACCCGCTTGGCATGTTTTAATTACAAGTGGTTTACCTAGAGTTTTAACGGCAAGTTCTAAATGCGCTTTTTCAGTAATTAGTTGATACGGCGCACAAGTTACGTTTGTTTTATCAAGCAATGCTTTTTCAAGCGAGCGATCGCCACCGGTTTTAATAGCGGCTTTACCTGGGTAAAACTTATTGCTGTTACAGCAAAGTGTTAGTACGTCATCAGGAATATGCTCAAACTCGGCAGTAATGGCATCAGCGTTTGATATAGCTTGCTCAAGCGACGTGCTATACACATCGCCTGTTAGTGGGTGCTTAATTTGCTTGCTGCCTACATCGTACGCCACAACGTTTAAATTAAGCGGCGCGCCGGCAAGGCTCATCATACGTGCAAGTTGCCCTGCACCTAATATTAAAATATTCATTATTACTCTGCAGGGTTTGGATTAGCTAATATAGTGTCGGTTTGCGCTTTACGAAACGCTTCAATTTTTGCAAAAATTTCTGGATTTTGACACCCTAAAATTTGTGCAGCTAATAACCCCGCGTTTGCTGCGCCCGGCTCACCAATTGCTAGCGTACCTACTGCAACGCCTTTAGGCATTTGGCAAATAGATAAAAGTGAATCAACACCATTTAATGCTTTTGATTTTACAGGCACGCCAAGTACAGGAAGCGACGTAAAAGCAGCTGCCATACCTGGTAAATGTGCTGCGCCGCCAGCACCAGCAATAATAACTTTAATACCACGTTCTGCGGCTGAACTTGCGTAATCAGCAAGTAATTGAGGAGTGCGGTGTGCAGACACGACTTTGGTTTCGTACTTAATGCCAAAATGCTCTAGCATAAGTGCGGCATGTTCCATGGTTGGCCAATCTGATTTAGAACCCATAATAATGCCAACAGTCATAAATACTCCTCAGTAATGTATTTTAAAAATAGCGGACTTATATCCGGTTTTAGGCGGGTATTATACCCAAACCAAGTTTAATTGCGACTCACAAAAACAAAAAAAGCCATGTTTAAACATGGCTTTTTAGAGTTAACGGGTAAATAGCTAATTAAGCTTCTTTACTCGCTAGGTATTCTGCGTAGTTGCCTCTAAAGTCGATAACTTTACCGTCTTTAACTTCCCAAATTCGGGTCGCAACCGATGATACAAACTGACGGTCGTGCGAGACAAACATCAATGTACCTTCATAAGCTTCAAGGGCTAAGTTAAGCGCTTCAATAGATTCCATATCCATGTGGTTGGTTGGCTCATCCATTAGCAATATGTTTGGTTTATGCATCATAATTTTACCAAACAGCATGCGGCCTTGCTCACCACCTGAAATTACTTTAACTGATTTTTTAATATCGTTTTGAGAGAATAACATACGGCCTAAAAAGCTACGAACCACTTGCTCGTCGTCGCCTTCTTGTTGCCATTGTTCCATCCACTGAAACAAGTTCATGTCGGTTGCAAACTCATCAGCGTGATCTTGTGCGTAGTAACCAATGTTCGCGTTTTCAGAAAACTTAAACTCACCAGCTTTTGGCGCTAAGCGCCCTGCTAATGTATTAAGTAATGTTGTTTTACCAACACCATTTTCACCAATAATAGCAATGCGTTCGCCAACTTCTACTAAACCTTCAAGTCCAGAAAACAACGTATTGTAGTCAAAACCTTGTGTTAGGTTTGTCATTTCAAGCGCGTTTCTGAATAACTGCTTTTCTTGGTCGAAACGAATAAATGGCGTTTGACGTGAAGATGCTTTAACTTCGTCTAACTGAATTTTGTCGATACGTTTAGCGCGCGATGTTGCTTGCTTAGCTTTAGATGCGTTAGCAGAGAAGCGAGAAACAAACTGTTGAAGTTCAGCAATTTGGTTTTTCTTCTTCGCGTTTTCGCTAAGTAGCTGCTCACGTGCTTGCGTTGCTGCAAACATGTATTCGTCGTAGTTACCTGAGTAAATACGTAGCTCACCGTAGTCAATATCGGCCATGTGAGTACACACAGAGTTTAAAAAGTGACGGTCATGCGAGATGATTATCATGGTACAGTCGCGTTGGTTTAACACGTCTTCTAACCACTTGATGGTGTAAATATCCAAGTTATTGGTAGGCTCATCAAGTAGCATTATATCTGGGTCTGAAAACAACACTTGTGCCAGTAGCACGCGAAGTTTAAAACCAGGTGCAATTTCTGACATTGGGCCAAAATGTTGGTCAGTGCCAATACCTACGCCTAACAGAAGCTCGCCTGCTTTAGATTCAGCAGAGTAACCATCCATTTCAGCAAACTCAGTTTCAAGATCGGCTACTTTCATACCGTCTTCTTCACTCATTTCTGGTAAAGAGTAAATACGGTCACGTTCTTGTTTTATTTTCCACAGCTCTTTGTGACCCATGATCACAGTATCAATTACTGAGTATTCTTCGTAGGCAAACTGGTCTTGGTTTAGTTTAGCAACACGTTCATTTGGATCAGTACTTACATTACCTGAAGACGCTTCGAGCTCACCACTTAGAATCTTCATAAATGTTGATTTACCACAACCATTTGCACCGATTAAACCGTAACGGTTACCATCGCCAAATTTTGCTGAGATATTTTCAAATAATGGTTTAGCACCAAATTGCATGGTGACATTAGCTGTACTAATAATAGCGCTACCCTCCAAAGGAGTAATGATGTATTTAAATTGCGCGCAGTTTAAACCAAAATGGCCTGTTTTTCTATGAAAGTTTAAAGGCAGACCACTACGTTTTAGCCATTTATTATGACTATCTAGTTGGTAGCTAAAATAACGGATTAGATTTAATGGTTTCGTTAATTTTTATGCAAATTAAAATCCAAAAATTATTTTTTATAAACAGGCATGAGGGGTTAGAAATAGGGATACAGATTAGATTAACGTGTTTGTGTGTTTACTTAACTCATTTAACTACAACCTATAACAGACATTGATCAGACCAATTTCAAAAATTTCGATTTAATTTAAACGCTTAATTCTCTTTAATTTGATAAAATAACATCTCAACTTTGAGGTGTATATGAATCTAAAAATCAAACGGTTAGACCATCACGGTATTGTTTCAGGTGTTATAGAAGACTTAAAAATTGTCAGCCTTTTAGATCAATACTTACCTCAAGACGATAAACAAGAAATCACCCCCGGTGAAGCTGTAAAAGGCATGATCATGAATGGACTCGGTTTTGCCAATCGACCTTTATCACTCAGCCCTCAATTTTTTACTAACTTGCCTCTTGAACATTTATTTCGTGAAGGGGTTCAAGCATCACATTTTAATCGTCACAAACTTGGTAGAACTCTCGATCAATGCTTCGAGTTTGGCTGTGAAAGCTTATTTTCATTAGTCTCCGGACAAGCATGTGAAATAGAACAAGTTGATAAAACCTTTGAATCACTTGATACAACGAGTCACTCACTGACAGGTGAATATGCTTTTGATGATGGAGATAGTGATGAAAACGTCATTAAAATTACTCATGGCTATAGCAAGGCTCACCGTCCTGATTTAAAACAAGTCGTACAAGAAATCATTGTTAGCCAAGATGGTGGGATCCCGCTTGCATGTAAAAACTGGGATGGTAACAGCGCAGACACCGCTATTTTTAAAGCGCGAAGTAAGGCGCTTGTTGACGAGTTCAAAAAAAGCCAAGCTCCTAAATACCTTGTGGCAGACTGTAAACTTTATCATAAAAGTAATGCTGAGTTTTTAACCAAAATTCAATTTCTCACGCTAGTACCTTCAACAATTTCTCTTGAAAAATCCTCTATAAGTACAGCCATAGCAGCCAACCAATGGGTTAATATTGATGATAACTATCAATATGTTGTTGAAGAGATTGAGCATATGGGGATAAAGCAAAGATGGATGATTATTTATTCAAAAGCAGCTAATAGCCGAGCACAAAAAAGCATTGTTCGACAAGTTGAGCGAGCACACACAGGCATCAAAAAAGACCTCTTCCATTTACAAGCTCAACGTTTCGCTTGTCAAACTGACGCACAACGCGCATTAGATAAATTAGCGAAAAAGATGAAGCATCATCAAATAGCGACTCAGCAATTTATTAAGCATAAAGTCTATGAAGGTAAAGGGCGACCTAAAAAAGATGCGCCAGTAAAAAATATTGAATGGCAAATCACGGCAGAAATTGAAGAAAACGAAAGCGCAATAAAACAGATTGTAGAACAAAAGTCATGCTTCGTATTAGCAACGAATATTGATAAAGAAGCCCTTTCACCAGTAGGTTTACTTAAGCATTACAAAGCACAATCTGAAGTAGAAAAAGGGTTTAGGTTTTTAAAAGACCCCTTGTTTTTTGTTTCATCATTATTTATCAAAAAGCCAAGTAGAATAGATGCTCTGTTGATGGTGATGACACTTTCATTGTTAGTTTATTCAATCGCGCAAAGACGAATGAGAGCGAATATGAAAAAAGAAAAAGCCACGATAGCGAATCAAATCAATAAAGAAATATCTAACCCAACATTACGTTGGGTCTTTCAGTGTTTTGAGGGAATTAATCTACTCCAGCAAGGCGACAAAATCAGCTTGGATGGTTTTGATGAGTTCAGGGAAAAGATAATAAGGCTCATTGGTGGACATGCGTTGCATTTATATAAAATCCAAAAAGTTGCCTAGGGGTCTGATCAATGCCTGCTATAAAAATAAAAAGTTATATTTATGAAAATAAAGCGATTTTAGAGCTTTTGCACTAGTTACTATTTTTTAACCAAGATGAAATTAATTCAAATTATAATTTTAACACACCACTTATTACCAATCCTTTTTCCCTACAAAACAACTAAAAAAACAAACCTCAGCAACACTTGAAAAACAAAATTAACCTTTAGTGAATATATATTAAGTTTAACGCTTAATTTTAGTGAGTATTTTTCACTTTTGAGCTGTTTATTGCTTTGTTAACCTTTGAATCTGAATTTTTACCTACGTAAAAAACTGACCAATTTACACAGGGCAACACACAAGATGAGCAAAAAATTAGCAACACTTATTAGCGCAAGTATTGTAATCGCACCCGCTGTTTCGGCAGTAGAGTTATACAAAGATGATAAAAACACTGTTGAAGTAGGTGGATATCTTGATGTACGTGTAATTAATACACAAAACGAAACCGAAGTTGTTAACGGTACTTCGCGCATCAACTTTGGATTTACCCGAAAGCTTAAGAAAGACTCATAGCTTAGTTCTTAAGGAACACAGACCGTGTGACTTCCTATCTTAAAACGGCAAATATCATTGTTTTTCTCAATGCTTTGCCGCTTACAATTTACCGCTAGTAGCTCAAATACACGATGTATCTTATGGCTGCACCGTGTTTGTTCTATGCAATCCAGAATATCATCCAACCAAAGATAACTGCACTTACTCGCTCTAAATGTCGAGATCGCACACTTAAACATACCCGCTGCACTATGGCAGATAAAACGCTTGATAAGTGTTTGCAGTATGCTCAGCCAAACCAATGATTCGGCAATATGAGGATCTCGTGTGATGAACCCTTTAAGGTTATTCCATGACTTTAGTTCTTTGAAAAACAACTCAATTTGCCAACGAGTTGCATATATATCGAGTAGCTCGTCAAAGCTAAACTGTGCCTCTTTTAAATTAGTAACAAGGAAAACGGGGCGCTTTTCATTCGGTAAATAGATAAGCCTGTACTCGGGCCCATTTTTCTTCCAACGTACTGTTAATTCAAGTGGTTGGCTTGCGAATTTATCGAGTAACGTTTTGAGTTTAATGTTCTTTTCTTTAAGTTCTATACCCGCGCAATAGGCTGATGTAACGATTGGGTTAATGTTTTTATTTGCTCTGATCAAAAAATATCCGCCATCTTGAGCTACTTGCTCAAAGTAATCTAAGTCAAAATACCCAGCATCAGCAAGTAATAACGTATCTTCAAGTGTGTGGCTACCTGGTAAAAAGGCGCGCTCAGTTTCAACATCAGGACGAATATCTATTTCGCAGGGTTGTTCATTAAATAGGTCATAGGTAACGTGCAACTCAATTGCGGCAGGACTTACAGCAGTAAAACGACCAGCAAAAACCTGCGCTAATTCATCATGTAGAGCAAATGAAGAACCATCTTGCAATAACACTCGCTGTATTCCTCGCTGGGTAAAAAAGGTTTTATCCAGCGTGTTTACAGTCAATTTAGACATCGCTTGAATAACGAGCTCACGGACAAGCTCAGTCAAGGCTGGTTTTCGAATTTGATTATGAAAGGGTTTATAACTTATCGTGCAATCAGCCTGCGTTCGCAAGTTTTGATGGATATCTGACAAGTTAGCGTCTTGCAGGCAAGATAAGCTTTTAAATACGGCTTTGAGCAGAGAAACGATCGACAGGCAACGGTGTCGAACTTGAAATCCAGAGGTTTTTGCAAGCTCAATGAGGTGTTTTTCTGAGATAAGGGCTTTTAATTGGTTTGAAACTTGGTTAATCTGCATGTGAACTCTGTTTTTAGTCATGTTTTTATTGGCGTAACTATTTGATCATTAACAGAGTTCAACTTCAAGCTTTCTTAAGATCCAACCTATGAAAAAACACTACGAGTAAAATAATGAAATTTTGTCGCCTTTCACTCACTTTCAATAATAAATGATGAGTATTTAAGCTAACAGCTAATTCAAGAGGGAGCATCGCGATATCTCCTTCAAAATAAATCCGTTTTTTTAAGTAGTATTGTTGAGGGTAACTATTTATTGGCAGTGTATTGCCAACAGACATTTCTTCGGCTTCATTAAATTCATCATCCCAAGTCCTACTTTGGTTAAACTCAAAGCCAAATCGTAAGTCAGTATCTGGATGGTATAAAAATTCACCTTCATTATTCATTAAGTAAATAGCAATGCCCCTTGGAGACTCTACAATTAAGCTTTTAAATAATTCGTCTGCAAAATAATTAGTGACTAGTACTGCAAACACTTGCTTATGTTCGTCGAAAACAGGTTTAGCAACTCGAAAAGTACTAATGTAAGGCTGCTGTATTTCGCCATTTTCTCGATTGTAATTTATAGGGGAAATGTAAACTGAATTTGCATCTAATATACTGGCTTTAATTACGTAGTCACGTTGTCCTTTTTGTTGTAATTGTTCTCCATCGAGCCTAACTAGGCTGCCGAGCTCAGTGCGATCGACCCTAACAACTTCTTGGCCACCGTCTGCTAGTGTAATATAACGTGCCTGTAATATGCTTTCGTCTGTGCGCATAAAACCCGAAAATATACTTGCTAAGCGCTCTTGCCAGATCGCAATTGGCGTACCCAATAGTGGATCTATCAATTTATGTTCTGAGGCGCGAGAAATACCTTGGATTGGTGGTGTAGCATCTAGAAATCGGATAGCAGTAACGCTGTCTTTAAAGTGCTTTTTTAAAGACAGCGTTTTTGTTTCTAATTCTCTTTTTAATTCAATTTGAGCCGTATTATAAACGTCACTTCTTACTTTTTTCTCAAATAAATAAAGCGAGGGTAATGAAATAACTATAAATGTTATTACAACCAAAAGTATCAGCTTGTTATTTTTTGTGCTTCTAAAAAAAATATTCTTTTTTAACATTTACTTTCGCCACTAAATTGAACTACTAAACAGTATAGAGTATTAAACAATTAAATATCCTAGCAACCAGAACTTACAGGCGAGTTATTGTCAAATCTGGTGTATGAGCTCATCTTGATGCTCTGTTTGATCTTGAGTTATTCTTTCGCCGTCTTTAAATTTTACCCCTGTAATTACTTCAGCCAGTAACTTAAACCCTCGCAAGCGGTACCATTTTTTCTCTGCCGACTGCGCGAGTTTAAAAACCATCATTAAGGTGGTTGTCCGGCTGCCACAACTCTTCACTTTATGCGTTCTCAGCCTTACCGTCGCAAACGTTGACTCTATCGGATTACTCGTTCTTATGTGCATCCAATGCTCAGCAGGATAATCATAAAATGCCAGCATTTCATCTTTATCCTTCATCAAGCAATCCGTCGCTTTTGGGTATTTGACTGAGTAATTTTTAACAAATAAATCATACGCTTTATAAGCAGAAGCTCGACTCTCTGCCATCCAGATATCTTGTAAATTCGCTTTGATTTTAGGTTGCATTGATTTCGGCACTTTGTTTAGCACATTCGCGATTTTATGCACCCAGCAACGTTGATGTTGGGTTGTTGGCCATACTTTGGTGAGGGCATTCCAAAACCCCAGCGCACCATCCCCTATGGCCAATTTTGGTGGTATTGTTAGACCCTGTGAGCGCAGTTGATTTAACACTTCAGTCCAGCTCTGCTCAGACTCACGAACCCCGTCAACCACCGCCAATAGCTCCTTTCTGCCCGTTTCATCTACCCCCATAATTACCAGTAAGCACAGCTTATCATCCATTCGAATTTTACTGTAAATCCCATCGGCCCAGATATACACATATCGACGTTTAGCCAAGGAACGTTTAGACCACTGCTGATACTCCGTTTCCCAGGTGGATTTCAACCGAGAGACACTATTGGCCGACAAACCTTTGGCTTGCTCGCCTAAAAGAGACACTAAAGCGGGCTGCATATCACCCGTCGAAATTCCTCGTAAATAGAGCCATGGGATCAGCTCTTCGATATTTTTTGTCCGTTTCAGATAAGGCGGGATCAAGGCACTATTGAATTTAATGCCTTCCTTTTTTCGATCCCTGACTTTAGGTATTTTGACCTCAATATCACCAAGGCCTGTTTGGATCGTACGCTCAGGCTGGTGACCATTTTTGACGATCCGCTGAAGTCCCTCGACGGTCTCATGCTGGTATTGAGCCAATAAAACAGCCAACTCAGCCTCAATCGCTTGAGCTAACAACTGCTGCGCCCCGCTTTTAAGCAACTGCTCTAACGGATTGTCTGGTTTTTCAATGGAAATAACATTATCATTTTCAGTCATTGCGATGTCTCTCTGGTTAATTGTTGATCTGGTCAAGATCAATTAACAGATTACATCGCAATGACTTTTTCTCATACACCAGAAACGACTATAGCTCCTTACAGGCCTATAAGGGGTAATTTTCAATATTTAGCTTTTAGTTACTTAAAGAGTAACTATTCACCATGGTAAATTATTTTCAAAGGATCTTTTTTAACTATTGACCGATCCCGCCAGTATGCCAAGCTAGGGCTATGACCTAATAGCCCTAGCTTCAATGAATTTAAACAGCATCAACATCGACGAAATCGTTGAGAAAACCAAAGCTCAATTACAAGAAGGTAAAACTCTCACGCCTGCGCTGAAGATGTCTATTGAACTCATTCTGGTTGTCGTTGTTATGTTAGCAAGTAAATTAGGACTTAACAGTAACAATAGCAGTATCCCGCCATCAAAAGACATCAACCGAAAAAAACAAAACAAAGAGAAATCAGCCAAGTCAGCGGGTGGTCAAAAAGGCCGTGCAGGTAAAACACTAACCCAAACACAGACGCCTGATGAGATCAAAATCATCCTAGTTGAACGTGATTTTTTACCGAAAGGTCACTACCGTGAAATTGGCTTTCAAAAACGACAGGTTGTCGATATAGATATCAGGAAAGTGGTCACTGAATACCAAGCACAAATTCTGGAAAATGAGCAAGGTAAGCGTTTTATTGGTGAATTTCCAGAAGACGTTAACAGTCCTATTCAATATGGGGTTGGTGTAAAAGCCCATGCAGTTTACCTATCCCAATATCAATTACTCCCTTACAACCGCATTGAAGAATATTTTTGTGATCAACTCGGTATTCCAATCAGTGCGGGTAGTTTATTTAACTTTAATGAACAAGCAGCGGCCTTGGTAAAGTCCTCCGGCGCAGAAGCCGCGCTCAAGAAAGCCCTGAAAACGACTTATCAAGCCTTACACGTTGATGAAACGGGGATTAATATAGGTGGTAAACGACGATGGCTTCATGGTGCATCAACGACGTGGTGGACGTATTTTTACCCGCATGAGAAAAGAGGGAAAATAGCGATGGATGACGCCGATATTTTACCTCACTTTACTGGGGTACTATGCCACGACCACTGGAAACCGTATTATCAATATACACAGTGCCAACATGCCTTGTGTAATGCACATCATATCCGAGAGTTAGAAAGGGCATGGGAGCAAGACGGTATGCAATGGGCAAAGGATTTGCAAACCCTACTGACTGAAATCAATAAACATCAAATAGATAACCCCGAGCTAGATGCAGACACAAAAGCTCACTATATAGAGAAATATCAACAAATATTGGCTCAAGGTGACATTAAATGCCCTCCACCGGATAGAAACAGCCGAGTAAAAGGCCAGCGAGGCAGATTGAAACGAACAAAGTCTAGAGCGTTGTTAGAGCGGTTAAGAGATTATCAAGATGATGTCTTACGGTTCATGACGGAAACAGCGGTGCCTTTTAGCAACAACCAAGGTGAGAATGATATTAGGATGACCAAGGTTCATCAAAAGATATCTGGGTGCTTCAGAAGCATGCAAGGTGCAGAGATGTTTTGTTTAATCAGAAGCTACCTCTCGACTTGCAGAAAACAGCATGTATCAGCAAGCCTAGCCCTTGAATTACTCTTCAAAAATCAGTTACCTGATATATTTATTGAAAATGTGGCTGAATAGTTACCTTAAAGATTGATAATCTGAGATGGCATCGTAAATCCATTTATGTATTTACCGTGCAATTATTTTATTAGTAACGGGTAACTATTTACGTATAGTTTTTTAGCATTACGCCCTGTTTATCATTCAAGATTGAAATTTGTTCCGTCAAGGGCCTATATCGCGGCGCATGGTTTATAACCTTTGGGCTAGCTAGCTGCCCCTGCGTTACCTTACTAACTTACATTAAGAATAAGTAAGATGTCTGCGGATTACTAACGCCCTTTACCGACTTCAATATAAGCGGCAAAGAATCAATAGCCATAAGGGAGAATGCAATTGGCAGCGTATGTTGGCATTTATGCTGCGCTATCGCCTATTTATAAATAATCCCTTATAAGTAACACCACATTATTTAGGCTGTATTTTGACTAAAGAACAGGTCTATTTTTGAAATTTCACCCACAAAAGTTCAACACGCCTAACCTAAATTAATAAACACTGAGGAAATTATAAGCATAGAGTACGTTAATACGTTCTGAACAGATCTGAACATTGGGAACTAATGACCATGAGAGCAACATTCGTAAACAGCTGTTTAAAAGATTTTTTATACCAATCCGCAATAATACTTGATCAATTTCAGGGATTAAATCTGACTTTAACTGCGTTAAAATTCCTGTTATACGACTGCATGGATGCAGGAGGTAGAGCAATTAGTGATAACAATTAAATAAAGAAGTTTTTGCTTTGTTATCAACATAATTTTCTTACTTAAAAATAGATCACGTAATTAAGGGTATTGGTGTTATTGATGATTTCCATAATTAAAATCAACATATAAAAATAGCAGCTAAACGCTGCTATAAAACTTAAATATACGCTTACTGGCTTTGGTAATAAATTACCAAAGCCAGAATAACTTTATATCATCTAAAAAGTACATCTTCGCGATTAAACCACTTAACGCAAAAGGCCAGTAGCCCTGCTGCAATGATTGCAGTGGCTAAAAATATTAAGCCAATGAATGTGTAATCAACAGTCCCTTTTACTATTTCTTTAATCGCTAAAGCCACGTTTGTAACTGGAATAAATGCTGTTTTAGCAGTGAGTTCCATATTTGGCATGATTGAAATAATAATCGGGAAAAATACGCCCATACTAAGTGGTGCCATATAGTTTTGCGCTTCTTTAAACGTGCGAGCATAGATAGATATAGCCAGAGCTAAGGCCGAAAATATAGCTGCAACCGGTAATAATAGTAAAAATATCATCAGTAAATCGGTAACTGCTAATGTACTAAATGCGGCTTTAATAAAATCAAGATCGGCAAATGCGAGCGCCAGTGCTATCCAGCAGCCCATACTTAAGACGGTTATGGTTGTGGAGGCAATGGATGTAGTTAACAAGGTTATAAATTTACCAAGCACCAACTCTGTACGCGTAATAGGTGTAAGTAGGAGTGTTTCTAGCGTGCCACGTTCTTTTTCGCCAGCGCCTAAATCAATAGCGGGATAAGTTGCCCCCATCAATACTAATGGAATAAGTAGGTAAGGTAAAAACCCGCCAATTTTTTCGCCAAGGTTTTCACGTTTATCGGCTGTATCTACTTTTATGACTTCAATTGGATTAAGAATAGATTTTTGAACAGACTCTTCAATACCAAAACTGATTAGCTTTTGAGTTTGCAGCACGTCACTGTATTCTTTTGCAAGTTCTTTAACGCGTTCGAATAAAAAGTTGATAGATTTTGAATCGTTAAAAACAACCTGCCACTGGCTTTGTTTTCCATCGTCCAATGTTTGCACAGCATGACTTGGTAAATAAATACCCATATCAATATCGCCAGCGATTACACCTGCTTTAAGCTCATCAATATTGTTAAAGGTTTTATCCCCTTTATAAAGCTCAAAACTTTTGTGATAAAACACTTTATCTGTAAACTCTTGTGCGTAGTCACCGTTGATAATCGCGTAAGTATTTACTTTTTGCTCAGCGTCCATTGCAGCTTGCGAGCTTATAAATGCCATTACGGCAAACAATAACGGAAATATAGCAACAGGGAGCGCGACTACAAATAATAGCGTTTTTTTATCGCGTAATAACTCTCTTAATTCCTTTTTAAATACCTCAAACATCATGTTTCTCCGTTAATATGTTCATAAACGCTTGGTTAAGCTCATCACTATTGCCTGCTTGTTTAAACTCTTCTACTGTTCCGTCAAAACAGCTAATACCTTCGTTAATTACAGCGACTCGGTCGCACAAAAGAGCAACTTCATCTAGATGATGGGTTGAGAAAATAACAGGCGTCCCTTGCGCCTTTAAACCTTTGATAAATTTAATAACGGTTTGTGTTGTCATTATATCAAGGCCCGTTGTTGGCTCATCAAGCACAACAACTGCTGGGCGATGAACAACTGCACGCGCTATATTTGCTTTTTGCTTCATACCTGTTGAAAGGTTTTCTGCCCGTTTATCTACAAATTTGTGCATATCAAGCAATGTAAAAAGCTCATCACAACGCGTTGCTATATCGCTTTTGTTCATGCCATGAAGCTTTGCAAAATACTCTATGTTTTCTTTTACAGTTAAGCGGCCATACAACCCCGTAGAGCCTGATAAAAAACCAATAGACTTACGTCCCAATAGCGGTTTTTTTACAATATCGTTTCCGGCAATCGTTATTGAGCCTTCATCGGGCTTTAACGCGGTTGAAATCATTCTCAGTGTCGTCGTTTTACCCGCACCATTTGGGCCGAGCAATCCAAGTACCTCACCTTTAGCGCAACTAAAACTAACGTCTCGTACTGAGTGAAAGTAGTCTTTATCTTCACGAGGATCGATGTCGTCTATTTTATTTTTTTTGTGATCTTTAGTTAGCTTAAATTTCTTTTTAAGCCCAGCAACTTCTATCATGTTCGCATCCTTCGTTTCGCTCTAAAATAATCTGTATTGTTGTAAAAAGAGTCGTCTTTGTTTTCGTCATGCCAGCCAGGCACTCCTAATAAAGGCAGTGGCGAAAGCTTTTTGTTATCAGCTAAGCAGTTATCTGTATTAATCATCTCATAAAGGGCTTGGTCAAGGTACTGGTATTGAGTTACTAAGTCTTTACAAAATATTTCATTAGGTACACAAACAAATAACGCTTTACCCGTTAAACCTATATAAGGCTTTGTTAGCATTTCATAATTAGCATGACCAAACATAAAAGGTTTTATTGTTTTACCCCACTCATGTCTGTGTTCAACGAATGCAGTTTTCCATTGGTGATCGCAAAGCCACTGCTGCCATTTACTCTCACTTATAGCTAATACAACGCCACATTCATCAAAAAGCGTTAGTGCATTACGATGCTTAGTACGCTGTTGCAGTCCATGCTCAGCTATATCTTGCACATGTCTATGGTTTATTAACGCTTTGGTTTTTGGAAATAAACACCATATAAACCCACCAAATAAGTCATGCCAATTTTCACTGCGTGTAGGTACAACACCCGTTTCAAAAATTACTTGCTCGTAATAGCGAACGCCAAACTCTACCTTTGCATCATCTTCAAAAGTAATAGGAATATTATTCTCATTTATAGCGGTTAAAAATGGAGAAAACCACTGCGGCGCCGGCCAATCTGTTAGTTCGTTAACTTTAAATAGCTCACGTAAATGCGCAAATGCACCTGTTTCTAAACTACTGATTTGCCACTGCTCGGGGGGAGTAAAACGCTTCATTTAAACCTTTAACAATTTATGCCTATAATTTACGAGAAGTTTACCGTAAAAACTGGTTCTGCTTAATAGAAGTTAATATACTAATCACAACTTAAAACAAAAAAGAGCTGACATGAAACATTATTTCTCTCTCACACTCCTCGCTACTGCTGTTTTAGCTGGTTGCGCAACAACAAGTATTACCCCTACTGATGTAACAAATGGATATAACAGTATTAAAGCTGATGAACTGGCTAAACATGTAAAAGTACTCGCATCGGATGAGTTTGGTGGCCGTGCTCCTTCATCACCGGGCGAAAAGCTAACGCTTGATTATTTAACTGCGCAGTTTAAAGCTTTAGGCTTAGAGCCTGGTAATGGCGACAGTTACTTACAAGAAGTGCCATTGGTTTCTTTAGAAGCTGATTCGAACATGGTGCTTAGTATTGGTGGTAAAGACTATCAATATAAAAAAGACATGGTTATGGGTAGCAGCCGCATTAGCGCACAAGAAGGCATAGAAAATTCTGAACTTGTATTTGTGGGCTACGGCGTTAATGCACCTGAATACAATTGGAATGATTACGAAGGATTAGACGTTAAGGGCAAAACGGTTGTAATGCTGGTTAACGATCCGGGATTTGCAACAAAAGACCCTGCTTTATTTACTGGCGATGCTATGACTTATTACGGTCGTTGGACATACAAATATGAAGAAGCAAGTCGACAAGGTGCAGCTGGCGCAATTATTATTCATGAAACAGCACCTGCGTCATACCCATGGTCAGTAGTTGAAAACTCTTGGAGCGGTGAGCAGTTTGGTTTTCAAAAAGAAAACAACAATATGGACCGCGTAGCCGTTGAAGGCTGGGTTACAACTGACGTAGCAAAAGAGCTTTTCACTAAAGCAGGTTTAGATTTTGATACTGCGAAAGAAAACGCAGCTAAAGGTGCTTACCATGTTGATATGGGCGATTTAACTGCTTCTGTTAATGTTAAAAATACGATTAAAAAATCGGTGTCGTATAACTTTATCGCCACGTTACCAGGAAGTGAGCAAGTAGATGAGCATGTGATTTACTCAGCTCACTGGGATCACTTAGGTACAGACAAAACACGTAAAGGCGATCAAATTTATAACGGTGCTCATGACAACGCAACGGGTACAGCTGGGCTAATTGAAGTAGCTGAAGCCTTCACTAAATTACCTAAGCACCCTAGCCGCTCAATGACATTTTTAGCGGTAACTGCTGAAGAACAAGGCTTACTTGGCTCTAAATACTATGCAGCAAACCCAGTCATTGCAGCGAATAAAACAGTGGCTAACATAAACATGGATAGCTTAAATTTATTAGGCAAAGTAAAAGACATAAATGTGGTTGGTATTGGTAAATCACAAATGGATGAGTTTTTAGCAACTGCAGCTCAAGAGCAAGGCAGAACAATATCAGGCGATCCTAAACCATCATCAGGTGGTTATTACCGCTCTGATCACTTTGCATTTGCTAATATGGGGATTCCGGCAATGTACGCAGGTGGCGGCACAGTGGCTGCAGATGAAGAGACAGCTAATTACCGTAAGCGCATGAGCTTAGTGCTTCGCGGTTGTTACCATCAACCATGTGATCGTTACCGTGACGAATGGGATTTATCGGGTGCTGTTCAAGACTTACAATTGTTTTATAAAGTAGGTTTTGATATTTCTGAGCAAGAGCAATGGCCAACGTGGAATGCAAGCTCAGAATTTCAACGTAAGTAGCATTGGTTTAACATCGAAAAACTCAAAGAGAGTAATCGATTTAAATAGATGCAAATGATATTGATTATCATTTAATTAAAATATACAGTGTTACTAAGTTTATTTAATTGGTAACACTGTATGATTTTACTCTCTCAAATAGGATTTATTACGCCCGCTTCTAAACGCTTTGTTAGCCAAAATAAACGTTTATTATTACCACTTTTTTTACTGGTATGCTTAGCTGTGCCATCACTTCGTGAAATTACAATAACAGCACTAAGCGATGCTTTTTTTCAAGTTAGCGTATTTGTTGCTGCTACATTATTAATTTATTACTACGCCATAGAGCATTTACCTCAATTAGAACTTAGTTATTTAAGTGCTAAATCGCCGGTATTAGAAATATTTTTTGCTGCCGTTTTAGGTGCCCTTCCTGGATGTGGTGGTGCAATAATAGTGGTTACCCAGTTTACAAAAGGCCAAGCAAGTTTTGGGGCTATTGTTGCTGTTTTAACAGCTACAATGGGAGATGCCGCATTTTTACTCCTTGCCACTCGCCCTACTGAAGGTTTAACCATAATGGCCATTGGCTTAGTAGTAGGCACGCTTTGTGGTGTTATAGTAAACGCCCTTCATGCAAAAGACTTTTTACGCCCAACAAAGCAAGAACAAAAACACCAAGTTAAAGTATTGCCAACTAGTATAATTAAAATAAGCAAACCCGTTTGGATGTTCGCTATTATTCCAAGCCTCATTATTGCCTTTTTAATTGCATTTAATGTCAACTTTGATCAATTTGGAAAATACACAGGCACAAGTATTAGTATTTTTGGTGCTGCAATGGCGTTATTTACTGTAACTATATGGGCGTATTCTTCTAAAGGTGAAAGCTATAAAGAAGTAACCTCAGAAGACGATGAATGTAATCCATCTTCTAAAATTATTAAAGTACTTCAAGACACACACTTTGTGACCGCATGGGTAGTGGCATCGTTTATGTTGTTTGAGATTTTAGTAAATATTGCAGGGCTTGATTTAAAAAACTGGTTTGCACATTATGCTTATTTAGCCCCACTTATTGCTGTAGTGATTGGTTTTTTACCAGGTTGTGGCCCGCAAATAATTGTTACTACGCTTTATATTCAAGGCATTATTCCCTTTAGTGCATTAACTGCTAATGCAATATCTAACGATGGTGATGCGTTATTTCCTGCAATTGCAATGGCACCTAAAGCGGCTGTAATTGCGACTGTGTATACATCCATTCCTGCTTTGGCCGTTGGCTATGGCCTTTACTTTTTAAGTTAAAATTGTCATATACAAAAAGCTCAGCAATTGCTTAATGCCAGTCAGTTAACAGCGGACTGGCATTTTTTATTGGGGTATTTACTGGGTTTTGGTTTCACACACCTCGGATACGCCCGCTCCCGTTTTATCGGCAATATGTGATGTTCAACTTGAGCTTGTAATTGCTCTATTGATTTAGGTATCCGTCCTGCATTTTCTATAAACATTGTATGAATAAGGTTAATAATACTAATAGCACACGTCGTAAAACTCAGGTGTTTTGCATATATTCCAGACTTTTTCTGCGCCATTTTCACCATCTGGTATCGGAGCAAGTTATAGCTCAACATTACGCCCCATAATTCTTGCGCTATCATCTCAGGTTTCTTGCTGCGTAGCGTGAAGTGACTATTCAGTAACGTTTGTTTCATTTCTCGATAACCAAGTTCAATTTCCCATCGTTCACTATAGAGGTCAACAATGTCAGCCTTAGGGAAACGCATTGGATCAGTCAGTGAAGTGAGTATATTCACTTCTTTCCCCTTAACCGTTTTTGTGACTAGCCTGACTTCAATACTCTGTGGTAAATCGTCGAACTTTTTTCTCGCTTGTGCTGTTGCTTTTAGCTTGATAAGTTTGTCTTGACGACCTAAAGAGCGAACAATTTCATATTGCGTGCCTTTTCTCATCGGTTGAAGCCAATGCCTATTTCCCCCAGCATGATGCCAACGATTGAGTAAGCCTAGAGAATAGAAGCCTCTATCAAATAACGTCAGTGAGTTATCGGGTGTTGCCTCGATTAAGTCTTCAGCCAACACCATTTCACTAGTACGACAACTATCAAAGGCGCTCCCCATTAATAAATGGCTAGTTAACCTGAATCTCGTTTAAGAAATTGAACTAAATGCCTGTTCCGAGATCCGATCTTTCGACCAAAAACGATTGGATAAGCAAGGAACAGGCATGATTAAATTAGTTGAATTATTTTGCGATGTCGATGATTTTTGCAAAGTATTTATACCCCAATGGGAAAAACAATTACTCGAAGATGGCACCCAAAAACGTCAGCGTTCAGGACGTATGACGACCAGTGAAATTATGACTATTGTTATTAGTTTTCATATGTCACATCACCGAGATTTCAAAAATTACTACCTTGGCTATGTATCACTTATGTACAAAAGTGAATTTCCCAACTTGCTCAGTTACACACGATTTTTAGCCGTTATGCCAAGGGTAATTGTGCCGATGTGTGCCTATTTTACTTCACTTAAAGGTAAACCCACAGGCGTTGAATTCATTGACTCCACATGTATTAAAGTGTGCCATAATATTCGTATTCCAAGACACAAAACCTTTGATGGAATAGCCCAGCGTGGCAAAGGAACAATGGGATGGTTTTATGGCTTCAAGCTACATTTAATCGTTAATCACCATGGTGAAATTGTTGCTGCGAAAGTGACAACAGGAAATGTACATGATACTCAACCAGTGCGTGAGTTAGCGAGCTGCCTGACGGATAAATTATATGGTGACAAAGGGTATTTAAGTAAAGCTTTAGAAGCCGATTTACTCGATAAAGGGGTAAAGCTCATTACGACGGTTCGCAAAAATATGAAGGCAAAAGCGATGTCATTATGGGATAGAGCAATGCTTTCAAAACGCTTTATAATCGAAACAATTAATGACCAGCTCAAGAACATATCCTTCATTGAACATTCAAGACATCGGAGTATGAACGGCTTTATGTTGAATTTAGTCGCTGGATTGGTGGCTTATTGCTTGAAAGAAAAGAAGCCACACCTTAATTTAACTGACGTAGAGCTTAACGCATTAGTTATCGCTTAAGCAGAACTCAGGTTAGTTAACTCCATCAAACACACCATGCGAACCTGAGGGAAAGCCGTGTCACCATGCTGATTTTTCCACACGGAGAATGCATGTTGATTTTCAGCAGTATCCGGTGTGCGCCAAATAACACCATCAACACCCAGTAGTGATAGCCCGCACCATGTGGGATGGTTCGCATCAGCATTCCACATTTGCTGACTTTTCTCAAAAACCTGTTTAACGGCATCAGCCCCAAGCCGCTGCCTAGCCTGTACAACCGCACTGGGTGCAACGAGTTCTTTTTTACCTGGTAAAGCGAGCCCTAATTTACTGACAATACTCCACAGTGGGTCTTCACGATAAAACGACATACAAATGACTGTCCAAACGGCCATCTCAACAGGAAGCCTTCTTTTCCTTATCGTCGCGACACCAGCGGTTTCAGCGCATTGTTTGATAAAGTCAGGACATAAAAAATCACTCAGTTGACCTAAGCCTTCTGAATTGGGTGCGTAGCTATTGGCAAGAGAAAGTGCGGTAGTGAGTTGCAAAATAAAAGGCTCCTGAATAAATTCAGAAGCCTTTATAAACTAACCAGAAGATCGGTCAATGGATCGTCAAATATTTCTTAACTGATCGGCATTAAGCAAATTGCTGGTTTTTATCAGGTTTCAACAATTATATTATTAACTCATTGCCATCATCATTGCCGATGGATTTTCTAAGTACGATTTCCATAGGTTATTAAAACGAGCAATAGTCCCGCCATCAATAACGCGATGATCGCCAGACCAACTCACTTGCATAATAGCTTTACTCACAACTTGCCCACTTTCATCAAAACGCGGTAAGTGCTGCAGTTTACCCAATGCAACAATAGCCACTTCTGGTTTATTAATGATAGGGGTTGCGATAGTGCCGCCAATTGCACCAATATTAGAGATGCTAATCGTCCCACCTTTTAAATCATCCGGTGCAACACGCCCTTCTCGCGCTGAATGAGTTAAGCGAGTTAAATCATTTGCCACATCTACAATGCTTTTACTCTGACACGATTTAATATTAGGGACTAACAAGCCAATTTTTGAGTCAACCGCTATACCAATATTATGATCGTTATAATAAGTTAGCTCTGAGCATTCATCATTCACTTTTGAATTAAGTACAGGGTACTCTTTCATTGCCAATGATAATGCCTTTACAAAAAATGGCATCATGGTCAGCTTTACGCCTTGTGCTTTGTACTGCTCTTTTAAGGAGCTGCGCAAAGCTATAAGCTGTGTTAAGTCTATTTCATCACTAAACGTAAAATGCGGAATAGTTGAAACCGAAGCTACCATTTGCTTGGCCATAGCCACTTTAATGCCTTTAATTAGCTCTACTCGTACGCCACCGCTTTGATTCTGCGTTTGATTTTGTACTGCACTTTGAGAAGCATAGCTATTAAGCGGTGCAGTATCAATAGTATTTGGCACTTCGCCTTTTACAAACTCTTCAATATCTTGCTTGTAAATTCGACCATTTTTACCACTACCTGGTACACAGGTTAAATCAACATCAAGTTCACGTGCTTTACGGCGAACCGCAGGCGACGCCACCGCTTTTTGATTGATAACTTTAGTAGCTTCCTGCGTTTTAACAGGGGCAACTTTTTCAGCGACAGCATTAGTTTGAGCTTTAACGACCGCTTGGTTTATATCAACACTTGGCTTTACTGCACTGCCTGCAATTGTCATTTGAAACAACGGGCTATGTACTTTTGCTATTTCACCTTTTTGGTAATATAACTTTTGCACTGTGCCTGTATATTTTGCCGGAATTTGTACTAATGCTTTGTCGGTCATTACGTCACAAACCGCTTGGTCTTCTTCTATTTCATCGCCTTCTGCGACTAACCAATCAACAATCTCACACTCAACAATACCTTCACCAATATCTGGTAGTATAAAGTCCTCAACTACATCAGATGCATTGTTATTAGTTTGATTTTCAGCTTGTACAGGTTCTTGAACTACTTCATTACTCGTACTATCACCAGTTACATCCATAGCAAATAAAGGTGCATGTACTTTAGCAATTTCACCTTTTTGATAATATAGCTTTGTAATAACACCATCATGCACTGCCGGAATTTGTACTAATGCTTTGTCTGTCATCACATCACAAATTGGCTGATCCTCAGATACGGTATCGCCTTCTTGAACTAGCCACTCAACAACTTCGCATTCAACAATGCCTTCACCAATATCGGGTAATATAAAATCTTTAGCCATGGTAACCCCTAAAAATCCATTGATTGTTTAATTGCAGCCAACACTTTTAGTGCGTCCGGTACGTATTCTTTTTCAAGTGCCAACGGGTATGGTGTATCTAGGCCACATACACGTAAAATTGGCGACTCTAAATGCAAAAAACACGCTTGTTGTATTGTTGCTGCTATCTCGGCACCAAAGCCATTAGTTATAGGCGCTTCATGACTCACGATTAAACGGCCGGTTTTAATAACCGATTTAGCAATCGTTTCAACATCCCATGGTAAAATACTACGAAGATCTATTACTTCACAGCTTATACCTTGCTCGCTTGCTTGCTGTGCTGCCTCTTCAATAATCTCCATTTGAGCACCCCACGCTAAAAGCGTAATATCGGTACCCTCTTGTACTACTTCAGCCGTGCCTAATTCAATACTATAATCTTCTTCAGGCACTTCGCCTGTTGATGCACGATATAAACGCTTAGGCTCAAAAAATATGACCGGGTTATCATCTTTAATAGAGGCACGTAATAAACCTTTAGCCTGATAAGGGTTACGCGGTACAACCACTTTTAAGCCAGGTGTGTGCGCAAAATAAGCTTCGGGTGATTGCGAGTGATATAAGCCACCTGCAATACCACCGCCATAAGGCGTACGAATAGTTAAGTTACCAACATTAAATTCGTTACCACTGCGATAACGAAATTTAGCAGCTTCATTTACTATTTGATCGAACGCTGGGAAAATATAATCAGCAAATTGAATTTCTGCCAATGCAGGCGCACCAAATGCCGCTAAGCCATTAGCGAAACCTAAAATACCTTGCTCGGTTAGAGGCGTATTAAAAACACGATGCTTACCGTATTTTTCTTGCAAGCCTGATGTTGCTCTAAATACACCACCGAAGTAACCAACATCTTCGCCAAAAATACAGGCTTGAGGGTGTTCGTTCATCGTAATATCGAGGGCAGAGTTAATTGCGTGAAGCATGTTCATTTTAGCCATTACTTAATTCTCCCTGCGGTTACTGGGTAAGCATCTGGATGCTGCTTTATATGTTCTTTTAATTGTTCGTACTGGCGTTGCAATAAGGGAATAGGTGTATCGTAAACGTCTGAAACCAATTCTTCTAAAGCAGGCTTGGCAACAACTTCAGCACGCTTTAGCGCTGCTAAAATTTCTTCACGAATCGACTCTTTTGCTTTTATGTCGTCTTCTTCGTTTAACCAGTCTTGTTTGACCAGCCATTTTCTAAATTTATCAATAGGACAGGTTTGATTATTTGCTTCTTCATCTTTAGATCGATAACCACTTGGATCGTCTGACGTAGAATGCGCGCCTAATCGATAAGCAATTGACTCAATAAGTACAGGTTCACCTTGTGTTGAGGCTATTTCACGTCCTTTTTTAGTCGCTGCATACACAGCAAGTGCATCGGTGCCATCAACACGAATTGTTTTAATGCCATAACCCACACCACGCGAGGCGATACCATCACCTTTAAATTGCTCATCAGCAGGGGTTGATATTGCATAGCCGTTATTACGTGCAAAAAATATAACCGGCGCTCTGTGAACAGCGGCCATATTTAAACCTGCATGAAAGTCACCTTCAGATGCAGCACCTTCGCCAAAGTAACAAATAGTCACATTATCAATTGTGCTGGCAAGCTCGCCTGTTTTAGCGTCGATGTGCTTTATTTTTTGGCCATATGCATAACCCGTTGCTTGTGGTATTTGCGTACCCAATGGCGATGAAATCGTCATGTAGTTTAGCGCTTTAGAGCCATAATGGATTGGCATTTGGCGACCTTTGCCTAAATCCAATTCATTTGAAAACATTTGGTTCATAAATTGATCAAGCGTAAAACCACGGTAATGCAATGCAGCTTGTTCACGATATTGAGCCATGATCATATCGTCTTGATCAAGTGCAGCAGCAGAAGCTGTAACTGCGGCTTCTTCGCCTAGGCATTGCATATAAAAACTAACACGGCCTTGGCGCTGCGCGCCTTGCATACGTTCATCTAACAAACGTATAAAACGCATTGTTTCATATAACTTAATAGCGGTATGTTTTGAAATGTCAGGTGCGGTTGCACTAGGATGGATGTCGCCGTCCTCAGTTAAAATACTAAGGGTTGGAATATTAAGCGCTTGACCATCAATAAATTCAAGCTCGTGGTTAATATTCAGCGATACGTTATTTGGATTACTCATAACCTACCTTCTTTTGTTGTCGGTAAAACAGTGCCCCTTTAAATTATTATTGTGGGTGATTGTTGCTGGTTAAACTTTGCAACATCTGCACTATCTTTAATTAAAGCTGCCAACACTTTACGTTAACGTAAAGTGTTATTCAACAGATCTGGGACGAAACAAAAGCAAATACTGGCTAAATAAGTGGCAAGTTAACGATACGGTTACTTTAATTAATAGTAATCATATAGTTAACTTTAAGTTACTAGTGGTCTGATGAGTTAAATTAGATGAAATTGCTATCAATATCCATTGGAATAACAGTAAGGAGTGCTCTTTGCCCTAATGCTACGCTCGCATTTGGAAAAATAATAGCCTCTCCTTCAACGTCAGCGTAAATCGCTGTATCACCGTCGGTTGCAAGTAGTTCACCTTTCGCAAAGCCAGTAAAGTTCTCTGCATCGTCAGAAAAAGGAAAACTAAAATCGTGCTGCGTTCTATTAATTGTCCGGTGCACTGCAAACAATTCAAACTGGCTTGCATTAAAATCAGGGTATTTAACTTCATTTTGACTAATTAATGCAGTTAAGGTTTGCTTTGTTTTTTCAAAGCGACCCATATCGTTTTGACCAAATGGCTTAACTTGACCCAGCTCTACCGTAAAAGAATCAGCACCGTGTATAAATGACGAATAATAGCTAAATGTTGTTGCAGGAGATTTCATCATAAGCACGGTATTTACACCACAACTCAATAAAAATTGTAACTGCGACTTTTTCCATGGCTTACCATGTAAAAATGGATACACAGCAAATTTTTCGTTTTTAGAGCCTCTAATTGCAGTGTGTAAGTCGTAATGACTTCGGCTACTGCCTTGCTCGCCACGGGCATAAAAATCGCTTACGTATTGCTCAAGCTTTGCAGCGCGGTTTCGCTCATTATTCATTGGTACACCTTCAACTGTATGGTGACCATTGAATAATCTATTTAAGTTTTCTTCTACAAAACGCAGGCCAATATTAATTGATTGTGGATTACCGTAAATAAACAAAGCGCGCTGCTTAAGTATCAGCTCGCCTTTTATAATTTGTTTAATGAGCGCATCACAAATTTCAATTGGCGCAGTTTCGTTACCATGTACAGCGCTTGAATAAACTACATCTTTTGACGTTGTAACAGCAGGTTGAAACTCAATGACTCCGGTATCGTGTATATTTACACGAGTCCCATTATCTAAAACAAACTCACCTGCATCTAAATGCCATTCGTTGTCACGACTAAGCGTTAAAAAATCGCCCGTTTGTTTTAATTCATTTAAGTAAGATGGATTGGCTGACATATAATAAGCCCTTTAAAAATAACGTGAGAGTAGACTCTTATGCATATATTTTTATAAATACACAAGGTATAGAAACGAAAACGGCTGAATAAATCAGCCGTTTTAAAATTATTAGATTAAGTTAGCTTATAACTGAATCTACAAGCTTTTTAGCTTCTTTTTCAAGTAACGCTAAATGCGCTTCACCTTTAAATGATTCAAGGTATATTTTATAAATATCTTCAGTACCTGATGGACGCGCTGCAAACCAGCCATTTTCAGTGACCACTTTTAAACCACCAATGGCGGCATCGTTACCTGGTGCATGAGTCAATTTTTGCAAAATAGGCTCGCCAGCAAGTGTATCTGCTTTAACATCAGAAGCACTCAATGCTTTTAAACGTGATTTTTGACCGCTTGTAGCAGGTGCATCTAGGCGTTTATAAATTGGAGAACCAAACTCTTGTTCTAATTCTTTATAAAGTGCTGATGGCGTTTTACCTGTTACTGCGAGTATTTCTGCAGCGAGTAGACCCATAATAAAGCCGTCTTTATCTGTACACCATACAGAGCCATCAAAACGTAAGAATGCAGCACCGGCGCTTTCTTCGCCACCAAACGCAAGCTTGCCTTTACTTAAGCCTTCAACAAACCATTTAAAGCCTACTGGTACTTCTTTAACTTTACGGCTGTTACGAGCGGCTACTTTGTCGATCATAGAGCTAGAAACCAATGTTTTACCAATTTCTACGGCTTCATTCCAATCACGGTGTTTAAGTAAGTAATCGATTGCCACTGCTAAAAAGTGGTTTGGATTCATTAAACCATCTGGCGTTACAATACCGTGGCGATCGTAGTCAGGGTCGTTACCAATAGACACATCAAAATCATCTTTTAATGCAATAAGGTTCGCCATTGAATAAGGTGATGAACAATCCATACGAATTTTGCCGTCTTTATCAAGTGGCATAAAAGCAAAACGTGGATCAACAACATCATTAACTACGGTTAAATCTAAATTATATTTTTTAGCAATAACAGGCCAAAAATTAATACCTGAACCACCTAGTGGATCGATACCAATTTTAATACCTGCATCGCTGATTGCTTTTAAATTAACGATATTTGCTAGGTCATCAATATAAGGAGTCATTAAATCTTCGTAGCGGATAAAGCCAGAACGCGATGCTTTAGCGAATGGGAATAACTCAACTTCAACTAAGTCTTCTAATAAAAGTTGATTAGCTCTGTCTTCAATCCATTTAGTTACATCGGTATCAGCAGGTCCGCCATTAGGTGGGTTGTACTTAAAACCACCATCTTCAGGAGGGTTATGCGACGGGGTAACTACAATACCGTCTGCAAGCTCATTTGGGTGTAGCTTGTTATGACTAACGATGGCATGGCTAATAACGGGTGTTGGTGTAAAATCACCGTCTTCTTGTGTTATCACTTGCACTTCGTTAGCAACGAGTACTTCAATGGCGGAGTTAAATGCGGCCTCACTCAATGCGTGCGTATCTTTACCTAAAAATAACGGACCAAAAATATCATTTTGTTTTCTGTAATCACAAATAGCTTGAGTAATCGCCAAAATGTGTGATTCGTTAAATTTAACATCGTAAGAACACCCACGGTGGCCTGATGTACCAAAAGCAACGCAATGCTCAGGGTTCTGCTCAAGATCTGGTTCATTTAAATAATAGGCAGATACTAATTTTGGAACATTAACCAGTGCCGATTGTGGAGCAGTTTTACCTGCGCCTGAGTGAATAGCCATTATATTTCCTTACAGGTAATCGCGAATTTTTTCAGCTTGCTCTGCACTGTAACCAAGGCAAAGAGCCACTTCATGAAGCATCATTTTTTTACGCGTTGTATTAGAATTCGTCATAACCCAATATTCACTATCAGTTATGTTTTTAGGATTCATGCTACTGCCGCTATTAACTAAGTCTTCTTTGCTGGTAGCAAAGTAAACACGGTCGCGGCCTTTTATATCTAATACAGCCGAAAAGTCAGTTTTATGTGTACGGTAAAATGCACTTAAAATAAACAAAAAACGTCCAACAACGCCCTTTTGCATTGCCAGCTCTTCTTTATTTAGTACATTAAAAACATTATCACTTTTTTGCTTCACAGGTGCGTGAGCTACAGGTGTTTGTTTTTTTGTAGTCTCAGCAGCCGTTGGGTCTGAGCTTTTTAATGTGGCAGTGGACGTAGTCGCAGTTTGATTGTTTTGAGTTAGTTCTACGTTTGCGGTTAGAATTTTTTCGCCGCTCAGATTTAATAAACGACGTAAAATAGTGGATGCACTTTCACCAATACTTTGCGTATTGCTTGCAATATATTGATATAATTCGTCGTCTATGTCGATTTGTTTCATGTTATTCCTGTCATTACGGGTCACATTTCTTTCTCCCGTGTGATTATACCCAAACCAATCAGAAATGCGAGTTACAACAAGCACTCCCGTAAACATATTAATATTTACTTGATTGTTGTTGATTTAACAAACAAAAGCCCAATTGAATAAATAGTCGCTGTATTTTTTGCTTTTTAGAGCAATGCTCGGCAAACTATGGCGAATTTTTCAGGAGGCGTGTATGCAGTTAAATTACAAGCAACAAGGGCAAGGTCCTAACGTTATTTTGATCCACGGGCTTTTTGGGTCATTAGAAAACTTAAATGTTATTGCAAAGCCATTAAGTGAACACTTTAATGTTATAAACGTTGATTTGCGTAACCATGGTCTGTCACCTCATAGCGATGAAATGAATTACCCAGCAATGGCACAAGATATTGTTGAGTTATTAGCTCATTTAAACATAGATAAGGCCCATTTAGTTGGCCACTCTATGGGTGGTAAAGTGGCAATGGAATTAGCGCTTACCCATCCTGAGCTGGTAAATAAATTGGTTGTACTTGATATTGCACCTGTTAGTTACCCCGCTCGCCACACAAAAATACTGCAAGCATTAAAAGCAGTTTCAGCACAATCAATCGACGATCGAAAACAAGCTGATGCAATTATGCAGCCTTTTATCGAAGAGCTTGGAGTTCGACAATTTTTACTTAAAAGCCTCGCTAAAAATGAAGAAGGTCGTTTTGCATGGCGATTTAACTTAAATGTGCTTAATGAAAAATATTCGACAATCACATCCAATGTTAATGAAAACAATTCTTGTTTATGCGATACTCTTTTTATTAAAGGCAACGATTCTGACTATATTTTGCCCGAACATCGTACTGCAATTACAACACGCTTTAAAAACACCAAGGCTAAAATTATTCATGGAGCAGGTCATTGGCTTCATGCTCAAAAGCCCCTTGCTGTTAATAAAGCGATAAATGACTTTTTAACTGCGATTTAAAGTAATTTTAATCGCGTATTTTTGATTCTGCGCACTAAATATATGAATATTTATATGCTATAGTACGCGCCGTTTAATTTAAAGGTTATACGTTGATGGTCAGTCAGTTAATTAACGAATTTGATACCCTAGGGTTGTATTTTGGCTTAGCCGGTATTTTCATATTCATCGGCATGGCAATTAAAGACGTACTAAAAAGTGGTAATGTACCAAAGTTCGGACAATACATTGTCTGGGGCGTGCTCTTTTTAGGTTGTTCAGGCTTTATTGCTAAAGGGCTTATTCAAGTATTTTGGCAAGGCGCAGGTGTAGGTTAAGCATGGCGAAGTCAGAAACAGATAGAACTACACTCGATTTATTTGAATACGAAAAACGCCCAGGCAGACCTAAAACCAATCCCCTTTCACGGGATATGCAGTTAAAGGTAAATAAGCGTAATCAAATAAAAAGAGATAAAGCACGTGGTTTAAAACGTGTTGAATTTAAAGTTTCATCACAGTTATATCAAGCATTAAGTGATATGGCAGATGCACAAAATATTAGCCGCAGTGCGCTGATTGAAACGATTTTACAAGAAAGATTGGCTATTGATACATAAAAGGTTTTAAATCCATGGCAAGTGTAGGCATTTTTTTCGGAAGTGACACAGGTAACACAGAACACGTAGCAAAAATGATCCAAAAAGAATTGGGTAAAAAGCTAGTGGCTGTTCATGATATTGCAAAAAGCTCTAAAGAAGAGATAGCTGAATTTGATTTAATCTTATTCGGTATTCCGACTTGGTACTATGGCGAAGCGCAATGTGACTGGGACGACTTTTTCCCTGAGCTTGAGGAAGTGGACTTTGAAGGTAAGCTTGTGGCTATTTTTGGTTGTGGAGACCAAGAAGATTACGCAGAGTACTTTTTAGATGCAATGGGTATGATCAACGATATCGTCACTGAGCGCGGCGCTATTGTTGTGGGCCATTGGCCAAGCGAAAGCTATGACTTTGAAGCGTCTAAAGGCATGGCTGATGAGAAGCACTTTGTAGGCCTGGGTATCGACGAAGACCGTCAACCAGAGCTAACTGAGCAACGTGTTAAAGCATGGTCGGCTCAAGTGTATGAAGAAATGTGTTTAAGTGAATTAGCTGACTAATTTTCTACATATGTCGCGAGCTGTTTAAATACTATCAAACAGTTAGCGATTTAAGCTTTAATAGCAATATAAATCAATTGTTCTTTGCACTTAACGCTTAGGCACGTTATCCTGTTTATTGCTAATGTGTCGTGTACATCTTTGCAAGATGTCTAGTATAACCAAATAAAATTGAGACAGATTTAATGACTGATCATAACTTGGAACTTAAAAAAGCCGGTTTAAAAGTAACTTTACCGCGTATTAAAATATTAGAGATTTTACAATCTCCAGATAACCAACACATCAGTGCTGAAGATGTTTACAAAATTCTTTTGGATCTAGGTGAAGAAATTGGTCTTGCGACTGTGTACCGTGTACTTAACCAATTTGATGATGCAGGTATTGTAAGCCGTCATCACTTTGAAGGTGGAAAATCAGTATTTGAACTTTCAGGAAGCACGCACCACGATCATTTAGTATGCTTGAAATGTGGTAAAGTTGTAGAGTTTGAAGATGATATGATTGAACGTCGTCAACTTGAGATTGCTGAAGAAAATGGGATTACCCTTACAAATCATTCTTTGTATTTATACGGTGAGTGTAATGATAAAGCAGCGTGTAAAGAGTTTAGCGACGCAAACAGCTAATAGCGATTTTTAAAGCAATAAAAAACCTGCTAATTGCAGGTTTTTTTGTGTCTAAAATACGCTTGTAATGAATATACCCAGTAAAAACTGGGGATATTTTAAGTATTATACCAATCCGCAATAATACTTAATCATTTTGCGGGGCTAAACGTGTCGCTACCTGCGTTAAAAAATGCTCATTTAGAACAACTAAATAGCGAATTTTTTGCCTAGCTATCAACACGTTTTTCCAGCCTCAAAATAGATCACTTAATTAAGCGAATTGGTATTACTTATTGAGTTTTAGACCATGAATCGCGAAGACCCACTGTTTGGTTAAATACAACGTTCTCTGATTTAGAATCACGAGAAAAATAACCCGTACGCTCAAACTGAAAGCCCTGCTCTGCTTGAGAATCAGCAAGCGATGGCTCTAATTTAGCGTTTGGCAAAACAACCAATGACTCCGGGTTTAGTGTTGTTTCGAACTCATCAGCAGCTGCTGGGTTTGGTACGCTAAACAAACGGTCGTATAAACGCACTTCTGCAGTGATAGACTCTGGTGCTGAAACCCAGTGAATAACGCCTTTTACTTTACGTCCATCACTTGGGTTTTTACCAAGTGTTTCGCTGTCGTAAGTACAGAAGATAGTTGTGATTTCGCCATTTTCGTCTTTTTCAACACGCTGCGCTTTAATAACATAAGCACCACGTAAGCGTACTTCTTTATCAAGTACTAAACGTTTGAATTTGTTATTTGCTTCTTCTTTGAAGTCTTCACGTTCGATATAAATTTCACGCGTAAACGGTACATCACGACGACCCATTTCTTCTTTATTTGGGTGATTAGCCACAGATAAAATTTCAACCTTGTCTGCATCGTAGTTTTCAATAACGATTTCAACAGGATCGAGTACAGCCATTGCACGTGGTGCATTTTCGTTTAAGTCTTCACGGATACACGCTTCAAGCATGCCCATTTCGACCATATTCTCTTGTTTTGTTACACCAATACGCAAACAAAATTCACGAATTGAACCTGGTGTATAGCCACGACGACGTAAACCTGCAATTGTAGGCATACGTGGGTCATCCCACCCTTCTACATGGTTATTAACCACTAAATCACTAAGCTTACGCTTAGACATAATTGTATATTCAAGATTTAAACGTGAGAACTCAATTTGTTGCGGGTGACATTCTAAACTGATGTTATCAAGTACCCAGTCGTATAAACGGCGGTTATCTTGGAACTCTAATGTACATAACGAATGTGTAATACCTTCAAGCGCATCAGAAATACAGTGCGTGAAGTCATACATAGGGTAAATGCACCACTTATCAGCTGTTTGATGATGGTGCGCAAAACGCACACGGTAAATAATTGGATCGCGAAGCACCATAAATGAGCTTGCCATATCAATTTTAGCACGCAGAACACATTCACCCTCTTTGAATTCACCAGCACGCATTTTTTCAAATAACGCTAGGTTTTCTTCAACTGACGTGTCTCTATATGGACTGTTTTTACCTGGCTCTTTTAATGTACCACGGTACTGTCGCGCTTCGTCTGCAGTTAAAAAACAAACGTACGCTAAGCCTTTATTTATTAGCTCAACTGCGTAACCATATAAAGTATCAAAATAGTTAGAAGAATACTTTATATCGCCATCCCAATTAAAACCTAACCACTGTACATCCTCTTTAATAGAATTTACGTAGTTAATGTCTTCTTTTTCAGGGTTTGTATCGTCAAAACGTAGGTTACATAAACCGTTGTAGTCTTTTGCGATACCAAAATTTAAGCAAATTGATTTTGCATGACCAATATGTAAAAAACCATTTGGTTCAGGTGGAAAACGTGTATGCGTTGTAGCATGTTTCCCGCTTGCTAAGTCTTCATCAATTCGGGTTCTAATAAAGTTACTTGGGCGATTCTCAATTTCCGCCATAGGAGTGTGATCCTCTAATATTACGTAATAACAAAACTAATGCATTATTACAAAAACATACACTAACATACAGCAATAGATTAAGGTTTATTTTAGATATTGATTAACTTTAATCCACAGGTTCCATTGTTTATGAATAAAATTTGTTTTAACGCAATATTTAAGTCATCAAAACCGATTATAGTAATCGAATAACCTACTTTATAAGGATCCGAAGATGGCTACACTTAATCAACACCGCGTATATATTCCAACAAACGCACGCGCTAATCACTATTTATTGGCTGAAATAACACCTAGTGAAGCGTTTTACAGTAGTTTTACCACTATAGATTGTTGCTACGAGCGCATTGCGCGTCAACTATTTGCATGTTGTGATGAATATGAGCTTCATAATGTACATTTACTTGCCAACGATAAGCTACCGGTTGTACGATTTCATGATGAGTCATACCAGTTAGAAACGGATAAGCAGATGCTGTTTTTTTATAATCCTCGCTATCACGAAGCGCATAAACTTTATTACACACCAAACACGAAAAGTAAAAAAATACGTTTACTTTTTTTAGCCACCGGTGAGGACTTACGTGCGAATTCAGCTTTGTTTCACAATAAAGTACAAAAAGTATTGACCCTTTTACAAGAGCAATTATTTCTAAATCAACCTCAATTTAAACTTCGCGATCACCAGCATCTTACTTACGATTTGTTTGCTAAAGACAAAGGCAATAAAGAAAGTTATGGTTATAAGCTAAGAAGCCTCTACCCTCGTTATCAGTCGAGGCAATGCAATATACCGGGTGACTATGCTGAAATGACTTACACGACTTTTACTATTCCAATTTCTCGTGCAATCAAAACACAGTTTCAAACAATGGTAAACGATCAGGATTTTAAAAAGTTTTATGACTACTTTGCTGATAGCTTTAAACGCGCATGTGAAATTAATAAACTAACGCATGGCGCAATGGTTGCCAATGGTGCAATACCAATTATCCGTAACAGTAAAATAGATAAAAATGAAGGCAATGTAGAATTGCAGAAATTAAGTTTTGATGTTGAATCAAATGAAAGTCAGATTAAATATTTTTATGATGAAACTAAACTAGTAGAAACCATCCATTTCGTTGTCGTTGCGACAAACCAAGATAAGCATGAGATTGGGTATGGGCGCTTCATGAACCAAGTAGAAAAAACGGTTCACGCTTTATGTGAAGAGCTTGCTATAAATAAACAACGACAAGATTTGTCTGTGCGCTTCTTTCAGCACATTAGTTATCCATTCTAAATTTAACCCAATAACAAAAAGGCCCGCATAAGCGGGCCTTTCAGAGGGAACAAGCAATTACCAGCCTGTTTTCTCTTTAAGTGCTTTACCGATTTCAGCAAGTGAACGTACAGTTTTTACGCCCGCAGCTTCTAATGCAGCAAATTTCTCATCAGCAGTACCTTTACCGCCTGCGATGATTGCGCCAGCGTGACCCATACGCTTACCTTCTGGTGCAGTAACACCAGCAATGTAAGATACTACAGGTTTAGTTACGTTAGCTTTGATGTACTCTGCAGCTTCTTCTTCTGCAGTACCACCAATTTCACCAATCATTACGATTGCTTCAGTTTGTGGATCTTTTTCGAACATTTCTAAAACGTCGATAAAGTTAGTACCTGGAATTGGATCACCACCAATACCAACACACGTAGACTGACCAAAACCAGCATCAGTAGTTTGCTTAACCGCTTCGTACGTTAAAGTACCAGAGCGAGAAACAATACCTACTTTACCAGGTTTGTGGATGTGACCAGGCATGATACCAATCTTAGTTTCACCAGGAGTAATAACACCTGGACAGTTAGGACCGATCATGCGAGTACCTGTTTGATCTAGTTTAACTTTAACGTCAACCATATCAAGTGTAGGGATACCTTCAGTGATACAAACAATCAGCTCGATGCCAGCATCGATAGCTTCTAAAATTGCATCTTTACAAAAAGGAGCTGGTACATAGATAACTGAAGCAGTTGCGCCAGTTTCTTGAACAGCATCACGAACTGTGTTGAATACAGGAAGACCAAGGTGCGTTTGACCGCCTTTACCAGGGCTTACACCACCAACCATTTGTGTACCGTACTCAAGCGCTTGCTCAGAGTGGAAAGTACCTTGGCCACCAGTGAAACCTTGACAGATAACTTTTGTATCTTTATTGATTAATACAGACATTATTTGCCCTCCGCAGCAGCAACAACTTTCTCAGCAGCGTCTGTTAGTGATTCAGCAGCGATGATGTTAAGGTCAGACTTAGCTAGAACTTCACGACCTAGTTCAGCATTAGTACCTTCTAAACGTACAACTACAGGTACGTTTACGCCAACTTCTTTAACTGCGCCAATGATGCCTTCAGCAATCATGTCACAACGAACGATACCGCCAAAGATGTTAACTAAAACAGCTTTAACATTGTCGTCAGAAAGAATGATTTTGAATGCTTCAGAAACACGTTCTTTAGTCGCGCCGCCGCCAACATCTAGGAAGTTAGCCGGTTTGCCGCCGTGTAGGTTTACGATGTCCATAGTACCCATTGCTAGGCCTGCACCGTTAACCATACAACCAACATTGCCATCTAGAGCAACGTAGTTAAGCTCGAAGCTTGCTGCGTGTGCTTCACGTGCATCTTCTTGAGATGGATCGTGGAACTCACGGATTTTAGGTTGACGGTAAAGTGCATTACCATCAATACCGATTTTTCCGTCAAGACAGTGAAGGTTACCTTCGTCTGTAATTACTAACGGGTTGATTTCAAGTAGTGCGAAATCAAAATCAGTAAACATTTTACCAAGACCCATAAAGATCTTAACAAACTGCTTCATTTGTACTGGGTTAAGACCCAATTTGAAGCCTAGTTCACGTGCTTGGTAAGCTTGAGGACCTACTAACGGGTCGATTTCAGCTTTGTGGATAAGCTCTGGTGTTTCTTCTGCAACAGTTTCAATTTCAACGCCGCCTTCAGTAGACGCCATGAAAACTACTTTGCGAGATGCACGGTCAACTACTGCACCTAGGTACAATTCGTTAGCAATGTCAGTACAGCTTTCAACTAAAATTTTAGCTACTGGCTGGCCTTTCTCGTCTGTTTGGTAAGTAACTAGGTTTTTACCCAACCAGTTAGCTGCAAACGCTTTTACTTCGTCGATAGTTTTTACTAGCTTTACACCGCCAGCTTTACCACGTCCACCTGCGTGAACCTGAGTTTTAACAACCCACATATCACCGCCGATTTTTTCAGCAGCTGCTGCAGCTTCTTCAGGTGTATCGCAAGCGAAACCTTGAGAAACTGGTAAACCATATTCGGCAAAAAGTTGTTTTGCCTGATACTCATGCAAATTCATGATGCTTTATCCAATTTTTTATACTAAAAGAGCTGAATATTTTTGAAAATAAACAACTATCCCAAATTGCGCACCTAGTATAGATCCCAAGGCTTAACATGAAAACCCCAGTACGACCAAAGGCGCAAAAAAAAAGCTGTGAATGTTCATTCACAGCTTACATTTCATACAACTAGATTAAACATCTAGCAATAAGCGTGTTGGATCTTCAAGTAACTCTTTAATAGTTACTAAGAAACCAACAGATTCTTTACCATCAATGATGCGATGATCATAAGAAAGTGCTAAATACATCATAGGTAGTATTTCAACTTTACCATTTACAGCCATTGGACGGTCTTGAATTTTATGCATACCCAAGATTGAAGACTGTGGCAAGTTAATGATAGGTGTAGATAGTAATGAACCAAATACGCCACCATTAGTGATAGTGAAATTACCGCCGGTCATATCTGCAAGCGTTAGCTTACCATCACGACCTTTAAGTGCTAATTCACGAATACCCTTTTCGATTTCAGCAACAGATAGTTTGTCACAATCTTTAAGTACCGGAGTAACTAGTCCACGTGGAGTAGATACTGCAATGCTGATATCAAAATAGTTATGGTAAACAATATCGTCACCATCAATTGATGCATTAACATCAGGGAAGCGTTTAAGTGCTTCAGTTACCGCTTTCACGTAGAAAGACATGAAACCTAAACGAATACCATGGCGCTTTTCAAATACTTCTTGGTACTGCTTACGAAGGCTCATGATTGGTTCCATGTTCACTTCGTTGAATGTTGTTAACATTGCAGTTGAATTTTTAGCTTCAAGAAGGCGTGTAGCAATCGTTTTACGTAAACGAGTCATAGGAACACGTTTTTGAGTGCGGTCGCCCATCGATGCTGCAGGAGCTGAAGCTTCTGCTTTTTTAGCCGCTGGTGCGGGTGCTTTTAAGAATGTATCAACGTCTTCTTTAGTTACACGGCCATTTTTACCTGTGCCGTTAATTTTAGAAGCGTCTAGGCCTTTCTCAGCAATTAAACGACGAACTGATGGTGTTAACACATCAGAGCTTTCGCTTGAATCTGCTGCTGGCGCTGCGTCTGCTTTTGCAGCTGGAGCCGATGGTGCACCGCCTGCTTTAACCGAACCAATTACTTGCTCGCCGAGTACAGTATCGCCTTCGTTGTGAATGATATCACCCATGATGCCATCTTCTTGAGCTACTACTTCAAGAACAACTTTATCTGTTTCAATATCTACCAAGTTTTGGTCGCGTGTTACTGCGTCACCTGGTTGTACATGCCATGTAGCAATTGTTGCGTCTGCAACTGATTCTGGAAGTACAGGTACTTTAATGTCCACTTCTTTACCTTCTGGTGCTGATTGCGGCGCTGGCGCGTCTTCTGATTTAGCGGGTGCTGATTCTTCTTTAGATGAACCTTCACTTGCTGGCGCTGCATCAGCATCACCAAGTAAACCCATAACTTGATCGCCAAGTACGGTTGCACCTTCTTCTTGTGATATTTCTGTAATTACACCGTCATGCTGTGCAACAACTTCTAAAACCACTTTATCTGTTTCAATGTCTACTAAGTTTTGATCACGAGTTACTTTGTCGCCAACACTTACATGCCATGTAGCAACGGTAGCATCTGCAACCGACTCAGGAAGAACAGGAACTTTAATTTCTGTGCTCATTGCTTATCCTTTATTTTCTATAGTAAGCGCGTCGGCAACGAGCGCTTGTTGTTCTTTAGTATGTACTGACATGTAACCACACGCTGGTGATGCAGACGCTTTACGCCCTGCATATTTTAATTTAGCACCTTGTGGGATTGCATCAATAAAGTGATGTTGTGAACAGTACCATGCACCTTGGTTTTGTGGCTCTTCTTGACACCATACAAAATCAGTTACGTGTTGGTAACGCTCCATAATTGTTTGCATTTCGTCGTGTGGGAACGGATATAACTGCTCAACACGAACAATAGCAACATTATCTTGTTCAAGTTTGCGACGCTCTTGTAATAGCTCGTAGTAAACTTTACCACTACAAAATACAACACGTTCTACTTTCTCAGGGTTAATATCATCAACTTCGTCGATCATATTATGGAAAACACCGTGCGAAAGCTCTTCAAGCGATGAAGTAGCAAGAGGGTGACGCAGTAACGACTTAGGCGTCATAACAATCAGTGGACGACGAAGTGGCCGAACTGATTGACGACGAAGCATAGCGTAAACTTGTGCCGGAGTAGACGGAACACATACTTGCATGTTGTGATCAGCACATAGTTGTAGAAAACGCTCTAAGCGTGCTGAACTATGCTCTGGACCTTGACCTTCGTAGCCATGTGGTAACAAAATTGTCAGACCACATAAACGGCCCCACTTTTGCTCACCAGAACTTAAAAATTGGTCAAATACAACTTGTGCACCGTTGGCAAAGTCACCAAATTGCGCTTCCCAAAGTACTAATGACGTAGGCTCAGCTGTTGCATAACCATATTCAAAAGCAACGACAGCTTCTTCAGATAAAACAGAGTCAAATACTTGGAAAGTACCTTGATCTTCACTTAAGTGCTGTAGAGGTGTATAAGTAGCACCATCTGATTGACTGTGAACAACAGCATGACGATGAAAGAATGTTCCACGACCTGAATCTTGGCCCGTCAAACGGATGTCAGTACCTTCAGTTGCAATTGTTGCATAAGCAAGTGTTTCTGCCATACCCCAATCAAGAGGCTTCTCACCAGAAGCCATTAACTTACGATCATCGTAAATCTTTTTAACGCGTGACTGTGCTTTATATTGCTCAGGATAAGAAGCAATTTTCTCACCAAGTGTCTTGAGCTCTTCAACAGGTACGCTGGCATCGTAATCAACATCCCATTCATGGCCAACATACTTTGCCCAATCTGAAGAATGTGATGTCTCTGGCTGAATTTCTGAAACAACACGATTTCCTTCATCTAATGCGTTACGATACTCATCGGCTAAGGCTTTTATTTCTTGTTCAGAAAAAGAACCTTCAGCAATAAGTTGATCGGCATAGATTAAACGTGGAACTGGATGCTTTTTAATTTTTTGGTACATTAAAGGCTGCGTAGCATTAGGCTCATCAGCTTCGTTGTGACCATGGCGACGATAACACACTAAATCGATTACTACGTCACGCTTAAACTGGTTTCTGAAATCAAGTGCAAGTTGAGTAACAAATGCAACTGCTTCAGGGTCATCAGAATTAACGTGGAAGATAGGTGACTGAACCATTTTAGCAATGTCAGTACAGTAATCAGTAGAGCGTACGTCGTCTTGTTTTGATGTAGTAAAACCAACTTGGTTATTTACAACAATACGAATACTACCACCACAACTAAACGCGTTAGTTTGTGATAAGTTAAACGTTTCTTGTACAACACCTTGACCTGTAACCGCAGAATCACCATGAATTGTGATTGGTAGCGCTTTAATACCAGAGCTGTCACCTAAGCGATCTAAACGAGCACGAACTGAGCCCATAACTACTGGATTTACAATTTCAAGATGAGACGGGTTAAACGCAAGCGCCATATGAACATTGCCACCTTTAGTAGCAAAGTCAGATGAATAACCCATGTGGTATTTAACATCACCAGAACTTAATGTTTCTTTGTGTTTACCAGCAAACTCATCAAACAACTCTGATGGATTTTTACCTAGTACGTTCACAAGCACATTTAAACGACCACGGTGAGCCATACCAATGACAGCTTCTTGTTGGCCGCTTTCACCAGCGCGGTGAATAAGCTCTTTTAACATTGGAACTAATGCATCGCCACCTTCAAGTGAGAAACGCTTAGCACCTGGGAACTTAGCCCCTAAATATTTTTCAAGACCATCAGCTGCCGTTAATCCTTTTAGGATACGCAGCTTTTCTTCTTTTTCGAATTTAGGCCTAGACTGAACAGATTCTAAACGCTGTTGTAACCAACGTTTTTCTTCTGTCGATGTGATGTGCATATACTCGGCGCCAATCGAACCACAATATGTAGTTTTTAGTGCTTGGTATAGTTCACCTAAAGGCATAGTATCGCGGCCAACGGCAAACGATCCTACATTAAATTCGCGGTCAAAATCAGCTGCTGATAAGTCGTGGTAATCTAGCTCTAAATCTCGTACACGTTCTCGTTCCCAAATACCTAATGGATCTAGGTTTGCATTTTGGTGTCCACGAAAACGGAAAGCATTAATAAGTTGTAGAACTTTAACCTGTTTAAGGTCACCGCCACTACCCTCTGCTACCACTACTTCTCTATGCTTGTTTTTGGCAAGCTGTGCAAACTGCGCTCGAACTTCTGAATGTTTTACTTCAACATCCACACCATTAACTTTAGGTAATTGTTCGAACACTTCTCGCCATTCTTCTGGCACAGAAGTCGCATCGTCTAAATACGCTTCATAAAGCTCTTCTACATAAGCAACGTTACCGCCGTTTAAATGTGAAGATTCTAGCCATGCCTTCATCACACCTTCGTGCATTTATAAGCCCTTTTCTTTAGCGCAGAAATTAATAGTTATCATAACAAGATGGCTAATAATCTGTATTAGCCATCTTACGTTTACTAAGTAATCAAACCGCTCGGTTTAATAACATAGATTTGATTTGCCCAATTGCTTTAGTCGGGTTAAGACCCTTAGGACAAACGCTAACACAGTTCATGATACTGTGGCAACGGAACACACTGAACGCATCGTCTAAATCCGCTAAACGTTCTTCAGTTGCTGTATCTCGGCTATCAGCCAAGAAACGGTAAGCGTGAAGAAGCCCTGCTGGACCAATGAACTTGTCTGGATTCCACCAGAACGAAGGACACGATGTCGAACAACATGCACACAAAATACACTCATAAAGCCCATCTAATTTATCACGCTCTTCGATGGTTTGAAGACGTTCGCCTGCAGCAGGCTGATCATTAATTAAATAAGGTTTTACTTTTTCGTATTGAGTGTAGAACTGACTCATGTCAATAACAAGGTCACGAACCACAGGTAAACCTGGTAATGGACGTACTACGATTTTACCTTTGCCATTTTTTTGTAGCGTAGATAAAGGAGTAATACATGCTAAACCATTTTTACCATTCATGTTAACACCATCAGATCCACACACACCTTCACGGCATGAACGACGGAAAGATAATGTAGGATCTTGTTCTTTTAAAAGAATAAGTGCATCCAACACCATCATGTCGTGACCTTCCTCTGTTTGCAAGGTGTATTCTTGCATACGAGGAGCGTTGTCAACATCTGGATTATAACGATAAACTGAAAATTGTACTTGTGCCATCGTCTATCTCCTAGTAAACACGTGCTTTAGGTGGGAAAGCTTCACGCGTTTTAGGCGCATAGTTTACATCACGCTTGCTCATTTCATCCGTTACAGGATTGAATACTGAGTGACATAACCAGTTTTCGTCATCACGATCTGGGTAGTCAAAGCGAGAATGTGCACCACGGCTTTCTGTACGGAAGTTTGCAGCTACTGCAGTTGAGTAAGCTGTTTCCATTAAGTTGTCTAGTTCAAGACATTCGATACGCTGCGTGTTGAAGTCTGATGATTTATCATCAAGACGAGCATGTTGAAGACGTTCGCGAATTTCTTTAAGTTCTTGAAGACCTGCAGCCATTGAGTCACCTTCACGGAATACCGAGAAGTTAAGCTGCATACATTGTTGTAGGTCTTTTTTGATTTGAACTGGATCTTCACCTTGGCCAGCCGTTGAATTTTCCCAACGATTGTAACGTGCAAGAGACGCTTCTAAGTCTGATTCTGAAGCAGCTTTAGATATTTCAACGTCATTTAGGTACTTACCTAAGAAGTTACCCGCAGCACGACCAAACACAACTAAATCAAGTAATGAGTTACCACCTAAGCGGTTTGCACCGTGTACAGATACACAGGCAATCTCACCTACTGCAAATAAACCTTGAACTACTGTTTCGTTGCCTTGAGCATCGATTTGTAGCGCTTGTCCATTTACATTAGTAGGAACACCACCCATCATATAATGACACGTTGGAATTACTGGAATTGGCTCTTTTGCAGGGTCAACGTGAGCAAATGTTTTAGCAAGGTCACATACGCCAGGAAGACGTAAGTTAAGTGTTTCTTCACCTAAGTGGTCAAGTTTTAACTTAAGATGTGGACCCCAAGGACCATCACAACCACGACCTTCACGGATTTCAGTCATCATTGAACGTGCAACAACGTCGCGAGACGCTAAGTCTTTTGCGTTTGGTGCGTAACGTTCCATGAAGCGTTCGCCATCTTTATTTAAAAGATAACCGCCTTCACCACGACAACCTTCAGTTACTAGCGTACCAGCACCTGCGATACCCGTTGGGTGGAACTGCCACATTTCCATGTCTTGCATAGAAATACCAGCACGTGTTGCCATACCAACACCGTCACCAGTGTTAATGTGAGCATTAGTGGTTGATGCGAATATACGACCTGCACCACCAGTAGCTAATACAACAGCTTTAGATTTGAAGAAGGTAACTTCACCTGTCTCAATCTCAATTGCAGTACACCCTACCACATCACCATTATCGTTTTTAACTAAATCAAGTGCATACCATTCAGAGAATACATTTGTTTTGTTTTTAACGTTTTGTTGATATAGAAGGTGTAATAGCGCGTGACCAGTACGGTCAGCAGCTGCTGCAGTACGTGCGGCTTGTTCACCACCAAAGTTTTTCGATTGACCACCGAAAGGACGTTGGTAAACACGGCCATTTTCAAAACGAGAAAATGGTAAACCCATGTTTTCTAATTCGGTAATCGCTTCTGGGCCAGTTTGACACATGTATTCAATAGCGTCTTGGTCACCGATAAAATCGGAACCTTTAACGGTATCGTACATATGCCATTCCCAGTTGTCTTCGTGTGAATTACCAAGCGCTACTGTAATACCACCTTGTGCAGATACAGTGTGTGAGCGAGTTGGAAATACTTTAGAAATTAATGCACACGTTTTGCCAGATTCAGTAATTGCTAAAGCAGCGCGCATACCTGCACCACCTGCACCAATTACTACGGCGTCAAATTCACGAACAGAATATTTCACTTAAACACCCCATAATACAATTAGACCAATAGCTACGTACGCAACGGCCATTAGGTTTAATATAAAACCTAAAACAGCACGTAACTTCGCACACTTAACATAGTCTGTAAGAACTTGCCAAAGGCCAATGCGGGTATGAACCATAACGCACACAAGGGTAATTAATGTAAACCCTTTCATTGCTAGGTTAGAGAAGAGGCCTGTCCAGGCTTCGAAAGTGACTTCTGGCGTCGCTAAAAAATAGCCGATAATAAAAATCGCATAAGCGCTGATTATTAATGCCGTGGTACGTAAAGATACGAAATCTTGTACACCATCACGTTTAAGAGTTGCTTGATTTAAAACCATATCCACACCCCTGCCAATACGGCAAACACAACACCAAGAGCCATTGAAACTTTAGCGCTGAGGTTACCTGATTCGAGTTCTTCCCAATGTCCCATATCCATAATCATATGACGTATACCACCAATAAGATGATAACCTAATACAGAAACAGTGCCCCAAGCTATAAATTTGGCAATGAATCCGTTAAACAGACCCTTGACGAATTCAAAACTTTCAGCTGAAGAGAGAGACTCAGACCAAGCCCAAATGACAAACGTTAAAGCAAAAAATAATGCAACACCGGTGACGCGGTGAAATATTGACGCTTTAGCCGTTGCCGGCATAGATATAGTTGTTAGATCTAGATTTACAGGTCTTTGCTTTTTCACAGTTACTTGCCCATCTTGCTCGCAGTGGAGCTCATCTACTTGCTTTTCTAAAAACCCACCAAATATTACTGGTGGAACTATCAAAGTAAACGTATTAAAACAGTTAAAGTTCACATTTAAGCAAAAGTTAAGCTGTAAAAAAATGTTTACCCAAATACAATGCGGTTTAAAACCACTGTTAGTATATATACCCACAGGGCTTTTTACAATTCTTGTTTATTTATAGATGTTTGCGAATTAGCCAATGGTATTATATTTAATTAATACAGAATATTTATTATACATATATGCATAATGTTTATAAAAATTGACTTTACACCCCTCTTTCACGTTAAAATGCAAAGATGTGCTTAAAACAGATTTCAGAACTTTAAAAATCTAAAAATCAGAATAGATATCTTAATAGGAGATACATAACGATGGCAGATAAAAAAGCCACAGTCCAAATTGATGGACTAGATCCAATCGAACTTCCAATTTATCAAGGCACTGCTGGCCAAGATGTAATCGACGTACGAACGCTCGGTTCACATGGTCACTTTACTTATGACCCAGGTTTCATGTCAACTGGTTCTTGTGAATCTGCAATCACCTACATTGATGGTGGTAAAGGCATTTTACTTCACCGCGGTTACCCAATCGAACAATTAGCTGACGACTCAAACTACATTGAGTTATGTTATTTACTGTTAAATGGTGAATTACCTTCTAAAGAACAATACGAAGTTTTTAAGAATGAAATCACTACAAGCACTATGCTTGACGAGAAGATTGCTAACTTTTTCCAAGGTTTCCGCTTTGACGCTCACCCAATGGCAATGCTTTGTGGTGTAGTGGGTGCGTTATCATCTTTTTATCATGAAGACCTTGATATTACTGATGCAGAACAACGTAAAACAAGCGCAGTTAAGCTAGTTGCTAAGTTACCAACTATTGCTGCAATGGCTTATAAAACAAACATCGGCCAACCGTTTGTATACCCACGTAATGATTTAAGTTATGCAGAAAACTTCTTACATATGATGTTCTCTGTACCTGCTGAAGAATATAAAGTTAACCCTATAACAGCTAAAGCAATGGATAAAATATTCATGCTTCATGCTGACCATGAACAAAATGCATCAACGTCTACAGTACGTCTTGCAGGTTCATCTGGTGCTAACCCATACGCTTGTATTGCTGCTGGTATTGCTTCTCTTTGGGGCCCTGCTCACGGCGGCGCTAATGAAGCATGCTTAAACATGTTAGAAGAAATCGGTTCTGTTGACCGTATCGATGAATATGTAGCAAAAGCTAAAGATAAAGCTGACCCGTTCCGCCTTATGGGCTTTGGTCACCGCGTTTACAAAAACTTTGACCCACGCGCTACAGTAATGCGTCAAACGTGTCATGAAGTTTTAGCTGAGCTTAATATCCAAGATCCATTGCTTGATATTGCAATGAAACTTGAGAAAATCGCGCTAGAAGACCCGTACTTCGTAGAGAAGAAACTTTACCCTAACGTAGATTTCTACTCAGGTATTATCTTAAAAGCGATTGGTATTCCAACAAGCATGTTCACTGTTATTTTTGCAATGGCACGTACTGTTGGTTGGATCACTCACTGGGACGAGATGTTATCTCAACCTGGTCATAAGATAAGCCGCCCTCGTCAGCTTTATACTGGTTACACTGCACGTGACTACGTATCAACTGATAAGCGCTAATCCGCTTTAGTATTGTTTGAATATTTTAAAAGGCCGCTTTGCGGCCTTTTTTATTATTTGTTACTTGAGAATAATAAAAAAGTGTCTACAATTCTCGCCTTAAAATGACTACATTGATGAAGCTAATGACTGTTTTAGAGTTTGACATAAATAAAATTCGAAGTGACTTCCCTACCTTAAATCAAACTATAAACGGCTACCCGCTTGTTTATTTAGACTCAGCTGCAACCTCGCAAAAGCCTCAATCAGTTATTAATGCAATTACTGAGTTTTACACTTCTCAAAACGCAAATGTACACCGTGGCCGTCACTCGCTCAGCGAACAAGCTACTAATTTATACGAGCAAGCACGAGATAAAATGGCTCAGTATTTTAATGTGTTCAGCCACGAGATTGTTTGGACAAAAGGCGCTACAGAGGCAATAAACTTGGTCGCTAACGGCTTAAAAAAGCGTTTAGATAAAAGTCATACCATAATGATATCTCCACTTGAGCATCATGCAAACATAGTGCCTTGGCAAATAGTGAGTCAACAAACAGGTGCTAAATTAGTATCGCTGCCGCTTAATAAAAACGGCACGCTAAACACACAAGAATGCTGTGAATTTATAAAAGAAACAGAACCTGCCTTATTAGCTATTACACAAGCATCGAACACACTCGGTAATATCACTGATTTAAAGCCACTAATTGTAGCTGCAAAAGAGGTGAATTCACTTGTTTTAGTCGATGGTGCGCAAGGTGCACTGCATTTAAAACCTGATTTACGGGAATTAAACTGTGATTTTTATGTCTGCTCAAGCCATAAAATGCTTGGTCCAACAGGCTTAGGTGTACTTTATGGTCGATATGAGGAATTAAACGCCTTAGATATATATCAATCAGGCGGTGAAATGATCGATAAAGTATATTTAACCCACAGTACTTATCGCCCAGCACCTGCAAAATTTGAAACCGGCACACCGAATATTTCCGGCGTTTTAGGCTTTAGTGCTGCATTAGACTATTTAAATGAATTAGACCACGGTAAAATTCAGCGCTACGAGCAAAAATTATTTAATTATGCAGCAAAAAAATTGGTAATGATTAAGGGTATTACAATGTATAGCAACCTATCTGACAATATTGGTACACTCTGTTTTAACTTTAATAATGAACATCCTTACGATTTGGCAACTTTACTTGACGGATATGGGGTTGCAGTAAGGAGCGGACACCATTGTACACAACCTTTAATGGCACATTTAGGCGTTAATGGAACAGTTAGAGCTAGTTTAACCTTTTACAATACCTTTGAAGATGTAGATGTATTTATCCATTCGCTTAAAAAATGTATCGCTTTATTGGATTAAACGTCACTTTAATAGAATTAATTAGGATAACTCATGACAAATACGTTTAAAAAAGTCACTGAATCTATAAAAAATGCACCCGCTTGGCAGCAAAAATATCGTGAAATAATGCTGTTGGGTAAAACATTACCTATATTACCAGAATCGCTGAAAATTGATGATGCCCTTGTACCAGGCTGCGAAAGTAAAGTGTGGATGTTTGTAGAGTTTGATTTAACAGAGAGCTCTTTAGTCGTTATAGGTGACTCAGATACACGTATTGTAAAAGGCTTACTAGCCTTAATATTAGCGCTGTATAACGGTTTAACACCAGAGCAGGTAATTAAAATTGATGCGTATGAAGAGTTTGAAAAATTAGGCTTAATTAGTCACTTAAGCCCTTCTCGTGGCAATGGAATTAAAGCCATGATTGAAAAAATAAAAACCATGGCACAACAAAAAGTGCTCTAAGCTCTATCACAATCAAGCGTTGTAAGTAGACGCTGCTTTTTATCCAAATATTTTCGAACAGCTTTTGCCGCAACAAAAAAGCCGAAGCTTCCTGTGTTCATAGTCACAGATCCAAAACCATTATTACAGTCCATATTCATCGAGCCATCAGCACTTTGCTTAGCATGACATACACTGCCATCGCTTCCTGGGTAAACCAATTGCTCTGTTGAGTAAACACAATCAATATTGAACTTACGCTTAGGGTTATTACTAAAATTATACTGCTTGCGCAAAATATAGCGCACTTTTGCAAGTAATGGGTCTTGCGTAGTTTTAGCTACATCACCAAAAGTTATTTGGCTAGGATCAGTTTGCCCGCCAGCACCACCGGTTGTAATTATAGGGAGTTTATTACGTTTACAATGCGCTATTAATGCCGCCTTTTCTTTAACTGCATCAATACAATCAATCACATAATCAAAACCTTGAATATGTTCTTGAATATTATCAAGTGTAATAAAATCATCTATTACATTAATTTGGCATTCTGGGTTAATAAGCTCGCAGCGCGCTTTCATTGCATCGACTTTAGCTTGACCAATAGTGCCCGTTAACGCATGAATTTGCCTATTTACGTTAGTGGCGCAAATATCATCCAAATCAATCAATGTTATTTTACCAACACCAGTACGCGCGAGCGCTTCAACCGCCCAGCTTCCTACACCACCAATACCTACTACACAAAAGTGTGCTTCTTGAAGCCAATCAAACTGTTGATGACCATATAGACGTTTGATCCCGCCAAAACGTATATCTGTAACTTTTTCGCTCATTTACCAATCCAGTTGCCATGGCGATTGCCATGCTTGAAAATCTTGATGTTTAATTAACGCCAAATACTCATCACCACTATCGGGTAATAAAGTTAGCTGTATTTGTTCACCTTGCCATAAAAAGCTTAACGCATATGCATGTAAATAGGTACGATTTGAAGGCGTGCCTGAATACATTGCATCGCCAAAAATAGCTGCGCCCACACTTTTTAGTGCCACTCTTAATTGATGCGTCTTTCCTGAATAAGGTTTTAAAATATACCCTCTAAATCCTGGCTTATAACTCAGAGAATAGAATCGGGTGATTGCAGGGTTAAGTGTACTCGTTAGTAACTTAAATGAGCCACGGCGAGATTTAGCCATATCGCCTTTTATCCACCCTTGCTTCTTTTTAGGTTTAGCATCACTAATCGCTAAATAAAATTTATTAATCGCATGCTCAGTAAACATAACAGTAAAGGCGGCTGCAGAGGCTTTGTTTCTTGCTAAAATAATAAGCCCTGATGTCACTTTATCTAAACGATGAACGCCATAAAGCTTTTGCGATAATTGTTGTTCGGCTAACACAACAAAACCAGGCCCCTCTTCTGAATGAAAATTAAGACCTGCTGGCTTTTCTAAAATATAAAAATCGTTATGTGTATAAACAACGTTTAATATCTTACTTACTTGCTCACTCACACGTTTTTACTTTTAATATGCGCTATCACTTTAGCTAAGTCATCGGGCGTATCGACACCTGCATGGGGAGCTATTTGAGCTTGTTCTATTTTGATTTTATAACCATGATACAAGACACGTAACTGCTCAAGCGATTCAAGCAATTCAAGTGGTGATACACTCAGTTCTATATATTGTTTAATAAAACCCGCTCTGTACGCATAAATACCTACATGGCGTTGGAACGGTGATAAATTAAGAGCCGTGCTATCATCCATCATTGTATTTCTATCAAACGGTATACTTGCACGAGAGAAATACAGGGCATTTTTATTTATATCACTCACCACTTTAACGGCATTAGGATTAAATACTTCATCACGCTCTTCAATAGCAACACTTAACGTTGCCATTGGTGCTGTTGAATCACTTAATAGTGCAGCAACTTGAGATACGTTTTCTGGTGCAAGTAATGGCTCATCGCCTTGTACGTTAACCACAATTGTATCGTTATCAAGTTCAAGTAAATCAACTACTTCTGCTAACCGTTCAGTACCAGACTGGTGATCTTCGCGAGTCATTACTACGTCGCTAGTAAATAAACTTACTGCATCAAATACTTTTTGATGATCGGTTGCTACAATAACTTTGCTAGCCCCTGATAAACATGCTTTTTCGTAAACATGTTGAACCATTGGCTTACCGCATATATCGGCAAGTGGTTTTCCTGGTAGTCGGGTTGATGCAAAACGCGCAGGTATAACAACTACGAATTCCACTTTTCAACCTCTTCTAAAGATAACTCACGCGCTTCATTTTCAAGCAATACTGGAATATCATCTTTTACAGGATAAGCAAGTTTAGCTGCCGTGCTAATTAGTTCGTTATTTTCTCTATCAAAACGTAATTTACCCTTGCCTACTGGGCAAGCAATTATCTCGAGTAGTTTTGTATCAAAGGCCATTGAGTATTCCTTTTTCTTTTAATAATGAATTTAGTTTATTTATAACGCTATCGGTAGGTTGTGCATCTACTGGTAAATAATACCAATTAAGTTTGGCAAAGGACTGACATTTAGCGGCGTCTTTTTCGGTCATTATAATGTAATCATCGCCAAACTGGGCAAAATCATCGGCTGTATAAGCATAGTGATCTTTAAAATGATGAGTCGATAATAACGTAATGCCTTGTGCTTCAAGTGAGTTTTCAAACCGTTTAGGATTACCAATTGCACTTATTGCATGTGCATGAGTAACTGTGTGTTTTACATCATCACTTGAATTAACTAATCGTAAGTTACTTACTTTTAGCGTGTAGCTATTATTAGCCTCACCACCATTTTCAATTACTATATCCACATTTTGTAAGCGTTTAGTTGTTTCGCGAAGTGGCCCTGCTGGCATAACAAAGCCATTACCAAAACGGCGTTCACTATCAACAATACAACACTCAATGCTACGTGGCATTTTATAATGCTGCATTCCGTCATCAGAAATAATGACATCTAGCGTATAGTTATTTTCTAATAAATCGATATTGTGTTGTCTATTAGGACCAACCGCTATTGGGCATTTTAAACGGTGGTATAAAAGTACAGGCTCATCTCCAGCCTGTTGGGCGTTAACAACTGAAGTGACTAACAGCGGGTAATTATCTGATTGCCCACCGTAGCCTCTACTAATAATACCCACTGATAAACCTTGCTCGGTCAAATACTCATACAACCACAAAACAAAAGGTGTTTTACCATTGCCGCCTACACTTATATTGCCGACTACAATAACAGGCGTTTTACACTCAAACGCTTTAATTATTTTAGCGCTGTACAAGCATTTTCGAAATGTCGATACAATCCAAAACAGAGCACTCAATGGTAATAACAATAAAGTAATTAGACTAAATGGTTTATACCAACTTTGTTCTATTTTGCTCACGCCTGATCACCAAACTGCATTTTGCATAGGGCTGAATACGTACCGTCATTTGCTAATAAGCTATTGTGATCGCCACTTTCTATTACACGACCGTTATCAATAACATAAATTCGGTCACTGTTTTCAATAGTAGATAAGCGATGCGCAATAACAATTGAGGTTTTGTCTTTCATTAGCGTTTCTAACGCTTGCTGAATAAGCTTTTCAGACTCTGTATCAAGTGCTGATGTTGCTTCATCTAAAATCAAAATAGGTGCATCTTTTAATATTGCACGCGCTATCGCTATACGCTGGCGTTGACCACCAGAAAGCATTACGCCATTTTCACCTACCATGGTGTTTAATTGTTCTGGAAGATCTTTAACAAACTCCCAAACATGCGCTTGTTTTGCTACTTGTACTAATTCGTCATTAGTTACATCATGCTTTATGCCATAACAAATATTGTTGGCAATCGTATCGTTAAATAACACGACTTGCTGAGAAACCAAAGCAAATTGGCGACGCAAATCTGTTAATTTATAATCCTGCAGGGCTATGCCATCAAGTAATATTTCACTCGGCAGATCTAAATCATAGTAACGTGGTAATAAATTAGAAATAGTTGATTTACCCGAGCCTGAGCGCCCTACTAAGGCAATACTTTCACCCGCTTTAATCGTTAGCGACAATTCGTTTAATACGGCTTCATCTTTAGTTGGGTACTTAAAGGTTACATTTTTAACTTCAATTAACCCTTTAACTTTATCAACAGCGACTGTGCCAGTATCTTTCTCTACATTTTCATCAAGTATTAAAAATATACTTTGAGATGCAGAAATGCCACGTTGCATATCGCTATTAACATTAGCCAATTGTTTAAGTGGGCGCAGCAACATCATCATTGATGATATCAAAACAACAAAATCCCCAGAGCTTATAGTATCAATCATAGAAGGCATCGATACCACCCATAAAATAACAGCCATAGCACTTGCGGCGAGTATTTGAATAATGGATACACTTAAGGCTTTTGTCGCATCCATTTTAATACGCTGCTGACGGTTATGATTATTAATTTTAGAAAATTTATTTATTTCTTGCTCTTGTCCACCAAACCCGTGAATTACTTTATGTCCGCTAAGCATTTGTTCAGTGCTACGTGTAACCTGCCCCATAGCTGATTGGATACTTTTAGAAATATGGCGAAAACGTTTCGATACAACCGCTACAATAATAGCGACAAGAGGGATGATGACTAGAAATATAAGTGAGAGCTTCCAACTGGTATAAAACATTACACCAAGTAAAAAGACGACAAAGGCCCCTTCACGTACAACAATAAGTAGCGCTTTAGTTATTGCTTGTTGAACTTGCTCTGTGTCAAAAGTGATTTTTGAAATTAAATCGCCCGTAGAGTTTTTGTCATGAAAAGAAACGGGCAAATGCAATATGTGCTCAAATAACTCTTGGCGTAAAGATCGTACAACTTGTGAACCTACATAGCTTAAACAATACGATGACATAAAATTAAAAATACCACGCCCAATCACCAGTGCAATAACAACAAATGGAGCATACTTTAATACATCGCTGTTTCGTTGGTTCAAACCTTCATCAATAAATGGTTTCATTAATTGAATAAATAGCGCGTCCATTCCTGAATAGCCAATCATTCCTATAATAGCGACGAAGGCTACACTCTTATATGCACCGACGTAAGAAATTAACCGTTTATAAATTTGTGTAGTACTTTGATCCATAACACTCTCTTCATACAATTACAGACTCTATTGTATCCTTAGGGACACTAAAACAAAACGTCAATTTTTGATAAACCAGTAACTTTCATCCTCTCGAGCCGCTTTTACTCGAACATTATCATTGTAAAATTCAATACTTATTTGTCCTTGTTGACCTGTCACATATTGAGTTGCATTTATTTTGTCGTAACGATCAACAACCTCCTCCTTCGGGAAGTGCCATTGTCCTTTGTAAGCACTAGAATGAATAACAATTTTAGGATTTACATCACTTATAAACTCATTACTAGACGATGTATCACTCCCATGATGTGGGCTTAGCATAACGGTACTTTTTAAAAAATAGTTCTCTTGCAATAATTGCAACTCTCGTTGTTTAGATATATCACCCGTTAATAAGACACTGTGGGTTTTATCAGCAACACGAATAACGCATGAATCATCATTCTCATTTTTGAAGTTTAACGTTTTAAAGCTTTCAATTTGAAGGCCAAAAATATCTATTTTGGTTACTTTGCAAGTGTCTTGTAAGTTATTGGGATGAAATGTGGTAAAACGAGTTTCGTAGCCTGCTTTTATAAAATGATCTACACCGCCCGCATGATCGTTATCTTCATGACTTAAAATAGCTGTTGATACAGTAAGATTATTTGACTCAATAAAGGGCAGTAAAATACTACGGGTACGACTAAAACGATTAAAATAACTAGGCCCAAAATCATAAATTAGTGCATGTTTATCTTTTTCTATTAGCACCATTAATCCATGTCCTACATCAAAAACATGTAATTGCCATTTTGGCTTATCCACTATTAAGTAGTTAAACAATATGACACTTAATGGGATACCTGCTAGCCATTTATATGGGACTAAATAAAAAATCGAAATAGTAATGTATGAAAAAACAACAACAATAGCGTCAATATTACCTATATTTAACCAACGAATATAACTAGGTATTTTCAATAGCCATTCGAATAAATAACTTAAGCTTTCATCAAAAACACTAATAATTATGCCTATATCAAGTAAGCTGCTAATAAATGTGATAATAATTAGACAAGGCATAACGACTAAAGAAAGTAATGGGATAGCAATTAAGTTCAGTACTAAACCAACTAAGCTCACGCCATTAAAGAAGTATAATGAAAGTGGTAATAAACCAATAAATAAAGCAATTTGAACGACAGTTAATGCAACGACCTTATTTAGAAATGATGTATTAAAAATCGGTATTTGCTTAACAACTAGAAATATAATAACCACAGCAATAAACGAGAAATACAGCCCAGCGTTTAATACATTAAAAGGATTAATTATAAGCAGAATAACAAGTGCATATAAAATACTTCGCCAACGTAATGGTTGTTTTGCCAAAAAGTAGAGTGCTAAATAACACCCAAGCATAATTAAGGCGCGTGTAGCTGAAACTAAAAAATCACTCAAATATACATAGATAAACGATCCAACAAATCCAACTAGACTATAAATAACAGACAGGTTTTTAGTCTGCTTACCAGCGTATTTTATTTGTTTAAATAAAAGTCGCGTAATTACATAGCAAAAACTAAATATTAACCCGATGTGTAATCCGGATATTGCCAGTAAATGGCTCAACCCCAATGATTGCATTAATTGCTTATCTGTAAAGCTCATTAACGACTTATCACCCGTTAATAGTGCATAATATAGCCATTTAAGTTTTGTATTACTGTAAGTCCTCTTTATATACTCCCTATAATTTATAAGGTGGCTGTGTTTTTTATTACGCGCAACCATAAGTTCTTTATTGAGTATTTTTCCTTTAAAAAATATTCGTTGTGTAAAAGCATATCTCTCGTTATCAAATACATTAAAATTTTTAGTACTTCGAAAGTTTTTTATAGCTATTGTTGCTTTAAAAGTATCACCAACAAAAAGTATTTGTTCAGAATTCACACTCAGCATTGCACTCGGTGCCCTAAAATAGGCGTATCGATCAGTATCAAATTCTATTATTTTTACTCTTATGTATTGAGGTTGCTTATTTGAAATTATATCTTCGACAATTAGCTCAGCTGTATATGCATACTTTTCATCCTGTTTTGGGCTTTCAAAATTATAAAAAGTATAATAATGCAGTGATACACAACAAATAGCGCAAATAAAGCCTAACAATACATTTAAAAACGGCTTAAAATACAAACTCACAATAAGGACTGATATTGTGAATATTATAAATTCGAGAGTTTGATAATAAAATACGGTTGCAATACAGCCAATTACAAACCCAAGACTTATCCACACTGATGTAAATGGTTGCTTTAAATGGCTAAAAAAACGATCCAAAGATTTTTACCTGATCCAAATAAAATTAGACATCATAAATATCTAAGAATATTTGGGCACCTTTTGCAAGATGCAAATCTTTGGCACTTAAATAGACGGTCCGCTCGAGGAGCATTTGCTGTTGGGCTATTTTTTGCTTTCATCCCTGTTCCCTTTCAAATGGTCTTAGCCGCAGCAGGAGCTATTGTATTTAGAGTTAACTTACCTATTTCGGTTGCTTTAGTTTGGCTTACAAATCCATTAACTATGCCCCCTATATTCTACGGGTCGTATTTAGTTGGTACATTAATTTTAAACCAGCCAGAGCAACACTTTGCCTTCGAACCTAGCTGGGCTTGGTTTCTAGAAAGTATAGAAACCATTGGACCCGCTTTTTTAATTGGCTCATTGGTATGCGCCTCTATCGCGAGCATAATTGCTTACTTTAGTATAGATATTATTTGGCGACGTTCGGTAGTCAAAGCGTGGGCAACACGCAACAAATAACCAAATAACCAAATATTTATAAGCTCTAATTACTATAGACGAAAAAAATCCCAACTTAATGAAGTTGGGATTTTTTATGCAAATCACTTTAGTTAATTAAAAACGGAATATACGTCTTATACCAACTAAGGGTAGTAATAATAATGTGAACCAAGGAAAGCTCGCAGAGTTACGTTCATAAATTTCTGCTTCAGGGGGTGCACAGTTTTCAACTTCACCATTAGCAATAGGAGTTAACTTTACTGCAACTGCGACACTTTCAAACTCAATATTGCCTTCAATATCAGTAACAATTCCACCTAAAGAATCACGTTTTTCAACTGTTTTGGTTGCTACACCAAAAATCTCATTATTTTCGTTAATTACTTTAGCTTCAGTCATTGTATAAGCATAATTTGTCTCACCATCAGTTTCATAGCATGGTAATAAGTCATTTAGGTTGGTTATTTTATCTTCGCCAATCTTGTATACAAATGCCTCTTTACGACGTGAGCTATCTGAAACACCTACCTCACCTTCCCCAACAATATAACCTTGGCTATTTATATCATTACCATAAGAACTTGAACTAGAAAAATAGTCAGTAGGAAATACCGTATTGCCTGTTGCTATATCATGATAAAAAAACTTATTTCGAAGTGTTCCTTCAATTCGTTTAATAGCATAACCCGTAATAACATCATTATTACTTATTGCTAATGCTTTACCGCCTTGCCAATCATCTTCTTGATTTATAAAATCAACTACCGCACCATCTTTATAATAAACGGGCATGGTTAATATAATGTCATCATCTTTATAGTATCGCGTATGCGATGAACCTACAGCAACACCATTACTATTAACCGCAAGTGCAGTACTTATAAATGCATCATCTTCAGTTTCACCTTCATCAGGTGTCAGTGCTAAACCAAGTTCTTCGACAGAAGTAATATTTAACGATTCATCAAGTTCCCATTTAACAGCACGCTTATTAAATAAGCCTCGTGAAAAATTAGAATTTAATAAATTAACACATACTGATATAGGTTCATCTTCATTATCACACCCATCATCAATATCATCTTGTATTTCAACTGGTATACTAGTTGAAACGTTACCTACTACAGTATAACCACTATTTGTTTTAATAATGTCGTTAGCGCGGCTTGTGCCGCCATATTCATTGAATTCAGGTTCTAACTCAACACTTATACTGCCATCAGCACTTATTACAATCCCACGCTCTATAAATTCATGAGTGAACCATGTTTCAGCTTCGTCATCTCCATCAGGAGTGAATAAAACTTTATCGTAGGGTGCACTGCCCCAACCAACTGAAACACCATCTTCGCTAACAGCATTATACAAATTCGTAGTAGAGCGCGTTAATCCATCGTAATCAACTGAAGCTATATCAAATAAAGGCTGCTCTGTTAAAGTAGAATCATTAAAATTAACGCCTATTAATGAACTTATTTTCTGATACTCAAAATTTGTAGAAATCGATGATAAAAAGCTAATCATAAAACTATGAGCGTCAGAGTTAGTCGCTACAGCATCATTGTTTTCGATATCATCAAGCGTAAAGGTAATTACTTTATCGCTTAACTCAAATGCATCTTCTGTATTACTGTAACTATTCTTGATAATACTTTCAGTAAAATCTATATAGCTTGTATCAATTGGTAAATTATATAAACCATTAGCGACACCAATAATATGGCCGCTTTCACTAACATCGGTAACGTAAGAGTGTTTAGCGTTTTCAGAAGACCCTAACTCAGTTAATTGATATGTCGCACTTATTGCTGAAGTGCTTAATGTCGCTAAAATACTGGCAGCGAGTAATTTATATTTCATTTTAGTCCTTACTACTGATTCTGTAATTCTTCAAGTTCTTCCCAGCGCTCAAGGGCAGCTTCAAGGTCAGACTCAAGTTGTGCTAAATGGTTCAATGCTTTAGTTGTTACATCACTCTCTTGTTTAAAAAAGTCTGCGTCACTCACTACAGCTTGTTGAGCTTCAATTTCAGCTTCTAGTTTTTCCATTTTATTCGGTAGTTGCTCTAATTCAAGTTTTAATTTGTAAGAGAGTTTATTTGCCTTAGCTGCAGGTTTGGCAGCTGGAGTTACTACTTTTTCAACTTTTTTTACTGGTTGTTGCTGAATTTTTTTTTCTTGTTCAGCTAAGTAACTAACATAGGCTTCATAGTCGCTATAACCACCAACGATATCTGTTACTTTACCATTGCCTTCAAATGCCCATACACTAGAACATGTATTATCAATAAATTCTCGGTCATGGCTTACAATCAGCACTGTACCTTGATATTGATTAATAATGTCCTCTAGTAACTCTAATGTTTCAATATCCAAGTCATTCGTTGGCTCATCGAGAACAAGTATATTAGATGGTTTTAAAAACAGTTTAGCTAACAGCAGTCTATTTTTTTCACCACCAGAGAGTGCTTTAACCGGTGTACGAGCGCGTGCTGGCGGGAATAAAAAGTCTTGCAGATAACCTAAAACATGACGTGAACGACCGCCCATCATCACTTCTTGTTTACCTTCGGCAACGTTATCTTGAACTGTTGCTTCTTCGTCAAGTTTTTCACGGTACTGATCAAAGTAAGCAAATTCTAAATTAACACCTTGCTTAGTTATGCCGCTATCTGGTTCTAAATCACCAAACATTAGTTTTAATAGTGTTGTTTTACCAATACCATTTGGACCTACTAAGCCGATTCTGTCACCACGCATAACAAGTGTCGAAAAATCATCAGCAATAACTTTGTCTTTAAATGCATGGCAAAGGTGCTGAGCTTCAAATACTAATTTACCAGAGCGGTCTGCTGTTTCAATATTAAAGTCAGTTTTACCAACTTGATCAACACGTTGTTTGCGCTCATTACGTAGCTGCTTTAACTCTCTAACACGCCCTTCGTTACGTGTTCTACGCGCTTTAACACCTTGGCGAATCCACGTTTCTTCTTCTGCTAAGCGCTTATCAAATAATGCATTTTGCGCTTCTTCTACTTTTAAATCATGCGCTTTTTGCTCTAGATAAGTCGCGTAATCACCTGGGTACGAAATAAGTTTACCGCGATCTAAATCTAAAATACGCGTAGCAACAGCACGAATAAACGCACGGTCATGTGATATAAATACAATGCCGCCTTTAAATTCTTTTAAAAACTGTTCAAGCCACATGACACTTGCCATGTCTAAATGGTTTGTCGGCTCATCTAGTAGCAATAAATCAGGCTCACTTACAAGTGCACGCGCAAGTGCCACTTTGCGTAACCAACCACCAGAAAGGGACTCAAGTTTAGCCTCTGGCGTTAGCTCTAATTGTGTTAAGACTAATTGAATTCTGCTATCAAAGCGCCAGCCATCAGCGGCTTCAAGTTGGTTTGATAAACGTTCAAGCTTGTTTAATAACTTATCAGTACACTGTGTTTGCAATTCGTTACTAACATGATGAAAATCAATGAGTAAGTTAGCAATTTCTGGCATACCTTGCGCAACGTAATCAAATACAGTGCCACTTGCACCTTTTGGTGGATCTTGCTCTAAGCGAGAAATTCGAATGCCACCGAGTTGATTTATTTCGCCATCATCTAAAACAACTTGTCCATCAAGTACTTTTAGCAGCGTTGACTTGCCCGCGCCATTTCGACCAACAACACACACTCTTTCGCCACTTTCTATAACCGCATCTGCTTTATTAAGCAAAGCATGTGTACCAAAAGCAAGTTGTGCTTTTAAAATTCTAATTAGATCCATAGTTCTTATTTGCTCTTATTCTGCTTGTGCTAAAAATTCGCGCACAGAGTGTAAGGTAAAAGGCCAATATAATTTCTCGCCTTTTTCACTTTTTAATACAGGAATAGTAATTTGATACTCAGCAATAAGCTGCTCATCAGTCATAATATCAATGAGTAATAACTCACTAGCATCACGAAGTACTTCAGTGATAAGTTGCTCAGCGTGCTCGCACAAGTGGCAACCATCAGTATGATATAAAATCCATTTAGCCATGCGTAATTAGCCAGCTATTATGGATTTTTTTATTACGTTTGAAGTCTGGTGATAATGTTTTATCTGAGATATTAACGGCTTTTAAGCCTAAACCAATCAGGCCAACTTCATCCATTACAAAACCACGTTTGTTATTAGAGAAAATTAAAGTACCCGATGGACTTAAGATCTTTTTAACCCACGTTAATAATTTAATGTGATCGCTTTGCACATCAAACGCGTCTTTCATACGTTTTGAGTTTGAGAACGTTGGAGGGTCTAAAAATATCAAATCATATTGTGCTGTCGCATGCTCTAACCACTTTAAACAATCTGCTTGTTCAAAACGGTAACGGGTATTACTGATATTGTTTAAATCGAAGTTATCTTGGCCCCATTTCAAATAGGTTTTAGATAAATCAACTGTTGTAATTGCTTTAGCGCCACCAAGTGCAGCATGCACAGAGGCAGTACCTGTGTATGCAAACAAGTTTAAAAAGCGTTTATCTTTTGCATTTTCTTGAATATAACGACGCATTAAACGGTGATCTAAAAATAAACCTGTGTCTAAGTAGTCGAATAAATTAACTTTAAACTTAGCACCAAACTCTTCAACTACCATAGTTCGGTTTTGTTTAGACATAGCGGTATACTGGTCTTCACCCTTTTGCTTTTTACGCACTTTTACAGCAATATTTTCAGGTGAGATATCAAGTTGTTGCGAAGTCAATGTTATTACGTCTTGCAGGCGTTTTTCTGATGTTTTTTCATCAATTTCTTTAGGCGCTGCATATTCAAAAATAACCGCTGAATCACCGTAAATATCTACAGCAACATTGTACTCAGGGATATCCGCTTCATAAACACGATAAGCGTCTACTTTATTTTGTTTAAGCCAGTTTTTTAAGCCTTGCTTATTCTTTTTCAATCTATTTGCGAATGACGTAGAGCCTTCAAAATTAAGCGCTTTTTTATCATCGGTGGTCAAACTTACTTGCTTATCATCTAATTGATATAAGTTGAGTTCAACATCAAGTGGGCCATTTTTAAACTTATAACGCTTAAGACGCACAAGTTTTAAAAGTTTAAATAAGCTCTCGTCCATACCCAGTAAGGCAAGTTTCCAATGATTAAAGTGCTTTTTAAAGCCAACACCTAAATTACGGTGTAAATCAACAAGCTCAGCCATAGAACCAATACGCTCACCATAAGGTAAGTTTGAAATTACCACACCAGGTAACTTAGCAACGGCTGTAAGCTTAGTGGCATCACTTTGCTTAAACTTAATAACATCATCAAGCTCAGCCCGTTTGGCATTATCAATCGCTTTACTTAAAACTTGTTCATCGTAATCGTGGCCAATTAACCACAATTTAGGGTCGGTAATGTTAGCAAGTAACTCTTCTTTAAGTTCTTTAAACTTAGCGGCTCTAAAACTGGGTAAACGTTCAAAAGCAAAGCCTTCACGGAACAATCCAGGCGCTTCGTTTCGTGCCATGCCGGCCGCTTCGATTAAAATAGTACCCGCACCACAACATGGATCGAATAAAGGCTGTTTTACATTATCAAGCCAACCACTTCGCTTAATTAGTGCAGCCGCTAAATGCTCTTTAATTGGCGCTTTACCTTGGCCTTGGCGGTAACCACGTTCAGACAAACGAGGGCCAGAATAGTCAATATACATAGAAACGCCGTAACGATTTAGTCGTGCAACAACACGTACGTTAGCGTCTTGCTTATCAACGTTGGGACGCTGCTCGTATAAATCATTAAAATAATCAACAATCGCATCTTTTATTACAAGACCCGAAAATTGTGTGTTTTTTAATGAGTCATTGGTACCGTTGAAGTCAACAGCGAATGTTTGAGTTGGTCCAAACCACTCTTGCCAAGGTTGCGATCGCGCAAAATTATACAGGCTATTCTTGTCATCTACGCCTTCTTTTTCTTCAATAAGCATAAGCACACGCGTTGCAAAACGACTTGATAAACAAACCTTTTGCGCCAGTAATGAGTCAGCCTCAAAACGAACAGAACCAACAGTTTGCTTAGACACAGTTGCGCCAAGTTCTGTTAGCTCATCAACCAATAAATTTTCGATTCCGATAGAAGTAAGTGCGATAAATTGCAAAGTAATAACCCTTAATAGCTAATTGCGCAGGATTATAACATAGGTTGAGTAACAAACACGCCATAAAGACACGCTTAAAAACTTAAATTTAATGAGGGTCTGTTGAACTTTCAAGGTTAAATTTGCAGCAGTCTGTTTGGTATTTAGGCAAGGCAGAGCCTATGCAGTGTGGTCATTCCCCATAAATGGGCGATAACGTAGCATTAATGCCAAACAGGCGCTGCCCAAACGGTTCTTCCTAGGGGCTATTTACTCTTTGTTGCCTAAGTGGATGTAGGTCTGTCTCTTGATCACAACTTTTCTGTCTGCTGAATTGATATTAACAATTCGGCAGATTCGACCATTTCTGCTAATTTCAACCACCCCTTCCAGAGTGCTTTTACGCCAACTCGACCATTTCTTTTACTGTCATACCACCCTCCCAATTTCGCTAAACTATAGTATAGCCAATGGAGAGACGGTACTTTATCCGGCAACACATCCTTTTCAACCTTTGCCCATAGTAATTTCCACGTCATCTCTTTAACACAAGTTGTACATCTCACTTCTTTGTCTAATTCACTCCTTTGCGCCATATTTTGCAGCTGTAATAACCTGACAGCAATAAACGCCTTAATGATCGCAATTCGTAAAATATTATCACTGTGCTGCAAACGTAAATCTTCTACTTCGGTTCCATCTGTTTTCCATGTTTTATGAAACTCCTCTACACGCCAGCGAAGTTCATAGTATCTTACTAATTTCTGGGCATCTTCTGCTGTATTTACGGGCTCTGTCGTATATAAAATCCAACATAATGGATTTTTTTGCGTACTTTCTTTTTCCTGACAGACAATGACATTGACGCTCAATGTCGGTGATTCTTGCCCTTGTACTCGCTTAGGCTTGGCGAGTGTTATAGGTTGATAGCTCAATGTAATTCGGGCCTGACGCGCTTTTCTTCCCGCACGTTGCGCTATATTAATAGTGTAACAACACTGACCCTGCGCTGTTTCTATTAACTGATTGAGATTGCATTGAGGCTCTATTAATTTTCTATTTTCTTTTGCTCTGACTAAAAATCGATGCCCTTCATCTTTTTGGTAAGTCATGTACTCATAAATGTCAGCTTCTCTGTCGCAGATGTTAAGTATATTTGATAATTCACCTGTACGTTTTTTTATATCCATTAATGTTTGTTGCCAGCGATAGCTTTCTTTCTCTTCGTAAGGGCGTTGCTGTTGTTGATCTTTAGTCCCTTTAACCTTTGATTTCCTAAACCAATAGGACTGGTCGAGTAAACCAATAACGTGCTCCGTATCTGCATCAATTGCTAAAGTTGAATGCGCATATAGCGTTCTTGTTTTTGATGGTTTTCCTAATGTATTTGCACAGTTCACATCGCCTAATTCTTTGCAAACACTGTGTTTAAATGTCAATCCTGTCGTATCTTGGATAGCGAGAACCAAAGGCAACTGCTTTACCGCTTCACTCGTTTGTGAGAATCCTGAATCGGCAATCGCTTGAGGGGATATTTTCTCATTTCTAATGAAACGATAAGCGGCTTCAATTTTTGCGGGTGTATCAGAAGCCTTAACAATTGAGCTGTCTGCATTCTCAGCCATATCGCTTGCTAGTAGAGCTAATCGTCGGGTGCGTCTCGGATCTCCTAAATTAGCATTACCAAAAATTAATTGAGCCCATTCTTCAGAAGTGTTTGTGTGCATATGATAAATCTATGAGTGATGATGATCGATTAGATCACAGACTTAACGATATTCAAAGACTTGTGTATAAGAGACAGGGATGTAGGTAAGGGGCGTGAGCAGGACGCGGAAGCTTTGCTCGGTTTTTACTTATTCTTACATGGATGTAAGCCAGTATAGTAACGCAGGAGCAGCTACCGAGCCCACTAGGTTACAAATCTCGCGCTGCGATTAAATAGCCGCTAGTTTGAACAAATTTCAATCCGCAAAGATCAGCAGACCCTAGGCGGTTTGACTTTGGTATTGCTGATTTAGAATGGGGTGGACTCGATTATTCAAAATACGGATTACTTCAAATTGTGCTAAAGATAAATTTTCGTCTAATTTAAAGGTTTCGCTTAAATTTAAGCAAATAGATGAATCAGAGCAGTGCTCTACAATTAAGAAATCACCCGATTGTGCTTTAGATGTTAATTTTACTATTGCCTCTACACTAGGCTCTGTTCCAGTGTACTCTTCAAAAAACCAGCTTTTTGATAAAACGGGTTTTAAGTGATATTTAACAGCGGTTGCATTTAGCGATATTTGACAAATTTGAGCAGCAGACCACAATCCAAACCCATCTAAATAGTTATAAACTTGTTCATAAAATGCAGCATCTTCTAAACTAAAACGTGGATTTTTAAAAACAGAATCGGTGAGTTGTCTTAACTTATAGGGCGTACATAATTGCATGTCGTCATTTAAATCAAGTAACAAACGATTTTTATTAGGACAAGTAATCCACTGCCATTGCTTTGATGCTTGTAACATTTACTCCTCCTTGGGTATGTTGAATAATTATTGCTCACAGTATAACCGCTTTTGACCACTTTTAAAATGCTTGCTTAGAACATTTATCGAACGATCAAAAGCTTAGATAACTGATCCTTATAAGCCGTTAACGATCGTCTTTACCAATTGTGGACCTTTGTAGATGAACCCAGTATAAACTTGAACTAAATTTGCGCCTGCATCTAACTTTTCTTTTGCAGATGTAGCATCGTCAATACCGCCTACTCCGATGATTGGCAACTTACCTTGTGTTAAGCGTTTCAATTCACTCACTACCTCTGTAGAGCGCATTCTAACAGGATGACCTGATAAACCGCCGGCTTCTTCTGCATATTGCTGGCCCATAACTGCAGCTCGCTCAAGCGTGGTGTTCGTGGCAATTACACCATCGATTTTATTATTTAAAAGTGACTCACTTACTTGCTCTATTTGTATTTGATCCAGATCCGGCGCAATTTTTACCAGCATCGGAACTTGCTTATTGTGTTTAGCTGCTAGATCAAGTTGCTCGCTTTTAAGGCTTTGCAGTAAATCATCAAGCGCTGCACCATATTGTAAATCACGAAGTCCAGGGGTATTTGGTGATGAAATATTTACCGTAATGTATGAGGCATGCTCAAATACTTTACGCATACAATGAATGTAGTCATCTTTACCTTGCTCATTAGGTGTATCTTTATTCTTACCAATATTGATACCGAGTATCCCACTGTACTTTGCCGCTTTTACGTTAGCGATTAAGTTATCAACGCCTTTATTATTAAACCCCATGCGATTAATAATTGCATTTGACTCTGGCAACCTAAAAATACGAGGTTTATCATTACCCACTTGAGGGCGCGGTGTAACCGTACCGACTTCGATAAAACCAAAGCCCATTTGGCTAAATGCATCTATACATTCAGCATTTTTATCAAGCCCTGCAGCAAGCCCAACTGGGTTTTTGAATTCAAGGCCTAAAAAATTAACTGGTTTGTCTGCAATACTTTGCGACCAAGCGGCACTTAACGGTGTGTTAGCGAAACGACGTAGGTTACTTAGAGCAAACTCATGCGCCCACTCCGCATCACGGGTAAACATAAAACGGCGAGCTAAATCGTAAAACATGAATATAATCCTCTATTAAAATACAGACAAAAAAATACCTCAGACAAGGCTGAGGTATTGTATAACAAAATAATCAATTCATTTATTTTTTGTGGAATAAAAACAAATGAAAGGCTAAATTATTTTCCTGAAGTATTACAATTATGGCTCAATAACATTAATTCACGAAGTGCTACAGAGAACTTAGCAAAATCATGACTTTGTGAAGTTTTAAATTCAGCCAACATCTGTTTCCAACGAAGTAATAATAACTCTTGGTTATCCATCCATTCATCTATTTGACTATCAACATCTTTTTCATCAGCTTCAAAGCTATTTAATACTACTTCAGCTAACGTACGTTGTTGCCAATCTAGCTCTTCACGGTAAGAAGAACGAGCAAGCGCTTGCCAATGGTTTGCAACCGGTTGATGGGTAATTTGATCTAAGAACCAATGCAGACCCATTCGCGCACCAAGTTTAAAGTACGTATTAGATACCATTGAGATACCTCGGCCCGAACTATTCGCAATTTCCGCTAAGTCCATTACCGAGAACAAACTTGATAATGCCAAAATTCGTTTAGCGATATCTTCCGGTACACCACTTTCAATTAGCTTATTAGCTTCTTGTACTATGCGATCATTTTCTTTTTCAACAATATAAGTATTCACTTAAATCTTTGAATGTTGGTGCAAAGTACTCAATTCCTTGCTCAATCGTTTGCGCCTTATTACGATGACGTAAGAACCAACGTGTAGTTCGACGCACAGTACGACGAAGTTGGTAAAGCATCTCAGTTTGAACAGCTGCTGGAATTTTATTATCTAGTGCGCTTATAGAAGACCATGTATCGCGCATTTCAAAAATTTCACTGGCAATTGAATAACACATTGCAATTTCAGCTTCGCTTGCGCCAGTTTCTTCATGCATACGTACCATGAAGTTTAAACCCATATCATTAACGATATTGTTAGCAAGTTTAGTTGCAATAATTTCTTTACGTAGTGGATGATTGTTCATCGCATCGTTAAACTTCTCACGTAATGGCCGTGGAAACGATTTGACGAGCAGCTGGCGGTAATATGGGTTTTCAGTAATTTCATCACTTACTAAAGACTCTTTTAATACCATTTTAGCGTAAGACACGAGCACTGAAAGCTCAGGGCGAGTTAAGTCTTTACCTGCGGCTGCACGTTCTGCCAATTCTTCATCACTAGGAATGAACTCGATAGCACGGTTTAGCTTGCCGTCTTTTTCAAGCGCATGAATAAAACGTATTTTTTCTTTAAGAGTAGACGTGCCCTTCGATTGCGTAATTGAAATCGTATGCGTTTGACGATAACAATCTTTAAGCACTAATTCAGAGACTTCATCAGTCATTGAATAAAGTAGCTCATCACGTTGTTTACGGGTTAAATCACCTTCCGCAACTAAGCCATTAAGTAAAATTTTAATGTTAACTTCGTTATCAGAACACGCAACACCCCCTACGTTATCGATAAAGTCAGTGTTGACACGCCCGCCTTTTGCTGCGAACTCTATACGGCCAAGTTGAGTTGCGCCTAAGTTACCGCCCTCACCTATAATTTTTGCACCCAACTCATTACCATTAATGCGAAGTGCATCGTTTGCACGATCCCCAACATCTGCATCAGTTTCTTTAGAGTTTTTAATGTACGTTCCGATACCGCCATTCCACAGTAAATCGAAGTTCATCATTAATGATGCTTTCATTAATTCGTTTGGTGTCATACTTGCTTTTTTAGTGCCAAGCATTTTTTTCATTTCAGGGCTTAATGTTATTGATTTAGCCGCGCGAGAAAAAATACCTCCACCTGCAGAAATAAGGTCTTTGTTATAATCTTCCCAAGATGAGCGCGGCATATTAAATAGACGTTCGCGCTCTGGGTAAGATGTCGCTGCATCTGGGTTAGGATCAATAAAAATATGCATATGATTAAATGCAACTTGTAAACGAATATGTTTAGACAACAACATACCATTACCAAACACATCCCCTGCCATATCGCCTATGGCGACCACTGTAAAGTCGGTAGTTTGACAATCGATATCCATTTCACGGAAATGACGCTTAACTGATTCCCATGCACCTTTAGCAGTGATACCCATTTTCTTGTGGTCATAACCAACTGAACCACCTGAAGCAAACGCATCACCTAGCCAGAAGTTATATTCATTCGCAATACCATTTGCAATGTCTGAGAAGGTGGCTGTCCCTTTATCAGCCGCAACTACTAAGTAAGCATCATCTTCGTCATGACGAACAACATCTCGAGCTGGCACTATTTCACCACGTTCAATGTTATCTGTAATATCTAATAAGCCGCGAATAAATATTTTATAACATTCTTGGCCTTCTTTTATAAACGCTTCGCGTTCAGTCGGTAGCTGTTTACATACAAAACCACCTTTAGAGCCAACAGGTACAATTACTGTATTTTTAACTTGTTGCGCTTTTACCAGACCAAGGACTTCTGTACGGAAATCTTCACGACGATCAGACCAACGAAGTCCACCACGAGCCACCTTACCATAACGTAAATGCACGCCTTCAACACGTGGGGAGTAAACAAAAATCTCAAATGCAGGAAGTGGCAATGGTACATCAGGAATTAGACTAGGTTGAATCTTAAATGAGACATAAGATTTAAACTGACCTTGTGCATCTTTTTGATAATAATTAGTACGAAGCGTTGCAACAATCATATCAACGTATAAACGTATAATTCGGTCATCATCAAGGTTGGCAACATTTTCAAGTTCTAGGTAAATTTGTGCTATTAATTTCTCAAGTGTTTTAGCACTAGCCGGGGCTTTAATTGAGAACTTTTTAGCGAACAAATTAACTATTTGCGCAGCAATATTTGGGTAATTAGCAAAAGTACTTTCAATATACGTTTGCGAGAACGTAACACCAATTTGACGCATATATTTAGCATAAGCACGTAAAATAGAAGCTTCACGACCTGCTAGGCCACCCATTAAAACTAAACGGTTAAAACCATCGTTTTCTAGACGGTTGCCCCAAACATTTGTTAATGCAGCGCGAAAACGTGCTGAAATTTTATCAAAGTCAGCCATTCCTTTGCTGTCTATTAGCATAGAAAAATCCATGATCCAATTAATACGACCATCACTGGTTTTAACTGAATATGGCGTTTCGCCAACAACACGTAGACCAAAGTTTTCAAGCATTGGCATAACATCAGATAAATGAATTGGCTCATCTTTATGGAATAAGCTTAATCGTACAATATTGCTATTAGCTTCTTCTTGTGGACGATAAAACAACATTTCTAGTTTATTTTCGTCGGTCAATAATTCTAGTTTTTCAATATCTACAACTGCGGCACTGGGAAGCACTTCATCCTTATATGAACGTGCAAACGCATTACAGTATTTACGGTTTAAATCGTTACCGCGTGCTTCACCAGCTGATTCTAAAAGCGCAGACTGCAACTTGTCTTCCCAAGTACGCGCAGCTTCTATTAAATTATTTTCGATGTCTTTCACGTTATATTCAATATTGTTATCGGTCACACGAACAGTGTAATGGGTACGCGCCAGTGTTGACTCAGAAAAGTAAGTAGTAAATTCGACTTTGTTGTCAGAATTAAATGCGTTGCCTAAAATATCTTGCGTTTCACGACGAAGGGCTGTGTTGTAACGTTCTCGAGGAACATAAACCATACATGAGAAAAATCGGCCGTAAGCATCTTTACGAACGAATAAGCGACACATGTCACGCTCTTGTACTTGTAAAACCCCCATGGCAACTTCAAGTAGTTCGTTTTCACGCGCTTGAACTAGCTCATCGCGGGGATAGGTTTCTAAAATATTTAAAACCGCTTTGTAAGCATGCGTGCCTTTAGCAAAGTCACATATCTCCATGATGCGGTTAATCTTACTCTTTAATACAGGGACATCCGCAGCGCTATTATTATAAAAGCTTGAAGAAAACAACCCAATAAAACGGTCTTCGCCAATTACATTCCCTTCATCGTCAAAACGTTTTATACCAACATAGTCAATATAAGCGGGGCGATGTACACGAGAAAGTGAATTGGTTTTTGTTAAAATTAATAAATTACTGCTACGCGCTTCTTGGCGTGCTACTTCTGGTAATTCTGATAATAATCGTGTGTGTTCTTCAGTTGAATTTTTCATCAAGCCAAGGCTAGTGTCCATTTTACCTTTTAATTGGTAATCACCTTGCACAGGGCTTAATTCATATTCGCGATAGCCCATTAGTGTGAAATTATCTTTAACTAACCAATCTAAAAACTCTACCGTTTCGGCAACTTCGTTTTCATTTTTATTGTGGCGACGCTTAGGTAGCTCTTTGGTGACCGCAATTAATTTTTTACGAATAGGCTGCCAATCTTCAACTGCAACAGATACATCAACGAGTACTGATTCTAATTCTTTTTTGAAAGACTCAATTACAGAAGAATCTGTTTGACAATCAATTTCAATAAAGAAAACCGTTTTAGTCAACGTCGATTCTTGCTCTGCTTTTAAATTAGATAAACCCGATATTTTCGTGTTTTTGTCACGTTGAATTTTAAGTGGGCTATGAAGTAATAAGTGAGAGGCGATATTTTCACGAGTCATGGCCATACGCACTGAATCTACTAAAAAAGGCATATCTTTAGCAATAATTTCAACAATTGTATGCGATGACTGCCAGCCATCTTTAGCCACTTCGGGATTGAAAACGCGGATAACAGCATTATCAGTTGTATTCTTTTCTAGCGAATTCCAAAGGCTTAGTGCAGCGCCATATAAGTCACTATCGTTACGATTAGCCAAATCCTCTTTAGACATGTTGCTGTACAAGGCTTTGGCGAATTTTTCAACGAGTAACACATTATCAGCGTGAACTTTTTTTTGGATCAGCTTACAAACATTATCTAGGATAACCGAGGCTTGGCCTTCATTTCGTGTCATTGTATGTTCCTTAATCTATTACTGCCTAGTGGCAGAATATTTGTACAGCCATTTATTAGCGTGGAGTCAGTTAAATTCTAACCCTTTTACAGCTAATAAACAGCCTTTTCGATGAAAACATTTTAAGCTTTTCAGCTATTTGGTCATCTATTCACAAATTATAGATATAAATGGCCATTACTGGCCATTAAGGAGCAAAATTATTCACTTTATTTCTTCTGGTCAGTCCAGAGTAAACTTCCAATCGCAGGTAATAACAGTACTGCACCTAACATATTTACTAAAAACATAAAGGTAAGCAGTATTCCCATGTCTACTTGAAATTTCAAATCAGAGAAAATCCATGTGCTAACACCAATTGCAAGCGTAATACCCGTAAATAACACGGCACTACCACGTTCAACCAATGCATTGCGATAAGCAACACTCAGTGGCACGTTTTGTTTAAGCTGCCCCATCATTGATGACAGGATATAGATGCCATAATCAACACCAATACCGACTCCTAAAGCAATCACCGGCAATGTAGAAACCGTTAAGCCTATTTCTAGTTGAACCATAAGTGCTTGAGCAAGTGTTGATACAATATAAAGTGGTAATACCACAGCAATCGTTGCTTTTACGCTTCTGAAACTTAATAAACATAAAATAATTACTGCACCATAAACGTATATCATCATTGGTATTTGTGCTTCAGATACTGACTCATTTGTTGCAGCCATTACGCCAACAGGCCCAGACGCTAATTTAAAGGCTAATTTATCAGTGCCCTCTTCTATTGAAAACTGTTTAACGTTTTCAATTACGCGGTCAATCGTTTGTGCTTTGTGATCATCTAAAAAGATAATAACAGGCATAACAGAACAATCACCATTGAGTAAACCCGTACTCGTTTCTACTCTTGAAGTGGATTGCACTAAACTAGCAGAATTTCGTGGAAGACTTTGCCACTTAAGGTTACCTTCGTTATAGCCTGCATTAACTGACTGCGCAACTGAACTCAAACTAACAACTGATTGCACGCCGGCTACATTTTCAACTTTATATTGAAAGCGACTAATACGCTCCATAACATCATGTTCAGTACACGCTGCAGGATAGGCCTCAACAATGACCTTTAAAATGTCAGATGAAATTGTATATTTATCTGATATTAAGAAAGTATCTTGATTATAGCGAGCGTCTTGATGAAGGGAAGGTGCTCCGGCATGTAAATCACCTATGCGCATTTTATCTGCTTGCCAATAGCCCAAAGCAAATAACACCAAAGTAAAGCCTATAATCATTTTAGCAATTTTAGGATCGGTTGCTTTAACGAGTATGTCACGAATCGCATCAAGCAGATTTGGTTTATCCGCATCACCTGATTGAATATGCACACTGCCTTCAAATTTCATGTAAGAAGCCCAAACAGGCAATAAAATTAAATTAGTAAATATAATAACCGCAACACCTAAACTGGCTGTTATTGCCAGCTCACGAATAATACCAATATCAATGGTCAATAATGTTAAAAAGCCAACAGTGTCTGATAAAAGTGCAATACCACCTGGGATAAGTAACGTTCTAAAACTTGATTGACAGCAAATCCTAGTACTTTTCCCCTCGCCTACTTTTTTGCCTATTGCATTGATCATCTGCACACCATGACTTACGCCAATAGCGAAGACTAAAAATGGCACCAAAATAGACATAGGATCAAGGCCAAAGCCTAAACTCGAAAGTAAACCTAGCTGCCAAATAACAGCAATGATGGAACACGCAATAGGTAAGATCGTTAACTTTAAACTACCACAAAACAGCCAAACCATAATAAAAGTAAAGGCGATAGCAATCGCAAAAAAAACAACCACCCCTTTTGCGCCTTCAGCTATATCCCCGGCCATTTTTGCAAAGCCAATAATATGAATACTTACTTTGTCTGTACTTAAAGGTTCTCTTAAATCACTTTCTAGCTTTTGTGCAAAAGCTAATGTGTCTAATTTTTGTTGTGTTTGAGGATCTGTTTCTAAAAGTTGAGCAGTTACCATCGCGCACGAATAATCGCTGGCAATCATACGCCCTACAACTTTTGCTTTTTCAATGTTTTCCTTTACTACACCTAAACCACGCGTATCTGCTTTAAAGTTTGCAGGAATAATTGGACCACCTGCAAAGCCATCCTCGACTACTTCAACAAAACGAGCGCTGGGGGAGAATATAGAATTTACTAATGGACGGTTTACTCCAGGTATAAAATAAAGCTGATCATGAACCGCTTTTAGCTGAGTAAAAAATTCTGGATTAAATATATTACCACTGTCATCACAGACTGAAATAAGAATACTGTTTGCACCACCAAACTGCTTTTCATGCTTGGTATACACTTTCATATAATCGTGGTTTAACGGGATATTTTTATTAAACGATGCATCAAGTTGAATTTGCGTTGCTTTAAATACAAGTAAGCACGTTATGAGTGCAAAGCTTATAAGCATGATTAAGCGATGTCTAAAAATCGCTTTTTCTATTAAATCTAAAATCTTATGCATTAAGGGGTCAACTCCTTCACTTTAATGCCATCTTCTGTAGCCATGATTAGGTTATTATTTATAATCACACCATCAAGTATTGCTTTACCATCAGCGAGTTGCTCGTGAGTAAGTAACCCATCTTGTAAATGAAAAATAACTCCACTGTTGGCCAGCATTAACCATTGTTCATTGTTATAATTAATGATGCTGTTAACGGTTGCAGCTTTTACATTTTCTAAATGCTGCCACTCTTGCTCCCCTCGTTGTTTCGTAAATACGTTACCGCGTAGACCTGCAACAACTTCTTGTTGTTCATCTGAATTAAACACAAAAAAGGAACCGGGGTAAATTTCTTCTAAACGTTCCCAAGTAACACCATTGTCAGAACTTCTGGCCATTAACCCCATTTCACCAACGATTATTAATCCGTCAGTCGTTTTTTCTATACGATTAAAATGCGGTAAAATTGAAGCTGTTTCAGCCTCATAACCTTCAGGATCATTTTCTTTTAAATCGTTTAAGTAATCACGATCATCACTAAAAAGTAGCGAATCTAAAAAGCGTTTTTGCCAATGTTGGCCACCGTCTGTAGTTTGATAAAACATGCCATATGCGCCAACTGCAAAACCTTTTAAGTCATCTTCAAATAAAATATCTAAACATGGTTTGTCTAATTCAGGTAATGCTTGTTGTAGCTGCCAATTAACGCCACCGTCAGTAGTATTTATGATTGTTGCATCGTGGCCACACGCCCATCCACTATTTTCGTTACTAAAATCAACGGCAGTTAAGAGCACTTGAGTTGGAACTAGCTCAGCTTGTTGCCATGAATCACCCGATGTACTTTTAATAACAGTACCGTGCTTACCAACAGCAATTAAGCCATTACCCGTGTTAGTTATATCAGTGAGTAAGGTTTTAGCTGCATTTGTTGCACTGATTGCATAGTTAGGGGCTTCTTGTGCAACACTCGCACCGCTTATTATCAGGCTGGCATATACCAAATACTTCATAAATTTTAATCGCCTTGTACGAGAGAGTTGTTTGTCTTTTTACTAGGGAGTGCGTTGCGCGCTGTAAGACAAACGCGATGAGAAAGGAAAAGGCACTTAACATATTGTTAAGTGCCTAGTTTAATACTATCTACCTGCGCGACGTAAAGCGCTTGAAGTAAATTCGTTATCGTTAAACGACTGTGAAAAATCGTACATTTTTTCTTGGTTATCTAAACCAATTGCTAAATAACGACGAGAGTTCAAATCATGGTAAACCTCAAGCGTACTCCACTGTGTAGGTACTTCGTAATAGTTAAGGCCATAAGCCATTGCTACACGATAAAGTTGGTCGCGGTTATCATAAATATCAGTGACCTGTACCTGCCAGCTATCTTCATCAATGTAAAATACACGTTTTTTATAAATATGGCGTGTATCATCTTTCAAGTTAGCTTCAACAACCCATACACGGTGCTTTTCGTAACGCGTATGTTCTGGATTAATATGACCTGGTTTTAAAATGTCATCATATTCAAGTTTGTCACTATGTAGCTTATAGCTATTATACGGCACATATAATTCTTGCTTACCTTTTAACGTCCAATTGTAACGATTAGGCGAGCCATTAAACATATCAAAGTCATCGGTAGTACGTAAGCTATCCGCTGCAGTACCTGGTGCATCATATGCCACGTTAGGTGCGCGACGAACACGTCGTTGACCTGAGTTATACGTCCAAGCTTGGCGTGGTGTTAATATTTGGTCCATCGTTTCATGAACTAATAACGCTGTACCCGCTAAACGAGCAGGCTCTGTTACTTTTTGTTTAAACTTAAACAAAATGTTTGAGTCTTGTAGCTCTGCTGGTGTTGCGCTTGGGTCTGAATATTTAACTAATAATTGCTCATCAAAGCCAACATAATTGTAAGAACCTGATGCGGTTGGTGCAGCTTGTCCACCAAAACGCTCAATAGATTGGCCACGATAGCGCAATAAGTGATTCCAAATTGCCTCTAAACCAGTTTTAGGGATAGGGAAAGGGATACCAATTGCAGTATTTTTAATCCCGTTACCACCTTCAACTAGCTCTGCCGTTGCTGCAAACTTTTTCGTTGCATCATAAACAAATTGAGGATACGAAGCAGAACGACGTGTTTCGTATACTGGCATTTTGAACGTGTCTGGATACGCTTCAAATAAAGCAATTTGCCCGGGGCTTAAATTTGCTTTGTATTTTTCAATATTACTTTTATCAATAGTGAAAAGCACTTTATCTGTTGAAAACGGGTCAAGATGATGCATACCAGGTTCATAACCTGCTGGCGCAGATGTAATCCCGTTATTCCATGCAGGAATAGAACCATCAGCATTGGCTGATTTTTCTGCACCCATTGGCGTTAAATCTTGGCCTAAGTGAGCAACTTCATCAGCACTTAATTTGGCTAATGCCGCGCTGCTTGCAAACAAGCTACAAAAAGCAGTAGCAATGAGGGTAGGTTTTTTAATCATAGTAATATTACCCCTAAATAGAATATTTTAAATTGAAAGAAACGTAATCGCGGTCTGAGAATGTATTAACACCACCGCCGCCCCAAAATGAGTTATAGCTCACATCAAGTGACCATGCATTTTGGTAATTAAAGTTCATGGTAGCACCTAAAGATTTACGGTCTTCAATAAACAAGAACATAGGATCTGGTGTATTACCATTTACGTCATGAGAAAAAACAAAACGTGGTGAAAAGTTAATACCATTGTAGAGATTAAAATAATCACCTTTAGCAATTAAGCGGTAACCCCAAGAAGAAGCGGTTGCAAAAGACTTTTCTTCAGCACCATTTGATAAACCAAGCTGTAGCGTTGAATAATCGGTAGTACCTGGACCCGTAATTGTTCCACTTCGGCCAGTGCCAGATACATTTAAGCGCATTTCATCGTATTCAGGCATATTGTGAATTTTTACAGCGCCCACTTCACCAACAACAGCCCAGCTATCAGCACCTAACGAAGGGCCAAATAAATGGGTCGCAGTGAACTGAATCTGTGATGTATCACGTTCAATATAACCTTGGGCAACTTCACCTGGGCCAACTGAGCTTATAGCATCACCAAAACTCATTTGCGAAATACCCGCAAAATCAAGACGAATACCCGCAACAGCTAACTGTTCAGGCATTGCTGTGTAGAGTAATTCTACGTCATCAATTTGCAGTGGTTCATCTTGACGAAAAGCAAATTCACCGGCAAAGGCTGTTTCGCCTATCGTGGTATTAAAACTTAAACCGTATAATTTGATATCTTCAGGGTAATCGTTTTCCGCTTTAGAGAAAGCGGTTAAATCAGCAACATTATCAGACGTAATTTCTGTTGTCATAATCATTGCTAAATCTTGTGCAATAGCTGCTTGAGTAAAGTTTGATACACGACCAGATATAAGCGGACGACGACTATGATAATTCACATGATACAGTGCAATTTCAGTATCATTAAATTCAGGCAAAAATACACCTAAACGTAAACCGTATTGGCCGCCATCTTCAGGTTCTGTTTTACCGTTACCGCCTTTACCTTTAAGTGCAACTTTAGTGGGGTAAGCAAGGTACATTTGAGCAAGTAAAGCACTGCCTTCAGCACTAGATGGATCAATCCCCTGTGCAGCTGCCGCTAAAGCAAAGTCAGATGTTAGGTTGTTTAGACTATCAGTTAAAAATGCAACATCAATATCAGGGTTAGATGTAAAACCTAACTGAACATTTTGCTGATAACCATTTTCTGCCGCAAAGTCATTAGTAGAAAAGTACGTACCTGCTGCAGGCAAACGCGTTTCTTGCCATTGATACTGATAAAAACCTTCAAGCGTAATATTGTCTGTTATACCCAATGAAGCCCATAACATGCCCACCGGAATGAATGCCTCTTTAAGCTCAGCACCAGGTGCTTTTAAACGATCTATATCTACAGGGTTTACATTAATACCATGAGATATAAGCGTACTTTCACCCCAGTTAACAACTTGCTGACCTAAACGCACTGATAATGGGTTGTTACCGTCATTTAAATCAAAATCAGCCCAAACAAACGCATCTAATAAACGAATGTCGGCGCAGCTTTGTGCTTTAGTATCTTTATCGTCACATGGGTCAACACCTTGACCTGATGTAGGATTAGCATATGCATGATTGCCATCCATTAAGGCAAAATCATAAAAATACATAAAACGTGTAAACAAACCGTAGTTGTCTTTATTTATTGAAAGGTCGTGTGTACCTTTTAATAATTTAGAAAATGAATCACCACTATCGAAATTCAAATTACCCGCGTCACCATTATTTGAGTAAGAGCCTGGTTGAGCCCACACATCTTGAGATGAATAAACGGTATTACTTAACGCAGGATTGTAACCTGCCCAGTTAAATGCCGGGTTATTACTTTTACCAATTAAGCTAAAGTCTCGGTCTTCTACACGGACACTTTGCCCATATGAAAAGGTTGAATCGAAGGTAATATCAAACCCTCCGGCTTCAAATGTTGCAGCTTGTACATTAGCTGTTGATAAACCAAGGCTAGCGACTGCTAAACCTATAGCGATTTTATTTTTAACAAAAAGCGATCTTCTTATCATTTTTGGTTCCCCCCTGTCGCGGGTCATTTTGTGTGATCAAGTTATTGTTTTTAGTGTAATCGTAACGATAGAAGCGAAATGGATAAATTACAAATAGTCGCATTCAATCTGTTATATATTTTCATTCTGGTTGACGTTTACGTATTGGTAAGACGTCGTACCAGATAATTTATACACGTAATTTAACAATAGAACAAATTGAAATTAACAAAAAGACAATATTTTATGATTGTATAACATAAAAACAGCGTACTAAGCCACTCGTTCAATACGAATAAATTTATTTTCAAGGGTTAATAACATTCTGAAACGCCCTCTTATACCTAAGCTAGTAATAAATGGCCTTAAGTGATTAGCAGAAAAACGCACTGTTTTCCCGCCATCTTCGACAACCTGCAATGAGCTAAAACGACCATGGTAGTAATCCATGCATTCGCTGTAGCTCAATCTTAAATTAAAATAATATTCGATCATTTACTTAAGTGCTTTTTCAACCTTTTCAAATAAATCGGCGCTTAACCCATCTAAATTAGCTAAACGTTCTAGTTGCAGTCTCATTGCTGTTGAACGTGTATTATCGTATCGCTTCCACGACATAAACGGCGTTAGCATACGAGATGCATTTTGAGGGTTTATAGCATTTAATTTAATGAGTAAATCACCTAAGAGCGCGTAACCTTTACCATCAAGGCGATGAAACTGAGACGTATTGAAATGACTAAAGCTACCTACAAGTGCTCGTACACGATTGGGGTTTGAAAAATCAAAACACGGATGTTCGTAAAGCGCCTTAATATTATCAATTGCATTGTCACCAGTTTGCATCGCTTGCAAAGCAAACCATTTATCCATTACTAATACATCGTGACGCCATTGACTATCAAAATAGTTTAACAATTCTTTACATAGCTCATGTGACGCTTTAACAGCGGCACTTAGTGCACCTAAAACATTCGTCATATTTTTTGAGCTTGCAGCATGTTTAATAAAATCAGCAGCGTGCGGGTCATTAGTTTTAGCAAGGTAATGAAGGCATAGCTGCTTTAAAGACCGAATTGCAACGGCGCTTGCATTTACACTGCCATCATCGATTAACGATTCAAAACACGTTATAAACTCTTTAGTTAACTCATCCGCTATTTGCCTTTCAAATTGCTCAGCAATATTGACTATTTCATCTACTGTAATTACTTCAAATTCAGCAGCCAACGTATCAAAACTTGGTAATTTTAATAGCTCTGCAATAAGCGCTAGATCGCCCTGTTTTTCATTAACTAATCCACGAAGCGCATTAATTATCTCATCACTAAGCCCAACACTTTCAACACTGTTTAGATTCGCTTTCATTGCTTTAATAAATAGCTGCTGCTGTGCATCCCAACGAGAAAAGTCACTGCGTGCGAAACGCATAATATGAAGAAGCTCGTGTTCATCTGTCTCTTGGTTTAAAATACATGGAGCAGAAAAGTCTTCAAGTAATACTGCAACAGGTTTAGCAGTCATATTATCAAAGTGAAATGTCTGTGATGGTTGAGTTACATTTAGAACGTGGTTAACTTTTTCGCCTTGGTACTCAAGCTCAATACTTTGTCCATTTACATCTAACAGTTCAATTGCAAATGGAATATGCAAAGGTGCATTACCTTGCTGGTTCAGCGGTGCAAATTGTTCAATTGTTAAACTGTATGTATTTGAATTCAGATCAAAATTTTGAATAGCATTTAAACGAGATGTACCTGCTTGACTATACCAACGTTTAAACTGATCTAAGTTAACGCCTGATGCGTCGCTCATTGCACTTACAAAATCATCACAAGTAACAGATTGTCCGTCATGGCGATCAAAATAGAGTGCCATACCTTTTTGAAAGTTTGGCTCGCCTAATAATGTATGCATCATTCGGATTACTTCGGCGCCTTTATCGTACACAGTAACCGTGTAAAAGTTATTCATTTCAATAACTTTTTCTGGACGAATTGGATGAGCCATAGGGCCAGCATCTTCGCTAAACTGGTGTGTGCGCATTACTTTTACAGCGTCAATTCGATTAAGCGCACGAGATCCTAAGTCACTACTAAACTCTTGATCCCTAAATACAGTTAAACCTTCTTTAAGCGATAACTGGAACCAATCTCTGCACGTTACTCGATTACCTGTCCAGTTATGGAAATACTCATGCCCTACTATAGATTCAATCGTATGATAGTCTTTATCTGTCGCTGTTTCTTGGTTGGCTAAAACACATTTACTATTAAATATGTTTAAACCTTTATTTTCCATTGCACCCATGTTGAAAAAGTCAACGGCTACAATCATATAAATATCTAGGTCATATTCTAAATTAAAACGCGCTTCATCCCACTGCATTGCTTTTTTAAGTGAGGCAATAGCATGTGGTGTTTTAGATAAATTACCTTTATCTACAAATAGAGCAAGTTCAACATTTTTACCGCTTTGAGTAATATAGTTGTCTTTTAATACATCAAAATCACCAGCAACCAAAGCAAACAAATAACTTGGCTTTTTAAACGGGTCTTGCCATTTAGCAAAATGACGCCCATCTTGAGTTTCACCACTGTCTACTTGATTACCATTAGATAGGAGCTGAGAAAATTTTGTATCTGCAATTACGGTCACATCAAATGTAGATAAAACATCGGGGCGATCCATGTAATAGGTTATTTTTCTAAACCCCTGCGCCTCACATTGCGTGCAATACGCACCACCTGATAAATATAAACCTTCTAGTGAAGTATTAGTCTCAGGTGATATCTCGGTGACAATACTTAATTGGCAACTATCCGGTAGATTATTAATTATTAGTTGCTCGCCAATAATTTCATAATTCGTTATATCAACAGTATCAATTGATAAAGAGAGCAGGCGTAAATCAATACCATCAAGCACTAAGGGTGCTTTGTTATCACCTACTCGTGTAAGTGTTAATAAGGAACTTACCTTCGTTGTTAATGGCTGTAAGTCAAATGTTAGCTCAGTGTGGTCAATTAAAAAGTCTGGGGCTTTGTAGTCTATAAGGTATTGTGCTTGAGGTTTACTTGATTCAGTCATAGATGCTCCAAAACAGCTCCTTTAAATTTAAAAGAGCTGTTTAAAATTAGGCCGATTGTTTTGGTTTGATACGTAAAATTTTAATACCTAAATAGGCATAAACAACCGCTAATACAGGGTTAATTAAATTAAAGAAAGCGTACAGTGCATAGTCAAACGGATTTATGAGTAAAACGCTTTGCATGTAAGCGCCACAAGTGTTCCACGGAATTAGTGGGCTAGTAATTGTACCGCCATCTTCCAATGTACGAGATAAGTTAACAGGCTTCAAACCACGTTTTTTATATTCATCTTTAAACATACGACCGGGTACAACAATAGCAATATATTGATCAGCAGCTATCACGTTGGTTCCTATACACGTTGCTATTGTTGCCGCAATTAACGATCCCGTACTTTTAGCTATTTTAAGAATACTTTTAACAAAAATATCAAGAAGACCTGTTTTTTCCATGATAGCGCCAAACATAAGTGCGGTCATAATAAGCCAGGTCGTTGTAAGCATTCCAGCCATACCACCACCACTAAGTAGCGAGTTCATTTTAACATCGCCGGTGTTTATGCTAAAACCGTCAAAAAAAGTGGTCCAAACAAGCTTGAAGTAGCCTACTAACTGTCCTTGAGAGACATCAATTTGGCTAGCAATTAAATCAGATTGAAACAACATGGCCCAAACAGCGCCCACAACAGCACCGATAGAGATAGCAGGAAAGGCCGGCATTTTTTTAATTGCTAAAACTAACAATACAATTAGTGGTATTAGCATTTCAAAACCAATATTAAAATTTTGTTGTAAAATAGCTGTAATTTCGTCAATACGCCCTACTTCACTTGAAGCCGTTGCATTAAAACCCATAAATATAAATATAATCAGTGCAATAACAAAGCTAGGTACTGTCGTCCATAACATGTGTTGGATATGCTCAAATAAATCAGCCCCAACAACTGCAGGTGCAAGATTTGTAGTTTCTGACAGTGGGCTTAACTTATCACCAAAGTACGCGCCCGATATAACCGCGCCGGCTGTTACTGTTTGTTCAAGCCCAAGACCGGTTGCTACGCCAAGTAAAGCAACACCTATTGTTGCAGCCGTAGTCCACGAACTACCAATACTCATTGCAACAATGCCACAGATTAAGCAGCTAGCTGCATAAAACCAACTCGGGTTAATAACTTGCAAACCATAATAAATTAAGGTCGGTACAGTTCCTGATAGTAACCAAGTACCAATTAATGCACCTACCATGAGTAAAATTAGAATAGCACCAAGTGAAAGCGTTATGCCTTCAATCATTGCTTGCTCTAACTTTTTCCATGTATAACCATTTTTAAGACCAATTAAAGCAGCTGCAAAAGTTGCGAACAAAAGTGCGATCTGGTTAGGACCTGATGAAGAATTATCACCAAATAAGTATACGGCAGCGCCGAGTAGGCAAGTTAATACAGAGATAGGAACTAATGCATCAAAAAACGAGGCAGGCTTGATTGGTTTATCTTCCAATGGCTTCAAAGTAGAGACTCCTACACACACTCAATGTGTGTTTAATTATTATTTTTAGCACGTAAAGCGCATTAATTGAACTTTAATGATCTAGCTCAACTTTATGTAATGGGAGATTATAACAATTTAGTAAATTATAGGTAGCAAAAAAGGCGCAAAAGCGCCTTTTTTATAGAAGTAAAACCAGCGGTTACTTCTTAGCTATGCGACCATAGTTAATATAATCTTGGGTAATTAAAGCGGCTTCTTCTAAAAATGGGTCAAGTTCTTCAATAACCTCAGGTAAATCATCTAAGTTTTCTACCGGATCTTTACCTAAACGCTTAAGACGTTCATTAGTACGTACAAGTGCACGTGCCTCACCTTCGTCTTTTTCTTTAATGCGCGTAGCTTCAACTAAAGAGATCGTTTTACGATCTTTCTCTTCATTGTATAAGGCAATATCATTAAATACATAACCAAACTCAGGTTCTGATTTAATTCGTACCTCATGTTGCTTCTCAAGATAGGTAATAACTGGCGTTAAATTACCAAGTTTTTTATATTTCGCTTTAACAATGCTATCCCAAGGCAGTGCATTGTCTTGTTTACTTTCGCCCCATTCTGCAGGATCGATTGCTGATGGAAACGAGATGTCTGGAATCACACCTTTGTGTTGCGTACTACCACCATTGATGCGGTAAAATTTAGCAATTGTATATTGCACGCTACCCAATGCATTATCATACAAGTCATAAGCACGCCCTAAGCCTTTGTGCTGTTGAACCGTGCCTTTACCAAAGGTTTGCTCACCAATAATAACTGCGCGGCCATAATCTTGCATTGCCGCTGCAAATATTTCTGATGCTGACGCACTGTATCTATCAACTAATACCGTAAGTGGACCATCATAATAGGTAATGCCATCGCGGTCTCTTTGTTCTTCAATACGGTTATTTAAAGTGTGTATTTGAACTACAGGTCCTTGGTCAAAAAACAATCCCGAAAGCTGGGTAGCTTCATATAATGAACCACCACCATTTTGGCGTAGGTCGATAATAATCCCATCAACCTTTTGCTCTTTAAGCTTAGCAAGTTCAACTTTTACATCTTTCGAAAGATTATTGTAAAAGCCAGGGATTTCAATCACACCCACTTTGCTTGTTAAATCTGAATATTTAGCTTCAAAGACTTCTGATTTAGCGGCTCTGTCTTCCAATCTGATTTTATCACGGGTAATTTCAACAACTTTTGGTGTGCCGTGAGCATCAGCACCTTTTAAATACTGAAGACGTACTTTAGTACCTTTAGGGCCTTTAATTAAATCAACAACGTCATCTAACCGCCAGCCAATAACATCAACAAATTCTTCGCCATCTTGAGCAACACCAATAATTCTGTCATCGGCTTTAATTTGCTCTGTTTTATCCGCAGGACCACCAGGTACTAAACTGCGAATAACTGTGTAATCTTCATCTGGACTCAATACTGCACCTATGCCCTCGAGCTCTAGGTCCATATCCATTTTAAATTGTTCAGCACGACGCGGCGATAAATAAGACGTATGCGCCTCAATACTTCGTGCTAAAGAATTTAATACTAATTGAAATGCATCTTCTGGATTTGATTGCACTAAACGCTTTTCTGCATTTTTATAGCGTTTGGTCAGCACTTCTTTAATGCCTTCCCAATCTTTACCTGTCATTTTTAAACGCAGTGCATCGTACTTAACACGTTCGCGCCAAATTTCATCAAGCTCGGCTTGAGATACAGGCCACGCAGCATCTTCACGATCAAAAAAGTATTCATCTTCTTTATCAAAGGTCATTTCTTTTTCAAGTAATGCTAGGGAATACTCGTAACGTTCAAAACGGCGTTTAAGGCTTAAATTAAAGATATCAAATGTGAAACCCAATTTGCCGGTAGTTATAGCGTTATCAAAGTCATCGCGGTATTGGTCAAAAGAAGCAATATCGCTTGCTAAAAATACGCTTTTATTAAAATCAAGGGATTCGATATAACGATCGTACACTTTACTAGAAAGCTCATCGTTAAATCGAACCGGGATATAGTGTGAACGAGTAAATAAGCTAGCCACGCGTTTGCTGGCAGTACCATGTTGACTTTCTTGCTTGAGCAGAGGTAAATCGTCAATAGTGACGGCTTCTACAGCAGCAAATAATGAACCTGAAAACAGGGCAGCAACTAACGGAATGAGCGTAAACTTTTTACTCATACAAACTCCTTAATTTATTTACAGTTTAAACGATGTATAAACTGTCAGCTTTGGTTTTAACTTGCATGCCTGTCACTAATTCAACATGAACGTCATCTTTGTTCACTTCAGTGATTACTGCATTTACAAGTGCTTGGCCAAGTTTAACCTTAACCTTATTATTAACCTTGACCTCAGTAGCTGGTAAAGGTTCAATTTTTCCTGAACGTTTAGCAGGAGCTGCTTTGGCAGGTTTATTAGCTGCAGAAGCGTTTTTATCACCTGTTTTACTAGCATGCGCTGGTTTTTTCTTAAAAGATTTAGAATCTGAGTCTTGGCGTGGACGTTGTTGTTTTTTACGTTTTGCCATTTTAGCGCGGCTTTCTTCCAATGCTTTTTGTGCATGGTCGATATGCTCTTGCTCAACTTTTTCACCTTGATTACCATCAAGATCAATACGAAACTCTGACTTAGTTACCGCTTCTAAATAACGCCAGTTAGACGTGTATTTTCTGAGCGCTTGACGAACTTGAGTCTTGCTTACTTTGTCAGAGCCTGCAATACGCTCAGCGATATCTTTGAAAATACCTACTTTAAGCGGTTTGATGCCATCTTTTTGTTTAAAACATTGTGGGAATTCTTGATACAAAAATTCCAATACTTCGTTAATATCTTTTAGCTTGTTTGTGGTTTCCATTTTAGAACCTATTTTTCACATCTTTTCATCAAGGGACGAATCGACGTAGTGTGTTACCCAGTTGACCAGCTCTTCAAAGTCGGCTTCTATTACAGCCATATCGCCTCGAAGGTGTTCCCAAATACCATTAATCGTTTCATCAATAAATTCACATTCAGAATCGTCCGGAAGACGATCCCAGGCAATATGAATCAAATCATTGAGCGTTTCCGCTACATGTTCTTCTTCGCCTTCCCAGTCGCCAACATCTTGCACAGCAAACAGGTAGTCTTGAACATTTAGCAAATCTTTCATTACAGGCTCGCCTCTAAGCATTTCACTAGCGCTTCAAGTCCGGCTTTATCGTCAGTATCAAATCGACCAACACTTGGACTATCAATATCAAGAACAGCAAATACTTTACCATTTTTCAAGATAGGTACAACAATCTCAGAATTTGACGCCGCATCACAGGCAATATGACCGTCAAAAGCGTGAACATCTTCAACTAATTGTGTTTCAGCGGTTGCCGCAGCAGTTCCACATACTCCTTTTCCTACTGGAATACGAATGCATGCTGGATTACCTTGAAACGGGCCTAGTACTAATTCAGTAGGAGAATCCATAAAGTAAAAACCCGCCCAATTCACATCTTCTAAAGAGGTAAATAACAACGCGCTTATATTTGCCAAATTGGCAATTACATTAGATTCACCAGCTATTAGTGATTCAGTTTGCTTAACTAATGACTGGTAAAAATCGTACTTTTGCATACCAAACTACTTCTTATTAAACAGACAGTAGCTAAAGGTACTCTTTGTCGTTAAAAATTGGAACCTTTAAAGGGTAAAAAAAAGGAAATTGCGCTGTTTATCAGCGCGCTTGGTCAATAATTCTGCGATTATTTTTTTGCACAATTACGAAGGCCAAATAAAAATAGTCCTGCGGCGAATCCAGACATCACACTATTAATTAAAAAAATCTCGCCTGTTGAAGCACTTAATAGATAACTAAAAATAGCCCCACCTAATAACCCAAGTGTTAAAACACCTGAATAATTAACTTTTGAATACTTAAACATGAGTAAATAACCCGGCACAACAAAAGCCGCCATTGTTAAACCTACAATATGTGCATTTGATATGGCTGTCATCAATAGTTGAAAGAACACTGATAGAAAATCACCCTGCAACGCTAGTGCATAATACAAACCTAATAAACTGCCAACAATCACTGGGGACAATAATGAAAGCGCGACGCTTTTTGCAAGTTGATGTTTCATCTAATAATCCTTAATACAGCGTATAAAATTTAATGTATTAAGCATGCACCAAGATCTAAAGCTTAGAAATAGAGACTATGGTCGTAACTTATGATGATAAAACATACAACATATAAGCTAGGTAATTTAATAAAGTAATAAAAGCCTAGGGCGTGTTGATCTTTGCGGTATAAAAAACAAACAGCATAAGGATAAGGTATAATTGAATTCGCTAAAAAACGTTACACCGAACCCTCATGCCAAGATTAATGTTAACAGACGCGACATGGAATGTCTTATCAAAAGTAATGCACTTAAGTGGTCGAATTTATAATAAGCCTGAGCATAGAAAAACGCTCGAAGGCATACTCTATAAGATGCGTACCGGTATTCCTTGGCGAGATTTACCGTCTTATTTCGGCTCGTGGAGTGCTATTTATAGACGATTTAATTTATGGTCCAAAAAAGATATTTTGAATGAATTATTTCGAGTGTTATCCCACTATGCTGATATGGATTGGATCTTTATTGATGGCAGTATTGTCAGGGCTCACCAGCATAGTTGCGGTGCAAGAACCGCTGACAATGAATCAATCGGTAAGAGTCGAGGTGGTAATTCGACTAAAATTCATCTTGCAGTAGATAGCGGAGGATTGCCTGTTTATTATGAATTATCCTGTGGAAATACGCATGATATCGTCCATGCAGAGTCACTTGTAGCCAATTGCCCAACGAGTAATGTTGTTGTCGCAGATAAAGGCTACGATAGTGAAAAACTAAGAGAGTTTATTCGTGACAATAGCGCTACACCCGTTATTCCACGCAAGGATAACAGTTTAGTGGGTAATGAAGATATTGACTGGTGCATGTACAAATATAGGCACTTAGTTGAGAATGCCTTTGGTCGGATCAAACAATATAGAGGGATAGCCACACGGTATGAAAAGCTTGAGCGGAATTATCATTCCATGCTCGCTTTAGCATTCACTATGATGTGGCTACCAATATGGGCTGATTAATATATATACTACAAAGATCAACAGCCCCTAGTTTTTAAAATAAATAAAAAATAGCTCAGTAGTTACAACTGAGCTATTTTTTGTGATAAATCGATATTTTTATTTATTGCCAACTCTTCAAGCACTATGACTCTTTCAACTAAAACGTCCAACTTTCTTTGCAGCATAACAATCGTATTTTTCTGATTTTTATCTTGTAATAAAAGTGACTTTTCTTTAGCAGTCGTTTTATAGGTAAAGTAATTTTTAATTAGCACTCATAGGTTGGATCTTAAGAAAGCTTGAAGTTGAACTCTGTTAATGATCAAATAGTTACGCCAATAAAAACATGACTAAAAACAGAGTTCACATGCAGATTAACCAAGTTTCAAACCAATTAAAAGCCCTTATCTCAGAAAAACACCTCATTGAGCTTGCAAAAACCTCTGGATTTCAAGTTCGACACCGTTGCCTGTCGATCGTTTCTCTGCTCAAAGCCGTATTTAAAAGCTTATCTTGCCTGCAAGACGCTAACTTGTCAGATATCCATCAAAACTTGCGAACGCAGGCTGATTGCACGATAAGTTATAAACCCTTTCATAATCAAATTCGAAAACCAGCCTTGACTGAGCTTGTCCGTGAGCTCGTTATTCAAGCGATGTCTAAATTGACTGTAAACACGCTGGATAAAACCTTTTTTACCCAGCGAGGAATACAGCGAGTGTTATTGCAAGATGGTTCTTCATTTGCTCTACATGATGAATTAGCGCAGGTTTTTGCTGGTCGTTTTACTGCTGTAAGTCCTGCCGCAATTGAGTTGCACGTTACCTATGACCTATTTAATGAACAACCCTGCGAAATAGATATTCGTCCTGATGTTGAAACTGAGCGCGCCTTTTTACCAGGTAGCCACACACTTGAAGATACGTTATTACTTGCTGATGCTGGGTATTTTGACTTAGATTACTTTGAGCAAGTAGCTCAAGATGGCGGATATTTTTTGATCAGAGCAAATAAAAACATTAACCCAATCGTTACATCAGCCTATTGCGCGGGTATAGAACTTAAAGAAAAGAACATTAAACTCAAAACGTTACTCGATAAATTCGCAAGCCAACCACTTGAATTAACAGTACGTTGGAAGAAAAATGGGCCCGAGTACAGGCTTATCTATTTACCGAATGAAAAGCGCCCCGTTTTCCTTGTTACTAGGGGCTGTTGATCTTTGTTTGAATTTTGTGCGTAAGCGGTAATCTCGTATAATTTACTTCGCCAAAAACAAACCTTACGAGATTACCATGCCCCGATTAATGCTCACTGATAAGTTGTGGTCGAAGCTAAAATCAATTTTGCTTGAAGATAGAGTTTATAACAAGCTTGAACACAGACAAACGATGGAAGGAATTTTATATCGCTTACGTGTTGGTTGCCCATGGCGTGACCTCCCTGAGTGTTTTGGTTTATGGAATACTATTTACCGCCGATTTCTACTTTGGTCTAAAAAAGGAATATTAATAAGGTTGTTCAAATCATTATCCGCCAATAGTGACACTGAGTGGGAATTCATTGATGGCAGTTATGTTAAAGCACATCAACACAGTACAGGTGCTGCGTCTCAACAAGAACAAGCGATAGCATTAAGTCGTGGCGGTAATACAAGTAAAATTCATTTAGCTGTTGATAGTTATGGCTTACCAATTGAATTTATTATTACAGGCGGCGATGTTCATGATAGTAAAGTGGCAAATGAACTGATTGAATTATTGCCCCAAGGCGATTTTGTTATCGCAGACAAAGGCTATGATAGTGAAGTCATTAGAAATAAGGTTCGAGAGAGAAACTCAAGCCCAGTGATCCCTAGAAAGAAAAACTCAAAAACAGGTAATGGTGATATTGATTGGTGCTTATATAAATATAGGCATTTAGTTGAAAATGCCTTTGCAAGGCTAAAGCACTTCCGTGCTATAGCGACAAGGTACGATAAATTGAAATTACAGTTTGAGAGTATGTTAGCGCTGGCATGTGCAATGATTTGGCTACCAATGTGAAAGATCAACAGCCCCTAATTTAAAAGAGGCACAGTTTAGCTTTGACGAGCTACTCGATATATATGCAACTCGTTGGCAAATTGAGTTGTTTTTCAAAGAACTAAAGTCATGGAATAACCTTAAAGGGTTCATCACACGAGATCCTCATATTGCCGAATCATTGGTTTGGCTGAGTATACTGCAAACACTTATCAAGCGTTTTATCTGCCATAGTGCAGCGGGTATGTTTAAGTGTGCGATCTCGACATTTAGAGCGAGTAAGTGCAGTTATCTTTGGTTGGATGATATTCTGGATTGCATAGAACAAACACGGTGCAGCCATAAGATACATCGTGTATTTGAGCTACTAGCGGTAAATTGTAAGCGGCAAAGCATTGAGAAAAACAATGATATTTGCCGTTTTAAGATAGGAAGTCACACGGTCTGTGTTCCTTAAGAACTAAGCTATGAATTAGCACTAAAAGTAAAAAAGGCGACAAAAAAATCATTATAATTAAAAATAATTCAAACATTATTAACTCCTTTAAGTGTTTTGTGTTGCTAATTTATAATGCTGAGACGAAAAACCTGGACGTTTTTTAAATAGTGTAGAAAGTGTTATTTGGCGCGGTTTACCACGACGGATAAGTAAGTTTACGTAGAGTATGCTTAAAATTATTGCAGTTGCCTTGAACAAATTGCCTTTTAAATCCCCTGCTGCACCACCTGACATGCTAAATATGCCATAAGCCGCATTCATAAATATATGCATCCATAATGGAAACCAAATACGGTATCCACATTCGCAAAATAACCACGCAAACCAAGTTCCTGCGATTGTTGTAATTGCAACAGCCATCACAGCTGAAATAGCATCATGTCCTTGATAAATATGACCCAAACCAAATATCGTTGAGCTAATTAATGCGGCGGGAATAAACCCCCAACGACAAAAACGAAATAACACGCCGAACAAAGCAGCTCTAAAAATTATTTCTTCAAAAACTCCCGCGTATATTGAACCTGTAATTATCCCCGTAATTGAAAGGTTTAGCGCGTTACTCAAATAAGCGTAGCCTATCACCATAGGTGTGCAACAGACTACCGCTGCGAGTAAATAACGTTGAAAACCTTCAATGTTGACACCTAAAACGTTGTACCAACTCTCATGTTTAAATAATAATGTTGCCACAACTAACAATGGCCCATAAATAAACAAGTATTTAGCAGGAAATAACAAAAGGGCTGATTGTTGATCAAGGTCAGATAGGACACTTACCCAGTTATCCCCCCAGAACTCTTTCATCATGTAATGACAAAATATAAATGTGGTGATTAGTAGCAGTGCTTTAATTGTATGTTTCATACGTACCTTCTTAAGTTACAATTTTAAATTCAACTTAATCATGGCAATCACTAATTATGAAATCGATCAATTAGGGCTAAATTTCATTTTTAGGTGCTAACTACATGTTTTTGGGGTCATCAACAAACATCCGGGGTTAACAACAAGGCTTGTTTAATGACATCAACATAAGTTCGCGAAACTGGAATTGTGAAATCAAATGAGTTCATCGATAACTGTAATCCTCCGGCATTCCCTTTACTTACTGCGGCTAATTGTAAATTAACTGCATAAGACCGATGACAGCGATATAAAAATGTATTTTGGGGTAATTGTTTTAATAAACCAGTTAACGTTATACGCAGCAATTTATGAGAAACAACATCGTTTTCTATCGTTGCGAGCTCACAGTAATTATCGGCTGACTTAATAAACAATATATCCGATAGCGCAATTGTTAGCTTGTCACCTTTATTATCGCCAATAAGTGTTATTAGACGGTGTGGGGGGACATTATTTTTTTCTACCTCTTCACAAGCACGCTGTTTAGTCTTAACAACCGGTATTTTTTCAGTTGTTAAGACCATATGCTTTGCATGACGATTGACAACAAATATGAAACTAATCGGGAATAACCCAACTGCTAATGTATATACAATGAAGAGTATTTGGTTTTGCCAATGCCAAGCCCCTAACATAGCAACAACAAAATATCCGTGGTTAAACAAAGCAGTAATTAAAATATAAAGGCTGGGGGTCACTATTATTCGAAATTTATTGCTAAGATTTAACCGAATTAAAAAGATCTCAATAAAACCCGAAAGCAATAAAGCGCAAAACGTGACTAAGCCGTAACCTGAAAGGCGGAGTAATTTATAAGGTTCAGTATCGTTGGTTGTACCAAAAGGTTGGAATACGAATAGAATAAATAGAGTTACTATCGAAAATAAAATTGCCCTGTATACAACCAACTTTCTTGACGCTAAATCATCTTTAAGCCACAACGTCATATTTTACATACCTTTAAAAACTCGCTTGCTAATAAAATACCACAAATTCATCGCTAATTACTGGTTTCATTTTCTCAGTAAATATAAAATGATAAGTAATACCAATTAGCTTATATACGAAGTCTATTTAACGATAAAGAAATTGCGCTATAACTAGGCGAATTTTTATACCTAGTCGGCTTGGTAACTGCTCCTGCGTTATCCTACAGGCTTACATTCATGTAAAAATAAGTAAAAATTGAGTAAAACATCCGCGTCCTGCTCACGCCCCTTACCTACATCCTATATGTAGGCAAACCCAAGAGCAGCGCACGCTTGGCATTTGAGCTGCGTTATCGCCTATTTATGGGGAAATAACCACATAACATAGGCTCTGCCTTGAACAAAAACCAAACAGTCTACTGTAAATTCAAGCTCGAAAGATAAAAAGGCCCTAATCTGCCCATATAGACTCTATTTAACAATAATGCATTTTAGTTTTTTACAGACACAAAAAAGCCCGCTAAATTAGCGGGCTATTTTGTTATATGGTGGAGAGATAGGGATTTGAACCCTAGATGGGCTATAAACCCATGCCGGTTTTCAAGACCGGTGCATTCGACCACTCTGCCATCTCTCCGATACTGCTAAGTTAAAAGTAAGAGTGTACTAATAACTATTTAAATGAATGATACTTTAATTACCACACACTTATTAAATAAGTGGTGGAGAGATAGGGATTTGAACCCTAGATGGGCTATAAACCCATGCCGGTTTTCAAGACCGGTGCATTCGACCACTCTGCCATCTCTCCGCACGGCCTGCATAATAGGGAAACCCATCCCTTTTGTGAAGCTTTTTTTTAAATTAATTGTTTAAGTGCTTAAAAAACAATTAATTTGTTTAAAGTTAAGACAAAGTGTTTTTAATTTAATCGCTAATGAACTTTTATTTAAATATTTGTCTCTATTGATCTACAAAGGTTTGCCCAAACATATAAGAGTTGGTAATCTAATTTTAGTTAAATTATCGAAACACACACGTTTCACTTAAAGGAGCTCTACAATGGCGTTTAATCAGTCGTACAATACCGCGAAACCGGTAATGTCTACCATTGAAACAAACAAGGTACTTAAAAACACCTACTTTTTACTAGCTATGACACTTGCATTTAGCGCAGTTACAGCCGGTATTTCAATGGCACTACAATTACCTTACTTTATGGGAATTGTGTTTACACTCGTTTCGTTTGGTTTATTATTTGTTGTAAATAAAAAAGCAGATACAGCATCTGGTGTATTTTGGGTGTTTGCTTTCACAGGTTTAATGGGGGCTGGCTTAGGTCCATTGCTTAACCATTATGCCGCATTACCTAATGGACCAATGCTTATTATGCAAGCCTTAGGTTCTACAGCGCTTATCTTTTTTGGTTTGTCTGCTTATGCACTAAATACTAAAAAAGATTTCTCATTTATGGGTGGCTTTTTAACTGTTGGCTTAATCGTTGTAATTGTAGCAAGCATCGTTAATATTTTTATTGGCAGTTCATTGATGTTTATGGTAATTAATGCAGCAGTTGTACTGATTATGTCTGGTTTGATTTTATTTGATACAAGCCGAATCATAAACGGTGGCGAAACTAACTACGTTCGTGCAACAGTATCTTTATACCTAAGCGTATATAACTTATTTACCTCTTTGCTTGCTCTACTTGGCGCAAGTGATGACTAATTAAATAGTTCTGTTAAAATAGCCCCTTTATTGGGGCTTTTTTATTGGAATTGTTTTGGCACGCTTTGTTCTTTCATTACATACACCACCATCCGATCACGATACCACGCAACGCATAGTTAAATTTGCGAATGCATGTTTAGCCCAAGGGCATACCATTGATGCTATTTTTTTATACCAGCAAGGTATTTATCATGCATCTACCCACTTTGATTTATCCTCAGACGAACTTCGAATTTCAGCACTTTGGCAGCAACTCGCTGATCAAAAACTAAATTTAATGCTGTGTGTTACCGCCGCGCAAAAGCGCGGGTTGGATATTAAAAACACAGGTGTATTTAAAGTCGCAGGGTTAGCTGAATTTGCAATGCTTGCAAGCGACGCAGATAAATGGGTGCAATTTAAATGATAAACGTATTAGTAATGAGTCAGTGCAGCCCATTTGACGATTTAAATATTCGTGATGCACTTGATATGACATTGATATTTGCTGCTGTTGACCAAAATGTAAGTTGGTTGTTTAGCGGCCCCGCCGTTTTAGCTTTAAAAAAGCATCAGCAACCAAATGATATTGGCTTAAAAGACTTTTTTAAAAATATTAAAACACTCGAAATTTACGATGTTGAAAACATTTACGTGTGTGAAAAATCATTGCTTGATTATGGTTTAAATAAACATGATTTACTCATAGAGGCAAAAGCACTCAACTTTAGCCAACAACAAACATTAATTAAAGCCCAGCAGCATGTGGTGAATCTATGAGCACGTTACATATTTTTTCTAAGCCGCTTAACTACTACTGTGCAAATCAATTAGAAAATTTAATTTTACCAACCGATAGCATTTTGCTGGTTGGTGATGCCTGCTTTGCAAAAAAACAATTTAGGCAGTTTGCAGATACACTGTTAATACTTGAACAAGACGCGCAAGTACGTGCAATAAAATTAGCAAATAACGATAAAGCAATTAGCTATGAAGACTTTGTGGCACTCACTTTATCAACTAACCAATCAATTACGTGGTAACTCATGCTTGAATTTAACAACCAACAGATTGAAACCGACAAACAAGGCTACTTGCTCGACCATACTTTATGGTCAAAGGAGCTGGCGCCTGTAATTGCTACTCAAGAAAACATCACACTTAGTGAGCAACACTGGGAAGTCATTAACTTTGTTCGTGATTTTTACATTGAATATAACACCAGCCCAGCAATTAGAATGCTTGTAAAAGCAATGGCTAAAGCACTCGGTGAAGACAAAGGAAATAGCCTTTATTTATATAAATTATTTCCTAAAGGCCCAGCCAAGCAAGCAACAAAAATTGCCGGATTACCAAAACCAGCTAGGTGCATATAATGAGAGCTAAATCAGGCAATAATCAAGCAGCACAAGCCAAGCCAAAAAGAAGTACTGGCCGTACTTATTCTCGCAGTGCACTTAATAAAACGCCTTCAGGTAAAAGAGAAATAAAGCCGCAAATAGCATCTAAAGACAGAAAAATTGTGTTATTCAATAAACCATTTGATGTGCTATGCCAATTTACAGATGACGCAGACAGAAAAACGCTTGCAGAATTTATCCCGATTAAAGAAGTTTACGCCGCAGGAAGATTAGACAGAGACAGTGAAGGTTTATTGCTTTTAACAAACTGTGGAAAATTACAAAACACCTTGACTGCTCCTGATAAAAAAACGAATAAAACCTACTGGGCACAAGTTGAAGGTGAACCAACGAGTGAATCAATTAATGATTTATGTAATGGCGTAGAACTTAAAGACGGGCTTACACTCCCCGCTAACGTTAAAATAATTGATGAACCTACGATTTGGGCGCGTAATCCGCCTGTACGTGAACGAAAAGCAATCCCCACTACTTGGCTAAGCATTACCATTAACGAAGGTAAAAACAGACAAGTCCGCCGCATGACGGCTCATATTGGCCACCCTACTCTTCGCCTCATTCGCTATAGCATTGGTAACTATACGTTGGATGATATTAATTGTGGTGAATACAAAGTAATTAAGGGCGTAGTTGATGCATAAACCGCATGTTACGGTTGCAGCTATAGTAAAAAAGCAAAATGAGTTTTTACTTGTAAAAGAGCGCGATAAATTTACAAAGCAAATTTGTTACAATCAACCTGCGGGTCATTTAGAGAAAAATGAGACACTTGCACAAGCTGCAAGCAGAGAGTTACTTGAAGAAACAGGCTTAGCGCTTGAGCCTATTGGCTTTTTAGGTGTGTATAATTTGCATGCCGATAACGCAGTGCACTATTTACGGTTCTGCTTCTTATTTGAAGCACCTCAGAATATACCAGTCCCAAAACCGCTAGATAGCAACATTATTAGCGCGAATTGGCACACCTACGAGCAAATAAAATCACTACCGCTCAGAAGTCCCCTAGTTTTAAAGTGTATTGATGATAGTCTAAATCGGCCAATATTAAGTCTCGAAACTATATACAATTAGGCTTAAACTATTTTAAGCCTAAGGCCTGTTTATCTCTCGAGGTTAAGTTTGCAGCCGTATGTTTAGTTTTTAGGTATCTCTGCGCCTGTAGTGCGTGGTTATCCCCGATAAATAGGCGCTAATGCAGCATAAATACCAAACAAAATAATATGCAGGTTATTTAATTAGCACTTAAAGCAATACAATTGCGGCCTTGTCTCTTTGCATAATAAAGTGCGCTGTCGGCTGCTTTTATAAAATTTAGCTCATCACTAGCTGTGCATTTATCTATTGTATTTATACCCATACTTACAGATAAAAAACCGGTAAAACTACCTTCATGCGCAATGGCTAAATTTTCTATCGCTTTTTGTATCTGCTCAGCTATAAACAAAGCACCTTGCTTGTCCGTTTGTGGTAATAAAACTATAAACTCTTCCCCACCATAGCGAGCAACAAAATCCTCAGGGCGACTCACTGTTGATGCTATTTTTTGAGCCACATCATATAAACAAGTATCACCCGCTACGTGTCCGTATAAATCATTAAATTCTTTAAAGTGATCTATATCAAGGATGATTAATGACAATGAACCTTCGTACGCCTTCGCACGCTCAAACTCATGTGTTAACTTTTCGTCAAATCGACGTCTATTCGCTATTTTCGTCAGCGCATCCAAAAAAGCCATATCACGTAGTATATCTTGTGCTTTTAGACGTTCAGTGGCATCGTAAAATACTGCAATAAATTCATCGCCATTATCAATACCCGACACTTCCATTACTAACTTGCTACCATTACTGCAACGAACACGATAGTCATTTGCAGGAATATCATTGTTATTTTCCTTCGCAAACTGCAAAGAGTTTTTCCATAATGCTTTGGCTGATTTTCTATACTCTGGATCTGGAAAAGCCTTTTCCCACCAAGCAGCTAAATTAGGCACTTCATCTAACGTGTAACCAAAAATATCAACAAAGCGTTGATTTACTTTTAATAGATCACCAGTTCGAGCACACACATTACAAATTGGCATTGGCAGCACAGTAAACAACCTAGCGTAATGGCTTAGCTCATGTTTGCGCATTGGGTGTTGTGTGCTTGATGATACATAACTCGCAGGGATGTCAGTTATGCTTGATGCAAGTTTGGCATCCATTTCTAGCGTGAAGTACCATTCAAGCCACCAACGTTCCACACATTCAAGTGCTGACTTTTCTAAATGCTCAGTGCAAGAAATTGAACGTTTAATTAAGCTAAACACCTCATTTATAGGGTGTGGTTCTTGGCAAAAAGAAGGGTTTTTAAACTTAATCAGTTCGTAAAAAAGACGATAAGCCGATTGCTTAAATTCACTTGAGGGGTTATTTAGTAACTCACTAATAGGCTGATTAAATTGACAAGTGTAATATTCAACTAACGATTTAATTTTATTTATTTGTTCAACGTAGTTCATATATTCATTCCATTGATTATATTGGCCAGCTCACTAAATCGATATAACGAGGTTATATCCTAGGGCGTGTTGACCTTTGTAGATTGAAACTTGTTCAATCTAGGGGCGATTTAATCGCGGCGCGAGGTTTGTAACCTAGTGGGCTAAGTAAAAACCGAGCAACAAAGAGTTAATCGTCCCTAAAAAGAACTCAAAGGGCAGCGCATGTTTGGCATTTATGCTGCGTTATCGCCTATTTATGGGGGATAACCACACTACATAGGCTCTGCCTTGCCCAGATACCAAACAGTCTGCTGCAAAATCAATCACGAAAGGTCAACACGCCCTCGTGCGGGCGCAGTTTATATTTACTGCCGAATATTTGAAAGAAAATAATACTAAATCACTGAAAAAATATAACAAAATTTACTCATACTCATAACATAGTTAGCAATATAAAAACCTAATTAAAACAAAAGGATTGTTTTTTATACTTTCTAAGTTTCTTTTTCTATTTGTTATATAAATAAAATAGTGACTAATTCCTTCCTTTGCCCCTTTACTCTCTTTAAGGACAAACAAAATACATGCTATAATCGCGGCCTTTCCAAGTTAACAGCAATCTGTATAAGCGAAATTATTCATGAGCGAAAATAGTCACATTAAAGTCATTGTTGGCATGTCCGGCGGTGTTGATTCTTCTGTATCTGCATATTTATTACAACAACAGGGCTACCAAGTAGAAGGCCTGTTTATGAAGAACTGGGAAGAAGACGACAATGATGAATATTGTGCTGCCGCTGATGATTTAAAAGATGCACAAGCTGTGTGCGACAAATTAGGCATTGAGCTTCACACTGTTAACTTTGCAGCAGAGTATTGGGATAATGTATTTGAATACTTTTTAGCAGAGTACAAAGCCGGTCGTACTCCAAACCCAGATATAATGTGTAATAAAGAAATTAAATTTAAAGCCTTTTTAGAATTTGCGGCTCAAGCACTCGGTGCTGACTTTATTGCAACGGGTCACTATGTTCGCCGTGAGCTTCGCGATGACAAATACGTTATGTGTCGCGGACTTGATAACAATAAAGATCAAAGCTACTTCTTATATACCCTAAGCCATGAACATATCGGCCAAACCTTATTCCCGGTAGGCGATATCGAAAAACCAGAAGTACGCCGCATAGCAGAAGAGCAAGACCTAATCACGCACGATAAAAAAGACAGCACAGGTATCTGCTTTATTGGTGAGCGTAAATTTAAAGACTTTTTACAAAAGTTCTTACCAGCACAACCTGGCGTTATTGAAGACACTGACGGTAATAACGTAGGCGAGCACGAAGGCTTAATGTACCACACACTTGGACAACGCAAAGGCTTGTTAATTGGTGGTATGAAAGAAGGTTCTGGCGAACCATGGTACGTAGTTGATAAAGACTTAGAACGTAACGTACTTATTGTGGGCCAAGGTAAAGATAACCCTCGCCTATACAGTAATGGTCTTAATGCAAACCAATTGCATTGGGTTGATCGCATTGGTCCTAAAGGTACCACTCGCTGCACAGTAAAAACACGTTACCGCCAAGAAGACTTAAGCTGTACCCTACTTGTAGGTGAAGACGGCATGGCCCGCGTATTGTTCGACGAGCCACAAAAAGCAGTGACACCTGGTCAATCTGCCGTATTTTACGCAGAAGATGTGTGTTTAGGCGGTGGTATTATTGATTCGGTGATCAAGTAATGAATGAACACCAAGTCATGGCGCTTGCCGCCATGTGCCAAGTGGCTAAGCAAGTTCAAAAAATTGCCCAGTACGGCAGTAATAATGAGCACGACTTAGAAGTATTACTTTCAAGCATTATTCAAACATCACCGGCTTCGCCAGAAGATGTTTACCAAGGTACTGACAACTTACGTGATGGCTATAAAACATTAATGGCGCAGCTAACCGCAGGCGCTCAAAAAGATGTTGAAATAGTAAAATACGTAGGTGGTTTAATGCAGCTTGAGCGTGCGCTAAGTGCAAACGATAAAAGCTTAAACGAATTAGGCAAACGAATTGATGATATTCATCGTCGTTTAGATCATTTTGCTATTACCGACGAGAGCGTTGTTGCCGGTTTAGCAGATATATACTCGTCGGTGCTGAGCCCCCTAGGGCACCGAATACAGGTTTATGGTAAACCCGAGTTATTAAAACAGCAGCTCACTCAAAATAAAATCCGTGCGTTATTATTAGCCGGCATTAGAAGTGCAGTATTATGGCGACAAATGGGCGGTAAACGCCGTCACTTTTTCTTTGCAAAAAGAAAAATACTCGCCATTGCTAAAACAAAAATTTAACTATCGTTCAAACTAAAATTTAGGAGTTATTATGGAGCTTTCAGCGTTAACGGCTATCTCTCCAGTGGATGGTCGCTACGGCAGCAAAACCACTGAACTGCGCAGTATTTTCAGCGAATTTGGCTTAATCAAATACCGCGTAATTGTTGAAGTGCGTTGGTTGCAAGCGTTAGCTGCAGCAAGCGATATTAAAGAAGTGCCTGCATTTAGCGAAGAAGCTAATGCACTTCTAAACGCCATTGTAGATAACTTCAGTGAAGCTGATGCACAGCGCGTTAAAGACATTGAACGCACAACAAATCACGATGTTAAAGCGGTTGAATACCTACTAAAAGAAAAAGTCGCCGATAACAGTGAGCTTCACGCAATCAATGAATTTATTCACTTTGCTTGTACTTCAGAAGATATTAATAATCTATCTCATGGTTTAATGCTAAGCGAAGCGCGTAAAAACGTTTTACTTCCTTATTGCGATGAACTTTTAAGCGCAATTAAAGAAAAAGCAATCGAATACAAAACAATCCCAATGATGACTCGTACACACGGGCAACCTGCTACACCATCGACTATGGGTAAAGAGTTTGCTAACGTATACATGCGTTTAAAACGTCAACGCGGGCAAATTGCTCAAGTAGAAATGTTAGGTAAAGTTAACGGTGCTGTTGGTAACTACAACGCTCACCTTAGCGCATACCCAGATTACGACTGGCATACACACGCAGATAAGTTTGTATCAAGCTTAGGTTTAACACTAAATCCATTTACGACACAAATTGAACCGCATGACTATATTGCAGAGTTGTTTGACGCAATTGCACGTTTTAACACTATATTGCTCGATTTTGATCGTGACATGTGGGGCTACATTGCCCTTAATCACTTTAAGCAAAAAACAATTGCTGGCGAAATTGGCTCATCAACAATGCCGCATAAAGTTAACCCAATTGATTTTGAAAACTCAGAAGGTAACTTAGGCTTAGCAAACGCTATTTTTGCTCATCTTGCACAAAAATTACCAGTTTCTCGCTGGCAGCGTGACCTTACCGATTCAACGGTATTACGTAACTTAGGTGTAGGTATGGGTTATGCGATTATTGCATACCAATCAACACTTAAAGGTGTAAGCAAGCTTGAAGTAAACGAGCAACGTTTAGCTGACGAGCTTGATCAAAACTGGGAATTGCTAGCCGAGCCGATTCAAACCGTTATGCGTAAATATGGCATTGAAAAGCCATACGAAAAACTTAAAGATTTAACACGCGGTAAACGTGTAAATCAAGAAATAATGGCTGACTTTATCGATGGTCTTGACCTTCCAGAGCACGCTAAAGTAGAAATGAAAAAACTAACACCTGCTAATTACATTGGTCGTGCTGTTGAGTTTATTGATGATTTAGTTTAAAAACTAAATTGCTCTTTTAAAAAGCGAAAGGATCATCCTTTCGCTTTTTTTGTTTTACCCCATTGCACTAACTAGTAGGCATAATGTATGTATCAATTAAAAATAAATAATTTGTCTGAGCAAGAGTTTTTAAGCCATTTTTGGCAAAAAAAACCGCTTTTAATCAAACAAGGTTTTACTGATTTTCAAGACCCACTTGATGCTAATGAGCTTGCTGGTCTCGCAATGGAAGAAAGCATAGAGTCACGCATTATCACCAATCATAAAAATGATTGGCAAACGCACCAAGGTCCATTTGAAGACTTTGATCAGTTAACAGACGATCACTCTACATTGCTCGTGCAAGCAGTTGATCACTGGCATAGCGATGCTGCACAACTACTAGAACCATTTAGGTTTATTCCAAACTGGCGCATAGATGATTTAATGATCAGCTATTCAACGCCTAATGGTGGTGTTGGCCCACACTTAGATCAGTACGATGTATTTATTATTCAAGGCGAAGGCAAACGTCATTGGCGTGTAGGTCTGCCTGATCCGACACTTAAGCAGTTTGCTCAAAACAAAAAATTACTGCAAGTAGAAGCATTTGAAGCCGTAATAGATTGCATATTAGAGCCCGGCGATATTTTATATATTCCACCTGGGTGTCCTCACGAAGGTTACGCTGTAGAAAATGCACTCAATTACTCAGTTGGTTTTAGAGCCCCTAATCAACAAGATTTATTGTCGAGCTTCGCCGATCATATTATTGATACCGAAAGCGGTCAAAAACGCTACACCGATGGTAATCTCACACTCAGAGAATCTAAAGGTGAGCTTAATAATATTGAAGTCACTAAAGTTAAAACATTAATGCAAGGACTGCTTGAAAACGACACGTTATTCAAACAATGGCTAGGAACAACCTTAAGCCAACCTAAACATGAAATGGACTTAGCGCCTGCTGAAGAGCCATTTTCAGCTGAGCAAATAACGAATGCATTAACTAATAACACCATTGTGTTTGAACGCTTAGGTGGCACACGCGCTATTTATCAATTGCTTGAAGAAAACATTTTGTTAAGTGTAAACGGCGAAAATTACACTGTGTTATTAACTGACTTAGCTGCTGTGAAACTACTAACTGACGATATCGAGTTTGAAGCCTCGCAGTTAAAATTTTTAAAACCTAGCCTAGTATTTATTCAAACCTTTACTACACTCGTTAATGAGGGAATTTGGTTTAACTAGGAGTTTGCCATGGGCTATCAAGTTGATAAAGTAGAATGGGCTATACGTAAGGATATGCTTCAACTAATTCGTGAGCGTGTTTTTGTTTATGAATTACGCATACCTAAACGTATAGAATTTGATAGCCTAGATAAATTTGCGTTGCATGTACTTGTTACAGACGACACTCACTGCCCCGTTGCTACAGGCCGATTATGTACTGATGGCTTAATTGGTCGAATAGCTGTACTACCCGCACACCGAAACCGCAATGTATATAAATCGCTTCTCAATTTCATTATTGATTTAGCATCAAATCAGGGGATAGAAGCCGTCAGTATTAATTGTATTCTAGATGAAGTAGAACGTTTTAAGCGAAATGGCTTTATTCAGCAAGGAAATGTGTTTATGGAGGCGGGAATTCCTAGGCAACGTATGCAATGCTCTGTTTCGGCGTTTAATACAACGCCTTTCACACTTGTCCATTAGATAAAGAAAAGGGCAATAAATAAACCATCACCCTCTACTTTTTTACTTAACCCAAACTGTAGTTACTTTGGTTCATTTGCCCACAGAGGTTCATTTTCATACATTTCGTACAAGCCATGTGCTCTATTTATAAGTAAGTTAGCAAAATCTACCTGCGTTTTGTCACGGGCGCCTGTACTCGTAATTTGATCCGCTTTTAATTGCCACTGCAAAGAAAAGTAACGCATTGCATCGCGGGCATCTGTAGCCGCACTAACCTCAGCATGATCTGTAGGTAACCGCCCTGTTACCACCCAATATGTTTTACCATTTTGTGCTTTAAATTTCCACATTGCGCAAAGGGGCGCTAAAAATCGGCTATCTTTATCAACTACTGATTTTGGCATAATGCCCTTTTCAGCTAAGTGCTTTTGCGCTGCCTGAAAACATTCACGCTGCCATGCAACACCTTGTTGCTCTGCTAAAGCTTGCTCTTGTGCTGTTAACGGTTTTTTTTCTTGTTGCTGCATTTTTAATAACCTTTTACTTCTTTTTTTACACTCTAAGGGCTTAGTAAATAAGGTGCAAGTATAAAATGGCCGTTTACACCTTCAAGCGCTCTGTTTGCTGAATTTTCAGCCAAACTACTATTTTATATTGTGATCAAACGAACCGACATCACCCGGAAACACTACTGGCGACTCAACACCGTCTCTACTAACAGAGGCTACACCAAAGTAATAATTATCAATCACTACATTTTTAAGTGTGTACTGTGAAACCCTGCCAACGTACTTGCTAAACTGCCATTGCGGCTCGCTTGTATAGCGCCAATAAATTTTGTAACCCGCAATATTTTCATAACTGCTTTGTTGCCATGAAAACGACGTATCAGCTGTAACTGCTCCTGTTATTTTAACTTCTTTTGGCGGTGCAGGTGCCCAGGCCATTGATGCCATCGTTACCGCATTAAGTGAAGTTAACTTGGCCGTATAGTCAAAATCAACGCCTTCAATAGTATCGCCATACTCAACCCCATTTTCGGTGCGTAAATCTTGATGCTGGCGATCGTAATGCTCGTTAGTTTCCATAATACGCACTGCGGCAAAACCTGCATCGTTAAATGGACGATGATGTCCACCACGGCCAAACCTATCTAATCGATATACAAGCATTGTATCTAAATTAGGAATGTATCTATCCGCAATAGTATCTATGTAGCGCGCTAAATTACGACTAGCAGAATCAACTTCACCACCTGTAAAGCGCCGAGTATTAGCGTGCTCTTTTGTTTCTACAACACGGGTACCTTCTGAAAATATACGTGCAGTTGTATTATCGGTTACCCCATTAATACCGGTAATATTGCCAATCATATCGTTGTTTAAAACGCCATGAACTTGCCAGTCATGCTTTTGCGCGTAAGCCGTTAATATTTTCCCACCAAACAAACCTTGCTCTTCGCCCGAAAGCGCCGCGTAAACTACCGAGCCATTAAATTTGTATTTACTTAAAACACGAGCAGCTTCTATTACACCTGCCACGCCTGATGCGTTATCATTTGCCCCAGGTGAATCACTCGTAAAGTCCATAACATCACTTACACGAGAATCTATGTCACCCGACATCATCACCATGCGATTAGGCTCGCTCGACCCGCGTTGAATGGCCACTATATTAACCACTTCAACAGGATTAGGAATGCGTTTCTCGCCCGATATAGTGTCCTTTACTTCAATAATTTCTAGGCAACCGCCACACTGTGCGGATATTTTTTCAAATTCTTTTTTTATCCAGCGCCTAGCCGCACCAATGCCTCGAGTATCCGATTTAGTTTCTGAAAGCGTATGGCGAGTCAGGGCAAGATCACGAACTTTACCTTGACTTAAAAGTATGATCTTATACTCCTTTTTTAAGGAGCATCCCCATGTCTAACATTCAGCTATTTAAATATTTCGAATCAATCGACGACCCTCGCCAACAAGGTAAAGTTGTTCATAAACTATTTGATATCATATTCTTAGCTGTTAGCGCTGTTGTTTCAGGCTGTCAGGGCTGGGAAGAGATTGAAGATTTTGGTCATGATAGACTAGATTGGCTCAGAAAATATGTTCTTCTTGAACAAGGGATCCCTCGCCATGACACAATTGCTCGTGTAATGAGCCGTATTGACATGACGCAATTCCAAGATTCCTTTTCTTCTTGGATGAAAGCCTGCTCCAAATTAACTCAAGGCGGTGTAGTTGCTATTGACGGTAAACGATTGAAAGGTTCATTTAATCAGTCAGATAGACGCGATGCGCTTTATATGATCAGTGCATTTGCATGCGAAAATGGTGTTGTTTTGGCACAATGCCCTGTTGATAAAAAGTCGAATGAAATAAAAGCGTTGCCAGAGCTGCTTGAATTATTAGAGATAAAAGGCTGCTTAGTAACGATTGACGCTATGGGGTGTCAAAAATCAATTGCAAAAAAAATAGTTGGTAAAGAAGCCGATTACTTACTTGCGGTAAAAGCAAACCATAAAAGGCTACTGTCACAAATAGAAGATGTGTTATTACCTGAGGTAGCACGACAAGCATCTGATGGGCTCTTGTTTAACGAAGCCGATTATCAAAAAAATAGAGAAGAATTTAGGTGCTGTGCAGTGAGCCATAACGTGAGCGGTTTATCAGAAACGATACACTGGGAAGGTGTAAAAACAGTGGGTGTTATTGTTTCTTATAGAAAAGAAAAAGGTAAATTAAGCAATGAGTTATGCTATAGATACTATATTAGTTCAGCGAATTTAACAGCGGAAGAACTCGCGAGAGGAGCACGACAACATTGGCAAATAGAAAATGGATTACATTGGCGTTTAGATGTAGGATTTAAAGAAGATGAGTGTCGAATTAGGCGCGAAGGTGCAGCACCTGTATTTGCGGGGCTGAGACACATCGCATTTAATCAGCTAAAAGCAGAAAAAAGTTTTAGTAAAGGCATGCCCGCAAAACAGAAAAAAGCTATGCGCAGTACAGCCTACCTTGAAAAGGTACTGAACGCATAGACTTTTTTCATGCTCTTGCCCTGTATGGCGAGTACCGAAATCCACCAGCGTTTGAATGTCACTACCAATACGTTCGGCTGATACTTTAGCTGCTATATCATGTAACTTTTGTTGGTCGGTATATTGAAGTTGTGTTTTCCCATGTGCTGATAGTGCAAGTGTGCAGGCGCCTGCAATTGCAGTAAATTTAAGTAACGTTGTTGTGATTTTCAAAGGTGTTTTAAGCATTTATTAGCTCCTAATTATTATAGTGTAACCATTACTTAACTAAGATTTTATGGCAATACATTTGAGGTAGATGTAGAAAGGAGCACGCTAAAGCGCATTTACAAGAGGTTACGCGGATAGTAAAAGCTATTTAATTCCAATAGATACTGGGCCAAAACTGATTATGTATACTTTAATGAGTGGTTTTAATACCAAATTCTTTTAAAAACGCCTTATGTCCTCCTAAGCTTGCAAGCACACCAGCAGAAAACATAAATATTAATACAAATGCTAAACAGCTCAAAAAATCAGAATTATTTGCAGGATTAATATAGTAGTTAAGTAAAAAACCACTTAATACACCTATAAAAGCAATTTTGTTAAATAAAAAGTAACTTGGGATCTCAAATGCCCAAACAGAGGTATTATTTACAAACTGCCTATATCCATACGTAATAAAAGCCAGCATACCAATAATACTAATTACAAAAGTAGATACTGTCGTTAATACACTCATATTTTTATAAATAAACGCATGTCCTAATTGTAAAGAATAAATAAATACTGCAAACCATACTAAAACAGCTGGCCCTAAAATTAATCCCATTTTCAATCCTTGAATAATACTTAAGCAGTTAATTGCCAATACACTATTATAGTAATAAGTAAAATTACATATGTTCTGCACAATAATCTATTTAAAAATTTATTTTTCGTGGCACACTATGAACGTGTTTATAAAAAAGTTTAAGTTATGCGTCAGCTAAAAAACGATACCATTGAAGCAAACCAAATCAAATCAGAACAAACTGATTTTGGCCCTATAACTGTATTTCAAAATCAACAGTATCGTTGGCTAACACTTGCACAAAAAAAAGATGAAGATATTACTATTCAAGGTGTTATGTGCCTTGTGCATCCAGAACAAGTAATCGTCCCTGTAAATCAATGCATGTTGCTCTTTTTACTTAAACCTGTAAATACACTAAACATATTAAATTTAGGCTTAGGAACCGCAGGGTTTGAGCGAATCATGTATCACCTGCAAAACCATACGCCTTACATAAATATCATTAATACATTTAGTACAATCGAAATAAACCCAAATATAGCCTCTATTGCAACGCAATTATTTAACCTACCAAGTAACCACAATATCCACTTACAATGCGCTGAGCAGTATATTTCAAAATGCACAGCTAACTTTAACGTAATTACTATTGATCTTTTTAGTGGTGAACATCATCAGCCTTTTTTAACCAGTGACAGCTTTTGGCAAAACATAAATCGCTGTAGTGAGCCAAATACTCAAGTAATCGTTAATTTAAACCCGCAAACAGGTCAAGAATTACAAGCCCTTTTGGTACTGATAAGGCAACATTTTAAATGCTTGGCGCTAATAGAGTTTAATGAATATAAAAATATAGTATTGATATTGTGCCAACATACGTTGATGCATATTAACGTTGATGAAATACAAAACTCACCTGTGTTTAAAAATTTTGCGCCAAACCTTTATAAAAGTATTAACAGCATTTACCACATTGAATAAAACGTCTTACCGCCCAGGTTCATGTTTTTCATAGCACGGTAAGCTTGTTTCTAACAGCTCCCAGTTAGCCTTAGATGTAACAAAGTTATGCGACAATACTTGTTCAGTAATATCGCTATCAAATATACCTAGACGAATTCGTATTCTGCTTTTGTCATCTGCATTACTACTATAAACAGGAGAGCCACAACATTTACAAAAATAGCGCGTACGCCCTGCTTTAAAACTATATTCACTGAGTCGTTCTTGCCCTTTCGTTATTGTAAAGTCATCTGTATTTACAAAGCCATTAGTTGCAAATGCAGTCCCGCTATTTTTTCTACATAGTGAACAATGGCAATGAATAATGCTGGTTATACTACCCAATACTTCAACACTTACTTCACCGCACAAACACGAACCCGTATACATAAAACGTCCTAATAATTTAATTAATTTCAACTCAGCTAAAATTCGCTGAGCTGATTGAATACAATGACAATATTACATTTTTCAAGCTCTATCAAACCATAACTAATGTTTTAATGATTGACATAAAAAAGTTAAATTGGTTATATGACTTTCAATAAAAACTATAGCCAAAATTTAAATTGGTTAACCAAATATCAATAATATTACGAGAGCCAATTATGTCTTCTAAACACATTTTATTTCTTTGCTTATTCAGCACGCTATCAGCATGTTCAAACATTCAAGAAAACACATCGAGCGATTGGCTGCTTATTGATGACTTTGAACATTCACTTAGCAAGTGGCAAAGTGTTGATACTCAAAATGAAACCAAACCACAAGTTAAAAATCCACAAATAACAGTTATACAACCAGAACAAGCAAACTCATCAATAAATCATTATTTACTAAAAAAGCCTGCGGCAGAAGGCATTGTAGGAAATCGTAAAGCGCTTTCTTATACAAAGCTTCCACAAGCGGTTGAAGTTGGTCAAACCTACACATTTTATATACGTATAAACGTCGCTGCGTTTCCCAATAATCAGGCTTTTGGGCTGAGTAATCTTACTCCGGAGTTAATTAATAAACATGCGTACGATGCGTTTGAGCCAACACTTCGCGTAACCGATAAAACAGAATCAAACGGGTTTGTAAACGATGGTGCATTAATTGTTAAAACCGACAGCGGGTATAGCAATATTCAAAACTACACTAGTAAGCAATCAGCCAAGCCTCTGCAAACAAATACCTGATACGACGTATGGTACGTTGTTAATAATTCAGCAGTCTCAGAGCAAGGTCAACAATACGATGTTTATGTAAAAGGCGGTGAATTTAACAATCAAACACTGGTATATAAAAATGCACAATTTAGAATGAAGCGCGAACAACCGCTTATATACTTTTTAGCAAACTGTAATACAGGCCCAATTAAAAAGCCTTACGGAAATGGTGATCTCAGATATGACGATTTATACATGAGCGAAGGAATAAATCTAAGTAACCCAACGCAATAAATAAGAATAATACTCATAATTAATGACCTACAAACCTGCATTTAAAAATACTTAAATGGTATGATACTCGCCATTATTTGCCATTTAAGTTTTTAAAATGTATCGATTATTTGAAAAAATGACAAAAGCATTTCCTGAGGACCAATCCACTCAGCCGCCTTCTACTTTATTTGCTTTTTGTCGCCACTACACCAAAGGAATGGAGCTGTCGCTACTACTTATGTCAATCAGTGCGGCCATGCTTGCTATTTTAGAGGTTTCTTTATTTAGCTACATGGGCCAACTTGTCGATTGGTTAACGGCCTATACACCCGAGACTTTGTTTGTAGAGCAAAAGTCAGAACTTATAAAAATGGCCGTAATGCTGTTAGTTGTGCTGCCCGTTGTTGTATTTTTTCACTCTGCTATTTTGCACCAAGCCCTATTGGGTAATTATCCTATGTCAATTCGCTGGTTAGCACATCGTTATTTACTGCGCCAAAGTGTTAGCTTTTATCAAAATGAATTTGCAGGAAGAATAGCCACTAAAGTACTGCAAACTTCTTTAGCCATTCGCGAAACAGTGACTAAACTACTCGATGTATTAATGTATATCGTCGTTTATTTTGGCTCTATGGTATTTTTAGTTGCCGAAGCCGATTGGCGCTTAATGATCCCGTTACTGGTTTGGTTAGCTTTATACATCTGCGTGCAGCTTTATTTTGTACCGCGCCTTAAAAAAATTGCCAGCTCACAAGCCGATGCGCGCTCAGAAATGACTGGTCGTATTGTTGATAGCTACACTAATATTTCTACCATTAAATTGTTTTCGTATACCCAACGTGAAGAGCAATACGCAAAACAAAGCATGGATGTATTTTTACAGCCCGTGTACAAGCAAATGCGCTTAGTAACCAGCTTAAACTTTGTTATTCAAAGCTTAAATTACCTATTAGTATTTTCGGTTGCCGCTGTATCACTTTATTTATGGTCGCTTAGCGCAATTAGCGCCGGAGCTATTGCAGTTGCTGTTAGCTTAGCGCTTAGATTAAACGGTATGGCGCAGTGGATCATGTGGGAAATAAGCAGCTTATTTGAAAACATTGGCACCGTAGCCGATGGTATGAAAACACTGTCAAACCCTATCGAAGTTGCCGATAAAGCAAACGCCGATACACTTCACGTAAGCCAAGGCGCCATTGAGTTTAACAACGTACACTTTAACTACGGTAAAGCTGCAAACGAAACTAATCGAAGCCCAGTAATGGACGGTTTAAACTTAAACATTAAACCTGGCGAAAAAATTGGTTTAGTCGGTCGCTCTGGCGCAGGTAAATCAACGCTTGTTAACTTGTTGCTGCGCTTTTACGATACTGACTCAGGAACAATAAAAATTGATGGGCAAAACATCACAGACGTAAGCCAAGAAAGCCTACGCCGATATATAGCCATGGTAACGCAAGATACCTCCTTGCTACATCGCTCAGTAAAAGACAATATTTTGTACGGTCGCCCCGATGCAACCCACGATGAAATGCTCAACGCGACCAAACAAGCTAAGGCACTTGAGTTTATAAACGACTTAGTTGACAGCAAAGGCAATAAAGGCTTTGATGCACAAGTGGGCGAACGCGGTGTTACTCTTTCGGGCGGTCAGCGCCAGCGAATTGCTATTGCACGAGTGCTACTTAAAAATGCACCAATACTTATACTAGACGAAGCCACAAGCGCACTCGACTCAGAAGTAGAAGCCGCAATTCAGGCAAGTCTTGATGATTTAATGACAGGCAAAACAGTTATTGCCATAGCGCACAGGCTATCAACCATTGCACAAATGGATAGATTAATTGTACTCGATGATGGCGGCGTGGTTGAACAAGGCACTCACGAGGAACTAATCGCTAAAGGCGGAATTTACGCTGCACTTTGGACTCACCAAACTGGCGGATTTATAGGAGTAGATTGATCATATAAGACCCTAGATATTAGCCTTTATTTTGATGCAACTAAAAACATAAAAGCGAAGCTGCTTACAAGGCTCTTCGCTTTAAATGTAAATTTTTTGTTTCATGAAACATTTGTCTAAATATTAGTGTCGTTCACTGCTTTGTAAAACGTTCATTCACTTCATACTTCTAATTGTTAAAATATTAATAACTCAACGTCCCTAGCATAGCTCTTTACTATAGATTTAAATAAAAATTGTAAAAATAAAAACAAATTATTTTTCAATTTATACATCAAGTTATAAAAAAAATCCAACCTTGCTTCATTTAAAATATTTCTCTAGTTCCAATATTAGGTATTTATTAGCAGTAGTAATATCTCTATTTTGATAAAAGTTAAACTGATTGATACAGAGAAAAAACATCTCGCCCAAGCAAAAACACAATGTTAACAGGTGCGATTAAATTACTAACAAAATAAATATTTAATTATCTATTGTTAACAATGTGTAATTATGTAAACATTAAACAGTTGCTTTGGTGTTACTTTAAAATCAGTACAACAAAGTTACATTACACACTATTTCACTTTTATTAAAACGTATCCATGTCGGTGTGCTTATGCTGGTATTTTCATAAGCTTGAGTTTGAATATGGATACAAATAATAGAAGGTACACACAAAAGAGATTGTTTCATCTAGGGCCTGTTTATCTTTCGATGATTAAATTCACTAAAGTTACTCGCACTAGTTAAAGAAGCATATCTACATTAATTTGCATGGAGATTTTATATGAATATATTAAAACTACTATCCTGTTCTACTTGCGCAATACTCTGCACAGCAACACATTCTGCAGATTGGGACGCATATAGTATTCCGGCTTCTGCTGGATCAGGTAAAACATGGCAATTACAAACTGTTTCCGACCAATTTAACTACCAAGCCGGTACTTCAAATAAACCGGCAGCATTTACCAATCGTTGGAATGCTTCGTATATTAATGCTTGGCTTGGGCCTGGTGATACTGAATTCAGTTCAGGTCATTCCTACACTACTGGTGGTGCGTTAGGCCTTCAGGCAACTGAAAAAGCAGGAACAAATAAAGTGCTTTCGGGAATTGTTTCTTCAAAAGCAACTTTTACATACCCACTTTATCTTGAGGCAATGGTAAAACCGAGTAATAACACTATGGCTAATGCCGTATGGATGCTGAGCTCTGATTCAACTCAAGAAATTGATGCAATGGAGTCCTACGGCAGTGATCGTGTAGGGCAAGAGTGGTTTGACCAACGTATGCACGTAAGTCACCATGTTTTTATACGTGAGCCATTTCAAGATTACCAACCAAAAGACGCAGGCGCATGGGTATACAATAGCGGTGAAACATACCGAAATAAATTTCGTCGCTACGGTGTACATTGGAAGGACGCATGGAACCTAGATTACTATATTGATGGTGTATTAGTTCGCAGCGTTTCGGGTCCGAATATAATTGATCCTGAAGGCTATACAGGCGGCACAGGGCTAAATAAACCAATGCACATCATTTTAGATATGGAACATCAGCCTTGGCGTGATGTAAAACCGAATTCAACCGAGCTAGCTGATTCAAACAAAAGTATATTTTGGATTGATTGGGTACGTGTTTACAAAGCAAACTAAGTCATTCTAAAATATTTGTAATACTAGGTTTTATTACTTCTCGTTATACGACACGGAGTAATAAAATTTAAGCTCCCCAAAACTACTTAATGCGGCTATTAAAGCCGCATTGAGTATAATTAATCTGAACTCTGGATAGTAAATCTATCTCGAGCAGCTATTGACGCGTGAATTCGCCTTATTTTCACTGAAAACCTCAGGCTAGAGAAAATAAATTTAAATATCTTTATAATTCAATATATTAGTAAGTATCTTGACCAAAGTTCAGATTAATTAATCTCAAAAAATAAATACATCACCACCCCTCTATTTAATTAAAAATAAAAATCGGCATCTACTATTATCTTCATAAAAATAAATTTGTTCATAAATACTTTGTCGGCTTAATAATTAAGCTAACAAGCTTTATGTTGCTAGCAGCGCTTGCTGATCTTTGAGGATTAAATTTGTTCAACTCAGGGGGAATTTAATTGCAGCGCGAGATTTGTAATCTAGTGGGCTCGGTAACTGCTGCTGCGTCCTACTCACTCCTTACCTCCTACCTATAACAGGCAACGATGAAAGAAACCGTGGGCAGCGCGTGTGTTCTTTATGTATAGTAGTCACCTATTGGGGAATAGCCACACTACATAGGCTCTGCCTTGCCTAAATACCAAACGCACTGCTGTAAATTTAACCTCAAAAGATAAGCAGGCGCTAGGGCGTGTTGATCTTTGCGGTATAAAAAACAAACAGCATAAGGATAAGGTATAATTGAATTCGCTAAAAAACATTACACGAACCCTCATGCCAAGATTAATGTTAACAGACGCGACATGGAATGTCTTATCAAAAGTAATGCACTTAAGTGGTCGAATTTATAATAAGCCTGAGCATAGAAAAACGCTCGAAGGCATACTCTATAGGATGCGTACCGGTATTCCTTGGCGAGATTTACCGTCTTATTTCGGCTCGTGGAGTGCTATTTATAGACGATTTAATTTATGGTCCAAAAAAGATATTTTGAATGAATTATTTCGAGTGTTATCCCACTATGCTGATATGGATTGGATCTTTATTGATGGCAGTATTGTCAGGGCTCACCAGCATAGTTGCGGTGCAAGAACCGCTGACAATGAATCAATCGGTAAGAGTCGAGGTGGTAATTCGACTAAAATTCATCTTGCAGTAGATAGCGGAGGATTGCCTGTTTATTATGAATTATCCTGTGGAAATACGCATGATATCGTCCATGCAGAGTCACTTGTAGCCAATTGCCCAACGAGTAATGTTGTTGTCGCAGATAAAGGCTACGATAGTGAAAAACTAAGAGAGTTTATTCGTGACAATAGCGCTACACCCGTTATTCCACGCAAGGATAACAGTTTAGTGGGTAATGAAGATATTGACTGGTGCATGTACAAATATAGGCACTTAGTTGAGAATGCCTTTGGTCGGATCAAACAATATAGAGGGATAGCCACACGGTATGAAAAGCTTGAGCGGAATTATCATTCCATGCTCGCTTTAGCATTCACTATGATGTGGCTACCAATATGGGCTGATTAATATATATACTACAAAGATCAACAGCCCCTAGTGTTTATCAGCGTTATAAAATTTTATTTTCGCTTGATCTATTTCACTCGATGACAATCTTAATGTTTCGTATAATAATTCAAAATCAAAATCATCTTGTCCGTAAACAAATTTTAATATTGATTCTATTAATAACATTCGCTCATCTTGATCCGATATATCATTAGCAAGCTCTGTAGCAAAAGGTAAATCACGTTCAATAGATTTTTCGCCAACAATACGTTTTGCGTAACTAGCTTCATTACTCGGCATTAATGACTTCAGCCAATCACGTGCCATATCAGGATCATTTTCAATTAAACGAGAGCCAATATTGCTCATTACCCATTTTTTAGCAGAAACTGGCAGTGTGGGCGCTAAATCAATCAACATACCTAATTTATTAGTAACTATTCAGCCACATTTTCAATAAATATATCAGGTAACTGATTTTTGAAGAGTAATTCAAGGGCTAGGCTTGCTGATACACGCTGTTTTCTGCAAGTCGAGAGGTAGCTTCTGATTAAACAAAACATCTCTGCACCTTGCATGCTTCTGAAGCACCCAGATATCTTTTGATGAACCTTGGTCATCCTAATATCATTCTCACCTTGGTTGTTGCTAAAAGGCACCGCTGTTTCCGTCATGAACCGTAAGACATCATCTTGATAATCTCTTAACCGCTCTAACAACGCTCTAGACTTTGTTCGTTTCAATCTGCCTCGCTGGCCTTTTACTCGGCTGTTTCTATCCGGTGGAGGGCATTTAATGTCACCTTGAGCCAATATTTGTTGATATTTCTCTATATAGTGAGCTTTTGTGTCTGCATCTAGCTCGGGGTTATCTATTTGATGTTTATTGATTTCAGTCAGTAGGGTTTGCAAATCCTTTGCCCATTGCATACCGTCTTGCTCCCATGCCCTTTCTAACTCTCGGATATGATGTGCATTACACAAGGCATGTTGGCACTGTGTATATTGATAATACGGTTTCCAGTGGTCGTGGCATAGTACCCCAGTAAAGTGAGGTAAAATATCGGCGTCATCCATCGCTATTTTCCCTCTTTTCTCATGCGGGTAAAAATACGTCCACCACGTCGTTGATGCACCATGAAGCCATCGTCGTTTACCACCTATATTAATCCCCGTTTCATCAACGTGTAAGGCTTGATAAGTCGTTTTCAGGGCTTTCTTGAGCGCGGCTTCTGCGCCGGAGGACTTTACCAAGGCCGCTGCTTGTTCATTAAAGTTAAATAAACTACCCGCACTGATTGGAATACCGAGTTGATCACAAAAATATTCTTCAATGCGGTTGTAAGGGAGTAATTGATATTGGGATAGGTAAACTGCATGGGCTTTTACACCAACCCCATATTGAATAGGACTGTTAACGTCTTCTGGAAATTCACCAATAAAACGCTTACCTTGCTCATTTTCCAGAATTTGTGCTTGGTATTCAGTGACCACTTTCCTGATATCTATATCGACAACCTGTCGTTTTTGAAAGCCAATTTCACGGTAGTGACCTTTCGGTAAAAAATCACGTTCAACTAGGATGATTTTGATCTCATCAGGCGTCTGTGTTTGGGTTAGTGTTTTACCTGCACGGCCTTTTTGACCACCCGCTGACTTGGCTGATTTCTCTTTGTTTTGTTTTTTTCGGTTGATGTCTTTTGATGGCGGGATACTGCTATTGTTACTGTTAAGTCCTAATTTACTTGCTAACATAACAACGACAACCAGAATGAGTTCAATAGACATCTTCAGCGCAGGCGTGAGAGTTTTACCTTCTTGTAATTGAGCTTTGGTTTTCTCAACGATTTCGTCGATGTTGATGCTGTTTAAATTCATTGAAGCTAGGGCTATTAGGTCATAGCCCTAGCTTGGCATACTGGCGGGATCGGTCAATAGTTAAAAAAGATCCTTTGAAAATAATTTACCATGGTGAATAGTTACATTTATTATAAGGTATATCAATACTAAGGTTATTTAATAGCTTATCACGGAAAAAAGGATCTTCTTGCGCTAATGCCACGTCAAACGAACGACCTATATATTCCTCGTTAGTCGCCATATATTTCAGTAGTTGCACTATTCCTACATGCCTACATGCCTACTTGCTTCATCTTCAATACTATTAACCCAGTTCAAAGACTGTTCTAAATTTTCTGAAGCGAGTTTTTTTGTGTAAAATTTAATGGTCTCAAATTTTAATTGAGAGTTAGGCAATTCTGAAATTATATTTTCAGCATCATTTGGTTGCTGCTGTATTAATTGCATCAAAACAAAACCCATTAAATGCGCATACATATCTGGGCGTGGCTGTTGGCTAAACCACTCCATCACTGCGCCAGCATTTTTTCTACTCCATTGATTTAACAGTTTATCAATCACACCAGATTTAACGGCAGGGCTCAAAGAAAATCTTACGTCTTCAATGGCTGTAATGGGGCTCTCATCCATAAGCGAAGAGTATGCAACAGTGATTAAATCAACTTGAGTGCTATTATCAAATCCTTTATTTTGAATCCACTCAGACAAATTTTGTAGATCATATTGACCAATGACAGGAACAACACTATTTAGTAAGCGATTTCGCATTATGGTATCCAGCCCAAGCATATGCTCTAAGGCTGATGGCCAATTTACCTTAATCCATGCCAAATAAAGAGGTTGCGTTGTTGCAAGTTTAATCTCTACCGTTTCATCACGTAATTCAATAAGAAGTAGTTCAATACAAATAGAAAACTCATCATTGACTTTCATATCGCTTAATTTCGTATCACAGCTATCAAACACAACTCCCAAGTGCTGTTCCGCCTTAGTTGAAACAAAGCGTGTTGTCTCTAAAGTAACTTCACTTTCGGGTGAGTCATCAGTATCAGAGGCATCTGGACTTAGCAAAAAAAACTCGGCACGTAGATAAAAAACAAATAGTGCGGCAATCGACAAAGCTAAAACTATTTTAATTTTAATAAGTGCCTCCTTATACCAATTTTAATACCGTAAATAATACGTTTTATGCAGGCCCTGTTCAGCTCTTTGGATTAAATTTGCTCTATCTGAGACGATTTAACCACGTCGTAAGATTTGTAACCTCGCGGGCTAAGTAAAAACCAAACAGCAAAGAGTAAATTGCCTGGATAATACTTAAAGGTAGTGTAAATAATTTACTAAGATAGTTAGATATTGCCTCAGGGCAAGAGCATGAAAAAAGTCTATGCGTTCAGTACCTTTTCAAGGTAGGCTGTACTGCGCATAGCTTTTTTCTGTTTTGCGGGCATGCCTTTACTAAAGCTTTTTTCTGCTTTTAGCTGATTAAATGCGATGTGTCTCAGCCCCGCAAATACAGGTGCTGCACCTTCGCGCCTAATTCGACACTCATCTTCTTTAAATCCTACATCTAAACGCCAATGTAATCCATTTTCTATTTGCCAATGTTGTCGTGCTCCTCTCGCGAGTTCTTCCGCTGTTAAATTCGCTGAACTAATATAGTATCTATAGCATAACTCATTGCTTAATTTACCTTTTTCTTTCCTATAAGAAACAATAACACCCACTGTTTTTACACCCTCCCAGTGTATCGTTTCTGATAAACCGCTCACGTTATGGCTCACTGCACAGCACCTAAATTCTTCTCTATTTTTTTGATAATCGGCTTCGTTAAACAAGAGCCCATCAGATGCTTGTCGTGCTACCTCAGGTAATAACACATCTTCTATTTGTGACAGTAGCTTTTTATGGTTTGCTTTTACCGCAAGTAAGTAATCGGCTTCTTTACCAACTATTTTTTTTGCAATTGATTTTTGACACCCCATAGCGTCAATCGTTACTAAGCAGCCTTTTATCTCTAATAATTCAAGCAGCTCTGGCAACGCTTTTATTTCATTCGACTTTTTATCAACAGGGCATTGTGCCAAAACAACACCATTTTCGCATGCAAATGCACTGATCATATAAAGCGCATCGCGTCTATCTGACTGATTAAATGAACCTTTCAATCGTTTACCGTCAATAGCAACTACACCGCCTTGAGTTAATTTGGAGCAGGCTTTCATCCAAGAAGAAAAGGAATCTTGGAATTGCGTCATGTCAATACGGCTCATTACACGAGCAATTGTGTCATGGCGAGGGATCCCTTGTTCAAGAAGAACATATTTTCTGAGCCAATCTAGTCTATCATGACCAAAATCTTCAATCTCTTCCCAGCCCTGACAGCCTGAAACAACAGCGCTAACAGCTAAGAATATGATATCAAATAGTTTATGAACAACTTTACCTTGTTGGCGAGGGTCGTCGATTGATTCGAAATATTTAAATAGCTGAATGTTAGACATGGGGATGCTCCTTAAAAAAGGAGTATAAGATCATACTTTTAAGTCAAGGTAAAGTTCGTGATCTTGCCCTGGGTATAAACCACCAGCGCGTTATTAATATCAAGTTAAGTCCACAAAAATCACATTTAATGGGGGCTAATTATACTTTTAAATACTTAACCTTCCTCTTCAATAAGTGACTCTAGTAAGTCATGTATTTCAGCTTTAAGCTCTTTGTCTTCAATTTTATTAGCACTAACTTTAGCGTTTTGTAAGTTTTTAATCGCTTCGTCTTTTTGACCTATTTCTAACTGTAACGTAGCCATTGAAAAAGCAACCGATGACATATGATCTTTGTTATTAATTGCAATTGATTTCTCTAACGCTTTTTCATAAGTGGTGATCGCTTCTTCTAGCTCTTCGGTAAAATCAGCTAGGGTTTCCCATTGCACTGGGTGATCTTTAGACGTATTTTCGTTTTCCATACAAATAGCTTTTAATTGAGCAAATAAAGACTCAAACTTTTCACGATCATTTTTATTAGCAGCCGTCATTAGCTCTTCTGCTAAGTCGTGTACCGCTTTGTATACTTTTGTGTTCATCATTACGTGTTACCTTTTAATGCAGCTAAACTCAATTACTCACTCAATTTAGCCAAAATATAGCATTCAGCCATTACAAAACATGTTTTAACAACTGATTTATTTAATTTGGTCTATAGCGTAATAATACATTAATAATAAACATCGGGTAGGCGTTAAACACTTTGTGATTAAAATTTTACCGAAATTATTGCTTGTAACCTTAAATGCGAAATAAACTCGCAAGCCAATCGAAGGTAAAGATGGTTGTAAATACCTTAAGCGCAATAACAGCTATAAACAATAAGAGAATTAGCGCTTTAGCTTTGTTACTTTTAAGATTGTTCCAATACAATAACTTTGCATTAAATTCTGTTTTTAACTTTGTAACAGCTTCTTTCATGATAATTCCTGATCAAATATTTTTGTACAGTAATTGTAACAACTACAAGTTACTCAAACTGATTTCATAACATTTTTAACTACCTTTAGAGTAAACCATTAAATAATGTCTGCACTATATAAAATGTAACAAGGGATTTTGCATCTAGATTAATGCCGTAACTATTGTGTGCATACAAATTAAAGGGATGGTTTTTTAATTAAGCAAACAGCGAATAATAAATTCAGTGCTACACTCACAGCTAACTTAAACTCGTTGACAACCAATTCAATTAGCAAATTATGAAACAATGTAATCAATGCGGTAAGTGCTGTATTAAATACGGTGGTGGCGATTTAAGCGCATCAAAAGAAGAAATTGATTTATGGGAGCTTTTTAACCCCGAAATCTACGAATACGTGAAAAACGACGAAATTTGGTTTGACCCAAAAACAGGATTGAGACTAGACGCTTGCCCTTTTTTAGAAATTGCGCCTAAAAAAGATCCCTTGGCTAAAAACATGTACACCTGCAGTATTTATCTCGACCGCCCAGAGGACTGTCGCCACTACCCTAGCCTCATTCCTGAAATGATCAGAGACGAATGCGAGATGATTGAACCTATCGACATAAAGAATCAAACCAGAGCTCAACATAAACTCGATATACTTATGATTGATAGTCGATAATTCTCTTTTAAACTGCAACAGGTTATTGGTTAGTTTTTATTTTTAAAAAAGAGTAAATCTGTATACCAACAACCTATAGCAACAACGATAGAGCCAAAGCAAATTAAAAAAAGGGCCCTACCGACTCAACCCAACCTATTGAAATAATTACAATAAATGGGGTTACACTCGCTAAAAGAACCATAGGTAAATTAAAAACATTAAATTTTTTTAATAAAATTGATATTGGTACCTTATAAACAAGTAGTGCGGGATAGACATAACATAAGCTTCCGCCGACCATTAAAGCATCTGTTTTCTTTTCGGCCAATAGCACAAGTAAATATAATACACATAAAGATCAATCACTAATGCATACGAATTATGCCATCTATTTTTAAAATTGAATAAGACTTCTGTGACAACTAAGGCCACTAATAATTAGTGACCTTGCTTTTTATAACATAACAAATAGTTAGTTTTTTAAATTAAATATCATCACTGTACTCAAACGCTTGAAGCGTCACGCTACTAACAAATCCGCCATCATCTGGGTATGTAACTAATATCGTATTATTGGTTTTTAACAGCTCGTTTGGAACTTTGATTTCTAGCATGCTAAATACTTGTGGGCGAAATACTTGCTCATCATCGGCATAATCGGTTGGTACAGTAACTAAAGTGCCATTTACTTTAACGATAGATTGTTGAGCTAAATCATGCTCTCTACCAAAACTTAAACGCAATATACCTTTACCATATTCACTTGTTTTTACATCGTTAATGTTAAATTTAAGCGCTGTATTGGCTTTAATTGGCTGTTTGTAGGTTGTTGCATAGTATTTATGCTCGTCAGACTCAGCAGTAATTTTTATATTGTTGCTGAACGTATATTCAATAATTACTGTGGCTTCTGCGCCTATGTTAATGCTTTTTGGTAACTCATTTTTTACACCAATATTTTGTGATGTTGCTATAAGTGTTGGCTCACCATTAGCAAAGTGCAAGTGCTTAATTTTAATGTTATTAATCGTTGCGCGACTAAATTGCATGATGCAGTACATGCAAATGCAATTAAAAGTGAGCTAATGACTTTCATGTGTTATCTCCTTATTTTAATTGTGTGTGCGTTTTACTTTCTAATTGAGCAAAAAAGATCATAGTTTTAGCTACATGTTCGTGCTAATACTCCCAGCAATGGGTGCCTGCAAAAATATCGAACGTATGAGGAACATTTTCATCAACTAGCTTTTTTGCAAGCGCAGTATTAGCACTAAAAAGTACATCGTCTTTTCCGCAATCAAATCGCAGTGGCGGTAATGTCTTTTTATTCGCGATCAATGTTTTAAACACGTCGCCTTTGTACTTATCAGTGGTTTTTTTTAGTGGCTTTAAAGTATGTTCATCAACAAAGTGATTAAAGTCGTCAAGCTTAGTAATTGATGAATGCGCTGATATACCGCTAAAAATAGTTGGATGCTTTGCACCTAAACATAATGCTCCATACCCTCCCATTGAAAGGCCCGTAATATAAATATTTGATGAGCTAGAGCACATTGGTTGAGTTTGAATAACAGCGCTAATCACATCATCAACTATCCATGCTTCATAATCTGCATTTTTAAGTGGCAAATACCCGCAGCCCTCGGCGTGTGCGCCATCTGATGGCATCACTAATACAAACTTCGTTAAGGCCACTGCTACGAAGCTGCTGATACACTTTATGTACGCCCCCTAGCTGGCTCCACACCCAGTGGCTACCATACACACCATGCAGTAATACAATTATAGGTACATTTTTATTACTGGTTGCTTCTTGGTAAATGCTTATATCACCTCGCCCTTTTAAGTGACTGCTATACGCGGTTAGCGTTACAAAGTTATCAGCGGTGTAACAGTTATTTGATACCTCTAAACGATGAATTGCCATTTTATGCTCCTTTAATCATCAAACACGACGACACCTTTAGCGATACGCCCTGCTAGCATGTCGTCAAAGCCTGTTTGTAACTCATCTAACGAGTAAGTTTTTGTGACTAGCTCATCGAGCTTGAGCTTTTTTGCGTCATAAAGGTCTAGTATTTGAGCAAAGTCGCGCTTAGGATTACATTGCCCGTAGAGCGGATTTATATAAATTTTATCCCACTCAAATAGTTCGCAATCAAAATCTATTTTTTGCTCAATGCCACTCACTTGCACCGCAACGCCCGCGCTGCGTATTAATGCTAATGGCGCTGAACCAAGTGCCGGCACTGCTGTACACTCAAAGGCATAATCGGCTCCGCGACTATTTGTTAGCGCTTTAACTTCGTTTATCATATGAACTAAATCAGGGTCATACTTTTTAGCAAGTACAGTATGTGTAGCACCAAATGCTTTAGCTTGTGTTAATCGCTCCGGTGACAAATCAATTGCTATTATTTTAGCGGCGCCTGAAATTGCAGCCCCTTGTATTGCATTTAGTCCTACGCCTCCACAGCCTAATACGGCCACTGACGAACCTGCTTTTACTTTAGCGGCATTAACCACTGATCCGTAACCGGTCATTACACCGCAACCAACAATACTTGGAAAAGGAATGTCACTGTGTATTTTTATAACTGCAGCAGCCTTAACAACGGTGTATTCGCTCATCGTACCTAAATGAAATGAGCGCTCTAAGCTATTGCCATTATGCTCACATGCTTGTTTACCTGCGTGTCCGCATAAACCATTGCCAGTTACGGGGCTATTTACTTCACAAATGTGTAAATTACCCTCTTGGCACTGGAAACACTCACCACACGGAATTGCCCAATTTAGTATTACTTTATCGCCAATAGTAAATTCCGTTACACCTTCGCCCAACTCAACAACGGTTCCTGCGCCTTCATGACCAATGATAAATTTTTTATTCCACGTTTTAATTGAATCCCAATCGGTATGACAAATACCTGAGGCTTTTATTTTAATTTTTACTTCGCCAGTACTTGGTTTTCCGACATTAACGGTATCGAAGAAAAAACCGCCTTTTTCATCTGCAATTGCAGCTTTTGCCTTGTACATGTAGACTCCTAAGTCTCTAAATATAAGTATTATGTTATGAAGCAACCGACAATTTACTGTGAACCGTTTTGTATAAAAGACGGTTACGATTTCGAAATTCATCATGTAAGTTATCTTCAGCACGATAGCTATTCATGTTTTATGCACTTTCATCAGGTGCACGAATTTATATTTTTTGAACAAATTGATGGCACGTATTTTTACCATCAGGGTGAATCAACTCTGTCTGATTTTGAGGCCGTTTTTACGCCTGCAATGGAAACGCATCATTTTGCTTTAAACCCACGTCCTAAATCTTGGTATATTGTGCAGTTTATGCCTGAGCGCCTTAACGACCCAGCCCTACAAGAGTTTTTAGATCTATTGAAAACCGGTTTACATCTAACATTTAGCGTTGAACTACAAAAAAGAATCCATAAACTACTCGCATGGATGTTGAGCGAGTTTAACGAAAACCCAAAAAGTAAAACCTGCAAACAACTGTTTAATAGTTTAATAACCATGGTGTGCGAATACGGTAAAAGTAGTTTATCTAACCAGCAAAAACCGTTGAGTGGTTCAGCTAGCTTTAAAAAGTTAACACCCGTTGTTAATGAGCTAAAAACAAAAAATGGCCTCAATCTTTCGCTAGAGCAAGCCGCAGCACTTTGTTATTTATCACCTTCGTATTTTTCACGAGTATTTAAAAAGCATTTTAGAGTGCCATACTCCGACTACCTTATTCAGCACAAGCTATATAATGCCGCACGACTACTTGGGCAAAGTGATGCCTCGGTAACTGATATTTCTTACGACTTGAGTTTCTCCAGCCCGTCGTATTTTATTAAGCAGTTTAAGCACCATTTTAAAGTTACCCCTCACCAGTATCGCCAGCAGCTACATCTCAAGTAGGTGTTGCTTTGCAAGCGGTGTTGCTAAATCACTTAATATCCGCTTATTAACCTTTATATTTTGTTTTATAGCCTGTGTACCAAGTACGTAGGCTTTAGCATGATTAACCGCTTCTACACACAACAATGTGTCGTTAATAAAATACCAAAGCGAAAATTGATCCGGTGACTCTTCGCGTACGACAATTTCGTTATACCCTTGTGATAAACCCACTATCTGTAGTTTGTACTCGTATTGATCTGACCAAAACCAAGGTAATGCAGGAACAGATTCACTATTTTTTGATAAAAACTGTGCAGCTGTTTTGGCTTCTTCTACTGCATTTTGAACCGATTCAAGTCTTATCCATCTCTGATAAATTTTATTAAAATGTGAGGTACAGTCGCCGATAGAAAAAATATCAGGGTGTGATGTTTGGCACACTTCATTTACTTTGATACCTTGTTCGAGCGCTAACTCAGCAGTCACTGCAAGCTCGGTATTAAGCCTTACCCCAACGCCCACTAAAATAAAATCGGCGGGATATTGAGTGCCATCACTGCATACAACATAATGTTTATTAGCTGTGTGCTTTATTTGTACAACATCTTTTGCTGTTTGCAAATCTACCCCTTTGCTTATGTGCAATTGAGTTAAAAAGTCAGACATAACAGCTGATATAACACGCGAGAGTATGCTTTGTTGTTTTTCAATTACCGTTACTTTTACACCTAACGCTATAAACGATGACGCCGACTCAAGGCCAATGTAGCCGCCACCAATAATGACAACCTGTTTATCATTACTTTTATTGAGTGCTGTTTTTATTGCCACTGCATCTGCGTGTGTTCGCATCGCAAAATATTGTGCATTCCCTTTATCGTCAACGGTATCAATAAGCCCTTTAATAGGCGGAATAAAGGGCGAACATCCCGTCGCTATCACTAATTTATGAAAGGCTATTTGCTTTCCACATTTCAGCGTAATTGTTTTACTTTGTTTATTAATTGCAGTAACACGCTGGCCCAAGCATAAGTCTATATTGCTATCGGTATAAGCTTTTTCTACTTTTAATGGAGTCGATTTTACATCATCCGATTGCAACGTTTTTTTAGACAAAGGTGGCCGATGATATGGCAGCTCTGGATCGCTGTCGAGTAACGTAATTTTACCCAACCAACCTTGCTGGCGAAGGGGAAAAGCAAAGTTAACCCCGCCATGGCTTGCGCCAATAACCACCACGCTTTGCTCAAGTAGATTTGGTTCTGTATGTGTGTTTTGCATAATGCTGTACCCGCTTTTAATTGGCTACTCTGAAGGTCATGCCATCAATATTGTCAGACACCTCAATTTGGCAACATAAACGGCTGTATTGCGTTACGTTATCGTCCAGCTCTAGCATGTCGCTTTCTATCTCATCGGGTGTACCTACTTTTTTAAAGTCATCCGGTGTTAAGTAAATATGACACGTTGCACACGAACATACACCGCCACAATCACCATCAATACCAGCAACACCATTTGCTGATGCTAGTTCCATTAGCGAGCCACTGTCGCCCTCAACTTTAACTGCATCGTTTGTTTTGGTTATAAATATTACTTTCGCCATCGTATTAATCCTCTACTTTTACTTGTTACTGTATTTATTTAACTATTTTGTACGGTGTTTTTATTTTGATTTAAAGCTAACGTGCAGACTGTTAAAGCCTACCTTTCTTGAAAACTCACCTAGTTTTTCAATATTTTCATCTGCTTTTATTGTCTCTATTCGAGCAACTTTATTAGCAAGTGATAACACTAGTTGACGTAGAATTTGGCGAGCATGCGTTGCGCCCAAACAATTGTGATGACTAAAACCAAAACTAATATGCGGGTTAACTTTTCGGTCGAAGTTGACATTGTTGGGATCTTTGAATACCTTTTCATCGCGATTAGCCGACGCCCAACATAACGAAACTCGTGTGTCGGCTTTTATAGCGTGCTCACATACGCTTGTGTCTTGCGTAGCGACGCGGCCCATTTGCGTAAGCGGCGAAAAATAGCGAATGAGTTCTTCTACGGCCCTGTTTAATATTTCAGGCTCATCATCAATACGCTTTAACTCACTGATGTTTTCGCTAAAGTAGGCAATAGAGTTTGTGATCGCGTTTATAACGGTATCGCGCCCCCCTGCAAAGGTGAGGATCATCACACCTTTTACTTCTTCTTTACTCAGCTTTTTACCGTTCGCCTCTGAATTTAAAAGCACTGAATATAAATCATCACCCGGGATTGCAATGGCGTTTTCTATTTGCTCATCAATGTAATCGTATAGAATATTGGCTTTATCGCTATCAAGGTCACTATCTTCACTTCTAAATACGTGCGTACCCCAATCTATCCATGTTTGTGCTTTATCCATTGAGGTATTAAGTAACAGCGTTAACGCTTTAGATTGCAGCGGAAGTGAAAATTGTGACACCACATCTAACGACTCGGCTTTGAAGGCGTTGTCTATTGTTTCATCAATAATAGCTTGTAAGCGCGCTTGGTAACCCTCATCTAATGGACGCTTAAACCATGGATTTAATAGTTCACGAAAACCGCCGTGCTCAGGTGGGTCTACTTCAAATGGGATTTGACGTGTTTTACGTATTGCGACTTCTGATGGAATTACAATACGCCCTGGTTTAGCTCCTGATTGAAAAACAGCACAATTATGCGCCGCTTTACGTACATCTTTTAGACCTAATATCATATTGACGGGATCGTTTTGATCGTCCATTTGTCCCATGCTACTTGCTGTGCGTTTTGTTAAAAATGCATCAGGGAAATCGCTCACACCTATTATTTTTGACGTCATAATAAAACCTAACACTGTAATAAATGAATTTAGATACAACATATTAAGGGCAACTTTATGATCGAAATACACGCATTTTGCTTAAAAATGGTAGTTTCATGCTTTTTAATACAATTTAAAAGCATAAAAAAGCCAACAGTTTATGTTGGCTTTTAGTGGGGATGTGAGAGTTACTAACTAATTTAATTTGTATTGCTTATTCAGCAAAGAGTGCATTCCTTTATAGCAATCTAAAGCTTTACCACTTACTTTGCAATTTGGGTTGTGGTAAATGCCAATTCAGATAAATCTCTGAATAATTAAATATAAAATATTGCCTCTTTAGAAAACAATTTTTTAACGTTAAATACTCCTATTATAGTGGATTTAATATCAACAGCTTGCACTGTAAGTAATGTAACTATTTTTATAAAGGCGCCCACAAGAGCAATACACATAAGATTTAATTTATGGTGGATTATTCATCACTCCTTGTTAAATAATCACTTCACTGCTCTTGTGGCCGCACAACGACTCGTTTATTTTTTACTAGGAGTGCTTAACTAAATGTGGTTTAACGAGTTGTGGGTCAAACTCGACACCTGTACCTATTATATCTGGCGCGCACGCTTTGCCTTTTTCAAGTTTTAAAGGACGCGTTGTGTATTCATCAATAGGAAAAGAATGAACCTCTAAAAAACCAGCATGTGGCTGAGATGCCAGTAGTGATACATGCAGTTCATGCATACCATGACTGCAAATAGGTAAGTTATGGGTATATGCCATACTGGCTACATGTAACCACCCTGTTATACCACCAATATTTGATGCATCTGGTTGTAAAAACCCCAATTTAGCTTGGTCAATTGCATAGCCAAACTCATGCAGTGTGTGTAAATTTTCGCCCATGGCAAGCGGTATTGAGGTTGCTTGTGCTATGCGAGCAAAACCTTTGTAGTCATCTGGTATGGTGGGCTCTTCAAACCATGTAATATCATATTTTTCAATCGATTTTGCAAAGCGAATTGCTTGCTCCACACTCATCGAGTAATTAGCATCGACCATGAGTATTTTGTCATTACCAATTAAATTGCGTACTGCAGCTACACGTTCTATGTCTTCTTTAAAATCTGGTTTACCCACTTTAATTTTTACGGCGTTAAAACCACGATTTAAATAACCACCAATATTATCAAGTAGTTTTTGCTCACTAAAGTTTAAATCTATTCCACCTGCATAACATTTTGTGTTATCACTACTGCCCCCAGTAACTTGCCATAAGGGTGCATTTAAACGTTTACATTTAATGTCCCACAGCGCTATATCAACTGCTGAAATAGCAAAACTAAGTAAACCACCACGGCCTACATAATGTAGATCCCACTGTAACTTATCCCAGATTGCCATAATTGACGTTGAATCTTGGTTAATTAACCCCGGTTTAATTTCGTCATTAAGGAGTGAATAAATTGCACGTCCACCTTTTCCACCAGTATAGGTGTAACCCATACCTTCAAAGCCGTCATGGGTCATTATATGTAATGCAATAATTTCAAAGTGAGTGTGATCGCCATGTTTAGCATCACTTAATACTTCAGCTAGCGGAATTTGGTAATACTCTACTTTTACACTTTTTATTGTTTGTGATGATACTTTCATTAAACCACCGAATTAGTTCACATAACACCGCTTATTGTTAACAATTTACAACGCGATTGAATTATTGTAAAGGTCATGTCATTAATAAAATGAAATTAACTTGTGAGACTTTTTAAAGATAATTGTTTTAAACTGCAAAATGTCAAAAATAAATTTGCAGTTTACTGAAGGTATATTTACTTGAGCCGGATCTGTTTAACAGATATAAAAGTATCACCTTGTTGCCCCATATAAACAACCCAACAAACACTCATAGCTTAGTTCTTAAGGAACACAGACCGTGTGACTTCCTATCTTAAAACGGCAAATATCATTGTTTTTCTCAATGCTTTGCCGCTTACAATTTACCGCTAGTAGCTCAAATACACGATGTATCTTATGGCTGCACCGTGTTTGTTCTATGCAATCCAGAATATCATCCAACCAAAGATAACTGCACTTACTCGCTCTAAATGTCGAGATCGCACACTTAAACATACCCGCTGCACTATGGCAGATAAAACGCTTGATAAGTGTTTGCAGTATGCTCAGCCAAACCAATGATTCGGCAATATGAGGATCTCGTGTGATGAACCCTTTAAGGTTATTCCATGACTTTAGTTCTTTGAAAAACAACTCAATTTGCCAACGAGTTGCATATATATCGAGTAGTTCGTCAAAGCTAAACTGTGCCTCTTTTAAATTAGTAACAAGGAAAACGGGGCGCTTTTCATTCGGTAAATAGATAAGCCTGTACTCGGGCCCATTTTTCTTCCAACGTACTGTTAATTCAAGTGGTTGGCTTGCGAATTTATCGAGTAACGTTTTGATTTTAATGTTCTTTTCTTTAAGTTCTATACCCGCGCAATAAGCTGATGTAACGATTGGGTTAATGTTTTTATTTGCTCTGATCAAAAAATATCCGCCATCTTGAGCTACTTGCTCAAAGTAATCTAAGTCAAAATACCCAGCATCAGCAAGTAATAACGTATCTTCAAGTGTGTGGCTACCTGGTAAAAAGGCGCGCTCAGTTTCAACATCAGGACGAATATCTATTTCGCAGGGTTGTTCATTAAATAGGTCATAGGTAACGTGCAACTCAATTGCGGCAGGACTTACAGCAGTAAAACGACCAGCAAAAACCTGCGCTAATTCATCATGTAGAGCAAATGAAGAACCATCTTGCAATAACACTCGCTGTATTCCTCGCTGGGTAAAAAAGGTTTTATCCAGCGTGTTTACAGTCAATTTGCATATTCTCCCCAGCTTTGATCACCCAATGGCACTAACTTTGATCACTTATTCTCATTAAGCTTTGATCACGAAAATCACTCTATAATGATCACTTTTGTGTTCTTAATGATTTTGCCGATCAAAGCTTAATGCCACTCGTAACCGAGTTCACGTTTTATCATTTTTGTAGGTATGTTAAACCGTTATCTAAATCATTTGATGAGGATAACAATAATGTCAACAAGACCTATATCTATGAGTAAATTACATGCTATTTTACGGCTGAAATATTCAGCAAAATTATCCCATCGAGAGATTGCTAGAAGCTTAAATATCTCCCCTGGCACTGTGGCTAATTACGTTAAAAAGGCCAATGAGTTAGGGTTAAACCAATGGCCGTTACCTGAAGATAAACAACACGGTACTTTTCTTAATACAAAAATCAGGGACTTCTCAACCCGTCAAAAAAGATACCCAACACCTGACTGGCTCACCATCAATAAGGATTTAAAGCAGCACAAACATTTGACGTTGCAGTTAGTCTTCGATGAATTGTGTGAGAAAGTCGGTGAGCCTTATTACAGCTATAGCCACTTCTGCCGCGCCTACCGGCAATGGTTAGGAAAACAACGGTTGTCGATGCGTCAGCATCATAAAGGCGGTGAAAAGCTGTTTGTGGATTATTGTGGCCCTACGCTGACCATCACGTGCCCTACAACACAGGAAACACGACCTGCTCAAGTGTTTGTTGCCGTGCTCGGCGCATCAAATTATACCTATGCTGAGGCAACGTATAGTCAACAACTTGAAGATTGGGTGATGAGTCATGCCCGTTGCTTTGCATTTTTAGGCGGTGTTCCAGAGCTTGTTATTCCCGACAACTTAAAAAGCGCCGTTAGTAAACCCTGTCGCTACGAGCCTGATTTAAACCCCACGTATCATCAATTAGCCGAGTATTTTAATGTCGCTGTCATACCGGCTAGACCTTATAAACCCAAAGATAAATCGAAGGCTGAAGTCGGTGTACAAATTGTTGAGCGTTGGATCATGGCACGTCTACGCAAGCAAACCTTCTACAGCTTAGCGCATCTAAATCAAGAAATAGCAAAGCTACTTGATGTAATGAACAATAAGGTCATGAAGCAATATCAACAGTCACGTAAACAGCTATTTGAGATGGTGGATAAAAGCGCATTAAAGCCATTGCCTGAAAAGCCCTATCACTATACACAAATCAAAACGGTGCGAGTACACATTGATTATCATGTTGAAATAGAAAAACATTATTACAGTGTGCCGTATCAGTGGGTTAAGAAACAATTACGCGCACACATAACCAATCAGCTAGTACAGCTTTATCATGACGATACCTTAATCGCACAGCATCCGCGCTCACATCGTTTAGGAGGGCATACAACACAGTCTCATCATATGCCTCTGGCGCATCAAAAACAGCATGAGCAGTCACCGATAAATTTACGCTCATGGGCATTAAGTATCGGGGAGTATACTCACCAAGTTATTGAGTTACAGCTCAGTGGACGGCGTCACCCCGAGCACGCTTATCGCGCCTGTTTAGGGGTGTTAAGTTTAGCTAAAACTTATTCAAAAGAACGGCTTGATCAAGCGTGTTATCGCGCAATCATAATGAATACGACAACACTCAAATCAATAAAGCAGATGCTGAAGAAAGGGTTGGATCAACAACCGTTACCCACACAGCAAACAGAGCCAGAAAAGCCAATAAAGCATGACAACATACGCGGCACACAGTATTACCATTAAGGAAATGAATCATGATAGACACCATTAACCAACAACTTCAACTACTCAAGTTATCCGGTATAAAACACGCATTAAAGCAGCAGCTTGAGCAGCCTAACTTATACCAAGAGCAAAGCTTTATAGAGCGCATCAGTTTATTGCTAACACATGAAATTGACACGCGTGAGCAAAGAAAAATCGACCGGCTCGTGCGACACGCTAAATTCCGCTTACCGGCTCAGTTAAATCAGCTGATTTACTCACCGGCACGTAATATAGAAAAAGCACAGATACGTAACTTAAGCCAAAATAGCTGGCTGAACTTACATCAAAATATCTTAATCACCGGGGCAACAGGCTGTGGAAAAACATACCTCGCATGTGCCTTAGGGCATGAGCACTGCCTACAAGGAAAAAGCGTTTACTATATTCGATTAAAAGAACTACTTGAAAGCCTGTTTCTAGCACAAGCAGATGGTAGTTACCGGAAATTACTGGCGAAGTTAATAAAGTATGATCTACTGATCTTAGACGACTGGGGGCTTGAACCACTGAGTGCACAGCAACGAGGTGACTTACTCGAATTAATCGATGCGCGGTATGGGTATAAATCACACATAATTATAAGTCAGCTCCCGCAGGAAAACTGGCATGAGATGATTGGAGAATCAACCCATGCTGACGCCATTTTAGATAGGCTAATTCATGGTTCGATTAAGTTGAATTTAAAAGGAGAATCGATACGAAAACAGTTAAATAAATTGACTGATGATGATCAGTTAAGCTAATTTAAAAATGGCTCTACAAAATGATAAATCAGGTGATCAAAGCTGATGAGAATCGGTGATCAAAGTCATGAGAATACGCACAATTTAGACATCGCTTGAATAACGAGCTCACGGACAAGCTCAGTCAAGGCTGGTTTTCGAATTTGATTATGAAAGGGTTTATAACTTATCGTGCAATCAGCCTGCGTTCGCAAGTTTTGATGGATATCTGACAAGTTAGCGTCTTGCAGGCAAGATAAGCTTTTAAATACGGCTTTGAGCAGAGAAACGATCGACAGGCAACGGTGTCGAACTTGAAATCCAGAGGTTTTTGCAAGCTCAATGAGGTGTTTTTCTGAGATAAGGGCTTTTAATTGGTTTGAAACTTGGTTAATCTGCATGTGAACTCTGTTTTTAGTCATGTTTTTATTGGCGTAACTATTTGATCATTAACAGAGTTCAACTTCAAGCTTTCTTAAGATCCAACCTATGAACAAACACTAACAATTAACACTACAATTCAAAGGGCTTATGATTTATTTTCACTTTAAATCAAGCGCTAATAACTGTGTATGCGCGGTTATATAAACACGGTTCTGTTGAGTATTAAATGCCAAATTAGCACTCATATTTGGCGTGGTAATTTTAGCTAATAGTTCAGCCTTTTTATTAAATAGCCATAAACCATTGGGTCCTGTAGCAAAGATAATCCCGCTTTTATGTACTTTTAAACCATCAGGTAATCCTTTGCCGTGCTTTGCAATTGGTGGCAGCTGATAAAACAGTGATTTGCTAGTAACACCTCCATTGCTATTTAAATAATACTGGTACCAAGCGGGTTTATTTTCATTCGATGCAGCTACATACAAAATTTTGTTATCATTCGACAACGCAACACCATTAGGATAAATTAATTCGTCGTCTAATAACGTTATTTCTCCTGTATCTTTAACCGAATACACACCTTGAAAACTTAACTCTTTATTTTCGTCATTTAGCTGCTTAGGAAGTCCATAAGGTGGATCACTAAAATAAAGTGTGCCTTTGTTATTAAATGCACCATCATTTGGACTATTAAACTTTTGACCATTAAAGTGACTTACTATAGGTAAGTAATCAGATTTTGGGGCGCTCAAAGGCGCTTTCATTTTAGATACAACACGAGAGCGAGATTGCAAAAGAACAAGCTCGTTTTGTGCATTAACCAATAAGCCATTTGAGTAGCCGCTTTGCGCTAGATATAGGCTAACACCTTTACCTGGCGTGTATTTATATACTTGATGATTAGGTATATCAGAATATAACAAATACCCCCCTTGATTTACCCACACGGGTCCCTCTAGCCATTCATACCCAGAGGCAAGTATTTGCAATGGCATCTTTAAGTTGAGTACCTCAAGCGCTTGTTCATTAAATATTTGATACGTCCCCTGCTCATACAATGGTTTTTCGGTTGGTTCGGCTAATGCTATCCCCGTTAAACCAAAAGCACTTAAATACAAAGCAGTTAGAACGTTAATAATGTGTTTAATTTTTATCATTGCGGTACCTTCGCTCATATAAAGATTTATTCACATTTTTAGCTGCATTAACGAGTGGTTCGTAAGGAATATCAGCCACATTTACGAAACCCACATTGTAGTTTTCGCCATCGTATGCACGCCCTGTTAAAGGTGAGTCTATATATTGAAACCAATGTGCGCCGACAAAATAAGGGTTATCAATTACGCTATTCATATAATTTTGGTATTTTGATCCGCGCTCTTGCTGCGATTGAGTATGTATTAGTCCAGGGTTTAGCAGACCCGAATCAAGAGCTCCATTATGAAACTCGCCAATAATACTTGGCATATCTATATCCGACAAAAACTCCCAAAACTCTTGGTTTAAACCTTCTCGATAATAATTGTAACTCATTACATCAACGTGAGCTGCACTGGCGGCTCTAATTTCAGGAGTCATTCCCCAATCGGCAAAACGCGCTCCCATATTTAACTGACTTGGTAAGTGTTTGGTAATTGCTTCATCCACCACTGCAAAATACTGATTAGCATAATGGAACAACATCGCTGATAAATCGGTATTAACGTGATCGTTAAACTGCGTTAAAGTCACTCCCTCTGCAAACTCATCCCACGATGAGAGTGTTGTATTCCATGCTTTATTTAATTTACTTATTTTGCTGTATTTATTTTTCATTAAAAGTACAAATTCAGCTTTAGTTGGACTATTTTTGGCATTATTTTTAAGTGTATTAATGGCAATGCCGTAACGTGTGGTATCTGAATTCATCATGCCCCAGCTTTTTTCGTTATCAATAAACACTCCAACACACCATGGACTGTTTTTGACTTGCTGAGCTACTTTTGCAAGTGTTACATCGGCGCGCTCAACAAATAAAGGATCGAATGGATCTGGTAGTGGGCTCCAATAATCGTTACCGCTGCTTACTGTTTTAAAGTTACCAATGATCCATGCATTAGCAAAATAAGGTAATTTTTTAGTATGGTAATACTGCTCTTCTATCCAGTTACCAAACGATGTAAAACCCCACGACAACATACGATTAACGGTTGTTTTTTGCCATTGTTTCATTAATTCATTGTTGTTATGTGTCTGATACTTTCGCTCTAAGTTAGCGCGATAAAAGCTAAACGTTTCGCCTTTTTTAACTGCTCCACTGTGTACTTCGCGTCTGTAGCCATAATTATCGGCAAGGGGATCGTCCTGTTTTGGTAGCCAGTTAAACATCTCAGCTCTGAGCTTTGAGCTTTGATAACGTGTTGGCCAAGCAGCTACAGCCGCTGGGTTTAATCCAAGTGAGTCTTCGGGTGTTAAGTCGCCAGCTTCGCGTTGTTTAATATAACTTTGATCAAAATCGTAGCCAGTAATCGTTGAGGTGTTTGCCATGCGGACGTTATCGATACCGGTCGAAAAATACAGATAACCTTCTGGGTCAACTAAACTCCATTTACCTTTGTATTTTTCGGTTCTAAAATACCCTGTAGCCTTTAATTGTGGGCCATTTTTCCAGCCGCTAAACTTAGAGCGCCCTTGCAGTGGTTGTGCTTGCAGCTGAGCTTGTTCCTTTTGTGAGATAACTAATAGCTGCTCAGTTGACGTAACCTTGTTAATAAAGTTTAACTTTGCATTCTGTCCAAATTCATCCACCAACCCTTTGAGGTAACTTACATCAAAATTAGTTGGTTTTATCAAGCGTAAGTTATCAATTAAAAAACGTTTATCTTCAAGTAAGCCCTTTACACCAAGCGACACCTTTACAATGCTGCTTACATCTATATTTTTTTGCCCACCCCTATAAATAATAGGTGTATAACCGCTATGCCAACTGGGTGGATTTGAGCGAATGCCTGAGTTTATATTAAGGTTAGCGCCTTTAAGCTCGATGTAATAAGTGTTTTCTGAGTGCCCGGGTACAACGACACTGCGTGTTTGTGACTTGCCCAGGGCGCGAGCATACTTTGTTAAAAATGTTAACCAAAAAGAAGTTCTTCTCTAAAAGCATCATCATAACAAGCTCTTACACACTTACTTCTTATTGACCCCTTGCTTTTCGTATGCTGCTTTATCATGTTCCTAACGACGCGTCTAAATAGTGCCATATGTTGCGCACTTAATGGCTCATGTATTTGACAGGCATCTTCTTTAAATACGACATCCAGTATCCAGTGTTGCTGATTTTCTATCAGCCAATGTTGTCTTATTGCTTTACTTATCAATATATTGTCTGTCAACGATGTTAGGTAGTAATGTGTGTCAATACTCGTTCTATTACCCTTCGTTCGCTCTCGCTGCACCGCAACGATTGTTCTAACTGATGGCCAGCTCTCTTTAATTTCACTCGGTAATAAACGCGCATCAAGACAATCTATCGTGCGTACTTCTTTTCGCCCATGCCCTTCATCTTGTGTTACATGACTAAGTATCTCTGAGTTTTCAGATTCATACTGGTGTGTAAATGCATCTTGAATCGCGCTATAAAGTTTCTTTTGATTACCCTTTGCTTGCACTAGATAATCTGCATGTCTGCTAATTAGCTGTTTTAGCGTTTCTTTTTGGCAGTGCAAAGCATCAAGTGTAATGACGGTGTTATTGATATCGAGTATTTTCAATAAATCCCGAACTGCCGGTATTTCATTCGTCTTACTGCCAACTGTTTGGTGGAATAATGTGAGACCTGCTTCACAATCAAATGCTGAGACGAGATGTAATTTATCAGCAATGTGTTTACTTGCTCCGCGAATAGTTTTGCCATCGAAGGCAATGACAGGATGCGCTGACTTAACGCGGTTTTGATTGACCCAGCTATACATCGCGAGTAGTAATGAGTCAGTATCAACGGTTCTAAAAATCCGAGCAATACTATGTCGAGTGGGTATGTCATTTTTGAAAGAACGAAATCCTCTTAACCAATTAAGCTTACTTTCGCCATAGACTTCAATGTCTTGCCAGTTTTCACACCCTGATGTAACGGCAGTAATAATAAGAAAAAGCACATCAACTAAGTTATGGTGCTGATTTATATGTGAACGATTATCTTTGACGAGTTCTAAATGTGAGAAGAGTGACATAATAAGTTTAAGGTGATGAAATTTATGGTATTAGATCATAAAATTTGTTTATTTACAAAGTGTGATCCCGCCCTGGTGACTTGCCTGACTTATCGGTAGTTTTCACATAAATATGGGTGGATGCGCTATTAGGATTTTGAATATCAATCGCAAGGGCAAAGTTACCAATAGCTTGCCAATCCCAACCTTGTGGATTAACAAACTCAAAATCGCTTTCGGTGTGTGATTTAGAGTATAGATTTACTTGTAATTTATGATTTCCACTTTGCTCAACAAGTTTAGTAGAAGCATTAATGGTATTTATATTATCGCTGTAATTGTTTTTTTCGAAATCAAAAATAACAAGCTGTTTCTTAAAATCAACGACTGTATTGTTCGGTTTTTTTTCTGATATTTTTCCATTATTACACCCTGCAAGTCCTACTAAACAGCAAAGCATTAGTGTCAATCTTACGTCTTTAGGTATGTGATTCATGTTGAGCCTATTATTGTGTTGGTTTAATAGCGAGCTTTAAAGTAGCAAAGCTAAAACAGACATTGATCAGACCAATTTCAAAAATTTCGATTTAATTTAAACGCTTAATTCTCTTTAATTTGATAAAATAACATCTCAACTTTGAGGTGTATATGAATCTAAAAATCAAACGGTTAGACCATCACGGTATTGTTTCAGGTGTTATAGAAGACTTAAAAATTGTCAGCCTTTTAGATCAATACTTACCTCAAGACGATAAACAAGAAATCACCCCCGGTGAAGCTGTAAAAGGCATGATCATGAATGGACTCGGTTTTGCCAATCGATCTTTATCACTCAGCCCTCAATTTTTTACTAACTTGCCTCTTGAACATTTATTTCGTGAAGGGGTTCAAGCATCACATTTTAATCGTCACAAACTTGGTAGAACTCTCGATCAATGCTTCGAGTTTGGCTGTGAAAGCTTATTTTCATTAGTCTCCGGACAAGCATGTGAAATAGAACAAGTTGATAAAACCTTTGAATCACTTGATACAACGAGTCACTCTCTGACAGGTGAATATGCTTTTGATGATGGAGATAGTGATGAAAACGTCATTAAAATTACTCATGGCTATAGCAAGGCTCACCGTCCTGATTTAAAACAAGTCGTACAAGAAATCATTGTTAGCCAAGATGGTGGGATCCCGCTTGCATGTAAAAACTGGGATGGTAACAGCGCAGACACCGCTATTTTTAAAGCGCGAAGTAAGGCGCTTGTTGACGAGTTCAAAAAAAGCCAAGCTCCTAAATACCTTGTGGCAGACTGTAAACTTTATCATAAAAGTAATGCTGAGTTTTTAACCAAAATTCAATTTCTCACGCTAGTACCTTCAACAATTTCTCTTGAAAAATCCTCTATAAGTACAGCCATAGCAGCCAACCAATGGGTTAATATTGATGATAACTATCAATATGTTGTTGAAGAGATTGAGCATATGGGGATAAAGCAAAGATGGATGATTATTTATTCAAAAGCAGCTAATAGCCGAGCACAAAAAAGCATTGTTCGACAAGTTGAGCGAGCACACACAGGCATCAAAAAAGACCTCTTCCATTTACAAGCTCAACGTTTCGCTTGTCAAACTGACGCACAACGCGCATTAGATAAATTAGCGAAAAAGATGAAGCATCATCAAATAGCGACTCAGCAATTTATTAAGCATAAAGTCTATGAAGGTAAAGGGCGACCTAAAAAAGATGCGCCAGTAAAAAATATTGAATGGCAAATCACGGCAGAAATTGAAGAAAACGAAAGCGCAATAAAACAGATTGTAGAACAAAAGTCATGCTTCGTATTAGCAACGAATATTGATAAAGAAGCCCTTTCACCAGTAGGTTTACTTAAGCATTACAAAGCACAATCTGAAGTAGAAAAAGGGTTTAGGTTTTTAAAAGACCCCTTGTTTTTTGTTTCATCATTATTTATCAAAAAGCCAAGTAGAATAGATGCTCTGTTGATGGTGATGACACTTTCATTGTTAGTTTATTCAATCGCGCAAAGACGAATGAGAGCGAATATGAAAAAAGAAAAAGCCACGATAGCGAATCAAATCAATAAAGAAATATCTAACCCAACATTACGTTGGGTCTTTCAGTGTTTTGAGGGAATTAATCTACTCCAGCAAGGCGACAAAATCAGCTTGGATGGTTTTGATGAGTTCAGGGAAAAGATAATAAGGCTCATTGGTGGACATGCGTTGCATTTATATAAAATCCAAAAAGTTGCCTAGGGGTCTGATCAATGCCTGCTAAAAGCATTTAAAACTAGGCAGGATAATTACACAACACTGAAACAAAAACAATTAACTGTTAACAATGACGGAAAATCTAAAGGTACACTCTGATTATAAAAAGTTCGAAAATCACTTTACAAATGCTTAATAAACAATATCTTATTTATTTTTTATTGTTGAAATGAATTAGTTCATATGATTTAAATATAAATAATTTTAGGCGAATTAATTAAATGTACTGACTACATTTATAGATACTTGATTGTTCATAAAAATGTTTATCGGTGTTTTTAGCCTATTTAACGCAAAAATAAAAGTTATGGTATAACATTGTTGATTCGTTTATTTCTCGGTGTTATATTATATCACAACATAATAACCGCGAACCAATATATCCATGACAAAGCTAACATTAATCTCCTCCGCTATTTTTTCTGTTTTATGTTCTCATTCAGTACTTGCTGCCACAATTAATGGCAAAGTAACAGATAATAAAAATCAACCAATTCAAAATGCGACTATTCATATACATGGTAAGACACAAGGCGTAAAAAGTAATGAGCTTGGCGAATTCTCTATTGAAGTTGATACAGCAAGCCAACTGCATATAAGTAAAAATAATTACATTGATTCTCGAATAGATGTTACAGGTTTATCTAACAATGTAACCGTTTCTCTTAAACCAACCTCGGTAGAAACTGTTGTTGTGTATGCCTCAGCGCTTCATAAAAATAGTCTAGAAATGATTTCTCCAGTGAGTGTTTTATCTGGTGATGAGCTTAGAAATAAATCTAAACCTACACTTGGTGAAACGCTAAAGGGTTTGCCAGGTGTTAACGCCAGCTACTTTGGCCCTGTTTCTTCAAGCCCTATTATTCGTGGCTTAGGTGGCCCTCGCGTTAAAATCATGCAAAATGGTTTAGATAGCAGTGATGCGTCGCGTATTGGTCCAGACCACGCAACATCAAGCGATAGTTTAGCCGCAGAGCAGATAGAAGTATTACGCGGCCCAAGTACCCTACTTTATGGCTCGGGTGCGATTGGTGGTGTAGTAAATGTAGTAGATAACCGCATTCCTACTAGTAACATTGATGAACTAACGGGCGCGGCAGAATACAGTCACGACACTGTATCAAACGCTAATACATATGCTGCAAAATTAGAAAGCGGTTATAACAATTTTAATTTTCATTTTGATGGTACAAAACGTACAGGTGATGATTATCAAACGCCGACTTTTACTATCTCAGATGAAGATGGCGATGTAGAAATTGAAAACTCAGTAGAAAATACCTTTATCGATAGTGAAACAGTTAACTTTGGTACTAGCTATGTTGGGGAGCACTTAACGGTTGGTTTTTCATATGGCAATATAGAAACTGATTACGGTATTCCGGGGCATGAACATCATCACGAGCATGATCACGAAGACGAAACTGAAGAAGAGCACGCTGAGCATGAAGATGAAACGGCTGAAGACCCAGTTTATGCTCATTTAGAGCAAGACCGCTGGCAAGGACTTGTAAGTTACGCACTGCATAATAACTGGATTGAAACAATCAAATTACGTGTTGGCTACACTGATTATTCGCATAGCGAAATTGAAGACGGTGCAATTGGTACAACCTTTACAAATGAAACGACAGAAGCACGTTTAAATGTAGAGCATAAATTTGCTGATTGGCACGGTATGGTTGGTTATCATTACAGTGATTCTGATTACGATGCTATTGGTGAAGAAGCATTTACACCAGCGAGCGTAACAACAACTAACGCTGTGTATTTATTAGAAGAACGTGAATTTGGTGATGTGACAGTAGAGCTGGGCGCACGTGTTGAAGATTATAAAATAAAAAGCCAAATTTCAGAAGTTGAACACGGCCATGATCACGACGAAGTTGAAAATGACCATGACGATGAAGAAACAATCGGTTACAGCAAAAGTTTTACTAATGTAAGTGTATCTGCTGGCGCTATTTGGCAATACAAACCAGGCCATAGTATTGCGACGAGTATTTCTCATTCAGAACGTGCACCACTCTCTGCTGAATTATTATCCAATGGCTTACACATTGCCACTGGTACGTATGAGCTAGGTCTTGGGTATAACATTGAAGGTAATGAAGCACATTTCGAACCAGAAAATATTAAACAAGAAACCTCAACAAACTTAGATTTAAGTTTTAGACGTTTTAGTGGCGATTTTGGTTATACCGTTAACTTTTTCTATAACGATATTAAAAACTTTTACTTTCAAGAAAATACAGGATTAGTATTTGACGAAGAGGATGGTTTAGAATCAGCTATTGGTGCACATGACGATGCCGTTGCAGTTTATCAGTTCACAAGTAAAGACGCTGAGCTTTATGGAATTGAGTTTGATGCACATTATCAAATAACACCAAGCGCTATGGTAAAAGTATTTGGCGACTCGACTCGCGCTAAATTAAAAGACGATGAAGGTAATTTACCGCGTATTCCAGCTAATAAGTTAGGTTCTGAACTGCAATACACTTTAGGTGATTTACAGTTGACACTTACTGGCACGCATTACTTTGATCAAAGTGATATAACGGCCTTTGAAACTAAAACAGATGGTTATACATTATTCGATGCACAGGCTAACTACCAATTAGGATTAGGCGCAATAGATGCACAACTTTATCTAAATGTAGATAATATTACTGACGAGTTAGGCTTTGTGCATACCTCTTTTATTAAAGATACCGCCCCACTTCCAGGCAGAAACTTTCGCTTTGGTGTTCGTGGTTATTTTTAATAATTAAAAATCGTTTTAGCTTATATATTTATAAACCGCATTTTATTAATGCGGTTTTTTTATTGTTAGAATATATATCCCTAATAATAGTTAATCAATTTAAGGGATTAAATCTTACTCTAACTGTGTAAAAAATTCTGATATACGACTGCATGGATGTAGGAGGTAGAGCAATGCAGGAGCAATTAGTGATAACAATTAATTAAAGAAATTTTTGCCTTGTTATGGACACAATTTTCTTAGCGCAAAATAGACCACTTAATTAACCTGAGTTCTGCTTAAGCGATAACTAATGCGTTAAGCTCTACGTCAGTTAAATTAAGGTGTGGCTTCTTTTCTTTCAAGCCTAAATTCGGATAATAAGTGCAATTTCTCAGATTAGATGGCCAGCTGTTATAATTCGGCCATTCTCTCGCCAAAGGAAATTGCTTTAATGAAATATAAACAGCTGACACAAGCAGAAAGATACCAGATTTACGCGTTAATAAAAGCAGGAAATAACCAAAAACAGATAGCTGATGAACTCACTCGTTCACCGTCATCTATCTCTAGAGAGTTAAAACGCAATAAAGGGCTTAAAGGCTATCGACCTAACCAAGCCAATAATTTTGCAGAGCAAAGACGCAAGTCATCTTTCAAAGCAAGTAAGTTAACAGATGATGTTACTGACTGGATTAATAAATTGTTGGTTGACGGACTTTCGCCAGAGCAGGTGGCAGGCCGCTTAGCTTTAGAGAAAAAGGTCGTTTTGCATCATGAAACGATTTATCAATATATTTACAGAGACAAGGCTCGTGGTGGTGAACTACATAAGACACTCACTCGTGCATGTAAAAAGTATAAAAAACGCTATGGAAGCTACGATAAACGTGGACAGATAGTTAATCGAGTCAGTATTGATGAACGCCCAAGTATTGTGGATTCAAAGTCTAGGATTGGTGATTGGGAGGGCGATACAGTGATAGGCAAAGGGCGTAAAAATGCCCTTGTTACAATGGTTGAACGTAAAACGTTATATACAGTCGTTCACAGAATTGAAAGCAAGCATGCGAAAATAACAGCCGATGCGCTGATCAAGTGTATGACACCCTATAAAGGTAAGGTTATTACCGTGACTTTAGATAATGGAAAAGAGTTTGCTCACCATGAGCATATTGCACAAAAATTAGAAGCGGATGTGTATTTCGCTCACCCATATTCATCATGGGAGCGGGGCATAAATGAGAATACCAACGGCTTACTTAGACGCTTCTTCCCCAAGGGAACTGACTTTATGTCGCTAAGTGAAGCAGAAATACAGGCGGCAGTTGATAAGCTCAACCATCGGCCAAGAAAAACAAGAGGGTATAAAACCCCTCATGAGTTATTTACGGGGCAATCAGAAGTTCTGGTGGCTGCATAATGATTGCACTTAATACTTGAATTCAAGAAGCAATAAGCCACCAATCCAGCGACTAAATTCAACATAAAGCCGTTCATACTCCGATGTCTTGAATGTTCAATGAAGGATATGTTCTTGAGCTGGTCATTAATTGTTTCGATTATAAAGCGTTTTGAAAGCATTGCTCTATCCCATAATGACATCGCTTTTGCCTTCATATTTTTGCGAACCGTCGTAATGAGCTTTACCCCTTTATCGAGTAAATCGGCTTCTAAAGCTTTACTTAAATACCCTTTGTCACCATATAATTTATCCGTCAGGCAGCTCGCTAACTCACGCACTGGTTGAGTATCATGTACATTTCCTGTTGTCACTTTCGCAGCAACAATTTCACCATGGTGATTAACGATTAAATGTAGCTTGAAGCCATAAAACCATCCCATTGTTCCTTTGCCACGCTGGGCTATTCCATCAAAGGTTTTGTGTCTTGGAATACGAATATTATGGCACACTTTAATACATGTGGAGTCAATGAATTCAACGCCTGTGGGTTTACCTTTAAGTGAAGTAAAATAGGCACACATCGGCACAATTACCCTTGGCATAACGGCTAAAAATCGTGTGTAACTGAGCAAGTTGGGAAATTCACTTTTGTACATAAGTGATACATAGCCAAGGTAGTAATTTTTGAAATCTCGGTGATGTGACATATGAAAACTAATAACAATAGTCATAATTTCACTGGTCGTCATACGTCCTGAACGCTGACGTTTTTGGGTGCCATCTTCGAGTAATTGTTTTTCCCATTGGGGTATAAATACTTTGCAAAAATCATCGACATCGCAAAATAATTCAACTAATTTAATCATGCCTGTTCCTTGCTTATCCAATCGTTTTTGGTCGAAAGATCGGATCTCGGAACAGGCATTTAGTTCAATTTCTTAAACGAGATTCAGGTTAATTAATCGAATTGGTATAAAACGCTTAGATTACAGACACAAAAAAGCCGTATTCAGATCGAATACGGCTTTTTAAACTCTTAATTTTAAAATTTATTTAAATTAAGAAATGATTTCGTGTAGTTCAACGTCAAATACAAGCGTTGAGAAAGGTGCGATTGCAGCACCTGCGCCACGTTCACCATAAGCAAGCTCATGAGGAACGTAGATACGCCATTTAGTACCTACAGGCATCATTTGTAATGCTTCAGTCCAGCCTTTGATCACGCCACCAACTGGAAATTCAGCTGGTTCACCGCGCTCGTATGAGCTATCAAACACAGTACCGTTAATAAGTGTACCGTGGTAATCAACACGTACTGTAGACTCAGCTGTTGGCTTTTCGCCTTCGCCTTCGCCTTCGCCAGTTGCTAGTACTTCGTATTGAAGACCAGACTCAGTTACTGTGATTTCAGGACGTTTTGCGTTTTCTTCTAAGAATGAAATACCTTCTGCAGAAAGTACTTTAGACTCTTCTTCACGACGAGCTTGAATCTCTTCGTTGATTTTTTCAAATGCAGCTTGGATCTCAGGGATCTCAACTTGAAATGCGCTACCAGCGTACGCATCTTTCATGCCTTCAAATACTGAATTTAGGTTTAAGCCTTCAAAAGGATTAGACTTAAGTTGCTCACCCATTTGTAAGCCAATACCGTAACTTGCTTTTTCAGCATCTGTAGTAAAATTATCTGACATAATGTGTTTTTCACGTTTTTTTAGTTAAAAGACGCGACTATGCTATCACAAAATAAACCGCGTTTGGGGCTAGTTTTTGCTGAGTTTTAGCTTAATTAGGCCAACAATATAACTGCAAAGCGGCAAACTGAATAAAATTCCAACAAGTAGAGGCATTGTTAGTAATCCTGATTCGCCAAGCAGTAAAAATGGCACGACAAGCAGCCCTATACAACCGATAAAAACAGAGCCAATAACTGGCCAATGCTTATCGTATTTAGTAATAAGATGGGCAGCTAAAACATTAAAACCAACACCATAAATTAAAGCGGTAATTAATGGGTATTCTGGTTGAGCGTCTATAGCCATTTTTACTAATAAGCTAATAGCACTTTGATAGCAGTAACCAAATACCGTCCATAGTAAAGTATGTTTAATTAATAATTGTGGGATTGATTGAATTTGTTTTGTCATTTTTAGTTCCATATAGCAAAAAACCGCCAATAAGGCGGTTTTTTAAATAATGGTGGAGAGATAGGGATTTGAACCCTAGATGGGCTATAAACCCATGCCGGTTTTCAAGACCGGTGCATTCGACCACTCTGCCATCTCTCCGTACGGCGCGGATAATAGAGTGAAATGCATTGCTTGTAAAGAACTAATACACTCTAGTGAGTAAAAAATTAAATATATTTATTAATAATCTACTTGTTAGTAATACTGCTTTGGTCTTCGTGCAATAAACGAACAAATCAAACATGCTAACAAACTCAGTGCAAATAGCGTTATGCTTTGAAAAATCATATCAAATTGATTTAAATCACCACTGGGTATCACAACAAGGATAAGGGTGGGCAATAGACTTAACATTAATACATAGCAACATATTTTAAATGCCCGACCAAAATCAAATCGTTTAGATTGTTGCATCCACCAAGTTAATATTACTAATACACTAATAGCCGAACCTGCCGCACAATGCGCTATATTAGTACTCATAGCAACATAGAGTGTGACAAGAGATCCCAAAACACCCCAGATTGACCATGCTAACCAGTTTTCTTTTTCACGTAAAAATAAATTACCCATCGTTTTCGTCTTCTTTATCGTTATTTTTATTAAGACTTTCCATACATTATCAAAAAACAACCGATTAAAAAACAAACTGAAGAAGAATTATTATACTTTATGCTTCCAAGCACTTCTCACAGCCGAACCATTAATTTTTTCTCTAAGCAATATACAACATTAATGATTTAAGACTATTAAAATTAGGAAAAGTTCATACTATTTTACAAATAACTAAAATAATTTTCAGGTTTATGGCGAGCCGATTTTTTGCAATCTACAGTCGGCGTACCTATATATAAATAGCCCACTATTTCATCGTGCTCTTGCAAATTAAGTGCCTTTTTAACAGCCTGACTTTGTGCAAAATACCCCGTACGCCAAACGCCACCTAAACCTTGTGCAAATGCGGCTTGTTGCATTGCCAATACACTGCATCCTGCACTTTGTATTTGCTCTATTCGAGGGACTTTTGGGTGTTCTTGGTATTTTGCAATCGCAATAATAATCATAGGTGCACGCAATGGAAGCTCTTTAGCACGATTAATTACTTTTTCTTCTTGTAGCTCTGTCACTGCACTTTGATGATAAATTTCGCCTAATTTATGGCGCGCATCACCCTGGGCAATAATAAACTGCCAAGGGGCTATACAGCCATGATCAGGAACACGTAATGCTGCTTGCTGAATAATTGCAAGTTGCTCCTCATTTGGCGCGGGATCAGTTAATTTTGGATCAGATTGACGGGTAAGTAGAAGCTCGATTGCGTTCACAGCTATTTCCTTAAAATTAAAAACGTTAGGGTAACATTTTAATGCTGAAAAAATAAATATTGAAAGTCTAAAACGCAAAACGGCTACATAAATAATAATTTAAGTAGCCGTTAGTAATACATGTTAAGTCGTTATTCTTTTAGAGCAACTCGCTTTAGCCAATAATCAATACTGACAAAACGTCCGCCGCCCATAAAAAATAAGCTAAATAGCATAGCAAAGTAGATTGCTGAAAACTCAATGCCATTGTTTAAAATCGATGGTTTACCTTTTTCGTATAAGTAATCGGAAGAACCATGTTCTTCGACTAATCCACGAATTATCCCGATTCGGTTTTGTACTTCTAAAGAGTTATCGAGGCTTTCTTTAGCACCTGGAACAGATAGCCAATCAAGTACTTGTGCTGCACTGGTATCAGGGTTTGTAGGTGCTATTGCAAACCAACCATTATGCCAATGCACTGATGTTGCCGCTACAACCATCGTGAACATCAGCGGAATGCTAACTAAGCGAGTGAGCAAACCAAGCAGTAAAAACCAGCCGCCTAAGAACTCACTCCACCCCGCTAAAAAAGCAAGTAAATCGGGAAAAGGTAATCCTAATCCCCATTCACTATTGCCAAACCATTGAACAACGTCGGGAGAGGCTAAAAAGTTATCAAAAAAACTTTCGGTTTCACCGCTTATCGCAAGTTTATTGTAACCTGCAATAATCATTACTGGCGCTAAAATCAAACGAAATAGTAAAGCGGGTAAACCATCTAAAAATGATAATTTACCCAAAATTGTATCGTAAATACCAATTATTTTATTTTTCATGTGTGTCCTGTTCGTTCATTGTTTATTTAGTTATAGACTATAAACAACCAAGACCGCACTAAAACAAAAAGTATTTCATTGCACAAATATAGCATTATGTTCGTCAAATACTGCGGGCAATTTGCAATGCTTCAAATATCGCGCGCTTAGCGTCAATTGCTGAAGCGAGTTTAGCACCGCCTATGACATGTACTTTAGCATTATCAAGTTGATTTTTGAGCACTTCATTATTTGATACCTGCCCGATACAGGCAATAACAGTATCAACTGGTAAGGTTTGTGTCTCACCTGCAACAGTTATGGATAAACCATTTTTATCAAAACTGTTATATTGGCAATCAGCAATTTGCTTAACACCATGTTGTTTTGCGACTTGGCGATGTATCCAGCCTGTTGTTTTGCCTAACTCACTACCAAAGCGCCCTGCACTTCGCTTTAACATGTATAATTGGCGTTCATCTTTATGTGGTTGTGGCTCACATTCAATGCCCCATTGCGTTTTAAAATCGCTAATAGTTTGTGATTTGTGCTCACTTAAAAATGCGACCATATCAAAACCTATGCCACCTGCGCCTAAAATTGCAATTGATTTACCCAGTTCTACTTCGCCACGAATAACTTCGTCGTAGGCAAAAACACGTTTACCATCATTACACTTAATCGTTGCTTCACGTGGTCTTACACCTGTAGCGAAAACAATATCATCATAGCTTTCAAGCATACTGTCATTATAAGCTTTACCCAATTCAACACTCACATTTAAACGTGCTAACTCATTAGTGTAATAATTTAAAGTGTGGTTAAAGTCTTCTTTACCGGGTATTTGCATAGCTAAATTAAATTGGCCACCCATCTGCTCTTTTTGATCAATTAACGTGACGTGATGGCCTTTTTGCGCTAAATAGCAACTTGCCGATAAACCAGCAGGACCGGCCCCCACTACCAATACATTTTTAGCTTTAGTCGCTTGCTCTAATGGGTAATCTAGCTCAAATGCAGCTTGTGGATTAACTAAACAGGTAGCACGTTTATTCTTAAACACGTGATCTAAACAACCTTGATTACACCCAATACAGATATTGATTTGCTTAGATTGCTTATTTACATACTTATTAAAAAACTCAGGGTCAGCCAATAACGGACGAGCCATTGAAATTAAGTCTGCTTCCCCGGCAGTTAAAATATCATTAGCAATTTCAGGTGTATTAATTCGGTTAACAGCAATTACTGGGACACTAACTACATCTTTTAAGCGTTTTGAAGCTTCTTTAAATGCACCAGGTGGCACCATACTCGCAATAGTCGGTACACGCGCTTCGTGCCAGCCAATGCCTGTATTAAAAATATCAACGCCCGCTTTTTCAAGTTCAATAGCTTGAATTGTCACTTCATCGGGTGTTGAGCCATTTGGGATTAAATCTATTACTGATAATCTAAAAATGATTAAAAACTTTTCAGATACTTTTGCTCTCACTGCTTTAACTATTTCAAGCGCAAGTCGCATTCTGTTTTCTAGGTTACCACCAAACTCATCTTCGCGTTTATTAGTATGAGGCGCCATAAATTCATTAATTAAATAACCCTCAGAACCCATCACTTCTACGCCATCGTACCCTGCTTTTTCAGCCATATAGGCAGAGTGCGCAAAGTCTTTAATTGTTTTTTTAATAGACCCTAATGACATAGCTTTAGGTTTATAAGGATTAATAGGTGCTTGTATGGCACTTGGCGCTTGATTGAATGGATGATATGCATAGCGTCCAGCATGTAATAGTTGCAGGCAAATTTTCCCGCCATGTTTATGCACAGCATCTGTATATGCGCGATGCTTAAATACGTCATAATAACTATTAAATGAGGAAGAAATAGGTGTCAATTTACCGCGTAAATTAGGGCTGTACCCGCCCGTAATTAACATTGCGGTACCGCCCTTGGCACGTGCTTCATAAAAAGCACGTAGGCGTTTTCGGTTATGCCAGCCTTCTTCTAAGCCCGTATGCATTGAGCCCATCACTAAGCGGTTACGTAATCGTGTGTGTTTTAATTGTAGTTGTTGTTCTAACATCCTCTGCCCCGTTAACTGGTCTAACCTGTATACATTAGCTAATTCTGCTTCAATGGCAAGTAATAAGCAATATTTGACTGCATTTAATTGTGAACCTCTTTACATAATTAACTAATTTTTAATGCGCATTAATTTGATGCAAAAAATTATTAAATACTTCAAAAATACTGTATTTATGGGCACTTAAACACATTCATAAACACTTCGTTACGATTTAGCAGTTAAATTTTTTTTTATTCTAGGATAAGATGGAACAAACGTATTAGCTGTACCAAATTAAGGAGCTATTTTGATAGCAAAAATATTTAAAGGTATTTGGGCTGGGATTAACTTTTCTCGTCGATTAGTACTTAACATTTTGTTTTTATTACTTGTAATTGTTTTTATTGCGGGTATATCAAGCGATGACGATAAGATAATTATTGAAGATGGTTCTGTCCTAAGATTAAATCTTAATGGTCCTATCGTAGAAGAAAAAACATACATTGATCCAATTGAAGCAGCTATCAGCGATGTGACATCAGGTTCAGAAGTACCAAGTGAGATTTTACTAGATGATATCGTTGAAGTAATTAATGAAGCGGCTAAAGATGAACGCATTACTGTGTTACTTCTTGATTTACAAGAAATGCCTAAAGCACATTTGAATAAGCTTAAGCAAATTTCAAGTGCCATTGACCGCTTTAAAGAAACAGGTAAAAAAGTTATAGCATCAGGCTATTACTATACGCAAGCGCAATACTATATAGCATCGCATGCTGATGAAATTGCTATGCACCCATACGGTAGCGTTGCAATTGAGGGGTATGGCATGTACCCACTTTACTTCAAAGATGCACTTGAAAAACTTGAAGTAACGCAGCATATTTTCCGTGTTGGTACTTTCAAGTCGGCAGTAGAACCTTTTATCCGTAATGACATGTCTGATGCAGCGAAAGAAGCTAACCGTGTTTGGCTAGGCGCTCTTTGGAGCGAATACAAACAAGATGTTGCTGCAGTACGCCCTTTTGATGAATCAAACTTTGACGAAACAATGGATGTGTATTTAGCAAAAATGCAAGCCGCAAATGGTGACGCTGGTAAATATGCACTAGATCATCAATGGGTTGATTCGTTAAAAACAAGTCAACAGATCCGCCAACAACTTATCGACTTAGTGGGCATACAAGAAGATGGTAAAACATTTAAGCAAGTATCATTTCGTGAATACTTAAGCTTAGTTAAACCACCTATTGCATTTGATAATCCACTAACTGAAAAAGTAGCCGTTGTTGTTGCAAAGGGCACAATTGTTGACGGTGAACGTAAAGCTGGCGAAATTGGTGGCGACTCTACTGCAGCCCTTCTTCGTAAAGCACGCCTTGATGATAAAGTTAAAGCAGTTGTACTTCGTATCGACTCTGGTGGTGGTAGCATGTTCGCCTCTGAAGTTATTCGTGCAGAAGTATTAGCGCTTAAAGCTGCTGGTAAGCCTGTTATTGCCTCTATGAGCTCTGTAGCAGCATCGGGCGGTTATTGGATTGCCTCTGCAGCAAACGAAATTTGGGCAGCGCCGAGTACAATAACAGGTTCTATTGGTGTGTTTGGTACGTTTATGACATTTGAAAAAACCTTGTCTAAAATTGGTGTTTATTCAGATGGTGTTGCAACAACTGAAATGGCAGGTTTTTCCATCACTCGCCCACTAAACGAAAAAATGGGTCAAATAATTCAAATGAGTGTTGAAGAAGCATACGGCCGCTTTTTAAATGTTGTGGCCGAAGCACGTAATATGACCCCAGAGCAAGTTGATAAAATAGCACAAGGGCGCGTATGGATTGCTTCGCAAGCTCTAGAGTTAGGCTTGGTAGATAAGCTTGGTAATAAACAAGATGCAATTGATGCTGCAGCTGCTCTTGCAAAACTAAATCACTACGAAGTTAAAACAATGACGCGTGATTTAAGCCCGCAAGAAAAAATGATGCAAGATATCTTTGGAAATGCGTCGATTAAATCAATGTTAGGCCTACAATCACAAAAAACATCAGTGCTCGCTACGCAAGCTAACTTGCAAAGCGTTATTAACCAATTAAGTACTGAAGTTGAAAACCTTAAAGATTACAACGATCCACAAGGTGTATATGCACGCTGTCTAGTGTGTGAAGTTGCACAATAAAAGTGCATCGCTTCGTCTAATCAGCTGTATTTGAAGCTGCTTAACGTTATACTAAGCCCAGTTTTTTTACTGGGCTTTTTTTATGAAACGCAAACGCATTTATATCGCTTACACTGGCGGTACTATAGGGATGAAAAAATCGAGCCGTGGTTACATTCCGGCCGAAGGCTTTTTAACTGAGACAGTGGTCAACAACGCTGAATTTAATCGTGATGAAATGCCTTTATTTGATATTCACGAATACTGTCCTCTTATTGATTCGTCTGATATGTCGCCTGCTCATTGGCAACTTATTGCTGATGATATTAAAAGTAAGTATCAACAATACGATGGTTTTGTTGTTCTGCACGGCACTGACACAATGGCGTACACCGCCTCTGCACTTTCGTTCATGTTTGAAAATCTGACTAAGCCTGTGATTGTAACCGGCTCGCAAATTCCGCTTTCACAATTGCGCTCAGACGGACAAGTCAACTTGCTTAACGCAATGTATTTAGCCGCAAACTATCCGATTGCTGAAGTAAGCTTGTTTTTCAATAACCAGCTATTTAGAGGAAATAGAGCAACAAAAGCCCATGCTGACGGTTTTAATGCATTTGCATCGCCTAACCTTGAACCTTTAGCGCTATCTGGTATTAGTATTCAACTTATTAAAGGTCAGCTTAGCCCTTACGTTGAAAACGAGCTGCAAGTAACGCCTATAACGCCTCAACCTATCGGGGTGCTATATTTATACCCAGGTATTAGCCGAGACGTAGTTAAAAGCTTAGTAAACGACAATATTAAAGCCTTAGTCTTACTTAGTTTTGGAGTGGGTAATGCACCTCAAGATCCAGAATTTTTATCGGTGCTAAGTGAAGCAAGTAAGCGCGGAATGGTCATCGTTAATTTAACCCAATGTTTAAAAGGTCATGTAAACATGGGGGGGTATGCAACAGGTAACGCATTATTAAATATTGGTGTTATTAGTGGATATGATATGACGTTAGAAGCCTGCTTAACTAAGTTGCATTACTTATTTAGCCAAAAGCTTGAAATTGAGACTATTCGCCATTTAATGCAAGACAATTTACGTGGTGAATTAAGCAGATAATAACGCACAACTAAAAACAAAAAGGCACGCTAATAAGCGTGCCTTTAAACTTTTAAACAACTGCTTATTATCTAACTTTAGCGTCTATCTCTACTAAATCTGTTAAATGGCACATTTCACCACTGTGGGTTTTAATACCGTGTTCACCAAAGTAATCACGCTGGGCTTGTACTAAATGCCCATTACTTGGTGTAGTTAACGTCGCTAAATAAGTTTGCGATGAGCTAAGCACTGGAAACGCTAAGCCAGACATAATTGCTTGGCCTGTTACCTTACGAAGTGCCGCAGCTTCTTTATCAAGAGAATCAATAAATTCAACGCCTTGCGCTACGCTATCTAAATAATCGGCGCGAATAATACAACCTGCGCGCCAAGTTTGTAATGTTTTAGATAAATCAACTTTCCATTGATGTGTACGCGATGCCCCCTTTATAAGCGCTAAGCCTTGGCGATAAGCCAATAAGCTTGCAAGCGTAAATGCATCTTTTAGCTCTTCTAAATCAATATCAACGTTGTTGGTTGATTTAGTTGCATATGTCATCTCTTGTGCGGCAGTTGTATCGCATGCATTGGTTAAATGACGAGCTTGCACAGCAGCAACAAGTGAAGGGACAGCAATACCAAGTTCGAGTGCATTTTGCGCAGTCCAGAGACCGGTCCCTTTGGCGCCAACTTTATTATCAATTAAGTCCGCAAGCGGAACATTTTTTTGATTTTCAAGGGATAAGATATGGCTAGAAATCGAAAGCAGGTAACTATTTAATTGACCTTTTGACCAATCATCAAAAATAGCAGCCACTTCTTTGGGTGAACGGCCTGTGCCTAAACGAAGCAATTGGTACACTTCAGCGATTAATTGCATCAGTGCATATTCAATACCGTTGTGAACCATTTTTACAAAATGACCACTCGCAGACTGGCCTACACGCGCAAAGCATGAGTTGCCATTATAGCTTGCAGCTACTTTTTCAAACCAAGGTTCAATACGTTCCCAACCACCCTCAGAACCACTTGCCATCATTGCAGGGCCATGACGAGCGCCTTCTGCACCACCAGAAATACCCATAGTGGCAAATTCAAATTTATTTTGGTACTTAAGTTTACGCGTTATACCGTCTTTATAATTACTGTTACCACAATCAACAATCATGTCATTGCAATCAACGCCCGCGTCCACCAGTTCATTACAAACTGTATCAACTAGCTCACCAGCAGGAACAAGCAGTAAGATTGAACGAGGTACTTCTAAACGCTTTACCATGTCTCTTAAATCAGAAACAATATGCAGTCTATCGGCCATACCTTGCGATTTAGCACAACTTAATAACTCTTCACCCGCATGCGGATTTTTGTCATAAGCGACTAGCGTAATCCCTTTTTCAATCAAGTTTAAAGCAAGATTTTTCCCCATAACGCCTAACCCGACTAATGCAACTTGCATTTAGTGTCCTCCTCGGTAACAACTATTTGGTTAGTGAATGTAAATAATACCGTGTGCATTATACTGATACAGTCATAAAAGACTAATCACATAACTAATACAACATGCTTTTTTAATATAGATAAATAAGCTACGCGATTATATCAAACATCAGTGCTCTCAGGGTGACAAAAAGCAATGCTATTTAAAATTTAAGAACATTGACGCATTCTGACACCGGTGTCATAATGATGACACAATAGTTTTGTATAAAATAGTGGCAATAATACAAACATTGTCCATAACTAAAAATATTTTTACCTTTTTGTATTTGTATTTTAAATAACAAAACAACCGTTAACCCGCTTACATCTTAAGCACACAGGAGAATTTGATGCTAAGACGCACAAAAATAGTCGCTACCCTTGGGCCTGCTACCGATAGAGATAACAATTTAGAAAAAATTATTCGCGCCGGCACCAACGTTGTACGTTTAAACTTCTCACATGGTATTGCACAAGATCATAAAGACCGTGCACAAGCTGTACGCGACATTGCAAAAAGGTTAGGCAAACACATTGCTATTCTTGCTGACCTTCAAGGTCCTAAAATTCGTGTTTCTACTTTTAAAGAAGGTAAAGTAATACTTGCAGTAGGTGCTAAATTTACCCTAGATGCAAAAATGGAAAAAGGCGAAGGCGATGTTAATTCAGTAGGTATCGATTATAAAGAGTTACCTAACGATGTAAGCCCTAACGATTTATTGCTTTTAAACGATGGCCTTATCCAGTTAAGCGTTGATGAAGTAGTTGGTCATTTAGTGCATTGTACCGTGACTGTTGGTGGTGTTTTATCTAACAATAAAGGTATTAACCGTTTGGGTGGTGGCTTAACTGCTCCAGCATTTACTGAAAAAGATAAAGAAGATTTAATCACGGCAGCTGAAATCGACGTAGATTATATTGCAGTTTCATTCCCTCGTAGTGGCGATGATATGCGCTACGTTCGCTCTCTAGCTGAAGCGGCTGGTTCAAAAGCACAATTACTTGCTAAAATTGAACGTGCAGAAGCAGTAGAAACACAAGAAGCCGTTGATGACATCATTTTGGCGTCTGACGCAGTAATGGTTGCACGTGGTGATTTAGGTGTGGAAATTGGTGATGCTGCACTAATGGGCAAGCAAAAACTAATTATTCGTCGTGCTCGTTCATTAAACCGTACTGTAGTAACAGCAACGCAAATGATGGAATCGATGATCGATAACCCGATGCCTACTCGTGCAGAAGTTATGGATGTTGCAAATGCTGTTCTTGATGGAACAGATGCTGTAATGCTTTCTGCTGAAACAGCGGCTGGTGATTACCCTGAAGAAACAGTTGCTACAATGGCACGTGTTTGTTTAGGTGCTGAATCTCAAAAAGAAACACACGTTTCTAAACATCGTTTAGATAGTCGCTTTTCTAATAATGCTGAATCAATTGCCCTTTCTGCTATGTATGCAGCAAACCATTTAGATTCTGTTAAAGCAATCATCACACTAACTGAATCTGGCAGTACGGCTAAACTGATGTCGCGTATTAGCTCTGGTTTACCAATCTACTCGCTTTCACGTCATGCAAGTACGTTAGGTCAAACGGCACTTTATCGTGGTGTTTACCCAGTATTTTTTGATTCTACAAAAACTGAAAAAGACGGTATGGTAAAAGCAGCACTTGATACTTTAGTTGCTCAAGGCTCTTTAGAATCTGGCGATACAGTGATCATTACTCACGGTGACTCAATGGAAACCGTGGGCGCAACTAACACAATGAAAATCGTAACTGTTGTATAATTACTAAATATAAAAAATGCGAGCTTAGCTCGCATTTTTTTTGCCTGTAATAAAAGCGTTGGCTTTAACTTGCTAATGCCGCTTTTACTTTATCTCGGTAGCTTCGGCTTACTTTTAGTTCTTGTCCATTTTCAAGCACCAACAAGTACTCACCACTAACTTGTGTAACCAATTTACTAATTTGTTTTGTGTTAACAATGGCACTTCGGTGAACGCGGACAAACAAATGAGGATCTAGCTCTTGCTCTAGCTCTTTCATTGTTTTACGTAAAATATGTGTTTGTCCATCTTGGCAATGTAGGCACATATAATCGCCAGCTGCATCTACCCATTGGATTGTTGCTGCCGGAACGCGAATAATTTCCCCCTGCTCTTTTACGGCTAACGACTCTGGGTAGCGTCTGTCTGTCAATGTATCGCCAGTGGCTAACTTCTTAAGTATTTCTTCGCAATTATTACCTGTAATACCGGCTACAAAACTCGCTAGTTTTTTCTTATGGGCGTTGTCTTGCTGCGTTTTTAAATAGGTATGCACTTTCTCTACCGCCTGTTTTAGTCTGTTATCGTCAACGGGTTTTAAAATGTAATCTAATGCATGAATCTCAAACGCTTTCACTGCAAATTGGTCAAATGCAGTTACAAACACAATCGCAGGTAATACTTTCGTACTTTCGCTAAGTGCTCGTGCGACTTCAAACCCATTCATGCCTGGCATTTGAATATCTAAAAATACCAAATCTATTTTTTCGTTTTTACATGTTTCAATTGCATCAGCACCAGAGCTACATAACTTAATTACTTCAATGTCTGTAAATTCTGCAAGCCTTACATCTAAACCTTTACGTGCTAATGGTTCGTCATCAACAATAAGTGTTTTTATTTTTATCATTTCTTCACAGCCTTCTCAAACGGTACTCGCAGATTAACTTTTAATCCACTTGGCGTATTATGTGATAATACAAACGAATAATTATTTTCGTAGAGCGTTTTTAATCTATCTTTTGTGTTTGCGACACCAACCCCTTGGGCATTGACGAGTTGACCATCTTTTATTTCTGTTCCAGGACCATTATCGCCAACCTCTAACAGTAACTCATTAGCAAACACTTGCGCTTTAATATCAATCACACCGCCTTCTGTTAAGTGTGCAATAGCGTACTTAATTGAATTTTCTATAATAGGTTGCAAAATTAAGCTCGGTAATAATGCTTGCTTAGCTTCTTCGCTTACTTCAACGTTTACTTTTAATCGTTCGTCAAATCGCACACGTTCAATTTCAAGGTATAACATAAGCGCATGAAGTTCTTGCTCTAGCGGAACTTTTTTAATGGGATCAGTATTCAATGTATAACGCAAAAAGTCACTAAGTTTAGAGACCATTAAATTAGCATCTTTATTTTCTTTCACCAAAATCAATGTAGAAATTGCGTTAAGCGTGTTAAACAAAAAATGAGGATTTAGTTGATATCTTAGCATTTTCAATTGCGCTTCATGTGCCATGGTAGTCGCTTTTAACGCCTTTTGCCGTTCACCTTGTAGCAATTGATAATACTTAACGCCAAAGTATAAACCACTCCAACACAGTATAATATAAACTGAATCTAAACCCTGTTGTAAGTAATAAAACCACTCTTCAGGCCTATATCCGTGTCGGTAAATTTCCCATAGATTGAACTTTTGAACCACCGCCCACAAAGTACCGGTTATGTAAGAGGCACCAAATACCACCAACATAAGCACCCAAGGGGAGGCGTTCCATATTGTGCGATAGATATAACGAAGTGGCACTGTCATTAAACAGCCGGCATAAGCATTGAGTAAAATAACAAACACGTAAATATCACGCATTTCAAATACTTTGGAGCCGATGTAATTTACCAGTGCATAACCAATCCAGCCTGCAATTTGCAAAAGCCAAAAAAAGCGTTGTCGGTTATCAACTAACGATTGCCAGTTCAAAATTTACTTTTACTCCACAGTGTTAAAGCCTAATTATATAAAATCAACTTTTCGCTTGGCCTGATATTTTCTTATTTTGATAATAAAAAACAGCGTAAAATTAACTTTTAATAATAATTATATTTACACATTATATCGATTTATAAGAATGTTTAGCACTGCCAACTGTCTTAGTTTTTAAGAGCCTTAACGCAAAGTTCAGCACCGCTGATAATAAAAAAGCGAAAGGCCGTAACCTTTCGCTTTTTTAATGCTATTTATTGAATAAGTAATTATGCAAGCTTGTCTGAAGCAACTTTATAAGTTGGATCTTCAATCACATTCACTTCAACCAAATCGCGAGCTTTATGTAATAACTGAGTACAGTCTTTACTTAAGTGACGCAAGTGAAGTTGTTTACCGGCTTTTGTATATTTTTCAGCAAGCGTATCAATTGCTTCTATTGCACTGTGATCCGATACTCGGCTATGTTTAAATTCAACAATCACATTTTTAGGATCATTTTTTACGTCAAACAACTCAGAAAAGTTTTTAACCGAACCAAAGAATAACGGACCATGTAGCTCGTAGACTTTAGCGCCTTCTTCATCAATGTAGTTAGTTGTATATATTTGTTTAGCATGTTGCCAAGCAAATACAAGTGCTGAGACGATAACACCTACACACACCGCAATTGCTAAATCGGTAATAACCGTGACACCTGATACAAGCACAATTACAAACGCATCCGATAATGGTACACGCTTCATCATTTTAAAGCTTGCCCATTCAAATGTACCCAGTACAACCATAAACATTACACCAACAAGTGCAGCTAATGGGATCATTTCAATTAGGCTTGAGGCAAAAATAATAAAACCAAGTAACATAAGCGCAGCACTTATCCCTGATAAACGAGAGCGCCCACCTGAATTTATATTTATCATAGACTGGCCAATCATTGCACAGCCCCCCATTGCACCAAACATACCACAGGTAATATTTGCAGCGCCTTGACCTATACATTCTTTGTTGCTGTGGCCGCGTGTTTCTGTTATTTCGTCAATTAAACTAAGCGTTAATAACGATTCAATTAACCCAATAGCTGCTAAAATAAGTGCATACGGAAAAATAATTTGCAGTGTTTCAAAGTTAAAAGGCACCATAGGAATATGAAATTCTGGTAAACCGCCGGCTATTGTTGCCGCTTCGTCGCCCGTCATTCCTTTTAAGAAATCAAGCACGGTATGCGCTTCTAAATCAAAACCAATCACTAATCCTGTCACTGTTACTATGGCAACTAATGACGAAGGAACCGCTGTAGTTAGTTTTGGTAAAAAGTGAATTATTGCCATTGTCAATGCCACTAATCCCAGCATGATAAACAATGGACTGCCTGTCATCCACTCTTGCCCGCCCATACCGTCAGGCACTTTAAATTGCCCTAGCTGGGCTAAAAATATAACAATTGCTAAACCATTTACAAAACCCAGCATTACCGGATGAGGCACCATACGGATAAACTTTCCGAGCTTAAATATCCCCGCTAGTATTTGCAATATCCCCATTAGGAGTACGGTAGCAAATAGGTACTCTACACCATGATCAAGTACTAAACTTACCATAACAACAGCTAAGGCACCGGTTGCACCTGAAATCATACCAGGACGGCCACCAAATATTGCCGTAATTAAACCAACGATAAACGCGGCATATAGACCAACTAAAGGTTCTACATTTGCTACAAAGGCAAACGCAACAGCTTCTGGAACTAAGGCTAACGCCACAGTCAATCCAGACAGTATATCGTTTTTAGCAGAGCTTGGCGCCCTACTGAGTAAGTTAAACATTGAGTTCCTCAAATGGTATAATGGGTATAAAAAAAGCGCTAAATTCTATCAAATCAGCGCTCAGTTAACAATTGTCATTGTGTGGTTAAGCTAAACTAAAGCAGTTTAGCTTTAAAAAGAAAGTGCTTTTATAAAGGAAGAGAAGTACTACGTTTTACACATGTCATTGTTACATTAGAATGTACTTCTTGTACGTATTCTAAGCTTAATAAATTATCACGGACAAAGTGCTCATAGCCTTCAATGCCTTGTGAAATAATACGTAGCATGAAGTCCATTGTTCCAGCCATAGTGTAACACTCAGTCACTTGGTCGTAGCTCATAATCAGCTTTTCAAACTCAGCAAGGTTTTTCTTACCATGATTTGATAACCGCACATGTGCATATACAAGCATATCAAAGCCTAGTTTTTTCTCATCTAAAAGAGCTACTTTGCTTTTTATGTATCCATCTTGCTCAAGTTTAGCGATGCGTCGCCAGCAAGGTGATTGTGACAAGCCGACTTTATCAGCAATTTCAGCTGTTGATAAACTGGCATCTTGTTGTAAAAGTGCCAAAATTTGGCGATCTACGTGATTTAGAGACATTTTATTTCTTATTTATCAAATAAACTGGTTAAATTATACAGCTATTTTAAAAAACAGTCTGCTTATTTTTATCTTTTATACTTATATGTTATTTCAATCATCAAAGTAAAAGGTCAACCATACTAGCCAATTATAAATGAGCTAGTATTTTCATAACACACCTATTATGCCCTACAAGTATTTGTGTATTGCACGCCCTAGGGCGTATTATATTTCTTTATTCTTTTGATCCGGTATAGCAACCTTCTCTTCAAACGACATGAGTATCGGATATTTTAAATAAGCTTGGTCGTAAAACGGACTTTGCTCATATAGCCAATTCAAACGCGCATCCGCATCTTGAGCAAACGTCTTATCGTCATTGATTTTTTTATCAAACGCGAGTGCAAGTTTCGGATTATCTTTTAGCATTTGACGAGCATATGGGATGAGCGCATAATTTTCCATGTATTCTGTTCGCTGAAAAATTGTATTAAATTCCCCCCAAGCAAAAAATGAGTCTGGCGCTTCAGGATGTAATAAATGCACTGCAAGCTCACCTGCTTTTTGTTGAGTTGTTACTTGGTACCAACCATCTAAATCAACATTAATTGCAGTGATATAATCAAAGCTCGCTGATACTCTAAAACGACCTTCAAATGGCGCTTTGTCAAACGTATACTCTGCCACCTTTGCTACTTTTAAAGGCTGTGTATTTTCACCTTCCAGCTTATTAATAGAGACACCGTGTAGTTTCAACTTTTCTATAATATCAATGTATACAGGCGGAATAAAGAACGCTTTGGGTACTTCAACTGTATGCTGTACATCTTTTTGCCAATAAATAGGTAAGTCAGTATATGTATGTGCTTTACCTAAATACTTAACTTCATTTTGGCCCGAGAGCGCATTCATGCTTGATGAATATTCAATACCTTTAAATTGTGCAATCGTATCAGCCTGCTTGGCATAGCCACGCTTGACTATTAACTGTTTAGGAACAAATTCTTGTTCTTTTTTAACTGCATTAGCTAACTCATGACCATGTTTAGATAGTGCATTAATAGCACCATCTAAAAATACGTAAGTTCCTAAAACACGTTGTTTGTATGGCTTTAATGAATGATTTTCTACTAAAATAGTCGGTAATGACTTTAAATCACCCCAACCATTTGAAAAACGCGGCGTAGCAACCCACCCCGCTAACCCTTTTTTAAAATCTCGCTTATCCATAACAAAAACAAGTGGCCCTGGCGTATGTCCTTGTTTAGCTAGCGTCTCATCTATTAGGGGTTTAAAAAATTGATTTAAAGCATCAGATACCGCAGGCGATTCGCTCGAAAATACTGGATTGTAACCATAAGTCACATCGTACTGGTAATCTGCGCCATCGGTTACGTGTACATCAATGTATAAATTTGGGTTGTAGTCGTTAATAACCTTTAAAACGCATCTAACTTCAGGGGTATCTAATTTAGTGAAATCACGATTTAAATTAAGGTTATTAGCATTTGTTCTAAAGCCCATTTTTGTAGGGCCTCGCTGATTGATACGATTGAATGCACTGCTACGTTCGTGTCCATCTACATTTAAAATAGGAATAAATAATATATTTACCTTTTTTAAAATGTCACGACGCTTACCCGTGGCTATGTCTCTGAGCAGCATAAACATGGCATCTTTACCGTCTATCTCTCCAGAATGTATTCCCGCTTGAATAAAAATAGTCGGCTTAGTGCTATTAGCCATTTGTCCTGATTCAAAAAAACCTTGCTCGCTCGCTATCAACATCTTAATTGCACGTTTGCTGTTACTGTAGCCAATAGTTTGAGATTGAAACTGAGTAGGGTTTGCTGCAACGAGCCTATCAACAAATGCCATAGTATCTGAATAATTAGGCGATATCTCACCGTTAGACAACTCAAAATCGGTTGTTAATGGGCCCTGTTTTTGTAAAAGCTCTACACTTTTTCCCTGCCACTCAATGAGTGGAGGTAAATGTGCGTCATACGCCACACTTGCAGATAAAACGAGTAAACTTGCAAACATAAAATTCTCTAACAAACGCCTTAATTATATAAATTATATCAACTTAATTTTTTATAATGAGAAAACTGCGGTGATTCAACAAAAAAAAGCAGCCAATAGCATATGACTCACTTATGTTTGAAATTTAAGGCTTTATTACGCTAACGAACAATCGGTATAAAGTTTTAAAAAAAACAACTGGTTCAAACTCTTCTTCATTGTTGAACTGAATCAGAATTTTTAGCGCCGTTAACGCTAGGTTTAATAACAATCTGCTCATATATAGGTCTATATAACATTAAGAAAATTACGCTAGAGCTAGGCAAAAATTTCGTTATACAGTTGTTCTATATAAGAAATATTTTAACGCAGTTAACGTAAAATTTAATCCCTTAAACTGATTAGGTATTATTGCGGATTGGTATAATTAGTTAAATTACTCAAAGATTTATGCAGGCTGGTTTAATCTCCCAACTTGAGCAAATATTATTACGGATAGGTATTTGTAATTGAAATTGAAATAAAACTACTAAATAGCAGGCACAAAAAAAGGAGCCATAGGCTCCTCTTTAATACTTATACAAAAAAGCTTAAGCGGCTAGGCCTTCTTTTGCTTTTTCTACAAGCGCTGCGAATGCAACTTGGTCGTAAACAGCGATATCTGCAAGGATCTTACGATCGATTTCTACAGAAGTCTTTTTAAGACCATTGATAAAACGGCTGTAAGACAGACCATTTTGACGTGAAGCAGCATTGATACGTGCAATCCATAATTGACGGAAAGTACGTTTCTTCGCACGACGGTCACGGTAAGCGTATTGACCCGCTTTAGTAACAGCCTGGAAAGCTACGCGGTAAACACGTGAACGTGCTCCGTAGTAACCTTTTGCTTGTTTTAAAACTTTTTTGTGACGTGCACGTGCGACAACGCCGCGTTTAACTCTTGCCATTTCTAAAAACCCCTATTAAGCGAACGGTAACATACGTGAAACTAGACCATGGTCATTTTTATGAACCATCATCTTAGGACGTAGGTGTAACTTACGCTTAGAAGTTTTCTTAGTCAGAATATGACGAAGATGCGCTTGTTTACGCTTGAAACCGCCAGAAGCAGTCTTTTTGAAACGCTTAGCAGCGCCACTGTGACTTTTTAGCTTATAAGCCATTGCAATAACTCCAAATTGTATTGCTTTTAAATTAGTAAGCAGGCGTGAGATATATTTCTATAGCTCCACTTTTAGGCCTAACTTACTGCCATGTTCCGGTGAAGACCCAGCATAAATGCCGCAATCTTACTTTAATACCGGTTAACTCAGGTGAATATTCGCATATTACTTGCAGACCTGAGCTAATTTCGGTGCGTATTATCGCTTAAAAATTATTTTTTAGCAACAGGCGCCATCATCATAACCATTTGGCGACCTTCAACACGATTTGGGAAAGACTCAACTACTGCAAGTTCTTCTAAATCGGCTTTGATACGGTTTAATAATTCTATACCAATTTCTTGGTGAGCCATTTCACGACCACGGAAGCGGATAGTAATCTTAGCTTTATCGCCAGCTTCTAAGAACTTACGTAAGTTGCGAAGCTTAACCTGATAATCACCTTCATCCGTACCAGGACGGAATTTGATTTCTTTTATCTGGATTTGCTTTTGCTTCTTCTTCTGCTCTTTTAGTTCTTTGCTTTTTTCAAAGATGAACTTACCGTAATCCATGATTCTACAAACAGGCGGCTCAGCGTTTGGACTGATCTCAACAAGATCAACACCCGCTGCATCGGCCATAGTTTGCGCGTCTTGTAATGACTGAATTCCAGCTTGTTCGCCTTCAATGTCAATTAAACGAACTTCTTGCGCTGTAATTTCTTCGTTAATACGATTTTTTTGAGCTGTTTGTTGCCCTTTCTTGCCGCCTCTAATAGTACGTTCCTCCAAGAATATCAATAATATAAGCGTGTAATTGGCTGTTTGTTAATGCCTTACACGCTCGATTTTTACTGTCGATTTTTAATTTCTTCGCTAATTTTAGCTACAAAATCATCGACATTAAATTTGCCTAGGTCTTCACCTGTGCGAGTACGCACTGCTACTTCTTGTTGTTCAACTTCTTTATCGCCAACAACAAGCAAGTATGGAATACGCTTCAGTGTATGCTCACGGATTTTAAAGCCAATCTTCTCATTTCTCAAGTCAGCAGCGGCTCTAATTCCAAGTTTATTTAATTTTTGTACAACTTCTTTAACATAAGGAGCCTGTTTATCGGTAATATTCATAATTACCACTTGCTTTGGCGCAAGCCACGTCGGGAATAAACCAGCGTACTCTTCAGTTAAAATGCCAATAAAGCGTTCAATAGAACCTAAAATAGCACGATGTATCATTACAGGTGTACGACGTTCGTTATTTTCTGCTACATAAGTAGCGCCTAAACGACCCGGTAATGCAAAGTCTAATTGCACTGTACCACACTGCCACGCTCTGTCTAAACAATCGTATAAAGTAAATTCAATCTTTGGACCATAAAACGCGCCTTCACCCGGAAGATAATCAAATTCAATATCGTTTAGCTTAAGTGCTTCGGCTAAAGCAAGCTCTGCTTTATCCCACATATGGTCTTCACCAATGCGTTGTTCTGGGCGAGTAGATAGCTTAACGACAATCTTCTCAAATCCGAATGTTTCATATGTATCATAAACCATCTTAATACACGCTGAAACTTCGTCCATTATCTGCTCTTCGGTACAGAAAATGTGAGCATCATCTTGTGTAAAGCCACGTACACGCATTAAACCGTGTAGTGCACCTGATGGTTCATTACGATGACAACAACCAAATTCAGCCATACGAAGTGGTAAATCACGGTACGATTTTAAACCTTGGTTAAAGATCTGCACATGTCCTGGGCAGTTCATTGGTTTAATCGCGTATTCACGCTTTTCAGACTCAGTGGTAAACATTGCTTCTGAATATTTTTCCCAGTGACCTGATTTTTCCCAAAGTGAACGGTCCATCATCATTGGACCTTTTACTTCTTCGTACTCATATTCGCGTAACTTTTCACGTACAAATTCTTCAAGCTCGCGGTAAATGCTCCAACCATCGTTGTGCCAAAATACCATGCCTGGCGCTTCTTCTTGCCAATGCCATAAATCAAGCGCTTTACCAATACGGCGGTGATCGCGTTTTTCAGCTTCTTCAAGGCGTTTTAAATACGCTTTAAGTTGCTTTTTATCGCCCCACGCTGTGCCGTAAATGCGTTGTAGCATTTTGTTTTCTGAATCACCACGCCAATATGCACCCGCCACTTTCATTATTTTGAAGTTTTGGCAAAATTTCATGTTAGGAACGTGAGGTCCACGACACATGTCTACATATTCTTCGTGATGATATAATCCTGGGCGGTCATCTTTAGCGATGTTTTCGTCCAGAATTTCTATTTTGTATGTTTCGCCACGCGCTTCAAATGTATCGCGTGCTTCTTGCCAGCTTACTGTTTTTTTCACTACGTCGTAGTTGGTTTTTGCAAGTTGCAACATACGCTTTTCAATTGCTTCAAGATCATCTTGTGATAATGAATGTTCCATATCGATATCGTAGTAAAAGCCATTATCAATGGTAGGACCAATTGCCATTTTTGCGTCTGGGAAAAGTTGCTTAACTGCATGACCAATTAAGTGAGCACAAGAGTGACGAATGATTTCAAGGCCATCATCGTCTTTAGCGGTAATGATCTCAAGGCGAGAGTCTTCACTAATTAGGTCACATGCATCAACACGATCGCCATTAACACGACCTGCAATGGTTGCCTTAGCAAGACCAGGACCAATGTCGTTTGCTACATCAAGTGTGCTTACAGGGTTTTCAAAACTACGTTGACTTCCGTCTGGAAGAGTAATAACTGGCATTATAAATCCTTGCTACAGTGGTGACACCTACAATGTATCACGTGTATTTTTAATAAATTAAATGAGAATGACTCGACAACGCTTTTACGAATAAGCATTGACTAATATATGTAGATGAGGAGTCTATTCAACTACAAAGATATATTGTCGCGTGCCGCGCATTTAATTACAAGTTTAAAGGGGTGAAATCCACCCGTTTTATCCACAAAATGTAGCTTTTAAAGCAAAAAAATCATTTTATTAAAATATAAAAGCATCAATGCATTAATTACGCGCCTACAACTATACCCGCACTCGCATTTTAATGTGCGTTGCGTATAATACTGCGTAATTAAGTTATTTTAGAGAATAGACATGAGAACATGTGGTGTAGAAATTACCGGTAGTGATGTACTACTTTGTATTTTAAGTAAAGATAATGACGTATTTGATATTCGCGATGTGCGCCAAACACGCTTTACCTTAGGTAACGGTAACGACACTGAAGTAATGCGTAAATTTCAATTCGATTTTGCAAAACTAATGCAAGATTACCAAATTGATTCTGTTGCAATTCGTGAGCGTCAGCCTAAAGGTAAGTTTGCTGGCAGTGCAAAAGGCTTTAAAATGGAAACTGCAATTCAATTAATCGACAACTTAGATGTACGTTTATTTACTACAACTGAAGTTAAAGAGCAGTTAAAACGCAACCCTATTCCTATTGATTTTGAAGAAACAGGCCTTAAAAAGTACCAAGAAAATGCTTTTGTAAATGCTTACGTTTACATCATGAAAAAAACATACCGCAGCGACGAAATGTAAACTCATTACTCGTTTAAAAACGCGTACTTACTTTGTAAGACGCGTTTTTTTATGCCCAAAAAGCGGGTTTGGTTTTTATAAAAATACTAAGACATTAGTCTAACCACACTTCACTTTGTTGACAATATGTGTTTATTTTAACTTTGTAGTTTACATAACTCACACACATTTTCATGGAGAGAGCAATGCACACACACACTATTGCGGTAAAAGAAGTAGAAAAAATAAATCACTTACCGTTAACCCAAAGCTACTTTAAAGGTATACAAAGCACACCTTTAACAAATTCAACTATCGGCGAGTACTTTGACTTTATTGTCAACAAAAACCCAAGAGCATTAGCTGTTGTAGTCCATCACCAGGGTATTCGATTAACGTATAAAGAATTTCAAAAAGAAGTTAATCAGCTTGCTATGGGGTTACTTGCCCTTGGCGTAAAACCAGGTGAGCGTGTTGGTATTTGGTCTCCTAATAATATTGAGTGGTGCTTAACCCAATTTGCAACGGCGAAAATTGGCGCAATAATGGTGTGCATCAACCCAGCATATCGCCCTAACGAATTACAATATGCTTTAAATAGTGTTGAATGCTCTACTCTAATCACAGCATCAAACTTTAAAGGCAGTGATTATTTAGAAATGCTCAATGGTTTGGCGCCAGAACTTGCAACTTGCGATAAAGACACACTTAATTTAAAAGCACTGCCCACTCTTAAAAATATAATTCGCATTGGCGATGAAGCATCTCCTGGTATGTACTCTTTTAATGATGTTATTAACTTGCCCACAGCAGCTCATGAGCTTGAATTAAAGGCAATAGGTGCAAACTTAAATGCTGATCAAGACATCAATATACAATTTACATCAGGCACAACTGGCAACCCAAAAGGCGCAACGCTCACGCATAAAAATATTTTAAATAATGCGTTGTTCGTCGCCGAATCTATGCACTTTACGAGCGATGACAAGTTATGTATCCCTATCCCGTTATATCATTGCTTTGCAATGGTATTGGGTAGCTTATTGTGTGTTAGTAAAGGTGCAGCAGCCATTTACCCAGGTGATTCGTTTGATGCAAAAACAACACTTGATGTAGTTCAACAAGAAGGATGCACAGCGCTGCACGGTGTACCTACTATGTTTATTAGTGAGCTTGAATTAAGTAACTTTAACGATTACGACCTAAGTACTTTACGAACGGGTGTAATGGCAGGCTCTACATGCCCAGAGCAAGTAATGCGAAAAGTACAAACGCTGATGAACATGCATCAAGTACTGATTGCTTACGGGCAAACGGAGTGCAGCCCCATAAACAACATTACCGAAACAGACTCTTCAATAGAGCGGCAAGTAACGACCGTTGGCCGTGCACTTGCCCATACAGAGGTTAAAATTATTGATGAGCAGGGTAACGTTAAAAAAATTGGTCAACCTGGTGAAGTGTGTAGTAAAGGTGCTGGCATAATGCGCTGCTATTGGAATGACGAAACTAAAACAAAAGCCACAATAGATGAGGAAGGTTGGCTGCACTCTGGCGATTTAGGTGTCATGGATACAGAAGGGTTTGTCACGATTGTTGGCCGCATTAAAGATATGATTATTCGGGGCGGCGAAAACATTTACCCTCGAGAAATAGAAGAAGTACTTTACACCTACCCGGGCATTCAAGATGCTGCCATATTTGGTATAACTGATGAAAAGTATGGCGAGGAAGTATGCGCTTGGATCCAGCCAAAAGAAGATGCTGTGCTTGATGAGCAAGCAATTCGTGAGTTTTTAAAAGACAAACTAGCCTATTTTAAAATGCCACGACATATCCGTTTTGTAGAAAATTACCCAATGACGGTAACAGGTAAACTGCAAAAATTTAAAATGCGAAAACAAATGCAAGGAGAGCTAAGCGACAAGGCCTTCTCTTAATTTTTCCTCTATAGAAAGCCTGAACTCTGAATAATAAATCTATCTCAAGCAACGATTAAAAAGCACAGCCAATTGGCTGTGCTTTTTATGTACTGAATTTATTATAAATTCAACATTCTCTTTTTTAAACGTTCTAAGTCAATCGCACTTGAGCGCACTGTTAATTTAATATGGCTGTATTCATATTCTTCTTTAACAACACTCATACTTGAGCGAATTTCGCCCACGATACCTTTGGCTGTATACGGTATAACAATCTCTTCTTCAATCATGTCCTCTTGAGCAATACCAATAATATATTTGTGCAATTTACTAATATCATCTGGATTACGCGTAGAGGTCATCATCGCATCAGGAAATTCATCCATTAGCGACTGCTGCTGCTCAGTACTTAATTGGTCTGACTTATTCAGTACTAATAATTTTTTGCTACCTTCTACCCCAACCTCTGCCAGTACTTTATGTACTACTTCAAGCTGTGAGCGAAAAGAAGGATCTGAAGCATCTACAACATATAACAATAACGACGCATCATGTGCCTCAGCGAGCGTTGAATGAAATGAAGCAACCAAATCGTGAGGTAACTTTTTAATAAAACCAACTGTATCTGATACGAGTATACGAGGCTGTGTAATCGGATACAACGCGCGAACAGTGGTATCTAGAGTAGCAAAAAGTTTGTTTTCGCCCTCTACATCACTGCCTGTAATTGCGCGCATCATTGATGACTTGCCTGCATTGGTATAACCAATTAAAGCCACTGAAAATAGCTCAGAGCGCTGCGTACGTCTGTCCATCATTACATCTTGAACACTAACAAGCTCACGCTTTAACTCTGCTAATTGATCGCGCACCTTACGGCGATTTAGCTCAAGTGTGGTTTCACCCGCACCTTTACCCATTTGGCGTTCTTTATCACCTGTTGATGTTTCACGCAGTCGTGGCGCGACATAATTAAGGCGAGCAATTTCAACTTGTAATTTTGCAGTTTTAGTACGCGCATGACGGCTAAATATTTCAATGATAATACCGGTGCGATCAAATACTTCCACACCCAGCTGGTTCTCAACATTACGTAGTTGAGAAGGCGTTAAATCACAGTCAAATACCACTACATCAGCACATGCAAAATCTAAATCGTTTGATGGAATTTCTGAGGATATTTCGGTTAAAGGGTCTTCATCAAGTAAATCATCTTCTTGCTCGTTTTCAACCATCCCTTTATTACCAGTAAGGTGAGCTATTTCAGCTAGTTTACCTGAGCCCAGTACATTAACTTTTTGAGTTGAGCTTTGCTTTTGCGATTGCGTACCTACTACTTTAAATCCTAACGTGGTCACCAAACGAGCAAGCTCTGCAAGCGACTCTGTTGCTTCGTCACCTTTAAATTGTGGTGTGCTAATAGAAATAAGTAACGCATTAGGAAGTGATGGTTTTGCAGTTAGTTGCATAATTTTTTATATGTTAATGCACCTAAAGTGCAAACCTAATTTTCATTCGAAAGTAAGCTGATCCTACGCTGTTATGGCCGAGCTTTACAGCGTTATAGCTTACGAATGCAATTATTATCTTCATTTTGCCAAAATTAGCGTAAATCTATGAACTATTTATACGGGGGCATTATAATTTTTACACGCAAGTAAACCAATAAGTAACTTGGTGTTGTTATAAATGTATTTAATTATTAAGTGTTGGGGTTTACCATTGATAATAGGCTTTATGTAGCATTGCGCATACACAAGCCCATTAACTAAAAGCCCATTAACTAAAAGCTAATTAGTTAAAAACTAATTAGCTAAAATCAATTACTCAGCAGACTCTTCTGGACGATGCTGCTTTTGTACACCGGTTAAAAACAAGCGTAATATTTGATCGTTACAAACACGGTAATGTTTGTTATCTACTTTTCGAGAAAATGCACTTAACTCATGTTTACTTAAGTCAAAATCAACAAGTGCAAGTGTTGCTATAACATCTTCTGCTTTCATATTTAAAGCAATACGTAGCTTCATAAAGATAATATTGTTGTTTAGCTTTTTCTCAGGCTCTGGTTGCTCACCTTCGCGTTTGCCACGTTGGGTATTAATGAACCCATTTAAAAAGCTAGCAAACTCAGTATCACTTATTGGGGTAAAAGCCTCTTCACCTTCTTTAGTTAACCATGCAATTACTTGCTCTTTGGTGACCGTATGTTCTGCTGATGCAAAAACATTGACCATAGCAGTATCAGTTAAGTTAAAAGTGTAGCGAATGCGGCGTAAAATATCGTTATTAGTCAAAGTAAATCCCAAAGTGAGGTATAGCAACCAAGCAGTTATTGCTTAATTTTAAATAAGCGCCTAGTTTAACAGGTTTACTAATACCACCCTATTAATTTTTATCTGAGCTTCTTATACCTAGTTACCAAGCACCTTGGCAGGATCTACGCGCGTTGCTTGCCATGCAGGATAAATAGTGGCAAGTATCGCAAGCACAAACGTAACAATCACTGTAATACCAATGTCTTCGAGTACTAATTTACTTGGTAAAAACTCTATAAAATAAACGCCCTCAAGTGGATTGGCTCCAAATAATTGGCTTATCCACGTAAAAAGCTCACTTATATTAAGCGCTAATACCACACCAATTAGTGTTCCTAGTGCCACGCCTACAAATGCTTGCATTAAGCCTTGCATTACAAAGGTGGCTAAAATAGTACTGTCTTTCGCGCCCATGGTTTTTAAAATCGCGATATTGCCTTGTTTTTCGCGTACTTCCATCACTAAGGACGATACAATATTAAAACTGGCTACCGCTATAATTAAAAACACCACAATATAAACAATGGTACGTACCATTTGAATATCTTGATAAAGGCTGCCTTGGGTTCTAAACCAACTAGAAACATACACATAGTCGTCAATAGTTTGGCCCACTTTTAGCGCTATTTGGTGCGCCGAAAACACATCATCAACACTTAAGCGCAGCCCTGTTACTTGAGTTTCATCGTAACCCAATGTTTGCTGCGCTTTGTTAAGATGTATAAACGCAGCGGTGCTATCAATCGGGCCGCCCATTTCTATAACACCTGCAAGGTTAAGTGTTACGCGTTTAGGCGCTAATAATGATTGACTTTTTTGGCCTATTTGCGGAATAAGTAACGTAATGTTGTCGCCTACTTTTGCATCTAACTGTTTTACTATTTGCTTACCTAAAATTACATCGTCAAGGCCTAACTGACTCACTAATTTACCACTGGTAAACTGGTTTACCGCCGATACATTACTCTCGAGCGATGGCTCAACACCCCGAATTTCTATCGCTTTTAGCTGGCTTTTATATTGCGCCATCCCATTCACTGCAATAAATGGCGCAGCCCCTGTTACATGCGGTTGTGTTTGTAAATCCTCAACCTTTTGCGGCCAATTTGCAATGGGTCTACTTGGTGCTACATATTCCACCTGCGGCACAACACTTAGCAATCTATGTACTAGTTGCTGCTCAAAACCATTAATTACCGACAGCGCCACAATTAAAACCGCGACACCTAATAAAATACCAATAGTCAACGCTTTAGCGATAAAACTAACAAAGCCGTTTTTTTCATCTTTGTGGCCTGAATAGGCTCTAAAACGTTTACTTAAAAATGCACTAAGCAACATGCTGCGACTCTTTAATAGCTAGTTTTCCATCGTCTAAATAAGCTATTTTGCCTAGCTTATCGGCAAGTTCTAAATCGTGTGTAACTACCACAAAACTGGTGTTTAAGCTTTGGTTAAGCTCATTAATTAAATCGTAAATTTTAATCGCATTTTGTTTATCTAAATTACCGGTTGGTTCATCAGCAAGCACAAGCGCAGGTTTAGTAACCAGTGCGCGGGCAATAGCCACGCGTTGGCGCTCTCCACCAGAAAGCGCAGACGGTTTATGCGAGCTGCGATGTGCAAGGCCTACTTTTTCGAGCATATCGAGCGCTTGAGCTTTGGCTTCTTTTGCACTCAAGCCTTTAATTAATAATGGCATAGCCACGTTTTCAACTGCGCTAAACTCCATTAATAAGTGATGAAATTGATAGATGAAGCCCAAATTTTGGTTTCTAAATGCGGCTTGCTCTGTTCGCGAAAGTTTTGCAACTTCTTGGTTTTTAATTTTAGCGCTACCTGTGCTTGCGGTATCTAATGTGCCAAGTATGTGTAAAAGCGTACTTTTACCAGAGCCAGAACTCCCCACAATAGCGAGCATTTCACCTTGCTGCAGCGCTAAATCAACACCTTTTAATACTTCAACTTGGTTGCTGCCATCTTGATAAACCTTACTTAAATTTTCACAACTAATTACTAAATCATTCATAACGTAATACCTCTGCTGGTTTTACTTTTGCGGCTTTACGCGCAGGATATAAGGTAGCTAAAAAGCTCATAGCAATACTGGCAAACGCTATTATTACTAAACTCAAAATATCAAATTTTACCGGAAGCTCTATACCCGCCAATAAGTTTAAGCCCACTAATGCAAGTAGCTCATTTATATATAAACTAAATATTACACCTAAAAATGCGCCTATTACGGTACCAATTACGCCGTTATATAAGCCTTGCACCATAAACACTTTTTGCACTTGCGAAGGTGTTAAACCTAACGTTTGTAGTATGGCTACTTCACCTTGTTTTTCGCTTACCATCATGGTTAATGCCGATACAATATTAAATACAGCCACCAATACAATGAGGGCAAGCAGCATAGACATAATGCGCTTTTCCATAGCAACGGCTGCAAATAGAGTACCTTGGGTACTGCGCCAATCACTGTAATTATGATCTTGTAAAATACGTTGGCTTGCTTCAATAAATTCATCTAGTTCGAAAGGTTCGTGCAATGAAACACTTAAATTTGGTGCAGTGTTTTTATCCAGCTTTAATACCCGCTGTAATGAAGCGCCACTCGTAAACGCAAGCGCCATATCTATCTCAGACCCGGTTTCGTATATTGCGGCAACTTTAAATAAACGCTGGCTGGGTACTCGCCCAAGAGGTGTATATGTTGAAGCATTAGGCATAATAACGCGAAGCTTATCACCCACGCTAACGCCTAATTTACGACTCAAATAACGGCTTATAGCAATGTTGTAATTTTTGTTTAATACAGTTTTCCAATCGCCTTGCACTATTTTATCGGTAATTCTATACAAAGAACCACTATCGTTATAAAGGCCTTGTAATAAAACGCCGTGCAAGTCTTTATTCGTTTGCAAAATAGCTTCACCGTGGCGATATAAGCTTACATGATCAACATAAGGAGATTGTTCGAGGTCGGTTTTTAGGGTGTTCATTTGGGTGGCAGTGTTTTTACCTGCGCTAACTTCAACATGCGGAATAAGTCCAAGCATATTGGTTTTTAGGCTATTTTCAAACCCGCTCATTACACTGCTTACCGTAAATAATGCCATTAAACCAATAGCGATACCGGCAATAGAAAAAAACGAAATAAACGATATAAACGCATTTCCTTTAGATGAGCGACTATATCTAAGCCCTATAAATAAGCTAACCGGTTGAAACATATTATTTTTAACACTTATCGTAAAAGTATTGAGCAATAGTAGCACGAAAAAAGTGCCTTTGGGTATGGCGTAAAATGTAAGAAATAATTTAAAAATCTGATACTTGGCTATATTTACAGCAATATGTATTTAACCATTAATTCGCGGTTAAGCTTTAAGCCCTTTAACTAAATAATCGAGCAATACCCGTACATTAGTGGCCACAAACTGCCTTGGTGGATATACGCCCCATACCCCTTCTTGCTGTGGTTGATAGGGTGTTAAAATAGGCACCAATTGCCCTGAGTTAATTTCGTTTTCAATGTAGTAGTCTGGGAGCTGTACAATACCGAGCCCCTTTTTTGCGCCATCCACCAGCGCCCAACCACTATTACACTGTAGCCGCCCCGCTATTTTAATGTGTTTATCGCGCCCATTTTCGTTTACGCGCCAGTAACTACTATTCCCAATTAGACATTCATGGCTGTTTAGCTCGCCTAAAGTATGCGGCTCACCAAATCGCGTTAAATACTGTGGTGCCGCGCACATTATAAAGCGCCGCGCACTTAACCTACGCGCTTTTAAGCTCGAATCTTTTAAATGCCCTAGCCTTATGGCTAAATCAAATCCGCCCTCTAATAAGTTTTCTTGCTCGTTACTTAGTGTGGCAACAACTTCGACCTCGGGATGATCCTTCATAAAATTATGCACTATGGGCATAATAAAGCTCTCTCCGTACATAACTGGTGCTGTGAGCTTTATTTTACCTTTAGGCGTACTTTGTTGCTGAGCAAGGCCTTGAGTTGCCTCATCCATAGCATGTTGTAAGTGCTTTATTTGATGTAAGTACACTTCGCCTTCTTTGGTTAAAACCACTTTACGGGTTGTACGAGTTAAAAGCTGGGTATTTAAACGTTGCTCAAGCGCTGTGACATGGCGGCTAATATGCGCAACCGAAAGCCCAAGCATTTTTGCAGCCGCAGTAAAGCTGCCCTCTTCACCAACCGCTATAAACTCATCAATTCCATCCCAACGTTCCATTATTACCATACTGTAAAAGTGTTTTAATAAAATTGAGATTATCATTATTTGAGAAACAAATACAATAAGCCCATCACCCAAGCAAATTGGGTCTACAATTATTTTTTAATAGCCAGTTAAAGGAAATAAAACACATGTCTGAATTTATTAAATCAAAAGCTGCCATTGCTTGGGGTCCTAATCAACCACTTAGTGTTGAAGAAGTTGATGTGATGATGCCTAAAAAAGGCGAAGTAATGGTAAAAATTACCGCTACAGGAGTGTGTCATACTGATGCATTTACATTATCAGGCCAAGATCCTGAAGGCATATTTCCTGCTATTTTAGGTCACGAAGGCGCTGGTGTTGTCTATGCTGTTGGCGAAGGCGTAACGAGTGTTGAAGTGGGGGATCATGTTATTCCTTTATACACTGCAGAATGTGGCGTATGTAAAATGTGTACTTCAGGTAAAACTAACCTGTGTTCAGCCGTGCGCGAAACACAAGGTAAAGGCCTAATGCCAGACGGCACTACACGCTTTTTTAAAGATGGCCAACCAATTTATCACTACATGGGGACATCAACGTTCTCTGAGTACACTGTATTGCCAGAAATCTCACTAGCTAAAGTAAATAAAGAAGCATCACTAGAAGAGATTTGCTTACTCGGCTGTGGTGTAACAACAGGCATGGGCGCAGTTACCAACACAGCTAAAGTAAAGCCTGGCGACACGGTTGCTATATTTGGCTTAGGCGGTATTGGTTTGTCTGCGATTATTGGCGCAAAAATGGCCGGTGCTGGTCGTATTATTGGTGTTGATATAAACACCACTAAATTCGATTTAGCTACAAAACTAGGTGCAACTGATTTAATTAACCCAAAAGATTTCGACAAGCCAATTCAAGAAGTTATTGTTGAAATGACAGACGGCGGCGTTGACTACTCGTTTGAATGTATCGGTAATGTTGACGTTATGCGCTCAGCGCTTGAGTGTTGCCACAAAGGTTGGGGAGAGTCAGTAATTATTGGGGTGGCGGGTGCAGGCCAAGAAATATCAACCCGCCCGTTTCAACTAGTAACTGGGCGTGTATGGCGTGGTAGTGCATTTGGTGGCGTTAAAGGCCGTTCACAACTTCCTGAAATTGTTGAGCGTTACATGGCGGGTGAATTTGCTCTTAGCGACTTTATTACTCACACAATGGGCCTTGCAGATATTAATGAAGCATTTGATTTAATGCACGAAGGCAAAAGTATTCGTACAGTCATTCATTACTAATAAACTGCATTCGTAAAATAGCTTATTAATAAGCCGTAATACTTTTAAGTTTACGGCTTTTAAGGATTAAGTATGTTAGAAAATATCTCAAGTGTAAAAGTGTCTGGCGGTTGGCATAAACAATATACTCACAGCTCGCAAAGTACACATTGCACTATGCGCTTTGCCGTATTTTTACCACCTGGCGCAAGTGAAGCAAATAAAGTACCGGTACTTTATTGGTTATCAGGTTTAACCTGTACCGACGAAAACTTTATGCAAAAAGCAGGCGCATTTAAAAAAGCCGCCGAGCTAGGTATTGCTATTGTAGCGCCAGACACCAGCCCGCGCGGCGAAAACGTACCTAATGAAGACAGCTACGACTTTGCACAAGGCGCAGGCTTTTACGTAAATGCCACGCAAGCCCCTTACAACACTCATTTTAATATGTACGATTATATTGTTAGTGAGTTACCAGCACTTATTGAACAACATTTTCCGATAACAAGCACAAAAGCAATTAGTGGTCACTCTATGGGCGGGCACGGTGCATTAATGGTTGCACTTAAAAACCCGACTGCGTTTGTAAGTGCCTCGGCTTTTAGCCCTATTGTAAATCCGATTGAATGCCCTTGGGGTGTAAAAGCATTTACTGGCTATTTAGGAAATGATAAGGCGCTTTGGGCACAATATGATAGCTGCGAGTTGATGAAAAACGCAGAGCAAGCTCATTACTTACCCATGTTAGTGAGTCAAGGTGATGCTGATGGCTTTTTACAAGAGCAACTTAAGCCAGAAAACTTAGTCGCTATTGCTGATAAAAAAGGCTACCCGCTTACACTTGAAATGCAAGCAGGCTACGATCATAGCTACTTTTTTATAAGCAGCTTTATTGACCAACACTTATTATTTCATCATCAGTTTTTAACAGCTTAGAGTGAGATTCGTTAGTGTGTAGATTAGATTCCTCAACATCTACACACTCTTTTAAACTCTTTGTTACTTGCCTACATGTTTGTTTTGGATTGCTCTCATCTTTTACAAATTCCACTATAGCGGAGTCAACTGCGTATCCCATTTTTGAGAAACTCAAACCGTCTTTGTCTTTTACAAAAGTACCGGAACTTGTAGAGCTACTACCCGAGCGCGCTGAATTATCAAGCAATACACCTACAGCGGTACAACCGAGTAAACTTTGTAAAAAAACAACAATAACTAAAATTCGCATAATTCATCCTGAATGCTAACTACTGACTAAACCTTAATTTTAGCCTTTTTTAAAAATAACTCTGTAAAAATGTGTTAAGAGTAATGGCATATTTAAATGAATACTTATTCTTCATTGATTCTTGAATTCAAGTATTAAGTGCAATCATTATGCAGCCACCAGAACTTCTGATTGCCCCGTAAATAACTCATGAGGGGTTTTATACCCTCTTGTTTTTCTTGGCCGATGGTTGAGCTTATCAACTGCCGCCTGTATTTCTGCTTCACTTAGCGACATAAAGTCAGTTCCCTTGGGGAAGAAGCGTCTAAGTAAGCCGTTGGTATTCTCATTTATGCCCCGCTCCCATGATGAATATGGGTGAGCGAAATACACATCCGCTTCTAATTTTTGTGCAATATGCTCATGGTGAGCAAACTCTTTTCCATTATCTAAAGTCACGGTAATAACCTTACCTTTATAGGGTGTCATACACTTGATCAGCGCATCGGCTGTTATTTTCGCATGCTTGCTTTCAATTCTGTGAACGACTGTATATAACGTTTTACGTTCAACCATTGTAACAAGGGCATTTTTACGCCCTTTGCCTATCACTGTATCGCCCTCCCAATCACCAATCCTAGACTTTGAATCCACAATACTTGGGCGTTCATCAATACTGACTCGATTAACTATCTGTCCACGTTTATCGTAGCTTCCATAGCGTTTTTTATACTTTTTACATGCACGAGTGAGTGTCTTATGTAGTTCACCACCACGAGCCTTGTCTCTGTAAATATATTGATAAATCGTTTCATGATGCAAAACGACCTTTTTCTCTAAAGCTAAGCGGCCTGCCACCTGCTCTGGCGAAAGTCCGTCAACCAACAATTTATTAATCCAGTCAGTAACATCATCTGTTAACTTACTTGCTTTGAAAGATGACTTGCGTCTTTGCTCTGCAAAATTATTGGCTTGGTTAGGTCGATAGCCTTTAAGCCCTTTATTGCGTTTTAACTCTCTAGAGATAGATGACGGTGAACGAGTGAGTTCATCAGCTATCTGTTTTTGGTTATTTCCTGCTTTTATTAACGCGTAAATCTGGTATCTTTCTGCTTGTGTCAGCTGTTTATATTTCATTAAAGCAATTTCCTTTGGCGAGAGAATGGCCGAATTATAACAGCTGGCCATCTAATCTGAGAAATTGCACTTATTATCCGAATTTAGGTTTATTTAATGAGCTTCACTTATAAAAAAACTTAATGGATAAATATATTTGAGGCACTAAAAAAGGCGCTTAAAAAGCGCCTTGCTAACAAGTATGTGTGCTTAAAACATATCTTGATAGGAATTTGTTGTGCTAAACGTAATTGCTTTTTCAAAGCCAGGTAACTGAATACTTTGCTCGTCTATTACAATGTCGTTGTCGTCAATAAGTCCGTCGCCAAAGCGGTAAATAAGCTCATATTGGCCTAAATCAGCTTGAGCTTGATACGTTTGTTGCGCGGCTTTAATTGCCATGTTTTTCTGCGCGTAACTAGTCATAACTTCATCGCCATGGCGCTTAGTGAGCATTTGCATTGTTACTTTTGGTGAAAGTACAGTCGCTGTTGCATTGTTTCCGCCAAAGCCTTTTGAATTTATAAAAGCAATATCCATATCAGCGCACTCGTAATGGCTATTACGAATATCAAGATGGTCGCTATAAACATCATCAGCCACTTTATCAATTGTGGTAATACCCGGTATAATATTATGACTAAATATGCCTAACGCAATCGCTAACTGGTCACCACTTGCAGGTGCAATAGTATGGCCAACATACGCTTTTGGCGCTGTTACTTTCCAGTTATCAATAGCAAACGTTTGCGCTACTTTATGATAAATCAAAGACTCTGTTACACGGTTTTGCGGTGTACTAGAACCATGAGCTAAAATAAAGCTACGTTCTTGTAGTGCTTCTTTACCTAATAAGCTGCTAGCAAGTGCGGCTGATTTTGCCATTGTAATATAGTTACCAGGTCCAGGTGATGTAATCGACTTTTTAACGCCATCTGCATTTACAAACACATCCGGTACGCTGCCCATAATATCAGCGCCCAACTCAAGGGCTAAAGCATCATCCATTAAAATAGCAACTTGCGCGCCTTCACCTAATGTAAAGCCACAGTTATCGCCAAATGGGCGGCTGCTATTACGGTAATCTGGTTCTTCATCATTTGATAAGTTATCTAAACGACGCAGCCCTTCAACGTTTGCAAGTGCGCTCATGTTACCAAAGCCTTCTACAACTTCTGGTGTAATAGCACACTCAACACTTGCGACAACCGCAACGCGTGTACGCCCTGCTTGTATGTCATTAACCGCTGCACGTAAATTATATAAAAACGTTGCACATGCGCCCGAGGTCGAAAACGTAGTACCTACATTGCCCGTAACATAGGCGTTTATAAAATCGGTCGACATTGTATTTAAGCCCAGTGCTAACTGCTTAGTGCTAACACGGTCGCCTTGTTGGCGCGCCTTTACTAAACCACCTAGGCCTTTGTCGTCCATTTGGCCAATTACCGATGCTGAATAGGTACCAATTTTATCTGGCTCTACGCTATTCATAATATGCTGCCAATCAAGCCCTGTTGATTTAATAGCATCGGTAGCTGCAAAAATAGTGGCTTGCAAACCACGAGGCTGATAGCGGCTGTTATACATAACTGATGGATCAAACCCAGTCGGAAATTGCCCTGCTGATTTAATCGGGTTATCACGTGTTGAGTCGTGCTTAACATCTATATCTGCGGCAATAGTTACTTTTACTTTTTTGCCTTCAAGCTCTTCAACTTGCCAGCTAGCAGGAACCGGTGTAGGTAAGTCGCGAGCACGCGTTTCAAACACAATTGCGTTATCGCTTGATGCGGTCAGTGTCATTTTTTGCTGCCACGGTGTGGCATCGGCATCAAAGTGTTCTTTTTCAATTTTACGAATAAGTGTACCAGCAATAATTTGCTCACCAAAGCGTGCTTCTATGTCGCTTTGCTCAACATTATTACCTTGTGTATCTTGTAATTGGCCGTTTACAACGCTTACTAGATTCATCAGTGTGGCGAGGCCTAAAAATGTTTCACTGCGATCTTGAGCATTTAAACTATCTAACACGATACGGCGATAACTTTGATGAAAAGAAGTACGGCCAGCGGCGTTAATACCACCCATGCCTACTATAACGGGTAATGCTGTCATAATTTACCTTTAAAAAGCGTGTTATTAGGAGAAGAGGCAGTTTAAATGGATTATGTACCACGCATTGTGCTTTAATAGCCAAATATCCAGTATAAAAGGCCAAAAGGTACTGGTCGGAGCATTTATATGACTGATAAACACACTAATCCACCACTAAACATTGCTATAGCGGTATATCCGCATTTATTAGTGACTAGTTTAACGCTGCCTATAGAAATGCTAAGAGCCGGCGAGGCCTTTGCTAAAGGGCATCTTGATAAGCAAAGCTTTAGGCCACTTGCTATAAATTTAGTGGCTAAAAATGCAGAATCTATAGCTACTCGCGCAGGCCTTGCGATAATTCCTGATTGCATAACAACTAATGCGCCCTACAGCGATTTAATTATAGTGCCTGGTATTTGGCGAAATCCGCGCCCTGTGGTACGTACAAATCAAGAGGTAGTTGATTGGCTAAGCGAGAGCTTTAGCGCAGGCAGCCATGTAATTGGTGTAGGTACTGGCAACTGTTTATTAGCTGAGGCAGGCTTACTTGATGGCCACCCTGCTACCACCCATTGGCATTACGCCAAACAATTTAGCCATGACTACCCGCAGGTGCACCTAAAGCCCGACTTTTTTATAACCCAGTCAGAGCGAATGTATACCGTAGCAAGCCTTAATGCGCTTGCCGATGTGATCGTGCATATTATTAGCCAGTACTACACAAAAGCCGCCGCGCAGCATGTAGAGCGTAATTTTTCGCACGAAATACGCAAACCCTATGAAGATCAACGCTACTTAGAAGGTGCAGTAGATCGCCACCCCGATGAGCTAATTGCGCAAATTCAATTTTGGCTAAAAACTAATTTAGCCACCGAGCTAAACTTGCAAGAAGTTGCTGCCCAATTTAGCTTAAGCTATCGTACTTTTACCCGCCGTTTTAGAGCCGCTACTAATCAAAGCCCTATTGAGTATTGGCAGCAATTACGTGTAGAAAGTGCGAAGGAGTTATTAGCATCATCAAATTTATCAATTCAAGAAGTGGCTTTAGAAGTAGGATATAACGACCAAGGGCATTTAACCCGCGTGTTTAAAAAAGTATTAAGCCAAACACCCAGTGGTTACAGAAAAGTAGTTAGGAGAAAGTTATTTGGCTAATTATAGTGCTTGTTCGAATAGTACTAATTTCAATAGCACTAAAAAACGCCACTTTTAGTGGCGTTCTGATTCGTTAAATTCTTTTCGATAGTAACGTTTTTGATAGTTTTTTACTTTAGTGTGTACGCCTTTGCTTAAGCTTTTAAATTTAGCTTCGAGTACGTCTACACCGTATAAAATACCGACCACCAGCACCGAGAGTTTTATTGCAGCGCCAAGGTTTTCGGTCGCTATCATAACGCCTATTGATGCAAGCACCCAGATGGTTGCAGCTGATGTAACGCCAACTACCGCACCATCTTTTGCGAGCATAACGCCTGCCCCTAAAAAGCCAATACCTGTAATTATTTGCCCAACTACACGAGAATGATCTATTACATCCCCTTGTAAATTAAACGCAGTGGATAAAAACAAATACGTACCCAAAGTTATTAACGCAGAGGTACGAATACCGACAGGTTTGCCGCGCAACTGGCGCTCTATACCAATAATAGCACCACAAAAAGCCGCAGTACCAATAGCTGCCCATGAATACGGGGCTACATCAATTAAATCTAAAAAAGTCACTGTAAACCTTATATTTTATTAGCTATAGCCACCGCCGTTCTTAAACGTTGGCTACCAAACGCTGACATTTTACTAAAATCACTTCGTGCAATAGGTACATATTGGCAATCTATTGCGAGCTGTTTATCGTTACCAGGCTCACAAAATGGATCGTGAACATACACGCAGTGCTCATCAAGGTACGTAACACACACCCAGTGTGGCGATTTTTTACCATCAAAACTGTATGTACTAATTAATAACAGCACACTAAAGCCTTTACTTAACCACTGCTCAATATGCTCAAGCTCTACATCTTTATACGTAAGCGGTATATTTGCCTGTGCAATACCATCTACAAATTGCTGATGCACTGTGGCAAGTACCACTTTTTTGTTTTCGTTGCGTACGCCATCTAAAAACAAAGGCTCGGTGGTATTAACCATTACCTCGCTTTTAAAGCCCCGCTTATTAGCCCCAAGTGCCAAACCAAACGGATGGCAACCACCATGACCCGAGGTCATAAAAATGGTGGTACCTTCACGCCAAAGTGCCAGCTCATGCGATTGGGTAAGCTCAGTTGTTGGCTCAAGTGCACCCATTGCCATTAATAGCGCAGCAGGCCCACAAGTAAACTCGGTAGTTTGCTGATACCACGGCGTTAAACGCGCCACTTTTAACTCACTTGTTTGTCGAATGTTTTTTTGCATTCGTAGGGCATCACTGTGGTCATCGTAATAATCGCTGTATTGACCAAACACTCTGTAACCCAAGCTTTTATAAAGCCCTATCGCACCTTCGTTATTTACAGCCACCTCTAAACGAAGGTAAATACGCCCACGCTCACACGTTTCTTTTTCAAGGCTAGTAAGTAGTGCTTTTGCAACGCCCTTACCTTGCATTGTGGGTAAAACAGCAAGCGAATATAAACGCGCTAAACGCGTGCCTTTATGGCACCACACTAACCCGTAACCGCATAGTTGCTCGCCACTTTGGGCAACGATTAAAATGCCGTGCTTAGCACTAAGCCAGCGTTTTAGACTACGCGGACTTAATTTATCGTTATTAAAGCAGGCATTTTCAACGTCAATCAATGCGTTTAAATCACTGCTAAGCGCCTTTCGAATAACAAGGTTGCTCATGTTATTACCCACGGCCTCGTGCTTCTAAGCGTTGTTTAAACTCATCCATAATGATCATGTATAGCTCGTCGCCTAAATAGCCGTCTTCTACTTTGTGATCAATACTTGGGTTGTCGTTTACTTCAAGTACATATGCTTTGCCTTGATGCTCTTTAACATCTACGCCATATAAACCCCTACCCACTGTTTTACAGGCTTTTAATGCTGCATCTAACACCGCTTTTGGTAACTCAAAGGTTGGTAGAGTTTCAAAGTCACCAGAGAAAAACCGTTTAGCGTCGTGGTTATAAATTTGCCAATGGTTACGCGCCATTAAATAGCGGCATGCATAAATTGCACGGCCATTTAACACACCCACTCGCCAATCGTATTCGGTATACATGTACTCTTGTGCAAGCACTAATGCGCTATATTCAAACAGCTCTGTAAGCTTAGCGGCAAGCTCATCACGGTTTGAAACTTTAAACACACCTTTTGAGAACGACCCTCAGGCATTTTTAAAACAAGCGGATACGTAAACGCTTCTTCTAATTGCTCAAGCGTTTCATTTGCTTGATCAGCCACTACAACCGTTTTTAAACTTGGCACTTTTTGATAATTAAATGCATCGTGTAAATACACTTTATTACAACAACGTAAAATAGACTCAGCATCGTCAATAACCACTAAACCCAGGCTTTGCGCTTTGCTCGCAAGGCGATACGTTGGATGGTCAATCGCTGTAGTTTGGCGAATAAATAACGCATCAAACTGGGCAATATTGTCAATTTCGTCAAAGCTTAATGCTTGTGCATAAATACCGTGTTTAGCCGCAGCTTTAATAAAGCGTGCGATGGCATCTTTATCACTCGGTGGTACTTTTTCGTTATGATCAACAAGTATTGCCATGTCCCATCTAAAACGACGTTGCACCGCACCAATTCGCCACTGCGTTTTAGTAAAGTTATCTAGCTTGGCGACAAATTCGCTGTACTGTTGCTCGCTTAAAGACGACAAAGACCCTTGTTGCAATAAGCCTTGCTCATCAACAAATAAAATAGGCGCCGGGTATTGGTTAAATACCGACTTTGCCGCTTTTGATTGTAAATCGTTTTGGGCATTACCAAAGTAAAGTGTGCCATCTATTTGGCCCACATTTAACATAGGAGCTTGGCCACTACGAAGTGCATTAATGGTTTTTACACTGGGTAAAACTTGGTGCTTGCGCGCCTCTGCAAGTAATGAACAATAGTAACCTTTGCTCAAGTATTGGCTTGAGTCGCACAGATTAATAATGCGTGTTTTTGGCTCATTTTGTTTTGGGTAATCACGTAAATAAGTATTAAACGTAATTACATTTTCGAACGATTGAGCAAGCGTTTGCTCGTTGTTATCAAGAGCTATAGTCGTTTCTGGTGTATGAGAAAAAGTCATTGCGATGTAATCTGTTAATTGATCTTGACCAGATCAACAATTAACCAGAGAGACATCGCAATGACTGAAAATGATAATGTTATTTCCATTGAAAAACCAGACAATCCGTTAGAGCAGTTGCTTAAAAGCGGGGCGCAGCAGTTGTTAGCTCAAGCGATTGAGGCTGAGTTGGCTGTTTTATTGGCTCAATACCAGCATGAGACCGTCGAGGGACTTCAGCGGATCGTCAAAAATGGTCACCAGCCTGAGCGTACGATCCAAACAGGCCTTGGTGATATTGAGGTCAAAATACCTAAAGTCAGGGATCGAAAAAAGGAAGGCATTAAATTCAATAGTGCCTTGATCCCGCCTTATCTGAAACGGACAAAAAATATCGAAGAGCTGATCCCATGGCTCTATTTACGAGGAATTTCGACGGGTGATATGCAGCCCGCTTTAGTGTCTCTTTTAGGCGAGCAAGCCAAAGGTTTGTCGGCCAATAGTGTCTCTCGGTTGAAATCCACCTGGGAAACGGAGTATCAGCAGTGGTCTAAACGTTCCTTGGCTAAACGTCGATATGTGTATATCTGGGCCGATGGGATTTACAGTAAAATTCGAATGGATGATAAGCTGTGCTTACTGGTAATTATGGGGGTAGATGAAACGGGCAGAAAGGAGCTATTGGCGGTGGTTGACGGGGTTCGTGAGTCTGAGCAGAGCTGGACTGAAGTGTTAAATCAACTGCGCTCACAGGGTCTAACAATACCACCAAAATTGGCCATAGGGGATGGTGCGCTGGGGTTTTGGAATGCCCTCACCAAAGTATGGCCAACAACCCAACATCAACGTTGCTGGGTGCATAAAATCGCGAATGTGCTAAACAAAGTGCCGAAATCAATGCAACCTAAAATCAAAGCGAATTTACAAGATATCTGGATGGCAGAGAGTCGAGCTTCTGCTTATAAAGCGTATGATTTATTTGTTAAAAATTACTCAGTCAAATACCCAAAAGCGACGGATTGCTTGATGAAGGATAAAGATGAAATGCTGGCATTTTATGATTATCCTGCTGAGCATTGGATGCACATAAGAACGAGTAATCCGATAGAGTCAACGTTTGCGACGGTAAGGCTGAGAACGCATAAAGTGAAGAGTTGTGGCAGCCGGACAACCACCTTAATGATGGTTTTTAAACTCGCGCAGTCGGCAGAGAAAAAATGGTACCGCTTGCGAGGGTTTAAGCTACTGGCTGAAGTAATTACAGGGGTAAAATTTAAAGACGGCGAAAGAATAACTCAAGATCAAACAGAGCATCAAGATGAGCTCATACACCAGATTTGACAATAACTCTCCAATCAGTGCGGGTAGTTTATTTAACTTTAATGAACAAGCAGCGGCCTTGGTAAAGTCCTCCGGCGCAGAAGCCGCGCTCAAGAAAGCCCTGAAAACGACTTATCAAGCCTTACACGTTGATGAAACGGGGATTAATATAGGTGGTAAACGACGATGGCTTCATGGTGCATCAACGACGTGGTGGACGTATTTTTACCCGCATGAGAAAAGAGGGAAAATAGCGATGGATGACGCCGATATTTTACCTCACTTTACTGGGGTACTATGCCACGACCACTGGAAACCGTATTATCAATATACACAGTGCCAACATGCCTTGTGTAATGCACATCATATCCGAGAGTTAGAAAGGGCATGGGAGCAAGACGGTATGCAATGGGCAAAGGATTTGCAAACCCTACTGACTGAAATCAATAAACATCAAATAGATAACCCCGAGCTAGATGCAGACACAAAAGCTCACTATATAGAGAAATATCAACAAATATTGGCTCAAGGTGACATTAAATGCCCTCCACCGGATAGAAACAGCCGAGTAAAAGGCCAGCGAGGCAGATTGAAACGAACAAAGTCTAGAGCGTTGTTAGAGCGGTTAAGAGATTATCAAGATGATGTCTTACGGTTCATGACGGAAACAGCGGTGCCTTTTAGCAACAACCAAGGTGAGAATGATATTAGGATGACCAAGGTTCATCAAAAGATATCTGGGTGCTTCAGAAGCATGCAAGGTGCAGAGATGTTTTGTTTAATCAGAAGCTACCTCTCGACTTGCAGAAAACAGCATGTATCAGCAAGCCTAGCCCTTGAATTACTCTTCAAAAATCAGTTACCTGATATATTTATTGAAAATGTGGCTGAATAGTTACAAATTTTTTATTGTTAAACTTCATGAGATTTGTAACGCAATAAATCAACTGAGAATAAAACAAAAAAGGAATTTTGTGCCCAATCTCGTGCCCATGTGCCTTTAAGCCAAATTCACATTTTTTTGCACATATTTTTTTGACCACTACCCAAACCAAACGGTGCCCTCCTTACCGATTGAAAGTTAGAAAATAGATGTCAAAAACAATGACAATCTGGACTTCCCAGCTTTCACTAGACAGTTTTTAACTCAGAATAGTACGCTTCCTCAAACAACGCCTGTGTGTGAATGGCGCTTTTTTGGATTGTAAAACATTTCTATAAAATTAAATATCTCAGCTTTCGCATCTTCGCGTGTTGAGTATATCTTACGCTTAATTATTCGCTTTTTAATCGTAATGGTGCACAGTGATCAAGGTAGTCAATACGGTAGTGCTGACTATCTCGCATTTATGAAAGAACATAATCTTGTGCCTTCGATGAGCCGCGCCGGGAACTGTCATGATAATGCGGTTGCTGAAAGCTTTTTTATTACCTCTGCCTTCGGTTGACGTTGATATACAGCCATCAATAGTGCGTTTATAACAAGGTACTTATCCATGTTTTTATCCATCGACCAACCCAAAATACGCCTAGAGAATAAATCCATCACTGTTGCCACATATAAAAAACCTTCATAGGTTCTTATGTAAGTTATGTCGCTCACCCACGATTTGTTTGGCGCTGGCGGGTTAAATTGACGTGCTAATAAGTTATCTGCAATTCGCGATGTCTTACCACCTTTAATATTGCGACACTTATACCCAATTTGCGCTTTAAACTTATGTTGTCGCATAATCTAAGCAACACGATTTACGCTGCATTGCTCACCAGCTTCACGTAAGTCTGCATGTAACCAAGGGCTACCATACGTACCGCCACTGGCTACATAAAACGGTTAAATGAGCTTCAACAAGCGATTATCTTCAATCGCTCTATCGCTTATAGGCTTTTTTAACCACGCATAAAAACCACTACGATGCAGCTTGAAAAGGGGGGACATCGCAGTGATGGAAAACTCATCTTGGTCATCACAAATGAAGTCGTACTTTACTCGGGGTTGCTGGCAAAGTACCTTGCGGCCTTTTTTAAAATGTCCTGTTCCTCCATGACACATTTCAATTGTGCCTCTAATTTAGCGATCTTAAGTTTTTCATCGGATGATTAAACGACTTTAGGTTTATCTGATAACTGGCTCCGCCAGTGGTATAGTGTTTTGGTACAAATATCTAATCGTTCAGCGACTTCTGCAACTGAATATCCACACTCAGTAATTTGTTTAACAGCCGCTTCTTTAAACTCTTGGGTATAAGGTTTACCTTTGCTCATAAAACACCTCTTATTAGAAGTTACAATGTAACTCATTAGGTGTCTAGCAAACTATGTGAAGTCAAAAGCATGGAATCAGTTCATTTCAATAAACATCCCCGGGGCAAAGCCCTTCTGCTAACGCAGAACTCACTTCGTGAGCGGGGTATTTGGTTAGAACATAGCTAATTGATGATCCGAATGAAGTTGGTCATAATTATTTCCTTGGTTTTTCACATACTTTCTTATCATTGATTCGTCACCATGTTTTCCTACCGTACTTGCAAAATAACCATCAGACCAAAACTCTCCACCCCATAACTGCTTTTTAACATGAGGGCACTTTTTAAAAACCTCTCTTGCCGTTAAACTTTTAATCATCGTTACCAACTTTGTAATGCTGTAGGTTGGAACTGACTGAACTAAAAAATGAATATGCTCTTCATCCGTCCCAATTTCTAAAAATTTGATTTCGTAACGTTTTTCTATTTCGACACAAATTTCTGTGATTGCCCTATCAACTCCCGCATCAAGAACTACTCTTCTCTATTTTGCTGGGAAAACTAAGTGATAAAGTAAAACTGTCACATTATGGCTTTTATGTATAAATTCACTCAATACTACGCCGCAAGCGGCGGGGAATAAACCCGATGAGATTTAATCTTTATGCGGAATGGTATTAATCATTATATTTTTGTGATTCAATAATATAATACTTAACCAGCTGAACTTTCTCATCTTGCCTGTTGTGTTGCAGTGAACAGCTTTGCGGACTTCCTATTGTTATAACTAGTTTTCTAAGCTGCCTGTATGACTGGTACATATTCACACCAATCGACGTCATTACTAGGTGCGCAGTCATATTTAAAGTGAGTTTAAATAATATGAACACTTGGCTTTTGAATAAAAATATCAAGAAAACACAGCTGCCTACTTGACCGGAACTCTCTAATAGGTGGGCCCCTTACTTGCCCATAGGTTAATTCGACGAAAAACCTTACTCCAGCATCCAAACTCTTTTGGTAAATCACGCAATGGCAAACCTGCTCGCATTCGATAGAGTATTCCTTCCATGGTTATTCGGTGCACAGGCTTATCATAAATTCTTCCAGAACTTAGCATTGCTTTGTAAAGGATTCCCTAACGCCCACTACAACATTAGCCTTAGCACATAGCTTAGTTCTTAAGGAACACAGACCGTGTGACTTCCTATCTTAAAACGGCAAATATCATTGTTTTTCTCAATGCTTTGCCGCTTACAATTTACCGCTAGTAGCTCAAATACACGATGTATCTTATGGCTGCACCGTGTTTGTTCTATGCAATCCAGAATATCATCCAACCAAAGATAACTGCACTTACTCGCTCTAAATGTCGAGATCGCACACTTAAACATACCCGCTGCACTATGGCAGATAAAACGCTTGATAAGTGTTTGCAGTATGCTCAGCCAAACCAATGATTCGGCAATATGAGGATCTCGTGTGATGAACCCTTTAAGGTTATTCCATGACTTTAGTTCTTTGAAAAACAACTCAATTTGCCAACGAGTTGCATATATATCGAGTAGCTCGTCAAAGCTAAACTGTGCCTCTTTTAAATTAGTAACAAGGAAAACGGGGCGCTTTTCATTCGGTAAATAGATAAGCCTGTACTCGGGCCCATTTTTCTTCCAACGTACTGTTAATTCAAGTGGTTGGCTTACGAATTTATTGAGTAACGTTTTGAGTTTAATGTTCTTTTCTTTAAGTTCTATACCCGCGCAATAGGCTGATGTAACGATTGGGTTAATGTTTTTATTTGCTCTGATCAAAAAATATCCGCCATCTAAGTCAAACTTGAGCTACTTGCTCAAAGTAATATACCCAGCATCAGCAAGTAATAACGTATCTTCAAGTGTGTGGCTACCTGGTAAAAAGGCGCGCTCAGTTTCAACATCAGGACGAATATCTATTTCGCAGGGTTGTTCATTAAATAGGTCATAGGTAACGTGCAACTCAATTGCGGCAGGACTTACAGCAGTAAAACGACCAGCAAAAACCTGCGCTAATTCATCATGTAGAGCAAATGAAGAACCATCTTGCAATAACACTCGCTGTACTCCTCGCTGGGTAAAAAAGGTTTTATACCAATCTGCTTATGTATGGGGTCTATTTAACGTTAAGAAAATCACGCTAGAACTAGGCTAAAGTTTTTGTATCTAGTTGTTCTAAATAAAAAATTTTTAACGACGTTATAGTGCAATTTAATTCGTTAAATTGATCAAAGATTTATGCAGGTTGGTATTATCCAGCGTGTTTACAGTCAATTTAGACATCGCTTGAATAACGAGCACACGGACTCGCTCAGTTAAGGCTGGTTTTCGAATTTGATTATGAAAGGGTTTATAACTTATTGTGCAATCAGCCTGCGTTCGCAAGTTTTGATGCATATCTGACAAGTTAGCGTCTTGCAGGCAAGATAAGCTTTTGAACACGGCTTTGAGCAGAGAAACGCTCGACAGGCAACGTGTCGAACTTGAAATCCAGAGGTTTTTGCAAGCTCAATGAGATGTTTTTCTTAGATAAGGGCTTTTAATTGATTTGAAACTTAGTTAATCTGCATGTGAACTCTATTTTTGGTTATGTTTTTATTGACGTAACTATTTGATCATTAACAGAGTTCAACTTCAAGTTTTCTTAAGATCCAACCTATGTGTGCTTTATAGGTCTAATTCAGAGAGCGTTGGAAAATCATCTGGTCGAACAGCGCCTTCCCAAGTAAATAATCGTTGCGTTTCATCTATCGCTAAATCGTTAATACATGCGTAACGTTTTATCATTAGCCCTAGTTCATCAAATTCCCAATTTTCATTACCGTAAGCTCGGAACCATTGATTATCTGCATTTCTATATTCATAAGCAAATCGCACAGCAATACGATTTCCACTAAATGCCCAAAGTTCTTTAATCAGTTTGTAATCTAGCTCTTTTTGCCATTTGTTACTTAAAAAGTTGACTATTTCTGCCCTTCCATGAATAAAACTCGATCTGTTTCTCCACTCGCTATCAGGGCTATATGCTAATGAAACAGCTTGTGGGTTTTTGTTATTCCAACCATTTTCAGCAGCTCTTACTTTTATTTTTGCACTTTCTTTGTTAAAGGGTGGTAAAGGTGGACGTGGGCTTTCCATATACTTCTCCAAATGTTAAGGGTTAAAATCAACAAGCTAGACAGGTTTGTCTACCACTCAATGGTAGACAAAACTGTATACTTATGCAAGTTTATTTCTTTGATGACTGAGATGTTTCTAGGAGCTGTTGATCTTTGCTGTATATAAATTGTTCATGTATTGGCAGCCACATCATCAAAAAACTAAGCGTAATCATACTTGAATAATTACGCGATAATTTATCGTATCTTGTTGCTATTGCTCGATAATTTTTAATTCTACCGAATGCATTCTCAACCAAATGTCTGTATCTATATAAGCACCAATCAACATCCTTATTACCTTTCTTCTGGTTCTTCCTTCTTGGGATTGTTGAATCTGCTCCTATTTTTTACTTATTCACGAAAAGAGTCGCTATATAGCCCTTATCTGCGACAACATGTTCAGCTGTAGGCGAGTTTTCTACCAAACTTTTTACATGAACGATATCGTTTACTTGCCCTTGTGAAAGCTCAAAGTATACAGGTAAGCCGCCGCTATCTACCACTAAATGGCTCTTGGTTGAATTACTTCCTCGGCTCTTCCCTATTATATCTTCGGTCGCTGAAGAAGCAGCCCCCGTTCCATGTTGATGAGCACTGACAATACTCCCATTGATAAAGAGCCATTCGAAGTCTCCATAATCAGCTAACACATTGAAAGCATGAGATAAGACCCTCTTACTTGACCATAGGTTAAATCGACGAAAAACCTTACTCCAGCGCATCCAAATTCTTTTGGTAAATCACGCTATGGTAAACCTGTTCGCATTCGATAGAGTATTCCTTCCACGGTTATTCGATGCGCAGGCTTATCATAAATTCTCCCCGAACTTAGCATTGCTTTGTAAAGGATTTCCCAACGTTCATCTGTTAACATTAGTCTTAGCATAGTGAATCGCTATTTTTTGTTTTTGGCGAAGTAAATTATACCCGCTCACGATGCTGTTTAAAAAGTATACTTGAAAGATCAACAGCCCTTAGGAGGCTAAAATGCCCGTAAAAAAAGATAAACGTAATCAATTGATTGACACCGCTTTAGCACTGTTTTACACACAAGGCATACACGTAATAGGTATTAATGAAATATTGGCAACTTCAGGTATTGCCAAAAAAACTCTTTATAATCATTTCTCAAGTAAAGAAGCCTTAATACAGGCCTGTGTAATTGAACGTGAGATTCGCTTTATGGCGTGGTTTGAAAGTCAGACTAATAATGCCAATTCTGTAAATGAATTTATTGAGAAAATATTCAATGCATTAGGTGATTGGATAAATAATAGAGTTAAAGAAATAGGTGATTTTGACGGCTGTTTTTTTGTAAATACTGCCGCTGAATATGGAGATTATAATAATTATATTTATCAGTTGTGTATGCAACATAAACTAAATATTAAAGCGTTTGTATTAGCCCAGTTAACTTCAATAATTCAAGATCAGCAACGAGCCCTTCACTTAACTGACGTTATCATTTTATTAAAAGAAGGAGTTATTAATTGCGCTTACGTGATGAATGATAAAAATGCAGCGATGAAAGCAAAAGCCCTCGCTTTAACATTTATAGCTACCGATTAAAGTTAGCAGGTTTCGCCATGTCTTATATGAAAAGGTATCGTTAACCTAAATCTCGTTTAAGAAATTGAATTTAATGCCTGTTCCGAACTCTGAACTTTCGACCAAGACCGATTGGATAAACAAGGAATTGGCGTCATTAAATTAGTTGAATTTTTTGCTATATCGATGATTTTTCAAACATATTTATCCCTTAATGGAATAAACAACGACTAGGGCCTGTTGATCTTTCAAGGTTAAATTTACAGCAGTATTTTGGTAAGACAGAGCCTATGTAGTGTGGTTATTCCCTCTTTGTTGCTCGGTTTTTACTTATACCAATCTGCTTATATATGGGGTCTATTTAACGTTAAGAAAATTACGCTAGAACTAGGAAAAAATTTTAACGACGTGATAGTGCAATTTAATTCGTTAAACTGATCAAAGATTTATGCAGGTTGGTATTAGCCCACTAGATTACACCTCGCGCCGCGATTAAATAGCCCCTAGTTTGAACGAACTTTGCTGTATATAAATCATTCATGCATTGGCTGCCACATCATCAAAAAACTAAACGTAATCATACTTGAATAATTACGCGATAATTTATCGTATCTTGTTGCTATTGCTCGATAATTTTTAATTCTACCGAATGCATTCTCAACCAAATGTCTGTATCTATATAAGCAGCAATCAACATCCTTATTACCTTTCTTCTGGTTCTTCCTTCTTGGGATTGTTGAATCTGTTCCCTTTTTTCTATTTTTTCTATTTTTTCTATTTTTTCTATTTTTTCTATTTTTTCACGAAAAGTGTCGCTATGATAGCCCTTATCTGCGACAACATGTTCAGCTTTCTGCGGTAATCCCCCCGAAAAATAATAGATGCCAAACGTAGAATTTTCTCTTATTGTAAACACAGGAGAAAATTATGAAAAAAGCACATTTTACAGACAGTCAGATCCTTGCCATTTTAAAACAAGCAGAAAGCGGCGTGCCTATTCCTGAGCTATGCCGTGAACATGGTATGGGCAACTCAACCTTTTATAAATGGCGCGCTAAATACGGCGGCATGGATGCGTCTTTAATGACACGAATGAAAGAGCTTGAAGATGAAAATCGCCGTTTAAAGAAAATGTATGCAGAAGAGCGGCTAAAATCTGAGGTCATTCAGGAGGCAATGGCAAAAAAGTGGTAAAGGCTTCTGAGCGCAAAGTCTTGGCTCATGAAGTCGTTAGCACAAATAAAATGAGTATTGCCTTAGCCTGTCGTACTTTCATGATAAGTGAAACATGCTATCGCTATACGCCAAAACTGTCTGATGAAAATGAGAAAATTGCAGCGTTGCTATTGGATTTAAGCCAATGTCAGCGTAATTGGGGATTCGGTTTATGTTTTTTATATTTACGCAATGTTAAAGGCTACACATGGAATCATAAGCGCGTTTATCGTATTTACCGTGAGCTTGAGTTGAATCTGCGAATAAAGCCTAGAAAACGTCTAACAAGGGAGAAGCCTGAACCATTGACTGTCCCTGAGGCCATTAACGAATGTTGGTCAATGGATTTTATGCACGACCAATTATCGGATGGCAGAGCGTGTCGCTTGTTCAATGTGATTGATGATTTCAATCGCGAAGGACTCACAATAGATGCTGACTTATCACTCCCCGCTGAGCGTGTTATCCGCTCACTCAATCAAATTATAGAATGGCGTGGTAAGCCAAAAGCTATCAGGTGTGACAATGGGCCTGAATATATTAGCCATAAATTAGCAGAGTGGGCGTTAAATAATAATATTGAATTACGATTTATTCAACCAGGTAACCCGCAACAAAATGCTTATGTAGAGCGGTTTAATCGCACGGTTAGGTATGACTGGCTAAGTCATTATATTTACAGTGATATTAGTGAGTTACAAGATAAAGCAACCGATTGGTTATGGACTTATAATAATGAACGCCCTAACATGGGCATAGGTGGCATAACACCCATACAAAAACTGGAAAAGTTAAACAACGAAAATTCTACAGATAGCCTCCATTAAAAATGGGGGGATTACCCTGCGAGTTTTTTACCAAACTTTTTGCATGAACGATATCGTTTACTTGCCCTTGTGAAAGCTCAAAGTAAACAGGTAAGCCGCCGCTAAATGGCTCTTGGTTGAGTTACCTCCTCGGCTCTTCCCTATATCTTCGGTCGCTGAAGAAGCATCCCCCGTTCCATGTTGATGAGCACTGACAATACTCCCATCGATAAAGAGCCATTCGACGTCTCCATAATCAGCTAACACATTGAAAGTATGAGATAAGACCCCTTACTTGACCATAGGTTAAATCGACGAAAAACCTTACTCCAGCATCCAAACTCTTTTGGTAAATCACGCCATGGCAAACCTGTTCGCATTCGATAGAGTATTCCTTCCATGATTATTCGATGCACAGGCTTATCATAAATTCTCCCCGAACTTAGCATTGCTTTGTAAAGGATTCCCCAACGTTCATCTGTTAACATAAGTCTTAGCATAGTGAGTTGCAAAATAAAAGCAGATCTCGTGTGTGATGCGTTAAAAATGGCTATTTTCCGTAGAGGCCGACCTAAAGGTGTTATCGTTCACAGTCAATATTGCTCTGGAGACTTCTGTAGTCTTACTACAAAATTATGAATTACAACAAAGCATGAGCAAAAAAGGAAATTGCTGGGACAACGTCTGCGCTTCGACTCATTGAAAGTCGATGCTATTCATGGGGAGCCAATTATGGATAGGAAAACAATGCGCCAAGCAGTATTTGAATACATTGAAGTTGATTACAACAAAACAAGAAGGCATAGTGCTAATGGCTATCCTCAGCCCAGAAGCATTTGAACTAAAGAATATTGCTTAGTATTGTGTCCAGTTTTAGTGCTGGGGATCAATCTTAGAAAACTAACTAAGAGTGTACTTACACACGATGAAAATAAAAATAGTATTCTTGAACACTATTTTTATTTATGACTTAGGGATGGAGTTAAAAACGAGCCCTTAACGATAGCGCATAACGCGAGTCACTATAATGATAAGCACTGTAGTGATTACCTGACGCATTTTGCTCCATAATATTACGACTCACTTCATTGGTTATGTTGTTTGCTTCTAAAGAGACAGTGAAATTTTCGTTAATATCATAAGATACAGAAGCATCTAAAAAGCCTGCGGCTTCGTTATAAACCGGCAGTTTCCAATCAATGCCTGCGTTACTACCATTAGAGCCATTAGCACCAATCGATGTTAAGTATTTACTACGCCAGTTATAAGCTAAACGCACATGAACATTGCCTAATTCATACATGGCGACTATATTGTATGAGTTTTTAGAAATACCAAAATAAGGCATTTCACCGTAGCTTGAACCATCGGTGTCAACCGGCTGTGTATCAAGCTCTGTATCGGTAGAGCTATCAATGTAAGTATAGTTGGCTGATACACCTAACCCATTAAACGGGGCTGGTAACGAGGTGAAAAAGTGGTTAATACTAAATTCTGCACCAGAGAGTGTTGCACTGCCAGTATTAACAGGTCGTGTTACCTTGTAATCGTAGCTTTCAAGCCCTTCTGCGCCATAGGTTTCTGTTACTTCCTGCTTTGATTGATAACCATCAATGTCTTTAGTGAATATAGCAACGTACGCTGAGTTTCCTTCTGCATAGTACCATTCAAGAGACGCATCGAACTGAGTTGATTCCATCGGTTCTAAGTAAGGATTTTGATCTGAACTTGACTTTAATAAATAGTCTTGCGGGGTTGCAACAAGCGTTGGATCCACTTTTAAGGCTTCACTAAACTCGTTGGTGTAGCTAGCACTAAGCACTTGATTTGCAGCCATTTGAGAATAATCTGGACGTGCCATTACTTTTGCAGCAGCAAAGCGTAATAGCAAGCTTTCAGTCAATTCTACTTTCATGTTAAAGCTTGGTAAGACATTACTGTAGCTATTTTTAGCATCTGTTGGGGTAAACGCATTCGCACCAAAAAAATCAACATTCGGGTATGTTAAATAACCTTGCGCACTATTGTCTGTACGTACATAACGTACCCCAAAGTTACCACCAATTGGATAAGTAAGGTCGTCAAACGCATAATTAACCATAACATAGGCTGCAACGGTTTCTTCTGATTGATTATTTTGGTATTGAGGATCCGTTAATTTACGCTGATTCCAATAAGCCCATTGACTATTTTCATCGTATACAAACTTGTCATTCAATTGTGCATAACTTGCTGGATAATCAAGCGCATAACGTGCATTAGGTGCATAAACACTTGATGGTGAAGGCACATCCCCCCCAAAAAAGTTGTTAAATGAGTTTAAAGTAAGATCGGCGCTGTCTGGAACTGCATTCCCTTCAATAAGATTCAACCAAGAAGGGGCAAGCGGGCTCCAGTTATAACCAGTATCAGCATTATCTGATGAAGAGTCGGTGTACCGTACGCCAAATTTAATCGCTTGGAATGTATCATTATCTAAATAGAGTTTAGTATCCGCTTGCAGCGCTAACATGTCACCTTGACGATCGTAGAGTTGATCTTGCGAAAAGTTCCAAGTGTAGTTAGCGGTATTCGATAAATAACTATTATCTGATGATATATTTGGTAAATCACCCGATAGATCAATATCAATGTAAGGTACAAGAACTTCTGTAGCCACTGTGGAATCAAACCCTGATGAGTCAGATTTTACATATTGCGCAGATGCCGAAAACTCAAGCATGTCGTTGTAGTATTTATATTCAAGTGAAAAGTCTTGTGTTTGAGAGTCTTGCGTTGATACTCGTACATCCGACCCCATAGAAATACCACTGCCTGGTTGATATAAACGCCCTGTTTCAATGACACCATTTGAATTAAAAGTCGCACCAGGTTCAACTTGAATAGCCAACGCGTCATTCCCTACGAATATGGCATCTTCATTCCATGTCATATCGTAGTTACTTTTAAAGTAAGTAAAGGTAAACTCGTGGTTATCTTTTGGCGCAAATTGAAACGCGACATATTGACCTTGACGCTCTCTATCAAAATTCATGCTGCGCCAATCGGCACCGCGAGGTATGTAAACCTCTTCCTCTTCATGCCCAGTGATATCTGTACGGCTAAAGAAAGGCCTAACGTACATAGAGTCATTACGGGTTGTTAGCTCTGAGTAAGCATAATCTAATAGTAAACCAAAACGCCCTAAATCTGTGTCCCAGTTATTACTATACAACGCTGAGTAAGATGGTTTGGTTTCTTTTACTAAATCACCATAATTAGCAGATAAATCAAATGCAAAGGTCTGCCCATCTTGCTGAAAAGGTTTACGTGTTTCTAGATCAATACTTCCGCCTATCCCGCCTTCAATTTGATCCGCCGTAGGACTTTTATAAACCATAACACCTGACATTAACTCAGGTGGAATATCACCAAAGCTTAGCGTTCTTCCACCTGTTGCACTAAACGTACTACGGCCGTTTAGCTGGCTACTCACTTGTGTTAGTCCACGTACTGCTACACCGTTTCCTTCAACAGAAAAATGCTCTGGGTCGTCTTGCGACATATAACGGTCAATAGCAACACCGACAACGCGTTGAAGTGTTTCAGTAATACTGTTGTCTGGTAATGCGCTCATATCTTCTGAGGTAATACCATCCATAATTTTATCAGAATCAAGCTTTCGCGCTTGCGAGGCAATAACTGATGAACGTAATCCTGTAACTGCAATAACTTCCATATCGTCTTCTACTTTAGCCTCAGCATCTTTATTTTGTTTTGTTTGCGTCTGTGGCTCTTCTTGCGCATAAGAGAATGTCGGTAAAAGTACTCCTAATGTCGTCAGTACAAGCAATGACGTTGGTGTTAATTTGAATTTTTTTTGAAAATCATTTTGTGTGTGTTCAGTACAGTGTTTCATAATTACCCTCTGACTTTTAAGACATTTACATGTCTTATCTGTGCCATTGTTATCTGTTTTTATTTAAAGCTTAGCAGTATAATTAATACGCCAGCCACTGTTTATTATTCAGAAATAATTCGATAGTTATTCCCTCCAGTTGCTGTAAACATTAACCCTCCATTGAAGAAGTGGCTGTCTACTTTAATACCTAATTGGTCAATTACTTGCGTATTCTTATTAAACGAATTAGCACGAATGTAAAGTTGCTGTTGTACTGCCGGCTTTATTGTTGCATGTGTTATTTGACCATGCTTCCAACGTATACCCACCTCCACATTACCTCGCGCTTTTAAGCCAGATATATAACCATCGGGCCAATCGGTAGGGAGTGCAGGCAAAAGATGTATTTCGTTGTGTCGGCTTTGCAAAAGCATTTCTGTTATTCCTGCTGTTGCGCCAAAATTACCATCAATTTGAAAAGGGGGATGGTTATCCCATAGATTAGCTAAAGTTGAGTGGTTTAATTGTTCGGTCAGCAATGTGTGTGCATGGTTGCCATCAAATAAGCGAGCCCAAAAATTTATTTTCCATGCTTTGCTCCACCCTGTGCCAGCGTTTCCACGAGCACGTAATGATACTTCTGCAGCGTGCGCAAGTTCAGGTGTTGAAATAGGCGAAATAGTATTGCCTGGGTGTAATGCAAATAAATGCGAAAGATGGCGGTGCTGAGATTCAGGGTCGTCTAAATCTTGTTGCCACTCTTGTAACTGCCCCCACGAACCAATTTTTAAGCCTTTGTTTAGTTTTAAAAGTACCGGCTTAATTCTTTTTTGCATTGCTATGTCGTTAACAATAATGGCGGCCGATAATGTATTGCTTAATAATGATGCAACAATTTGCTGAGACATAGCAGCCCCTTTGGTGAACGAGCCATGCTCAGGAGAATAACTCGGTGAAACAAAATAACTGTCGCTGCTTTTTTCATAGACTAGCGTGTTTAACCAAAAGTCGCTGGCTTTTGCTAATAATGGGTAGGCACGTTGTTGCAAAAAGTCTCTATTTTGGTTAAATAAGTAATGGTCATAATAATGCAGTGCAATCCATGCTCCCCCTTCTGGTTGCCAAAAGGCCGTTGGCCATTTAATTAAACCACTAAATCCCCAAATGTTAGTATTCAAAAAGAGTGTCCAACCAGTGGTGCCAAAGAAACGTTTTACTGATAGCTCACCAGAGGCGACTAATGAGTCAATAAAATCAAATAAGGGGTCGTTTAGTTCTGATAAATTAGTGGCATCAGCAAGCCAATAGTTCATTTGTAAATTAATATTAACGTGGTAATCACTATTCCAAGGAGCCGACTCATAATTGTTCCAAGCACCTTGCAAATTAGCCGGTAAAGAGCCTTTTCGGGAAGAAGCAATTAGTAAATAACGGCCAAATTGATAATATAAAACTTCCAACGAACGTCGCTCAGCGGGGGCTAATTTATTACTTTTATAACGCTGTAATAAATCGTTGATAGGTAAGTGTGTGACTTGCTGTTGAAGGTTCAGTGACACGCGTTTGAATAATGACTGGTAGTCATCAACATGACGCTGTTTTAAATTAGAAAACCCCAAGTTAAGTGCATGATTAACCCTGCCGGTCACTTTGGGCTCTGGCATTTCACCACGATAATGAGGGTATTTAGGTGCATAACTAGTGGCAGCACTTAATACTAACCACACAGAACTAGCTGATTTAATATTAATTTTATTGTTACTCAGTGAGACATGGCCTTGCTCAGTAACCACTGCCATACTCGAAAAATAATCCAGTTTGTTATCATGCAACTGCCCTTTTACTGTCATCTTTGCAATTGATTGTTCATTATTTTGACTAATAAAACGAGTGGTTTTGGTTTGTGTCCGGTTGCTTGGCAATGCTAAGTCAACCGACAAATTTAACTTATTTGCTATATCACTGGATAGTTTTATCGCAATAACTTGATCAGGATAACTAACAAAGTACTCACGTTTATAATGAACTTTATTATAATTATATTGAACTGATGCCATTGCATTATCTAAATTAAGTTTACGTTTATAATCTGTAACTTGATTCAATGTATGATCAAAGCTTAAAACTATATTCGCAAAACTTTGAAAGCTGCCATAGCCGGTATAATTTCGGCCTAATTTTTCAGCAACAAACTCAGGGTCAAGTTGTGTTCCTTTTTGAAGTGCGTTTTGTATTTCTTTAATTCGTGTAGGATAATTTTCTGATTTTTTTGCAATACCAAAATCATAACCTTGAATAGAGCCAGGCCCGCCAGTCCAAAGTGTTTTTTCACTAAACTGTACACTATCTTTCGCAACACCACCTAACACGCTTGCACCAATAGCCCCATTACCGATAGGTAATGTTTCTGATTCCCAATCTTGCCCTGGTTGACTAAATTGGATAGTTAAGCTATCTGGCTCTTGTTTTATATCTGTATGTGTTTTAGCTGCGTAGCTAAAAAACGATAACACACACCCACATAAACACGCGCATAATGCCTTAATGATAAGATCTATTTTATGAATCACACTTACTGCCATAGTTATCTACATCACTCAAACTAAGAACTCTGCTGGCACATGCTGTAAGCTTTAAATAAAGTATCAATTTATTTAAAAACGTTACCTGATGCCAGCCCTATAAAGTTAACCTCACCTATTATATTAACTTTATTAAAAAGTTAATAAATTATCTTATTTTGTAGTTTCATTGCTTTATTTTTCTAAACAAAAAATGTTTCCCTATTACGGGGATACATTTTTATTTAGAGTCTGATTATTTTTCGAGGTTAAACATGTAGATCGGGGGGTTGTTTTTTAGGTTGGGCAGCGTAGTTACCATCTAAAAAGACGATAACAACACATGAATATCAAACTCACGCTGCGATTAAATTGCCACTAAAATGAATAAACCTTAATCCTGAAAAGGTAATAATGCCTTTACTACCAGTGCATTTTTTCTTTAATAAATGCGGTTAAAATTTTTGCATTTTTTTGATGATGGATAAGCCGCGGGTGCTGACCAAAACCTTCAAATGGAAAAATAAGGGTTGCAATTTTTTGATCATCATATGTTTGTTTAAATTGCGTCACAGCCGCTGCGATATAATTTGGCCAAGGTGAACCTTGTTTTGTTGCATCCATACTCCCCAATGCAGCCACTATATAAGCGTTAGGATAAACAGCGCGAATTTTTGCAATAAAGTCTATATATGCTTTAATAATCTGCTGTTTTGTCGGCGTGGGTTGCATTCGCTTTTCCCGATCAATAAGCCAACTATCGTTTTGAAATAAGTTAACCACAACCACATCAGGTTGCCACTGTTTGAAATCCCATCCAGTGTCATTATCGCCTACAGCATCAAGTTGGTTATAAAAATCAGGCATTGTGAAATCAAACCAGCTTATCATCACCCCAATGCCACTTTGTGAAATATCAACATATTGGGCGTTTAGATTCCGAGCGGTAATGGCACCATAGGCAAGGTAATTATTTTTTTGCGATATAATATGATCTGCTTCCCCTATTTTTGCTTCATTTCCCATGCCACTTGTGATTGAATCACCATAAAATTCAATTTTACGCGTTGGCTTTTCAGGCTTTGCTAATAGTTTGCTCCCATCACTTAGCTTAATTCTCTGAAAGTGTGTACGTCCTTCTTCACCTTCAGTTCGTTTAAATAAAGTAAAAGTATGGGTTTGCGTTTCACTTAAATTATCTGCAATTAAATAAGTGTGCTCACCTTGCTTACATGCAATTATTTTAGTTGGTTCATTAGCGCCATCAATAAACACATTAAAATAATTTTTGCCTAATTGGTCATCCAAAACAATACTTAGCTTGGTACCCGTAAAAGCACCTTTAACGCTAGTACCTGGCCAAGATATGCTAGGCGCTTGTCCGTTACTAAAATCAATACGTCCGGTATACTGAAAATTAAGTTTGGTTGCCACCACTTGTTCATCGGCTAGTACGCCATATGATAACAGGCAGCCTAGCGCAACGATAAAACGTAGTGCATATTTTGTTATTATTTTACTGACTTTCATAATTAAGCCTTTTTATATTAGGGTCTGTTGAGCGTTCAGAATTAAAAGGTGTGTAATCTAGTGGGCTAAGTAAGAACAGAGTAAAGCTTCCGCGTCTTGCTCACGCCCCTTACTTACATCCACGCAGGCAGGCAACAAAACGCACCCTTCGGGCACCGTGTGTTTGGCATTTAGCTGCATTATCGCCTATTTATGGGGAATAACCACACATCATAGGCGCTGCCTTGCCTAAAAACCAAACGCACTGCTGAAAATTTAACCTCGATAGATAAACAGACCTTAAATACGATCCAACTGGTCATCTAACATATTTATTAATATAGGGCGTAAGTTGCTTTGCCCATATTTTGTAGCCTTCGGCATTCGGGTGCAAGTGATCAGGCATAATCTGCTCACTTAACTTACCCGTTTTAGTTATAAAAGACTCATTAGCGTTAGTGAATAATATATTTTGCTTTAAGGCTATTTTTTCAAGCTCTTTATTTACCTGTTGGTTATTAAGCCTTAATTTATCATCCGGATGCTCACCCCGAGGGAAAATAGCGGTTAATAAAATCTGTGTTTTAGGTAACTGTTGTTTAAGTTCGTTAATAATTTCATTAACACCTTTTGCTATATACGCAGGTTGGTCCATTCGATGACCTGTATTATTAGTACCAATCATGACCACCGCCAATTTAGGTGAAATCCCACTCACTTCGCCGTGTTCTAATCGCCATAAAACATTTTCTGTTCGGTCGCCACCAAATCCAATGTTGAGCGTATTTATATCAGCAAAGTTCTCTTGCCAAACTGGCTGTCCCGCTTCATTTTCCCAATTGTGGGTAATAGAATCTCCTACCATAAGTAAGTCTATATTGCCCTTTTTGGCTAAGGCGACTTTTTCTTTATGTCGGGCGGGCCACCAATCTTGCGACCAGTATTCATTTAACGGAGTGGCCATTGTAGAAAGTTCAGCAATATCAGGGCAGGTGAAATTGCCCTTCGTGTTTAGCTCAAACTTAATATTAGCCACTGCTAGTTGCCCTTTCCCACCAGCTTCTAAAGAGAATGGTTTATCAACTTGGCTAAAATCAGCACCCGTTTGCATAAAACATTGCATAGGAATCGCTAAATGTTGCCATCCTTTACCTTCGTGAGCAATTGCCCACTCTCTTAAACGTAATTTAGACTGGCAATCCTCACCACATCCAATCACCAGATCCAATGCTGAGTTTTTAATATCATCAATACGCACATCAAAAGTAACAACCCCTTGTTTTACAAACGGTTGTAAATTAAGTGCATGACCATGAGAGAGATATAAACTACTAAACCAAGTGCCTTTATAAGAAAACGTTAATGCATCTTCTTGTACATCTTTATCTGACGTTGTTACTTTAACTTTACCATCGGTTAATTCAGCAAATGCACCACTTAGAAGCTGATCACTGTCAGGACTTTTGATCACGACATGCCAAGGCTGTAAAGGTCTACCAACATATAAATTAATATTCTGCGGTTTGCCGTTTGATACACCGGGTACGTCTTCATCTAATTTCCCAAGTGTCTTGCCATCTTGGTAGGTTAATCCATAACCGTATGCAAATAATGGGTCATAATGCTTATTACCTATATTTAATTCATCTTGAGTGGGTAATTTAGGCCAAGAAAATGACAATTTCCCCATAAAATCAGCATTAGGTTTCCCTTGTTTATTACTTAGTAACACTTCGGCAACACCACGCCCTTCTGAGCCTGGTAACCATGCTGCAACGAACGCATCTGATGCGTTAATTTCAGGGTTAACCCACAGCGGACGTCCCGATATAAACACAGACACAACTGGTATACCTTGATTTTTTAAGTGTTTTAAAAGTACTAATGATTTTTTATTTCCGGCTTCAAATTCTAAAGTATTAATATCCCCTTGGCCTTCTGCATAAGGGGTTTCACCAAAGACTACGATTGCAACATCTGGTTTTTTATCAAAATGACCATCAACTGATAAAAAAGCGTTGCTACCGTTTTTAGCCGCTTGCTCTTTAATTCCCTGAAAAATGCTCGTTGCGCCAGGGAAACGACTATTTTCAAGGTCTGCACCTTGCCACGTTACGCTCCAGCCGCCCGCTTGTTTTGCTATATCATCAGCGTGTGTACCTGCAACTAAAATGGTTTGATTTGGCTTAAGCGGTAACAGATTTTTGTTATTTTTTAATAAGACTAAGCTTTCTCTGACGCTTTGACGTGCAATGTCGCGGTGTGATTTAGTGCCGATAAGATCATTGTTCGCCCCTAACTTACGCTCAGAAGGCTTAACACCATCAAATAAGCCTAATCGCTTCTTCACAAGTAAAATTTGCTTCACTGCGTTATTGAGTCGTTGTTGACTAATTTCACCCGAATGTACTTGTGCTAATGTATTTTCATACAGTTTCAGCCAATCATAAGGAGCCATTAATAAATCTATACCCGCGTTCACTGATTTCGCGCACGAATCGTTAGTACAATTAGGAACTTGTCCGTGACCATTCCAATCACCAACAACAAAACCATCAAGGTTCATTCGTGATTTTAATACATCTGTTAATAGGTATTTATTACCATGCATTTTTACCCCGTTAAAGGATGAAAAGCTTGCCATAACCGACTGAACGCCGGCTTCAATGGCTTTCGGATAACCGGCATTATGAATAGTCACTAACTGCTTTTCACTCATCACAGCGTTACCCTGATCATCGCCGCCTTGTGTTCCACCATCAGCTAAAAAATGTTTTGCTGTTGCCGCAACATGACGTTCATCTAAAAAAGAGGGGCTATTAGGCTCACCTTGCAAACCTAACACCATTGCTTGAGCAAATTGTGCAACTAAAGCGGGATTTTCTGAATAGCTTTCGTAAGTACGCCCCCATCGATCATTTCTTGCCACAGCTAAGGTTGGCGCAAAAACCCACTCAATACCCGATGCTCTCACTTCTTGTCCAGTTGCCTCACCTATTGCTTTAATAAGCTCAAGATTACGCGTTGCGCCTAAACCTATGTTATGAGGAAACAAAGTTGCACCAACTAAGTTACCATGGCCATGCACCGCATCAGTACCCCAAATAATAGGAATACCCGCGCGTCCGCCCGTTTTATCTATTGAGCTTAAATAAAATTTATCTGCAAATTCAGCCCAATCTTTTGCGGATGCATTTTCAGAACGGTTAGGTACTGAGCCTCCTCCATTTAAAATAGATCCTATATGGTATTTCTTGGCTTGTTCTGGCGTAATAACTTGAATTTCTGCTTGAATAATTTGACCAACTTTTTCTTCATCAGTCATTTTGCTAATTAAATCATTAACAAATTTCGTGTTATTTTTATTATATAAAATTGGAGATTGAACTTTTGGCCATAAATCAATGTTGTTTACAGCGAGGGGGTTAGCGTTGTTTTCACTGCTATTTGGGGTTGATGAGCTACATGCAACCATTAATACTACAATTGCAGACATTGCAGGTAATTTATAAAACTTGTGTGGATTAAAAAATGCCATCATTTTTAACCTTCGTTAGAATGAATAAAAATGCTATTTAGTAAAATAAACTTTACTAAATAGCAGCCATCGTGATGAAATTAACGTTTAATAACAACCTCTTGACCGTTATACATAACCGATTTATCTGGTTTTGCGTCAAAGTTTGCTGCGTCGTTACTCATTCCTGAAATAAAGCGAATATTAAATGTGCGATTTTTTACCATGGATGCAAATTGGCCTTTTCTTGGCCCAATTGTCACTGTTCCTGAAGCATCATCGTAGCTAATATCAATATTAGTAAACTGCCCTTTTTCATAATCATAGCTTTTGCCATCATCATTATATAAGGTGTATTGGCCATCAGCTCCGGTATAAATATTAAGTGTGATTGGTGCATCTAAGTTATCAAATACAAACTGTTTTTCACCGCCAGTTGGTACAATTGAGCCCGCTTTAACGAACAATGGCATGTGTTCCAGAGGCGCATTAGCTTCAATGGTTTGTCCTCCTCGGTATGGTTTACCTGTGTAAAAATCAAACCATTGAGTGCCTTTTGGTAAATACACACTGCGAGTTCTAGCATTGAATTCGTATACAGGGCTTACTAAGAATGCAGGACCAAACATATACTCATCATTTAAGCTAATTGCAGTTTCATCATCAGCAAAATCCATCACTAATCCACGCATTAACGTACTATCGTTTTGATACATTTTACCCGCTTCGCTGTAAATATAAGGCATTAAGCGATAACGTAACTTAGTATAATAAACTAAAGAGTTATAAACGGGTGTTCCTTCATCAGCAAGGTTGTATATTTCACGGTATGGATTTTGTCCATGTGAACGGAAGATTGGTACAAATGCACCAAATTGGAACCAACGCAAGTTAAGCTCTTGCCAATTTGCAACGTCTTTGTCTTCAAGGTTTGAAAAATTACCAACAAATCCTTTACTTGTATTACGGTATTTATCTTCTGGCGTAAACCCGCCAATATCAAATGTCCAGTTTGGCATACCCGATAAGCCAACGCTGATACCTGCGCCAATTTGTTCCTTAAGGTTTGACCAGCGAGGTACTGTATCACCACTCCAAATCGCAGAGCCTGTGCGTTGGATACCTGCAAAGCCAGAACGAGTAAGAATGAAAGAGCGTTTGTCACCGTCCGTTTCACGCTCACCGTTATAAACGCCTTCGGCATGAGGAATTGCATACGAGTTGAAATATTCAGCACCCGACCCCACTGAAAGCGGACTCATAATTTCTTTGCGTTTTTTAAATGATAAGTTTGAATGTATATCAGGCTCCGCCGCATCTAACCACCATGCATCAAACCCATACACATTTATTTTTTCATTTAACTGACGCCAAAAGATCTCTTGCGACTCTTTTGGGTACGGGTCATAGAAACCATTTAAGTACCCTTTACCAATCCAGTCTAAATTCGCTTCTGGATCTACATTTTTGGTTAGCATGTATCCTTTAGCATCAAGCTCTTTATAATTAGCTGTTGTAGGGTAAAACTTAGGCCATACAGAAATCATAATGTTGGTATTCAATGCATGAACTTCATCAACCATTTTTTGCGGATCAGGAAAGTTCTTTTTATCAAAATCATGACTTCCCCAAGCATCTTGTGGCCAGTAAGACCAATCAAGTACGATATTATCGATAGGGATTTTACGCTCACGGTATCCTTTGACAACGTTGACTAATTCTTCTTGATTCATGTAACGTTCGCGCGACTGCCAAAAACCATAAGCCCATTTAGGTAGCATAACTGACTTACCTGTTAATTCTCGGTAGCCTGCAATAATTTCATCACTCGTGTTACCAGCAATGAAATAGTAATCAATTGCTTTTCCTGTTTCTGAAGCGAACGATAGTGAATATTGGTCTTCTTTTGGAAGAGGATCGTTATGCACAAGATTAAAATATCCGCCTTGAGAATCCCAATCAATCTCGATAGACGCTTTTTTACCCGCTTTTAATTCTGTTTGGGTATTGTGATACCACGGATTCCAATTCATGCGCCAGCGATCAAGTAACTGTTCACCATTTATTTTTAATTTAGCATAACCACTTGAGTACATTCTAAACTTATGCATGCCTGATGTTTTTGGTTCAATATAACCTTTCCACACTACACGCGGTGCATTTACGTCTGCGAGCTCTTTAGGAAAAGCATGCTCACGCACTGAGTTATTTGCTAAATACTGGTAATCCACGTCTGTTTCAACACGTGTTAAAACTAGCTTATCACCATCATAATACTCTGCGGTTAATCCGCCTTTATTGCCTTGTGCATCATATAAAGTAAAATCATGATTTAAGGCATTTGAGTTTTCAGGGTCGCCAAAGTTCGTTACGGAGTTATTATCCCACAGCACGCCATAATTACGTGTAGAAACAACAAAAGGAATGGTGATTTCTAAGTTATATGTTGTAAGTTCTACATTTTCACCCGCATAATTAACTTGGTTATTCTGATGTTGACCTAATCCGAAGAAACCTTCATCAGTCCCTTTATTCCATTGTTGGCGAACAGCGTATGAATCTGCATCTGGGGTGATAGGATCTTCTGTCACTTTACCAAAGCTTCGCTTTGCTTCAGAAAGTACAGTTTCACCTTTATCATTAATAAAGGAAACATCACCGTCAACTAAAGACACCACAGCGACCACTTTTGCTGTTTTAACCAGCAATTTATTACCTTGCCTTTGAGTCGTAAATTTTGCTGTATTCTTTAATGCACCGTCAGCAATCATAATACTTTTGGATAATGCAGAAAAATTACTGTGTGGAAGAGTCGTTACTCGAATTATTTCGTCATTTATAACTTGTAGACGCACACTTTTAGCCTGCGTTGAGTCTTTTTGTTCTAGGCTAACAATAACGCCGTTGTTTAGTTGCTTTACACTTGCTAAGGTTTGCTCCGCTTTAACTGGTTTGTTGCTTTCTTGTGCTTCTTGTCCGCAACCCTGTAGTAAAACAAGTGGCACTAAACCCATTGCCAATCGTTGTCCGAGGTTATCTGTCAATTTCATTGTGTTTGTTCTCCAAGTTGTCAAAGTTTTTCTGGTACATTGGTTTAAGAGTTTAAACCAATGTACTTAAAATAGTTTTATGGGTGGTAACTCGCCATTTTCACTTTTAGTAATGTAGGCTTAGAAGTAAAGTTCAGTCCCCAATCAGTTTGATCACCATTCCAAACGCGCTCAAATACCCATTTTCCATTCTCGTAATGCCCCTCTTCAACTCTTTCTACCATATGATAAGGGTCTGTAATTTCATCGGAAGGCGTAAACGTCACTCGTGCTCGGTAAGCTGTTACTAAATATTCGTTATCGGATAATTTGGCTATTAGTGCACCACCAGATGCAGGGTCATTTCCCGTTGGCGGAGATATCCAAAACATTGGACGACCGTAAGTAATTTCAGCATTCCATAAACCTAAATCTAGATTTTGAGTATAGAAATGTGCATTCTCTTTTACTGATTTGTCTTCAAATGCATCTTTTTCTGCTTGAGTTGCATTGGCATTCCACACCTTTGACTTTGCGACTACTGTATCTAAAGGTTCAGAGACCCCCCATACTTCGCCCTCAAAACTTAATTTAGCCCATACATCAGCAAATGGTTTAAGTAAATTATAGTTTTCAGCAAAAGGCGCAATTACGACTTTATCTACATGTTCAGAACCAAGTGGATAATTGGTATACTTACTGTAATCTAAGCCAAATGGAGAAAAGCCAATAGCTTGATGCCCTAGTGCTGAAAAGAAATAACGAGAATAGGGTTGGTCATTTCCTATTTCAGAAACAAATAAGGGGTTATCGTTTCGTGCATATAGATCGAGTACCTTGGTTACTGTTTTATGATCGCGAAAGTATATATCTGGTGAAATAAGGTCGATATCAGGTGCAGCAATTTTATATAAGTCAATGACATTATCAGTTGGTCCACCCATAGAATAATACTCACCAGGGTTAAAAGGGTTACGTAACGCGACATTTAAATTCATGGGCAAATCTTTAACTGCCTTACCCGCAACAGCAATTTCTTGACAAAAACGCGCTATATGCCACGCATGAAAAAATTCATCTGCATCTTTTCCAAATACACTTGCCCAGTTCCCCTGTTTTTTAATACCTAACCCATCAAGTAACGTGTGCGGGACATTTTGTTGGAAAACAGTCTGCGCCATTGGAGAAAAATCACGTTTACTTCCATAAGTACCCACTTCATTTTCAACCTGAACCATGATTACCGTATTCTTAGGATCATGCTCTTTTAAATAACCCATCAACTTAACGAACGCCACCTTATCAGCTCGCAATGTCGAATCACCTAATGGCGACATTGAATTAAGTAACGTACCATCTTTTTTCATCACGCGAGGAAAACGCTGATTATTTAATTTCACCCAGCTAGGCGCATAATGAGGTGCGTTGTTCTTCCATGTTGCAAACCAAAGAAGTGTTAACTTAACATCATTCTCTTGTGCTTCTTTAATAAGCACATCAAGAAAACTAAAATCAAATTTCCCCTCTTCTGGCTCTATCTGTTCCCAAGCCACAGGAATACTTAACGTGTTAGCATTTATTTCTTTAACTGCCGGCCAAACATACTTTAATGCTTTAGGGTAATTTACTGAATTATTCGTCTGCGTACCTAAAATGATGTAAGGTTTACCGTCAACAAAAAGTGCATGTTTCCCATTACGGCTAATAATAACTGGGAGTGGTGTCTGCTCATTTGTTGAGGAATAACTCGATGTGTTAGTTGAGATGTGTGTGGATTGTGACGGTGTTAATGTTGAGCATGCGCTCAAACTCACCATTAAGCCGCAATAGAGCCACTTTAAATAACCTTTATATTTCATTGTAATGATCCGCAATTGCTTTTATGTAAACAAAACATTATCTTTTATTCTTTTTTTTGTATACAACAGTACGCCGACAAAAAAAATATCATAAGCAGTAAATTGATTTTTATAAAAATAAATAGATTTAATAACGCAAATATGAAAACCTAAATTCGGATAATAAGTGCAATTTCTCAGATTAGATGGCCAGCTGTTATAATTCGGCCATTCTCTCGCCAAAGGAAATTGCTTTAATGAAATATAAACAGCTGACACAAGCAGAAAGATACCAGATTTACGCGTTAATAAAAGCAGGAAATAACCAAAAACAGATAGCTGATGAACTCACTCGTTCACCGTCATCTATCTCTAGAGAGTTAAAACGCAATAAAGGGCTTAAAGGCTATCGACCTAACCAAGCCAATAATTTTGCAGAGCAAAGACGCAAGTCATCTTTCAAAGCAAGTAAGTTAACAGATGATGTTACTGACTGGATTAATAAATTGTTGGTTGACGGACTTTCGCCAGAGCAGGTGGCAGGCCGCTTAGCTTTAGAGAAAAAGGTCGTTTTGCATCATGAAACGATTTATCAATATATTTACAGAGACAAGGCTCGTGGTGGTGAACTACATAAGACACTCACTCGTGCATGTAAAAAGTATAAAAAACGCTATGGAAGCTACGATAAACGTGGACAGATAGTTAATCGAGTCAGTATTGATGAACGCCCAAGTATTGTGGATTCAAAGTCTAGGATTGGTGATTGGGAGGGCGATACAGTGATAGGCAAAGGGCGTAAAAATGCCCTTGTTACAATGGTTGAACGTAAAACGTTATATACAGTCGTTCACAGAATTGAAAGCAAGCATGCGAAAATAACAGCCGATGCGCTGATCAAGTGTATGACACCCTATAAAGGTAAGGTTATTACCGTGACTTTAGATAATGGAAAAGAGTTTGCTCACCATGAGCATATTGCACAAAAATTAGAAGCGGATGTGTATTTCGCTCACCCATATTCATCATGGGAGCGGGGCATAAATGAGAATACCAACGGCTTACTTAGACGCTTCTTCCCCAAGGGAACTGACTTTATGTCGCTAAGTGAAGCAGAAATACAGGCGGCAGTTGATAAGCTCAACCATCGGCCAAGAAAAACAAGAGGGTATAAAACCCCTCATGAGTTATTTACGGGGCAATCAGAAGTTCTGGTGGCTGCATAATGATTGCACTTAATACTTGAATTCAAGAAATAAAATATTGCAAGGTAACCAAATAAAAAATACAAGTTACTCACTGATATAATGACAACATAACATGGATACACATATGCAAGGCATAGAAGAAATAGCTAACGTACCCTCCCATCCAAAAGAACAAGATAATAAACTATTTATTATTTTTATTAGGGGCTGTTGATCTTTGTAGTATATATATTAATCAGCCCATATTGGTAGCCACATCATAGTGAATGCTAAAGCGAGCATGGAATGATAATTCCGCTCAAGCTTTTCATACCGTGTGGCTATCCCTCTATATTGTTTGATCCGACCAAAGGCATTCTCAACTAAGTGCCTATATTTGTACATGCACCAGTCAATATCTTCATTACCCACTAAACTGTTATCCTTGCGTGGAATAACGGGTGTAGCGCTATTGTCACGAATAAACTCTCTTAGTTTTTCACTATCGTAGCCTTTATCTGCGACAACAACATTACTCGTTGGGCAATTGGCTACAAGTGACTCTGCATGGACGATATCATGCGTATTTCCACAGGATAATTCATAATAAACAGGCAATCCTCCGCTATCTACTGCAAGATGAATTTTAGTCGAATTACCACCTCGACTCTTACCGATTGATTCATTGTCAGCGGTTCTTGCACCGCAACTATGCTGGTGAGCCCTGACAATACTGCCATCAATAAAGATCCAATCCATATCAGCATAGTGGGATAACACTCGAAATAATTCATTCAAAATATCTTTTTTGGACCATAAATTAAATCGTCTATAAATAGCACTCCACGAGCCGAAATAAGACGGTAAATCTCGCCAAGGAATACCGGTACGCATCCTATAGAGTATGCCTTCGAGCGTTTTTCTATGCTCAGGCTTATTATAAATTCGACCACTTAAGTGCATTACTTTTGATAAGACATTCCATGTCGCGTCTGTTAACATTAATCTTGGCATGAGGGTTCGGTGTAACGTTTTTTAGCGAATTCAATTATACCTTATCCTTATGCTGTTTGTTTTTTATACCGCAAAGATCAACACGCCCTAGTATTGTTGCATCAATTGGTGGGTTTTTATTTGGGTTCGACTCTGGTGTGATTAACGGCACAGTTGATGGTTTACAAGCTGCTTTTAACTCCGACAGCGTAGGTACTGGTTTTAATATTGCCAGCATGTTACTTGGCTGTGCTGTAGGTGCTTTCTTTGCTGGCCGCTTGGCGGATACTTACGGCAGACGAACTATTTTAATTATTGCTGCGATTTTCTTTATCGTTAGCGCTTGGGGCTCTGGTATTTCAATGACCTCCAACGAGTTTATTTTTTATCGCATATTAGGTGGTTTAGCTGTTGGTGCAGCATCCGTTATGACACCAGCTTATATTAGTGAAGTAGCGCCGGCTCGTTATCGTGGAATACTGACAACGGTTCAACAAGTAGCGATAATTTCAGGTTTATTTTCTGCCTTTGTTTCTAATTACTTATTGGCTAAAACCGCAGGAGTATCGACCGCAGATCTTTGGTTAAATATGCAAGCTTGGCGTTGGATGTTTTGGATTGAACTTATTCCTGCCGCACTGTTTTTTATTACATTAATGTTTATTCCTGAAAGCCCCCGCTTTTTAGTTGCTAAAGGTAAAAATGACAAAGCAGGTAAAGTACTTGAACGCCTTTATGGCAACGTTGACGGAAACACTAAACGCACAGAAATAGAAAGTTCACTATCTGGCGATCATGCCCCTTCATTTTCTGATTTATTGGTTTCAACACCTTCGGGCACAAGAAAAGTAAGAAAAATTGTTTGGGTTGGTATTGGCCTTGCTGTTTTTCAGCAGCTAGTTGGGATCAATGTCGCATTTTATTACGGCGCGATACTTTGGCAAGCGGTTGGTTTCTCTGAAAGTGATGCATTACTTATTAACATAATCAGTGGTGCGGTCAGTATTGCAGCCTGTATTGTAACCATGCTTTTTGTAGACAAGATAGGCCGTAAGCCATTATTAAAATGGGGTTCTATTGGTATGGCCGTGACACTTTCCATTGTCGCTTATTCATTTTTTGGTGCTGATATAGACAATAATGGTAACTTAATAATGGGTGATAAAGGTGTCGTGGCCTTAATTGCTGCTAACGCATATGTATTCTTTTTCAATTTTTCTTGGGGGCCAGTCATGTGGGTTATGCTAGGAGAAATGTATCCAAATCAAATGCGTGGTTCAGGTTTAGCGGTTGCAGGTCTGTTCCAATGGAGTGCTAACTTTGCTATTACTATTACTTTTCCTATTTTACTTACATCTGTAGGGTTAGCTGGTGCTTACGGTTTTTATGCAATTTTCGCTGTTTTATCAATCATTTTTGTGATTAAGTTTGTTCACGAAACGAAAGGCACTGAGCTTGAAAGAATGAAGGGCTGAAACAGCCTTAGCTATAAATTATAATTCTATTACCAGTGACTATTTTTAACGTTAATTACATCGAAAATAGCCACTGGTGAAATTAATTACTTTGACTCACCCCTTCTAATAAAGCCTCAAGCACTTTATGGTCAAAAATACGATTTTCTTTGCGATTAAAAATACCTGAACCATTATTACCAAGCTGCCCATTATCCCAATAAAATGGAATTAAGCCATGATTGAGCGCTTGCTTGACAACGTATTTATGATAATAAGCTCGGCTGCTTAAATGTAGCGCTCGATCTTGCCCAGTGAGTTGAGTGCGTCTAATAGCAGAGAATTCTCCGAGGAGTACCGGTATATTATTGTCTACAAACTTTATTTTCATCAGGTTAAATAATTGATCTACTTTATCTTCTTCATTCCCTTTGGCGTTGCGATTCGGCAAAGTTTGAGAATGGTAGTTTTTACCCCAGTAATAAACGGGCTTGCCCCAGTTTTGTTCTTTTTCCATCAGTGCGAAGTCATAAGGGGTATAAAAATGCACTTCAACCATTAACCGATTCGATACCGAGTCATAAGGCATCGTTGTCCATAAATTGCTTGTTTTTTCAATATCAGTAACAGGTCCTTGCACAACCAATACGCGATAAGCATTTCGTCCCCCCGTTTCTCGTACGGTGTTTACAAATGTTTGATGGTAAGACATTAATACAGCCATTTGCTCTGAATTTTCTACGGCGGGTTCATTTCCACTCGCAAATATTAAGTGCTGATCAAAATCACGAAGTTGCGTGGCTATTTGTTGCCAAAATACTTTTTGTTTTTCATTAACGCGTTTTTTACTTTCTGGGTTGATATTATTTTCTAACCACCCTCCATCCCAATGTATATTAATAACAACATACAACCCGTTATCAATACTTTGTTGAACGACCTCTTTAACTCTATTAAGCCACTTATCACTAATCTCATTACTGCTTTGATCCGCATATTGGTCCCATGAAATAGGAATACGCACAGCATCAAATCCGCTTGCTTTAACAAGTTTGAGTAACGCGTTAGAAACTTGCGGATTTCCCCAAGCGGTTTCACCACCGATCGCCTCCATCGTATTTCCGATATTCCAGCCTAGCTTTATTTTTTTGGCCAGTTGCAGAGCATTAAGCGTCATATCCGTTTTATCTGCAGGTATAGGTTTCACATAAATTTTTCTAAATGAATGACTTAACTGGCTTACATTGCTTTCTGTTTGCAAAACATTAGTGGCTGCATTACTACAACATGACAGTACCAAAAAAATGACAATAAATAGATAAGGTATATGTTTCATTGGGTGTTCTCATGATTATTTAAAAGAGTTATATCTGCGCATAATAAAGCGACATATACAGTATGAAATACCGACTAGAAATCCCCCATTATGTTAATTCACATGGGTGATAAAAATACTCATTTCTCGCTATATAATTAACCTGAATCTCGTTTAATAAATTGAACCTTGGATTTAAGTATTAAGTGCATTCATTTGAAGCTCTCTTCTTGATTCTGTGGTTTGTGTGGTAACAACCATTTGATCATGAATTGAGCTTCAACTCAATTTCTTAAAATCTTACCTATGACACGGATGTAGGTAAGGGCCGTGAGCAGGGCGCGAAAGCTTTGCTCGGTGTTTACTTAGCCCAACATACCTCGCGCCGCGATTAAATAGCCCTAGTTTGAACGAATTTTAATCTGCAAAGGTCAATAGACCCTAATATGCACTTTCTAACAGGGTTGACGAGCACGCTATTTGAACAGGACGAGGTGCTTCAACGTTCCCGCTATTTGGTTCGTCTCTGAACTCTCGTGGTGTTTGATTAAAATGCTTTTTAAATATCGCATACATATATTGTAAAGAAGGGTAACCACAAATATTTGCTATTTCAGCAGTCGGTCGTTCTGTATTTTTTAACATAGAACATGCTTTACGAAGCTTTTCATGATGAATTTCGTTATGAATACTATGGCCACGCTCTTCTTTAAAGCGCTGCTCTAAGTTAGAACGAGATATCCCGACATAATCAAGTACTTGATCAACTTTAATACCACGACAAGCTTTTTGACGAATGAAATGCATGGCTTGCATCACTTGTGCATCTTTAATCGCTTTATAGTCAGTAGATTGCCTTTCTATTACTTTAGCCGGAGGAACAAGATAGGGAGTATGTGAGCAATGTTGTCCATCTAATAATCGGTGTAATTTTTTAGCCGCTTGATAACCCATTTCAAAACAGCCTTGCTTTACAGAGCTTAAACTAACACGATTTAAAAAACGGGCAATTTCATCATCATCAATGCCAATGACAGACAACCTATCCGGTATTAATAAACCACTGTGATCACATACTTGTAACAGATGCCGTGCGCGTGAATCTGTCACGGCGATAACCCCTATTGGATTAGGTAAAGAAATAAGCCAATCAGACAATCGTTTTGTCGTATCTTGCCACGTTTCTGGCTTAACAGGATGTCCTCGGTAAACATGGCATTTATAACCATCAGCTTCAGTAATTTCTAATAACGCATTTTCACGTTCTTGTGACCACCGTTGATGCTTATCTAAAGGCGTACCATAAAAAGCAAATTCTTCTATCCCTTTTTGTTTTAAGTGTTGATAAGCCGCATCAACTAAAGCAAAATTATCAGTAGCCACATAAGGAACATCTGGGTATTCTTCAGGATTAGAGTAAGATCCTCCCACTCCTACCACGGGGACTTTGGTTTTTAAAAGTGCGGCCTGAATTTCTGGGTTATCAAAATCAGCAATAATGCCATCGACGCCCCATTCGTCAATATTATCAAAACGAGCTAAAAAATCTTCTTCAAGATAAAGATCCCAATCAACTTTTGAAGTTTGTAAATAGTTACCAACGCCTTCAATTATTTTCCGATCATACATCTTACTGGCGTTCAAAATTAAAGTAATACTGTGCTTATTCTCAAACATAATGGAGCCTTTAATACTTGTGTGTTGAATCAATGCGTCAGTAGAGTAACTAAATAACATAAAAAAAATTATGTTATTTTATTACTAAAATGAATATTCAATTTACTTTATTTAACACAAATAACAACTAAATCTAAAACTTGAATAAGAACAACATGATGAGAACCTAGGCAGGGCAAGAACATATGCACTTTAAAAATAGTCGATATTGCTTTTCTTCATAATCACGAACTAATGCGAGCCTGTAACGGATTTTGTGTAACTACCCGTTTTTAGATTTTAAATATGTTTACTGAGGCGTTCCTCAAATTCAATGATAAAACGACTCATTGCATTACGCCAGTCTCGAATTGGCATCGTCCATTTTTTCGATGGCTCTTTTATTGCCAAATAAATCATTTTTCTTGCAGAATCTTCATTTGGAAATATCTTACGCTTTTTAATCGCTCGGCGAATAACGCTGTTTAGTGATTCAATGGCATTCGTTGTATAAATAGCTTTCCGTATTGCCTCAGGGTAATTAAATAGTGTATTTAGATTGTCCTAACTCATACGCCGTGACCTAGTTAACCTGAACTCTGGTTAAGAGATTTACTAACATATTGAATCATCGTGATATTTAAATTTATTTTCTCTAGCCAGAGATTTTCAGTGAAAACAAGGAGAATTTACGCGTCAATAGCTGGTCTATTGCAAGTAAATTCAACGCAGTTAGCGCTGAAAATAGCTGCTTGAGATAGATTTATTATCCAGAGCTCATATATGGTCTCCTCCAGTATTGCAAGGTGTCATTCAACGATAGCAGGGACAGGTTTGCTGTCATATATACGGCCTTTTAGTGAAAATTATTACTTCTGACCTTGATGTAATCCGCGCATATTGTCCTGATCAGGTTATCGGTATTTACTACCACTGAACTCTATAGGTTTTCAATATGCAGGTTTGACTTGTTATGTCATCGTTTTAGCCACTTACGCAATTCTTTGAAGCGTATTTATACGGGTGAGTAACTCTCACCTGAAGCGCTAATAGCCCAAGCCATTCTCGCCATCTTGTTGGCATAAGCTACACATGCTCGATTATGCCCTCGAGTTTGAACCAGTCGGTTTATCCATTGACTTAATTTATCATTCTTCGTTTTTGCTCTTGAGACAACCGCTTTTGCTCCTTGGATCAACAGGTACCTTAAGTAGCTATTTCCTCGCTTACTTATCCCAAGTAAAGTATCTTTTCCGCCACTACTGTGTTGACCCGGAACGATACCTAAAGACGCTGAAACATCGCGGCCTCTTTTATAGTTACTGCCATTTCCAACTTCATTGAAATAGGCGCTTGATACCATAGGACCAAATCCAGGTATTGTTTGGAGCCGTTGGCAAATATCATTATTTTTTGCTGTTTCAACTATTAATGTACTGTAAGTTTCAATGCAGCTGTCTAAGTTACTCAATTGTGTTTCTAACTGCTTTAGTACCGCTTTAAATGCGCCTGATAATCCGGTATTTTCATCTTCTAAAATTAGGGGGATACTTTTGCGTATTGTGTTTACACCCTGATTTAAAATAATTCCGTATTCAGCAGTTAAGCCTCGGATTTGATTGCATAGTGCCGTTCTTTGTCTGACCGCTAATTCTCTCGCTTTGTGCTGTGCTTGGTTATCTTGTTGCTCAACTGATTTTATACAGACACTCTTAATATGATGTTGTTTTGAAGCAACGCTAATTGCTAAAGCATCGTTATAATCATTTTTATTGCCAACTAAGAAGACTTTCACATGCTGAGGTGGAATAAGCTTTATCTGATGACCACATTTTCTGATTTCTCGAGCCCAAAAATGAGAAGTTGCACAGGCCTCTAAAGCAACTAAACACGTAGTGTGTTGTTGGAAAAAAGATAACACTTGCGCACGCTTTAACATTTTCTTTTTAACTAAGCGCCCTTGTTCATTGCAGCACACCACATGGAGAAATCTTTTTGCTATGTCTAAACCAATTGTTGTAATCTTCATTTTGGTCTTCTCCCTTTGATTATTGTAACCATTTAAATCATGGCACATAGATGCCGTATAGGGAGGAGACCATTACATCAGGTTAGCTATTTGAGGGTATTGACTGTCCCATTTATCTGCCATTACATATTTGGTCGCCAATGCCTGCCAATGGTAATTACTTCATCTACAGTTCTATCGCCTACAACTTCACGCATAACTGATTCAGACACGTATCGTAAAGTGCCTGCAGGGTCGCGCACCTCAAATAAGTACTTTTGGGGATCGGCTATCCGATATTGAATTACCCATTCAATCAGCGCTGTGTTTAAATCACCAGTTACCATTTGGGTTTCTTCGCGTTGATTTGTTGCAGGTGAAATTTTTGGCGCAAATGCGCGAATATTATTTTCAGGATTAATATTTTGATCTGGGTCGGAGGCTCCAGAAGTAGAAAAACCAAACTCCTGCTTTAATTGCCGCTTGGTAGGCACTATTGTGACGTGATCAACACCTAATGGGATTTTTACATGTAAGCCCGCAGGCAGAATTTCTTGAAACTTACCAAACCTTAATACCAAAGCAACTGAATCACTGGGAACGGTATAGACTGCGCTATAGCCTGTAGCAATCAATCCCAAAAACAGTACTACGGTTAAACTTGTGCTAAATTTTCCACTCAGCAACTTCTTATACTTTTGAAGCGCACCGCTCATCACTTTATCGATATCTGGCGGACCGCTTTTACTTTTAGAATTTGGACTATTTTCGTTTTGTGTAGAAATAATATTCTCCTTTTTAAGAAACCAAAAATATGGAGCCTTATTACTACTTTAGATTGTCATAAGCCCTAGCCTAAAGCGCTAGCGTGCTTCGCAATCTAGGTGATAACTTCCTCTGTATAATTTAAGGGTAATAATTTAGGGGTAATGATTTAAGGAATAGTTTTAAGATTTAAATTCATGCACTTATAGATTAATTCAAAGCCAAAAAACCTTAGTAAGACATTAGCGTATTTATTTTAATTGGTCTGTTCGCTACAACACATAGCGTGTTTTAAACAATAGGTTGACGTGGTCAACTAAATTCAGTCACCCTAGTTAAGAAACCATATCTAATGTTTCGATTCGTTCTTCAAAGTCATTTGGGCTTTGATAATTTAAGTACGAATGTAAGCGACGACTGTTGTACCACATACAGATGTAATTCATTACATCCTGTTGAGCCTCATAACGCGTTGGGTAGTTTTTCCAATGCACGCGCTCTTGCTTCAAACTACCGAAGAAGCTTTCTGCAACAGCATTATCCCAGCAACAGCCTTTCTTACTCATGCTACCAATGAAGTCATTTGACTTGAGCAATTTACGATATTGGTGGCTTGCATATTGAACCCCTTGATCTGAATGGATAATTAACCCTGTTTTGGGCTGGCGTTGCCACATCGCCATAGTCAGTGCGTCACAGACAAGCTGCGCTTTCATTCGTGAGCCCATGCTCCAACCAACGACTTTTCGCGAATATAAATCAATCACTACCGCCAGATACAACCAACCTTCTGCAGTCCAAACATAAGTGATATCTTGTACCCAGGCTTGATCAGCTGCTTCAACGTTGAAGTTTTGCTCAAGTACATTGGGATAAATAGGCTTATTATGCTCACTATTCGTTGTCACTTTGTATCTCTTTTTATAACGCACCCAGACATTTGCCTCTTTCATTAGCTGTGCTGTTTTGTAACGACTCACCGGAAAACCGAGTGCATTTAAGACTTTCTGAATACGCCTTTCACCGTAAGTATTATCACTGAAGTGCGCTATGTCCTTGACACAATCAATCATTTCTTGATGTGTTGGATCCTCTGATTTAGTTGAGAATCGCTTTTGATAACTATAGTAATTGTTACTTTTTACACCCAGTATTCGGCACATTGTCGCCACAGGCCAGGTCTTCTTGTATTGGGTTATGAACGAATATTTCACTTCGTTTCTTTGGCAAAGAAGACCGTCGCTTTTTTTAATATTTCACGCTCCATTTCTAGGCGTTTCACTTGCGCTTTTAGCTCTCTGATCTCTTCTTGCTCAGGGGTTAAATTACCGTTCCCTCTAAAAGCATGCCCATCATCATTTTCAGCTTCTTTTATCCAGCGACCAAGCATGTTGGGATTTACCCCTAAATTTCTAGAGGCTTCTGCTTGTGAGTAGTTTTGCTCAACAACTAATGCGATAGCATCAAGTTTAAATTCTTTGGAATACTTTTTACGTTTTGTCATTATCGATCTCCAGTTAAGTTGATTATCTCTTAACTGGGGTAGTCGAATCCATTAAACCACGTCAGGTTTAATTGATAAATAAAGGTTAAGTACAACTAAGGAGTACACATTATTGAATACCCACTAGCCCCTTCACGCCCTATTATGGCGTTGAATTAATTGATTTATTGCTCTTTTTTGAGGCAACCACTCGAATATATAAAACCCCAAGTATTGCAGAAAGAACCGAAGCCACTAAAACCGATGTTTTTGCGTTATGAAGATGCTCGGCTTGCCCATCAAACCCCAACGTAGCAATAAAGGTAGACATGGTGAATCCAATCCCGGCGATAAGTGAAGCACCAATAACATGCTGAAGATTAATGCCCTCAGGCAAGCAACCTATTTTGTAGCGTAAAGCAAGCCAACACGCACCCGAAATACCAATAAACTTACCAACAACAAGACCACTAATAATACCTAAGCCAACGGGATCACTGAGGCTTTCAACAAATGAACTAAAGTTAAAAACCACACCCGCATTAACTAAAGCAAATAGCGGTAAAATAAACAGTGCGACAGGCAGGTGCAGTACATCTTCCCACCGACGCAAAGGTGTACCTGCATTTTCGGCTAAATCACGAATTTCGAGTACCTGTTTATGATCCTGCCTGCTAGCCAGAACATCTACTTTCTCTATTTCTTTTTGCATAGAGGTAATGGTTGTTTTTGCCTTTTCAAGCGACCTTCCTGAGCCCAACATTGAGCATGCAGGAGCCGTTAAAGCAATAGCAACACCTGCTACAGTAGGATGCACACCTGACTGTAGCATCATCCACCAGGTGGCAAGACCAATGATAATGTAAAAAAGCGGTTGCCTTATTCCGGCATAATTGGCGGCTACTAAAAAAGCAAATAGGACAACGGCGCATGACAAATACATCACCGATATTTCTTGGGTATAAAACACAGCAATAACGAGTATTGCCCCCACATCGTCAACAATCGCAAGACCTACAATAAAAGCCAACAAGCTTGTTGGTATATGTTTTCTTACAATTGTAAGCACACCTAATGCAAACGCAGTATCGGTTGCCATGGGTATACCCCAACCAATCAGTGAATCTTGCCCCCAATTAAACAGCGAATAAATACCAGCCAGCACGACCATTCCGCCTATGGCGCAAAAAATGAGTATGTGTCTATTTTTGGGCTCAGCTAAATCTCCAGCAAGTACCTCTCGTTTTATTTCAAGCCCAAGCAATAAGAAAAATATCACCATCAAACCATCATTAATAATGTGTTTAAGCGAGGTTTGTAGTTCAAAGTTTCCTAATGAGATCCCAATAGGCGTATGCACTAAGTTCAGATAGGTAGCTGAATAAGCTGAATTTGCCCACCATAGTGCAATGATCGTAGATACCAGAAGAAACAAACTAGAAGTGGTTTGAGCACGCATAAAATTAGAAAATGGGGTGTGCATATAGTCTAAGCCACGATTTAGTATGTTTTTAGAATCGTTAGGCATATCAGGTAGCCTTATAAATTGTGAGGATTACCGTGGGTGTTCTTTTTATCAAAACTTTTAAGATTTCAGTTCTCCAGTTTTACTATCAGTCAACAAACACTTCGCCTTAAAATTACTAGTATTAAGACGAAGTGCACACCCCTAATGTAAAATTAGATTAGGGATAGATTTAATCATTCCTAAATTCGGATAATAAGTGCAATTTCTCAGATTAGATGGCCAGCTGTTATAATTCGGCCATTCTCTCGCCAAAGGAAATTGCTTTAATGAAATATAAACAGCTGACACAAGCAGAAAGATACCAGATTTACGCGTTAATAAAAGCAGGAAATAACCAAAAACAGATAGCTGATGAACTCACTCGTTCACCGTCATCTATCTCTAGAGAGTTAAAACGCAATAAAGGGCTTAAAGGCTATCGACCTAACCAAGCCAATAATTTTGCAGAGCAAAGACGCAAGTCATCTTTCAAAGCAAGTAAGTTAACAGATGATGTTACTGACTGGATTAATAAATTGTTGGTTGACGGACTTTCGCCAGAGCAGGTGGCAGGCCGCTTAGCTTTAGAGAAAAAGGTCGTTTTGCATCATGAAACGATTTATCAATATATTTACAGAGACAAGGCTCGTGGTGGTGAACTACATAAGACACTCACTCGTGCATGTAAAAAGTATAAAAAACGCTATGGAAGCTACGATAAACGTGGACAGATAGTTAATCGAGTCAGTATTGATGAACGCCCAAGTATTGTGGATTCAAAGTCTAGGATTGGTGATTGGGAGGGCGATACAGTGATAGGCAAAGGGCGTAAAAATGCCCTTGTTACAATGGTTGAACGTAAAACGTTATATACAGTCGTTCACAGAATTGAAAGCAAGCATGCGAAAATAACAGCCGATGCGCTGATCAAGTGTATGACACCCTATAAAGGTAAGGTTATTACCCTAAGGGATCCCCAAAAATAATCATTAAGTTTCAATTACATCACTCACATCCATATTTTTCCAATTGAGTTGCACTACCACTTGTGCGAAATAGGCGAGCCCTTCTAAATAATCTCGCCGTCGCAGTTTAATGGACTGTTTTTTGAAGTATCGCAACCCAACAAATGCCCATGACACTACTCGCCTGCTTTTGGTTGAGTTAGCTTGAAAAGATCCTGTCTTTCCTGCTTTGTCTATCACTGCACCCAGCATCATTGAGAACCAATGCGCCAGTGTTGCGAGCAGTAAAAGTATGTCTAATCGGTAGAGTTTGTTCGTTCTGTGTAGATCTGAGCCTAAGCCGAACCTAACACTTTTTTGATCTCGAAATCCGGCTTCTATTTGCATTCTCATACCATATAATTTGAGCACTTTTTCGAGAAAGTGGTGCCTTTTTGGAAGTGAAGAAACGAGTAGCCAAGGCTCCTTATAACCACGTTTTTTATCTCTTTTTAATAACTTATGCCCCTTGCCAACCAGCACTGCATGCGTTTGATATTTTGCACTTTTGGTCAACTCGGTCGCGCCAAGATACTGGCTCTTACGTTGATTGCTCTTGAATAGTGACTGGCATGGAACAAACTCATCGCTGCCCTGCGTTTTCAAGTGTGCCGTACCTCGAACTCGGCTAATATAATGCCAGCCATTGTTTCGCACGGCTTTGAGCCAAGGAACTTTAAAGCCCGCATCCGTCACAATGACGGGCCGGCAATCACTCGGCAAGATCAGTTTGAGCATCTTCAAGAACCGTTTTTGTACTTTTGGGCAATGATATTGAAAGCTGAGTGCACTTTCCTGATACAGGGTTAAAGAGCGACCTTCACTGACAATGCTGGCACGCAGAATACAATATTTGGTTTGTGTATCGGCATGACTCCAATCAACCAAAATGACGGGATGCTTTTCAGTGACCACAAAACGGCTTAAGTGAACATAAACCGTTGTTGATTCACGTAAAAGCTCGTGGTTACTGAGCAGTCGATCAATACGTTTAATATCATGTTTTTCAGTGGTTTTTGAATTCAAATTGCGACCGATAGACGTCAAGGTGCATTGCTGACAGTGCAAAAGAGATTTAACGGCAGCGACTAGAGTATTAAATCTGGCTTTATGAATTGATTTAGGGGTGACAGCGCGGAGCATATTGTGCAAAATAGTAAAAGCATTCATGGTGTTTAGCTCTGTTGTTTGTAAGTGATTCATAAGATCACAAAACACCATGAATGTTCCCTCGCTTCCCACATTTTTTAATACTGTTAGTTTATTGATATATAAAGGCTAATTCTGGGGATACTTTAGGTTATTACCGTGACTTTAGATAATGGAAAAGAGTTTGCTCACCATGAGCATGTTGCACAAAAATTAGAAGCGGATGTGTATTTCGCTCACCCATATTCATCATGGGAGCGGGGCATAAATGAGAATACCAACGGCTTACTTAGACGCTTCTTCCCCAAGGGAACTGACTTTATGTCGCTAAGTGAAGCAGAAATACAGGCGGCAGTTGATAAGCTCAACCATCGGCCAAGAAAAACAAGAGGGTATAAAACCCCTCATGAGTTATTTACGGGGCAATCAGAAGTTCTGGTGGCTGCATAATGATTGCACTTAATACTTGAATTCAAGATTGTGTTATTACGTTATAAGGATAAATATTTTCGCGGTTTTGGAATGCCAAAATAGCCGTATTTTGAATTATTCCTTGCTCAATGTTTATTGCACGGCGAATGGTTTCATCTTTTTGCCACTGTAAAGCACCTTTGAGTATCGTTTGTAAATATACAATGAGCGCCGCAGAAATTGAACGCGTCGCGCTTTCCCATAAATAGCTCGGTGTATGATCAACGCCATAATAATCCGTGTTGTTATATCGAAATAAAGGGTTTTTAAACGTTGTCGGCTTTGCAAAAAAGAATCCCATCCCCTCATCACAGCTAACATCAATAATTAAGCTGTTTGGTTTTAAGCAGTCGGCTTCTGATTCAATGACAAAGTTAACCGGATGAGCTGTTTCTTGATAAGTCCCGTTCACGATAATATCGGCTTCGCTAATAAGATCGCTAAGTGGTCGATTAGTCCCATCATGCTCAACAACCATCATGCGCGCCTCTCCTTCAATACCCTCTCGTACCTTAACATAATGGCAATCTAATATTTCTTCACGCACTTCGTGATCAGGACGCTGAATACAAATTGTAATATCTCTAAAGCCATGCGCTTTAAGGGCGTAAATAGCGCCTCTACTCACTGCACCAAAACTAAATATAATCGTTTTACGTTGATCGCCATAATGACCATCAATACCCTTAAGTTGCAAAGCATGTATTACAGCGCAATACCCTGCCATTTCATTGTTTTTATAAAAAGTATGGCGCCCTACATTTCCGTTTGGTGACCACACATACATATCTTCAAAAGCAATTAAGGTAAGTTTACGCTCAATTGCCGCTTGTGTTATTTCATGCTGTTGAACGCAGTGGGCATAGCCCCAAATAGTGCCTCCTTCGCGCATTTCTTCTAAGTCAGCAAGTACAGGCTTTGCGATAATGGCAGTGCCAATATGGGTAAGTATTTCGCTGCGCGATGCAATGCCACCCGTTAACGTTGCAATATATTCATCGCTAACATTAAAAGCGGTGCCATAGCCTTGTTCAAACACCATTTGTTTTCTAAGATTTTCGGGAATTCGTAATAAATGCTCTGGGTGAATAGGATACCGTCTTTCATCTGTCTTGCGGGATGTTCCGATAACGCCGATAGTTAATTCACTCATGCTAAGTCCTGTTTATAAAGTAAGTACGCTTGAGTTCATCAACGAATAATCATACTTCGCCAATAAACTTAGGCGGTGTTTGTTCTGTACATTTATGGCTCGGATGAACCAACTCTATTTTACAAAGGTGTAATTTTGACAATAAATAATGAAGAGCAGTGAGTTAACTTGCATTGAGTTGCAAGCTGAAGACTATTACCTTTTGAGTAAAAGTGCTGACTGAGTATATCAGAAATAAGTATTGCTAACTTGGGTATCTCATACTTAAATAAAGGGAGCACTACTCTGTAGAGCAGGTTTAATTCGCTTTGTATTGGGTTAACTGTATGTTCAGCTTTTATATCAACTTCGGCTATGTCCATGAGCGGTTATTACTAATTTTTTGTATGGAATCAAGATTTGGCTGCTTTGGTTTTCTTGTAAAGGCCAACTTATATGTATTCTTTTTTAACCTTTCATGGGGTCCTGTAAGGTGGGTAATGCTCGGCGAGATATTTCCAAATAACATGAGAGGATTAGGCTTAGGAGTTGCAGGGCTTGCTCAATGACTGGCTAATTTTTAATCACTATTACCTTTCCCATATTGCTAGCCGGTGGAGGGCTTGTACTCGCATATTCGCCCTATGCATTTTTCGCATTAATATCGGTGCTTTTTGTTATTTACTTAGTAACAGAAACCAAAGGAACGAAACTAGAAAACGTGTAACTTTATCGTCCTAAATAGCTAAATTTAGGACGATAATTTTTAGTGCCTACCCAACTAATCTATAACCTACCGCTGGCTCAGTTAAGATATGAATAGGACTTGCAGGGTTTACCTCAAGCTTTTGCCTTAGTTGCGCTACATGTACACGAATATACTCAGGTCTATTAATGTATTGCTCCCCCCATACCTGACTTAAAATAGCATTATGAGTAAGCACTTTATCTTTATTTTGAAACAACATAAGTAAAATTTTATATTCTTTATTAGTGAGCTTTACATCGCTGCTGTTAAGCGTAACTGTGTGCTTATGTGGATCTATAATGATGTTACCGCATTGCAGTGACAAACTGGGCTGTGTATTTACTCTTAGTAGCACACGCATTCTTGCCAGAAGTTCGTTTGCACTAAAAGGTTTGGTTATATAATCGTTTGCCCCATTATCAAGGGCTGTAACCTTTTCCACCTCGCCATCGCGAGCCGAAAGCACTAATATTGGTATTTGGCTCCATTGTCGTACTTCAAGTAACCAAGCCTGTCCATCCATATCAAGCAATCCCAAATCAAGTAACACTAAGTCAAAGCTTTGCTCACTCATTAATGAAAAACCATCAAGCCCTTTCGCACTAATTGATACGTTGTAGCCACTGGCACCTAGGGGCTGTTGATCTTTCACATTGGTAGCCAAATCATTGCACATGCCAGCGCTAACATACTCTCAAACTGTAATTTCAATTTATCGTACCTTGTCGCTATAGCACGGAAGTGCTTTAGCCTTGCAAAGGCATTTTCAACTAAATGCCTATATTTATATAAGCACCAATCAATATCACCATTACCTGTTTTTGAATTTTTCTTTCTAGGGATCACTGGGCTTGAGTTTCTCTCTCGAACCTTATTTCTAATGACTTCACTATCATAGCCTTTGTCTGCGATAACAAAATCGCCTTGGGGCAATAATTCAATCAGTTCATTTGCCACTTTACTATCATGAACATCGCCGCCTGTAATAATAAATTCAATTGGTAAGCCATAACTATCAACAGCTAAATGAATTTTACTTGTATTACCGCCACGACTTAATGCTATCGCTTGTTCTTGTTGAGACGCAGCACCTGTACTGTGTTGATGTGCTTTAACATAACTGCCATCAATGAATTCCCACTCAGTGTCACTATTGGCGGATAATGATTTGAACAACCTTATTAATATTCCTTTTTTAGACCAAAGTAGAAATCGGCGGTAAATAGTATTCCATAAACCAAAACACTCAGGGAGGTCACGCCATGGGCAACCAACACGTAAGCGATATAAAATTCCTTCCATCGTTTGTCTGTGTTCAAGCTTGTTATAAACTCTATCTTCAAGCAAAATTGATTTTAGCTTCGACCACAACTTATCAGTGAGCATTAATCGGGGCATGGTAATCTCGTAAGGTTTGTTTTTGGCGAAGTAAATTATACGAAATTACCGCTTACGCACAAAATTCAAACAAAGATCAACAGCCCCTAGTAATGTTTTTAAAAAACTTTGCAGTGCGGGTGAGTCTTCTAGCACCAATACATTAATCATTCTTTGCACTCCAGCTAAGTATTGCTGTGGCTACTTGGGTCAGCTCATCAATAGCTAATACAAATTCGCCTTGATGAAACTGAGCAACTACATCGCAAATTACGCTACCAAGCCCAACTCCTTCATCCGAACTGCTTGGATGAGTAACTATGAGATTGCTTACGGCTATTTTATAGTGTGTTATATTACCAATTCGTTCAGTATTAAAGTCCACTGTCGCCACTCCATCACCGTAACGTGCCGCGTTTTCGAATATATTCGCAAGCGCGATTTCTAAAAGAGTTATATCACCTATACAACAAGTGGCTTTATCAAAGACTAACGCTAAGTTAAAACCACTTAATTGCTGCTGCCTGCGTGCTTTAGCCTCAGTAACAAGTGTATGTACGTTTATAGCTTGCCATGCTAGCTGCTCTCCTATTTTATTTACCCGGCTAAGCTCCATCACTTTATTAAAATGCTGATTTAAGATTTCACTTTGCTCATAAATATTTTTTGCTTGTTCTGTAATTGATGCCTTACTCAGCTCAATATTCTCGTCAGCTAACATGCTTGATGAGCCCATAATAGTAGCCAAAGGCGTGCGTAGATCATGAGATAAACTACGTAGCAATGCATTTTTAGCACGTTCTAACTCTGCTTGTACTTTCATCGATGCCGACTGGTTTCTAAGATTTGAGTTTTCGTGGACCTGAAACAACAAAGACAGTGCCGTGTCTATAAATGCACGGTTTTCAGGACTAAGTTCAACATCTGAACTAAAGCCGCCCCATTGTGTGCTTTGTTCGATATTGAAGTACTCTCCATTATCCATTCTATTATTGTTCCAACGAAGTGTAATACCTAGATGGTTTTTAATCGATGTTGTAAATACCTGGCGCTGAGCGTTTATATCATCAAGCCCATTAAGCGTCTTAGCTAACTCATATAAACATCGTGTATTACTGGCATGTAACTGGGTATCACGAACGTTTTTACTTAGCTCACCCGCCAATTTGCTTATCATCAAGCCAACTATAAGCATGACAGTAAAAGTGACTAAGTATTCAATTTTTTCGATATGAAATGTAAAGTACGGCAGTACAAAAAACCAGTCGGTACATGCCACACTAACTAACGTTGTAATCCCCGCTAAGGCGGCATTTTGACGCACCGCAACCCATGCCACCCAAAGTAATTGCAACATGACAATGTCGGTGGTCGTTAGCCACTCTCGAACTGGAAAAATAGCCAGCACAATAAAAATAGGCGCAATTGTTGTTAATAAAAGCGGCTTAAGCCATTTATTAATACCCATTTTTGCACTCCCATAAAATTCTCTTTTTATAGGTTACTGCTTTTTAATACGTTGTGTATAAAGTTTTTATAAAGATTTTTGGCTGTAGTGTTAAATGTTTATAAAGCTTAATTGATATGGGGTGACTCTTTTTTAAAATTCCATAGTCTTTGCTATGTCGTATTTTTTAATAGGAACACACATGGCACAGTTTGCAGTAATTGGATTAGGTAGTTTTGGTGTTACCGCCTCGCTTGAGCTTGCTAATCAGGGGCATCACGTTTGCGCAGCCGATATAAGCGAAAGCACCATTAACACGTTTGCTAATCAGTTAAATTACACTGTCATTTTAGATGCTAGTGATGAAACACAACTTGCTCGACTCGACTTAACCAGCTGCCAAGCTGTATTAGTTGCAATTGGTGAAAATATAGAAGCGAGTATTTTATGCGTGCTGCATTTAAAAAACCTTGGTGTTAAACAAATATGGGTCAAGGCGTGCTCTAAAAGTCACCATCAAATTTTAAGTAAACTTGGCGTATCCCGTATTATTCACCCCGAAGAAGAAATGGGTATCAGAGTAGCACATGCACTTAACTACCCTATGGTTAACCAATACTTTGCGCTTACACAATCTACATTTATTGTTGAGCTTGCCATAGATTTACATTTATCAGGGCGCAATATTGGCTGGCTTTTAAAAGACCGTAACTCAGATATAAAACCGCTCACCTTACGCCGAGATGATAATTTTAATACAGACCTAACACTCGACACCGAGTTACGCCATGGTGATAGCCTTGTATTACTGGGCTCGAAACATTACCTAACAAAACTCACCAAACGGTTTAAAGCTTTATGATCAACTGGCAAGCACACGTACTTCCAAAGCAATTTAATCGCCGTTTAAAAAATTTCAAAAGGCCTGTTAACCCAGGGCAAGAGCATGAAAAAAGTCTATGCGTTCAGTACCTTTTCAAGGTAGGCTGTACTGCGCATAGCTTTTTTCTGTTTTGCGGGCATGCCTTTACTAAAACTTTTTTCTGCTTTTAGCTGATTAAATGCGATGTGTCTCAGCCCCGCAAATACAGGTGCTGCACCTTCGCGCCTAATTCGACACTCATCTTCTTTAAATCCTACATCTAAACGCCAATGTAATCCATTTTCTATTTGCCAATGTTGTCGTGCTCCTCTCGCGAGTTCTTCCGCTGTTAAATTCGCTGAACTAATATAGTATCTATAGCATAACTCATTGCTTAATTTACCTTTTTCTTTTCTATAAGAAACAATAACACCCACTGTTTTTACACCTTCCCAGTGTATCGTTTCTGATAAACCGCTCACGTTATGGCTCACTGCACAGCACCTAAATTCTTCTCTATTTTTTTGATAATCGACTTCGTTAAACAAGAGCCCATCAGATGCTTGTCGTGCTACCTCAGGTAATAACACATCTTCTATTTGTGACAGTAGCCTTTTATGGTTTGCTTTTACCGCAAGTAAGTAATCGGCTTCTTTACCAACTATTTTTTTTGCAATTGATTTTTGACACCCCATAGCGTCAATCGTTACTAAGCAGCCTTTTATCTCTAATAATTCAAGCAGCTCTGGCAACGCTTTTATTTCATTCGACTTTTTATCAACAGGGCATTGTGCCAAAACAACACCATTTTCGCATGCAAATGCACTGATCATATAAAGCGCATCGCGTCTATCTGACTGATTAAATGAACCTTTCAATCGTTTACCGTCAATAGCAACTACACCGCCTTGAGTTAATTTGGAGCAGGCTTTCATCCAAGAAGAAAAGGAATCTTGGAATTGCGTCATGTCAATACGGCTCATTACACGAGCAATTGTGTCATGGCGAGGGATCCCTTGTTCAAGAAGAACATATTTTCTGAGCCAATCTAGTCTATCATGACCAAAATCTTCAATCTCTTCCCAGCCCTGACAGCCTGAAACAACAGCGCTAACAGCTAAGAATATGATATCAAATAGTTTATGAACAACTTTACCTTGTTGGCGAGGGTCGTCGATTGATTCGAAATATTTAAATAGCTGAATGTTAGACATGGGGATGCTCCTTAAAAAAGGAGTATAAGATCATACTTTTAAGTCAAGGTAAAGTTCGTGATCTTGCCCTGCCTGTTAACCCCCCTTTAATTTTAACTGCTGGTTTTTTTGCTCTCATTATTTTAGGCACTTGCTTATTACTATTACCTTTTGCAAGTGTTGAATCGCTTAGCTTTATTCAAGCTTTTTTTACTGCATCCTCTGCGGTTACAGTTACAGGCTTAGTTGTTATTGATACAGGCACTGCGCTAACCACATTTGGGCAATGTGTTGTTATGGTACTTATTCAAATTGGAGGAATCGGTTTTATGACCGTGGCCGTTATTTCATTTTTAAGTATTGGTAAAAATTTAGGATTAAAACAACGTTTACTTGCAAGCCAAGCATTCGATACAAGCGATTTAAATGGAGTGATCCATGTAGCTAGATGTGTAATAACTTACTCGCTAATAATTCAGACTATAGCATTTTGCTTACTTTTTATTAGCTGGGTAGATGACTATGGTATTTCGGGTAGCGCCTATCAAAGTCTATTTTATACTATTTCGGCTTTTAACAATGCCGGGTTTGCACTCGATAGTAATAGCTTAATGGCTTTTAAAAGTGATGTATCTGTTAATCTTATTATCAGTGCATTATTTATAATCGGTGGCTTAGGGTTTACCGTTTTAATAGATATATATCAACAACGTCGCTGGCATAAATTAGCAACTAATACACGTATTGTATTAATTGCAAGTGCTGTAATAAATTGCAGTGCATTTTTGCTTATTTTTTTATTTGAATATTCAAATCCAGCCACACTTGCCAACCTACCTATTAACGAGCAAGTAATTGCTGCTTGGTTTCAAGCAGTTACACCACGTACTGCAGGCTTTAATACTTTACCTATTAGCCAGCTCAGTTCCGACTCGACATTGCTTACATTATTATTAATGGTAATCGGTGGCGGTTCGGTAAGTACAGCAAGCGGCATTAAAATAGGAACTTTTGTTATTTTACTACTTGCTATGTATAGTTATTTACGCCAAAAACCACAGGTAACCATATTTAACAGAGAGCTAAGCGACAAACTTATGATAAAAGCATTGAGTGTTGTAATTTTGTACTTATTTACGGCTTTTTTAAGCATCATGATTATGAGTAAAATCGAGCAAGCGTCTCTTTTAGATATTACTTTTGAAGTAATTTCGGCATTGAGCACTGTAGGGCTATCTCGTGATTTTACTAGTAATTTAAGTATGCCAAGCCAGCTAATAATAATTTTACTTATGCTGATTGGCAGAGTAGGTCCATTGACATTTGCTTATTGTTTTGCAAAACCTAAATTACAACCTCTTAAATTTGCTAAAACAACCATACAAATAGGGTAACTATTATTAAGACCACTTAGCCAGCATAATTTATGTAAGGTATTATTGCGGTGCAAGATAGAAAATTAATGACTCCTAAATATAACTTTATCTATTAGGAGTCTTTTATAGAAAAATAAAAATGAATATAAGCACTCTTTTTCATGGTAGGTATGAAAATAAATAAAATAAGCGCCAAACCATTACAGTAGTTTTGGCGCTTATTAAAGGGGTAATATTTACCCTTTCATTTGTTCAAGCTCTTTGCCTTTGGTTTCGTGTAAAAACTTAAATACAAATATAACTGAAACAAACGCGCAAAATGCGTAAAAACCATACGCCCCAGCTAAACCAATGCCTGTGAGCATAACAGGGAACGACCATGTAATTAAAAAGTTAGCTATCCACTGGGCAAAGCCAGTAACTGCAAGGCCAGAGCCACGAATTTGGTTAGGGAACATTTCACCTAACATAACCCACATTACAGGGCCCCACGATAAGTTAAAAAAGAACACATACGCATTAGCGGCTATTAAAGCAACTATGCCCTGCTCTCCTAATTCTAAGTTGCCTGTTGAGCCAATATCTGCATTTAAAAAGGCATAAACAATAACCGAAAGCGTCACCGTCATACCAATTGAGCCGGTTAACAAAAAAGGTTTTCTGCCAATTTTGTCTATAAAATACATGGTAATAAACACCGCTAAAATACTTACAAAGCCGCTTATTATATTAATGAGTAACGCGTCAGATTCAGTAAAACCAGCGGCTTGCCAAAGTACCGCGCCGTAGTAAAAAACAACGTTAATGCCTACTAATTGCTGAAATGTAGCTAAGCCAATTCCTATCCAAACAATGGGGCGTAAACGTTTTTCAGATTTATCAATAAGATCAGATAATTTAGGTTGGTGTTTATCGTCAGCAAGCGACTGTGCTATTTCATTTAATTTATGAGCGGCTGTTTCATCACCATATAATTTAGATAAAACACGTGCAGCAGCGTCTTTTTTACCAGCCATAATTAAGTATCGCGGGCTTTCGGGGATAAAAAACAAAGCAATTAAAAACAAGCATGCAGGTAATAACTCAACCCAAAACATCCAACGCCATGTTTCAAAGTCGAGCCAAAATAACGCCGTAGAGCCTCCAGCTGTATTGGCTAAAAGGTAGTTACTGACAAATGCGCTAAACAAACCAAAAATAATAGCCACTTGTTGCAGTGTGGAGAGCGTGCCTCTGTATCGCGCGGGGGCAATTTCGCTAATATAAGCTGGGGTCATAACCGATGCAGCCCCTACAGCTAAACCGCCTAAAATGCGATAAATCACAAATTCAAACGATGTGACTGACACACCCGAGCCCCAAGCACTTATAATAAATAAAGCAGCGGCAAAAAGTAAAATTGGACGCCGACCAAATTTATCAGCCAATCGACCTGCGCAAAACGCACCAATGGCACAGCCAATCAGCATACTCGATACGTTAAACCCCGTACCCGCACTACTGGAGTCAAACGCCGTTTGAAGCCCATCAACAGTGCCGTTAATTACACCGCTGTCAAAGCCAAATAAAAACCCGCCAATGGTCGCAACAAAGCAAACCAGTACTATTAAAAGTACATTTTCTTTCTCGTTCATAAGTATCCATATTGTGTGTTGTTGTTATTTTATATAGATTTTGAAGCTCAAAAGAGTATGCGTTTTAGCTTATACCAACCTGCATAAATTTTTGATCAATTTAACGAATTAAATTTCACTATAACGTCGTTAAAAATTTTTGATTTAGAACAACTAGATACAAAAACTTTTGCCTAGTTCTAGCGTAATTTTCTTAACGTTAAATAGACCCCATATATAAGCAGATTGGTATTATTTAGTTATTTTTATTGGTTGAGCTTGATTCTCTTTCTATTAATTCAAAATCTAAAATATATCTTAAGCCTAAGCTTTTTACATTACTTAAATCGTTATACTGACCCGATGCGAGCATGGTGATCGCAAGCTCAGCCATCTCATTTATAGGCTGTTTTACCGTTGAAATATTTGGCCAAACTATGGTTGCAAGTTGCGTGTCATCAAAGCCCACAACCGACAGGTCGCTTGGAATATTAATACCTTGTTTTTGAGCTATTGAGATTACAGCGGCAGCCATATCATCGTTAGCTGCAAAAATAGCCGTTGGTTTATCATCAAGCGAAAGTAATTTTATTGCCGCTTCCATGCCCGATTGATAAGTAAAACTGCCCTGCTCTATATACTCAGGTGGCGTTATTATTTTATTAGAGCGCAGCGCATCTAAATAACCTTGGTAACGTAAACGGCTTACACCCTGTTTAGTGTCGCCAATAATATGTGCAATTTTGCTATGCCCTTGATTTATTAAATGCTCTGTCACATCAAAGGCCGCTTGGTAATCGTCCATGCATATATAAGGGGAGCGATTTAATTTTGTGTCTGGCGTTATTCTTACAAATGGTACTTGAGCTTTAGTAAGCACATCTAAAACCTGTTCGTTGTCGCACATAGGAGGCAGTAAAATCATGCCATCAACCTGTGTAACATCAATAAGTTGCTTTACCGATTCAATTGTTTTGTCAATATCGGTGTGCGCTTCATCAACAACAAGGTGGTAGCCTAATGCGCGGCATTTTTTAAGCGCTGCCAACAAAAACTGGCTTATGTAAGAGTCACTTGGGTTATCGTATAAAAGTCCTAAAAAGAATGACTTAGTGCTTGCAAGGCGCCTAGCAGACACATTTGGCCGGTAGTTTAATTGCTCAACAACTGCCATTACTTTTTCGCGGGTTTTGTCGCTCACTTTTTTGTCTTGGTTGAGTACGCGCGAAACTGTCATCATTGATACACCAGCCTGCTCAGCTACATCTTGTATTCTTGCTCTTTTAGGATTGGCCATTACTGTTATTACCTACTCACAATCAGTGGATTGTTATAATTAACTTTCTTAATTTTCATTATACATAATTGTAAAGCTTGATATTGTTTACAGCGCGTTTTAAATGATTACTTATTGACAAAGTTATATACTACAACAAAAATGTTAGCGCTAACAGCGATTTTATACATGAAAAATAAAATACACAAAAGGCCTATATTATAAGCATGCTGCAAAACCCAATTCTGAGAGGCTTTAACCCAGACCCAAATATTGTCAAGGTTAATAACGATTACTACATAGCTACCTCAACTTTTGAATAGTTTGGCGGTGTGCAAATTCACCACTCTAACGATTTAGTTAATTGGCGAGTTATAGGCCAAGCGCTTAACACCGTAGAGCAACTCGATATGCGAGGAGTGCCCGACTCTTGCGGCGTATGGACACCGCAACTTAGCTACAACAATGGGCGTTTTTATTTGGTGTACACCAACATAAAAAGCTTTGATGGCCCCTACAAAGACAAGCCAAACTATTTTGTATCAACCACTGATATTACCGGTAACTGGTCACAAGCGAATTACTTAAACTCTAGCGGTTTTGAACCGTCTATTTTTCACGATGATGACGGTAAAAGCTATTTGCTAAACATGTTGGTTGATCACCGTAATAACGCACTCTTTGGCGGCATAGTAATGCAAGAGCTTTGCCTAAAAGCCAATAAGTTAATAGGCGATGTTAAACCTATACTTTCAGGCACAGAACTTGGTTGCACTGAAGGCCCACATATTTTAAAACGCGGTGATTACTACTAATAAACATCCCCGGGGCAAGCCCTTCTGCTAACGCAGAACTCACTTCGTGAGCGGGGTATTTGGTTAGAACATAGTTAATTGATGATCCGAATGAAGTTGGTCATAATTATTTCCTTGGTTTTTCACATACTTTCTTATCATTGATTCGTCACCATGTTTTCCTACCGTACTTGCAAAATAACCATCAGACCAAAACTCTCCACCCCATAACTGCTTTTTAACATGAGGGCACTTTTTAAAAACCTCTCTTGCCGTTAAACTTTTAATCATCGTTACCAACTTTGTAATGCTGTAGTTGGAACTGACTGAACTAAAAAATGAATATGCTCTTCATCTTCATCCGTCCCAATTTCTAAAGATTTGATTTCGTAACGTTTTTCTATTTCGACACAAATTTCTGTGATTGCCCTATCAACTCCCACATCAAGAACTGCTCTTCTCTATTTTGCTGGGAAAACTAAGTGATAAAGTAAAACTGTCACATTATGGCTTTTATGTATAAATTCGCTCATTACTCAATACTACGCCGCAAGCGGCGGGGAATAAACCCGAAGAGATTTAATTACCGCTGAAGGTGGCACTGGGTATGAACACTGCATTAGTGTTGCGCGCTCTAAAAACGTATTTGGCCCTTACCAAGTGCACCCACATAACCCCGTAATAACAACAGTTCATGCACCGAGTAATGCGCTGCAAAAATGCGGCCATGGGGATTTTTTCAAACGCAAAACGGTGATTGGTACACGGTATTTTTAACATCAAGGCCACTGACTGAGCGCGGCCGCTGTATTACAGGGCGTGAAACAGGGATTGAGCAAATAATCTGGAAAGACGATGACTGGCCTTATGCAAAACACACAAATAAAGCCCCGAGAATACACGTACCCGTTGCAGGTTTAACGCTAAACCCACAGCCGCAACCCTCAACAAATATTAATTTTAGTAAAGATGATCTGACTGTTGATTTTCAGTCATTGCGTATACCTATGTGCAAAAGTTGGGTGTATAAAAATACTCAAAAAGCATCGCTCACCCTAGTAGGAAAAGAGTCTTTAAGCTCATTGCATCAGCAAAGTTTTATTGCACGGCGTGTACAAGCTCATCATACGGTTAGCAGCACATGCGTTGATTTTGCGCCAAGCAGTTTTCAACAAATGGTGGGGTAGTATGTTATTACAACACCGCGCATTACTACTATTTGCATATAAGCGGCGGCGATGTAGGCGATGAAACCACACCGCATTATTTAAATATAATAAGCTGCGATAAATACCAAACAAGCACGCCTGTTGCACCGCTTTTGCTTAAAACAAACCTGTTTACTTAAAAGCTTATTTTAATGGCGCTCAGCTGCAGTTTTACTACGCCACCGAGAAAAACTTCTGGATAAAGTTTGGCCCAGTGCTCGATGGGAGCATTTTATCTGATGATTATGTGCAGCAATCACCGCAAGGGTATCGCCCGTGTTTTACCGGTGCTTTTGTGGGTATGGCGTGCCAAGATTTATCGGGGCAAAATAAAGAAGCTCACTTTTCATTTTTTAATTATGATGAACCTAGCGGCGAATAAATCGCCGCTAGTTAAGTTTATTAGTTGATTTAGAGCTGATATAAAAATTTTTAAAGCTCTTTTAAAGTTCTCTTAAAACAGGGCTTTAATACGTTCCATTGGCGATTGTAAAAGTAAACTTTGAGAGTGGCTCATAATGTCACTCTCTCGTTTGTTTTCGCTCAGTAAGCGCCCTATTTCTTGCGCTTCATAGCTGTAACCTTGTGACTGCCTGCCATCTTAAAATGCTCAATTAATTCATCAAGCTCATACAAAGAGCACTCATAAGCTCTAAATGCATCGGGTATTTTATATAGCCTTTGTCGCCAATAATATACGCGCCATTCCCTAATCGACATTGAAATGACGTGGCCAAGCTCACCATGACATCGCCACAATTAGCAGTAATAAGTACATCGTCTTCCACGCCTTTGTAGCGAATATTTGCTCTTACATGTAAATTTTCTAGGTCGTTATTTAAAAAGTAATTAGCGATAGCCAGCGATAAATCCCCATATCAAGTAAACAACCGCCCGCTAAATCTGGGTTGTATTCACGCCCGTCGGGCTGACGAATCCCCAAAACGTGACAGGCACAGCAATTTATGATCTTATGTAAATCACCACAACCCACATAAGTCACAACTGCTATGCCTGACACATCAGTTTGCCATAAGTACTTTAAACATGCATTAGCGCCATTCAATAATGCCAGAGTAAAAACATTACTAAGCTGCAGTAATGCATTAATTTCGGGCAATAAACTTACCTTAACTGAAATCGGCAGAAATTTGTCTGGCGCTGTGGATGTAAAACATAAAATAAAACGCGTTGATCGCTTCTTAAAAAATACTCACCTCTACAATGAAAGGGTCGCTATCTATAAAGCATTAGCTCATCCTATTATCGACTCTTTACCAATGCTTGCAATTGCCGTTGACTGGAGCCGTGCCTGTGGTCACGACTATCACTTACTGCGAGCAAGCTTACTTGTGGATGGGCGCTCTATCGTGATTTATAACATGATTGTTGAGCAGAAGAATTTTGATAGCCCAGCAACCAACAGCCTGTTTTTAGATGAACTTTATGAAGTGCTTGGACGACATCCTAGTGTCTATATTGTAACAGACGGCGGCTTTCTTACGCCTTGGTATAGTAAAGTACGCGAACTTGGTTGGCATATGATAGGTCGATTAAGAGGCTCAATGAAGTGTAAACTAGCCATGCAATCACAATGGCATACATTAAAACAACTTAGGGCTGGTGCCAGCGATATACCAAAGGCGTTAGGTCAAGCACGACTAACTCAGTCCAGCCCGATAGCATGCGATGCATTTTTACACGTATATCATGGAAAAAATAAAGGAAGAAAAGGAAAAAGCAGATTTACGAAAGATACAAAAATGTATCAAAACTTAGCGAAAGAGCCATGGTTACTCGCGACATCAGACAATACAATGACGAGTAAGCGAGTAGTTGGTTTATATAGTAAAAGAATGCAAATAGAGCAAAATTTCCGCGATGACAAAAGTTTGAGATATGGTTTTTCGTGGCGTTTTAGTAAAAGCACCGGCATAAATAGAATAGGAATATTATGCTTGATAGCCACAATAGCGAGCACTGCGTTATGGTTTATAGGGTGTGAAGCAGAAAAAAGAAAGTGGCATATAAAATTTCAAGCAAATAGTGTTAAGAATCGCCGAGTTCTTTCATTTTTAACCTTAGCCAAGCAAGTCATAAAGCTATGTAAGAGACGTATTACACAAAGCTATATAGAAAAAAGTTTAAAAAACTTTATTTTTAATTATCAAAAAGAGGCCGCTGGATAAAGTGGGGATCCCTCAGCCCGTCGGGATTAAAAGGCACAGGGTAACCAAAGTCAGCTTTAACATGTTTAATAGTGCCAATTCGCCCTTGCCTACCCATTGTTTTGCTTTTTGTATTGCAGGTAGAAAATACATCCACATGGCTTCCATTAAAAATACGTCGTGCTTTTTAGCTAGTAAATACAACTACTTACACTCTTCAACCGAAACCGTAATGGGCTTTTCGCACAATACATGCTTACCTACTTTAATAGCATCGCTGGCATTTTAAAGTGAAAGTTATGCGGGGTCGCAATGTAAACCACATCAACGTTTTTATCATCAAATAGTGCCTGATACCCTTCGTAGGCATTGGCCGCACCATACTTAATAGCAAAAGCGGTTGCATCATCCCCACTTCTAGCTGCAACCGCGTACGCTACACCATTATTTGTATGTACTAAGTCTTCACAAAATTGTGCAGTAATTCGGCCACAATCAACAATACCCCAATTTATTTTTTAATTGTGTTTCCTTATGATCTTAAAAAGAAATTTAAGTGACCTCCAACAATCAAGCAAAAAACTTGCAAATTAATTGCTAAACATAGCTTAAAACTAGCTTGACTTAACAATATCAAATCACTAGTGTTAGCGCTAACACTAAAACAACATTAAGTATCACATTCATGTTTCTTGGTATCGATTTAGGCACTTCAGGTGTAAAAGTAATTATTTTAGACGAGCAAGACCAGTTGCTTGCTCAAGCAACTGGATCTTTAAGCGTTTCACGCCCAGCCCCTCTTTTTTCAGAGCAAAACCCTGAAGATTGGTGGCTTGCTACCTGTAGTGCAATCGAGGAGCTTAAAAATACTCACCCTGCATTATTAAAATCGATAAAGGCAGTGGGCCTTTCTGGGCAAATGCATGGCGCAACGCTGCTTGATAAAAACAATAATATTATTCGCCCAGTCATTTTATGGAATGACGGGCGCAGTGCAGCACAATGCGTAGAGCTTGAAAAACGCGAACCAAATTCTCGTAACATTACCGGCAACATAGCAATGCCAGGTTTTACTGCGCCTAAATTGGTGTGGCTAAAAGAGTTTGAACCAGAAAATTTTGCAAAAGTAGCCAAAGTATTACTACCAAAAGACTACCTACGCTTTTTAATGACCGGCGATTTTGCATCAGACATGTCTGACTCTGCAGGCACACTGTGGCTAGACGTAGAAAAAAGAGCATGGTCGCAAAAAATGCTTAGCGCCTGCGACTTAACAGAGCAACACATGCCTACCCTTTTTGAGGGCACACAAATTACTGGCAAATTAACAGCCCTAGTTGCTGCTAAATGGGGAATGGAGCAAGTACCCGTTGTGGCAGGTGGTGGCGATAATGCCGCAGGCGCTGCCGGTGTTGGCGTAGTAAGGCCTAAACAAGCGTTTTTGTCATTAGGTACTTCGGGCGTTTACTTTGTTGCTAACGAAAAATACCTGCCTAACCCAGAAGGTGCAGTACATACTTTTTGTCATTGTATTGAAAACACCTGGCACCAAATGTCAGTGGTGTTAAGCGCAGCAAGCTGTTTAACCTGGGTTACTCAATTAACCGGTTTTGAAAACGAAGGTGCACTCCTTGAACAAGTAAGTAAATGCGACTTTAGCAAACCAAGCTCAGTGATATTTTTGCCTTATTTAACCGGTGAGCGCACGCCGCACAATAACCCCAACGCAAAAGGCGTGTTTTTTGGTTTAGACAGCGACACCGACGCAGCAACCCTTGGCCGTGCAGTACTCGAGGGCGTTGCCTTTGCTTTTGCCGATGGCCAACAAGTACTACTTGATGCTGGCGCACAAATTGACGATGTAACCGTTATTGGTGGTGGCGCTAAAAGCTCACTGTGGGGAGAAATCCTCGCAAGTGTACTCAACCGCCCCCTAATTTACAGAGAAGGCTCAGAAGTTGGCCCTGCATTTGGCGCAGCACGATTGGCCAGAGTAGCCACAGAGCAATGCCCAGCACAACAGGTATGCGTTAACGGTAAAGCTACGCAAACCATTGAACCAAATCCAGTTATGCAAGATTTTTACGCACAGCAATACACAACATACAAAGCACTTTATCAAAGTGTAAAAACATACTTTTAAAACACTATTATAAAATTAATGGAGCACAATATGAGCGAGCAATTTTTTACAAACGTTGAAAAAATCAAATTTGAGGGTGAAGACTCTAAAAACCCATTTGCATTTCGTTACTACGACGAAAACCAAGTAGTGTTTGGCAAAACAATGAAAGAACATTTACGTTTTGCAGCCTGTTACTGGCATAACTTTTGTTCTACAGGGTTTGATATTTTTGGTGAAGGTACGTTTGACCGCCCTTGGATCCAACCTGTAGGCAATCAATTAGAACTTGCTGAACAAAAAGTAAAAGTAGCCTTTGAATTTTATGAAAAATTAGGCGTTCCTTACTTTTGTTTTCATGATGTTGATATTGCCCCCGAAGGCAAAACACTACAAGAAAGCCACGATAACGTAACGCACATAGCTAACATTATCGAAAAAGAAATGCAGCGCACAGGTGTAAAACTACTGTGGGGTACTGCTAACTTATTCTCAAATCAGCGTTTTTGTGCCGGTGGTGCAACAAACCCTAATCCTAATACGTATGCATATGCAGCAGCACAAGTTAAACATGCAATGGAAATTACGCATCGTTTAGGCGGAGAAAACTACGTACTTTGGGGTGGTCGTGAAGGTTACGACACGCTACTAAATACAGACCTTGCACAAGAAAGCGAACAGTACGCACGCTTTTTGAAAATGGTTGTAGAGCACAAGAAAAAAATTGGTTTTAAAGGCACATTATTAATTGAGCCAAAACCACAAGAGCCAACTAAGCACCAGTACGATTACGATACAGCAACAGTTGCAGGCTTTTTACACAAGCACGACTTACAAGACGAAATTAAAGTAAACATTGAAGCAAACCACGCAACACTTGCAGGTCATAGCTTCCACCACGAAATTGCCGTTGCTTGCGCTGAAGGTATTATGGGTAGTATTGATGCTAACCGTGGTGATATGCAAAACGGATGGGATACAGATCAATTCCCTAACGATGTAGCTGAGTGCACACTTGTCGTTTACGAAATTTTAAAGAATGGCGGTTTTACAACCGGTGGCTTTAACTTTGATACTAAACTTCGCCGTCAATCGTGTGAACGCGATGATTTATTCATCGGTCACATTGGTGGTATGGATACGATGGCAAAAGCATTACTCAATGCAGCAGCAATGATTGAAGGCGGCGAGCTTTCTGACTTTGTAGAAAAACGTTACGCAGGTTGGAAAGAAGACCTAGGCCGAAGCATTTTAAAAGGTGAACAATCACTTGAGAGCCTTGCCGCGTTAGTACACGAAAACAACATCGATCCTAAGCAAGTTTCTGGCCGCCAAGAGCTGCTTGAGAATATTGTTAACCGCTACGTATAAGGGCATCGCCTCGGTTTTAAAGCCGAGGCGTACATCATTATGAACTTGTTAACCACGGTCGTTGCCGACAGTGGCGATGTAGAGTCAATCAAGGCCCTACAACCGGTTGATGCAACAACCAACCCTTCATTAATTTTACAAGCTGCAAAATTACCTCAATATAAACATTTAAATAAGTTTTTCACATATATAAGATTGTTATATCTGATAGTTTTTAAATTGCTCCCACACAGCCTCTGCTACAGGCCCCAACACTTCTCCCCTTTTCTTAATAATGTAATATTTTAGAGGCGTTATATTTTGCACATCACTAAGTGACAGCATTTGCAGAGTATTATTTGCAATACCTTCATCAGCTAAATAGCCTGGTAATTTGCCCCAACCCATTGCACTTTCGATAAGCATTTTTTTAGTTGGAAAGTCATTTACATACCATCGTCGCTGACCTTGCTGTACACCCCACTCTATGTTTTTTGAACCAGTGCCTGAGTCCTGCACAATTATTTGGTATTCGTTCAACAAATCACTGGCTTGCCTAAGGTTTGGATTTCGCTTTAACAACACTGGGGAAGCTACATTGATTAATGAGCCGCTATTTAACAAATGCTTTTCAATTTTCTCTTCTTGTGCAGAAAATTCCATTGTTGGTGTTATACACAGATCAGCACCGCCATCAAGTAAGGCTTCAATTGCACCTGTTATGTACTCTTGCCTGATTATTATTTGAGTTTCAGGGAACTGATTTTGCATATTTTTTAGTAATGGTAAAATACCTTTTAAATTAAATGATGCTTCAATTGCAATCGTTATACTTACCTCGTTCCCTTGTGCTATGTGGTGTGCAACTTGTTTAAGTTGTGCTGCATCATCTAACAATTTCATAGCCTTATGAAACATAGTTTTTCCTGCACTGGTAAGCTCTAACCGATAACCATTTCGACTAAATAAGGAAAAGTTAAGGGTATTTTCTAGTTGCTTAATACCTTGGCTTATAGCTGGTTGAGTTTTGTGTAAAAGAGCACTTGCTTCACTCAATGATCCAACCTGAGCAACAGTAACAAACATACTAAGCTGTTCTAATTTCATAATTTTCGCCAAACATGTAAAGCTAAAGTTTATATCTTATAAAAAAACATTCAATATTAATTAATAAGAAATGTGGTTATTCTAACGTCAAAAGCTAAGCATCTGCTTAAATCACTCTTATTAAAGTTGGGAATAACATGAGCACAAAAGTAAAAAGAATTTTTATGTATACATCACTAGGATTAACAACACTTGCGTTTATAGCTGCAGGCTCTGCAAAACTAGCAGGAGTTGAGCAAATGCACTTATCGTTTGCACTCATGGGTTTACCTGCTTGGTTTGGCTATTTTATTGGTGCAAGTGAACTTGCAGGTGCTATTGCTATTTGGATAAAAAAAATAAGCATTTTAGCTGCAAGTGGTTTGTTAGTTATTATGGCTGGTGCAATATTTTTTCATGTAGTTTACGACAGTGTTGCCAATGCAATACCTGCCGTTATTTTATGTGCTTTTTTAATTAATATCATAATTAACCGAGTCAATGATATAAAGGCCTTGGATAATAAGTAACCTAGAGCTATTTTCAATACAATGAATAACGATATATTCGCTTCTATCGTTATTCAAACCCTCTTTTACAAAATGACTAATGCTTTCGCATCTCTAATTTAGCCTAAAGATAACAAACTCGATCTCTAAACAAACAAAGCCTAAAGTTGTTTTATCCATTAAATTTTAATTTTGAGTTCATACCCTGTATTTAATAATTGAATAAACGACGTATTAAAGTTTATTACTTGGGCTTTTAATATGCCTAATTAACTAAGGTGTAAAATATGAAAAAAACATTTTTAGGCATTTTCTCTATTACAGTAATAACTTACTTACTGAGCGGCTGCACAACATCAAATAATGGCAATATTACAAAGTTAAGTGAAGATAAAATAAATACTAGATTAAATAAATTACCTTCCTCGCTAACCTCTAGTGATTTGTTCAATACCACTGTTCTTGAACCCACTCAGCTATTTGATAACCTTTATTTTGTAGGATATGTCAGCGTAGGCAGTTTTGTTATCATTACAACTGAGGGCATTATTTTAATCGATACCATGTGGACCCCGCACGACGCCAAACATGTAATTGTTCCTGGACTGAGAGAGTTAGGCTTAAATCCTGAAGATATTAAATACGTGATAGTTACTCACGGCCACAGCGACCATTATGGTGGCGCTCACTACTTTGAATCACGTTATGGCGCTAAAATTTTAATGAGAAAAAATGAGTGGGACTACATCCATAATCCAAATGCACCTGTATTAACTGATCCTTTCGGTAACTTTTCTACCGAAATACCATTACCTAGCACTTACACTCAAGTTATCGATGGTGAAAAAATAAGTTTAGGTAAAACTAATTTAACGGTACTTGCTACACCTGGACATACGCCTGGTGGGTTGTCATTAATAATACCTGTTACAGATAATGGCATACCTCATACAGTTGCACTTTGGGGAGGTACCGGTTTACCGGATACTAAAGAAGCAAATCAAACTTATTTGCACTCTTTAAATTATTTTCAAAAAATTGCGTAACTATTCACCATGGTAAATTATTTTCAAAGGAACTTTTTTAACTATTGACCGATCCCGCCAGTATGCCAAGATAGGGCTATGACCTAATAGCCCTAGCTTCAATGAATTTAAACAGCATCAACATCGACGAAATCGTTGAGAAAACCAAAGCTCAATTACAAGAAGGTAAAACTCTCACGCCTGCGCTGAAGATGTCTATTGAACTCATTCTGGTTGTCGTTGTTATGTTGGCAAGTAAATTAGGACTTAACAGTAACAATAGCAGTATCCCGCCATCAAAAGACATCAACCGAAAAAAACAAGACAAAGAGAAATCAGCCAACTCAGCGGGTGGTCAAAAAGGCCGAGCAGGTAAAACACTAACCCAAACACAGACGCCTGATGAGATCAAAGTCATCCTAGTTGAACGTGATTTTTTACCGAAAGGTCACTACCGTGAAATTGGCTTTCAAAAACGACAGGTTGTCGATATAGATATCAGAAAAGTGGTCACTGAATACCAAGCACAAATTCTGGAAAATGAGCAAGGTAAGCGTTTTATTGGTGAATTTCCAGAAGACGTTAACAGTCCTATTCAATATGGGGTTGGTGTAAAAGCCCATGCAGTTTACCTATCCCAATATCAATTACTCCCTTACAACCGCATTGAAGAATATTTTTGTGATCAACTCGGTATTCCAATCAGTGCGGGTAGTTTATTTAACTTTAATGAACAAGCAGCGGCCTTGGTAAAGTCCTCCGGCGCAGAAGCCGCGCTCAAGAAAGCCCTGAAAACGACTTATCAAGCCTTACACGTTGATGAAACGGGGATTAATATAGGTGGTAAACGACGATGGCTTCATGGTGCATCAACGACGTGGTGGACGTATTTTTACCCGCATGAGAAAAGAGGGAAAATAGCGATGGATGACGCCGATATTTTACCTCACTTTACTGGGGTACTATGCCACGACCACTGGAAACCGTATTATCAATATACACAGTGCCAACATGCCTTGTGTAATGCACATCATATCCGAGAGTTAGAAAGGGCATGGGAGCAAGACGGTATGCAATGGGCAAAGGATTTGCAAACCCTACTGACTGAAATCAATAAACATCAAATAGATAACCCCGAGCTAGATGCAGACACAAAAGCTCACTATATAGAGAAATATCAACAAATATTGGCTCAAGGTGACATTAAATGCCCTCCACCGGATAAAAACAGCCGAGTAAAAGGCCAGCGAGGCAGATTGAAACGAACAAAGTCTAGAGCGTTGTTAGAGCGGTTAAGAGATTATCAAGATGATGTCTTACGGTTCATGACGGAAACGGCGGTGCCTTTTAGCAACAACCAGGGTGAGAATGATATTAGGATGACCAAGGTTCATCAAAAGATATCTGGGTGCTTCAGAAGCATGCAAGGTGCAGAGATGTTTTGTTTAATCAGAAGCTACCTCTCGACTTGCAGAAAACAGCATGTATCAGCAAGCCTAGCCCTTGAGTTACTCTTCAAAAATCAGTTACCTGATATATTTATTGAAAATGTGGCTGAATAGTTACAAAATTGCAAACAAAAACGATGTTGATGGAAGTATCTCAAACCACCCATTTTCACATGATCTGATTAATCAAATTAATACATTAAAAAATCGTAAATCTGATCAGCTAAACCCCGTGGTAACCGGTAATAAGGCTTTTAATGAGTACATAGACGATGTATTACGAAATAACGTTCAAAAGAAACTTTCGTCATTTGAGTCAAACTAATATAGCTTTCACGCACCGGCGTTATCGCGCTAATGCATTTATAATGACGGTATATGTCGCTTTAAGGCGATACCTATTACTAATATAAAAGCATAGTGCACTTCTTTTTGTGAAAGCCCTCAAAAAAATAGTTGTATAAAAATACAGACTATCAAATGTGGGGTTAATTACTTTCAGTTTGGTTTACTGTTCTACCAAAGTGACCGATACGTCGTCTACATAAAAATCAGCAGTCAGTTCGTTTGACTCCACATAAAGTAAAGCCGCACTTTCCTCGATTATTATTGAATGGGTATAAGTGCCCGAAAGCTTTACCCAATCGCCTGCTACTACAGTGCCCGAAGGGCTGACGAATCCCCAAAACGTGACAGGCACAGCAATTTATGATCTTATGTAAATCACCACAACCCACATAAGTCACAACTGCTATGCCTGACACATCAGTTTGCCATAAGTACTTTAAACATGCATTAGCGCCATTCAATAATGCCAGAGTAAAAACATTACTAAGCTGCAGTAATGCATTAATTTCGGGCAATAAACTTACCTTAACTGAAATCGGCAGAAATTTGTCTGGCGCTGTGGATGTAAAACATAAAATAAAACGCGTTGATCGCTTCTTAAAAAATACTCACCTCTACAATGAAAGGGTCGCTATCTATAAAGCATTAGCTCATCCTATTATCGACTCTTTACCAATGCTTGCAATTGCCGTTGACTGGAGCCGTGCCTGTGGTCACGACTATCACTTACTGCGAGCAAGCTTACTTGTGGATGGGCGCTCTATCGTGATTTATAACATGATTGTTGAGCAGAAGAATTTTGATAGCCCAGCAACCAACAGCCTGTTTTTAGATGAACTTTATGAAGTGCTTGGACGACATCCTAGTGTCTATATTGTAACAGACGGCGGCTTTCTTACGCCTTGGTATAGTAAAGTACGCGAACTTGGTTGGCATATGATAGGTCGATTAAGAGGCTCAATGAAGTGTAAACTAGCCATGCAATCACAATGGCATACATTAAAACAACTTAGGGCTGGTGCCAGCGATATACCAAAGGCGTTAGGTCAAGCAAGACTAACTCAGTCCAGCCCGACAGCATGCGATGCATTTTTACACGTATATCATGGAAAAAATAAAGGAAGAAAAGGAAAAAGCAGATTTACGAAAGATACAAAAATGTATCAAAACTTAGCGAAAGAGCCATGGTTACTCGCGACATCAGACAATACAATGAGGAGTAAGCGAGTAGTTGGTTTATATAGTAAAAGAATGCAAATAGAGCAAAATTTCCGCGATGACAAAAGTTTGAGATATGGTTTTTCGTGGCGTTTTAGTAAAAGCACCGGCATAAATAGAATAGGAATATTATGCTTGATAGCCACAATAGCGAGCACTGCGTTATGGTTTATAGGGAGTGAAGCAGAAAAAAGAAAGTGGCATATAAAATTTCAAGCAAATAGTGTTAAGAATCGCCGAGTTCTTTCATTTTTAACCTTAGCCAAGCAAGTCATAAAGCTATGTAAGAGACGTATTACACAAAGCTATATAGAAAAAAGTTTAAAAAACTTTATTTTTAATTATCAAAAAGAGGCCGCTGGATAAAGTGGGGATCCCTCAGCCCGAAGGGTTCTGCCTAGGTGCAATTTACTCTGTGTTACCTAAATGGATTTAGGTAAGGGGCGTGAGCAGGACACGGAAGCTTTGCTCGGTTCTTACATAGATGTAAGTCATTAGGGTAACGCAGGAGCAGTTACCGAGCCCACTAGGTTACAAACCTCACGCCGCGATTAAATCGCCCCTAGATTGAACACCTTCCATACCTATATTTGAATGACTCTGTATTGTAGTTTTTCTCATCAAAATGCATTGCACTTTGCAAAAAAGAGCAATAACAACCGGACTCTTTTCTTTTAGAACTCATTAAATAATTATAAATCAATAGATTATAAATTTATGTGTCTTGGAATAATTCCTGCTATATCAAGTTAGGAAAATAAAACACAAAGGCATAACAATGAAAATAGTGTGTATAGGCGGCGGTCATGGATTAGCGCAGGTTTTAAGCGCAATTAAACCAATGTGTAATAATTTAACAGCAATTGTCGCAACAACTGATAACGGGGGAAGTACGGGAAAAATAAGGGAATCTCAAGAATGCATTGCTCTGGGTGATATTAGGCGCTGTTGTCTGCAACTTGCAGAAAATAGAAAGGCACTTAACTCAATTTATGAACACCGGTTTTCAGAAGGTGTGTTAGATGGCCATTGTTTAGGCAACTTAACGTTGTTGGGCTTAACTGAGCTCACCAAATCTCCCACCAAAGCTGTTGCTTACTTTAATGCAATACTTGGTAATTCAGAAACTGTTTTGCCTATGACAGAGATCCCTACAGATCTAATCGCCACCCTTAAAAATAATAAAGAGGTCTTTGGTGAGTGTGCTATTGATGCGTTAGACACATTACCAACAAAAGTGCATTTGTCCAAAAATGTGCCCGCAGCGCCAGGGTGCGTAAGTGCTATTTTGGAAGCCGATTTAATCATAATTGGTCCAGGCAGTATTATTACAAGTGTTATGCCTGCCTTTTTAGTAGAAGAGATCTCTTTAGCTATTCAAGAAACATCTGCCTGTCGTATTTTCATTGAGAACACAACACTAGAAAATAGCGTCATGAAACACACGTCAACTACTGGGATCGACTGGCTACAAGAGCACCTAGGTTTTAAAATATACGATTTAAGTATTTCACCTTCTGCAATTGAAGAGATTTTTAATGACAATAAAAATGCACTACAGTCCAGAGAACATTTGCATGATATTGACGAACTAAAAAACATATTCTCGGAGTTACTTAAAGTACCAATTCAGCTTTGTGAGCAATCTTGATTGCTTGCAATAATAAATGCCATTTTGTTGAATGTTTGCTTGCTTTGCACTTCGACTATTTCTAGAAGATTATGTAAATCCTTTTTTGAGTGCTCGGTTTTTATAAGTTCCTCAATATATTTACATGTATCACCTAGCGCTATCGCACCAAAGCTATAACAACTACTTTTGAGACTATGTGCGTTAATTTCTATCTCATCACGCTCATTTGAATTAAGTATTATCGCCATTGTTTTTTTTGATTCGTTGACAAAAAATTTTAGTAGTTCAACAGCTGTGTCGTCGCCAATATCATTCTTGAGCTGTTCTATTACCGCTAAATCTATCATATCTACCTTTTGGAGTTTATTATGAATTACCAAGTTATTTTGTTTGTTGACTCTTCCATGTTGGGGGGGATTGAAACCCACATCGTTGAATTATCAAAACTACTGAGTAAAAATAATGTTCGTAGCTCAATTTTATTTTATAAAAATCATGGCAATCAAAAATTTTATGATTTATTGATTAAAGAAAACATAAGGTATGACTTTTTACAAGGGAAAATTAAAAACCTCGCTAATAAACTACTCAGTTATGATAACAACACTGTCGTTCATACGCATGGCTATAAGGCAGGTATATTAGGCCGATTAGTATGTAACATTATGAACAAACGCTGTATTAGCACATACCATGCTGGCGAAGTTGGGAATGGAAAAGTTAAATTTTATAATAAACTAGATCAATGGCTTTCATCGTTATCTATAAATTTTGCGGTCTCAAACAAAATAAAAAATACAATTAGCAATGTAAAATTACTTGAAAATTTTATCTCTTTACCAGCGCCTTCAAAACCGGTTATTCATACATCAACTATCAAGATTGGGTTTGTTGGCAGGCTTTCTTATGAAAAAGGACCAGATATATTTTTTCAATTAGCTGAAAACATGAAACAGTCTAACAATGTTGAATTTCACATTTTTGGTGACGGTCCTCTAAAAAATAAAATACCTGTTATAAATAACCTACATTATCATGGCTTAACTGAACGCAATAATATATGGAATCAAATAGATGTCTTACTTATTTGTTCTAGAGAAGAAGGCTTGCCTATGACATTATTAGAAGCAATGTCTCAGCATAAACTGGTTATAAGCAGTGCTGTTGGCGCTATACCAAGTATCATTAAAAATAACAAAACTGGTTTTTTAATGAGTGTTGGTGATGCTAAAGATTGTCAAAAAAGCATAGAGCAATTAATTGATTTCCCTCCCCAAGCAAAAGTTAACTTATTAAATGACGCATATAACATGCTAGAGGAGCGTTTCTCTGGTAAAAAACAATTTTTATTGCTTCACCAAGCGTATACAGGAAAATAAACTATTCATTTTCTTCCCAGCTTTTAATCTTTCGATAAAGTGTCGATGGGCTAACATCAAGTAGTGAAGCGGCTTTAGGTATATTTGATGAACATATTTTTATTACACGTTCAATATATTCTTTTTCAGCTAACCATAATGCTTTAACATCATTTTGTGTATTTGGTAAATCGTCAATTAATATATTCGCAGGTTTAGTTTGAATACTCATTGGCGCTGGTTCAATCGCTTTTTTTGAATTTTCAGGTAAAGCGGGAAGCATATCAATATCTATAAATGCCTCAGGATGGAGTACCAATACATTACGAATCACATTTTCTAACTGCCTTACATTACCAGGCCAACTATATTGCATAAGTAATTGCTTAACCCCCCCTGCCATGCCTTTATATGGATGACCTTCGTCTTTCGCTATTTTAACAAATAAAGCTTCAGCAATTTCTATAATATCTTGGCCGCGCTCTCTTAGTGGCGGTAATTCAATAGGTATAACATGTAATCTATAATATAAATCTTCTCTAAACCGGCCACTTTCCACTTCAACTAATGGATCTCTATTTGTTGCACACACAAATCTAACATCTACTTTTACAACTTTCTCACTGCCAACTTGTTGATAGCTACCTGTTTGTATAAAGCGAAGTAATTTACTTTGTAGGTTAATGTCCATTTCACAAAGTTCATCTAAAAATAATGTTCCACCATCGGCTTGACCTGCAGCGCCAACGCGATTCGCAATTGCCCCCGTAAAAGCACCTTTTAAATGACCAAAAATTTCACTCTCAATTAAATCTTTAGGGATAGCCGCGCAGTTTAGTGCAACAAAAGGTTTATCAGCGCGATTTGAAGCTTGATGAACTGCACGAGCACATAGCTCTTTTCCCGTACCACTTTCACCTGTAATAAATGCAGTGGCTTTACTGGCGGAAGCAGAACTTATAATTTGATAAACAGATTGCATCTGTTTTGAACTACCAATCAAATCAAAGTATTTTCCGTTTTCGTATTTGTTTTTGTATTGGCTAACCGTTTGTTTTAAGTTTTTAATTTTTAACGCATTATTAACTGTAATCCGAAAACGGTCGGCTTCTATTGGTTTTTCTAGGAAGTCACATGCACCTAGCTTTATTGACTGAATCGCTATTTCTTTTGTAGCATGCCCTGTTAATACAACAACTTGTGGACAGTTTTCTGGATCAAATGTAGCAAGGATGTCTAATCCATTCATATCCGGTAGCATTACGTCGAGCACGATTAGATCAGGCTGAACCTTATTAATAATCGCTATTGCAGTTGCACCATCACTTGCCACGAGTGTATTTACTCCTGTCGGTAATAAATATGATTGGTACATCATTGCAAGAGATTGAGTATCTTCGACAATTAACACTGTTGGTGGCATAGTTAATTCCTTGTTAGCAAGCCAAAAAGAAGCGGTGAATCTGTAATGATTTAACTATAAAAGGTTAATTAAAGCAAATTCAATTAATTACAATAAGCGAAGCATCATCAATTTCTTTTGAAAGCGTAACCTGTGAGTTTTCCCATAACGTGTTAGCAAACTCAGCATGAGCGTGTTTATCTAACGGTATAATTTTAGTTAATTCACATATTTCATCTTTATCGGTAAAGCGGTTTTCAGTCCAGCCATCCGTGTATAGTAAAATATGTTCAACGTTATCAAGCGCTGCTTCATAAAGTGTATAATTATGATCTTGAGCGAGACCAAGCAGCGGACCGGTGCCTTTTAATTGACAGATTTCGCCTGTTTTTCGCAAAACGACAGGTGGTGGATGACCTGCATTTAACCAATATATTTTATTATTTTTTAAAAAAAATATGACAAGCGTAACTAAACTAGATTTACATAGCTGTTGTTTATATATCGCGTTATTTAAAGCCACTAACATTTTTTGATAAGGAAGACCGGTTGCCAAAAAGCCACTTATAAAACCCTTAATAGCAAAGCTTTCTTTTAATGCTTGTAATCCGTGTCCCATCATATCACCTAGAATAAAAGCACTGCATTCATCATTAATGGGCATAAAAAAATCGCCGCCGTTACCCAAACTAATTGAACCAAAAATATGAGCGGTTTTCTCATCTTGTAAATGAATTTTAGAAGGCGCTGACTCAAAAGTAGTTTGATAAGACAAGTAAGCAAAACGATGAGTTACACGTTCGATGCTTTGTAGTAACTTATTTTTTTTAATCGGTTTAATTAAATAATCGTCAACACCTAAGCGGTTTATTTTATGTATCACTTCATCACTGTCATCGCCAGTTAACATAACAACTGATAGTTGCGACTTTAAATTAGACTTATTAAGTTTTTCTAATAAAGGCTCACATGTCCCATTTTTTAATTTATGATCCAGTAATAAAATACTTGCGTCAGCGGTTAAAATTGCCTGCCATCCTGATTCTATACTTTCACAGGCGATCACTTGAAATTTATCATTTAGATAAGCGCTCATGAGGGTAAGCTGAGTGACATCATCATCAACGTAGATAATGGTTGGACGCCTATCTATTTGCTCTAAAGGGAATGAAAAAAAGTTTTTGCTATTTTTTGTTATATAATCTGCGTCCTTAAAATAATAACGAATTAACTCAACTCCCATTCCTCCTTCAACGAGTTTTCCAGAGTCTATTTTCCACGATGAATTGTTGTTTTTAAAAAGGTTATATGGGGCTAGCTCATCAATGAATGTTAATATGTAGCTGTCGCTACTAGGCTGGCTAATACGCAATAAGATTTGATGCTCAGAACCTTGGTTGTGTCTAATTAGATTTGTTAAGTACTCTGTAGTAACTAAGCCCGCAGCATCCACCTCATCCTTTTTTACATTGAGCGCTCTTAAAACGTGCTTTAGAATGAGGCGAATCTCAGTCAATGTTGGCCATAGTAGTTCAAAGCGTCTTTCAAATAATATATCCATTGCACCCTCAATGATGTTCAAACAACCATCTTTGTTTATTAATTCTTGCTTTAAGAGTAGTACATATCTTTGGCCATTTTGTCGTATGCTTTTCTAAAAGTTTAACTATACGCTCACCTAATGGCGCAAAATTATGTTGGCTTATCAATATTTTGATATTGCTATGCCCTGCTTGCTTTAATTCTCTCACACCTTTGCAAAGCGACTCTTCATCGTTAACCCCTAGCCCCACGGTAACGAAGGTTAATTCACTACATAAACTTAAGGAATGCAGTGGCACATTATTTCTGTTCAATTTTAACACCGGTGACATGTCAATTAATATATAATCGTATTCCTGCTTTAGCCGAACAACTGCGTCATTTAGTACATGTTTGTTCTTCGCTGGTTCAATCCTAGCTAGGTTTTTGATGGTTAATAAACTGATACCTTCATAATTAGTCACACCTAATTGACAAGAAATATCATCAAAGCACCATGGTTTAGAAATTGTTGGTAACTTATCATCTGAGCAAAATGTATTTATTGGGTTTAAATCAATTATTAGTACTGATTTAAGTTGGCTTTGTAATCGCTTAGCAACACTAACACATGCACTAGATGACCCTTCTGAACCTGATAAAGAGATAAAAGTGATACAACGAGCTGAATTATCAATCATCATGTTACATATAACTTCCAGCTCATAATACTGTTTTGGTATTAATTTCATAAGCCCACCACTAATGCAAGAATAGTAATAACATCTAGGAAGTTATCTTTAAATTGACTAAGTAAATCCTGCCCTTTCTCAGGTATGTAAAGCGTATCACCCGCTCTTAATACAGGAATATTTACTGAGTTTGGTGATTTAATAAACGCCTCTAAATCAAATACACGAGACTGTTCTTTACAACATGAATGATTAACAACAACTATTTTATCTATCAATGCTGAGTTAGAAGGGCCGCCTGCTTCAGCTAATACATCTAAAATAGACATTGTATCGTCAAAATTATATCGACCCGGTTTTTGCACAGCCCCCATTATACGTACTACCCGTTCTTTAGGTGTACGGAGCCAATCTTTGTCTTTTTCAGGTACAAAAATGGTGTCTCCTGGTAATACATTAGGAAACAAAGTTTCATCGCCTGTTTCAAAGTACATGGCGAGATCTAATTTACTTACTTTAGCTCGATTACCATTACGATGAGTGATTCTAATATTACGGATATCTGCTGTCGCTGTTGGGCCGTCTGCTGCAGCTAAAATATCAATGAAGTGCATGTTTTCGTTAAATGAATAACGACCTGGCGAACCTATTTGCCCCATAATATAAATAGACTTACTCGACTCTTGGCGGATCCATTGGGATTTATTATCAGACGGATCAACTGGTAGCTCTTCAAATATAACTGTATCACCCGCAACTAAATTTGGCAGCGGTGTGTCACCATTAGTAATAGTGTACTTTTCAAGATCAAAACGTTGTGTAACATCACCATTACGCAGTATTTTTATATCATTGATATTAGCGCTTTTTGTAGGCCCCCCTGCATGAGCTATTAAGTCTGTAAAATCCATTTCATTACTCCATTCGTATCGACCTGGAGAATGTATGGCACCAATTATTTTGATAGCTCGTTTAGTTGGAATTTTAAGCCAGCTTTTTTCGTTAACATCTGTTTTTTCAGGTACAAAGATTACATCGCCAGGGTTTAAATCTGGTACTTTGGTCGCTACACTGCCTTCGCTATACCGCTGTAAATCAAATAAAATACTGTCACCTTCTGGTGTTAATATTTTGATATGGCGAGTTTCAGCAAATCGTGTAGGTCCGCCTGCATTGGCTAAAATATCTAAAAAGTTTGTACTATCGGCCGCTTCGTACGCGCCTGGCTTTTGAACTTCTCCCATAATATAAACCGTACGTGACGTTGTGTTTACGTCATCAACCATAATAGGCACATACACAGTAGAACCAGGTTGTAGCAGTTGCATAGTGCTATTTGAGGGTTTATCTAGGTACCCTTTCAAATCAAAAATAATAGGTGTTTTATCAACAATGACTCTTATTTTAGTCACATCCGCATAACGAGTGACTCCTTCTGCGCGCATAAGTGCATCTAAAATACTCATATTTTCTTTAAAGGAAAAACTCCCTGGATTATGTACTTCACCTAAAATAGTTATCGCGCTGCTATCACTGGCATCCCCTGTTGCACTGAGTGTTTGCGCATCAAAGTCTATTTGCACATTACCAAGCAAAGGTGATACCGGCACAAACACAGTATCTTTGCTTTTTAGAGAAGGTAACAAGCTAATATTTCCTGTATCTAAATATGATTTATAATCAAATTCAATTACCTCATTTCCACGCCTTATCTGTATTCTATCTAGCTGAGCACCGGGTTTTAAACCGTTTGCTTTAGAAATAACCATTTGAATATTGCCATCATCAGGAATACTCACTTGCGATGGTGTCACTACATAACCGAGTACATTAATAAGAATATCTCTGCTGTGGATCGCTACATAAAAATCATCCATTGCAACAAATAGTTCAGCAAGTACAGGGGTTAACTCACTTTCAATTTGCATAATCGTTTTGTCAGCCACATTAAATTGGCCTATTTCAGGGAGGTTAATTTGTCCTCTTTTATCCACTTCAAACGTTGTATCAAATTCTGCTTCACCTGGAATATATAGAAAAAGCTTATTTCCCACTTGCACTATGGCATTACTTTCATCAGAAGCTGAGTAAACATTGAATGATAAAATAAACACCGCAATCGCGAATATATATTTCATAGTTTACTCCTCTTTGCTTTTAATAATTTTTGTCCAATTAACAAGTGCTTTAGCGTTATCATCTTGCATATTATTATTGCTTGCATTGAGAACTATCGCTTCAACTCGCCTATCGGAATGACGGACACTTTCCGTTGGGGATTGCTTGCTATAGGGCTTTAAGCTTCCTTGTGTAAGTGTTGTGATACTTTGAGTTTTAACACCATAAACGACGAGCCAATATTTTACTGTTTCAGCTCTTTTTAATGCAAGCTCATAATTACTATTCCCTTCACCAATTGAATCAGTATGACCCACTAACAAAATTGAAATACTATCTAGTTGCTTAGCTAAATCAGCCGCTTGAGCAAGCCTTGCTCCATATTTAGGGGTTATTTCAAACGCATTAAATGCAAATTGATTATCACTATTTAGTAAATCCGCTACTTGTTTTTTAACACTAGACACCGTCGTTTCTGAAGCGGTATTAACTGCACAATGAGTGAGTTTTTGAACCGTGTCAAAATGGTTCGTTAGTTGATTGAGCCCATGGTAGTGAATCAGTAAGTCATGCTCTGCATCTTCCCACATTTGCGCAGCTATAAGCCTTCGAATACGGTTTTCGTAAATTTGAGCTTTTAAAAGCTGTGCTGGCATACATGCTTTTATATCTTGTGACTTTAAAAGTTCTAATTTGAAAACAAGGTGTTCAAATTCACTTCTCACTACATCTTCGGGTTGTGTAAAGTTATTATCTGTTTGCTCATCATTTAATGGATAGTTTTGATATTTTTCGGCCCAACCCCCTTGCCCCTCATCAGGCCAAGAAGCACACCCACTTAAAAGCAAGGTTATGATAAAAAAAATGTGTGCTTTCATATCGCTCTCCTTATCGTTAAAGCGAATCAATAAATGGAATGGTTTTATCTACTCTTAGAAGATTCATTAGCTTAAACGGCTGCCCTGTTACATTGAGTAATGACAATTTATGGCTTCTTTTTTCTATTCTTTTATAAAGAAAGACAATCGCGCCAATACCCGAAGAGTCAATAAACTCAGTCTTTGAAAAATCCAAGATAATAAAGTCTGTACCTGTATCAACTAGCTCTTCAAATTCATCTTTAAATCCATCGACAGTAAAACCTGAAAAGTCATTTGGAAGCGATACTATTTTATGTTCATTTTCATTGGTTAAATTTATCATCGTAGTTACCTATTAAATATTAAATTCAATATAACTATTACAAGAAACGAACCAACTTTAAGGTATTGATAATTAATGATTTTTAATTTTGCAGTGGGATTACTTGAGGATAGTAAAGCATAATGCAATTTCCTTTTAAAAGTAGGATTGCATTATGCAAAAATAATTATTGCCCTTTTCCAGTAAATATAACAACGAGTGTTTTCAAAAAAATAGTCAATTCCATATAAAACCAACTACGTGGAGATGATGTACTTAACATATAAGCATAATCCCAACCTATTTTTTTTCTTGCATCATCAATACTTTCATCATATCCATTCATTACTTGAGCAAGCCCCGATATACCTGGTTTTATACCGTAGGTACGCTGAGAGAAATAAGGAATATCTTTTTCAAGCTTGGAGTAAAATACAGGTCGCTCTGGCCGAGGACCAATGAGTGACATATCGCCTACCAGCACATTCCATAATTGAGGTAATTCATCTAAACGCGTTTTACGAATGAAACGCCCTATAGGTGTTATTCTAGGGTCGTCCTTACTTGCCCATACCGCGCCACTTGCTACTTCAGCATCAACCACCATCGAGCGAAATTTAAGAACATTAAAAAGGGCAACAAAGTTATCATTACTCTCTCCCACTCTAAGTTGATTAAACAGTACCGGTCCACGTGAACTTACTTTAATTGTTGCAGCCACTAAAAGCATGATCGGAGACAGTAAAGTTAGTCCTACCACAGAGCCAACAATATCAATTATGCGTTTTATAACTTTAATGCTGACGTTTGGTTCAGCTTCTCTATCATGAACCCTTTCCCAGTGTTTTTTATAATCACCACGTTCAAATTTAATAATGCCCCATAACGCTAAAAAATAAGCATTAAGAATATAATTAACTTTATCAACGATAGGGATCTTGGCCTTAATGTTGAGGGTACTTTTAATCACAAAGAGACTATGGACGGCTACAATCACGCAACACAACAACTTAACTAGCAATAAGTTCGAGAAAAATGCCATTGAAAACAGTAAAATATAAATTAAAGCAAGCAATATTGGCATTACGCCACGCAAAACTTTATGTGAAATGAAGTTAAAACTAACCCACCCTAATCTAGGATTGAATAGCTCAAATAATATTTTAATTTGTTGCCAATTGCCTGCTCCTAATCTCACTCTTCTAGCATAGTCATGGTTTTGCTCATCGCACTCTCTTTCAATAATGTTAATATCGCTATTTACGACCGCTTTGCCGCCATTTTTTAAGGCTTTCATAGACAATATAAAATCATCATTTATTGTATTTTCATCCAATATATCTGTGTATTTTGAACGAATAGCAAACATGGCTCCTGGCACACCAATCACCGCACCAAGTGATGATTCCATGCTTTTTACATTATTTTGATATTGCCAATAGTGCTGTTGCTCTGGGGTTGCCTGTTCATCTAGAACATAAACACCTGTAATGACCTTAATATCAGGATCTTTAAAATCAGTATCAATTTTATTTAATACATCAATACTTAATAAGGCACTCACATCGGTAAACAGCAACACGTCATAATTTGATTTAGTTAGTGTAATTAACTCGTTAATACCATGTGCTTTGCCTTGGTTTTGTTTATTATAATGCAAGTGGCACACTACGTTTTGCTTAGCAAGATGTGATTGAGCCAACATCGCTTCTTCGTATGTGTTATCTGTACATCCATCTAAATAAACATGAATGGCATAAAGCTCAGTGTCATAGAGCATAGCGCCGAGGTTATGTAATTTTTCTTTAATGTGCTCTTGCTCATTAAAAGCACACACCAAAATACCAAATCGATTATTTTTCCTTGTATCCCCCTCTGGGAATATACGTTTATGAGCCCGTCAACTAACCAATTTTAACAGCGCTAAATAACCAACGTGGTGGTACAAAACGGTTACAATCAACACCATGAGAACAATTATTAAATAAGTCATGATTTTCCCCTTACGATGGTAAGCCATTATAAAAATGGTCGTACTCTTTACTCATTTTATTAGCATCAGCGATTGAAAAAATATGCTCTCTTATACATTCTCCCTGTTTCATATTAATCGCTTTAATAACCGCAAGTTTAAGCCCCATTTCATCGCCTGGTTTAACCAATACACCTTGCTTATGGGTTAATACTTCGCTGATCCCCCCCACATCAGTGGCAACAATAGCTTTACCACACGCCATAGATTCCAAAATTGATAGCGGTAATCCCTCTCTTTGTGAGTAAAGACACATTACATTAATTGCAGAGTAAAATAATTGCATGCTTTGTACATTGCCTAAAAAATGTACGCGCTCTGAAATACCCAATGAGCTAGCATAATCAACAAGTTTGCTGTGTAAGCTACCACTGCCAGCAAACACTAATTCGATGTTTGCAGGCAATGAAGATAAAACCCTTATAAGCGGAAAATGCCCTTTCCCAGGCTCTAAACGAGCAGAACAACCAATCAAACTCACCTTTTTAGGTAAATTTAATTCATGCCGAGCGTCCAACTCATTGGTACTAAAAAACTGTTTAAAATCGACTCCATTTAGGATTGTTCTATCGGTTCTAATTGCTGTCTCGTTATAAAAATCCTTCGCCACAACTTGTGCATCCGCGACCCAGTGTATTTTTGTTAGCTTATTTAATAATTTAGTCATTAAACGTTGCTTAAAACTTTTTAAATACCACGCGTCATGGATAGTCGAAACGTGCTTTATCTGGCGATTTTTTAAACATGCAATACTTGCATAAAGCATTGGCCCTATATGATGGCTATGGATAACATCTATATTATGTTTTTTTAAAAGAGCTGACAGTTTTCGAACTGTATTTAAATCAAATTTTTCAGCCTTATTTAGACAAATTAATCTGTGCTCAAACGCAGCTAGCTGCGGCCAGTCTTTAACTGCTTCACTAAAACTTCCTTCGAGTGAAACAAAAACACTCGTATTAGAAAATTGACTTTTTTGCATTAGTGTCGCGGCCATTTTCTCAAGGCCACCTATTTTGAAATGTTGAACCAAATGTAATACATTCATGTTATTTCCTCTGATCAATAGAGTTCACTGATGAATTGAAAACCAAATCCACAGGAGTATTTCTAACAATGGGTAAAATAGTCACGACCTCAAGAGCTGAGAGCTTCTCTATGGTTTGAATATCCTTAAGGTGGCTATCGAATAAAGTCGCAACAAACACTATTGTGCTACTTGTAAAGATACCTAAAATGATGCCTACAATAATTGATACGGCAAAAGATGTGTTGATAGGTTGTGTCGGGCTATATGCACGCTCGATGTTTTTTACTTTATCTGGGCCTTCATATTTAACTAACTTTCCTGTTACCTTCGCCATTTCGTAACGGCTTAACATATCTTTATATAATGATTGCTTAACATCGTAATCACGTTCTAATTTTCTTAATTGCTTTTCAATATCACTTGTCACTAAAAGTCTTTCACTTACTGTATTAACTTGCTGTTCGAGCATGCTGTATTCTTGCTGGTGCTGAGTAACTGAGTTTTTTGCTTCTTCTAAATTAAGAATTTGAGAGACAAGTACACTGCTGTCGTTATCCCCGCCACTGGGTAAGGTATTGGCCATCTGCCAAAGCTGATCAAGGTTAGTAAGATCAAGCTCCTTGCTACTTTCAATTAATGACTGTTGACGATTTCTTATACTTTGCATCTCTCTTTTTTTTGAAATTACCTTACTGTGCTTTTCTGTATAACGTGTTTTTAAAAAGCTAAGTTCAGACTCTACTGCAATAATTTTTTCTTCAATACGTCCTAGGATTGGATTGGCTTGTCCCATTTTTGTTGTCAGAGCTTTAAGTTTGGCTTGCGCACCCGATAAAACGATAGATTTTTTCTGTTGGTCACTCAATAACTTATCGAATGTTTGTCGGTTACTGTGTAAAACGGCAGGCAGAGTATTACTATTTTTAGCTTTGAACATAGCCAGTGATTCTTCCGATACCTCAAGCTCATCCCGAAGACTGACTAGTTGCTGATAAAAAAACTGTTCCGATGTATCAAGTGATGCTCTTGTTGGGGCTAATAAACTTTCAATAAATTTTTCGACCACTTTCTCCAACACCATCTTCATTTTTGTCTGGTCATGCCATATGAAGTTCACACGAACAAGTTCGTCGCCAACAAGTGATAAAGAAAGTGCTTGAGAAAGCTCTTGATGGATTTTTTCTATCTCAGCTGAGGTAGCCGTTTCAGAAATTAAGCCTGTTTCTTTTGCTACAGCTATTAGTACTTTTCGGCTAATTACAAGTGTTCTAAGTGCCGCCATTCGATTTGATAAATCGAAAGAAAAAGATAAATCATCTAGATATGGATTAAGTAACGAAGACTCTTCAATTAAAATAGTTGCATGGTTTGTGTATTTTTTTTGCGCAGTCACAGCCAAGATAATCACGACTGAAGGAACAATCAAAAGTGGTAAAATGAATAGCTTTGCCCTTGTATAAACACTATACAAGGTTAAATAAAGTAACCTTTTTATTTGCTCTCTTACTAACATAAACCCTACCTATACATTTGCATATTGCTATGCGAAATTTAGCTGCTATTTGCATAATAAAAATTTAAGCTGCAAATAGCGTACTTTAATAAGGTAGTTGCACAGGCTGCGCCAAGATTATCGTTTACTGCCTAAGGCGCTTTATTTAACATTAAAATATCATGTTGAACGAGCAATGCTTTTGACTCCCAACTATGATCTTTAGCGATGTCCTGTTGCGCTGACTTAAGAGAGCTTAACTGTTCTTTATCTAAGGCAATTGCCTGATCTATTTTATTTATAAAATCGAATTGATTTTTTGCTATGTAAATATTCGACTTATAACGTGTTACGGCTGGAAAGTCCGTGGCTACAATCGGGCTTCCTGCGGCTAAATACTCTTTTAACTTTAACGGATCACATGCTCTAATTTGCTCATTATTTACAAATGGTAAAATAGACACATCCCAATGTGCCGAAAACTCCACTAAACGCTCGTGATCAACAGCTGGCACATGTGTAACGTTTTTAAACTGCATAAGCTCAGATGTGCAAGCAACAATATCTCCTACCAAAACCAGTTGATAATTTGGTCGCTCCGTAACAAGTGCTGTTAATAAACTGATATCTAACCACTGATTAATACTTCCATAAAACCCAATTACTGGTCCATTTAAAACATCTATTTCTGGGGCTCTCTTTACATCAGACGTAAATAAATCATAACTCACACCATGGGGAAGTAGCTTTGTTTTATGAGCCGGCATTTTATTGTTTAAAAAATCACTCACAACATAAATTAGGTCGGCTTTCTTGATTAAATTTTTCTCAAAGGATGACACTAGATTAGGATCGACACCTGCCAATGCATTAAAATCGTCACCACAGTAGTAAATAAGGGGGTCTTGTGCTTTTTTAGTGAAAAAGTATTCTGCGGTAGGCACACTTAACCAATACGTTAACGGGCCATTACTTTGAATATCTTTAAAATAAAAATAAAAAACCCATCTATTATAACGCCTCACAAAGCGATTATCGTGCCATGGCAAGACTGGTAATCGGTAAACTTGCATCGTCGAAGGTGTTTTAATTGCCGTGTTTTCAGGTTTACTAAAAAGCTGCTTAAACTTTCCCAAAACTCGTTTTATATCGTGTAATTTAAAGCGAGGTTTTCGCATACCTATTGAGTTAATCCAATGTATTTCATGATTTTTAGCCAATTGAGAAAATAAATGTTGGGTACTACTCGGGTGGCTTGCCCAATCTTCGCCAAAAACGATAAATTTCATATTATTATTCCTTGATGTGTTTGACCACTTTAGCCGGATTACCTGCTGCAATAGTAAAAGGAGGAATGTTTTTCGTAACAACGCTTCCTGCGCCTATAATTGCCCCCTCGCCTATAGTAACGCCAGCAAGAACAGTTACTCCAGTACCAAGCCACGCACCACGTTTAATCGTAATGTCGCCAATTTGAGACTCATCATCACTCTCCCCAAGTGCTCTTCGTTCACAATCAACTGGATGGCCAGGAAAACCGGCTAAAAAAATACGTCCCGCAAGCCGCACATCATCTTCTAACGTAATATTTCGACCTACCGAAAATGCATTCTGCCAACCTATATCTACATTATTACCAATAACTAAAGTGGGCGTGGTAACGCTACCCACCCGCCCACAAAAAGTCGATATACCCGACATCCGTACATTATCGCTGCACTCAATTTTAAGCTCCCCCAAAACTTGTGGCATACCTGAGTAAAGAAACAACTGTTTTTTACTCCCTTTTATCTGACTTTTAAACAGTGGGGTGTAATAAAGTATTCTTAGTAATTCGTGGGAAAATGTTTTTAAAAATTGATGTAGGTAATAGAATCCAGAGTGAAATAACGGAATAACCACCATTTGTGGATTGCGAAGATAAGTTGCAAAATAAAACAGCGATTTCGCAACAGGGTGAGGGCTATTCTTAAGCCAGTATTTAAAATGTATTAACATACTACGATTCCTTATTGCTTTGTATTGTGAGCTTTTCTAGCGCAATTGTTAGTGCCAGAATAATATATAAAGGCCAAGTAAATGCTTGTGTTAGGAATGTACCAGCAACCATAAACCCAATAATGCCAGCCTTTAATGCATTAGCATTAACAACAACTTGGTGGTTGTAGTTAAGTTTATTAATGCAATAAACTCTCGAAAGACTTCGGTAAATACTGGCAATTAAAACCAGAAATATACATATTCCAACAAAACCTGTTTCACCTAAAACCTGAAACCAGGTGCTATGTACTGCATGATTCTTGCCATCCCAATGAGGACTGTAAAAGTAATAATTTACAAAAAAGTTATCTACACCAACGCCTGTTAAGGGGTTCGACAGCGCCATATTAATTGCCGCTTGCCACGCGTATATTCGACCCATTGCAGATTCATCAACCCCATCTTCTGCAGCTCCACCGCTTTGCCTATCGCTTATACCAGCAAAAACCATCATAGCTAACATCGCAACACCTGCACACATTGCAACAACGACAGGATTTTTTACTTTTTGATATAAAAAGAAGCTTAAGATAGCCGCAATTCCGAGTACCCCACCGCGACTTTGCGTAGCAATAACACCGGAAATAGTAAAAATTAAACCGATTCCTGCAAATATTCGACGGTATTTATTAACTTGTGAATTGAATAACTCAGCGGCTAAAAAAGAAACGGGAAACATTAACACTAAAGATAAATCGTTTGGATCACCCAGTTGTGAGCGATACTCACGAGAAATAGTCACCCGAGTACCTTCAATTAGACCAATGCCATTAATTTTGTTGTTTAAAGCAACCAATGCAACAGCAACACCAGAGATCATGATCCCCATGCGAACAAAACTAAAATGAGAGAACCGTGTTAGCCACCAGCTGATAGCAAACACCATAATAAATACCTTAACCAGTACCCCTATCCAATACTCTATTGCCAGCCCTTTGTTTGTTGCACTAAACACACACACCGTAAGCCAAGCAAACCAAATAACAAAAATCAGATGTGTTGAGCTCCAATGCGGCTTTAAGGTTTTTGAAATAAACAAATGCCATGTAATTCCTAACAGCGAGGCGAGCGCCAACATTTTAGGTATTTTGAGGGGCATTAAAAAAACAAAGGCTTCGTGTAATCTAAAATAACTAAATAGAATAAAAAAAATAATAAATACAGTACTTATCTTAACCGCTAAGTATCCTGCAAATGGCAGCAGTAATAATGCAAATGCAGCAATAGGACCAAATAAAATATACAGCACAAGCGTTAGCGCTGTAATAAGCATCCCATTTATAATTAAACAATGTTTTTTATACCAATTAATCATGCACTCTGCCCTTCAATATGTGATGAATGACATTGCTAATTATTTGATTATATTTATGACAAAGGATCATTAAAAAACAGATAAATGTGATGAGTTGGCAGATTACATATTGTGGAAAGTCAAAAGCACTCATCATATAAATGACTAAAAAACATCCCCAGCTCGGCACAAGGTTTTTTACACTCAACGATAAATATTCAAGCTTTTGACTTATAACAAAAAAAAGTATTGCTTTTAATAACTGGGCTGCCATTAAAGCAATAACAGCACCCAGTACAGCTAATTCAGACACCAAAAAGAAAAGCAGTATCAGTGCTGTTAAAGCACTAATAACATTCACTACAGTGACAAAAAAACCGTTGAATTTGATATAACAACCAATATTTAATAAATCACTGTGGTGTCTTAGTACTACAATCACAATTAAACTCGGTAACAGCCATATATTTAATTGATAGCTATCGGGTAATACTACGGCTAAAAGATGAGGCGCCACTATCGTCATAAACGCACAAAGTAATATGCCAATATCCAAACTAAGTTCGCATAAAAACACATAACGAGTACGATCTTGTGCTAACTCATTAAAACGACGAGAAAACCACCACATTCTAATCGGTTCAAAAGTAAACGACGCCATTAATGCAAACTGCACTGCAACGTAGTATTGAGCTAGTTTTTCTTTACCTACACTTGCTACAATAAACCAGTTTTCAGCACCGTTATTTGCGTATACAAACAATGAAGAGATAATAATGCTTAATAAGAACAGACTATTTTTATAGCTAATATTCCAAGGAATATATTTAAAGCCGATACTAATCTGCTGAAAAACAACCGATAATGCTATAAATAATACACAGGCACTCGATACAACACCCGACACCATCACACCGGTTACCCCATAGCCTAAATAAAGCAATACAAGCGTACACACAGTTTGAACAATGCCCTGTAGTATAGCTAAAATACAAAACTGCTTAGCCATCTCGTAGTATCTAAAGTAACAAAATAAAATTGAAAGCAGCGATGATAGTGCTAAATTAACAGCCAACAGTTTTATATCTATCAAAGTTAATGAAACAGGCAGTAACGCGCTAAACGGCTCTACAAAGTAAACACATACACACACAAAGATACTGCTTAAAAAACCACATAAAATAAATGCATCTCTAAATAATGCTCGCTTTTTTTGAGGGTTGTTTATTTGTTGCTTAAAAAGTAATTCCGGTAAGCCTAAACATAAAAGTAACGACATAACCGCTGATATTGACACTAAAAAAGTTAGCTCACCAAACTCAGTTTGACTCAAAATACGTGTAGAAATAGGTAATAAAGCAAACCCCAGCACTTTAAGTGATAAGGTAGATAAACCAAAATATGCAATTTGCTTAATTCCATTCATAGTTTCACCTACACAGTTTGAATCCAGTTAGATAGCTTTTTAGCTTGCGAATTTGCATCAAACTTTTTAGTCACTAATTTTTTAGCATTTAGTCCTTTTTCGTATCTTTCATACGGGCTAAGATCACAAAATTCAGTTAAAATTCTTTCGAGACCGCCAATACTAGAAGGCTCACATTTAAACCCAACGGAGTCATTAACAATTTCTTTTGCTCCCATCAGTTCTGTCGTTATTACAGGAATGCCACTGGCCATCGCCTCTTTTAAAACCACAGGACCGGTATCGCGATCACCATTACTAGACACACAAAAAGGAGCCACTAAGGCAGAGTAATCACTGGTGTTTTTTGCTAGCCATGTGGGGCTTTTTGCACCTAAAAACTTAACTTCAGTAACAATATTAAGTTCTTCACATAAATAAATTAGATCATTTAATAAAGGCCCTTCCCCTACAATATCTAGCGAAATAGAGTGTTTTTTATTTAACTTTTTTATTGCTGGTAATAGAAATTGCAGACCTTTTTTTTCAACTAATCGCCCTACAAATAAGAGCTTTACTGACTCATTTAGACGACTTGGTTTGGCGTTAAACATACTTAAATCGATACCACAGTGCAGTAATTGAACCTTACCCGCGCTGTAATTATTTAGCTTTATCTGCATGTCTTTACATACCGCAACTGAGAAATCACACAGTGATAATTTAAGTTTTAAATCAGAATCGTTCACGTAAACATCGTGCCCATGCCCTATTGAGGACACGCTAACACCTGCAATTTTGCTGGCAACTATTGAATATGTGAGCGGGGCATGCATGAAATGGCAATGGATATGAGAGATTTTACGAGAATGAATTATCTCAGCAATATTCAGTCCATAACCCATTAGCGATACAAGAGAGATAGCGCTAAATTGACTGGCCAAAATGCTACTTTTAAGTGCCATAACAGGGTGTTGTAATGCAAAACTTATAGCTGACTGAGTCGATTTTTTTATAACAATAATACGAACGCTATTATCTAAATTGATACACTCATTCAAGTTTTCGAACGTCAGTACACTTACTTTATGCCCTGCTTTAACTAAAGCATTGATTTCAGTAACGACAAACGTTTCTGATGGAATGTGAAAGCTGGGGACAACAATACCAATATGTTTCATTTTAAAAACTCCAGATAAACTTAATGTTACTTCGCAAGAACTATGCCCTGCAAAAAACGGCTTAAATGAGCATTAAAAAATCAATATGCGAAGATAAATCGCAATATGCAAACCATTAAACAAAAAATCGCCCCGAAGCGTATTAAAATCGTTGGCGCTTATCTTGCGTAGTCTAACTACCTGAGAAAATGAAGGTTACTTAATATGAGCATTGAAGTAAGCGTTATTATTCCTAATTACAACTGCAAACCCTATTTAGCAAAGGCAATATCAAGCATTGTTATACAAGAGAATATTAGCTACGAAATACTCGTCGTCGATGATGGTTCAACTGACGGCAGTGTCGAATGGTTAGAAAATCTTCAAAAAATACTGCCTGAAATTCGAGTCATTACACAACCAAATACAGGGGTTGTAAAAGCGAGAAACAGAGCAATATCTGAAGCTAAAGGCGATTACATTGCCTTTTTAGACGCCGATGATTACTGGACAGACGACAAGTTATCCAATCAAATTAACTATATGAAACAAAATAGTGACTGTGTTTTAAGTTTTACTAATTACATACATGTAAATGAAAAATATGAACCAATTATTGATTGTTTCTCTTATTGGCCGGAGTTCTCAAAATTTATAGATAAAAATAGCACAGGGTATCAAAACCTTAAATCACCTATGGACTTACTCCTATTTGCTAATGTGATAGGCACGTCTTCTGTGGTGGTAAAAAAATCAGCTATCAGCTTCGTTGGAAAATTTGATACTTCACTCAATAGCGCAAGTGATTGGGATTGTTGGTTAAAATTAGCTCGAATTGGTGATGTTGCATTTTCACTTCAAACATCAATGGGCTATTTAATGAGGGCAGGTTCGATCACAGCAAATAGAAAAAATAGACTTAATGCAATGAAAGTAATCATTTCTCGATGTAAAAACGATACTGGATTTGATACAAAGCTTAAAGCTAAAGCGAGAATGTTAGAGTGTTATGGTGAGTACTACAGGGAAATCGGGCTTAAATTTAAAGCCTTACGCATTACAGCGGCTGCTTTTATGTTATTTCCTCACAAACGAAATTTTCAGCACCTATTACATGATATAAAACAGACGATTAAGCCATCGTGAGCAATTTTTATATACCTAAGCCCATTAAATAGCTTACGCAAACCGATTTTTAAAGGCTCAGCATAAAATCCTGAGCCTTTAAAGTTAATCAATAATTAAATCATAACTAAGCATTCTATGATCACTGCCTTTAAAGTCACTCACTGTTAATCTTTGCAAATTAATGCCTTCACTCATTATACAATGATCTATGGCTAAGCCTGTAAAAATAGATCGCCCACGTTCAAAAGGCATAAAGCTCACATACCGCTCACTTTCTCCGTAACACGTTTTACTATCATCCCAATTAAAGTATTGAGACCAAGGGACAATATTTAAGTCACCAGCGATTACCCAAACGCCCTTTTCATTATGTGCTGCCGTGTTTAGTGCTGCTAATAACGTATTTCTATTTTGCCAATGTTGTCTTGACCGTGGGGAAGGAGGATGAGCTACAAAAACCGTGACAATGCGATCTATAAATAAAAACTTCAATTTAATGTAACCTAATTTATCAGCATCCAGTTTAACTTGATGCTTATACACCATAGGTATTCGTGATAAAACAACTATGCCATAGGGAATTCCTTCTATTTCTTCATAGCCAAACATATCAGTTGTACTTAAAAATTGGTTCAGTAAATTACGATTTTTGTCGCTGAATTCTTGTAAAATCAACACATCCCATTTTTTTTGCAACAACGTTGCTAAATGAGTTTCTATATATTTATTACTATAGTTTAAGTTTATTTGCTTAACAGATAATACCGGCCCACTGTAGGATGTTGAGCTAGATAAATTAAATAACACAGGGGTAACCCCTACAATACACACAAGTAGTAATGCGGCTCCTAATTTAAATAGTTTGAGGGTAATTAATAGCAGCGCACACACTAACGCAGCTGACAATAATTGTAAGCGCAGAGACACAAACACATCTGCATAAAAATGCTCTAAAGGATTATACGCAAGTGCAATAAATAACAATGCGGCTAACAAAAGAATAATCCGCAAAAAAAATCGTTGCGGATTATTAATACCTAAGGCTCTAAACATAAATTTTTGACCCCGTGAGTGAAAACTTTCAAAGGTTATCGCATTATAAATAACTGTTGTTTTTCGCCTGAATTATATTTCCATGAATATAAAAGTGGCTGAGTAGAGCTATCGTAAAACCAAATTTCGGCTATTAACTCAATATCTTCGCGACTCAGTGTAAGCTGTTTTTCAAGCATACTATTGACCAATGGCCCTCTATAAACGCAGTTATTATAATCTGCCCGCTGTGCTGATATTTTCTTTTGGCATACATTTAAATACGCTCTAACCTCTCCCAGTCCAAGATCAACATCAAGATTAAGTGAGTATTTAGTGGAAAGATTAAATTGTTCATCAATTTGTAAAGCTGCTATTCCTGCAGGTTCATTTGAACTTTCCAAAGGTAGAGATACCGCTGCCTCAGGAGCTTTTGATTCTTCTGAACCCGAGCCGCCACATGCAATTAAACCTAGTGATAACATTGAAATTATAATAGCGTTATTCATTATTGATCCCCTTTTACAACATTATTAATACTGTAATCATTAAACCATTTTGTTTTTTGCGCACCCGATGACTCTGCAAATTCGGCAAAGCTGCCATAGGCATCAGTTATATCAACACCCTCAAGTGGATGGAGCCATTGCATACCAACTTCCATTGCCCAAGGTAAGCCACTTTCACTAAGGAAATACAAACCTTTACTTTGATCGCTCACATCATCAGAGCCAACATAGTTATAAAATGAGGAGTCAAACGCTTCAGTCGGCGTTTGATTTTTGATATGCACTTCCCAGCTTCTGGATTCTTTTCCTACCAAAAAGTCTCCATGATAAAAACCATCTGTTGCAAAAATAAAGGGGTCAAGAAGTGTACCTGGAGAGGCTGTGATTGCTTTTGGTAATTTTAATGGAATGGTCATGCTAAATGTGACTTTAACGTTATCATCACAGTTATTTTCTGTTCTAAAGTATTCACAACCGGACTGTCTAGAAACATACTCCCACGTATCTTGCATAAAAATTAGAATAGCTTCATCGCGGTTTTCTTCTAAATAACGGCCATTTTGCAATTGCCCATCAATAACCAAAGAAATAGCACTCTCATCAACTTCATTTCTTAAAATTGAGAGTGGATTACCATTTACCGTTTCCTTTAGCCTCACAGCAAAGCCATTATGATAGGTCGCACCAATCCCTATAAGTTGACCATCTATTTTGTAGCCAACTACACTGCTCCCTTCGATTAGCTGAGTCGTTCTGTAATTTAGTACGACATCATTAAAATCGTAATCACCTGCAAACGGCCATTTATCTTCGTAAGCAAGCGTTACCCAATCACTCTCACCTGGATACACAGCACTGGCAAATGTAGTTACTTCGTAATCTTCAACTTCGCCGCCAAGTACTCCCCCTGTTGCGGTGATAAGCGAGGCTTCGGTACCATCAGTTACTCTAAATCGAGCCCATGTTTGGCCTGACTTTGTATTACTAGGAACACTGACAAGAATACTGTTATCACCCTCATTAAGCTGAAGTTTGGTGACCGTTCGTTCATCTTCACTAAATGCTCCGTTTTGATCCCAATCAAACCATGCATATAAAAAGCTAGTCGCTGATGCCCTAACTATGATTTGGCTATCTTGACCTGCAGATATAGCAGTTACAAAACTAACCCCATCATCCGATCCATCAATCGGAAAATTGACTAAATCAGCTTCTGTATTTATATTTTCGCCATCAACAGAATCTCCTAGATAAATTAACTCACTGCCAGTGCTATTAAGATCAAACAGATGCCTAGCGCCACTTTTTTCAAGACTCGTGTTATACGGTGCTGGTGCATCACCAAAATCAATTGAGCTATCGGTGACTTTAACTTCAGCTATGGCACAACGTGCCCCATCGTTTTGGCTTGATTTAGGGCCTGATGTAAATACGTTAGCAACCGGCGTATAGTCAACAACTGGGCTAATGCTTAAATCAACCTTATGAATTTTACCGCTTTTGTTATTACTGAAATAAAATTGCCCATTAATATCAAAGTATGCAGCTCCAAAAGCCCCAGTATCATCACCAATGTCTACTTGAGTAATAAATCGAGCGGTATTAGCTGCTATGTCTATTTCATGCAAGTCACCATTAGATTCTACAGCGTATAATAAATTACTCTTTGGGTGAAAAGCGAAATCAAATATACCTAGCTTCCATGTATCTGAATCAGGTAGAAGTGTGGCCGTAATAGAGGCATCTAAATCACCATCTAGGTTGATAGAATAAAGACCAAAATTTGGAGTATAAACATAATATGAAGCGCTCTGAGTTCCTTCATCTTCAATGACTTGAATATCACCAACGTAAAAATTTGTTGCAGGAAGACCAACAACATCTAAGCGTTTCATTTCAAAATCATCACCGATTTGCACAACACTACTTGGTAATTGCTTACTAAACCCGTATAAATATTGATCTTTATAATTAAAGCCTATTGCGTTAACACTTTCATTATTAGCCTCATTTGCAAATGTCAGCTCTGTCGTTAAAACGGTAGGTTTAGCAGACACTAAATCTATTCCATACAGTTGTGCTTTTGAGTTTTGCATTAAAAAAGCCTGACTTGGACATTCATCAAATGGCTGACTTAAAACAGCACACGGAACTAGTGATAAAAGTGCTGTGGATAATTGGGTTAATTTCATAATTAGTTGCCCTTATTTATTAAGTAAATAAATCAGTGCAGACTTCATTCCAAAATTTAGTACATTGAATTCTTTATAAAAAAATAAAATAGAGCGATTTCTATGCATGTTGCAACTCTATTAATTCGCATTATGCGAATTAATACCGTGTTTATAAAATAGATATGACGGAAAAAGTTCTAAGCATAAGAGGTGTTAAAATCATTAGTATCGCAAATAAACCAGCTAGCTTATGAACTCTATAAATACCAAGATCTTAACTTTTCATCTAACCATAGGTGCTTTTTAAAATTAAAATGCCCTTAGGTAATCTATCTTCCTTGTTTGTCAGCGCTTTATCTGTAAGCTTTATTAGGTGTGCGAGAATCACTGTTATTTAAATAAAATATTCCCTTATACTTTGGGAAACTAACTCATTAGGTTATTTACATGTTTGATCACGTAAAAAGAGATTGGCTCTCTAATGTTCGTGGCGATGTGCTTGCTGGTATTGTTGTGGCGCTTGCCCTAATACCTGAAGCGATTGCCTTTTCTATTATTGCCGGTGTTGATCCAAAAGTAGGTTTATACGCCTCATTTTGTATTGCGGTTATTATTGCCTTTGTAGGCGGACGTCCTGGCATGATATCGGCGGCCACCGGTGCAATGGCACTGTTAATGGTGACGCTAGTTAAAGATCATGGTTTGGAATACTTACTGGTTGCTACCTTACTTACTGGTGTACTACAAATATTTGCAGGCTTTTTAAAGCTCGGTGAATTAATGCGCTTTGTATCGCGCTCTGTTGTAACAGGGTTTGTAAACGCGCTGGCGATTTTAATATTTATGGCGCAGTTACCTGAGCTGACCAATGTTACTTGGCATGTTTATGCGATGACTGCAGCGGGCTTAGGTATTATTTACTTATTCCCATATATTCCAACTATTGGCAAAATACTTCCCTCTCCTTTAGTGTGTATTGTTGTTATTACACTGGTTTCAATATTTTTGGGTCTTGATATAAGAACCGTTGGCGACATGGGCGAACTGCCAGACACTCTACCTATATTCTTATGGCCCGATGTACCGCTAACACTCGAAACACTGCAAATTGTTTTACCGTATTCAATTGGTCTTGCTGTTGTGGGCTTACTTGAGTCAATGATGACCGCCACTATTGTTGATGACTTAACTGATACAACGAGCGATCGTAATAAAGAATGTAAAGGCCAAGGTATTGCTAATATTGGCGCAGGCTTATTTGGTGGTATGGCGGGTTGCGCTATGATTGGGCAATCAATTATTAACGTTAAATCGGGGGGGCGCGGCAGGCTTTCTACCTTTATTGCAGGCACATTTTTAATCATAATGGTGGTGTTTTTAGATGAGTGGCTGCGTTTAATTCCTATGGCAGCCCTAGTTGCCGTAATGATTATGGTATCGATTGGTACGTTTTCGTGGACATCTGTTAAGGATTTAAAAAAGAACCCGCTTTCATCAAACGTAGTGATGATTTCCACCGTTATTGTGGTTGTTGCCACGCATAACCTAGCCATTGGCGTTTTAGTTGGTGTGTTGTTAGCTACGTTGTTTTTTGCCAATAAAATTGGTCGCTTTATGGTGGTTAAAACCAAGCATGATGAAAGCAACGATAAAATAACCTATGAAGTCGTTGGCCAAGTATTTTTTGCCTCAGCTGAGCAATTTATTGCATCGTTCGATTTTAAAAATGCAGTTTCTAACGTCGTAATTGATTTAACCCATGCACATTTTTGGGATATAACTGGTGTATCGTCACTCGACAAGGTGGTCATTAAATTTAGGCGTGAAGGCGCAACGGTTAATATTATTGGTATGAATAGCGCAACCGAAACTGTAATTGATAAATTTGGTGTGCATAACAACCCTGAAGAAGTCGAAAAACTACTTGGCGGACATTAAGGAGAATGCAATGACTAAAATAATTACCTATGTAGATGGCTCAGCCATTACTAAAAATGTAACCGACGCTGCTATTTGGGCTTCAAAAAAGCTAAATAAACCAATTAGCTTTGTGCATACAATTGAAAAAACGCAGCAAACTAATATCGGCGACTATTCTGGCAGCATTGGGCTTGGTGCGCATTCGACACTTCTTGATGAAATGACCAAGCTTGACGAACAACGCTGTAAAGTAAGTTTAAAAATGGCTGACGAATTATTAAACTCAGTAAGTGAGCATGCTAAATCGGCAGGTATTACTAATTTTGAATTAATTAAGCGCCACGGTGATTTGCTCGATACCGTTATAGACTTAAAAGACGACACACGCCTTATTGTTATTGGCCAAAATGGTGCTGGACATAGTAATAGCTTTGCGGTGCTGGGCTCACATATAGAAACCTTAGTGCGTAATGCAACACAACCTATTTTGCTTATTCCAGAAACATTTAAACAACCTAAATCATTTATGATTGCGTACGACGGCCGCGAAACAGCCGACAAAGCGCTACAACAAGTGATTGATGGCGGCTTGTTACATGGTTTGCATTGCCATTTAGTGAGTATTAAAAATAACGAAAAAGACCTTGAAGAAAAATTTGTTAATGCACAGCACAAGCTTATCAGTATGGACTTTGAAGTGTCGGCAAGCTTTTTAGAGGGCAATATTTTTGACTCGTTAATGCAATATAAAGAGCAAAATAATGTAGAACTAATTGTAATGGGTGCGTTTGGGCACTCTAAATTAAGGCAGTTTTTTGTGGGCAGTAACACCATAAAAATGCTCGAAAACAGCGATGTGCCTGTGGTTATTTTAAAATAATATTTTAATATTCTATTCTAAAAAGCCTAAAATCACTTAACTGATTTTAGGCTTTTTTGTTTTTAGCTTGGGTTTTAATTTTAGTTTTAGTTTTAGTTTTAGTTTTAGTTTTAAAGTAAGGTTGAGAGCCGCTTTATTTTTTAGCTTCAAACTTTTCAAATAAAAACTGAATAAACGACGTAACCTTTTGAGCCACAAATTTTCTATGCGGATAAATAGCAAATAAGCCAAATTCAAAGGTTTTATAATCCACCATAACCTGTACAAGCTTACCCGATGCAATATCGTCTCTCACCACTATTTCAGGGATTAAGCCAATACCGCCACCCGCTACAACCACCTCTTTTACAGCTTGCGGATTATTAACCGAAACACGCGAGTTTACGCTTGCCGTTAATGCCTCACCACTAGGTGAAACTAGAGGCCAATGGCGACCTATTTTAAAGTTGCTATCAATCACTGTGGCGTGTTGTTCAAGCTCATCAACACTCGCTGGTGCGCCAAAGCGCTGAATATAATCTGCTGATGCACATAAAATTAAAGGGTAACTGGTAATTTGCCTCGCAATTAAATTAGAGTCAGACACACTGCCAATTCTTATTGCTAAATCAACCCCCTCTTCTAGCAAATCAATTGTTTTGTCTGAAAGCACTAAATCAATACTTAAATCGGGATAGCGGCTCAGTAACTCAGGCATTAACGGCGCAAGGTTTGATTCACCAAACGACACCGGCGCACTCACCCTAATCTTGCCGCTAGCAAGCGCTGTTTGACCCGATAAGTTATCGAGCATTTCGCTGTAGCTTTCAATTACAGGCACTACGCTTGTGTAATAACTTTGCCCCGCTTCGGTAATCGAAATTCTGCGCGTGGAACGGTTAAATAATCTAACCCCTAAGTCTTGCTCTACAATGCCCACGTATTTACTAACCAGCGCCTTTGAAAGCCCTAGTCTGTCGCCTGCGGCTGTAAAAGAGCCTGTTTCAACAACCGCTATGATTGTTTTAATGCCAATAATAGTATCCATGATTGTCAATATAGCATTGACATTTATTCCTTACTAGCTCGGTTTTTCAAAACTGATAATAGTGAAAGAATAGCGTTATTAAAAATCACTATTCAAAATTAAAAAACAGGACAACCCATGAGCAATCTAACGCTATACCGTTTTACTTTATCTGGTCATTCACATCGTGCAGAGTTATTTACATCGCTTTTAAAGCTTGATGTAAATATGGTTGATGTGGCACTGCAAAACGGCGCACAACAGCACGCTGACTTTCTAAAAATGAATATTTTTGGGCAAGTACCGGTACTAAAACATAACGACGACATTATTAACGATTCAAACGCTATTTTACTGTACTTGGCACAAAAGTTTGATGCTAACAGAACCTGGTACCCAGAAGATATTACTGTTCAAGCGCACATTCAGCGCTGGTTGAGCGTTGCTGCAGGGCTTGTGGCTTCAGGACCGTGTGCAGCGCGTTTAGTTTCGGTATTTGGCGCAGAGCTTGATCATCAAAACGCGATAAACATTGCCCACACATTATTTAAAACAATGGATGCATACTTACAAAATCGCGAGTACTTAGTAGGCACTCAGCCTACTATTGCCGACATTGCCAATTTTTCGTACATAGCGCACGCACCAGAGGGCGGTGTATCACTTGAGCAATACCCAAATATTTTAAGATGGCTAAACAACGTTCGTAAACTTGACGGCTTTATAGCAATGCCTGAAACAAAAGCAGGTTTACTAGCTTAGTTTTAAGTTTTTAATACTGTTTTATAAGAGGCTACGTAGCCTCTTTTTTACGATATAAACCACTTCAATTTAATTAGATAATTATAGCTTCACGAGGCAGTATTTTGATGGAAGATTGACGATATATCTGGACTTTGTTGCGCCTTTATATTTAACGCATTCATATAAAAACCTTGCAAATCTATCTGGAGATATTAAACCTATTTAGCTGGCTTTTTGTTTTCATATTTAAGTAGTGATTATCTTTTTACTGAGCGTAACAGTAATGACAAAAATATTCCAAGCCTCCTAGATACAATACTGAGCTCTGTTACTTTTTAAATATGTAGTAAGTAACATCTACCAAACAAACAGTTGAATACGTCTAAGGTAAAGACTAATGCCACATTTTGAGTTAAAAACACAAACCAAGAAGCCCCGAAACCAATTAACAACCTACATTTAGACATCCTTAAACAAGCAACCAATAACGCATTAATCATTGAATTTATTAACTAAAGAGTTCAGAATAAAAATACGAGAAAGTAAGTACTTGACCCTAGTGCTAAAAGGATAGAGTTTAACAATGATTGATTTTGTTTTTGGTAAAAAAACCAACCCTCAAGCGGTTAGTGATTTAGTAGAGTCACTGAAAAGGCTAGACCTAACCGGAAGTCTGTACATTGGCTATCCGATTTTTGACGTTGATGATAACTCCTTGTTAACCGATGCACTATTGGTCACAAAAGAGCATGGCGTTGTTGCCTTCGATTTAACCACTGCCCCTGACAGTGATATAGACTCTATCATAGAGTACCAAGATGACATTTACAGGGGGTTATTCAAAAGGTTTTTCACCGAAAAAAGACTCGTTAAACGTAGAAAACTACTTTTTGAAATTATAACGTTTTCATTCCGTCAAACAGATGAAAAGAGTGACGATGTTGAATTAACGTCTCCAGGTAATATCGCAAATGACATACATGAACTAGGAAGTATTGATGACGATGTCTTTACCCTTGTCAATGCCGCGATACAAAAAACCTCAGTATTAAAACCACAGAAAAAAAGAACCAAAGCACAGTCTGAGGGCTCTCTAGGCTACACAATCAAAGAAATTGAAAAAGAAATAGCCAATCTCGACAAATGGCAAAAGAAAGCAGCTATTGAATCACCAGAGAAACCTCAGAGAGTTAGGGGGTTAGCTGGTTGTGGTAAGACTATTATTCTAGCAATGAAGGCCGCTTACTTGCATGCATATAACGAAAACCTAACTATTGCAGTTACATTTCAGAGTCGCTCCCTGTACCAGCAATTCAATAAATTAATTGAAAAATTTTACTTTGAACACTTAAAGGACGAGCCGGATTTTGAATACCTAAAAATTCGTCATGCATGGGGAAGCAATAAGGAAGTTGGTCTCTATTCTGAGATTTGTAATTTACTTGGAATGGAGCCCTTAAGTTTTTTCGAAGCCAAGTCAAAATACGGTCAAGATCTCGCATTTGAAGGAGCATGCCAAGAGGCACTGGACTTCTCTGAATCAGTTGACATTACACCTATTTATGATTACGTACTCATCGATGAAGCTCAGGATTTTCCTGTCCCATTCTTTAAACTTGTCTATAAATTCACAAAGAACAGTAAAAAAATAGTCTGGGCGTATGACGAACTACAGAACCTAGGCAGCTTTCAAATGCTCCCTCCAGATGAGCTTTTTGGTCTTAACGATAATGGCACTCCTTTGGTCACCCTAGTAAATGAAGAAGGGATGCCCAAGCAAGATAACATGCTCCCTATTTGTTACCGAAACCCTCCATGGACCCTAACCCTAGCTTTGGCTTTAGGACTTGGAATATACAGAGAAGAAGGCCCTGTAAGGATGTTTTCAGACCCTGATTTCTGGAAAAATATAGGGTACGAGGTTGCTGGTGGAAAACTTCGTCTCGGTGAAAGAGTTAACCTACAAAGGAGTAGTGAAAGAAATCCAGAATATTTTGACCGACTACTGAATCCTGAGTCGTCGATTGTGTATGGATCATTTCAAACCACGGTCGCTCAAGCCCAATGGGTAGCCTCTGAAATAAGGAAAAACATTACAACCGACGAATTAGAACATACAGATATTTTAGTCGTGTTTCCTGATGCGTACACATTAACCAGCGAGTCGTCTCACTTAATCCATGAGCTTAGAAAGCTTAATATCGATTGTCACATAGCTGGAAAAAACACTAGTCGCGACGTTGTTTTTATGGAAAAGTCTATCGCCATCACTCACATCTACAGAGCTAAGGGAAACGAAGCCCCTATGGTTTACGCCATGAACTCAAATTACAGCTATGCGGGCTTAGAGTTAGGCAAAAAGAGGAACGCATTATTTACCGCAATAACTAGAACAAAAGCTTGGATTAGGATTGTTGGAGTAGGAGATAATATGAACAAGCTATCTCAAGAAATAAAAAAGGTGTTTGACAATGAATTTCGCTTGGACTTTAAATACCCAACCAAAATAGAGCTTGAGCAACTCGATAGCGCATACCAAGACAAGACCGATGAAGAAAAGCAAAACCTATACGAAGGATTTGGGAAGATAAAAGAAATAAAGCGCCTATTGGAAACCGGAGAGCTATCCCTAGAAGATGTCCCACCAGAACTTCATGATTTTTTTAAGTCGAGTTAGAAGATGATAATTACCCCTCAAAAACTTATTAATAATATTAATGACTTGATTTATGAGTGGCAAAAATCTGGTCTCGTTTTTGACTCAAGAAACCATCAGATATTCAGGAAATCCAACGGAGTTCTTGAAGTTACATGGGGTAACGATGGATATATATTAAAAGATCAGCCATTTTCTACAATAGCTGAATATTGCGCCCTAATTGAAAACAAGCAATATTCAATGCTACTGAATGACGGTTCTTTTTTTCAGATATCATATTCCTTTAAACGAGGCGATGTAATTAAGCATAGGCTATGCTGGTATCCTGCCCCTATCAAAGTATCCGCTGACGAACTTGAACACGAAGACATAAGTGATATGGTACTATCAAAAATGTCTGCATTTAATATAGAGAGTTTTAAGAGCAGAAGCCCCTTGAGATTTGATTTTGCTCCTGATCAAAAGACAGAGGAGCACCCCGAAGTCCACCTACACATAAGCGAAGAAAACTGCAGAATCCCTGTTCGAGCGCCACTTTGCCTAAGAAAATTTATATTCTTCATTGTTGATAATTTTTATAATGACATTAAAGGCAAAGAGTCACTCTATACTACGGCCAGCTCTTGGGTAGGAAATGACACGCTTACAAAGGGACAAAAGACAAATCATCACCTAAATATTTTTGAAGCAATATAACCTCCACCCACTTCATAGCAAAAAAGCCTTCATTCTTTTTTGTTATTTAAATATAAAGCTCAATAAAGTGTTTATCCGGAGCCAAAATAAACGTGACATCCTTATCTAAATTTTCCTTGTATAGAATATTTGGATAAGGATCAGCACTCAAACATCACGTTTACCTTGGTAACTATTCAACTCCATAGCGATACCTAATTTTTATAAAGCACTTAAAGATTATTTCATAAGCTCATTTTTAAATTAATTTTCGCTGTTAGAGTTATTTTATTCTACAACCTTGCCATGTTTTCTTTCATAATATAGATGTATACTCAACTTAATACGTTATCAAAAGGTGATTGTGATGAATAAAAAAGTAGAAGCTTATGGCGTTTCAGCAGTTGCTAGACCTAAGATTAAAGCAACTAAAATTTTAGATTTATCTGGGGAATCAGGTAAGCAAATTGTAAAATCTGAAGCTAAACTAGCTATAAGAACGCACAGAAAAACATTTACTAAATTGGCTCATATGTAATGGAAATAATTTGCTTTCCATTTGAAAGGGTTATTGAAATTAATGCTTTTATTTTAGAAAGTGAACCCGGTATGAAAGGTGCTGTTGACATTCCTAAATTACAGGGTGCTTTAGGGCGAATAGATAATGCAATTATCTACGATGGATTGGATGATGTATTTGAAATAGCAGCTAAATATACAGCAAGTATAGCTATAGCTCATGCATTACCTGACGCAAATAAACGAACAGGGCTAGTTGTTGGTCTAGAGTATCTGTCATTAAATGAATACGAATTAATTAGCGATAACGATTTAATAGCTGATGCTGTAAAAGATTTAGTTATCGGTGAAATTAGTGAAAATGATTTTGCTGATGTATTGTATGCACAGTATTTCCAAGAAAACCCTACCAATAAAAATACATAATCGGATAGCTAAATAGTCATTACCTAAAACAGTATTAATTCCATTTTGGGCTTCGCAAATTTTTACACCTCAAGTGCAATTTTACCCCATAGCTCTATATTAACAACTACAGCTCTATATCAAGCTCATCAACGCCTTTAGCTGGTACGGCGCAGCAAATTAGCGCCTGCCCTGTCTCTACTGGGTAACTTACGTCATTACGATAAACCACAGCGCCTGCATTTATTTTTACGGCGCAACTGCCGCAGCTGCCGTTTCGACAGCCAAATTCAGGTTCTAAACCATGGGATTCGGCTACATTAAGTATAGTGTTATCGCCTTTGTTCCAGCGCTGTTCAAAGCCCGATTTACTAAATTTAATTACAGTGTTGTCTGCTTCCTCAGTGCTAATCTCTTTGCTTTTATTAGGCGCTTCGTTTGTGTTAAGTACTTTGCGCTTAATACTGGAGGGCCCAAATGCTTCAGCAAATATGTTTTTATCCTGCACACCGAGCAATAACAGTTCGTTATATACGTGTTGCATAAACGCTTCTGGTCCGCATAAAAAGAACTCGTAATCATCAAGTGGTAAATAGTATCTAAACACATCCGCATTTATGCGCCCTTTTAAATCAAAGCTTTCGTCTTTTAAATTAAAGCTCTCATCTTTTACGTTAAAGCCATCGCCTTGTTTTTCACTAAGCTCAGGCTGCGATAAAAGTGAGTAGTAATCTATCGCCCCGCCACTCGTATCTGCAAGTGTTTTTAGCTCGTTATAAAACGCACGCTGTTGGGTGTTTTTAGCACTGTGAAAAATATGCAACGGGCGAGTATAACGGGTTCTTAACCCTTCGTGTGCAATGTGTTTAGCCATTGAGATCATAGGTGTAATGCCTATTCCGCCACCAATTAGCACCGCAGGTTTAATGCTGGTTGGGTCAATAAAAAACTGCCCTTGTGGGTATTTAGCTAAAATAACGCTCCCGAGTTTTACATTATTATGAAAGTAGTTAGAAACCTCGCCACTGAGTTCTTTTTTAATAGATAACCGATAAAATAGTTCATGAGGGCTTGATGACACGGTGTAGGTTCTAATAACAGGTTTGCTATTACTGTTATTGCTACTATTTTTACATGGTATTTGTACAGTTAAATGCTGCCCAGCTTTAAACGGTAACAAGGTTGTATTGTTATGCCCTTCTAAATAAAAGGAGGTAATTACATTACTTTCTTTTATTATTTTGGTTACTTTTAAAGGCTGCCAAGTATGTTTTAGTTTTTCTGCTTGTTTGTTTTTATCAGCCTCAAGCCACGTGCCCGTCATTTTAGTGTTAGGGGAATAAGCATCAAATTTAGCACTAAACGGGAGTAAGTTTTTAAGCCACATTCCTTTAGTAAGCGTAAATTTCCAGCCTCGGTCTGCGCCAATAAAGCCCTCAAGCTCTGGGTGCCCATCCCATAAAATTTCAACGCTGCCGGTAAGCATTAATACATTGCCGGTGTCAAAATCAGGAAATAACAAACCTGCTTTTGGATTTAATAAAAAGTTACCTAGCGTATTAAAAAAATTATTACCTGCGTAATCAGGAATCGTTAATGTATTGCCTTCGCGCTTTACAAAGCCCGGCAACCCACCACGGTGAGAAACATCAACCCCTTCAATTTTTGGATTGTTTTTAGCGGTTATAAAACTTGAAACAAAAAATGTATCGGTGGTGTCAATTAACGTACTGGCTGCGTTATCAAGTGTATTAAATTCAACTTTTTGTACTGCATTACTTTTAAGTAAAGGATCTCTATTAAACGTTAAGTCGCGCGTTTGAATATACTGCGGGCAATTTCCAAAGGATTGATCAACATTAAAACTCACTTTATTATCACTAATTACCTCACCTACGCGCACATTTAAACGGTTACGCCTGCGCGTGCTTAACTCAATGCCTAATAAACCAATTGGCGAGCCGGCAATATTTAACGTGTTATGTAAGGGGTCGTTTTTATCAACCGCGTGGGTCATTAATAACGACGTGGGTGTGGGGGCGCTTAAAAAGCCTGACTGTCCTGAAACAATAGATACCCACACATCGGCGTTTTCATCAACACTGCCTGCAACCACAAATGGTAACTGCTCAAAAAAGGCTTGATGCTGCTCTGGCATAAATGAGCGCACGGCACGTTTGCCAAATGTTGCCAAATGTTGCCATTATTTCTCGTTTACCGAGTTTGTCTTGTATTGCCAGCTCGCCTTCGTGAAACGGTGAAGCATCTATTGAGTTTGTGTTAGTCATTTTGATCGTAATTCGTGTGCGTATTTTATGGGTTAAATTTAACGCAACACACACTCAATGATAATGAGTGTTTTATTGACTGATAATGCACAAAACAATGACAATACTTGCACCCTCTTAGTGCTAGGCGCGCACCAAAATATAACAAAATGGGTTTTATCATTACTCTAATAATACATTAAATACTATTTAAACAATAACTTAAAAAACTGGCTGTATTTTTGCAAACATTCTATTAACAAGCCCATTTTACTTACGGCAAAAATTTAGGTTGTGAGCACAATAGCTATTAGCAACCACCGGCAAAGAAGCCCGCACACAGTTATGCATAATGCGTATTTGTGGCGGGCTTTTTTGTTAATTGTATTTAAACCGTCACTTTAAGGAATGCCCTATGCAAACCTCGCAAAAAATACTCATTATTGGTAATGGTATGGTCGGACACCACTTTGTTGAGCAAATGCGCCAAAGCGATGCCAACGCAGACATTACTGTACTTTGCGGAGAAGCAAATCTTGCATACGATCGCGTGTACTTATCAAGTGTATTTGATGGCAAAACAGCTGCCGATTTAGCACTTACCACTCACGACAACTACAAACAGCTTAATATTAATGTGCATACCAGCCAGTGGGTTGAAGGCATTGATAGAACAGCAAAAATAGTGACCACATTAACCGGTGAGCAATACCCATACGACAAACTGATACTCGCGACAGGTTCATTTCCGTTTGTGCCGCCTATAAAAGGGAACGACCAACCCCATTGTTTGGTGTATCGCACATTAGAAGATTTAGAACAAATAAAAGCCAGTGCCGCTGTAAGCAAAAGCGGTGTTGTTATTGGTGGTGGTTTGCTGGGGCTTGAAGCCGCAAACGCAATTAAGCAACTAGGGCTTGATACCCACGTAGTTGAATTTGCGCCGCAACTTATGGCTGTTCAGCTTGATGGACAAGGCGGTACGCTACTAAAAAATAAAATAGAAAAACTCGGCGTAACGGTACACACATCAAAAGCAACCAGTGAAATAGTAAAAGGTGAAACGAGCCGCTTTAGATTAAATTTTTCGGACGAGTCATTTTTAGAAACAGATCTGATTTTGTTCTCTGCCGGTATTCGCCCGTATGATCAGCTCGGTAAAATTGCTGATTTAGAACTGGGTGAGCGCGGCGGTATTATTATTAATAACCAATGCCAAACGTCAGATCCTGATATTTTAGCCATTGGTGAATGTGCCCTGTGGGACAAAAAACTATTTGGCTTAGTAGCACCGGGTTACAACATGGCGCGCGTTGCAGCGAGTCAATTAAGTGGTGGCGAGCTTGAGTTTTTAGGTGCTGATATGAGCACAAAACTTAAGTTATTAGGTGTAGAAGTAGGCTCAATTGGTGACGCTCATGCAAAAACGCCAGACTGTAAAGAACTTATATACCAAGACGCTATTCGCGGCTGCTATAAAAAAATTATACTAAGTGAAAAAGGCGATAAATTACTGGGCGCTGTACTAGTTGGCGATACCAGCGATTACGATACTTTATTGCAGTACATGCTTAACGACATGGACTTACCAGAAAACCCTGAGTGTTTAATTTTACCAGACAGCGGCGGCGCGCCGTCGTTATCGGGCAGCGCCCTACCCGACACCGCCACTATTTGTTCGTGTCACAATGTGAGTAAAGGCGACATTATAGGTGCAATTGATGGCGGCTCATGCGATTTAGCATCGGTGAAATCATGCACTAAAGCAGCAAGCGGCTGTGGTGGTTGTGCCGCGTTATTAAAATCAGTTGTTGATAACGAATTAGCAAGCCGCGGTGTTGAAGTAAACAACCATGTATGTGAGCACTTTGCGTATTCACGCCAAGAACTACTGCACATGGTAAAAGTAGAAAGCATTAAAAGCTTTGATGACTTACTAACTAAACACGGCAGCGGTCATGGCTGTGAAATATGTAAACCTGCAATTGGCTCTATTTTAGCCTCAACATGGAACGACTTTATTTTAGAACCCGCTCATGTTGGCTTACAAGACACTAACGATACGTACCTAGCAAACATGCAAAAAGATGGTTCGTACTCTGTAGTACCGCGTATTGCTGGCGGCGAAATTACCCCCGACAAACTCATTGTAATTGGACAAGTAGCAAAAGACTTTAACCTGTACTGCAAAGTCACTGGTGGTCAACGTATTGATTTATTTGGTGCACGCTTAGAAGAGCTTCCTGTTATTTGGGAGCGACTTATAGAAGCCGGATTTGAGACAGGTCATGCCTATGGTAAGTCTCTTAGAACCGTTAAATCGTGTGTGGGTAGTACGTGGTGTCGTTATGGTGTGCAAGATAGCGTTGGACACGCAATAGAAATAGAAAACCGCTACAAAGGGTTACGTGCGCCGCATAAATTTAAAATGGCGGTATCGGGTTGCACCCGCGAATGCGCCGAAGCACAAAGTAAAGATATTGGCATTATAGCCACCGAAAACGGCTGGAACTTATACGTGTGTGGTAATGGCGGTATGCGCCCTCGCCATGCTGATTTATTTGCGACCGATTTAGACACGCCAACACTTATTAAATACATTGACCGCGTAATTATGTTTTACATTAAAACGGCTGACAAATTACAGCGTACATCGGTATGGATGGAAAACCTTGAAGGCGGTTTAGACTACCTTAAAAGCGTAGTAATTGACGACAGCTTAGGCATTTGCGACGAGCTAGAAGCGCAAATGGAGTTAATTACACAAACCTATGCGTGTGAGTGGAAAAAAGCGATTGAAAGCCCTGATGCAGCCAAACGATTCCGCCAGTTTGTTAATAGCCCCGAAACCGACGATAACATTTTGTTTGTACAAGAGCGTAACCAAATCCGCCCTGCTACAGAAGCCGAAAAGCGTGAGCAACGTAATACACAAAACCGTATTCCAGTAATGGAAGTTGAAGAGGAGCAAGCTGATGTCTTGGCATAATATTGGAACAATCGACAACCTAGTGGCTAATAGCGGCGTATGCGCATTAGTTAATAATCAGCAAGTGGCTATTTTTTACATTCCGCAAAACCCAACGGCTGTGTTTGCCATTAGCAACTACGACCCTATTGGCAAAGCTAATGTATTATCGCGTGGCATTATTGGCTCAATCGACAATAAATTAGTTGTTGCATCGCCTTTATATAAGCAACACTTTTGCCTAGAAACAGGCGCATGTTTAGAAGCACAAGCAATACACTTACCGGTTTTTAATGCAAAAATTGAAGACGGCAGTGTATTTATAAGCTCTGTACCAAAAGTTACAACAGCTGTGGCTTAGGGGAATAGTATGAGTGTACTGTCTTATTTTTCGGGTATTGAAAACGTGTGGTTAAATAAACTTGTGACTAAGCTAACAAGCTCAAATGATCGCAGTGCTAAAAGCGGCAACGTTTATATAATTGGTGCGGGTCCAGGGGACGCAGAGCTAATTACGGTAAAAGCGCAGCGTTTAATTAATACCGCCGATGCTGTTTTATACGATTGGTTAGTAAGCGATGATTTATTAAAAACGCTTCCTAAAAAAGCACAGCGAGTATTTGTAGGTAAACGTGCGGGTAAGCATTCGATGACCCAAGCTAACATTTGCGAACTACTGGTTAAATACGCGCAACAAGGCTTAAACGTAGTGCGTTTAAAAGGCGGTGATCCGAGTATATTTGCACGTATTAACGAAGAAGCCGATGCGCTTAGTAAGCATAATATTAATTTTGCTATTGTGCCGGGTGTCACAACGGCTTGCGCTACGTCCGCTTATACGGGTATTCCGCTTACAGCAAGAGACGTAGCCCGTAGTGTTACATTTTTAACGGCGCAGTTTGCCGATCCTAACAAGCAACCTCATTGGCAAAATTACGCGTTTATGCCTGGAAACAACAACCCCACTTTAGTGGTTTATATGGGGCTTTCGCGCTTACAAACGCTAAGCTGCGGTCTGCAATCAGTGGGCTGGCCAAGCAATACACCCATCGCACTAATAGAGAACGCTACTACCACTAAGCAAAAGGTAATTACCAGTACGCTTGAACTGATAGTAAATGAGCATGCTAAACACGACCTTCAAGGCCCTACCCTAATTATGATTGGTGAAGTAATAAATCATAAAATGGCAATTAGCCCCCAATTATTGCAAGCCGCTTATTGTAATGCTTAACAAATCATACGCGCTTACTTTGCTATTTTAGAGAGCTAAGCGCACCTTCTTTTATATAAGGTTCACAACTGTGCAATCGGTCTTTTTAATGCACCAAAAAGGGCCGTACCTATTTATATGTTAATTGTAATATTAATAAATAAATTCTTATGTCTATTTTAAGCGACTGTTTTAATTTGATTTTAAATTCTATCGTTAAATTTGTTAGTAATTGGAACAAGGGTTGCACTTTAAAAACAAAAAAGTGCGGAATAGTTCCAATGGCGACAAGCAATCCTCTCACAAAACAGTTTTTATTAGCGGCTAAATATCAAGAAATACACGCGCTAAAGCAATTACAAAACAGTTGTGCCTCGCTTACTAAATTAGGCGATTTTGTACATCAGTTACAAAAAGAGCGCGCAATGAGTAATATATTTTTAGCCTCAAATCGTGAACGATTCAAAACCCAATTACAAGAACAAATCCCTTTAAGCGACAGCGCACAAACTGCATTTTATGATTCTCTTAAACAAACATTTATAAAAGACAACGCCGATACTGGCCATACTCGGTTATTTAATTTAATTACCTACAGCTTACAAGCACTCGATGCATTATCGGTATTGCGCAATCAAATAGCACAACAAAACATTAGTGCAGTGCATGCTACGCAGTCGTTCACGCAGTTAATTGCTAGTTTACTCAATATTATTTTAGAGGCAGCAGATGGCGCAAGCGATCCTAAAATAACGCGTTTATTAGTTGCCTTTTTTAACTTTATGCAAGGTAAAGAATATGCAGGACAAGAGCGCGCCTGTGGTGCACAAGCATTTGCAGCGAGTAAATTTACCACTGAGCAAAAACAACAACTCGCGCATTTTGTACAAGAACAAAACCACAGTTTTGACTTTTTTAATGAGTACGCCGATGCGCACCTTTTAAAATGCTTTGCCACATTAACAACACATCAGGTTAATAATCAGGTAGAGCAACTTAGAAGTTTACTGCAAAAACTCGATGACGAGAACGCTCAACCGCTCTCACAACTGAGTGAAGTATGGTACGAAGTAACCACCACGCGCATAGATATAATGCACAAAATTGAACAAAATATAGCAGATCAATTAATTGATACCGCAGCAATGCAAATAGCCTGTGCTCAACGTAGTTTAAATACAAATAAGCAGGTACTTAACAATATGGCAGAGCAACACATAGCCCCGACTTTTGGGCAATTAGCTATTAAGCAACCAGATCCAGAAGTAAGCCAAAATATAGCGGCCGATAAGCTCAATAGTAATAAAAGTATGTATGATTTAATTATCGAGCAAAGCCAGCATATTAAACAAATAAACCAAGCGTTACTTGACGCTAAAAAAGTTATTAGTGAGCAAAAGGTTATTCACCAAGCCAAGTACATACTTATTGAGCAATTAAAACTCACTGAAGAACAAGCCCATAAACAACTTCAAAAGCAAGCGATGAATTCACATAAAACGTTATACAGCGTAGCGCAAACAATTGTGGAACTGAGTGATTGAAAAACGTCTCTGATACCAATCCGCAATAAATAATTAAGCGAATTTGTATAGGAGCATGATAGATTAAAGAAACTTCGTATAATTTATACTTCCCTGACCTAAATTTAGCGACGTAATTAAGTAACCCTTCATTTTAACAACCATAAACGATTTACTCATGCAATTTCCTAACTCCATAACTTTTTAAGCCGCCTGTGTGGCAGTGAACTTACTACCTTTCGCTTTTCTTTTGTAACAGTTTTTCTAAGCTGCCTGCGTGGCAGTGAACCGCTTTAACCAATAAATATCATTTTTTAGTGTTTTCTAAGCTGCCTGCGTGGCAGTGAACGAAAAAGCCAATAACGCCCAACAGTTCATTAATTTTCTAAGCTGCCTGTGTGGCAGTGAACATAGTTTATCCACTTAAATCTCTTATTTGAGTTTTCTAAGCTGCCTGTGTGGCAGTGAACAAAACGATGGATCACCATTTCCTTACGACAAATTTCTAAGCTGCCTGTGTGGCAGTGAACAAGATGATAAGCAAAAATTACGCGCCTATTCTTTTCTAAGCTGCCTGTGTGGCAGTGAACTCCGCGCAGGCATTAGCCAGCACTTTAGTTACTTTCTAAGCTGCCTGTGTGGCAGTGAACAATAGAAACATGGCGTCGTCATTCGGCTTCATTTTCTAAGCTGCCTGTGTGGCAGTGAACAACGAATTGATAAAAATGGGTGCTTGCACTGATTTCTAAGCTGCCTGTGTGGCAGTGAACTACATCCGTTGTGCGGTCAGTATCTCGTCGGTTTTCTAAGCTGCCTGTGTGGCAGTGAACTTCACTACCGCCTTTTAAAGCGATTAATTGCTTTTCTAAGCTGCCTGTGTGGCAGTGAACGGAACGGTGACGTATTTACATGGAATCAAAAATTTCTAAGCTGCCTGTGTGGCAGTGAACAATTGAAATACAAGTACAACAAGCATACAGCGTTTCTAAGCTGCCTGTGTGGCAGTGAACCCATTCTCCAGCAGTAACAACCGGTGCAACTTTTTCTAAGCTGCCTGTGTGGCAGTGAACTTGTAACTTTTATACCGTTTTCAGTGCCTTCATTTCTAAGCTGCCTGTGTGGCAGTGAACTTGTTCGCCTTTTGTTTTTTCTGGTACTCAACTTTCTAAGCTGCCTGTGTGGCAGTGAACAATTGTGCCGCAGCCAAATAATCTTCTTGAGTTTTCTAAGCTGCCTGTGTGGCAGTGAACGTTGATGGCGGTGCGGACGTTGATATTGCAAATTTCTAAGCTGCCTGTGTGGCAGTGAACCAGTAGTGCCATTCGTCATCTACGACAGGCGTTTTCTAAGCTGCCTGTGTGGCAGTGAACAAATACGTACAAATTACGTCTGGTATTGGCGGTTTCTAAGCTGCCTGTGTGGCAGTGAACGAAAAGGCTGGTCAAGCTGGTGTAATCGCTACATTTCTAAGCTGCCTGTGTGGCAGTGAACCATTCCCTGAATTTATCACCCCTTCAGCTAATTTTCTAAGCTGCCTGTGTGGCAGTGAACAAAATCGGATGTGTCGTGGAGCATGATTGCGTTTTCTAAGCTGCCTGTGTGGCAGTGAACATTGACCCTAGAATAGTAAGACTCGGCATTGATTTCTAAGCTGCCTGTGTGGCAGTGAACAGACTAACGCTTTCTGGTAGCGCATCTATGCCTTTCTAAGCTGCCTGTGTGGCAGTGAACAACATACGTAGCGTTCAATGCCGGTAACCTTGATTTCTAAGCTGCCTGTGTGGCAGTGAACCAATCGTGTCAGGGTTGTTTAACTCTTCTTCTTTTCTAAGCTGCCTGTGTGGCAGTGAACTAGTAAACAAAGTCACCAACCGAAGCGGTAGTTTTCTAAGCTGCCTGTGTGGCAGTGAACTTTTTTTAACCTTGCTTCTGTTGAACGGATTGTTTCTAAGCTGCCTGTGTGGCAGTGAACGCCAATACTTTATTTTTTAGAGGCTCATAGCGTTTCTAAGCTGCCTGTGTGGCAGTGAACAAATTGATGAGCTTGAGAAGAAAGCGGAAGACTTTCTAAGCTGCCTGTGTGGCAGTGAACGATAGTTGCAGAGCTAGCTAAGTTCTTTTCAAATTTCTAAGCTGCCTGTGTGGCAGTGAACGCGCCTTGATGATGCGCAAGTAATCACGGATATTTCTAAGCTGCCTGTGTGGCAGTGAACTATTTAACACTCTGATAGTTGCGCCCACCTTTTTTCTAAGCTGCCTGTGTGGCAGTGAACATCGACCATGAAATCTTGCAGCTAAAAGAAAATTTCTAAGCTGCCTGTGTGGCAGTGAACTCCTTCCCTGATGCCGATACGCCTAGCGTAATTTTCTAAGCTGCCTGTGTGGCAGTGAACTTACTTACGTGAAAAGATGGTGCAAGCTAATGTTTCTAAGCTGCCTGTGTGGCAGTGAACAATAGAATACCGATAAAAAAATAAGTTACAACAATCAAATAGGTTATTTTTGGCAATTTAACCTAAAATTTTTGATGGTTTGTAACTTATTGTTTTTAAATTATATTTTTAAAGAGCAAAAATAAGGGTTAAAAGTGCGGTACACTTACCCACTTACTTATATCTTTATGGTTTGCGTTTAAACCATAACAATTTACATGTCCTTTCTGCGGGTTCTCAAGTTCTATTCTTTTAATAAATAATGGAAACTTTATATTTTTCGCTGGATCACGTTGTTTTGTTTTTTGGCTTTCTAACCATATAAAAGGGCGTGTTGACCTTGCTTTAGGCTTACTTTTTTCAAGTGATAATAAGCATTCTTCCAAAGGTTGCCCTGATTTTTCAGACCAGTATTTCGCTTTAGCTTGCATCTTTTTTTCAATACCGGCCTCCCCTTTTACATGCTCTCGGGTAAAACACACATGCGTTATTTTCTCTGGTACTGGTTTAATCGATTTTATGTGTACGTAATCTTTAAATCGACTTAGCCAAGTTGGTATATTTAGCTCATTTAACTGTATTTCAGTTTTAGCAAATAGCCTTAACTGATCCCCTAATGGAAATAACTTTTCGCCATAGCGAGAAAATGCCACAGCAACGGCCGATTCATTTTCTCCTATTTTGTTATCAACAAGTGCAATATGAATTTGCTGATATATTTTTTGCCAAAGGAACCCTAAATTTGCTTCAGCATCGGGTAGCAGCGTTATTTCGAGATAATATTTCATATTAATTTATTCCCCAAATACGCCACCACGAATTAACATCGCCATAATATAGTGTTGCTGTTCAATCGCTGGCTCTTTACCTTTGATCATCCAAGCATCAAGTAAATTATAAAAGTCTGTTTTTTCTTTTGGCTGGCGGTAAGCTGCACCACGGTTTGTTACTGAGCCGTATGGTTCAACGGCAATTGGACCTACTTCGTCAACAGCTGGATGCCAAGTATCGATTGTGCGTAAGGCATTACCAATTTTTTGAGAGTGCATTGCGGCTTGTCCATCAAGCTGATATAAAAATTTACTTTTATCGCCTTTACCACCGCCCATTACTAATTCTTGTGATGGGTACACAGCTTGGCCTTCACCTAATTGGCTATACGCTTGGACTTTTATAAGTACATGATTATCGGTTAAGCCCTGTTGAATAAAGTGTGCAAGTTGAGTGATTTTTTCGTCACTTGAAAACTCACGCAATGAATAGTCTTGGCAGTTAAACTCAATGGTTTCATTTGCCACGGTTACAACCACTTTTACGTTTTCGGCACCTACTCGGTTACGCCATAAAAAGCGAGCACTAGCAATATTAAAAGCATAACGTTTTGACAATTCTTCAAAACTCACATCTGCTTGGTATTGCGTTATTTTATTAGCTAATTGTGCTTGATAATCAGGGTTATTACACGTTGATGGTGTTGCTAAGTCACTTAATACGCGCAAGGTAAAAACTACTTTTAAGGTATCTGTGTTATGTGCTAATGCGGCAATGTCAACTGTTTGCAAATTAGCTTTAGATACTTCTGCATCTAATTTTGTTGGATCATTTGCCGTTGCTGCTTTTAAGCGGTTTGAAATTGTGCCACGTACTGCTTTTTCCCCCACTTGTATTGCTTGCCATGCTTGCTGCTCCCAGTTACCTGCAAACATGATTGCGTCTGATGGTACTAACTTAGCTTCAAATGCTAATACTGAGGGTGTTTTTAATTTAATTTCGGCCATTTTTATTACTCCATTGATAAAATATTTGGTTAACTTCTTTGTTACACATTAATTAATAAGGCATTGCTTCATCTAATTCAGAACTCAAATCAGAACTATCAGGTTCAATCACTTCATCTTCGAAAGGGCTTGTTTTAGCAACATACCAAGGGTATTGCTGTTCATACCGCCAAAGGGTTACTTCAATATTTTGTATGTTATGTATGCTTTTCCATTCACCTACGCTATAAGCACTTTCAGCAAAGACAGTCGGCACCGTTGCATCTCTTACATTGCTCACTTCACCCGCTTCATAAATTGGAGAGATTGCACAATACCCCGTGTTAATAGGCACTAAATAGCCACTTTGAGGTTTTGCTACATATTGCCAATTAGCTTTTTGTTTTACGCTTTCAAGGGCTTCGGTTTCTTGCTCATCTTCACTTGTTATTTTTTCAGCTTTAAATTTAAGCTGGGCAAAATCACACCATGCATCAAATAAACAAGCGTTATCGTTTATGCTTTTTTGCTGTTGAAAATACTCAGCTAAATAATCACTGCGATCAATTAAGGCAAAACCTGGCATTAATTTACGCAGTGTTTTTTGTTCTTCATTTAACGGGGTCAACTCAATATTTTCTACGTGCGTAATTTGACCGCCTGCTAAACGTAGCGTTGGTACTTTTTGTTTTACCTGTTCAATTAATTGTTCTGTCGTTTCTGTATCGCCGGCAATCAAGCCATTAACTTCAATCAACAAAGATACTTGCATATGCATGCGCCCTTCTTCATTAATGGGTGCCGTTTTGCCTTGGTGAGTTAGCGGGTTACGGGATAATGCAAAAACATAGTCGCCCCACCCTTTAGGTTGTCTTGCGTGTACTGTGTTTTTATGGCTAATTACAGCAACGCCACCTAAATTAACGGCTAACGTTTCAGGTAATTTACGTGATAATGCATGGGCAAAACCCAAAAAATTAGTTATGGCAGGAAAACCATACGTTAAACCCGCAATGGCGTTGGCATTTTGTACCGATACTTTTTTAAGTAATAAATATTGGCTCATGGTTACGCCTCCGCTAATTTGGGTGTGTTGTGTTCAAAACGTTTTAGCTGATGCAAACAAACTTTGGAAAAATAAGCATGTTCGATATCACCTAAGCGATATTTTTCGTCATTTTTTAATTGTTTAATTAACCAACTGGCAAAATCAGCCGCTATCACAGCTTGCCAGTCGAGCTTTTCACGCTCACGTTTAAAACCCTCATGTGGGTTATAAACATCAAGCCACAAAGCATGGGCGGGTTTTAGTTTGCAATGTGATTCACTTGCCCAGCCTGCTGGTAATGTTTGAATGTTGGCTGCGTGGATCATTAGTTGATCGAGTATGGGTAAAATAAAGTGATAATCGCGCTTGTAGCGCACTTTAAAGTTATTTTCTTCAAGTTTTAAATTACTTAAAAAGGCTTTAAAGTCGCGCAAGTAAGTCGATACTTTGTATGTTAGTTGTCGGTTAAATAAACTGGTATTATTTATAGGCGGCTTAACTTGTGCCTGAAAAGTAGGAGGAGCTGTATTTAATAAAAAATTCTGACCATAACGCTCACTATTTAGTTGTGAAATGTTTTGTGGTTTTGAACCACCAAAGCTCTGCACGGCGGTATTTGGAAAGCTTATATCCATTCGTTCATCGTACTTATTGGATCTGCGGGCATCACGAATATCTTTTGAATCACCAAAGCGCGTATCGGTGACTTTTTTATGTAAATTATGCGCCAGTGCCGATGAAAATAGCGGACACAATAAATGATATTCAAGATCATTACTTTCTGACTTCACCGGAAAATAAATCTGCTTACTTAAATTATGTGAGCTTAACTTTTCATCGGCCAGTGCTAACTTAAAGCCATCAACCCAAGTTTGTAACAATTCGTCATTATCAGTAAAAACACTTAACGCTTGTGCATGATTTTGTTGCAACTGCGTAATAAGGCTTTCACCATTGACCGTTATATTTAGCAGCTTTGCAACATCTAATGCTGCCGCATTACCTACAGCATCAATTGCTTTATTTGTTAAGCTTGTTGTAACAAGGTATTGATTATTTATAGTTTGACTATCTGTACATGGCTGACTTACTAAAATACTGCTCGCTTTGGCATCACTATGAGTAAATTTTGCCGCATGGGTTGCTAAACTGATTTGTTTTGCTCGCCTAGCTGCATCAGTTAACCACATCACAGGTTTATAACCTTCTTCAATAGGTGCCGATTTTTCTGCGTATTCTGCTTTAGCTGTCGCTATTTCTGTTTCGTTTTCACTTTTTTCTAACACTTTATTTAGTGCTTTTTGAAAAGGTTCCAACTTAGCTTGTTTACGCTGCTCTATATAATCAGCTAGCGCATGAGTTAATGTTGCTTCCATATTAAAATATCTCCTTAAAGAGTAGATTTACTATCAAATAAAATACAAATAGAACCATCCAAACATTGAATAGGGGGATTATCCACCCTAGTAAAAAATGACGGTTTAATTGTTAAAACAGCAATAAACATTAAAAATCTGCACAATTTTCTAAAATTTTTAGGTTTCATGATACCTGCTCATTAAGTGAATATGAGCTCAATATAACTTACAATAAAAAATCGATCAACCTAAGAGTTATTAAAATAAAATTAAACACCTAAGAATCATTGATATCTCATATAACTTTGGTTAGACTGCAAACACTATCCAATAGGTAGCTTAGAAGTAAGAGTTATTAAAGTTTACTGCCGAACAGGTAGCGTTTGATGCCTTAATTGGCATCAAACACCCCTAACTGCTCGTGCCAGTGCCAATTTAATTCTTGATCTTTACTCGGTTCTCTTAAGCCAATTACACCAAAGGTTTCACTTACTTGTTGCAAGCTTTTATCTACTTTATCTGCAAAAATTTGATAGGTTTTTTCAACGCTTAAGTTAAACCACCAATGGTTGCCTTGGGCTAATTCAATCAATTGGTTTTCATCTATAAAGCGATTGCTTTGCTCTAAATACACTGGTGGGTAGCGGGTATCGTCAATTTGACTCCACGTTAATGTTTCACTTTCTTCTAAGCGTAAAATAAATTCTTCTTGTGGTTGTGATTTTCTAAACTCAGTTTGATGAATAAATTCAGCGCTCCAATCTATAGCAGGGTTTTCATTCCACCAGAGTGATGCAGGTTTTATTGAGTTATAGAAGTCCTTATGTTTAAGATCTCCTCCCATAACATCTAATGTAACTCGTAGCGACCTATGCTCTTGTACTGAAAGTAAATTAGCAGCATTAGCAACAGAGTTACCTTTTTTTGATTTTTTAAAATCGTCAGCTTTTATTTCTTTAGGTTCAACAATCCTTGGTATTGCTGAAATATTGTCTAATTCTGTTGTTAACAATTCATTCAAGTCTTTACTGTTAAGGGGAAGTTCTGGGGTTTCAAAACCTGGTTTACAATAAGCTACTTTTTCACCTTTTAATGCCCGTATGTTTTGGTTAAGCATCACCACGTTTGCAACAGTAGGCGGTACTTGCCTATGCCGTTGTATACGCCCCGCTAGCTGGATAATTGAGCGTAGCGAGCTAGGTTCTGCAATTGCCCAGTCGTAATCATGGTCACGCCCTACTTCTACTACAGATGTGCCCACTACAATAAACACATGATTGCCTGTCGATGTTTTATTTAGTCCGTCAGCTTTCAATATGTTGGCAATTTCAGGTTGTTGCCAAAGCGCTTGTTCATCATGGCGGGTTAAGGTTTTATCTAAGCGGGATTCTTTGTAGGAGCGTAACGCTAGCGGAAACTGCGAATGATAAATACAAAAATGAAATTGATAGTTGGCCCTTGGCGGCATAGCTAACAGTATTTTTGTAACCGCAATCATCGGATTAATGTTAGCCATTCTAACCACACCAATAGATACTTTTTTACCGCTGCTATGTGTTACATGGTGTTGGTTATGTAATTCATAAATTTGTTGGTGAATGATATCTGCCACATTTTGAAAAACCTGCTGATTTCTCTCATCTATATTTTGACCTGTTAAATTTTGATCTGCTGAGTCACTATTATCCGTGTCAGGCAACTCAATATTAACGATCTTTCCTTTACGTAATACTTTGCTGTTAGCCGTTAATTTTTTTAATCGTGATTCAATAAATATGTTATTTTTTTGTTTGAATCCCTCTTTATTATTTATTAATTCAACTTCACTTTTGTTTTCATCAAACCAAGCACAAACAATACCTGTATTGCTATTATGTGGAAAATTAGCTTGGTTATAATGTTTACGACCTGATACATAAGCGTTGTACAAAGCACTGATAAGTGCAGGTGGTAACGTTGCCGATGATAATAAAACTCGTGAACCTAACATGCCTGCCCAGTTAACTAATCGGCATAATGCAGGTAAGTCTTCTAATCCAAAATCGTCGGGTTCATCTAAAATCAAGTCTGACGTTAATAACCGCAGCATAGGCGCGATTTGTTTACCGCCTCGTTTACTTTCTGTAGCTGGCATTAAATGATCGATTGTACTGACCAAAATAGGCGCACTGATTAACTGCTCTAATTTAGGATTCCCATTTAACCAATGCTTTAAACGCCCGTCGTAAATTTGCCCTTCGTAACTTACATATAATTGTTCAAAAAAGTCTTGTGCTGATTCACTGCCATGATCGGGCTTTGCTAATTTCCCGTCCTCTTTATTTAACTGATGTAGTAATTTAACAGCATTAGAACCTATCAAAACGGCGAGTTCATCATCACCTAATTTGAGTAAATCTCGATATGCATCACCGGTTTGTAAGGTTAGAGTACGTAAACCTAAAGCAACTGAGAACCGGCAACCTTCGCGCTCATTTGCTAGGGCATACATAACTCGTGCATTTGCCATGGTTTTACCACACCCTGTTGATGCCATGTTAATACCAAAAAAGCCCTGTTTTTCACTGGTTTTAGCAAACTCTTTTGACGCTTTAAAGGCTTTGTCTTGCCATTGGTATTTACGGTCTTTAGCACTTTGTGAAAAAAGTCTATGTTGGGCTAATGCTGGTAAGGTGTATTTTAAAGCAGGCAAGTTTTTAGCAAATAAAAAAGCGTTATGAGCAACCCCAATATTGTGTTCATCTAATTTTTGTTTTAACTGATTTGTTTTTCTATCTGTATTTGCGTTAGCTTGATAGCTATTATCTCGCCATTTCATTTTTGAATCTTTTAACTCAAGAGACGAATAATAATGATCCGCTAACATGAGTGATAATCTTGATAAATGACTAACAAAACGTTGATTTAGCCAATCTGTTTTTTTAGATAATTTATGATAACTCAATGCTCGTTTTGCAATTTCACTTGCTTTGTTTTGCCATGTTTTACTCAACAGCGGCGTGCCATGAACAAAACGCCAATTAGCATTAATTACTGAGGGTTCTATATCAGCCAAATTTTCTGCATTTTTAGAATTCCAATGACAATCAAAGCACTTGGTTAGCCAGTGTTCAGCTTCGTCTAACTTAACTGGGTTAACTTGTGGGTAAGGTAAACGATGGTGCGAGACAATTAACCACGCAACTAGCTTTCCAAACTGTGTATTATCGCCAAAAGAATTAAACGGGTTTTGATGTTTTCCGTTATCTTTAAATAATATTTTGTGTATTTTATTTTCAGCCTGAGTAGCATTTGATTGCTGATTTATTTCTACCAGCTTTGTTAACCACTCTTGGTCGGTTAACTCTTTAATAAAGGCTTCAAACAATCTTAACGATACCCACTCATGACGATATGGTTCAGATTTTGATTGTGTTTTACCAGCCAACTTTTGTTGAAATAAATCATTTGCTTTACCAAAATCATGAAATAAACCAGCAAGGCTTGAGGCCAACATTATTGCTTCGTTTAATTCCCAGCCGTTTTCCCATTCTTTATGAGAAAGATCTAGTTTGGTGTAATTTACCGGCACAACACCCTGCGCATTAAATTTTAATTTATTCCCCACCACCCATAAAAGCTGACTTCTCGATCTTGAGCGTATCCAATGGCAACTCACGGCAGTGCTTTTACTGGCGGTTTGCCGTAGCATTTTTTTTACAGTGAATAAACCATCTTCTGTGATTAGGGTTTGCCACGTGTTGTCGCCTATACGGTTTGCGAATGCGTCGAGTACGCGGCGCGTTTTTTTTAAGGCGTTTTTTTCACATTGGCTAACAAAAGTGACCATCATTGGTTTTCACCTGTTTTGTGCTCTGTTTGCAGTGCTGCTTTTTTTACTTGATCAAACATAAAGTCGAGTGCTTTGTTGTCGGTAAAGGCTTGTAAAATTTGTTGTCTAAATTCTTGTTCGGTGGCGTTTTCTTGTGCGCAAATAAATGCCCAAGGCAGTACAATGGCGTCTTTAATTAGGTCGGCAATATCAAATACAAGCGCTCCGCGTCTGGTTTTACCATGCATTACAGCAAAACCATGGGGAATACCCAGCACCCACAAACAACTGGCGGCTAAGCCATACGCTAAATAATTACCATGATTTAAAAAGTCGTTCGCAAGGTCGGTTGAGGTGTGTTGGCGCGTAAAGCCTTCTGCCTTGGTTATATTGGCGGCAAACTTATACAAAGCTTTGGTAAGCTGTGCTTCAGTTAATAGCAGTTCAGATTGCTTTGTTGCAACGAGCATCCGCTCGTTGAAGCGTGTTAAGGCCGTTTCAATGCTGTTATTTTGGGTTGTAAAGCCTTCACTTTTTAAACTGCGGTCTTTATTCCAAATTTTGTTGAGGTATTCTATGCGTGCTTGCTGAAATTGTTTGGCTACGGCTAAGCGCTTTTTATCGTCAAACCAAAAGCTCATCCAACCTTGCAAATACTCAGTTGGGCGGTACTCACTTTGGGGCGTTAACCATTCTATGTTGTTGCCCATATAAAGCGGTGTGCCTCCGCCACCACTAAACCCAACGAGTACTCCCGCTTGCGCCAGCATGCGCATGGCGGCTTGGGTTATTGATGTGCCATTGCCTAACAGTAAAACTGTGGTGTTAGCAATAGGAATATTAAAATACTGATTTTCGTTTTTAGCTTCTGTGAGGTATAAAACACGCCCGTCTTTTTGCATTACTCGGCAATATTCTAGGTAATACATGTTGGCACGTTTTGAGTGCAAAATTGTTTTTAAATTGCTTGGGCTAAAATCGTCCATGTGTCTGTCCTTTTTTTCATTCCATTAAATTTATAGTTTGTTTAGCTTTTGAGCAACACTGTGTATTTATCACCTGTCGTGTTTTTAGGCAGGTTTTTAATAAGAAAATTATGTTTAAATTTTGTTTTATATTAAGGCATATAAGGCTGTAGCTGGGCTAAACAATGCGGGCTTAATATAATTTGCTGAGCCTCTGGGTTTGCTGAGTCACTTTTAAGTAAGTGCCTAAGTCATTTAAACCGTGTTTTGAAACAAACTTATTACTTGCTTCATACCCTTTTTTTGAACTGTTATAGATTAAGAAGTTAGGAAAAAACGTTAGATAATCTTGAATGTATTTTGAGGCGCTAGAGCGGCTTATTTGAAAGTGTTGTTGTATACGGTTTGTTGTTAAACGACCCTCCCAGTAAATAATAAGTTCTATAAAATGAAAACGCTGAATTGCGTCGTAAGTAAATTGAATTGACATCTTTTTCCTTAAATCAGTAATTCCACTTTTATACATTACAATTAATAAAGCAATGAATCACTCACTTTATTAAACCGTATATTAAAATGCCTGAGTAATTGCTTTTAAAAACCTAAAACACGGTGTATTTAAATTAGGTAAGCTTTTAATTTAAAAAGTTAATTTATAAAAATAGATTATTTAAGCAAACTCATAATAATCAACTACAATAAGTTAATTGCTTGTTACATAGCGTTTTAATGTGAGGGCATTTTATATTAAGGCCTGTTCATCTTTCGAGGTTAAATTTGCAGCAAACTGTTTGGTATTTAAGCAAGGCAGAGCCTATGTAGTGTGGTTACTCCCCAAAAATAGGCGATAACGCAGAATAAATGCCAAATATGCGCTCCCTAAGGGTGATTGACTCTTTGTTGCTCGGTTTTTACTTATTCTTACAATGGTGTAAGCCATTAGAGTACGCAGGAGCAGTTGCCGAGCCCACTAGGTTACAAACCTCGCGCCACGATTAAACAGCTCTTAGATTGAACGAATTTCAATCATGAAAGTTCAACAGATACTAGTTAAGTGATTAGATTGAAGGAAGTGTTAATGCCTAATGTAGGACGCTATATTGAGAATATATTACCAACAGATTCGAATTTTTTTGTTGATAACGACATTCAAAAAAACTTAGAGCACATTGTTGAACTAATCTTAAATGTTTTTGATGCTACGGCATGCTCTATTATTGCAAATTCACCACAGGGTCAAATTGAGTTGTACCAATATGGTTCGAAAATAGCCATAACCGCAGAGGCGCTAAATAGTGAAGTATTTAATGAATCTATTATCGAGGGTAACTCAAAAAGCACTTCAAATACTCCCTTAAATGTAAACTCCAAAATGCGTAGGGTTATATCACTCATTATTTTACCATCGAACTTAAAATTGGGTTGGTTGATATTTGAACGAAAAAGTGAGTCCGCATTTACAGAAAAAGATAAAACGATATTAGCCACCATACAAAAAAATATTGTAAATCAATTACTCCAACTTAATTTTATATTTAAAAAAGAAAAAGATGCTGAACTTCATTCAATGATTTCTGAGCTAAATAGAGATTTTGTTTTTATAAAGGACGAAAACTTTAAAATTGTATACGCAAATGATGCCTTCAAAAATAGTTATCCAAAAGAAATGCAAAACAAAATAATCGGCTTTACTACAATTGAAAACTACGAAGAAGATGCGGCTACTGCATTTTTAGCGCAAGACAAAATTGCTTTAGATTGCGGCATTAGTAAAACAGTCGAAAATTTAGCAATGCCTAATGGCATGCAGATTACTGTAGAAACTATAAAACAACGCTTTGAAGATAAGTCTGGTAAACATTATATTTTAGGTGTGTGCAGAGACATAGCTGAAAAAGAAAATTTAATATCTGAATTACAAAAAGCAAACAGTGAACTTGACGAGTTTACCAGTATTGCTTCTCACGATTTAAAATCGCCATTAAATGCAATTAAGCGTTTACTAGAGTGGATTTCGGATGACTGTAAAGATCTGCTTCCTGAAGAGTATTTAGAAAACTTTCAATTAGTAATTAATCGCACTAATAGAATGCAGGTATTACTAGAGGATTTACTGAGCTATTCGAGAGTAGATCGCTGTGATTCTACCCGCTCTGACTTGTCTTTAGAAAATGTTTATCTTGAAATCGCTGAATGTTTAGAGATCCCAGAAACAGTGACTGCTCATATAAATGCAAATGATAAATTATTAAACATACCTGTAGTCCCTTTTAAAACAGTCATTTTAAACCTTATTAGTAATGCTATAAAACATAACGATAAAGAGCTTGGTGTTATACACGTTTCTCTACGGCCTTCTCATCATTATTATCTTATTGAAATAACAGATAATGGTCCTGGAATAGATCCAAAGTATTTTTCACTCATTTTTAAATTGTTTCAAACTCTGCGATCTCGTGATGACGTAGAAGGCAGTGGTATTGGTCTTTGTGTAGCAAAAAAGCTCATTATTAATTATGGCGGTAAGATTGAAGTAGCATCTGATGGAAAGCTTGGCAGTACATTTACTATTTTTTGGCCAAAAATTTAGCAATAAAATTGTTTTATTAATTAAAGATGAGTATTGGCATAGTGCTAAACCCTTAAGGAACTTATGTATATTTTAATAGTTGATGATGACTTAGTAGATCGTAAATTAATTAAGAAGATGCTTATTTCAGATGGCTCCCAACTTCATGATATTACTGAAGTAACATGTGTTACCGAAGGTTTAAACGCTATTGAAAGTTCGCATTTTGACATAATACTACTCGATTATAATATGCCTAAAGAAGATGGTATCGAAATGCTTCTTGAGATGCGAGCAAAGCCAAAACTTGGTAATACTGCAATAATTATGATTAGTTCATCAGAGAACTCAACCCTCGCAATTGAGTGTATAGAAGCCGGTGCACAAGATTTTTTACCTAAGGGTGATATTACACGTAGTAGTTTAAATAAAGCACTTATATACGCTAAAAAACGCTTTGAAGCTGAACAACGCATGCATGACAGTTACCTCGCTGTAAAGCATATGGCAGAAAGGGATCAGCTAACGGGTTTGTCAAACCGATACCATTTTGAAGAAATATTAAAAGTAATGATTGCCAATAATAAACGGACTAAAAATAGTGTCGCGCTTTTGGCATTGGATTTAGATAATTTCAAACATATAAACGACACATTAGGGCATAATGTTGGCGATCAGATTTTAATACAAACTGTAACAAGAATTAACCACTGCCTAAGAAGAGACGAAGGGTTTGCTCGATTAGGTGGGGATGAATTTGCTGTTATTATTGGTGGTATAAGTAATATTAATCAAATAGGTATGATAGCAAATAGGATCCTAGCTAATGTTTCTGAGCCTTTTTTATATAATCGTAGGACGATTAACTGTAGTGTGAGTATTGGCAGTGCTATATATCCTCAAGATGCGACGGAGTCACATGAACTACTTAAATGTGCTGATATTGCAATGTATCGCTCTAAGCAAAACGGTAAAGCAAAAATTAGTTTTTATAAAGAACAATATCAATACGAGTTTAGTCGTCGCGTTGATATTCAAAACAAAATTAAAGAAAATTTAGAGCAAGAAAATTTTCGAATATTTTACCAACCTGTTTATTGCTCTAAATGGCAAAAAATATCAGGTGTAGAAGCTTTAATTCGCTGGCCAGATACCGATATTAGTTATACTCCTGATGAATTTATACCCATTGCAGAAGAATGCCGATTAATTGTGACGCTTGGCGAGTGGATTATTTCAACAGCTCTACAGCAATTATCATTATGGCAAACTCGTTTTAAAATTCCGCTAAATTTATCAATAAACATTTCCCCGATACAGCTTCAGAGTGAAGGATTGCTCACTTATTTACTCGCAGCTGTAAAGCAATATGATGTGAATGTTAATAGTATAATTTTAGAAATAACTGAAACAGCCTTTATCAAAGATAACGAAGAAGTTACTGATATATTAACCACCTTATCCAATAATGGCTTTAGAATTGCTTTGGACGATTTTGGTATGGGCTATTCATCTATATCTCACCTTATATCTTATCCTATTGATATTGTTAAGTTAGATAAAAGCATGCAATCATCTGATGGTGAAAAAGGGAAACGACTAAGAGTAATTGAAGGGTTATCTCTGATGCTTAAAAAATTAGATTTTGATATTGTCGCCGAAGGTATTGAAACCCAAGCACAGCACGATTTATGTAAACTATTAGAAATAGATTATTTACAAGGTTTTTTATTTTCAAGGCCCATGTCTGCAAACGACATAGACTTATTACTCACTAAAAACACCGACGATTCAATCTAGAAATATTACCTATATTAAAATCGTCAAAATAAAATAACGGATGCTGTATTTTGCTAAACCGAAAAACACCTAAAACTCTATTTCCACTCAATATATACAAATATAAATTAATAATATATTGAGATCGTAATAATTTTTAATCTCCCTGTATTGGTGCATCAATGACAGACAGTACCTTCTCTTTTAGATCTTCAGCCTTGAAAGTTCCCTTAACTAAATAGCCTTTAACAAAGTCATGCGCCATAATAATTTTTTTCTCTTCTTCTCGTTCTGAGGAACTAAACATCATAACTACGCAAGAACTTATTTCAATGACTTTCCTGAGCTTGGCAAACTCGTCTAGAAATTGAATACCATTAACTCTGGGCATATTAATGTCTAAAAAAATCAATATTGGGGGAAAGCCATCTGGGTACTCTTTTCTATTCGCTTCATAATTTTCGAGAAATTCTAACGCCTCTTGACCATCTTTTTTTTCAAAAATAGTAAGCTCTAAGTTAGCTTCTTTTATTAATCTTTTAAGGATATACCGATCAACTTCATTATCATCGATAATTAATATAGGTGGTTTTACTTTTTTCATCTTAATTTATCCATAGGTATTGTTATTTTAAATATTGTACCGCTATTAGAACTTTGCAATGATATTTCTCCATCTAAATACTCTATATGTTTTTTAACTAGTGCCATACCCAAACCTGAGCCGCTACTCGTCTCAACATGAAATCGCTTGAACATATCAAACACTTCGCTTTGATTCTCATCAGGTATTCCAATCCCATTATCGGTAACAGTAATATTGAACGTCTCTTGTTCGTTAAAAATATCGCAGTGAACATAGGGTGCATCCTTATTTGTGTCGTAATATTTCAACCCATTTGATATCAAATTCTCGATGATTTGAGCAAAACGCGCTTTTTCGGATTTAATAGGTGTCGATAAATTAATATTCGTTGATAATGTACAAGGATTATCTTTCATTAACCAAGCCAGTCGTGCTTTCATATCAATAATTAACTGATTAAAGTCAATTACATCTCTATCTTCACTACCAATTTCAGCTTTCGCTAATAGTAAAATATCAACAACAAGTGTCTCTAACTTTTCCATTTGTTGATAGATAACCAATGCATTTCGGCTTGCCTCTTCAGTATCTCCTGCTTTTATATCTTCAATAACAAAATGCGCTAGGGATTTAGCCCCTGACAACGGTGATTTCAGGTCATGTGAAGCTCGATAAGCAAACTGGGCAAGTTCGTCATTTGCTTGCTGCAGGAAAGCTGTTTGGCTGTTAATAATTTCTTTGAGTTCAATACTGTTTTCAATATTTAAAAGATCATTTTTAATCCGCTGCCTGGCCGCGATAACTAGTGCTTTTAATTCGCCCGTGGTATTTTTATCAAGTTCGTCATCTAAATTAGTACTATCTTCAGGTTTACTAGCTAAAAGAATAGTTAAATTTCGTATAGAGCTAGATATGGTACGTGACAGGTAACTAATTAGAATAATATTAAAAAAGGATATAATTAAAACAAGTGGTATTAAAGTGATCAGTATAAACGACACTGTTTTTCTGACTAGTTCTTCAAACATTTCTGAATGTTGATTGAATCCATCAAGTGCAAGATTAAGAGTTAGTAAAAAGTCATCTCTACTGAGTTCACCTTTCTTATATTGAGTAACTGAAAGTAGTGTTTTCTCAGCAATTTCAATATCGTTTTCACAGATTGTTAATGTATGCTCTGTATTAATAATTTTCATAACAGCATAATTTAACGGGTTTATTTGTTCAATACACTCTATCGGTTGTTGCCTAATTAACAATATATCCGACTCAATAGTTTTTATATCAATGGGGAGGTCGTTTTCTATTTTTTTCACTGATTTGGTAAGTTGATGAGCATATTTTAAATGAAGAAAATTAAAATGATGAAACTTAGCGCCTTTAGCTATTTCAAAGGCAGAAAAAACGGTAATACTTACTTCGGCTATCGTTAAGATTACTATAAGCATCAATTTTTTAGATATATTCATATACGAAGCCTGTTTTTATATTCGCTATTGGTTAATAACCGTAACACTATATTTATTATAGTTTTTCTAACCTTAGTTATAGCAGGCATTCTTTTTTTTACTAGTTAATATATAAGTTTTGCGCTTATTTAGAGAATTTAATTACTGCATAAGAATTGCACAGCATTCATTTGGCCGACTCAACTTTAATAGCAAGTTTCTTTTCTAACTTTTCTTGCCACTCTACAGCAAGCTCTGGCAAAGTTAGGGCCTCTAAAAGTACGTCTTCATAACCTACGTAGTTTTTATCAAAAAACGCCTGAAACAGCTTTTTAACTGAAATATTATGCGCCGCTTTTTTTTCTATAGTGACTGTATCGCCTGTTTTGGCAACGCCTTGCTCAATGACTCTAAAATATACGCCCGTGCAGTAGTGCTGCGTGAACAGTTTAAGGCTGTTTTTATTATTAAGGGCAATAGCAAGTTTAAAACATGGCACACGAGGCTGACTTACTTCAAGTAATGCTGTACCAATTCGAATATGATCGCCTATGTGTATATGCGCTTCGTCAAGGTCTGAAATCGTGAAATTTTCACCAAATATGCCACTGGTTAAATCCTCGTTTTCAAGCGTTTTTTTCCAATAGTCATAATGATTGTGCGAAAAAGCATATACCGCTTTATCTACGCCGCCGTGGTAAACTAAATCAGCTTGCTCATCACCTATAATACTTAGCTTTTCAATAGTTACCGGCTCGTCAGTCGCCGTTTTAAATATACCTGTTTTGACTTCTTTGCCGTTATGAACAACCGTTTTTATTTTAGAGATATTAGTAGAGATTATTTTCATTAAGACTCCCATTTACCTAATGCTTGTTTGTCACTTTGTTTAAACTCAACCCAGTTTGATGAGCCTTTAAAGTGCTCTTTTTTCCAAAACGTGGCGTGGTTTTTTAAATAATCCATTATAAATTGTGCGCCTTCGAACGCGGCTTGGCGATGGCGGGACGTTACGCCAACAAATACAATTTGTTCGCCAAGTACTAAGTAACCAACGCGGTGAATAATACATATTCGCGCCAGTTGCCAGCGAGTTTGTGCTTGCTCTGCAATAGATTGAAGGAGTTGCTCGGTCATACCAGGGTAGTGTTCAAGCTCAAGTGCAATAACGTTATCGCCACTGCTGAACTCTCTTACCAAACCTGTAAAGGTGGCAACAGCGCCATCGCTTTTGTTATTACTACAAAGCGTATTGTGCTCGTCACCTACATTAAAGTCATTGGTTTGTACTTGAATATGTATGCTCATTAGCCACCTGTAACCGGCGGGAAAAAGGCAAGCTCATCCCCTGCTTTCACTATTTCATCGCTTGATGACATAGTTTGGTTAAGCGCTGCAAGTAGCTCACGCTCTTCCAGCCACGGTTGCCAATGCGGGTATTGGCTTACTAATCTTAATTTAAGCTCTGAAATAGTAAGCGGCTGCGTAATCTCAAGGCTTAATTTACTGCACTTTAACCGCTCTTTTAGTTGCCCAAAAAACAATAACTCTACTTTTCCGGCGCTAGATATAACATTGTTTGGATTAATCGCGCTGCCAACTGCCATTTTTGCCCCCAGCTTTTTGAGTAACGCGCATGCCGCTAATTTCCATTAGTGGGTCGGCTGCTTTACACATATCAAACAAAGTAAGGCTAGCCACAGATACCGCTGTTAACGCTTCCATTTCTACGCCAGTTTTACCGGCAAGTTTGCAGTAGCTGGTTATTTTAATTTGGCTGTTTGCTTCATCAAGTTCAAAATCAACAGCGACTTTACTAAGTGCAAGCGGATGACAAAGCGGGATTAAATCAGCGCACTTTTTAGCGCCTTGAATACCTGCAATGCGTGCCACGCCTAACACATCACCCTTTTTGTTTTGATTAAGCATTACTTGTTCAAAGGCAAGCTTGCTCATGCTAATAAATGCTTCAGCTGAAGCATCGCGTAGGGTTACGTCTTTGAGCGATACATCAACCATATTCGCTTGGCCGTTTTCGTCAACATGGCTCAACATACTATTGCTCTCGCGATTCGCACTTTTTACCAATGGTAATGTGTGGTGCAAAGTTACACGGTTTATGCATTGAGTTAAGTTGATCTTTTATAATGCCTGTCCACGCTGTTTTGCATGCGCCTGTAGAGCCTGGCATACAAAAAATAACGGTGTTGTTAGCAAGTCCCGCAAGTGCACGAGATTGAATAGTAGAGTTACCAATTTCGCCGTACGATATGTGCCTAAATAGCTCACCAAAACCGTCTACGCTTTTATCAAACAGCGGCGCAAATGCCTCTGGTGTTGAATCGCGTTCGGTAAATCCTGTACCACCAGTCACTAAAATAGCATGAATGGTGTCATCGGCTATCCACTGCGATGCCACTGCACGCATTTGGTAAACGTCATCTTTAACTATGTCTTTATCAGCTAAGTGATGACCAGCTTCAGTTAGCGCTTTAATTAAGTAATGACCTGAGGTGTCAGTAATTTCATCGCGTGTATCGCTTACCGTCATTACGGCAATGTTTAATGCTATTTGTGACTCAGTTGTGTGGCTCATAATGTTCTTCTTAATTGATTAATGCTTTGGTCAAAATGCTCATTTACAGCTTTAAATTGCGCCGGCGTATTGGTGTTTATTAATGCATGCGTTTTATTACATAAAAGCGTTTGCACACCAATACTTTGGGTAAACTGTTTTATTGATTTATGACTGTTTGCGTTTGTGAGTATGTGTTTTAAATGATTTTTTACACTGCTTGTATTACGAATATACAGCGGTAGCGGTTCATTTTCAAAGTGCCAAGCATGTATTTGTGACTGATTTAATTGATTGTTCATACTTTGTACGTTATTTGTCTGAGAAGCCAGCACTATTGTGCTTAACAAACTACTCGTAAGTAATGGCATATCTACCGCAGTAATAAGTAAATCGTGATCGGTGGCTATTAATGTTGAGTAAATTCCGCCAAGGGGTCCACTATTTGGGTATATATCTTTAACGTACTTTTCTGAGGGATAATCGCTCGGCGAGTAATGGCTCGATGATTTGACTGAATTTGTAACGTTGCGGCTTATAAGTATGTTTTTAGCGCCTGCGTCTTTTAATAAATCACACGCGTTGTGCAATAGCGTTTTATTTTTTAAAACTAAATCGGCTTTGTCTGTGCCCATTCTTGATGACTTACCACCAGCAAGCACAACGCCTGTAAAATCTCGCTTAGCTTTTACTTCCATATTAACCACCTAACATGGCTAAGTGAGTTGTCGCACCTGTTAAGCGTTTATCCAGCTCATGGCTTATTTCTTTATTGCCCATAGCAGCTCGAATTGCCTTTACGGTCGCGGCAGTATCGTCCTCGTTGAGTAGCTCGCGTAAATCTATACCTTGCTCGGCAAACAAGCATAGGTGTAATTTACCCATCGCCGACACCCTTAACCGATTACAGCTTTTACAAAAATCTTTACTGTACGGCATTATTAAACCAATACGACCATCGTAATCAGGATGGCAAAATTCCTCAGCGGGTCCATTTAATTTCCCCCTAACGACTTGTAACCAGCCTTGAGCTAAAAGCTGGGCTTTAACTGTTTGTCCACTTAAGTGGTTTTCTTCAAAAAAGGTTGCGCCGTCACCTGTTTCCATTAATTCTATAAAGCGCACTGTAACTTTTTGGTGTTTTACCCACGCTAAAAAATCCTTCAATTGGTTTTTATTAAACTGCTTGGCAAGCACTGCATTTATTTTTATATCTTTTATGCCCAGCTCTACCGCGCGTTCAATCCCTTTTAAAATAAGGTTAAGTTTGTCGTGCCCTGTTATGAGTTTAAACATACTCGGATTTAAACTATCAATACTGACATTAAGCGCATCAAGCCCTGCTTCTGCAAATTCATCAATTTTCTTTAATAAATTAAATCCGTTGGTAGTAATAGCTACTTTTTCTATTCCAGGCGTATTTTTACAGAGTTTTATAATATCGGTTACGTCGTTTCGTAAGCATGGTTCGCCACCCGTAATGCGCACTTTTTTAGTACCTAGCTCTGCAAACGCATTTACCAGCGTGCTAATTTCGTTTTTATTTAAAAAATTACGCGGCGTATCGCACTGATACCCGTTTGGTAAACAATAACTACAACTAAAATTACATACGTCGGTTATTGAGAGGCGCAAATAGTTAAACTGCCGACCAAATTGATCATTAAGCATATGCTTCCTTTTTTCTTTACATTACAACCGCAACATCAATGCTGCTAGAACCTGCTTTGTAATGTTGTTTTATTAATTGGCTTAATTGTGTTTTACACGAACCACAGTTCGTTCCACATTTAAGTTCAGACCCCAATTGCTCGACTGTGTTTGCACCGTTTTTAATGGCGTTTATAATTGGCTGCTCTCTTACTTTAAAGCAGCTACACACTTGTGCACCTTGGGTAAATTCTTCATCGGGAGTTGCATAAAGCAAAGACTGTAACTGTGTAAAGGTCAGTAATGGCTCTGCAAATAAATGGTTTATCCACTCAAGTGATATTTCTTTTTGCTCGTTAGAAATAACACCAACAAACGCTAATTGATCGTTTTGAATACACTGCACATGCATAGCTTTTGCAGTACTCATAGCCGACCACTGCCCTTGTAAACCGGTTAAGGTTTGGCAGTAATACAGTAAATCACTTTGTGGTTCATTAAGCGCCAATTGGTAATTAAAGCAATTACTTGCATTAACTTTGAGCCAAAAATCACTGTTTATAACAAGTTCGTTTTTAGCAAACAGCTGCATATATTGCCCAAAGGGTGCTTTAACTATATTAACAGCGCCGTGTTTGCACTCAGCCTGACCAGATAGAGGGTCAACTACCGATTGATACAACCCACTTACTGTAGCGGATGATGCAAATTGCTTATTCCAGTGAATAGGCATAAAGCATTCACCTTTTCGCACGGCATCGGTTACTTTTGCATGCGCGGTAACCTGCCCTGTTTGGGCAATTGCACTTATTAAATCGTTTTGTTTAATTGCTAATTTACTGGCATCAAGCGGATTAATTTCAATGTACGGGCGTGTAATATGCGATGAAAGCGCAGTGCTTTTACCCGTGCGGCTCATTGTATGCCATTGGTCGCGTATACGTCCTGAGTTCATTACAAACGGATAATCGCTTGATGTTTTTTGTACCGGTAACTGCGGCGTTATAGGTATGAAATGCGCTTTTTTATCAGCGGTGCTAAATTGGTTATTTGTAAAAACTTGACCATTTTTATAAGGCTCGTTTTTAACAACAGGCCACATAATGGGTTTTAAATTATCGTACTGGCTTTTTGTGAGCCCAACTAAACCAGAAAGGTTTAATAATCGGCTGCCGTTATTTTCAAAGTCGGTTAATTGTGCCCATTCTTCAAAAATGCCACTTGGATCTGTAAAGTCAAACCCTTCAAAGCCCATTTTTTTAGCAACATCGCACATAATTTGCCAATCGTTTTTAGCACCCGAATAAGGCGCTACTAATGGGCGCTGCCTTGATATTCTTCGTTCTGAGTTAGTTACTGTGCCGTTTTTTTCACCCCATCCGGTTGATGGAAAAGCAACATCGGCAAATTTTAACGTATCACTTTTTGCAATACAGTCAGATACAACCACCAGCTCGCAGGTCTCTAATGCTTTTTTAATAGCGGCGTTATTGGGCAAACTCACCATTGGGTTTGTTGCCATTATCCACACTGCTTTTATTTTGCCCGCGGCTATGTCATCAAACATATCGATGGCATTGCTGCCTGCTTTTTTAGCAATAGTTGGCGAGAGCCAAAAGCGTTGTACAAGTGATTGATGCGCTTCGTTTTCAATATCTAAATGCGCCGCTAACTGATTAGCCAAGCCACCTACTTCGCGCCCGCCCATCGCATTGGGTTGCCCAGTAATCGAAAACGGACCACTGCCAGGTTTAAGTAATTTACCTGAGGCTAAATGTGCATTAATAATGGCGTTGCATTTATCTACACCCGAGCTTGATTGATTTATACCCATTGAATAGAAGCTAATTGCGCTTGGGCTGTTAGCAAATAGCGCGTAAAACTCAATTACTTGCTCAATTGCTATATCGCAAAAGTCGCTAACTGCCTCACAGCTCCATTTTGTTGCCTCTTGCAGTGCGCTTTCAAAGCCGTTTGTGTGCTGAGCAATAAATTGCGTGTCGAGGTGGTTATGCTTATTTAAATAATTAAGTAAGCCGTTATAAAGCGCGGCGTCACTGCCTGGTTTTATATTTAAAAATGTGTCGGCAAGCTCAGCTGTGTCGGTTTTACGCGGATCAATAACCACCACTTTCATATTTGGGTTAAGCTGCTTTGCACGCTCCATTCGCTGATACAAAACCGGATGAGTCCATGCTGCATTAGAGCCAATTAATATAAGTAACTCAGTTTGCTCTAAATCTTCGTAGGTGCACGGCACTACGTCTTCACCAAAAGCGCGTTTATAACCTGCCACAGCAGATGACATACACAGACGTGAATTAGTATCAATATTGCCTGAGCCTATGTAGCCTTTCATTAATTTATTCGCGATGTAGTAATCTTCAGTAAGTAACTGCCCTGACACATAAAAAGCCACCGCATCAGGTCCGTGCTTTTCTATTATGTCGTTAAATTTATTGGCAACGTGGTCAGTTGCTTCATCCCACGTGGCTGCTTTATTATTAATAAGGGGCGACGTTAAGCGATTATCACTGCCTGTTGTGTCGAGCAAATGGGTGCCTTTTACACATAAACGACCAAAGTTTGCGGGATGCTCTCGCATGCCTTCAAGCTTGGTTGGCACATTATTAAAAAGTGAAATATCAACACCACACCCTACACCACAGTAAGCACATGTTGTTTGTTTTAAACTCGTTTTATTTATAGTTGGTGACGTATTTGCGGTTGCCATACTGCTCTCTTTTAATGTGCTTTAGTTAGTGTGCTTTAATTTATGCGGGCTGTTTTACAGGCTCATTAAGGGTAACTACGTTAATTGTGTTACTTGCTTTAGCGAGTGCGCTGTTTATTACGTTTTGAACGAGTTTTTCACACCCTCCACAGCCTGTACTGGCTTTGGTGCTTTGCTGCACACTTGCCAAATCTATGCAGCCTTTAGCGACTGTTTGTTCAATGGTGTGTTTAGTTACTTTATGACAAGCGCAAATAATGGCGTCATCAGGCAAGTCATCGGCGCTTAGCTCTGCTATGTCGCCGGCAAGAGGCATAATGAGCGCTTCGGGAGCGGTGGTAAGTTCAATGTCGTTTAAATGATATTGCAGCAAATTGTCGTAATCGTTGGTATCGCCAACAAGTACCGCGCCAATCAGCTTATTACTTTGTGAATTGGTAACTATTTTTTTATAAATACCATTGGGTTGATCTTCAAAATAATAGCTTATTGCGCCTTCGCTGCGTGCATGTGCATCGCCAATAGAACCCACTTCAACACCCATTAATTTAAGCTTAGTGCTCATATCGGCACCACTAAATTCATCGGCTTTATTGTCTAAGCCAGTACTTTGCAAAGTACCTTGCTGCGTATCTTGTAAAATATGCCCAACTGCTATTTTAGCCATGGCGTAACCAGGTGCCACTAAGCCAAAAATAAAATTATTCCACAGTGCACATTCACCAATAGCGTATATGTTTTTATCACTCGTTTGGCAGTGGTTATTAATTACAATACCGCCGCGCTCGCCTAACTCTAAATTAAACTCGCGTGCCAAATTATCATAAGGGCGAATACCTGCCGAAAATACAATCATGTCGGTTTCAAGGGTTTTACCGCCTTTAAAACACATTTTGTAACGACAACTTTCACCTTCTACTATTTCCTCTGTTGCTACCGATGTATGCACAGTAACGCCCAAGTCTGTAATTTTGTTTTTTAGTAACCGACCGCCCCCCGCATCAACTTGTACGCCCATAAGTTGCGGTGCAAATTCTATTACGTGAGTATGCAGACCCAGTTGCTTTAATGCGTTTGCAGCTTCAAGCCCCAGTAAACCGCCACCAATTACCACGCCTACTTTACTGCCGTGGGCTGAGTTTTTTATTGCGTGTAAATCGTTAATGGTGCGATAAACAAGGCAATGCTCGCGATCTTTACCCGGTATAGGCGGTACAAATGGGAATGAACCTGTAGCAAGCACAAGCTTGTCGTATTCAAACAACTCCCCTTTAGCGGTCGTTACAGTTTGCGTATCACGATTTATATCAACCACTTTAGAATGAGTATGAAAGCGTACTTGCCAATCGTCATAGGTTTTATTGCATGTAAGTGCGAGATCGTCTGCGGTTTTGCCTTTAAAAAAAGACGATAGCTGCACGCGGTCATACGCTAAACAGTCTTCACCGCTAAGTACCGTAATTTCAAATTGCTCATCAGCTTGATTTTGAGAAACTAGCTGCTGCACAAAATGGTGCCCCACCATTCCGTTTCCTACCACTACAACACGCTGCTTGCTTAGCATTTACTCACCTTAAAATGATATCTACTTTAGTGATTGACTAAAGTAGATATCGAATAATTTGTTATAGGATTGTTATAGCAATATGTAAGCCAAATATATAAACATTTAAAATCAGTAACTTGCCCACATTGGTGCAGAGGTGAAAAGCATAAAGCCCCACAAGATGGTGCAACTGCACCATCTTGTGTCGCTATAAATTACAAGAGGATTTTAGAAGATAGTGAGGGTTAAAATTTAGCGCTCATCCATACCCACAATTTTTGAGTATCGACTTTATTAGCAGCAGTATCGCCCGCTGAGTAATCAGCGTATTTAACACCTACTGCATATTGTTTATTAATAGGTTTAACGTATTGTACGTTTAGTTCAGTACCCAAATCGTCAACCCCATTTGATTGCTCATTAGCATCAAAACTGTGATAAGCCAGCAGCCATTTTCCGTCAAACGCTTTACCGTTTAAGCTTATGTAAGTGTCGTCCAAGCCTTGTGCGGGTGTATTTAAAAACGTATCTGCCCAACCATTAAATTTATGTAACGTGGCAAGCGGTGTTGCAAACCCGTAATCGCCATTATCAGAGCCAAGTGACTCTATGCCAACTTTTAATGTTACTGTTTTTATACCCAAACCATTTAAATCAACAGCGCCTTCAAGTGCATAGTAATCGGCATCAAAATCACTCACGCTTGTTGACGCAGACTGCGTTGCATACTCCGCTTTGTAATAAAATTTTATGTCGTTTAGGGTTTTATTACCGTTAAAAGAAACGCCATAAGTGTCTAAACTGTCGTCTTGTAGTGCATCGTCACTTAATAAGTAACTGTATAAAACCACTTTACCGTAGTCTGTTTTAAAGCTTGCATTAATTAGATGATCGGACGATTTAATGTCTTTATCGTCAGCAAATATGCGGTTACGCTTATTTAAATAACTGTACTGTAAATCTATGTTATTAAGTGCGTAATTAATGGTTGCTGCATCAAAGGTTTGCCTGTCTTGGCGCCAACCTACGTGCCCAACAAAACGCTGCCCATCAAGGGCTATTACTTGGCGCCCTACTTTTAGCGATAGGCCATCGCGGGCATATTTAACAAAACCTTGGTCTATCTCGGTGTTTTCTGGGTCGGCAATAACAGAGTAATTAGTATTTTTCCCCACCGTATTGTTGTAATCATCTACGCCCAATAGGCTGCGAGTATCTTCTACTTCAATAAGGGCTGAAAAACCATTCACCTCGTCTGTTTGATGCGTTAAGCGGGTTCTAAGTGTTAAGCCGCTTGCATCTTTTAAGGCATTGTTTTGATCAACGCTTTCAAAACGCAGTCTAAAATCAAGATCAGTTTGCGAAGCTTGGCTTATTGAAGGCGCAGTGAAGCAACCCAGTATAAAAATAATAGGTAAGTTGTTCTTATAGTTAAGCATTTTGGTTCTCTAAGTTTTAATTATTAATACATATACCAAAGCAATAAATAAACACAGCGAAATACATTTCCACACCACAACTGGATCGCGTTTCATTATTGAACTTTTATTAGCGGTACTTTCTAAATAAGGATTAGGTTTGTTGATATCGTTTATAAACTCAGAAAAGGCTTGGTATCTGAGCTCTGGTTTAGGGGCAAGCGCTTTCATAAGGGCTTGATCTAACCAAAACGGAATATCGGCTCTGTATTTACGAATACTTGTGTAATGCCAATGGCTGTAATCTTTTGGGGCTACGTGGTTAAGTGGCAGTGGTTTGTAAGGCAATTTTGAGCACAATAACTCGTATGCAATAACGCCAAGTGAAAACAAATCACTTTTAAAATCGGCGTGCATAGTAATAAGTGTTTCGGGTGCGGTGTAGTCGGCAGTGCCTTGCGGGCAATCATCCGCAATTTGTTTAACCGACTCGTCCATAGCCGCAACACTTACTGTGCCGTAATCTATTAGCGTTACTTTACCGTGCGCATCTATCATTACGTTATCGAGTTTTAAATCGCGATGTACCATATCGAGTCGTTGAAACGCCCTTAGTGCATGTACTATTTGTTCAATAATACTGCGCACTTGGGTTATTTCTGGGTGCGGCACGTCGTGCTTCCAATCACTGAGTGTTTGCCCGTCCATGTACTCACAAATATGATACAAAAAACGACTTTGCGATTGCGTACTCAGTACTTTCATCACGTTAAGGTGGTTTATGCGTTGCCCTACCCAGCCTTCTCTTATAAAGCCTTGAAGGTAGTGCACATCGTCTTCAAAATTAACCGAAGGTGCTTTTAAAACCACTGGCGGTATATCGGGCGCTTGTTGCACTAAATAAATGTGCGAGCGACTACTGGCATGTAATTTACGAATAACCGTGTAGTCATCAATTTTTTGCCCAATATTAAGCGCAGGTGGAATTTTTCGTCGTGTTAGCGAATGATAAAGCTCATCTAACTTTTGCTCGGCAATATTTTCTACTTTTACAAGCAAACAACTTACGTTGTCGTCACTACCTCGCGCTAATGCAAGTTCGGTAATTGCTTTAGCTGCATTTTCTAAATTAGTGTGCACGTTAATTAATTTAGCTATATCACTACTTGGAAGCACATCGTGTACGCCATCGCAGGTTAATATATAAATATCGTCTGCTTTAAGCTCTACTTCATAAACATCTATTTCTTGATGAAGTTGTGCGCCAAGCGCACGCGTTAGCGTATCGTTTACTTTGTGATCCCGTGTAATTGCCTCTATTTTATTTCCTCGCAAGCGGGTAATACGCGTATCACCTAAGTGAAATATATAACCCGTTGCCGACTTTAAAATAAGCGCTGTAAAAGTGGTCATCCAATCGGCTTGGCGCTGACCAAGGTGATTATAATTAACCGATTGCGAATAAAGCCACTGATTTAAACTTGCTAACACCTTCGATACTGACTTTTTAACCGCCCAACTTTCGGGGGTATTTAAATACTCATTTATAAAATGAGTAACCGAAAGTTGAGACGCTTGTTTAGCATTTTTTGCTGATGAACACCCATCGGCTAAGCAGGCAATAACGCCTTTAGACTCTTTTTCTTGCGCTTTGGTATTAAGAGCTGCAAACGCATCTTGGTTTTCTGCTTTTAAGCCTTTTGCGCTGTGTCCGCCAAATGAAACGTTGAGTTCATTTTTTAGCGCTTTAGCGTGGAGTGTTTCATCAAACATAGTCAATAATGCCTTAAGTCACTGAAATAAGTTCAACGGTGCCGTCTTCATTTACCTCGGTAATATGCCCGTCTGGCTCGGTCATAAAAAACAGTGCGCCTAAGCCAAGTAATGCACTACCCGCAATAATGAAAAAGAAAGTTTGATAATCAACAAGTGACAATGCCGTTAAGTACACTACTGCACCTACATTACCGTAAGCACCTGTCATACCTGCAATTTGCCCAGTTAAACGACGCTTAATTAGCGGTACTGCGGCAAATACAGCGCCTTCACCTGCTTGCACAAAGAACGAACATGCCATAGCCGCAACAACTGCAAGCCATAAAGGCCAAGATGCATCAACCAAGCCCATTACAAAATAACCAACAGCAAGACCCATTGTAAGTACAATAAGGGTAATACGACGACCTAATTTATCTGAAATCCAACCGCCACCCGGGCGAGATGCTAAGTTCATAAATGCATAAGCAGAGGCTAAAATACCCGCGTACACCATATCAAGCGCAAACACATCCATAAAAAACAGCGGTAACATAGAAACAACCGCAAGCTCAGAACCAAAGGTTGTAAAATATAAAATATTTAAAACAGCTACTTGCTTAAACTCATAACGATGCGACTCGGGTACAGGCTCTTTAAAAATATGACCATTTACGTCAAAGGTTTTATACACTTCGTAAATATAAAGCAGAACTAAAAAAGCATACACGGCAAGTACAAAATTAGCCGAAATTAGGTTAGCACCAGTTGGTGAAAGCTTCCAAGTAAGTAATGCTAATGCGCCATACATAGGGATTTTCATAATAAGCAGTAATACAAAGTCGCCTTTACTGGTTACTTCCATTGCGCCTACTTTTTTAGGTTTAAAGTATGTACCGCCTTTTGGTGTATCGGTTACATTTAGGTACCAAATAATACCAAATATAACGCTTAATACACCGGTTAAACCTACTGCATAACGCCAACCATCTTCGCCACCAAACATAAGTGCAATAATTGGCAGTAACATAGCCGCGGCTGCTGAACCAAAGTTACCCCAACCGCCATAAATACCTTCTGCTATACCCAGCTCGTTAGCAGGAAACCATTCACTCACCATACGAATGCCCACAACAAAGCCAGCACCAATAAAGCCTAGCGCAAAACGCGCTATAGCAGCTTGTTCAAATGTGGTTGCCATAGCAAACATAAAACACGGAATACTACAGCTAATAAGTAGCGCCGCATAAACAATCCGAGGACCAAATTTATCGGTCAGCATACCCACCACAACACGGGCAGGAATAGTTAACGCTACATTTAAAATGAGTAATGTTTTGACTTGTGCCATGGTAATACCAAGCGAGCCCGCAATTGCACCTAATAAAGGAGCATGGTTAAACCATACAAAAAATGACACAAAAAAGACCATCCAACTCAGGTGTAATACTTTCATTTTTCCTTTAAAGGATATTAAGTTAAATCCAGAACTCGGTTGCATGTTTATTTCCTCGTAAACGTATTATTTTTTTATAAATGCCCCACTCTTTTATATGAGTAGCAGCCCTAATCTTGTTAAATTTTAGTTAACCTAATACAGCAATTACTGAGCCACTAATTAAAAACCATATATTTCAGTTGGTTATATGTATTTATTATTTTAATGCGTTATAGTTGCACTATATGAGTGAGGGGATATGGGCTGTTACAGTGCAAATAAAAAGCGTTACTACTTGCTCTAGGATTTAACAAATTGGTATTGTTCAAAAAAAGTATGAGATGTTTAAAAATGCAAAAAGCACCGTTAACGTACCAACAGCAACTACGCTATTCTCGGCACATTATGCTGCCGCAGCTTGATATAGACGGGCAAGAGCAGCTATGGCAATCGCATGCTTTAATTGTTGGTGTGGGTGGGCTTGGGTGTGCGGTAGGTCAATATTTAGCGGCCTCAGGCGTTGGCACGCTTACCTTAATTGATAACGATGAAATAGACGTGACCAACCTGCAAAGGCAAATACTGTATAAAGAAAGTGATATTGGTAGCTCAAAATGCAGTGCTGCTAAAAAACAGCTTAACGCGCTTAATAGTGAAATAGATATAAACACCATTGAGGCATTTTTTGGTGTAAATACCATTACAGAACAGCTATTTAATAACATTGATATAGTGATTGATTGCTCAGATAATCTAGCAACGCGCAACGCACTTAATAGCACTTGTTTTAGAGCTAAAGTTCCACTGGTGTCAGGCTCTGCAATACGTATGGAAGGACAAGTCACGTGTTTTACTATGGATGAAAACAGCCATTGTTATGGTTGTTTATCGCAATTTTTTAGTGAACAAACACAAAGCTGCTCCGAATCTGGTGTGCTCTCTCCTCTTGTGGGGTTAATAGGCAGTATTCAGGCTACTGAAGCGCTAAAAATGCTTGCTGATTTGCCAAGTGGTTTAAGCGAGCACTTATTGCTGGTGGATGGTTTAAGCATGGAATTTAATCGTTTTAAAATAGCTAAAAATAGTCAATGTGCGGTGTGCAGTATTTAGTTATTCTAGATTACTGATTGTTGTATAAAGCACATCGCCCACTTTAAAGTCGTTTTTGTCCCACACTCGTCTTGATGCCAAACAATACAATGTTTGCCCATCTACATTAAGCGTTAACTGCCACTTATTAATAAGCTCAGCCTGAGTTAATACCGACTTTAAAACATTGCTATGCGTTGTTTGTTCAGGCTTTAACGCACTAAACGACATTTGCTCACTCTCTATGATTAGCTTATTACTGCTATCTACAAGTGCAGGAAGAACAAAAAGCGGTTGCTCACTTTGCTGTAATTGCAGTTGATATAGCCCGTAGTCTTCATCAAATTTGACCACATCGTAATTAATTAAGCTCAGCGGTGTTTGCCTGTCGTTTGCGTAAATAGCTTTTGCAACGTGCGCACTTGCACCTTGGTTTATCACCTTACCTTTATCAAGCTGAATAAGGGTATCGCAGCAAAATAGCAGCTCTTTTAATGAGTGACTTACTATTATAAATTTAATATTAAACTTAACTGCAAACTCGCTAAGTTTAGTGAGCGTTTTAAAACGCAATGACCAATCAAGCGCACTAAAAGGCTCATCAAGCATTATAAATTTTTGACCGGCAAGTAAAGTGCGTGCAAATACTACACGCTGGCGCTCACCGCCCGATAAGCTTTGTACATCACGATTTAGTAAATCTTGTAATTCAAGTGCTTTAACAACGTATTGAAGCGTTAAGCTGGTTTGCTTATTCCCGCAGTGTTGTTGTGTAAACACTAAATTACCTGCCACATCTAAATGAGGAAACAACGGGCACGATTGCAGCTGAAGCGTAATACCACGTTTATCGCTTGGCAACTCATGCACTGGCTGATTATTAATATAAACGCTTTTTGCAGGCTCTAAACCACTAATACAACGCAGTAATGTTGACTTACCCGAGCCAGAAGGCCCGTAAACACCGAGTAAATTAAACGACTCAAGCTCAAGGTTTATATCTAAATCAAAATTATTGAGTGCTTTAAGAAGGCTTAACTTAATCATGTTATTACTTAACCCCTACAATGCTTTTATTAAACTTAAATAACAGCACTAAACAGGCAAACGAAATTGCCAGTAAAATAAGTGAAAGCTGATGCGCCGCCGTATAATTTAACGATTCAACATGGTCATAAAGCGCAATAGACACCACCTGTGTTTGCCCCTGAATATTACCGCCAATCATTAATACCAAACCAAATTCACCCAATGTGTGCGCAAAACCTAAGGCAAACGCGCTACCAATACTGGGTTTTAAAAGCGGAATAATTAAATGCACAAAGCGTTTAAACGGGCTTAATCCAAGCGCAATGGCAGCTTCGTTATAGGTTTGATTAATATGCTTAAACCCAGCCACAAGCGGCTGCATTACAAAAGGCAGTGAATAAAAAAGCGAGCCAATAACCACTCCCTGAAAACTAAACGCAAGCTGTGTACCCGTTAGCCAAAACCAAAACTGCCCAAAAGCGTGGTCAGGCGAAAACAAAACAAGTAAGTAAAACCCTAATAACGTAGGCGGCAGCACTAAAGGCATTGCAATTAATGCTTCTAAAAATGGTTTGAATTTACCGTTATAGCCAGCAAGCTTGTAAGCCAGTGGAATACAAAAAACAAGAAGAAGTACTGCGGTTATAAAGGCAAGTTTTATAGTTAACCACAGCGCGGTTAAATCACTTTGAAGCATTGTTGTCCTTTATTCTGTAACCTAATTCAATTAACTGTTGCTGCGTAGCCTGCGTCATTAAAAATTGCATGAGTTGCTTAGCGCTAGCACGCTTTTTAGTCGAGCTAATAATAACGCCTTGTTGAATTATATCGGGATATTGATTGGTAGGCAGCACGGCGTAATCTAAATATTTTTGATCTTGCGTGTTACTGTAAGCCGCCTTTAGCGATGAAACAGCCACCAGCCCTACTCCTACATTACCACTTTGCACAAACTGAAAAGCATGCGTAATGTTATTACCGTACACATAATTTATTGGTTTTTTAAAATGGTTATTCGCGTAGTGCTCTGAGGCACGTCCGTATGGTGAAAAACGCGGATTAGCAATGGCTACTTTATCATTTACTTTTTCAGCTTTTGGTTGCCACAAAGCAAGTTCGCCTAACGCGTAAGTAATTAAACTGCTTTGCTCGGCATAGCCTTCTTTAATAAGTGATTGCGGGCGAAAATCGTCAGCTGATAAAAACACATCAAATGGCGCGCCATGCACTATTTGCGAATATAAAACACCGCTAGAAGCGGCTGATATTTTCACGTCAACATTAGGTAATGGGGATTTTTTTAGTAGGGTTTGCAATACAGTTTTAAAATTACTCGCTACGGCTACTTGCAGCGTTTCTTTTGCGTTTACGCTGCACGACAGTATGCATGCTACACACAAAAAATAACCCAACCATGTATTGTAAAGCTTTGACATTATAAGTATTGTTTCAAAATAAAATGATTTAAGTAAGCAATATATATGAACGATGTTTGCAATGCACCCGGTTTATTGCCAATTAAAACTGCAATACAAAATATACTTGGCTCGATAACGCCTGTTAAAGACGTTGAAACCATTTCTATAATGCAAAGCGTTGATCGCGTTTTAGCAAGCGATGTTAAATCAACTATAAACGTACCCGCTCATAACAACTCTGCAATGGATGGCTATGCGCTGTGTATTTCAGATAAAAGCTTAACCTACACACAAGTAGGCAGCGTGTTTGCAGGTCAAGTTTTTGAAGGAACACTTACCCCTGGTCAATGCGTAAGAATAATGACCGGCGCCGCCATTGCACCTGGCGCTAACGGCGTTGTAATGCAAGAAAACGCCTCGGTTGATGGCGATAAAATTACGTTTACTGCGCAACCAGAGCTAAATGAAAACGTGCGTTTTGCTGGCGAAGATATTGCAATTGACGATGTTATTTTAAAAGCAGGCGATAAACTAAAAGCCGTTGATGTGGGGTTACTTGCATCTTTAGGAATTGCCAATATAGACGTAGTAAGAAACTTAAAAATAGCCGTGCTTTCTACAGGCGATGAGCTAATAGAACCTGGTCAGCCTCTTGAGCAAGGCGCTATTTTTGAGAGCAACCGCGCTGTTATTATTAGTGCGCTGCAACAAAAAAATATAGACGTGCTTGATTTAGGAATTATCCCTGATGACAAAGAACTCATCACTAATGCATTTTTAAAAGCGAACGAACTTGCCGATGCCGTAATAAGCTCAGGCGGTGTATCCGTTGGTGAAGCCGACTTTACAAAAGAAGTGCTCAACGAAATTGGCAATATTCACTTTTGGAAAATAGCCATGAAACCAGGCAAACCTTTTGCCTTTGGTAAATTAAGTAACAGTTACTTTTTTGGCTTGCCAGGTAACCCTGTGTCGGCTGCTGTTACATTTAATCAGTTAGTAGAGCCTGCACTGCAAAAGCTTTCGGGTCTTGGTGACGTAAATCCTAAAATGCGTTTTAACGCTATTACTACATCCGTTATTAAAAAGCGCCCAGGAAGAGCCGACTTTCAACGCGGTACTGCAACAACTAACGAGCAAGGTGACTTGGTGGTTGCCCCGTTTAATAAACAGGGCTCGGGTGTACTTTCGTCGCTTAGTAAAGCTAACTGCTTAATTGTAGTGCCAGCACAAAGCGGCAATATCGAAAAAGGTGCAACGGTAAGTATTGAGTTGTTATAAATACTTAATATAGACATAAAAAACCAACTAATGTTGGGCTTTTATGTCTAATATTTAAGTCAATTAATTAGAACAACGATTCAAAATCGCCATTTGAAAATAAAACCCCGGGGATGCCACGAACGGCAGTAACGTCAGCTATTTTAGTATCACCAAAATATAAACCGCCACTGTAATTACGGCCCTTTTGTTTTACATCTAACCAACGGCCATTTTCGCCTTTCGCAATGAGGTTAATATTGCCACTAACATCACGAATACGTAAATCTAGCGCGCTATTTTTTACACTAACAAATATATCTGTAGAAGTAAGTTCAGATAAATTTTCAACATCACCTACGTATGCAAATTTAAAGTCGCTTGCTCCACTTAATGGAAAATCTAACTCAAAAGTAAAGGCTAAATTATCATTGTCTTTACCAATAAAAGGCGAAGCCTCTACTGCTGTGATATGAAATGCAGTGTTTTGAATGCCGCTTACGTAATTACCATTAAAATCAAAGGTAGATAACGTAGTTGACTCCTCACCTAGTGAATTAACAAAACGATTTAAGTTTAATGATAAGTCACCTTCTAGTTTACCCGCTGCTTTATTGATAATTACATTGGTCGTGATCTGCGCTATACCTGTATCAGCCTCTGGGTTTAATTCACTTTGAGCATCTATACCATCAAATTGAATCACCAGCTCACTCACATCAACACTTAATACCGTAGCGCCATTTGTGACTGTTGCGCTCATTACACCTTCAATTTTATCTCCCAGTACACCACTTACTCTAAATGTTGGGATTGATAAATCAATTGCTATAGGTAAATCATCATATGTGCCAGTAATAGCCCATGTATAAGGTGATTGGCTATAAATGATATCCAAATCACGAAGTTTATATTGTCCTGCTGGCGTAGAGCCTTCTGCAAGTGGAGAATAGTTTGTAATAACTTCATTTAAAGCATTAGTAAGCGCACTAAGAGTTCTTTGTGTGTCTTCATCAAATGCACCTTCAAGCTCAGTAAATTTTGCGTCTAATTCATCTGAATAACTTTTTTCTTGAAGTCTTGCAACACCTATTATATTTCGCGTATCAACAAGTAACTCTCTTGAATCTAAGCTTTGTACTTCTGCTGAACGAGCCTGCCAATTTGTGAATGTAGTTACGCTCGCAATAGTTTGCTTAACTTGACCAGCGACATTTTTCAGCAAAGCATTACCTTGGTCGCTAAATAAGTTATCTGTAACATACTGCGCTGCTAAATCGCTGTAATCTTGCCATGCTTGCTGATCAGTCTCCAAGTTAGTAAATGCATTAAAAGCACTTTCAACACTAAACGAACTATCAGCAACACCAGCTAAAATTGCCGCGTAAGTGAAGGCATTTGTAACCATTTCTGCTTCAACACTTGCATTTAAATTACTGTGCGTTAAATGATAAAAAGGCGTGGCTGATAAACTAGCCTGTGTAGCACTAAAGCCTTCATCTGTAATTGCTTTACTCAATGGCGATAAATAAACCGTATTTACACCCGGTGCACTAAATGCATCGGCTTTGTAAGTAAGAGTAACGGCTGTCAATTCTTGGTAGTCGATTAACCGGTTTGCGTTTAAATCATTTACATCATCACGAACTGTTCTGCCACAACCTGTAAATCGCGGACAAGGTAGAGCGGTATCGCTAGGTATAAACTCAAAACTATTAAAAGTAAGTGGAGTTACACTTACACTCGCAGTATTGATGTTTTCGACTTCAATTGATTCTTGCACCACCCCATCGCTATCTAAAACATTAAGCGTGCCCTGTGGTGATTGCCAATTAGATACATAAAAACTCACAGAAGAAGATGTAGCAATTTCACTCACTGCAACAGATTCCGAACTGTCACTGTCTGATGAAGAACCACAACCTACCAATGCAATAGCGACCCCTAAAGGTATAATTTGTTTTAACATCTTCATTCCTTAAAACTTAATGTTCACGTACCAATTCACATTCGCATAATAGGCTTTATCTAAATCTAAGCTATCTGTTTGTAAATTAAGACCAAAATATTCACTTTCTATACCAACCAAAAACGCTTCACTTTTTGTTTCGTAGCCTGCTTGTATTTTCCAGTGATCCCAAAAGTGAATGCGGCCTTTTAATTGGCTAAACGTGTCTTTGTCGTAACGTTTTAAAGTTAGCTGGGTTGAAAAACGCTCGTTTATTCTATAATCAGCAAATGCTTGTAGTCGCTTCTCCATCTCAAAATCATGCGATTCGGTATTTCCAAATGCCGACGTTTTTAATGATACTGTTGGCTGGGTAATAATGTCGCCGTTGTCACTTTCACTAAATGGAACTTCTGTAGTTTGGCCTTTAACAAAGCCACTATCGTCGTAATCTGTTTTATAGAGTAAATCTTTTACACTAAAACCAAGTTGTAGTTCATCATTTACTTGCCAATCAGCAAAAATATCTAGGCTATAGCCTAGGCCTTCAGGTTTCTGGTCTGGTGTGAATTTTTTAAATAAAATATCTTTTGAAAAATTGTAATCAACAGTTACAGCGCCTTCAACTTCATCACTATAAATTTCACCATTTACAGTGGCATCTTGATAGTGCGAGCTGGCAAAAACAGAAAGTTTAGGTGTTATTGTTAATGCATTTTTATCTAAAAATTTAAAATCATAAGATACAAATACACCGTTAGACGTTGCTTGTTTAGCATCAAGGTAATATGTATAAAATCTATCTTCAAACTCTAGATCATTTTTTTCGGTATGAGTATATTTGGCTGTATCAGGATCAAAGTTAAGAACATAGTCGTAACGACTTTGTAAACCTACCTTAAAATTACCGTAGCCAACACCTACTTCAAATATATTATAGGTGAATGCACTGTCACCCGATTTTAATGGAGCATCAAAATCATCTACAAAGGCTTGTACTGGTTGTGCTTCTGTATAAATTTCTGCGTCAAAGTGGGTAAAAATTTGAAATTGGTTATCTGCGGAAGCAAGTGGAGAAATAAAAGCTGTTGAAAATCCTAACAAGAGAATTTTTTTTTTCATAATTTAATCGCTTTCTATAAAAAAAGGGAAAAGCGCTGCTTTCCCCTTTTATAGTTTAAATATTACTTAGATGAATCAATTAAATCAACATCAGTGTAATCAACTACGTCACCATCAATGTAAGTAATTGAAAGACCGTTTGTTGTTTTAGCTGCAGTACCAAAAGACATCATCATCTCATTGTACATAGCCATAACGTCACCAGTGTAACCTGCACTTTCATTACCAGTAATAGACAACGTGTAACCCATTGCATTATTTACTGTAATAGTTAAAGCACTTGCTTCTTCCATGTCGCTGTCAAGGTATGTAGTCATTACTTTAAAGTCTACATCACCAGATACACCTTCTAATGAAATAGAACTTGAATCTGTTTCATCATCAGCTGTAATGCTTAACACGCCGTTAAAGCCAGAATCACCATCAATGATTTCAATATGGTTAGACGTTTCAGTCATTATGATTTCTGCATCATCTACATTATCAGCACTCACTGCGCCATCAAAAGTAAATACTAAACATGAATCGATTTGGGTAGCATCAATTGTACCTGCTGCAAAATCAACACAATCTGTCAATGCTGCTACTTGCGTATCAGCAGTTACAAGCTTAATAGATGCATCATTTTCACCTACCAGCGTAGCACCCCAAGCAACAACTAGCTTATCACCTTCATAAGAAGCCGCTGCATTAATCATCTCACCTGTAGTAGCATTGCTAAGCATTAGCGTAAGATCATCTAAGCTGTAAGCATAGTCCCAATCAGCATTGCGAGTTGATGTGCCTGTTCCTGAGTTATTACCCATTTCAGCTAATTCATCAATTACGTCTGCAAGAATGTCTGCTGCATCAGCAACTGCATCAGCACCAGTGCCAGTAAGCACAGTCATAGTCGATAATGACTCTGAAGTAGCTTTAACAGAAGTTAGTACTTCAAGTTTTGCAACTGCAGTTTCAGCAGCAAGTTGTAGATTATAAGCTGTTACAAATTGCTCGCTAGCTAGTTCACTTTGAGCTACAGCAGCTGTTTGCATAGCTGTAAGCGCATCAATCATTGCTTGTGCGCCTTCGCCTTCAAGTTCTAGGTAGGCATTAGCAGTAATAAGTGCTTGCTCAATAGAAATTTCAAGTGCATCAACAGCAGCATCAAAATCAGACGCCGCAGTAACAGCAGTCATTGCAAGCTCAAGAGCTTCAGTTGCGTTTGCAGCTGTATCTACCATTGCATTTTCTGCGTTAGCAAGTGCGCTAGTAGAAGCCGCTTCAGCTGTGTCTGCTACTGATTTTTTCTCGTCAGCAACATCTGCTGTGTCTTCAGCAACTAGTTTAGCTGCAGCAAGAGCAATATCAAACGTTGTAATCGCTTCGTCTGCTTCTGCTACTAGTTCAGCTAATGCAGTGTCGTATGCAACTGTGTCAGTTACAGCAACAGCTGCATCTGTTTGCAAAGACGTTGCAGAATCAAGCACTTGTTGATAATCAGGGCTTTGAGTAACTAAAGCATTTGCTGCAGTTATATAGCCTTGTGATTTAACAAAAATAGAACCCGCTTTAGCTGTTAAACCAGCTGTAGCAGCTTCATTTTTCAGTAATGTAACAGCGCTTACAAATGCAGCTGCGTTATCAGCTGTAAGAGCATCGCCACCCATTGCTTGAATATCTGTAAGTGAGCTTTGAGCTGTTTCAATGCTCATTTCTAATGCAGTAAGTGCAGTTTGAGAAACAGTAACTTCTACTGTTAAAGCAGCTGCTAGAGCTGTATAAAAGTCATCTCCAACTGTACATTCTGCGTCAGTACAACCAATTACTTCTAGTACTTTTTTAATTTTCACTGCAGCGGCAACAAGACTAGCATTAGTTGCTGCACCATTTTTAATGGCTTTATCTTTAGCAGCTTTTGCTTTTTTGGCAATACCTACTGAATTAGCGGCAAACGCATCAATTTGTGCCTGTGTTGCGCTAGGGTTGTTAGCAGTAAATGCCGCTTTTAAAACGTCTTCAATTGCAGTTTCATCGCCCGTTGCTGTAGCAACAAAAATATTTGCAGTGTTTGTAATAGCTGTTTGTAACATTGTAGCTATTGCAGCAATACCAGCATCAGTATTACCTTTAAACTGGCCTGATTTAATACCAGCTTTAATGCTGCTCATTACATCACCAATTGAAGGTAAACCTTGAACTGAAGATGAAAGCTGTGCAATTGCTAAAATACCGTCAGTAAGTTCTTCTTCGCCATCAACATCACTTAAATCTACAGCGCCGCCGTTAGATAAATCACCAATAATAGCTGCAAGTAAAAGTGCAGCGTCTTGACCCATTACTTGTACAACAGTATCTAAGCTTGCTTTAGCAATTGCGTCTGTATCTACATTTGAACCTGAGTCAAGAAGAAGAGCCGACACTAACGATGTTAAGAAATTAACATTAGCTTTATAAGAACCTAAAACATTAAGATCGCCAGCTGCACCACTTACTCCAGATGTATCTGCTTCAACAGCTGGAACAAATTTAACAACTGAAAGCTCTAGGTCAGTTTTGTACCATTCGCCAAACTCAATCGCAGTATCGCCATCATTTTCGTCGTCAACTTCTGGCGCTACATCGTAATCGCCACAACCTACGTAAGCATCACAACGTAGAAAGCTATCATCGCCTTCTGCAGAAGTTTTAACAGTTATGTAAACTGGTCCAGTAAAATCATCATCTAAGTAGATGCTGTAACGGCCGCTTTCATCAGTTAATACTTCAGGGTTAGCAGCAATTTTACTTGCTTCTACTGCAGCATCTGCAGCATCTTGTGATAGTGCTTCTTCAGAAAAAGACTCTGCTTCAGCTGAAGCAGCTGAGCGAAATGCAACAGGAACACTTTGACCAGATGCATCTAAAGTCATTACAGTTACTACTGCACTTTTCATTGAACCTTTAACTGCTTTACCAGTTACTTCAATATTGAATTGTGCATCGCCAGTTGCAGTAAAAGATTCTACTGGTGTAACAGGAATGTTTCTGTCATTGTCCGAACCACATGCTGTTAAGCCTAATGTAAGTGCAACTGAAGCTGCAATAGGTGTAAATTTGATCGTACGCTTCGACATTTATTTCTCCTTGATAGCTTGAAATGAGTATCAGAAATTAGTTTAGTCACAATTTGCATTGTTCAAGTTTAGAAGTTTACAAAAATAATAAACGAACACACAATACTAACCTTTGTTACTGGAATTATAAAATACCATTAAGCCATATATTTTTGCTACATATTTATACATTTTATTAAATGTACTTTGATTTTATCTACATACTATTTCTTTATGATCCTCTGTAATCTAATTAAGAATCATAAAAACTCAGGACGCTAAAATATAGTATATCCATTTTGTGAATTGAATATTACATTTAATTTAGTTTGTTAATATTATTCTTCAAGTAAATGCGATGAATCGAAGAAAAAAGCGGCTTTTTACTGAACTGGAGTGAAAATCAACTAAGTCATGTGACTATGACAACATTCAAATTTTTTCTATCGCTAAGTATTGAGCCATATATTTGGTTTTTCTTTCTATTACCTAAGGCGATTTAATCGCGACGCGAGGTTTGTAATCTAGTGGGCTCGCTAACGGCTCCTGTATCACCCTACTGGCTAACAAAGAATAAGTAACCTGAACTCTGGATAATAAAGCTATCTCGAGCAGCTATTGACGCGTAAATTAGCCTTGTTTTCACTGAAAATCTCTGGCTAGAGAAAATAAATTTAAATATCACCATGATTCAATATGTTAGTAAATATCTTAACCAGAGTTCAGGTTAAGTAAAAAACGAGTAAATAGTCCCCAGGACGAATCCAAGGGCAATGCATGTTTGACATCTATACTGCGTTATCGCCTATTTATGGTAAATAACACCATAGCCGTTGCCTTGCCTAAAAACCAAACATACAGCTGCAAATTCAACCTCGAAGATAAATAGACCCAGACATTGAAATAATTACTACATAGAAAACCCCACTGCATAATCACAAGAGGGACTTTATTTTAATAAGGAACCCTTACAACCCCTTCCATTAATACTCGTGCACTGCGGCTCATACTTGCTTTGGTAACTAGCCAATTACCTGCAGTATTTTTAGCTTCAGCACCTACTTTTAGCGTGCCCGACGGATGACCAAAGTTAACTTCACTCAATGCGCCGCCACCAGCGGCTATATTTACGAGTGTTCCTTCGATTGCTGCGGCCGTGCCAATAGCTACAGCGGCTGTGCCCATCATGGCATGGTGCAGTTTACCCATCGACATAGCGCGCACGAGTAAGTTAATGTTGGCAGCCTCAATAACTTTCCCGCTAGACGCAGTGTAATCTAAAGGCGCTGCAACAAACGCAACTTTTGGCGTATGTTGGCGAGCCTGTGCTTCATTAATATCAGTGATTAAGCCCATTTTAACGGCGCCATAAGCGCGAATGGTTTCAAGCTTTTCAAGCGCTGCAACATCGTTATTTATATCCTCTTGCAGCTCTGTGCCGGTATAACCAATATCAGCGGCGTTAATAAATATGGTAGGAATACCTGCATTTATCATGGTGGCTTTTAAAGTACCAACACCCGGTACTTCTAAGTCATCAACTACGTTGCCTGTTGGGAATAGCGCGCCATCGCCATCAGCCGGGTCTATAAATTCAAGTTTTACTTCAGCTGCAGCAAATGTAACGCCATCGAGCTCAAAATCACCGGTTTCTTGTACTTCGCCATTGGTCATAGGGACATGCACTAATATGCTTTTGTTAATATTAGCCTGCCACACACGCACAATAGCAACACCGTTATTAGGTACTCGGTTTTTATCGACCAAACCATTACTAATGGCAAAAGCTCCGACTGCTGACGTTAAGTTGCCGCAGTTACCGCTCCAATCTACAAAAGGTCTATCTATCGCCACTTGACCAAACAAGTAATCAACATCGTGATCTGCTTGCTCACTTTTACTTAAAATGACTGTTTTACTGGTACTTGATGTAGCGCCGCCCATGCCATCCGTTTGTTTGCCGTACGGATCGGGGCTGCCAATAACACGCAGTAATAAATTATCGCGCGCCTCGCCTGCTACTTGAGCAGGCTTTGGCAAATCAGTTAAATTAAAAAATACACCTTTACTGGTGCCGCCACGCATATAGGTTGCAGGCACTTTAATTTGCGGTTTAAACATAGTGTTTGCCCTTATGCTGATTGCGTTGCTTCTAAAAAGTCTTGAGCAAAACGTTGTAACACACCACCAGCTGCGTAAATAGAAAGCTCTTCTTGGGTATCTATACGACATTTCGTAGGCACAGTAAGTACTTCACCGTCTTTACGGGTAATGCTTAAATTAACGATGGCGCCTGGTTTTAAATCGCCCGTTACATCGTACGTTTCACTGCCATCCAGCTTTAGGGTTTTACGCGTTGTGCCTGCTTTAAATTCAAGCGGTAAAACCCCCATACCAATTAAGTTAGTACGGTGAATACGCTCAAAGCCCTCAGCTGCTATTACTTCAACGCCTGCAAGTCTTACGCCTTTTGCAGCCCAATCGCGCGACGAACCTTGACCGTAATCGGCACCGGCTACGATAATAAGCGGTTGTTTACGCTCCATGTAGGCTTCGATTGCTTCCCACATACGTGTGTTAGTCCCTTGTGGCTCTAAGCGTGCGTAAGAACCTTGTTTAACGTCGCCGTTTTCGTCTAGCACCATTTCGTTTAGCAGCTTTGGGTTTGCAAATGTTGCGCGCTGCGCTGTTAAATGATCGCCCCGGTGCGTTGCATACGAGTTGTAGTCTTCCTCTGGCACGTTCATTTTGGTCAGGTATTCGCCAGCAGCACTACTTGCCATAATTGCGTTTGATGGCGATAAATGATCCGTTGTAATGTTATCGCCAAGTACTGCAAGCGCGCGCATACCGGTCATAGTGCGCTCACCCGCAAGTGCACCTTCCCAATAAGGAGGGCGACGAATATACGTACTTTTTGGGCGCCAATCGTAAAGTGGGTCGTTATCTTCACCGTAATCTACGGTTAAATTAAACATCGGCTCGTATACTTTTCTAAACTGCTCTGGCTTAACGCTTTGCTTAATTACTGCGTCAATCTCTTCGTCTGATGGCCATAAATCTTTAAGCGTAATATCGTTGCCTTGTTGATCTTGCCCAAGTATTCCTTTTTCAATATCAAAGCGAATCGTACCTGCAATAGCGTACGCAACAACTAAAGGAGGTGACGCTAAAAATGCTTGCTTAGCGTAAGGATGAATGCGCCCATCAAAGTTACGATTGCCCGAAAGCACCGCTGTAGTGTATAAATCGCGTTCGATTACTTCTTCTTGAATAACAGGGTCAAGGGCTCCACTCATACCATTACAGGTAGTACACGCAAAACCAACAATGCCAAAGCCAAGTTGCTCAAGCTCTGTTAGTAGGTTTGCATCTTCAAGGTATGATTGCACCGCTTTTGAACCCGGTGCTAATGAGGTTTTAACCCAAGGTTTACGCGTTAAGCCTTTTGCATTTGCATTACGCGCAAGGAGTGCAGCGGCAATTACATTGCGTGGATTACTTGTATTAGTACAGCTAGTAATAGCCGCAATAATACATGCGCCGTCTGGCATTAAGCCTTCTTCATTTTCAACAACGCCCGAAATCCCTTCTTTAGCTAAATCGCTTGTCGATACACGGCGGTGCGGATTAGATGGACCTGCAATATTGCGCCCCACGCTTGATAAATCAAACGTAAGCACACGCTCGTATTTTGCGGTTTTTAAGCTATCGCTCCAAAGGCCTGCTGTTTTAGCGTAGTTTTCTACAAGGGCAATTTGTTCTTCTTCACGGCCTGTTAATCGCAAGTAATCTATTGTTTTATCATCGATATAAAACATGGCTGCAGTTGCGCCAAATTCAGGTGTCATGTTTGAAATGGTTGCTCTGTCACCAAGAGTAAGCGCATCGGCACCTTCACCGTAAAACTCTAAATAAGCCGATACAACACGTTGCTTACGTAAAAATTCAGTAATAGCGAGCACAATATCGGTTGCGGTAATACCTGGTTGGCGCTTGCCTGCTAGCTCAACGCCTACAATATCGGGCAGGCGCATATAAGAAGCACGGCCAAGCATTACGCTTTCAGCTTCAAGCCCTCCTACACCCACAGCAATAACGCCCAGTGCATCAACATGTGGCGTGTGGCTGTCGGTACCAACTAGTGTATCTGGAAATGCAATGCCATCTCGGTTTTGAATAACCGGCGACATTTTTTCAAGATTAATTTGATGCATAATGCCGTTACCCGGTGGAATAACGTCAATATTTTTAAACGCAGTTTTTGTCCAGTTTATAAAGTGAAAACGGTCATCATTTCGTCTGTCTTCAATGGCGCGGTTTTTTTCAAATGCATCAGGATCAAAACCGGCATGCTCTACCGCTAGTGAATGATCCACTATTAACTGCGTGGGTACTACCGGATTCACTTTAGCCGGATCGCCGCCTTTGGCTGCAATTGCATCACGAAGCCCTGCTAAATCAACAAGTGCTGTTTGGCCTAAAATATCGTGGCAGACCACACGCGCCGGATACCACGGAAAATCTAAATCTTGCTTTCGCTCAATTAGCTGATTAAGTGCATCGGTTAACATGGCAGGGTCGCATCGGCGTACTAGGTTTTCGGCAAATACACGTGATGAATAAGGTAGCGTAGCGTATGCACCAGGCTTAATTGCATCTACGGCTTCTTGCGTATCGTAATAGTCAACATTTGAGCCCGGTAGAGGTTTACGGTATTGGGTATTATTAATTATGGTCATAATAAATTCGCTAATTGATGACGGTGTTTGCTCACAGCTAGCGTGTTTAATGAAAAGTTTGAGAAAAACTGCTCGCTAGTGGCTATGTGCAATAAAAAAGTGAGCACATGCGTGCTCACCCATTTTTTAACGTGACTCTATTGGTGTATAACTGCGTGCGTCAGGCCCTGTGTAATCGGCACTTGGGCGAATAATACGGTTGTTAGCGCGTTGCTCTTTTACATGGGCAGTCCAACCAGTAACACGGCTCATTACAAATATTGGCGTAAATAATTTAGTTGGAATATCCATAAAGTGGTAAGCAGATGCATGGAAAAAATCAGCATTACAAAACAGTTTTTTCTCGCGCCACATAATCTCTTCACAACGAACAGACACAGGGTAAAGCACGGTATCGCCCACCTCTGCCGCTAGTTTTTCAGACCACTTTTTAATAATTACGTTACGCGGATCAGATTCGCGATAAATAGCATGACCAAAGCCCATTATTTTGTCTTTACGTTCAAGCATGCCCATGACTTCTTGTTCAGCGTGTTCAGCGCTTGTAAAATCTTGAATCATATCCATTGCCGCTTCGTTAGCACCACCATGAAGTGGACCACGCAGCGTACCAATCGCACCTGTTACGCAAGAGTGAATATCAGAAAGCGTTGATGCACACACACGCCCCGTAAAGGTAGAGGCGTTAAACTCATGCTCTGCGTATAAAATTAGTGATACGTTCATCACTTGCGCAAATAACTCGCTGGGTGCTTTGTCGTGTAACAGTGTTAAAAAGTGTGCGCCAACAGAGTCGTCATCTGTTTGTGTTTCAATGCGTACACCATCGTGTGTAAAGCGGTACCAGTAACAAATAATACTTGGGAACACAGCAACCATACGATCAATTGCATCATTGGCTTGGCTAAAATCAAGCTCCATTTCAAGGTTACCCAACATTGAGCAACCGGTACGCATTACATCCATTGGGTGCGCGTCTTTAGGAATATTTTCAAGCACGGTTTTAAGTGCATCTGGTAAGCCGCGTAAACTCTTTAGTTTTGCTTTATATTCTGCCAATTCATTTGTTGTTGGTAACTCACCGCGTGAAAGTAAAAACGACACTTCTTCAAACTGCGCTTTTTCGGCAAGTTCGCTAATATCGTAACCACAATACGTTAAACCAGAACCACTTTGTCCAACAGTACACAATGCTGTTTGACCAGCCACTTGTCCGCGTAAACCCGCGCCGCCTAATGCTTTATCTACCATGTTCTTCTCCTATCTTAAATTTGTGTGTGATTTTATTATTTGTCAGATTTTGATGAAAAAAGTGTGTCGAGTGTGTTCTCGTACGTGTGGTAATCTAAAAAGTCGTAAAGCTCAGAACGCGTTTGCATATTTTCAATTTGGCTTTGTTGCGAACCTTCATTTAAAATTGCTGAATACACATTTAGTGCTGCTTTGTTCATGGCTCTAAATGCACTTAGTGGGTAAAGCACCATTTCAGCACCTACATCACTTAACTGCTCTTTTGTGTAAATAGGTGTTTGGCCAAACTCAGTAATGTTTGCCAAAATTGGAACGTTAATCGCTTTTGCAAATGCTTGGTAATCAGCAAGGTCGTGTACGGCTTCTGCAAAAATAGCGTCAGCACCGGCTTCAACACAGGCAGCTGCACGGTCTATCGCAGCGTTTAAACCTTCTTTTTGAAATGCATCGGTACGCGCCATAATATAAAAATCGCTATCGGTTTTTGCATCAACCGCCGCTTTAATGCGGTCAACCATTTCACCTTGGCTTACAATTTCTTTATTGGGACGATGACCACAGCGCTTTTGCGCTACTTGGTCTTCAATATGAAAACCCGCCGCACCCGCTTTAGTCATTTCTTTTACTGTGCGTGCAATGTTAAACGCCCCACCCCAACCAGTATCGGCATCCACAAGTAGTGGTAAATCGCTAGCACCTGTAATACGGCGAATATCTTCAAGCACGTTATCAAGGCTTGTCATACCCAAATCTGGCATACCAAACGAGGCGTTTGCAACACCGGCACCTGAAAGATAAATAGCTTGGTGGCCAATTTTTTCTGCCATCATCGCTGTGTAGGCATTAATAGTACCTACCACTTGTAACGGGCGGTTATTAGCAATAGCGTGTTTAAATTTTAATCCTGCTGACATTACTTTCTCCTCACTTTGAACGGTTGCTACATGGAGTAACTTATAGTTTTAATCTGTAATTATGACTGTTTAACTGCACTACTTAACTTTTAGAAGCTCATACCAATCATTATGAGTATGAGGTCTATTTAACGATAAGAAAATCGTTCTGTAACTAGGCAATAATTTTTATGTTTAGTGGTTCTCGGCAATTGCTCCCTGCATTGCTCTACCTCCTGCATCCATGCAGTCGTAAATAAAAAATTTTTAACGACGTTACGGAGCTATTTAATCCGTTAAATTGTTCGAATACTTATACTGATTGGTATACATCAAATTTGGTTTGAATATTTGCTTGCGATGCACTGATGTGGCGCTTCATAAGCATTTCGGCCAGTTCACCATCGTGGTTTTCAATGGCGTTAATAATCGCTAAATGCTCATCAAACGCTTTTGATACACGCGGCCCCACCATGCCCATTTGTACACGGTACATGCGTATTAATTGATAGAGCTCATTACACAGTAAATGAATTAAATGTGCGTTTTTACTGCCTTGAATAATACGGTAATGAAAATCTAAATCGCCAGCTTCTTGATAGTAAGACTCGCCCTCTTTAACACGTTGTGTTTGTAGGTGCTGATTAAGTAATTGCTTTAAGCCTTTTACTTCTTCGGGTTCCATATTGTCGGCAGCAAGCCTACATGCCAAACCTTCAAGCGAGCTGCGAACTTGGTATACTTCAATCAAACGCTCAGCGGTAAGGGCAACTACTCGGCAACCTACGTTAGCTTTACGTTCAACAAGGTAGCAACTTTCTAAGCGATTTAACGCTTCTCTAAGCGTTGCACGGCTTACACCATAACGCTTTGCAAGTTCAGGTTCTGATATTTTACTGCCTTGAACTATGCTGCCTTCAACAATCTCACGGCGCATATCTACAAATACTTGATCTGATGCGGTAGTTATAGGCGCTTCGTTTAAAAATGTGTGTGACATAAGTTATTTTTTAGATTGTCAACAATTAATGTGGTTACTATGGGCTTATTAAAAAATCATGTCAACCCTTAAACCTATCAAAACGACTAAAAAACACACCCATTGTCGACACTATTAATCTAAAGTCGTATAAAATCACTTTTAAGATAGAGAGAAACAACAAAGTGTCAACACTACAGTCAAACTGATGTTACGTTTTTTAGCGCTGAAAATACCTAATATAAATGCTATTATCGCGCTTTATTTTTATAGTATGAGCTAACGCGTGAACGCCAACACTTTTATTCCTGAGCACTTTATTGATGACGTAAAAACCTATTTACCAGCGCATCTAAACTTAGATGACTTTTTAAATGCGTGTCGCAGGCCGCTCAGAAAATCTATCCGCGTTAATACATTAAAAATTAGCATTGAAGAATTTGTAAAACGTGCCACTGAAAAAAATTGGCTGCTAACCCCAATCCCATGGTGCAGTGAAGGCTTTTGGTTAGAGCGCCCAAGCGATGAAGAACAAAACCTGGCCCTAGGTAATACCGACTTGCATTTAAGCGGTGCTATGTATGTACAAGAAGCAAGTTCAATGCTGCCCCCTATGGCATTAAAGCAAAGCATTGAACTCGCAGGCACTCAAAGTAACACCGTGCTTGATATGGCATCAGCACCGGGTTCTAAAACCTCACAGTTAGCTGCGCTAATGAATAACGAAGGTGTGCTTGTTGCAAATGAGCTATCGTCATCTCGTTTAAAAGTACTCAGCGCTACATTAAAACGCATGGGAGTAGGTAACTGTGCGCTCTCGCATTTTGATGGCGTTATATTTGGCAACTACATGTTTGAATGCTTTGATAGCATATTGCTAGACGCGCCCTGCTCTGGCGAAGGCACGGTACGTAAAGACGCCGACGCACTAAAAAATTGGTCAATAGAATCAAACATACAAATAGCCCAAGTACAAAAAGACTTAATTAAAAGCGCATTTTACGCATTAAAGCCAGGTGGCACATTAGTGTATTCAACCTGCACACTTACTCCACTCGAAAACCAGCAAGTGTGCGATTATTTACTCAGTGAATTTGGCGACTATATAGCGCCTGAGTCACTCAGTGATTTATTTGAAGGTGCAAGTAAAGCCACAACTACTGAAGGCTATTTGCATGTTTGGCCGCAAACATTCGATAGCGAAGGCTTTTTTATTGCAAAATTTAAAAAGCAAACAAGTTGTAATAATCCAAATCAAACTGTTAAAAAAGGCGCGTTTCCGTTTAATGAGTTTGATAAAAAGCAAAGTGCCGCGTTTATGCAGTCGCTTAAAAAACACTTTGAGTTAACTAATCTTCCTGGCAACTTAATGCAGCGCGACAAAGAGCTGTGGTTATTTCCACAAGGGTTTGAAGCCCTGCAAAATAAAATTAAGTACGCACGCTTAGGTATTCAAATTGGCATTATTCATAAAAATGGCGTAAGGCTAACCCATGAGTTTGCAACCGTATTTGGCAATGAATGCAAAACTAATATTTACGCGTTAAATAACGAGCAAGCAAATGATTATTTTCAAGGTAAAGATATACGCTTAACTGAGGCAACTCAAACAATTGGTGAAGTAGTTTTAACACTGTGTGGGTGCCCTATTGGGCTGGGAAAATGGCAAAAAAATAAGATTAAAAACTCACTGCCGCGAGATCTCGTGCAAAATACGCAGTTAATAAGCTGGGTATAAAAAATGGATAACCATTTTAAACTGCACATAAAAAATCTAAGCATTTGTTATTAAATATAACTAAATGCAAAATTTAGTTATGCCTTTTATTATTACTTAACTACACTTTTAAGTACTTTCTTCTTCTCCCTAAGAATCTAGAAAGTTTTTTAGTTAACGCAAGACTCAACAGAGAGTCATTCTAAAGCCCAGAGTTTTCCTAATTACTCTGGGCATTTTTTAATTTTCAACTAAATCAAATTCGGTTAATTCCCCAGAGCCATGAATCAATTGATAGCGCGCTAAATTGCCTTGTTCGAGTGTTATTAAACTAATCGCAGAGTCACTTACTAAATACTTTTGCCCTTCGCCCTTAGTTTGGTGTTTATCTACTTCCATATGCCAACGTTTAGTAAAAAAGTTAAGTGGGCTTTTTGGTCCATATAAAATTGAATCTAGTTTATCGAGTACGTTTATTAATTTACGTGGAAATTCGTTTTTAATACCACTGGCGGTAAGTTGCCAAATTCGGTTGGGGTGATTACCAAAACGTTTTTGCACTGAAAAGCAAAATGAATAGTGCACGTCTCCCGATAAAATAAGCGTTTCGTTTGGTGTATCAGTTCGCCTAAACGTATCGAGTAGTTTTTTAGCCGATCCTTCGTGTGCCATCCAGTTCTCTACATCAACCATAAGCGGTTGCCCGCAAATATTAAACATGGCTTGAATAGCTTCTATTGATTTAACACCAAATACGGGGGCTGGCGATACAATAATAACCTGATCGTGGCTTAATAGGCTTTCTTCAAGCTCTGTTAGGCGTTCCCAATCAAGTAGACCTGAAGGCTCGTTAAAATTTTGCTCATTTCGCCAACGGTGCGTACGTGTATCTAGCACCACTACTTTTGGGGTTGTAGTTAACTCGTAATGCCAAAAACTAAAATCGTTTAGTGGTTTATCAAATGCTTTAAACTGCCATAAATTATTAGCAGTACGGCTTTGCTTAAAAGGTGTTAGTAACTCGCCTGTTTTATTTAGTGCATCGTTCCCCATTCCTTGGAAAAGCCAATAACTAATTAACCCGTTATTAATGATTCGTTTACTACTTGGATTTTCATTTATAGCTTGCTCCCACCCAGCGGTGAGGTTCCAATCATCGGTTACATCGTGATCGTCAAACATCATTAATGTCGATACATTGGCAAACAACCGCTCTACTTCACTTAAGCCTTTTGCATAATCAATCAGTGCTGTTTTTTCAGCGTCAAAAATAGTTTTGTTTTGCTTGTTTTGACCTGAATACGTTGTATTTTGTATATCAACGCATTGCCAAGCAGCAGCACTAAAATTTAATAAATAAAGCGCTATGTATTCTTCAAAATGGATAAGGTGATTGTAGGCTTTTACACTTGAAAAGTGAGGTTCGTCTTTTTTTAGCCAGTAACCTATACCTAATTTTGAACGTTTTTGCCAAGGCGTTTTTGGTAAATACAAATGACGATTATAAAGTTGCTCTTTTATATCGTCCGGTAACTCAATGGCAAGTGGTTGATCTTTATAAATACCGAGTTGCTTAACTAACTGATGAATAGCTAATAACATGGGGCCTGCTACGTCATCGGCGTAAACCTGATCGCCACTGAGCAAAAGTAGTTGTGCACCTTCGTTATTGTTGGCACGCTGGGTATTTTGCCAGTGACTTGCAGACACTAAGCTATCTTTTGCTGGATGATGTGCATTACGGCACGAGCCATGCAAAATATCACTGAGTTTATCGGGGATTACAAATGCAGGCGTTGTTTGACTGCTATAGCACCAAGGCGATAAATCGATTACTGTATCGTCAATTACAAGCTCATAGTTTAATAAGCTATCTAGAGGGAGTTTGTTGTCTATTGGCTTTATAATGACGAAATGCAGATACAAATGTTCCCCTAAAGAAACAGTGTGTTGATCACTATAACACTCAACATTTAATAAGTTTATTTGGCAGTTTGCAGACTTGCTGGTAGCAAACTGAATACAGACTCCAGTTTGCTCTGCACGGCGCACCATTGGCCCCATTAGTAAAATAGGAAGGTTTGCCGTGTTAGTAATCATGTATTTAGCCTTTAGCTGCTAATTTAAATAAAGAATAAAAGTTTTCGGTAGTCGCTTTAGCAAGTTCATTAAAGCTAATGCCTTTAAGTTCGCTAATGTAATAAGCTACATCTTCTACGTACGCTGGCTGGTTTGTTTGCCCACGATACGGGACAGGTGCTAAATAAGGCGAGTCGGTTTCTATTAATAAGCGATCAAGTGGGATTTGTTTTACGACTTCTTTTAGTTCTAAAGCATTTTTAAAGGTAACAATGCCGGAAATAGAAATGTAAAAGCCCATGTCTATGGCTTTTTTAGCCATATCCCAGTCTTCAGTAAAACAATGCAATACGCCACCGCAATTTTCCGCTTTATGTTCACGCATTAAATTTATGGTGTTGACACGTGCATCGCGAGTATGAATAATTAACGGCTTTTGTAATTCGTTAGCTACTTCAATATGCCCAACAAAACTGGCTTGCTGTACTGCATGTGTATCTTTTGAATAATAATAATCAAGGCCTGTTTCGCCAATAGCGACTACTTTGTCGTGCGATGCTAGGTCAATTAACTGCTGCTTGTTAAGTGCGTCTTTTTGATCAAGTGGATGTACGCCACAAGAAGCTGATACATCGTCGTAATGCTGAATTTTATCAAGCATACTCGGGAACTGATCAAGTGTTACACTTACACATAAAAAATGCTCAACCTTTTTAGCTCGTGCTTTATCAAGCACTTGGTCAAGGTTTAAATCAAGTTTATCAAAATCAAGACGGTCTAAATGGCAATGCGAATCTACAATCAAAATTGGGCCTGTTTTTTACTACATGGTGTAAGTCGGATTACCGGAGTTTAACATAGTCCCCAGTAGTTTTTCGATCTTGGAATTAAGGTTTGTTTTATCATCTAAGAAAGTAATACCTATCCCTGGTGGGTTAGAGCTTTGTGCACCTTGTGGGGTGATCCACGACACTTTACCCGTCACTACATCATCTTCTAGTGCATCAGGCAAGGTAACTCTAAGTGCCAATGAGTGCCCTACTTCGTAACGCATATTAGTGGGTACAAATAAGCCACCTTTTTTTAAATAAGGCATATAACAACGATATAATTCATCTAGATCATCTATATCAACTAATAGCTCTTGCATGTTTAATCCTTTTTATAAATTACGTAATATGTGCGCTAATCGCGATACTGCAAGCGGTAAATTAAGCCCAAGGATTTTTGTGTTATTTTGCAAAAATTCACTCAGAGCCTGTTGCGCAATCTGATATGCATCAAAGCTCATGCCTTGCATTAACTGCTGCTTTAGTTGCTCACTTAAGAACAAAGTAAATATGCGAACAAGCTCAGGCTGTTTATTTATAATATCGACTAACACTTTAAAATTATGACTTTGTTTAAACTCAGTTGCAAACTTATAAAGCATATCAATACTTTGTAACTGACTTTGCTCTTGCCAATGCTTAACTTGTAATGGTTGGCTATAAAAAAGTGGCAACCAGCTATAACCTTTAATTTGCAATGACTCAAGCCATTGCTGGGCAAGTTGTGTGTTTATTACTTTTATATCTGTTTTAGCACACCGGCTTAATATCGTGGCCGGAAGCTGTGCAGCTTGGCTTGTTGTAAGTATCAAAAATCGGCTATTACTTGGCTCTTCTAGCGTTTTTAATAATGCATTTGCTGCTGCGGTTGTCATTTTTTCACAATTTTTAATAACAACTACTTTGTTACCATTTTGCGCCGCAGAGTGATTCATAAAATCACTGATCCCGCGTATATCGTCTACGCCAATACTTTGCCCATCAACCTGCGTTAAACGTTTATCAGGGTGCGTGCCTGCAAGTGTGAGTAAACAACTTTTACAGTGGCCACACGGTGCTAAAATACTATTAGCAGCTGCTGATTGCTGTACTATATTTTGGCACAATAAGCCATTAGCTAACTGATCGCTTAACTCGAATTTACCAACGCCAATGGGTCCACAAAACAACTGTGCATGATGAAAACGCTGGCCACGAAAGCTCTGCGCTAAGCGTTGCTGTGTATCGTGTAGCCAAGGCAGTACCATATTATTTTAGCCCTTCAAAAAATGTACGTAGTACGTTAGTTATATCGCGGTGTACTTTATCGATGTCTTGGTTTGCATCAACTGTTTTAATTGAGCTGTCGCCGTTAGCAAGCTCAAGGTAACGCATGCGAGTGCGCTGAAAAAACTCAATAGCTTCTTGCTCTATTCTATCAAGTTCGCCTCGCCCTTTTGCACGTTCAAGGCCAATAACAGGGTCAATATCAAGGTAAATAGTTAAATCGGGCTTCAATCCTTTTAATACCATTGATGATAACGACGCTAGTGTATTTGAGCTAATACCTCGTCCGCCACCTTGATATGCTTGAGATGATAAATCATGGCGATCAGCCAATATCCATTGACCTTGCTCAAGTGCAGGATTAATGACGTTATGCATTAACTGCGAACGCGCCGCATACATGATCAGCAATTCGGTTTCAAATGCAATTTCTTCTTCATGATCTGCTTTTACAAGTGTGCGCAGTGATTCGGCTAGTGGTGTTCCGCCTGGTTCACGTACATTTATAAAGTCGATCTGTTTTTTGTTTAAAAAATCTTGGCATAAGGAAATTGCTGTTGATTTACCAGCGCCTTCTAAGCCTTCAATAACAATAAATTTTGGTTTCATAAAAATTTAGTTCTTTTTATTTAGTATGTACGTTTTAACTGCTGCATTATGCTGCTTTAACGTGATTGAAAATTGATGACTGCCATCGCCTTTTGCGACAAAGTAAACATACTCACTTTGGGGTGGATTAACAGCGGCTAAAATAGCATCTTTTGATGGCATTGCTATAGGTGTTGGTGGCAACCCCTTTATACGATATGTATTGTAAGGTGTGTAGTCGCGTAAGTCTTTGCGTTTAATATCTCCATCAAAACTCTCCCCTAAGCCATATATTACGGTTGGGTCAGTTTGAAGACGCATATTGGTGTTTAATCTATTTACAAAAGCCGATGCAATTAATGGGCGTTCACTAGCAAGGCCTGTTTCTTTTTCAATAATTGAAGCCATTATTAATGCTTCGTAGGCTGTGCTATAAGGCAAATTCTGCGCTCGCTGCTGCCAGGCGGCATCGAGTGTTTGCTGCATTTTTTGTGCTGCACGTTTTAATACACTGCTTGCAGTATCGTTATTATGATAATGGTAAGTGTCGGGGAATAACCAGCCTTCTAAGTGCATATTATTACCTAGTATTTGTGTACTTAGTTCATCACTTTTTAAATCGTTTTGTAAATTATCAGCTTTTTTAATAGCACTTAGTACTTCACGTAAGTTTTGCCCTTCAATTATGGTAAAACTAAAACTAATTTGCTGGCCTTGATTAATTTTTTTTATATTACTGATAACACTATCGGCTGTTAGCTCGTAAAGCCCCGCTTTTAAGTCGGTGAGTGTGGGATCTAATTTGGCAATGACCTGATAGCGCCAGCAACTTTCGACCCAGGTATTAGCTTGCCATTGCTGGCATAACTTATTAAAGCCAGTGCCATGCTTAACTTCAAATTGTGTGTTTTGAGCTACCTTTAACGGGCTATTTATTGTTGCTTGTAATTGCTGGTAACCAACAGCAGTGGTTATAACAGCTAAAAAGAGTACCGATAAAATAACTTTTAACACTCAGCCTCCTTGGCTAATAATTTAGTTAATAATGCGTGGCTGTCGCCTGTATTAAATACCTGTTGTTCAATACGTTTTACAGGTACTGCTCCCATTAAGCTATTACACACAAATACGGCGTCTGCTTGGATTAGGTCTTCTACTTTCACGCGTTTAAATTCAACTGGTAATTTAGCACATAACGATTGTAGGTAAACGCCCTTTATTCCACACTCATCAAGCAATGGCGTGAACACACACTTATTTTTAATCGCAAAAATATTAGCTGCTGAGGCTTCAATTACATTGTTATTGTAATCAAGCACTAACACATCGTCGCAATCTTGCGTTTGCATTTCTTTTTTGATTAGCACTTGTTCAAGCCGGTTTAATGTTTTAATACCCGCTAAATGTGGCTGTGCCGCTAATTTAATCGGGCTTATTTCTAGGTTTACACCCTTTTTAGTAAGCGCACTGTAATTACTAGGGTAATCTAATACACTCAATAAAATAGTAACATTACACTCACTTGGCAGCCCATAACCACGTCCACCTTCGCCTCGCGTTACAAGTATTTTAAGCACGTTCAGTGGTGCAGCTTTTATATGCAGAGCAATTTGATTTTCAAGGCTATTAAAGTCTAACTCAAGAAAACCCAAACGCTGTGCACATTCAATCAAACGCGCTTTATGATGTGCCCAATACTGTACTTGCCCATCAACAATTTTAGCCGTTGTAAAAAAGCCATCACCGTAATTCAGGCCTCTATCTCGCGTACTTAAGGTGCTATTTTTATCCGTAATTATTATTGTTTGCATTTTATTTGGCATATAAAAAAAGCCCAGTTAAACAACTGAGCTCTTATAATTTGGTTCGTTGTTAAAAAAGATTATACCTTTTTAAACAGCAACGAGCCATTAGTACCACCAAAACCGAACGAGTTACACAGTGCAAAGTCTAGCTTTGCATCACGTGCAGTGTGCGCAATATAATCTAAGTCACACCCTTCGTCTGGGTTATCAAGGTTAATAGTTGGCGATACTTTTTGATCCGTTAACGATAAAATCGAAACGATTGATTCAACAGAACCCGCAGCACCTAATAAGTGACCCATCATCGATTTAGACGAGCCTACCATTACATCTTTAGCTGCGTTACCAAAAATAGACTTTACAGCGGCAGTTTCTGCTTTATCGCCTGCATTTGTAGATGTACCATGCGCGTTAATGTAACCAATTTGCTCAGAGTTCACTTGCGCATCATTTAGTGCGTTTTGCATTGCAAGGGCAGCGCCTGCACCGTCTTCTGGTGGTGATGTCATATGGTACGCGTCGCCACTCATGCCAAAGCCTACAAGCTCAGCATAAATTTTAGCACCACGTGCTTTAGCATGTTCGTACTCTTCAACTACAACAACACCTGCGCCGTCAGAAAGCACAAAACCATCGCGGTCTTTATCCCAAGGGCGAGAAGCCGCTTGTGGATCGTCATTGCGGGTTGATAGTGCACGTGCAGCATTAAAGCCACCCATACCAATTGGTGTACAGGCTTTTTCGGCTCCACCGGCAACCATTGCATCAGCATCGCCATAAGCAATCATACGCGCAGCATGGCCTATGTTGTGCAAACCTGTTGTACAAGCCGTTACAATAGAAATATTTGGGCCACGAAGCCCATGCATTATTGATAAATGACCTGAAATCATATTAATAATGGTAGATGGCACATAAAATGGCGATAACTTACGCGGACCACTATTTAATAGTTTAATGTGGTTTTCTTCGATAAGCGTTAAACCACCAATACCTGAACCTACAGCCACACCTATACGTGTTGCATTTTGCTCTGTTATCTCGAGGCCAGAATCTTCAAAAGCTTGAACACCCGCTGCAATGCCGTACTGGATAAATAAATCCATTTTTTTTGCATCTTTTGGTGACATATAAGCCGATGCATCAAAGTAATTAATTAAACCAGCGAACTTTGTACCAAATTTTGATGTATCAAAGTGGGTTATTGTTTGAATACCACTTTTACCATCTAATAAGCCTTGCCAGGTTGATTGAACATCATTACCTAGCGGCGTCAACATTCCTAAGCCAGTTACGACGACTCGACGTTTAGCCACGGTTTGCCTCCAATAAGGGATATTTTTATAAGGTGGATGATCATACCCAAGCTACCTCAAAGTGCTAGTCCCAAAATAGATTAAAAACGCATAACACTAGCAAAAATAATTTTTAGTTAAGATTGGGAGTTAAGGTTTGTTTTTGAATCACGAACTTTGAGGTGGTTTGGATATATAGATTAAGGGCAGCGAATGCTGCCCTTAATTTGCGATTAATTACTCAGCGTGAGCTGTAACGTAATCGATTGCAGTTTGAACTGTAGTGATCTTTTCAGCTTCTTCATCTGGGATCTCAGTATCAAACTCTTCTTCAAGAGCCATTACTAGTTCTACAGTATCAAGAGAATCTGCACCTAGGTCATCTACGAAAGAAGATTCATTTTTAACTTCCTCTTCTTTAACACCTAGTTGTTCAATGATGATTTTCTTTACGCGTTCTTGGATATCGCTCATTCTTCTTTCCTTTATTAAAAACGCCAATGCGTTATTTTCAGATTGCGGCGTAGTTTACGCCGCATAATTCTCTGATTCAATGATTTGGCCATAAATAATTGTCTGGTCAAACCTCTGAGTGTAAGTTTTATCTTTTATCGCTTATTTTCACAGCAATTTCAAGTATGTTTAAAGCAAGTTCACAAATAATTCAATGTTTTTGAGTTAACTAACTTAACTTAATTTTATTATTTAGCCGATATTATGACTACTAAACCATGTACATCGCACCATTTACATGCAAAGTTTCGCCTGATACATACGCAGCTGCGTCAGATGCTAAATAACACACTGCAGCAGCAATTTCGTCTGGTTGACCTAAACGCCCTGCTGGAACATTGGCAAGCGTTGCTGCTTTTTGCTCATCAGTTAAATCATCAGTCATATCAGTTTGAATAAAACCAGGTGCCACTACGTTAACTGTAATACCACGAGATGCAACTTCGCGCGCAAGTGACTTAGAAAAACCAATTACGCCTGCTTTAGCCGCTGCATAATTAGCTTGTCCTGCATTACCCATAGTGCCCACTACTGAGCCAATATTGATAATACGGCCTTTCTTTTTCTTCATCATTGGACGAAGTACCGCTTTAGATAAACGGAAAATCGAGCTTAAGTTAGTGTCGATTATATCGTCCCACTCAGTCTCTTTCATACGCATTAATAGGTTGTCACGTGTGATACCTGCGTTATTAACAAGTACGTCAATATCGCCAAAATCAGCTTTTATTGCGGCAAGTGTCGCTTCAATAGATGCAGGATCCGTTACGTTTAATGCATAACCTTTACCACTATCACCTAGGTACTCACTGATTTTAGCAGCGCCTGACTCGCTTGTAGCAGTGCCTGCAACTTTTGCACCTTGCGCAACTAATGTTGTTGCAATTGCTTTACCAATACCACGGCTAGCGCCAGTAATTAGGACAATTTTGCCCTCTAATGAAAATAAATTAGACATTTTATATACTCTTATTTAGCTGCAGCGATTGAAGCGGCATCGTTTACTGAGCCACAGATCATTGCTCTATCAATTCGTTTAGCAAGTCCTGTTAATACTTTACCAGGACCAAATTCGTAGCTTTGTGTTACATCTTGCGCAACCAAGGCTTGTACTGTTTCTGTCCAGCGAACTGGGCTGTATAGTTGACGTACTAGTGCGTCTTTAATTGCATCAGCGGTCGATTCAGCTTTTACATCAACATTATTAATTACATCACACTTAGGTGTATTAAATGTTAAAGCGGCTAAGTCTACCGCTAGCTTATCCGCTGCTGGCTTCATTAGTTCACAATGTGAAGGTACGCTGACCGAAAGTGGTAATGCGCGTTTAGCACCAGCATCTTTACATGCTTGTGATGCTCTATCTACTGCCGCTTTATGCCCTGCAATAACAACTTGACCAGGAGAATTGTAGTTAACTGGAGATACAACCTCACCTTGCGCTGAGGCAGAACACGCCGCTTTTATTTCTTCATCGCCTAAGCCAATAATCGCAGCCATTGAACCTACGCCTGCAGGTACAGCTTCTTGCATATATAAACCACGGTTTTCAACAAGCTTAACAGCTTCACTCAAGCTTAGTACGTCGCTACACACTAGTGCTGAATATTCACCTAAGCTGTGACCGGCCATAACAACGTCGGCATCTGGGTTTGCTGCAAGCCAATCACGATAAATAGCAACACTTGCAGTTAATAATGCAGGTTGTGTACGATGAGTTTGATTTAATTTTTCTTCTGGGCCATTAAGAACTAGCTCTGCTAAGTCGTAACCCAATGCATCTGATGCTTCTGCAAATGTTGCTTTAACAATGTCAGAACTCTCTAGTAGCTCTTGTAACATACCAACGCTTTGCGAGCCTTGACCTGGGAATAGAAGTGCAATTTTTTGTGCCATACTTTGCTCTTTTTAATTAAACAAATAAATAATGAAATACACGGCACATCAATTATTGATTAACCGCCGTGTCTTTAGAATGTGTTTTTTCGAAAATAGCGGCTATTTTATCAGGAAGTTGACGTTCAACCTCCTTTACCGCTTCATCAATTGCTGCTTGAAATGCTTTAGCTGACGCATTTCCATGACTTTTAACGACAATACCGCGCAATCCTACCAGAGAAGCACCGTTATACTGGTCGGGGTTCACCCTTTTATAGAGTTTTTTTATTATTGGACGCAATATAAACGCCATACATTTATATAAAAGGTGCTTTTCGAGCGCAACTGTAAACTTATTCATAATAAGCTTGGCAATGCCTTCGCATGTTTTAAGTGCAACGTTACCCACAAAACCTTCGCATACAATAACATCAGCCTTGCCAGAAAAAATATCGCTTCCTTCGCTATAACCAATGTAATTAATATGTGGGCTTTGCTGCATTAATTGTGCAGCCTGTTTAATATCATCGTGACCTTTAATATCCTCAGCGCCAATATTTAATAAGCTAACGCGAGGGTTATCGCAGCCAAGTGCTTGGCCAGCAACTACAGAGCCCATAATGCCAAACTGATACAGCATTTGCGCATCGCAATGCACATTAGCACCTAAGTCGAGTAAATATACTGGGTTTTTAAGCTCTGTAGGAACGGATGAAATGAGTGCAGCACGTTTTACACCTGGCAGCATTTTTAGCACATAGTGAGCCATAAAAAATAGCGCACCAGTATTACCTGAACTAACACACGCTTGAGCTTCGCCTGACTTAACTAAATCAAGGGCAACACGCATAGATGAATCTTTTTTTGAACGCACAGCAATTGCAGGTTCACAAGCATTAGTGACTATTTCACTACAGTGACGAATTATGAGTCTAGGATGAGGTAAGGAATCGAGGGATTCGAGTTCTTTAGATATAACGTCTTCATTGCCACATAAAATGAGAGTTAAATTCGCATGAGCGTTTACTGCGTGAACGGCAGCAGGAATAGATGAACGGGGGCCGTAATCGCCCCCCATCATATCTAACGCTATGGTTAGATCATTCAGCATATAAGTAATCTCTTATTTAGAAATTACTTGAACGCCTTTGTAGTAACCATCTGCAGTCACATGGTGACGACGATGAGTCTCACCAGATGTTTGATCTACAGTTAAAGTTGGACCACTGATCGCATCGTGTGAACGGCGCATGCCGCGTCTTGCACGAGACTTTTTGCTTTTTTGTACAGCCATAGTCTTCTCCTAAGAATCTTTCTTAAGTTGTTTCAAAATATCAAATGGATTAGGTTTATCCTCTTCCGCCTTTAAAACACCAAAGCTGGCAGGCTTTGCTGAATAACTGCATGAAGCTTCGTTGTGGGTAGCTACTAATGGAATTGCTAAAATTAGTTCGTCTTCAATTAAATCAAAAACGTTAACTTCACCATTTTCATCAAGCGCTACTTCATCGTAGTCTTCTGGAAAAATATCTAACTCTGTATCTTCACCTACTGGTGAATATGCAAAGTCTTGAACCAAATCCAACCCTAAATCACCATTACAACGTTGACAAATGACAGTCACGTGTGTGGACAAATTGCCTCTAATCACAGCGAAACCTTGATCATCATTCTTGCAATGTATTTTCACCGCTATTTCACCTACTTCTTCCTGCACAACTTTCTCTAAACGAGTAAGTTTTTCAAGCGGTACAATTCCGTCATACTTTAAACGGTGCTGCGCTGCTTTGCCTGGATGAAGAGTGATGGGAATTTTCACCTTTTGCATAGGGGCTGCATCATATAGATAGTTAGTTTGTTAGTCAAAGTAAAAAACCATTTTTACTTGGTTTTTAACGTGTTTTACTCTCGGATCTGATTTATCCTAACTCAATCTGAATTATCTTAGGGAAACAGTCCGTGAAGCACCCACTTATTTTAGCGTCAAGCTCGCCTTTTAGGCAGTCTTTATTACAAAAATTTAATTTACCATTTGATACATTTTCACCAGACGTTGACGAGTCAGCACTTGAATGCGAAACACCTACCGAACTGGTTAAGCGTTTAAGTGAATTAAAAGCCTCTGCAGCTAATAAACACTTTAACAAAGGGTTAGCTATTGGATCAGACCAAGTAGCTGTGTTTAATAATCAAATTTTAGGTAAACCACATAATAAACAAAATGCCGTAAAACAACTAAATTTATTTAGCGGGAATACTGTAACATTTTTAACTGGGCTTTGTGTTTACGATATTGTAACTGGCACTAAAAAAACCTGTGTTGAACCGTTTAATGTGACGTTTAAAACACTCAGTGATGCACAAATTAGTGCTTATTGCGACGCAGAGCAGCCATATAACTGTGCTGGCAGTTTTAAAAGTGAAGGGTTAGGTATTTGTTTATTTGAAAAGTTAAGCGGAGACGATCCTAATAGCTTAATTGGGTTGCCATTAATTAAACTCAGCCAGTTACTGGCTGAGTTTGGTATTGATGTACTTACTGCTCAGGGTAAGTAATTTAGCCAAGCAGCAAAACCTGTTGCAGTTGCAGATAATTATCTACCGTTGCAACAGGGCTAAGCTTATTTAGTTGCTGTGCGTTGTGCACCCCCATGGTTACACCAATTCTATCCATGCCTGCAGCTTTTGCCATTGTCATGTCTATTTGAGTGTCACCAATCATTACGGCGTCTTGAGCGCTTATGCCAAGTTCTTCAAGTAATTGATACAGCATATCTGGAGAAGGCTTTGATTGCGCTTCGTCGCTTGTACGTGTTGCACTAAAAAAATGTCTAAGTTGGCTTTGATCAAGCAAACGCTCTAATCCATCCCTACCTTTACCTGTGGCAACAGCTAAAACAATGCCTTGCTTTTTTAAAGCAGTTAAAACGCTGACAACATTAGCAAATACAGGAGTTGGCGTGGTATCAACACTATATTGGTGTTTATACCCTTTAATTAGCGCTTGATGCTGCGCGGTATCATCAGGAAATAAAACATCAATTGCTTTTTCAAGCGACATACCAATAATATTTTTAATTGCTAAATCACTTGGTGACACTAAATTAAGTGACTCAGCACTACTACGAATACAGTTAACTATTTTAGTGACTGAATCCATAACGGTGCCATCCCAATCAAAAATGACGAGCTTATATTTTTTAATTGGCGTCACTGCAATCACTGTTTTGCGTCTCGTAATTTTAGTAATGTATTTTTAAGCGTTTTATCAAGGGGCGCTTCAATACGCATCGTTGTTTCGTTTTTAGGATGATAAAAACTTAAATCGTGTGCATGTAAAAATAATCGGTTTAAGCCAACTTTACGCATAGATTCATCAAACCCTTGATCGCCGTATTTATCATCACACGCTATTGGATGACCTTTACACTGCGTATGCACACGAATTTGGTGTGTACGACCTGTAACAGGCGACGCTTGTACAAGCGAGCAATCATTAAAACGTTCAAGTACTTTAAAACGCGTATGCGATGGCTTGCCCTCAGTGTTATCTACACGTACTACGCGTTCACCCGATTTAAGCGTATTTTTACGCAGCCCTTCGGTTACATTTTTAGTTTTAGAGTCCCACTGCCCTTCAACTAGCGCCCAATAATTTTTTTCCATTGTTTTTTCACGAAGCTGTTCATGCAATGCTGTTAACACCGAACGACGTTTTGCTATAAGTAAACAACCCGATGTATCACGGTCAAGCCTGTGAACTAGCTCAAGACTGCGCTCCTCTGGGCGAAGCGCGCGCAAAGCTTCAATTAAACCATAACTTAAACCACTGCCACCATGAACAGCCATGCCTGAAGGTTTATTTATAACGATAAGGTATTTATCTTCAAATAAGATATCGTTTTCAAGGCGAGTTACTTTATCTAGTTTTGATGGTACAAACTCTTCACGCTCAGCAACTCTAATAGGTGCAATACGAAGCACATCGTCAAGCTGTAGTTTATATACAGGCTTAATACGCTTTTTATTAACGCGTACCTCACCTTTGCGCAAAAGTTTATAAATAGCGCTTTTAGGCACCCCTTTTAAATGGGTAATAAGAAAGTTATCAATACGCTGACCTAAATGGTCTTCATTGATCGTGACATAAGTTACTTGTAAGTCGTTTTTTTCTGACATTGCCTAATCACTAATTTAAGTAAAATAATTTAGTTGCTAACACTGTAATAATAGTGGGATAATCAGCAGCGCAAATATTTAGTATTTGCAAATAACAACGGTGCTTTTTAACACATTAAAACATTCGTGATGCACATTCTGGGTAGCCGATCATACAGATCCGAGTTAAGTTTTCCAAAGCTTTTATACATACCTAGTCAACACGTGCGATCAATTAACGGCAATGCGCGTAATATATTGCTGGTTAAGTTTGAACATGAAGTGGTTTTTAATGCGATTGAGAAAGCAATGAACAGATAATTTGTCTGATAGTGACGACGTAAAAACACGTCGTTCAGCATTTGCTCAATTATTGTAGTACCGTACAGCAGCTTATTTAGAACTAAAAAAATCTAATAAATAAGCGTTCATTAACATTGGTAGCAACTTTTGCTCTTAAAATGGATATTAGTGATACATAAATATGTATTACTCACCACCTTAATGAGCCCTACGCACCTAATATGAATGACATTTAGTAAGATTGATATGACAGGCCAACTTCTGGGTAAAACATGTAAACGTAGCTGAAAAGCCGACTGTTTTAACACCATTTAGAATTTAATAACGGTAATACACGTTATTGTTTGCCAGCATTTAAAATACTGCGTACGAAAATACAGAGCCGTTCCGTTAAAGACCCAGTCGTGAGGCTGCACATTCTAAAAATAGGAACAACTGAACAGGCGATAAAAACATCGTCATGTCAGCGACATAAATAAGTAGAGTAACAATATGAAACGTATGCTAATCAATGCAACGCAGCAAGAAGAAATGCGCGTAGCACTGGTTGATGGCCAGCGCCTATATGATTTAGATATAGAAAGCCCAGGTCACGAACAGAAAAAAGCCAATATTTATAAAGGCAAAATAACCCGCATTGAACCATCTCTTGAAGCAGCATTTGTTGAATACGGTGCTGATCGCCATGGTTTCCTCCCTTTAAAAGAAATAGCCCGTACTTACTTCCCTGCAGGTTACACTTTTCACGGTCGTCCGAATATTCGCGACGTAATCAAAGAAGGTCAAGAAGTAATAGTACAAGTTGATAAAGAAGAACGAGGCCAAAAAGGCGCAGCGTTAACTACTTTTATCAGCGTTGCTGGTAGTTACTTAGTTCTAATGCCTAACAATCCTCGTGCCGGTGGCATTTCTCGCCGTATTGAAGGTGATGAGCGCACTGAACTCAAAGAAGCACTAGGTCGTTTAGAATTACCTAAAGGTATGGGCTTAATTGTGCGTACTGCTGGTGTTGGTAAGTCATTTGAAGAACTTAACTACGATTTAAAAGCATTATTAGTACACTGGGAGGCTATTGGCCAAGCAGCTGACAGTGCTAAAGCTCCTTTTTTAATACACCAAGAAAGTAACGTAATATTTCGCGCCATTCGCGATTATTTACGTCGCGACATTGGTGAGATATTAATTGATAAACCACGTGTTTTTGAAGAAGCTAAAGCGCACATTGAGCGTTTTCGCCCTGATTTCATGAGCCGCGTTAAGCTTTACCAAGGCGATACTCCATTATTCACCCATTACCAGATTGAAAGCCAAATAGAATCTGCGTTTCAACGTGAAGTACGCTTACCATCAGGTGGTTCAATAGTTATTGACCCTACTGAAGCATTAACATCTATCGATATTAACTCGTCTAAAGCAACAAAAGGCGGTGATATTGAGGAAACAGCACTAAATACTAACTTAGAAGCTGCTGATGAAATTGCACGTCAGTTACGTCTTCGTGACCTAGGTGGTTTGATTGTAATCGACTTTATCGATATGACCCCTCCACGTCATCAACGTGAAGTAGAAAATCGCTTAAAAGATGCTGCTCGCCCAGATCGTGCTCGTGTTCAAATTGGTAAAATCTCACGCTTTGGTTTACTTGAAATGTCGCGTCAGCGCTTGCGTCCTTCATTAGGTGAAGCAAGCCAAGGCCCATGCCCTCGCTGTAGCGGACAAGGGACTATTCGTTCTAACGAATCAATCGCACTTTCTATTCTTCGCTTAATTGAAGAAGAAGCAATAAAAGACAATACGACACAAGTAAATGCACAAGTGCCTGTTGCTGTTGCCGCTTATTTGTTAAATGAGCAACGTCGTAGTGTTCATCGTATTGAAAAACATCATAAATGTGATGTAGTGATTATTCCTAATCAACATATGGAAACACCACATTACGAAGTTATGCGTTTACGTAAAGACGAAACACTTGAAACGGTAAGCTACGGACAAGTTATTGCGCCTGAGCCTGAAGTATTTGAGATGTCTAAATCTCCAAGTACACCAGTACGTGAAGAGCCAATGCTAAAAGGTGTAGTAATGCCTTCTACACCAGCTCCACAAGCAGCGCCTGCACAAACAGCTAAGCCAGTGACCAATGAGACTAAAGCTGATGGTGGCTTATTTACAGCAATCACTAAGTGGTTTAAGTCGTTATTTGCTACTGAAACGGTAGAAGAGAAAAAAGAAGCCGCTGAAAAGCAGCAAGAAGAAGCACGTAATAACCGCAGAGGTAACGATAACCGCCGTCGAAATAACAATCAACGTCGTCGAAATAATCCTCGCACTAAGCCTCGTGCTGAACGCAGCAATACTGATCAAGATGAAGCTAAAACTGATTCACCAGTAACTAACGAGAACCAAGAAAGAAACGAAAATCGCAACAAGCGCCGTCGAAATCCTAATTCTCGTAAACGTCCTGAACAGAAGAGTGATGATAAAGATCAAGTGAAATCGGATGCTCCGGCAAAGGCGGAAGTAGAAACTGATTCTAAACCAGCACAAGCTGCAGAGCCTAAAGAGCAGAAGCCTAAAGTTCGCCGTCAACGACGTAATTTACGTAAAAAAGTACGTTTACAAGACGAAAATGCTGAACAAGCAAAAACAGTAGATAAAATAACAGAACAAACTGTGGTAAGTGATGAAAAACCACAAGTTAAAGAGCAAGTTACGCCTACTGTAGAAAAGCAAACGCAAGCTCCAGCAGAAAAAACAGCGCATATTAAAGAAGAGAAAGTTGACGTTGTTGATTCTAACGATGAAACATCTGCATCTGATGAAGAACAAGAGCAAACACGTACACGTTCACGCCGCTCTCCTCGTCATCTTCGTGCATCTGGTCAACGTCGCCGCCGACCAGAAGGTGAAGGTTCTGAAAACAAATCAGACGAAACACCTGCATTTGTACCAGTAGCAGATCAAGCTGCAGCTGAGTATGAAGCTGAACTTAAAGCTAAATCGCAAGAAACCGCTGTTGATGCTTCTGAAAAAGTTGAACAAGCACTTGCTGTAGAAGACTTGGCTAAAGTTGAAGCGGTTAAAGAATCAGCTGAAGTTGAAGCCCCTGTAGTGACTGAGCAAGCAGCTGAAATTGAAGCACCTGTAGTGACTGAGCAACCAACTAAAGTTGAAGCGCCTGTAGTGACTGAGCAACCCGCTAAAGTTGAAGCGCCTGCAGTGACTGAGCAACCCGCTAAAGTTGAAGCGCCTGCAGTGACTGAGCAACCCGCTAAAGTTGAAGCACCTGCAGTGACTGAGCAACCCGCTAAAGTTGAAGCGCCTGCAGTGACTGAGCAACCAGCTAAAGTTGAAGCACCTGTAGTGACTGAGCAACCCGCTAAAGTTGAAGCACCTGCAGTGACTGAGCAACCTGCTAAAGTTGAAGCGCCTGTAGTGACTGAGCAACCAGCTAAAGTTGAAGCGCCTGTAGTGACTGAGCAACCAGCTAAAGTTGAAGCGCCTGTAGTGACTGAGCAACCAGCAAAAGTTGAAGCGCCTGTAGTGACTGAGCAACCAGCTAAAGTTGAAGCACCTGTAGTGACTGAGCAACCAGCTAAAGTTGAAAAATCAGTACAGCATGTTAAAACCGTCGTTTCGCAAGGATCTGCAAGTGCGCCAATGGCACAACCTACTCCTGTAGCTGATAGCGAAGTAAAACATATCTCTGTTGCAATGGCTCACGACAAACGTGAACTAGTACCCGACAGTGGCTTACGTGCAGGCTCAATCAAACCTGCTGGTCGTGCAAGCTCTGCAATGACTAAAACAATGAGTGCTGATTAGTAACTAACGCTCATTAAAAAGCCCCGCTATTTACTCAATAGCGGGGCTTTTTTGCTTTAAGTGCTATGTAAAGCGCTTCTAACGTGAGCAAGCTCTACAAGTAAACACCAAACGTTAAATCCATAACCTGTATGCTGGCGTTTAAAAATAACGTTTTTACCAAAATTATTAACTAGCAGTACCTTTTTAATGCATTGCAATACATTAAAACTCACCGCACCTTTTTTAATTCACCATTTAAAGCTTTGAGAAGCTGCGCTTCTAACGTGAGCAAGCTCTACGTCTACAGGTAAACACCAAACGTTAAATCCATAAACTGTATGCTGGCGTTTAAAAATAACGTTTTTATCAAAGTTGTTAACTAGCAGTACCTTTTTAATGCATTGCAATACATTAAGACTCACCTCACCTTTTTTAATTCACCATTTAAAGCTTTGAGAAGCTGCGCTTCTAACGTGAGCAAGCTCTACGTCTACAGGTAAACACCAAACGTTAAATCCATAAACTGTATGCTGGCGTTTAAAAATAAGTTTTCTCATAAAAAAAACGCGGTCTACTTGCCGCGTTTTCAATAAAGCTAAAACATTATTTATGTAACGTTTATTCTTGCTCTTGTTCCATAAAACGTTGTAACTGATCTTTTAAATTTGGCGGAATACCTTTAATCACTAAGGTATCAGTCGCTTCATTATAAGTAACGCGCTCACCTAAATGTTTACGCTCAAAACTTACGCTTACGCCACCACCTAGACCTGAAAACTTAACCATACTGGTTACCGTTTTTTTATCTACAGGGAAGGTTTCTTCTAAGTCATAGCTTTGTTCTTTACAAAAACTGTCGAACGGGCTGTCATCGCCTTTAGTGAGCGTTGCTGATAGATCGCTCACACTTGCATCTTCGCCTGTAGTTACGCAATCATTACAGTAATCAAATACTTGTTTACGTAAGTCGTCTTTTTCTGATTTATCAAACTGTTGCTCTGATAAATAATCCTCTACTGCGTTAAGCATTACTTGGCTTTGCTGTTTTGAATCAATACCCTCTTCACAACCTAAAAAGTCTAAGAAAAAGTCAGCAACTTTACGTCCAGCTCGTCCTTTGATAAATGAAATATAACGGTTGTCGTCAGCTTGTGTATCCCACGCTGTTAAGTCGATGCGAGCAGCGAGTTGCATACGCGATATATCTAAATGGCGAGAAGCTGCTAAATCAAGCTCTGAAGTCATTGAATAATGTTCTTTGATGTTAATCATCGCAATTAACATGTAATCGGTAGCAACATACTGATAATGACAAAATACTAAATAACCTGTTTCACTAAAAGCATACTTATCAAGCTCTTCTTTTAAGACTGTTGAAGCTTGCTCTGTCATATGCCAAAAGCCCAACTCATCATTACGGTAACTTTGCATTGCTGATGCTACAATACTGTTTTTGTCTCCACTGAAAGCACAATAACCTTTACCAGGTTTACCGTTGTACGCATGATGTAGCTGCTCAATGAACACGGCCACTTTATCGTTGATGATCATTTCATCATTTCGAAGGTGAATTTGCGTATCGTCGTCTTTTTTGTCTACATAATGAACGACTAATTTTTTAACGTCTGTTGTCATCTTTGTTTTTCACGCCTCTAGTGTTAAAATACGGGAATATAACTATTTTATTGAACCAACTGATGCCAATCTTATCAAAATACTCTAATGAAGAAGTAGAACAAATCGTCGATCAGCTTATTGATGTGCTAACTAAACATAATGCACCGGTTGATTTAAGCCTTATGTGTTTAGGAAATTCTATCACGCATATCTTAAAAGAGCATGTACCAACAGGGAAAAGACAAGCCGTAACTGAGAACTTTGCAAAAGCATTGTCACAGTCGGTTAAATAAACTCTATGAACTTATCGCAGCACAATCAGTTTTCATCAAAAGCGAGTCAGTTATTAAGCTGGGGGCATTGGTTCACCTTTGCCAACATCGGCTTAGCGCTATTTATTAGCTTAAGCTATTTATTTGCCGATTCGCCACCAACTAGCTTTATGGGCATAACTTATATGCTAGTGACATGGCTTAGCCACACTAGTTTTATTGCCTTTTTAGCATTTGTGCTGACGGTATTTCCGCTTAGTTTGATTTTCCCCTATCCTAGGCACATTCGTGGAATGGCTGCTGTAATTGCTACGTTTGGCGCATCATTGCTTACTCTTGATGCTTATGTGTATGTTAATTTGGGCTATCATTTAAGCACTTCCGCTTTGCCTGAAATCATCTCACTACTGTGGCATCGATTAACAAGTTCGCCTGCTTTAACAACTCTTTTTGCCGGCGGTATTGTTCTGCTAATCTTAGGTTTTCAACTCGTTGCCAGTAATCTTACATGGCGGCATTTAGCGCGTCTAAAACAGTTTAAATTTGCACGTTACGCAAGCTCATTTTTAGTTATATGTTTTGCGCTTAGCCACAGCATTCATATTTGGGCAGATGCTAACTTAAAATTTGATGTAACAAAGCAAGATAATGTTTTACCACTTTCATATCCTACAACAGCTAAAAGTTTGTTAGCTAAAAATGATTTACTAGATATCGAAACATATAAACAAGCTCATAGCGTTAAAATTAATAACCAAAATATTAACTACCAAATACCAACTCCTCTTGAGAAATGTGAAGATTACACTCAGGCTAATATCGACATTTTTGTTTTTGAAACCGACCAACAATTAGCCGACTTTATTTCAGAAAATAAAGGCCTACATAAAACAGAGCAGTTTTTACAGCCAACTAATCATAGCGACATGCTATTTAGTTTGGTATACGGTTTACCTGCCTTTTATAAAGTTGCGATAATTGAAGAGCACACTCTTCCCGCATGGCAGAGCCAACGTCGCAGTATTGAAGTAAGTGGTATTAACGAGCTGAGCTTTATTAATGACCAAGCTCACACTAACAGTGCGATTAGAGTTATTAGCGGTTCAAAAGTTGTATCCCCACGCGATAACGCAACGCAAATCTTTGCTTTTAGCTTAGTAAATGATACTCAAGAAGTGGTAAGTACATCAACCTTATACAGCTCAGATAAAAGAATCTCAAAGGTTGAAGGCTTAATTCAACCAAGTGATTTAATTGCGACTAGTGTCGGTCAGTACTTAAATTGTAAAGCGATTGCCAAACAAACAATGTTAGGTGTTAACCTATACAAGAAAAAAGACAATATGGGTGTTAATTACTCCCAAGGTGTAGTCATAGCATACAAAAAAGATAGGATCACATTAATAGACTCAGATGGGAATTTTAAAAACATCTCTGCCGCTGAAGGGTTCTCTATTGAGCAAGGTTTAGATATTCCATTTTTAGTACAAAGCATTAAGAAGTTAAAAACATTCACTCAATAACTGTAATCCTGACCTAGCTTGCTATAACGTCAAGCTAGGTTATAGTTTTTATTTTGGAACTGCGTTTTTAGCAACGCAAAATAAATTCATGGATGCCCTGCTATGATTAAACTTGTTAGTTACTTATTTTATTCACTTTGCATCTTTATCTGCTTTTATAATAACGCCACGACTTACTACAAATGCGTGACAGAAAAAGAGACTGTTTTTTCTCAGTTTCCTTGCGATCATCGCGCAACTACACACAAAGTAAATACCACAAACATACTGCAAAATGGCCCTGAAGTTGATTATAGAAAACAACTAAACGATCTTGAGCGAGAAAGGCTTTTGGCTGGGTTACAAGCTGAACTTCGCAGTAACAACCATAAATTAACGATACTCGATCGTGAAAAAGAGCGAGCTGAATACAAGCAACAACAGCGCCTTAACCATATTTTAGCCGACGATGAGAAAAATATAATTACTAAAGATATTACCAAGAACATTAAACGAATTAATAAAGAATATAAAAAAGAAGTATCTGCTATTGCTAAAAAAATTAAAGAACTAGAAAAAAAAATATTAATATACAAATAAAACGCTCATAAAGCATTATGAGCGTGTTCGTAATTTAGCTTGGTTTTAAACTTAAAATAACATAGCCTTAACACAATAGAGTATAAACTCTAACGTATAATAAGGAATGCTTATGCAGCCACATCGTATTGCTGAACTAATTTTAACTGGCTTTAAAAAGCACTATAAGCTATTTCAAAAAACCACGGCAAAAGCCCCTCTCGCTTTTGCTAATAAAGATTGGCAAGCAATTAACGATATAAGCCGTTTACGTATTAGCTATTATGATGATCGTGTTAACGAAACGACACAATTTTTAAAAATAGAACATCCTACAGATACCCTTGATGAGTCTCTTTGGCTTGCAGTAAAAAAAATATATCAACACTTTTTATGCTTTCACCCACAAGCAGAGCTTGCCGAAACATTCTATAACTCTGTATTTTGCCGTCTTTACCATAGACGTTACTTTCATAATGACTTTATATTTGTACAAGCCACATTAAAAGACGCGCCATCTGTACCGGTTGAATCCGAGTATAGAAGTTATTTTCCGGTAGTTGATGGTTTAAAGCCTACGATAAAACGTATTATTAATCACTTTGATTTTAAAGCCCCGTTTGTAGATTTAGAACGAGATATACGCTTGCTTGTTAAAGCATTTTACAAACAAGCCCCCGATACTCACCACCAACCTTGGCAAATGCGCTTTGATATATTACATACTGCATTTTATCGTAACAAAGCGGCGTATATTGTTGGCCGTGTAGTTTCTCAAAGCGGTGTGCAACCTTTTATTATTGCAGTACTACATCATAAAGATAAAGGCTTATACTTAGACGCCTTGCTCACTAAATCTTCACAAATGCGTGTTATTTTTGGCTTTGCGCGTGCTTATTTTATGGTGGAAACTCATGCACCTTCAGCGTTGGTAAGGTTTTTAAATCAGCTAATGCCAAACAAAACAATTGCAGAGCTATACAACGCGATCGGTTTTCATAAACAAGGTAAAACTGAATTTTACCGCGAATTTTTAAGTCATTTAACGCATTCAAGTGATGAGCTTACAATTGCACCTGGTACACCGGGCATGGTGATGATGGTATTTACCCTTCCCTCTTTTGGTTATGTCTTTAAAGTCATTAAAGATAAGTTTGGTGAAAGCAAACCATTTGGTCGCAACACCGTTTTAAAGCGCTATCAGCTCGTAAAGAGTCACGATCGCGTTGGGCGTATGGCTGACACTATAGAGTATTCTAATGTCGTATTTCCTTTGGCTCGTTTTGATAGTAATTTGCTTGAGCAATTACATAAAACAATTGGCTCCTCTATGATAATTGAAGGCGATTGGTTGATTATAAAACACCTTTACATTGAACGGCGCATGACACCACTAAATCTGTTTTTAGAAAACGCTGATGACGAAAGTGCAGCAGATGCAATAGAGGAGTACGGCCAAGCACTTAAAGAAATGATTGCCGTTAATATATTTCCTGGTGATATGCTATTAAAAAACTTTGGGGTAAGTAAGCATAAACGTATTATTTTTTATGATTACGACGAAGTACAATACCTTACAGATATGAACTTTAGAGAATTACCTAAAGCTAAAAATTACGATGACTATTTAATGAGTGAACAAAGTTACTCTGTCGCTCCACAAGATGTTTTCCCGGAGCAGTTATGTACTTTTGTTACACCTAACCCAACTTATAAACAGTTTTTATTAAGTACACATCCCGAATTAGTTGATGTTAGTTTTTGGAAACAAGCACAGCAAAACATAAAAAATGGGCATGTGAGTCATATTTACCCATACCCGACAGCACAGCGCTTTATTCACCACTGGTAGGCGCTAAAGGACACAAAATGAATATAAGTAAAATAGATTTAAATTTACTGGTTTACCTCGACACACTACTACGAGAATGCAACGTAACACGCGCTGCAAACCAGTTGAGTATTACACAACCTGCAATGAGTAATGGCCTTAAACGTCTTCGTAACCTATTTAACGATCCTATTTTAGTTCGTACCAGCGATGGTATGGTCCCAACTGAGCGTGCTTTGGAGTTACAACCTGTTATACGTGGCATATTAATGACTCTCGAAGAAACTCTAGCACCTAATCGAGAATTTGAGGCAAGCCAAAGTAAACGTGTGTTTAGGATTATGGCCAGCGATTACGCTGCAAGTACCCTAGCGCCTAAACTGCTTAGTAAATTACATGACGAGGCACCCGACACCACATTAGATATACTTACCCCAAGTGATGTGACTTTTCATGATGTAGAAAATGGTAAAGTTGATATGGCTATCAATCGTTTTGAAAACTTACCACAATCTTTTCATCATAAGCGTATTTGGAAAGACAGTTTTTGCTGTTTAGTAAAAGCCGATAATCCAATAATTGAAAGTTTTAGCCTTGATAGCTATTTAAAAGCACGCCATATTTGGGTAAGTAAAACAGGTTTTGGTGTTGGTGTAGGAATGGATCCAAAAGACGTGCAAAAGCTAGGGTGGGTTGACGAAGCCCTCGCTCACTTTGGTAAACATCGTAATATCGCTACATTTACGCGTAATTACCATGTAGCGATTCATTTAGCAAAAGAGAAAAACCTTATTGCCACTCTACCATCTAAAGCCGCTAATATTTATGTTGACGATCCAGGACTTAAAATACTAGAACCTCCTTTTCCTATTCCTCCTTTTGAACTTGATATGATTTGGAGTCCACTGCTACACCGAGATGCGAGTCATATTTGGTTGCGCCAAAAAGTAGCTGAAGTTGCCGAGGAACTAAAGTAGCTTTATTACACAATACTTTGTAAAAATTGCTAGGCTAATAGAAAAAATTAACCTAGCAATTTAAAAATAAATAATAAAGCAATTAATATCAAATACTTATACATTAAAGGCATTATGGAATGACCTTTGCTTTAATTAAATCGAAGTTTATATTCATTTAATTAAAGAGGTCATTATGAACACCCATCAAGGATCAGAAGTAAATCATATTACAGACATCATTCAAGTAATGAACAGTGGCATCGACTTTTATGAAAAAGCCCTAGAAAAAATTGAAGACCCTGCAATTGGCGCTCTTTTTCAGCGCATGATCGATGCGCGTAAAGTGAGTGTTGAGCGCTTGCAGCCCTATGCTATTAATGAAAAAGGTGAACGCGAAGATGGCTCTTCGTTCGCTATTGAAGCACGCCGTGCATACACTGAACTGCTCACAACATCTAGCTCACACAATGACAGCACCTATGTGATGGAGCTAGAGGAAGTTGAGGATAAAACCCTTGAAGAAATTAAAGCCGCGATGGATAAACCACAACCTGCTGACTGTGAAGCTGCTTTGGCTAAAACACTATTAACAATGCAGAGTTGCCATGCAGAAATGAGTCGCATGAAAAACCATTAAACTTGATTTTGACGCCAAGCACCCAGCTATAGCGCTGGGTTTTTTATTGTCTTAAAGTATTCATTTATTTTATTTTATTTTACATATAACGACATAGTTTATACAAATATTTAATATTATTAGAATATTTAATTAACTACATTTTATTTTAGCTGTGCTAGTTTTATTAATAGGATCCTGAAATCTTGCTGTGGCGCCGCAGCTTTAAATTATAAATAAGGTCCCAATATGAAAAAAAAACGTAACTATTCAGCCACATTTTCAATAAATATATCAGGTAACTGATTTTTGAAGAGTAATTCAAGGGCTAGGCTTGCTGATACATGCTGTTTTCTGCAAGTCGAGAGGTAGCTTCTGATTAAACAAAACATCTCTGCACCTTGCATGCTTCTGAAGCACCCAGATATCTTTTGATGAACCTTGGTCATCCTAATATCATTCTCACCCTGGTTGTTGCTAAAAGGCACCGCCGTTTCCGTCATGAACCGTAAGACATCATCTTGATAATCTCTTAACCGCTCTAACAACGCTCTAGACTTTGTTCGTTTCAATCTGCCTCGCTGGCCTTTTACTCGGCTGTTTTTATCCGGTGGAGGGCATTTAATGTCACCTTGAGCCAATATTTGTTGATATTTCTCTATATAGTGAGCTTTTGTGTCTGCATCTAGCTCGGGGTTATCTATTTGATGTTTATTGATTTCAGTCAGTAGGGTTTGCAAATCCTTTGCCCATTGCATACCGTCTTGCTCCCATGCCCTTTCTAACTCTCGGATATGATGTGCATTACACAAGGCATGTTGGCACTGTGTATATTGATAATACGGTTTCCAGTGGTCGTGGCATAGTACCCCAGTAAAGTGAGGTAAAATATCGGCGTCATCCATCGCTATTTTCCCTCTTTTCTCATGCGGGTAAAAATACGTCCACCACGTCGTTGATGCACCATGAAGCCATCGTCGTTTACCACCTATATTAATCCCCGTTTCATCAACGTGTAAGGCTTGATAAGTCGTTTTCAGGGCTTTCTTGAGCGCGGCTTCTGCGCCGGAGGACTTTACCAAGGCCGCTGCTTGTTCATTAAAGTTAAATAAACTACCCGCACTGATTGGAATACCGAGTTGATCACAAAAATATTCTTCAATGCGGTTGTAAGGGAGTAATTGATATTGGGATAGGTAAACTGCATGGGCTTTTACACCAACCCCATATTGAATAGGACTGTTAACGTCTTCTGGAAATTCACCAATAAAACGCTTACCTTGCTCATTTTCCAGAATTTGTGCTTGGTATTCAGTGACCACTTTCCTGATATCTATATCGACAACCTGTCGTTTTTGAAAGCCAATTTCACGGTAGTGACCTTTCGGTAAAAAATCACGTTCAACTAGGATGATTTTGATCTCATCAGGCGTCTGTGTTTGGGTTAGTGTTTTACCTGCACGGCCTTTTTGACCACCCGCTGACTTGGCTGATTTCTCTTTGTTTTGTTTTTTTCGGTTGATGTCTTTTGATGGCGGGATACTGCTATTGTTACTGTTAAGTCCTAATTTACTTGCTAACATAACAACGACAACCAGAATGAGTTCAATAGACATCTTCAGCGCAGGCGTGAGAGTTTTACCTTCTTGTAATTGAGCTTTGGTTTTCTCAACGATTTCGTCGATGTTGATGCTGTTTAAATTCATTGAAGCTAGGGCTATTAGGTCATAGCCCTAGCTTGGCATACTGGCGGGATCGGTCAATAGTTAAAAAAGATCCTTTGAAAATAATTTACCATGGTGAATAGTTACAAAAAAACTAGCTCAACTGCAAAATAATGCTGATGTAGATATGACTCCGATGTTAGACATTGTATTTATACTACTCATTTTCTTTATTGTTACTACTTCATTTGTTAAACCTGTGGCCATTGAGTTAAATCGTCCGCTCGATAGCCCTCAAATAGATAAACCGGTTAAAAATGCTTTATTTAGGGGCTGTTGATCTTTCACATTGGTAGCCAAATCATTGCACATGCCAGCGCTAACATACTCTCAAACTGTAATTTCAATTTATCGTACCTTGTCGCTATAGCACGGAAGTGCTTTAGCCTTGCAAAGGCATTTTCAACTAAATGCCTATATTTATATAAGCACCAATCAATATCACCATTACCTGTTTTTGAGTTTTTCTTTCTAGGGATCACTGGGCTTGAGTTTCTCTCTCGAACCTTATTTCTAATGACTTCACTATCATAGCCTTTGTCTGCGATAACAAAATCGCCTTGGGGCAATAATTCAATCAGTTCATTTGCCACTTTACTATCATGAACATCGCCGCCTGTAATAATAAATTCAATTGGTAAGCCATAACTATCAACAGCTAAATGAATTTTACTTGTATTACCGCCACGACTTAATGCTATCGCTTGTTCTTGTTGAGACGCAGCACCTGTACTGTGTTGATGTGCTTTAACATAACTGCCATCAATGAATTCCCACTCAGTGTCACTATTGGCGGATAATGATTTGAACAACCTTATTAATATTCCTTTTTTAGACCAAAGTAGAAATCGGCGGTAAATAGTATTCCATAAACCAAAACACTCAGGGAGGTCACGCCATGGGCAACCAACACGTAAGCGATATAAAATTCCTTCCATCGTTTGTCTGTGTTCAAGCTTGTTATAAACTCTATCTTCAAGCAAAATTGATTTTAGCTTCGACCACAACTTATCAGTGAGCATTAATCGGGGCATGGTAATCTCGTAAGGTTTGTTTTTGGCGAAGTAAATTATACGAGATTACCGCTTACGCACAAAATTCAAACAAAGATCAACAGCCCCTAGTATAGATGAAAGTAATGGGGTTTATTTCTCAGGTAGGTTGATTGACTTAGAGCAAGTGTCAACTAACCTAGCAATGTTTGCTGCAAAATATGAAATAAGTTCAGTATTGATAAAAGCTGACGAAAACAGTAATCACAACACCCTAATGAACGTGATGAATAATATTAAAGAGTATGAAAACTACTCCATTTCTTTAATCTCGAAATAATACTAAGCGGCTTAAATGTGGTCTATTTAACGATAAGAAAATCGTGTCGATAACCAGGTAAAAATTTCGTTGTTTAGTTGTTCCATATCAGAAATTTTTAACACAGTTAGCGACAGGTTTAAGCCCTCAAATTGATCAAGTATTATTGCGGATGGGTATTATACCAATCTGCTTATATATGGGTCTATTTAACGTTAAGAAAATTACGCTAGAACTAGGCAAAAATTTTTGTATTTAGTTGTTCTAAATAAAAAATTTTTAACGACGTTATAGTGCAATTTAATTCGTTAAATTGATCAAAGATTTATGCAGGTTGGTATTAGATATAGGATAACTCTTTAAAGTAACAAAAAAGGGCCTTGCGGCCCTTCAACTTTAAATAACAATAGGAGAGTTATTTATTAAAAACGATATTCTGCGCCTATGTAGTAATAAGCACCATTAAAACCAAATGGAGCTGAACGGCGAGAGTATTCAAATACACCGGAGCTGCTTACTACAGTGTTACCGTTAGCATCAACGATTGTGCCTGAACGTGAGTTACCAATTTTGTTTTTGTCTGGGTAAACGTCAAACAGGTTATTAGCACCAATATTCACAGATAAATCTTCTGTTACGAAGTAATTAACTTTAACATCCGTTAAGATTTCTGCCGAATAAGTTTGGCTATCACCATCCTCTACGGTGTATTCACCAAAACGATTCAGTGATAAATTAACCGTCCAGTCATCACGTTGATAAAGCGCGCTTAAATTAATGCGATCCTCTGGTTGCCACTCTTCGATGATTGAAATCTCTTGTTCCGAGAATACATCTTCAACCGGCACAGTTTCTAAACCAGAACCTGATGGCGTAAATAACGATACAACATCAGTTTCAGTAAAGTTAGCCGCAAGTGTAAAATCAAGCGTACCGCCTAAGCCTTCTGTATTCCATGTTGCAACAAAATCGATACCACGAGTTTCTGTATCTGCACCATTTAAGAAAAACTGACCAGCGCCTGCACCTGAGCTAACTAAGGCCGCATCTAAGCTTGAAGAAAGCCCTTTACCCAAACGGTTACTAATAACAATACGGTCGTCAATATCAATTGAGTAGTAATCAACTGTTAAGTTGATGTTATCTGTCACGTTGTAAACGATACCTAAACTACGGTTTTGAGATTTCTCTTCTTTGAGTTTTGGAATACCTAAACTTTGTGCAAGTGTTGAGTCATTTCTAAATGTCCCTACTTCCTCAGCAACTAATGTACCATTAGGGCCTGTCACGAACTGCGTACTAATATTGTTAAAGTATAGTTGTTGCATAGATGGCGCTCTAAAGCCTGAACTTAATGCACCACGTAATGAAATATCATCTGTAACCGACCAGTTACCCGCTAGTTTAAAGTTAACAGTATCACCAAAACCTTTGTAGTTATCGTAGCGAAGTGCGCCAGATATAATAACATCTTCAATAAAGTAGGCTTCTGCATCCATATAAAATGAAATAACATCGCGTGACTCGTCAACCGACGATGCTGGAGATGAACCACCAAAACCTTGTGTGCCACCAGATGCATCTTCACTGCCTACACCACCACTTAACCCATCGTAAATACTTACGCCATTGTTTGTATCATAATCTCGGTATGCATATTCATTACCTTCTAGGATACGGTATTCGTCAGTACGAATCTCAGCACCCATTGCTAAAGAATAATCATCAAAGTTTTGTGTGAAATCAAGATTGATTGTTTGTAGTGAGAGCTCCATGCCATAAGCGTATGCTTCACGTGGAATAGTTGTACGGATATCAGCTGCACTTAAGCCTTGGTCGTAACGTAAAAAATTAGCGTATGAAGCATTAATTGTGTCACTTGTCGTGTAATCAATGCTGTTTTCGCCGTAAGTGTAGGATAAGTCTAAGCTAGCATCGTTATCAAATTGTGTCTTATAACCAAAGTTATATGAAATATCATCGATCGTTGTGTTGATTTTTGGTAAAAAACCTAGCGGAATCGTCGCATCATTATCTTGTAGTACTGGGTTGCCACCCGCATTTGCATTGTGACGGAAAAATGCAGCTGATTCGTTATCACGCGTTGAATAAGTAATAAAGCCATAAAGCTCGCCATCGCCTAACTCATAACCTGTATTAATTGTTAAACCAAACTGTTGAGAGTCGGCATCACCAATTCTAAATGTATCTCTGTCTGCGGTCACTTCTCGTGGATCGCCAGCCAGTAAAGTACCGTCACTTAATTCTGTACAACCGTAAAATTGGCATGAACCATGTAAACCAGCACGGTTAGTAGGTGAACGGTCGCGATAGTTAATTGTTGCATTTAAATAACCGTCATCGCCTAGTGCAAAACCTTTGTTAAAATCGACGTTAACTGTTTCGCCATCACCTTCTGAATATTGACCATAATTGATAGCCGCTTTACCGCCTTCACTACCATCTTTAAGTACAATATTAATTACACCGGCAATTGCATCAGAACCATACTGAGCCGCAGCGCCATCACGCAGAACTTCAATACGTTTAATAGCTGACGCAGGTATTGCATTCATGTCAGTACCCGCAGTACCACGTCCTACTGATGTATTAATATGAATAATACTTGCTTGGTGGCGACGTTTACCATTGATCAACACTAACGTTTGATCTGGACCTAAACCACGCAGTGTGGCAGGTCTTAATGCATCGGTACCATCACTAATCGACGAGCTTGAAAAGTTAAATGAAGGGGCAATAGACTGTAACATACGGCCAACTTCTGTTTGGCCCGTATTTTCAAGCGCTTCTGCACTTAGAATATCTACTGGAACGGGTAAATCTTCAACTGAACGTCCCGCTACACGGCTACCGACAATAGCAATTTTTTCAATTTTTTCTTGAGCAACTTCTTCTGCTGCATTCACACCTTGCGAATTTGCCGCAAGTAACGCTGGTAATATAGCTGCACTGACCGCTGAAAGCTTCATCATGTTGTTATCATTCCTGTTGATTTGTTTGAGTTTTATACTCAGTAATCCATTTTGATCAACAACCGCATCGAGCTCAGTTCCACCTAGTAATGCCTGTAAAGCATCAAGTTGGGTATAAAATCCATATACCGAATTTGCATCATACTGCTTAGCTAACTCATAAGAAAACACCACGGTTTGCTCTGTTTGCTTAGCAAATTCAATTAAGGCTTTGTCTGCTCGCTGCGCTTTTATATCAAATTGCACCATTTGCCCAGTGGTTTGCGTCGCGGCTTGTACACTGATGCTAAAAATAGCGGGGACAAGCACACTTAAACCACCCAATAAATACGTATGGTTACTGCGCAACTTATATAAACAGCTGACAAACAAAAATCCTCTATGGTTTTGTTTCTTTTTTTTAATCTTTTTTTTACGTGATATCTTTATAGGTGCAACTTTATCTAACATTAGCTTGATTTGCATAGCTGCTACTTATGATTCTGTATGGCGTTTAAGACTAACTACATGCTCGCCTAAGCGTTCATGATCAATCGAAAAATTAGTTTGTAAGCTCTCAAGTAAGCCAGCTACATCGCCGGCTTTAAATACACCAGCCACTTTAATACTAGCAAGTTCAGCTGACGACAATTCAAAACGCGTTGCGGTATAACGGCTTACTTCATTTAAAGCATCGCTTAATTGTTCACCATTGAAAATTAACATACCATTTTGCCATGCTAAATCGCGCTGAACATCGCCCGCAGAAAGTTGCGTTATCGGCTTTGTTATACTTTGCTCAATAATCGCTTTCTCGCCCGAAGTAACAATATTTGCATTAATTTTGCGAATTTTTTGCGTACTATTATCAGCAAGTTGATATGCTTTAAAATCATTAGCATCTACAGCAACACTTGGGTCGGTAATCATCACTTTACCTTCGGTAACCACAAGTTCTAAATCTGATGAAGTATTGCGTTGCACATTAAATACCGTGCCTAACGCGGTAAAGCTTTTATCACCAGCCATAACACTGAACGGACGCGTCGTATCTTTAGCCACATTAAATCGCCCTTCTCCACGACTGAGTAATAGCTGCCTGCGCCCTTTGCTGTAAGCAACTTCAAGTAAACTATTGGTATTTAACTGAACAATCGTTCCATCGGGTAAAACATAAGTAGCTTGCTCACCTACTTTCGTTTTATAAATTTTAGTATAATTAACTTTAGCAAGTTCTTGGTTATAACCATTTTCTAAATTGATCAGTAAATAGCTACACACCATTAATGCTGCAAATAAACTGGCTGCAATCGAGTAAGAAAACATCCATCTATTTTTAGACTGTTTGCTACTACGGTGCGGGAATAAATGACTTAATTCGTTTAAAACAGATATTTCATCCCAAAGCTGAGCAAGTTCATATACAGCATCTTGATGAGCAGTGCTTTGCATCATCCACAATTTAAATTGCTCTTTTTCGTCAGCACTTAAGCCGCGATCTATTGCACTTATCCAATTACAGGCTTTTTCGAGAATTAAATCTTTTGAGGTAAATTGATGTACGTTGCTCATTTTGAAACCCTCTCTAGGGGTAACGATTGCACTGACATAATACTTGCATCAGGAAGTTCGTGGGTTTTGTCATGCTCTCGCATATACAACATAGTCTGTAGTAATCCTTTGGCAATGTGCTTTTCAACCGTACTTTGACTTAATTGCATCTCGCTCGCTATCTCTTTTTGGCTCATGCCGTATACTTTTTTTAATATAAAACATTTACGAATTGATACACTTAATTGCTCTGTGGCTTTACAAAAAAGTAAAAAGCGCTCTTTAGATGTGTATTCATCTTCTAACTGCATTGATTTAAGTAATACAGGCAACTCACTGTCTTGCTCAAGGGATTCGTTAAATTTATTATCCCATTTAGCAATATGATTAAGTGCTAAATGCTTTGCTGTTTTAAGCATATAACTGCGAGTAAATTGAATATCTTGCTTTAAGTCAGCTTCATAGCTTTTTATAAATGTTTCTTGCACAATGTCTTCTACGTCATCGGGCTGAACTATTCGAGAGACAAAGCGCTTAAGTTGACTTGAAATATCAACAAATGTTGACGTAAACGTTATTTTTTTCGTCATCCTTAACTAGCACCTGTTGTTATTTTTATTACCTTTAGATTACGAGTTTTGAGCATAAAAACAAGCAAAATGTTAACTTTGGGTTATTTATATGTATTGTTTTTAAAAAGGAAAGTTTATGAGTAAACTTTTAGACTATATACGATTAAGTTTTTTTGCGTGTGGTTTACTTTTAGGTGTGCAAATTCCTGCATTTGTGAGTGATTTTGGGCAAGCACTATCAGCCCAATTAATTGAAGCTAATAATGCCGTTGCGCCTTTTAAAAGCGACGCAACTAAGTATTTCAATAATGATTTAAATAAGCTAATAAAACACTATCAAAATATTGATGATGAAATTGTGAACAAAGGGGCAAGTAATATCAGTACTCTTTACGAACGACAGCAAGACTTACAGATAGCCGTAAATAGGTTTGAGAAATCTCCGTATATATTTACTATGATCAGTGGCATGAGCGATATAAAGCAACAAGTATGGCAACGCTTTGAAGGTCAAATCATTTTAAAAAAAGACTCTATTATAGCCGCCATTGTTGCAGCCATAATAGTAGCCTTGCTTGCAGAGCTTACTGGTTATTTGTTTTTAACTGGAGTAAAACGCTCATTTAAACGCTTATTCGCAGCTCAAAAATAGTGATTTCATAAAATCATAAAATACATCGGTTTTACGGGTTGTTAAACTATTTTGCGGACGTAAAAACCAAACCGGTGCATCATCTTGTGCCATTACGCCTGGCATTACTTCTACTAAAATACCATTTTTAAGATCTTCATTAATCGCTATTTTTGACTTAATAGCGATACCATGACCTGCAATGGCAGCTTGTGTCATATTATCGGAGTTTGAAATAGTAAAACGAGTTTTAGCATTAAAGGTATGGATTTTTTGTGTTCGTCAAAAAGCTTTAACTGGCGTTGCCACGGCAGGCAAACCCAATAATGTTCACTCAATTGCGTTAAATTTTCAGGCATGCCGTACTTTTCTATATAGCTAGGGGCAGTACACAGTATGCGACTATTGTTTACGATTTTACGATTTTACGAGAAAGTAATCCTGAGTCATTTAATTTTCCCACCCTAATTGCAACATCTTGAGCGTCATCAACCACATTTACAAAATGATCCGTTATTAAAAAATCGTAACTATTCAGCCACATTTTCAATAAATATATCAGGTAACTGATTTTTGAAGAGTAATTCAAGGGCTAGGCTTGCTGATACATGCTGTTTTCTGCAAGTCGAGAGGTAGCTTCTGATTAAACAAAACATCTCTGCACCTTGCATGCTTCTGAAGCACCCAGATATCTTTTGATGAACCTTGGTCATCCTAATATCATTCTCACCTTGGTTGTTGCTAAAAGGCACCGCTGTTTCCGTCATGAACCGTAAGACATCATCTTGATAATCTCTTAACCGCTCTAACAACGCTCTAGACTTTGTTCGTTTCAATCTGCCTCGCTGGCCTTTTACTCGGCTGTTTCTATCCGGTGGAGGGCATTTAATGTCACCTTGAGCCAATATTTGTTGATATTTCTCTATATAGTGAGCTTTTGTGTCTGCATCTAGCTCGGGGTTATCTATTTGATGTTTATTGATTTCAGTCAGTAGGGTTTGCAAATCCTTTGCCCATTGCATACCGTCTTGCTCCCATGCCCTTTCTAACTCTCGGATATGATGTGCATTACACAAGGCATGTTGGCACTGTGTATATTGATAATACGGTTTCCAGTGGTCGTGGCATAGTACCCCAGTAAAGTGAGGTAAAATATCGGCGTCATCCATCGCTATTTTCCCTCTTTTCTCATGCGGGTAAAAATACGTCCACCACGTCGTTGATGCACCATGAAGCCATCGTCGTTTACCACCTATATTAATCCCCGTTTCATCAACGTGTAAGGCTTGATAAGTCGTTTTCAGGGCTTTCTTGAGCGCGGCTTCTGCGCCGGAGGACTTTACCAAGGCCGCTGCTTGTTCATTAAAGTTAAATAAACTACCCGCACTGATTGGAATACCGAGTTGATCACAAAAATATTCTTCAATGCGGTTGTAAGGGAGTAATTGATATTGGGATAGGTAAACTGCATGGGCTTTTACACCAACCCCATATTGAATAGGACTGTTAACGTCTTCTGGAAATTCACCAATAAAACGCTTACCTTGCTCATTTTCCAGAATTTGTGCTTGGTATTCAGTGACCACTTTCCTGATATCTATATCGACAACCTGTCGTTTTTGAAAGCCAATTTCACGGTAGTGACCTTTCGGTAAAAAATCACGTTCAACTAGGATGATTTTGATCTCATCAGGCGTCTGTGTTTGGGTTAGTGTTTTACCTGCACGGCCTTTTTGACCACCCGCTGACTTGGCTGATTTCTCTTTGTTTTGTTTTTTTCGGTTGATGTCTTTTGATGGCGGGATACTGCTATTGTTACTGTTAAGTCCTAATTTACTTGCTAACATAACAACGACAACCAGAATGAGTTCAATAGACATCTTCAGCGCAGGCGTGAGAGTTTTACCTTCTTGTAATTGAGCTTTGGTTTTCTCAACGATTTCGTCGATGTTGATGCTGTTTAAATTCATTGAAGCTAGGGCTATTAGGTCATAGCCCTAGCTTGGCATACTGGCGGGATCGGTCAATAGTTAAAAAAGATCCTTTGAAAATAATTTACCATGGTGAATAGTTACAAAAAATCAAGCTTTAGTTCAGGGTAAGCTTGCTCAAACTCATTGAGTTTAGGCATTACGTATTTTGAAAAAACCCATGGGGGCATTGTCACTCTTAGTAAGCCACTTACCGATGAGCTACGCGCACCAATACTATGCTCAGCATCGCGTAAAGCTTCCATTATAGCGCCAACTCGGGTGTAAAATATTTCTCCAGCGGGAGATAACCGTACTCGTCTACTATCTCTAAAAACAAGCACTGTAGCAAGCTCTCGTTCTAGTTTACTTAAGCGATGGCTCACTGTTGCAGGCGATAAACGCTGCTCACGGGCAGCAGCAAGTACTCCCTTATTTTCAACTACAGCTATAAATGTTTCTAGGTCGCTCAAATTATACACAAACTTGACAATCTCTATTTTCAATGTTTAACATTTTCGAATGAAGCTTTCAGTTTTGCAATGTTTATTTAAATAACTGGAACACTATAATTGTAGATAGTTTAATTATTGAGGTTCAATCATGAGTTTAAAAGCGCAAATAGATGCCTATAACGTACAAAAAGATGCCAAGTTACCAGCTGACGTTTTAGCATTAATGAGCACTACAAACGAAGAGCTTATTGCACAGCATATTAAAGATAATGCGTTGCAAATTGGTCAAAAAGTAGAAAATTTTAGCCTAGCCAATCATAAAGGCGAAAACGTTGAGCTTGCGGATTTATTAAAAAAAGGCCCGGTAATTATTAGCTTTTATCGTGGTGGCTGGTGCCCATATTGTAATTTAGAGCTAAAAGCACTTAACGACTACTTACCACAATTTAAAACTCAAAGTGCTCAGTTAGTCGCAATATCACCACAACTACCTGATGAGACTCTCTCAACTGCACAAAAAAACAACCTTGAATTTGACGTGCTTTGCGATGTGAGCAATAAAGTAGCTGAGCAATTTGGTTTATTATTTACACTTGATGAGCGTATCCAAGCGTTATATACACAATTTGGTATTGATTTTGAACACTACTACGGCGATAGAAGCTTTAAATTGCCGCTACCGGCTACCTATGTAATAAACCAAGAAGGTGTTATTACATACGCATTTTTAAGCGAAGATTACACCCTACGCGCAGAACCTATTGATGTTATGGCAGCACTTGAATCGGAGAATAATTAATGTCTATTTTAAAATCATTAAAAACACTCACTCTTTCACTACTTGTGGGCACAAGCCTTGTATCTGGTTACGCCGAAGCTGATGAACCAAAAGAACAAGCAAAACCTAAAGTGCTTATTTTTGATGTAAACGAAACCCTACTTGATTTAACGTCAATGCGCACCTCTATTGGTAAAGCATTAGGCGGACGTGAAGATTTACTACCACTGTGGTTTTCAACTATGCTGCACCATTCATTAGTAGATACTGTAAGCGGTAGTTATCATGACTTTGGGCAAATTGGGGTGGCGTCACTCCTCATGGTCGCTCAAAACAACAATATTGATATTACTAGTGAACAAGCTAAAACAGCTATTGTTACACCTCTTTTAACGCTTCCTCCACACAGCGATGTTAAAGAAGGACTGGCGAAACTCAAAGCACAGGGCTATAAATTAGTGAGCCTTACAAATTCTTCAAACAAAGGTGTAAAGGCACAGTTTGAAAGCGCTGGTTTAATATCTTACTTTGATGCACGTTACAGCATTGAAGATATTAAAATTTACAAACCAGACTTACGTGCGTATGAGTGGGTACTTAAAAAGTTAAATGTAGCTCCAAATGAAGCAATGATGGTAGCAGCCCATGGCTGGGATGTTGCTGGTGCTAAAGAAGCGGGTTTGCAAACCACATTTATAGCACGCCCAGGTAAAGCACTTTATCCATTAGCTAAAAAACCAGATCACGTTGTGAAAGATTTACATGAATTAGCCGCTCTACTTAAATAAGTATGCGCTGATGAATCAATACCCAAGCGGCCAATGTTAGGATGACATTGGCCGCTTTTTTATAACTCCTAGAGCGTGTTGAACTTTACAGTATTTATTCTCATAATCAGCATGTTAAAAAATTGAATGTAAACAAAGTATTTAGCCCGCTATGCGTTATTTTATCTGCTAGCAATTTAGTACTCACAACGCTACTATTAACTAAATACGTGGTGGAGAGTGTAATGAAAAGTCAAAGATTAGGTGAGTTTGAGCAATACTTTCAAATTAATGAAAGTATTAGAGTGAATTTATTAGCTGTGACAAATAAGCAAGTCCCTAAGTCACAACTTGAGCTTGAAGACGATATTCCTCCATTATTTAAATTAGCCAACGAAGTCAGTGAACTCGAACAAAGTTCTTTGCGTCCTCTGCGTAACTTAGGCGATATAGCACAAGAGTTAGCCGCTTTTTTACAAGCACAGTCACGTAAAATAGATTTAATAATGAGCCATATTTTGGCCTCAGAACAAGCCCATGATAACGCAATCCAATGTGACAGCTATGGCGGTGGCGGTATTCGCTTTACATCACCAGAAGTACACTCAATTGGCCAAGCATTTAGAACAAAACTGTTTTTACATCACGAAGCATCTGCTGTGTACTGTTATACTGAAGTTGTAGCAGTAGAGAAACAAGATAGTGAACATTACCAATACACCCTGCTTTTTACCGCAATTAGAACCACCGACCAAGAACTTATTGTTAGAGCGAGTTTACATGCTCAAACCCGCCAACTTAAAAAACGTCAAGAACTTGAACCAAACCAAGGCGACCTAAACAGTGATAATTAGCTGACATCTTTATGTAAAATGCTAAACTAGCGTCATCTTAATTAGTATATAAAATTCATGAACTTTAGACTTTTACCAGAATGGGCCGAGCAAGACTCCGTTATGCTTACGTGGCCTCATAAATACACCGATTGGGCCGACAACTTAGCACGTGTAGAACCTGTATATATTGAACTTGCTAAGCACATAATAATGCAGCAAAAGCTTGTTATTGTGGCGCATAACAGTACTTTAAAAGTGCATATTACAGCATTACTAAATAGTGCTAACGTCTCTCTTAATCGTGTTCATTTTGTAGTAACTCCTACTAACGATACTTGGGCGCGCGATCATGGTCCGCTTACTTGCGCCGCTATTGATTCACCAGAGCAATTAAAAGTATATGATTTTACTTTTAATGGTTGGGGCAATAAATTTGAAAGCGCATTGGACAATCAAATTAATCGTACTTTGGTAAAAGAGCTAAGTAGCACAAACAACCAATATCAAGCGCTCGATATGGTACTTGAAGGTGGCGGCATTGAAATAAACGAGCACGGTGTGTTGCTAACAACCAGCGAATGTTTGCTTAATAAAAACCGTAACCCTGATTTAAACCCAAATGATATTGAAGCACTTTTAAAAGAGCACTTGGGCGCGACCAGTTTTTTATGGATTGAACATGGCTATTTAGCGGGCGATGACACCGACAGCCACATTGATACTTTAGTGCGTTTTGCTCCAAATAATACCCTTGTATATGTGCAGTGTGACGATAAAACCGATGAGCACTACAGCGCACTTGATGCAATGGAAAAACAACTAAAAACCTTTAAAACTGCCGATAACACCCCATATAACTTAATTGAGTTACCGTGGCCAAAAGCCGCTTATGACGATGAGCAAACACGCTTACCGGCTACCTACGCTAACTACTTAATTATTAATAATGCTGTGCTTGTGCCAACGTATAATGATGCCAATGATGAGCGTGCTCTTGCGCAAGTTCAAAAAGCATACCCACAACACACTATTATTGGCGTTAATTGCCAACCAATAATTGAACAATTTGGCAGCCTGCACTGTATTACAATGCAATTACCTCGTGGATTTTTAGCTGGAGCAGCACAATGACAAGCCCTGCAAAATTAACCGTTGCGTTAGTGCAACAAAGCAATACCGATAACGCTCAGGACAATATGGCAAAATCAATGAGTGCCATTCGTGAAGCAGCTCAAAAAGGTGCAAAACTGGTTGTACTTCAAGAGCTACACCGAAGCCTCTATTTTTGCCAAACCGAAAATGTTGACGTATTTGATTTAGCCGAAACCATTCCAGGCCCTAGCAGTAATGCCTTAGGTGAGCTTGCTAAAGAGCTAAGCATTGTTATTGTGGCCTCTTTATTTGAAAAACGCGCTACGGGCCTTTATCACAATACTGCGGTTTTATTAGAGCAAGACGGCAGCATTGCGGGTAAATACCGTAAAATGCATATTCCTGATGACCCAGGTTTTTACGAAAAATTTTACTTTACCCCAGGTGATATCGGTTTTGAGCCTATTCAAACCTCGGTGGGTAAATTAGGCGTGCTAGTATGTTGGGATCAATGGTTTCCTGAAGCTGCACGTTTAATGGCAATGGCAGGCGCTGAGATATTAATTTACCCAACCGCTATCGGTTGGGATCCTAACGACGACATTGCTGAGCAAACTCGTCAAAAAGATGCGTGGGTTATTAGCCAGCGTGCTCATGCTGTTGCCAATGGTGTGCCGGTAATTAGTTGTAATCGCGTAGGCCATGAAAGTGACCCAAGCGGGCAAAGCGATGGTATTTCATTTTGGGGAAATTCGTTCATTGCAGGCCCACAAGGTGAACTATTAGCAGAGGCGAATAATACTGATGAGCAAATTTTAGTAGTAGAAATTGATCAAAAACGCTCAGAAAACGTAAGACGTATCTGGCCTTTCTTACGTGATAGACGAATTGATCACTATAAAGACCTAACAAAAATATACCGAGACTAAGTAAACTTAACTCAAGATGGCTCTTACTTGCTAAGAGCCAACTATAAATGGAGTAATAAATGGCGTTTGAGCAATGGGCAGCCTTGCCTTGGGTAAAATCTCAAAAAGATAAAATTCAATGGGGCCAGCTAAGCGGAAGTGGTTTAAGTATTGCCATTGCTGAAGGCGTTAAACAACAAGACAACTTAGTCTTGATTGTTACGCCTGATACACCAAGCGCACTACGCCTTGAAACAGAATTAGAATATTTATTACCCGATAACCCAGTCATGGTATTTCCTGATTGGGAAACTCTGCCATACGATCACTTTTCTCCCCATCAAGATATTATTTCATCCCGTTTAGCCACTTTAAATACCTTAAAAAAAGAACAACAAAGTGTGTTAATTGTGCCTGTATCTACCTTAATGTTGCGCACAGCCCCGGCCTCATTTATTTACGGTTCAACAATAAACTTTAAAGTAGGCGACAAACTAGACACTCATAACTTTCGTGACAATTTAGAGCAAGCCGGTTATTTAAATGTTCAACAAGTAATGGAGCACGGCGAATACGCTATACGCGGCTCAATCGTTGACTTATACCCAATGGGTAGCCCACACCCATTTAGACTCGACTTTTTTGATGACGAACTCGATACCATTCGCTTATTTGATGTAGAAACACAGCGCTCTGATGAAAAAGTAGATAAAATTGAGCTACTTCCAGCGCATGAATTTCCTACTAACGACGCTGATATTGAACGTTTTAGAATAAGCTACCGTGAAAAATTTGGCGCAAGCTCGCAGCTAGATTCAGTATACATGCAAGTAAGCAAAGGTAACTGGCCTGCAGGTATTGAATACTACATGCCGTTGTTTTTTGAAAAGCTCGCGACTATTTTTGACTACCTGCCAGATACAACAACCGTTATGCAGCTGGGTGATTTAGAGCATGCGGCAGATAACTTTTGGCACGATGTAAATGTACGCTATGAAAACCGCAGAGTTGACCCACTTCGTCCATTACTTGAACCTAATGCGCTTTATCAGCCTATTGAAGAGCTGTTTTCTAATTTAGGCAATTTTGCACGTATTAGATTATCCCTTGCAAAGCTTGGCACTAAAGCAGGTAATAAAAACTTAAGCGTTAGCGAGCTGCCTGCTATTCGAATCGACCATAAACAGCATGAACCTTATGGCGCGTTTATAAATTATGTAGCAGAACAAAAAAAGAAAAAAGGCCGTATATTACTCAGTGTTGAATCAGATGGTCGTCGTGAATCATTGCTGAGCATTTTAAAACCAAGCGGTTTAAAATTTAAAGAATTTGAAACACTCGAACAATTTATAAAAAGTGCAAGTGACGTAGGTTTAATAGTAAGTCCGCTCGAGCAAAGTGTCGTACTTGGCACTAAACCAAGCCTTTCTATTATTACCGAGCAAGAACTGCTTGGCATAAAAGTATCTCAGCGCAGACGCCGCAAGCACAAGTACGAAGCCAGCCAAGATGCGCTAATCCGTAACCTAGCCGAGCTTAAAGAAGGTCAACCTGTTGTGCATCTCGATCATGGTGTTGGGCGTTATCAGGGGTTGCAAACAATTGATGCTGCAGGTGTAGTTACTGAATTTGTAACAATTACTTACGCAAGTGAAGCTAAATTGTACGTGCCAGTATCTGCATTGCATATGCTTAGTCGATACTCTGGTGGTGAAGAAGCCAGCGCCCCGCTGCATAAGCTTGGCTCAGATGCATGGGAAAAAGCAAAAAAACGTGCGGCTGAAAAAGTACGCGATGTAGCCGCAGAATTACTCGACATTTATGCTCAGCGCCAAGCAAAGCCTGGTAATAAATTTACTCTAGACGCCCCCGCATATCGTCAATTTAGCGATAGCTTCCCGTTTGAAGAAACTGACGATCAGCGCAACGCCATAGAAGCCGTATTAGGTGATATGCAATCAAAACAAGCGATGGATCGTTTAGTGTGTGGTGACGTAGGCTTTGGTAAAACAGAAGTGGCCATGCGCGCTGCTTTTGTAGCGGTTAACGATGATAAACAGGTAGCCATTTTAGTACCAACTACCCTGCTGGCTCAACAACACTATGAAAACTTTAAAGACCGCTTTGCTGATTTTCCTATTGAAGTAGGTGTACTTTCGCGCTTTAACTCCACTAAAGAGCAAAAAGACACACTTGAAAAAATGGCCAACGGTAAGCTCGACATAGTTATTGGCACACATAAACTTATTCAACAAGACATTAAATTTAACGATTTAGGCTTACTTATTGTTGATGAAGAGCATCGCTTTGGTGTTCGCCAAAAAGAGAAAATTAAAGCACTGCGCGCTGATGTAGACATACTCACACTGACTGCAACGCCAATACCTCGTACGCTTAACATGGCCATGAGCGGCATGCGCGATTTATCAATAATCGCAACGCCGCCTGCTAAACGTTTAGCGGTAAAAACCTTTGTGCGTCAACGCGATGTAGAACTAATACGCGAAGCAGTACTGCGAGAAATTAAACGCGGTGGCCAAGTTTACTTTTTACATAACAACGTAGAAACTATTGAGCGTGTTGCACAAGAAATTAGTGAATGGGTACCTGAAGCAAGTGTGACCACAGCTCATGGCCAAATGCGCGAGCAAGAGCTTGAGCAAATAATGACTGACTTTTATCATCAAAAATACAACGTGCTAGTATGTACCACAATTATCGAAACCGGTATTGATGTGCCTACGGCCAATACCATTATTATGGATAGAGCAGATAAACTCGGCCTTGCGCAATTGCACCAATTACGTGGGCGAGTTGGTCGAAGCCACCATCAAGCGTATGCCTACCTTCTAACAGGTGACCCTAAAGCACTTTCTAAAGATGCGAGCAAACGCTTACAAGCAATCGAATCGTTAGAAGATTTAGGTGCAGGTTTTGCCCTCGCTACACACGATTTAGAAATTCGTGGTGCGGGTGAGTTACTTGGCGATGATCAATCAGGTCAAATGCAAACCATCGGCTTTAGTTTGTATATGGAAATGCTCGAACAAGCAGTAAATGCGCTGCGCGAAGGTAAAGAGCCAACGCTTGAAAACTTACTTCAAAAACAAACCGAAGTAGATTTAAAACTGGCTGCATTATTACCTGATGACTACATACACGATGTAAATGCACGCTTAGGTATGTACAAGCGCGTTGCTAGTTGTGCTAACCTTGATGATATGGATGAACTACAGGTCGAGTTGATAGACCGTTTTGGTTTGCTGCCTGATGCTGCTAAAAACTTATTTAGCCTGCAGCAACTTAAAATGCAAGCCAGTAATTTAGGCATTACAAAAATTGAAGCGAACCCTAAAGGCGGTTACTTTGAGTTTAGCCAAGATACCAAGGTTAACCCTAGCTTCATCATTGGCTTGATACAAAGTTCGCCTAAGGTGTACAAAATGGATGGCGCAAATAAACTGCGCTTTGCAATTAGTGAGGCAAATGCCCGCGAACGCTTAAAAATGGTCACTGCAATGATTGCAGATTTCGAAAAAAAGGTTAGCCATTAATGTTGCTAAAAAAATCGCTTGTTGTTTTATGCTGCTTATTTAGCAGCACTGCATTTGCAGAGCGTTGGTTTGAGGTTGAAGTACTCGTTTTTAAACAACTCCCCGCCCCTTACTTACAAGAAGACTTTAGCCTTAAACACAAAGCTATTGAAGATAAGAACACCCTAGACTTACTAACGCCTCTTTATAAAGAGCAAGCAATGCAGGCCTGCATAGATGGCGATGAGCGTTTTCAAAAACGCTCATTTACCGACTCTTTAGTTAATCTAAATCCACAGTCGAATGTGTGTGACGATAGTATTGACTATATACAAAGCTACGATGAACTCCCGGTAACGCCAATTGCTGAAACGCAAGAAACTATGGAACAAACATATCTCTTATCACCTGAACAATTACAGTTTAAAACTCAATACACAGAGCTTGTACGAAAAGGATTAACACCTATTCTGCATACTGGTTGGCGCTTTGAAGAAGCGAGTAAGTCCCGTGCACCAAGCGTGCGCTTAATTGCTGGTAAACATATAAGAAATAACATAAACACCATTCCTAGCTACTCAAACCCCGATTTTGTCAGCTTACTAAACTCCCAACCTAAGCTATTTAACGATCCAGATAAACTAAACGTTAATTGGGAATTAGAAGGTTTATTTAAAATCCATGTACGTCATTATCTATACATAACAGCCGATTTTGATATCAGTCAAAAGCTAGAAAATGGCGACATAGAATCAGCCCGCTTTTCACAGTTTAGACGTGTGATAAGCAGCGAGATTCATTATTTTGATCATCCTCGTATGGGAATGATTGTACAAATAAGAAAATTTAATCATTAATCGTATTTACCAAATAGGAAATAACAATGAAAAAACTCCTCATTATTGTGGCTACACTTAGCCTTGCAGCTTGTTCAAAAGTAAGCTTAGAGAATTACGAAAAAATAAAAATAGGAATGGATAAAACTGAAGTAGAAACACTATTAGGTAGTGCGGATAACTGTGTAGAAAAAACACTTCATACTAATTGCGTTTGGGGTGATGAGACTAAAAATATAGAAATCACATTAGTATCAGATAAAGTAACTTTATACAGTAAGTACGGTTTAACTAAATAGACGTATACTTATAGAAAAAGGAGGGCAGATTTAAGTCTGCCCTCCTTTTTTATACTAATTGCATTAAATTAGTGAGTTATTTAATTCGCTAGAATGATCATGTTTTTAATAAAAGGCGTATTATTTTGTAGAATAAATAAGTTCTATATTGACTATTTTACTGCGATTAAGGGTGATTTTATAACGTTGGTAAAGCTTTTTATCCTCTTCAGTTAACACCAGCACCATGTTTAATTGATAGCGCCTTTCTACTGCCTGCTTAGAAATTTTATTACTGTCTAAATGATATAACTTCCCCTCCCCCCGCTTTAAGTAACGTGCAAACGGTGCAAGGTTAAAATGTAATGTTTGCTGTAGCGTATCGTAACCTGGTAAAAATTCTTTTGCGCTTACACGAGTTTCACTTGCAAAATGCAACCACTGAGCCGCTTGTTTATTTTGCTGACGACGTTTTGAAAAGATAGATTTAACTTCTTTAGGGATTTTTTTAAAACGTGTGTATTCGAGCCAAATAAACTGACTCGCTATTTTATCTTTAGTAATGCTATTTTTAAAACTAAATCGCCATTTAGGTCTTCCCTGCACAATAGCCCGCCAGATTACACGTGTTATGTCTTCTTTAAATATTTCTCGTAAGCCATAGATCACCCCTAAAATCAAAATAAGGGTTGCAGTTACTTCTGTAAAACTTGATCGCGCGTTTAATATTACCACCATCACAAAAGCCATTATAACGGCCGTCACTGTGCCTTTAACCAAACGTTTTAGATAGCTATTCAAAAATCGCGTTTGCCGCTGTAATATAACGCCATGCTCAATTAAGCGTTGTAGCAAGCGCATCTTATTCGTTATTCGATTAGCATCTTGCATGGTGGTTTCTGAGTTGTAGTTTTTTTCAGCGCGGTACGTATTTTCATTTTTACAAAACTGCAGTAAATCATTACGTTCTTTTGCATAATCGCTACTACGTGGGCCTTCATCTAGAAGCTTTAAAAAAGATTGCTCAACATGCCAACTTAAATAGTTATCTGCATTGGTAAAAAATGGCAGTAACTTTTCATCATCTGGCGTATACCGACGCAGCTTTTTTAAAAGCCCCTCACTTTGTTCATACACTTCGTTAGCACGTTTGTAAAAGTCTTCTGCTTCGTCAATTTTTAAGGCATCTTTTATATCAGCATCGAGTGCTAAACGCACTTGGTAGCAAAATAAATTAAGGTTTTGCCGATAATCTTGCTGCTCGCCTTTGTTTTTACTCACAAAACGGCTTCGTACTAACGGCAAATGTATATTATTGGCGTTATAGGCTAAATGCGATTTAAAGTGGTTATTAAAATAAGATTCTTCAGAAAGCGTCTGCGGGTTGATCCCCATTTCATTCGGGATCGAAAAGTACAGATCAATACGCTGCTCAGCGCGAGGATTTAGCTCTGGTTCAATGACAAAAGATAAGTTTTCGTCTTGTTTTAACAATCAGTTCTCCTTAGCCGATTTGGTTAATTTTGGGGACTACTCTAACGCTGGAGAAATTGCGCTATATTTTAGAAACTTAAGTGTACTTGCCTACTCAGCTTTGTTCAATAAAAAAGGCCCAGTAAATACTGAGCCTCAATAAGATTAATCTGCTAATTAAAGCTTAATGTTTACACCAGCAAATAAACGACGGCCAAGTACATCATATGTATATGGGTCAGTATTTGCAGAGTAATTACCAGTGTAGTAAGGAGGTTGCTTATCAAACATATTGTTGATACCAGCAGACACAGTAACTACATCGTTAATCATGTAAGAACCACTAATATCATGATACACAACTGATGGTGTAGTCGGTGCAATACATTCGCTTTGATCAAGTCGACAAGTAAAGCTATCCATACCAGCAACATAACGTGCTTCGTATGTTGCATCCCACGTGTCACCACTGACAGTTACGTGAAGGTTAGACTTAAGATCAGCATAGCCACCTTTACCGTTTGTAATATAACCTTGATAGTCAATTACCGCACCAGTATCAACAACATATTCATCTAAATAGGTTGTATCAAGGCCTGTTTTCCACGCTAAACCTAACGCATCAAATGAATACTTTAAGTTTAAATCTATGCCTGATGTTTTTTCTGAGCCTATGTTACGCAACTGGTTGTTGAATACGATACGGCCATCAGTACGTATCAACGCACCAGTGTTTTCACACAATGTAGTCCCAGTACCATTAGGGTTAATACATTGATCGACAACAAATTGACTTGTGTAAGTACTAATAGCATTTTCAATTTCAATATCGTAGTAATCTAACGTCATTGAAAAACCGTCAAGCCATTGTGGCTCATAAACAACACCAAATGTTAACGTATCTGCTTCTTCAGGTGTTAAAGCAGCATTGCCACCCACAGTTACTTCAGCTTGATCGTCTGCACCTGGGAAAGTTACGCCATCATAAGAAATAGCTTTGCCTGAGTATAACTCATCAACTGTTGGAGCACGGAAAGCTGTTGAGCGCACTGCACGCATCATTAACTCATCGGTAGCGCGCCAAGTTAAGCCCAATTTCCACGTATTATCTGAACCAAATGTACTGTAATCAAAGGCACGGATTGCAGCGCTTAACTCAACACTGTCAGCGAATGGTGCATTTGCTAGCAATGGTATTGCAAACTCAACGTACGCTTCATCTACATTAAAACCACCACTTGTTGGATCTACGCGAGGGTCGTTCCCTAATCCTTGAGCAGCAATTGAATCAGGATCTTGCCATGCTTTTTCTTGGCGATGCTCAATACCGGCAGCAAATGCAGCATAACCTGCTGGTAGTTCAAACATTTCACCAGAAAGAGAACCTGAAACGATAAACAACTGGCTTCCACCAGACTCTTGCTCTTTATAAATGTATTGACTTACATTTGATTGAACCCAGTCAGCTTCATCTAAAGGGTTAAAGTTACCTGCCTCAACATCCGCTTTTAAAGCTGAAACGTTATGCAGGTTACTTGTTTTACTTACAGAGTCATTTCGACCAAAGTTAGCAGAAAGATCCCACGAGTAATCGTTAATAACACCTTCTGCACCTACAACGATACGCACTGTATCCACTGTTTGAGTGTAGTTACGTGTACCACTTTCGCTCATACGACGACGGTAGCTGATTGGATCGCCAGCTGCATAATTTGTTGCAGTTGTTACGTAATCACCATTTGCATCTTTTACAAATGCATTATTAGCAACTTGACGTTTATCAAAAGTTTGACCTAAAAGGCTGTTGCCCATAGTGCTTGGATCATAAGCAAACTTAAAATTAATTGGTTGTGGTGCTAACTGTTGCTCTGACCAGCGTTTTGTATAGGTAAACTCACTAAAAAAACTTGTGTCGTCAGATAACTCATAATTACCAAGTCCTGTAATATTTAATCGGTTCATCGGCGTATACAAGTAACTACTGCGAGCATAGTTGTATGAATCATTTTCAGCTGAATAACGGTGTAACCCTCCTAAACCGCTCAAACCACTATCGTCAGCTATACCGGTTTGTTCAATTTCACCTTTTTTATTTAAAATACCAGCAGTTAAACTGTTTTGAATATGGCCGCCTTCACTGAATGAAGAACCTCCACAATAAAAACCGTTACTCCCTTCTTCAATTGGGCAATCTGAAAAACCTCTGTTAGCTTGGCTTGCTTCGCCACGATTTGTGTACTGCGCACCAAAAACAATATTACCTTTATCGAATGAAGTACCTACTGTGAAGTCAATAGAGTTCTCAGTCGCATCATGCTTTGATGTCATTGCAGAATTGACGTTTAAATCAAGGCCTTCAAAATCATTTTTTAGAATAATATTTACAACACCAGCAACGGCATCTGTACCGTATACAGCTGAAGCGCCATCTTTAAGTACTTCAATTTGCTTGATCATAGAAACTGGAATTGTATTTAAATCAACAGTAGACGCTGCACCAGTTCCTGAGTTGATCATACGACGTCCATTCACAAGTACTAATGTACGCTGTGAACCTAAACCACGTAAATTGATAGATGCGTTACCACCAGAGCCGTTATTTACGCCGGGGTTGGTCATTGCGCCGCCAGTAGCGGTCATTTGTTGAAGTACGCTATCAACAGATGTTGCACCAGATGCTCTTATTTCATCTGCGCCAATGAGTGTTACTGGGCTAGCAGTTTCCATATCTGAACGCTTAATACGAGAACCCGTAACTTGAATTTTTTCGATTGATTTAGCTGCTTCGTCAGCAGCTAAAACTTGCACACTTGAGAACATCGGGATTGCTGCGATTACAGCTAAACCAAGAGTTGATTTTTTCATGAAAGAACCCTACTTGTTGGAAATTTACCGTGATTGGTAATGCTCACTTGTTATAAGAATAGTGAGTCAGGTCGGCAACTTAGGCGCTTTTAACTGAACAAAAACTTAACGAACGGTCAAATTTTAATTTCCGTAAAAATAGAATAACCAGTAAAGGTACACACGTTACAGATTGTTTCATTGTTAATTAATAAATACACGTAAATATCAGTGAGTTACATGATTCATGATACATTCAAAAAACACCTGATATCAAAGTGATTCACTTTGTAATCAAATGTAATTAGTAGAAAAATATCCCGATATTTGATTAATTAACAAGTTAATCACAGCGCATTATTAAAACCGCAAAACTAAATGTTAATTACTAACCATATTTATGCAGAATGAGCGATTAATTAGTCTTATTTAGCTGCTTAGGAGGCGTTTCAGGAGAATTTTTTTATTCAGGAAACATTAAAAATTGAACTTTTTAAAATCACATCAAAAGTAAATATAATTTTAGCCATGGCTTACTTTTAGATATTTATTTTAAGAGCATACATTTACTTTTTAGCTTAAGTAAAAGCCTGTTTCGTACCGTTGCTTTATAGATAGCTGACAATAATTATTAAACACCAAATACTCGCTGTTCAAAATATCTCTTTAAAATGTTTTTTGCTGGCCTAGTAGTTACAAGTGATCAGAACTGGGCTTTGCTTAACCTGAAATCGGATTACTTATTCTTTAGTGTAGGACTGTGGATATAAACTAGGAATGGCTATCAACAAGGTTAGGTCATAAATTGCGTCATCACTTTAATAAGTTCCTACCCAATCAATAAAAACTTAATACGTACTAATTTATGTAAAAGCTTTAAGGACTGTTGACCTTGCAGAATTAAGTTTGTTCTACGTAATGGAATTTAATCACGGCGCGAGATTTGTAACCTTGCAGGCTAAAAAAGCGAGCTACAAAGGGAAATCATCCCTAGGTCTAATTCATAGGGCGGCACATGTTTGGCATTTATACTGTGTTATCACCGCTTGGTTGAAATAAAAATACTGCGCAGGCGTACGCTGCCTAAAAACGATGCATTCTGCTGAAAATTCAATCTCGAAAGATAAACCGCTTCTGAGTGATCTAATTAATTTAAATATCGTAACTTTATATGTTAGTACGTTACATAAAAATTATAGTTAAGTATCTGTTCTACTAAAGATGTTTGATTAAGTATTGTGAGCTCCAAGCGCCAAAGCATATTCTTTTCAGAGCAAATACCGACCATAGTGTTGCTTTGCCAAAGTCCACCCTTTCTTATGAACTGTTGAGGTATGTACCCCATATACATAGTAACGCCTTTTAATTTTGCGTCTGTAATGTGCAACCCGTTTGGTAGCTCACTGAAAATTGTAAATGGAGTTTCGGGGGAAAGTGTAGAATTGCTTAACCATACTTTAACACCACTTGGGAAAGTACATGGTAAATTGGCATCACATTGCGTTGTTTTTAGAAGCTGGGCTTCATTTTTTTCAGAAAAATCACATGCTATTAATAAAAAAAACGCTACAAAAAATATGGGTAATCTATATATAAGCATAACAATCTCGCTGTAAATAAAAGCGAATACTAATAATCGGGTCTATAAATAACAAGTGGGAGTGTTACTATTAGTCGAAATATGGCACAAACTGTATCAAAAAATAAACAACAAGCTCACAAAGTTTGATTGATGTCATAATATTACGTAATTGACCTATCTTTTTTAGGTCAAAAAATTTATCATTTCACCCGCAAAAAATAAGGGTTTCTCAAGTTTTTTTCTGAAGTTTTCATGTATTGAAAGTTTTAGATAACACGCTTGAGAAAAATAGTAGGCCCCACTTTTAATAGTGGGTAATTCATTTCTAAACGCATTTATTGCAGCGGAAGCCAGAAAATGAGCCAAACAGTAGCATCACAAACTGAGTATAACTATAAGGTTGTACGCCAATTCGCTATTATGACAGTGATTTGGGGCATCGTTGGCATGAGTATTGGGGTTCTGATTGCTGCCCAATTAGCTTGGCCAGCACTTAACTTTGATACACCATGGTTAACTTACTCTCGACTACGTCCGTTACACACGAACGCAGTAATTTTCGCATTTGGTACTAGTGCACTGTTTGCGACGTCTTATTACGTCGTACAACGTACTTGTCAAACGCGTCTTTTCTCAGACAAACTCGCCGCCTTTTCTTTTTGGGGCTGGCAATTAGTTATTGTATTAGCAGTAATTACATTACCACTTGGTATTACTAGCTCAAAAGAATATGCAGAACTTGAATGGCCAATCGACATTTTAATCGCTGTGGTTTGGATTGTTTACGCCATTGTATTCTTTGGTACTTTAATCAAGCGTAAAGTATCGCACATTTATGTTGCTAACTGGTTCTACGCTGGCTTTATAATTACTGTTGCAGTACTACACATTGTAAACAGCATGGCTGTGCCTGTGTCGTTAACTAAATCATACTCAATCTATGCAGGTGCGGTAGATGCGATGGTTCAGTGGTGGTACGGTCATAACGCTGTAGGTTTCCTATTAACTGCTGGTTTCTTAGGTATGATGTATTACTTTGTACCAAAACAAGCAGGTCGCCCTGTGTACTCATACCGTTTATCGGTAGTTCACTTTTGGGCACTAATTTCATTATATATCTGGGCAGGTCCTCACCACCTTCACTACACTGCGCTTCCTGATTGGACGCAAAGTTTAGGTATGGTTATGTCTATTATCCTATTCGTACCGTCTTGGGGTGGTATGATTAACGGTATTATGACCCTATCAGGCGCGTGGCATAAACTGCGTACTGATCCAGTACTACGCTTCTTAGTTGTTTCATTGTCTTTCTACGGTATGTCTACGTTTGAAGGCCCTATGATGGCAATTAAATCTGTAAATGCGTTATCTCACTACACAGATTGGACAATCGGCCACGTACACTCAGGTGCACTAGGTTGGGTTGCTATGATTTCAATTGGTGCTATTTACCACTTAATTCCTGCGTTATTTGCGCAAGGTCGTATGTATAGCGTTAAATTAGTTAATACCCACTTCTGGTTACACACTGTAGGTGTTGTTTTATACATTGTTGCAATGTGGATCTCTGGTGTAATGCAAGGTCTAATGTGGCGTGCGGTAAATGCCGACGGTACATTAATGTACAGCTTTGTGCAGTCTTTAGAAGCGTCGCATCCTTTCTACATTATGCGTTTTGTAGGCGGTGTATTCATCGTAACAGGCATGTTAGTTATGGCTTATAACGTTTTCCGTACAATTTCAGCTGAGAAAGAATCTCTGAAGTTAGACGCGCAAGCACAATTAGCATAACGGAGTGAGATGATGAGCAATAAAAATTCACAAAACAAACATGAAATAGTAGAAAAGAACGTTGGCCTTATGGCTATTCTGACTGTTTTTGCTATCAGCTTTGGTGCATTAGTTGAAATTACTCCGCTAATGTTCCAGGACGACACAACTAAACCAGTAGAAGGCCTACGCCCTCTTAATGCTTTAGAAATGGAAGGCCGTGACATATATGTACGTGAAGGTTGTTATAACTGTCACTCACAAATGATCCGCCCTTTTCGTGATGAAGTTGAGCGTTACGGTCACTACTCTGTAGCAGGCGAATCAGTATGGGATCACCCTTTCCAGTGGGGTTCTAAACGTACTGGTCCTGACCTTGCTCGCGTTGGTAAACGTTACTCGGACGATTGGCATTATGCTCACTTAGTTGACCCACGTGCCGTGGTTCCTGAGTCGAATATGCCAGGTTTTCCTTGGTTAGCAGAAGATAAGGTAGATACAAGCCTGACTCTGAAAAAACTACAAATTTTCCGTGATACTTTTGCTATTAACCCAGAAAACCCTAAACACCCGGGCCTAGGTTATGGCAGCGACGAAGAACTTAAAGCTGATGTTGAAAAAGTTAACGCTATGAATAACGGCGAAGGCGCAACAGAAATCCAAGCTCTAATCGCGTATTTACAGCAACTTGGTACCCACTTGAAGTAAATTATTATGGATTACGGAACATACAGAGGCATTTTGACTCTGGTAATTTTAGTATTGTTTATTGTGATTGTTGTATGGGCATACAGCAAGCGTAGCAAAAATCGTTTTGATAGCGCTGCTAATGCCATTTTCGAAGATGAAAAAAAACATAACAACACACTCTCTAACGAGGAAAAGGAGTCTGAAAAATGACTAGCTTTTGGAGTATTTGGGTTATTGTATTAACCCTTGCATGCTTATGCATCATCTTTGGCCTATTAGTTTGGAACTTAAAAAACTATGCTGGCGTAAAAGAAGGTGAAAGCTGTGGACATGAATTTGACGGCATTGAAGAGCTAAATAATCCACTACCAAAATGGTGGACTTACATGTTTTTCGCAACTTTTATTTGGTCAGTATATTACCTTGCAGCTTACCCTGGTTTAGGTAACTGGGAAGGTTTAGGTAAATGGACTAGTTCTAATCAAGGTATTACGTCTTTAGCTGAGTCTAAAAAAGCAGTTGCAGAGGCCAAAGCTGAAGGTCGTTTTGTTAAACTCGATAAAGAGTACGAAGCAGCAGAAGAACGCTTTGGTCCTATTTTTAACCGACTTGCACAAGTGCCGGTTTTAGATTTAGTTAATTCTAAGTTTGAAGGTGACGCAGCGCAGCAAGTTGCTCTAAAAAATGGCGACAAACATGAGCAAACAGATGGCCAATTAGCCATCGAAATTGGTCAGCGTTTATTCTCACAAAACTGTGCGCAATGTCACGGCTCTGATGCGCGTGGTGGAACTGGCTTCCCTAACCTAACTGATAAAGATTGGTTATATGGCGGTACACCAGACAAAATTAGAGAAACTCTGCTTAATGGTCGTATTGCAGCGATGCCTGCTTGGGGCCCAGCTCTTGGCGAGCAAGGCGTTAAAGAAATGACAGCACATGTGCTGAGCCTTTCTGGCCGTACTGTTAACCAAAAAGATGCAGCAGCAGGCGCCGCTAAGTTTGCAATGTGCGCCGCATGTCACGGTGCTGATGGTAAAGGGTCGGTTGCACATAACCTACCATTTGGCGCACCTAACCTGACTGATAACATTTGGTTATACGGTGGCTCTCAACGCGCTGTTGAAGAAACGCTTAACCACGGCCGTGCTGGTGTAATGCCTGCTTGGAAAGACATTTTAGGTGAAGATAAGATTCACTTATTAACAGCCTACGTTTACAGTTTATCGCAAGATAAATAAGCACGCGGTTAATAAAATGTTTATAAATTAATTTATTTAATTCAATAGATTAATCCAGATCAAAAAAGCCTCCAGTCGGAGGCTTTTTTTAGTCTTTTACGTATAATTCCTATAAAATAACGCTTCCTAAACTAATTTTAGAGACACTATGCAACCTACTCCGTGGTATAAAAATTTTTGGCCTTGGTTTTTAATCTTTTTTCCGTTAGTTGCCATTATTGGCTGTATTAGCTTGTTTATTACGGCAATAGGTAACGGCCCAGATATGGTTGTTGACGACTACTACAAAAAAGGCAAAGCAATAAACTTAGAATTAACCAAGTTTGAAAAAGCAAAAGCACTTTATTTACATGGCGAATTAAATGTAACCAACGAGCGTGTAAGCTTTAAGTTTACAAAAGGTGACAGTAGCAACGTGCATGTTTTAAAACTTTCGTTTTACCACCGTACTATTAAAGCGCATGACTTTGAGGCCACACTTACACCTAATGCCAATCAAGAATTTACTGCATTACTTGATGAGTACACACCAGGTGCATATTCTGTATTTATTGAGCCAATTGATGGTAGTTGGAAACTAAAAGAGAACATTGTTCTACCGACGGCTGAAACCGTTTTAGTTAATCCTAACTATAAGTAGTCATTACTATGTCTAACTTTTGCTTTCATTGCCTCGAATGTGTGCCAACCGGATTTAGCGCAAGCGTTATCATTGACGATAAAGCCCAGCCGATGTGTTGCATTGGCTGCCAAGCTGTTGCGCAAAATATTGTTGATCAAGGTATGACCGACTACTATAAATACCGAACAGTTCGCGCTGGAAAAGTCGAACAGCTAGTACCTGAGCAACTCGCATTTATAAAAAGTTATGACAACGAAGACATTCAAGACGAATTTATAGCCTCTAACGATAATATCTCTGAGGTATTGTTGAGCGTTGAAGGTATAACCTGCGCAGCGTGTGCATGGCTTATCGAAAAACAACTCTTAAGCTTAAATACTGTAAAACGGGTTGATGTAAATACATCTACCAACCGCGCGATGATCCAATGGGATAAAACCAGCATCCCATTAAGTGAAGTTATTACTTCCTTAGCTAAAATTGGTTATAAAGCCTACCCGTTTCAATCAGATATTGAAGCACAACAAAAACAGCAAACCGCCAAAGCCTATATTCGCCGCTTAGGTGTTGCAGGCTTAATGACCATGCAAGTTATGATGTTTGCATTTGCCATGTACTTTGGCATGTTCTCCGGTATGGACAGCAATTTTGAGCAGTATTTTAGATGGATCAGCTTAGTACTAGCCTCTCCGGTTATTTTATACAGTGCACTCCCCTTTTTAACCAATGCTATAAATGGACTAAAAGCAAAACAGCTCAATATGGATTTACCCGTATCACTGGCTATTTTTGGTGCGTTTAGTGCAAGTTGTTACGCCACATTTATGCAAGTCGGCGAAGTGTATTTTGAATCTGTGTGCATGTTTACCTTTTTACTTTTATTAGGTAAGTACCTTGAATTTAGAGCGCGTTTAAAAGCGAGCGAATTTACTGCCAACTTACAAAAATTATTGCCATTAACAGCCCGCACCATTAACGACAGTGGTGAAGAACTTATAATTGCAGCCAAAAAACTAAAACTTAATGACGTAGTACTCATTAAAGCGGGTGAAACAATCCCTGCCGACGGCGAACTTATTAAAGGTAAAACTACGGTTGATGAATCAATGATGACGGGCGAACACCAACCCGTTACAAAATTTATCGGCCACAATGTCTACGCCGGTTGCGTTAACCACGACGGCGTTATTGAAATAAAAATTAATAAGATTGGCCAAAATACGCTTTTAAATCAAATTATACGCTTGCAACACAACGCATTAACTAAACGTCCTAAACTGGTTGAAATTACAGATAAAGTTGCGCAATGGTTTATTGCGTCTTTACTTATATTTGCTTCACTTACAGCTATTGGCTGGTACCAAATTGACCCTGAACACGCATTTTGGATCACCATTTCGGTTTTAGTTGCTACCTGCCCATGTGCCCTGAGTTTAGCGATACCAACCGCACTTACATGCGCGGTTGCAACACTTACTCGTAAAGGCGTGTTGATAAAACAAGCGCATGTGCTCGAAACACTCTCACAAATTACGTTATTTGCGTTTGATAAAACAGGTACACTTACTCAAGGTAAATTTAGCCTTGATGAAGTGGATGTAATCGATAAGCAATACACAAAAGCTCAAGTGCTAGATATGGCGGCTATGTTAGAGCGTTATTCTGAACACCCTATCGCCAGTGCTTTTGATGAAATTACCCCTGCTCACCACAACCTTGATAACGTTGAAGTGCATCCAGGTCTGGGAATTAGCGCACAAGATGCAAACAATCATTACGCAATTGGTAAAAGTGGTTGGTTTGATAGCAAAAAATCAAATGCACAAGCGAGCTTGTATATTAATAAGCATGTTGTTGCACGTTTTTACTTTATTGATAAAGTGAAAAACGATGCTCAAAAGCTTATAGACTCACTTCAATCGCAAAATTTAACGTGTCATATGTTAACCGGTGACGCGTCGGATGCTGGGCAAAAAGTAGCTAAACAACTCAGCCTTAAAAGTGTGCAATCTGGGTGTTCGCCGCAAAATAAACAAACAGCCGTTGAACAATGGGCGTCACAAAACGAAGTAGTTGCAATGGTCGGCGATGGCGTAAACGACAGTCCTGTATTTGCCAGTGCACACTTATCCATTGCAATGGAAACAGGTGCTGACATATCAAAAAATAGCGCCGATGTAGTGCTTCTTAATAGCGATTTAGCTTCAATCGATCATTTACTCAATGTGGCAAAACAAACAAGACGTATTATTAAGCAAAACCTTGCACTGTCTTTATTGTATAATGCGTCCATATTACCATTGGCGGCATTAGGCTTAGTTGCTCCGTGGATGGCTGTTATTGGCATGTCTGCCAGCTCCATTATTGTGATTAGTAATTCACTAAGGCTATTAAAGTTATGAGCATAATTTACATTTTGATCCCCATTGCCATTTTATTTGTCATTATTGCTATTGGCGTGTTTTTTTGGGCCGTAAAAAGTGAGCAGTTTTCTGATTTAAACAAACAAGGTCATAGTATTTTGTTTGAAGACGACAAAGAGCAACACAACAAAAGTAATGATTGATCCTCTTTTTACCAGTGCATTTTTAATGGGCCTTATTGGTAGCGGCCATTGCATTGCTATGTGCGGCGGTATTGCAAGCTCATTACAACTGGCAAGTGACAAACGCAAAACATTTACCTATTCACTTGCCTATAATGTTGGGCGTGCACTTAGCTACATGGCAGCAGGCGCGCTTGTTGCTGGTATTAGCAGTCAATTTGCTAGGCAAAATACGTCTTTTTCTTTAGCCCTTTCATTCATTGCAGCTATTTTTATGCTCCTAGTCGGCGTATATATAATGCGCTTGGGCCCTACGCTGCAATGGTTAGAGAAAATAGGTAAAACCTTGGTGTGGCAACACATTGTTAAGCTAAATAAATATTTAATGCCTATTAACTCTCCTTTTAAAGCCCTAGGTTATGGTGCTCTATGGGGATGGCTGCCTTGTGGACTTGTATACTCAGCCTTAACTTGGGCCATGACCAGTCCAAGTGCTTTAGATGGCGCTTTAGTGATGCTTTGTTTTGCTTTAGGTACTTTTCCGGCAATGATCACTTTAGGTATCACCGCACAAAAGCTAAATAGCATTTTTAACCATCCATGGACTCGCATTGTATTAGGCAGTGTTATAATTTGGTATGGTATCTACTTATTGATTATTGCAACCGACAAGCTGGTACACTAATCTAGACAACGTCGTGCATAAAAATTAAAATGGATTAAATTATGGATTTCTCTCAAAGTCGCGCTAAAGGTAATTGTGCTATTAGTTGTAATAACTGTAGTATTAGTCAATTGTGTTTGCCATTTTCACTCAATGGCCAAGAAATGGATAAGCTTGACGAAATCATTGAGCGAAAAAAACCACTCCATAAAGGCGACTACTTATTTGAATCAGGCGCCCCTTTACAAGCTATTTATGCAGTACGTTCAGGTTCATTTAAATCTTATACGCTATCAGAACAAGGCGATGAGCAAATAACCGGGTTTCATTTAGCGGGCGACTTGGTGGGCTTTGACGCGATAAGCAAAATGGCGCATCAGAGCTTTTCGCAAGCACTCGAAACGTCAATGGTATGCGAAATTCCATTTGATACACTTGATGAACTTGCTGGTAAATTACCAAAACTTCGTCAACAAATTATGCGTTTAATGAGCAGTGAGATTACATACGATCAAGAAATGCTGTTATTACTTAATAAAAAATCAGCAGAAGAACGCTTAGCTAGTTTTATTTATAACCTGTCAGAGCGTTTTGGCGAGCGTGGTTTTTCGCGTAAAGAATTTAGATTTACCATGACTCGTGGTGAAATAGGTAACTACTTAGGCCTTACCGTAGAAACTATTAGCCGCTTATTAAGCCGTTTTCAAAAAGCTGACTTAATTAAAGTAGAAGGTAAATTTATTACTATTTTAGATAACAATGCATTAGCTAAAGCCGCAGCAATTGTTAAATCTTGCTAAATAAAATAGTTTGATTTAGAACAACAATTTATGTGCTACCCCTTTAACTGTTTTGTATTTACGTTACACTAAAAATACACCCGTTAAGTAAATGGAGTAGCACATGGACACTATTAAACGCATTATTGCAGTTATTGACCCTACCAAAGACGATCAACACGGTTTAGCACGTTCAATAGATTTAGCTAAGAAATCTGGTGCAAGTATTACCGCCTTTATGACGGTTTATGACTTCTCTTACGAAATGACCACAATGCTCTCTGGCGATGAACGAGAAGCTATGCGCGACGCTGTTGTTAAAGACCGCGAACTATGGCTAAGCGATTTGGTTTCTCCCCACAAAAATATAAGTATTGAAACTCAAGTTGTATGGCATAACCGCCCTTATGAAGCTATTATTGATGCCGTAATTGATGAAAAATACGATTTAGTCATTAAAGGCACACATCAACATGGTGCACTTAAATCTGTTATTTTCACCCCTACAGATTGGCACTTAGTACGTAAATGCCCAGCTCCGGTATTGTTTGTAAAAGAAATGGCATGGCCAGCAAACGGAAATATTTTAGCTGCTGTAAATGCAGTTAGTGAAAACGAAGAACATGTAGCACTTAATAAACGAGTTATCAAAGATGCACAATTTTTATGTGGACTCGCCAATGCAACACTCAATTTAGTTAATGCCTACCCTGCAACCCCCGTTAATATCGCTATCGAAATCCCTGAGTTTAACCCTGGACTTTATAACGAATCAGTTAAAAAACATCACCACGAATCAACCAATGAACTTGCCGCTGAATTTAATTTAAGCCAAGAACAATGTTTTATTGAAGAAGGCTTACCAGAGGATGTAATTCCTGATGTGGCTAAGCGATTAAATAGTGAATTGGTTGTTATTGGTACTGTAGGTCGTACAGGTTTAAGTGCAGCACTTGTAGGTAATACTGCAGAGCATGTAATTGATAGCCTTGACTGCGATGTATTGGCACTTAAACCCGATGTTACGTAAGCCCGTTGGCAAAAAAGCTAGATTAACCAAAAAAATTTTTAGCAAATAACAGCACGTACCTTACTTGCTAAAAATACCGCGTTTAATTACATCCTAAACTCGCATATTCAGGTGGTTTGGGTATAATACGCCCCTTTATTTTTAGCAAATAACTTTGCTGCATTGTTTTACTAGGGGGCGTAATTGTCACACTCAGATCAAGCTAAAGCTCAATTTAACTTAAATAAGCTGCAAAAGCGTTTACGTCGCCAAACTGGTCAAGCCGTTATGGACTTCAATATGATTGAAGAAGGTGACCGTATAATGGTGTGTTTATCAGGTGGCAAAGACAGCTATACAATGCTTGAAATGCTGCAGCATTTAAAACGTGTTGCACCAATAAAGTTTGATCTAGTTGTTGTAAACCTTGATCAAAAACAACCAGATTTTCCTGAGCATGTATTGCCCCAATACCTTGATAAATTAAATGTTGAATACAAAATTGTAGAAGAAGATACTTACAGTATTGTTACTGATATTATTCCTGAAGGGAAAACAACCTGTTCACTTTGCTCTCGTTTACGTCGTGGTATTTTATACCGCACAGCAAAAGAGCTAGGTGCTACAAAAATTGCGCTTGGCCATCATCGCGACGACATGATTGAAACCTTGTTTTTAAATATGTTTTACGGCGGTAAACTAAAGAGTATGCCCGCTAAATTAATGAGTGATAACGGTGAGCACATGGTTATTCGCCCGCTTGCATATTGCAGAGAAACCGATATAGCCCAATACGCATTTGCACAAGGTTACCCTATTATTCCTTGTAATTTATGTGGCTCGCAAGAAAACTTACAACGTAAACATACAAAAGCGATGCTCGCTAAATGGGATGCTGAGCACCCAGGACGTATAGAAAGCATTTTTACTGCAATGCAAAATATAGTTCCTTCGCATTTGGCCGATGCTGATCTATTTGATTTTAAAAATTTACAAACCGGTGAAGTAATTAATGGTGGTGATATCGCCCTTGATAAACCCGACATTCCTAAAGTGCCTGTTACAAATGAACTTGATGAACAAGAAGCGCCAAGTGTAGTTACTATAAACCTAAGCTAACTAATTTAAGGGTTTGTATTTATATACAAACCCTTATAATTTACCAATTTAGTATTACGCTCTATTTTCAACTCTCAGCTAAGCCTTGTAAAAACTCCAAGCTCAGCTTTTCTTGTGCATTAGCCTGATAGGGTAATTGCTGCAAGCTATCGTACGAAAAATCGTTAATATCAAATTGACTTATTTCACTATTCCCAAAGCTGTTTCGCTCACCTGGGCTTGGTGACATTCTCTCAACAACAAAGTCACTTAAGCGCATTTCTGTAATACCTTGTGGTAATACAGACCAGTGAGCTTTTAGATTAAGTGTTTGACTCCCCTGCGTTAACCTCTTCTTTGATACTAAATGAGCTAGTGGTGTATCACCATTATATAAATTAGCTCTCACCCGATATAAACCGCTTTTTATGACGGTTAGATTTGCTGGTATAAGCATATTTTCATTTTGTGCATAGGCTGTATTAAAGCCAATTAAGGTTGCACTTGGTGGCATATATTGAATTTGCGCAACTACGGGTACTTTTTTACCTGCCACATCAGCCTCTACAAACAATTGTAAACTACGAGGATAATCTTCTTTAGCTTTAAACGTTATACTCGCCTCTCCTTCGTGTGCACTGCCAGTATGAGTATTTAATACCTCTTTTGTGTCTGTATTTGCCAGCTCAACCACCACTTTACCGAGCCCTTGCGCGCTTACGTTTAACCTTATTTCTTCTGGGTATACAAAACGATACTGCTCAAGGCTTAACGTAAGCGCAGAGCCAGTTTCGTCAATTGGGCTCGATACCGGATAAAACTGGTTTGGCTTTAGACGATCCTCATCTAATGTGCTCAACGGTTGAGAATAAGGAGGAAATTTAAGTGCACTTTCGTATTGCATAACTATTTGTTCAGCTGCTTTTGTTAAATCTTCATTAAAAGCAATTTGTTGTTTAGATGGTGTTTTTTTTACTTTAGGTACATCAATGGCTATTACTTTTACAGGATCTGTATTTGGGGCACTAAGAGACTTTGATATTGGTTTTTTTTCTGTCTCATCCAGTTTTTTTGAGTCATTATTATTTGTAAACCACAGCACAAATAAAGCAACGCTAATGATTAAAGTGATCAGATAAAATTTTTTCATAGGCTATATTCATATCCTGCATAAAGCGTGCAGTTAGTAACTGCACGCTTTTATATTATGGAATCACATTATAAATAAGCGCCGATGCACTTAAATTATTAGAATCCTTTATGTACCGGTATTGTTTTTTCCAAAACCAAGTACCTGTTGATTCATCAAACGTATTAAAACCTACGTTTTGGCCATCAACATTCACATTATTCATCGCAATAGTTACATTACCTTTGCGTTGTGCATTATGAATTTCATTGTGGCTATAGCTATCACTCATCATCATAGGATAATGGTTTGGCATAAAGCTTGTTACTGCATCGCCTTGTGAATCTAACTGTCCATCTGTATCGATACTGCGGCTACAGCTTCCAAACGATCCTACAGAACTTGCCCCACATGATGAGTGTGATGCTACAACGGAGTCATCGTTACCTCTTAAAAAACCACCCGTTAGGCCTAAGTATGCATTACCATCAGCAACAAAACGTAAGCGTGGTGTGCGTGCGTCAGGAAATGGTGAAATTTTACGTGCATTATTTACTTTTAAATCGTGTAATACACCAATTGCTTGCGTTACATCGCTGCCTAACCACCATTTGAGTGCAGCATCTATCGCAAAGTTCCATGAAGCACCGGTTAATGCACTCACTGCAATATCAGCGAGCTCACTTCCACCGCCAGCCCCTGCCAAATCAAACGTAGCAACAATATTAAGCGGTTGTAGCCCCGCGTTTTCTAACCAGTTTTCTTGATTATCAATAATATGGCGTGCAACTAAGTCACCTGTAGAATGAGTTACAAGCACACAGCCATCGTTACACAAATTAGAACGCGAAATTTGTTTCAACTTAGGCCAAACCCAATCAGTGGCTATTTTACCCTCTACACGCTCGTATGAAGGCCAATCAATGCGTTCGTCAGCGCGATTATTCCAGTACGATTGCCAATATGTTTCACCATCATTGACAACATCACTGCCTGATTTATTTGTTATTTGCGACACTTGTAAGCCATGAATTAATATAATTTTGTAATCTTTACTCGCAGCGGAAAAACTCATTAACATAGCGAGTCCCGCACCAAGTAAATGGCTTGGTTTTATTAGTTTGTGTGTGCGTTTGTTGTTGTTCATACAATTCCTTAATGTGGTGTGTTTTATATTTACTATTTAACCTCAACTCTAACTAGGGCCTGTTGACCTTTCAGGATTAAAATTTGTTCAATCTAGGGGCTATTTAATCGCGGCGCGAGGTTTGTGACCTAGTGGGCTAAGTAAAAACCGAGCAACAAAGAGTTAATCGTCCCTAGAAAGAACCCAAAGGGCAGCGCATGTTTGGCATTTATGCTGCGTTATCGCCTATTTATGGGGAATAAACACACTACATAGGCTCTGCCTTGCCTAAATACCAAACATACTGCTGCAAATTTAACCTCGAAAGATAAACAGGCCCTAATAGATTTACTAACATATTGAACCACAATGATAGTCAAATTTGTTTTTCTCTAAGCCAGCGATTTTCAGTGAAAACAAGGCTAATTCACTCGTCAATAGTGGATCTGTTGCAATCGCAGTTGGCGCTGAAGTAGCAATTTGAGATAGATTTACTATCTAAAGCTCAGGTTATTTATATTTAAGGTATTCATGTTCAATGTACATGAGCTTGTCAGCTCAGGCATTCAACAGTATTAGGAATAAACCACTAAAATGCAACATTTTATTATCATTTGTGTTGGAAAATAATTTATTTCACATTTATTAATGGGTTAACAAAACGATAATTGTTAAATTTGAAATTATTGGACTGATTTAAAACCTAAATTCGGATAATAAGTGCAATTTCTCAGATTAGATGGCCAGCTGTTATAATTCGGCCATTCTCTCGCCAAAGGAAATTGCTTTAATGAAATATAAACAGCTGACACAAGCAGAAAGATACCAGATTTACGCGTTAATAAAAGCAGGAAATAACCAAAAACAGATAGCTGATGAACTCACTCGTTCACCGTCATCTATCTCTAGAGAGTTAAAACGCAATAAAGGGCTTAAAGGCTATCGACCTAACCAAGCCAATAATTTTGCAGAGCAAAGACGCAAGTCATCTTTCAAAGCAAGTAAGTTAACAGATGATGTTACTGACTGGATTAATAAATTGTTGGTTGACGGACTTTCGCCAGAGCAGGTGGCAGGCCGCTTAGCTTTAGAGAAAAAGGTCGTTTTGCATCATGAAACGATTTATCAATATATTTACAGAGACAAGGCTCGTGGTGGTGAACTACATAAGACACTCACTCGTGCATGTAAAAAGTATAAAAAACGCTATGGAAGCTACGATAAACGTGGACAGATAGTTAATCGAGTCAGTATTGATGAACGCCCAAGTATTGTGGATTCAAAGTCTAGGATTGGTGATTGGGAGGGCGATACAGTGATAGGCAAAGGGCGTAAAAATGCCCTTGTTACAATGGTTGAACGTAAAACGTTATATACAGTCGTTCACAGAATTGAAAGCAAGCATGCGAAAATAACAGCCGATGCGCTGATCAAGTGTATGACACCCTATAAAGGTAAGGTTATTACCGTGACTTTAGATAATGGAAAAGAGTTTGCTCACCATGAGCATATTGCACAAAAATTAGAAGCGGATGTGTATTTCGCTCACCCATATTCATCATGGGAGCGGGGCATAAATGAGAATACCAACGGCTTACTTAGACGCTTCTTCCCCAAGGGAACTGACTTTATGTCGCTAAGTGAAGCAGAAATACAGGCGGCAGTTGATAAGCTCAACCATCGGCCAAGAAAAACAAGAGGGTATAAAACCCCTCATGAGTTATTTACGGGGCAATCAGAAGTTCTGGTGGCTGCATAATGATTGCACTTAATACTTGAATTCAAGAAAGATTACACTGAGGAGTATTAAAATTAAACTAATTCGGTTAGCTTCGTGTTTATGAATGCAAATGTGGCTAAGTTTTTCTAAAGCATTTAAACCTTTAATGTTTAAGTGCTTTAGGAAGACCAGCTTTAAAATGAGGAGAAAATTAGGCTAACCATTAGCTTTAAGTTCATTAGTAAATTGCCCTATAGCATTCACAACTTCTTGCGCACCTTGCTGAATTTCCTGCATCACATCACCTGACTCTTTAGATAATGCTAAACCTTGCTCTGCTTTCTCTTTACCTTTCTCGATTACAGCCACCGTATTTTGTGTCTGTGATTGATTACGCTGCACAACTTCAACAATTTCTTCTGTTGCTTTTGAGGTACGCGATGCAAGCAACCTTACTTCGTCTGCAACAACAGCAAAACCTCGACCTTGCTCTCCAGCCCTAGCTGCTTCAATTGCGGCATTCAACGCTAATAAATTTGTTTGTTCGGCAATACTGCTGATACTTTGTACAATGCTCGCAATTTGTTGTGACTGCTGATCGAGCGCTGATATTTCACTAGCAGCTTGCTCCATGTTAACGGCCAACTCAGTCATAACAGCGACTGTATCTTGTATAACAAGCGCACCTTGCTCTGCTTTTTTATCGGTTTGGGTTGAGGTGCCATGAGCAATTTCGGCCGCTTGTGATATTGCTATTTCTTGATTTACTTGCTCTGTAATAACTGTCGCGAATTTCATTACTTTATAAAGTTCATTTGCATCATTTGAGATTGGATTGTATGACGCTTCTAACCATACAATATTGCCATGTTTATCTACGCGCTTAAAACGTTCCGCAATAAATTTTCCTTCCCGCAACTTAGTCCAAAATTGCAAGTACTCTTGAGAGTTTGCTTCTGATCCCTCACAAAATGTACGGTGGTGCTTGCCTATAATTTCACTTTCTTTATAGCCCATAGCTACCAAAAATTGATCATTAGCTTTTAAAACATGTCCTTCTAAATCAAATTCGATTACAGCCATAGAGCGATATATTGCTTTAATAGTGTCGCTTTGCTCGCGAGAAGCTGTAATTGTTTTTGTAAGTACACTCCCGAATATAGAAAAATAGAGCAGCTGGTCTTGCTCACCTTTTACTGGGTGTACTATTAAACGTAACCATTCAGCTTTACCATCACCGCGCGCAATTTGTAATGCACCTCCCCAATGTCCTTCTTTTTTTATAGCTTGCTGTAGGCTTTTAAATTCTGAAGATTGACGAGACGACTCAGTAATAAAATCATCAAAAGAGTTATTAGTAAGATCGTCTTCGTTGTAGCCTAAGTTTTCTAAAAACCTATCATTAGCATGCGAAATCCTACCATCATAGAGAATGTTCAGTACTAACATCTCTCGGTAAAGCCCTTCCCACACTTGTTGTAACGGATAGAGTTCTGCTTTTAAAGAGGCTATTTCATTTTGCTTATTTTTAGAAAAAAACATTAATATCCTTACTAGGGCGTGTTGACCTTTGTGGATTGAAATTTGTTCAATCTAGGGGCGATTAAATCACGGCGCGAGGTTTGTAACCTAGTGGGCTAAGTAAAAACCGAGCAACAAAGAGTTAATCGTCCCTAGAAAGAACCCAAAGGGCAGCGTATGTTTGGTATTTATACTACGTTATCGCCTATTTATGGGGAATACCACACTACAGAGGCTCTGCCTTGCCTAAAAACCAAACACACTGCTGCAAATTCACCCACCAAAGATCAACACGCCCGAATACATTCAATATAAAGTTAATTTTAGTATAGAAGACATTTATTATAACGCGATAAATAACAAGCAGTTTGAAGCTAAATTATTAATCAAAAATACAAACTGAGTTTAAAATTGTAACCTTTCATACAAACCAGATGCTCTTGATACACTTTTATTCATTGCAAGTTGCAGTACTTTTTTGTCTGCCACCAGCTCAAAGGTGTTTTTAGCGCGGGTTATTCCCGTATACACTAATTGCCTGTTTATACCCATGCGCGCTTGTTTTAGCGGAGGCAGTACCATAGCGGTGTAACTAAACTCTGAACCTTGTGATTTATGAATAGTCATTACGTATACTTTATCGTGTGCAGGGAGTCGTGCAGGTGAAAATGCTCGTTGATTACCTTGCTCATCAATAAATATGGCTTTGAGCTGATTACTTTCATCGGGCATTAAAATACCAATATCGCCGTTAAATAACTTAAGCTGGTAATCGTTTTGGCTCACCATAATAGGCATACCCGTATAATGGTGAGTATTAGGGCTAACTGTTATTAAACCTTGCTGTTGCAATACGCGCTCTATTCGCTGATTTAAGCTATGCACGCCGTAATCGCCCTCTCGTACCGCAGCTAAAAGCTGATAACTAGCAAAAGCAGCATGCACCTGTGCAACATCTGCACCTTGGGCAATTAAGTTAAGGTATTTTGCATAATGACTTGCTGCACTTTTAACAAGCTTTTCAATCGGTTTTGCTACAAAGTCGTAATCTAAAATTACATCGTTAAAACGCCCTTCAGTACTTTCTTGCTCAACGTAATTTAAAATACCGGTGTTATTGGTGTTTACCGCAAGTGCGAGTTGACCAATGCCGCTTTGTGTATCAAATCGATAACTGTGCTGTAAAAAGGCAACGCAATCTGCGAGTTTAAATTCACTCACGCTTTGCGCTACGAGCTTAGGCTCATTATTAAAACATAAGCTATTTAGCTCATCACAACGTGCTTGCGAGTAGCTTGGCGTTTGCCCAAGTATTAAACCTTGGCATAAATCGCTCATTACGCTGCCGGTATCTACCGAGGCAAGCTGATCTTTATCACCTAGGAGTATTAATCTCGCATGCGCAGGTAGTGCTTCTATTAATTTAGCCATCAGCGATAAATCGACCATACTGGCTTCATCAATAATTAGTACATCTAAATGCAGCGGATTGCTTTTGTTATGTCTGAATTTATTAGTAAACGGTTTTACGCCCAATAAGCGATGAATAGTTTGGGCGCTTTGCGGGATCAGCGTTTTTATATCATCAGGAATCGTTGTGAGCTTATTTTTAGCGCCCAAAATAGACTCACTTAAACGTGCAGCGGCTTTACCAGTCGGTGCCACCAGCTTAATGCTAAGCGGCGCGGTTTTATAAAGTGACTGCAAAATAGCCAGTAACTTAGTCACTGTGGTCGTTTTACCTGTCCCAGGACCACCCGTGATCACGCTAAAGCCTTTGGTGGCGGCAACCGCACATGCCACTTTTTGCCAATCAGTTTCAATTGCAGAATCTGCAGGAAAATAGGTATTTAAAAGTTCAGCCAATACTTCGTTGTTAATATTGAGCTTTCGCTCGCTCATACTTAGTAATCTATCCGCGAGTGTTTGCTCATAATCGGCAAGGCGCGCAAAATAAAGTCGCTCGTTAAATAGTTGCAGTGGTTTATTTTCGCCTACGCTTTCATGGCTTTGTAAATAACTAAGCGCTGTGTGTACATTAAAGTCATCACTAAACGGGCTTAGCGTACTGGGTACATTGCCATCGAGTTTATTAAAGTCGCTTTTGCGCAAGTTAAAAGGATTACTCCAATCAACTTCATTTAAAGTTAGGCAGCTATGCTGGCTTTGCTGCGATAAGCACAGCAATAAAATAATATAAAACAGTTGATTGTGAGTTTGCTCAATGTCATTAGCACACAGTAATTCTGCGAGTTTAACATCAACCACACGTAGTCGATTTTGCGCTAATAAATACTCAAGTAGCGGGACTTCGATAATCGTATTATTTAACACAATGTCCTCTAATGGGGCATCTTGTGCTACATTTTTTGAAGTAAGAGGCTCTGCGGCTTCATTATTAAGTGTCTCGTCTATATCGTCAAACAATCCAGGTTGCTCATTTAAATCGCTCATAGCATAGCTCCTTGGCTAAATAAGCCATCTAAAATAATCACTTGTTCTTCAGTTAGCTTTTTAAAGTACACGCCTTGCCCTGCCGGCATTCCACGTAAAAACGTGTAATACACGCCGCCTAAATGGGTTTCTATCGAGTAATCAGCTATACGTTGTTTTAATAAATGATGCAGCGCTACCGTGTAGATTAAATACTGTAAATGATACTGATGACTGCTCATCGCTTGCTCAAGCATATCGCCTTCGTAATCAGCTGGCGTACTGCCTAAGTAATTAGACTTATAATCTAAAATATAATATTTGCCTTGGTAGCAAAATATTAAATCGACAAAGCCTTTTAACAAACCTTTTACCTGTGAAAATTCAAGCTTACTTTGCGTAAAACCAAAATGTTTAACCAGTATTTCGTTTAGCTTAGGTGCGCTTAAATTCTCAAGTGGTAAATTAAACTCCATTTCGACTAGGCAGTCACCTGGTGTAAGCACACCCAATGAAAGAAGCCCCTCATTTAGAGGACACGCAAGAACATCAAGCACCCATTTTTCAGCCACTTCTCGCCATTGATCACCTATGTGGTACTTTTCAAGGCTGCGCTTAACTACCTCAGATAAGTTTTGCTCAGTATTAGTTGGGTGAACTATTGGGCTAGTAAAATCTATTTGTTCAAATATTTCGTGTAAACAGCTACCAGGCTTTGCCCCTTTAGGAAAACTATAAGGTGATGGTATTTCGTCCTCTTGCACTGCAAACTCGTCTTTTTCGTGATCTTCATCACTTCGCCCTGGGGCTAATTGGTCGCTGTGCTTTTTAAAGCTCAATGCACTAAAGCTAGTTGCTCGCCAGTTACGCTCAATATTTGCCGTTACTTTATTAACACTTAACGTTTGCTGCGCACTTTCACTGTTATTAAAACAAAGTGTTCCCTGCTCTAATAATGTTTGTGAGGTAAATTGCTGATAGCTCATCGCGCTATTAGCGTCGCAAAACTCACTTAAATGCGTGCGCCATGTTTGGCTACTGGCAAGTTCAAGCCCTGCAAATAAAACATGCCCAAGTGCACTACTTTGCATAGCCAAGCGGCTACTTTGTCCTTGCCCTATATTATAAACACCAAGCGCACAAAAATGCACAGCGCGAGTAAGTGCTACATAAAGCAGGCGTAAATCTTCAGCTAGGCGTTCTTGTTCTGCTTTTTGAAGGGCATCTTCGTCTTTACTTAAATCGTAAACTAGCTTGCCATTATTATGATAAAGCGCTTCTTTTGTTTCGCGATAGCCACTGGCAAACGGCATAAATACCAGTGGATATTCAAGCCCTTTTGAGGCATGCATAGTGACAATTTTAACTAAGTTGGCGTCACTTTCTAGGCGTACTTGTACTGTTTCACCGTCTTGTTGGCTTACCTTTTGTGCAAACCATCGCAGTAAACGCAGCGTGCCTTCAAGCTCTATTTGTTTTTGCTGAAGTATTTCGCCCAAGTGCCTAAAGTCCGTCAGCCAACGCTCAACGTTATATCCTAACCCTTGCCATTTAGCGCTAAGTTGGTTATGGCTCATTAAGCGCTCAAGCATTGCCATAGCGCCTTGCTTGTTCCAAATGTGGCTAAGTTGTGCAAAAAAGTTTAAGTAGTCTTGCCATTTATTTTCATCATCAGCGAGTGCATGTATTTCGTTATAACTTAAACAAAATAGCGGACCAGCTAAAACACCGCGCAGCAATGACTCATCATATTGTCCATGCAGCGCTGTTAAAAAGTTAAGTAGGTGATGGCTAAGCTCTTGGCTAAAAACGCTCTCGCGCGATAAATACACGCTGGAAATTTTGGCATCACCTAGCGCTTTTTTCATTATTTGCGCTTCAACACGGTCGCGCACTAATATACAAATATCGGCAGCGCTGACAGGGGTACTGCCAATACACGCATCCCCTTGTTTTGCTTTTTCAAGCAGGGTCACTATTTTATTAGCAAAGTGAGTGGCTAAATGTGCTTGCCCTACACCTTTGTTGGTTGGTTTGTTTTTTTCATCGGCGGCTTCATCCACAAATACATTAAATTCGAATGCGGTCGCGGGTTTGCCATCAATTAAAAAAGAGTCTTCCGCTTTTTTACCTTTAGCAGCTACTGCGTTAAAGGGTATAGCGTCGTTATAAATAAAGCTGTTAGCATGTTTGCCAAATAAACTATTAACGCTATTGACTATGTCGGTGCTTGAGCGAAAGTTAGTACCCAGCGTAAATTGCTGATCAGTCTGTACAGCTTCTTTTGCGCCAATATACGTAAAAATATCCGCGCCCCTAAAGCCATAAATAGCCTGCTTGGGGTCGCCTATCATGGCAAGCGTGGTATTTTGTTGCCCATAAATTTTACTAAAAATACCGTACTGAATCGGATCGGTATCTTGGAATTCATCAATCATGGCAACCAGAAATAACTGCGCAATTTTTTGCGCTAGTACGTCGCCTTGCTCGTTATTAAGCGCACTGTGTAAATTGGTAAGTAAGTCATCTGGGGTGATCACGCTTTGCTCTTGCTTACGCTTAACTATTGCACCTTTTACCCAGCGTGCTGCATGTTGTATAACTGCTATTTTGAGCCCTTGGTTTATGGTGTTATTTAGGGCGGCAAGCTCGTCAAACTGACTCAGTAATGGATGCACAAATAATGGCTGATTTTTTTTATAATTAGCTACATCGCTTAAGTTTTCTGTACTCCATACTTCAAACGAATACTTGCTAGTGCCAAATTCAAAAAACAAATCGCCGCCTAAACAAAATGCCTCAAGCGCACTAAGGCTGCCTTTTCGTGCTGGCGTTTTAGACCCGCTTAAACCCGAGCCTTTAATAGCACCTATAAACTCTTGCTCTAACACCGCTTTTTTAAATGCAGGCACACGGGTTATGTACTCGTCACGGGCTTTCCATACATCATCTAAATTTATTTGTGGTGTAATGTGCGCATTAGCCTTGTTTAAAATGCTCGCCACTTGAGCGAATAAAGACTCGGGTGCGGCAAATACATCTAAAATAGCATCGGTGCGTTCTTTATTAAGTGGGTATACAAACGCGCGCCAAAAATCTTTAATGGTTTCGAGCAGTATGTCGCGCTCATCTAAAATAAATTCGAGATTAAACGCCACACCCGACTCAAACGCATGTTGTTTTAGCATCCGCTGACAAAAGCCATGAATAGTAAAAATAGCGGCTTCGTCCATTGATTTAGCTGCTGCATCGAGTAAATCAAACGCGCGGTGCTTATCATCAATTTTGGCAATTACGCCTTCAATGAGTTCGTCGTTTGGGTCTTGCCCAAGCAATGCGTCGCGCGCAGCAATAATTCGGCTACGTACGCGGTCTTTAATTTCTTGGGTGGCAGCGTCGGTAAAGGTTACTACCAAAATTTGCTCAACACTGAGCGGCGTATTTAACTCACCCTCTATTTGCATACCTAGTAAGTAACGTAAATACAGCCCCGTAATTGTATAAGTTTTACCAGTACCCGCACTGGCTTCTATTAAGCTTTGACCAATGAGCGGCATAGTAAGAGGATTAAGTGCTTGCATGGTCACTCTCCTTTGCGTGTTCGAATAAAGGCGTGAGCAATTTATCACTCCATTTTATAAATTCTTCTTGGCAGTCGTTTAGCGATTGCACCGTTAAGCGAATATACGGATTTTCGCCCTCGCCTCGCCCTATGTATTGCGGGCTAAATTTGCTCATTGCTTTTGTTATATCGCCGCCGCTTTTAACGTATTCATAACCACTTACCGGAAAGAACGGCACAGGCTCTGCGCGCAGCGCTTTGTATAACTCAAACCAATCAAGTAACAATGCATCGGCATCAGCTTTATTAATTGGCGCAAAGGTAATTTGCTTATCAAGCCCAAGTAACAATGTTTCTACTTGTTGATCCATACTTTGCGCTGCGAGGTGATAAATAAAGCCTTTAATTAAATCTTTCGCTTTAATACTCGCACTGCGGTAAAACACTTGTTTTTGCAAATACACATGATTGAGCCAGCCCTCTATTTTAGTGCCTTCAATGGTAAGCAAAACTTCTATCGGCTCACTTTTTCCGCCTTTAATCTGCTCTTTTACTTGCCCTGCAAGCGCATCAACTCGGTGCTCCATACTCTCAAATATGAGGCTGCCTACATTGGCTTGAGGTAACTCACCTCGCTGCAGTATTTGCTCGGTACTCAGTGGTTGCTCGTTTATGTTTGCTTCGAGTATTTCATCAAGGTAAAAATAACGGCGCAGCGCATCTAAACTAAAGGGTTCTTCGTCTTTTGCTACTTCGTTAAATTGTGGCAGGCGCAAACCTAATGTTTGTTGATAAAAGCTCTCTTGTGCGCTGCACACGCTTCTAATAAACACATCGAGATCTAACTGATCTGGCACAATCACATCAAGCGCAATAACCGGCTGTGGTTTTATTGACTCACTTGGCAGCCAAATTGGATTGTAACTGTGGTTGCTCAGTACAGTATTTGCTTGCTCATCGGCTAAATAGTAATGGCTATTAAAGGGCTGTAAATGCTGTTGATTAATTAGACATGCGGGCAGCGTTTTTTCACTCTTTTCGCTTAATACAAAACTACGCCCAATATATTCTAACAGCTCGCTTACAAGGGTTGATGGCATGCGCGGTTGGTTATCAAAACACGAGCGACCAATGTAACTCATGTATAAGTTGTCGCGGGCACTCAGTAGTGCTTCTAAAAATAAGTAGCGGTCATCTAATTTACGTGATCGGTCACCTTTTTGCTTTTTAGAGTAAGGCACTAAGTCAAAACCAATAGGTTGTACGTTACGCGGGTAGTCAGCATCGTTTAAGCCCAGCATGCATACCACTTTAAATGGTACGGCGCGCATGGGCATAAGCGTACAAAAGTTTACTTGCCCAACCAAAAACCGCTGCCCTACGCCTTTTTCTTGAATGCCTTGTTTAACTAAGTAACTAACAATACGCTGCGAAACCGCTTTACTGTAATCGCCGTTGTCGTGGTGTTTTTGTAACTCTTCGAGCACGTTTTGAAGTACTAATAAATCCCAGCTGTCGTCGCTTTCACTTTCGTATATAGCGTTTAATAGCTCGCTTAAAATATGCGCTTTATTAGTGAGCGTGTCATCAGGCGTTAGCTGCTCTTTAAAGCTTTGCAGTACATCAATAAAGTGCACGAGCTTGTTGAGTGTATCAAGCGCCATACCTTCTACTTCATCAGCGCTGTAAATACCGTTAAACGGGCATTGTTCGTCGCGCATGGCTATACCAAGCAGTAAACGGTTGAGCCCATGTTGCCAGGTATTTAAATCGATAGCGGGTAAATCAAAGCTGCTTTTATGCGCTGCGTTTATACCCCATTTAACGCCTACACGTTCAAGCCAGTATTGAATTTGCTCGTATTCGTGCGCTTCAAGCCCAAATTTTTCGGCTATTTGCGTCACTTGTAATAAATCGAGAATATCCGACACACCAAAGCGCGAAAACGGTAAGTTAGCTAAACTCGCAAATGAGCTAAGGACGGGCTTTTCTTGCTCTATAGCTAAATCGGCCAATGCGTAAGGAATAAAGCGGCTGCCTTGTGCTCCGCCAAATACGGCTTCAATATAGGGGCTGTAAGTGCCTACATCGGGCATCATGACGATTATGTCTTTGGGGGTAAGCGTTGGGTTTTGATTAAATAAGTTAAGTAAGTAGTCGTGCAAGCGCTCAACTTCTCTAAGCGGTGTATGGCAATCGCTTAGCGTAATACTGGTGTCGGTTGCGCTGATTGGTAACTTACCTTCGTCGTTTATAAACCACTCTTTATTATCGGTCAGCGATTCGCCTTTAAACGCAAGCTGATAAATCTCACTTTGTACTTGCCCTAGTAAGGTGTCGTCAAACACATCAATAAAGCCATCAATCCAACGAGCATCTAGCTGTACAAGTTGTTCAAAATAGTCGCGACCTAATTTACCCCACGACGATAACAATGGATTACCAATAAAGTAGTATTCTTCGTCTGGATTGGTTTGTTTTTTTTGTTGCGCTTCCACCAGCGGCATTTTGGCGTATTTAGCGCTTATTTTAGCTGCTGTTTTTTCATCTATAATATCGCCCCAGTAATGCTCACTCGGGTTAAAAAAGAATAATATAACCTCTGTTTTTTTACTCAGTGCTTCAAACACCTCAAGCTGGGAGCTGGCAATCGCCGATATACCAAATAAGCTAATGCGTTGTGGCAGTAAACTATTATCCATAGTCTCAAGTGCTGCAAGTAACTGCCCTTGCATATTAGCGCGATGAAATTGGCTTTGCCCAAGCTCTTGGCTTAGCCTTACAATGCGTCGCCATAAGTCAGGTTGCCATGGCGCAATGGTTACATCTACATCATCAAGCTCATCTTTTCCGCTATCCCATGTGGCTATCCAGTGCGGTCGGTACATTAAATATTGGTCGTACACATCGGCTATTTTTTCGCACAGCGCAAAGGTTTTTTGCCCGTCGATATCGCCCTCTAAATAGGTTTTTAGCGGCAAATAAAGCGGTTCATCAATGCAGGTTGGTAAAATTGCAAACAGTTTCCAAGCAAGGTTGGGCTTATTAAATGCCGACTCTTTAGGGACATTTGGCAGCAATTGCTGATACAACTGCCAAATAAAGCTCGACGGCAGCGGAAAATCAACCTGCGCTGCGACCCCTAAGTTTTCGCTCAAACCTATTTTTAACCACTGCGACATACCCGGCGATTGCACTAGCACTACTTCTTTGTCGAACGGGCTTTGTAATGGGTTTACTTTTAACAGCTGGTGGAACTGCGCTTGCAGGGCTTCCATCCGGTTTGATTGAATAATATTTAGCATATAACACTGACCTTGCTTAAGATAAAACCAGTGTAAGATATTTTCAATATTAGGGGTAGCGCAAACGGGTAATTGGCTTTAATAAATCAGAGAGTTAAGAACTAATTTACAGATTTTTATACGCACAGCATCTATTTTATATACTGTGCGTAGTAGTGAGTTTATTTATAAGGGCTAATACTTGATAAACTAAAGTCACTTTGCATTATTACTTCGCCATCAATGCCTTTTAATTTAAGTGAAATAGTGGGATCAATTTGCTGCCAGTCTATGCTTAAATCACCGTAATTTACGTTATGAGTAAAATCCCCTACTCGGTGTTTATTAGGGCTTACGTCTTTCCATTTTTCAGTTAAGCCAGAGCTGGTCATCTCAATTAATGGGTAATCAAGGTTTTGCTGATACTTTGATATTTCACCCCAGTGCGTATCGCCGCTGATGATCACTACCCCATTTACTTTATGCTTTTTAATCAATGCAAATAAACGGTTTCTATCTTCAGGAAAGTTTGCCCATGACTCCCAACCTGTAAAATCGGGTAAAAGCTGTAAGCTTGAGGCAATCAATTTTATTGCAGCAGGCTTTTTAAGCTCTTGTTCAAGCCATTGCCACTGGGCTTCAGCTAGCATTGATGCGCCCTTCACTTCACTAGGACTATACGGGCCTTGGTTATTTAACTTACGTTTAGTGTAGTATTCAAGCTCACCTACATGGTTTAGCGCATCACGATTCCAACGTAAATCAGGCATTATTACTTGTATGGTTTGCTCATTTTCACCATACATGTACGAGGTATAAATTCCATCAGGGCGAGTGCGACGCGCTGAGTTTGCAGGTTCATCCCAAAAATTAAGCATAATTTGGCGTGATTGCTCTTTATGCGGATACTCTTTACCGGCATCGTTTTGGCCATAATCGTGGTCATCCCATATAGCAATAATAGGCGTTTGCGCTTTTAACGTTTTAAAACCAGGCTTTGCCCCTAAACGTTGGTACTTATCGGCAAGTACATCCATATCGTTGGTATCGCCGTAAATATTGTCACCCAAAAATATAAACAAATCCCCTTGCTCTTTATTAATTGTATTAAATATGGGTATGTTTTTATCTTGATGCCCACACGAACCAAATAGGATTTTAGATGGCGCGGCAGTAATACTTGCGCTAATAACCGAACTCAACGCCAAGGCAGTTAGGGTTAATGGTTTTAATAGGTTCTTCATTTTAAAATCTCGCTAATAGCAGGCGCCATATTTGAATTTATTTCATTTGGATTCTGCCCAAGCGCCTTTAAAACGGTCGCCGCTATTTGCGCTTGTTTAAGCTCATTTTTAGTTTTAATTAAGCCACTACCTTTTATTGCGGGGCCAATGGCTGCAAGCCAAATATGTTCAGAGCCGACAATTCCTTCTGGGTAGGTATTTTCACCTAACTCTAGCTCAGCAAGTGCACGTTTAGAGCTGTGATGTTGCCAATCGTTGGCATTATTGCCACGGCCGTGATCAGTAGTAATAATTAGTGTGGTGTTATTTTTATAACCTGCTGTAGTTTGAATGGTTGCCCATAAGTCTTTTATAAACGCGTCACTTTGCCTTGCCGATTTAAGGTATTGATCGTAATGTCCATCATGCGCAAAGTCATCGGTTTCGCCTAAACTTATCACTAACAACTTAGGCTTTTTAGCCAACATATACGCTTTAGCAAAGCGATATGTAAAACTGTCTAGTCGTACGTTATGCCAAGGACTGGGGATTTCATTTTGTAACGCATTTAATAATGGCGCATCAGTGAATAAATTCTCTTCAATTGACATAAAACCTGCATTTACATACACGTTACTGCGCTTAGTATTTACAATGTATGGAAATACATCCCAACTGCCAAATAAGGCTGTGCTACCTTTAAACCCAGGTAACTTATCTAAACGCTCTAAAATAGTTTTATTTGGGTTGAGCACTTTGTTATTACTATTTATATTTTCGTCAACTTCACCGGTGAGTATTTCGTTATAACCAGGGTATGAAAAATACCACGGGTTACTTACCGACATAGTAGAGCTGTTAGCTCTATCGCCAATTATAATGCCTTTTCTAGCCACTACTTGCGTTAAAAAAGGCATTAGTAATTGCTGGCGCTCATTTGCTGTTTTTGCCCAAAACTGGGTCTTTAATTGCTCTGGCTTTTTAACAAAATCAGTATTATTAATTAAGCTATTATCAGCCCCATTAAATACTTCTTGCCAGCGTACTCCATCAAGCGTTACCAGCACTACATTTTGCGCTGCTGCAAAGTTACTCGCTAATACACTTAAGCTAAATAGTGTTACTTTTAAAATCGTTTTCATCGCGTTTTGCGCCCTTTGATAAAATAAAGCCCATCAATGATGGGCTTTATTTTAATTCAATTACTAAAACTTAATTAAAAGTCAGCGGTAAATGTAACTGCTGCGGTGCGTGGCGCGCCAATGTAATAAGTAGCGCCGTTACCAGTACCACCTGCTAAGTAGCTTTTGTCAGTAACGTTATAAACAACAAACGATACGTCAATGGCTTTAAACGGACCTGCATCTACGTCAGTTGAATAACCTGCATTAAAATCAAGTACGGTGTAGCCGTCTACTTTATTACGCGTGCGAGTGTCTTCGTCTTGCCATGCACCTAAGCGCTCACCGGTGTATTTAGCCGATAAACCAACACGAAAGCCATCGCTAAAGTAATCGGTAGATACCACAAATAAATCTTCTGATGAATCTATTATGCTGTCGCCTTTTCTAAAGCTCGGTGCTACCTCATTACCACTTTCATCTCTTAATATTACACCCTGTGAATCGTATGCATTTGGATCATCCGACGAATACTCAGAACTGCTATTAGTATACGACGAATACACGCTCCAGCTTGGTGTTAACATATAGCTTGCTGCAAGCTCAAGCCCATTTGAGTCAATACCCCCTACATTTACGTACGAGCCATTTGTACCAATGGTGTAATCAATCCCATCTGTGCCACTACCAGGGGCAATAAAGGTAATGCGGTTATCAAACTTAACACTGTAAGCCGTTGCTGTAAGGGTTAATCTGTCGGCTTGGTAACGTACACCAAAGTCGATGTTGTCGGCAGTTTCTGGCTCTATGTTTGTAAGTGTTGAGCTATCTCGCTCAAGTACACCGTCTTTAATTGCTGAAAAATTCTCGCTGTAACTGGCAAATAATTCTGTGCTGTTATTTAGCTGATACAATACACCACCACTAAATAACACGTCTGAATCGCTATCTACTTTATCTGATCTTTCGTTAGCAAAGTGGTCGTATTTTTGTAATTCAACTAAATATTGTTTTGCACCAATATTTAATGTTAAGTCACCAAAATTAATCGAGTCTTGTAGGTACCATTTGAATGTATCGGTATCAAAAGTGTTTTTGTATTGTGTCCAGTAAGGCGTGCTATCAAAGTGATGATAAATACGCGCATCAATTACTTTGTGCCAATCACGCGATTCATCACGTTCGTTTTGCTCATACCAAAAGCCCGCTTCGATATCGTGATCACCAAATGTAGCTTGGTAATTTGCCGTTACACCTAAACGATCTTTGTTGTAATGCGTATGGCGGTAAGACATAACAGGCGTTGCTGTTGCATCGTAACACGCAGGATTTAAACCAGGACCCGACTCCCATGGCCAGCTCAAACTTTGCGTACAATCGGCATTGGGTGCAAGCGGGTTGCCTTCACTATCAGCAAAACCATAAGAGCCTGCATTAGTGCCACCCTCGGTTGTTGGGTCGCCATTTTCATCAACAGGCGTTGTTAAATAAGGTGGGATCCAATCGCCGCGACCTGAATTTTTATGATAATAAGGACTAACGGTTAATAATGAAGTTGGCGAAATCGCGTATTCAAATTTTAAATAGCCTAAGGTATTTTCACGAAGCGTTCCCCAACCTTCTGCAAACATTTGGTCAAAGTGCGGAACTCCTGTCCAATTCCATGTTAGCTGATCCCAATCGGGTGTTTGTTCAAACTGCTCAAGGCTTACGCTGTTATAGTTTGTCTCGCTTACATCATCGTAAGATAAACGACCAGTGAGCGTTAAATCGTCAAAATTAGATACAAACTTAAGCTCCGCGTGTTGGTTGTCTTTGCCCCCATTACTGCCTGAACCAATCCAGCGGCTTGTATCTGTTTGCGAGTAACTTACGTACGCTTGTGTGTTATTAAAAACAGTGCCTGTTTCGTGTTTAATATAATAACGCGTGGCATCGTGGCTGCCTGATGTATAAGCAAAGGTAGTGCCTTTTTCAAGGCTTGGGTCTTTACTTACAAAGTTAAATGTCCCGCCTAGTGCTTCAAGTGAAGCCGACTTAATATCAGAGGTACCTTGACCTACTTCTACCGTTGCTAAATTTTCACTCTCCAAGTAACGGTTAGCTTTAGCACCACCGCCGTAATTAGAGCCACCATTGGGAATGCCATCAACGGTCATTCCTAATTGTTGTTGGTTTCCATCAATACTAAAACCACGCATAGTGATTGTAGTAGACCAATCGTCGCCACCAAATGCATCACCTTCGTTTATGCTAATACCTGGTAAGTTATCAATAACCGATAATATGCTCGATACCGAACTTTGCTGCTCAAGCATTGCAGGCTCAATAACATTGTTAGCGTAGCTCGTTGGTTTAGCTACAACGGTTACTTCTTCTATGGTGCTGTCGTTAGCATAAGTAGATGTTGATACCGCCATGGCAATAGCCATGCTCAATAGCGATTTGTTTTTTAAAGCGTACATTGTTGTCCCGTTTAGTTTTAATTATGAAATATGAAAACGAGCACAGTATGAATTTTAAATATGACAACGAGGATGAACTTTATTTACATAAAGGTTAAACAAATATGGAAGATTTATGGCGGGAATATGTACAAAAAAAGACACCCAAAGGTTTAACTTTGGGTGTCTTAATAACTAAATATAATAATTAGCTGTTACTTTAATTCAGCTAGCATTTCATCGCTGTAATTTACTAATTCTTCACCGTTTGCAATTTTGCTAATGTAATCTGGATTTGCGATAAGTGGGCGACCAATCGCGATTAAATCAAACTTAGCATCGTTAATAGCCTCTTTTGCTGACTCAAAAGTATAGCTGCCTACGCCTACTAATGTACCTTTGTAGCCTGCACGTAAAAATTCAGACGTCGTTTTACCTTCAAGCGACTCAAACGCTGTACTGTCGTCAAAAATACCGCCGTGTAAGTATGCTAAATCTCTCTTCTCAAGCTCTGGTAATAAGTAATCAAATACCGCTTTATCACGGTTATCTTCGCTCATATTAAAGTAAGCACCCGGTGTTAATCTAAGTGCAGTACGATCACTGCCTACAGCAGCAATAACCGCATCGGTTACTTCTAGTGCAAAACGCGACATATTTTCAGGCGTTTGACCGTATTCGTCGCTGCGTGTATTTGCAGCGTAATGTAAAAACTGGTCAATCAAATACCCGTTAGCACCGTGAATTTCTACTCCGTCAAAACCCGCTTCAATCGCATTTTCTGCCGCTTTTGCGTAATCAGCTACCAGGCCCTTAATGTCATCTATAGTCGCTGCTTTTGGTGTGATGTATGTAAGCTCACGCATACGAGGTACTGAGCCTTCAACGCCAATTGCCGATGGTGCCAGTACATCGCCATCAAAAAAGTGAGGGTGTGCAACACGGCCAACATGCCAAAGCTGTGCAAACATTTTGCCGCCATTAGCGTGCACTGCGTCAGTTACTTTTTTCCAACCTTGAATTTGCTCACTGTTAAATAAACCCGGTGTATTTGGGTAACCTTGCGCGTCTGGACGAATAATAGTTGCTTCACTAATAATTAAACCAGTTTCGGCACGGCGAGCATAATATTCAACCATATCTTGTGTTGGCACTAAGTTATCGTCAGCCATACAACGCGTTAATGGCGCCATAAGTACGCGGTTTTTAAGCTCAATCGTGTTATTTAGTTTAAACGGAGCAAGTAGATCGGTTGTCATTTTTTAATCCTTCATTAAATATATGCTTACTACAATGTGGCCTTTTTACAAACATTCAAGCTTATCTTGAGTGATCGCTCAAATTAGTGAGGACTTATACTGGTCAATATACAAATTAGATCTGCATTGCTGAAATTAAATAACAACTTTTCAACACTCTGTCATATAACTCGATATACTTGTGTGCATATAATTTAGATATAGTAATTAAGAGTGAGCTAATTATGACAACGCCAAATTTAAGTGAAGAACACGCAGTAATTTTAGGGCTTGGGGCAAAAAAACGCCTAGCCTATATGTTCGAAACCGTACAACAATTTAAACAAGTATGGATTTTAAACGATGATGATGGCTGCGTTATGCTTGCCAACGAAGATGACGACTGTGTTCCAGTTTGGCCAACTCGCGAATTTGCAGAAGCATGGGCAACTGGCGAATGGGCTGGCTGCAGCGCTAAAGCAATTCCACTTGCTGATTGGTTTAGTCGCTGGACGCCGGGTCTTGAAGAAGATGACTTACTTATTGCTGCCTTTCCTACTGAGGAAGACGACGGCACGATATTGTTTTCAGATGAGTTTGAAAAACAATTAAAAACACCAAAGAAAAAATACTAAACATTAGGGCGTGTTGATCTTTGCGGTATGAAAAACAAACAGCATGAAGATAAGGTATAATTGAATTCGCTAAAAAACCTTGCACCGACCCCTCATGCCAAGATTAATGTTAACAGACGCGACATGGAATGTCTTATCTAAAGTAATGTACCTAAGTGGTCGAATTTATAATAAGCCTGACCATAGAAAAACGCTCGAAGGCATACTGTATAAGATACGCAAAGGTATCCCATGGCGAGATTTACCTTCTAATTTTGGCTGTTGGAGTGCTCTCTATAGACGGTTTAATTTATGATCAAAAAAAGGACTTTGAATGAACTGTTTCGCGCATTATCTCATGATGCGGACATGGATTGAATCTTCATTGATGGCAGCATTGTCAGGGCTCACCAACATAGTTGCGGCGCAAGAACCGCTGACAATGAATCAATCGGTAAGAGTCGAGGTGGCAATTCAACTAAAATTCACCTTGCAGTAGATAGCGGAGGATTGCCCATTTATTATGAATTATCCTGTGGAAATACGCATTAGAGGGATAGCCACACGATATGAAAAGCTTGAACGAAATTATCATTCAATGCTCGCTTTAGCATTTACTATGATGTGGCTACCAATGTGGGCTGATTAATATATGTACTACAAAGGTCAACAGCCCCTAGTGCTAATTTTAATTCAACTTTTTATAAATGGCGCGCTAAATATGGTGGAATGGACGCCTCATTTAATGACGAGAATAAAGACACTTGAAGATGAAAATCAACGTTTAAAAAAGATGTATGCTGAAGAACGCCTCAAAGCTGAGGTCATTCAAGAGGCAATGGCAAAAAAGTGGTAAAGGCTTCTGATCGAAAACTACTTTCATATTAAGTAGTTAACACTAATAAAATGAGTATTTCATTAGCCTGTCGTACGTTTATGATTAGCGAAACATGCTATCGGCAATGGCGCACATGGCAGTGCTATAGTCTTGTAGAAACTGCAAAGGACAACGATTGGTGTATATTAGGATTATATGCCGGCATTAACCTGCTATTTCTCACACTTTGAAGCTCTCTAACTGCGCTTTCATTTCTTTGTATAAATCTGAAATACTTTTTGATTGCTGTGTCGTTTGAGTTGAAATACTTTTCATTTGTTCTGATTGATCTTTTAATGAAACAAGGTTTCTGTTGATCTCATTTGCAACATTGGTCTGCTCTTGAGTTGCTTGTGCTGTTTCTTCAGACATTTGTTGTACTTTATCGAATGCAGAGCTCAAATTATGAAAAATATCAATGACAGAATCGAAGTTTTTAAGTGTATTTTTGGCGTTCTCTTGACTATTTTTAATTGCATCTGAAGATGATTTCACACTACTGTTTAGTCGTTTTATCATTGTATCAATTTCATCGGTACTGTGTTGTGTGCGAGTTGCTAAAGTTCTAACTTCATCCGCAACCACTGCAAATCCTCTGCCTTGTTCGCCTGCCCGAGCAGCTTCTATAGCAGCATTCAAAGCTAATAGGTTTGTTTGCTCTGCGATATTACGAATCACTTCCAAAACAGATGTGATATCGGTGGAGCTATTTTCAAGTTCTATCGAGCTAGATAGAGCGGATTGAATATCGTTTGCCAATTCTGCAATTGCCTTATTAGATATATCAATTGCTCGAACACCTTCTCTTACTTGTTCACTGGACATACTGGCTTCATGTGCTGTATTTTTTGCAACTTCAGCCATTTGTTGATTTGCCATATCCATTTCATGGCCTGCACTGACTATAGAATCCGAAGCATTAGCTAGTTGTTGCGTTACTTTCATCGCAGAATCCGAGACATTATTTATTTCACTGGTTACTCCGCCTAACATGTTGGATTGTTGCTGTATATTTTGAATAATATGTTGTAGATAGGCTAAGAAGCTATCAAATTCTTTGCTTAAATCACCAAGCTCGTCTTTTGACTGGGAATTTATTCTTTGCGTCAAATCACCATCCCCTGCGGCAATTTCTTTGATCCGTAAAGTAACACTTTGTATATCTTGAGTAATTTTTTTAGGTACGTAGTAACCAAATGCCAATGCTACTATAAATGCAAATATAATGATAACGGCCACAGTATTTTGAAATGTTTTAATATTTTCAGTTACCTGATTCTTAATTTCACGGGCATAGGTGCGGGCTTCTTCACCTGCAATATCTAGCACTTCCCTTACATCTGCGAAGCTTTTATCGGCAGCTAATAGTAACTCATTGGTGTTTGAGGTTTGTTTGGCTGTATCCGAATAGACTAATAACTTTCCTTCTTCGTACCATTGCTTATAAAGTAAATCAAAATCTGTATAGTCTTTAGTGAGTTCAGGTTTATCGATAAGATAGCTCATATAGCTGTGAAAGCGTTGAATAACTTGAGCAGAGTTTTCTTCAAATTGGCGCTGATTATCTGTTAGGTTGCCGGTACGGTTAACAATTTTTTGCTTAGCAAGTCTTGCTTGATAAATATCTCGGTCAGCGTTGAGTATTTCTGATATTGCTTCAACATAACGACTGAGTGTTGCTGAACCAACCTGCTGTTGTTGTTGCTCATTCGTATGTTTACGAAGTTGCTCACCAGCTTGATCCATCATTTGGCGAATTCGTAAAAATTTAGCTTCTCCGTCATACAGCTTTTTTTGTAATTGGTTTATCGATGTAGTAGAGTTCATTAGTTTTTCACTATCTTCTATCCATTTATTATATAAAGGAGTGAAGTTAGAAAATGAGTCATGCTTGTTGAGTAAGCTTTTTTCATCTTTTAGGTGTTCTAAGTAAAGATTAAATCTCTCTTTTACTTGTTGTGCATTGTCTGTAAATTCTTTTTTATTGGAGGTGAAATCTCCGCTCGTGCCTAAAATGTTTTCAAGCGCGATACGGGCCTGGTAAATATCTCTATCAGCATTAAGAATAACGGTGACTGCTTCAAAAAACGTTTCACTTTGCCTTTTCATTGCATCTTTTTGGATATAGCTTATTGAAGCCATAGCTGCTAGTACACCCGCTAAAATAAAAGCTAAAAAGGCAATTGGTAAAATGACTTTCGTTCTGATAGAGTTTATTCGCATATTAATTCATTTAATTTTTTTGGTTGTTTAATATACATACTAGTCACTTCATTTTGTTTTGCCAAAATATTTTTCATAAAGTGTAATGGTCTAATGAAGCAGGAGAGGTCCAGATGGCAGTATTGTCAGGACTCATCAACATAGTTTCGGCGCAAGAACCGCTGACAATGAATCAATCGGTAAGAGTCGAGGTGGCAATTCAACTAAAATTCACCTTGCAGTAGATAGCGGAGGATTGCCCATTTATTATGAATTATCCTGCATGATATCGTCCATGCAGAGTCACTCGTAGCCAACTGCTCCACAAGTAATGTGGTTGTCGCAGACAAAGGCTACGATAGTGAAAAACTGAGAGAGTTTGTTCGTGATAATAACGCTACATCCGTGATTCCGCGTAAGGACAACAGTTTAGTCGGTAATGAAGATATTGACTGGTGCCTGTACAAATATCGGCACTTGGTTGAGAATGCATTTGGCCGTATTAAACAATATAGAGGGATAGTTATCATTCAATGCTCGCTTTAGCATTTACTATAATGTGGCTACCAATGTGGGCTGATTAATATATGTACTACAAAGATCAACAGCCACTAGGCAGAGCCCTTCGGGCAGCGCATGTTTGGCATTTATTCCACGTTATCGCCTATTTATGGGGAATAACCACACTACATAGACTCTGCCTTGCCTAAATACCAAACATACTACTGCAAATTTAACCTCGAAAGATAAACAGGCCCTAGGGCGTGTTGATCTTTGCGGTATAAAAAACAAACAGCATAAGGATAAGGTATAATTGAATTCGCTAAAAAACGTTACACCGAACCCTCATGCCAAGATTAATGTTAACAGACGCGACATGGAATGTCTTATCAAAAGTAATGCACTTAAGTGGTCGAATTTATAATAAGCCTGAGCATAGAAAAACGCTCGAAGGCATACTCTATAAGATGCGTACCGGTATTCCTTGGCGAGATTTACCGTCTTATTTCGGCTCGTGGAGTGCTATTTATAGACGATTTAATTTATGGTCCAAAAAAGATATTTTGAATGAATTATTTCGAGTGTTATCCCACTATGCTGATATGGATTGGATCTTTATTGATGGCAGTATTGTCAGGGCTCACCAGCATAGTTGCGGTGCAAGAACCGCTGACAATGAATCAATCGGTAAGAGTCGAGGTGGTAATTCGACTAAAATTCATCTTGCAGTAGATAGCGGAGGATTGCCTGTTTATTATGAATTATCCTGTGGAAATACGCATGATATCGTCCATGCAGAGTCACTTGTAGCCAATTGCCCAACGAGTAATGTTGTTGTCGCAGATAAAGGCTACGATAGTGAAAAACTAAGAGAGTTTATTCGTGACAATAGCGCTACACCCGTTATTCCACGCAAGGATAACAGTTTAGTGGGTAATGAAGATATTGACTGGTGCATGTACAAATATAGGCACTTAGTTGAGAATGCCTTTGGTCGGATCAAACAATATAGAGGGATAGCCACACGGTATGAAAAGCTTGAGCGGAATTATCATTCCATGCTCGCTTTAGCATTCACTATGATGTGGCTACCAATATGGGCTGATTAATATATATACTACAAAGATCAACAGCCCCTAGTATTTATAATTAAATTTTTAAATAAGTAGATTAACGACCCAAGCTGATTTATTTTCTTTTTTAATTAGAACACATCTAAAAGTATGAACAAACCACTATTACAGCGCCTTAAATAACACACACTAAAACTTCAAATAATACTTTATAACTATATTCAACTACGTAGTCACAAATCAACTGCCCGAATATTAAACGATTGACATATTTATTAATGAAGTGTTAACGTCATAAAACACAAATGCCACCGGTGGCAATAAAGCATCTAAGTATCACTTTTGTTACACACAACACTCTTATATAAAGGAAAATCATGAAAAGCATGAGACTCAGCACAATAGCAGCTGCATTATTATTAGCCCTTCCCTCTTATGGGCAAAGCTCTTCAACCGCTGATGAGCTTAACAATAAAGAAAAGCCGATCTCTAGTGCATTATCGAAACAAGAAGGTAAACCTCAAACACCAGAAGATGATATTGAAATTATTAGTGTTACCGGTATTTACCAAGCTGATTTAAAAGCACGTGCACTTGAGCGAGACAGTAATGCATTTAGTTCAGTTATTGCAACTGATGACATGGGCAACTTTGTTGATCAAAATGTAGCAGAGTCATTAAGAAGAATGCCAGGTGTAACACTGGAAAGAAGTGAAGGAGAAGGGAAATACGTAGCTGTTCGTGGTTTAGGACCTAAGTTTGTAGCAATAAGTATGAACGGTGCTGAGTTATCTGGCGCAGGAGATGACCGAAAAGTAGGTTTGGACGGTATAACGAGTGATTCTCTTGGTTCCATTGAAGTTTTTAAAACACTGACTCCTGACATGAACCTAAATTCAATTGGTGGTGCTGTAAATGTTAAATCGATCTCTGCTTATGATCGAGGTGAGAATACCCTAAAAATAAAAATTCAAGACGCTTACAATGAGCTGCGCGAAAAACACTCTCCTAAATTTAGTATTGATGGGACTCAATTGTTTCTTGATGACACCATTGGTATTGGGTTTGCCTTATCTTACGAAGATCGTAAAACACAAGTGGATGAAAATAGGCATCACAGTACCCGTGATTTAAATTTTTTAAAAGGTGGAATAGGCCTAACTGCGGAAGACATTGAAAGCGCACCTGAAATTTTAGCTCCTGCGCAATTAGAAAACCGCCGTGAAATAGCAAATAGGGAAAGAACTACCGCAACGGTTAATATCGAATTTAAACCAACAGACTCTGGTTTCTACTATTTACGTGCCAATTACTCAAACTATACAGATGAAGATATAGCACTACGTGAATTCTATAATTTTTATAATGGCGACCAAGATGACGAAGTTATTTATGTAAATTCAGAAACTAAAGAATTTGCACTGTCTGACATTGATGTAATGAACCAATATTTTGTTCAAGAAGGCGAAAAAACCACTATTAATATGAGTATTGGGGGTGAAAATTACGTAGGTGATGACTGGAAAATAAATTATGAGTATGCATATTCAAAAACAGATGATGAGTCTGTAGGTGACCGTCGTGTGCAATTTCGTGAAAGAGAAAATATTGTCTACGGCAAAGCGTCTAAAAACAGTATTGTGGCACGTGTACTTACTCCCGCAGAAGCCGCTGAGTTAGGCGGGTTTGCATTAAGTAACGAAGGCGATGTATTCAACGGTGAAGCTGATGGAGATTTAAGCGATCTTTCCAACATGGAATACGATAACTTGTTTATGGAGGACAGCACTCGTACTGACGAAATTAGTAGCTTAAAATTAGATTTAACCAAACAGTTTGACTCGGAGTATATAAGTTATATCAAGTTTGGTGGTACCTATAATGAACGCGAGCACTATAACAACAAAGATCGCTGGAGTTATAGCATTGATGATAGTGACTGCAATGGGGATGAAACTTGTATTACTGTTGCGAACTCTAATATAACTAACTATGACTACGCAATACCTAATAATAGTGATTTCTCTTATCCGTTTGTATCTCGCTCGCAAATGGAATACATGGTTGATGCAACATCAATTACGCGCGAAAGTGCCACCGGTGGTGAAACGTCAATTGATAGTACTAAAGAAGATTATACATTAAACGAAGATACTTATGCCGCCTACGTAATGACTGAGCTACGTCTAGCGGATAACTTAAAAGTAATCACTGGGGTACGCTATGCGCACACTGAATTCTCATCCACTGGTTTTATGTCACTTGAGAATGATGATTGGAAGTTCGATGGTATAAACACACTCGATCTAGCTGTCCCCCTTCCCGAAAGTAGTATCACTTACAGTGAATATTTTCCGAGTATGCATATACGGTATGAGCCATCTGATACGGTATTAGTACGTTCATCACTTTGGACTAGTTATACCCGACCTTCGTTTAAACAAGCACGTGGTTATGCGAAATTTGATAATGACATTAGCTTGTGTGATCCAGCCACCGATGACTGTTTTAACTCGCAGGATGGCCAAAGCGCACTTGATTTACAAAACTATGTTTTAGGCCCTGATAACGCATTACAAGTAGGTAATCCAAACTTAGTTGCAATGAGCTCAACTAACTTCGATGCATCAATTGGTTGGTATCCTTCAAAAGAACTCTTTATGGAACTTGCTGTTTTTTATAAGGATATTGATAATTTTATCGTTGATGTTTCAGGTATTCAAATGCGCTTGGATGAATTGCCTTTAACATTGCCCGTTAATCAAGTTTCTGAGTTTGCAATTTTACAAGACTTACAACTAAATCAAGTAGATATCACACTCAATGGTGACACTGCCAATGTATATGGTATGGAATTGAGCTTTAATCAATTTTTTGAAAATGGTTTGTTTTGGCAAAGTAATATGACGGTAGTAAGCAGTGAAGCAACGCTAGACGATTCTATACGTGTAGATAAAATGCCACTACCTGGACAAGCAGATATTACTGCTAACATCTCTTTCGGTTGGGAAGATGACGATTTGTCACTTCGTTTAATCAGTAATTACCGTTCAAAAATCCTTGAAGAAGTTGGTGCTTGCCCTGCTTCTGCAAATATATCTGATCCCCACGAATGTAAAAAATGGGCGGATATATATCAAGACGCAATTACTACCGTAGATTTTAAACTCAAGTATGACTTTAGCAAAAACCTAAGCGCTTACTTTGATGCAATTAACATAACCGATCAATCTGATCTTCGCTATTTCGCAGGTAATGAGCTATCTGGTGGTGCTGTCCTGTATCAGCGTGAGAACTATGGACGAACCTTTCAACTTGGTATGAATTATAAATTCTACTAAATAATCTGAACTCTAAATAATAAATCTCTTAACCAGAGTACAGATTAAATACACAAAACTAAAAATTAGCACACTCTACGTGTGCATCACACACTGCCAACACAGACGCTAAAAAGTTCATCCTTGGAGGGATGTATGAAAACAAAAATAAGTGTAATCACCACATTATTACTCAGTACAATATTAACGGGATGCCAGGAAGAAAGTTCAATTAACGTTAAAGAAGCACCCGCCCCTGCTATTCAAGGAACCTTTGTAGATAGCCCTGTTGCAGGCTTAAGTTACACAAGTTTATCAGTACCTGATGGTGTAACCGATGCCAACGGTCAATTTAACTATTTTCGCGGCGAAGCGATTACGTTTGCAATAGGAGATATTGCGTTTCCATCTATTGCGGCAAGTAATATCTTGTCACCTTTAAATTTATTTTCAACCGATACTGTATTTCATCCTGCTGTTGTAAACAGCTTGCGATTATTTCAATCACTTGATAGTGATGGCGATGTGAGTAACGGTATTACCATTAGTGCCACAACAGCCGATGCAGCAACGATCAACTTATCAGAAGGCCAAACAATTACCGATTATTTTAGTCGTAGTGAAGATGAATTTGCGGCAGATGTAAACGTTTGGCTAGCAAATGCAGGCACACCAACAACGGAACTCATTGATGCTGATCAGGCTATATTACATTTTGTTGATTTTGTGTATAAGCAATACAACAGTACACAGCCTAATGCATTTAACTTGTCACTATTTACCGGTGATGTATACAACCCTTTGGTAAAAGGCAGTACTGCCAGTATTGAAATACTTAATTTTAGCCCAGCTGATGATACTAACTCCACGGGCACATTTACTAGAACAGCTGATGGTGAAATTATTGGCAACGGCAATTATGAATTTATATTTGGTGATCGCGTACTCGCTTTTACAACTGCTGTTAATGGTGAGTCAAATACACAATACCTAATCTCACGTTCATTTAATACGGTTGATAGTGTGTATAGTTTGTGCCACCAATCTGATGACGCATCGCTTAGCGACATGATTGCAAAATGCGATAGTAACGACGATGCTAAAAATAACATTATCGTATTTAGTGAAGAGCAAGCTGCCATTGAGCTTGAAAACCTCAACAATTTAGCAGAACAGAACAGCAAAGCACTTATTGAAGATTTTAACACCACCACTGAAGACTTCTTTAAGTCTACCTATAAAAGCGTAAGTGATGAGATTGGCAGTGCTGCTCTTTACTTCAAAACCGGTGGTAGCTTAGAACTTGATGCTGAAAATGGCAATATAGTGCTTGAAGGCGACCGCTTTAGTATTGGTAACACACTACCAGGCAAAGAAACAAGCCCAAGTGACACATTGGGTAAAGGTATTTATAACTTAAGTGAAGGCTTTACAATCAGCTTTGATGTTATTGCCCATAATGATGCGGGTACTCTATCATTGTATGTTGACAATAATACGACTGGCCAAGACAACTCAGTACATGGCAAAGCATCTAAATTTTATTCAAAAGCTATTACAGCTGAAAATTTACCTCAAGGTCAACGCTTTACATATACCTATAAACCAGGTGAAGACGTAGTAACAGGCCCTGATCTGGAGAGCGAAAGCGCTCAAGGAGTATTAAATGCAGAGATTAAAAACTCATTTTTACAGATTCGAACTGATAGCGCGGCATCAATTACGTTAGATAATTTAGAGTTAATTACGGTTGCCACAGATGTACCTGAAATTGAAGAGCCTACTGATCCAACCACACCTCCAACAGGGGGAGACACGACAACGCCATTCCCATTTGTTACTGATTTTACAACGGTAACAGGTGATTTATTTTCAACTGATTTTTCCGCGATTACAGCAGCTGACGGCTCTATCGTCCCTATGTTTAAAAAGACAGGTGGATCGGTTTCTGTTATTGATACCGGTTTAGAAATTAATAGTGGCCGCTTTACAATGGGTAATACAACGCCAAATGTAGAGACGACCGAAACAGATCAAAGTACAACTGGTAGCTTTGATTTATCGCGCCCCTATCAAATTTTGATAGATATCGTGAGTGTGAGCGATCCGGATGGTGATAATAACTTCCAAATTTACGTGGATAACAATACCTCTAGCAGCTCAAAGTCAATTCATGGCTCTAGCTCAAAATTTTACAATGAATTAATTAACACCTTAGTACCTGACACTACGCTAGTTGTTGAAGGTAAAGTTGCAACAGCAACTTCATTTTTACAGCTGCGTACTGAAAATGGCGGGACGGTTGTTATTAAAAATCTACGTATCGAATACTTAGACGATCCGAGCGTCTTTAAATGTAATAGCTCTCCTGAGCTGTATTTTTGTGATGACTTTTCAGCAGGCGATTTGTCTAACTGGAAAATTATTGCAAAACCAGATAACACAGCGGGCGCCGTGGGTGAATTTGATATTTTAGATTTAAGTGGTAACAACGTTATGCGTTACACCGCCGGTGGTGTTGGTGGTGAACTCATTTTAGCCACTGAAGACGCATTACAAAATGTGCCAGATACCGGTAACTACTTTTTTGAAGCTGATATTCGACCACGTCAAAACAGTACAACAGCGAGCAAACAGCTCTACTTAATGGCTCGCTATGAAAGTGAAGGCAACTGGCTTGCTGGTGGCTTAAATGTACAAAACTCAACAAGTAGCACACAAGTAGAAGTGGCTGTGACTGTTGACGGTTCTATTTCTCGACCTGTACAAGCTAAGTCTCCTATCTTATTAGGTGAAAAAGGCGGTACAACTGATGGCGTTTGGTATACCACCCGCTTTGAAATGATAGACTCAGAACTTACCGCATACCTGAATGGTGAAAAAATGGGCACAATTAGCGACAGCACGTATAGCGCTCGTGGCCTAATTGGTTTGTTTACTAACAACCGCTCATTTGAACTTGATAACGTTAAAGTCGGCGATCCAAGTATTAAGCCAATTCAATTAACCCTTGATTATAAAGATCCTGCATGGGATGCCAGTACAACAACTGATCCGCTCATAATTAATGTGACAGCAATTAAAGACGATGGTGTTACACCCGATACCTTCAGCGTTACATCGAGTAACAAAGACGTAGTGTCTGCTGATGTCTCAGGCGATGTAGTTATGTTAAGCCCGCTCAGTGCTGGTGAAGCAACGATTAAGTTTGTATCAGGTTCTGATGAAACAATAATCAGAACGATTGAAGTAAATATTGTCGAAGGCTTTGTGATGCCAAGCACCGATTATGGTGACCTAAGCGGTAAGCTAATGCCTGAAAAATCAGCAGACAATCAATTTGTTGATACGTTAATTTCAATTGATTTTGATACTACCGGTGTAACACCAACCTTAGGTAGTCTTGGCGAAGTTAGGATTTATAAACAAAGTGATGACACTTTAGTTGATACCCTAAAAGTAGGTAAGAACATCGATGTAATTGGTTACCCTGGGCAAGATCGCATACGTGCTGTAAATTACTTCCCTATTAGCTTAGAGGACAATACATTAATCATTAAGCCTCGCAACAGTGTGCTTGAGTACGGCCAAACTTATCGTGTAGTTATCGGTGACGACGTTGTTACTGGTGCTAAATTAAATGACATGGATTTCGCTGGACTTGGCAATAACAGTCAGTGGACATTTACAACCAAAGTAAATATCCCAGCAGGAAATGAGCTACTCGTTGACGATAATGACGTTGCTGACTTTAGAACCGTGCAAGGCGCACTTAATTTTGCAATGCAGCATCTTGATAAAGATGAGCAAACAACGGTTTCAATAAAAGACGGGACTTACAATGAGCTGCTATTTCTGCGCAATAAAAATAATATAACGCTACAAGGTGAAAGCCAAGACAACACTATTATTCAGTACGAAAACTACGAAACACTTAATAGCGGTTCAGGTGGTAGCGCAGCACTTGGCAGTGGTACTCCAAACGGTGGCCGTAGTGTATTTTTGGTTGAAGGCACAGATATGCTGGTTATTAACAATCTAACATTAAAAAACACGCACATTCGTAGTAACAGCGTATCAAATCAAGCTGAAACTATTTATTTCAATAGCCAATATCGTTTAGTTGCCAACAACGCAAACTTTATTAGTGAGCAAGATACCCTACTACTAAAAGGCTATACTTGGTTTTACAACACGCTAGTTGCCGGTAACGTAGACTTCATATGGGGATACCCAGTTACTTCGTTATTTGAAAATAGCGAAATACGTACCCTAGGTGATTCTAAAAATGGTGATCCAACCCAAGACACCAAAGGTGGCTACGTTTTACAAGCGCGTGTACCGGTAGAAACCGATCCTGGCTTTATTTTCTTAAACAATGAGTTTACCAATGGTCCTGGCCCTATTGGTAATGGCGTACTAGACAATTCAACATATCTTGCCCGCAGTAGTGGTAGCTCTTCATACTTTGATAATGTAACCCTTATCAATAACAAGTTTGATACCCACATTGCAACTGTTGGCTGGGCTGTTCACGGTGTTGAAAATCAACCAGCTCCAAATCCAGAAGCACCTTCAGTAACAAGCGGTTGGCGTGAATACGGCAGCATGGATATGCAAGGTAACGCACTAGATTTAAGCACCCGTATTGGTGGTTATATTTTACAAACAAGTGAAGTAGCTCAACTGCTTGAACGTGATAGTATTTTTGCAAGTTATGGCGATGGCGCAGGGTGGACCCCGACCCCTTTACCAGTGCCAGTGTTACCTGACGAACCTGTAAAAGTAATACCTGTTAACGTGAATTTAGGATTTGCTGGTTATAGCTTTGATGTGACCGGTGGTACTAATGGCACTGTGGTAACTGTAGATAATGGCTCATCATTAAAAGCAGCATTAAGTGAAGCAAAAGCAACCAGTACACCTATTATCATTTATGTTGATGGTGTTATTACTGATGCGAACAGTGGCGGTGATGGCTTATCAATTCAGATAAAAGATATGGATAATGTGTCTATTGTGGGCGTAGCAGATCGTGGTCATTTGGATGGTATTGGCATCGAAATTCACAGAGCGAATAATATCATAATTCAAAATTTAAAATTTAATCAAGTGCTTACCGGTGGTAAGGATGGTATTTCAATTGAAGGTGATGAAAACGGAAGTACCTCTAATATCTGGATTGACCACAATGAGTTATATTCATCGCTAGACTCAGATCAAGATTTTTATGATGGCCTAATTGATTCTAAATCTGGCGCGCAAAACATCACAATTTCTTATAACTACTTACACGATAGCTGGAAAACCTCATTACATGGTCATAGTGATGATGACACCAGTACCAACAAAAATCGCTTTATTACTTTTCACCATAACCGATTTGAAAATATTGTATCGCGAGTACCCTTATTTAGATTCGGTCGCGGCCATGTATTTAATAACTACTACAACAACATTACCTCTAGTGCCATAAACTCACGTATGGGGGCGGAGCTTCAAATAGAAGGTAACTACTTTGAAAACACCAAAAACCCAGTGATCTCGTTTTATTCAGATACTATTGGCTATTGGAATACATCGGGTAACTACCTCAGTGATACCGTTACCTGGGGTGAAGTACCAGACGGTGACGTAGCGGGTGAAGTAACCGAAAATGGAATTACACCAACAAGTAGCTATCAAGTGCCTTATGAGTACACACTAACCCCTGTTATGGCTATTAAAGATCATGTTATTGCGCATGCAGGTATTGGTAAAATAGATCAAAGTGATTTAGATATCCCAACGATTGAAGAGCCTACAGAGCCGCCGATTCAAGAGCCGTTAGGGCTACCATTTACTGAAAATTTTTCTGCAAACAACGCTGATGAATTTTTCAGTAATCGTTACCGTGACTTATCAGGCCTTGCAGGGAGCAACACCCCCCTATTTCACCGTGTTACAGGCAGTGTTCAGGTAAGTAACGGAAAACTAACCATGACCGGTACACGTATTAGTATTGCAAATACAACACCGACCATTAACACCACGGGTGACGATACGCAAACAAGCGGATTATTAGACCTATCAAATAACTACCAAGTAACGTTCAAGGTGGATGCTGTAAGCGGTAATACAGCTAAAAGCTTTCAGATATACGTAGACAACAATACCTCAGGAAGTGCTAATTCAATACATAACGGTAGTTCTAAGTTTTACTCTATAAAGCTGGAAGAGCTAGTACTGGGGCAAACCTATACTGTTGATGGTTTTGTTGCAACACCAACCTCTTTTATAACTATCCGTACAGAGAGTGAGGCAACTATTACGATAGATGAATTAACAATTCAGTAACCTTCCCAAGTAAAAAGCCCTTATGTTGATTCTATGGGGCTTTCATTTTATATTTTTAATATAAAACTACATTTTTAGTTATTTCCTATTACACATAAATCCTGCTCAAATAACACAATAAGTAACAACTTAAGATTAACATATTACCTCTAATTTAAGCCGATACAAACTCTATAAGATATTGTCCATTATATAAATTACAAAAAAAGCCTAAGTTGTAACATTCAAAATAAGTGCTATATTTAGTCCGAGCATAAGATACCAAACGCTTATATAAGTACATATAAAAGGACGAATGAATGCTTGCAAAAAGCAGGGTTAATAATGGGCTTTTACTACAAGTAATCATCCAAATTATTATCCTCATTATAGGTGCTACTTTCACTTATTCTTAGCATATTCAATATCAACGCGAACGTAATGCTGTTATTTCAACGGCTCTAAACAACTAGGGCGCGAGCATACTTTGTTAAAAATGTTAACCAAAAAGAAGTTCTTCTCTAAAAGCATCATCATAACAACACGCCCTGAGGTGGACAGCAAGCGCTAAAGCTCACTTTCCACCGCAAATTTTAACAGCGGTGATCCCTTACTTTTCAATGCAGTTAAGTAAGTTGATTCATCGTAGGGCGTATGTGTTTTCCAGCACCTAAATAGGATTCGTATCCACTTAAATGCCAATGATCTGATGATGGTATTATGAGGTTTTCCTTTGGCTTCTTGCTGCCGATAATAGGCTTTAGCCCAAAATGAATAACGCACAGATAATCCTGCCCATTCCACAAATGTTTGCCTTAAAAATTTAGTGCATGAGTATCGCCAGTGTATCCATTCCTTCTTCCCACTGCGTTCGGTAACAGGGGCAATTGTATGTCAGCAGCGCACTTATAGCGGTCACGATTTGACCCCATAGCGGCTAATAATCGAGGTGCTAATTGTGGGCCTGCACCGGGTAAACTATCAAAGATAGCGCGATCTGTATGTTGCTTATAAAGTGTTTTAATTTCGTCATCAAATCGTGTTATTGCCAACATCAGTTGTTTAAGTTGCGGAACGAGGCATTCAATAAGCAATAAGTTTGGCGTGATCACCGCCATATCTTCGGTGAGTATTTCTGCATCCTTGATTTCTTTTATCCGCTTTTCATTAACGAGTGGGTAGCGGGAATTATGTTGATTAAAGAAGTCGAGTAGTGTCTGTTTTCTCGCTTTTTTAGCGTGAGCAAGAGAGGGCCAGCGCAGTAAGAAGTCACAGAATATTTGAGTGTCTTTTTCTTTAAACCAATCAATCACGTGGGGATAATAATTTTTTAGCGTTGTGGCTATTTTATTGGTTAAATTAACACGATCTTGTACTAGTTTACGTCTGTATTCGACAAGCTGCGCAAGACACCTAACGTCCTCTGAATCCGGCCTAATAACCGTTAATTTATCCATATGAAGTTGTAAGATTTCAACTTGAATAATTGCATCAGTAGGATCATCTTTAGCCCCGCTGTGCGTAAATGCAGCACGGTATTTAGCAACACTTGATGGGTTAATCACAAATAATACAATGTGCTTAAATTTACTGAGTGCATATATAAGTGGGCCTTTTTTTAGCTCACACGCGACAGCAACAGATCTGCCGTTGTAGCGTTGTTTTAACCCAAGCGCCCATGCATTAATTGACTTAGGCTCAGAGGAAATCACACTTAAATGTTGTGTATTTGTGTCGCGATTTATTTCACAAATATCGTGTTTACGGTCGGCCCAATCGATCCCGATAAGGGCAGCAAAATCTGAGACGTTAAAGGCTTCCATTTTGGGCCTCCTAGAGGTAAAGTGAAAGAATAGATAGAGGCTAATAGTGTTTCTCGCAGGTCTTATAGATAGTCGGCATTACGACAATCCCTGAGTATGCGTATTGAAACAAATAACTTCTGTTGATCCGAAAGTCTTGTTACAAACATTGATTGTTTCCGCTCAAATATTTGTGATCAACAGAAGCATATTCCATGTATTAATGAGATAGGTAAATACATTAATTAATGGAACGGAGTAACTATAAGCTCTTACACACTTACTTCTTATTGACCCCTTGCTTTTCGTATGCTGCTTTATCATGTTCCTAACGACGCGTCTAAATAGTGCCATATGTTGCGCACTTAATGGCTCATGTATTTGACAGGCATCTTCTTTAAATACGACATCCAGTATCCAGTGTTGCTGATTTTCTATCAGCCAATGTTGTCTTATTGCTTTACTTATCAATATATTGTCTGTCAACGATGTTAGGTAGTAATGTGTGTCAATACTCGTTCTATTACCCTTCGTTCGCTCTCGCTGCACCGCAACGATTGTTCTAACTGATGGCCAGCTCTCTTTAATTTCACTCGGTAATAAACGCGCATCAAGACAATCTATCGTGCGTACTTCTTTTCGCCCATGCCCTTCATCTTGTGTTACATGACTAAGTATCTCTGAGTTTTCAGATTCATACTGGTGTGTAAATGCATCTTGAATCGCGCTATAAAGTTTCTTTTGATTACCCTTTGCTTGCACTAGATAATCTGCATGTCTGCTAATTAGCTGTTTTAGCGTTTCTTTTTGGCAGTGCAAAGCATCAAGTGTAATGACGGTGTTATTGATATCGAGTATTTTCAATAAATCCCGAACTGCCGGTATTTCATTCGTCTTACTGCCAACTGTTTGGTGGAATAATGTGAGACCTGCTTCACAATCAAATGCTGAGACGAGATGTAATTTATCAGCAATGTGTTTACTTGCTCCGCGAATAGTTTTGCCATCGAAGGCAATGACAGGATGCGCTGATTTAACGCGGTTTTGATTGACCCAGCTATACATCGCGAAATACTATGTCGAGTGGGTATGCCATTTTTGAAAGAACGAAATCCTCTTAACCAATTAAGCTTACTTTCGCCATAGACTTCAATGTCTTGCCAGTTTTCACACCCTGATGTAACGGCAGTAATAATAAGAAAAAGCACATCAACTAAGTTATGGTGCTGATTTATATGTGAACGATTATCTTTGACGAGTTCTAAATGTGAGAAGAGTGACATAATAAGTTTAAGGTGATGAAATTTATGGTATTAGATCATAAAATTTGTTTATTTACAAAGTGTGATCCCGCCCTGGTATTGTGTCCAGTTTTAGTGCTGGGGATTATATATCGCTATTTCAATTTTAACGCCTTACAGCCACATTTAGGAGTTTACATAGTCACTTAGCCCTAATACCAGAGCGTCGAACACGGTTTGACAACTTGTGCTTTTTTTCAGGTCTTCGTGCATGGTGACCCAAATATCCATAGGAATATTCACGTCATCCGGCAGTACTCTGGCCAAGTTCGCGTCTTTATCTGCTATCGACACCTGACACACTCCAATTCCCGCTCCGGCTCTAATTAATGATAGCTGAGCCACATTACTGTCGGTTCGATAGCTAAAGTGTTGCTTTTCTGGCGTAAAGGGCAAGGTACTTAAGGTGTCGCGAATGTAATCGGTGTACTGATCAAAACCAATTAATTGATGTTGTTGTAAATCGTTCATGGAAGCAGGCATACCTGCTTGATTAAGGTAGCTGACGTGCGCATACAAACCCACTTTTATGCTACCTATGCGCCTAGCAATTAATTGAGTTTGGATTGGGCGAAATAGGCGCACAGCGATATCCGCTTCTCGACTAAGTAAATCTTGCGCTTGGTCAGAGAACATAAGCTCAAGCTGCAATCTTTTATATTGATGGCCGAGTTTAGCCAAGACATGAGGTAACACTTCAATACCAATGATATCGCTAGTGGTCACGCGAACAGTGCCTTGCACGTTATCGCCTTGGCTACTGGCTATTCGCTCAATAGACTCTGCCACATTGGCCATTTCTTGAGCATGACCCACTAGTGCCTTAGCCGCCTCGGTAGGAGTTAATCCGCTTTGTGTGCGCACAAATAACGCGACCTTTAGCGCCCGTTCTAATTCAGTAATGTGTCGCCCAATGGTTGGTTGCGTAGAGCCAATAGAACGGGCCGCCGCCGACAGCGAGCCGTGCTGCATCACGCCTAAAAATGAGCGATAAAACTCCCAACCAATATTTTTATTCATACAAATTTGTATAGCTGCTCAATAGTTTTAGCTAATTTCTTTTAGTTTGAATTATAGCTAAGCTTATTCCATCAATCTAGTCATTAGGTAATTAAACATGAAAAATACACAAACCGCTCTAATACTTGGCGCAACAGGTGGCATTGGCAGCGAAGTAACTCACCAGTTGCTCCAAGTTGGCTGGCAGATTAAAGCGTTAAAACGTAATTTTGGAACAGTGAAAACACAAGGTAATATCCATTGGATTCAAGGCGATGCGTTAAATTTGGATGATGTTAGAAAAGCAGCGCAAGGTTGTAGCGTGATAATCCATGCCGTTAATCCTGCGGGTTATAAAAACTGGGGGCAATTAGTTTTACCCATGTTGAATAATACCTTACACGCAGCCAAAGACGTTGGTGCTTGTGTTGTGCTACCCGGCACGGTTTACAATTTTGGATCTGATGTTTTTCCATTTATTACTGAATATTCACCGCAAAACCCTATTAGCCGTAAAGGTCGTATTCGTGTGAATATGGAAAAAAAGCTGCTTGATTTTGCTAATAACAATGGGCGAGTCATTATTGTGCGTGCTGGCGACTTTTTTGGACCAAGGGCAGTCAGTAACTGGTTTTCCCAAGGTTTGGTTAAACCCAATAAACCGGTAAGCAGCATAAGTAACCCCTCGAAAGCGGGTGTAGGTCATCAATGGGCTTATTTACCTGATGTAGCCGCCACTATGGTCAAACTGATACAGCAACGTGAACAACTCGACGCTTTTGCCGTTTTTCATATGCAGGGTTTTTGGGACGAAGATGGCACGAAAATGGCCAAAGCCATTCGCGATGTCGTTAAAAAACAATCAGGAAAAATGCCACGTATTAGCGCGTTTCCTTGGTGGCTAATGTACCTAATCGCCCCATTTAACGAAACCGTAAAAGAAATGATGGAAATGAAATATCTATGGCAAAACTCGATCAAAATGACCAATACTAAACTGGTTCAACTACTAGGCGAAGAGCCCAATACGCCTATTGAAAAGGCGGTAGAAGCAACCTTAAGAAGTTTGGGCTGTTTAGAGTAAAGAGGCAAACAACAAATACATATATGGACGCTCCCTTGAAGTCAAGACGAGCTAATGTATAAACATAAAAATAAATGTTTTTCTTTAATTATCATGTATCTCATATCACAGTAATGATGCGTCACAAGCTTGCTAAAAAACAAAGGTACTGACATATATTCGAGCTATAGCGTCATGGTTATCATGCTCCTAATGAGCTTCGTACCAAGGGACCTAAAAAATATTCACCCAAGCGAGATTGAATCTCGTGTCTTTATCTGGTTAACCTTGGTTAGCGTGCGCTTTTTGTTTCATTATAAGTGAAGTACATACAGGATAAGCGTATGTTACGACTTAACTGCCCAAACACCCACTCAGGTTTTAAAACCTATGTCTTCGACGGGCTGTCTTAAGTCGTAAACTCGGGTGTGATTGACGTGTAAAATAGGCATAATTTAGCATCCTTGCGTGTATTTTGCACAGGCTGAGGAGAGTAGAGAGTTTGCTTGGTCAGCAATACCCACATCAGTCGCGCCAATCTGTGTGCGGTGGCGACCACGACACAATTAACATGTTTTTTCTCGCGTAATTGATTTATCCACTGGCTCAACGCATCGGTTTTATGGTGGCTTCTGGCGATAATGGCGCGCGCACCGTGAATAAGTTGTTTTCGTAAGTAACTGTTACCGCGCTTAGTAATACCAGACATTTTACTTTTATCGCCTGACGCGTATTGTTTAGGTGTTAAGCCTAGCCACACCCCGAGTTCTTTTGCGTTCTTAAATGCCTGACCGTTCCCAATAGATGCCGCATAGGCTGAGGCATTGAGTACACCCACGCTAGGAATGGAGTGAAGTATTTTAGCGTTTGCATCCCGTTTAACGTGTGCAGCAAGCATCGCTTCAATGGCTTTAATGCGTTTAACAAGGGTTTTGTACTCAGTGTAAATATCACTCACCATTGTACGTAATAATGGGCGAAGCTCAGAATCACTTTCTAACGCAATTATCCCTTGCTCAAACGCCTTAATACCGACAGGAAATACATACCCGAAATCGACCAATAAACCGCGTAATTGGTTGGTTACAGCAATGCGATTTTGTAGCAACCGCTCGCGTATTTTATGAAGCGTGAGTATTTCTTGCTGGGCTTCGGTTTTTATGGGAACGAATTTAATATTAGGGCGTAAGCTGGCTTCATAGATAGCAAGGGCATCGTTACTGTCATTTTTATTACCGCGAACAAAGGGTGTAACGTGTTGTGCAGGGATAAGGTCAACGGTATGACCGTAAGACGTAAAGACTCTTCCCCAATAGTGAGAAGAATAACAGGCTTCCATCACGGCACGGTGGTGTATTTGCCATGAAGGCATTGAGTTTAGGTCTGTTTAAGCGTTTATTGCACTCCCTTTTATGGTTAGAATTAAAGCCAGCGACTTGGAATACATTTTTTGCCAAATCAATTGATAATGCGCTACTTTTCATGGTGGAGGTTCCCTTTAACTGAGTGTGAGTTATAACCAGTTTGGCGCATTGACGCCGTTTTGGGGAGCGTCCATCTCATCACCCATCCTAAACTTTCGCGAGTATTTCATGGTGCATTAGGGAAACCGACTTCACAAGCAAGTTACTGTGAAAATTTAAACCGAAAACGGCGAGCGAATATCAGTAACTGCGAAAAGCTCCTCGCATAATACCAATCTGCTTATGAATGGGGTCTATTGAACGTTAAGAAAATTACGCTAGAACTAGGCAAAAGTTTTTGTATCTAGTTGTTCTAAATAAAAAATTTTAACGACGTTATAGTGCAATTTAATTCGTTAAATTGATCAAAGATTTATGCAGGTTGGTATAAAAGCACTACATATGAATAATACAGAGGAAAACATTTGATATGCCTCAACAAATCAAGTTTAAGTAGATTGAATTAACAACATACTCCAAATTACTTTGTCGCGCCTAACCAATCGTTGAGCAGAGTTTACTTTACATTAAAAAGCCCAGTTAAATTAATAACTGGGCTTTAAGAATAATGGTGGAGGGAGAGGGATTCGAACCCTCGTTAGGGATAAACCTAAACACACTTTCCAGGCGTGCGCCTTCAGCCACTCAGCCATCCCTCCACAGTGTAGCAATTGTATAATGCAACGGCACGCTATAGTATGAAATAGGCCCACAAGGTGCAAGCCATTTTTAAATATGAACCTTCAAGTGCTTATTTATCAAGCAACCACTTACGTTTAAGTATAAAAAAACGGCTAAATTCAAGATTTAACCGTTTTTAATTTAAACTTTAAAATTACTTAACCTGAACTCTGATCAAGAGATTTACTAACGTATTGAATATGATGATATTTAAATTTATTTTCTCTAGCCAGAGTTCAGGTTACTTAGCCATACTCACGGTAAATTCAAGCATGCGATTAAGTGACTTAAGTGCGCCTTCGCGTAAATCCATATCAACAAATACTTCTTTGCCTTTAGGGTCAATTAGGGCTTCCTCAATCGCTTTTAAGCCATTCATTGCCATCCAAGGGCAATGAGCGCAACTTTTACATGAAGCGCCCTCACCTGCCGTTGGAGCCGCGAAAAACTCTTTATCTGGGCATAGTTGCTGCATTTTATAAAAAATACCGCGATCGGTTGCAACAATAAATTTATTATTGGGCATTGTTTGCGCAGCTTTTATGAGTTGGCTCGTTGATCCTACTGCATCGGCAAGTGCAACAATTTCTGCTGGCGATTCTGGATGAACTAATACGCCTGCATCTGGGTGTAGCGCCTTCATATCTTTTAAAGCTTTAGTTTTAAATTCGTCATGTACAATACATGCCCCATTCCACATAAGCATATCAGCACCGGTATTTTTTTGAATATAACTACCAAGGTGCTTATCTGGTCCCCAAATGATTTTTTCGCCTTGCTCATCTAGGTGCTCTACAATTTCAAGTGCACACGATGACGTTACAATCCAATCGGCACGCGCTTTGACCGCAGTAGAGGTATTTGCATATACAACAACTTTACGATCTGGGTGCTCGTCACAAAACGCCGAAAACTCATCAATAGGACAGCCAATATCAAGCGAACATGTTGCTTCAAGCGTTGGCATAACAACCGTTTTATTTGGCGTTAAAATTTTAGCTGTTTCGCCCATAAATTTTACGCCCGCAACAATAATCATATCGGCATCGTGACGTGCGCCAAAACGTGCCATTTCTAGCGAATCTGCAACGCAGCCGCCGGTTTCTTCAGCAAGTGCTTGAATTTCAGGATCGGTATAATAATGGGCAACAAGTACTGCATTTTTATCTTTTAGTAATTGCTTTATACGCGCTTTATATTCGCCTTGCTCGTCTTGTGTTAACGGTGCTGGCTTAGGGGGAAAGATATAACCTTCAGGCATAATAGTTTGAGCTAGACTCATGTTCTCGACCACTTATCTACAGTGCATTAATTAGGGCGAATTATACGAGAATATCAAAGCAAATAACAGCAAACTAGCGAGGCTGTTTATAAAAAATAAAGTGGGAATTTAAAAAAGAATATAAAGGAAAGTATTAGAGAGTGGTGGGTCATGATGGATTTGAACCATCGACCAATTGATTAAAAGTCAACTGCTCTACCAACTGAGCTAATGACCCGCTCTAATTTAAATTTGCTTTGTAAAAAGCTGCGTAAATCCGCCGATTAAAACTTTCATAGAATGGTGGGTTATGATGGATTTGAACCATCGACCAATTGATTAAAAGTCAACTGCTCTACCAACTGAGCTAATAACCCGCTCTATGCACTTATTCAGTTAAGAATGAAGTTTACGTAAATCCGCCGACTGATGCCAAACAGTATTCACAATGAATAAAGAATGGTGGGTCATGATGGATTTGAACCATCGACCAATTGATTAAAAGTCAACTGCTCTACCAACTGAGCTAATGACCCGCTCTTATATAAATTTTCATAGAATGGTGGGTTATGATGGATTTGAACCATCGACCAATTGATTAAAAGTCAACTGCTCTACCAACTGAGCTAATAACCCGCTCTATGCACTTATTCAATTATGAATGAAGCTTGCGTAAATCCGCCGATTGATACCAAACCGTATTCACAAGGAATAAAGAATGGTGGGTCATGATGGATTTGAACCATCGACCAATTGATTAAAAGTCAACTGCTCTACCAACTGAGCTAATGACCCGCTCATGCACCTATTTAAAATAAATAAGCTTACGTAAATCCGCCGATTGATACCAAACCGTATTCACAAGGAATAAAGAATGGTGGGTCATGATGGATTTGAACCATCGACCAATTGATTAAAAGTCAACTGCTCTACCAACTGAGCTAATGACCCGCTCTGATATAATTGTCTGTACTAAAGTCTAATTTAAACCATTATATTATTTATAAATATAAAATGGTGGGTCATGATGGATTTGAACCATCGACCAATTGATTAAAAGTCAACTGCTCTACCAACTGAGCTAATGACCCGCTCTAATTTAACAACTTTAAATACTACGTAAATCCGCCGATAAAAGACCATTTTAAAAATGGTGGGTTATGATGGATTTGAACCATCGACCAATTGATTAAAAGTCAACTGCTCTACCAACTGAGCTAATAACCCGCTCTTTTTGCCGCATTTCGAGTGGGGTAACCATTCGTTTGCTGCGGGCGCTTATAATACTTATTTATAAAATGAGTGCAACCGAAATTGTCTCTTTTTTTAAGTTTTCATGCCTAGTTGACCAATTTTAGACCGCTTATGACAAAAAGCAGTCTAATCAAGCCGATTCAATTATTTTGATAAGCGTTCTGTGGCCAATTTTGCAGCAGTTGTACTTGGATACTGATTAACAAGATCATTCAGAATTTTTAGAGCTTCCTCTGCTAAACCTTGCTCTTGCAAAAGTGTTCCTAGCTTTAACATTGCATCTGGTCGTTTATTTGAATTAGGAAATTCATTAACGACCACGCTAAAGTGCTCTATTGCTTTTACTGGCGTATTTTTAATCGTCAGCAATTGCCCAAGCCAATAATGTGCATTAGATGCATAAACTGAGTTTGGGTATGACGTTAAAAAAGTTTGAAACTCAGGAATTGCTTGATCATAACGCTTATCCTTCATTATAAGCGCTACAGCACGCTCGTATGCTTCGTTTTCAGATAAATCATTACTGTATGTCTGTGCATCACTTGGTTGCGTATAATCAGCTGCAGGCGCTACAGCAGGTTGTGCATATGCTTGGCTTACGCGATTTTCAATTTCTTGATAAAGTTCGCGTTGACGCTGTAGTACTTTTTCAAGCTTATAGCTTTGTTCTTCAGTTACGCCACGGATTTGACTCACTTCATCTTGTAATAGATTAAGTTGTTGCTGTAACTCTACTTGTAAAAAATTACGCGACTGCATCATGCTCTCTAATGATGCTAAACGCTTCTCAATACTTGATTGTGAACCTGCAGCTTCTGAAACAGGAGCGGGAGCAGCCATTAACTGGGTGCTCCCGCTCAATATCATGGCTGCCAAAATAAGTTTCGGCTTCATAATATCTCTTATCTTAGTAAACAAGTACCGCACGGCGGTTTTTAGCGAAAGCTGATTCAGTGCGAGATTTAACCATTGGCTTCTCTTCACCGTAGCTTACTACTGACATTTGGCTAGCTGAAACACCTAAACTTTGTAAGTATTTCTCAACCGCTTGGCCACGGTGCTCACCTAGTGCAATATTGTACTCTGGCGTACCGCGCTCATCTGCGTGGCCTTCAATTAGTACTTTAACTGATGGATTTTGAACTAAAAATTCAGCATGAGCACGAAGTAAGTCAGCGTATTTGCCTTCAACTGTCGCTTTATCAAAATCAAAGTAGATTACTTGCTCTTGGCGTAGTGCTTCGTATTTTTGACGAAGCTGCTCTTCTGCTTGTTGCTCAGGAGAGATTGTAGCCACTTCAACTGTGTCTGTATTTGTCGATTGCTCAACAACAGCTTCATTTGTTTGATTTGCAGCACTTTCATCAATATCCGAAGATGAGCTACAAGCTGCTAATGTCATTACTGGCACAGCAATTAGCAGGCCTTTAAGTATTTTGTTAAGTTGCATTAAGTAGATTCCTATTTTGAGTAAACCAGTAATATTACTGTAAATATGGCGACCAAGCTGGCGCCTTTACTTGTCCGTCAAGCACAGGTAAACGGGCTTTAAAGCGACCGTCCATTGATACCAGCGCGAGTACCTGTTTATTATTATGAAGCGTGCTATAAATAATCATCGAACCATTTGGTGCTATGCTCGGTGATTCATCTAGGCGAGTTCGCGTTAATACTTGAAACGCACCCGTAGCAAGCTCTTTCTTAGCAAGATGGTACTGCCCGTTGGTACGGTTAACCATCACTAATTCTTTACCGTCTGGTGTTATCGAACCCGCAAGGTTCATATCACCATCAAAGGTCAATCGCTGTGACCTACCAGTTTTTAAATTTAACTTATAAATCTGAGCATTACCACCCCTTTCAGAGGTAAACACTATATCTTGACCATTTGGATACCAAGATGGTTCAGTATCTATACTACGATGTCGCGTAAGACGTGTTTCTTTGCGTGTTGCCAAGTCTAATAAGTAAACTTCTGTAGCACCCGTTTTGTCTTTAGAAAGCACTAAAAGAAGCTTTTTACCATCTGGCGAAAACTGCGGAGCACCGTTAATACCGCGATAACTTGCAATAACTTCACGCTTACCGGTATACAAATCTTGAATATAAATTTGGCTTTGACGGTTCTCAAATGTCACATACGCTAATTTTGTGCCATCAGGTGACCAAGCCGGTGACATTAGTGGCTCTTTCGAACGTAGTAACACCTGTTCGTTAAACCCGTCATAATCTGATACAACAAGCTGATAAGGCTTATCATCACCATCACGTACAATTACGTACGCAATCTTGGTTAAAAAAGCACCTTTCTCACCCGTTAATTTCTCATAAATGACATCACTAATACGATGTGAATAACGACGGAAACCACTTATGCCAATAACACTATCTCGTGCTTCTAAAATATGATCTTGGCTTTTAAGTAACTTACCATTACTCATCATTTGCGTTTCACCACCCGTGATTTGACCACGAATAACATCGACTAACTCATAACGAACTAAATAACGCCCATCAGTCTGTTGCTCAACTTCACCAACAAGTATCGCTTCAACACCTTTATTAACCCAAGATGCATAATCAATGTCAGCATCTTTGTTTGGTTGTTGCGGCATTTGTATAACATCTACAGGCTTAAACTTACCACTACGCATGAGATCTGCAGCAATAACATCACTTATTTTTTCAGGAATTGGGCCAACACCATTGTATTTAAACGGCACAATTGCAATAGGTCTTGCACCATCTACACCTTCCGTTATTACAATTTCAAGGGCTGCGTTAGCAATGCCCTGAAAACCAAATAACAGCACTAAACAGGCAATTTTTACTTTGTTGAACATATCATTCCTTTAAAATTCTGGCTTGATTGTTAAATTAATATTCTTAAGTTGTTCGAATACGTCTTTGTCTTTAGATACCGGTAATGTGTCAGCCATACGAACAGCCCTAAGTGCAGCCTCACAGACTAGTTTATCGCCGCCTAATGATTTAACTTGTGTTACTAAACCATTAAAGCCTAAACGAATATTTACTCGGCACTGCTGATTTTTCATTTTCTCGTCGATCAGTAAGTTCTGCTGAATACGCGCCATAATTAGAGCGCGATATTTATCAACTTCACCCACGACTTGTTGTTGACGTATTTTACTACGCGCAGCCTGCTCTTTAGCAAGTTGTTCTTGTAACATTTGTTCTTGTAGGGCCTGTTGACGCTGTTGTTCAGCCTTTTTAGCACGTTCTTTAGCCTCTTCATCACGCTTTTTACGTTCATCTTCAGCTTTTTTAAGTGCTTCTTCCTCAGCTTTACGCTTATCGGCAGCTGCTTTTGCTGCACTTTCAGACTCTTGCTTTTGTTTTTCGGCTTGTTTTGCTTTAGCACGTTCCTTTTGTTCTATTGCGCGTGCTTTTTTAGCTTGTGCTTGCGCCTCGGCTGTTTCTTTTTCTTTAGCCTTACGTTCTTGCTCTAATTTCTTAATATGACGGGTTTCTGACTCGCGCTGTTTGCGCGCATTTGCAGCTCTGCGCTCTAAATCACGGATGCGTTTGTCTTCTGCCTTTTTTTTGTCTTTTTCTTGCTTTTTGAGTTCAGCTATTTTCTGCTCAACCATTTTTTGGTCAACTGTCACAGCTGACACCGCTTTATCAACATCAGGTATAGCTTTATTAAGCGTTACTTCCATAACCTTTGGTGCTGGCGGGTGAATGTTTGCCGATGCATATAAAAAACCACCCAGCGCTACATGCAAAACTACTGATTTAATTAATGAACTACTCATACCGTTATTTTGTCCCTTCGAAGGATTCTGTCATTAATCCAACTGACGGTACACCGGCACTTTTTAAAAAGTCCATTAAGAGCAATACCTCTTGGTATGATACTTTTCCAGATCCCTTTATCATTACAGGTACATCAGGATTTTTCATTAGCTGTAACTTAATCACAGCCGCTACATCAAGCGCCTCCATCGGAGCCTCTGGATCAGTCCCTACACTAACGTAATATTTACCTTGTGCGTCAATCGAAGCAATAATAGGTGGCGCATCTTTAGTATCAACTAAATCTGACTCCGTCATTTTAGGCAAGTTGACTTTAACACCATGTGTAATAAGTGGCGCTGTTGCCATAAATATAATCAGTAGCACCAACATTACATCAATGTAAGGAACTACATTAATTTCTGCGACCGGACGGCGCTTCTTACGCTGATACATTCGCTTGGGCCTCTATTTGTGTAGCTGCTTGACGGTGTAAAATATTAGCAAACTCTTCCATAAAATTAATGTAGTGAGATTCTAGCTTTTCAACTTTATTAGAAAAACGGTTGTAAGCAATAACAGCAGGAATAGCTGCAAACAAACCCATTGCTGTGGCAATAAGTGCTTCTGCTATACCAGGTGCTACCATCTGCAACGTAGCTTGTTTAACTTCACCTAATGCTATAAAAGCATTCATAATGCCCCATACAGTACCAAACAAGCCTATATATGGGCTAATTGAACCCACTGTCGCTAAAAATGATAAGCTTGACTCTATTTTCTCTATTTCTCGAGAGAGTGCCACGCGCATAGAGCGGTGTGTACCTTCCATTACAATACTCGCACTTTGAAAGGTATTTTTCTTATGTCGTGCAAACTCTTTAAAACCGGCTGTAAATAGAGCTTCAATACCTTCAGATTGACCGTTACGTGATGAAATTTCGTTATATAGCTTACTTAAATCAATACCAGACCAAAATTTTTGTTCAAACTTTTTAGCACTTGCTAACGCATCTGATATTGCTTTTTTACGCTGAAAAATAATTGCCCATGACATTACAGACATAGCAACTAGCCCTAACATTACTAGTTGAACAAGCAAACTGGCTTCTAATATTAAATCCAAAAAATTAAGCCCTGATCCCACGTGAAACTCCTAAATAGTATCAAAATACGTCAAATTGATTGATTTGTGTAAATATGACCGCTCGTGCAGCCAAAAGTTGCACATAGTGTATCGAGTCCATTTCAAACTGACAACGATATTGCTATGAATAAGCAACAAAAAACGTTGAAATAACCTTTATTTCGCAATTATCTAGCAAAAGAATTTAAAGCCATTTCCGCTATTTAATAATGCGCTCAAGATATGCTTAAATATACAAGTAAAACACCATAAAACGCCTCATTTATTCAAAATCACTGCATAAACACTCAAAAAACTTAAACAAAATCTAAAGGTGATAGTAAAACTAATAGCGACAAGCAGTACAAAATCAAACTTAATCACTAATTTTCATCAACTTACAAACAGAAAAAAACATTAATGAACAAGTTTTAAACAACCAGAAATTTCATTGCATTAGTTTTTATAATCCGAAATTATAAATTTTCTAGTTTGAATAATAAATATATATTGCGTATTATCTCCCCATACCGAGCTGGCACTGAGTGAAATAGCTTCATTAAGCAAAGTTCTTAGTAATAGGATATTTTATCGTATTGCATTGTTTTACATTTTTAGGATAAAACCTAGTTGTGTAAAATGTAGTTCCCCAAGATTACTTCCTTCAACTTGTTGTTTACCCGCATTTTTTGCGGTTTTTTTTTGCCAAAAAAATTGAAATCATTTAATAGCAATTTGCTTAATTGAGTGATCTATTTTGAGGTAAGAAAATCGTATCGATAATAAGGCAAAAATTTCGTTATTTAGTTGTTATCACTCATTGCTACTGCATTGCTCTGCATCCATGCAGTCGTATATCAGAAATTTTTAACACTGTTAACGTCAGATTTAATCCCCCTAATTGATTAAGTATTATTGCAAACTAAACAACACTGTAACAGCCTAATACGATAACGGCTATGCAATATACTCTATCTATCGAATAGCCCGCAGCATAGCCACGCAAGTCTTAACGCTCTGTGAATTAAGAGTTAACTGATTATATAGTGGGTAAAATTGTAATAACTTGGTTTAGAGTAACTATGTGAAAATATGGTGGGTAACATTATAAAATTAGGTATACGCGCTTGCTGTACATTTACTTATGCAAGCGCAAGTGATTAATTGAAATTTAGATTAAGTCGTCTTTTTTGGCATTAATCCAAAGTGATGGTATGCACTGTCAGAGACTATTCGCCCGCGAGGTGTGCGCTGAATAAATCCTTGTTGGATCAAAAATGGTTCTATCACATCTTCTATTGTTTCGCGCTCTTCGCCAATAGCAGCCGCTACATTGTCGAGCCCTACTGGGCCGCCCATAAATTTTTCAATTATCGCGAGTAAATATTTACGGTCCATATAATCAAAACCACTTTTATCTACGTCAATCATATCAAGGGCTTGCTTAGCTACATCGGCGTTTACTGTGCCGTCAGATTTTACTTGAGTGTAATCGCGTACACGGCGCAATAAGCGGTTTGCAATACGTGGTGTACCCCGCGAGCGCTGCGCGATTTCGGTAGCGCCATCGTCACACATTTCTAAATCAAGGTAATGTGCTGAGCGCCCTACTATGTGCGATAAATCTTCTACAGAATAAAACTCTAATCGCTGCACAATTCCAAAACGGTCACGCAGTGGCGATGTAAGTGAGCCTGCTCGTGTGGTTGCACCAATAAGTGTAAATGCAGGTAAGTCTAATTTAATAGAACGCGCAGCTGGGCCCTCACCAATCATTATATCAAGCTGGTAGTCTTCCATTGCGGGATACAGTATTTCTTCAACTTGCGGGCTTAGTCTGTGTATTTCATCTATAAACAGAACGTCGCCTTCTTCTAAATTGGTCAGTAACGCAGCTAAATCGCCTGCTTTTTCAAGTACAGGGCCTGATGTTGTTTTAATGCTTACGTGTAATTCGTTAGCGACAATATTTGCAAGCGTGGTTTTACCAAGCCCAGGTGGGCCAAATATTAATAAATGATCAAGCGCTTCACCACGGGTTCGGGCAGCTTCAATAAAAATTTCCATTTGCTGCTTAACATGAGGCTGGCCTCTGTAATCGGCTAAAAGCTTAGGCCTTATTGCACGATCTATAGAGTCTTCATTTGTTTTTTCAGTCGCATCAATTAAGCGATCCGCTTCAATCATGGGTTACTCACAACATAGATTTTAAAGATTCTCTAATAAGAACCTCAGTAGACATATCGGGTTTACTTATCGATTTTACGGCTTTTTGAGCTTGTGGCAATTTATAACCTAATGCAAGCAGTGCCGATACGGCATCATCCGCTGCATTATTAGCAATTGTCGCATCGCTCATAGGCTCTATTACTGCGCTGTCGCTAAATGGCGTAAATAAATCATTACCCCAATCTTTTAGTCTGTCTTTCATTTCGAGTACTAAACGCTCGGCCGTTTTTTTACCTACACCGGGTAATTTAACAAGCGATGTTGAGTCTTCGTTATTTACACAACTTACAAATTGCTTTGCCGACATGCCCGATAAAATAGCTAAGCCAAGTTTTGGCCCTACGCCATTTGCTTTTAATAGCTCTCTAAACAAAGCACGTTCAACTTTATTATTAAAACCAAATAATAGTTGAGCATCTTCACGCACTACAAAGTGAGTGTAAACAATCGCATTTTCACCAATTTTTGGTAAATCGTAAAAACAGGTCATTGGCATTCGTACTTCGTAGCCTACACCACTTACTTCGAGTAATATTTCTGGTGGCTGTTTTTCGACTAAAATACCATTTAAGCGGCCTATCATAATTATTTCCTTAAACGTCCTCTAACGGTTTTGCTTGCGCTGCCCGCTAGTTTAATTAAATTTTGTTCTGAATGGGCGTGGCAAATCGCAATAGCGAGTGCATCAGCTGCATCGGCCTGTGGCGTACCGGGTAGTTTTAAAATATTTTTTACCATGTGTTGCACTTGTGTTTTATCTGCGCCACCGTTGCCTACTACTGCTTGCTTAATTTGCCTAGCTGAATATTCAAATACGGGTAAGTCGGCCATTGCAGCGCCAACAATCGCAGCGCCTCTAGCTTGGCCTAGTTTTAAAGCTGAATCGGGGTTGTGCGCCATAAATACTTTTTCAATGGCAAAGGTTTCTGGCGAAAACTGCTCAATAAGCTGTGTAATGCCTTGGTAGATCATTTTAAGCCTAATCGGAAAAGGATGATCGGCTAACTTAATACAGCCACTGCCTAAGTATGTAAATTTAGAACCTTGATGGGCAACAACACCATATCCGGTCAAACGTGAACCAGGATCGATCCCTAAAATAATGGCCAAACAGCGCTCCATTGTTATTATTTTTAAATTACGCTAATAATGCCAGAGCACTGTATAAATTACCAGTACAAAGAAAAACAAAAATGCCCACAAACTAGGTGGGCATTTACAGGAGCATGTTAGTTTAGCTTACCCTAGGGCACGCACTAACCCTTGGGTGTTTTGTTTAAGTGTTCGGGCAATCATTAAATAACCTAAACCTGCCACAAATACGCCACCAGCTACCGGCCCAATAACCCATATATGCGGATGCAACTTACCTGCTAGGTCAAACATTTGTTGCTGCACAATCAAAAGCGCTATATCGCTAAAAAATACGGCAACTAAACCAGCTAAGCCACCTAGTAATAAAAACTCATACAAGGTCGCATTTTTAATTAATCGGCTTTTAGCGCCAAGCGTTCTAAGTATGACAATTTCTTGCATACGCTCACCTAAACTAGCTTGCACTTGCGATATAAGTACAAGCGCGCCACACAGCACAACAATTGCAAGTACAAAACCAATGGCGAGTGATACTTGCGAAATAGTTGTTTGTATTTGCTTAACAAAGTTATCAATATCAATGGCTGTAATAGTAGGGTAAGTACGCAATAACTGGCTAAAATCACGCTTTTGATCTGGGTTTATACGTACCGACGAAATATACGTTGCCGGAAAATCTGCAAGTACATCTGGGCTTAAAATAATAAAAAAGTTAGGTTTAAGCGTGGCCCAATTAACTTTGCGCACACTGGTGATTTTAGCATCGAACGACTGCGAACCAATTAAAAATGTAAGCGTATCGCCTATCTCAACATCTAAACGCTCAAGCATCGACTCCTCTACTGAAGCCTCAGCCGTCGCATTTTCACCAAACCACGTGCCTTGTGTTACTTCATTTTGATCAGGCACATCCTTAAGCCATGTAAGATTTAGCTCACGACCAATACCTGCACGTGCTTCTTCGTCTTTTTTCTCGTTGTCTTGCAACGATACAGAACGCGCTACCAACTCGCCGTTTACCGCATTTACACGTCCACGAATAGTGGGATAAAACTCCGATACCTGAATATCTTTTTGAGCTAAATATTCATTAATTGGCTCGAGCTCATTTTGCGTAATATTAACTAAAAACGCATTAGGTGCATCGTTTGGTAGTTGCGACTGCCAATCAGATATCATATCGTTTTTAAGTACCACTAAAAACAGCAGTAATTTAATCGCTAACGAAAAGCTAATTAACTGTACCGCGTTCACATTTGCACGCTTTTGAATAGACGCAATTGCAAGCGACCAACTATTACCAGGTTTTAAGCCAAGCTTTCGACCGCCACCAAATATTAATTTAGATACTAAAAACAGCACACCAATTAGCGCAAGTGTTGATATAAACAAAATAAGCGTTATTTTTATGTTGTTGCTAAATAACCACATTAATAAAAACACGGTTAGCGCACTCATACCTAAATGCACACGACTTACTGCCAACTTGTCACCTAAGTTACGGCGCAGTACTCTAAGCGGCGGAATATCAAATAAATCAAATAATGGTTTAATAGAAAACATAACAGCACAAATTACGCCGGTGCTTATAGCCACCAGCCAAGGTTTAAAGCCACCTAAGGGTAACTCTGTGCCCATACTTTTTGATAAGTAACTTGTTGCTATTTCTTGCAAACCATAACCAATTAACAGCCCTATACTTACCGCCATTGCACATACAAGCAATAAATGCAGCATGTATATTTTGCGGATCATTGAGCGGCTACCGCCGAGCGTTTTCATCATCGCTACTGGGTCGTATTGGCGTTCACAATAACGTTTTGCTGAAACAGCTATAGCCACTGCAGCCAAAATAATACCTAATAGGCCGGCAAGTAATAAAAAGCTCTCTGCGCGGTTTAAACTGTTTGAAATGGGTGATTGGCGGTCTTTAACGCCATACCATTGTTGGTTTTCTTTCATTTGTGGTTTAAGCCACTCGTAAAAGCTATTTATGTCGGCCTCACTACCTGCATAAAGTTGGCGGTAATAAACACGACTACCTGGCTGCACAACTTCGGTTTTTGCCACATCGTCAATATTAATGAGTACACGACGGCTACTCGAAAATACATTAAATGGCGCGTCTGGCTCTTCTACAATAACTTTTGAAACATTAAATAATGCAGCGCCAAGCTCTACTTGCGCGCCTATATCAATATTTAAACTGTAAAATACCGATTCACTTAGCCACACATTACCCGGCGTTGGTCCGCTATTAGCAACTTTAGTTTCACCGGTTAGGGTATCTTTAACTTTTAACTGCCCTTTTAGCGGGTACGCATTAGATGCCGCTTTTACTGAGCTAAACTGCATTTCATCATCGGCAAACAACATAGTGTCGAAATACACCATTTGCGCTGTTTTTAAATTTTGGCTCTGTGCTTGAGTAATAAAAGCAGTGTCGAGAACATGATCGCTGGCAAGTACACGGTCTGCTGCAATAAAAGCACTGCTTTTTTGCGCAATACTTTGCCCTATTCGCTCAGTAACCATCGACAATGTAAGCACGGTTAACACAGCAAGAGCGATAGCTGCGCTTATAACTGTTAGCTCACCACGGCGAAATTCTCGCGAAAATAACTTAAGCGCTAACTTAACCCACATCGGCAACGTCCTCTACTTGGCTTTTTACCAGTAAACCCGCTTCTATTTGAATAATATGCTCACATTTTTGTGCAAGCCCTTCATCGTGAGTAACTAAAATAAGCGTAGTGCCATGTTGAGTATTTAAATCAAATAATAAGGATTCAATCATTTTACCGTTTTTGCTGTCTAAGTTAGCCGAAGGCTCATCAGCAAATAGTATTTTAGGTGTACCAATAAATGCTCGCGCAATAGCAACACGTTGCTGTTCACCGCCAGAGAGTTGCGACGGGTAATGATCAATTCGATGGCTCAAGCCTACTTTTTCAAGCAAAGCAATTGCTTGCTCTTTCGCATCACTTTCGCCAGCAAGTTCTGCTGGTAGCATAACGTTTTCTAGTGCCGTTAAGCTTTGTACTAACATGAACGATTGAAACACAAATCCAATTTTAGCCGCGCGCAGTGCAGCACGCTCTTCTTCATCTAAATTGTGTAATGGCTCACCATCTAAAAATATTTCGCCGCTGCTGGCGGTATCCAGCCCTGCTAATAAACTGAGTAACGTAGATTTACCAGAGCCTGACGTGCCAACTATAGCAACAGACTCACCATGCTTGACATTAAAGCTGATGTCGCTGAGGATGGGCAGCTCACCTTCAAAGGTAGAGACTATTTTAGATAAACCATTAACCTGAATTATATTTAATTGAGAAAGCGCTGACATATGACTCATTCAATCCTTCGTTTAGTATTCATTTTATTTTTAGTTATCAAACCGCTGAGCGCAGCAGCCGACAACACGATTTTAATACTCGGTGACAGTTTAAGCGCAGCCTACGGACTTCAACAAGAAGAAGGCTGGGTAAAATTGTTACAAGATAAATACGATGACGAACACGCCGACATTGAACTTATCAACGCCAGTATTAGTGGCGAAACATCTGGTGGAGCCCTACGCCGTTTAGATGCATTGCTTGAGCAATACGAGCCCACTCATGTACTTATTGAGCTAGGTGCTAATGACGGTTTACGTGGTTTCCCAGTAAAAAAAATGCAAACTAACTTAACGTCTCTTATTCAAAAAAGCCAAGCAGCTAATGCGATGACCGCCTTAATGGAGATTTACATTCCCCCTAATTACGGCCCGCGTTACAGTAAAATGTTTACTGACACTTTTTCGCGCGTTAGCGAAGAGACAAGTGCGCATTTAATGAACTTTTTTATGCTAAACATTGCCAGCCAAGCTGAGCTAATGCAAAACGATAGTTTACACCCTAACAAAAAAGCTCAGCCAATAATACGAGATGAGATGTATGACTCGATCAAAAAGTGGTTAAATAAAGACTAGCCAATTAGTACATCGCAAGAGTGCTATTTTAGCGTTCTTGCGTAATAAACATCCAAACAAACAATCGCTTATTGATTTTTAAAAAAATACACGTACTATTGCATACAAATCGGTATGTGGCGCAGCTTGGTAGCGCACTGTCATGGGGTGGCAGGGGTCGAGAGTTCGAATCTCTCCATACCGACCATTTAAATTCTATTTATTTCAACTTGTTATAAATTAAACTCTCTCCTTTATCGCACTATTAAATTATTAGCAGGACTAAATTGAACTCAGGTGCATATTTTGAAACTCAGATAGGTTTTGCTTTAGTTCAGCTTTTGCCTATTTTCCCGATAGCACTGCTTTTATTTATATTATTTAAATTTTCTGACGTTACTCAATATATTTCAGAGATTTTAAAAATAAGTAGCAACAAATTTCTTTTGGGTTTTGGTTTTTTATCTTGCGTTTTGGTATCGGATAGTATCTTTGGTTACTTTAAAGTTTCACATTTACGCCAAATCATTGATGAGAAAAAGTATCAGATGGTAGTTGGATGCGTGAAACATTACAATTCTGAGACTTCACCAACAAACTACCGTACGGAAACGTTCGTAATCGAAAATACAAAATTCCAATTTAGCAATTACACTCAAAGTTTATATTTTACTGGCGATGATCATACCGATAACTTCATCACTGAAGGCCAGTGTATGGAAATCAGTTATGTCAGAGACGGTCAGAAAAATCACATTTTTAAAATCGTCCCGTTAACGAGGCGTGACTAATGTCCGCAATTGGGACTAAGCAGCGGGTTGACCTGACCCGATAAAGTAGACATTGAGTAGCTAGTTGATTTAACTCGTACCATCTAAGTAATATGATAAAAGAAGTTTTTTAGTTTTTATATAAAAACAATCTTCGCTTCTAATAATACTCTTAATTAGCAATAACTTACCCTTTTACTATTAATAGAAAAGACTAAAATAAGAACCCTACCACGTTAAGGTAAAAAATGACCTCTGATAAAGCTGTTACATTCACTTGGCCATTATAAGCAAATATACCTTCATTGAAAAAATTAAATAAGCTATTGAATAATATTGGTTTTATTTATTAAATTGCAAGCAGCTGCTATATGTAATATTATTGATTACAAGTGTAATCTGTATTTGTTATTTACAGATTTATTAAATGATTAAGGGAACATAGTTTATGGGAAAAAATATATTTTTTTGTCTTTTTGTAGGGTTGTATGGAATAAAAGCTGTTGCACAACAACACAACTTTGCTGAATTAATGCAGTGCCATAACTCTTCAGAAGCTCCTGGCATGGTTGTTAGATTAGAACAGTCAGGTAAACATATTTATAGTGGTGCAGTTGGTTTGGCAAATATTGATACTGAGAGGCCTCTCAATGTAGATGATATATTTCAAATAGGTTCTGTCACGAAAACATTTACTGCTGCAGCGATCTTGAAACTATCGGAAGAAAAAAAGCTATCATTACAAGATACATTAGAGCAATTTATTCCTGATATTAACCCTGAGTTTAGGTATTTAACGATTGATAGAGTTTTAAGCCATACTTCTGGCCTGCCAGATTACTTAGGGGAACCTTCAGTAAGTAAAATTTATGATAAGTATGCTTCTATTGACTTAGTTATACAAAATATAAGTAAACAACATCTTAACTCTGAGTCTGGTAAAAAATATAGTTATTCAAATTTGGGTTACGTCTTTCTGGGAAAAGTCATTGAAGTTGCTTCTGATACTTCATATGACCAGTTCATGTCAAACACATTTTTTAAACCTCTGAAAATGGATAATACTTTTGTTATTACTAAAGGAACATCTGCTGGGAAAGTAAACGGCTACACTACTAGTCGTAATGAGCCTAAAAAGTATATTAACCCTGAAGATTCAACTGAAAGGCAATGGAATGTTGATCGTAGTTGGATCTATTCTGCGGGCGCTATTGCTTCTACACTTGCTGATATGCACCTTTGGCAAAATGCATTAAAGTCAGGGCATGTAATTTCAAAAGAAAACTATAAACTAATGACCACCAAGGCATTATTAAATAATAATTCGCATGTGGATTATGGATATGGCTTAGATATATACAAAATAAGTGGATTAGATAGCTTTAGCCACCAAGGTCAGGTTCCCGGATTTTTTGCTTGGCATGTCTATTTCCCAAATGAAGATTTAACCGCTACAGCTTTAACCAACATCGACACAAAACACCCAGGCCCTGCTCTATTAGACATGATAGCGCTACAACTAAATTTATCTCCTAAGCAAGTAAATAGTCAAAAAGCAAAGGCCCTAGCAGCATCTTTAGTTGGAAGTTATCGTTCTTCCGATTCGAAAATTTTAAATATTTCGTTCGAAAACGGTACACTTTATTCCCAATATGAAGGTGAGAATAAACTAAAAATCATACCCCGGGAAAACAACTCTTACTCTTTACTCTTATGAGTGTACTGAAAATTACTATCAGCTTAGAAAAAATAATGGAAAACATGAAATCGTCCCAGTTTATTTATATCAAGGTGAGCAAGATGCACTTGTAAAATTAGAATTATAAAAAATAGGCTAAGGTTACCAACGGCTGCCCTTGGCACTAAGCTGTCGGGGAACTAGTCCTGAAAGTTCTAAACCTTATTGTCTCAGTTTCATATTTTGCTGTTTAATTTTAATCTAAGTGCCCTGTCACATTATGCTATCCAATACCTTTTATGTTCTTAAACTAAGACTGGTATAAAGTACAGCAGCCTGTTGAGTTGGTTTTTCGCCCGTTTCTTTGGTTTTTTTAACTGCTTTTTAACAAGCTGCTGCGAATTACTTCGCTTTTTAACCGCTGTGTCTGTAGCTGTAGGTGCTTTTTCTGCCTCCCCTTAATTTCATCACTCAATGAATTAACTTTTGACCACTACAGCACTTTGCAAACCTCCTTAGCAGGTAAAAGGTGGAGTTTGAAGTCATACCCACAACCACTCGTACCACAACTATGAATTAACTCTAATGCACTCGTTTTAGATTTTTTATAAACAGTTTTACCCGCAGATACTAGTCCTACTTTGCAAATAGGTTGTGTGGAAATGAGATTGTTCTTTTTCGATAAATATTGTTGCTTATTGGGTACGGAAAAGGTTAAACCTTCAAAATTAGGTAATGGTTTAGCTGTGATTTTTTTTAATAAATCCTCTTTATCACTCCCAATCTCATTGAAGGTAAGATTAACTTCAATTTCAACCGTCGGAGATTCTTTGAAGATTTCAATTAAAGATTGACGATCCATTAGGGCAATTTCACTTAGTGGGATGGTTGATTCATTTGCTGAAAGATAGCCTGAAGCTAGTACTGAGAGCACTGCTAATTTATAAAGACGCACTTCTGTATTCCTTTGCATGATTTGTAAATGAGATTTAAATTATCGAGATTTAAGGCAGCCATTTAGAAAACTAAGTGTCTTAAGGGTTATTTTTTAATGGTATCAAAGCATATAACCATTAAGAGGTGAGGTAAATGAGTTTTACTATCATTAACTAAATTAGACAGCCTCATTAATTAAGCAAACCTATGCACTAAATTTACTTTCTTGGGTTGAGCGTTGGTAATCTCCATTTCTAACGGAGGCCGCAGATCTATATGAAATTAATTTTAAATCTTATATAACTTTATTTAATTGCTTCACTTGGTGATCAAAAATATCATTCATCTTTGACATAGTCTCAGTTGCGAGTTCAAAGTACTGATTACTATCTATCGCAACTTTAGCTGCACCAACTAATTCTGACGTCATCACTTCTATTAATTTATTCATACTTTCAGTCGCTTTTTTCACTAGATTAGTATGGGTATGTTGCTCTTCTGGTAGGTGTGATAATCGTTGTAAAGTATCAATAGTGGTTTTTGCCATTGTTTGAATTAAAAAATTTAACCTGATTTTATCAACACTTGAACAGCATTGTTGAACAGCAACGCTCACTCCAATGGCTCGTGACTGGCCTATATTTTCTGTCGTTAATATTAACTCGCGCCAAACATACCCTATATTATTTATTTTTGGTAAAAAATCGGCCGTTAAATGCGAGCTTTCAGCGGTATCCTCTAATAAATAGGCTAAGTTTTTAATCATCATCGTATGCTGTTCAAAACTATTACTGACCGATGATTTATTGTTAAAACTAAGAAGTCTACCCCAATGATCAGTAAAGGCTGCCCAACGCTCATTTTTAGCAACAGGTGAAAGCATTAAAGAGTTAATTTCTTGAGAAATTAATTTTTTAATACCAGTCAATTTAGCCTCTGCGTTAGTATCGCCATTTAACCAAGCAGCAGTGAGTCCTCGGTGTTGTTGAGCGAAAATAATTATCCTTTTGATCTGACAAATATGTACGAGTCCGTCTTTTTGTATTTTTTTATTGTTGCTTATTTTCATTTTTTTTATCAAAAAAATAATAAGGATACAAAAAGTAGCTGTAGTTCATAGCTTAGTTCTTAAGGAACACAGACCGTGTGACTTCCTATCTTAAAACGGCAAATATCATTGTTTTTCTCAATGCTTTGCCGCTTACAATTTACCGCTAGTAGCTCAAATACACGATGTATCTTATGGCTGCACCGTGTTTGTTCTATGCAATCCAGAATATCATCCAACCAAAGATAACTGCACTTACTCGCTCTAAATGTCGAGATCGCACACTTAAATATCGTCGCTGCACTATGGCAGATAAAACGCTTGATAAGTGTTTGCAGTATACTCAGCCAAACCAATGATTCGGCAATATGAGGATCTCGTGTGATGAACCCTTTAAGGTTATTCCATGACTTTAGTTCTTTGAAAAACAACTCAATTTGCCAACGAGTTGCATATATATCGAGTAGCTCGTCAAAGCTAAACTGTGCCTCTTTTAAATTAGTAACAAGGAAAACGGGGCGCTTTTCATTCGGTAAATAGATAAGCCTGTACTCGGGCCCATTTTTCTTCCAACGTACTGTTAATTCAAGTGGTTGGCTTGCGAATTTATCGAGTAACGTTTTGATTTTAATGTTCTTTTCTTTAAGTTCTATACCCGCGCAATAAGCTGATGTAACGATTGGGTTAATGTTTTTATTTGCTCTGATCAAAAAATATCCGCCATCTTGAGCTACTTGCTCAAAGTAATCTAAGTCAAAATACCCAGCATCAGCAAGTAATAACGTATCTTCAAGTGTGTGGCTACCTGGTAAAAAGGCGCGCTCAGTTTCAACATCGGGACGAATATCTATTTCGCAGGGTTGTTCATTAAATAGGTCATAGGTAACGTGCAACTCAATTGCGGCAGGACTTACAGCAGTAAAACGACCAGCAAAAACCTGCGCTAATTCATCATGTAGAGCAAATGAAGAACCATCTTGCAATAACACTCGCTGTATTCCTCGCTGGGTAAAAAAGGTTTTATCCAGCGTGTTTACAGTCAATTTAGACATCGCTTGAATAACGAGCTCACGGACAAGCTCAGTCAAGGCTGGTTTTCGAATTTGATTATGAAAGGGTTTATAACTTATCGTGCAATCAGCCTGCGTTCGCAAGTTTTGATGGATATCTGACAAGTTAGCGTCTTGCAGGCAAGATAAGCTTTTAAATACGGCTTTGAGCAGAGAAACGATCGACAGGCAACGGTGTCGAACTTGAAATCCAGAGGTTTTTGCAAGCTCAATGAGGTGTTTTTCTGAGATAAGGGCTTTTAATTGGTTTGAAACTTGGTTAATCTGCATGTGAACTCTGTTTTTAGTCATGTTTTTATTGGCGTAACTATTTGATCATTAACAGAGTTCAACTTCAAGTTTTCTTAAGATCCAACCTATGAGCTGTAGTTAAGGTTATCCATTGCATATTACACTCCTTAATAAGAACGACTATTGCCTTTGGGTTAATTTACGTAAATGATTTGCAACTAGTTGAGATTGGACCGCTATATCTGAATTAGCTTGTGCACCAAGAACAACTTGCGCAATATGTTCAGAAATCTCATGGGTTGCAGCTGCCTGCTCGGTTGACACATTACTCACTATTTCCATTTGATGCTTAACCTGCTCAGTTGCTTTTTCGATATCGTTAAATGAAATATCGACCTCATTAACTTTTTGAAGGCAAACATCAGTTTGTATAACGACCTCACTCATCGTGCTAACAATCTCACTGCTTTCTTTCAATACATCATCAATATTGGCCACAATACTGTCCGTAGAATTATGTGTACGTTTAGCTAAAGCTCGAACTTCTTCTGCAACAACAGCAAAACCTAAACCAAACTCTCCTGCTCGAGCCGCTTCAATTGAAGCATTAAGTGCTAGTAGATTTATTTGTTGAGAAATTTGTTGTATCGATTCAGTGATCTTTTCAACATTTATAACTAATTCATTCAACGAAACCATACGCTGCTGGGTTATTTTGGCCCTTTTATTTACGTTGGTTACCGCATTACTTAGTGACACTAAAGTGTCTCTACCCTGATTAGCTATTTCTGAAGCTAAACAGGAAGAGTGATGTGTTTTAGATATTTCGTTATTGATCTCGCTTAGTGAGTGGCTCATTTGTGTCACTGCTGATGCTGTTGAATTTATAGCGTCGGATTGAAGCAAAACATTATTTTTTACTTCCGATGAAATTTCAATAACCTGAATCGCGGAATACTCAACCTCTTTATTTTTTTCATTATGATGGGTAATAACTCGACCTAACTCACGATATTTTACTAGTAACTCCTCAATAAATTCTGAGTTTGCCAAACTGTTAAAATGAATATCGCGGTGATCGAAATTTTTAGTATTAATGTGTTCAATGACACTCTTTATTTGTTTTAATTGTGAACTTGCAATACAAGCAATGCCCGATAGAAGATATAAAAGAACGACAAAAACAAAGATTAACTTCACTATTGGAAAATAAAATAAACTTACAAAAAAGCCAAAGAAGATAGTTAATGTTATCCAAAAATAAATTTTTAATCCTAAATTTTTTATTAATAAAGTTATAGGTAAAAATATTATCAAAATAGTGTGGCCCAATTAAGAATGCGGATGATTTTTAATTGCAAGATACGAACCAATATTTAATAACCTGATTTTAAACAGTATTTTATTTTTTAATTTATAAGTAATTAACTAACCTGAATCTCGTTTAAGAAATTGAACTAAATGCCTGTTCCGAGATCCGATCTTTCGACCAAAAACGATTGGATAAGCAAGGAACAGGCATGATTAAATTAGTTGAATTATTTTGCGATGTCGATGATTTTTGCAAAGTATTTATACCCCAATGGGAAAAACAATTACTCGAAGATGGCACCCAAAAACGTCAGCGTTCAGGACGTATGACGACCAGTGAAATTATGACTATTGTTATTAGTTTTCATATGTCACATCACCGAGATTTCAAAAATTACTACCTTGGCTATGTATCACTTATGTACAAAAGTGAATTTCCCAACTTGCTCAGTTACACACTATTTTTAGCCGTTATGCCAAGGGTAATTGTGCCGATGTGTGCCTATTTTACTTCACTTAAAGGTAAACCCACAGGCGTTGAATTCATTGACTCCACATGTATTAAAGTGTGCCATAATATTCGTATTCCAAGACACAAAACCTTTGATGGAATAGCCCAGCGTGGCAAAGGAACAATGGGATGGTTTTATGGCTTCAAGCTACATTTAATCGTTAATCACCATGGTGAAATTGTTGCTGCGAAAGTGACAACAGGAAATGTACATGATACTCAACCAGTGCGTGAGTTAGCGAGCTGCCTGACGGATAAATTATATGGTGACAAAGGGTATTTAAGTAAAGCTTTAGAAGCCGATTTACTCGATAAAGGGGTAAAGCTCATTACGACGGTTCGCAAAAATATGAAGGCAAAAGCGATGTCATTATGGGATAGAGCAATGCTTTCAAAACGCTTTATAATCGAAACAATTAATGACCAGCTCAAGAACATATCCTTCATTGAACATTCAAGACATCGGAGTATGAACGGCTTTATGTTGAATTTAGTCGCTGGATTGGTGGCTTATTGCTTGAAAGAAAAGAAGCCACACCTTAATTTAACTGACGTAGAGCTTAACGCATTAGTTATCGCTTAAGCAGAACTCAGGTTAACTATTATGATGATAACGAAAAATAATGCTCTCTTTTGGTGCATTTACTTCTATATTTTATTGATTCCATTTAAAAGAAATATTCTTACTTTTTAAACGGTATGACAGACATGCTTTAGTACCCTTGTGGGCTAAGTAAAAACCGAGCAAATCGATAATAAATCTATGTTATTAAATATTTATATCAGAGTTCACATTGGTTATTTTATGAAAGGAATTTTTTGATAGTTTAACTTTAAGCTAAGATGACAAGCTAAGCATTTATTTTATAAAAACTAAGTTATAAAAGCGCCTAAAGGCGCATCTATAATATTTAAAAGGTACTACTTTAGTGCTTACGACCTACACCATTGCGTACCATGTCTTGCCCGGTTTGGAATACGTCTTCTGTAATACCGCGCGCTAAAAGTAATTTTTGTTGGTCATCAAACACGGCTACAAAACGACTACCATCACTATTGTTTGTTGCCATACCAACGCCCGAAACACCCTTAAGGCCAAGACCGCCGTTTTCTACATTTAATAAAAAGCTTTCTAATTCGGCTAGACTAGAAATTACATCATTTTCTTTATTCATTTTAATACTCTTTTAGTAAGGCTTTTAAATCATTATGGTGGCTATTTTATAGAGAAGAGCCAAAAACTTAAACCCTTGGCTCAGGTTAGTCACTAAATCGACTTTATAGCTAACTCTAAATTGCTTAGCGCACAACCAAACTCTTTTGCATTGATGCGATGATACTGTGTGTCACTCGTTGCTGTAAGGCTAATTATAAACTCGTCTTGTTGGGCTACCGCACTTTGCTCTTGGCTTAGGCACATAGCTTGAGTTAGTGAGCGCAGTTTTGAATTTGTTAAAATTGAGCCAAAACGCTGCACAGGCAGTGGAGGTATTTTTATAGCCGGTAACGCTTGGCTTATAGTGCGATCACTTAGAGTAAACGTGTTATTGGTAATATCAATTACACTGCCTGTAGGCCAGTAGGAGTAGCTATAACTTTTACTATTTGGTTGGGCTTTACCTTGGTTAGCTAAATGCACTACACCACTTTTGCCTATTACGGTTATTAAACTACCTTCTGGTGATTTAATAACAACCAAAGCCGTATTTTCATCAATACCAAAACCATGTTGAATCTCTGTTTTAATATTTTTGACTTCGTTTTTATTTAGCGCTGCTGCAAGCCTAAATGTACGGTTTTGTTCGCTAAATTGAGTATCTAGTACACCAAAGTTAAAACTGCCCAGCCCACCAGCATTAGCGTTAGTTTCACTTTTACGAAGTGCCTCAAGGCTTGTCGTATTTGTAAGCATGCCCGTCACTTTACTTTGGATTGCAGCACCGGCTCCTTCACCTACAATTACTGGGCGAGTTTGCAATGCTTGCGTCCACGGGTATGGGTTATTGTTTTGATCAAATAATATCTTGTGTGTTAAAGCCGCATCACCATCATTAAACATAACGCCGGTACTGCTTTTAATAAGTGATACAAGTGCATTAGTGCCACTTTTACATAAAGCGTATTCGGCCTTTGTGCGCTCGGGATAAATTGCTTCACGGTTATACACATTCATTAATGTATTTCTGAGCGCTGGTAATTTATCGCACGAGTTACTCGTAATCGCTTTAGCAAGCGCGGGCGTTAGTGCTAACCATTGAGTGCTTATATTTGATTTCTCTAAAAGACTCTGTGCTACATCTGCCGACTCATAAGGGTCGCGGCTCGATGCCGTAATAGCAAGCATTGTAGGTTTTGCGTTATTAACTTTTAAACTGCCCGACACAAATTGTAAAATATTATTAGTCGCGCTCTCGTTATTGAGTTCAGTGTTTACTTGTTCTTTTAAACGCTCGCCATCATTATCTAATTGATGCGTTTCTAACATATCAAACAAAAAATCGAACTCTTGATCTGTCAAACGACTTAGCTCTTCGTTATTTATATCACGCCATAGCCAAAGCAATTCAGCTTTAGTCATTGGTGAAGTACTTTTAGGATGTAATGCGGTCAACGAGTTAAACGTTTCCAACTTAGTTACGCTGTTATTATTGGGCCAGCGTGAGTTAATTTGATTAATTTTAGCGCTTGTGATTGTAAATAAACGATGCTTTTTACCTAGAATTTTCGTGTTATTTTTACAACTTTTTAAATTCGAACTAGAGCATACCGAAAATGTGCTACCGGCTAAAACCAACGTTTGGCTTTGCTCTTTACAAGCTAAGTTTGTTGAAAATACAACCATTAAAAATATGGCAAAAGATTGTGTTAATTGCAGTTTTTGGCAAAACAAAAATACGTATTTCATAATATAAACTCTAAGGCCTGCTGACCTTTCAGGATTAAAATTTGTTCTATCTAGGGGCGGTTTAATCGCAGTACGATATTTTTAGCCTCGTAGGAGTAAGTACTTAACCTGAACTCTGGATAATAAATCTATCTCGAGCAGCTATTTTCAGCGCTAACTGCGTTGAATTTGCTAAAAGTCTCTGGCTAGAGAAAATAAATTAAAATATCAAAAGCATTCAATACGTTAGTAAATCTCTTAACCAGATTTTAGGTTAATTTATATAGTAATGGTTAGTAAATTGAGCCGTTTAGTTAAATCTAAAACATTAACTCAATAAAGTAGTCGCCAATTACTACCGGAATTAAAAGACTTGTTTTTCATTATTTTTAGCAGCTATAAATTTTGTTCCGTGTTTATTTATATGAGCCTCATAATTTTTAACCGTAATAGGTTGTGCAAAATAAAAACCTTGGAACTCTTTACAACCCATTTCCGCCATAATAGCAACTTGTTCTTGCGTTTCAACACCTTCGGCAACACATTTTATATCTAATTCTTCGCACATAACGAGTATCGCTTTTACTAAACTCTTTTGACGTGAAGAATGAGTAATTTGACTGATAAGAGAACGGTCGAGTTTGAGCTTATTTATAGGATAATGGGCAAGACGAGCAATATTTGAGTATCCGACCCCAAAATCGTCAACTGATATTATAAAACCCCACGATTGCAATGTTTGCATTAGCTTTAATGAATGGCCTTGATTTGCTTCAAGTGAGGTCTCAGTAAGCTCTAACTCTATTTGCTGCGGCTTTACGTTAAAATCAGCTAAAGATTTTACTAGTTTTGAAATAAAGTCAGGCTGGCTGAAATCAATTAAAGATATATTTATTGCTATAGGCACACTTGGCATATCTACTGTAGACCACTGAGCAATTTGAGCACACACTTTTTGAATAATCAAATCAGTTAACCTACTGATCATTCTGTACTCTTCTGCAATAGGTATAAATACAACTGGTGATACGTTGCCAAGTATTGAACTATGCCACCTCGTGAGTGCTTCGAGCCCTATGCACTCTCCTTTAGCATTCACTTTTGGTTGGTAGTACACCGATAAATCACCTTGTTGAAGCGCTTCATCGAGCAACATTGATATTTCGTATTTTTCTATAAACGCTTGTGATTGTTCTTCACTATAGCTGCAAATAGGAGAATTACTGTTTGCTAATTTAAGTGCTTCGCAGGCATTTGTTAACACTTCAGCACTACTTTTCCCATGATTTGGGTAGCGCGCAAAACCAAATAAAAAAGTTTGCTGACACTTATTTCCAAGTACATTATATGTTTCGTCTAACGTGTGTTTTATATTTACCAAAAGTTTATCTTTTAGTTCGTTTGCCGAATGTGTGCCAACAATAAAAGCCAGTTTCCCCACTCCTACATGCGCACACAACAAAGGGCCTTCTGGCATCTTTTTTAAACGCTTAAATGCACTAATTAGCAAAGCTTGTGAATCAATTTTAGTAAACTTTAAATTTAAATACTCACTATTAGCCGTTTGTGTAACCACAATATAAAAGCCTTTGTGATATTTAATGGTTAATCTGTTGCACTGTGTTTCAAACCATCCTCTATTTGGTAGCTTTGTTTGTGGATCTCTAAAGCGTAAGCGCTTGTTTTCTTGCTCCATTATAGTTAAGTTTTGTTTGATTAACTGTTCTTGAGTACAATCATAAAAATCATAAACACGATAATTAGCACTCATTACGTGCTGGTAGTTAGTCCGAAAAAAACTGTTTTTGTGTTTAACAATTTGATCTTGAGCATCAAGCTCATCAACATCAACATCAACATCAAGCGAAGGTAATAAATTGAATAGTTTAACGCCATGTTCTTTTAAATGTTTTTTAATATCAAACATATCAATAGCATGTTGATTAAAATCTGTAATCACAAAATTTTCATCTACAATAATCTTCGCTTTGTTTGATTCAGTAAAAAGAGCCCTATAAAGATCGTTTTTATCTTTGAGGTAAGTATTAGCGCTCTTCATACTTTTATTTAAGCGTTTTGCCGCAACAATAGTGCGAGCAAAAGCAAGTGGAATACAAACATTTAAAGATAAGAATATAAGGCTTGTAATATACAGCTTTTCATCAGAAAGTTTAGTTGAGACACCAGATAAAGAAGATAGATTTATGTCGTTAACTATAATATAAAAAGGAATTATATTTAACACAGCATAAAAAATGGCCGTTCTGCTCCCTATTAACATTAGTGCGATTAAAGGGCACGAAAACATATATATCGAGCCAATTTTTGCCAGCTCTAAATCGGTCACGAATAAGTTAATACACAGACTTGCCGCAACTATAGAGAGCAGCAGTGCATGCGCACAAAATATATAATACCTTTTGCTTGCTGCTAATAATAAGGTCGTTATAAAAAAGAAACTAACGCTTAGTCCTACAAAGTATAAAATATTAAATTCGGCAGCTTGTTTAGATTTATGAAGCGATATAGCTAGGCATAATAAAATACCGGTTGCAAAAATAATACGTAAAGCACTCACACGCCAATTAGGTATTTGCCCTGTTGGTAAATGATGGTCTTCAAGCAAAAAAAATCGACTGAAAAAGTGCATGGTAATCAATAATGAGACTCAGGTAGCGTAAATTAAACATTGATACTAAAAAAAAGCAATAAAATACGACTGATTACAATTTAAGTAGTACTTTAAGATTACTTTAAATGGGCTATTCATGTAACAGTTAGCTTTCGAGTGTTTTTACAGCTGTCTTCTTTGAGCTCAAAGCCACTGCATCCTAAAAATTCACCATGCTTAGATTTGCGTTTTCGCATTTCACGCCCACATTTTTCACAAATTGGATGCTGTGTTTTACATTCTATATTTATACATTGTGAATACGTGCTTTTATCAACCGATGGGCTACTACAACTTTTACACACTCGTAGTTTAGTTTCGCAAATTTGCGTGTTAGTACAGCTATAATAATTACCATACTGACCCGTTTTTGGCACAATTAATCCGTCGCTGCATGTATTACACTCTCTTTGCTTTAGTTGCGACTTGTTAAACAACGTTGAAGCGATCTGAATAGGATAATCGTCATTTACTAGTTCTTTTACAAACGCTGAGCATGCATAAGGGTCTGCAATTAAGTACGCTTTATGTTTAGCACGTGTAATGCCTACATAAAGCAAACGCCTTTCCTCTGAGTGAGTGAATTCATCTTGCTCTGGTAATAACGACTCCACCAGCACGTTATTTTGATTATCGCTAGGAAAGCCTAATTTACCTTGTTCAAAACCAATAATAATACAGTAATCGGCTTCAAGCCCTTTAGCACTATGTAATGTCCAAAAATAAAGAGAGTTTGTATGCTTTTTATCTTTTAAATGCTGCTGTACGCTATTTAACATGTATCGGTATCGACTAAGTATGGCAATGCTCGCTGATGCATCGTTTTTTTGAATCGTGCTTATGCTCTGCTGCACTTTTATTTCTATCGATTTAGTACCTTGGTATAAATCGTCTAATAAAATAACGTGTGGTGTGGTTACTTGTGTATGTGTGCTGATCAGCTTTTTATATTGCTCAGGGTTTTGCATTACAAAACGCCCTGCTACATCGCTAATACTGTTGTTATATCTAAATGTTTTTTGCAACATAGTAAGTGAGTGGCCACCCACCAGCTCATTAAAACGCGTTGTAAACGCTAAATTACCACCCGAAAAACGATAAATTGCCTGCCAATCATCACCTACGGCAGTAAAACGTACACTTTTGCCCTTGTTAATAAGTGTGTTTAAAAAGGCCATACGCGCACCTGATATATCTTGAAACTCATCAACTAAAATATGGCTCCAAGGCACACTAAATTCACCTTTTTTTACAGCCTTTGTTGCATGAATAATCATATCGTCAAAATCAATGGCGTTTTGCGTATGTAACTCTTGTATATAAGCATTATGTATAGCTATAAGCATTGCAGCATAACGTTGATGGTTTTTGAGTCCACTTTGTTTTATACGTTGTTTTATTTGCGTATTAGTGAGCTGCTCAGCTCTTATGGCTTGCAAGCACTTTAAGTATTTTTCAACCCCTTGTTGTAACAGCCCTGAGTTATTTAACGTGCTAAATACTTCACCGTCATTTAAAGGTACAAGCGCCACACTATGTTGCTTTAAAAGTTTACTTAAGCGCTGCTCTAACTTACCTTCGAACCAATTGTAGTAAAAAGTCTCAAGTAAAATAGTGTTATTATTTTTATGCAGTTTTCGCTTAAAAGCTATTTGCTCGTTATAGCGTTTTTTATTTATATCGGCGCGTGTATTACCTTCTCTATCAATGTCAAAGTGCTCTAGATAAATATTGTATTTTGATAAGTGAAAATTGGGATTATATTGCACATTTACGGTTGTTTTTTCACCTAATAAACTCTGCTTTTTTTTATAGCTTGGCTCGTACTTGTGATCAACCGAATGTAAATATAACCAATTTGAAATAAGTAGCTCTTGATAGCTTTTAACTTTATGCCCAGCAAGGCTTCTATATTCGTTATCTCTTAGGTAGCGCTCATACTCAGCACTGCTTTTAAAACTAAAAATATCGACTGGTTCATGAAGTAAATCAACAACGTTTTTCAAAAATGTAGAGTCGGTCTGCATTTGCTTATAAAGCCATGCGGTTAACCATGTTTTTTGCTGTATTTCATCGGTTGCAAATGTAGAAAGCTCCGTTGATTTTTTCGCGTCTTGTAATAGCTTTAATCCTAGTGCATGAAACGTTAAAATGGCAGGTGGTTTAATACTTAAATTGGCGTGTGCTGCACGTTTAATAAAGCGCTCTTTTAATTCCTGTGCAGCCGTTTTATTGTAAGCAAGTACCAATACCTGCTCTGGCAGTGCTATTCCACGCGCGATTAAATCAAGCGATTTGGCAACCATAACTGAGGTTTTTCCTGTGCCGGCTGCTGCAAGTACTAGATTTTTATCGTTATCGCGTATAACCGCTAAACGCTGCTCTGTAGTGAGCGGGTTAGACTCAACATTATTATAAAAGTTATCTCTTAGGGTAAGCTGCTTTTGTTCATATTTATGACGTAATTGCGCTACAGCGTCTGCTGTTTTTGGTGTACTACTTAAAATACTTAAAAATTTTACGCTAATAGGCGATAAATGCTGTTGCCACACGATTTGATTATGTGCGTAATTTTTACTTAAAGAAAAAACAGCTTTATTTAAGATTTCAATGGAACTGTCGCGTAAAAATTCATCAAGGGCATAACGCTTTAAAAGCGTTCTCGCATTATTCACTTTTTGTTCTAACGTATTTGAAAAATATTTATTTAACGCTTTATTAAGCACATCTGCTTCGGCTTTTTTTAAAAAACTAACGCATGTGTTATTAGGATCACTTAAATAAATTTTTGCGCTAAACAAGCTATTTTGCAGCACAGAAAAGTTACTGAAATCACTTAATAAAAATTGCTGTTTAGTCATATCTCTAAAGTGGACAACAAGCACGTCTTGCTCAATACTTACCCACTTAATACGGGTAAAAAAACGACCTAACCAACTTGGTGTGGCAACATACTGCACCATAATACTCAATACAAAAGCAGACTATAAACTAATTGTAACATACTCTTTTATAATAAATTTACTCACAATACTGGCCGTTATTTTACTAAAAATAAAACAACACTGCCTACCAAGAACTTTTATTTAAAATTTATTTTACAGTTGTTAACAATTTTAAACATCTAAAAGTACTTTCTTGTGTAACAATACGCTCACAATTAAAGGAGCTAACATGTTTAAAAAAAGCTTTTCCCTCGTGGGCATCATATTAATGCTGTGTGCTTGCACATCAGAAACAGCATCAGATCTAATTAAAACGAAAGGTATTTGGGCGGGTTTTGAGTTTGTGTCTGACGGAAATCGTACTCGTATTAATGCAGAGCTAAATGCAGGTGATATGAATGGGTCTAACATCGTATTAAGCGATAGCGACACATTACAAGTAATCGTGCGAGGCACAGCTGTTGAACTTAGTAAAGATACAGATTTTTTAGATGTAGATTACCAAGCCTACATCAACATAACTGATGATAACGAGCCGTTTGATATATTGTTTAACCGTGATGATGAAATAAGCACACGCTCAACTGTTGAACTTCCTCATAACTTTATTATTTTAACACCAAGTAGTGAGCAAAACTTTAGCATAACAAACACAATAACAGTACAACTTGATGGTATAGATACCAATAGCGCCAGCACAATCAGGGCGGGATCACACTTTGTAAATAAACAAATTTTATGATCTAATACCATAAATTTCATCACCTTAAACTTATTATGTCACTCTTCTCACATTTAGAACTCGTCAAAGATAATCGTTCACATATAAATCAGCACCATAACTTAGTTGATGTGCTTTTTCTTATTATTACTGCCGTTACATCAGGGTGTGAAAACTGGCAAGACATTGAAGTCTATGGCGAAAGTAAGCTTAATTGGTTAAGAGGATTTCGTTCTTTCAAAAATGGCATACCCACTCGACATAGTATTGCTCGGATTTTTAGAACCGTTGATACTGACTCATTACTACTCGCGATGTATAGCTGGGTCAATCAAAACCGCGTTAAGTCAGCGCATCCTGTCATTGCCTTCGATGGCAAAACTATTCGCGGAGCAAGTAAACACATTGCTGATAAATTACATCTCGTCTCAGCATTTGATTGTGAAGCAGGTCTCACATTATTCCACCAAACAGTTGGCAGTAAGACGAATGAAATACCGGCAGTTCGGGATTTATTGAAAATACTCGATATCAATAACACCGTCATTACACTTGATGCTTTGCACTGCCAAAAAGAAACGCTAAAACAGCTAATTAGCAGACATGCAGATTATCTAGTGCAAGCAAAGGGTAATCAAAAGAAACTTTATAGCGCGATTCAAGATGCATTTACACACCAGTATGAATCTGAAAACTCAGAGATACTTAGTCATGTAACACAAGATGAAGGGCATGGGCGAAAAGAAGTACGCACGATAGATTGTCTTGATGCGCGTTTATTACCGAGTGAAATTAAAGAGAGCTGGCCATCAGTTAGGACAATCGTTGCGGTGCAGCGAGAGCGAACGAAGGGTAATAGAACGAGTATTGACACACATTACTACCTAACATCGTTGACAGACAATATATTGATAAATAAAGCAATAAGACAACATTGGCTGATAGAAAATCAGCAACACTGGATACTGGATGTCGTATTTAAAGAAGATGCCTGTCAAATACATGAGCCATTAAGTGCGCAACATATGGCACTATTTAGACGCGTCGTTAGGAACATGATAAAGCAGCATACGAAAAGCAAGGGGTCAATAAGAAGTAAGTGTGTAAGAGCTTGTTATGATGATGCTTTTAGAGAAGAACTTCTTTTTGGTTAACATTTTTAACAAAGTATGCTCGCGCCCTACCAGCACAATTGAGTTAAGCAGTCGTTGCACCACAAATAACAACTCTACATTAATACAATCTACGTCTTCATCTATTACATCATCGAGTTATTCATTTAATCTAAATAATTTGATAATGTTTAATGATACGCAAATAGATAAAAGTAAGGCATGCAATTTAACTATTTTGGTTGAGCGGGTTCGCTCTGGCGCTATTTCAGGAGAGTTTGCTAGTCAAAGTTATATTCAAGCTAAACAACAGCGCACAATAAATAATATGACTTTAACGTTTTAATTTGCACGCCAATTTACTCAGCGTTAAGCTACGCCTTTATTAAGTAATTCTAACAATTGTAATTGCCTACTTTTTTATATGGGCTAATAACAATTGATATAAAGGTTTATTATGACTAACAGCACATACCCTATTGGCACACCTGGCAAAAAATGGAATAACAACGATAAAGCCTTGTGGTTAGCACGCCAAAACATTAAACGCAGTTACCAAAATGAAGTAGTAACGCTAATTAATGACCTTAAAAGCACCTTAGATATAGAGCAATACGCCGAGCTTAATTACGCCGCTGGCATTTACCCATTATATATATTAAAAACGCCTAACTTTAATGCTAATAAACCAACAGTTTTAATCACCGGAGGTGTGCATGGCTACGAAACCAGTGGCGTACATGGCGCACTTAGGTTTGCTAAAACATCGGCTATGCAACACTCAAAGCAGTTTAATATTATTGTTGCGCCCTGCATTAGCCCTTGGGGATATGAGACTATAAACCGCTGGAACCCTGATGCTATTGATCCTAACCGCTCATTTTACGAGGGCAGCCCAGCTCAAGAATCAGCAGCTATTATGGCGTTTGTAAAATCACTCGATATAGACTTAGTTGCTCATATTGATTTACACGAAACAACAGATAGCGATAACAGTGAATTTAGACCCGCACTTGCTGCCCGTGAAGGCACTACAAACACTAATTGGAACATACCTGATGGGTTTTATTTAGTGGCCGATACCAATAAGCCTGAGCCTGAATTTCAAAAAGTAATTATCGAAGATGTGGCAAAGGTCACGCACATTGCCCCGAGCGATGAAAACAACCAGCTAATAGGCGTCCCTCAAGAGCAATTTGGCGTTATTAACTATGCGGCACGTGAGTTAGGTTTGTGTATGGGCTTTACTGACGCGCCCTATGTAACCACAACCGAAGTGTACCCAGATAGCCCAACAGCCACCGATGAAGAATGTATATTAGCTCAAGTGGCCGTTATAACAAGCGCACTCAAATATATAAATGCAAACACATAATAAAAACTACAGATAAAATGCCCAAGAGGAATATCTACTTGGGCATGTTGTTTATGAAATTTTATCAATCTTAGTTTTTATAAAACTGGCTATCTTTAGTTATGGTTATACTGGCGTCTTCTTGCGCTGTTACTACAAATTGTAACTTGCTAACTTTACGCTCAATATCGTAACCATCTGCAGTTACAGTAACGGGGACTCTTTTCATCACACCTGGCTGTATAAGTGTAGAACTTGGACTTGAGAGTGTTGCTTCTGGCAAGCCCTCTATGGCAATGGTGTAATGCAGTGCTTGCTGCGTTTTATTAATAATAGTCAGTGTATAAGGGTTTTCTACCAGGCCCTCGTAGTTCACTCTATAAAGCGCATTCCTATCTCGTAGTACTGAGGCTTCTATTGGTGTGCGTTGCAGCATCCATGCAAACATAGAAATTATTAACAAAGCCGTTAATGCGCCGTATCCTATTAGTTTTAATCTAAATGGATTGGTTTTTTTACCCTCCATTTGTTTTTCGCTAGCGTATTTAATTAAGCCTTTTTCGTAACCAAATTTCTCCATGGTATCGTCGCAAGCATCAATACATAAGCCACAGTTTATACATTCATATTGTAATCCATTTCGAATGTCTATTCCTGCTGGGCATACCTCTACACATAAGTTACAGTCTACACAGTCACCTAAGTTAAGCTCTTTTGGATCGGCTTTGCGTTTACGTGGTCCTCGGCTTTCACCGCGCTTGCTATCATAGGTAACAAGCAACGTATCTTTATCAAACATAACAGCCTGAAAACGAGAATACGGGCAAGCAATCGTGCACATTTTTTCGCGTAAAAACCCTGCATTACCGTAGGTGCAAAAAGCGAATAAAAACACCCAAAAGCTCGTAATACCTGACCATTCAAATGTAAGCATTTCCATATACAAACTTTTTGCTGGAATAAAATACGCCATAAACGAGGTGGCGGTTAAAACTGAAATAACAATCCACGCACTGTGCTTAGTAATTTTTTTGCGCCAAGTACTTAACGTCCACTGAGATTTATCTAATTTAATTCGCTGATTTCGAGTGCCTTCTATGCGTTGCTCTACCCACGAAAACATGAGCATCCATATTGTTTGCGGGCACGTATATCCACACCAAACCCGACCAAGCCAGTTAGTTACAAAAAATAATGCAAAAGCCCCCACCATAAATAGCAGGGCTAAAATCATAAAATCTTGAGGGAGGAGTGTTAAACCAAAAATAGTAAAGGTTTGCGTTGCCACATCAAGCAGTACAGCTTGTTGACCGTTATATTGGATCCACGGTATTGCAATAAAAGTTAGCATTAGCAGCCAACCTAAATTACGGCGTATGCGCTGAAAAAATCCTTTTTGCTCGCGGATATAAATTGGCCCTTCGGTGTTATAAGGCTTAATGATCATGTCTTCTTCTTTAATATCAAACTTCATAGTACTTGCTTCATAATGACGGGTATTAAGCAAGTATTTGCAACTTTCAGACCAAGCTGAAACTTTAATTACTTCATTGATATTAAACAGATTATTTTAAAAACAAAAAACCAACCTCGCGATATAAAGCGTATTTCGCGATATATCACGAATTCTTAGCAATCCCTAACTTTCGCATTTTTGAGCGTAGTGTACTCTCAGGTAAGCCCAATTTAACTGCCGCCCCTTTATCACCCGATATTTGCCAGTGCGATAACACAAGAACAGAGGTTATATGCTGCTTTTGCGCTTCATCGAGCGTAAGTGAAGGATTAATAACTACTTCACCACCCGCTTGCAAAGGCTGACTTAGCTGAAGTACCGCTTGATTAGATAAAATAGCTTCGCGTTCAAGTACATTTTGCAGCTCTCTAATATTGCCTGGCCAATCGTAGGCTTGCAGCTGCGTAATTGCTTTTTTACTTAGCCCTTTTAAGTTTTTCCCGAGCCGCTTATTTAGTTGCGCAATTAAATTAGCGCATAAATAAGGAATATCTTCTTTTCGATCTTTAAGGGCGGGTACCTTTATAGGAAATACATTGAGCCGATAATACAAATCAATTCTAAACGTGTCTTTTTGTACCATTTCCCACAGGTCGCGATTAGTCGCTGCAATTACTCTAATGTTTACTTTTAGCGTGTTGCTGCCACCCACGCGTTCAAACTCTTGTTCTTGCAGGACTCTCAGTAATTTACTTTGCGCCTCAAGTGGCAGCTCTGCTATCTCATCTAAAAACAAGGTGCCTTTGTCAGCAAGTTCAAAACGCCCTTTACGACGGTCATTGGCACCTGTAAACGCGCCCTTTTCATGGCCAAACAATTCCGACTCTAGCAAGCTCGGTGTAAATGCAGCGCAATTTACTTTTATAAAAGCTTGCTTGCTACGTTTGCTTAGCCGATATAAATTACGAGCTACTAACTCTTTACCCGTGCCATTTTCGCCAAGTATAAGCACTGTACTGTCGGTTTCACTTACCAGTTTTATTTGATCTAACATGGTTTGAAATATATGACTTTGTCCAACTAGCCTAAGGGATCCCCAAAAATAATCATTAAGTTTCAATTACATCACTCACATCCATATTTTTCCAATTGAGTTGCACTACCACTTGTGCGAAATAGGCGAGCCCTTCTAAATAATCTCGCCGTCGCAGTTTAATGGACTGTTTTTTGAAGTATCGCAACCCAACAAATGCCCATGACACTACTCGCCTGCTTTTGGTTGAGTTAGCTTGAAAAGATCCTGTCTTTCCTGCTTTGTCTATCACTGCACCCAGCATCATTGAGAACCAATGCGCCAGTGTTGCGAGCAGTAAAAGTATGTCTAATCGGTAGAGTTTGTTCGTTCTGTGTAGATCTGAGCCTAAGCCGAACCTAACACTTTTTTGATCTCGAAATCCGGCTTCTATTTGCATTCTCATACCATATAATTTGAGCACTTTTTCGAGAAAGTGGTGCTTTTTTGGAAGTGAAGAAACGAGTAGCCAAGGCTCCTTATAACCACGTTTTTTATCTCTTTTTAATAACTTATGCCCCTTGCCAACCAGCACTGCATGCGTTTGATATTTTGCACTTTTGGTCAACTCGGTCGCGCCAAAATACTGGCTCTTACGTTGATTGCTCTTGAATAGTGACTGGCATGGAACAAACTCATCGCTGCCCTGCGTTTTCAAGTGTGCCGTACCTCGAACTCAGGGCGGGATCACACTTTGTAAATAAACAAATTTTATGATCTAATACCATAAATTTCATCACCTTAAACTTATTATGTCACTCTTCTCACATTTAGAACTCGTCAAAGATAATCGTTCACATATAAATCAGCACCATAACTTAGTTGATGTGCTTTTTCTTATTATTACTGCCGTTACATCAGGGTGTGAAAACTGGCAAGACATTGAAGTCTATGGCGAAAGTAAGCTTAATTGGTTAAGAGGATTTCGTTCTTTCAAAAATGGCATACCCACTCGACATAGTATTGCTCGGATTTTTAGAACCGTTGATACTGACTCATTACTACTCGCGATGTATAGCTGGGTCAATCAAAACCGCGTTAAGTCAGCGCATCCTGTCATTGCCTTCGATGGCAAAACTATTCGCGGAGCAAGTAAACACATTGCTGATAAATTACATCTCGTCTCAGCATTTGATTGTGAAGCAGGTCTCACATTATTCCACCAAACAGTTGGCAGTAAGACGAATGAAATACCGGCAGTTCGGGATTTATTGAAAATACTCGATATCAATAACACCGTCATTACACTTGATGCTTTGCACTGCCAAAAAGAAACGCTAAAACAGCTAATTAGCAGACATGCAGATTATCTAGTGCAAGCAAAGGGTAATCAAAAGAAACTTTATAGCGCGATTCAAGATGCATTTACACACCAGTATGAATCTGAAAACTCAGAGATACTTAGTCATGTAACACAAGATGAAGGGCATGGGCGAAAAGAAGTACGCACGATAGATTGTCTTGATGCGCGTTTATTACCGAGTGAAATTAAAGAGAGCTGGCCATCAGTTAGAACAATCGTTGCGGTGCAGCGAGAGCGAACGAAGGGTAATAGAACGAGTATTGACACACATTACTACCTAACATCGTTGACAGACAATATATTGATAAGTAAAGCAATAAGACAACATTGGCTGATAGAAAATCAGCAACACTGGATACTGGATGTCGTATTTAAAGAAGATGCCTGTCAAATACATGAGCCATTAAGTGCGCAACATATGGCACTATTTAGACGCGTCGTTAGGAACATGATAAAGCAGCATACGAAAAGCAAGGGGTCAATAAGAAGTAAGTGTGTAAGAGCTTGTTATGATGATGCTTTTAGAGAAGAACTTCTTTTTGGTTAACATTTTTAACAAAGTATGCTCGCGCCCTGACCTCGAACTCGGCTAATATAATGCCAGCCATTGTTTCGCACGGCTTTGAGCCAAGGAACTTTAAAGCCCGCATCCGTCACAATGACGGGCCGGCAATCACTCGGCAAGATCAGTTTGAGCATCTTCAAGAACCGTTTTTGTACTTTTGGGCAATGATATTGAAAGCTGAGTGCACTTTCCTGATACAGGGTTAAAGAGCGACCTTCACTGACAATGCTGGCACGCAGAATACAATATTTGGTTTGTGTATCGGCATGACTCCAATCAACCAAAATGACGGGATGCTTTTCAGTGACCACAAAACGGCTTAAGTGAACATAAACCGTTGTTGATTCACGTAAAAGCTCGTGGTTACTGAGCAGTCGATCAATACGTTTAATATCATGTTTTTCAGTGGTTTTTGAATTCAAATTGCGACCGATAGACGTCAAGGTGCATTGCTGACAGTGCAAAAGAGATTTAACGGCAGCGACTAGAGTATTAAATCTGGCTTTATGAATTGATTTAGGGGTGACAGCGCGGAGCATATTGTGCAAAATAGTAAAAGCATTCATGGTGTTTAGCTCTGTTGTTTGTAAGTGATTCATAAGATCACAAAACACCATGAATGTTCCCTCGCTTCCCACATTTTTTAATACTGTTAGTTTATTGATATATAAAGGCTAATTCTGGGGATACTTTAGCCAACTAGCCCTGAGTCTTGCCAATCTTCGTTAAGTTCTGCAATTAAGTAGTTGTTTTCATCTTTTAGCTGCTCACTTAAATGCTTTACTTGCTCAAGTGCCTCTTGCAGAGCATTTTGTGTTTGCTGTTGCAGTGATATATCGCGAAATACCGCTACAGCAGCAATTAACTCATCATTTTGATAAACCGGTGTTGAGGTGTATTGAACTGCAAATGAGCTACCGTCTTTACGCCAAAAAACTTCATTTTTAACTTCACGACGTTTTCCGTCAAACATGGTGCAGTAAATTTGGCATTCATTAGCGGGATAAGGTGTGCCATCAGCATGAGTATGGTGATGATATTGATGTATTTTTTTACCTAATAGTTCCTCAGCGCACCAGCCTGTCATGCGCTCAGCGGCAGGATTAACAAACACCGCATTACCCGACAGGTCAAAACCGTATATACCCTCACCGACTGCGTTTAGCAATAATTTAGGATCGTTTAAAAATTGTTTTATCATAAATACACCTCGCGAAATATCGCGAGTATTATGGCAATTTTATACGCTAAGTGCACTCATTACTTAAAGCGCACTTACGCGTAAATTAAAAAGCTATAAATAGTGCTTAAATAACGTTTTTACATCTATTTTTGCACCTAGCCTTGCGGCTATTAAGTAAAGTCCTGCAAGTTTTCGGTGAATAAATAGCGCATCAACGGGCGGTGTATGCCATTGCTGAGATTGCCCACTAAGAGCAAGCCCTGCATTTTTAATTTTGAGCGCTAGTTCGCTATTTTTAAAATCAAATTCCCCTTCTGCTCTCAGTGGCTCGCACGCCATTAAGAATAAATCAATGACGTTGTTTTTATACTCATCAACTAAGTCATTTTTAAAATAACCAATGTGTGAAGCCGCTCTAAGTACACCTTCTCGGTTGTTTTCACTACCCGCTTTAAATAAGGCTAAATAAGCGCAGCTAAGCTCGGTTGATATTTCTCGCGTTGCACCAAAATCAAATAAAACAGTTTTTTGTGTATCAAGCTGATAATGAAAGTTGGCAAAGTTAGGGTCGGTTTGAATCAATTTAAATTCAAACATTTCTTTAAAAAATAAATCAATGAGCTGCTCTGCAACAAAGCTTTTTTGACTATCAGGTAGCTCTGTAATGCTCTCAATGGGCTCTGCTTTTATATATTCCATAGTTAGCACGTGTTGTGTGCTGTGCTCTGGATATACGTTAGGCACTTTAAAGTGGGGATTACTTGCTAGTGCATTTTTATAACGTATTAAGTACTGAGCCTCCCGTTTATAATCAGCCTCGGCTAATAGCTGCGCTTTAGCCTCACTAATAAGTGGTTTAATATTAAGATCTTTTGGCAATAATCGAGAAATCGTTAATAAAGAAATAACGTTATCGACATCACTTACTACACTTTTTGCAATACCAGGGTATTGAATTTTAACAGCAAGCTCATCGCCATTTTCTTTATAAGCTAAATGAACTTGCCCTATAGAAGCCGCTGCAAAAGGTCTTAGCTCAATGTGAGAAAAACGCGCTAGCCACTCATCCCCCCATTGCTCTTTTAACACTTCAACAAGCTGCTTATGAGGCATTGGGTTCGCGTCTGAGCGCAGTAAAGCAAGTAACTGAGCTAATTCAGGACTAAGTAGATCACCGGCATCCATTGAAAGCAATTGCCCCAGTTTCATTGCTGCACCACGTAAATGTGATAGCTGTGTGGCTAATTTTTCAATATTTTTAGGTTGTAGTAGTAAGCTTTTATTATCCCAACCTTTACCTGTTAGCGCACTCTTAGCACCATCAACTAACATGTTGGTAGCAACACCTGTTGCAAGTGAGCCTAATTTTGCAAATCGAGAAAGCCGAGAAGTGGGAACAGTACGAGGAGCCGCCATAATATTAAAACCTAATTAGCCTGAAAGTCAGGCTAATCAATACGTATATTGTAAGTAGGTCGATCTACTTATAGACGAGGTACTAGCTTAATTGCGCCTTCAACCACCTTCATATCAAGTGGAAGTTTACTAAGTAGCATCATTTTAGGGTCATCCATGTTTAGAGTATAAACTGGGTTAACCGCTAAAAAAGCATTAATAACATCCATTGCCTGGCTATCAAGTGCACCTAAATTACCTTTAAAACCACCGGCATCTACACTCGAATCAAGTAATTTAATATTACGTAAAAATACCGCTTTTTTCTCACTGTCGTAAAATGGGCTTCCTTCAATTTGTAGCTTTAAACGCACTGGGTATTTAAGTGCGAATGCATTAATTTCAGCGCTTGAATCAGCACCAAGCACAACAACATCGCGGTTATCAGGTCCAATGTTGACACTTAAGTCGTTTACATCAAACTGAACGGGTAAACCCATTAAGCTTACTTTTTCACTTAACTTTGGTAATTGCTTACCCAGTACAGATTCAACCTCAGAGTTAGTAAATGAATATACTGATATGCCTTGCGTGGTATTACAGGCAGTTAAAAATAACGCTGCAATAATAACTAAAATTCTCATGAGAACCCTTTTGTTTATGAATTAGTGATACATAAAAAAGCCGCTATTAAAGCGGCTTAGTAAAATAGTAACCAGCACATATTATGCTGGTTTTATTAAGCTGCAAGTGTCGCTTTAAGTCGCGTTAGTGTGTCAGGTTCAACTGAACCAGCATTGAGCGCTAATAACTGTTTTAAATAATAGTTTAAATCAGCATGATCACCACGATGTTTGTCATCTAGCATGGCTACTTGTTCTGCCATTCTAAGTGACTTATCGATTGAACTTACGTTCGCTAGTATTTCCATGCGCGTAATAAGCTGCTCGGTATTTAATGCTGTTTTAAGCGGTGCTTGATACTGACTTGGTAATGCTTCATTGTTCTCAAGTGCAGTAATTAATGCATCTAAATTAGCTTGCTCTGATTTACTTGTTAGCAATGCAAGTTTATCGTCAATAGCGGCTAGTAGCTTAGTAACCTTTGGCGCTAACGATCTAAATTGCGTATACCCTTTCACTTTTGTTTCAAGGTCGTGCAACTGCGCTCTTTGATTAACATCACTCAATGCTGCTTCAAGTTCAGCAAGTTCTGCAACTGCTTGCTTATCTGACTCGTTTTGCTCGAGTTTTTGCTGCTCAAACTCACTACTACGCTTGGTAAATGTTTCATCGTTATACTGACGAAACTTTTGCCATAACGCATTTTCAGCTTTTAAACCTGCAAAACCGATAGCTTGCCATTGTTGTTGCATTTGCTTCAACTCTTGGCATGCAGCGGCTAAATCATCACTTTGTGATAATTGCTGCGCTTTTTCTACTAGTTCGTTTTTAAGTGTGGCATTAGTTTTATGAAATGCATTTAACAAAGCCAGTACTTGTTGTTGCTCATTTTTATAACGATCATTTAGTGTACGGTATGTTTTAGGGTCAACTTTACCCACACTGCGCCACGCTTTATTTAAACGATTGTATTGGCTTTCATATTGCTTCCAATCAAAGTCATCCTCAGCAGTTGGCTGTAAATGGAGCGTATGCATGTCGTTAATAATACTTTCACGTTGTGCTTTTGATGCTTCTCGTTGTACTTCTTGCTCTGCGAAGTAACTACGGCAAGGCGCAAATAACAGCTCGATTTGTTCATCAAACTGCACGCCTTGTTGCTTTTCTTCATCTGTATCTAAACGACCTAACTCATTCCAACGTTTACGTAGCGCTTTTACTTGATCTGCGCGTTGTTGTGGGTCGGTGCATTCTTCGCTTACTAATGCACTTACTTCTTCTAATAAGGCTTCACGCTTTGGTGCTGCTGCGTATTTTTGCCAATCTTTAGCATCTGCAAGTTGCGCTTCAAGTTCCGCTTTTATGTTTACAAGCGGCTGTTGATATTGCTCAGTAAGTGTATTAAATAACTCTTCAAAGCCTTTAAACACACCAAAAGCAACATTAAAACGACCTTCTTCAATTAGGCGTTTAACATCACGCGCTTTGCGCTTTGCTTGGCTTTGGTTTTTTTCAAGTGGCTTAACTAGCTCATTCATTGGTGCTAAAAATTGCTTTTTATGCGCATTTAACTGTGTTTTAAACGTACTTTGTAGTGCGCCATCTAAAATATTTAAATGATTACGCGCTGCTTTAAAGCCATTATTAAATTCAGTTAAAGTTGCATCGTATTGTGCTAAATCTTCTGCTGGCGTAATTTCGCATAGCGCTGCAAAAGCGAGTTTGTACTCTTTAATAGCCGTTGTTAACTCAGGTAACTTAGCAACTTGAGTAAATAGTTTTTCTAACTTGCTTACAGCGAGTTTTGATTGTGCGTTATTAGCAAGTTCTGTTTCGCTAATAGCTTGCTTAGCTTGCGCTACTTTTGCATCAAGCCAATCTTGTTGAATTTGCTCTGGCGTTTCAAGACCAAGCTGTAGGGCATTTTCAATTTCTTCACCCAAAGCTTCAAGTGTTGCAAGTGCTAATAATTGACGCTGTTGCTGCGCTAATTGCTGCTGCTCTTTGTCATGTACCGCTTTTAGCTGTTCAATGTGTGCATCTAACTTAGTGGTGATAGAAGTATATTTTTCGTCAAGCAGCTTAACGCGCTCATCACTTAACCATTTAAGCTCAAGTGCTTGCCACTGAGCGATTAAATCGCTCGCTTGTGGATTAACAATACCAAAATCTGTTTTTTCACGTAAAGCATTTAACTTAGCTAAAATAACACGTGTTGCATTTTCAACTTCAAGTGGCATTTCAATTGCTAAACGTTCATTTTCAATATGCGTTTCAAGTGCTGCTTTTGCACCACCCTTTGCATGCTTTACTAATGATTTAATTAATTGATGAGTAATAACAAGTTCAACTAATTGAGTTTGTAGCTCTTCGCTACCTTCTTTAAATGCTTTTTCTACTAGTTTTGGATTTGCTAAACGTTTCAGTAATTTAACGCGTACTTGCAGCTCTTTTTCTGCAAACGCTAACTTTTCAAGTGTTTTAACGGGTGCAAAACGCTCTATGTATTCGTTTTTAATTTTTGCTGTTAGCGTACTTTCGCTATTTAAAATAGCATTAGATATTTGTAGCTCGGCTATATCTTTTAATGCTTGATCTTGTTTATACGCTTTCCACCAAAGTGGTAAGTCGTTCACTTTTTGGAGCGCTTTACGGCGTATTTCAGCGGAGCTATCTTCAAGTGCTAACGTGTTTAATATGGTTGCATCACGTTCAATGTCTAATTTTTCGATAGCATCAAGACGTACTTGTTGCTTAGGGTGTTTCCATTTTGGTGTAAAAAGGTGCTTAAAGATCATGTTCACTAAACCTAGCTATTTCGTTGTCTGATTTAAATTCTTTTTGTAGTTGAGCTTTTGTCTTTTGGATCATCTCACCATTAGCACCAATCGTAAATTGCTCGTTTGATTGAGCCACTTTTGCTTGATACAACATAACCAACTGCACTGTTTGTTGCTTTTGCTCATCTGATAAAACGGTACCGTCTGGCCATTTACCAGTAGAGGCACCGTATTGTAAGCGTTCGAATAATTCGGGAGTAATATTTTGTACAAGATTGTCGATGTTCATGTCATTTTTTCTTTTTTAGAGTCACTAAAACAATACGGTTTATAAGATACCAAATACACCCTACTCCAATTGCGGCGGTGTAAGCGTACCACTGCAGTGTTTCTTCTTGCGGTTGTAGAAAGTACAAACAGAAAAAACCACCTAAAAATAAAATAAGCGCCAAAAAGGAGTGATTTATAAACATCTGCTTTTTTTTAATTCGCTGTTCGCGCTGAAGTTGTAAAACTTGCTCGTCGTTTAGCTCTGCAATGTTGCTTTCGCAATGCGGACATTGCTTATGTTTATCTGAAATTGATTTTGCACATTTTGGGCAACGAATAATCGCCATACTTCTCTCCATACTACGCATAAAAAAAGCGCCTTTCGGCGCCTTTATTGTACGTGTTTTATTTCTCGTTGTCTTTTTTGAATTCAAACCAATAACTAATTTAGGGGCGATAATTTTCTAAGTTGCCCACTAAGTTTAATTACTCTGCGTCTTTTGACTGCTTTTCTAAGCGTTTTTCCCAGAATGTGGCGTTTTTTATACCCAATTTAACTGGATCAAATATTACTTTTCCGCCTTTTTTCTTTTGTTCTTCATAATCGCTCAAACATAGCAAAGCAGGCTTAGCGACAAAGAAAATGGCTAAAATACCGAGTATGTTAATCCAAGCCATTAAGCCAACACCAATATCACCAATAGTCCAAATATAACCTGAATTATTTACCATGCCGTATGCAACCATAAACATAATTACAAACTTCACAAGAACAAGCGGAATACTGCCCTTAAAATAACGATTTAAGTAAGCAATATTAGTCTCTGCAATAAAGTAATAAGCAAGTATTGTGGTAAAGGCAAAGAAGAATAATGCAATACCGACAAATGCTTGTCCAAAGCTACCAAACACACTAAATAGAGCCATTTGAGTAAAGGCTGCTGATCCCACTTCAGTGGCTGCATCAACATTTTGTACAATAAATTGCCCTGCTGGTAGCTCACCCACAATGTTGTATTGCTGCGTTATTAAAATCATTAATGCAGTTGCAGTACACACAAAGAGGGTATCAACATAAACAGAAAAAGCTTGTACTAAGCCCTGTTGAGCAGGGTGATCAACTTCTGCTGCAGCTGCTGCATGAGGCCCAGTACCTTGGCCAGCTTCATTAGAATATATACCACGTTTAACGCCCCAACCAATAGCAGCACCAAAACCTGCCTGCGCAGTAAATGCATCACTAATAATTAAATAAAATATATCGCCCACTTTATCTAAATTTAAAAATACCACGATTAGTGCCAGTACTATGTAACCAAGCGCCATAAATGGCACTACAATTTGCGTAAAGTTCGCAATACGTTTTATACCGCCAAAAATAATAAATGCCAAAACAATAAGGATAATTGCTAAAGCGACTAATTTAAAGCTGCCTACATCACCAAAGCTAGTAGAAACCATGTTGCCATTGCCAAACACTTGGGTAAACGCATTACCTACCGCATTTGCTTGTACGCCAGGCAGAAAGACACCACATGCTATAATTGCCGAAACAGCGAATAAAATAGCCAACCATTTTTGTCCTAAACAACGGTCAAAATAATACGCTGGGCCACCACGGTATTGCCCGTCTTCTTCTGTTTTATAAATTTGACCTAAAGTAGATTCTGCATATGCGGTACTTGCGCCTAGAAAAGCAACAACCCACATCCAGAAAATAGCGCCTGGTCCGCCAAAACCAATAGCCGCTGCAACGCCAGCGATATTACCGACGCCTACTCGTCCAGACAACGAGACTGCAAGGGCTTGAAAAGATGAGATACCTTTATCTGACGTGTTAGGACTAAATAATAACTTACACATTTCTTTAAAATGTCTAACTTGAGCAAATCGAGTTAATACTGAATAAAACAAGCCTGCGCCTAGGCATAAATAAATGAGTGCATTACTCCAAACAACATCATTAACAGCGCTTACAATAGCTTCCATGGATATCCTCTATAGTTATATTTATTATTTTTAGTTACGAGACTCTGCTTTAGCTACTACGCAACATAAGCTTTACGAAATAAGGTTTTGCCTCTCCCGTCCCGACTCATGATTTAATTAATCTTAACTTAAGTAACCTAACTTTGTTAACACTTAATTTTCAAAATATCTAATTACGTAGCTATTGCAAGGCACTACATCAGCAGTATTTAAAGGAAAGTAGATTGATTTGTACCGATACGGTGATGATACGCAGCGAAGAAACGTTAAAAACGTTTTGGAATGAAGTTGCTATATGATTATTATTTTTTGTAAAAGGGGTTTTACTAAAAACAAAAAGGGCATCAAAACTATTGATACCCTTCAAATAAATGTTTTATCTTAAATTATCAACAACATTAACAATTGCCGCTAACGTATCTTGACCAAATTGATACGAACGACGGTCTGACCAGCCATAGTCTGGATCAGGTAAATCGTTATTATCTTTAAATGGCATTTCAATTGTGTACGTTAATGCTTTAAATTCTTCAGCGGTTGCTGCTGAACCTACCGTTAGGTTAGCTTGGCCTGGCTCATCTTTTGGATAGCCATGCTCATCTTGAAACTCTGGAGTAATCGTTAAAAGCGCGGCTTTAAAGCTATCTTCAAGGCCTTTTAGGCGTGCATCGTAACTTGGAATACCTTCACTGCCTGCCACAAAGTTATACGGAATCGCTTCATCGCCGTGTATGTCTAGGTGCATATCTAAGCCAGCTTCGCGCATTTTATTTAGCACTAGGTAAACCTCAGGGCTATTTTCCATGCTTGGTGTTTGCCATTCACGGTTTAAGTTAACGCCTTTAGCATTAGTACGAAGATGTCCGCGTGCGCTACCGTCTGGATTCATATTTGGCACAACGTAAAATACTGCTTTTGATAGAAGCGCAGCTGCATGTGGGTCTTCGTCATCAAGAAGTTTGTGCAATAGACCTTCTACATACCACTGCGCCATTGTTTCACCTGGATGTTGGCGTGCTGTGATCCAGATGTTTTTCTTGTCTTCACTTGGCTCACCAATTTTAAGCACACTCATATCACGGCCATCGAGTGTTTCACCAAGCGTTATTAATTGGCAAGCGCCTTGGCTTTGTGCCCAAGATAATAAATCTAAATGGCGGTCGTAACTATATGGTGCAAAGTAAGCAAAATACACACTGCCGCACTCTGGTTCAATTTCAAAGCTTAATGTGCCATTTTCATAGCTTGATGGTACACGAAACCATGTTTGGCGGTCATATGATGCAACGGCTTGATACCCTTCCCAACCATCGGGGTAAGCTGATTTATCAAGCTCATTAATATTTAACTTATGCAATTGGTAAGGTGTTGTTTCAAGACGAAAGTGAAACCACTGATAAAATTCAGACTGATGATCTTTATTAATTTCTAATTGAATATTTAAAGGATCGGTGGCTTCAATAACTTTAATATTACCACTGTCGAAATTGCTGCTGATTTTCATGGAAAACCCTTTAGGTTGAATAAGTTTATCTGCTTTTTACTCTGCAGAACTAACACTACTGGTATTAAATACACGTAGTAAAATATTGCAATACTAATAAAAACTGAGCATTGCTAACATTTGAACATAGGTTGGATCTTAAGAAAACTTGAAGTTGAACTCTGTTAATGATCAAATAGTTACGCCAATAAAAACATGACTAAAAACAGAGTTCACATGCAGATTAACCAAGTTTCAAACCAATTAAAAGCCCTTATCTCAGAAAAACACCTCATTGAGCTTGCAAAAACCTCTGGATTTCAAGTTCGACACCGTTGCCTGTCGATCGTTTCTCTGCTCAAAGCCGTATTTAAAAGCTTATCTTGCCTGCAAGACGCTAACTTGTCAGATATCCATCAAAACTTGCGAACGCAGGCTGATTGCACGATAAGTTATAAACCCTTTCATAATCAAATTCGAAAACCAGCCTTGACTGAGCTTGTCCGTGAGCTCGTTATTCAAGCGATGTCTAAATTGACTGTAAACACGCTGGATAAAACCTTTTTTACCCAGCGAGGAATACAGCGAGTGTTATTGCAAGATGGTTCTTCATTTGCTCTACATGATGAATTAGCGCAGGTTTTTGCTGGTCGTTTTACTGCTGTAAGTCCTGCCGCAATTGAGTTGCACGTTACCTATGACCTATTTAATGAACAACCCTGCGAAATAGATATTCGTCCTGATGTTGAAACTGAGCGCGCCTTTTTACCAGGTAGCCACACACTTGAAGATACGTTATTACTTGCTGATGCTGGGTATTTTGACTTAGATTACTTTGAGCAAGTAGCTCAAGATGGCGGATATTTTTTGATCAGAGCAAATAAAAACATTAACCCAATCGTTACATCAGCTTATTGCGCGGGTATAGAGCTTAAAGAAAAGAACATTAAAATCAAAACGTTACTCGATAAATTCGCAAGCCAACCACTTGAATTAACAGTACGTTGGAAGAAAAATGGGCCCGAGTACAGGCTTATCTATTTACCGAATGAAAAGCGCCCCGTTTTCCTTGTTACTAATTTAAAAGAGGCACAGTTTAGCTTTGACGAACTACTCGATATATATGCAACTCGTTGGCAAATTGAGTTGTTTTTCAAAGAACTAAAGTCATGGAATAACCTTAAAGGGTTCATCACACGAGATCCTCATATTGCCGAATCATTGGTTTGGCTGAGCATACTGCAAACACTTATCAAGCGTTTTATCTGCCATAGTGCAGCGGGTATGTTTAAGTGTGCGATCTCGACATTTAGAGCGAGTAAGTGCAGTTATCTTTGGTTGGATGATATTCTGGATTGCATAGAACAAACACGGTGCAGCCATAAGATACATCGTGTATTTGAGCTACTAGCGGTAAATTGTAAGCGGCAAAGCATTGAGAAAAACAATGATATTTGCCGTTTTAAGATAGGAAGTCACACGGTCTGTGTTCCTTAAGAACTAAGCTATGAACATTTGAATAATTAAAGCCTATCACAAGGCATACGCTTTAAAAATAATACACGACCAAAAAAGCCAGCAACATGCTTAATGCCAGTCAGTTAACAGCTGACTGGCGTTTTTTATTGGGGTATTTACTGGGTTTTGGTTTCACACACCTCGGATACGCCCGCTCCCGTTTTATCGGCAATATGTGATGTTCAACTTGAGCTTGTAATTGCTCTATTGATTTAGGTATCCGTCCTGCATTTTCTATAAACATTGTATGAATAAGGTTAATAATACTAAGAGCTATAGTCGTTTCTGGTGTATGAGAAAAAGTCATTGCGATGTAATCTGTTAATTGATCTTGACCGGATCAACAATTAACCAGAGAGACATCGCAATGACTGAAAATGATAATGTTATTTCCATTGAAAAACCAGACAATCCGTTAGAGCAGTTGCTTAAAAGCGGGGCGCAGCAGTTGTTAGCTCAAGCGATTGAGGCTGAGTTGGCTGTTTTATTGGCTCAATACCAGCATGAGACCGTCGAGGGACTTCAGCGGATCGTCAAAAATGGTCACCAGCCTGAGCGTACGATCCAAACAGGCCTTGGTGATATTGAGGTCAAAATACCTAAAGTCAGGGATCGAAAAAAGGAAGGCATTAAATTCAATAGTGCCTTGATCCCGCCTTATCTGAAACGGACAAAAAATATCGAAGAGCTGATCCCATGGCTCTATTTACGAGGAATTTCGACGGGTGATATGCAGCCCGCTTTAGTGTCTCTTTTAGGCGAGCAAGCCAAAGGTTTGTCGGCCAATAGTGTCTCTCGGTTGAAATCCACCTGGGAAACGGAGTATCAGCAGTGGTCTAAACGTTCCTTGGCTAAACGTCGATATGTGTATATCTGGGCCGATGGGATTTACAGTAAAATTCGAATGGATGATAAGCTGTGCTTACTGGTAATTATGGGGGTAGATGAAACGGGCAGAAAGGAGCTATTGGCGGTGGTTGACGGGGTTCGTGAGTCTGAGCAGAGCTGGACTGAAGTGTTAAATCAGTTGCGCTCACAGGGTCTAACAATACCACCAAAATTGGCCATAGGGGATGGTGCGCTGGGGTTTTGGAATGCCCTCACCAAAGTATGGCCAACAACCCAACATCAACGTTGCTGGGTGCATAAAATCGCGAATGTGCTAAACAAAGTGCCGAAATCAATGCAACCTAAAATCAAAGCGAATTTACAAGATATCTGGATGGCAGAGAGTCGAGCTTCTGCTTATAAAGCGTATGATTTATTTGTTAAAAATTACTCAGTCAAATACCCAAAAGCGACGGATTGCTTGATGAAGGATAAAGATGAAATGCTGGCATTTTATGATTATCCTGCTGAGCATTGGATGCACATAAGAACGAGTAATCCGATAGAGTCAACGTTTGCGACGGTAAGGCTGAGAACGCATAAAGTGAAGAGTTGTGGCAGCCGGACAACCACCTTAATGATGGTTTTTAAACTCGCGCAGTCGGCAGAGAAAAAATGGTACCGCTTGCGAGGGTTTAAGTTACTGGCTGAAGTAATTACAGGGGTAAAATTTAAAGACGGCGAAAGAATAACTCAAGATCAAACAGAGCATCAAGATGAGCTCATACACCAGATTTGACAATAACTCTAATACTAATAGCACACGTCGTAAAACTCAGGTGTTTTGCATATATTCCAGACTTTTTCTGCGCCATTTTCACCATCTGGTATCGGAGCAAGTTATAGCTCAACATTACGCCCCATAATTCTTGCGCTATCATCTCAGGTTTCTTGCTGCGTAGCGTGAAGTGACTATTCAGTAACGTTTGTTTCATTTCTCGATAACCAAGTTCAATTTCCCACCGTTCACTATAGAGGTCAACAATGTCAGCCTTAGGGAAACGCATTGGATCAGTCAGTGAAGTGAGTATATTCACTTCTTTCCCCTTAACCGTTTTTGTGACTAGCCTGACTTCAATACTCTGTGGTAAATCGTCGAACTTTTTTCTCGCTTGTGCTGTTGCTTTTAGCTTGATAAGTTTGTCTTGACGACCTAAAGAGCGAACAATTTCATATTGCGTGCCTTTTCTCATCGGTTGAAGCCAATGCCTATTTCCCCCAGCATGATGCCAACGATTGAGTAAGCCTAGAGAATAGAAGCCTCTATCAAATAACGTCAGTGAGTTATCGGGTGTTGCCTCGATTAAGTCTTCAGCCAACACCATTTCACTAGTACGACAACTATCAAAGGCGCTCCCCATTAATAAATGGCTAGTTAACTCCATCAAACACACCATGCGAACCTGAGGGAAAGCCGTGTCACCATGCTGATTTTTCCACACGGAGAATGCATGTTGATTTTCAGCAGTATCCGGTGTGCGCCAAATAACACCATCAACACCCAGTAGTGATAGCCCGCACCATGTGGGATGGTTCGCATCAGCATTCCACATTTGCTGACTTTTCTCAAAAACCTGTTTAACGGCATCAGCCCCAAGCCGCTGCCTAGCCTGTACAACCGCACTGGGTGCAACGAGTTCTTTTTTACCTGGTAAAGCGAGCCCTAATTTACTGACAATACTCCACAGTGGGTCTTCACGATAAAACGACATACAAATGACTGTCCAAACGGCCATCTCAACAGGAAGCCTTCTTTTCCTTATCGTCGCGACACCAGCGGTTTCAGCGCATTGTTTGATAAACTCAGGACATAAAAAATCACTCAGTTGACCTAAGCCTTCTGAATTGGGTGCGTAGCTATTGGCAAGAGAAAGTGCGGTAGTGAGTTGCAAAATAAAAGGCTCCTGAATAAATTCAGAAGCCTTTATAAACTAACCAGAAGATCAGTCAATGGATCGTCAAATATTTCTTAACTGATCGGCATTAAGCAACATGCTGGCTTTTACGTCACTGCAAACAAATTAGCGAGGTAAGCTTGGGAATGACACTTCGGCCATATCGCGCATACAACGTACTACTTGGCAGCTGTAACCAAACTCATTGTCGTACCATACATATAAAACAATACGGTTATCTTCAACAATTGTTGCTTGTGAATCAACAACACCTGCGTAACGGCTACCTACTAAATCGGTAGATACAATTTCCGTTGATGCAGTGTAATCAATTTGATCACGTAAGTCTGAATGAAGTGCTGTATCGCGTAAAAATGCGTTTAGCTCTTCAACAGAAGTACTTGTTGCTAAATTAAGGTTTAAAATAGCTAACGATACGTTAGGCGTAGGTACGCGGATAGCATTACCTGTTAACTTACCTTCAAGCTCTGGTAATGCTTTTGAAACCGCTTTTGCAGCTCCCGTTTCAGTAATTACCATGTTAAGTGCTGCGGCGCGGCCACGGCGCTCTGCTTTGTGGTAGTTATCAATAAGGTTTTGATCGTTCGTGTATGAGTGAACAGTTTCAACATGGCCATTATTAATACCAAACTTATCGTTTAGTGCTTTAAGCGTTGGTGTAATTGCGTTAGTTGTACAGCTTGCTGCACAAACAATTTTATCTTCAGGTAAAATATCTTTGTTATTCACACCATATACGATGTTTTTGATATTACCTTTTGCTGGTGCTGTTAATAATACTTTTGCAGCGCCCTGACACTCTAGGTGTTGGCCAAGGCCCGCTTCGTCTTTCCAAATACCGGTGTTATCAACGATTAATGCATTGTCGATACCGTATTGGGTGTAATCAATTTCGCTAGGAGAGTTAGCGTAAATAACTTGAATGTAGCTACCGTTAGCTTTAATTGCATTACGTTCTTTATCAATCGTGATTGAGCCATTGAATGGACCGTGAATTGAATCGCGACGCAATAAGCTTGCACGTTTTTCAAGATCACCATCTTTACCACCACGCACAACAATAGCGCGCAAACGTAAATCTGAATATGGACCTGATTTTTCAATTAATAAACGCGCGAGTAAACGACCAATACGACCAAAACCATACAACACAACATCGCGTGGTTCTTTCGCTGGTAAATCAGCTATTTCTGCAAGTTCGTCTTTAACAAACTCTTCGACTGAACGACCATTTGCGGCTTCAGTGAATAAATAACTATATGCAAGCTTACCAATATCAATACGTGCAGAGTTTAATTCCATTTTGCTGATAGCTTCTAAAAATGGGAAGCTTTCGCGCAAACGTAATTTAGTGCCTTCAAACTGAGCAACGGTTTTGTGAGATTTGATAATATCGATAGTACTGGCATTTACGAGAGGACGGCCATATACAGCAATTTCAATACCACGATTACGATAAAGCTTACCAATGATTGGTTGCATACTTTCTGCGTAATCTTGGCGCTCTTGCCAACTATTTGTGTATTCTAACTCGTGAGATGAGGTCATTTTATTTACCTAAGTTAAACATTTTGAACGGATAGCCCAAATGGGCACTGCCATTCTAATTTAATCTGACGTTATTCTCTACTGTTAGGAGTTAAATGATTGAGCTAGAATAGGAGGGTATATATTCATTTGGGGTTAAGGGATGTTTCTAAAAGCAAGTGTTTTACTAGGGTTGGTAGCCCTAACTGGGTGTGGAGATCAGTTGACACTCTCAAAGGTATGCAAAGAAACACCAGGGTTTTGTGCCGATCTAAATAAAGATAGCCACTGTAAGGAGCCTCGCGCAGAGGTTATTATAAAACGCTACACAGAATATAAAGACCCGACAGATGAAAATAAATACCAATTACTTAAAGGATTTGAAGACTACAATCAATGCATAACATTGGCTGCAAAAATCGAGCACGTAAAACTCAAAGAAAAAACAACCTCTCGTATTGATGGGCAACTAACTAGTATTAAAGAAATAACACGCTTATATCAAGATACTAAAAATACTAACCACCCAGGTTTACTTTATTACCATTGGTCGCGCAATAATAATCAAAGTGCACTAACTAAACTTCTTTCGCTAGAAAACGAAACGAGTGTGACACAAAGTGCTGAAATGCAATTTTTCTTAGCGTCGTATTACATTAAATTCGATGATGAAAAAACCATTGATTTACTCTACAAAACATTAGAGTTAAATAAAAAAGACACCGTACCTAACCCCGAAGTCCTTACCTCATTAATTAGCCTGTTTTATAAACATGATAAATTTAAGCATGCATATATATTTTCTAAAGTGGGCCAAATGTTCGGTATTGAAAATATTGAACTGCTGCCAATAGAACATCAACTAATTAGTAGCGGTAAAAGCTTAGACAGCTTAGATATACTTGCAGAGCAAACATATTTGCAAATACAAAACGGTGAGTTTGTATCACCTAGAGAGTTTTAATTTATTAGTATAAAAATAAGCTAACTTTTTAGTTAGCTTATTCATGTAAAATAAAAAGGCAGCTTACGCTGCCTTTTTTTATTTTGCTTTACTTGTGCCCACTTCTACGCGGGTTTTAAGCTTTTGACCTGGTCGAAAGGTCACCACACGACGCGCCGAAATAGGAATATCTTCGCCTGTTTTCGGGTTGCGGCCTGGTCTTTCTTTTTTGTCTCGAAGATCAAAGTTACCAAATCCAGAGAGCTTAACCTGCTCGCCTTTTTCTAGCGCTGAGCGGATTTCTTCAAAAAACGCTTCAACTAAATCTTTGGCATCTTTTTTATTGATCCCGAGCTTTTCAAATAGGTGTTCAGCTATGTCGGCTTTAGTAAGCGCCATATCTAGTCCCTCAACGATGCATTAAACTGTTCGGCCAATTCGGCCACCACGTTATCAACTACTAGATTGATATCTTTCTCTTCGAGTGTTCTATCAACCGCTTGCAGTGTTAGAGCAATCGCCAAACTCTTATAATTTGGCTCAATACCTTTACCCTTATACACATCGAATAAGTTTAGGTCAACCAATTGATTTCCGCCAACTTTTTCGATCACGCTTAAAATGTCACCCGATTTAACGCTGTCTGCCACTAAAATCGCGATGTCGCGGCGATTTGAAGGGAATTTAGACACCCCTTCTGCTTGCGGTAAATTTCTTTTTTCTATTGCTGACATTTCAATTTCAAAAACAAAAGTTGCGTTGTTGATATCTAACAACTTTTGAGCTTGTGGATGTAAAGCGCCAAAAAAGCCAACCTTTTTACCATCAACATATATTACTGCTGATTGACCAGGGTGAAGCCCATCTGACTGCTCTGCTTTAATTTCAAAACGAGTAACGTCATTGGTAATTGCAAGTAAGGCTTCAACATCACCTTTTAGGTCATAAAAATCAACATTACGTTTCTCTTCAACCCAATGTTCACCATTTACAAGACCAGTAATAACACCACCAATAACCGGTACTTGGTAAACACCGTTTTCTGCACTTTCGTCGCTTATAAATTTAAGACCATGTTCGAATAAACGAATACGAGGTTGTTGGCGATTTTGGTTATACGCTACAGACGCTAATAAACCCGGCATTAAACTTACGCGCATTGCCGACATTTCAATTGAAATAGGGTGCGGTAATACCATTGCTTTACATTCTGGATGCAAAATAGCTTGTGCCTTAGGGTCTACAAAACTGTATGTAATTGCTTCTTGGTAACCACGAGTCACTAACGTATTGCGGAACTTGCTAAGCGCAATCGTTGCTTCGTTATGTGTCGTCATTTTAAGTTTTGCTGTAGGCGCAACATTAGGAATGCTGTTGTAACCGTAAACACGTGCTACTTCTTCAATTAAGTCTTCTTCAATGCGAATATCAAAACGGTAGCTTGGTACATCAGCACTCCAGCTATCATTTTCTACTTTTACATCAAGTCCTAAACGCGTAAGAATATCGGTTACTTTAGCATCTTCAATATGATGGCCAATAACACGGTCTAAACGTGCGCGACGAAGGCGTACTTCAGTCACTTTTGGTAGTTTGTCAGCTGCGACAGCTTCGACAACAGGACCTGCTTGACCGCCTACTATTTCAAGAAGAAGTGCTGTCGCACGTTCCATTGCATCGTGTTGCAGAGCAAAATCAACACCGCGTTCATAACGGTGTGAAGCATCAGTGTGCAAACCGTAGCTACGTGCTTGGCCTGCAATTGCAACAGGATTAAAAAATGCACTTTCGAGTAAAATATCAGATGTTTTATCTGTAACGCCTGATTGCTCACCACCAAAAACACCCGCAATTGCAAGTGCTTTGTTATGATCGGCTATCACAAGTGTTGTGTCGTTTAATTTAGCGGTATTACCATCTAATAAAACAAGTTCTTCACCTGCATTTGCACTACGAACTTTAATACCACCTTCAATCGCATTTAAATCAAACGCGTGCATTGGATGACCAAGCTCAAGTAATACATAGTTAGTCACATCAACTACTGGATCAATTGAACGTACACCACTACGACGTAGCTTTTCAACCATCCAAAGTGGTGTTTCTGCATCAAGGTTAATGCCTTTGATCACACGGCCAAGGTAACGAGGACATGCATCTTCGTTAACTAGCTCAATTGATACTTTGTCATCAATTGTTGGCGTAACCGCAGGAATATCTAATACACTTACGTCAATGCTGTTTAAAACACCGACTTCACGTGCTAGACCTTTTATACCTAAGCAGTCACCACGGTTTGGCGTTAAATCAACATCTATAATGTTGTCATCAAGACCTAGGTAGTCACGTAAATCAGTCCCTACTGGTGCATCGCTTGGCAATTCCATAATGCCGTCGCCTTCTTCGCTAATACCTAGCTCAACAAAAGCACATAGCATTCCGTTTGAAGGTTGACCGCGTAGTTTAGCTTTTTTAATTTTAAAGTCACCAGGAAGTACAGCGCCCACAGTTGCAACAGCAACTTTAATACCTAAACGACAATTTGCTGCACCACATACGATATCAAGTAGCTCATCGCCACCTACGTTAATTTTGGTAACACGTAGTTTATCTGCATCAGGGTGTTGCCCACATTCAACAACTTCACCCACAACTACGCCATTAAATTTGGCCGCAGCAGGCTCAACGCCATCAACTTCTAGACCAGCCATTGAAAGCTGTTCCGAAAGAGCTTGCGTATCAATAGCAGGATTTACCCACTCTCTTAACCACTTTTCACTAAATTTCATTTTATTATTTCACTCTTAACGGAACTGGTTCAGGAATTTTAAGTCATTTTCGAAAAATGCACGTAAATCGTTTACGCCATAGCGCAACATAGTTAAACGCTCTACACCCATACCAAAAGCAAAGCCGGTGTATTTTTCTGGGTCAATGCCCACAGACTTAAGTACATTTGGATGTACCATGCCGCAGCCTAGTACTTCTAACCACTTACCGTCTTTACCCATAACATCTACTTCAGCTGAAGGTTCTGTAAATGGGAAGAATGAAGGACGGAACCGAATTTCCATATCTTCTTCAAAAAAGTTACGTAAAAAATCATGCAAAATACCTTTTAGCTCAGTAAAGCTAACATCGGTATCAACCATTAAACCTTCAACCTGATGAAACATAGGTGTATGTGTTTGATCGTAATCGTTACGGTATACACGTCCAGGTGAAATGATGCGCAGTGGTGGCTGCTCAGTTTCCATAGTACGAATTTGCACGCCACTTGTCTGTGTACGTAGTACTAATTTAGGATTGAAATAAAAGGTATCATGATCAGCACGTGCTGGATGGTGCTCTGGAATATTTAGCGCATCAAAGTTATGAAAATCGTCTTCGATTTCTGGACCAGATTTAACTTCAAAACCTAACTCACCGAAAAAGCTTTCTATGCGCTCAATAGTGCGCGTAACTGGGTGTAAACCGCCAGTAGGCATAGCACGCCCAGGTAGAGTTACATCTATAGTTTCAGCAGCTAGCTTTTCTTCAAGTGCTTTACTTGCTAGCAATTCACGCTTTTCGTTGATAGCAGCTTGTACATCTTGTTTAGCTTGGTTTATAACTTGGCCTGCTTCTTTACGTTCTTCAGGTGCTATTTTGCCTAGCGTTTTAAGCAAGCTTGTGATTTCGCCTTTTTTGCCAAGGTAATTAACCCTGATTTCTTCTAACTGCGCGATTTCACTGGCACTGGCTACCGCCTCAAGTGCTTGCGCTAATATGTTTTCTAAGTTCATTCGATACCTGATCTTTCACAGAAGGTGATTGCTGTTAAGTAATAGCTTATGATAACTGAAAGCAGGGTCTAGATTCTAGACCTACTACAGCTTTAACGTTGATTTTATAAAAGGAATTGTTAATTTTCTCTGTGCAGCCATTGACGCATGATCTAATTTGTCGAGTACATCGAGCAAAGCACGCATATCACGGCTTAAACGCGTTAATAAAAAACGTGCACATTCATCACTTAATTCAAGGCCGCGCATATGGGCGCGCTTAACAAGTGCTTGTGCTTTATCGTCATCACTCATAGAGCGAATTTGAAAGGTTGTTCCCCACGTTAAGCGAGACTCTAAATCTGGCAACGTAATATTAAGCATGCTAGGAAGTAAATCGGCAGTTACTACTAACATTTTACCGGGTTCGTTAAACCGGTTAAAAAAGTTAAATAGTGCTTTTTCCCATGCATCATTCCCTGCGACTAAATGCACGTCATCAATACATAAAACATCAAGCGCTTCTAAACCGTCTAGTACCATAGGTCCAAAATCAATCACTTCGCGCATAGACAGTAGCATATTAGACAGGCCACGCTCTTGAGCTTTAATGCAGGTCGCATACAAAAGGTGAGACTTACCCGAGTCACCTAATCCACATAAATAGGTATACTGAAACGTTTTTGCTAACTTCGAAAAGCTATCTTTTAAATGGTTAACCTCTAACGAATCTTCCCCACCAAAGTACGATGCAAATGTTTCGTCATCCGGTAAAGTAACCGGTAATGCCATTTGCATCGGCTCAGAAGTTAGCATTATGGCGTTATCCATTGATACTCTAAGCTATTTTTATCAACAACATGATAAAAAGCGCGTGGATCCTCATAATCTTTAAATGAGGAGTCTAACCCTAATCCTTTTTTAAGATCGCTTAGGTTACCAGTATGGTTTAGCTTAAACTCTACAAACTCCGGTGTTTTACGCACAATTTTAACTTGAGTAACAACGCTTAAACTCAATAACCTTCGTTTTGCTAATTCAACATCAATAAAACTTTGCGTGTCCTTTAGCGTAAGCATAGCAGTAGCTTGTTCATAATAAGCATTTGGATCAATAGCGTACTCGCTTGCAAGACCTCGTGCTAAGGTATCGATCATTTGGCTTACTATTTGCTGCTTATCACCCGTTAATCTATTTGAATCAAATAAATCATCATTTGTAAAACGCCAATCTAAAATCCAATTTTCGCTATCCGCTTCTTTATACATTCTTGCCGTAATACTTCGCTCAGCACTGTAGCGTTTAGAAGCCTCTTCTACTGGTTCTGAAAAGTTACCCCATACTTCAGGGATACCTACTAAACGTCTATCTTGTAAATCAAGTAATGGCACTACAACGGGTAGCCCCCGGCGTCCTGCCTTGTCATAAATTAACTGCTCTAGCTGCGGGTAACTTTCTTGTGTTACTAATTCTCTGCGCCAGTTGTCTTCAATACCTAACCATATTGCAACTAATGGGCGCTGCAGTCCCCATAAAGGTAAGTTTAATTCTTTGATTAGCGCGTTGATCTTTCGAGCTTCAAATTTAACAACGAGTTTCAATTGTCCATTTGCTCTCTCGTCATATTCAAACTTAAGTATATAATCAGAAATATCTTTAGTGCGTTGCTGTGCTAATTTATTTTGATCCGCAGTTTCATCACCGCTTACTTTCACTAAGACATTGAGTAAAGCTTTGCGACTCGCCGCTAATCGAGTATCTCGTGTTTTATCATCCACTTTTAAAATATCTTGATATAGATCAGTTACTTCAACTGCCGTTACAGAAAAACAAAATAAAATGGATATGGCACTAATTAATAATCTATACACAGGCTATTAGTTCTTGGTTTTAAACTGATTTGATCCTAAATCAAAGACAGTAACAAAGCAAAATTAAATTTGTTATCTAAGGAAATGAAAGTAATTGGCTTTTGTAGAAAGTAAAAAAGATTAAATATAAATAAGTGCGTAGTACGCTATTCACCTACCCTTAACTTTATTGCAGACGTAAAAAAGCCCGAATCGTTAGATTCGGGCTCTCTACAATTTGAAGCCTGGTAATGTCGTAGTGCCCACAGCGGTGAAGAGTCACATAGCAAATGTAAACTATCATTGTGTCGGGGCGGCCTTCCGTAGGGCTCGCCTTCGAGCTGTTTGGTTTCACTACTGAGTTCGGTATGGGCTCTGGCTACCGCTTTTATTTTCACTTTTCTGCAGACGTAAAAAAGCCCGACTATTTCTAGTCGGGCTCTCTACAATTTGAAGCCTGGTAATGTCCTACTTTCACATAGCAAATGCTACACTATCATCGGCGCTGTTTCGTTTCACTACTGAGTTCGGCATGGAGTCAGGTGGGTCCAAAACGCTATTGTCACCAAGCAAATTTGGGCGTTAATACGTATTTCTGCGCATTAACTGAATTTGGAAAATATCTGATAATATTTTTTAAGTCTTTCTAAGTAATTTCTACTTTAGTCATATTAACTTCTTCGCTTGTTTCACTATCACATAAAACGCGTTTGGCGTTGTATGGTTAAGCCTCACGGGTAATTAGTACAAGTTAGCTTAATGGCTCACACCACTTCCACATCTTGCCTATCAACGTTGTAGTCTTCAACGGCCCTTCAGAGACTTTAAAAGTCTAGTGAGAACTCATCTCGAGGCCTGCTTCGCGCTTAGATGCTTTCAGCGCTTATCAGTTCCGAACGTAGCTACCGGGCAATGCCATTGGCATGACAACCCGAACACCAGCGGTTCGTTCACTCCGGTCCTCTCGTACTAGGAGCAACCCCTCTCAATTCTCAAACGCCCACGGCAGATAGGGACCGAACTGTCTCACGACGTTCTAAACCCAGCTCGCGTACCACTTTAAATGGCGAACAGCCATACCCTTGGGACCGACTTCAGCCCCAGGATGTGATGAGCCGACATCGAGGTGCCAAACACCGCCGTCGATATGAACTCTTGGGCGGTATCAGCCTGTTATCCCCGGAGTACCTTTTATCCGTTGAGCGATGGCCCTTCCATTCAGAACCACCGGATCACTATGACCTACTTTCGTACCTGCTCGACGTGTCTGTCTCGCAGTTAAGCTGGCTTCTACCATTACACTAACCGTACGATGTCCGACCGTACTTAGCCAACCTTCGTGCTCCTCCGTTACTCTTTAGGAGGAGACCGCCCCAGTCAAACTACCCACCAGGCACTGTCCGTAACCCCGATTCAGGGGCCAACGTTAGAACATCAAAACTACAAGGGTGGTATTTCAAGGTTGACTCCAACAAAACTAGCGTCTCATCTTCTAAGTCTCCCACCTATCCTACACATGTAGGTTCAATGTTCAGTGCCAAGCTGTAGTAAAGGTTCACGGGGTCTTTCCGTCTAGCCGCGGGTACACAGCATCTTCACTGCGATTTCAATTTCACTGAGTCTCGGGTGGAGACAGCGTGGCCATGGTTACACCATTCGTGCAGGTCGGAACTTACCCGACAAGGAATTTCGCTACCTTAGGACCGTTATAGTTACGGCCGCCGTTTACCGGGGCTTCGATCAAGAGCTTCTCCCTAAGGATAACCCCATCAATTAACCTTCCGGCACCGGGCAGGTGTCACACCGTATACGTCATCTTGCGATTTTGCACAGTGCTGTGTTTTTAATAAACAGTCCCAGCCACCTGGTCACTGCGGCTCCCGTCCGCTTAGAGAGCAAGTCTCATCACAGATAGGAGCGTACCTTCTCCCGAAGTTACGGTACGATTTTGCCTAGTTCCTTCACCCGAGTTCTCTCAAGCGCCTTAGTATTCTCTACCTGACCACCTGTGTCGGTTTGGGGTACGATTCCATATAATCTGAAGCTTAGAGGCTTTTCCTGGAAGTATGGCATCAGCAACTTCATCACCGTAGTGACTCGTCTCGTGTCTCAGGTTTAGTGTTCGTCCGGATTTACCTAAACAAACGCCCTACTCACTTTCACATAGACTACCAACGCTATGCTTGCTTAGCCTGCTCCGTCCCCCCATCGCAATTATATCGAGTACAGAAATATTAATCTGTTTCCCATCGACTACGCCTTTCGGCCTCGCCTTAGGGGTTGACTTACCCTACCCTGATTAACATGGGATAGGAACCCTTGGTCTTCCGGCGTGGGAGTTTTTCACTCCCATTATCGTTACTCATGTCAGCATTCGCACTTCTGATACGTCCAGCATACCTCCCGGTACACCTTCAACCGCTTACAGAACGCTCCCCTACCACTCAGAATAAATTCTGAATCCGCAGCTTCGGTGCATAGTTTAGCCCCGTTACATCTTCCGCGCAGACCGACTCGACCAGTGAGCTATTACGCTTTCTTTAAAGGATGGCTGCTTCTAAGCCAACCTCCTGGCTGTCTGGGCCTTTCCACATCGTTTCCCACTTAACTATGACTTTGGGACCTTAGCTGGCGGTCTGGGTTGTTTCCCTCTTCACGACGGACGTTAGCACCCGCCGTGTGTCTCCCGGATATTACTTTACGGTATTCGGAGTTTGCAAAGGGTTGGTAAGTCGGGATGACCCCCTAGCCTTAACAGTGCTCTACCCCCGTAAGTATTCGTCCGAGGCTCTACCTAAATAGATTTCGGGGAGAACCAGCTATCTCCCGGTTTGATTAGCCTTTCACTCCTAACCACAGGTCATCCCCTAACTTTTCAACGTTAGTGGGTTCGGTCCTCCAGTTGATGTTACTCAACCTTCAACCTGCCCATGGCTAGATCACCGGGTTTCGGGTCTATACCTTGCAACTATTCGCCCAGTTAAGACTCGGTTTCCCTACGGCTACCCTAATCGGTTAACCTCGCTACAAAATATAAGTCGCTGACCCATTATACAAAAGGTACGCAGTCACCCATCCCAAATGCCTCTTAAATGAGAGGCAAAGCCTCTCATTAACAACTACATACTTTTTTTACACTTAATCAATGGATTCCACCATGATTCACACTTTGTGCTTAACACAACTTTAGAATCTTCACCAACTAGTGATTTTTTTGATTCAAACTTATTTTCTTGTGCTGTAGTGCTAAATGAAAGTGTAAGTAAAATAGTTAACCCTGTTATTTTTAACATTCTTATTCTCCGTCGATACAATTCCATTTGCCAATCAAAAGGAATTTGGCGATGGGCTCCTACTGCTTGTACGTACACGGTTTCAGGTTCTATTTCACTCCCCTCACAGGGGTTCTTTTCGCCTTTCCCTCACGGTACTGGTTCACTATCGGTCAGTTGGGAGTATTTAGCCTTAGATGATGGTCCACCTATATTCAGTCAAAGTTTCACGTGCTCCGACCTACTCGATTTCACTTAAAATGTCTTTTCATGTACGGGACTATCACCCTGTATCGTGGCGCTTTCCAGCAGCCTTCCATTAACACATAATGAGCTTAAGGGCTGTTCCGATTTCGCTCGCCGCTACTTTCGGAATCTCGGTTGATTTCTTTTCCTACGGGTACTTAGATGTTTCAGTTCTCCGCGTTCGCCTCGTTAACCTATGTATTCAGTTAACGATACCTGCAAGCAGGTGGGTTTCCCCATTCGGAAATCCTAGTCTCAAGCGCTTTTTACTAGCTTGACTAGGCTTATCGCAAGTTAATACGTCCTTCATCGCCTCCAACTGCCAAGGCATCCACCGTGTACGCTTAGTCACTTAACCATACAACCCAAACGGGCCTTTGTTTCGTGACAGTTTAACTTCGCCAGAAGTCAATATTGAATACTAAAGTAGATACCAATCAATCAACTCATAAGAGTTAACTAAATGGCACTCAATGGTACTGCTACCATTGTTTTTTACTTTTGAAAACTCTTGATAAATACAATGTATCTATCAGAATTTTATTATCAGCTTTTCCAAATTTTTAAAGAGCATATTAATTAGTTATTCCGAAGAACAAGCACTAATTAACAATCATCTGTGTGGACACTACGAACAAATAAGTTCTAAATCGTATAAGGAGGTGATCCAGCCCCAGGTTCCCCTAGGGCTACCTTGTTACGACTTCACCCCAGTCATGAATCACTCCGTGGTAAACGTCCTCCCGAGGGTTAGACTATCTACTTCTGGAGCAACCCACTCCCATGGTGTGACGGGCGGTGTGTACAAGGCCCGGGAACGTATTCACCGCGTCATTCTGATACGCGATTACTAGCGATTCCGACTTCATGGAGTCGAGTTGCAGACTCCAATCCGGACTACGACGCACTTTAAGTGATTCGCTTACCTTCGCAGGTTCGCAGCACTCTGTATGCGCCATTGTAGCACGTGTGTAGCCCTACACGTAAGGGCCATGATGACTTGACGTCGTCCCCACCTTCCTCCGGTTTATCACCGGCAGTCTCCTTAGAGTTCTCAGCATTACCTGCTAGCAACTAAGGATAGGGGTTGCGCTCGTTGCGGGACTTAACCCAACATCTCACAACACGAGCTGACGACAGCCATGCAGCACCTGTATCAGAGTTCCCGAAGGCACCAAACCATCTCTGGTAAGTTCTCTGTATGTCAAGTGTAGGTAAGGTTCTTCGCGTTGCATCGAATTAAACCACATGCTCCACCGCTTGTGCGGGCCCCCGTCAATTCATTTGAGTTTTAACCTTGCGGCCGTACTCCCCAGGCGGTCTACTTAATGCGTTAGCTTTGAAAAACAGAACCGAGGCTCCGAGCTTCTAGTAGACATCGTTTACGGCGTGGACTACCGGGGTATCTAATCCCGTTTGCTCCCCACGCTTTCGTACATGAGCGTCAGTGTTGACCCAGGTGGCTGCCTTCGCCATCGGTATTCCTTCAGATCTCTACGCATTTCACCGCTACACCTGAAATTCTACCACCCTCTATCACACTCTAGTTTGCCAGTTCGAAATGCAGTTCCCAGGTTGAGCCCGGGGCTTTCACATCTCGCTTAACAAACCGCCTGCGTACGCTTTACGCCCAGTAATTCCGATTAACGCTCGCACCCTCCGTATTACCGCGGCTGCTGGCACGGAGTTAGCCGGTGCTTCTTCTGTCAGTAACGTCACAGCTAACGGGTATTAACCGTTAACCTTTCCTCCTGACTGAAAGTGCTTTACAACCCGAAGGCCTTCTTCACACACGCGGCATGGCTGCATCAGGCTTGCGCCCATTGTGCAATATTCCCCACTGCTGCCTCCCGTAGGAGTCTGGGCCGTGTCTCAGTCCCAGTGTGGCTGATCATCCTCTCAAACCAGCTAGGGATCGTCGCCTTGGTGAGCCATTACCTCACCAACTAGCTAATCCCACTTGGGCCAATCTAAAGGCGAGAGCCGAAGCCCCCTTTGGTCCGTAGACATTATGCGGTATTAGCAGTCGTTTCCAACTGTTGTCCCCCACCTCAAGGCATGTTCCCAAGCATTACTCACCCGTCCGCCGCTCGTCAGCAAAGTAGCAAGCTACTCTCTGTTACCGCTCGACTTGCATGTGTTAGGCCTGCCGCCAGCGTTCAATCTGAGCCATGATCAAACTCTTCAATTAAAAAGTTTTATGTCTTTCGACAGCTCAATGAATTCTGAATTTTTTAATATCTTTCGATATTGAATTGACTGTGCCGAAGCAACTTATAAATAAGTTACTTCTGTTGGTCACTCAGTTTTCAATTGAGACTCTAATTTGTTTGCCTCGCTACTTGCTCAATAAAGAACGAAGTAGCTTGGCTGTTAGAACTCAATCTGTACGAGTGCCCACACAGATGATTGCTTTACATTGTTAAAGAACGTTTTGAGTCGCTTTAGCGTCTCAAGGGATGCGAATAATACACCCTTTATTTTTCGAGTCAACACTTTGTTTCAAACTTTCTTTCGACAATTTAAAACCGAAGTTTTATTTAACTCTGTGAGTAGTTCGTGCCTCGCTATGCGTTGGCCTTTCCCGTCTCAGTGGGGTCGCATTATAGGGAGCGGCGCATTTTACGCAAGCGTTATTTACATAAAATAGTAATTAAAATTAAGCCCCAAGCAAGCACACATGATAAGCACAAGTTACCCACAAAACCCTGTTGATAACTCTGTTTTTGAACTTTAAAACTAAACACTTTTATCTTGATGTGATAAGTTGCGGTCACTTTTTTTAACTCATGTATTTAGGCAGTATCCATGACAGACATAATAAATAGTATAAGTGCCCTTCTATGGGGGCAAGTTCTCGTCTACTTATTAATAGCAGCGGGCCTCTTCTTTACTTTTCGACTAGGCTTTATTCAATTTGTGCAATTTCCACATATGTTCAAAGTTATGTTTGGCTCTCGTAAATGTGCCGACAACGAAATTTCATCTTTTCAGGCTTTTTGTACTTCATTAGCTGCACGTGTTGGCACGGGTAACATGGCTGGCGTTGCTGTTGCTTTATATTTGGGTGGCCCAGGTGCTATTTTTTGGATGTGGACTATAGCCTTAATTGGTATGGCTACAAGCTTTGCCGAGAGTACCTTAGCACAAGCTTATAAAACAAAAGACGCCGAAGGCAATTTTAGAGGTGGCCCTGCTTATTATATGCAAAATGGTTTAGGTAAACGCTGGATGGGCGTTTTATTCTCGTTATGTTTAATTTTAGCCTTTGGTTTAGTATTTAACGCCGTACAATCGAACTCTATTGCTGCAGCATTTGAAGTCGCGTTTGATGTACCTAAGTATATAGTAGGCATTTTGTTGGTTATTGGTTCTGGCATCATTATTTTTGGTGGCCTAAAAACCATTTCACGTTTTGCTGAAATGGTTGTGCCATTTATGGCATTAGCTTACCTGCTGGTTGCTCTTTATGTATGCGCCACTAACTTTACTGCACTACCAGATGTGCTAGTGCTTATTATAAAAAGTGCTTTTGGTATTGAACAAGCTGGTGCTGGTGCTATTGGATACGGTGTCACACAAGCGATGATCCAAGGTATAAAGCGTGGCTTATTCTCAAACGAAGCCGGTATGGGTAGTGCAGCTAACGCCGCAGCTACTGCGACGCCTTACCCTCCTCATCCTGCATCACAAGGTTATGTGCAAATGTTAGGTGTATTTATCGATACTATTGTTATTTGTACAGCGACTGCTTCTCTTATATTACTATCTCAGCAATTAGTACCTGAATCTGGTGTTATGGGGATTGAACTTACACAAGCAGCATTACAAGAACACGTTGGCGATTGGGGTACTTACTTTATTGCTATTGCTATATTGTTTTTTGCTTTTACTTCTATTGTGGCTAATTACTCTTACGCTGAAACAAATTTAATGTTTTTAGAGCACAACTCTAATAAAGGTATGTTTATCTTTAGACTGGTGGTTTTAGGTATGGTGATGTTTGGTGCTGTTGGTGAGCTTGGTTTAATTTGGACGCTGGCAGATATATCAATGGGCTTAATGGCCATTGTCAACGTTATAGCGCTATTTATGCTTTCAGGTGTTGTTGTATGGCTTTCAAAAGACTATAACGAACAACACAAAAAGGGCTTAATACCCACCTTTGACAAAAGTAAGCATCCTAAACTTGCTAAAGAGGTCGATCCTGAGGCCTGGAAATAAACAACAACCAGCGAGCTACGGCTCGCTTTTTTAGTTCTAAAATAAAAAGCACTTACATTAAGTCACTCTACCCTTTATAAATGAAAAGCAGCTACGGACGATATGTACTATATAGATATTATCTAATTATTAGCTTAGATAAGACAACCTACAAAAAATAGGTGTTCAATGCCAATAATTCTGCATAAGTGCTTTATTGATTGCCTATTTGGAGTTCTCACCATAACTCTAGACTTACTATTACCCGTGATTTTTAACTTCCAATGAACATGTATTACTAACCAATTCGATAATTATACCAACCTGCATAAATCTTTAAGCAATTTAACAAATTAAATTGCACTATAACGTCGTTAAAAATTTTTTATTTAGAACAACCAGATACAAAAAATTTTGTCTAGTTCTAACGTAATTTTCTTAACGTTAAATAGATCCTATATATAAGCGGATTGGTATTACTTTATGCTATCAGTACATGAGTGCGTGATCTTTGCTTTCAAGGCTGTTTGCTCTAGATATGTAAATTGCTTTACTGTTTTAAATTATCTAAAGCTCACGGTCTATTTTATGGGTTGACATCATAAGCCTATGACGATTAGCCCAATTCAAAGTGCACAATTAGTATTAGGTGCCACGCGTCACTAAGGGTTGTGTGGCTGGTTTATTTGAGACGTTATAAGATTGGGTTTAGAGATATTACATTATGCATATCAAGATAATATAAATCATAGAAAACATAAAAATAGTAAATCAGGTTCTTGCTGGATATTTTTTATATATTAGAAGGTGTATTAAATGGTTTTTAAGCGGAGTGCTTAATATAAAGATGGTGCCCGAGGCCGGACTTGAACCGGCACGACTTGTTAGTCGAGGGATTTTAAATCCCTTGTGTCTACCAATTCCACCACTCGGGCATCGAGTTTGCTAATTAAAGCGTGTGGAGTAAATTATATGGAGGCGGAACCCGGAGTCGAACCGAGGTAAACGGATTTGCAATCCGGTGCATGGCCACTCTGCCATTCCGCCTAAATGTGTCCAAATAATTTGGAGCGGTACACGAGGCTCGAACTCGTGACCTCGACCTTGGCAAGGTCGCGCTCTACCAACTGAGCTAGTACCGCAAAATACTGTTTTATCAACTTTAAATTATCTTGGTAAAATAATTTAAAGTGGTGCCCGAGGCCGGACTTGAACCGGCACGACTTGTTAGTCGAGGGATTTTAAATCCCTTGTGTCTACCAATTCCACCACTCGGGCATCGAGTTTGCTATTTAAAGCAAGTGGATAAAACTAATATGGAGCGGTACACGAGGCTCGAACTCGTGACCTCGACCTTGGCAAGGTCGCGCTCTACCAACTGAGCTAGTACCGCATCATATTAATTCTAAATTAACTATTTTATAATTACACTTGGTAATGCAATTAAACCACAAAGTGGTGCCCGAGGCCGGACTTGAACCGGCACGACTTGTTAGTCGAGGGATTTTAAATCCCTTGTGTCTACCAATTCCACCACTCGGGCATCGAGTTTGCTAATTAAAGCGTGTGGAGCGTTGAAATGGAGGCGGAACCCGGAGTCGAACCGAGGTAGACGGATTTGCAATCCGGTGCATGGCCACTCTGCCATTCCGCCCCAGTACGGGGTATTAACCTTAAGATAAACTTGGAGCGGTACACGAGGCTCGAACTCGTGACCTCGACCTTGGCAAGGTCGCGCTCTACCAACTGAGCTAGTACCGCATTTTATTTATCAGTTATTTCCATTGCCACATGATTATTTACGTGAACATTCAGATAACTGATTAATTACCGTTTCGTTTATCTCGGGGGCTATGCCCTCTCAACACGGACGCATTCTACAGAGATTATTAAACGCGTCAATACAAAAAATGCTAGTTTTGAACTGTTTGCTTGTTTTTTATCTAAAACGGTGCGTTATTATACATTTAGAGTTAATTTTTAGTCAATTCACCCCATGCTGCACGTAAATATTGCATCATAGAACTCAAGGTTAAAAAGGTAGCAATGTACAGTAGTCCAAAACTTAAATAGTTCATCCATGTATCATATTGCCAAATCAAACCGATAATGGCTAACATTTGTGCAGCCGTCTTTATTTTACCCATGTTTGATACAGCGACATTACCACGCTTACCCTGCTCTGCCATCCATTCACGAAGTGCAGATATGATAATTTCACGGCTTATTATAATAAGAGCAGGTATTGTCATGTACATTGACTGGTACTGATCAGATAACGCTACAAGTGCGGCACATACCATTACTTTATCAGCAACAGGATCTAAAAAAGCACCAAAAGGAGTTGATTGCTCAAGCTTTCTTGCTAAATAACCGTCGAGTATATCGGTTATTGATGCAAGCCAAAAAATAAAAGCGGCAGCAAAAAAAGCCCAGCTATAAGGCAAATAAAATATCACCAAAAAAACGGGGATAAGAAAAAGTCTAAATGTTGTGAGTGTGTTTGGAATATTCCACATAACTACTTGGATATGTCTTTTTTTCTATATTCGCATGTAGGGCTAGCCCTTGTCATGCAAATGGTTAAATATCTTCTCAGCCATGTCAGGGCTGATCCCAGGAACTTTCTTTAACTGTTCTATATTAGCAGCTTTTACTCCCTGCATGCCCCCTAAATATTTTAATAATGTTTGGCGACGTTTAGAACCTACTCCATTTATTTCTTCTAATAGTGATTGTGTTCGTTGTTTTTGACGTTTATTACGATGCCCTGCAATAGCAAAGCGATGAGATTCGTCGCGTATATGCTGAATCAAATGCAGTGCAGGTGCATCAGAATCCATTGGGATAGTTTTTCGACCACCGTCAATCAATAGTGTTTCAAGACCGGGTTTACGACTCGTTCCTTTTGCAACACCGACCAATAATGGCATTTTAGTGTGCGGCCAATTAGAAAAGTACTGCTCCGCACGCCCCAGTTGCCCTTTACCACCGTCTATAAAGATAACGTCTGGAATTTTGTCTTCATCTACTAATTTGTTGTAACGCTTATTAAGCGCAAACTCCATTGCAGCGTAATCATCACCACCGGTAATACCCGTTACGTTATAGCGCCTGTACTCTTTAGTATTTGGTCCTTGAGAATCAAACACAACACAACTTGCAACAGTGTTCTCTCCCATGGTGTGGCTTATATCAAAACACTCCATTCGAGTAATATCGTCAAGTCGCAGTGTTGCTTTTAATTGTGCATAACGTTTATTAATAGAGTCTTGGGTACTTTGCTTAACTGCAATACTGTTTAATGCATTTTTGTTGGCCAGTTGTAAGTATTGAGCACGCTCACCACGGGTAACTACTTTAAGTATTACTTTGCGCTCACTTACTTGTGTGAGTGCTTCGCCGAGTGCATCGCTCTCTTCTATTTCAAACGGTAATATGATTTCTTTTGCAATACGCCCTGTTGCTCCAGGCGCTAAGTAGTATTGGCCTAAAAATGAGGTTAGGATTTCTTGCTCACTTGAATCTTTAGGTACTTTAGGAAAATACGTTTTACTGCCCAGTACTTTATGATCGCGGATCATTAATAAATGAATGCCATTTAATCCGTTTAAATGGGCAAAACCAACTACGTCCATTTCAGCAAAATTACCAGATATAGACTGTTGCTCCTGCATTTTACGAAGTAGCATTATTTGGTCGCGAACTTTTGCCGCCAGTTCAAAATTTAATTGTAGGCTGGCTGCTTCCATTTTTTTTATTAAATCAGCAATAACTTCGTGAGATTTACCCGTTAAAAACTTACGGACATAGTCAACTTGCTCGCTGTAATCATCATCCGTGACTTTATTTACACACGGAGCTGAGCAACGCTTAAGCTGATATTGCAGACATGGTCGGCTTCTTGCGCGGTAATAAGCATCTTCACATTGACGAACAGGAAATATTTTTTGCATTAAGCGCAAGCTTTCAGATACAGCTCCTGCACTAGGGAATGGCCCAAAGTATTCGCCTTTAATTTTACGACTACCACGATGAAACGCTAAACGAGGGTGTTTATGGCTCGTTAGTAAAATATAGGGATACGACTTATCGTCGCGTAATAATATGTTATAGCGAGGCTGATATTTTTTTATTAGATTATTTTCAAGCAGCAGCGCTTCGGTTTCAGTATTAGTAAGTGTGACGTCAATATCACAAATATTACTCACTAAAACGCGTGTTTTACTGTCGGTAATGTTACTTCTAAAGTAACTGCTGACACGCTTTTTTAAATGCTTGGCTTTACCAACATAAATAACTTGGCTATCACTATCAAGCATACGGTAAACACCAGGCTCGCTTGATAGCGTTTTGAGGAAATGTACGTGATCAAATTCAGACATAAATTATAGGTTAGTACGACACGTCTATATCAATCATTTTATGACGAATAGCTAAGTGGGTAAGCTCAACATCACCACCTACATTAAGCTTTTCAAACATACGGTAACGATAGCTATTTACTGTTTTAGAACTTAGGTTCAAACGTTCAGCTATATCTTGTGCTTTTTCACCTTTGGTGATCATAAGCATAATTTGCAGCTCACGTTCAGATAAGCTCTGAAAAGGGTTTTCATCTGTACGGCCGGTCACTTGCGCTAGCGCTATTTGCTGCGCTATTTCAGGAGCTATGTATCGCTGACCTGCATGAACACAGCGAATAGCACGCACCATTTCGTCAGAACCTGCACCTTTAGTTAAAAAGCCATGCGCGCCAATTTGCATTACTTTACTAGGAAATGGGTCTTCGCAATTAACAGTGAGCACAATAATTTTTACATCGGGACAGTAACGACAAATCTTTTTAGTCGCTTCTAATCCGCCCATACCTGGCATGTTCATATCCATTAATACGATGTTTGGCGCATGCTGACGGCAAAACTGTACAGCCTCTTCGCCGGTTTTAGCTTCGCCAATTACTTTAAACCCTCGTACGTCATCAAGAATGCGCTTGATGCCTGTTCGTACAAGTTCATGGTCATCAACTAAAAGTACATTAATCAATGGAACATCCTCATTTACCTAACAACATGCAATTTAATAAATTAATTTGCCACAGTAACATATATAAAGCGAGACAATAACTAATATTATTGTCTCAATCTAATAGTTTAATATGATTTTTTATCGCTAAAACGATCAACCCATAATGCAATGATACCATCACCGGTTACATTACATGCAGTACCAAAGCTATCTTGTGCTAAATAAAGAGCAATCATTAATGCAACAGCTCCTTCATTAAACCCAAGCATGCTTGTTAATAAACCAAGCGCCGACATAACTGCACCACCTGGAGCACCCGGTGCTGCTATCATAACGACACCGAGCATCATAATAAATGGCAATATCCCCATTAATGAAGGTACTTCCATGTTTGGCGATAAAAACATAACAGCCATTGCACACGTTACAATAGTAATAGTTGAGCCAGATAAATGAATGGTTGCACACAGTGGTACGGTAAAGTTTGCTACATCTTCTTTTACGTTGTTTGCTTTACTTGATTGTAGCGAAACTGGAATTGTTGCCGCACTCGACATTGTCCCCAGTGCAGTAAAGTAGGCAGGTAGCATATTTTTAACTAATTCGATTGGATTACGTTTTAACAATATACCTGTCGCTATATATAAAACGCTTAACCATAACCAATGCATAACAAGCGCTGCAATTAGTACTACACCAAATGTTTGCAATGTATCTACCACTGTGCCTGCCACCGTCATTTCGGCAAATACACCTGCAATGTAAAATGGTAAAGCAGGAATAATTACCTTTGATAGAAGCCCATCAATAACATCACGCCCCTGATCAGACACTTTTTTCAGTGTACCTAGCTCTAATTGGCTCATGCCAATACCAAATACAAAAGCAGTTACCAACGCGGTCATTACCCCCATCAATGGTGGAATTTCTAAATCAATAAAGCTACCTATTTCAGTAGCAACTTCTGCTTCAAACGTAATGCTTCCACTTAAAAAAGGAATAACGGCACTCACTAATAAAAATGCAAGTGTACCGGCAATAATTGTAGAGCTATAAGCAAAGCCGACGGTTTTGCCAAGTAAGTGCCCTGACCCTTTTGGTAGGCCTGCAATACCCGATGCAATAAAAAATAAAATAATAAGTGGAATGGTAAAGGAGATAATTTGACCAATCAGCTCTTTTACTGTGAATAAAAGTTCAACACCCGTTATAGGTACGTAAAGTCCGACTAAAATACCGGCCACAATACCGGCAATTAATTTTAAGATTAACTTCATTGTGATTGCTTAATTGAATTTAGATACGTGTTTTTATCATGTTTTACCTAGCTTGTGTCATAAAACTGTTCAAGTGAAGTTCATTTGCACAAATAAACATCAATAGCACTTATTTTAAGTTAATTTTTAACTTAAATTGCTCAACTAATCATCTCTCACTTACTTTAAAAATTTAGTACACACCTTTAATAACTAAAGTATCAGCTATTGTGGATTTTAATTTCACTTAGTTATAAGCTCAATAGATATATGTTATAGCCAAACTTTACTTTAGTTTTTTTAAACTCTCAGTAAAGTGTGTCTATATAGTTAGTGGCAAAGGCTATTAACACGTTGATCAGATTGTATCCAAAGGAACATTATGTCTACTATTTTTGAAGATAACTCACTAAGTATTGGTAATACGCCGCTAGTAAAACTTAACCGTGTTACAGGTGGGAATGTATACGCTAAAGTTGAATCTCGTAATCCTAGCTTTAGCATCAAATGCCGTATTGGTGCATCAATGATTTGGGAAGCTGAAAAATCAGGTCAGCTTGTTGAAGGTAAGGAACTTATTGAACCAACATCGGGTAACACCGGTATTGCACTTGCATTTGTTGCAGCAGCACGCGGTTATAAGTTAACGCTTACTATGCCTAATACTATGAGCCTAGAACGTCGCAAGCTATTAAAAGCATTAGGTGCAAATCTAGTACTTACCGACGGTGCTAAAGGTATGAATGGCGCAATTGAAAAAGCAAAAGAAATTCAAGCAACGGCACCTGATAAATATATTTTATTACAGCAATTCGAAAACCCTGCAAACCCTAAAATTCACTTTGAAACAACAGGTCCTGAGATTTATGATGCGCTTGACGGCAAAGTAGACTTTTTTGTAGCGGGTGTAGGCACTGGAGGCACTATTACAGGTGTTAGTCGCTTCCTTAAAACAGAAAAAGGTGTAAACGTTAAGTCTATTGCGGTTGAGCCAACTAACTCTCCTGTTATTAGCCAAACGCTTGCCGGTGAAGAAATCAAACCAGGCCCTCATAAAATCCAAGGTATTGGTGCAGGCTTTATTCCTGGTAACTTAGATATGGACTTAATTGATGGCGCAGAGCTTGTATCTAACGAAGACGCAATTGCAATGGCGCATCAGTTAATGAAAAAAGAAGGTATTTTGGTGGGTATTTCCTCAGGTGCAGCGGTTGTTGCAGCTAAACGTATCGCAGAAAAGCCTGAAAACGCAGATAAAAATATTGTTGTTATCCTACCTAGTGCAACTGAGCGTTACTTATCAAGCCCAATGTTTGATGAAGAGTTTAGTGAACAAGAGCTAGTACAGTAATCTACACATGTTTAAAAAGGATGCTTATGGCATAATGCCGATCAGTTAAGAAATATTTGACGATCCATTGACCGATCTTCTGGTTAGTTTATAAAGGCTTCTGAATTTATTCAGGAGCCTTTTATTTTGCAACTCACTACCGCACTTTCTCTTGCCAATAGCTACGCACCCAATTCAGAAGGCTTAGGTCAACTGAGTGATTTTTTATGTCCTGACTTTATCAAACAATGCGCTGAAACCGCTGGTGTCGCGACGATAAGGAAAAGAAGGCTTCCTGTTGAGATGGCCGTTTGGACAGTCATTTGTATGTCGTTTTATCGTGAAGACCCACTGTGGAGTATTGTCAGTAAATTAGGGCTCGCTTTACCAGGTAAAAAAGAACTCGTTGCACCCAGTGCGGTTGTACAGGCTAGGCAGCGGCTTGGGGCTGATGCCGTTAAACAGGTTTTTGAGAAAAGTCAGCAAATGTGGAATGCTGATGCAAACCATCCCACATGGTGCGGGCTATCACTACTGGGTGTTGATGGTGTTATTTGGCGCACACCGGATACTGCTGAAAATCAACATGCATTCTCCGTGTGGAAAAATCAGCATGGTGACACGGCTTTCCCTCAGGTTCGCATGGTGTGTTTGATGGAGTTAACTAGCCATTTATTAATGGGGAGCGCCTTTGATAGTTGTCGTACTAGTGAAATGGTGTTGGCTGAAGACTTAATCGAGGCAACACCCGATAACTCACTGACGTTATTTGATAGAGGCTTCTATTCTCTAGGCTTACTCAATCGTTGGCATCATGCTGGGGAAAATAGGCATTGGCTTCAACCGATGAGAAAAGGCACGCAATATGAAATTGTTCGCTCTTTAGGTCGTCAAGACAAACTTATCAAGCTAAAAGCAACAGCACAAGCGAGAAAAAAGTTCGACGATTTACCACAGAGCATTGAAGTCAGGCTAGTCACAAAAACGGTTAAGGGGAAAGAGGTGAATATACTCACTTCACTGACTGATCCAATGCGTTTCCCTAAGGCTGACATTGTTGACCTCTATAGTGAACGGTGGGAAATTGAACTTGGTTATCGAGAAATGAAACAAACGTTACTGAATAGTCACTTCACGCTACGCAGCAAGAAACCTGAGATGATAGCGCAAGAATTATGGGGCGTAATGTTGAGCTATAACTTGCTCCGATATCAGATGGTGAAAATGGCGCAGAAAAAGTCTGGAATATATGCAAAACACCTGAGTTTTACGACGTGTGCTATTAGTATTATTAACCTTATTCATACAATGTTTATAGAAAATGCAGGACGGATACCTAAATCAATAGAGCAATTACAAGCTCAAGTTGAACATCACATATTACCGATAAAACAGGAGCGGGCGTATCCGAGATGTGTGAAACCAAAACCCAGTAAATACCCCAATAAAAAACGCCAGTCAGCTGTTAACTGACTGGCATTATGCTTATGGCATCCTTTTTTATTATTTATCGAAAGATCAGTCCTTAAATATTGCCTCCCTCTTTACATATTCATAATTTAGCCACACACTTTAAAAAGCTTAATCAACAACAATAATGATAACAATGAAAAAACTACTAACTATTCTAAGTGTCATAACTTGCCTATTTATTGTAGGTTGCGGCGACGATGCCAAAATATCTAGCGATAGTCCAGGTGATACAGCAACCGCTTATTTTGATGCACTTTATAACCAAAAAGACCTTCAAAAAGCCAGCAAAATGGCAACACCTAACCTAACTCGCATAATGAAATCTTACGGAACAGCTAAACAATTCTCTCGTAACTTGATAAACATGCAATATGATGAGGTAATTATTGAAGTCAACATGTCAAATATGAGTTTACGAGAACAATATGGTGATAAAGCTAAAATAAATTTGATTTTTACTGGCACCCTAAATGGCGGGAAAATTGATGAAATGCGCAGTGTTAAAATGCTTCGTAAAAAAGGAAAATGGTACGTAGATAAAATAGTTGCCGACCCGTACGCTCGTTAAAATAAATGTATTACACATAAAAAAGGCCTTACATTTGTAAGGCCTTTTTCGCTTTAGCTAGGGCGTGTTGATCTTTGTGGATTGAAGTTTGTTCAATCTAGAGGCGATTTAATCGCGGCGCGAGGTTTGTAACCTAGTGGGCTAAGTAAAAACCGAGCAACAAAGAGTTAATCGTCCCTAGAAAGAACCCTAAGGGCTGACGAATCCCCAAAACGTGACAGGCACAGCAATTTATGATCTTATGTAAATCACCACAACCCACATAAGTCACAACTGCTATGCCTGACACATCAGTTTGCCATAAGTACTTTAAACATGCATTAGCGCCATTCAATAATGCCAGAGTAAAAACATTACTAAGCTGCAGTAATGCATTAATTTCGGGCAATAAACTTACCTTAACTGAAATCGGCAGAAATTTGTCTGGCGCTGTGGATGTAAAACATAAAATAAAACGCGTTGATCGCTTCTTAAAAAATACTCACCTCTACAATGAAAGGGTCGCTATCTATAAAGCATTAGCTCATCCTATTATCGACTCTTTACCAATGCTTGCAATTGCCGTTGACTGGAGCGGTGCCTGTGGTCACGACTATCACTTACTGCGAGCAAGCTTACTTGTGGATGGGCGCTCTATCGTGATTTATAACATGATTGTTGAGCAGAAGAATTTTGATAGCCCAGCAACCAACAGCCTGTTTTTAGATGAACTTTATGAAGTGCTTGGACGACATCCTAGTGTCTATATTGTAACAGACGGCGGCTTTCTTACGCCTTGGTATAGTAAAGTACGCGAACTTGGTTGGCATATGATAGGTCGATTAAGAGGCTCAATGAAGTGTAAACTAGCCATGCAATCACAATGGCATACATTAAAACAACTTAGGGCTGGTGCCAGCGATATACCAAAGGCGTTAGGTCAAGCAAGACTAACTCAGTCCAGCCCGACAGCATGCGATGCATTTTTACACGTATATCATGGAAAAAATAAAGGAAGAAAAGGAAAAAGCAGATTTACGAAAGATACAAAAATGTATCAAAACTTAGCGAAAGAGCCATGGTTACTCGCGACATCAGACAATACAATGACGAGTAAGCGAGTAGTTGGTTTATATAGTAAAAGAATGCAAATAGAGCAAAATTTCCGCGATGACAAAAGTTTGAGATATGGTTTTTCGTGGCGTTTTAGTAAAAGCACCGGCATAAATAGAATAGGAATATTATGCTTGATAGCCACAATAGCGAGCACTGCGTTATGGTTTATAGGGTGTGAAGCAGAAAAAAGAAAGTGGCATATAAAATTTCAAGCAAATAGTGTTAAGAATCGCCGAGTTCTTTCATTTTTAACCTTAGCCAAGCAAGTCATAAAGCTATGTAAGAGACGTATTACACAAAGCTATATAGAAAAAAGTTTAAAAAACTTTATTTTTAATTATCAAAAAGAGGCCGCTGGATAAAGTGGGGATCCCTCAGCCCTAAGGGCAGCGCATGTTTGGCATTTATGCTGCGTTATCGCCCATTTATGGGGAATAACCACACTACATAGGCTCTGCCTTGCCTAAAAACCAAACAGCCTGCTGCAAATTCAACCACGAAGGGTCAACACGCCCTAGTATTTAAAGTACTGCGCTACAGCTCACCTGGTTGAAAGTTATCAACTGCAATGGCTTTCATTCGTAACTTATTAGCATGATGCATAGCATCAGCATCCGTTTGCTCTAACAACTTATTTTCAAGTGCATAATTTATAGCGCCTTCAATATCAAGCGTTGCAGGTACACTACCCTTACGCTGCCATTGTTTTAGGTCTTTAAACTGCGCTTGCATATCATGCATAGCTAAAAATGCACTTTCCATTACCCCTGTACCTGCATTTTCATCTACATAACATAAATGCGTTAAGCGGTTTCTAAATACTCCAGGTTGAGTCATACGCTCGCAAATACTTTGTGCTATTTCATCACTTGGTCTGTGGTAATGATTTCCAAGCGGGAACACGATACGTTTAAGGGTAAAATTAACAACCGGATTTGAAAAGTTTTTAAAGAAGCCATTAAACGCTTGGCCAATTTCAAATAATGAGTTCTCAATTGCATATTTTACAAATGGTAAATCAGCTTGTTGGCGCCCTTCGTCTTCATAACGTTTTAAAACAGTTGATGCTAAGTACAAATGACTTAATACATCACCCAAACGTGCCGATATCATTTCTTTTCGTTTAAGCTCACCGCCAAGCATTAACATAGCCACGTCTGTGCAAATAGCTAAGCCTCGGCTCATTCTGCTCAGTTGCTTATAATAAATAGCCGTTTCACCACCTACAGGCGCTTTAGCAAAGTAGCTACGTGTTAAGCCATGCATAAATGCCATACCTGCATTACTTGCTGCAAATATTATATGGTTCATTAATAAACCATCAAATTGTTCAAGTGCTGCGTCGTCATCTTCCATTGCAGCGGCTTCCATTTCTTTTAAAACAAATGGATGACAGCGTGTTGCACCTTGGCCAAATATCATTAAATTACGCGTTAAAATATTCGCGCCTTCTACCGTAATTGATACCGGAATCCCCATATAACCATGCGCCAAATAGTTATTAGGCCCTACTTGAATTCCTTTACCTGAATGAATATCCATTGCATCGTTCATTACCGTACGACCCATTTCAGTCATATGGTATTTAGCAATCGCTGTTACAACCGACGGACTTAATTTTAAATCAATCGCACCTGCGGTCATTAATCTGCACGACTCCAGTGTGTAAGTTAAACCACCAATACGCGCAAGTGCCTCTTGCACACCTTCAAATTGCCCTATAGATACACCAAACTGCTGGCGTACCATGGCGTATGCCGATGTCATTTTTGAAGCTAAGTGCCCGGTTGCTGCACTTAATGCTGGTAGCGATATACCACGCCCTGCACTTAAACACTCAACAAGCATTCTCCAACCACGTCCTGCGCACTCTTGTCCACCAATAATCCAATCGAGTGGTATAAATACATCTTTACCGTACGTTGTGCCATTCATAAAGGCCATATTAAGCGGATAATGACGCTCACCCGTTTCAACACCCGGATGATCGGTTGGTATAAGCGCACACGTAATACCCAGCTCTTTTTTATCACCTAATAAAGCATCTGGATCATACATTTTAAACGCTAAGCCTAGTACAGTAGCCACTGGTGCAAGTGTAATGTAGCGCTTTGACCAATTTAAACGCAGGCCTATTACTTGCTCGCCATTGTGCTCCCCCATACACACCACGCCTGAATCAGGAATGCTGCCAGCATCAGAACCCGCCTCTGGGCCCGTTAATGCAAAACAAGGCACATCTGTGCCATTAGCTAAACTTGGCAGCCAACGATCTTGCTGCTCTTTAGTACCATAATGAAGAAGCAATTCGCCTGGACCTAAGCTATTAGGCACCATAACAGTGACGGCGGCAGTTAGACTTTTAGTCGAAATTTTTGACACTATCGTTGAATTAGCAATTGCGGAGAACTCACGCCCCCCAAATTTTTCAGGAATGATCAGTGCAAAAAAACCTTCTGTTTTTAGGTAATCCCACACTTCTTTTGGTAAGTCTTTGTCTTTTTGTACAATTTGATAATCATCAAGCATCGCCAATAAGGTTTCTACTTGGTTAGCCATAAATGCGTTTTCTTTATCGCTAAGCTCTGGTTTAGGAAAGCGGTGCAGTTTTTGCCAGTCTGGGTTACCACTAAATAACTCACCATCCCACCAAACATCACCTGCTTCCATCGCCTCTCGCTCTGTTTGCGATAGCGGCGGAAGTACCTTTTTGAACATTTTAAACGTGGGTCTACTGATCAGATTAAGGCGTATATCTTTAACTGCAAAAATAACCACCACCACAACCAGTAAAATAATAAATACTGACATGCGCACATTCCTTACACATTGAATTAAATAGTAGCTCAATTATGACCCATCTTAGTTTAAATACAATCCTTGCGCAGTGACTCTATTGCCTCAACGCATTCATTCTATTATTTAAAAATTCACTACTATTATCTTTGATCTAAATAAGCTGGGTTATGGATAATAAATCTATCTCAAGCAGCTATTTTCAGCGCTAACTGTGTTGAATTTACTTGCAATAGGCCCGCTGTTGACGCGTAAATTCGCCTTGTTTTCACTGAAAACCTCTGGCTAGAGAAAATAAATTTAAATATCACCATGATTCAATACGTTACTAAATCTCTTAACCAGAGTTCAGGTTAAATAATAAATTAAGGAATATCATAGATACGAGAGATTCAACACAAATTAAAAAGCCGTAACTGCTTAAGATGCAAATGCATTTATAATAAAAAACAGAAAAAGAACTGAACCGTGCAGTGCGATACCAATTCCATTAAGTATGTGATCTAAATTTTACGCCGAAAAATAATTCAGTTCTAGGCGTAAATTGATGTAAATGGTTGTTCCCTTTGCGAAATTTACAACAAAGAAATGGGTTGTTTTTAGCAAGTAAAATAGATCAGCTATTTATTGGAATTGGTATGAATATACGCAAACTTGAAAAACTCAAAAGAAGTACACGCGAAGCAAAATGAAGGCCGTAACTGCCGCTGATAAATAGTGCTAAACGCAAAAGCCCGCTCAATTGAGCGGGCTTTTAGTATTATATTACTAATTTACAGCTGAATTAGAACTGTAAGCTTACATTTGCAAAGTAAGCATCATAATCAGAATCATCCCAGTTATTGCCATAACCTACTTCTAAACCAACATTGTTGTTGAAAAAGTGTTGAGCACCAAGAGTGTAATCATCATTTTTATTAACTGTAACAAAAACCGATGTTGCTTTGCTGAAATAGTAGTTAGATGCTAATTCCCAGTTACTTGAACCGCCATCAACATCTTCAAATTTACCTTCAACAGTTAAGTAGTTACCTTGTTGTAAATCAACAAAGTACTTTGCTGCTACTGCACGGTAATCAAACTCATCATCTGATGTTACTGTAAAGCCGATGTAATCAGTGCTGTTTAATTCGTGGTTATATGCTAAGTCAAACATAAAATGATTGTCAGCATCTTCGAAATCTACAAACGTTGCTTTTAGTACAAGGTTTGGATTAAAGAAGTAACCAGCAGAAAGTTCAATTACATCCGTGCTTGAGCCAAAATCACTATCGATATTATTGTACTGTGCACCTAATACAAAATCTTCTACAAAATACTCACCGCCAACGCGAGTAACATCTCCAAAGTCATTATCACTGTATGCACCATAAACATTTGTTTGCTTATTGATGTACTCAAATTGATCGTAAGGACCTAAAGTCGCTTTTGGAGAAAAATAATAAGTTGAGTCAACGCTCACCGTGTCATTACCATCAGTGTCCATGTATCCTACATGGCTGATTGATTGGTAAGTATCTGCGGCCATTGCAGTGGTTGCAGCGCTTGATAATAAAATGCTCGAAATAATAACGGCTAACTTTTTCATTTTTAATTTCCCTATGTATATTACTTTTTACGCTCTAGCTGTGTTGCTAAAGTCGGGGCACATCCTAGCGCCTAAAAACTGAATCAAAACTGAACGACAGCTCAACTAACCACCTGTATTTATTAGATAAATTATAAATTATAAATTATTGTTACTAAATGTTAACTTAGAGTAGTTGCTACATTTAGTCAACAACTACTTAAAATATGCATCAATGAAAAAGCCAATAAATACAATGCAATTTGTACCTAAAGTGCATGTTGACTAATAATTCGATAAACATCATTAATGTTATCGCCAGACTTAAATTCTTTACTAATTGGTGTAGGATCAGAGCCAACCCATATTTTTAGCTCGGCATCTAAGTCAAAATGGCCTGCACTTTCTTTACTAAACTTCGTTATTTTAGAGTAAGCAATGCTCACCATTTCCATTTTAGAGCCGGTCATACCTTGCTTATCAATTAAAATTAAGCGCTTATTAGTAAAAATAAACATATCACGTACTACTTTATATGCTTTTTCTACTTGCTCGCCGTCAATTAATGTATTGGCGAGGATTTTTTCTAAATCAGAATCGTCAACTTCACTTGCATTACCCATAAGTCCGCTAAGTAAACCCATTATACTTTCTCCTGTTTAAATATTTGATTCTCTAATGTATGACCATTAACTAACTGCCTGTACTGCCAGTGTTGTTGATGACAAAAATTCAGTAGTGCAATATCAAGTGGATCGCTCGTTGGCTGATACTCAACTACATATTCTTTATGTTGGCTCATATACACACGACTCACACCTGCAATTGCTTGAAGCTGTTGCTCAACATTTTGATAAGCCTCGCTTAGCATTAATGTATAAAAGTGTTTATCTGTATTATTAGTTTTTGTTTGATGTTCGCTTAGTACGCCTTTATCTAAATGAAGTACCTGTGAGCATAGTCGCTCAAGCTCTGTTAAATCGTGAGAGCTTAAAATAAATGTAGCCTGCTCACTTAATTCAGATACAAGCTCACGTACTTCTCTGGCATGAATCGGATCAAGCCCTGCGGTTGCTTCATCAAGCATTACAATTTGTGGCGCGCCAATAAGTGCTTGCGCTATCGTAACGCGCTTGCGCATACCGTGCGATAAGTCCCCTGCACGCTGCTTTGCAATTTCTTTTAAGCCAACCAAATCAAGTACACGTAGCGCCTCAGTTTGGCTTTGCTTTGCCCCCATACCTTGTAGCTTTGCATAAAAGGCGAGTTGCTTGTCTATGTTAAAGCGGGGGTCAAGTTGTGCGTCTTGCGGTAATGCACTTACTTTATTAAATAAAGCAGCACTACCAGGTTTATGCCCTAATATTTCAAGGCTGCCTTTACTTGGTGCTATATAGCCGCACAACAAACTAAATAAGGTAGTTTTACCCGCACCATTTGGCCCAACAAGCGCCACTGGCGCGCCTTTGTTAATTTCAAAGTCCACATTATTAAGCGCAAGTTTTGCACCATACGATTTACTCAAACCGCTAGCTGTAATTAATGGTCTCATAGTGAGCTCCTTGCAAAAATACGTTGAGCAACGCTTAGTAGCACTGCAGTTTGCACAAGGGGAATAGCCACAGCGCTCAATAATGGTAAATTTTGCCCCGCTAATAGCTCTATTTGCACACCCGGAAATAAATAATCAAGCAAGCCTAATGCGGGTATTTGCCATTGTAGTATTCCCACAACAATACCGCCTGCTGCAAAATATAAAATTGCCAATACAATAGATAAACGCGATGAGCGAGCAAAGGTATTAATTAACGTCATAAGTGCTACAAATGGGCACAGAGTAATCACTAATATTAAAAAGATAGAAAGCGCACGAGCAAAACCACCAGCCAGTAAACTAGGATCTCTAAACCCTAGTACCGCGAGCGTAGCCACAAGCGTTATACCCACTAAGCAGGCTAATACTCCTAGCTGCCCTAAAAAACGGCCAAACAGTATTTCAAAGCGAGTGGAGCGCAGTGATAAAAACCTTAGTGTGCCGCGCTCTCTGTCGCCTACCGTTTGGTCGCTACAAATAAATAAACCAAAAACAGGAAAGCTATACAGGGCTATTAACCAGTACATAGCAAATTCGGCCTCAGGCCAATCCAATAATTTACTTAAACCAATAGAACCTGATATATCACGGGCTATTTGCTCAAAATCGGGCGCACTTACAATGCCTACTGCCTGCCCTATTGGGTAGCGCAGTATTATTAGCCACACCAATGCAAAGGCAGCTAATGCAATAAGTCCACGTTTAGTTAAAAACATACGTACAAGCTCAAATCCCGCTATTTGCGTTAATCGCCCTACGTTTATCGGTAATGGTGTTGCCATTGACTATCCTTAATGACTTTTTATTTTCTGTGTATTTATCCACACTAAGTGTAAACACCTTGAATTACCAGCAAAAAAAAGCTCACCTGTGGTGAGCTTTGTAACAATACATTTAAATGTAACAACATAAATTGCGATATAAATTATAAATACTGCTTATAAACCTCAAGTGCTTGGCTTAAATCGCTAATTAAATCTTCAACATCTTCAAGGCCTATGTGCAGGCGAATAACCGGCCCTAAATCCCAGCCTGTATTTGAGCGCAGCCCTTTCATAGTTAAATTAGCCGTTACTAAGCTTTCAAAACCGCCCCACGAAAAACCCATTTTAATATGCTCAAGGCTATCTAAAAATGCATCAATCGCTTTTTGATTGCCGGTTTTCATAACAAATGAAAACAACCCATTACTGCCATCAAAGTCACGTTTAAAGAACTCATGCCCTGGGCAGCTTTCAAATGCAGGGTGTCGAATATGATCAACAAGCTCATGTTGCTCAAGCCATTTAGCTACTTCTATTGCTGCTTTTTCATGTTGATTTAAACGCACACCCATTGTACGCAGCCCTCTAAGTGCTAAATACGCATCATCGGCACTGGTACATTGCCCTAATAAGTATGAGTTTTCGCGCAAGGTTGGCCAATACTTTTTATTAGCAACAGCCACCCCCATCATCACGTCTGAATGGCCAACAATATACTTTGTTGCAGCTTGAATACTAATATCAACACCGTGCTCTAACGGGCGATAATGCAAGCCATTTCCGTAGGTGTTATCAAGCATGGTCATTACATTATGCTCATTGGCTACTTTTACCATAGCGGGTACATCTTGCACTTCCATCGTAATAGAACCTGGAGATTCTAAAAACAACACTTTGGTATTTGGCTGAATGTAATCTTTAATACCTGCGCCAATAGTTGGCGGGTAGTAGGTTGTTGTAATGCCCAGTCCCACTAAAATTTTATCGCAAAAATCGCGAGTTGGTTCGTACACGTTATCAACCATTAAAATATGATCACCGGTTTTTAAAAACGATAAAAATACTTGGCTAATCGCCGCTGCGCCACAAGGGTATAGTGCACAGCCTTCGCCGCCTTCAAGTTCTGTAATCGCTTCTTGTAGTGCAAAGTGTGTTGTTGTTCCTCGGCGCCCATAAAATAACGTTTTATCGCCACGGGTTTTAGCTGCTTCTTTTAAATCGGCTACAGTATCAAATACAATGGTAGATGCACGCTGTACAACGGGATTTACTACGCCATGTGTATAGGCTTTTTTTCGCCCTGATGATACCAGCTGAGTGTTTTTATTACTTTTACTCGACATTGTTAATCCTTAAGGGTTTGTGCGCCAATGCTCAATTAAATAACGAGAGATAGAATCGGTTCTAGGCAGCTTTAAATGCTCCCCTTCTTCGTGCCAATTACCAAATTGCGCTAAGTCTTCACGGCTAAACCATTTTGCATCGTCTAGCTCTTCTTTATCTACGTTAATTTGCTCAGATGTCGCCTGTGCAAAAAAGCCAAGCATAATTGACGATGGGAACGGCCATGGCTGAGATGCAACATAACGTACGTTATCAACCTCTATGCCTGCCTCTTCTTTAACTTCACGCGCAACAGCTTGTTCCAGTGTCTCCCCTGGGTCTACAAATCCAGCAAGCGACGAATACATACCAGTGGGCCACGCAGCTTGGCGACCTAATAAACAGCGTTCTACTCCGTCAGCAAAGACTTTAGTAACGACCATAATTACCGCAGGATCGGTACGCGGGAATGTAGGATGCTTACAGTTTTCGTTTTCACATATACGAGAATGCCCTGCTTCCACTGAACGGTTTTTACTACCGCAGCGCCCACAAAAACGGTGCGTGGCGTGCCAATAACATAACCCTCTCGCAAGGGCGGCTATTGAGGCATATTTAATGGTTACTTGAGGCCCATATTGGCGAATATCAAAAAACTGAGCGCCCTCTATTAAAGGCGAAAGTACGCTTTCATCCAGATCAGAAACATCCAATGCAAACACACCATGTTTAGCATTGTTTAAACCAACAAAAATAGCACTCGTTAAATCTAAATGTGCCACTTGCTGATACGTTAAATAGCTTACTTTAGGGGTATCTTTAATAAATAGGGTTTGATTATTTTTAACTAAAACCCATTTACTTTGCGCCGACATTTGCGCTTTAAGCCACGATGGGTCTTTACGAAAATTTGAGCCTCTATCTAGTGGCATGTTGCTGTAATGAAGCATGTAAGTCCTTGGTAACTCGTTATGCTTTAAAATTACCATAATCATTTAGCAAACCCAATTGATTACAGTAATAAAAAAAGCCTATATAAGGCTTAATTCATCTATTATGGCTTTGCATTAAAATCTCTCATGTTGCAGGCACTTAGCTTGCACTTTTTTAACTATTTTTTACTGTTAAAGTAGCAAAGTATTATCAATTAAATGAAATTGCTCTGCGCTTTGTTTTAATACCTCAGCGGTTAACCTGTCAGCACCGTATACATCGCACGGTACATTATATTGATTTTTTAAATGCCCAAGTAACAAAGCAAAATCACCATCGCCAGAGAGCAAAATAACTTTATCCAGATTTTTACCCTGCTCTAACATGTCTATTGTTATACCTACATCCCAATCGCCTTTAGCACTTCCATCACGGCGTTGAATAAATGGCTTTAGTTTTACCTCAAAACCAATCGCACGCAAAATATTTTGAAACTGATTTTGCTTTTCATCACCTCGATAAATAGCATACGCAAAAGCACACTCAATATTGTATTGCGACTCCATCGTTCGCCAAAACGCATTGTAATCAAAGTTTTTCCCGTAACTCTCGCGGCACGTATAATAAATATTTTGCACATCAACAAAAATACCAACTCGTGGTTTTGTGCTTTGCTGCTCGTTTTGTAAAGTCATTTAGTGTCCTAATGAGGATTAATAGCAATTAAAATAAGTGTACCTTGCAATTTATATTTAAGTAACCTAGATTAGTTACATACCCCTATGTAACCAATATTGGTTACATATTAAAAAGTAACCATTTTGAGATTTTTATGATTGGTGTGATCAGCGGCGATATTATTAAATCGCAAACAATCCCTAAGCAGCAATACGATGCCATGCTTTATCAACTAGAGCAAAGTTTGCGAAATATTTCGGGTGAGCAAACCCTTTGGAATATATACCGAGGCGATGCCTTTCAGTTACAAATTAATAATCCTGAGCTCCTTTTTAAAAATGCCATACTTGTATATTTACACCTTAAATCGTCAGGTTATGAGCTGCGCCAAAGCTTGGCTCTTGGGCAAATAGATAATCCACGCAGTGATATAAAAACAGCAACCGGCTCTGCTTTTACCCTTTCGGGGCAAGGCCTTGATAAAATAGGTAATCAACGTTTTGTTTTTAATATTAACAAGCAGCAACTCAATGAAAGCTTAAACCTTAATTTAGCCTTTGCTGACGTATTGCTCACTAAAATCACACAAAAACAAGCAAATGCCCTGTATGTTTATTTAACATCATCAGACAACAGCCACGCGGCACTCGCTAAAGAGCTTAAAACAAGCCGAGAAAATGTAACCAAACTACTAAATTTAGCGCACTACCAACTTATAGAGCGCTTTATTGAGCACACACAACACGTTATAAAAAATATAATTAAAGGAGGTGAATAATGGAATTTTCACTTTTACTGGTCGCACTTATTATTGGCCACTTACTTGCTGACTTTTACTGGCAACCTATGAGTTGGGTAAACGATATAAACACTCGTCATTTTAAAGCCAGTAAACTTTATTTTCATGTACTCGTGCATAGTGTAACAAGTGCAGTCATCATTACCGTTTGGGAATACACATTTGGCTGGCAGCAACTCAGCAGTGTTTTAATTGCCACAGCAAGCATTATGTTGAGCCATTACTTTATTGATATAGCAAAATCGTATTCTAATAAAGGCGTAGTGCCTTTTTTAATAGATCAAATAGCGCACATACTCGTTATTATTGCGCTTTGTATTTGGCTAACTGATAACAGCAGCTTTATGGCTGCAATTAACAATATGCTCACTGATCCCAAGATACTGTGGGTGGTATGCGGTTATTTAATTATTTTAAGTCCTAGCGCCGTATTTATAAGAATGATGCTAGAGCGTTTAACAAGTAACTTTTCAAGTACGGGTAGCTTAGTGCTTGCAGGGCAAAGCATTGGCATGCTTGAGCGCGTTCTTATGCTGAGCTTTATATTGCTTGACCAATTTGCAGGGCTTGGTTTTTTACTTGCCGCAAAATCGGTATTTAGGTTTGGCGATTTAAGTGACAGTGAACATAAAAAACTTACCGAGTACGTTATGCTCGGCACATTACTTAGCGTAAGTGTGACTTTATTTGTAGGCTTGGGTATTAACTATTTAATCAGGTAGGCAATACAGTAAGTACAAATTACAGACAATAAAAAACGCGCGACTTCTATTGAGAAGGTAGCGCGTTTTTTTGTATCAGCGTTTAACTAAATTCTAAATTAATTAAACGCCAATGCAATCATTAATCGTTATTTGTGCGACGACGGCGTTGGCCATTACCGCCGACAGATTCACGCTTTGCCCATGGGTTTTGCGCGTTATCACCTGTTTTAGCAGCTGGCTTTTTAGAACCACCACGGCGTGGGCCGGTACCATTACCACCATTATTTGGCTTTTTGCTGTTAGGCTTGCTGCTATCAGATTTAGGCTTATTAAAAGGCTGTTTTTTCTTAGGCTTTTTAGCCGGTAACGGACGAGCATCTAATGCCCGTTCAGCTACTGGATTAATAGGCTCAAAACCATCTTCTTCAGCACGTGGTATAAGCTCACCAATAAAGCGTTCAATACCGTATAAATCTACTGCATCATCTACCGTTACAAACGAAATCGCATGACCCGACGCACCAGCACGGCCAGTACGACCAATACGGTGAACGTAATCTTCATATACGTTTGGTAAGTCGTAGTTAACAACATGCGGTAATTCAACAATGTCTAAACCACGTGCAACAATGTCTGTTGCTACAAGTACACGTACTTCACCGCTTTTAAAGCCATCAAGTGCTTTTACGCGCGCGCCTTGTGATTTATTACCATGAATAGCCGCGCCTACAATATCATCGCGCTCTAGTTGTTTAACTAAGCGGTTAGCACCGTGCTTTGTCCGGCTAAACACTAATACTTGTTGCCAATCGTTAGTGCGAATTAAGTGGCTTAGCAATGCTGTTTTACGTGTTTTATCTACCGCGTAAACGCACTGAGTAACACTTTTCGCTGTGGTATTTTTTGCTGCAACTGAAATTTCAACTGGGTCATTAATTAACCCTTTTGCTAATGCACGAATTTCGTCAGAAAATGTAGCCGAAAACATCAAATTTTGACGTTTAGCAGGCATTTTAGCAATTAAGCGTTTAATGTCGTGAATAAAGCCCATGTCTAACATGCGGTCAGCTTCATCGAGTACAAGCACTTCAACGCTATCAAATTTAACTGCATTTTGATTATGTAAGTCGATTAAACGACCCGGCGTTGCTACTAAAATATCAACACCTTTACGAAGACGCTGCATTTGTGGGTTAATTTTAACGCCACCGTAAACTACAAATGAGCTCACATCAGAATGCTTAGCGTACTCTTCAACGTTTTCACTTACTTGCAAAGCAAGTTCACGTGTAGGCGTTAAAATAAGCGCACGTACGTGATTACTTTTAGCTTTAGGGCCCGACGACAAGCGCTCAATAAGGGGTAATGTAAAACCTGCTGTTTTACCTGTACCTGTTTGTGCTGCTGCCATAACATCACGGCGTTCAATAATTGCAGGAATTGCTTGAGCCTGAATCGGCGTTGGCGTTTCATAGCCCTTTTCTAAAACCGCATTAACCAAAGACTGTGATAAACCTAAACCTTCAAAACTCATATAAACTCTCTTTTAAATAAGGCTACATTAGCCAGTTGCGCGCATTATACCTGTAGTAGCTAAGAATGCATGCCATTATTTACGTTGCAGGCAATTGAGCATAGTTTATTAAAATTAAACCTGTGATCAAGTTGCTCAAAAATGCAAAAAACGGCCATAGGCCGTTTTATATTTATACTTAATTACTCTAAGTATTAGAGTTACTTAACACCTAACTCACGCAAACGTTCTTGCAAGTAGCTATCTGCCGTGTAGCGCTCTGAAAGCACAACATCTGGATGCGGGTGTAAAAATAACGGTAGTGAAATACGCGATTTAGTAGATGCTTTACCCGTTGGGTTAATTACACGGTGAATTGTCGATGGAAAATACCCGCCCGACGCTTCTTGTAGCATGTCGCCGATATTAATAATTAAGCTGCCAAAATCACATGGCACGTCTAACCAACCGCCATCTGTTTTTTGAACTTGTAAACCAGGCTCATTCGAAGCTGGTAATACAGTCAATAAATTAATATCGCCATGGGCTGCTGCGCGAATAGCACCTGGCTCTTCATCACCCGTCATTGGTGGGTAATGTAGGATACGTAACAATGTTTGCTCAGAATCGGCAATCATGTCTTTTAAATCAATTGAAAACTTAGCACGCACATCAGCTGGTGCTTCAGCCTGAACCCAGCTCAACAACGTGCCAGCAAATTCACTTGCTAAACGGTAGTATTGACGTACATCAGCTTCAAGCTGGGCAGGAACGCGACCTTTAGGGTACACATGAAAGTACTCTTTAATGTCTTTTATTGTAAAGCCTTTCGCTACTTCAGATACTGAAGGCGGAAAATAACCGTCTTGAGTTTCTTTAGAGAATAAAAAGTCGTGCTTTTGCTCTGAGTTAAAAAAGTCTTGCCAATTTTTGTAAATAGACTCAACTAAAGACTGCGGGATTGGGTGGTTTTTTAAAACGCCAAATCCAGTATTTCTTAACGATTCAACAAATTGTGCAGCCGCATCGGGAGCTTTATAATCAACAGTAGGTAATTGCATTGTACGTTCCAGTGAATAGGTTGTGTGAAGTGAGTTGCTTTTAATAGTGCTAAATTACTTATATAAAGTAGCAAAGCCTTCATTATAGCGCTATGCGAGGATAGACAAATGACCTCAAAAACATAAGGACATATGTCCGCAAAGCATGGTCTCTGACACTTTGCTTGAACAAGATAAACTAATAAAAAAACGTTGAATTTTCAAGGTTTAGTAACTAAACCTGGTCTATTATTAGAATATATTTTATTTGTGTAAATAAGGCTTCTCATGCGACAAAAAGTATCTTTTAAAAGCGGCGATTTAGAACTTGCCGGCCAACTTGAACGCCCATCTGGCGATATTAAGTTTTACGCGCTATTTGCACACTGCTTCACATGCGGTAAAGACATTGCAGCAGCTACACGGATTAGCCGTGCACTCACACAACAAGGGATTGCCGTACTGCGTTTTGACTTTACTGGTTTAGATAATAGTGATGGCGACTTTGCTAACAGTAACTTTTCATCAAACATTCAAGATTTAGTATCAGCGGCAAATCATTTACGTGAGCATTTTGCGGCGCCGCAACTACTCATTGGCCACAGTTTAGGCGGGGCAGCCGTTCTTGCTGCTGCTGAGCATATTCCTGAAGTATCGGCTATTACAACCATTGGCGCACCGTCAGATGCGCAGCACGTAGCGCATAACTTTGAAGCACACCTTGATGAAATTAACGCAGCAGGTGAAGCTAAAGTTAACTTAGCTGGTCGTGAATTTACCATTAAAAAGCAATTTATTGACGATATAGCCAAGTACGATAAAAGCCACATAAGTAAACTTAAGCGCGCATTATTAGTAATGCACTCCCCTATTGATGCGACGGTAAATATTAGTGAAGCTGAAAAAATTTATGCATCAGCTAAACACCCTAAAAGCTTTATTAGTCTAGATAACGCCGATCACCTTTTAACAAATAAAAACGATGCTGACTACGCTGCACAAATAATTGCAACGTGGGCAAACCGTTATGTTAAGTACGACAAAACTAAATACACGGCAAGTTTAACGGGTGGCAATGTACTTGTTGAAGAAAAAGACCATGTATTTACTCAGCACGTAAGTACAAAAGATCATACTTGGCTTGCAGATGAGCCAATAAAAGTAGGCGGTAAAAACTTAGGTCCCGATCCGTATCATCACTTATTAGCGGGGCTTGGTGCTTGTACGGCAATGACATTGCGTATGTACGCTACACGTAAAAACTTACCACTGGAGCATGTAAAAGTAGAGCTTGATCACACTCGCGATTACAACAAAGATTGCGACGATTGTGAGCAAACCGGTAACCTTGAAGCCATTACCCGTAAAATCACTTTACGTGGCGACTTAACAGAGCCACAACGCCAGCGTTTACTCGAAATAGCCGACAAATGCCCTGTGCATAAAACACTACATAACAACCCAGTTATTGTAAGTGAACTGGTAGAATAACTGCCGTAAAATTAAAATAGCGCAGGTCACACTGGGCTATTTTAGATGAACAATAAAGTAATCTCACAATCTGAGATAAAATATAGAGGTTGAATAATAGGTACGACTCTAGTAATTTGTTAGTAAAGTTATATAACCAAGGATAGGTATAAATAGTATGAATAAAAATACTTACTATGAGCGCAATAACTTTTCAATTTACGAAGTAACAAACAAAACAGGTATCGAGTTAACTCTATCTGAGCTGAAACAAATTGAATTAGCTATGCTAATTACCCCAAAAGCATTAACGACTTTTATTAATATATTGCACAACCCTGCTAACTTAGATGAAAAGAAAAAAGAAAAATTCGAATCAATTATGAAACAATACGGTTTTGTTAATTCGGCTAAATTTGAAGCAACACGAACATTTCTTATTCGCCAAGCTCGTAAACTAATAAACCTTATCGGCTCCATGCTTTTAACTCCTCATCATAGCTTAGTTCTTAAGGAACACAGACCGTGTGACTTCCTATCTTAAAACGGCAAATATCATTGTTTTTCTCAATGCTTTGCCGCTTACAATTTACCGCTAGTAGCTCAAATACACGATGTATCTTATGGCTGCACCGTGTTTGTTCTATGCAATCCAGAATATCATCCAACCAAAGATAACTGCACTTACTCGCTCTAAATGTCGAGATCGCACACTTAAACATACCCGCTGCACTATGGCAGATAAAACGCTTGATAAGTGTTTGCAGTATGCTCAGCCAAACCAATGATTCGGCAATATGAGGATCTCGTGTGATGAACCCTTTAAGGTTATTCCATGACTTTAGTTCTTTGAAAAACAACTCAATTTGCCAACGAGTTGCATATATATCGAGTAGCTCGTCAAAGCTAAACTGTGCCTCTTTTAAATTAGTAACAAGGAAAACGGGGCGCTTTTCATTCGGTAAATAGATAAGCCTGTACTCGGGCCCATTTTTCTTCCAACGTACTGTTAATTCAAGTGGTTGGCTTGCGAATTTATCGAGTAACGTTTTGATTTTAATGTTCTTTTCTTTAAGTTCTATACCCGCGCAATAAGCTGATGTAACGATTGGGTTAATGTTTTTATTTGCTCTGATCAAAAAATATCCGCCATCTTGAGCTACTTGCTCAAAGTAATCTAAGTCAAAATACCCAGCATCAGCAAGTAATAACGTATCTTCAAGTGTGTGGCTACCTGGTAAAAAGGCGCGCTCAGTTTCAACATCAGGACGAATATCTATTTCGCAGGGTTGTTCATTAAATAGGTCATAGGTAACGTGCAACTCAATTGCGGCAGGACTTACAGCAGTAAAACGACCAGCAAAAACCTGCGCTAATTCATCATGTAGAGCAAATGAAGAACCATCTTGCAATAACACTCGCTGTATTCCTCGCTGGGTAAAAAAGGTTTTATCCAGCGTGTTTACAGTCAATTTAGACATCGCTTGAATAACGAGCTCACGGACAAGCTCAGTCAAGGCTGGTTTTCGAATTTGATTATGAAAGGGTTTATAACTTATCGTGCAATCAGCCTGCGTTCGCAAGTTTTGATGGATATCTGACAAGTTAGCGTCTTGCAGGCAAGATAAGCTTTTAAATACGGCTTTGAGCAGAGAAACGATCGACAGGCAACGGTGTCGAACTTGAAATCCAGAGGTTTTTGCAAGCTCAATGAGGTGTTTTTCTGAGATAAGGGCTTTTAATTGGTTTGAAACTTGGTTAATCTGCATGTGAACTCTGTTTTTAGTCATGTTTTTATTGGCGTAACTATTTGATCATTAACAGAGTTCAACTTCAAGCTTTCTTAAGATCCAACCTATGAACTCCTCATAAGCTTTATAAATGCGCAGGGTTTGGCGATGCTACTTATTATGACAGATATGGGATTATAGGGTTTGGTAAGAGCTTTTTCGAAGTAGGAACTGACAGAAAAGTTGATACTATCGTTCACGAGTTTAGTCACGCGGTATGGACTTCTGAAGATACAGCATATAACGCTAGAACAGCTATGAAAGAGCTTAATATAATCGCTCGAAACGCACGAATAAATCAAAACGCCCAATATAGGAAAGAAATTCTATCCTCTTCATACGCATTTGAAAATGCAGTACGAGCAGCCCAATGAAAAAAATTATTATTTCCATAGTTTGTTTAATAAGTTACTCATCTCTTGTTAAGTCTGAAGAAGTTAAAGAAAGCCCTATCGCTACCTCCTCTTTCACTTTTTGTCATCTAGATACTAAGTGTACAACGAATATTAGACTAGCTAACACAACCCCGTATCAAGTTAAGCTAAGCTCTCTCGCTTTTAATGAACAAGGAATCGATTTAAATTCGATGTATGTATTTGAAGAAAGTAGATACTACGATTTAAAAGAGAATAATTTAGATACAGGTATTTCAGAGCAACCCATACAGGGACGCAGACGTGCCTACAAGCAATTATCATCATTAGAATTCGAGCCGCTAGAAGTCAAGTTTATAGAGCTAAAGGGCATAGAAGAGAGGTTTGCATTAGAGCCAGGGAAAAGGTATATGGTGGGAACACTTACTCCATTTGTAAACTTGTACATTAATGGTAAGTTTGCCGATATCATCACAATTAGAACAAACTATTCACTGTTAACAATGCCTACAGAAGATATGGAAATAAAAGAACGACCAATAAAACAGTTTGCTACACCGCAAGGGTAACCTGCAATAATATACATGCTTTGTTTAATACCACTCAAAATTCTGCGTCAGCTTAAAGTTGGCTTGATTATATCTTGCCTAATTATCTAAAAACGCCACTACTTCTTTACTCATTCTATCCACCAGCCATTTTGGTCCACCATCGTACATATCGTTATGGCGCGATTTTTCTATTAGTGTTTGTGTAACAGGAAATTTATCCAGCTCTGAATCGTTTAACAGCACATTCGCATCAGCTGGGTAATCACTACCGCGTAGAGTAAGTACGCGAATGTTTTTATTGCGCGGGATCAACATGCGGCGATGATCGAGCGTAATAATAGTGCTAACTTCGTTTGGATAAATAGAGCCATATAATGCGGAAATATCCCCGCCGTTTGAGTGCCCAAATAAGGTGAGTTTTGTAAATTCGTATGCTGGGTATTTACTCGATAGCTCATTAACTAAAAACTTAAGCGTTACTACGCCACGATGCCAGTTTTCCATGCGAGTGGTTAAGTAAGGCTGCTCACGGTTTAAGTAAGGGTCACTTTTTAGCTCATGTCCAACGGCTATTGTTAAATATCCACGCTGATTAAACGCATTACTGGCAAACGTATACCCGTTATGGCTAATCCCGTAACCTGCGTTAATAAACGCTACAGGGCATTTTACTTGTTCAGTGCACTTAGCATTGTTACTTGTTCAGTGCACTTAGCATTGTTACTTGGTAGTGTGATATTGATAGGAATAGTCCGATTACGCAGGGCGGGATCACACTTTGTAAATAAACAAATTTTATGATCTAATACCATAAATTTCATCACCTTAAACTTATTATGTCACTCTTCTCACATTTAGAACTCGTCAAAGATAATCGTTCACATATAAATCAGCACCATAACTTAGTTGATGTGCTTTTTCTTATTATTACTGCCGTTACATCAGGGTGTGAAAACTGGCAAGACATTGAAGTCTATGGCGAAAGTAAGCTTAATTGGTTAAGAGGATTTCGTTCTTTCAAAAATGGCATACCCACTCGACATAGTATTGCTCGGATTTTTAGAACCGTTGATACTGACTCATTACTACTCGCGATGTATAGCTGGGTCAATCAAAACCGCGTTAAGTCAGCGCATCCTGTCATTGCCTTCGATGGCAAAACTATTCGCGGAGCAAGTAAACACATTGCTGATAAATTACACCTCGTCTCAGCATTTGATTGTGAGGCAGGTCTCACATTATTCCACCAAACAGTTGGCAGTAAGACGAATGAAATACCGGCAGTTCGGGATTTATTGAAAATACTCGATATCAATAACACCGTTATTACACTTGATGCTTTGCACTGCCAAAAAGAAACGCTAAAACAGCTAATTAGCAGACATGCAGATTATCTAGTGCAAGCAAAGGGTAATCAAAAGAAACTTTATAGCGCGATTCAAGATGCATTTACACACCAGTATGAATCTGAAAACTCAGAGATACTTAGTCATGTAACACAAGATGAAGGGCATGGGCGAAAAGAAGTACGCACGATAGATTGTCTTGATGCGCGTTTATTACCGAGTGAAATTAAAGAGAGCTGGCCATCAGTTAGAACAATCGTTGCGGTACAGCGAGAGCGAACGAAGGGTAATAGAACGAGTATTGACACACATTACTACCTAACATCGTTGACAGACAATATATTGATAAGTAAAGCAATAAGACAACATTGGCTGATAGAAAATCAGCAACACTGGATACTGGATGTCGTATTTAAAGAAGATGCCTGTCAAATACATGAGCCATTAAGTGCGCAACATATGGCACTATTTAGACGCGTCGTTAGGAACATGATAAAGCAGCATACGAAAAGCAAGGGGTCAATAAGAAGTAAGTGTGTAAGAGCTTGTTATGATGATGCTTTTAGAGAAGAACTTCTTTTTGGTTAACATTTTTAACAAAGTATGCTCGCGCCCTGTCCGATTACGGCTATCATCAGTTATAACGCCATCGTTTGCATAGCTTGTTGCGCCGATTACTGATGTACTTATTAATGATGCACTTAGAACTAGTGCGCTTAATATAAAAAGCTTTTTAAGTGTTTTTTGCATATTTAAACTTATATAAATTATTGTTTTTAATTAAAAATAACTTTTACTTTATAGGTTTGCATTCTCTATTGTCAAACTATGCGATAATAGTCGCCATTGTTTAAATATATTTAGTAAAAGATCCAATAAATGAAATCATACAATAGCATTCAAGAACGTATAGAAATTTTAGAAGACAAACTAACGGCAATACATGACGAAATCGAAACGCTAAAAACCCCTGCTAAAAACAACAATGAACGTATCATTTTTAAGTTTATTGAAACAGGCAGCACAGGTAAAACGAAGGATTTTGTTCGTGAGTTAGGTATTAAATCACCACGTGACGGTTTGTTTTCGTCAGGTGACGTTACAAAACTAATTAAAGATGGCGCTGAAGATATTTCACCAGCGTTATTAGAAATCGCAAGACAACTAGCCAGTGCACGTAATAAAAATGGCCCTAGCCGTTAATTACGCAGTCACGCAGTATCTAGAAGCCCAGCCAAGCTGTCGCTTCTAGATATGTAATCATATTAAACTAAATTAATCACATAGTTCTATATTAAGGCTGGTAAGCAAATTTAGTGCTTCGAAGCGATCAAACTTAGCATTCGCTCATAGCTTAGTTCTTAAGGAACACAGACCGTGTGACTTCCTATCTTAAAACGGCAAATATCATTGTTTTTCTCAATGCTTTGCCGCTTACAATTTACCGCTAGTAGCTCAAATACACGATGTATCTTATGGCTGCACCGTGTTTGTTCTATGCAATCCAGAATATCATCCAACCAAAGATAACTGCACTTACTCGCTCTAAATGTCGAGATCGCACACTTAAACATACCCGCTGCACTATGGCAGATAAAACGCTTGATAAGTGTTTGCAGTATACTCAGCCAAACCAATGATTCGGCAATATGAGGATCTCGTGTGATGAACCCTTTAAGGTTATTCCATGACTTTAGTTCTTTGAAAAACAACTCAATTTGCCAACGAGTTGCATATATATCGAGTAGCTCGTCAAAGCTAAACTGTGCCTCTTTTAAATTAGTAACAAGGAAAACGGGGCGCTTTTCATTCGGTAAATAGATAAGCCTGTACTCGGGCCCATTTTTCTTCCAACGTACTGTTAATTCAAGTGGTTGGCTTGCGAATTTATCGAGTAACGTTTTGATTTTAATGTTCTTTTCTTTAAGTTCTATACCCGCGCAATAAGCTGATGTAACGATTGGGTTAATGTTTTTATTTGCTCTGATCAAAAAATATCCGCCATCTTGAGCTACTTGCTCAAAGTAATCTAAGTCAAAATACCCAGCATCAGCAAGTAATAACGTATCTTCAAGTGTGTGGCTACCTGGTAAAAAGGCGCGCTCAGTTTCAACATCGGGACGAATATCTATTTCGCAGGGTTGTTCATTAAATAGGTCATAGGTAACGTGCAACTCAATTGCGGCAGGACTTACAGCAGTAAAACGACCAGCAAAAACCTGCGCTAATTCATCATGTAGAGCAAATGAAGAACCATCTTGCAATAACACTCGCTGTATTCCTCGCTGGGTAAAAAAGGTTTTATCCAGCGTGTTTACAGTCAATTTAGACATCGCTTGAATAACGAGCTCACGGACAAGCTCAGTCAAGGCTGGTTTTCGAATTTGATTATGAAAGGGTTTATAACTTATCGTGCAATCAGCCTGCGTTCGCAAGTTTTGATGGATATCTGACAAGTTAGCGTCTTGCAGGCAAGATAAGCTTTTAAATACGGCTTTGAGCAGAGAAACGATCGACAGGCAACGGTGTCGAACTTGAAATCCAGAGGTTTTTGCAAGCTCAATGAGGTGTTTTTCTGAGATAAGGGCTTTTAATTGGTTTGAAACTTGGTTAATCTGCATGTGAACTCTGCTTTTAGTCATGTTTTTATTGGCGTAACTATTTGATCATTAACAGAGTTCAACTTCAAGTTTTCTTAAGATCCAACCTATGAGCATTCGCTAAAATATTATTACTCAAATCTATATTAAATGCTGTAGCACCTACAAAATCACATTTTGTTAAGTTAGTTTGAAAAAACTCACTATCGCGAAAATCTGTTCCTGTAAATTCACTACCGCTTAAATCAGCATGTCTAAAATCAACATTTTTGGCAAAGCAGTGTGTTAGTTTGAGGGCTTTGAGGGTTAATTCAAAAAAAGAACTATTACTGAGCTCGCAATAATTAAAACTCACCGGTGCGTTAATACTAAGCGCTGGCCAATCTACATCAGCCCATTGCAAACTATTTAATTTACAGTGGCTAAAACTTACATCTTCAAGCGAGCTGTAGTTCCATTTAAGTGACGATAAATTACAGTTTTTAAAGTTGCACTGTATAAATCGGCAATTTTTAAACTGCCCGCCTGAAAAGTCGCAATCGGTAAATGTGCACTCTTCAAACTCAGAATTTTCAGTTAGTTGCTCTTCGTGCTGCAAAGCATTAAATTGCTCGTCGAAGTAGTGATTATTATTTGAAATTGACACTATTAACCTAGTTTTTAATGGGCATAGACGCTATTTTTAGGTAAATCTTTTTTAAGCGCAAGCACTGCAATAAAAATCAAAGCAAATAGTGGAAATAGCGCTAAACAGCCACCCACAAAAGCTAAAACCCCAGGCATAGTACTTTTACGCTTACCTATTTTGTAGCTAATTACAGCAAAAATAGGAATACTCAGCACAATAAAAAAAACTAAGAACTCACCAAATAAGGTTGCATTGATCGACATAATAATTCCTTTTTCGTCTGTTCGGTTAAAATACACTCTGCTGCAAATTTAACCACAAAAAAACCCTTAAGCATATAACTTAAGGGTTTTTAAATTTAGCTCAATAAGCTAAACAAAAATTACTCTTCGCTAGGTATCGCTTTTTCAACAACACTAATTGCAAGCTCAGCTAACGAATCAAGGTTAGGTTTGCTTGGTGCGTTGGTTAATAAACACGACGCTTGTGTTGTTTTAGGGAAAGCAATAACGTCACGAATGTTATCGGTACCACATAAAAGCATTGCTAAACGGTCAAGACCAAATGCTAAACCTGCATGTGGTGGTGTACCGTATTTAAGTGCATCAAGTAAAAAACCAAACTTGTCTTGTTGCTCTTGCTCGTTAATACCTAAAATTCTAAATGCAGTTTCTTGCATATCTGCATTATGAATACGTACCGAACCGCCACCCACTTCGTAGCCGTTCAATACCATGTCGTAGGCATCTGAAATAGCCGCAGCTGGATTTGCTTCAAGCTCACTTGCAGTAATATCTTTTGGTGCAGTGAATGGATGATGCACAGCATGTAATGTGCCTTCGTCATCTTCTTCAAACATTGGGAAGTCTACAACCCAAAGTGGTGCCCAACTATTAAGGTTGGTGATTTCTAAGTCAACACCAATCTTAACGCGCAGTGCGCCCATTGCTTCATTTACTGTATTGCGCTTATCGGCACCGAATAAAATAATATCGCCAGACTGTGCATTAGTACGCTCAAGTAATTTTGTGATTACGTCTTCGCTTAAAAACTTAGCCACTGGTGATTGAACACCCTCAGCGCCTGCAGTGTGGTCGTTTACTTTCATCCACGCCATGCCTTTAGCGCCGTAAATACCAATAAACTTAGTGTAATCGTCAAGCTGTTTACGAGAAAGCTTAGCGCCACCCGGTACAGTTAATACAGCAACACGACCTTTTTCGTCGTTAGCCGGACCTGAGAAAACATTAAACTCTACGTCTTTAACTAAATCTGCAACATCAACTAATTTCATTGGGTTACGTAAATCTGGCTTATCAGAACCGTAAAGGCTCATTGCCTCGCTGTAAGGCATGATTGGAAAATCGCCTAAATCAACGTTTAGTAATGTTTGCCACATTTCACGGATCATTTTTTCAGTCATACCACGTACTTGATCAGAACTCATAAACGAGGTTTCTATATCTATTTGGGTAAATTCTGGTTGGCGATCGGCACGTAAATCTTCATCACGGAAACATTTAACAATTTGGTAGTAACGGTCAAAACCCGACATCATCAACAATTGCTTAAATAACTGTGGCGACTGCGGTAATGCGTAAAAACTACCTTTATGAACGCGGCTTGGCACTAAGTAATCGCGTGCGCCTTCTGGCGTTGCTTTAGTAAGTACAGGTGTTTCGATGTCTAAAAAGCCGTTTTCATCTAAAAAGCGACGAACAAAGCTGCTTGCTTTAGCACGTAATTTAATACGGTCACTCATTTCTAGACGACGTAGGTCTAGGTAGCGGTATTTTAAACGACGCTCTTCTGAGTTTACTTGGTTAAAATCAAGCGGTAATGGCTCAGAGCGGTTAATAATTGTAAGCTCAGTACCTAAAACTTCAATTTCACCTGTTGCCATGTCTTTATTTACTTGGCTATCAGGGCGTGCACGTACAGTACCTTTTAGCTGAACACAAAATTCTTGGCGAAGTGTGTTAGCTGAACTCATTAACTCTTCAATGTCAGAGTCGAATACAACTTGTACTAAACCTTCTCTATCGCGTAAATCGACAAAGATAAGTCCACCAAGGTCACGTCGTTTGTTGATCCAGCCACATAGTTCAATTTCTTGATCTACGTGAGTTTTATTTAGCTGTCCGCAATATATAGAGCGCATAGTTTTCCTGTCAGATAAAAGGCTTAAACGGTTGTATTTATTTGTTTTAAGGCGTGTGATTTAAAAAACAGGTCACCACAATACAAATAAAGCCGCTAGCAATCTAAAAATAATCAAATTAAGCCCTGTATTATACTCAACTAACATTAAGATGCTAGGGCGTGTATTTAGCTTTGTAATGTTAATTTGCAGCAACCACCGTATGTATTTGGTACACTTACGTCACGAAGTAATTTATCAGCTATTTATATGTTATATATTGGATGCCCGCAGTGGTCGAGTAATGCATGGAAAGGCAATTTATTTTCAAGCCAATGTAAAAACGCCGATATGCTTAGCCAATACGCGCAGCATTTTAATTCTGTGGAAGGCAATACCAGCTTTTACGCCGACCCATCGCCAAGCACCGTATTGCGCTGGGCAAATAGTGTACCCGACGATTTTAAATTTACGTTTAAGTTTAATCGTCGCTTTAGCCACGAACTACACCTTACTAATATACACACTGAGCTTACTGATTGGCTTAACTTGTTCTCCCCTATTTTAGAAAAAACAGGGCAAATCATGCTGCAATTGCCCAAAGCCTTTGGTCCAAACGACTTACCCAAACTCGCACAGTTTATTAGCCTGTTACCAAAAGAGATTAATTACGGCGTAGAAGTACGCCATGCTGCGTTTTTTCAAAAGGGTGAAGCCGAAATAGCGCTTAATCAGTTATTAATGGCAAACAACATAAATCGCATATCGATGGATACTCGCGCCCTATTTGCGGTAAAACCAACAACAGAAGCGCTAATAGATGCACAGCAAAAAAAGCCTCATTTACCAGTGCACGCTATTGCTACAGGCTCCCAGCCTATGGCGCGCTTTGTGATAGCTAACTTACAAAATGACTATAAATCCTTTTATAAACCATGGCTAAGTAAAGTAAAACAATGGCTTGATGAGGGTAAAACGCCCTATGTGTTTTTTCATACGGCAGATAACCGAGAAGCGCCATTATTAGCAAGGCAGTTTTGCAAAGACCTTTGTTATGATCACAAAGCATTAAACCCATTTACTGGCGAAAAAGAAGCCCACCAGCAAGCACTTTTTTAAAAGTAAAACGACAGAGAATTAATAATGAGTGAATACGCACGTTACTTTACCGGCTATCCAGCTAACATTGTTGAGCAAGTATTAAGCCTTATAGATAACAACAAGGTATGTGACTACTTACTTAAAAAGTATCCGCAAGCACACACTATTACCAGCGATAAACTACTTTATAACTATGCAACCGAGCTTAAAAAACAGTATTTAAAAAATGCACCACCGTTTGGGCGCGCAGCATTTAAAAAGCAAGGCGATATGGTCACCAACGCACTGGGTACACATACGTATCGAATGCAAGGCAAAACCCGAAAGCACGATTTAGCCATAAATAGCGACTTGCTGCGCGCCCCCGAGCCATTATTAAAAGCGTTAGTGGTACATGAGCTCGCCCACTTTAAAGAAAAAGACCATAACAAAGGCTTTTACCAACTTTGCTGCCACATGGAGCCGAGTTACCACCAATTGGAATTAGATTTAAGGATATTTTGTGTGGTAGTGGCGATGGGAGAGAATCCTTATTAGGCGGTCAATTTAATGATGATCACAAAGCCATGTTTATCTTTCGAATTTCCAGATACTTGTTGAGCTTTTAATCAAGATAAAGCCTAGTTACTATTTATCCGGTAATGAATTGCCGCTAGGGTATTTTCCAATATAAAATCAGCATGCATCTAAATTTTATTGTGGTAATAGTTGCCTACTTCATACGAATTTAGTAATAGCAGCTTCCCTTGGGGCTGCTGACGTATAGCTAGAGTCACTGACTCTTTCGAATCTGCTTTCGCTACTTTACCAATATCGCTAGAGTCTAACCCTAGCTCCTTAGCTAGTTGCTCCATCTCTTTTTGCATTTTTGGGAGTATTTCGGTTTTTAACTTCTCTGCAGCCTGCTCATAACGAAGTTTTTCCTCCTCAGTTGAAGCCGTTTTAGCTATTTGTTCAAATTCCTCAATGTCCTCTTGGGCGCCCTTCACATCACCAACTCTGCCGTTATAATTAAAGTATAGGTCCATTAAATTATGAGTAAGTTGCATCTATTTCCCCTTTTGATGAATTAATCTGTTCACAGTCATAACTATAAGCAAAATTCACACCAAGTAACTCATAAATAAACTGTTTGTTGCCTTATAATATTAATTATTATCTAAAACAAAAAACGCGATATCAAATCGCGTTTTTTGGTAATTAACTAAGCTTCGGTGGCAAAAATTGATAGAGCAGTAGTCGTTGGGTTTCGTTTCACTCAACCCAACCTACATAAATAAACTTAAAGCCCTAAGCCTGCCATGAAGTCGTCATCGTCGTCATCTTGTCCAGAAGACGCAGCTGCTTTAGATTTTTCAGCTTGTTGTTTGGCTTCATTTTCGATAATGTCATCAGGGTCTATAGCTTCTACAATGTCAAAATCATGCAGTTTAATAAACTCAGTTTTATCCATAGCAAGTTCTAGGTAAAAGATATTTTGCTTACTGGTAGTAAATGTTACGCGACGTGCTTGTGGGCGATCCATCGTGGTATCTACCGATATTTGCACTTGTTTGTTAATTGCCATCATTTTTGGCTGATTTTGCGTAATAGAAGTGTGTAATTGTTCGCGTACTTTAGATGTAAAATCGCCAACAATTTGGTTCATTAACTCACCTAATACGTTAGACACATCGTCTGATAAATGGCTATGCGCTATTTCTTCTTCTGGCATCCCCATATTACGCATATAATCGCCATAAATTTCCATTGCTGCTTGCGAGGTGAAGTTAGTAATTACCAATCCGGTAAAGCCACCATCAAACAAAACAAAGCAACCAATATCTGGGCGCATACATGTTCGCGTTATTTTTTGTACCATTGCAGAATAGCTAATGCTATTGCCGCTGGCTGAGGTAAGTACGCCTGTTACAGAATGACACAGGGTTGCTAAAATATCGTCGGTACTAATCACCTTACTTTTACTCATTTAATAATCTCTTTTTGTGCTTATTATTCATAATTCTAGTCAAGCTACTGAATTTATCACTGACTATCCAGTATAAAATGTTAAAATAACACTATTATTTTAAAAGAGACTGCTTTCGTGACCATAAAAGACAGTATTTATGCCTCTGAGCAACAAGTAAAAGATTTTAGCTTTGACCAAAATGTAGTCGAAGTATTTCCCGATATGATTCAACGCTCAGTACCGGGCTACGCAACTATTGTCAGTACAATGGGTAAACTCGCCGGTGAATACGCGCAAAGTAACTCAAATCTTTATGATTTAGGCTGCTCACTGGGCGCCGTAACACTTAGTATGCGCCGTAATATTCGTACCGATAACTGCCATATAATAGCGGTAGATAACTCTCAAGCAATGGTTGAACGTTGTAAGGTACATTTACAAGGTTTTAAATCAGATGTGCCTGTTACTGTTACTTTAGGCGATATTAACGAGCTTGAAATTCAAAACGCCTCGGTAGTAGCAATGAATTTTACGTTGCAGTTTATTCCACACGCGCAGCGCCAAGCTGTGCTTGAAAAAATATATGCTAATTTAAAACCTGGTGGTGTATTGCTGCTAAGCGAAAAAATTAAAGCTGAAAATGAGCAATGCGACAATTTATTGATTGATTTGCACCACGACTTTAAACGACACAATGGTTACTCTGAGCTTGAAATAAGCCAAAAGCGTACCGCCATCGAAAACGTTATGCGCCCAGATACACTAAGCGCTCACTTTACTCGCTTACAAGATATTGGTTTTAGCCAAACTCAAGTGTGGTATCAATGTTTTAATTTTTGCTCAATGGTAGCAATTAAATAAAGAGAGTCATCCATGTCTCAATGGTTTAACCAATTTTACGCATCTATTGCAGAAAGCCCACTTAGTCACTGGCTAGAAACACTGCCTGCACAATTAAAACATTGGCAAAACGAGGCTAGCCACGGTGATTTACCTAAATGGCAAAAAGTACTTAAAAACTTGCCTGAGGTTTCAACAAGCCATGTTGATATTTCTACTAAGGTAGAAATTGGCGCACCAGGGGAGATGAGTGATGGCGAGCAAAAGCAAGCCATGCATTTATTAAAACGCATGATGCCATGGCGCAAAGGCCCATTTAGTGTGCACGGTATTGAAATAGATACAGAGTGGCGCAGTGATTGGAAGTGGGACAGACTCCTGCCTCATATTGAGCCATTAAAAGGCCGCACTGTTTTAGATATTGGTTGTGGCTCAGGGTATCATTTATGGCGTATGCGTGGTGAAGGCGCAGAGTTTGTCGTGGGTATTGATCCATCTGATTTATTTTTATGTCAGTTTCAGGCAATTAAACACTACAACCCAGATGAAAACGTGCATTTACTGCCACTCGGCGTTGAAGCATTACCCGAGCTTAAAGCGTTTGATACGGTTTTTTCGATGGGCGTACTTTATCATCGTCGCTCACCTATCGACTTTTTAGCACAATTAAAGGCGCAGCTTCGCCCAGGCGGCGAACTCGTACTTGAAACCCTAGTAATTGAAGGCGATGAAAACACAGTATTAGTCCCAACTGATCGCTACGCTAAAATGCGCAACGTTTGGTTTATTCCAAGTACTGCAGCATTAAAACTGTGGATGGAACGCGTTGGCTTTAAAGATGTGCAAATAAAAGATTGCGCTATTACCACGCTTGAAGAACAACGCAAAACCGATTGGATGGAAAACGAATCGTTAATCGACTTTTTAGATCCAAACGACACAAGTAAAACAATTGAAGGTTACCCTGCTCCACTTAGAGCAATATTAACTGCAAAAGCATAGCGGTTAATTCAACGCCTTAAATACTAAAAAAACGCCTGCGGGCGTTTTTTTGTTTATTTAAACAACAAGCAGCGGACAAGTGTCCTTGTTTATTATTTCAAAATTACATTTGCGCTAGCCGCGACCTTGCAATTGTTGTAAAATACGCGCGTTTCTAAGCAACCCAAAACAACTATTTTGAGGAAAACCTGTGAGCGAACAAAAACAGTCTCTAAGCTATAAAGACGCGGGCGTAGATATCGACGCTGGTAATGCACTTGTTGAGCGTATTAAAGGCGTAGTTAAAAAAACTCGTCGTCCTGAAGTAATGGGCGGAATTGGTGGTTTTGGCGCACTTTGTGAAATTCCTGAAGGTTACAAGCAACCAGTATTAGTTGCAGGCACAGATGGCGTTGGTACTAAACTACGTTTAGCAATCGACTTAAAAAAACACGATACGGTTGGTATTGATTTAGTTGCAATGTGTGTAAACGACTTAATTGTTCAAGGTGCTGAACCCCTGTTTTTTCTAGATTACTATGCAACGGGTAAACTAGATGTAGACACAGCAGCTGACGTAGTGACAGGCATTGGCAAAGGTTGTGAAATTTCAGGTTGTGCCCTAATTGGTGGCGAAACAGCTGAAATGCCAGGTATGTATGATGGTGAAGACTACGACATGGCAGGCTTTTGTACAGGCGTTGTAGAAAAATCAAAAATTATTGATGGCACAAAAGTAGCCGCCGGCGATCAGCTTATTGCACTTGCTTCAAGCGGTCCTCATTCAAACGGCTTCTCTTTAATTCGTAAAGTACTTGAAGTGTCAAAAGCTGATACCAGCGCTGACTTTGAAGGTAAAACATTAGGCGAAACCTTACTTGAGCCTACTCGTATTTACGTAAAACCTTTACTTGAGTTATTCAAAAACGTTGACGTACATGCGCTTTCGCATATTACTGGCGGCGGTTTTTGGGAAAACATTCCACGCGTATTACCCGCTTCTGCAAAAGCAGTAGTTAAAGGTGATAGCTGGCAGTGGCCATCTATTTTTAACTGGCTACAAGAAAACGGCAATATAACTACACACGAAATGTACCGTACATTTAACTGTGGTGTAGGCATGGTTTTAGTAGTCCCTGCAGACAAACTTGAGCAAAGCTTAACAATGTTAAAAGACTTGGGCGAAAATGCATGGCACCTTGGTGAAATTCAAGATGCAGCAGCTGGCGAAGAGCAAGTTGAAATTGTAGGTGGTGCTAAGTAATGGCACCGACTCGTCTGGTAGTTTTAATCTCAGGTAGTGGCTCTAATTTACAAGCCATTATAGATGCCTGCGAACGTGGCGAGATAAACGGACATATAGCGGCTGTTATTAGTAATAAAGCAGACGCTTATGGCCTAGAACGTGCAAAACAAGCAGGTATTGCTACAAAAGTGCTCAGTCATAAAGATTTTGACTCGCGCGAAGCGTACGATGCGCAATTAATGAACGTTATCGACTCTTTTATGCCAAATCTAGTTGTATTAGCTGGATTTATGCGTATTCTTACTCCTAGCTTAGTGCAAAAATATGTTGGAAAAATGTTGAACATTCATCCATCTTTGTTGCCTAAGTATCAGGGGCTGAATACCCACCAAAGAGCAATTGATGCAAAAGATAATGTTCATGGCGTAAGTGTTCACTTTGTTACTGAAGAGTTAGACGGCGGTCCCGTTATTCTTCAGGCGCAAATACCTGTACTCAAGGATGATACAGCAGAAACATTAGCAAAACGCGTGCATGAGCAAGAGCATGTAATTTATCCTTTGGTGGTCAAGTGGTTCAGTGAACACAGACTTACTATGGAAGCAGATTATGCAGTTCTTGACAAAAAACAACTTCCTGCACACGGCGCGCACTACCCACAATAAAAAAATAAGTGCCCTGTTGTTATGTGCGGGCACTTTACTTCCAACTAGCCTAATTGCAGGCGAATTGACCCAATATCAAGCTAACTACGATATTTTACGCAAAGGTAAAAATCATGGTGAGGCTGTTCGTGAGCTCAAAAAAATGGGCGACGATACTTATGAACTAACATACCACAGCAATATTGAGTGGATGATTTTCTCTGATTCTCGTGAAGAAACATCAAAGTTTACCTTTAAAGATGGCAAGGTTACCCCGCATCATTACAATATGATCCGCACCGGTACAGGCCCAGATAAAGATTATAAAATTGATTTTGATACAACAAACAAAGTAGTGACTAGCAGCGCTAGCGAATACCCACTTAAGTGCGAATGGACTGATGAATTTCAGGATGCTATTTCATACCAAGTGCAAGTGCGCGAAGGGTTGAAAAAAGGCGAAACGAGCTTTTCATTCCCGCTTATAGACAAAAAAGGTAACCGCCGCGACTACAACTTTGAAGTTGTTGAAAAAGAGATGATCTCCCTACCTATCGGTAATGTAGAAGCCATTAAAGTTAAACGTTTATACGATAACGATAAACGCCAAGCAATTGCATGGTTTGCGCCAGAAATGGATTACATGCTGGTACGTATGTGGAAAGGCGAGAAAGGTATGGAGCAGTTTGAAGTTCAAATGAATTCATTTACTGTTACTGCACCAACAGCTATTGCGCCTGCTACAGCACAACAACCTCAAGAAGCTAACTAAATTTAATTAAACCAAAGTTAATATTTAAAATAGGTGGGCTAAATTAGCTCACCCATTTTAAATAATGCAAATTCCCCCGGCTCCATTTTTTGCCAACGCTCATCATTCGTCAAAGGCCTTGTGGCTATAACTGTTACTACATCGTTTGGTGTGGTCTCTTGTTGAAAATCGACCACCATGTCGGCATCAATCAACGTTGCTTTACCAAATGGCGCACGGCGCGTTATGTAATGTAAGTTATTAGTGCAATAGGCTAAAACAAATATGCCATCGGTTAGCAGCATATTAAATACGCCTTTTTCACGAAGGGTATGCGAAAGCTTAGCGGCGTATCTAAAAACCGACGCCATATTAGATGGACGCTTTGGGTATTTTTCGCGAATTTTATCAAGTAACCAACAAAAAGCGAGTTCGCTATCGGTGTTACCTACTGGGCGATAGTACTGTGGTTTTAAATCGTGATAATTAGATAGCTGCCCGTTATGAGCGTAAGTGATTTCACGCCCCCATAACTCTCGCGTAAAAGGATGAGTATTTTCAAGGCATACTCTACCGCGGTTACCTTGGCGAATATGGCTAACAACCGAGACACTTTTAATTGGGTATACTTTAACGAGCTTTGCAATTTCAGATTGATAACTCGGCTGCGGATCTTTAAAGGTTCTACAGCCTTTACCTTCGTAAAATGTAATACCCCAACCATCTTTATGCGGGCCGGTGTTTCCGCCACGCTCTAAAAGGCCTGAAAAACTAAAACAAATATCGGTAGGCACATTGGCTGACATGCCAAGCAACTCGCACATAAAATATATTTACCTTATAGTTCAATGTATTATAAATTTAAAAACAATTAAACTCCCACCTTGGTCACAGTTTTGGTTGCACATTTATCTTTTGTGATTGCTTTATCATTTATTTTTTCAATTTTAATTTAGTTATTGTTTAACACGATGAGTCAATAGGCAAGCACTAACTACCCTACTATTGGCTCTAATGTATTTTTTAAGTTGTTTGCTGTTGATTTGTGGCCTGTAAATTCGCCCTTTGTTATTGGAGGCCCTGCTCCCTGATCTTTATGGCCGTGGGTTTCTAAACTTTGATTTATGTCTTTTACTAGGCTTATTAAATCAAGAAGAACTTGAGCCACGTTTACTGAGCTGTCACCCAACCAAACTGTTTTTCCTTCGACCTTTGCCAGTTCGGTGGCTTTGGCGTGGAGGGTTTTTAGTGTGGTTAGGTTCATGTTTTCGGTGGCTTCAATATCTACCTGCTTTTTGCTGCCTAGCAATAACCCTTCAAGTGCAATTATTAAGGCTTTTTCGCCGACCACGGTTTTTAATGCGCCCATGATTTCGGTGATTTGATTTCCATCTATTTTTGTAATGTCGTGGCTGTCTATGCTGCAGGTGCGTTCGTGGTAGCTTTGTTCACTTTTACGCGCTGTCACAGTGTTGCTGTCGCTAGTTTGGGTTATATCGCCGTCGGTTGTGGTTTGCCAGTTGCCGTCGCGGCCTTGTATTTTGCTGCGGCTATTTTGCTGTAGCGTAACATCGGTGCGTTTGTGCTCGGGCACTAAACTTTGCCATGGTAATAAACTGGTGATAACGGGATGGCTGTTTAGGCCATCGATGTACTGTATTAAACACTGCATGCCTGGCATAGGTTCGTTCAACAAACCGTGATCGGATGCTTGCCCTGTGCCGAGTGTTACTTGCTGAAATACGGGCACGGCTAATGGCTCATTTGTGAGCGGATTTAATAGCTGTACGTCGGCCGCTTTTAGTGGCCTAAACGCGGTGCTGATTGCTGCGGCGTCACTTGGTAGGTCGTATATTTTTTCGATACGTGCAAGTTGCGGCAGGTGTTTACGTTCGCTTAGTTCTGGGAAGTAGCGCTGTATTAGGCGTTTAATGGCTTGTTTGACCATCGTATGTGCATCCTGTCGTTGATTAGGGTTGTTTCGGTTATGTTCCGGCCGTTTATTTGTATGCCTGGTCTTAATTTTGGAATGGCGATTAGCTCGCCGGTGGTTGAGCTTTTGGCTGTTATTGTGTGCTCTGGAAAGTCGTTTATTGCTGCGAGTGGCCAGCGGGAGTCGTGCCAACTACCGACAAATATTTTGCCATCGGGGCGTTGTTGAAATATAAAATCACTAATGCCCCATGCTTTGCCTATTTGCTTTAGCGCTTCAATACCTGTGCCGCTATGGTAAAACGCGGGTATCGTTTTATTTAAATAGCCGGCGTTTTCAGGTGTCACAAATTCAACACCGAGCTTTGCCAATTCATCAAGCACCGCTTTGATTGTTGCATGGCGAACTGCAAGGGGGGCAGTGAAACTTAATGCGCCGAGTAATTCGCGACAAGTTAAATACCAACGGCCGTTTGCCTGGTGTTTTGATTCGATAACGCCGAGAAAATACGGGACCATATTATCTAGTGTGTAACCTAAATGCAGTTCGACTAATCCGCTTGGCACTTCCTCTGTCACTATTTCAAACTTTGCACGACCAGTGCTGGCTATATCAAGTTGTACGCTTTTAGTAACGATGCTCGTTACTGGTTTACCGCCAATGGTTAGCGTATCGGATAGGCGGGTACTCATGGCCCCTCCACTGCAGCAAATTTACTTTGTACATCGTTATTTGAAGTGACTGCTTGCGACTGTGCATTTTGGTTTGCTGTACCATCAAGCTGTTGTTGCTCACGCTCTGATACGGATTGTACTTCAATAAGTTTAAAGCTGATTTGCCATGCACGCTTTTCTTCAAGTTCTACAGCTTTTACCTCGCCATCAAATTTGGCTTTACGTATTTTATAGGCCTCTGCTAATGCATTATTAATTGTGTAAATAATACGGGCGCCGTTTTCATCAAGTGCTTTCGCTTTGCTAATAAGTAATGCTAAAGTCCCCTCTTCATTGAGCGGTATTTTAGTGCTCACAGTTAACATGCCAGGCTTAACACCTTGATCGCTAATGAGCGCAAAACTTCCCATGCCTGACATATCGCCACCGGCTAATTTAATACCAGCATTGACCCGCGTTTCATACCCGGGGATATTCCAGCCATCTAACGATATGCTCATAACACCTCTTTAATATGATTAAGCTCGCTTGGTTCACCAACAAACAAACACATTGCCCAATAGTTATGCTCATTGCCTTTGCTAGCAACTGAGTCGGCTAGCTGCTTTGCTGTGCCTGCTGTTATTAATTGCATATCGACCCCGCTAATTTGAGCAGTAAATTGCGCCTGATTTAGTCGCTCGTCGCGTGCTGTTTTTAGCTCAACGGTTTGAGTCAATGCATCGTCAATGGTGTTTATTAATTGCTTGCCACTGTCGTTTACAGTAGCAATTTCGTCCGCTATTTGTTGCTCACGTATTGGCGTTAAGTTTTGCAATGTGTTTATTTGCCATTCGATACTTTGGCCGTCATAGGTTACGAGCTGAGTTTGCTCTAGTGCACTTTGACTTTGGCCGTATTGAGCACAGCTAATAAACTCAGGTATTGGGCAATATTCGTTTATCATGCTGAGCTTGCTAGCCAGTGCGGCAGGGTCATTTGCGCTAACAGATAAGAGCAGCGCGCTATATTGTGCTGGCTTATCTGTGCGTGAGCCGTCTTTTATTGCCGATGCAAGTAACTGCGCGCCCGCTTGCATTGAGCAAGGGGCGGCTGTTTGGTGATAACAAAGCGCAACGTTATGCATTTTCAGGCAATGGGTAACGGGCTTTAATTTCAGCTACTTTATCTTGCCACTTTTGATGTGACTCAGCTGTGCTATCAAATTGTGACTCCATAAATAAAGGGTCTGACTCTGCTTTGTATAATGTTTTTCGCACCGTCAAAATATCATTTCTTTTTACCTGTATCAGTGCTTCATTCACACTTGAAGCATCGACATAACTATGTGCGCCAAACCCTTTTACTGGGCCATCTACTAAGAGCTGATCTTCTTCATTAAATAAATCTTTTAAGTCAAATACGGTATGGCTATTACACTTAAACATTTAAACCTCCAAAACAGTTACTAATCATTGGTTTACGCTTATCATCTTCGTGATCTAAAACGAAAAGCTGAGGACTTGCGATATACGCTTCTAGCTCGCTTTCATTGTCTCCACTGGCAAAATTCATTTGTTTAACAACATTTGCTGACATGGGAGGCGAAAATATAACCTCGACTAATTTAAACGGATGGTCTGATTTACTCTGAGTGAAATCGACAGCCTCCCACTTTTTTTGGAATGATTCATTTCCATTGTAACCAGCATGATTCCCAAATATGAGAGATCCCTTTTTTACATAAACCCAGGCTCTTAACATTAATAAACCCGCAAAAATGCCATTACTTTCACTTGATATAATCTGTGCACCGTTAGTCAGGCGTGTAATTTCATTACCTTCTTCTCTTAAATCAACGGGTTTAACGTGCATTCGGAAAATGTGGCCAGTTTTAGTTAATCCCGACCAATCACCAGCAAAGAATCCACCTCTCGGTACTATAGTTTTCTCTTGAGAATCTTTAGCAAATAGTGGTGTTTCTTCTGATGCAAACCATGGATTATCTGTAAACTTCTCAGGCGTCTCACTTTCACTTTTAATAACACCTGCATGCCCGTAGCGAGTAGAGAACCCATAAGTTTTTGCACTAACAACCTCAAGACTAGTGTTAACTTTAGAAAAGAGTGGAGGCGAATGTGCAACTATTGTCTCCTTATTATCAATAGTCTCCACAGAGACATTCTGAAGCCAAGGATCTTGCAATAAATTCCCACCAACAATGCGCGTTTTCAGTAAGTCACTTTTAAAGTGTTCATAGTCATTTTTGGCATCATTTACGCTTTCATTAATCTGCTTTACTTTATTACTTACTTCTTCAGTCAACTTATTAGTTGCATCTAAAACCTGTGATATACCTGTATTTATATCCATAGTATTTTCTCTATTTATCTAGTGAATCGTTATAAAATATCTTTGTCAATCAATGCCAAATTAAGCTCTAAATAACGATGCATATTTGTAATTTGAACGGCTGCACTTTTGGCTATGACCTGATTTATTTTGTCAATTTGCGGGCTGTAATCAAACATCCACGATTGTGCGGGAATGGTGATCCGCGCTAATGCTGCAGCCGCTGCAAACTTCAATACAAACGAGCGGTTGTGTACATTGTTTACGCCCTGGCGCTTGCGCTGTAATGGCAAGTAATCAATGGCTAGCAATGTACCGTCTTGTGTTACCAACCCAATCCAGTTGTAGTCAAAGTCGCCGATATCTTGCTCAAGTATCACAGCCCAGGCGACGGTATTTGCATCCACATAACCTTTTGCATCAATATCGCGTCTGTGCACGACTTGTAAATTACTGGGCATTTTTTCGTTTGGGTTGCGCTCTGCGCTTTCGTTTAGATTAGGAATGTTTGCTAACACTAATTCTTTAACATCGAGCCCTGTGTTTTGCAGCGCGCGGGTTGTGATGTAACTTTTGCCGGCGTTGGTCATAATGCCGGTGATCGCTTGGGTCATAGTGGCTCCTTGGCGATACTTACACCGCCCTCTTTACTTAAAAATCCATAGTGATGATGTGCGGCAATAACATGCTGTACATCGGTGATGATTGCTTGGGGATGTGTATTACTTACAAGGTTGTCACACCCTAGAAATTGATACAGCTGCTCGAATGGCAATACGTGTTTTACATCGTGCGTAACTGCATACAGTGGCGCTTCGCAGCTTTCATTTTGCAAATCAGTAAAACCATAACTGAATTGTTGCTGCGTTTTATTTTGTGCCGCTAAATGCAGTGGGTGATCAATATGGCAGCTATCCCACTGCACATGCGTTAATCCTAAGCTCAGCGACACATCCGCTTTATTATGCACAGTTAATTCGTAGCGTCGGCATGTGCGGCCGTAGAGCTGTATTAGCTCAGGGAGTAAATCTGTATTACCTGCAAGCGTTGAGTCAGACATATCAATGGCAATAATGTCCCAATCTCGCCCATCAATACGCTCACGCACATTGAGCACTTCTAACCCTAAGCGGTCGAAAATACTTCTTACGGATGCCATTTCACCGGCGTCAATAGTATTAACTAATGCATGCTGTACGCGTTTTCTGTATAGCTCTATGGGTTCATCATCTAGTCGGGTAGTTAGCCGCTCCCATGCTAGGAACCCTAATACAGGCTCTTCATTTTTTAACTCGTCTTTTTGGTTCACTGCCCACATAACATAGTCGCGCGATTGCTCCCAGTAGCCTGTGGCCGCTTTTACAAGTTTTTCGGCGTAGCCTTTGTTTAACCAAGTGGCGATTTCGTTAGCCATTTGCCACCTCGTTAACGGTTAATGATGTAAGTACCGGTAACCAGTTGGCGGCGGTTATGTCGTCAATATCAAACTTGATTGATTGCAGTTCACTAAATTGTTCATGGCACTGTGTTATTAGTTGGCTAATACTGAACACAGTTTGATGCGTTACGCGTGTGGGTGCATACGCTGCATTTTGACGAAATGCGGCTTGTATAAACGTGGTTAAATCGCTTTGAATAGCGTGGCTGTTGTCATGTAACTTATAGGTTGCGGTGATATCAAACCCGTTGGTTGCCATAGCGTAAACCATAAAGTCATCCCCTAAACCATGGTGGTCTGCGGTACGAATATGTTGGTTAATGGCACTCAATAGTGCTGTTGGTACAGGGCCAACATCTAAGTAAATATACGCATCAGCCGTGCCTGGTCCACGTGGTGCATTGGTTAGTATTTCAATGTTATCTATTGGTACAGCAAAGCTAGCAATAATTTGTTTGTAAACAGCATTGATATGCCAGCGGGAAGCAGTACCAAATACGTTACGAATGCGTAGGCGATAATGCTCAGTGTCTTCATCATCAGAGCCTGGCTTAATTAACCAATCATCGTTGTTGGTTACGGTGATCCCTTCTTGTTGCTCAGTAAAGTATCGGTAAGCCTCTGCGGGTAAGTTATAAGCTGCACCGGTTTCATAGGCTTCAGCCAATGCATACGCGATGCTTTGGCCGTCGCTAAAATAAACATCTTGCAACAATGTGAGCGTGTACGTTTTATCGCCGAGTACATCAGTAACGACCTGCGTACCAGCAACAATAGCGTTTTCACCTTCGGTATTGAGTCTCGTAAACGTGAGTATGCCTTGTGCTTTTACGCCCGCTTGAATAAACACATTACGTGCAGGGCCATGGCGTTCAATCAGTGCAACTCGGCTTGCTGTCATAATGAATAAGTCAGGCATTAGCTGCGTTGCTAGCCAATTAAACAGCTGCACGACTGGCTTTGTGATCAACGCTTCAACGGTTCGCCAAAATGGGCCAAAGGGTGAATTGTTGGCAACTTGTATGTTTTGCTCTTTTAACTGTGCTTGCCACTGCGCTTGCGCTGTTTGCTCGTCCATTGGCAAGCCTGCATTTTGCATCATTGTTTTAAAGTTCATTGCTGCTCCCATACTGTCGCGTTTGTGCGTTAATGCTTAGCGTGCCATCGTCGTTGCAGTGCACTTTTATTGTGCCTGGCTTTACGCGATTGTCTTGCTCGGTTAGTAATTCGAGTTCGGTTAAAATGGGCGCTATGCCGTTTTTATTACGCAGGCCAACAAGCTTGGTTAGCAAGCCACTTTCTAAAATGCGGTGCTTTATGTCTTGGCCTATTACGTCGGCTTTTTTAAGCGCGCTAGGGCTTAGCGAGTCGTTAAGCATAAAGTCGCCGTCTTGTATTTCTAGGTCTATGTGCAGTGCAATATCAAAGTTCATCAGCTTGCTAGCTCCATCATTTGTTCAAAGCTTTGCGCTAGGTCGTCTGACTTAATCGTTAAGCTGTCGATGTGCACACTCTTACGATTATCACTGTCGGTAGAACTGCTGCTGTTATTAGTATTGCTAGTTAGGTTTTGTAAAAACTCTGACTTTTGCACTTTTGCTTTATAGCTATTGCTTTGCTGTTGTTGCTCGGTGCTTAGTTGCTCCACTTTGTACGCGCTGTTATTTGCTGCGTTGGTAATTGCCTGATCTGTTTTAGCCGTTGGCAATGACGGCATAGGCGCTATTGTTTGGCTGGCGCTTGATAGTTGCGTTTGTTTACTGCTGAAAACTGGCGAATTAGCCGCGTTAGTAAAATTGTTAGCTGTGCTGGCAACGTTATTTTGTAGCGCTGATTGTGGGGCGAACTGTGTTGATTGTGCACTTTGGCCAACATAGTTAAATTTGTCTGTAGTCGACACAGTTTTGTTAATTGAATCGTTCGCTGAAGCATAGTTATTGTTAGCTGGGTTTGTTGGCGCTAGTGTGTAGTTCATTTTATTGACGGCGCTATTACCCTGTAACTCTGCGACTGAATTTATGGCGCTGTTATTTAACGCGCTGGTTTGAGTAAGCCCGCTATTTGTTTGGTTTTTAGCAATACTGTTTTGTAATGTTGGGTTAATTTCACTATTCATTGCTGTGCTTGTTGAATACACAGCGTCGTTTGCGGCTGTGGTTACTGCGTTGGTGTGTACATTTGCTGTAGCTGAACTTGCTGCGTTGTTATTTAGCACATCGTTTTTTGTAATCTCGCTGTTCATTTTATTTACTGCATTATTACCCTGCAATTGTGCTACTGAATTTATAGCCGCAGTTTTATTTACTGAGTAAACAGCATCATCTGCTGCAGCATAGTTGGTGCTAGCTGTATTGCCTGGTACTTGCGTGGCCTTGCTGATCACGGCTTGCCCGTAGTCGCGGCTATATGCTTGATCGGCGCTTTGCATAACCATTGTTTTTTGTTGCGCGACTTTTGGCTCTAGCGCCGTTTGGTCAACCTTAGCTTTAACAGCTACGGTTTCTTCATCACTAAAGAACGAGACGACCATGTTTAAAATACCGTTGTCGGCTATGTTCTTCAAAAAGCCTGTGACACGATCAAAAATACCGCCAATAAAATTACCAATGCCGCTAAAGAAGTTGGTAACAAAGCTGAACTTTTCACCTAAGAAATTTACAAACTGGCTGATTAACTCACCCGCTCCGCTCCAGATTGATGAGAAAAATCCGCCTATCCCTTGTGCTATGCCACCAAAGAACCCCGCGATTGCACCACCAATCCCCGACACCACATCCCACAAGAATGAGAACACCGCACCAATGGCAGAAAATGCAGGAGCTAAAACGTTATAGATTCCAGTAGCAATCGTTTTAATTAACCACCACATAAGTTGTAACGGTAACGTAAGTAAGTCGAATGCAACTCGCAGTCCTTGGAAAATCAACGAGCTATCAGCCCATTCAGAAAACGCTGCGGTTATGTCATCAAAGTAATAGATTAATGCAGCCACGGCAGCAATAAGAGCAAGCACGCCTGCGACAATCCATGTGATAGGGTTTGCCCACAATGCAGCATTAAACAACCAAGTAGCCGCTTGGCCTGCGAGCATAACGGCTTTAAATGTGCCCATGGCAATAGCGGCGGCGCCCATGCTGGCAATGAGTGCTACGAACCCCGAAACACGAAGGGCCCAAAGCGATGCAAGCCAAAGCTTGTTTACAATAATTTGTGCGTTAGCAAGCGTGATGCCTATTTTTGTAGCGAAGTTATATAGCCCCATTGCAAATGTGGCTATGCCAAAGGCGGTCATAAGTGCGACTACGCCAACTATAACGGTTGCTATTGCGCTTGATAAAAACGGGAATCGTTCAGTCAGTGACACAATGCCCGCAAAGCCGGCGGCGAGCATTTCAACGAACGGCTCAACCACAGGTAACAAACGCTGGCCTAGTGCTATGGATGCAGCATTAAATGATCCACTTAATTTTTTCCATGGCGTTCTCATATCGTCTGCCATTTTTGCAACGTTTGCCATACCGCTTACGCTGCCTAAGTCTTGAACCTGATTGTTTAGCCCATCAATATCAGTTATTAATAGTTTAATTAATGATGATGCTTCAGCTGATCCGAACGCGGTTGCTATTGCATCAATGTCCGCTTGCTTAGTTAATCCTTTTGTTTTTTCATTTATTTTTTGAAGTATATCTACCATCGGTAATAGCTTGCCCGAGCTATCTGTAAAATCTAAATCGAGTGCTTTTTGAGCTTTACCTGCTCCAGCTTCAAATGCTTTATATTTTGTTGCTGATTCACTACCACTCATAGTCGATTGCAAACGCCCCATTACTGCGATTTGTTCTGCCAGTGGCGCAGACGATGAGGCTCCCAAAGCACTGAACGCGGAAGCCATTTCTTTACCGTCAGTTTTATAATCAGTTACTGCCTTAGCTGTAATGCCTGCTATATCTTCCGCCCACTTTACTTTGCCCATTTTGTCGGCTGTTGATTTAAATACGCCGTACATCGTTCCCATGTAGTCGGTCACTGTTGCGGCATCAGCTTTAGTGGCTTTGGCTAAGGTGTTTGATATTTCGGTAACTTTTGATAGTTCGTCGCCTGTAATTCCTGACATTGCTGATTGAATGTCGTAGGCACTGCGAACAAAGTCGGATGCGTTGCCGCCAAAGTTAGCGGTAAACTCTAATGAAGTTTTGTTTAATTTTTGTAATGATTCGTCAACTACGCCAAGCGACTTCACTTCACCTAATGCGGAGGCCTGATCTATTGCTGGCGCAAGCGAACGGGCAAGCGCATAACCACCTGCTACGGCTGTGGCTGCGCCGCGCATCATTTGATCTTGTGCAGCGGCGGTTTGCTGGCTCAGCTGATTAATTTTAGCCATGACTTTATTAACCGGGCCAGTGACTTTGTCAATGATGCCGATTGAATAAGTAAGCTTGTCTAATTTGCTGAGTGTTGCCATTAATTACTCGCCGCCTAATGCTGTGCAAATGCCGTTATTTACGGCTGTTACAAAGTTTTCTTGCTGTGATGTTTCAAGGTAAAGCGCCTGTGCCAAGCTCTCGTCAGTTACTGGTTGGTTGCCAAAATACTTAGCGTGGTATGCCAGTAACTGATCGAGCCTGCTTTTGCCTATTTGCTTGGCTCGGCTTTCGATTTTTTTACCGTAAAATTAAACTCAGGTTGGTATTCTTCAACAATTGCACCCACTAAAAACAATGCTGCACCCGGTTGCTGTACCAGCTCTTTGAGCTTTTTAGCGTCGGCTTCAACCACTGTGTTTAATAAAAAGTTAGTTGCCGGCTGCACCTTGTTATTTGGCTGAGTCGAGTTAATGTATTTGTTGTAGTCGGCGCCATTTACATTAAATGTGATTTCGCCAACGGGGGTTTCTAATGTGATTTTTTTCTCAAACGCCATGATCAATACTCTCTTTAATATCTGCTTGTTCTAGCAGTGTGTAGGTAAAATAAGGGCCGTACTTGGCTGCTGATTGCTCGCACAAAGCAATAAATTCATCAAAGTCATTGGGATTTGCAAACACCTGACAACCGGCAGACCATTTATCAACTTGGGTTGATGTGGTTTTGCTGTTTGCACGGTGGCAATTAATACCAAAGTAACCTTGTTGTAGCTCTGCTTGGGGTGTGACGTCCGTGTCTAACTCGGTGTCTTTGTTGTTGTCACGTAGAACAACAACCGGTTTATGCTGTACAAGGGCGCGATACTTGCCCTGGTGATAACCCAACGTCCATAAGCTTTTATGCTGCCCTGCAACTAGCACCGCTGTGCCGTCTATGTTCATTGGGTTTTTACGCCAGTAAATACCGGCATCTGTTGTGGCTTTATACTGCTTTAACTGCCATTCGCTGTTTTGCTGATACAACACACAAATTGCATCGTTAAACGTGTTGGCGCGGGTGTTTGTATGGCGAATGCCTATAATGTTTAGGTTTAATTCACCCTCAAATACTTTATGCCCACATGCTTGCAGGGTGCTTAGTAATGTTGTGGCAGTTAGTGTGCGAATGGCTTTAGTCATTACAAATCTCTCACTTCATCGTCAGTTAGGTATGGCACACCGTTAATTTTGACAAAATCAGGGCTAGTAATTGGACACTTGATTGATGTGGTGTCTTCTTCGCCACCATCGGCTTTAATGTTTAAAATTTCGTCCAGCTGCGGCAGGCAACCAAACGCTTCAACGTTCTTTTTACCTGCAGCTACTTCTGCATTAAACGCAATATCAAACGGTTCAATACCTTTCCAACTGCCTGCTTTTTCAGCTTGCGCTTGCACGATTAACCAATTTTCATGATCAAGCTTTAGTGTTACTTCGCCTTCAACATCGCCATCAATAAAGCCCTTTGGAATACCGCGCACTTTTTTAACGGTGCGCCCATCCGTAATTTTGCAAGTCGCTTCCATAACATGAACCATCGAATCACCAATGAAGATATCGAAGTCTTTACCGCCTAGTACTTTTTGCATGTTTGCGCTCCTACTCTGCGTTATCTAACATGATCCCAACAATGATGGTGTTGGGTGAATCGATTGGTTTAACTTTAAGTACGACTTGTAAGGTGGTCGCATTCATAAACGTTAGGTTGATACTGTCGTCTTTTGGTGCGCGAATTAAACCAGGGAACTTATCGGCACCAATATTGATAGAGCGTGCCATGTCGCGCAGCGGTTTACCCATAATGCGTTTACCAAATTCAATCCCGGTGCTGCTGTTGTTTAAGCGACGATTTTTAACGTTATGAATTCCAATAATGCGCACAGCACGTGCAGCCATATCAACAATGCGGCCAATTTCAATTTTTTGAAAATCACCGCCTTCAGCGTCGAGCATGTTTACATCGCCAAAATACGTACCATCAAAATCAGCATAAAACTGTGTACAACTAAAACGCAGCGCATCAAGTGCCGCCGTGGTTGAGTTGGTTAAGGGGTTGCCGGCGGCATCTTCTGGGTGTGGCATCAATGACATTGCACCCGTAAGCACACGCATTGGGCTATCAGCAATAGTGACTGCGCTTTTACATAAACGCCCTGTTACTGCGCCTAGTTCGTCACCGAATAAAAGCGGGATAACAGCCACACGATCGCCTACTACGCCATCGGTTAACGGTTGTAATGAAGTCACTAAATCAGGCCAACTTTGCTCAGCCGTTAAGCCAGGTGCTGCAAGTAAAAAGCGAACACGACGAGCAAGGCTCGATAAAATTTCAAGCGCTTTCGCTTGGTAGCTTTCAATGTCGGCTTTGCCTGTAACTGGCGTACAAATAACAATAATTTCAGGGCTAACATCCTGATCCATTGCTTTATCTATAAGGGCCATTACGTTATCGCCTGCACCATGCGGGATGGCATAACCACTCACTAAGTCATCACCGTTGCGTTGCCATGCTTTTACTTGTGTTTTTAGTGGGGAGTCGGCGGCGCCAAACTCAACATCAAAATCACTTTGTGCATTAATAGATAAAATTTTGCCGTTGTTCTCACTCGCTTGACCGATAAACAACACACTGCGTTCAATTTGTTTCGTAGCGCCACTGCCTGTTTGTATGGCGGCAACGGTTACTTTACCTTGTGCCATGATCGTTCCTTTTGCTTTGCGCTACGCAACGTGCATAGCTTTGTTTAAAATAAAACTTTGTTGCTCTTTTTGTTCAGCAACGGTTTGCCCTAAAAAAGAGCGGGCAGGCAAGTCAATTTGCCATTTGCTCTTGCTTGAGCTGCCCTTATTTCTGATTTAAATACATTTTCTTTTCTAACTCTGCGATTCTTATTTTGCTTCGCTCTACTGGCGTGTTGCCTAGCAACTCCCGCTCTGGTCGTTTTATTGACCACTGCTTTTTCTTCTCTTTTTCTTCTGCTTTTAATAAAGCGATAATCAAACCTGCTTTGCCGAAAGATAGCTTTTGCATTATTGTTCCTTGGGTAACCCTCACGTACTTACCCATATCTTTGCTCCACATTTTGTAACCTAATGCTTTTAACCTTCTGGCTTGCTCTAGTGTTGCGCCCTCGCCGTAATCTGGCCGAGGCCTTTTTTTTAAGTTTTTTATTGACCGCTCTACGCTGAACTTTTCTTCTAGGCCGCGCGAATGAGCTTTTGCAATTGCACCTGCATAACCACGCCCACTTGATTTATAACCAATCTCCGCACTAACACCGCTTGTTTTTATATAGGTGCGCTTTTTTTGGTTTATTTTTGTAAAAATTCTTTTTTTCTTTGGCTCTTTCCATGCGCTACCATCTGTGTTTTTGCCTTGCTTTACCCTTGCAATAGACATCTCTCGTGACCTACGCCCCATGCTTCTCATTATTGCTCTACGCTTTTTTTCTGGTAGCGTTAGCGCCTCCAGTTGGTCTCGTTTACTGTTTTCGTCAAACTTAATCTTCAGCACTGTATACGCTGCCTGTTAAATTAAATTTCTCAGCAATCCATAGGCTTTGTTGGCCAAAGTCGTAGCACTTACCATCTAGTTCAAATGGTCCATCTTCCTGCTCTATTAGCTCGATAGTTTCTTCGAATGTATCTATGGCTATTTCAATTTCGTATGAGTTGTCGTCATTAATTGTGCTTGCAAACTCTGCGTTTTGTGAGTCGTCACCTGTGCCGTTATTTTGTAGCCAAAAACTTACATATGCGCTTATTAGCTCAACTGGTGCAAAGCACGGGTCAATCGAAATTACTGACGAGTAATAAAGTCTTGCTGCCAATAAACCATTGCTGTTTATTTTTTTGCTAGCGGGAATTATTACGCCCTGCTCCACTGATGTTTTAAACTGAGTATCTAACGCTAGCTTTTTGCCTTGGTACTGCGCATCAATTAAGTACTTTGTTAGCTGTGCTATTTTGCTTTGGCTCATAACAGCTCTACCGATAAATTAGGGCTTAGTGCTTGCAGTAAGCGCATGGCGTTTATGCTTTCGCGTTGCCAGTGTTCAAAGTTATCAATGGCTGATTGCGACTGTGCTGTTGCGTTTTCACGGTGTGTACTGCCAAGCTTAGATACCAATAAATGCGCCTTAGCTTTGCTGTAAACTGCATCGTTATAAAAAATTACTTGCTGTGCGTTTAGTGGCTCGCCATGAGTAAGCTGAACATCTTCTAATTCTTGATTAATTTCACCCTGTGCACGCTTTAGCTTTTCAACAAGCAGCGCACTTTTGCTGGCGTACTCTTGGGCAACTGCGTAGTGCTCAATAAAATACGCGGTGCTTAATGCTGGGTAATAGCCATTACCTGGCACATCAACATTGATGCTTTGTAAATCTGCTTGTGGCATACCGCTTAAATTCATATTGCACCTGTAAAAACACACACATTAAATTAGGTGCGGGCGCCACTTAGTCACACTGGCGACATAATTAATACTCGCACTGTGCTAAGTTGCCCGCTGGCGTTGGAGCTGTTACACGTTAACCGTTGCTTTTAATTGCTTTGCTAGCTTATCTACTAAACCTTTAACTCCTGCTTTGTCGTTAATGGCTTGGGCGTGCTCTGCAAATAACAGAGCATTACCATAATTGTGCTGGGCTGCATCAACCTTGGCAGCAATGGCGTACAATTTACCGCCCACCACTTCAAGGCCGTTCCAGTCTTGGTTTTTTACGGTATTGATTAAGCCACGCAGTACATAGCTAATATCAAATAAGCCTTGCTGCTTTGATTCTGTTAGGTAGTAATTTGCATCGTCATAGAGTTGGTCGATAACGAATGCAGGCCAATGTTTGGTATTAAATACCGTTGGCAGTGGTTGCTTTTGCTCAATCATAAACGGCAGGAGTTCTAGCGCTGCATCCCAGCGTTTTAAGTCAACCAACCAAATAAACACCCATGCTAAAACCGTGTTCGGGTGGCACTGGCCGCTTAGTCGATATTGATTGATATACCCTAAATAGTCTTGGCGTTCTAACGCTTCAGACTTGTAAGTTGCTTTATCTGCTATATCAGTAAATGTTTTTAATTGAGCTAAGTCAGATTCGATGGCTGCTGCATAAAGCTGGTACTCGGTTTGCTTAGTGATAGTGGTTGGCGCATGGGTATTCGTGGCTGTTGCCGCGACCGTTGGCGCTTTTTTGTCAGTGCTTGCTGGTACACTGCCTGCTGCTTTGGCTAATGATTTTTTGACTAAGCTCATTTAAAAACACTCTTTAATGTGGTTAAAAAGACCGGCTCGAAAATTGGATTAAACAAGCCGGCCAAATGGAAATTTACCGAATATTTAAACCCAGGCGCTACCGTCTGAATTTGGTAACTTGATACTGGTTGATTCGAAATACATGACTTTTTCAAGGTCTTCTACGTAGTAGCAATCGTTTCGTGATAGGTAGTCTTCAACGCGTTTTTTCTTAGCGTTGTTTTCTACACTGGTACGCGTTGATCCTGTTTGTACGTAGTGACTTAAGTTGTCAAAGCTGGTGACTAAAATGCCACGAGCAGGGAAAAACGGAATTTTATATGTCATTAAACCGCCATAGGTATCAATCACCTGTTGCAGCTCAATCTTGGTTTTTTCACTTGGGGTATGTGCTTGCTTGGCGTACAGCTTATTTTTGTCTTGTGCTAAAAGCTCGTCGCCAATAATAGCCACCATGTTTGCACGTTTGTGCTCAGGAATACCTTGCAATGCATCGTGCACCGCTTGGTCTAGGTTTTCGTAATCGCCGCCAGCACCAATACGAATTTCGCCAGCGGTTTCGCCTTCACTAATTGCACGCTCGGGTGCATCGCGGCGAATTAACTGCAACCAACCAATGTTTACATCGTTCATCATTGGGTAGGCTGTAATATCAGTTGTCTCGGCTACGTGTGTACCATTCCAACCAATTTTAATAATGTCGAGTGCGATTGCTTGGCGCACGTGGTTACGATAGCGATTATGAAAATCAGGGAACTTAGACCACTGATCCATTTTTACCCATGTAATATGAATGTCGCATTCTGTTGGGTAACAACGGTATTCACGGTTATCGAGCTTTGATACATCGCGGGTTTTACGCTCTTTGGTATCGTCAGTTTCAACCCCTGCACGGCCTGTAACGCCACCGTCAACACTCATGATCACCGATTGACCAACTAAGTCATCAACCGGAACGGTGTTGATCATCTGTAAAAATTCAGCTGACTCGTAAACGGCGTCGTATAAACGCTGCTCGGTTGTCGGCTCTACATTAAATTGCTCGCTCATTGAGGCAACGCCATAATTAACGGCCATGCCTGCCATAATGGCGACGAATAACTCTCTGGTTCTGGTTTTCATGTGCTTTCCTGCGTTTTGCTAAGTTGATTTAGGGTGAGTGTGTTTACAGCAATTGACTGTATTTGCCTTCGTCGCCTTCGGGTTCGTCGTCGGCGTCAGTGGTATCACCCGCAGGTGCTTTTAATGCTTTTTCAAACTTATCGGTTAGCTCAGTAAGCAGCTGCTTAGTTGAAGATAACTCTTCTTTAACTTGGCTTAGCTCTGTGCTTTTTTCGCCTTCTGGCGGCGTTTCTTCGTCTTCCACTTGTGTGGTTGAAAACGAATCAAGCTTTGTTGTTAAGCCATCGAGCTTTTTACCAAACTCGGCAAACGGTGTGCCTAGCGCGTCTTTTAATGCGGTGGCTAATTGTGTTTCGTTCATGTCGGGATCTTCCTTTGCGAATAGTCGTTTAAAAAAGGGTTTTTTAGGTGATGTGTCGATTGGCTCACATGACCCTAAATCAACGGTTAATAAGGCGACGTCCTTGTCGTCTGGTTTACTCTTACTACTGAAATGGATTCGGTCGGTGTAGCAGCTTGCGGGGTAGTCGGTCACGGCTAAACCGGTTAGGTAGGTTTTGCCAGAGCCCATAAAATCGCGGCTAATTTCGATACTAAAATAAACCGCTTGGTCTGCTTTGTTCAGCTCAACAAACCCTTGATTGGGGGCAAGCACGGCGTATAAACACACTACGCCTTCTTCGTTTTCATAAGCTTGTACGCTTACTACATCGCCCAACATGCCGGGAATATCCACGTTGTGTAGGTTTTTAGCGGCCCAGCCTGACCAATTAAATTCGTGATCAACATTAATGCGTGCACCGTATTTACGCGGGTTATAGGTTTCTACAATGTCGGCTACGTCTTGCTCTGATATTTCGCGGCCGTCAACGGTCATGCCAACGGCGGCAATTGATAGCGGTTTAGTACGTAGTTGACCTGGCATAAACAACCCTTTTTAAATGTGTTTAAGTTAAGCGTTTTGCTTTAAAGTAGTTGCAGTTTGCACCCTCTTTCACATCCTTTCCAACGGTTTAACTTTTTGAAATTCCTATATTAAGCTTTTAGGAATGACTAGGTTTTTGACTAACAGATTAAGCGCTTTATAACGAATACACTGCCGCTATGAACTAATTAACGCGGCGCAATAGATGGCGAACTACGGACCAGAAATACGCAAAAAAGCACAAGATTTGTATGTTGTTGAGGGCTACACGGTGGACGAAATAGCCGAGCTTGACGAGATGCCCAGTGCGCGTAGCATTCGCCGTTGGTCGGAGGCTGGCAAGTGGGAGGACATGTGCCCAAGCTATAACGCCGAAATGGCCTTTAGCAAACGTATTAATGTACTGGCCGATAAAGATGATAAAACCGATGCTGACTATAAAGAGCTCGACTTTTGCACGCGCCAGTTGTGTGCACTTAATAAAAGTAAATTAGCCCCTGCCCCTAAACAGCGCGCAAGTAATGACGATGCGACTAGCAATAATAGCGGCGGCAGTCATAACAGTAATGATAAAAAATCGAAGAAGAAAAAGAAGAACGATTGCTCAGGCATTACGCTTGAAATGCTCAACACGCTTAAAGACACACTACTTTACCCGCACCAAAAACATTGGTTTGATAACCAAGACCACCGCGCCCGCTTTATACTAAAACCCCGCCAAATTGGCGCAACCTTCTATTTTGCGTTTGAAGCCTTTTACGATGCTGTGGTGAATGGCCGCAATAAAATATTTATATCGGCGAGCCGCGACCAAGCCGAAGTATTTAAAGCCAATATTGTAGCCTTGTGCCGTGAGCATTTTAATATTGAATTAACCGGCTCGCCTATGGTGCTTAATTTAGCCGGCGGAAAAACGGTTAAGCTGATATTTAAGTCAACCAATGCGCGTACGGCGCAATCCGAATCCGGCGACTTATATATAGATGAAGTGTTTTGGATACCTAAATACAAAACGCTGCGCGGCCTTGCACAAGCCATGGCCACGCATAAGCATTTACGAATAACGTATTTTAGTACGCCATCGGTTACCAGCCACGAAGCGTATGATCATTGGAACGGTAAATGGTTTCGTAAAACCAAAGCGTGTAACGATCCTGAATTTGCCATAGATGTAAGCCATAAAAACCTAAAAAACGGCCAGCTGTGTGACGACGGTATTTGGCGACAAATGCTCACGGTTTACGATGTAGTAACCAGTGGCTTTGACCGTATTGATATTGGCGTACTTGAAAACGAATATAGCGTAGATGAGTTTAATAACTTGTTTATGTGTAAGTTTATTGATGATGCACACAGTGCGTTTAATCTTAAACAGCTTATGAACTGTGTGGGCGACTCAACCAAATGGGCTGACTTTGATTTAGACTACGAACGCCCGTTTGGCCTACGCCCTGTTGTAATTGGTTTTGACCCTGCCCGCTTTGGCGATAAAGCAAGTGTTGCCATTTTAAGTGCGCCCATGCAGCCAGGCGAAAAGTTTTTACTGCTAGAAGCACTTGATTTAAGCGGCAACGACTTTGAAGCCATGGCGAACGAGATAAAGCACCTCACCGATAAATACAACGTTGTGCATATTGGTGTAGATACCACCGGTATTGGTTATGGCGTGTGGGAGCTTATTACTAAGTTTTACTCTAATGCTGAGCCGATTCATTACAACCCCATTATTAAAAACCGCATGGTAATTAAAGCCATTAACGTTATTCAAAACCGCCGCTTTGAGTTTGACCAGGACGCGGTAAATATTGCCAGCTCGTTCATTAATATTCGCCGTAAAGTAGTGGGCGACCAAATTACCTATGCCACAAACCGCACAGCCACAACAGGCCATGCCGATATTGCGTGGGCAATTATGCACGCCATGTTATTTGAACCACTCGACGGTAACGCCCATAGCCGTCAAACATCTGTAGGAATTGCAGCTTAATGAGTAAACCACGATTACAAGTAAGTAACGGCCAAGCGCCAAACTACAACCAACGCACAGCGGTAACCGATACGTTTAGCTTTGGCGATCCTGAGCCCTGTTTAGACAACCGGCTAACTGATTACGTTGGGGTGTTTAGTGACAGTAACGGTATTTACGCCCCGCCCATTAATTTGCAAGGCTTGGTTAAACTACTGCGCGTAAATGCCCAGCATGGGCCAATACTCTACTTTAAGCGCAACATGATTTTAAAGTGGTATAAGCTTAACCCACTTTTAAGCCATCAAGCCCTTAGTAAGTTTGCATTTGATTTGCTATGGAGCGGCAACGCCTATTTGCAAATTATTAAAAATTCGTTTGGGCAAATTATTAAGCTGCGCCATTTGCCTGCACTCACTATGCGTTATACCGATAAGCGCGGTGTGTATGCGCAATTAAGTAATCGCAGTCATGAGCCTGTTTACTTTAATGCGGGCGAAATAATACACGTAAAAGAATACGACCCCGGGCAAGGCATTTATGGCATACCGCAATATTACGGCGGTATTCAATCAGCATTATTAAATGAAGATGCCACTTTATTTAGACGTCGCTATTACAAGAACGGCGCGCACATGGGTTTTATATTCTCAATGGCTGACCCTAATTTAAGTGCTGATGATGAAACAGCCCTTAAAAATGCCATACGCGACAGCAAAGGCGTGGGTAACTTTAGGAGTTTGTTTTTTAATTTCCGTAGCAATAAAGCTGATGCTGAAAAAGCAATAAACATTACGCCAGTTGGCGATATATCAACTAAAGATGAATTTGAGCGGATTAAAAAAATTACGCTTAACGATATGCTCAGCATGCACCGTGCGCAAGAAGCACTGAGCGGCCAATCATCTGGCGACAGTCCAGGCTTTGGCGACTTAGACAAAATTACCCGTGCCTATTACAACAACGAAGTTGTGCCCCTGCAGCAAGACGTATTAGGCATTAATAACTACTTACCTGCCGCACAGCATATTGAATTTAAAGAGCCTGAGTATTCAGACTTAAACCCAACCACTAAGGAAGCCGCATGAGCTGGATAGATGTAACAGAGTTTATTAAACAATGGGGGCGTTTATTTATGTTGAGCTTTTTAGCAGCCGCTATTCAAATGTATTTAAGTAAAAAGCAATTTACGTTTTTTCATTACTGTATGAACGTGCTCATTGCCATATTTGCAGCATACTTAGCCGCTATGTTTTGTGAGTGGCGCGGCTTTGACGAAAGCCTAAAAACAGGTGTGATTGGCGTAACAGCATATGCAGCACCACACATTTTAGAAGGGTTCGACAAGCTAATTAAATCGTTTAGCAAAGACCCAAAAGGCTTTATTAAATTTATCAGGGGGATTAAATAATGGAATGGTTAAAAACACTGGTTTCATTCATCACAGACCCAATAGCCGATTTAACCGGCGGCTATGTTGAGCGTAAACGCATCGCGGCAGAAATGGCCGCTGATGTAGCACGCGCTGAGAACAATTTCAAAATTGCCCAGTTTAATGCTAAAGCAAAGCGCTGCATGCAAGCCGAGCAAAACGACGCGGACTATGACTTGCTTGTGCTGAAGAACCGCGACAAAACAATGATGGATGAAGTGATCATTTTATTCTTTTTGGGTTTGTTTGTGTGCCACTTTATCCCCGATATGCAACCTTATATGCAAAAAGGCTGGCAGGCTATGGGCTATAATGGCGCGCCCTGGTACTTTGAATTTGTGATTGTAGGTATTGCCGTTTCAACGCTTGGGTTAATGCGGTTGTTTAGAGCGTTTTGGGGTGGTCGTAGCAATAGTAAGAAAAGCGCTAGTGACTAGCTAGCGCTTTGTTTTTATATTGGTGGGAATAGTAGGATTCGAACCATACATTACGCCATTACCTCTGCCATTAGCACCATGACATCGACTTTGATTTCTCTTTCAGAGCTTTCCAAATAGGTGCGTCTACGCTCATCATTCCCATGCAGATTAATATAACACTTATCTATTTTTACGGCAAAACTAATTTGCTTTTCCACTCTTCTAAATCAAAAATACAGTTTTCTATTCTATCGGTAACTATGTAATTTTTGTCGGTTAGCGGCGTGAGTACATCATCATAAATTGGTGACATATAACAATGCTCATTTTCAGTACTGCGTTTACTCGTACCAATATGTTCAATCTCTAATTCAAGCCTGTTAATTATTCTGCCAGTATGCTTTTCTAAATCATCGTCTGAATAATCAAGGCTGGTTAGTAACGAGTTTAACTCAACCAATAAAGCATCAACTCTTTCTTTTATTAATTCTAATTTCATATCTTGCCTTTTTGAGTACCATTCAATTTCTAATGCGTTTTCAAATTTACCGGCAACAACTTCAAGACGTTTAAGTGCCCTTGTTAAATTTGGTCCTTGCACACCATTAAGCGTTGCTGCATTGGTCTTGCTGATACCACGAACCAAATAATCACTGAGTGCTGCTTTTATATCTTCACTGGTACTTTTACCAAACGATAAAAGTGCATCTAACCGTTCTTGGCTTTGTGAGCCTTTGTGCAAATATTTCATATTTTATTTATCACTTAACTGATAATAAATTAATGATATTTCAATATTAGTTAAATCACCAGCTATTTGATCTTTTTGTTGTCACTTTATTGTCAAAGGTTGTCACTTTTTGACAATGCGATCTTTTTAAAATTGCTCACAGATCCTTTTGCTGGGCTAGCTGGCGATTAATGACGTGTCACAGAGGTTGTCAATTTGACGCGTTTTTTGCACGAAAGCGGAAGGCGAGGAGGAGTGAATTTTTCGCCCTTTTGGTTCTCAGCTAATAGTTAAATGGTTATTTGGCATACATGCAACCACTGTATATAATGACAGTGTATTTTATTAACGATTGGTGGTTATTATGGCGCGGGTTACTTGTCCAAATTGCGAAGCTAAAGCAACAATTACGTCACGCGAAAAGCAAAGCGCGCATGTTGTTAATTTATATTGCTCATGCACTAACACTAAAGAGTGCGGCGCTACGTTTCGTATTACCCAATCGTTTGATCACTTCTTAAATCCGCCTATTCAAAACACACAACAGCTTGCCGCATCTCTTTTAAAAAACCTTTCCAAAGAACAACAGCTGTCATTGCTGGGCGTTTAACATTTTCATTTTTAAATAATTTAGAGTTATTGGAGTTATAAATAGTTGACTCTGTTTATTGCTGGGGTTATAGTAACCCCACGTTGAGAAATAAAGCGAGGTACAGTGAATAGCAAGGATTTAATCAAACAGCTAGAAGAGGCGGGTTGGCAAGAAGTTAGAGTGAAAGGCAGTCATCATCACTTTAGGCATCCAAACCATACCAATCTCATTACCGTTCCCCACCCTAAGAAAGATTTAGGCAAAGGATTGGTAGCAAAAATACTGAAAGATGCGGGGCTTTAAGCCCCTATTTCCTTAACTCTATCACTGTTGTAAACACTCATTAGGAGAATAGCGATGTTATATCCAATCGCAATTGAAAAAGGCACAGAAACTGAAGCATTTGGCGTGGTGTTTCCTGATGTGCAAGGCTGTTATAGTGCCGGTGACTCATTCGAGCAAGCACTATTAAACGCTAAAGACGCACTAGAAACTCATTTAGAGTTATTAGCTGAAGACGGTATTTTACCGCCGCAATCAAGTAATATTAACGCTCACGTAAATAATCCTGAGTTTTCAGGCTGGGTATGGGCATTGGTTGATATTGATCTTGAACCCTACTTAGGCAAAGCAGGTAAAATTAACGTAACTTTGCCTAACTTATTAACTAAGCAAATTGATGATTTAGTTAAAGCACATCCGCAATACAAAAGCCGTTCAAACTTTTTACAGTTAGCGGCACAGCATGAAATACAAGGTATTTCAGCACGCTAAACTAAGGGCGCATTTAGCGCCCTTTTTACTGCCTGCCTATTAATGATTCACAAAACGTTGAATACTGCTTAGTTTGTTGCCTTGGGTTTCGACTATGTGAAGCAGTGAGCGCAATTCTTGCTCTAGGCCTGTTACGTCTTTAACGGTTATTGGTGTGTTGCTGCGTTGGCACTGGCGCAATATGGTGAATAACTGGTTCATACGTAAGCGCCAGCCGCAATCAAACATATCTCTAAACGGGATGAACATACTTAAGCGCATTTCGGGAAAATCTAATATTGGTAATTCGCTTAGGGTTGGCAAAGTGGCAAGCTCGGGTTCGTTGCGTTTGCTGTGGAGAAATACGCGGTTTACTTCTAATTGAAATTTTGGGCTGATCCACCCTGCGTAAGAAATGGCTAATAGTTCGTGGGCGAATGTGCCACGATTAGAACCGCCGTTGTTCACTTCTAGAGCAGACCCCGAATTCGGGGTCTGCTCTATTTTACCTAAGCTCAGATCCGAATTTAACTCTAAAATTAATTCTTTGGTAGATACGTTCGACAACCATTTATTTGGCGCTTTGTGCTTACCTAGCCCACTGGCTTTATGCAGTGCGTTTAAGTTTACGCGGTTGTAGTGATCAACAGGGATTAGGGTATTTGAAATAATAAGTTGGTTTGTCATGATTATGACTCCTTTGTGATTAATCTAATCACCACACAAAGAGACCAAGCAATGGGTGGTGAACTGAACAAGGTTGGTCTACCGACACAAAGGAAACGGCGCTCCGAAGAGCCCTCGCCCAGCTCACCATAATTTGGGTGTGCTAAAGCTACACATTAAAAAACCAGCTAAAAAGCTGGCGACAATGCGCCTTTGTAGTATCGAGAGACCAATCTCGGCAACTGGATTTTGCCAGTGCCTTTTTACTATAGCCCCGCACAAGGCGAATTGTCAATTAGGTTAGTTTTACCTCCTTCAATCGTTTTCTATTTTTTATTTTTATCTGTACCTACGGATTAGTTAATTCGTAGGTACACTTAGGCCATTAAATCCAGTGACCACCAATCGTTGTCGCTGATTGCTGTTGCTTCACCAGCTAGCACTAATCTAGCTAAATCTAAATCGCCGATAAGGTCGGCGTGACCTTTTATTTTTTTGGTATCTGATGGGGTGATTCGCCCATCTAATTCGGCATACATATGTGCTAGGTCGTAAAGCTCACGGGCGTATGCATAGTGTTTTTCGGTTGGTTTAGGCGTTATTGCTTTTTGTGGTGTGTCCATGTGGGCTTTTTCAAAGCTGTGTAGCTCACGTTCTTGCAGGTAGTACACGCGGTTGGCTCTAATAACGTTGCCGCCTTGGTTTAACTGCTTCATTTGAGCGCCAGTAAACATATTTAATAGGTCGTCGCATGGTTTGGCTGTTTGCTCATCTACATTTGGGGTGTGTTTTTGAGCTTCGGTAAGCGCTATATAGTCAATTGAGTACTGGCGATACTCTTTTTGCTGCGCTGATTCGTCCAGTACCACTAAATGGCCGTCTTTTATTAGGTAAATATGGCCGTTATTTTTAACCCGCTTACCTGCAATCAGATCCTTTTTAACGCTCGCGATCTCTTTTTTAGAAAAACCGATCATGTCTAGCAATAATTCGTCTGTATGCCCTACAGCTAAAGGCGTACGATTATTCCCACTAGTCCAAGGTAGGTCGGCTGCGCCGACGTTGTTAGCATCCTGCCCATCAATTGCAGCGGTGTTATCGTTTGCTGCGGTGCCTATGGTTTGCTTAGACCAGGTATGTAAGCGAGTTACCAACGTGCAAAGGCCTGTTGTATCTTCAACGCCTTTTAAGCGTTTAGTAAATTCGGCATATTCATTGCCGTATTCGGTGTGTTGGTAGGCAGGTTTAAAACGGGCATCGCGGCCAATACCAAAGCCACCCATTAAGGTAACAAAGGTTTTAAAGTCGCCAGCGTCGGCGGCTTTACGTACTTGTTCTAGTTGCTCGTTGCCTTGCACTTCTTCGCGCACTCGGCGCAATTCGCGCCAAATAGTAATTGATGGCGATTTTTGAAATTGAAACTGCCTAATACCCCACGTACTCGCCCATGCTTTAACAGGGTTAACTGCTTGGGTGAGTTTTTCGCCTGTTTCGGCATCAAATTCGTTTGCCAGTGCAAAGCCATCAATATTTTTGCTTACGTACTTAGCAACATAAGCCGCCGCCCCGCCTGACTTTTTACCGTCTTTATCTACCGTTGCAGATAGCATTTTTATAGCGGTGTAGCGTGGGCTGCTCGGAAAGTAGTTTTTAACCGGTGCACGGGTGTACACCTTTTTAGATTTATTTAAACCCCAAATACGGCGCGCTTTTGTGTAGCGTGCGCGTAATGCTTTGCGGTTTTTAAAACGCTGAAAAAATACCTCGCGGTCATCGCGGGTAAAGTAGCGGCGTAATAAATGATTAACTTGGTCGTAGTAACGCGCTGGCATCCATAAAAGCATGTGCCAGTGGGTGCAACCGTCGGCGTGTGGCTCGGCTACACGTAGTCCAAAATACGGTATTTCAAGGCGGTCTAATTTAGCGCGTGCTTGCGAATAGAGTTTGTTTAAGTAAAGGCTTGCGTCTTTTGGGGTTGACCCATCCCACGTTGGCGAATTTGCATGAAAACGGCTAGGCGCTGTAATGTTATAAAAGCCACCGGTATAGCCCATTTCGTCGGCCAGTTCTTCGGTTTCGCGTATGCGTAGCATTAATTCGTTACGCATGTTTTCGGGGTTGGCAACACCTGCTTCTACCGCTTTCATTAGCGATATAACATCGTTTTGTTCGTTTACTAATTCTAGGCTTTCTAGGTAACGTTGCCCGCGTTCGCGATTGGTGGTGTATTCCGCCACTGCTTGTTTTGAACAATACGCACTTATACCACGGCGTTTTGTGGTTGTAGCGCCTTTTTTATCGGTGCTGTTAAATAGGTCGCGCCCTACTTCGCCTGTGGCAATTTCTAGGTGTTCAAGGTAACGCCTACGCACTGTTTTAAGTTTATTTGCCCACCATGTGTGGCTTTGTGCTTTTAAAAGGTCCACTTCAGCATCGGGTACTGTTAGGTAGTCCCCTTTTTCAGCAAACTTTAATTGCACAGTAAATTGTGCCGCGTACTCGTTTACTTTTTCGTGTATGTCGGTTGCATCCCACGTGGGGTGTTCTTTTGCAAGGTCGGCTATTATTTCGGCCACTTGCATTGCCAATACATTTGCGTGTTTTTTGGTTTTATCTGCATTGGCCAAGATATGCCAAGGCAGCGGCATAGCATTAGTAATTTGCTCGAGTATTTTTAGGCGTGGTTGCAACGTTGCAACTGTGCGGCGTAACCAATCATTTGCTTTAATTTGCTTGCGCACTTCGGCCACTGTAATTGCTGGCTTTTTATGCGCTGTTTTTATATCGCTAAAGTCGTAGTTTTTGCGGCTGCTGTTTATTAGCCTTTCGTTGTATTGCTGTTCGGTTTCGCCATTCGCTTTACCGGTGTTTTTAATGTGCGTGTACTTATCAATATAACGTTTAGCTACGCGCATTTGCAGCGGCTTAGGCACGGTAGCTAAACACTTATAAACATGCGCAACTTGATACGCATCGTCAATAGCAGCAATAACCGACATGGCAGACTTAGTAACCTGATCGCCAACCGGCTGCTGTAAATTCTGGCTGGTTACAGGTTGTGGCTTTTTTACATCACGCTGCTTGTGTGCAAATTCCATATTACTGGCAGTTTGGCGTACAAAGCTTGCTTGTATGCTTGGCTTACGGCCGCTTTGGATTATGTCTTTAACAATAAAGTTATGAATATTATTGTAATGCACTTTTTTAAGTGCCGATTTAGCCGGCGCACTTAGCTTAAGGTTGGTTACATCAATGCGGTGCTGTGTGGTTTTAAGCTCATCATAAAACCAAGCGTTTGCTTTTTCGCTTGGGTTTATGGGCTCGTCTTTATACCAGGCATTATTTGGTGGGGTAATTTTGGCAATGTACTGCTTCACCATTTTATATTGGCTATACGCAGTAAAACGGCCAAGGCCGTTTATTAATGTTGTGCGGTGTTCAATGTCGTCAACGGCCTTAACCATAGTTAAAGCCGCTGTTACAACATCAAAACTTACAATGGGCCACATGCTCATTTATGCAAGTGCCTTGTAAATGGCTGATACATATTTGGCTTGATGAATAGCATCATCTAGTGCGTTGTGTGCCGTGCCTGTAAAGGGCATATCACGCTTAGGATCAAACCCTTTAAGTGTGCGACCTAATTCAACAACGGTTCTAACATCGCGGTCATTCCAAAATGCCCAAGGCTTTTCCCAGCTTGCCGTTTTAAATGCGTTACCAATAATTACATTGTCAAAGCTTGAACCATTACCCCAAACAACACGGCTCTTAAAGTTTTCTATTTGTGAGATCCACTTTGTAAAACCAGATAATGCATCAAGCAAATGGCTGGTATCATTACTAGTAATTTCAGCGCGGGCGGCATCACTTTGCTTTAACCACCAAAGCACGGTGCTTGGGTCAATCTCGCCGTATTGTGCGGCGCTTTCTAAATCAATCTTTCTATAAAAACTATCGCCAATTTCACCAGTAGTCGGCTCAAAAAATACCGCGCCAATGGCAACAATAGCAGCGTTATCACCCTGCCCCATAGTTTCTAAATCAAGCATTACGTGGTTCATAGTTTTCTCCTCTTTATAGATAAATTTCAATAATTTTAGGCTCACCGTGAATTTGCGCGGCGTCTAATGCGGTTTGCATTTGGTCGTAAACTGGCGCGTATACATCATGTACATCAACAATCATTCTCACTATTGGCAAAAAGTCAGTTAGGCAGTTTTCACACTCCATAAGCATTGCAACTGTTGGGCGTTTGTTTAAATTGCGAATAGTAAAGTTGGCTTGGTCGATAGCGTGTTCAATGATATTTCTTACTAAGTTCTGTTTTTTAAATAGATCTTGGTCTTTGATAGTGGTCATTTTTAGTATTCCTTAGGGGGTTTTATTGGTTGTTATTTAACAACGCCAAGCGCTGAGAATATTGCACGGAACTTGTTTGGTCTATCGCCAAGGTAAGTAATAAAGCAGCCTTTTGGTGCGCCCTTTTTTACATTGCCTTGTGGGTCATTAAAGTGTGTGCGGCCATCAATAAAACAGCTTAAACCTGCGTTTAATAACTTTTGGCACCATGCTTCTGAGCTATTAACAAAGGTGATGTTCATCGCTTCTTTAAAGTTACCTTGAGCATATTGGTCTAAGTAGTAGTCAATCCAATCGCCGTTGCTGGCTATGTCTTCGGTAATACAATGGCCCCGATACTTACTGTAAGTCGGGTCGTTACATATTTTTTTAACGCATTTTGGTTTGCATGCTATTTCACCTTTGTTGAATGGGTGATTTAACCAAACGGTATTAGCTATCCAATTTCTTGTTAATGCATCGTCATCTTTGGTTAAGTAACACGTTGCTTTTACTGACTTGTTAGCCACAGCACAACTTGCAGGGTCTAAATCAATAACGGGAAACATTTGGTGTACATACTTCAAAACTTTATCAGGCGTATAAAACTCAACATTGCCACTGTCTTGATTGATTAGTTGATCGGGAGTCATGGCTAATCCTTAATGTGCTTGTTCTGTTTTTTGAGTATTTTTAGCAATGCTAAAATCTCGCTTTTGTAAAAAACGGCTTGGTGTCATGGCATTAGCATCAACAAAGGCAGTTACTATTTCTTGAAGCTGTAAAATAGCTTGATGAATTTTAAGTCGCTTTTCACGGTCAAATTGGTGATAGCTCCTTTCTAAATCACTTTTAGATAAACCTGCCGAATAACACACAATTACTTGCTGCGGTTTACTCAAGTGCGTATACACATATTCAGCGGTATTACGATCGATGTTAAATAGCCCTCTAATTTCAGTAAGCCCCTTTGGTGTTGGCTTTACATCAACAACTTTTAACTGAGTTTTTTCAGGCTGTTCGTTTACGCCTGTAATAACGCGTTTTTTTGCAATTTCTAATGCTGCATTTGCCATAGTTATGCTCCTAGTTGTTTACGCTTTGCCATTCTTTTGATATTTACGTCCGCAAAAACAACAAAAGTTTGCAAATATGTTTATTTTCTCTTTTCGTTTATTGATGGCATGACCCCCCATTTTTTTTGCAGCTCGGTATTTGAAATTAATCTTAGGATTTACAGGTGAATGGTCGCCTCCACTGAGTATGTATGTTTGATTTTCCCAGCTCACATCAACTTCAATAGCACCTTCAGGTATTGTTCCCTGCTCAGTTAAATGATTTTTAACGCGCTCTAGGTTTTCGGTAAAACAATTGCATTTAGTATTTTCAGTAGTCATTACTTTGCTCCTAACTTACTTGTTTGTTGCCGTAAATTTCTTGAAACTTCTCGCCGCCCAAACGCATAAACTCTTCAATATCGGCTTCAAGCCATACAACACGGCCACTCGATATTTTATGTGTTTTAGGAAACTGCCCTTTTTCCATCAACCTGTATAACGACGAGCGATGTAAGCCACATTTTTCAGCCACATCTGCTGGGCGTAAAAAACGGTCGTTAATGCTAATAACTTCGCCACGTAAATTAGTGCGGTAAAACTCGGCTGTATTTTGATTACTCATGCTGCACACTCCTGTACCTGTTTATTTAAAATCCCTCTTTGTTCTGCTATGTTGCAAGTGCGAATATTCACAAACCAAAACAAAGAGGAAAAACCTATGCCATCAACCATTCAAAACGAACAGCTAGAACACTTTAATAAACTGGCCTTTTGGGCAATAGACCTACTTATTAAAAAATTCCCAGTCGGCATTGAATTACAAACCGACACCTACGAATCAACAGACGCTGCAAGCTCAGATGAACTAGAAGGCGCTTTGCATTACCTAGTTCAAATGGGCTACCTATACAGCCCCGCACCACTCACTTTTTACTTAACCAAATCCGCCTTATTAAAATTTGCTAACACCGATTTATCCGCAAAAATTAAACGCGCTTAATTCCAGCGCTACTTAAGGCTTGTTCAACAAAAGCAATAAACTCGCTATCGCAATAGCCACTTATTGCTTTTTCCCGCTTAGCTTTTAGCGCGTTCATTACCGCCATTTGTATTAACAAATCGTCATCACAGTCATCAATTAAGCTGCTTGCCTTTGCCAACACGCATAAGTAATGCTTTCTGCGCAAAACAAACGCAGGCGTTACGCAAGCTTTGTGCAAGCTAACCACATTAGCGCCACCACAATCGGGGCAATTCATTTCGCCCGTATAGTGGCAGTCATCATTAATTTGCACTTCCATAAGCCCAGCGTCGCCCTGCCAATGACAATCACTACATTTAAACTTTAAAGGCGTAGTTACATTAACGTCACTCATGCTGCATCGTCCTTACCTAATTTATGTAAAATCCCTCTCTGTTTTGGTATGTTGCAAGTGCGAATATTCACAAACCAAAACAAAGAGGAAAAACCTATGGATAACAATCAAGATTACAAAGCTATCGCCACTGCAATTTTTAACCGTTTATGCAGCAACTTCCCAACCCCTGTAACACTTACTCCTGACGATATTTTTAATGAGCCCGATGAAACCTCATCTAATGCGCTCAAAGGAACTATCGCCTTCTTACTTCACGAGAAATATATTATTGCCCTACCTAGTGGCACATCGTTCTTGTTAACCGAAAAAGGCTACGACAACGATTTATGCAACCAAAGCGAAATAAATACAGACTCGCAAACTCGTTTTTCTTTTCTTAATTAATAACCAATTGATTTCTCTAAAAGCGCAGCTATTTGCTGCGCTTTTAACCTTGTGTTTTTACTTCTGTCTGGGTAGCCGCTCCACGCTTTTTTGTAGCTCAAAATGTAACAAGTAATAATGGCCGCAATATCTGCGCTATTTTTAATAGTTTCCACTTCTTTAATTTGTGGTATCAAATAGCTACCTTCACGCCTTTCGCCTTCATCATTTAAATGCGTAGCGACATATAAAGCCGTTGCCCCCATATGCTCAAACGTCATCTTTTTGTCAGCGGCGTATTCAGCAAACAAGGCTTGTATTTTTTTACCAAACTCTATACTCGCATCTTCTTGTGCTTCAATTTCTGTACTCATGCTGCATCGTCCTTACCTAATTTATGTAAAATCCCTCTCTGTTTTGGTATGTTGCAAGTGCGAATATTCACAAACCAAAACAAAGAGGAAAAACCTATGTCTTTAACCCTACAACTTCACTTGGTTGCGCAGCTAAATACCCTAGCCGACCAAATTGTAGAATCTCTATCACCCACCTTTCCGGCTAGCGGGTTAATTACCGCCCAAGCGCTAAACGTAAAACCGGACGAACTAGAATATGCGCTCGATTTTATGGTTAACGCTGGTTACTTATTCGAATCGGGCAAAGGCTACGCCCTGACCGAAAAAACCGCCGTTTTACTTATAAGTGGTTCATTCAGCCCAATGCTCAAAGTAAATCAAGACGTAAAGAACGCGTAATGTCGCCAATCAACGCCTTGAACTCCTCAGGGCTATAACTAGCATTTCCCATGTGTTGCTTGCGTTTTTTGTAAAACTCACGCAGCACATGCTTTAACACTTCAAAATCTGGCTCATGCTCATAATTAACAACGGGCTGTAACAAGGTAACAATTTCAATCGCTCGCTCTTGCCTACCAATTTCTCGCAGCACCACGTTATAAAAAGTGTAATCACTACTAGGCTCCTCACCTGCATCAACGCGTGATTGCTCCTCTTTTAGCCATACTTCAACTTCTTGGCGAGTCTTATCGCAATAAGTAATTTCAGTGCTCATGCTGCATCTTCCTTTTTGCTTTTTTGATGATCGGCTAGTAAATCGTTTACCGATATTTCACCGTTAGTTAGTTCTGAAATACGTGGAATGTATTTCGCTGGGGCTTGACCATGTCGGCTAACCCAGTGATGGACTACTGATTGCTTAGTACCTAGGACTGTGGCGAGCTTGGTTTGCCCACCAATTAGGCAAACTGCTTTTTCAATGGCAGACATAAACACCTCTATTCAGATTACTTTAGGTAATACTAAGATCACTTTAATTCATTGTCAAACACAATAATTACTTTTATGCATAATAAGGGATAGCTTTAAGTAATTTGCGATTATTACAAAAGGTTGTAATAATCGCAGAAAATAAATAACTTAAAGTAATTTTATAAATAAAAAGGATGAATATGGATATTGCAGAAAGAGTGAAGGAACGTCGCAAGCAGTTAGGTTTAACTCAATATCAACTTGCTGATTTGGTTGGTGTTGCACAAACATCTATACAAAAACTAGAAAAAGGCGACACTAAAAACCCGCGCAACATTGAGGCGTTAGCTCGCGGCTTGCAATGCACACCTGAATACTTGCGGTTTGGAATTAGTGAAAACGAAAACAGTAACGTTGCACCGGGGCCAACACTTAAAGCGGCGGTGCCGTTAATTAGCTGGGTGCAAGCAGGTGCATGGTCTGAAATTAGCGAAATTAAAGCCTACGAGGCTGAGCGTTACTTATGCCCCGTAAAATGCAGCGACCTGACCTTTGCGCTTAAGGTGCAAGGTGTGAGCATGGAGCCTAAATTTTATGACGGCGATTTAATATTTGTAGACCCAGAGGCCGAGTGTATTCATGGTTCTTACGTAGTAGCGCGTCTAGACGATAATAACGAAGCCACCTTCAAACAGTTAATAATCGAAAGCGGCCACAAATTCCTAAAAGCCGCCAACCCCAACTGGCCAGAGCAACTAATACCGATTAATGGTAATTGCACGTTGGTGGGAAAAGTTATATTTACGGGTAAGTCACTTTAGTTTTACTGAATACTGTGCTTTTGCACAATGTATTGGTTTTAATGCGGTCTTATGCGTTCTTATACTTTCTATCGCGTTCTATTTTGTTGTAAGCCCTATAGCCTGCTGTTATACTTTGCTTATTAATTGACGCTTTCGTCACTTTACAGAACAAAAAATAACGGAACTAAAAATGTCAAACAACAACGATAACGCCCCAGCAACTCGCGGCCAATTTGTTACCTTTGAATTTATTGCAAGTATTGTATTTATGGTTACTGTTGGTATTGCGGCGTGGACGTGGAATAACCGCGTAGATAATGTTGATAATCGGTTTACGCAGTTAGATCAACGCTTCGAAAAGCTTGATACTAAACTCGATGCGTTAATTTTGTCTGTTAATACAATTCAAAATACAGTAGCGACTAAAGACGATTTATTAAAACTATCTAATCGTGTTACTCAAAACGAAAAAGACGTTGCGCGTATGGACTTTCGTGTAAATCATATCGAAAAGAAAACACCCTGATATTTACGGATTACGAAAAAGGCCGCTAATTTAGCGGCCTTTTTTTTACATTTTTATATCAAGCAAACTCCATTTATCATCCACAATTTCGTTTTTAATCTCAACATAATAAGGCGTTCTAATTGTTGCACCAAATGAGTTTTGCGAATCTACATACGCCCATATTTTATGAACGCAATCGCCTGCATACTCAACCCTTACGTCACTATCATTAGACGATGGAAAATCTGCAGTGGATGGTGACTTAAGGTATTTTTTGACAAATTTTTGAGCCATATAATAATGCATATAATCAGATTTGCACTCCTCCTCTCGCTCAGCAGCTAGCTCCTCTGCTTTTTCACGCTCTATTTTTTCCGCCTTAATTCGCAATCTCTCTTGCTCTGCGGCTATTTCACGTTTCTCAATTTCTTTCTCTATCCTTTCCTTTTGGGCTTGCTGGGCTTTTTGCTCTGGAGTAAGTGGCGGGGGTGGCGTAGCGAAGGCCGCTGCAATAAACAACAATACAATACTGGCTATTACTGCTTTGCCTTGGGTTACCTCTATTTTGCTTTTTGCGGCTGCGTTTATTTTGCTAAGCAACGGCGGTAAACATATTGCTGAAGCCGCCAGTAATATTAACCCTGTAGCAATATCGCCTGTGCTTAAACTAGCTATGCCACTAATTAAAAAACTTATCCCAAAAAACCAACCTAGTACTTTTAATATCATGCCCTTTCCTTATATTTCCCATAATGTTGCAAAGGTATAGGTTAAGTTTTCGTTCAGGTTTTAACAACCTGTGTATTTATACAGCCAATGCTATACTGCGGTGAAGAAAATAGATTGATTGGGCAAGTTAAGCGTGGGTAAACAACATAATTATTTAGCGGTGCATGCTGATCATGCCGCGCCTTTTTTAAATAAAATAACTAACGGGGCTATTTGCCCTGTGTGCAAAACAGGTGAGCTTAAATTTTTGGGTAATGAAAACGAGTTAATTGGTGTGTATGAGCTGCCGATTGATTGCTTTACTGCTAGCTATAAAATCGACACCGCTAACGTGCCTGTTTTTACGCTTGTTTGCTCTGAGTGCTTTATTCACCAAACCGTAAACGCTAGGCTATTTTTAAATGCTTTACATGGCAATGTTGATTTGTAGGCATTAAAAAGCCCGTGTTAAACGGGCTCGTAGTCATCTTGTATTTTCATAAATTTATTCTCCTAGTTTACTAATTCTATAATAGCGGGTAAGCATGGAATAAACAGTAGAATATTGGCAATTACTAAGTATTTTACCTCACTATCACTTTTCTCGTTTGTATTAGTAAATAGTTCGTAAGCTTTTTCTAACCAGTGAAATGGCCTATTTTCTTCTGACTCTCTAAACTTTGGGTGCTTTTCCATTCTAGCCTGTTGAACAACACGCCTTTCATTTATATATGGCTGTAATGTTTCCCATATATAGATAACAGTTGAGCCACGGTTGTCTTGGATTATACCTTTGTCGTAAAATCCTTTAAAAATACCTTCGCATAGGTGCTCTAGCTCATTTAGCTTATCTAATATTGGTCTCATTTCTTCTATAGTTGCGCTATTTCTGGCAAGGTAAATTAGCGAATCGTTTTTTTGGTTTTCGTTATCTTTTAGGAAGTCTTTTACGTATATGTACTCGGGGCCTATTTTCCCCTTTCCTTGATGGATTACGTCAATAGTGTTTTTTTCACGGGTTCTTATGTTGTGGTTGGTTACTGTATAGTAAGCAGATGATAGCGCGATTGTTGCTGATAACAGCACCGCCATAGCAGATGCCAGCGGGAAATATTCTTTCGTCAACAATGCTGGCACACCAACATACACTATGCCGCATACAAGAACGCCAGCTAAAAAGCTGGCGTTAATAAGTAGTATTTTCTGTTTCATTGTTAACCCAAGAAGTCTAAACCTTGATCATCGCCCATTGCTATATGTTTAATCATATTTACTCCTATATATCTACTTTATAATATTAATTAACTAAGTTTACGTCTTACTTTTGTTTGCACAAACTCGTTATATGAATTTTATTAGGCCGCAGCAGTTTGTTGTAGCCTTATGATATTTCAATTTTTTATAAAATTTTTAATAGTTTTTTGTCTGCTTTTACAATTTTTTATTAAATTACACTGTAATATAATAAAGCTAATAGAATATATGTCAATATTATATCTGTTTATTTAGTCTCAACCTGCCTCAATTTATTGCCTTTATAAATCTCTCCCACACTTCTATGCTTTTGCTTTTTTCTTTCATGTAGTCATACCTGTCATAATGCACGCTTGATACGTCAAACTTGTTGTGTTGTTGGAGTATGTCGCGGTTTATTTTATCAATACCCGCTTTGCCCATGAGTGTTTTACACGTGCGTCGCAGGTCGCGCGGATTAAAGTTTGGTACTTTGTTTTTTTCACACCAACGTATTATTGCCATGCGAAGTGTTGATACATGAGCGCTAGCTATTGGGTTATCACGATGCGGAAACATTTGTCCTGCTTTGCCTTGCTGCTGCGTTAGCTCTTGTATTATAGCTATTGCGGTATCGCACAATGGCACTATGTGATCGCCACGCTGTTGTACTTTTATTCTGCTAGCGGGAATAGTGAACGTTTTATTTTCTAGGTCAAAGTCACTTGCGTAAGAGCCGTAAACCTCGTTTACTCGTTGGCCACCAAGTAATAATGCCAGTTTTATGTATTGGTGGGTGTAATAAGGCAGGTCGTCGGCATTCCATACTTTTTTTAGTTCATCTTCGTTTAGCCAGCGTTCGCCTTTGTTTTTTGGCGTTTCAAAATTGATGTCTCTTATGAAGTTGGTTTTTATATCGTAGTGATTTGGCTTTTTGTATTGCTCTGGTGAGTTATCAAAATCAATTGCAAATTTTAATATACTCATTAATACACTTCGAACTAGACGAGCCTGCTCTTTAGCGCCGCGATTATAGACACGATAAATAATGTCGCGTGCCATATCTATTGTGAACTCATCTGGCATTAAATCAGTTGCAATATATGGGGTGAGATTTCTTTTAATTAGCTTTTCAGTTCTGTCTATAGTTGACTCTGCCCAACGTGTACTTATATAAATATTAAAATCATCAAGCATTTGGTGCATTGTTCGTTTAGCTGCTGATTCAAATGCGATACTTGCTTGGGTTAATTTATTTTCTTGTGGGTCAATGTTGTTTCTGAGTAGTTCTGATATTTCGGCATGCTTACTGCGCGCTGCTTTTAAATCAATTGCAGGGTAAGTACCAATGCCCATTACTTTACGTTTGGCATTAAAGTGATACTGCACTCTAAATGTTTTAGTTCCAGTTTCATTTACACGTATTTGTAAACGCCCTTCGCCGTAGTTACCATTTTCAGTTAATACATACCGACTTTGCTTAGGCTTAAGCGCTTTTATAGATTTGTCTGTAAATTTCATATCTCACCCATTGAAACTGTGACCACCACATAGGTCACAGTTTTGGTCGCAGTTTTGACTGAGATAATACTAACTTAAAGAGACAAGAAGAACAGTTTTAAATACTAAAGGTTAAGTAATACAGGGTGGTTAAGACTAGTTAGTACGGATAGCATTATTAAAAACTGACATGCCAAGTAATTCACACATTAATAAAATAACCCTTAAAAACCATACATTAAAATAAATAGCGTTATATTTGTGTATTAAGCGTACACTAATTTGCAGCCCGCTATAACGGCTATATTTACTTAAAAAGTGTCATTTTGCTATTAGATTTATTTATTTTTACGTTAACACTGCTTACGGCTAATGCTTTGACTATACGATAGTTATTAAGCCTCCCTCTATCGGGTAAGTAAATATCGTATTTAAGTTACTTTCTACTACAATTTAACATCGTTATGTACTTGAAAATTACTGTGACTAGCGCTACTCTAAGTGAGGTGGTCTGACCTCTATTAAGGAATAAAAATGACACTCATATTTACACTCGGTTTAATCGTGCTGCTTTGCACAGCGATTTACCACAGAGCGAGTTGGAACACAGCACTTGGTGTTTCTGCTGCAACCCTACTTATAGGCACCTTCGCCGGTGCTTTTGGTTTAATTAGCTGGTTGATCTTTTTGATCATCGCGGTTCCTCTTTCTGTTACTGGCCTTCGTCAGCAATATATTATCAAACCTATTTTTGCTGTGTTCAGAAAAGTAACACCAAGCATGTCTGATACTGAAAAATCAGCTATTGATGCCGGTACTACTTGGTGGGAAGCTGACTTATTTTGCGGTAATCCCGATTGGAAAAAACTTCACCAATACCCAGTTCCTAAACTTACTATTGAAGAGCAAGCCTTTGTTGATGGCCCTGTTGAAGTAGTATGTGGCATGTTGGACGATTGGGAAGCAACACACGAACTAACCGACCTTCCTCAAGATGTATGGCAATATCTAAAAGATAATAAATTCTTTGCCATGATCATCAAAAAAGAATACGGCGGTTTAGAGTTTTCTGCATTTGCACAGTCATGTGTACTTCAAAAACTAACAAGTAAATCAACATTACTTTCGTCAATTGTTGGTGTACCGAACTCTTTAGGCCCAGGTGAATTATTACAACACTATGGTACAAAAGAGCAAAAAGATCATTACTTACCGCGCTTAGCGAGCGGTCAAGAAATTCCATGTTTTGCATTAACTTCGCCAGAAGCGGGTTCTGATGCAAGCTCAATTCCAGACTACGGTGTGGTATGTAAAGGGCAATGGAATGGTGAAGAGGTTGTGGGTGTTAGTTTAACGTGGAATAAGCGCTACATAACACTTGCCCCAGTGGCTACCGTGCTTGGACTTGCGTTTAAGTTACAAGATCCAGACGGCCTAATTGGCGACAATAAAGAGCCAGGCATCACCTGTGCACTTATTCCAACGGACACTCCTGGAGTTGAAATTGGTCGCCGACATTTCCCGCTAAACGTTCCATTTCAAAATGGTCCTACTCGCGGTAAAGACATTTTCGTACCACTTGATTATATTATTGGTGGTCCAGATATGGCTGGTCAAGGCTGGCGCATGCTGGTTGAGTGTTTATCGGTTGGTCGTGCAATTACATTGCCGTCAAATTCTGCTGGCGGCATTAAAATGATTGCCGTTGCAACGGGTGCGTATAGCCGCATTCGTCGCCAGTTCCGCTTACCTATTGGTAAAATGGAAGGTGTTGAAGAGTCACTAGCAAAACTTGCTGGTTACGCTTACAGCTCTGATGCTGCGGTTAGTATGTCTACAGGTGCGGTTGATTTGGGCGAAAAGCCATCAGTTGTTTCTGCCATTATTAAATACCACCTGACAGAGCAAATGCGTGATGCAACTATTCATGCAATGGATGTACTTGGCGGTAAGGGCATCATGCTTGGGCCAAATAACTATTTAGGTCGTGGCTATCAAGGTGCACCTATTGCCATTACCGTTGAAGGTGCAAATATCTTGACTCGTAATATGATTATTTACGGTCAAGGTGCAATTCGCTGTCATCCATTTGTACTTACCGAACTAGGTGCGTGCGAAATTGAAGACCGCGAAGAAGCGCTTAACGTATTTGATAAAGCGCTAATGGGTCACATTGGTTTTACTATGTCGAACCTTGTACGTACTAAATGGCTTGCACTTACCGGCGCTCGTTTTACAAGTGTGCCGTACAACGACGAAACAGCTGAATTTTACCGTATAGCGTCACGCTTTAGTGCATCACTTGCTCTTATGTCAGACATTAGCATGGCAGTATTTGGTGGCTCACTTAAACGTAAAGAACGTATTTCAGCACGTTTAGGTGACTTACTTAGTTACTTATACTTAGTGTCTGCAACGCTTAAGCGTTACAACGACGAAGGCCGTAAAAAAGAAGATTTTGCTCTAGTAAAATGGAGTTGCCAAGATCATCTTTACCATTGCCAACGTGCACTTGCTGATTTAATTAATAACATGCCTTCGGCTCCACTACGTGCCGTGTTAAAAGTATTGTTATTCCCGTTTGGTCGCCCGGTTCGTAAACCAACTGACCAACTTGAGCATAAACTTGCGCAACTACTACAAGTACCTAGTGAAACGCGTAACCGCTTAGCAAGCTACGTATACTTAAAAAATGAGCCGCTTAACCTTGTCGGTCGTCAAGAGCAAACGCTTAAAGACATCCTAGACGTTGAGCCATTATTTGAAAGAGTATGTAAAGAGAAAGGCCTTAAACTGCCATTTTTCCAGCTTGATAAAGTAGCACAAATGGGACTTGAAGCCGGTATATTAAGCCAAGCAGAGGCTGATAAACTAGCTGCCGTTGAGCAATCTCGCTTAGATGTTATTAACGTTGATGACTTTGACCCTGCTGATTTACTTGCAGGCAAAGCAGCACGAAATAGCGTTAAAAAAGAAGCTGATGAGGCTTAACTAAGTAAGCATTTGAATACTAAAAGCCAGCGCCTAATGCGCTGGCTTTTTTGTGTAAAATAAATTCTTATATATCAAATCGCACATTTCAAGCAATCAAATACTCGACGAAAAGTGTAAGTTAGCGCTTAGTTATCAATCGCTTCCATGCTAAAACTATGCCTGTATACACTAAAAAACATGCGAGCAATGATGCCAAACCAGCTAATGTTTGCCCTAAAAAACCAAAGTATTCACCGGTATGTAAAAATCGAGATGTTCCCCATGCTTGATCACCTCGCGTCCAATCCGATTTTTTTAGCGTTTTAGTTACATCCCCCGTGCGAGTATCTAAAAATAATGAATACGCATATTCTTGACGATTCCCTATACTGGTATCAATATAAAAACGTGCTTCGTGTTTTTTGTCACCTAATTCTAACCACATTGAATACCAATCAGCGGCACCATTGTTAATTGCATGTACTTTAGCTTGTTGAAATAAAGTATCGTACAGTACTTCATCTGCCGATAAATCGAATACTGGTAGATGCTTTTCTCGCTCGGGTACGTTTTGCCCAAACGCGCCATATAACGCTTTATTCGCCCAGTCAAAATGAAACAAAGTAGCCGTTAATGACAAAACGAGTAAAACCGGTAAACACCAAATCCCAAAAACTAAATGCCACTGCCTATTTCGATGATGTGATGATTTGTAACTCTTTGCTAGTAATAAGTATCCTTTTAACGCAGAGCGGTTAAATCGCTTTGGTAACCACAGATAAGCACCCGATAGTAATAAAAAGATAAAAAATAGATTAGCGTAGCCATTTATATTTTTACCAATCACCTGCGAAGCGCCATGCAGTAACAAATAACGATGTATATCAGTTACAACGTGAAAAAAGTCAGCCGCCAACCCCTCTCCTTCACGAAGCACGTCTCCTGTATAAGGGTGTAATAAGTAGCTATGCTTTCCAGCCCAGGCAGGAATGGCAGCCCCTTCTCGATTAACCCAACGAATATAAATATGTGATTGACTCGGATGCGATTTTCGCAAAATATCCACAACATCATCAGCCGATAGTCGCTGTTGAACATAGGTGTTATTTACAGTAAATCGCATTTCATCTAGCTCAACAATCTGTCGTTCATAGGTTAATAGAAAACCCGTGAACGACATGCTAAAAATAAATAAACCGGCGATTAGACCTATAATTAAGTGGGCCCAAAAGACCCACTTTTTAAATAGTTTTAAGAACATAAAATAAGTTACTTATTCTTAAAACTGGTAGGAAATCGATAAGCGAATATCGCGCCCAGATTCGTATGGACCAACAACAGTACCAAATACTTCACTGTAATCACCCACACTTGAATGATCGATATATAACTCATTAAATAAATTAGTAACAGCAACATTCAATAATAATGAATTCGTCACATTCCACTGTCCATATAGATCAAAAGTGGTATAGCTTGGTTTATTTAGGGTATATAAAGAATCGGTCCAACCAAGATCAACGGCTTGATGAAGAGTATCAATATCAAGCGAATCGACTTTAGTTACACTAAAACCAACCTTTGCATCGGTGTTAACATCGTAATCAACGCCGGCAACCCATGTATTACCTCTGCTATTACCTAAACCGACAAACTCATAACCATTAATATCAATTGCATCATAGCTTACAGTATATAGACCATTACGAGGGTCAAGCTCTGTATCAGTAGCTGAAAATCCAATGAAGAAATCAAATGAATTTAAGCGATATGCTAGGTCAAACTCAAACCCTTTAGTATCTAACGTGCCTATATTGTTATAAACCGAGTCTCCTTCATATCCTTCAAATATCACATCATCTAAAGAAGAATTGTAAATACTGGCCTTAGCGGATAAATTTTCACTTGTGTACGTTATGGATGCCTCAATATTGGCGACTGTCTCAGGTACTAAACTTTCATCCGCCACGGGAATATCTGAGCCATCATATAAATATCCATCGATGGTAAAGCCATCGCCTATTTGTTTTCCACGCGCAGCTTCAGCATACCCAAGCCCTACTGTCCAAGCATCATTTATGTCGTATGCTAAACCTATATTAAAACTTACTTCACTATCGTCTAAACTCGAAGCACTTTCTGTAATTGCAGTGCCATAATATTCATCTAATAAGATGTCTTGTTTAAACTTATAACTATCAAAACGCACCCCATAGCTCAGTAAAAGTTGTGGGGTAATATCACTATAACCTTGCGCATAAACCCCAAGTACACTGCCTTGTTCTGCATTTTCTTTTGTACCTGCTGCAGATCCGCTCGACACTTCATCGTTTCTATAATCAACACCATAAATAAATTTATGTTCATCAATAATACTTGTATTGCGAATATCTAAGCCATATGTATCAATGTCAGCAAGCCAAGCAAAACGACCACCATTAAAAGATGATTCGGTTTTGTATGCTGTCGCCTCTAAATACAATAAGTTATTGTGAGAAAATATATAATTAGCAACGTAAGTATCTCGTTTTGCTTCGCTTGGGTACAAAGCATCACCTTCTTGCACCGCCCAGTTAGGACGTGCCGAAAAATCCCCTTCTTCGTCGCGTTTTTCAATACTTAACGATAAATGATGATTATTTGCTAACTCACCACTGGCTTTAATAAACATCATATCTTGATCAGCAGCTGTACCATAAATAGTATCGCCATCACCATCTTCCATGTTATCGCGACCCACAGTACTGAAATATCCTAATAACCCCCATGTATCACTTAATTTACCGTATACACTGGTACTGAAACGCGTGCCGTCATTTGAAAAATAACTTGCTTTAACACGCCCACCAAATTGTTCACCTTGATTAAGTAGGTCTTGTGCGTCTTTAGTTTTAAAGCGTATAGAGCCACCAATCGCACCAGGACCACTTGTTGCTTCACCGGCCCCCGCTTGTACATCTATTTGTTGCAGTAGGTCTGGATCTATTGTTACACGGCCAATATGATGAAATAACGTTGATGTTTGTTGTGCACCATCAACCGTTATATTTAATAAAGAATCTTCAACACCACGAATATAGATCTTTTGCGCAACGCCTACCGAGCCACCCACGCTAACAGAAGGTGAATGTCGAAAAATATCAGCCAGATCACTTGCTTGATATTGTTCTATTTCTTCAGCTGTAATACTCAAATTAGTTGCAGAGCCAACTACAGATATTTTTTCAACAGATGCTTTACTTTTAGCAAGTTCTTGCGCGGATATAGGTGAACTGAATGATGTACAAATGGCACTCACTAAGGCTAACTTTTTCAAGGGGAACGTTCCTTCTTAATGGTAAATAAGAAGGATTATCATTTTCTTTTAAGTAAAAGCATAGCAACTTTACATTTGTTACATTTAGCGTGAATAAAACACAGAAATGAAACTTACTTAAGCTATAGGATTAATTAAGATGCTGATTTAATTATTCATTAATTGGATGTATTAACAATAATAAATATAATTTTATACACCTTTAGGTACTGTTACCGTCATGATTAAGCCACCGGCAATACTATTTGTAGCAAATACTGTTGCTGCGATCGCGTTTAATTGTCGCTGTGCTAAAGCAAGCCCTAAACCAAAACTATCACTGTTGCACGAACGGGCTGAATCAATCCGAAAGAAAGGCCTAAAAATAGTATTTAAATGCTCTTTAGGCACTCCAGGGCCTTGATCTGAAATAATAATTTGATATTCATATTCATGATCAATGAGACTAACGCGCACTTGTTTATTAATGGGTGTGTAACGTAGTGCATTTCTAAGTATATTCTCAAGTGCTTGACCTAATGCCCTATGATTACTGTTTTCAATATGAGCTTGATTAGGTAAGTCAGCAGAAATCAGTTTATCTGGGTACTCAAAACGTCCATCTTCAATGAGGATTTCGAGTAAATCGACTAAGTCCAAAGGTTCAATACGTAACTGAGGTGATTCATTATCTAACCAAGACAAAGTTAGCGTGTCATCCACTAACTTACGAATGTGCTGTGACTCTTTATGAATACGTTCTAATTTAATTTGTGTGTCCTCTACGCCCTCCTCCCTGTGAGAGAGTAAGTTATCCGTTGCGATATCTAAGCGTGTTAAAGGTGTTCTCAACTCGTGGGAGAGATCCGTTAATAATACACGTTGGTGCATAATTTGCTCACTGATCCGCTCAGCCATTAAATCAAATGTTTCAGCTAATTGAGACAGTTCGTCGTTACGTGAGCCCAACTGCTCCCGAACCCTGACGCTAAAGTCTCCTTTACTAAATGCCCTACTTGCTAAGTCGAGTTCTTTAATTGGATGCATGATATGACGATATAACACAATAGATAAACATACCAATATAGACATTGGTAATAAAACTTGTAACGACAAGCGTGTTAAATTCCAAAGCGACCCCGGACGCATTCTTTGCGGCAACTGCACAACAAGGCTAGTTGTACCATCTTTAAAAGGTAACTGCATAGCCGGTGCACGGTCGAAGTACAGATGGATTTTCCAATCAATGCTACGCCCTAAATTATACCCGGTATACTCATAACGATGAGAGCGATTACCAGCTAACTCAACCACATTCGCTTTGGCAATTACAGCCCAAATATTTTCTTGTTGCTGCAAGTTATCGACCCAACGCTCAAGCTCGCTCATATCGCCTTGATCAAATATAATCTCAGCCTTTGTTTGCCAATCAGTTAATTCTGTTCGGCTTGAATCACTTAACATACTCATATCATTTTCAAAGTGATTAACCGCGACATTAATTAAATAGAACATCGCAACAACACCGGTACCAATAATTAAGCACAGCTTCCAAAATAGACGTCGTGTCATTTAATACAGTATCCTTGGCCATGCACTGTGTGTAAACGACTGCCATCCCAGCCAGCATTATTTAACTTTTTTCGAATACGACTCATATGCATATCTAAACTACGATCGTACTGGCTAAAACGTTTGTTTAGCACCACTTGATATAAGAAAGGTTTTAACAGTATTTGTGCTTGGTTTTTCATTAAAATTTGCAGTAAGCCAAACTCAATAGGCGTAAAAGTTAATAGCTCACAATGTAGAAAAACCTGTTGATGTAAGCTATCTATCTCAAGTCCATCAATATTAGCAATATAAGGAGTATTAGTGTCTTGTTTAAAAACACGTCTTAGTACTGAATCTACGCGTAATAATAATTCTTGGCTATTAAAGGGTTTCGCTAAATAATCATCCGCACCGGCTGATAGACCTAGAATGCGCTCTTCTTCAGCATGTTTTGCCGATACAATTATGACAGGGGTGCTATTACAACTACGTAAAATATTGAGCACTGCCAAGCCGTCTTTTCCCGGCAACATAACATCTAATAAAATAAGGCTAAAGCGCTGAGCAACTGCTAAATCAAGTGCATGATTACCATCAAAACACTGTGTAACAGAGTACCCTTGGTTAGCTAGTAATTCAGTAATTTGATCATTAAGTAATGTATCGTCTTCAACAACTAAAATATCAAAATCAAATTTGTTGCGTTGATAGGCCTGTGGTGCAGACATAGAAAGCCATAATTTTTATAGTATTAAAACAAATTAAAGCAAATGGTAATACAAATCAATATCAAAAATGGTGCGCAGGAAAAAAGTTAACTATTTGAGTGTGTTGAGTGTGTTTGAGTGTGTTTGAGTGTGTTTGAGTGTGTTTGAGTGTTTGAGTGTTTGAGTGTTTGAGTGTTTGAGTGTTTGAGTGTTTGAGTGTTTGAAATCATAAACTTGTTATTGAGGAAATAACAAGTGGCGGAGTGGACGGGACTCGAACCCGCGACCCCCGGCGTGACAGGCCGGTATTCTAACCAACTGAACTACCACTCCGCAGTGGTATGTGCATGGGGTAATGCACTTACTAATTTTAATCATGATATCAAATGGCGGAGTGGACGGGACTCGAACCCGCGACCCCCGGCGTGACAGGCCGGTATTCTAACCAACTGAACTACCACTCCGCAGAGATATCATTATACTTGTTATTACTTAATTTGTTGGCGGAGTGGACGGGACTCGAACCCGCGACCCCCGGCGTGACAGGCCGGTATTCTAACCAACTGAACTACCACTCCAGCATACAAATTTTGTAATATAACATTGTTTAAATAGTTGGCGGAGTGGACGGGACTCGAACCCGCGACCCCCGGCGTGACAGGCCGGTATTCTAACCAACTGAACTACCACTCCAGCGCATATTTAAACTGTTATTTTTTCTTATTGGCGGAGTGGACGGGACTCGAACCCGCGACCCCCGGCGTGACAGGCCGGTATTCTAACCAACTGAACTACCACTCCATAATAAGAATATGTTTTACAACCATACGTTGTGTAAGTGTTGGCGGAGTGGACGGGACTCGAACCCGCGACCCCCGGCGTGACAGGCCGGTATTCTAACCAACTGAACTACCACTCCAGCTTTTACTTACAAGTTTTCGAAAATGGCGGAGTGGACGGGACTCGAACCCGCGACCCCCGGCGTGACAGGCCGGTATTCTAACCAACTGAACTACCACTCCATATTTTCGTTGCTGTTTAGGTCTCCCTGACAGCGGCGTGAATAATACGAACCAACCCCTATTTCGTCAAGGGCTTTTTTGTTTTTTTATAGGTTTTTTAGTCATCTGTCATCGAAAGGTTTAAAATTTCACCTGATTTGTCACTTTTTGAGCCATTTTTACCGACTTGATTTTTTTCTGAGTCAGTAACGTCATCTTCACTTGCTTTCTTTTTCTTTAAAAAAGGCAGCCTGACGTTAAATTTAATCGACTTTTTCTGAACAAATATACGAATTAACAGCCAACCAACCAATAATATGAATATATTACAGCCGACAATCAAACTAATTATTGTTGATGTGGTCATTTTTCCTTCATCAGGATCGCTTTTAATCATTTCATCAGGCGTAATAATCGTTGCAGGGTCAATTTCGGGAACCGCTTCTATGGGTCGTTCTATCTCAAATTTATATGTGGGTAGCGTTGCCATAAATTCACGATCATTTATATTAGTGCCAAAAACAGACAGTTCAACACTATACCGACCCCAGTCATAATTTTTTATCGTAAGCTGGCGTGATACATTTGCTATTGCATCAATCGTAAACATTTGTTCTTCATTATTGGGATAATATATTTTGCCCTGAATTATCACGGTTTCAGGTTTAACAATGTTTGCATCAATAGTTATAGCTAAAATATGATCATCAAAATCCTCTTTAGCTAAAGCTATATCAAACTCAAAAGGCGGCTCATGAATAATAAGTGCTTTTTGGGTTATACGCCTTTGTAGCAAAGGAGTCGCAATGTAAAGTTCTGGTGTCCACTCTCCTGCAGGGAAATCTAATTTAAATTCACCGGTAAATACACCATCTTTTGGTCGTTCATCAAACCCACGACCATCATCTTTAAACTCAGCAACTTCTTGTATACCAGCACCGAAATTCGCAAAACTCTCGTTGTTAGTACTGACAAAATCGACATGTAAACTAACCACATCTTTAAATAAGTTAGCATTAATTGGTTCGCCATCATTTAATACTCTACCCGTAACCTTTACAGATTCGCCTCTAAATAACACCGATGGTAACGACTCTGCCTGCAACGACACCTCACCTAATACCACGATTCGACTATCTGGTAATATGCTGCCTATAACTTGCCAAGGCCCAGGCGTTGGCTTTTTAATTGTAACGAGATCGTAGTTAAGTTCATCAAACCATTCAATGTTAGGATCTTTAACTGAGTCGGGAGCAAAGTATTTACTGCCATCTGGCCTTACTAAAATAACAGCAGGTGTACCTGCCTTTCTAAAAAAAAGTAACGTTATTTCATCAATTTGACTATCTATACGAAAACGATTTTCTAATAAAGGTATTTCATTTTGTTGGCCATCGCGTTTAAGTACTTCCACTTGCTTAGCGCTATAAGCATTATTTGTAAAACAGCTAACCGCTATTAGCACAGTTACAAAACACATCGTTTTCATATTATGGCCTTATTCAGCGCGCCATAAACATTGGCCGCCTTCTTTATTTACAAGATCTAATCGGGCTTCGTGTGCGCTTTGCTCAGCATCGCTTGCTCGCAATACAACTAGTGGGGCTCTGTCACTATTTAAACGCTTTATACCCCCCTTTCGCTGCTCGCTGCCGTCATCTTTGTTTTGATTCAAATTTAGTTTTGTTTGACCGCCCGTCATGGCAAGGTAAACATCAGCTAAAATCTCAGAATCCAGTAACGCACCGTGAAGCGTTCGCTTGGCGTTATCTACATCGTAACGACGACATAAAGCATCAAGATTGTTCTTTTGACCTGGATGCAAGTCACGCGCCATTTTAAGCGTGTCAAGAACTTCACAAAACGTACTCGTTTTAGGATAACCCTGATTAAGCAACGCAAATTCGTTATCCATATGACCAACATCGAACGGCGCATTATGAATAACTAGTTCAGCCCCTTCAATATAGTCGAAAAACTCTTGCGCGATTTGATGAAACAGTGGTTTATCACGTAAAAATTCGTTAGTGATACCGTGAACGTCGATTGCTTCTTCTTCGCTTGGGCGTTGTGGGTTTATATAAACGTGAAAGTTATTGCCTGTTAAACGGCGATTTACTAACTCTACACACCCAATTTCTATAATACGGTGCCCTTGTTTAGGGTCGATGCCGGTGGTTTCTGTATCTAAAACTATTTGTCTACGTGCCATATCGAATTTAGCCTGATTCTGGTATCTTTCTATAATCACTTTATTGTACATAAGATCAAGGTAAAACAGTGCAAAAAACCGTAGAGATTTACACCGATGGCTCATGTTTAGGTAATCCAGGCCCCGGCGGTTATGGTATTTTTATGATTTATAACGGTCACGAAAAAGAAATGAGCCAAGGTTATAAACTCACAACGAATAACCGAATGGAAATGCTCGCGGCTATTGTAGCCCTAGAATCACTCACTCGAGAATGCGAAGTAAATCTAACAACCGATAGCCAATATGTTAAGCAAGGTATTGAATCGTGGATCACTAACTGGAAAAAACGTGGCTGGTTAACATCAGCTAAAAAGCCGGTTAAAAACGTCGATTTATGGAAACGCCTAGATAAAGCCTGTAGCGAGCACAATGTAACCTGGAAATGGGTTAAAGGGCATAGCGGCCATAAGTACAACGAAATAGTTGACGATTTAGCGCGCGATGCCGCAGGCAGTAAAGATTTACTAGAAGATGTAGGCTACCAGCCTTAAATTTATTCTAAGCTAGTTGTTATACCAATTTATTAAAAACATGTTCATTCTATCGCATTAAATAACTCACTAACTGCGTTAAAAATTATTCATATAGAACAACTATATGTCACAATTTTCGCCTTGTTAATGTGCTATTTTCTTAGCGCTATAATAGATCACTTATTTAATGCAATTGGTATTATTTTTTTGGTCACACGTTTTGTAATGCTGCTTAGAGGTTTGCCTAAGCCCTGCCCCTTTTACGGGTGCAAACTGCGGCCTTGCATGCCACTTAGGTTTTATCGGCGTAAGTGGCGCAACTCTTTTTCGTGCCACCAGCATATAAACACTGCCCATTGGTTTTAAATACTGTTTTGCAAAAGTCCGCCAAAACTCAAATCTTGATAACCTGTTACCTCTTGCCAGTGATGAATAAATAAAACGTTCGTCACTTACAATTTCAAAACCCAATAAATTTAGCCAATCTTTAACCCTCGCAGGGGTAAAAAAGCGCCCTGTCCATGGTAATTTCTGACCACTAAAAGGCAGCATTTGTGCAAGCCCGCACAAACTAAACGGATTAAAACCAGTCACGAGTATATAACCGCCTGGAATAAGCGTGCGATGTGCTTCTCGTAAAATATGATGCGGGTCTGAATGATACTCTAAGCAATGGCTTAGTATGCAAGCATCAATACTGTGCTCGTAAAATGGCAGTTCATCTATGTCAGCAACTACCCCGGTGTAAGGTCCTGGCTCTGCAACACACACTTGATGTTTAATCGTACTTATACTTGTGTTTAATTCGCCACTTAAATTACCCAACTTAAGCATATGATAGCCAAACATACGCGGCAGCCATTGCTCCATTTTGCGTTCAATATCTGCACGCAAATAATCCCCATGAGGAAACTGCTGCCACGACAGTGGTTTGGGTCCTTCTTGAAAACTAAGGGCTGGTTTCATTTTTTGAGCTCGTTATACTATGCGATAAGTGTCACTTTATAGAGCAATTTACCATGGTGCAAGTCAAAGCAATTAAAGCCTTTTCTGATAATTACATTTGGTGTTTAACTACCGATAACAGTAACCAAGCATGGGTAGTCGATCCAGGCCAAGCACATCCCGTATTAACGTACTTAGCTGAGCATAAACTAACGCTTGGTGGCATTTTAATTACGCATCATCACTACGACCACACCGATGGCGTAGCTGAATTAGTTGACGCCTATCCAGATATATCGGTTTATGGCCCTGCAAATAGTCCATTTAAAGGCGTCACTCACGCACTTACTGATGGACAAAGCATCAGTGTGCTTAATATTAACTTTACTATTTTAGCAACTCCTGGGCACACGCTTGATCATATTTGTTACACAAATGATGAACTTGCTTTTACCGGCGATACATTGTTTAGCGGTGGATGTGGGCGCTTATTTGAAGGCACGCCAGAGCAAATGTGGGAGTCTTTTAATAAACTAAGAGAGCTGCCTGCAAGCTGCAGTGTGTATTGCACGCACGAATACACGCAAGCTAACCTTGCCTTTGCCAAAGCCGTTGAACCACGTAACCCAGAACTCCTTGCGTACAGTAAAAAAGTAGATGAATTACGCAGTAATAACCAAATCTCCCTACCCACTTCTATTGGACAGGAGCTAAAAATAAATCCATTTATGCGTAGCGATTTGCCAACCATTACAGAGTTAGTGCCAGAAGAGTTTACCTCGGTTACAAAAAACAATGAACCTTGGGGGAACTTTGCTAGTCTGAGGCAGTTCAAAGACAATTTTTAATGCACAAACTAATACTTTAACATTTATTTTATTAGAATCATTAACTTAAGATATAGTGATGATTCTATTTCTGCGTTTTAAAAAGTCATTCAGTGGCAATGTTAACTCATAACAGGTAGTATTCGCCGAGTTTTTTACCCGATGTATTGGTATTTATGAATAAATCTCCCCTATTAATAGCCTTGGCGTTAGCGCTAAGTGGTTGTCAAACTGTGACAACTTTAGACTCAGACTCTCAAGTCGCCACGCAAACAAACCAACAACTCGAAGGCGCAAGTCCTAACGACATTAACAATGCATTGATGGTAAACGCACAATATCAGCAAGTTGACCCTGATGAGCAAGAAGCTCCCGTGTTTGATGATGTGTGGGAGCGAATTCGCTACCAACTTTCTATCGAAATACCGCAAAACCGCCCTGTTGTTACTGAACGTAATTATTATGCTCGCCACCAAGCCTATTTAGATCGTATTTCTAAACGTGCAGAGCCTTACTTACACTTTATTGTTGAAGAAGTAGAAAAGCGCGAAATGCCAATCGAAATTGCACTACTGCCTATTGTAGAAAGTGCATTTGACCCGTTTGGTTATTCTAATCGCAGCGCATCGGGCATTTGGCAGTTTATGCCTGCAACCGGTGAGCGATTCGATTTAAAACAAAACTGGTGGTACGACGGTCGTCGCGACATAGTGCAGTCAACTCGCGCAGCACTTGATTACTTATCGTATTTACATAAAACACTTGAAGGCGATTGGCTAAATGCGATTGCTGCTTATAATTCAGGTGAAGGGCGTTTAATGCGCGCGATTAAAAAGAATCGTAAAAAGCATTTACCTACCGATTTTTGGTCTCTTGATTTACCAAGCGAAACAACAGCCTACGTACCAAAGTTATTAGCACTTGCCGATTTATTAAAACGCTCAGATGATTTTAACGTTACATGGCAACCAGTAATTAATGCACAAGTGGTTGAAGTGGTTGATGTTGGCTCGCAAATAGATTTAGCACTTGCTGCTGATATGGCTGATATGACGCTTACTGAGCTATACAGATTAAACCCCGGTTTTAATCGCTGGGCAACTGATCCCAATGGCCCACATTCTTTATTATTGCCTGTTGATAAAGCAGAGGAATTTAGCCAAAAACTAGCAAACACTGATGTTAAAAACAGATTACGCTGGCAGCGTTATATTGTGGCTCGAGGCGACAGCTTATCGGTAATTGCCAAAAAGTTTACAACAAGCTCAAGCGCAATCCGATCGCTTAATAAACTCAAATCAAATACGATTAAAGTAGGCCAAGAATTATTAGTCCCGCTTACTGATGGCGCTATAAATAGTGAGCATTTACCAAAGCAGATGCGTTTAGCTGCTAATAAAGCAACTCGCACAAAGCTTTCGCACACAGTTAAAAGTGGCGACACGTTATGGGACATTAGCCGCGAATATGACGTAACTATGGATGAGTTGGCTAAATGGAATAAACTAAAGAAAAACTCTGTATTGCGCCTAAATCAAAAACTAACTGTTTATAAGTCAGCTAATAAACCACAAGCAACGGCAAGCACCAACCGTACTATTACATACAAAGTACGCCGAGGTGATTCACTTGCACGTATTGCGTCTAAGTTTAATCTAAGCGTTAACGAAATTATTAAGTGGAATAATTTAGCCGGTCAAAAATACTTACAACCTGGCCAAAAGCTAAAACTTAAAGTAGATGTTAGAAGTAGTTAATTTATAAAGCTATAAAAGCAAAAAGGAGCGCATGCGCTCCTTTTTTAATACCTTAAAGTTAAGGATTAAGCAGGTAGTTTTTCTAGCCATACTTTTAACCAAGGCTCAGTTACTGGCCATGGTTCAAAATCTTCACATGCATCTATTTCTAGGCGGTTGCCCACAGGCTTTGCTTGTAAATCGCGTAGTAGCTCGTCAAAGCTTCGCCCTGCGCCACAAAATGTATCGCCGTAGCATCTGTCACCCATTGCAATTACACCAAACGGTTTATCGGTAAGCATTGGGAAAGTGCTATTCATTGCAAAGTACAATCCTGCCAAATTACTCGGTACATCACCTTGCCCTGTTGTGGAGGTGACAATTAAAACATGCGATGCATTTTTTATATCATCAAGTGATGCTTCAGTAATTACTGTAGCAGTATGACCCGCTTGCTCAATTGTGGCTGCAACTTCATCGCTTAAACGCTCAGCACCGCCATTAACGCTGCCTACAAAAATACTAATATGTGCCATTAATAATCCTTTTCTTGCTCTGGCCAACCTAGCTGCTTACATATTTCAAGCATGTCTTCACCTAGTGGCGCTTTAATTTTTATTGATTCATTACTATAAGGGTGCACAAAACTAAGCTCTGTTGCAAATAACATTAAGCGTCTTAGTTCAAAATGCTCTCTAAAAAATTGATTATGCTGATTATCACCGTGATTTACATCACCAATAATAGGCAGTGATAAGTGCTTTAAGTGTCTGCGAATTTGATGCTTGCGCCCGGTTTTTGGAAAACACTCAACTAACGAGTAACGCACTGTTGGATACTTACCTATAGGAATAGGCAATGCAGCTTGGTGCAAGCAATTAAACTGGGTTTGCGCTTCTTGCGGTGCTTTATCTTGATCTGCAAACTTATCGGCTATTTTATCAAGTTCTTCTTTAAGCGGTTTATCTAAAAATACTGACTCTGGCGCAAAACCGCGCACTAAGGCTAAATAGCGCTTAGCAATAGTACCTTCAATAAATAGCTGGTTCATATCGCGAGCTGCTTCCGAGCTCAATGCAAACAGTAATACGCCCGACGTAGGTCTATCGAGCCTATGTACTGGAAATACATGTTGCCCTAGCTGGTCGCGCAACATTTGCATAGCAAACTGGGTTTCGTGTTTATCTAAAAACGAGCGATGCACTAATAAACCTGAAGGCTTATTTATAGCCACATAGTTTTCATCTTGATACAAAATAGTCAGCTCGCCATATTCAATAGGCGCTGGACGCTCACTCATTTGGTTCTCCTAAAAAGGTATCAAGGGCTGTTAGTAATTCAATTATTTCATCGCTTCCGGCTTTATTCACAAGTGTCATTTGCGCCATAGGGGCAATAGCAAAGTTACGCGACAGTGGTTGCCTATGTGTTATTAATTGCTGTATTTTTTCAATAAATACAAACTGTAACCACTGCTCAAATGCCATTGTATCGTGACAAAAAGGAGTCTTTGAAAGCAGTGCCTCAGCGTCTATTGGCCCACTTTGCCAAAGCGCGTGTTTTTGTAAAAGTGCCGTTAGCTGCACTAAATAAGTTTGGGTTTGCTGGTACATAACCACCCTCTTTTATATATGTAATGCAATTATACCCTGTTCCCTCATAGGCGGCTATGACGTATAATTAATGTAATTTTGCAGTAAAAACAGTTGAGAAAACAATGAGTGATCAAATAGCTACATTAGGTCAGCTTTTAGATGGTGCGGGTACTCAGTGGCGTGCTTTTGATATTGGCAGGCACATTACTAAGCTTGATAAAAAACAATTTTTAGCTATTGAACAAGCTCAAGTGCCTTACCCTTATCCACTTGCTGGTCATGCATGGCTCGCTATTCAATTTTGGGATATTAAAGCCAGTAAAGAACCGTATGTATGGTTTTTAAAATTTCCACTTGATGAGCAAAGTATGCTGGTAAGTGCTAGTCGCGATCACTTTGCTGATATGGTTATTCAAGCACTAGGCACTGAAATTACAGGTGAGCAAGCCGATGGAAAACTTGATAATAACCCTTATGTTTTTACACCAAACGCAAATAAATTAGCGGCATTTAACGCCCAAGTAAAAGTACTATTAAAACAGCCTGCATCGCAGTATTACGAGCATGCACAACTGTACTTTAGCGGTAAAATTGGTTTTGATAATTGGCAAAGTGTTGCACTACAGGGTATTGCCGATTTTGCACTACGCTTAGACAGAGATACAAACTTAAGTAATCTGCAAAAAGCATGGGCGCATTTACCTATTGAAGTACTACAGCCACTCAGTGCCATGCTTGAACACGTTGAAATACCAACATCAATGAGTGAGTTACTTGTTGATTACACGCAGGGTGCAATTAGTGACAACGACACAGTGGCTATAACCGCAGCACTAAGATCAATTTCAAAAGGTCAAGCTCAAGGGTTATGCGCTCAATTAGTTGACACTGTACTAAGCTCAACAGTGAGGCACGACTCTGACGTGTTACTAACAATAGCTGGGCGGTGTTTTAAGCAATTAGAAAACCCTGAACGCTTACATGTATTTATGGATAATTGCGCGCATCATCAAAAAATTGAAGAATTGTTTCCAAGTATTTTTGCTGACTTAGTTGCAATACCGACTATTCGCCCGCATTTATTAGGCTTATTACGTAAAGAAAATCGTAGCGAAACCCTCGCGCGTGCAATTGGAAGGTTATTCTCTTAAATGGCAAGTTTATGGACGTTCATACTTATTGGTAGTGTAATTTACTTATTTTGGCTTAACCGAAAGGTGGCAGAAGCGGCGAACGTTCATGCTAAACGCCAAAGTGAGCAACTGCAGGTGCAGTTGATGAGTGTTGCTTGCACAAAACGCCGCTTTGGTTTTTTAAAGAGCGGCAAGCCAGGCATCAAAAGTGAATTCATATTTGAGTTTTCAAGCGATGGTGAAAATGCTTATCAAGGCGTGTTAATTATGGAAAATGAGTTTTTGAAAAGCGTGGTTGTTCCACCACATAAAATATAAATGGATTTAATTTAGGGCTAAATTAAATTTACTCAAACACAAAAAACTAAGGCGTAACTAAAGTTACGCCCCAATTGGACTGCATCCTGCTAGATATCCGTTATCTATTAATCCGTATTATCATCCCCTGAACGAGTAAACAGCCTTATTTACCCTCACATTGCATCCTGCAATATCCATAACCATCTTGGCAAATCCACGCAAACTAACGCTTAGCTACATCCTGTAGCATCATCCCTGGTAATCCTTTGAAGTAGCTCCTGCCACTTTTGCATCCTGCCATGTCCTCTCGCCACCTTGGCCTATGCGTAATCTAACGCTTGGCTATATCCTTTAGCATCATCCGTGGTAATCCTTTAAGTAGCTCCTGCTACTTTAGCGCACCTTGCACTTCCTATTCGTCCTTGCTTTCCTTGTTAACTTGTCCTTTTTGCTTCCCGCTAGCGTCCGCTACGTTGCCTATTCCATATCCTTGGCAGGAACTCAATCATTGAGCTATGTCTTCTTGACAAAGTAAAGTTTAAAGCAAACGAGTGTGAGTAATAGGACTTAACATTAAATAAATAAGCGTCACAAAAATGAAAAAAAAATAAACATTTAATAACAGCAACTTAAATTAAAAAAAAGCCACTTAATAGTAGCCTTAAACTGATTATGCTCACAACAATGTAAGAGATGTCTCACGGCCTTATGTCCGTTTGGGCGCATTGGCTTACATTATAATTTTAAATAGCTGGCTCAATTATTGATTTAAACAGTAATTCGCCCTCTACTTGGTTAAAAGTAAGGTGTTTAAATGCTTCAAACTTTTCAGTTTTAAAAAACTCAATGTGTTCTTTACGCGTTACAAATACAGCCATCCCTGTTGACTCAGCGTTACATTTAACTAAGTCATCCAGCCCACGTAGTAAGTAACGGCCAAATCCTTGCCCATGAAAATGCGGATCTACGGCAATAAAAGCTAAAAAATAGTAATTACCTTTCTGTTTAAGGGCGTCTCTAATTGTTTGTTCTTTATCTATTAATTGATTTGTTTGCAAGTAGCCCGCACTCAGCATTAATTTTAAACGCCAGTGCCAATAACGCTGCGCTTGTAATTGGCTATTAGATTCAAATACACACGCTATTGCTTTTAATTTATCGTTGCGGTATAGGCCAATTAGTGGCTGTTTTTCTTGCCAAAAACTACTGAGCTCTTCGCGAATTAATGATCGTAGTTTTTTTTCGTAAACTGATTTATTTTCGTCATTGTAGCTAAGCATGTTTAGTAATACAGGATCGTCATGATAAGCCTGATAAATTAGGCTCGCTGCAGTACTAATATCTTCTGCAGCTAAATACTGTACGCTGAACGTATCAGTTGGTGTGGTTACACTCATTGTATTTCCTTTATTATTTTAGCTATAGGCTGTTTAACTTTAAACCTAACTATATACCTAAAATTATTAACCGTAAATTCAGCGAGAGTTTAACTAGCAAGAGGTACAGTTAGGCACTAGTATGAGTTTTCATTCATTTAAAGGAGCAATATCATGGATACGACAAAACACGACATTAACACACTTTTTGCACAGCTTGGATTACCAAATAGTGATGAGCAAATAGATGCGTTTATTGCCTCACATGAATTAGAAGACACAACACGACTCCAAGAAGCTTCTTTTTGGGATGAAGCACAACAGCACTTTTTAGCTGAATCCCTTGCAGAAGATGGAGATTGGAGTGAAGTAATTGACGAGTTAGATGTACGCATTCGTCAAAGTAAGTAATTTTATTTAATGTACCCTCCCTTATTTATTGCTAACATAGCATTTGCGCAGCATTTATATGCTGCGTATTTATTTTATTAAAGAGTTATATATCTAATGAATTCAGTTGTATTTGATGCAATCAAAGCCCTTCTCGATGAAGGCAAAACCCCTACTGTAGCACTAACTAAAAGCCGTTTGGCGCAACCGGTTCCAATGCCGATGATTATTGCAGCAGTAAGCCAATATAAAAACAATCCTGATTCAATTAATAACTTCATGAGAAACCCACAGCAGTCAGATAATACTGAGCTTAAAACAAGTCAATTAGATAGAATTGAGCAAAAACTCGATAAACTTCTTGCGCTGCTAGAACAAAAATAATTTGAGACTATAAATGTTCGTTGTTGATTTAACTTTTGATTGCTACCAAGACACCACCCTAGAACAAGCCGAACAAGCAATAAATCGCTTAGTAAATGCACTGCGTTTTAATGGTCAAATAATGGGGGAAGAATTTCCTACCGTTTTAAAAGATGGATTTTTTATTACCCGCGTAATGTGCCCTACTGAAGATGCAATGCACCCGCTAAATAACAGCCCGTTTGTTAAGCACAGTATCGAAAAGTTACATAGTGCTGGGCTACTTGCGCCAAAAGTAAAAGTAATTGGACAAGATATTCACTCCAACGGCGCTGATTGCTGCAAAGAACCATCAAGTTATATTTTATATACAACCTATGTGCATACGTGCAGCCCGCTTTATTGTGGTGATGACTTTTTGCCTGTGCCGCTATTTCGTATTCCGGCAATTGCTAATGGTGACTATAAAACGCTTATAAAATGGCAAGAAGATTGGCAAGCCTGCGATCAAATTCAAATTAATGGCGCAACCCGTTGTGAGTTTCCGGCACTTGAAGAAATATCGAGTGTCCAAAGCGACCTATATAGACGCGGAAAAGACATAACAAAGCGAATTAGTTTTTTAACTAAAAAGCCAACCTATTATTATTTATACCGTGTAGGCGGCGTAGATAAAGCGTCTGAACTTGAACGAAAATGCCCTAGTTGTCATGGCGACTGGAAATTACCTGAATCGTGGTTTGGGTTATTCGACTTTAGGTGTGAGCCATGTGGCTTAGTGTCTAATATATCGTGGGATTTTCAATAACCACTTTAATGAGTGCTTAAAATCAGCTTAGTGATGACGCTAAGCTGATTTATTAAACACGTTTTAAACCTCTAATGCCTTTAAAAAAGCATTAATGTTAGGTGCAAGTACATGGTGTGTTTTTTTGCCTACGTGCTCTAAACATACTTCACCAGTGTGCACCAATACACTTACTAGTAAATCATCTTGATCAGTTAAACCAATAAATACTGTTTCTGGTTGCTTGAGCTTGCGTTTCATTAAAACATGGCCCGTTATATTTTGCTGTAGCAAATGAAAGTCTTCTTCGTTCCATGCTTGTAGTAATTCAACCTGATGCCCATCAATACTTGCTAAAATACTTCCACCGTACATATGTCCGTATAGCTCGCTAAGCGCTTTTGGAAACTCAAGTTCTAGTGCACTGGCTAAATCATTAAGCGAACCTGCAGGTTGCTGACGCGTCCCCTGCCATTGAATGTTTCCTTGCTCGTCAACCTCACCAACTTCACATGGGCCTGGCCATTGTTCGTCGTGCGCAATAAGTGGGTACTTTGTAGTGTTTTTAAGGGTATTTTCGCTAAATGTTTGATGAAGTTGTTCTATAAGCAATGCAACAGACATACTGTGAAACTCATTTAAATTAGATATAATGTCCCTATTGTAACTATTTAAGAGCAAACATGACAGATTACAGCAATTCTCCAGACCTTAAAGGTAGCGTATTAGGCCAATCTACTGAGTATGTAGATGTGTACACGCCAAGCTTGCTTTTCCCTATTGCGCGCAAACTAAATCGTGATGCTTTAAATATTGACGAAGCAGAGCTTCCATTTAAAGGCCAAGACATTTGGACAGGTTACGAGCTTTCATGGCTAAACAATAAAGGTAAACCGCAAGTTGCCGTAGCCTTATTTACCTTTGAATGCCAAAGCAGCCATATTATTGAGTCAAAGTCGTTTAAACTTTATTTAAATAGCTTTAACCAAACCCGATTTGAAAGCATTGATGTAGTAAAACAGCACTTAATTGATGATTTATCAAACGCGGTTAACAGCCCTGTCAAAGTGACTTTATATAATCCTGATGATTACAATTGCTTACCGTGTACAGCGCTGCCAGGTGAATGTATTGATGACTTAGATATTGAGATTAATAATTACGATATTGATGCTAATTCACTTAAAGCAAAAAGTGATGAAGTAGTTACTGAAACGCTCTACAGCCATTTACTTAAATCGAACTGTTTAATTACCTCCCAGCCTGACTGGGCAAGTGTAATTATACGATACACAGGCGAGCAAATATGTCGTGAGTCGTTATTGCGTTACTTAATTTCGTTCAGAACACATAACGAATTTCATGAGCAGTGTGTTGAGCGTATTTATAGCGATTTAACAACACAACTTAATATTAAAGAGTTAGAGGTTTACGCGCGTTATACTCGTCGCGGTGGGCTTGATATAAACCCGTATCGCTCTACGCATTATAACGATACGCCATTTGCAGTTAAAATTAATCGTCAGTAGGTTATTTTTAACTGGAGCATGAGTATTAAAAAAGGAGCCTAGGCTCCTTTTTTACATTCTTTAATTAATACCAATTCCATTAAGTATGTGATCTAAATTTCACGCCAAAAAAATAATTCAGTTCTAGGCGTAAATTGATGTAAATGGTTGTTCCCTTTGCGAAATTTACAACAAAGAAATGGGTTGTTTTAGCAAGTAAAATAGATCAGCTATTTATTGGAATTGGTATAACTTCACGCTTAGTGGGTATAGGCATACCACACACATCAACGTAGTTATGTGCTTTAACAAACCATGGTTCAATACGGTTTTTACGAGCACTGATCAAGTTTTTAAACACCGGTGAGTTTGTTTTCATCACTTTAAATATACTTTTATCGCTTTGTACATCGCCAAGCACTTGTATATTGGTAATTGGGTTAAATGCTTTTCCTTCAGTTGGTGTGCGCGCTAAACGATTAAAATGCTCTATACCTTCGAGCACTCGACCAAACACCGTAATGTTTTTATCGAGGTAGCGCGGGCCTTGCCCTATCGTTACAAAAAACTCCGTGCTCGCACTATTTATGTCGTTATCGCGCGCCATGGCAAACACGCCACTACAATGCACTTGCCATGTTTGCGTATGTGCTGAGTTTTGAGCTACTGCAAAGCCGTTTAAAAAGCCGGTAACTGGTGCATATCCGTCGCCATTTAGCTCAGTAATTAAAAGTGGTTTGTTTGTTGTTAAATAAAACTCAGCTGGGACTGTTTTATCTGCCGTTTTAATTAACTTTTTACCCGAGCTGTCCCCGTCTTGCGCTACAAAACCCTCAACAAACCGATAAACGCTGGTATTTTTATAAAACCCTTCTCGTACTAACTTTTTAATATTTTGAGCGTGCTTTGGGGCAAGCCGTTCATTAAGCTCAATGTACGCATCACCCGTTGGCAGTGTTATCTTTAAAATATTTTGAGCATCCACTAATCGCCAATCATTATCTGTTGCACTAGCAATTACCTCACTCGCACTCAATAAAGGTAGCTCTGGATTAGCAACACCATTACCTAGCTGTTGAGCACAACCGCTCAACAAAACACTAAGCAGAGCTGGCAATATAATTTTTTTCATCGCTTATATCCTTATAATTATTATAGTTTTGGTTATTCCCAATCAAACTTATATAGCACATCAACATTTTGGTATAGCCCGCTCGTTATTTCTATGTATAGCTGTGAAAGTAACTGATAACGCACAGCCACTTCACTGAGCGAATCAAATACACCCACGCTATATTTAACTTGTAAGCTGGGTGCTACGTAACCTGATATTTCTACTTTGGTGCTATCACCACTACCTGATGAGCTTAAACTTACATCTGACAGCCCAAAGGTTTCACCTACCTTAGAAACAACTCCTTCGCTGCGGCTAACACCTTGAGAGAGTAATAACTGTGTGAGCATAGCATCGCTTGACGAACTTTCTCCATCGCCTAAAGGTTGGCCATTAAGTAAATATGCAAGTGCTTGAGCTTGATCCATCGCAGGCTCAGAAAATATTTTGAGCGTTGGTTGTTCAACATTCCCCGTGAGCGTAACCCCTGCAATGACACCATTTGCAGTCGTATCGGGGTTACGTATTGCTTTAATATTTAAAAATGGTTGTTCAATTGAACCGCTAAAACCTACTTGCCCGGTGCTGATTATTAAATCTTGCCCAAAGGCTAAGTAAGTACCTTCAATTAAGTTAAGCTCACCTGTGGCTATAATTGGTGCGCCTTGACTCATTTTTATGGCTAAATCACCCGCAACTTTTGATTCCAAGCCAAACGATTCTACTTTTACATCGTTTTTAACAATCACTTTTAAATCTATGTCGAAATCAAACGGGACTGTTTCGGTGGCCTCGGTTTTTTGATCAACAATAATTTCATCATCGCTAACTTGCACTGCGCCCTCTGGGAGCTCTTCAATCATTATACGACCGTAAGGCACAACTACCTCACCAGCAAGCTTGAGTGCATTATTAGCCAAGCCTATTTTTAAATCCGGTGATACTTTAAAAGTAACCCCTTGCTGCGCACGTACATAAAACTGCTCGCCAACTACCGCCACATTTACAGCAGGTTGCGCACCTTGCCAATCAACATCACCGGTGAGGTTTATTTTACCGCCCTGGTTGTCGTTTAAGTTGCCTTTTATTGTGGCTGTTGTTTTATCAAACAATACGTTTATATTTGATTTTTGCAGCGCTATAGGTAGTTGCTCGCCCTCTAAACTAATATCGCTCGCATTAAGCTCGCCATTTAATAATGGATCTTTTAACGTACCAGCTAACGCGACTTTTCCGCTAATATCACCTTTTAACTGCTCTAGGGTTTCAAGAAATGGTTGTAAGTCTGAAAGGAGTATTTTATCAATATTAATAGTGCCGTTAAGCGCTTGCGTATTTTGTATGTCGTCAATATCAATTTGTGTGTTTATTTTACCAAGCACACTTGATTCTAAATTAGCTTCAAGCTTGCCAATTTGAGAGTCCGAAAACGCACTAATAGTTAAAGTTTCGATTGGTAATTTAAAACGATCTTCTTCCGAGGTAAGCACCGCTTCTAAGTCGCTAGAATCGATATTTGCGCGTAATGTTTTAAGCGCACCGCTTTGCCAATTAAGTGCTACATCGCCAGCTATATTACCACGAGTACGAATGCTATTAGGTAAAAAATGCTTAAGCTCCTCAAGTGCTAAGTTGCTTAGCTTCGCATTTAATTGACCAAGTTCTTTTGATTGCGCTAGCGTGTCTATACATAATTCACTTTGCTCAGATGCCCAACAATGTGCACTTACATCAAAGTCACTAGTTTGAGAATTAAACATAATGGCAATATTTTTAGTATTACTAAAACTAAGCTTTTTATCGCTAAGCGTTACATTACTAAGCTCGCCATTCCAAGTGGTATTATTAATTTTGCCATTAACTTCAAGCTCTATACTGCCTTGCTCGGCATCTATAGATGCCGTAAGTTGGTGATCTGTTTTGTCGCCGCTAATATCAATTTTAACGCTATTAATTTGCTGTTCGGCTACAAGCGCCGAACCAACACTTACCGAAACATCGGTTTGCCAATCGGCTGCGGTATCTAACTGCCCTTTTACTGATAATTTATTAATGTTTATTTCATCAAAAATAAAGCGATCAAGTATTAGTGCTAAATCAACAGAGGGCGTTAACCTTTCCCCTCTCACTTTTAAATTTGCGTTGCCGTCGGCAGTAAATGGAATATAAGCTTTTTCATCACTTTTTAGCGTTACTTTGCCATCAACCTGCCAAGTATCATCAACTTGCCCGCTTAGTGCTAATTTATTGGTACCACTGCTTAAATAAAAGCTATCAATATTAGCTTTTAAAGTATTGTCGAGCTTAAAGTTTGAGGCAAATTCTAGTGGCACGTCGTTAAGTAATCCGTTTAACTTTGTATTATTCATTTGTAGCTGCCACTTGTCGTCAGCTGCATTAAACGAGCCTTTAAACTGTCCTGAAATATCACTGGTAGCGGCATCAGTTAAATACTGCGCTTTTAAGTTAGCAAGCGTGCCATTAAAGTTAACCAGTATGCCTTTTTGCCAATCAACATTGGCTTTTATAGTTGCACTGCTTTCGTTTGCTTTAATGCTTAGCGCTTGTAAAGTTGCTTTGGTAAGACTGCCTTTTAATTGGGTATTTAAGTCAACAGCTGGGTACGCACCTAATTGGCTATTCCCCTGTAGGCTAAGCTGATAGTCGTCAGCATTACCTTGTGCGTTAAGGCTTACATTTCGCACTTTAAGCTCATTACTTTGTGCATCAATAAGCCACTGTTTAATTTTGCCATTTAACTCAAACGGATAGTTTTTCTGCTTTAAATTTGCCGTTGCCGTTAAACTAAGCGGATATTGTCCCTGCGTTTCTAAATTTAAGTTTAGATTTGATAAGTCGCCATTCAACTGCAAATTGGCTTGGTGCTCGTCACTTTGTAAAACAACATACCCTTTCACGGGCAAATTCCCTGCAAGCTCAGCATTAAGATGCGTATTAAGCTGCCACTGTTCATACTTTGCTGAGAATGACTCTAAATTAATAACCGCATCTTCCACACTTAATTGCAGCGAGATGTTTTCAATAACATGTTGGGCTTCGTTTTGCTCAATCGTAATTTTAGCTATTTCAAAGTCTTCAACAACTAAATCAAGTGGCGAAGTAAATTCTATATTAGGCAATGCGGGTAGGTGCGTTAAAGGCGCTTGAGTATTTTGCGCCGTTTGTGTTTTCGCATCTTGTTCTTGCTCTTTTAAGGCAACAAGTATGGTGGGAATATTCAGGCTTTTAACCGTCAGCTTTGAACCCTCTGCTTTTGCTGAGAGTTTAAAGTTATTAACGCTTACGTTTGCACTTGGATGCTCTAGGGTAAATTTATTGATCGCAATGTTTTTTACAGCAATATTAAAAGGTAGGCTGATTTTTTCAAGCGGCTCTGCCGCGGCTTCTTCTTGTGAATCTACAGTTTTTGGTAATGTTAAATTTATAGATTTAGCACTTAAGTTATCTATACAAATTCCATCGCACTGCCACCAAAACAAATCAATTTTCAATTGTTGTGCATTAAAGTCCAATCCGTTGCTAGCAAAGCGTACATTAAAGGCATCATTATAAATAAAACGGCCATCTTTAATTTCAATATGTAGTCCATCTACCGCTTTGTTTGCACTATAAGCAATAAATTGATTACCGGGTGCGGTAAATAACAAACAAAATAGTGCAACAACTAACGTGACAAAAATAGCACTTACGGCGGCTGTTATCTTTTTTAATACTGACATTAAATTTCTGGCCCTATGGTAATACTTAAACGTGTGCTTTTACTTTCTTTTGTTAATCCCCAAGCGTGGTCTATACGCACTGGGCCAACGGGTGTTAAATAGCGAAAACCAAAACCAGCACCTACTTCAAAATCATCAGAAAAATCATTAGTCGCAGTACCACCATCAACAAATAAAGCTGCTCGCCAATTTTTAGCAAACTGGTAGTTATATTCCATCGTGCCCGATAGTAAATACTTACCACCTATTAGCTCGCCGTCATCGTTCTCAGGCGAAATTGATTGGTACGCAAAACCACGAACGCTTTGATCGCCACCTGCGTAAAACCGAAGTGAAAATGGCACGTTGTTAATATCATCAACAAGCATTGCTCCCACATTCGCTTTTAAAAACACCAAGTGGCGGTCAAAATAAGTGCGTAGCCATGCATGTTGCATTTGCACCCTAATCAGATTAGTACTCGAAAGCACATCATCTAAGCCAAACTCAGCAGATATAAGCCACTGCTCTCCCCAATAAGGAGTCGTGCCGCCTTTTGATTTTTTGCGCGCGTAGCTAATGCCCGGCATTAACATTTCGGTACTTTCTTCGTCTTCATCACCAATACGGTAGGTTTCTTGGTCGCGGCGTAAAAATGCAGTACGCACCCATTTATTTTCGGTCAACCATTGGCGCTGAACTTGCCCTGTTAATATTTCACTGTAAGTGTCGTTTGTGAGCTCATCTTCTAATTTATAACCGACAGAGAATCGCCATAAATCATCATTAGGATCATCAACCGGAATTGTATAAGCCATGGAAATATCTTGCTGCTTTTGTGCCACATTTAAATTAGTTTCGAGGTAATGGCCGTCTTCTGTGATCCACGGTTTACTCCATTTAAAACGCACCTTGGGCCCTAAGTCAGTACTAAAACCACCGCCAATTTCATAGCTGTTAGCTGGCTTGGGTAATACTTCAACTTTAATCGGTACTTGGCTGTTTTTGCGCGCTGCAATGTCAGCATAAACACGTACACTGGCAAAATAAGGGGTACTTGATAAATCCAAGTTATAGTCAGCAATATGTGTTGATTTATAAGGTTGGCCTTGCGAGAAAGGCGCTATAGAGCGTATATATTTTTCAGCGGGTGTACTACTGGCAATTTGTATATCGCCAAACTCATACCTAACTCCGGTATCAATTATGAAAGTAATAACGGCACTATTTTTTTTAAGCGATACTTCTAATTTACGCGCTGGCCACTTAGCATCAAAATAACCTAGCTCTAGTAACATAGATTCTATTTTTTTATGAGCAGAGTCATATTTACCATGATTTAAAACATCACCTTGCTTTAAGTGGTTGCTTTTAATCAATGCCTGTAATTGAGTATCGCTTTGACCATCACCATTTAGCGTAATATTAATTGCTTCTATGCGAGTTGCAGGCCCCCGCTCAACTTTAACAATTAGCTCGCTGTCGTCTTTATCATAAATAACCTCGACGGTCGGGCTATAATAACCAAGAGCTTTGATGCTATTTTGTACTTGTTTTTGAGCATAACGGCGAAGTGTACGGGTTGGCTTCTCGCCAATTAACTGCTTGAGGTAAAGAGCTACGTTATTTTCTAAATCGCCACTTAACCCTTCAATTTCGTAATCTTCTATGACTTTTTCTGCCGCATAGCTATTTGTCGCAATTAAAGCGCTCACAACACACATGCAACGTAAAAACTTAATAAACAAGTAAATATCCTTACTTTTAATATCTTACAAAAAACTGGTTAATTACCCGCATATTAGCATAGCCATAATGAGCAACACATTAACTTAATAACAATCTAACGCGTAAATTTAACTTTGAATAAATATCAGCATAATTAAAATTAGTACGCGTTAAGACAATATTTTAGTTACAATAGTGCCTACGAATAAAAAATTAATTTTAAATGAGTTTTTAATGCAATTCCCTGATGATGATAACGGCCAACTTTTAGCCGAAATAGCCGCTGCTGGCATTGATTTAAATAAAATGCACCAAGTCGATTTTTTTATTTTATTTGAACAAGAAGCCGATGCTGAAAAATTTGCTAAAGAAATAGTCTCTGATGCATTAGTTCAAAATGCTGAGCTTGAAAAATGCAAAGACACTGGCGTTTGGGAAGTAATCACTCAAGTACAAATGGTGCCAGAGCACACCCTTCTAGGACAAGCAGAGCAATACATTGAAAGTATTGCTAATAGCTTTAATGGATACGGTGATGGCTGGGGATTAATGGACGGTGACGAGGCTTAATCGCCTTTTAGTTCAATGTACTCTATCAGTTAAGCTTAGCGGCTTAACTGATTTGCCTTTCTAAAACCCCCTTTATAGTCAAATAGCTTATCAGCCACTTTCCAACCATACTTTTTGCTTTTTCGTGCAATAACAAAATCCGGTGGTACTAATTCAAATTGTGCGCTTACTACTTGCGCTGCAGTTTTAAAATTAATAGGTGTTTGCCCAAGCCCCATACGTTGACCAAATTGCTTATTAAATATAAATTGCCCGCCTTTATTTGCGAGGTTATATACCTCATCGCAACTTGCGCCATCTTCATCAAAATACGTTATTTTAATTAAATCGTCTTTAATTTGAGTTACCGATAACCCACTACATCGAAGCACAAGTGCGTCTTTTAAGTTTAATGCATTACGTAACTTATCATCAGGGTCGGCCATTACCGCGCCGCAATCATGGCATTTACGTGCAGCAATATCATTTTGGGCGCCGCACTGCTCACACTCTTTAAACCTAAAACGATAATCGCACTGCTCTTTTGTACCTTCATCATCTTCTAACAGCCCTTTACAACGCCTGCCAAAGTGCTCTATTACTTTTCCTGCGGAATCAGTTTTTCCCCAAAATATATTCGCAAACCCACAGCCAGGACAAAGTATCTGCACAGGTTCATTATCACTATCGCCTTTTTTATCACCTACTTCTGGGTGGAATAAATTAAAACCATTGCCAGCATAATCTATTACTAAGCAATCCGTTTTCGATTTAGATAACCTTAAACCTCGCCCCACAATTTGTTGATATAAGCTAACCGATTCTGTAGGTCTTAAAATAGCTATAAAGTTGACATGTGGCGCATCAAAGCCGGTTGTTAGTACCGATATATTAACTAAATACTTTAATTGCTTAGCTTTAAATTGCTTAATGATTTTATCGCGCTCACTGTTTGGCGTATCCCCTGTTATAAGTGCACTTTGATGAGCTGGTAGGTAGCTTAATATTTCCTGAGCATGCATTACTGTGGCAGCAAAAACCATAACACCTTCACGCTCTTCACTGTATTGAATTACTTGCTGTAATATAGCTTTCGTTGCGCGCTCACTGTTTTTTAAAAGCGCATTCATGTCATCAGTCGTATATTGCCCAAATGCATTGCTATCTAAGGAGGAAAAATCATAATGGCTAATTGCTGCATCAACTTCGTTAGGCGGCGTTAAATAATTATGTTTAATCATATACCTGAGCGGCAATTCAAAAATACAACTTTTAAACGGGCTTTCTTTAGTCCCTTTAACAAAACCATGATAATGGTGGTGGTATATCCACCCCATTCCTAGCCTATAAGGTGTTGCTGTTAAACCCAATACTTTTAACTGAGGGTTATACTCTTTTAAACTGTTTATTACTTTACCGTACTGACTTTTTTTATCCCCATTTACCCTGTGGCATTCATCAATAATAAGTAATGAATAATGCTCATTTAATTTATGTAAATTACGAGAAAGTGATTGCACACTGGCAAAGGTTACTTGATGGTTTAATGACTTTTCTTTTAAACCTGCTGAAAATATACTCGCTTCTAAACCAAAACTTTTATATTTTTGCGAATTTTGCTCTACCAACTCTTTTACATGAGCAAGTACTAATATTTTTTGCTTAGCAATACGGGCAAGTTCAGCAATAACCAAACTTTTACCTGCACCAGTCGGTAGCACAATAACGGCAGGATTATTACTCTTTCTAAAGTGTAAAACAGTTCGTTCTACGGCTTCTTGCTGGTAAGGTCTTAGTTTATAGCTCATGGAAAAACAAATAGGTTTGAGTGAGGAGATTTTAGCAAATAATAGCTCATAGGTTGGATCTTAAGAAAGCTTGAAGTTGAACTCTGTTAATGATCAAATAGTTACGCCAATAAAAACATGACTAAAAACAGAGTTCACATGCAGATTAACCAAGTTTCAAACCAATTAAAAGCCCTTATCTCAGAAAAACACCTCATTGAGCTTGCAAAAACCTCTGGATTTCAAGTTCGACACCGTTGCCTGTCGATCGTTTCTCTGCTCAAAGCCGTATTTAAAAGCTTATCTTGCCTGCAAGACGCTAACTTGTCAGATATCCATCAAAACTTGCGAACGCAGGCTGATTGCACGATAAGTTATAAACCCTTTCATAATCAAATTCGAAAACCAGCCTTGACTGAGCTTGTCCGTGAGCTCGTTATTCAAGCGATGTCTAAATTGACTGTAAACACGCTGGATAAAACCTTTTTTACCCAGCGAGGAATACAGCGAGTGTTATTGCAAGATGGTTCTTCATTTGCTCTACATGATGAATTAGCGCAGGTTTTTGCTGGTCGTTTTACTGCTGTAAGTCCTGCCGCAATTGAGTTGCACGTTACCTATGACCTATTTAATGAACAACCCTGCGAAATAGATATTCGTCCTGATGTTGAAACTGAGCGCGCCTTTTTACCAGGTAGCCACACACTTGAAGATACGTTATTACTTGCTGATGCTGGGTATTTTGACTTAGATTACTTTGAGCAAGTAGCTCAAGATGGCGGATATTTTTTGATCAGAGCAAATAAAAACATTAACCCAATCGTTACATCAGCCTATTGCGCGGGTATAGAACTTAAAGAAAAGAACATTAAACTCAAAACGTTACTCGATAAATTCGCAAGCCAACCACTTGAATTAACAGTACGTTGGAAGAAAAATGGGCCCGAGTACAGGCTTATCTATTTACCGAATGAAAAGCGCCCCGTTTTCCTTGTTACTAATTTAAAAGAGGCACAGTTTAGCTTTGACGAGCTACTCGATATATATGCAACTCGTTGGCAAATTGAGTTGTTTTTCAAAGAACTAAAGTCATGGAATAACCTTAAAGGGTTCATCACACGAGATCCTCATATTGCCGAATCATTGGTTTGGCTGAGCATACTGCAAACACTTATCAAGCGTTTTATCTGCCATAGTGCAGCGGGTATGTTTAAGTGTGCGATCTCGACATTTAGAGCGAGTAAGTGCAGTTATCTTTGGTTGGATGATATTCTGGATTGCATAGAACAAACACGGTGCAGCCATAAGATACATCGTGTATTTGAGCTACTAGCGGTAAATTGTAAGCGGCAAAGCATTGAGAAAAACAATGATATTTGCCGTTTTAAGATAGGAAGTCACACGGTCTGTGTTCCTTAAGAACTAAGCTATGAATAATAGCTAGGAGTTTTAAACTTTAATTATATTTTATTGAGGGATAAAAAGAGAAGCTTCGGCTTCTCTTATATTTAGCTTTAGGCTAAATAATTTTCAAGTTCAACACCTTCAAACGCTTTAGGGCGACGGCCACGGCCAGTCCATTCAATAGTCTCACCATTCAGTTCCATGCGGTACTTAGGCTTAACTTTGGTGCGTTTGTCAGATGCTCCATCTTGTAAATCTTCTAGCGTAAGTCCTTTTTCTTTTAAAAGTTCCAAAACTTCCTGTTTTGCTTTTTGTTGCTGGGTATATTTTGAAATTGCATCACCAATCAACTGCTGTGCTTTCTCAAGCTCAGGTAATGATGCAGTTTTAATAAAAGATTGGACTTCTTTCATCTATATCTCGCTAAATTTATTTGGTTATGCTTGCTTATTATATTCTTGTTTATTATATGCTTGTTTACTAAATATAACTAGTAGCACAATTTTAATTATCTAACGAAATAATAAGTTAATATAAGCTGTCGCCACAAAGCATCCACAAATAGATTTAATGTAAGTTATAGTTTTACTTCCTATCTTGGTAGATATTCCCTCTTTTATTTATTTCTCTCATAGCATCTTGGTTTTTCTTACGTTGTTCTTCAGCTAATTCTTTTGACATACAAGTCCGTTTTTTTATATTACTCCCAGTAACAGCTATTTTTTCACATACTAGATTTGAATTAGAGTTATCGTCCTTTGTTAGAGCTGTACAGCCACTTAGTAATAATAAATTGATACTTAATATACCTAACAACTTTTTCATTTCGATTTCCTTAAATTATAACGTCAATACTTATGTATTGACGTTATAAGAAATAACAACTACTTAAAATTTAGCATGAAGTGTTAAATACAAATGACGACCTGTTGTATTGTAAGTACGAGGGTCTGTATTATCATTGAATCCTGTGGCTGCGTACGGAGGATCTTCGTCAAAGATATTATTAATACCAAATGTCGTTGTGTAGTTATCAAAGAAGTAACTAAAACGAGCATTATGAATAACTTGAGAGTCAACAGTCCTAATTACATCGTAAGAATCAAGAACACCTGCAACATTAACAGCTTCAGTTCTAAATGATGAATTAACATCAGCTAAATCTTCTGGATCAACATTTGTGAAGTTCTCTTCAACTTCACCAATATAACGCAGTGCATAAGTAGCAGACCAATTTTCTTGAGTTAACGAAACATTAAGGTTTGTTTTCCACTCAGGGAAGTTACCATCACCACTATTTCGACGGTAGTAGCCAGCATTTTGAAGCGTTGAACCATCAGCTTGAGTAATAGTGTAATCATCATAGTAAGTTGCATCTAAACTTGTTGATAATGAACCAATCGAAGTATCTGTAGTATAAGCAATATTGAAGTCATACCCTGATGATTCAACACCACCTACGTTAATATTTCTGTTATCAATATCGCTTGAATTACCAGCTAAAATACCAGATGTATAACGAGTGATTTGATCACAATAAGTACCGCTTTCGGCACACTTGTTTAAAATTAGCTGCTCACCTACAGAACTGATTGCATTTTCTAGTTCAATATCCCAGTAATCAACTGTGAAAGATAAACCATCAACAAACTCTGGGCTATAAACTACGCCAACTGTAAATATATCAGCTTCTTCTGGTTGTAAATCTGGGTTACCACCTAGAGTAGAAGATAACTGATCACCGATAGGCTCAAAACCAGCTGCTGGAACACCATCAGCTATACAGAATGATGTTGGGTTTGTAGCACATGGATCCGAAACCTCAGGGCTATTATCTGATGCACCTGAGAACAGGTCAGAAGTAGAAGGAGCTCTAAATGCAGTAGATGATGTTCCACGGAACATCAGGCCATCCATAGGAGACCACTTAATGCCTACTTTATGGTTTGTAGTATCACCAAAAGTGTCATAATCAGAATAGCGAATTGCTAAATCTAACTCTAATACCTTAGCAAAAGGTGCGTCATATAATAGTGGTACATTAAACTCAGCATAAGCTTCATCTACTGTGTAGCTACCTGATGTTTCTTGACGGCTAGAACCAGATGTAATTCCTAATGCAATTAGAGCATCAGGGAAGTCACCACCTTTTTCTTCACGGTGCTCAAGACCAAATGCCATACCTAAACTACCAGCAGGTAATTCGAATGCACTACCGAATACGCTACCACTAATAATTTGCTGTTCATTTGAACCAAAGTCATGTGCTTCAAACGAAATAAAATCTAACATATCTTGGGTAACTTGAGTATCAGTTCCTGGGATACCAAATACATTTAGTGATGTACAACCTACGATAGGATTATCTACAGTCCCACATACAATACTTCCATCAGTATCTTGGAACGAAGGACCTACAGCTTGTGTAACTTTTTCAAAGTTTACGCCGCCAGCTCGTTTAGTTGTAGAATCACTTGAACCAAAGATGTATGAAACTTCATAGCCCCAATCATCGTTAATATCACCTTCAAAACCAACTACAGCACGAACAGTATCAACGCGGAATTGAGTATCTCGACCACCAGTTTCAACCATACGACGACGCCAATCAGATATTTCTACTGTGTCACCATTACGATCTTTAGGACCAAACTGTTGATTGTAGTAATTATCCGCAGAATAATTCGCATCAGTCACACCAAAGAATGCAAGCGGTGCTAATGGTAATGGAGCAAGCTTAGTATCAGAAATTCGGCGGTTTAAGCTAATTTCAGAAAAGAAACGAGCATGTTCAGAAAATTCATAATTACTTTGTACAAATATACCGTAGCGCTCTGCTGGCGTTAAATGGAAGTTAACAGGGGCAAAGTTATATGCATCTTTGCTTCCGTAACAATCATAGCCTGTTGGGTTAGCAAAGTCACTTGGATCTGATTGACCTGGTCCATTAGCTGCACCGTGAGTAAATGTAGAACAATCTTCACCAGCAATTGAGCCATCAATGCCACCATAACGGCCCCAAGGTCCCGCAGATGAACCACCTTTAGAAATTTCGCCTGTGTGATCCATATCTAATGAAAATTTAGACCAATCACGGTCGCCAGAAGACTGAGAGCCCTGCTGAACATAGTAAGCGCTGGCTACAACGCCACCTTTGTCGTTTGTTAAACCAACAGTAAAGTCATAGCTTTTAGTTTCACCATCACCGCCATGCGTTGACGCGTCATAGCTTGCTGTAGCTTCAAAGCCTTCAAAGTCATCACGTGTGATAATGTTAACCACGCCGCCAATTGCATCTGAACCATAGATTGCAGAAGCACCGTCTTTGAGGACTTCAACACGTTTAATAATTGCTGTAGGTATTGTACTTAAATCTACAGAAGAGTTAGCACCACTTCCTGATGCAACCATACGACGGCCATTTAGGAGTATCAGGGTTCTTGAAGAACCTAACCCACGTAAAGAAACACGAACTGCACCTGAACCACCATTATTAACTGCTGCATTTGTACCAGCGCCAGCTACTGAAGGGATTTCTTGAAGAATATCACCAACGTTACTGATACCTGAAGTAACAAGATCATCACGAGAAATTATTTGTACAGGATTCGCACCTTCCATATCCGTTCTTTTAATTCGTGAGCCAGTAACTTCTATTCGTTCTACTTTTCCTGCACCCTCTGCTGCCATGGTACTTGCTGAAAATGCAGCTGTTGATGCTGCACCAAAAGCAATCGCTAAGCGAACAGCTTTTGTTACTTGATTATTTAACATTTGATTCTCCCAAGAATACATTTTATTAATTATAATTTTCAATCTAACGTGATGGCAAAGTGTTACAAAACGCTACAATTGTGTAATGAATGATAATACCAGTGAAACAACAACGTCAACAATCAATTAACCTTAAACCCTTTTAAATTACAAAAAAAACTTAGATACACAATTAAATATCAATTGCTTAGAAAAACACAAAGACATAACCAACTGTTTTAAAAGAAGAAAAAAACAAGTAAAAAGGTTCAATTTAAATTACATAAAACAGGAAATTATTAACAAAAAAACATGAGGGAATCCTAAGTTTTAACAAAAAAAGAGAAAAACACTTCATCCCACACTAAATCAGATTGAATTTCATACAAAAAATACAACTATTTAAATACGAAAACTGTAAAGTAATTATAAAAATGAAAGTTGAGCCCCTTGATATTCAATTTCTTTCAAATTCAAGGCATCAAGTACCATTTGGGCGATAGGAGTTAGCTGTTTTTGTATGTAAACCGAATAATTAAAATTATTTGAACCATTGTATAATTGCGCCCCATCATCAGAATAAACATATTCAATAATTTGACCTCGTTTAATTTCAAAATCAGGATTACTAGCTTTATACTTTTTAATCGCTTGCACTTGGGGAGGAACATTTTTTACGTAATCATTTAGATTTTGTCCTAACTTTTTACGGTATATTAACTTTTCATCGAATTCACCTGCGAACAATCTTTTGGTGTAGTCACTTATAATCTCGTGAAGTTGTTTTATTTCAAATTTTTCATTAAATAAAGTTTTGAATAACTCTTTTTGAAACTCTTGTGCAAATTCGGTCCAATCGCTGCGTACGGTTTCCATTCCTTTAAATATAAGTTCAGGCATCCCATTTTTTATAATTTGTCCTACATAGCGTTTTTTTGAACCTGTTTTTTTACCTCTTATTGTTGGCATAAAAAATGGGCTATAGTGGGTTTCAAACTCTATTTCTAAATAACTAGTAAGCCCAAAACGGTCTTTAATATCGCAGCTCCATTTATTATTAATATAGATCGTTAAATCTTTGCCTATTTGATTGCAACTCAGCGCACTTAGCTGATCGTCAGCTTTTACAAAAATAGAGTCTGTATCGCCATAAATTACTTCATAACCTAACGTTTCAATCCATTTACGGGTTGTTTGCATAATTTCATGCCCACGTAATGTTATTGAACTCGATAATCTTGGATCATAAAATCGACACCCTTTAGAGCCAAGTACGCCGTATAAGCTGTTCATTATTATTTTTATAGCTTGCGATAACATTGGCTGATTTATGTCTTTTGCCCTTTGCCGTGTATGTGTTAAATGCTTAATTAACGACGGTAAGTGGTGTTCATTTCGTGAAAAAACGGCTTCATTAAACCCTTCAATTGCATTTTCAGGTGAGTCTAACCCTTTAATAAGCCCAAGAGGGTCAATACAAAAAGTTCGCATAATTGAGGGATATAAGCTTTTAAAATCTAAAACAAGTATATTCTTATAAAGCCCAGGCACTGACTCCATTACATAACCACCGGGGCTTTCAAAAGATAAACCGTGATCGCCTAAATTTGGCGCAACATACCCGCTGCGATGTAGTAATGGCAAATATAAGTTAGTAAATGCAGCAACCGAGCCGCCCATTCGCTCAAGCTCAAGACCGGTTAACTGAGTCCTCACTATTGCAAATTCAAAGAGTTGTAACTCTGCAAAAATCCTCTTAACGAGTATACAATCTTGTCGGTTATAAGCTGCTAAGTTGAGCTTATCTTCATTAAATTGACGAACAATTTCACTTAAACGATTATCTGCCTGAATTAGTTTAGATTCACCAAGGACTTTATAAGAAATATTCGCAAGCGAATAGTTATCAAAGTGATAAGTGGCATTTTTTAAGGTATCAATGCCATCTATAACGCTTCGCCCAGGTAAGGTGAGGCGAGTGTAATGCCCTGTTTTTATATTTAAAGGCTGCTGATCTCGGCCAAAATTAAGCGTTACCCCTAGTGCCTCTGCCCTAGAGTTTAACACTGTAAAATCAAATTCAATGACATTCCAACCCACAATAATGTCAGGATCATTATTATTGATATACTGCCGTAGCTTTTGTAGTAGATTAATCTCGTCAAAGCACCAATCAATATTAAATGGCTGATTATGCTGTTGAGGCTCACCAATCATTAATACAGTATCAAGGCCATTTCCTACCAGCCCAACCGAAAACAATACGCCCTCACCATTACACTCAATATCTAATGAAAGCGATTTCAGCGAGGGTGTATATTCAGGGCTCGCTTTTAATTTAGCATTGCTAATTAAAATAAAGCCATTTTTTTGAGATACTTCACCCGTAACCCATACCCCACCTTTAATAAAACGTTCCATTAAAAAGCGATCGCTGTGGCGTATATCCGCTTCGTATATACTTATGTGCTTTTCAAGTAATGTGCGTGCTTTGTAAAGGTTACTTACATCATTAAAATAACAGCCTATGCACACAACACCACTAAAATGGCGCATTTCTACCGTTTTAAAATTAACACTTATATTTTCTTTATTTAATATGCTTTGTGCAAAATTGTGTTCATCTTGTGGGATAAAAAAAACAGCTTGCTGGTTTTCAATTAGTACTTTAATTGGGCCATTGTCAGATACGAGCCAGTAGCAAAGCGTGATCCCACGCTTACTCTTAGGCGAGTATTGTTGCCTTGATAAAATAAAGCCCTGATAGATTGCTTGTGTCAACGTACGATCCCACTTAATATATACACTGTAATTATATACATACTTTAGGTAAATCATCCCATGCTTTCTGACTCACTAAAAAAAACAATTAGGCAAGTACACCAGCATGTGGCTAATAACCTAACTGATTACCGTCCGCGCAGCAGCCAAAACTACCTTGTTGCCGAAATAGCAAAAACACTCGCAGGCGACTATCACAAAAAACAACGTATATGCGTTATTGAAGCAGGCACCGGTACAGGTAAGTCTCTTGCCTATTGTTTAGGTGCATTACCACTGGCCTTGGCACAAAAAAAGAAACTGGTTATTTCGACTGCTACCGTTGCACTGCAAGAACAATTAATAGCAAAAGAGCTCCCGTTTTTTAAAAAGCATTCAGGCCTCGACTTTAAATTTGATTTGGTAAAAGGTCGTCATCGTTATATTTGCGCTCACAAATTGCATAATGCTGTAAACGGCGATAGCCAAACACAAATGGACTTTATGCCAACACTTACTTCACCATTGAGCGCAATGGAAACCAAGTGTTTAAATGAGCTATATAACGCCTATGTGAATAAAAAGTGGCAAGGCGATAGAGACAGCTGGGCCGATACTGTACCCGATAGAGTGTGGAACTTAATAGCGTGCGATAAACATTCGTGTCAGCGCCAAATGAAGGCCCATCAAACGTGTCCGTTTCAGCTTGCTCGTAATCAATTGATGCAAATGGACGTACTGGTAATTAATCACTCATTACTACTTGCCGATTTAGACTTAGGCGGCGGTAAAATTTTACCAGAGCCCGACAACACCATTTACGTTATTGATGAAGCGCACCATTTAGCACATATAACACGCGATTTTTCATCTGCTGCTGCCACAATAAAAGGCACAATAGAATGGCTTGATAAGCTCACTAAGTTTAGCGGAAAAATGGCGAAGGTTTTAGTGGGGCAAAGAGCCATTGGGCAAAACTTTAAACTTTGCGACAGTATTAATGACGCGAATAAAGATTTAAAAGTAGTTCGCGATATTCTTGATAATGCCGACTTTGAATACTCAAAAGACGATACTTATCGCTTTGAACACGGTGAGATCCCAGAATCGCTGCACAGTAAAGCTAAAGACATAAGCGAAGCCACGCAAGATGCACTGCGCTGTTTAAACAAAATGCACGACACCCTTACCCAAGATGTAAGCGACGGCGATATAAAACCGTACGTTGCGGACCCAATACTAGGCGAAAGTGGCCAATACATAAACCGGTTAGAACAACTAAACAAACTTTGGTTTAGTTACGCAAAAAAGGGTGAAGGTACACCTCATGCACGGTGGATAAAACGCCTTGAATATAAAAGCCATCACGACCACTTATTAAGCGACTGCCCTATCGAGGTCGGTTACTACTTAAAAGATAAATTGTGGCGAGAATGCGCGGGCGTTGTTTTGTGCTCAGCTACATTAAGTGCACTGGGCTCGTTTGATCACTTTGCTTACGAAACAGGACTTGCTAAAGAAGAAGGCGTTAAATTTATTAAAGTACCTTCTCCTTTTGATTACCCCAAACAAGCCACTTTACGTATTCCGGTATCAAAAGTAGAACCTACCGATAAAGACTTTAGTGACCACTTAGCTAAAACTTTACCAGAGTACCTAAATGATAAAAAAGCGAACCTTGTATTATTCGCTTCTTACTGGCAAATGGACCACGTAACAAAGTTTCTTAGAACAAAAGGTTTTAACTTATTAGTACAAGGTGAAATGTCGCGAGAAGCGTTACTTAAATTACACACCAAAAATGTAGATGAAGGCAAAGGCAGTATTTTATTTGGAACCCAGAGCCTTTCGGAAGGTCTTGATTTACCTGGTAAATATTTAGAGAACTTAATAATCACTAAAATTCCGTTTGCTGTACCTACTTCGCCGATAGAAGAAGCGCAAGCAGAATTTGTACAAAGCAAAGGTGGTAACCCATTTTTAACGATTACCGTGCCCGACGCCGCAAAGAAATTGGTACAAAGCTGTGGTAGACTGCTGCGAAAAGAGAGTGATGAAGGCTGTATTACTATTCTCGATAGGCGCTTAGTTACTAAGCGATACGGTAAAGCCATGCTCGACACCCTACCACCTTTTAAAAGACAAATAGATTATTAATGTTTGAACTCGCACTCGATCCAACAACTTGGGCTGTTTTATGTGCTGTTGCACTTGCCGCAGGTTTTATAGACGCTATCGCCGGTGGCGGTGGCATGTTAACTGTGCCCGCTTTATTAACTGCTGGCTTACCTCCACATTTAACATTAGGCACCAATAAACTAGCAGCAAGCTTTGGCTCGTTAACGGCAAGCTATACATACTATAAAAAGAACTTATTTAGTCCTAAGTTTTGGGCAGCCTCTATTATTGCTACCGCAATAGGTGCATTGATAGGTACTGTTATTGTTGATCATTTAAGTATCGACTTTTTAAACAAACTACTTCCAATTATTATTATTTTAGTTGCTGGCTATAGTTTATTTGGTAATTTAAGTACCACCGAAGGTAATAAACTTCCTAAACTAAACAAAGCGATGAAAATAAAACAATGGCTACAAGGTTTAGCATTAGGCTTTTTTGATGGTTTAGCAGGCCCAGGTACGGGTACTTTTTGGACTGCTTCTAATGGCATGCTTTACAAAATGAACCTGCTACTCAATTGTGGCTTAGCGCGTTCAATGAACTTTGTGTCTAATTTTATATCGCTCATCACCTTTGTTGCACTCGGCCATGTAAACTTTTTACTTGGCATAACAATGGGCTTTTTTATTATGCTAGGCGCATGGTTTGGGGCGCATTCAGCAATACGTTTTGGTAGCAAATTTATTCGCCCAGTCTTTAATACTATGGTTATACTTTTAGCATTAAAACTAATTTACGAGGCTTACTTTTAATATGCACCCTACAGCTTTAGATAAACTACGCCAACAAGTTGCAACGCTAAAACAACAAGCTGAGCAATTTGATAAAGCTAAACTTTTTTCTAAAAATCGTTACATGCAAGCGCAACCTAGCTTGTTTGACCGCGCAGTTTTTAGCACAAAAAGCATGAACCTAGTTGATTACGTAATAGAAATAGAAGACGAAGTGTCAAGGTTACCGCCAAGCGAACATCGTCATGCATACACCTACGCACTTGAACGTATTGCAGCTCAAGTACAAGCCGTATTCAACGTTATTAAATCAACGCCTATTTGGGTTAAAGAAAATAAAAGCCATTATAAACCTCGCCCTAAGCAAACCGTTTACAAGCAAGCTGTGCAAAAAATAATGCAATCATCCCATGAGCTTTACGACGAATTAAAACAAAACCATGAGTTTGAACGCCGTTTAGTGCTCATGATTGAAGAGCGAAAAATGCAAATGGATAAAGCCTCGCCTGCTAAAGCACAAAAGCTTAACCTTGAAATATTAAGCACACACGCTCGATTAGGCCGCTGCAGAAAAGCAATTTCTGCCACCGAAGATAAAATTCAACAAGTCGAAAAACAACAATTACGCTAATGCAGCTTTTTTACCACCCGCTATATTCTGCTTTAACGCTTCCTGAGCGCCATCGTTTTCCAATACAAAAATACCAAAAGCTTAAAGCAGAAATTGAAGGACTAGGCTTAACTCCCAATAATTTTACTTCACCTATAAAAGCAACGCCTGCTCAGCTTTCGCTTTGCCATAATCAAACTTATATAAATAACTTTTTAAACGGCACGCTTAGCAATAAAGCCATAAAAAAATGGGCTTTCCTTATTCAAATGAATTGGTAGAGCGCACATTACTATCAGTTGGGGCAAGCATCCAAAGTAGTGAACACGCGCTAAAACATGGTTTTTCGGCTAATTTAAGTGGTGGCTATCATCATGCATACAGTGATTACGGTAGCGGTTTTTGTATTTTTAACGATCTAGCTATTGCAGCAGCACATTTAATAAATACAGAGCAAGCCGACACTGTTTTAATTTTTGATTGCGACGTACACCAAGGCGATGGCACAGCACAAATCACTCAAAATCATGACCAAATTATTACCTGCTCAATTCATTGTGAGCAAAATTTCCCTCGTAATAAACAGCAATCCACTTACGATTTTGCATTACCCGCTAAAACAACCGACGCTGAGTACCTCACTACATTAAAACAAGCACTCGATTTTTGCGTGCGTATTCATAACCCCGATATTATTTTATATAATGCTGGCGCAGATATTTACGAAAAAGATGAGTTAGGGTTATTAAATGTATCGCTCAATGGCGTATATAAACGTGACTTTTTTGTTCTCAATTTTTGTAAACAACAGAAAATACCACTCATGTGCAGCCTTGGCGGTGGTTATCAACGTAATTTAACCTCATTAGTTAATGTACATAAACAACTATTTAAAGCCGCTATCGATTTATAGTAAGCCTTGGTATAAACTCAATTAAATGGATTAACAAAGAGTGATAGGAATATGCGATTACATGACGATATACACAACTTTTACGAAAAAATTGTTCTAGAAGAAATAATTAAAAGAAAACTTGATGGACAATACAACGAAGATGTAATGGCTGACTTTTGCTGTACTGTACTAAACCAACTGCCACCAAGATATATTCGCTATGACGTAGACATGGCATTTTACTTACCACAAGCCGAACGTACACATATGAAAGAACGCGTACAAACTGCGATTGATGTGGCTATTAGTCAAATTTCTAAAAAGAAAAAGCACCATGACCAACCCACTTGATCAAGCTCCAACATATATTAAACTTGCAGTAGATTTAATTATGATATTAGAGCAACACGATGTTGCTCCAGAAGAAGTACTAAAAGCACTTGAAATAGTTAAAAGCGACTTTGAAAAGAAGCGAACCGAAAGTTAACTTTATTTAGCATGCTCAATTGGATAGGTAGTTACAGTCTCTTCGTATTTCTCACAATTAACTTTTCTTTATTAACCTTGGTTTATTATTTTTTATGTGTCAGTTCCGAATATGGCTTACACCATTTATAAACCCTGTTACTCTAAAAGCTAACCAGTATAATTAAAGTATTATCATGACCTTAGCAAGCTTACTACGATTGTTTTTTTTGGCCGCTATTTGGGGCGCTTCTTTTTTATTTATGCGAATGGCAGCTAACAGCTTGGGGCCTGCAGTATTAATTGAGTTTAGAGTAGGCTTTGCTGCAGTTACTTTATTTATTGTTGCTTTGTATTTAAAACGCCGTTTAGCGTTTATCCAGCATAAAAAACACTTTTTTATTATAGGCGCGTTTAATTCTGCTCTGCCGTTTTTATTTTTTGCTTACGCAGCCCAAACTATTAGTGCATCCACACTCTCTATTTTAAATTCTACAACACCAATATGGGGTGTTGTAGTTGGAATTTTATGGACAAAAACAAAGCCCACAAAAAGTATGGTGCTTGGTTTACTGCTTGGTTTGATAGGTGTTGCAATACTTGTTGGGCAAAATCATTTTGTATTAAATAGCCAATCAATTTTAGCCATAGTAGCAGCATTAAGCGCATCACTTTGCTATGCCATTGCATCGCATTACACTAAAAACGCGCCTAAACTGGCCCCATTTGATAACGCCCATGGCTCAATGTGGGCTTCAAGCTTTATGGTATTACCGCTTATCTTATTTATGCCAATACGAGAAATACCAAGCACCAACGTTATGCTAGGTGTACTCGTATTAGGAGTAGTGTGTACCGCACTTGCTTATATTTTATTTTTTAAATTAATCGACGATATAGGCCCTACATCGGCGTTAACAGTCACGTTTTTAATTCCACTATTTGGCATTTTTTGGGGACATTTAATTTTAGATGAGCAAATTGGGCCAAATACGTTACTCGGCGCATTATTTGTAATTATAGGTACGATGCTTGTAACTGGATTTTTACCACGAAAAAAAGCACTTAGCTAAAGTAAGCTAAGTGCTTAAAATTGCATACTACTTATTGCGTCAAGATTTACTGCTTATTCACTAATTTGGGATTGCTGAATAAGTAACAACAACTCAGCAGTAGCGGTTGCATCGGCCAATGCGCGGTGATGGCTCGTTAAATTTAAATTAAAATGCGATGAGAGATTGCCAAGCGAATACGACTTTAAACCTTTAAACGCTTTGCGCGATTCAACCACGGTGCACATTTTTGGCATTTTAAAAAAGTGCCCTGCCATCTCGCATTCTTTTTTAATAAAGCCATAGTCAAAATTAACGTTATGGGCTACAAAAATACTGCCTGCGAGTTTATCTAATAGCGGCTTGGCTATATCGGCAAATACAGGCGCGTTGCGTACCATGTTATCGCTTATGCCAGTTAGTGACGTAATAAAGCCGGGTATATGGCGCTCGGGGTTAACTAAGCTCGTCCAATTATCAATTACTTTACCGTATTGCACTTTTACAAGGCCTATTTCGGTAATACGGTTACCGCCTTTTAAACCGCCTGTGGTTTCTATATCAACGATGCTGTAAACACGGTTTGGATCTACAAACCATTTAACCGCAGCAATATGTACTGTAAAGCCCACATTTTTTAAATTATCAATAGTTGTAAGTTGGTTGCGCCTAAGCTTATCGCCAGGGGCTTTTACCTCTTCAAAATGTACTTGGCCATTATTAATGACCATTAAGTCGGGATAGCCGTCTTTCAGCTGTAAATAATGTTTGCTCATGGCTGTTAAGTGCGCAATTAGCGCCTTAATAGGGCTGTTTAAAATAAGCGCCTCTAGTGGCTCTAATAAATTGCTGCGCCATCTGAACAAACCGTTAGGTTGCTCAAAGTATTGCGCTGCATGTTTGCATACTAGATTAAGTAATGCTTGCGACGTTTGGCACTGCGCTAAGCGCTCATTTATCTGTGTTTGCTGCGCTTCATAAAAATTACCAAGCCTTAATACTTGCGGATAAATATCAAACTCATTACATGGCGGATAAGGCGACTCCACAAATAACTCGTGCCAAAATACTAAACCAAACAAACTTTGCCAAAGCGTGTTTTCGGTATTAAATACAGCCATACCTTGGCGAGTATAATAATCGTTTACGCCCTGCTCTACTTCACCTCGGTACAGTTCATCTATTTCTAGCACGCACTGAGTATCGGCAAGCATGGCACTTAAACGCGAACGTGTTTTTTTATTAAACTTACGCATTAAAAAATCGTCAGCAAAATACAGTAAATCGTCGGTGAACGGGTTTTCAATAATGGCTTCTAATCGAGCTTTTACCCACTCTTTATTGCCAAGCCTGTATTGCTCTCTTATTTGAATTTCTTGTGCTTCGCTATCATCCACGCACCCTTCAAGTAAACTAAAAGCAAGTTCGCTATGAACTGTTTTTAGCTGCCTATAAAGCCTAACTAATAATTTATTTTTTAATGTAACGGCTATTGCACCATGTGCAGCTTGCACTAAAACCTGCGACGCTAAAGCAACATAGTCGCTCTCATCTGTTATATTTTTAAATGCTAACCGGTAACGGTTTAGTAAATAGTTTGATTGCGCTTCGTCAAGTGTTTCAAAGCGTGACAAGCTCTCGCTGTGTCCTTCGCGTGTAGCGGTTAAGCCTAAGTCTCGCATTACAAAACGGTTTTGATGATTCACATCACCACCGCTTAGTTTGCCTGCAAATAAAAACTCAAAATACTCGTAGTAATCACTGCGGTTATTAATTACATACTGGCTATAAAGTGGCGCAAGCTCTTGTGGGCACGCTTTAAAAAACTCACGTGCAATATCCACCAGCGCGCCTTTAGCGGCGCTCTTTTTAAAGCTTATTTGCTCACTGTAATTACTTAGCAACTCAACCAAAGAAGGCTTAGTTAAGTGCGCTAAAAGCTGCGAATAATGCTGCTCGTTTGGCTCAAATAAAATACCCGCTTTTTTTAGCGTATAAATAGCCTGATGCGGCGAGGTTATTTCTTCATAATTAAGCGATTGCGCCTGCACTAAATAAGGCTTTCGCGAGTACACACGCGCCAACATGCATTGGCTTTGCTCATCTAGCTGATTAATTTTACTAATAAATTCACTATGTTTAGGCTCAAGTAAATGCATACATTTACTTGTTACAAACTCAATAAGCTCTCTAAAATGCGCTAAATAGTATTTTGCTGGTAATTCTTTTTTCATAATATCGCCATAACTGTATATAAAAACAGTATCTAGCATTTGTGCTTATTATTCAATCTTAAACTTGTAACTAAAACACGCTATAGTGAGCGTATAAAAGTAAATTCATTAAAAATAAAGGACTTACCATGAGCGCACACCCGTACGATGTTTTATCACTCAACAACGGCGCAAATATTATTTTTACGCCTTGCCCTGGCACAAAAACACAAAACTTAGCGGATTCAATCGCCACATTAAAAGCCGCTGGCACTCACATGCTGCTTTCGCTTATGCCGCAAAAAGAAATTGAAAAAAACAACGTACAAACAATTAATAGTGAGTGCAAAAAACACGATATAACCTGGTTTCATTTACCTATAAATGACGACGAAGCACCAAAACAGCCTTTTACATCAAGCTGGAACACCCACAAAACCGACATATTACAGGCCATACAACACAAACAAACCATTGCCATACATTGTAAAGGCGGCACTGGCCGCACAGGGTTGGTCGCTGCGCTTATTTTAAATTCGGCAGGTTACACAAAAGAAGAAGTATACAGCCTAGTACAAGGCATTCGCCCTAAAGCACTCACTATAGAATTGCAAAAAGAGTACTTTGAGAGCTTTGCGGTGTAAGTCAGGAGTTGGGGAGGATTTAGCACTATAAATAGTGCTAAAAATACTTTAATGCTAGTAATGATTTAGTGTTGATAACGCTTAACCATTTGTTAGCTACCTTTACATTACGTTTGCTCGATAGATTTACTTAGTATTACACCGTTGACAATCATGAACCACTTGCCTTCTTGGTATGGCGCTTTAGTTACGTCAAACGTAGTTGTAAAAAATGCGAGTCCTACAATGAAGTTATCTCCAACAAATTCTTTTAAAGGTGCATTAATCGAAGTTGAGCCACCATTTTTTAAACGTTTATAAGAAACAGTGCCGTCGGCAAGAATCAATAAATACATCTCTTTACTTTGCCATTCACCTACATATGGTAATTTATTTTCAGGTAATGGTTTGCTACACCCAAGCAAAGTAAAAACACTAAATAATATGTAACTATTCACCATGGTAAATTATTTTCAAAGGATCTTTTTTAACTATTGACCGATCCCGCCAGTATGCCAAGCTAGGGCTATGACCTAATAGCCCTAGCTTCAATGAATTTAAACAGCATCAACATCGACGAAATCGTTGAGAAAACCAAAGCTCAATTACAAGAAGGTAAAACTCTCACGCCTGCGCTGAAGATGTCTATTGAACTCATTCTGGTTGTCGTTGTTATGTTAGCAAGTAAATTAGGACTTAACAGTAACAATAGCAGTATCCCGCCATCAAAAGACATCAACCGAAAAAAACAAAACAAAGAGAAATCAGCCAAGTCAGCGGGTGGTCAAAAAGGCCGTGCAGGTAAAACACTAACCCAAACACAGACGCCTGATGAGATCAAAATCATCCTAGTTGAACGTGATTTTTTACCGAAAGGTCACTACCGTGAAATTGGCTTTCAAAAACGACAGGTTGTCGATATAGATATCAGGAAAGTGGTCACTGAATACCAAGCACAAATTCTGGAAAATGAGCAAGGTAAGCGTTTTATTGGTGAATTTCCAGAAGACGTTAACAGTCCTATTCAATATGGGGTTGGTGTAAAAGCCCATGCAGTTTACCTATCCCAATATCAATTACTCCCTTACAACCGCATTGAAGAATATTTTTGTGATCAACCCGGTATTCCAATCAGTGCGGGTAGTTTATTTAACTTTAATGAACAAGCAGCGGCCTTGGTAAAGTCCTCCGGCGCAGAAGCCGCGCTCAAGAAAGCCCTGAAAACGACTTATCAAGCCTTACACGTTGATGAAACGGGGATTAATATAGGTGGTAAACGACGATGGCTTCATGGTGCATCAACGACGTGGTGGACGTATTTTTACCCGCATGAGAAAAGAGGGAAAATAGCGATGGATGACGCCGATATTTTACCTCACTTTACTGGGGTACTATGCCACGACCACTGGAAACCGTATTATCAATATACACAGTGCCAACATGCCTTGTGTAATGCACATCATATCCGAGAGTTAGAAAGGGCATGGGAGCAAGACGGTATGCAATGGGCAAAGGATTTGCAAACCCTACTGACTGAAATCAATAAACATCAAATAGATAACCCCGAGCTAGATGCAGACACAAAAGCTCACTATATAGAGAAATATCAACAAATATTGGCTCAAGGTGACATTAAATGCCCTCCACCGGATAGAAACAGCCGAGTAAAAGGCCAGCGAGGCAGATTGAAACGAACAAAGTCTAGAGCGTTGTTAGAGCGGTTAAGAGATTATCAAGATGATGTCTTACGGTTCATGACGGAAACAGCGGTGCCTTTTAGCAACAACCAAGGTGAGAATGATATTAGGATGACCAAGGTTCATCAAAAGATATCTGGGTGCTTCAGAAGCATGCAAGGTGCAGAGATGTTTTGTTTAATCAGAAGCTACCTCTCGACTTGCAGAAAACAGCATGTATCAGCAAGCCTAGCCCTTGAATTACTCTTCAAAAATCAGTTACCTGATATATTTATTGAAAATGTGGCTGAATAGTTACAATAATATTACTATTAAACTCTTCATATTCCCTCACGATTACTCATAGCCATAGAGGCTGCTAACGCTGAATTATACTAAGTTGCTTGCTCTCGGCGGTATCCGCTTTAACTTTATTTTTATATGTTTTTATCTAACATTGGAAGTTTATTTAGATTGAAAATAGCAAATCACCTTTGATATTAGTGAAAATTAGATAGCTAATAATGAATAATAGCGCAACAAGGTCATACTCGAATGCATTCATATAAAACATCCCTCTCTTAATAGAGATACAACTATTTACAACAGCTAAATTAAGGGTTGAGCGGCGCATGACACTGAGCTCAGTTGCAAAAATATCTGGCGCTATGAATTGCTAAGCAAAGTTCATGACAGTTATTTTTGTCAATTGAAGTGATTTATTATATCTTGAATTCAAGTATTAAGTGCAATCATTATGCAGCCACCAGAACTTCTGATTGCCCCGTAAATAACTCATGAGGGGTTTTATACCCTCTTGTTTTTCTTGGCCGATGGTTGAGCTTATCAACTGCCGCCTGTATTTCTGCTTCACTTAGCGACATAAAGTCAGTTCCCTTGGGGAAGAAGCGTCTAAGTAAGCCGTTGGTATTCTCATTTATGCCCCGCTCCCATGATGAATATGGGTGAGCGAAATACACATCCGCTTCTAATTTTTGTGCAATATGCTCATGGTGAGCAAACTCTTTTCCATTATCTAAAGTCACGGTAATAACCTTACCTTTATAGGGTGTCATACACTTGATCAGCGCATCGGCTGTTATTTTCGCATGCTTGCTTTCAATTCTGTGAACGACTGTATATAACGTTTTACGTTCAACCATTGTAACAAGGGCATTTTTACGCCCTTTGCCTATCACTGTATCGCCCTCCCAATCACCAATCCTAGACTTTGAATCCACAATACTTGGGCGTTCATCAATACTGACTCGATTAACTATCTGTCCACGTTTATCGTAGCTTCCATAGCGTTTTTTATACTTTTTACATGCACGAGTGAGTGTCTTATGTAGTTCACCACCACGAGCCTTGTCTCTGTAAATATATTGATAAATCGTTTCATGATGCAAAACGACCTTTTTCTCTAAAGCTAAGCGGCCTGCCACCTGCTCTGGCGAAAGTCCGTCAACCAACAATTTATTAATCCAGTCAGTAACATCATCTGTTAACTTACTTGCTTTGAAAGATGACTTGCGTCTTTGCTCTGCAAAATTATTGGCTTGGTTAGGTCGATAGCCTTTAAGCCCTTTATTGCGTTTTAACTCTCTAGAGATAGATGACGGTGAACGAGTGAGTTCATCAGCTATCTGTTTTTGGTTATTTCCTGCTTTTATTAACGCGTAAATCTGGTATCTTTCTGCTTGTGTCAGCTGTTTATATTTCATTAAAGCAATTTCCTTTGGCGAGAGAATGGCCGAATTATAACAGCTGGCCATCTAATCTGAGAAATTGCACTTATTATCCGAATTTAGGTATCAATTGTTTGAATGCTATTTTCATATAAATGGTGTAAGTGACTTATATATTTTCACATTATCGATTTTATTTTCCTGTAGAAATTCGTTCATCTCTAAAACCAATTTATCTTGGTCTTTTCCGGGACCAATAAAAACACCTTCAATACATGATTTAGGTAACACCATCTCAATATATGGAATATCCATTCCATCCCGTTTTCGATAGAGAATTGGAGTATTATCAGTTTTATCTAGAGAGATAACAGATCTGTGTTCTTGTTCGGCATAAAATGCATGATGCTTTATTGATGTTGCCTCATAAACTAAAGAACTTATAAACCAATCTTTATGGGTACCTAGGTAGTACTCATCATATAAAGATAGTAACGAATCAACTTGCGCTGATAAATTAATATCATTATAAGTTTGAGGGTACCTACATGATTGAACGGAATTTTGTCTAAATGAACCTTCACAGGTTAAGGCTAATGTAACTAAACTCATATTAAAAATCACTGCGCAATTACCGTATGTTCTCCACATTGTTAGCTCGTCCCCTGCTAAACAAAGAGATGAAACGAATATATCCAAATCATCCAAACTATTTATAGTTTCATTTTTGAAAACATTTTTTCTGCGTTAGATAAGTTTTTTGTATCAGCGATGCTATCGACAAGAATTTCTATTCCTTTCAAAACTTCAGAATAATCATTTAAATACTTATAATGAGTTGCCCACAACCTCTCAGTCTTTAAAATACTTTTGACTGCATTCAAGTCTGTATACTGATATATATACATATAATCATGGCCTTTGTTCTTTTGTGGAAATTCAGCAGTATAGCAATCTAGTCTTAAACATTTATCACTTTAAACCGACAAACGCCCCTATTTTTAACGTATTTACCTTATCCACCAAATAGCCAACTGTAAACAATTACTTAATTTCGAACAGATTATGTAATTGCAGAAACACACCCAAATGGGCAGGGCGGGATCACACTTTGTAAATAAACAAATTTTATGATCTAATACCATAAATTTCATCACCTTAAACTTATTATGTCACTCTTCTCACATTTAGAACTCGTCAAAGATAATCGTTCACATATAAATCAGCACCATAACTTAGTTGATGTGCTTTTTCTTATTATTACTGCCGTTACATCAGGGTGTGAAAACTGGCAAGACATTGAAGTCTATGGCGAAAGTAAGCTTAATTGGTTAAGAGGATTTCGTTCTTTCAAAAATGGCATACCCACTCGACATAGTATTGCTCGGATTTTTAGAACCGTTGATACTGACTCATTACTACTCGCGATGTATAGCTGGGTCAATCAAAACCGCGTTAAATCAGCGCATCCTGTCATTGCCTTCGATGGCAAAACTATTCGCGGAGCAAGTAAACACATTGCTGATAAATTACACCTCGTCTCAGCATTTGATTGTGAGGCAGGTCTCACATTATTCCACCAAACAGTTGGCAGTAAGACGAATGAAATACCGGCAGTTCGGGATTTATTGAAAATACTCGATATCAATAACACCGTCATTACACTTGATGCTTTGCACTGCCAAAAAGAAACGCTAAAACAGCTAATTAGCAGACATGCAGATTATCTAGTGCAAGCAAAGGGTAATCAAAAGAAACTTTATAGCGCGATTCAAGATGCATTTACACACCAGTATGAATCTGAAAACTCAGAGATACTTAGTCATGTAACACAAGATGAAGGGCATGGGCGAAAAGAAGTACGCACGATAGATTGTCTTGATGCGCGTTTATTACCGAGTGAAATTAAAGAGAGCTGGCCATCAGTTAGAACAATCGTTGCGGTGCAGCGAGAGCGAACGAAGGGTAATAGAACGAGTATTGACACACATTACTACCTAACATCGTTGACAGACAATATATTGATAAGTAAAGCAATAAGACAACATTGGCTGATAGAAAATCAGCAACACTGGATACTGGATGTCGTATTTAAAGAAGATGCCTGTCAAATACATGAGCCATTAAGTGCGCAACATATGGCACTATTTAGACGCGTCGTTAGGAACATGATAAAGCAGCATACGAAAAGCAAGGGGTCAATAAGAAGTAAGTGTGTAAGAGCTTGTTATGATGATGCTTTTAGAGAAGAACTTCTTTTTGGTTAACATTTTTAACAAAGTATGCTCGCGCCCTGCCCAAATGGGTGAGAACAGTAATATTGGTCCAACAAATACTCCCCATACAAAACATATTATTTTTTGAAAATCAATCGGTGTTATTTAAAAAAGGCGGTTACTTAATTTTAAAGCCTTTAAAAATGGCTCAATTTATACCCGCACAAGCATATTCAACCATAACGCTTTACGATATTATGCTCTTTTATATTTAAATTAACTTTCAGGGCATATAATGACAACGCACACACCGCCTTCCCACTCAGCCAACACAGCTGAACACACCTCTCTTTTTTACGTAATATTTATATCGGCTGTGGCTGCTATTGGTGGCTTTTTGTTTGGTTTTGACTCGGGCGTTATTAACGGCACGGTGTCGGCGCTAGGTAATGCATTTAATTCAAGCAGTGTGGCTACGGGCTTTAATGTAGCGTCTGTGTTACTAGGGTGCGCCCTAGGTGCGCTTGCTGCGGGGCCGCTGGCTGATAAGTTTGGTCGCCGTGCAATTATGATCATCACCGCGATTATTTTTGCCATTAGTGCATTTGGTTCGGGCATTAGCGAAAGCTCTGCGGAGTTTATTTTTTACCGTTTATTTGGTGGTTTAGGTATTGGTGCTGCATCAGTATTAGCGCCAGCTTACATTGCGGAGGTTGCGCCACCAGCACTTCGTGGTCGCTTAGCTACATTACAACAACTCGCTATTGTATTGGGTTTATTTGCTGCTTTTTTAAGTAACTACTTAATTGCTGATGCAGCAGGCAGCGCGCAAAATATTTTAATGCTTGATATAGCCGCTTGGCGCTGGATGTTTTGGGCAGAGCTTGTGCCTGCTGTGTTGTTTTTAGTCGGTGTTTTGTTTATTCCTGAGTCGCCTCGTTATTTAGTGGCGCAAGGTAAAGTGGATGATGCAAAATCGGTATTTAGTAAAATATCGAACGACAATGTTGATGCGCAAATAAGCGATGTTAAACGCTCATTGCATAGCGACACAAAGCCAAGCATTCGCGATTTATTTATTGATAACAGTAAAAAAGTACACCCAATTGTTTGGGTGGGTGTTGCGCTGAGTGTATTTCAGCAATTTGTGGGTATTAACGTGGTGTTTTATTACGGCTCTGAGCTTTGGCAAGCCGCTGGGTTTGATGAGTCGCAATCGCTATTTATAAATGTACTCGCAGGTACTACTAATATTGTATCAACCTTTATTGCCATTGCCCTAGTTGACAAAATTGGCCGTAAACCACTGTTATTAGTAGGCAGTATTGGTATGTTTATTAGCTTAAGCGCGCTTACTTATATATTTGGCAGTGCAGGCCTTGATGAAGCAGGCAAACTTGCCCTTAGCGATAACATGGGTACGTTTGCGCTTATTATGGCTAACTTATTTGTGGTATTTTTTGGCTTAAGTTGGGGCCCTGTTGTATGGGTATTATTAGGCGAAATGTTTAATAATCGTATTCGTGGGGCAGCGCTTGCTGTTGCGGCTAGTGCGCAGTGGATTGCTAACTTTGCCATTACCATGACCTTCCCTATTATGCTTGCCAACATTGGCCTTGCCGGTGCTTATGGCTTTTATGCGTTATCGGCCCTTATAAGTATATTTTTTGTTGTTAAATACATAAAAGAAACACGCGGTAAAACGCTCGAATCTATGTAATATCAATCTACATAGTCAGTAATGGCGAGGCTACTCGCCATTTAGCTACGAGCTTTAAAACTCAAATAATACACCCAATTGAGTTGTTTCATTGCGGCCGAACTCAACTTCAGTACTCGCATACGAAAGTGAAAGTAAAACCAGATCACCCAGCGGTACTTCAAGTCTTACTTTATAAGTAAAATCAGTTCCTGAAAACTCCTCTTTTGCCTCAGGACCTGGGTTTAAAAAAAACCCTTGTTTAGTGTCTAATTCCCAGCGCGATAAGCCAACCATTGGCACAACCCTAAAGTGTGTTGCTAAATCAAATGAATACCCTATCATTGCCTTAAATTCATACGTTTCGTAACTATCAAAAGTACCAAATAATACATCACTTGATGTATAGGCTAAATTAGCCTCTGTGACTACATTGTTTTCAAACTTATAACCGAGTATATAACCAAGCGAAAACCCGTCGGTGTCAAAATCTTCTTTTAAAATTGCAAAATCTTTATCTACTTTTATTTTTCCTGTACCAAGCTCAACGCCCATTCTTATTTGAGCCTCATTGGCATGTGTAGTAAAACTACTCATTAACAATGTGAATGCACTAAGTGTGATTATTTTTTTCATTTTATTATCCAATATTGAGTTGACCTTAAAACGACACTTTGTTGCTCCAAGGGTGTGTTCAATATATGATATTAAGCGTACCCTAATTAATCCACGGACATAACCGGACATTTTAAGTATTGCGTTAGGAAACCTTTTGTCAGAATTGAAATCCCTCCTAAGCCGTAAAATATTTAATACCGACTTACAAGAGTGAAAATTGAACAATTCAAAAACTGCCCTTCTAAATCGAGGGCAATTACAGCAATATATAATAGAGCAATCGATAAAGCATTTATGGCTTGCCAATCAAATAGGTGTAAGCGAAAAAACCCTTACTCGATGGCTTAATGGCTCAGTTACAAGAATACGTCTGAGTAATTTAAATAAGCTTGCGAGTGCTTTAAATTGTGAAAAAGGAAGCTTGATTGCCCGTTCAGAAGTGGATATTTACCCGAGTGAAGAGAACCGAGATATTTTAGTAAATGAATTGCATAACGATGGGCTTTTGTATGAACTAATGATGAGCAGTAAAATTAAGCTCGCTATTTCTTTAATTAAATCAACATTTCACTCCGCATTACCAAGCGCTATTGTGGCCAACTTCTATATTAAACTTGGTTATGCCGCGCTTATTCATCGTCAATATGAAAAAGCACTACAATATTTTGATAAAGGCCTTAATAAAGCAATTAAAGTGAATGATCTTCCGTTAGTGTTTTCTGCTAATTTAGGCACTGCAATTACTTTACTATTCTCTTGTGAGTTTAAAAGATCACACCATTACTTAGTAATATGTAATGCCACATTACAACACGCGAACCAAGAAAAGGCTCACTATTACAGCACAAATGCACTTTTCTATTTATATTCTGGTGATATAAACGCTGCAATCCAATCAGCTAATTTATGCTTAAACGAATGTGATATAACAACCGATTCAATAGAAAAGAATCTATTTAAGAGTACCGCTTTACAGCTGCTCGGCGCGTGTTATTTGTTACAAGGCGATATTGAATTAGCGTATACACTTTGCGCTGAATCACTAAACGTAGCCAATCTATCTGGGTATAATCGCTGTGTTGCGGTATCAAAAGGATACTTAGCCGCTATTCATTGCACAAACGCAAACTATGTACTTGCAGAGCAACTTATAGCCCAGAGTATTGCCTTAGTAAGTGACGAAGATATTGCACTACCGAGCTTGTTGTGTATCTCATTATTTATTTACCGAAAAACTGGGAACAGTTCAAAATTCGCGGTTTCTTTAAACGCACTAAACAAAATTTGTAACACCGCTACAGTCCCTAACACCTTTGCTATATATCAACTTTATTTAATAAATATAGAGCAGGGTGAGATGCACAAGGCATCTGAAAAATTAACACATATTGAAAACACACTAACTCAGCTCTCACTCCCGCTTTGGCAGCCATGGTTAACTAAGCTAAGCTAGTATGTTTTCAATATGTTAGTAAATCTCTTAACCAGAGTTCAGGTTATGTAGTTTTATTGCACTCATTTGTAAAAACTCACTTATTAGCTAGCTAATTTAATTAAGCTGCCAAGGCTTAATAAATTTTTCCAGATCCGCTTTTGTGACTGGTTTTTGTAAATAATGCGTAATGCCTTTTTTAAATAATTTTGCTATTTGAACATCATCTGTGAGACCCGACAAGATAGCTTTTGGTGTATCAGTATTTAAAGTACTTTTGCTTACTAACTGCTGCGCTACATCACTGCCAAATATTTCTGGCATACATTCATCTAAAAGCAGTAAATCAAATTGATTATTTAAAGCTAGCGTTAATGCACTAGCACCGTTATCTGCACATGTTACCGAACAACCGAGCATTTCAAGCATCACTTTAGTCGCTACTTGACTTGGTAAGCTATCGTCAGCAACTAATACAGACAAGCGTTTTTGGGCAAACAATGAAGTTCGAATAGCGACCAAATCTGTATCAAAAAAGGGCCATCCAAGCACATTGCCTGATAATTCTATGTCTTTATTTAGTTCATCAACTTTACCAATAGCATAAAATTTTATACTGTTTTTTAAAAAGTTAGTATCCAGCTTTCGCATTAGAGAATGACTATTTAAGTGTCGTAAGTCCTCGAGTTGTAGAAATTCATTACAAGTATTTTCGTATAATCTAAAATTAAAAGCATACAGCTCATGAGTGTGCGCTGACATTATTGAACAGCTTTTAAATAATGTTTCGCAATCAGTTAAAACACCAACATTTTGATTAAGCTTAAGTGCTAAATCAATAGGTTGTTTGGTAACTAACAGACCATGCACATCAAATGTATTTTCTTGGTTAGCATCATCTATCCAATAGCAAACATTAACTCCTAAAGTATTCGCTCTAACTTTTAGCACAAAATTATCATTTACTGACTTCAAAGCAGGAATAATAAATTTTTCGCATTGCGCTAAAACGTGTTCATAAGGCGTATGTAAACATACGTAATTGCATTGCAACTCATTGATTAAAGTAATTGACATATACCGCTCTTGTGTTTCGCAGTATTTACCTATTACCCCTTGGATAATCTTTAAAATATGGCTTTGAGTATTCATATGTATCTTATGTAACTTTGTATACTTAGCTTAAATCAAGTTACATGCCACATTTATAATGTATTCTTTATTAAATATATTCAATAGCTTAAAAATCAATATTAAAAACACTTTAGCCGCATTCGCATTTTAAAAATCATAATGCGAAGCATATTGGGGTGACTTCCTGTATTTATGCTTTATTAGAACAGTCCAATCGATTTTTTGCGCTTTAAAATATTTTTTAATCATTTAAACTGATATCAATCAAATAAAGGAGAGCATTATGCTAACAGTAATTTTTGGCCGTGAAGGCTGCCCATTTTGTGTACGCGCCAAAGACGTAGCAGAGCAATTAACAAATGAACGTGATGACTTTAAATTTCGTTACATCGATATAATTAAAGAAGGCATTAGTAAGGCCGATCTTGAAAAGTCAGCTGGTAAACCTTGCCCTACCGTTCCACAAATTTTTGTGGATCAAAATCACATCGGTGGATTTACCGAATTTGAAGCTTACGCAAAAGAAAACCTAGGCTTGTACAAATAAGCGTTGTATTAAATATGTTAACCAGTTTAATAAACCCCAAATTAAACTGGTTAAATTTCGACCAACATCAAACACATAGAAATTAGTTTCAATTTATACAAGCATTTGCCTCGCGAATCCTATATAATGCGCGCCTCTTTAAATTCGTTGAGGCGTATTAATGTCAGAACCAGTCACGTTTGAATCTCTAAATCTTTCTCCTGCAATTTTGAAGGCAGTTGAAGAGTTGGGTTACAAGACACCATCTGAAATCCAAGCTCAATGTATACCGTTATTGCTAGAAAGAAAGGACGTACTGGGACTAGCTCAAACGGGTACAGGTAAAACCGCAGCATTTGCACTGCCATTACTAAATAATATTGACCCGTCTGTGAAACAGCCACAGATCCTTGTACTCACACCAACACGTGAGCTTGCGATCCAAGTTGCTGAGGCATTCGAACAATATGCTAAACATGTTCGTGGTATTGAAGTATTGGCACTCTATGGTGGCCAAAGCTACAGTATCCAATTAAGCGCACTTCGTCGTGGCGCTCAGGTTATTGTTGCAACTCCAGGTCGTTTAATCGATCACATTAACCGTGGCACTATCAAGTTTGATGCTCTACAAGCACTTGTACTTGATGAAGCCGATGAAATGTTACGTATGGGCTTTATCGATGATGTAGAAAACATCATGGAAAAAACTCCGCGCGAAAAGCAAACATGTCTTTTCTCTGCGACTATGCCTAAGCAAATTCAAAACATCAGCAGCAAATATATGAACAATCCTGAACAGGTTCATATTTCTGCGCGTAACTCGACAGTATCATCTGTTGAGCAAGTGTTTTGGAATGCAAGCGTACATAAAAATAAAGCAATTGTTCGCTTCTTAGAAGCTGAGCAATATGAAGGTGCTATTGTTTTCGTTCGTACACGTAACGATACAGTACAACTTGCTGAGTTATTAGAGCGCGAAGGTTTCTCTGCTGCTCCACTTAACGGTGACATGAACCAGCAAGCACGTGAACGCACTGTAGATCGCTTAAAAAGTGGCATGCTAAACATTGTTATTGCAACAGATGTAGCAGCTCGTGGTCTAGATGTTGACCGTTTAAGCTTAGTTATCAACTACGATATCCCACAAGATTCTGAAGCCTACGTTCACCGTATCGGCCGTACAGGTCGTGCTGGTCGTACTGGTAAAGCAATCTTATTCGTAAAACATAACGAACGTTATTTACTTAAAAATATCATTCGTCATACGAAGTCTGAAATTGCTCAAGTTGAATTACCTACAGCAAAAATTGTTGAAGAAAAACGTATTGAAGCGTTACAAGCAAAATTAACTATTGCGCTTGAAAACAAAGACATCACGTTCTTCAATGAAGTAACGACTAACATGGCTGAAAAACTTGACCTTCCTCTTGAAAGCTTAGCGGGTGCGTTACTGTGTTTAGCACAGCAACAGTCGCCAATTAAAGTTGAAGAAGTTAAGATTCAACCTCGTGAACGTAACGAGCGTAACGACCGCAACCCACGTAATGATCGTGGTGACCGTGGACGTCGTAACGAACGTGGCGGCGAACGTGGTGGTGAACGCGCTGAGCGTAAACCTCGCGAACGTAACAGCCGTGATGCAGGTCCTATGGATACTTACCGTATCGAAGTAGGTCGTGAACATGGTGTTCAGGTTAAAAACATTGTTGGCGCTATCGCTAACGAAGCTGACATCTCAAGCAAGTTTATTGGTGATATTCGTCTACACGACAATCACAGCACGGTTCAGTTACCGCAAAACATGCCTAAAGATGTACTTGATCACTTCCAAAAAGTGTTTATTTGTAAACGCCCAATGGGCTTAACAATCACTGAAGATCAAGGCCCTTCTGAGCCACGCGGCGAGCGTTCTGAACGCCCTGCTGGTGACAAGAAGCGTAGCTTTAATAAAGAAGGCCAACGCCCTGATAAGCGTAGCGGTCCTCGTAAAGAACGTCGCCCAGTAAGCTTCACAGCTAAGTAAGCAACGACTCTTTAGTAAAAAAACCTTGGCATGAAAGTGCCAAGGTTTTTTTGTTTTAAGACTCTAAACTTAAAACACTCAGTATAAAACTTATCCCCCTTACATTTCGCCAGAAAAAACCAAATCAATCCCAGTAATACTCGATACACCCGCTCAATCCTGCCATGCAATAGTGTGTAATATTTAGTCAACATTTTATCAACTATAATATTTGTAGAGTAAGGAATACTTCCTTATTTGCTGTACAGCTCATCAAACTTAAATGGAGATTTATCATGTCAAATACACTTACAATTCTACCAAACCCAAAAACTATTGCAGTAGCAAACACAACACCTTCTAATGCTAAAGAACTGGCTACAAGCGATACTGAAACTTGGCAGATCTCAGAAAAAAAAGGGACTATTTCAGGTGTCGGGGTAACAGTATCAGGTGCAGGTGCTTGGGCAAAAATGTCTGGCTCTTTTGATTTCTCGATTGTGAATCTAGAAAGCTCTAGCACATACCAAAAAATGGTTTCTGAATACAGCATATCGGGTGGTGTTAGTGGCTTTTGGGGATGGCTTGGTTTCGGTGCAAATGCCGAAACACACAAACAAGACATCAAAGAAACAATGCAAGAACTTAGTCAACAGCAAAAAGTCAATGGCTCTGTGGATGTTGACCTTATGGTCACTGGTTTGATCCCAGGCTTTGAAGTAAGTGCCACGGCATATATTCTGGTACTACAGATCCAAAGCTCATCTGGAGCGACATATAATATTGCTTCATCAACAAGTCCATCGACTGATGTTGGCGCACAAGATCAAAACCAGCAAAACCTACCTACTTCAAATAATAATTCAACTATCAGTCTATAAATAGCAAATGGAAGATCATCAAAGTAACTATGCTTTGATGATCTTCCACTTATCAACACACGCAAACTGCTAATTAAGGAAAAATCATGAGGCTATTTACTGCTCTACTACTTATTTTAATAACTTCAGCCGCCAAGGCGGAACCTGCCGTAATATCAGCTATAAATGATAACTTGAGTTCTACGGTATGGACGGATAACTTTAAAATTAGTTTAGCTTTTACTGACACTAGTTATGAAATACAAGAAACGAGCGTTACCCCCTCTCCTTTTGTGATCAATAGGAAAGATAATCTTATTTTCTCTACTTTTACCAGTTTCAGTGATCAAAAAGAAATAATCATTAAAGATATTACCGGGGACGGTCTGCCAGACATACGTATAACAAAGATGCTCAATAAAAATGGTGGCGTTATATCCACCGCTACAGAAAAAATTATAATTAGCTATCAGAAGTGAAGTTGATTTTAACCTTGCGACGCTGGCTAACAAAACTCTCAGCACATTTTTAGAAAAACAATAGACGCTAAGGCTTTCTACAAGTCATATTAATTGAACAGCTTTTATTATTAGGAGCACATGATGATGACTGTGTACACGTCATTTCAAAGTTGCTTTCGTAAGTACCTCGTAAGAAGTTGCCTAAACTTAAATTAAATGCCTCACCTTTATCATGATGTAGTTGAAAACTCGCCATATCATTATTTGCAGTTACGGAACCAGCTATCTCTTTGCAATAATAATTCCCTGTTCTAACGCATACATTCGTTGATTCTTGTCCAGTCGCTACAATTAGAAATTTTAATTGTTCCGACGACTCTGGCTCTAATACCTTACTTCCTGATTTGCAAATGAATGAGTGGATATAAACAAAAGATTAATACCCATAAATAATAGCAATAACTTTTTCACCGCCTCTCCTCCTTAAATTTAAATTCCACAGCCTAAAATACAAGCAAATACTCTTATACACAAACTCTTGATTAAAGAATTTTAATTTTTAAAAATTTCTTTTTATTACAATACAGAAGTTCCAATCCACTGTTGGTAATCATCGAAATGTTTATCGCCTTTTCAAACAAGAAAGCCCCGCCACAATGTGGTGAGGCTTTTCTTCTTCAAGTGATGCTATTACGGCGCTACCGCTGGATACACATAGCTGGCATCAAGCCCTAATGGAATACCGAGTGCCCAGTAGCCTAGCAAGAAGATACTCCAGCCAATCATAAAGGCGATTGAATACGGTAGCATCATCGCGATAAGCGTACCAATGCCTGTGCCTTTAACGTATTTTTGGCAGTACACCACCACGAGTGGGAAATATGGCATGAGCGGAGTGATAATATTAGAGCTTGAATCACCCACGCGATACGCCGCTTGAGTTAAGTCTGGCGAAATACCGAGTTGCATTAGCATAGGCACAAATACCGGTCCTAATAGCGCCCATTTAGCAGAGCTTGAACCTACAAATAAGTTTACAAAACCGGTTAGGAAAATAATGCCCACAACCGTCACAGAGCTTGGTAACTCCATTGCTTTTAATACTTGAGCCCCTTCAATTGCCAGTAATGCACCTAGGTTTGATTTACTAAACGCGGCAATAAATAATGAACAAAAGAATGCCATAACAATGTAATACGCCATACCATTCATGGCTTTGCTCATCGCGTCTATCATATCTTTAGAGGTTTTAAAGGTGCCGACGGTAAAACCATACACTGCGCCTGGGATCCAAAATAATAAAAATATCAGCGGTACTATTGATTGCATTAGTGGTGAACTAAAGTTTGTTAAAGAACCATCGCTGCTGCGCATTGCTGAATCAACTGGGGCTGACACATAGGCTAATAACGCAATACCAGCAATCATAACGGCACTGGCAATAAGAAAGGCACGCTTTTCGTCACCACGTGCATCTTCAAATACAGGTAAATCCTCTTTAACACCATCAACCGCTGTTTTTTGTAAACGTGGTTCAATAATTTTATCGGTAATGTACCAGCCTAATGCCACAATAAATAAGCTAGATGCTGAAGCAAATGCCCAGTTATTTAACGGGTTAATTGTTATTGCAGGATTAATTATTTGCGCCGCACTTTGGGTAAAGCTTTGTAGTAATGGGTCGATACCTGATGGAATAAAGTTAGCCCCAAAACCACCACTGACTCCTGCAAATGCAGCTGCAATACCCGCAAGCGGATGGCGTCCTGCAGCATAAAATATAACACCGGCAAGTGGAATAACTAATACATAACCTGCGTCAGTAGCGGTATGGCTCACAATGGCCACTAAAATGATTGAAGGCGTTAATAGCTTTTTAGGAGTCACTTTAAGCATTAACTTAAGGCCGGTATTAATAAAGCCCGAATGCTCTGCAACCCCCACACCTAACATAGCTACTAAAACGACACCTAATGGAGCAAACCCTGTAAAGGTTTTTATCATTGATGATAAAAAGGTAGCATGCGAATCACTTGCCAGCATATTATTAATAATAATCGCTTCACCGGTACGTGGGTCTATTGCATCAAAACTCACGCTTGAAAACCACCACGACAAAAACCAAATTAATAACATTGCAAATAGAAATATTACTGCTGGATCTGGAAGCTTATTTCCTACTCGCTCAACAAAATTTAAAAAACGCGCTACAACCCCTGAAGGTAAAGCGTCTTGATTATTATTCATTTTTACCGCTCCTAAAGTTTATTTTAGTAACAATACCGCACAAAAACGAAACGGTAAATTAACATAAAAATTTGCTTTAAAAATTTTTGGCACAAAAAAACACGATAGTGATAAACAAATCGTGTTTTTTTGCCACTTAGGGTTAAGCGAGGGCTTTAACTTCATCCCACAAGCGTGCAACTAATGTTTTGTCTTCTTCGTTAAGCTCGCCGTTGCGATATGCTTTAACTAAGCTTTGCTCTACTGTTTCGTTTAGCTCATCGATACTAATTGTTAGCTTTTCTACTTCGGCATAGCCTACTGCAAGATCATAGTGGCCTCGTAAATAGCCGCCTGCAAATAACTCATCGTCAGTTGCTTTTATTACTAAATCATCGAAGTACTGCTGAGCTGCATCGATATAGTTCACTAAACTCATTTATTAATCTCCTGGTTTTGCAAAGCACCTGTATTTTCAAGGTTGTGGTGCCCTACTGCATACATAATATGGTCGTTAAATCCGGTGGTTACTTTAATATAACCCGTTAATTCATCATCTAATTCGCCATCGCCTGTATCACAAATAAGGGGGCGACCATTAAGCGCTTGTAGTTTTGTTTTTGTTGCTACTACAATAATATTTTCTTTACCAATTGCGCGTATAAGCACAGGACTCAATTGCTGGTTACCACGGCCAAATATATGCCCTTGCCCGCCAATGAGCGTAATGACTAACTTAGTACTTTGATCATGTGTAAGCTCAAGCAATTGCTTAGCCGTTAAATCTTGGGCAACTAAGGTTTGATCTTTTATTAAGTCAACGCCAAGTAACGTATTTTCAAGCCCCATTTCTTCCATTATGGCTTCAACCGTTGAGCCGCTACCCATAATATAAAATGTGTCTTCATCCATTTGCGATACAACATGCGCTGCAATGTCGGCAAGTACGAGTTCGTCGGTTTCTTTACCGCCATTTTTAACCGCTTGCATATAGCGTACTTCGCTAGGTGTTTGCATTTCGCCGTAGCGTTTGGCTTTTACTGTGCCTTGTCTGAAAGCATCTTCATCTATATCCATTACATCTGCATCGGCTAAGGTAACTAACTCACCCTTAACCAGCATTTCGACTACGCGCCCTGCAGCCTTTGGCGTGATAGCGTAAACACCAGAATGAATTTTACAGCCTGCGGGAATACCAAGTACGGGAATGGTATCTTCTATTGCATGGCAAATATTACGCGCTGTACCGTCGCCTCCAGCAAATAAAACTAAATCAACACCAAAGTCTTTAAGTATTTTTGCTGCTTGCTCTGTGTCATCTGGGGTTGTTATTGCTGCAGTGTTGTATACAACCTCTACATTAAAGCCCAAAGCTTTTGCTGTTTTCTCACCCATGTCACCGTTAACAGTGTAAATGGTTAAGCGCTCTTTATAAGGCAATAGCACCTCAAGCGCTGCTTTTGTACGGCTATTTGCTTTTGGTTCTGCACCTAATTCGATTGCTTTAGCGGCTGTGTGTGCGCCATCACTGCCTTTTAAAGCAACTGTTCCGCCTAAACCTGCTACTGGGTTTACAATTAAGCCTAATTTAAACGCCATTACAAAGCTCCTTCGGGTGTTGCCAATTAAATTGCTGCGCTGTTAAAGGCCACGGTGTATTGTAAAAACCACAGAGTGCTTTTAAAAGTGACCCTGTACGAGAGTTAAAGCCATTTTCGATTAGCGATAATACCCGTGCATGTACTCGCTGCTGAAAATCAAACCGACACGTTTGCTCGCCGTTTAAGTTATCCACCGACACATTAAAATTAAACCCTGCTGCGGTGCTTAATAACCACTCTATAGCTTGGGGCTTTATTTCTACGCTTTCAAACTCAGCTTGTTTTTGTTTGTCGCGCCCGTCTGGGCAGTACCAATAACCGTAATCTTCTACTAGCCGACGTTTATCGCCTGCAACCAACCAGTGCGCTATTTCATGCAGTGCACTGGCATAAAAACCATGCGCAAATACAACTTGGTGATATGGCACCTGCTCTGTTGCTGGTAAATACACAGGCTCACAATCGCCTTTTATCAGTCGTGTATTGTGACTTTGATAAAAAGTGCGCTCAAAAATTGAAATTAGATCAGCTATTTGGTGCATAAAAATTGATTAATTCGTCTCGGTTACAGCGCCATATTAGCGCACTAAAAACGAGACGAATTGTACGGGCTTTTACAACTAAAGTAAAAATAAGGCGGGATAGTAAAATATAAGCGGATTAATCTTTCACTTTATTGATATTTTTAATAATACCTAAACAGTAAAGCGTATTGGCAAATTCTTTACGCTGTGTTTTTTCACTTGAGGTTTTATTGGCTAAGCTAGTTAACATATCGTACCGTTTACGTAGAGTTAGTATATATCTGGCATGCTTACGGCATTCAAAACAACGTGTACAGTGTGAATCGACCCAAAAATCAAGTACCTCAAACCAATATTGCTGCTCTTGAGCAAAAAAAATAAATGCCTTAGAGCAACTTTCGCACTTCTCTTCAATATCAACATAAAGTGCCCGAGGGTCAATGGCATAGTTTTGCTTTTTTATATCTGCCAATATTACCGTATCAGGGAAGTATTTAAGCCTCGAGTAACGCCAGTGCGCATTCTCTATCGCCTCTATTGTCACTGAGGTATTGGTAGATATCGGTTTATTGCCATACCTTAGGTGATTTAGATACATGAGCTGCCTAGTTTAAAACTTATGATTTTAAGGCATAGAACATGCCATATGAAAAATAATAATTATACAGGCGTTCCTGCTTCATCACACTCTACAATATCGGTTTCGGTTAATGCCTGAGTGATCCATACTTGCAATACTGGGCAGCGCATAACAAAGTCACAATATTGTTGCGCCTCTGGCGATAACGTAATTTGATAGGTTTTTAAGCGCAGTACAACAGGCACATACATGGCATCAGCAATACTAAAGTCACCAAAAAACCACTCATTTGGAAACACATCTTGTTGCTGTGCAAATATCTCGTCTATACGGGCTATGTCTTTTAGTGCTTCGCTCGATAGGTCTACTTTACGGGTAGCTCTTATATTCATTGGCATTTCGCTGCGCAACGCCATAAAGCCTGAATGCATTTCAGCGCTTAGCGCACGCGCTTTAGCTCTTTGAGTAATATATTTTGGCCATGCAGCGCCAGATAAGTAAGCATCGTTAATATATTCACAAATTGCTAGTGAATCCCAAACCTGTAAATCACCATCGATTAACGCTGGAACTTTTTGCAAAGCAAAGGTCTTTTTTAGTTCATTGTAAAAGTCGGGGGTGTCGAGTACCAGCTGGGTTTCTTCAAACGGTATATTAAATTTACTCATCAAATACCAAGCTCGGAGCGACCAACTAGAGTAATTTTTGTTTCCAATAAATAAATGCATTTAAATTTCTCACTAAGTAATACATATTTGGGAAAATGAATAACCTGAACACTGGAAAGATCTATCTCAAGCAACTATTTTCGACTAACTGCATTGAATTTACTTGCAATGAACTAGCTATTTACGCATAAATCTGACTAGTTACTATTAAAAGTGCATAGCTAGAGAAAAGTAAATTAAAATATCATAATGTACTGGCTATTGATTTAGCAAAGATGTTTTTCAAGTATGTAAAGCACCTTTTCCTGACAACATAATAGTTAACCTGAACTCTGGGTAATAAATCTATCTCGAGCAGCTATTTTCAGCACTAACTACGTTTACTAACAAAACGGTCAGGAGAGCTTACGCACTAATAAAAAATAATTATGACTACAAAACAGCTGGACCAGGGACATAAAAAGCAATTAGAGCTATACATAAGTGCTCATCTAAACTCTATTGTGTAGAACGAATTGATTAATTATGTGAATCCATATAATTGTACTGGAGAAACTTCCCTATTCTAATGTTTTATTAAAGCGCAACGAAGCAATAATTAACCCAACGAAGACAAATACCCCTAACCAAATAGCATCATATTCTAATATTAAAATACTTGCATCTCTCAATACAATAGCACGGATAATTCGCATGAAGTGAGTTGCAGGAAGCGCCTCAGCAATCCATTGTGCAACAATAGGCATCGCCTCATAAGGAAACATAAACCCTGATAGCAGAATAGAGGGTAGTAAAATAAATATAGTCATTTGCATAGCTTGCAATTGCGTTTTTGCTATCGTTGAAATCATTAACCCTAATGTTAAACTTGCTGCAATAAATAAAATAGATCCTACTAGCAAAGAAAGTATCCCTCCATGAATTGGGACAGAAAAAACCCAAAAACCAACGCTTAAAATAATAACAACTTGTATCAACCCAACGAACACATAAGGAGTTATTTTACCAACCATTAACTCAATCGGCCGCACCGGAGTAGTTATTAAAAACTCCATATTTCCCTGTTCTTGTTCACGAACGATTGCCGATGAAGTAAACAAAATCATTGTCATTGTCAAAATAACAGCCACTAAACCTGGAACAATATTAACTACTGTTCTTTGCTCTGGATTAAAATACTGAACCACAGCAAAACTGGGAGCCTTTTGAATAATAGGCCGATTACTTATCTCATCCAACGGCATATTACGTAGCCCTCTAATTGCAGATGAAATAACCGTATCAGAACCATCCACTATCCATTGCCCAATAGGTCTAGTCATTGACGAATTAATTTGTTGATGATTATAAAGAGAATGATCAAATAGCCGCCGAGTCAAATCACTTGGTAAATATAATACCGCTTTAATTTTGCCTTGTATAATTGCTTGCTCAGCTTCTTCGATTGAATTATATCGTGCAACAAAGTTAACCGATTGAGTAGCCGTAATTGCTTGTTCAATGGCTCTGCTTTGTGATGTTTGGCTAAAATCCACGAGCGCAACCGGGATATGCCTTGCATCAGTATTAATTGCATAACCAAATAGCATTAGTTGTACTAATGGGATCATCAAAATCATAGCAAAAGTCATTCGGTCTCTAGATAGTTGTTTTAATTCTTTAATAAAAATCGCATAAATTCTAGTCCACATTTCTACCTCCAGTACAGGCGACAAAAACATCCTCAAGACTTGGGCGAACGATTAGTGCTTTTCGATTGTTGCTAAATTTTGCTATAAACGTTAATGGGTCTTGTACACAATGTTTTACTAATACTCTAAGGTGTGCACCAATTTGAGCCGCTGACAAGACGTTAGAGTTTATAATGAGTGTATGCTTTAACTCTCTTAATTTGTCTCCACTTACTTCGACAACATGCGCTGGCATTGCATCCATTAATGTTTGAGGGGAACCATCAGCGCGCTTTTTACCTTGTTCTAAGATAGCCAGTGCATGACAACGTTCGGCCTCATCCATGTAATGCGTAGATACCAAAATAGTGGTTCCTACATCACACAAATCAAATAACCGCTCCCAGAACTCACGTCGATTTTGAGGATCGACAGCAGAAGTTGGTTCATCAAGAAATAAGAGTTCAGGGGAATGTAAAGTTGCACAAGCAAGTGCTAAACGTTGCTTCTGTCCGCCACTCATAGAGCCTGCAAATTGATTTTTCTGTTGTTCTAAGCCATATAAGTGGAGTAACTCTTGAACCCGAACTTTCTTACGCTGTCTTGAAAAGCTGTAAATTGAACCAACGAAATTTAAGTTTTCTTCTACTGTTAAAGTGTCATATAAGGAAAATTTTTGCGTCATATAACCTATACGCTTTTTAAACAACTCTTCATTACCTAATAATGGCTTTCCTAGAATAGTAACGTCTCCCTCTGTCGGCGTTAATAAACCGGTTAATAGACGAATACTGGTCAACTTACCACACCCATTAGGTCCTAAAAAACCATATATACTTCCTTTTGGAATATTTAAATCGAGCTTATTCACAGCTAGTTTATCACCAAAACGTTTACTTAAACCTTTAGCTTGTATTGCATGCTCAACTGTTTCAGACACAATATTTCCATAGTTACTCATGGTATATGCACCTCAACAGCAAGCCCTGTGGGTAAACTTTCTGCTTGCAAAAGATCAATATCAGTCAAGTACATTAATCGCGCTCTATCGCGTTCATTTAAAGCATAAAATGGAGTGTAGGCAGGTTGTGAACGAATATTGCGTACTCGTCCTTTAATAGGTGTATTAATTCCATCAGCAAATACATCAATTGGATCACCTACCTTAACCTTCATCAATGCTGATGCAGGTAAGTAAACTCTGGCATAAGGCTTAGCAATAGCTAAAACACTCATTAGTTCCGTCCCTGTAATTACACGGTCACCTTTATACCAAGGTAGGCTGTCAATAATGCCATCGACAGGTGCTTTAATAGTTAGGTCTTCTGCTGTTTTTTGTTGCCATAATAAAGCCGATTTTGCAGCGTCCACTCGAGCCTGAGCTTGTGACAAATCTTGCTGACGCGCGCCATTTTTTAACTCTAACCACTGCGCATGAGCAAGATTTTGTTTAGCTTTGGTACTATTTCTCTTTGCTTTTGCTACATCCATATCAGCAGTACCAACAGCATGGTTTTTATAAAGTTTAATAATACGTTGATACTGATGCAGAGCTTCTTTACTGTCTGAACGTGTAGCATCTAGGGCTGCTTTTGCCGCATTTAATTGCTCAACACGAGTACCAGCATTTAGTAAACTCAATGCCGCACTTACTTGTGCTAGTTCGGCATTTCGTTGAGAAACCAGTGCATTCGCACGCACTGTATCAAGCTGTAATAAAATATCTCCTTGATGAACAACAAGCCCTTCGTGTACCTTTATATCAACAATCTGCTCTGACGCAGGGGATGAAAGCTTAATTCTGTCGCGCTCTACAGTTCCCATTGCATAATCAATATCTTGCGTATCGCAACCAGATAGAAAAAGTTGACCTATAAATAACAATAACAAGCACATTTTCATAATGATCCGCCCTCCTCATTGTCATCACTTTGGTTATTTGGAAAGTTAAACAACCCCTGTTCTAAAAGAGTCTGATTATGTTCCGCCAGTCCCATTAACCAGCGTTCTCTTATCTCAACACCTAGTTGCTTTTGTACATATTCAGGAGCTAGTAACGGAAACACCATTAAACTCATAAAGCTTAAACGTATAAAATCTGTATTAAGGTTTGGATTAAGGTGACCCTGCTGCTCAAATGCTTTTATCCAGCTTTCGGAACACCGTAAAATGTTATCAAAAACACTAGTTAAAATAGCGAAAGTTTGCGGATTATCCTTTTGCCCTAGTACATGTAAAATCAGTTTTGGTAGCATCGGAGTTGCTGCTATCATCCGGTAATAGGTCTGCATTAGTCGTAATGGGTTGAGCTGTGCATCTGGAGTCAAATCTTGCTGAAATTGCGCTATCACGGGCGCTAATGTATCTTGCATTACGGCTTCAAACAAACCTGCTTTTGAACCAAAATAATAGCGAATCATTGCAGCGTCTACATTCGCTTCTTTAGCTATCTTTCGCGTTGAAACGCTATCAAACCCTTTTTCTGAAAAACAAATTTTGGCGGCGTCAATCAGGCTTTGTCTGGCTGATTCTTGGTTAGGGTCATCTTGTTTGGGTCTGCCTACTTTGGCTGTCATAATGCTCTCTGCTTATTAATTCATCTATTGATGAATATAAACCACTTTAGCATTGCTTGATATGAAGATAATTCCTCAAAATAACCCCTGTTGAAGAGTTTAATAAATCAATTGCGAAAAAATAAACTCATTATCTTCGTCTTTATACGTTTACTCACACCTAAACGCTGCGCTTCTATAAGCACATAGCTTGATAAAATTAGCCTGCCGCATCACCTATAACAGGGATTAAACCAATCACAGCCTCTAGGCCTATATTAAATTTAGTAAAAGGAATGCCAATGCTGCTATCTGTGATCTGACTAAAACGCTCTAGTCTTGCGAGTGTTGCTTTTTGTTTAGCGTTATTATTCATAAAATCTCACTTTAATAATCATAAATTAGCGGCTACTCATTCATGAAAGCTGTTAATTTAAGCGCACTAAGGTACGTATTCTTTTCGGCACTGTTAAATAAAGAAACTGCTGAAAGTCATGAGATGCGTTTATTAACATTTTTCCATCATCTTTGCCTTTAAAGATCGCCTTACTATTTCCTGTTTTGAAGTCTATTTCATTCATCTCATACCCGTCTTTATCTGCAAGTGTTACTGTCATAACCGTTTCGTGAACGGCCAAACCAATAATCTCTTTTGCTGGTGATTTCCAAATAATTTCTAGCTCGTTTTTTTCGTTCATCCTAAACACTTGTTTTTCATTAGAAAAGTAAACCAGATCCTGTTCATCAATATCCATTGCATAGCACGCCAAGCGCTTTCCTGAACCTGTATATGGTGTTAATTCAAGCGTCTCTAAATCAAATTTAGCAGGATGGAAAGTAACTCCGTCTGCAGCGCGATAAGAAACTAAAATAGCAGCTTCGTGGTGATACATTTCTCGTAGATAAAATGAATGGTAGGAATGAGGAATACTATCAAAGCTTTGTTCTTTTAGATTAATTCTAAAGAGTGTATTTTTACTGGCAGTGATCACTTCTTCTGCGTCTTTTGACCACACGATACCAAATAATTCTTCATTGTTTGGGTTAGAAAAAATCAGCGTTTGCGTCCCATTCTCATACAAAAATAATTGCTTTGTACCAAATCGGTGAGATTCAAATACAAATTTAGACGAATCGGGAGAGTACACCGGTAAAAAGTCAACTGATGAGGTATCTACAAGCGTTTCAAATTGCGTTGGCTCTTGACGAGTTGAGCGAATAATATCCACATCAACCTTTACTAACTCCATTAAAATGTCGTTACCTGACAACGAGAAATGCGCGTCTCTAATAATGTGGTAGTTATTAAACGCCAACTTTGTCAGTTGCCCCTGTAAATTTAATAGCTGAAGTTGATGTTTATTACTAATCAATAATTGTTGTGCATTGGGGTGCCAGCTCAACCCCTGCACTCCATCTTCAACCGTTGCTAATGTTTTAGTCAAGCTTGTTTCAATGTCGAACAAATCAATTCTGTATTGGTTTTGACCAGATTCAGAAGCTAGAGCAATAGACTTCTGGCTCGGTGATAATGCATGTAACATCATCCAATCTTGCCCCGCAGCTTCCTTAATAACACGCTTTTCTTGGGTTATTAAATCAATTGTACTTAGTTGAGTATGATTATCGCTTTGGCGTTTTTCAATGAAATAAATATGATTGTTATTCGCCCACTCTAACTGCTGGCTCGTAATCTTAAAGTCTTTAAAAGTATAAATTGTTCTATAGTTTGCCGATTGTAATGTCAGCTTGTCTAAAGTGAAATACCCCAATGTCTGGGTATCATCCTGATTCACAAATGCGATTTCACTGTCATCACTGCTCCACCCTAGGCTGTGATAGGTTGATTGCTTTTGTGTTAATTTAACTTCTTTTCCTGAGCGTAAGTTTTTTAACCAGATAGCTTGCTTTGACTTATCACCACGCACAAAGGCTATATACTCACCATTATGTGACAAAGAAATGCTCGATTCATTTTCTTCACTCGAAGAAATAGGCATCAATTTGGTAAAACGTGTCTTTACTTGCGGTGTATCGGGGTAAAGCCAACTTGCGATCCCACCCAGTGTAACCATTAAAATTACCAACGCTGATAAGTATATACGCTTGGGTTTATTAGGCTGAGGCTCAGCTACTTCAAGGCTATAGCCTCGCTTTGGATGAGTAATAATATATCGTGGATTTTTTGAATCTTCACCCAATGCTTTTCTAAGCAATGCAATACAGCGCTGCACATAACTGGGGCTAAATGTAGCATTTGGCCATACGGCTGAAAAAATTTGTTCTTGGCTAACCACAGAGCCCCGATGTGAATACATATATTGCAGTACATCCATTACTTTGGGTTCAACGACTTGCTCTGTGTCAGCTGATGATATTTTACAGCGGCTTACATCTATAGCAAATTCCCCTATTACAAAACGGCCCACTGGCTACTCCAATAAATTACTATAAATCATATATTAAGGTTTTCTTAAGAGAAACTCTAGGGTAATTCCATTGCTGCTTAATCTGTTATCCGCAATGCTGCTCGCATTATTCATTAACAATTAAAATCCATGCTTCGTATCTTATTTATCTTAACCATTTTTGTTAGCGCTTTTTTGCTATTTCAAATTCAACCAATGTTATCTAAAGAGCTGTTACCTCAATTTGGGGGCGGCGCATCGGTGTGGTCTGCCAGTCTATTTTTTTATCAAACTGTTTTATTACTTGGCTATTTTTACGCACACTTTTTAACTCGTTATCCACTAAAAAAACAAATGGTAATCCATATTTCGCTTGTTGTTTTAGCAAGCTTAATTAGCCTTAACAAGTTCCAAGTTAATTTTACTTTAACCCCCTACTGGTCAGTGATTGCAAACTTGCTGAATCAAATTGGCTTAGTATTTATGCTGCTAAGTGCCACAAGTGTGCTTATGCAACGATGGTACATAGAGCGCGGTGAAAATACAGTGCCTTATCATTGGTATTCGGTTTCTAACCTCGGCTCTTTATTAGCTTTAATAAGCTACCCAATTATATTTGAGGTGTTTTTTTCACTACAGCAACAAAAAGATTACTGGCAAATCGGGCTGCTTATCTACTGCATGCTATTAATCAGTTTAGCTTATAAGCTATTGAGCATGAGCACCAAAAAAAATAAATCACCGTTACCGCTTACACAAAAAATGTCAAAAAAACCAAATGTACTTTGGATTATTTTATCCGCGACAAGCTCAATCATGTTAATTGCGACAACACAAATGATCAGTACTAATATCCCACCAATGCCACTTGTATGGGTTATGCCGCTTACTATCTATTTAGTGACTTTTAGCTATACGTTTGCCAATAAAAGCAACTATAATCGTTCTGTTTGGGTATATGCTTTTATATTAAGCGCGTTTGCAGGGTTGATAATGTACTTTTTAGGGAGCCAATTTAACGCTGTTTCACAAATTATAATTTATAGCTTTATTTTATTTACTGGCTGCATGATTTGCCACGGTGAACTTAGAGAACTTGCACCACAAAGCACATTACTAACACACTTTTACCTGTATATTGCTTTAGGTGGCGCGCTTGGCAGCTTATTTACCACGTTACTTGCTCCGGTGTTATTTGAACAAATCACCGAATATATAGTCAGCTTGGCAGTACTACTTACTCTCATTAGCTACATTCAAATAACTAAATTAAAAAAAATAAATACGCTGCTAATCGGCGCATCAGCTCTGTGGTGTGGCTGTTATCTCGTTCTTTATTTTAGTTTCAATCAATATAACGTTGCATCACAAAGAAATTTTTATGGCTACCTCACAGTAAAAGATATCAATACTGCAGAGCTTGCACAAAGACGTTTAATTGATGGCACCACAATTCATGGTTCGCAGCCTTTACATGGTCAAAATTCACTCACTAACAGTTACTATCATCAGCACACTGGCGTAGCTAAGTCGCTGGCGATACTTAAAAGCCAAGAAAACCTCAGCATGGGCGTCGTAGGATTAGGTGCAGGAGTATTGGCTAGCCTGGCTGACAAGCACGATACAGTCCATTTTTATGAGCTAAACCCCGCAGTATACAAAATGGCTAATACATATTTTGATTATCTTAAAAACACCCAAGCTAAAGTAAATGTAACCATTGGTGATGGCAGAGTCTCATTAGTAAACGAGCTTAAAAACAATGCCCCTTTAATGAATGCCTTAGTTATTGATGCATTTTCTAGTGATGTAATTCCCGCCCACCTATTAACTCAGGAAGCGCTTGAGCTTTACTGGCAACGATTAAGTGAAAACGGTATTTTAGTTATCCATATATCAAATAACCATATAGACTTACTACCAGTGCTCCAAGCGCATAGTATTAACTTTGCAAAAGCATTAATAAAATTTAAGCATAATTCAACAAAGCTCACCGCTTTAGGTTCGGAGTGGGTTGTGTTAACAAGTAATCAACTATTTTTAGATGCTATTAAGGTAAGTGATTTATCGCCGATGAAATCCTATCCAAAAACTGAGTTAGTGCATTGGACGGATCAAAAAAACAGCTCATTACCGCTGTTAAAATTTTAAACCAAACTTGGGGGCTACAGCCCCCTTAAAAATATAAAAAACCACTTCATATTTAAGTTATATCAACCTCCTCTCTTAATCACAGCAACAATATTGGTTTCTGTACTTGATTAAGCTATCCAGTGCTGTAACACCGAGAAAATAACCACATAATCCGATAAAACGAGAGTTGGTGAAGTGATCACTGCAAGTTTTTAATAGTCACAAGACTTGATTTATAAAAGAGTAAACGTAAAAAAGCACGATATGAAATCGTGCTCTAATATACTAAATAACTCAATTTAATTTAAAAAATCAATTAATCACACCGAACCTTTAATTGGCCCATGTTCGTGGTTTACATGTGGGTTTTGACCGCGTTGACGCAGTAAATGGTCCATTAATGTAATAGCCATCATTGCCTCAGCAATCGGGATTGCACGAATGCCCACACACGGATCATGACGACCTCTGGTGATCATCTCTACCGCTTCGTTGCTCGTATTAATACTGTTGCCAGGAATAGTAATACTCGACGTTGGTTTTAGCGCAATAGAAGCAATAATATCTTGCCCTGTCGAAATCCCCGCAAGTACACCACCGGCGTGGTTTGATGTAAAACCTTCAGGGGTTAACTCATCACGATGCTCAGAGCCTTTTTGCTCAACCACATCAAAGCCATCACCAATTTCCACGCCTTTAACTGCGTTAATACTCATTAAGGAGTGTGCAAGTTCGGCGTCAAGGCGGTCAAATACTGGCTCACCTAGACCTACCGGTACGTTGCTTGCCACTACTTTTACTTTAGCGCCAACTGAGTCACCTTGCTTTTTAAGGTCGCGCATATATTCGTCAAGCGCTTCAAGCTTACTTGCATCAGGGAAGAAGAATAAGTTATTTTCAACTTCATCCCAATCAAACGTTTCAGCCTTAATAGGACCTAGCTGGCTTAAGCATGCTTTAACTTCAATACCATGAAATTGCTTTAAATATTTTTTAGCGATAGCCCCTGCTGCGACTCGGATTGCGGTTTCGCGTGCAGATGAACGCCCACCACCGCGATAGTCGCGCAAGCCGTACTTATGCCAATACGTGTAATCGCCATGACCTGGGCGAAATACATCTTTAATTTTGCCGTAATCTTGCGAGCGTTGATCGGTGTTTTCAATTAATAAACCAATGCTAGTACCTGTGGTTTTACCTTCAAAAACGCCTGCTAATATTTTTATTTGATCGCTTTCACGGCGCTGCGTTGTATAACGGCTTTGGCCTGGTTTTCGGCGATCTAAATCAATTTGTAAGTCGGCCTCTGTGATTTCGAGACCTGCGGGAGTACCATCAACAACGCCGCCTAATGCAACGCCGTGACTCTCACCAAAGGTGGACACTTTAAATAACTGTCCAATGCTATTACCTGCCATTAACTTTCCTCATTCCTAATGACTACCAATAGCCAAGCACAGGGCTTGGCTATTCATTTTTTACTTATTTTGCAAAATACTCATCTAGCTGCTTTTTGCTAATTACAAATACACCTAAGCCGCCTTGTTCAAATTCAATCCATTCAAACGGCGCGCCCGGATACAGTGCATCCATATGTACCATAGAGTTACCAACTTCTACAAATAACAAACCGTTATCTGTTAGATGATTACTCGCTTCGCTTAATATAGTACGGGTTACATCTAAACCATCGTGGCCTGATGCAAGCCCAAGCTCTGGTTCATGATGAAACTCACGTGGCAGGTCAGCCATATCTTCTGCATCAACATACGGTGGGTTTGCTACTATTAGGTCGTATTTTTGACCTGGTACACCGCTAAATACATCAGATTGAATAGGTAACACGCGCTCAGTTAACATGTAATCGTTAATGTTTATGTCTGTCACTTCAAGCGCTTCATACGATATATCTACCGCATCAACTTGTGCCTGCTCAAAAGCTTGCGCAAGTGCGATTGCGATACAACCCGAACCCGTACATAAATCTAATATACGGTTAACCGATTGTGGCTCTTCAAGCCAAGGTGTAAAGCGGTTACTGATAAGCTCAGCAAATGGTGAGCGAGGTATAAGTACCCGTTCATCAACATAAAATGGCATACCCGCAAACCATGCAATGTTTGTTAAGTAAGGTACTGGCGTGCAGTCGTTAATACGTTCTGCAATAAGACCCGCAAGTCGGTTTTTTTCTGTGCTTGTTAAACGCGCATGCATTAATTCTTTTGGCGCATCAACAGGCAAGCTAAGCGCAGGCAGTAATAAGCTTACAGCTTCATCCCATGCGTTATCTGTACCGTGTCCAAAAAATATACTACTACTTGCAAATTGGCTTGTAGTCCAACGTAACCAGTCATGTAAAGTTGACAGTTCTGCAACGGCTTCTTCGAGTGTTGCTTCTTCTATTTGTAAATCGCTCATATATTTTTACCTGTATTAGCTTACTGACTGTTTTGAGTCTTTAAGACGATTGCATTGCCTATCTGCGCTGGGCAAATTACAATTGCCCCCTCATTTAAGTATTGTACCGCCTTTTGCGCTGCGTTTTTACGTTTTTTTGTTTAGGTAATAGTTATGAAAAAAGACACTCCATCACATTCGTCCCTAAGCAATGACGACATAAGCTTATTTCGTCAAACGATCACAGGCGCTAAAGTATTTAAACAAGATACTCATCGTTTTGATACAAAACCTAAGGTGTCACAAGCTAAGCAATTTGCCCAGCAAAAAAAGCAGGCTCAGTCTGAATTTTTTTTCTCAGACGTTTATATTCCCGATATAGACACCCACGGTACGGTTAAATATGTAAAACCTGGCCAAGATAGCTTCCTAGCTAAACAGCTTCGCCGTGGTGACTTTGCACCCGATTTGACGCTAGATTTACATGGCTTAAATAAAGAACTTGCTAAAGATGAACTCGCTGGACTCATTCACGAGTGTAAAAAGCAGCATTATTATTGCGCATGTGTAGTGCACGGTATTGGCGGCGGTGTACTAAAGCACAAAGTACCGCAGTACTTAGTACAGCATCCTGACGTAATAGCGATGCACCAAGCCCCTCTCGAATATGGTGGAAGAGGCGCTGTACTTATTTTAATTAATTTACCGCAAAGTGATGAATTTAGACGCTAACTTTAGCCATTACTAGGATGTAACTACGTGCATATTTTTTCAATTATTTTTCCGCTCATTTTTATTGTTGCGTTTGGTTATAGCTGTTGCCGATTAAAATTTTTCGACAAGCAGCATATCGCAGGCCTGAGTAAGTTTACCTTTTATATTAGTTTGCCTGCTTTTTTATTATTAAATATGTCGCAAATTAACTTACAGCAAAGCATTAGCCTTTTTGCATTTTTGAGCTTTTACATACCTGTTCTGAGTGTATTTGGGGTGGGTATTTTAATTGACCGCTTTTATTTAAGTAAAAAACATTTAAAAAATTACCAACAACACGGTGTCTTTGGACTTGCTTCTAGCTATTCAAATATGGTGTTAGTGGGTATCCCTATTGTTATTGCATCGCTTGACAAAGAGATGATAGCCATTGCGTTTATGATCATTACTTTTCATAGCACATTGTTATTTGCACTTACTTTTTTAATAGGCGCTAAAGGTAGTAGCGATAAATTTTCGTGGTCGCACTTTGGAAAAAGTATGGTGTTAAACCCAATAGTACTGAGTATTGGGTGCGGACTTATATTAAACATATTAGGAGTTACACTGTTTACCGACTTAGCAAATAGTTTAGAGCTATTAGCTAAACCAGCAATTGCCTGTGCACTATTTGTACTTGGTGCAAACTTAGCTTTTTATAAAATAGCAGCAAATTGGCAACCGGCGTTAATAGCATCAATTTTAAAAATATTTTTATTGCCTGCGTTAGTTTTATTGGTAGGCACTTATGTATTTGAGCTAGACACGCAAATACTTAATGTATTGGTACTTTTAAGTGCGTCCCCTGTTGGCGTAAATGCTTATCTTATTGCGAGTCAAATAAAGCAGCATGAAGCTACTCTTGCTGGGGCTGTCGTACTTTCTACTATCTTAAGTGTTATTAGCTTTACGTTTTGGCTAGCTTTACTACTTTAGCTTACAAACCACCGGCTACATCAACAAAACTACCCGTTGTAAAAGAAGCGTGTTCCGAAGCTAAAAAGTAAATTGCTGCAGCAACTTCCTCGGGTGTACCGCCTCTGCCAAGGGGCAGTTTACTTTTAAGGCGATCGACTCGATTTTTTTCACCACCATCGCTATGCATATCAGTGTAAATAAGCCCTGGTCTAACCGAGTTAACACGAATACCTTTACTTGCCACCTCTTTGGCCAAGCCAATAGTAAATGTGTCCATTGCACCTTTAGATGCTGCATAATCAATGTACTCATTAGGAGAGCCTGTTTTAGCGGCCCCCGATGATACATTAACAATACTACCGCCATTTCCCATTCGCTTTATTGCTTCACGACTACATAAAAAAGCACTGGTAATATTTGTTATCAAAACTTCGTTTATGCGATCAACACTCATTTCTAACAAAGGCATTTGTGGTTTTAAAATACCGGCGTTATTTATTAGTACATCAAGTTGACCTAACTCTTTATCAATAAAGTCAAATAACGCCAAAACATCTGCCTCTTTCGACACATCTGCTTTTATAACTTGAGCCCTAACGCCAAAGCTTCTTACTTGATCGGCTACTAGCTTCGCACTAGCTAAATCAGCTTTATAATTAATGCAAACATCATAACCATGCTTTGCAAAATATAGTGCAGTAGCTGCGCCAATACCTCGACTAGAGCCTGTGATAAGTACAACGGGGGAGCGATTCATTAAAGCTATTATTCTTTTAAAGCTGCAACGACTGAAATTTCAACAAGTAGTGCATCACGTGCCATTTTAGCTTCCACGCAGGCACGTGCTGGTGCATAACCCTCGGTTACCCATGCATCCCATACTGCATTCATATCAGCAAAGTATTCCATGCTCTTTACATAAATAGTCGCGCTAAGCATATGTTCTTTTGAACTTCCCGCTTCATCAAGCAGCGCCTCTACTTTATCAAGCATAGTTTGAGTTTGTTCTTTGATATCTTTTTGCGCGTCGGCGCATACCTGCCCACATAAATACACAGTGCCGTTATGTTTTACAATGCGGCTCATGCGCGCACCGGTTTGAAGGCGTTCAATAGTCATTTCTTCACTCATATTATTAATTAAATTTATACATTATCGGGAGCATTGATACTCATATACTGGCTGCGTTGAGTTCTTTCATCGTAACTTATTACAGCAATGGCTCCCGTATTAAAAATAGGCATGTTACCAGGGCATAATTGATCAACTAAATAACTCACAATTGGCATATGTGCTACCACAAGCCAAGTGTTGCATTGGGGGTGTGCTGCTATAAGCGTTTCGAGATAATCCGCTGCTATTTGCGGTTTTCCTTCAGGCACAATATCACTGCATGTTTCGCTAAATTTAAACTCTGCATTTTTAGCAACGTTTTCTGCAGTTTGCTGAGCACGAATGTAAGGGCTAACTAACAAGGCATCAGGTGGGTAGTGTTTAGCAAGCCATAGGCCCATTTTCTCGGCTTCAGTATGACCCGTTTGAGTCAAATTTCTAGCCGCATCATCAGCCTGCATCGGTGTTGCTTCGCCGTGGCGCATTATTAGGATTGTTTTCATAAAAAATCAACCGATTAAAGAATATAAAACAGTAGCCAATTTGCCCATTTGTCCGCTATATTAAAAACATAAACCTATTTTTTTCTAAAATAGTTCTTTCGTGATATTCAGGTAAACCTTTTAGTCGTATTCCACTTTCCTGAAGTTATCATCTGTTGTTAACAAGCAAACGTTTAATTTCAGGAGCATCATTTGAATATCAGTCGCAATGATAACAGAGCATATAAAGCTCTTACACTGGACAATGGTCTAAAAGTACTACTTGTGCAAGATAAAGATTCAACAAAAGCGGCTGCATCTATGGCAGTAAATGCTGGTCATTTTGACGATCCTCTTGATAGACAAGGCCTCGCACACTTTTTAGAACATATGCTTTTTTTAGGTACTGACCAATTTCCAGACTCTGGTAGTTTTAATAATTATGTATCTCAAGCCGGTGGAAACACTAATGCGTGGACTGGCACAGAGCATACCTGCTATTTTTTTGATATTAATAATCAAGAATTTAAAAATGCATTAGAGCAATTTAGCCGCTTTTTTATTGCGCCACTTTTAAATTCAACCGAAACCGAAAAAGAACGTAACGCAATTGAAGCCGAATTTAAACTAAAAATTAAAGACGATGGCCGCCGTATTTATCAAGCACATAAAGAAACGGTAAATCCAGCCCACCCTTTTGCCAAGTTTTCAGTTGGTAATCTACAAACGTTGGCAGACAGAGAGCGCTGTATAAGTGACGAACTTCGGGATTTCTTTAATGCTTTTTATCAAGCCCAATGGATGACGTTAGTTATTTGCGCCAATGAAGAGCTCGACACCTTACAAAGCTGGACTAATACATATTTTAACGAAATTAACGGTAATAAAAACCTTAAGAAATCAGAGATCAGTGAGCCACTTTACCGCAAACAAGATATAGGGAAAGTGCTGCATATTGAGCCGCACAAACATATGCAAAAACTGATTGTCAGTTTTGTGATGCCAAATATTGATGATTTTTATCGCCATAAAACCGTGAGTTTTATTGCTCATTTATTAGGTTATGAAGGTGCAGGTTCTCTTTATTCTATTTTAAAAGAACAAGGCTGGATAAATGCGCTCTCAGCTGGCGGCGGTATTAACGGCAGTAACTTTAAAGATTTTAATATAAGCATGGCGCTCACTGACGAAGGTATTGAATATTTTGAAGACATTATTGAGATGGTGTTTGAATATATTTGCTTAATTAATGCCAATACAGAGAAGTTACCTCGTCTTTATCAAGATAAAAAAAACCTATTACAAATTGCTTTCGATAATCAAGAAAAGTCACGCCTAATCGATTGGGTCAGTAATTTAAGTATAAATATGCAACATTACGATGAAGTCAATTATGTGCAAGGCGACTACTTGATGGAGGGCTTTAAAAAAGCCACCCACGAAATCGCAATGCAATGGTTAACGCCGCATAATATGCGTATTGTTCTTATCCACCCTGATGTAGAACCAGAGCACAAAACTGCATGGTATAACACCCCTTATAAAGTTGAAAAAATATCACCCAGCTGGCTCGATGCTTTAAGTGATATAAATAAACCACTGAAAGATATGCTATTGCCAACGGCAAATCCTTACTTAACAAAAAATGTGGTGCTATATGATGTAGAAAAACCACAAATAAAACCTGAACTTTTAGTAAAAGAGCCCAGTTTTGACTTTTGGTTTAAGCAAGACAATACTTTTAGAGTAGCAAAAGGCCATTTTTATTTAGCCTTGGACTCTGACTTTGCAGTAAAAGATGTGAAGCATATGGCATTAACTCGCTTATTTACTGATTTATTTATGGATAGCGTAGGTGAACAATTTTACCCAGCGGAGCTGGCAGGGTTAAGTTACCATTTAACATCTCACCAAGGCGGTTTAACACTGCATACAGCCGGATTATCGTCTAGCCAATTAGAATTAGTTGATGAGCTTCTTGACGCCCTATTTAATGTCAACATTTGTGCAAAACGTTTTGCTGAATACAAAAAACAACTTGTCAGGCACTGGCGAAATAGCAACCAAAACAAACCAGTTAGTGAACTGTTTAGTATTTTAGGTGCTAAAGTAATGCCTTGGAATCCACAACCAGACCAACTTGCATCAGCATTAAAAAACACAAGTTTTCAGCAATTTAATGAATTCAGACAAGATTTTTTTAAAGCGCTTCATGCAGAGTCGTTTTTACATGGTAATTGGCAACAAAGCGAGGCCATTACATTTCAGAAAAAAGTGGCTACCCATTTGAAACATGCTACAACAATTGATGATTTAAGACGTCCGCTATTTGAAATTGAAAAAGTAACACGCTACGAACTAGAGCTGCCTTGCAGTGACCATGCAATGGTTGTGTATTATCAAGCAAAAACTGATTGTGTAATCGAAAAAGTTAAATTAATGGCACTGAATCACTTAATGAACCAAGACTACTTTAACGAGTTACGAACCACACAACAGCTAGGTTATTTAGTTGGGGCTGGTTATGCTCCTTTTAACACTCGTGCGGGTATTGCTTTTTATATACAATCGCCAAAGTTTATCGCAAAAACATTAATGAATAGACATAACAGCTTTGTTAATAAATATTTAACCAACATCGATGAGCTTAATGAAGAAAATTGGCAACAACAAAAACATGGCTTAACGACCCATATTGCTGAAAAAGATAAAAACCTACGGTTACGCTCGCAACGTTTTTGGCTTGCAATAGGCAACAGAGATCATGAATTTAATATGCAGCAAAAGTTACTTAATGCATTAAACGCATTAACACTCAAAGATATAAAAGAGTATGCCGTCATCCTATTTGATGAAAATCGACCAAGATATGAGCTTTTAAGCTCAGCTAAAGACAATAAACCTCAAAATATGCCTGTTTACTCGCATTCTCTTTGACTCTTGGTTTAGCTTGTTTTAGATTATCATTTGTAAATTTGAAGTAATAATAAAATGATAATCAAAATAATAACAAAATTAAGCTTGTCAGTTGTATTACTTGCTTACTCATTTAAGCTTTATGCTTTTGAGTCATCATTTAATTACAATTCAGATACCATCCTTATTTTAGCAAGCGCCATTATAGCGCTTGCTTTGCCTTACCTATTGTTTGTTATCCACAAACTTAGTCGCTCACGTTGACAACTTCGTTTATCCGAAAGGCGCCTGAAAAGTACTGTTGAAGGCAGTGGTGATACTTTATGGGATTGGAACATAAAAACGGGGGAAGTTATTCGAATAAACGACAAATATATGATGAACTCAACTACGTTAATAGGTTTCCCTCCAAATAAAAGCCTCATTCACCCACTCGATATTACAAATGTTGAACACTTACTTAAAAAACACTTTGCAGAAAAAACCGTTTTTTTCGAAGCGACTTATCGTATTAAAGATACCTTTGGCCGTTGGCATTGGGTACTTGATCGCGGCAAAATTATAGAAAAAGATACCAATCTATCACCACTAAGAATGACGGGCACTGTACGAGATATATCACAGTTAAAATCAACCGAAGAGCGTTTGAATCTCTTTGCAAAATGTGTTGAGTCACTAACTGATGCGCTGGCTATTTACGACAAAAACTTTAAGTTAGTTGATATAAACCCTAGTTTTTTAACCCTCTTTGGCGGTATGCGAGAACAATACCTTAAAAAAGACTTTACCTTACCTGGTTATGAACAAGGCTTCATTGATACAATTATCGAAATTGTCCGTGAGAATGAACATATTCAACGAGAGGTAAAGCTACGTAATAGCGAACGCGTTTTACTACCATTTGAAATTTCAATTGATGAAATTAAAAATGATCAAAACCAAATTACAAATTACGTGATTGTTTACTCTGACTTAACTGAACGTAAAAAAGCAGAATCACAACTGCATAATTTATCAAATCGCGACCGTACAACAAGCCTGCCTAACCGAAATTTATTTTTTACCGATTTACATAAGTTAGTTAAACAAAATTCACACCATGCGCTGCTCGTATTCGATTTAGATAACTTTAAAAAGATAAACGACTCATTAGGACACCAGTTAGGCGATAGTCTGCTTGCAAAGCTCGCTATGCGCTTAAATAAACTAACCCGAGAGAACGATGTATTTTACCGTTTAGGGGGCGATGAGTTTGCTCTAGTAATGTCTGATACCAATGATATTCATGTGATCACCCGCACGGCTAAACAATTTTTAGCCGCTATTGCTACACCTTTTAAAATGGCTGGTCATGAGCTCGCGATTACTTCAAGCGTTGGCATTGTACTCTTTCCTGAAGATGGTAATACACCAGAACTACTTTTGAAAAATGCAGATACGGCCATGTATCACGCTAAAAAGAAAGGTAACAGTTATCTGTTTTTTAACGACACGATGAATCGCCAAGCAGTTAAACGCCTACAAATAGAAAACCTTATGCGCTTTGGCCTAAAAGAAGATCATTTTGAGGTTTACTATCAACCAAAAATGAATATTCGCACAGGAAAGTTAACAGGGATGGAGGCGTTGGTTCGCTTTATAACCCCTAAAAAAGGCATTATTAGTCCTGGTGTATTTATACCTATAGCTGAAGAAACAGGTCAAATAATTGAAATTGGTGAAGTAGTATTAAATAAAGCTTGCAGAGATGTTAAACAATGGCTTGATAGCGGTCTATTTAGTGGCCGAGTCGCCGTTAATTTATCAGCTAAACAATTCAGCCTACCCGATTTAACATCTCGCATTGACGTTATTTTACAAAAAAATGAACTACCTTCGTATTTCTTAGAGCTTGAAATTACCGAAGGTACTGTAATGGATGATCCCAAAGAAGCCATTGCGATTATGCGCTCATTAAGTGCCCGAGGGATTCACTTAGCAATGGATGACTTTGGCACCGGTTACTCTTCCTTGGCGTACTTAAAACAATTTCCGCTTAACACGTTAAAAGTAGACAAGGCATTTATAGATGATATGAAAAATGAACGTGGTCGTAACATGGTCAACTCAATTGTGACGATTGCACATAACCTTGATTTACATGTCGTTGCCGAAGGGGTTGAACAGGCTGAACAAATTGAAATATTAAAAAAATTGAATTGTGAAACAGTACAAGGTTACTTTTATTCTAAGCCACTATCTAAAGACGAATTTACTGATTTTTTGAAACAACAACAAACTAAAGCTGCGCCTAGTCTAATTAGAACGGACACTGAAAATATGGCATCAATAAGCTAACCAGACTTCCGGTTAATACCAATCTGCTTAGATATGGGATGATTTAATTCGTTAAATTGTCCCAATACTTATTCAGAACGGTATAAATTAAGGGAGCCATATACATGCTTTGATCCCTACATTTCGTACCAATGCGCGGCGATAATGTAAGTTAAACAAGCACCATGCTACCGGCCCAAGTAAACCAGCCAAAATAAGCCATCGCTTAATTGGCATGCCTTTTTTAATCGTTTCCAAATACATCACGGCTATAAACACACAACTTAGTAAAACAATAAACAAATCTACACCCTATACCAATTCGCTTAATTAAGTGATCTATTTTGAGGTAAGAAAATCGTGTCGATAACAAGGCAAAAATTCGTTATTTAACTCCTGCATTACCCTGCATCCATGTATCAGAATTTTTAACGCTGTTAACGTCAGATTTAATCACTCAAATTGATTAAGTATTACTACGGATTGGTATTAAATAGCCTAAAAATAAGGCGTGTATTCTAGCGTTATTTTGGTTGAATTTACAGCAATAAACCTCTTACATACAAAAAAGCCGAGCCATCTAAATTAAGGCTCGGCTTTTTTAGAGTTTATAACTTACTTTTCAGCACGACCCATGAATTTATGTTCAACAGTATTTATACGAATACGGTCACCTGTTGAAATATGCTCAGGCACAGAAATATTTAAGCCTGTAGACATACGTGCAGGTTTTGAACGAGCGCTTGCAGAAGCCCCTTTAATTGAAGGATCGGTTTCTTCAACAACAAGCTCAACACTTGATGGTAAATCAAGGCCTACTGGTGCACCGTCAATGATAATAACGTGCACACCTTGGGTTTCTTCATTTACAAATTGAATCTCTTCGCTAATAGCATCTTTATTTAAGTTATATGGCGTGTAATCTTCGTTATCCATGAAAACATACTCGTCGCCATCAATATACGACAACATTGCTTCGCGACGTGTTAAATCAGCAAGCGTTAGCATATCGCTGTCTTTAAATGTTTCATCCACTTTGCTGCCAGTTACTACATCGTATAAACGCATTCGATATAAACTGCCACCAGCACGGCCTTGCGGCACAGAGCGCACAATATCTTTTACAACTAGCACTCGGCCATTAAAATCAATAGCAGTACCTTTTTTAACATCACTCGCCTTTGGCATGTGTGAATTCCTATTATTTTTTGATTGCGAGAAACATACCACGAACTCAGGATTCTTCAATAGAAACAAAACAACTTAGTGATACTTTTTGAATAATACTTAAAATCAGCGCCCCTTAATAGCGGCGCTGATTTATTAAGAGTGACTTTAAAAGCGGACTTTAACGCCAGCAGATAGCTCACTCACATCGTTTTTTGACACTTTATAGTAGCTATACTTGAGTAGTAACTCGGTATTTTTATAAATCGAATACCCAACCGAACCACCCGCATAAAGCTTGGTCGTATGCTTTTTAGACTCTAGCGTTGCACCATTGGTTATATCACTTTGTATTTTATATTGATGGCGATAAGCCCCCAAAAACAACTTAGTACTAAATGATTCAGCAGGCATAAATAGATATCCGACTTCCGTGGCAACACCTTTTGGTAAAATTGGAACATAACGCGCGTAGTCATTATGAAGGTCATTTGGTGTTGTTGTATCCGCTGTTAATTCAACACGTCCTTGCCCTAAATCAATATACCGTATTGCAACTTCCCAATTAGGAGCTAGCTCATAGTAAGCGCCCACAGACCAACTAGTATCTTTATCATCAACTGAAATAGTCTTAACATCACTGTCCGTTATTGCCAAAGAATGCTTAGCTTTAGCTTGACCTACAGTTCCCTCAAAAGACCATGCATCAGCGAGTGCATTGCCACTTATCAAGCAACTTGTAGTAATTATCGCAAAACTTGGAAACAATGACTTTCGACGGCTAAATACCAACATTGAAATCAGCAACAACCCAACGCCTCCCATACTTCCTCCCGATGACTTATTACTAATAGAAACTGATTTTACTGCACTAACGGTAATTTCAACTTGTGCCGAAGATTTAGCTCCTTTACTGTCTTTAATTGTATAGTCAACAGTATCAACACCTTCAAAACCTACCTTTGGCATGTATTGTAAAGTGCCATTAATATTAATTGATACAGTGCCATAAGTTGCCGCTGCACTAATAATAAATAATTCATCCATATCAATATCAGTATCATTACCAAGTACATCAATTTCTATTGATACGCGATCGGTGGTGCTGGCTGTATCAAATATTGCTGTTGGTGCATTATTTTCCACCAAGTTAACCTTAGCATTATTGTTAGATGTTCCTCCTTGTCCATCAGTAATGCTGTATTCAATGGTCGCAATACCGATAAATGATGTAGGCGGAGTATAAAGTATCTGATTATCAATAATACTCACTTGCCCAAAATCAACCGTCGCCCCTGTCAGTGTTAATGTATCTCCATCTATGTCTGTGTCATTTTCTAACACATCAATAGTAATAGATTCACCTGCACCTATCGTTACTTCATCTTGATTTGCTTGTGGTAATTGATTCGTTGTTCGCACAACAGCAACACCGCCAGGATCTACAATAGAGCCATTTGCTTTTCCATCATCATCATTTGGACCACCGTCAACAATTTGTAATTGCACACACCATGCGCCCTCCGCTAGCCCTTGCGTCCATTCACTACTTCTTGGTGGTGGGCAATAACCTGGTTCACCCGCAGCAGATAATATTTGGTCCTGTGCTGTTGATACAAAATCAGCCCATTGGCCTTCTTTAAACTTTCTATAAGTGGAATTTTGTGAGATTGGCTTTCTTTGTGGTAATACAATACTGTAGGTATCTCCAGGGTTTGGAAGCCCTGTCGCGATAAAGTCAAATACTCCACCAATATTAAATGCGTTAGCGTCGGCTGGTAATTCACTCTCTAATAATTGAACCCCTCCTGTCACATTTTGTATAACAGTCACGCCCTTTCTAACACAGACACCTGGCTCGCCTTCAACTAAAAACTTGTCACTGTCTTTAACTTGACCTTGTATCACATTACATTGACTAATAGCATCTAGGTAATCAGGTATGCCGTCATTATCAGTATCGGTAAAGCCTTCTTGATCATCCGGTATTAGATCGCCATCAGAATCACCCGAGTCGAGGGTATCAAGAGACTGTACTACTTCAATATAGATTTCTTTTGTTGTTGATAAGTTTGGTTCACCGTCATCTTCAGCAGTCACTGACACTTTATAATTACCCGGAGCAAGTGATTGCGTTGAAAAAACAAATTCCCCCTCATTTGTACTGGTATTCGTTAATTGGTTATCTTGTGATAACCAATTTAGTGTTACGTTATCACTTGGGTTTACATCCTCTGCGACCCCAGTAATAGTGACTAACTCCTCGCCTATCGTGACAAGCGATCTAGCTTCCTCATTTTGCTTAATCGATGTAGAGATTGTAGGCGCTACATTATCTTCAACAATCGTAATATTAACCGTTGATCTCGCACCTAGATTTAACGTATTCGCTAATGAAACAATAATTGTTTCATTGCCTTCAATTTCTGAGTCAGCAAAAACAGTAAAGCTTACTTGCCCCTGGACGCCGCTTTCAATAACTAATTCACTTGATGTTAAATCGTGGTCAGCACTGTTGGCCGTACCTGAAACGGTATAAGGAATTGTTACAGGATAGGTCGGTGACTCACCATTTAAAAATACATTAAAGTGATATGTTTGATCCTCTGCTACTTGGCTATCTTTACTTAAAGAAATAAGCGGATTAACATTAATGCTCTGTGTAGCAATTGCTTCAAGCCCATTACTGTCAAAAGCCTGCCAATACACCAAATGACTTCCAGGAGTAAACAATGACGTTGAATCAACGAGTGATACTGCCAATCGGTTACCTTGATTGTCAGTAGCAAGCGGTACACCTAAATCCACCTTAGTGAACAATCCTTTAGCATTAATATCCAAATCAACCGGTGTTTCAATCGTTGGCACATCATCTGTTTGTTTATTCAACGTTAATTTAGCAGTCGTTCTACTTCTTGCTTTATCTGGATCTTCAATCAGGTAACTAATCTGAATAATCCCTTGCGTACTCGCTTGCGATTTATATGCAATTACACCATTTTCAATTGTTACACTACCCACGCTCGCGCTTGCACCGATAATACTCAATGGCTGCTCATCAGCATCGGTATCATTGGCTAATACATCCAATAAATACGTATTTTCCTCATTTATATCTAATGAGAATACATCAGGATTCGCAACCGGTCGGTCATTCACTGAAACAACATTCAAGCTTACCGTAGCGATTGCAGATTGTTCTGTACCATCGCTTGCAATGTACGTAAAACTGTCAATACCAAAGTAATTCGCATTTGGTGAGTACGTAAACACATTGCCTTGCTTACTTAAAGTACCAAACTGAGGCTGCGATATGGCTGTTAGCGTAAGTATATCGTCATCAAAATCTGAGACATCTGGAGCAAAAGTAATGGAAGCGTCTTCAAGAACATCTAACATCATATTTTGTGACACTGGGGCTTTATTTGTCTTGCTTACTGTTACTGTAAATGCTGGTAAGCGTGCTTCAAGCTGTCCGTCAGTTACTGCAATAACAATATTAGTAAATTGACCTGTATTTTCTCTTGCTGGTATGCCACTAAGTTGCCCTGTTGCGCTATTAAAGCTAGCCCAACTTGGCTTATTAATGATACTGAAGGTTAATGCATCCCCATCCATATCTTGTGCACTTGGTGTAAAGCTGTACGACTCTTCTTCATTAACCTGTGTTGTCGGCGTACCCGTGATTGTTGGTGCGTCATTAGTATTAATAACCGTAATATTAAATGGCGCTAAACTTTGAGTCACTGTTGCATCATTAACACTTATAATGATGTTACTGTAGCTACCTACCTGCGCATTGAGTGGCGTACCACTTAATTTTCCGGTTTCGCTATTAAAGCTCGCCCAACTAGGTTTATTACTAATACTAAAGGTCAGCGTATCATTATCCGTATCGCTTGCTATCGGGATAAATAAATACTCACTGTCTTCGTTCACTGATGCCGCAGGTATCCCACTTATCAACGGTGCATCATTAACACTGTCGACCGTAATCGAAATACGTGCAAACTCTGAATCAAGCTCACCATCATTAGCAACAATGCTCACAGAGTCACTGCCATTAAAGTTACTGTTTGGTGTATAAATAAGTATGTTACCGGTTAAGGTCGCACTGCCATTAACAGGCTCAGTTACCACTCGATAGCTTAGAGACTGCTCTTCAATATCATTACCCGATAGAGTAACCGTTAGCGCTGTATCTTCATTTGTTGAAAGTACTTGCCCAGCTACCGTAGGTGCATCATTAATTGCATTGATAATTAACGATACAGTGACTTCATCAGAATCAATTTCACCGTCGTTGGCCACAAACGTAAAGCTGTCTGTACCATTAATGTTTTCGTTCGTCGTATAAAGCCAACTATCGTTACTTTGCTGTACCAAAGTTCCTTTGCTTGGCGCATTGACTATCCGGTAACTTAACGTGTCTTGATCTATATCTGTTGCAACTAACGTCAGTAATATTGAGCCATCTTCATCCAGTGATTGCGATTGCGCAACGCCAACCGGTTTATCATTCACGGGGGCGACACTCATAGTCACTGTCGCTATATTTGATACAGCTGCGTTGCTATCTTCAACCGTATAGGTAAAGCTATCATCGCCAAAAAAGTTCGCTTGAGGCGTGTAAACAATTGCACCAGTTGCTGATACGCTCACTGATCCATTTGCAGGGTTAGTAACAATCGTTACAGAGCTCGCGTTAAGGCTATCACCAATATCAACATCACTATCATTACCTAGAACATTGACCTCAAACTGCCCTTCTTCTTGTAACTGTGCAGTGTTATCAACGGCAACTGGGGCATCATTTATCGCCGTAATACTCAGTGTAACTGTGGCTGGTAGCGAAGTAAGTCCTTCACTGTCAGTAACGGTGTAAGTAAAACTGTGAACCCCATTTATATTTGCTTTAGGGGTAATTGCTAAACTACCATCAAGGTTCACGCTTACGCTGGCAAAATCATATTCACCTGCACCATCGCCTTTATTTTCTAACAGCACATTTGCGCCATTAAAACCTTGGTCTTCTACATCTGAATCATTCGCTAAAATAGCCACACTGGTCGCAGTATCTTCATCGGTCGTCACTGCATCATTAACGACAACCGGACGGTCATTCACCGCACCTATATTTACCGTAACGGTTCCTGGCAGTGACACACCGCCTTCGCTGTCGGTAATGGTGTACGTGAAACTGTCTTGCCCTGTAACGTTCGTATCTGGGGTATACACAAAGGTGCCCGCAGCTTGGTCAAACACCACTTGCCCTGAGCTTGGCGCTCTGACTAAGTTAATCGTGCCCGTTGGGATGGTGTCTTCCACATCGCTGGCCAGTGAACGCACATTGGTCACTGCTGATGCGGTGTCTTCATCCACACTTAAGCTGATAGCTTGTACCTCAGGTAGGTCGTTCACTGGGGTAATGGTGACTGTCACTGTCGCCGCTGTTGAGGTATTCAATGCCGCATCTTTTACCGTATAAGTAAAGGTGTCTGTCCCCGTTACATTGCTGTTCGGTGTATACATGGCAATGCCGTTGGTGATACTTACTGTACCTTTACTCGCGGGTAATACAATAGCTGCTGAAGCGACCACTAGGTCATCTTCTGCATCACTGTCATTCGCTACCAAGCTAAAGTTCACTGGCGTGTCTTCTGCAGTGGTGGCACTGTCATCCATGGCAACCGGTGCATCAGCAACCGGCGCTACCGTAAGTGTTACTGTCTGTACCTCCGATAACGCACCTGCGCTATCACGAACTTGGAAGGTGAAGCTGTCGCCGTGGTTTTCACTGCCGTCATGTTGATAACTAAAGCTACCATCGCTGTTTAAGCTGACACTACCAAATTGTGGTTGACTGACCAGCTCTACGCTGAGTATGTCGCCTGCATCATCATCGCTGGCGTTACTTAATAACCCGTTTGCAAGTGCCACGGTTAAGGTCGCGGCTTCATCGAGGTTAAACGCGAAGTTTTGCCCTACCGGCACATCATTGGTGTTGGTTACCTCTAATGTAAATGGCGTTAAACTGGCGCTATCTGTGCCATCGTTAACACTGATAGTAATAGCCGCGTAGCTGCCCACATCCTCGTTTTGTGGCGTGCCCGTTAATTCGCCCGTGCTGGTGTCAAAGCTAGCCCAACTTGGCTTATTAATGATACTGAAGGTTAATGCATCCCCATCCATATCTTGTGCACTTGGTGTAAAGCTGTACGACTCTTCTTCATTAACCTGTGTTGTCGGCGTACCCGTGATTGTTGGTGCGTCATTAGTATTAATAACCGTAATATTAAATGGCGCTAAACTTTGAGTCACTGTTGCATCATTAACACTTATAATGATGTTACTGTAGCTACCTACCTGCGCATTGAGTGGCGTACCACTTAATTTTCCGGTTTCGCTATTAAAGCTCGCCCAACTAGGTTTATTACTAATACTAAAGGTCAGCGTATCATTATCCGTATCGCTTGCTATCGGGATAAATAAATACTCACTGTCTTCGTTCACTGATGCCGCAGGTATCCCACTTATCAACGGTGCATCATTAACACTGTCGACCGTAATCGAAATACGTGCAAACTCTGAATCAAGCTCACCATCATTAGCAACAATGCTCACAGAGTCACTGCCATTAAAGTTACTGTTTGGTGTATAAATAAGTATGTTACCGGTTAAGGTCGCACTGCCATTAACAGGCTCAGTTACCACTCGATAGCTTAGAGACTGCTCTTCAATATCATTACCCGATAGAGTAACCGTTAGCGCTGTATCTTCATTTGTTGAAAGTACTTGCCCAGCTACCGTAGGTGCATCATTAATTGCATTGATAATTAACGATACAGTGACTTCATCAGAATCAATTTCACCGTCGTTGGCCACAAACGTAAAGCTGTCTGTACCATTAATGTTTTCGTTCGTCGTATAAAGCCAACTATCGTTACTTTGCTGTACCAAAGTTCCTTTGCTTGGCGCATTGACTATCCGGTAACTTAACGTGTCTTGATCTATATCTGTTGCAACTAACGTCAGTAATATTGAGCCATCTTCATCCAGTGATTGCGATTGCGCAACGCCAACCGGTTTATCATTCACGGGGGCGACACTCATAGTCACTGTCGCTATATTTGATACAGCTGCGTTGCTATCTTCAACCGTATAGGTAAAGCTATCATCGCCAAAAAAGTTCGCTTGAGGCGTGTAAACAATTGCACCAGTTGCTGATACGCTCACTGATCCATTTGCAGGGTTAGTAACAATCGTTACAGAGCTCGCGTTAAGGCTATCACCAATATCAACATCACTATCATTACCTAGAACATTGACCTCAAACTGCCCTTCTTCTTGTAACTGTGCTGTGTTATCAACGGCAACTGGGGCATCATTTATCGCCGTAATACTCAGTGTAACTGTGGCTGGCAGCGAAGTAAGTCCTTCACTGTCAGTAACGGTGTAAGTAAAACTGTGAACCCCATTTATATTTGCTTTAGGGGTAATTGCTAAACTACCATCAAGGTTCACGCTTACGCTGGCAAAATCATATTCACCTGCACCATCGCCTTTATTTTCTAACAGCACATTTGCGCCATTAAAACCTTGGTCTTCTACATCTGAATCATTCGCTAAAATAGCCACACTGGTCGCAGTATCTTCATCGGTCGTCACTGCATCATTAACGACAACCGGACGGTCATTCACCGCACCTATATTTACCGTCACAGAGGCTGTATTTGATGCCAAACCATTGCTGTCGGCTATCGTATAAGTAAATGTATCGCTTCCGTTTTCATTGCCTGTAGGTGTATAAATTAAAGTACCGTCATTTTGATCAACACTCACTGACCCTTTGGATGGTTGTGCTACAACACTAATATCACCCGTTGGAATAGTATCTTCTATATCGGTAGCGTTGCTTCTAATTGAAAGTGCAGAAGTTGGTGTATCTTCATCGACCATCTCATTAAAGTTAATAGCAATCGGCGCATCATTCACTGGGGTTATAGTAATCGATACAGTCGCTTTTTCAGATATTAAACCCGTGCTGTCTTTTACTGTATATGTAAATGAATCTGTACCAGATACATTACTCAATGGTGTATAAGTTACGATTCCATTTGCAATACTAGCTTGCCCTTTAGTCGGTGTGTCCACTATCGCAGCAGAAGATACAACCATATTATCTTCAGCGTCACTGTCATTACTAACAACACTAAAAGTAACAGGAGTATCTTCATCAGTTGTTATAGAGTCGGCAACCACAATAGGGGCATCTTCTACTGGCGTAACGGTAAAGCTTACCGTCTGAACTGCTGACTTGTCTCCTGCGGCATCTTCTACCTGGTAGGTGAAACTATCAGACGTGCTTTCACTGCCATCATGTTGATAACTAAAGCTACCGTCGCTATTAAGCGTAACCGTACCCGATGACGGGTTTGTCACTTTCACTGCAGTGAATGTATCACCGCTATCAAGGTCATCATCAGTGGCATTGCTTAATACACCATTAACAGGGATGGCTGCAAATAATGCCCCTTCATCTAAACTAAATACAAAGTTTTGACCTACAGGCGCATCATTGGTATTTTTTACTTCAATATCAAATATCATCGCTGCGCTATCTTCAGTACCATCGGATACCTTTATACTGACATTCGCTGAGGTACCTACATCTTGATCGGTGGGTGTTCCTGACAGTAAACCTGTGGCCGTATCAAATGTTGCCCAACTTGGCTTATTAGTAATACTAAACGTATGTATGTCGCTTGTATCCGGATCAGTGAGCGTTGCGGTAAAGCTGTATTGAGAATCTTCATCTATTGTCGCCAATGGCGTACCTGATAGTACCGGTTTAATGTTGTAGCTTTTAACAATTGTTGCCGTTACATCGCTGGCTTCATTCCCAGCGGTATCTGATACTGTCACCGAAAGTGTAAGTGTACCTTCATTTAAAGTGGTTACATTAACACCCGTAACCTGAGCTGAAGCTCCCGTTATTGCTCTAGAATTACCTATAATTTCATTAGAGCCATCAGTCACTTTGTAAGTAAATGAACCGCTGCTTTCAAGCCCATTTAGAGTAAAACCTAACGCGGCTTCATTATCTCGAGTAATCGTATCTTGAGTTATTAAAACGCTGTGCCCTGTCGGTGCAATATTATCAGTCACCGTTACTGTGAATGATTTTTTAAACGATGACGAAGCATCATCCGCTTGCACACATACTATGTAGGTGCCTGCTGAAATGGCGGCTTGAGTTTCTAGCACGCTCCCATTAATTTGAAAGCTACTGTTACCACTATTTGATGAACACGAACCACTGGCTGATGAACTAGGAGCTACCAATGTGTAAGTATGCGTACTATCATCAAGATCCGTTGTACTTAAAGTCCCAACATCAGCGCCCAAAGACACTAAAGATTGATTGATGTTTGTTGCCGATAAAGTAATGTCTGTTGGATCATCATTTACACCCACTACTTTAACCGTAGAAGAACCAAAACTACCTGTAGATCTATCAACACCACCATTAGATGTACCACCGCTATCTTTTATAGACGTTAGCGTTACAACTCTATCTCCTTCTGTCGGTGATTCACTCGTATTTTTATAAGCTAAGAAAGGAACATAGTTCTGCCATACGGCCGCAGTGTCTGAGGCGACAATCGTTACCGTTGCCTTTGAACCGCTAAGAGTGACAACATAACTAAAATTAACTGACCCCGAATATGTACCGGATGCATTATTTTCTAGCCTAATAACATCAGTGCCAAATTGAAGGAACTCATTGCCAATATCTTTTACATTACTTACCGTCAGTAATATTTGCTCAATATTTTGTCCGCTTTCAATAGCATTAATAGAGGCTGAAGAGAAAATACCAACTTGTGAGCCATTTTCTGTAAATGTTGGATTAGCCCCGACTGCTGATACAGTAGGAGCATCGTTAACCGAGGTAATTGTAACTGATGCCTGATTAGTACCTGTACTATCTACGACACCATCATTAAAGGTATAGTCAAGCACAGTTGCATTTAGAGGAGTATCTGAGTTATTGCCGTAGGTAATTGCTTGCGCAACAGAGTCTACAATTGCAGAAGTAGCATTGCTATTAAATGTTAGCGTTAAAGTACCTGCCGAGTTTGTGGTAACAGTCCCTACACTATTACCGTTATAACTAAATGTATTACCTTCAGTTAACGTCCCTAATAGCCCCGAATGACCAAATCGATCTTCGGCACTCGCACCGCCACGTCGGCGAATAGTTAAGCTAGCATTGTTGTAATCCCCTGCGTTGCTGTTAAGTGCATCAAGTTCAGCATCTGCAATTGTCATATCGCTATCAATGCTCACTGCACTTAAACCTTCGATAAACGTAGCACCGCCATTAAGCGAGCTAAATGTAGGCGCAGAATTTGCTGAAACAAATGTAATAACGGAATCTGATCCGCTATCAGCAACCGTAAAGGCCAAATCATTACCAGGCGCATTAGTAAGTGAAAGAGTAAGTTCAGAAATATTAAAATCGGTGGCGTTGGTATCTACTTCTAATGTACTCGTGCCATTAAAACGAACGTTACTGGCTGAAAGCCCTGTGATACCGGTAATAGTAATACGATCGCCTGCGGCTAAATCGGTAATTGTGTCCCCTGATAACTGTGATGAGCTACCTACAAAATTATCATTACCTGCATTGCCTGTTAGCGTATCTGTACCAGCGCCTGGGCGTAAAGTATCGGCGCCAGAGCCACCTTTAAGTACATCATCACCATTAAAATCTGATGAGGTCATGGTTAAAATGTCGGCGCTAAATGCACTTGCATCCAGGGTCACTGCGGCTGTAATTGCACTGCCACTAACATTAGAAAAAGACACAACGCCAGCATCAGTATTAAAATTATCGGTTAAGGTGATAGTCGTGTTGCTATTAGTGCCGATTGCCAGGTTTTCAATACCCGATACGGTAGTGCCAGTAAAATTAAAGGCGCCACCATCCATGAGTTTTAGCGTATCAGCGCCAGCAGAGCCTGTAATGGCAGTATTAAAATCATTAATATTATTAACATCAATTGCTACTGTTGCTGCAGAGGCTAAGCTTAATGTACCAATATTAAAGAATGAGCCAGAAGTCACGTCAGCACCGTCAGTGACACTCACCTTATCTGCAGCATTTAGATCTGAGGTTAATGAACCACTAAACCCAGCGCCACCAAGTGCAAAGGTCATTGCTGTATTACTAGATCTATCTATTATATTTTGAGTTGCAGAGACTATCGTAATTGTTCTACTGTTTGAAGAATCATCAAGTACGTTGTAAGTTTCAACATCACTGAAAGTAGAAAAATCGCCATCGCCATAAACATCAATTGTTTCAGAACCTATTGCAGATATAGTGCCTGTAAAACCGGCGTGTTGCGAACGCGTCATTGAAACCCGTGCACCACTGCTAAGTGTTAGGTTTTCAATATTGGAAACTGTTGCTCCAGTAATATCCCCCGTATTACTGATAGATAGCGTATCATTAACGCTTGCTTCACCTGTTATTGTTCCAGTAAACGTTAATCCACTGACATCAAACGTATTTGCATCGGTTGTTGATGCGCTTGTCACATTAACAGACGAAGAACCTAACGTAATTGTTCGTGTATTTGTTGAATCATCACCAACGTTAAACGCTTCAATATTGCTAAGTGTTGTAAAGTTACCATCACCCGAAACCGTAATCGTTTCAGCGCCAGACGCTGTAATAGTGCCTGTAAATGTACTCACTTGCGCTGCAGATAAAGCCACCGATGAGTTTGTTGCAAGGGTTAAGTTTTCAAAACTAGACACTGTAGCACTTGTGGTGTCGGCACCTGTTGCCATGCTTAATGTATCGGTACCACCATTTGCATTGAGTGTACCTGTAACCGTTAAACCTGCAATATTTACCGTATCATTGCCCGTGCTGCCTGTTATATTTTGTGAGCCATTTGATAAGGTAATTGTGTTTGCACTACCGAGCACATACGTTTCAATATCATTCGCAGCAATTAAACTATTAGTTGCGTCTGAAATGGTAATTTGATCAGTGCCTGAGCCTATAATTGTAGTAAACGCGTTATGCTGCGCTACTTTCATAGTCAGAGATCCACCGCCGCTCAAATTAAGTGTTTCAAAGTTTGAGATTGTCGCAGCGGCTATACTTGCACCATCGATAAGTAGAAGTGTATCAGTACCATCCCCACCATCGAGGGTTCCTCTGTACGCAAAGTTGGAAATATCGACTGAATCAGCTAAATTACTACCTGTAACAGACTGGTCTCTGTCTACAAGCGTTAATGCAATGGGTGTATTTAAAACGTATGTTGCGATCGTGCTATTTGCCGTTAAATTTGCATCGCCCCCACTGCCTGCTGTAATCGTAAAGACAGGAGCCCCGCTCCCCGAAATCGTTGTAAATTGCTCATGCTGCGCTTCACTTAGCGTTAAAGTGACGCTGCTAGGCACTGATAATGTTTCAAAGCCTGTTAATGTAGTAAAAGCCGTTAAATCGGATCCAGTCGGAACGTGAATGGTATCTGTACCAGTACCACCATCAGCCACTGAACCTGTAATATGTGATGGATTGCTTATCGTTAATGTTTCGTTGTCACTACTAAACATAATTGCCGGATTTAAATTTGTACCATCTAAGGTACTAAAACCCGCCGCTGTAGAACTAGCCGCTGTAAGGTTAGCCACTGAAATTGTCGCTGTACGGCTAATACTGTTTTCAGTGCCATCATTGATAACAACTGACACTGTCCGCGAAGTTGTGTTGGGCGACGAACTGGTATTGTTATACGTGATTGCTTTAAGGAAAGTGGCAACTTCAGACGTTGTTGCTGTTGCACCTGTAATAGAAATTGTATCTTGTAAACTAATATCAGATGCACCACTAATACCCCCGAGTGCATTTTGCGCACTGGCAGATACATTAAGACCTTCAAACAATCCGTCTTGATCATTTGTTAATGCAACGGTTATTGTTGTTATTGTGTCGCCATCACTATCCTCTGCACTAGCATCGGGCGCAATCACGGGAGCAGGGCTGCCTTCAGTAAACGCCGAAAAACTCCCTGTACCTGGAATCCCACCATTTAAATCAACAACCGGAACTGAGTTGCTTGGCGCTGCGGCTGTAAAAATAATGTTGTCTATACCAACCCCATGCCCACTAGAATTATTTTCATAACTCATGATTACTGAGTTAACCGATGTCCAATCTGTGGGGCTTAACGTGGCAATAAGGTCACTCAGCTCTGGATCATTATCTGCAATGGTCACTGCTGTGCCGTTATCTGGCGTAAAAATATAGTTTTGACCCAAGCCTACATTAGTAAATTCACCTATGTCGAACTGAGTAATACTAACAGGTGCGCTAAAAGTCAAAGTCCATGTTTCTCCAACTCTTGAAGTGTTTGAATGAAGAAAGCCACTTTCAACTGTGAGTGGATTGCCAGCAGACTGGGTAGCAGTTAACGTAATACCATCCACAGTGCTCGTTAGTGTTGACGTATTGCCACCACTTACATTGTTAAACGTATAGGTTCCTGCAGAGGCATTAACGCTATATAAAGTAGACATTATCAATGCCAACTTTGTAAAATTACGACATGTACCTTGACCTCTAGGGATCTGTGTTATTGTGGAAGATGTTGAATTGAAATGCATTACCTTAATCCTTAATATCAATACTCTTTAGGTACAAGCCTTTAATCATGACTTTATAGAGCTACTTATACGTCGCCTATTATGTAAGCGTGCGACTAATTTAATTGCCTTTACTCATATGGAGCAATATACGGCTACTTTTTATAATTATCGTTAGTACAAAACTTCAATTGTAAACTGATTTTCCACTACCTCTATTTATTCAAAATGTATAAAAACACAACAACAAACTGTTCTTATCAAAATATTTATAATCGAGCACCATACAAAACATCAGTTGGCTCTACACAAAGCCAACTATTAAATTAATTACTATTAAATAATTAACTGCGTGACGGATAAATCCCCTGTAGTGCAATAAGCCAATTTAATGGCAATACAGGGTTCACTATTTCTACAGGCAAATTATTACCTGTACTTCCAATAACCACGGTTCCTCCAGTACTGCCACCAGAAACTGTGAGTCCTTGAATCTCAGTCAGGGTTACTCCTCCCAACCCAGGTGATATATAGTTAGCGCTGGTGCTACCTGCTGCTAAATATGAATTACTAACGGGCGTTTGTAGCACACCTTTATCGGTGGCTACTTCGAGTTTTCCCTTAGTACTTGAATCACTGTTAGCCGTGAAAGCAGCTGTATGGGTGTGCTCTGGCAACTGGCTTTTATCAAGTATAACCCTCTCACTTCCCATTTTAATGCCCTGTTGATAGCTAAATCCCCCTGGCATGGTACCTTGTCCAACAGGACTGCGACCTCGCAAGTCAGGTATAGCAAATGTGGTGCGTCCATCACCACCGTATAAAGTACCGAGCAAAGAATATAATGCTGCATTCTCGCTGATCGCTTGCACCTGTCCAAAACAGGTTGCCCAAGTTCGAATCGTAAAAATGCCGCCAAAAGTAGTCAGTGTGCCAATAAATGGTTCAGTTGCCATGTATAATTCCTTCATATTTTGTTTAAATGCTTTTTTATAAAACGCACTGTAGAGTGTATTTTATCGCTTTGGGAAATACCGCTGTCACGAGTTAGTCGCAATTAGTGTTTACATAAATCTAGGAACCACCATCACCTACTCAGTCACAAACACAGCGTGCTACGCCTATTAACACTTATCTAAACACACGGTACCGGTATCAATAACACATACGGTTAACTCAGCGGCATCGTCACTGGTAGGAAAGCGCCAATAAATCCCTGTAGTTCTATAGCGTAATAGTGTCATTTGTCCATATTTATCAAAGTAACTTGGAACTTCACAAACCCTATCATGGAAGTTTTCTAGCTTTTCATCGCCTAAAAATGTATCAGTAAAAATTCCATACCGGGTATTTCTATAATCGTGATCTCACTATTGACGATGGTCTACTCACCCGTGCCTTTACTCTGCATTATTTTTGCGGTTTTACTACTATCGGGGTAAATACCACCGTTAAAAGAATAAGCAATCAGCTCATACCCACCGTGGTTTGTTAGACCTATTTTTATATTCATATCTACCTCGCCTCTGAAGTGGTAATCAGATAATAGTTAGACCACAGGAATAACAAACTACATTGGCCTTACCGCAACCACGCCATATCACTTTATCTCAACTACACCATCATATTTATAGCTTATAAATTGTAAGTAAGTATTGACCTACTGCAAAATTATGCACCATTAATACAATTCATATTCTCCAATATTTGCCCAGGTTCTAATGCAAATAGCAGTGCAAATCGATAGCCATCAAAGCCACCCTGTGATGTGCCAATGAAATCTAACTTAACGGCTCCATCATATGTTTTTATAATCAAACCTTGTTTTTTATCAAGCTCTACAACAGTACCAGGGCTGACCCCCTTCAATGTAGAATCGACTTTAGTTGCTTGTAGTAATTGAAAAGTACCTTCGCGAAATTGAAAAAGCGCACATAGGCTATCAAAATTACCCGCTCTTGCCATATTAACAATGTCGCGAGCGCTGTGTTTGTACCAATTAATAAATAAATCTAACTGCTGCAATGCAGGTGCTGGTTTAACGTTTTTTTGTTCTTGTTGACGCCACTGTAGTTTACTTTGCTCACTCAACTGAAAAAATTGCGAAACTAAATAAGGTAAGGCTTGATTTGTTTTTTGATATAAACACTGAATTGTGTCAAACGGGTGGATCTCTATATCAACATCCAATGCAATATCGCCACAGTCTAATTCTTCGGTTACTCTGTGCAATGTTAATTTGGTGAGTGTTTCACCATTTCTTAATTGCCAATAAAGTGGTTGTGGCCCTCTGTATTCAGGTAAAGGACTTGGGTGAATATTCATCAACTCACCATTGAAATACTGGATCAATGGCGCTCTTATTTTGTGTCTAAATAAATAAATCAACCCACAATTGATAGCTAGTCTATCTAACTGAGCAATCAGTGTTTCGTCTTGTGCTTTAACGTAAGATAACGTCGTTATACCTTGCTGTTGTAACCAGTGTTGCAGCTGTATTAAATCGGGGTTCGGTTCACCCTCAACCAACACCACACAGCCTAATAAATTGCTTTGAAGTAAGTATTGAATTGCAGGTAGACTTTGGCAGCTACCTGTAAAAAAAGCTATTTTTTTCACTTTAATCACCCTGTACTTTGACAGGGACAAACCCAGGCAAACCAGTTAATTGATAATAAAACTGCACAGTATCACCGCTATTGGCAACAAAATGAGTGTGTTCAATATCTCTGGGTTTAACGTCTATATAGAACGTCATATCAGGCCTTGGGTGTGTAATCCCTGAGTCATACTGACCAACACTCTCATCAGCAAATGTGTTGATATGCGTATAAATAGCTAAAACACGCTTATTCATATCTTGAATATTGCTGGGTAAAGTAATTTGGTTTGCAGGAATAACTTTTACGCCGTCCTGCAGCTCAAGTTCCTGCATATTTAACAACGTTGATTTGTTAATACTTAAAATTTCACCGAGTTCAACTCTATCTTGCTGTGCGCTTTTATTAATAGTGATCGAATGACTGTAATCTACATCTTTCCATTGTTGATTAAACTCGGTTTCTCCTATCACCATCATGCCTTTCACTGAGACATTTTGTGGGATCATCCAACCATCAATGGTTAAAAATTGCACCAAATGTTTGGCAATACTTAGCTGCCCTTCTTTCGTGAAACCATGCTGCATTGCCTCTAGCACAAGAATATCTATCGACTCAGTAGGGTGATACTGGGTAGCATCAGCTTCTTCAATTCGCAAAACATAATCGCCAAGTTGTAAGTCTTTAACTAACTGCTGCAACGATAATATTGCCCCAGGGTGAACATCTACCAAAATTACGTTGACCTGCTTTGACGTAAATTTATTACTCTCTTTATAGTGACTCAACAAAGGCAGCAGCAACGGTGCAAATGGGCCACAGGCGGGGTATAAAATGGTGATGGAAGACGAGTGCTTAAGCTTGCTTTCTATCGCTTGATCAATCCCACGTGCATAACCTTGAATACGATACACATCTTTTATGGTGTGTTTGCAGTTATGAGGAGACATAATTAAACCAGAGCCTGACACATATTGCCGCGTTAGCTGCTCTTGGCTGAGCTGTGCTAATGCCATTGATTGCACAGCATGATCATACATAGACTCAAAAGCGTTCACTAATTGAAGGTGTTCGACTTGCGTGTTGCTCAATACCAAAGTCATTGTATCAACAAAGCTTTTTTGCAAAACTTGTTGGCGTTGTTCAGTTGTTAATTTGGACTTTAGAAGAGACTCAAGCTGAGTACGTATTGAATGTTTTAATAGCTCATCAATGTGGGGCTCTGCATATTCCAAACACGCTTTAGGATGAGAGCTATATGTTTTCATAATTAAGCATTTCCTTGGACTTTGATTACCATGTAAAATCTTCATTCGTTAATACTACATTCAGCTAACATTTTAATCCACAAGGCTTAGAATGCAATTATTTTTGCATAAATATCAATAATAGTTACTTTAAATAATAAACTAAGAAGAAATTACTAAACCATTGATTAAAGGGAATTTATAAAAAACAATATGCCACAAACTTGCTGTAAAAAATATTACACTTTATTACACGGCATTGTTTATTATTACATGTATAAAATCGGACTTAAGTTCCCCTTTGCAGTCTTTACAATAAAATAGATTTTAAAGGATCCAGTAAATACGCTACTTGAAGCTAACCTTCAAATAGCGTATTACTTTTAGCTAGGACGTGTTGACCTTTGTGGATTGAAATTTGTTCAATCTAGGGGCGATTAAATCGCGGCGTGAGGTTTATAACCTAGTGGGCTAAGCAACAAAGAGTCTAGTCGATGCGTTTGCTTATTTTGTATTGGTCTGCGGCTAATCGGCTGATAAAAGCTTTTGCACAGCATATTAAAGTGTTTAAATATTGGTTAAACACCAATAGCAACCTAACGCCATCATGATTAACTTTAAACACAATACAGATAAGCAGTTAACTGAGGTTGAAAATATTTTAGCCTTTCTTACTGATATAGGTATAAACCACCGGTATGAAACGTTACACGAAAAGACTTTTTTACCTGGCCTTAAAATAGAACAAGGCACTTTATTACTTGATTTAGAAAAATTGTTATATCCAGGTGATATTCTTCATGAAGCAGGTCATATTGCAGTTACTTCAGAAACGACAAGAACGTGTTTAACAGGGGATATGAAAAACCATGATCATCAAGCGGCCGAAGAAATGACTGCAATAGCTTGGTCGTGGGCAGCAGCTTGCTATTTAAATATCGCCCCGGATATTTTATTTCATGAACAGGGTTATAAAGGGGCATCTGATAACTTAATCGAGGCCTTTACCAACAGCACTGGTTTTGGTTACCCTCTTTTATATTCATGGTTTATGTGTGAACAGCCCAATCACCCAAACGGCTATCCAAACATGTTAAGGTGGCTAAGAAATGACGCTTATACACAAGCTCAGCTAAAATAGTCGTAGTAGATTTTATAAGGAATATGAGTGCTTAATAACAGCCTTACGCCAAAGCAGCTAACTATGTTGTGCAACGATTTAGCACAACTTAGATTAATTGCCGATTTAACACTTGCGCCTAAAATGCCTTATTTTGCCAATAAACCCTACCCAATAGGGCGTTGTAGAGAAATTCGCGATGAAGTGTTTTCATTATTGCAAATACAACTACCACAAACAGATAAACCAGGTCTGTGCTTATTAAAAAAGCGTATTAACCAAGGTACCGATTTAAAAAAAGCATGGGGGTCATTACGAGATGAATACTTTCAAAACGCACTCATATTCGGGCCATGGTATATCGATGTTGCCAATGACACCGTTAATGCAAATAAGCCAAGAGTCGAAATTTTACCTTTGGCAACATCCAAATTTACAACAATTGAAAGTTTTACTCAGTTTATAAAAATAGCCCGTCCATACTGGCAAGTCGAAATATACAAAAATGATGTGTGCCCAGCTCTAGCACCTTATATGCCATTGCTTTGCGTAGGTAATAATGGATCTAGTTGGTTGGCGGCTGCTAACGATGACATGCTGAATGTTGCAATTAATAGTAATTTTGAAGAATCGAAACTCATTTTAAATTCTTTACCAAGCGCCCCCGATTCAATTACAAAGCGTTGGAAAGAAGTTCTATTACAATTCACTCATGAATATTACTTAACAGCCAAAGGGGATCCCACAGAGTTTTGCCTTCTTTATAGTAAAAATACAACTAAACCAGATCTCGCTCAACGTGATGCCGCTGTCATTGCCTATTCGTCTTTACCAAAGTCAGTTTAGCCTATTAACTGGTTTACTTTAGGTAAGCAAGCCTTGTTGGTAACAAGGTAAAAATTCATTATTTAGTTGCTCTTTGTCAGAAGTTTTTAACGCCGTTAACGCCAGATTTAATACCACACATTGATTAAGTATTATTGCGGGTTGGTATAATATCTCATAGGCTGATTTTTGTATTTAGAAGGTTTATCTCTGTATCAATATAAATAACTTCCAATACTTCAGTGTATTAATGCTAAAAAAAATGAAGACAATCGATATTTCGTATCACAAAACTAATAAAATAATGCTATGGTATGTGTACCGAGTATGACTTCAAGGAATGGATCATGGACCAAATAAGAGTGCATGAGTATTTAATTAAAAAGCCACTTGTTCAAGTTACAAAACCGTTTGCTCAAGAGGTTGATGTTTATAAAGTGAATCATAAAATGTTTGCTACTCTTGCCGTTGGCAATGATGGTGAAACAAATGACGATGGAGAAATTATTTGGTGGCTTAATTTAAAGTGCGATCCCGATGAAGCACTTTCGTTACGCGACATTTTCCCTGCAGTGATCCCAGGCTATCATATGAATAAACGGTTATGGAATACTGTTATTTTAGATGGTTCGATTCCACAAGGCGAAATAGAACGAATGATCGATAATTCATTTAATTTAGTCGTGGAAAACATGCCAGAAAAAGATCGCAAAACAATAGAGCAGCATTTGTAAACGTCTACTTCTATTAGGGGCTAGCTTTCTAGCCCAATAAACCCACCTAGCGTTGTTAACCTTTCAAGATTAGAATCTTCCAGTCTTGGGCTGTTTAATAGCCTTGATAAATTTGTAACTTAGAATGCTTAACGCTGTTAGCGCCAGGTTTAATCCCTCAAATTGATTATGTATTATTGCGCATTGGTATTAGACTTTGAGTGTGTAAATTAAATCATCATAACGCGTACCAGCAATAATATGTGATTGAGGTATAGTATCTGTCTGTGTTAATCCGCATTTGCTCAATACATTTTCTGAGCTTGTATTACCCCGTGTCACCACAGCTTTAAACTGTTTGATACCACATTCTTGCCACGCCCATTCGATTACGGTTCTTAACGACTCAGTTGCGTACCCTTTAGAGAAGTGTTTTGGTAAAAATAAATACCCTAGTTCGGCAGTTATTCCATCATAAGTAAAACCAGTAACACCTATAACCTCCTGTGTTTCATTGTTGATAACAGCAAAGCATAATGGATGGCGAGAGTCTGGATCCCAAATAGGTAAGCGCTGCTCAAACCGCTGCCTCACAAATACTTCTTTTGGCATGTCAAAGCAATATTCAAGCACGTCGGGTTCACGATGGAGCTGCAAAAAAACAGACCAATCAGCATCACTCAATTGCCGCATTTTTAATCGTTCTGTAAATAACTGCATAGGCCCTCTACAAATGATTATTAATAAAAGCACGAAAAACAATCGCAATAACTTATAAATTCTTAAGTAAAAAGCCGCTCACTTATAAAGTGAGCGGCTATAAATTATATAAAAACCAAGTAGAACCAATTAGCCTTTATATTTACTCATTACTAAAGTCGCGTTTGTGCCACCAAAGCCAAAGCTATTTGACATAACCGTATTGAGTTCAACATCACGACGTTCAGTAATAATATCTAAACCAGCCGCTTGCTCATCTAGGTCATCAATATTAATTGAAGGCGCTACAAAGCTGTGCTCTAACATTAATAATGAAAAGATTGCTTCGTGAACACCCGCAGCACCTAGAGCATGGCCTGTCATAGCTTTAGTTGCACTGATCATTGGTGACTTACCGCCAAACACTTCTTGAATTGCACCAAGCTCTTTAACGTCGCCTACAGGTGTAGATGTACCGTGAGTATTTAAGTAATCAATACTGTCTACATCTTGCATAGCTTGGCGCATACAACGTGCCGCACCTTCGCCAGATGGCGCAACCATGTCGTAGCCATCTGATGTTGCACCGTAGCCAACAATTTCAGCGTAAATGTGTGCGCCACGCGCAAGGGCATGTTCAAGTTCTTCAACTACAACAATACCGCCACCGCCAGAAATAACAAAACCATCACGGTTTGCATCATATGTACGAGATGCTTTTTCAGGTGTTTCGTTGTATTTAGTAGAAAGTGCGCCCATAGCGTCAAATTCCATTGCTAATGTCCAGTGTAATTCTTCACCGCCACCAGCAAATACAACGTCTTGTTTACCAAGTTGAATTTGTTCTACCGCGTTACCAATACAATGCGCCGACGTAGCACATGCTGAGCTAATTGAATAGTTAACACCTTTAATTTTAAAAGGGGTTGCTAAACAAGCAGAAGTTGTACTTGCCATAGTACGTGGCACCATATAAGGCCCCACACGTTTTACGCCTTTTTCACGTAAAATATCAGCTGCTTCTACTTGCCATTTAGACGAACCGCCACCAGAGCCAACAATAATACCCGTGCGCTCATTAGATACTTGTTCGTCAGACAAACCTGAGTCTTCGATTGCTTGTGTCATCGAAATATAAGAATAAGCAGCAGCATCACCCATAAAGCGCATTGCTTTGCGATCAACATGGGCTTTAACATCAATATCAATTTTACCCGATACGTTACTACGTAACTTATAATCAGCAAATTCTTGGTTAAAAGCGATACCGCTCTTACCTGTTTTTAGCGATTCTAATACTTCTTCTTTGTTGTTACCGATACTTGATACAACACCGATACCTGTAATTACAGCTCTTCTCATGGGTAATTCCCTTAGCTTAATACTCAATTGTGTTCTATTTTACGCGAATTTAATCACCTAAGTGGTCAGCTTTCTAGCGTACACTTGTACTCTGAACCGCCAGCTTATAAATAACGCCAGACTATTACAAAGAAAACACGTAAAATAATTAAAAAATATATCTATAAAATTAAAAAATCATGATCAAAAATGCACATATACACTTTAATAATTTAGGTACACCTTTCGCTAATGACTTCGGTGATATTTATTTTTCTAATGACGATGGCTTAGCTGAATCGCATTATGTGTATTATGATCAAAATAATATAGATGCACGATTACAAAATCATGACCAACCACATTTTGTTATTGCCGAAACTGGCTTTGGTACAGGTTTAAACTTTTTAAATACATGGCAACGCTTTACTGACCACCTTGCACGTCAACAAGTTCAAAATCAATTAGATAATGGTGTTAAACGCTTACACTTTATTTCATTTGAAAAATATCCACTGCACATAGACGATTTAAACAAAGCACTACAGGCATGGCCATCATTAAGCGCCTTTAGTAACAAATTATCTAAACAATACCCAATTAATTTAGAAGGATGCCACAGACTCGAATTTGACAATGGACTGGTTGTTCTCGATTTATACTTTGGTGATGCACTTGAATCAATACAAGCTATGAGCTATCCGCAAATAGGAATTGTTGACGCTTGGTATTTAGATGGTTTTGCGCCAAGTAAAAACCCCGAAATGTGGCAGCAAAGTTTATTTAATTCTATGGTCAATATATCAAGGGCAAGTGCAACCTTATCAACATTTACTTCAGCAGGTTTTGTTCGCCGTGGATTAATTGATGCAGGCTTTAATACTAAAAAAGCCAAAGGCTTTGGCCAAAAAAGAGATATGCTTGTTGGCCAACTAGAGTGCGTAAATGATGCTCAATCAGCTCCTGCATATTTTCATCAAGATAGCAGCGCTTTAAAAAATGTAGCGGTCATTGGCGGCGGTATAGCCAGTAGCTGCATTTTATATAGTTTGGCTAAACGAGGCATAACAAGCCAATTATTCTGCCAAGATGAAAAGCCCGCAATGGGCGCTTCGCATAATGTACAAGGTGCTATTTACCCTCACCTACAAGCTAAAAATTCACCGCACAGTGAATTATTCGCACATAGCTTTTTATACGCAAAACGTTTGTATAACCAGTTACTCGGTAGCGGCTTTAGCTTTGATTACGATTGGTGCGGCGTATTACAGCACGCAGTAAAAAAGCCTCTGGCCGATAAACATGAAAACTTAGCACAAAAACAACTGTGGCCAACCCAGCTAATGCACAACGTAACCGCAGAGCAAGGCGACGAAATAGCCGGCGTAGAAACAGGTTATTCGGGCGTGTTTTTTGAACAAGGCGGCTGGGTTAACCCTCCGCAACTAGTCAATGCCATGCTAAAAGCAGCACATAGCTTAATGCCCTTTAAAAGCCTATTTAACTGTAATATTGAACAGCTTAAAAAAACCGAAGACGGCTGGTTTTTATTAACTAATAGCGAGCAACTAGGTCCTTTTAGTGACGTAATTATATGTGCGGGTGAACACAGTGATTCATTTGAGCAAACAAAAGCGTTACCTATTGTAGGCGTAAGAGGTCAAGTTTCGCATGTTCAGGCAAGTGAGCAATCACGCAAACTAAAAACAGTACTATGTCATAAAGGCTATTTCACCCCTGCTTATTTAGATCATCACTGTATGGGTGCCACGTTTGAAAAAAACACTAAAAGTCGTCAAGTAACAGATCAAGACAATCAATTAAACCTAGAGCAACTACTTAGCTTTTATCAGCAAAGTGAATTTGCCTCAACCCTTGGCACTATAACTTCTGCAAAAGCAGCTGTTCGCTGCACATTTATAGATCACCTACCAATGGCAGGACAATGGTGTGAACAACGTGATTACATTACAGCCTTTGCTAACTTGCGCCTAGGTAAGCGCTATCAGTACCAGCAACTAACTAAATCACAGCAAGGTCTGCATATTTTTACCGGTTTTGGCGCACGTGCTTTGTGTAGTGCCCCACTCAGTGCAGAGCACCTTATTAGCTGTTTAAACAATGAGCCTCGCCCGTTAAGCGAGCGTATTAGCCAAGCTATTCATCCTGCCCGCTTTATAGTTCGTGATTTAATACGTAATAAAATATAAAGGCATTTATGAAAGTATTATCACTGAGTATATTATTTTTAATTTTTGCAATATTTAGCAGCCCTAGCCAAAGCGCCATTACATAATAAAGGAAACAATACCCATCGAACCCTTTTCTATAACTACCAAAAACACAGTGTAAGAATAAGTTTGTACCAACGTGATTATGTGACAAAAATCAGTATTATTATTGAAAAATAAACGTAAAATAGTCATTTTTATCATGCTCTGTTAAGTATCCAATTTAAACCACGTTATTTTATTTAATATTACTAGGGGCTGTTGATCTTTGTAGTATATATATTAATCAGCCCATATTGGTAGCCACATCATAGTGAATGCTAAAGCGAGCATGGAATGATAATTCCGCTCAAGCTTTTCATACCGTGTGGCTATCCCTCTATATTGTTTGATCCGACCAAAGGCATTCTCAACTAAGTGCCTATATTTGTACATGCACCAGTCAATATCTTCATTACCCACTAAACTGTTATCCTTGCGTGGAATAACGGGTGTAGCGCTATTGTCACGAATAAACTCTCTTAGTTTTTCACTATCGTAGCCTTTATCTGCGACAACAACATTACTCGTTGGGCAATTGGCTACAAGTGACTCTGCATGGACGATATCATGCGTATTTCCACAGGATAATTCATAATAAACAGGCAATCCTCCGCTATCTACTGCAAGATGAATTTTAGTCGAATTACCACCTCGACTCTTACCGATTGATTCATTGTCAGCGGTTCTTGCACCGCAACTATGCTGGTGAGCCCTGACAATACTGCCATCAATAAAGATCCAATCCATATCAGCATAGTGGGATAACACTCGAAATAATTCATTCAAAATATCTTTTTTGGACCATAAATTAAATCGTCTATAAATAGCACTCCACGAGCCGAAATAAGACGGTAAATCTCGCCAAGGAATACCGGTACGCATCCTATAGAGTATGCCTTCGAGCGTTTTTCTATGCTCAGGCTTATTATAAATTCGACCACTTAAGTGCATTACTTTTGATAAGACATTCCATGTCGCGTCTGTTAACATTAATCTTGGCATGAGGGTTCGGTGTAACGTTTTTTAGCGAATTCAATTATACCTTATCCTTATGCTGTTTGTTTTTTATACCGCAAAGATCAACACGCCCTAATTAAACTCAAATTTACCCTTTAAAAATAAACGCCTACCCCAAGGTCTGTTTACACAGCACATTACTTTTCAATTTATTTATACCAACAGCATTAAATTAGTGATTTATTATAACGATGAAAAATAGCTTAATAACAAAGTAAAAATTATGACACAGAGTGATCTGTATAAATAATTTTAACAACGTTAGTAACAGACATTGATCAGACCAATTTCAAAAATTTCGATTTAATTTAAACGCTTAATTCTCTTTAATTTGATAAAATAACATCTCAACTTTGAGGTGTATATGAATCTAAAAATCAAACGGTTAGACCATCACGGTATTGTTTCAGGTGTTATAGAAGACTTAAAAATTGTCAGCCTTTTAGATCAATACTTACCTCAAGACGATAAACAAGAAATCACCCCCGGTGAAGCTGTAAAAGGCATGATCATGAATGGACTCGGTTTTGCCAATCGACCTTTATCACTCAGCCCTCAATTTTTTACTAACTTGCCTCTTGAACATTTATTTCGTGAAGGGGTTCAAGCATCACATTTTAATCGTCACAAACTTGGTAGAACTCTCGATCAATGCTTCGAGTTTGGCTGTGAAAGCTTATTTTCATTAGTCTCCGGACAAGCATGTGAAATAGAACAAGTTGATAAAACCTTTGAATCACTTGATACAACGAGTCACTCACTGACAGGTGAATATGCTTTTGATGATGGAGATAGTGATGAAAACGTCATTAAAATTACTCATGGCTATAGCAAGGCTCACCGTCCTGATTTAAAACAAGTCGTACAAGAAATCATTGTTAGCCAAGATGGTGGGATCCCGCTTGCATGTAAAAACTGGGATGATAACAGCGCAGACACCGCTATTTTTAAAGCGCGAAGTAAGGCGCTTGTTGACGAGTTCAAAAAAAGCCAAGCTCCTAAATACCTTGTGGCAGACTGTAAACTTTATCATAAAAGTAATGCTGAGTTTTTAACCAAAATTCAATTTCTCACGCTAGTACCTTCAACAATTTCTCTTGAAAAATCCTCTATAAGTACAGCCATAGCAGCCAACCAATGGGTTAATATTGATGATAACTATCAATATGTTGTTGAAGAGATTGAGCATATGGGGATAAAGCAAAGATGGATGATTATTTATTCAAAAGCAGCTAATAGCCGAGCACAAAAAAGCATTGTTCGACAAGTTGAGCGAGCACACACAGGCATCAAAAAAGACCTCTTCCATTTACAAGCTCAACGTTTCGCTTGTCAAACTGACGCACAACGCGCATTAGATAAATTAGCGAAAAAGATGAAGCATCATCAAATAGCGACTCAGCAATTTATTAAGCATAAAGTCTATGAAGGTAAAGGGCGACCTAAAAAAGATGCGCCAGTAAAAAATATTGAATGGCAAATCACGGCAGAAATTGAAGAAAACGAAAGCGCAATAAAACAGATTGTAGAACAAAAGTCATGCTTCGTATTAGCAACGAATATTGATAAAGAAGCCCTTTCACCAGTAGGTTTACTTAAGCATTACAAAGCACAATCTGAAGTAGAAAAAGGGTTTAGGTTTTTAAAAGACCCCTTGTTTTTTGTTTCATCATTATTTATCAAAAAGCCAAGTAGAATAGATGCTCTGTTGATGGTGATGACACTTTCATTGTTAGTTTATTCAATCGCGCAAAGACGAATGAGAGCGAATATGAAAAAAGAAAAAGCCACGATAGCGAATCAAATCAATAAAGAAATATCTAACCCAACATTACGTTGGGTCTTTCAGTGTTTTGAGGGAATTAATCTACTCCAGCAAGGCGACAAAATCAGCTTGGATGGTTTTGATGAGTTCAGGGAAAAGATAATAAGGCTCATTGGTGGACATGCGTTGCATTTATATAAAATCCAAAAAGTTGCCTAGGGGTCTGATCAATGCCTGTTAGTAAGTTACTATCTTCGCCAGAATATTCACTTTTTAATAAAATTGGTACTAGTTAAGAAGGAATTAATTATGAGCAAGACCTTAATTATTGGCGCAAGCGGTAAAATTGGTAAAATGACCACTGAGTTATTATTAAAAAATGAACAAAATGTGGTTGCCCTAGTGCGTGATAAAAACAAGCTAAGTGATTTAAAAAGCCCTTTTTTAAGTATTGTAGAGCAAGATCTCGAAGGCGACTTTAGCAACGCGCTAAAAGGCTGCGATCAAGTTATATTTGCTGCAGGTTCGGGCGGTAGTACTGGCGACGACAAAACCGTTTTAATTGATTTATGGGCAGCAACTAAAGCTGCAAACTACGCCCGTGAACATTCAACAAAACACTTCATCATGGTTAGCTCTATTGGTGCAGACGATCCCGACTCAATAGATGGCGACTTAAAACCATACCTTGTAGCTAAGCATATGGCTGATGAGCATTTAATTAACAGTGGCTTAAATTACACAATTATTCGCCCTGCTACATTAACCGACGAAAAAGCATCGTTAGCAGTAACAACCGAACGCCCTAAAGATAGTGATAAAGCTAAAATTAGCCGAGAAAATGTTGCTAATGCATTACTTCATATTGCAACTAACAGCCCAAATAGCAACCGTATTTTTGAACTGTTCGATGGTGACAAACCTATCAAATCCGCTGTTAAATAAACGCCAACAAAACCACAAAATTAGTACAATGTAATACCAATCCCTTAACCAGAACTCTGGTTAAGGGATTGGTATTACATATTGAACCATAATAATATTTAAATTTATTTATCTCTAGCCAGAGCTTTCAGTGAGAACAAAGTAAATTCAACGCAGTTAGCGCTTAAAATAACTACTTGAGATAGATTTATTGCCCAGAGTTCAAGTTAATTAAATATTACCTCAAGGCCCTGCCAAGCTAGCTGTAATGCCAGTAATGTTAATATGCATTTAAAAATACACTTAAATTTTTCTGTCGGTATACGATGCAGTAATCGAACACCCAACCATGTACCTAATGCACCACTTAAAATCATTGCTCCAACCAAAGGCAACCATTGCCAAAAGCTAAAACCAACCGCTGCATATACACCCGCTTTAAATAAATGTTGAACCGACATAATGCCAGAAAACGTCGCCGTAAATCGCAGCTTGCTGTAATTGCTCATGTGCAAGCAACTTCCAACGAGTGGGCCACTTGCCCCAACAAACATAGAAATAAACGTGGTAACAAAGCCGGAAAAAAAACGCCACACGACCGAACTGCTTTGTAACGCATTGGGGATTTTTCCCCACAATAAATAAATTACAAAAAGCCCCGCTATTAATTTCATAGCATCAAGTTGAATATCGACAATAACAAAACTCGATAATATAGCCCCTGCACTCCCTCCAAGCGTAAAATAAATAAACATTTTTTTGTCTATATGCTTAAAAGTGAGTAATAACCGATTTGTGTTCGAACCTAATTGCACAAGCCCATGTACAGGCACAACCAACGTCATTGGCATAAATGATGCCATTACAACAAGCAACATCAACCCGCCGCCGGCACCAAATGCAGCTGAAAAAAATGAAGTGAAGCCCGCTAACACAATAAAAACGCTCGCCAACAGAGGCGAAATAAGATCAGTGGTAAATAAATCCATCTGTAAACCATGCTTTTAATAGAGCCATAATAATGGCGATTAAATATACCAAGGTCTACTGCTATTTTTCATCAGCCTGAACAGCCATTTACCTGCGTGTAATGTTACTTAATTTTTGCGCTTTATTTGCACATTTAACAAATACCCTATACCCCACTTCATTATTTGGATTAATCACGTGATAAAACTAAAATCAGAGTTTTTAAAGCTTGTTTTCATGAGTGTAACAGCCATTGGGTTATCAGCATGTGGTAGCAATAACGACAAAGACACAACTGAAACAGAAGCGATTATTATTGATAATACTTCACCCAATACAACAACGACTACAGTAATTGAAGTAGACCCTTTTAATTTCGAAGGTGGTGCATTGGTATCAGCTATAACAACTCAATTGTGTACATTGAGTAATGGCGATGAAACATCATGCTATAAAATTGAGATTGCAGGTGCACCTGCAAATCATGAAATAGGTATTTTTTGCCCAAACACTATTACCTCAAATGCTGATGAAGCGGGTATTTGGTTTGATGGTAATGGCGAGGTATATGACATTACCGGTGATTTTATTTTAAATTTACCCGCATTATATAATGATAGCCACTGGCAACTTTATGACGAAAGCACAGGACAAGTAAATATCACAAATACGTATGCATCATGCGATGGTGCAGCAAGGCCCAATGTAGAAGAACAATACCAAAACCACTGCGTAGAATGTTCAATAGAGTATGTAAATGGTGGTATCTCGCAATCATTTTTAATACCTATAACCCCCGTAACCGCAAACCAAGCAAATAGTGTTGGTAGATCAAATATAGGCATCGCGCTTAATGGAGTTGTGTTAGCTGCTCCAGCCCCTGTAGATGCCATTTTAAGTGCCTATACCATAGCCGCATTTGATGATTGTGCAGGCCACATAAACCTTAATGAAGGCTACCACTATCATGGCGAAGCAGGTTGTAGCCAAACGCAAGCTCAATCAGACGGACATGCTGCAATGGTAGGTTATGCATTTGATGGTTTTGGGATCTTTGCCATGCTAGGGAGCAATAATACAGAACCAACTGATTTAGATGAATGCAGAGGACATTACGACGACACACGCGGCTATCATTACCATGCAGCAAGCGTCTCAGAAAATATGTTTATTGGTTATTACAAAGGCGAAACCGCACAATAAAAAGGACAACAACATGAAAATGTTAACTATATCAAAAATGGTTATTGTGACTTTTACATTAGGCAACTCATTTTATGCGTTTAGCCACGCAGGCCATGGTAATACCGCACCTTGGCATGCATGTGAAAACAAAAACCTTAACCAAACGTGCACCTATACAACACATAATCAAAAAGCAACCGGTACTTGCCAAGCAATGAATAATGTACTTATGTGTGTACGTACTCAACCTCTCGAAAACATAATAGAAAAAGCCACTAAAAGGACGAAAAATGAAGTGACTCCTCAAAGCTCTGCTTATAAGTTAAGTAAACAGGCTACACATTAATATTTTAGCCACTACGACTTTCGAGTTACCCTGAGTTGAATGCAGCCTTGATTATTATGGTACAAAGACCACACATCATTTGGGAAAGCATAAAAATAGCCCGAGGAGCTAATCTGTAACGTCTTCGAGTTTTTTTGATAATGCGAGAGAGCTTCATACTGATGAGGGTGCGGACTACCATCGTTTGTAACCGCCTGCGCTTTACCAGAATCGTTTGCGATACACCCAACAGCAATAAACCATCGCATATGCTCTACCCGTTTAGTTCCCCAAAAATCGGTAGAGCGATTCTGCGTTGCTTGTTTAAATTTACGTTCAGTCATTCCCAAAATAGACGATGCAAATCGAATAATGTCGCCCGCCGTTAATTTTCCATCCTCTGTACCAAGCCAATCACATTCATCTTTACTATCTTGCCACTCGCCTTCAGAGTCAAAAATATACCGCTCACCCTTATTCATGTAAATATACGTTGAAGTCCAATGTTGCTTAGCAAATACATTAACAACCGTCGATTCCCCAACCTCTAATTTTATTGTTGGCCAATATTCAGGATGTTCAATAGGCGATATTTCTTGACGCTCAAATACACTTTCGTGGAAATTTTCATTATTTGCTGTAATCACACAATCCACATTGCGCGGACGAGATCTAAACTTAGCAAATATTCCTTTAAATGAATTATGAAGTACGCCACAAGGATTTGGATTAAGCTGATTTAAAATGTTATCCCGAAAAAACAAACCGCTCTCCTGCGCTTCCTTTATCATCCACTCAAGTGCAATATCTGATAAATCTGTATCATAATACCCGCCACCTACATCGGAATGTACGCCCGGAAACCACATTTCTTTAACGTCTCGATCAACTAAATTTTCACTCCAGCGAGTAACACAAAAACTACTTCGCTTCTCATCCATTGCCATTGCGTGCCTAGCAATACTTATATGTTTTCCCAAACTAGTATCGTGAAAACGCCATGACGCAGGGTTATCCAACAAGTTAAATAGCTCCATGTCATTTGGTATACCCAATGCCCCCACCGTTTCCCATACGCCTATAAAATGAATAGGTAAGCTTTTTTTATTGTTAATATATAAACTCTTAGGGATCCTCTCTAGTTTTGACTTATAGTTTTCAAAATGTCCGTGAGTCTTTTCCCACCGCGCTTTGTTATTTTCAAGCTTATTAAAATCAAGTAGCCCAAGCCCTAACAACCCACCTAAACTCCTCGCCGTAAATGCTCCTCGGCTAAACCCAAAAATAAATACTTTGTCGCCTTCGTTGTAGTTACTCGCTAACCAATGATAAGCACTACAAATATGCCTTTTTATACTTTTACCTAAAGCTCCATCAATTATAGAATCTTTTAGCCCCGTTTCTTCGCCCCCAAGACCTGGGTGGTAGTACAACTTTTGTGTGACTTCTGAATTATCTTTTTTCGCTAGCGCGTGGTAGAGCTTGACGACATTGGTTGGTGCGGGAGCACCATTGTCTTCTTGTTGAGGATTATTCCATGTGCCGTCACAACAAATTACTAAGTTAGCCATAATTAACTTCCTTGCATCAATTAATGTTTATTATATCAATTCGCTTAATTAAGAGATTATTTTGAGCTAAGAAAATCGTATCGATAATAAGGCAAAAATTTCGTTATTTAGTTGTTATCACTCATTGCTCTGCATCCAGCATCGAGATGTAGTCGTATATCAGAAATTTTTAACGCAGTTAACGTCAGATTTAATCCCTCAAATTGATTAAGTATTATTGCGGATTGGTATTACTTATTGTTACTTGAGTTCAAGTATTAAGTGACAAACGTTAATTAGTCAAAAATAAAATCCTAAAAACGAAGATCTGTAGTCTAAAAACACATTGTTAATGATGCTCTAAAATTGGCAGATATTTTGAAATATTACAGACAATAAAAAGCAGCTGATTTCTATAATTTGCGGGTTTCTTATGGTTTTCGAATAACGAGTTCAAAACCTTTGTTGGCTGGGGGGATTTGACCCAGTCCGAAAGCCTCAATTGTTATAGCTAACCAACAAAAACAACAATTTATTTCAAAATCAGAGTGTTACTATCTTATATTAGTCTATCTGGCTCTTATGTTATTTTTTGATTATGGACAGTAGATGGACATATTTATTTGACCGGAAGTAAAATTCTTGAAACTATAAGCATGGGATAAATACACTCTAGGGAATTAAATTGACAAAATCCGCCACTACCGCCATACAAAAAAAGAAAAATTTAACTGCTTCTTTTTATATTTCAGGTCAAGATAATAAATCACAATCCATAACCACAGCGGAGCATTTCAAAGAAGCTTATTCCCGTCATTGCAAACTTGATTGTATAACTAAGCGAGAACCCATCAGTAGACCAATATTAGGTGTAGTGGTACAGTGATTTTGGCCACCCATTAAGAAAGAAATGTTATGCTAATAAGCATACAAATTTGGGTGAAAAAATGACGAAATTAAAACGCGCAACATATTCAGCGGCAATTAAATTAGAAACGGCTCAGCTTGTAGTAGACCAAGGTTATACGCAAGAAGACGCAGCAAAAGCGATGGGGGTGGGTAAATCAACCGTAAGTAAATGGGTTACTCAATTAAAGCTAGAACGCAATGGTCAGACACCCTTAGCTTCACCAATGACGCCCGAACAAATTGAAATCCGTGAGCTTAAAAAGCAAATACAACGCATTGAATTAGAAAAGGATATATTAAAAAAGGCTACCGCTCTCTTGATGTCCGACTCCCTGAACAATTCTCGTTAATCGAGAAGTTAAATCAACGAGAGCGTTATCCAATTAGTCTGCTGTGTAGCGTATTCAATGTGCATCGCAGCAGCTATAAGTACTGGGCCATACGGGATACAACGCCGACACCTGAGCAAGTAAGGTTAGAGGCTGAAGTAAAAGCAATACATGCGATGAGTGGTGGTTCAGCTGGGGCACGGACAATCGCAGCGATAGCAACGAACAATGATTTTGAATTGAGCCGTTATCGTGCAGCTAAGCTAATGGTTAAATTAAAGCTCGAAAGCTGCCAAGTACCTCAACATTCATATAAACGTGGTGGTAATGAACACCTTGAAATCCCAAACCTGCTTGATAGACAGTTTGATGTTGTTGAGCCTGATACCGTGTGGTGCGGTGATGTGACGTATATTTGGACGGGCAATCGCTGGGCTTATTTAGCCGTCGTTATTGATTTATTTGCACGCAAAGTGGTTGGCTGGGCAATGTCGTTATCACCAGATACTAATTTAACGCTAAAAGCGCTTGAACTCGCGTATGAAAGCAGAGGAAAACCGACAGGACTGATGTTTCACTCTGACCAAGGTAGTCATTATACAAGTTTAAAATATCGCCAACGTTTATGGCGCTATAAAATCACACAAAGTATGAGCAGGCGTGGAAACTGTTGGGATAATGCGCCAATGGAGCGATTTTTTAGAAGCTTTAAGACGGAATGGATGCCAAAGAGTGGATATGGAAATTTTATAGACGCTAAATATAGCGTTAGTGATTACATAAATGGATATTACAATAATGTTAGGCCGCATCATTATAATGCCGGTTTAGCGCCAAATGAATCTGAGGTCAGATACAAAGATTCTAAAACTGTGGCCAAATTTTATTGACCACTACAATAAAGATATGTTTGAAGGTTTTGACTTAAAATTAGATGTTTTCTTCTTGAATACTGGTTTTGGCTTTTTAGTCTCTGCTCTGATCCTATTCTCATTTTCATGGAAGAAATTCACTCTTATTATAAAAGAGTCATGAGATTATTGTTTTGGTCCAAATTTAATCACATCCTCTAAATGACTTGGTGCAAAGTGCGCGTAAACCATTGTTTGCTCAATCTTTGCATGACACCAAGTATTTGCTGCAATACTAAAATATTACCTCCGTTCATCATAAAATGACTTGCGAAAGTATGCCTTAAAACATGGCTACATTGCCCCTTTGGCAAGTTAATATTGGTTTTACTTACTGCACTGTACAACGCTGAAATAGCAGCTAAGGCTTATACCAACCTACATAAATCTTTGTTCAATTTAACGAATTAAATTGCACTATAACGTCGTTAAAATTTTTTATTTAGAACAACTAGATACAAAAATCTTTGTCTAGTTCTAGCGTAATTTTCTTAATGTTAAATAGACCCCATATATAAGCAGATTGGTCTTAGTTATTACAAACTACAAACGTTAAACAATCATTAATAATTAAATTATAAGCATAAAAAACCCGCAAATTTGGATTAACAAATTTGCGGGTTTTTTATGGTTTTCGAATAACGAGTTCAAAAACCTTTATTGGTGGAGCTGGGGGGATTTGAACCCCCGTCCGAAAAGCCTCAATTGTTATAGGTAACTAATAGAAACAATGAGTTACCTTAGTATCAAGCAGTTAACCTCTAATGTTATCTTATATAATCTAATGCAAACTATTATTTGTGGTCACTGACTGGTCAATAAAACTTACAGCCTAAACACGTGAATTTGACGTTTTTCGTCAAAAAAACCTATTTAGCTTGTTAATTTAGGTAAACCTCTCTATCATCCATATTGTTTCAATTCGTAGATATGAGGTTATCACCAAATGATTTTAGAATATGGCTTAAAGAACTTTTTTGGGTTCAAGGAAGGTTGTATTGTTAACTTTAGAGTTCCAAAAAAAGTATCTAAAAAAGGTGTCGCTGATTTTCTGTGCGTAAAAGGCAAAAATGCCTCCGGTAAGACAAATTTGTTGAAGGCTTTATCATTCATCAGTGACTTTTGTACTGACTCTTTTCAAGATTACAAACCTAAAGATTATATAAGAGTAGAGCCTTTTTTTAGAAATCAAAATCCTATTGAGTTCTACATTGAATTTATATGGAACAATTGTGAATACAGCTACGAACTATCTTTAACTGATACCGAAGTTTTCAGTGAAGTTCTTTATAGGAAAAATAATAGAAAAGTAAAAATAATAGAACGACAAAAAAATGAATTTACTCATCTTATTTCGGAGTTTTCTGAACTCGCGTCAATGAAATTACGAACTAACGCTTCTTTTATCAGTTCTTTTAAACAATATGATTTAGATTTGATGGACTCGTTATCAGATGTTTACTGTTTTTTTGACTCTATCACCTATAACGTTAGTTACGGTGGCCTAGTAAAGCATCTCCCTGATATAAACCAAATATCTAAAGTTTTGTATCACAATGAAGAAATGTTTAATTTTACAAAAGATATCATTGTTGCAAGTGATACCGGTGTTAGTGATATTGTAATACGACAAAAAGATGATCAAGAAACTGGGAGAGTTATTTATACCCCTCTTTTCATACATGAAGTGAGTGGTGAATTACATCCATTACCAATATTTGCAGTATCAAGTGGTACAAAATCGCTATTCACTCAATTAGGTAAGTATCAAAATGCTTTGAAATTTGGTGGGGTTTTATGTATCGATGAATTTGATATTAATCTTCATCCTCATATTTTACCTAAATTAATAGGTCTTTTTGATTGCCCAGAAAATAATCCAAAGAATGCCCAACTAATTTTCACAACTCACAATTCTGAAATTATGGAATATATGGGGAAATATAGAACTTACCTTGTTGAAAAAGAAAACAATGAATGTTTTGCATACCGATTAGATGAAATACCGAGTGATATATTACGAAATGATCGCGCAATTTTACCAGCATATAATAGCGGTAAATTGGGTGGAGTTCCTGTTCTATGAACTTCAAAAATCACAGAAAACAAAGTTTCCTAGATCGATTCCCTACAGCTAGCCTTGATAGCCCTGAAGATAAAATAGCTAGTTTGTGCAAATTTAACTTTTCATATTTTACTCACGACCAACCTGCTGGCCAAAACTTTTCCGATTGGACTGAAGTACAGTTACAAAAGCTACTTGATAAGTTAGTTAATTATTCAAAAAAGCCCTTAGTACAATGGGAGAAAGAAAAAATAGGACAAGGAAAAAACCACGTCTTAGAGGTTTATGGTTCTTTTCCAAAAAAATCTGACTTTACTCAACCCAAGCATATTCCTCACCAAGCTAAGTGGGCTAGATTTAGGTTAGAAGGTTCTGTTAGGTTAATAGGATTTGTTATTCCAGATGATTTTAACAAAAAGGAGCAAAACAAATCCTCCTATAATTTCTGTTCGAACACTTTTTATATTGTTTTTCTAGATAAGGACCATAATTTTTACAAATAATCGCTAGTTTATTTTTGGACCTAACTTAATAGCATCCTCTAAATGACTTGGTGCAAAGTGCGCGTAAACCATTGTTTGCTCAATCCTTGCATAATCAAGTATTTGTTGTAACAGTAAAATATTCCCTCCGTTCATCATAAAATGACTCGCGAAAGTATACCTTAAAGCATGGCTACATTGCCCCTTTGGCAAGTTAATATTGGTTTTACTTACTGCGCTGTACAACGCTGAAATAGCAGCTAAGGCTTATACCAACCTACATAAATCTTTGATCAATTTAACGAATTAAATTGCACTATAACGTCGTTAAAAATTTTTTATTTACGACTGCATGGATGCAGGAGGTAGAGCAATGCAGGGAGCAATTGCCGAGAACAACTAGATACAAAAATTTTTGTCTAGTTCTAGCATAATTTTCTTAATGTTAAATAGACCCCATATATAAGCGAGTTATTGTCAAATCTGGTGTATGAGCTCATCTTGATGCTCTGTTTGATCTTGAGTTATTCTTTCGCCGTCTTTAAATTTTACCCCTGTAATTACTTCAGCCAGTAGCTTAAACCCTCGCAAGCGGTACCATTTTTTCTCTGCCGACTGCGCGAGTTTAAAAACCATCATTAAGGTGGTTGTCCGGCTGCCACAACTCTTCACTTTATGCGTTCTCAGCCTTACCGTCGCAAACGTTGACTCTATCGGATTACTCGTTCTTATGTGCATCCAATGCTCAGCAGGATAATCATAAAATGCCAGCATTTCATCTTTATCCTTCATCAAGCAATCCGTCGCTTTTGGGTATTTGACTGAGTAATTTTTAACAAATAAATCATACGCTTTATAAGCAGAAGCTCGACTCTCTGCCATCCAGATATCTTGTAAATTCGCTTTGATTTTAGGTTGCATTGATTTCGGCACTTTGTTTAGCACATTCGCGATTTTATGCACCCAGCAACGTTGATGTTGGGTTGTTGGCCATACTTTGGTGAGGGCATTCCAAAACCCCAGCGCACCATCCCCTATGGCCAATTTTGGTGGTATTGTTAGACCCTGTGAGCGCAACTGATTTAACACTTCAGTCCAGCTCTGCTCAGACTCACGAACCCCGTCAACCACCGCCAATAGCTCCTTTCTGCCCGTTTCATCTACCCCCATAATTACCAGTAAGCACAGCTTATCATCCATTCGAATTTTACTGTAAATCCCATCGGCCCAGATATACACATATCGACGTTTAGCCAAGGAACGTTTAGACCACTGCTGATACTCCGTTTCCCAGGTGGATTTCAACCGAGAGACACTATTGGCCGACAAACCTTTGGCTTGCTCGCCTAAAAGAGACACTAAAGCGGGCTGCATATCACCCGTCGAAATTCCTCGTAAATAGAGCCATGGGATCAGCTCTTCGATATTTTTTGTCCGTTTCAGATAAGGCGGGATCAAGGCACTATTGAATTTAATGCCTTCCTTTTTTCGATCCCTGACTTTAGGTATTTTGACCTCAATATCACCAAGGCCTGTTTGGATCGTACGCTCAGGCTGGTGACCATTTTTGACGATCCGCTGAAGTCCCTCGACGGTCTCATGCTGGTATTGAGCCAATAAAACAGCCAACTCAGCCTCAATCGCTTGAGCTAACAACTGCTGCGCCCCGCTTTTAAGCAACTGCTCTAACGGATTGTCTGGTTTTTCAATGGAAATAACATTATCATTTTCAGTCATTGCGATGTCTCTCTGGTTAATTGTTGATCTGGTCAAGATCAATTAACAGATTACATCGCAATGACTTTTTCTCATACACCAGAAACGACTATAGCTCTATATAAGCAGGTTGGTATTAGTTATTACAAACGTTGAACAATCATTAATAATTAAATTATAAGCATAAAAAAACCCACAAATTTGGATTAACAAATTTGCGGGTTTTTTATGGTTTTCGAATAACGAGTTCAAAAACCTTTATTGGTGGAGCTGGGGGGATTTGAACCCCCGTCCGAAAAGCCTCAACCGTCGGTACTACATGTTTAGTATCGTCATTTAATTAACCTTTAAATCTCGGACGAACACGATAGATAAAGGCGAGGCCGCTTAGTTTTAACGCTTCAACCCCGGCCAGGGTTTCCGTCGCGATCAGGTGTTAGGGTGACACTCCAAAATCCAGTCCACAAGAATACATGGAAGGAGCGCTAGCTAGCCTAAGCTGCTAGAGAGTAGTTATCGTCGTTTGCGATTACTTTAGGTTGCGGCTTTTTAACGAGGCAAACCGCACCTCGACATGCACCTTGGGCGTCTTGAATTCCGTCGAATCCTAATCAGCCCCTGAATCAGTAAACTCATTCAGAGCGTGCGGGTAGTATAACTGAGTAAGGCGCTGATACTCAAGAACTAACTCGCTTTTATTTTATCTGTTAGGACTCGCTGACCTTTTAGGTTGAAATTTGTTCTATATAGAGGTGATTTAATTGCGGCGCGAGGTTTGTAGCCTAGCCTAGCAGTAGGTAGTAGGCTAAGTAAAAATCGAGCAACAATGAGTAAATAGCCCTTGGAGCGAGCCCAAAGGACAGCGTGTGTTTGGCATTTATGCTACGTTATCGCCTATCTATGGGGAACAACCGCACAGCATAGGCTTTGCCTTGCGTAAAAAACAAATACACTTCGGCAAATTTAACTTCAAAAAATAAGCAGACCCTCATACTAACTGCCTATTAAATAATCATATTTTTATAAATAGCTGCATAGTTAAACAACATTTACTTAACACGAGACTCCAGTTGTGCTCCAATAGAGTGCTGGCTTTTTTGATCGGATTAAAAATGCACCTTAAAGCAATAAAAAATATAACAATTATAATAACAGGCACATTAAGTAGGGAATAAATAAATGTCGGTTTTTTCATTTAATGAAGAAACGGGGTACTTATCTTTAATAGCACACCCTGTTGATAGTGGTTTTCCAATAACTGCAACGCAGTTAATTGAACTGCTAGAACAATCTGACTACTGTGATTTTGACGTTATTTCGGCTAACATTGGTAAACTTTTTTCTCAAAGCAAAGATTATAAAGAAGAGTCGTTAATTATTGCTCAGGCTGTAAATGCAACTGTTGTTATTAATATCGATGAAAAAGGCATGGTAGCAGAAGCAACCATTACCACTACAAAAGGTGGTTTATTATTATCGATGGAAGGTGCGCAAAAAGCACTCGCTGATGCCGGTGTTAAAAAAGGAATAAGCCCTCGCGCGCTTGATTCCTTTTTAGGTCAACAGTTTGAACAACCAGCTGGAAGCTCTTACAGTGCAATAATTGCTCACGGACGTAACCCTAAAGATGGCAAAGATGCTAGATTTGTTCGTTTATGCTCAACAGCCCAAGATCGTGTGCTTAGCCCTCAAGCAACTCAAGGCGGTAAGGTTGATATGAAAAACCTTGGCGCAATCATCACGGTAAAACCAGGTACACCTCTTATGCAGCGCATACCCGCAACTCGCGGTGAAGATGGCTACACTATATTTGGTGAAATTATTCCTGCAACACCAGGAAAAGAGCACCAATTACAACCTTTCGAAGGGACTAAAATAGACCCCAACAACCCAGATATACTTATTGCAGATTGTAAAGGTGTACCCGTTGCTTTGCCTCGTGGTATGCGTGTAGATGATGTTTTATGCTTTGATAACATTGATGTAAGTACTGGCCATGTCGATTTTGATGGTAGCGTAATAATCAGCGGTGATATAAAAGACGGTATGCATGTTAAAGCAAACGGCGATATTACCGTTTTAGGGTTTGTAGAATCAGGTATTGTTGAGAGCAAAAGTGCTGTAACAATTATGCAGGGGGCTATTGGTCGAAAACGCGAAAATAATGAAGCATTTACATGTCATATTACAGCTTTGCGTACTATTTCAATTGGCTACGCTCAATATTGTAATATAAAAACAGAACAAGATTTATTTATTGAACGCCAAGCACTGCATTGTGATATGAGTGCAAGGCGGTTAATACGCGTTGGTAAAGCAGATAAACCTCGCGGTAAAATTATTGGTGGCAATATTTTAGACGCTATGCGTATTGAAACCGGCGAACTCGGTGCACCAGCGGGAACAAAAACTCGTGTGCTTTTAGCACAAAACTGGTTTGAACTTCGTGACAAGCAGATCCAAATTGCTGATTTTGAAAAAGTGCTTGCAACTAAAGTAACTGCTTTAAAACAAGCTCGTAAAAAAGCGGGACAAGTTGCAGAGCCCACTCAGCGTCAGCAGTTATTGAATAAAATAACCGAAAATGAACAACATATAAAAGCACGTACAGAGCATGTTAATCGTCAAAAATTGTTGATTAAGCGAAAAATCACGCAATTGCTTTCAAGTTGCCGCTTAAAAGTGAATGAGTTAATGCACCCAGGGGTAGAGCTTAAAATAGCAAAAGATTCAAAACAGTTTTCGCGTATTTATCCACCCCATTTATTAAAACTAAATGAAGGAAAAATTACTCAGTCATTTTAGTTTCTGTGCCATCTTGTGTATCCACTTCGGCGTCACTATCATCTAGTGGCGCTAACGGCCAACCACCTAGTTGCTGCCAACGGTTTACAATTAAACAATACAGCTCAGCGGTACGCTCGGTATCATAAAGTGCTGAATGTGCTTGACTGTTATCAAATTCAATACCGGCAGCGCGGCATGCTTTAGCCAATACAGTTTGCCCTAACGCAAGTCCTGCAAGAGTGGTTGTATCAAAACTTACGAAGGGATGAAATGGTGTTCGTTTTATATTATTACGCTCTATAGCTGCATTTAAAAAGCCATGATCAAACGCTGCGTTGTGCGCCACAATAACAGAGCGTTGACACCCTGCTACTTTTTGAGCTTTGCGTACCACTTTGCAAACTTCTTTAATAACGTCTTCTTCTGGCACTGCGCCGCGTAATGGCGAAAAGGGATCTATACCATTAAACTCAATTGCAGCTTGCTCTATGTTTGCGCCTTCAAATGGCTCTACATGAAAGTGCACGGTATGATCTATGCTGAGCAACCCTTCGTCATCCATTTTTAAAACTGAAACGGCAATTTCTAGTAAAGCGTCTGTATTTTTATTGAAGCCCGCTGTTTCAACATCAATTACAACCGGAAAAAAGCCACGAAAGCGTTTTGCGAAAAGTGTTTGCTCAGTATTTGCCATAGTATTCTTGGTTTATAGGTATAATCCCACTATTATGTCAAAAGTGAGTACCTTTCGGCTAGTGCATTGCTAGATTAATTGCGCCTTAAATTGTAGGCATGTAATTTGCTTTAAAGTTTAAGCTAGCTAGGTGTTATTGACCTTGAAATATAATTACTCTGTATTTTGCCAAATTATTGGCATGAAAGATGTGTTGGAGCATGCCCCATGAAGTTTAAGTTGCTATTAATTAGCCTGAGTATCACCAGCGCACTATGCCATAGTAGTGCCTATGCTGCTATGCGCCAATATACAGCTAATCAAGATAACTCTAACTGGGAAGTGGTTAAAACAACAAGGCTACAATGCCAATTAAATCATGAAGTTCCTTACTATGGAGAGGCTATTTTTAAAGCTTCAGCAAGTAAAAACAAAAATCTCAGCTTTCATTTAGATATGGTTGTCAGGCCTAAAAATTATGACATAGCGGGTTTAAAAGCAGTCCCCCCTACTTGGCGTGCGGGCTTACCTACGCGCGATATTGCCAATATGAAGTTACTCAAAAAGTTTGACGGTGAGCTAGACAATAAAACATCATGGGAGATGCTAACCGAACTTGAAAAGGGCTTTTACCCTACCTTTTACTATCAAGACTGGCAAAACAGTGCCGATAAAATTGCCGTTGGTATTTCAAGTGTTAATTTTAAACAGGCGTATTGGGCATTTTTACAGTGTCGAGATGAATTACTCCCTTATAGCTTTGAAGATATTTCATTTACCATTATGAATTATCAATCAAATAGCAGTAAGTTAACTAAATCTTCGCAGCAGCGTTTAGATAAGATTGCCGAGTATTTAAAAAACGACCCGAGTATTGAATCCATTAGCATTGATTCGTATACCGATAGCTATGGCGGACGTTGGAATAACCTTGACCTTTCACGCAAACGTGCAAAATCAATTAAAGATTACATGGTTAGTTTAGGTGTTGATGAAGCAAAAGTGCAAACAACTGGTTTAGGTGAAAAACGCTTTGTGGATACAAACGAAAATATTTTAGGGCGTAATAAAAACCGTCGTTTAGTTATCCAAATAGCTAAAATGTGATCACACTGAGGGCGCTTTTAGTCTTGGGTTTTTAATTTGGTCGATTTCAAAAATTTGTCTCCAAATTGAAAAAAACCTAAACTAATCAAAATAATAACAGCGCCTATCAGCAACTCTCGACTAAGCATTTCATTATTTAGCCATGCACCTAACCCTAAAGCAAAACTAGGGGTAATTAAGGTAGTAAGTGCTACTGTACTTGCATTTAAGTTTTGTAAAACATGAAAGTAGGCAAGCGCACCGATCAGTGATCCAAACACGCCTAAATACCCAATAGCCCAAAGTGATTTTGCGCTCCAATTTGCAGTATTCAACTCTCCATCGAGTAACCACCACGCTATAAAAAATAGTGGCGTTACAAACACTAAAGCACCAAAGGTGGTCGCCATTGGGTGAATTGCTATTTGTACTCGCTTTATCATTACCCCACTTAAGCTAAAAAAACACACAGCCATAAACACATAAAGTAGGCCTATACCTTGGGTTTGTGAGTGCTGCACTTGATTGTAACTAACAAAATATAAACCGATTAATGCACATGCCAGTGCCATTAACTTAATTGGGCTAAATTTGGGTTCGTTTAGTAGTTGCTGAGCGAGTAATCCCGACAAAATCGGCGCTAGACCAAACATGAGTGAGATAATTCCTGAGGGAACCGTTTTGGCAGCCATATAGCTAAGTAACATGCCACCAAAAATACCAATGCTCGAATAAAAATAAAGTAAGCACGCATTTTTACTCCAAGGTACTCTAATATTCGTAATAGCAACTATTAAGCCGCCTATAAACAATCCCACAAGCATACGCATGAGGACTGCAAGTGTTGGCGATACGCTTTCGCTGCTCCACACTATCCCTAGCGGCGTTGTAGACCATATGAGAACCATTAAAAAATACGAGGCTTTAACAGGCACGTGCCATCCCTATGCTTTTTATAAATGAATATATTAAAGAATAAATTATACGCTCACTACTGTGTTTTAGTACTTTTTAAACACTAAACGCCTTAATAAATACAGCTGTAAATTGTAAGTTACATTTTAATTGCAGCGTTTTATTATAAAACTATTTGAGTTTTAGGTAACTAGTTATATCGTACATGTATATTAATAATAATTAAGGTAATTAAGTGCTTAAAAATAAAACAATAGGGAGCATGTTAATTGTTGCAGGAACCACTATTGGTGCCGGAATGCTAGCATTACCGATTGCTTCTGCCGGTCTTGGTTTTAATACCGCATTAGTGCTAATAGTCGCGAGCTGGATGTTAATGACTTACACAGCGTTGCTTATGTTAGAGCTTCATCAGTACGCATCACGTGATGCTACCTTAAATACTTTAGCTAAACTTTGGCTTGGAAAACGCGGGCAGTATGTGGCTAATTTTTCAATGATTTTCTTATTTTATGCACTTTGTGCCGCTTATATTGCAGGTGGCGGAGCACAGCTCCAAGAGCGTATAAATATAGGTTTAAGTGTGAATATAGCACCACAACTTGGTTCAATTGTATTGGCGGTCATAATTGCGAGCGTTGTAACACTAGGCACCAGTAAAGTAGATAAATTAAACAGGGTGTTATTTACAATAAAAATCATTGTACTTGCTAGCTTGTTCTATATGTTAACGCCCTACGTTCAAGGTAAGCACTTATTAGAGATGCCAGTAGAGCAAGGCTTAATATTGTCAGCGATCCCCGTTATATTTACCTCATTTGGCTTTCATGGCTCTATTCCTTCTATTGTTAAATACGTAGGCCTTGAAATAAAAGTACTGCGCAAAGTAATGATTGCGGGTGCTGCTCGAGTTATTGTCAAATCTGGTGTATGAGCTCATCTTGATGCTCTGTTTGATCTTGAGTTATTCTTTCGCCGTCTTTAAATTTTACCCCTGTAATTACTTCAGCCAGTAGCTTAAATCCTCGCAAGCGGTACCATTTTTTCTCTGCCGACTGCGCGAGTTTAAAAACCATCATTAAGGTGGTTGTCCGGCTGCCACAACTCTTCACTTTATGCGTTCTCAGCCTTACCGTCGCAAACGTTGACTCTATCGGATTACTCGTTCTTATGTGCATCCAATGCTCAGCAGGATAATCATAAAATGCCAGCATTTCATCTTTATCCTTCATCAAGCAATCCGTCGCTTTTGGGTATTTGACTGAGTAATTTTTAACAAATAAATCATACGCTTTATAAGCAGAAGCTCGACTCTCTGCCATCCAGATATCTTGTAAATTCGCTTTGATTTTAGGTTGCATTGATTTCGGCACTTTGTTTAGCACATTCGCGATTTTATGCACCCAGCAACGTTGATGTTGGGTTGTTGGCCATACTTTGGTGAGGGCATTCCAAAACCCCAGCGCACCATCCCCTATGGCCAATTTTGGTGGTATTGTTAGACCCTGTGAGCGCAGTTGATTTAACACTTCAGTCCAGCTCTGCTCAGACTCACGAACCCCGTCAACCACCGCCAATAGCTCCTTTCTGCCCGTTTCATCTACCCCCATAATTACCAGTAAGCACAGCTTATCATCCATTCGAATTTTACTGTAAATCCCATCGGCCCAGATATACACATATCGACGTTTAGCCAAGGAACGTTTAGACCACTGCTGATACTCCGTTTCCCAGGTGGATTTCAACCGAGAGACACTATTGGCCGACAAACCTTTGGCTTGCTCGCCTAAAAGAGACACTAAAGCGGGCTGCATATCACCCGTCGAAATTCCTCGTAAATAGAGCCATGGGATCAGCTCTTCGATATTTTTTGTCCGTTTCAGATAAGGCGGGATCAAGGCACTATTGAATTTAATGCCTTCCTTTTTTCGATCCCTGACTTTAGGTATTTTGACCTCAATATCACCAAGGCCTGTTTGGATCGTACGCTCAGGCTGGTGACCATTTTTGACGATCCGCTGAAGTCCCTCGACGGTCTCATGCTGGTATTGAGCCAATAAAACAGCCAACTCAGCCTCAATCGCTTGAGCTAACAACTGCTGCGCCCCGCTTTTAAGCAACTGCTCTAACGGATTGTCTGGTTTTTCAATGGAAATAACATTATCATTTTCAGTCATTGCGATGTCTCTCTGGTTAATTGTTGATCCGGTCAAGATCAATTAACAGATTACATCGCAATGACTTTTTCTCATACACCAGAAACGACTATAGCTCGTGCTGCTCTGCCTTTAGTGATTTATATTTTTTGGCAATTACTGAGCCAAGGTATTATGAGCCAAGCTGATTTACTCAACAGCCAAGGCCTTAATGGGTTTGTATCTAGCGTGGCAGGTATTGCGCATAACCCAAGCGTAACGACCGCCGTTAAGTTATTTGCTGATTTAGCCCTTGCAACATCATTTTTAGGCGTGAGTTTAGGTTTATTCGACTTTTTTGCCGATGCATTTAAAAAAGGTGACAATAAAACAGACCGAATTAAAACAGCCTTAATTACGTTTATGCCGCCACTTGGCTTTGCATTATTCTATCCACAAGGCTTTATTATGGCTTTAGGTTATGCTGCAATTGCACTTGTCGTACTTGCAATATTTTTGCCTGTAGCAATGGTTTATAAACAACGCCGTTCTTCTTCTGTCAAAACGGGTTATAAAGTCCGTAGCGGAAATATAGGACTTGGAATTGCAGCAGTGTGCGGAGTTACTATTATTACTGCGCAGTTTATGCAAATGGCGGGGCTTATTCCTGCTATCGGTTAAAGGTTACTGCTTTTTGTTTAAATTTAGATAATAAAAAACCGCACATCATTATGATGTGCGGTTTTTTATATTAACTGCGTTTATTTACAAACGTCAGCTACAGCATTTGAAAAGTATTCAATATTTGAATGACTAACACCTGCAACATTTACGCGGCTTGAGCCAACAATGTAAATACCATATTCTTTTTGTAGGCGAGCAATTTGCTCTTTATTAATACCTAAAAAAGAAAACATACCATTTTGGCGTTCAATGAATGAGAAGTCTTGAGCAATATCTTTAGTTGCTAAACTTTCTTTAATTAAGCTACGTAAACCGTTTATACGGCTACGCATTTCATCAAGTTCACTGTGCCACAATTGTGTAAGCTCTGTACTGCTTAAAATAGTATTAACAATATCGGCACCGTGTGCTGGCGGCATTGAGTAAATACTACGCACAACGCTTAGCATTACAGAGTTTGAAATATCTGCTGTTGCGCTGTCTTTTGCAATTAGTGAACATGCACCAATACGCTCGCGGTATAAGCCAAAGTTTTTAGAACATGAAGAACAAATAATTAGCTCTTCTACTGCATCAGCTAAAATACGTAAGCCACGTGCATCTTCTTCAAGTGAAGCACCAAAGCCTTGGTATGCAATATCAACAAGTGGTGTAAAGCCAACTTCTTTTGCAAGTTCGGCAACTGTGTTCCACTGTGTTTCGTTTAAGTCCATACCGCTTGGGTTATGACAACATGCATGCACTAAAACCACATCCCCTTTAGGCACTTGTTTAAGTGTGTTGATCATTTCATCAAACAGTAAGTCTTTGTTTTCGTAATCGTAATACGGGTATTCTTTTACTGTTAAGCCTGCTGCTTCAAATAAACTAATATGGTTAGCCCATGTTGGATTAGTTACCCAAACAGTCGCGTTAGTATTACAACGCTTAATAAATTCAGCTGCAACGCGAAGTGCTCCTGTACCACCAGGAGCTTGCGCGGTACGCACGCGATTTGCTAGCAATGCTTGATGTTCGCCTAGTAGTAACTGCTCCATCTTTTGGCAGTAATCTAAGTTACCCGCTAAACCAATGTAAGATTTGCTCATTTCGTTTTCAAGACGAAACGCTTCAGCTTTTTTAACCGCTTTGAGTACCGGTGTATTGCCTTGCTCATCTTTGTAGACACCTACCCCTAAATCAATTTTATTAGGGTTTGTATCTTGTTTATAGGCCGCCATAAGGCCAAGAATAGGATCTGTTGGTAATGGTTTTAATACTGAGAACATTGGCTATCTCTTATCGTTATTTAGGGGTTAGCTGTTAGCCTAAGCTTAACATAAAAGCACATCACATTGACTAGTGTTATTTACACTAGAAAGTGAGGAATTTTAATACAACACGCAATTAAAACGGCAAGTGTCTTGTCATCAAAAAAGTCATTTTTAAAGGCTTCTGCATCTATAATACCAACGCATTCATTTTGCGCGTTAAATAGAGGTAAGCAGGTTTCTGATTTAACTTTAGGATCGCATGTGTAGTATTCACCACCTTGTGATAAATACGCCTCGACGTTATTGATAATACGACCATGGTGAGATAACGCTACCTGTACATTGTTGCTAGCAGCAGCAAAAGCTTCTGTTAATGGAAATAACGGACGACTTGGCACCCCATGATAAGCCAATTTGAGTAATTGCTTACCTTCACTGGTATTGGTTGATTGATAAATACCATACCAGTTGACACCTGTTTGCTGCTCAATGTAGCTTACAATACTTTGTAGACTAGCTAGCTTAAACTGTGTTTGCTCATCACTTTTAAGATAGTCAGTTAATTTGAATGGCTCATCTTGTAGGTAACCAAATAAACTACACGCACCGCCCTCGCCAAGCTCAGGTATTTGATACTCCCAACGAGTTATTGTCAAATCTGGTGTATGAGCTCATCTTGATGCTCTGTTTGATCTTGAGTTATTCTTTCGCCGTCTTTAAATTTTACCCCTGTAATTACTTCAGCCAGTAACTTAAACCCTCGCAAGCGGTACCATTTTTTCTCTGCCGACTGCGCGAGTTTAAAAACCATCATTAAGGTGGTTGTCCGGCTGCCACAACTCTTCACTTTATGCGTTCTCAGCCTTACCGTCGCAAACGTTGACTCTATCGGATTACTCGTTCTTATGTGCATCCAATGCTCAGCAGGATAATCATAAAATGCCAGCATTTCATCTTTATCCTTCATCAAGCAATCCGTCGCTTTTGGGTATTTGACTGAGTAATTTTTAACAAATAAATCATACGCTTTATAAGCAGAAGCTCGACTCTCTGCCATCCAGATATCTTGTAAATTCGCTTTGATTTTAGGTTGCATTGATTTCGGCACTTTGTTTAGCACATTCGCGATTTTATGCACCCAGCAACGTTGATGTTGGGTTGTTGGCCATACTTTGGTGAGGGCATTCCAAAACCCCAGCGCACCATCCCCTATGGCCAATTTTGGTGGTATTGTTAGACCCTGTGAGCGCAACTGATTTAACACTTCAGTCCAGCTCTGCTCAGACTCACGAACCCCGTCAACCACCGCCAATAGCTCCTTTCTGCCCGTTTCATCTACCCCCATAATTACCAGTAAGCACAGCTTATCATCCATTCGAATTTTACTGTAAATCCCATCGGCCCAGATATACACATATCGACGTTTAGCCAAGGAACGTTTAGACCACTGCTGATACTCCGTTTCCCAGGTGGATTTCAACCGAGAGACACTATTGGCCGACAAACCTTTGGCTTGCTCGCCTAAAAGAGACACTAAAGCGGGCTGCATATCACCCGTCGAAATTCCTCGTAAATAGAGCCATGGGATCAGCTCTTCGATATTTTTTGTCCGTTTCAGATAAGGCGGGATCAAGGCACTATTGAATTTAATGCCTTCCTTTTTTCGATCCCTGACTTTAGGTATTTTGACCTCAATATCACCAAGGCCTGTTTGGATCGTACGCTCAGGCTGGTGACCATTTTTGACGATCCGCTGAAGTCCCTCGACGGTCTCATGCTGGTATTGAGCCAATAAAACAGCCAACTCAGCCTCAATCGCTTGAGCTAACAACTGCTGCGCCCCGCTTTTAAGCAACTGCTCTAACGGATTGTCTGGTTTTTCAATGGAAATAACATTATCATTTTCAGTCATTGCGATGTCTCTCTGGTTAATTGTTGATCTGGTCAAGATCAATTAACAGATTACATCGCAATGACTTTTTCTCATACACCAGAAACGACTATAGCTCACTCCCAACGCACATCAGGCAAAATTGTGTTTGTAAGATGCAACTCAAGCTTTTCAAGCTCTGTTGAAATCAAAGTAGGATTTGCACTTAGTTGTGCTTTTTTTAGGTAAGAAGAAATCATTTAGCCATCCATACATCTAAAGTTTTCAGAATAATAGCATGGATATTTTTACAGAGCTAGCTCAACTTGTAACACATTTCTACCTGATTACCACTGGCATTGTAAGTTACTTTCTCGGCTATCTCTTTAAGTAATGACAAACCTCGGCCAAATTCACTATTCGTCGCAGAAAGTTCACTTTCACCACGATTAAACCCTCGACCCGAGTCGCAAATAATAAAATATAAGCTTAATGTATCTGGGCAATAACGCATATCTATAATAATCATCGCATCTGACAACGCTGCGAGGGCTTTTTCTCTCATCTCATAGTATTTAAAAAAACCATCTTCTTGTAGTTTAATGTCTGAGTCTAAACCCAATACGCCATGGTCAAGTGAATTATTATAAGCTTCAGAAAGTAATAAAAATATATTTGAACGATGATCTTTTAATCCGCCTACCCCGCTTAAAATATTAACTAAATCGTATACGGGATCTGTTTGCTTTATTTGCTTAGCATTTAAACTTAGCGACAAATTAAATGCTAACGTTGAAAACTTCTCTCTAACCTGCTCTTGCGAAGCAAGAGGCAAACAATTAAGTAAAACAATACTGACATCATCTTGTTGCTCGCTCCCATCAGCAAACTCACTCACATATCCAACTATGTTTTCACAGCTAACCATGGGTTTACTTTTTAACGTTTCTAAAAAGCGTTCTTCACCAAAAAAAACATCATTTTTATTAGTTGTTTCTATAATCCCATCTGTTGCAAATGCTAAACGAGTTTCATGATCTGTTTCAAAATGAATAACTTCGTGCTCAAACTCATCTTCATCTAAAATACCTAATGCCATATGTTGAGATTCAAGAACTTGCTTAACATCACCATTTTGATCAATTAAATACGCATCTGGTAATCCGCCTAACCATGCCGATATGCTTTTCCCAGAAGAACTAAGCTCTATAATTGTTGCCGCACAAAACATATGACCAGGTAGTAAGTTATAAAGTAACGTATTAATTTCAGAGGCGACGTCGTTCACAGCCATACCTTTACTTACCATTCTATAAAAGGCACGCGAAGCAGGTAATGCACCAATAGCAGCAGCTAAACCATGCCCCGTAAAATCGCCAAGCATACAGTAAAGGTTACCAATGGGACTTTGTGCAACTAAAAACATGTCTCCATTAAACATAGATGCAGGTGATAGATTGAAATCGAGGTGGTCTTTAAATTTATCTTGATTTTCGAGTGAGTTATTAAAAATATGTTCAATAATCTCATGCTCTCTTTCGTTTTGGTTGTGATGATATTGAAGGAGTTCTTTTTGTTGATTGGCTTTTTTACTCAATTGGCGAGTGCGGCTGTGCGCTTTAATTTTTGCATGCAAAATAACTTTTTCAAAAGGCTTTTGAATAAAGTCATCTCCGCCTACTTCTAAACAGCGCTCAAAACTACCTTGATCATCCAAAGAAGTAATAAAAATAATCGGTAGATAAACTTCATCAAAGCGTTGTTTTATTTTTTGAGCTGCTTCAAAGCCATCCATTACAGGCATTATTACATCAAGTAAAATAATATCTATATCTTGAGTTTCAAGCACTTTTAATGCTTCAAGACCGTTATACGCCATCGATATTTTGTAGCCGTCCTCCTCAAGAATCTTACTTAATAAGATTCGGTTAAGCGCCTGATCATCAACAATAAGCACATGGATCATCAGCAAATATCAAACTTTTTATCAAAGCGTGAAATTTGTAATATTTTTCGTAACTGTGGCTGACAATTACTTATCTCAATTGTACCTACTTGGCTTTCTATTGTTTTTTTCATGTTAAGTAACATGCCTAATGCCGAGCTATCCATGTACTCTGTTTCTCTTAAATCAACAATTACTTTTACTATATTTGCATTTATTTGAGCGTAAGCTTGTCGAAAAGATTGCACTAAATTAAAGTCAAACTTACCCTTAATTTGTATTGTTAAGGTCGTTCCATCCGCTGATGTGCTCTTAGTTAAGTTCATATATGGGTTCCAATAATATTTCCTTTAAACTAAATATAACCTGTTAAAACTAATTAGCAAAAAGAAAAACACACTAGCGCAAATTTGTTATCATTTGAGCTATTGTTTAATTCATTTTATCTATGTAGGTTAGGTATGAGTGATAATCACTTAGTATATTCGACGGATTCTGGGCGCATTAGTCAGCCTAAACCAGAAAAAGAAAGTACCGGAAAAATTTTTAAAGATGGTTTTTTGCGTATTGAACGTCAAACAAAAGGACGTAAAGGCAAAGGAGTTATGCTGGTTGTTGGAATAGATGCAAAAGATCATGATTTAAAAAAGCTGGCCAAAACAATTAAAAGCAAAATGGGCCAAGGTGGGGCAGTTAAAGATGGCACTATTGAAGTTCAAGGTGATGATCGAGACAAGCTAAAAGCGATTCTCGAAGGCTTAAAATTTAAAGTGAAAATTGCGGGTGGCTAAACCCGCATTTTACTACTCACTTTGTAACGCTTCAAAGTCAGGTATATCCTTTAGCCTATCAAACAATTTTGGTAACTCAGATTCAGTAATTGGTGGGCTAAAATAATACCCTTGCACTATAAAACAATTATTATTTTGCAAAAATTGTATTTGTTCTATCGTCTCAACACCTTCAGCAACCACTTTAAGTTTTAACTTTTGCGCCATTGCAATAATTGCAGCCGTAATTTCCATATCATTGCTATCCTCTGGGATGTCTTTTACGAATGAACGATCAATTTTTAATATGTTGACCGGGAATCGTTTTAAATAACTTAAAGACGAGTAACCTGTACCAAAATCATCTATAGAAATCGAAACACCTAATGCCTTAAGCTCATGCAACTGCGTTATTGCTGCTTCGACATTTCCCATTAGCATGCTTTCGGTTAATTCTAAATGCAGATGCTTAGCAGACACCCCTGATTTAATAATCATTTTACTAAGCATTGGTACTAAGCTAGCATCTTTAAATTGACGAACAGATAAGTTAATCGAAATATTATTACTTCGGCCTTTCTCTTGTAATCTAACTGCAAAATCGCATGCTTCTTGAAGTACCCAAGCACCCAACTCAACAATTAAACCTGTTGCCTCGGCAATTGGTATAAACTTGGTAGGAGGAATAAGCCCCTCTGTTGGGTGAAACCACCTAAGCAAAGCTTCATAGCCAACAACATGCTGATTTCGGCTATCGACTTGTGGTTGATAGTAAACAGCAAATTGTTTTTCTTTCAATGCTTGTCGTAGTTCGTTTTCTATAAATAATCGCTCATTTGCCGCAGAGTCCAATTCTTGGCTATAAAAGTGAAATGTATTACGCCCTTTTGCTTTGGCTTCATACATGGCCAAGTCGGCATGTTTTAACAACTGATCTTCTTCAAGGCTGTCGTAAGGGGCCATTGTAATACCTATACTGGCACTAATAATAACTTCATTACTGCCAAGTTTTATAGGCACATTTAACGTTTTTTGAATCGTATTCGCAACATCGGTAGCATGCTCTTGATGCTCAATACCACTGAGTAAAACCGCAAACTCATCTCCGCCTAATCGAGCAATGGTATCTTCTGCTCTTAAACGTTTTTTGAGCCTATTTGCCACCTCTATTAACAACTGATCCCCAGCATCGTGCCCTAGTGTGTCGTTAATACGTTTAAACTCATCTAAATCGAAGTAAAATAGTGCAAAGGCATAATGCCCTCTTTCTGCAAGTGCCATCGATTTGCGTAACTGCATTCTAAAAAACGTTCTATTTGCTAAGCCAGTCAATGTGTCAAAATAAGCTAACTGCTCCATTTTACGCTGACTTTCTTTTACAAATGAAATATCTTGCGCAGACGCAACATAACTTGTTATTTTTCCGCCGTCCTCGCGAATTGGAGAAACACTCAGCGAAACCCAAATGGGTTGTTTATCTAAAGCTTGAATAAGTGTATCACCACGCCAATAGTTACGACTTCTCAGATCAATGTCTATGTCTTCAACCAAAATGGCCATTTCGGAGGCAATAATACTTAACAATGGCGCTCTACTAAAGTGACTTTCTTGATACCCTGTCATCTCAAGCATTTTAGGGTTTACATATTCTATAAAGAAGTTTTCATCGGTGATCACAACACCAGTCCCAGAAAATGCAACCGCTTTGGATAAACGATTAGCTGCTTTTTCTGCTATTTCTTTTTCTGTAATACGCATATTGAGGCCATCAATGAGTTTGCGTATTTCTACTGCCATATCTCTAAATGAGCCGTTCAATGTGCCAATTTCATCTTTATTTTCTTCAGGGAATTCAGTTGTTAACTTCCCTTGGCCAAAGTTTGTCACTGCATAAACTAAAGTATGAAGGCGACGAAGAACAAGCTGATAAAGTGCTTGATGTAGCAATAAAGCAACTAAAATCGCATATAGAATGAATAACCCAAAAAACTTAAGCTTCAGTTCTTGAAGAGCTGAGAGCGTCGATGAACGTTTTTTATAGACACCAATATACCAATCTAAACCTTCTACTTTACGGATATTAATAATATGCGCTTCACCATTTTGCTTAAATGAATTCGCGTATTCAGGTAACTTCCTTTTAGTTGCATCACTAATAATCGATTGTAGTTCTTGGTTAACAAAGTCGTAGGTTTTAAGTACTTTACCTTTACTCCCGTAACTGGCTAATAAGCTCGAACTTACTTCTGGGTGCGCTAACAGCTGCCCTTTGCTATCAAATACTAATAAATGTTTTTCTTTGTCGCCCACAGGCAACTGAAATATAAGCGTATCAAGCGCAATATCATTGCCTGTCACACCTAAAAACTCATTATCGACATAAATCGGAACTAATAAACTAATAACCCATTTACGCCAAACTTTATCGTAGTAAACATTTGACCACGTTGGTTCACGGCTTGGGTTAGTTTTTCCTTGAACATAATTAAATGTAGGCCCTTTAGTGAACTTAAATCCGGCGGGTGCATTTAGTGCCCAATTAGGCGGAGATATCCGTATAAAGTTATCTTTAGTAATTAAGTAAAAATTAAAAAAATCATTAATAATTGTTGGGGAGATAATTCGCCATAATGATTCTGAGTCGTTAATTAATTGCTTATAAAAAGGTGAGTAACTCTCTTGCGGTAAATAAGCTGCTGATAAACCATCTGCAGACGCACTTCGGATTGTACCATCACTGTTAAACTGTAACTGAGACCTGTTTTTAAGATCAATTGAAACTTGTGTAGAGAACAGCTGCTCTGCAACAACTTTATTGGCCTGCTCTGCGGTATTAACTTTGCTTTTAATCAATCCATCAAATTGCTTAACAAGTAACTCTGTTGAACCTTTAAGTACTTCGTGCTCTTCAAAAACAAGTTGCTTTTCTTCTGACTTGAGCATTAAGGCAGCCGCACACACGCCCGCAATTAAACAAATTGCAGATATTAGCAATGATAATTTTACACTTAGTGAGTTAACACCAAAACGCGATGGAGGGCGTCGATACACCACAGGTCAACCTTATTAGTAATTGTTATTATTTTTAACCAGTAGCCGAAATATACCAGATCCGCTTCGTAATTATAAATTTTTTGTAACTATTCACCATGGTAAATTATTTTCAAAGGATCTTTTTTAACTATTGACCGATCCCGCCAGTATGCCAAGCTAGGGCTATGACCTAATAGCCCTAGCTTCAATGAATTTAAACAGCATCAACATCGACGAAATCGTTGAGAAAACCAAAGCTCAATTACAAGAAGGTAAAACTCTCACGCCTGCGCTGAAGATGTCTATTGAACTCATTCTGGTTGTCGTTGTTATGTTAGCAAGTAAATTAGGACTTAACAGTAACAATAGCAGTATCCCGCCATCAAAAGACATCAACCGAAAAAAACAAAACAAAGAGAAATCAGCCAAGTCAGCGGGTGGTCAAAAAGGCCGTGCAGGTAAAACACTAACCCAAACACAGACGCCTGATGAGATCAAAATCATCCTAGTTGAACGTGATTTTTTACCGAAAGGTCACTACCGTGAAATTGGCTTTCAAAAACGACAGGTTGTCGATATAGATATCAGGAAAGTGGTCACTGAATACCAAGCACAAATTCTGGAAAATGAGCAAGGTAAGCGTTTTATTGGTGAATTTCCAGAAGACGTTAACAGTCCTATTCAATATGGGGTTGGTGTAAAAGCCCATGCAGTTTACCTATCCCAATATCAATTACTCCCTTACAACCGCATTGAAGAATATTTTTGTGATCAACTCGGTATTCCAATCAGTGCGGGTAGTTTATTTAACTTTAATGAACAAGCAGCGGCCTTGGTAAAGTCCTCCGGCGCAGAAGCCGCGCTCAAGAAAGCCCTGAAAACGACTTATCAAGCCTTACACGTTGATGAAACGGGGATTAATATAGGTGGTAAACGACGATGGCTTCATGGTGCATCAACGACGTGGTGGACGTATTTTTACCCGCATGAGAAAAGAGGGAAAATAGCGATGGATGACGCCGATATTTTACCTCACTTTACTGGGGTACTATGCCACGACCACTGGAAACCGTATTATCAATATACACAGTGCCAACATGCCTTGTGTAATGCACATCATATCCGAGAGTTAGAAAGGGCATGGGAGCAAGACGGTATGCAATGGGCAAAGGATTTGCAAACCCTACTGACTGAAATCAATAAACATCAAATAGATAACCCCGAGCTAGATGCAGACACAAAAGCTCACTATATAGAGAAATATCAACAAATATTGGCTCAAGGTGACATTAAATGCCCTCCACCGGATAGAAACAGCCGAGTAAAAGGCCAGCGAGGCAGATTGAAACGAACAAAGTCTAGAGCGTTGTTAGAGCGGTTAAGAGATTATCAAGATGATGTCTTACGGTTCATGACGGAAACAGCGGTGCCTTTTAGCAACAACCAAGGTGAGAATGATATTAGGATGACCAAGGTTCATCAAAAGATATCTGGGTGCTTCAGAAGCATGCAAGGTGCAGAGATGTTTTGTTTAATCAGAAGCTACCTCTCGACTTGCAGAAAACAGCATGTATCAGCAAGCCTAGCCCTTGAATTACTCTTCAAAAATCAGTTACCTGATATATTTATTGAAAATGTGGCTGAATAGTTACAATTTTTTATAGTTTATCTCTAAAAAAATAGAACGATAAATATTAAATTTATAGTTAACTCATTATTTCGCATAACTGTCTGTTGACATTAATGGTAACTCTCCATACATTGTAATGATGAATATTATTTGTTCTCACACTACCTTTTCGTTTTTTAGCTTCTTTATATAAAAGAGGCTGACCTGTTTGTGAGATAAAATCAATCGAATAGTAAAGCCTCCCAACCGGGAGGCTTTTTTATTTCTGCTGCATAATAACAGCTTGTTTTTTGGAATGAGGAAACCAAAATGACCAATGATGTATTAAATACATTAAGACACGACATAAATGAAATAGATTCAGATTTACTTGTGTTGCTCGCCAAGCGCCGCCGCATTAGCCATGGTGTGGTTGAATACAAAATTGCTAACAATAAACCAATTCGCGATGAAGCACGTGAACTCGCACTTTTAGAGAAACTGATTGGTTATGGTAAATCACTAGGTTTAGATGCTTACTACGTAAATAATGTTTTTCAAACTATTTTGGAAGATTCTGTTTTACACCAACAAGCTATGCTACAAAAAAACCTTAATCCAGATGCCCTTAGTGAAACACATCGTGTAACTTACTTAGGTGGTCAGGGTTCTTATAGCCAGCTAGCATGTCATAAATACTTTAGCCGCCGCCCTGGTAAATTAGTTGAAATTGGTTGTACATCGTTTGACGAAATAACAGGTAAAGTAGAAAACGGCCAAGCTGATTTTGGTTTATTACCTATTGAAAATACCAGTTCGGGTAGTATTAATGAGGTGTTTGATTTACTCCAACACGCACAAGTATCTATTGTTGGTGAAGTAACACACAGCGTTGAACATTGTTTATTAGCGACACCTAATACAGAACTAGGCCAATTAACAAAAATATTCGCCCATCCTCAACCATTTGCGCAGTGCAGTCGTTTTTTACAGGGCTTAGGTGAGTTACAACACGAAACCTGTGACTCAACGTCAAGCGCGCTGCAGTCGGCACTAAATACGCCAATGAGTGCTGCAATTGGTTCAGCGCAAGCAGGGAAAAACGTAGGGTTAGAAGTTATTAAAACTAATCTTGCTAATCAAAGTGAAAACCATAGCCGCTTTATTGTCGTTGCTCGCAAACCACTGCAAGTTTCGAATCAAATTCCAACTAAGACCAGTTTGATCATGTCTACAAAACAACAAGCGGGGTCGCTTGCTGACGCGTTAATGATTTTTAAACAGCATAAGATTAATTTAGTTAAACTGGAGTCTCGCCCAATGCCTGGTAACCCATGGGAAGAGGTGTTTTATGTCGATTTAGAAGCAAATTTAGCGGATAGCCAAGTAAAAGAAGCGCTAGAAGAACTTAAAGAGCACACCCAATATGTACGTATTTTAGGATGCTACCAAAGCGAGTCATTACAGGCAGTAAGCGTGAATACTCAATAAGCAATTTTATAAATCAAAAAGGGCCGATATAGGCCCTTTTAGTTAACCAGTGCTAATCTGTATAATACCAACCCGCAATAATACTTAATCAATTTGAGGGATTTCCCCCCCCATATCTAAGCAAACGGTATAACAAATATTAATCTAGCACTTTTGAATCATTCGCTTTATTTAATAAGCTTCTGCTTTGCGTTAAAAAGTGTTCTGTCGAGTCAGAAAAGTAAACTTTAGCCTGCGCAAAAGAATCAATAAGTGCTGCTTTATCTCCCGCCTTTAATTTTTCTAATGTGTTAGCAAAGGTATCTTGATACTGCGCGAGTAAAGTCTCTACATCATCAAACTGCGCTAACATAATATCAGAGTAAAGCTCAGGTGATTGAGCAAATAAACGCCCTACCATCATTAATTCAAGTTGATAAATAGGTGATGAACAACTACGTAGTTCCTCAAGTGTATGGCTTTGTTTTGCTAAAAACTGTCCGTAGACAAAGGTTGTTAAATGACGCATTACTTGAATAATTTGCATTGCTTCATCGTGTTTTTTTGCGTCAAGCTCAACAAGCTGACAACCCCAAACCTGTAATTGCTCTAATAATCCTTTTGCGGCTTGGTGATCTCGCCCTTCACATACAACGACTGTTTGTTTTACCCAGTGTGATATGTCAGGTCCAAACATAGGATGCAAACCAACTACAGGGCCACTGTGCGCGACTTTTAGTGCTTTAATAGGTGATTGCTTTACCGATGTAATATCAACGAGTAAGCAATCATCATCTAGTTTAGGTAACTTAGCTACTACAGCGCCCAATGCGTTAATTGGCACGCTGATCATTACTAGCTTGGCACCCTTTAAAATACCTTGCGCTTCGTTTTGCTGATCTTTATCTAAAATTTTAACGTTGTAACCTGAGCGAATAAACTGCTGAGCAAATAACTGACCCATGGCACCTTGGCCGCCCACAATAACAATAGGTGAAAGCTCTGGCGCAGCACATGCAAGTTTTGCTTGTTGGTTTTGATAGGCTTCTCGCATCATGCGTCTTAGTATATCTTCAACAAGATCTGGGCTTACACTTTGATTGATCGCTTCTTGTCGTCTTGCTGCTAATAGCTCTGCTTCACGTTCAGGTGCATGTAAAGGCGCCCCTGTTTGTTGTTTTATCTCACCAATCTTTTGCGTAATACCGTTACGTTTAGCAAGTAAGGCAACAAGTTGTGCGTCGCATTCATCTATACCCTCTCTTAGCTGTGCTAAATCACTTATGTCAGCCACGTTCATCCCACCTTAAAAAACAAATAACGTAAATATAAATTTACATAAAAGTAAACTAATCAATACGATAAATACTAACAGGATCAGGTAACTGAGAAAAGGCTAAAGCGGAAATTTTACTAATGAAGAATTGAGAATTGAGAATTGAGAATTGAGAAAATAATATTCTAAAACCAAAACGGGTTGCAACCCGAAGGATGCAACCCGTTTTTTTGCGTTGATAAACAGCGCGTATTAGTTAAGTTTTTCTCTAATACGTGCAGATTTACCAGAACGCTCACGTAGATAGTAAAGCTTAGCACGGCGAACTGCACCGCGACGCTTAACTGTTACGCTATCAATAAGAGGGCTGTGCGTTTGGAATACACGCTCAACGCCTTCACCGTTCGAGATTTTACGAACTGTGAATGCTGAGTGAAGACCACGATTACGCTTAGCGATTACAACACCTTCAAAGGCCTGTAGACGCTCTTTAGCACCTTCTTTTACTTTTACCTGTACAACCACTGTATCACCAGGGCCAAATGCAGGTACGTCTGTTTTAAGCTGCTCATCTTCAAGCGCTTTAATAATATTTTGGTTTACTTTTGCCATTATGTTTCTCACTTTCCTAGGTGTAACTGTCTTCTAGCCACAAGCTTTTTGGTACTCTTGCTGAAATTTCGCGAGTAATACCGCTTGCTCCTCAGTCAGAGCTAGGTTATGCAACAAGTCAGGACGTCGTAACCAAGTTCTGCCTAATGACTGCATAAGCCGCCATTTTGCTATCTCTTGGTGGTTACCACTGAGTAATACAGCAGGAACCTGTTTGTCGTCCAATGTTTCTGGTCGTGTATAGTGTGGACAATCTAACAAGCCATCCGAAAATGAATCTTGTTCCGCTGACTGGTTATGACCTAACACACCTGGCACTAATCGCGCTACTGCGTCAATTAATGTCATGGCAGGTAGTTCACCTCCACTCAAAATAAAATCACCAATCGACCATTCTTCGTCAACATATGATTCTATTATTCTCTCATCTATACCTTCATAGCGACCGGCAATCAAAATCAGTTTTTTAGCGTTAGCGAGTTCGCTAGCGCCTTGCTGATCAAGTTTGCGCCCTTGCGGGGACATATAAATTACTTTAGCACCATCACCAGCAGCTTTTTTAGCTTCGGCAATCGCTTTTTTTAATGGTTCAACCATCATTAACATACCCGGTCCGCCCCCGTAAGGACGGTCATCTACGGTTCTATGCTTATCTAAAGCGTAGTCTCGCGGATTCCAGCAGTTAAAATCAATTAAGCCATTTTTTACTGCGCGACCGGTAACACCTTGGTCTGTAATAGCGTCAAACATGTCTGGAAAAAGGCTTATCACCCCTACCCATAATGAACTAGTTTGCGTCATTAAAACCCAGGATCCCAGTCTACGGTAATTTCTCTTGCGTCGTATTTAACTTCTTTAATAACTGAATCAGTTAAAAAAGGAATCAAACGCTCAGCTTGACCAAATGCATCTTTACTATTTGCTTTCACAACTAGTACGTCATTTGATCCTGTCTCCATCAGGTCATCAACAATGCCTAAGCTATAACCTTTATCAGTTACAACCGACATGCCAATGAGATCTCGCCAATAGAACTCACCTTGCGGGAGTTCAGGTAATTGCGCTGAATCCATCGAAATTTCTGCATGGGTATAAGCCATTGCTTCGTCTCGATCGTTTATTTGCGCAAATTTAGCGATAAAGCCTTTGTTGTGGCGACGCCAGTCGACCACTTCTAAGGACTGCCATTTACCTTGCTGCCCTATCAACCACGGGCTGAAATCGAAGATCCCTATGGGATCATCAGTAAATGAATGTACCTTAAGCCAGCCCTTTATACCATATGGGGCACCGAGCTTTCCTACGACAATTATTGATGAGGTGTTCTCTTGACTCATGGTTACACTTACGCCTATTAAGCCGCTTTACGAGCGTCTTTTACTAACTTAGCTACGCGATCTGAAAGAGATGCGCCCTGACCTACCCAGTGTTCAACACGTGGTAAATCTAAACGAATTTTTTCTTCTTGACCTGAAGCAATTGGGTTAAAAAAGCCTACTTTCTCGATGAAGCGACCGTCACGCGAGAAACGGCTATCCGCAACCACAATTTGATAGAAAGGGCGTTTTTTAGCGCCACCACGTTGCAAACGAATAGTTACCATACCGTCCTCTATAAAGATTGACTGTTTTCATTAATAAGATTTACTCCCCAGAATGGGGAGCTGGGGAATTGTACGAGTTTTTGGCAATAACGCAAGTAAGAAGTGCAGCAAAAAGGCAGTTTAGTAGGTTAAACCGTGATCTCAACTGAAAATTAGAGCTTATGAGGTATTACGCGCATAATTTATTCAATAAAAAAGGAGCTATTTGCTCCTTTTTTGTCGTTTATTTATTCTTTCAAAAATAGCTAAAGGCTAATATTTAAAATTTAGGGCCGCCGCCGCCCATCATTCCAGGAGGTAACATGCCTTTCATACCGCGCATCATTTTGGTCATGCCGCCTTTGCCTTTCATTTTTTTCATCATTTTTTGCATTTGCGTAAATTGCTTAAGCAACTTATTGATTTCTTGTACCTGTGTACCTGAGCCAGCTGCAATACGTTTTTTACGCGAACCTTTAATAATTTCTGGGCGTGCACGCTCTTTTTTAGTCATCGAGCTAATAATAGCTTCCATTTGGATAAATGTTTTATCACCCATTTGACCTTTAACTGCATCTGGTAAGTTAGACATACCAGGGAGCTTATCGAGCATCGACATCATGCCCCCCATATTTTTCATTTGCTTTAGTTGATCCGCAAAATCATCAAGGGTAAAGCCTGCGCCTTTAAATACTTTTTCAGCAACTCTGGCAGCTTGCTCTTTATCTACTTTCATCTCGACTTCTTCGATTAATGAAAGTACATCACCCATGCCTAAAATACGTGACGCTATACGGTCAGGATGAAAAGGTTCAAGTGCGTCAGTGCGCTCACCAACACCCATAAACTTAATAGGCTTACCTGTTATATGACGAATAGATAAAGCCGCACCACCACGTGCATCACCATCAGTCTTTGTTAATATAACACCGGTAAGTGGTAATGCCTCGTCAAATGCTTTAGCTGTATTTGCCGCATCTTGACCTGTCATTGCATCAACAACAAATAATGTTTCAATTGGGTTGATTGCTTTATGAAGGTCTTTAATTTCGTCCATCATGTCACTATCGACATGTAAACGCCCTGCGGTATCAACAAGTACTACATCGATGAATTTCTTTTTTGCATGAGAAATAGCTGCTGTTGCAATATCTACAGGTTTTTGCGAGATATCACTTGGGAAAAAATCAACATCAACTTCAGCAGCAAGCGTTTCTAACTGCTTAATTGCCGCAGGACGGTATACGTCGGCACTCACTACTAGTACAGATTTTTTCTTACGCTCTTTTAAAAATTTTGCAAGCTTTGCGACACTGGTTGTTTTACCTGCACCTTGAAGACCAGCCATCATTACAACCGCAGGCGGTTGCGCGTTTAAGCTTAGCTCTTCGTTTGCTTCACCCATCGCTTTTTCAAGCTCTTCGCGTACTATTTTTACAAATACTTGGCCTGGGCTTAAGCTTTTTGTAACTTCAACACCGACTGCACGTTCCTTTACTTGCTTTACAAAGTCACGAACAACTGGCAACGCCACATCGGCTTCTAAAAAAGCCATACGCACTTCACGAAGAGTGTCTTTAATGTTGTCTTCAGTTAGGCGGCCACGACCACTGATATTTTTTAAGGTTTTACCTAATCGTTCTTGGAGGTTCTCAAACATGTATCGGTTCCGATAAGACGTTATATCAATCTAATTACACAGCTTTTTTATTTAGCCATCCAATTAAGGATATTGATATTATTAAATTTGAATTAAAAACAGTATACCGTAAATGGTGCCGGACAATACAGTGTTCAAGTGCCGCTAGTTGAGTTTCTTTTTTTAAGGTCTATCCATTTGCTTTGCTATAAAATACAATGCCAATATAACAACAAGGATTTTTTGACTCAAATTAAGTGGCCCAAGCACAATGCTGATTATTAGTTTAACTATTATTGCCAGTTTATTTTATGTGTTAGCAACGTCTCACGTGCTATCACGACTGTTTCATCAACAAGGCCCTAGCCAGAAAGTAACTGTAATATTAAGTACGGTTGCTATATTGGCGCACATGCTGCTGTTAGTGAATTCAGTGTTTCGATCCGATGGTCAAGATTTAAGTATCGTTAATGTCTCTTTACTTACCTGTTGGGTTATTGTTGTATCTGTCACAGCCGTGTCATTAAAGTTTCCGGCGACCCTATTACTTCCGGTTGTTTACGGTTTCGCAGCACTTCTAACTATCGCTAGTTTATTTATACCGCACCATCTTTTGTTGCAAAGTATAAATGTTGAAATAGGCTTAGTGACACATATCTCTATTTCTTTACTCGCATACTGTATTTTGATTATTGCTACCCTATATGGCGTACAGTTTTACTTTATCGATAAGCGATTAAAACGAAAAGATTTAGCAATTGTACACAGTCATTTACCCCCTCTGATGGTTGTTGAGCGCCAGCTCTACCAACTTTTAAACTTAGGGACAATCCTTCTTACTTTTGCATTGCTGTCAGGGTTTTTATTTCTTGATGGGATGTTTGCTAAAGAGTTTATCCATAAAACGATACTGTCGTTAATCGCGTGGGTAATTTTTGCTGTTGTTGCATTAGGTCATATGAAAAAAGGTTGGCGAGGAAAACCGGTCGTTATTACAATTATGATTGCTGCATTTATCCTCACACTTGCTTATTTTGGCAGCCGTTTCATACAAGAAGTAATACTAAATAAGTTTTAACTTGACTCTGCTTGCTCACTCTAGCTTAATACGCATTGATTTATAAGAAAAGGATCCATCGTTGGACGACATATCGACAAGTACCCTATTTATCATTTTAGGTTTTTTGGTGCTTTTTTCTGCTTACTTTTCCGGCTCTGAAACCGGAATTATGTCAATCAATCGTATACGCTTGCGACACCTCGCTAAAGAGGATCATCGTGCAGCTAAACGAGTCAGTAAATTACTTAGCCGTCCAGATAGGCTCATCGGTTTAATCTTAATCGGTAACAATCTTGTTAATATAGCAGCAGCCCAAGTGGCTACGATTATAGGCATTCGCCTTTACGGTGACCTTGGTATTGCTATAGCAACGGGTGTGTTAACTTTAGTCGTGCTTATATTTGCCGAAGTAACTCCGAAAACCCTTGCTGCCCTCTATCCTGAAAAAGTGGCCTTTCCAAGCTCAATAATACTTAAAGGGTTACTAAAAATTCTATTCCCTTTTGTCGTTGTTATTAACTGGATGACCAACGGAATACTGCGATTATTTGGTATTAGCGCCGCTCAAATAGACGAACACAGTATGAGTAAAGAAGAATTAAAAACCGTACTCAATGAGTCAGGCGCACTTATTCCTGCACGCCACCAAAGCATGCTCACCTCAATTTTAGACTTAGAACAAGTAACCGTTGAAGATATCATGATCCCACGTAACGAAATTGTGGCGATAGATATAAATGATGATTGGAAACTAATTAGCCGCCAGTTAACTCATGCACAACATACCCGTGTGTTGTTATACAGAGATAACATAGATGATGCCGTCGGTTTTATTCACTCACGCGATGCGCTTAGGCTTCTTACAAAAGAGCAGTTTGATAAACCTTCGCTGCTACGTGCTGTACGTGAAATTTACTTTATTCCTGAAGGTACGTCCCTTAATACTCAACTTTTAAAATTCCAATTATCTAAAGAACGTATTGGCCTCGTCGTTGATGAGTACGGTGATATTCAAGGCCTAGTAACCCTTGAAGATATTTTAGAAGAAGTGGTTGGCGATTTTACAACAACACAAACACGCACTCCGAGCGAAGAAGTAACAACCCAAACTGATGGTTCTTGTATTGTGGATGGCGGTGCTAACGTACGCGATTTAAATAAAGAAATGGGTTGGGATTTCCCACTTGACGGTCCTAAAACATTGAGTGGTTTAATTGTTGAATATTTAGAAGATATTCCTGATGCAAATATTAGTTTACGTATTGCGGGATACCCTGTTGAAGTACTTGAAGTAAAAGAGAACATGATTAAACAGGTAAAAATACATCCCAATAAACGAACTCGTTAAAGTAAAAAGGAGCCGAATTGGCTCCTTTTTTAGTAATGAAAATAATTAACCTAAACTCTGGTTAAGAGATTTTCAGTAAATTCAATAAAATTAACGCTGAAAATAGCTACTCGAGATAGATTTATTATCCAGAATTCAGGTTAATTAACTAAATAATCGCTCTAACCACCCTTTATCAAGCTCTTCTTCACAACGCTTTAATTGTGCGCCATAGCGACTAGCTCGGTGTTTAACTTTATTTGCGACGCCCATTAGCCATTTTTTCTTTTTATAAGTACCACGCTTATATCCGCCCCAGCCTTCGTGATAATTAAGATATTGCGCATAAGCATCCCATTTAGAAATACCATTCACTTTATGCGTTTTATAAACAAACCATGCCATAAAATCTATTGCATCATCAAAGTCATCTCTATCAGCACCATTATTACCTGTTTCGCGAATATAATCTGCCCATGTAGGAGTCTTAGCTTGCGAGTAACCATAAGCGTCACTGGCACGCCCAGTTGGAATTATCCACAAAAAGTATTCCATTGGTGGCGCTGCATCGTGTTTAAATGAGCTTTCTTGATACATCATGCTCATTAATACATGCTTAGGTGAACCCCACTTTTCTTGAGCGTCTCTTGCATCGAAATACCAATCGGATTTTTCCTTAAAAATCTTACAAATATCATTCGGTTGCTTTGGTGGTGCTGTAGCGCACCCCGCAAGAGTAATAGCTAGAGATAACATTAGTGCATTTTTTTTCATGTTTTTAGATCTCACTGAACTTTTATAAAAAGTGTGGGTCTGATTTTATAATGCAGCAGTACAGCATTGTTTCATCCCTGAAAAGTATTTACGCAGCCAACTTGGGCTGCGTTTTTTTGTCTAAAAATAGTGGGCATTAAACTTACTTACTGGCAAAATATGCATCTAAGAATGCTTTGAACGATTGCGTATCCGCTTGCTCAATTGCCACTTGTGCCTCATTAGACTCTATAACTTGTTGTTCCAGCCAAGGCTTTAAAAACTCACTGTAGTCAGTTTCAGCATGACTTTTTTTATACTTATTAGCTAATGCTAATGCGAAGTGCCCGTTATCTAAACCAGATTCTTTTAGTTGTGAAACGTAACGTCCCGAGTAAGTCAGTGCGGGGTTATCAATCCACGTTGCCATACGCTTTATAGTATCTGAGTAATAATTAACACCGTAAGCATTATCCATCCATCTAGCAACATCCGTTAGCTGGGTAAATATTTCGCCCCCCCACGACTGCAGGCTTCGTTCTTCGTTATTAAAGTTAAGCATTAGTCCTTCTTCTCGACCTTGATTGACTACTGTGTCGAGGTTTTCTGTACTACGTGCTTGTTCTTTCCAATCCATTGGAGCTGAATCTTTTAATAAACAATATGTTAAAAATACATCTAAAAAGTGAATTTGCTCTATATCAATACCCACTTCGCTAAAAGGGTTAACGTCTAATGCGCGAATTTCTACATACTCAATGCCAGCTCTAAGCAGCGAGTCTGTCGGCGTTTCACCATTTTTAGCATTTCGTTTAGGGCGAATTGGTGAGTAAAATTCATTTTCTATTTGCAAAATATTTTTATTAAGCTGCTTAGGATCTTCACTCGTATAATCGTCAATATCGCTATAGATTTCAGATGGGGTATTGATCGCTTTTTTCAAACCCGCTACATATTCATCTAGTGAATTATACATTACGCGCAATGATGACTGTGCGCTATTTGTATACCCCAGATTACCTAAACGAAGTGCAGTACCGACTTCTAAATAAAGTGTACCTTTCCCTAATTTTTTAAATGGCAAGTCGGTTTTGCGACCTTGTAAAAATGAATTACATAGCGCCGGAGATGCACCGAACATATAACTTATCAACCACAGCTCGCGTTTAAAATTACGGATCAGTGCTAAATAACCATCAGAGATAAAATCTTGTAAACTGGCGTTACTTTGTTTTAGTGAATGAAGTGATTGCCAAAGTGTGTCCGGAAAAGAAATATTAAAATGTACGCCTGCAATTGCTTGCATCATACTACCGTAACGATTTTTTAACCCTTCACGGTATAACGTTTTCATTTGACCAGTATTTGAGCTGCCAAATTGTGCTAATACAATATCATCTTGATGTTCAATAAAGCACGGCATGCTAATAGGCCAAAGTAATTCATCGCCCATTTTTTCTAAAGTGAATTTTTGCAAATCTTTTAATTGCTTAAGTGTCTGTATAGACGATTCGCTAACAGGGGTAATGAACTCAAGCAAAGACTCAGAAAAATCAGTGGTGATATGCCCATTAGTTAATGCACTTCCAACCCCTTTAGGATGCCCTTGAGCTGATATAACACCATCGTTTTTTATTCTTAACGACTCTCGCTCAATACCACGCTTAATGCCTTTAACTGCGTGTTTATGCTCATTTGCTGATAACGCGTTTAGCGTATTTGTTAAATCATGTGTTGTCAAAAATGCTTCCTCGGGCCACGTGGCTTAATCATAGGGTTATGGGGGCTAATTACCTAGACTCAAGATTAAATTGCTAAGAACAAAACAATTTCTCAAAATTAATTATCATTTATCCAATTTGGATATGCGTTTGATATGGCAGGCATCATACAGTAAACCCTAATATTGCCACCGCTCTTGGTATTATACAATTTTTTTGCATGGGTATTTAACCTAAAAAACGTGAAGACTCACGCGACTCAAAATCTCTCATTGCAGTACTTACGTTGTTGAATCCACTTGCAGTCGATTCATTTTATTCTGAGTTCAAAGTAAAGATTAAATTTCATCAATAAATAGACCGGCACTTACACGACATTGGCTCACCTAACTTTCAATAATCAGCTTAACAATTCAATTACTTGATGTAGATCATAAAAATATGAAATTTAAATTATAAGTACTAAAGAAATACTTTGTTTTTTTGCTTTGTAGTTAACAAGCAATATAATGACGCCAACGATAAAGGATGATAAAAAATACAATGCGCAATAATAAAAGCTTAAAAAATGAAGAAGTCCATTTTGATGAGTCACAAGAACTTGTTTCTACGACTGACCTAAGGGGAGTAATAACTTATGCTAATCAAGAGTTTTGTATCATCGCTGGATACACCTCAGAAGAACTCATAGGAAAAAATCATAATATAGTACGTCATCCTGATATGCCTAAAGCAGCATTTAAAGAAATGTGGGATATCTTAAAACAAGGCCATTCTTGGCGAGGTATGGTAAAAAATCGCTGTAAAGATGGCCGCTACTATTGGGTTGATGCATTTGTAACGCCTATTTTTGAACATGGTCAGCTTATTGGCTATCAATCTGTAAGAACAAAACCAAGCCAACAACTAAAACAACAAGCACAAGACTTATATAATAAAATAAATGCGGGTAAGTCACTATTTAGCCTCAAAGAACAAACAACAATAAGACAAAGCATCAGCTTTGTATGCGTATTACTATGGCTAATTTATGTTGCTCTATTTGGTTCGCTAAGCATTGCCTTAATAAACTTATTTATTTGCTGTTTAGTTATTGCTCTTAATTATGAAGAGCTAATTGTGACACCTAAAATATTACGTGATCAAAAAGCTAAGTCTGATTCGGTATCTCGTTATATTTATAGCGGCTATAACCCACATAGTATAAGTGATTACAGAGAACAAATGATCAGTGCAAAATTACGTACTGTATTGGGTCGTATGAAAGATTCAACATTAAGCTTTAATAACATTGCGACCGACTTAGATAAACAATCCGCGATGACTGAAAAAGGTATTGCGGCACAAGGTGAGCGTTTAGAACAAATAGCATCAGCTATGGCACAAATGAGCTCAACAATTGGTGAAATATCAAATAGCACCACAGAAACAGCAGATAAAGTAAACCTCACTCACCAAAGCTGCTCTGATATTAAAAATCATATTGCCGAAAACAGTATCATGGTGTCTGATTTAGCAACACAGGTGGAACAAGCCGCGACAACCGCAAGCAGCTTAGCTTCTGAGGCTGATAAAATAGGTCAAGTGATGAGTGAAATTGAAGGGATTGCGGATCAAACAAACTTACTGGCATTAAATGCAGCAATAGAAGCAGCAAGAGCAGGCGAACATGGTCGAGGCTTTGCCGTTGTAGCAGATGAAGTAAGAACTCTGTCGTCAAGGACTCAAAATGCAACAACACAAATCCATAGCTCAATTAAAGAAATACAAGATACCTTATTTAGCTGGTCTAAAGTAATGCAGAGCACTAAAACTCAAGCCGATACTTGCGTAGATACAACCGCTAAAACTCAGATCGAACTTGATGGTATTTTTGTTCAAATAAGTGAGATTTCTCAACTAGCAATTCAAATATCGACTGCAGCAGAAGAGCAACAGGTAGTTAGTAATGATATTGGTAATAATGTATCGCAGATTAAGGGGTTTGGTGACGAAAATCTCAATTTAAGTTTTAATGTCGCAAAAGGTGCAGCAGAGCTGGTTGAAGGTTCTCGTAAAGTAAATGACCTTTTACTTACGTTTAAAGTTTAAATTAGCACCTATAAAAAAGCCGCTGATTGAAGTGGCCCACAATAATTGGAATGTCCAACTATTGGGTGTCACTTTAGGTAGCGGCTTTATATATTTAATTTCTATTGATTAGCGGTTTGTAAATACTAGGCCTTCATCGGTTGCATCAATAATGATAACACTGCTAGGTAGATAATCACCACTGAGTAACTTTTGCGCGAGTGGATTTTCAATGGTTTGTTGAATCGCACGTTTAAGTGGACGCGCGCCATAAACGGGATCAAAACCACTTGCTGCAATGCGTTCAAGCGCAGTGTCCGTTATTTCCAGTAAGTAACCCATTTCAGTTAAACGCTCACGTAATTTCATTAACTGAATATCAGCAATCTCTTTGATATGTTCGTTAGCTAATGGATGAAATACCACCGTCTCGTCTATACGGTTTATAAATTCAGGTCTAAATTCATTTATTAATACATCCATCACTTTAGCTTTAAGTGTTGTGTAATCATTATTTCCAGCCTGCTCTTGAATAATATCTGAGCCTAGGTTTGAAGTCATAATAATAACGGTATTTTTAAAATCAACGGTTCTACCTTGTCCGTCGGTTAGACGACCATCATCTAATACTTGCAGTAAGATATTAAATACATCAGGGTGTGCTTTTTCGATTTCATCAAGCAGTATTACCGAATAAGGTTTACGACGCACTGCTTCAGTTAAGTACCCCCCTTCTTCATAACCCACATAACCAGGAGGTGCTCCAACTAAACGCGCAACTGAATGTTTTTCCATAAACTCAGACATGTCGATACGCACCATGGCATCTTCGGTATCAAACATAAAACCAGCCAGTGCTTTAGTTAGCTCTGTTTTACCAACCCCCGTTGGGCCTAAAAATAAAAATGAGCCAATCGGACGGTTAGGATCAGCAAGTCCGGCACGTGAGCGTCGTATTGCGTTAGAAACAGCAACAACAGCCTCATCTTGCCCAATTACTTTGCCGTGAAGTTTTTCTTCCATTTGCAGTAGCTTTTCACGCTCACCTTGTAGCATTCTCGATACCGGTATACCGGTCCAGCGAGAGAGTATTTCTGCTATTTCATCCTCTCCCACTTGGTTTTTAAGCAGAGTCATTTCTTGCATTTCGGCTTGTGAGGCTAAATCAAGCTTTCGTTCAAGCTCTGGAATTCGCCCGTATTGCAGCTCTGACATACGCTGTAAATCACTCGCTCTTCGCGCTACATCTAAATCTAATCTTGCTTGTTCAAGCTCAGCTTTAATTACTTGCGTGCCTTGAAGTGATGCTTTTTCAGCATTCCATATCTCGTCTAGCTCACGATATTGCCCATCAAGGTCGGTGATCAACTCTTGCATTTCAGCTCGGCGTTTTTGGCTTGCTTCGTCTTTTTCTTTCGCTAGTGCATTATCTTCTAACTTTAGTTGGATAATACGACGTTCGAGTTTATCCAATGACTCTGGTTTTGAATCAATTTGCAAACGAATTGAAGAACCCGCTTCATCAATCAAGTCAATCGCTTTATCCGGTAGCTGGCGATCACTAATATAGCGGTGAGATAACTGCGCCGCAGCAACAATAGCGGGATCTGTAATTTCTACTGAATGATGTAACTCATATCGCTCTTTCAAGCCGCGTAATATAGCAATGGTATCCTCGACTGAAGGCTCTTCAATGAGTACTTTTTGGAAGCGACGTTCAAGCGCTGCGTCTTTCTCTATGTATTTACGGTATTCATCAAGCGTGGTTGCGCCAACACAATGTAATTCACCGCGCGCTAATGCTGGTTTTAGCATATTGCCCGCATCCATTGCGCCGTCACTTTTGCCCGCACCCACAATGGTGTGTATTTCATCAATAAATAAAATGACTTGGCCTTCTTCTTTAGCCAGTTCATTTAATACTGATTTTAAACGTTCTTCAAATTCGCCACGGTATTTAGCACCCGCAACTAACGCGCCTAAATCAAGTGATAGTACGCGTTTATTTTTTAATCCTTCTGGTACTTCACCATTAATAATACGCTGCGCTAAGCCCTCAGCGATTGCTGTTTTACCAACGCCAGGCTCACCTATTAGTACAGGATTGTTTTTAGTCCTGCGCTGCAGAACCTGAATCGTACGGCGAATCTCATCATCACGGCCTATAACAGGGTCAAGCTTACCCTGCTCAGCGCGTTCAGTTAAATCAATGGTGAACTTTTCTAATGCTTGGCGTGTTTCTTCTGCATTTGGATCATCAACTTTTTGACCTCCACGAATCGCCTTAATCGCACTCTCAACTTTGCTGGCGGTTATATTTAACGCTTTAAAAATAGTCCCAAGCGGGCCTTTATCATCACATGCAACAAGTACAAATAATTCACTAGAGATGTATTTATCTTTACGCTTTTGCGCATATTTATCGCATAAGTTGATAAGCGACACCATATTATTGGACAGTTGAACATCACCGCCGACCCCTTCTACTTTAAATAGCTTTTCTATTTCTTGGGAGAGCTTGGTATTGAGTTCGTCTGCACTTATGCCTATTTGGGCAAATAGCGCTCGAACACTTGATCCGCTTTGCTGAAGCAATGAGTACATTAAGTGTACAGGTTCAATAAATTGATGATCGCGGCCAAGTGCCAGCGATTGCGCATCAGAAAGCGCAGATTGAAATTTACTTGTAAATCGATCTAAACGCATAAGGGTTTACCTATCAAATAATCTAATTGCTTAATTAATGGGTATGTTTAGGCGTTTGTTCAAGGTGTAGCAGAAAATATAATCACAACAATGATAAATTACTTGCGCCAGATCAAACTTGCCATGCGTCCAGTTTGGCCATCACGACGATAAGAAAAAAACAGGTCTTTGCGAGAAACAGTGCAGTACTCTCCCCCTGTAATTTTTTTTATACCTGATTGATTTAGTAATATACGAGCAATATTATAAATATCGGCAAGGTATTTGTGGTTAGTTTGTAGTTTAAACGCTTCAACAAAAAGAGATGACTGTGCTTGAAATAGCTCAAAAACGTCTGAGCCAACTTCGAATTTATTTGGACCAATAGCAGGACCTAACCATGCATTGATATCCTCATGCTTTGCATCAAAACAATCAAGAGTACTTTTAATTATACCCTGCTCTAACCCTCGCCACCCTCCGTGAATGGCCGCAACTTCATTGCCATCATTACTACTTAATAATATGGGAAGGCAATCAGCGGTCATAATAGCAAGTGGTTGATCAATTAGTTGTGTATAAAGAGCATCAGCATTATGTAACTCAGTGAAGTCAAAATGCTCATCAACAATAACAACATTGTTACTGTGAACTTGATTTAGCCATACCGCTGGTTTTGGAATATGCGTATTTAACAATGCGCGATTTTTTAATACGTACTCTTTATTATCACCAACATGAAGTCCAAGGTTTAAACTTTTAAATGGGACTTGAGAAACACCACCTTCACATGTAGTACTTAACGTACCTACATTATGAAGGTTTTGCCATGTCGCTGATAATAAATTCACTATCTATCTATATCAGGATTAGCTTTGGTGTCTTCGCGTAGTGCTAGCGTCATAGCAACCATATCATCAGGTATAGGCGCTTGCCATGTCATCATTTCACCCGTAATAGGATGAGCAATGCTTAATTTAACCGCGTGGAGAGCTTGGCGTCTAAAACTACGAAGTAGCTCAAATAACTCAGGAGTTGCACCTTTTGGTGGACGCGGACGGCCGCCATAAGACTGATCACCTATTAATGGGTGATTTAAGTAAGCCATATGAACACGAATTTGGTGTGTACGACCGGTTTCTAAGCGCAAACGTAAGCGAGTATGTGCGCGAAACTTTTCAGCCACACGGTAATGCGTAATAGCAGGTTTGCCCATTTCATGAACAGCCATGTGTGTACGCTGTATCGCATGGCGACCAATAGGCTTTTCAATCATGCCACCAGCGGTCATGGTTCCATTACAAAGTGCTTCATATTCACGGGTGAAGTTTTCACGTTTTTGCAATGCTGTCACTAAATGCGTTTGTGCAGGGATGGTTTTAGCTACAACCATTAATCCTGTCGTATCCTTATCTAATCTGTGCACAATACCAGCTCGCGGAACATTGATAATTTCCGGGTAGTGATGTAATAGCGCATTTAATACTGTGCCATCAGGATTACCTGCCCCAGGGTGAACCACAAGCCCCATTGGTTTATTAATTACCAAAATATGATTGTCTTCATAAACTATGTTCAAATCGATGTTTTGTGCAAGGTATTCTCGCGGTGCTTCAATAGTTGTTTCAACATTAAGAAGCTCACCACCTAATAACTTAGTACGTGGTGTGTTTAATATTTCGCCATCAACAGTAATTTTATCATCCAAAATCCATGTTTTTATACGTGAACGTGAATAATCAGGGAACAATTGCGCTAATACTTGGTCTAGACGTTTACCACCTAAGTCGGTCGGAACCTCGGCTTGAAGAGAAATTTGCTCTGTCATTAGTAACTTTACCCAATTTACCAGTGCAAGCTTTGCTCGACTGGGTTAGAATCGCTTTTAATAAAAGCATAATATAATACGTATAGTTTACTCGGTTTTACCGACTTGGCCTAGCCGAAGACATCGAAGGTAACAAATAAAATGATAAATAAAATAGGGAAACGTGCATTTGCCATTGTTTTTTCAGTTTCTGTACTTAGTTTAGGCGCTTGTTCGTCTGCGCCTGACCAAGAAGATATTCAACGTGTACCAAACAGATCAGCACAAGCTTTGTATGAAGATGCAAAAGAAACACTAGATTCTGGTTTATATGCACGTGCAATTGAACTTCTAAGTGCAATAGATTCTCGTTATCCATTTGGCCCGTTTTCTAAGCAAGTACAAATGGATTTAGTGTATGCGCATTATCAATCGGGTAATACAGAGCAAGCATTAGCAACAGTCGATCGCTTTATACGCCTCAACCCAAATCATAAAGATTTAGATTACATGTATTACATGCGTGGTTTGGTAAACATCAAAGCAGACAAAAATGCATTTCAAGAATACTTTGGTGTAGATAGAGCTGACCGTGATGCAAACCGAACACGTGTTGCATTTACCGATTTATCAACATTGGTTAAACGTTTTCCAGATAGTGATTATGCACCAGAAGCTAAACGTCGTTTGGTGTGGCTGTTAAACCGCATGGCACGTTACGAATTAAAAGTAGCGACTTACTATTACGAACGTGAAGCTTATTTAGCAGCAGCTAATCGTGGTAAATTTGTTGTTGAGCATTATTCACAAAGCAGCTATTTAGACCCTGCTCTTGAAATGATGGAAAAAAGTTACGACAAACTAGGGTTAACTGAACTTAGCAAACATGCAAAGCAAACGCGAAAACTGAATAATAGAACCAAATAGAAAAAGCGCTTGTAAGCTGCCTCTTATACACAAACCCCTGCTAAGTAATTAGCTGGGGTTTTTTATTAGGGGTGTGTGCAGGACACGGGATCTTTGCTCAATTTTGACTTGTTTTCTCACGGATGTAAGCCAATAGCATCAAACAGGGGCAGTTACCAAGCCCACTAAGTTACAAACCTCGCGCCGTGATTACCCCCCCTAAATAGAACAAATTTTAAGCCTGAAAGGTAATACCAATCTGCTTATATATGGGGTCTATTTAACGTTAAGAAAATTACGCTAGAACAAGGCAAAAATTTTTGTACCTAGTTGTTCTCGGCAATTGCTCCCTGCATTGCTCTACCTCCTGCATACATGCAGTCGTAAATAAAAAATTTTTAACGACGTTATAGTGCAATTTAATTCGTTAAATTGATCAAAGATTTATGCAGGTTGGTATAAACAGATCCTGTATTAATTTAAACGTTAAATCGCGTCTTCATCTTCTTCTGCTGTTCGGATCCGTACGACACGCTCAACATCAGTGACAAATATTTTACCGTCACCTATTTTTCCTGTTTGCGCTGTTTTAACGATAACTTCTATAGCACGTTCAACATCATCATCACCAAGTACGATGTCTAATTTTACTTTTGGCAAAAAATCAACCATATACTCCGCACCACGATACAGCTCAGTGTGCCCTTTTTGACGACCAAAACCTTTAACTTCACTTACGGTCATTCCATTGATACCTATTTCAGACAATGCTTCACGTACATCATCGAGTTTAAAAGGCTTAATAATTGCTTCTATTTTTTTCATGTTAACTACTTTTTTAAAGCTTCAGATGCTTCGATTTTAGACAATCATAGAGTTCATAGCAAACAAAGCAATTGAATGACGGTGATAAAACAATCAACCATGGTATAATTTACCAAATAAAAATAGCTATACTTAAACAACTCGCAGTAATGAGATTAATATGAACAATAAACAAAACGGATTCACCCTTTTAGAATTAATGGTCACTGTTGCTATTGTGGGTATTATTGCCTCTATTGCCTTTTGGAACAGTAGCGACATGCTTGAAGAAAATAGGGCTGAAAATTTTTTGTTAGAGTTGAAAAGAAATATTAGCTATGCACGTTCTCAAGCAGCAAGTACTGATGAAATAATGGTGCTATGCCCTGGACCATTAAATAAGATAAGCGAAAATAAATTCTTTAATTGTCAAAATACATGGCAAGGCGATTCGGTAATAGCATTATTTGTTGATAAAAATAACAATGGTAAATTTAATAGAAAAACAGACACTATTTTTAGAGCAATGGAAAAAATTAGTTCTACAGATAAATTAAAATACACTGGAAATGAAAAAATGCTGCGCTTTAATACCAGCGGTCGTATCACGACTAATCCAGGCGACTTTATCTTTTGCCCCAATAACGGTACTGAAAACAATAAAGCGCTCAGAGTTTCCCAATCAGGAATAGCCTTTTATCTAGGAGATACCACAGAAAAATGTGATTAAAAAACACACTAATTAAATTTGTCATATTCTGATTATTTACTAGACTAAATTAATCATTTAGATTGATTTAAGGCTTCAGGGATGAGGTTTAAAACACGTTCAAACAAAATATTAGGGATAATTCTCATAGAGTTAATGGTGGCTTTATCAATCATTGCTATCATCAGTCAGCTTTCAATATGGTTCTTTTCAGATTTTTTAGCCTTAAATCGTGCCGACAATCAAGTTAACCTATTACATCGTAATATTAACTACGCACGGCTGTATGCAATCGAAAATAGCACCTACGTTACGCTATGTACGTTAAAAGAAAAGGAATGTGTGAAAGATGATTGGGACGGTCGAATCTCTTTATTTATCGATAATGATAAATCCACTACACTAAATAACGATGAACTACTTTTGAGTACATTTGAACATACTCATGATGCAGATAGCTTAAAATACCCTCGTGATGCAATAACTTTTAGGCCTGACGGTTCACTAAATGGCTTTCAAAATGGCACTTTTATCTATTGTCCAAATAGCGACAAGGCAAATCTTGAAGGGCTTGCCTTGTCAGTAAGTCAAACGGGTCGAATACGAATTAAATCAACCGATATATGTCAAAAAAGTAACTAACCTGAACTCTGGTTAAGAGGTTTACTAACGTATTTAATCATAGTGATGTTTAAATTTATTTTCTCTAGCCAGAGATTTTCAGTGAAAACAAGGCTAATTTACTTGCAATAGCTGACCTATTGCAAGTAAATTCAACGCAGTCAGTACTGAAAATAGCTGCTTGAGATAGATTTATTATCCAAAGTTCAGGTTAACTAATAATTACCGACCCCAACAATAGTCAACGTCAGTAGCTCCTTTAGTACCTTTTGCACCCTTTAAGCCAATATCAGTAATAGATAGTTCAGTACAATCACCATCACCTTTTACTGCGCCACCTATGGGCTTTGCTTTAATGGTAAACGTATTCGTTTGTTTCACTTCGATACTGAGTTCAAAATGTTTACTTTCTGTTTTATTATTAATACCAAGGTTATCAAACGATTCTGTGTATTCCCTATTATCAACAAAAAACTGCTCTTCTTTATTTGCCGCATCCAATAATGCCGCAGCGGCTTCAGCACGCGAAGTGCGCTTAACATACTCAGTGTAATTAGGTAATGCTATTGAAGCTAATATACCAACGATAGCAACAGCTATCATTAGCTCAATTAACGTAAATCCACCTTGTTTATTGCTCATCTATTTTTCCTTAATTTTTGATTTCGTCATTTTCTTCACGCTTATAAATATAAGTTTGCTGCGTTTTGAAGCCAAAGCCGATAGGTTGAACATCATTAACTAACTTAATCTTACCATCAACAACATTTAACCCAGGCCCTACAATCTCGACTGGTTTCATTGGATTTTCAGCATTTTCGCCTTTGATGCCTGGGCCAATTAAATAGAACTGACTTTCCATTTTAACATCTATGTCTGTATCAATGATATCTGGTGGTGTGGGGTCATTTTCATCCAGAATAGGCTCTGCATCACATTTACCATTGTTATTTGCATCCACACAAGATTCTCCTTCGCCAAAATAAAGCTGTGCTGTATCGGGTACATCATAACTCGTGGAAAATTTTAATTCGTCATACACTTTCGTCCCGTAGTGTAAATGGAATGCATATAAAGAACCTCCTCCCCCACTAAGCGAGCATTGGTTTTCAGTTGACGTATCTGAAGCTGGCTTAAATGATGAAAAATAAGCAACACCACCTACAACGGCAGCTGCAGCTAACGACTTTTCACCTGTGCCTAATTCATAGTGCCAGCCCTTGAATCCAGCTAAATCTACTTCTAAGTTGACAAATTTATCAACATCATTTAATGCATTACCGAAAGGGTCTAAATTCATCGGCATTAAATCAGCTAGTTTAATCGCATCTGGTGTATTTGTTGTAAACGTTCGTGTTACCGTATTTTCATCTCGAATCATTAACAATTGATCTTTTTCATTGGTATCATTCGGTTTCGAACGATTACCGCTCCCTAATACAACAGCATCAAAGGGTGTATCTAGCCGAGTTATAACTTTTTTACCATTTACAGTCACTTCAGAAACTTTGCTAAACATCGTTCTTACTATTAATGGGTTATAAAAAAAACGTCTATCTTCTGTTGCTTGACTACTCCCCAATTCAGCAAACTTAAAGTGACTAAATTTATTTACATCGTCTCCTGGCATATCAATACGCCATATATCTCCTCCAGTATCAGATGCGTAAATTCTGTCAATGTATCCATCGTAATCAGAATCAAGTAAAGAAACATTAGCAGCAATACTGTGTTCGCCCTCAAATCCATTAATATCAGGGGTGAGCGCCCATACTCTTTTTCCTGTTTCAGCTTCAACAATATAAATACCTCTACCTATATTATCTTTACTTCGAATAGCCGCATCCTTATTCGTATCATACCCTGCACCAAACACAAGTAACGGCTTATCACCAAATGCTTTTATGTAAGCAATCTGTGGCTTTGACCACGTTTGAGCTAATTCTTTAAAATCGCCTTTACCACCTTCGATCGGCTGTGCCCACAATTTTTTTGGCTCACTAGGGTCTGAAATATCAAGTGCATAATAGTTTTTACCACCACGTCGCATACCTGCTACAGCCCAGACTTGATCACCTTGACTTGCATCAATAACACCATCATTTAAGCCATTATCATTTAGGTTTTTATTATTAAAATAAACACTAATCGGCCCATCCATACCATACAGTTTACCGGTTTCATTATTGCGAAGAGGTTTAATAATGTCATATAGATCAGAAGGTATAAATGCCCAACTTTCGCTCACTTCATTATTAACATCATCATCTTTGAACATATGCAGAAATCCAGCATTAGTGCCTATTAGAATACGAATATCATCATTGCCATAATCTATCGCTATCGGTTTAGAATGCAGGGGGTCACCAAAAATATTACCTCTTTGATCTGTTCTATCGCCATCACCGTTTTCATCATCAACATCAATGCCCATAGACCATTTAATATCAGAGCTACTTAAAGTAATCGGATTGTCATCTAATGAATCAAGTATCTCGCTTACAATCGTGGTGTTAAATTCAACAATACTTCCTTGCTTATTTGTATAAAGATTCCGCCTTTTTAAAGCATCACTGCCAGTGAGTGAGCTTAAGTGATAATTTACACCACCCTCGGCAACCAAACTTCCATCAGCTGACTGATCCTTTGGTAACCAATAGGTTTTTGCATCATCATCAATCAAACCATCCGAATCAAGCGCCGCTTTATTTGTTGAATCAATAATACGGCTACCAGAAACTTTTAATTTTTTTAAATTTCCTTTCCACCTAGTACCTATTTCAGGATAGAACATAGCAAAATAAATAGCATTTCGACTACGAGTTTGATCGACGTTATTACTCGCTACAGATGGCGATGAAAAGCTATCATTTACTTCTCGAATTTTAGAAATTGCTTTATTTAGTGACTTAGATAATTCATCTGGGGTACTGGCTGGAAAGTTTTCGCCACCACCTAATGACGCAGCTTTAACTAAAAGCTCTTGCCCCTTAGCACTCATTCCAGAGCCAAAACCTATTGTGTATAGACGGCCTGTCTCGTGAATATCAGGAGTCGCTGGATACAAGTCTACTTTTACATTACTCGTACCATGAATAATTTTAGCCAATTGATGTAAATAGCTACTGTAGTAACTATCAGTACTCCAATTTAGGCTTTGCCCAAAGTACTTTTTATGCTCATCACTAATAACGCTATCACTATCATTATCCCCTAACGGATCACCATCAGTCATATAAATAATATTTACTGAGTTATCACAACGCTTCGCTTCCTCTACGCTGTCATTAAATGGCGAAACATACGTATAAGTAGTTTGTGTATCATAATAGTTATAACAAACCTTTCTGCGATATCGTCCCCAACCAGTCCAATAACAATGCTCTTTTTCAATCTGAGTCGTTACAATATCTTCAACACTGGTATCTCTTTCAACTTCGCTTGCTCCCAAACCATAGCTCACACCTTGCCCTGTAATATATAAATAGGCTTCCCAGAGTGTCTCTGTTAGAGGTGTTCCACCATCCGCTGGTAAATTTGCGATTGACGATTTAACCACAGAGGGGTCTTTCCCCAAGCCATTTATAATATAACCGCCATCGGTCTCTTTAAAACGCATTAAACCGAAGTCAATATTATCGTTATCTTCTATAACTTTATTCATCGCATATTGTGCCGCACCTAGGCGACTATCCGAGCATAATATATAGCGCCTTAGATTATTACTGTAACCACAATCATTACCCGAACTTGATGAAAATGCCATACTTCCTGATGTATCAAATATAAGTAGCACACGTGGTTTTTCATCCACGTTAATATTATGATTCACGTAAAGCTCTATATCCTCAGCGATAGCCGGTACACTCAGTGTTAATCCTAAAGATGCAGCAAATAATTTATTTAATTTAAATCTCATTTTAAATTCCTTTGCCTGTACTAGCCATTTGTTGAGCAATACCGGTAACAATGGTTAACTGATGCTTGCTTTTAGAGCCATACTCTATTGTTGTTGATACTTGCATCATATTGCAAGCAACCCCTTTTGTGCAGCTATAGCACCTCGGACATTCCAGATTAAGTGCGCCTTTATTTAAGTTAATCATTTTACTTGGCATACCATTATGTTCAGCAATAAGCATTCCGTCGGTGCTTTTGTCAGCTATTTTAGTGACTTCCTCGGGTGACAAGAAGAACTGATTAGCCGCACCTTTATTTGCTTCCTCAGCAATCACGCGAAGTACTTCGCCTATCAATTCATTTTCAGCTACTTCTCGCTCTTGTGCTGCATTCGTAATTTTAATATCAATACTGCTACTGCTCATTAATGTTACCGCAATACCCGTGACAGCAATTACCATTATCAAAGCGGTAATCAGTACAACACCTTGTTGCTTAATTTGTGATTTCATTAAATGCGCCATAAATTTTCCCCAACGTTATTTAATCGAATAGTCGTTGTAAAAACAGTTCGCCTAAAATTATCTGTAAATTGTAATTCTCTATTATCTGCATCTTCGCCTAACGTGTATGTTTGATTTTTAATGCTAAGGTCCGCATCAGGTTGTAGGGCCCGTATCAATAAAAATACTTGCACAGTTAAAATTCCTTTGCGATTTTCCCAATCGGCTGGAACCATATTATCAATGCTCTTATACATATCTATTCGACTATCATTTGTTGTGTCTAAGCCAAAAACAAAACGCATATTTTCGACCCCTTCCATTATTGTTTCGGTTTTCATAGCATCGTCAACCAAACGTTTACGCATTAATGCAGGAACCGTTAACTTATTATTATTTACCGTATAGGTTTGATTAGAAATATAATAAACATGGTGACTATACGGCCACACCGTCGCATTAATATTTAGCGTCGCGGGATCAACAATATTTCGCACAAATTGTGCACGCTCTTGCTCTGCTATAAAGTAATTTTCTTTATTTTGTGTTTCATTACTGCCCGCTTTAACTGTAATTGGATCACCCTGTAAAAACTTAAGCTGCAGGATATCCGTTCCACCTATTGGATTAGTTACGCAATTAAGCTCTTTTACGGCTCCCGCTGTTTTGGCATAAATAGTGCGAAAGTTAGTGGTACTGGAGAGATCTGGGAAACTGCCGTTATTTAACCCTTCATGGCAATCATTTGCTGCATTAGGTGTTGCTAATGTAGTCGTGTTCGCTGATGTAAATGAATCATCATAAAATGTTCCCCAAAACCCAATTTGCTCAATATCTCGTTGCATTATATTTATAGCTAAGCGACCTGACTCTTGCAGCTCGCCTATTGTCATAGTGTCTCGAGTTGTTACTTTCATGCCGATGTAGGTAAACATGACACCACCAAGTACAAGACCACCAATAAAAAGAGAGATCATGACTTCTATAAGTGTAAACCCTTTTTGTTTCATGTTTAGCTCCTGAGATAAATATAACTGGTCAAAACAACTAGACGGCGTCGTTTATCTGCTGTCCCGCATTCAATATCGCCCGTCGCTTTATTAGCGGTAAATTCTTGCCTGCCTTGCCACGAGACAACAACCTCTAAGTTGAATGCTTTACCGCCTGAGCCACCAATAGCTGAAGGGTTTATACATACTGTGGCCCCATCCAGCGTTCCTGTATTTTCACGAGCGCGTATAGCTCGTTTCCACTGTTCAATATCCAACAGCGCAATTTGTGCTGAACTGCATGAATTACTAAAACAAGTAGTTGTCGATTTCATAGCGGTTTCGCTATTAAACGTTTGTTTATAGAGTGTGCCTAATTGAGACGTATCATTAGCACGAATACGTTGAATAATATCGTTGCCAAGCGCTACAGCCGCAGCGCGCTGCATTGAATCAAAACTTGCTTGCTTTGCTTTAGCTTGTAGTGCGATAGCACCTAACAAGCCAAAGCTGAGAATAATAAATGCAATAAGCACTTCTATCAGTGTGAAACCTTTTTTGGAAGAGGGAGAGTAAGATTGCATAAAAAAACCGAATGAAAATTATCTAATTATTAGTTTATCTGCTAAATGGTAATGTTCAATCAGTACTACGATAGGCGGTTAAATTTGTTGATAAGCGGTTAACAGAATATATTTAAGAGGTATAAAATCAAAGCACGCTTTTGACAGCTTTGAGCTCACGACGACTAACAGGCCGTAACTCGCGACTCCCTTTAAGTTCAATCCTGTGAAGACTACTCCCTTGCGAATGCAAAGCAATAACCCTTTTTTTATTAACTAATGTATTACGATGAATTCGTAAAACATACGCTGGATAGAGTAATTCTAACTGCTTTAAACTTTGTTCTAGTAAAGCTTCTCCAGTTAAAAATACCATTTTGGTGTATTTTTCTTCTGCACTAAAATACAAAACATCTTTTATATCAACGCTACGTAGAGTACCAGCTAGCTGATAAGAAATTTTTACATTTTGCTGTTTTTGAATATGCACTTTGTTTAAACGCCCGACTTGTTTAAGCACCTTTTGCAATGATTGCTCTGAAATAGGTTTAACTAAATAACCCGCTGCGCTTAATTGTAAAGCATCGAAGGCATGCTCAGGGTGAGCAGTTATAAAAACAATTGCTGGAGGTAGAATTAAACTATTGAGCTCATTAGCAACTTGTAAACCATTCATTCCAGGCATATCAACATCTAAAAAGATCAAATCTGGCGTTTGCTTTTTAGCAAGTATTAGGGCTTCATTACCATTACTTGCCTCTCCTTGTACAACTATAGTTTTATCGTGTGCTAACAGACGGATTAAGCGCGATCTCGCAAGAGGTTCATCATCAACAATGAGTACATTCATACACTGCCCTCAATTAGCTTAGGGATCACAACCTTGACCCTAAACACATCATTTTTATTGGTAATTGTTAGCTGCGCTTTATTTTTATAATAAATATTTAATCGCTGGCGAATATTTTCAAGCGCCATGCCGTTATTAGGCCTAGTTTGAGCATTAGAAATTATTATGGGGTTAGATACAATCATGGTTATATAGCCGGTAGTAATATGCAGCTCTACTTTTATTTCTGCACCATGCTCACTTGTTTCAACGCCGTGGCATACCGCATTTTCAATTAATGGCTGCAGGGTTAAACAAGGAATACTCAATGCAGGTAGTTCATTGGGTATTTGCCAATCAACTCTTAAGCGGTTACCAAAACGCCAAGTTTCAAGTGCTATATATTGCTTACTCAGCGTTATTTCATCGTCAAGAGATACATTTTTTCCTGAGTGCATTGCAGCCTGCGATAAGGCGGCTAATGCTAAAATGGCTTGCTCTGCCGCATCGGCATCATGATGGGTAAGCTCTGCAGCAGTGTTTAAACTATTATATAAAAAATGAGGACGTATTCTAGCTTGTAAGGCATCAAGCTCAGCACGAGAGAGCGCCTTAGTTTGTTGCGCTTTTTCAAAATGAATTAATAAAAATTGGACGAATAAAGCAGCCAGCAAAGCAACTATAATGCAATTGCGAAGTGTGAAATAAATTAAGTTCTCTGTATTATCTATATCAAAAGCAAAATGTGAAAATAAAATACTAAAAATGCATGTAGATAATAAAAAAGAGGCAAAAAATAGACTCAACTGAAAAGCTTGAGTACGGTTCTGTAAAAAAAAACGACAAAAATATAAAGAAGAAGTGCCAACTAAAACAATTAAATGTAAAAATAAACTAATGATCCCAAGTCGAAGCCAAATATCGCCTTCTACATTGGGTGCAAAGGCTAAAACAATAGCAATAACTTGAGAAACAATAAGCGAAGCTAATACGCCTCGCTCATTAAAAAGAGCCGAAAAAAGCAAACCATCATTTTGAAGTGACTTGCTCATAACGATTCTCCTTTAATCTAAATTTTAAATTAACGTAGCTCTACAGGAACAGCAAATACTATATTCTCTTCTTCGCCTGGGTTTTCAACAACCTGTGTGCCACCTAGCTCTTTTAATCGGCTTATAACTTGTTGTACAAGTACTTCTGGCGCAGATGCTCCCGCAGTTACACCCACTGATTTAGAACCCGAAACCCACTGTTCTTGCACATCAGTTGCATCATCAATTAAATAAGCAACTGTGCCCATTTTATCTGCCAGCTCACGCAAGCGATTAGAATTAGAGCTATTTTTAGCGCCAACGACTAATAGCACATCAACTTTGTCAGCTAAGTCACGCACAGCGTCTTGACGATTTTGCGTTGCATAACAAATGTCATCTTTGCGCGGCCCATCAATTGATGGGAACTTACTACGTAACGCATCAATAACATCAGCTGTGTCATCAACTGAGAGTGTTGTTTGGCTACAATAAAAAAGGTTTTCAGCATTTTTTACATCAAGCACAGTTACATCGTCAACAGTTTCAACAAGGTAAATACCACCGGCTGAGTTATCATATTGTCCCATTGTCCCCTCTACTTCAGGGTGACCATGATGACCAATTAAAATACACTCAATACCTTTTCGACTCGCGCGTGTAACTTCCATATGTACTTTAGTTACAAGCGGACACGTTGCATCAAATACTTTTAAGTCACGGCGTTTAGCCTCGCTGCGAACAGCTTGCGATACGCCATGTGCGCTAAAAATAACAATGCTGTCGTCAGGTACTTGATCAAGCTCTTCAACAAAAACCGCACCACGGCTTTTTAGTCCATCAACCACATAGCGGTTATGAACTACTTCGTGGCGAACATAAATTGGCTTTTCAAAAATATCGAGAGCGCGCTCAACAATACTAATAGCACGGTCAACACCAGCGCAAAAGCCGCGTGGATTAGCTAATAATATTTCCATTAACCTTCTACCTCAATAATATCAACTTCAAACGTTAAACGCTGACCAGATAAAGGGTGATTAAAATCAATCGTTACCGACTCGCCTTGCACTTCACGTACTAAACCTGGAAGTTCAGTCCCATCAGGTTGAGTAAACGCAATAATTGCACCTACCTTAGCTGGTGTTTCTGGGCCAAACTTACTGCGATCAACATAGTAAATATTATCTGGGTTTGGCTGGCCAAACGCATCTTCAGGTTCTAATTCAAACGTTTTACTTTCGCCTGCAGTTAGCCCTAATAAACACTTTTCGAAGTTTGCCGTTAAGCTGCCATCGCCCATTGTTAATTTAGCAGGTTTATTGTGCACCTTGGTAGAGTCGGCGGCAGAGCCATCTTCTAATTTAATAGAAAAATGGAAAATAACTTGCGAGTTTTCACCAATTACAGCTTGGCTCATGCTTTATGCTCCTTCGGACTCTCACCGGTAAAGGCGTCAAATAACAATAGTGCTGCGCCAATACAAATAGCGCAATCAGCAATATTGAATACAGGAAAATGTGAGTCTTTATAAAATACGTGAATAAAGTCGATTACATAACCATACGCAATACGATCGTATAAATTACCAATAGCGCCTGCAAGTACCAACGCATAGGCACCGCATAGTACTTTGTTTGTTGCAGGTAAACGTTTTAGCCACCACACAAGCAAAGCACTAATAGCAATGGCAATTGCACTTAAAAACCAACGCTGCCAACCACCCGCTTCACTTAAAAAGCTATAAGCAGCACCATAATTATGCACATAAGTAATACTAAAAACAGGGAGTAAATTTATCGACTCTTGATAAGCTATTGTCCCTACAACAAGTGTTTTACTGGCAAAGTCTATTACTAAAAGTAATAGACTCAACCAAAGCCACACTAAACCACTTTTTTGGGCTAGTTTGCTCACTAAGAATAACTCCTAAGCGAATTGACGCTTTTCACCTTCGCCATCAACATTACTTACACAGCGACCACAAATTTCAGGATGAGCTGGGTTAACACCTACATCTTCACTGTAATGCCAACAACGCTCACATTTAGCAGCATCTGTTGCAGCAACACTAATGAACAAACCTTCAATTTCGGTAGCTTGTGTATCAGCAGGCTGGCTATCAACTTCAGTAACATTTACCGCTGATGTTAACAATACAAAACGCAGTTCATCACCAAGCGCATTTAACTTAGCGGCAAGCTCTTTACTCGTAAATAAATTAACCGTTGCTTGAAGTGTTGCACCAATGACTTCTTCTTTACGTGCAGCTTCTAATAAGCGGTTTACTTCGTCACGTACTGTTAGAATTTCTAACCAGTCATCGTTACTAAATTGGCTATTTGTTGGTGCTTGTAAGCCATCATACCAAACTGATGTAAATACGTAGTCACTACGCTCACCCGGTAAAGCTTCCCAAATTTCTTGTGCGGTAAAGCTCATAATAGGGGCCATCCAACGCGTCATTGCTTCTGCTATATGATAAAGCGCTGTTTGACAAGAACGACGTGCATGACTATCGCTCTTAGCTGTGTATTGACGATCTTTAATAACATCTAAATAGAACGAACCAAGTTCACCCGTACAGAAGTTCATTAGCTTTTGCGTTACTAATAGCATTTGGTAGCTGTCGTACGCGGCTAAAATCTCGTCTTGTAACTGAGCAGCACGGCCAACAATCCACTTATCAAGCTCAACCATATCATCAACAGCTACTTGATCAGTTTTTGGATCAAAACCATTTAGGTTAGCAAGCAAGTAACGGCTGGTGTTACGAATGCGACGGTAACGATCGGCTGAACGTTTAAATATTTCATCCGACACAGTCATTTCTGCCGTGTAATCGGTAGAGGCAACCCATAAACGTAGAATGTCGGCACCTAGTTTATTCATCACATTTTGTGGTGAAATAACATTGCCTAGTGACTTAGACATTTTGCGGCCATTTTCATCAACAGTAAAACCATGAGTCAATACTTGGCGGTATGGCGCATGACCATTAATAGCAACAGATGTCATCATTGATGACATAAACCAACCACGATGCTGATCAGACCCCTCAAGGTATAAATCAGCTGGACCAACTAGGTCTTCACGTGCGTCTACAACACAAGCGTGCGATACACCTGAGTCAAACCATACATCTAGCGTATCTTGCACTTTCATGTATTGCTTGGCGTCTTCTTCACCAAGTAATGTAGCTGGTTCTAAATCGTACCATGCTTGAATACCAGACTTTTCAACAAGCGCTGCTGCTTGAGCAATTAGCTCTTGTGTATTTGGGTGAAGTGCCCCAGTGTCTTTGTCAACGAACAACGCGATTGGCACGCCCCAAGTACGCTGGCGAGAAATACACCAATCTGGGCGGCTTTCAACCATGTTAGAAATACGGCTTTCGCCCCACTCTGGTAACCATTGCGTGTTTTTAATTTCTTTTAAAGAATCTTGACGTAAGTTAGCCTGATCCATGCTTACAAACCATTGTGGTGTAGCACGGAAAATGATTGGTGTTTTATGGCGCCAACAGTGTGGGTAACTATGCGTAAGCGCATGATGATGCATAAGCGCACCGTGCTCTTTTAATACTTCAATTACGCTCGCATTCGCCTTAAATACGTGCTGACCTGCAAAAAGTTCGGTATCTGGTAAATAAACACCATTTGCACCAACAGGGTTAGCCACTTCAAGGTTGTAATTTAAACCAGCCACGAAATCTTCTTGACCATGCCCAGGTGCGGTATGTACAACACCAGTACCTGAATCAGTCGTTACGTGTTCAGCAACAATCACTGGTACATTAAAATCATAAAAAGGATGGGCTACTTGCAAGTTTTCAAGCGCAGCACCTTTTACATACCCTAGTACGTGAAAGTGATTAAAACCAAAGCGGTCCATAGCATCTTTAACAAGCTCAGAGCCTAAAATTAGACGTTGTTGTACGCCTTCATCTTCAACCTGTACCAACGCATACTCTAAATCGGCATGCACAGCCACAGCGCGGTTTGCAGGAAGCGTCCACGGTGTTGTTGTCCAAATAACAGTACCAACACTGCCTTCACCTTTATGACCATCAGCCAAATCAAATGCACTCACAACAGCATCTTGATCAACAAATGTAAAACGCACATCAATCGCTGGAGATTGCTTATCTTGGTATTCAACTTCTGCTTCTGCTAATGCAGAACCACAATCTGTACACCAATGCACAGGCTTAGCACCTTTATGCAAATGACCTTTTTCAATAATACGACCAAGTACACGAATTGCATTCGCTTCAAAGTCAAAGTTCATTGTTAAGTAAGGCTTATCCCAATCTGCAAATACGCCTAGACGTTTAAAATCAACTTTTTGACCTTCAACTTGTTTTTTAGCGTATGCACGGCATTTTTCACGAAACTCACTCGCAGTAACTTTTACACCTGGCTTGCCTACTTTTTTCTCAACCATTAACTCGATTGGTAAACCATGACAATCCCAACCTGGAACTAATGGTGAATCAAAGTCAGATAATGTTTTAGACTTAACAATAATATCTTTTAATATTTTATTAACTGAGTGGCCTAAATGGATATCGCCATTTGCATACGGAGGGCCGTCATGCAAAATAAAGGTTTTTTTACCTTTCTTAGCGCTGCGAATTTGACCGTAAAGGTCGTCCTCATACCATGCTTTAAGCATTTTTGGTTCACGTTGTGCCAAATTGCCACGCATTGGAAACGGTGTTTCCGGTAAGTTCAAAGTATGTTTATAGTCGCTCATTTATCCTACATTCCGTCTCTATCGGCTACCTGATTTAAACCAAAACACTGCTTAGCGGCAGCAACATCAGTTGCTATTTGCGCCGTTAATTGTGTTAATGTCTCGAATTTTTTCTCATCGCGAAGTTTTTTTATTAACTCCACATGCATAAATTGTCCGTAAATATCCTGTGCAAAATCAAAAAGGTGAACTTCTAATAATGCACGAGTTCCATTGAATGTCGGCTTATTACCTACATTTGCAACTCCAAAAATCTGTTTTCCTGCAATCGTTGCTTGCACTGCAAACACTCCGTTAACAGGACACACTTGGCGTTTTAGGGCAATATTTGCCGTTCTAAAACCGAGTTCGCGTCCTCTTTTCCAGCCATGTATAACACGCCCAGAAATAGCATAATCGTGACCAAGCATTATTTTAGCACTCGCTAAGTCACCGGATGCTAAAGCATCTCGTATTAAAGTGCTGCTTACTCTAGCATTTAATTGACGAAAGCTCGCGGTGCTTTTTACATCCATGCCCGCTTGCTTACCCATGCTAGCAAGTAAGTGAAAGTTACCTTGGCGTTGCTTTCCAAACTTAAAATCATCACCAACAGTAAGTGCTTTAACACCTAACTTTTTAATTAAAATCTCATTAACGAATTGCTCAGCATGCATGTTTGCAAATTGCTGATTAAAGCTAATGCAAATAACTCGCTCAATACCTAAATCACTTAACAAACATAGCTTATCTCGCAAGCGCGTTAGCCGTGCTGGGGCATTATTTTTAGCAAAAAACTCTTGTGGCTGAGGCTCAAACAGCATTACAGTGCTAGGCAAACTATGTGCTTTAGCATCAATAAGTAAACCTTTTAATACTTCTGCGTGGCCTAAATGAACACCGTCAAAATTACCAATAGTTAACACACAACCAAAATGGTGCGGGCGAATATTGTGTATACCTCTAATTAACTCCATGCCACCTAATGCCTTGTTTAGCGAGTTATTAATTACGACTAAAAATTAATTAAAGTCGCAGAGTTGCCGATTATAATCTTTTTTTTAATTTGATTCAGTAATTGCTACACTTTTTATCGTATTTAGTCTAACGCCCATCAAAAATAGCATTGCAAAGTAACTAATACCTGCCAAAGCCACTAATGCTATCAATAACACTACCTGATGTGTAAAGCTCCATGCAGCCCAATAATAGTAACTGCTCACAAACCATGTAACAGCTCCCATAACCGCACTTGCAACAACACATTTAAGTGTAAAACGTATACTCATTGATGAGAACTGGTATACATTTTCTTTTTTAAGCTGCCTGTATAATAAAAATGCATTGCAGCTAGCCGATAACGAAGTAGCAAGTGCTAACCCTAAATAACCAATGAAAGGAGCCAGCATAATGTTAAACACCATATTAAGTACTAAGGTGATAATACCAATACGCACCGGCGTTTTAGTGTCTTGGCGAGCGTAAAAGCCAGGAGCCAGTACTTTAATTAGCATAAAACTTACAAGCCCTACTGAATATGCTACTACGCCTAGGCTTACTGCTTTGACATGATCAATACTGTCTTCTTTAAATGCACCGTGGTCGAACAATACGGTAATAATAAGTGGACTGATGATCATTAAGCCTATCATTGCTGGTAGGCCTAAAAATATAACAAAACGCACTCCCCAATCGAGAGTCTGCTGAAAGTCGCTACTTTTTTTACTGCTATGTAGTTTAGAAAGCGCCGGTAAAATAACTGTCGCAATACCAATACCAAATAAACCCAGCGGAAATTCAATTAAGCGGTCTGAATAATAAAGCCATGCAATTGAGCCCGTCATCAGTAATGACGCAATCATGGTATCTAGCAACAGATTAATTTGACTAATAGAGACACCAAACAAAGCCGGTAGCATAAGTTTTCGTACTTTTTTTACGTTTTCGTCTTGCCATGCCCAACGCGGACGCGCCAACATTTTTGCACGGTATAAAAATGGAAGTTGAAACAAAAGCTGTACAACGCCACCAATAAATACGCCAATTGCGAGAGAATAAGCCCCGACGCTAAATTTATCATGTAAAAAAATTGCACATGTAATAATAGAAACATTGAGTAGAACAGGTGTAAATGCAGCAACAGCAAAACGGTTATACACATTCATGACTGCACCACTAAGCGCCACTAAACTTACAAAAAATAAATAGGGGAATGTAAATTTAAGTAATGAACTTGCAAGTTCAAATTTTTCGGCATTAGGCCCGCCCTGCCACCAATCTATAAACCAACCAGTACCAAATAATGCTGCAATAACAGGGGAGGCAACAACACCTATAATGGTGACAATCAATAAAATGGTTCCTAATGTACCCGCCGCTTGTGCAACAAAAAGCCTGACCTTGTCGTCACCTTGTTGCTCTTTAATTTCACTCAACACGGGTACAAATGCTTGTGCAAACGCCCCTTCTGCAAATAAACGACGTAGAAAATTAGGAATACGGTTAGCAAATAAAAAAACATCAGCAGCTGCACTTGCGCCTAACAAGTTAGCAACGACTGCATCTCGAACGAGCCCTAAAATACGCGATATCATAGTCATACAACTAACTATCATACCGGAGCGAAATAAACCTTTTGACACCTTAAACCTACTCAAAAATCCCTAAGAGAGGCGATTATGCCACAGTCTTTTTTATAAATCGCTTTAAAGCACTAGGCTGGGGGTCTGTGCTTTGTTACAATGTCGGTATTAACTGCTAAAGCGGCAAATTGATGCTCGTTATATGGTGCAGTTTTTCTTGGATTGTTAAATTTAAATTGACATTCATGATTGAAACAGGCATATTCCACGGCCTTTAATTTAAGCTTTATTTTAAGATTGTTAGGAGCAAACCTTGGCTAACATCAAGTCTGCAAAAAAACGCGCTATCACAAGCGAAAAAAACCGTCAGCACAACGCAAGCCGTCGTTCAATGATGCGCACTTACTTCAAAAAAGTAATTGTTGCTATTGAGGCGGGCGATAAAGAAGCTGCACAGCAAGCTTTTTCTGTTGCTACACCTATCCTAGACCGTTACGCAACTAAGGGTCTAATTCACAAAAACAAAGCAGCTCGTCATAAGAGCCGTATAGCAGCTAAGATTAAAGCTCTATAATTTTTTTTTGATAGAATATAAAAAACCGGCTTTTGCCGGTTTTTTTTTATTTAAAATTTAATTATATAATTACACGTTTTCTAAATCTGGATAGAACTTCTTAAGCATTGCCGCTATTTTTTTAGGAGTGAATGGCTTAACCACAAAACCTTTAGCGCCTTTATCTATCGCATCTTTTACATTCTCTATACCCGAATGAGCCGATACCATAACAACATTAGTCTCAGGGCTTAATTCATTTATTTGTGCAATTAATTCTTTACCATCACCATCAGGTAATTCAATATCTAAAAAGATGATATTATATTTCGCAGCGCGGCACTCGCTAATACACTGTGAGGCGGTAGATGCTTCCTTTACGTTATCTATCCCTAAATGCATCAGCGTTTGACTTAAAAAGCTGCGTACAGTGCTAACGTCATCTACAATTAAAATTGATAGCTGCGTATTCATCTTCATTCCTCATAGGCTACAAGCCAAATTTACGTTATTATATTGGTATATAAATTTATTCATTTAATTATAGAGACCTACACCAAAAAGGCCAGATCTGCTTTATGTCAAAAACACAAAAAAAACAAACACTACTTGGAAAAACGCCTGCCAAAAAAAAGCAAGTACAACAACGTAGGCCTCGTACAGCATCGCAAGGCGCAATAAGTGAAACTCAAAGTCCGACTATTTCTAGCCAAGGTGGCAAAGAAACTAAGTCAAAAAAAGGTTTAATAATAACTTTAAGCATTGCTCTATTAATAATAATAACGTTTCCAAAGCCGACATTACTCACCTATAAAAAATTAGGGATGGTAAGCGAAAGCATTTATTGGCCTGGTGTATTTGGCTACGGAGCTACCATTATAGATTCAAACTTGCACCCACAATTAGATTCTAGACGAAAATCCCTTTATTTATGTACTAATCCAGAAAGTTTAAATAACTGTCAAAAGTATCAAGTCATAGCAGATCATGGTTTATTTGCAGCGATTGGAAGTTATTTTTAGCATTAAAAAAACTAATCTGAAAATTTAAAATTACTTGGTTGAAAGGTGTGCAAAATATCAACATAATGGCGCTCCTTTTTTCTACAACTGAACTATTGAAACGACCATGCTAAACGAGCTAGATTGGCTTTTAAACACGATACTACTTGCACTAGGTTTAGGTGCATTCTTTATTAACCAGATAACACTGCTACGCGTTGCCGCGATTAGTGCATGTGGTCTGTTATTTTTATCTTTTAGCTTAGATCTTATGTCGTCGAGTGTTATTTCAAATATGAGTTTGGTGCTGATAAATACTTTTTACTTGTTCAAAGTTTATACATTTGGACAGTTCAATGTAACTCAAAGTTAACAACTTTCCCTTAGATTATTTTATAGCCCAGCATTGCTGGGCTTTTTATTGCAAAAATAGAAAGGTTCTCGGAAACATCCTAAATTTAGAAAAATTATTGTCATTAGCAAAATTTTGGGTGAGTAAGACCGTGTTTACTCTTTCAAGGCTGAATTTGTATATTGGATTGCTTGCTCTCCCACATTCAACGCTCGATTCAAAAATTAGACGATAAATTTTTATTCTTAATTTAGTTGTTATCACTAATTGCTCCAGCATCCGTGCAGTCGTATATCAGAAATATTTAACGCAGTTAGCGTCAGATTTAATCCCTCAAATTGATTAAGTATTATTGCGGATTGGTACTACCTAGATGTGAGTGGGTAATTCTAAGGAAATAACTTGGCTCTGGATAATAAATCGATCTCAGGCAGCTATTTTCAGCGCTAACTGCGTTGGATTTACTTGCAATAAGCCCGAAGGTTTCAGTCGATTAAGTAATCTCTTAACCAAAGTTTAGGTTAAATAGTATTTATGGAAACGATAAAAAAGCAAAAATTTAGAAATAACCACAGCAAAATTAAATAATTGACTGTAGCATTGTGTAATTACAGAACAGTCGGTTGATTAAACCAAGCAGATACACCCAATACAATAATCGAAATAACAATTAAACTTAACTTCACACCACCTTGATTCGTCTTCATAACACCCTCTTTATTGTTTTTATTAATGAGAATATCTAACAACAATAATAAAAATTACAAGTGTTAACAAGTAGTTTGTTAAATCATTTAACTATCCATTAATAACCTTTCGTTCTATCTATTAGATTATTAAGTTTACTACCTTGCTTTAAACATTCAATATTTTCTGCTATTTGCTCAATAACACTTCTTAAATCAGATAATGCGGCACAGTGAGGCGTCAGTGTTATTTTTGGATGCTGCCAATATGGGTGGTCGATTGCGAGTGGCTCTTGCTCAAAAACATCTAAAGTAGCTACTCGTAAGCTATCTGTATTTAAAGCATCTAATAAATCTTGCTCAATAACATGCTCCCCACGGGCAACATTAATGAGTCCTGCATGGACTGGAAGCTTTGATAATAATGTGCGATCAATTATACCGGTAGTTTCTTGTGTAAGTGGCAATAAACAAATTAGATAATCTATATTAGGAAGCATTTTATTAAGGCCTTGTTTAGCATAAAACATTTCAACATTAACTGCCTTTTTCTCTCTTTGCGCCCATGCACTTACAAGAAAGCCATTACTAACAAGCTTTTTTGCACACGCCTTGCCCAACTCACCAAATCCTAAAATACCAACATTTTTATAGCTATAAGCACGCTTTGGCTGCCAACTTTGCTGGTTTTGTTTAATAAAATACTCTTTAAAACGTAACTTTTGCGCTAATACATGAGCAAGTACATATTCAGCCATATCCTCTGCCAACTGAGTATCAACAATGCGCACAACCTCAACATTACTAGGTAATAATGCTAAATCGATACTGTCAACTCCAGCACCAAAAGACGAGACAACTTCTAAATTAGGAAGTTGTGACCACATTGTTTGCGGGGCTTTCCAAGCAAGTACAAAGTTGACTTTATCCAAACTCTGGCAATCTGGCCACTCTTCAATGCATACATTAGGTAACCGTATTTTTAATTGCGCCATTAATTTTTTGTTATCTCGCCCTGTGATAGCAACTAATACAGACATCTTTATTTCCAAATAAGTTTCGAGTTTAACTAATTATACTAATCGAGATATCTTTGCCTAGGGCCTACTGACCTTTTCTGATTGAAATTCGTTCAATCTAGGGGCGATTAAATCGCGGCGCGAGGTTTGTAACCTAGTGGGCTCGGTAACTGCTCCTGCGTTACCCTAGTGGCTTACATCCCTGTCTCTTGATCACAACTTTTCTGTCTGCTGAATTGATATTAACAATTCGGCAGATTCGACCATTTCTGCTAATTTCAACCACCCCTTCCAGAGTGCTTTTACGCCAACTCGACCATTTCTTTTACTGTCATACCACCCTCCCAATTTCGCTAAACTATAGTATAGCCAATGGAGAGACGGTACTTTATCCGGCAACACATCCTTTTCAACCTTTGCCCATAGTAATTTCCACGTCATCTCTTTAACACAAGTTGTACATCTCACTTCTTTGTCTAATTCACTCCTTTGCGCCATATTTTGCAGCTGTAATAACCTGACAGCAATAAACGCTTTAATGATCGCAATTCGTAAAATATTATCACTGTGCTGCAAACGTAAATCTTCTACTTCGGTTCCATCTGTTTTCCATGTTTTATGAAACTCCTCTACACGCCAGCGAAGTTCATAGTATCTTACTAATTTCTGGGCATCTTCTGCTGTATTTACGGGCTCTGTCGTATATAAAATCCAACATAATGGATTTTTTTGCGTACTTTCTTTTTCCTGACAGACAATGACATTGACGCTCAATGTCGGTGATTCTTGCCCTTGTACTCGCTTAGGCTTGGCGAGTGTTATAGGTTGATAGCTCAATGTAATTCGGGCCTGACGCGCTTTTCTTCCCGCACGTTGCGCTATATTAATAGTGTAACAACACTGACCCTGCGCTGTTTCTATTAACTGATTGAGATTGCATTGAGGCTCTATTAATTTTCTATTTTCTTTTGCTCTGACTAAAAATCGATGCCCTTCATCTTTTTGGTAAGTCATGTACTCATAAATGTCAGCTTCTCTGTCGCAGATGTTAAGTATATTTGATAATTCACCTGTACGTTTTTTTATATCCATTAATGTTTGTTGCCAGCGATAGCTTTCTTTCTCTTCGTAAGGGCGTTGCTGTTGTTGATCTTTAGTCCCTTTAACCTTTGATTTCCTAAACCAATAGGACTGGTCGAGTAAACCAATAACGTGCTCCGTATCTGCATCAATTGCTAAAGTTGAATGCGCATATAGCGTTCTTGTTTTTGATGGTTTTCCTAATGTATTTGTACAGTTCACATCGCCTAATTCTTTGCAAACACTGTGTTTAAATGTCAATCCTGTCGTATCTTGGATAGCGAGAACCAAAGGCAACTGCTTTACCGCTTCACTCGTTTGTGAGAATCCTGAATCGGCAATCGCTTGAGGGGATATTTTCTCATTTCTAATGAAACGATAAGCGGCTTCAATTTTTGCGGGTGTATCAGAAGCCTTAACAATTGAGCTGTCTGCATTCTCAGCCATATCGCTTGCTAGTAGAGCTAATCGTCGGGTGCGTCTCGGATCTCCTAAATTAGCGTTACCAAAAATTAATTGAGCCCATTCTTCAGAAGTGTTTGTGTGCATATGATAAATCTATGAGTGATAATGATCGATTAGATCACAGACTTAACGATATTCAAAGACTTGTGTATAAGAGACAGGCTTACATCCATGTAAGAATAAGTAATACCAACCTGCATAAATCTTTGATCAATTTAACGAATTAAATTGCACTATAACGTCGTTAAAAAATTTTTATTTAGAACAACTAGATACAAAGAATTTTGCCTAGTCCTAGCGTAATTTTCTTAACGTTAAATAGACCCCATATATAAGCTGATTGGTATAAAAACCGAGCAACAAAGAGTAAATTGCCCCTAGGCAGAGTCCTACGGGCTGCGGATGTTTAACCTCAAAAGATAAACATGCCTTGGCTCAATTCGCACTTTAAAAAGTCACACAACTGCAAAGTAACTGTCACACCCTTTTTTTATTCTAAGTAAATGGTAAACATGCCAATGCGTGAAAGAGGTTTATATGATTAGTATTGATAAAGTGATTGCAGCAAATTTACCACAATTAGAAAAATCACCAAAAGTAAAAGGCCTTGTAAAAAAAGGGCTAGGGTATCTGTTACATGAACAGGAGTTTGTTGCCTTTGGTGATGCTTACCCTCACTTGCAAGGTTTAGAGTTTGTTGAACAGGTATTAGATGAGCTTGATTTTGATACACGCTACAAACCTAAACAAATTGAACATATCCCCAATGAAGGTAAGCTGGTTATTGTTGCAAACCACCCTATCGGCTCTTTGGATGCACTTGCACTTATTAAAGTACTCTCAACTGTTAGACAAGATTTAAAGGTTGTAGCTAACCGTATGCTGATGTCGGTTACCCCCATGCATGAACTGTTACTACCCGTTGATAACTTATCTGGAACAAGTAAAAAACAAGAACTCAATAATATCCACCAACACTTAAAAAACGAAGGTGCACTGCTTATATTCCCTGCCGGTGAAGTCTCTCGTTTGAGCCCCACAGGCATAAAAGATTGCAAGTGGAATAGCGGTTTTTTACGTATGGCAAAAAAAGCCAACTGCCCCATTTTACCTGTTTTTATAAAAGCTAAAAACAGCCCTTTATTTTATGGCACATCAATGATTTATAAGCCTCTAGCGAGTTTGCTACTGGTCAAAGAAATGTTTAAGCAACGTCAAAAGTCATTGGAGTTTGAAATTGGAGCTTCAATTCCGCCTGAGTCTTATTTGATAGAAAATCTAAAAGATAAAGAAGTTGTAAACCTTATTCGTAAGCAGCTTTATAGGCTAACGTCTAAAAAGCCGTTACCACTAAAAACACAAATGCCTCTTGCTATACCTGAATGCAGAAAAGAGCTAAAAAAAGCGATTGATCAATGCCAGTTGCTGGGTAAAACAATCGACGATATGCATATTCACCTTTATCAATATACCGGTAGCTCTGCGGTGTTTAGAGAGCTAGGTCGATTAAGGGAAATTGCATTTAGAGCAGTGGGAGAAGGCAGCGGTAAGCGTCGAGATATAGATAAATATGATATGGATTATCAACATCTTGTATTATGGGATCCTACTCAATTAGAACTCGTTGGTGCATACCGATTAGCTTGTGCGCAAGATATAATAAAAAAACACGGACGAAAAGGGCTCTACACCGATAGCTTATTTTCCTATACAGAGGCCATGACCCCCTACTTACACCAAGGTATTGAGCTTGGTCGCAGCTTTGTACAACCAAAGTATTGGGGACGTAAAAGCTTAGACTATCTTTGGTATGGTATCGGCGCCTTTATTAAAAACTACCCACAATACCGTTACTTATTTGGCGCTGTAACCGTACCTAATACCCTACCAGAGCAGGCAAAAGCCATGCTTGTTTATTATTATCAACATTACTACAAAAACAATGTGCAACTAGCAATGCCTAACAATGAATTTAGACTAAGCGATCAACAACTAACACAATGCCAAACAGTGTTCAGTGGCAACAATGTGAAAGAAGATTTTGTAGAGCTTAAGCACGTACTAGCCAATATGGGAGCGCAAGTCCCCACATTATTTAAGCAATACACTGAGCTCTGTATGCCCGGTGGCGTACAGTTTTTAAGTTTTAGTATTGATCCCGACTTTAACAATTGTATAGACGGCTTGGTTTTAGTCAACCTAGAAAGCGTAAAAGAGAACAAAGCAAAACGTTACTTAAAAAAATAATAACTAGTGCAAAAACTAGAAAAATTTATTACAGCATAAATAGGCATTCATGTTATCTCATTGCCTATTTATGCACAGTAACGGCATTGCATAGACGTGGCCGATTAAATAACCTGAACTCTGGATAAATCTATCTCAAGTAGAGTTCAGGTTAAACACACTATTACAAATACAACCTCAAAAGGTCAACACGCCCTAGCAATTTAAAAAAACCTGCTCGAGCAAAGAGCTATAAATTGCTTCTATTTTTACTAAATCACTTATAGGTACATGTTCGTTTACTTGATGTATCGTATTATTACGCAAACCGCACTCTATAACTTGAGTGTGGTTATTTGCAAAAAAACGCCCATCGGATGTTCCACCGCTGGTACTGAGCAGTGGATAACAGCCTGTTTGCTTGTAAATAGCCTGCTCAACATGAGAAAGTAAACTCCAGTCATGAGTGTCTGCTGTATAATATGGCTCACACGGACGCTCCCACTCTATTGTAAAGTAATGGGCAAACTCACTAAGCGATTGTGTCAATAACGCTTTAATCGCCTCGCTGCTATATGCATGACTATAACGCACGTTAAAAGTAACCTCACAATAAGCTGGCACAAGATTATCAATAACGTTATCAATATTAATACCCGTTACTTGCAATGTGGTTTTTGAGCTTTGTTCATCACGTTGCCACGTTTGTTCACTCAAGTAATTAACTATTTTAGCAGCTATAAAAGCTGCATTGATCGTATTATCAGGATAAGCCACGTGCCCAGCCTTACCTGTTACCTTAATACGTGCAGAGAGTGCACCTCTTCGCCCATTCTTGATAGTGTCACCTACGCACATATGGCTGGTTGGCTCTCCAACAATACAGCCATCAAGTACAACACCTTGCTCGGCCAGTTTATTAACGATTACTTGAGAGCCAAATTCAGCCTCGCCTTCTTCATCAGATGTAATAAGCCAATACAATGTTCCTTGCTTATTCTCGCTATTATTAATCAGATTATTTGTTGCGCTAAGCATTGCAGCCACACCACCTTTCATATCTGCAGCGCCTCGACCATACACTGAATCACATACAATATTCCCTGCAAAAGGTGGGCTTAACCATTGCCCTGTTGCTGCTGGTACTACATCTATATGCCCTGAAAAGGCGACGCATGGTCCGGTTCCAAAACTAATTGAAGCGATTAAATTACTCACGCCGTTTTCATTAAAATGCTCACACTGTAATCCCAAGTCACTCAATTCTCTAGTAAGCCAATCAATTGCTCCAGCCTGATTAGGTGTAACAGATTCAAATCGAATAAGCGTTTGTAAATATGCAACAACGTCGCGTTGGAATTCTCTTTCACTGATTGCTTTATCAAAAATAGCGATAGCCATATCAAACGCCTTTTATTGCTTAGCCCTAACTTTCGTTAAGAGACTCACGAAAATATTGAGTTATTATTAAAGCCTGAATTTATGACTAAGCGATGTCAGTATTAATACACAGCTGTGACTATTTTTTATATTTTATTATAAGGTGTTTAACTTTTGAGGTTAAATTTACAGCAAACTGTGTGGCAATCAGGTAAGGCAGAGCCTAATCATGAAAAAAAGAGACGTTGTTTTCTCGATTCTGGTTAAGGGGGATTTATAACTTTTGCTACCTAAAAAACTGAACTTGCACGCACTAAACAAATTCAGAACAGCGCTTTTAGTTATTTAAGAAATCAAGAGTCAAGTATCTCTGTCGCTAATCAACATCAAAATTAATCTAAATCAATAAAACACTTCACAACGTTCAAACATTTTTGAAACTTTGATCTAGGACAGGTTTTGAACATTTTAAAACTGCAATAATAGCGTCAATCAAAAAGTAGTTCTTGGAGAACAACATGAAAACCACTATTAGTATTGTATTACTGACTTCTTTATTAGCACTTTCTCCTGCTGCACACGCCAATTTTAGCGTAAATGTGGGTGCTATTAACATTAACCCTGATAACAGCAGCTCAAAAATTAACGAAGCACCGACTTTAGGTCTAAAAGGTGATTCTGATACGCAACTAGGTATTACGCTTGACTACGCATTTAACGACCAATGGGTGCTAGAGCTTATTGCAGCAACGCCATTTTCGCATGATGTTAATGGTACTGGTGGGCTGGCGGGTAATAAAATCGCGAATATAAAACAACTCCCCCCTTCACTTATTGCTCAGTATCACTTTTTAGATACAAGTTATGCATTAAGACCATTTGTGGGTATTGGAGTTAATTATACAACATTCTTTGATGAGCAACCGTCGCAAGCGCTTAAAACAACGCTTGGTACAAATGATGTAGAGGTAAAGTTAGACGACTCATTTGGATTTGTAGCACAAGTAGGTGCTAATTATAAAATTGATGAAAAATGGGGTTTACATGCAATGGTATCAATTATGGATATTGATACTGATGCAACAGTATATGCTAATGGCGCAAAAGCTCTCACTTCAACCGTTGAACTGGACCCAGTAGTCGCCATGTTTGGGGTTAGGTATAATTTTTAAAAATGCTTTAATGCATGTGTGTGCAAAAGGCCGAAAGGCCTTTTTTATTTTAATTAACTAGGGCGTGTTGATCTTTGCGGTATAAAAAACAAACAGCATAAGGATAAGGTATAATTGAATTCGCTAAAAAACGTTACACCGAACCCTCATGCCAAGATTAATGTTAACAGACGCGACATGGAATGTCTTATCAAAAGTAATGCACTTAAGTGGTCGAATTTATAATAAGCCTGAGCATAGAAAAACGCTCGAAGGCATACTCTATAAGATGCGTACCGGTATTCCTTGGCGAGATTTACCGTCTTATTTCGGCTCGTGGAGTGCTATTTATAGACGATTTAATTTATGGTCCAAAAAAGATATTTTGAATGAATTATTTCGAGTGTTATCCCACTATGCTGATATGGATTGGATCTTTATTGATGGCAGTATTGTCAGGGCTCACCAGCATAGTTGCGGTGCAAGAACCGCTGACAATGAATCAATCGGTAAGAGTCGAGGTGGTAATTCGACTAAAATTCATCTTGCAGTAGATAGCGGAGGATTGCCTGTTTATTATGAATTATCCTGTGGAAATACGCATGATATCGTCCATGCAGAGTCACTTGTAGCCAATTGCCCAACGAGTAATGTTGTTGTCGCAGATAAAGGCTACGATAGTGAAAAACTAAGAGAGTTTATTCGTGACAATAGCGCTACACCCGTTATTCCACGCAAGGATAACAGTTTAGTGGGTAATGAAGATATTGACTGGTGCATGTACAAATATAGGCACTTAGTTGAGAATGCCTTTGGTCGGATCAAACAATATAGAGGGATAGCCACACGGTATGAAAAGCTTGAGCGGAATTATCATTCCATGCTCGCTTTAGCATTCACTATGATGTGGCTACCAATATGGGCTGATTAATATATATACTACAAAGATCAACAGCCCCTAATCATTTGGGTAAGTTATTTGCTTTTTTCTGTTCAAGCATTTCTTTCCAATGCATAACTTCACTCGGTAGTATCGGTGTTTTACCTTTAAAACTAGCGACTTCAAGCATTTCTTCGATACTTACAATGCCTTTTTTACTTTTAAACACACCGCGTACATAAGCAATAGCATGTAAGCCTCGTGCTGAATGAAATTTTTGTTCTATATAAAAATACTTATGATCCCAACCAACTAGTTTTGTACTAATAGTGTAGCGTTGCATTGGTTTAATATCACGGATATACGTGATAGCGGTAGCATTAACAATAGGAAACCAACGGCGTTTCAAAATTTGCTTAAGCAAACCCACTCGTTCCGTCATCCATGTACGTGACAAATCCATCATGGCTAAATAACGTGAGTTTGTTAAATGCAGATTTATATCGCAATCAGTTGGTAGTGCTTTGTAATCAATATCTACTGTATCAAGTAAGTCTTGATATTGATGATTACGCTTAATTTTAAAAAATAATAAAAGAAGTCGAATATATAAGTTCACAGCAAAGGTCTTACCAGTTCAATTTACCTGAGTGTAACACAGGCACTTGCTAAGACGAATATTCTGCTTTAATCTGAGGTTATAAATACAACTAAGAACTTACTTATGAATTCAAAATTAAACATCCTTATTGCTAGTATATTCTTAACAGTGAGCCACCACGCGTTAGCCGATTTTAATTTCCCCGGTAATGGCTCTATTACTTACTCTACAGGGGTAGAAAAATCGTTTGAATTTGGTTTTGCTTGGCAACAAAAATTTAAGAAGTTTACTATTGGCTCAAAGAGTTATGAAATGGATCAAATTCCTAGTTCTTACTCAGTCGCCATCACGCTTGCAAAAGACGGCAGCCAAGTATGGGTTCAAGAATTTAATAATGGATTTATAGAAGCGTTTGATTGGACAATAGGCAAGCACACCATCACTCTAAAAAAACAACAGTTTAGTGATCAAGTGAAAGGGAATTATGTTATTGAGTTAGATGGCCGAAGCTACTTTTTTGCTCGTAATAATGCCAGTATTGTTATGAAATTTGATGAAGATGGTATAAAGACGATTGCCATTGATGGTGTCAAAAAAAATATGGGCACTAAAAATTAATTAGCGCCCATATTTTAAATATTGCCGTATTTTAAACTTTAACTGTTTTACGGTTAATACCGTAATCTCGTAGTTTATTTGCAACTGCTGTATGGCTAAGACCTAAACGTTTAGCGAGCTGTCGTGAGCTTGGATAGGCTGGATAAAGTTTGCGTAATAATGTTGCTTCAAAACGTTTTACCGCTTGATCCAGTGAACCTTCAAAATCAGATTCTAAATACCCTAAGTCATGCGTAAACGTAGGTAACTGTAAATGCTCTACTCGTAACTCACTATCATCTAATAAAGATACCGCACGATAAATTGCATTTTCTAATTGGCGTACATTTCCAGGCCAAGGATACTGTTGTAAAAAGCTTAAGCATTCTTGAGATAACAGTGGCACCGCGTGACCATTTTGCTGTGCATATTTTTGAATAAAATGCTCTGCGAGTGGCCCAACATCGGCTTTGCGATCTCTAAGTGGTGCAATATCTAATGTTAATACGTTGATTCGATAGTATAAATCCTCTCTGAACACGCCCTCTTGCACCATAGCAGGTAAGTCTTTTTGAGTAGCTGCGACTATACGAACATTAACTTTAACTTCGTTCTCATCACCCACTTTCCTAAATGTGCCATCTTGTAAGAAGCGCAATAACTTAGTTTGCAGTTGAGTTGACATTTCGCCTACTTCATCTAAAAACACAGTCCCACCATCGGCTTGCTCAAGTACGCCGCGCTTAGGTGCTGCATTTTCTTCATAGCCTGCGTAGCCAAATAACTCAGATTCAGCAACATCGTCTGGTAACGATGCACACGATAAAGCAATAAAAGGCTTCACTGAGCGATTAGATGCGTAATGACACGCCCGTGCTAATAGCTCTTTACCTGTTCCTGTTTCACCCGTAATTAGTATTGGTGCTTCTAACTGAGACATTTTACGCGCTTCGCGAACAACACGACGCATAGCAGTACTAAAGTTATGAATAGTTGCAAAGCTTTCTTGTCCGTAACGTCTAAACGCACTAACTTGTTGACCTAATCGGCTTTGTGATTTTATATTAATAACAGCACCGGCAAGTACATCACCTTCACCACCTTGCGGCACAGCAATAGGCAAAATATCGGCTATAAAGTCTTCACCAGCGACTTCCACTCTGGTGGTTTGCCCTAATACTTCTTTACTTTCTAACCAGCGAGTAAAATTAAAGCCTTTCAGCAAATTATTGATATTTGCACCAATAACCTCTTTTTCACTCAATTGTAAGTCTTTACAAGCCGCATCGTTACATAAGCGTACCCAACCTTTGGCATCAATAGAAATAACACCATCGGGCAATGCTCGAAGCAATGTGTTTAGCTCATTATGCTCACGCTCAGAGGGTAAAAAAGCGGTTGTACGTACATCATGAACACCATCAATTAAACGAATTGATGGCATTATTTTCTGGAACTGTTCAAATTCAATTTCAGGGAAACTTACATACATACGACAATTAACTGAATCAACCTCTATTCCTTTTAGATCAACACTGTAATTAACTAAAATATTGAGAATTTCTTGGGCAATACCGATTCTGTCAGCACAATGAATATCTAAACGCATACATCCTCTAAGGAAGGAAAACTATATTAATTGAATAATACGCTAAGTGGCTATGAGAAGGTAGTTTATTGTAAACATTTTTGGACAATACTAGGGCGTGTTGATCTTTGCGGTATAAAAAACAAACAGCATAAGGATAAGGTATAATTGAATTCGCTAAAAAACATTACACGAACCCTCATGCCAAGATTAATGTTAACAGACGCGACATGGAATGTCTTATCAAAAGTAATGCACTTAAGTGGTCGAATTTATAATAAGCCTGAGCATAGAAAAACGCTCGAAGGCATACTCTATAAGATGCGTACCGGTATTCCTTGGCGAGATTTACCGTCTTATTTCGGCTCGTGGAGTGCTATTTATAGACGATTTAATTTATGGTCCAAAAAAGATATTTTGAATGAATTATTTCGAGTGTTATCCCACTATGCTGATATGGATTGGATCTTTATTGATGGCAGTATTGTCAGGGCTCACCAGCATAGTTGCGGTGCAAGAACCGCTGACAATGAATCAATCGGTAAGAGTCGAGGTGGTAATTCGACTAAAATTCATCTTGCAGTAGATAGCGGAGGATTGCCTGTTTATTATGAATTATCCTGTGGAAATACGCATGATATCGTCCATGCAGAGTCACTTGTAGCCAATTGCCCAACGAGTAATGTTGTTGTCGCAGATAAAGGCTACGATAGTGAAAAACTAAGAGAGTTTATTCGTGACAATAGCGCTACACCCGTTATTCCACGCAAGGATAACAGTTTAGTGGGTAATGAAGATATTGACTGGTGCATGTACAAATATAGGCACTTAGTTGAGAATGCCTTTGGTCGGATCAAACAATATAGAGGGATAGCCACACGGTATGAAAAGCTTGAGCGGAATTATCATTCCATGCTCGCTTTAGCATTCACTATGATGTGGCTACCAATATGGGCTGATTAATATATATACTACAAAGATCAACAGCCCCTAGTGTTTATAATAAATGAGTAGATACATGGATTTATTCACGCAATAACAGCAATAACATATTTACTCCATGAAATATGCCACTACTGCTATTGCAGCTCTTAATAAAAATTAATCACCTTGTGGGTATTCAGACCAATCACCGCCATCTAATTGTATGTATGGTCGTTGATTAACATACATCATTATAGTATCTGCATTTTCAGCAACTTTTGGAGCTTTCGGTAAATTATCTAACAAATTTGCTATACTGTTTTTCCCATCAAAAACATTAGTTTTCAATGTTTTACTCACTAATTCTGACAATGAAAAATAACTGATTGAATCATCAATTATAATTTGGGAATAATTTTGCACATCAGGGCCAATAAATTTAATTGCAACTGGAACTGATACAATAGCTGGGCTTGGTATTTCTCGCAAACCAGCAAATTGTACTTTGTCTCCTTCTAGTGCAGCACCATGCTCAGGTACTACCATCAGCATTACATTTCTACCACGTTTTTCTAGGTTTTTAATAAAGCCATTAATATCAGAAAATAAGTTTGCATGCCTAAGAGGATAACTTTGCTGGCTATTCATGCGGGCTCTATTAGCAAGTTGATTACCATCGTGTAAACTCGTGGTATTGTAGTACATTGCACAAGGCTTACAGTCTTTAGCTTGTTGGTCAAGCCAGCCGTTTAGAACCGCACCATCTGAATAAATAGGGCTATTATCAAACCCATACTGAGCAATAGGCATAGAATCAATATTAAATGGCTTGCTGTCTAAGCCACCATATCTATTTATCAGGCCTTTAAATTCATCAAAATGCCCATCGTGATTCATCACTACGTTGTTTTGATAGCCTAGTTTTTCTAAGTTCTTAAATAAATAACACTGCTCTGGCGCATCCTTGAACAAAGACGCTTGGTTTGTTTGTCCACAGCTTGCTCTTAATAATCGAATGGCTGCTGGACCACTATATGATGTGGCTGAGTTGAAATCAGGAAACACCACATCAAAATCTTTATACATGTCTGTAACGCTAATACCTAAAAAATTTAAGTCAGCAACTGCCATAGAACAAATATTTAAAATAATAACGTCAAACAACTCGCCATTATATTCCTTTGGAAAGTGACTTGTTAATAAGCTTTGTTGTTGATAAAAATCACTAAGCTTTTGGTCGGGCGATTGGTATTGGGTTGTTACAACAGGCGCCTTACTTTGAGTTGCAATACTACTGTTATTAACCACTGTAGGGCTTTCATTAATATCTAATGAGTTACTTTGACCTTGCCAGCCAATAAACGCCAAGCCAATAATAGTCACTGTAGTAAACCGAATCCATTGAGAGCTGTACCAAAATAAAACAACAATAATGAATAAGCCGAGTAGCATATCGACATTAACTACCCGCCCAACTAGTTCGATAAAATAATCAAAGCTAAAATCTTGAACGTTACCAGCCTGTTTAATTAAACGATTAATGGGAGGTAACCACGAATCTTTATACAGTAAAATCACAGCTATAATCACAGCTATAATGTGTTTAACCTTCTCAACTCGCGCATTTTTAAATTGTATTACTAACAAAGCGGCCAACGCAGCATTGCTCAAAAAACTAAAATCGATTACGCCGTAATAATACAGGGCAAATTTAACTAAAAAATAGAGATTCCAAACCCCTAGACCAGACAATTTCACTTACGTTCCTTATTTTTAGGTGTATAGGGTTCTAGCACTTCGTGCTTAAATGTCATTTTGTAATAATACTTTTTTAATTTAGATACTATGTAAGAGCCAATTAGGCACAATAAAACACCAAATAACCCCGAGATTAATGCTGTAATTAAAAGTTGATTAATACTCATATCACAGCTCTTTAACTTTCATTGTAAAAGCTTTTGCATCAGGGCGTTCCTGAGTGAAAAATTCAGGCGTAGCAATATCAATACTGGGATTTTTTGCTAAAGCAGGACCGAACTTGTAACTGTCATTTTCTTTTAGTTGATTTGTAAAATCACTCACATCTTTATCTCTATAATATCGGCGTAATTGTTTACATTCTTGCTGAATATAGAAGTGGTCCGAAATAATGCTCTGTTGAGCAAAAAAATCACTGGTTTCTAATTTGAATAAATGTTTAATCGCATTCATTACATCATTTTCTCTACAAGCATGTAGATACAAGTAAACTTTGTTTTCAGCAACACTAAATACATCACCTTCACGTTTTATGTGAAATAGATGAAGTGGGTGAATAGGATCTATTCTTGGTAATAACTCAAGTACAACCAGTACCCCACTGACACCTAAATTAACCGCCGAGTCACTGTGCACTTCAACTTGGCGAGTAAAATCAATAAATGGTAAGTAACCTTTTGAAAACGTGTTTTCAGTATATCGTAATACATGCTCAACAGATGGAGGCAATGGTCGAGAAAATTGAAAGCCTTGGATCGACTGAATTTGCGATAACAACCGAGAAGGTTCGGAAAAGCTATACAAAATAAGATTAACACCCAGCGTTAAAAATAAGCACTCGTCTTGGTGCCTGATAATCCCATCTACATTTTGAATCACGAGTTTTAACCAACGACCACAATTTTTTCTCAATTCAAAACATTGTTTACCCAACTCAGATAAGTCGGTATAGCGTGTAACCGAAAATACTAATGTTGCGGCTTCAAGCTGAGGACCTTTTTCAAATAAATCGCTGTTACTTTTTACAACATGATAATTTGCAGGCAGCTTTGTTCCCTCTGGTACTGAGTTTTGTACTAACCACACAACATCTTCATCATTAAAATGTTTATTGCTAAGTGTTTGGGTTTCTATTTTCCCTTCTTCTACAACTAACCGATCATTTTGCAAAATTAACTGATAGTGAGTATTTGATAACACCCCTGTGCTGTGTCTCCAATAGTCGAACTCAAGTACTCGTGCAGCCGAATCATTATCGACAAACACAACGCCGCTAAAGAGTTGATTTAAGCGCCTTACTAAAAATCGATAATTAGCAACTTCAGGACCTGAGATTAAAAATAGAAGACTAGTATTTGTATCAATTAAAAATGATTTATATTGCTCAATAAGCGTTTCAAATTGCTGTTCAGTGGTATCACGTAATTGCTGAGTACTAAAATGAACAACGATTAGAGCATTTTTTATATTTTCATACGCACTTAACTCTTTAATAATCCCTTTATTTATGCGTTTTGCATTCCACTCACTAATTTCTTTTGTAAATGAAAAAGAATGTACTCGGCCTTGCTCACTAGCATCAAGTAATAAATTCGAACAAGAAGATTCAAAGAATGACTCTATCTGAGAAGAGACTATAAAAATATTTTCTTTCACATCATTGGGGCTTATTGAATGCAATATAAACTCAATAGAAAAATTGTCTAAAGGCGCTAAAACAGCATAAATTGCAGCAGGTTTTATTTCTTCAGCTGCGGGGTCTAATCCCAAAATGTTAAACTTATGCACACAAAACACCTTTCAAAAAAAATACTTTTTTACTAGTTTTAGCCGCTATTCTATATATAATAGTCAAATAATGTCCATATATTATAAAATAAAACATACTGATACAGGTAGTAATGCAAAACTTAATTTCAAAAAAACCTCAAACACTCACATCTAACGATATAGCAAACTTAGCTCATCGCTTTGGCGGTAAAAGTGAAGATTACATTGAAATAGTGAATACGCAAAAAAACATGCAAACTATAAATAAATATGCGTTATTAAAAGAAATTGATAACGAACTTGCGTCTATTACTAGCCGTTGAAACTATAGGTAACCCCATCACGTGCAAAGAATTTTTTTAAAAGGTATAAAAGGTGGTACAGGTTGTACCGCAATTGTGGCTAATCTTGCCTGCGTGCTGAAAAAATCCGATGTACACGTAATTGCGGTTGATTTAGACCCAAAAAGTGATTTAGGGCTGCATTTTGGTTTGCCTTGGAAAAACACACAAGGCTGGAGCGACGCTGAAAATTTCAACGATATCCTGACATGTTTTTACCAAGATAGTGACGGCATCATTTTTTTACCTCATGGCGAAAAAACACCTTCTAATACCGCATTAAACGAACTGATTGATAATTGCAATAAACTGGACAACATTCAAAACGCTTGGGTACTCTTCGATTGTCCTAGTCATATAGATATCAGTAACTACACCTTACATGAAGACGATATTGTCATTGAGTTAGTCAATTGCGATGCGGTATGCCACAGTCTTATTTATAGACGTTTGCAAAAACTAAAAAAGACAGAAAATTCGTGGCATCACTTTTTTTTAGTTAACCGATACAATTCATCCTCTGAATTAGAATTCGATTTATTCTCACTTTGGCAGTCAACACTCCCACTTATGGCACCTTTTTTTATAAATAGTGACGAAGTGATTAAAGAGTCAACGGCTTATCGTAATGTGGCACTAAACTGTGCACCTTATAGCATTGCTAACGACGATTTCGAAACGCTGGCTGGCTGGTTGGTAAGTAAAACAGCATTATGATCTCATTTAAGGCACTTCATAAACACCCTTTTCAAAACACCTTTCGACTGGTGCTGAGTTTATTGTTTAGCGAAAAATTAGTCCGTTTGATTCTGTTTAAGTTTCACGGCTACTTCAATCAACACAGAATGAATGCGATTGAAGCATTGCTGATGCCATTTCTGATTATAGTAAGTTCTCTATTTGTAAAAATTAGCGTTCATAAGCGTAATATTCGTGAATCGATAAGCGTGAATTATCCGCATTTAAGACAACCGTATAGAAACCATCCTTATTCAAATTCAATACGCTTTATTTTACAAAGCGTTTTTTTGACGTTCGTTAAAAAAACGACAAAAAAAAGGGCGACGAAAGAAAAAATATCACACCATTTCTATGACTCAGTGAATCGTCTCTTTAGGCAGTTTAGGTGGTTTGATTTAAAATTAGGTAAGTTACTAAGGCGTATACTGTCAAAAAGCAAAAAAAACCCTAAACAAAGTGCTTTTTACTCTATTGCCGATGCGCGTGTTTGGCAAAATAAATATGTAAAATACATTGTGATTGCATTCATATTGTTTTTATTAACGATTTTTATCACTATTCCTTTTAGTCTAGAAGCGCAAGCCATTTTTATAAGCTTCATTTTATTAGTCGCCTATTCACTTAAGCGAATAAAAGGCCAGATGGCAACGATTGTAATGATCACTTTATCGGTAACAACGTCCTCACGTTACTTGTGGTGGCGTTACACTGAAACGCTAAATTGGGATGATCCTCTTGCTTTAGCCTTAGGAGCTGGACTACTACTTGCTGAAACATATGCTTGGCTTGTTTTAATACTTGGTTTTTTCCAAACTATTAACCCACTCGAACGCAAGCCCATACCATTACCTAGAAACACTGAATTATGGCCTACGGTTGATGTGTATATCCCAACTTACAATGAACCATTGAGTGTTGTAAAACCAACTACATTAGCAGCGCTAAGTATCGATTGGCCTGAGGACAAGTTAAATGTGTATATTCTCGATGATGGTAAACGTCCTGAATTTGCTGATTTTGCAAAAGAAGTTGGCGTAGGGTATTTAACGCGTCCGGATAACAATCATGCCAAAGCTGGCAATATGAACAGCGCTATGCGCTATACCCACGGTGAGTACATTGCTATATTTGACTGTGACCATGTTCCTGCGCGTTCTTTTTTGCAAACAACCATGGGCCAATTTTTAAAAGACAGTAAAGTCTGTTTAGTGCAAACACCACATCATTTTTTCTCTGCTGATCCATTTGAAAGAAACCTTAACAATCACAGCCAAATCCCAAATGAAAACATGTTATTTTACGGGCTTATTCAAGACGGTAACGACATGTGGGATGCGACTTTCTTTTGTGGTTCTTGTGCGGTATTAAAACGAGAAGCGCTGGATAATATTGGTGGTTTTGCATTTGAAACTGTAACCGAAGATGCTCACACAGCACTGCGCATGCAACGCGCAGGCTATAAAACAGCTTATATCAACATTCCACAAGCCGCAGGACTCGCTACTGATAGTTTATCGGCGCATATTGGGCAACGAATTCGTTGGGCACGCGGTATGGCGCAAATTTTCAGACTTGATAACCCTTTAATAGGCAAAGGGTTAAGTATTCCTCAACGCTTGTGCTATATAAACGCAATGTTACATTTTTTATCGGGAATACCTCGTATTGTATTTTTAACAGCCCCTTTAGCACTGATCTACTTTAATGCCTATATTATCTATGCGCCTTTTTTAGCTATTTTTATTTATGTAGTACCTACACTTATTCAAATTAAAGCGACTAATTCACGTATTCAAGGTAAATACAGGTACTCATTTTGGGGCGAAGTGTATGAGTCGGTGTTGGCTTGGTACATATTGAAACCAACCACTGTTGCCTTATTTAATCCTAATAAAGGTAAGTTTAATGTAACAGAAAAAGGTGGGCTAAATGATGAAGAGCATTACGACTGGGGAATTTCGAAACCCTATCTCATACTATTAGCAATTAACCTTCTGGGCATCGTGTTTGGGGTACTGCGTTTGATCTTTGGTGACCCTTCTCAAATAGGTGTGTTAGTGATTAGTATGGGCTGGGCGCTCTACAACATGATTATTCTAGGAGCCACTGTTGCTGTTGCAGCAGAAGCGCGTCAAGTAAGGCACTCACACCGAATAAAAGCCAACTTTCCAGCGGGTATTCGCTTAGCGAATGGGCACACATTAAAAGTTAGAATCACTGATTACTCAGATAATGGTGTCGGTATTGAGACAGAGCATGCCCACCTATGTAGAGTAAACGATAAAATTGAGTTGTTAATGAGTCGAGGAGACAAACAATTTTCGTTTACAACTCATGTGTGTAATACCCGTAATAAACAGATAGGTCTGACACTTAAAGATTTGTCGCTCGAAAAACAACGTGCATTTATACAGTGTACTTTTTCTAGAGCAGATGCTTGGCTTGATTGGCAAAATAACTTTAGGCATGATCGCCCGTCATACAGCTTCAAAGAAGTACAAAAGACTAGTTTAAGAGGCTTTAGTAATTTACTATTTCATGCGCCTAGGCCATTACAACCGACTATTAAACTGTTAACTCGTTTAGTTATGTATATAAACTCATTCATTCCAAAAAAACCTATAGTGCAAAATAATTATGATTAATAAGCTACTTAGTACACTCGTTATATTTTTACTCATGAACATTGCTTGGCAAGCTAATGCTATTGAGCCCATGAGTGATAAGACCATATTCAACAATGGCTACCCTGAGAGTGCTCAAGTTACTAGCTTACGTCTTGATTTTGAAGCTCTCGGTTTTAATAATTATAAGCTAGACGCTATAAATAACGATTCAAATGTCAACTTCACTAATCGCATTGATAAGTTGAGTAAAAATTTGATGTTGAATTTCTCATACACAAACTCCCCTTCATTAATTGCCAATGTATCGCATTTAAAAGTGTATTTTAATGAAAATTTGGTGACAGTTTTACCTATAAATGAACCTTCAAATATTATTAAAAATACCTCTGAACATAATATAGCGCTCAACGCAAAATACATTCAAGACTTCAATCAAATTCGCTTTGAGCTTGTTGGTTATTATAGTACGTCATGTCAAGACTATTTTAGCCGTGCTATTTGGGTAGAAATAAACAAATCAAGTAATATAACTCTCGACCAAACTTCACTGGCTATTGATAGTAAAATTGAGTATTTACCTGAACCATTTTTTGATAGCAAAGATTACAGTAAACTAACTCTTCCGTTTATTTTTTCCGGCACACCAAATAAAGAAGCAATAGAAGCCGCTGCAACACTTTCGAGCTGGTTTGGTGCTCAAGCTGATTGGCGTGGCGCTAACTTCCCTGTTGTACTTAATCAATCACCTAATCAACACAGTGTTGTATTTATTACAAACGCATCTAAACCTGCTTTTTTAGCCGACTACCCTGATGTAGAAAAACCAACAATCGAGATTATTTCCAATCCAATACACCGTTATAAAAAAATACTCCTTATATTAGGACGTGATGAAAAAGATTTAAAAACCGCAGTAAACGGTTTAGTGTTTGGCCATAAAGTAATGACTGGCCGAAGTGTAAGTATTGAAGGCATGAATAAGATTCCACTTCGCAAAGCTTACGATGCACCTCGATGGCTGAGAAGCGATCGCCCTGTACATTTTGATGAGTTAATTGACTACCCAACTCAGTTACAAACTACAGGGCTCAATAGCGGTCCTGTTAAGTTGAATATTCGCTTTGCACCTGATTTATTTACGTGGCGTGAAAAAGGGATCCCGATAACGTTGCAATATCGTAATACGCCAGAAGATGACACACTAAGTTCTAGGCTGAATATGCTGATAAACCAAGAGTTTATTAGTGGCTTTTTATTAGAAAAAAATGACTCTACTGTAAGTACAACAAAAACACTGTTACCGTTAATTGCTAATACAGATTCAACTCAAAGTACTGAAAACTTTTCGCTTAATGGTATTAGCTTGGCTAAACGTAATGAGCTTAATTTTGATTTTCGATTTGACGTACTAAAAAATGCAACATGTACTGGAGCTCCTCTTGGCGGCGAATATGGTGTTATAGACGGTAACTCTCATATTGATGTAAGTAATTTTAATCACTATATCGCACTACCAGATTTAAATGTATTTGCTAATAGTGGATTCCCGTTTACAAAACACGCCGATTTACAACAAACATTAGTTATTTTGAATGAAAACCCAACACCTAAAGCACTTTCAATGCTCTTTAATTTAACCGGTCATTTTGGCGCTATAACAGGCTACCCTGGTCACCGTTTAACAGTAAAATATTTAAGTGATGATATAAACTACAACGATAAAGACATACTGTTTATAACCAAACCAAGTACGCGCAGTGACAAGCTAAAAGAAGATGAACCAAAAAACATTTTGCTTAACAACAATCAACGTGCAATTAAACTCGCTATTTATAACGGTGCTTATGACGATAATAAAGCTGAAAAAATACAAATAAACGTAAAGAGTAGCGGCAATATGGCGGTGATTACAGGCTATCAGTCCCCCTTTAGCTCGCAACGTTCTATAGTATCGTTAACGGCAACAACAAATGAAGCGTTTGGCCTATTAGATAACGCACTGATGAACTCGCAAAGTCGAGAACAAATTAAGGGCAGTGCAACAATAATTACAACACAAGGGATCGAAACAATTAAAACAGATAAACAGTATTTTGTTGGTCAGATCCCTGTTCATACCTTAATTTGGTTTCACCTATCAGATCACCCATTTATATTAGCGTTATTATCTATTTTAACGCTACTGATGATCTCATTTATTCTATGGCGATTATTACAAGCACTTACATACAAGCGTTTAGCTGAAGGAGATAAATAATGAAGTCACTTATAAAGGTAATCTGCATTGCTGTGGCATTATTTGCTTTTAATACGAAAGCACAGATAGAACAGTGTCAACCGTGGCAAGCATGGCAAGTATTTAAAAGCCACTTTATAAGCCCAGATGGTCGTGTTATTGATTTAGGTAGTAAGCAGAGTATTACAACATCTGAAGGTCAGTCTTACGCGTTATTTTTTGCTGTAATAGCAAACGATAAAGCAATGTTTGATTTAGTACTTGATTGGACCGAAAATCATTTATCCGAAGGTGATTTAAGTACGCGTTTACCAGCATGGCAATGGGGTATAAATGAAAAAAATGCAGGAGCAATTTTAGATTCAAACCCTGCCTCTGACTCTGATTTATGGATAGCTTATAGCTTATCACAAGCTGCTATTCTCTGGGATGACCGTCGTTATAGTATATTAGCGGCCGTGCTAGCTCAGCGTATAATACGAGAAGAAACAGCCTATATTTCCGGTCTTGGTTTGTCATTACTACCGGCCCCATCTGGCTTTGACTTTAAAGACGAACAATATAAATTAAACCCTAGTTACTCACCTTTATTTATATATCAACAATTTAAAAAACTATATCCTCATTCTCCTTGGGAACAACTACATGAAAGCTCAGCAAAGTTAATTCTAGATACGGCCAAACAAGGTGTTAGCCCTGACTGGGTAATGTACGACACTAATAATGGTTTTTATTACGATAAAAAAACAAGTGACGTAGGAAGCTACAACGCTATTAGGGTTTATTTATGGGCCAGTATGATGGCAAACGATGCACCTTATAAAAAAGAATTGTTAGCACAATTTAATCCATTTTTAAAAACAATTAATGACCGTGGTTATGTGCCATTAAATACGTTTTCGAAATCAGGTAAATCAGAAAAAAGAGGCCCATTAGGCTTTAATGCAGCTTTACTACCTTTACTTGCAATACAAGACGATGATTCCTTAGCGATGACAATTCAGCAAAAATTAATGGTTGATAAGTTATTCACTCAAACTCGTTACTACGACAGTGTATTAAATTTATTTGGTACAAGTACTTTAAATAAACGTTTTGCAATTACAGCGGATGGAACATTACAACCTAAATGGAGTACTGAATGCAGCTAAAGGTTGCCCTACTCTGCGTATTAATACTGAGCCCAATGCTAAACGCAAAAACAGTAAATGATATTGATACGCGATCTGTTGAGTGGTTACTAAGCCAAATAAATATTGGTGAAGCACAAAAAAATAAAAGGCTTATTGAAGATAGCTTGAAAAAGCTGGTCGCGATTGCTCCAACCCGCATAGAAACACAGTGTGCTCAAGCGCATTACAACTTTGTTAACGGTGATTTAGATGGAGCAAATCAACTACTAAGCAAATTAAATAACGGACTTGTTAAGCAACCCCCTTGCATTGAAAAACTCAAAGTCATGTCTCGAATTGAAGGCAAAGATAAATCGGCTATTCAAGAAGCTAAATTACTAGCTCGCGCAGGTCGGTACGAACCTGCACGTCAAATTTATAATAAAATATTTAATAATGTATACCCAACACTCAATTATGAACTAGAACATTTAAGCTGGTACGCACAAGACAGCTCTCAATGGCAAAGTGTTAAAAATGGTTACGAAACATTATTGCAAAGTTACTCTAATATAGGCCAAGTTGAGATTGCTTACGCGAGGCATTTACTCAGACGTAACCCAAGTGACAAGCACGCTATTCGTATTCTAAGTAAATACGGCTCAACTTCTAGCTTTAGTAATGAAGTAGAAGAGATTTGGCTCGGTTCGCTAGCAAACATGCCAATTAGTGGTGCCACTGATAAAGAGTTTCAAACCTACTTTATGCTTTACCCGTTTAGTACTAAAGGTGAGTTACAGTATCAGGATTTCAAAAAAGATTTAACAGCACGTCAAACCTTAATTGCAGATCCAGCCTATCAGCTCTGGGTTAGAGGCGATAAACTCCTTGAAAAAAACAAATTAAAAGCGGCTGAACCGTTACTGTTAAAAGCGATAAGTGGGCGACCTCAAGACGGTGCAATAATGCGAAGTCTGGGTATTCTTTATTTACGCTTAGGTGACAATCAAAAATCCTATGAGTACTTTACACGAGCGCAACAGCACACCGCCGATTTTGCACAAAGAGAAACCTTAAAAGGATTAGCTAAAACAGCAAAGTTTTGGCTTTATATACGCCAAGCCAAAGGTGCGATTAATAAGAATGAATTTAAAATAGCAAAGCTAAAATTAGACTTAGCTGATGCATTGGAGCAAAACCCTAATGCAGTTTTATATAACAGAGGCTTGTTACAATTTGCTCAAGGGCAATACTCTCAAGCAGAACGAACCTATCAAGTTGTTTTAAAGAATGACCCTCTCAATAACAGCGCCTTATTAGGTTTGCTTGAAATAGCTGAACTTGAACAAAGTGAACAAGCTTTAACGTCTTTTTATAACCGTTTAACATTTGCTCAAAAGGAGCAAATTAAGCAATCCTATTCAATATCGCTTAGTAGCCAATATCGAGCAAAAGCAAATACCCTAGCGCAAGCTGGTGATTTAGAGCAGGCTGAAAAAGTGTTGCGTGAGGCAATAGATATTGCACCAGAGCAATCTTGGCTATATTACGACTTAGCTTTTATATACCAACAAAAAGGGCTTACTGATAAAGCTCGTACGTTGTTTAATAACGTATTGTGGCAGTTCCCTTTAAACCCTCAGTTGCGCTATAGCCACGCGCTTTTTCTACGATCTATTGATGACTACCAAGGCGCTATTGCAACCTTGCAATATATTCCCTTCAGAGCCAGAAATGCAGATATTGTTACGCTAGAACAACAGCTACAACTTAACGAATCTTTAACTCAAAGCGAGCGCCATCTTGATGCTAAAAATAAAGCAACAGCCATCTATCATTTAAGCGCCTTAGAAGCACAAAACTTAACTCCCGTAATGCAAGCCGAATTAGCACGTAATTGGTATCGAATTAATGAAGAGCTATACGCTGTTAAACTTATAAATAAAGCATTAACGGCACAACCTACACCTTCTGCTTATTGGCATATGCTTTATGGCGAATGGCTATTAGAACAAGGAAATGAGCAACAAACTAAACAATGGTTCACCAGTTATGCTCTTTCAGAAAATGCATCTGAAAATGATGTTAATCAATATGTACAGTTACAAAACAACTATATTAACCAGTATTACAGCGGCAGCGATTTAATTGCGAAACTAAATCAACTAGACCAAAAATATAAAAATAACGCAGCAATAACCACAGCATTAATTAACGCAAATTTAGCGCTTGAACAACGCCAAGCGGCGATTATCTTATATCAACAAAAAGTGCAAAATAAGCAAATTATTGAGCCACAAGCTTTACTAGCGATTGCTAAAGCGTACAGAGAGCAAGGTGATGATTTTCAAGCCAAAGAAGTAACACAACGAGCTATAACGCAAACTTCATCACAGGAAAGCTATTTACAGCGTCAAATTATGGCATCTCTTAATGATTTTAATTACTCAGGTGACGCACTTGGTTTAGCTACAGAACTCATTACTAAATCGCCAAATGATACAGAGTTACGTTATTTGGGCGCCCAAGTGGCCAGCAATTTCAATGAAACAGAACAAGCTCAACTTTGGTACACACAAACACTCTCGCCTAACCGCACATTAACTGAAAAAGAGCTTTATAACTCGCTTTCACTAATAAATGAAAGCGATGAGTGGTATATAAACGGCGCAAAGCGTGAGCTTATTAATGAACAAAACAAAAACCAAGCTTACATCGCTATTGCTGTTAACTTTAGTGGCCAGACAAGCACTGAAAGTGAAGCAACCCTTGGGGCTGGTTTAGTGCCTATTGAAGCCTATTTCCCACTTTGGCAAGGTCAAGGCTTTGTAAAAATAGACCCGACAACAATTAGTGCGCAAACAACACGTTTTGATGAGCAATTTGCGGGAAGCCGTTATGGCCAAGGTGCTTTATGTATATTTACGTGTTCTCTTGATGAAGTAAGCCCAAAAGAAAGCGGCGTAGATATTGGATTAGGCTGGCAGAATGAAAACTGGCGTTTAGATATAGGTACAACCCCTTTAGGGTTTTTAATTGAGGATATTGTCTGGGGCGTAAATTACGCCGATGATATTGGCGACTTTGGATACAGCCTTGAATTAGAGAAGCGTCCTGTTACCAGCTCAGTACTTTCTTATGCGGGTCTTGAAGATATAAACACCGGTAAAATATGGGGCGGCGTACGTTCTACAGGCCTCACTGCAAATATATCACACGATTTAGGTGGTAATTGGGGATTTTGGTCTAGTGCTGACTTTACCTCATATAAGGGCCAAAATGTAAAAGACAATCAGCGATATCGTATTATGGGTGGCAGTTATTATCGCGTAATTAGCAATCAAGAACGCGAATTCACTGTAGGAGCAAGTTTATTACATTGGGCATACCAATATAATTTAAGTGAAGAAACTTGGGGGCATGGTGGTTACTATAGTCCACAAAATTACGTTGGTTTATCAGTACCGCTTAGTTATGACGCACGTTGGGGCAATGATTTTGTTTATCGTTTGAAAACGGGCGTTTCATATTCACAAACTAAAACCCAAGCAATTGACTTTTTCCCTAACGATCCAAACTTACAAGCAGAAGCGTTTATTCGTCAGCTTGAAACAGGAGCAAATCCAGCGTTTGAGGGCGACACAAGTTCAAGTATCTCTTATAACCTAGAGGGCAGCTTTGAATATAGAATAACGCCACACTGGTTTTTTGGTGGTTACCTGGCAATAGATCGTTCAGACTTTTACGAGCCTAACTTTGGCCAATTGTATATGCGATACTACTTCAACCCTGTATATGGCACTCTTGAATTTCCTGGCACTCCAATTGTACCTTATGCCGAGTTCTAACTCGGCATAAGGTGATACACCGCGCAATACTTCCCCTAGCACTAAGGTATATGTATACTTGTGCCCAATTGTAACTAGGATAAGGGTGTGCCTCTTACCTTGTGGTGTTATTACCCTATAGCAAATCATTATCTTAGCTACAAATACTATACTGATGGTCGAGCATTCTAGTAAATACAAATACTAAAATAGCTAAAGCAAAAAATTATAAGGCCATTACAACAATTCTTAAAGTTAGGAAGTAAATATGAGTTCAGCTCCAGATAGTGGCTGGTTTGGCCACCCTAAAGGACTTTCGACATTGTTCTTCACTGAAATGTGGGAACGAATGAGTTATTACGGTATGCGAGCTATGCTCGTATTGTTTATGACGGCAAGCTTACAACAAGAAGGCCTTGGCTTTACCGTTGCATCAGCTGCTGCAATATATGGTTTATACACAGGCGCAGTATACTTTTTAGGTTTACCTGGCGGTTGGCTAGCCGATAGACTATTCGGTGGTCAAAAAGCGGTTTGGTATGGCGGTATTATTATTATGTGTGGCCATATTATTTTGGCAGTTCCACATGATTATTCATTTTTTATTGGCTTAATATTTGTAGCGACGGGTACTGGTTTATTAAAACCAAATATCAGCGCAATGGTTGGCCAGTTATACAGTGATGCCGACGAACGTCGTGATGGTGGTTACGCTATTTACTACATGGGTATTAACCTAGGTTCTTTGATTGGTTACTACGTTTGTGGTTACTTTATGGAAAACGTAGGCTGGCACTGGGCGTTTGGCGCAGCAGCTGTTGGTATGGCTATTGGTTTAGTGCAATATAAGCGCTCACTTAATAACTTGCCAGAGCATAGCGTTTTACCAGCCAACCCATTAGGCCCTAAAGGTACTTCCCGCGCATGGGGTGGTATTGCTGCGTTTGTAATTATAGCTGCAGCAGTGACTACAGCTGCAATGACCGGCGCAATTGTAGTCAATCCAACAGTGGTTGCAGGATACGTAGCTGTTGTATTCACTATTATCTTTTTTGTTTATTTTGGTGTTATTTACTTTACAGGTAAATTAACTGATGCTGAAAAACAAAGAATGTGGGCGCTATTTTTAGTATGTATTGCATCAGCATGTTTTTGGTCTGGTTTTGAACAAGCAGGTTCATCATTAAACTTATTTGCACGCGATTATACTGACCGCCTTATTGGTACTTTTGAAATCCCTACAACGTGGTTTCAATCGTTAAACTCGCTGTTTATTATTGCCCTATCACCATTTTTTGCAGCGCTTTGGATTAATTTATCTAAAAGTCTAGTATCACCTAGCTACAGCGTTAAGTGTGCGCTTGGTTTAATTATCATGGCGTCAGGCTTTTTAGTTATGTTTATGGCGGCTCATTACGCTGCTGAAGGCTTAAAAGTAGCGCCTTACTGGCTTGTTACTACCTATTTTTTACATACAGTAGGTGAGCTTTGTTTAAGCCCTGTAGCATTAAGTGCGGTAAGTAAACTATCGCCTAAACGTTACACTGGTCAAATGATGGGTGTATTTGTATTAACTTACTCGATCGGTAACATCATCGCAGGTTTACTTGCTGGTAATTTCGATCCGAATAATGTCCAAGAAATCCCTAACCTATACCTACAAATTGCATTATTTAGCATTGGTGTTGGTGTTGTTTTAGTACTCATGACATTTAAAGCTAAAGTATGGGAAAAACAAGGGCTAGAAGAAAAAGCTTCTTAATTGTTTTTTAAATAATATAGCTAAAAACCAATCCCTCATAACCGCTATGAGGGATTTTTTTATTCAACTTTGCAGCACCACCGTTAACTGATATTATAGCCTGATTGATTAGAGAATAGACTCAGGGAACAGCTGCATATGCAATCGTTAACGATATTACGTGCCACAATTTTAGCATTTTTAATTATGCTTTTATCAGCCTGTGGCGGCTCCAGTGACGAGGTTACACTCAATCCAAACAACCCAGTTGAACCAGAGCCAAGTACATTAACATTATCAAGCTCGACTGGTTTAGACACGACATTAGATGAAGGTAATTTTATACTAACCGCTCCTGCTGGTGCGACTTCTAGTAATACAGAGCTTACTTACGAGAAAACACTATTAGATGAAGCAAATGAGCAACAAAATATAGTTTCAGATTTACATAGTCTTACACCAAACTCGCTGACTTTAATTACCCCCATCACTATTACAATAAAAATCCCTGTGGACTATGCATTAGGCGGGCAACTCTTTATAGCAAAACTATCAACCAATACATGGGACATAATCGAAAACTCAACCGTGTTAGATGGCTTCGTTAGCGCGCAAGTGAACACATTAGGCACCTACGCAATACAAATGCAGCGTAATGAAACCTTTGCCAATATAGGTCCAACTTGTGATGCGAGTGCCACTAAACAATCAGTGAGGTTTGTGCATGTTGCCGATTTACATGCTCGCTTTGGCTACCAAGAGCAATATTTCAGCCGTATTAAAGCCTACTACAACCAAGTAGCAAGCCAAACTCCTCATACCTTATTTACAAATGGTGGTGACGACTATGAAAAAGGCACCGTTGCAGAGCAACTATCACAAGGTACTGCAACAGAAGAAGCAATTAAAGCAATGCAATTTGATGTCCGTGTTGTTGGAAATCATGATTACGCATGGGGCCCAGAAAAACTATTAAGTTATTCACAAGACGAGAATGCCATCGTACTGGCGAGTAATACACTGTATGAAGGTGAGCAACTACAAGATTTTGCAGGCGTTGGATTTGCAAAAGTACAAGTAGGGTGTGTCACTTTAGGTTTGTTTGGTATGACTTCTGTGCCATGGAATGAACTTGATGAACCAATTGAAGATGAACCAATCCCTGATTTCATAAAACAATTTAAAATGAGCTGGCAATGGCAACAAGTGGCGCAAAGCATTGTTAGTCAATATCGTGACGACGTAGATTATATGATCATGCTGAGCCATTTAGGTGTCGGTCTTGATACTGATATGGCAACTAACGTCGCAGGCATTGATTTAGTGCTTGGCGGCCACACGCATGGTGGTGAAAGTTTCGAGACATTAGACAACGGCGCGATTGTTATTCAGCCAGATTTTTACGCTAAAGGGATTACTGATTTAACGCTTGATTTTGATTTAGCGGATAAATCATCTCCGGTTGTTTATTACAAAACAATTGAAACCGACTCTATTAATGAACGAGATGAAACGACTAAACAAGCTATTGATGAAATTATGGGTCGTTATGCTCCTGATGCTGAAACAGAAATAACTATTTCAGAAAATTATCCAACTACTTTACAATTAGCTGAAATAACCGCCTTAGCTGCAAAGCATTCAAGCTCAATAAGCGCAGCGCTTTTAAATCCTGAGCTAGTACAAAAACGCTGGACACCGGGCGCGCTTACCCAAGAAGATTTTCATAAAGCTTTTTATGTAGAAAGGCAGCCATCAAATACGCCTGGGTTTAACTCTATCTATAAGGTAACAGTATCGGGAAGCGACTTAGCAGCGATGTTTGCCAGTCAACCTGATTGGTTTTTACTTAAACCTGAAGATATACAACCCACAAATAATTACGAAGTTGCGCTATTTAAAGGCGCGGCTTTAAATCCTGATTTATTTTTTAATAGTGTGACATTCTCAAACATAGAGCCAATAGCCGAAGCTTGGTGGCTACTTGATAAATATGCTCGATTTAGAACAAGTCAATGCCTACATTTGGATACCGGCACTGAGCTTTACTCGTGCAGTAATGTAGCAAATGTAACTGTATGGAATTTTGAGGATGCTAACAATCCGTTAGCGGCTGATTTTGGGCCTTCAGTACTTAACTATTTCGATCCAAATGAAACCAATTGGGGCACTGATGAAACCCAATATAACACCACCACTCAGTTAAATATTGATGATTTAACTGACGGCCCTTCGGGTGTAATGGCATTTTCGCGCCACTCCCCGACAGAAGGCTTATTAATTGAATTAAACACCCCTGTAAATGGTGATTTTGCAAACGAAGGAATGGTATCTGACTACACACTTGTTATGGATTTATATTGGCCTTCAGAAGGCAAAGATATTTATCGTGCAATAATGCAAGCAGAAACAACCAATTATCTGGATGACGATGCTGACATATTTATAGACCCAAGTGGTGGTTATGGTAAATCAACAAGCGACAGTGGCTACTTTAGTAATACTCAGGCAGAAGCATGGCACCGTGTCGCATTTGTTTTCTACACAGCACCTACAAATGGGGTATTTGAAGTATACATTGATGGTGAATTAGCTGGCGTTAAAGAAGACGGCGAAATTGACCGTCAATGGGCACTCAATAAAACGGTGCTTTTATTTACCGATAATAATTTTGAAACCGTAGCGGGTTACTTGAATGCATTGCTTTATGCTGGCCGTGCTATGACCCGAGATGAAATTAAGCGTATGGGCGCTGCACAACAAAAATTAACATTTGAGCAATCTACACGTACTTTAAACCAAACAATTGAACGTCACTACAAAGCAGCTCCAGCAATAAAAACTAACCCATGGCTAGAGCAGCGAAACAAGTTTTTTGGCAACGCCTCTCAAAGTGTAAACAATTAAGTACGAAAAAGCTTTTGCTTATTAATTATAAAAGGAGGTTTAACGCAGGTTAAACCTCCTTTTTAGTATTTAAATACAATAACTTAAAAACAAGCACTCCCACTTGAATTTATACCATATAACTTCATTTTACTTAACTGTATTACAAACAGGTAACTTTATAATAACCGTCCTATAAAATTTACACATGCATTAGACACTAAATAGCGCCCTCCTCTTCCCCAAATTAAAAATCTGGTTGATTATCTACTGCAATATTACAACAACACATAATCGCAGTGCTTAATTGCGGGAGTAATAATAATGAGTGAAGTAAATAACTATTTAGGTTTAGTCGGTATTGAATTTACCGAGTACGCAACACCTGATGCTGATTATATGGATAAAGTATTTACTGATTTTGGCTTCTCTAAGCTTAAAAAATTCAAAGGTAAAGACATTGTTTATTACAACCAAAACGATATTCATTTTTTACTGAATAACGAGCGTGAAGGTTTTTCTGCAGAATTTGCTAAAAGCCATGGTCCTGCTATTTGTTCAATGGGTTGGCGTGTTGAGAATGCGCAAAAAGCATTTGAAACTGCAGTAGAGCGTGGTGCAAAACCAGCGACCGACTCAACGCATAAAAATATGCCCTACCCTGCAATTTATGGTATTGGCGATAGCCTAATTTACTTTATTGAACAATTTGGCGACAAAGGCACTATTTATGAAAGTGATTTTGAAGACTTAGAAACGCAAAATGTTTTAGAAGATAAAGGCTTTCTCCGAATCGATCATTTAACCAATAACGTTTATAAAGGCACCATGGAAAAATGGGCTAACTTTTATAAAGACGTATTTGGTTTTACTGAAGTGCGCTACTTTGACATTAAAGGTCAAAAAACAGCGCTTATCTCCTATGCACTAAAATCACCTTGTGGCACCTTCTCTATTCCAATAAACGAAGGTAAAGGTAACGATAACAACCAAATTGACGAATACCTTGGTGAGTACAACGGCCCAGGCGTTCAACATTTAGCGTTTTTAACAGATGACTTAGTAAGCTCTCTTGATAAGCTTGATAAATCAACAATTGCTACTTTAGATATTATCCCAGAGTACTACGATACAATTTTTGACCGTGTACCTTGGGTTGCTGAAGATAAAGAAAAAATTCGTCAGCATCAGATACTCGTAGATAGCCAAAGTGAAAATTGTTATTTATTACAAATTTTCTCTAAAAACTTATTTGGTCCAATCTTTATAGAAATGATCCAACGCGTTGATGATGGTGGCTTTGGTGAAGGTAACTTCCAAGCATTATTTGAATCAATCGAACGTGACCAAGAGCGTCGCGGCGTTTTATAAAATATTTGAGTAAATTAAAAGCAGCGAACTTCGCTGCTTTTTGTCGTTTTAATATTTAAAAAGTATGGCGCCAAGTACAAGTATGATTAAATAAACTATACCTTGTCGCCATACAGTAAAATCCAAAGGAAATGTAATGAGCCTAATTAACGAAACCCACGATATTAGTTTAACCAGCTGGGTAGAATCAGCTAATGTTGATAATTGCGACTTCCCGATTCAAAACTTACCGTTTGCAGAATTTCGTCGTAAAGGGTCTGATGAGGCCTTTCGTGGTGGTGTTGCAATTGGTGACCAAGTAATCGATTTAGCAAAACTAAGTAAATTAAACGTTTTAAAAGGTGACGCTAAAACAGCCGCAGATGCAGCAAGTGAAACTACCTTAAATACATTTATGGGTTTAGGGAAGCAGTATTGGTCAGCCCTTCGTTTGGCCCTTTCAAAAGCACTAAGAGCAGGCTCTGAGCACCAACAAGCGCTTAGCGATACATTGGTTGCACAGTCTGATATAGAGTTTTCTTTGCCTTGTCGCATCGGTGATTACACCGACTTTTACACTTCTATTTATCATGCTACTGCTGTGGGTAGTTTGTTTCGCCCTGATAACCCATTACTACCTAACTATAAATGGGTACCTATTGGTTATCATGGTCGCTCTTCATCTATTGACGTATCGGGTCAAACATTTCATCGCCCTAAAGGCCAAACTAAAGCGCCAGACGCAGAAGTGCCATCATTCGGTCCGTGTAAACGCCTTGATTACGAACTAGAGCTGGGTATTTACTTAGGTAAAGGCAATGCACTGGGCGATGCAATCGCTATCGAAAATGCTGAAAACCACGTATTTGGCTTTTGTGTATTTAACGATTGGTCAGCACGTGACTTGCAAGCGTGGGAATACCAACCGCTTGGTCCATTTTTAGCTAAAAACTTTGCCTCAACTGTATCGCCTTGGATTGTAACAACCGAAGCATTAGCGCCTTACAGAACAAGCTGGACACGTGATGAAAACGATCCACAGCCTATGGACTATTTAGAATCAAAAGCGAATCGCGACCAAGGTGCTTTTGATATTCAAATGGATGTTAAAATTCAAACGCAAAAAATGCGTAGCGAAGGCCATAACCCAACGCGCGTATCAACATCTAGCTTTAAGCACTCTTACTGGACTGTGGCACAAATGGTTACACACCACACAGTGAATGGCTGTAACTTTATGCCAGGTGACATGCTAGGTTCGGGCACTCAGTCAGGTCCAACGCACGAAGAAGCAGGTTCATTACTTGAGCTTTCTCGTGGTGGCAAAGAAAAAATTACGCTAAGTAATGGCGAACAACGCAGCTTTTTAGAAGATGGCGATAACGTTATTATGCGTGGCTGGTGTGAAAAAGAAGGCTATGCACGTATAGGTTTTGGCTCTGTAGAGAGTACAGTTCTGCCTACAAAATAATACGAGTATTAAATAAAAGGGCTGCTTACTAAAAGCAGCCCTTTTTTATTAATTTTTGAACAGTTACAATTTTTCTCTGGCTTTTTTAACTCAAATTGCTATCTTAATTCGGTTAATAGCCAATGTTTATATGCCATGTCAGTATTTATAAAGTCTTTTTATCAAAAAACATTTCCAGCCCGTCAGTTACTTATTCGCCAAAATGGTGAAGTTAAGCATGTTGTTTTGCCGTCTTGGGTTCAGCTTACTGTTGCAGTACTTGTTTTTGCTACTTTAGCTTGGATCAGTATTTCTACATTACGTGTTTATTCACAAACGAACAAAATTTCCAACATCCAGCAAAACCAATTGAATAAACAACTACTTTGGCAGAAAAAAGTCAGCGAACAAAATGCACTTTATACAAATCAGTTAGAACAGCTGGCTATTCTTGAACAAAAACAGGCTTTATTGCAAAGCATGATAGAGTCATTACCAGCCTCGATTAGCAAAGATTCAATACAGCTTGATAGTAATCTCGAGTCACCAATTAGTGAACGAAAAGAAGAATTTCATGCTCCACTACTTGATGAAGAGCCAAACAATAAGCAAGTGAACTTAGTCACCCCGCTTACTTTTTCAGCAAGATACCAACATTTAGCACAAGCTTATCAAAAAAACTTTGCATTACTTGATAGCCAAATAAATAAACGACACGACGATATTTTAGCAATGCTTAAAGGCGCAGGGCTTGAATCGGCACTTAAACAACATTTGGCACTAAGCGAACAAAAAACAGCACAAGGTGGCCCACTTGATGTTTTTGATGAAACAAAAATTCCGACCCAATTTTTACTTATTGCCGATAAACTACTCTTATTAAATAACCTTGAGAGCTTTTTAACAGAGCTTCCGAATTCTTTACCTTTGCCTGCTGCAAATTATTACATTTCAAGTAGTTTTGGTCTTCGCAAAGATCCTATGAATAATCGTCGAGCCTTTCATAAAGGAGTCGATTTAGCTGGTTGGCATAAAACCGAAATTTTTGCCCCTGCTGACGCTATAGTTCTCAGAGCCGGCCGCAACGGTGGTTATGGTAACTTTATTGAGCTTGAACATAAAAATGGCCTTGTGACTCGTTTTGGCCACTTAAATAAGATTAAAGTAAAGAAAGGTCAACTAATTACTAAAAATGATGTAATAGGTTTAATGGGGAGCACCGGTAGAAGTACCAGTACTCACTTGCATTATGAAGTATTACTTGATGGCAAACATGTTAATCCTCTAAAAATAACAAAGGCGCTTTCTCATGTTCGGTAGAAAGAAACAAAAACCAGGAAGCTCTAGTTTAAAAAGAGTAAATAACACTCCCTCGATTATTTCACAAGATGTTCGTCTCACAGGCACCTTAGTTAGCCAAGGTGAAGTACAATTAGATGGTCGTATTGATGGTGATATTAAAGTAAAGCATTTAGTTATTGGCTCAACAGGTATTATTGAAGGCATGGTTGAAGCACAAAATGTAATTGTAAAAGGCAAAGTTATTGGCTCAATAAACGCCAGTGAAGTAAATGTTAAAAGCGGCGCACATGTTCATGGCGATGTATTCCACGATACCTTAAGCATAGATGCCGGTGCGATTATTGAAGGTAGTTTAAAGCAACGTTTTGAAAAAGATGCAATTGAGCTTATTAGTGAAGAATTAAAACCAGTCAGTGAAGTTAAAATGTTGTTAGAGGAAGACGACAGCGGCTTGTCGTTTGTAAATAAACAAGCCACAGATAAAAACTAAATCAACTCAGTTGACTGTTCATTATTTCTTCTCTGTAATATACATAGTAATATCAGCGGTGAATACGAGTTCATCGCGGGTATTATAAAGTTTAACCGGTACTACTAGGTCCTCTTTATCTATCCATTTATGCGGTAAATCAATCTCTGCAATTGCAGTTACATCAGTGTCTACTTTAGCTAAATACTGCACTGTCATCCCTTTTGGGATCCAACGATGTGTTTTAACTGGCACTGTTGCATCAACCATTACACCTGCACACAATTCAGCTAAATTACACTGCGCAATAGCATGAATAGTTCCAATATGATTATGAACGCTGCGACGATTTTTAACCACCGCACTACAATGGCCCTCTCTCAAATCGAGTACGTAAGGTTTCATCGAACCAAAATATGGCGCTTTAAAGCAAACAGCTTTAGTAAAAAGCCAATTCCCAAAAGGTAGGCGCTTAAATTTATGCCATGTTTGTACAAGTGCAGATTTATTACTCATTATTATTTTCCATCAACAGTTACTTTTTTAAAATCAACACATCAGACCAGTTTTAAAAAGTGCATTTATGCTGGCTTTTTAGCTTAATCCAATCAAAAAGTAAGAATGACAGCCTATGTAGGGGTCATAAGCCCTTTCTTTTTTATGAGTGCCCACCTAAAATACTCGACAAAAGGAGACTCAATGCAAACACAGCCCGCTAAACCTAATATGACCTTGTTACTTATCTTAGCGTTACTCGTTATATTTTGCCCTATGGCAATCGATATTTACCTACCTGCTTTTCCAACTATTGCAGAACAATTTGCAGTTACTGAACAACAAGTACAGCAAACCGTTGCTATTTTTATGCTAACAGTAGGTCTAGGCCAATTAATTGCGGGCCCTTTGGCTGATAGATTTGGCCGAAAACCAGTGGCAGTAGTGGGCATTAGTTTGTATGCAAGCTCTGCATTACTCGCATACTACTCGCCTTCTTTTGAGATATTGCTGATAGCACGTGCTTTTCAGGGAATTGGAGCCTGTGCCACATTTGTTGTCGCATTTGCGATAGTGCGTGACAAATATGGTAGTGAACGAAGCGGACAAATGATCACCTACCTTAACGGGATTGTGTGTTTCATTCCGGCAATGGCACCTATTTTAGGGGCTTGGCTTACCGTACAGTTTGGCTGGCGTATGAACTTTATGTTTTTAACCGCGTTTGCCATTTTGGGCCTTATTGTTACCCTATTCTTTTTTAGAGAAACTCGCCCTGCTGATAGTCATTATCAGGGGCATATTTTAGATTTACGTCGCTTTATACCGATTATTAAAACACCGGTATTTTTGTTTAATAGCCTAATTTGTATGGTCTCAATGTCGGCCATATTAGTGTATGTAACGCTCGCTCCAGGCTGGCTTATTACACATTTAGGCGGCACCGTAGCCGACTTTACTTTTTGGTTTACGTTAAATGCCGTAATAAGTATTGTCGCAAGTTTTATTTTACCAACCTACATTAAACGAAATAGCCAACGTGCTTTGCGTGTCGGTGTGAGTGTACTGGTTTTCTCAGGCATTTTAATGTTAGCCCTTAGCGGTATAGAAACAGCATTTGCGCTTATGCTACCTATCTTAATTGCTGCATTAGGGTTTGCTTTAAGTTTAGGCTCTGCTGCAGGAATGTCTCTGTCTAGCTTTCCTAAACAAGCAGGCACAGCCTCTGCATTACTCGGTGCAATGCAAATGAGTGGCGCAAGTATACTCGTCGTTTTAACCCAATATTTAGGGCTAAACACACCGTGGTTGATTGCTTTTCACTTATTATTACTAGTTCCGCTTTGGCTTATTTTAATGAGCAAAAAAGCACATACTTTACACCCAGCTAAAAGTACTCAATGATCAATCCTGACTTTTTAGTCTCATTTTTATTAGCCAGCTTTTTAATGGCAGTAGCGCCTGGGCCATCGAATGCATTTTTGATGGCGCAAACATTTGCTAATGGTCGAGGCGCTGGTATGCAAAGTGCATTTGGTTTTGCATTAGGTGGAGTTATTCATACGCTATTTGCTGTTGTAGGCCTAAGCGCAGTACTAAAAGCCTCTCCTAGTGCTTATGCCGCAGTGCAATACGCAGGCGCAGCATACTTATGCTATTTAGGGTTTATGATGATTAAAGGCACGCTAAAGCAACCAGAGCAGACACCTGAGGGCAAGCAAACCGATAAACCGCATATAAGTACCAGTAAAAAAAGTAATGTCATGTTTCAAGCGATGATGACTGAAGTACTAAACCCTAAAGTAGCATTATTCTTTATTGCATTTATTCCGCAATTTGTAGATCCAACGCTTTCATCGGCTACTTTTCAGCTCGCTTTTTTTGGCTTACTTTACCCTCTTTTTGCTTTTCCGATTGACTGCACGTATATTTATTTTGGCGACAAAATTGCACAGTTTTTTAGACGTAACCCAAATAGCCAACTTTGGATTGATAGGATCACTGGCATTGTATTTATTGCCCTTGCTATCAATCTATTATTTTAACTAACCTGCACTTTGGTTAAGAGATTTATTACCCAGAGTTTAAGCTAACTAATAAAAAAGAATCAGCATGGAACAAAAAACACAATCTCTTCCCGCACAAAAAAATATTGCTTTAGTTGCCCACGACGGTAAAAAAGCAGCATTAAAATTATGGTGTGAAAAGCACAAAGAAATACTCAGTAAGCACACTTTATATGGCACAGGTACTACAGGGCATTTAATTCAAAAAACCACGGGACTTGATGTAGTTCAGCTATTAAGTGGCCCTATGGGCGGCGATCAACAACTTGGCGCTAAAATAGCAGAACATGAGATACATGTATTAATATTTTTTTGGGACCCATTAGCATCACAGCCTCATGACCCTGATGTTAAAGCACTACTGCGTTTAGCAGCTGTTTGGAATATTCCGGTGGCGTGTAATGAAGTGAGTGCAGATATGTTATTAAGCTCACCGCTTATGGACGTAGAGCTTGAACGTACATTGCCAGATTACGAAAAATACCTCGCAACCCGACAAATAGATCTTTAAACCTCAATTGTAATCTAGGTTATTTATAAAGCATGCTGGCCCATTTAGTCAGGCCAGCGGTTACACTACCAAAGTGATCCCCGTTAACCATTTTTATATCGCCTAAGTGCTCACTTAAAGCCGCTTTAATCAATGGTGATTGTGCACTACCGCCTGTTAAGTAAATAATGTCTGGCGTGGTCGCAGCGTCGCTGATTGCTTGTTTTGCTAAAGTAACTATTTGGCTAATACTACTCTCAACGGCAACAGCTAAATCGCTTACAGATACATTTTTATTCAGTCCACTATCTAAAAAGCTTAAATCGCAATCAAACGCACTAGCTGATGAAAGTGCTATTTTAGCCGCTTCACCTTGTTGCACTAATTGATGGCCTTGCTTGTTTTGCTGTAAATGTATTAAACGCTTATAAAGCTCAGGCGCACTTACATCACGTAATTGTGCATTTAGCTCTCGGGTATGGCTTTCACTATAAAATTGGCTTTGTAAGTTTACATCGTTAATTTTACACGCTTGCCAAAACGCTTGATTAGGCAAAGGCAAACCCGATTTAAACGTACTACCTAAACCCAATAACGGCATTAAACCATGAAAGCTCAAAGCAATATCTAAATCGTTTCCACCAACACGTTTACCACTGTGAGATAAAAAATCGCTATCGCGCTGGCTATTTCCTCTAAAGCTTGGACCCATTTGTACAAATGAGCAGTCACTTGTACCACCACCAATATCAATAACGAGGACTTTTTGATCCTGAGTTAAATCACTCTCGTAGTCGATACCCGCAGCAAGTGGCTCATATAAAAACTCTACGTCTTTAAAACCAGCACGTTTAGCAGCACGCTCTAAAATACCGACCGCTTGTTGATTTGATTGCTCGCCACCCACAGCTTGAAAGTTTACTGGGCGACCAATCACTGTTTGTGTAAGTGTTTTACCTAAAGAGCGCTCAGCGCGTTGCTTAATTTTTAAGATCATCGCGGTTGCGATATCTTCAAAAAAGTTAATTTGACCTTGCTTTAAACCTGTTGCACCAAAAAATGATTTAGGAGACTTAACAAAATAGCCTTCTTCAGGAAACTGCACGTACTCGCTAATCGCTTCACGACCAATAAATAGGGTTTCATCTGAAGGTTGTAAATCAAGGTCTGACTTAATACGAGGTAAGGTATTTAATAATGCTTGGCGCTGCGTTAAAAAGTCATGCTCATGGGCTGTGCCATGTAAATGCTTAGCAACAAAATCAACAACCAACGCACTGTGATGAGTGTAAAGTGTAGACGGTAAGTAATGTTTTCCTTGCTCTAGCGGTACTAATTGAACATTACCCTCGCTCATTACACCCATAGCACAATTAGAACTACCGTAATCAAAACCTACAAACATACTTCACCACACATTACCAAAAAGGCCGCGCAATTTAGCACACTTTGTAAAATTTATAAATGTTATAAACTATCTCTGACCCGTAAAAAACTAGCAAAACGCGGTAACCCATTTTTTGTTAAGCCATGAAATCGGTACGTTACAGTACTACCAATCTCCGGTGGAATGGAGCGCTGTGCATCATTAAGCCCAGTACCAATAGAAAATACCTGCCCCTGCGCTGTTTTTACCCTTAATGCCCCTAACATTCCTTGATATTTACCTTTGCCTGGTAAGTGGGCAATTACAACCGCTTCTGCATCTAAATAAGGTTTTAATTTTAGTAATGCATTACTTCTTCCATTGCTGTGCTTCGCGCTGGCCAAATGAAGCATTACGCCCTCGCCACCCTGCTTAGTTATATTCTCAAAATACTCTGTAAGCTGCTCATTATTTGTAAAGCTATATTGACCTACAGCACTAATGTGCGGCGAGTTTAGGCTAGTAATAAGCTCATTATAGTTTTTATAGCGAGTGCTAAAAGGCAGATTTTTATCTGGCATATCAAATACTTTATAGGTAATAGTTTGCCAATCATGATTATTAGGTTTTTTAGTTCTGACTATGCCACTCAGCGCAGAAAAGTGCTCACGTTTAGTCCACAGCTCACCATCAAGCCATACATTTGGCAATGGCGCTGTAAACCAACTTGGCGCATTGATAATATTACCCTTACGAGTTAAAAACTCCGTGCCGGTCCAGATAGCTCTTACGCCATCATATTTTTCACTGACTAAATATTTACTTACATCATAATGCTTCGTTTCGTCATATACTTTAGCCAGTAAAACAGACGGTTGTGCTGCACTTATGCATTGCGTAAAAAGTACAATAACAATTAAAAGCAGGTGTTTAATAGTAAACATTGGCGCATCCAAGCACGTAAAAGTTGGCTTAAACTATAGTTGAGATTGCGCCCATTGCCAAAACTCATCTAAGTTGCTCATTTGATAGGTAGCTTGGCTAAAGTCGTGATCTTTAGTATGGCTATTGGCAATGGCTACCACACGTAATAAAGCATTATTAGCAGCTGTTACCCCTGTGTAAGTATCCTCAACAGCAATTGCATTGCCAGGTTGTATATTTATCTGCTCAAGTGCCAGTAAATATGGGTCCCCTGCAGGTTTAGGATTCGTTACATCATCTTTTGTAACCACCGTATCAAACAGCTCATAAAACCCTAAGCCTTTCAGTATTGGCATGGCTTCACTTTTAGCACTTCCTGTTACTAGCGCCATTTTTAAGCCACTCGCTTTTACAGCTTTCAACGTTTGCTCTGTAAATGGCATCACTGGCGGTAAATGTGTTACTACATATTCACCAAATAAACGGTATTTTTCATCTGCTAAAAACTGTGCACTTACCGATAAGTTATGCTCTTGCTTAATTTCGATTGCGGCTTCTAAAGTAGGCCGTCCCGAAAAGCGCTGGCAAAAATCATTTTCTAAATAACTAACACCGTAAGGCTTAAGTAGTTTACTCCAGCACACAAAGTGCATACTTTCTGAATCAACTAATGTGCCATCCATATCAAATAATATTGCTTGTAAAGTCATCCTCATTCCTTATACCAACCTGCATAGATCTTTGATCAATTTAACGAATTAAATTGCACTATAACTTCGTTAAAAATTTTTTATTTAGAACAACTAGATACAAAAATTTTTGCCTAGTTCTAGCGTAATTTTCTTAACGTTAAATAGAACCCATATATAAGCAGATTGGTATTATTTAACCTAAGCTAAATTTTGACAATAAAAAAAGGCGCCTTAAGCACCTTTTATATAAATACAGTTATTGCGTTAAGCCTGCTGGCGGCTCACCCGTTGCTTCCTCACCCGTATCAACATCAACAAGCTCATAGCCACGCGTTTTGCGCATAACTTTAAGTACAGGTTTTTCAAATGCTGTTTTTAAACGCTCTGAGTCATCTTTTAATTCATCTAATGTTGTACCAAAAGGGGCTGCGCCTGTTTCTGACCAGTTAGTTACTTTGCCGTTCAAGTTATATTCCACTTCGTGTATTTGATATTGCGCTGCTTCGTCTTTCGTTGCTTCACAAAAAATCACACGGTAATTCCAAAATCCAGCCATTATCTTATCTCATTAAAATTAATTTACGCTACTTTACCAGCTTTAAAAAAACATAAAAGCCTGCACAAGGCATAATGCCGATCAGTTAAGAAATATTTGACGATCCATTGACCGATCTTCTGGTTAGTTTATAAAGGCTTCTGAATTTATTCAGGAGCCTTTTATTTTGCAACTCACTACCGCACTTTCTCTTGCCAATAGCTACGCACCCAATTCAGAAGGCTTAGGTCAACTGAGTGATTTTTTATGTCCTGAGTTTATCAAACAATGCGCTGAAACCGCTGGTGTCGCGACGATAAGGAAAAGAAGGCTTCCTGTTGAGATGGCCGTTTGGACAGTCATTTGTATGTCGTTTTATCGTGAAGACCCACTGTGGAGTATTGTCAGTAAATTAGGGCTCGCTTTACCAGGTAAAAAAGAACTCGTTGCACCCAGTGCGGTTGTACAGGCTAGGCAGCGGCTTGGGGCTGATGCCGTTAAACAGGTTTTTGAGAAAAGTCAGCAAATGTGGAATGCTGATGCGAACCATCCCACATGGTGCGGGCTATCACTACTGGGTGTTGATGGTGTTATTTGGCGCACACCGGATACTGCTGAAAATCAACATGCATTCTCCGTGTGGAAAAATCAGCATGGTGACACGGCTTTCCCTCAGGTTCGCATGGTGTGTTTGATGGAGTTAACTAGCCATTTATTAATGGGGAGCGCCTTTGATAGTTGTCGTACTAGTGAAATGGTGTTGGCTGAAGACTTAATCGAGGCAACACCCGATAACTCACTGACGTTATTTGATAGAGGCTTCTATTCTCTAGGCTTACTCAATCGTTGGCATCATGCTGGGGAAAATAGGCATTGGCTTCAACCGATGAGAAAAGGCACGCAATATGAAATTGTTCGCTCTTTAGGTCGTCAAGACAAACTTATCAAGCTAAAAGCAACAGCACAAGCGAGAAAAAAGTTCGACGATTTACCACAGAGCATTGAAGTCAGGCTAGTCACAAAAACGGTTAAGGGGAAAGAGGTGAATATACTCACTTCACTGACTGATCCAATGCGTTTCCCTAAGGCTGACATTGTTGACCTCTATAGTGAACGGTGGGAAATTGAACTTGGTTATCGAGAAATGAAACAAACGTTACTGAATAGTCACTTCACGCTACGCAGCAAGAAACCTGAGATGATAGCGCAAGAATTATGGGGCGTAATGTTGAGCTATAACTTGCTCCGATATCAGATGGTGAAAATGGCGCAGAAAAAGTCTGGAATATATGCAAAACACCTGAGTTTTACGACGTGTGCTATTAGTATTATTAACCTTATTCATACAATGTTTATAGAAAATGCAGGACGGATACCTAAATCAATAGAGCAATTACAAGCTCAAGTTGAACATCACATATTACCGATAAAACAGGAGCGGGCGTATCCGAGATGTGTGAAACCAAAACCCAGTAAATACCCCAATAAAAAACGCCAGTCAGCTGTTAACTGACTGGCATTATGCACAAGGCAGGCTTTTAAAAATCAATATAATTTAAAGCTAACTTTAGAAGAAGTTAACTTTAAACTCAGCGCCAACATAGCGTTCTTCATTAACCATTGCTGTGTTGTTATTAAAGTCGATTGCACCAATAGCAACTTGCTCATCAAATAAGTTACGAGCAAAAACAGCTACTTCGTATTCATTATCATCCTGAGCCCAAGTATAACCGGCGCGCACACCTACTTCTGTTAATGGTTTGCCTTCAAACTCAACCGCTTCATATAGGAAGAAGTTAACTTTACTGCGGTACGATACATCGGTGTAAGCGTAAAAGTTACCTTCGGCTAGTTCTTTTGAATAACGAAGTGTTATGTTAGAAATAAACTCAGGTGCATTAGGTAAGCTATTACCATCAATGATTGCTCTGCCATTTACTGTCGTATCAGTAATATGCAATGTGTCACGATCTGGTACAGGAATGGTAATGCTGTTATCTTTTAACTCTGTTTTGTTATAACTAAAGTTAAACGTGGCATTAAGCTCATCAGTTAAGACCCACTCGGTATCAAGTTCAAAACCATAACCTGTTGTCTTATCTGCATTGAGCAAACTTGTGGTATTTGCAGTCCCACCTACAGCAGTTAATTGCTGATCATCCATAGTAAAATAATAAATACTCGCATTTACACGCCCGCGACCATCAAGTACGTCTGATTTGAAACCTGTCTCATATGAAGTAACAGTTTCAGAGTCAGCTGTAGTAACCTCGTCAGAGAACGTGATACGACCTTGAATACTAGGAGCGCGGAATGTATTTGCAACTCGTGCATATAAATTAACATCATCATTTAATTTATAAGACGCTGAAATATCCCAACTTACATGATCATCACTTACATCAGTTGTACGGGTGATATCGTTTGTACATTGTATCAAGTTATTTAGGCAGTCATCGCTAACTATTTTACGTACTGCTTCAAAGTCTTTTTCATCGTCTGAGTAACGAAGGCCAGCCGTTAGTTTTAAATCATCAGAAACAGTGTAATCTACAGAACCAAATACAGCCCAAGCTTTAGTATCTTGCTGTTGATTAACGTAACCGTTTAACGCGCCCCCAGCTAACGTATTGTAGCCGAAGTTTTCAATCGTTACTGATTCATCAAAATAAAATAAACCGGTTTGAAAATTAACATCGCCGTCAAAGTTACTCGCTAAACGTAATTCTTGCGTGTATTGGTCGTGATCTGGTAAACCACTTTCACTTTCTGATGGGAATGGAATTGAACCTGGACCATGAAACTCACCTAAAAAGTCAGCACCATAACCACCATCAATATCGCCACGCGAGTTTACTTCTGCGCTTTCCCAACCTGAAATTGAAGTAATTGTATAATCATTAAAATCATATTCTAGCTTTAAGCTTAAACCTTGTGCATCAACAGTTTGCTTTTCACGTGCTGCTGCATCGTGGTAAACAACTTTATAATCAAAGTCATCAACTAGATCGTTAGTGCCACTTTTAATTGCATTCGCACGAAATGGAATAGGTGTGCCATCCATATTACGTACGTGATAATTAAGTAAGGCTGAAAAATCATCTTTTTCATATAAAAATTGGATACGTGCAGCTCTATCGGTGTAACCACCTAGTACATCATCTTGCTCAAAACCTGGCGCACGGTTATCAATAAAATTATCTTTGTCTTGCCAAAGAACAGAAACACGTGCTGAAAGATTATCAGTTAAACCACCACCCACCGCGCCTCTAAAATCAACGACACTGTCTGTGCCATATGATACTGAGCTAAAACCTTCAAATTCTTGGCTTGGCTTAACTGAATCAAATTTTACAAGACCAGCCGGTGTATTACGGCCAAACAATGTACCTTGCGGACCACGTAAAACCTCTACGCGCTCAACATCAAATACAGGGAAACCTTTTAGAATTGCATTTTCTTGAACGATATCGTCAACAACCAGTGACACAGGTTGTGATGCATTTAAATCAAAGTCGGTATTGCCTAAACCACGAACATAAAAACGTGGAAATGTACGGCCATAAGAAGACTCAATCGCTAAACTTGGAATTTTCGCATTCATAAAGCGAATATCCATACCGGCAGAGCTATACACATCAAGGTTATCACCTTGTAATGCAGATACTGCTACAGGTACTTCTTGAGCGTTTTCGACACGTTTACGAGCGGTTACTTGAATAACTTCTAATTGGTTGCTTTTTTTAGCTGTTTCTTACGCAGCTAAAGAAGAAAATGAAGTACCTGCTACTGCAGAGAACAACGTTGCGTTAATTAGGGTTGCTAACGTAGATCGTTTCATTGCTTTCATGTTGGGTTTAACCTTTTGTGTGCACTCTTATTCAACGGTTTATGTGTTGCGCAATTTATACCATGGAGGTAGATTGCGGGTTCGACCAATTTTTCGCGTCTTGCTATAGGCTGCGCGGACCTTATTATCGAGAGTACAAAAACGATGTTATAAGGCTGAACGAACGATCGATATTATACCACCACGTAATAATTTTACTGCAAAAAGATGAGTAAAAAAGTAAACTCTTTTGCAACATTTAACTACACGTCATGCCATTTTTATACATTTAAAGGCATAAAACACAACAAAAAAGGACACATGTCCTTATAAAAAAACACCAAATAAAGTAGCCATTTGCACTTTTTAAACAAAAATGAAAAAACACGAACATAGTTTGAAAATAAAAAAGCTGCACACGGCAGCTTTATTTTTTATGGACTCAGATAACTGAATGTTTTTTATTTGATACGCTTAAGTGCAATTTCACCATCTATATGAATATCACGCTGCGGGAAAGCAATCACTACATCATGCTCTTCAAATACAGCGTAAATACTAAAGCGAATATCACTGCGTACTTTTCTAAGCATAGTCTCCGACTCTGCGCACACCCAAAAAATAGCGTTAAATACAAGTGAGCTATCTGCAAAGTCATCAAATAGTACTGACGACTTTGGATTAGCCAATATAGCTTCATGGTCATCAAGTACTTGCTGAATTAGCTTTTTAACCAGCAGTACGTCCGATCCGTATGCAACACCAACGCTCACCGCTCACCGCTCACCGCGCATTACCATCAATTAGTGTCCAGTTAGTTACTGTATTTTCTAATAGCTGGCTATTGGGTATCAGCATATGCACACCATCGTTTCGGCGTATACGTGTTGAACGTGTATTTATTGTCTCTACAACCCCTTTTGCATCACCCACTTCTAAAAAATCACCAATACGAATTGGTCGCTCCCACATAAGTATCCAACCACTTATAAAGTTGTTGATAATATTTTGTGCACCAAAACCAACGCCAATAGCAATAGCGCCCGATACGAATGCAAATGCAGTAACGGGGATACTAAGCACTTCTAAGGACGTAAAAACTAAAATCGCAATGCTTATAATAAAGTAGATACGAGTGAATAAATGCACCGCGTCTTGGCTTAACTTTTTTGCTAGTAAGGTTTTTTTTATCAACTTACCAATACGCGTAACAACAAACCAAATAGCGAAAAGTATTAAAGGTACTTTAATGATTTTTGCAACGGTAATATGTACATCGCTGTAACTAAATACAACAAAGGCAAGAATTTGGTTTATGTGTTCTAACGTCATTTATTTTCCAATACAAGCAAGGAGCGCTTTAAAGTTAAATCGCTATAGAGTGAAAGTGATTCAGTGTTGGGTAAGTTTAGCACGTCATAATATAACTTAAACACACTGTTAATAAGTTCAATATGCACTGATTTAACTCCTACTGCAGCAAGTCCCCTCTAGTTATTAAAAAACGGCGCGAGGTTTGTAACCTAGTGGGCTCAGTAAAAACCGAGCAAAGCTTCCGTATCCTGCTCACGCCCCTATCTACATCCTGTAAGCAACAAAGAGTTAATCGTCCTTAAAAATAACCCGACGGGCAGCGCATGTTTGGTCTTTGTGCTACGTTATCGCCTATTTATGGGGAATAACCGCACTTCATAGGCTCTGCCTTGCCTAAAAACAAAACATACTGCTGCAAATTCAACCACCAAAGTTCAACACGACCTAACTACATTTTAGAGCATCGCAATAAAATATTGTGTCTACTTGCAAAGCAAGAGTAAACGTATAAACAACGCTTCTTTTGATACTCACAGTAGTTAAAACGACGTTTTAGAGCTGTATTTACCTACCTAAATGCCTGTCATTAGCTAATTTGCGTTCAAATCCCGCTTAATATCGATAAACTTTATTGTATATAAATCAAAATTTGGTAAGTTAACTGGGTTTTTAAACTCATAAAGCCTATTCCGGCTAATCTTTCTATGGAGTTATTATGCGTAAGACACTGATCGCCACTACTATTGCTAGTGCCCTAATACTATCGGCCTGTTCATCAGATGAAACAACAAAAACGGCAGAAGAAGGCGCAGCACAAGTGCAAGACATTAACGCAAACAATGTTTTATTTAAACCAAGCCCATTGCAATATATGGCGCCAGAATTTGATAAATTTGGCACAAAAGACTACGAAGCAGCGTTTGATGCTGGTATTGCACAGCACACAGCGCAAATTGAAGCTATTGCTAATAACCCAAAACCTGCAACATTTGAAAATACATTAGTTAAAATGGAACTATCAGGCGAGTTATTGAATCGCGTATCGGCTGCTTTTTACAACTTATCGGGTTTAATTTCAGATGACGAATACCAGCGCATTGATGAAAAAATGGCGCCGGTATTATCAGCTCATTCAGACGATATTTACTTAAACGGTGCATTATTTAAGCGCGTACAAACAATTTATGACAATCAAGATAAATTAAATGCTGAAGATCAACGTCTAGTTGACTTTTACTACAAGCAGTTTGTAAAAGCAGGTGCTAAATTAAATGACGCTGAAAAAGCTAAAATGCGTGAAATTAACTCAGAGCTAGCTCAACTGTCAACCGCGTTTTCACAAAACATTTTAAAATCATATAAAGAAGACGTCATTGTAGTTACTGATAAGAGCAAATTAGCCGGTCTTTCTGACGGTGAAATTGCTGGTCTTGCAGCTTCTGCTAAAAAGGCGGGTAAAGACGGCTACATGATCACGTTAGTAAATACAACGCAACAGCCTATTTTAAGCAGCCTTGAAAACCGCGACCTGCGTGAGCAAATTTTTAAAGCCTCTGCAAATCGTGCTGCAAAAACTAACGGCCCTATCATAATTAAAGAAACCAACCTACGCGCTCAAAAAGCAGAGCTTTTAGGTTATAAGGATTGGGCTTCTTATGTAATGACATCGCGTATGGCGCAAACAACTGACAATGTATATGGCATTCTAGACGACCTTGCGCCAAAGGCAGTTGAAAAAGCTAAAATAGAAGCAGCTGCTATTCAAAAAGTGATTAACGATTCAGGCGAAAGCTTTGAGCTTAAACCATGGGATTGGACTTTTTATGCTGAAAAAGTACGTGCAGAAAAGTACAATCTAGACCCAGCACTTGTTAAGCCATACTTTGAAATGCAGTCGGTAATTCACGACGGTTTATTTTTCGCGATGAATAAATTATATGGCATTACGTTTAAAGAACGTAAAGATCTTCCTATTTATCATGAAGATGTAACTGTATACGAAGTATTTAACGCTGATAACAGTGCTATTGGTTTATTTTACTTAGACCCATATGCACGTGAAGGTAAACGTGGCGGTGCATGGATGAGTGCATACGTAAGCGAAAGTGGCTTAAAAGGCACTAAACCAGTTATTTACAATGCGCTGAACATTCCAAAACCGGCTGCAGGCGAGCCTACGCTAATGACGTTTGACGAAGTGTCTACTATGTTCCATGAATTTGGTCATGCTGCACACGGTTTATTCTCAGATGTTAAATACCCAAGCCTAGCGGGTACTGCAACGGCGCGTGACTTTGTTGAGTTTCCGTCGCAAGCAAACGAAGATTGGATGATTGAACCATCAGTACTTGCAAACTACGCTAAGCATTACAAAACAGGTGAGCCAATTCCACAAGCGCTACTTGATAAAGTACTTGAATCGCAGAAATTCAACCAAGGCTATGGCACTACCGAGTATTTAGCCGCTGCACTACTTGATATGGAATGGCATTCATTTGGTTCTGATGAAAAAATTACTGATGTTCAAAAGTTTGAACAAGACGCGCTAGAAAAACACGGTATTGCTTACTACCCTGTTCCACCGCGTTATAAATCAAACTTCTTTAGCCACACATTTGCAGGTGGTTATTCTGCTGGTTACTACGCGTACCTTTGGACTGAAGTGTTTGCAGCAGATGCCTTTGCACATATGGAAAACAACGGCGGCTTAACACGCAAAAATGGTGACAAGTTCCGCAAAGAAATCCTATCAAAAGGTAATAGCCGCGATTTAATGCAAAGCTACATTGAGTTTAGAGGTCAAAAACCAACGACAGACGCACTCCTTAAGCGCCGTGGTTTAGTTGAGTAAAATAACTTAGTATATTAATTATTGCTTTATAAAAGCCCGCTTGCGGGCTTTTATTGTTTATACCCTTACACATAACAGATAAACTTAGCTCAATATTTTTTATAGATGATGATTATGCGGTACTTATTTGCAGTCACTGTGCTTTGGGCGTTTTCGTTTAGTTTAATTGGTGTGTACTTAGCAGGCCAAGTTGATGCATGGTTTAGTGTATTAATTCGCATAGCACTAGCAACTCTGATGTTTTTGCCTTTTTTAAAATTTAAACAAACGCCCAAGCCTTTAGCCCTGAAGCTCATGTTGATAGGCGCTGTACAACTTGGTGCTATGTATAGCTTTTACTACCACTCTTTTTTATTTTTAACCGTTCCTGAAGTCCTACTTTTTACTGTAATGACCCCTATCTACATCACCCTATTAAACGATGCAATTGAAAAAAAATTCAACCCTCGATTTTTTGTAGTCGCACTTTTCGCTGTTTGCGGCGCGGTTGCTATTCGTTACAAGAACTTGAATAGCCACTTTTTGATTGGCTTATTACTTGTACAAGCAGCCAATATTTGCTTCGCAACTGGGCAAGTAACTTACAAGCGTTTAATGGCAAACAATACTCTTGATGATAAGGCTCTATTTGGGTGGTTTTTTATCGGGGCACTAATTGTCGCCATTGTATGCTACGTTTCATTTGGCGATGCAAACAAACTGCCAAGCACATCAACCCAGTGGGGGGTACTTATTTATTTAGGTACTATCGCCTCTGGCCTTGGCTATTTTGCATGGAACAAAGGCGCAACCCTTGTCAATGTTGGAGCACTGGCAGTTATGAATAATTTACTCATTCCGGCAGGTATTATAATCAATATACTTATTTGGAACCGAGACGCTGATATTATAAAACTCAGTCTAGGTGGTACGATCATCTTATTGGCACTCGTGCTTAATCAGTATCTAGATAAAAAGTCGGCAACACCTAAGCACTGACCTGAAACTGTCACTAAAGGTAATTAACCTGAACTCTGTTTAAGAGATTTACTAACATATTGAATCATGGTGATATTTAAATTTATTTTCTCTAGCCAGAGATTTTCAGTGAAAACAAGTCGAATTTACGCGTCAATCGCTGCTCTATTGCAAGTAAATTCAACGCAGTTAGCGCTGAAAATAGCTGCTCAAGATAGATTTATATTACTCTAGGGCGTGTGATGTTTCGAGCTCAACATACCCTAGAGTCATTGATCTGTTGTGGTCAACTAATCCTCTTCACACTCAGTCCACTCATAAAATAAGCTTGATTGGTTAGCTGTACGCCATGTTTCATATACAAAAGTGATTTCAGGAATTTCTTTAATTCTGAATGAGAAATGAAATCCTTCTGATGCCTCTTCGTTACGAACACACGTTACCACTGGTAGTAACGTTTTAAACTCAACAGACTCACCTTTGGCAATAACTTGTCCTTGCATTAAGTTTTCAAAGCGAGGTGTTAAGCTTTCTAAATCACCATTGATATGACTAACATGTAGGTTTTCGATGGTGTAATCTGCATCAGTTGCAGTTAACGACCATCTTACATAACCTTCTTCAAGAAAAGGCTTAGAGCTTGCATAAAAGTCATTCGCAAATGGAGGGATATTTTCATATGGTAATGGCTGCCATAAGCTTTCATCATTGTCATTTAAACTACGTAAACGAACACCTTTCGCCTCAGCTATTGGGTCAACTTTTACTACAAAATCATACTGTGGAGCATCATCAATTAAGTCTGTTGCAGAGTATCTAAATGTGTACGTTCCTGGTTTAGTAAATACTTGGCCTCGGGTGTTAGGACAGTCGGCCTCACTTGGGCTGCTGGTAAACTCGCCGCCTTCAGGTGCACTGATCAGCTCTTCATGCGTGAAGACTTCATCACCATCGGCATCAATTGTCACAGGGCGATGCAATAACGACATACATGTAAGAATTTGATAATAGTCTTCACCTGGGCTTAAGCGTCCCCAGTTACGTGCCCACACAACCGAGCGGATCTCTGGTGTTGTATTGGTTAATTTAGCTAAACCATTATCTTGCGCATATGTTTTGGCAAATAAACCACGGTCATCTTCTACAATCAAACGTGCGGTATAAGAGCCTGGCACATCGGTGATCACTTTTGCACGGCGATACTCTTGACTTTCTGGCTCGATCACTGCTTCAATTGTGGCATTACTACCATCTGGTTTGTCTGTTAGCTCCCAATGAAAGGTAATTGGGTCATCATTAGGATCACTACTTGAAGCATCAAATACTAACGCATCACCAACCAACACTGATTTTGATTGTGCACTAACACCACTTGTTGAAGGCTGACCATTAACGTTACCTACTTTTGCTTCCATCGTAGCATCAAGTGAAATTTGATTTTCGCCGTCAGAAATCACCATTCGAACTAAATAAGTACCGGCTATATCTAACTTTTGGATTTTTTTACCCATCGGTTTCCAAGAGCCAATATCAACAAGCTCAGCAACACTACCTTCAGGTTTTTCAACAAGTGTCGCGTCGATAATTTGCAGTGCTTCGCCTTCTGGATCATAACCGGTAAAGTTAAACTCAGCGCGAAGACCAACTTCTTGCTCACCAATACTGTAAGACGGATAATAACCAGTTGCTGATAACTCACCAATAGGTGCCGCATTGGTTGTCGCTTCAGGGTTTTTATTGACTGTGACAGTTATTTCTTTTTCTTCACTTTTTCGAGTACCATCAAATACAAATAGCATGACTTTATAACTTGCTACAGCTTGTGGAGTAAAACGCACTTTGGCGGTTGTTGCACCGTCAAGTTTTGGCAAGGGTGCATTATCAGGTTCCGTTGGGCTATAACCCCATTGCCAGCGATATTGCAGTTTCTCACCTTCTGGATCAATACTCGATGAGGCATCAAGTACGGCTTCTTCACCTAAGATAATAGTAATGTCATCTGCTTTAGCAACTGGTGGTGCATTACCCTCAGCTACACTAACCGTAACATTAACGGATTCACTGGCAATGCCATTATAAGTCACTATAAATTGCAGTTTGTAATCACCGGCCAAATCAACAAATAAAGTACTTTGACTTTGATCTGCATTGTTTAAATAGCCAGTACTATCTATTGGCTTTTCAATAAGCTCCCATTGGTATGCTAATGAGCCGGTTTCACCAGTCGGTGTTACACTTTGACTACCATCAAGACCAATGCTATCAGTGCCCAAATTTACACTATAAATTGACTCAGTAATTGCAATTGGATAAGGGCTGGTTGCAGTGAGCGTAAAACGAACAGCTTCGCTGTTGTTGGTGCCATCGTTTACGATTAAGTTCACTACATATTCACCGGGGAAATCAGCTGTAAATTCAGTTATTACACTGTCTGCACTGGTAATATCTGACTTACTTGCAGCTGGTCGCTCAATAAGCTGCCACGTGTAAGTTAAGCTAGTACCTTCGGCACTGGTACTTGTATCAGCATTGAGTGTTACTTGTACTGCGCCAGCTTCTAGTGAAAATGTTTGTTCCGTGGGCGATTGTAACTCAATGACAGCGATTGGCTTTTGCTGCGGGACTTGTACTTCGGTGTCGGCTTTTTTATCACTACTGCCGCCACAGGCCGACATAGTGAGTGAAAGTCCGATGATGGCGATTACGCAAAATATTTTTTTCATGCTTTTATTCTCCTGTCTGATAGGTGTTATCAGTTAAAATTGTAAAGTTAAGCTCAGTCGTGCTGTTCTTCCTGGTGCAGGTAATAAACCCAAGCTCAAGGCATCGAGGTAATAACGATCTGTGACATTGTCTACGGTGAAGTCGAGTGTCGTATCATCGCTAAATTTATAACTGGCATAGATATCCAGAAGGTTATAACCGTGCCAAAGGACGGGTTCATTAAACCCTGCTGGAGCGTTGTAGCGAGGGATTGAGTTACGTTGCCCCATGAAAGTGCCTCTGAGTCCCGCTTCTAACCGCTGTTCAAATAAACGCACACCAAAGTGAGCACTTGCATGCCAATTTGGCGGGATCATGTTGTTTATATAACTCTCAGGTAGGCCCCAATTATTACAGTAGTAACGTACGTAACTCCCCACATTGCACACTTCAATATGGGTGTAATGCGTACCGCTTAATTCTACAAGCCAGTATTTTGTGTCGTAGCTAAAATTAAGTTCCCAGCCATTTAGATCAAGACTGTCGATATTTCGCATTCGGAAGAAGTCGAGACCACCTTGCTTTTGCTCCCATGCATTTGGCTGGGTGCGGGTTAAGTAGTCATCAACGTGGTTTTGGAAATACGCGAGCTTGAAACCTACTTTATAATCATTGGTCAGTAATGAGTCGTTTAAATAATTTAAGCCAACTTCTTGATTCGTTGCATGTTCAGGTTCTAAAGGGATATCTAATACAGGGCTTACAGACCAGCCTGAGGTGCTTTCAAATAAGCTCGGCATGCGCAGTGCTTCGCTATGGCGAAGGTAAAATTGTAATCCTTTAAATGCTTGCCATTTTATAGCAACTAACGGCGCAGTACCTGAATGACTATTTTCATATTGCACTTCTAAGCAGCCACCTGCATCGTCAGATATACAGGCGGGATCATTCGTGTTTATAACAAGGGGATTATTGTCTTTAGAAGAAAAATGAGTAAAACGTAAACCTGCTTCTAGTGACCATGCTGATGAAAATTGCCAATCTATTGCACTAAAAGCGCTGAACTCTTTACGCCACCCGCTGCGTGAACCCACATAAAAGCCTTCGGTTTCAGGGGTGTTAGTGTCCATATTTTCATACTGTCCAGCAAAGCCATAGCTTAGTTCTAATTCGCCTGCTGAGTAAAACATCATGCTATTACTTATATCAGTTCCAAAGCGTTGATAGTCATCACTGCGAGCGACATTATCAGCAATATCTACTGAGCCAACACCTGGGGTATTTAACTGAGTAAGTGCATCGGTATGCCAAACATTGGCTTTAAAATCAGCCCAGTCATATTTAATTGGCTGCCAACGGTATCGCAATGTGTAAGTTTGATTGGTTACTTCGCTATCAAGCCATTGTCTTGCTTGACCAAAAGAACGTATTTGTGAAGGCATCATTTCGCCATAAGCGCTGTTATAACGTATATAGCTCATTTCTAGACTTTGATCATCGGGCAGCAGTACGTTACTTTTTAACAGCCAAGATTCACTCGAAAAGTTAGTATTGGGGATACGCTCATTAGCACGAAAACGTGACGCGCCTTGCATTGATACTTGCGTTTCAGTGTACCAAGCAAGCTTGTCTGGTTCGCCGTAAATGACCTCTGGTGTAGGGCCATTACTACCTGCGTAGTAGTTACCTTGCTCTCTTCTTGCATAGGCGCCAATAAGGTCGCCCCATTCGAAATGTTTAGCTGCTGCTAAACTACTGGCATAACTACCAAATTCAAGTAAGCTTGGTCTCTCCATGCCTTCATCAGGTGCAAAGCGCTCGGGCATTAAATATTGATCGCTACAGTAGATCGAAAACCGACATTCAGAGCGGTACGCATTACGTGCTAAATAATAACCCGCATAAGTCCCAGGATCGGGTGCATTTGAGCTATTTCCAATGGCGCTAACACGCAACCGATAGCCTGTTAACTCGCCTTCTTTTACAATATCATCGGCGTTTAATGTACTTACACTCACCAAGCCACCAGTCGCGCCAGTGCCATCAGCACTCATTACCGGGCCTTTACTAATTTTAAGTGATCCGATTAAGTCAGGGTCAATGTAGCTACGACTTGACACCCCAGAGTAACCGCGATAAACCGTGGTTTCTTGGCGACTGCCGTCGATCACCACAGGTACTCTGCCCTGTCCTTGCATACCTCTAATATTTATATCGAGGCCACCAGAGTTGCGATTTTCACTGATCAATACACCCGGCGTGCCCTGAAAAATATCGCCAACACTGGTTCCTCTAAAACGTTGAATATCTTGCTGAGTGATCAAGTTTACTGAGCCAGCTTCGGTGTAGGTTTGATCTTTTAGATCAACGTTACGGCTTTGCACATTAATAGTATTTAGGGTTATTAAATCTTGTTGGTTTTTTTCTTGTACTAACCATGCACTACTACTAATTGGTAAGGCCTGTAAGTCAGTATTTTGTAATAGCGTCAACAATGCTGATTCGGTGCTGTATTGACCTGACATTGCAGTAACTGAAAAACCACGTACAGTCCGCTCTTCAAATGACAACGTTACACCTGCTTGGCGCGAAAATAATCTAAGTACATCCCCTAGTTCACCCGCAGGTAGATCAAATTTGATCATTTTTATTTGTGATGTCGTTGTTGCTTGTTCAGCTAAACTTGCAGTGGATGTGATAACCAACAAACAAGTTACAACAGATAATAAGTGTAGTGCAGCGCGGGGCATGAATGATTTCCTATTTCTTTAATGCATACTTATATGACGCATGAAAATAGAAACCCCGTAAGGTTAAATGATAATTATTTTATATAACTCTATTAAACTGGGTAACTAATTGAATAATTAAGGACGTATTTCAGCCCACCAACGAGTCATGTAATGCACTTTAGCGCGAGCAGTGCGAGCAAGAGTTGTTAAAATGAGGTTGGTATCATTTAATTGAAACACCCCAGATATTAAGTAATCATCTAAACTTGGCGCACATTTTACAAACCCACGGTGATAACGTGATAACTCCGCTAAAAAATGCTTTATGGGCATGTTCCGCACAGAAAGAAGCCCTTCGGTCCAACTACTGTAATCAAATATATGATTATCTAACTGCTGCACTGAATTTGAGGTTATTTTATAAAGGGCTCCTGCATTCATTACTTGGTTAGTACGTAAAGAATTTGGCTGCTGTACAACAATATTGCCCTGCATAACTTTAACTAGCGCATGGTCATCTTCATGACGCACAAAAAACTGTTTACTATCACTTATTAGCACTCCATGATTAAGTTTTATTTGGAGCGGCTGTGTGCTCACTGAGCCGGTATATTGCATTTCTCCACGCGTTAAATGAATGCGTTTATTTTGGTTGTTAAAATTAAGCTCAACGGTACTGCCACTATTAAGCCAAAGCTGACTATTATCGGCTAACGTAAAAAGTTCACGTTGATTAGTGGTTGCATAATCGGCATTAAGATATTGCCAAGCGCCTTGTTCATCAGCTAACCAACTAACACTTGCTAAACTAAGCGTGGTACCTGCTATTTTCTTTAATGCTTGGCGGCGGCTCATGCTCTGTATGTCACGATCTGTTTTTTGTAACGTTGAATGAACTATGCTGGCGCTTTTTTTTGTCGCGTTTGAAAATGTTGATTCTAATAACTCAATCCGCTGCCATGCCAGTTCGTGCAAAGGATCAGCTAAGCGCCAACGTTGGTACTCATCAAGATCTTTAGATTGTGCGTTGCCTGACTCGAAACAAATACGCCAAGCAATCGCTTGTTGCACAATTTGATCAGTTAAAGGCGTGTGTTTTGATTTTTGCACAACAGTGGTATCCATCTATTACTTTTAATCCGAATAAGTGAGGGTATAACACCCAAACATAGCTTTAGCGATGTACTTTTCAATAGATGATAAGCTTACATCGAGTTGTTTTGCCACTTCTTTATAACTGAGCCCATCGAGTCTAACCATTAAAAATGCCGTTTTTTCAATTGGCCTTAAACCACTTAATAGTCGGTCTATTTGTTCTAATAACCTCAACAACTGAAATTGCTCTTCCGGTGAGAAATAAGCTGTTTCTGGCATGCTTTCTAAAAAAGCGACATAGTTCTTTTCTAAAATCTTGCGCCGTATGTCATCAGTTACTAAGTTACCAGCAACTTTTGTAAGCCACGCTCTTGGGCTACGTATTTCGCTATATAAAGAGGGTTTATTTAATAAACGCATAAACGTATCTTGAGCAAGATCTTGTGCACTATCAGTGCTGTAGGTACGCCGCGCAATCCACCGAACAAGCCACTCATGGTGTTCCTGATAAAGCGTATTAAACCCTACTGAGTTAGCGGTATTGCTAGTCAAAATTTAGATATTCCTGTAGCATATTTCCCGAGAGTATAAATGATTTTCATTCCCATTCAAGTATATTGCGATATTCTGTTTAGTTTAATAATAAAAAATTTGTTATTCATTGATGGAAATAGATTCTCGTTCGGCATTAGTTATAGAACCAATAAATTGTTCATCAAAAAGATGCACACATTGACATAGTTTAATGGTGATACACCGTTGAATTTATGGATCATATTTAAAGATTAGGAATAAAAATGTTTACAAGAGCCATGCTGTTGTTGTGCTTGCTTAGCGGTGGGATTGTGCAGCTATCTATGACAGTACACGCCACAGAGCAACCCCTCTCGATGGTGAGTACTAGTGAAGTAACACCTGAACTTACACCAGTTGTAGATACAATTGTTGAGCAACCCGTAATCGTAACACCTAGTTCTGACGCCATTAACGCCACTGATACAGAGCATGGATTTACCGAGGCCGCTTTTGATGCTCATGACTTATCGCCTTGGGGAATGTACAAAGCAGCTGATGTTGTAGTGAAGAGTGTAATTATAGGGCTGCTTATTGCCTCGTTAGTGTCATGGGCTATTTGCATATTTAAATCTGTACAGCTCAATGTTGCCAAACGACATGCTAAAAAATTACTTGCTCATTTGATCCAAAGCACAAGCTTTGCAAAGGCGAGCCATGACCTAACACAGCAAAAAAGCGAAGCGTTAATACTTTTAACTGCAACTCAACATGAGTTATGCCTTAGTGCGGCAGGACCGGCTACAGACGAAGCGTTAAAAGAGCGCTTAATTGCTCGTTTAGAACGAGTACAGACCTCTCTTTCTGCAAATATGAATAGAGGGACTGGCGTGCTGGCAACGATTGGATCTGTAGCACCATTTGTAGGTTTGTTTGGTACCGTTTGGGGTATTATGAACAGCTTTATTGGCATTGCTAAAACGCAAACAACGAACCTTGCTGTAGTCGCACCAGGTATTGCCGAAGCATTACTAGCTACCGCTTTGGGTTTAGTGGCGGCAATTCCAGCTGTTGTTATGTATAATCATTTTTCTCGATCAATTGGCAGTTATAAAGCCATACTGACTGATATTCTTACTGCCACCATGATATTAATTAGTCGTGATCTTGATAGGAAAAACCCTCAGGCAAAGCCTTTAGCTAACTTACTTAATGATGATAAAAAACCTGTTAACATCATATCTAAAGAGTCTTAAATCATGGCGTTTAGCACTAAAAATACCGATAACGATGGTTTAGATGAACAGCATGAAATTAACGTTACCCCCTTTATTGATGTGATGCTGGTATTGCTGATTATTTTTATGGTCGCAGCACCGCTTGCTACAGTGAGCGTGCCCGTTAAGCTTCCTGCTGTTGCAGCCCCTGCGCAACCAGAGAGTGATGATCCTACCTATCTAACGTTACAAAAAGACTTAACCTTAATACTCGGTGAGGGCGATGTCATTCAACAACAAAATTTGGCTCAAGAGCTAAATCAACGTGGAATTGAAACTGAGCAACGTATTTTATTGCGTGCTGATAGCAAAGTTGAATATGGGCAGTTTATGACATTAATGAATCAATTAACCAAAGCAGGCTATTCACAAGTTGCGCTAGTGGGCTTAAAACACGAAACGGACGTTGCCCAGTGAGTATGTTTGCAGGCACCACTAAAAAAGCTTCTCGCTTAGTATCGTGGCAAGTAATTACCGCTATTTTAGGGGCTGTTATTTTACACCTTGCTATTGCCAGTTATTTTTTATTACCAAAAGAACGCAATAACAATGTGCCTATTCAAGCATCGCCACAGGTCTTTGAGGTAAGCGTTGTTGCTGCCCCAAAATCTGAACAATCAGCGCTACCAGTTGGGCCAAAGCAACAAGAATCAGCGCCAATGAAGCAGCAACGCAGTGAACCTGAGACTACAAAAATAGAGCCTTTAGTAAAGCCAATTATAGAAAGTAAATCTGACTTTACCATCAAAGACAAACCAATTAAGCCTGCGCTAAGTAAACCATTAAAAAAAACCGCTGAGAAAAAAACAGACGTTGCACCAAAGTCTCAACCTAATAACACAGCGGCAACTGGAGCGAGTGAACAATACGTAGAGCAAACGAGTGCACCTGCAGCGTTACCAGTAAAAGAAGCCAAAGTGGCATCTGGGCCTGTAAAAGGTGCTTTGAGCGAACAAGAAAGCTCAGCTAAACAGCTTTGGCAAAGTGCGTTGCAGGTGCATTTAGAAAGGAAAAAACGTTACCCACGAATGGCTAAATTACGTGGGCAACAAGGTATTCCGTGGGTAAGTTTTACCATGGACAGAGAAGGTAATGTACTCGATATTGCTTTATTTAAGCCCAGTGGAATAGCAGCATTAGATCAAGAAGTCATCGAATTAGTTAGGCGTGCAGAGCCTTTGCCTGCACCACCAAAAACAGTAACAGGAAACCCAATAAGCATGGCCGTTCCTGTTGCATTTTTTATTCATTAACAGCGATACCGCTGTGTTTATATAACCATTACTAACTACATAACAAGTAGTTAGCTAATATTTAAGGATCGCTCATGATTGAACAGTTATACGTTAACGAAGAAGTTAAAATACTCACTTTAGCCCAAAAGCTAAAACTAGACACCACAACCACACATGACAGCCTAGATAAGACAATTATGACAAAGCGGCCTTTTGCAGACTTAGACCGTTACGCTTTATTTTTAGCGGTACAGTATCGTTTTCATTTAGCCATAGCGCCACTGTATTGTAATCCTGGGCTATTATGTTTATTTGCAGATTTACCTGAACGAGCGCGTCTTAGCCATCTTGAAAAAGATCTTCTAGATCTCAATGTTGACCTTAATGATATGAAAGCGCAGATCCGTTTGCCAGACATTGGCTACCCTGCTTCTCTTGGCTGGCTTTATGTCTGTGAAGGCTCTAATTTAGGCGCGGAGTATTTATTGAAAGCGGCAAAACGTATTGGTTTGTCTGAAAAGTTTGGCGCGACCCATTTAGCTCCTGCCGCAATCGGTCGTGGACAATCATGGAAAGCCTTTACAACAGCTTTAAACGCTATTGAGCTCACGCATGAAAAGCAAATTCTTGCTATTGATGGAGCCCGAGATGCTTTTAGCCTAGTACGTAGTGCCGTTGATAGTGTATTTGAATAACAAGTAATGTAATTATTTATATGATCTGGCAAAAAACGAAATGGTAAATTATGAAGTTTATTAATAAGACTAACCCTAAATTAGTCACAGAAAACTTAAAGAAAATAGCTTATTTGCTCAGTGGTTTTTTACTTACTGGGCTGGGTATTATTGGTGCTTTTTTGCCTGTCATGCCAACAACTGTGTTTCTTATTGGTGCTGTTTTTTGTTTTAGCCGCTCATCACAACGATTTGAGTATTGGCTACTTAATCACCCTCGCTTTGGTAAAACACTGAGGAATTGGCAAACGTACGGTGCAATTTCTAAGCCAGCAAAGATCATGGCAAGCCTTGGTATGGTCATAGGCTATGGATTATTTTACTTAGGCGCGCAACCCTCTTTATTATTAGCCTGTGCTGTAGCGCTATTTATAGCTGCGTGCGCGTATTATGTTGTTTCACGGCCTTTGCCGAAATAGGGATGCTAATTTCAAATTCACCTCATTTTTTAAGTCATCAATTTAAATTGTGAGGTGAACATATTATCTCTGCTAAAAGATGTTTTTCCTGGGCGATTTTCAAATACGTGTCCAGCAGCTATTGAATTGCATGCTACTTTAAATTTAACGCAAGGTTGCTTTGAAAAAGCAGGTATAACACCAGACAGTTACTCTGAACGTGAAGAACTTCCAACATTTAAAGAGTTGAAAGGACAGTTGTTACTTGCTGATAGAGGATATTATTCAGGTAGTTATATTCATGAATTAGATAAAGCAGGAGGATTTTACGTATTAAGAGCGAAGGGATTAAAAGCAGTCAGAGTACATAATGCTTTTAAGCAAAATGGACAGGAATTAACAGGAAGTCATTCCCCAAAGTTATGTGAATTGCTCCCCAAATTACCTAAAAATGATATTATTGATATGAATGTTAGCATAAAAAACAAGCTAACAAGAGTCGTTGGGTATTGGTCAAAAAAAGAAAAACAATATACATTTTTAGTCACTAATTTATCTATTGATGAATTTACAGCGACTGAAATAGGCAAATTATATAGGTTACGCTGGCAGGTTGAATTACTTTTTAAGGAGTGTAAGTCTTATAATAATTTACGCGGCTTTCAAACATCAAACGCAACCTTACAAGAGGCGCTAATTTATGTAAGTTTAATAGTAACCACGCTTAAAAGGTTTTTAATTGGCTGTATTGAAAAGATATTCAAAACTGAAATGTCTACAATGACAGTAGCAAAAACAACGGGTGTTTGGTGGATTGGCATATTAACAGCGATTATTAGGAAGCATAGGAAAGGATTGTTAAATGCAGTTAATGGAGCATTTGACTTTCTGAGGAAAAATGCAGCTAGGGCGCCCCCCAAACGCGATCGAAAAACAGGAGTATTTCAGTATGGGGTAGAGCCAAAGTTTTAAGGCTGTACTTAATATGTATTAGTTCAGACAAGATCTGACAATTCAACTTGAAAAAGTGAGAGTTACCCGTTTTGATAAAGGTGTCGAATCTTTAAATCAAAACAAACAAAAAGGTAACTCTCATGTTGCATACTAACAATCCAATCATAAAACACAAAGCTGGTTTACTTAACCTTGCCGAAGAACTAGGCAATGTATCAAGAGCCTGTAAAGTCATGGGCGTATCACGAGATACATTTTATCGTTATCAAGAACTCGTTAATGAAGGTGGTATCGATGCATTAATCGAAAAGAACCGCCGTACACCAAACTTGAATTCAAGTATTAAGTGCAATCATTATGCAGCCACCAGAACTTCTGATTGCCCCGTAAATAACTCATGAGGGGTTTTATACCCTCTTGTTTTTCTTGGCCGATGGTTGAGCTTATCAACTGCCGCCTGTATTTCTGCTTCACTTAGCGACATAAAGTCAGTTCCCTTGGGGAAGAAGCGTCTAAGTAAGCCGTTGGTATTCTCATTTATGCCCCGCTCCCATGATGAATATGGGTGAGCGAAATACACATCCGCTTCTAATTTTTGTGCAATATGCTCATGGTGAGCAAACTCTTTTCCATTATCTAAAGTCACGGTAATAACCTTACCTTTATAGGGTGTCATACACTTGATCAGCGCATCGGCTGTTATTTTCGCATGCTTGCTTTCAATTCTGTGAACGACTGTATATAACGTTTTACGTTCAACCATTGTAACAAGGGCATTTTTACGCCCTTTGCCTATCACTGTATCGCCCTCCCAATCACCAATCCTAGACTTTGAATCCACAATACTTGGGCGTTCATCAATACTGACTCGATTAACTATCTGTCCACGTTTATCGTAGCTTCCATAGCGTTTTTTATACTTTTTACATGCACGAGTGAGTGTCTTATGTAGTTCACCACCACGAGCCTTGTCTCTGTAAATATATTGATAAATCGTTTCATGATGCAAAACGACCTTTTTCTCTAAAGCTAAGCGGCCTGCCACCTGCTCTGGCGAAAGTCCGTCAACCAACAATTTATTAATCCAGTCAGTAACATCATCTGTTAACTTACTTGCTTTGAAAGATGACTTGCGTCTTTGCTCTGCAAAATTATTGGCTTGGTTAGGTCGATAGCCTTTAAGCCCTTTATTGCGTTTTAACTCTCTAGAGATAGATGACGGTGAACGAGTGAGTTCATCAGCTATCTGTTTTTGGTTATTTCCTGCTTTTATTAACGCGTAAATCTGGTATCTTTCTGCTTGTGTCAGCTGTTTATATTTCATTAAAGCAATTTCCTTTGGCGAGAGAATGGCCGAATTATAACAGCTGGCCATCTAATCTGAGAAATTGCACTTATTATCCGAATTTAGGAAATATAAAGAATCGCGTTGACGAAGAAACAGAGCAAGCCGTCATTAACTATGCAGTTGACTATCCTGCTCACGGTCAACATAGAACCAGCAATGAGCTTCGTAAGTTAGGCGTGTTTGTCTCAGGTAGTGGTGTTCGTTCAATCTGGTTGCGTCACGATTTAGAAAACTTCAAAAAACGATTGAAAGCATTGGAAAACAAAGTCGCTAATGAAGGCATTATTTTATCTGACGCTCAAGTTGCTGCGCTAGAAAAGAAAAAACATGACGATGAAGCCTGTGGTGAAATTGAAACAGCGCATCCCGGTTATCTTGGCTCACAAGACACATTTTATGTTGGTAACCTTAAAGGTGTTGGTCGTATCTATCAACAAACCTTTGTGGATACCTACAGTAAAGTCGCCTTTGCGAAGCTCTACACAACGAAAACGCCAATTACAGCGGCTGACATGCTCAATGATAAAGTATTGCCTTATTTCGAAGGTCACAAATTGCCTATGCTTCGAATATTAACTGACCGAGGAACTGAGTATTGTGGGCGAGTTGAGCATCATGATTATCAGCTATATTTGGCAATTAACGACATCGACCATACAAAAACGAAAGCAATGTCCCCGCAAACAAATGGTATCTGTGAGCGTTTCCATAAGACGATTTTAAACGAGTTCTATCAAATCACATTCCGCAAAAAGTTGTACGATTCAATGGAAAAACTACAAAAAGATCTGGACGAATGGATGGATTACTACAACAATGATCGGACTCATCAAGGAAAAGTATGTTGCGGTCGAACGCCACTTGAAACATTACTGGATGGAAAAACGGTTTGGGCAGAAAAGAATTTAGCTCAAATCTAAACTAACAGTCACCATTAGAAAAATGGGTAACTGTCAGATCAAGTCTGAGCTAGTACAGCTTTACTTGTTAACACCAAGCGATTTTGTCGTATCTTAATTACCAAGCGATTCTGTCGTAATTGCTAATTACCAAGGGAATTTGTCGGTCATTTTTTTATGTGCCTGTTAGTGTTTATTTTTTTGAATACTAGAAGGCATGTTGAGGATGATTGTGATGGACTCTAAAGCTCAACTCACTGTTGATATCATTGCTAAGGTAGTCGAAGGTAGAATAACAATTGCCAATGCTGCAAAATTACTCGGTAAGTCTCGACGCACCATTGAACGCTACGTAAAGCAATATCAGCAAGTCGGTATTCAATTCGCTATTCATGGTAATAGCGGTAAAACCCCGCCAAACAAAACGCCAGTATCAATTAAGAAAGCAGTACAGGCTTTGATTAAAGATAAGTATTTCGATTTGAACTTGTTGCACTTGGCTGAGCAGTTGGCCGAAAACGAAAACATTGTTGTGAAGCGCGAAACACTGCGAGGTTGGGCGCATGATATTCACCATGTTAAACGAGCTAAGCGCAGGCGCAGCAATGTTCGTAAACGTAGAGAGCGTATGGAAGCAGCGGGCTTAATGATGCAAATGGATGGCAGTCCGCATCGCTGGTTTGGGGATAAAAAGCACTGTTTAATTGCCATGATTGATGATGCTACCAGTGAAGTATACGCAGAGTTCTTTCTCTCAGAAACGACGGTTGGTTGTTTGAAAGTGATGCGAGATTGTATTGAAGCCAAAGGCGTTTTTAAAACGCTTTATGTGGATAGAGCCGGTATATTCGGTGGCCCTAAACGCTGCAACTTCTCACAGATGCAGAGGGCTTGCGAGGAGCTAGGCATTGAAATCATTTTTGCCAACTCACCGCAAGGCAAAGGCCGTATTGAGCGAGCATTCGATACCTTCCAAGACCGTCTTGTTCCCGAGCTTAGGTTGAACAATATCAATGATATTGCTGCCGCTAATGCCTACCTTAAACACGTCTTTATTCCGCAGTTCTGGCAAACCAAAATTCAAGTTAAATCAAAGCAAGCACCTGAATTTACGGCTCTGTCGAAACACATCAACCTTGATGATATCTGCGTCATTAAAGATCACCGTAAAATACGTAACGACCATACCTTCAGTTATGGCAACAAGTTCTATTTAATAGATTCACCGCTCAAGCACTCCATTGCCAATCAGAAAATCGAGATAAGGAACACGAGTAAAAAAGGGTTTACCGCTCACTTCGCTGGCCGCAAACTCAAGATCTCTGAAGTTAATGAACCAAGCAAACTCGCATCAGAAGACTTGGCAGTACAGAAGAAACTTGAAGTATTAGCGTTAATCGAAAAACTCGGAAGCGTCAGCGCTGCATCACGCCAAAGTGGCGTATCACGAGATACTATTCACCGGCACTTAAGACTAGTTAAGCAAGGTGGCCCTGAAGCATTAAAACGCCAAGAAACACCTAATCTACGGCACAAAAACTGTGTGGATAAGGCAATAGAAGACGCCGTTGTGCAATTCTCTATTGAACACCCTCACCTTGGTCAGCAGAAAGTCGCGATGAAGCTCAGTGAAGCCTTAGGTGTTGATATTAGCGCGGGCGGTGTGCGTAGCATGTGGCTAAGAAACAATATGAATACCACCGCATTGCGAGTCGAAAAATCTAATGCTTTAGCTGAATCGGCATAAAAGATAGCCAGTTTAGCAACTGGCTGATATGCTATTTACGACAAAGTCGCTCGGTAATTAGACCGACATAATCCCTTGGTAATCACACTAGTACAGTTTAAAGGAGTCCTAACTGAGCCCCGTGTTTTTCTTTATTGTCTAATTCGGTTAGCTGGTTTTGCACATACGCTCTGATCGTATCTTCGTTTGCATTTCCTATCGTTTCGACAAAATAACTCTGAGTCCACAGCTTACCCCCCAAAAGTATCGCCTCTTTACATCTGGATAAAGTCGAAAAAATTCTCTCGCCGAAATACTCTTTACTATCTGCATTATTTTACTAGGTGACATTTTCGGTTCACTTCGAACTACGATATGAATATGATCTTCTGGTATTTCTAACTCAATTATATCAATGTCATAGTCGTAACCAATCTTTTGAATAATTGCTTTCATCTCTGTTCTATAAGGCTCTGAGAACACTTTATGTCGATATTTAGGTATCCACACAAAATGGTACATGATCCTAAAAACGTGATGCGTATTTCTTTGAAGTTCCATGTGTTCGATAGTATAGACTGGGACAAGCCCAGTCTATACTATCCAGCACGGGGGTTTGCCCCCGAGATTTTCGCTACGCTCTGTTAAAGGTGCATTAGCGGTTGTTTCCCAACTAGAAAAAAGAGAAAGTCGCAGTGAAAAAGATGTATGGTTGAAAGCATTAACCGCGCGTCGAGGAAAGAAAGTAGCAGCCATTGCTTTAGCGAATAAAACGATAAGAACGGCTTTTGCAATGCAAAAGCATGATAAAGAATACCAGCCACAATTACTTGCGGCTTAAAATTTGTCAATAAGAGCGCTTAAAATAGGTAAGACCAACCTTCAATAGACTGTTAGGGCCTGAAGTTTCATAAACTGCTCAACAGAAAAGTCATGAAGGTGCGAATACATAAGAGGCCAGAGGTAGCACCTCAATTTGAGTCCGTATATAAGCTAGCATCTAAATTTATTTTAACTTTTTCTTTTTGACATTTACGGGGAGTCCATATAGGCCCTAGCTGGCTTTTGTAATATAACTGCAAATATTGTGAGATATTATCTTGTTATAAGCTTTACTAACAGTAAAAAATACTCGCACTAAATTCAACATAACCAAGCTGGTATTTTTAAATTATGCCTGTTCCTTATCTATCCAATCACTATTGGTCAAAAGGTCGGAACCGTCACTAAGTTCATTTATTAAACAAAATTAAAGTTAATTTATAAATTAGTGGAATAAAAAATGAAACATGCAGTCCCTTTAATTGGCTTGGCATTAATTGTATTGTCAGGCTGTGATGACGATGTAGAAAAAGAAGTGGTTGTTACCAACACCGAAGTTGAAATTGTTGAAGGAGTAAACATTCAGCTAGGCACTCGCCCTGACTATTTAATTGATGATATGGCGCAAAGCACACTAAAAACAAAATTAGAGTCATGCAGCGAAGGGCCATTTTATCGTACTGATTTTTCCATTGGTCATCGCGGTGCGCCAATGCAATACCCTGAGCATACTAAAGAAGCCTACATTGCTGCAGCCAGAATGGGCGCAGGCATTGTTGAATGCGATGTTACATTTACAAACGACAAAGAGCTTGTTTGTCGCCACTCTCAATGTGATTTACATACCACGACTAATATTTTAGCCATTCCTGAACTTGCAGCGAAATGCAGTGTGCCATTTACACCAGCCGATCCTGCTAATGGTATTGCTGCATCAGCTAAATGTTGTACCAGCGACATAAGCTTAGCGGAGTTTTTAACCCTTGAAGGTAAAATGGATGGTGCAAACACTAATGCAACTACCGTTGCCGATTACATGGATGGTACACCAAGTTGGCGCACTGATTTATATGCCACCAACGGCACATTGATGACCCATAAACAAAGCATTGCACTGTTTAATGAGCTGGGTGTAAAAATGACCCCAGAACTAAAATCGCCACAAGTAAGTATGCCATTTGATGGAATGACACAAGAGCAATATGCGCAAAAAATGCTAGACGAGTACACACAATTGTATGTGCCAGCCTCAAAAGTTTACCCGCAATCATTTAACCTTGATGACGTAAAATACTGGATTAACAACAACCCTGACTTTGCAGACAAAAGCGTATACCTAGATGGTCGCGACAGTGAAACCGGTTTTGATCCAAGTAATCCACAAACATGGCAACCGAGCATGGATGAACTTGTTGCCGATGGCGTTAAAATTTTAGCCCCTCCTATTTGGATGATGCTAACAATAGATAGCGAAAACAATATCGTCCCCTCGCAATATGCAATTGACGCTAAAGCGGCAGGTTTAGCGCTTATTGCATGGAGCCTTGAGCGCTCAGGCCCGCTAAATGAAGGCGGCGGTTATTACTATCAATCAATTGCTGATGTTATAGATAACGATGGCGATATGATGACGGTTGTTGATGTACTTGCAAAAGACGTGGGGGTTATGGCTATATTTTCAGATTGGCCTGCTACGGTAAGTTATTACGCCAGTTGTAATAAAATGCCTGCAAGTATTTAATACCAATCTGCTTATATATAGGGTCTATTTAACGTTAAGAAAATTACGCTAGAACTAGGCAAAAATTTTTTTATCTAGTTGTTCTAAATAAAAAATTTTTAACGACGTTATAGTGAAATTTAATTCGTTAAATTGATCAAAGATTTATGCAGGTTGGTATAAATACTCAACAACAAAAGTCGTTTATCTTATCGCGCTCAGTTACCATATCATTATATAATTTTATTTAACTGAGCGCTTTTATGATAATCCAACAACATAATGCTGACTTGCCAACACCTACAGGTTTAATGCGAACAACCGTATATCGCCCTCAAGCGCAAGGACAGTTCCCTGCTATCATTTTTTATTCTGAAATATTTCAGCAAACCGCCCCGATTGCACGCAGCGCAGCTATTTTAGCAAGCCATGGCTTTGTGGTGTTAGTCCCGGAAGTATTTCACGAGTTAAACCCTATAGGCACTGTGCTTGCTTACGACGATGCAGGTAAAGACAAAGGCAATGCCGACAAATGGGCAAAGCCACTTGAGCACCACGACAGTGACACACAAACTATGATCGACTTCATTAGATTACAAAGCTATTGCACAGGCACCGTCGGCGCAATGGGCGTATGTATTGGCGGACATTTAGCTTATAGAGCAGCACTTAACCCTGAAATTAAAGCTGCTTTTTGTTTATATGCTACTGATATTCACAGCAATACATTACCGGCAAAACTAGGCAACAACTCATTCGAGCGTATGGCTGATATACAAGGTGAAATTCACTTTATATGGGGAAAACAAGACCCGCATGTACCAAAGGAAGGCCGCGCTAAAATATACCAACAATGTGTAAGCACAAACATTAATTATCAGTGGCAAGAAGTTAACGCACAGCATGCCTTTATGCGTGATGAAGGTGAGCGATACGATGCAGCCCTTGCTATTAATATGTATCAACAAGCGGTTGCATTATTTAGCCGTACTTTATAAGTGCTTTATAGATATTTTAAAAGCGAAAATAATTAAACGCCTTTCAGCATACCTAAAGCGGTATGCTGCTTTACAAAGTAGGCTTTTAAGTAATCAATAAACAATCGTAGTTTTTTAGATCCCGCAGCCCCTGGCGGAAATACCCCGTAAAGCTCAATATCTTTGCTTTTATAATCATCTAATATTATTTCAAGCAGTCCAGCTTGCACTTTTGGCCACGCATCGTAAAGCGGAATACGCCCAATGCCATGCCCCGCTTCTACAAAGGCTGTACGTGCGGCTGCGTTATTAGTACTTAGTCCGCCTTGCATTGTAATATCGTGTTTTTTGCCATCTTTTTGAAGTGTTAATGTTTTACTCCCGAGCTGGTAAACGACCCATTGGTGATCTGCTAGCTCTAAGGGTGTTTTAGGTTTACCAAAATGTGCAAAGTATTCCGGCGCGCCACAAATACAGGTGCTCATTGTAGTCAACTTGGTTGCCTGCAAGTTGGAGTCACTCAGCGCCACGCCCCTAATTGCAAAATCAAACCCATTTTTAATAATATCGATAACGTCATCCGTAAGTTGTAAATCAATTTTTATTTTAGGATATTGCCGTTTAAAGGTATTTATTGCAGGCACAATTAATTGCATTCCTACATTTACGGGGCAACTAATTTTAAGCAAACCTTGTGGCTCACTTTTTATATTTTCTATTTGTTGATTAGCGGCATTGGCTTGTTCGGTAATTATTCTACAACGCTCATAATAAGCAATGCCGGCTTCAGTGAGCGCCATGGTGCGGGTTGAACGATTTAGTAAAGTGATTTCAAGTTGGGTTTCTAATTTTTTTAAATGATAACTTGCCACGGCTCGCGTAAGCCCTAGCTGTTTAGCAGCAGCGGTTAAGCTACCCTGCTCTACAATTTGTGCAAATACCACCATACTTTTTAACTGCTCAAACGACACTTTCATAAACGCTCCACAATGTGTTTCAAATTCAACTCTTTAATTGTATCAATTATTAAATCAATAAAGTCAAATTTATCATCGTTATTTAAAGGAGTGTTAGTCCATATAGTAATCGGTAAGCAAGATTACTAATTTAAATCATCAGAAGGAATATATTCAATGTCTAAAAAAATACTTATGGTTCTTACATCTCACGCAGAACTTGGTAACACTGGCGAAAAAACAGGTTTTTGGGTAGAAGAATTTGCAGCCCCTTATTACGCCTTTGTTGATGCCGGCGTTGAAGTAACGTTAGCGTCTCCAGCTGGCGGCCAACCACCCATTGATCCGACAAGTACACTTGCTGATTTTCAAACAGATGCAACAAAACGTTATGACGCAGATAGCGCAGCACAAACATTAATGGCAAACACTAAAGTGTTGAGTGAAGTGAATTCAAGCGATTTTGACGCTGTATTTTACCCAGGTGGCCACGGCCCATTATGGGACTTGGTTGACAACACAGATTCAATTTCACTTATCGAAAGCTTTGTAAAAGAGCAAAAACCGGTTGCCGCGGTATGTCATGCAAGCGCGGCATTTTTAAATGTTAAAGATGCTGATGGCAATGCATTAGTAGCGGGTAAAAAAGTAACTGGTTTTACTAACTCAGAAGAAGCTGCAGTACAACTTACCGACATCGTGCCATTTTTAGTTGAAGACGAGCTAATTAAAAAAGGCGGCGATTATCAAAAAACTGACGACTGGGGCGTATTAGCACTAGTAGATGGTTTAGTAATTACCGGTCAAAATCCAGCAAGCTCTGAACTAGCTGCTAAAAAGCTACTAACTAAGTTAGGTTAATAGCGAGTAATAATTAAAATTAAGCACAGTATTTTATGCTGTGCTTTTTTAATTGCTTTTCATTAGCAAATACAATTCCTATACTGGCAACTCTTAAAGTCAATTAGGGCAATTATATGGCAACCAAGCCAACCACACTGACATTACTAACCAGTACCCGTTTCGCAATTTTTAGTATTGTTGTTATTTGCTTTGTACTACAAGTAATTAATAGCCTCCCTGGTATAAGCTTAAATGGTTTAGGAATATACCCACGCAGTATCCAAGGCTTAATTGGCATACTATGCGCGCCTTTTTTACATGGTAGCTGGTGGCATTTTGCCAGTAACATGATCCCATTTGTAGTATTAAGTTGGCTAATTTGCCAATACAGCGTTAAGCGTTTTTATAATGTATTTATTTTTACCGCTTTAGTTGGTGGACTGTTAGTTTGGGCATTTGGGCGCAGTAACATACATGTTGGTTTAAGCGGTGTTATATATGGCTTGTGGGGATTTATACTTTGCTATGGCGTGGTCAGGCGTTCGTTAAAATCCATTATCATTGCTATTGCTGTTGCCATACTTTATAGCGGTTTTATATGGGGTGTTTTACCTCAGCGCTACCATGTATCGTTTGAAAGCCATCTATTTGGAGCGCTAAGCGGGTTGTTTTTAGGTTATAGATTAGCAAAAAACGATAAGCTAAAAGGTCGATGAGTTAAATATTAAACGAAACCTTTAATTAATTTTTTATGTCCCCATTTATGAGTAAGTATTAAACAATTCTATTTAACATTGAGGTTATTTATGAGTGATGAAAACGAGTATACACCACCAAAAGTATGGACGTGGGAAAGTGAAAGTGGCGGTAAGTTTGCTAGTATTAATCGCCCCATTGCCGGCGCGACTCATGACAAAACTCTACCTATTGGTGAGCACGCATTTCAGCTTTATTCTCTTGCGACACCTAATGGTCAAAAAGCCACTATTATGTTTGAAGAGCTTTTACAGCTTGGCTTAACTGGTGCAGACTACGACGCATATTTAATAAATATAGGTGATGGCGATCAGTTTGGTTCTGACTTTGTTGATATTAATCCAAATTCGAAAATCCCAGCACTAATGGATCATTCAACCACGCCACCGACTCGTATTTTTGAATCGGGTTCTATTTTACAGTATTTGGCTGAAAAATTTGATGTACTCATCCCTAAAGACTTAAAAGCTAAAACGCAGTGTCGTAACTGGCTATTTTGGCAAATGGGTTCAGCGCCATATTTAGGTGGCGGATTTGGTCACTTTTATAGCTATGCGCCAAGTAAAATGCAATACCCTATTGACCGTTTTACAATGGAAACTAAACGCCAACTTGATGTGTTAAACCGTCATTTAAGCGAAAACGAATACATGGCGGGTGATGAATATTCAATTGCCGATATCGCCATTTGGCCGTGGTACGGCTCGCTAGTTCTAGGTGCTTTGTATGATGCATCTGAGTTTTTAGATGTTGCTTCATACACTCACGTTGTACGCTGGGCTACACAGGTTTCAGAGCGCCCAGCTGTAAAACGCGGTCGTCGTGTTAATCGCACATGGGGCCCTGAAGAAGAGCAAATGGCAGAGCGCCATAAAGGCAGTGATTTTAAATAAAATAGCCACGCGTCTTTGTATAAAAGCCAGTAATATTTGCTGGCTTTTATACCTCAAAAGACACGCCATTTATTGCCAATAAATTAATTAAAGCAACAGCTTAATACAAATTAACTATTTAAATCATTTATTATAAAGTTATTTTCTTTTAAAATATGAAAACGCTCCAAAATAAGCTAACTTTAATATAAATTATTAAAACTAAGTGTTTTTATGCGTATAACTATTTATCTCATCATCATAAGCCTCTTTTATACTGCCTCTTTTTCCTTTAGTACCTACGCTGAAAATATTAAAACACTGACTATTTATCACGATTCTGACTACTCTAATCATAACGAATCCGCCTATGCAATGAAAATGGGAGCACTTACAGCACTCGCCGAAATTAATAATAATGTACAAGGTTACCAAATAAATTTTATTGAAAAAGATAATAGAGGAAACTCTAATCGCAGCTTGCTGCATATGCAGCAGTTTTTAAAAGATTCAAACGCGTTAGTTTTTTTGGGGGGTCTACACTCTCCTCCCTATATTAAAAATAGAGATTTTATAAATAAAAATAAACTATTACTTTTAGTTCCTTGGGCTGCTGGTGGGCCAATTACCCGCTACCCTGACGAGAAAAACTGGGTATTTAGACTCTCTGTAGACGATACAAAAGCAGGCCATAGAATGGCCCAATTTGCAACGCAGACTCTTGGTTGTCAAAAACCCCAACTGTTATTAGAAAATACCCCTTGGGGCTGACGAATCCCCAAAACGTGACAGGCACAGCAATTTATGATCTTATGTAAATCACCACAACCCACATAAGTCACAACTGCTATGCCTGACACATCAGTTTGCCATAAGTACTTTAAACATGCATTAGCGCCATTCAATAATGCCAGAGTAAAAACATTACTAAGCTGCAGTAATGCATTAATTTCGGGCAATAAACTTACCTTAACTGAAATCGGCAGAAATTTGTCTGGCGCTGTGGATGTAAAACATAAAATAAAACGCGTTGATCGCTTCTTAAAAAATACTCACCTCTACAATGAAAGGGTCGCTATCTATAAAGCATTAGCTCATCCTATTATCGACTCTTTACCAATGCTTGCAATTGCCGTTGACTGGAGCGGTGCCTGTGGTCACGACTATCACTTACTGCGAGCAAGCTTACTTGTGGATGGGCGCTCTATCGTGATTTATAACATGATTGTTGAGCAGAAGAATTTTGATAGCCCAGCAACCAACAGCCTGTTTTTAGATGAACTTTATGAAGTGCTTGGACGACATCCTAGTGTCTATATTGTAACAGACGGCGGCTTTCTTACGCCTTGGTATAGTAAAGTACGCGAACTTGGTTGGCATATGATAGGTCGATTAAGAGGCTCAATGAAGTGTAAACTAGCCATGCAATCACAATGGCATACATTAAAACAACTTAGGGCTGGTGCCAGCGATATACCAAAGGCGTTAGGTCAAGCAAGACTAACTCAGTCCAGCCCGACAGCATGCGATGCATTTTTACACGTATATCATGGAAAAAATAAAGGAAGAAAAGGAAAAAGCAGATTTACGAAAGATACAAAAATGTATCAAAACTTAGCGAAAGAGCCATGGTTACTCGCGACATCAGACAATACAATGACGAGTAAGCGAGTAGTTGGTTTATATAGTAAAAGAATGCAAATAGAGCAAAATTTCCGCGATGACAAAAGTTTGAGATATGGTTTTTCGTGGCGTTTTAGTAAAAGCACCGGCATAAATAGAATAGGAATATTATGCTTGATAGCCACAATAGCGAGCACTGCGTTATGGTTTATAGGGTGTGAAGCAGAAAAAAGAAAGTGGCATATAAAATTTCAAGCAAATAGTGTTAAGAATCGCCGAGTTCTTTCATTTTTAACCTTAGCCAAGCAAGTCATAAAGCTATGTAAGAGACGTATTACACAAAGCTATATAGAAAAAAGTTTAAAAAACTTTATTTCTAATTATCAAAAAGAGGCCGCTGGATAAAGTGGGGATCCCTCAGCCCTTTGGGCTGACGAATCCCCAAAACGTGACAGGCACAGCAATTTATGATCTTATGTAAATCACCACAACCCACATAAGTCACAACTGCTATGCCTGACACATCAGTTTGCCATAAGTACTTTAAACATGCATTAGCGCCATTCAATAATGCCAGAGTAAAAACATTACTAAGCTGCAGTAATGCATTAATTTCGGGCAATAAACTTACCTTAACTGAAATCGGCAGAAATTTGTCTGGCGCTGTGGATGTAAAACATAAAATAAAACGCGTTGATCGCTTCTTAAAAAATACTCACCTCTACAATGAAAGGGTCGCTATCTATAAAGCATTAGCTCATCCTATTATCGACTCTTTACCAATGCTTGCAATTGCCGTTGACTGGAGCGGTGCCTGTGGTCACGACTATCACTTACTGCGAGCAAGCTTACTTGTGGATGGGCGCTCTATCGTGATTTATAACATGATTGTTGAGCAGAAGAATTTTGATAGCCCAGCAACCAACAGCCTGTTTTTAGATGAACTTTATGAAGTGCTTGGACGACATCCTAGTGTCTATATTGTAACAGACGGCGGCTTTCTTACGCCTTGGTATAGTAAAGTACGCGAACTTGGTTGGCATATGATAGGTCGATTAAGAGGCTCAATGAAGTGTAAACTAGCCATGCAATCACAATGGCATACATTAAAACAACTTAGGGCTGGTGCCAGCGATATACCAAAGGCGTTAGGTCAAGCAAGACTAACTCAGTCCAGCCCGACAGCATGCGATGCATTTTTACACGTATATCATGGAAAAAATAAAGGAAGAAAAGGAAAAAGCAGATTTACGAAAGATACAAAAATGTATCAAAACTTAGCGAAAGAGCCATGGTTACTCGCGACATCAGACAATACAATGACGAGTAAGCGAGTAGTTGGTTTATATAGTAAAAGAATGCAAATAGAGCAAAATTTCCGCGATGACAAAAGTTTGAGATATGGTTTTTCGTGGCGTTTTAGTAAAAGCACCGGCATAAATAGAATAGGAATATTATGCTTGATAGCCACAATAGCGAGCACTGCGTTATGGTTTATAGGGTGTGAAGCAGAAAAAAGAAAGTGGCATATAAAATTTCAAGCAAATAGTGTTAAGAATCGCCGAGTTCTTTCATTTTTAACCTTAGCCAAGCAAGTCATAAAGCTATGTAAGAGACGTATTACACAAAGCTATATAGAAAAAAGTTTAAAAAACTTTATTTCTAATTATCAAAAAGAGGCCGCTGGATAAAGTGGGGATCCCTCAGCCCTTGGGGTAAGTCTAACAATATTGCGATGAGCAAAGCATTGGGGAATATTAAAACTAAAGTAAATTGGTTTAATTGGAACATAAAAGCGAATAGTGCAAAAATAATTCTACGTGAAATCATAAGCGACCAAGCCGATTGTATTTTGTTTGTGGGTAACGCACTTGAAGGAGCTGAAATAATTAACGCTATGGCAAGCTTTGTAGAGAATAAGCGAGTACCTATAATTAGTCACTGGGGGATCACTGGGGGGGATTTTTTCACAAATGTTGAGCACGCAATAAAATCAAACCTCAGCCTGCATTTCATACAAAGCTGTTTTTCTTTTTTAACTAAACCCCAAACAAAGCTTACCAAAAACGTGGTAAATCAAGCGCTATCGCTTTCCCCCCCTTCTATAGCACCAGAAAAGCTGGATTCTCCGGCTGGGTTTATCCATGCATATGATCTTACTAAAATCCTATTACAAGCCATTTCGCAAACAACATTAACCGACGATATACAAAAAAACAGGGCGAATATTAGGCTCGCATTAGAGAATTTAAATCAACCAATCGATGGATTAATTAAACAATATAAGCAGCCTTTTACTCAGTGGTCTAATGATGATGCAGATGCACATGAAGCACTTGGGTTAGGTGATTTATGCATGGCAAATTATAAACCTGATGGGAGTATTCATATATTAAATAATTTAGAAGGCAGTCCAGAATAATGCCAAACTCACTGAGTAATAAATTTAAACTGACAACAAACAATGCATTTTATACTTTTTTAGCATTGAGTTTAATACTTTCAGTAACAATAAGCCTTTTACTTGTTGGGAGCAGAGCTAATGATGCTATTTATGATTTACAGAGTAAAAGTATAGAAATTGAATCAGAGTTAACCACTAGTTACTTAATGCTTTTTATAGAAACCCGAGAACAGATCCTCAAAGATATTGCTCGCCAGCCAATTTTGTCAAATGCAATCATGGGCTCAGAAACATCTAAAGCTGCGCTATTAGATTACCTTGATGAATATAAAATTTTAGGAAAAACCGAAAAGCTTGTTATTACAAATATTCTCCAAGAAGTTGTGTATAGCAGTGACTCATCATTAGCTGAGGTAATTGCGACAGAACCTACTTGGCTAAATAGTATAATTAACAATCAAATAGAAAGCGCTGTTATTTTACGGTCATCACAATCGCAATATTTTTTTACCATTGCAGTACCTATAAAATATAACAACCTCAGTGAAGGGGTGCTAACAGTAAAATTTAGCACACCGCTTAGGGAGTTATTACCTGCAAAATTTGTATTAAATAATCACAACATCATACTCAGTGGCCCTTGGGTCTCTTTTTCAAATTTAGATGAAACACAGCAGTATATTTCAATCAGTAAAAAACCGGTTGGCTCCACAGGCATTGAGTTAAATTATTTAATAAAAAACAGCTTATTAGCTGAAAAAGTAACCGCCTTTATGCTAGATATAGCAGTAGCTCTTATTTTAAGCCTACTCCTTTCATCTGTTGTGTTATTAATTTTTGGTAGGCATTTACTATTAAACCCATTTAAGCAGCTTGAGATTTCAAAAAAAGCGATCAAATTAAGTGAAGCCCGTTATAAGTTAGCAGTTGAAGGCAGCAATGATGGTATTTGGGATTGGGATATCCTCTCTAATACAATATATTTTTCCCCACGGATTAGAGTATTACTTGGATACAATGAAAACGATATAGAGTTTTTACCTAATACAATTGAAACATTTAATAACCTAATTCATATTGATGATATAGATGAAAACCAAAAACAATTAAAAGCGCATTTAACGCAAAATAAACCATATAATATTGAATACCGCTTAAAGAATAAATCAGGTGTATACCGTCACTTTAGAGCGAAAGGCATGGCATTACGAGACAGCAATAATATTGCTATCAGAATGGCGGGCTCAATTACTGACATCACTGAACAAAAAAAATCACAAGAGGCATTAAAAAAAGCCAAAGAACAAAATGATTTATTAGCCCATGCTATAGAGTCTTGTAATGTAGGAATATCGATCGCAGATGCTAAAGTTCCTGGTCTACCTTTAGTATTTTTAAATAGCGAGTTTGAAAAAATAACCGGTTACAAAAAAGAAGATATGATCGGTAAAAATTGCCGTGTTTTACAAGGCCCCAACACAGATAAAAAATCAATATCGGTCATTAAAAACGCAATAAAATCATTAGAAACTCAGCGTGTAGAAATAGTAAACTACAAAAAGGATGGCACCGCATTTTGGAATAGTTTACAAATCTCCCCTGTTTTTGACGAGCACTCTAAACTCACCGCCTTTGTAGGAATTCAGCAAGATATCACTAAACGGATTGCTGCCAATCATTCATTAATTGAAGCAAAAGCATTAGCAGAACAAGCCAATATAGCAAAAAGTGAGTTTTTAGCCTCAATGAGTCATGAAATACGTACGCCTATGAATGGAGTACTCGGTATGCTTAACTTTATTTTAGATAGTCCTTTAAACGAAAAGCAGCAATATCAAACACGTATTGCACTTAACAGTGCAAACTCTTTACTCAATATAATTAATGATATTTTAGATTTTTCAAAAGTAGATGCAGGTAAGCTTGAGCTAGAAGAGTTAGAGTTTAACTTGCATGCCATGCTAGGAGATTTTTTAGAAACAGTCGCAGCTCAAGCATATAGTAAAGGTATTGAACTTATTTTAGATATTACAGATATCAAATACCCTTTCGTTATTGGAGATTCTGGACGACTCAGACAAATATTAACAAATCTTGTTAATAACGCCCTTAAATTTACCCATGTAGGGGAAGTGCAAATTATTGCTAAATTAATTCCCACTAATGGGAATGAAATACGCTTTAACTGCCAAGTGAAGGATACCGGAATAGGCATTCCAGTAGAGCAACAAGCCAAGTTATTTAAATCATTTTCACAAGTAGATTCTTCAACAACACGGAAATACGGCGGGACAGGATTAGGCTTAGCCATCGTTAAAAAACTCTGCAATTTGATGCAAGGTGAAGTAGAGGTAAAGTCGGACGAAAATAAAGGGAGTAACTTTATTTTTGATATCACTTTAAAGAAAAGTAAAAAAACAGAAAAAATAATGCCTCCTATAGATATTACTGGAATTAACATACAAATAGCGTGCAGTAACAAAAGCCAAGCTAACGTACTTCAAAAGCAGCTTACACAATGGGGAGCAATCGTAACAATAAGCTCATCAGCAAAAATTGCGCTAAATACTTACGAGCAATTTTATACCCAACATGCTCATCCTTTCGACATTGTAATTATTGATACAAAACTTAGCGACAGTAACGGATTAACACTCGGTAAAACGATTAATGATCTAACTCTTCTCAGTACAGCAAACCTTGTATTGATGACCACAATAGATCAGTTTGAAACTAATGAACACTATAAACAAAATGGTTTTACTGCTTACTTTCCAAAACCGATGACAACTAAAGATATTTTTAACCTTCTTACAAAATGCTTACCCAAGAGAAACACTTTACATAGTGAAAATACCCAAACTTGTACCATAACCAAAAAACCACTTGGGCCGAATGATATTGTATGGCGTGAAGATATACGTATTTTATTAGCTGAAGGTAATCAAATTAATCAGATTGTCGCCGCAACAACATTGAAAAAGATGGGAATTAGTGTTGTAGATATTGCGACCAATGGTAAAGAGGTACTTGATTACTTAGATCAAAAAAATACTATTGAGCCATACTCTCTTATTTTAATGGATTGCCAGATGCCTGTTATGGACGGATATCAGGCAACAACTTTAATTAGAAATAATGAAGCAAGAGATAAAGCAAACGCCATTACAATCATAGCCATGACAGCGAATGCTATGACGGGTGATAAAACTAAATGTTTAGATTCCGGAATGGATGACTATATATCAAAACCAATTGCCCAAGATATTTTATTTGAAAAGCTTTTAAAGTGGCTTCCTCACTCTGTAAAATAGACATTCAGCCACATTTTCTTACATATATTTAGTTGTTCTAAAATTAGTCGTTGGTACTATAAATTAATCTTGAGCAATACTATATTGCTCGTTAATTTAAAGGATTAACGAATGAATAAAATAATAATAACGCTATGTGCTTTAGCTCCTTGCCTTGTATCAGCACAAAAACTAGCAATACAAACAACACAAGCATTAATTACGACCGACTCCGCAACTGTATTTGCATATAACAACACGCCCTGAGGTGGACAGCAAGCGCTAAAGCTCACTTTCCACCGCAAATTTTAACAGCGGTGATCCCTTACTTTTCAATGCGGTTAAGTAAGTTGATTCATCGTAGGGCGTATGTGTTTTCCAGCACCTAAATAGGATTCGTATCCACTTAAATGCCAATGATCTGATGATGGTATTATGAGGTTTTCCTTTGGCTTCTTGCTGCCGATAATAGGCTTTAGCCCAAAATGAATAACGCACAGATAATCCAGCCCATTCCACAAATGTTTGCCTTAAAAATTTAGTGCATGAGTATCGCCAGTGTATCCATTCCTTTTTGCCACTGCGTTCGGTTACTGGAGCAATGCCTGCGTATTTTTGTATGTCAGCGGCGCACTTATAGCGGTCACGATTTGACCCCATAGCGGCTAATAATCGAGGTGCTAATTGTGGCCCCGCCCCAGGTAAACTATCAAAAATAGCGCGATCTGTATGTTGCTTATAAAGTGTTTTAATTTCGTCATCAAATCGTGTTATTGCCAACATTAGCTGTTTAAGTTGCGGAACGAGGCATTCAATAAGTAATAAGTTTGGCGTGATCACCGCCATATCTTCGGTGAGAATTTCAGCATCTTTTATTTCTTTTATCCGCTTTTCATTAACGAGTGGGTAGCGGGAATTATGTTGATTAAAGAAGTCGAGTAGTGTTTGTTTCCTCGCTTTTTTAGCGTGAGCAAGAGAGGGCCAGCGCAGTAAGAAGTCACAGAATATTTGAGTGTCTTTTTCTTTAAACCAATCAATCACGTGGGGATAATAATTTTTTAGCGTTGTGGCTATTTTATTGGTTAAATTAACACGATCTTGTACTAGTTTACGTCTGTATTCGACAAGCTGCGCAAGACACCTAACGTCCTCTGAATCCGGCCTAATAACCGTTAATTTATCCATATGAAGTTGTAAGATTTCAACTTGAATAATTGCATCAGTAGGATCATCTTTCGCCCCGCTGTGCGTAAATGCAGCACGGTATTTAGCAACACTTGATGGGTTAATCACAAATAATACAATGTGCTTAAATTTACTGAGTGCATATATAAGTGGGCCTTTTTTTAGCTCACACGCGACAGCAACAGATCTGCCGTTGTAGCGTTGTTTTAACCCAAGCGCCCATGCATTAATTGACTTAGGCTCAGAGGAAATCACACTTAAATGTTGTGTATTTGTGTCGCGATTTATTTCACAAATATCGTGTTTACGGTCGGCCCAATCGATCCCGATAAGGGCAGCAAAATCTGAGACGTTAAAGGCTTCCATTTTGGGCCTCCTAGAGGTAAAGTGAAAGAATAGATAGAGGCTAATAGTGTTTCTCGCAGGTCTTATAGATAGTCGGCATTACGACAATCCCTGAGTATGCGTATTGAAACAAATAACTTCTGTTGATCCGAAAGTCTTGTTACAAACATTGATTGTTTCCGCTCAAATATTCGTGATCAACAGAAGCATATTCCATGTATTAATGAGATAGGTAAATACATTAATTAATGGAACGGAGTAACTATAAGACCCTAAAGCAGCTTGAGAGCATCAATTTACTAAGCGTAAAAAGCATTCAACTTACCCTACCCAATAATGCGATTGGTTTTGATGTAGCAACACTTGCCAATGCCGATACCAAACAAGCACTAATTTTAGCAAACGACGGGGTTTATAAAACCAATAGCGATAAAACAACATTATTGTTTACTTATGAATCAGTGCTTAATACATTAAAAGTAGATGAGTTTGAGAAAATTGATTTTGTTTTTGATGCCAATAACGATGGCTTAAGTGATATTTTTATCCCTAATTTAACAAGCAGCACCTTATATGTTCAAAACAAAGACGGCAGCTTTAAGCCCAACCAATTTATGCAAACACCTTTGTATGAAGGCAGCTTTTCAGGAAAAGGGCTTTCTCTAGAAGTTAACATTAACAATAAACCCGTCGTTATTGATTTTAACCACGACGGCTTAAACGACCTAGTATTTTCAAACGACTTTGGAGCAGATGTACTCCTTGCTAATTCAGAGGGCTTTGAGCAAAAGCTTACCTCAATTGACTTTGACATCGAGTTAGGCGAACTAAGTAATGGTGAAACTCGCAAAATAAAGCAAATTATTGATATTAATAACGACGGATTTCTAGATTTTACAACCAGGCAGTTTAAGCCTACGCAAGGTATGGATTCGTTAGATATAAAAATAGCACATACTTTATACCTAGGGAGCGCTAAAGGTTTTACTAGTACGCCCATTACCTTATTTGAAACACAGGGCCCTAGTGAGTTATTACTCAAAACTGATTTTAATAATGATGGCTTAATTGATTTACAAAAAATGGATTTAGATATTGGCTTAGGTACTATCGCGTCTATGGCATTGGGCGGTGGCAGTACTGATGTAGATGTAGAAATGAATCTTTATAAACAGCAACCCGACGGCTCATTTGCCAATAAATCGAGTATCGAACTTGATTTAGAAATGGAAGTGGGAATGAACGGCAATGATTCCAAACCAGCGCTCTATTTAGGCGATATTAACGGCGACAGCTATATTGATGCGGTATACAAATACAGTAAAAAAACACTGTATATTTATTACGGAGAGCAAGATTCACTGCTAAATAAAAAACGTAAGAAATTAAAATTAACGCTGCCTAAAAATAACAAAGATATTCTGTTAGTTGATATAAACCAAGATGGTAAAAAAGATTTTGTATTTAAATTTACCGAAGAAGATGGCACCAGCAAAATAGAAACACGGTTAAATTAAGCCAATAAAAAAGCCCAACAGAATTAACCGTTGGGCTTTGGACTTAAGACTTTCGAGTAACAGTCAGCTTTACTGTATTAGTTCAGACAAGATCTGACAATTCAACTTGAAAAAGTGAGAGTTACCCGTTTTGATAAAGGTGTCGAATCTTTAAATCAAAACAAACAAAAAGGTAACTCTCATGTTGCATACTAACAATCCAATCATAAAACACAAAGCTGGTTTACTTAACCTTGCCGAAGAACTAGGCAATGTATCAAGAGCCTGTAAAGTCATGGGCGTATCACGAGATACATTTTATCGTTATCAAGAACTCGTTAATGAAGGTGGTATCGATGCATTAATCGAAAAGAACCGCCGTACACCAAATATAAAGAATCGCGTTGACGAAGAAACAGAGCAAGCCGTCATTAACTATGCAGTTGACTATCCTGCTCACGGTCAACATAGAACCAGCAATGAGCTTCGTAAGTTAGGCGTGTTTGTCTCAGGTAGTGGTGTTCGTTCAATCTGGTTGCGTCACGATTTAGAAAACTTCAAAAAACGATTGAAAGCATTGGAAAACAAAGTCGCTAATGAAGGCATTATTTTATCTGACGCTCAAGTTGCTGCGCTAGAAAAGAAAAAACATGACGATGAAGCCTGTGGTGAAATTGAAACAGCGCATCCCGGTTATCTTGGCTCACAAGACACATTTTATGTTGGTAACCTTAAAGGTGTTGGTCGTATCTATCAACAAACCTTTGTGGATACCTACAGTAAAGTCGCCTTTGCGAAGCTCTACACAACGAAAACGCCAATTACAGCGGCTGACATGCTCAATGATAAAGTATTGCCTTATTTCGAAGGTCACAAGTTACCTATGCTTAGAATATTAACTGACCGAGGAACTGAGTATTGTGGGCGAGTTGAGCATCATGATTATCAGCTATATTTGGCAATTAACGACATCGACCATACAAAAACGAAAGCAATGTCCCCGCAAACAAATGGTATCTGTGAGCGTTTCCATAAGACGATTTTGAACGAGTTCTATCAAATCACATTCCGCAAAAAGTTGTACGATTCAATGGAAGAACTACAAAAAGATCTGGACGAATGGATGGATTACTACAACAATGATCGGACTCATCAAGGAAAAGTATGTTGCGGTCGAACACCACTTGAAACATTATTGGATGGAAAAACGGTTTGGGCAGAAAAGAATTTAGCTCAAATCTAAACTAACAGTCACCATTAGAAAAATGGGTAACTGTCAGATCAAGTCTGAGCTAGTACAGTTTAAAGTGTTAACACCAAGCGATTTTGTCGTATCTTAATTACCAAGCGATTCTGTCGTAATTGCTAATTACCAAGGGAATTTGTCGGTCATTTTTTTATGTGCCTGTTAGTGTTTATTTTTTTGAATACTAGAAGGCATGTTGAGGATGATTGTGATGGACTCTAAAGCTCAACTCACTGTTGATATCATTGCTAAGGTAGTCGAAGGTAGAATAACAATTGCCAATGCTGCAAAATTACTCGGTAAGTCTCGACGCACCATTGAACGCTACGTAAAGCAATATCAGCAAGTCGGTATTCAATTCGCTATTCATGGTAATAGCGGTAAAACCCCGCCAAACAAAACGCCAGTATCAATTAAGAAAGCAGTACAGGCTTTGATTAAAGATAAGTATTTCGATTTGAACTTGTTGCACTTGGCTGAGCAGTTGGCCGAAAACGAAAACATTGTTGTGAAGCGCGAAACACTGCGAGGTTGGGCGCATGATATTCACCATGTTAAACGAGCTAAGCGCAGGCGCAGCAATGTTCGTAAACGTAGAGAGCGTATGGAAGCAGCGGGCTTAATGATGCAAATGGATGGCAGTCCGCATCGCTGGTTTGGGGATAAAAAGCACTGTTTAATTGCCATGATTGATGATGCTACCAGTGAAGTATACGCAGAGTTCTTTCTCTCAGAAACGACGGTTGGTTGTTTGAAAGTGATGCGAGATTGTATTGAAGCCAAAGGCGTTTTTAAAACGCTTTATGTGGATAGAGCCGGTATATTCGGTGGCCCTAAACGCTGCAACTTCTCACAGATGCAGAGGGCTTGCGAGGAGCTAGGCATTGAAATCATTTTTGCCAACTCACCGCAAGGCAAAGGCCGTATTGAGCGAGCATTCGATACCTTCCAAGACCGTCTTGTTCCCGAGCTTAGGTTGAACAATATCAATGATATTGCTGCCGCTAATGCCTACCTTAAACACGTCTTTATTCCGCAGTTCTGGCAAACCAAAATTCAAGTTAAATCAAAGCAAGCACCTGAATTTACGGCTCTGTCGAAACACATCAACCTTGATGATATCTGCGTCATTAAAGATCACCGTAAAATACGTAACGACCATACCTTCAGTTATGGCAACAAGTTCTATTTAATAGATTCACCGCTCAAGCACTCCATTGCCAATCAGAAAATCGAGATAAGGAACACGAGTAAAAAAGGGTTTACCGCTCACTTCGCTGGCCGCAAACTCAAGATCTCTGAAGTTAATGAACCAAGCAAACTCGCATCAGAAGACTTGGCAGTACAGAAGAAACTTGAAGTATTAGCGTTAATCGAAAAACTCGGAAGCGTCAGCGCTGCATCACGCCAAAGTGGCGTATCACGAGATACTATTCACCGGCACTTAAGACTAGTTAAGCAAGGTGGCCCTGAAGCATTAAAACGCCAAGAAACACCTAATCTACGGCACAAAAACTGTGTGGATAAGGCAATAGAAGACGCCGTTGTGCAATTCTCTATTGAACACCCTCACCTTGGTCAGCAGAAAGTCGCGATGAAGCTCAGTGAAGCCTTAGGTGTTGATATTAGCGCGGGCGGTGTGCGTAGCATGTGGCTAAGAAACAATATGAATACCACCGCATTGCGAGTCGAAAAATCTAATGCTTTAGCTGAATCGGCATAAAAGATAGCCAGTTTAGCAACTGGCTGATATGCTATTTACGACAAAGTCGCTCGGTAATTAGACCGACATAATCCCTTGGTAATCACACTAGTACAGCTTTACTCTAAGTAATAATACCTAAGCAGTTACATTTAGCAGCGAATCGCCTTCACTTAAACCAAATTTCTCTTGCACTGATGCAAGGATTGATTCTTTATCTTCATCAGACAATTGGTTTGAATACTCAGTTAAGAGCTCATCTAAATAGCTCACTACCTCGTCTGTATCGACTGGTTCTAATGAGTTTTGTGGCGGTGGCGGCGGTCTTTGACCTTCTGCTCTTCCTGCATCACCAATACTTTTAGCATCAAATTCAAGTTCGCCCATTAAATCAGCAAGCTCTTTAGTGGGTGCAATACCTTGCTCTTTAAACGCCGCTTGAATACTTTGCGCATCGTCGCTAGTTAAGTTTTCTGCATCAAACTGTGCAAGCGTTTCTTTAATAAAATCGCTTTGCTCTGTTGTTAGCTTTGCTGTTTGGCTGCTTTGTTGCGACATCAAACTGGCAGAACTGCTGTTAATACTATTAATCATTTTAGTACCCTTTCAACGTTCACGACGAGGTGGTTTATGATCGCTAAGCTCTTGTTCACTGATTTCGCCATTACCATCGGCATCTATAGAATCAAAAATTGTTTGTGCATCGCCGTGCGGTGGTTTTTTAGCACTAAACTCTTCAAAGCTAATTACACCATCGCCATCAGTATCAATAGTTGAAAAATCAGGCCTTTCAGGAGGATTGTCACCGCCTCGTGCAGCTACATTAGCTGAAAAAGCAATAGATAATATTGCCACAGTGGCAAGTGTTGAAAAATGCTTCATAGTAATAACCTCGTATTTAAGAATTAAATTAAGATTACGCTTTAAAAACGCAAACAATGTGCAAACAATAGGGAAGTAGTAAATTATTTTGATAAAAAATTAATTTAAAAAGTTATGGTTGATTGCATTGCAATCAATATATAAGCTAATAAAATAATACGATTAATAACTGACGAGCAGTTGCGTTACTGCCCTTAATTCTCAAAGCTGATATACTGCTTGAGCCAATTAAACAAACAAATACAGAGCACTTTCATAAATAATGATTAATAACCAACCCTACTTAGCAGGCAATCTGTGAAAATACCTAAACGCCTACAACCTCTTGTTGATGATGGCCTTATTGACGAAGTTATAAGCCGACTAATGAGCGGCAAAGAAGCCGATGTATTTATTGTGCGTTGTGGTGAACACATACGCTGTGCAAAAGTGTATAAAGATGCCGTTAAACGTAGCTTTAAAAAAGCGGCACAATACCAAGAAGGCCGAAAAGTACGTGGTGGACGCCAAGCCCGGGCTATGGGCAAACGCTCTAGCTATGGCCGTCAATTAGAAGAAGAAATTTGGCAAAATGCCGAAGTGGATGCGCTATCTCGTTTAGCCGGTGTGGGTGTACGTGTACCTGATACTTACTTTTGTATTGATGGCGTGCTGCTTATGGAGCTCGTCTCTGATGAAGATGGTAACGTAGCCCCTCAACTAGGACATGTCGTTTTTAGTGAAGAGCAAGCGATTGAGCAGTATAAACTCATGATACATTACATTAAGCTTATGCTTTGCGCAGGTATAATACACGGTGATTTATCTGAATTTAATGTACTTGTAGATAATAACGGCCCTGTAATTATAGATTTACCGCAAGCAGTTAACGCTTCAGCAAATAACAGTGCACAAGCTATGTTTGCACGCGATGTAAATAACATACGCCGCTACTATGGTGAATTTGCGCCAAGCATACTAAAAACTCAATACGCTAAAGAAATGTGGGCACTATTTGAAGAGGCCAATTTAACGCCTAATTCAACGCTTACAGGTGAATTTGAAGACAGCGACGAACTTGCCGATGTAGATTCTATTCTTGATGAAATTCAGGCGGCAGAATATGAAGAGTTTGACCGTTTAGAGCGAATTAAAAATGCTGACGATGATGAGTAGCTCATCGTCATAGCTCACTAATCCCCTCCTTACTGCGGGTGCACAAATCGGTAGCCAACCAGGGCAAGAGCATGAAAAAAGTCTATGCGTTCAGTACCTTTTCAAGGTAGGCTGTACTGCGCATAGCTTTTTTCTGTTTTGCGGGCATGCCTTTACTAAAACTTTTTTCTGCTTTTAGCTGATTAAATGCGATGTGTCTCAGCCCCGCAAATACAGGTGCTGCACCTTCGCGCCTAATTCGACACTCATCTTCTTTAAATCCTACATCTAAACGCCAATGTAATCCATTTTCTATTTGCCAATGTTGTCGTGCTCCTCTCGCGAGTTCTTCCGCTGTTAAATTCGCTGAACTAATATAGTATCTATAGCATAACTCATTGCTTAATTTACCTTTTTCTTTTCTATAAGAAACAATAACACCCACTGTTTTTACACCTTCCCAGTGTATCGTTTCTGATAAACCGCTCACGTTATGGCTCACTGCACAGCACCTAAATTCTTCTCTATTTTTTTGATAATCGGCTTCGTTAAACAAGAGCCCATCAGATGCTTGTCGTGCTACCTCAGGTAATAACACATCTTCTATTTGTGACAGTAGCCTTTTATGGTTTGCTTTTACCGCAAGTAAGTAATCGGCTTCTTTACCAACTATTTTTTTTGCAATTGATTTTTGACACCCCATAGCGTCAATCGTTACTAAGCAGCCTTTTATCTCTAATAATTCAAGCAGCTCTGGCAACGCTTTTATTTCATTCGACTTTTTATCAACAGGGCATTGTGCCAAAACAACACCATTTTCGCATGCAAATGCACTGATCATATAAAGCGCATCGCGTCTATCTGACTGATTAAATGAACCTTTCAATCGTTTACCGTCAATAGCAACTACACCGCCTTGAGTTAATTTGGAGCAGGCTTTCATCCAAGAAGAAAAGGAATCTTGGAATTGCGTCATGTCAATACGGCTCATTACACGAGCAATTGTGTCATGGCGAGGGATCCCTTGTTCAAGAAGAACATATTTTCTGAGCCAATCTAGGGGCTGTTGATCTTTGTAGTATATATATTAATCAGCCCATATTGGTAGCCACATCATAGTGAATGCTAAAGCGAGCATGGAATGATAATTCCGCTCAAGCTTTTCATACCGTGTGGCTATCCCTCTATATTGTTTGATCCGACCAAAGGCATTCTCAACTAAGTGCCTATATTTGTACATGCACCAGTCAATATCTTCATTACCCACTAAACTGTTATCCTTGCGTGGAATAACGGGTGTAGCGCTATTGTCACGAATAAACTCTCTTAGTTTTTCACTATCGTAGCCTTTATCTGCGACAACAACATTACTCGTTGGGCAATTGGCTACAAGTGACTCTGCATGGACGATATCATGCGTATTTCCACAGGATAATTCATAATAAACAGGCAATCCTCCGCTATCTACTGCAAGATGAATTTTAGTCGAATTACCACCTCGACTCTTACCGATTGATTCATTGTCAGCGGTTCTTGCACCGCAACTATGCTGGTGAGCCCTGACAATACTGCCATCAATAAAGATCCAATCCATATCAGCATAGTGGGATAACACTCGAAATAATTCATTCAAAATATCTTTTTTGGACCATAAATTAAATCGTCTATAAATAGCACTCCACGAGCCGAAATAAGACGGTAAATCTCGCCAAGGAATACCGGTACGCATCTTATAGAGTATGCCTTCGAGCGTTTTTCTATGCTCAGGCTTATTATAAATTCGACCACTTAAGTGCATTACTTTTGATAAGACATTCCATGTCGCGTCTGTTAACATTAATCTTGGCATGAGGGTTCGGTGTAACGTTTTTTAGCGAATTCAATTATACCTTATCCTTATGCTGTTTGTTTTTTATACCGCAAAGATCAACACGCCCTAGCTGAACAAGAAAGTAATGAACCACAGGTAATCCAAGAGTAGCTTTACGTTACCTGTTGCTTTGATAATTTAAAGTAGCAAAAGTACCGACCACTTACATAACATACCACTGCCGTGGCAGCTATAAGTTCAAACGTAGCTAAATAATTAACTGTATCAATATATGGTATTGCGAGGTTTATACTTTGCATCCAATCTTTCATTTTAAATAATGCAGTTGCTCCAATAACCATTGGAAATGTAAAAGCAGCGTAGCTCGGCGTAAAAGGTCTGCGTAATAACTTTAAAAATAACACATAAACAATCAGTGTTTTTATTATCGCTAATATAAATAATGCCCCCACTATAACAAGTGATGGATTAGCTACAATATGAAAATACCCCGCTAATGTTAAACTGGCAGGCGCAGCTAAAATGGCAAGTGTTGGTTGTATTTCGTAGTCACTTTTTAATGCTAATAAAAAACGATAAAACATAATTGGCAGCATAATACTGTACGTTGATATACCAATTACCAGTGCGCTATAAGCTAACCACGCTAATGTTGGATTTCCCGAAAAAGTAATGTCTGCAATAATTATCCCCACTGGTGGCACAAACCAACTGGGCGCCATATCCTCAAAGTTAAACTTTTTTGCTCGCTGGTATAAAAAGCTCACCAAAAATATGAGATGCAGCGCAAAAGCTAAAACCCACATAATGTCGCCAACTAATGGGTTAAATTGCCCAACTGAGTTTGAAATAACAAGGTTAGCCATTGCAAATGTCGGGATCACACTTCCTGCAACTGCGTGTGCTAAATCGGCTTTTAATAAATGAGGGTGTAGTAAAAACTTAGCAGCCAAAAGTAAAACTAATACGCCAGCTAGTACCGCTCCCAAAAATTGCCCTTGGGAGTTTAAATTAAAAACGTTTCCCCATGTCTATCCCATACTAGCAATACCCAAAGCTAAACCGGCCATAGCTGTTGGCGCACCCATCACTTTATTTTTAAATTGCTTAAACACTGTACTTCCTAATCATTGGGTGATGAACAAGTTACTGCTTTTTACTGCATTACCTTAAAATAACGCTGTAAATTAATACAAACATGCTTAATAGAACGCTTGTTGCGTACAAATATTTCATAAAAATAAGTTTACGGCTTACATATTAAAGCGTATGAAAAAAGCCATAACACAGTTATGGCTTTTGCTTTATTTTTAAATTTGAATATGAAGTTAATTAAAACGCGTAACTAGCGCTTACATTAAATGAACGACCCTGCCCAGCAAGTTGTTCGAATCCGTTGCTGCTATCTTGTTTAAGTGCCGCAATGCTTACGCCGCCTAGTGGGAGTTGGTAGTACTCATCAAACACGTTACTCACTTCTGCGCTTAGCGTTAATGAATCCCATGTGGCTTTTGAGCTTAAATTAACCAAGCCGTAGCTGTCTGTTTGGTTTTCAAAACGATTATTATCTACATGGCTTTTAGTATCTACCCACTGCCAAGATAACGCATTTTCAAATCGACCTATTTGCTGGCTAATACCTAGCTGGATTTGCAGTGGTTTAATTTGATAAAGCGGCTGGTTAGTATCGTCGCGCTTGCCTCTCGTATTAGTAACATTAGCGTGTAACTGCCAGTTACCTAATTGCTTAGATTCATAAATGTTGGCTGTTAAATCTATTTTTGCACCATATAAAATGGCATCTACATTAGTAAACTGTAAAATGTTACGCGCTGTATTGTCCAAGTCATAACTATTGAAGCTTCTTACAATGTCAGCATCGATATAGTCGTTCACATCTGTATACCAAACATTGGTGCTTAACCGCCAACCATCATCTTTAGCCTGCTTAATATACGTAGCACTAATTGTATGCGCTGTTTCAACGTCTAAATCAGGGTTACCAATATAGCCATTACCACCGCCATACCAACCAATCATAGTGGTTGCCATATTGCTTACACCCCAACTGTATCGCTCATATAAATTAGGTGCGCGGTTTTTACGGGCAAGGCCAAGTTGCAGCTCATCATAATTTGTTATTTGGTAATTAATTAATAAGTTAGCATCAACTATGCTGTCGGTTTTATCTCTGTCGCCAGCATTAAAGTTCTGTGCAGCAATGGTATTATCTGTAGACGTATCGCTCATGGTCATACTTCCCATGCTACCCATATCGCTCATATCGTCCATATCCATCATGCTCACACCATCATTGTAAGGTTGAACCTCCCCAACGTGGGTATTAATACTTTCAATACGTACGCCTGCGTTTAACCATAACTTTGTATTTATTTGCCTCTCAAATTCAGCAAATGCCGCTATCCGCTCCCGTTTACCGTTATTTATATTTACGTAATCGTCTGGTCCCATCATGGTTGAGCCTTCAATACCTGGCCACCAATCATCAATGCTATAATTGTAATATTCTTGAGCTAGTAAAATACTGCTGTTTTTATCAAGCGCAATACGCCATTTAAGCTGCGTACTTATATCTTGTGCATCGGTTTTCATTGGCATCATGCCTGTTTTTTCTTGGCTAAAAAAACCCATTTCATGCTTTACACTGTGCCAATTAGCTTGCCCTTCAAGCTCGCTGTTTTCAAAGGAGCGTTTGTATTGAGCTATTGCACCGTAACTGGTGTTATCGGTCATATCCATGTACTGATTTGCAAATCCCTGATACGGGATTTTTTGATGTGTTAGTTTTATAACTAATTGCTGTTTATCATCGCGCATAGCTGCGGTTAAACTATGATTTTGTGCTCGATACAATGTATCTAATACCACATCGCCGTTACCGTCTTCATAACTATCTGCGTCACCAAACGACCCCTGATAATTAAGGCTAAACGTGTCACTTGCTAAACGTGCACCTACACCAAGTTTACGTCCGTTATCAACACTACTGTACTTTGCTGACACATAGCCTGAGTGCCAATCTAATTCACTGCTATCGCTATACTCTGGTGAAATAGAATTTACGCTTATTACGCCAGCAATATTATCGCCGCCCGCACTTACAGGCGACACGCCTGCAACCACATTGTAAGACGTAATTTGATTAGCCGAGATATACGAAAGTGGTGGGTTCATATGATTAGCGCATGCAGCGGTAACATCTGCGCCATCAATTAACACTTTAACTCTGTCGCCCATTAAACCATTTAAAATAGGGAGGTTAGATACGCCGCCCGCTGCTGAAAAGTCAACACCTGAATCACTTAATAACGATTCTGACGAACCAAGTGCTGAATGCTTATTTTGAGCATGTCCGTGTACTTCAATTACTTCTAAAGACGTATCGTCGGCAAATGCAAAAGGAGATAGCACACCGCTAATAAAAAGTGCGACAGGGGAAAGTAAGTAAGTTTTTTGAGTTTTGCTTTTATAAACCATTGTTAATTTATGCCACTATAATAATTGGCGTAATTATAGTGTGAACTGCAAAAGAAAAAGCGCGACATATTGTCGCACTTTATCAATTTAGAATGTTGTTAAATTACCCCTAGGCAGAAGCCTTCGGGCAGCGCAGCATGTTTGACATTTATTCTACGTTATCGCCTATTTATGGGGAATAACCACACTACATAGGCTCTGCCTTACCTAAATACCAAACATACTGCTGAAAATTCAACCTCAAAAGATAAACAGGCCCTAAATAAAGGATGGTTTTAATTACAAAAAAGAGCCAACAGTAAAACTGTGGCCCTTATATAAGAATGTATTCTTTAAATTTATACATTTAGTTGCGACACAATTTCCGAAACCTTCTCCGCCCCAGCTTCAATGTCTTTTATAACGTCAGATACTTCTGAAATTAACTCTCGCCCTTTAACCGAGGAATCAGAAACAGATGTTATTTGCTTTGAAATATCATTGGTCAGCTCTTGATTGTTTTTTACAACCGTTGCAATTTCATTTGTAGAACTACTCGTTCTTGCTGCCAATTGTCTAACTTCATCAGCTACTACTGCAAAACCTCGTCCATATTCACCTGCTCTAGCGGCTTCAATAGCTGCATTTAAAGCAAGTAAATTAGTTTGATCGGCAATACTACTTATAGTAGAAACAATGGAGCCTATGACCGCAGATTGTTCATTTAGATTTTTAATTAACTCAACTGATTTAAGGACCTGATTTACGATGGCATCGGAATTTGCGATCGAATCGTTTAAAATACCAGAGCCTAGTACGGCGGTTTTAACCGTAGAAACGGCTGATTCGTGTGCAATCGCTGCGGCTTCTGTAACGGCTCTATTACGCGACATGCGCTCAGTTATATCCGAAGCAAATTTAATAACCTTTATCACGTTTCCCTTGTTATCTAAAATAGGGTTATATGTTGCCTCAAGCCAAATTATGTCTTCATTTGCTTTTACTCGTTTAAACTGTCCTGATTTGAATTGCCCTTTCCCTAACTCATCCCAAAAATGCGGGTTTTTATCGTAAAACTCGTCGGTGCAAAACATCCTATGATGCTCACCTGTTATTTCATTTAGCTTATAACCGGTAGCAGACAAAAAGTTGTTATTAGCTGTTAATATTTCACCTTGAGGGGTAAATTCAATCGTTGCCAACGCTTTGCTTAATGCTTCTGCAACTGCTTCTTGTGCTTTTCTTTGCGTGTAATTAGCCGTAATATCAGAGGCTATTTTAATTACCTTAACGACAACCCCATCTATTTCAACTGGAAAGTATGTTGCTTCTAACCATATTTTTTCGCCTTGGGAGTTATATCTTAAAAAAGACCCTCTTACTGACTTACCGTCTCTGAGATTTTTCCAAAATTGAGTATACTCTTTCGATTCCGCATATGATTTTTCACAAAACATGCGGTGATGATGACCAACAACATCATCCTTGGTATAATCTACTGTGTTCAAAAATAATAAATTAGCGTCTAAAATAATCCCTTCAGCCGTAAACTCAATATAAGCAACATGCTTCGTTATTGCATTTAATACTGATTCTTTTTGAGCGACTTGTAACTCAAGTGCTTCTATTTTCGAGTTACTTTTATTTATACCAAACATATAAGCTGCCTTAGGGTAAATGTTTAATCTGAATGAGCTGTTTCTTTAAGCTCTATACTACAACTATAAAATTTAAATATAGGCAAAAATACAAATTTAATCTAATAAATTAGACTTTATGCGCCGCATCACACTAATTGACCGAAACTCTGGATAATCAATCTATCTCAAGTGGTTACTTTCAGCGCTAACTGCGTTTAATTTACTTGCAATAGGCCAGCTATTAACGCGTAAACTCGCCTTTTTTCACAGAAAATCTCTGGCTAGAGAAAAAACCTCAATCTGAGTTTAAGTTAATTATCTAGAGCCTGTTGATCTTCAAAAATTAAAATTTATTCTATCTTGGCCGATTAAATCGCGGCGTAGGTTAGGTAACTGCTCCTGCTTACTCTACTGATTTACATTGACATAAGAGTGAGTAAAGACAGCGCATGATTGGCATTTATGCTACTTTATCAAACACTTACGGTAGTCAACCAGGGTACATAGGCCACGTGCTTAAAAGTAAACAAGCTCCTGTAAATTCAATTTCGAAAGATAAACGGGCTCAATAATAATCTATTTTATATATAAAAATATCACTATTAAATACATAAATCGTATATATGCGAATCAAAAGCTGAAAAGGTAGGACCCAGTCCATGTTTAGTATTACTCTTCAGGTGCGAACCAAAGAAGAGAGAGAAAGCATGGACTGGGAAGATAAATTAATATCATTATACGTGGTGATCAGCAATGAATATCAAGAAATAATTCACCCACATGTTGAAAGGTTTACCAATGGTAAAAATATTTCATTTACGGATGAGGAAGTAATGACAATATATTGTTATGGTATTTTAAGAGGTTACCGAACAATTACTGCGATTCACCGTTATGCTAAAGATCACCTTAGTGACCATTTTCCAAAGCTCTCTGGATATGCAGCATTCATACACCGGGTTAACAAGTTGTCAAATGGATTTATTGCGTTGATATCTTTTTTACAAATGAAGAAAGTCCCTGAAAGCGATGACAGTGTTTATCTTATTGATTCATTTCCCATTACGCTAGCTAAGAGTAACTATGCATACACAGCTAAAGTGGCACCAGAGCTTGCAAGTAAAAGTTACAACTCAACGAAAAAAATGTATTACTACGGCGTCAAAGCACATGTTGTTGCACGTAAAAGAGAAGCGACCTTACCAGATATTGAAATTATATTTATTGAGGAAGCAGGGAGGCAGGATGGACCTATTTTTGATCAAATCCGGCCATTGCTCACAGACAATTTACTCTTTGGTGATCAAGCTTACAAAAGACCGGATGAGAAAGAAGTTGAATTAAATCAAGACTTAAAGGTATTGACCCCTGTAAAAAAACAAAAGGGCCAGAAACACTTATCGCCAGAAGACAAAATTTATTCAAATGCAGTATCAAGTATGAGACAGCCAATTGAATCATTATTTGGTTGGCTCAATAAGGTTACAGGCATTGGAGATGCATCAAACGTACGATCGTCAACAGGGCTACTTACACATATTTATGGAAGACTGACAGCAGCGATGATGCTTAGGAGTTATCCCGAGTTTGGCTTTTGATTCGCATATATATCTTATTTAATTTCAGTTTGGCACATGACGCCGCGCACTTTTTAACTTAATATAACCACCTGTTTATCTCTAAATCACGTCATTTTTTCTAGGGTCTGTTTATAGATTAAAATTCGTTCTATCTAGGTTCGATTTAATCGCGGCGCGAGGAGTGTAACCTAGTGGGCTAAGTAAAAACAGAGCAAAGCTTCCGCGTTCTGCTCAACACCTTTTACCTACATCCATGAGGGAATAATCACACTAATAAGCTCTGTCTTGCCTAAAAAAATATACTGCAGTTAAATTCAATCTCGAAAGATAAACAGAATCTAGCCTATATATAATATTTTTACATATTTTACTGTTGCTTTTATCTATGTATTTCACATCAATTTCAAAGGATTTTTTATGACATCAGATGTAACGTCGGCATCTAGTCAACTTAACAGAACCGCTATTTTACTTGTATTAGCGCTCGGTACATTTATTTTAGGATTATCTGAATTTTCGATGATGCCTATGCTGCCACTAATTAGCGAAACATTTGGTTCAACGCCATCACAAAGTGGTTATGCAATTAGTGCTTACGCCATTGGTGTTGTCGTGGGTGCACCTATTTTAATGCTAACAACTGCTAATATGAGAAAGCGCAAAGCATTGCTCATTTTTATAAGCTTAATGTTTGTCTCAAACGGATTAAGCGCGATGGCAACGTCGCTTGAGCAGCTGGTAATATTCAGATTTTTAAGTGGTTTACCTCATGGTGCATATTTTGGCGCGGCTATTTTATTAGCATCTGATATTGCCCCAAAAGGTAAGCGTGCTAGCTTTATGTCTAAGGTGTTTATGGGTTTAACTGTGGCTACTATTGTTGGCGTGCCTATAGTTACACTTGTAGGTCAAAATCTTAGTTGGCGGTATTGTTTAGCCGGCGCTGCAGTACTGGCATTTATTGCTTTTGTTTTTGTTTATAAAGTGGTGCCAAATATTGATAATGCTAAGCCTTCTAATTTACTAAACGAGTTTGGCGTACTTAAAAATAAACTGGTTTGGTCTATTTTAGGTATTGTAATTATTGGCTTTGGTGGGGTGTTTTGTATTTATACTTACATTGCCGACACCATATTAGTGGTAACAAAAACAGCCCCGTATACTATTTCTATCGCAATGGTAATGTTTGGTATCGGTTGTACGCTCGGTAACTATGTACTGGGTAAAGCAGCCGATAAATCTGCAATTAAAACCACTGGTCTTGCACTTGTATGTACCATTGTATTTGCCTTTGCTTATGTAACGGCAAGCCATAATATTTGGGCTCTTTATGCTGTGATCTTCTTTATTGGTTGCAGTGTGGGCTTGGCTACGCTGATTCAAACGCTTTTAATGGACGTCGCCCCCGAAGGCCACGCTATGATTGGCGCCTTAGTACAGTGCGCATTTAATACTGCCAATGCTATAGGCCCTTGGGTCGGTGGAATTGCAATAGCACAGGGTGCTGCACCTAATCAAACAGGTTACGTAGCAGCTGCATTATTTTTAGGTGGTTTGGGGATGTGGCTACTAAGTTACTTACAACTAAATAAACAGCAACCAACAGCGCAAGCCGCCAGTTATAGCAATCCACAATAATACTTAATCAATTTGAGGGATTAATTAGGCGAATTGATATTAAGCTGAGTTTTAAATAATAAACACAAAAAAGCCCAAACAACGTTTGGGCTTAATTTTATATTTTAACTAAACTGCGTTATTTTGTTAGCTCAGTATTTATCTCATTAATTAATGTATGAATGCGCTGTGCATTTTTGCCTAAATCACTACGTCCTACTCGCGACTTACTACGAATATCGACAAAACGTTCACTGCCTTCATCGTTAATGCGGACAACGACATCATCTTTAAAACCAAACCATGTTGTTGTATCAGTCGCTTCTACAAGACCTAAACTTGTATCTGTGTTAACAAGTTCCCAACCCAAGTTTTTCACTGCTTGCTCTGTAGCTTCAAGCAAATCAGTTTTAGATTGAGCAAAACTAAGCGTTGCAAGTTCTGGGTAAGCTTTGCGTTGTTCAATTGCGGTTTCTTCGCCTGCATAGGCAACTGGGTTTGGCGCATCAACACGAAGTGGTGCAATAGCTACAAACTGAGGGGGGTTAACTAAGTCGGTAGAAATATCATGTATTGGCGGCACACTTTTAGCTGTGTTCATCATATTTAAAGGCATTGCTATAGCCACTGCTGAAAATACAACCGCAATAGCTGCACTACCAAATGTCACGGTTTTGCGCATAAAGATTATCTGTATTAAAAGTAGCACAAGTGCAGCGCCACCTGCATAAACGCCAAATCGAAAGCCTGTAAATGCAGTTCCTAGTTCTACAATACCAAATTTGTACAAAGGCCCAGGCAGAACGACCAGCAAAAAGGCAATTAAACTAACTAAGCTCACTAAAATTTTCATTTTATGATTCCTTTATTATGTGTGATTTTTATTATTAAACAGATAAACGCTATTGAACGAGTAGCTTATACTGCCTATAAGTGCTTTTAGATTACTATTAGCGACTAATTACACAAAAAAGTCCAATGTTGTGTGATCAAAGTTACTTAAATTAGGAAAAATATCAACAAGCTCAGAGCTCGGCACACCAAACCACTGAGCCAATGTGGCAAAGTACTGCTCATTTGCAACGCTTGGAATTAAACGCCCGCCACTGGTATCTTGTGGGCCATCTAAATGCTGAGTTAAAAGCTCACCATATATATCGCCACCCTTTACTGCGCCGCCCATTACTATTTGATTCCCTGCCCAACCATGATCAGTACCATCGCCATTTGAGGTCAACGTACGACCAAAATCAGACATAGTAAACGCAGTCACTTTATCTGCCATATCAAGCTCTTTCATCGCACTATCAAACTCACTAAGCCCTTGGGCTAATGTGCTTAGCAATACAGGGTGAGTATCTAGCTGATTATCATGGGTATCAAACCCGCCCATAGACACAAAAAACACTTGGCGCTGAGTACTTAATTTTGACTGCACGCTAATTGTTTTAGCAACTGCTGCTAACTGCTCCGATAAACTTGTATCACTAAATGAAGTAATTAACGCTGGCGCTGTTTCTAGCGCATTATTCATCGCTTGGGTGTTATTAATCGCCGACTTGAAGCTATCAGCGTAAGCACTACTGAGGGGATGAACTGTATTACTCATAATCCGGTTCATTATAGTAGTTACATGTTCCATGCGCGGCTTATAATCACTAAATGCATTAATTTTACTTATACCGCTTTTATTAAGTGCAAATGCTTTTGTTTGATTACCCGTTTGCCAAAGGTTTGTACCATCAAGCGATATATTAGCGGCAAACTGATCTTGCTGCTCTAAGCGCTCAAGTAAACGTGCGCCCCACCCACTATTTAACGACTGTTTTTCACGCCCATACATCCATGATGCCTGCTGATCATTATGCGAGAACAAATGTTTGGGGATCGTCACTGTTTTATTTTTATAATCATCGAGAGTAGTAGGTGAGAGTAAAGTTCCAAGGCCGCCAACAAACGCTAGATTAGACGAATCAAACACACTTTTAATAGGCGCAAGCGAAGGATGCAGCCCAACTCCACCAACAAAATTAGTTGCACTATTAAGTGCTATAGGCACCGAAACAGCAAGGTTTTGACGACTTTGTTCATACAAGCTACGTTGCTCACCTTCTAATGGTACTAGCATATTAAGTGAATCATTACCGCCATATAAAAACACACACACCAACGCTTTGTAATCCCCCAACTCAATCGCATTTACTGACCCCGATAATGCTTGCAGTTGTAAACTTGTTAACGCGGCCGCCGACACACCGCCTTTTAAACATAACGACAAAAACTGTCTTCTATTTATGCTCATTATGTCTCTCCTAATACTGCAAATTAAATTCAGGTGAAATAGCAATTATGTAAAGTAAATACGATACCCGTTCTCGATATTCGTCATCATTAAAGTATGCATCTAAATCAAGCAATGCTTGGCGCGTATCAGCACTCATTGAACCTGCAAAATATAAAATATTATACTGTTCAAGTAAGGCACCTACCCCGTTACTTTTTAAAAAGCTCATATCGCTCTTGATATAAACATATAACTCTTTGGGATTTAAATCATCACGTGCTTCTGCAGTTCCCCATACTAAACCTGAGAAATGCTCGTTCATAGTGCCAATTAATGTAGTATCACCCGCTATTTGTAATTCCGGTGCGACTAGCTCATCACTGCGTAATTGAGCTGGCTGATAATCGGGTCTAAAAAAGTTAAATACAGATGGCGAACGCATTGGCCCCTGCCCATAATTATTTATTAAATTCCATGTTCTATACTCCCCTTCTAAAGACCTTGCATCAAGGTTTCGCCAAAATTGTACTGTTTTTAGTAAGGGCTCCTTAACTTTTCCTTGATAGCTTAAAACACTGCCAAAATGACGAGCCTCGTCATCTAAGTAAATAGCTTTAATGACAGCCGCTAAATCCCCACGCACACCATCGCCATTATCGTTAAACACATTAGCCACTCGCTCAATATATTGAGGGGTTGGATTTGATGTAATTAATCGTTGAATTAGTTGCTTAGTAATAAATGGTGCTACATTGGCGTGATTAAATAAATTATCGAGTGCTATTTGCAGTGATTCCTTTGGCCCATAGCCCTCAGGGATTACTTCATTATTTAAAAGTACTTTTTGTTTACTTGAATGGTATTCGCTAAATGCTTGCATTGGTTTAATATAATCACGGCTTTTGCGTTTAAACGTTTCACTATCGGCAAACGTCCAACCAGTAAATACCCGTGCAAAGCCTTCAATTTGAGACTGCCCGTAAGTGGCAATGGTATTCCCTTGGGCATCAAGCTTTGCGCTACCATCTTTATTTAGCTCTTCAAGCCCAATGGTAAATAACTGCATTACCTCACGAGCGTAATTTTCGTCAGGGCGAATGTTAAGTTCATCATCTGCTTTTTCGTTACCTAAATGGCTTAAATAAGTCCCCATAATTGGCGAAAGCGTGACATCCTCTAGTAACTCCCGGTAATTACCAAATGCATTTTTAAGCAATAAATCGTAGTAGGTAACCATTCCTTCTGGTTGAGAGCTTAAGCTGCTATTGGCATCCGACACCACTAATATCTCGCTCAATGCAAATGCAACGCGCTGGCGAAGCTGATCGTCACTGCGCAAGGTAGCTTTCCACCAACCATCAATACGGTTGATATATCTAAAGTCATCTTGATCCGGACTTTTGACTAAATAACTTCGGTGGTATTCAATTGGCAATGCTATTTGGCTTTCAAGCCATTGCTGCTCACTTAACCCTTGGGCTTTGCGTATTTCATTAAGTGTTGGCCCCATACTACCTTGGTGTAGCAAACGTGCAGCAGCAAATTCATCCATCGCGTTTCTGGCAATAAAACTTACCGTTTTAACTGCAATAGCACCTTCGTTGTCCGTTGCAGTTACATTAAAGGCATACTCTTTTGGTGAATAACTCAATGCTGAAGGAATATTTATTATCACAGAGTTAGCAGCTATTGGCTCATCAAGTACCTTAAGACCAGCAGTTTGCTCCCAGATCACACTTGTTATTGTGCCGTCGTTATCGCTCGCTGTTGCAGTTATTTCAATAGTTTGGCTTTTGGTTATATCGCTTGGAATATTAGCCACAGATAAAATAGGAATTTCATTTCCGTTAATAGTTGGCGTATCATCTGAGCCTGAACCACCGCAAGCACTTAGTAGCAAAACTGAGCTTGCCATCAAAAAATATTTATAATGCATGAAAGTCGTCATCGTCTTTTAATAAAGGTACGTTACCATGTACCGAGTTTGATGCATTTATTGAAACACAAAATTTACAATTTAACCCTTTATTTTTTGTAACCGAAACTTGACTAACCCTCAAAAACACAAAAAATACGGTGGTTTAAATTAGCCTGGGCTTTATTATTTATGAAAACAGAAATTAGCTATCGTTTTGAATCTTCACAAGTTGCCAACCGATTTTCACATGAACTAAAAAATTGGTCTGTTAACGATGTAAAAACTCGTCTTTTTAATGGTGGCGACAGTGTAAAAGTAAGCTATGAGTATGACGAAAATGGGTTTGATTACACTATTGCAGAACTTGATGACCTAGCTGAGCGACACGCAGGCAAAGAAATATAAGTAAACAAAACCCCTCTAATACGTAATTTATTAAATATAAATACGTTAATTACTTTTAACACGCTAGAGATGAGTCTGGCAGTGTTATTATGGGTAATATACAACGCATTAGAGTGCCCTTATTAAGCTCACTCTCAATTTCTATAGATCCCTTATGTTCCTTTAATACGTTATATACAATAGCCATTCCCATTCCAGTTCCCTCACCTACAGGCTTTGTAGTGTAAAATGGTTCAAAAATATGATTGACTGTTTTTTCATCCATTCCGCAGCCATTATCGGACACTTCAATGTAGATATTTTTCTCGTCTGAGAATAAATTAACAAGAATTTCTCCTTGCTGGTCTTGTACTAAATCACAGGCATATTTAGCGTTTAGTAAAAGGTTTACGAAGATTTGATTAATTGCCGACAAATTACAGTAACTTAATGGTAATTCATCATCCGAACACGTTATGTTGCATGTTTTTAATTGATTAGCGAGTAACTTAATAGCCCCCTCTAGCGACTCTCTAATATTAGCCATAGCCATGGAATTATTTTTAGGTCTAGCAAAATTAAGTAAGTTATTAACAATTGCCGCAATTCGCTGTAATCCCTCATGCGTATCATTTAATAGTTCATCTAGATCATCTAAAATAAAATCAATATCACTTTCTTTATCAAGTTTTATTAGTAATGTTTCCATCTCTGCAGCAGATATTGATTTATTAATATATTGTTTTGCAACAGTCATTAATGCTATCAGCGTAGGTTTAAAAAATTTAATACTTTCAAGGTTACTTGTTACATATGCCAGTGGATTATTTATTTCATGGGCAACACCTGCCGATAGCGTCCCTAAAGTAGCCATTTTTTCACTTTGCATAAGAGTAACCTGCTGATTTTTTAATATGTTAAGCTTTTCTTCAAGATCTTGGTTTGCACAAAATAATGCGCGTGTTTTATCCTCAAGTAGCATCTCTAGTTCATCTCTTGCTGCTTTTTCACGAAGGTATGCTTTTTTGTAGTTGTGGGTATCTTCACTCATTGCCAATCTCATATTTAACTTCAATTACACATTTATCAAAACCATTATGCATACATTCAACATGATTTAGCGCCACCTCAATACCGTAATGAGAGGCTGCACCAAAAACAAGCCCTTCAGCGCACATGCACAGCTGCCTTTTGGAATAGTAATGCATCAAAATAAATCCATCTTCAATAAGCTCTGCTTTAATTTCTGGTAAATTTGGCTCTTGATATAGTTTTGCAACTTCAACATGAATCACCTTATCGATACCCATAATTAAGTCCGCAAACCCATTAAAGTTTTCAACTATTGTAGGGTGCCGGCCCCTTAAGTGGCCAAATAAATACTCACCAAATGCCTTTAAAACATCAGGCATAGACATAGATAAAGCATCAGCTACATCTTGCGCCAAACCCACTATTTCTTCATCTGGATAGCTTTCTGCTGAAATATAAATACGATCACTAGGTGCATTTTTTTCAAGTAAATCATCCCACGCAGCCATGCCGCACTTTTCAATAACGAGGGCTTCAAGTCCTCTAAAAATAACACCTTTCATACATCCCCTCGTGTATCACTTTTTAAAACTTAAAAACCATTGTTGTACATCTTCTAGTATTTTCAAATCATCAATAAAGTCATATTCAGTTTGATTAAACTCAATTACTTGCTGGCAATAAGCATGCTCAACAATCATATGAATAACAGTTAATGATATCCCCTCATCCACAGGTAAATCATCCAGTAACTGCGCCCTAACAATTGACTTTTCAAACCCCCAAAGCGCTAATAAGTAGGCACTAAGAGCGTACTTAGGCACGTTTTCATCTTCGTTATCTTGCACAATACACATAGCAGCTAATTCACCAATAACACTAAGCAAACCAACTGCAAATGCAAACAACTGTGTTTGCCTATCTTGTTTTAAATACTTAGCGAGCGATTGCGCCATACTTGCTTTTTTATATCCTTTATTAATTAACTCATTAAGCGTCTCTTGCTTAGCCTTATTAAGTAATTGTTGAGACAATTCAGAAAAAACCACAATCGCCTTTAAACTAACTAAACCAATTCTTATAATCGCCTCTTTTAAGTTTGTAGTTTGACTATCAAACCCCATAAATGCGGAGTTGGCTACCTGCAAAACTTTTCCCGTTAATACAGGGTCGTGGCTAATATTATTTTCTAAAATAGAAATGTTTGGCTCATTTTTGTTTAACTCACTTAATAAGTTTTGAGTCACAACACCTAAAAATGGCAAGTCTGAAAGCTGCCCTAAAATAACGCGATGAGGAGCATGAATAGGAAGTGATTTTAACAACTTAGCGCTGTCTAGCACCGCTATTAAATGTTTTTGTGTAAAAGGTTTTACAAGATGAAAGTGGATTGTGTTGTTAACTTGTAGTTGATAGTTACTACTTAAATCACTGGTAAATAAACACCTTAAGGCTGTAGGACAGATCGCTTTAGCGTGCTCTAGTACTTTAAGCCCTGAAGAAAGTGGCATCATAGAATCACAAAAAATAATGTCGGGTGTATTATTATTTCCTATGTAGCGTTCAAATTCATTAGGTAACTGTAAGCAGGCTACAGTTACATTTGCACATAAGCGGCTCAACGTTTTTGCTAGTGCACGTAATAGTAATTCGTCGTCATCAATTAAAAGTATATTTATTTTTTGCTCATGCATTCACTATACCTTCGCTATAACGTATTAATTTCTAATCAAAGCGTAGTATAAATTCACAAATAGACATAAAACGAAAAGGGCCTAATCGTATTAGAGATTCATAGGATTAAGATAAAGCCATTGAGCTCTGATAGGATATACTTAATTACTGCACAATTAATGTTAAACCAGTCGGTTAAATAGATTGAATGAAAAAGATATTTTTAATAGCACCTTTTTTATTAGTTTTATAAACGACAAGCTTCGCCCACTCATTAATAAAACATACCATACCAACTCAACAAATACTTTAATTGGTCAATCATTAGCTGGTCTGCTTTCAAGCGATATTTTATTTAATCACTCTGCAACTTTTAATTATTACGTAATAATTAGCTCAAGCTTATGGTGGGCCGGTAATGAATTACTAAATAGCCCTTTTGATCCACAATCGTTTCCTCAATCGGTTTATATGGCGTTGGTAAAGAAGGTGAATTAATGGAAGGCTTAGCAAGGCAATTGCAATTGCATAAGGAAATAGCGCCTATTTTTGGTAATAAAAGCCAAGTGAAATTAGGCTATTTTAAAAACCTAGATCACGCTGATACTTTGTATTTAGCTGTATACGACGCTTTTACATAAATTAACTACCATCCAAAAAAGTAATTAATAAAAATGCTTATAAGACTTTAAGTATTATTCATGGTATTTGCGGATCATCGCCACCTTGCCATTTTCAATTTCGATTACTTCCATCATTGTGGAGGTGTATTCTATTGGCTGCTTACTTTGTGGGTGAATGCCTTTTGCAAAATTCTTATAACGAATAGCAAAGCCTGTATCGTTAAACACAAATGTATTAAGCAGTGTGCTTTCAAACAACGTGTGCGCACCTAAGTAAAAACTCATACCTTTGCGCATCTGCTTTTTACCATCACCAGTACGTGAGTCATCCGGTTGATACGGAATGTGCTGATTGCCAATATCATCGGTTAACAATGCAAGGTAAGCCTCAAGCTCTTTAGCACCTGCATTAGGTGCTTGTGTAGCGGTCATTGTTTTATAGTACAGCTGTGCAAACGCGTTTAAGTCGAGTGGCTTTTCAGCATAAGCCGAAAAAGTAGTTACTAGAGCCAAACCTAACGTTAAAAGTAGCTTCATCACTTATTCCCTGTAGTTAAAAATATTTTATAGGTACATTACCTTAGTAAGTTCAATAATCAAACAAAATCAGTTTAAAGTGAATTAACACCTACATTTTGCTCTTTACTCTATTAGTTGCAACGCTGTTGGCAGGGTCGTCTGGCCAAAAATGTTTAGGGTAGCGACCTTTCATTTCTTTTTGCACATCGCGGTAACTGCTAGCCCAAAAGTGGGCTAAATCTTGAGTAAGTTGCAATGAGCGTTTACCAGGCGATAGCAGCTCCATAAGCAGTGGCAGTTTACCGTTGGCAAGCATAGGCGTGCTGGTCAAGCCATAAACTTCTTGCATACGCACGCTTAGCTTTGCGGGGCCATCAAGCTGGTATTCTATTTTTATATTTGAGCCACTTGGCACCGTTAAGCGCAGTGGTAACAGTGCTTTTAACGCTGTTTGTTGTTGCCAATCAAAGCAGTTTTGTAATGCATCAAAGTAGTTAAACTTTTTAAGCTGCGTGAGGGTTTTAATATCTTCTAAAAACACGCCTAGCCACTGCGCTGCATTTTGAATAAGTTGTTGCTCATTTATTTGTGGAAATTTATCGGGCATTAAATTACTTGCTAAGCTCATACGTATCAGCAATTGCTGCGCATCAAGTTGCTCGTTAAATAATGCAAAACCGTGTTTAGCAAATAAGCTAAGCCACGCTTTAGCACGCTCGCCCTTATCTAGTTTTTGTTTACTAGGCTGGCTGCTGAGCGTTATAGCCCCGAGCTTTACTTCATCTTGGTGAATAAAGCGCGCTGATTTTTCATCAAACTCACAACGAGTAAGTTCACTAAATAAATGCGGTAAAAACTCTTGTAGCTCAAATGGGTTAAGCGCTGTGGCTGCAAATATACGCCCACCTTTGTGCCCGCCCATGGTTGCTATAGCTAAGTAATCGTCGTTGTGCCAGTAATCGGCATTTAACTCAGCCCCTGCACCATTGGCAAGTAGGTAACCATTACCGCGTTTTTTAGCAATACGATCGGGGTATGCCAATGCCACTAGCAAACTTATATAATGCGTATTTAATTCGCTGTTTTCGTCTTTTACTTTTAAGCGGCTTTGCCAATACTTTAACTGTTGTTTAAACACCGGATGCGGACGTTGCTGTTGGCTATGCAACGCTAAACTCAACTCGTTTGCACTGTTTACTCGGCTCTCAAGTAATGCCACTAAATAAATAGCGAGCCTAAAAATACCAGGGAGTTGGTTATCAAGTATTTGTGCTTTTAATAGCATATGCGCCAAACGAATATCAGCACCAAAACCTAACATTTTACTGCCAAGCGGTGTGAGTTTACCTTTGCTATCAATAGCTTCTAGCATGTTAAGCAGGTTACTTGCTTGTTCGCATTGCTGCTCAGTGGGCTTATCGAGCAAGGTTAGCTCATCAATACTGGCTCCCCATTGCTTTGCCTCAAGCATAAGTTGGCTTATGTCTGATGTGAGTATTTCGGGATTGTCGTGGCTATTACGTCTCTCAAAGGTTTGCTTTGAGCCAATTCGATAAACAATGCCCGGCTCTATTCGCCCTGCACGCCCTGCACGCTGCACAGCAGACGAGCGCGATATGCTTTGTGTTGTGAGCTCTGTAACCCCTGTTTTTAAATTAAAGGTGGCTGCACGGCGCTTGCCGCTGTCAATTACAATGCGTATACCTTCAATAGTTAAACTGGTTTCGGCTACATTGGTGGTAAGCACTATTTTGCGCATGCCGTTTGGTGCAGGAGCAATAGCAGTTTGCTGATTAGCTTTATCTTGCTCGCCAAATAGCGTTGCAACTTGGCAGTTACTTGGTAAATCGCTCAGTGCTTGTTGCACGCGTAGTATCTCAAACTGCCCAGGTAAAAACACCAATGCGCTACCTGTTTGCTCATTAAGTGCTTGTTTTATTATGGTAGGAATTGCATCAAGCCAGCGACTTTCATCTTTTATGGGTATGTATACTTCGTCTATTGGGTAGCTACGACCGCTTGATTGAATTACAGGGCAGTCAAAAAACGCTGTATAACGCTCTGTATCTAGCGTTGCCGACATAAGCATGATGGTTAAATCTTCACGCAGTGCACTTTGGGTCTCGAGCGCAAAGGCAAGTGAAGTATCGGCTGCAATTGAACGTTCATGAAATTCATCAAATATAAGTAAATCTATATCGCTTAATTCGGGATCGTTTTGCAGCATGCGCGTTAGCATGCCTTCGGTGACTATTTCGAGGCGCGTATTAGCGCTTACTTTACTCTCGCCCCTAATCCGCAAGCCCACACTTTGCCCAACACTCTCGTTTTGGCACTTTGCTAGGTAACTGGCAATATTACGTGCAGCTATTCGGCGAGGCTCTAGCATTACAATACGTTTAAAATGCCCGTCGCGCATAAGCTGTAACGGCAACCACGTAGATTTACCCGCACCAGGCGGTGCTTGTAATAATGTAATAGGATTACTTTGTAATGTAGTAACGAGTTGTTGATATATGTCTTGAACCGGCAGCACTGCTATTTACCCTAAATTGCTTTGTGTGCATTGTAACAAAAACCAAAAATAAACGCGCCGCTAAAGCTATGTGGTTATAAGGGATTTAATAAAGGGTTACATAATCAGAAATAATTACAGACCGCTCTGTACATTTTTTAAGGATGTGTTCACAACATTAATCATTACTGCCTCAATAAAAACATAACACCATGATTATAAATGCAAAATAAAAATTTAACTTATTGGTACACGCCTTGCTCCTTTTATACTGAACGTTAATTAAATCTAAGTAAGGAGAAACTTATGAACACCGATCGTATGAAAGGTAATTGGGACGAACTTAAAGGTAAGGCTCAACAAAAATGGGGCGATCTTACCAACGACGATTTAGACAAAATTGAAGGTAGCCGTACAGAGCTAGTGGATAAAATTCAGCCGCAGTATGGTAAATCTAAAGAAGAAGCAGAGCGTGAAGTTGATGAGTTTGAAAAAACTCACTAATCGCTAACTTCTAAAAAAACCGCCATTTTGGCGGTTTTTTTGTTTAAGCTATAGGTTATTTAGTTACGCTTTTAGCTGGTCACCTATTGGTAACTGCCTAATACGCTTTCCGCACGCTGCAAAAATAGCATTACATAATGCTGGCGCATAAACTGGTGTAGACGGCTCGCCTACCCCTGCTGGTGGTGCATCACTTTGTACTATTTCAACTTCTACCTCTAAAGGGGAATCGCTCATACGCGGTACGCGGTACGCGATACGCGATAATCATGAAAGTTACTTTGCTGCACGCGGCCTTTATCAAAGGTAATACCATCGCTGATTGCAGTTGTAATCCCATAAATAGAACCACCTTGGGTTTGGTTTTTAACGGTGTCGGTGTTTACAACCGTACCCGCATCAATAGCTACCCACGATTTAATTACGTTTAAATCGCCAGCATCCGACACTTCTACTTCAACTACCGTAGCTACGTAAGTTAAAAAGCTTCTGTGTGCTGCTATGCCTAAACCTCGACCTTTAGGAAGCTCTCGACCCCATTTACTTATGTCAGCTACTTTTTCAATAACATGGCGCAGTCTGCCAATATCTAAAGGATAAACCGCTTTATCACCACCGTAATTATCGTATGTGGCATTTTGCTCAGTTACATCAACAATACGGCTTGGACCTATTGTATCTAGTAAATAGTCTTTTTGGTCGCGACCGGCTTTGTGCGCTGCTTCACCAATAAATGACTGAATAGCAAAGGCATGAAAAATATTTGATACAGAACGCATCCAACCAATTCGTGCTTTAGCAAGCGCATCACCGTTTTCTAACTTCATGTTAGGTGTGTTAATAGGGTTATCGGTAAATCCTAAGCGCAGTTCAAAGCTTCCTGGCGTAGTCGCCCCTTCTGAAAAGGTAGAAGTGTTCGGTGAAAACGCGGTGCGGTGTAAATAAGATTCTATTGCGCCATTTTTATCTAGCGATGCTTCAATGTGCTGAGCCGAAACAGCATGGTAAAAACCATGTTGTACGTCGTCTTCACGCGTCCATTGCACACGAATAGGCTTGCCTACTTTCATTGAAAGGTAAGCTGCCTCTGCTGAAAAGTCAGGTTTTGACTTGCGCCCAAAGCCGCCCCCCAACATGGTAACGTGAACGTTAATTTTACTTTCATCCATGCCAAGCATTGCCGCCACTGTTTTCATATCGGCTTGTGGATTTTGCGTAGCAGCCCATATATCAACACTATCTTTGTTGTACATAGCTGTTGCACACGGCGGCTCCATTGGTGCTTGAGCAAGATGCGGCGCGTAATAATCAGCTACGAGTTTATTGCTCGATTTAGCCAACACGCCCATGGCATCGCCTTTATCACGTATGTTTGCCTGTGGAGTTTGTACTGTTTTTAGTAATGACTTTTTAAATTCTTTTGAATTGTAATCGCCATTTTTGCCATCATCCCACACGACTTTTAATGCTTTACGCCCTTGCCATGCAGCCCATGTGTTTTTAGCTATAATCGCAATGCCGCCTTTTGGCTGAAACTGCGGCGCGCCTTTTGGTGCAGGTATTTCAATAACATCTACAACGCCGTTTATCGCTTTTGTAGCACTGGCATCAAATGACTTAACAACACCGCCTACCACTGGCGGGCGTTCAATTATAGCCACCAGCGCTTGTGGTTCGCGTACATCGGCTGCAAATATTGCTTTACCTGTTATTAAATCGGCTAAATCTATGTGCGCCATGCCAGTATTAATGTAGCGCCATTCTTTGCGTGTTTTAAGTGTTAGTTTGTCAGCTTCTGGTGGCGTTATTGTAAGCGCTAAGTCGATTAAATCTTTATAAGTAAGCGATTTACCTGAGCTGTGTGTAACAACGTGTTGATTGGCTGTACAGGTCTGCGGGTCAACGTTCCAATATTTAGCGGCAGCGTGCTGCATCATGTAACGCACACTTGCGCCCATTTCACGCAGGCGTTGCATGTTGTAGCGAATACTGCGCGAGCCATCGGTATTTTGATCGCCATATTTAGGGTCGCCCTTACCCTGAATAACAATAACCTTATCCCACGCGGCTTCCATTTCATCGGCAACTATTTGTGCAATCGCGGTCCGAATTTGCTGACCCATTTCAGAGCGATGGCAGGTTATTTCAACCATGCCGTCTGGGCGCAGTGCAATAAATAAGTTTGCGCGCTTTGCTTGCTCAGATGGCTGCTCTAACACACCCGCAAATGCTCTTGGCGCACTGCCTACAAAATAAGTACCAAGTACCAATGCACCTATTGCGCTAGTTTTTAAAAACTTACGGCGGTTTAAATCAAAGTATTTGTTATCTTGGTTCATACTTCTTCCCCTTGTTCATTTGAGTCAAAATATTGAACACTCGCCATTGTTTTAGCGGCTGATTTAATTGCTTTATGAATGCGCGGGTATGTACCACAACGGCAAATATTTCCCGACATATTACTTACTATTTCATCATCGGTAGGGGTTGGGTTTGCAGCTAATAAGCTTGCAGCTTGCATCATTTGACCGCACTGGCAAAAACCACACTGCGGTACTTTATGCTCTATCCATGCTTGTTGTACAGGATGGTCGCCCTGCTCGCTTAACCCTTCAATTGTCGTAATTGAACGCCCTGCTGCTGCCGCTACAGGTAATACACACGAGCGCTGAGCTACCCCATCAATATGCACGGTACACGCACCGCACTGAGCCATACCACAGCCAAATTTAGGCCCAGTTAAATTCAACTCGTCTCGCAGATACCATAATACTGGCGTTGACGGATCGCCAGAAAACTCATGTTTATTACCATTAATGGTAAGCGTGATCATACTAAACTCCTTGGCAAAGCACTTTAAAGGACGGTTCCTTGTTGCGCGAGAACTATTTTTAATTACTTACTATTTTATACTTACTACTTTTAGCCTATCACTTAGATCTATTTTATAAAAATACTAATTATTAGAACGTTAGTAAAAATAGGACAACCAACTAACCACAATTTAGATAAAATTTAGGTAGCCGTAAACAGCTTGTTGGTAAAATTGAGCAACAATACGCTAAACCAAGAAAAGTAAATGAGTTGAGAAAGGTTATTAATTTATAAGCATTTTAACTAAAGTAGTGCATCACTGTAGCTATCCAAAACTTTATAATGGATAAATTACTGTTCTGACAACCCACGATTGCCACCGGTGGCAATTGAATGTAGAATAAATTTAATATTAATTAATTTGGTAAAATCTATGAAAATCGCATTAATGAATGAATTTAGTCAAGCAGCAAAAAACCCTATTGTACTTGAGCAACTTAATACTGTGGCCAAAGCCCAAGATCATCAGGTATTTAATGTTGGCATGGATGGTGACAACGACCATAGATTAACATACATCCACCTAGGAATTATCGCCAGCCTATTGCTTAACTCTAAAGCTGTGGACTTTGTTGTAACAGGTTGTGGCACAGGCCAAGGTGCACTTATGGCTAGCAATGCTTTTCCGGGTGTTGCATGTGGTTATTGTATTGACCCTTCTGATGCATATCTATTTGCACAAATAAACAATGGTAATGCACTGGCTTTACCGTATGCAAAAGGTTTTGGGTGGGGTGCTGAGCTAAATATAAAATACATTTTCGAAAAAGCATTTACAGGTGAAAAAGGTCAAGGTTATCCAGCTGATCGCAAAGAATCTCAAGTGACTAACGCTGGTATTTTAAGTCAATTAAAAGTAGATATAGCTAAAGATTATCTCAAGGCACTTGAATCGATAGACCCCGACCTTGTTAAACAAGCTATTGGCGGCTCACGGTTTCAAGATTGTTTCTTTAAGCATTGTAAAGACGAAGCAATAGCAGCATTTGTTAAAGCTAGAGCTTAATAATAAAATTGTCACATAGCCTGAGCTCTGGTTAAGAGATTTACTAATATATTGAACCATAATGATATTTAGATTTATTATCCAGAGTTCAGGTTACATACCTCTAATAGCAGCTTCTGCATCATCTTGCGATAACACCTACTCACGTCTTTAAGACCTAAAGCCAACCGGCTGTGATGTAATAGCAGCCAATAATGGCTACTGGTAGCACATAACTATAGCGACAATTTTTAAAAGTATAATGGTGATTACCGCCAGCGCCACTAACCGTTACATCGCCGTTAAATAAAACCATATCAGGCTTATCCTTTGCTCTTTTATCAATATTCCACACTGCATATCGATAATTATGATCGCCTAAATCATCAACACGAATATGGTAGTTAGCCGTTTTCCAATCAAACACTGGTTTTTCAAAGTTATTAATACTTGCGTGCAAGGATTGCTTACCTTCTTCGATTAAGCTTTTTGCAAGTGTCTGCTCTTTAGATGTTCCGCTATTTATACCGATAATTTTACCGCCGGTATCAACCCACATAACGCCGTTATTTAGCATAATGCCGCGCCAACCTACTTTCTCCCAATCAGTATTAATGTTTGAACTGGCAATAACTGCCGCTAGCTCATCATTAAACACTTCATCAAAGCGGTTAATAAACTCGGCTTCATTTTTAATGTCAGGTATGGGGTATCGTCGTTTAAGCGGGTAACGAATATGTGCAGCAATCGCAGCTTTATCATGCGTTTTAAAAGCAGCAATAACAGGTAAAACGAACTCGTGATACTTTTGCTCAAGCGCAAATGTGTTAGATGTGAAAAGTAGTGATAAGCACAGTAGAATGTGGCTTAGATATTTCATTTATAGTCCTTTATTTATTCTGATGCTTAACAATCTTAAATGACTTGAAAGCAGCTCTAGCAAATATAATTTCAACACCTCTATCCTGAATGCAGAGGGACTTCTCTAGCTCGCTTCTAGTTAACTTTGACTGGCATCCAATAATTATTTTAGATAGTTTCATATCCTCATTGAATGGCTGGAAATAAAGATCATTTTCTTTTTCAAAGTTATTAAGGCCCCGAATTGTTCTATATTCTTTTTCATATTCCCAATGTTTGAATTTAGAAAGTAATAACTTTAGTGGGAAGTTTTGATCATCTATTAAATTACTTTTAAACCTTTCAGAATAATATTTTACCTCTTGAGCATCCTCTTTGTTAGATAGCTCAAGTTCCACACATATGCCCTTGTGATTATTAGCATAATGAGCCCACTGAACAGGGTTTGACCAAATTTTACTAAAGCACAATATTCCAAATTTTCTTGAAACATCTAGTTTCATCCTATTTAAGCTTGCACGTATATAAGGTGTACTAGTTTCGATACCTAATAACTCAAAAGGATCATTCAAATTGTCAAAAGTTGAGGCCTTAACCCTCCTATTTGATAAGTTTTTTAGGCCAAATACCTCATCCATGTAATGATAAAGCTTCATTTAATCTATAATCCTATTTTCTTTAGAAAAGAATATTTTCCTGAATAAAAACCACGTTGCTCAGCTTTTTATTACTACTTATATTAAATAAACTCTGAATACATATGAACCAATTTTTACATCTTTTCAATTATATAAAAAAACGAGCCTGTCTTGGCTCGTTTTTGTTTTACTGATAGCTAAAAATGACGGCTTCGCTCTACTCCGGATCATACCCCAAGTTAGGCGATAGCCAACGTTCAGCTTCTGCGAGCGTCATATTGGTTCGCTTAGCGTAGTCTTCTACCTGATCCTTTTGCACAGCGGCGACGGCGTAGTATTTAGCCTCAGGGTGTGAAAAGTACCAACCCGAAACAGCAGCACCTGGCCACATGGCGTACGAACTAGTTAGCTGCATACCAATGCGTTTTTCGGTGTCTAATAATTGCCAAATTTTCTTTTTCTCGGTGTGCTCTGGGCACGCTGGGTAACCTGGCGCAGGGCGAATACCTTGGTAGTTTTCGCGTATTAGCTCATCGTTTGCTAGGTTTTCGTTTGGTGCAAAACCCCAATACTCTTTACGTACTTTTTCGTGCAGGTATTCTGCAAACGCTTCTGCGAGCCTGTCGGCAACCGCTTTAATCATTATTTTGTTGTAATCGTCTTGTTGTGCGTCAAACGCATTTGCTAAGTCGTCTTCTTCTAGGCCGCCCGTTACTGCAAACGCGCCAAAGTAATCAGGCGTGCCTTTGGGTGCTATATAGTCGGCTAGGCAGTAGTTAGCAAAGTCGGTTTTTTCGGTTTGCTGACGTAAATGACATGAGGTAGTTAATACTTCTTTGCGTGTTTCGTCGGTGTATATTTCTATGTCGTCCCCAACGCGGTTAGCAGGGAATAAACCAATTACGCCAAGTGGTTGCAAACTGCCTGCTTTTTCAAGGTCGTCGAGCATGTCGTTAGCGTCTTTAAATAAGCTTTGCGCTTGCTCGCCTACTACTTCATCGGTCATTATGCGCGGGTATTTACCAGCGATTGACCACGTCATAAAGTATGGCGTCCAATCTATGTATTTACGCAAAGTGGCGATTGGTACATTTTTAAACTCGGTCACGCCCAGCTTTTTAGGCACTGGTGGTGTGTAGTTATCCCAATCAAGCTTTGCTGCGTTATCGCGTGCGCGCTGGATTGTAACAGGCTTAGAGCGTGGTTTTTTACGCGCTTGTTGCTCGCGTACTTTTACGTATTCAGCTTTAGTTTTAGCTAAAAAGTCAGGTTTAATGTCTTTTGATAATAAATTTGAAACCACACCAACTGCACGGCTTGCGTTATTTACATACACAACGCCTTTGTCATATTGCGGCTCAATTTTTACTGCGGTGTGCGCTTTAGAGGTAGTTGCACCACCAATGAGTAGCGGCAGTTCAAAACCACGGCGTTTCATTTCTTTTGCTACGTGTACCATTTCATCAAGCGATGGGGTAATTAAGCCCGATAACCCAATAATATCGGCTTTTTCATCGATTGCGGTTTGCAGTATTTTATCAGCCGGTACCATTACGCCTAAATCGATTACTTCATAGTTATTACATTGCAGTACAACACCTACAATATTTTTACCTATGTCGTGTACGTCGCCTTTTACGGTCGCCATCACTATTTTACCGTTAGTTGAGCCTTCTTCTTTTTCGGCTTCAATGTATGGGTCTAGGTAGGCTACAGCTCGTTTCATTACGCGCGCCGATTTAACCACTTGTGGTAAAAACATTTTACCTGCGCCAAATAAATCACCTACTACGTTCATGCCGTCCATTAACGGCCCTTCAATTACGTGAATAGGTTTAGCAGCTGCGGCGCGGCATTCTTCGGTATCTTCATCTATAAAGGTAGTAATACCTTTAACAAGCGCGTGCTCAAGGCGTTTTGCAACAGGCCATGTGCGCCACTCTAAATCTTCTACTCGTTCGGCTTGCGCCATGCCCGAGTATTTTGGTGCAAGCTCTACTAAACGCTCGCCTGCGCCTGGGTCTGTGTTAAGTATTACGTCTTCAACGGCTTTACGAAGCTCCTCTGGTATGTCGTCGTAAACGGCGAGTTGCCCTGCATTTACAATCCCCATATCCATACCCGCTTTTATGGCGTGGTATAAAAATACCGAGTGAATAGCTTCACGTACTGGGTTATTACCTCTAAATGAAAACGATACATTTGATACCCCGCCCGACACTTTACAGTGCGGTAAGTTTTGCTTGATACGGCGTGTGCCTTCAATAAATTCTACTGCGTAGTTATCGTGCTCTTCTATACCGGTGGCTACGGCAAATATATTAGGATCGAATATAATATCTTCTGGTGGAAAACCAATGTCTTCTACTAATATTTTGTAGCTGCGGGCACATATTTCATATTTTCGGTCTGCCGTGTCGGCTTGCCCGTCGGTATCAAATGCCATTACAACGGCAGCTGCACCAAAACGTTTTATTATTTTAGCTTGGCGAATAAACGGCTCTTCACCCTCTTTTAGCGATATTGAGTTAACAATGGCCTTACCTTGAATACACTTTAGGCCTGCTTCTATTACTTCCCATTTAGAGGAGTTGACCATAATGGGTACGCGTGAAATATCAGGCTCTGAGGCTATTAAGTTTAAAAACTTAACCATGGCGGCTTTTGAATCCAACATGGCTTCGTCCATGTTTATATCAATAACCTGTGCGCCGTTTTCTACTTGCTCGCGGGCCACTGTTAGCGCGGCCTCAAAGTCTTCTTCCATGATTAAACGTTTAAACATGGCAGAACCTGTTACATTGGTACGTTCGCCGACATTGGTAAATACTGCTATTTGTTGGGTCATGCTGGCTCCTTAATTTAAGTTACAGGCTTCAAGGCCTGATAAACGCATGCGTACTTCAAGCTCTGGCAGTTGGCGTGGTTTAACGCCCGCTAGACCTTTTGCAAAAGCACGAATATGCGCAGGCGTGGTGCCACAACATCCACCTACTATATTAATAAAGCCCGATTTACCCCAATCGATAATTTCGGTTGCCATTTCAGGCGCTTCTAAGTCGTATTCACCAAATTCATTAGGCAAGCCCGCATTAGGGTGTACCGATGTAAAGGTTTCGCACACGCGCGAAAGCTCTTCTACGTATTGGCGCAGTAAATCAGGGCCAAGCGCGCAGTTTAAACCAATCGAAATAGGCTTAATATGGCGAATAGAGTTATAAAATGCTTCGGTTGTTTGCCCAGAAAGCGTACGCCCAGAGGCGTCGGTAATAGTCCCCGAGATCATAACTGGTAATGTACGCCCTGCTTGCTCAAAGGCTTCTTCTACACCAAACGAGGCGGCTTTTGCATTAAGCGTGTCGAATATAGTTTCGATTAGTATTAAATCGGCGCCGCCTTCCATTAATGCAAGGGTAGACTCTACATACGCAGTAACTAGCTTATCAAAGGTAACGTTTCGGTAACCCGGATCGTTTACGTCTGGCGAAATTGAACACGTTTTAGATGTCGGCCCTAAAACACCCGCTACATAGCGTGGCTTTTCTGGCGTTTTAGCTGTAAATTCATCGCAAATTGCGCGTGCTAATTTAGCCGACTCTAGGTTTATTTCACGACTTAGGTTTGCCATGTCGTAATCTTCCATCGAAATAGTGGTCGAGTTAAACGTGTTGGTTTCGATAATATCGGCGCCCGCTGATAAAAAACCACGATGAATATCAGTGATTAAGTCGGGCTTGGTTAGGCTTAATAAATCGTTATTGCCTTTAATTAATACATGCCAGTCTTTAAAACGCTCTGCGCGATAGTCTTCTTCTTCTAGCTTATGATCTTGGATCATGGTGCCCATAGCGCCATCTAAAATTAAAATGCGTTCTTTTAATGCGGCACTTATTTCGGCTTGCTTATTATTTGTAGGCGCGTTATTCGGCATAGTTGTTAGTCCTCACGTCTTGGCTAACTAAATTAATATCATACGGTGTGGTTTGGTACACGTAGTAATTTAACCAGTTCGAAAAAAGTAAAAAAGCATGGCTTTGCCACGTTTTTGAAGGTTGTTTGGTTGCATCATCATCCGGGAAGTAATTTTCGGGTTTTGGTGCATTAGGGCTTTTTTTACAATCGCGCTCGTATTCTGCTTTTAGCGAGTCTGCGTCGTACTCTGGGTGGCCGGTTATAAACACTTGGCTACCCGATTTATTTTTAAGTAAGTAAGCCCCCACTCGCTCAGAACCAGCCAGTACTACTAGCTCATCGCAGGCGTTTATTTTATTTATATCAATGTGACCGTAGCGTGAGTGCGGTACTAAAAAGGTGTCGTCGAATCCGCGAGTCAGTGCGCCGTGATCAAAGTAACACTGGTGAGTAAATACGCCACACAGTTTATCGTCTTTTAAATCGCGCTTTAAATTGTAACGGTGATATAACGCTGCATGCGCTGCCCAACACGAAAATAACGTAGAGGTAACGTGTTGCTCAGCCCAATCAATAATAACCTTTAACTCATCCCAATACGCTACATCGTCGTATTCTAAATGCGCAAGTGGCGCGCCAGTTACTATTAATGCATCGTAATTGTTGTCTTTAACCTCAGAAAAATAACGGTAAAAGGTATCAAGGTGCTCTTCTGAATTACTGCTACTGCGGTGAGTGTCGAGGCGCAGTAGCTCTACGTTTACTTGCAAAGGTGAGTTGGCAAGTAAGCGAATAAACTGAACTTCGGTTTCTACTTTATTAGGCATTAAGTTTAAAATAGCCAAACGCATTGGGCGTATTTCTTGCGTTTTTGCACGACTTTTTGGCATTACAAATACGTTTTCTTGACGTAAACGTGCAATTGCCGGCAACTCGTCTTTTACTGTAATTGGCATACTTTACTCCTGCTCATAAAAACCGAGGCTTAATTATGAACTGAAAGTAAAAAATATCAACCTTTAGATGTATAGATGTCTAAATGAATTTATTCATCATTTGATATCAGTTGCGCAATCATTGAAATTAAAATAATATTCATTAATAAGAATTAATGAAAAGAATTGGGTTCAAACCCTAAACTTCCAGTTAGGTCGTGACCACCGTTAAAAACTGGCTTTAAGAACGAAAGGGTCACGGGTCTTAATTCTATCGCCTAACTCAACAAGAGAACGATAGGACTTTTTAAAAGGAGATGCTCAATGTATCAAAATTTTAAAGGGCAAGACCTGCTATCGCAACGAATGATGGCTTTTGGTGGGCTGTTTACAGCTTTCAGCATTAGTGGTATTGCACCTATACTGGCTGTGCTTCTTGCATTGTTAGTTACTTCTTTCTTAGTAACGATAGCGTAACAAAAGGGATTCCCTACTTCGGTAGGGGCAATCTCATTTAATACATTATAAATTCACTACTTAACTATTCCTATTTGCTTGCACACCTTCTTTAACCTAAAATACGCCCCAACAATCCAGCTAAAATAAAAAAGGTTTCCTCCATGGTTTTACCTGATAAATTTATATTCTCAATGAGTCGAGTATCTAAGGTTGTGCCACCTAAGCGCACTATCTTAAAAGATATTTCGTTGCACTTTTTCCCTGGCGCTAAAATTGGTGTGCTTGGTTTAAACGGTTCTGGTAAATCTACGTTACTACGCATTATGGCCGGTGTTGACCAAGATTTTGAAGGTGAAGCACATCCTCAGCCTGGTACAAAAATTGGTTATTTACCGCAAGAGCCAGTACTGGACGAAAGCAAAACAGTGCGCGAAATTGTCGAAGAAGCCGTTGGCGAAGTTAAACATGCACTTAGCCGTCTTGACGAAGTATACAACGAGTACGCAATGGAAGGTGCTGACTTTGATGCACTTGCAAAAGAGCAAGGCGAGCTTGAAGCGGTTATTCAGGCGCACGATGGTCACAACATCGATAACGTTTTAGAACGGGCTGCTGATGCACTTCGCCTACCAGAATGGGATGCTAAAATTGAGCACCTTTCAGGTGGTGAGCGTCGTCGTGTTGCTATATGTCGATTATTACTTGAAAAACCAGACATGCTTATTCTCGATGAACCTACTAACCACTTGGATGCTGAGTCGGTTGCATGGTTAGAGCGCTTCTTACACGATTACGAAGGCACTGTTGTGGCGGTAACGCATGACCGTTACTTCCTTGATAATGTAGCTGGCTGGATATTAGAGCTTGACCGTGGTGAAGGTATTCCATGGGAAGGTAACTACTCTTCTTGGCTTGAACAAAAAGATGCGCGCTTACAGCAAGAACAAAAATCTGAAAAAGCACGTCAAAAATCAATTGCGCAAGAACTTGAATGGGTTCGTTCAAACCCTAAAGGTCGTCAAGCTAAGTCAAAAGCACGTATGGCTCAGTTTACTGAAATGCAGCAGTCTGATTACCAAAAGCGTAACGAAACTAACGAGATGTTTATTCCACCTGGTCCGCGTTTAGGCGACCAAGTGCTTGAAGTAACTAATCTTCGTAAGAGTTTTGGCGATCGCGTTTTAATTGACGATTTAAGCTTTAGCATGCCAAAAGGTGCCATTGTGGGCATTATTGGCGCGAATGGCGCGGGTAAATCAACGCTGTTTAAAATGATAAGCGGTGAGCAAGAACAAGACAGCGGTAGTATCAGCGTTGGTGAAACAGTACACCTAGCTACTGTTGATCAGTTCCGTGACGGTATGGATGAAAGCAAAACTGTTTTCCAAGAAATATCAGACGGTCAAGACGTATTAAAAATTGGTAACTTTGAGTTTCCAAGCCGAGCGTATGTAAGTCGCTTTAACTTTAAAGGTAACGATCAGCAAAAGTTTGTTAAAGACCTATCTGGTGGTGAGCGTAACCGCTTGCATCTTGCTAAGTTATTAAAAGCGGGCGGCAATGTGTTACTTCTGGATGAGCCAACCAATGATCTGGACGTTGAAACCCTACGTGCACTTGAGAATGCTATTTTAGAGTTCCCTGGTTGTGTAATGTGTATCTCGCATGACCGTTGGTTCCTTGACCGTATTGCAACGCACATTTTAGATTACCGCGACGAAGGTGTAATTAACTTCTTTGATGGTAACTACACTGAATACGAAGAGTGGCTTAAAAAGACACTCGGTGCAGCAGCAGCTCAACCTAAACGTATTAAGTACAAAAAAATTGGCTAATCTTCACTGTAGCTGATTTATTACAGTAACACTAAGCCCTGCATGAGCTATAGTCGTTTCTGGTGTATGAGAAAAAGTCATTGCGATGTAATCTGTTAATTGATCTTGACCAGATCAACAATTAACCAGAGAGACATCGCAATGACTGAAAATGATAATGTTATTTCCATTGAAAAACCAGACAATCCGTTAGAGCAGTTGCTTAAAAGCGGGGCGCAGCAGTTGTTAGCTCAAGCGATTGAGGCTGAGTTGGCTGTTTTATTGGCTCAATACCAGCATGAGACCGTCGAGGGACTTCAGCGGATCGTCAAAAATGGTCACCAGCCTGAGCGTACGATCCAAACAGGCCTTGGTGATATTGAGGTCAAAATACCTAAAGTCAGGGATCGAAAAAAGGAAGGCATTAAATTCAATAGTGCCTTGATCCCGCCTTATCTGAAACGGACAAAAAATATCGAAGAGCTGATCCCATGGCTCTATTTACGAGGAATTTCGACGGGTGATATGCAGCCCGCTTTAGTGTCTCTTTTAGGCGAGCAAGCCAAAGGTTTGTCGGCCAATAGTGTCTCTCGGTTGAAATCCACCTGGGAAACGGAGTATCAGCAGTGGTCTAAACGTTCCTTGGCTAAACGTCGATATGTGTATATCTGGGCCGATGGGATTTACAGTAAAATTCGAATGGATGATAAGCTGTGCTTACTGGTAATTATGGGGGTAGATGAAACGGGCAGAAAGGAGCTATTGGCGGTGGTTGACGGGGTTCGTGAGTCTGAGCAGAGCTGGACTGAAGTGTTAAATCAGTTGCGCTCACAGGGTCTAACAATACCACCAAAATTGGCCATAGGGGATGGTGCGCTGGGGTTTTGGAATGCCCTCACCAAAGTATGGCCAACAACCCAACATCAACGTTGCTGGGTGCATAAAATCGCGAATGTGCTAAACAAAGTGCCGAAATCAATGCAACCTAAAATCAAAGCGAATTTACAAGATATCTGGATGGCAGAGAGTCGAGCTTCTGCTTATAAAGCGTATGATTTATTTGTTAAAAATTACTCAGTCAAATACCCAAAAGCGACGGATTGCTTGATGAAGGATAAAGATGAAATGCTGGCATTTTATGATTATCCTGCTGAGCATTGGATGCACATAAGAACGAGTAATCCGATAGAGTCAACGTTTGCGACGGTAAGGCTGAGAACGCATAAAGTGAAGAGTTGTGGCAGCCGGACAACCACCTTAATGATGGTTTTTAAACTCGCGCAGTCGGCAGAGAAAAAATGGTACCGCTTGCGAGGGTTTAAGTTACTGGCTGAAGTAATTACAGGGGTAAAATTTAAAGACGGCGAAAGAATAACTCAAGATCAAACAGAGCATCAAGATGAGCTCATACACCAGATTTGACAATAACTCGCCCTGCATTTATGCGGGGCTTTTTTATGCCACCAGTATTCTACGCACTTATTTTCTAGCATGTAGAGAATTACCCGCTATGATTAATTTATTATAAAAACAATAAGGCTAAATTAGGATATGCAAAATCGTCGTCAGTTTTCTCGTGTATTATTTTCAACCGATGCACAGGTAATTTTTAATGATCATCAATACCCATGTAAATTGCTTGATATATCTCTACATGGCGCATTGATTAACAAATGCGATGCTTTGACAGGCTGCACCAATAACGATGCAATACTGCGTTTTACACTCCCTCAAAGCGACATAGAAATAAAAATGGAAATAGTTGTGTGTCATATAGAAGCAGATCACATCGGTTTAAAGTGCCGTCATATTGATATAGATAGCATTACTTATCTAAAGCGATTAATTGAATTAAATTTAGCCGATGACGAGCTGCTGCATCGCGAACTCACTATGCTGATTCACGACGCACAATAATAGACTCATTTAGATTAGTTGATTACCATAGGGCAAATTTTTCAACGTGTGAATACATGACTTTAAATCCACACTTACCCTTGGTGTATCATCCTAACTATTCGTTTAGCTTTGATCCAAAGCATCGTTTTGCAATGAGTAAGTTTGCACATTTATATCAGCATGTTGAAGAGCTTGGTTTGATTGGCGATAACCTAGTTGAGCCAATATTAGGCACGCCAGCGTCACTTGAGCTAATACACTGCGAAAATTACATACACGATTTGTGGAACAACCGCTTAGATGAAAAAGCCATGCGCCGCATTGGCCTACCTTGGTCAAAAGAGCTCATGGCGCGCACATTTACAGCCCCTCAAGGCACATTACAAACGGCTCGTTTAGCGCTAAAACATGGCATAGCATGTCACCTTGCTGGTGGGACACACCACGCACATACCGATTTTGGCTCAGGCTACTGCATGGTTAACGACCTTGCCTTTACCACGCAAACTTTAATTGAATCGGGTGAAGTAACTAACGTACTTATTTTTGATTTAGACGTGCACCAAGGTGATGGCACTGCAGCCATGTTGCAGCATCAGGCATACGCTTATACCTGCTCTATACATTGTGAAAAAAATTTTCCGTTTAGAAAATCTGCTAGCGATTTAGACATTGGTTTAACCGACAATATGAAAGACGACGAATACCTCGCTATAGTGGATGAAACCTTCAGTTACTTACTCAAAGAGTTAAATCCGAGCTTGGTACTTTACGATGCTGGCGTTGATATTTGGCAAGGCGATGGTTTGGGTAAATTAGACATTAGCTGGGATGGTATAATTAAACGCGACCATTTAGTGTTAAAACGTTGTCTTGAGCACAACACACCAGTGGCGACAGTAATTGGTGGAGGCTATGATAAAGACCATCTTCGTCTTGCTAAACGCCACGCTATTGTTGTTGAACAAGCGGCTCGCTTTTAGTGTGAAAGAAAAATGTTAAATTCTCGTTCTTATTTAATACATATAATAAAAACGAAAATACTATGAAACAGCTATTTATCGCCATCACACTCATTTTGTTAAGCTTTACAGCGCATGCGCAACAGGAAATAACAAATACCATCCACCCTAAATTACCTACATTAAATTTACAAATGGCCGACGGTTCTATAATTAATACCCACGATTTACTAGGCCAGCCTTATATTTTACATTTTTGGGCCACTTGGTGCCCATACTGTAAAAAGCTGCAACCGGCACTTCAAAAAATTGATGATATGGGCTTAAAGGTCATTGCAGTTAGTTTTAAAGAAGATGAAGATGCTGCTCCCGCCAAAGCTCTTAGCGACAGAGGTTATACTTTTAAAACAGCAATAAAGGCTGATGCGATAGCTAAACAATTAGGGATCAGAGGTACGCCTACTACGTTATTTATTAATAAACAGGGCGATGTGATTTGGCTCACTAACACCTCAAATCCAGAAGATGCAAACTTGCATTTAAATGTACGTACGTTACTTCACTCTATGGAGCTAAAAACAGAGTAATTTACTGCGTTTTTAGCTGACTTGGCGTTAAACCTGTCCAACGCTTAAAAGCACGCCGAAAATTTGGGATGTCATAAAATGCTAGACGCTCAGCAACTTGTTCATTACATTTAGCACGTAAGGTAAGTAGATAAATTGCTTTGTGTTTGTTTTGCTCGTCAATTAGCGCTGAAAAGCCTACTCCGTTAATTTTCAGTTTTCGTTTAAATGTAGCTGAACTCATAGCAAAGTGCTTTGCGGTACACTCTAAATTAGCACTTGGGTGAGAGTATAAATACCTACAAACAGCTTCAATAAAAGTCATGCTAACTAAATTTTTATTATGTAATTGAGACTGCGCTTGCATAAATCGTAATTGACTAGCGCACGGGTTCTTAGCCCTTAACATGGCTTTATTTAATACCCAGCGAGTACATGGCCTATCAAAACTTATCTTTAGCCCTAAATTTTGTTCGTACTCTTGAATATGCCGAGGGCGCTTAAAAGCAAAGTCAAACTGACAATGCGGGTAACTTTCGCTTACTCGTTTGAGTAAACTATAAAAAGCGGTGCTGTATATTTCTAATACGTAGTGGTGCAGCTCTTCATTGAGTCCATGAGCAGGTTGTAAATAAATATAATATTGCCCGCTTTTAATATATGTTTGGCTAAATAATAATGGCGCTAACTGCATTCTTAAATGCGCTAATTGCTTTAGTACTTGCCCTAAATCAGCACTGTACATAAGCGCTTGTACTTCAACTCGCGTATCATTTATTAGCTGGCTACCAAGTAAAAAACCACTGTCGGTACTTTTCATTAACAGTTTAAATTGTGCTAGTAAACGCACCTGCTGAGATAAACTAAACGCATGTTGAAAGTTACATAAATCTTGCTCAAATATTCCCGTACCACGCAATAGTTTATGAAGTTCAATACCTCGACTTTGTGTTAATTCAACAATCGCAATTATAAGCCCTTGTGCACTTACAAACTTATCATCTTGATTAACAAAGGTGTGCACGTTGCGCTACTTTTTGTTGGTGCTTTTTTTGTTGTAACTGACTATGCAATTGGCTTGTTAATGTACCTGTATAATTACGTTCATTACCTTGAATTAAAGCCGTTGTTACATGCTGAAACTTTGCTTTTTTTGAGCCTTCCACTTTAAATGCGCAATATCTCAATGCCCCTTTAATTTGCATCATAAGCTCTTTTGCTTGTTGTTCTGTGGTTTCTGGCATTAACACCATAAAGCAGTCTCCTGCATACCTGCACACAACATCACTTAGTCGGCAGTTCATTAGCAATAACTCGCTCACCTCACGCAGTAACCTATCGCCTTCTTTAAAACCAAATTCGCTATTAAAATGCGAGAAATCGCGTATATCAATAGCACCAAGCCACAAAGGCTGTGTGCTTAAAAGCTGATTTTTTATGGCTAAATCTAAGTACTGCGCTTTATAAAGCCCTGTTACAAAACAGACTTTACTGTGTTCACGCAAGTTAGCTTCACGGCGGCGTAATTGGCAATTTAATACATATTGCTCTTGATGCCAATAATATAACCCCAAGCTAGTTAGTAGCATGCCTATAGGGGCTGGTAAAGACTCAATCCAACTTAGCCATTTGTGTGCTGGGTGCATTAACCACTCATCGAGTAAATCTAAAGTAGCTGAGAACATAAACAACCCTACGCCAATCACTAAATAAGTTGTTACTTTACTGGGGGGCCTTGAAATTAATAACACCGTGATCCATACCAGAGCCATGAGTACAATACCGCCCTCGCCCATAATATCTAGCCATTGAATATCAGCATACGTTTTAAGTACACCTAGATAAACGCTTAAAAAGCAGGCACTGAAAAACATCGCAATAATACAATTAACTAATAATCGGTGGCTGGTAAATGGGTTAAATCGCATTAATTATATCTTCTCTTTGTAGAGTCTATTTTTATGCTAACTCATATCTATATTTGCCAGCAGGGTCATATTAGCTCAACTATATGACAGCAAGATGATCACCATTTTCAAAACCATCTTACACCACATAAAAAACCTCACTTTATAAGGAGTGCTAGTAGCTCATAAAGCCTTTCATAACAGTAAAACACAGCTCACAGTATATGTTTAAAGTAACCCCTGTCACATTTACGTCATAAAATAACTTTAGTTTGCTCGTCATGCCAAAAATCAATGCAGATTTTAACGTTAACAATAAATTAGATATTTCTATATTAGAATCAAAAGCAACTTGAAAGACGGATTTAGACTAGGGGCGAAGCAGCTTTGCTCGGCTTTTACTAAACCTTCTAGGTTACAAGCCTCGCACCGCGATTAAATTGACCATAGATAGAATAAATTTCAATCAAAAAGGTCAGCAGACCCAAGGTCTATAAAGCATGATTTTTAATAAAGAAAAGCTATTTATTACAACACTCGCTTCATGATTTTTTAGAAGAGACTGAGAAAATATAACGCTGTGTTCAGTAAAGGAACCATTATGAATTTTAGATTAAATAAAACACTTAGCTTACTTGCTAGCTGTTTAATGATTAGTGCCATAACCGCCTGTAGTAACGGTGCTGTAAGTGAGAATATAAGCATTGAGAAGCAAATAGTTAGCACTGTAGAGCTTGGTCCAAATCAAAATATGCAAGGCTCACAAGGCGCGTGGCTAAGCAATAATAATTGGTTATTAGCAAGTGAAAGCAAAGGGCTAGTACTTGTAAATAGCCAAACAGATACAAACCAAATAATTGCGCCCGGAAATTTTGAATCTCTTTCAGTTAGGGCTTTATCAAGCAACGCTTTTTTAGTGGCGAGTATTGATAACAACCAAGACAATGTAGCTATTTTTAAACTTAAACATGTAAATAAAACATGGCAGTTATCTGAGCTAACCCGAATCATATCACCACAGGCTCAGCCCGACACAGTTTGTTTATTTGCTAATAATATCACGCAGACAGTTACTGCATTTATAGCCGATGTTCGCGGCTTAATTACCGAAACGGCTATTTTTGATACAGCTAAAAATCAGCCCGTCAATGTCAGTATACGAGAATTTCCTGGCGTAAGTGAAGCTGCGGGTTGTGCTGTAAGTGATATTACAAGCACGTTGTTTATTAGCGAATCCAACGTGGGGATTTGGGCTATAAATGCAAATGCTGAATCGCAAGCGGATAAAAAACCAATTGCGCTTGTTGCACCCTTTGGCGAACTCAAAAATGAACTTGGCGCTCTCTTTGCCTCAAGTGATGGCATGATATGGTTTACAAGCACTGAAAATAGCCTCCTATATGCTTATAACCCAATTAGTAATAAATTAAAACACTGGAGGTTAAATACTAATTTAAACCCTGAATCAGCCGCTATCAAGTACACCAGTAATAATACAGCGACTGCGGTTATTTATAATGATACGACTGGGGCTTATATGCAAAGCCAACTATCCGTGAAAAAAATAGCGGTTCAAAAAAATAGGCAAAACATAACGCAAATACATGCAAATGCACAAACTACACCTGTAAACGCATTTGGTGATGCCGCTGACGATCCTGCCATTTGGGTAAACCCTAGTGATGCTGAAAACAGCCTTATTTTAGGCACTGATAAACGTCGTGGTTTAATGGTTTATAACTTACAAGGCGCATTAATACAGTCGCTTAACATCGGCCGCTTAAATAATGTTGACGTACGTCAAAGTAAAATAATTCATAATAAGACATGGATAACTGCTAGCAACCGGACGCACAACAGCATTAGTGTCTTTACTATTGAGAATAAAAAAACGGTAAAGTACCTGACTGATATTGCTACAAACCTAGATGAAATTTATGGTATGTGTATGTACTCATCACCCACTGGTGATTATGTATTTGTAAATGATAAATCAGGGCTTTTCCAACAATATAAATTACACAACCAAGCCAATAAAATAACGGGTGAACTAGTACGCGAGTTTAATCTGCCAAGCCAACCTGAAGGCTGTAGCACCGATGATGAAACAGCACAGCTATATGCTGGTGAAGAGGATGCGGGTATTTGGTTTATAGGTGCTGAGCCAAGCACCGGAACAACACCTATCATGCTACAACACATTAATAAGCAATTAGTTGATGATGTAGAAGGGATGGAAATTTATCATGCAGATAACGCACGTTATTTAGTTGTTTCAAGTCAAGGCGATAATAGCTATGTGTTATACGAAATAGGTAATATAACTCAAAACACTGAAGTGCCATCACTCAAATTTAGTGGTAAATTTAGCGTCATTGCTGATTTAAACTCAGGTATTGATGGCACATCAGAAACCGATGGACTAACTGTTACAGCAAAACCTTTACCGGGTTACCCTGAGGGTATTTTAATAGTACAAGATGGTTATAATCGAATGCCGCAGCAACCACAAAACTTTAAAATAATTGATTGGCGAGAAGTTAAAAAAGCCATCAGATAACACGCGCTACCTAATCATTTTATAAAGGCTCACTTGAGCCTTTAAATTGATCTTGTAATTAGATAAATATTACATACATTTTTATACTACAATTTAAACTCATAAATTAATTGAGATTATTATGCGCCTACTACTTACTTTATTACTAATTACTATAAGTGGCTTTGTAACAGCGGAAGAAGAGAAAAAAGTAGAACTACCCCCTGTCGATCCTGCTTATAAAGCTAAGCATCCAATGGTGTTAGTTAATAAAGGCTCGTCTATCATCGCGATGAATTTGCCTACCTATAATTCACCTCATGATGTACAAGTTGTTTATAAAATAGGTAACCCCGATGTGGCGTTTTTAGGCTTTGTCAGAAATGCTGAATTAATCACCGTAAAACCACAAGCATTTAATATTCAACATTTAATGCGTGGTGAAGAAATTACGATTATTGCCGATATTTTTGAAGGCGATTACCAACAAGGTGGTAGTTTAATTTACTCACAAAAAGAACTTGTACTAAGTAAACAGTTGTATGCCAGAAAACTAAAGGGGCTAAGTGAATCATCACAATGGCAAGACTACGACATTATTAACCTAGGCGGCACTGAGCGTATTTATATTCATAAAATTCAACAAGCGCCGAGCTATAACCATCTTATTTTTGTCGATTTAGTTAATGCGTGTATGCAAAAGTTCCGCACCTCAAAACGAGTTCCACCTGTAAATGAGCTTACCTATAAATTTGTTAATTGCGGGACACTCAAACCACTTTACTACAATGCAGATGATTTTAAAAAATAGTTACTTATAATCAGTTATAAGCTTAAGCCCCTGCTGCATAACCTCGATTGATTGCCCTGCAAAACCTAAACGAACATGGCTAAGTTGCTCGGGCATTAAACTTCTTACTGAATTAGCAAAATAAAATTCAAATTCTGCTTGTAAATACACGCCCTTACTTTGCATTGCTTGTTTTATATTACTCGTATTTTTATTTAAGTTAACCCACATTGCCATGCCGCCATCAGGCTTTTTATACTCTATTGGTAAACCCTGTGATTGCAGTAACGTTAACGTATTGCCCATTGCTTCATAACGTTGTTTATAGTGCTTAGTCATGCGTTTTAAGTGGCGTTCAAACCCGCCCTCTTGCATAAAATGCGCTACAGCTAACTGCATAACAACATCATTTTTATGATTTACTAACTGCTTCCATGCGATTAACTGTGTTAATACTTCAGGGGCTGCGCAAATGTAGCCAATTCTAGCGCCTGAGAACATAATTTTAGAAAATGTAGATAAGTAAATAATAATCCCAGCGGGATCGTTCCCAGCCATAGGTTGTAATGGCTGACAGCGATAGTGAAATTCGTGATCGTAATCATCCTCTATAATCAGTACGCCATACTCATAACATAATTGATATATTTGCATTCGCCGTGTAGGCGAAAGCGTAACTGTGGTTGGATATTGATGCAGCGGCGTTAAGTACAACATTTTTATTGGATATCGTTTAAGTTGCGCTTTTAAATCATCTACACACAACCCATATTCGTCTTGTTTTATATCTATTAATTGCGCACCACAAGCTGCAAACGCTTTACGTGCTGGCGGATAACCTAAGGTTTCGGCAGCGACAAAATCGCTTTTATTTATAAACGCCTTTGAAATTAAAAATAAAGCTTCTTGTGAGCCATTACATACAAGTAAGTCTGATACTTTTAAACTTCTAGTTTTATGTAGATAATTGCTTATCTGATTTTTTAGCTCACTCACTCCACTTATATCGCCATAATGAAGTTTACTGGTGTCTAAATGATTAAATACATGGCTCATAGAGCGTTTAAATTCTTTATAGGGAAAGCTATTTAAATCAGGAAGTCCACCTGCAAAATTATATACATAATCTTTTAAATTCATTGCCGGAATAGGCATGGCTAATTTTGTAGCAAATTTATAAGGTTTTGGGGTTAAAACTGGCGTGTGCTCACAGTTAGCACTGCTTTGAATTGGCAGTGTTTGAGTGACGCTATACCCAGATCGTTCATGGGACTCTAGCCATCCTTCGTCTACTAGTAACTGCAATGCGTTCATTATTGTATGGCGATTTAACTTATACGCTTGCGCCATAACTCGAGCAGAACTAAGTTTTGCACCAGGTGCAATATCTCCCTTTACGATAGAACCGCGCAGAGCATCTGCAACTTGTAAGTACTTAGCTTTGTTTGAGTTATTAAATTCAATATTAAGCGGTTGCATGTTATCCCTTTATAACTGGTATAGCTAAAAAGCCAATTCTGGTTGTTTTTACCAAACCAAATAAGCGTACATTTGTTGCTCGCAAATAGCAAAGCTTAGAGGCAATATGTTTACTCAACAGGTACATAAAACAAATAAGGTCATACTAGAGCCATTAAATTATGAGCATTTAAACGGCTTATATAAAGCTGGGCAGCATCCAAAAATATGGGAATGGGTATTAAGCAACTATGCAAAAACACCTGAACTGTTAAAGGAATGGTTTACTACTAGTGCACAATTTAATAAAAAAGAACAAATTGTATTTGCCATAATAGACATAGCCAGCAAAGAGGTTGTAGGCACTACACGACTATTTAGATTAGATACACATAACTTAAGTGCTGAAATTGGTCATACATTTATAAGCCATCACTGGCAGCAAACTTATATTAATACTCACACGAAATATTTACTGCTTAGCTATGCTTTTGACGCGTTGAATTTAGTGCGAATAACATTTAATACTCACGAACAAAATCAAAAATCTCGAAATGCAATTACTCGACTAGGCGCCCGATTTGAGGGCGTAGCTTATAAAGACAGACTCCTTAGTGATGGGAGTTACAGAAGCACTGCAAAATTTAGCATTATTGACGAGCATTGGCAGAGTATTAAATTACAGTTAGAGGAGAAGCTTTAATGTACCCACCAATACATTTTCAAGAACATAATATTGAACGTTTACAGGCTTTAGTTAAGCAATTCCCTCTAGCGAGTATTTTAATGCCCTGCTCGCAAAGTGACTTAAATAATATATGCCAAGTACCTGTATTATATGAGCCCTCACGTAATGTATTTATTGCTCACGTAGCAAAAAATAACCCGCTAGCGCAATGTGATAAACAGTCAGTAAAATTACTCTTTAGTGGCGATAACTGTTATCTATCTCCCTCGTATAGTAATAATAAAACACTGCCGAGCTGGCTTTACTCATCAGTACAAGTAACCGCAAAAGTAGATATTATTAAAAGCGATAATGAGAAAGAAAAAATAATGAGGCAATTAACAACCTATTTTGAGCAAGGCTTTACGCCAATGTGGAGTATTGATGAGGTGCCAAAAAATCACCGTGAAGCAATGTATCAACAACTTAGTTTTATAACGTTTACTCCTATTCACTGGCAAGGAAACTTTAAATTAAATCAAAACAAACCAGTCGATGTAAGAGCAGCTATAAAAAACAGCTTAGCAAGTGAAAATAAAGGTAGTATTGCAGCGTTATTTAACTAGCAAAAAACCTTGCTCGCATTCTAATAATTCTTGTTAGGGGCCATTAAAGAGCCCCTTGATTAAAAATCAAACTCAGAAAATTCAAGTAATCTCAGCTAAAATAAGGTTAACTTAAAATTATAATTTACATATCAATTAACCTTTAAACCCGAACTTAATCTAAACAATGAATAGTTAAATAACCCGATTATTAGCAATAGCATTTATTACTCAGGGCCAGACTCTCCATTCAATAGTGGCATTTGATAAGCATCATCCAATTGATAAATATACATACTCACATCAGTAAACACACTATTTCCAGTATCTCTTTGCGGATCAGTTGCAGACTGTGCAGCGTAAACATTGTTGCTCGCTTTCATATAGCCTGACACATTCCAATGTGGTCTTCTGCTATCATAAAAATAATTAGATTCAATAAGTGCTTGCGCCTCATTTGTCGTATTAATCGCGAAATAAGTAATTTCGAGCCAATAATTATTATATAAATGGGCACGTGTTTTACTGCCATCTAATTTAGGATTTCGCCCTGCAGTGTAATTCCAAAAGTTATGATGAAATGTAACTTCTGAATCAGTGACCGCATTAGTATACCAATGCTGGTTACCACATACGAATGGGTTATAGCCGTCAAATTCATTGTGACTTAGCGTAATATTTTTACTGTTTTTGATATCGACATAACCATCAGAAATATTAGAAAAATTAGAAAAATTAACATGGTCAATAACTATATGGCTTGAACTATTCAAACTGATGCCGTCTCCCCCCTCAACCAAATGAGGATTGATATTGTCAATATTGAGGTTTTTAACAATAATGTTTTTACTATTGCTTAGATCTAATGTCGCGCCAATAATTTTAGCATTGTCACCTAAACCGATTAGGGTTTTATTTGATTTAACACTAATGGAAATATCATTACGTACCTTGTTTACGGTCGTATTTGTTGTACCACCTGATGATGTACAACTTTGTCCCGAATTAGGTATACGATAAAATATTTCTCCTGGATCCTGATACTCAGGACACTCAATAGCACATGCTGCTACGGTTGAACCGCCGGTACGACAATCAATGTGTGTATTATTTGGAATTTGGATAATCGTTGTGTTTGACGATACCAATGCTGATTTTAATGCACTACAGCTCGTTACCGTTATTGAAGACCCTCCTGCGCCTCCTGTCGTTGTTGCTAAACCATCACTGCCTGGAAGTGATGCAAAGCCCGTTACATCAATATTTGAATCGTTCGCGCTATCGCAGCTTCCATTGACTGGGTTTAAGTACCAACGTTGCGAACTAACATTTAAATCATCATTTTGATAAATGTTTGCCCCATTATCACTCCCCGCTACCGTAATTGCCTTATCACTAAAAGCGGAACGAATACTAAATGCCCCCGTAGAATCTTGTAACAATCGCCATTGTTGATTTGATTGCCCAGACGCTGCCCACTGAATAATATTGCCACCATTAGCTTGAGAGCGCTCTGATACATCCAAAAACAAGTCACTATGTGAAGCTTTAATTGTCCAAAAACCATTTCCTAAATCATTAAAGATAAATTGCTGATTTGTTCCGCTATTTTTTGCATAAGAGATGATATTAGCACCAGACTCTCTTGATTTTTTATCAACATCAATCGCTTTATCTGAACTAAAGTTAACAATTTGATACCGTTGATTATTTTTTGGTAGAGCTTTACAGTTTTCTGCTTTTGCCTGTGTTGATATTAAACCTAAATTCGGATAATAAGTGCAATTTCTCAGATTAGATGGCCAGCTGTTATAATTCGGCCATTCTCTCGCCAAAGGAAATTGCTTTAATGAAATATAAACAGCTGACACAAGCAGAAAGATACCAGATTTACGCGTTAATAAAAGCAGGAAATAACCAAAAACAGATAGCTGATGAACTCACTCGTTCACCGTCATCTATCTCTAGAGAGTTAAAACGCAATAAAGGGCTTAAAGGCTATCGACCTAACCAAGCCAATAATTTTGCAGAGCAAAGACGCAAGTCATCTTTCAAAGCAAGTAAGTTAACAGATGATGTTACTGACTGGATTAATAAATTGTTGGTTGACGGACTTTCGCCAGAGCAGGTGGCAGGCCGCTTAGCTTTAGAGAAAAAGGTCGTTTTGCATCATGAAACGATTTATCAATATATTTACAGAGACAAGGCTCGTGGTGGTGAACTACATAAGACACTCACTCGTGCATGTAAAAAGTATAAAAAACGCTATGGAAGCTACGATAAACGTGGACAGATAGTTAATCGAGTCAGTATTGATGAACGCCCAAGTATTGTGGATTCAAAGTCTAGGATTGGTGATTGGGAGGGCGATACAGTGATAGGCAAAGGGCGTAAAAATGCCCTTGTTACAATGGTTGAACGTAAAACGTTATATACAGTCGTTCACAGAATTGAAAGCAAGCATGCGAAAATAACAGCCGATGCGCTGATCAAGTGTATGACACCCTATAAAGGTAAGGTTATTACCGTGACTTTAGATAATGGAAAAGAGTTTGCTCACCATGAGCATGTTGCACAAAAATTAGAAGCGGATGTGTATTTCGCTCACCCATATTCATCATGGGAGCGGGGCATAAATGAGAATACCAACGGCTTACTTAGACGCTTCTTCCCCAAGGGAACTGACTTTATGTCGCTAAGTGAAGCAGAAATACAGGCGGCAGTTGATAAGCTCAACCATCGGCCAAGAAAAACAAGAGGGTATAAAACCCCTCATGAGTTATTTACGGGGCAATCAGAAGTTCTGGTGGCTGCATAATGATTGCACTTAATACTTGAATTCAAGATATAAACAAAAACTTAGGCAAAGCAAGAAAATAAAAAAACAATACCACCGGTAGCATAATTGCACAACAAAACCAAACGTCAATATTTTATTAACATTCACTGTCATTATATCTTTTTAAAGTTAGGTTTAAATAGTCAATCTCTACTCAACTATTTTAAACGCTCTTCTTAAATGTGAGTTCTTCCTAACGTGTGTTTTATTTATTCAAACTACGAGGGTCATATTATTTAAAATGGTCTTGAAATCGACTTAAGGTGATACTTGCTCTTAAATTGAAATGATTGAAATAAAGTTCTAGCAAGTTTATTACTAATTACACCTATAAAAACATGCTATAAATATAAAAAAAGGCCCTTTCGAGCCTTTGGATTAACTTTGGAATAGTTAAAAATTTTTAAATTAGGTAAGCGTTAATAGCTGTGGAGCAATACTATGATAGTCAACAGCCATTGCAATACTTAACGCTGTAATATTAATAATTGAAAATGCGAACACTTTACGTGCCCAACTGCTCATATCAATATTACGACGATAACCACGTAGCGCCATTAGCAACCACCAAAAGCTGGTAATACAAGCAACAGCCATAAAAGCAGCACCTGTGTAACCAGTAATTGGCAGTAACATCACCACTAAGGCGTATACAGCAATATAAAGCACAATGTGGCGTTTTGCTTTGTCGATACCTTGCGCTACTGGTAATACAGGAATACCTGCCGCTTGGTAATCTTTAAAGCGAAAAATAGCGATGGCGTAAGAGTGCGGCATTTGCCACAAGCTAAACATGACTAGCAGTATTAATGCGCCCATATCGAACTGTCCTGTTACGGCGCAGTAACCAACTACTGGCGGTACAGCGCCAGAAAGACTACCTACAAAAGTGCCATATACTGAGTTACGTTTCATGTAGAGGCTATAAACCCCTACATAAATTACGTAGCCAAAGGCTGCAAAAAATACCGCGGCTTGAGTGGTGTAAGCAATCAGTAAACCAAAGCCTACAACACCCAATAAAATACCGTGACTAAGTGCAGCAAAGGCCGACATTTCGCCTGTTACTGTTACTCGCGTACGAGTACGCGCCATGGCCACATCTATGTCTCTATCTATAACATTGTTGATAGCACAACCTGATGCAACCACTAGCGACAAACCAATTAATGTGGCAATCATTAACCATGGGTCTATGTCACCGCGCGAGGCAAGTAAAAACCCGCCCGCTACGCTGATCAAATTGCCCATAATAATACCCGGCTTTGTCACTGATAAATAACGACGAAACATCTTCAACTCCTAGTACATCATCATTGCGTTAGATTCATAAATGATCCAAACAGATAACCCAACAACCATTACGATGATCAGGGCACTGAATAGGAATGAGAATGTACTTGCACGACCATCTTCGGTGGTAAAATTAAGGTGTAAAAAGTACTTTAAATGCACCCAAATTTGTACGATTGCTAAAGTAACAATGCTCCAAAGCGTTGTTGCTTTTGAGAAGTCACCTTCCATAACCATATAAAACGGGATAGCAGTTAAAATTACCGATAGTACAAAGCCAATTAAGTAAGTTTTAACACTGCCATGAGATTCATCATGATGATCACTTTGCGTTTGCTTTAACGCATGCGTTTCGCTGTGGCTCATTACATTGCTCCCATCAAATAAACAACGGTAAATACACAAATCCAAACAATGTCTAAGAAGTGCCAAAATAGGCTTAAGCAGCTTAAACGCGTTACGGTTGCTTTACCTAAACCACGTTTAGCAACTTCTATCATCATTATGGTCATCCAAATCAGCCCAGCAGTTACATGTAAACCATGTAAGCCGACCAATGAGAAAAACGATGTTAAAAAGGCACTTTGTTGTGGGCCATTACCATGCACAATTAGGTGATGAAATTCGTATACTTCCATACTAATAAACACTGCACCTAAACAAAACGTAACAAATAACCAAATCAGTGTTAGTGCCTTTTTTTGCCCTTGAGCGGCAATCATGGCAAAACCAAAGGTAATACTACTAATCAGTAGTGCTGCAGTTTCTACTGCTACAAAGTCGAGTTCAAAAATATCTTTACCCGATACACCACCGGCTGTGTTCATAAATAACACAGCGTAAGTGGCAAAAAATGAGGCAAACAGTAGGCAATCGGTCATTAGGTATAACCAAAAACCAAATACGGTATCACCCGAAGTATCGTGGTGCTCATGCGCGTGGGCATGAGCATGAGCATGAGCATCATGCGATACTGATTCTAAATTTGCAGAAAGTGTACTCACGCTTTTAGCTCCTTAATGCCACTTGAATTATACGCAGCTTCAGTGCGTGCAATTTCATCAGGTTGAATATAGTAATCAACATCGCTGGTGTAACAACGTTTGATAAAGATGGCAATTCCACCCACTAGCCCAACAACAGCTAACCACCAAATATGCCAAATCATTGCAAAACAAAATACTGTTAAGCTTGCTGCCATGAACACGCCAGCTGATGTGTTTTTAGGCATATGAATAGGGCTATAGTTTGCTTTACCTTGGTATGCTTGGCCTTTTTCTTTCATGTCGGTCCATGCATCAATATCATCGATGTGTGGAATTGTTGCAAAGTTATAAATTTGCGGAGGTGAACTTGTAGCCCACTCAAGTGTGTGGCCGTTCCACGGATCGCCTGTTGTATCGTCAAGCGCTTCACGGTCTCTAAAGCTCACATATAATTGAATTACTTGGCTAACAATACCAAACATAATAATTACAGCACCGCCTGCGGCAATGTATAACCACATGTTCCAATCTGGATTGTTAGTGTGGTTTAAACGACGTGTCATACCTAAGAAACCAAGTACGTACAACGGCATAAATGCAACGAAGAAACCGATAATCCAACACCAAAATGATGCTTTGCCCCATTTTTCGTTAAGTTTAAAGCCCATTGCTTTAGGGAACCAAAATACAAAACCAGCAAGGTAGCCAAATACAGCACCACCAATAATGGTGTTATGAAAATGTGCAATTAAGAATAAGCTGTTATGCAGTACGTAATCAGCACCAGGAATGGCAAGTAATACACCGGTCATACCGCCTACGGTAAAGGTAACCATAAAGCCAAGTGTCCAAAGTACCGGTATGCTAATACGTAAACGACCTCGGTAAATAGTAAATAACCAGTTAAACAACTTAACCCCAGTTGGTACGGCAATAACCATGGTCATTACCCCAAAGAACGCGTTAACGTTAGCGCTCGACCCCATCGTAAAGAAGTGATGTAACCAAACAATAAAGCCTAGAATTGAGATTGCACCGCTGGCGTAAACCATCGATTTATAACCAAATAAACGTTTACCGGCAAAGGTCGAAATAATTTCAGAAAAAATACCAAACGCTGGTAATACTAATATGTATACCTCAGGATGACCCCATGCCCAAAATAGGTTGATGTACATCATGGCGTTACCGCCCAATTCATTGGTAAAGAAGTGAAAATCGAGGTAACGGTCAAGCGTTAGCATTGCAAGTACAGCCGTTAAAATTGGGAATGATGCTGCAATTAAGATGTTTGCCCACGTACATGTCCATGTGAAAATTGGCATTTTCATTAGGGTCATACCTGGTGCACGCATTTTAAACACGGTTGCTAAAAAGTTTACTGCCGTTAAAAGTGTACCGAGCCCAGATATTTGCAAGGCCCAAATATAATAATCGACCCCCACCCCAGGGCTAAAGGTCAACTCCGAAAGCGGCGGATAAGCCACCCAACCTGTTTTTGCAAACTCACCAAACACAAGTGACAAGTTAATTAAAATTGCACCACTGGCTGTAAACCAAAAACTTAAATTATTTAAAAATGGAAAAGCAACATCGCGAGCACCAATTTGAAGTGGTAATACAATGTTCATTAGACCAATCATAAATGGCATTGCCATAAATATGATCATAATTACGCCGTGGGCAGTAAATATTTGGTCGTAGTGTTCTGGTGGTAAATAACCTGGCGCACCACTGGTAGCAAGTGCCAACTGCGCACGCATCATTATTGCATCAGAAAAACCACGAAACAGCATTATTAGTGCTAAAAGAATATACATTACGCCTAAGCGTTTGTGATCAACAGACGTGATCCAGTCGCGCCAAAGCACGCCCCATTTTTTATACTTTGTAATAAGCCCGGCAATAATAAGCCCAGCTATCGCAATAACCGACATCGTGAACACAAGAATTGGCTCATGAAACGGAATTGCGTCGAGTGAAAGATTACCTAATAACGACATTATTATTCCTCGCCTTGGCTGTGAGATGAAGGCATTGAGTGCTCACTCATTTCATGATGCTTTTTACTCATTTGCCCATGTTCGCCCATTGCATGGTGTTTTTTGTTCATATCGCCATGCGCCTGCATGTATTTCATCACGATGGTATGAAATAAGCCGTCATCAACTTTTCCGTAATATGCTACTGGGTTATTTTCGCTTGCTTTTGCAAGCTCAACATAATTTGCATGAGTCAGGTTATTAGCGCTTGAATTCGCTTTCACATCACTCACCCACTTATCAAAGTCTGCTTGTGTAGGTGTAGCAATGGCATTAAATTTCATGCCAGTGAAACCTGCGCCGCTGTAATTTGCTGAAAAGCCTTTAAACGTACCTGGCTCATTTGCAATTAAGTGAAGCTTGGTTTCCATCCCAGCCATTGAGTATATTTGACTACCCAATTGCGGAATAAAAAATGAATTCATTGTGCTCTCTGAGGTGATTTTATATTCAACAGGTACATTTGCTGGGAACACTAATTCATTAACCGTAGCAATACCTTGCTCAGGATATATAAATAGCCATTTCCAATTTAATGAAACCACTTCAACAGTTAGATGCTTACCTTTACCTTCAATTGGTTTGTAAGGGTCTAGCTCTTGGGTAGACTGCCAGGTAATAACACCTAAAATGATCACAATAACAATAGGAACAGCCCAAACTGCGGCTTCAATTTTATTTGAATGAGCCCATTTTGGCGCATAAATTTCATGAGTTTGTGTGTCTCTATATTTCCATGCGAAATACAAAGTCATCACAATAACGGGAACGACTACAAGCAACATAAGCACGGTTGCGATGATGATTAAATTTTTCTCATCAATGCCTATCTGCCCTTTTGGATCGAGTATCCCGCCTTTACAGCCTGACAACGCCAGCACTGTACTAGCTAAAGCAATATTACAAAGGTTACGAATTAACAAGGGAGTATCCTACAAACCTAGAGTTTCAATTTGCTGCTTAAAATAAAAACCAAAGCAACGATTTTTCAATAAAAACCCAAGTTAACTAGAATTAAATTATAAAAATAAGGGGGCTATTCAAAACCTAGAGCTCATGCCATTAATGACCTAGCAACAAACCCAGCTTTCTAAACGCATTTATATAACGTAATAAAAATTAACTTGGGTGAGTGGTGGTTGGCTGAAATGTGTTTAAAAAACACGGAGCTACTTTGTTTTAGCTAACCTTAATTATTTACAGCAAGAACAAATAATTAAAACCAGCAACAAGATGCAGCGTTACAGGCAACCTGTAAAGCTAGGTGGAGCACGACAACCATGTGAAGAGATCACAGGCTGAAGAACTTTAGCCTCGCTAAAAGCAAAGGCTGCTTTACGGAGGATTATGCCAGCACGACGTGCTGGACAAATATGGAACAATAACCAACAAAGGCCAATAAGTAACTGACTTGATATGATCGGATGAGCTAAAAATTGCGCAAGATTAAGTAACAGTGGCTCTACAATAAACCCATCACTTAATAGCGCTTCAAGCTTGAAGACATCCTCTAATGCACCGCTTAGCAACATTACAGTGTTAAACACTAATAAAGTTATAGCTACACACACGCCCTTGCCTGCTTTATTCAAGCGTTCACACGTCTGCGGCTCGCCAGAGGCAAGTTCCGTAATTGTATGATGCAACGAAAGTGTGTTCAAAGACATTAACCTACTAAAATGACTATAACAAAATTAGAGTAATACAGTTTGCAATGGAGAAATTTAAAAAATATTGCTGTTGTAAACCCTAAAACCAGGTGCTAAATACAATCAAATCCAGCTAGCACATATTTACCTAGCGAAAATTGATCCGTATCAACCGAACTTTCAAAACTTACTGAAAGTTCGAACGTGAGTATAACAAAGAGAATTTTCTGTTCAACTAAAAATCAATTAATTTGAGTTAAGCTTTCGAAGCTATTTTGTTAATAAAAAATAACAATATAAAAAACATTGAGTTAGATTAAATGAAAAACGATTTAAAGAGAAATATTTAATAGAATTATAGGTTTTAGGAGGGAGTAATAATTGTGTCGCACAAATAAAAACAACTCAAGCTAAGTCACCACCGAACTTGAGTTGCCTTTCACACTGACAACATCTTCACACACAATATAAAGATTCTTGGTTTACATTACGTGGCAATTGAAATGAAATAAAAACAACCCAAATTCAGTCACCACCGAACTTGAGTTGCCTTTCACACTGACAACATCTTCACACACAATATAAAGATTCTTGGTTTACACTACGTGGCAATTGTAGGGAATAAAAACAACTCAAACTCGTTCTTTATGGAAGTGAATCCACCGAACTTGAGTTGCCTTTCACACTGACAACATCTTCACACACAATATAAAGATTCTTGGCTTACACTGCGTGGCAATTGAAAGGAAATAAAAACAACCCAAACTCGTTCTTTATGGAAGTGAATCCACCGAACTTGAGTTGCCTTTCACACTAACAACATCTTCACACACAATATAAAGATTCTTTTAAGCGAGGCTAAGTTGCCTCAAGCTTATGACTAGAGCCTTGCTCTGTGTCTATGATTAAACTTTAGAGTGTTAGCTCCAATTTGACAAACGAGAAAAATAAACCTAATAGGTGAAAAAAACTAAACTATATACCTTTATCTAATACATTTAGATTGGATTGCTTTGGAAGCTATGATGTTGAGGCGTTTTACAGACACAAAAAAAGCGCTATAAAGCGCTTTTTAATATTTAAGACAGACTTAAATAATTTGGTTTTCTTTCCAGGCTTGCTCTTTTGCTAAACGGTTTTTGCGTTTATCACATGGATCATCGCAATCACAGGCTTTATCAATACCAACCGAACCTAAACCACCACAGCTGCTTGCCATAGATTTTTTTTGCACGATCATACCAACGGCCATAGCCGAAACTATCAAAATTAGTAAGCCAAAAGTAAGAAGAAAAAGTGACATTGCTTAGCCCCTATTGATCAGCAATAAATTAAGCTCAAAACATTGTTGAGCGACTGCTATTATATACTCAAATAACGTGGAAATAAACAAACCCGCACCATACTATAAATAAGGTTTAAATGCAGGGCTTGAGTAGGTTATTAAACCGTCTTTCGATTTACCTATTAAGTACACGGGTAAATCATGCTGCTCAGCATAAGCTTGCGCTTTATCCATACCCATAACAGTTAATGCTGTCGCAAGACCATCGGCAGTCATAGCACTTGAATGAAGCACGGTTACCGACACTAAGTCGTGCTTAATCGGCATGCCGGTCACGGGATCAATTAAGTGAGTATAAATTTCACCATCCATTTCATAAAAAATACGATAATCACCCGATGTAGCAATACCATTTGTACCTGGCGACAAAATACGGTGTACTTTACGCTCTCCAGGTTGTGCGTCTGGTTGCTCTATAGCAATTACCCAATCTTTATTATTTGGCTTCTCGCCTGCAATTCGTAGCTCACCGCCAATTTCAACCATGTAATTGGTAATATTGTGGCTTTCTAATAACTGCGCCACCTTATCAATACCGTAGCCTTTAGCCGTTGCCGAAAACGATAACTCTAAGCCTGCAACTTTTTTAGCCAAACCTTGAGCTGTTAGCGTAAGCTTATCAACGCCTATATTTTTAATCATACTTACAAGCTCTTCATCGCTAGGACGATTAGTTGGCTTTTTATCTGGGCCAAACCCCCATAAATCAATTAAAGGCCCCATAGTGACATCAAGTGTTTTGGTTGACTCACCCAAGCGAATAGACTCGCTTATAACAGCCCTAAAATCTTCGCTAATTGGCATGACTTGATTTGCAGGTAATCTGTTAAATGTATTTATTTCAGAGTCTTCTATGTAAGTAGACATAGATTGGTTCACATCTTTTAAAACAGCGTCTATTTGCAGCTGTAGTTGTGAAGCCGATAGCTGGGCTTGCTCATCATAATATTTAATATGATAAGTAGTGCCCATAGTCTTACCTTCTAAAAAGGTTTCTTTTAACTCTGGCTTTTCACCACAACCAGACAATAATAAAGTCAGTGTAATTAGTAAAAAGGCCATTATGCCTTGTGAAGTACTTACTCGATTCATAACTGTTCTACTTAATAGATTGATAAAATTAAAGAATAAAAAAGCCTCGTAACACAAGTGCTACGAGGCTGGTATTTTAACCAAAACTAAACTGTTTTGGTATTAGTGTTAGCCACCGAAGTCATCTAGTAAGATATTTTCGTCTTCAACACCTAAATCTTTAAGCATAGTAATAACTGCCGCGTTCATCATTGGAGGACCACACATGTAGTACTCACAATCTTCAGGCGCTTCGTGATCTTTAAGATAATTCTCAAATAACACGTTATGGATAAAGCCAGTGTAGCCTTCCCAGTTATCTTCAGGTTGTGGATCTGAAAGTGCTGTATGCCATACGAAGTTAGGGTTTTCAGCGGCTAAGCCGTCAAAATCTTCTACGTAGAACATTTCACGCTCAGAACGTGCACCATACCAAAAGCTCATCTTACGTTTAGAGTTCAAACGTTTAAGTTGGTCAAAGATATGAGAACGCATTGGCGCCATACCAGCACCACCACCAACAAATACCATCTCTGCATCGGTGTCTTTAGCAAAGAACTCACCAAATGGACCCGAAATAGTTACTTTATCGCCAGCTGTAAGTGACCAAATGTACGAAGACATTTTACCACACGGCAAGCTAAGGTTTCTTGGCGGTGGAGCAGCAATACGCACGTTAAGCATAATGATGCCTTCTTCTTCTGGGTAGTTAGCCATTGAGTAAGCACGAATAGTCTCTTCGTCTACTTTTGACTCCAGATCGAAGAAACCAAAGTGGTTCCAATCACCACGATATTCTTCAGGAACATCGAAATCTGCATATTTAACGTGATGAGGTGGCGCTTCGATTTGGATGTAACCACCCGCACGGAACGGCACTGACTCGCCATCTGGAATTTGCAGCTTAAGTTCTTTAATGAACGTTGCTTTGTTATCGTTAGAGATAACTTCACAATCCCACTTCTTAACACCGAAAATTGACTCTTCAAGCTCAATTTCCATGTCGTTTTTAACATTTACCTGACACGCTAAACGACAGCCTTCACGGGCTTCGCCTTTAGATATGTGATCAAGCTCAGTTGGCAGAATATCGCCACCACCTTCTTTAATGTGTACACGACACTGGCCACAAGAGCCACCGCCACCACATGCAGATGATACAAATATACCTGACTCAGATAGCGCGCCTAAAAGCTTACTACCTGCTGATGTTTTAATGGCTTTATCTGGGTCGCCATTAATGCTAATGATAATATCACCACTTGCAACTAACTGAGATTTAGCACCAATGATGACTAAAACCAGTAGTACAACGATAGCGATAAAAACACCAACGCCTAAGAAAATCTGATAATCCATGATTTATCCTCGCTACCTTTACAGTGAAATACCAGAGAATGACATAAAGCCAAGTCCCATTAAACCAACAGTGATGAAGGTAATACCTAAACCACGTAAGCCGTCTGGCACGTCTGAATACTTCATTTTCTCACGGATACCTGCAAGTAATGTAATTGCAAGTGCCCAACCAACACCAGCGCCAATACCATAAACAACAGACTCACCGAAGTTATAGTTACGCTCAACCATGAAAGATACCGCACCAAAGATTGCACAGTTAACTGTGATCAATGGTAAAAAGATACCTAATGCGTTGTAAAGTACTGGGAAGAACTTATCTAATACCATTTCAAGAATTTGCACTAGCGCTGCTATAACGCCAATGAAAGTTAAGAAACGTAAAAAGCTAAGGTCTGCATCAGGATAACCAAGCCACGTAAGTGAACCTGGTGCTAATACAGCATGGTAAACTAAGTTATTAACAGGTACTGAAATACCTAAAACAACGATAACCGCTACACCTAGGCCAATTGAAGTAGTCACTTTTTTTGATACTGCTAAAAAAGTACACATGCCTAAGAAAAATGATAACGCTAAGTTTTCAATAAAAACGGCTTTTACAAATAAACTAATATAATGTTCCACTGTGTGCCCCTTACGCTTTAGCTTCTACTTGGTCTTTCTTATAAGTACGAAGTACCCATATGAATAAACCAATGATGAAGAATGCACTCGGTGGTAATATCAATAGACCCATAGGTTGATACCAACCGCCATCTTGTACTAATGGGATAATATCAACACCGAATAGTGTTCCTTTACCGAATAGCTCACGAATGAAACCAACAGTAAGTAAAACAACAGAATAGCCTAAACCATTACCAATACCGTCAAGGAATGACATTAGTGGTGGCGACTTCATCGCATATGCTTCAGCACGACCCATTACAATACAGTTAGTAATAATTAGACCAACGAAGACTGAAAGCTCTTTAGCCGTAGCATAAGAAAACGCTTGCAGTACTTGGTCAACAACAATAACTAATGATGCAATAATCGTCATTTGTACAATGATACGTACTGACGATGGGATCTGGTTACGAATAGTCGAGATAAAGAAGCTCGAAAACGCAGTTACCAAGGTCAATGCTATTGACATGATTAACGCATTTTTTAAGCTAGACGTTACCGCTAACGCAGAACAAATACCCAGTACTTGTAGTGCGATTGGGTTGTTAGCTAAAACCGGACCAAATAGGACCGCCTTCATTTCTTTAGTATCAGCCATTATTTCAATGCTCCTTTACGTACTTTCGCAAGGAAAGGGCCAAAGCCGTTTTCGCCAGTCCAAAAGTCAACTGCATGTTCAACACCGTTAGACGTTAATGTAGCACCTGAAAGACCATCGATCTTATGCTCATTATCGCCCGCAGTACCTTTAACAATTTGAATTGGTAGCTCTTTACCTTGCCACGTAGCAGTCCACTGTGGATTTTGAATTTCACCACCTAAGCCAGGCGTTTCATTATGCTTGTAGAAAATAATGTTTTTAACTGTTTCGCCATCGCTTTCAAGCGAGATAAAACCGTACATTAAGCCCCATAAGCCGTAGCCCTGAATAGGAAGAATGATTGCATCAATAGAGCCATCTTCTTTTTTCGAGATATACACCGGAGACTCTTTAGTCACACGTTGAATACCAGCAATGTCTTTAACGCCTTTCTCTTGAAGAGAAACACTTAGCGCTGCATCGTATTTGCTTTTTTCAAAATCAAAGATTGTTGGGTCTGTGTCTACAAACTCACCTGTGGTCATATTTACAACGCGCGCTTCAATTTTAGCATTAAATGTATCAGATACATTTTCAACTTTATCGATGCCTGCCGCTGCTAAGATATTGCTTTGAATATCTTTATTTTTATTAGCTTGCTGTAAAGGACGAAGCTGTACAGAAGCAAACGATACAATGATTGCACACACTAAACATAGTGCTACAACAACTGCTAACGTTTTACCGATTGATTCGTTATTACTAGACATTACGTGCCAACCTCCGCTTGATATTAGCTTGCACTACAAAGTGATCGAACAGTGGAGCAAATAAGTTAGCAAATAAAATTGCTAGCATCATACCTTCTGGGAAAGCAGGATTCACAACACGGATAAGAACCACCATAAGACCAATTAGTAAACCGTATGCAAATTTACCTTTATTAGTAAATGCAGCTGATACAGGGTCTGTAGCCATAAAGAACATACCAAACGCAAAACCACCAAGCACTAAATGCCAATACCAAGGCATTGCAAATACAGGGTTAGTTTCTGAGCCAACAGCATTTAGTAAGAATGCCGTTGCTACCATACCAAGGAATACACCTAGTACGATACGCCAAGAAGCGATGCGAACGTAAATTAAGAATAAACCACCTACAAGTAATGCAAGTGTCGATGTCTCACCAACAGAACCTTGAATGAAACCGTAAAATGCATTCCACCATAATTCCATGTTTGAAAAATCAAGTGTGCCAACAAAAGCTTGGCCTAGCATAGTCGCACCAGAGAAAGAATCTACTGCAGTCCATACTGTGTCACCCGAAATTTGTGCCGGGTATGCGAAGAATAAGAACGCACGGCCAGCCAAAGCAGGGTTTAAGAAGTTACGACCAGTACCACCAAAAATTTCTTTAGCGATTACTACACCGAACGTGATACCCAGTGCAACTTGCCATAAAGGAATTGTTGCAGGTAAAATAAGTGCAAATAATACAGAAGTAACGAAGAAACCTTCATTAATTTCATGCTTACGCACAGAAGCAAAAATCACTTCCCAAAAACCACCTACAGCAAACGTGACTGCGTAAATTGGTAGGAAGAAACATGCTCCGTAGAACATTTTAGCGCCCCAGCCTGCATTAGCGGTTAATTCACCACCAAAGAACTGAAACAGACCAACCTGCCACGAATTTGCTAGTTCAAAACCTTGTGCTAAAGCACCTGCGGCCTGGTGACCGATGTTGAACATACCAAAAAACATAGCTGGGAACGTCGCCATCCACACTAAAATCATCATACGTTTTAGGTCGATATTATCGCGTACGTGTGTTTTGCCTTTATTTACATAGCCTGGTGTATAAAAAATAGTTGCAGCTGCTTCATACAGTGCATAAAATTTTTCATATTTTCCACCGGCTTCAAAATTCGGCTCGATATCTTCTAGATATTTTTTTAAACCCATCTCTCTAGCCTTCCTTCTCGATCGTAGTTAAGCAATCGCGCAGGATAGAACCATACTCGTATTTGCCAGGACAAACGAAGGTACATAACGCTAAATCTTCTTCATCAAGTTCAAGCGCGCCCAGTGAAATTGCACTATCTAAATCGCGTGCAATTAAGTCACGTAATAATAGTGTAGGCAAAATATCTAACGGCATCACGCGCTCGTAGCTACCAATTGGAACCATGGCACGTTTTGAACCACCTGTAGACGTTGTCATTTTAAATAAACGACTCGGTGTAAGGTGAGAAAGGAATGTACGCGTTACAGAGAATTTATCACTACCTGGTGCAATCCAGCCAAATAGTTCTTTTTCGCGACCTTCAAGTAATACAGATACTTGAACGTGGTAACGACCTAAGAACGCATTAACACCGTTTGAAGTAGCGCCAGATAAAACAGAACCAGAAATAACACGGTTATCACCGTCTTCTAATTCTCCAGCAACTAAATCATCCAATGAAGCACCTAATTGTGTTTTCACTAAACGTGGGTTTTTAACACGAGGACCTGCAAGCGAAACAACACGGTTTGTGTAAATTTCACCCGTAAGGAATAAGTGACCATACGCAATAACGTCTTGGTAACCAATATGCCAAACTTGTTTACTAGCAGATACAGGGTCAAGATTATGGATATGAGTGCCTACAAGGCCAGCAGGGTGCACACCACCAAACTCATGTACTTCTACTTGAGCGATAGATGAGCTAGGAACTTGACTGCCAACTTGCTTACAAACAAATACTTTTCCATCAGTCAAACGCGATATAACGGCTAAACCCGCTTCGAATGCTTGCGCATTATCAGCAATAACTACCGCAGGATCTGCAGCAAGAGGATTAGTGTCAATAGCGGTCACAAAGATAGAGCTAGGATTTGCATCCACAGCCGCAACTTTGCTGAATGGGCGAGCACGAAGTGCCGTCCACTGACCAGACTGGATAAGTACTTCTTTAGCTTTTTCACGATCTAAGCTCGTAAGCTCAGTGTCAGAGAAAGAGTCAAAGGTGATTTGCTCACTGCCGTCTACTTCAATAACAACAGATTGCAGCACACGCTTAGCACCACGATTTATTTCTTTTACAACACCAGAAGCTGGTGCGGTAAATAGGACGCCGGGGTTCTTTTTATCTTCAAAAAGTACCTGGCCTTTTTTAACTTGGTCATCCATACGGATATGCATGGTTGGACGCATACCAATAAACTCTTCACCTAGCACAGCTACACGTTTGACGGGAGAACCGTCGTGAATAACTTGCTGAGGTGCGCCCTCTATGGGTAAATCCAGACCTTTTTTTATGTTGATCATACGCACTTGCACTACATTAACGGAAAGAAACTGAAAAATCGTACCAACCACGTCGCCATTTGAGCTATCCCAAGTTATATCTATGTATACAAAGAACAACTTGCTATGAATACTAAACAAGCAACGCGGTAAAAACTCTTCACATATTGCCTTAATTTTAACATCATTGTGGGCGACTATGCGAGTCTAATTATGAAAATTATACGACAGAAACACTTATTTAGTTTTGTTATGTGTATTTAATAAAATTTAAGTTAGACCAAAGTGGTAGCTTAAGCAAAGAATGACATTTTTTAATCACAATTGTTCAAAAAAGCCCGCAAAACAAAAAAGTCGCACTCAGCGACTTTTTAATTACATATTTGCAAATATGGTTAATCAATCATATTTGCAATTGGTTTGACCGAATCCACATCTTGATCGTAATCAACTCCGTCAATACCAAAGCCAAATAAACGTAAAAATTCGTTATGGTAACCAACATAATCGGTTAACTCATCAATTGAGCTTGTATCTACGCTATCCCAAACAGCTTGAACACGTGCTTGCACATCGTCTTCTAATTCTTTGTAGTTTTGAAATAAGTGGCCACCTTCATCAAAGCGTGGGTTATCACCATATAAGTTCTCACTAAATAAAGCCTGAATTTGCTCAATTGTACCTTCATAAGTACCATCTGCTTTCATTACTTTAAATAATGCTGAAATGTATAAAGGCATAATAGGAATAGCCGAGCTTGCTTGTGTTACCACAGCATTAAGAGACGATACATAGGCTTCGCCATTTAAATCTTTTGTAGATTCTTTAATTGCAGCAGTTGCTCGGTCTAAATCTTCTTTAGCCTTACCAATAGTAGCGTGTCCGTATATTGGCCATGTTAGCTCTTTACCAATATAAGTGTAGGCCGTAGTTTTAAAGTTATCAGCTAATACGTCGGCTTCTTTTAATGCGTCAATCCACATTTCCCAATCTTCACCGCCCATTACTTTAATGGTGTTGTCGATATCGTCCTGGTTTGCCGCTTCAACAGTAATTTCATCAATTTCACGCTTTGACGTATTAAGGTTTTTAGTTGTAACTGCGTTACCAATCGGCTTAAGTGTAGAGGAGAACACTTCACCCGTATTTGGATCAGTACGACGAGGAGACGCCAAGCTATAAATAATACAATCTACTTTGCCCAAATCTGCTTTAATAGTGTCGATTGCTTTTTGTTTGATTTCGTTAGAAAACGCATCACCATTAATATTTTTAGACCAAAGACCCGCTTCGTCAGCTGCTTCTTGAAATGCTGCAGTATTGTACCAACCAGCAGAACCTGTTTTACGTTCAGTGCCTTCTTTTTCAAAGAAAATACCGAGTGTTTTAGCGCCGCCACCAAATGCAGCTGTGATACGCGACGCCAAGCCGTAGCCTGTAGATGCGCCAATAACTAATACATTTTTTGGTGCGTTCTTTAACACGCCTTGTTGTTTTACATAGTTAATTTGTTCTTGAACATGCTCGCTACATCCCGTTGGGTGTGCGTTGGTACAGATAAATCCACGAATTTTAGGCTTAATGACCATTGATGATCCTATATCTTTTACAATAAAAATTAGCGCTAGTTTAAAGGCTAATACTAAAAACACTGATCTGATCAGTTAATCACTAATCAGATACTTCAAAAAATACTTAGCTAATTTTAGAGCCGCCCATACAATTAGGCGAATCAGGTGCTTCTCCGCCCTGCTCGGTATACTCATCCGGTGTATAAGTATGGATAGCGAGTGCATGAATATGATTTGCTAACTCATCTTTTAATATTTCATTAATTTCACGATGGCGTTGTAATAGGCGTTTGCCGGCAAATTCTTCACTTACCACAATAACTTTAAAATGTGACTCGGTGCCTTTGCTGTGCATGTGACTTTCGTTAATTACATTTAAATGCTTACAGGCAATTGCGCTGCTGATTTTTTCTTGAATTTGTTGCTGCATTGACATAAAAACCATTTTTGTAGTTAAGTTATGTTGTTATCATAACAACTAGCCAAGCCTATTGGCTAACTAAAATTGAGCTTGCTTGATTTGCTTTATGCATCTAAACGTTAAGCTAATTCGTGGGTGAGCCAATGTAGTTTGCTTTGGGATTGCATGTTGATAATCACGCTGACTGTCGCCACTCATGACTAAACAGCTACCACTTTGCAGCTTTAAATCGGTTACTTTATTTGTCGATTTTTGTTTAAGCTTTAAAACACGCTCTGCTCCAAGTGATACACACACAATAGTAGGTTGATGGCCCAGCTCTATTTCGTCATCACTGTGCCAGCCCATAGTATCGTTACCATCTCGGTAATAATTAACTAATAAAGAATTTAATGGCTGATTTAAATGTTTTTCTAAGCGCTTACGCATTGCTAATAAAATATCAGGCCAAGGCTCTACTATTAGCTTACTATGCGAATAACCATATTCAAAATTATGCTCGCTAATAAAGCATTGAAGTCGGGGAATTGGGCCTGTTTTAGAATAAACGGTGACGTCGGGTTGCTGCCAAACTAGGTTTTTTTGTAAATAATAAAATAAATCGAGGCTTTTTTGCGCGCTAAGTGCCCTACTTTGATAAGAAAAGCCATTTGGTAACTGTTGGGGGTTGGCGTTTTGCCGTTGCATGTTAGAATTTACCTACATTAGTTTACTGATCAAATACCATTATGACGACGCAAGCCCAGCTAGGCGATAAAACCTTTATTCTTGAACGCTTTCCTTTGGATCAAAAAAACCGCAGTTTACAAGCGTGGGATTCAGCCGATGAGTACCTTATCAATTATGTTAACGAACATCACCCTGATTGTCGCTCACTGCTTATTTTAAACGATAGCTTTGGTGCACTTGCTTGTAGTTTTAATCAATTAACGGTTTGTTCAGTTAATGATTCTTATATTAGCCATCAAGCAGTGGCATATAACTTACAAATAAACAAACTATCCACGGCGCAATTTAGCCAAATAGATAGCCTGTCTGCATTGCCTGAAGACATAGATTTAGTGCTAATAAAAATACCGCGTAACGTAGGTTTTTTGCAATTTCAACTAAGTGAATTAAGCGAAATACTTGCACCTGGTACACCCGTAATTGCAGCCGGTAAAACAAAAGAAATTCATAATTCAACAATAAAATCGTTTGAGCAATTTATTGGTGAAACAAAAACAAGTTTAGCGGTTAAAAAATCACGTCTTATATTAAGCACTGCAAAAGGTGGGTATAAAGCAGCTGATTTCCCTATTACTTGGCCACTTGAAGGCACTGAATTTAATATAACAAATCATGCAAATGTGTTTTCACGTGATTCGTTAGATATAGGTGCTCGATTCTTTTTCAACTATTTACCAGAAACCAAGAAAGAAACTAGCATAATCGATTTAGGTTGTGGTAATGGTGTTGTAGGTGTTATGGCGCTTGCTCGTTGCCCTAAAGCATCTGTCACATTTGTTGATGAATCATACATGGCGGTTGAGTCTGCACGTTTAAATGTAGAACAAAACATGCCTGAGCAGTTTGATAATTGCCAATTTATTGAAAACGATTGCTTGACCGACTTTGATCAAGACAGTGTGGATATGGTGCTATGTAACCCACCATTTCATCAAGCGCAAGCTGTAACAGACCACATAGCATGGCAAATGTTTAAACAAGCAAAAGAAACCTTAAAACAAGGTGGCGAATTACGTATTATTGGTAACCGTCATTTAGATTATCACGACAAACTAAATCGTATGTTTGGCAACTGTAAACTACTTGGCTCCAACAAGAAATTTGTAGTACTAAGTGCCACTAAAAATTATTAGGAATTTAATGATTAAAATTACTTTTAACCTATGTGCGTTACTTGTACTAGCTGGCTGTGCTAGTCAGCCTAATCAAGTGATCCTTAACCCTGTTTATAAAAATGGCCAAATTAGTAAAATTAACAGCAGTTTAAGTACCAGCGTAATTGATTTACGTGGTGACACTGCAACGCTTAAGCTGATTGAATCTGATAAAACTAAAACGTTTGCAAGTCAAGGTATTACAGAGTCAGTTAAAAGCGTTTTAGATAGCGCGCTGAGTCGAAACGGAGCAAGTATTTCAAACCTAGCGACTGTGCGTTTTGAAGTAGATATTCATGCACTGCAAGCTGTGGTAACCGAAAAACTAGTAAGCCACACCAGTGAAGCTCAGATAGAGCTTGGTGTTCGTGTTATTCGCGCTTCAAGCAATTTTAGTAAGGTGTACCGAGGTAGTGCTAATTTAGAAGGCCCATTTAGTCACGAGCGAGCAAAAGTAGAAGGCCAGCTCAATAAGTTGACTGAGCAAATGATTACCCGCATTGTATCAGATCCTGAATTAATAGAATTTTTAGAAGGTTAAACATGAAACGACTTTTTTTAATCTGTTTCGGCCTATTTTTTAGCGCAAGTAGCTTAGCAGCCCAAGAAGGCCGCTTTGTGCAAAAAGATAATATTTTTCCGCGCGTCGAAATCGTAACCTCAATGGGCAGTATCGTAGTCGAGCTTGATCGCTCAAGAGCCCCTATTACAGTCAATAACTTTTTAACGTACGTGTCAGATAAAAGTTACCAGGGGAGTGTTTTCCACCGTATTGAGCGTGATGTAGAAAATGATCGCGATTTTGTTATTCAAGGTGGCGGGTACGACAAAGACTACGATGGTTTACATGAAAACGATCCTATTTTTAACGAAAGTGGTAATGGCTTAAAAAATGACATGTACAGTATAGCCATGGCATATCAGGACAGAGAGCCGCATTCTGGTACTCGTCAGTTCTTTTTTAATATGGACAATAACGACCATTTAAATCCAGATAAAGACTGGGGATTTGCCGTATTTGGTAATGTAATGGATGGCTACGACACACTTGATAAAATAATGGTTGTCGAAACAGGCTTTAACGAAAAAATTGGTTACGATTTCGTGCCAAAAGTACCTGTTGTTATCTTAAATATAAAAGTCCTTGAGCAAGTACCATTATAATTAATGAGCTGTAGTTTAACTACACCAATCGCCAATGAAGGCCCTATGAGCAAAACTCTCTCTATTAGCGAATATTTTTCTTACTTTAAAGACAAACGCTTAATCAATATTTTTATATTTGGTATGAGCAGTGGTTTTCCTTGGGTTTTAATTGGCTCAGTGCTGTCGGCTTGGTTAAAGGATGAAGGCCTAAGTCGCAGTATGATTGGCCTATTTGGCATTGTATTTGGGGCTTACAGCATAAACTTTTTATGGTCGCCACTCATTGACCGGACCAAGCTCCCTATTTTATATAAATGGCTTGGCCAACGTCGTAGCTGGATACTATTATGCCAAAGCTTTATCTTAATTGGCACGTTACTATTAGCTGGACTTGATTTAAAAACTAACTTAGCGCTTGTTGCCGTAATTTGCTTATTAATCGCCATTGCTTCTGCTACGCAAGATATTGCAATTGACGCATTTAGAATTGACACTCTCAGTGAAAACGAATCTCATAAAGCTACGGCAGCCGCCGCAATGGCAACATCTGGTTGGTGGACAGGTTATGCGCTTTTAGGTGCTATTCCATTTTATATGGCTGATATCCCCTCGCTTGACTGGCCCCAAATATATTATTTTTTAGCCGCTATAATTTTGCTGTTAATGGGTGGAGCTTTGTTCGCAAAAGAGCCTAAGTCAAACAGAGAAGCTGTGCATGCTGAACTTGAGCGTGTATACCTTGAAAAACTTTCATCAACAAAACAAACCCCACTTACAAAAACAGTTGCGTGGCTCGCGGTAACCGTTATTGATCCCTTTAGAGCCTTTTTCACTAAAAACGGCGTTAAAACTGCACTCGCGTTACTTGCATTTATTTTCTTATTTAAGATAGGTGAAGCGTTTTTGGGCCGCATGTCTATTGTGTTTTATAAAGAAATTGGTTTTAGTAATAGCGATATTGCTACATTTTCAAAAGTAGGCACTGCCGTACTTACCATTATATTTACCTTTGTTGGCAGCTTATTTAATCAAAAATATGGCATTGTTAAAGGTTTATTTATAAGTGGTATTGCAATGGCAGCATCAAACTTAGCATTTTCATGGATTGCTTTAGTTGGACCTGACTTAAGGCTGTATGCCTTTGCTATTGTTATTGATGGATTTACACAAGCGTGGTCGTTAGTGGCAATGGTCGCGTTTATATCAATGCTTTGTGATAGGGCATTTAGCGCAACTCACTATGCGTTGCTAGCATCATTAGGGAACTTAGGAAGAACGTTGCTTTCAAGTTATAGTGGTGTAGTAATAGATGATTGGTTGGCAGGTAATTGGTCGCTATTTTTTATTCTTACAGCGTTAATGGTTTTACCATCGTTACTATTTTTGTACTTAATTAGGCACAAGCTGTATGAACTTGAGCGAAATTATCATCAAAAAAATTAAGAAATATAATGCATCCCTGCATTAATTTACTGCCTAGAACATTTATATAACTCATAAATGAACTAAACAATCACATAATTAATCTACTTTCAGCAAATTTAATGCTTCATGTGGATCAACGTCTAGTGCAGTACAATAGCGAACAAATTCAATAACATCTAAACGGCGCTCTTGATTTTCAATTTTACCGATAAACGAATGAGGTGTACCTAGCACTTGTGCAAGGCTGCGCATTGTATGCCCTTTTTCATGGCGCTTACTCTTAAGCCACTTTGTTAGCTTTGCGTTTTCTTCTGAAGAAACGGTTTTGCCCATCATTTTACATCTCCTACTCGATGATTTGACATACCCATTAAAGCAGTAGCCTATCAATAGCTGTAGGTAAGTAAGCAGCGCTACTTAATTTCACTTCAATAGCAAGGTGTTGCAGTTAAGCACTGTTGCCACTTACTTCTACCCACTTAGCTAAAAGCTACGCTAAAAATGTGGTATAAGTTTGTTTTTATTGAGAATGAAATTTTGCCCGTCTCATTCTTGGATACATTATATACTATTAATACTTTGGTTGAATGATTAATTGCGTTGTTCGGTACAAAATTAACTTGAGCGAATGTTTATAAACACTGAATACCCATCCATTTTCATCAAAAATTGAATTTTTTATGATTTTGTTTCATTTTAATGCGACATGTTTATTATTGAGTCTTATTAATTTTAAAAAGGTTGAGTCATGTTCAGGATACTATTTTTATTGCCAATTTTACTGTGCTTAGGTTGGTATCTTTTTTTGCGCAATAACGGGGTTCCAATTAAACAAGGTAAAAAAGGCTTTATGTATATTTTAGCTTTTTCTGCGTTTGTGCTCGGCTTTTTTATATTTATTATGCAAATAACCGAATACGCACCAACTGATTTATAGGCATTAAAAAAGCCGCAAAAGCGGCTTTAATCTATTTAGCGTTTGGCTGTTAAACGCTAAAGCTTGCACCACAACCACAGGTTGTTGTTGCATTTGGATTAGATACAAAAAAGCGTGCGCCTTCTAATCCTTCAGTGTAATCAACCTCACCATCAACCAAATATTGAATACTCATAGGATCAACAACTAGGGTTACACCATTTTTTACTATTTCTAAATCGCCGGGGTTTGCTTTTTCATCAAAAGTAAAACCATATTGAAAACCTGAACAACCACCGCCTGTGACATAAACACGCAGTTTTAGCTCTGGATTTTCTTCTTCGTCGATTAACTGTTTAACGCGAACAGCTGCTGCATCGCTGAACTTAATTGGTAATTCTTCTGACATTTTAAAACCCTCAATATCGTAATGGCGTGATTATCTAATACCCGAGTGTTTTAATCAAGTATAGTAAAACAACTCTTTACCCTAATCTAATGTCGCATGTATTATGAACTTGGCGTAGCTTTAACCAAGTTAAAAAAATTGATACAAAACTGAGCTCTAAAAAGATCTAATAGACTGATTGATTTGGATTTTAGGAGCATTTTGACTTTTCCGAATTATAATTAGTTCAATTTACGAACAATTTAATTACAACTTAAAACTTCTGCTAATCAATACAGCTTAGAAAGGGCTGCACATATTTGATATTTATGCGTCATGATCTCCTATTTATGGAAATAACCACACTACATATGTTCTACTCAGCCTAAAAATTAAACATACTGCTAAAAAGTCGATCATAACAGCTGCTATGATCGACTCCGTATTTTCAATGCTAATGCCTGTGTGCTACTTATTGAAATAGTATGATCTTTTATAAGCTATAAACATACCTAGCAAGATAAGTAGCATCGCTAATGAACCGCCACCACTACCGCTATCTGAATTAGCTTTTGTTGGAGTGATGATAGCTTTTACATTAACTTCCACCAGCTGTTCAGCTTGATCTTCACCATCAGAAACAATAAGTTTAAACACCAAAGTAGTATCTTGAGCTACGTCTGGTGCTGTAAAGTTAAGCTTATTTGTAGTTACCGAGTCTAGTTGAGTAAGGGCTCCCTGAACTTGCACCCATGAGTAGCTTAAGTCGCTAGACTCTTTGTCTGTAGCTTCAGCGATAATAACAACGTTATCACCTTCATTTACAGAATATGTACTCGCGAGTGTAATCTCTGGCAATTGGTTGATATGTAAAAACTTAACATTGTGCGTATACGTAAACTCTTCATAGCCATCATCAATAATAAGTGTAATTACACTATCAACACTTTGCGTTAATTCACCTACCGTAAGTGTCGCTATATCGAGTTCCGGTGTATTAATTGTCACGGCTTCGTTTGCAACAGACCAACTGTAGCTAAGTATATCTCCGTCAGGGTCAATTGTGCTTGATGCATCTAAATTAAACGTTTCGAGTTCATTCATTTGATCCGGTAATTCAAGCGCTAAAACAGGTGCCTGATTCAAACTTTCTTGTGCAAGTTTTGCAACTAATTCCACAAATCCATTCTTTTGACCATCTAAATCAAATTCGCCACCATCAAGTACTTCAAAAGCTGTGCATTGCGAGCATATTTCTTGATAAACATTCCCTGTTAACTTAGGCACCGTTTTCCAACCAGAGATTGAAAGTAACCTAACTTGTAAATCCGAGCTCAATAACGCGTTATCTAACTGTGGTAGAGCAATTTCAACATAATCGGCTTCATTTGCTAATTTTACGTTTAGATTAACTAAGTCACTTTTAGCTTGAAAATGTGGCTCAAAAATATCTAAATCAGATAAGTGATTTTCAAGTTGTTGCTCATCAATTGTCAAACTATGGATAACATCACTGTTGCTCAAACGAGCAATAGTGCCAACACGAATTGAATTGAACTCATTGACGCTATGGAGTACTTTACCCGATTCTAAAATACCGATATTCATTATTGATGAATTATCTAAATAATCAGGGATCCCATCTCTGTCAGCGTCACTCATACCCTCTTCTATATCGGGAATACCATCACCATCAGTATCTATTAGTGGATCATTAAATACTACTTCATCAATAACAGGGATTGTTTGTGTAGTTGTCGCAACAACATCATCGTTTATCGTCGCTGAAAATGACAACTCAAATACATCCGAGCTAATACTTTTTGAATCAAAAGTCATTTCCCAACTCGTATCACTCAGCCTATAAAAATCTAAGTCACTGCCAGTGTTTTCGTTCAGCTGCGCGTATTCAGGTGTAGTCCCCATTAACTTTACAACCACTGAAGTAGGCGAGTTACTTCGCTCTATCGATGTTACTACTTTATTATTTTGTTTATAAAGTAAAGAAATATAAGGCTCAATCAACTCATCATGAAATAAAATTTTGCTTTGAGCTTTGTCGGTAACAAAAACGCTATAATTAGGCTCAAGCTCTAGCTGGGTTGAATTACCAATGAAGCTAGGATCTAGTTCAACTTCAATAGAGCCAGATTCATCTATACTAAATGATTTATAATTATTACCTGCTCGTAACTGAAAGCGAGCATAGCCTGTGGGGCTTTCGCCTGATATGTAAAGTTTAACAACTATTTTATGAATCGAATCAGAAAGCGTAAATGGTTGAATCGCGATCTCTGGGTATATTTGCACATTCACAACCCCGGATGCTTTATTTCCAGCTCCATCTTCAGCCGTAACAGCAACGTTAACTAAACCAGTACGAAAAACAAAATCATTATCTATTGTTACTGAACTCAGACCAGATACATTCTCACGAATGACATAACCGTTTAGTAGCTCATTTTTAATTCCATCAATTGTATTACCATAAAAATGAAGTGTACTATTTGCTTCAAAAGTCGGTGCAACGGTGTCAACAATGAAGACGGTTTGCACAGCTTGAGTTTCATTCCCAGCCCTATCACGCGCAATCCATGTAACTTGATGTTCACCTACATCAAACCTGCTTCCATTCGAAATGTAAACCTCTGGCGTAAAATAGCCATTGTCCACTACATCGGGTCTATAGAGATCAAGCAAATATGTGTATTCACGTTCAGCCTCAATCGTAACAGCGGATAAATCTGTAAAAGTAGGAGCTTGGTTCTCACCCTGAGTAGGGTCTGTTGGGACACTATCTTCATTATCAATAACACCATCGCTGTCTGTGTCATTTGATTGAGGGTTTGTATTTAACTCAAACTCGATTAAATTAGTTAAGCCGTCGTAATCGTTATCATTGGATGCATCATAGCTATCAAGTACATTTAAACCATGCTCAAACTCCCAGTAATCGGGAATGCCATCATTATCGGTGTCTAGCGTCGGATCAACTTCAGAAATCCATTGCAATTGGTCTACAGCTAAAGCGAATTGTATATCGTAGTTTGGAATAAATGAGACTTTAATTATATTGAAACCGGCATTAATCGGAATTAGAAGTCTTGATTCATTAGTGAATAAATCGAGCTTATTACCATTGACAATAACTGCAAAGACGCCAGAGTAAGAGTAAGAATAATCTAAATTCAAATAGCCTTGTTCAAACACACCAGCGAGTGCAAACCCAACTTGCTCACCTTGTTTTACGTCTATGATTGAAATGCTTTGAGCGCCGTCAGTAAACCAATTTTGATAAGCACTCCACTCCTTTTGACTATTCGCAAGGGGTGTTAAATAACTTGGTAATGAATTACCTTCAAAACTTTCACTTAAATTAGAGAATGTCGAAGGAATTGATTGTGAACTATCTGCTCGACTTTGTGCATAAAACTCTTGGTAATTTGAGTAACCATCATTATCGGTGTCGAGTAATGCATCCGTTGAATCTAGAGGTAATAATCCATTATCTACTTCGTAACCATCACTTAGCTCATCGTTATCTGTATCACCAAGATTAGGGTTTGTGCCTAATTCATACTCTTGCAAAGCACTTAAACCATCGTTATCTAAATCTAATTGCGCATCAGTACTGTCAAGGCGATCTAAAGCATATTTGACCTCCCAAACATCGGGTAACAGATCACCGTCTGAATCACGCATATCATCTAATGGTAAATATACAAAATTATCAATCCATACAGTATCCTGACCATAACTAGCAGAGCCGTCTTTACTATATTTGAAGCTAATATTTTGAACCCCCTCTTCAATCTCTAACAGCAGTGGGCCTTCTTTTAAAGAGGAATCTGATGCAAATATTCGTTGTTCATTTACATACACATGTAAATTATCACAGCAACTTTCAGATTCTATTTTAAAATCAAACAGTAAGTAACCCGACTTAAATAACCCCGTCACATCAAATTGGCTAATTTCATTATCAGATAATACTCCTGACCGAATACTTTGCGCACCATCAGTCGCAAAAGTTGTATCAATATACCATGGTGAATTACTCTGTTCATTATCCACTAGCCATGATGGTAGTTCGCTGCCTTCAAATGAATCCGTAATATCTAAATGCAAAGGGAAAGAGCTTATATCTTGTGGGTTTGTACCACTTATAAATTCGATTAAATTACTAAAACCATCGCCATCGTGATCGCTCGTCGCATCACTAGGATCTGTTAGAGATAAACCATTGTAAAACTCCCAACCGTCCGGCATTTTATCGCCATCAGTATCTGCGTTATTCGGTAAGCCTTGGTTTTCAAATTCCTGTAAATTTGACAGCCCGTCTTCATCATTATCGAGTAATGCATCACTTGAGTCATTAATATTTAAACCGTGTTGCAATTCCCAATAATCAGCGATACCGTCTGCGTCAATGTCAGAAAACTCGTCGCCAATATAAATATTATCTATAAATACGGCATCTGAATCAGTTGATACGGACATATCTTTACTGTAAACAAAAGTTAACTTATTCAAACCAGCAGAAATTGGATGAGTAAATGTTTCCCATTGCAGTGAAACACCTGATTTATTTAAAACCAATTCATCGTTAATATAAACAGTGAAAAAATCAAAGTTTTCTTCTGAATTAATGTTGTAGTTAAAGTTTAAAAATTTGTCACTATCAATAAGTACTGAATATTCAACACTCGTTTGCTGGGAGTCGCCTATATCATTATTAGTTAATACAAAACTATTGGTCTCAACATCCTGCACTACTAACCAAGGAGTACTAGGTACAGATGAAATAAAGTTTTCTGGTACAAGTCCGTCATCAAAATTTATCGTGGTAGTGGATGGAACATCTGGTGTTGAGCTAGCATCAGATGGGTCAGAACCGGCTAAATATTCAATCAGGTTGCTTATTCCATCCCCATCTAAATCTAGTTGGCTATCACTCCCATCTAACGGATTAAGCTGATATGTAAGCTCCCAGTTGTCAGGCATCGTATCTAAATCTGAATCTGAACTTATAGGATTAGTATTGTGTTCATTTAATTCAGCAAAATCAGTTAACGTATCACCATCGGAATCTTCGTTGTTAGGAAGAGTATTTGCATTGTATTCTTCCAAATTAGTTAGACCATCATTATCTAAATCAAGATCTGCATCACCTGCTGAGCTGGGGTCTAAATTGTAAACACGCTCCCAGTTATCATCCATTCCATCTAAATCACTATCGATGAACTGAATGTTATTACAGATAACACCAACAGCATTAAATGCATTAACAACATCACCTGCATTATAGCGAAGGTCTATTGCTGTATTTATTGCACCACATGCGGCATCAATATAATCCGATGAAGAAATCCAATAGTTTTGATTGGCTTTAAGCATAATTTCAAATGCTTTTTTTGGATCCCAACCTTCACTTGTCGCTAGTAAGAAAAAAGCACGATTAAATACGCCACTACTAAAGTGCACATCCATTCCGTAGTAAAAATCATTAGCATGATCAATAGAGACACCATCATTAGAAGGTGTTTCAAAGTAACGTAAAGCAGTCGCTTGTTTCGTTATATCTGCGCCAGATAACCAATCAGTTTCGCCTCGAACAAAAAACTCAGCTGTTTCTCCTGCCATATCAGAAAATGACTCATTAATACCACCCGACTGATCAAAATACATCAAGTCTGAATTTTGATTTGTGAAACCATGGCTTACTTCATGAGAAACAATATCTAATGACACTAAAGGGTGAAATCGATCTGCCCCATCGCCAAATGTCATCGCATAGCCATTCCAAGTGGCATTTTCCCAGCCATTATCTTGATGAACACGCATTAACAATTTAAATGTTAATGGGGCCGTGTTATACCATTGCTCATACATATCAAAAACAGCGGTACCAAACGCGTGCGCATCATTCAAAGGAGAATATGCACCATTTATTTCTTTATGAGTATTTCTATCACAAAGGAACGAAAATGCATCGACAGGTTCTTGGCCTGACTCCATTGTCACCGTCTTTACTTTGTCGTTTTCTAAAAAGCATGTTGTGCCATTTTGAGTAACTTCTAGCGCAGGGAAATCTGTCCCATATTCATACTGGCCAGTCTTCGTATTACCACCAGGTCCTGAAGCTTGCGCTTGTTGAATATTATTCCATACTTTAATTAGAGAATAATCTGACTCATCAATTAACGCTGCTGGTTGGCTCTCCAATGACTGATCATTAACAAGCAATTCTATAAGTCGAACATAGCGCGCTTTACCATTATTTATGTAGATGTAACGATCATTACTCGTGATATCAAAACGCGAAGCTATATTTAGTTTTGACTTTGCTAATATTGCTTTAGCAGCATCTTCAGGCTTGAACTGATTATTTATTGTTTTTTTAAGCTGTTCATCGCTGATGTTCTTAGCAAAAAAACCACTGATATGGTTTGTTTTATTTTGTACACTAATCTGCTGCCCCCAAATAGGAACCCCAGCGTAATACTGTTGCATCTTTTTAGATTTTTTAGAGCCATTAATCCCTTGAGATAACATACTGTTATTTTTTGATATTTCAGAGAAATAAACTGGATTTATATTTTTTGAATTGCTTGTAGATGAATTATTAAGAAGTGCCGTCAATTCCACTTTATTTACAGGTGTAATTCTTTCAACAACAGCGCTATGGGCTACCATCGAGTTAAAAACACATAACGCAGTAATCCCTGCAGTTAGTCCTTTATACATAAATTTCCTATGCTTAACGCATTATAATTAGTTGTTAATACCTTATATTAACAAAAGTAAACCATTTAAAAAATAAAAACGACTCATTTTAAGTTTATAAATAGTATCAACGAACACCACCATAAATATTAAAACTAATTTAACCTGAGTACTGTTCAAGTGACACACTAAAAAATTGAATTATATGATATTTTAATTTATTTTCCCTAGCCAGAGACTTTCATTGCGAGTAGATTCTACGCAGTCAGCGCTAAAAGTAACCGCTTGAGATAGATTTATTATCCAAAGTGCAGGTTAATTTACATGTCAAAATATTTTTTCAGGCAAATTTTTGAAGGAAATAAAGTTAATTTAGTAGCAACTTCCTTATCAGTTATGTGAATCTATTTATGTTATTAATTTTACAAAATCACAAGGACTTAGTGGTTAGCATTTGCTAAACTGCTCGCTGAAAAATATGACGAGGAAATAATGCATGTGGCTTGAGCAACTCAGGCGTCGGCTGGCAAAACCTAAAACATCTGTACAATTATGCTTATTAGGCGTAGTTGCCGGATTGATTGCTGCATTTTTTATTATTTTATTTCGTTTAACTATTTTATTTTTCCAAAGCTTATTTTTAGAAACCCCTGACGACTTTACTACCCTACCCACTCTTGAACGTGTTTTAATGCCGCTAATAGCCGCACTATTAATTGCGTGTTTTGCTGCGTTTACTGGCTTTAAACATTACCGTTTAGGCATTCCTTTTGTTATTCACCGTATTAAGCGCCATTATGGACAAATGCCTCTTTATAATACGGTAAATCAGTTTGTTGGTGGTGCATTAGCACTTATAAGTGGTTTTTCGGTCGGCCGCGAAGGCCCTTCTGTTCATATGGGCGCCACTGGTGCAAGCATTTTAGCCGACAAGCTCCACTTACCTCATAACGCGATGCGTACATTAACGGGTTGTGGTGTTGCAGCTGGGATTGCTGCTTCATTTAATACCCCACTGGCAGCCGTTATCTTCGTAATGGAAGTAGTACTTAGGGAATATAAAGTGCATATATTTGTGCCCATTATGCTTGCTGCGGTTACCGGTGCACTCGCTACTCAATTTGTTTTTGGTGAAGGCTCTGAACTTGCTCTTATTACAATAGCGCCACTTAGCGGTTGGCACTACCCATATTTAATATTATGCGGCATGGCGCTGGGTGCTATTGCATTTAGCTTTAATCAAAATTTAATGTTAATTATTAAAACATTTAAGCCTTTGAGTATGTTCCCTCGCCTATTGATTGCAGGCTGTATTGCCAGTTTAATTGCATACGCAGTACCACAAGCAATGGGGTCAGGTATGAGTGCAATTACCATTGCGGTAGAATCCCCTGAGAACGTAAAATTACTTACCACCATTTTAATTGCCAAATTACTTGCCACTTTATTTGCGATTGGTTTGGGTATTCCTGGTGGGTTAATTGGCCCAGTGATCGGACTTGGCGTATTAATTGGTACTCTTATGGCCTTTTGCGCACAATTTATTAGTCCTGGAACTGATATAGCAGGTACTTATGGGGTTTTAGGAATGGCGGGATTAATGGCTGCAACGTTGCATGCCCCATTAGCTGCTTTAACAACCGTTATGGAGCTAACATCATCGCCTGAGATTATTGTGCCTGCCATGCTTGTTATAACGACAGCCTATGTAACTGCATTACAATTTTTTGGAAATCGCTCCATATTTTTACAGCAATTAGATTTTCAGGGACTTCCCTATCATGTATCTCCAGCCACAGAAGCGCTACAAAAAGTAGGGATAATGGATGACATGGACGAAAATTTCAAATTGCTATATTCAGATGATAAAGAGCAAATAAAAAATACCCTTGATGCTATGGATAGCCAAACACCACTTATTGTATTTGATGAGGAGAATGGCTACAGGCTTGCTGAATACGATTTAAGTCTAATGTCTGATCAGGCCATCAATTTAAACTACATTAGCCTGCAGGGAATTAGTAGCCAAGCAACACTAGCCGATGCATTCGATATGTTAAAAGACAAAAGAAGTGGCGCACTGTACGTTTACAACCTTTTAGATAATCAACAAATTATGGGGCTTTTACGTTGGGACCAAATTCATCATATTTTGACCATTCGTAACAGCTTACTTTAAACAATAAGGATTATTATGAGCGCATTATTGATTTATAAAACACTCCACATATTTTTTATGATTGCGTGGTTTGCCGGTATTTTTTACTTACCTCGATTATTTGTATATCACGCCATGAGCGAAGAAAAGTCGTGTAACTCTATGCTTAAAGTTATGGAGCGCAGACTACTTTATTTTGTCACCCCATTTGCTGTTTTAACGGCTGTATTTGGAGTACTAACCATTGTTGAGTATGGTCGTGATTGGTTTAGATACAGCATGTGGCTACATTACAAACTTGTACTCGTTATTATTTTGTATATATACCACGGCTACTGTTTTAAATTATTGAGCGACTTTAAGCATGACCGAAATACTAAAACGGATCGTTTTTACCGAATTTTTAACGAGCTACCTGTTATTGCGCTACTCATAATTGTGGCATTAGCAGTAATAAAGCCTAGCTTGTGAAAACCTCTGGCTAGAGATGAATAAATTTAAATATTATTACTTATCAATGCATTAGTGAGCAACCCAACCAGAATTCAGGTTAAGTCACATTTTAATTTTGTTTTAATACGCGCGATTGCGTGCCCCATTTTTTGGATTATCGCGCCCTTTTGAAAAACTAGGAATAACCCCATGTTAAGTTTCCAAGGTGAAAATATACTGTCTGTTAGTCAACTAGACAGGGACTGTATTGAACGCATTTTTGCAGTTGCTAAAAAAATGGAGCCTTATGCTAAAAAACAAAAACGTACCAACGTACTTGAAGGCGCTATTTTAGCTAACTTGTTTTTTGAGCCAAGCACACGAACACGTGTAAGCTTTGGTACAGCCTTTAACTTACTCGGTGGTTTAGTTCGTGAAACAACCGGTATGCAAAGCTCAGCCCTTGCAAAAGGGGAATCACTTTACGATACCGCACGTGTTATTTCAGCTTATGCTGATGCTGTCGCTATGCGTCACCCAGATTCAGGCTCGGTCAGTGAGTTTGCTACGGGCTGTAGCGTACCAGTAATTAATGGTGGCGATGGCCCAAATGAGCACCCCACTCAAGCCTTACTTGACTTACTCACTATTGAACGTGAACTCAGCCGTTTTGATCAAAACATTGATGGTATGCATATAGCTTTGGTGGGCGATTTAAAATATGGTCGCACCGTACACTCGCTTTCAAAACTATTATGCCATTATAAAAATGTAAAATTTTCGATGGTTGCTCCCGATGGCTTACAAATGCCTGACTACATCTTAGACGCCGTAGATAACGCGGGTCACAAAATTGAATTGGTAGACAAGATGGAAGGCAATTTAGCGGCCGACATCGTTTATCAAACACGTATTCAAGAAGAGCGTTTTCCTTCACAAGAAGAAGCAAATAAATACCGAGGTGGATTTAGAATTAGCCAATCAATTTACAGCGCACACTGTAAACCTAACTCTGTTCTTATGCATCCACTTCCGCGTGACAGTCGTATTGAAGCCAACGAGCTCGATAATGACTTAAACGCTAACGACAATTTAGCTATATTTCGCCAAGTACAAAATGGTGTATTAATTCGTATGGCACTGTTTGCTTTAACACTCGGCGTAGAAAACAAAGTTGAGAAGTATGAAGTAGACGTACCTTGGTTTAGCCGCAAACGCGATAGCTAAGCCCCTTTTAAGTGACAATTTATAGGATTTTTCATGACAATTAGCCAAGACTTATTTGAACGCGCTCAAGCCTCTATTCCAGGTGGCGTAAATTCGCCAGTTCGTGCTTTTAATGGTGTAGGCGGTACGCCGCTATTTATTACAAAAGCAGAAGGTGCGTTTACATTTGACGCTGATGGTAATCGTTACATTGATTACGTTGGCTCTTGGGGGCCAATGATTATGGGGCATAATCACCCTGCGATTAAACAAGCCGTTCACGAAGCAGTAGAAAACGGCCTTAGTTATGGCGCGCCAACTGAAGCCGAAATTTTAATGGCTGAAAAAGTAAAAGAGCTAGTCCCATCAATCGAAAAAGTACGTATGGTCAGCTCAGGTACTGAAGCAACTATGAGTGCAATTCGTTTGGCACGTGGTTTTACGGGTCGCGATAAAATATTAAAGTTTGAAGGGTGTTACCACGGCCATGCAGATTCGTTATTAGTTAAAGCAGGCTCTGGTGCACTAACAATGGGCGTACCGAACTCTCCAGGTATTCCAGAAGACTTTGCAAAGCATACGCTTACGGTATCGTTTAATAACTTAGATGAAGTAAAGGCTATTTTTGCAAAATACGCAGACGAAATTGCTTGTATTATTGTAGAGCCAGTAGCCGGTAACATGAACTGCATACCACCTGTGCCAGGCTTTTTAGAAGGTTTACGCGATGTGTGTGACGAATATAAATCAGTACTTATTTTTGATGAAGTAATGACGGGTTTTCGAGTGGCACTTGGCGGCGCACAAGCTTATTACAACATTAAACCAGATCTTACGTGTTTAGGTAAAGTAATTGGCGGCGGCATGCCCGTTGGCGCGTTTGGTGGTAAAACAGAAATAATGGATTACATTGCACCTGTTGGCCCTGTATATCAAGCGGGCACTCTTTCTGGTAACCCTATCGCAATGGCTGCTGGTTTAAAATCACTGGAGCTATTAAGTGAGCTAGGCCTGCACGATAAGCTAGAAGCAATTTCAAAAGCAATTTGTGAAGGATTTGAAGCTGGCGCTAAAAAAGCAGGTATTGCGTTAACGACTAATTACGCAGGCGGGATGTATGGATTCTTTTTTACCGATGCGGAAAAAGTAACAACCTACAAACAAGCAACTGAATGTGACTTAGAGCGTTTTAAACGTTTTTTCCACCTTATGCTTGAAGAAGGCGTTTACCTTGCCCCATCAGCATTTGAGGCCGGTTTTGTATGTGCTGCACACTCTGTTCAGGAAGTAAAAGAGACCATCGCAGCTGCCGAACGCTCATTTGCCAAACTGTAACTTAAAAATTACTTTTGTATTAATTAAACGCCTGTTTTTAATACGTATAATTAATATAAATGATTAAAAAAAGCCCAAAAGGGCTTTTTTTATTTGTAAAGTAATTTAAATGAATGATAATTAACCTTAACAAGGTCTAGTTAGCATTAATTCCCTATTCAATAATACAAGAGAGTCTTATGTCAGGATTACGACAATTCACAGCACCTGCCACCAGGCTAATGGCTAATTTAAAGTACAAAACAAAAATTAGCCTTACATTTGGTATATTGTTAGTTCCTCTTGCTATTAGTTTGTTTTTTCTAGTGTCGCTATTAAGTGATAGCATTAACGTATCTAAAATGCAGCAGCAAGGCTTAAAAGGTTATCAAGCAATACTTAATAATCAAATGCTTGGAACAAGCAGTAAAAATATAAAAGTTGCTCGCGAACTAGGCTTCACAATAAAAGATGCTCAAGCTGATGATGTGCTAGAACTTGTTTCAATTGAGTCTAATTTAGCACTTGATAGCCAACTTGCCAGTGCTTATGTAAATCGCGCATTAGTCACCCCGATCCCTGCACTTATAATGCAAATAAATTTAACGACCGAAAGCGCAAATACAGTACTAACCAGTAACCGATTTACACCCGATACATTTATTGCTCTCTCCAATCTTAGTAAGTCATTGCCTCTGTATGAAAAGCAATTAGAAAAAACTTTAACCGTAGCAACTGCAGCAGACAAATCAGCTAGTAAAATACTTACCCCTGCTCTACAGCAACTACAAGAAACTGTGTATGCATTCAAAAATGCTATAGACAAAAAGTTACTTGAGCCAGATGATATAGAACTAAGTAAAAGTAAATTTGAACAGCTAACAAATGATGTTAATAACAGTATCAGTACATTAATAAATAAGAGTATTCCAACTCTAGAATCTTTAGTTGAAAATAAACTTAAAACGCAACAATGGACACGTAACATTGTATTAGCTGCTTCAGTTTGTAGCTTAATTTTTGCCTTTTATTTAATGGTCGGCTTCTACTTTGCTGTGGTTGATACTATAAACCGCTTCGCTGAAGCCGCAAATAAAGCTGCTAATGGGGATTTAAAAGCAATTCTTCACTCAACTGGTAGTGATGAAATGAGTATTATTGCTTCGAGATATAATGCTTTGTTAAATGCATTCTCGCATTTATTGTCAGATGTAAAGGCAAGTACGGTAGAACTGTGTGATGCCACAAAATCACTATCGCATGCAAGTAGCCAAACAAGTGACGATGTTACTAAACAACAAACACGTGTAAATGCTATCCATAATGCTTTAAGTGATATGGCACAAACTGCACATACTGTTGAAGAGTCAGCTCACCAAGCGACACTGACAGCTCAAGATGCCGCTTCACATGTAAAACAAGGCTCAGACAATACAATGGAGCTGGCTAAATATATGCAAGACTTGCAAATTGAATTTGCAGAAAGCCAGCAAGCACTCGACAGATTAGCGCAAGATAGCCAAGAAATAAGTAAAGTAAGTAAAGGGATTAGTGAAATCGCCGATCAAACTAATTTATTAGCCCTTAATGCCGCTATTGAAGCAGCTAGAGCTGGTGAACATGGTCGAGGATTTGCTGTTGTAGCTGATGAAGTAAGAACCTTAGCGCAGCGCACACAAACACAAACCCAAGAAATTCATCAAATTATTAGCTCATTGCAACAAGCTTCTGACGACACACAACAGAAAATGCGTTCAAGTGTTGAGAAGATGGAACAATCAGTAAAAGCAGCCAACCAAACCAATGAAGTATTGCAAAGTGCAGAACAAAGCATGGGTGATATTAAACATCAGGGCGAAGTTATTGCAGAACGAGTTAAACAGCAATCAAATGCAACTACACAGGCATTAAATGATTCGCAAGAAGTGAGTAATTTAGCAGATCAAACGCTAACATCGGCTCAATCAACGCTACAAGATGCACAGCAATTAAGTCGCTTATCTAATGATTTAACCAAATCAATGCAGTTTTTTAAATCTTAAGCGTTAAAAAACAAGTAATTTTAAAATAAAAAACCCTTCTATTCAGAAGGGTTTTTAGTAGAGATAATTAGTAATATCAGAAGCGAGCTTCGATACCTAATCGAACATAACGCGGGGTTTGCCAAGAGTACGCAGCATCATGATAAGCATTTACTTCGCCTTCATTTTGCTCATAGTGCTCATTCAACGACGACTCAGTTTGTGAGTTGAAAATGTTAAAGACATTAACAGATGCTCTCATATCAATATCTGAGATAGTAAAGTCATAAGCGGCAGATAAATCTAAGTTAAATACCCAAGGTGTACGACCATTCGTGCCACGGCTGTGCTTCTCATAGATTTTTTCATCTTGCTCACACTCGCCATTGCTGTTTGTATCAGGACATTCGTTAGTGTAGATGTAAAAAGTATCTCCCCAACCACCGTTTAAATTTGGATCATTTGACGGATAACCTTGACCAAATAAGCTTTTAGGACGACCACTTTGTAAGGTTGCATTCCAGCCAACGGTTAGATCCTCCATAGGCTCCCAGCTACCAAAGAACTTAAATGTATGGCGTCTATCATTAGGTTGATAGCCTTGTGAACCATCCATAACAGCAGGGAAGTCAAAGTCTTGAGTAATACCAGCATCTGCTTGACCAATATCTGATTTAACAGCGCCTTCAAAGTTACCAACACTTCTAGCCCATGTATAGCCAAACTGGTAACGAATAGTATCAGCCTTGTAATCTAAGCTAAACTCAACTGCTGTATACTCATTATTTGCTTTAGGTAAGCCTATCGTATCCGCCGAATAAGTAGTTAACGAACCACTATCTGGAACTCCGTCATTATCAAAAGATGAATCCCCCCAGTCTGTACCATTCCAATAGTAACCATCGCTGTACCAACTAGAAGAGTCACCTGGGTTTATCATTACACAGTATGGGTATGCATATCGTCCACAGTAATCATCTAGTGCAGTTGCAACTTCACGGTAAATACCTTTTACACCAACTGTATATTCATCATTTAAGGCTTGCTGTATACCTATAATATATTCATCTTTAGAAAATGGTTCCGCTTCTTGAGCTTGGAAAATATCTTTTTCAGGTATTACAGGCACGCCACTTACTTGCTGTGAATTTTGAGCTCCACCACTTCCAAGCGTGTCCGCAAGTGGTGATAGTCCTGTAGGGGCACCAGTTTGTGAATCAACACCAGTATAAGTATAAGCTGTCGTGATATCACTAACACCAGATGCAGCTCTAAAAATAGTGTTATTAGCAACTGGTAAGTAATAACGCCCATATGTACCATATACCTTAGTATCGCCAGTACCCGTAGGATCCCATGTAAAACCTAATCTAGGAGCTATATCCGTTTCAAAACTAGTTAATAGTTTACCGGTAGTACCCCAGCTATCAAATTCATCAATACGTAAGCCAACTTTTACAGAGAAATCATCAGTTACTTGCCACTGATCTTCAATGTAGTAAGCGGTTAATTCTGATTCAAAACTACCACCACCATCGAAGATACGATCCTCTACATAATCAAGCGCAGCTCCTGTATTATTTGTCAATGCACCGTTATCAGCTTGCCAACTACCATTATCCGCTAAAGTTCTGTAGTCATAACTATGCCCGCCAATTGGGCTACTTACATTTTCTGACTTACGCTCTTGATAATCTATACCAAATGTTATTTCATGATCATTCCAGACATACTCGACATCTAAGCGGTATTGTGTGTTTTCATCATTATTAGCACCAAAACTACCACCTGCGCCACAACCTGTAATTGGGTTAGCTGTGCCGCGTGAATCTGTAATTGAAGGACAAACTAAGTTCTCAGATTGTGTTTCATACTCTGTCTTAATATTACCAGCCATTGCCGTCACTACTAAGTTTTCAGTTAACACACCTGTGTAGCTTAAACTTTGCGCTTCACCATCACGCTTGAGAAGAGCGCCATCAATACGATCTCCAACTGTCCCATTATCATATTCATAAACAGAGCGCTCAATATCACGACGGTTAGAGTACGCAAAGTAGCTTAATCTGTGGTTTTCATTAATATCCCAATCAAGCTTACCACCCCAGAATAAATTATCACCACCAGAAGCTGATTCGTTGCGGTATTGATCATTTGGCGAGAACTCATCTCCACCCCAAGTATATGTAGATTCTGTATCCCTTGGGTTTATCAAGCCGTAGAAAAACAGTGTATCTTCGATTAGTGGACCACCAGCAGAAAACGTTACATCAGTTTTGCTATCTGAATCTAGGCTTTCATCTCTGAAAATTTGGCCAGCGCCATTATTACCACGAGAGATGCTGCCCTCTTCTTGTAAAGAGTCAGGTTGAAATTGTACGACTGCCGCAAATTCCCGCTCATTTGTACCACTTTTAGTAGTTGTATTAATAGTACCACCGGTTGCACGACCAAACTTCGCGGAATAACCGCCTGTTTTAACTTGAAATTGGTCGTAAAACTCGAAAGGTACTTCACCACAACCAAGACCTTGGCGAGTATTAGTAACTTCTAACCCGTTTATATAACATGCATTTTCAGCAACCGATGAACCACCAAAAGAAGCGGTGTTTCCAAATGCACTATCACCTTTAACCGCTCCTGGCGCTAATAGCGCAACAGATGTAAGGTCTCTGTTTATAGAGTTATTGTCAAATCTGGTGTATGAGCTCATCTTGATGCTCTGTTTGATCTTGAGTTATTCTTTCGCCGTCTTTAAATTTTACCCCTGTAATTACTTCAGCCAGTAGCTTAAACCCTCGCAAGCGGTACCATTTTTTCTCTGCCGACTGCGCGAGTTTAAAAACCATCATTAAGGTGGTTGTCCGGCTGCCACAACTCTTCACTTTATGCGTTCTCAGCCTTACCGTCGCAAACGTTGACTCTATCGGATTACTCGTTCTTATGTGCATCCAATGCTCAGCAGGATAATCATAAAATGCCAGCATTTCATCTTTATCCTTCATCAAGCAATCCGTCGCTTTTGGGTATTTGACTGAGTAATTTTTAACAAATAAATCATACGCTTTATAAGCAGAAGCTCGACTCTCTGCCATCCAGATATCTTGTAAATTCGCTTTGATTTTAGGTTGCATTGATTTCGGCACTTTGTTTAGCACATTCGCGATTTTATGCACCCAGCAACGTTGATGTTGGGTTGTTGGCCATACTTTGGTGAGGGCATTCCAAAACCCCAGCGCACCATCCCCTATGGCCAATTTTGGTGGTATTGTTAGACCCTGTGAGCGCAACTGATTTAACACTTCAGTCCAGCTCTGCTCAGACTCACGAACCCCGTCAACCACCGCCAATAGCTCCTTTCTGCCCGTTTCATCTACCCCCATAATTACCAGTAAGCACAGCTTATCATCCATTCGAATTTTACTGTAAATCCCATCGGCCCAGATATACACATATCGACGTTTAGCCAAGGAACGTTTAGACCACTGCTGATACTCCGTTTCCCAGGTGGATTTCAACCGAGAGACACTATTGGCCGACAAACCTTTGGCTTGCTCGCCTAAAAGAGACACTAAAGCGGGCTGCATATCACCCGTCGAAATTCCTCGTAAATAGAGCCATGGGATCAGCTCTTCGATATTTTTTGTCCGTTTCAGATAAGGCGGGATCAAGGCACTATTGAATTTAATGCCTTCCTTTTTTCGATCCCTGACTTTAGGTATTTTGACCTCAATATCACCAAAGCCTGTTTGGATCGTACGCTCAGGCTGGTGACCATTTTTGACGATCCGCTGAAGTCCCTCGACGGTCTCATGCTGGTATTGAGCCAATAAAACAGCCAACTCAGCCTCAATCGCTTGAGCTAACAACTGCTGCGCCCCGCTTTTAAGCAACTGCTCTAACGGATTGTCTGGTTTTTCAATGGAAATAACATTATCATTTTCAGTCATTGCGATGTCTCTCTGGTTAATTGTTGATCTGGTCAAGATCAATTAACAGATTACATCGCAATGACTTTTTCTCATACACCAGAAACGACTATAGCTCCTGTTTATAGGCATACGGTCTATTTCAGCATCAGTAATTACTAACCCCGAATCAGCTGTAGTTAAATCAATTGAAGATATACGAGCACCTAATACTTGGATTACTTCAGGCCCAGAGTCACTAACTTGAGCTAAATCAAAACTGGCTCTTGCATTTGCTCCTAACGAAACTCGAACGTTATCTTCTGCAACAACAGCACCATTTTTTATAATTTGTATTTGATAACTACCAGAAGGTAAAGATGCAAACCGAAAAGATCCATCATCAGAAATACTTAGTGTTCTTTCTAACCCTGTTGCTGGGTTTTTGACTTTTACTGTATACCCTGCAGTAGTAGAAATATTATTAATAGACCCTACAACATCAGATGCAGCTGCTGGGAGAGTAACCCCAGGGCAAGAGCATGAAAAAAGTCTATGCGTTCAGTACCTTTTCAAGGTAGGCTGTACTGCGCATAGCTTTTTTCTGTTTTGCGGGCATGCCTTTACTAAAGCTTTTTTCTGCTTTTAGCTGATTAAATGCGATGTGTCTCAGCCCCGCAAATACAGGTGCTGCACCTTCGCGCCTAATTCGACACTCATCTTCTTTAAATCCTACATCTAAACGCCAATGTAATCCATTTTCTATTTGCCAATGTTGTCGTGCTCCTCTCGCGAGTTCTTCCGCTGTTAAATTCGCTGAACTAATATAGTATCTATAGCATAACTCATTGCTTAATTTACCTTTTTCTTTTCTATAAGAAACAATAACACCCACTGTTTTTACACCTTCCCAGTGTATCGTTTCTGATAAACCGCTCACGTTATGGCTCACTGCACAGCACCTAAATTCTTTTCTATTTTTTTTGATAATCGGCTTCGTTAAACAAGAGCCCATCAGATGCTTGTCGTGCTACCTCAGGTAATAACACATCTTCTATTTGTGACAGTAGCCTTTTATGGTTTGCTTTTACCGCAAGTAAGTAATCGGCTTCTTTACCAACTATTTTTTTTGCAATTGATTTTTGACACCCCATAGCGTCAATCGTTACTAAGCAGCCTTTTATCTCTAATAATTCAAGCAGCTCTGGCAACGCTTTTATTTCATTCGACTTTTTATCAACAGGGCATTGTGCCAAAACAACACCATTTTCGCATGCAAATGCACTGATCATATAAAGCGCATCGCGTCTATCTGACTGATTAAATGAACCTTTCAATCGTTTACCGTCAATAGCAACTACACCGCCTTGAGTTAATTTGGAGCAGGCTTTCATCCAAGAAGAAAAGGAATCTTGGAATTGCGTCATGTCAATACGGCTCATTACACGAGCAATTGTGTCATGGCGAGGGATCCCTTGTTCAAGAAGAACATATTTTCTGAGCCAATCTAGTCTATCATGACCAAAATCTTCAATCTCTTCCCAGCCCTGACAGCCTGAAACAACAGCGCTAACAGCTAAGAATATGATATCAAATAGTTTATGAACAACTTTACCTTGTTGGCGAGGGTCGTCGATTGATTCGAAATATTTAAATAGCTGAATGTTAGACATGGGGATGCTCCTTAAAAAAGGAGTATAAGATCATACTTTTAAGTCAAGGTAAAGTTCGTGATCTTGCCCTGAGAGTAACCCCGAGAGAAGCAAGAACCGCTATTGCTGTAAGATTTTTTTTGAATATATTTTTCATATTCTTATCCCTGTAAAGTTTATAATTATTTTAGCACTTTAAATAAAATGCATACAGAGAGTAACAAAAGAGTACAAATTGTAAATATATTAATTAATCTAAGATAAAATTAAAAACAAATAAAAACAAAAACTTAAAACGATTTGAGCGTGCTTATTTGTATAATATAAAATTTAAAGTGTTAATTTAAAGAAACAAAATAGAATATCAACCGGCAATAATTTAAATAACCGCAACGTCAACAAATTATTTACAAAAGTTTTTTTAATCTCGAATAATGCTATTTTTATTTTAGTTATACTCACTAATTTTTAAATAATTTCTAAAAAACATGGCCTAGATTCAAATTGTAAGTGCATAACTTGTTTTGACTAGATTAAGTGGTCAGTTGCTCATAAGCTAACTGCTTTTTCTCCGGCAAGAGATTTTACAATGAGACATTACAAACAACTGACCTATGAGCAAAGATGCCAGATCGCTGTTCTAAAGAAAAGCGGTTTTACGCAACAAAGTATTGCTGAGCTAACTAATTTATCGCAATCTACGATTTCAAGATAGCTTTCTAGAAATACAGGCAAGCGAGGTTACAGATACAAACAAGCTCATGAGCGGGCTTTGTCTCGCCGAAGAAGTGCAAGAAAACCACTTAAGATGACACTTGAAATGATGGCTTTAATTACCCAGAAGCTTAATGAGAAGTGGAGTCCTGAACAAATAACGGGATGGTTGCGCAAGGAAAATAAACAATCTGTCAGTCATGAATGCATTTATCTATATATCTGGGAAAATAAAAAAGCAGGTGGTGAGTTATACCTACATCTACGCCGACACGGTAAGAAATATCACAAGCGCAGTCATGGTAAGACAAACCGAGGGCAGGCAAAACAGCACAAGCCGTCACTGCGGCGACGATAGAACGATTAAGGCCATATAGGTCAGCGCTTCATACCATCACGGCTGACAATGGAAAAGAGTTCGCTTATCACGAGCAAATCACAGAGGCTTTAAGTGTTCCTGTTTATTTTGCTCACCCTTATCACTCATGGGAGCGCGGATTGAATGAAAACACGAATGGATTACTACGTCAGTATTGGCCGAAGAGCACAGATTTTAAAGCGGTAACACCAGCGCAAATTATACCAGTACTTGAGCAACTTAATAATCGTCCGAGGAAGACACTTGGATTTGAAACGCCTGCAAAATTGATGCAGGATAACTTGGCGCTAAAGCCGCCTAAACGTTATGCACTTCAGATTTGAATCCGCATATTTAATTGCTGATTCGAACTGCTAGATAGTTAAGCTAAATATAATAAAAACCGCTGAGTTAGCGGTTTTATTATTAAGGGCTCTGTTTTATTAACGTATGCATTGCGGCCTAGGCTCGAACTCGCTCGCTCTAAGCGGTAGCTGAATCACCTTGCCACATCCTGGTGGTGCCTGCTTACCCGTTTGCTCATTTACAAATGCCCAGCGTATTGATGGTGGACGAGTATCAGCTATTGCTTGTGGGTTAAGTGGTTTTAAGTAACGAATATACGCTTCTAATGCGCCTACGCTGCCTGTTAAACCTGTGCTTTTGTTGTCATCTCGACCAAGCCACGCAACAGTCACTGTATTTTGATCAAAGCCTGCAAACCAACTATCACGTAAATCGTTACTGGTCCCTGTTTTACCAGCGAGCTGGATTGACGGAAAGTGTAAATTTAAGCGTTTAGCAGTGCCATCTTTCGTTACGCGTTTCATCGCGTATTTGGTCATATACATTGCAGATTTATCAAAACGAGGCTCTGCATTTACTTTATGCTTATAAAGTACTTTACCAACCGAGTCAGTTAATGCCGAAATTGCAGTGAGCTTTTTATATTCGCCATCAGCAGCAATAGTTGTATAAAGCTGAGCGACTTCAAGACTCGACATTTCAACAGCTCCTAAAAGCAGAGACGGGTACTCGTCTATAGACCCGGTAGCACCTAACCCTTTTAATGTTTTTGCCACTTGATCAACACCTATATCAAGCCCTAAATTTACTGCAGGAATATTAATACTGTTACTAAATGCTTTGTAAAGAGGGATTGCACCACGGTATTGATGATCAAAGTTCTCAGGCTGCCACACTTTCCCTTGCTCATTTGTTACTTGCAACGGTGAATCATCAAGCAGTGTTGATAAATTATAATGTGGTAACTGAAGCGCCGTTAAATACACGGCAGGTTTTACCAGCGAGCCTATATTACGTTTTGTATCTAAAACACGATTAAACCCTGAGTAACGTACATCACGCCCAGCAATAAGTGCAGAAACACCGCCTTTTTCTACATTAACAGAGATCATGGCTGCTTCTAGTTTTTCAGTTCTAGGGCGATTTTCCAAGTACGGTAAGCTCTTTTCAATAGATTCTTCCATTGCTGTTTGTTTTTGCAAGTCAAAATAAGTAAATACTCTTACGCCTGCATCAAGTGTTTGCTGATCAGGCAACAATTTATTTAACTCTCTGTTTACTAACTCTAAATAGCCCGGATATGATTTTTGTAAACTAGCTTTCATTGGTGCAATATCAATTGGACGTTTAAGTGATGCACGGTACTCTTTTGTGCTAAGTAGCTTGTTTTCAACCATAAGGCGAAGCACTAAATCACGGCGCTCCATTGTGCGCTCTTTGTAACGACGAGGATTATAATAAGAAGGGCCTTTAACCATTGCCACCAGTAAAGCAATTTGATCGTACTCAAGCTCGTCTACAGGCTTTGAAAAGTAAAAGTCAGAGGCAAGCCCCATACCATGGATGCCTTGGTTGTATGACTGCCCTAAATAGACTTCATTTAAATAAGCTTCAAGAATCTGATCTTTTGAATAGCGATAATCTAAAATAAGGGCAATGAATGCCTCATTTATTTTTCGCATTAAAGAACGCTCACGCGTTAGGTAAATATTTTTAGCTAACTGCTGGGTAAGTGTGCTACCTCCTTGCACTGTACGCCCAGCTCTAATATTAGTATAAAGTGCACGTAAAATAGAAAAAACAGATACACCATGGTGTTCATAAAAATTACGGTCTTCAACAACGAGTAAAGTATCTTTTAACATTGCCGGAAACTTATCCAATGGCACAAATTCTCTATCTTGTTTAGAATCGTTACCAATGCGGGCTATTTGCACCGGTTCTAAGCGAGCACTATTTAAACGCCTACCAAACTTATCTTTAATAGTAGCTACTTTTTGCCCTGAAAAACGAAGTTCAATAATATGGGATTCTTCAAGGCCATCATAAAATTCAAAATCACGGCGATAAATCTTGATGCTATCTGCTGTTTTAACAAACTGCCCTGTTCGGCTCAGCCTATTAACAGATGAATAATGTAAACGCTCTAATTCAAACACAACTTCTTGGCTTGATAAAAATTGCCCCGGATAAAACTCCATTGAACGAGCATACACTTGCGCTGGAAGTTGCCATTTATTACCTTCAAATATACGTGTTGTTTTTGAATCTAGATAAATGAAATACATTGCCATTGCAATAAAAACAGCCAAGCTGAATTTCCAAAACACTGACCATGTTTTTCGCATAAAAGAGCGCTTAACAGTGGATTTAACTGTTTTTTTACGCCCCTTTGAGGTGCTTTTTTTTGTCGTGCTTGATGATTTTCTTGCACGTTTAGCTGCAGGTTTGCTGGTAGGTGTTTTGTTATTGTCGGCCATTTAAGTGTAATTTATTCCAAGGGTTATTCACGAGTGTGAGCTTAGCATATTGGGCATATCCTAACATCCGAAAAGTTAACCCCCCCTGAAACAAAAAAAGCCCTACCGAAGTAGGGCTTTGTGTAAACACACTATTATTTAAATAAACTATTAGCTATTTCGAACAGAAACAAACTCTGGGTAGGCTTCAATACCACAATCGTGTTGATCCATACCGTTTAGTTCTTCCTCTTCAGTTACTCGTATACCCATTACTTTGTTAAGCACAGTCCAAACAATAAATGATGCTACAAATACAAATGCAAGAATACATACTAGACCTATTAGCTGATTAACATAGCTTGCGTCAGCATTGGTTAGCGGTACTAACATAATGCCTAATGCACCACACACACCGTGTACAGAGATAGCACCTACTGGATCGTCAATCTTAACTTTATCAAGTGCTATAATGCTAAACACAACTAATGAGCCACCAAGTAAACCTAGTAAACATGCCATTAATGGAGAAGGTGAAAGTGGGTCAGCAGTAATTACAACTAAACCTGCTAATGCACCGTTTAATACCATGGTTAAATCTGATTTACCCCAAAGTATCTTACATACAAACAGTGCAGCAATAGCACCCATTGCAGCAGCTGCATTAGTATTAAGTAATATTTGACCTACCGCAGTTGCGTTTTCTTTATCCGAAAGTAGTAATTGAGAACCACCGTTAAAGCCAAACCAACCCATCCATAAAATAAATGTACCGAGTGTAGCAAGTGGTAAGTTTGAGCCTGGAATTGGGTATATTTCACCGTTTTTACCATATTTGCCTTTACGAGCACCTAGGATTAATACACCAGCTAGTGCAGCAGCTGCACCTGCGCCATGTACAATTGCAGAACCTGCAAAATCTACAAAGCCCATTTCAGATAAGAAACCACCACCCCATGTCCAGTAACCTTCAATAGGGTAAATAAAACCAGTTAGTACTACAGCAAAGCCAAGGAAAGCCCATAGTTTCATACGCTCAGCAACTGCACCCGATACAATCGACATAGCCGTTGCAACAAATACTACTTGGAAGAAAAAGTCAGATTCTAAAGAATGGTCAGCATCAGCAGCTTGTGTGCCAATTAAAGCGCCTATTGAAGGAATAAAACCACCTTCGGCATTGTCTACATACATAATGTTGTAGCCAACTAATAAAAACATCGTACATGCAATTGAATACAGCGCGACATTTTTAGTTAAAATTTCAGCTGTGTTTTTAGAGCGAACTAAGCCCGCTTCTAACATGGCAAAACCTGCTGCCATCCACATTACTAATATACCTGATATTAAAAAATAGAAGGTATCGAGTGAAAACTTTAGTTCTATTATTGTATTTTCCATGAGACCTCCTTAAATTGCTTCTTCGTCAAGTTCGCCAGTACGGATACGGACAATTTGATCTAAGTCGTATACAAAAATCTTACCATCACCGATTTTACCTGTTGATGCAATTTTAGTAATTGCTTCAACAACGCGTTGACAATTTTCAGTACGAGTTGCAATTTCAAGTTTGATCTTAGGAATAAAATCTACTTGGTATTCAGCTCCACGATACAATTCTGTATGACCTCGTTGACGTCCAAAACCTTTAACATCAACTACTGTCATCCCCTCAATTCCTAAATCAGCGAGTGCTTCACGCACGTCGTCTAATTTAAATGGTTTTATGATTGCACTAATCATTTTCATAGCGGCCCCCTCGGACTCTTTATTGTTATCCTGTTAGCCAATACAATCCAACCTTTGTGCCACTATTTTATAGTATTATTAAACAATAACTTAACTACAAAACCCAAAAAAAAGACAAAAAAAACGCACCATTTAGGTGCGTTTTTTTAACAAGCCAGCTACATTGGTGCATTAGATGATTCTGCACCAATTAAAAGCAATAATGCATTTATACAATACAGTTGCGTCCTCTATTTTTAGCTTCGTATAAAGCAGTGTCTGCAACGCGCATTGCATCGCTTAAGCTGGTGTTTTGAAATTCGGCTAAACCAATACTAGTAGTAATAGTGAATGACCGATCGCTGATAGAAAAATCATACATTGCCATTTTCTTTCTAAATGCTTCGAGATATTCGCGCCCTCTAGCTAGCCCTATATCAGGTAAAATAATGGCAAATTCCTCCCCCCCAACTCTCGCAACAGTAAAGTTAGCAAATGCAGAACGAATCAGTGCTCCTACTTGCTTTAACGCTTGATCACCACCTTCGTGTCCTAATGTATCGTTTATGTTTTTGAAAAGATCGATATCAAGTAAAGCTAAGGTGTTATTTTGATTTTTAGTTTTTAATAATTTTTCTGCATATTGATAAAAATAACGTCGATTATAAAGACCCGTTAAATGATCTCTAAAAGCACTCTCTTTGATATCTGCAATTAACGAAAGCTGTTCCATTGTTTGTAACACCCGACAATGAAACTCTTCATTCATAAACGGTTTTGTTAAAAAATCGTTCGCGCCATATTTGATAAAGCGGGCTGATAAACCATGTTTTCCAGCCCCCGATAATCCTATAATCGCTAAATCATCACGGCCTCTAAAATTTCGCACCGCTTTAACTAGTTCAAAACCGTCCATTGTAGGCATTGCATAGTCAGTCATCAGTAACTTAATGTCAGGGTCTGCCTTTAAGATATCAAGCGCTTGTTGACCATCGTGTGCCGCTGTTACATCAAATAATTGCTTTTCGAGCATTTGCTTCATCAAGGAACGACTCAATACAGAATCATCTGCGATTAATGCTTTACACCCTTGGTTTCGCAGAAGCTGTGCTACCAACTTCACCGCGTAGTGATATGAATCGCGATTATCTTTTATTACGTAATCGACAACCCCTAACTCAAGCATTTGCTGGCGTTTATATTCATCAATTTTTGACGTCAGTACAACGGTTGGGATTTTTTTAGATAAGGTATATTTTGCAACTTCCCCGTTCGGTGCATCAGGCAACGTTAAGTCTACAAGAGCAAGTGAGTATTTATGTTTTTCAACATTCGCTTCACATTCAGCTAAAGACCAAGCGAAATCGACAGTAACGTCTAAATAATGTGCAGTTAAGTGGCGTAGAACCTGCTGTACTACTTTACTGTCTTCGACCACTAATACTCTTTGCATAGACCCTTCTCTTAACTTCTGATTAATTTTGCGGTATAGCCGCAAGTACAAAATATCACCACTTCATTCTCACGGTATAAAATCATACAAAAGAGTCAATAATAAGCTGGCACGTAAATATACCGGATTTTTATAAGTAGCTAAATAAATAAATTATAAATTAACCTAAAAGCACATTATTACTTATTCAACCAAAAATATCGGTCACTAGTCTCAATACTTTTGTTATTTAGCTAGTAATTGCTTTTAATAGCCTATCAACAATAATAAGGATACCTCATGACGCTTTGTCGGATTATCAGTTTACCAATCGCTATTATCACCTTAGTCCTCAGTACTGCCTCACTTGCAGATAACCAACGCCGTATAGATGTTGACAGTAAAGTAATTACTCAACACAAAGCCAAAATTAACGGCCAACGTTTTGGCTATACAGTTGCCACAGGTACGCAACCTGTGTGGGATGATAAAGGCGATGCGATTGCAACGCTTCAATATACCTACTATACCCGTGACAAAGTAGACGACAGAACAACTCGCCCACTACTCATTTCTTTTAATGGTGGTCCCGGCTCTGCATCAGTATGGATGCACCTTGCCTATACTGGGCCTAGAGTATTAAAAATTGATGACGAAGGTTACCCTATTCAGCCTTATGGCGTAAAAGATAATCCTTACTCAGTGCTTGATATTGCCGATATTGTTTATGTAAACCCGGTAAATACCGGTTATTCTCGCGTACTTGAAAATGAGAAAGGCGAACTCCTTTCTAAAGCAAAGCAAAAAGAGCTATTTTTTGGTGTAAATGCCGATATTAAATACCTTGCTGAATGGTTAAATACTTTTGTAAATAGAGCAGAGCGCTGGCGCTCGCCTAAATTTTTAATTGGCGAAAGCTATGGCACAACACGTGTATCGGGTTTAGCTCATGAGCTTCAAAACAGTCAGTGGATGTATATTAACGGTGTTGTACTCGTATCACCTACCGATATTGGTATTAAGCGCGATGGCCCAATAAAAGCTGCCAACCGCCTACCTTACTTCGCTGCAACTGCTTGGTATCACAAAGCACTTAAAGCCGATTTACAAGCTAAAGACTTAGACGAGCTATTACCAGAAGTTGAGCTATTTACTGTAAATGAGTTAATCCCAGCCCTTGCTAAAGGTGGCTTTATTAATGCAGATGAAAAACGTCGTATAATTACAAAAATGGCGCACTATACTGGCTTATCAGAAAAATTTGTTGAGCAAAATAACTTAGATATTCCAACCCAGTTTTTCTGGAAAGAATTACTACGTGAACGTGGTCAAACTTTAGGGCGTCTAGACTCTCGCTATTTGGGGATGGATAAACGAGGCGCAGGTGAGTCTCCTGATTACTGGGCTGAACTTACGTCATGGTTACACTCTTTTACCCCTGCAATTAATTACTACTTACGTGAAGAGTTAAACTATAAAACAGATGTAAAATATAACTTATTCGGTAATGTTCACCCTTGGGATAGAACGGGTAACAATACTGGCGAAAACCTTCGTTTGGCAATGGCGCAAAACCCTTATTTAAACGTTATGATCCAATCAGGGTACTTTGATGGCGCAACCAATTACTTTGATGCTAAATACACGTTATGGCAGTTAGATCCTAGCGGAAAAATGAGGGAACGTTTGAGTTTTAAGGGCTATAGAAGCGGGCACATGATGTACCTTCGCCATGCTGATCTAGAAAGCTCTAATAATGACCTGCGTAACTTTATTAAAAATGCCTTGCCTAAAGAAGGCCAAGCCGCAAAATACTAATCTCTAAATTTACTAGAGGTGGCTCTTATTGAGCCACCTATTTATTTTCATATTGCTGGCAATAATGACTTAACTGAGCTATCACAGCGTTAAAACATAACTCTAACTCTTTAATTAAGTTGCCTTGGACACTTTTATTTTCTGCCAAAGTTTCAACTTCCTGACATATATCTGCAAGTCGTATCGTCGCCACTGATTTTGATGATGATTTTAAGCCATGGGCCTGAAATGCTATGCCAGTAAAGTCATCGCAGCTTGCATACTCACGTATCAACTTAACTTGCTCCCCTGCTGTTTGCAAAAATGCATTAAATACCATGCAATGTACTGCGGGATCATCTCCGAGCATTGCACGCAACACGGATAAGTCGAGTTGATCAAACGAATGAGTCGCTGTTTCAGGCTTTTGATTGGTTTTAACCTCAGAATTAACCACTGTTTTCGTGTGCTTAATTAAAAGTGATTTAAGTTTCACTAACTCAACAGGCTTAGTTAAAAAACCATTCATACCTACTTTATGGCAATCGTCTAAATTCTTTTTAACAATATTGGCTGTAATGGCAATAATGATCAAAAGTTCGAAACGACTATCTTTTCGTATTCTTGTCGTTAGCTCAAAACCATCTAAAAGAGGCATTTGGATATCCGTAAGTAAAACATCAAAGTGCTTGTTTTGTAATGTTTGCCAAGCCTGCTCTCCATTACTTACAAAAGTTGAGCGCACACCGAGTATTGTTAATTGCTGCTTTAATACTTGTTGATTGGTAATCTGATCCTCAGCAACTAATACATCTAAAATAGGCAAAGAATTTGCTGAAAAGTTTTTATCTTTGATTACGCAAGCATCTGAATTAGAAGAAAAACCAGCCTGTTCAAAAGTATTAAACGTCAAACTGAAGCACGATCCTTTATTTAATTCACTTTGTACTGATATTTTTCCTTGCATGCGCTCAACCAACTCCTTGGTAATGACCAGTCCAATACCTGTGCCATGGACCTTGCTCGTTTCTGCACCTAATCGATCGAAAGGTTTAAACAATCGAGAAATATCATCATTTGCAAAGCCACACCCTGTGTCAGCAACGCTAATTTCACACTGCTGATTATTTAAAATTTTACAACTTATGTAAATCTCACCATTTCGTTTATTATATTTAATCGCATTAGAGAGTAAATTTAACATTACTTGTTTAAAGCGACGTTTATCAATATAAAAATTTAGTCCTTTAAGTAAATCGAACCCTTCAGTGTACAGAGTCATTGACTGTGCTTTTGCTAATTCACTTACAAGCTCCACAGAATCTTCGATAAGTGGTTTGATAGGCACATAATCAAAATTAAATTGCATATTTCCAGACTCGATAGCCGTTAAATCAAGCACATCATTAATCAATAATAGTAAGTGTTCACCAGCTCGGTAAATACTTTTGGCGTTACCTTTTTGTATATTATTAGCAAATTCGTCATATTCATATAACTGAGCGAAACCTAAAATAGCATTTAACGGAGTGCGTAATTCATGGCTCATACTTGCCATAAAATCAGACTTTGCTTTACTTGCCGATTCAGCCTCAATGCGCAGCCTATTCAATTTTTGATGATTACTTTGAACTTCAATAGCCATTTTATTAAATGCATTGATAACACTGCCAATTTCATTCTTTTGTTGCCTATCAACATGACAATTAAAATCGCCTTTTGCGAGCTTTGAAAAAGCAAATTCCAGTCTGCGCAAAGGCGTTGTGATTCGATAATCAACTAACCAAGCAAGTGCCATGAAAAAAATAACGAGTATGGTAAATTGACTGTATATTAGTGTGTAATGCAGCTTTGAGGATTCATTTATTTCGTTAGTGAAATTAGCGACTAAAATAATTTTTGCTAGAGGTTTATCTAAAAATAAAACCTGCTGACTTAGTACAACATCACTACGCTCAATTGTGCCCTGCCAAGTGTCCAATGGATACAATTGGTTTTTTGTTACCTCATCTATAACTTGGATTCTTTTCCAATTCGGTTGAATTTCTAGCTGGCTATCAATCTGCTCGTAAAGTTCGGCATATTGGCGAGTAAGCAAAGGAGTTGTTACTGAAGTAGAGAGTTGTTGCAGTGACCGTTGTGCGGTTTTAGAAAGTCCTTCGTTAACCCAACGAGCTTGCTCTGGTAGTGCGTAAAAAATAAAAAGACAAACCAATAAAAAACCAAATGTTATTACAGCAACAAAGCTTTGTACTCGCAGACTACGCCACCAATTAATTCTCAACATAAAATGCGCTTAGCCCCCATTCAGTTAATTGTTGATACTCCGCTAAGGTCGCAATACTGGGCTCTATAATTGGGATCCCTGCAAATAAGTGTTTATACTCATCACTTTCGCCTATATTTAAAAAAGCACGCTGTACCTTAAGTTGTATTTCACTTGCAACTCTCGGGTGAGCAACAATTGGATGGCGGCTAATTTCACGAGTTTTATAAATAACTTTGAGCTTTTGTTGTAAATTTTTAGGTTGCTGTTTTAATGTACCTAAAACTCCACCTCCCGCTTTAGTCGAGTTCAGTGCTACGTTTAAGTACACAGAAGAGTGTGTTTGTACATAAACGGGCTTAATTTTTAGTCCATACAGTAAAGCTAAATCGGCACGCATTAACAATGAAGCACCTAGTGCATTTGGTGCAGGAAACGCAATTTCAGCTCCCTCTAACTGGCTTAAATTATCTATACCACTTTTTTTATTAACAACTAAAACACCTTGGAGTGATCGCCCTGCATCTTTTATTAAGGGTAAATAACCTTGTTTTTCATGTGCTACAACACTGTGCCAAGGGTTCATATAAGCAAAATCATATTCTCCATTAGCAAAAGCCTGTTCAAAAATAGGTATAGACTTAACCGTAATTAACTCAATTTTTACACCTGTTTGCTCACTCACTTGTTTGAGTAAAGGCTGCCAAATAGCATTCAATTTTTGAGATTCATACTGAGGTACAACACCAAAAGTATATTCTTGAGAAAACAACCATGAACTTTGCAATAAACATAACATAGCAACGACATACTTCATCAGCTCTCCTAATATGAGTGTGTTATTACTATTAGCTTAGTTAAAGACTGAGTAAGTCACCATAAAATTCTTATCTGTCAGCATTTACCAGCTTTAATCAGAGGCGCTTTTATTTGATACCTCTGATGAATAAGAATGTCATGTAGATTGAGCAGGGTTTTGTAGGTACTTTTCAGACCTACTTTATTATTAAGCCAAGTAGGGATCATGCCTGCGGATAAAGCATAAACTTGATAAGCAATGCTTAAATTGTTGCCTTGCTGAGTTAATAACCACTTTGCATTTAAAGTTTTAATTCTGACCACATTTTTATAAAGTGGCAGCTCTTTTGGGCGCGCTTTAATAACTAGCTGGCTTTGATTTGGTGTTAATTGTGAATAACACGAATACGTGACTGCGTCTCTATTTGCAACAGGCCAAGGGGCTGACGAATCCCCAAAACGTGACAGGCACAGCAATTTATGATCTTATGTAAATCACCACAACCCACATAAGTCACAACTGCTATGCCTGACACATCAGTTTGCCATAAGTACTTTAAACATGCATTAGCGCCATTCAATAATGCCAGAGTAAAAACATTACTAAGCTGCAGTAATGCATTAATTTCGGGCAATAAACTTACCTTAACTGAAATCGGCAGAAATTTGTCTGGCGCTGTGGATGTAAAACATAAAATAAAACGCGTTGATCGCTTCTTAAAAAATACTCACCTCTACAATGAAAGGGTCGCTATCTATAAAGCATTAGCTCATCCTATTATCGACTCTTTACCAATGCTTGCAATTGCCGTTGACTGGAGCGGTGCCTGTGGTCACGACTATCACTTACTGCGAGCAAGCTTACTTGTGGATGGGCGCTCTATCGTGATTTATAACATGATTGTTGAGCAGAAGAATTTTGATAGCCCAGCAACCAACAGCCTGTTTTTAGATGAACTTTATGAAGTGCTTGGACGACATCCTAGTGTCTATATTGTAACAGACGGCGGCTTTCTTACGCCTTGGTATAGTAAAGTACGCGAACTTGGTTGGCATATGATAGGTCGATTAAGAGGCTCAATGAAGTGTAAACTAGCCATGCAATCACAATGGCATACATTAAAACAACTTAGGGCTGGTGCCAGCGATATACCAAAGGCGTTAGGTCAAGCAAGACTAACTCAGTCCAGCCCGACAGCATGCGATGCATTTTTACACGTATATCATGGAAAAAATAAAGGAAGAAAAGGAAAAAGCAGATTTACGAAAGATACAAAAATGTATCAAAACTTAGCGAAAGAGCCATGGTTACTCGCGACATCAGACAATACAATGACGAGTAAGCGAGTAGTTGGTTTATATAGCAAAAGAATGCAAATAGAGCAAAATTTCCGCGATGACAAAAGTTTGAGATATGGTTTTTCGTGGCGTTTTAGTAAAAGCACCGGCATAAATAGAATAGGAATATTATGCTTGATAGCCACAATAGCGAGCACTGCGTTATGGTTTATAGGGTGTGAAGCAGAAAAAAGAAAGTGGCATATAAAATTTCAAGCAAATAGTGTTAAGAATCGCCGAGTTCTTTCATTTTTAACCTTAGCCAAGCAAGTCATAAAGCTATGTAAGAGACGTATTACACAAAGCTATATAGAAAAAAGTTTAAAAAACTTTATTTCTAATTATCAAAAAGAGGCCGCTGGATAAAGTGGGGATCCCTCAGGCCAAGGGGAGTCAAAATAGCTGTAAACGAGGTTTTCTGAGGGGCTCAGTATTTTAATAACACTAACTTTCGAGGCGTTCTCTATCCACTTTTGCGCCACTTGCGTATCACTAAGTAACGCTAAAAAATCCTCGGTGGTGACACCATTTACAACTAGCTCGCCTTTAACTTCAAACGTATCATCATCATGAATTTGATAATATACGCTTACCCCTTTCTCATTTTTGTACAAATGCCAAATCGGATTAGCATACGCATTAAAGGCTTGCATTAAAAAAAAGAAGCAAGTGCACTTTTGAATAAAGTTTGGCTTACAAAAGTGCCTTGTTATTATTTTTGCCAATACGGTTCTATATCAAATGACGCAAGCCGGCTTTGCTCCATCGCATTTACCAAATACTCAGATTTTTGCTCAAGCCACAACTGAATTTTAGCGAGTTGCTCATCTTCTTGCCCAGCACATAACTGCTTTAAATACTCCAACGTACTTAACTCATACATTCCATGGGAAATATCCAACCAAGGCAACCTAAATTCCAATCGCTCCTCTTTATCAAATAGAGCACCTAAGCAATTGCCACTTAGTAGGCTATTTTCAAGCTGTGTACGCAAGCTTAAATAATCAGTAATACTGAGAGTTTGCTCTTTTGGGAGCATATGATGTAAGTTTTTCCAATCTTTATTAAACAGACGATTAGCAATCGATGAAACTGGCTTTTCTGCAGCTTGAAGTTCAACCTGCCCCCAATCTTTACGCCAGTGCTTATCAATTAACCAAGTTGTTAACGATAATAGTAATCGATTATAGCGCGCACTATGAAACAGCGCATTGATATCATCAATACTGGGTTGAAGCTCTTTTAAGTCATTAATAACTTGTGCAAGTGCCGGCGCTGCATTTATTTTTCTATAAAAAGCATGGCGTTTAGAGGTATAGGTTTTAAGCTGAATTGCATTTTCAACCCATGCTAACTCACTTAATAGCCATTTAAGTTCAGTGCGAAGATGGTCTGTGCTTTCTTTAGATACAATATCGTCATACAACCAAAAAGTATGCCGAATTAAACTAATACCATCTGTTACTCTTTTCAGTGTCTTTAAACTTGGTTTATCGAAATAACATTGCTCATGTTTTTGTACAAACCGGATACCAAAATTCATTGCTGCAACTAATGCATTTTCTTGACTTGGTGAACTAGGCAATTGCACAAAGCCAATGGATTTACTTGGTTTTAATGGTTTTTCATCAGCCAGACGATAGCCACGTGCCGCTTTAGAATATAAACCTAAACGAATACAGTTTTGACTCACCAACTTATCAGCTAAAGCAAAGAGTTCGTTGCGACTGCCTTCAACCAGCTCAATCTCAAGTTCGCTAATAATCTCTATTTTACCAGCCGCTGCAATTTCGCCTTTATCAAGTACGACTTCAATTTTGGCCCCTGTTTCAGTCTCTATTAACCAAGTACGGCGAATAAAGTTAGTACTGAAAATGGGGTATAAATTTTGTGAAATTGAATCAACTTGCATACCATGAGGCCAGATGTTGGCGTTAAATGCCATCAAATTAGGTCGATTTGATTCAAGTGGTAAATTATATTCAGGGCGTTGATGCAGCCCACCAACAACTTCACCTGCAAGTTTTATAGTTTGCTCACATTGGGTATCCGCACAACGCGTTCTAAACCCGATATCAAGCGCTCTAAGTTCACGGTTCGGTGTATCATAGTATGAGTTTTGCAAACTGCGTGAAGGCTTGTTTATAACCGTTTTTGCAAATTGAGTAATTAAAGAGGGGATCAGTGGAACTACGGCATCTGATACCAAAAACTTCAGTTCTATTTCAGTATCCATTTGGTCTGCGGATTACCTTTAAAATAAATAAGTGCTCAAAATAAACAAAGCGCATCCACAATGCAAATTTTTTAGTCTTATTTATGCCTAAAATCATGACTGGGTTACAATATCAGTCTTGCTATTAAGCGCTTAAATCCATACTATCTGGCTACTTATGTGAAATAAAAATCACGTTCATCATGGACGCAGTTAGATTAACAAGGTAGATAAATGCTAAAACACTGCTTATTAGGGCTACTTTTAACAGCCACCACATTTATGAGCCATGCAGAAGAAGCCCAAGCGGCAAATTCCACTGATGCAAAAACCGCTTATATCATCGATAATTTATATACTTTTATGCGCTCTGGAGCAAGTACAAATTATCGCCTTCTTGGCTCTGTAGATGCAGGAACAAAGTTAACTTTATTATCAGCTGAAGAAAATGGTTTTATCAAAATTAAAGACGATAAAGATCGCGAAGGCTGGATAGAAACCAAGTTTGTTACCCAAACTGCTGGTTTACATCAACAATACCAAACACTGAGTAGTGAAATGGGCACAATGCAAGAAAAGTTACGCCTAGCTCAAATAGAATTACCGCAGCTGCAAGAGCAGAATCAAAAATTAACAGATCAAAACCAACAACTTTCTGAGCAAATAACTAAATTAAAGAGCACACTGGAGATAGAGCGGACTCAAAAAGAAGCTGCCAGCTCTAAAGAAAAACGCCAGCTACTTACTTATGGTGGCGCAATTGCATTTTTAGGACTGTTTTTTGGTATTATTTTAACTATTGTGCTGTCGCGTCGTAAACGCTACGAAGGTTGGGCATAAACTCACAGCTGAATGTATACAAAAAAGCCGCTTTATAGCGGCTTTTTGTTCTCTGTATTTTCATGCAGTTCAAGCTTAGGTGCGCTCATACCTTTGAGTAATCGACCAAATATATCTGCGCCAGTAATAATACGCTTTTCATCACTCCACACTAATACAACGTCGTGATCAATGGCACCATCAAACGATTTATCAAGTGAATGGTTTGCTCTTATTTTTAAAATAACTTCACTCAAACGCATGGTTTCATCTGTAACAATGATTGGCCTGTGGCAATAGTGATATGGGTCAAAAGCCTCTGATTCAAACAATGCTGAACGTAAAAAGCCATCTGCATCAACCACCAATAACGGCCAACCATCTTCATTAGTAATAATCACCCAGTTATAACCTGATTTATGTAACTTACGTAAAAATTCGTTATCGGCAGTCAACGTAAGTTCAGGAAATATCGGTAAATCTAGTTTTGTTGGCAATGCAATTATAGAATCAGGGTCAATCACCTCACCTTCTTTGGTTACACTGATCTCATCTAAACTAAAAAAGTTAAGTGCGCCAATCCCTTCCACATGCTGAACATCAGCCTCTTCAGCTTCAATGTGTTTACGAATAATGCCTCTTAATTCGCTTTCAGCAAAGTACGTAATACCTTCTTTTCCAAGCCATGCATCAAGCACCAAAGCAGTTGGTTTAGCTACAACGTAAAACAGTATCTGGTAAAATTTTATAAGTGGTGACAACATACTCGCCATTTTAAGCGCATTACGCGAAAAATAAGCTTGGGGCGTAATTTCACCAATGATAGTAATTGCGATAGTTGAGAACAAAAATGAGCTTGCCCCCATTAACACCGAATCAGAAAGCAAAGTAAGTAATACGTTTATACCTACGTTACCCCACAAAATAGTTGACAATAAAAAATTTGAATCATTACGCAGCGCCATTATTTTTATAGCGGCTTCGTTACCTTTCGTACTTTCCATTTCAAGTTGTAATCGGCTTAGCGAAAAAAACGCCAAATTCAAACCAGAAAACATTGCGGACTGTGAAATACACAGTCCAATTGCACACCAAATCATGACATCAAAAGTCATTGTATTTTCCTATTAAAAAAGCTTATAGCAACAACAAGCTGCCTAAACCTAAAAAGGTTACAAACCCTACAATATCAGTAACGGTTGTTAAAATTACCGACCCCGACAATGCTGGATCTATTTTCATTTTGTCTAAAATAGACGGAATAACAACACCCGCTAACGACGCTGCAACTAAGTTTAATAATATTGCGACTGTAATCGTAATACTTAGCATAATGTCGCTAAACCATAAATAAGTAAGTGCACCAATAACAAACGCCCACACCAACCCATTTACAGCCCCCACGCGCAGCTCTTTTTTAAGTAACGCTTTACGGTTGGAGTCGGTAACCTGGCCCAGTGCCAAGCCGCGAACAATAACGGTCAATGTTTGACTTCCTGCAATCCCTCCCATAGAAGCCACTACTGGCATTAACACCGCTAACGCAACCACTTGCTCTATCGTTGCCCCAAATAATCCTATAAACCACGATGCTAAAAACGCCGTTGCTAGATTAATGCCTAACCAAATACCTCGGTTTTTAGCACTTTTTCGCACACTTGCGAACAAATCTTCGTCTTCTCTTAAACCACCCGCTTTAGCTGCCGCTTCATCGGTAATTTCTTGGCGCAATTCGTACGCTGAGGCAATCGTTAATCTGCCAAGTAACTTGTTATCTGCGTTTACGACTGGCATTGCCATTTTCTCTGAGTGAATAACGACTTCTGCCGCTTCATATAAATCATCATCTGCATGTAATGATGAGAAATCATGATTAGCCAAAGCTATTAAACTGTCAGTGTCACTCGCTTTTATTAAATCGTTAACAGCAACCTCACCTATTAAGCTGCCTTTTCTACTTACTAAATAGATAACTTCACTGTATTGTGGCAAACCTTTATGCAACAGCTTTTTAGCCCCACCAGCGGTTAATTTCTCTGATACTTTTAAGAAATCAAACCCCAACCAATGACCTAGTTGTTCAGGTGGGTATTGCTGTGCTAATTCGTATTGTTTAATCTGCGCTTCGTCGAGTTGTTTTTTAGCGTACTCAACAAAGCGTTCTGGAATAACTTCTTCTAGTTCAAGCAGCTCTTCTACATTAACTTCATCTAATAATTTAAATGCATCGTTATCATCTAACGTTTGCAGTAACCATAGACAGCTATCCTCACTTAAATTTACAAAAATTTCATGTTGCGTGTCTTCATCAAGCAATAGCCAAATTTCAAGGCGTTGCTCTTTTGGTATCGCCTCAAAGAGTAAAGATAAATGCTCAGTAGAGAGTGTTACCTGCGCATCAGCTAATAATTTATTTTTGCGTTCTGTTGTATCGCATTGAAGTAAATCATTTATTAGTTGTGGAAGTTGATCAACCGGATACTCAATCATTTTAAAACCTTAAAATTTAAAAATGCACGTTACTTACAGTTTATCCTGACAACAAAAATTTGCTGAGAAAACTTGAGTTTATTAAGCATGTACAGGCTATTTTTGCGCATTGTATGGGCAAAATAAAAACGGTACTAATGTTTATTTTAAAAAATTAAAAAAACAGTAAAAGGGATTATTTTTGAGGAGAGAGTCAACACAATAAGCAATCCAAATAGATTGCTTTTGCTACAAAAAAAGGCCCATATTAAAAACTAATATAGGCAAACAAGAATGAAATAGGTGCGTACATTTAAAGGCGGTCGGTAATGCTGCGTACAAGTTCAGAATCTAAGAATTGAGTTACCAAGGCAGCTCCCCAGGCATACGTCCGTTGAATTGGGTAACCTTTAAAAATCCAGCGTTTACGTACATGATTAAAATGCTCCAGATAATCTTGCTTAGCTTGGGGCATAGGGTGTTCAGCAAGTTTACTCCACGCCTTGTAGACACCCGACATATCTGAGCCTCGCATAAAGCGCTGTAGCCATCGAGGAAAACGAGCGAAACTAATAGTTGACTGAAAGTCGATAAAATAAGGTTTACCGTCAGCACCACATAAAATATTACCCATATTACGTAAATCTAAATGCACTATCCCTTTGCGATGCATTTTTGCGACTTGACGCTCAAGCTCGCTAAAAAAATCAACTGGAAGCTTTTTACCTTGATGAATTAAAGAACGAAGTGACGTGCCCTCTATATAGTTATAAGCCACTGCAATCGGCGATAAACGGCAAAAACGATTTGCTACCGCGTCCAACTCAGATAATCGACTCAAACCTTTATATTCTTGGTTAACCGAAATACGTGCAAACGATTTACGAATAAACCAAGGACTTTGGCTAAAGTCTTTTATTATTAAATCAAATCCATCATCTTTATATCGATAAACAATAGCATTAGCAAAACGTCCTTTATGAACAACACTTAAACAATGTTGCACAAAAGTGTGCTCTGGAAATTGTTGCTGTAATTGCGCTAACAAATCATTTTCAATCATAACAAACCTCACAAGATAACAATCTTGATTGCCTAGGCAACTATATTATCAAAGTTCGATTTTACCTACAACGGAATCACATGTTTAGGGTCTTGATTTTCTATTGAAACAGTATCGCTATTTTATTGATAATCTATTTTTTAGAGACTGTTTGAGGCAGTGATTCTAGGTTATTTATTGCTTTGAACAGCAAATCCATTAACTGTTTTTTTTCAGATTCTAAAAAACCAGTTAATGCCTGAGTATATACTTCGTTTACTACTGGCATTATTTCTGGGTAAAGTGCTTTTCCTTTTTCACTTAAACATAAAATGGTTGAGCGTTTATCAAACTCACATTGTGTTTTAGCTATTAAGCCTTTTTCTTCAAGACGGCTTAATAGTTGACTCATTGCACCTCGGTCATAAACCATATGCTCACAAAGCCCAGCAAGCGTATTAACAGACTCTTTAGCTAGCAACACAACAACTATGTACTGCGCAGAAGTTAAATCCATAGGAAGTAATTTGGTATCAATATGCGTAACCAGCGTTGAGCGTAAAAAAGATACCAAACGTCCTAGGTCTTTTTCAGGGACCAATTCATCGCGAGTACAGCGTTTAATTGATGTCATACTTTGCATTAAAATCCACTCAATTTAGTCTATTTACGATCTACTTTAAAAAATTGTAAAACTTACCAATAAGGTTAAGCCGCAGTTAGCGGCTTTAATAACGGTAAATACATAAGTACTAAATTTTAAACTGCCCAACTAATTGCCCTAAACTTTCACCTCTTCCGGCTAAGTGTTCACTAACTGATGACGTTGTTTTACTCGACACTGTAAGCTCATTAACTATTTCTTGGATAGCATATACATTGCGATTTATTTCTTCTGTTACACTACTTTGTTCCGTAGCGGCTGTCGCAATTTGCGTACTCATATCGTTAATTGATGTCACTGAATTGGTAACCGATCCTAAACTATCGGATATAGCTCGTGATGACTCAACTGAACGATTACAGCTTTGTTGGCTTGCTTGCATTGCACCTACCGCTGAGGACACTAGATTATGTAGTTCACTCAGCATTTCATTAATTTCAAGTGTGCTCACTTGCGTACGACTCGCCAAGCTTCTAACTTCATCTGCAACAACAGCAAACCCTCTACCATATTCACCAGCACGAGCGGCCTCTATTGCGGCATTAAGTGCTAATAGGTTTGTCTGTTCTGCAATACCGCCGATAACACTCAGCACACTATTAATTTTTTTAGACTGCTCGCTCAGTGAATCAACCTGTTCAGCAGCGACGTTTATTTCATCCATTAATTTTGATACTTCGCTGAGTGAAATATCAACACACTCTTGTGCTTTAGCAACTTCCTGTGTTGCAGCCTGAGTTGATACAGCAACTTGCGTAGTATTTTGTGCAACTTCATGTGATGTGGCAGACATTTCAGTAATTGCGGTCGCAACTAACTCTGTTTCATGATTATGATTGAGTAGCTTGCCCTCAATTAGTCGTGTTTGTTTATTTATATCACTGGATGCTGATTTCACATCATGTGTAACATCAACCACATTCGCAATAATACCGTGTAGCTTACTGACAAAAACATTAAATGCCTCACCTAATTGACCAATTTCATCATTCGTGTCTATCTCTAGGCGCTTAGTTAAATCGCCTTCACCTTTTGCTATGTCGTCAAGGCTCTGCACCATTCTTTGAATTGGCTTAACCATGGTATTCGCCGCAACCAATGCACATGCAATCGTTAAAACAACCCAAAATAAAGCAATTAGCAATAATGTAATTACTCTATCATTCATATGCTCTTGCATCGTTACTTCGTATTTAATTAGCTCTGCTTCTATATCATCCATATATGCGCCAGTGCCAACCATCCAATTAGTTCCTGGGATCATGGCAGAATAGCTCATTTTCTCTACTAGGCCTGTCGTATTAGGTTTTTGAAAGTGGTAGTTAAATATGCCACCACCTTTTTGAGCCTGTTCGAGTAACCCGACTATAATTTTTTTACCATTGGGGTCTGTCATCCCTATTTTATTTTGCCCTTCACTGGCATCACCTAATAACGCATGAAAAATACTAACGCCGTTTGTATCATAGATGAAAAAGTAACCCCCTTGACCAAAGGTTAAGTTTCTAAGCGCATTTTTAGCATCTTGGGCAGAGCCAGTATCTAATTGATGACGAACAATTTTGCTCGCAATTTCGATTTCTGTACTTAATAAATTCTGTTTATCTTTGATCAATTTAGTCTTAAATGAATCAAAATTTTGCTGCTGATTTTTAGACTCTAAATAATAAGAACTCAGCATTAAGCTAGTTAAAAGTAACATCAGTGGTAAAATAGCTAATAACAACAATTTGTTTTTTAAGCTTAAATTACTCATTATTTCTCCAAATCTAAGGCAGTAAATTTAAACAGCAACAACATAAAATAACAAAAGATACTTTTTATTTTATGCTCACTGATAAAGGTAAATTAGTTTATTTACATACAACTTAATATTTACGAAGCGTGTAAATATTAAAGGTAAAAGTCGAGGTAAGAGCCAAACCAACCTTGGCGATTTTGTGCATATTATAGTTGTAAGGCATACATTTCAACACCTAAAATATTGCGACCTTAGTATTAAGCAAAGTAATAGACCTAACCAATTACTCCCACCAACAAGTAAAACAACGAAAACAAAGATGAAACTTAGGGACAATCATGTAGTCTTTTTATTTTTATTAACATATAATCACCCTATCTTACTAATACGAATTACCTATCACAAAATCGGAACGCACGTCATTTCTTATCTCTGTTTAATCCCAACCAAAATGAAACATCAATGAAGTACATTCTATATTTTACGCTTTTAATTTCTGCTCATGTATTCGCCAAGCCAATAAACAACAGCACTGCTTTTTATTATTCAGCACCGATGCCTCTTGCTGAAATGACATTTTATTCTCGTGTTGTAGTGCAACCAGAATTAATCACAGAGCATGAGCTTAATTGGCTTACGCAGCGTAACATTGCTGTTTATGCTTATCTTAGTGTGGGTGAGTCATTCGAAAAAAACACGTCATCACTTGTTGTTAATCCCAATTGGAATAGCCATATTTCCGATTTAACTTCTACGTATTGGCATAAACACATAAAAAACAGCGCTAATGATTTAAAAGACCGTGGTTTCACTGGCTTATTCTTAGATACACTAGATAGCTATCAGCTATTAGATACAACAAGCAATAAAGCAGACCAACAAGCTGGGCTAATTTCAATTATTGAGGACCTCTCAAGCTCATTTGATAAACATTTAATACTCAATCGTGGGTTTGAACTACTTCCCAAGTTAAAAGGGTTCGCAACTGATTTAGTAGCGGAGGGGTTATATAGCCATTACAATCCTCTTGATAATAGCTACAAACTCACTGCCGAAAGTGATCAAACATGGCTAATTGCACAATTAAATACAGCAAAAAACTTGGGCTTTAATGTACAAGTGATTGATTATGCAAAGCCCAAAAATCGCCTTGCTATGGCTCAAAAAATAATAAAAAACGGTTATGCACCTTGGATAACTGACGGACACCTACAAACATGGGGAACGTCAAATATCACACCAATAGCTAGGCGTATTCTAATTCCTTACAATAGTGATATTAAGCCACTTATCTATACTACGGTGCACTTAAAACTTGCAACCATGATTGAGTATTTGGGGTATATCCCTGATTACATTGATGTAGCAAAAAGAGCGCTTCCTCTCATAGATCCAAGTTTACATGCTGGCGTTATTGCATGGACTACCAGTGATGCTTTTTATACCCCGGCGATAACTAATTGGCTAGAAACAAATTTAGGCGCTGTCCCTTTGTTAGTTATGGGAGAATTACCGCTTTCGACTACACTACTAATCAAACTAGGTGTAGAAGCACTCAATGTATTACCCCCTGCTCCTTATGAATTAAATTACTTTGCCCCATGGTTCAAAGGCGAAGCCGCGACACCACCACCAATAGTAAAACCATATTTACTGAAACTAGCGCCAAATGCCACTGCGCTTATTAATATAAAAGCGGCTGATGGCAGCATTGTTGTGCAAAGTGCAAAAACAAAATATGGTGCTGTGGTGGTTGCCCCTTGGCTAATTGATACTTTTCCGATGGAAGGTAGTAAGTGGGTTATCGACCCTCGTACATTGCTGACAAAGGCGATGGAGCTCCCGCCTATCTTAGTCCCCGATACAACAACTGAAAGTGGTAGGCGCATGCTTACTCTACATATTGATGGTGATGGTTTTTCAAGTATTGCAAATTTTACAGGTAGACCTTATTCGGCAGAAGTGATCCGCGATGAAATAATTAAACACTATAAACTCCCTTTAACATCATCAATTATTCAAGCAGATATTGAAGCGACTGGACTTCACTCAAAAGCGAGTCCTAAATTAGAACGTATTGCGCGCAGTATTTTCGATTTACCCTATGTTGAAATTGCATCTCATACTTATAGTCACCCTTATTTTTGGACCGCACTCTCTGGTCGGAAAAAAATAGATGAGGATAACACCGACTATGGTTTTCATCTTGATGTGCCAGGATACGACACTATAAGTTTAAAAAAAGAAATTACGGGCTCTATAAAATACATTGACGAAAAGCTGGCACCAAAAAATAAAAAAACAGTATTAATGCTGTGGTCTGGTGACGCAACACCTGGGCCAAAAGCACTTGAACTTGCCCGTAACGCGGGTGTATTAAACATTAATGGCGGCAACACCGATGCAAATGCCGATAACCCTAGCCTGTCTCATATATCGCCAATTGGGCGACCTGAGCGCGACCTGTTATATCAAATTTATGCTCCTATCTTGAATGAAAATGTATTCACTAATTTATGGCACGGGCCTTATTATGGGTTTAAACGTTTAACCGAAACATTTGAAATAACAGAAAAACCATACAGATTAAAGCCTTACACTATTTATTATCACTTTTATTCGGGGGAAATACCTGCTGGTCTCGATGCCTTAAAACACAATATAGACTATGTTTTAGCACGGCCAAATACACCTGTACATTTGAGTCATTTTGCAAAAATCGCAAAAGATTTTTATTTCTCTGCATTAGCAAAAAATAATGACGATGAATGGCTATTTAGCTCAAAACATATTCGTACTTTACGAATACCTAGCGATTTTGATATACCAAATATAGCCCAAAGTGAAGGGATATCTGGTGTAACTCAAAAAGGCGACTACGTACATATTATCAATAATATTGCCCGCCTTAGCTTTGATCACAGCCAAAATAATAGTAAGCCTTATTTAGCTTCTGCTAATGTGGTTATCGATAATTGGCAGGTAAATGGCGCAGTAAGCTTTAAAGCTTGGGTACCCGCTTCACTTGATTTAATGAATGGACGTGAATGTCAATTTACATCTCATTTGGGAGAGCACTTTAAAGGTATCACTCACGGTAAATTAACGCATTTCAAAATACCTATGGGTGACTTTTATGGCTACCTTAACTGTGCTGGGACTGCCCCATAATGAATTCTAAAAAACGCCCTCAGTTAGTATCTATAAAAACAATATTAACGATATTAGCCGTAAGTTGCTTTGCACTTTATGCGTTATTTCCGCATACCTTATTTTTTGAAGATGATACGCTTTCACAAGATTATACTTTTGAAACATCGTACCTAAATGCAGCGCTTAATACTGACCCTGACAATGAAAAACTACGCGCTAAGCTAATTGAGCTACACATAGAGCTAAGCGAATACGCACAAGCGACAATTGAGCTTGCAAAGTTACCTAAAAGTGAGCGCAAAGCGACACTTGAAATCAAACTACTTTACTCATTATGGTTAGCAAGTGGTGCAAATATAGATGATAGATTTGAAGAGTTATCTTTAAAAATAAAGGCCCATAAAAATTGGAATGAACAAGTGCTAAGCATAGCTAAAGCGCTTGGCTTAAATATAAGTGTTGCACAGTACTACCAGCTAAAAAACAAGCCATTACTCGCCGCTGATTACTGGTTAAGTGCAGGCGAACCAGTTAAAGCATTAGTCATTTATAAAGCAGGTATACACGCAAATATAGCTGAAAAAGCAATTGAAACAGCGCTTGGCGCAAATGACCCTGTGCAAGCCTATATTTGGTGGAAAAAGTATGGTGACCAAGCTAACACTGAACGTACTCTTTATTTAGCTGACTTAGCCGGCAATACAGAAGATGCTGCAGATGCGGTAGAAGCTCTACTAAAAGCTACCCCTAATAATACACACTATTTAACTAAGGCAATGTATTTACGCTTAGCCAATGGTAATGCAAAAGGTGCCGAACAATTACTCGCAAAATTACTAATAAAAAGTCCAAATAACAAAGAACTCCATTTACTAAATTGGAAAGTAAAACGTTGGCAAAATAAACCCAGCGAAGCACTTAATGAATTTAAGTGGTTAATGGCAAACCATGCAGTAACACCAGCCATGCTTAGTGATAGCATAAACGATGCAACCTCTCTTTATTTGTATCAAGATGCAAATGATATTTACGAATACAAAGCGCAAAATAGGCAGTTAAAAGGCAATGGTTTTGCTAAATGGATGCAAACCAATGAGTTCATCGGCAATGCAAAAAAAGAGCTAAATCATATTGAACGATTTGAACAAATTAGTGGTAAAAGTGTGTTATCACAATACTGGAAGGCTAAAGTACTGCACGATACTGGTAACTTAAAAGGCTTAAGATCACTATGGCCAACATACCAAGGTCCAAAAAATGAAGAAGATCTATTATGGCTTGCCCGATCATTTTGGCTTATCGATGATTTTTCAACCGCACTTACCATTTTAAAGCAAAAACAACAAAGTACAGACACTGAATTTTGGACTGCACGCGTTGATATGGCATTACGAGTTCAAAATAAAAAAGAAGAGCTTTATGCGCTCGAACAATTAATGACCATTAGTGAGCTCAGTGTAGGTGATATGTTGCACTATCAACAACTGCGCTTTGAGAACAATCCTCAAGGCCTTCTCAATTACCTATGGCAGCAACCATCGCTTACAATTAGACAATTAATCCAAGTTGCATTATTGAGTTCACACGTTGATGATGAAGAATCGATAAAACGTATCCACCAAGAACTCGAAAAGCAGCGCTATAATAAAGCACTTTATCCTGCTTGGTTAATACTCTCAAACTGGTATCAAAAAAAAAGCGATTTAAATTCAGCCTATACCACTTTAAACCGCGCAGCAAAACTAAGTGAGTACAATCCAGACGTGGTGCTTGCACAAGGTTGGTTAGCACTGCAAATGCACGATACAGTAATGATAAAACGTATTATAGATAATCATTCAGAAGATGAGACTACTCACGGCTGGACGCAACTGTTAGCTAGCTTATCGATTCATGAAAAATCATATAATAGCGCTTACTTTTACTTACGAAAGTTAGCACTGGCTGATCCAAACGACTTAACAACCCTGGTTAACTTAGCTGATGTGATGAAACAGCTTGGTTATTACGCAAATGCCACCGAACTTAATCATTATTTATTACAACATTTACCTAAAGATAAATACGCCTACCGAGGCTTAATGTACCGCTGGGCAGGTGCGATGGCTATTCCACATTTAATGCAACTTAACTCAATGGATGAACTAGCACCCGAGACAATTGGCGAGCCTCAAACAAACTGGTGGTTAGCACGACGAGCAGCACAAAAGTTAGCTCCTTGGCAAAAACTACAACTTTACATGACTAATGGCGAGTTTAATAAAATTAAACAGCTCATAACGCAAAATGCACTAACCGAAGAAGATAAGTTAAATGCACTTCTCTACCTCAGACAACCCTACGCAACAATGCAGCGTTGGTACGAAGAACTAACAACTGAGCCGAGCGAATTACAATTAAGTTTGGTTCGTAATGCCCGAGGCTCATACTTTAGAGCACTTGAAATTAATTTATCGCCTGAGGCCGGATTAAACAGTAGCCAATACGATGTAAGTGTTTACTTTCCTTATGCCAATGGCCAGTGGAAACTAAGCCTAAGTAATCAGAAAAACTTTAATAATAATGGATTACTGTTTGCTGTAGAAAATAAAATGACATGGGGTCGCTGGTATTTCGATGCAAAAATTGATTCCCACCAAGGTCGTTTAGCAAATCGTCAGGGTATTAGCTTAGATTCTCGCTATCAATGGGATTCTCGTACACAAGTTGGTTTAAAGCTTGAACACAATGTTGAAAATCGCCAGTCAGAGGCCTTACTTAGTTTTGCGCAACTTAACAAAGCTACGGCCTATGTAAACTATAATATTGATGGTCAACAAAACATGCAATTATCGGCCGCTATAATGTCTTTTTTACGACGAGATAGTGGAAGTTCACTCATCAACGGGCAAGAGTATAACGCCCGATACCAATACCGTATTTTAAAAGATAGGCCAATTTGGACTGCTTATTTTAGCGCGCAGTGGCAAGATTTTGAACAAGTGAACACGCTTATAAATACAGGTAACGATGCCCCATTAAATATAGAACTTCAGCCATTTAGACGCTTTGCGCTCGGTACCTCATTTTCCTCAACCAGCTCACTAGAACCGCCCTATTTAGGTACTAGCCCATCATGGCTATTTGATATAAGCACCGGTTACCAAACTATCAACGATGATATTGATGTGTCTGTTTCAAGTGGCGCTGGTTGGTCTATTTTAGGTGATGATTTATTTAAATTACAGCTGGGTTACCAAAGTAGTAATAAGGTTGGTAATTCAGATACACAGTTACAATTAGGATATTACGTACATTTTTAATGTTAGGAGAAAATATGTTTCGCTTAGTTATACCATGTCTAGTTTTATTACTATCAGCCTGTACAACGAGTAGAGTTGCTGATGATGTAGAAATAAACCCATCAACAACAGTTGCCTTATTACCGCTAGTAAATCATGCTCAAACACCTCTCGCTGGTGAGCGTGCTGAAGACATTTTAACAAGTATTTGGCAACAAAATAAATTACCAACGCTTCTTCGCGCACCCAGAAATAGCAATAAGGAGCTACCACCACTTGACGATCAATATCGTTTAGATAACGCCATGCAATGGCTAAGCACTCAACAAGCGGATTATCTACTCACCGGTAGCATTGAAGAGTGGCGCTACAAAGCTGGTCTTGATGGCGAACCCGTTGTTGCTCTTACTTTATCGTTAACTGCGAACGGCCAAACCACACCGATATGGACAGGAACAATTGCAAAAAGTGGTTGGGGACGCGATAGCATTGCAGCAACGGCACAAGATGTAATTGCCGACTTAATTTCTTATATAGAGGTTAGTGAGTGAAAACACATTTCTTTCGCCCAAGAGAAGTCCCTGAACTACAGACATGGGCTGAGGTAATTATATTTACCACATTGGCTTTAGGCCTGCCTGTTCTGTTTAATGCCGAGGATCCTTTTTGGACGCAAGAAGGGTTTTCTTGGCCTGTATTAGGGCCTTTACTGGTTGCTTTGCGTTATGGGTCCTCTAAAGGTTTTATCAGCATTTTAACTTTACTCGTAGGCCAATTACTGTTGTTGCAAAGCGATATATTAGCACCTCAAAGCGAATTCAATATCAACGCCATGATTGGCTATACTATTGTAATTATGATCGCGGGTGAATTTAGGGATGTTTGGGAGCGTACTAATCAACAACAGACTATTCAACTAGAGTATGTGTCTGATCGGCTTGAAAAATTCACTCGTCAATATCATTTAATTAGCTCCTCACACGATCGAATAGAACAAATGTTAGCTGGGCATACATTGAGTTTAAGGGAGTCATTGCAAGCTGTAAGAGCATCTATAGGCCAACTTAAAGAAAGACGTTTAGATAGTGCAGCGCAAGTGATTATCAATTTATTTGTAGAGTATGGAGCATTAGAAAAGGCCGGACTATATAAAGTGGAAAACAATAATATAGTGGAGCCCCCTCTTGCTGTTATTGGTAAAATGACTTCGCCAATAACATCTGACCCACTAATCCTTGCTATGTTTGAAGAAAAAGAACTGGTGTCGGTTAAAAGCTCTAAAGTTTATTTAGGTAGCAGTAAATACCATATCGCAATTCCACTTATTGATGTAAACGATACCATTTATGGCGCTATTTTAGTCGAAAAAGTACAGTTTTTTGCGCTCAAAGAAAACACGCTTACTTTACTTGCCGTAATGGCCGGACACGTTGGAGACTTACTTCGACATGAGATAACCAACCCGATAATGACTAGCGAAGAATCTCCGTACTTTGTTCGCCAAGTAAAACGAGCTAACAAAGAAGCTAAACGCTACAAAATTCCTGCACATTTATTAAAAGTTAAAACATTAAATATTACCAACGAATCCCGTCAACTTATGGAGTATTTAACGGAAGCCCGTCGAGGCTTAGATATTTACTTATATGATGATGAGAAGCAAACTCTGTTAATACTTATGCCACTTACTGATGAATTAGAAAAAGACGGTTTTATAACGCGTATAAATGGGTGGAGTAAAGAACGTACAGGTAAAAATTTAGCTGAATTAGATATCGTTATTGAACAACAAATTGCTTTACCAATTAGTAAAGATGCGATTAAGCCACTGGTAACACTTCATGATTAGAATTGTCATTTCTGTAATAGTGGGATTTATATGTGAATATTTTGCTTTAATAGAAACACTTGATACACCCAATTGGCTTATCGCTATTTTATTACATGCTATAGCAAGTATGCTTTTTACTTTTGTAAGCTATATTGTCATTCCAGCTAAATACAAAAGTACATTATTTGGTGCCCTATTACTGTTATTTTCACTACTGTTTACGCTTCCTCTATTTGGTATTTTAGGCGTTATGTTCGCACTCACGTTTGCTTTGTGTAAACCGCTTAAAAATAATGATATTGAAATACAAGAACACAAAATCCCAGGTCTCCCTTTTGAAGTTCGTAGTATTTCAGCTAATCCAACCTATTCGATGGGTGGATTGAAAGCGATCCTCAAGTATGCAAGTGAGCCAAACAAACGTCTTAGTGCAGTAATGGCTGCACGTCACATGAGTGATACGCAGGCAATTCCTATTTTAAAACTCGCCCTTAAAGACTTAGAAGATGATATTCGTCTGCTTGCTTACTCCACTCTCGATGCTAAAGAAACTAAGTTAAACGAAAAAATAGGCCTATATCAGCAAGAGATATTGTTAACGACTCAGCAACCAAAACTGAGTAACTTGCAACAACAATTAGCTGAAATATATTGGGAACTTAGTTACTTAGGATTGGCACAAGGTGCATTGCGAGAATACGTGTTAAAAAAAGCAGAAACACTTTCCTTGCAAAGCATCGAATATATGAAAAAGCCTGCAACCTTTGTATTTTTGGGCCGGCTTTGTTTAGCTCTTGGAAAATATGAACTTGCACTTAGTCATTTAGCACAAGCCACAGACCTTGGTATGGCACGTCGTCATGTTTTGCCCTATAAAGCTGAAGTTGCTTTTTGTATGAATAAATTCGATGACTGTAAACGTTATTTAAAAGAACTACCAGAGCAACCAAAGGGTAGCGAGTTACGCCATTTACAGGAGTATTGGAATGCCTAAACCAAGCGCTGATGTATTACTGCTTTTAGAAGGCACTTACCCCTATGTCCGAGGCGGCGTATCGAGCTGGGTCCATCAAATTATTGAAGGCTTACCACACTATAACTTTGAGCTGGTTTTTTTGGGCGGTGCACCTGAGCATTATGGTGAAATTCAATATACATTACCTAAAAATGTAACCAAATTACATGTTCATTATTTAGTTGAAAACAACGCCTCTGAAATAAAAGCAAAATATGGCATAAAGTATAAAAAAGAGTTGTTCGAATTTTGGCAACAACTGCAAAACTATTTCCGAGACTCTAAAGAACCGATCCCTAGCGAGTTACTAAAGTTTGCTTTTAAAAAGCTTGCCCAAAAAGACGGCATAAACGAAGCCGACTTTTTGTATAGTGAATCCTCATGGCAAGTTCTCGCAAAATATTATTTAACCTACTGTGATGAATCATCATTTATCGATTTCTTTTGGTCGTATCGTAACTTATACAAACCGCTGTTTAAAATAGCAGAGATAGCTCGCGAATTACCTAATGTTAAACTTATACATTCAATATCAACAGGCTATGCGGGATTCCTAGGTTCTGGTGCAAGCGCAATTAGCAACACTGCGTATTTACTAACCGAACATGGTATTTATACCAAAGAGCGTAAAATAGACCTTATTCAAGCCAGCTGGATCAAAGAGTCCGAGCAAGTATTAGGTAAAAATTTAAATACCGAAATGGGCTTTATTCGCAGAATGTGGATTAGTTTCTTTGAGCAGATCGGCAGAACATCTTATCAAGAAGCCGATAAAATAATTTCTTTGTATGATGGTAATAGACAACGACAAATAAAAGATGGCGCCGCACCAGAAAAAACACGCGTGGTGCCAAATGGTATTAAAACATCGCGTTTTATTGAAGCACTTGCACAGCGTCCAAAAACGATTCCACTCACGGTAGGCTTAATTGGTCGTGTAGTGCCTATAAAAGATATTAAAACTTTTATCCGTGCAATCAAAGAGGTTCAGTCTAGTATACCTAAAATTGAAGGCTGGATTATTGGCCCATACGAAGAAGACCCTCAATATTACAAAGAATGTCAATTACTTGTCAGCAGTTTAGATTTAGAAAATAACGTTACGTTTTTAGGTATGCAAAATATAGCTGAAATACTGCCTAAATTAGGTATCGTTGCACTAACCTCTATTTCTGAAGCACAACCTTTAGTACTACTAGAAGCGATGGCAGCTGGCGTTCCAGTCCTTGCAAGTGATGTTGGTTCGTGCCGAGAGATTATTGAAGGCGCAACTGACGAAGACAAAGCACTTGGCAAAGCCGGAGACGTTGTATCAATCGCCTCTCCTAGCGAAACAGCAAAGCAAATATCAAATATCTTAAATAACGACGAAAAGTGGCATGAGTATCAAGCGAGTGGTCTTAAGCGCGTAAAAGCGTTTTATGACGAAAGCCATATGTTTGCGCAATACGACACACTTTATAAGGATGCAATGTCATGGCCGGAATAGGTTTTGAGATACGAAAAATTCTCAAAAAAAACACCTTACTTTCAGTATTTGAAGCTTATAGTTACGCTGGGTTAATTGGTTCTGGCCCGTGGCTACTGTCAATTATCGCGCTTATGCTGATTGGCATTTTAAGTTTAGGTATTGTGCTACCGAAAGTGTTGATCATTCAGTTCTTAACGCTTGTAACCTATATGATGGCCGCATCGCTTATTTTAACGGGTGGTCTGCAATTGATGCTAACCCGTTTCATTGCCGATTTATTTTTTACAAAAGATAATGGATTAGTGCTACCAAACCTACTTGGCGCACAACTAATTACTACAATTGGCGCCCTATTGGTCGGTCTTGCTGTTTGGCCATTTTTACCTTTACCCATTATGACTAAAGTGATTATTTTAAGTGCCTTTATTAGCTTATGTAATCAGTGGCTTGGCGCAATATTTTTATCAGGCATGAAAGAATACAGGCTGATTTTAGTCACGATGCTGAGCGGCTATGCTTTCATGGTATTACTGGCTTACTTGCTTAGGGACTGGCAGTTAGACGGGTTGTTTTTTGCCTTTTTTGCTGGTGAAGCCTTATTATTTTTCAGTTTTCTATTTATGATTATTCGCCGCTACCCAGGTGAAAAACTTATAAGCTTTGACTTTTTAAGCAATAAAAAAGTGTATTACAGCCTATTTTTATGCGGCCTGTTTTATAACATCGCTGTATGGGCCGATAAAATCATTTTTTGGTATTCACCAAGTACATCAATCCAAATTATTGGAACTCTCAGAGCCAGCCCTATTTATGATTTACCTATATTTTTAGCCTACCTATCTATTATCCCAGGTATGGCCGTATTTTTAGTAAGGATGGAAACTGACTTTGTTGAAGAATATGACCGTTTTTACTCTGCAATTCGCGACGGCTCAACGTTACAAGAAATTTATCATTTGAAAGATAATATGATCCGCACTGCGCGCAGTGGTCTTTACGACATATTTAAAATTCAAGGAATTACTGTCGCTTGCTTATTATTATGGGGAGAGCAAATACTAACTTTTATTGGTATTGATCCAAACTATAAAACCCTCTTATTTATAGATGTTGTAGGCGTTGGTGTACAAGTTATCTTTCTATCAATTCTTAATATTTTATTCTATTTAGATAAACGTATTACGGTAATGATACTGGCGGGTCTGTTTTTATTCACTAATATTGTTTTAACTTACTTATCAATTGCATTTGGGCCACAATTTTACGGTTATGGTTTTGCTTTAGCGACCATAATTAGCTCCGTTATTGGTCTATTTTGGTTGTCGAGACAATTTGAAAACTTAGAATACGAAACTTTCATGCTGCAGTAATACGACAACAATTGCATTAAATTAGCAATCTATTATGGCGATAAAGAAATAGCTTAATAACGAGCTAAAATTATGATGCTGGTTATTATGTAAAGAACTCCCAACGAAAATAGTAAGTTATTTAATTCAATAAAGGGCTCATGCTTTTAGTAAAATTGGTATAAACACAAAGGCTGCACGGTGCAGCCTTTGTGTTTGAGTAAAAATTCAAAAGTGCTATCCATAGCTCACCTGAGCCAAAATAGATATATATCCAACACCAATTTACAACAGGCCAATTTTTGACAAAAAATCATTTACCCCTACAAAACCACTTCTTAAACCAAATTAACTTAATCTGTATAAAAGTATATTTCAAATCATAGAATATTACGCTTTAAAATAACATTAAACTGAACGACTTTATTGATATATAATCAAAAATAGAGCAAAGATAAAAATACTTTACCTGTATTAATTATTTTAATTACGCTTATATCCCTTTAATTGGGCATGCTGTTTAAAAGGAGCATTCAATGGCTTTTGATTATGGATCGATTGATCTTGGACTAAAAAACCCCTTCAAACTGGAAGGTAAAGCAACAGCATTAAGAGGACTCATTGAGTCTATAGCAGGTATTAGTTTACTTGTTATTGCTGCAGGCTCTGTGAAAGAAGATACAACCGCAGGTTGGATTTTAATGGTGTTTGGCATGCTTATTTTAGCATTCGGCATTCGCTCACGAGTTATTGTCAAATCTGGTGTATGAGCTCATCTTGATGCTCTGTTTGATCTTGAGTTATTCTTTCGCCGTCTTTAAATTTTACCCCTGTAATTACTTCAGCCAGTAACTTAAACCCTCGCAAGCGGTACCATTTTTTCTCTGCCGACTGCGCGAGTTTAAAAACCATCATTAAGGTGGTTGTCCGGCTGCCACAACTCTTCACTTTATGCGTTCTCAGCCTTACCGTCGCAAACGTTGACTCTATCGGATTACTCGTTCTTATGTGCATCCAATGCTCAGCAGGATAATCATAAAATGCCAGCATTTCATCTTTATCCTTCATCAAGCAATCCGTCGCTTTTGGGTATTTGACTGAGTAATTTTTAACAAATAAATCATACGCTTTATAAGCAGAAGCTCGACTCTCTGCCATCCAGATATCTTGTAAATTCGCTTTGATTTTAGGTTGCATTGATTTCGGCACTTTGTTTAGCACATTCGCGATTTTATGCACCCAGCAACGTTGATGTTGGGTTGTTGGCCATACTTTGGTGAGGGCATTCCAAAACCCCAGCGCACCATCCCCTATGGCCAATTTTGGTGGTATTGTTAGACCCTGTGAGCGCAGTTGATTTAACACTTCAGTCCAGCTCTGCTCAGACTCACGAACCCCGTCAACCACCGCCAATAGCTCCTTTCTGCCCGTTTCATCTACCCCCATAATTACCAGTAAGCACAGCTTATCATCCATTCGAATTTTACTGTAAATCCCATCGGCCCAGATATACACATATCGACGTTTAGCCAAGGAACGTTTAGACCACTGCTGATACTCCGTTTCCCAGGTGGATTTCAACCGAGAGACACTATTGGCCGACAAACCTTTGGCTTGCTCGCCTAAAAGAGACACTAAAGCGGGCTGCATATCACCCGTCGAAATTCCTCGTAAATAGAGCCATGGGATCAGCTCTTCGATATTTTTTGTCCGTTTCAGATAAGGCGGGATCAAGGCACTATTGAATTTAATGCCTTCCTTTTTTCGATCCCTGACTTTAGGTATTTTGACCTCAATATCACCAAGGCCTGTTTGGATCGTACGCTCAGGCTGGTGACCATTTTTGACGATCCGCTGAAGTCCCTCGACGGTCTCATGCTGGTATTGAGCCAATAAAACAGCCAACTCAGCCTCAATCGCTTGAGCTAACAACTGCTGCGCCCCGCTTTTAAGCAACTGCTCTAACGGATTGTCTGGTTTTTCAATGGAAATAACATTATCATTTTCAGTCATTGCGATGTCTCTCTGGTTAATTGTTGATCTGGTCAAGATCAATTAACAGATTACATCGCAATGACTTTTTCTCATACACCAGAAACGACTATAGCTCTTCGCTCACTATCGGCAGGTATTTATGCAACACTTAAATACTTTGTAGGTAGAAACCACCCAACTTCACTTGCTTATAACTACAGTAAATCGCAAGCATCAACCGCTCAAGAAGAACAAAAAGAAGTAGCCTACACAGCGCAATCACTTGAAGAAATGCTGGTTGGTCGTAAAAACAGTACATTTAAAGAGCCTAATGGTTTTTTATCACGCTTACTTCACAGCTTAATCCCTAAGTTATTGTTTCTACCATATCCTATTCGAAATGTTGCCCAGCGATTATTTGGCTCATGGATAAGCACCTTTGTCGCCCTTATTGCTTATGGCCTTGTTGCATTTGTGTCTTTGTCGGGCTTTACCGGTGAAGCTGGGGAATTAGCATTTCCGGTTTATAGTGCAATATTAATGTTTTACGTGCTTTTTTCTTGGCGCTCTACAGGTAAACCTATCTCTCGAAATGCAGAAAAAAATATTGAAGCACTTGGTACTGGTGCACTCGCTAAAATTATTTCGTTATCTTTTATTTTACCCATCGCTATTGGTCTTTCTATGTCATGGTTGATGAAAGAGCAGCACATTAGTAAACAAGAAATAGATAGCTGGCTTGAGCAACTACCTAGTCTTCATGCTGGAATGTACTTAATTGCAATTATTATATTAGCGACTCTAAGCTGTGCGCTTGCTTTTATCATGATTAAAGCGCGTTTAAATTCAGTTACCCCTTCAGCTGAAGTTTCTGAACTACGTGAAAACTGGCAAGAGTCTGTTCATCCAGACGAGATTTTCATAAACCTCGATAACCTAGTAATGGCTAATCGTCGTTATAAAGAAGTACCTAACAGAGTTTACAGAGAATTAGACCCTAAGCTTCAAGAACAAATAGAGGGCAAAGGCGGTTTCAAGGGTGAAATGATCCAAGAGATTCAGCCTAAACTGCATTCAATGGACTTAGGTAAAAACTTCACACTCGCGAGATTACTTGCTTTGGTGAGCGGTAACTTACTTTATATTGTAGCGTTAGCATTTACTGTGTTTTTAGCGTATTCGTTTATCAATATTTACCATTACATTGATGCGGCAAATATTAATAGCTTTAAACAAGCATTTAATAACCAGCATGTTATTCAATTTAGTGAGCTATTAATGACAAGCTTTCACTTATTGCTAATAGGTATACTTATTAAAGCATTTGCACAATTGCTAACAAACACGGCTCATCTGTTTTTTGCCGAAATGCAATTTGAATCACTGCTTGTGTACTTTAAATGCGAAGGTACCTTTACTGAGTCTAAAATATCAACAGGTACTGGTATTCACGATAGTACCCGCTCAGAAAATACTTTAGTACGCAGTAGCATAACGCCTTGGATTATTGTTTCTCGTGTTATTTCTACTACGTTTGCTGCAACAGGTATGAAAAACCTTGAACATCCTCGCCATATTATGGAAATGCATAAAGACGAAGGACAATTACAAGCAATCAAAAAAGACGTTATTGCGTTCTTGAAAGACCGCGAATCTATCGCCTCAATCACCAGTGAGCGCGATTTAGGTAATGCGTCACAGATACATCAATTAAACCAACAAACGCGCGCTATACCTACTCAGCAAGCGATAGCGAAAGATGATGAAGAAGCTGCCGGATATTTAAGACAAGAAGAAAACTTATCTCCCGAGCCCAAGAGTTAATTAACCTGAAACCTAGATAATTTTTATTAATGCCACCTTGTTAACTTAGGTGGCATTTTTTTAACCTCTATTCAAGACTTTTTAACTTTATTACCTCTTTTGCACTCAACAACATGATTAATATTGGATTAGTTCACAAAGCCCTTGCTTTATGTGCCAAAACACAAATAATGAAAGGATTAATTACAGGGTAAGAATGAGGACAATGAGCTATATACTAACCACCCAATGTGCTGATGATGTAGGCTTAATAGCTAAAATCACAGGGCTTTGCCATAAAAATAATTTAAACATTACGCGTAACAACGAATTTGTAGATAAAGACGCGCAGCGATTTTTTATGCGTACAGAGCTTACAGGCGAGCCACAAAGCGACTTTTTAGATCAACTACGCGCATTGTTGCCAGATGGGGCTAAACTTGCGCTACATTGCGGCGCAAAAACTAAAGTAGTTTTATTGGCAACTAAAGAAGCTCATTGTTTAGGTGGTATGCTGTTAAAGCAATTTGAACAAACTCTTAATATTGAAGTACTCGCTGTAATTGCTAACTATGCTGATTTAGAGCCGCTAGCTAAAGGGTTTGGTGTGCCATTTCATGTTGTATCGCACGAAGGGTTAACCCGTAGCGAGCATGATGAAAAGGTAGGCGATTTAATTGCCAGCTACAACCCTGACATTATTGGCCTTGCCAAATACATGCGTATTTTAAGTCCTGAATTTGTGGGTCGATTTGAAGGTAAAATAATTAATATTCATCACTCATTTTTGCCAGCATTTATAGGTGCTAAACCTTATCATCAAGCATTTGAGCGTGGCGTAAAAATTATTGGTGCTACCGCTCACTTTGTTAATAATGAGCTTGATGAAGGTCCTATTATTTTGCAAGATGTAACCAGCGTTACACATGCGAATACCGCTGAAATGATGGCTAAAATGGGCAAAGATGTTGAAAAGACTGTGTTTTGTAAAGCACTTCAACTTGCCTCAGAACATAAGCTATTTATTAATGGTAATAAAACCGTGGTGTTTTCTTAGCATTATTCCAACTGCTTAATTATTCTACATATAAAAAATGCCAGCATTGTTGCTTAATGCCAGTCAGTTAACAGTTGACTGGCGTTTTTTATTGGGGTATTTACTGGGTTTTGGTTTCACACATCTCGGATACGCCCGCTCCTGTTTTATCGGTAATATGTGATGTTCAACTTGAGCTTGTAATTGCTCTATTGATTTAGGTATCCGTCCTGCATTTTCTATAAACATTGTATGAATAAGGTTAATAATACTAATAGCACACGTCGTAAAACTCAGGTGTTTTGCATATATTCCAGACTTTTTCTGCGCCATTTTCACCATCTGATATCGGAGCAAGTTATAGCTCAACATTACGCCCCATAATTCTTGCGCTATCATCTCAGGTTTCTTGCTGCGTAGCGTGAAGTGACTATTCAGTAACGTTTGTTTCATTTCTCGATAACCAAGTTCAATTTCCCACCGTTCACTATAGAGGTCAACAATGTCAGCCTTAGGGAAACGCATTGGATCAGTCAGTGAAGTGAGTATATTCACCTCTTTCCCCTTAACCGTTTTTGTGACTAGCCTGACTTCAATGCTCTGTGGTAAATCGTCGAACTTTTTTCTCGCTTGTGCTGTTGCTTTTAGCTTGATAAGTTTGTCTTGACGACCTAAAGAGCGAACAATTTCATATTGCGTGCCTTTTCTCATCGGTTGAAGCCAATGCCTATTTTCCCCAGCATGATGCCAACGATTGAGTAAGCCTAGAGAATAGAAGCCTCTATCAAATAACGTCAGTGAGTTATCGGGTGTTGCCTCGATTAAGTCTTCAGCCAACACCATTTCACTAGTACGACAACTATCAAAGGCGCTCCCCATTAATAAATGGCTAGTTAACTCCATCAAACACACCATGCGAACCTGAGGGAAAGCCGTGTCACCATGCTGATTTTTCCACACGGAGAATGCATGTTGATTTTCAGCAGTATCCGGTGTGCGCCAAATAACACCATCAACACCCAGTAGTGATAGCCCGCACCATGTGGGATGGTTCGCATCAGCATTCCACATTTGCTGACTTTTCTCAAAAACCTGTTTAACGGCATCAGCCCCAAGCCGCTGCCTAGCCTGTACAACCGCACTGGGTGCAACGAGTTCTTTTTTACCTGGTAAAGCGAGCCCTAATTTACTGACAATACTCCACAGTGGGTCTTCACGATAAAACGACATACAAATGACTGTCCAAACGGCCATCTCAACAGGAAGCCTTCTTTTCCTTATCGTCGCGACACCAGCGGTTTCAGCGCATTGTTTGATAAACTCAGGACATAAAAAATCACTCAGTTGACCTAAGCCTTCTGAATTGGGTGCGTAGCTATTGGCAAGAGAAAGTGCGGTAGTGAGTTGCAAAATAAAAGGCTCCTGAATAAATTCAGAAGCCTTTATAAACTAACCAGAAGATCGGTCAATGGATCGTCAAATATTTCTTAACTGATCGGCATTAAGCATTGTTGCTGGCATTTTTTTGCTCATAAATAAGCTAATAACTTTTTAAATGTAAATTATGCCTGCTCTATTGGTTCGAGCTTTAATTTAGCGGCAATTAAAACGGCTTGGGTACGATTGTACACACCAAGTTTTCTAAATATGGCTGTAATGTGTGCTTTTACTGTCGCTTCTGATATGTGTAGTTCATAAGCAATTTGCTTATTAAGTAAACCTTCGTGCAGATATTGCAGCACTCGGTATTGTTGAGGCGTTAATGAGGCAACTTGCGCTGCTATTTCTCTATCTTCACCTTCAATTTCAGCTACTTTGTTTTTTAACTCTTTTGGTAGCCATGTATCGCCTTCAAGTATTTGGTTAATTGCACTGGCAATATCATCAGACGATGACGATTTAGGAATAAAACCCATAGCGCCGTAACCCATTACTTTTGAAACGATATTCACGTCTTCACTACCCGAAACAACGGCTATAGGTAAGCTTGGGTATTCTTCTCGAATACGAATAAGGCCATATAAATCACCATTACCCGGCATGTGAAGGTCTAGCAGTAATATATCAAGATCCTCTTGCTCGCTTAACACTTGCAATGTGCTGTCAAAATCGGATGATTCAAAAACGGCTAAACCTTCAAATTTTGCGCTCAGTGCGCCTTTTAGTGCTTCACGAAATAACGGATGGTCGTCCGCTATTAAAAACTGACTCATGGTTCACTCCTAATAAATTCGGCTGCCAGTTAGGTTTAAAACCCTTACTGACAGCCGATATACTACGTTTAGAATCAACTTGTAATCAAGTTTTTAACGCACATTTAACGATTTAATCTGTTCTCGATTAGTTCATCGACAACTGAAGGATCCGCAAGCGTTGACGTATCACCGAGTTGTTGGTGCTCATTTGCAGCGATTTTACGTAAAATACGACGCATAATCTTGCCTGAGCGTGTTTTTGGCAAACCCGGTGACCATTGAATCATATCTGGAGATGCTATTGGGCTTAGCTCTTTACGAACCCAGTTACGTACCTCTTTGGTTAACTCATCGCTTACAGTTACACCTTCGTTAGGCGTAATATATACATAAATACCTTGGCCTTTAATATCATGCGGGTAACCCACTACAGCTGCTTCAGCTACAGCTTCATGCGATACAAGTGCACTTTCAATTTCGGCAGTCCCTAAGCGATGACCCGATACGTTTAATACATCGTCCACACGACCTGTGATCCAGTAATAACCATCCTCATCACGACGACAACCATCGCCTGTAAAGTACACTCCTGGGTAGGCGCTAAAATAAGTTTGTTCAAAACGTTCATGGTCGCCATAAACAGTTCGCGCTTGCGATGGCCAGCTATCTAAAATAACTAAATTACCATCTACAGCACCTTCGAGTGTATTACCTTCGGCATCAAATAATGCAGGCGCAATACCAAAAAATGGATGTGTTGCAGAACCTGGTTTTGTATCAGTAGCGCCTGGAAGTGGTGTGATCATTATGCCACCGGTTTCTGTTTGCCACCATGTATCAACAATCGGGCAATTAGATTTACCAATACTCTCGTAATACCATGTCCACGCTTCTGGATTAATTGGCTCACCTACTGAACCTAAAATACGTAAACTATCGCGATTTGACGAAGCTGTTGGCTCATCACCTTTGGCCATTAGCGCTCTAATTGCTGTAGGAGCGGTATATAAAATAGTCACACCGTGTTTATCAACTACTTCGCCCATACGCCCTGCAGTTGGATAAGTGGGTACACCTTCAAATACAACTTGAGTACAACCGTTTACTAATGGCCCGTACGCTATGTAACTGTGGCCTGTGATCCAACCTACATCGGCACTACACCAATACACATCATCTTCTTTTAAATCAAATACGTATTCATGTGTCATTGATGAGTAAACTAAGTAACCACCGGTGGTATGCACCACCCCTTTTGGCTGACCAGTAGAACCTGATGTATACAATATAAACAAAGGATCTTCAGCATTCATTGGTTCTGGCTCACACTGTGCTGGTAAGTCAGCAACTAGCTCGTGCCACCATATATCGTGCTTATTCCAATCAACTTCACCACCGGTTAATTGGTGCACAATAACGTGTTCAATTGTGGTTACAGAATCTTGCGCTACCGCTTCATCAACGTTTGCTTTTAATGGTACGCAATTACCTGCACGTCAACCTTCATCTGAAGTAATAACGACTTTAGCGCCCGAATCCCTTATACGGTCGGCAATCGCTGATGGTGAAAAGCCACCAAATACAACTGAGTGAATAGCACCAATTCGTGCACAAGCTTGCATTGCGTAAATGGCCTGAGGCGTCATTGGCATATAAATAGCTACACGGTCACCTTTTTGAACACCCAGTTTTTTTAAACCATTGGCAAATTTAGCCACTTCGTCATGAAGTTTTTGATAAGTAATGTGCTCACTTTGAGAAGGATCATCACCTTCCCAAATAAGCGCAATTTTGTCTGCTTTCGTTTTTAAGTGGCGGTCAATACAGTTATAAGAAGCGTTAAGGTAGCCATCTTCATACCATTTAATGCTGATATGGCCTTTATCAAATGAGGTGTTTTTAACTTTAGTGTAAGGAGTAGACCAATCGAGGCGTTTGCCGTGCTCATCCCAAAAACTTTCTGGATCGTCAATAGATTGCTTATAAAGCGTATTATATTTATTTTTATCAATGAGTGTTGCGTCTTTAATGTGCGCAGGAACTGGATAGATACTTTGTGACATCTTAGTCTCCATTAAAATTACTTGCCTTGGGCTCTTATCAAGGATTACTCAGCAGTGCTTTATTAAGTATTAGACCTTAGTTGTACACACCTTTAAATTCTTCAGTTGTAGTTTATAATTGGCTTGGTTTAATTATTTTACATAAATAATACAAGATGTTAAATGTAAGTAAATACAAACTACTCATACCTTAAACCTTAGTCTTATAGACCAATAGGTAATTGAGTATATCTCGTACATATTTAACAGTGTTGCCGTACAATAATAAAACAATTTTGCTAAAACTTAACTAATCTATTATTTAACAAATAAAAATAGAATGTGTATTAGTAATGACAAGTCACGCAAAAAAGCACTTTTTATTCGTAAGTAATACCTTTAGCAAGTAATACAAAATAAATGAATAAAAAGTAATAAACAAGTAGCCTATAAAGGACACCAAAATGAAATTTACTCCATTAAAAACACTCGCAGCAAGTGCTGTTCTTTGCGCGCTTTCAAGCGCAACATACGCAGCAACTGTTGCAAAGGTTGGTGATACCGAATTTACTTACGGCGGATACATTAAACTTGACTCTATGTGGAGTGATTATTCAGCCGGTGCACCAGCAGGCACAAGTGTTGGTCGTGATTTTTACGTACCAAGTACACTTACAGTTGGCGATGATAATAGCTCTGATGCAGTTTTTGATATGCACGCACGTCAATCTCGTTTTAATTTTGGTACAGCCACGTTATTAGATAACGGTAAAACGGTAAAAACTAAAATTGAAATTGACTTTTTAGCGTCTGCAGCCGGTGGAAACGAGCGCGTTTCAAATTCATACGCACCACGCATTAGACATGCATTCATCACTTATGACGGTTGGTTATTTGGTCAAACTTGGTCAAACTTTCAAAACGTAGGTGCTCTTGCAGAAACACTCGACTTTGTAGGCCCAGCTGAAGGCACTGTGTTTGTGCGTCAATCTCAAATTAAATACACAACTGGCGCATGGTCTTTTTCATTAGAAAATCCAGAAAGTACAATTACGACAGCGGGCGGCACACGTGTTGCCACTGATGATGCATCACTACCTGATTTTACAGCACGTTATACGCACAAAGCTGATTGGGGTAACATCGTTGTTGCAGCACTAGCACGTCAACTTACTTATAAAGCCGGTGAAATTGACGCTGATGAAACATCATTTGGCATTAGCGCATCAGGTATGGTTAAGTTAGGTGAAGACAACCTTAAATTTATGCTTACCCAAGGGCAAGGTTTAGGCCGTTATGTAGGCTTAAACGTAGCACATGGCGCTGTTCTTGATGGTGATGATCTTGATGCTATTGATTCTACATCAGGTTTTGTAGCTTACCAGCATAAATGGAACAGTCAGTGGCGTTCAACGTTCTTATACTCTTTCTTCTCTGCTGATAACAATACCGATTTACTCGCTATCTCTGGTGATCCTACAGAATCAAGCCAAAGCTACAGCGCAAATATCTTATACTCCCCCGTTAAACGCTTAACATTTGGCGCTGAACTAAAGCATGCTGAGCGAGAAACTGAAAGCGGCGTTGATGGTGATTTAGACCGTTTACAATTTTCTGTTAAATACTCTTTTTAATAGCTAAAAATCTAATTACTTCCTTAAGCGGCCTTGGCCGCTTTTTTAATAATTCAATTTAAGTTAAAAACAAAGCATATTTTTATAAGCTGTATCGTTTATCCTAATCATAATATTATTTACAGACTAAGTAATTTACCCTAAAAAAATGTTAACGCGCCTGCAAATGATAATGGTTTTTGTTTGAGTTTTTTAATTCTAACTAGTAGAATGCCCTAATTATTTATATAAATTCAAATAATATTGAATATTAATTAAGGGAAAACATGAAACTCAATCGCACTTTTGCACTTTCTTCTTTAGTTTTAGCCATGGGTTTTTCAGCTCAAGCGCAAGAAACATCAACTAAGAATACAGTTGAAAATAATAATGAAAAAATGGAAGAAATATTAATAGTAGGTGTACGCCAAGATCGCGTTAGCAAAGGTGCTACCGGTTTAACAATGGAGCTTAACGAAACACCACAATCGATTAGTGTAATTGGCGCAGAGCAACTTCAAAACTTTGCAGCAAATAGTATTAATGATGCATTGAAAATGGCCACGGGTATTACTGTTGAACAAGGTGAAACTAACCGCACACGATATACTTCTCGCGGTTTTGATATTAAAAGTACTCAAGTTGATGGTGTTGGTCTACCTAATAATTGGGGTCTTGTTACTGGTGCTATGGAAAGCTATGGTTATGAGAAAATAGAAGTTATTCGTGGTGCTAATGGGCAATTAACAGGTGTAGGTAATGCTGCGGGCACTATTAACTATGTTCGAAAGCGCCCAACAAATGAAAATGAAGGTGAAGTAGGTATCTCTGTAGGTACTTATGGTTTAAAGCGCTTACAAGCTGATTATTCATTTTTGTTAACAGATTCTGGTAGCTGGGCTGCACGTGCTATTGGTGCTGTAGAAGGATCAGATTCATACCTTGATGGTTTAGAAAATGATCGTACTTACTTCTCTGCTGTAGTTGATGGGCAACTTACTGGTAATTCGACACTTTCATTTGGTGCTTCACATCAAGATGCAAATACAGATGGAACAATGTGGGGAGGATTACCGCTTTCATATGCCGATGGTACACAAGCAGAGTGGGACGTAAGTGCGAGCCCAACTCAAGAATGGACTAAATGGGACACTCTTAATACCACTGCTTTTATTGAATATACTTATGTACTTGATAATAACTGGGAAATTAAAACAACTTATAATTACCAAGACTCAGAAGATCAAAGCAAATTACTTTATCTTTATGACCCTTATGGAATGTTTGATAGTGAAACTAATTTAGGTTTAGTCAGTCTTCCAGGACGATATGATACAGAATTCTCAGCTGATTTATTTGATATAACAGCTAAGGGTGAGTACAGCTTGTTTGGTCAAGAACATGAGTTAATGCTTGGTGGAAGTATTTCGCAAAGCACATCTTACTCTTTTACCAACTCTTACGATGCAGCAACAACTGAAGCTTATGGCTTGGCGCCTGCTTTTCCATACGCATTAGATGCGATAGCTGAACCTATTTGGGGTGAAAAAACCAAGTATGCTGATATTGATGTTACTTTGAAGCGTTTTTTTGGTTCTACTAAATTAAACCTAACAAGTGACTTATTTGTTATTGCGGGCTTTAACGCTATCGATTATGAGCGTACAGGCTTTAGCCAAGGCGTTGATATAGATAATGATGAAAGTGAGATAAGCCCTTACCTTGCAACAACGTATGCAATTAATGATGATGTTAATGTATATGTGAGCTATTCCGATATTTATCAGCCACAAGAGCAGTACGATTACGATGGTAACTTTTTAGATCCAAGCAAAGGTGTTAATTACGAAGTTGGAGTGAAAACTCAATGGTTTGATGATCAACTACTTGCAACCTTTGCAGTATTTAGTGCCAAACAAGATAATATTGCAACTTATGCAGGGCTAAACGCATCTGGATTTACTTACTATAAAGGAGCTGATCAAGATACCCAAGGCTTTGAATTAGAATTAACCGGACATATAACTGATGATCTAAATGCTGTATTTGCATATACATACTTAGATATAAATGATGACGCAGGCGATAGTTCTCACGAATGGGAGCCTGAAAATGTTGTTAATTTTTCATTGGATTATACGCTGCCTCAACTACCTGAGTTTCAGTTTGGTTTAGCCGGCAAATGGCAATCAAAAACAGAAAATATAGCCAGTAATGTTAAGCAGGATTCTTATTTACTTATGAACGCATTTGCTCGATGGGATGCGAGCGAAGACTTATCAATTCAAGCTAACATTGATAACATCACAGATGAAAAACATATTACTAGCTTAGCCAATGTTGGTTTTTATGGCTCCCCTATTAGCGGAAAAGTTAGCTTAACTTATCGCTTCTAAAGTTCTATTTTAATTAAGGCCCATTCTTTAACTATTAGAGAATGCTTTTACCTGATTAAAACGTATAGCGTATGATCGCTCTGCTCTTCATTTAGTATAGTAATTACTAATGCAGTGCCTACTCATGCGCGATTTAACCGTAGATTTTATAGGTTAAATTACAAACAACACATTTCTATGTGTCGTTTTTATCTTATCTACTTTAAGTTTTTAACAATAAAAAGCGCCAACCATTACTGGTTAGCGCTTTTTTAAAGCTCGGGTCAAATCAAGCTTAGAAACTCATTTTGATACAGCTTAAAGGTCTGCGTCGTCGCCTAACTTATCTTCACCATCTTCTGGTTCAATAGTTGCTTTTAATAAAAGCATTTCGCGTAACTTACCTTCAATCTCATCTGCAATTTCTGGATTTTCTTTCAAAAATTTAATTGAGTTAGATTTACCTTGGCCTACTTTGTTGCCACAGTAACTATACCAAGCACCTGCTTTTTCAACAATTTTGTGTTTAACACCTAAGTCAATTAACTCGCCTTGCTTAGAAATACCTTCACCGTACATGATGATAAATTCAGCTTGTTTAAATGGCGGCGCTACTTTGTTTTTAACAATTTTAACGCGGGTTTCGTTACCAACAACTTCATCACCTTCTTTCACAGAACCAATACGACGAATATCAACACGTACCGATGCGTAAAACTTAAGTGCATTACCACCCGTTGTTGTTTCTGGGTTACCAAACATAACACCAATTTTCATACGAATTTGGTTAATGAAAATACATAACGTATTAGAGCGTTTAATGTTACCAGTAAGCTTACGTAATGCTTGTGACATCAAACGTGCTTGTAGGCCCATGTGCGAGTCGCCCATGTCGCCTTCAATCTCAGCTTTGGGTGTAAGTGCAGCAACCGAGTCAATAATAACAACGTCTACCGCGCTTGAACGTACTAACATGTCACAAATCTCTAGCGCTTGTTCACCTGTATCTGGTTGCGATACAAAAAGATCGTCAATGTTAACACCAAGTTTTTGTGCATAAATTGGATCTAGAGCATGCTCAGCATCGATAAAGGCACATGTTTTGCCTTCTTTTTGAGCTTCTGCGATAACTTGTAAAGTAAGCGTTGTTTTACCAGATGACTCAGGACCGTACACTTCAACAATACGTCCCATAGGTAAACCACCTATGCCTAAGGCAATATCAATACCTAATGAGCCTGTAGATACAGATTCAATGTTTAACGCTTTGTTATCACCCAATTTCATAATTGAGCCTTTACCAAATTGACGTTCAATTTGTGATAGTGCTGCGTCTAACGCTTTTTGTTTGTTATCGTTCATTTTGTTCTCCAAATCCAGCTAATGGAACCAAGTATACTGTATGAAATCACAGTATCAAGCTAATTTTTTTATTTTATCTCATCTATTACATTTTTTAATGTAAATACAATAGCTTGTAACCTAACCTGAGCTCTATCACCAATAAATACTTGTTTAAATGTAAGCAACTTATCATTAATTTGTATGCCAAACCACACAAGTCCAACAGGTTTACCTTCAGTTGCACCACCAGGCCCGGCAATACCCGATACAGCTATAGCAATATTAGCGTTTGTTGCTTTAATAGCACCTACTGCCATTTCTCGCACTGTTTGTTCGCTTACAGCACCATACTTTGCTAATGTACTTGCACTTACATTGAGCAAATCTTGCTTTGCTTGATTGCTATAAATTACAAATGCACGGTCAATATAAGCCGAGCTCCCTGGGGCATCGGTAAGCGCATAACTAACTCCGCCACCAGTACATGACTCAGCAGTAGTGATCCATAAGCATTTATCCGTTAAAATAGCGCCTAATTGCGCAGCAAGTGTTTTAATCTCTTGATGTAATTCCATATTCAGCCTTTGGGTAAATACATGTCGTTTGATCTTTATGCACCACACACTATAAAACAACAAACCCCTATGATGCAGCAGTATCTAAAAATAAAATCAGAGCATCGCGATATTTTATTGTTTTATCGCATGGGCGATTTTTACGAACTCTTTTTTGATGACGCTAAACGCGCCGCTCAATTACTTGATATTTCGCAAACTCATCGCGGCAAAGCCGGTGGCGACCCTATTCCCATGGCTGGCGTGCCTTATCATGCGGTAGAAAACTACTTAGCACGCCTAGTCCAAATGGGCGAATCAGTCGCTATTTGCGAACAAGTTGGCGACCCTGCAACCAGTAAAGGTCCCGTTGATCGTAAAGTTGTACGCATAGTTACACCCGGTACAATTTCTGACGAAGCGCTTTTACAAGAACGACAAGACAACCTTCTTACCAGCGTTTGGCAAAGTAAAAAAGGCTTATACGGTATTGCCTACCTTGATATTAATTCAGGTCGTTTCAACATAGTTGAAGTAAACACCGACGAAGCCTTTAGCTCAACTATTCAGCGCCTATCACCAGCAGAACTTCTGTATAGCGAAAGCTTTGAAAACTTTCATTTAATTGAGCATATAAAAGGCGCTCGTCGTCGCCCTGAGTGGGAATTCGACTTAGATACGGCCCAACACTTATTATGCGATCAGTTTGGTACTAAAGATTTAGTCGGCTTTGGTGTTGATAAAGCCCACAGCGCACTTGTTGCTGCAGGTTGCCTAATGCAATACGTAAAAGATACACAACGTATTGCATTGCCGCATATTCGTGCAATTACGCTTGAGCACAACGAACATGCCGTTATTTTAGATGCCGCAACACGTAAAAATTTAGAGCTTACCGTTAATCTATCGGGCGGGTTTGAAAACACACTTGCCCAAGTACTTGATAAAACAGCAACGCCAATGGGTTCTCGCTTACTTAAGCGTCGTATTCATACACCAATTCGTAATAAAGATGAGCTTAATTCTCGCTTAAATGCAATTAGCGCTATTTTAGATGTACAACTTTGTGGTGAATTGCACGAATCATTAAAAGAGATTGGTGATGTAGAGCGTGTTATTGCCCGCCTAGCTTTATGTACTGCTCGCCCACGCGATTTAACGCGTCTGCGCAGTGCACTACAAGCACTTGTACCACTGCATACTTTGTTAGGTGATGCTAATGATCCTCGTATAACAGATATTATCAAGCACTCGCCTGAACTCCCTGATTTAAAAGCATTGTTAGAACGTGCAGTGATAGAAAACCCACCTGTTCTTATTCGCGATGGTGGCGTTATTGCCCCGGGTTACAACAGTGAACTTGATGAATGGCGTAACTTAAGTAAAGGTGCAACCGATGTTCTTGATCAACTAGAACTGCGAGAACGAGAACGTACGGGTATTAGTACGCTTAAAATTGGTTACAACCGCGTACATGGCTTTTTTATTGAAGTAAGCCGCGCCAACGCGCACTTAGTACCAGCCGACTACATTCGTCGCCAAACGCTTAAAAATAATGAACGTTACATTATTCCAGAGCTTAAGGAACACGAGGATAAAGTACTCGGTAGCCAATCAAAAGCTCTCGCGCTTGAAAAGCAATTATATGAAGAGCTATATAGATTTATTGCTCCACATATTGAGCAATTACAAATTATGGCTGCAGCACTGGCTGATCTGGACGTTTTAAACAATTTAGCTGAGCGTGCATTTGCACTCAATTATGCAAAACCACAATTGTGCGATAACGACAATATAAGCATTAAACAAGGTCGTCACCCTGTTGTTGAGCAAGTAATGAAAGAACCGTTTATTGCCAACCCTGTAGAGTTAAATTCTCAGCGTAAAATGCTAATTATTACCGGTCCAAACATGGGCGGTAAATCAACTTATATGCGCCAAACAGCACTTATTGTTCTAATGGCTCACATTGGCAGTTATGTGCCCGCTGACAGCGCTAAAATTGGTAATATCGACCGTATATTTACACGTATTGGTGCAAGCGATGATTTAGCATCAGGGCGTTCAACCTTCATGGTAGAAATGACCGAAACAGCAACCATTTTAAATAATGCGACTGCGCAGTCTTTAGTATTAATGGATGAAATTGGTCGTGGTACAAGTACCTACGATGGGCTTTCGCTTGCGTATGCAACAGCCGATCATTTAGCATCAAAAATATCTGCTAAAACATTGTTTGCTACGCACTACTTTGAATTAACAGAACTTGCTGAGCAAACCACGGGCCTTGTAAACGTGCATCTTGATGCAATAGAACATAACGACACGATTGCATTTATGCATACAGTTCTCGACGGTGCAGCAAGCAAAAGCTTTGGTTTACAAGTAGCCGCTCTTGCAGGTGTGCCAAAAGCTGTGATTGCACAAGCAAAGCAAAAACTTAAGTTGCTTGAAAATCACCAAAGCGTCACTGCACCAAATACAGAACAACAAGCCTTTACTTTTAATAACGAAATTGCACAAAGTACACCTTCAGAAGTTGAAGAGCAGTTAAGCGCAATCGACCCTGATAACTTATCGCCACGCCAAGCACACGATTTGTTATATAAACTAAAAGCATTGTTGTAATTTATGTCATCTAATTTACAAGCATAAAAAAAGCCGAAGAATAAATTCTTCGGCTTTTTAACACACATAATAGTCTCTTAAACTATTTAACTAGCTACGAAAACTGATTAAATAAGCTGTCTGTACTTAAACCTTCTTGTTGCAAAATGTCTTTTAAACGACGTAATGCTTCTACCTGAATTTGTCTTACACGTTCACGTGTTAAGCCTATTTCGCGGCCTACATCTTCAAGTGTAGATGGCTCATAGCCAAGCAGTCCAAATCGACGTGCTAACACTTCGCGTTGTTTAGGGTTTAATTCTCCTAACCAATCTACAATATGTTTATTAATATCATTATTTTGTACTTCGCCTTCAGGACCAGCACTTTTTTCATCAGGGATGATATCAAGTAGTACACTGTCGTTTTCGCCACCAATAGGCATGTCTACTGATGCAATTCTTTCGTTTAAACGTAGCATTTTAGTAACGTCTTCAACGGGTCTGTCTAGGCAAGCTGCAATTTCGTCAGCTGTTGGCTCATGGTCAAGCTTTTGAGTTAACTCACGCGCTGTACGTAAATAAACATTAAGCTCTTTAACTACATGGATAGGTAAACGTATCGTACGTGTTTGATTCATAATGGCACGTTCAATCGTTTGACGTATCCACCATGTCGCGTAAGTTGAGAATCTAAAGCCACGTTCAGGATCAAATTTTTCAACAGCGCGGATTAAACCTAAATTACCCTCTTCAATTAAATCAAGTAAGGCAAGGCCACGGTTATTATATCGGCGAGCTATTTTAACAACCAAGCGTAAATTGCTTTCAATCATGCGTTTACGAGAGGCGTCACAACCTTTAAGTGATTTTCGTGCAAAAAATACTTCTTCTTCTGCGCTTAATAGTGGAGAGAAGCCAATTTCGCCTAAATAAAGTTGTGTGGCATCTAAGTTTTTAGTGACTTCTTCTTTGGCAAAAATATCTTCTTCGTCTACCTTTTCAAGTAGTGATGTGGTTTCTTCAACGGCGGTGTCATCAAACTTTTCGTCATTCGTATTATTTGTGTCAAGTTTTGCAGTGTTAGCCATAAGCCTTCTCCAGAGCAATTATCAATACCTAAAAATTAGGGTAGGTATTTAGCAGGATTGACAGCTTGCCCTCGGTAGCGAATTTCAAAACGAAGTGCCGTAACCGAAGATTCTGAATTACCAATTTCTGCTATTTTTTGTCCAGCCTTAATTTTCTGCTTTTCTTTAACAAGTAATTTCGAGTTATGTGCATAAGCACTTAGGTAATCATCATTATGTTTCAATATGATTAAACTACCATAACCTCGAAGTGCGTTACCCGCGTACACCACCGTTCCTTGTGCCGCGGCTAATACTGAAGCCCCTTTTTTATTAGTAATCTGTAAGCCTTTGTATCCGTTTTCCTTATTAGAAAAGCGTTTAGTAATTTTACCTTTTGCTGGCCAAAACCACTTCACCTTACTACTCGACAAATACTTTTTATTACTAACTTTGTTACTGGCTTGTTTTTGAACATACTCTCGTTGTTTTGGCTGATCAAGCTCTTTCTTTAATTTTTTGTTATTTTTTTGTGTGCTTTTTCTAGACTTTTTACTCGAATTCGTATATTTTTTCGACTTTTTATTTTCTGACTGCAATGGTATTAAAGAGATATCTTGTCCAGGATATATTACATAAGGTGATGAAATAGAATTGTTTTTTGCTAATTTACGAAAATCTTGACCTGCACTAAAAGCAATTGAATATAAAGTATCTCCTTTTTGAACTTTATACTTATTACCACTAATGTTAATTTTATGATCTAAATAGTTAACATTATTATTTAGGCTGCTGACTGGTGCTGGAACATGACGAGACGAGCAGCCAAAAAGCAAAATACTAATAAATAAAGCAACATAACGCATAAATTGTTTATTCATTGTATTTAGCTCCTTATGTAAAAAAGTTATTTTATAAAGCTTAACGCAACAAAAAGTACGCTACTGCAATTAATACTACTAATCCCCAACCAAGTATTTCAATATATTGACGTAATTTTTGCTCCATCTTAGCTCCGCCCCACTTCATTAAAGCTGAAACTAAAAAGAATCGCGCACCGCGCCCGATGGCAGATGCAATTAAAAAAGGCAAAAAGGCCATTTGTAAAACACCCGCGCCAATCGTAAATACTTTATAAGGTATAGGTGAAAAACCAGCTAAAAAAACAACCCAAACACCGTAATCTTTAAACCAGTTTAATGCGACATCAAACTTTTCTTGCCAGTGCATTTGTGCAATTAATGGCTCAACAACGGGTTCAAATAACCAAAAGCCGAGTAAATACCCAATTATTCCGCCAACAACCGATGCGATTGTGGCAAAACTTGCAAAGCGCCATGCTTTTTTAGGTTGAGCAAGCGACATAGGCGCAAGCATAACATCAGGTGGGATTGGGAAAAAAACAGACTCAGCAAAGCTCATTGCAGCCAAATAACGCTCGGCATGGCGATGCTTGGCCCATACAAGGGCCATATCATATAACTTAGTAAACAACTTCAAAATGAATTCCTATTCAATATCGCCAGGTACCAGTGGTACAAACCTAACTGGTGCAATAACATGTTCTGTGTAATCGTCGCCGTTGCGAATAACCATTATTAATTTTTGATCACTTTCACCAATTGGGGCTAATAACACGCCACCATCAGCCAATTGAGCAAGTAAATCTTTTGGCACTTTAGAGGCCGCAGCCGTCACTATAATACCGTCAAACGGCGCTTGTGACTGCCAACCTTGCCAGCCATCACCATGCTTCATCGACACATTATATAAATCGAGTTGATGTAACCGGCGTTTGGCTTGCCATTGCAAGGCTTTGATACGCTCAACTGAATAAATTTTAGTGAACGTTTTAGCTAAAATTGCAGTTTGGTAACCAGACCCAGTACCAATTTCCAGTACTTTATTGCGAACACCCGCAAGGCGAAGTAGCTCAGTCATACGGGCAACAATATAAGGTTGCGATATAGTTTGCCCCTGCCCGATGGGTAACGCTGTATTCTCATACGCTTTATGTTGCAACACGTCATCAATAAAAACATGGCGCGGAATATTCGCAATAGCACTAAGCACTTGGGTATCTTCTACGCCTTCGCGCTGTAGTAAATCAGATAACGCTTTGGCGCTGCGCGTATAATTAGCGAGCACGGTTTATCTCCAAATCGGCAAGCCAGTCTCCTACCGCTTCTAAGCTATCTTTAGCGGTCATATCAACACTTAATGGCGTAACTGAGGCATAGCCATTATTGATTGCGTAAAAGTCGGTGCCTTCACCTGCATCACTTTCGGTGCCAAGCGATCCATACCAATAAATATCACGACCCCAGGGATCCGTTTGTTTGGTCATGGTTTCGGCTTTATGACGAGCGCCTAAACGTGTTACTTGCACCCCTTTTAATTCACTTAGTGGAATATCTGGCACATTAATATTTATTATTTGATCTTTTGGAAGCGGATGCGAAGCCAAGCCCTTAATAATATTTACGGTAACAGCAGCGGCTGTTTCAAAATGCTCGCCTTTATGTGAGCAAAGCGATACCGCAATTGCAGGTAAGCCCAAATGACGTCCTTCAGTCGCGGCAGCCACTGTGCCAGAATACAGCGTGTCGTCACCTAAGTTGGCACCATGATTAATACCAGCAACAACTAGATCTGGTTTTTCATCAACCAACTGATTTACACCTAAATGTACACAATCTGTAGGCGTGCCATTAACCGACATAAAACCATTTTCGAGTGTCGTCGCTCGTAGTGGGTTCATTAATGTTAAAGAATTACTTGCGCCACTGCAGTTACGATCGGGCGCAACAAGAGTTACCTCTGCAATTTGTATAAGCGCCTGATATAAAACCGCAATGCCTTTGGCATTTACGCCATCATCGTTACTTAACAGTATCTTCATTTATGCCATTATCCTTTTCTTTGCGCTCTCGTGGGCTTGCATCTGTATAATCCACCAGCTCGCGTAATAATGCGGTTGCAAAACATCCTTTAGGCAAACCAAAACTCAGCTTTAAACTCGTTTCATCTATGGTCTCAACCGTTAAGTTTTGCGGAATTAAACGCAGCATTCTGCGCTCATTTTTAAGGCCGAGTTCACCCAAGCCATCGCACCATGCTTGGTAAGGTACAAGCCATACTTTTTCTTGCTCGGTTAAGCCTTTTTCACTTTTACCCACCATAGGTGCCGACATCATAATATCGCCAGTGGCTAATCGCTCAATGTTTTCATCGTTAATCGCATCTTCAAAAAATGCATTACTGCCGCTGAGCATAAATACTTCACGGTGCATTGTTTTAGCTAAACCATGCTCTTTTACACGCAGGCTCACTAACTGATTAAATACATGCGATCGTGCTGCTGAAATAATAATACCGCGCAACTTTTTATCGCGAATACGCTCACCGGCAAACATTTTTTCAGCCATAACTAAGTTATGACCACCATGACCAAAGCGCTGCTCGCCAAAGTAATTAGGCACGCCTGCGCGTACTGCGTTAATACGGCATAGAATATCAAGAGGCTTGGTTACATTACGAAGCGTAATAGTAAATTTATTACCTTTGTGGCAGCCCGTACGTAACTTACGGTCGTGGCGCTGTTGCGAAACAATAAAAATACTCTCGCTATTCAAGTCGCTAAAATCGATAGGCTTTTTAATCGGTACTTTTACACTAAACCACTGCGAGCACACACCGTGGCGATCTTTCATGCCTGCGTAACTTACGTCTCGCGGTGAAACACCCGCACGCTGCGCAATTAGCTTTGCAACGTATTGCGTGTTTTCGCCTTTTTTAACCACCTGCAAACACACGTGTTCGCCACTGCCGGTAAATTCTATACCTAAGTCTTCATCAACCATAAAGTCTTCAGCAGTGGTTTTAAAATCAGCTTTAGAAAGCGGTGCACCGTATAAATAATTTAAATCGCTCATGCGTTTTTTGTACTCGCAAGCTCTTTACTCATAATAACCACCGCATGGCTCGAAATACCTTCTTTGCGCCCTTCAAAGCCTAGCTTTTCAGTGGTAGTGGCTTTAACGTTAATTTGGCAAAGGTCACAATTTAAATCACTGGCTAAATTAGCACGCATAGCTTGAATATGTGGCAGCATTTTTGGCGCTTGCGCAACAATAGTCACATCGCCATTGCCAAGTACATAACCTTGCTCTTTAGCTAAGCCCACCACATGGCGAAGTAAAATACGACTGTCGATATTTTCATACTCACTAGCTGTATCGGGAAAGTGCTTACCAATATCACCCATAGCAAGGGAGCCTAAAATAGCATCACATAATGCATGAATAGCAACATCGCCATCGGAGTGCGCTAAAAAGCCCTGTGGGTAATCAATTTTTTCACCACAAATAGTTAACGGGCCTTCGCCGCCAAATTTATGTACGTCAAAACCATGGCCAATTCGTATCATAATGCACTCTCGTTTTGTTGTTTATGTAATAAAAACCCAGCCAAATCTAAATCCTCTGGTGTGGTTATTTTAATATTGTCGCTGCGCCCTGCCACAAGCTTTACCGGTTTGCCCGCCCATTCAATAGCACTGGCTTCATCGGTAATAGTTGCCCCACTTGCTAATGCGTTTTGAAGTGCATTTTTAAGCTCGTCATATTTAAAAAATTGTGGGGTAAGTGCTTGCCATAAATCGTCTCGTGGCACAGTTTGTAGGGCATGTGTGTGGCCACGCTTTATGGTGTCTTTTACTTTACTAGCTAAAATACCACCTTCGTCAGCACACATGCATTCATCAATTAAGCGTTCTATATCACTAATATTAACTAACGGGCGTGCAGCATCATGTACCAGCACCCATGCTGGAGGATTGGGCGCTAAAAAAAGTAAGCTATTGAGCACTGAATCGGCACGTTCATTTCCGCCACTGGCGCGAACAATGCGTTTATCAACGAATGAAAGCTCGTCAAAATAGGGGTCGCTGTCGCTAAGAGCAACAACAATAGTGCTTAATTTAGGTAATTGAGAAAGTTTAGCTAAGGTGTGTTCTAAAATGGTTTTACCCGCTAATTGTATGTATTGCTTAGGCGCATTGTGCTGCATTCTACTGCCAACACCTGCAGCAGGTACAATTGCTGCAATAGTCTGTTTATTTGTCATATTGTTTGCCCGGTAAAACACGAATAAATGTTTCGTCCGGTTTAATCATTCCCAATTCGTTGCGTGCACGCTCTTCAATACCTTCTTGGCCAAGCTTTAAATCTTCTATATCAGCTGTAAGCACTTTATTTCGTTTAATAAGCTTTTCGTTAGTGTGTTGGTGTGATGCGACAGCACCTTTTAATCGCGTGTAGTCTTGTACGCCATTATGACCAAACCATAATCTATATTGCACAAACAGTGCTAAGCACAATAAGCAAGCTTGAAAAAATCGCATTTAACACTCCTTATTTTAAATCCCGAATACCTTAACTTTATTAAGCTAAAGGACGCTTTAAATTGCGCCAATTAATACTACCCGCTAAAAGCATTTCGCGTAGTGATAAGAGCCGTGGTGAGCAGCGCTTTGAAAACTGCCATTGATGCCCACAACAAGCTGCGGTAAAACTTACCTTACTTGGCTTTATTAACTGAGCGTTTTGCTGCTCAAGCCCATTACCTAAAAAATCAAACCAACCTAGCTCGTTACAATGCAGCTTATTTTCGTCTAACTGATCGATACTGTCTATTCTCAGGCGCACCTGATCGTAGCCATGCAATATAACAGGCACTATTAACCCCACTTTGGCATGTGTTTGATAAAAAAGTTCATTAGCTTGAACATTCACATCGGGTGGTGTCGGTTTTTGTTTTTCAAGCCAAGACCCATTTTGCGAGTCCAACGTAAAAGGTGTGTCACCATTGGCAACTAACGTTGCCGCTCGCTCAATATAATAGGGTAGGCTTTTTAACTGCCAACGTAGCTTATCAGCATTAGGCTCTGCGACTAAACGCAAAACCTCACGCTGATAAAATGCATTGCACAATTGTGCATATAACACTTTTTGCGCATCAGTTTGCCAAATTTCAACTTGTTGCAGAGCACCAAGTGACTGATTTTTCGCTACCAATAGCTCTACTCAAAACATTTAGGTTAATGTTTTATAGCACAGTACTGAATGCTTTTTAAGCATTACATACTAATTTAAGCGCTTGGCTTTTCACCTAATTTAGCTTTACCTGATTCTAAAAATTGCACAACCGTATTACGCTTTTTACCAATTAATAAACTGCCATCAGCTAAAAACATAAAGTTTTGCCAATTGCGTTTAAATACATCAAACGTCGTTTCGATAATATTATCGCGTGCCATACAAAAATAAACCGTGGTGTTAGCTTCCCAATCTAAAAACGTTAAGATTGCTTCTGGTGGTAGCGCATCGCCATTTTCCCACGCATCTTGCCAATCTACTTCTTGGCTAAAGCTTTTTTCTTGGCCACACCAATCGGTGTCTTCAAAAAAATCAGGGTGATCAAACTCACGGCTCACCATGGTTGTCCAAAGTACGGCTGCGCGCTCGTCGCTCATAGGCTTTATTTTTGCTGCGTCTTCATCAGATACAGGTAAATCTTTGTGGCGAAAAACCCACGCCTTTTTGTAATCATCTAAAGAAATATAGTTCATAGTATTGGCAAATTAGTTAACATTAAAAGTGCAAAGCCAAATTATACAAGAGATCAAAACATGACTACAGCAATAAAACCACTTTCCCTAAAACCAGGCATATATCAACACTACAAAGGCCCGCAATACAAAGTTATTCATGTTGCCACCCATAGCGAAACCGAGGAACAACTTGTGATTTACCAAGCACTTTATGGTGAATTTGGTATATGGGCGCGCCCACTTAGTATGTTTTTAGAAACTGTTGAAAAAGAAGGTGAGGTCATACCGCGTTTTGCCTACCTTGGACCTGCTGCTTAACTATGGCATTATAACAAAATAACTAACTGCTCAGACCAGACAAGGGTACACCGTGCAATTTAATTCAACTGACAATTACATAGCGAGTAGCGCGCTTAAACAAGCTGTAAATGCTGCCATTATGCTCGAAAAACCACTTTTAATTAAAGGCGAACCTGGCACAGGTAAAACCATGCTGGCTGAGGAGTTAGCTAAAAGTTTAGATACCACACTTATTCAGTGGCATATAAAATCGACCACTAAAGCGCAGCAAGGCTTATACGAGTACGACGCGGTTTCGCGCCTGCGCGACAGCCAATTAGGTGACGAGCGCGTACACAACATTAGTAACTACATCGTTAAAGGTAAGCTTTGGCAGGCATTTACATATGCAGAGCTCAACGGTAAACGCCCAGTGCTTTTAATTGATGAAATAGACAAAGCCGACATAGAGTTCCCAAACGATTTACTACTTGAGCTTGATAAAATGGAGTTTCATGTTTATGAGACTAACGAGCGCATTGTCGCTAAAGAGCGCCCTATTGTAATCATCACCTCTAATAACGAAAAAGAATTGCCGGACGCATTTTTACGCCGCTGCTTTTTTCATTACATTGATTTTCCTAGCAGCGACGAAATGCAGCAAATTATTGACGTGCACTACCCTAACGTTAAACAAGATTTAGTACGCCAAGCACTCGAAGTGTTTTTTAACCTGCGCGAAGCAAGCGGCCTTAAAAAGAAACCTTCCACCAGCGAATTACTCGACTGGTTAAAGCTTTTAATGGCTGAAGACATAGACGCTAAAACACTGCACGATAAAGCTAAAAAAAGCGGTTTAATGCCCATGTTTGGCGCATTACTTAAAAATGAGCAAGACATAAGCCTAATCGAAAAGCTCGCGTTTATGAGCCGTCGCTAACATGTTAGTACAGTTTTTTTTCACGCTACGTAAATACCGTTTACCTGTAAGCCTGCGCGAGTTACTCGATTTAATAAACGCATTAAAAAAAGGCGTTATATTTGCCGACGTAGATGCATTTTACCATTTGGCTCGCACTATAATGGTAAAAGACGAAACGCACTTTGATCGCTTCGACAAAGCCTTTAGCGACTACTTTAGTGGTATTGCCGACCTTGATTTGCTCGAGAGATTAAAGCAACAGTACAACTTACCTGAAGATTGGCTACGTAAAGAGTTTGAAAAAAACCTAAGCGATGAAGAAAAAGCTCAACTTAAGGCCATGGGCGGACTCGACGAGCTTATGAAAACCCTAAAAGAGCGTTTAGAAGAGCAACAAAAACGCCACGCAGGCGGCAATAAATGGGTGGGCACTGGCGGCACATCACCTTTTGGTGCATACGGCTATAACCCAGAAGGCGTGCGTATAGGACAAAACGGCAACCGTAACCGCCAAGCAGTAAAAGTGTGGGATAAACGAGAATACAAAAACCTCGACACCGACAGAGAAATTGGCTCGCGCACAATTAAACTCGCCCTTAAAAAGTTACGAAAGTTTGCCCGCACTGGCGCAAGCGACACGCTTGATTTAAACGAGACTATTCGCGCTACTGCAAAACAAGGCGGCATGCTTGATGTAAAAATGGCGCCCGAGCGCCACAATGCAGTAAAAGTACTCATGCTGTTTGATATTGGTGGCTCAATGGATGACTACATTCACACCTGCGAAGAATTATTTAGCGCCGCCCACAGCGAATTTAAACACCTAGAGTTTTACTACTTTCACAACTGTTTATACGAGCATATATGGCAAGATAACGCGCGCCGCCATTCAAACGTAATAGACACCATGACGCTGATTAATAAATTTACCAGCGACTATAAAGTAATATTTGTTGGCGATGCTACTATGGGCCCATACGAAATAGCTTATGCTGGCGGCTCGGTAGAACACTACAATGAAGAGCCCTGCAGTGCATGGTTACAACGTATAACAAACCACTTTGATAAAGTCGCCTGGCTCAACCCACAACCCGTTGAACACTGGCCGTACTATCAATCAATTGGCTTTATAAAAGAGTTAATGAACAATCGCATGTATGCGCTGAGTTTAGATGGAATAAGTAGAGCGATAAAAGAGCTGAGTTAAAATGAATAATAGGAATATATTAAAATTAGTTTTGTTTGCATCACTTATTATAAATTTGGTTTTTATTACTATCTTTATAAGTGACTCTAAAAAGGATAAAAGCATTTATTTATTAGCAAGCAATGTTGAAGCTAAATGCTTGAATGATTGGAAATCACAAGACTCTAGGGTGCCTTTTATTACCTCTCATCAAATTTTAGGACCAGATCCTTTTACTGAGTATAACCTTTTAGAGCTGGGAGGTTATGATCAGTCAACATCTTTCACATACGAATTCTCAGCATGTTTTAAAGATAAATTTTCTACAGTAAGAACAATTGCAGAGATGAAATATGCTATTGATTTCATGGGTAAGCAATCAAAAAATGTTGGATTTTATAAATTACCAAATTCTGATGAAATTATTGTTTACTCAAATGAGTAACAATTAGGCTAGATTGGCTAAACTCACAACTCGTTGAGCATTGGCTGCACTATCAATCAATTGGCTTTATAAAAAAGCTAATGAACGACCGTATATATGCGCTGAGCTTAGATGGGATAAGTAGAGCGATAAAAGAGCTGAGTTGATAGTTAATATCAATGACAGCTCAGTGCCATGAGCAGTCATTCATGATTAACTCGTTTCTGCCCCAAAATTATTTTACGTAAATGCTCTAAATTTGCGATGTGCTGTTTACCATGACAATTTAATTGAAATTTTAATCCGCTAATGTTTTACTATATATTAGTAATGCATTTTATTTGGCACTTTATTGGACAACCTTATGTCATTAAAAAAGAAACTACTTTTTGTCATTTCCATAGTCGCTATTATTTCTTCAATCGTTTCTTTATTTGCTATATCTCAACTTTCATTAACTGAAATGAAAAAAGATGCGTTGACTAAAGCGCAGTTTGATTTGACAGCAAAACGCACACTTATAACCTCTGAGCTTGCTAACTATTTAGAAACGATTGAAAAGCAAGCGGTAGTTATGGCAAGTGGCGTATCTATAAAAGAAGCAACTCAGCAATTTGTACAAGCATTTTTTGAATATGATGAATCAAACTATAACTTAGCTAGTTTAGGCGCTTATTACACCGGTCAGTTTAAACCAACTTACGACCAGCAAAATTCAACGCCTATTAATACTTCAAACTTATATAGGTCATTACCCAGCATTTCTAAAGCGATGCAATCTCAATTTATTTCATTGAACCCAAACCCTCTTGGTGAAAAAGACAATTTAGATTCAATTAACGATAATAGTGAATATGATTTAACCCACAAAAGATATCACTCTGGTGTTAGAACTTTTTTAAAAGAATTTGGCTATTACGACGTATTTATTGTAGAGCCCACACAAGGTTATATTGTTTACAGTGTTTTCAAAGAACTAGACTTTGCCACTAGCCTAAAATTTGGACCATATAAAAATACAGGAATAGCCGAAGCGTTTAACGAAGGTTTAAATCTTAATAAAGGCGAAACCTACTTAACTGATTTTGAGGCCTATTTACCTTCTTATAATAATGCAGCGAGCTTTATTTCGACTCCAATATATGAAGGTAATAAGCTTTTAGGTGTTTTGATATTCCAAATGCCGATAGACCGTCTTAATAATTTAATGACGCAAAAAGAGAAGTGGGCTGAATCAGGTTTTGGAGAAAGCGGCGAGATTTATTTGGTCGGCCAAGATAAAACCTTAAGAAACGAAAGTCGTTTTTTTGTTGAAGACAAAGAGGGGTATCTTTCCTTAATAAAAAGAGTTGGTATGACGCAAACTGACCAAATTGCCAATAAAGATACAACAATAGCAATTCAACCAGTTGAAACTGTGGGGGTTAGAGATGCATTGTCTGGAAATGTTGGTTTTGCAATTTTTAATGATTATAGAGAAGTCCCTGTTTTAAGCTCATACGGCCCAGTAGAGTTTGGTAATAATCGCTGGGCGATTATGTCAGAAATAGATGAAGAGGAAGCCCTCAAGGCGGTAAATACTCTTTCGAATTATATCTGGGGTACTGCACTAACTATAATTACAGTAATTGCAATTATTGCAGTATTTATAGCATTGCAATTATCCAATTCATTAGTTAAACCATTGACGATACTTGCAAGTCGCTTCGAGTCTTTATCTCAAGGGGAAGCTGATTTAACAGTAAGGTTGGATAAATCTAATACTCCAGAAATAAACAAAATAGTCTTAGGTTTTAATGCATTTATTGGGCAAATCTCTGAGGCATTTAGTTCGGTGCAAGAGGCGGTATCAAGAATTGCATCTAGTGGCACCGAATTAGGGGTGACAACAGAGCAAACTAACGTAACACTGAATGAGCAGGAAAATTCAATTAAGCAAGTGCATGAGTCTATAGAGCAATTTAGTGTTTCTGTATCTGAAATAAATAATCAGACACAAACGGCTCTCACTGACGCAAACGAAGCAAAAGATAAAACTGAAGAAAATGCCGAAAGGGCAACCTTAGCGGCTGACAACATTAAGCAATTAGTTACTGAAGTGAATAAGTCATCTAAAACAATTAAACAACTTCAAGACAGTGTCAAAGGTATTGGCGATGTATTAGGTGTAATAAACGCCATTGCTGAACAGACAAACTTGTTAGCCTTAAATGCGGCTATTGAAGCAGCCAGAGCTGGTGAACAGGGACGAGGGTTTGCAGTAGTAGCTGATGAAGTTAGAAGCTTAGCCTCTCGAACTCAAGAAAGTACAGTAACAATTCAAACTCAAATTACTCAGCTAACCGATATAGCTCAACAATCTTTTGAGTCTATGGAAAGAGCAAGCATTTCAGCCGAAGGTGGCATTCATCTTGTTGACGACGTAAATGAAGCACTCCATGAATTAAAAGAGACGATAGTTAAACTAAGCAGCATGAGTTCAGAAATATCGTCAGCCACACAAATGCAAGGTTATTCAATTGAATATATAACGGAGAGCATGACGGAATTGAATAATCGAGCAAAAGAAATAACGGAGGCATCGGCAAATATAACTGGAGTCGCAAGCGAGTTATCATCGGTAGCTGAAGAATTAAAAGAAGAGACTAAAAGGTACAAAGTTTAGCTTTGTGTTTAGTTGTCTCTCAATTGTTTTTGTCCAAAAATGAGTTTGATCGACCGTCTGCTTCTCGCTCTGAGCAGCCATGCAGATAATATTTAAATCATACAACTACAAAACGTTACTTCTCGTTCATTTTAGTTTAAATCGATTTACTCATAAACAAGCTGTACGGATCTACCTCATAATCACCAAATGGTTCGCATTCTTTAAAACCAAATTGAGCATAAAGCTTTTGTGCGGGTAAAAATGCCTCTGCAGTGCCGGTCTCTAAACTTAACTTTTTGTAACCTCGCAAAGTTGATTGCTCAATAATATGCGTAAGTAACTTAGCAGCGATGCCTTGGCGTAAATAGTTGCTTGATGTGCGCATTGATTTAATTTCGCCATGCGTTGTATTTAGTGCTTTTAAAGCGCCAACACCCGCTAAATTATTATCAATCCATAAGCTATAAAAAGTTATATCGGGCTGAGTGAGTTTACTCACATCAAGTGCATGTACGCTCTCAACGGGCGAGTGTTTTAACATATCGTTATGATGCGCTTGTAGTAACTTTATAACGTGTGGGTTTGAAAGCTCACCTATTCTAACATCCATTTATACCTCGTTTAATCCTAGAATTTAATGCTTTAGGGCTTTAATTAAAACCCTAAAGTAAGTGGCTCTATTTAGGCTGCTAGTTTCCATACTACAAAAGCGACAGCAAACCCAACTAAGTACACCAAACCTAACCACGTTAAACTACGTAGTAAAACGCTATGCCTTATAGCAGGCTCTGATCGCACGAGGCTAAAGTTGAGCCATGCAAATACAGGCGTTGTAACAAATGAAAGTGTCATTGCAAACGTAAGCATGGGGCCAAGGGCTGATTTAAAAAATAAAATAACGGCCATACCGGCAAGTGCTTGTAGTATTAACCAAATATTTAGGCTGTGTTTTGATTGCTTAAAGCCAAGTAGTTTATGAGATTCGTTAAGCGTACGGGCGTAGCCGTCTAGCACGGTGAGTGTAGTGCCAAACATACATAAAAAAGCGATTGCTGATACAAGCGGCCTTGCCCACTCGCCTATTGTTAATGCGTACATATCAATAAGCTGCTTGGCAAACGCGACACCGCCGAGCTCTATACTACTGGTTTGCCCGTACTGCACTAATACACCTAAGCTAAAAAATACCAAGGCTAAGCCAGCTGTAAGCCAGTAACCTACGTTAAAATCGAACAAGCCTTGGCTTTTAGAAACTGTTTGCTGCGCTTGTTTTTCTTTTAGCCAAAGCGAGCTAAGAGCTGATATTTCTATTGGGGCAGGCATCCAGCCCATTAAAGCCACCATAAAGCTAAGCATGGCAAGTTCATATGGTGAAGGCCCAACATAGTCAGCAGGCGCCATTGGGCCATTACTAAACGCGATAACTAACGCAATAACGGTAGCCAGTGTTAATAATCCCATTATGCCTTTGGCCACACTGTCGAGCGCTTTAAAGTGTCCTAACAATAATATGGCTAAACACACTCCTAATAATATCCAACATAGCAGTGTTACCTCTATTACTACAGGCAGTGCGTAATGCAGTAAGCTTGCGGTAAGCAGTAATACGCCGGCGGTATTAACAACAGCGGCAACAATGTTTAAACCGATAAAGCTGTAAAAATAAAACGGGCCTTGACTCTTATAGCCCTCCACTAGGCTATTTTTAGTCGCGAGTGTGTATTCCATACCAAAGCGAAAAAACGGGTACTTTAAAACATTAACAACAAGGATTAGCCAAAATAGTTGCCAACCAAATATTGCTCCAGCTTGCGTAGAGGCAACTAAGTGAGAACCGCCAATAGCGGCTGTTGCCATGAGTATTCCAGGTCCAAGCGCACCTAGTCGAGACTTCCATACTGCTTTTGTTGTGTGCATTAATTTCTCAAAATATGTGTGTTGTACGCTGCTTTTATTAATTTTTTTGATTAATAAACTGCAAGAGCGCATAACTTACCTAAATTACAGGCAATAAAAAAGAGCCATACGGCTCTTTTTTATAATACTTTGGAACTAAATTTTATTTAAGATCCATCTCTTGGATGATCTCGTGTGCGATTTCAGGTGTCGTGCTAACAGGCTTTTCGTGTAGGTTTGCTTTTATCTGCCCTTTTCGATGTTTTAGTGCCGCATCGAGTTTTTTAGCTGCACTTGCAATGGCAGGGTACATAACTTCGTTTTCCCCTTTTACCGATATGCGCGTGCCTTCATAATTAGTGCTAATTTCAGCTTGGATTTTATGATGTTCTTTAGACAAAATAATTTCGAGTGCAATAAGCGATGGGAAATGGCTCTCGATTTTTGAAAATTTTTCGTTGATGTGCTCTCTAATAGAGTCAGTAACTTCAACATGGTGACCAGAAAGATTAATTTTCATAGGGTATCCTTTTATTTGTTACCTCATAAATAGTATTGGGGGCTATTTAGATTAACACAAGGAAAAAAGAGAGATATTTGAGGTTTATTTGCGGTTTTTGGTGATTTAAATCATGCGTTGCGCAAAGTTTATGCAAAGCCCATAGTGCATGGGCTTTCAGACGTCTAGCTGTACTGATTAATCTGTGTACGAACAACAGTAGTCAGCAAAATCAGATACTTTTACTTTAAAGCTTACATTTGCATCAACATTAAACGACTCACCCGCGTTAAATGTTTTCCACTCACTTGCACCTGGTAATAAAATATCCCATTGGCCAGCTAAAAGCTCCATGCATTCTTTTTGGTTTGTATCAAAAACAAACTCACCAGGTTGCATAAAGCCTAAAGTTTTCGCTTCGCCATCACCTAAAATAACGGTACGACTTGACACTTTTCCGTCAAAATATACATTGGCTTTTTTTACTACACTTACGTTATCGAACTTTGGCATTTTTAGCTCCTGCTAATTTTTATATTTAATTGCGGTCACATTGCCTGATACATAATGAGCTTGCAAGGAAGTGGAGCGAAAAACATTAAGTCAAAATATCATGACGGCAAACAACAACTTATTTTTATTGAATATTAGCTTTTAGAGGATATGTTAAATAATTAGAAGCTACGCTTCTCACGTGAGCAAGCTCTACGTCTACAAATAACGCTCCTTAACTTTTGGTGCAACTTTTTGTAAAGCTAGCTTTTCTTGTTTTAAAAGTAACTCTTTTACAAAATTTTAAACCAGCGAGATCGCGCAACAGAACTTATAATTTATTACAAGGAGGAATAAGAGACACTGCGCTTTCAAAAAAAGAGATAAGGCTTTGAGAAAGTTAAACGCCCTGCGAGTTATCAGTAATTAAATTATCGTGGTCGGGGGGTAACTCAGTAAGCTTTATTGATTCCATAATCCGCTGTTGTGATTCAAGTGCATGCTTAGTCCATTTTTTATGTTTATGGGAAAGATCAACACGGTGATTAAATTCAACCTCTAAAAATGCATGCTCACTTAATGGTAAGCAATAAAAATCTTGGCGAGAACGCTTATTACTTTTTTTTATTTGATAAAACACCCATTGGCGATCATTAATAATTACCTCTTTAGCCGCAGGCAGTGGCGGATAACCATAAGATTCAACGCGCCCTAAAATTTCCTTTTTAAGTGCCTCACCTTGCCATGGGTTTGCTCTTTTATTCGACTCTAGCTTGGTATCATTTTGAAGCTTAGTGTTATAACCATCTGACCCCCAATGATAATTATCATACTCATCAATCACAAAGCGTTTTAATTGCATAGTATCAAGAACATTGATTTTATTGGTTTGCTTAATTCTTAGTTGGCAACTAAGCATGCCATACTCACTGCTTGGTAAATAACTTACTGGTGGCAAATACATCCAATTTTCAGTGAGCATATGTACGTATTCATGGTGTAAATAGTTTTTTTTATGTTGTTTAAACCAGCTGGTCGAATTATAGGGAAATGAGACATCAATTGTAGAAGGTACAGCAGCAACATTACTACTAGGCATATCAAGGGTTAATAGCTTACCTTCTAAAATAAGACGATGGTGAACACAATTTTCAAAATTGGGCCCGCCAATAAAACCACGATAAAACGCCTTGGCTAAATTAAACACTTTTAGAATTGTCAGCAATTAAATTATCGTGTTCTGGAGGTAAATCACTAAGCTTTATTGATTCCATAATCCGCTGTTGTGATTCAAGCGCATGCTTAGCCCATTTTTTATGCTTGTCAGAGCGATCAACACGATGGTTAAACTTTACTTCTAAAAAAGCATGCTCACTTAATGGCAAACAATAAAAATCGTGACGAGAGCGCCTATTACTTTTTTTTACTTGGTAAAATACCCATTGGCGATTATTAATCATAACCTCTTTAGCGGCAGGTAATGGCGGCTTTCCATAAGATTCAATACGACCTATAATTTCTTCTTTTAAAGCTTCCCCCTGCCAAGGATTTGCTCTTTTTCTCGATTCTAAGGTGGTATCATTTTTGATTTTAGTGTTTTTTCCATCTGGGGCCCAATGAAAGTCATCGTACTCATCAATTACAAAATGTTTTAATTGGCTGATATCAAGCACATTGATTTTATTGGTTTGTTTAATCCGTAACTGACTACTGAGCATGCCATACTCACTACTGGGCAAATAACTAACTGGTGGTAAATACATCCAATTTTCAGTGAGCATATGCACGTATTCATGATGTAAATAGTTTTTTTTATGTTGTTTAAACCAGCTGGTCGAATTATAGGGAAATGAGACATCAATTGTAGAAGGTACAGCAGCAACATTACTACTAGGCATATCAAGGGTTAATAGCTTACCTTCTAAAATAAGGCGATGGTGAACACAATTTTCAAAATTGGGCCCGCCAATAAAACCACGATAAAACGCCTTGGCTAAATTAAACACTTTTAGAATTGTCAGCAATTAAATTATCGTGTTCTGGAGGTAAATCACTGAGCTTTATTGATTCCATAATCCGCTGTTGTGATTCAAGCGCATGCTTAGCCCATTTTTTATGCTTATCAGAGCGATCAATACGATGATTAAATTCAACCTCTAAAAAAGCATGTTCACTTAATGGCAAACAATAAAAATCTTGACGAGAGAGGCTATTATTTCTTTTTACTTGGTAGAACACCCACTGGCAATTGTTAAATATAACTTCTTTGGCTGCTGGTAGTGGTGGATATCCTCGAGTCTCAATACGCCCTAAAATTTCTTCCTCTAACTCATCAGGCTCAAAAGGGACGGCCATTTTACTTGATTCTAATGTAGTATCATTTTTAACTTCGGTATTTCTGCCATCAGGTCCCCAATGGAAGTTATCGTATGATTCAATCACAAAACGCTTTAATTGCACGGTATCCAGTACATTGATTTCATTAGTTTGTTTAATCCTTAGTTGGCAACTAAGCATGCCATACTCACTACTTGGTAAATAGCTTACTGGTGGCAAGTACATCCAGTTTTTAGTAAGCATATGTACATATACGTGGTGGAAATAATCTTCCTTGTGCTGATTAAACCAACTTGTTGAATTATAGGGAAATGAGACATCAATTGTAGAAGGTACAGCAGCAACATTACTACTAGGCATATCAAGGGTTAATAGCTTACCTTCTAAAATAAAGCGATAGTAGATGCAATTTTCAAAATTGGATCCGCCGACAAAACCACGGTAAAAAGCCTTGGCTAATTTGATCATAATCGCGCATCCGTAGGCGGTAGAGTTTTAATAAACTTTCTTACTATGTCGGCCTTTTCATTATTACCTAGCATTTCTAGCTGAGCTGCATAGGTGACTAAGCCTAAAAACGGTAAAGTGTGTGGGCTTTCGCCAACAGAGCCATCTGTAACCAGGCCTTTAAATTTCAGCGAACGTACTAAACTACTGGATGATATTTTACTGCGGTCAGCTAAATTAGGCACTAAATCATAAGGGTTATTACGCACTGAGACAACTTTTACACCTACGCTGTGGGCAATGCGTTTTAAACGTTCGACATTTGAGCCTGAACCATGCACAGCAAGTTGTTGGCCTGTAAGAGGCTTACCATAATAAATACGATAGTGCTCCAGAGCCGCGCAAAAAATTATCGCGCCTTGGCTGTGCGCCAGCCATTTTACCTGTTTACCTTGTTGGCTATTTTGTGCCAGCACAGCCGCTAAATGCTGAGCATTATGGGATTTAGTCCCTGAACGCTTATCAAACGCGCACTCAATTAAGTCAAGCTTTGTATAATCAGTGGGATTATGAAACAAGGTATAAGCTTTTATACCGTCGCCCTCGTAAGCTCTATCAAGGTGAGTGCCCATTAACCATGTGGCTTTGGTAAGCTCATTTTGCATACCATTGACCGCCGCATGCTGCGTTTTTATTTGTGTGGTTGGAGTTGGAATTGGCTCCCAAGCACCTTGTACTTTCTTTATTTCTTCTTCGTTCATTGCTTTGTCGTATGTATCACTGCTGCGCCTTTTCACCTCATATAACATAGTCCGCTCCGCAGAAAAGTTACTTTTAGCTCCCTCTAATTGCTTATCAAATAATATATCGGTTATGGATATATTACTTGCTTCTAAGCTATAACGTATTAAAAAGTGATAATTACGAAATGGGTATTTTGTCCGCCATAAACGGCGCAGCGGGTTACGGCTATGCTTAATTGAGTTTGTAGCATTAGGGTTCGCGCATATTTGAATAATATCGGCGCATACCATTTTTAAATCATAATCATTGAGCTGCGATAGCATAGCGAGAGCTTGGCAGGTAAATTTAGCTTTACTAAATGGGAAGTTAATAGGGAGTTTAACACCAAAATCTCGACAGCTAAGCGCGTCAAGAGGGATTACAGAATGAGCATTGATAGTTTTATTGAGTTTAGACCAAGACATATTTCTTCCTTGTAAATGAGTCTGGGTTAAAATACTGCGTTAAATTATTTATTAGAGCAAAAATAATTTAACGCAGTATTTTAATGTTGAATTACATCTTTCTGGCTCCATTGTAGGTCGTCATTTATGGCGTCATATTTTTGATTTACCTTTAACACCAACCTGCATAAATCTTTGATCAATTTAACGAATTAAATTGCACTATTACGTCGTTAAAAATTTTTATTTAGAACAACTAGATACAAAAAATTTTGCCTAGTTCTAGCGTAATTTTCTTAATGTTAAATAGACCCCATATATAAGCAGATTGGTATAACGCGCTAAAGCACGACCTACAAACAAAAAAGCCCGTCCTGTTTTAAACAGAGCGGGCTTTTAATCTTTAAAGCAATCGATTAAAAAAGCTCGTTTGCTTTGCTTACAATGTTTGCCACTGTAAAACCAAAGTGCTCAAACAACTCATTAGCTGGTGCTGACTCACCAAAGGTAGTCATACCTACTACTGCGCCGTTTAGGCCTACGTACTTGTACCAGTAATCAGCAATACCCGCTTCTACTGCTACGCGGCGTGAAACAGATGCCGGTAATACGCTTTCTTTGTATGCTGCGCTTTGATCTTCAAAGGCATCAGTACATGGCATAGATACAACACGTACCTTTTTACCTTGGCTGCGTAGCTCAGTTGCTGAATCTTGTGCTAGTTGCACTTCAGAGCCCGTCGCAATAAAGATAATCTCTGGATTGCCGTCACAGCTAAGGATGTAACCACCCTTTTTAACATCTGCTAATTGCTGTGCGTCACGCGCTTGTTGCTCAAGACCTTGGCGAGTAAAGATTAACGATGTAGGACCGTCTTTACGCTCAATAGCTTGTTGCCATGCAATTGCCGACTCAACTTGGTCACATGGACGCCAGTTGTATAAGTTAGGCGTTAAACGCATGCTTGCAATTTGCTCTACTGGTTGGTGAGTTGGACCATCTTCACCTAAACCAATTGAATCGTGCGTGTATACAAAAATGCTTGGTTGCTTCATTAATGCAGCCATACGTACAGCATTTTTTGCATATTCAACAAACATTAAGAACGTAGCACCGTAAGGAATAAAGCCTTTATGAAGGGCAATACCATTCATAATTGCCGACATACCAAACTCACGTACACCGTAGTAAATGTAGTTACCGCTTGCATCGTCGTGTGTTAAACCTTTAGAACCATCCCAAATTGTTAAGTTTGAGCCTGCTAAATCGGCTGAGCCACCCATAAATTCTGGTAATAACGGACCAAACGCATTTAATGCATTTTGCGATGCTTTACGAGACGCTGGGTTTGCAGGGTTTGCTTGTAATTGCTCAATGTAAGCTTGAGATTTTTCAGCCCAATCGCCAGGCAGTTCGTTATTAATACGACGCTTATATTCAGCCGCAAGCTCTGGGTATGCTTTTGCGTATGCTGCAAATTTTTCGTCCCAGCTTGATTCAAGCTGTTGACCTTTTTCTTTACTATCCCATTGTGCGTAAATATCATCAGGAATTTCGAACGCATCGCCAGTCCAACCTAAGAATTCGCGAGACGCTTTAATTTCGTCATCACCTAGTGGTGCACCGTGACAATCGTGGCTACCAGATTTATTAGGTGAGCCGTAACCAATAATTGTTTTACAACAAATTAGTGAAGGTTTGTCGGTAACGCTTTTTGCTTCTGCAATTGCAGCACTTACAGCATCGCTGTCGTGGCCATCAACACCACTAATTACATGCCAACCGTATGCTTTAAAGCGAGCTGGCGTATCATCAGTAAACCAACCTTCTACTTCGCCATCGATTGAGATGCCGTTGTCATCCCAAAATGCAACAAGTTTACCTAGGCCTAATGTGCCTGCAAGTGAACCTGCTTCATGAGAAATACCTTCCATAAGGCAGCCATCGCCCATAAATGCATAGGTAAAATGATCAACTATATCGTGACCTTCACGGTTAAACTGTGCAGCGAGTGCTTTTTCAGCAATTGCCATACCTACGGCATTTGTGATCCCTTGACCTAATGGGCCCGTAGTAGTTTCGATTCCTGGTGCATAGCCATATTCAGGGTGACCTGGTGTTTTAGAATGCATTTGACGGAAGTTTTTAATTTCGTCTAGTGGTAAGTCATAACCACTTAGGTGCAATAGAGAATAGATAAGCATTGAACCGTGGCCGTTTGAAAGAATAAATCTGTCACGGTCAGCCCACTCTGGATTCGTTGGGTTATGTTTTAGATAATCGCGCCATAATACTTCTGCGATATCGGCCATGCCCATTGGGGCTCCAGGGTGGCCAGATTTGGCCTTTTGTACTGCGTCCATTGACAAGACGCGAATAGCATTTGCAAGTTCTTTGCGAGATGGCATGAATTCTCCTACCTTTATGTGTATTTGCACGGGTATTAATGTATTCGTTTATGTATCCAAGTAACTTGGACACTGTAATACATCTATTCTTACTTATTGTGGGGGCTGTGTGCAATTAAAAACCCTATAAAAGGAGCTATTATGAATATTTTTTAAGACCATAATGATATTAGTTATTTTATTTAGACGTCTAGGCGTAAAAACACTATGCAAGGTGTTTTGTTTTCGATAAAATACGCCCCTTAATTTTTTAGCGCTAATACCGACGTTTGTGAAGCGCAATATTTGTGAGCGGAAATACAATGGCAAAACATTTATTTACTTCTGAATCAGTTTCTGAAGGTCATCCGGATAAAATCGCCGATCAAATCTCTGATGCGGTACTTGATGCTATCCTAGAGCAAGACTCTCATGCCCGCGTAGCGTGTGAAACTTACGTGAAAACCGGTATGGTTATGGTTGGTGGTGAAATCACTACTAGCGCATGGGTTGATATCGAAGAAATTACACGTAAAACAATTCGTGACATTGGCTACACAAATTCAGACATGGGTTTTGATGCAGACTCATGTGCAATTTTAAACACTATTGGTAAGCAGTCTCCAGACATTAACCAAGGTGTTGACCGTACTAGCCCAGAAGAGCAAGGCGCTGGTGACCAAGGCTTAATGTTTGGTTACGCATGTAACGAAACAGAAGTACTAATGCCTGCTCCAATTACTTACTCACACCGCTTAGTACAACGCCAAGCTGAGGTTCGTAAAAGCGGCGAGCTTAACTGGTTACGTCCAGATGCAAAATCTCAAGTTACTTTTGCATACGAAAACGGCAAGCCAGTAGGTATTGATGCTGTAGTGCTTTCTACTCAGCACAGCGAAGACATTTCTCAAGCTGATTTAGTAGAAGCTGTAATGGAAACAATCATCAAGCCAGTACTTCCTGCAGAGCTTATTACAAGCGCGACTAAGTTTTTCATTAACCCAACAGGTCGCTTTGTAATTGGCGGACCAATGGGCGATTGTGGTTTAACAGGTCGTAAAATCATTGTAGATACATACGGTGGTATGGCTCGTCACGGTGGTGGGGCTTTCTCTGGTAAAGATCCATCAAAAGTTGACCGTAGTGCTGCATACGCTGCACGTTATGTTGCTAAAAATATTGTTGCTGCTGGTCTTGCTGACAAATGTGAGCTACAAGTTTCTTATGCAATTGGTGTTGCAGAGCCTACTTCTATCAGCGTTGAAACGTTTGGTACAAGCAAGCTAGAAGAAAGCCGTTTAATCGAGCTTATTCGTGAACACTTTGACTTACGTCCTTACGGCTTAATTCAAATGCTTGATTTAGAGCGCCCTATCTACCTTCCTACAGCGGCTTATGGCCACTTTGGTCGTGACGAATTCCCTTGGGAACGTACAGATAAAGCTGACGCACTTCGCGCAGCAGCTGGCCTTTAATTGGTTAAGTAACTATCTAAATAACTTGAACCCTGGATAATAAGTTAGTAAATCTCTTAACCAGAGTTCAGGTTAAATACAAAAAAAGCGCCAATTGGCGCTTTTTTTATGCATAATTAAAGTATCAAAAATTAAATAAAGGCAGCCTGTAAAAACTGCTTTTTTAATCCATCCCTCTGGTAAGCAAATGCCACGCTGTAGCCATATATTGATTATATGCTTGCTCTGTTTGGCTATCGACGGCTTTAAATTCAGGTTTATGGTTTGGTGATAAACGTGTTTTATCAAGTGGATCTATTTTTTGATATTCATAGACCGAAGATAAATCACCACGCCAAAGCTCTGTTTCAGTTCGTATTGTTTGAAAGCCAAATACAGTGCGCTCTTTTTCTGGCATATTTAGTAATGATTGCCCCATACTATAAAATTCAGTATTTTTTGGCGCTATTAGGTTTAATAAAGTCGGTGCAATATCCATGTGGCTTGCTAGTTGATCTTTAGCGACCCAATTTGAATTAACCCCTTTACCATAAATTACAATCGGGACATGAGTTAGCTCATACAGATCAGGCTGGTGATGAAGGTAACGACGACCATAATGATCCCCCGTTATTATGAATAAAGCATCTGGGTATCGCTGCTCCATTTTACGAACAAACTGACCTAACATTTTGTCTGAGTACCAAAGGTGCCCCAACACATAAGGGTCTAGCAAGTCATCACCTAAGGCTTGGATTTCTTTTGGATAATCTGCCAAAGATTTAAAAGGGTAACCATATTGATCTAAATCTAGGTTAAATGGACCATGGTAGCTGCCGCTCATAATGAGATTAAAACTTTTATCGTTTGTTGTCTTATCAACTAAATCAAATAATTGCCCATCGTCAATTCCCCACACACCAGCACTGCCTTTTCCTCCAGCATCAACTGCTGAAAATACTTTATCGACACCTTGTGAAAGTGCATATTCTCCGACATTTTGCCATGATAATAAGCCACCATAATAAAATCGACTTTTGTAACCAAGCTGCTCTAATTGGCTAAATATTGACATTTTACTGGTCGGCTTTTGAGGCCCAATACGGCTCATATTCACACCAGCATACGCAATACCCGACATAAGGCTTGATAACGAATTCATTGTGCTACTTGCGGCAGGCAAAACATTATCTAAATAGATGCCTTTACTCGCCAAGTTACTTAGTTCGTTAGTTAAGTTAAGTGATGCATATTTTTGTTGTAATGGCCAAGCATCGTAACTTTCCATTACGATAAAAAATACCTGTGATGGAGCTGCCAATAATGGAGCATTTGTTTCTTGCTCAAAAGCGGCTAGAGGATTTTCTATCGTTGGTGAGTTTTTTCCTAGATAAGGGTTGTGGCCATTTAAACCAAAGCTCTGTAAGTCGTTATAGTCTTTAATCGCATAAATAAAGCTTCTAAACGGGTTTATGACTAGGTTATTTACAAATGCATCGGCTGTTACTGCTGACCATTTTCTTGACGCTGGACGTGTTTCAAAAGATCCTCGTATTGCGCATATAAATAACACAACAATTAATACAATTAGTATTGTGCGCTTATAAATACAAGTAGTGAAAAGGCGATTAATAAATGTATAGTGTTTTTGATCAACCACTTTATTTATTTTAAACGTTAGCGCTAATAAAATAACTAAACTAAGAAGACTACCCCATGGTTTATATTGCTCAACAACTGTTAAAGCAATAGCCTGTTGATCGTCTTTCAACCCTTCTAGCATAAAGTAGTTAAATTGGCTGCCGTACTCTGTTATATAAGTAACACTCACAATGCATAGTAACGTGGTGACTATAAAAAATATTCTTCCCGTATACAGACGAGCCTTACTTACCCAGTGCCCTAAATGCATAGGTTGTAAAATACAGTTTAAAAGAAATGCGATGCTAAAGCATACACCGGTAGCTGCTGAATCAAATGCAAAACCCGCTTTTAACGTTGCAAAAATAGCATCTGCATCTAACTGTGCTGTTATTCTGTCTTTAAAATAGATCAAAAAGAAAACGCGAAAACTCATAAAAAGTAAAACGCCGGCAAACCATAGTGTTGCAATACGTCCACTTTCTTTTACAAACTGTAGCCAACGACTCGCAGGAGCCATGTGAGAATCAAACAAAGGTGTGTCCTTAAATGAAATATCCTTGGGCGCGCAATTTTACTGAATAAATAAAAGCTAACAACAAAACAAATGTAATTATTTGTAATTAATTAAATAACTTTAATTTATAGGTAGGACTGCATTTCTAAATGAGTTAGGTTTATACTCGTTAAATAATAAAAGCTTTAAGGGTAGTTAGATGGCCGACAATTTTCGCGTTATATTTGCAGGGTTAGCTGATGGCACTAACGCTAAAACAGCATGTACAAACCTAGCAGAAAAATTAAAAACCTCTGAAGAAAAAGTAACTGCTTTTTTTAAGGGTAAATCACTCTTCGCACCGAGCAATAAAGATAAAGCCTTAAAACAGGCTAAATTACTTGCTAGTTTAGGGATCCAAAGCAAACTACAAGCCGTTTCGAGTAACACCCAAAGCACTTCTGCTCTAGCAAATAATGAACGACGTGATGAACGAATTTTTGATGCGCTAGATTACATCACAAGTAGCTTAATTCGCCTTGAAGAAAAACTAGAAGAGCTAGAGCAACGTCTTCCTGAAATTGAATCAAAAACCCCCGTTTCAAATAGTGAAGAATGGCAGGACGACGATCTTATGCTTGATGAAGAGCTTATTAGCCCGCCTAATGAGCGCAGTAATATCGTTTTATATTCACTTATAGCAACAGTAATCACACTGCTCATAGTGTTAGCTGCATATTTAGCATTTCCTAATTTATTCTCTTTTTAATTATGTTCTGGGAACGAAAATGAGCAATAAACGTTCACAGATAAGAGAATATATCCGTAAAACCCGTAATAACTTATCAAAAAGTCAACAGGGTACAGCGGCTCAGCAAGTAAACATGAATTTTATTCAATATTTAAAAGATAAAAAAACAACTAAAAAAGAGCATATTGCAATTTATTTAACTAATGACGGAGAGTTAGACACTTCATTGTTAATTAAGAGTTTATGGGATTTAAATCACCACATCTACCTCCCTGTAATACACCCCTTCAATGGCGCTAATTTACTATTTCAGCGTTATGAAAAAAACTCACCCATGAGGGCAAACCGCTATGGTATCTTTGAACCTAAGCTCAACTGCTCTCAAATATGCCCATTACCAGCGCTTGATTACCTCCTTATGCCGTTAGTTGCATTTGATAAACAAGGTAATCGCCTAGGAATGGGAGGCGGGTTTTATGATAGAACACTGGCGCGTTTACACGAACAAAATTGGCAAAAACCACAACTTATTGGCTTAGCACATGAATGTCAAAAAGTAGACGTGTTACCCATTGAGTCGTGGGATGTACCACTTAAAACTATTATCACTCCAGATAAAACCTACTGCTGGTAACACGTTAATTTGTATACTAGCAGCATACTTTTGATATAGATGAGCACACATTAATGACACAAGATGAATTAAAAAAAGCAGCTGCCTGGGCTGCACTCGAGTTTGTAAAAAAAGACACCATAGTAGGCGTAGGTACAGGCTCAACAGTTAACCATTTTATTGATGCACTTGGCTCAGTAAAAGACACTATTGCAGGCGCTGTATCAAGCTCTGAAGCCTCTACCGTTCGTTTAAAAGAATTAGGTATTGAAGTATTTGAGCTCAATAACATTGATGTTTTGGATGTCTACGTTGATGGCGCTGATGAAATTAACGCTCAAAATGAAATGATTAAAGGTGGCGGTGCAGCCCTTACTCGCGAAAAAATAGTAGCCGCAGTAGCTAAACAATTTGTGTGTATTGTAGATGACACCAAATTAGTAGAAACGTTAGGTGACTTTCCGCTTCCGGTAGAAGTTATCCCTATGGCGCGCAGCTACGTTGCACGAGAATTATTAAAACTTGGTGGTGACCCTGTTTACCGTCAAGGCGTAGTTACCGATAATGGTAACGTTATATTAGATGTATTTAACTTAAAAATTACCAATGCCAAACAACTTGAAACACAAATAAATTCAATTGTTGGCGTAGTTACCAACGGCCTATTTGCGATGCGTGGTGCTGATAAAGTGATTATCGGCACTAAAAATGGGCCTCAAATTAAATAGGATGAGGTTATGAGTAAGGTATCGTTAGCAAAAGACAAAATTAAAATTCTCTTGCTTGAAGGTGTTCACCAAAGCGCTGTTGAAACGCTAAAACGTAACGGTTACAGCAACATCGATTACGTTAAAACATCCTTACCTGAGGACGAACTAAAAGAACGCATTAAAGATGTACACTTTGTAGGCCTTCGTTCTCGCACTCATATAAGCGAAGCGGTATTAGATGCCGCTGAAAAGCTCGTTGCAGTTGGTTGTTTTTGTATTGGCACAAACCAAGTTGACCTAGACAGCGCACGCGAACGTGGTATTGCTGTATTTAACGCACCGTTTTCTAACACTCGTTCTGTTGCAGAGCTTGTGCTCGGCGAAATCCTGCTTTTATTACGTGGTATTCCAGAGCGTAATGCAGCGGCTCATCGTGGTGGCTGGTTAAAAACAGCAAATGGTTCGTTTGAAGCACGTGGTAAAACATTAGGTATTATTGGCTACGGTCACATTGGTACTCAGCTGGGTATTATGGCTGAAAATATCGGTATGAACGTGGAGTTTTACGATATCGAAGATAAGTTATCACTGGGTAATGCAAAACAAGTTCATAACCTAACTCAGCTATTACAACGCTCTGATATTATTAGCTTACACGTACCAGAAACGCCGCAAACTAAAAACCTAATCGGCACAGCTGAACTTGCTGTTATGAAGCAGGGATCTATTTTGATCAATGCTTCTCGCGGAACTGTTGTTGATATTGATGCACTTGCAGAAGCGCTTACCGAGAAAAAGCTAAGTGGTGCAGCAATCGATGTGTTCCCTACTGAGCCTAAATCTAACGATGAAGAATTTGTATCTCCACTGCGTCAATTCGACAATGTTATTTTAACACCACACATTGGTGGTTCGACACAAGAAGCACAAGAGAATATTGGCATTGAAGTAGCAGGTAAACTGGCTAAATACTCAGATAACGGCTCAACCATTACTGCGGTTAACTTCCCCGAGGTATCGCTACCAGAGCTTGCTAATCGTAGCCGTTTATTACACGTGCACCACAATCGCCCTGGCGTACTAACGCAAATTAACCAAGCGTTTGCACAGCACGGTATTAATATTGCCGCGCAATATCTGCAAACAGATTCAGCAATTGGTTATGTTGTTATTGATGTAGATACTGATCACTCTGAAGTTGCACTTAAAGAGCTAAGCGCTGTTGAGGGTACAATTAGAGCACGTATTCTTCATTAATAATGAGATTGGCTCTTTGAGCAATAACTACAGTTTTATAAAAACACCGCACTTAATTTAAGCGCGGTGTTTTTTTATAAGCTGTGTATTTCTCATAAGTTACATGTGCGCGATGTAAAATCGCACCTACCGCTTGGATATATATAATTTTGTAGGTGAGGTTTTATACCTCGCTGTTTAAAAATTTAAGCGATAATGCACAAGCGCGAAATAAATTCGCACCTACCGCTTGGGTATATATAATTTGTAGGTGAGGTTTTATACCTCGCTTTTGCATATTAAAAACACGCGTTACATGTGCGCGATGTAAAATCGCACCTACTGCTTGGGTATATATAATTTTGTAGGTGAGGTTTTATACCTCGCTTGTACATATTAAAAACACGCGTTACATGTGCGCGATGTAAAATCGCACCGACCGCTTGGGTATATATAATTTGTAGGTGAGGTTTTATACCTCGCTTTACATATCTAAATATATTAAATAACACCGTTTAAAATAAAAACCTCAAGGCACAAAAAAGCGCGAGTAAAACTCACGCTTAAATTATTTAAATTGAACTATCAACACCTTTTCGGCTCACTGACAGCTCAACGCGATTATTAATCACCTTTTACTTCTAAATTAATAAACTTAACGAGTTCTTCAGGTTGCCCTACTAGCATCATAATGTGTTGATTAACTTCCATCATGGTTTTACCTTCAGGTAATTTTGCAGATACGCTAAATGAATTCAAACCTTTAGCAAAGCTAGTTAAAGCCTCAGCTATGTCTTGCGTTACGGGAGCTTGTTGTAACTGCTGCTGTAGCATAAGTTCCATTTGCTCTAACGTCATACCTTGCTTTTCAAGCTCACTTGATAATAAATCTTTTAGCTTACCTTGATTATTTAAGGCAAAACTAACATTGCGCGGCTCCAGTTTGCCCATTGCTTGCATAACAAGTGTTTGCTGCTGTAACTCTTGCTCGTAAGTTAGAGGTTGATTACCGGCTTCTTGTTGCGCCTTACTAATAGCCAATGACGCATCCATTAGTGCTTTTGAATTAGCTAAGCCCATATTCATATTAAAACTAACAATATCTTTTGCATCTAATTTAACAACCACATCACTGTTGCCCGACTGTTCGTCGTAATCAAGCGATGAGTGTAAGTCATAGCTTGCCGATGCTAACATTTCGTTCGTATCTGCTGGTAATTTTGCGGCAAAGTCTTTATCAAACTGGAAGCTTTTTACATCAAACGATGTATGAGGCGAAATATTATCCGGATCGTAACCCGTTATTTCAATACTTTGAATCTTAGCAACATTGTCACCCTCAGGGCTTATTACTTCCATATTTGTTATTTCTACGCTTTTTGAAATAACACTTGCTGATAAACCAGCATATTTAAATATAGCGCCCGTTTGCTCACTTACTAAAGCAAGTTGCTTATCTACTTCTGCACGTACTTCTTGTGTTGCTACATAATTTGCATAACTTACACCACCAACACCTGCTGCAACAATAGCGGCAACTATAACTAATTTTTTCATGTTATCTCCTTATTTAATTCTTAATATAAAATGGTCTTAACTCAAGAGTAACACTGATGAACATTACCGGTTAAGCGTTTTTGCTGGCTAGTTAATTAAACTAAGTAACTCATGCACTGTTTTTACTGGGGTGATTTTAGCACCCAACCCTTCCATGGATTTATGATAATTACGAAATGGAATAAATATTTCAGTAAAACCATGTTGTGCTGCTTCTTTAACGCGCGGTACACCACTATCAATTGGGCGTACATCGCCATTTAAGCTAAGCTCACCCATAATACATGTGGTACGAGGTACAACAAATTCATTTAAACTACTAAGTAATGCGGTAACTAACGCCAAATCAATACAGGTTTCTGATTCATCAATTCTTAAACCACCTACTATATTGAAAAACGTATCGTGAAATATTTTAGTTTTAGTGTGCTTGCGCAATATACCGGTCAGCATTTTTATACGATTCATATTTAAACCAACGCAAACACGCTGCGGAAATTCCGCCTCAGTTTCGGTGGTTAAACATTGAATTTCGAGTAATAAATTACGATTTCCTTTACGAATACAAGTAATTGTAGACCCAGGTGAATCGGTGGTTGAACCCGATAAAAATATTTCGCTTGGGTTATCAACACTTAACATACCGCGTTCGCACATTTTAAAAATGCCCACAGTATCAATATCACCAAAGCGATTTTTATTGGCTCGCAAAGTACGAATTTGCCCATCGTTGGTGTCAATATGTAAAAGCGCATCCACTATATGCACCAAGGTCTGCGGGCCAGCTATTTCGTTATTCTTATTTACATGAGCAATAATGAACATGGTTACATCATTTTGCTTACAATATTGAGTCAATGCTTGTGCGGCACTTTTTACTTGCGAAGGCGAGCCTGGGCTACCATTAGCGGTATCGGTTACAACAGCTTGAATAGAGTCGATTACAGCAAACTTAATTTTATTCTTCTCAAGCTCATCAATAATTGTTTCAACGCTTGTTTCTGAAAGTAAATAAAGTTCATCAGGATTGTAGTTTAACTTTAAACGGTTAACCCTGTTTTTAAACTGTGATAAAGATTCCTCTGCCGTACAGTAAAGTGATGGCATACGCTGTGACATCCTAGCCACTAAATCCGACAGCAATGTAGTTTTACCAGCGCCAGGATCGCCAGAGATTATATTAACCGACCCTGTTGTGACACCACCGCTTAGCACACGATCGAGTTCGCCGATTTCAGTTAGCTGTTTTTCAGCCTCTGTTGTAGTAATGTCATTAATTTTTTTAGAGCCGCCACCAATACCACCAGCATAACCGCCTACACTTGCTCGGACTGCCGCTTTTTTACTTTGCCCTGCTGAAGGTTTAAATTCTGCTAATGTGTTCCATGCACCGCAGCGGCATTGACCTTGCCAACGTTGGTAGTTCATGCCACATTCAGTACAAACAAACTCTACTTTTGCCGCTTTTGCCATTAATAACCTTACCTACTATTCTTTAATTTTTAAAATGCTTACCATTAAATGATTATCTTGCCATTCCACGCTTTTTCTCAGCAACGATTTTTACCTGTGAAAAACCTAGCATCACAATCATTAAATACAATTCTGTTTTTATTCCCTGTAATTTAGGGCATACTTTTTGCTTTGAAATAATTTAAAGTAACTTGCCAACAAAATGGCATTTAACAAATAATAACAAGAGCTAAACTGTAGTTACTCAAATAACCGTACCTATATTAACAACATAGAATGGTTTAACGTTTATTTTTTCTAATAAATAGACTCAACAGTATACCTACTTTTTCAATTAGACGGTGATGGTTTTATAAATGGCTGATGACATAATGCTCAAACACGAAGACCTCGTGAATGAGCTAAAACAATATTTAGGTAACACCAAGTTTGACATGATTTTCAAATCAAAAACGGCAGAGCTTACAAAGCCTGAACAATTTTTGATGAAAATGGAGATGTCACGCTTATCTCAGCCTGTTGCCCGATTTGTTGATTTACGCGGTTTAGTTACCGGACATGTAAAGCCCTATGAACACAATGGCAAACAGCACTTTATGGATGATACTGCCATTGAGGTTTTTGAAAAAGCTTTAGAACAACATGGTGAGTACACGTTAGCCGTGTACGAAGCAGTAATGAATACTGAGAATAATCATCGTGTGTTACAAAAAAAGGCTATAGAAAAGGCTGAACTACCAGAACTAGATGACTCGTTAGATACCGATGTCATTAAATTTGCCTCTTATGAGAGTCGCCGTGAAGAGCGGATGAACTACTCAATAAAAGTCACTATTGCCTACGATGACAAGAAAAACATTGCGGCAAGTACCTCTGACATTTCTCTTAGTGGCTGTAAAGTAAAGCTCGTTACCCGCCATATTTTAAAGAAAGGTCAACTCATCGCAATGCGTTTAGTCGGGCTTGAGCAAGACTTTGAGCTAGGCTTAAAAAACGGTATTCAATACGAAGTAGTGGCTGTGGAAAATATATCTCGTGAATACAACCACATTCGTTTAAAGCGTACTTATGTAGAAAATAATGAAGCATTTGATCGCTTTTTAAAAAGCTTTATTCATGGCAATAAACGCCGTTATAAAGTCAACCTTGATAACACACTTGATGCTGTCGTTTCAAAAGGCTATGAGCAATATTACATTCCGCGAGTAACTTCTTTATATGTATTTTTAAGCAAAAAAGATGATCACTATTACCCAAGCTTGAGCTTAACAACAGAAAATAATATTTTTATTCAGCGCTATTTTACTGACGAAAGAGCAATCCCTTGTTTGTACAATGTACTCAATCACCAGCGTATAACCCAATTGCTAACGCAAACAACGGCCGTTAAAGAGGATTATCTCTATACTTTTACGCATGTATCCTCAGGTAAAATTTACTATTATTCTGCAACACGTAGTGAACTTGAAAAAACGCCTGAGTTGAGCAGTTTATTTTTAAGTTTTGGCAGTCAAAAAGAAAGTTGGCAATGTTTTAAACTTCAAATCATGCCTACTCACCCAGACGATTCGTACATTCCACTTTCTTTACCTAATAGTGCTGGTGAAAACATTGAAAAGCTCAATAAGCCGCCTTCGCCTCGCGTTGAAGGGCTAGTAAAAGATGTAAAGTACATTGTTGTTTTAACAAGTATTGGTAATGCTGTAGAACAAGAGCAGTATAAAAAATTAAATTATGATAAAGCACTTGTAAATCAGCTTAAACATTTTGGTCATGCTAAACATCAAACACCACCTTATTTAGATATTGTTGCACTTGAATATGTAAATTTACGTTCGCATAAGCGCTACCTATATAAAACAGCAGCAAAAGTAACCTTAGGTGACATTACCTTTAGTGGCTACACGCGTGACTTTTCTGTAATGGGCTTACAACTTGAGTGCGAGCAACCCATCACCTTTAAAAAAGGTGACATTATTTTATTATCATTTCCTGACTTGCAAAAAATAACTAAAAAGCACCAACTTAGTGAATTAAAATATGAAGTAATGGCAATTGGTAAATCGTTTACTACCATTAACTTAAAAGCAAGTCGGGTATCTGACTTCCCTCATGCTGGCGTTACCTTTTTCACTCAGTTAATTGAAAACAACAAAGACAAACTTAAAGTATCTGAAGAAGCACCTAAAGTGGAAGGCTTATCTACCGCGCTTAGAAATATGGTTACAAAAAGCGTATGTCAATTTCCATTATACTTACATAAAGAAGCTGCTCATTTTAAAACGGGAGCCATTGGTTTTGGTTTATACGCTAGCCCGTTACATGTAATTTTACAAAACTTTGGGCTGCTGAGTAATAAAACAGACTTATCTAGTATATTGACCGATGAGCAAATAATTAATGTAATTTCGCCGCATATTAAAGATAGAAGCCGCCAAGACCCTCCTCTGGCATTTACAATCGCTATTAACTTTGATCCCCGCAAAGGAGATATCAAAGAGGCTATTACAAGCCAATGTGTACTAGGTGAAGACTACAGCGGCTTTGAGAAACAAATTAGCCAAGGTATTAAATCGGATCTAATTTTTGTGATGCGTTTATATTTATCACGTACGGGACGTCCTGATACCGATTACTTATCTAACGAATTAAAATATGTAAGCCAATACGCTATGCATAAAGCAAAGGATTTGGAAAAAGCATTATGGTCTGTAGCAGGCGTAGGTGACGTAGTAGATATTACTGAAGAAGCGCTTAGCCACCTAGACCTCAATCAACAACAAATTGAGCAAATGGGACGTCGTAAACTTATTTGGTTAAACCGCTTACGTTAACCGGTTTAACCTAATCTATTTAAAAAGTAGGCTCTTCTCCTAACGGAATAGCCAACATATACAACAATTGCAATAATGATCCTTGGCAAATAGCAGCTTGTGCCTGCTCAACTACTTTAGGTTTACCATGTACGGCAACACCTAGGCCTGCTTTAGCCATCATGACTAAATCATTTGCACCATCACCGATAGCAACCGTTTGTATTTTTTCAAGTCCTAGCTTTTGTTGAAGCATCTCTAAAACAACCGCTTTTTGCTGTGCATCGACAATTGTACCCAGTACTTTACCCGTTAGTTTATCGCCTTCAAATTCAAGTACATTAGCATGAACTTCATCTAAATGAATAAGCGCTTGTACACGTTCTGCAAACGGTACAAAACCACCTGATGCGATAGCTAAGTACCAGTTATGTTGTTTTAAAATTTGGCAAAGCACTTTAATACCTGGCATGAGTGGTAATGTATTTTTAAGCTCTTCAATCAAGCTTTTTTCAATACCAGCCAGTTTAGCGACACGTTGATTTAAGCTTTCGCTAAAGTCGAGTTTACCTGCCATCGCGAGTGCTGTAACCGACGCTACTTCGTCATACACATTGGCCAAACGCGCTATTTCATCAATACATTCAATGGTAATCGCCGTTGAGTCCATATCCATAACCAACAAACCAGGCTCATAAAGGTTAGGAGGTGTGGCTACTTGTACTAACTGGCAATCAAGCGTACTTGAAAACGTTTGAAGCTCTAACGGGTTTATAGCTTGCTCTGCATTTTGCATATAAAAGCACAGTGCGGGGGCTAGCCCTAAATCAGGTTGATACTGGCATATAGCTGTAACTATTTGGTTATGCTTAGCTAAAAAATCAATAATGCTAGTCACATGGCTTGTGTTAAAGTCACCTGCAAATGCGATACTAAATAATCCCAGCTGTTTATTTGGAACATTATTAAGCGGTAAAAAAGTACAATCCTGATAACTAAACCATTGATTTAAAGTTAACATTGATAATGATTGATCAGTATTAAGCTGTGCCATGCTCGTTTGCGCCATGAGATCTCCGTATTTATTTTTATTTTCCTGATATAAACTAATTGATGTAGGTATTATTAGCGCTAAATTCGCCATCAGGTGAGGTTTAAGGTTATAGTGCTAGTTGTAACATCAAATCAAAATCCTGTCAGCAGCATATACGGTGACTATGAAAAATAACCATCTTAAAAATCCTATATCGGCTTCTCAAAGAAAGCGGCTTGTGCGCCTGTTACTTGCGGCTGCCTGTTTTGTGTTGCTAAGTTGGGTTGCTGTTAGTAGCAGTTTCCAAAGCCACCAACTGCTTTATGATAGTGCCGATAGCACTGCAAAAAGTTTGACTAAGTTTATGGCTTTGAATGTAAAAACACCTTTAATCGAAAAAAACAAACCACAGCTAAATACAATTTGTAACGATATAAGCAAAGATGAATTTGTACTTTCGGCAACTATTTACGATCAACAAGGTATTTTAATAGCCAGTAGCGATAACTGGCAATCGCATCATATTTTTGGCCAACTTCCTGATTCAACACCAGGTATTAGCAAATTAAAAACCCCCTTTGTAGAGCCTGTGATAAGTGATGATGATCGTCCACTTGGGTTTGTGTCAGTTACGTATTTAACACGAGCAGCAATTGCCGACAGTCATAATCATTTTCATGATTTAGGTCGCCAAGTACTTTTAATGCTAGTGATTGCCTGCATTTTCACGTGGCAATTAGGGCGAGGCTTAAAACGTTGGCAGGTTAATCGCTACATGCAAAAAACATCTGAGCAAGAATCATAAAGTAGCTTAGCAAGCGTCTCTCTCTTACTGTGTGGCTTTAAATCACACAATGCATTAAATACATCGGGTATATGCAATGGCGTGTTAACTTCACCTTGATAGCCGCTTAAAGGCATTGAGGGAGAATCTGTTTCTAGCACTAAATTTTCTGGCTCGATAGCAGCAATAACGGCGCGTGTTTTAACTGCGCGCTCATAGGTAATAACACCACCTACTCCTAGCTTAAAGCCCTGTTTGATATAGTACTGCGCTTGTTGGATTGAACCTGAAAATGCATGAATTACCCCCCCATTTTTTGGCTTACAACGTTTAAACGATTGCGCAATTAAATCATGGCTTTGCCTATGATGCACAATGAGCGGCAAGTTAAGCTTGTTTGATAGCTCTATTTGCTGTTCAAATAAATAAGTTTGTTTGCAGAGGTTTTCAATACTTCTATCAAGTCCACACTCACCAATGGCCACCAGCTGATGCTTATTTGTAGTTGCAAACTCAAACAACGCTTCAATATGAGATTCTTCATGCTGTTTTAAAAAATAAGGGTGTAGCCCTGCCGCTATTTTTATACTTGGATAGGTTGTTTTGAGCTCTATGAGGGCATGCGATTGAGCAAGGGTAATGCCTGGCACAATAAACTGATTAACTCCCTTTGCTACACACTCTCTTATGAGAGATTCACGATTTGAATCAAACTCACTAAAATCGAGATGGCAATGAGAGTCAATAAATTGCACAGTTACTTACTCATCTATTTATTAAGGATTTAAGCGCGTAATTTTCCAGCTATTATCTGCTTGGCGCTGATATATAAAGCGGTCATGCAAACGATGTGCTCCACCTTGCCAGAACTCAATTTTAGTGGGCACTACACAATATCCGCCCCAAAAATCGGGAAGTGGAATTTCACCTTTAGCAAACTTGTTTTTCATATTGGCAAAGGTTTCCATGAGTACTTTACGTGATGACACCGGACGACTTTGCGCTGATGCCCACGCGGCTAATTGGCTTTCTTTAGGGCGTGATAAGAAGTACTTAGCCACTGCAGAAGTTGGTAATGGTTTAGCCTCGCCATATACAATAACTTGGCGCTCCATGTGATGCCACGGAAAGTGCAAGGAAATTTTATTATTACCTTTAAGCTCTTGCGCTTTACGCGAACCTGTATTGGTAAAAAACACAAAGCCGTTATCATCCAAATGCTTTAAAAGCACTATACGCTGTGAAGGCTGACCGGTTTCATCAACAGTTGCTACAACCATCGCTGTTGGATCGGGTAATTGGCTTGCTACAGCATGCTCAAGCCATGTTTCAAACTGCTTGAATGGGTCATCTTGCAAGTTATCTTCGCTTAACGCGTCTTGCAGGTATTCACGGCGGATATCTTCGAGTTTCATAACAAATCCTTTAAATAAAGCCTTAGAAAAGAGCTTAGAGTAGCGAGCTTAAAACATTAGATGTTGAGCAGTAACAAATATTAAGATTCAGGTGTATCGATAGCAATAAACATAGAGTCTCAGGTGCATTCGATAGCAATAAGCATAGAGTCTCAGGCGTATCGTTGGGTTTCGTTTCACTCAACCCAACCTACAATGTAAAACATTACATCTGCAAGTGTAGAAGTGCTGACAAGGCGGAATACTTTTTTATGCCAAGGAGCATACATTTAGTATGTGACTTAGGCTAAAAAAGCACGACAACGCAGTCAAAGCGAACTACACGCAGCAGATTACATTTGCTCCATGACTTCAATGCCTAACAGATCTAATCCCGTTTCTAATGTTCTTGAAACCAAATTACACAACACTAAACGGCTATCGCGCACGCTCGGCTCTACGCCTTCTTTAAGTACTGGGCAGGTTTCGTAAAATGTCATGTATAAGCTTGCAAGCTCATATAAGTAACCACATAGTACGTGCGGTGTTGCTTCGCTGATCATTAAATCAAGGACTTCTTCAAGCTGTAGTAGCTTAAGTGCTAGTGCTTTTTCTTGAGGCTCAATAATTGCAACATCTGAATTTAATGTAGCTGCATCAACGCCTGATTTACGAAAAATACTGCGTATACGTGTATAAGCATATTGTAAGTAAGGAGCGGTTGCGCCTTCAAAGCTTAGCATGCTGTCCCAGTTAAAAATGTAATCGCTGGTGCGATGCTTAGAAAGATCGGCGTATTTAACTGCGCCAATACCGACTTTACGGGCAATCTCGCTGCGATCGTTATCACTTAAATCAGACTCACGTTCAGCTAGTTTTGCGGCTGCACGGTTAATTGACTCTTCTAATAAATCAGCAAGTTTTACTGTGCCGCCAGTACGTGTTTTAAATGGTTTGTTATCGGCGCCCATCATGGTGCCAAACGGGCAAAACTCGTAACTTGTTTCGTCTCGTAATAAACCAGCTTTACGCGCTGTTAGCTCTACTTGGTTAAAGTGTAGGTTTTGACGTGCATCTACAAAAATTAAGATACGATCGGCACCTAATTTATTTGAACGGTAATCACATGCTGCTAAATCGGTTGTTGCATATAAAAAGCCACCGCCAGATTTTTGTACGATGAACGCTGATGGCTCGCCATCTTTGTTGGCAAGCTCATCTAAAAACACCACTTGCGCGCCTTGCGACTCTACGGCAATATTTTTATCTTTAAGTAGGCTAATAATATCGTTAAGCTCTGCGTTGTATGCGCTTTCAGCCATAATATCGGCTTGAGTAAGCGTTACATTTAAACGCTTGTATACTTCTTCAGAGTGTTTAACTGAGGTGGCTATAAATAGTTTCCAAAGTTTTTCACAGTGCGTATCGCCGCCTTGTAGTTTAACAACGTAATTACGTGCTTTATCTGCAAAGCCTTCTTCATCGTCAAAACGCTTTTTAGCATCGCGATAAAAGGTTTCTAAATCAGCAAGCGCTACAGAATCTAAATCAACACCTTGGCTAATTTGATCTTCTAAATGCGCGATTAACATACCAAATTGCGTGCCCCAATCACCCATGTGATTTTGACGTACAACCGTATCGCCTCTAAATTCAAGCGCACGCACAATTGAGTCACCAATAATGGTTGAACGTAAATGGCCTACGTGCATTTCTTTAGCTAGGTTTGGTGATGAGTAATCAACAACCACTTTTTGTGGATTAGCATGCTCATTTACAGCAAGCTTTGCATCACTGTTAGCGGCTTGTACGCTTTGCGCTAAAAACTCAGGCTTTAAATGAATATTAATAAAACCTGGGCCTGCAATTTCAGTCTTTTGAGCAATATCGCTTACATCAAGGTTATCTATAATTTTTTGCGCAAGCTCACGTGGGTTGCTTTTCATTTTTTTAGCCGCGCCCATTGCTGCATTAATTTGGTAATCACCAAATTGTGGACGCGTGCTTTGCGTTACTGCCGGGTTTGTATCTTCAGGTAAGCCTGCACCAACCATAGCTGCAACGGCTTTTTCGATTAAAATAGTACGAATATTCATATTTTTTTACCTTTGTAAGCCCGCCAAAGCAGGCTTTCAGTTAACTGTAGTCAGTCGATTCTAGTTTTCGCGTGTATGGCTAAACGTTACTTCAGGGTAGCGCTCTACCGATAAGTTAAGATTTACACGGCTCGGCGCAATGTAAGTTAAGTTATCACCGCCATCGAGTGCTAAATTACTTTCGCACTTGCGCTTAAAGTCTTCAAACTTTTTCACATCGTCGCTGCTTACCCAACGCGCTGTATTTACGTTTACACCTTCGTAAATAGCATCTACGTTATATTCGGCTTTTAAGCGCGCTACAACCACATCAAACTGAAGTACACCTACCGCGCCCACAATTAAATCGTTGTTTATAAGCGGTCTAAATACTTGCACAGCACCTTCTTCAGAAAGCTGTACTAAGCCTTTTAATAATTGCTTTTGCTTAAGCGGATCGCGAAGACGAATACGGCGGAATAATTCAGGCGCAAAGTTAGGAATACCACTAAATTTAAGTTTTTCGCCTTGCGTGAATGTATCACCAATTTGAATAGTTCCGTGGTTATGCAAACCAATAATGTCGCCGGCGTAAGCGTCAGCTGCGCGCTCGCGGTCGCCCGCCATAAAGGTTACCGCATCAGAAATGCTCACTTGCTTGCCAATTCGCACGTGATTCATTTTCATGCCTTGGCTGTACTTACCCGATACAATACGCATAAATGCAATACGGTCACGGTGCTTTGGATCCATATTGGCCTGAATTTTAAATACAAAACCAGTAAAGTTTTCTTCAGTTGCAACAATAAGTCTGTCTTCGGTTTCGCGTGGTAATGGCGTTGGCGCCCATTTAGTTAAACCATCTAACACGTGGTCAACACCAAAGTTACCAAGTGCTGTACCGTAATAAACTGGCGAAAGCTCACCGGCTAAAAACAGATCTAAATCAAATTCGTTTGATGCGCCAATAACAAGCTCAAGCTCATCGCGTAATTGCGCAGCTAAATCTTCACCAATGGCAATATCAAGCTCTGGGTTATCAAGACCTTTAATGGTACGAACTTCTTGAATTTTATGACCCTGACCTGTTTTGTATAAAACAGCTTCGTCATTATGAATGTGGTAAACACCTTTGAACTCTTTACCACAGCCAATTGGCCAAGTGATGGGGGCACAGGCAATATTTAGCTCTGTTTCAACTTCGTCCAGCACTTCCATTGGGTCGCGAATATCACGATCACATTTGTTCATAAAGGTAACAATAGGTGTGGTACGCAGGCGTGTAACTTCCATTAACTTGCGGGTACGGTCTTCTACACCTTTTGCTGCATCAATAACCATTAAACACGAATCTACCGCTGTTAATGTGCGGTAAGTATCTTCAGAGAAGTCTTCGTGCCCTGGAGTATCAAGTAAGTTAACAAGTGCGTTGTTATATGGAAACTGCATTACAGAGGTAGTAACAGATATACCACGCTCTTTTTCCATTTCCATCCAGTCAGACTTAGCATGCTGGTTAGAACCACGGCCTTTTACAGTACCAGCTCGTTGAATAGCTTGTCCGAATAACAATACTTTTTCGGTGATGGTTGTTTTACCAGCATCTGGGTGAGAGATGATAGCAAAGGTTCGTCGTTTATTAATTTCGCTAAGGAGATTTTGATCTGCCATTAAAAAGTTCTTTTAGTTTGTATACGGATATTATCCACTTTAAGTATGCTGAGCTTTCAAGGCTTAAATAATAACAATTGCATTAAATTAGTGATCTATTATAGCGATAAGTAAATAGTGTAATAACAAGGCGAAAATTATCACATAGAGTTGTTCTCTATGAATAATTTTTTAACGTAGTTAGTGAGTTATTCAATACGCTAGAATGATCATGTTTTTAATAAAATTGGTATAAAGCAACCTCGAAAGCTCAACACACCATCAGAAAAGCCCTAAATTGGCTCTTCACATGCGATCCGTTATGTTAATCGTAATTGAAGACTATTTTCGCTGATCTTGGCCTTATAAACAATCAATGGTTAGTTATTAACTGATCTTTTTATTAAAGGCCGTTGAGTTCTAAAATAAAATGCAAAGCTCGCCTCCCCATCCCCTTATTATTTTGCGTAAGTTTCTTTGGTTGGTTACAGAAATTAGCCATCAAGACACCTACAGGCTTGTGTAATATAGCGGTTACGCATATTATTGATAAATTGCATGGAGGATAAGTAGTTTGGTCATGAAAACCAGTAAGTTAAGCATTCGATTATTATGGTATATAACGCCGCTTGTTATATTGCCTCTATTATTTTTAGGGGGCTTCACGCTCACGAATGTAACTAACTCCACTCAAAAACAAGCCGATCTAATAATGAGTCGTTTTGTTGAGCAACAACAACAAAAAGTATTTAACTATATAGACTCTTTTCACTCAACTACAAAGCTGCTCTCGACTTCTCCCGTACTGAGTGACTTTTTAGCAAATGATGTACGAGCTAATGGCAGTTATACACGCCAACTAGGTGCCTTAATGGATGTATTTGCCAGTTATAGCGAAGCCTATCCAGATATAGTCAGTATTAATTTAGTCTCTGCAAGCGGAAAAAGCGACGCTTATTATTCAAACAATCTGACTACAGCCCCTAAAAGTTATCCCTTTTTAAATAAAGTACTGCAAAGTAATTTAAGCCAGCAACAGTTCATGGATCAAAAATCAGACGGAACAACCAGTTTGTATTTTATTCAGCGAATTTATAGTGTTGACTACTATTTAAAACGCCCTCAACAGTTAGGCTTTATCGTTGTCCATGTTGAGCCTTCAATACTCAATACCAGTATTTTAGAGGCGCCTTATAACAATACACTTAATTTACTACTCACCAAAGATGGTAAAATTTTATTTAGTTCCGATTACAGTATGCGCGGCCAATACATTAGCGAATACGAACTAAACCGAATACATGATTTAGCTGATATTGGCACCTTGTCAACTATCGAACTATCAAGTATAGATAAAATAGAGCGCATGATTTTTGCGGTACAAATGAGTGGCGGTTATTATTATGTTTCTACTATTCCTAAAGCTGTACTTTATCAATCTGGTAAGGCTATTAGTTTAATAACAGGCTTAATTGTTCTTATTTCGGTGATCACCCTGCCTATATTAATTTTTGTGGTTGTGCGTAACTTACTACTCAACCCTATCGAGTTATTAGGTGCAGCAAGCCACCGCGTTGGGGATGGTGATTTATCGGTGAATTTACCTGCGCATACAAATGATGAAGTAGGCATTTTATTTAACGATTTTAATCACATGGTTAACCAGATAAGACACTACCAACAACAGCTGGAAGATTATAAACATCACTTAGAAGATAAAGTAGAAAGCCGTACCAAAGCACTTGAAGCAATGAACAGCCAACTAGAGCTGGCGATTGCTCAAGCTGAACAAGCGAATCAACTTAAAAGTCGTTTTTTAGCAAATATGAGTCACGAAATACGTACACCGCTCACTGCTATTATGGGCTTTACAGAACAATTACTACACAACGATAAAATAGCGAACGATAAACAGCACCTCAGTACTATTTTACGAAATTCAAAACACTTGCTAGAACTAATCAATAACATTTTGGACTTATCTAAAATTGAGGCCGAAAAGCTTGCAGTAGATCAAGCGCCTATCAATGTAGTACAGCTCGTACATGATATTGAATCTATTATTGAACCCTTAGCAAAAGAGAAACAGCTTACTTTAAATATAAACTATGAATTACCACTGCCTCGTACCATATACAGTGATATTACGCGTTTAAAACAAATATTAATTAACGTTGCGAATAATGCAGTTAAATTTACAGAGCAAGGCAGCGTTTCTATTTGCGTACACTTTCATCAAAAAAGAAAAATGCTTGAATTTGTTGTCACAGACACCGGCATCGGAATGTCTGAAAATCAAATAAAGCGTGTATTTAAACCATTTGAGCAAGCTGATGCAACGACTACCCGTCGATTTGGCGGTACAGGGCTTGGTTTATGTATTTCCAAAAACTTGGCGCAACTACTCGGTGGTGATGTAGTACTAAAAAGTGAAATAGGTAAAGGAAGTAAGTTTTCTATTAGCGTGTCGTGTCATTTAACAGGCAGAAAACCCGCACTACAATTACTTACAGATAAAAGCCAACTAACGCCAGAAAGAGATCCACTACTATCGTTTGCAACCAACCACTTTGATGCCAATATTTTAGTGGCTGAAGACAACCCTGATAATCAATTACTAATAAAACTGCTTCTGCAAACGTGGGGCCTAGAACCCGATATAGCAAGTAATGGCGCACAAGCAGTAGAAATGGCGCTAGTTAACGACTATCAGTTAATTATTATGGATATGCAAATGCCGGTTATGGGCGGATTAGAAGCCACTAAAATGCTGCGCCATGCCGCTTATGATGGCCCTATCATCGCGTTAACTGCAAATGTAATGAACCATGATATAGACACTTATTTAAATGCAGGCTGCGATAAAGCCCTAGGTAAACCCATAGACAAAGACGCACTAGAGAGCGTATTGGTAAGCTACCTACATCTTGAAAAAGATAACCAAAACAAATGGGATAGTTTATTAAAAAGTGAAAAATTTCAACAAATTGCAGATAACTATTTAGCTAACTTGCCAACCTATTTAAATGAAGTAAAAGCACTGCAACACTCTGATGACTGGGAAGCACTACGCAGCGTTGCGCATAGTATTAAAGGCAGTGCGGGGTGTTTTAATTTTGACGACATCTATCAAACTGCAGGGGCGCTCGAGGATAACCTTAAAAGCAATAACAAGGTCCCTCGAAATGAGTTAGTTAATAATTTAATAGCCGCAATAGAGCATTCAATAGATACAAATAACAAGCTGGTGTAAGCCAAAAAGAGTATTATTGGAAACCTAAACTTAATGCCATCCCCATTAAAATAGCATCTTCAAAGCCATTTTTAGCTAGGTTGTCGCTTGGGTAGTAATTTTTACGCACTGACATTTCTATAAAGCCTGCGTACTCATACAGCGCAATTGCTCGCGTGTTAGATTCGCGTACCTCTAAAAATAAGTTTTCAGCGTTTTGTTGCTCACCGTATTCAATAAACTGAGCTAACAACAGCTTAGCAATGCCCTTGCCTTGATAACTTGGTGTTACGCAAATATCCATAAGCGTATAATCAGGACCTGCTTTTTCACCAATATAAAAACCAACCATATTCTCATTTTCAAACGCGGCTACATTAAAATAGCGCCCACCTAAACACGAACTCATTGTATTTAACGTCCACGGATGGCTATGGCATGCTGTTTCTATTGCTATTAATTGAGGTATTGCGGTTTCGTCTACTGGTTTAAAGTTTATCAAGGTGTTCACTCATTAAAGCCCATAAAGCGCGCTTATCGGCCTTGCTGAGCTGTGGTTTTGTAAGTACTAGCTGATCGTCATTTAATTGCATCTCAGCGCTTTGTACAACGCTGTTAATAACAATTGGTAATGCTGCACGTTTAATATCTGCAAATAATTGCTCACAAAGCACTATAGGCTCAAGTACATTGTTTTTTGGTGCAGTATCAGGTGCATGACTACTTGCCGCAACACTATCTATTAAAAGATTATCTGCAGGAAGGCTATCCGCTGGAAATTTATCGGCTGGTTTAAAGTGTTTATTTAATTCGAGGTTTTCAATACCAAAAACAGCTGCGTACCGTGAATGCATAACGACTCGATGAAATTAGTAAGTAAGGTAATATAAGAATTAATAAATACGATGTAAAGAAGAAATGGCAGGGGCGGAGAGACTCGAACTCCCAACCATCGGTTTTGGAGACCGCTGTTCTACCAATTGGAACTACGCCCCTGCAATGACGACGAATTATAGAGAAGTTTCGCTAAAGGTAAAGAGAAAAATCACACTTTTAGTTCAACTGCTTTTTAAATAAACAAAACGGCGAATTAGCATGCTAATCCGCCGTTTTTAATCACTTTATTTTATCTGACTAAAACTAAAATTAATTATTCCCATTCGATAGTTGCAGGTGGTTTACCTGAAATATCGTAAACAACACGAGAAATACCATCAATTTCGTTAATGATGCGGTTTGAAACCACACCTAAGAACTCATACGGTAAATGTGACCAGCGCGCTGTCATAAAGTCGATTGTTTCCACACAACGAAGTGATACAACCCAATCGTACTTACGTGCATCGCCCATAACCCCTACCGATTTAACCGGTAAGAATACAGTAAACGCTTGGCTTACTTTATGGTAAAGCTCTGCTTTGTGTAGCTCTTCGATGAAAATCGCATCGGCGCGGCGTAATAAATCACAGTATTCTTTTTTGATTTCGCCAAGTACACGCACACCTAAACCTGGTCCAGGGAAAGGATGACGGTAAAGCATGTCGTACGGTAAACCTAGTTCTAGGCCAATTTTACGTACTTCATCTTTGAATAATTCACGTAATGGCTCAACAAGGCCCATTTTCATGTCATCTGGTAATCCGCCCACATTGTGGTGAGATTTAATAACATGCGCTTTGCCTGTAGCAGATGCCGCTGATTCAATTACATCTGGGTAAATTGTACCTTGCGCTAACCATTTTGCATTTTTAAGCTTTTTGGCTTGCTCATCAAACACATTAATAAACGTGTGACCAATGGCTTTACGTTTATCTTCTGGGTCTGATTTACCAGCTAAATCATTTAAAAACTGCTCTTCAGCTTCAACTTTAACAATGTTTAAGCCAAATTTATTACCAAACATGTCCATTACTTGTTGGCCTTCGTTTAAACGAAGTAACCCATTATCAACAAATACACATGTTAGTCTTTCGCCAATTGCACGGTGAATAAGCATAGCCACAACTGATGAATCAACACCACCAGAGAGGCCTAGAATAACTTCGTCATCGCCAACTGTTTCTTTAATTCGTTCGATAGCATCATCGATAATTTTTGCAGCAGTCCATAATTTTTCACAGCCACAAATATCAATAGCAAAACGCTCTAATAAGCGCTGACCTTGATGTGTATGTGTCACTTCTGGGTGAAACTGTACGCCGTAGAAACGTTTTTCTTCGTTAGACATTGCAGCATGTGGGCAAGTAGATGTTTTAGCTGTTGTAGTAAAACCAGCTGGAATATCCATTACTTTGTCGCCATGGCTCATCCAAACGTCAAGTACGCCGTTGCCACCATCAGTGATGTGGTCTTCAATTGCATCAAACAATGCACAGTTGCCTGCTTTTTCAACTTGTGCGTAACCAAACTCTTTTTTATCAGAGCTATGAACACTACCACCTAGTTGAGCTGCCATTGTTTGCATACCGTAGCAAATACCTAGTACAGGCACGCCTGCATTAAATACATACTCAGGAGCGCGCGGGCTGTTTTCAAGTGTTGTTGATTCTGGGCCACCAGAAAGAATGATACCTTGTGGGTTAAACTCGCGGATTTGCTCTTCAGTCACATCCCATGCCCACAGTTCACAGTAAACACCAATTTCGCGTATACGGCGCGCGATTAGTTGAGTGTATTGTGAACCAAAGTCTAAAATGAGAATTCGTGAATCGTGAATATCTTTGCTCATGGAGTATCTCGTAAAGTAGATGCTAATGCTAAATGCCGCTTTGAATACCAATTTTATTAAACATTACTAATTCTTGCAGGCTAAATAACTCTCTAACCACGTTAAAAACTTCTTATTTAGAAGAAATAAAAGTCGAAGTTTTTGCCTCGTTATTGAGCCATTTATCTGTCGCAATAATTGACCACTTTATTAATGCAATTGGTATTTATATAAACGACTAAAAAGAGGGCTTGCAAAGCAAGCCCAGTATATTAAATTAATTACGCTGCTTAACCTAAGCGGTAATTTGGTGCTTCTTTAGTGATTTGCACATCATGAACGTGCGACTCACCCATACCTGCTGAAGTAACACGTACAAATTGTGGTTTTGTATTTAGCTCTTCAATTGTTGCACAACCCGTTAAGCCCATAGCGCTTCGTAGGCCGCCCACTTGCTGATGAATAATCGTTGCAATAGGACCTTTGTAAGCTACGCGACCTTCAATACCTTCAGGTACTAACTTGTCTGCTTCGTTTGATTTTTGGAAGTAACGATCTGATGAACCTTCTTTTTGATCCATCGCGCCCAATGAGCCCATACCACGGTAAGATTTGTAATAACGGCCTTGGTACAATTCAACTTCACCTGGTGCTTCTTCAGTACCTGCAAGCAGTGAACCCACCATTACACACGATGCACCAGCAACAAGAGCTTTAACAATATCGCCAGAAAAACGAATGCCACCATCAGCAATAACAGGAATGTCGCGACCTTTTAAGCCTTCAACAGCATCTGAAATAGCTGTAATTTGTGGAACGCCACAACCGGTAACAATACGTGTAGTACAGATAGAACCTGGGCCGATACCTACTTTAACTGCATCCGCTCCCGCATCAGCAAGTGCAATCGCACCTTCAGCTGTTGCAATGTTGCCTGCAATAATTTGTAGGTCTGGATACTCTTTGCGAGTTTTAGTTACACGGTCAATAACGCCTTGAGAGTGACCATGTGATGTATCGATAAGTAAAACATCAATACCCGCTTCTACTAATGCAGCAATACGCTCATCAGTACCCGCGCCAACACTTACAGCAGCACCTACACGTAAACGACCTTGGTCGTCTTTACATGCGTCAGGTTTGTCTTGGGCTTTTTGGTAATCTTTTACTGTGATCATGCCTTTGAGTTTAAATTCATCATCAACAACAAGGATTTTTTCAATGCGGTGTTCGTGCATTAAGCCTAAAATTTCTTCGCGTGCTGCGCCTTCTTTAACGGTAACAAGCTTTTCTTTTTTAGTCATAACGGTAGAAACAGGCTGTTCAAGCTTAGTTTCAAAACGCATATCACGGCTAGTAACAATGCCTACAAGTACATTATTGTTGTCGGTAACCGGAAAGCCTGAAAAACCTTTTTCGTGCGAAAGCTCAACTGCATCAGCAATTGTTAAATCAGCAGTCACCGTTACAGGGTATGAAACAATACCTGCTTCGTAGGTTTTAACTTTACGTACGTTTTTCGCTTGTTCTTCGATAGTCATGTTTTTATGAATAAAACCAAGACCACCCTCTTGCGCAAGGGCAATAGCTAAACGAGCTTCTGTAACAGTATCCATAGATGCTGAAATAAGCGGCAAGTTAAGTTTGATACCACGCGTTAAGCGAGTTGAAATGTTTGCCGTGTGTGGCAAAACAGTAGAATGACCAGGTACTAAAAGTACGTCATCAAAGGTAAGAGCTTCTTTAGCGATTCTAAGCATTTTGGCAACTTCTCACATGTGGAACTACGATAAGGAATTGCGGCCAAATTTTAACAGCGTTGTTGGCATGAGTAAATAATATTTCGTAAATATTTATGATAAACTTACCTTATAACTTGCCTCATAAATAGTTTTAGGTTGTTTTTTATGTTTTCGAAGCCTTCGCAGACGGTTTACACCGTGTCACGCCTTAATAGAGAAATTCGCACACTGCTTGAGCAAGGCTTTGCCTCATTAGTATTAACAGGCGAAATTTCTAATTTCATTACCCCTGCATCCGGTCATTGGTATTTTTCGCTAAAAGACGATAAAGCACAAATTAAAGCCGCAATGTGGCGCGGCAACAACCGCAACCAAAGCTACCGCCCTGTAAATGGCGCACAAGTCACAGTAAAAGCGCGTGTATCACTTTATGAACCTCGCGGTGACTACCAGCTTATTGTTGAGCATATGGAGCCGGCCGGCGAAGGTCAGCTAAAGCAAGAGTTTGATGCGCTTAAAATGCGTTTGGCCGCCGAAGGATTATTTAGCTCTGCTCACAAGCAGCCATTACCGCAAAATATTAATCGTATTGGTGTTATTACCTCAGCAACCGGCGCTGCTATAAAAGATATTTTAACGGTACTTAAACGCCGTGCGCCGCAATTAGAAGTCATTATTTACCCTGCGATGGTGCAAGGCAAAGAAGCACACCTGCATTTAATTAATCAAATTGAATTAGCTAATGCTCGTGATGAAATAGACGTACTTATTTTAGGACGAGGCGGCGGATCACTTGAAGATTTATGGTGTTTTAATCACGAACAGCTCGCCCGCGCTATTTTCAAAAGTGAATTACCCATAGTAAGTGCGGTAGGCCATGAAATAGATACAACCATTAGCGATTACGTTGCTGATGTTCGTGCAGCGACTCCATCAGCCGCAGCTGAGCTTGTAAGCCCAAATACGCAAGAGTTACACAACAAAGTAACACAATTAGTTAATCGTTTATCTAACGCGTTTAAGCACGGTATTGCCGATAAACGCGCATTAGCAACGCAGTTACAACACCGCCTTAATTTGTGTCATCCACGTAATCAGCTTAATCAAAAAACGCAACGTTTGGATGAGCTAAGCATTGCACTGCAACAAGCTATGCGTAATCGCTTATACCAGCAAGAACGCACACTTAATAACTTAACGCCGCGTTTAATGCGCCAATCGCCTGACAAAAAACTCGCTACAGCAAACCATATACTCACGCAATTACACGCAAGACTAAACCAAGCTATACAGCATCAATTGCAGCAAGCAAATAACAACTTGGCACTACAGGCAAGTAAATTAGATTCGGTAAGTCCGCTAAATGTTTTAGCACGCGGTTACAGCATTACAAAAAATGAAAAAAATAAAGTGGTTAAGTCAGTAAGTGATGTGAAAACCGGTGATGCACTTATTACCGAACTTGTTGATGGTGTTATACATTCTAAAGTAGTGAGCTAGCACGCTTAACTAAAATAGGAGCACTTACTCTTTGGTGCTCACTATAAATTCTATTCGCTCGTCGTTTGAGCTTGATGAGGTGATTTTAAACTGTTGCCACCAAGGTGTCGTTGCCAACTTATCATTAAGTTCACGCCACTGTGCATGGCCTTGTTCATTATTCTTATCGGCTAGTAATTCAAATTTACAGATAGTTTGTTTACAAGTTAAATAGCTTAGCTGCGCCGTATTACTTAAATCACTGATGATTAAAAAGTCAGTAAGTGCCGTTTCTATTTCGAAGCTCCACTGCGTATTTTCACTTTCACTATCAAATTTTTCATCAAGCTGCTTAGCAAAATCAGTGCCTTCTAAGCGAGTTCGCTTTAACTGCTGCTGAGCAACTTTCAGCTGTTTTGTAGCTACTGACAATTCGTTATTTAGCGCACTTATTTTCGTAATGTACTCTTTTTCCAACGGTTGTTGAAGTGCTTTAGTTGTAGTGTTTATAGGTGATTTTTGAACTGATTTATTACCGCTTACTTCAATAATAACATCTTGACTAGCATGTATAAATTGAGCCGTTTTATCGTTAAGCGGTTCATACAAATGCAAAAAGTAACCACTTGTTAATCCTACCCCCACAAAAAAGCTGAGTATCATTGCAAATAAGTTACTTTTATATGGCATTTATTTTCGCCTACTTTTATAGCATTGCACTTGTATGTGAAGCATTTTCAGGCTCAGGATTTGCTAAAAAGTTTTGGTTCATACTTTGCGCCGGACACTCACAATCCGGCCGACCAATAATTTTAGCGGGTACGCCAACAGCGGTTGTGTGTGGTGGAACATTGCTAAGTACAACAGAGCCTGCACCAATTCGTGCGCCCTCGCCCACTTCAATATTACCAAGTACTTTAGCACCAGCGCCTATTAACACACCGGCTCTAATTTTAGGATGACGATCCCCCTGCTCATTACCCGTACCGCCAAGCGTTACAGATTGCAAAATTGATACGTTATCTTCAATGACTGCTGTTTCACCAATAACAATACCGGTTGCGTGGTCAAACATAATGCCTTTACCCACTTTACATGCTGGGTGAATATCAACCCCAAACACTTCAGATGTTCGGCTTTGTACAAAGCGCGCTAACTCTTTACGGTTTTGTTGCCATAAGCAATTTGCTAAACGGTGCGCTTGAATAGCATGAAAACCCTTTAAGTTTAATATCACCGTAAGGTAAGTTTCGGCTGCGGGATCTCTGTCTTTTACCGCTTTAATATCCTCAGCTACATAAGTAAGCATACGATCGCACTTTACAAATGCTTGATCGAACAACTCACGAATAGTAAACGCAGATACCACCGCGTCCGCCAATTTATTAGCAACAATAAAGCTCAATGCTGAACCCAAACACTCATGATTCAAAATACATGAATACACATGACTCGCTAAAAGAGGTTCACGGGTTACGACTTCATTTGCTTCGCTACGAAGCTGTTGCCAAATTTCATGACGCATAATACTGCACTGCCTTAAATTGATATAAAAGAGCCTTTTGCCAAGTCTAACGGATTTAAAGCCTAAGGTGTTAACCCCTTAGTTATTTGTTCTGGTTATTAGGTATAACTAAGAGTAAAAAAATTATATGAGCGCTAAATCACTTACACATAAAGCATCTTTTCCTTTATCTTTTGCTTTATAAAGTAAATCGTCTGCTTCTTTGATTAAATGAGCACATGTAAAGTCACTATTTGGTGTGATAGTCGTGAGCCCTACACTAACAGTAAGGGTTCTGCTGGGTAAAGAATGCTTATTTTCAATGTTTAAATGTTTTAATTTTTCTAAAATATCGCTCAATACTAACAAGGCCTGATCTGAGCTTGTATTTCCATAAACTAATACAAATTCTTCACCACCAAAACGAGCACATAAGTCACCTGGGCGTTTAGTATATTCATTGAGTACTTTAGCCACCTTTTTTAAGCATGTATCGCCTTGTTGGTGTCCGTAAGTGTCATTGAGTAATTTAAAATCATCAATGTCGATTATAGCCAACGACAGCGGCATACCTAAACGTTGACAACGATTCCACTCTTGCTCTAAAAAGGTATCAAAAAAACCTCGGTTAGCAATATCAGTTAAGCCATCAATGGCTGCTAGTTTTTGTACTTGCTCTTCGGCTAGTTTGCGCTCGGTAATATTTTGATGGCTAATAACATAATATTTTTTATCACTTAGTTCAAAAGGCACAACACGCATCATAAACCAGCGTTTTTCGTTTTCGCTATGACAAGGATACTCTAAATAAAAATCACTTTGCTGTTGCTCTATTATCGCTAAAATACCTTGATACGCATTTAAGCCAAACTCATCGCCATTATCTGCGGCTTTCTTGCATTCTGCTAAGTAATTTTTTTGCTCCCAATCATAACAAGTACAGTCGTTTTGCTCACCAAAGTTTTGCCAGCTCTTATTTACAAAAACAATCTCCCCTGAGTCATTAATCACGACGACCTGATCCGGTGTGGTGTCTAAAACTTGCTTTAAAAACATTTTATCGTCTAACACGTGCTTTCCATTTTTATTTTTCTGTTTATCTGTATAGTCATTAACATTTTTTTAATGAAAAAATTATTAAGCAGCATAACTCTAGGTATTATTTTGCTCAGTATGCTTGAATCAAAGTATATACTATATGACAGCCGGTTAAATTCACTCAAATTTAAATTTTTTATTTTTACAATAAAAATCAAAAGGTAAGACGTATGACAGGCTTTATGTCATACGTCAAAACAAGTACTGGCATACTACTGACGGCGTAAAAAGTAATAATTACCGCTAAATTAGCATCGTCAACCTAAGGGATCCCCAAAAATAATCATTAAGTTTCAATTACATCACTCACATCCATATTTTTCCAATTGAGTTGCACTACCACTTGTGCGAAATAGGCGAGCCCTTCTAAATAATCTCGCCGTCGCAGTTTAATGGACTGTTTTTTGAAGTATCGCAACCCAACAAATGCCCATGACACTACTCGCCTGCTTTTGGTTGAGTTAGCTTGAAAAGATCCTGTCTTTCCTGCTTTGTCTATCACTGCACCCAGCATCATTGAGAACCAATGCGCCAGTGTTGCGAGCAGTAAAAGTATGTCTAATCGGTAGAGTTTGTTCGTTCTGTGTAGATCTGAGCCTAAGCCGAACCTAACACTTTTTTGATCTCGAAATCCGGCTTCTATTTGCATTCTCATACCATATAATTTGAGCACTTTTTCGAGAAAGTGGTGCCTTTTTGGAAGTGAAGAAACGAGTAGCCAAGGCTCCTTATAACCACGTTTTTTATCTCTTTTTAATAACTTATGCCCCTTGCCAACCAGCACTGCATGCGTTTGATATTTTGCACTTTTGGTCAACTCGGTCGCGCCAAGATACTGCCTCTTACGTTGATTGCTCTTGAATAGTGACTGGCATGGAACAAACTCATCGCTGCCCTGCGTTTTCAAGTGTGCCGTACCTCGAACTCGGCTAATATAATGCCAGCCATTGTTTCGCACGGCTTTGAGCCAAGGAACTTTAAAGCCCGCATCCGTCACAATGACGGGCCGGCAATCACTCGGCAAGATCAGTTTGAGCATCTTCAAGAACCGTTTTTGTACTTTTGGGCAATGACATTGAAAGCTGAGTGCACTTTCCTGATACAGGGTTAAAGAGCGACCTTCACTGACAATGCTGGCACGCAGAATACAATATTTGGTTTGTGTATCGGCATGACTCCAATCAACCAAAATGACGGGATGCTTTTCAGTGACCACAAAACGGCTTAAGTGAACATAAACCGTTGTTGATTCACGTAAAAGCTCGTGGTTACTGAGCAGTCGATCAATACGTTTAATATCATGTTTTTCAGTTGTTTTTGAATTCAAATTGCGACCAATAGACGTCAAGGTGCATTGCTGACAGTGCAAAAGAGATTTAACGGCAGCGACTAGAGTATTAAATCTGGCTTTATGAATTGATTTAGGGGTGACGGCGCGGAGCATATTGTGCAAAATAGTAAAAGCATTCATGGTGTTTAGCTCTGTTGTTTGTAAGTGATTCATAAGATCACAAAACACCATGAATGTTCCCTCGCTTCCCACATTTTTTAATGCTGTTAGTTTATTGATATATAAAGGCTAATTCTGGGGATACTTTAGATCGTCAACTCAACAAGGATAACGATGATGAAAAACGATGTATTGAATACTAAAAAGCTTGGTTATAAATTTTACTTTCAAGATGGCGACAATCAAATAGCCTGTTTTGGAACCTACTTTACTGGTAAAGAAGAAGTATTTATAAACGATGACTTATTCAGTAGAAAACGAAGTATCAACCGTGCAAACACTCATTCTTTTGATTTTGAGAGCTCTCATTACCAAGTAAAATTTGACATGCTCAACATACTCACAGGGCGTCTGGAGTGCACTCTATATAAAAACGGTAACGTGATAGACAAACAAGTTCAAAGTAGCCTACCGGACGATCCTAAAAAGGCAGCATTTTTTCTTGCTGGCGTACATTAGGTGGAGCGGTGTTTGGCTATACAACTGTAACCATTGTTGAACTATTTGTAGGGAAGCTTTAACGTGCAATTAAACCCTACAACAGTTAAATCACTTAGAAGTAAGTTAGACTGGACGCAGCAACAGCTCGCAGATGCCTGCGATGTAAGCTTACGAACCATTCAACGGGTAGAAAAAGAAGGCGCCGCTTCTAAAGAAACCACTATGGCGCTTTGCGCAGTACTTGAAGTACGCCAAGGCGAGCTAATTAAACTTGATGAGCCTATAAATGACGAAGTTAAAAGCAAGCCTACTAAAAGCTTTTTAGCGGGAGTTGTTATGAGCTCCTTAATAAGCTTTGCTCTAGGGGCAGGCTCAGTGCTTTTAGCGACTAACTAATGCCCTAATAACGCTAATTAATAAAAATGCCCCAGGCTATAAGCACTGGGGCATTTTTTATATATTTAAAAAGAGTTTAAATTACTGAAATACTTTATCTACGGCCATTACTTCAATGTTTTTAGCCTCAATGGCTAATGTGTAATCGGCAATGACTTTATCCTCTGCAACAAGCTCTGCTGGTTTTTCTGTGTTGTAAACCATTGGCGAGGTTTGCTCTGACGCTAAACGTTTTTTCATGTCTTCGCCGTCACCGGTAATAAACACATACTGCACGTTATCTGTTTGCAGGTTATCTTTAATTACGCGATTCACATCTGCAAGCGTTAGCTTTTCAAGCTTACTTGTCACGTATTTTACAAACGACTCTGTGTTGTAAAATTCGCTATCAAGCGCGTAACCTAATTGGCGATTTTGACTTGCAACCATTTGCGGCACAAAGTTAATTAAAAAGTTACGCGTTGCTTCAAAGTCATCTTCGCTCATACCATTTTTAATTAGCTTATCAAGCTCAAATAAGGCGGTACGAGTTGCAAAATGCGCATCGTTATTAGAGCGAAGTGGGCGTAACCACACTTGAAATATTTGCTCTGAGCGCCCTAGGTTTGCATCTGGCTTGGTTTGAAACATACCACGTGGAAAGTATTCAATGTATGCGTAATCGCCATAGTTCATGCCGCGAGTTTCACGAATGCGCTCATATAAAAAGCTGTTAGAACTACGGTGCTCACCAAAGTACGAACGCACAAGCCAAAGGGCTGTCCAGTCTTCGCTACTTCTTATTGTATCAATAGGGAAACCAAACGATACCGCCGTCGATTGCGCTGACTTTTCTACAATAGTTGCATGATGACCTTTAAGCGCTGGCGCATCAGGAATACTTAAACGGCTTTGATCACCTTTTGGTAGCGTTGCAAAATCGCTCATCATTTTAGCTTTAAGGTTTGCAGGCACAGCCCCAATTAAGCCAACCGTGAGTTTAGATTGCGTAAGCTCGCTGTTATAAAACGCTTTAACATCATCTAGCGTCAACGCTTCTAAATCCGAAATATCACCGTAGTTGTAACTTTCGTAAGGGTGATTTTTGTAAAGTGCACTGTAGAGCACTTCTTTACCAAGCTCTTCATCGTTAGATGCTTTTAAGCCTGACTTAATGCCATCTAGCATTTCTTTTTTAAGGCGTTTAAAGTCGTCATCTCTAAAACCTGGATTTAGTAATTGATCGCTCACAAATGTATACCACTGCGCCGCATTATCTTTGTGAATGCGCCCTTGAAACGACAGCATTTCTTTATCTATTTGATAGCCAAAGCTACCCGCAAGCGGATAAAGTGCTTTTTGAATATCTTTGTAGCTTGTCGCCTCTGAGCCACCTTGTGCAAGCATAGCCGCAGTTAACGCAGCAACACCTTTTTTGCCTTGTGGGTCGGCAGCCGCACCGGTATTGAATAAAAAGTTAACATCAATTAATGGCGAGCTATTGGTTTTATCAAGTACTTTAAATACAGGAGCCGCAGGTGCTTGTTCAAGCTTTGCAGTAAGCGCATTTAAATCAACTTCTTGCTCAAAACTTGGCGCTTTATCAAGTGCCGACATTGTTAATGTGGTACGTGCGTTATCAGTAAAGTATTTATTAGCAACGGCTTTAATATCTGCGCTGGTGATGTTATCTGCCGATTTATACAGCTGGTTTATAACCTCAGGATCGCGCTCAAAATGCATGTAGCTGGCAAGGGTTGATGCAATCGCTTGCGATGAATCCAAGCCATTAATAAAGCTGTACTTAAGGTTCGATTTTAAATCACTGAGCTTTTGCTCATCAACAAGCTGAGTGCGTGCTTTTGCATAAGTTCGGTTAATGGCATCGCGTGCAGTGGCTAAATCATCTGCGTTTTCTACTTTAACAAATACGTGTAATAAACCCGGATCTTTAGTCTCTGGGTTATAGGTAAACATTTGGCTGGCAATTTGTTTGTCGACCACTAGGGCGTGTTGATCTTTGCGGTATAAAAAACAAACAGCATAAGGATAAGGTATAATTGAATTCGCTAAAAAACATTACACGAACCCTCATGCCAAGATTAATGTTAACAGACGCGACATGGAATGTCTTATCAAAAGTAATGCACTTAAGTGGTCGAATTTATAATAAGCCTGAGCATAGAAAAACGCTCGAAGGCATACTCTATAGGATGCGTACCGGTATTCCTTGGCGAGATTTACCGTCTTATTTCGGCTCGTGGAGTGCTATTTATAGACGATTTAATTTATGGTCCAAAAAAGATATTTTGAATGAATTATTTCGAGTGTTATCCCACTATGCTGATATGGATTGGATCTTTATTGATGGCAGTATTGTCAGGGCTCACCAGCATAGTTGCGGTGCAAGAACCGCTGACAATGAATCAATCGGTAAGAGTCGAGGTGGTAATTCGACTAAAATTCATCTTGCAGTAGATAGCGGAGGATTGCCTGTTTATTATGAATTATCCTGTGGAAATACGCATGATATCGTCCATGCAGAGTCACTTGTAGCCAATTGCCCAACGAGTAATGTTGTTGTCGCAGATAAAGGCTACGATAGTGAAAAACTAAGAGAGTTTATTCGTGACAATAGCGCTACACCCGTTATTCCACGCAAGGATAACAGTTTAGTGGGTAATGAAGATATTGACTGGTGCATGTACAAATATAGGCACTTAGTTGAGAATGCCTTTGGTCGGATCAAACAATATAGAGGGATAGCCACACGGTATGAAAAGCTTGAGCGGAATTATCATTCCATGCTCGCTTTAGCATTCACTATGATGTGGCTACCAATATGGGCTGATTAATATATATACTACAAAGATCAACAGCCCCTAGCTCTTGGTATAAATCTGAATTGTTTGAAAAATAAAGCTGTGAGATTAAATCAAGTGCCGCTCTGTCTTTTTTAGCTGGCTCCCACGCAGCGCCTTTGTACGATACAAGTAACCAATGCCCTGGTAGCGCTTCATCTTGCTGGTGCAAATATTTCGGTGCTTGTTGAACAGGCTCTGCTTTAATGTCAGCAACATAGTTACCCTTTTTCCAGCTACCCCAATGCTTTTTAACCATTGCCATTGTTGCTTGTGGATCTACATCGCCCACAATAACAAGTGACACATACTCAGGTTTATAAAACTTAGCAAAAAATTCTTTCCCGTACGCCATTTGATCAGGCATGGCTTCTATGTCTTTAAAAAAGCCCATAGTGGTGAGTTTATACGTGTGCTTATCAAACGCTTCTTCGCGTACAGCGCTTAATAATTTACGAATTGGGCTCGCGTTGTTTTTTAAGTACTCACCTTTTACTGTTTGCGCTTCGGTTCTAAATTGCTCTTCGGTGTAGGTTAAGTTTTGAAAAATATCAGCTTCAAGCTCAAGTACTTTATCAAGATGCTGCTTTGAAAAGTTTAAATGGTAATTTGTGTAATCGTTTGTTGTATAAGCGCGGTTATCAACACCTGAATTTTTTAATATGTCTGAGTACACATCTTCAGGGTATTTTTTTGAGCCTTTAAACATCATGTGTTCAAAAAAGTGAGCAAAGCCTGTTTTGCCCTCTTCAACTTCGTTACGCGATCCAACCGATACCGGAATTTGCAGCGACACTACATCAGGGTAATCAGTTTTAACAACCATGACACGTAAGCCGTTTTCTAGCTCTTCAATTAAATAATCTTGCGAAAAAACACGATCATCAGCTTTATTTACTTGTTCTTGTTGTGCTGTTGTTTGCGTGCTTTGGTTTTGTTGCATGGCGCAACCTGTTAACGCCAGCGATACCGCTAAGCTGGTTGCTAATAATTTAAATTTCATTGTTGTCCCTTTTTAAATTGAGCAAATTTGTTGTCAGATTTAACTCTTTAATTATGCCCCAAAGCCAATAAATATAAGAGCCCCAAGGGAATTTATTATGTAAACAACTGTGTCAATTATAAATTATGGGAACAGGCCCTATGAATAAACATCATGTTAGTTGAAAAACTTTCACTAAATAAATCTATCTAGACGTCTAAATGGCTGCTATATTAAATCCATCAAAACAAACTTAGCTGGAATGAGGATTATGGCTTTATCACTAAAAGAGAAGATAGTGGACACCAATCAAGGTGTTTATCTTATTGGTACTACCCCGCCTAAAATTGGCACCGATAAAGCGCAATTAAAAACCATTGCAGAAAAGCTATTAGGTCGCTTACACGAAATTGAATACGACGGCGTGATAATTTACGACATTCAAGACGAAAGCAGCCGCACTAATCAAGACCGCCCATTTGCGTTTAAACAAACCGTTGATCCGCGTGAATACAGCCATTTACTTCGTAATTTATCTGCACAAGATGTGATTACTTATAAAAGTGTGGCGCAGCGTGGCGTAGGCGAATTTAAAGATTGGCTAAGTGAAACTAAAAACGACTACGATTTACAAAATGTTGTTTTAGTAGGTAGCCCGTCATCGATAGGCGATATAAAGCTAAGCCTGCCAGATGCGTATAAAGCGATGGCTGAGCAATCAGATGATTTCTTTTTAGGTGGCGTTACTATTGCCGAGCGCCATTCAAGTAAACGAAATGAGCACGAACGATTAATAGAAAAAACAGCACTAGGTTGTCAGTTTTTTATATCGCAAGCTGTTTACGATGCACAAGCTACTATAGAGTTAATTACTAGCTACGCACGTACATGTAAAGCACAGGGTATTACACCTCAACGTATTATATTAACGTTTACCCCGTGCGGCGGCGAAAAAACCTTAGAGTTTATGCAATGGTTGGGTATCTCAGTGCCAGAGGCAACTAAATGGCGCATGCTTGATGCAGACAATACATTAAGCGAATCAGTACGTATTTGCCGCGAAAACCTCGACTTAATACTTAAAAGCTGTGCGCACCTAGACGTGCCACTGGGCTTAAATATTGAAAGCTTAACAAACCGTAAAGAAGAAATTGACGCGTCAATTAACTTATACCGTTTATTAAAAGCCATTATGGAATTAAACCTTGCTGAAAAGTTAATAGCTTAAAGGCTAGGTGAGAGCTAATTAACACCCTTCTTGGCAAGCCTAATGGCTTGCTTTTTTATGGGTAGAATTTAATTTAAAGATATTTATTTCAAGTTTCATCAAATCCACCACAAGAGACATAATTCAACTTAGTATTATTTTTTATTTAATTTTTTGGCCAGCTTATACGCTTAATGCCGATCAGTTAAGAAATATTTGACGATCCATTGACCGATCTTCTGGTTAGTTTATAAAGGCTTCTGAATTTATTCAGGAGCCTTTTATTTTGCAACTCACTACCGCACTTTCTCTTGCCAATAGCTACGCACCCAATTCAGAAGGCTTAGGTCAACTGAGTGATTTTTTATGTCCTGACTTTATCAAACAATGCGCTGAAACCGCTGGTGTCGCGACGATAAGGTGCGTATTCTCATGACTTTGATCACCGATTCTCATCAGCTTTGATCACCTGATTTATCATTTTGTAGAGCCATTTTTAAATTAGCTTAACTGATCATCATCAGTCAATTTATTTAACTGTTTTCGTATCGATTCTCCTTTTAAATTCAACTTAATCGAACCATGAATTAGCCTATCTAAAATGGCGTCAGCATGGGTTGATTCTCCAATCATCTCATGCCAGTTTTCCTGCGGGAGCTGACTTATAATTATGTGTGATTTATACCCATACCGCGCATCGATTAATTCGAGTAAGTCACCTCGTTGCTGTGCACTCAGTGGTTCAAGCCCCCAGTCGTCTAAGATCAGTAGATCATACTTTATTAACTTCGCCAGTAATTTCCGGTAACTACCATCTGCTTGTGCTAGAAACAGGCTTTCAAGTAGTTCTTTTAATCGAATATAGTAAACGCTTTTTCCTTGTAGGCAGTGCTCATGCCCTAAGGCACATGCGAGGTATGTTTTTCCACAGCCTGTTGCCCCGGTGATTAAGATATTTTGATGTAAGTTCAGCCAGCTATTTTGGCTTAAGTTACGTATCTGTGCTTTTTCTATATTACGTGCCGGTGAGTAAATCAGCTGATTTAACTGAGCCGGTAAGCGGAATTTAGCGTGTCGCACGAGCCGGTCGATTTTTCTTTGCTCACGCGTGTCAATTTCATGTGTTAGCAATAAACTGATGCGCTCTATAAAGCTTTGCTCTTGGTATAAGTTAGGCTGCTCAAGCTGCTGCTTTAATGCGTGTTTTATACCGGATAACTTGAGTAGTTGAAGTTGTTGGTTAATGGTGTCTATCATGATTCATTTCCTTAATGGTAATACTGTGTGCCGCGTATGTTGTCATGCTTTATTGGCTTTTCTGGCTCTGTTTGCTGTGTGGGTAACGGTTGTTGATCCAACCCTTTCTTCAGCATCTGCTTTATTGATTTGAGTGTTGTCGTATTCATTATGATTGCGCGATAACACGCTTGATCAAGCCGTTCTTTTGAATAAGTTTTAGCTAAACTTAACACCCCTAAACAGGCGCGATAAGCGTGCTCGGGGTGACGCCGTCCACTGAGCTGTAACTCAATAACTTGGTGAGTATACTCCCCGATACTTAATGCCCATGAGCGTAAATTTATCGGTGACTGCTCATGCTGTTTTTGATGCGCCAGAGGCATATGATGAGACTGTGTTGTATGCCCTCCTAAACGATGTGAGCGCGGATGCTGTGCGATTAAGGTATCGTCATGATAAAGCTGTACTAGCTGATTGGTTATGTGTGCGCGTAATTGTTTCTTAACCCACTGATACGGCACACTGTAATAATGTTTTTCTATTTCAACATGATAATCAATGTGTACTCGCACCGTTTTGATTTGTGTATAGTGATAGGGCTTTTCAGGCAATGGCTTTAATGCGCTTTTATCCACCATCTCAAATAGCTGTTTACGTGACTGTTGATATTGCTTCATGACCTTATTGTTCATTACATCAAGTAGCTTTGCTATTTCTTGATTTAGGTGCGCTAAGCTGTAGAAGGTTTGCTTGCGTAGACGTGCCATGATCCAACGCTCAACAATTTGTACACCGACTTCAGCCTTCGATTTATCTTTGGGTTTATAAGGTCTAGCCGGTATGACAGCGACATTAAAATACTCGGCTAATTGATGATACGTGGGGTTTAAATCAGGCTCGTAGCGACAGGGTTTACTAACGGCGCTTTTTAAGTTGTCGGGAATAACAAGCTCTGGAACACCGCCTAAAAATGCAAAGCAACGGGCATGACTCATCACCCAATCTTCAAGTTGTTGACTATACGTTGCCTCAGCATAGGTATAATTTGATGCGCCGAGCACGGCAACAAACACTTGAGCAGGTCGTGTTTCCTGTGTTGTAGGGCACGTGATGGTCAGCGTAGGGCCACAATAATCCACAAACAGCTTTTCACCGCCTTTATGATGCTGACGCATCGACAACCGTTGTTTTCCTAACCATTGCCGGTAGGCGCGGCAGAAGTGGCTATAGCTGTAATAAGGCTCACCGACTTTCTCACACAATTCATCGAAGACTAACTGCAACGTCAAATGTTTGTGCTGCTTTAAATCCTTATTGATGGTGAGCCAGTCAGGTGTTGGGTATCTTTTTTGACGGGTTGAGAAGTCCCTGATTTTTGTATTAAGAAAAGTACCGTGTTGTTTATCTTCAGGTAACGGCCATTGGTTTAACCCTAACTCATTGGCCTTTTTAACGTAATTAGCCACAGTGCCAGGGGAGATATTTAAGCTTCTAGCAATCTCTCGATGGGATAATTTTGCTGAATATTTCAGCCGTAAAATAGCATGTAATTTACTCATAGATATAGGTCTTGTTGACATTATTGTTATCCTCATCAAATGATTTAGATAACGGTTTAACATACCTACAAAGTAACTATTCAGCCACATTTTCAATAAATATATCAGGTAACTGATTTTTGAAGAGTAACTCAAGGGCTAGGCTTGCTGATACATGCTGTTTTCTGCAAGTCGAGAGGTAGCTTCTGATTAAACAAAACATCTCTGCACCTTGCATGCTTCTGAAGCACCCAGATATCTTTTGATGAACCTTGGTCATCCTAATATCATTCTCACCCTGGTTGTTGCTAAAAGGCACCGCCGTTTCCGTCATGAACCGTAAGACATCATCTTGATAATCTCTTAACCGCTCTAACAACGCTCTAGACTTTGTTCGTTTCAATCTGCCTCGCTGGCCTTTTACTCGGCTGTTTTTATCCGGTGGAGGGCATTTAATGTCACCTTGAGCCAATATTTGTTGATATTTCTCTATATAGTGAGCTTTTGTGTCTGCATCTAGCTCGGGGTTATCTATTTGATGTTTATTGATTTCAGTCAGTAGGGTTTGCAAATCCTTTGCCCATTGCATACCGTCTTGCTCCCATGCCCTTTCTAACTCTCGGATATGATGTGCATTACACAAGGCATGTTGGCACTGTGTATATTGATAATACGGTTTCCAGTGGTCGTGGCATAGTACCCCAGTAAAGTGAGGTAAAATATCGGCGTCATCCATCGCTATTTTCCCTCTTTTCTCATGCGGGTAAAAATACGTCCACCACGTCGTTGATGCACCATGAAGCCATCGTCGTTTACCACCTATATTAATCCCCGTTTCATCAACGTGTAAGGCTTGATAAGTCGTTTTCAGGGCTTTCTTGAGCGCGGCTTCTGCGCCGGAGGACTTTACCAAGGCCGCTGCTTGTTCATTAAAGTTAAATAAACTACCCGCACTGATTGGAATACCGAGTTGATCACAAAAATATTCTTCAATGCGGTTGTAAGGGAGTAATTGATATTGGGATAGGTAAACTGCATGGGCTTTTACACCAACCCCATATTGAATAGGACTGTTAACGTCTTCTGGAAATTCACCAATAAAACGCTTACCTTGCTCATTTTCCAGAATTTGTGCTTGGTATTCAGTGACCACTTTCCTGATATCTATATCGACAACCTGTCGTTTTTGAAAGCCAATTTCACGGTAGTGACCTTTCGGTAAAAAATCACGTTCAACTAGGATGATTTTGATCTCATCAGGCGTCTGTGTTTGGGTTAGTGTTTTACCTGCACGGCCTTTTTGACCACCCGCTGACTTGGCTGATTTCTCTTTGTTTTGTTTTTTTCGGTTGATGTCTTTTGATGGCGGGATACTGCTATTGTTACTGTTAAGTCCTAATTTACTTGCTAACATAACAACGACAACCAGAATGAGTTCAATAGACATCTTCAGCGCAGGCGTGAGAGTTTTACCTTCTTGTAATTGAGCTTTGGTTTTCTCAACGATTTCGTCGATGTTGATGCTGTTTAAATTCATTGAAGCTAGGGCTATTAGGTCATAGCCCTAGCTTGGCATACTGGCGGGATCGGTCAATAGTTAAAAAAGATCCTTTGAAAATAATTTACCATGGTGAATAGTTACCCTACAAAAATGATAAAACGTGAACTCGGTTACGAGTGGCATTAAGCTTTGATCGGCAAAATCATTAAGAACACAAAAGTGATCATTATAGAGTGATTTTCGTGATCAAAGCTTAATGAGAATAAGTGATCAAAGTTAGTGCCATTGGGTGATCAAAGCTGGGGAGAATATGCATACATTAGCTCGTCTTGACTTCAAGGGAGCGTCCATATATGTCTTTGTTGTTGCTTTTCTTTTAGCTCTCTGATCTCTTCTTGCTCAGGGGTTAAATTACCGTTCCCTCTAAAAGCATGCCCATCATCATTTTCAGCTTCTTTTATCCAGCGACCAAGCATGTTGGGATTTACCCCTAAATTTCTAGAGGCTTCTGCTTGTGAGTAGTTTTGCTCAACAACTAATGCGATAGCATCAAGTTTAAATTCTTTGGAATACTTTTTACGTTTTGTCATTATCGATCTCCAGTTAAGTTGATTATCTCTTAACTGGGGTAGTCGAATCCATTAAACCACGTCATATGAAGGCACATGCTCTATTTCATTTGAGTTTCCTGATTTTATCTCTAAAGGGAACTTAGAAGCGGAATTACTCATTAAAGTAAATTCGGTAAAGTTCAAGGCGAATAAAGTTGATATTACACAAAAGAAAATGAAAGAGATTTTGTTAAGTGAGTTAGAGGAACCAAAGCTATCTCTTTATAACGAATACTCAAAATAAGTAACTACCAGTTAGTGACTATCTTTATCAGAGGCTTTAGTCATTCTCTCGTAAAAGATAGCGCTAACAATTCCTATCAAAAATGAGAAAAAGACAAAGCCAACCAATACTTCTATCATAGCTATTATTTGTGCAGCACCTGTAGGTAAATAGTCGCCATACCCAAGAGTCGTAAAAGTCACAACACTAGGGCGTGTTGATCTTTGCGGTATAAAAAACAAACAGCATAAGGATAAGGTATAATTGAATTCGCTAAAAAACATTACACGAACCCTCATGCCAAGATTAATGTTAACAGACGCGACATGGAATGTCTTATCAAAAGTAATGCACTTAAGTGGTCGAATTTATAATAAGCCTGAGCATAGAAAAACGCTCGAAGGCATACTCTATAAGATGCGTACCGGTATTCCTTGGCGAGATTTACCGTCTTATTTCGGCTCGTGGAGTGCTATTTATAGACGATTTAATTTATGGTCCAAAAAAGATATTTTGAATGAATTATTTCGAGTGTTATCCCACTATGCTGATATGGATTGGATCTTTATTGATGGCAGTATTGTCAGGGCTCACCAGCATAGTTGCGGTGCAAGAACCGCTGACAATGAATCAATCGGTAAGAGTCGAGGTGGTAATTCGACTAAAATTCATCTTGCAGTAGATAGCGGAGGATTGCCTGTTTATTATGAATTATCCTGTGGAAATACGCATGATATCGTCCATGCAGAGTCACTTGTAGCCAATTGCCCAACGAGTAATGTTGTTGTCGCAGATAAAGGCTACGATAGTGAAAAACTAAGAGAGTTTATTCGTGACAATAGCGCTACACCCGTTATTCCACGCAAGGATAACAGTTTAGTGGGTAATGAAGATATTGACTGGTGCATGTACAAATATAGGCACTTAGTTGAGAATGCCTTTGGTCGGATCAAACAATATAGAGGGATAGCCACACGGTATGAAAAGCTTGAGCGGAATTATCATTCCATGCTCGCTTTAGCATTCACTATGATGTGGCTACCAATATGGGCTGATTAATATATATACTACAAAGATCAACAGCCCCTAAAGTAAGTAAAATCTAATAAACTGTTTAAAGGAACTTCAGAGTTATTAACTGTCCCAAATAATTCATAGGCATTTGCAAAAAGCATAACAGTAAAAAAGATATCGCATATTAAGCTAAAAGCTAAAAAACAAAGGTGTTTATTAGCTTTCAAATAGTTATTTAATGCGAACTTTAATGTAAAGGGAGTTAACAGAACAAAGAATGCACAATACAATAATGAGAAGATTGGCTTTATCTCATACAGATGAAAAAACAGTAAAACAAAAAGTATTTGAATCACCGCAACAATTATATTCTTCATAGTAAATTCAATCCCTGCTACACATGTGCTACACAGAAAAAACAATCCTGCCAAATAAAAACATAACTCATTGATTTAATTGGTAGCCCCTGCAAGAATCGAACTTGCAACTGCCCCTTAGGAGGGGGCCGTTATATCCATTTAACTAAGAGGCCATAAATAAGCGTGTGCTTAGAGGTGTGAATTATAACGGTATCTGGTTTTTTATATCAAGCGACAACTGAACTTAATTGCTTGATAAGTATATATCTTCTTTATTTAGTACATAAAGTGGTATTAGTTTTCGACTACTCGCGACGATTTTTTTTGTATGCACATTAATTACACGCGCATTTACAGCTACGCCGTTAGGTCTATAAATTAGAGTACCGGCCAATACATAATTCGCCATGCTATCTTCGCTTAGCAATTCTATATCTCGTGAGAGAACAAAGTCGCCTTGGCGTGTTACATTTATGCCATCCATCGCTTTAAAATCAACCACGCTGTAGCCAAATTTTTGTAGTTGATGAATTAAGGTCTCTGATAACTGATTACCTAATTGATTAGTGTTATTCAGCGTTGCATCTAAATCAACTAACGTGGTGACAGCTATATTTATTGGGCTGTTGGCAGTTGCTTTAGATTCTAATGTATCGGCTAAATCAAGTGCCATTTGTTCTACATAGTTAACTAGTGTTTTGTGATGCTTGCGCGCAAGAAATGCAGGGCCATTGTTATGCATTTCTTCTTTCGGGGCTTTTAAGCTTTGTAACATAGCACTAAAGTCGGGCTGCTGTGATTTTTCAGGTGTATTTTCTACGGTGTTATCATTTTGCACATTGGCGCATGCGGCGAGCATTAAAACACTGACCGCACTCAAGCTTTGCTTTAGGTATTTAAAGTCCATACATGCCTCACTTACTCGCTTGTTTAAGCATTATTCCATCGGTTCGGTAACTGCTGTTTAATGCATTAACCACCGATTGCGGTATAAACCCTTGCGCGCTGCCAACAACCGCTTTACTTTTTATACCTACTATACGTGCATTTACTAGTACACCACCTTGATGGCTTACTAATGTGCCAGCTAATACATATTGAAAATTTTGATCTTGGTTTAGCTCTAAATAGTCGCGACTAAATACAAAGTCGCCCGTAGCCGTTACGCGTATGTAGTCAGTTGTTTTAAAGTCGATAACCGGCACCCCAAAGGTATGGAGTTCGTGCATAAAGCTTTCGGCTATTTGATTGCCTAATAAGCTTACGTCGGTGTAATTATCATCTAAAAAAACAAAACTCGATACGGCTAACGGTGTTTTATCGTTTACATATTCTAGGTTGTCTACCATGTCTTGCATGATGCCGCGTACGTAGTGGTTTATGTTTCTTCGTGTTGCAGGGGCTTTTTTAGTGTAGTTACTACGTTGATTAAGTTGAGCCTGAAAAAGATCAATATTTTCTTGCGGTGATTTAACTGCTCGCTGGTTTGACATAAGCGGCGCATTGTTAACCTGCATATTTTGTTCAAGCTCAGCGTCAAGTGAATCATCCATTAGTGAACAGCCAAAGCCCAGCGGTAAGCATAATGTAATTAATAGGTTTTTCATTTTGTGCTCCAAATTAGTATTCGCTTCGGTATAAAAGTCCGTCACGCTGCTGAATTTTCTCATTGCCCCACATTACATTAATTGGGATTTCGGTACTTCCCGCAGAGAGCACCTGTTTATTTTCTATATTCACAAGCCGTGCATTAACTATGTATGCATGCTGCTGGCGAGTCACTGTTCCGGTGATCACTAAGTCAATATTTTGGCGATTATGTAATTTACTTAAATCGCGACTTAAAATACTGTCTGAGTTTTCTGATAAAGAGAGGTTATTCCCAAGTCTGTACTCAACGGTGTGATAACCTAATTGAGTAAATTGTGTAAGTAGACTTTCTTGGATCTGCTGACTTAAGCCTGAGGCCTGCCCTGTCACCAATTTTGTATCTAGTGCATCTGCATAAAAGAAGCTACTAACGCCAACACGTGCATTAGCATTTAATGCTCCGTTTAGGTGGTTGAGTTGCGACGTTAAATTAACTACATAGTCATTAACCGTAAAAGGAGCCATGACTGCTTTAGGTGCATCTGTAGGCACACTGGGTTCTGGCGGTGGCACCAAGTTACAAGCAGCTAAATTTAAAAATAATAAAGGCAGTAAAAGGCGCATAATTGCCATCCTCATTAAAACATAATTAGGACGAAGCAATTATTATGCCTAGTTATTTAATGGTGCTTGCGTGTAGTGGCTAACTACACAATTAATCTCTTGTTTTTTAAGTTTATCACAACCCGCTTTTGCATTAGCTTGGGTTTCATAAGCGCCTAGCTTTAAACGATAAAAAGTTACACCACCAATGTCAACGCTCTCTATATTGGCAATAAACGGTCCCTGAAATAGCTCTGGACTGTTATTTTTTATTTCATTTAGGCTTTGCTTCAAGCGCGTTTTATCTGTAACAGCTGCAACTTGTAGTGCATACCGTGCTGTTGCAGGTATATATTCAGCTTTTTCACTACTGGCTGGTATTATTCTTTTTACCTTATTGGTTTCATCAACTTCAGGTTTTAATACTGGTTTTTCTGCTTTTGCTATTACTGGAGACGATAGCATTTGGGATGTTTTTTCTATTTTTATTGCCGGTTTTGTTATTGCTGTTTGAGGTTTTTCTTCTATTTTTTTTAACGGGCTAATTGTTGCTGATCGCACTGCCTCATTTGAGTCGCTTTCTTGCTTTACCACTGCATTAAGCTGGCTTATTAATAATTTTAAATCTTCTTCTATAATTAATAACCGCTCAACGCCTTCTTTTGCAGACTGCCATTGCTGAGAAGAAGCCTTTAACTGTGCCAATTCTTCTGCTGAAATACGTGTGCCTTCTTGATTTGTCGCTGCTACTTCGCTTGGTTTAGTTGTGCTACTACAGCCTGATAAAACAAGCATTACAAGAGAGGTCATAACTACTAAATTGTGTTTAGATAAATTAATAAAATACATGGTTAAGCCTTTTTAGTATTAGTGGCTGATAAGTTGCGCTTGAATTTTACACTTTAGCCCTTTAGCAGTTAATTTATTGCATACCTGCTCAAGTTTTTCTTGCTCTGAATCGGTGTAAGCAACAGCTAAAATATAACGATTTTGTTCGTTATCTTTTATATAAAACGCATCACGCCTTGATTGTTCATCCAAATGGCGCTTTATCAATTGGTAATACGCTTTCATAATTGACAACGATGAAAAACCACCTGCATTAGCAATATACGCTGGCGTTTGTGTTTTTTCTTTCAGTTCAAAGTCTACGCCCATCACCACTTCGCCTTGCGCTGGTAAATTTACAGTTACTTGTTGTGTGTTTTTTAAGGATTTCCGCTCTTTAAACTCATCATCTATTACGGCTTTATATTGGCCTGGCCGTAAATCTGTAAATAAGTAGTACCCATCGTAAGCAGCTTGTGTTTGCGCCACTTGTTTACCTTGTTTATTGAGTAATTTAATCGTGGCGAACGGCTGCACTTCACTGTTACCTTGTTCACTTTGCTTGTAAACAGTGCCCTCAACTTCACTACTATTGTTGAGCGGTATTTCCATATATTCAACAAAACCTGCGCGGGGGGTAATAGAAAAGCCATTATTTGCGGTAACTAAAAAGGGCTCACTAATACTACCAGAATCAATCACTATATCGGTGGTTAAATTAGCTGTCATACCCTCAAGTATAGCTAAACCATTTTCGTTGGTTATAGCTCGGCGATAGTTTTGAACTCCTTTTACTTTAACGCCTTCAACTCCCTTTTCTCCATCATCTTTAATATTGTTGTTATTTGAATCAAGAAAAACTTGAACCATTAAAGTGCCTGAATTTGTGAGGCTTCTTTTACTTAAAAAGTACTCATTAGTGTTCGTATCAAAGCCAATACTAAAACGACTAAATAAACCTAGTCGCCAATTATCATCATCATCGTAGTTCATTGTGCTATTTAAGCTAAAACTGTCACCTTGCCAATTTAGACCCAACTCCATAGATACTAAATCATTTATACGGGAGTTTCTTAGCGTGAATTCAGATTGTAAATATTGAGATAAGCTACGGCTAAATTCTGCTTGATAACCCAGTATATTTGAACCGGGGTCTGTACTGTAATCAACACTAAAACGAGTGTATGTTTTACCAAACCGATGTTGAAGACGCATACTGCCAAGTGTTGTTGAATCGTCTAAAGAATCAAATTTTCGCCAAATTAAGTTGTTACTAACAACAGTGCCGCCAAAGTTGTAAGATAAGGTATTATCAACACTTAAATATGAGTCGCTAAAATCTCTGTTGTTATATGCAAGGGTATTTTGATAACTCAAGCTTCCAAATGATTTATCAAACAACTTTCCTGACGTATATAATTGATAACTTTCAACTTTCGCTGTTTGCGAATCACCAACTATTTTTTCATTGTTTTGAGACAGGCTTAAACGTACCGATTGACCAATTAATTCACCTCTAGCAGCTACCTCTAGCTTATCTTCATCGTTATTATTTTTTTCATAATCTAGATTAAGTAATACTTTATCAAATATACTTAGGTTCGAACCAAAGGCATAATTGTTAACATTATCACCCGAATTGCTATTTAATATTGATGTACCAGCATAAACCGATAAATAATCAGTTAATCCCATTTCATAACGACCTGCTAACTGCCAACCTTTACCTTCTGTTGAATAAAGTGACTGATTGAATAACTGCTCACCTTGCTCAGTAATTGACAACTCATAAAACGATTCATCTGCTGACAAACTATTACCATCTATAAAATATTGCTCTGTTTTTCGCTCTACTTGTCCTTGAGGGCCATAAAAAATTAGCTCGAAATTATTAGCACCAAATAATAAATCAATGTCTTCAAATAAATAACGCCCGTCAGCTAAACTAAACTGCTGCGCTAACAGTACGTCATTACGGTATAACTCAACATCCCACCCCGGTTGAATAGCACCCGTTAAATTAATTTGATTACTATTAACCTGTTTAAAAAGCGGTTTGTCATCAACTTTTATTCCTCTGGCGTAACTACTACTAAATTGTTTTCCGACTTGGGTTGCTAATACATCTCCAAATTGAACAGTTGTCGCATTTAAAGGACCAAATAGCTGCGCATTTTTACTTTGACGGCTAAATAATAACCTTGAATCTGATAGTAAATCTTCTTTTCGCCCTGCAAAAAAATACTGAGTATTAAAATAGGCCAAGTCATTTGATCCCAATATTGAGTAACCTATCGCTGAATCTGTATCAGTCTTAGTTGCACTAAGCTGCACATCAGCAAGGGGAGATGAAATTGCGCTGTATGGACTGGCCTTCCACGGTAATATTGCTTGGCGTGACTCTCTATTAGTTGCAGTTCCTCGCTGCTCTCTTTCGCGTTTTAATTCTATAGGGAGTTTGTTGGGTGAGCTTACATTTAGCTCAAGTACTGAATATTCAATATCAATGTCTAACGAAAACACCTGCGCTAACAGGTTACTATCAACAAACATATCACCGTTCTCAGTATAAGCTTGTTGGTTATTAAATGAATATCTAGCGCCGTTAATTTGTGCTGTGTTTGTATTTAAGTCTAGATAAAACTGATTATCTTCATTAATAAACCAGCCTTGAGCAATGAGGTCATCGCTATTTATATCGATAGCAAAATCCAAGTTTTCTGAAAAACTTAATAAATCTATTAATACACCGGTTTTACTTTTCACCCCGAACATTTCACCTAGGTAATTTCTTTTCACGAACGATGAAAAAAATAATAACTCCCCTTCTGGAATGCCTTCACCTTGCTGTACATTTAGCTTAGACTCGGCTCTCTCATTTACAGCTTGTTCAGTGTTGTATTGCTGCCATTTTTTATCTATTTTTTTTATGCTAGCAAAAATGGCCTGAGTGTCAGGCTCTGCTGCGAATAATGGATCAATTGATAAAAAAATGATCAACAACCACTTTAAGCGCTTAAAGTAATACATCGCCTATTTCAAATTACCGATAATTGCATTATTAATTGGCGCAAACTTTTCACTAAAAATAGTATCGCGATATTCTTTAAGCCCTGTATAAATGACGCGAACTTCGCCATTTTTCGGGATATTTTGATCTGCAAAAATTGGTATCGTAGCCGTTGTTGTTTTTAGCTCAGGGTAAATACTAAAATCGTTTAACATTGCGATCTTTTTCTCTGAATCCGTTCCTTTTTGCTTAAAGAAAACTTCTAACTTGCCAAAAGAGCTAAAGCCCCCCTCTCGCTTAATTTCAATCTCAAGCGCTTTTTTTTCTGGGCTATGTATAAGCTGTAAATTGCTAATATTAACATTAGGTTTTTCAGCGCCTTTTCGCAAAATAACGGGAATAGTGTAGCTTAAGAGTAAGTTTACCTTAATGCCTAGTCTCTGTTGCTGACTTTGAGCTTCATTAGGGAGTGCTTTAAAGGCTAGATGAGATCGGTATTCCTGCTCTGTTAAACCTTTCGGTTTTCTAATAGCAAGCTTAACAATCTGCCTTTCTCCTGGTGCTAATCTAACTTGCGATGGGCTGATCCTAACCATGTTTTTAAGTGAAGATGAAATTTTTTGATCAGCCGCTAAATTAGCATATCCCCCACCAGCTAGTGCGACTTTATCTTGCCACTCCAACCTATAAGTTTTGGGTTCATTAGAGTTATTAACAACAATGACTTTAGCAACACGTTGGCGCTCATCAAAATTGATTCTTGTTGGAGAAATAAGTAAGTTTGCATAAGAATGAAAGCTAATTAAAATAAAGCTTACTAAGATAAAAAAAGTTTTTATTATTGTCATTTAATCAACATCTCTAGTTGTCTAATAATTTAGCGTCACTTCAATTGTAGTATCAAAGATGCCATCTTTATAAGTATTGCCGTCACCTGAGGTACTCAATTGCCCCCCAACTCTCAATAACGCAGTCCCTGTGGTATCGGTTGTAATGGTCGCATTGTATATGAGTTGATTTAAAATCAGTGGCGCACCACCGAAAATGTTATTTAAAGGTTGGTTGCTTACAAAGTCACTCACATTTACTTGAATACGCGCTGGATAGCCTTCGAGCAGCAACTCGGCCGCATGGCCTTTCTCAAGTAAATATATATTGTTAGTTAAGGTATTTGTATTACTAGGCAACAAAGTTATAGAGCTAACACTTTGATTATCACTTATAACAATTTTACCAAAACTCAATGGCTCAAGCGGTGTTACCTGCGCCCACAAACCTGAAGTTAAGAAAGCTGCTAGTATGAATAAAATTAATTTCATAAAATAGCCTGCTTTATAATAAAGCAGGCTTTGCTCATTAATAGTTTAATTCTAATGTGAATGAGCCACTGTAAGTGCCATCAATGTAATCACTCGTAGGAGTTGTGGCATCTGTCGTTAATGTGGCACCAACATTAAATGTCGCTTCACCATTTGAATCCACCTGAATGGTGGTTGTAGCTGCACTGTTAGGCGTCGCGCCAGTTAGCACATAATACGTTGGAGTGCCCAAAGTAAATGCTGCAGTGCCTGCAGGTGCTGCATCAGGTGAAATTGCAGTTTCTGTCGGATCTGTAATGGTTAGTGAACCGAAAGGAGATACACCTGAAACAGAAAAAGCGGCTGGTGCACCTGGTACTAAAATTGCGATTTCAGCATCTGCAATCGATGTAGAAGCCGTTGTAGGTGAGGTCGCTGGATTTGCGGCTAAAACAAGAGTAGCCGTCTCAGTTGCTGCTAAATCCGCTGAGGCACGAATTGTTCCAAAATCTAGTGCAGAATCGTTAGTCAAGGTAAAAGCATTTTGAACTGTAACACCTGCTTGAAACGAAACTGATTCAGCTGCAGCGCCGAAAGAAAGTACAGCCATTGATGCAGCTAATGCTGCTTTAGTAAATATTTTGTTCATAATTTATCCCTTAAATATATTTAATTAACCCTTAGTCAGGTTACATTAAGTATCGGCCGAGTCCATGAAATATTTAGAAAAAATACATTTTTTATTAATTATTCAAAACAAGTAAACTGTTTTTTAAAATTTAGCCTTCTTTAAAAGTGGTCAATTTACACTTATTACCTAGCCTGAAAAAAAACATGCACAACTGCGCTGCTTGCTTTTGAGTCTCAACGGGCCCAGCTAACAGATTATAAAGCGTAACTGAATTTTTAGTTTGCGCACTTATTTGATATTGCAAAATTGCACTTAATTGCGGGTATTGCTGTTGTAAACGCTGCACTTGTGCTTCAGCTATTTTAGCACTCATATACCTAGCAATTTGAACACTGTAACTTATTTTTTTCTCATCAATAATACTTTTGCTTTCTGTGAATCCTGTTGGTATTAAAGCCCTATTTTCACTTCCGTACTTTATGTGCTTAACATCATCTTTAAGTGGCTCTGGCACTGCATCAATATCGGTTTGTGCAGAAAGAGCCTGAATCAATAATAGCAGGTCTTCTTCCATACCGCTTAAGTTAGCAATTTTTTCTTTACTGTTATCCCATTGCTCTAAATAAGGTTTTATATCTGCTTCGAGCACAAACTTCTCATTAGACGTCGTAAATTGTGTTTTCTGGTTACTACAAGCAGCTAACATCAATAACAAGAGTAATATTCCGGATCTAGGTTTCAATTTTAGACATCCATAAAAAATAACTCTAATTTAAAAGCAATAATTAAGCCAAAAATTCAACTATAGTTTTATAGGTTTATCTGTGTAATTACTTACTATGCAATCGAGTTTATACAGCTTGAATACGGCGCAGTCTGCTTTTACATTTTTAAAATTTTGGTAAGAGCCTAACTTTAGCCTGTAAAACGTTTTGTTATTTATTTTTGCGGTTTCTACATTAGTCAATATTTTGTCTCTAAACAACGGAGCAGCTTTAGTATTTAGCTCTTGCCATGCTTTAGCCACACCTTGCTCTGAGTCAACCGAAGCTACCTGTAAAGCAAATACATGTTTAGGTGTATTTAATTTTACTGTTTGTTTTTTATTACTGTAGTTTTGCATAACTTGTCGCGGGCGCGATTGTGTACTGCGGGTATTGCGTGGCGAGCGGACTGACTTACTGCTATACCCTTGGTTAGACTGCGCAATAGCTTTGCTGTTTATGATATCAATATGATTTACGAGGTAAGTTATTTCTTTTTCTAACCTTAAAATTCGCTCTATGCCTTCGCGCGCTTGTTGCCACTGCGTTGCGGCATCTTTTAGCTGAGCAAGTTCAAGGGCTGTAATTGAGACGTAGTCAGGCGAGTTACTTTGAGGTTGTTCGTCAATGGTTTTTATTTCAGGCTTAACGCTGCATGCTGTACCAAATAAAAGCATTAGCAAGCTGAGTAAAAGCCCTATGTTATTTTTTTGTAACTATTCAGCCACATTTTCAATAAATATATCAGGTAACTGATTTTTGAAGAGTAACTCAAGGGCTAGGCTTGCTGATACATGCTGTTTTCTGCAAGTCGATAGGTAGCTTCTGATTAAACAAAACATCTCTGCACCTTGCATGCTTCTGAAGCACCCAGATATCTTTTGATGAACCTTGGTCATCCTAATATCATTCTCACCCTGGTTGTTGCTAAAAGGCACCGCCGTTTCCGTCATGAACCGTAAGACATCATCTTGATAACCTCTTAACCGCTCTAACAACGCTCTAGACTTTGTTCGTTTCAATCTGCCTCGCTGGCCTTTTACTCGGCTGTTTCTATCCGGTGGAGGGCATTTAATGTCACCTTGAGCCAATATTTGTTGATATTTCTCTATATAGTGAGCTTTTGTGTCTGCATCTAGCTCGGGGTTATCTATTTGATGTTTATTGATTTCAGTCAGTAGGGTTTGCAAATCCTTTGCCCATTGCATACCGTCTTGCTCCCATGCCCTTTCTAACTCTCGGATATGATGTGCATTACACAAGGCATGTTGGCACTGTGTATATTGATAATACGGTTTCCAGTGGTCGTGGCATAGTACCCCAGTAAAGTGAGGTAAAATATCGGCGTCATCCATCGCTATTTTCCCTCTTTTCTCATGCGGGTAAAAATACGTCCACCACGTCGTTGATGCACCATGAAGCCATCGTCGTTTACCACCTATATTAATCCCCGTTTCATCAACGTGTAAGGCTTGATAAGTCGTTTTCAGGGCTTTCTTGAGCGCGGCTTCTGCGCCGGAGGACTTTACCAAGGCCGCTGCTTGTTCATTAAAGTTAAATAAACTACCCGCACTGATTGGAATACCGAGTTGATCACAAAAATATTCTTCAATGCGGTTGTAAGGGAGTAATTGATATTGGGATAGGTAAACTGCATGGGCTTTTACACCAACCCCATATTGAATAGGACTGTTAACGTCTTCTGGAAATTCACCAATAAAACGCTTACCTTGCTCATTTTCCAGAATTTGTGCTTGGTATTCAGTGACCACTTTTCTGATATCTATATCGACAACCTGTCGTTTTTGAAAGCCAATTTCACGGTAGTGACCTTTCGGTAAAAAAATCACGTTCAACTAGGATGATTTTGATCTCATCAGGCGTCTGTGTTTGGGTTAGTGTTTTACCTGCTCGGCCTTTTTGACCACCCGCTGACTTGGCTGATTTCTCTTTGTCTTGTTTTTTTCGGTTGATGTCTTTTGATGGCGGGATACTGCTATTGTTACTGTTAAGTCCTAATTTACTTGCCAACATAACAACGACAACCAGAATGAGTTCAATAGACATCTTCAACGCAGGCGTGAGAGTTTTATCTTCTTGTAATTGAGCTTTGGTTTTCTCAACGATTTCGTTGATGTTGATGCTGTTTAAATTCATTGAAGCTAGGGCTATTAGGTCATAGCCCTATCTCGGCATACTGGCGGGATCGGTCAATAGTTAAAAAAGATCCTTTGAAAATAATTTACCATGGTGAATAGTTACCATTTTTTTTATATATAAACATGTATTTGCTGTCCTGAAAGCAGTGTTTTCACACTACATTTCAGTTAAACATTCTCACAAGAAAGCGTTTAACTTTATTTAAGCTGTGAGCTATAAAACTTAGCTCTTCGCATGCTTGTCAGTGTTTTGTAAAACACAACGTTGCATACTCCCACCCTTCCTTGAGAGCATTATTTAATACAAATTCAATGCCAATTAACACAAACTTTACAACATAAATAACAATATGTCTGTAATGACTTAAAAACTTTATTTTTAGAGTGGCTCCTTTCTTACTTCTACCCTAATAAAACTCATAAAAAAGGCGCCGATACAGGCGCCTTTCATGTTTTTGTTAACTGTTAAATTAGGGGCTGTTGATCTTTGTAGTATATATATTAATCAGCCCATATTGGTAGCCACATCATAGTGAATGCTAAAGCGAGCATGGAATGATAATTCCGCTCAAGCTTTTCATACCGTGTGGCTATCCCTCTATATTGTTTGATCCGACCAAAGGCATTCTCAACTAAGTGCCTATATTTGTACATGCACCAGTCAATATCTTCATTACCCACTAAACTGTTATCCTTGCGTGGAATAACGGGTGTAGCGCTATTGTCACGAATAAACTCTCTTAGTTTTTCACTATCGTAGCCTTTATCTGCGACAACAACATTACTCGTTGGGCAATTGGCTACAAGTGACTCTGCATGGACGATATCATGCGTATTTCCACAGGATAATTCATAATAAACAGGCAATCCTCCGCTATCTGCTGCAAGATGAATTTTAGTCGAATTACCACTTCGACTCTTACCGATTGATTCATTGTCAGCGGTTCTTGCACCGCAACTATGCTGGTGAGCCCTGACAATACTGCCATCAATAAAGATCCAATCCATATCAGCATAGTGGGATAACACTCGAAATAATTCATTCAAAATATCTTTTTTGGACCATAAATTAAATCGTCTATAAATAGCACTCCACGAGCCGAAATAAGACGGTAAATCTCGCCAAGGAATACCGGTACGCATCTTATAGAGTATGCCTTCGAGCGTTTTTCTATGCTCAGGCTTATTATAAATTCGACCACTTAAGTGCATTACTTTTGATAAGACATTCCATGTCGCGTCTGTTAACATTAATCTTGGCATGAGGGTTCGGTGTAACGTTTTTTAGCGAATTCAATTATACCTTATCCTTATTCTGTTTGTTTTTTATACCGCAAAGATCAACACGCCCTAGTTTTTTAATAAATGACTTTAATTCATCAGCAAATTCATCACGGCGTAGTGCAAATTCAATAGTTGCTTTTAAGTAACCAATTTTACTTCCACAATCGTGGCTACGGCCTTTTATAGCGTATGCATCTACTTTTTCGTGTTCCATTAACATCGCAATTGCATCAGTTAATTGAATTTCGTCGCCTGCACCTTGCGGAGTTTTTGCAAGTAACGGCCAGATATTTTCGCTTAATACGTATCGACCCACTACAGCTAAGTTTGATGGCGCTTCATCTACTGGCGGCTTTTCTACCATATTAAAAATTGGCGAGTTTTCACCTTGCTTTAAGTCAACATCACCTAAATCAACCACACCAAACTGGTTAACTTGTGCCATTGGTACTGGTTCTACCATAATTTGGCTGTGCTTGGTTTTCTCAAAGTTAGCGATCATTTCTGCTAAGTTATCTTTTTTAAGATCGCTCTCTACATCGTCAATAATTACATCTGGTAAAATAACTACAAACGGTTCGTTACCAATAATAGGCGCTGCACAACTAATAGCATGGCCTAAGCCTTTTGCTTCACCTTGGCGTACGTGAATAATGGTTACGTCTTTAGGGCAGATTGCTTGCACTTCGGCAAGTAGTTGCCGCTTAACACGCTTTTCTAAAGTAGCTTCTAGTTCAAAACTTGTATCGAAGTGATTTTCGATTGAGTTTTTACTTGAATGCGTTACTAACACGATTTCTTTAATGCCTGCAGCAACGGCTTCGTTTACTACATATTGAATTAAAGGACGGTCTACCACTGGCAGCATTTCTTTAGGAATTGCTTTAGTGGCTGGCAACATACGCGTGCCAAGGCCTGCTACTGGGATCACTGCTTTCATTTTATGTTTTCCTCAATCTTTTATTATACTGAAAATGGATATTGAATCGCTTCGTGGCATTGATAGCCTGTTACTTCGAAATCGTCTCGTGTTACCCACGTTTCTATATCTTCTAACGATTTAATTTTTGGATTAATTTTTAATTGAGGCGATGCAAATGGCTGACGTGTTAACTGCACATCTCGCATCAACTCAAGTTGGTTTTCGTAAATATGCGCATTAGCAATTTTATGGTATGCCTTACCCGCTTTATGACCAGTAATTTGAGCTACTAGCGCCAATAATACAAAGCATTGTATTTGATTAAAGTTCAAGCCAAGCGGCACATCACAGCTGCGCTGATAAGACGTTAAATATAAGGTATCGCCAAGCAACGAAAAGGTGTGCGTATGCATACACGGGCGCAAACAACCAAGCTCAAATTCGCCTGGGTTATAAAACGTGATTATCTCACCACGGTCATCAATGCCATTTTTTAAGTTATTAATAACTTTAGCGAGCTGATCAAGTGTTGAACCATCTGGGCGTTGCCAACCACGCCCTTGTACGCCGTAAACGCGGCCCATGTCGTCCTCACCTTTACGGTTAGGATTATTAAGCCATGCGTTATTATCGTTCGCATTAGCATCCCATGTTTTACAGCCAATATCACGAAACTGCCCAGCACTGTCGTAACCACGTAAGTAACCTAGTAATTCAGCAATCGCTGCTTTGTAGTAACTTTTTCGTGTGGTGATCATCGGAAACTGATTATTAGCTACATCGTATTCTAAATCAGCATTAATTACAGTTAAACAACGCGTACCTGTACGTTTGTTTTCTACCCACTGCCCTTCGTCAACAATACGCTGACATAACTTTAAATATTGTTTCATGTTTTTTGTATTATGCCTTAGCTGTTGTAACGTGTTGTGGTTGCTTATAAGCCCAAATTAATAACCCTAATCCGCCTACTATCATAGGAAGCGAAAGTATTTGCCCCATTGAAATAAAGTCGGCAAATAAACCGAGTTGTGCATCTGGTTGGCGGAAGTATTCAATACAGAACCTAAACACGCCATAACCTAATAAAAACACACCGGCAACGCTGCCTGCCGGACGAGGCTTTTTAATAAACCATTGCAAGATTAAAAAAAGCACTAAGCCTTCAAAAAATGCTTCGTATAATTGCGATGGGTGACGCGCAAGCGGCCCGCCCGTTGGAAATACCATTGCCCATGGCACGTCGGTAACTCGGCCCCATAACTCACCGTTTATAAAGTTACCAATACGTCCGGCTAAAAGCCCTACAGGAACCAATGGTGCAACAAAGTCGCCTACTTGAAGAAGCGATTTTTTGCGCGTCCACGAAAAAATTGCGACGGCGGTTATAACGCCAAGTGTTCCACCATGAAACGACATGCCGCCCTGATCTATTCTAAATAAATACAGTGGGTTTTCTATAAAGTAACTAAACTGGTAAAACAATACGTAGCCAATACGCCCGCCTAGTATTACCCCTAACATGCCGTAAAACAGTAAATCGCTAACTTGATCTTTAGTCCAACCAGAGTTTGGTTTTGACGCTTGACGATTTGCAAACCACATCGCAAATGCAAAACCTATTAAATACATTAAGCCGTACCAACGTACGCTAAGTGGCCCAACTGAAAAAATTATTGGATCGATTTGAGGAAACTCAAGTGCCATAAAAATAAACCTTTAGCTAAAAACCATTTTAATTGCGATAACTACAAGCAGCACCGCGAAAACTTTCTTAATTGTATTAACAGGTAAATAATGAGTTGCTTTAGCACCAATAGGTGCAACAAACCACGACGTTAATACAATACCAAATAACGCAGGAAGATACACAAATCCTGCAAAACCATGTTCTAAATCAGTCACGTGCCAGCCGGCACTGACATAGCCAACAGAGCCAAATAATGCAATAACAATTCCGCAGGCTGCGGCACAACCAATTGCTTTTTTTATATCAACCGAAAAATAATTAAGCATAGGGACTATTAATGCGCCGCCACCAATACCTATTAAACCTGATAACCCGCCCATTATTGCCGAAATCCCGCCTAAAATAGGACCTGCTGGTAACGGTTTTTCTGACATTGGTTTATTACGAGTTGAGAGCACCATTCTCCCTGCTATAAATACAACACTTACAGAAAACACAGTGCGCAATATTTGCTCTGGAATAAGGCTAGCTGCAAAGCCGCTAATAAGCGCGCCTAAAGCCACACCCGACATAACCCAAGGCGCAATTGCCCAAGGCACATTATCATTTTTATGATGAGCCAACGCTGAAGAGGTGGAGGTAAATAAAATAGAAGCAAGTGACGTTGCAATAGCAATCACTAATACATGATCTGCTGAGGTTACATTAAATGACAGCAGTAACGCACTGAGTACTGGGACAATAATTAAACCGCCGCCAATGCCTAGTAAACCCGCTAAAAACCCGACAATACAGCCTAGTAGTGCGCAGCTTGCGACTAACAAACCTAAGTCATACATAGTAATCTCAAATACCCTTTGGAGACTTATATATTAAAGGATTATAAAACTAATAGCATCTTCGTATTTAAATTAATTCGGCGAACTTAGTTATTTTGGCGTGTAAAACAAGTCACCTAAGTGATGTTCTAACATAAAATTACGTGTTAAACGCAGTACTTGCTTTGCAGTTGACTGCGCCAAACATGCAGTTAGTAATTGTTCCATATCACTTACACTTAAACGTCTAAGTACCCACTTAACTTTATTAAGTGATGATAGATTCATGCTTAAACGCCTGTACCCCATAGCAATAAGGAGTATTGCACCTTCAGGATCGCCGCCTAACTCTCCACATAAACTAAAAGGTAACTCATATTGTTCGCACTCGCAGGCTATTTTATTAAGCACTCTAAGTACGCCAGGGTGATAGGGATTAAACAACTCAGCAACTCGGGCATTTGCTCTATCTACCGCTAATAAATACTGTGTTAAATCGTTACTGCCTACGGAGCAAAAATCAACTTTTTTAGACCACTCTGGCAGCATAAATACGCTTGATGGCACTTCAAGCATAATACCTATATCGGGTCTTTCTATTTGTTGTTCTGGGTATTTTTCACTTAGCTCAAAATAAGCCTGCTCAAACAATGCGAGTGACTCGTCTACCTCTTCGGTTCCGCTGATCATTGGCAGCATTATTTTTAAATTACCTAAACCTATATTGGCTTTAAGCATGGCTTTGAGTTGATCTAAAAACAATTCAGGGTGATCAAGGCTGATACGAATACCACGCCAACCTAAAAATGGGTTTTCTTCGGTTATGTTAAAGTAATCAAGAACCTTATCGCCACCTATGTCTAATGTTCGCATAACCACAGGATTGGGATGATAGTTAGTTAGTACTTCTCGATACCAATTTTCTTGCTCTGATTGCGAAGGAAACTGACCTTTTTGCATAAACCACGCTTCGGTTCGATAAAGCCCTACACCGTCACAAATATGTGAACTACTTTGCTCGGTATTAAGCTCAAGGCCTGCGTTCAATAATAAGCTAACATGCTCACCGTCAAGCGTAATTGATTCTGAGTCTTGCTCTGCTAAAAAGCGATTATTAAGTAGATTATCTTGATGTTGTAATTCGGTGTATTCATCCATTAACATTTGCGATGGCGATATGTATAAACGCCCTGAAAATGCATCTAAAATCATTGATTTACCGTCAAACTGCAATAAAGGTAAATCCTCTATACCCCAAATAGCAGGAATACCCATTGCGCGCGTTAATATAGACGCGTGACTATTTGCTGAGCCATTTACACTAACGACACCGGTTAAATGCCCTTTTGGTACTTCTGCAAGCATTGCTGGTGTTAACGTATTGGCAATCAAAATTGTATTGGGTGGGTAATTTTTAACAGCATGTTCGGTATTTACAAGATGATGCAGTACCCGCAAGCCAATGTCTTTAACATCAACGGCGCGCTCTTTTATGTAAGGGTCTTGCATGGCATTAAATTGAGATATTAAACGCTCTATTACAATTTTTAATGCACTTTTAGCACACCAGCCTTCTTGTAATTGCATTTCTACATTGTGGCCTAAACTTTTTGCATCAAGCAGCTGTTGGTAAACATCAAATACAGCAAGAGCTTCGTGCGGAATAGAATCACTTAGCGTCATCGAAAGGGTACTAAATTCTTTACGCGTTGCAGCTACGGCTTGTGTAAACAAACGGTGTTGCTCTGTTGTATCATGATCTTTTTTGAGTTCAATCGATTTAAAATCAAGTTTTGGCAAAAGTACAAATGCCTGTCCAATACCGATACCCGGCGCACTCGATACGCCTTTTAATACCGATGTTTGATGAGATGATTCATCTTGGCGCAAAACTTCTTTAATTTCGGCATGTGCTAACTGTGAAGCCAGTTGAGCAGAAAGCGTAATTAAAAATGACTCTTCATCTTGACTGAATACACGCGCCATTCTTTGTTGAACAACAATAACACCCAATACTTTTTTTTGATGAACAACGGGTACAGATAAAAAAGCGTTGTAGCCTTCCTCATTTACTTCGGGGGAGAGTTTAAAACGCGGATGCGATTTAGCAAATGCAATATTAATAGGTTCTTCGCGTTGCGCTACTAGGCCAACTAAACCTTCGGTAAAACCAATTCTAAACTTACCTACCGCATCGGGGTTTAGTCCTTCGGTTGCCATAAGTACAAAATTGTCTTGGCTGTAATCTGCAAAATAAATGGAGCAGCACTGGGTTTTCATGGCATCTTTCACCATTTGCACAAAGCACACTAATGCGCTGTCTAAATTCGCTTGCCGCGATACAGACTCCGCAATAGATCTCAGTGTAGCCAGCATACCCTGCTCCTTTATTTTATACTTAACCTGAACTCTGGTTAAGAGATTTACTAACGTATTGAATCATGGTGATATTTAACTTTATTTTCTCTAGCCAGAGATTTTCAGTGAAAACAAGGCGAACTTACGCGTCAATAGCTTGCCTATTGCAAGTAAATTCAACGCAGTTAGCGCTGAAAATAGCTGCTCGAGATAGATTTATTATCCAGAGTCCAGGTTACTTAGTTAACTACCTTTTACTTCGCCAGTGATCTTTATGTTGTTCTCTCTTATTAAAAGGCATGGAAAAAGGAGCAAACTCTTTCATTACACGTCGATAAACATCCCGTTTAAACGATACAACCTGTCTTACAGGGTACCAATAACTTACCCAGCGCCAATCATCAAATTCAGGATGATGGGTTTTAAGTAAATTTACATCTTCGTCTTTACAGCGTAATTTTAGTAAAAACCATTTTTGTTTTTGCCCAATACACACCGGACTAGAGTCTCGGCGGATTAATCGTTTGGGTAATTTATAGCGTAACCAATGTTTTGAACTTGCGACTATTTCTACATCTTCTGGTCGCAGCCCTACTTCTTCGTGTAATTCGCGATACATGGTTTGTTCTGCGGTTTCACCATCATCAACACCACCTTGGGGAAATTGCCAAGAATGTTGACCATAACGTCTAGCCCAAAACACTTGCCCCTGATTATTGCAAATTACAATTCCGACATTGGCACGAAAACCTTCGGCATCAATCACCTTAGTGCCTCATTTGTAAGTCGATTTTCTATGATTGTTCCACATAACCCGCAATACGGCAAATACTATTACGAGTTTTACTCTGCTTACCCACAGCTTGTGTATAACTTTTGTAAAACACGCTCGTTTTGCAAACAAATCCACAATATAAGATCTAAAAGCTGACTTTCTCCACAGAATCTGTGGATAAACTTGTTCATATATCTGTATTTATCCCTATAACTCTAATCTCACTTAATTAAAGCTGAACTATAAAACACAAAATTACAAAGCAGTTCAGTTACTTAAGTTAATTCGCTCACTTTTTAGCGTGTGTAAAATTACAGCAAACACCTCATGTACAAAAAACACACAAACGCAAAGATATCCACGGCTTAGCTGATTTGCTATCATGACAAGGGTATTTATTCAACTCAAATTAGTGATATGCGACCAACAAAACCACATTCAATTAATGACCTAATAAAGCGGGTTGATAATATTGCAGGCCTGACACTTGGCCAATTAGCCAGTGAGTATAACTTTAAAACGCCTGACGATTTACTGCGAGAAAAAGGCTGGACGGGACAATTAATAGAATACGTTTTAGGTGCAACTGCAGGCTCTAAACCACTACCCGATTTTGAAGATTTAGGCATAGAGCTAAAAACACTCCCTATTTCTTATAAAGGGAAACCACTGGAAACAACATTTGTATCTGTAACGCCACTAATGAACGTGACGGGGATGACGTGGCATACCAGCAGCGTTCGCAAAAAGCTTAATCACGTTTTATGGCTACCTATTTTAAGCGAGCGTGATATTGCTCCATTTGATAGAACAATCGGCAGTGGCTTTTTATGGCAACCCACACCTGAGCAGGACGCTTTATTACAGCGCGACTGGGAAGAGCAAATGGAGTTAATTGCACTTGGCCGAATTGACGAAATATCGGGCCATTTAGGCGATGCAATGCAAATACGCCCAAAAGCGGCCCATAGCAAAATAGTCACTGATGCCATTGGCCCTAACGGGCAAATAATAAAAACCCTGCCCAGTGGCTTTTATCTAAAAACCAACTTTACTGGCGAGATTTTAAAACAGCAATTTCAGCTTTGAGTGCTCTGTAAAGTAGTAAGACTTAAACAAAGAGTTATTATTTGTGAATCTTCCTTTTCGCACTGCGTGCGCGCGTCAGCAAGCTTAACGCCTATAACTTATTTTCATCTCTTTGAAAAAAGTATCAGGCATAAAAAATCCCCGCTTGTGCGAGGATTTTATCATCTAAAATTAAAAATTAGATTCTATATAAAATAGAATTACTGACCTTTAACTTCTTTAAGACCGTTGTACGGTGCTTTATCGCCTAATTGCTCTTCAATACGTAGCAATTGGTTGTACTTTGCAACACGGTCAGAACGGCTCAATGAACCTGTTTTAATTTGACCTGCAGCAGTACCCACTGCTAAATCAGCAATTGTCGAGTCTTCAGTTTCACCAGAACGGTGAGAAATAACAACAGTGAAACCAGCGTCTTTAGCCATTTTAATTGCTGCTAACGTTTCAGTTAAAGAACCGATTTGATTAAACTTAATTAAGATTGAGTTAGCAATACCATTGTCGATACCACGTTTTAAAATCTTAGTGTTAGTTACAAATAAATCATCACCTACTAATTGGATTTTATCACCCATTAGTTTAGTTTGATGTGCAAAGCCATCCCAATCAGACTCATCGAGACCATCTTCGATAGAAACGATTGGGTACTGATTAGTAAGATCTTGTAAGAAGAAGTTAAATTCTTCAGAAGTGAATTTTTTGCCTTCACCCTTAAGGTCGTAGATGTTTGCTTCTTTGTCGTAAAACTCAGATGCAGCACAATCCATTGCTAAAGTAATATCTTTACCTAGCTCGTAACCTGCGTTTGCAACAGCGACTTTAATTGCAGCAAGAGCTGCTTCGTTAGATGCAAGGTTAGGCGCAAAACCACCTTCATCGCCAACTGCTGTTGAATGGCCATCAGCTTTAAGTACTTTAGCAAGGCTATGAAATACTTCAGCGCCCATACGTAGACCTTCGCGGAAGTTAGTAGCGCCAACAGGTTGGATCATAAACTCTTGGATGTCTACAGAGTTATCTGCATGCTCGCCACCATTGATGATATTCATCATTGGAAGTGGCATTGAATAAACACCCGGCGTGCAGTTTAAGTCAGCAATATGTTCATAAAGCTCAACCTTTTTAGATTGTGCAGCTGCTTTTGCTGTTGCTAGTGATACAGCTAAGATTGCATTGGCACCTAATTTTTCTTTATTTTCGGTACCATCTAAATCTAGCATTACTTTATCAACAGTACTTTGCTCTAATGCATTTTGACCAGCTAAAGCGTCAGCAATTTCTTTGTTGATATAACCAACTGCTTTTAATACGCCTTTACCTAAATAACGCGTTTTGTCACCATCACGTAACTCTAATGCTTCGCGAGTACCTGTAGATGCACCAGAAGGTGCTGCAGCACGGCCCCATGAACCATCAGCTAAATGTACATCAGCTTCAACAGTTGGGTTACCACGCGAGTCCATAATTTCGCGACCAATTACTTTTACGATTTTTGACATCTTGATTCCTCTATATTCCCAAAATGGTGAGTTCGACTAACTTTACTACGTTTTATATAGTTTATACCAATTGCATTAAATTAGTGAGCTATTATAGCGCTAAGAAAATAGCTCAATAACAAGGCAGAAATTATGACATATAGTTGTTCTATATGAGTAATATTTAACGCAGTGAGTGAGTTATTTAATGCGATACAATGCTCATTTTTTAATAAAATTGGTATTAGTCAGCCCTTAAAACAAAAAAGCCGTGCAATATGCACGGCTTTTTTAAATTACGATGACGCTTTTTGGTGGATATGAGCGGCTGCTACAAACCCTTCAAATAGCGGGTGACCATCACGTGGTGTTGACGTGAATTCCGGGTGGAACTGCGCGGCAATAAACCAAGGGTGATCTTTATTCTCAATAATTTCTACCAGTTTTTTATCTTCTGATAAACCGGTAAAGCTTAAACCTGCTTTTTCTAATTGCTCTACAAAGTTGTTGTTAACTTCGTAGCGATGACGATGACGCTCAACAATTTCATCACTACCGTATACTTCATGTACTTTAGAGCCCGGTGTTAAATGACATTTTTGAGCGCCTAAACGCATTGTGCCACCTAAATCAGATTCAGCATCACGCGTTTCAACATTGCCTTCTGCATCTAGCCATTCAGTGATTAAACCAACAACTGGTGCTGCAGATTTTGCATTAAACTCGGTTGAGTTTGCATCGCTAAGGCCTGCAACATTTCGTGCATATTCAATAAGCGCTACTTGCATACCTAAACAAATACCTAAGTAAGGCACTTTATTTTCACGCGCATATTTAGCCGCTAATATTTTACCTTCAACACCACGCCCGCCAAAGCCGCCTGGCACTAAAATAGCATCTAAATGCGAGAGTAACTCAACACCTTTACTTTCAAGATCTTGTGAATCTACGTATTCGATATTAATTGTTAAACGGTTTTTAAGGCCCGCATGCTTTAATGCTTCGTTAACCGATTTGTACGCGTCTGGTAATTCAATGTATTTACCAACCATACCAATTGTCACTTCACCTGTTGGGTTAGACTCTTGATAAAGTACTTGTTCCCACTCAGCTAAATCAGCTTCTGGTGGATCTAAGTGAAAACGACGACATACAAAGTTATCTAATTCTTGCGACTTTAATAATGCTGGAATTTTATAAATGCTGTCTACATCTGGTAGTGAAATAACCGCTTTTTCTTCTACGTTTGTAAATAATGAGATTTTTGCACGCTCATTATTTGGTAGTTTACGGTCAGAACGACAAATAAGAATATCTGGTTGAATACCGACTGAGCGTAACTCTTTAACAGAGTGCTGAGTTGGTTTTGTTTTCACTTCACCGGCAGGGCCTAAGAATGGCACTAGCGTTAAGTGAATAAATAGCGCGCGTTCGCGGCCAATTTCAGTTCCCATCTGACGAATTGCTTCAATAAACGGTTGTGATTCTATATCACCTACAGTGCCGCCAATTTCTACAATAGCAATATCATAACCTTCAGCACCGTCGTATACACGTTGCTTAATATCGTTAGTGATATGTGGAATAACCTGAATAGTTGCACCTAGGTATTCACCACGGCGCTCACGACGTAATACGTCTTCGTATACACGGCCTTGTGTGAAGTTATTACGACTAGTCATTTTGGTACGAATAAAACGCTCATAGTGACCTAAATCAAGGTCAGTTTCTGCGCCGTCTTCTGTAACGTATACTTCACCGTGTTGAATTGGGCTCATTGTGCCTGGGTCAACGTTGATGTAAGGATCCAGCTTTAAAATGGTAACATTTAAACCACGGGCTTCTAAAATAGCTGCCAACGATGCTGCTGCAATACCTTTACCCAACGAAGAAACAACTCCGCCAGTAACGAAGATAAATTTTGTACTCATGCGAACCCTAGAATATCAGGAATTAAAAGGAATATAACACCCAAAGAAGAGCCTAAGGGTATATCATCAAGACGGGGCGAAATTGTACCAAAACACGGCTTATCAATCCAGCTAAAAATAGCAAATGTGCGCACAAAAAATGTGCATAATTTAATTACAATTTTTTAATCGCATCCCATGCGCGATCCATTTCTTCAAAGGTGGCAGTATCTAAACTTTTGCCTTGTGCGTTTAAATACTCTTGGACCTTTTCAAAGCGCGCCGAAAACTTATCATTGGCACTGCGAAGAAGTTGCTCAGGGTCGCGTTTTACATGGCGTACTACATTCACGGTTGCAAAAAGTAAGTCGCCAAGTTCTTCTGCGGTATGATCCGACAAAGGGTCCTGTTCAATCGCTTCTTTTACTTCAAGCACTTCTTCGCTCACTTTATCAAGTGCACCATGATACGTTGGCCAATCAAAACCAAGAGAAGCCACGCGTTGTTGGATTTTTTTAGCTTTGCTTAAACTTGGCATATTTGCAGGAATATCTTGCCAAAAGGAAGGTGATTCACTTTTTGCTCTGGTACTGCGTTCTTGCGCTTTTATTGCTTGCCACTGCTGCGATAATTGCTCAGCAGTGAGTACTTTTTTATCGGCAAATACATGTGGATGACGACGGATCAATTTGCTGTTTAATTGCTCAACTACATCATTAAAATCAAATAGGTTTTGCTCTTGAGCTAGTTGGGCATAAAACACGATTTGAAATAACAAATCACCGAGCTCACCTTTAAGCTCACCTAAGTTGCCTGATTCAATACAGTCAGCAACTTCGTATGCTTCTTCTAATGTATGCGGCACAATAGATTTAAAATCTTGCTTGAGATCCCACGGACAACCGCCCTTGGGATCTCGCAGTGTTTTCATTATGCTAAGAAGTTGTGTAAGCGCTGCATTATCATTCATGGTTAATGACCACGCTTGGCATCGTGTACACCTTCAATTTGGTGTAACTTAGAAAGAACACGGTTAGTACCCGATAAGTCATGTACTTCTATTTGCATTGTGAACACTGCTAACTGATTATCTTCAACCGTATTTACATTCATATTAAGTACGTTGACTTTTTCGTTAGCAAGTACTGAGCTTATATCGCGTATTAGCCCTGAACGATCGGTTGCTTCTATTTTAATACTTAGTGCGTATGAACCACTAATATCGTCTGACCAACTCACTGCAATAACACGCTCTGGGTGTTGTGCCTTAAGGTGGTTAAATGAGTCACAATCCTCACGATGCACCGCAATACCACGCCCTTGCGTAATATAGCCGATAATTTCATCGCCAGGTACAGGGCGGCAACATTTTGCAACATGGCTCATTAAACTACCAACGCCATCAACTACAATGCCGTTTTTATCACCCGTTACTTTACTGGGTGCTTTAATACGAATTACCGGTTCGTCTTCTGTGCGGTCGGTAACAAAATTTAGCATTTGATTGAGGCGTACATCACCCGCACCAATAGCAACCATTAAATCGTCAAGCTCTTTAAAGTTAAACCGCTTTATTGCTGGCTCTAGAGCTTTATAGCTTAAACCTAATTTTTGCAGTTCATTATCAAGTATTTCTTTACCAGCACTTAAGTTTTTGTCGCGATCAAGTTGCTTAAACCAATGATGTATTTTAGCTCTTGCACGCGATGACTTAATGTAACCTAGTGACGGGTTTAACCAATCTCGACTCGGATTAGGTTGCTTTTGTGTCAGTATTTCTACTTGATCCCCAGTTGTAAGCTGATGCGTAAACGGCACTATTTTGCCAAATACTTTTGCACCAATACAGCGGTGGCCAACGTTCGAATGAATATAATAAGCAAAATCAAGCGGTGTAGCGCCAAGTGGCAAATCAATAATATCGCCACTGGGTGTAAATATGTATACGCGGTCTTCAACCACCTGATTTTTAAGCTCTTCAGCTAAATCGCCGCCATCAACTACTTCTTCTTGCCATTGCAGTAATTTACGTAGCCAGCTAATTTTTTGCTCATAACCCGAGCCGCGCCCTGGTAATGCGCCTTCTTTATATATCCAATGCGCTGCCACACCCAGCTCTGCATCTTGGTGCATATCTTGGGTACGTATTTGAATTTCTACAGTTTTACCTTCAGGGCCAAATACCACGGTATGAATAGACTGATAGCCGTTTTGTTTCGGCGTCGCGACGTAATCGTCAAACTCTTTATTAAGATGACGCCAATTGGTATGCACAATACCCAACGCACCGTAGCAGTCTTGCAAGCGCTCAACCACAATACGCATAGCACGAATATCAAACAGTTGATCAAATTCGTAGTTTTTTTGCGCCATTTTTTTATAAATACTGTAAATGTGTTTAGGTTGACCGTAAACTTCAGCCTCTATGCCTGCTTCACTCAAACGGCTTTTGACTTGCTCCACCATATCTTCCATATAAGCTTCGCGTGCTAAACGTTTATCATCGAGTTGCTTAGCAATATTTTTGTAAATATCAGGACGAAGATACCTAAACGATAAATCTTCAAGTTCCCACTTTAATTGCCCAATACCGAGTCGATTAGCTAGTGGAGCAAAAATATCGGCAGTTTCTTTTGCAGCAATAACGCGATCTTCTTCGCCAGCATCTTTTACGTTACGTAAATGGCAAACCTGCTCAGCTAACTTAATAACCACTGCACGGACATCTTCAACCATGGTTAACAGCATTTTTCGAATGTTATCGACTTGCACCGTGCCTTTGCCCTGATGCGATAAAGTGCTAATAGTCGCCATTTGCGCAACGCCTGTTAGCAGTATGGCCACATTACTACCTAGCTGCTCTTCGATCACTTCTAAAGGCACTAAGCCATCTAAAAAATATGGGGTTAAATACGCCGTCGCTAACGATTCAGCATCAAGATTTAACTCAACTAAAATCTCAACCATTTCAATGGCTGTATTTTGTCGGCTCTGACTATTACTGTTAACACACAGTGCTTGCGCTTGATTAAGCATCTCCGCCTTTTCAGCACAAAGTTTGAGTACTTTAAGACGAGTCGCAAAATCACCTGTTTCAACTTGCTGATGTGATTGACGTGTAGCTACCATAATGCGCTTTACCTCCGTTGAAATAACGCCATTGTTTCGATATGTCCTGTATGAGGAAACATATTCATTAGCCCTATTTTATTAAGCTCAAAGCCTGCTTGCGAAATAATAGCGCTGTCACGGGCTAAAGTAACAGGGTCGCAAGAGACATATAAAATTGTTTTAAACTGCTTTAAAGATAGTTGCTCTAAAACAGCCATTGCACCAGTACGAGATGGGTCTAACACTAATACATCTAAATCTTTACTAAACCACGGCGCATTTTGTATTTTTTGCGTTAAATCAAAGCAATAAAACTCGGCGTTGGTAATAGAGTTAGTTTGCGCATTTTGAGCCGCCATTGCAACCGCTGAAGTAACACCTTCTACGCCAATAACTGTTTTTACTTGTTTTGCCAACACTAGTGAAAAGTTACCAATGCCGCAAAATAAATCTAATACGCTTTCATCGCCATTTAAATTAAGCCAGTCTGCGGATTGCTTTAGCATAGCTTGATTAACTTTCGCGTTTACTTGGATAAAATTACCTAAACCAAATTCAAACTTAAGATCAAATTCTTTTAAATAATAATACGGCATCGCAAAGTGTGAATGTTCAATCACGTCACTTTCACTTTGCCATACAATCTCATATTTATGACTTGCAGTAGCCTGCTCGACTAATATTTTAAACTCGTCGGGGATTGTTTTTGTATGACGAATAACAACAAAGCTGTGCTCGTCGCTTTCACACAATTGCAGATGACTTATACTGTGCAGCGACTTATGTTGATTAATTAAACTATCAAAAAGTGTAAATACATCTGCGAATGCTTCACTCAATACCGCACACTGGTTAATACTAACAATATTTTTAGAACCACTCGCCCTATAACCCACGCGTATTTTTTTAGCCGCTTTATCAAACATAACAGCAATACGGGCGCTGCGCCTGTAATGCGTTGACTTACTTAATAATGGCGCCTCCCAATTTAAGTTTTTTTGTTTGGCGAACTTTTCAAATAACTGGTTAACCGCCGTTTGTTTTTCGATGACTTGTTGGCTTGTCTCTAAATGCTGTAATTGACAGCCACCGCAGTGATTATAATGTTCACAAAAAGGGGTTACGCGTGCATCACTTGCTTTAATAATCTTTTGCGTTGCCGCGCTACTGTAGCGGGCTTTATCATCGATTATTGTTGCTTTAACTTGTTCGTTAGGTAAAGCACCACTAACAAAACACACTTTATTATTATGTTTAGCTATACCACGCCCTTGATGATCCATTGCTGTTATATCAAGTACCACTGACTTTTTTTGTAGCGGCTGTTTTTTAGCTTTAAAAATTTGTGCCATTTGGCATTACCTTAAATAATTATTGGTTAAAACAATTGATCTTCAACGATGGTAGATGCTTTGAGAATAGGTGTTGATCCGTATATACTCAAAGGATGCTAATAATGATAAAAATGCTTCCATTATGACCAAATTAGGCTTACGCGATTCTGTTTTAACACTGACCCTGATCCCGACGGTGATCATTGGATTGTTACTTGGTGGGTATTTTACAATAAATCGTTACATTGAGCTTGATGAAATTTTATATCAACAAGGGACTACTATTTCAGAGCCTTTAGCAATTGCGCTTGAACAACCACTACAAGAAAAAAACAAACAACTGCTTAATCGACTAATTAGCTATACCCATAATAAGCACTCACCCACAGTAAAATCGATTGCCATTTTTGATGATAATAATCAGCTCATCATGACCAGTAATTATCATCGCTCTTTTGATAAGTTAATTAATCAAAAAGCAATGCAAAACTTAAATACTACTCAAGTGCAAAAGTCAGATGAACTCGTCACGTTTTTTACCCCCATTTTTAATCACACTAGCCAAGATTTGAAATGGGAACCGACTCAATTACAATCACCTTTAGGCACAGTTATTTTACAGCTAAATAAAGATCAAGCTGTAATAGGCCAACAACGTGCGCTATTAATAAGCGGTATTGTTATTATTCTATCTTTGGTGTTTGCCGCTATTTTAGCATTAAGACTTAGTCGTATGTTTATGACGCCGCTTAATAAACTCGTACTTGCCACCGACAAGTTGGTTGAAGGAAAAAGAAATACGGGACTAACTGATACCATGATCGGTGAGTTTGAACTATTGCGGGAAGGTTTAAATACGATAGCCCATACAATGGTAATGCAAAAAGATGAAATGCAAAAAAACATCGATCAAGCAACCAGTGATTATCGTGAAACATTAGAGCAGTACGAAACTCAAAATATCCAGCTCACGATGGCAAAAAAAGAAGCGCAAGATGCCAACAGAGTTAAGTCTGATTTTTTAGCTAAAATGAGTCACGAACTACGTACCCCTTTAAATGGGGTGATTGGTTTTACACGACAACTTTATAAAACACCACTAAATAAACACCAAAAAGACTATTTAGACACAATTGAACTTTCTGCAAATAGCCTGATGACGATTATTAGTGATATTTTAGATTTTTCTAAATTAGAAGCCGGTGCAATGGAACTTGAATCAATTCAGTTTCAACTTAGGGATGCCATAAACGAAGTAATGACATTGCTCGCTCCGAGTGCTCATGATAAGCAACTTGAGTTATCTATTTATATTAATCAACAAGTCCCTGATGACTTAACTGGCGATCCAACTCGTTTTAAACAAATACTTATAAACTTATTAAGTAACGCTATAAAATTTACTGAAAAAGGCTCTATAAAAGTAGATGTAAGTTACCGATTACTTGATGAAGAGCGTGCTTCTCTATTAGTTTCAGTAACTGATACGGGTGTTGGTATTCCTATGAATAAACAAGACTCACTGTTTACCCCATTTGGCCAAGCTGATTCGAGTATTACTCGAAAATTCGGTGGCACGGGCTTGGGGCTTATCATTACCAAACATATTGTTGAAGCAATGAATGGCCGAATAACACTCAACTCAGCACCTGGTAACGGCACGTGTTTCACATTCAACAGTATATTTAGATTACCGAATCACGTATTTACCAACGATTTACCGAGTAAATCTCTCATTGGTAAACGTATTTTATATTTAGAACCGCATGAGCATACTCATCACGCTGTTCTATCGTTATTAACACAGTGGCAAACATCAGTTACAGCCTGCTTTAACGAAACCAGTTTTTTAGACGCTATAACAAATAAAGAGCATAAATACGATATTTGCTTAATAGGTCACATGGCTTCTGTTGATGATATGCAGCAATTAAAAAGCTATGTAAAATCAGTTCGCGAATCGACTGACTACTTATATTTAATGTTAAATACAGTTTCGCACAATATGCGAGAAGCGTTTATAGGCAGTGGTGCTGATGCGTGTTTAAGTAAACCACTTAACCACCGAAAACTGTGTGAAGTACTTGCAGCACCATACAGACTAGACCACCCTGTTCATAATATTGAGCGGAATGAGCACCAGTTACTTCCACTTAAAGTACTTGTCGTTGATGATAACGATGCTAATTTAAAGCTTCTCCATACTTTATTAAGTGAACAGATTGAAGTAATAGAAACCGCTCATAACGGCTCACAGGCTTATAGTTTAAGTAAAAGCCATAAATATGATGTTATCTTTATGGATATACAAATGCCAATTATGGACGGTATTACTGCATGTAAACTTATTCAAGAGTCATCTCTAAACGAAGATACACCAATCATTGCAGTAACTGCTCATGCACTGAATAGCGAAAAAGAGCAGCTACTTAAAGATGGCTTTAAAGGTTACCTAACCAAGCCTATTGATGAAGACATGTTGAAACAGATAATCAGCGAACATAGCCCGCAGACACCTGTTAATCGTGATAAAACCAAAAATGAAGTACCACAAAGCCCTGCTCCTTTCGAAAGTAATCGTATAGATTGGGCATTAGCACTGCAACGTGCTGGTGGTAAAAATGAGCTTGCTCTTGAAATGCTCAATATGCTGTTATCAAGCATACCTGAAACACTTAGCTTACTTGCAAAAGCAATTGATGATACCAGTTGTAAACAAGTGCTAAGCATTGTCCACAAGTTCCATGGAGCGTGTTGTTACACAGGTGTACCAAGACTTAAGTCATTGGCAGAGACCATCGAAACATCACTTAAGAGCGAATGTATACTTGAGAGTATAGAACCAGAGCTTTTTGAGCTACAAGATGAACTTGAAAGCTTACTTCTCGATTCAAAATCAGCTGAAAAATCTGAAATTGACACGCTATAATAAGCGTGTCTTTTTAACTAAAATAACTTAAGTTCGTGCTTCAAGCATTAGGCGTTTCATATCGCGGACTGCTTTTTCCAATCCATCAATCGCGGCGCGAGCAATGATAGCATGACCTATATTAAGCTCGTAAATTTCTGGCATTGCTGCAATCGGTTTTACATTATGATAATGAAGTCCATGTCCCGCGTTAACAATCAGCCCCAAACTCGCTGCGTATTTAACACCTTCACGAATGTGCTCTAACTCTTTGTGTAAATCGGTATCATTTGTTGCATCAGCATACGCGCCTGTGTGTATCTCTACATAAGGAGCACCACATTCTTTGGCTGCATCTAATTGCACTTTATCTGCATCAATAAATAACGATACTTTAATGCCTGCGTCAGTAAGCGTTTTTGTTGCGGCTTTAATTTTATCTATATTACCGGCTACGTCTAAGCCACCTTCGGTTGTTAATTCTTCGCGCTTTTCAGGTACTAAACACACGTACTCAGGTTTTACTTCAAGCGCTATTTTTATCATTTCATCGGTAACAGCTGTTTCAAGATTCATACGTGTTTGAATCGTTTTAGCCATCACGTAAACGTCGCGGTCTTGAATATGGCGACGATCTTCACGTAAGTGAATTGTAATGCCGTCGGCGCCTGCGTGCTCAGCAACACTGGCTGCATGAGCAGGGTCTGGATATGTAGTTCCACGCGCTTGGCGAAGCGTTGCAATATGATCAACGTTTACACCCAAAAGAATATCTTTCATTATTTTACCTGTAAAATTACGATTATTGAGAAGCACTAAAAAGCTCACGGCTCTTTAATGGCTTATTACCTAACAAAGGCTTTAATAAATATCGACTTAATTGTTTTGCCATATATAACACATCAGTTTGGCTAAAGTCATGATTTGCTATCGCATTTAGTTGTAAACCGCTAAAGCCAGAACGCGTATCTTCTTGCACTAAAAAACCAAACTCAGGAAAGTAACTATACGTTTGCGTCTCGTCTATTGGTTCACCACTGGCATCAAAACTAAAATCGACGCCATAGCCAAGTAGCTCTAATAATTGAAACTCGTATGAGCGAAGCACAGCTTGTAAATTAGCCCCACTGTTTAGGTTTTCTAAATGCGTTTTATAAAGATGAAAAACCTGTTCTATAGGTTCATTAATAGGCACTATTCGGTTAGTTAATTCATTTAAATAAAAGCCACAATAAAGCTCATCACCTTTTAAAAAAAGTGGTGTGCCATGTAGCTCAAACTTATTGATGTATTTTAGATCGTATTTACCACTGTAATGGACAAGTAGTGGTTGAAAAGGTTGTAACTGAGCTTTATGTTTAGTGGCCTGGCGGCCACTAATGCGTGCAATCATTCTAAGTTGCCCAACGCCTTCTACAAGCATATCAAGCATTACTTGCGAGTCACTGTAAGGACGTCGATGCAATAAATAAGCAGTGTAGAAGTCGCTATCCATAGATAATACTAATTATTGGTTTAGTCTTCACCATAACCTAAGCTTCGTAGTGCTCGTTCATCATCAGCCCAACCAGATTTAACTTTCACCCAAAGCTCTAAAAATACTTTGTTATCAAGCATTTCCTCTATGTCTTTACGGGCTTCACGGCCAATGGTTTTTAGCTTTTCGCCTTTATTACCAATAACCATGCGTTTTTGTGTTTCGCGCTCAACAAGAATTAATCCGTTGATATGCCAAATACCGTTGTCTTGCCATTTAAACTGTTCAATTTCAACAGTAACAGAATACGGTAATTCTTCACCCATGAAGCGCATTAATTTTTCACGGATAACTTCAGCCGCCATAAAGCGCATTGAGCGGTCAGTGACGTAATCATCCGGAAAATAAAACTCACACGGTTGTAAGCGCTTAGTTACTTCAGCTTTGATTAAGTCTATATTTTTTCCCTGTTTTGCAGACACAGGCATAATACCAACAAAATCAAACTTATCGCCTAACCACTTCATATGAGGCAATACAAGATCGCGGTCTTTAACTTGGTCTATTTTATTAATAACCAATAATACCGGCTTACCACTTTGCGATACTTTGTTCAGTACCATGTCGTCATCAGCATTCCAGTGAGTGCCTTCAACTACAAATATAATAAGCTCTACATCACCGATTGAGCTAGACGCTGCACGGTTCATTAAGCGGTTAATAGCACGCTTTTCTTCAACGTGTAGTCCTGGCGTATCGATGTAAACAGCTTGATGTTTACCTTCGGTATGAATACCCATAATACGATGGCGCGTTGTTTGTGGTTTACGTGAGGTAATACTTACTTTTTGCTCAATGATCTCATTGAGTAAAGTCGATTTACCAACATTTGGACGTCCTACAATTGCGACCATGCCACAAAACGTATCTACATCACCTTCACGAGGCTGTATTAGGGTATCAAGATTCATTTTTAATTATCTTCAATGCTTTTTCGGCAGCTTTTTGTTCAGCCTTGCGGCGTGAGCTACCAACAGAAATTATGCTATCCATTCCATCAACAATACATTCAACCGTGAATGTTTGATTGTGTGCCTGGCCTTTAGTATCAACCACAGTGTAACCTGGAAGAGGCAACTTACGGCCTTGTAGATGCTCTTGCAGCAGGGTCTTCGGATCTTTTTGATTAAGCCCTGGTGAAATAGCATCCAAGCGAGATTCATACCACGCTAATATAAGCTCGCCACAGCGGTCGATACCTGAATCTAAAAATGCAGCACCAATAATAGCTTCTACTGCATCGGCAAGCGTTGACTCACGACGGAATCCGCCACTTTTAAGCTCACCCGGACCTAAGCGTAAATAATCGCCCAAGCCAAATTCAAGACCAAACTCGGCAAGAGTTTGACCTCGTACAAGTGTTGAGCGCATACGGCTTAAATCACCTTCACGCGCTTTAGGGAATTTGGCATAAAGTGCATTAGCAATCACAAAGCTCAAAATAGAGTCACCTAAAAATTCTAGTCGCTCATTATGTTGACCTTTGTGGCTGCGGTGCGTCATTGCCTGCTCAAGTAAACCTTGATCAGTAAATACATAGCCAATTTTGTCATATAATTCTGTTACATTTTTTTTCATTGTTACTGAATATTACCTAGGCGCTCAAAACGAACACCAGTTGGAACCCATCCTGGTAAAATATCATCAGGGCCATTCTCAAATTCAAAACTCATCCATATAAAGACAGCTTTACCCACCAAGTTTTCTTTTGGTACAAAGCCCCAAAAGCGACCATCTTGGCTGTTGTCGCGGTTATCACCCATCATAAAATAATGATCAGCAGGAACAATCCATTCATCAGAAGGCGTGCCCGGTTGCTGGTAATAACGCCCTTTTCTTTCAGGCGCTTGTGGGTTGATTAAAATATCATGCGTAACTGTTGTTAAATTTTCATTTACGCGAGCTAGAGGCATTGGGCCTTGTTTAAATTCATTATCATTAATTAATTTAAAATCAATTTTATTGAATTCATTACATAAAAGCTCACCCTGCTGGGTTTCGCCTTCTTTACAATTTGGCTGAATATATAAACGTTTATCACGATAAACAACTTTATCGCCAGGTAAACCTATTGTACGTTTAATATAGTCAACTTTTTCATCTAACGGGTATTTAAAAACAACAATATCACCACGTTCAGGTTCACCCATATCAACTAATTGGGTACGCCAAACAGGGTCTTTTATTCCATATGAGTACTTTTGCACTAAAATAAAATCACCAACTAGCAGCGTAGGCATCATTGAACCCGATGGAATTTGAAACGGTTCAAAAATAAATGATCTAAAAATAGTAATTGCAGCAATCATCGGAAAAATCGACTTTGCCGTTTCTGTTATTACTGGTTCTGGTGCTATTAATGCTGCTGTTTCGTCATCTAACGGAGCGCCTGCCGACGTTTGCGCTATCGCTAAGCGCGCCTGTCTTTTAGGTGCATACAGTAAGTGATCTATTAACCATATTAAGCCTGAGCCCAAAGTTAATAGCACCAATAAAATTGAAAAATAACCAGCCATTTATAATCCTTTGTTTTTATTTACCAACTTTTAAAATAGCTAAAAACGCTTCTTGAGGCACTTCAACATTACCTACTTGCTTCATTCGTTTTTTACCATCTTTTTGCTTTTTAAGTAATTTTTTCTTACGACTCACATCACCGCCATAACACTTAGCGATTACGTTTTTACGTAATTGCTTGACTGTGGTACGTGCAATAACATGCTGTCCAATCGCTGCTTGAATCGCAATATCAAACATTTGACGTGGAATAAGTTCTTTCAATGCATCAGCTAACTGACGACCACGAGATTGTGCACCATCTCTGTGAACAATAATCGCAAGCGCATCAACACGCTCACTGTTGATCAAAATATCAACACGCACCATGTCTGATGTTTGGAAGTGTTTAAAATTATAATCCAGTGATGCAAAACCACGACTTGTAGATTTTAATTTATCAAAAAAGTCCATTACTACTTCAGCCATAGGCAGCTCGTATGTAACAGCTACTTGCTTTCCGTGATAAGTCATTTTTGTTTGGCTACCACGTTTTTCAATACACAAAGTAATAACATTACCTAAGTATTCTTGTGGTACCAAAATATTAGCTTCAACAATCGGCTCACGAATTTCTACAATATCGTTTACCGCAGGTAAATCAGATGGGTTATCAATCTGGAATGTACCTTCTTTGGTAACTATCTCGTAGATTACCGTAGGTGCCGTAGTAATTAAATCAATATCGTATTCACGCTCTAAACGCTCTTGAATGATTTCCATGTGTAGCATGCCTAAAAAGCCACAGCGGAAACCAAAGCCTAGTGCAGTTGAATTCTCTGGTTCAAAGAATAATGACGCATCGTTTAAGCTTAATTTATTAAGTGCATCACGGAATGATTCATACTCATCTGATGCAATTGGGAACATACCCGCATAAACCTGAGGCTTAATTTTTTGAAAACCAGGTAAGCGAAGTGGAGCTGCATTTTTTTGATGAGTAATAGTGTCACCTACTGGCGCACCATGTATCTCTTTAATGCCAGCAATAACAAACCCTACTTCACCTGTTCTTAAAATACCGGTGTTGGTTTGCTTAGGTGTAAACACACCCACTTGGTCGGCAGTATGTATATGCTCGTTCGACATTATTTTGATTTTGTCGCCAGTGCGTAATTCACCGTGCTTAATACGCACTAGTGATACAACACCTTGGTATGGGTCAAACCAAGAATCGATAATAAGTGCTTGTAAAGGTGCATCTTTGGCGCCTACTGGTGGCGGAACATCTTTAACAATCATTTCAAGTACTTCAGCAATACCTACGCCTGTTTTAGCACTACACTGCACAGCATCTAGGGCATCAATACCAATAATCTCTTCAATTTCTTCTGCAACACGTAAAGGGTCTGCTTGCGGTAAATCGATTTTATTAAGTACTGGAATTACTTCTAATTCCATTTCAATAGCGGTGTAACAGTTAGCTAGTGTTTGTGCTTCAACGCCTTGGCCTGCATCAACAACGAGTAGTGCACCTTCACATGCAGCTAAAGAACGCGACACTTCATACGTAAAATCAACGTGTCCTGGAGTATCAATGAAATTAAGTTGATAAGTTTCGCCATCGTTTGCTTTGTAATTCAACGTTACACTTTGCGCTTTAATGGTAATACCACGTTCGCGCTCAATATCCATTGAATCCAAAACTTGTTTTTGCATTTCACGGTCGGTTAAACCGCCACAAACTTGGATCAAACGATCTGAAAGGGTCGATTTACCATGGTCAATATGGGCGATGATCGAAAAATTACGGATATGCTTCATAAACTGGATTCTATACTTCTATTTTAATGGACTAAATATGAATACCTAAGTGACTTGAAAATACTTGCTTTAGGATGCCATAAGCTCAGTTTGTAAATTACAGACTTAACTCACGCTTTTTAAGATGCGTTTATAATAATTTTATTTAATGAATAACAATAAGTTATGCTTAATAAACTTAAATAAGTCAGTCAGATAAAATAATTTAAAAAACCACGATTCCCTGTATTTCCAAGTTACTTTGGTATAAAACGGCAATTTTACATTTAATTGGCGTCAATCACCATCTATTTGAGTTAAAGGGATACTAATTGGATGAATTTTTATTACTTTTATATCGTGCCTAAGTGATTTAACACGAGTTTTAGCAATAAAAAATCCAGCAATGCCACCTAAAGCCGCCGCTAAGATTTGCCAGCCTTCAGCCATTAAAAGTAACTCAGAAGCAATAAGTGCAAACGTTAGGCTTAAAAATAAAGGTAACATATATACAGCAAAAGCATGTTTAACAACGAGGCTATCATCAAGTGACAAAGTAACTTTTTGACCGACCTCGACTGGTAAGTCGAATCTATATGGAAAGGTTTTTTTTGCGGTGCCAAATAATTTGCTAAATACTTGTGAGCCGCAACGACCATTGCAGCCTTCACAAGCTTGTTTTTGCTGTGCTTCTAAATAAGCAATGTGGCCATCAAGGGCCACAACTGTGAGGGTTTGTTCAATCATAACAATCCTTACGGAATCGTCTATAGTGCGCGGGTAACTGACTCTGCAATTGCTTTTGCGGTCATACTAGGTACATTACCAACAACCGATACATCAAAATTACCGCCATTATGCACATATACCGTCGTTGCACCAGATGTTAATGCACCGCTTAAACGCTTACCTGGTAAAGGTCGCTGTATAAATATAGAGATCTCAACAAAACCATCAGAAAATAAATAATAGTCTGTTAACTCATTATTTAAATCGAGTTTATGCCTGTCAGATTTTAATAATTCAAAGCCATTAGGTAACCAGTTTATATTCCAATTCTTTGCTGTATTCTCTGCACCACCTAAATCACTTTCTGGTAGAGGCGTTGGAAAGTTACGATTGAGTACTTCCAACAGCATACTAGCAGGCTGTTCAGTAACACTAACATGAGTTAGCTGTAGCTGTTCAAGCGCCTCACCTTCGTGGTTCACGTACGCTGCTTTTAAAAGTAAAGACGACTCCATATCAAGCCAAATCCAGTAGTTATATTTGAATTCATCTTTGGATTCAATTCGAACTAATTGAGCCGCACGCCCTGCAATGCGTCCTTTACCACCCATTACAAAATCATAATGTGCGCTCAAACGCTCAATGTCTTTAAATAACACTTCAGGAATGGGGCCAGCAATCGAATCAGTTTTAAGAGAGTATGGCTCTGACTGCGGTTCAAAATAAGTGACTTGATTATTAACACGAACCATTTCAAGGCCTGCGCCATTGAGTAAACTTAAATGCTCAAGCTCTGTGTCGCCTTGTTTGGCATGGACCCAACGATATGGTTCCATTGTTTTACCCTTAACAACCACAAATGAAGCATCAAAATTACGGTTATGTACGGCATTAGCCATTTTAAGTAATAAATCTTTAGCAGGATTTATATCGTTGGCAAATGCAGTAAAGCTAACTACCAACGACAGAATAAAAGTGATTACTTTCATTTAATTAGTTTTTTTCCTCTTGCGCTTTTATACTATTTTGCGCTGTTTTAAGCGAGTTAGCAACACGTGCTTGCCGTTGATGCTCTAAAACTAATGCGCCAATACGTTGTTGTTGCAATTCACGTAAGCCTTGTTCAGCATTTTCAAGCGCTGGCTCAGATGAGTAACTTACTGGCGAAGCCATACCTGTTAAAGGGGTAGTTTGCAGTAAAGGGATTTCGCTTTGCTGCTGATTGTTACTTTGCGGAAGTGTATTAACGCCCACAATAGCAAACATTGCCACACTTGCTGCAATCGCTAGTTGGGCAACAGGTTTGCGCCAATTAAAAGCAACTACATTATTTTTTACAGTTTCAGTGGCTGCTTGAGGCTCTGTGTTTGGCTGGTTGAAGTCAGCATAAACAGGCTCGCTTTCTAATGCTAATGCAACGCGATCGCTAATATCAATATGTATGTCATTATTATTTTTTTGAGCACGCATTGCATCACCAATTAACGCGTAACGGCCAAACGTGGTTACATCTTGCTCTGCAATTTTTGCATCAGTTAGATGTTGTTCGCCATCAAGTAATGCCGATAACACTTCGTTATCTAACTTGTTAAGGTGTGCTTTCGTCATACTAAGACTCGCCTATTAATGGGTTTAATTTGTTATCAATTGCTTCACGGGCACGAAAGATACGCGAACGCACCGTCCCGACAGGGCAATCCATGACCACTGCTATTTCTTCATAGCTCATCCCTTCGATTTCTCTTAGGGTTATCGCAGTTTTAAGATCTTCAGGCAAACTATCAATCGTATTAAAAATAACAGCGCGTACTTCTTCGCTTAAAAGTAGACTTTCAGGGGATGCATTTGAACGCATCGAATCCGCACAGTCATAAAATTCTGCTTCTTCGGCGTCGATATCATTTGCTGGCGGTTTACGGCCCTGTGCTACTAAGTAATTTTTAGCACAATTAACGGCAATACGGTATAACCAAGTATAAAAGGCACTATCACCTCTAAAGTTTGGAAGTGCACGATAAGCTTTTATAAATGCTTCTTGTGCTACATCTGCAATATCACCTTGGTTTGATACATAACGTGATATCAAACCTGCAATTTTATTTTGATACTTCTTTACTAATAGATTGAAGGCGTTTTTATCACCCTGCTGAACCCTTTTTACTAGCGCTAAATCTAATTCCTGCTCGCTCATTCGAGCCGGTACTCCTATGTCTGATTTTTGCTTGTTATTCATAGTGTCGCTATTGTTCACAAATACTCTGACCTCTACATGAATAAAAAGTTCTGTTTAATATTATTTTTTATAAAATAGTTCATAAATAACAGCGTTAGGCTATTAAAATCACTACGTAGTAATATGACAAATATGATACAACTACAGATATTGAAAACAAATATTGCTCTATACGAGCATTGTAACCGCAAAGTACCTCTGACATGAACCAAAATAAACACCACATTGCTGATGTCGCTATTATCGGTAGCGGCGCAGCAGGCTTATCACTAGCTTTATCTTTAGCTAATTTTTGTAACGTTACCGTAATTAGTAAAGGGGCTCTGACAGAAGGCTCTACATTATATGCTCAAGGCGGTATAGCTGCTGTATTTGATAAACAAAATGACAGCATTGAATCCCATGTAGAGGATACACTCGATGCTGGCGGCGGCTTATGCAACAGAGAAGCTGTCCATTACACTGCAAGCAACGCCCATGATTGCCTGCAATGGTTAATTGATCAAGGCGTGCCTTTTGATATGGAATTTGATAGTAAAGGCAAAGAGCGATTTCATTTAACGCGCGAAGGCGGTCATAGCCATCGTCGTATTTTGCATGCAGCTGATGCGACTGGCAAAGCAGTACAAACCACATTAATAAGCCAAGTAAAAGCGCATAAAAATATTACACTTTTAGAGCAATACAACGCAATTGATTTAATTACTGATAAAAATACCGAAAAAACAGCTTCGCATATTCACGGTATGTATGTGTGGAACAAAAAAGCTAAAAAGGTAGAAACCATTTCGGCAAAATTTGTTGCTCTGGCGACCGGTGGGGCAAGTAAAGTGTATTTGTACACCTCAAATCCTGACGTATCAAGTGGCGATGGTATTGCAATGGCGTGGCGGGCGGGCTGTAAAGTGGCTAATATGGAATTTAATCAGTTTCATCCAACAAGTTTATATCACCCTGAATTACAAAACTTCTTAATTACTGAAGCTATGCGTGGTGAAGGCGCTTATTTAAAACGCCCTGACGGCACTCGCTTTATGAAAGACTTTGATGAGCGTGAAGAACTTGCTCCACGCGATATTGTTGCACGCGCAATCGATTTTGAAATGAAACGCCTCGGCGCAAACTGTGTTTACCTAGATATTAGCCACAAAGATAAAGATTTTATTATTGAGCACTTTCCTACTATTTATGCGAAATGCTTAAGTGTAGGACTTGATATAACCAAAGAAGCAATCCCAGTTGTCCCCGCTGCCCACTATACTTGCGGCGGTGTAATGACCGATTTTAACGGAAAAACCGATTTAGATAATTTATACGCTGTGGGTGAAGTAGCTTATACAGGCCTTCACGGTGCAAATCGCATGGCTAGTAACTCATTACTTGAATGTATTGTGTTTGCCCATGCTGCTGCAAAAGATATTTTAAGTAAAATAGAGCATGCGCCAGAGCCTATAGCACTTCCATATTGGGATGAAAGCCGAGTTAGTAACTCCGATGAAGAAATTGTAATTACCCATAACTGGCATGAACTACGATTATTCATGTGGGATTACGTTGGTATTGTTCGATCAACTAAGCGTTTAGAGCGTGCACTGCATCGAGTTGAACTATTACAGCAAGAAATACATGACTACTATGCTAATTTTAGAGTCAGTAATAATTTGTTGGAGCTACGTAATTTAGTGCAAGTAGCTGAATTAATCATTAGAAGTGCAATGGAACGCAAAGAAAGCCGTGGCCTTCATTACACTATTGATTACCCTGAGCAAAACGAAAATCCAACACCAACTATTTTGACCCCGCAGCGCCACTAATAGCGCTAAGTGTTGCACGTTTTAATCGAGCATAGCTTTGTTCGTTAACTCCATTGGCTGAAATAATTAGCCAATGGTTTTTACTAAAGCCTTTAATATAAAGCCATACACTGCTACCAAGTATGCGACTTTGAGTACTTATTTCACCTTGAATTTTTAGCGACTGACTTTCAAATCTAAATAGGTTTGGCTCTAAAATAACAACTCCCCGTATCGGGTGAGCAGCTAAAACTTTTCGCCAAACAAATAATCCAGCCACTGTATTTACTACAACACAAAAAAGCATTGCCAGTACAGAACTTAAAAATAAGCATAATATCAAAGTCAGCATACAAAAAAAGACCACAACTGGTTTATGGTCTGCTTTATTATCTGTAACTGTAAATCTATACACGAACTCTATCTAAAATAAGTGAAACCATTGTATTTAACTGCTCATCTTTACACTCTTGATGCCCCATAAACCATGCAAATAAATCAGGGTCTTCTTCTGTTAGCAAACGCTGAAAGATAGCTTGCTGCTCTGTGCTCAAAGAGTCGTATGCTTCTTCTACAAACGGCATAAACAAAACATCTAGCTCTAACATGCCACGACGGCAAGCCCAACGAATACGTGCTTTACTATGAATTTCAACCATTTTAAACCTCATACTTAATTGACTCGAGTTTAACAAATGCGTGTCAACTTATCAGCTATTAATCGCCGATTAAAATAATAATCCACGCCAATTAGCGCTTGTCTGTACCATACGTAACAACTGCGTTATTATGTCACCTCATTTATATTGCAAAGAAGGTTTTTATGTCGAGCGTTTATGCATGTCCGTTATCTCATCAACTTATTAGCCTTAGCGGTGTTGATAAATTATCTTATTTGCACGGGCAAATTACTCAAGATCTCAATAAATTAACCAGCAGTAACTATTTATGGACTGGCCATTGCAGTGCAAAAGGAAAGCTCTGGGGTGTATTTAAATTATTTTCTCATCAAGATAACTATTACCTTACAGGCAGCGCAGCCGAAGTAGGAAAGTCGTTAGTTGAACTTAAAAAATACGCTGTATTTGCAAAGGTCGATATAAATGTCTCCTCTGAGCGTTTAATTGGCTTAATCGGCGATGACTTAACAGACGTACTTGCTCAGCTTAGTATAACATTTGAAGACGATGCTACTGCGTGCGACTTTAGTTATGGTAAAGCATTAAAGTTAGCAGATAATCGCGTGTTATTGATGGTTGATAGCCAATTTAGTATTCCTGATAATATATCGACTCTTGATAACGATGCGCCCTGGAAACAAGCAGCAATTTTAGCCGGCGAACCACAATTAAGTAGTGAAGCTATTGGGGAATATGTTCCGCAGATGGTTAACCTACAAGCTATTGGTGGCATTAGCTTTAAAAAAGGATGTTATACAGGTCAAGAAACTGTGGCCCGTATGAAATACCTTGGTAAGAATAAACGCGCAATGTATATCGTTTCAGGACAAAGCGAAGGGCTACTTTCAGAGCTTGATCTGGAAACCCAGTTAGGCGAAAACTGGCGCCGTGCGGGTAAACTTATAACGCAAAATTTTGATGAGCAAACAAATAAACTAACAGGCCTCGTTGTGTTGCCAAACGATACTGATGTAACTCAGGTACTTCGTGCAAAACACACACCTCAGGTGGAGCTAAGCATTCTGCCTCTACCCTACTCTCTTGAAGATGAATAAATAGGAATGACTATGATCGTTGCGGCAAACAAAGTGGTAAAAATGCATTATTCGGTAATGGATAATGATGGCAATAGCATTGATAACTCGTTCGGTGGTGAGCCACTACACTTTATCATTGGCACAGGCTATTTAATTTCAGGCCTAGAAAATGCTTTGCTGGGCAAGCAACCAGGCGACACGCTTAGCGTAAAGGTTGAACCTGAAGAAGGTTACGGCGAGCGCCACGACAACCTAATGCAAGCGGTACCTAAATCAATGTTTGAAGGTATGGAAATTGAAGTTGGTATGCAATTTCGTGCATCAACAGATGATGGCGACCAATCAGTAATGATCATCGACATTCAAGATGAAGAAGTGATTGTAGATGGTAATAACCCGCTTTCAGGTATAACACTTAACTTTGATGTAGAAATTCTAGAAGTGCGTGATGCAACACAAGACGAATTAACTCACGGCCACGTACATGGCGAAGGTGGGTGTGGCCACGACCACTAATATTGTATACAGCAGATAAAAAAGCGCCTAAGGCGCTTTTTTTATATCATATTGTTGCGCTTAACCACTTCAGTTTCTCTTTTTGTCTTACTAGGAAGTGCTATTGATACTTTATTTTCTTTCAATGCGGCTAGTAAACCTTTTTGATCGTTTGTACCTACACGATACATAGTGCCATCCTTAAGCGTTAGCTGTATTGCACTAAAACCAGATACTGTATACACCCAACCATCGTGAGTAATACGGATACCTATACCATGGCGATATGAATTTTGTACTGCTTTTACTTCAGTAATCTCGCTAAGCAAAATACTTTGCCCAGCAACACCAGGCCCAAACGCCCAACTTATTTTATTATCATCAACTTTTACTGTTAAGCCATGAAACAAAAAGCCCACCAGCACTAAAATACCAGTAAATATCATTAAAGGTCCATCTGCACCTAATAAGTTCCACGCTAGTGCAACAAATCCGCCTATCCATGCTAATACAAAAAAAATGAACACCGCATACTGCTTATGCTGATACATAACACTCTCTAAAATTAAATAAATACTTAAAAGTTATAAACCAAGGTTGCACTAAGCTCTGAATCAAACTTAAGTTTATCATCCTCGGGTTTTGAATTATAACGGTACATATACGCAAACTTAAGTGATACAGCACCAATGACTTGGCTTATTAATGCTGTTTCTGATTTAAAGCGAGAATTAAGACCCGAAAGCGATTGCTCTACACTGACATCTTGATTAAAACGAGTTCGCTTAGAAACCAAACGCTCCCATTGCATTGCAACTCTGACTAAATAACCCGTTTTATTTATATCATCCTCACTTACATCTGACTCTTCATCAGCAACGGAGCGATATAAACCGGGTCCTACATCAATATCAACTTTGTTTTTAGCACCTTGATATACACGAGTACCGTAACCGGTTGCGATTGTGCTTTTAAAATCTAAGCCGCTAAATTCATCTTCTTCGTAATCGCCGTAAATAAAAAAGGATGAGTTTTTCACACCCACTTTATAATTACCCTGTGCAGAGACAAACACACGATTAGCTGTTACATCGCTGTCGCCTGTTTCATCGTTTTCATCGCGCTTATAAAGGGAGTCTATTTTGAATTGATTACGCCACTTCTCAAAGTCTTGATATAAATTACCTTTGAGCTTAAAACTGGTCGAATTAGCGTTGCCTTTGCTAAGAATAAAGCCAAACTCAGTATCCCCATAAAGCATTTCACCTTTGTGTAACTCATGGTTCTCTTCATCCGAAAGCTGTCCATATTCATGAAAATCTTCAAAAGGATCAACAGCCCAGCTTGGGCTACTAATCAATAAGAGAATTAAAAATAAATACTTACGCACAAATACGCTCTCTTGCAAACAATTATAAACAAACAAGCCATATGGGCTTATTCACTTTCTTTCCATAAAATATGACAAAACGGCGCGTCTTTATCACGACTAATTAAAATTTTTGCAAATAAGGCATCTTCATTTTCAAATTCTAAACCGACTAACACTTGAATAAAGTGCTCTGGCTCAATTTCAAGTGCCACAAAATCTTGCCATTGGTCATCTGGCTCATCTTCTTCAATAAAGCCAAGATCTTCTCGGTATTGATTAAAGTCTTCAACATCTTTATCGCTCAAGTTATTTGGCGCTAGCTCTAAAAAAATATCATAGGCTTGATGAGTTGCTTCTTCTATCGTGTGTAAACGTGGGCCAGACATGAGTGATTAACCTCTAAGCTTTTAAGTGACATCATAATAACAAAACTAGCATCTATATAGATAAAAAAACGCTTAAATACCTTACTTTTTTATCATCGCTGCACTCATTTCGAAATATTTATATTGTTATTAGCAAGATCAACAATATAAGACTTTGAATTACTCAATTAATTCATTTTTTGTGTAAAAACTTTCTCTCTTTACTTAGTTAACTTAACAACATAAGCTCAAGTAACAGGTCAGAGGAGTGTGTAATGATAAAACTAGAAAAACAACTTGGCATTGCTACCGTCACGCTTAGTAGAGCAAGAAAGCAAAACGCATTAAGCTTTCAAATGTTTGTAGAGTTAAACAAAGCCATTAAAAGCATAAAAAGAGATCGCAGTATTCGTGCTGTAGTAATAAAAGGCGATGGCGAGCATTTTTGTGCAGGCCTTGATATATCAGCTGTCATGGCGGCACCATTGAATATTATAAAATTATTGCTCAAATGGTTACCTGGCAATCAAAACTTAGCGCAAAAAGTAGTATTAGGCTGGCAGTCACTAAGCGTTCCTGTTATTGCACAAATTGATGGCAACTGTTTAGGAGGGGGATTACAAATAGCACTAGGTGCCGATTACAGGATTGTTCATGTTGATGCCAAGCTTGCCATTATGGAAGCACGCTGGGGGCTGTGCCCCGATATGGGCGCAAATGTAATGATGAGCGGTTTAGTTAAGCGTGACCAAGCACTTTGGCTTGCAAGCCACGCAAACCCAATCACAGCACAACAAGCAAATGAGCTAGGTTTGGTTACTCAGCTTACCGATGATACTCAACAAGCCACGCAAAACATGCTCAATACATTACTCGAGCGCTCACCCGATACGCTTGCTGCTATTAAACGTGTTACACAACTTAGCTATAAACCAAACCAACGAAAAATACTCGCTAAAGAAACCTTCAGCCAAATTCGCTTATTGCTAAACCCAAACACTAAAAAAGTAATTGCTAAAGCAAAAGGAAAAGCGGACATAACCTACGCAAATACAAAGCGCTGGTAGACAATGCATAAAAGAGTTTGATTTGTTAAAGTTAAGCTCTTATCTTTTCTGTGAGCCACTTTGATGAAATATCTGCTCAGTAGCGCTATTATTTTACTATGTTTAGCCTGCGCTAAACTCATTATGCACTTTATTGGTGGAAGCTTTCCTGCACCGTTACTCGCTATGGTTATTTTATTAGTTTTACTCTTATCGGGTATTGTAAAAGAGCAACATGTAAAACCATGCGCCTCCCCTATTTTAAATATTATGCCTATATTTTTCATTCCTGCTGGTGTGGGATTTATTGAACATCTCGGCCTTATAAAATCGCACTGGGCATTTTTAGCATCAGTTGTGTTGCTAGTTCCTATAACTACCTTATTGCTTGTTAGTAGTGTAATTGCGTACTTTAAGGGAAGATAAAATAATGACTAATTTTACTTTTTCCGCTATTTCAGAACTACAGCCTACTTTATGGTGGCTAAGTATCCCTTTTATTATTATATTGTTTTTAGCACTAAGGGCCGTAAACCAAAGTATAAAAAACAGCGTATTAAAATCGCTCACCAACCCCGTATTTTTAAGTATTAGTATTATCGCTTTATTCCTCGTTAATCTAAATTTGCCTTATACGCAATTTGCCTCGAACAGCAAACTACTAAGCTGGTTATTAGAGCCCGCGATTGTTGCTTTAGCCCTGCCTTTATATCAACAGTTTATTCATATACGTAAAAACTTATTATTAATAGTGCTTACATGCAGCTTAGGTATTATTAACGCAACCTGTGTGGCGTTTGTTCTTAGCTTATTATTTGACGCTTCGGATCAATTGAGCGCCTCGGTTGCCGCGCTAAGCGTTACAACACCAATTTCTCTTATTGTTACAGACTCATTGGGGGGCATTAGTTCGCTTGCTGCTGCTTTAGTTATTTTTATTGGCTTACTAGGGGCTTTATTTGCCATGATGTTGCTAAAGTTCATAGGAATATATAATCATGAAGCACAAGGCGTAGCAATGGGAACCGCTTGTCATGCAATAGGCACCGCTGCAGCACTTGCAGAGCACCCAAAAATTGGGGCTTTTTCATCTGTCGCAATGGCATTAAGTGCACTACTAACCGCTGTAATAGTTCCCTTGCTGTATCCTTTTCTTGTTAACATTTTGCTATAGTTGGCAAATATAATATTGCCGTGTAAAGAGCCCACTATGATCAGCACCGAAATAGAACAGTTTGAAAAATACTACACCATGCTTACCGAATACTTAGTGACCTACAGTATGCAAATTGTTGGCGCTGTTTTTATAGTACTGATTGGTTTGTGGCTAGCACAAAAGCTTGCCAAAGTGGTTGCAAGCATAATGACGCGTCACAATGTTGACATCACCCTCACCAATTTTGTCAGTAGCGTTGTAAAAGTACTGCTAATTGTTATGGTTATAATTATCGCACTTGGCAAAATCGGTATAAGTGTTACTCCCTTTGTAGCGGCTATTGGTGCTGCATCTTTAGGGGCTGGTTTGGCGCTGCAAGGGATGTTATCTAACTATGGTGCTGGGCTTGCAATTATTGCCACACGCCCCTTTGTAGTGGGCGATACGATTGAAGTTAAAAATGTAAGTGGCCAAGTTAAAACCATTGAACTGGGTTACACCATTTTAATTAACGAAGAAAAAGTAGAAATTACCATTCCAAATAAACACATTGTAGGCGAAATACTGCATAACTCGTTTAGCTATTCATTAGTAAAAGGTGAAATCGACATTGCGTATAACGCGTGCTCCAACACCGCAATTAATCTCATTGAAAATGTTTTAAATGCAAATGAGTTAGTCGCTAAAAATCCTGACTCTCAAGTCGGTATTGAACGTTTTGCCGACAGTGGCGTTACCATTAGTTATCGCTATTGGGTACCAACAACTAAAATTATTGAAACTAAACTCGCTATTAATGGCGGAGTTTATAAAGCAATTAATAGCGCTAATATAGAAATTCCGTTTCCGCAGCGCGTAATAACAATTAATAAAAGTGATTTTTAACGCACTATCACTTTTATAATCTTTAAAGGCTAACTTTACCCGTTAGCTTTATATTTTATCGTCACACGCTTTATAAATTGCATACATTATTTATTTTTTTGTTTATTATATAAGAGTTAAGTAGTACAAACCGACACCATTTAGTTTCACCATATAATTATAACAATGAGTAATTATGAATCGTAGTCCATTTTACTTAGGCGATTGGCAGATAACGCCCTTAGCCAACTCTATTCAGCGACTAGGTAAAACAAAGCAACTTGAGCCAAAAGCAATGGATGTGCTGTTACGACTTTGTCAGCAACAAGGTGATATCGTTACAAGTGACGAATTACTTGATCATTGCTGGAAAAATATCGACGTTGGCGATAACCCACTTCATAAAACTATTACTCAACTCAGAAAAGCACTCGGCGATAAAGCCAGTGAGCCTCATTACATAGAAACTATCCGTAAACGTGGTTATCGCGTTATTGCAAAACTTGATTTTCCACTCACCGATGACATACCAAGCGCTAATAAAGCTTGGCAAGGTGGCTCTCCCTTTTTAGGGTTAAGCGCTTATAACCCAAGCGATACACATTTATTTTTTGGCCGTAATCAATCCATAGAAACGTTACTCGGTAGAGTATCGATCCAAATTAACTTTGGTCGCGCTTTTTGTTTAATACTCGGCCCAAGCGGTACTGGTAAATCATCACTTGTGAATGCCGGTATTTTACCAAAACTACTTGATGAGCGAGGCTATAACGGCATTGGGGTTGTTTCCTACACCCAGCTCGACTTTGCAGATGTACATCAAAATAGGCTTTTTTTAGATTTAGCCTGTGCTCTACTCGATTGGGATATAAACACTCACCCCGTATTTGAAGGATTAAGCGCACAAACACTGGCAGAGCAACTACAATTCGCAATCGATGACGTAATTAACACCATACAAGCAGCGCTTAACAAAGCCGCTACGCAACTTAAAACGCCGCAATTGTTTTTGTTTATAGACCGTTTGGAAGTGCTACTCTCCTCGCCGCTATTTAGTAACGACACCCGAAGTCATTTTTTATCTGTTATTGAGCGTTTAGCGACCTCTAAAGCGGTGATTGTATTTAGTGCGTGCCGTAACGATTTTTACCCTTTAGTAGTTGAACAACCCAGCCTTATGGCGGGCAAAGCTCATGGCGCGCATTACGATTTAACCCCGCCAAATCGCCATGAACTACAACAAATTATTCGCTTGCCAGCCTTAACCGCTAATTTAACGTTTTCGCAAGACCTACACACTAAAACCCCGCTGGATGAAATACTCTGCGCCGATACCGCCAATAATCCAGATGCACTGCCCATGCTGCAATACACACTGCAAGAACTGTATTTGCAGCGCAGTGATAATAACGAGTTACTGCACAGTGTTTACACGCAACTTGGTGGCATTGAAGGCGCAATCGGTAAAAAGGCCGAAGATGTATTTATTGGCCTTAGTAGTGAACAACAGCTGCAACTTAACAGCGTGTTATCGCAATTAGTGACCCTTAATCCAGACGGTAAAACTATCACTAGCCGAGCAGCACGTTGGCAAACATTAAATAATAAAAGCCAAAAAGAATTTGTGCAGGCCATGGTAGAAAGCCGCTTATTTGTATCGCACTTACAAAATGGCGAAGCCTGTTTTAGCCTTGCCCACGAGGCGTTATTACGCCAATGGCCACGTGCAAAAAACTGGATCAGTGAACATAAAGAGGCCCTTGGCGTTAAAAGCCGCTTACAAAATCAAACTCAGCACTGGTTAGCCGAGCACAAAAGTGCCGCTTACCTGTTAGCGCCAGGTAAGCCACTGCAAGAAGTTATTTCACTACTCGACGATAACGTATTCAAGTTTGACGATAACGAACATGCACTTATTAAAAGCTCCATTAAAAGCACTAAAACTAAAACAAACATAAAACGTGGCACAATATTTTTACTCTGTTTGCTTACATTTACCGCACTATTAATGAGCTTTAGTAGTTTTAAAGCGCAACAGCAGGCGCAGCAAAAACGACTTGAAGCTGAAAGTTTACTCGGTTTTATGGTCGGCGATTTTGCCGACAAATTACGTAGCGTAAAACGCATGGATTTACTTGATGGAATAAGTAATAAAGCGCTCGAATATTTTACTAATCAAGCAGAAGAACCCGACTCTTTATTTAGCTTTAACGATGAAAAAACGCAATTTAAAAACCGTTTTCAATACGCACAAACACTTGAGGCGATGGGTGAAGTGGCTTATTCACGGGGTAAAACCGATGAAGCCTTTACCGCCTTTGAAAACGCCCGTATTCGCCTTGAGTCACTATTAAAAGATAGCCCCAACAATCTTGAGTTATTAACCCTCGCGGGTGCCAATGCCTTTTGGTTAGGTCAACTTAGTTACGACAAAAGTGATTACGCTGCCACTGAGCCATTATTTAAAAAGTACCATTCATATAGCGAAAAAATGTATTCATTAGCACCGAATGACTTTAACTCTATTATGGAGTTGTCGTATTCACATAATTCATTGGGCTCATTGTATTTAAAGCAATTTAATTATACAGCAGCAAAACAGCGCTTTACTGAGTCGCTTGCCCTTAAGAATAAAGCGCTTGAGCTTAAACCTAATAATAAAAACTTATTACGTGATAAAGCAGGCACCATCAGCTGGCTTGCAAAAACCGAAGAAAGCTTAGGTAACTTTAATGCAGCATTAGAAATATATATATATGTATCGAATGAATTAAAAAACATGCTAATGTTATATCCTAATGATGCCAGTTTATTCAAAGCTATTGCAAATACTTATATTCAACAAAGTTACCTTTTGAGCTATTTATCTAACAAACAACCAGCCTACAAATATGCGGAGCAAGCGACAAAAATAGTTAATGACGCACGATTGCAAGATCCAAAAAGTAAATATTTTCAGCGTGCTTATTATCGCTTTTTAGCCCACCAGCTAATGCTTTCACCTAATAAAAATATTGACGTTCGGGTAAACGACATTATCGGTTTTTTGAAAGTTCGAGGCTTTAGAAATAATCTAACAATTAATACTCAATTAAGCCTTATTCACTATTTTATTAAGAAACAGTTACCGCTCAAGGCACAAGAGTTATTAACCGCACTTGAGAATGACGACGACTATAAACAGTACATAGCTAAGCAAATGAAAATTGGCGATAACGTAGTTTTAACAAACATAAACCTATTTAAAGCTAAATTAGTTGCAACGAATGAACAGCGAGAGCAATTTTGCTTAAATGCGCTTCAAGCCATTGCCAAAACTATAGTAATAAACCAAAGCGTTCAAGTAACGTATCCGCTGGTACAGGCGTACACATGCTTAAATCGAGCAAACGAAATACCAGCAATAAAAGCAAACTTAGTAAAACTAGGTATTACTAATTTCAAACTATAACCATGAATACAAAAGGAAATAATATGAATACCACCTTAGAAAAAGTCAACTTTCAAGTACACATTGAACTTAACGATAAAAAAGAGGCTATTTTTAGCTATAAAAAAGATGGCAAAGAAGTTACTGGTGGCGGTATGGTAAGAACCGAAACTGCGGGTACTTACATGTTAGATCCAGCAACAGTTAAACAAGGCTTTTTTTTTACAGGGGTAACAATTACTGACAAAATAGGCAAGTGCGCTCAAGATTTTAGTCATAAACTAAGCGATAACCGCCAAGCAATCATCATTACAGACACCGCTGTAAACCCGGGTACTGCGTGTTTAATATTTAATGTTGAGTGTAATGGTAAAACATACGAAAGTACCGATCCTCAAGTAGAAAATGAGGAACAATAACTGTTAACAACATTTGATTTTTATATTGCACAAGGCTGATTTATCCCTGTGCAATTTTATCAATCAAGTACCTTCACGCCAACATTTACTAATCAATATCATTAATAAACAACCCTTTACTACTACCTCACCAGAAAAAGCCAAACTTTCAATTGCTTAATTATTTAATATACGAAACAATCTAATAACAACTTGATTCATATATCAAAAACATAAAAATAAGGATTGTATTATTTATGTATATTAAAAAACCTGCTAGGCTGCTGCCTTCTCGGTGCATTTAGCAGTCTCGCTGCTGGTAACTTAACGAATACCGACCCACTAACACCTTAGCAATGGCATTTAAATAACACCGGTCAAAATAGTCTTACTACAGACACTGTTGAAGGTGAAAATTTAAATTTACTTACCACCGAGCTATTGGGTATTAAAGGAGCTGGCGTAACCATAGTCAACACTGGTGTCGAGCTTAGCCCCCCTGATTTATGGCGTAATGTTGCATCAGGCTCGCTCAATTTATTGAACAACAGTGCAATGCTTGATGATAACAATGGTCACGGCACAGCTGTAGCTGGCATAATTGCCGCGCCCGCCAATAATAATATTGGCGGGCGCGGTGTGTAGCACCTGAAGCGAAAATTGTTGGGTTTAATTACCTTGATGCGCAATCAATGAGTAACTGCCTACAATCGCATGGCATGCCATTAACAGCACAATAGACATCCTCCAAAACACAGGGTTAGATAGCCATGGCGATGCTACGGCAGCCATGTATGGCACTTCTGAGGCAGCTGCCAATACATCGGGCGCAATCGCGCTTGTTATGTCGGCTAATCCGCAACTCGATGCCAGAACCATAAAACATATCCTCGCCACTACAGCACGTAAACTAGATGGCAACAATGCCGGTGTTGATATTAATTTTACAGATACAAATGGTGATGCATTCAGCTACAACGCCACCCCTGGTTGGCAACAAAATGCGGCAGGATACAACGTTCATACATACCTTTTATGGCTTAGGCGCAATTGATGTGACGCTGCTATGGCTCAACAAACTACTGGGTTATTACCCACATTATACCAATCTGCTTATATATGGGGTCTATTTAACGTTAAGAAAATTACGCTAGAACTAGGCTAAAGTTTTTGTATCTAGTTGTTCTAAATGAAAAATTTTTAACAACGTTATAGTGCAATTTAATTCGTTAAATTGATCAAAAATTTATGCAGGTTGGTATTACACGTATCTGATTGGCATACTGCTAACACAGAGCTAACAATACCCGATGCTAACGTGAACGGTGTGAAAGATACTCTAGCAATCACTGATAATCTAACCATTGAAGCTGTGCAGTTAAAGCTATCGATTGATCATGCACGTATGCGTGACCTTGCCATTGAGCTTATTTCTCCATCAGGTACTCGAAGTATTCTATTAAGCCCACGCACAGGGTTAATAAACGCGGCCGATACCCCAGTGCAAAATGCCCTATTGTTGAGCCAACATTTTTATGGTGAATCGGCGGCTGGACAATGGCACTAGCCAAACCCTACTTTACAATGAGCAGGCATGCTTACTCAGCATGAACGACACTAATAATAGTGTAGATGGCACTGTGTTATCTTGGTCTTTTCGCTTTTACAGCCACTAATAGGGAATTTTTATGAAAACAAATATTGTTATTTTAGTACTCACTTTTATTGTAAGTACTATTTCATTAGCGCAAGCACAAACTACAACCGTAAACACAGCTGTAAAAGCAGGCGCTGCAATACTGGCCAGCTTAGCCAGTCAAGCCAACAACGCAAATAGTTTACAGCTTGGCGATATTATTAGTGATAGCCAAAGTAGTACTGGCCTGCAACTCACTGGCGAAGTGTTACTGCAATTAACAACACAAGCCGACTTTACCAACCTGGCAACACGTTATAACTTGCAGCTAAAACACCGAGTAGGCGATATTGTTGCTGTAACAACTGCCACTGATAATCTTCAGCAGCTAGTGCAACAGTTAACGCAAGAGCCAACAGTAAAACACGTAAGTGCTGACCTGCGCGAATTAGGGCTAAGCGCCGACCCACAAGTTATAAATGATCCTCGTTAAACTATTTCTAGTTAGAGCATTAAGATTACAGCTATTTTATTGATGTAATTTTTTAAAGCCTTCATTTAGCTTAAACTAAACGAGGGCTTCGTTATCTATATATTTTAAGTAATCTATCTGATAAATCCGTTCAAAATTTAACGCTCTTTTTTAGCCCCATCCATATTTACTTGTTTATTTGTAACTATTCAGCCACATTTTCAATAAATATATCAGGTAACTGATTTTTGAAGAGTAATTCAAGGGCTAGGCTTGCTGATACATGCTGTTTTCTGCAAGTCGAGAGGTAGCTTCTGATTAAACAAAACATCTCTGCACCTTGCATGCTTCTGAAGCACCCAGATATCTTTTGATGAACCTTGGTCATCCTAATATCATTCTCACCTTGGTTGTTGCTAAAAGGCACCGCTGTTTCCGTCATGAACCGTAAGACATCATCTTGATAATCTCTTAACCGCTCTAACAACGCTCTAGACTTTGTTCGTTTCAATCTGCCTCGCTGGCCTTTTACTCGGCTGTTTCTATCCGGTGGAGGGCATTTAATGTCACCTTGAGCCAATATTTGTTGATATTTCTCTATATAGTGAGCTTTTGTGTCTGCATCTAGCTCGGGGTTATCTATTTGATGTTTATTGATTTCAGTCAGTAGGGTTTGCAAATCCTTTGCCCATTGCATACCGTCTTGCTCCCATGCCCTTTCTAACTCTCGGATATGATGTGCATTACACAAGGCATGTTGGCACTGTGTATATTGATAATACGGTTTCCAGTGGTCGTGGCATAGTACCCCAGTAAAGTGAGGTAAAATATCGGCGTCATCCATCGCTATTTTCCCTCTTTTCTCATGCGGGTAAAAATACGTCCACCACGTCGTTGATGCACCATGAAGCCATCGTCGTTTACCACCTATATTAATCCCCGTTTCATCAACGTGTAAGGCTTGATAAGTCGTTTTCAGGGCTTTCTTGAGCGCGGCTTCTGCGCCGGAGGACTTTACCAAGGCCGCTGCTTGTTCATTAAAGTTAAATAAACTACCCGCACTGATTGGAATACCGAGTTGATCACAAAAATATTCTTCAATGCGGTTGTAAGGGAGTAATTGATATTGGGATAGGTAAACTGCATGGGCTTTTACACCAACCCCATATTGAATAGGACTGTTAACGTCTTCTGGAAATTCACCAATAAAACGCTTACCTTGCTCATTTTCCAGAATTTGTGCTTGGTATTCAGTGACCACTTTCCTGATATCTATATCGACAACCTGTCGTTTTTGAAAGCCAATTTCACGGTAGTGACCTTTCGGTAAAAAATCACGTTCAACTAGGATGATTTTGATCTCATCAGGCGTCTGTGTTTGGGTTAGTGTTTTACCTGCACGGCCTTTTTGACCACCCGCTGACTTGGCTGATTTCTCTTTGTTTTGTTTTTTTCGGTTGATGTCTTTTGATGGCGGGATACTGCTATTGTTACTGTTAAGTCCTAATTTACTTGCTAACATAACAACGACAACCAGAATGAGTTCAATAGACATCTTCAGCGCAGGCGTGAGAGTTTTACCTTCTTGTAATTGAGCTTTGGTTTTCTCAACGATTTCGTCGATGTTGATGCTGTTTAAATTCATTGAAGCTAGGGCTATTAGGTCATAGCCCTAGCTTGGCATACTGGCGGGATCGGTCAATAGTTAAAAAAGATCCTTTGAAAATAATTTACCATGGTGAATAGTTACGTTTATTTTACTATTTAATTCCAAAACACACTCATTATAAAACATCTAAAAACTGCTATAAAAACAATAAAATCAATCAGTTAAACAAGAAGATTACCGAAAGGTTTAAAACACTTAAGTTCAATAAACTACTAGACATCAAATTTCATTAAAATAAAAATGAGCAAACACAATGTCTAATAATAATGAAAACCATAGCCAACAAAATGTAGACACAGGCGTGTCGGCATTAATGAATCGCATTTCTAATACATTTAACAATGAAAAAATAAGCGCTATTATTAATGTCATTAATGTCATGGCCGATGCTATTTTTATTGTTAACGCACAAGGTGTTTTTGAATCGGTAAACCCAATTGCTGCTAAATATTTTAATGTACTCGCTGACTCACTAATAGGTAAAAAGTGGCAATACTTTTTACAAGAACAATATCGCGACGATTATGAGTATATGTTTAACAGTTGGAACAACAACTACCAAACGCCACTTAATCATGGTCCAAAAGAAGTAAAAGTAATTAAGGCAAATGGAAACTTTTTAGATGTAGAGCTTTCAATCTCCTGCCTACCAACAGCCATTACTGGCAATACCCCTTTGTTTATTTGCATCATGCACGATATTTCCAAACACGTAAAAAAATACAAAGAACTTGAATCGTTAGCCAAGCTCGATCATTTAACGGGGGTTGCTAATCGCTGTACTCTTGAAAAAACAATGATTAAAAACTGGCAAGAGTGCTTAAATAACAAGCAACCTTTGAGCTTTATATTGATAGATATTGATTTTTTCAAACAATTTAATGATAGTTTTGGTCATGTAAAAGGCGATAAATGTTTGCAGATGGTCGCAAGAACAATTGAAAATTGTTTACCATCAAAAGAGTGCTTAGTTGCCCGCTATGGTGGAGAGGAGTTTGCTGTTGTACTTCCTCGCGCTCACATTTCAAATGCCGAAATGATTGCGAAACGTATTCAAGAAAAAATACTCAACATTAACTTTAGAGACATAGGCTTGCCTGCTAACGTAAAAATAAGCGTAAGCCAGGGTTTAGCGTGTGAATACTATAATCAATATAGAACATCAGAGGCATTAATATGCGCGGCTGATACGGCTTTATATAGAGCGAAGTCGGAAGGTCGTAATAAACTATGTATAAGGTGATGTGCTGACTATTTGGTATAGCATTTATCTACTAAAATAAAAACCGCAATTGCGGTTTTTTATTACTTGAGAGAAGCTTAAATGTCGATTAGCAGCCCTTCGTCCTTTTTAATTTTTTCAATCACCATATAAGTGTGGTGCGTACCGACTCCCGGTATATCAACTAAATCCCCCAATACTTGTCTATACTCTTCCATGTTAGACACGCGTATTTTTAATAAATAATCATAGCCACCAGCAACCATGTCGCATTCAACCACTTGCTTAATTTTTAAAATATGCTCTCTAAATACTTTAAATACGGCTGTATTTGAGGTAACAAGCGAAACTTGCACATGAGCAACTAAGCTTTGACTTAGCTTAGCTTCACTAAGTTTTGCATAATAGCCTTCTATGTAACCCTCTTGCTCTAAACGTTTAACACGATCAAGGCATGGGCTAGGGCTCAAGTTAACCTGTTTTGCCAGGTTAACATTAGAAATTCTGCCGTTCTTTTGTAGAACGTCTAGTATGGCTAAATCGATACGATCTAGCATGCGTAATCTATTTGGAATTGTCATAACAGAATTTTATGCGGATAAGTTAAATTTATGCCCTGTAAATTATCGTAAATCGTGAAATTTAACCAGCATATTCTGCGGAATTTTAATTAGAATGCACTCACAATATCACTGAAAATTTATTGGTAATTAATTTTACTTTAAATCCTAAACACTCCTGAGGGTTGCTTATGTTATTCAACGGCGATTTAACTACTAACTGTCCTATTAGACAGAAAATTCGTGACTTTTACCGCATAGACGAAAATGCGGTTATCGATCATATTTTACCACTTGCAGAAGTGGGCGTAAAAGCACGAAGCCGTGCATGGGAAAGAGCCCGCCAGATTGTTTTAAACATTCGTAAAGAGCAAGATGGACAAGGCGGTGTTGATGCACTTTTAAATGAATTCTCACTCTCTAGTGAAGAAGGTGTTGTATTAATGTGTTTGGCCGAAGCTCTGCTTCGCGTACCAGACAAAGCAACTCAAGATGTACTTATTCGCGACAAGTTGGCCAAAGGTGATTGGAGCTCTCATTTAGGCAGCAGCGATTCTTTATTTGTAAACGCGTCTTCTTGGGGATTATTAGTTACCGGTAAAATGGTTAACTACACAGACAAAACGAAAGAACAGCAGTTTGGTATGCTTAAAAAGGCCATTGGTCGTTTAGGTGAGCCAGTTATTCGTAAATCTGTAAATTTTGCTATGAAAATTATGGGTAAGCAATTCGTTATGGGCCGTACCATTGACGAAGCAATTGAACGTGCTGCCGATACAGAGCAAAAAGGCTATGTATATTCTTACGATATGCTAGGCGAAGGCGCGCGCACAATGAAAGATGCAAAGCGTTACTTTGACAGCTACATGAATGCAATTCATGCCATTGGTAAAGCGGCTAATGGCCGTGGTCCAATTAAGAGCCCGGGCATTTCAGTTAAACTTTCGGCTATTCATCCACGCTATGAGTTCACTCATAAAGAGCGTGTGATGGCAGAAATAGTCCCTAAGTTAAAAGAACTTGCACTTGCCGCTAAAAAATACGATATCGGCTTTACCGTTGATGCCGAAGAAGCTGATCGCTTAGATATTTCATTAGATATAATTGAAGCGGTATTTAGCGATGAAGATCTTGGTGATTGGCAAGGGTTTGGTTTAGCGGTTCAAGCGTACCAGAAACGTGCTATTTTTGTAATTGAATGGCTAACTGAGCTTGCGACCCGCGTTGGTCGTAAAATGATGGTCCGTTTAGTTAAGGGAGCTTATTGGGATACAGAGATTAAAACCACACAACAAGATGGTTTGGATCACTACCCCGTATTTACACGCAAAGCCACAACTGATGTTTCCTACAAAGCATGTGCAATTAAAATGCTTGAAGCGCGCGATGTGCTTTATCCGCAATTTGCTACACATAACGCTTACACTGCCGCGACTATTTTAGAAGTAGCCAAAGGCGACAATACAGGTTTTGAATTTCAACGTTTGCACGGTATGGGTGAGTCATTATTCGACCAAATCGTTAACGAAGAAAAAATTCAGTGCCGCGTATATGCCCCTGTTGGTCAACACGAAGATTTACTTGCTTACCTTGTTCGTCGTTTATTAGAAAATGGCGCTAACTCATCATTTGTAAATGCCATTGTAGATACATCTAAACCTGTTGAATCGCTATTACCAGATCCTGTAGAAACACTACAAGGCTTACGTAACAAGTATAATACGCAAATTAAAATGCCAATTAATTTATACGGTGAAGAACGTGCTAACTCTAAAGGCATGGATTTAACCGACATTAATGTTATTACCCCTTTCAAAGAGAATCTTGAAAGCTGGTTTAATGAGCATTTAATTGAGCAAAGCCAAGTACCTGAAGGCTCATTGGCCGTTAAAAACCCAGCGAATCATAAAGAAATCATCGGCCACGTTAAATTACAAACTGGCGAAGAGATGAAAGTATTACTGGCTAACGCAGAAGCAGCTTTTGAATCATGGTCGCAAACATCAGTAAAAGAACGTGCAAATTTACTGCGTCGCGTTGCTGATATTTTAGAGCGTCATCACGACGAACTAGTCGCTATCTGTATTAAAGAAGCGGGTAAAGTAGCACAAGACGGTATTGATGAAGTACGTGAAGCGGTTGATTTTTGTCGTTATTACGCTGCACGTGCTGAAGAGTTATCGCAAGATGAACGCTTTGAAGCCCGTGGCGTTATTTTATGTATCAGCCCGTGGAACTTCCCGCTTGCAATATTCTTAGGCCAAGTTGCTGCTGCCATTGTTACAGGTAACACAGTAATAGCAAAACCTGCTGAGCAAACAAGCTTAATTGCCCTTCGTGTAATTGAACTCATGCTGTCTGTTGGTTTACCTGAGCATGTTGTTCAACCGGTTATTGCTCGTGGTTCTGAAGTAGGCAAAATAATTGTTCCTGATGAACGCATTCAAGCGGTTATGTTTACAGGCTCTACTGAAACAGGCACATTAATTTCTCAAACACTTGCTGCACGTAACGATATTCAAGTACCGTTAATTGCAGAAACAGGTGGCCAAAACTGTATGATTGTTGACTCAACGGCGCTTCCTGAGCAAGTAGTTGACGATGTGATCAGTTCTGGTTTTCAAAGTGCTGGGCAACGTTGTTCAGCTCTTCGTGTTCTATTTATTCAAGAAGACGTAGCTGATGGCATCATCGATATGCTTAAAGGGGCTCTAGCTGAGTTACACATTGGCGATCCATCGTTACTATCAACTGATGTAGGCCCTGTAATTGATGAAAAAGCACTTAAAAACTTAAACGACCATGTTGAGTACTTAAAAGGTAATGCAACACTGCATTACGAGTGCAAAATTCCTGATAATACATTAAATGGTGCATTCTTTTTTGCGCCTCGTTTATATGAAATTAAGGACTTATCAGTACTTAAACGTGAAGTATTTGGCCCATGTGTTCATATTGTGCGTTTTAAATCGAGCGAACTTGATGATGTGATGGATCAAATTAACAACACAGGTTATGGCTTAACAATGGGTGTACATTCACGTATTGAAGAGCGCTGTGAATACCTTGCTAAAATGTCACGTGCGGGTAATGTTTACATTAACCGCAACATGATTGGTGCTATTGTTGGTGTGCAACCATTTGGTGGCCGTGGTTTATCAGGTACTGGCCCTAAAGCCGGTGGCCCTAACTACCTACAACGTTTAGTAAAAGAAAAGGCATCACCAGATAACGTGCAAATGACAAACCTGACGCCAGACGAACTTGATTTACACCACTACAGTGGTGCAAATGAACAAGTTAAAAAGCTAATGGCTAACTCAATGCGCGATGAAAAGATTTGGCGTGCAACACCGCTAAACGACCGTGTTTCGGCTGTACGTCAGTTGCTTGCTAAAATCGCGACGGTAGAAATTATCGACGATTTAGCAGACGATTTGGCATTAACACTATCAGAAGCTCGTGCACAGCTTAACCGCCTCGAAAAGCACATGCGTAAATTTACTACCCTGCCTGGGCCAACGGGTGAGTCTAATACACTTCATCTAGAAGCGCGTGGTTGTGTCGTGTGTTATGCAGATAAGAGCACATCATTTAACTTCTGGGCATTGTCTATCATTACCGCTATTGCCGCAGGTAATACGGTAATTACTGTAGCGTCTGAGCTGTTTTATGATGAAGCTGTTGCCTTTAAAGATAAATTTATCTCTACAGGTGTTGCTGAAGGTGTTTTCCAAGTAGCTAAACCTAATCAGTTACAAGCTATCTTGGCTCACCCTCATTTAGCAGGTGCAGTAGTTGCTGCTCGCTCGTCTCGCTTAGGCTACTTTAGCCAGCAGCTAGCACAGCGTAAAGGTGCTATTTTACCAGTAATTAGCTCTGAGTATTACGATACGTTAATCAAACGTCTTATTACTGAAAAAACAATCAGTATTGATACAACAGCATCAGGTGGTAACACATCACTAATGACGCTTGTTGAAGATGATGAGTAATTAGAAAAACTAATTTTTTAATAGACACGAGAGGCACCTAATGGTGCCTTTTTACTATGTAAATAGCGTAAAGTTTGTTACTTTATAGTTAGTCAAACTATATAAGTTATTAAATTGAAAACCATTCTTATTTCACAATTACTCCCTGGTATGTTTGTACAACATGTTACTAAGCAAACAGGTCGCATTAAAGTTAAAAGCCAAGGCTGGGTTAAAACTCAAGCGGATATTGATAAGCTAAAAAAAGCAGGGATCTTAGAAGTCGAAATAGATCCTGATAAAACCCTTATCAATAGAGTTCCTGAAAAAGAGCTAGAGAGCACTTCTGCAGTAAAAATTAAACGAGACCCTTGGCAAAAAGCACACAGTGCAGAACAAGAAATGGGCAAAGCTAAAAAGCTTTATGACGAAGCTAAAACACTTCAAATCAAAGCATTTAAAGAAATAAAAGCTGGCCGAAAAATAGATATAGCCCCTTTTAGAGAGCTTGCAAGTGGCTTTATGGATTCAGTGTTTAGAAACCAAGATGCGTTAGCGTGCCTTACACAAATGCGTCAAAAAGATGCTTATTTACTTGAGCACTCTATTAATGTTTCTATTTTAATGAGTATTTTTGCTAAGCACTTAGAAATAGATAAAGAGATTATCGAACAATTAACCACAGGTGCTTTGTTGCATGATATTGGTAAAATAAAAATACCTGACGAAATTCTCAATAAACCGGGTCGTTTTAGCGACGCTGAATTCGAAATAATGAAAAAACATTCCCTTTTTAGTAAAGAAATTTTAGAAGGGTCTGGCTTAAAAGGAATCGCTGTTGATATTGCTGGTATGCATCATGAGCGTTTGGATGGCAAAGGTTATCCGTTTGGTAAAAAAGGCAATGAAATAAGCCAATATGTGCGCATGGCCTCAATTGTTGATGTTTATGATGCATTAACCGCTGAACGCGTTTATAAAGCTGGCATGGAACCCATTAAAGCATTTAAAATATTAAAAGAAGGCTGCCCCGATAGTTTTGACCCTGTGCTGCTTACTAAATTCATTCAATGCATTGGTATTCACCCGGTTGGGACTTTAGTAAGATTATCAAGCCAAAAAGTCGGACTAGTGACTGAAAGCAACCCTGCATCGCCACTAAAACCGATAGTAAAAACATTTTACAGCGCTAAACACAGCCGTTATACGGAAGTACAAGATATCGATTTAGCCAATAAAAAGACTTTAGATACCCTTGAATCTACTGTTAAACCAAAAGAATATAATATTGATTTAGAACGTTTTTATAAAAATTCAATACTGCCATAGAGTGGTCGCTTATTGCGGCCAATCTTGCAATGCTTTTAAACTAAACTCGTAACCATCAAAATCAAGGACGCTCTGCTCTGGTGTTATTTCTCTAACCGTTAGCGCACCAATACTCTCTCCTTCATGTAGCTCTCGTCCATTTAACTTTATCCAACGTTTATCAGCACTGGATGAATAAATATGCGCTTGGTATTTAATACTAGGCAACATTGATTGCAAACCATCAGGCAGTAGCTCCACAGGCTCAACACGTGATGACGTTTTTGATGCTTGAGTAACTTCATAATCTTGATTTTTTTCGACATCTTGTATCGCTTGCGCAAATGCATTTTTAAGCGTTGTTGGCACGGCATCAAGTTCAGGATCGCTCACTTGTTGAGATTGATTGCTACCATTAATTGGCTTACCTAGTACTTTATATTTGCTCATATCTAGTTGAGCCGATGCGGTATTTTGATTTTGCCCGAATACCGAAGTGTTTTGTGCATTATTTGGATTGTAATTACTTTGTGGGTTAAACGCTGGCTGATTATAATTTTGAACCGGCATTACTTGTTGCATATTTTGCTGATTATAACCTGCTGCGCTCGTGACCTGACTCGATGGCATAGGGATATATTGCCCACTAGGGGTTAATAACATTTGCTGTACACCATTAGGTGTTTGCACATGCACAAGTTGCCCTTCAATCGTTGCAGTATTTGTTGAAGCTACTTTTGCAGGCTCTAACTTAGCTATTTGCTGCTTTTCAACTTCAGTATCTATTTTTTTAGCATCTTCTTTAGGTGCTGATTTTTCGCTTTCAACCACATTAAGTACAGCAGGTTCCAATGTTTTTAATAAGCCTGTACCTTGAAACCACTTACCGACAGTAAAGCCACCAGCGACAGCAATAAAAGCACCTAAGCTTGTACCAAAAACTAATGCTAATCGCCTATAACGCTTGAGTGCTTGCTGCTGTTTTAACTGCTCTGATTGCAAGTCGTACTGCTCAGCACTCATATCTGATTGCTGCGACTGCTTTAGCGCATCTAATAAATAAGACATAACTTACCTAACTATAAAATAAATGAAAGCCCAATACCTACGGCAAATAAAGTAGCGAAAGCAAAGCTGTATGATACAAATGATGTTCCCTTGTTCGCTTCATTAACTGGCGCTACAAAATCCATTGGTAATGACTCATGTGCTGATTTTTTTATTATATCGCTATCAACTATCAACTGCTGCTTTGCAAATGTGCCCACTAAAGCACGTTCACACACCAAGTTCATTAGGCGCGGCACACCACCCGTTAATTGATGAACTGCTTGCATAGCATCCATCGAAAAAATCCCTTTATCGCACCCTGCAACGTGCAAACGATGCTTTATATAAGCCACGGTTTGGCCTTGCGTGAGTGGCAATAAATGGTAACGAGCTGTTATTCGCTGAGCAAGTTGTCTTAATTCATTGCGCTTTAAAAGCTCTTGGAGTTCAGGTTGGCCCACAAGCACTATTTGTAATAGCTTTTTATGATCGGTTTCTATATTTGTCAGCAAGCGCAATTGCTCAAGCACATTAGGAGCAAGTAACTGTGCCTCATCAATGATAAGTATGGTGTGACCACCCGATTTATTATTAGTCTCTAAATGCTTTTTTATAATATCGGTAAGGCTTTTAAGCGTCGAATTATTAGTATCGTAACTAATATTAAGCTCATCACAAATACTGGCTAATAACTCTAGCTCCGAAAGTGCTGGATTATGGATCATTGCGACTTGGGTATTTTCAGGCAATTGCTCAAGCATACTGCGAGTGATCGTGGTTTTTCCGGTGCCCACTTCGCCCGTTAATAATACAAAGCCGCCATCTTCACCCAATCCATAGGTAAGGTGCGCTAAGGCTTCTTTGTGGCGTTCACTTAAAAACAAGTAATGGGGGTTAGGCGAGATAGAAAAAGGTTTTTCGTTCAGGCCAAAATAGCTTAAATACACCGTGATGTTCCTTCATAATTAAATCACGGCCTATAATGGCAAAAAAATCCCCTAAGTGACAACACTGTGAGTGCTTTATTATTGAAATAACGTAAATTTATGAAAAACAAAAAAGCGCAACTGTTTTAAAGTTGCGCTTTATACCTTTAAATTTACACTTTTTTATTTTTCATAGCGCACTAATCGTAAATACACATTACTTGTTTTAGCATGCAAACTATTTAGGCCACTATCAAACTGATAGACCCATGCAGAGCTCATTGTGCTCACACCCGATGTATTTGACCAATAATTTTGAAGCTTAGTGCCAAAAAATACAGTTTCATTAATACTCGGCTCTGTGCAACTGTGCTCTAAAATACTCGCCAATTCTTTAATGTTAGGCATTTGCCAATCATCGTAATCTGCGGTTGTATCATTTTTAGCACCGCGTAGTGCCTCTTGCCAAGTGAGAGAAGGTGTTGATCCTTCACAAAGTTGTGTCTCTGTATTGTAAGTCTGCCCATAACTACAGCGTTGCCACATAAGGCCAGTTTCGCTATCAGACACAGTGCCATCTGTATTTATAGTAAACCTATCTGTCGGTGTTGTGGTATCTGCACCTGCATAACAAGTTTGCGCCGCTGCAATATTAAAGCTCAAACTTATAGTTGCTATTGCATAGAGTAATTTTAATTTCATTATTTTCTCCTAACGACTTCTAACTAAACGTACATAAGCAGTATTTTCTTTTGGATAAGCAAGGTCGTTACCATCACTCATATCAATAATATACGCTTGCGATAAACTTGTACCGTCGGCTGCGGTTTGCGAAGTCCAGTAACGTAGATGGCTTAATGCACTTTCACTTGGCATATTAGGGAAAAATGCCTCGTCAATTAATACACTTTGACCTTGTTTTCCGTAATCAATTAAGCCTAAAAGCTCTGTGTAACTAGGTAATCGCCAGTTCGTACCGCCACAAAAATCTAAGTCATTCACTTCGTTTATATAGCTTTGTACACCACAACTTGTATTATCAGGGCACGTACTATTAGCTGAACTTGTATCGGTAAAAGTCGTATTCCCTACATCCCAAAAGTAATGATTTTGACCATCACGTAACGAAGTATTTGGTACCGTGCCAGATGCCACACTTTTCACCTCCCAAACCAACCCTGTTACGTTATCGCGAATACAACTAAAACTATTGCTGGTATCAGACACTTCATCGGCAAATTCATTTAACTTCGTATAATCAAACGCTAAATTACCTTTACCTACTTTATCCAAACGATTTGCAAAGCTGTCGCGGCCAAGTTCTGCATCTTGCGCGGGAAAGTCATCGCTTTCACAATTAATACGCTGGGTATTGTTATAACACTCACCCACACCACTATCATTTATAAGCCCGAGAGCTTTTGGCGATACATCTACAAATAAAGAATCTGTGTCTGTACGTCCTTTTGAGTCAGTTACCGTTACTTCAAAGCTCAATGTGGTCTCGGTGTCTACATCTGAGGCAAAAAATGTCGTTGTACACTGATTACTATTACTTAATGTTTCGGTATTACCGGTAAGTTGTTGCCATTTACATTGGTATGTATCTGTTACGGTTTCACTGCTAGTTGCATCAAGTGTTACCTGCTCAAACTCTTCAATATTTTGATCAGCACCCGCATTTGCATCCACTAATTCATTTGTTTTGTTGAGGGTCATTGAATATTGAGTGCTTGCCTCACCGCCTTCATCATCTATAACAGTTAACTGCCAAGATAAATTTACGTTACTTTCAAGCAATGGATGAGAAAAGCTGAGTGTTGACTCATTAAAGCTCGCAATATTTAACTCAGGCCCCGATAGCAATTGCCAAAAATAGCTATCAATTTGGCCATTTTCATCCGGATCGCTTGACTCAAGACCGCTTAAAGCGACCGTGTCTTTGTATACAGAAGGAAGTGTTTCAGGCGATGTTTGTGTAACAGTAACAAGGGGAAGCTGGTTATTAGAACTAACTGAGATGGAAATGTCGTCACTAACGGCGCTAGTGCCGGAGCTTTGATAACTCACTCTTAAAACTATTTCACTGTCAGTTTTTACATCTGGTGCGGTGAGCGTTTGTTCTGCTCCCTCTAACGGAAAGCCTTCTAAGCTTGGACCGCTTACTTGTTGCCAAGTAAAAGTTCCATCAGCAGGAGAACCCTGTGCTGTAATGGAAAAATCGGTTTTTTCAATAATTTGTAAATCGTTTCCAGCATTAACAGATGATTCTACATCGGCATCATCGCTGCCACCACCGCCTCCACATGCGCAAAGCAAAGCAATAAGAGGAATTAAAGCAAACGCTTTCATACAAAGCACCTTTTATGTCAAATAGTTACTATAGTGTAATCATAAGCAATAAAGATGCCATTAAAGTGCTACATATAAGTATCTTGATGAATACGTACAAACAACTTAGTACCGATTTTACTGTAATCTACTTTGTATTCACGCCCATCTAAGGCTTGAATGAACAATAGCTGTTTTTCTTCACCAAACACGTCTGGGCTTCCAACATACACTATTTCTAAATAACGATCTTTTGCATCACGTCGATTTTTTGGCAACTCTTCTTTAAAAGGCTCTAGGCCATTTTGTGTTACTTTAATTCGCGGATGAATTTCAGAGTTAACAATCACTAAATCATGTTTTTTATCTTTATGTATTATGGTATTTCGCCCACTTTTTAAAAAGGATCTGTCTTGACTCATTACTATTCCTACTACCGCACTTGAGTATTTACGTTATTTACTCTGCGTCGCTATAAACTGACTGGGGTTTTGCTTCCACTTATTTAAGTTAGCACTAAACGCCCAAATATCTCTATCTAATACACTGGCAGGTAACAATAAATCATAACCTGTTAACAGCTGAAGGTGCTTTGTTCTATTTGCAAACATAGCTATAAGCCCATTATAGCTTATTCCCCTTTGAGAGATATACTGTGTATCTTCTATTAACCATTCTGATGGGCAATGACCATTTTTGCAATGTTTTTGAACAGCTTGCATGAATAAATGTCGTTGTTCTATTAGCAGTTTCCCTGCAATTCTAGGTGATAAACTTGCTAAAAACTCATCAATATCATTTACTTTGATACCCACAGTATTTAACTCAATGTATTCAACCCCGTCCTCAACCTTAGGTATACCACTATGCCTAAAATTACTTTGAAAAAGGTGCCATGCTCCATACTTATGCTGATATATAAGTTTGGATTCACTTAATATTAAACTATAGAAGGGTTCTTGGGTTTTTAAAAACCCAATAAAAATAGCACCGATACAAGCACTCACTAAAAAAACTTCAACAATACTTATTTTATCTGGACGTAATAAATTAAACCCCATAATAAGCACCAACCCAATGGCACCCACTATTAATATTTCGATGCCATCACGTGCGCCTTGTGCCCTGTATTTCACATGGTTTCTATCGTTTTTATCCATGCTGATAGAACACCATATAAAATATCAACATAATAATAGCCCATAAAATAACTTTGCGGGCAGTTATACAAGCCTTACAGGATGTTTTAAAATTCATATACTTACCACTTTATATGTAACAAAAGAGGGACACTGTATCAGGATCATTAACTTTTACGCTTAACGCACAAATTTATGAGACACATAACCGCCTTTCTCCGGTCTTATTTCGTACAATACTTACAATTAATTTTCAGGTATGAAAACGATGTACTCAAGACAATCAGGCAAAGCTCTTTTTCCATTTATTATTACGCTACTTTTGATATTTAGCGTTTACTTATATTTACCGTCAAGCCATGGTGAACAAGCCGACTTATCTAAAATGTCTACTCAGGTATCTGCGCATACGGTGACATCACAAGAAAACGCGGTAATGATAGAAGCTATTGGTAGTGCACGTGCTAACCAAGCTGTTTATATTAAAAGTGCCCAAAACGATTATGTCACAGATATTTACTTTAAAGACGGTGACTTAGTTAGTAAAGGCCAAAAATTAGTGCAACTACAAAGTAAGCAAGAACAACTTGCAGTTAAAGAGCTTGGCATTAATTTACAAGAAGAGAAACGTCAACTCAACCGCTTAACCGAACTTTCACGCTCGCAATCAACGGCAAAGTCATTACTTGAAGAACAATTATCTCGTGTTGATGCCACTGAAGCTCAACTAGAAAGCGCTAAAACAAAGTTAAATGAAATGACTATTACCGCGCCATTTTCAGGCCTGTTAGGTAAGCGTGAAATATCAGTTGGCGCCTACGTAAGCAACACAACAATAATCACCACACTTGATGATATTAGTATTATTAAAGTTGACTTCAAAGTACCTGAAAAATATTTAGCACAATTAAACATAGGTATGAAAGTACTTACCCAAAACGATGCCTACCCAGGGCAGACATTTAACGGCAAGGTAACGCATATTAGCTCGCGTATTGATTCGGTAACACGCAGTGTTGAAGTAACTGCAAGTTTTGCTAATAAATCAGGATTACTTCGCCCTGGTATGTTACTAAATACAGCACTTGAGCTAAGCAGTAACCAAGCTTTAATGGTGCCAGAAAAAGCGGTTATCCCTTTACAAGACAAACACTTTGTTTTTCAAATTCAAGACGGAGTAGCCAATAAAGTTGAAGTACATGTTGCTGGCAGAAATAATGGCTGGGTTGCTATCGATGAAGGTTTAAATGATGGCGAGCAAATTGTTACTGAAGGGCTAATAAAAATTCGCTCTGGTAGTAAAGTAAGCGTAAAGGGGTAATACGTGAAAATTACTGATACTAGCGTTAAACGCCCCGTTTTTGCCATAGTAATTAATTTACTACTTCTTACTTTTGGTCTGGTTGCATTTACTATGCTGCCACTTCGTGAGTACCCTGATATTGAAACGCCAATAGTAAATATCAGCACTGAATACACAGGAGCTTCTGCCGAAATTATAGAAACAAAAATAACGCAAATAATAGAAAATCGAATTTCCGGTATTGAAGGCATTAAAAGTATAAACTCATCTAGTCGTAATGGGCGTTCAAACATTACCATTGAGTTTGATATTAACCGCGATATAGATGCCGCATCTAACGATGTACGTGAACGTGTAGCACGTGCACTTGATAGTTTGCCTGATCAGGTACGCCCACCAGAAGTGTCAAAATCAAATAGTGATGAAAGCCCAATCGCATGGTTTGTATTAAACAGCGAAACAATGGACTCGTTACAGCTCTCTGATTATGCGCAGCGTTTTATTGTTGACCGCTTAGCCGTTGTAGATGGTGTATCTAACGTGCGTATTGGTGGTGAGCGCCAATACGCCATGAAAATTTGGCTAAACCGCCAAGCAATGGCTGCACGCGGTATTACCTCAAGCGATATTGAAAATACACTGCGTACAGAAAACGTTGAATTACCTGCCGGCGAAATAGAATCAATAGATCGCGACTTTACCGTGCGTACCGCACGTAGTTATAAAGATCAGCGCGATTTTAAAAACCTTGTTATTAAACGTGGTGAAGAAGGTTATTTAGTGCGTTTAGGTGAAGTTGCCGACGTAAAATTAGAAGCTGCCGATGACGAAAGCTTATTTCGTGGTAACGGGCGCAACATGATTGGCCTAGGAATTGTAAAACAAGCTAAAGCAAACACGCTTACCGTAGTAGATAACGCACGCAGTGAACTTGAAAAAATAAAACGTAACCTACCTGAAGGTACAACAATTCAAGACAGCTACGATTCGTCTGTATTTATTAAAGAATCAATTAATGAAGTTTACAGCACACTTGCCATCTCTATGGGTTTAGTCGTACTCGTTATATTTTTGTTTTTAGGCAATATACGAGCAACGCTTATTCCTGCGGTTACCGTACCGGTCGCACTTGTTGGTAGCTTTATGTTTTTATTAGCAATGGGCTACTCAATCAACTTACTAACTTTACTTGCCTTAGTACTGGCTATTGGTTTAGTAGTAGATGATGCCATTGTAATGCTTGAAAACATTCACCGTCGTATTGAACTAGGTGAGCCGCCATTACTAGCTGCATATAGAGGTGCGCGTGAAGTTGGTTTTGCCATTGTCGCAACCACGCTTGTACTAATATCGGTGTTTGTGCCATTGGTGTTTATGGATGGCCGTATAGGGGCATTATTTACTGAGTTTGCAATGGCGGTAAGTGCTGCCGTATTTTTCTCAAGTGTTACAGCGCTGACTCTCGCTCCAGCCTTGTGTTCTAAAGTACTTAAAGTATCAGACAAACCAAATAAATTTAGTCAATGGATGGACCACCAGTTTACTAAAATTGAAGTAAGTTACCGTAATTCACTCTCCACCAACATAACCCGTAAATGGGGTTTAATGGTGAGCTTATTATTAGCGGGCTTTGTTAGTTACTCGTTGTTTTTACAAGTTCCCTCTGAGCTAACGCCAAAAGAAGATCGTGGCACATTCTTTATCATGATGAGCGGCCCAGAAGGCGCAAGTTACGAAAATAACGCCGCTAATATGGCTAAAATTGAAGAGCGTTTAATGCCTTACTCGCAAGCGGGTGAGCTAAGTCGCGTACTTGTTCGAGTGCCTGGCTGGGGTGGCAGCGGCGGTGTTGCGATTGTTGGTATGGCCGATTGGGATAAGCGCAAACGCTCAACGTGGGAAGTAATGGATGAAATAAGCGGTAAAATGCAAGAAGTTACCGATGTTCGTGCATTTGCCATTATGCGCCGTGGTATTGGTGGTGGTGGCTCATCTCGCCCAATTGAGTTTGTACTGCAAGGTAATGATTACGCTCAACTAGCCGATTGGCGTGACCGTATAATTAAGCGTGCTGAACAAAACCCAGGTTTAGTAAGAATCGATCATGATTATAAAGAAACCTTCCCGCAGTTTTTAGTCAGCATAGATAAAAACAAAGCTGCCGATTTAGGCGTTTCGGTATCTGATGTAGGCCGTACACTAGAAACAATGCTTGGCCAGCGCCGTGTTACAACCTTTATTGACCGTGGTGAAGAATACGATGTAATTTTAAAAGGGACTAAAGAAGACTTTACTAACCCTACTGACATTTCAAATATATACCTTAAATCACGAAGCGGTGAACTAGTCCCACTTGATAGCCTTATCAGCTTAAAAGAAGAAGCAACCGCATCGCGCTTAAACCGATATAACCGTATGCGCGCAATTACATTAAGTGCCAACTTAGCCGACGGTTATACGCTTGAGCAAGCGCTTAACTTTTTAAACGAAGTAGCCGCGCAAGAAAACGATATAGATGGCGCCGTAGATTACAAAGGCGAGTCGCAGCTTTATTACGAAGGCGCATCAGCGATGACCTACGTATTTATACTTGCACTCACCGTTACCTTTTTAGTACTGGCAGCGCAGTTTGAAAGCTTTATGCATCCGTTCGTCATTATGCTTACCGTACCACTTGGTTTAATGGGCGCTATGTTCGGACTTTGGGCTACAGGACTTACTTTAAATATTTACAGTCAAATAGGTATTGTCATGCTCATAGGGCTAAGTGCTAAAAACGGTATTTTGATTGTAGAATTTACTAACCAACTGCGCGATAAAGGCGTTGAATTTAGTGAAGCTATTTTGCAAGCAGCAACTCAGCGTTTGCGCCCTATTATTATGACCTCGCTGACTACGGTTATGAGTTCGGTACCTTTAGTACTTGCTTCAGGTCCGGGCGCTGAAAGCCGTATGGTGATAGGTGTAGTCGTGTTTACTGGGGTTATTGTATCGACCCTACTAACTCTTTTTGTTGTACCTGCTGCATATTATGCACTTGCACGTAACACTCAATCACCTGAGTTTTTACAGCAAAAATTAGACAAACAAGCTGCTGAAAAACCTTTCGAAGAGATCTAGCCTCTTAATTGCGCCGTAACCTTGTTGTTGCGGCGCATACAATTTATGCTCGCTTTTAAAACCCCATATACATTTTAGGAATACTTATGAGCTCAACAAAGCAAGTAGCAACATTTGGTGGCGGCTGTTTTTGGTGTATAGATGCTGCATTTAGACGTGTAAATGGCGTACTAACCGTAAGCTCTGGCTACACCGGCGGTGAAACAAATAACCCAACATATGATTCTGTATGCTCAGGCACAACCGGTCACGCTGAGGTTGTTAAAATTGAATTTGACGCGACTGTAGTTAGCTTTGAAACACTCTTAGCAATGTTTTTCATACTGCATGATGCAACACAATTGAATCGCCAAGGTAACGATATAGGCACACAATATAGAAGTGTGGTTTACTATCACGATGAAGCTCAACTTAAGCAAACCAACGAAATGATAGCTCAACTGCAAAGCCATGTTGCTGAGCCAATTGTGACAGAAGTCAGCCCTGCCACTACGTATTACCCAGCAGAGCATTATCACCAAGATTACTATAACGAAAATCCACAGCAGGGTTACTGTAGTATTTTAATAGCACCTAAATTACATAAGTTTGAAACCGTATTTAAAGAGTTCTTAGCTGACTAGCTAATTTTAGTAGTTAAACTTAGCTAAACATTAAAAAGCCCGACATATGTCGGGCTTTTTAATATTAATAAATACCGTTAAAACTGGTAGCTTGCGCCTGCAAAAAAGCGACGCTCTGGCGTGTTGTAGTAATACACTTCACCCGTTGTAAAATCAGCGTTTGAATCAACAGCGTTATACTCTTTATCAAATAAGTTTTCTACACGAAGCGAAACTTCAATATGTTCATTTACTTGATAATTACCCGCCAAGTTCCAAAGTGTATAAGAGCCTAAGCGAGTCACAGCACCTTGTCGGTCGCTACGGTATTGCATGTCTAAGCTTGCGTCAAACGCACCAAACTGTTTTGCAAGTTCCCAGTTAAAAGTACGTTTAGCAACATTACGCAACTCTGCGCCCGTTTCTTCGTCTTCAGCGCTTAAGTAAGCAAAGTTAAGGTTGCTATCAAAACCAAAAAACTGCTGAGATAAGCTAAATTCAACCCCTTCGTAGCGTGCTTCATTTAAGTTGATAGGAAAAAAGTTAGAATCTAAAGATATCTTATCTTCAATATCATTTCTAAAAATAGCAACGTCAATACTTGCTATATCAAAATCTACATTTAACCCAATCTCTTGATTTAATGATTTCTCAGGCTCTAAATCAGGATTAGATGAAGGTGGAAAACCAGGGAAAGCCGGAAAGTATAAATCGTTAAATGTAGGTGCTTTAAAACCAGTGCTTTGGCTTATGCGGAACGTGGCGTCTTCAGATAAATGATAACCCGCAGCAGCTGTATATGTTGTTTCGTCGCCAAATTGTTCATCATCGTCTTGGCGAATTGTTAAATTAGCTAACACTTTTTCAGCATTGTAATAAGCCCCAACAAATACTGCTAATACATCACGCTCTTGCATATCATACTGCGTTGAACTGTGCGATACATCATCGTTGTACCAGTTAACACCACCGCTAATATTAAGCTTTTCAGATAATATATATTGACCGTTATAATCAAATTGCACACGTTTCGTTATAAAATCATTTACACCAAATGCTGAGGTATCGTGAGAATCATCTGTTGAAAGCGCTAAATCAATACTATGCGTTTGGTTAGTGTAGTTTTTACTCCAACCTGCAGAAAGCTGATAGTTTTTAAAATCACCTGTTTCTATAGTACTTGTGGCTGGACTAAAGCGACTGTCGTAATCTGCATAGCCTTCACTGTATTGGCCTAATAACTTAAAGTCGCCGTAATGTGCATCGGTGTAATTTACTTTAAAACCAAGGTTTTTATTTTCATAGCCATCTTCATCTGGTGCTACGCCTTGCAGTGCATCAAAGTTATCTGTTTTTTCAAAGCCTGCATTAAATGCTGTTGTTATATCGCCTGATTTTACAGAGCCCGCAACTTGATAATTTTGATAAGAGTCAGAACCAAATGTAGCGCTTAGGGATAAGTTATCTGACTCACGCGTAATAATATTAATAACACCAGCGAGTGCATCAGAGCCATAAACAGCCGCGCGAGAGCCTTTAATAATTTCTATGCGTTCAATACTATTTAGAGGGACATTATTTAGTGCTTTTTGACCTAGTGTTGCTGAGCCTGTACGTACACCGTCAATTAAAATCAACGTATCGCCAGAGCCCGTACCACGAAGTGACACACCTGTATTTTGACCAAAACCACCGTTTGGATTAACTTGAAAACCCACTCGCGTGCTTAAAAGTGTAGGTAAATCGCGTACGTTACTTGCTTCTATTTCAGCACGTTCAATAACATTTACACTCGCTAAAACGTCGTTAATTGATTGCTCAAACTTATTAGCTGTAACGGTTATTTTTTCAATTGATTGCTCTGCACCAGACACAGAAAATGAAAGCGCAGCAGAAATTGCAACGCCTAGAGTTGTTTTGTTTAACATGATGTCCCCTACCTTTGCCCACCGCAAAGATTTAAGTAAGTAAGATTGCATCAAGGCCGGTCTCCGGACTCAGTAAGCATATAAAACATGCAATACTTTACCGTTGCGGGGGCAGTGTTGGGCTTGTAGTCATCATGAAAACGCACCAACTTCCCGATTATCCTGCTAAAAAAATCATTACATGAAGTGGCTAGCAAGCACCTTGAAAATATGCCGCTATTGTGGGTATTTTGTTTATAAATGTCAATGGACGTCTATACAGCTAAAGATAGGTTCATCTATGATAAATACGAAAAATAACCTCACAAAAAAAGCCAAACATTGCTGCTTAGCTTTTATTAATACATTTTACACACTCGTTAGCTAGGTTCTAGCTGGTGTAATTTAGTCGCGAAAGTTTTTAAACTGAAAAGGCTGACCTAGCTCAGCGCTACGCACTACTTGCATAGCCTCTTGAAGATCGTCACGCTTTTTACCAGTAACGCGTACTTCTTCGCCTTGAATAGCGGCTTGAACTTTAACTTTAGAGTCTTTAATGGCCTTAACTACTTTTTTAGCCATGTCTTTTTCGATACCTTGCTTTAAGCCAACGTTACGAAATACATTTTTACCTGCACGAGTAATATCTTGAAGCTCTAAGCTTGATACATCCATACCACGCTTAGAGATTTTGTTTGCCAAAATATCAAACAATTGCATAACTTGAGAATCAGCTTCAGCTTTTAATTTAATTGTTTTGTCATTTAATTCAATAGATGCATCAACACCTCTAAAATCAAAACGGGTCTCTAGCTCACGGTTGGCGTTATCAACCGCATTTTTAGCTTCGTTCATTTCTACTTCAGATACAATATCAAATGAAGGCATTGGTTTCTCCTAACTATTTAATCTTAATTTTATGTGGCAATTATAACGCTAAAATTATAATTCTTTACATTTTTCTGCATCTTGTTCAGGTGCGATACTAAATTAGTTTGATATACTGCGGTCTCTTTTTTAAGCGATTTTAGGATTTGTCGTGACAAGGCGTGTTTACCAAGCAATTTTTTTAATTAGCATTGTGGCTTTTACCCTTTTATTTGCTAAAGAAATAAAAGGTGGCGTTGTAAATTTATTCCCTCATGTTGATAAAGTCGCCCATTTTGGGGTTTTTTTTATACTAGCCATAATAATGGATAAAGCGTTTAAACTTCCTTTATATGCGCAAATACTTTTATTGGCAGGCTATGGCGCATCTATAGAAATAATGCAAGACGCACTCCCGTATAGGCAGGCATCACTCGGTGATTTTTTTGCTGATTTTGCAGGTGCTGCAAGCTACTTTTTACTTAGAGTAATTTTTACATCTCGAAAAAAGAACCCATATGGCTAATATTTTAATCGTTGGCGATGGTGCTATTGGCTTATTACTTAGCCACTTTTTAAGCGCATCGCATAATGTCAGTGTTTTAACTCGTAAAAGCCCAACAAATACCCGCTTTTATAGTCGAGGTAAAGGGACCTCTAAAAAAATTGACGCTCAATTTATTTCATTAAATCAGCTAAATAAAGCTGCTGAATTTGATGTTGTTTTATTTACTGTTAAAGCTTTTCAAGTACTTGATGCGTTTTCACAAATAAAGCCATTTTTACCAATTCATTGCTCTATTGTACTTTCGCATAACGGAATGGGTAATGTTGATGAGGTAAATAGCCAACTAAACACCCATCAAGCACTCTACTTTTTAACGACAAGCATAGCGGGCTTTAAATCAAACCAATATATTGTGCAACACACTGGTGAAGGACAAAGCGTTATTGGTGGCTGTAATGAGCTAGCACTTCAAAATAGTGCGCCAATAGCTGATATTTTTAAAGTAATACCCAACCTAACATTTACTAATAACATTCAGCAGCTTCGTTTTGAAAAACTACTCGTAAATATTGCCATTAACCCATTAAGCGCTTTAAGTAATGTAAGAAATGGCGAATTACGTGCACCTAAGTACAATACAATAATTTTTAATGCACTCACTGAAGCATGTAATATTGCAAAGGCTCAAGGGCTTAATGTTCCATTAATTAAAGCACTTAATACCGCTTATAAAATAATGGAGTTAACCGCAAATAATTACTCCTCAATGCAGCAAGATCTAGCGTATAACAGAGAAACTGAAATCTCAGCTATATGCGGCTATATTAGCCAACAAGGTAAACTCCACAACATTAAAACACCTTACAACGATGAGTTGTTTGTCAAAATTCAGGCAAAAAAAAGCGTGGTATAAACCACGCTTACATAAACTTTTAACTTTACGGGCGATAAACTTTTACAGTTTCGAAGCCCTGTTCGTGCAGCATAAGTGCCTGTAGTTGGCTCATTACGCCTCTGTCACAATATAAATAGTAGTCGGTATCTTTTGGTAAATCACCAAACTTAGTCGCCAGACGAAAGAACGGTAAATGCACCACTTCAACACCGTCGATTTCTAGCGGTGCAGCTTCTTCTTCTTCTGGTGAGCGAATATCAACTACCACAGAGCCTACAGGTAAATCAGCAACCGATTCCGCTTCTTTAAGTTCTTGTTTGGCTTCAACGTCAATATCACGCACATCCATTATACGTGCGTTGTTTACAACGGTATCAAGTACATCAAAGTCGAACTTTTCTTCTTCACCAAGAATAACGTCTATTTTGGCTTTAACTGTTGGCTTTTTAGAAATAACACCACAGTATTCAGGCATTGTTTCTGCCATTTCAGCCGTACCAATTTGGCGAGCAATATTAATAATTTCTTGCTTATCGTGTTGAATAAGCGGACGTAAAATAAGCGTTTCAGTAACACGGTCAATCACGCTTAAATTCGCTAATGTTTGACTAGATACTTGGCCAATACTTTCACCAGTGACAAGTGCCTGAATGTTTAACTTGTCGGCAACTACACTCCCTGCGCGCATCATCATACGTTTAAGTACAACACCCATTTGGCTGTTTTCAACGTTTTCTAAAATTTCAGCAACAACAGGTTCAAAATCAACCGTTACAAATTTAACTTTATGTGTAGAGCTGTATTTTTTCCATAAGTAGTAACTTGCTTGCTTAACACCAATTTCGTGCGCTGCGCCACCTAGGTTAAAGAATAAAAAGTGTGTACGTGCACCTTTACGAATCATTTGATAACTTGCTACGCCAGAGTCAAAACCACCTGACATAAGAGAAAGCACGTCTTCTTGCGTTGGTAGTGGAAAACCAGCCATACCAAAATGCGTTTGCGAAACAATGTAAGCTTTGTCGTCTTTTACTTCTAAACGTATTGTTACTTCTGGACGGCTAAGTTTAACGCTTGCGCCTTCAATATGTTGATTCAATCCACCACCAACATAACGCTCTAAATCAGTTGAGGTAAAGTCATGTTGACCTATACGCTTAGCACGAACACAAAAGGTTTTACCTATAATTGTATGCCCAACTAACGCTATTGTTTTTTGGTAAATATCATCAAGAGTTTCGAATTGTGTTTCGGTTACTTCAATAAATTGAACGATGCCAGGTATGCGTTTAAGGCTATCGATAAAATCTAAACGAACTTGCGCATCTTCAAGCTTTGTAACAACTGAAATATTATCCCAGTTATTTCTAACTTGTACTTTTTCGTCAACACGGCGCAATACAATTTTAATGTTATTTTCTAACACTTTAGTAAAGCGTTTACGGACTGAACGGCTTTTAATGGCTATTTCAGGATGTAGTTTGACGATAAATTTAAGCATAGTTCACTCTTAGACTGCGGGAATTCGCGCTCCCAGGCATTTGGCGCGCGATTATAGCAAAAAATTCAGCGTCTAGGAAACAGCCAATGATTAGCGATTAGGCAACAGTTTGCGCGTGTTGTGCTAATTCGGTGTATTTTTCGCGTAGCAGGTTCATTTTATCGATACTTTTATCAGTACTATACGCTCTAAACAATGTAAGTACTTTTAAAATACCGTGATATATATCTTGCTCAGCAAGGGTACCGCTTGGCCTGCGGGCTTTTATATAAGGCGTCCAAAAGCTAACCGTTAGCTTAAGCGTATGGGCTAAATCAATGACATCTTGCTCATCAATTGCAATCATTTCACTGTCGCGAAGCCCCAGTATAATTTTTCGCACTTGTTCTAATAATTCGAGTTGGAAATCAATGTAAGCTTGCTTCAAATCAGCGTCTCTGGCGAGTATATCGCCGAGGTTGTCGTAAAAAAAATGATAGCGCCACATCAATTCAAACAACGAATCTAAATAAGCTGTTAAGTGGTTAAATGCATCGTCATTTTTGTTGATAGGTTTAAATTGCGTACTTAAATGATCGCGATATAACGCAAATATATGACGAATAATGTCTTCTTTATTTTTAAAATGGTAGTAAAGATTACCGGGGCTCATCCCTAAATGCGACGCTATATGATTGGTTGATATTGCACGCTCACCTTGCTCATTAAATAACGAAATACTGGTGTGTATTATTTTATCCTTGGTATTCATACGCTAATACTCTAATTATCTTATGCACTACATTACACTAAAAATAGACCACGCAGTATAAACAAATATTATCGATTAAAACACACTTACTCCTTAACCATCATTAGGAACTGAATAAATAATCTATTTGGGCAAAGCTGATTTGTGCCCTAAACACTGTTAAACTAACGCTAAAATAATAACTAGTGAATATTATGAACGTTACTGCAATTTACCCAGGCACTTTTGATCCGCTTACCAATGGGCACACAGACTTGATTCATCGTGCTGCAAAAATGTTTGATACCGTATTAGTTGCTGTTGCCCACAACCCAAGTAAAAAACCCTGCTTTACCCTAGAAGAACGTGTTGAACTTGCTAATACCATTTTGAGTCATTTGGGTAATGTTAAAGTTATCGGATTTTCAGGCTTGCTGGCTGACCTTGCGCGCGATCATAATGCTAATGTGCTTATTCGTGGTATTAGGGCTGTATCTGATTTCGATTATGAATTTCAGCTCGCAAATATGAACCGTCGCCTAAACCCCGATTTAGAAAGTGTATTTTTAACGCCCGCAGAGCGAAATTCATTTATTTCATCAACACTCGTTAAAGAAGTAGCACGTCACAATGGTGATGTAAGCGAGTTTGTGGACCCTGTAATTGTCAAAGCGCTAAAAACTAAATTGGGCTGTGGTGCCCAATAGTAATTTACTGCGTTAGCGCATAACCCGTATGCGCTAATTTAGCTTTGATATAGATGATGTCTTTAATTTTTTAATTAACCAAACCAGCTTCAGTAAGTCTTTATTGATAATTAATATTAGTGCCATCGTAATATCAATAATAGGCACAGGGCGGGATCACACTTTGTAAATAAACAAATTTTATGATCTAATACCATAAATTTCATCACCTTAAACTTATTATGTCACTCTTCTCACATTTAGAACTCGTCAAAGATAATCGTTCACATATAAATCAGCACCATAACTTAGTTGATGTGCTTTTTCTTATTATTACTGCCGTTACATCAGGGTGTGAAAACTGGCAAGACATTGAAGTCTATGGCGAAAGTAAGCTTAATTGGTTAAGAGGATTTCGTTCTTTCAAAAATGGCATACCCACTCGACATAGTATTGCTCGGATTTTTAGAACCGTTGATACTGACTCATTACTACTCGCGATGTATAGCTGGGTCAATCAAAACCGCGTTAAATCAGCGCATCCTGTCATTGCCTTCGATGGCAAAACTATTCGCGGAGCAAGTAAACACATTGCTGATAAATTACACCTCGTCTCAGCATTTGATTGTGAGGCAGGTCTCACATTATTCCACCAAACAGTTGGCAGTAAGACGAATGAAATACCGGCAGTTCGGGATTTATTGAAAATACTCGATATCAATAACACCGTCATTACACTTGATGCTTTGCACTGCCAAAAAGAAACGCTAAAACAGCTAATTAGCAGACATGCAGATTATCTAGTGCAAGCAAAGGGTAATCAAAAGAAACTTTATAGCGCGATTCAAGATGCATTTACACACCAGTATGAATCTGAAAACTCAGAGATACTTAGTCATGTAACACAAGATGAAGGGCATGGGCGAAAAGAAGTACGCACGATAGATTGTCTTGATGCGCGTTTATTACCGAGTGAAATTAAAGAGAGCTGGCCATCAGTTAGAACAATCGTTGCGGTGCAGCGAGAGCGAACGAAGGGTAATAGAACGAGTATTGACACACATTACTACCTAACATCGTTGACAGACAATATATTGATAAGTAAAGCAATAAGACAACATTGGCTGATAGAAAATCAGCAACACTGGATACTGGATGTCGTATTTAAAGAAGATGCCTGTCAAATACATGAGCCTTGAATTCAAGTATTAAGTGCAATCATTATGCAGCCACCAGAACTTCTGATTGCCCCGTAAATAACTCATGAGGGGTTTTATACCCTCTTGTTTTTCTTGGCCGATGGTTGAGCTTATCAACTGCCGCCTGTATTTCTGCTTCACTTAGCGACATAAAGTCAGTTCCCTTGGGGAAGAAGCGTCTAAGTAAGCCGTTGGTATTCTCATTTATGCCCCGCTCCCATGATGAATATGGGTGAGCGAAATACACATCCGCTTCTAATTTTTGTGCAATATGCTCATGGTGAGCAAACTATTTTCCATTATCTAAAGTCACGGTAATAACCTTACCTTTATAGGGTGTCATACACTTGATCAGCGCATCGGCTGTTATTTTCGCATGCTTGCTTTCAATTCTGTGAACGACTGTATATAACGTTTTACGTTCAACCATTGTAACAAGGGCATTTTTACGCCCTTTGCCTATCACTGTATCGCCCTCCCAATCACCAATCCTAGACTTTGAATCCACAATACTTGGGCGTTCATCAATACTGACTCGATTAACTATCTGTCCACGTTTATCGTAGCTTCCATAGCGTTTTTTATACTTTTTACATGCACGAGTGAGTGTCTTATGTAGTTCACCACCACGAGCCTTGTCTCTGTAAATATATTGATAAATCGTTTCATGATGCAAAACGACCTTTTTCTCTAAAGCTAAGCGGCCTGCCACCTGCTCTGGCGAAAGTCCGTCAACCAACAATTTATTAATCCAGTCAGTAACATCATCTGTTAACTTACTTGCTTTGAAAGATGACTTGCGTCTTTGCTCTGCAAAATTATTGGCTTGGTTAGGTCGATAGCCTTTAAGCCCTTTATTGCGTTTTAACTCTCTAGAGATAGATGACGGTGAACGAGTGAGTTCATCAGCTATCTGTTTTTGGTTATTTCCTGCTTTTATTAACGCGTAAATCTGGTATCTTTCTGCTTGTGTCAGCTGTTTATATTTCATTAAAGCAATTTCCTTTGGCGAGAGAATGGCCGAATTATAACAGCTGGCCATCTAATCTGAGAAATTGCACTTATTATCCGAATTTAGGAGCCATTAAGTGCGCAACATATGGCACTATTTAGACGCGTCGTTAGGAACATGATAAAGCAGCATACGAAAAGCAAGGGGTCAATAAGAAGTAAGTGTGTAAGAGCTTGTTATGATGATACTTTTAGAGAAGAACTTCTTTTTGGTTAACATTTTTAACAAAGTATGCTTGCGCCCTGCTGAAATTAGGCAATCAAATTTTATGTGATTTTAATTTAATGACTCTTCAATAAGAGTGCTGGTAAATAATGTAACCCTATCTGTTCAGCTAAATAAATTAAAAGTATTTTTAAGTCATATTTGCTAAAGCCATTGAAAATAGATTTACATCGAGTGCTTTATTTAATTAAGTGAATTTATAAGTCTTCTTTTTTTGATGAATCCCTAAAGAATAATGAGAGGCTCTACACAAAAGTAGAGCCTCATTTTTATAATTTAGAAACGATAACTTGCACCTAAATAAACAGTACGACCATTAACCGTCGTATTGTACAAACGATCATTGGAGTCTGAATACTGCTCTTCTCGTTCATTAGTCAAATTACTGGCTTCTATAGTGAGCTTTAGCTTTTCATTAACCTGATAAAATGCTGATGCATCTATGTATGTACTGGCATGAAAACCATTTTCGTCTTCATCGCCGTTACCGGCTTGTACCGATGCAATATAGTCACTTCTATAAGCGGCTGCAACGCGTGCGCCCCATGAATCAGAATCGTAATATACTGTAAAGTTACCCGAATGCTCTGACAGGCCCGGGAATGATTTATATTGATCAATACCTGAATTACCCACATTACGGTACAAGGCTTCACCATCAGCAAATGTATAATTAGCAATAACACCTAAGTTATTAAACGGGGCAGGTAAAAAGTCTAGGTCACGTTGAAAAGCAAGTTCCCAGCCACTAATATCACTTTCATCTAAGTTTTGTGGCTGAATAACAGTAAAAACAGTATTTGCTGTTTGCGGATTACCGTTTTCGTCTACGTCGCCTAAAAAGCTAAGAGGATATCCGGTTTGACTGTATGGAATATCATATGTTTCGGTGATAATGAAGTTATCGATAGATTTATGGAAGTAACTTACGGCCGCATACCCAATGTTTTCAAAATAGTACTCGACTGAAAAGTCGAAGTTAACTGATTCGTAAGGTTTAAGGTTTGGGTTTCCTGAGCTGATACTAAGGCCATTAGTTGATGTGGCATCATTTTGTACAACGCCTGTTGGCACTAATGCACCGAGCGAAGGGCGGGTGAGATTTTCGCCATAGCTTGCACGCAGTACTAAACTGTTATTACTATCCCAAACTAAATTTATAGCAGGCAAAAGTCCTGAGTAGGTGTTTTCAACATCAACTACTTCTCCATTTATTAAACCTACGGCGTTGGTTTTAGTATCGTAATGGCGTACACCAGCATTACCCATTAAATAACCTGAGCCCAATTCCCATTCAGCTTCGTATTGCAAATAAGCCCCAAAGGTTTTTTCTTGTACGTTATCGGTAAAATCAGGATTATCTAAATTAGGATCGATATTCATACTTGCTAGGGTGCCTAGTACATCGACACTTACCCATTGCTGTTTATTGTGCGCGGTATTTGTAAATGTCAGGCTTGGATATACCGTGTCATCCAGTACGCCATTTTCCCAATCGCTGCGGTTAACGTTATCAGATTTAGTTTCACCGTTTTCACTTTCAAACTTTTTATTAGATACACCGAACTTTATATTTGAAGTATTGTTAAGCGTGTAATTAAAATCTAATTTTATAGAGTCAAATGTATTGGTGATTTCTTCTTCAGATATATCAATTTCGTGATAACGGAATAAACTACTGTCAGCAGGATCAAACCCGTATGTATTTTCCCCATAATAAGCATCCTTGCGATAATCAATAGTTTCATTGCCAAATGTTTCTAGGTAAACTTTAACACTGCCTGTATTGAACTTGGTTTCTGAACGCCCGACTAAGGCGGTCATATTTAAATCTTCTGTAATTTGCCAATCGCTATTTAATACAAACTGACTTATTTGAGTATCAGCATATTGGCTACGACTTTCTGAATGAATAGCGGCGTCTTCGTATACCGAATAAATAGCGTCGTTATTTTCATTTATTTCAAGAGTTGTGAGCTTTGAGCATATTTGCTCGTTGTTATAAGCCGGTCCAGTACAACCAATAGCTGTTGAACTAGAACCTCTATTTTGTAAGTGGTATTCACTGCGGTCATTATTCAGTTCACCATATAGAGCGTCAAAACCGAATTCAAGGTTATTACTTGGGCGATACTGCAGGGCAAGTGTCGTCCCTAGGCGCTCCTGTTGGTTTTCAAATAATGAGTAGCGGCTACCGCGTGAAAAGCTAATGTCTGAGTTGTTAATTTTATCTTGTAACTCCTCAGATAATTCAGATATATCTGAGCCTGAAGCATTTTTTTTGCGCCAGCGATACGTATTGTAACCTTGCTCATTTACATCACGTTTGCTGTATGCAATTGAAAATAATGCGCCAAATTTATCATCCCAAGTATCTGAGATCAGAGCTGCAAAACGTGGACTAACATCATCAGTTTGTGAATTGTCACCAAGTTGACCTGATATTGCAGTATTAAAACCATCAAAATCAAATGGTTTTGCTGTATGAAGTCCAACAGTTCCACCTATACCACCTTCATCCATTTCGGCAGAGAAGGATTTTTTTACATCAACGCGCTGAAATAACTCAGAAGCAAATATGTTAAAATCAAAAGCGCGAGATCTGCTTACTGAGCCTCGGCTATCCATTGCCGAAGAAGACGTACCCAAAGCCTCCATACCGTTAAGTTGTACTTGTGTAAAGTTTGGTCCTAAACCTCGTAATGAAATTTGTCGGCCTTCGCCACCTTCTCGGGTAATCGCAATGCCAGGCACTCGTTGTAGTGAGTCAGCTAAGTTTAGATCCGGAAAATCAGCAATATCTTCAGCAACAATAGAGTCCTGTGCGCCTACAGAGTTTCGTTTTAAATCTTTCGCTTTTAACAAACTGTTGCGATAACCCTGTACAACTATTTCCTCTACTTCTGTTTGTACACCTTGCTCTGCATGTAGATAGTTTGAAATACCTAATGTGCTCATTATAGCAGTCGCTAAAAGCGTACGTGATGGTTTGTTTAACATGATGCTTCCTTGGTTTTTAATTTAAAGTTGATTATTAATAAAAGGGTTCGTGCGTACTAAATGACCGTCATCAAATTGCACAACATAGTTAAAGCGTGCCTGTTGTGGCGAGCCTGGTATAAAGTCTGTTGAAATTACTTGTGCGCCGCTATTTTTCGCGGCATTAAATTGGATTGTTCGTTGTGATCTGGTTGCACTTAAGCTTGCATCTGCGCGGGTGCGCACCATGTAACCTTTAAGTACAAGTTGCTGAATTCTATAAAAGTCGCGTGTAGGGTTGTTTACAATCATAAAAGCAGCTTCGGGCTGCTTTTCATCATAATTGGCAAACATGCTTGCCCCTTTTAACGAAGGCCTATTTTGTTTATAAAGTGCCGATTGCTGTGTATTGCCATCAAATAAGAATATGAACTTACCAGCCAAGGCGCGTGTACTTGGCCACCCAAATTTAACGACTGTTTGGTTTAAAGATAACGGTATTTTACGTAAGTTATCGGGCGTGAATAATGAGTTAGGTAACGACTTTAGAATTACTTCATCGAGTAAATAATAATCGTTCGGTGTAAATTTAAGTGGATTATTGCCCAGAATTACATCTGATCGCGTTTCTTTTACATTGAGCATTACAACAATAGGAAAGTGCTGCGGGTTTGCCTCTGACCATGTTTTGAGTGTATTCAAACATCCACTAAGCAATACACAATGGCTTTGCACATCAATATCGGGAATGTGCATTACTTTAAATCCAGGGGTAGCTAATTGCTTTTTTTCTAACTCATTATATAAAGGAGTCGTTGCAAAAGTATTAGCCCAAGGTTTTATGTATAAATCACCATTAGGGTCTTTTAAAACGTCAATTTCTAAATGGCGAACACCGCTATTTAACTGTTTAATAATGGGAGAGTGACCGTAATCAATACGGGCTATTAGTTTAGGATTTAGAGTATTTAATTTATTTTTAACGCCTACATTTAATGTTTTTTTATAGCTGTTATGTGAGCCAATCATTTGAAAGGTATTTAATGGCATAGCGTTAATGCTAGTTACATAACCTGCAAAAATAATAAAAATAAAAAGTGGCATAGCACGTCTCAATTGTTGAGTTTGCTATCTAAGAGCGAGCATTTATAAATTAGGGGACACAAAAATATGGATTTAATAAAAGCTTCATAATTGAAAAGCATGTTTATAAAATTTTATGTCCCCTTTTATCCATTACCGCGCTCTAAACAATAAGTTGAGTGAAAACTGGATAAAGCCATCATGATTAGAGTCAAAGCACTATGGTTAGCACTATGGATTGGGTTATGTATTACATTTAAAGTGAGTGCTATTGAGTACTACGAGGTTAAAAGTGCAGTGAAGGTGGAGACGGTTAAAGTTGCATTTTTAGCTGATATTCATCTACATGATATTTTTGCTAATTTACATAATACAGACAATATAGACTTACCAAAGGATGTAGGGGCAAAGCAACCATTACTGGTGCGAAGTATGTATGCGCAGCTTCACTCAACGCGACTTTTCAATGAAAATTATTTTGTTTTTTTACATGTATTAGATGAGCTAGTAGAAAAAGAAATTAAGTTAGTCATCCTACCTGGCGATTTCACTGATGATGGCCAACCTATTAATGTACGGGCACTAGCACGTATTTTAGACCATTATGAAAAAACATATGGGATGCGTTTTTTTGCGATTCCAGGCAATCATGATCCTGTAAAGCCATTTACAACACCGGCAGGTAAAGCTGACTTCTTAACGGCTCAAGGTAAAGAGTTTGGCGTTTATAGTTATCAACATGAAAAGTGTATGACTAAGCAGTCTGTATGTGATGATGGTTTAAAAAACTGGGGTTACACTGAAATATTAAGCACACTCAGTAACTTTGGATTTAGCAAACATAAAAGTGACGTGCTATATGAAACACCTTATAAAAACCGAGAGTTTATATGGTGTGACCCTAATGATGTTAATCATTGTATAACGATGCCAGATGCAAGCTACTTAGTTGAGCCCATAAAAGGTGTTTGGTTAATGGCAATAGATGCCAATGTGTATGTACCGCAATGGCAAAATTCGCCACTCACTTTTAAGGGGTCGTCTAGTGCCGGCTATAATGCTTTAATTGATGCAAAGCCTTTACTGTTAAAGTGGATAAAAACGGTTGTAAAAAGGTCAAAAGAGCAAAACAAAACACTGATTGCATTTAGCCACTTTCCAATGGGAGAGTTTTACGATAATGCGAATGATGAATTACATAAAGTGTTTAGTCGTGGCCATTTTTCCCTACCTAGAGTGCCTACACCCCGAACAACACAAATACTTGCAGATACAGGATTAACACTACATTTTGCAGGACATATGCATCTAAATGATACTGCGCTGGTAACAAGTAATCGGGACTCTCAGTTAGTTAATGTACAAGTGCCAAGTTTAGCTGCTTATAAAGCTGCATATAAGATTGCAGAGCTAAACTTAGCTAAGCACACCGCATTGGTAAGTACTCATACATTAGACGATGTTCCTGGTTTCAATGATTTATTTGGTTTATATGAAGAGGAATGGCTATATCGTAATCAACATAATCTTAGTAATTTTGACCGAACTATTTTGAACTCAGAAAATTATGGTGATTTTACTAAACAGCATTTATTTGGACTCATTAATCAGCGTTTTTTAAAACGCGATTGGCCAAAAAATTTAGTGGCATGGCTAAACGATAATCACTATTTAGCAGATTGGTTTACAGATATGCAGTGTTTAAATAAAGTCTCGCCTAATTTGCTAATTCAACTTAAAGCTGTATCTACAAAAGAATGGCTTCGAGATTTTTATTTATTAAGAAATGGCGATGTAACTGCAGATATAACACCTCAAAAGCGTATTACTTATCAACAGCTAAATGAGTTTTCAGCTCAATCGACTTGTAAAACAGATACGCAAACACAGCAGTACTTGGCTTTGTTAATAAAAATAATGGCAAAATTTAGTAAGCATACCCAAGGTGAGAATTTTAGCGTTGATCTAAAAACAGGGGAGATTATCTAATACTGATAACTCAACCCCAAGTAATAAGTGCGACCACTTGTGGTTGAGTTGTAGGCTCTTAGTGTTGAGTTACTGTATTGTCGCTCTTGTTCATTGCTGAGATTAAATGCGCTAAATTTAAGTTTCCAATGATTAGAAAAATAATAATTTAGGTTTGCATCCCAATAAACAGTCGGCATAAACCCAGTTTCGTTTTCATCGAGCAAAAGACTGCCTGCTCGAATTAAATATTTATCTCTAAAAATAGCGCCTAGTTTAAAATTGAACTTAGGGTGATCGTAAAAGATCATACTTGAGGCGGTTATTTTAGATAAAAAAGGTAGGTTTTTTTTAAATAAAGCTGAGCCATTATTTGAGTCATAATACGTGACTTTGCCTTTATTGTAAGTTGTTTGTAGGTTGATACCCCAGTCAGAATTATGTATTAAATAATTTAAACTTATTTCCGCTCCCCACTGATAAGCTGATTCTGCATTACTTAGCCAAAGGTTATTAATATCGGGGGTTGTAGACTCTGAAGTTTTTGATAAAGGGACTTGCGTTGTAACTATGTAATCATCTAAATCTTTATAAAAGAGTGATATATTAAACGTACTACGACTACTAAAATCTGCTTCTAAGGAAATATCGGTATTAAAAGATAAGTAAGGTTTTAGACTTGAGTTAAATGTATATTTTGTATTATTTGGGGTATCGTTTGAACCATCAAAACTTAGTGAATTCAGTAATGGTTTTGAATAGTTTTTAGAAAGTCCTACACGTAATCGCCATTTATCGTTTATAAAATATGATCCATTAAAAGTTGGAAGCCAAAGGCTATATGAAATAGGAGAGTAAGGGGCTTGAGTGTGAGATGTTATAGATTCTGATTGGTAACGCAAACCTATATGAGCTTCCCATTGTGCCTGCTCTGTGCTTATTAAAGTATAAGTTCCTCTACTATATTCTTGTATATGCTCAGCTTCAGTGGCGATTGATGAACTATTATTTTGTATGTTAAATGGGTCGATGCTATAAAGTTTAAGTGCTTCATTGGTGTTTATTTTTAACCATTGTAGATTTTTATGTGCATTTTGCGATGAAACATATGACGCAGGAAGGTCAGTTAATTGTTGTGGTGCGTTAGTTAATTCATTAAAAAAAATGTCGTTTTGCTGTGCGTTATACATTTTATTTTCAAACAGAGTCCAATCAGCTCCAAATTGAAGGGTTATTAAACTATTAATGTCATATTGAAAATCTAATTTTGCGAAGGTGTACTCACTATTTGAATTGTATTGTTCTATATCACCATGATGCATATGCCACATTGTAGGGTTGTTTAAATTCTCACTGTAGTTAATATCTGCATAAAATGGAGTTTTACGATAATCAATCGTAACGTCACTTATGCCTTGGGTATAAATCTTATTGCTGTAAGGAATGTCATACTTTGATTGTTCTTTTCCTAATATGGCGCTTACTTTCCAATTTTTATCCACTTGTTGCTTAAGTGATAGCACACCTTGCTGATATGCCGTATTTATTTCTTGGGTTCTATTTTCGGTTGCGACTCGTGCATTTTCGTAACGTGCATACACTAGCTCATTATTTCCATTCGCTTGAATGTCTGTAACTGTTGTTAGCCCTTTAATTATAGGCGTAGACTGCTCCCCTCTAGGGTATAAATGATATTCATGCCTATCCCCTTTTAAAAACCCTGAGAGCATATCAAAATCAAAATGGGTGGTTTCATTTTTATACTCTACAGATAGATTTGCCCCAAATCGCTGCTGTGTAGCTTGCCATACCGAGTACCGATTACCGCGAGGAACTATATAATCGCCTTGAGTCAAATGCAGTGCTTGTGGTTTGGTTAAAGCCGATAGGTCTGCCCCTTCTATCGCGATATTACGCCAGCGAAATGTATTAGCACCTTGCTCTAACGACTCTCTGGTTGTGTATGCAACGCTTGCAAGTACCCCCCAATTATTCCACGTGTTAGAAATTAAGCTTGAATAGCGTTTTGCGCCTTTACCCACATAGTCGTTGTAGCCAACTTCTGGGGTAATAATAAATTTAAATCCCTCATTATCTAAAGGGTTTATAGTTTGTAATGCCATTGTTCCAGATATTCCACCTGCAATTTTATCGGCGGAGTATGCTTTAATTACATGGATTTGTTTAAAAAGTTCGGCAGGTAAAATATTGAAATCGAAAGAACGATCGCGCTGTTTTTGTACTCGGCTATCCATCGGTGAATCATTATTTGCTAACACAGGCATGCCGTTGAGTGTCACCAAGCTAAAATCAGGATAGTTACCTCGTATTGAAACTTGGCGACCTTCGCCTGCTTCGCGAGTAATCGCTACGCCAGGAATATACTGTAAGGCCTCGGCCAAGTTAGTATTGGGAATATCTGTAATATCTTGTGCTGAAATTGCTTCACTAATCGTTTTATTATTGTGTTTTAAATTTCGTGAGCTAGCTAATGAATAGCGAATACCCTTTACTGTTATTTCTTCCAGTATTCCGCTATTGGTCGTTATTTTTTTTTTTTTTGAAAAATAACAAAACCCTTGTCTTGAATTTTATATGTTAACTCGCTGCCTCTTAATAAAAAATCTAGTGCTTGAGCAAGTGTATGATCGCCCACTAAGGTGGACGTAGTTTTGTCGTTGATAAGTGAAGGGTTACTACTAAAAGAGACTGCATATGCATTTGCTACCTCTCTTAAACTATCACTGAGAGAACCCGCTGGTATATAAATAAATGTATTTATATTTTTTGCCGCACTAGGCAGCGTTGTTAAACAACTAGCACCGATAAAAAAGTACACTAAAATACTTTTATTTAATGTACATACCTGTTTTAGCATAATGGTTTAATCAAAGTAATACAGTCATATTTTTTACTCATTTAAGGTAGCGTTAAATGAAGTACGTTGTTCTTCTTATCTACTTTCCAGTTATAAGTTGATGCAATGAGCATAAGGCTTTGTTGTGGCGTTTCGAGATTAAATCGTCCGCTAATTAGTGTATTATTTAGTGTGTTATCTACTTTAATTACCATAGGACTGTAACGCTGCAATTGTTTAATAACACTGGTTAGAGGTTCTTTTTCTGCATCAATCCAACCCATTCGCCAAGCAGGGAGTAGTGTTAACTGCTGGCTATAATCTACAGTTATATGGCCATTTTTTATAATAGCTTGTTGAGAGGGAGTTAATATTACTTTATCTAAAGCCGACACTTCTACTTTGCCTTCGTACACAGTTACCACTACTTCATCTTTACTGCGCTCTACATCAAAAGAAGTACCCAGTACTTTAATGCTTGCTTGTCCTGAATTTATTATAAATGGCCGTGTTTTATCTTTGGCTACATCAAAAAAAACCTGTCCTTTTTTTAATTCGATTTGTCTTGAGTGTGGTAGCAAGTGCGCAGTTAACTCACTATCTGCATTTAAGTGTAGATATGAACCGTCATTTAATAACTGCGATACGCGTTCACCTAAATGCGCTTCTAAAAGCTGAGGCAGGTTAGGTTTAACTGCGGTTTTTGCAATCGGTGTTGGTGTAAATACCTGTTGAGATATAGCAAGCCAGTACACTGCAAAAGCAATAGCGCTAAAACTAGCTGCTAAGGCGAGCATAGGGAAAGTTTTAGAACGTTTTGCATTAGGCGTAATTATCGGAGTCGGTAAACTATATTGTTTAGTGTAAATATGTAAAGCCTGTTTAACAGCAGGATCGCCAAATACATTGGCTATTTTTTCAAATGCATTCTTATTTTCTGTGCATTTTAACCAAAGCGATAGCTCTTCACGGTCATGATCATTTAAATCATTAATCCGATCTACCCAATCTGCTGCCTGTTCTAAGCGTTGTTCGTTCATTAAAAACCTAACCTGCGTTGATTAAATATAAAGAGCGTAAAAGTGTAATAAAGGGGACATTTTTATTGATTTTTTTCTATGTGAAGCGTTATTTGTATCATTGCGCGCGTAATATGTTTTTTTACAGATTCTTGGCTCATATTTAACTGCAGACTAATTTCTTCGCGACTTAATCCGTCAATACGTCGAAGCTTAAATACTTTTCTTCTTAAAGGTGGTAACTCTTCCAACGCACTTTTAACAAGCTCGAGCTTTTGCTCTGTAATAGACTGCGCTTCTGGATCGCTATTATCATTTGTAAAAAGCTCAATATCTTCTGCATTATTTGGTTGGCTTTTATTTTTTTGCCAATCACTATACATAACAGACTTTGTGACTTGATTTATGTACGCCTGAAAGTTTTCAATTTCTAATGTGTCATTTCTATTTAATGTTCTTAGTAGAGCTTCTTGCACAAGATCGTCTACGTCATCTGTATTATTGGTTCGACGACTAATGAATTTACGAATATGGCTGATAACGTTTTTTACATCGCTTTGTTCAGAAGAAATATTTAAATTCGATGGCAGGGGGCTTTTAAAAGTCTTCATTACTCAGTCTAGAATTTTATTTTAAATAAATACTAAGTGAATAATATGACCAATTGATTACAGCCAGGTTGATAGCGATTAAGTAAATTGAAGTGATGACACTAAGAATAAAGTACCATTGAGATCATCTTAACGTTTTAAATAGGGTTTAATACCAATCTGCTTATATATGGGGTCTATTTAACGTTAAGAAAATTACGCTAGAACTAGGCAAAAGTTTTTGTATCTAGTTGTTCTAAATAAAAAATTTTTAACGACGTTATAGTGCAATTTAATTCGTTAAATTGATCAAAGATTTATGCAGGTTGGTATAATTTTAGGCATAGAGTATTTGCGCAAATAACACTTTGAAAAAGCTAAATTTTTGGAGGTACTACATTCACTTGTTATCCTTATTTGAATGTTCTTTTGACGGGATTAGCATATAAGTAGAGGGCCAAAGCGCTTTTTGGCAGGTCAGCTAATTTTATATTAATTTAAACAAATGACTTAGGAAAGTTAAAATAATAATATCAAACTTAGTAAAAGTGCGGCTATTTCTATTGATTAAGATCAACAAAGCAACATAGAAAAATAGGCATAATTCGCGGCTGTAATTTACACCTAAAAAATAAAGGTTTTTTATTAAACTAAAGTTGTTTTAAAATCAGTCTAATTACATCTGTTTTTATTTTATCTATATGCTTTATATGGACTTTAATTGGAAAGGCTAAATAGTGGCTCTACTCATAAATAGTAAATACATTAACTTCGATAGTTATAAGGTTTTCAATTAAAATATTTAAAAACAGCTAGTTACTTTGTCGTGCTATGGCTTGTGCTACGATTTTATGTAACTCGTTAGCATTCAGCTAGTATCTTAAAAACAGCCTTAAAAGGCAAATTGTATTAACTAAAAAATTAAAAACACAAACCAGGGCAAGAGCATGAAAAAAGTCTATGCGTTCAGTACCTTTTCAAGGTAGGCTGTACTGCGCATAGCTTTTTTCTGTTTTGCGGGCATGCCTTTACTAAAACTTTTTTCTGCTTTTAGCTGATTAAATGCGATGTGTCTCAGCCCCGCAAATACAGGTGCTGCACCTTCGCGCCTAATTCGACACTCATCTTCTTTAAATCCTACATCTAAACGCCAATGTAATCCATTTTCTATTTGCCAATGTTGTCGTGCTCCTCTCGCGAGTTCTTCCGCTGTTAAATTCGCTGAACTAATATAGTATCTATAGCATAACTCATTGCTTAATTTACCTTTTTCTTTTCTATAAGAAACAATAACACCCACTGTTTTTACACCTTCCCAGTGTATCGTTTCTGATAAACCGCTCACGTTATGGCTCACTGCACAGCACCTAAATTCTTCTCTATTTTTTTGATAATCGGCTTCGTTAAACAAGAGCCCATCAGATGCTTGTCGTGCTACCTCAGGTAATAACACATCTTCTATTTGTGACAGTAGCCTTTTATGGTTTGCTTTTACCGCAAGTAAGTAATCGGCTTCTTTACCAACTATTTTTTTTGCAATTGATTTTTGACACCCCATAGCGTCAATCGTTACTAAGCAGCCTTTTATCTCTAATAATTCAAGCAGCTCTGGCAACGCTTTTATTTCATTCGACTTTTTATCAACAGGGCATTGTGCCAAAACAACACCATTTTCGCATGCAAATGCACTGATCATATAAAGCGCATCGCGTCTATCTGACTGATTAAATGAACCTTTCAATCGTTTACCGTCAATAGCAACTACACCGCCTTGAGTTAATTTGGAGCAGGCTTTCATCCAAGAAGAAAAGGAATCTTGGAATTGCGTCATGTCAATACGGCTCATTACACGAGCAATTGTGTCATGGCGAGGGATCCCTTGTTCAAGAAGAACATATTTTCTGAGCCAATCTAGTCTATCATGACCAAAATCTTCAATCTCTTCCCAGCCCTGACAGCCTGAAACAACAGCGCTAACAGCTAAGAATATGATATCAAATAGTTTATGAACAACTTTACCTTGTTGGCGAGGGTCGTCGATTGATTCGAAATATTTAAATAGCTGAATGTTAGACATGGGGATGCTCCTTAAAAAAGGAGTATAAGATCATACTTTTAAGTCAAGGTAAAGTTCGTGATCTTGCCCTGGCTTTTATCTTGCTTATTAATAGCAATTGATAGAGTGAACAAAAAAGCAAAAACAAAAAGCCATGTAATAAGTATTCCAAAATATTCATTAATTGAATTTAATTGCCAAAATAGACCCTCCATTCTATTCAACCTTTTTATGAATGCTTTTTATACTGCCAAATAAATAACGTTTTAATGCAACCAAACCTAAAAAGTCTTTATTAATTAGGAGAGCTAAAAGCATTGTTAAATCAGAAATTATTTGCCCTATTACATACAAGGCCCAAAACCACCAGTAGTCTAAATTTCCTAAAACAATACTGTCGTAGTGCATTCCAAAAAAAACAAATGCGTTAAAGCTAAGTCCAACTAAAAGATAATAAAAGGCTATAGGGAGGCTTTTACTAAAATAGCTCCGCCATATAATCAGAAAAAATATAGTTACGATATCAAATATGAAAAGGGTCAAATGAGGCGTGTTGCTAAAGGGATCCATAAAAATACTTGAGGTGTAAGATACCACCATAATGAATGCAAGCTGTGTGCAGCTTTTGTCATACTTGTTAATGCTTGTAGACAAATTATATAAAAAAGCAATAACAAAAGACCATGTAATAAAAATAATTATATAGTCGTATAAACCAGCCAACCTCCATAGAAAGTCAGGCATGGCGTGACCTATTAAATTTTTCAGCTAAAAATTTAGTAAACTTAACTAAACCTCATAGCTTAGTTCTTAAGGAACACAGACCGTGTGACTTCCTATCTTAAAACGGCAAATATCATTGTTTTTCTCAATGCTTTGCCGCTTACAATTTACCGCTAGTAGCTCAAATACACGATGTATCTTATGGCTGCACCGTGTTTGTTCTATGCAATCCAGAATATCATCCAACCAAAGATAACTGCACTTACTCGCTCTAAATGTCGAGATCGCACACTTAAACATACCCGCTGCACTATGGCAGATAAAACGCTTGATAAGTGTTTGCAGTATGCTCAGCCAAACCAATGATTCGGCAATATGAGGATCTCGTGTGATGAACCCTTTAAGGTTATTCCATGACTTTAGTTCTTTGAAAAACAACTCAATTTGCCAACGAGTTGCATATATATCGAGTAGTTCGTCAAAGCTAAACTGTGCCTCTTTTAAATTAGTAACAAGGAAAACGGGGCGCTTTTCATTCGGTAAATAGATAAGCCTGTACTCGGGCCCATTTTTCTTCCAACGTACTGTTAATTCAAGTGGTTGGCTTGCGAATTTATCGAGTAACGTTTTGATTTTAATGTTCTTTTCTTTAAGTTCTATACCCGCGCAATAAGCTGATGTAACGATTGGGTTAATGTTTTTATTTGCTCTGATCAAAAAATATCCGCCATCTTGAGCTACTTGCTCAAAGTAATCTAAGTCAAAATACCCAGCATCAGCAAGTAATAACGTATCTTCAAGTGTGTGGCTACCTGGTAAAAAGGCGCGCTCAGTTTCAACATCAGGACGAATATCTATTTCGCAGGGTTGTTCATTAAATAGGTCATAGGTAACGTGCAACTCAATTGCGGCAGGACTTACAGCAGTAAAACGACCAGCAAAAACCTGCGCTAATTCATCATGTAGAGCAAATGAAGAACCATCTTGCAATAACACTCGCTGTATTCCTCGCTGGGTAAAAAAGGTTTTATCCAGCGTGTTTACAGTCAATTTAGACATCGCTTGAATAACGAGCTCACGGACAAGCTCAGTCAAGGCTGGTTTTCGAATTTGATTATGAAAGGGTTTATAACTTATCGTGCAATCAGCCTGCGTTCGCAAGTTTTGATGGATATCTGACAAGTTAGCGTCTTGCAGGCAAGATAAGCTTTTAAATACGGCTTTGAGCAGAGAAACGATCGACAGGCAACGGTGTCGAACTTGAAATCCAGAGGTTTTTGCAAGCTCAATGAGGTGTTTTTCTGAGATAAGGGCTTTTAATTGGTTTGAAACTTGGTTAATCTGCATGTGAACTCTGTTTTTAGTCATGTTTTTATTGGCGTAACTATTTGATCATTAACAGAGTTCAACTTCAAGTTTTCTTAAGATCCAACCTATGAACTAAACCTAAAAAATCTTTGTTAAAAAAGAGAATAGTTACCATTGTGAGATCGACTAAATTGATAACTATTAAATAAAAATTCCAAAGCCACCAATAATCAACATTATCTAGTACATAAATATCATAGTGCATAAAAAGGTGCAGGGTTGAATTTATAGTCAAACCAGTTAGAAGATATATATAGGCAACATCCCTTTTTAGAAATCGCCTTAGAAGTGTAAGAGCTACAGGGCGCGAGCATACTTTGTTAAAAATGTTAACCAAAAAGAAGTTCTTCTCTAAAAGCATCATCATAACAAGCTCTTACACACTTACTTCTTATTGACCCCTTGCTTTTCGTATGCTGCTTTATCATGTTCCTAACGACGCGTCTAAATAGTGCCATATGTTGCGCACTTAATGGCTCATGTATTTGACAGGCATCTTCTTTAAATACGACATCCAGTATCCAGTGTTGCTGATTTTCTATCAGCCAATGTTGTCTTATTGCTTTACTTATCAATATATTGTCTGTCAACGATGTTAGGTAGTAATGTGTGTCAATACTCGTTCTATTACCCTTCGTTCGCTCTCGCTGCACCGCAACGATTGTTCTAACTGATGGCCAGCTCTCTTTAATTTCACTCGGTAATAAACGCGCATCAAGACAATCTATCGTGCGTACTTCTTTTCGCCCATGCCCTTCATCTTGTGTTACATGACTAAGTATCTCTGAGTTTTCAGATTCATACTGGTGTGTAAATGCATCTTGAATCGCGCTATAAAGTTTCTTTTGATTACCCTTTGCTTGCACTAGATAATCTGCATGTCTGCTAATTAACCTGAGTTCTGCTTAAGCGATAACTAATGCGTTAAGCTCTACGTCAGTTAAATTAAGGTGTGGCTTCTTTTCTTTCAAGCAATAAGCCACCAATCCAGCGACTAAATTCAACATAAAGCCGTTCATACTCCGATGTCTTGAATGTTCAATGAAGGATATGTTCTTGAGCTGGTCATTAATTGTTTCGATTATAAAGCGTTTTGAAAGCATTGCTCTATCCCATAATGACATCGCTTTTGCCTTCATATTTTTGCGAACCGTCGTAATGAGCTTTACCCCTTTATCGAGTAAATCGGCTTCTAAAGCTTTACTTAAATACCCTTTGTCACCATATAATTTATCCGTCAGGCAGCTCGCTAACTCACGCACTGGTTGAGTATCATGTACATTTCCTGTTGTCACTTTCGCAGCAACAATTTCACCATGGTGATTAACGATTAAATGTAGCTTGAAGCCATAAAACCATCCCATTGTTCCTTTGCCACGCTGGGCTATTCCATCAAAGGTTTTGTGTCTTGGAATACGAATATTATGGCACACTTTAATACATGTGGAGTCAATGAATTCAACGCCTGTGGGTTTACCTTTAAGTGAAGTAAAATAGGCACACATCGGCACAATTACCCTTGGCATAACGGCTAAAAATAGTGTGTAACTGAGCAAGTTGGGAAATTCACTTTTGTACATAAGTGATACATAGCCAAGGTAGTAATTTTTGAAATCTCGGTGATGTGACATATGAAAACTAATAACAATAGTCATAATTTCACTGGTCGTCATACGTCCTGAACGCTGACGTTTTTGGGTGCCATCTTCGAGTAATTGTTTTTCCCATTGGGGTATAAATACTTTGCAAAAATCATCGACATCGCAAAATAATTCAACTAATTTAATCATGCCTGTTCCTTGCTTATCCAATCGTTTTTGGTCGAAAGATCGGATCTCGGAACAGGCATTTAGTTCAATTTCTTAAACGAGATTCAGGTTAATTAGCTGTTTTAGCGTTTCTTTTTGGCAGTGCAAAGCATCAAGTGTAATGACGGTGTTATTGATATCGAGTATTTTCAATAAATCCCGAACTGCCGGTATTTCATTCGTCTTACTGCCAACTGTTTGGTGGAATAATGTGAGACCTGCTTCACAATCAAATGCTGAGACGAGATGTAATTTATCAGCAATGTGTTTACTTGCTCCGCGAATAGTTTTGCCATCGAAGGCAATGACAGGATACGCTGACTTAACGCGGTTTTGATTGACCCAGCTATACATCGCGAGTAGTAATGAGTCAGTATCAACGGTTCTAAAAATCCGAGCAATACTATGTCGAGTGGGTATGCCATTTTTGAAAGAACGAAATCCTCTTAACCAATTAAGCTTACTTTCGCCATAGACTTCAATGTCTTGCCAGTTTTCACACCCTGATGTAACGGCAGTAATAATAAGAAAAAGCACATCAACTAAGTTATGGTGCTGATTTATATGTGAACGATTATCTTTGACGAGTTCTAAATGTGAGAAGAGTGACATAATAAGTTTAAGGTGATGAAATTTATGGTATTAGATCATAAAATTTGTTTATTTACAAAGTGTGATCCCGCCCTGGTAAGAGCTATAATAGTTAAAATATCAAAACATAAAAAATCAAGATAAGTTACCGTATTCATATTTGTAAATATACTAAATGAATATGAAACACTCATAACCAAAGACAAATACACTTTTTCTTTATTAGGCTTATTAATCGAATGAGCAAGGGAGTACAAAAAGGCCATAAGGAATCCCCATTGTACAAATGCACCTATGTACAAAGAAACTGTTGGACTAATTAAAAGTTCATTCAATATTTTTCAACTTTTTAAAGTTCAATGCAGCCCCTCTTTTAAAAATGGTATTTTTATTGAATACTAGGGGCTGTTGATCTTTGTTTGAATTTTGTGCGTAAGCGGTAATCTCGTATAATTTACTTCGCCAAAAACAAACCTTACGAGATTACCATGCCCCGATTAATGCTCACTGATAAGTTGTGGTCGAAGCTAAAATCAATTTTGCTTGAAGATAGAGTTTATAACAAGCTTGAACACAGACAAACGATGGAAGGAATTTTATATCGCTTACGTGTTGGTTGCCCATGGCGTGACCTCCCTGAGTGTTTTGGTTTATGGAATACTATTTACCGCCGATTTCTACTTTGGTCTAAAAAAGGAATATTAATAAGGTTGTTCAAATCATTATCCGCCAATAGTGACACTGAGTGGGAATTCATTGATGGCAGTTATGTTAAAGCACATCAACACAGTACAGGTGCTGCGTCTCAACAAGAACAAGCGATAGCATTAAGTCGTGGCGGTAATACAAGTAAAATTCATTTAGCTGTTGATAGTTATGGCTTACCAATTGAATTTATTATTACAGGCGGCGATGTTCATGATAGTAAAGTGGCAAATGAACTGATTGAATTATTGCCCCAAGGCGATTTTGTTATCGCAGACAAAGGCTATGATAGTGAAGTCATTAGAAATAAGGTTCGAGAGAGAAACTCAAGCCCAGTGTTCCCTAGAAAGAAAAACTCAAAAACAGGTAATGGTGATATTGATTGGTGCTTATATAAATATAGGCATTTAGTTGAAAATGCCTTTGCAAGGCTAAAGCACTTCCGTGCTATAGCGACAAGGTACGATAAATTGAAATTACAGTTTGAGAGTATGTTAGCGCTGGCATGTGCAATGATTTGGCTACCAATGTGAAAGATCAACAGCCCCTAGTGAAAGAATCATTAAAACATCGAACATATTTCCACCAAAAGAATAAACACTCCAATACCACCAAGGCTCATAGTTATATAAAACGTATAGGTCATAATATATTATGAGAGTGAGTACAGCATTTATTGTTAACGAAATTATGATTAAGTGAAAAGCTACAGAACGTTGGAGTACTTTGAAGCACTGTAAAGTTAACAGAGCTAAAATTGTAATGAAATCGCAGAGTGCCCAGCTTAAATATAAATTTTCTAATAAATCTATGTAGCCACTAAAAATATATGAGCAGAGCATAAGCGCAGATAAATAAACAGGAGACTTACTTTCCTTATTTATATTAGTAGCTAAACAGCATAAGAAAGCCATTAAAAAGACCCCATTGGGAGAAAGCTCCTACATAATCCGTTAAGGCTTCAGTAACGTACATATTAAACTAGGTTAATTTGTGGGTATCGTTTGATTTAAAGTAACTGAGAGTTTTATTTTTTAATTTATGAAGACCGAGAAAGTCTCTATCAACAATAAGTGCAACAATCATTATTACGTCTATAATATTAACTGAAACTGCGTAAATATCCCATAATAACCACCGTTCTTTGTTTTGATGTACATATAAATCAAAATACATCAAAAGAAAAAAAGTTAAATTTATTGATAGTCCTACGGTCAAGTATATGAATGAAACGGAGGTTTTTTTCTTACAGGCTAGGCTCACAGAAAGAATTAGAATAGTTAGAACATCATATATTGCCCAATCCAAATATACTGTAGTTTTTATAGACAGCCATGTAAAGAAGTAATCTGATAGTGTATAAGAAACCATCATTACAAACGAACTGAACAATAGGTTTGTATCTCTTTTCACATTTAGGGAGTAAACAAAGACATTGAAAAAAAATGCCATTAAAAACCCCCACATTGTAAATGCAGAAAGCGAAAAAAAGCCAAAAAACTCAGTTAAAAACATTTATAACCTTAATTAATCACTTAGGTTTTATAGGTATCATACCACCACCGCGCTGTAATTCTGCACCAGCTGCAGCAATAGCCTCTTGAGAAAAGCTCACTGTATCAGATTGCAGGGTTTTAGGGCTAGCAGTTTGTTCCATTGCAGGCTTTAATTGTTGTGTTTTATTATATGCTTGCATTTGTACTTGGTTATTCGCTGAAATTTGCATGTTATTGATCCTTATAAAATTATATTTTGCGCAACTTTTATCACGCTATTGTATAGGTAAACATGTTACCTGTTTTAATCTAGGTAGCCATTTTTGCCACCCACTTATAATAAAGCAACCTGTATGCCAACTTTATTTGACACTTTAAAAAATGCAACAGATCAAACCAGTTTGTTTTAGATATAAAAAAACGCACAGGGATAACCGTACGTTTTTTGTATCCAGGGAGTTTAAGCCACGTATTTACACGGGATCTCCACACTTTTACTTGGCTTTAAAATAAATTCCATAGCAACTTCATCGCAATTTTCTTTACGAAGACAAAGCTCACAATCTTTCATTACTTTTTCTGGCAAACTGTCTTTAGTGCAAAAGGTAAAGCGCTGCTTTTCGAAAAAGTCAGGCACACGCGTTAGTACAATCACTCTATTCAACGCCAGTTTTTTAGCTTTAATTAACAAATGCTCAACGAGTTGCCGCCCCTGCCCAGTAACAACGCTTTGAGGATCAATACCTAAAGAGCGAATTTCAGCAAGACCTGTATCATATATATACAGCGAGGCACAGCCCGATACCTTACCGTTAATTTCAGTGACCGCAAATTCATTTATAGAATGCACCATGTCACTTTTAGCTCTAGGTAGATTTTCGCCAACTGTAGCCCAATGCTGAATGAGCTTAGCTATAGATTCAACGTCATCTAGATTTGCATCACGAACCGTTATTTGCTGTTTTTTTTTGGCTTCTTTAATTGCACCAGTTACTTGCTCAATCGATGTGCCGCCAAGAGCTTGGCGCGCTTTTATACACGCATCAATTTCTAATACCGGGTATACATCGTCTTCAAAAATATCATTAACTGATTTGTATTGCTCAAGCGAAAGCTCTTCTAGTGTTTTATTTTCGCTAATAGCAAGCTGAACAAGGACGCCTACAATGTGGTGCCCCTCTCTAAAAGGTACGCCTCTTGCGACGAGATAATCAGCAAGCTCTGTTGCATTAGCATGACCGCCTTTAGCAGCAGCAAGTGTACAATCTCCTCTTACCTTAACGCCCTTAATACAAGCTTGTGCCATATGAATACACGCAAGCCATGTTGGCATAGCGTCAAATATACCTTCTTTATCTTCTTGCATGTCTTTGTTGTAAGCAAGAGGGAGTGCTTTTAAGGTCATCATCATCGCACTAAACGCGCCAAATACACGACCCGTTTTACCACGGATAAGTTCTAATGCATCAGGGTTCTTTTTCTGTGGCATAAGCGATGAGCCCGATGTCACGTTATCTGCAAGCTCTATAAAACCAGCTTCACCCGAGTTATAAAATATTAAATCTTCTGACATACGCGATAAGTGAATCATCGAAATCGATGCACAGCTTAATAACTCTACAACAAAATCGCGATCAGAGACGCCATCAAGACTATTTTTAGTCGCACCAGTAAAACCCAAACCTTGCGCAAGTGCTTGACGATCAATTGGGTAAGCAGTACCGGCTAATGCACCACTTCCTAGTGGGCAAAAATTCATGCGCGCTTTCGCGTCTTGCAAGCGGCTTTCATCACGCTCTAGCATTTCTACGTAAGCCATACACCAGTGGCTAAATAATACTGGCTGTGCTCGCTGTAAATGAGTATAACCGGGCAATATAGTACCAAGTTCACGCTCAGCTAAAGATACAAACTCGCCTTTAAGTTGCTCAATTGCTTTTAAAATATGCTCAGCGGTATCACGGCACCATAATCTAAAGTCTGTTGCGACTTGATCATTACGGCTTCGGCCTGTATGTAATTTTTTAGCTAAATCACCTACTTTTTCGATTAATGCAGCTTCAACATGCGAGTGAATATCCTCTGCGCCCGATGTAGCTACAGCGAGTGGATCAGCTTTTACTTCTTCAAGTAACTCATACAATGCTGCAACGAGTTCTTTGTGCTCATCACTCGATAACACATTAACTTGCTCAAGTGCGCCAGCCCATGCCACAGAGCCGATAATATCTTGCTCTGCTAACTGATAATCGAAGGGAAGAGAGTCGTTAAATTGCTTAAACGCCTCATCTGGACCCGTAGAAAAACGTCCGCCCCATAATGCCATGAAATATCTCCAAACCCTGTATTGCCCCTTTTACAGGGGCGTAATAATTTACTTTTTAGCGAGTGCTGAAATTCTGCTTGAAAGCGAGAATAAACGAATAAAGCCTTCAGCGTGTGATTGGTCATACACATCATCTTCACCAAATGTGGCAAATGCTTCGCTATATAAACTATTTGGCGACTGCTTTTGAACCGCAGTTACTTGACCTTTATATAATTTAAGTACGACTTCACCTGTTGCCACTTTAGAAAGCGCTTCTGCACCGGCTAAAATAGAATCTTTAAGTGGTGTAAACCAGCGGCCGTCATATACTAAATGCGAAAATTCACCACCCAGCACTTCTTTCCATTTACGGCTTGCTTTATCAAGTACTAGCTCGTCAATTGCTTGAAGTGCTGCCATGATAACTGTACCACCGGGCGTTTCGTAGCAACCGCGTGACTTCATGCCTACTAAACGGTTTTCTACAATATCAACACGACCAACACCATGAGGTGATGCAATACCGTTTAATTTAACTAAACAGTCATATGGTTTAAGTTCTTCGCCATTTACAGCAACCACTTCGCCTTCAACAACTTTTAAAGTTACTAGCTCTGATTTATCTGGTGCTTGCTCTGGAGAATTAGTCCATGTCCATACTTGCTCAGTTGGTTGACACCATGGGTCTTCAAGCTCGCCACCTTCGTGTGAAATATGCCATGCGTTAGCATCACGGCTGTAAATTTTTGTCGCTGATGCTGAGCACGGAATGTCACGCTCCGCCAAGTAATCAAGTAATGACTCACGGCTCGATAAGTCCCACTCACGCCATGGCGCAATTACTTTTAAATCAGGTGCGAGTGCTGCAAAGCATGATTCAAAACGAACTTGGTCATTACCTTTACCAGTACAACCATGAGAAAGTGCATCAGCGCCTACTTTACGCGCTATTTCAACTTGCGCTTTAGCTATAATTGGGCGTGCCATAGAGGTACCTAATAAATAAGTGCCTTCATAAATTGAGCCCGTTTTAAGTGTTGGGTAAATGTAATCACTTACCATTTCATCTTTTAAGTCAACTACATAACATTCAGATGCACCAGAGGCAATTGCTTTAGCTTCTACGCCTTCAAGTTCTTCTGCGCCTTGACCTACATCTGCAACAAACGCGATTACTTCACAGCCGTAGTTTTCTTTTAACCATGGCACGATAGCCGACGTATCAAGACCACCTGAATAGGCTAAAACGACTTTTTTAATTGAACTCATAGGTGTTCCTTAACAAAATTTGGATTTAATAATGTAACTAGCAGAGCATTTTGCGCGTGCATACGATTCTCTGCTTGTTGAATAATTTTAGATGCTGGACCATCCATTACCTCTGAGGTAATTTCAAATTCACGGTGCGCCGGTTGGCAGTGTAATACCGTCGTAGCACCGGTTTGATCTAGCAATGCCTGATTTAGCTGATATGGCATATACTTGGCTTTAACTTGCTCAATTGGTGTTGTATTACCCATTGATACCCAAGTATCTGCGTAAACAACATTTGCACCAACAGCAGCTTCAACGCGATCACTCACCATAACTGATGCACCGTTCATTGCTGCAATCTGCTCTGCTTTTTTAAGTATTTGTGAATCTGGTGAGCACCCTTTTGGTGTTACAGCTACAAAATCTGTACCTAGTGTAGCTGCTAACAACATCAATGAATGAGTTACGTTATTACCTTCACCTAAGTAAGCAACTTTAAGCTCACTTACATCTCCATGTACTTCTTGAAGCGTTAAAAAATCAGCGAGTGCTTGGCACGGGTGGTACAAATCACACAAACTATTGACCACCGGTACCGATGAATATTCACCTAATGTAGTTAACGTACTGTGTTGATTAACACGCGCTACAATCCCGTCAGCCCATGTTGAAATATTAAGAGCGAAATCTTTAATTGATTCGCGTGCACCCATAGCGCCATTTTGCTGATCTAAATAAACCGCGTGACCGCCCAGGCGATTAATACCTATATCAAATGATAAACGCGTACGTAAACTTTGTTTTTCAAATAACGTTACAACCGATTTACCAGCTAATACTTGGCTGTATTTCTCTGGTTTTACTTTAATGTCTTGCGCTAACTTTAATAAATTAAGTGCGCCTTCTTGGTCTAATTCTAAACCGGTTAAAAAATTCTTAAACATAATAAACCTATGGTGTAATTTTAGTTCCGACATGCTTGCCTTCAAGCAAGTCAGTTAAATTTTCTGGCTTTTGCCAGCTGGAAATATACACACCGCGTCGTAAATGTTGGGCAGCGTGAAGGCTGGTCTTAACTTTGACCTCCATCCCGCCCACAATTACTCCTTCATCTATTAAAGTATCAATGTGTTTTGTGTCAAGTTGATGTAAGGGCTGCTTATTTACGTCAAGCACCGCTTCTACATCAGTCATAAAAATAAGTTCTGCGTTTAAATTACTAGCAATAGCCGCTGCAGCTTCATCAGCATTTACGTTATACCAAAGGCCTTGCTCATCAAAACCGACAGAGCTAACGATCGGTAGCCTGCCAATTTTAAGTAAATCGTTAATAATAGAATCATCGTTGCTTGTGCATTTACCTACTAAACAAAGTGCTTTTAACTTTTGAGTAGCAGTAACACCCGCTTCATACAAACTTAACCCAACCGGTTTATGCCCTGCACTAATAGCCTGAGTCATTAATTGTTTATTGGCACAACCTGCTAGTGCACCTACGATGTAAGGCATTTGCTCTGCAGGGCTGATACGCAAACCTTGGTGCTTAGCACTGGCAAAACCAGCTTCTTTTAGCCAAGTATCAACAAGTGCACCGCCACCGTGTACAATTACAAACTGAGTATCTTGTTGCTCATTAAGTACATCAAACAATGCTTTAGCCGCGTTTTCTGTATTAAGTACAGCACCACCTAGTTTAATAACCCACGTTTTTTTACTCATTTAAAACGCTCCTTTTAAGCCCGTGGTATGCTCTAAATTCATTGATAGATTAATACACTGTAAAGCTTGCCCTGCAGCGCCTTTTAATAAATTATCTATTGCTGCAATAACAATTAATTGCGATCCTTGTTGCTGCCAACCAATATCAATATAAGGTTGCTTAGCTACACCTTTTATTGATGGGATTTTATCGCCTAATAAACGAATAAGTGGCTCATCGGCAAGTACCTGATACGCTTGTGTTACTTGCTCACTTGTTACCTCAGGCTTTAACTGCACATAAATAGTTTCTAAAATACCACGAGGAAAATTGCCTAAGTGCGGCGTAAATAAGACTTGGTGACCAAGATGTTGCTCAATTTCAGGACCGTGACGATGATTAAATAAACCATAGGGAGTAAGCGAAACCTCGCAAAAATGCGTGCCAACACTTGCTTTACGTCCAGCACCGGTAACTCCCGATACCGCATTAATAATAATACTCTGTTCGCTTAATAAACCGGCTTGTTGCAAAGGCTTTAATGCATTTAGTGCAGCCGTTGGGTAGCATCCAGCAACAGCGACTAACTGTGCATTGGCAATAGCTTCACTATTCCACTCAGCTAAACCATAAGCAGCTTTATTTAATAGCTCAGGATGTTGGTGCTCAAAACCATAATATGTAACGTAATCATCATTGCTTGCAAGGCGATAGCCACCAGATAAATCAAATACCTTTTTACCCATTGCTAAAAAACGCGGTGCTAAATCAACACTCACTTTATGGTCTGTACATAAGCACACATAGTCAGCACTAGTTTGAATGTCATCAAAAGCTGATTCACCAAGAGGGAGTAATGGTAAGTCGAGCAAGCCTAGATGTTCAGGATATAAATCACTTAGCAATTTATTTTTATCTAAGCTACCTTCTGATACATAACAACCCGCTAAAGTTAAGTTTGGGTGTTTAGCAACTAAACTTGCTAACTCTGCGCCGCTGTAACCGCTTGCGCCAATAATCACTACATTCATTTGTTACTCGTTATCTTAAAATTAGTTGTTACTTGTCTATCTTGTTCGCTTAAACTAGCCTTGGCGCTAATTTAGCCTTTTATTAATGAATTTTGATTATCGTCGCATTGTTTTCATAACGTTACTTTAATATATTTATGCTTAAAAAGTGAATTGATATTCATCATAAATACTTTTATATTGTTATGCAATTAAATTGAATACTTATTTTGGATTTTTTTATGCCTTTGCCATCGTTTATTTCTATGTATCAACAATTGATTGCAGCTCCGTCTATCAGTGCAATTGAAGATAGTCAGTGTATGAGTAATAAAAGCGTAATTGAACTACTTGCGAGGTGGTGCGAAACACTTGGCTTTACATGTGAAATCATTGAATTAGAAGGAGGTAAAGGTCGCTATAATTTATTAGCTAAACGTGGCAAAGGAGATGGTGGATTAATGCTCGCGGGCCACACCGATACAGTCCCGTTTGATGATAGTCGCTGGAATCATAATCCGTTTAAGCTTACCGAACTCGACAATAAATTATATGGGCTCGGTAGCATTGATATGAAAGGTTTTTTTGCGTTTGTATTACAAGCAATTAGTGAACTTGATGAAAAGCAGCAAACCCAGCCTATCTTAATACTCGCCACTGCCGACGAAGAAACCACAATGGCAGGTGCACAGCAAATATGTAAGCACCCAAATTTAAAACCTGCGCGATGTATAATTGGTGAACCTACTGATATGACACCGGTATTTACACATAAAGGACATATGAGTACAGCGATTAGAGTAATTGGACGCTCAGGTCATAGCTCTGATCCCGAACGTGGTCTCAACGCCATAGAAATCATGCATAAAGTAACTTCAAAATTATTGTTCTTAAAAGAACAGTTAAAGCATAAGTATTCATTAAGCCACTTTGAAATACCTTACCCAACATTAAATTTTGGTAATATTCATGGCGGCGACAACGCTAACCGAATTTGTGCTTGCTGCGAAATGCATATAGATATGCGCCCATTACCAGGTTTGAGTGTAAAAGAGTTACAAGCATTAATACTTGATGCAACGAAAGAGATAAATCAACAATACCCCAATGCGGTCAGCGTAATTGATTTACACGAGCCAATACCAGCCTTTACTGGCAACACCGACAGTGCTTTAGTGATATTAGCTGAAAAAATAGCAGGGCAAAAAGCAATAGCTGTTAATTACTGTACTGAAGCACCTTTTATTCAGCAATTAGGGTGTGAAACAATCGTTATGGGGCCGGGCTCAATAAATCAAGCCCATCAGCCTGATGAGTTTTTAGCAATGGAAAAAATAAAACCGTCACAAAAAATTATCAGTAACATTATTAAAGCCAGCTGTTTTAATATCAATTAACTTAATTAAGTGCCCTATTTTGAGATAAAAAAATCTTATCGATGACAACAGAAAATAATTATTTAGAGCAACTAGATACAAAATTTTTTGCCTAGTTCTAGCGTAATTTCCTTAACGTTAAATAGACCCTATATTTAAGCAGATTGGTATTACTCCTGTGTTCATACAGTTGTAAATAAGAAATTAGCGTTAGGTTTAATCCCTCAAGTTTATTAAGTAACCAAGTAAAAAAAAAGACGCAATTAAGCGTCTTCTTGTTTTAAATTACACCCTATTAGCTACATATACTTACTGAGGTACTTTTTAAATACAGGATCTGTTTTAGCTAGTTCTTTTTGCTCGGCTAAAATATCTTTTAAAATAGCGCCTGATGTAAGTGGGTTTGCAAGGACCACTCTAAATACAACAGTAGGTTGATTATCGTATTTAGATGGCGTTAGGCGTGTACGTGATACAAACGAGCGACCAGACTCCCGCTGACGCTTTTGCATACTCGCAGTAAAACGATTAAGTGATGCAAAAATGTCTAAACGTGTTGTTGCATCAGCATCTTTTATTGCCTGCTTAATCTGTTTAGGTACATAACGATACGTTAGTAAACACAGCTCAGGCTCTGAAATAAGTTCGAAATCTTCATCTGCTTTAATTAAACCAGCAAAATAATGTGCTTTTTTTATACTGCGGTCGATTAACATCTCGTAGCCTTTACGACCAATAACACGTAAGCAAGCATGTACTAACATCGCCATACCTGGGCGACTACCTTCAAGCGTGTGGCTACCTAAGTCTTTTGAACCTTTACGTAATATATACTCAGCATGGTGCTCTATTGCATCAGTTGCAGCAGGATCTTTAAATAAAACTAAACCAGCGCCCATGGGTACATACATTTGTTTGTGTGCATCAATGGTAATTGAATCTGCTCGCTCAATTCCTTTTAATAAAGGACGATGCGTGTTTGATAAAAGCGTCGCTCCTCCCCATGCAGCATCTACATGAAAATGGCAGTTAATATCTTGTGCCAAATCGGCCATTTCGTCCAGTGGGTCAATATTACCGGTTTCAGTTGTACCCGCCACCCCAATAATGGCCATTACTTTAATGCCTTGCGCTTCAAGCTCACGTGCTTTTTCGCGCATCGCTATTACATCGACTTTATTATTTTCGCAGGTTTTAATACCAATTAAGTTATCGCGACCAATGCCGAGTAAATCAACCGATTTACCTAATGAATAATGTCCACGTTCTGATATTAATACCGCTAAACCTTTATAGCCATAATGCAGCATACCGGCAATTAAGCCTTGTGCGCCTATACCTCTAAAATCGCCATCCGGTTTTAATAAACGGTTTCGCGCAATCCAAAGCGCAGTAATATTAGCAACCGTACCACCAGAGCAAAATGCACCTAATGAGGTTTTAGCACTGTGCATCCATTTAGAATAAAATGAATCTTCTTGCCCATAAGCTAGATGATGCATCATCCCAAGTACTTGACGTTCAAGAGGCGTAAACGCTTTAGATGTTTCTATTTTTACTAGATTTTGATTTAGCCCTACCATCAGTTTTGACAGCGGTAATAAAAAATGCGGCAAAGCAGAGGTCATGTGACCAATAAAGCTAGGCGCAGCTGTATGCACAGAATGCGCAACAAGTTGCTCCATAATGTCTTGGGCATAAGCAGATACAAACGTTGGATCTTCTGGGATCACTGCCGATTGAAAGTCTTTTTCTATTTCATGTAATGGTTTTTCAATTGCCGCAATATTTTCGTTTAAGAAACCTGCTAAATTACTCGAAATTTCAAGCTCGATTTTGCTTAAAGTTGAGTCTGGCGCTTCAGGTACAGTAAATATACGCTTAAGGCTTTCTTTAGAGGCGACGGCACAACGCTTTTGATCCATCTCAATACCTAGTGTGTGTAGCTAAAACACGTGTTTGTCTATGAAACACGCCAAACTAAGGCGTTATTTTAAGTAACAGTGTTTTTAATTAATTGCGCTAACTTTACTGCAATATAACTAAAATGTCTCGCTTAAAGCCATAAAAGCAGACAAAGACATGACAAAAAAGTGATAATTTAATTAATATTTAAGCCTTGCCAATAAATAAGAATTAATTATTGGGCATTTATATATTTTGCGTATAATAAAAAAACAACAAAAAAGGGACGCACATGCTAAAAGGAAAAGTAAGGGTAAGTTGGTTAATGGCGGGTTTTAGCCTATTTTTAATCAGTTTACTTACCTACGTTTATTATACTTACCAAACAACACGCGCAGATATAATGCATTCTGTTGATACGCGCTTACTTAACGCAGCCACCAGTGTTAAGCATATACTCGGCGATACGTACCTAAATAAAGTTAATCAGGGAAAAACGATTAGTTTTTCTGATTATCAAAAAAAGAGTAAGCAACTTTCTGACTTTGCCCAAGCACTCAACATTGCTTATGTATACGCGATGGTACTTCAAAATAACAAAGTCTACTTTAGTGCATCGAGTTATACAAAAGAAGACCAAAGCAATGGCAAAGTAACCCAGTTTTTAGATCTTTACCCTGAAGCTACTAAGGCGAACATTAGTGCTTTTTATTCGACAGAGCCTGTATTTGAAATATCAGCAGATCAATGGGGACATTTTAAAACTATTTTTATCCCTTATGTTGATAGCACTAATGGTAAAACCTACATAACAGGTGCTGATATCACCATTTATGATTTAAACCAAAAACTTAAAGAAAGTGTATCAAAAGCGGCCGCTATGGCGAGCTTCTTTTTCTTCATCGCAATACTTGTTGCAACTATTTATATTTACTTACTCAAACGATCTTTAGCAACAGATTCCAGTACGGGCTTTGCAAATCATATAGCGCTTGAATACTTCCTAAAGCAAAGTAATGCGCACCATATGCAATTAGCTGTTATTTGGATTAACGAAATTGAAGACATAAATAGCTTTTATGGCACTGAGGTGGGCGATAAAGTAATGAAGAACTTGCTCATGCATTTTAAAAGTCGCTGCTCTGCTCGTTGTCATATTTATCGCTTAGCGACCAATAAACTGGTATTACTTGCACCAAAAGAAATTCCGTACGATGAGTTTAACGACTTAATCGAAACCTACAACTTTAATACCCCACTATTAACCGACCCGTTTATTTATATTACGTTGTGTGCCGGTATAGCCAGCGGTAACAAATCTTTGTTATTAGAAAATGCCCATATTGCGGCACTGCAAGCCAAACAAGGTCGTCATACCGTTGTTAATTACTCAAAAGCACTTCACGATGTAAAAGTGCAATATCAATACAATGTAGAAATGGCTAAAGAGGTTCGTGAAGCATTTGATAACAATCGTATTGTCCCTTACTTTCAACCTATTATTGATATAAACACTAAACGCGTAGTCCAGTATGAATGTTTAGCGCGCATGGTTACAGCAAGTGGTGAAATACTCAAGCCAGAGGCTTTTTTAAATGTAGTTACCCGTTCAAGAATGGATGGCTTGTTGACCCGTACTATATTCTCACAATGTATTAGCCGCTTTAGAAAAACAGATATTTGCTGGAGCTTAAATATAACCGCGCAAGATATGCTTGATCCTAGTTTGAGCGAATTTATAGCCGACGAATTAAAACGTTATCCACACCCGAGTAACATCACCTTAGAATTATTAGAAACACAAGCTATAGCTAATTTTTCAGAGGTAAAAGCATTCATAGGAATGGTTAAAACAAAGGGTGTAAAAGTAATCATTGATGATTTTGGCAGCGGTTATTCAAATATTTCTAACGTACTAAAACTTGAAGTCGATGGTATTAAGTTAGATGGGGCCTTAATAAAACAAATTGTTAACGATAAAGATATCTATTTGTTTATTGAGCACATAGCAAGCTTTGCAAACCAACTTGGCTTACAACTCGCAGCCGGTTCAGTAGAAAATGCAACCATAGTGACCGCACTTAAAAAAGCGAATGTGACGCTGATGCAAGGTATTTATTTTGCTCCCCCAGCGCCACATGTTAATTCTCAAAGTGATGAAGAATTAATGAGCTAAATTGGTCATCATATTAGGTTAAATTAATAATGAGTCGGTAGCTTTGCTGGCCACTGGCCCAATATTTACGCTCAAAAGGCGTAATTGCATCGTCTGACTCATAAAGCGTTACATCGCAAGGGTTGCCTGTTAATTCAAGTGCCCTAGCAAACTCCTTAACGTAAATATCCCAATTGCTGCGCACTTCTAATTGACCACCTAACTTAACAATAAATGGAAAAATAGCCGCGCCATGCCAGCGTCTACGAATATGCTTAGACTTAGGCCATGGATTTGGATACAACAAGTAATGGTGCGTAGGTTGCCAATTAGCAGCAACCGCTAAACGCCAAAAATCATTTAAATCAGCTTGAACTAAAATATATTGCCCGCTGTCGGTTTGCTTGTACTCAACATCGTGCTTATCTAATCGGTGTGATGACTTATCAATACCAATGACAAGTGCATCAGGATGGCGCTTAGCTAAGTTAGCTGAGCTTTCACCCACGCCACAGCACGAATCTAAAATAAGCGGGCCATTAAAGGCCTGTACTTTAGCATTAACCTCGTCAAATGCAGTTTGTGTATGCGCTGCAATCGGTTTTTTAAACTCAGCATCTAAATGCTTATTTACTATTTCATCAAGCTTTTCGTGAATACCCGCTTGATTAGATACAATACTACGTGAATTTGCATCACTCATTAGTGTCTTAGCCCCACACCTTTTTTAATTAATGTAAGCGCTAATGTAAATAACGCTGTTATAAATACTAAAATAACCCCAAGCGCCACGCTTAAATCGACATCCGACACGCCTAAAAAGCCATAACGAAATGCGTTAACCATGTAAATTATAGGATTGATTTGTGATACATTTTGCCAAAATTCAGGCAATAACGATATAGAATAAAACACCCCTCCTAAGTAGGTTAATGGCGTTAGTATGAAGGTGGGGATAATGCTTATATCGTCAAAGCTATTTGCATAAATTGCATTAATTAAACCACCTAAAGCAAATACAGCCGAGGTTAAAATAACGGTCGCCATAATTACAAAAATATTATGAATTTGAATATCAACAAATAACAACGACACACAGGTAACTATAAAGCCCACCATAATACCGCGCGTCATACCACCGCCCATATAACCAAGCACAATAATGTAGTTAGGCACAGGTGCAACTAAAAGCTCTTCAATGCTTTTTTGAAACTTTGTTGAATAAAAACTAGAGGCTACATTGGAATAGGAATTAGTAATAACCGACATCATTATAAGACCAGGTACAATAAACTCCATGTAGCTAAAGCCACCCATATCGCCAATCCGTGAACCAATCAAGTTACCAAAAATAACAAAATATAAGCTCATCGTAATTGCCGGTGGCACTAAGGTTTGCACCCAAATACGTAAAAAACGAATGCACTCTTTAATCCATAAACTCTTTAAGGCTACGCCATATTTAAACATTTATTCGCCCCGCCCTTGCTCTAATAATCCTACAAATAACTCTTCTAGTCTGTTTGCTTTATTTCGCATACTCAAAACAGTATTACCTTGGGTCGTTAATGCACTAAATACCGCATTTAACCCCTGAGATTTAGCGACTTCAACTTCAACAGTGTGATCGTCCGTCATGGTAAATTTATAGCCTTCAAGCGTGACAGGGTTTGCAGGCATTTTTAAATCTAAAATAAAGGTTTCTTTATCAAGCTTTGCAAGCAACGCTTTAATTGTGGTGTTTTCGACAATTCGGCCATTATCGATTATGGCGATGTTTTTACACAGTAACTCAGCTTCTTCAAGGTAATGTGTGGTTAAAATAATCGTTACGCCTTGCTCATTTATTTGGCGTAAAAAATCCCACATTGAACGGCGAAGTTCTATGTCTACACCTGCTGTTGGTTCATCAAGTATAAGCAGTTTTGGCTCGTGCATAAGTGCGCGGGCAATCATTAAACGGCGTTTCATACCGCCTGAAAGCGTACGCGCTTGTTTGTCTTTTTTCTCAAGTAAGCCAAGCTGCGCTAGGTATTTATCGGCGCGCTTGTGGGCTTCGCCGCGTGGCACACCATAATAACCGGCTTGGTTAACCAGTATTTGGCTAAGCGTTTCAAACTGGCTAAAATTAAACTCTTGCGGCACGAGTCCTAAATGCGCTTTTGCAGCTTCTAAATCAGTATCAATATCACAACCGAATACCTCTACTTTGCCTTTTGTTTTATTAACAAGTGACGAAATAACACCAATAGTAGTTGATTTACCTGCTCCGTTTGGACCAAGTAAAGCGAAAAAATCGCCCTCTTCAACTTGTAAATCAACGCCCTTTACAGCTTCGACACCATTTTTATAAACCTTGGTTAGGCCTTCAATATTTAAAGCAATATTTTGCTTATTCATTATTTACCCTCACCATAACCCCAACGTTTTGTTAGGTTATGTTCAATGTTTAAATGATCTAAAATTCTCGCCACCATAAAATCAACTAAGTCTTCAATACTTTGTGGTTTATGATAAAAACCAGGCGCTGCTGGCATAATTGTCACCCCTAAACGAGATAACTTAAGCATGTTTTCTAAATGAATTTCGTTGAATGGTGTTTCGCGAGGCACTAAAATGAGCTGTCCGCGTTCTTTAATTACCACATCAGCGGCGCGTTCTAATAAATTATCTGACGCCCCCACTGCAATTGCAGAAACCGATCCGGCACTACACGGACATACCACCATTTTTTTAGGTGCAGCAGAGCCTGAAGCGACAGGGCTAAACCAGTTATCTTTACCGTATACTTTTAGCTGCTCAGGTTTGGCATTAAACAGCGTACTTAACTGCTCAGTGGCTTTATCTTCATTACCAGAGAGCTTAATATTTGATTCTGTATCAAGCACCACTCGCGCAGCACTTGAGATAAGTACGTAAACTTGAAATTGCTGCTCAAGCAATACTTCAAGTAACCTAAGCCCATAAGGCGCACCCGATGCACCACTAAAAGCGAGCGTAATTTTATCTTTAAATTGCACGTTATTCTCCGCTGTATTTAGCAGCTAAACCATTAACAAGATGTTGATGAAGGCCATTAAAACCGCCATTGCTCATAATTAAAATGTGTTGATTAGGCTCAATATTTTCAAGCACTGTATCAATAATTGTTTGTGTACTGTTAAAGCACTGCATACCCGCTTGATCTGCTTGTTCTTTTAGCGACCAATTTAGATTCTCTGGATCAAAAAGTAGCACGTCGTCAGCATCACGCAGTGAATCTAATAATGTATGTTGGTGTACGCCCATTTTCATGGTGTTTGAGCGCGGCTCTAAAATAGCGATAATTTTTTCATCGCCTACTTTTGCGCGCAAGCCCGCAAGCGTTGTTTTAATTGCCGTTGGGTGATGCGCAAAGTCGTCATACACTTTAATATTATTTATATCAGCCTTAAGCTCCATACGCCTTTTAGGGCTAATAAATTCTCCTAACGCATCAATACTATGATCAATGGCTATACCCACATGGCGCGCAGCAGCTATAGCCATTATCGCATTTTTAACATTATGCTCGCCTATTGCTTGCCAGCGAACAACTCCCTGCTTTTCGCCATTAAGTAATACATTAAACTCACTACCATCGGCTTTTATTAGCTCATAATTCCAATCAACACCGAGCGTTTCGCTTTCGCTCCAAAGCCCTTGTGCTATTACGTCATTAAGCGCTACGTCTTGCTTTGGCCAAATTACCTTGCCGCTTTGGGGTAATGTACGCATTAAGTGATGAAATTGTTTTTTTATTGCGTTTAAATCTTCAAAAATATCAGCATGATCAAATTCAAGGTTATTTAAAATAAGCGTACGTGGGAGGTAATGTACAAACTTACTGCGCTTATCAAAAAAAGCAGTGTCGTATTCATCGGCTTCAATAACAAAAAATGGCGTTTCGCCCACTTTCGCTGATATACCAAAGTTTTGTACTATGCCGCCAATTAAAAAACCAGGCTTTAAGCCAGCGTATTCTAATACCCATGCCAACATACTCGCTGTGGTTGTTTTTCCATGGGTCCCTGCTACAGCAAGCACCCATGAGTTTTGCAATAAATTATGTTTAAGCCATTCAGGACCTGAAGTATAAGGCAGACCTTTATCAAGGACATATTCAACACACGGGTTACCACGGCTCATTGCATTACCAATAACCACCATATCAGGTTTTGGCTCTAATTGAGATACATCGTAGCCTTGGGTTAATTCAATACCAATATCTTCAAGTTGCGTACTCATTGGCGGGTAAACGTTTTGATCAGAGCCGGTTACTTTATGACCCAACGATTTAGCTATGGCTGCAATACCACCCATAAACGTGCCACAAATGCCCAAAATATGTATATGCATATACTTTCCTTAAATCGTGTGACCACTTTACAGTAATGAAAAGTTTAATGGCGCTATAATGCCAAAATTAGTGCTGAGTTACCATTGCGAGTAAGCATTTCACTCATGCCAAAAAACAACACTTTAATAACAAAAAAGCCTTCTTAAGTTAGAAGGCTTTTTGTTCGTCGGTGGTTAACTACATTGTCAAAAATACAATCAAGCCAACACCTAGTAATAAGCGGTATATTACAAATGGCAGCATACCCATTCGCTCTATCACTTTCAAAAACATAAATATACATGCATAAGCTGATAGGAACGATAACCCCACACCTAGTAATAACGTGTTCCAATCTACAACATGATCGCCTAGCGCAAGCTCTACTGTGTAATATAGCCCCATCATAGAAATAATAGGAATTGCCAGTAAAAACGAAAAACGCGCTGCGCTTTGCTTATTCATTCCAAGCATTAAACCAGCAGTCATGGTAATACCTGAGCGAGAAGTTCCCGGGATCATTGCAACAGCTTGTGCAAAACCGATGAAAAGCGCTGTTTTCCAATTAAGTTGGTAAATAGTTTTAATTTGCTTACCTTTTGCATCGGCGTACCAAAGGAGTAAACCAAATACAATGGTCGTTGTGGCAATAACCCATGCACTGCGTAAATACAATTCAACTAAGTCTTTTAGCAGTAAGCCTAAAATAGCCGCTGGAACAGTGCCTAAAATAATCCACCAGCCTAACTTACTATCATCTGTAGTACCTTGTGCGCCAAATGATTTAAACCACCCAGTAAGTATATCGGCCACCTCTTTACGAAAATAAATAACGACCGCAATTAAAGTCCCAACGTGAACAGCGACATCAAATGCAAGCCCCTGATCTTCCCAGCCTAAAACTTGCGATGGTAGAATTAAATGCGCTGAACTCGATATAGGTAGAAACTCAGTAAACCCCTGAATGAGGGCTAAAATAATTATTTCAATAATACTCATGGGTTAGAAAACTCCACCTTCCATAATTTTTGTTGAGGGTTATTATACGCACTCCATAACTGGGCAATTGTTTGTTTAGCTACAGGGTGATAAAAATCAGGAGCAACCTCGCTCAGAGGCTGTAATACAAATGCATTTTTAGTTATTTCGTCACGGGGCAGTTGTGCAGGGCTTTGGCAAATTACATCGTCGTAAAACAGTAAATCTAAATCCAGTGTCCGAGGGCTAAATTTTTTGTCGCTGGCAGTACGGCCATTATCACGTTCTATTTGCTTTAATAGAGCGCATACATCAGCCAATGCCATATTTGTTGTCGCTGCAACCACTGAGTTATAAAAATTATTACCAGCAAACCCCACCGCTTCACTCTCAAAAACAGACGAGTGAATAATTTTTTTAAAGTGGCTCTCAAGTGCGATTAATGCAGATTGCATGTAATGTACTTTATTTATATTTGACCCAAGGCTGATATAAATCTGCGCCATTTAGTTACTTACCTTAGCGCGTGTAATTTCAACACCTACAGTTTGCGCTTGCGCCACTGCTGCGGGTTTACTTACTTTAATTGTTACTTGTGGAGTATTAAATTCAGTCAAAATAATTTGCGCTAATTGTTCTACTAATGTTTCGAGTAATTCAACTGGTTTAGCAGTGCAGTGCTCAATAACTCGCTCACTTACTTTTGAGTAATCAAGTGCTAAATTAATATCGTCATTCGCAGCTGCGGGTTTAATATCACTCAGCATTTCAATATCAAAATAAAGGCTCTGTTTACTTTCTTTTTCAAAGTCGTACACTCCAATAATAGTGTCAACGTGCAATTGAGATATAAATACCTTGTCCATTGATACTCCAAATAACCAAAACGACTGAACTTGTTATATAAAGCATCAAAAAAATTAATGCTGTATATGCTTTAATCAGTGTTTAAATATGTAAAAAATCCTTCTACAATAGCAAAATAGCTAGGTTAGCTAGTAATGAAAGAAGCATAATAATTTTTACGATAAATTTTGCCGCCAATAATAGCCCAAAAGCAATACCAATTGCATTAAATGTGGTTGGTATAACAATAAAAAAGTAAGGAAGCGTGTGTTAGCCATTTTGATATTTGTTTTAGCTTATTTACTCGGGTCAATTTCATCGGCCATATTGGTGTCACGACTATTCTCCCTTCCAGATCCTCGAAGCCATGGTTCTAACAACCCTGGCGCAACTAATGTTTATAGATTGGGAGGTGCATTACCTGCTTGCTTAGTGTTAATTTTTGATATTTTAAAAGGAACGATTCCGGTCTGGGGCGCTTATTTTTTAAAGTTTGAGCCATTTGAGTTAGGTTTGATTGCAGTTGCTGCGTGTTTAGGACATATGTATCCACTGTTTTTTAGTTTCAGAGGCGGTAAAGCAGTCGCTACAGCATTTGGGTCATTGTTACCTATTGGTTTATCGCTGGCGGGTTTACTTATTTTTACGTGGTTAGTTATTATTGCAGTTACACGTTATTCATCACTTGCAGCATTGGTTACGGTCTCTTTAGCACCTTTGTATACTTGGCTAATAAAACCACTTTATACGTTACCAGTCGCTTTTATTACGATCTTAATTATTTTTCGTCATCGCACTAATATTATTAGATTATTTAGTGGCGATGAACCAAAAGTGGGCACTAAAAAAGCACCCACAGATGAAAATAAAAACATTTAATATATCGAGTATCAAATAGCTTCCAAACTATCTATTGGCCAACGCGGTTTTGTTTTCATATCAAGCGTGGCAAATTGCCCTGCTTTTAAACGCTGCATACCTGCATAAGCAATCATTGCTCCATTGTCGGTACAAAACTCAGTGCGAGGATAAAAAACCTCGCCTTTCATGCCCTTCATAACGCGCTCAAGCTGTAAACGAAGCTGTGTATTTGCACTTACTCCGCCTGCAATGACTAAACGTTTAATACCGGTTTGTTTAAGTGCTCGCTTACATTTAATAACAAGCGTATCAATAACTGCAGTTTGAAATGCATGCGCTATATCGGCTTTAGTTTGTTCGTCATCATCATTTTCACGAATAGTGATTGATGCAGCTGTTTTTAAACCACTAAAACTAAAATCAAGGCCTGGCTTATCGGTCATCGGACGAGGAAATACAAAGCGTTTAGCAACACCTTGTTCAGCCATTTTAGCTAAGCGCGGACCACCGGGGTAATCAAGACCAAGCAACTTAGCCGTTTTATCAAAAGCCTCACCTGCAGCATCATCAACCGACTCACCTAGTACTTCGTATTGTCCAATACCTGCTACTTTAACCATCATGGTATGACCGCCAGATACTAATAAAGCAATAAACGGAAACTCAGGGATATTTTCCTCAAGCATAGGGGCAAGTAAATGCCCTTCCATGTGATGAACCGCTACCGCAGGAATATCCCACCCGTATGCTAGAGAGCGGCCAATGGAGGTACCTACAAGTAGTGCGCCAACCAAGCCAGGTCCTGCAGTATAAGCAATACCATCTAAATCTTCAGGGCCACAACCAGCTTGCGCAAAAGCAGCATCTATAAGCGGTAGCGTTTTACGAACATGATCGCGTGATGCAAGCTCCGGCACTACACCGCCATAATCAGCGTGTACTTTTACTTGGCTATATAATTGATGAGCTAACAAGCCTTTTTCATCATCGTATATTGCTATACCCGTTTCATCACACGACGATTCAATGCCTAAAATTCGCACAGTATTTCTCCAGCCTTTTTAAATTATTACTAAACTATTTTTATAACGAAAGACCAATATTTGTTTGGCCATCTTCAAGGGCAAACTTTTTAAGTGCCTTTACGCTATCGGAGGTAATACGCCCCATATTCTCTACAAAATCAATTAGCTCACCCAATACTTCAATCTCGTATTGCATTAATGGATGCTCTCTAACGGCGGTATTATCTGCGATTTCACCTTCAACTGTCATTTGGTATTCAATAAAACGCGCAACGGTCGCTTGCGATATTTTACTTACACTAATGAACTCTTGCTCGTCTTGCGCCATTAAACCGTGCATTAAGCTAAGTAACGACGTTGCTGCATCAATAGCTGGATACGTACCAAACATATCAAAATCAGCAAGTTCAGGAACATTTGGCTCTATTTTTTCAACTTGTTTCTCGAGATCTATTTTACTTTTAGGTAGTAATATTTTTTCCCAACAAACATTAAGCGAATTTCGTAATAATGTTTCGTCACCAAACCCTGTTGCTTCGCTAAATAAACCGTAATTTGGCAGCATTCGCTCAATTAAAGCACTCGCTAAAACGGCTTTTTGTAAATAGTTTAGCTCTCTAATACGCTGAAAATTATTTGCTTTAGTCATTCTTTAATGTCTCACATGACCAACAAAAATCAAATGTTGATCCATTATGCTCATTACAGTTAGGGCATACCCAATCTGGAGCGGATTGTTTTACTTGTTGATAGTTTACCAATATTTGTCGCGCATGGCGCTCTTTTATCGCATAAACCTGCACGCTAACTTGGGTTTGATCAAATGGGATTTCTCCCATTGCGCCTTGCAACATCTCTCCTTTAATTTGGCATTCAATACCACTTGTTTGTATTAAACCTTTAAGAATATTAGCTTCAAGGGTATTTTCGGCTTTATAAATTGTTACCCATTGAAAAGAGCCTACTGTTTCGTTTGTATTATTAGTATTTTGCAATTTCCACCTCGTTTATTTTATGTATACAATATCTTGCGTTACGCTGTACAAATTAAAGCTAGTAATACCACTTAAGGATACATTATGACACTCACTACTCCAGGTTTACTTTTTCCTGCAATATCATTGTTATTACTTGCCTACACAAACCGATTTTTAGTATTAGCACAATTAATTCGGGAACTAAATGCACGAGAAGGAGAGTCAATTCGTCCCGTTGTCGTCGCGCAAATAACAAACTTGAGAAAGCGTATTAAGCTAATTAGAACTATGCAAGTATATGGTGTGGCATCATTTTTATTATGCACTTTATCCATGTTTGCACTATTTATTGAATTTAATACAGCGGGCATTATTTTATTTGGTGTTAGCTTAACTTGCTTAAGTTTATCGTTATTAACCTCTTTATTTGAAATCCACATATCATGTGATGCTATTGAAATAGAACTCCAAAGCATAGAAAACAAACCATTAAGCAACCGTGTTAATCGTAACTTTGTTAAATAAAAAGCTGATATGTGTCAATGTTCATGCAACTATTCATAAATTGTGCTTAATCAATACCCTATTATGTGGCATACTTTTTTCTTAATTTAGAATGTTCGTCTTTACTAAAATATATAAAAAATTGATTACAAAGCCTTTTTTATGATTTACTTATCCCTAAAAAGGATACTAGGTAAGTAATAAATCATGAGTTTTAAGGCTAAAGGATAATACTTTTTAACAATTTACCTCTTTGATAAATATTAAAAGGGGGATATCCTGACCAAAATTTGTCATAAATTTGCAAACGCATTTAGATATTAAATTTTACTATTTTGTTTAGCTAAAAATTAATATAATTGATGTTCGCGGCATCCGCGACTTACTTATAAAAAGGGACTATAAAGTGAGATTTGAACAATTAGAACAATTTGTAGCACTCGGCATACTACGCCATTTCAGACAAGCAGCAGAACAAACCCAAATCAGCACCTCCGCACTTACGCGAAGTATTCAAACTCTTGAGGATGAAATGGGATACGAACTAGTTAAACGTTCAACTCGTTCTGTAAAGCTAACTCAGCAAGGTGAGCTATTCCTTGATTACGCAAAAAACACTTTATCTGAGCTAGAGCTTACTAAAAAGCTTATTTTTCAATCCGTAAGTGGAAAAACAGGTGAGAAATTAATTATTGGTTACACCAATAAAGCAAGTAATGTTGTACCTATTTCTTGCGGGCAATTTTTAGCACAGTACCCACATGTAAAAATAGAAATGCAACTGCAAGAAGAACACGAACTGAGCCGAAAGCTTCAACTAGGTGAAATTGATATTAGCGTATATTCACAAGCGATTAATAGTATTGGCAGTGATATACATTTACCAGATCAACTCATTTTATTCGTATCTAAAAATCACCCATTAGCTCAAAAAAATGACATTAGTAAGCACGACCTTGATAGCTACCCGATGTATGGTTGCTTTTCGCAATCAAAACAAGTTCAAACAATGCTAAATGAAGCAATTGACTCTTTAAATAAGTCATCAAGCATTAAAGTGGGTAGTATTGAACAGGTCATAGCTGGTTTAGAAAAGTCAGACCACTTTGCTATTGCTAGCATAGAGCATACGAATGCTGTAGCAGAGCACTCTGAGTTAATTCAGCTAAAAACAAATAAGAGTTTAAGCCACGAACAGTTAGTCGTACAAACAAACAAACAGACAGCTGTTAATGAACATATAGATCAACTGTTATCTCTCATTAAAAAAGCCGCAACGACAATCAACTAACCTCGTTTTGTCTTGAGATAAGTGCGACACAAAGTGATAGCTTTTAACTTCTTTTGAGCTACACTGTCGCACCTTCAAAAAATGACCCACTTGAATGATTAACTTTTCAGCCGACGATACTTATTTAAATGATATCGAAGAGCTTGGCTACACTGTTATACCTAATGCTATAAATGAAGAGCTTATTATTGATTTAATGGCTGACTGTTATCGTATAAATCCTCAATTTAGCCTCGCAGGTATTGGCCGTTTAAATAATTTGCAAATTGACGATACTATCCGCAAAGATAAGACCTTTTGGTTTGATGGTACCTCACAAGCGCAATTAACTTATCAAGCGACTATGGAAAGTATTCGTACAACGCTTAACCGTACTTTTTTCATGGGCTTATTTGACTATGAATGTCACTATGCAAAATATACTGAAGGTGATTTTTATAAAAAACACGTTGATGCTTTTAAAGGCCGCTCAAACAGAGTTTTTACCAGTGTACTTTACCTAAATACTCCAGCACAAGGTGGTGAACTCGTTGTCTACAAAACCAAAAGCAAAGAAATTGAAATAATAATAAAACCTCAAGCCGGTACATTGGTTTTATTTGAAAGTGAGCGTTTTGTACATGAGGTATTGCCAGCCATAGATAATCGTTATTCAATTGCTGGGTGGTTTAGAAAAAACGCATCTATCAGCGGCATTATTGATCCGCCTCGCTAAAGATGACTCAAACTAAATAGCCATTGGATACGAAAACAATAAACCTATAAAAATAGCTAATCCAACATAGTGATTATTTAAAAATGCTTTAAAACATGCCCCGCGCTCACGTTTGTGGATAAGTGTTTGCTGATAAAACAACAAACCAGCAGCGACACTTAATCCAACTCCAAATGCAGTTGATAGTTCATTAATAAAACCTATAAAAGCCACTATAACTACAAAGGTCATATTAAGGAAAAAAATGATGTGACGATCGTATTCACCAAACAAAATAGCCGTCGATTTAACGCCTATTTTTAAATCATCATCTCTGTCTACCATTGCATACATTGTGTCGTAGGCTACCGTCCAGCAAATATTAGCAATAAATAATAACCAAGCCTGTAAAGGAAGTGCATTTATCGAAGCCATATAAGCCATCGGTATTGCCCAGCCAAATGCTGCCCCGAGTACAACTTGAGGTAACTGTGTGTAGCGCTTCATAAACGGATAACAAAAGGCTAATGCCAACGCACCAAAAGAAAGTAAAATAGTATTAAAACTGAGTATCAACACTAAAATAAATGCTATGACTATTAATAGTAAAAACAAACTAAGTGCTTCACCACTGCTAACCAGCCCCGAAGCCAATGGACGCTGGGCGGTCCGCTTTACTGAGCCATCTATCTCTCTATCAGCAAAATCATTTATTACGCAACCTGCACTTCGCATAACGATAACGCCAAGCGTAAATACAACAAAGTTGACTAAGCTAGGCATTCCATCATTAGCAAGCCATAAAGCCCAATAGGTTGGCCAAAGTAACAATAGTGTACCAATTGGTTTATCTACACGCATAAGTTGTATGTAGTAAGGGAGATGCTGTGACTTTAAGGTTGCTAGCTTCATGAGTAAAGGTACGCTCCAGGTAAAAACACTTCACAGACCAAAAAATTGTAATCTTTAAGCGAAAATACGCTACGTCGGCCTAACAACTTTTGTATTGGTAAGTTTAGTTGTAATGCTAATTGCTGTATCGGGTGCTCTGTATCAAAACGAGCGACTTCTATCTCTTTGCGCACGAGCTCTGGATTTTGAAAAATAACATCGCCTAATGGGCGATCCCCCATATTATGCAGAGGGTTTTTTGGTTGATTTGATAATTTATTATCTGGCAGCCAGCTTTGTGCATATACCATGGGAATATTATCGCACAATAAAAGTACTTCTCGGTTTAATGCCGTTGAGGCTTCGCAGCCAAGCAATGCTTTTTGCTCAAGTGTTAAATCAAAGATTTTTTCACTGAGCACTTTTACGTTAAATACTTGCGCCCTGCTTTTTAATTTAACTGTTAAGGAATGTGGCTCAAAAAGCCACTCACGTTCAGAGGATGATAAATCACTTACTTGTGATGTGCATTGCCAATTGACTAATAACGAAATAGGGAAAGTAATCACGATAACTCTATTAAATAAAATCCAACGCGATAATAACATTGCTAAAGCATTTGAAAAAGTGATCATTCATTATCGTAAATAACGAGGGCGTGTTGACCTTTCAAGATGGAAAATAGTTCAACTTAGGGACGATTTAATCGCAGCGCGAGATAATAAGCGAAACAATTAGTTCAAAATATCTTTTTTAGTCCATAAGTTAAACCGCCTCCATATGGCACTCCATGCACCAAAGTAAGAAGTCAGATCTCGCCATGGAATATCTGTGCACAGATTATAATGCTTTCAAGCGTTTTTCTATGATCAAACTGATTATAAATTCGACCACTTAAGCACATTACTTTTGATAAGATATCCATGACGCCTGTGAACATTAATCTTGGTATTAAGATTAGGTGTATCATTTTTTAGCGAGTTCAATTATGCCTTTCTTTCATGCTATTTATTTTTCATACCTCAAAGTTCAGCGCGCTCTAGTATAAATAGCTCGACTCAATAGGGTGTATTAACCGAATTTACTGCCAACTTACTCTTAAATCTAGTGCTTCCCCTATACTCGAAGAACAAGGACCAAAAACGGCATAGTCACCAATAATTCTCATAAATTTAGCCTGACTGCTCCTTGGCAGCGTTGATAAATCGAGTATAGTATTAAGGCCATAAGGTTGCCCCTCTTCGACAAATTCATCTACGACAAGCTCATTAACCTCATCGCCATAAATTCCATTATCGTTGAGGTCAATCCAGACTTTCCATGAGGTAGAACGCTCTGTTACTTCAGTATCTCCTTGAATATTAATGATAGTATTGCTGGGATCTATTAGCTCTATAGGCATTTGGGTATAGTCCCATGCTGTTGAACTATAATTAATGTTGTTATCACCAATTAAAACATGAGTGATGTGCTTATCGACGCTAGCTGAGTTTATTGAACAATACTCATCTGTTACCTGAATAAGCCGTTCAAAGGTATCCTGATCATCGGATTGATCAGTTACTGTTAACTTAACTGGGTAGCTTCCAGATTCTGCGAAGATATGCTCGGGGCTTGCTTCTGTTGAAGTTTGGCCGTCTCCAAAATCCCATAACCATTGAACTACTTGACTCGTTGAGCGGCTATCATCGGTAAACTGAGTGCGTAATTTAATTTTCTCTGCATTAAAATAGCTAAGCACGCCTTGATCAAAAAGTTTTATTTTTACCACCTTAAAAGCTTCAACAACATCTTCTTCAGATAAGCCAGCTACACCTGCTTGCTGTTTAATACATTCAGCAGCTTCAGTTAGTGTGGTCAACGCACTCCAACAGACCTTCGCTGAATTTAAATACACTTTATAGGTAGGCTCTATTCCCCATTGATTTGATAGTAAATAAAATGGGTAGGTGATCATACCAATGCGTAAATAGAAATTATCACCAGCCTCTTCATAATCAAGAAAGCTATCAATTGCACCATTTTCAGTTTTTATCTGATCGAGATGACGAATAAAGCCGCCATTCTCTTGGCCGTGAATCCAATTATCTGAATGTCCCGTAAACTCGTATTTTGCCATTACACCTGAGATATCGCCAAAGGCTTCATGCAAGGTACGAGCATCAGTACTAATTTCATGATCGAATCGATTTAAATCAGATATTCTATTTAAAACTCCATGGCCTACTTCGTGCGCAATGATGTCAAGTGAAGCCATAGAGTAAAATAATGGATACGCATCACCAAAGTTGGCATATGCGCCATCCCAAAAGGCGCTTTGTTCATATTGTTGACCATAGTGGACACGGATTCTAATTTTGTCCTCCAGTGGCGGCTCCCCTAGGTATTTAACAAAGCTATTGTAAACTAGTGTGCCGTAAAACATGGCGTCATTTAGCGTTGAATACGTCCAAACCCCAGTCTCATCAGAAATCATATCTTCGGAATGTGTTGGCTGCGTACCACATAAAAAGGAATAAGGAGGGAAGGCATTCTCATTAATATCGTTAGGGAGTTCGTTACGATTATAACTCTCCCCAACTTCATCCTTAGTATTATTCATATGCGTAATACTAACTAAACCATTATCAAAAATACATAATCCACCTTGCTCTTCTGTGCGTTGAATTGAAATTTTCTTGCGACCAACGCCATAATCCCAAGTGTGAACTTTATTTCCACCAGGCCCCGATAATTCAGCATTACCGATGAAATCATGAAAGGGAATAAGGGTACCTTTCGTGGCCTGTCCAATGGTGTTTACCGGCAAAAGAAGTAACGCATTGGTATTTTCAGGTATACTTGTATCCTCTGGAATATTAAGATCGTAAACCGATTTTTTCATAGTTTTTAACCAAGCATCCCCCTGTTTATTTCCTTGCTCATCTACCCAATAAGCCCATACAGACTCAACTCTAGCGGGGTCACTATCAATAACTTCAGGCGCGACAATAGTTACGCTGCCAGATAGTTTGCCAATAGAACTATCTTGATCACGAAAAAACGCATGTAATATTTGATTTGTTGGTACTTCAGTAACAGAGTTTAGCGGTTCTTCAATTGGCGGTAGTTTTATCTCAGGAGAGCCAGAGCTGCCGCCCCCACACGAAACGAGGAATAAAGTAATAAATATAGAGGTGAATTGTTTAAATCGAATAAGATTTAATTGGATGAGATTTGTCGGCAATAAAAGTGATTTAAAAAAAGTCATTGGCTATCCTTAGTCGATGGGCATATAAAAAGACATTATAAATCAATGAAATATGAGTTAACTTTAGCTTTTTATCATTAAGTTTACACTCTAGAACAAATACGCTATTTTTTCAATTTATTAGGCTAAATTATAGACTGTAGTGTGTAAGTAACTTGAGGTTTCAATTAGCCTGTTTTTCATCCAAAGTTCAGGTTAAATAACCCCATTAGTTAAAGAGCAATCTAACTAATGTGGCTAGACAACGGGTTAAGACCGTGCAGTATCGCAGATATTCTTCCAAATATTTGTTCAACTAGTCAACGTTCGCTATCGCAGACTCAATACGGCTTTCGCAAAGAGTTGTTCCGGGCAAAATTGCACAATACTCGCCAGCTTGCTCAAGTCCGATACGTTGAGTATTACGTGCAGTAATACGCGCTGCTAGTTGCTCGATTTCAAGCGGCTCTTCAGATACCGCTTTAAACGCACTCAACCTCTCTATCTCGTCATAAACTAAATCTTGATAGCTTCTGAGCCTTGCGGACAGCGCAATATAGCGCTCAGATATTGCAGCTTGACCAGCATAGGCTAAGTCATAATGGCCAGAATCCTCGTAACTTTCGACTTCATACTTTAAAATATTTAAATGTTCATCTTTAAGATCATCAACATAGTCACCACCATCAAATAAATAGCTAAACAAATTATCGGCATACGTTATACAAGGAGTTAGATTATCGGTTTTACAATGCATAGTGCCATTTTTACTTAGCCCTGCTAGTTCTGGCGTCATACCACCATCGGTGTTCACCTGAATAGTATATACAGCATCTTTGGTAGCTTCTTGAAATACTTTAGTTTTAGTAAAAGTCTTACTAAAAAAAAGAAACTTCACTTTGATTTTAGTCTGAAACCATTCGTATTTAGCGCGATCTTTAAAATGGAGTTTGGCTGTTACATAGATACGCGAGCCGAGTTTGATATTGTGGATAAAGCTGTCACCACAGCGGCTTCTTACTTGATTTGGATCTGTATTTAGTAGCCCTTGAATAGCCATTTTAGTCGTTCTATTTTCAAAGTTATAACTTCCTTTTTCATAGGTTAATTCTACTGCCGAGGCGGCAGAATTTCTATTTTTTGTTACTTTCCTGCGCATGGAAAATTTGGCTGAACCTCCAAAAATAACCAAGTTGATACCAGCCTTTACGCTGCCAGTGATGGTATTGATCATGGTATCTGAGTCAAAGTCGCCACGATAAGCCAAATCGCCCATACTACCGCCTTGAAATTGCCACTGACCATCGAGGCATGATTCAAGCGGTATGCCTAATTTCTGCTCAAACCCATGTCCAAGTTGTTCTTGTTCGGTATTTAAAGAGTAATAGGTATGTCCATTTGCGTAAAAGCTTAACAGGCCACAGAGCACTATTAATATGGTAATTAAGTGCATACATAAATTCCTGTAAATGGTTTGCAGAGGCAAAGGGCGAGGAAGCAATAACTCAATATTCGATTGTTTATTACTTACCACGTCCCAATTTTACTAATTGAATCTTAGCATTTTTTATTACTCGCTAATTTTCAAAAGCAGCTCCATAGGTTGGAAGGGCTGATTTACATGGTAGCCATGCCATCACACCCGCAGCGGGGTCATTAGCATCAACGAATGATGGTGCCCAACCTAATTGTCTAAACCCAAGCGATACATGGTTTTCTTCAATACCAAAGTTCGCGGTTGCCTCTCGAGCATTTTCGCATTTGAAATATTGGCTCATGTTATCCGCTGGTATATTCAGATCAGCAAGCGTGTAGCTTTGTATGCAGCCGACACCGCTACCACCACAGGTGTTGAGGTAATCATTCCATGCATCTGAACATGCTGCCCCATAAGGGTTATCGCGACAAACTCGGGCATATTGCTCATAAATCCAAGCGTTATTGTAAGCGGCTTCCTGCACGCTTTCTGCTTTTTGACGTTGTACATCAGTCATCCAGCTAGCGTATTGTGCAAGCACACCACGAGCACGGTGCTCATGATTAACCGACTTTTTGAATTGATCTTCAAGCCATAAAGTACGGTAGGTAGTTTCAAAGCGAATATCTTTATTACCGGAGTCTAAGCGACGTAAATCCTGTGAACTGATCTCGTAAGGAGTTGCTTTGTAACGCACAACATTATAATCAGAGAGTGCATTAAACTGATTGCCAAAGTCGTTCTTCGCATAGTTCACCGCTTGCTCAAATAAGGTAAAGCAAGGCTCATAGTTATCAAGTGAACAAGTGATAATATTGTTAGGAATTATACTTAGCAGCTGCTTAGGATCCCCCCCTTTTTGCAATGCTCTGACGGTGATACGCACACTTTTCTTAAGATCTTCGTCAATATAATTAAGCTTACCATCGACGCTAATACCAATATTTCCTGCGCCATAGCTAACGCCTAAATAACCGCCAATTTCACTTTTGTGCTGCTCACTTAAGTACTCAATTTTCATGTTAATAAGTAACTGAGCACCGTATTCAATCTCACTAATAAAGGCATCACCAGCCATGCTCATTAGTTTACTTTGATACTCATTTGCTAGCGTATTACCTGAAGGTGTCAATGTATAACCAATATTGGCATCTGTTGGCATAAGAACACGTTTTTTGGGTGTCAACGATGCTTGGAAGGTATAAGTATTCGAAAACTCAGTAGAGGACATTTCCTTGGCTAAATGACCACCCGCTTTAATACGAATAACAGGAAAGCCAACATCTACATCAACATTACCATTTAGCTGACGAAGAACTGCGTCGTAGCTGCCATTATTTACTAATTCAAATTGCACACGAGTATTACCAAGGGTTTCAATGGTTTCACCTGCGACAGTTTGAACATTCAAAAAGCGTTTTTGATCGCTGTTATAGGCTGTACCCAACACAATGTGATCGTTCACCAATCCAGGTATTTCACTTTGGAAGGTATTCACATTGAGTGCTTTTTGCATTAGCTGTGCTTCATTCACAAAATTTGAATCTGCGAATGCGAAAGGTGTAGTGCAGGCAATAAGTGCCGCGATAGTCTGTTTGTATAAGTTCATGTTGCCACCTATTACTTCACGTAAAGGAGGTAATCTTCTACCTCTCCGGAGTCTACTTCTTTACATGCATCATTGCTGCCACCCAAGTAATCCATGGTAACGCGCATTTTCGTCATGCCCTTTTTTGCACCTGTTGGTGGGGTAATTTCGACCTGAGTTGCTTGCTCAGAAACACCAGCAAACAAGGTTTCTTTTGTATCGTTGAAATCACCGTCTTGGTTCCAATCAATAAACACATGCCAAGTTTCAGGGTATGCTTCTGCACTACTAAATCCCGGTGTTAATGTTAACTGGTAGCTTTTATCTGCATATATTTTCGCGGTATCGCCAACATAGTTACTGTAAAAGGTGTTGCTGCTGGTGTTCTCAATATTGGAAAATTTCACCGATTGGATGAATTCGTAGGTTCGCTCACGAGACTTTGTCGTACAGTAGTTTGGCATTGTAGGGGTGACCATAACAGCACTGATCCGATAGTCAGACGGGATCTGAAAACAAGAGGTAGTTGGTAATTTACCCGCAAACCAGTTCTTAGGATTCGCATTATCTTCGTCACCAAAGGTGAGGTATTTAGCATCTCCCCTAAGGGTATTATTTTCGTATAGCATCACTTTTTTAAGATCCGCTATTTTCTCATCGTTTGGAATGGGGGTTGTGGGGTCGAAAATATTATCAGAGACCTCAACCAATAATCCTGAATAGCACTTTTCCAACCATTGAAAGCGACCTAACGCTTGCTGTGGTGTGAGTACATCTCGAGATTCAAATAAAGTCGTATTCGCTTGTACTGATGGCACTATTATGGCAGCAAACGAGGTAATTAATGTGCTGGTTAGCATGACTTTTAACATAGTCTTATTCCTTATAATTCTAGCCATTTACGGTCATATTGATGAACGCGGCCACGAGTCTGTAGCTCTCTATCACGGCAATAATTACCTATTGGATTACGCTTACAAAAATCAACGGCGTCCGCCAAAATAAAAGAGTTAAAGAGTGAATTATCGCGAATGGTTTCTAATGCAGTTCGATGTGAGTTATTCAACTCACTGGCGTAGTAATTGAGTACGTTATCCGCACGACGATTATCGAGAATTGCCTGCACCCAATCATCACTCATGTTTTTGAGCGCCAATTTAGTCAAGATGCTTTTAGCAGGGTACACATCATCAGGTACTAAAGGAGATAGACTTGGCCCTGAATCGGTGTAACTTTGTGTCAATACTCTACCGACGTTATATTTATCCAAGGTATCAAACTGAGCAACGTAGTTGGTTTTGATGTAATCGATGCTATTTTTAAAAACATCAAAGCATGGTGTCGGGTTTTCCATCGTGCAGTTGACGAGTTGATTTGGGATCACCTTCAAAAGCTCTATCGGGTCGCCACCAAACTGTAATGCAGAAACCGTAATTTTTATATTACGTTTCACGTCTTCGTCTACTTTTTGCAATTTCCCACTGACATTGACTTTACCAGCCCAATCGACACCAAGCTGTCCCCCCCATTTTACTTTGTCTTCGTCATTTTTATATTGGAACTTGAGGTTGATCATCACTTGAGAGCCATATTCAATCGCTGACACGAACTCATTACCAATATTATTGAATTTGTCTCCTGGATTAGCATTGGCCAAATCAAGCGCGGCTTGTGTAGGTTTAAACCCTATTTGAGGATCTGCAACTAACAGCCGTTTTTTTGGCTTTAAAGAGAGAAATAGTGTGTAAGTACCGGTGTAGTTATCTGCAGTATTTTGTTTTGCGTAGCTTGCGCCAACCCCCACTTTTATTACGGGAACATCAAGGGCCGCTCCTAAGTTACCATCAAGCATACTCGATAGTTGGCTATAACTCATGTCAACACCGACAACAAAATCCATTTCAGTATTACCATAGGTTTCATCTACTTGACCAAGTACACTTTGCAGTGCATAAAAACCTTCTTTTTCACTGTGGTAAGCGGTACCTAGTGTGACTGAATCTAAGTCAGAGTTACTTGCTTGAGTAGCAAAGTTAGAATTGCCTATTTGCTCAGCTGCGGTTGAAAAACTACAGGCAAAAAAAAACGCTACCCCCATGGCACGTGCCAATGGAGAATATGTAAATTTCATATTTAATTCCTTACAGAGAAGTATGGCCTTTCGAATAGAAAGGCCTAGTGGCCTGATTAATCCAAACTGTTGATGTAGTCAGTTTTCCACTTTTCAGGAAGGCGTTGAAGAATCTCTTCTTCTGACATGCGAATATTCTGATCTTTGTAGTTCAATTCGTCTTGAGTAGCCAAATCCCCTACCGCCATGCCGTTTGCAAACATTGCAAAATTACGAGACTCAGCGAATTTCGAATTTTCTGTAGGCGCTAGTTTCAAATTGTAGATTTTGTCTTTGTACTTCTCTTTTGTTACATTAGTAACAAGCACAGAACCTGTTTCCGTAAGAATACGATCACCTATTTGCAGTTCTTTCGCCCAAATAAGACCTTTATTAGAGGTAGAAATTGGGTGGGTTTCAGTTGTTAAGATATCAGAGCCATCAGCGCCTTTTATGCGATACATCTTAATAGCTTCAATTCCTACTGACACATCAATAACTTGCATAGGTTCTTTAACTTGAGTATTCGAAGCTAGTGCACCTAACACCAAATCGCCTTTCGCAATATCTTCAATAGCGCGTTGCTTGCCATCGGCCATAGTGATCATTGTGCCGGTTGCTAAACAACTGTAACCAAGCTTCATCATAGGCAACACTTCACTATAGAAGTTACCAAAACGCGCTGATGTCTCTGACGTTAACGATACTTGGAATGCATTCGCGCCACCACGCCCCCTTTTAAAGTACGGATAACCTTTAACAGCAAATGTCATATACCAGTTTGCTTGGGCGATATTCGAGAAAAGTTTGGCATTGCCAAAACGACCTTCTGAACGCGGGATGTTCCAACGGATGATCGACTCTTGGTTTGCACTATCAACTTCAAATTCTAAATAGTCAGAAAATTGTTTAACTGCATTGTCGAGTCCTTTGTAGCTTTGCTTTGTCGCGCCACCATAGATACCTTCTTGTAAATAGATATTTGTTGGCTCATCTATACCGTTTGGTAAATCACCTATAGTTGGATAAATATCAGTGATCTCGTGAGGAATCCGTAATTCACCGTTGAATGGGATGTTCACACCCGCCATGTCGTTTGGATCTCCAATTTGGTCGGCGGCGTAGTCACAGTCTGCATGATTACGGTTTAGACAGATTTTAATAACAGCATCATTGTTTTTATCGATAGGTGCAGTTGCATTGTATTTTGGACGTGTGTCCAATGATGAACTGATCCCAACGTTAAGTGCAGATACCGGAGCGTCGCCCTTTGCAGCTGGTGAAGCAGAGCCATAAAGTGCTTCAAAATGCTCCCATGAGAAGGGGTATTCAGTATACTTCATCGTTGTACTGATGGTGCCATCGTCTAGATCAAGTTCCACATATGAACTGGCATAAATGGTATCTAAATTTGGGAAGTTTGCCTTCAATGATTTCAGTGAAATAGTCGAAGTTGCAAGCGTGTCTTTGCCAGACAACACATTAAATGTAGAGCCAAAAGGAGCAAGCTGATTGCCGTTTGCATCTTCTAATAATAAGTCGATGTAAGTCACTTTTGTACCGCCAAAACGTGAGCTTTTTGCACGTACAATAAGATATGGCTCGTTTGTATCTGATGAAATGGCTAAGTTCATATCCAAGAAGAAATGCGCTTCTTTGATGATATCGACTTCAGCTTCACTAACCGGTGGCACTTCAGACGTTGTCATGTTCATTTTTGCTGATAAATGCTGTCCTTTAGCTACATCTAGCGTTTTATGTAGTTGCGGATAATCACTCTCAATACGATTTGCTTTTATCAATCGTGACTTTGCCAATTGATAGTGCTGTGGATTTGACATATCTAGCTTGCGGATCCCAAATTGATCCGGCTGTGTTACCGCTGTGCCCTTCGTTGCTGCAGGCCCAGACTTCTGTTTTGACGCGGTGGTAACTTGTTGTTCATTAATATAGTTGCTAGCAGCTACCGCGTTACTGATTGCTAAAGCGATTGCAAGCGGCATGAGCACATTTATATTTAGTTTTTTCATGTTATTTTCCTTAATTTTTATAGATTTCGACAAGGTAGTCTTCAATTTCTCCGCTCCCCGAGGTTGCGGCACTGCTATAGTCAGAGCAAGGATTAATACTATTTACTCTACTAAATCCGTAATACTGCAAAATTCTCATACGAGTCGTCGTGATAGGCTGTGACAACTTATTGCTTAAAATGCTAAATTCCCCTTCAACATAACCTTTACCGTAGTCTTGGTTAGTCTGATCGAAGTCCATTATTAAAAGCTCTGATTTGTCGTTTCTCCAGTCTCCATTACCAAATTGACCATCACCGTTTAAATCAATCCAGACATGATAATTCTCAGCGAATGTTTCACTGCCTGCATAACCTGCTTCAATACGGTAGGTATTACTCTGTGTGGCATATAGTTTGATTGGATTATTCGGATTAACGACGCCAGATTGCTGCGCATTGCTAAACGGACCATCTTGATTGAAAGTCACTTTACTAATGTGTTCATAGTCGGTGAGATCCACCGCCGTGCAATATTCAACAGATTGTGCTGATTTAAGCTCTAGCAGCATATTTTTGGTGCCGGTAACTCGCCCACCCCACCAATGTTGGTCGTAACTAATAGTTAGGCTAGCGGTATAGATTCCAGCAGCTTGATATGTATGCTCTGTATCGTCGGCAAAATCACTGTTTTGTGTAAGCGTTGTGCCGTCTCCAAAATCCCAAACTAGAGTGACATCGGGATCCCAAGCTGCGTTGTCAGGTTTTGTGGTAGTGTTATTAAAGCTTACCTTAAATGTACCATCTGCTTGTTCGTTTATCGTATAGCTCACTTCAGGGGTCAAATTACTCTCGCCAATGTTTACCGTTTCACTGGCCGATTGCGTACCATCAATATGCTGAATTGTGAGTGTAATTGTGTACTCACCATCGGCTTGGTAGGTGTGATCAGTGTCTCTGTCCGATGAGTTATCCCCATCGCCAAATTGCCACTGTATCTTACTGTTTTCAGGTATAATACTTTGATTTGTGTCTAGATAAACAGTGCTTCCAGAACTGTGAGGTGTAAACTTTGCTGTGATTGTCGTATCGAACTGAACTTGTTTGTTCCAACTTCCTATCACTTTGTTGAATCTGTCATATGCTTTTAGCTCTACCTCATAGCTACCAGACTTCGCATATTTATGAATCGGTGACTTTTCGCTACTGGTGGTGCCGTCGCCAAATTTCCACTGCCAACGTTTAACACGCGCATCTATCGTGTTGTTATCAAAACTCATCTGATTAACACCTTGGTTAGCACTAATTCTCAAAACAACAGGGTCATTGTTTTCAAGTAGTTTAACGGTGTAGTCTTCAACTTCACCCCAAGACATATCTCCACACGCGGATTTCACTAAACCAAATGACACCATAGTACGAATGCGGTAAGTTTGGTTTAACTCGCCACTCAATGATATCTCGCCAGTCAATTGTGTCTTAGTGCTTCCATAGAGCACGAGTTCTTCAGTCTTGTGGAATAAACCATCATTGTCTTTGTCTAACCAGACATAAAAGTTCTTTGTTTTGTCTTGAGTGTCTGGATGTGGTGCTGCGGTTAGCGTTACATTGAGTGCTTTACCGTCCTCCACTTCGACTACATCAGATGAGTAGTTACTGTAATTACTTGAAGTAGAATCATTTTTAAAGTTATTTAACGAAACCGACGATAAGTAATACTTACTATAATTAATACCTTGCGCTGGACAATAGTCGTTAAAAACTTCAATAGGTAGCATGAAAGTATCTGACTGACCAGAAGGGGCTATGGCCGTGAGTTCAACGTTATATTCGCCAGCATTAGCAAAGTTATGTTGGGGCTCAAAGGCGCTACTTTGCAAACTGTCATCGCCAAAGTTCCATTGCCATTGCCATCCTTCGCTGTTGGCAGCCGCAACTTGCTGACCATCTTTTCGAGTTAAATTTTTAAAGTCAAAAGCCAAAAATTGGCGGTCATAACCAAGTTCGCTTTCGAGTCCACGGTCAACTTTCAGACCAATACCTACTTGCGCAAACGCCTTACGTACATGGTTTTGTAATTCAATGGTTTGCCATTGGCTACCATCTTGCTTTTTAACCCCATCTTGAGTCAACTGATCACCTACCGTGTGGGTTTGTCGCATTACACAATCTGCGCCAGTAAGATAATTACTATTACTGGTCCAGCAGTTTTTATTTGCGTTAGCAAACAGGATAAAGGAATATTTTGTATTCCAAGGTGAGGACTCATTATCTAAATCAGTTGTAGTGAGGTAGTAAAAAGCTTTGTTAAATACCCCTGCGCCATGATGAGAAGTTACTGAGTCATCATAGTCATCAACATGATCAATTGAATTTCCATCGAGTGTAGGTGTTTTGAAATAACGCAGTGCATCATCGAGGCGAAATGTTTCGTGATTGCTTTTCCAATCATTAGTTCCCAAGTAAAAGTATTTAGCTGCTTCACCCGCCATATCAGAAAACGCTTCATTAATAGCACGAGCCTGCCCTGTCAGCATTGACTTTGGCGTATTTGAGCCAAATTCCTCAGTAAAACCATGAGCGATTTCATGCGCAACTACATCTAAGGAAACCATAGGATAGAAGAGGTAGTCACCATCACCAAAATATACCTCGCCATTTTCGTAAAATGCCTGATCCATATTAAGACCATAATGGACATTTTGAGTTATCTTTTTATTAAAGTAAGGCTTATGCCCAAGGTAAGCTTCAAACATTAAATTCGCTGTTTGTCCATGATGATGGGCATCATTCAAGGCAGAGCGAGCACCGTGATATTCTTTATAATTGTTACGAGTTGAATCTGAGCAGTTGTAGCTATAAGGATTATTAACTTGCGCTGTGCCGTGATTATAGTTTCTAGTCTCAACGTTTTTTGCATCAAATAAACAGGTGGTTTGCTGATTGTCTGTTTCCATTGCAACAACAAAAGTCTTTGGTGGATAAGAAACATAATCTACTTGCTTATAATCTGGACGTGAAACCTTGTCATTGCCTGATGGACCGCTTCCTCCCTCATAAACGATCCGCTGTAACACATCGGATTGGCTGATGAGTTCGTTTGTCGTTAAGTCTATAAAAGAGATGATTCTTTGTGGTTTAAAGGGCCCTGACTCGAAATCGGTGAAAAAGGCAATTTTAGCAGCGTGCCGTGCTTTTCCTTGAGTATCTATATAAATGACTTCCTCTGCTGATTTACGCCTAAAAACTCTGGGGCGTTCATTATTAAACTGAGAAATTATTGAATCTAGAGCTACGCTTAGCTGTTCTTCTGACGCGGGAGTTAGAGTTGATATATCTTTAGCAACGTTAACAATGAGATCGCCATAAACTTGTTCAACTACACCACTCTCGTCAGTCAGTACAACAAGGTCTTGATTCCAAATAGGAATATTTTGGTACTTTTGAGTAATTGTATGGCTTTGCTTGGTTTGACTAATTTTGCTTTGGTGAAATGTAAGCGTGTGACCTGAGTATTGCGCTGCAAATACTTTTAGCGCGAGTAGATAGTTTTTATCTGAAGCATCACTAAATATGGATTGTTTTTTTTGTAAAGTAGGCGCAATTTTTTGCGTGTCGTTGAATAAAGATACACGTTCTGTTGCATGGCAATGCGTACTTATCGCTAATGCTAAAACGCAAAGAGACTTTAATCCTTTCATATTAACTCCATAAGTATTTGAAGATACCTTTCCACTTAAACGCAATGACTCAATAATTAAAACAGTCGAGCGAATAAGTGCTGTTAAGAATAAAACCCTACACTAGCAACCAAATTAAAACAAGTAAATAACATAAAATAAATAAAAACTTAACATATAGTTCATAAATTAAATTAGAGATTAATTTTACTTTTTTTGTTCTTTTTATTTAACCTGTTATTATTGTTGAATAAATCCAAACTTTTTGAGAAAAAATAAAGATGTGAAAAACCTGTACGATACGGAGCACAGTCATCATTTTGTAATTTACAGTGAATTTGAAAACTGAAGCGTTAGCTAGCCATTTTTGTATTGGGATCATTGACGCAATATTGGGGAAGTAAAATGAGAAATAAACGTCGTTTTAGGTTGGGTGATTGTAAAATAATTACTCTGGTAAAAAGACTAGAGCCATTTAATCTTTCAGGATTAAGGTTTGCTTAACCCAGACGAAACCCTTCAGGCGGCGTATATTTGGCATTTATACTATTTTATCGCCTATTTATGGGGGATAACCACATGCAACTTTACCTAAAAGCCAACATACGGTTTATCTTTGTAGTACATAACAACCCATATAAGTAAGCACAGCAAAGGCATACCTTGTAGCTATTTCTCTATATTACTTAATTCGATCAAATGCATTGCCAACCAAGTGCCTATATTTACGTGCACCAGTCAATCTTTTCATTACCGACCAAGCTGTTACACTTACGTGGAATAAAAGGTGTAGCGCTGTTATTACAAACGAAAGCTCTCAGTTTTTCACTATCGTAGCCTTTACATTGTTTACTGGGAAGTTGACTACGATTGACTCTGCATGGAAGGTATCTGCATATTTACACAGGATAATTCATAGTAAACAGGTAACTCTCTGCTATCTACTGCAAGGTGAATTTTTGTAGACCCACCTCGACTTTTCCGATTGATTCATTCTCTGCGATTCTTACACCGCAATTATACTGCTGAGCCATGACAATACTGCCATAAATAAAGACCTAATCCATACCAGTATCGCGAGATAATATGCGAAACAATTCGTTCAAAATATCTTTTTAGACCATAAGCTAAACCGACTCCATATGGCACTCCATGCACTAAAATAAGAAGTTAGATCTCGCTATGGAATACCTGTGCACATATTATATAATTTGCTTTCAAGCGTTTTTCTATGATCAAGCTGATTATAAATTCGACCGCTTAAGCACATTACTTTTGATAAGATATTCCATGACGCCTATAAACATTAATCTTGGTATGAGGATTCGGTGTATCGTTTTTTAGCGAGTTCAATTATGCCTTTCCTTCATGCTATTTATTTTTCATTCCGCAAAAATCAACATACCCTAATATAAATAATTGTTTGGCGCTGTTTATTACCTATTATTAAGTATAAACTATTTACAACAGGTTTTAGGAAACGCTTAAAATATGAAAAAAATAATATACGCAGGTCTTTTTACATTCTTGGTAAGCGTAATAAGCTTTACGGCACGTGCGGAATCAACCGTCGGTTATTTTGGCTTTGAGCCAGATATAATCACTAATTATATAGGTGCATCAAGTAAAAAAATGGGCTATGTGCGTGTCACTGTCGATTTAATGCTTAATGATACTTCAGATATTGCTGTAGTCGAACATCACACACCATTACTGCGTGACGCTTTAGTAGAGATTTTATCTAAAGAGCCAGAAGAAAAAGTAAAATCCCTCACTGGTCGTGAAGAAATACGCGCAAAGTGTGTAGAAAAACTTAAGAGCCTGTTAAAAGAAGAAACAGGACAAGAGATCATCCGTGAAGTCTTGTTCACTAAATATTTATATCATTAGTGTTTAACGTTTTGCGTTAAATATTTTGGCGGTGTAGGCAAAAGCCATACCGCTAACTAACCCACCTAAATGCGCCCAATTAGCCATACCTACAAACAAAACATCTGCAAAGCCAAGTACTAACCAAATCAACATAAAACCAACAATTGCCGTACTGACTAGCGCTGGCTTGTTAGGGTTTAAAAAGCTGTGTATCCAACAAAAACCGAGCAATCCATACACCACGCCGCTTAGCCCACCAAAATTAGGACCAACCATTAAATATTGTGCCCAATTACTAATCAGTGCAGTCACTAAAAACAAACCTATTAAGCTTAATTTTCCGCATTGCTTTTCGATATTATCACCAAGCGACATCCACCAAATTAAATTAAACACTATATGCATCGCGCTAAAGTGAACGAGCGCGGGGGTTAGCCAACTAAGTGGTTGTGATGGGTTAAATTGCAGAGCGGTATAAATTTCATTAAATCCACCTAATAAAAAAGCAACATAAATAACAATACTCAATATGCTAACCGTTTGATTAAGCCAGCTTAGCGCTTTAAATCGCGCCATTAAATTAAGTGATTGCCCTTGATATTTAAGCGGCGATTGAGTGCTACCTACATCCCAAGACGCTTGTTGATAGCGTTCATGATTAGGGTTTTGTGTAAATTCAGCCCATAAAGGTTGTATTTGATGAAAATGCTCAGGCGCAACACTAATAATGACATTGCTACCATCTGAGGAGCTTAATTGCCCTTGTAAACCTTGGCTTTTTAAATAATCTATAAAGCCCTGTGCGGCGCGCGGGTTATTTAAACTGCCAAGCTCTATCATCGCTCTACTTTCTCGCTGTAAGCAGCTTCCCAAGCTGTAAAGCCGCCATCCATACTGTAAACGTCTTCAAAACCTTGCTCAACTAAATAGCTAGCTGCGCCTTGAGAGCTCATACCGTGGTAGCAGACAATAATAATTGGCTGATCGAATTCTTTTTCCATCATAAATTGTGCGATATTACCGTTAGAAAGTGCTTCTGAGCCTGGAATGCGACCGGCTTGATACGAATTAGGATCGCGAATATCTGCAATTACCACGTCTTCTTTATCTAAAAACTCTAACGTTTGCGCTATAGAAATATGTTTAAATGCCATTGAAGTCTCTTTAATTAATAGTATAAAAAAGGCGGCTAGGGCCTGTTTATCTTTCGAGGTTGAATTTGCAGCAGTATGTTTGGTATTTAGGCAAGGCAGAGCCTATGTAGTGTGGTTATTCCCCATAAATAGGCGATAACGTAGCACAAATGCCAAACATACGCTGCCCGAAGGGTTCTGCCTAGGGGCAATTTACTCTTTGTTGCTCGGTTTTTACTTAGCCCACTAGGTCACAAACCTCGCGCCGCGATTAAATAGCCCCTAGTTTGAACAAATTTTAATCCGCAAAGATCAACAGACCCTAGAGCCGCCCTTCTCGTAAAATAAGTTTAAACTAGTCCCAGTTTAAAATCACTTTACCTGACTGACCTGAAATCATCATATCAAAGCCAGCTTGGAAGTCATCTACAGAATACTGATGTGTAATGATTGGGTTTAAATCAAGACCAGATTGAATCAGACTTGCCATTTTGTACCACGTTTCGAACATTTCGCGACCGTAAATACCTTTAATCACTAAACCTTTAAAAATAACTTGGTTCCAGTCAACTGCCATATCAGATGGTGGAATACCTAGCATGGCAATTTTACCGCCGTGGTTCATGTTATTAAGCATTGAATTAAACGCGCTTGGTACACCTGACATTTCAAGGCCAATATCAAAGCCCTCTGTCATACCTAGCTCTTTCATTACATCTTCAAGCTTTTCGTTTGCGACGTTTACAGCACGTGATGCACCCATTTTACGTGCTAAATCTAGGCGGTATTCGTTTACGTCGGTAATTACAACGTGGCGAGCACCAACATGTTTTGCAACAGCTGCTGCCATAATACCAATTGGGCCTGCACCAGTGATAAGTACATCTTCGCCAACTAAGTCAAACGATAGTGCGGTATGAACTGCGTTACCAAATGGGTCGAAAATAGAAGCCAGTTCGTCAGATATATTATCTGGAATTTTAAATGCGTTAAATGCAGGAATAACTAAATACTCTGCGAATGCACCTTCACGGTTTACACCTACACCCGTTGTATTACGGCATAAATGTACACGCCCTGCACGACAATTTCGACAGTGCCCACACGTAATATGCCCTTCACCCGATACACGGTCGCCTACTTTGAAGCCACGAACTTCCTGACCCATATCAACGACTTCACCTACATATTCGTGACCAACAACCATAGGCGTTGGAATCGTTTTACTTGCCCATTCATCCCATTTGTAAATATGTACGTCGGTGCCGCAAATAGCTGTTTTGCGAATTTTAATCAGTAAGTCGTTGTGACCCACTTCTGGCTTTGGCGCATCTGTCATCCAAATGCCCGGTTCTGCTTTTAATTTAGATAATGCTTTCATAATTCACACTCAACTAAAAAACCGAAGCGAGGCTTCAGTTTAAAATAAAATTAAATAACGCCCATTTCTTTACCAATACGGGTAAATGCATCGATAGCTGTATCGAGTTGCTCAATACTATGTGCCGCTGAAATTTGTGTACGAATGCGGGCTTGCCCTTTTGGTACTACTGGGAATGAAAAACCAGTTACGTAAATGCCCTCAGCAAGTAGCTTATCAGCCATTAACGAGGCTACTTTGGCATCTCCTAGCATTACAGGGATAATTGCATGATCTTTACCTGCACACGTAAAACCAGCAGCTTCCATTTGCTCACGGAAATATTTAGCATTTGACCAAAGTTTAGCGCGAAGCTCGCTGCCATTTTCAAGCATTTCAAGTACTTTAATTGATGCAGTAACAATTGAAGGCGCTAATGAGTTTGAGAACAAATAAGGTCGTGAACGTTGGCGTAACCATTCAACAATTTCTTTTTTACCCGATGTATAACCGCCTGATGCGCCACCTAGCGCTTTACCTAATGTACCGGTGATAATATCTACACGGTCTAAAACATTACAGTACTCAGGTGTACCCTTACCGTTTTTACCAACAAAGCCAACTGCGTGAGAGTCATCTACCATTACAAGCGCATCATATTTATCGGCTAAGTCGCACACAGCTTCTAAATTACAAATAACGCCGTCCATAGAAAACACGCCATCGGTAGCAATTAGTTTAGTTTTAGCACCGGCTTCATCTGCTGCAATAAGTTGCTTCTCAAGATCAGCCATGTCGTTATTTGCATAACGAAAACGCTTAGCTTTACATAAACGTACACCGTCGATAATTGATGCATGATTTAATGAATCAGAAATAATAGCGTCTTCTGCGCCTAAAATAGTTTCAAACAAACCTGTATTTGCGTCAAAACATGAAGAATATAAAATAGTATCCTCTGTTTCTAAAAACGCACTGATTTTTTGCTCTAGTGTTTTATGGATATCTTGCGTGCCACAAATAAAACGTACTGAAGCCACACCAAAACCATGATTATTTAAACCATTTTGCGCCGCTTCAATTAACTCTGGGCTATTAGCTAAACCTAAGTAGTTATTAGCACAAAAGTTGATTACTTTACCTGATGCAACTTCAATTTGAGCTTGCTGCTGGGACTTAATAATACGTTCGTTTTTATACAAACCTTCGGTTTTTACGTCTTCAATTTGCTGTTGTAACTGGCTAAAAAAAGCAGATGCTCTCATCTAGGTTCTCCATCTATTTGAACGGGTAAACAACCGCACTTTCGCGGCTGTTTATTATGCGGGGTATTGTAAAAGTTTAATGGGTAAAATGCACGGTTTGCAGTTCGTCGCAAACGGCCTAAGTTGGAAGGAATTCCTGCCAGTTTACAGGCTGTTTATTTATGTGTTTAAAAGTGCAGGTAAACTGCTTATAGAATCGATAATTAAATCAGCTTCATGCTTAGCGCTTTCATCAAATCTTTGCCCTGAACGCACTAAAACGCGTGTAGTTATGCCTGCTTTTTTTGCAGCCTGCATATCACTGAGTTTATCGCCCACCATAATACTGCAAGCAGGGTCGATGTTATGCTCTTGTATGCCCTGTAATAACATACCTGGCGCAGGCTTTCTGCAACTGCACTCTTTCAAATATTCAGGGTGCGCTTTTTTTGGGTGGTGCGGGCAAAAATACACATCGGTAACTTCAATGCTGTGGGCACTAAATTGGTCTTTCATCCACTCGGTCAGTGCTAAAAAATCAGCTTCGGTGTAATAACCTCGACCAATTCCAGATTGATTAGTGACGATTATGATTTTATAGCCTGCATCATAAAATGTTTTACAAGCGCTAAAAACACCTTCAATAAATTCAAATTTATCGCTTTGATACACATAACCATGATCAACATTTACCACGCCATCTCGGTCTAAAAAAAGCGCTTTATTTTTTTGTTGCTCATTCATTACAAAGACTCTTTTTGTACAACATGGTCAAACATCGCTTTTACATCATCAACCGTAATTTGGCTCATTAAATCATCGTCTTTTACGCGTGTACCCCACGGTACTTGCTCAGCCGTTTTACCTGTTTGCTTAAACAAGTTTTGATGATAAACCTCTACCACGTAGTCTTGATATAAATAAGGACCTGTGCGTGCTGGATTTGAATGTGCATATAAACCAATAACCGGCGTACCAACTGTTACTGCCATATGCGCAGGACCCGTGTCGGGCGCAAGCACTAAGCAGGCACGTTTTAACACGCACAACAATTCTTTGAGTTTCGTTTTACCCACCAAGTTTAAAATAGGCGTGTTGCTGTGCTCAATAATGCTATTTGCTAGGTTAATTTCAAGCTCTGTTGGGCCACCCGTCAATACCACCTTAAAGCCTTGCTCGCTTGCATAATCAGCCAATGTGGCATAACGATCAGCGAGCCAATTACGCTGCGCTTTACTAGCTGCGGGCGATATTACTAATAGTTTATTAGTTAGGTATTCTGATGTTAATAACTCATCTGCAACCGCTTGGTCTTGCTCGGTATATGGCATGTTCCAACTCGGTTTATAATCAGCAACACCAATGGCTTTTGCAAAACCTTTAAAGCCTTCAAGAACGTGCGCCTGAGCTTGTGGCTCTATTCGTTTATTAATAAATAAACTGTGCAATTCTTTTGAGCGCGCCCAGTCAAAACCAATTTTTACTTTTGCCGGAATACAACGCGCTACAAACCCAGCCCTTAATGCAACTTGCATGTTAAGTAACACATCAAATTTTTGATCTTTAAAGCGTCGTTTTAAGCTTTTAAGCGCTGCTTTGCCTTGCTTTTTATCAAATACCACCAGCTCAACGCCAGGTAAGTCAGCAAGTAACATGGCTTCTATTTTGCCAATAACCCAGGTGATTTTTGCATTAGGGTGTGCTTTTTGAATAGCTTGTACTGCACTCACACCATGACATACGTCACCAATGGCTGAGAGTCTTAATATACAAATAGATGAATAATTAGGAGCTTGAGTCACACATTCCCTTAGGTATTAAATACAAAAGCCGATCTTAAATTATAATCACGCTATTGCAAGCACTTATCCTGCGCTTTAAAACGCGCTAATATAGACACATTATTTAGCAATTACACAGAGCTATGTTTAAACAACACGTGCAAGGCAACCACACTGTATTAAGCCACCCTAAATACACAAGCCAAATTACCCTCGATTGGTTTGATGCAAATTATTGGCAACAACAAAATAAAATTGTGGGCGCTAAAAAAGGCAGAGCAACTGCGTGGTTTTTTAAGCAAGACGAATTAACAGCCGTACTTAGGCATTATTGGCGCGGTGGTTTAGTGGGTAAATTGCTAAGCGATCAATATTTATACCCAGGACTTGAACAAACCCGTGTGTATAAAGAGTTTAGTTTAATGAGTAAACTTATAGAGTTTGGTTTAAACGTACCAACCCCTGTTGCAGCTAAAGTAACCCACAGCGGATTAATTTACCGTGGTGATATTATTACCGAGGCTGTTAAAGGCGCTAAAAGTGTACTTGATATATTAATTGAACGCCCATTGACCGAAGATGAGTTAGAGGGCATAGCTAAAACAATCGCGCTATTTCATTCAAAAGGTGTGTATCACGCCGATTTAAACATTAATAACATTTTGTTTGATGATACTGGTGATGTGTATATTATCGACTTTGATAGAGGTGAAATAAAAACACCTAATGTGCAGTGGCAACAAAGTAATATGGCACGTCTTGAGCGCTCATTTTTAAAAGAACAAGGTCGAAACGAGTCATTTAATGGGCAAGCGACTGACTGGCAAACTCTGCATAGCAACTACCTCAAAGCACTCGCTAATATAAGTTAACCTAATATAAGTTAACTTAGTTAGCCAATGCTAAATACTGCAGAGCAACCTGCTCTGCCTGTACTTGTTTTAGAATATCTGCGTTTTCTACATTTGGCTTATCTGCTAGCACCTGCTTAACGGCATTGGCTAATGCCTCACTTTGCTGAACGGGTACTAAATATTTACTTAGCTCGCCTGTTAATATCTCGCTTGGTCCAAATGTACAATTAGTGCTGACTACCGGAGTACCCACCGCTAAAGCCTCAATTAATACCGTTGGCAGCCCTTCAAAATCAGAACTCAACACTAAAGCTTTGGCATGCTTAATCCAGTTGTACGGGTTTTGTTGAAATCCAGGCACTACTAACTGTTTATCTATGCCATATTGCTGTGCAAGCTTTAACGCTTTTGCAGGTTTATTAGATAAAAGGACTAACTTGTATTTTTTATCAAGCTTTGCAAATGCTGCAAATAATATATCGTGGCGTTTTTGTTTGGCCAGCCTTCCTACATGAATTAAGTAAGGCTCATTTGGGATGTCGTTATTTTTCTCATTTGCTTGTTGGTTTATTTTTTCAAAATCGAACGGGTTATAAATAGTCGCGATTGCACTTGGGTTAATTAAATCCCCTTGTGTTATTTCTTTTTCAACACCCTTTGATACGCAAATAAGTGATTTACCATTTAAGTTTTGCTTACTTTTTTTAAGGTATAAATATGAAAATGGACCTAACTTTTTTTGACGAGCAAGTTCTGCATTGACGGAGTTATGAATAACAAAGTGAACATTTTTGATATTACTACGCGCAAGTAAATTATTACTTCTATCAAGGTTAGAAAGCACTAGATCAATATTGCCAATCTCGCTTTGTTTTTTTTCAAACCACGCATCTAATCGCAAAGTACTATTTTTTCGCTGCCAGAATCTATCTACTTTAGATGCTCTATCAGGAAAAAGGCTATCAACTTTAACTATATCAGGAATGTCATACTCAGCGTTGCTCGCAAGAGATAATATAGTGACATTGTGCTGTAGTTTCGCCATTTTTTCAGCCAAAGTAAGCATTACTTTTTCAGCACCACCACCTACTAGTGAATCAATTACAATAATGATATTCATAAAGAGGATCCATCAAGCATATTTTTCACACCATTAGTAATAACATCATAGCTGTGTATATTTTCAAGCTGAGCATATTTACTAGTTGTCTCATTATAAAAAACCACCTCTATAACTTTCTCTACTTTAGTCACTATGTCATCAATATTAAGATTTGCTTTTAATACAACCCCCGTATTAATGCAGTGGTCTAAACGTGCATTTTGATCCTTAGATATTGCACATGCAACAGCAGGTGTGTGCACGGCAATTGCTTGTAATAAGGTGTCACCACCACTTAGCAATGCAACTTTGGCTTGGCTCATTAATGCTAAAAACTCAGTATTTTGCAAACTTTTGATACAAAGAATGCTATCAGAACTTGGGATCGTTTTACTATAATTTTGGCCAAATACAACAACGCCCCTCAAACCTGTTTGTTTAGCAATTTTAAGCGCGGCCTCAAAGTAAATATCGGCGCAATTTTGACCATTTAGTGTGTGACCGCCAGATCCTGCATTAACTATAAAATAATTTTTTAGTTCTAAACTATACCTGCTCAACATCTGTTGCTTTTGCTCACTGGATGCAAAAGCAACAAATGGGCCCACATTACGTGGACGCACTAAAGGAAATATATCTAACTTAGCATTTTCAGCCCAAGTTAATGGCTCTATACAATAGTCTGGCTGGACAACCCAATGTACATCAATCAAATTGATTCTATTAAGCTTTAAGCCTTTTGCTCGTTTTTTAGCATGTTGAGAAATAAAGACTACTTTTGCGCCTACCTTTTTAGCCGCTTTCATATGCCCTGCTCGTCCGGCACAATCAAAAATAACAACGTTAGGCTTAAATTTTTCAATGACATCGCACACATAATCCAGCTCTTTGGTCGCTGAATGATCAAGTAGTGTCGTTTCGAATGGGCAGCTTTTTGCATAAGCAGCATGCTTATTTAATATAAAATGAATATCGATAGAAGCGTGAAGTTCAGCCTGTAAACTTTGAGCTAACAGCAACGAGCGCATATACTCACCAATGCCTTCTGGTGATGATACTGGAATAAATAAAAGTCGTTTGTTGCTCATTGCATTCTCAATTTCCTATTTAGCCCGCAGTATATCAACCACATCGTTATTACGATAGACAGGTTACATTTTTATACATTAAATACCCCCTATTTTGTCTATTATTTGCTGCAATAGACGCCTGAGGTTGATAAACTTAGCCGCAATCTAAATCACAAGGATCTGAACTTTGCGAAACAGAATTTTTCTTCTTTCTTCTCTTTTTTGCGCAATGAGCGTATCGATTAACGCTGAACCATGGGTAAAACCAGATGACTACGGATTAAGAGCTGACATTCAACAATTAGCCGATGCCGGCGTTATTTTAGCTCCTGTAACCACTTACCCACTTATGTGGAAAAGTTTTATAAACGATGTCGATAGTATGCCGCTTGAGCAATTAACACCAAGCCTACAAGATGCATTGTTACGTGTTAAACATCGATATAAATCCGAAAATAGTAGCTCGCATAGTCTTCAATTATCAGCTTTTGCAGCCACAGATCCAATTGTAGCAACAAGCTTTGGTGCAACAAATACACAAGAAACAGAGCTTTCAGCAGCTTACGCTTATTTAGGCGATAACTTTGCAGCTAAAGTAGCCGTAAATTATAGAAAAGACGGTAAAAAATGTTTAGCTGATGGAAAAACGGCTGACGATATAGTTACTGATCAGCAAGCTTTAACCGATTGTAACGACACTTCACTTGACGATAGTTACTTAGCTTATCGTTTAGGCAATTGGATTTTTAGAGCCGGTGCTGTTGAACAATTTTGGGGACCTGGTGTTGATAACAGCTTAATTATATCTGGTAATGCGAAACCTTTACCTGCACTAAGTGTAACCAGAGAAAAAAGTACTGCTTTTGAAACACCGTGGCTAAGCTGGATTGGTCAATGGGGCTTTACCGCACAAATGGCTAAACTTGAGTCTACACGTGTAATTCCTGATGCTTTACTTTGGAGCAGTAGATTAAATATACGCCCAATACAACAATTAGAAATTGCCGTTAGCTGGTCTGCACAATGGGCAGGAGACGGACAACCAGGATCTGCTGGTGACTTTATTGATGTAGTTACAGGACAAACAAGCTGTATTGATGGAAGCGATAGTTGTGATAGCCAATTAGAGTCAAAAATAGGTAATCAATTAGCAGGCATAGATATTCGCTGGTCAGATACACTTTTCAACCAACCTTATGCTGTATATGCCAGTACGATTGGAGAAGATGCCAGTTCACAATTTAAACCCGCTGATAGAGCCTACTTATTTGGTGTACAGACAACACAGCGTGTATATGATCAAAACTTATTAATAAATGTAGAGTACATAGATACAGGTGTTTCATGCCAAGCTGAATCAATAGTTGAAAATTGCTACTATGAGCATTCAGATTACAAATCGGGTTACCGTTACCACGGTCGCACTATTGGCTCTACTTATGATAACGATGCACAGTCAGTTGTTTTAACCCTATTAGGTCAGTTATCTAATGGAGACGATTGGCAGGTAAAATTGCGCAGTGTTGATTACAATAGCGATAACCGTGATCTTTACCCAAATAATCCTGACTTAGGTAACACCATTACTAAAATAGGGTTTAACTCTAAGCAGCTAGAAATGCGTTACAGAATGCTTTCTATGGGCGGCCGCGTCACTTTAGGTGCTTTTGCATCTAACAATGACGGTGCTGAAAACGATACATCAGCATTTGCCAAGTACGAATTAAATTTTTAGTAAGTTACTTTATTAAAAATAAAAAGGGATGAAAACACTGTTTTCATCCCTTTTTTGTATTTTTTAAGCAAACTTAAATCAGTAATTATACCAATTGCATTAAATTATTGTTCTATTATAGCGATAAGAAAATAGCTCAATAACAAGGCTAAAATTATGATACATAGTTGTTCTATATAAATAATTTTTAACGTAGTTAGTGAGTTATTTAATACGCTAGAATGCTCATGTTTTTAATAAAATTGGTATTACTGTTTAATTTTACTTATTACTTTTGATGTTGAGCAGCCATCTAAAAATTCAAGCACTTCAACTTTTCCGCCATGGCGAAGTACATGCTCAGCACCCGCTATTTGATCTACAGTGTAGTCGCCACCCTTAACTAAAATATCAGGGCTTATTTGCTCTATTAAGTTAGCGGGAGTGTCGTTTTCATCTAAGCTACCAAACGGAATAACCCAATCAACTGATGAAAGTGCGCTAAGTACCATCGCACGCTCATCTAGCGGGTTAATAGGACGTTCTGCCCCTTTTAAACGCGTAATAGATTCATCATTATTTAATCCAACAACGAGTCTATCGCCTCGTGCTTTAGCTTGCGCTAAATAACGTACATGCCCAGCATGTAAAATATCAAAACAGCCATTAGTGAATACAATGGTTTCGCCGTTTTGTTTTGCAAATTCAATATGCTGAAGTACATCATCAAATGGTGTTTGGTAATGCTCACCCGTAGTATGTAAATACTGACCAAGCTTGCGGCTTAGCTCTTCTGGCGAGACCGTTGCTGCACCAAACTTACTCACAACGATACCTGCGGCTAAATTAGCAATTTCGACAGCATTTTTAGGTTCCATGCCCGCGCCAAGCATAACCGCGAGTGTAGCTATAACCGTATCACCAGCCCCGGTTACATCGCTTACTTCAAGCTCTTGCGCTGCAAAATCAAACTTTTCATCTGCACTAATAAGCGACATACCTTGCTCAGAACGCGTAAGTAACATGGCTTTAATGCCATTTTTGCTTATTAAATCACGCGCACTTGCTGCTAAAGCTGCTTCTGAATCGGTTTGACCACCCGCTAATTTAAACTCATGTAAATTAGGCGTAATGTAATCAGCACCTTCATATAAATGTAAATCTGGCGATTTAGGGTCGATTAAAACCGTTTTTCCGGCGCCCTTAGCAAGGCTTACCATCTCTTTAATTAAGCTTAAAGATCCTTTGCTGTAATCAGAGAACACTATAAAGTCGTATTCATCAAGTACAAGCTCTAAGCGATTTAATAAAAGCTGGCTATGCTGCTCGGTAAACGTTTCTTCTAAATCAAGTCGGACTAGTTGTTGATGGCGGCTAATAACACGCATTTTTGAAATAGTTGGTAAATCACATACACTGACTAATTGTGAGCTTATTTTTTCACCTTTTAGGATGGTCTCTAAAATTTGCCCGCTTTCGTCCTCACCAATTAAACCCAATAAACCAACTTTTGCATCTAACCGCGCTATATTTTTTGCAACGTTAGCTGCGCCGCCCGCTTTGTCTTCAAATTTACTTACTTTAACAACCGGTACTGGCGCTTCTGGCGAAATGCGACCAGTATCGCCATACCAATAACGGTCTAGCATTACATCGCCAACAACTAATATTCGTGCCGCTGATAAGTTTTTTAATAACGATAAATCCATTACTGCTGCTCCGCAACAACCATATCCATGGCTTCACATAACCAGTGACCTATAAACATGTGAGCTTCTTGGATACGTGCTGTTTCGTCATTTTTTATAATAATAGGTAACTTAGCAATATCTTTTACTTTACCGCCATCACGCCCAGTTAATGCCACTGTAAAAGCGCCTAGTTTATTTGCAGCTTCTAATGCTAAATTAATATTATTACTAGTACCTGATGTGGTTAAACCAATAACTAAATCTTCTGGCTTACATAGCGCTTGAACTTGGCGCTCAAACACCGTATCAAAGTGATAATCGTTGCTGTGCGCTGTTAAAATAGAGGTGTCAGTCGTCAATGCCATAGAGGCAAGCGGACCACGTTCCAATTTATAACGCACTACAAATTCTGCTGCTAAATGCTGCGCATCGGCTGCACTACCACCGTTACCAAACCAAACAATCTTGCCACCAGCTTGTAATGCACTATGGCATGCCTCTAACAATTGCATAGATTCTTGATGATAAGCTTCCATCGTTTCAAATAATGCCTGATGACGGTTTAATGTTTCAACGTAGCTAGTTGCCACTGAATCGATAATTGACATGAAAAAATTCCTCTTGGAACTGAAATGGCAGGAAAAATTAAATTCATTATTCCATAATTTTATTTAATTGTGTGTATTTTATCGGGTTATAACTGAACCCAGACCATATTTTATAACGAGTATGTTTAGAAAACGGCTATTTCACGGTAAACTAACGCCACTTCCCTTTAAGAAAGATCAGTATGGCACGCATTTTTTACTCATTCGCATTAATTATTATTAGCCCACTGATTGTATTTTATCTCTATATTTTACGAGGTAAAAAAAACCAAGGTTATCGTGCACACTTTAAAGAGCGCTTTGGGTTTGTCAGTAAGTCTTTATTTACGGTTAAAACTAAACCTTTAGTTTTTCATTGTGCTTCTGTTGGTGAGGTACTTGCCGCAACGCCACTTATTAAAGCTTTGCAAAAAGCGCATCCAAACTTAAATATACTTATAACCTGTAATACCCCAACAGGCAGAGAGCAAATACTTAGCCAGTTTAAAAATACTGTGGCGTGTAGCTATTTACCAATCGATTTTCCGTTTGCGACGGCTCGATTTTTAAAGCGTATAAAGCCACAAGCATTATGTATTTTAGAAACCGAGCTATGGCCAAATTTAATGGCGATAAGTCACAAAAAAAATATACCGGTACTTGTCATCAATGCAAGACTCTCTGAAAAGTCGCAGCAAGGCTATCAAAAGGTCGCTAAATTAACGCATATTATTATGCGCTCAATTACAGTACTTGCGAGTCACAATAAAACAGATGCTAAACGCTTTATTGAACTTGGTCTTGAAGCTTCAAAAAGCCATGTAACAGGCTCAATAAAATTTGATATAACACCAAGTGAAGAGCAACTAGCTAAAGTACTCAACCTTAAACAGCTTTATAGTAGTAATGAACGCTTTGTGTGGGTGGCAGGCTCAACACATCCTGTTGAGCATGAGCTGGTACTTTCAGCCCATCAAGAGTTACTAAAAAAACAACCGAACGCATTACTTATAATTGCCCCGCGCCATCCAGAGCAATTTGACAAAATGGCAGAGCTTTTAACGCAAAGCCCACTTAGCTTTAGCCGTCGTAGCCAAAATAACTATAATAATGAGCAAGTACTTCTTGCTGATACGCTTGGTGAATTACAGTGTTTATATGGCGCTGCAAATGTTAGCTTTATTGGTGGCAGCTTAATTCGCAGAGGTGGGCATAACCCACTGGAATCAGCAGCGTTTTCGGTAGGTGTAATAACAGGTCCACACACATACAATTTTGACCATGTTTATCCCGAGCTAACAAAGCTCAAAGGTGCTGTAGTGGTTGATAGTAACGACAAACTCGCAAAGCAGCTTATAACGTTTAGCCAAAACACAAAAGCGTGCCAAACCTTAGGTATTAAAGCTGCGCAATGCGTAACTAAAAACCAAGGTGCTATACAAAAAACACTTACCATTATTAATCAATATTTAGAGCCAAAACCGTGACCAACATAGCTATAAGCCAAACCCGCGAATGGGTATCATCTGTTATTGTTAAATATAACTTTTGCCCGTTTGCTCGAAAAGAAGTAGAAAATAACTGTATTCATTACATCGTAAGTCCAGCAACGAGTATGGATGATGCTGTAATGGATATGCTTGAGCAATGTGTTGAGCTTGACCGTGAACCAGAGCGCGAAACAACCCTTATCATGTTTGACAACGGCTTTAGTGACTTTGAAGACTTTTTAGACTTGGTCGATTTAGCTAATGCACTTTTAGTCGCGCAAGGCTTTGAAGGTAAGTATCAAATCGCTAGTTTTCATCCTGATTACGTATTTGCTGACAGTGATGAAACCGATGCCGCAAACTACACAAATAGAGCGCCCTTTCCTACATTGCATTTAATCCGCGAAGCAAGTATGAGCGAAGCACTTGATAGTTATAACGAGCCTGAATCTATTCCTGAGCATAATATAAATCTAGCAAGGCGTAAGGGGATTGATTTTTGGCAGCAGTTACTTGAAGGCTGTAAAAAACCGAGCGCTTAAATGCTCGGTTTTATTTGGGTTTGTGCAAAACAAGACAATAACAAACGCTTATTTTTTAACCCAGTTACCATTTACTTCAACGTAATGACCACTTTGGGTTTTTTCAATTGTTTTAGCGGCAGCAAGCGCTTCTACTTGTGAAAGTGACAAGTTATTCTTTTTAGCCAACTTTAAGTACTGCGCTTTACGCTTTGCATTTATATCATCAACAACGGCTTTTGCTTCTGCGTTTTGTACAACAAGCCCTAAATAACCAGAGCTATCTTCACCTACTAAACCTTGGTTTTTAGCGTCATCAAGGCTAATAGCCCACGCAGAGAACGACATACATACTGCACTAACTAACGTAATAATGTTTAATTTTTTCTTCGTATTCATGTTCTAGCTCCTTAAAATAACTCACTGTCGTCACTAAATAAATTGTCGAGTTCTTTATCTACTTTTACGCGAATTTCGTGATCGACCTTCACATTTAAATTAATAGTAATGGGCTCTTTAGCAGACACCTCAACACGATGCGTGCAGGCACTGAGTGCACTAATAGCACTCAGCGCGAGTAGTACTTTTGTCAATAACGACTGTCTCATTATTAGTTTCCTTTTTGTGAGTATTGTTGCTCAACTTTTTGTGTAATTTCGTCACTTAAACGCAGTGCGCGTAAAAGTGTAAACACGTTTTCTTCGTGGTTATAGTTAAAGTTAACTTGCTGCTGCTCTGCTTTATTATAGCCTTGTAAATTAACCCCTAGTTTTAACCAGCCATCGTTTTTTAGTTCAACACTACTATTTAGCTTTTGAATATCTAGATTTGTTAATAACCCTAACACAGGTTGCAACTCTTGCTGTTGCTGCATCACCGAATCAAACGCGGCATTATTAGTAATTTTTAAATTACCGGTGCCTTGGCTAAATAAGCTACCGTCAATTATTTCAATTTTTCCACTATCAAAATGGACAGGTAAAGACCCCGCCAAGCGCCCCGTTAATACAATGCCCGACTTATCGTCGAGTGTAACAAGTTTACTTGCATCAATATTTTCAAACTTAACATTAGCAACTTGGTTTGGCTTCCCTACTGTGTAGCTATCTAACGAAAACTCGCCACCAAACACACTTCCTTTTACATCATTTATAAGCGCGGTATTGCCACTCACTTGCCATAGCCCTTTAATCTTTTTAACTACGGCACCTGCTCTAAATTCATTCAAATTAAAGTTAGTTGATTTTAAATTAAGCTTACCTGAATTATATTCCCCACTAAATGTACTGTTCAAATCGCTCGCAAGGTAATCGTTATACAATGCACTTGTATGACTAATCCCTATATTGAACAGTGCATTTTGTAAGTTTATATCGCCACTAATATAGCCATTAAATTCGCCCTCTGTTAGTTGCGCTAGTGGCTCAAATTGACTAATAAACGCATTTAACGGCAACGTACTTTGCTCAGGAATAATCACTTCAAACGGATGAGCTTGCGACGATACATGATGATTTACCACTAACTCAACATCGTTTACAAATACATGATGCGTGGCTTTTAGCGCTCGGCTTTGTAGCCCAGTAGACTCTACTTTTATATTATTAAGTTTTATGTCAGGGCTATTAACAGCTTTTATATTCGTTTTTGCTGTTAGATCAGCAAATAACTCACCTACTCCTAAATTAGCCTTTGCTGTTAATGTGTTACTTATATCTGTGACTTTAAATTCTTTATATTCTGCGCTTTTTAATTGCTGGGTTAACGCTACCTCTGCGTTTAACTGTTTATCCATTTTTGCTGTTAAATCACCTTGGTATTGCACTGCACTTATATCAAACGCATCTACACTATTAAGCGTTAATTTAGCATTTATAAACCCAATTGGTTTTGAGTCTATAAACCCACTTATATCAAAGTGACCACTAAGGCTAAGCCCATTAGCTGTTGCAGGTACAAACTCAGGCAAGCCTTCAAGCATAACGACGTAATCGCCTTTAATTGCAGTGCCAGATAACTGAGCATTAACGTTAATATTATTTATATCGGGTGTATTTATTTGAGCTGATAAAGTTGTCTGTAAGTATTCAAGTGGAGATGTAATATTTAGTGTTGTATCTGTTATTAAAATATCAAATTGCTTATCGCCCACGCTTACCAAATTAATTACAGGTACACTCAACTCACTAGCCCCTAAGCTAATTGATTGAGGGAGTTTAAGTTGCCAATTTAAAGGAACTTGTTTGCTAACAAAGCCTGCATATTCACTCGGTGGAATTAACTCAGTACAGCTTGGTTTTAAATTAATTTTGTTATTAAGCAAATCGGTATTAAACATTAACGCTTGGCTATTAAAATTAAAACGCATCGCCAATTTACCAGTGGTTAAAACGTTAACTTTGCACTGCTCATACATGTAAGCAAACTGGGAGCTAATATCGCCATTTAACTCAAGTTCTATACCATCAAAGCTAAATGCTTGCTGAGTATTAAAGTTAAAATCTGCTATTAATGTATTTTTAGTGTTTGTAACGTGCTTTAAAAAAGTGTCATTAATTTCAAACTGACCACTTACTTTATTAGCAGTCAAAATTGCACTTGCGTTTATATCACCTGAGACATTAAATTTATTTATTTCGGGTTCTAATATGCTTATTTTAAGTGGCTTATTGAGCTCATCACTTTTTACTACAAGCTGTTTAATATTGATTAATGGGCGATTTAAGGGAAGTGCTAAATCGAGATTTTTAGCAAGCTGATTAGCATTATCACTTTTAGGGAGTGGATTAACTGTTAGCACTGCATTTTCAATATCTACACGCTTTGTATTTGCAGTAATACCAGTAAGTTGTAATTGTTGACTTTGATAATTTAAACACACTTTATCAGCATGGAAATTTAGTTCAGACGTGATTGAAAAATCAAGGCAGTTTAATGTGACACCCGCTTTTTTAAGCTCAGGCGCTATAACCCACTGTAATAATGGCAAGCGAAATACATAACCAAGCAGTAAGGTACTTAGTAATACAGCTCCAACAATTAAACCAACTCGCTTAAACATACTATCCTTAAATGCTTTGTGCTTTTAGCTAAAACTATACTAATCAAAAAAGGCTGCACAATGCAGCCTTTTTTATTTTACAGTAAGATTATGAATCTAACTTGTATAAACGTAAATATAATTAACCTACGTTTTTACGTGCGTTACGGAACATACGCATCCACGGGCTATCCTCGATCCACTCATCAGGATGCCAAGAGTTGGCAACGCTTCTGAATACGCGTTCTGGATGCGGCATCATTACAGTGGCGCGACCATCAGTTGACGTAATACCTGTAATACCTTCTGGAGAGCCATTTGGGTTAGCTGGGTACTGCGTTGTAGGGTTACCGTAGTTATCTACAAACTTAACCGCTACAGTGCCGCTATCAAGCGCCGCTTTAGTGGCTGCATCGTTTGCAAACTCAGCATGACCTTCACCATGAGAAACCGCTATAGGCATACGCGAGCCAGCCATTCCGTTAAAGAACACAGACGGATTTTCTTGTATTTCTACTAAACTAAAGCGTGCTTCAAAACGCTCTGATTTATTAGTTACAAAGCGCGGCCAATGTTCAGTACCAGGGATCAACTCTTTTAACGTTGATAACATTTGGCAACCGTTACATACACCTAAGCTAAAGGTATCTTCACGGTGGAAGAAGTTTTGGAACTGATCGCGTGCCATGTCGTTAAACAAAATAGACTTAGCCCAACCTTCACCCGCACCAAGTACGTCACCGTATGAGAAACCACCACAGGCCACTAAACCTTTAAATTGCTCGAGTGTTAAACGACCTTCTAAAATATCGCTCATGTGTACATCAACAGCAGCAAAACCTGCACGGTTAAACGCTGCCGCCATTTCTAAATGAGAGTTAACACCCTGCTCACGTAAAATAGCCATTTGCGGTTTAGCACCGGTTGCAATGTATGGCGCTGCTATATCTTCGTTTAAATCAAAGTTAAGTTTTACGTTTAAGCCTGGATCTTTTGCATCAAATTTTGCATCAAACTCTTGCTTAGCACACTCAGGGTTATCACGACGTGCTTGCATTTGATACGTTGTTTCAGCCCAAATAGTACGAAGCTCAGTACGCGTATGATTAAGTACCGTATTTTCGCCACGGTTAAATATAATCGTATCGTCACTGTTAAGCGTGCCAATGTTGTGGCTAATTGCTGCTATACCATGTTGTTCAAACACCGCATTTACTACATCTAAATCAGCATTTGCAACTTGAATTACTACACCTAGCTCTTCGTTATAAAGCGCTTCAATGTCAGAACCTGTTAAAACTGCTAAATCAACCGTTACACCGGTATGACCCGTAAACGCCATTTCAGCAACCGTGGTAAATAAACCACCGTCTGAGCGGTCATGATAAGCAAGTAACTTACTATCAGCCACAAGTGCTTGCATTGCGTTATAAAAGCCTTTTAATAACTCAGGGCTATCAACATCAGGGGTTACATCACCTAATTGCTTATAAACTTGCGCAAGGCTTGATGCGCCCATGCGGTTTTTACCCGCACCTAAATCAACTAATATAAGCGATGTATCGCCTTTATCTGTGCGCAGTTGTGGCGTGACTGTCTTACGTACGTCGTCAACACGACCAAACGCAGTTATAACCAGTGAAAGCGGCGATGTTACTGACTTCTCTTGTGAGTCACCATCATCTTTCCATGTCGTTTTCATCGACATAGAATCTTTACCCACTGGAATCGTTAAACCAAGCGCAGGACAAAGCTCTTCCCCTACAGCTTTAACAGCTTCATATAAACCAGCATCTTCACCAGGGTGACCCGCTGCTGCCATCCAGTTTGCCGATAACTTAATGTTTTCAAGGCTACCAATATTTGCACAGGCAATATTAGTTAACGACTCAGCTACAGCTAAACGAGCAGATGCACCGTAATTAAGTAATGCAGCCGGAGTACGCTCACCAAGTGACATAGCTTCACCGTGGTAAGTGTCATACGTTGCCGCAGTTACTGCACAGTTAGCAACAGGTACTTGCCAAGGACCAACCATTTGATCGCGCGCCACCAAACCCGTAACTGAGCGATCGCCGATTGTTATTAAGAATGTTTTTTCTGCAATGGTTGGTAAACGCATTAAGCGCTGCGCTGCATCTGCTGCATTTATTGATGTGATATCAAGCGCTTTGCCAACAACGTGCTTTGACGTTACATCGCGGTGCATTTTAGGTGCTTTACCTAATAATACGTCCAGCGGCAAATCAACAGGGTTATTTTCAAAATGGCTGTCTGACACTGTTAAGTGAGGTTCAGTGGTTGCTTCACCAATAACAGCGTACTGGGCACGTTCGCGCTTACAAATTGCTTCAAAGCGGTCAAAGTCCTCTACGCCAACAGCGAGTACATAACGCTCTTGTGATTCATTACACCAAATTTCGTGTGGTGCCATGCCTGGCTCATCGTTAGGGATGCTACGTAATTGGAACTTACCACCACGTCCGCCATCATTAACAAGCTCAGGAAACGCATTAGATAAACCACCGGCACCTACATCATGGATAAACGCGATTGGGTTTTCATCGCCTAGTTGCCAACATTTATCAATAACTTCTTGGCAACGACGTTCCATTTCTGGGTTTTCACGTTGTACTGAAGCAAAGTCTAAATCTTCGTTTGACTGACCTGAGGCCATACTTGATGCAGCACCACCGCCTAAACCAATGTTCATTGCAGGTCCGCCTAGCGCAATTAATTTAGCGCCAACAGGAATATCACCTTTTTGAACATGATCAGAGCGAATATTACCCAAACCACCGGCAAGCATAATGGGTTTATGGTAACCACGTACTTCTTCACCATTATGGCTTGTTACTTTTTCTTCGTAAGTACGGAAGTAGCCTAGTAGGTTAGGACGACCAAACTCATTATTAAATGCAGCGCCACCTAGTGGACCTTCTGTCATTATATCAAGTGCGTTTACAATACGACCCGGCTTACCAAAATCGCTTTCCCACGGTTGCTCGTAACCTGGAATACGTAAGTTTGATACAGTAAAGCCAACTAAGCCTGCTTTTGGCTTAGAGCCACGACCAGTTGCGCCTTCATCGCGAATCTCACCACCAGAACCTGTAGCAGCACCTGAGAATGGCGCAATAGCTGTTGGGTGGTTATGAGTTTCAACTTTCATTAGTATTTCAATGTCTTCTTGGTGATACGCATATTCACCTTGCGCATTTGGGAAGAAGCGACCCGCTTTTGAGCCTTTCATTACCGCCGCGTTATCTTTATACGCCGACAATACATTTTCAGGATTTAGCTCAAAAGTATTTTTAATCATTTTAAACAGCGATTTTGGCTGCTCTTTACCATCGATTGTCCAGTCAGCATTAAATATTTTATGGCGACAATGCTCTGAGTTCGCTTGTGCAAACATAAACAATTCGATGTCGTTAGGGTTACGGCCTAACTTTGTAAAATTTTCTACTAAGTAGTCTATTTCGTCATCAGCAAGCGCAAAGCCTTGTTCAACATTGGCTGTTGCTAGTGCTTCGCGTCCACCACCTAAAATATCGACAGACGACATTTGGCGTGGTGCATCACTGCGAAACAGCTGAGCCGCATCTTCAAGTTCATTATGTGTGGCTTCAGTCATGCGGTCGTGTAATAACGCAGTTACTTGTGCAAGTTGTTCTGCATTTAAATCACCTTCAACATAATAAGCAATACCGCGTTCAACACGGTGAACCTGCTTTAAACCACAGTTGTGGGCGATGTCGGTAGCTTTAGATGCCCAAGGTGAGATGGTACCTGGGCGAGGTGTAACAAGTACAAGTTTGCCAGCTGGGGTATGCTCAGCAATGGTTGGACCGTAAGTTAATAGTTTTTCAAGCTTGGTTTGCTCAGCGCTACTCAACGGCGATGTTAAATCGGCAAAGTGAGTATACTCGGCATATACGTTAGTGATTGGAAGTTGCGATTGTTGGCAACGCGCTAAAATTTTATTAACTCTGAACTCTGAAAGTGCTGGTGCACCACGAAGGATCAACATAGATAATTTCATCCGGGGTTAGGGATTGAACGATATTTTAGGCACGCATTATAGTCCAATTAGCATTCAGATTTAACTCAAAATTACGCTTTTCATAAAATTAACTTTTCAGCTGTATTTATAGTCTGTTTTGGTTAATAAAATAAAAGGTAAAGTGACGTGATGGCTTAGTTTTGCTATAACGGTGGCTAGCGAGATTAAGGGGCACTCAATGTTCAAAGAAAAACTAATAATAATCATTACTTTAGTTATGCTGTTATGCGCATGTGATATGCAAGAACAGCCAACTCAACTCGCCCAAATAAAAGAGCAAAACAAAATACGTGTGGGTACGCTTGCGAGTGCCAGTAATTATTATCAAGCAGTACAAGGAGAGCAAGGTTTTGAATATGAGTTATCTCAAGCCTTTGCTGATTATTTAGGTGTAGAGCTTGAAATAGTACCTTTCTTTAACTTATCTGACATGTTTGAACGCCTTGAAAAGGGGGATTTAGACTTAATTGCCTCAGGACTTACCTACAATAAAACCCGTGCAGAGCAATATCGCTATGGCCCAACTTATCGCACAATTAGCCAAAAGTTAGTTTATAAACAAGGGCGCGTTCGCCCACGTGATTTTGATGATTTAGATGGTAACTTTACCGTTATAGCTAAAAGTAGCCATTCGCTTACTTTACAAAAAATGAAAAAAAACAATCCTGAACTCACTTGGACCGAAAGCGAAGAGTTTGACGAAGAAGAGTTACTTCAAGCAGTTATTGACGGTGAGATAGATTACACCCTTGCCGATACACATACCTTGTCTCTGTTTCGTCGGTATCACCCTAATTTAAGTATTGGCTTTTCAGTTACCCATAACGACCCAATCGCATGGATACTCAACAAATCTAAAGACGACTCTTTATATGCTCTACTTGTACCTTTTTTTGGTGATATAAAACAAAGTAATCAACTTTACGTACTTGAAGAAAAATACTTTGGGCATGTACGCCAATTTAACTATGTAAATACCCTAGCTTATATAGAAGCGATAAAAGAAACTCTACCAACATACCAACCGTGGTTTGAACAATATGCAGGTAGTCTTGATTGGCGTTTACTAGCAGCGCTTAGTTATCAAGAATCTATGTGGAATCCTCGCGCTAAATCGCCAACAGGCGTTCGCGGTATTATGATGTTAACCCGCAGTACAGCAAAACAAGTGGGTGTTACTAACCGATTAGAGCCAGAGCAAAACATTCGCGGTGGCGGTAAGTATCTAAGTAAGCTTATTAAGCGTATTCCCGACAGAATCCCGCAACCCGATAGAACATGGCTTGCATTAGCGGCCTACAATGTAGGTTGGGGACACGTTAACGACGCGCGTATAATTACCGAACAGCAAGGCGCAAGCCCTGATAAATGGGCTGATGTAAAAAAACGCTTACCACTGTTAATTAAAAAGCGCTATTACCGTAAAACCCGCTATGGTTATGCTCGTGGCGATGTAGCTGTAAAATACGTTGATAATATACGTCGCTATTACGATGCACTTGTTTGGTTAGATGAAAATAATGCTATTACAGAAAAACCTGAATCAATCGTAGAGCTAAGCACTGGAATCGAGCCAAAGCTAAACGTAACAAGTGAGATAAAAATTGAGGCAAGTGAAGCTCAAATACAAAAGCAACAACCTATAATTGAGCCCGAGCAGTCAAGTGAAAAAAATAACTAAGATTAATTTAGGTGTTTAATTTTGACCATATCTATAAGCGAAATTTAAGTAAATAAAATATCTGTTTACTTGTCATCAAATGATCACTAATGTGTGTTAATTGTATATCATTAATTTATAAGATACACCTCGTGCCTTTCTCACTCTTGCATTAGGAGAAAACATGCTAAAACGTAGACGCACACAAAGATTAAAACGTAATGTAATTTATTCAACGGCCACACGTCGTCGTGTTATGTTGCGAAAACTGCACAAAAAGATTATCTGGCGTCGCCGAATGTTTGCTATGCAGCAAATGGTAGAGTCAGAAATATCCCCTGCTGCTAATTAAAGATTAGTCGCATCACGAGCAGCTTTTTTAGCTGCTTTAATTTGTGCTCTTCTACGTTTAAAAAAATCTGAAATAGTATTGCCACACTGCTGTGCTAAAACACCACCACACACTTCAACTTGATGGTTTAACCTCGGCTCCTGTAATAAGTTCATAATTGAACCAGCGGACCCTGTTTTTTCGTCGGCTGCACCAAATACTAAACGCTTTATTCTGCTATGCACCAACATTCCTGCACACATAGAACAAGGCTCTAATGTTACGTACAGTGTACAATCTACTAAGCGATAGTTGTTAAGGACTTTTCCTGCTTCCCGCACTGCGATCATTTCGGCATGGGCAGATGGGTCGTTATCGGTTATTGAACGGTTGTACCCTACTGAAATTAGCTGGTTATCTTTTACTACAATCGCTCCTACAGGGATTTCATCAAGCAACTCTGCCTGCTTTGCATACAAAAGCGCTTGCTCCATCCAGTAGGAATCATCAAATGGCTCGTTCATTCTTTCTACTTAAATAACTTTTTATGCTGTGATTATACCTAGTTAGCACTCTAAAGTGCGTCATTCATTACTTTATTGCAAAAATAAAACAATATTTACCCGTTTGTAATGGCTCACTCGTGCTGATTTACGCTATAATCTCACGCTTTTTTTATTTAGCTCACAACACGGGTAGCAAATGAAATTTCCTGGACGCCGCAGGCATAAACATTATTTTCCAGTGGAAGCCAAAGATCCACTTACCAATCAACTTAACGCAACAGAGCGATTACAACGTAGTTATATTACGGGTATCGATCAGATCGTTGTTGATATAGAGGCAAAAGTTGATCAAGCTTTCCTTGACGAATTTCAACTACGTAGAGGTATGTCGCAAGTTATTGATAGCGACATAACAAACGCCTTATACGATCGTTTAAAATTAAACGATATGGTTGATTTTGAGTTTGCTGGTGGGACCATTGGTAACACTATGCACAACTACTCTGTACTTGCAGATGATCGCTCAGTTTTATTAGGCGTAATGAGCGAAAATATAAAAATAGGTAGCTACGCCTACCGCTTTTTATGCAACACCTCAAGCCGCGTAGATTTAAACTATCTTCAACCAGTAGATGGGCCTATAGGTCGTTGTTTTACATTAATTGATGAAACCGGTGAGCGTACTTTTGCAATAAGTGCGGGCCTAATGAATCACTTACGTCCTGAATCTATCGATAAAAACCTTATTGAAAATTCATCAGCATTAGTGATCAGTGCCTACCTCATGCGTACGCAAGGTAGTGAAACGATGACTGAAGCGACTATGCAAGCGGTAAAATACGCTAATGATGCAGGTGTGCCAGTTGTTCTTACACTCGGTACCAAGTTCTTAATTGAGCAAGACCCTACCTGGTGGGCAAACTTTGTTGAAAAGCATGTTGATATTCTTGCTATGAACGAAGAAGAAGGGTTAGCTATTACGGGTTTTGAAGACCCACTCCTAGCTGCTGATAAAGCACTTGATTGGGTAGATTTGGTAATTTGTACTGCTGGCGAAAAAGGCTTATTTATGGCCGGCTACGTTGACGAAAATTTAAAGCGCGAAACCGAATACCCGTTATTACCAGGAGCAATACCTGATTTTAATCGATACGAATTTTCACGTGCTATGCGTAAAACCGAGTGTGATAAGCCTATAAGAGCATATAGCCATACAGCCCCATTCATGGGTGGACCTGACTCAATTAAAAACACCAATGGTGCAGGCGATTGTGCTTTAGCGGCTGTACTACATGACTTATCAGCAAATGTTTATCATAAACTTAACGTGGCAAACTCTGCTAAGCATCAGCAACAAGCTATTACTTACTCATCACTATCGCAAATTAGTAAATATGCTAACCGAGCTAGTTATGAAGTGTTAGTTCAGCACTCTCCTCGCTTATCTCGCGGTTTACCAGAACGCGAAGACTGCTTAGAACAGGTTTATTGGGAACAGTAAATAACGGTGGGAGCAAGTATTGCTCCCTCTCGATTTCCTAAAAAATAGAAATATCGAGCTTTTTAGATAGTAGTTCCAGCGCCGCAATTCCTGCTACCGAATTACCAAACGAATTAAGCCCTGGAGAATAAACAGCTACCGTAAACTTATTTGGTAACACGGCTAAAATAGTCCCTGACACTCCCGACTTACCTGGCATACCTACTCTGTAACCAAAATCCCCCGCAGCATCATATAAACCACTGGTAAATAAAAGCGAATTTAGCTGCTTATTTTGACGACTACTTAAAACACGATCGCCCGATCGATTATCAACACCTTTATTTGCTAAAAAATTATAAGCTTTGGCTAATTCAATACAGTTGAGCTCAATAGAACAAAAGTTAAAATAAGACCATAAAACATCATCGACTTCATTTTCAAAATTACCAAACGATTTCATTAAATGTGCCATAGCAGCATTACGATGCCTAAATTCATACTCAGAATTAGCGACTTTTTTATCAATCACTATCCCTCTATTACCAGCTAACAACCTAAAGGTCTCGAGCATAGAGTGCATTGGTGCAGATAAGCGGCTGTACAACGCATCACACGTTACAATTGCGCCTGCATTTATGAAAGGGTTACGAGGAATCCCTTTTTCAAACTCAAGCTGTGTAAGCGAGTTAAAGGCAGTCCCTGAAGGTTCCTTTCCAACTCGATGCCAAAGCTCATCACCATAACGTTGCAGTGCCATAGTAAGTGTCATAACTTTAGAAACTGATTGAATAGTAAAACGTTGGGAGCAATCCCCCGCACACACAGTCTCACCATCAGTTGTATAAATAGCAATAGAAAATTGCTCAGGATCGACCTCTGCTAGGGCCGGTATATAATCAGCTACTTTTCCTTGTGATAATAAAGGGCGTACTTCATGTGCTATTTCATCAAGCACCTTTTGATAATCAGCTGTAGGCAAACTAGACCTCTATATCATCATTCATAAAAATTGGATTTTAGCACGCGCGAATAGACGCAACTAGTTTTGTTGTTGAATTTAAAGGGGGATGTTTTTCTTAATTTTAAAAAGCAAAAAACCCGTCACATTGCTGTAACGGGTTTCTCTTAATTAAATCCTAGTAATGTCGTAGTTGCCCACAGCGGTAGAGAGTCACATAGCAAATGCTAAACTATCTTTGTGTCGGGGCGTCCTTCTGCGGGGCTCGCCTTAGAACTATTTTATTTCGCCACTGAGTTCGGCATGGACTATTTACAAAATTCCAAAAAGCAAAAAAAACGTCACATTACTGTAACGGGTTTCTCTTAATTAAATCCTGGTAATGTCGTAGTGCCACAGCGGTGGAGAGCCACATAGCAAAAGCTACACTATCTTTGTGTCGGGCCATCCTTCTGCGGGGCTCGCCTTAGAGCTATTTTATTTCGCCACTGAGTTCGGCATGGACTATTTACAAAATTTCAGAAAGCAAAAAACCCGTCACATTACTGTAACGGGTTTCTCTTAATTAAATCCTGGTAATGTCGTAGTGCCACAGCGGTGGAGAGCCACATAGCAAATGCTACACGATTATTAACCTTGTCGTCACTTAGTGTGCAGAGTTCTACTAATTTCAAAAAGCAAAAAACCCGTCACATTGCTGTAACGGGTTTCTTTTAATTAAATCCTGGTAATGTCCTACTTTCACATAGCAAATGCTACACTATCATCGGCGCTGTTTCGTTTCACTACTGAGTTCGGCATGGAGTCAGGTGGGTCCAAAACGCTATTGTCACCAAGAAAATTCTTTTCAATTTTCTTATTTTAATTATTAAGGTTAAAGTCCTTCGACTGAATTTGAAGCCTGGTAATGTCCTACTTTCACATAGCAAATGCTACACTATCATCGGCGCTGTTTCGTTTCACTACTGAGTTCGGCATGGAGTCAGGTGGGTCCAAAACGCTATTGTCACCAAGCAAATTTGGGCGTTAATACGTATTTCTGCGCATTAACTGAATTTGGAAAATATCTGATAATATTTTTTAAGTCTTTCTAAGTAATTTCTACTTTAGTCATATTAACTTCTTCGCTTGTTTCACTATCACATAAAACGCGTTTGGCGTTGTATGGTTAAGCCTCACGGGTAATTAGTACAAGTTAGCTTAATGGCTCACACCACTTCCACATCTTGCCTATCAACGTTGTAGTCTTCAACGGCCCTTCAGAGACTTTAAAAGTCTAGTGAGAACTCATCTCGAGGCCTGCTTCGCGCTTAGATGCTTTCAGCGCTTATCAGTTCCGAACGTAGCTACCGGGCAATGCCATTGGCATGACAACCCGAACACCAGCGGTTCGTTCACTCCGGTCCTCTCGTACTAGGAGCAACCCCTCTCAATTCTCAAACGCCCACGGCAGATAGGGACCGAACTGTCTCACGACGTTCTAAACCCAGCTCGCGTACCACTTTAAATGGCGAACAGCCATACCCTTGGGACCGACTTCAGCCCCAGGATGTGATGAGCCGACATCGAGGTGCCAAACACCGCCGTCGATATGAACTCTTGGGCGGTATCAGCCTGTTATCCCCGGAGTACCTTTTATCCGTTGAGCGATGGCCCTTCCATTCAGAACCACCGGATCACTATGACCTACTTTCGTACCTGCTCGACGTGTCTGTCTCGCAGTTAAGCTGGCTTCTACCATTACACTAACCGTACGATGTCCGACCGTACTTAGCCAACCTTCGTGCTCCTCCGTTACTCTTTAGGAGGAGACCGCCCCAGTCAAACTACCCACCAGGCACTGTCCGTAACCCCGATTCAGGGGCCAACGTTAGAACATCAAAACTACAAGGGTGGTATTTCAAGGTTGACTCCACAACAACTAGCGTCGCTGCTTCAAAGTCTCCCACCTATCCTACACATGTAGGTTCAATGTTCAGTGCCAAGCTGTAGTAAAGGTTCACGGGGTCTTTCCGTCTAGCCGCGGGTACACAGCATCTTCACTGCGATTTCAATTTCACTGAGTCTCGGGTGGAGACAGCGTGGCCATGGTTACACCATTCGTGCAGGTCGGAACTTACCCGACAAGGAATTTCGCTACCTTAGGACCGTTATAGTTACGGCCGCCGTTTACCGGGGCTTCGATCAAGAGCTTCTCCCTAAGGATAACCCCATCAATTAACCTTCCGGCACCGGGCAGGTGTCACACCGTATACGTCATCTTGCGATTTTGCACAGTGCTGTGTTTTTAATAAACAGTCCCAGCCACCTGGTCACTGCGGCTCCCGTCCGCTTAGAGAGCAAGTCTCATCACAGATAGGAGCGTACCTTCTCCCGAAGTTACGGTACGATTTTGCCTAGTTCCTTCACCCGAGTTCTCTCAAGCGCCTTAGTATTCTCTACCTGACCACCTGTGTCGGTTTGGGGTACGATTCCATATAATCTGAAGCTTAGAGGCTTTTCCTGGAAGTATGGCATCAGCAACTTCATCACCGTAGTGACTCGTCTCGTGTCTCAGGTTTAGTGTTCGTCCGGATTTACCTAAACAAACGCCCTACTCACTTTCACATAGACTACCAACGCTATGCTTGCTTAGCCTGCTCCGTCCCCCCATCGCAATTATATCGAGTACAGAAATATTAATCTGTTTCCCATCGACTACGCCTTTCGGCCTCGCCTTAGGGGTCAACTTACCCTACCCTGATTAACATGGGATAGGAACCCTTGGTCTTCCGGCGTGGGAGTTTTTCACTCCCATTATCGTTACTCATGTCAGCATTCGCACTTCTGATACGTCCAGCATACCTCCCGGTACACCTTCAACCGCTTACAGAACGCTCCCCTACCACTCAGAATAAATTCTGAATCCGCAGCTTCGGTGCATAGTTTAGCCCCGTTACATCTTCCGCGCAGACCGACTCGACCAGTGAGCTATTACGCTTTCTTTAAAGGATGGCTGCTTCTAAGCCAACCTCCTGGCTGTCTGGGCCTTTCCACATCGTTTCCCACTTAACTATGACTTTGGGACCTTAGCTGGCGGTCTGGGTTGTTTCCCTCTTCACGACGGACGTTAGCACCCGCCGTGTGTCTCCCGGATATTACTTTACGGTATTCGGAGTTTGCAAAGGGTTGGTAAGTCGGGATGACCCCCTAGCCTTAACAGTGCTCTACCCCCGTAAGTATTCGTCCGAGGCTCTACCTAAATAGATTTCGGGGAGAACCAGCTATCTCCCGGTTTGATTAGCCTTTCACTCCTAGCCACAGGTCATCCCCTAACTTTTCAACGTTAGTGGGTTCGGTCCTCCAGTTGATGTTACTCAACCTTCAACCTGCCCATGGCTAGATCACCGGGTTTCGGGTCTATACCTTGCAACTAGTCGCCCAGTTAAGACTCGGTTTCCCTACGGCTACCCTATTCGGTTAACCTCGCTACAAAATATAAGTCGCTGACCCATTATACAAAAGGTACGCAGTCACCCAACAAGTGGGCTCCTACTGCTTGTACGTACACGGTTTCAGGTTCTATTTCACTCCCCTCACAGGGGCTCTTTTCGCCTTTCCCTCACGGTACTGGTTCACTATCGGTCAGTTGGGAGTATTTAGCCTTAGATGATGGTCCACCTATATTCAGTCAAAGTTTCACGTGCTCCGACCTACTCGATTTCACTTAAAATGTCTTTTCATGTACGGGACTATCACCCTGTATCGTGGCGCTTTCCAGCAGCCTTCCATTAACACATAATGAGCTTAAGGGCTGTTCCGATTTCGCTCGCCGCTACTTTCGGAATCTCGGTTGATTTCTTTTCCTACGGGTACTTAGATGTTTCAGTTCTCCGCGTTCGCCTCGTTAACCTATGTATTCAGTTAACGATACCTGCAAGCAGGTGGGTTTCCCCATTCGGAAATCCTAGTCTCAAGCGCTTTTTACTAGCTTGACTAGGCTTATCGCAAGTTAATACGTCCTTCATCGCCTCCAACTGCCAAGGCATCCACCGTGTACGCTTAGTCACTTAACCATACAACCCAAACGGGTCTTTGTTTCGTGACAGTTTAACTTCGCCAGAAGTCAATATTGAATACTAAAGTAGATACCAATCAATCAACTCATAAGAGTTAACTAAATGGCACTCAATGGTACTGCTACCATTGTTTTTTACTTTTGAAAACTCTTGATAAATACAATGTATCTATCAGAATTTTATTATCAGCTTTTCCAAATTTTTAAAGAGCATATTAATTAGTTATTCCGAAGAACAAGCACTAATTAACAATCATCTGTGTGGACACTACGAACAAATAAGTTCTAAATCGTATAAGGAGGTGATCCAGCCCCAGGTTCCCCTAGGGCTACCTTGTTACGACTTCACCCCAGTCATGAATCACTCCGTGGTAAACGTCCTCCCGAGGGTTAGACTATCTACTTCTGGAGCAACCCACTCCCATGGTGTGACGGGCGGTGTGTACAAGGCCCGGGAACGTATTCACCGCGTCATTCTGATACGCGATTACTAGCGATTCCGACTTCATGGAGTCGAGTTGCAGACTCCAATCCGGACTACGACGCACTTTAAGTGATTCGCTTACCTTCGCAGGTTCGCAGCACTCTGTATGCGCCATTGTAGCACGTGTGTAGCCCTACACGTAAGGGCCATGATGACTTGACGTCGTCCCCACCTTCCTCCGGTTTATCACCGGCAGTCTCCTTAGAGTTCTCAGCATTACCTGCTAGCAACTAAGGATAGGGGTTGCGCTCGTTGCGGGACTTAACCCAACATCTCACAACACGAGCTGACGACAGCCATGCAGCACCTGTATCAGAGTTCCCGAAGGCACCAAACCATCTCTGGTAAGTTCTCTGTATGTCAAGTGTAGGTAAGGTTCTTCGCGTTGCATCGAATTAAACCACATGCTCCACCGCTTGTGCGGGCCCCCGTCAATTCATTTGAGTTTTAACCTTGCGGCCGTACTCCCCAGGCGGTCTACTTAATGCGTTAGCTTTGAAAAACAGAACCGAGGCTCCGAGCTTCTAGTAGACATCGTTTACGGCGTGGACTACCGGGGTATCTAATCCCGTTTGCTCCCCACGCTTTCGTACATGAGCGTCAGTGTTGACCCAGGTGGCTGCCTTCGCCATCGGTATTCCTTCAGATCTCTACGCATTTCACCGCTACACCTGAAATTCTACCACCCTCTATCACACTCTAGTTTGCCAGTTCGAAATGCAGTTCCCAGGTTGAGCCCGGGGCTTTCACATCTCGCTTAACAAACCGCCTGCGTACGCTTTACGCCCAGTAATTCCGATTAACGCTCGCACCCTCCGTATTACCGCGGCTGCTGGCACGGAGTTAGCCGGTGCTTCTTCTGTCAGTAACGTCACAGCTAACGGGTATTAACCGTTAACCTTTCCTCCTGACTGAAAGTGCTTTACAACCCGAAGGCCTTCTTCACACACGCGGCATGGCTGCATCAGGCTTGCGCCCATTGTGCAATATTCCCCACTGCTGCCTCCCGTAGGAGTCTGGGCCGTGTCTCAGTCCCAGTGTGGCTGATCATCCTCTCAAACCAGCTAGGGATCGTCGCCTTGGTGAGCCATTACCTCACCAACTAGCTAATCCCACTTGGGCCAATCTAAAGGCGAGAGCCGAAGCCCCCTTTGGTCCGTAGACATTATGCGGTATTAGCAGTCGTTTCCAACTGTTGTCCCCCACCTCAAGGCATGTTCCCAAGCATTACTCACCCGTCCGCCGCTCGTCAGCAAAGTAGCAAGCTACTCTCTGTTACCGCTCGACTTGCATGTGTTAGGCCTGCCGCCAGCGTTCAATCTGAGCCATGATCAAACTCTTCAATTAAAAAGTTTTATGTCTTTCGACAGCTCAATGAATTCTGAATTTTTAATATCTTTCGATATTGAATTGACTGTGCCGAATAATTACCTAAATAACTATTCTGTTGGTCACTCAGTTTTCAATTGAGACTCTAATTTGTTTGCCTCGCTAATTACCCATAAAGAGTAAGTAGTTTGGCTGTTAGAACTCAATCTGTACGAGTGCCCACACAGATGATTGCTTTATATTGTTAAAGAACGTTTTGAGTCGCTTTAGCGCCTCAAGGGATGCGAATAATACACCCTTTATTTTTCGAGTCAATACTTTGTTTTAAACTTTCTTTTTAGAAGATTTAAAACCGAAGTTTTATTTAACTCTCTAAGTAGTTCGTGCCTCGCTATGCGTTGGCGTTTCCCGTCTCAGTGGGGTCGCATTATAGGGAGCGGCGGATTTTACGCAAGCGTTATTTGCATAAAATAGTAATTAAAATTAAGTCCCAAGCAAGCGCACACGATAAACACAAGTTACCCACAAAACCCTGTTGATAACTCTTGTTTTTACATAGCTAAACCATACTAAAGCTATTAATTAAAACCCTAAAAATGCAAAAAGCACCTTATGTAGGTGCTTCTCAAAAGTAATAGTTATTAGAATCTAGGGTCTGTTTATCTTTCAAGGTTAAATTTGCAGCAGCCTGTTTGGTATTCAGCCAAGGCAGAGCCTATGTAGTGTGGTTACTCCCCATAAATAGGCGATAACGTAGAATTAATGCCAAACAGACGCTGCCCAAAGGGTTCTTCCTAGGGGATATTTACTCTTTGTTACTCGGTTTTTACTTATTCTTACATGGATGTAAGCCTGTCTCTTGATCACAACTTTTCTGTCTGCTGAATTGATATTAACAATTCGGCAGATTCGACCATTTCTGCTAATTTCAACCACCCCTTCCAGAGTGCTTTTACGCCAACTCGACCATTTCTTTTACTGTCATACCACCCTCCCAATTTCGCTAAACTATAGTATAGCCAATGGAGAGACGGTACTTTATCCGGCAACACATCCTTTTCAACCTTTGCCCATAGTAATTTCCACGTCATCTCTTTAACACAAGTTGTACATCTCACTTCTTTGTCTAATTCACTCCTTTGCGCCATATTTTGCAGCTGTAATAACCTGACAGCAATAAACGCTTTAATGATCGCAATTCGTAAAATATTATCACTGTGCTGCAAACGTAAATCTTCTACTTCGGTTCCATCTGTTTTCCATGTTTTATGAAACTCCTCTACACGCCAGCGAAGTTCATAGTATCTTACTAATTTCTGGGCATCTTCTGCTGTATTTACGGGCTCTGTCGTATATAAAATCCAACATAATGGATTTTTTTGCGTACTTTCTTTTTCCTGACAGACAATGACATTGACGCTCAATGTCGGTGATTCTTGCCCTTGTACTCGCTTAGGCTTGGCGAGTGTTATAGGTTGATAGCTCAATGTAATTCGGGCCTGACGCGCTTTTCTTCCCGCACGTTGCGCTATATTAATAGTGTAACAACACTGACCCTGCGCTGTTTCTATTAACTGATTGAGATTGCATTGAGGCTCTATTAATTTTCTATTTTCTTTTGCTCTGACTAAAAATCGATGCCCTTCATCTTTTTGGTAAGTCATGTACTCATAAATGTCAGCTTCTCTGTCGCAGATGTTAAGTATATTTGATAATTCACCTGTACGTTTTTTTATATCCATTAATGTTTGTTGCCAGCGATAGCTTTCTTTCTCTTCGTAAGGGCGTTGCTGTTGTTGATCTTTAGTCCCTTTAACCTTTGATTTCCTAAACCAATAGGACTGGTCGAGTAAACCAATAACGTGCTCCGTATCTGCATCAATTGCTAAAGTTGAATGCGCATATAGCGTTCTTGTTTTTGATGGTTTTCCTAATGTATTTGTACAGTTCACATCGCCTAATTCTTTGCAAACACTGTGTTTAAATGTCAATCCTGTCGTATCTTGGATAGCGAGAACCAAAGGCAACTGCTTTACCGCTTCACTCGTTTGTGAGAATCCTGAATAGGCAATCGCTTGAGGGGATATTTTCTCATTTCTAATGAAACGATAAGCGGCTTCAATTTTTGCGGGTGTATCAGAAGCCTTAACAATTGAGCTGTCTGCATTCTCAGCCATATCGCTTGCTAGTAGAGCTAATCGTCGGGTGCGTCTCGGATCTCCTAAATTAGCGTTACCAAAAATTAATTGAGCCCATTCTTCAGAAGTGTTTGTGTGCATATGATAAATCTATGAGTGATGATGATCGATTAGATCACAGACTTAACGATATTCAAAGACTTGTGTATAAGAGACAGGGATGTAAGCCAGTAGGGTAACGCTGGAGTAGTTACTGAGCCCACTAGGTTACAAATCTCGCACCGCGATTAAACAACCCCTAGTTTGAACAAATTTTAATACGCAAAGAGCAACAGACCCTAGGGGCTGTTGATCTTTCACATTGGTAGCCAAATCATTGCACATGCCAGCGCTAACATACTCTCAAACTGTAATTTCAATTTATCGTACCTTGTCGCTATAGCACGGAAGTGCTTTAGCCTTGCAAAGGCATTTTCAACTAAATGCCTATATTTATATAAGCACCAATCAATATCACCATTACCTGTTTTTGAGTTTTTCTTTCTAGGGATCACTGGGCTTGAGTTTCTCTCTCGAACCTTATTTCTAATGACTTCACTATCATAGCCTTTGTCTGCGATAACAAAATCGCCTTGGGGCAATAATTCAATCAGTTCATTTGCCACTTTACTATCATGAACATCGCCGCCTGTAATAATAAATTCAATTGGTAAGCCATAACTATCAACAGCTAAATGAATTTTACTTGTATTACCGCCACGACTTAATGCTATCGCTTGTTCTTGTTGAGACGCAGCACCTGTACTGTGTTGATGTGCTTTAACATAACTGCCATCAATGAATTCCCACTCAGTGTCACTATTGGCGGATAATGATTTGAACAACCTTATTAATATTCCTTTTTTAGACCAAAGTAGAAATCGGCGGTAAATAGTATTCCATAAACCAAAACACTCAGGGAGGTCACGCCATGGGCAACCAACACGTAAGCGATATAAAATTCCTTCCATCGTTTGTCTGTGTTCAAGCTTGTTATAAACTCTATCTTCAAGCAAAATTGATTTTAGCTTCGACCACAACTTATCAGTGAGCATTAATCGGGGCATGGTAATCTCGTAAGGTTTGTTTTTGGCGAAGTAAATTATACGAGATTACCGCTTACGCACAAAATTCAAACAAAGATCAACAGCCCCTAGTTTGAACAAATTTTAATACGCAAAGAGCAACAGACCCTAGTATAAAATACTATATAACTTGCGACGATACTTAGCTGCGAGTGCGTCGCCATCAGGTAAAGAGGCAATAATGGCTAAAAAGCTTGGTTTTGCTTCGTTGAAGTTCAGATCTTTTTGCAACACTGTAAATAGTACATCCAATGCTTCTTCTTTTCTGCCCGCTTCATTTAGTAAAATACTGAGCTCTTCTTTTAATTCTAAGTCATTTGGATACTTTTCTACTTGTTGTTGCTTTTCTTTAATCTCTGGTGAATCTTTTGCTTCAAGCGCGGCTTCGCATTTTGCTTTTATATTATTAAAGTAAGCATCTTGCTCTTGTGCATCTATTGTATTTATAAGCGCTTGCGCTTCATCTACCTTATGAATTTGAATACATATGTCTGCAAGCACTAATTTGATACGTGCATTACCGCTGTCTATTTCATAAGCTTGCTTTGCATAATTAAATGCAGCATTTAAATCTGACTTTAGTAACGCTTGCTTTGCTTGTTCTAACAGTAAGTCTTGTTGCGCAGGTAAATGCTTCGCTAGGGCTTCGCGTATTTGTGCTTCGCTTTGAACACCTGCAAGTAAATCTACTGGTGCAGAGTCTTTTAATAATACAAGCGTAGGCAGTGTTTGCAGACCAACTTGTTGCGCAAGTTGAGATGCGAGTGCTTGCTCTGCATCGCAATCTAGGTTTGCTACTACTATATAGCTTGCATATTCTGCCGCTACTTTATCTAAAATTGCAGCCTGTCCGATGCAGTCAGGAGTTTGAGGAGAGAAAAAATTAAGCAACACCAATTTTTGCTGTGATGTTTCACCGAGTACTTGTTGAAGGTTTTGCGCATTAATACTAACTATGTTGCTCATTGAATTGATTGCCATATTCATCTATTTAGGTTTTTATATGGTGGTGAACATAATAATTACAAGTCATATACCTAAATCACTCGGTATACATATTCAACAATGAGGGAAAACATGAAATTAACTTATCTAAGTGCAGCACTTTTATTAGCAAGTCCATTTGTACAGGCAAATGGACTCGATTTGAATTTAAGCAAAACCATGCCAGCTATAGAAAAGTTTTACCTCGATTTACACCAATCGCCAGAGCTTTCTTATCACGAACAAAAAACAGGTAATAAAATAGCGAATAAATTAACTCAGCTGGGTTTTAAAGTAACAAGTAATGTAGGTGGCTTTGGTGTTGTCGGCATTTACAAAAACGGAAGTGGTCCAACCGTGATGATCCGTACTGACACCGATGGTTTACCTATTATTGAGCAAACAGGAAAATCCTATGCCTCAAAAGTCAAAGTAATAGACGAGCACGGTGCAAAAGTAGGTGTAATGCACGGCTGTGGCCACGATATCCACATGAGCTCTTTTATTGGAACTGCAGATCAGTTAATTGCTCATAAAAAACAGTGGCAAGGTACATTAATGATGGTTGCACAGCCTGCAGAAGAAGTAGGTGGGGGTGCTAAAGCGATGTTAAGCGAAGGACTATTTAGTAAATATGCAAAACCTGATCATATAATTGCTTTACATGTAAGCGCTAGCGTCCCCGCTGGTAAGGTATCAATGAAAAATGAATACACGATGGCAAGTGTAGATTCTGTCGATATTACAATTAAAGGTAAAGGTGGTCATGGTGCTTATCCGCATACAACTATAGACCCAGTGGTTATAGCTGCACGCACTGTACTTGCTCTACAAACAATCACAAGCCGAGAGCTTTCACCGCTTGAGCCTTCTGTTATTACAGTGGGGTCTATTCATGGTGGTTCAAAACATAATGTGATTTCGGATGAAGTAAAACTACAACTCACTCTCAGAAGCTATAACCCCGATGTAAGAAGCGCTCAAATAGCAGCAATAAAGCGAATCACCGCAGGTATTGCACAAAGTGCTGGCTTAAATGAATCAAACTACCCTGTAGTATATGTACATGAAGATGAATCTATTCCATCTACTTATAATAACCCTGCACAAACAGACATTGTTAGAAACTCTATTGCCAGCGCAATTGGCGATACTAATGTACTTGAAACACAAGCTGTAATGGCGGGTGAAGATTTTGGCCTATACGGACGCACCGATGAAAATATCCCTATTACCCTTTTTTGGCTAGGAGGCGTAAACCAAGCACAATATGCAGATTCGATAAAAACAGGTGAGGTACTCCCTTCTCTACACTCTAGTAAATTTGCACCAGATTATAAAGTTGCTATTCCTACTGGAATAAAAGCAATGAGTAACGCTGCTGTTGCCTTATTTAATAACGAGTAAATAGTGTTGAAGAGCTCAGTTATCAACTAGTTGCTGAACTCTTTTTATAATTTGATTTTTTACTACGTTTAGCAAAGCGTTTTTTGGGGGATGTTTTAGGAAGCTTTGAAAATGCATAGCTATCGCAATTAGCCGCTTGCTGTACGAAGCCTTCAAGCTCTGCTAGTAATGGCTGTAAAAACTGCTGATAACCCATTGCTTGTTGCGCTATATCCCCTAAGCTCGACTCCCACTTAGCCGTTAAGTCGGGACTTGCTAGACCTTGGGGTAAAACACTAATAAGTGCCAAACCGGTTTCGGTTGCTTTAATTGCTTTACCTTCACGCTTTAAAAAACGCCGCTTGAATAGCAACTCGATTATTCCCGCTCGTGTTGCCTCCGTACCTAAACCATCGGTGTCTTTTAATACTTTTTTAATTTGTGGATCTTTAACATAACGACTAATACCGGTCATCGCAGCCAATAATGTAGCATCGGTAAAATAAGTAGGGGGTGATGTATGCTTTTCGACTACTTCGCCTTTATCGCAAAAAAGAGGCATACCTTTTGTTAAAGGAGGTAGCGAGGCTTCATCTTTTAATTCAGATTTACCCATTAACACCTTAAAACCCAAGCTTACATCTTGCTTTGCATTTGTCTTAAAAAGCCCACCAGCAATAATTACCTCAGCTTTAGTTTCGTTATATATATAGTCGGGATAAAACTGAATTAAGTAATGACGGCTTATTAATTGATATACCTTTGCTTCGTCACCGCTCAAACTCGCTGACTTTAACTGCTTAGCCGTAGGCACAATGGCATGATGGGCTGCTACTTTTGAATCGTTAAAACATTTACTACGCTTTTTTACATCAGCCCCGTTTACTAATTCACTGCTTTGCCCCCCATTAGCACTTATTGCCTTAAAAATAGCAGATGCTTCTTGATGGTGATCTTTGGGTAAATAACGATTATCTGAGCGTGGGTAAGTAATTAATTTATGACGTTCGTAAAGTATTTGGCAAATATCCAATACTTTTTGAGCTGGCATTCCAAATGCTTTAGCTGCATCTATTTGCAGAGCAGATAAATTATAAGGCAATGGAGCACTTTGCTTTTTTTGTTTTTGGTCGAGTGAAGTAAGCTCAGCACTTTGCTTTGTAATGCGTGAAGCAACATTTCCTGCAAGAGCTTTGTTAAGTATTCGCCCTTCTTCATCTTGATGTGGCTCACATGCTTTGCTTGGAACCCACTTAGCTATGAATGGTTGATTATCTGGAGTAAACAAATGCGCCAATACATCGTAAAAAGGCTTAGATACAAAATTAGCTATTTCGTTATCTCTATTAACAACAAGACCTAAAATAGGGGTTTGAACCCGCCCTACCGAAAGCACATTACCAAATCCTGCTTTTTGCCCAGCTAATGTATATGCACGCGTTAAATTCATACCAAATAACCAATCCGCACGAGAGCGCGCTAAAGCAGATACACTTAACGGAATAAAATCTCGATTAGAACGCATTGCGCCCAATGATTTCTTTACCGCCGACAAGTTTAAATCACTAATGAGTAAACGTTGCGTACTTTGCTTTTTAGCCTGACTTATTTTAGCTTCTTCTATTACTTGGTCAACCAGAAGCTGGCCTTCGCGGTCTGGATCGCCAGCATGAATAAGTTGCGAAGCTTGTTTAATTAATTTTTTTAAAACAGTGAGCTGTTTGCGAGTTTTGGTTTTGGCTTTTAATTTCCATTGCTCAGGTATTATAGGTAAGTGATCAAACTGCCACTTTTTAAAGCGCTCATCATAATCATCAGGCTCTGCTTGTTCTAGTAAATGCCCAATACACCACGAGACACAATCACCGTTAGCAACTTCTATATAGCCATCGTGTTTTTTATGTGGTTTTGGTAACGCATCAGCAATAGCGCGTCCAAGTGAAGGTTTTTCTGCAATGTAGAGTTTCATAGCTTGCTCACAACTGTTCATATAAACAGTAGTTTAGCACAGCTATTTTAAAGGAGGGGTATTTTGTAGTTATTAACTTAAAGCTTTATTTCGCTTATTAGCAAAAATATATAAAAGAGGAAGATAACACACTACAATAGTGCCAATATTAATTAATGGCAGCAAAGTTTTATACATATAAGTGCTGTAAGATAAATCCCAAAGGTGACGGTCAACTAGACGAAACAACTGCAGGATGGGTGCACCAATAACCACAAGTTGGCCCAATACGCATTGCCACAAATGCACTTTATCTTTAAGACCCCAATAGGCAATCAGAGCCATCCACGCCAGATCATTAAATACCCAGACAACATAACGCCAAATATAAGGGTCATCAATAGTTATTAGATCACCGTAAATTAAAGTACCGTACAAAAAAAAAGCAGCGGTAACTAACACAAAGCGAAGTGCCAGATAATCCTTACGTAAGTAGAATACAAAAATAGCTGGGAGTAAAAATAGCACCCAGCTAATTTCGAGTATTTGCATACTACTATTAAACCATGTAGGCATAGAGTTACCTAATCTGGTTTTGTGTCATCATCCTGTCCATTTCCATTGCCTGGCATGTAGCTAAATTTATCTAACTTTTTCATAATTGATATCCTGTAAGTAAAAGTTATTATTGTTTAGAAGAAAAACTTCCACCAATCTTGAGTTTGGCTATCTGTTTTATCATCATTATCATCTCCGCCACTACCATTTCCTGGCATATCGCTATACTTATATTTTTTATTCATGGGTTCTCCATTACATTTGTTAAGATTTATTATCTTAAGTTAAAAAAACTGCTTTGCCAAGCAGTACTATCTTACATCAATAGGTGCTGACTCTTTTGCTTTACCTTGCAAAATAGAAATCTCGACACGACGATTTCTTCGGCGGTCTTCATCTGTGTCATTTGGTACAAGTGGTCTTGTTTCAGCTCGCCCAACAACCATCATCCGCGTTTTATCAAAACCAGATACTTTTTGTAACTCGCTTGCTACAGCAACAGCTCGCTTAGAAGAAAGATCCCAGTTGTTTATGTACAGCTCATTCGAAACCTGAAAATCATCAGTATGACCTGATACTGTTATCTCACCAGGTACATCTTTTAACAATATGCCAATATCTTGAATAATGGGTTTAAATTTAGGCTGCAAAAAAGCACTACCGGAAGGAAAAGACCCATTTTCTCTGATGCGAATAATTATTTGCTGGCCTAAAGACTCAAGCTCTATTGCACCATCAATAATTTGCTTTTCAAGCTGCTGCGCGATTTTTTTAACAAGCTCGTTTGTTTGTTCTTGATCCGCTGCTGAAATAGCCTGCTCTGATGATTTTTCTTGCGAAGTGCTCCGAGACTCACCACCACGTTTATCACCTCGTTGTTCTTGCCTGCCGCCAGCTGAACTTTCATCACCGGCTTGAAATTCAAGCATTTGCTGAGTCATTTCTACGGTTTGCTGCTGAATAGTTTCAATTGGTGTAGGTTCTGGTTTACCTGGCGTAAACTCCATTGCAATAACCGAGGTACCTTTGGGAATATCTTTTACTTCTATTTTGTTTTGTACACCGAAAGCAAACTTCATCGAGCCTGCTATTTGTTTAAATTTAAGTACATCCATTTCAGAAAATGCAAGCAAGAGTACAAAAAAGCACATCAGTAAAGACATTAAGTCGGCAAAGGTTCCCATCCAAGCAGGTAAACCAGGAGGTGGACATTTACACTCTTGCTCAGACATGGTTACTCCTCAGTATCAACTTTACGTTTTGATTCAGCTAAGTAGTTCTTCAAAATACCTTCAATCACTTTTGGATTTTGACCATCTTGGATACCTAAAACTGCATCTAAAATCAAACGTTGATTCATCGCCTCTTCGTCTTTACGAAGTTCCAATTTAACTTGAATAGGGATAGCCACTACGTTTGCTAAAAAGGCACCGTATAAGGTAGTTAATAGTGCAACAGCCATTGAAGGACCAATTGATTTTGGATCGTCCATATTCGATAACATAGCAACTAAACCAATAAGCGTACCAATCATACCCATTGCAGGAGCAATATCAGCCATCGCTTTAAATAAGCCTGCGCCCATTTCATGTCGTGTTGAAGTTAAAGTGATATCTTTTTGTAAGGTCGCTCTAACAACGTCAGCATCGTGACCATCAACTAGCATATCTACGCCTTTACGCATAAATTGATTTGGTATTTCAGCTTCCTCAAGCGCCAGAAAACCGCCCTTTCGAGCTGAATCTGCAAGTTCAACCGCTTTTTCAATTAACTCTTCCGGCGATTCAATTTTAAACATAAAAGCTTTAGCGGCAACTTTACCTATCCCAAAAAATTGTCCCATGGTGTAATTAGATAAAACTATAAATATAGAGCCACCAAATACAATTACCACTGAAGGGGTATTGTAAAACATGGCCATTTCACCACTACTACTCATAAACATGGACATGACAATTAAGCCAATTGCGCCAAGGATCCCTATTATGGTTGCTAAATCCACATTACCTCCAGAGGTTTCATGCACTAAGGCCTTATTGTAAAACTTTTATTATTAACTGCTTATCGGCAACATGCTAAATTGCTTGAGTCATATATGAAAATAAACATAAAAAACAATTTCAGGATTATTTTTAAACAAAGTTACAATGTTAATATAACGATTAATCATTTAAATGATATCAGTATGACCGTAATTAAGGCTTTATTAATCCACATAAAGTAACATTTAGCCGTAATAGAAGAAAAAAACATATCATTCTTTGACCTAGTTTAGCATTCCCCCTAAAATTGGCTCCTAAATTTATCAAGTAAGCTGAAATAAGATGGCGACTAAAAAACCTGAAAACTTAAGTTTCGAACAAGCACTAGAAGAATTATCAATAATTGTTAGTGATATGGAACAAGGTGATTTATCGCTTGAGCAGTCATTGAAGCAGTTTGAACGCGGTATTGCTCTAGCTAACGCTTCATCTGGTAAACTCAAGCAAGCAGAACAAAAGGTATCTATTTTAATGGGTAATGGCGATAAATCAGTACTTACAAACTTTGATAATGATATGGAATAGCGGTGAGCATTAAAGAACATATTGAGCGTGCTCAAATAGACGTTGCATCAGCACTAAACCTTTATTTTGAACAAGCACTTGATAGTGATAGAGCAATAAAAGAAGCAACTCATTACAGTTTGTTTAATGGTGGAAAAAGGCTGCGCCCATTTTTAGTCTACGCAACAGGCAAAATATTAGGGGCAGACAAAAAAGATTTAGATATATTAGCAGCAGCTATTGAATGCATACACAGTTACTCGCTAGTACATGATGACTTACCTGCTATGGATGACGACGATCTGCGTCGTGGTCGACCAACTTGTCATATAGTTTATGGTGAAGCCCAAGCAATTTTAGCCGGCGATGCTCTTCAAACTTTAGCTTTTGAACTAATTGCTAAACATAGTTTTAACTGCTCTGCTCAAACACAGGTAAAAATGATAGCGGCACTCGCCCACGCATCAGGCCTTGAAGGAATGGTTTCAGGTCAAGGTTTAGATATTGCAGCCACTGATAAAATAATTACAGTACAAGAACTTGAGCGAATACATAAGCTAAAAACTGGCGCACTTATTAATTGCGCAATTACACTTGGTGCACTGTGCAGCGAAAATGTTGATGAACAAACCTTAGAAAACTTAAGCGTTTTTGGGTATGCTATAGGGCTTGCATTTCAAGTACACGACGACATTTTAGATGTTGAAGGCGATACGGTTACTTTAGGTAAACCACAAGGCTCCGATATTGCCGCGAATAAAGCGACATACCCTGCGTTATTAGGTATGCTAGGCGCTAAAGAAAAGGCACAAAACTTAATACAACAAGCCCATGAAGCGTTGGCAAATATAGATGCAGACACCACACTTCTTGCATCGCTGGCAAATTACCTAATTGAGCGTGACCACTAATTATTACTCACACGTATTGCAATTAACACTGACATTATTACTCAACATTAATTATTCGTAAAAGCTTTGGATTAATTAATGTTAGCGAAGGATATATATAAAACCATGACACTTGATAGTAGCAAGTATCCATTACTTAATTTGGTTGACGAGCCAGCCCAATTGCGTGATTTAGCGCAAGATAAACTCCCTGCATTTAGCAATGAGCTGCGCGATTATTTACTCAACTCAGTATCGCAAAGTAGCGGTCATCTAGCGTCTGGTTTAGGGACGGTTGAACTAACCGTTGCGCTGCATTATGTTTATAACACTCCAGACGATCGCCTAGTTTGGGATGTGGGTCACCAAGCTTATCCACATAAAATCCTTACAGGTCGTCGCGACCAAATGCACACTATTCGCCAAAAAGACGGTTTGCACCCTTTTCCTTTTCGCGATGAAAGCCAATACGATACGTTTAGCGTAGGCCATTCAAGCACCTCTATTTCAGCTGCCTTAGGTATGTCTATTGCCGCCCAAAAAGAAGGCAAAGGTCGAAAATCTGTAGCCATTATTGGTGACGGAGCAATAACCGCAGGCATGGCATTTGAAGCGATGAATCATTTAGGTGATGTAAAATCAGACATGCTTATTATTTTAAATGATAACGAAATGTCGATTTCTGAAAATGTTGGCGCCTTAACAAATCACTTTGCCCGAATTTTATCAGGTAGCTTTTACACTAACATTCGTGAAGGTAGCAAAAAGTTACTCTCAGGCGTGCCTCCGGTAAAGCAACTTGCCAGTAAAATGGAAGAGCATATTAAAGGCATGATGATCCCAGGTACCTTCTTTGAAGAATTAGGCCTAAATTACATCGGCCCAATTGATGGTCACGATGTAAACATGCTTGTAGATACATTACGTAATATGCGTAATTTAAAAGGTCCGCAACTTTTACATATAAAAACGCAAAAAGGTAAGGGTTATAAACCAGCTGAAGCCGATCCGATTGGCTATCATGGCGTACCAAAATTTGACCCAAGCACAACTAGCTTACCTAAATCTAAACCTAGTGCAGCTACTTTTTCAAAAGTATTTGGCGATTGGTTATGCGATATGGCAGAGCAAGACAGCAATTTAATGGCGATTACGCCAGCAATGCGCGAAGGCTCAGGTATGGTGCGTTTTTCTAAAGAATTCCCTGACCAGTATTTTGATGTGGCCATTGCAGAGCAGCATGCTGTTACTTTAGCTGCTGGTTTTGCCTGTGAAGGTTTAAAGCCTGTTGTGGCTATTTACTCAAGCTTTTTACAACGTGCATATGACCAATTAATACATGATGTTGCACTGCAAAACTTACCTGTATTATTTGCCATTGACCGGGCAGGCATTGTTGGAGCCGATGGTGAAACTCACCAAGGTGCATACGATTTAAGCTTTATGCGCTGTATTCCAAATATGGTCATTATGGCACCAAGCGACACTAACGAGTGTCGCCAAATGCTATACACCGGTTATAAAGCAAACTGCCCTGTTGCAGTTCGTTATCCTCGAGGTAGCGCAGGTACTGCAGACATTGAAAGCACTATGCAATTGCTTGAAATAGGCAAAGCAAATACGGTTAAACAAGGCAGAAAGATTGCCATTTTATCATTCGGTACATTACTTGAAAACGCACAGCTTGCCGTAAATGAATTAGATGCAACGCTTGTTAATATGCGTTTTATTAAACCACTTGATACTGCACTTTTAAATGAGCTTGCTACTAGCCACGATACCTTTGTTACGCTTGAAGATAACGCGATTGCTGGCGGTGCCGGCTCTGCAGTTAACGAATACTTCGCAACGCAAAAAGCTGATATTAATATCCTTAACTTAGGTATTCCTGATGAGTTTATTAAACACGGCACGCAAGATGAAATGCACGATGAAATGGGATTAGGCGAGCAAGGAATATTAACCGCGATTAAAACGTTTATTAATTAACTTCTATACATTTAAATGTAGAGCACATTAAAAAAGGAGCCTAGGCTCCTTTTTTAATGTCAAATATTACCCATCAGCTGATCAGCGCATCCACACTTTAATATCAGCTAGGCCATTACTTTGTAAAATACCTAATTGTTGGTCAACGTTAGAATTTTGCTCAAACTCAAATGCATCAAGCTGATCATCAAATGTAATGTTTGCAACACCATCGCCACCACGCTTTTTAACTTGGTGCAGTGCAATATCAGCTAAGTTAATAGATGTCTCCCAACTGATTACTTGCCCACCTAAAAGTGGTAACGGGTAGAAAGACCAACCAATTGACGCCATAATATTAGTACTTTTTCCATTCGGAAGCTGGAATGAATACTCTGCAACAGCTTGGCACAGCTCCGAAGCATAGCTATCTATTTTATTACATTTAAAATCACGCAGTAGGAGTAAAAATTCATCGCCACTCCAACGCGCTACGTAGTCGGATCCTTGTGTGCGAGAGTTAAGTAATGCTGCCATTTGCTGCAAACAGCTATCACCCGCTATTGGGCCATATGCATCGTTAATTCGACTAAAGTTATCAAAGTTGATTATTAGTAAAACAAGTGACTTACCCTGAGCTTGCAGCGATTGAGAATTACGTTGAAAGTGTTCGATATCTTTAGGCAATTGATCGAACAAAAATCGACGACTACGAAGCCCCGTAAGCTCGTCTGAATGACTTACTAGCTTGAGCTGTGAATTCACTTGATTAAGCTTATCATTAGCTTGACGTAGCTCTAATGTACGTTCGGTGATCAATCCCTCGAGTGCTTCTTGCTTTCTGCGCTCTTGTGCTCTAAATACCCAAAAAACCAAGTAAAAAAACAAAATGAAGCCACTGGTGATCAACAATCTAAAATAAATAGTTTCATCAAAGCGCTCTGGCACAATAAAGCCGTATTCAGCTTCTTGTGCTTTACTCCAATCTTCACCTTGTCGCTTTGCTTCAAGCTGAAATAAAAACGACCCTGCTGGTAAGTTAGTATAAATAGCTTCTCTACGTGTATTTGCATAACGCCAATCGCTATCTAAGCCACTTAGCTTATACCTAAATTCAATGCTGTTTGGTGCATAATAATCTATAGCCGTGTAGGCAAGCGTTATATCTCGCTCATCAGTTTCTAATGATGGTTTTTGACCTAAGGCTGCAGTTGTTAAATTACGCAATGGTGTGGTAATTGTTTCTACTTTTGGCTTCAATGACAACACGCCAAATAGCTCTACGTTTTTAGGGATCTCTACAATCCCTTGCAAACTAGGATACCAAATTGAACTGCCAATATTAGCAACTGCGTCATGGCCTAACCCACTACAACACTGATTAGCTTTACCATCGAGTTGACGATCAAATGAAGAAATAACTTCCTCTACTTTTAAGCTTTTAATATCTGCTTTGAATTGATCTACAGGCATCCTATAAACGCCTTTCATGGTGCTAACCCAAACATGTTTTAGCTTTTCATCGTATTCGAGGCTAAAAATTGATCCATATGGTAGACCATTAGCCGCATCAAGTTGACGCCATTGCCCTTGGGTACTTCTATAAAAAAGCCCGTCGTTAAGAGAGCCAATTAAAATACCTACACCATCAATATGCAGTACACTTGTTACATAAGCACTTTCTAAAGATGTTTGATCACCAATTTTTTCAATGCCACGCTCGGTAAAGTAATAGGCGCCTTTACTTGTACCTATCACTCCAAAATTAGTTTTATCCAATACGTAAGTAATAAACTTACTACCTAAAAATGCATTATACGCAAACGGCGTTAGTCCCGCATAACCAAGACGATATAACCCCCGTCCAGTGCCAATCCAAAAACCACCTTTGCTTGAACGGCTTATAGCAAATACAGGGTTATCACGTAGCGCGCGCCCTGGAACGGTATAAAGTGTATTATTCTCATAAACAAATAAACCTCTTCCTGTGGCTATATAGAGTCGCTCACCATCAAACTGTAAGTCATGGACTGACGATCGGCTGTATTTACTACTAGGGATCAGATTTATAAAGCTTTTACTTAAATCAAAGTAACCAATACCACTTTTGTTAGCGACCCATAATTTACCATCAGGTGCTTGGCTTATTGCCATAACGGCCTCAGTCATCTCAGATACAGCTGAATGTCGTTCAACCCGCCCTTCATGCGCAAGCCATAAGCCTTCACTAAAGCTTGCTAGCCATACATTATTTTTATCATCACGAAAAATATCTGCAAACCAAATACTTTGATCTAGCTGGCTTGGCTCAACCCATTGCCATTCGCCTGACTTATCTCTAAATAATAAACGCCCGTAAGTTGAAACCCATAATCCACCATTGGTATCACTCATAAACTTATAAACAGCTGAATTATTAGCATTGGGTAAAGGAAATGGCCTTAGCTCATCATCTAAATCTAGAAAATATGCACCTAGTTCTGAAGCCAAGTATAAATTGCCGTTCAAAAATGATAAATCATGCACAATAGTTTGCGCTAAACGCTCTGGTAGCGATATTTTTGCAGTGAGCTCTAAACGTAATTTAGAAAAATCGGAGGCGTTTTTAGTAAGGCGTAACAAATGACGGTCATTAACCAGCCAAATACCTTCCGGAGAAAGTGCCATTTGACTAACTGAGCCGACAATTTGGGTGATTACTGTCGCATTGACAATAGGTAGTTGACCGCTAGCGTGAGTTTGCAAGTCAACTTGCCCTCTATCAACATAATACAAACCATTTGCTGCAATCCAGATACTGCCTTTAGAATCTTCTAAAATATCCCTTACAGGGCCTTTAATATTAAATTCTTGTGCTGCAAATGTTGCCGGGTTAATTACAACTAATCCGCTTTTAGTACCTATCCACAACAACCCGTTCGAATCGATTAAAAGTTTATTAATACCATTACTTGGTAAAAAATAACTATTTTGGGTACTATAGTTAGTAAATGTTGTTCCATCAAAACGGCTTAACCCAAACTGAGTACCCAGCCACATATAACCTTGCTGATCTTGCACTACACTTTTGAGTGATTGTGACGGCAAACCGTCTTTTATATTCCATTGCTTAACGACATAATCAGTAATTGAGGCCCAGCTTGGCGTCGCGCACAACATCAGTACACAAACCAGTAAAAATCGCATCATATTGCTGCCACCTAGTTAAACAATTCAAATATAAAAATTAAAAGGGTAGTAAACCCACTTTTATTAACGCTTGCAAACAAATAAGCGAAAAAATACCAGCCAATATATCATCAGCCATAATACCTAAACCGCCATGTACTCGTTTATCTAGCATACGGATTGGGCCGGGTTTTGCTATATCAAAAAAGCGAAATAACAAAAAGCCAACTAATAAACTCTGCCAGCTAAGCGCTGCGCCAATCATGGTAATGTAATAGCCAGCCACTTCATCCCATACAATTGCAGGATGGTCGTGCACGCCTAAATCATCAGCCGTTTTACCACATGCCCATATACCAAATATACTGATCACTACAGCAAACACAATTTGTAACCATAATGGATAGTACATTGTCATAAAAATAAATGGCAGTGCAGCAAAAGTACCAAATGTACCAGGCGCTTTAGGTGCAAGGCCTGTGCCAAACCCTAAACCAAAAAATTGGTGCGGACGCTTTAAATTAAACTTGCGGTTATTATTCAAACCTGCTCCTTTGCAAAATGCTCAAAGCCATGCTGCTCAAAATTAAACTCTTCACCATTGTATAAAAGCTCAATTTGGCCATCACCACTTTTAACTTGGCCAATGCATGTTGCATCTACACCATACTGACGTAGCTTAATTTCTAACATACTTTTATTACTATCAGGAACAGTAAATAACAATTCGTAGTCATCGCCGTAGCTAAGAATAAACGGTAATTGCTGATCAAAATCAAGGCTCGATTTCATCGCATCTGATGTAGGAATACTTTCAACATTAATAACAGCACTTACTTGCGACATATCTAGAATATGGCCTAAATCAGCAATAAGACCGTCAGATACATCAATAGCCGATGATGCAAGTCCGCGTAAAACTTGGCCAGCTGCTACGCGAGGTGTTGGATAATCGAAACGTTTATTAACATATTTTAAATGTTCAGGCTCTATTTTAAAACCTTGCTTGCGCGATTCAATAGCTAAACCTGCATCCCCTAAAGGACCTGTAACATAAATCCAATCCCCCACTTTAGCACCACTTCTGCGCAGAGCTTTCCCCTCAGGTACCGTTCCTTTTGCACAAATAGTAATAGTTAATGGCCCTTGAGTCGTATCGCCACCAATAATTTGTACATTAAAGTATTCTGCAATTTCATGCATGCCTTCAGTAAATTCTTCAATCCACTGCGGATCTATACTTGGCAATGTGAGTGCAACCGAAACCCATGTTGGTTCAGCGCCCATTGCAGCTAAATCACTTAAATTCACAGCGAGTGCTCTATGACCTAATGCACGAGGGGAAATATCATCAAAAAAGTGCACGCCAGCAACAAGAGTGTCTGTTGTAACGGCAAGTTGGCAATTTTGTGGAACAGAGACCAATGCGCAATCATCCCCTATTCCTAGGTTTACATCACGACGAGTGATACCGCGACCTTTAAAGTAGCGATTAATTAATTCAAATTCCTTCATACACAAAAAAGCCGACCTATGCCGGCTCTCCTTTTAACGGTTGTTTAACCAATCAATCTGAAATTTAAAATTCAGAGTGAATTGTTATGACTTGCGTAAATGCTTAACAGCTTTATCAAGTACACCGTTTACAAATTTATGGCTATCTTCAGCGCCAAAAATTTTGGCAAGCTCAATACCTTCGTTAATAGCAACTTTATAAGGTACGTCTTCACGGAACTTAAGCTCATAGCTGCTTAAACGTAAAATTGCACGCTCAACCATATCTAAGTCATCAAACGGACGTGTTAAATGTGGTGATACAGCTTCGTCTAGTTGCTTGTAATTTATAGCAACACCCGTCGCTAAATCTTTAAAGTATTCAACATCAATTTTAGTAACGTCTGTTTCGATCAACATTTGTTGTTCGATATCGGCAATTAGATTGCCACTTATTTGCCAAGAATAAACGGCTTGGAGTGCTAAGATACGTGCTTTACGTCTTGCTGCTGGTTTCACAAAAATTCCTTAAACTTAAATTTTATCTAACACATTAACCATTTCAAGCGCGCCTAAAGCAGCTTCGCCGCCTTTATTGCCCATTTTGGTGCCAGCACGCTCAATTGCTTGTTCAATGCTTTCGGTGGTTAATACGCCAAATGCAACCGGGATATCATACTCAAGTGATACTTGCGCAAGACCTTTGTTTGATTCGCCAGCAACTAGGTCAAAGTGTGGTGTACCACCTCTGATCACTACGCCTAATGCGATGATTGCATCATACTCTTTTTTTGCTGCAACGCGTTTAGCCGCTAAAGGTAATTCTACCGCGCCTGGTACATAAATAACGGTAATGTCGTCATCAGATACGCCACCAGTGCGTTTTAGCTCATCAACAGCACCTGCAAGGAGGCTGCTACCAATAAAGTCATTAAAACGAGAAATGACAATGGCAAACTTTTTGCCTGGAGCGTACTTATTACCTTCAATAATTTTCATTTGATAACCCTAAAAATAAGTTCAAGCGGTTGCGATTGCGCAAAAATTGCTGCGCATCATACCATAAAAATAAAATAATAGCCTAGTTTAAGCGTGATGCTTATTGTGGCTCAATGTAATCAACAACTTCTAAATGAAAGCCCGAAAGTGCATGGTACTTTTTAGGACGACTCATTAATCGCATTTGTTTAATTCCAAGATCGGCAAGTATTTGCGAGCCTACGCCAACAGTACGAGATGTACCTTTGAATTTACGTGGCGTAACGCTTTCGCCAGCATCAGCTGCCGCGAATGCTTTTACTGTTGCTTCTAATTCTTCAGTGCTTTCTTGCTTACCTAAAATAACTAAAGCACCTTCATTTTTAGCGATATAAGCCATTGCTTCAGAAAGGCCCCAACTACGCTCAGCACTTCTGTCCGAAAGTAGGATATCGTTAAAGGTACTTTGCAAATGTACACGTACATTTGTCGGTTCTTGCTCTTTTATATCGCCTTTAAGCAATACGTAGTGTAATTGGCCGTCAATTGTGTCTTTGTAAGTCACCAAATCAAACTCGCCATGCTCTGTTGGTAACTTACATTTTGCAACTTGCTCAATTGTTGTTTCGTTTAAGTTACGGTATTCGATTAAATCAGCAATGGTGCCAATTTTAATACCGTGCTCTTTCGCAAAGACTTCTAAATCAGGGCGACGCGCCATGGTGCCATCAGCATTAAGTATTTCAACAATAACAGATGATGCTTCAAGCCCAGCCAAACGCGCTAAATCACAGCCAGCTTCAGTGTGTCCTGCGCGAGTTAATACGCCACCAGGTTGTGCCATAATAGGAAAAATATGCCCCGGCTGCACAATATCACTTGGTATTGCACCTTTAGCTATAGCAGCTTGCACTGTGCGCGCTCTATCTGCTGCTGAAATACCGGTTGTAACACCCTTTGATGCTTCTATCGACATTGTAAAGTTAGTCGAAAATGCTGCACCATTGTTTTTAACCATTAACGGTAAATCAAGTTGCTCGCAACGCTCTTGCGTCATGGTTAAACAAATTAAACCACGGCCATAGGTAGCCATAAAATTAATCGCTTCTGCGCTAATATGCTCAGCAGCTATTATTAAATCGCCTTCATTTTCTCTATCTTCATCATCCATTAAAATAACCATTTTACCGGCTTTAATATCGTCGATGATTTCTTGCGCGCTGTGTAAATTCATAAATTTGCTCGTGTAAGTTATCAGTTTCGTTATTTAATAAAACCCGCTTTAGCGAGTAAGCTCATCGAAATATCAGAGCCCGTTGGTTGCTCTGCACCTTTTATAAGGCGCTCTAAATAACGTGCAATTTGATCGACTTCTAAATTAACTTGAGTGCCTACTTTAAAATGAGCAATTGTGGTTTGCTCACTCGTATGTGGGACAATTGTTAATTTGAATTTATTACCTTCTACAGCGTTTACTGTCAGGCTTATACCATCAATACATACCGAACCTTTGTACGGAATGTATTTCATTAAATTTTCTTCGGTTGTAAGCCAATACTCTGTTGCTCGAGCGTTTGCTGTAATGCTTGTAATCGTTGCTATGCCATCAACATGGCCAGATACTAAATGACCGCCTAAACGCGAAACAGGTTGCATGGCTTTTTCAAGATTCACCGTTTGCCCTAAAGCATAGTGAGTAAAACCGGTTAAACCAATCGTCTCGTTAGATAAATCAGCACTAAAACCGTCAATATGTTTATCAACTACGGTTAAGCAAACGCCATTGGTTGCAATGCTGTCGCCTAGCTTTACGTCTTTCATATCAAGGTCAGCACTTTGGATACGAATGGCTAAGTCGCCTTGTTTTTTTTGTAATAAAGCAATTTTGCCTGTGGCTTCTATTATCCCAGTAAACATAGCGCTACTCTTTTTATTAAGTGATTTTAATGAGTTTTTAACGCGGTGATACGTAAGTCGTCACCAATGCGCGCACATTCATTAAATGTTAAATCAACGGTGTTTTGCATACTCGTCAATTCAGGAAAATTAACTAAACTTTTTGCATCATGGCCCATTAGTTTAGGCGCTAAATAAAAAACAAACTCGTCAACTAAATTAAGCTCTGTCATTTTACCAGCAAGTGTTGCGCCAGCTTCAAGCCAAACATTATTAAACTGCAGTTGCCCAAGTTTTTCTAAAACGGCTTGTAAATCAACTTTACCGTTACTTTCACTGACTTCAATATGCTTTACAAAATGCGGCCATTGCAATGATTTATCAACCTTAATGGTAAATATAATTACATCACTTTGGATTTCAAATAAAGCAAGGTCAGGTGTTAAACGGTTTTGAGAGTCAATTATAACACGCACGGGCTGGCGAAGCGGCAAATCAGTAGGCAGTGTGCAAGGCAGCTCACTTAGTCGCACATTAAGTTTAGCATCATCGACTAACACGGTATCGGCACCGGTTAGAATAGCGCAGCTTTTCGCTCGGTATAGCTGTACGTCTTGGCGAGCAGCGGGGCTTGTGATCCACTTACTTTGCCCATTTTTAAGCGCTGTTTTACCATCAATACTTGCTGCCATTTTACAGGTCACATAAGGTAAGCCTTGTTCCATACGCTTAAAAAAGCCAACGTTAAGTGCCCGCGCTTGTGATTCAAGTAACCCATAAGCAACGTCAATACCGGCGTCGCTCAATATTTTAAGGCCTTTGCCTGCAACTTGTGGGTTTGTATCAACCATAGCGGCAATTACTTTTACTACGCCCGCCTTTTTTAAGCCTTCAGCGCACGGTGGCGTACGCCCATAATGACTACACGGTTCAAGCGTTACATAAGCCGTTGCACCTTGTGCATTTTTTCCAGCGATTGCCAGTGCATTTACTTCAGCATGACCTTGACCTGCTAATTGATGAAAACCCTCACCAATTATTTGATTATTTTTAACTAATACACAGCCAACATTAGGGTTCGGCGTGGTAGTAAACCGGCCTTTTTTGGCTAGTTCTATGGCGCGTGCCATATACATTTCGTCATGTTCAGTAAAAGTAGTTTGGCTTTGCATTGTTACTCCCCTAAGCGGGCAATTTCTTCGCCAAATTCACGTATGTCTTCAAACGAGCGATAAACAGAGGCAAATCTTACATACGCTACTTTATCGAGCTTTTTGAGGGCTTCCATAATGCATTCACCAACCAAATGGCTTGAAATTTCTCGCTCGCCTGTAGCGCGCAACTGCGATTTTATTATATTCACTACTTCGTCTACTTGCTCTGTGCTCACTGGGCGTTTTTCGAGTGCGCGATTTAAGCCATTTAATAATTTATCTTCGTTAAATGGTTCGCGGCTGCCGTCTTGTTTAATAACACGAGGCATAACCAGTTCAGCGCCTTCAAATGTAGTAAAGCGCTCATGGCAGTCGTTGCACTCACGGCGCCTGCGAACTTGATGGCCTCCACCAACAAGGCGTGAGTCAATAACTTTAGTATCTTTTGCGGTACAAAATGGACAATGCATAGCTCGGTACTTCCGTTTTAAAACAAAAAAGACCGCTAAATAGCGGTCTTTTATCTTAGCAAAAAAATAGGGCCTGTTGACCTTTCAGGATTAAATTTGTTCTATCTAGGGGCGATTTAATCGCGGCGCGAGGTTTGTAACCTAGTGGGCTAAGTAAAAACCGAGCAACAAAGAGTAAATCGCCCCTAGGACGAACCCGAAGGCAGTGCATGTTTGGCATTTATGCTGCGTTGTCGCCTATTTGTGTGGAGTAACCACACTACATAGACTCTGCCTTGCCTAAAAACCAAACATACTACTGCAAATTAAACCTCGAAAGATAAACAGGCCCCTAGCCTATGTGATCTAAATTACTGCTGCTTATGCAATTAAGCGTATACAGGTAATTTTGCACAAATTGCTTTAACTTTTTCTTTAACTTGCGCCTGTACAGATTCATCAGTGATGTTATCTAGTACGTCACAAATCCAGCCAGCAAGCTCTTTTGATTCTTCTTCTTTGAAACCACGACGAGTGATTGCAGGAGAACCAATACGCAAACCAGATGTTACAAATGGAGAACGTGGATCGTTTGGCACTGAGTTTTTATTAACTGTGATATTAGCGTTACCAAGGGCTGCGTCTGCATCTTTACCAGTAATATCTTTATCGATCAAATCGAGTAGGAATAAGTGGTTTTCAGTTTTGTCAGATACGATTTTGTAGCCGCGCTCTTGCATTACAGCAACCATTGCTTTTGCGTTTTTAACAACTTGTGTTTGGTATACTTTAAATTCTGGTTGAAGCGCTTCTTTAAATGCCACTGCTTTTGCTGCAATAACGTGACATAAAGGGCCACCTTGGCCACCAGGGAAAACTGCGCTGTTAAGCTTTTTATAGATTGCTTCGTCGCCACATGCAGAAATAATTAAACCACCACGAGGACCAGCAAGTGTTTTATGCGTAGTTGTAGTTACAACATGTGCATGAGGAACTGGGCTTGGGTAAACCCCTGCCGCAATTAAACCTGCAACGTGAGCCATATCAACAAACAGGTAAGCACCTACTTTGTCAGCAATTTCACGGAATTTAGCCCAATCAACAATACCTGAGTACGCTGAGAAACCACCAATAATCATTTTTGGTTTGTGCTCAAGTGCTAGTGCTTCAACTTGTGCGTAATCAATTTCGCCCGTTGCTTCATCTAGTCCGTATTGGATTGCATTGTAAAGCTTACCAGAGAAGCTTACGTGAGAACCGTGAGTTAAGTGACCACCATGAGCTAAGCTCATACCTAATACAGTATCGCCTGCTTCTAATAGCGCTAGAAAAACAGCAGCGTTTGCTTGCGAACCAGCATGTGGCTGTACGTTTGCGTAGTCAGAACCAAATAATTCGTTAGCACGGTCAATTGCTAATTGCTCAACAACATCTACATGCTCACAACCGCCATAATAACGTTTGCCTGGGTAACCTTCTGCGTATTTGTTAGTAAGCTGTGAACCCTGTGCTTCTAGTACACGTGGGCTACAGTAGTTTTCAGATGCAATTAGTTCAATGTGCTCTTCTTGGCGAGCAGTTTCTTTAGTGATTGCGTCAAATAACTCTGGATCAAAATCCGAAATATTCATGCTACGTTCTAACATTGGGGTCTCCTAGGGCAACGTGTATGGTGTTTTTTAGAGGCTTTATTGTACGCTTTAAACGACTCTTTGCCTACGCTCTTAAGTTGAGGATATTTAAACAGGGATTGAAACTATTTCACAGACTTTTTAAGATGATATTTTTTAATAAGTACATAACTATTTTAAATGCATTTCATTTTTCACATTTAATTAGCTAATGAAAGCCTCTCTTTTTTGAATTATAATTTATAAAAAAAGCGGCCATAGCCGCTTCAATTGTTATTTTTTATTATCCTAGCTTTGCAAGAATTTCAGTACGCAAAGCATCGTAATCGGCGTTTATATCGCTTGCTAGACATGGTTTTGCTAATGCATCACTAAGTGGTTTTGGCATATCCAATTCAATATTTAAAATATCCTCTACGCTTTCTTTAAACTTAGCAGGGTGAGCGGTCGCTAAAAAGATACCCGCTGCACCAGGCGCTCGATTTTCAACAAGACCTTGGTACGCAATAGCAGTGTGAGGCTCTGCAACATAACCCGTTTGTTGAATTTTTTTCATCACCGATTGCGTGTCTTGCTCGTTTACGCTAGTTGAATAAAAGTTATCGTAGCTAAACCAGTTATTATCTAACATTGTTTGCACACGCGGCCAGTTGTTTGGCTTACTTACATCCATTGCATTTGAAAGCGACTCAAGTGTTGCGTTTGGCGTCCACGTTTTATCAAGCATAAAGCGCGGCACAGTATCATTTTGGTTGGTTGTTGCACTTAATTTACCTACAGGTAAGCCAATAACCGCACCAATCATTGCAGCACATACATTACCAAAGTTGCCACTTGGCACTGATATATGCGCTGTTGCGCGTTTTTCTTTTGGTAGTTGTGCAATGGCCTCAAAGTAATAACAAACCTGAGCAACTAAACGGCTAATATTAATTGAATTAGCAGAATTAAGCCCAAGTGTTGATTTAACTTCTTCATCTAAAAAGGCATTTTTAACCAACTCTTGGCAATCATCAAAACTGCCCTCAACTGCGTAACAATGAATATTGTTACCTAGCGTAGTAAATAGCTTTTGCTGAGCAAGTGAAATTTTGCCTTTAGGATATAAAATTACTACGTCGATATTTGGTTTGTTGTAAAAAGCATGCGCTACAGCTGCACCAGTATCGCCCGATGTTGCGGTTAAAATAGTTACTTTTTCATCTTTATTAAATTGCGCCAAACACTCTGCCATAAAGCGACCACCAAAGTCTTTAAAAGCAAGCGTAGGACCATGAAACAACTCTAAGCAGTATGTATTCTCTTCAACTTCCACCAGCTTAACTGGAAAGTTAAATGCATTTTTAACCATTTGTGCAACAGTGTCGCTTGGTAGCTCATCACCAATTAGGTGAGATAATATTTTGCCACTGCGTGTAACAAAGTCCATATCAAGCAATGCATCAACATCGGACAGTGGGGCAAGGGTTTCAGGAAAAAACACACCTTGATTACGACCCAAACCTGTTTTTACGGCTTCAACGAACGACACTTTTTGTGAGCTATCTTTTAAATTATGTAATTGCATGACTACCTATCCTATAAAACTGTTAATTGACGCGTGCCGTCGTTATCTAATTTACAAATGTGGCAAAAGCCTTGCTCGTTAATGTAATTTTCCTCTAACCACTGTGCGCATTGCTGCGCAGCTTCAAGTGTTTTACATACACTAAACAAGGTGGGTCCTGCGCCCGAAATACTCACTATTTCAGCGCCCAGCGTTGGCAAGCTTGCTTTAGCTTCACTAAAGCCTTTAATAAGCGGTGCGCGGTAAGGTTCTGCTATTTCATCTTTCATTATGCTTAGCGCATCGTCAAAACGGTTAGTTAACAGTAGGCTACTAAATGCCGATAAACGCTGTGCAAACTCAACACTTGCATGCATGCTCAACTCTTTTGGTAAAACCGAGCGCGCTTTTGCAGTGTTGAGTGAAAAACCAGGGAACGCAGCAACGTAGTACCAATTATCATCAACAGGCAGTGCAATCGATTTATCAGGGATTAAATCACCTGTTAATTGCAAACCACCTAAATAACATGGCGTGATGTTGTCGTAATGACGACCGCCGCTTACCACAGCTTCAAAGTCAGCCATAAGCTCAATAAGCTCAACCTGACTCAAGTTAGTTTGTGCAAACTTATCAAGAGCTGCAAAGGTAGCCACTACCGAACATGCACTGGATCCAAGTCCAGATCCAATTGGTAAATTTTTTTTAAGCTCGAGCTTTACGCTTGGCATATTAGGCGCAACATGCGCTCTAAAATGCACTAAACACTGGTACGCTAAGTTTTCATTCGCATCACTTGGTAACTTGTGAGCGTAGTCGCCAGTACAAATAAATTCGTCACTTGGTGCTGCACTTACAACAGCTACATCGCCTAATAAACTACCATCAATTGGCGCAAGCGCTGCGCCAAGTGCATCAAAACCCACTGCAAAATTACCAATAGACGCCGGAGCATATACTTCAATCATAACGAGCTCCTAGCGCGATAGTGTTTTTAAAATATCAGCAAATACACCCGCTGCTGTTACTTCAGAGCCGGCACCATAACCACGAATTACAAACGGACGTGGCTGGTAGTATTGGCTTAAAATAGCCAGCGCGTTTTCGCCATCGCGAATTACATTAAGCGCATGTTTTTCATCAACAGCCTCAATACCTACTTTACAGTGACCTTCTTTAATTGTACCTACATAACGAAGTACCTTACCTTCGCTCGCAGCACTTTGAATGCGGTCATTAAAATCAGCATCTAGGCTTGGTAGTTTTGCCATAAACTCATCAACGCTATCACCTTGTGCAAAACCTTGTGGTAATACTGACTCAACTTCGATATCGCTTAGCTCCAACTTCATGCCGGCTTCGCGAGCAATGATCAATAACTTACGTGCTACATCGGTACCCGATAAATCATCACGAGGGTCTGGCTCAGTAAAACCGCTTTCTTTGGCTTTAATAGTTGCCTCAGAAAGTGATAAACCATCTTGAAGTGCGCCAAACATATACGAAAGTGAGCCTGATAAAATACCGCTAAACTCTAATAACTCATCACCCGCACCAAATAGCGACTGTAAGTTATCGATTACTGGTAAGCCTGCACCAACGTTAGTCTCGTATAAAAATTTACGATTATTCTTTTGCGTTGCCGCAATTAAATCTTGGTAATACGTGTATGAGCTTGTTGTTGCTTTTTTATTAGCAGCAACTACATGAAAGCCTGCATTTAAAAAGTCTACATACTGCGCAGCAAGTGCATCTGAAGATGTACAATCTACTAATACCGGATTCACTAAGTGGTTTTGCTTAACAAATTGCTCTACTACCTTTAAATCAAATGCTTGCTCAGATGAGGCTAATTTTTGCTGCCAATCACTAAAAGCAATGCCTTCGTTATCAAGGTGTAATTGACGAGAGTTAGCAACACCGTACAAGTTGAGTTTAATATTACGCTTTTCAAGCCAAGCTTGTTGACGTTCAAGCTGATTAATAAGCTCTTGCCCTACTAAGCCACAACCTAGTAAAAACACATCAATTGACGGCACATGTGTGAAAAAGTTTTCATGGCATATTTTTACGGCGTCATTACATAACTCACCATCAATTACCGCAGAAATAGCACTTTCTGTAGAATCCTGTGCAATTGCCACAATATTTACTTGCGCTTGTGCAAGCGATGCAAAAAACTTAGCTGCTAAACCACGGTGTGCGCGCATGTTATCGCCCACTAAAGTAACAATGGCTAAATTGCGCTGCACTTGTACAGGCTCAATAAGCCCTGCTTGTAATTCAAGCTCAAATGCAGTTTGTAGCGCATCGAGTGCAAGTGCTAGGTCTGTTTCGTGCACACAAAAACTAATGCTAAATTCACATGATGATTGCGTGATCAATACAATTGATACGTTATCGTGAGCAAGCGCGTTAAATACCTTAGACGCCATGCCTACTTTACCTTTCATGCCAGGGCCTGAAACAGTTAACATTGCAAGGTCTTGTAAGCTAGAAAGCGCTTTTACGGGCTCATCAGATGAATAATCGTTACCAATTAATGAGCCTTGTGCGTCTGGGTTATGCGTATTTTTAATTTCACATGGCACGCCTGCTTTAGCACACGGTAAGATTGTTTTAGGGTGAAGTACTTTTGCACCAAAGTAAGAAAGCTCCATCGCTTCTTTATAAGATAAAAAATCTACTTTAGTGGCTTTTTTAATATAACGAGGATCAGCGCTATATACGCCATCAACGTCAGTCCAAATTTGGCAAATCTCAGCTTCTAAACATGCCGCAGCAATAGCTGCTGAGTAATCTGAACCATTACGGCCAAGCGTTGTAAGCTCACCTTTATCATTACTCGCCGTAAAACCAGGCATGATATAAATAGTTGCAGGGTTTTCTTTAAGCACAGCTTGAAAGCGAGCTTTACTTGCCACTAAATCAGCTTCTGCATCAATGTAGCCACCCGTTGAAGCAATACAGCTTGTTGCTTCTAAGTACTTTGCATCTTGCGAGTTCAATAAAGCCTGCATTAAAGAAACACTAACGCGCTCTCCAAAGCTAATTACAAATGCGCGAACTTGATCAGGGCAACACTGTATAAGCGACACGCCATCTAATTTATTTTTAAGTTCCCTTAGGTCTGGCCAGCTTGTAACTACTACGCCACTTTTTTCAACGTCAGCTTTCAAGCCTTCACAACGGCTAGCTAATGCTTGCCATTGCTGCGAAAAATCTAAGCCTTGCTCTGCCTCACTTGCTAACGCAACTAATGAATCGGTCATTCCACCTGGAGCAGAAAGCACCAATAACATTTCATCTTTTAGCTGTGTTTTAACTAATTGAGCTACCTGCTGAAGGCAAGTAAAGTCGGCAAGCGACGAGCCTCCAAATTTTAAAACGCGCATTGTTTATGTTCCTCATCCCATAAAACGAAAAAAGGCCTGTGTTCTAAGTGAACACAGGCCTTTAAATTTGTTGCACCGACCTATGCCACTATCCAGTAAGAATGGTGGTTGTAATAATAATGGTCAGTACGCGATTAATTGTTTTCATAGGTTAAGACTGCCTTAACAAAGGCTATACTGTCAACCCCAAATTAAAAGATAAAACAGCCTTTTTGAACATGAAAAAACCTAATGAATGCCAAATTTATGCAAAATATTATTCATGCGGGTTTTATCTATTGGTTTATTTATAAAATCGATAGCGCCTAATTGAGTAACTCGTAACTTCATTTTGTCTTGAATATCTGCCGATATGACGAGCACAAAACACTCTATTTTATTAGCTTTGATATACTCAAGCACTTGAACTCCATCAACTTCAGGCATAGTTAAATCCAAACATAACAAATCAAAATTATGAGTATTTAATAGCTCAATAGCTTGTGCGCCATTTATTGCTTGCTGAATATCTGCATCAAGACATTGCTGCAAACATCGAATAACTTGCTTACGAGCCACGGTTGAGTCATCACATACTAAAATAGAAAAATTCATAATATTTACTACTGTATTAAGCGTAATTAAATTTGTTAAAAAACAGCTATCCATAGCAACTTTATTTTATCTTATCACGGTCTCTTTATAAGCAAACAAAGTAATGGTAATTATTTACTCTTAAATTTTCACCCTACGATAAACTATAGTACTAGGCGTATTGTTCTTACATAACTAAACGTGCTCATTTCGGTAGCTAATCAGATACAAAGTTTGTAACCTAACCGCTAAGTAAAAATGTCGGGCTCTGGTTATGCATTCCTTGCTTGAAATCAAACATGCCGAAGTGAAATAAAGCTAAAGACTTAATGTAATCAGAAAATAAATTTTGATTACATTAGGGCGTGTTGATCTTTGCGGTATAAAAAACAAACAGCATAAGGATAAGGTATAATTGAATTCGCTAAAAAACGTTACACCGAACCCTCATGCCAAGATTAATGTTAACAGACGCGACATGGAATGTCTTATCAAAAGTAATGCACTTAAGTGGTCGAATTTATAATAAGCCTGAGCATAGAAAAACGCTCGAAGGCATACTCTATAAGATGCGTACCGGTATTCCTTGGCGAGATTTACCGTCTTATTTCGGCTCGTGGAGTGCTATTTATAGACGATTTAATTTATGGTCCAAAAAAGATATTTTGAATGAATTATTTCGAGTGTTATCCCACTATGCTGATATGGATTGGATCTTTATTGATGGCAGTATTGTCAGGGCTCACCAGCATAGTTGCGGTGCAAGAACCGCTGACAATGAATCAATCGGTAAGAGTCGAGGTGGTAATTCGACTAAAATTCATCTTGCAGTAGATAGCGGAGGATTGCCTGTTTATTATGAATTATCCTGTGGAAATACGCATGATATCGTCCATGCAGAGTCACTTGTAGCCAATTGCCCAACGAGTAATGTTGTTGTCGCAGATAAAGGCTACGATAGTGAAAAACTAAGAGAGTTTATTCGTGACAATAGCGCTACACCCGTTATTCCACGCAAGGATAACAGTTTAGTGGGTAATGAAGATATTGACTGGTGCATGTACAAATATAGGCACTTAGTTGAGAATGCCTTTGGTCGGATCAAACAATATAGAGGGATAGCCACACGGTATGAAAAGCTTGAGCGGAATTATCATTCCATGCTCGCTTTAGCATTCACTATGATGTGGCTACCAATATGGGCTGATTAATATATATACTACAAAGATCAACAGCCCCTAACAGAAATCATTATTTAACTAAGGGGGGAAAGTTAAATATCTGAGATACATTTCCGACTTTTAACACTTTTTAATAAGTAAAAATTAATTTTTATTTATTTTTATTTATTTTTACGCCTTTATTGACTAGCTTTTATATAAACCGCAGTTATTTAACTCAACCCAAGGAACCATAAATCACTTATGTTACAACAAAGCCTTTCTAAAAAGTTGCTGACCAGTGTGCTATCGGTCTATTTTTTGCTTACCTTTGTGGTCACTTGCGGACAAGTTATTGCCGAATATGTAAACACTAAGGACTATATAAGAGACGAGCTAACTACTTTACAAAAAACCTTTAGCCGAAGCCTAACCCGCGCTATTTGGGAGCTGAATATAAAGCAAACCATAACAACTGCAGAAGGTCTGTTAGCTATTCCTATGATTGAAGGTATTATTGTCCGTGATGATAGTGGTGAAGTAATTTCGCAACTCGGCCGTTCTCTCGATATACATAAACTTTACAGCCAACAGCTAGTACAAGAAGAAGTCATGTTAGAGGACTCTAAGTCTGGTTTGTTTGGTTATACTTTTCCGCTTATTTTTGAGTTTTCAGGCAGAGCAACGCAAGTTGGCGATGTGACGTTATTTTCTAGTCGTGAAGTCGTTTTTAGTCGAATCATGGTTTCAATCTACTTTTTGATTGGTAACGCAATGATTAAAACTACTTTTTTAATCATTCTATTTCTAATGGCATTTAGAAAGTTACTCACAGACCCTTTATCTCAGCTAACAGATCAAATAGAAAACCTCGAATTAGACGAACTTGAAGGGCAACATATAGAAATCGAAACGGAGGAGCATAATGAACTCAACGTTATGGAACAATCGTTTAATAAATTAATAGATAAAGTAGTCCAATACCGTCTAGAGCTCGAGCAAGCACAAAAAGAACTCATTATTAGTAATGAGAAGCTAGATCAACATAACATTCAATTAGAACAAGATGTAGCACGTAAAACATCAAATTTAAGCCAAGCAATGATGGATCTACAGCAGCAAAAATATGAATTAGAAAAACAAAAAATTGTACTTACTGACGAAGTTGATCTTCGTAGAAGTACAGAGCAAGAGCTGCTAACAAAACAAACTGAACTAGAACGCTATGTTGAAGAATTAAGTCTTGCACAAGAACGCTTACTTGGCACTGAAAAAATGGCTGCATTAGGGGGACTCGTTGCTGGGATAACTCATGATATAAATACCCCTATAGGAATTGGGGTGACTGCAATTTCGTTTTTACAAGAACGCTTAAATCAGCTTGAAGCCGCCTATAAAGAAAAAACGCTTTCGCCGAAAGCCCTTGAAGAGTTCATTAATGACGCAAAGCAAAGTACGAGTTTGCTTACAACTAACCTTGATAGAGCCTCAGAACTAATTGCAAGTTTTAAACAAATAGCCGTAGATCAGGCAAGTGATGCAGTAAGAACGATCAATTTTAAAGACTACGTGAACGAGGTGATCCATTCACTTCATCCCAAACTCAAAAAAACGTCTCATAAACTTCATCTAGAATGTCCTGATGACTTAGTTTTAAATTTACCTGCGGGGGCAATAAGCCAAATTTTCACTAACCTAATAATGAACTCGCTAATTCATGGTTTTGAAAATATAAACAACGGCATTATAGATATAAAAATAGCCAGCGACGAAACATTTTTAACTATTGATTATAAAGATAATGGGAGCGGTGTTACAGAGCAACAACTTAAAAAGCTGTTTGACCCTTTTTTCACAACAAAACGAGATCAAGGCGGTAGTGGGCTTGGTACACATATAATGTTCAATTTAGTAAAACAAACTTTAAGTGGTTCAATTGAAGCGATTAGCGAACCAGGTGAGGGTTTGCACTACCATATACAATTCCCTAAAAACATGCCTAAACCCCTGCCTATTTTTAATCAGAATTAAATTGGCAGGAATAAAATCAAGCATTTCGAGATAGTGATTTTATTGTTATGATTGTGCAAATTTTTCAAATGGATCAGTACCCCTATGTGGTTTAGTAACCTTATATGTTATCGCTTTAAACAAGACGTTTCATACACGCAAGAAGATTTCGACAAAGCATTAGAGCAAGATTTATTTCGTCCATGTACAGGCCAGGAGCTTTCTACATTTGGTTGGACAAAAGCATTTGGAAAGCACGGTGAAACACTATCGCATTTTTCTCAAAAAAGTATTTTAGTCTGCGCTAAACGTGAAGAAAAGGTACTACCAGCATCAGTTATTAATGAACTTGTCGCTGAAAAAATTGACTTAATTGAAGCTGAAGAAAACCGTCCAGTTAAGAAAAAAGAAAAAGACGAATTAAAAGAAAACATTCTTCATGCTCTTCTACCTCAAGCATTTAAAAAATCGAGCTTACAATTTGCATTTATCGACCAAGAAAATGGCTGGGTAGTTGTTAATAGTGGCAGCTTTAATAAAGCCGAAGAGCTACTTGCATTGCTTCGTAAATCACTTGGTACGCTACCAGTAGTACCTGCATTTGCAAACTACGACTTGGATGTATTTTTAACTGATTGGTTAACTAACTTTAGTACACCGGAAGGCTTTGCTATAGGCTCAGACGCAGAGCTTGAAGAAGCAGATGACAGCGGAGCACAGGTAAAGCTTAAAGGTCATGACTTGTCGTGTGACGAAGTTAAATCACATCTTGAAAGTGGCAAACGCGTAACTAAACTTGCTCTAGATTGGCAAGAACGCGTTAAGTTCATGCTACAAAATGATGGCTCTATTAAGCGCTTAAGTTACTCAGAAACATTAAAAGAAGAAAATGCGGATATCCCAAAAGAAGATATGGCTGTAAAACTAGATGCTGACTTTATTTTGTCATCAGAAGAGATTAAGCAACTTCTTGAAGAACTTACTCTTGGCTTAGGTGATTCTGACGATTTAGCTAAACCTGAACTCTAACTTAGAACTCTAACTTAGAACTCTTTAATATTCTAAGAGCAAAGGCAAACTTTCGTATTAATAGCTAATTGCCAGAAATAAATACGCCGTTCATTTAAAATGAACGGCGTATTTATTTGTAACTATTCAGCCACATTTTCAATAAATATATCAGGTAACTGATTTTTGAAGAGTAATTCAAGGGCTAGGCTTGCTGATACATGCTGTTTTCTGCAAGTCGATAGGTAGCTTCTGATTAAACAAAACATCTCTGCACCTTGCATGCTTCTGAAGCACCCAGATATCTTTTGATGAACCTTGGTCATCCTAATATCATTCTCACCTTGGTTGTTGCTAAAAGGCACCGCTGTTTCCGTCATGAACCGTAAGACATCATCTTGATAATCTCTTAACCGCTCTAACAACGCTCTAGACTTTGTTCGTTTCAATCTGCCTCGCTGGCCTTTTACTCGGCTGTTTCTATCCGGTGGAGGGCATTTAATGTCACCTTGAGCCAATATTTGTTGATATTTCTCTATATAGTGAGCTTTTGTGTCTGCATCTAGCTCGGGGTTATCTATTTGATGTTTATTGATTTCAGTCAGTAGGGTTTGCAAATCCTTTGCCCATTGCATACCGTCTTGCTCCCATGCCCTTTCTAACTCTCGGATATGATGTGCATTACACAAGGCATGTTGGCACTGTGTATATTGATAATACGGTTTCCAGTGGTCGTGGCATAGTACCCCAGTAAAGTGAGGTAAAATATCGGCGTCATCCATCGCTATTTTCCCTCTTTTCTCATGCGGGTAAAAATACGTCCACCACGTCGTTGATGCACCATGAAGCCATCGTCGTTTACCACCTATATTAATCCCCGTTTCATCAACGTGTAAGGCTTGATAAGTCGTTTTCAGGGCTTTCTTGAGCGCGGCTTCTGCGCCGGAGGACTTTACCAAGGCCGCTGCTTGTTCATTAAAGTTAAATAAACTACCCGCACTGATTGGAATACCGAGTTGATCACAAAAATATTCTTCAATGCGGTTGTAAGGGAGTAATTGATATTGGGATAGGTAAACTGCATGGGCTTTTACACCAACCCCATATTGAATAGGACTGTTAACGTCTTCTGGAAATTCACCAATAAAACGCTTACCTTGCTCATTTTCCAGAATTTGTGCTTGGTATTCAGTGACCACTTTCCTGATATCTATATCGACAACCTGTCGTTTTTGAAAGCCAATTTCACGGTAGTGACCTTTCGGTAAAAAATCACGTTCAACTAGGATGATTTTGATCTCATCAGGCGTCTGTGTTTGGGTTAGTGTTTTACCTGCACGGCCTTTTTGACCACCCGCTGACTTGGCTGATTTCTCTTTGTTTTGTTTTTTTCGGTTGATGTCTTTTGATGGCGGGATACTGCTATTGTTACTGTTAAGTCCTAATTTACTTGCTAACATAACAACGACAACCAGAATGAGTTCAATAGACATCTTCAGCGCAGGCGTGAGAGTTTTACCTTCTTGTAATTGAGCTTTGGTTTTCTCAACGATTTCGTCGATGTTGATGCTGTTTAAATTCATTGAAGCTAGGGCTATTAGGTCATAGCCCTAGCTTGGCATACTGGCGGGATCGGTCAATAGTTAAAAAAGATCCTTTGAAAATAATTTACCATGGTGAATAGTTACATTTATTTTATCTTTTTATACCAATCTGCTTGTATATGGGGTCTATTTAACGTTAAGTGAATTACGCTAGAACTAGGCAAAAATTTTTGTATCTAGTTGTTTTAAATAAAAATTTTCACGACGTTATAGTGCAATTTAATTCGTTAAATTGATCAAAGATTTATGCAGGTTGGTATTACTTATGAATCTTACTTTTCTAGCAAAATATCATGTATTTTTGCAAGGTCAGATTTACCTGCAATAATTTCATCTGGTGTTAAACCCGATAGTTCATGCGGAAACACCAACCACTCTTCAGACTCATGAATATAGTAATCTGGCACTGTATCTACTTTTGAGTTTTTTGGTTTGTAATATGGGCATGCGATACGAATATCACGTGGCAAGTTTAAACGCATAAGCTCTGAAAGTTTTTCTTTTAATGCAACAATACTACGACCAGAATCAAATACATCATCAACAATTAATAATGAATCGCCTGCATTCGCGTTTTCAACTATGTAATGTAAACCATGTACTTTAATTTCTTTCGATTGTTTACCAATACCGTAATAAGACGAAGTACGTACTGCAATGTGGTCAGTCTCAATGCCTTTGTAATCGTAATATTCTTGAACAGCAATACCGATCGGTGCACCACCTCGCCAAATACCAATAATAAAATCAGGACGAAAGCCATCTTGGTATACTTGTGCCGCTACGCGGAACGAATCTTCAAGCAGTTGTTGAGCTGTGATGTAGCACTTATCTGACATAATTAGAAACCCCAGTGGTGGATATAACGCTTGAGCGCAGCTTAGAGTTAAGCAGAAATTAAACTCAAACAGGTATTGGCGACGGATTTTACCGCAAATGAAATAAAATTGCTTGCTTCACGTACAAAAAAATAGGCACCAAGTGGTGCCTATTTATTCAAAGTATAAAAAGCATAAATTTAGTAAATACTATGCTTTTTCTAGTAAAGTTCGCGCAACTGTACGCATACCTTGAGTAGTTGCACCCGCTGCCCACTGACTTGTGCTGCCCATGTTAAACGCAGCGGCTAAATCTATGTGTACCCAACCTTTGCCGTCGTTTGGCACAAAGCGTGATAAGAAGCCAGCCGCATTTGATGCACCGCCGTAACCGCCACCTTTTTGTGCACGGCTATTCGCTGTGTCTGCATAAGGGGATGGGCAGTTTTGTTGATGCCATTTTTCAAGAGGTAATGGCCAAGCCGCTTCCATTTCTTGAGATGCAAAACCTTCAACTTCGCGTGCAAGTTCTTTATCAAGTGCAAATAGTGCATTGTACTCTTGGCCAACAGCAACAAGCGCTGCACCGGTTAGTGTTGCGGCATCAATAATAAGTGGAGCGCCAGTCTCCCCTGCGGCCATTAAGCCATCAGCAAGTACTAAGCGACCTTCAGCATCGGTGTTTACAATTTCAACTGTCGTGCCATTTTTATAAGTAAGAATGTCACCTAATTTGTATGCATGACCTGAAATTAAGTTTTCAGCACAACATAAAAACAGTTTAATACGCTTTTCAATACCACGGTTAATAGCCAATGCTAAACCTGCAGTTACTGTTGCAGCACCGCCCATGTCGCACTTCATACCAAGCATTCCTTCGCTTGATTTAATTGAGTAACCACCTGAATCAAACGTAATACCTTTACCTACAAGCGCTGCACTTACTGGAGCATTTTCATCGCCTGTTGGGTTGTAATCAAGTTCTAACAATACTGGTGGGCGTTCACTGCCACGACCAACAGCATGGATACCAATCCATTGTTGCTCTAGTAAGGCATCGCCTTTAATAATTTGGTAACTTACATGCTCAGGCGCTAATGATTGAATAAACTCAGCCGCTTTTTCTGCAAGGCTTTCAGGATAAATGTCATCGGCAGTGCCGTTAACCATTTCACGCGCCCAAATTGCTGACATTTTTAAGTGAGCAAGTTCTTTAATATCTGATTGTGCGTTATCAACAAACTCAACACCGTTTAACGATTTTGGTGTTACAAAACCTTGATAAAAAGCCCACTGACTTTCTGTACACCAAGTATCGCCTGCTAGTTCAACGTTTTTAACGCCTTGGCTTGCAATAGTACGACCTGCTTTTTGAACATTTTTCAATGTTTCTTGCTCAGACAAATGCACTGTTGCACCGCGCTCATTAAAAGACAATGACGCATTATCGCCCCAATGACTCGCTGCTGCTTGTTCGCTTAGTTGAACAACAAATTTTTCACTCATGTTAGAATACCCTTGCACTTAAATGTGCCACCGAGTTTACTATAGAGTGCTTAAGTTCCCAACAGCTTGAGATAAATAACATAAACCACACTGCTGTGCAGTATTTACGCTTTGGAATTTATCATGAAATACACGCCAACTCTGCAACCTGCCATCTTATTAAGGCGCTACAAACGGTTTTTAGCTGATTTACAATTAAGTGATGGCAGCGAATTTACCGCCCATTGTGCTAATACAGGTAAAATGATCGGATGCGCTGAGCCAGGCTTTGCTGCTTTTTATTCAACGAGCGATAACGCAAAACGAAAATACCCGCATTCATTAGAGCTGACGCAAAATAATTTATCGCAGCTTATTTGTGTAAATACAGCGGTGGCCAATAAAGTAGTAGAAGAAGCAATAAACAATAATGTGATAAGCGAGCTACTCGACTACAGTCAATTGCAAAGCGAAGTAAAGTACGGCAGTGAAAATAGCCGCATAGACTTTTTACTCACAGACGAAAATAAACCTGATTGCTACGTAGAAGTTAAATCAGTCACATTACTAAGCCAAGATGCACCACAAAGTGGGCAAGGCTACTTCCCAGATGCGCAAACACTGCGCGGACAAAAACATATTCGCGAACTAATAGAAATGATCGAACAAGGTCACCGAGCAGTATTACTGTTTGCTGTTTTGCATGAAGGAATAAATACAGTAAGTGCAGCTGCGCATATTGATGAAAAGTACGCCATGCTATTAAGCCAAGCAATTGTGGCGGGGGTTGAAGTATTAGCATACAAAGCAAAGATTTCAGCAAATGAGGTTTTGCTTCATAAAAAAATAGCATTTGTAAAATAATGTATAAATACAAACAATTAAACTAGTCTTACTGTTGAAATGACAAAGACTCGAAAATAGTCCTTGTTAAATTGTACAAATCAGCTTGTTTTTAAAACTTTTGCCCACATAACTAGGCAAGTTTTAAAGAGCGAATACATGAGTTAATAAAAGTGTAAATAGACTATTAATACACTTTTTGATCAGTGAACATGGTTGAAGCTAATTCGATTAATTAAAAATAAATTTGCCTAGGGTATAAGATTCTGTTATTTATACCGCCGGCTAATGCTGAGGCATTAAATTAAGGATTTAGGAGAGAGTTATGCCAGACCAAAAGAAACATGGTTTATTGGCTCAAGCCGGTTTAGAACCATACCAAGAAAAACCAGGTGAAGAGTACATGAATGATGCACAACGTGCACATTTTAGAGCGATTTTAGAAGCTTGGCGTAATGATTTACGCAATGAAGTTGACCGTACTAAATCGCACATGCAAGACGAAGCTGCTAACTTTCCTGACCCAGTTGACCGCGCTGCACAAGAAGAAGAGTTCTCTTTAGAACTTCGTACTCGTGACCGCGAACGTAAATTAATCAAAAAAATTGAAAAAACAATTAACCTGATTAAAGAAGATGATTTTGGCTTTTGTGAGTCTTGTGGCATCGAAATTGGCATACGCCGCTTAGAAGCGCGTCCTACTGCCGATTTATGCGTAGACTGTAAAACACTTGCAGAAATCAAAGAAAAACAATCTGGACGCGGCTAATTAACCTCTATTAATTAGTTATGTCTCCTACAGCCGTTACTGTGCCAGTGCGTAAATATCGCGGTCGTTTTGCACCGTCTCCTTCTGGGCCATTACATTTTGGCTCACTTGTGGCGGCTGTGGGTAGTTACCTTGATGCAAAAGCAAACAAAGGTAAATGGTTAGTCCGTATCGAAGATATAGACACTACGCGCGTTGTAAAAAATGCCGACTCCGATATTCTAAATACCTTACACGCTTATGCCCTTTACTGGGACGAACCGGTTGTTTATCAAACACAGCGCTTGCCTTTATATCAAGATATTACCCACTCACTTTTAAAACAAAAGCTTATTTATGGTTGCACCTGTACTCGCAAACAAATAAAAACCATTGGTGGTATTTATCAGGGACATTGCAAAGTACTTGATCACAGCACTGAATCCGGTGCACTTCGCTTAGTTCAACAACATCCAACGACTCAATTTAGTGACTTAATCCAAGGTGATATAACGGTAAATAGTCCCCTTGCCCATGAAGATTACTTAATTAAACGTAGCGATGGTTTATTTGCTTATCAGCTTGTAGTGGTTGTTGATGATATTGATCAAGGGATTAATCGAATTGTAAGAGGTGCAGATTTAATTGAACCTACTGCTCGGCAAATTAGTTTGTTTAAACAACTCAACAGCCCTGTACCTGAATTCGCTCATTTACCTTTAGCGGTTGCCAAACCTGGCTTTAAACTGTCTAAACAAAATTATGCACCCGCAATTAGTAAAAACAATCCAAAACCTGCATTAATCAGTGCATTTGAGTTTTTAGGACTACCTGTAATTGCTGATCTAATCGATTTAAATATTGAACAATTAGTCGCTTGGGGAGTTAAAAACTTTAGCTTAAAACAGGTGCCACACGTTCCCGAAATACAGATTTCTCAGCATCCGACGAGTCAAGCCATCCAATTTACTCAACTAAGTAAATAAAAATCGCTAAAAACGGCTTAATTTCAACACATCAACTTAATTTTTAAACCCTGCTGGTATATGATAGCCGCCTAAATATATGCTATTTACGTTAAACAGCTTGTACTGGGTTATAACTTCCCTATTTGCTGTAATTTTTGATTGCGATGACAAGTCAATCAACACCTTCTAGGAGACAGACTATTATTTCCAAGCTTTTTCAATTTTGCCGACAAATAATCGGCCCGAATACCAGTGCAAAAAGCGCTTCGGTAAGCAGTGAACCTATTGTTGTCACTCGTGGTGAGCATGGTATTTCGCGCAAACAATTTAGCCCAAATGCAATCAAAGTACTGTACCGTTTAAAAGATGGTGGTTACGACGCCTACCTAGTTGGTGGTTGCATTCGCGATATATTGTTGGGCCAACAACCAAAAGATTTTGATGTAGTAACCAATGCAACGCCAGATCAAGTAAAGAAACTTTTTAGAAACTGTCGCTTAATTGGTCGTCGCTTTCGCTTAGCACATATCGTATTTGGTCGTGAAATTATAGAAGTCGCAACGATGCGCGGACATCACGAAGCGCCAGAAGATAAAAACCAAATAAGCCAATCGAGCGATCAAGGTCAATTACTACGTGATAACGTATTTGGCAGTATTGAAGAAGATGCAGAGCGCCGCGACTTTTCAATCAATGCACTTTATTACTCAATCAATGATTTTAGTATTCATGATTACGCAAACGGCTTAGCTGCAATTAAAGCCAAACAAATTGAGCTCATTGGTGACCCTGAAACTCGCTACCGTGAAGACCCTGTTCGTATGTTACGTGCAGTGCGTTTTGCCACTAAACTTGATATGAGCATCGCACCGAAAAGCGAAAAACCAATTACAGAACTAGCAAGTTTGCTTGATAACATTCCGCCAGCTCGCTTGTTTGAAGAAGTACTTAAACTGTTTTTAAACGGTAAAGCTGAAGCTAACTTTTTAATGCTGCGTAAATACGGTTTATTTAAATCGCTATTTCCAGACCTTGATAGCATTTTAAATAAAAAGCCTGGTGGGCTAGAGCACACACTTGTTCAGCAAATGTTTCAAAACACCGATGAACGTATAAATGCCGATAAAAAAGTAACACCTGCATTTATTTTTGCAGCGCTACTTTGGTTTCCATTATTAGCACGAACTAAAGAAATTCAAGAACAAGAGCAACTCGTTGAATACGATGCTTTTGCTCAAGCAATGAATAAAGTATTGAGCGATAGCGCTCAGCACATTGCAGTTCCAAAACGCTTTACACTAGGTGCTCGCGACATTTGGCATATTCAGCACCGTTTAGATAAACGAGCAGGGCAACGCGCTTACAGACTAACGCAACAGCCTCGCTTTAAAGCCGCTTATGACTTTTTGTTATTACGTGTTGATGCAGGTGAAACACAGCACACCGAATTAGCACAATGGTGGACACAGTATCTAGGCCAAGACATTAACGGCCAAAAAGAGATGGTTAAGAACCTAGGTCACCCTGGCGGTCCTAAACCACGAAAGCGCACACGCCGTCGTGCACCTAAAAAGCCTGCTGAGTAATACCATGCATTGTGTTTATTTGGGTTTAGGTGCAAATCTAAACTCACCAAAAGAGCAGCTTGATAACGCCGTTATTGCGCTTAAAAAGTTGCCTCACTGTGAATTTATGAGCGTATCGCATTATTACGCCAGTAAACCTATGGGTCCACAAGATCAACCCGACTACATAAATGCCGTTGCATGTATTAAAACAAGCCTTGAGCCAGAGCAATTACTTGATTTAACACAAAGTATAGAGCTTGAGCACGGTCGAGTTAGAAAAGCAGAGCGTTGGGGGCCACGCACTCTTGATATAGACACCCTATTATTTGATGATCAAATCATAAATACACAGCGCTTAACAGTGCCTCATTATGGTTTGAATAATCGCGAGTTTGTAGTGTATCCACTATTAGAGCTTGCACCTGAACTTATTTTACCTAGCGGCGTTGCATTAAAAACCATTGCAAAAAATTTACCGCTCAACGACTTACAACAATTACCTCTGTAATTAACCTAGGCTCAGCCTGCGAGGAATATTATGTCTAAAATAACTGTTTCTACTTTAAATAAAATGAAAGCAGAGAATAACAAAATTACTGCGTTAACGGCATACGACGCCAGTTTTGCAAAGTTATTTCATGATAACGGCGTTGAAGTTATTTTAGTGGGCGACTCTTTGGGCATGGTACTTCAAGGTGGCGATGACACGCTTGGCGTAACCAATCAAGATATCGCATACCATACACGTTGTGTGCGCGCTGGTAGTCGTGAATTATTTGTAATTGCCGACCTGCCTTTCATGACCTATTCAAGCGTAAGTGATACCTGTAAAAATGCAGCTGAGCTTATGCGCGCTGGCGCAAACATGATTAAGCTTGAAGGCGGAGAATGGCTTTACGAGAGTATTAAAACGCTTACCCAACAAGGTATTCCAGTTTGCGGGCATTTAGGCCTTACACCGCAGTCAGTGCATGTATTTGGTGGCTTTAAAATACAAGGTCGCGAAGAAGACAAAGCACAAAAAATGATTGATGACGCAAAAGCACTAGAAGCTGCTGGCGCACAATTATTAGTACTTGAATGTATTCCTAGTGCATTGGCAAAACGCATTACAGACGCTCTAAGTATCCCAACTATTGGTATTGGTGCTGGTAGCCTAACTGACGGCCAAATACTGGTAATGCACGATCTAGTCGGTATTTCAGCTGGGTATATTCCTAAATTTTCTAAAAACTTTTTGCTCGAAACAGGCAATATGCCTGCAGCCGTTCAAAAATATTGTACAGACGTTAAAAGCGGTGCATTTCCTTGCGCTGAACACGAGTTTAAATAATGCAGTCAATCACTGAAATAAAATCATTACGCAGCCAAATTAAAGCATGGCGACAAGCAGGTCTTAGCGTGGCATTAGTACCAACCATGGGAAACTTACACCGAGGGCATTTTTCGCTAGTCGAAAAAGCAAAAACACTGGCCGACAAAGTGGTTGTGAGCATTTTCGTAAACCCTATGCAGTTTGGTGCTAACGAAGATTTAGATAACTACCCTCGTACACTTAACGAAGACAAACAAGGTCTTGCTGAGCTTGAAACCGATATTGTATTTACTCCAAGCGTAGAAACAATCTATCCTAACGGACTTGGTGCACAAAGCTTTGTCGATGTGCCTGACATTTCATTAGGCTATTGCGGTGGTTCACGCCCAGGGCATTTTAGAGGCGTTGCAACAATCGTTACTAAGTTATTTAATCTAGTACAACCTGATTATGCCTGCTTTGGTGAAAAAGATTTTCAACAGCTGCAAGTCATTAAAACCATGGCACGCGACTTATCAATTCCGGTTGAAGTGATTGGTGTCCCTACAATGCGAGAAGTTTCTGGCCTTGCTATGAGTTCACGTAATGGTTATTTATCTGAAGAGCAAAAAACGACTGCAACCGTATTATTTAAAACGCTTAATACATGCGCAGAACAGCTAAAAAGTGGCGAGAAAGACTTCGTAAAACTTGAAAGCTTAGCTAAACAGAGCTTAGAGCAAGCTGGTCTAAAGCCAGACTATTTTGAGATAGCTCAACAAGATACATTAAAAACTGCTACACTCAAAGACACCAAGTTTGTTATTTTAGCTGCTGCCTATTTTGGTAATGTTAGATTAATCGACAATATTCAGGTCGAAATTTAATATTATTGCGACTCCATTTTTAAGGATTAAACATGCACAATTTAATAAAAACAAGCGTAGTTGCCCTTACTTTTGCATTTTTAGCTGGTTGTCAAAACCAAATACAAAACCCTGAACTTAACCAGTGTGCTCAACAAAACTATCAATGTGAAACTACCTGTGAACAGCAGTCAAGTGGCGAAGGCTTAAAGCAACAAGTATGCTCTGGCAAATGTGTTGAAAGCTACAATCAGTGTAAAGTACAAGCCGAAAAATTAGGTGGTATATAAGCGTTTAAAATACTTGGAGCTGTTTATCTTTCAGGCCCTTAATTTTAGGCACAAAAAAACCGCTCAATGAGCGGTTTTTTTATTGCTTATAGTTTATTAATTTAAACCTAGCTTTTTAAGCTCTACTTCTACGAGCTTTGCCGAAAGTGGTACATAACCATCTTTTTCTACAATTTGTTGACCATCTTGCGAAAGCACCATTTTTAAAAATTGTGCTTCGATAGGCGCTAATGGTTTATTTGGGTGTTTATTCACGTAAACGTATAAGAAACGAGATAGCGGGTATTTACCTTGAGCAACGTTATCAAGAGTCGCATCAACAAAATTACTGCCTTTTTTAGCCAATGGAACAGTACGTACACCCGACGTTTTGTAACCAATGCCTGAGTAACCAATTGCATTCAATGATGATGAAATTGACTGTACTACCGATGCAGAGCCTGGTTGTTCATTTACGTTGTTACGAAAGTCACCTTTACACAATGCTTTCTTTTTAAAGTAACCGTAAGTACCTGATACCGAGTTACGTCCGTAAAGTTGAATATCTCTTGCTGCCCAGCTACCAGTTAGGCCAACTTCACTCCAGCGGTTAACTTGCTCTGGTGCTCCACATTTACGAGTCGATGAAAAAATAGCATCTACTTGGTCAATACGAAGACCTTCAATTGGGTTATCTTTATGAACATAAACCGCTAGCGCATCAATAGCAACGCGCACTTCTGTTGGTTTATAACCGTAACGTTTTTCGAACGCTTCGATTTCTTTTGATTTCATTTTTCGGCTCATTGGGCCTAAGTTAGCTGTACCTTCAGTCAATGCCGGTGGTGCAGTAGAAGAACCTGCGGCCTGAATTTGGATATTTACATTTGGGTAAATACGTTTGTACTCTTCAGCCCAAAACGTCATCATGTTGGCTAAAGTATCAGAACCTACCGATGAAAAGTTGCCTGAAACACCACTAATTTTTTGATATTCAGGAATGTTTTTATCTAGTGCAACTGCTTGCGCAGATACGAAAGTTGTAACAGCCACACCCATTGCGGCAACTAAATTTTTAAATTTCATGTCGGGTTCCCCGGTTTGTTCGTCTCATTTACTAACTGTTGCCCACTCTAAAGTGAGTAGATGACAGTTAGATTGCTATTAAGTGACACTTTTATGACTTTGATTTTTATACCAATTCGCTTAATTCGTTGTTCTACTTTGAGATAAGAAAGTGGTGTTGATAACAAGGCAAAAAGTTCGTTATTTAGTTGTTATATATAAGAAATTTTTAACGCAGCTAGCACCAGGTTTAATCCCTCAAATTGATTAAGTATTATTGCGAATTAGTATTAGGGCATGTTGTTCTTTATGGATTGAAATTTGCTCAATCTAGGGGCGATTAAATCGCGGCGCGAGATTTGTAACCTAGTGAGCTAAGTAAAAACCGAGCAACTAAGCGTTAATCCTCCCTAGAAAGAACCCTTTGGGCAGCGCATGTTTGGTATTTATGCTGCGTTATCGCCTATTTATGGGGAATAACCACACTACATAGGCTCTGGCTTGCCTAAAAACCAAACATACTACTGCAAACTCAACCACTAAATATCAGCACGCCCTAGTATAATTACTTAGCCAACGGAACTATCTTATCGATTGAAAAATCAAAAGAAAAACATGAACCTTTGCCTATTTCACTGCGAATATTTAATTTGCTATCGTGGCGCGTTAGTACATGTTTTGTGATCGCAAGGCCTAAACCCGATCCCCCTGTTGTTCTGCTTCGTGCTTTATCTACCCGATAGAAGCGCTCCGTTAAACGATTAATATGCTCTGGCGCAATACCATCACCATTATCGGTAACACTAAAACAAGCACGATCACCTTTATGCTGCCAGCATACCTGTACTTTGCCGCCAGCTTTGGTGTAATGAATAGCGTTAAAAACGAGATTAGAAAACGCGCTACGTAGTTCATCCTCAGAGCCTTTAATATCTAAAGTCGCATCAATATCAAAAACAAGTTCATGACCTTTATCCTGATTAATTGATTGTCCTTCGGTTTGAATGTAACCAAGCAACTTCGGAACATTAATTGCTTTATCGTTATCTTGACGCCTAGCACCTTCTATTCGCGAAAGTGATAATAACTGGCTAACCAAGCTATCCATGCGCTTACATTGCTCAAGCATCGTTTTTTGTGCCTTGCCCCACATTGCTGGCGGCGGCATCATATCGCCATCCATCATTTCAAGATAGCCAGATACCACTGTAAGCGGCGTACGTAGTTCATGTGATACATTGGCTACAAAGTCTTTACGCATTTGTTCAAGCTGCTTTAAACGTGTTACATCACGCACAACGACCATTAGCTGTGTACTTGCATATGGCATAACCCTAAATTCAAGTACTTGCTCAACCGCATGTCCATTATCAAGCTCAAGGGCATCATCAAATTCACCTTTGTGCATGTATTTAGCAAACTTAGGTTCGCGAATTAAGTTATCAAGGCGCTGACCGTGATCAGTTGGCCACTGCAGGCCAAGCACCTTAAGTGCTAGTTGATTACACCACACAATACTTAAATCATTTTGCAGTACCACAACAGCATCAGGTACAGCTTCTGCCCCATCGCGAAAGCGCCGAATTAAATCAGCAAGCTCATTACGCTTTTTACGATTGCGGTGCTGTAGATGATAAATGCCTTCGAATACTTGTTCCCACGCACCTTCGCCCTCGGGTGGATTAAAGCTGCGTTGATTAAGTAGCCAATCGCTCAAGCGATAAAGCTGATGATAGTGCCAAATAAGGAGGGAAAAAGATCCTAAAAATAAAAGCAAAAATGGCGCGCCAACCAGCACACCAATTAATAGTAAAGGTAAAAAATAGATAAACAGACGTTTTACTAACGCCTGCTTATTAACAACTCGATACATACACTCACTTTACCTTAGAGTAGTAATACACACGCACGTTATACCAACTGGCTTATAAATGGGGTCTATTTAACGATAAGGAAATTGCGCTATAACTAAGCAAAAATTTTATTTCTAGTTGTGTTCTAAATAAAATTTTTAACAACGTTATAGAGTTATTTAACTCGTTAAATTGTTCAAATATTTATGCAATTTGGTATTACAGCTTACTTGAAAAACGATACCCAGCACCACGTACAGTTTGCACCAAACGGTCATGTCCAAGTGGGCCAATTGCTTTACGCAGGCGACGAATATGCACATCAACCGTACGATCTTCGACGTAAACGTTAGTTCCCCATACATGATCAAGCAGTTGTTCACGGCTATAAACACGCTCTGGGTGGGTCATAAAAAAGTGTAGCAATCTAAATTCGGTTGGCCCCATATCAAGCTCGTTACCTTCAGAGGTAACACGGTGAGAAATAGGATCTAAGCGCAGGCCATGTACTTCAATAGCTTCCTCTAATGAGGTTGGCGATACACGGCGAATAACTGCTTTAATACGCGCCATAAGCTCTTTAGGGGAAAACGGCTTAGTGACGTAATCGTCAGCACCTACTTCAAGACCGCGTACTTTGTCTTCTTCTTCGCCACGGGCTGTAAGCATAATAATTGGGATTTGGCGGGTATGTTCATTTTGCTTAAACTTTTTCGCAATTTGAATACCGCTGCCACCTGGCAACATCCAATCAAGTAAAACCATGTCTGGATAAGGTTCAACCATAGCTGCAATTGCAGAGTCATAATCTTCTGCTTCAATCGCCTGAAATCCATTTTGCTCTAAAACAAAAACCAGCATCTCCCTGATAGGAGCTTCGTCATCTACGACTAGTACTTTACGTGACATTCCAATTTATCTCTTACGCTATCGAATTAGTTTTCATTATTATGACTAAGTATGACATTTTTATGAAAGTGTAACGTGTAAATTAAAATGGTGGTAAAAAAAACACAAATTAGTGATAAATAACCTCATTAACGTCATATTTTTAAAACCTTTTTAATATTTAACGCAATAAAAAGAGGTTTACGATAGATTTATAAAATATTTAACTTTGACACTACCTGCTTTTTTGTGATTATTTAAATAACACCTAACTAACTGGGATCATTATTTTACTAACCAATGTTTTTTTCAGATCAGCGACTTAAAAGTAACCTTAAAGCCATTTCAAAATCAGCAAACCCGCCTGTGCAACCATCAATACGTTTAAAAATAGATCTAAATTTTACTAAGCCTTAAATAAAGGATCAGATTTTTACCAAGCCGATCACCCCTCAGATCAGAGTTGTACTTAGTCAAAGCTATAAGTTGTTGATTGTTTATACAAATAAATAATGATCAGATTATTTCAAAGCCTAAAACAGCGTCAAAGTGTACTTTTCTTAGTAAAATAATGATCCAAAAATAGCTGTGTTAGTAAATGCGTGATCCCAAAGTACGGTGTTGGTAATACAGTGATCTGATTAATAAACCGTAATCTGCAATATAAAAAGGGCTAACATTAAAAAAGCCAGTAACAAAGTTACTGGCTTAGGGCCTGTTGACCTTTCAGGATTAAAATTTGTTCAATCTAGGGGCGATTTAATCGCGGCGTGAGGTTTGTAACCTAGCGGGCTAAGTAAAAACCGAGCAACAAAGAGTAAATTGCCCCTAGGCAGAACCCTTCGGGCTGACGAATCCCCAAAACGTGACAGGCACAGCAATTTATGATCTTATGTAAATCACCACAACCCACATAAGTCACAACTGCTATGCCTGACACATCAGTTTGCCATAAGTACTTTAAACATGCATTAGCGCCATTCAATAATGCCAGAGTAAAAACATTACTAAGCTGCAGTAATGCATTAATTTCGGGCAATAAACTTACCTTAACTGAAATCGGCAGAAATTTGTCTGGCGCTGTGGATGTAAAACATAAAATAAAACGCGTTGATCGCTTCTTAAAAAATACTCACCTCTACAATGAAAGGGTCGCTATCTATAAAGCATTAGCTCATCCTATTATCGACTCTTTACCAATGCTTGCAATTGCCGTTGACTGGAGCGGTGCCTGTGGTCACGACTATCACTTACTGCGAGCAAGCTTACTTGTGGATGGGCGCTCTATCGTGATTTATAACATGATTGTTGAGCAGAAGAATTTTGATAGCCCAGCAACCAACAGCCTGTTTTTAGATGAACTTTATGAAGTGCTTGGACGACATCCTAGTGTCTATATTGTAACAGACGGCGGCTTTCTTACGCCTTGGTATAGTAAAGTACGCGAACTTGGTTGGCATATGATAGGTCGATTAAGAGGCTCAATGAAGTGTAAACTAGCCATGCAATCACAATGGCATACATTAAAACAACTTAGGGCTGGTGCCAGCGATATACCAAAGGCGTTAGGTCAAGCAAGACTAACTCAGTCCAGCCCGACAGCATGCGATACATTTTTACACGTATATCATGGAAAAAATAAAGGAAGAAAAGGAAAAAGCAGATTTACGAAAGATACAAAAATGTATCAAAACTTAGCGAAAGAGCCATGGTTACTCGCGACATCAGACAATACAATGACGAGTAAGCGAGTAGTTGGTTTATATAGTAAAAGAATGCAAATAGAGCAAAATTTCCGCGATGACAAAAGTTTGAGATATGGTTTTTCGTGGCGTTTTAGTAAAAGCACCGGCATAAATAGAATAGGAATATTATGCTTGATAGCCACAATAGCGAGCACTGCGTTATGGTTTATAGGGTGTGAAGCAGAAAAAAGAAAGTGGCATATAAAATTTCAAGCAAATAGTGTTAAGAATCGCCGAGTTCTTTCATTTTTAACCTTAGCCAAGCAAGTCATAAAGCTATGTAAGAGACGTATTACACAAAGCTATATAGAAAAAAGTTTAAAAAACTTTATTTTTAATTATCAAAAAGAGGCCGCTGGATAAAGTGGGGATCCCTCAGCCCTTCGGGCAGCGCATGTTTGGCATTTATTCCACGTTATCGCCTATTTATGGGGAATAACCACACTTCATAGGCTCTGCCTTGCCTAAATACCAAACATACTGCTGTAAATTTAACCTCGAAAGATAAACAGGCCCTAATAATGATCAATTATAAATTGATCGATTATCTAATTTTAGGGTCTAGCTCACCGCTTAAATATTTAAGGTGCATTTCATCAAGTGAAATTGGCTTAATTTTACTCGCCTGACCAGAGGTACCAAACGAGTTATAGCGTGCAACACAAATCTCTGTCATTGCTTTAGTTGCTTCAGCTAAGTATTTACGAGGATCAAAGTTAGATGGGTTTAACGCCATGTGACGGCGAATTGCACCGGTAGAAGCTAAACGTAAATCAGTATCAATATTTACCTTACGAACACCAAACTTAATGCCTTCAACAATCTGTTCAACTGGCACACCATAAGTTTCTGGAATTTCGCCACCATACTGATTAATAATTTCTAACCACTCTTGTGGAACCGAAGATGAACCATGCATCACTAAGTGCGTGTTAGGAATACGTGCATGAATCGCTTTAATGCGGTCAATCGCTAAAATGTCATCTGTTGGTGGGCGCGTAAATTTATAGGCACCGTGCGAAGTACCACATGCAATTGCAAGTGCGTCAACGTGTGTTTTATTTACAAAGTCAGCCGCTTCTTCAGGATCTGTTAGCATTTGCTCAGTGGTTAATATGCCTTCTGCGCCAACGCCATCTTCTTCGCCAGCTTCACCTGTTTCAAGTGAACCAAGTACACCTAGCTCGCCTTCAACCGATACGCCACAGGCATGCGCCATAGCAACAGTTTCACGCGTTACTTCTACATTGCATTCGTAGCTTGAAGGAGTTTTACCGTCGCTCATTAACGAGCCATCCATCATTACTGATGAAAAACCAAGCTGAATTGAACGCTGACATACACCTGGCGATGTGCCGTGATCTTGGTGCATAACAACGGGGATATGTGGCCATTCTTCAACAGCTGCTAAAATCATATGACGAATAAATGGAGCACCAGCATAAGCACGTGCGCCCGCTGATCCTTGCACGATTACTGGGCTGTTTGTTTTGTCAGCCGCTTCCATTATTGCGCGCATTTGCTCTTGGTTATTAACGTTAAAAGCTGGAACGCCGTAACCATACTCTGCTGCATGATCTAAAAGTTGTCGCATACTGATTAAAGCCATTGGGTATTCTCCAATTTATCGATAGCAGTTCCCTACCATCTAGTTTGAACGGATGTGTTAGTTTGGCGTTATAACAACGCCACGAAAAACCACTGCTTTACAGTAAAATTCCGTCAAAATTAATTATTAAATTAGGGTGAGAGGTATTTAATAATTAATTGTTGGCGAGGGTTTCCCCTCACCTTACACGGCTAAATAAATTTATTTAGCGCGCGACTCTAGCATTTCAACTGCTGGAAGTTTTTTGCCTTCTAAAAACTCTAAGAACGCACCACCACCAGTAGAAATATAAGAAACTTTATCGGCAATGCCGTATTTATCGATTGCGGCTAAGGTATCACCACCACCCGCAATCGAAAACGCATTTGAGTTAGCAATTGCTTGTGCAATAGCACGAGTGCCATTACCAAACTGGTCAAACTCGAACACGCCTACTGGACCATTCCATACAACAGTGCCCGCATTTGCAATAATTTTTGCAAGCTTACTCGCTGTATCAGGACCAATATCAAAAATCATATCGTCGCTTGTTACTTCGCTTACATCTTTAAGCGTAGCTACAGCAGATTCAGAAAACTCATTACCAACAACTACGTCAGTCGGTACCGGAATTTCACCATTATTAGCAATCGCTGCTGCACATAAACGGTTCGCTTCATCCATTAAATCAGGTTCGTAAAGCGATTTACCAACTGGGCTACCTGATGCAGCAATAAAGGTATTTGCAATACCGCCACCGGTAACTAATTGATCAACAATTTTAGAGAGTGAATCTAAAACGGTTAATTTAGTTGAAACTTTAGAGCCACCTACAATCGCCACTAATGGACGAGCGGGGTTATCAAGTGCCTTGCCTAATGCTTCTAGCTCAGCCGATAACAGCGGACCTGCACATGCCACATCAGCAAATAAGCCAACGCCATGGGTAGATGCTTGTGCACGGTGAGCCGTACCAAATGCATCCATTACATATACATCACACAGTGCTGCTAGTTGCTTAGATAGCGCTTCGTCGTTTTTCTTCTCGCCTTTGTTAAAGCGTACATTTTCAAAAACAACCACTTCGTTATCAGCAATATCAACACCGTTTAGGTAATCTTTTTCTAAACGTACAGTTTGCTCTAGGGCATCGTTTAAGTAATCAGCTACAGGTGCAAGCGAAAACGCTTCATCGTATTCCCCTTCCGTAGGACGGCCAAGGTGTGACATAACCATTACTTTAGCGCCTTTCTCAAGGGCTAGTTTAATAGTAGGTAGTGCTGCACGAATACGCGCATCTGACGTCACTTTACCTGCTTTAACTGGTACATTTAAATCTTCACGAATTAATACGCGTTTGCCGTTTAAATCTAAATCTACCATTTTTATGACCGACATGAACATCTCCTTAGTTAACGATACTGAACCTGAAAAATACGTTTAAAATTATTATATTAATAAATTACTTATTCACTGCCATCATAGCACGCGCGGTGTCGAGCATACGATTAGCAAAACCCCATTCGTTATCACACCATACTAATAATTTTATCAGTCGTTTGTGACTAACACGTGTTTGTGTGCCATCAATAATACAAGAATGTGGGTCGTGATTAAAATCAACCGATACAAGCGGCTCTTCGGTATAACTTAAAATACCTTCTAAGCGGTCTTTTGCTTGTGCTTTAAGTGCATTATTTACTGCGTTTAAATCTACATCGGTATTAACCGTTACACTTAAATCCATTGCCGTTACATTTATAGTCGGAACTCGTACGGCAATTGCCTCAAAACGACCTTTAAACTTAGGTAAAATACGGTCTATACCACGGGCAAGCTTTGTATCAACTGGAATAATTGATTGGCTTGCAGCGCGAGTACGGCGTAAATCATGATGATAACCATCAATCACTTGTTGATCGTTCATCGACGCATGAATCGTTGTAATAGCGCCCGACTCAATACCAAATGCATCATCTAATACTTTAATAACCGGCACAACACAGTTAGTTGTACACGAGCCGTTAGACACAATTGTATGCTCGCTTTTAAGCTCATCGTCGTTAATACCATACACAATAGTGGCATCAACATCGTTATCGGCCGGATGTGAAAACAACACCTTTTTAGCGCCTGCTGTAATATGTAACTGCGCATGTTCGCGCGAGTGATAAACACCTGTACATTCAAGTACAACGTCTACATCGAGCGTTTGCCAAGGTAATTCAATTGGGTTTTCTTCACAAAAAAGTGCAATGGTATCGCCTGCAACACTAATGGTGTCTTCACCAAGTTTTACAGGAAAAGAAAAACGACCGTGGGATGTGTCGTATTTTAATAAATGAGCAATAGCTTCAGGGTCAGCAAGTTCGTTAATCGCAACAATTTTTATATCGTCGCTCAAACCAGACTCGTATAACGCGCGGACAATATTTCGACCAATACGACCAAAACCATTAATTGCAAGTTTGATTGCCATGAAATATAAAATCCACTCTTTTAGCGTGCAGATAAAGGCAATATGCCTTTTAGATGGCTGTATTGTAATCGACCTTGCATCTGATTATAAGAGGGAAGCATTAGAAACTTTAAATTAAGAGAAAAGAGCTTAGGCATTGCAAGCTCTTCGAGAGTTCTGACTTTTTAAATTAAGTTTTTTAGTAACTATTCACCATGGTAAATTATTTTCAAAGGATCTTTTTTAACTATTGACCGATCCCGCCAGTATGCCAAGCTAGGGCTATGACCTAATAGCCCTAGCTTCAATGAATTTAAACAGCATCAACATCGACGAAATCGTTGAGAAAACCAAAGCTCAATTACAAGAAGGTAAAACTCTCACGCCTGCGCTGAAGATGTCTATTGAACTCATTCTGGTTGTCGTTGTTATGTTAGCAAGTAAATTAGGACTTAACAGTAACAATAGCAGTATCCCGCCATCAAAAGACATCAACCGAAAAAAACAAAACAAAGAGAAATCAGCCAAGTCAGCGGGTGGTCAAAAAGGCCGTGCAGGTAAAACACTAACCCAAACACAGACGCCTGATGAGATCAAAATCATCCTAGTTGAACGTGATTTTTTACCGAAAGGTCACTACCGTGAAATTGGCTTTCAAAAACGACAGGTTGTCGATATAGATATCAGGAAAGTGGTCACTGAATACCAAGCACAAATTCTGGAAAATGAGCAAGGTAAGCGTTTTATTGGTGAATTTCCAGAAGACGTTAACAGTCCTATTCAATATGGGGTTGGTGTAAAAGCCCATGCAGTTTACCTATCCCAATATCAATTACTCCCTTACAACCGCATTGAAGAATATTTTTGTGATCAACTCGGTATTCCAATCAGTGCGGGTAGTTTATTTAACTTTAATGAACAAGCAGCGGCCTTGGTAAAGTCCTCCGGCGCAGAAGCCGCGCTCAAGAAAGCCCTGAAAACGACTTATCAAGCCTTACACGTTGATGAAACGGGGATTAATATAGGTGGTAAACGACGATGGCTTCATGGTGCATCAACGACGTGGTGGACGTATTTTTACCCGCATGAGAAAAGAGGGAAAATAGCGATGGATGACGCCGATATTTTACCTCACTTTACTGGGGTACTATGCCACGACCACTGGAAACCGTATTATCAATATACACAGTGCCAACATGCCTTGTGTAATGCACATCATATCCGAGAGTTAGAAAGGGCATGGGAGCAAGACGGTATGCAATGGGCAAAGGATTTGCAAACCCTACTGACTGAAATCAATAAACATCAAATAGATAACCCCGAGCTAGATGCAGACACAAAAGCTCACTATATAGAGAAATATCAACAAATATTGGCTCAAGGTGACATTAAATGCCCTCCACCGGATAGAAACAGCCGAGTAAAAGGCCAGCGAGGCAGATTGAAACGAACAAAGTCTAGAGCGTTGTTAGAGCGGTTAAGAGATTATCAAGATGATGTCTTACGGTTCATGACGGAAACAGCGGTGCCTTTTAGCAACAACCAAGGTGAGAATGATATTAGGATGACCAAGGTTCATCAAAAGATATCTGGGTGCTTCAGAAGCATGCAAGGTGCAGAGATGTTTTGTTTAATCAGAAGCTACCTCTCGACTTGCAGAAAACAGCATGTATCAGCAAGCCTAGCCCTTGAATTACTCTTCAAAAATCAGTTACCTGATATATTTATTGAAAATGTGGCTGAATAGTTACGTTTTTTATACTAAATTTTTTAAAGCGTTAATTATATCTTCTGGCTCAGAACGAGTACGATAATCAACATCAACATAACGCCAAGTCACTTTACCTTGTTTATCTAAAACAAAGGTGGCAGGGATCGGTAAAACACTACTATTGCCATTGTTAACCGACTCTAAATCTAGGCCTCGGTCTACTCGCATATGCTCTAGTAAAAATGTGGGTACTTTCCATGCTACGCCGTAGCTTGCTGCTACATCTGCATTTTGATCACTCAGCACTAAAAAATCCATGTTACTTATTTCATCGTCACTAAGTGAGCCATCGGGTACTTGCGGGCTAATAGCCACCAATTGTGCGCCTAATGCGTGAACTTCAGGTAAACGTGCTTGAAGCGCTTTGAGCTGTAAATTGCAGTACGGACACCAACTTCCACGATAAAAAGTAACAACCACAGGCCCTTTAGCAAGTAACTCGGTTAACTGCACCGATTGACCATGTTGATTTGGTAACTCAAAACTTGGTGCGCTTTGGTTTAAATCAAGTGCATTAGCACCTTGTTGAAACGCTTTTGCTTGTGCAATCGTTTCATCTACACCTTTCATAAAATCAGGATTACCTTTACGCCCTGCTGCTATTTTTGCCTCAGTTTGTGCTTTTAACGTGCTATTTTTATCGCTCATAATATAGCTACTTTTAAATTAATCAAAAACTTAAAGCCAGCTTACATTATGAAAATGTATTTGAAATGAAAATTTTAACTTAATCATTTACTTCTAAATCAAATACCACGTTTATTGATGATTTAAATGTAATAGTTTCTTGCAGGTATCTACCTTGCTCAAATGGATTTCTAGTAACTTTAGAACCGCTCACAACTATTCGCTCAAAATCATCTACGCCATAACCATAACTTGAACGGTTAGAATTTGAATTAATGCTGTAAATTTTTCCAAGCTCTGCGCCAAATGCTTTGGCAAGCTTACCCCCTTTAACTATAGCGTTATCTATTGCGCCTTGTGTTGCTTGTGCTTTTAACTGCGCGGCTTTTGAAGACATAAGCTCAATATTCGTCAGTTCATTAATTTTTACACTTAGTGCAAAATCGATAAAATCATTCAACTTTTCAAAATTTCTTAATGTTACTTTAAGTGTTCTTGTTGCCACAAATCCTGCATTAATCATTGTGCCACTCTCAACATTAAACTTGTCGTCATCATTGTAAGTTAACAGGCTTGTAGCAGAAACATCCGTCTCCTTAACACCGTACTTGCTTAATCCTTTAAGTAACAAATTTACTCGATCATCAACATCACGTTTAGCATCAAGTGATTTGTCTTTAAAGCTTATTACTTCAAAAGAAATCTTAGCCATATCGGGCTTTGCTAATACCTCTGCAGTACCCTGCACTGCAATATGGCGATTAGCAGGCAAGCTTGAATTAGCAAAAGTGATAAGTGGGAATAAGGTTAAGAAAATAGTAGTGATGAGTTTCATGTTCGTTCCTTGAAGTAATTAGTAAATAATGATTACGTAACTGTACCTATAGTTATACGGATAACAATAAAAGTAAACTGCTCTTTATTGTAGGCGGGAGTTTATCTCGCGCGGCATAAAGCCCAACCTACAGCCAACCTACGTCAACTCGCCTACTTTTAACTCTTTGCCACGGCTTATTTGATGGCATTGAGCTAGCAGTAACTCGGCGGTCGCTTGTGCATCGGTTAATGCGTGGTGGCAATGATAGCTTGGTAACTCATAACGTGTGCGGCAAGCATTAAGGGTTAAATCATCTTGTTTTATTTCAGATGAATGGTTGAGTAAGCGCTTTTTCTCGATGTGAAGGGTGTCGAGTATCAGTTTAGGCCGCGTTGTTATATTGGCATTTTTTAAGGCTATTTTTAAAAACCCCCAATCGAGCATGGCATTATGAAACACTAAAATACAGTCGCTAAAATGGCAGCTCAATTGCGTTAATATACTGCACAAGCTCTGTCCTTTTGTTATAGCATCGTCGCTAATCCCATGAAAAACAGGGCTTTGTTCGAGGCTTATAACGTCTTTATTGATAATATGCTGCGACTCACTCATTTTTATACATTGATTATCTATTACCACCCACGCTACCGATACAATTTCGTGCTGTTTTGCATCAAGGCCAGTGAGCTCTAAATCAATCACTAAGTAACGCTGTTGCAAGGCATTTTTGCCTAGTAATTTACGGCGCTTTAAGTACCGAGTGAGCAGCTTTTTTACCATGTTAGTAATCCATCATTATAAACTGCCGCGAGCAAACTTAAACGCAGCAGCTTGCTGCGCTTGTTTAACAAGGTAAAACGCTTCTTTTAGTTGATGGCGCTCTAGTGAGTTTAATTTATTAGGATTAATACAATTACTTGGTAAACCTTCTTCGTTTATTTGTGTACTCAAACGAAGCTGCGTTAAAAACCGCCAGCAATCTTTTAGGTTGTATATATCTTCTTTGCTAAGCAATTTATGTTTGAGCAGTGCCTCTAGTCGCTCTTGGGTATTGGCGCGCTTAATACCCGCTTTTAAAGCGTATAACCGCACTATGTCATTTATAATTACGACACCGCGTTTTTTTAAATCTATGTATTTATTATTTTCATCGGTTTTTTCGGTTTTAAATTTATTAAATAAACCAATTGGCACGCTGTTACTACTTATGTCGGTTGCCATTGCAGCATAGAATAAGTCGTTACGCGATATACGAATTAGCTGCTCGCAAAAAGCGGTGTATAAAGCGTTTGAACCTTCAATAAAGCGCAGGTCAAAAAATATTTTACAATTAAGCATCGCATCTGGTGTGGGGCTTTTTATCCATTTAAAAAAGCGCTCGCTCCAGTCATTTACGCTCATTCGGCACTCATCGCTGCTTGCCATAATATTACCTGGGCAACGCCTAATGCCGCATTCAACTAAGTTCTCACATACAAATTCCCCCATGCTTTTAAAGTAAGCTTGCTGATCATTGCTTAAGTCGTTAGGGAGTAATAAGCCGTTATCTTGATCCGAATGCAGAGTTTGCTCTTCGCGTGCTTGCGAGCCAAAGCAAATAAAACTAAAGCTGGTTGGCGCTGCGCCATGCTCTTCTTGAAATAAGTGAATAAGTCGCGATGTAAGCGCATCGGTTAATCCACTTAGTAATTTACCAATTAGCGATATGTCGTCAATGTTGTACGAAAAACCACGCAATAACTCGGGGATTTCTTTTGCATAGCGTTTTAAGTCAGTAATAGTGTGCGCTTTATAAATGCGCCCAATAAGCTGCACGGGGTCACTTTTTTGTTGGCGTAATAAGTCGGTGCTGGTTATCATTCCTATCGGTTTATGGTTTTCATCAAGAACCGGTAAGTGATGAATATTATGCTTAAGCATTAAGTGCAGCGCTGAAAACACTCGATTATTTTCAAATATAAACTTGGGCTTAGCGGTCATAATGCTGCTTACTGCATCTTGAGGGTTTACCTCATCGGCGAGTACGCGGTTACGTAAATCACGATCGGTAACCACGCCAACTAAATGTGCATGCTGCGTTATCATTATTGACGACACACCATGCTGTTTCATCTTTTTAGCGCTTTGCCTAATGCTTGCATCAGGCGCAAGCGTAATCGCTGTGCGTGCCATCAGCTCTGATATTTTACGCTCAGACCAGCTATCGTTTTTACTTTTATAATGCGATGACAACAACCGGTTAGCATGAGCGCGTACAAAGTATTGCTCAAACGATTTATATTCTCTGCGCAAAAAATCAAAATGCGTTTGAGAGAGCATATACACTATGCCCTCTTTTTGTACCGCTAAACGGTTTTGAATCGCTTCCCCCGTTAGTAACGACGGGAAGCCAAAGTAATCACCTTGTGCTAAACGCGTAACAACGTCGCCTTTAGCATCAACTAAATCATACAAACCAGAGCGAATTAAAAATAGTTTAGGGTTTTCACTTTGCAACCACTGAGTTTGATTTTCGCGGGTGAGGTAAATAATGTCGAGATGATTTACAAAATACTCGTATGCACTGCTATCAAGTAGGCTAAATGGTGCTTGCATGCAAACATATTGGGCTATTTCTTGTTGTTCTAAGCTCATCGTTGTGCTCATTAAAAAGTATACACAACACCAATGTACTCATTTTTTATACAAATAAAAAGCCCGACTTAAGTCGGGCTTTTTACGCTTTATTTTAAGTAACCTTAGTGATCGTGCGCTTCTGCCGATCCTTTAGGATTACGAATACCTTCTACCATTTCTTGAATTTCAACAGGTGTTGGTTGAGTAAATTTAAGAACAATTGCAGCAACTGCAAAGTTAATAATCATACCAATTAAGCCAATACCTTCAGGCGAAATACCTAAGAACCAATTTTCAGGGCTGTTTAGCTCTGGACTAACAAACTTGAAGAAGATGATATACGCAGCGGTAAAGCCTATACCCGTTACCATACCGGCAACAGCACCTTCGCGGTTCATTGTTTTAGAGAATATACCCATAATAATTGCAGGGAAGAAACTCGCAGCCGCCAAGCCAAAGGCAAATGCCACAACCGATGCCACAAATCCAGGCGGGTTAATACCAAAGTACGCGGAGATAACAATAGCAACCATGGCTGCCAACCTCGCTGCAAATAGCTCTTGCTTGTCGGTAATATCGGGCTTGAGGGTTCGCTTGAGTAAATCGTGCGAAACGGAGGTCGAAATAACCAGTAGTAAACCTGCTGTTGTAGATAATGCGGCGGCAATACCACCTGCTGCTACAAGTGCAATAACCCATGCTGGTAAGTTAGCAATTTCTGGATTTGCTAATACCATAATGTCGCGATCTACATTGACTTCGTTAGCACTGTTCGGATCGGTAATTTTACCCGCCGTGTAGAACATTTTGCCATCGCCATTTTTATCATCAAACGTAATTAATCCCGTACGTTCCCAATTTTTAATCCATGCAGGTGCTTCTGCGTAAGCTGTACCGCTACCGTCTTTACCATTAATGGTATCAACCATGTTTACTCGAGCAAAAGCTGCAACCGCAGGTGCTGTAGTATAAACAATCGCGATGAACACAAGAGTCCATGCGGCAGAAATACGCGTGTCTTTTACGCGAGGTACAGTGAAAAAGCGTACAATTACATGTGGTAAACCAGCAGTACCTACCATTAACGCACCAGTAATAGCGAACACGTCAATCATGCTCTTAGAGCCTTCGGTATATTGCGCAAAACCAAGTTCAGCGCTTAAGCCGTCTAGTTTATCAAGTACGTACACGCCGTCGCTGCCAATTAATGTGGCACCAAAACCGGTTTGTGGGAAAAAGTGACCCGTCATCATCATTGAGATGAAAATGGCTGGTACAAGGTAGGCAAATACAAGTACACAATATTGCGCTACCTGTGTATAGGTAATGCCTTTCATGCCGCCAAGTACCGCATAAAAGAATACAATCACCATACCGATGTAAACACCAGTTTCAATTTCTACTTCTAAAAAGCGTGAAAATACGACGCCTACGCCGCGCATTTGCCCTGCAATATAAGTAAAACAAATGAATATGGCACATACAATTGCCACTAAACGTGCGGTGCGTGAATAGTAACGGTCGCCAATAAAGTCAGGTACAGTAAACTTGCCGAATTTACGTAAGTAAGGCGCTAAACACATAGCTAATAGTACATAACCACCTGTCCACCCCATTAAGTAAACGCTGCCATCGTAACCTGCAAACGAAATAATACCCGCCATTGAAATAAACGACGCGGCGCTCATCCAATCAGCTGCTGTTGCCATACCATTAGCAAGAGGAGGTACGCCGCCGCCCGCGACATAAAATTCTTTAGTTGAACCCGCTCGGGCCCAAATTGCTATGCCGATATAAAGCGCAAAGCTTAAACCAACAATTAAAAACGTGAGTGTTTGAACATCCATTGCTTAGCTCCTATTCGTCTACGCCATATTTTTTATCTAACGTATTCATTTTGAAAACGTACACAAAAATCAAAGCAACAAAGGTATAAATCGCGCCTTGCTGGGCGAACCAGAAGCCAAGTTTAAACCCAAAAAAACGTACTTCATTAAGTACATCTACCAATAATATGCCAAAGCCAAAAGACACAATAAACCACACTGCTAATAGTTTAAATAACAGTGAAATATTTTCTGCCCAATAAGCTTTTGCTTGTTCTTCATCTTTAAAAGCCATTTTTATTTTCCCCTTTAAGCACCGCAATATCGCGATGAGTGGTTTTTTATCTTCACTTACCAATTTAGCAATGCTGTCTCAAGATTGAATTGCGACCATAGTCGTAACAGCTTATTAACGTTTACGTAAACTGTATAAAAACAACTAAACCTAAATAGCTCTTTTTGTTATTTTTCAGCCTGTTAAGGTTTTTAAGTTGAGTTTTAGGGTTATAAAGAAGCTAAGTACTAAATTAATGCGACATTAGTCTAATGCTATAAGTTATTTTATTTTTATCTTTAATATTCAAAAAGATAAAAACAAAACTAAAATTATGATTTAAATTCAACCCTCACACTTAACCTGAGTTCTGGTATTGTGTTAATCCCTCATAGGGTTGGGGCTATTTTAAATAATAAGGTTTAATAACAACATGACTGCCGTACTCATTATTGTTGCTTTAGGATATATAGGTGTGCTGTTTTGGCTGGCTAACTGGGGTGATAAAACGACGCCTTTAGCAAAACGCATTAGCCACCACCCTTTTGTTTACTCATTTTCATTAGGTATTTATTGTACTTCATGGACCTACTATGGGTCAGTAGGAACTGCGGCGACTAGTAGCTGGAGCTACTTACCTATTTTGCTTGGTCCTGCATTGTTGTTTTTTTTCGGACAAGGCTTTTTACGTAAATTAGTGTTGGTGAGTAAAAAACAAAACATAACCACTATTGCCGATTTCATCTCTGCTCGTTACGGTAAGCGCCAAACTACTGCAATTATGGTAACAGTTATCGCGTTACTGGCGACTATTCCTTATATCGCACTACAACTAAAAGCACTCAGTACCAGCTTTTTACTTTTGCAAAACAGTAATAAAATATCCGGCGATATGCTCGCGCTTTCTGCCACATTAATTATGGCTTTATTTGCTATATTTTTTGGTACGCGCAAAGTCGATGTAACCGAATATCACTCAGGCTTAATGCTTGCTGTTGCCTTTGAATCAATGATTAAACTTATTGCACTTATGGCTGTGGCAGGACTTGCCATATTCACACTATTTAATTTGCCCGAATCAACCTCAAGTAAAATCACCGAATCAATTTGGGATCACTGGAGCGATTTTAACTTTTTCAGTTTTAACTTTATTGGTCAGTCGTTAATGGCTGCAGCTGCCATTATATGCTTACCACGCCAATTTCATGTCACCGTTGTAGACAACCAAAATAAACGTCATTTATTTACTGCTCGCTGGGCTTTTCCTCTGTATTTGTTATTGACTGCTGCGATGATTTTACCCATTGCAACTGCCGCTATCCATCCTGAAATTGGCAGTGGTTATTCCCCCGACAGCTTTGTACTTGCCCTACCGTTAATTAACGACAATGCATTTTTAACCACTTTTGTATTTATAGGCGGGTTGTCTGCCGCCACCGCAATGATAGTGGTCGCAACACTTACATTAAGTACTATGATCTCAAATGATGTTGTATTGCCATTAATATTACGCCGTAAATTTAAACGTAACTTAATTACCACCAGCTACAAATCGCAAATTTTATTGGTAAGACGTTTTACCATTGCCGGTATTCTAATCTTGGCTTATTTTTATCAACAATGGTTTGGCCACAGCAGTGCATTGGCGAGTATGGGGCTAGTGGCATTTTCACTCGTTACGCAATTATTGCCCGCTATTGTTGGCGGTTTATACTGGCGAAAAGGTCATGCTTACGGTGTTTATGCTGGTTTAATAGCTGGCATTATTTGTTGGGTGCTATTTTTAATGCTACCTATTTTAGATGCAGGCAACACCTTAAATAGTGAATTACAACAAACACTCATAACACGCGGGACGCTCATTGCCTTATTTGCCAATATTGGTTGTTATATTAGCTTTTCATTAGGCGCAGAAGAGCGTCTAATCGATAAAATTCAAGCAGCTGCATTTGTTAACCCAAAAGATCAGGCTATCTTAGCAAGGCGTTTAAATAAAGACGTAAAAGCCACGGTTTACGATTTTAAAATACTACTGCAAACTTTTTTAGGTATTCAGCGTAGCCAACAAGTCCTCGCGCATTACGCATTGGCACATCATTTAAGTGATAACAACGCTCACCCTGAACCTGAATTTATTGCTTATTGTGAGCGTGCTCTTACGGGTGTGTTGGGCGCCTCATCGGCACAAGCATTAATACATACGGTATCGTCGGGTAAGCGCATGGCGTTTGAAGAGGTTGTAAACTTTTTTGACGAAACGACACAAGCACTGCAGTTTAATCAAAATTTATTGTTTACCTCGCTCGAAAATTTAAGTCATGGTATTTCAGTAGTCGATAAAGACTTAAAACTTGTTGCATGGAACAAACGCTATGGTGAAATGTTTGGCTACCCAGAGGGCTTTTTAGAAGTAGGCCAACATATTGAAGATATTATTAGGTACAACGCCAACCGTGGTGAATGTGGCCCAGGCGAAATAGAACGCCAAGTAGAAAAACGCGTGCAGCATTTAAAAAATGGCAGTTCCCATCATTTTATTCGCCACCGCCGTAACGGCCAAGTATTTGAGATGATTGGTAACCCACTACCTGATGGCGGTTTTGTTACTAGCTTTTCGGATATTACAAATCATATAAGCACACAAAATGCGCTTGAAGAAGTAAACATGGATCTTGAAAATCGCATAGAAGCACGTACCCAAGAAGTACAAACAATTAATAAAGACTTACAAGCACAAATAGACAGTCGCGTACAAACAGAGCAAGCACTTACTTTAGCCAAGCGTGAAGCAGAGCAAGCTAACGACAGTAAAACGCGATTTTTAGCGTTGGCAAGCCACGATATTTTACAGCCGCTTAATGCAGCGCGTTTATACCTTGCTGCTATTGACGAAAAGCAGCTCGATAGCACCAACCAAAATAACTTTGATAAATTGGGCGACAGCCTCGACTCAACCGTGCATTTAATGTCAGCTTTGCTCGAAATAGCCAAACTAGAACAAGGCGCGATGACCCCAACGCCTCGCCATTTTTGCATTGATGAAATTTTAGCGCCATTACAAAGCGAATACGCAATATTATCTAGTGATAAAGGGCTTAAACTAACGGTACGTTCAAATCAACAAATCGTACACAGCGACATAACCTATTTACGCCGAATTATTCAAAACTTGGTATCTAATGCCGTTAAGTACACTGACAAAGGCCGTGTATTAATTGCCTGTAGAAACCGTAAACACAACCTACTGATAGAAGTATGGGACACCGGCCCAGGTATTAGCGAAGTTGAACAAGCCAAAATATTTAACGACTTTTACCGTGTTGAATCAGGTGATAACAAAGGCGTTGGCTTAGGCCTTGGCGTAGTGAAACGAATGGCTGACTTACTTAGCTTGCCATTGCATGTTCGCTCAGAGCCCAATAAAGGCAGTCGCTTTAGTGTTGAAGTACCTTATGGCGATAAGCTGTTCGTACAGCAAAAAAACACTGCAAGTAGCCTAATAGAAAACCGCGCAGCAATTAATATAATAGCCGTAGACGACGACCCCGAAAATTTAGCCGCCATGGCGAGTTTACTTAAAAAATGGCAAGCTAATTACACACTATTTGATAACGTAGATAGTGTACTCACTTATGCTAAACAAAATGGCGCACCCGATGTTATTTTAATGGATTATCAACTAGGCAGTGACTGCGATGGAATAACACTAATTAAAACCCTGCGCGAAATTTGGCAAAGCCAAGTACCTGCTATTTTAATTACCGCTGTACGCGACACAGAGCTTAAACAAGAAACCAAAGCCGCTAATATTCATTATTTAAGTAAGCCAATTAAACCGGGCAAACTAAAAGCACTGCTTAATCACAGTACATAATAAGCGAGTAACAAGTGTTCTAGTTAAAAGCTATCTAGTAATCGAGTAAAACAAAAAGCCCAGTATCTTCACTGGGCTTTTTGTTTTATAAAGTGTTCATAAAGTTAAACTGGATTTACTCGGCTTCTGAGCTTTTGGAACAACCAACTTAGCCCCACTAACGAAAGCCCCAATCCAATAAACGAAAGCGCTTTAAGTAAGCCCTCCAAGTTAGCCATGTCAATTAAAAACACCTTAACAATAACTGCAGCTAGTAAGCCTAGGCCTACTTTTTGTATTAATAATTGATTTTTAAGATGACCAAAAATAACAGTACCCGCCCCCAATAATAACCAAATAACAGAGTAGCTATAAAGCTCTGCATTGCTTGCGCCTTTTGATAAGTAAATGTAAGGGCCTTGCCAATATTGGCGAATAAAGCTGTTTATAGCCAATAATATAAAACCACCCGCAACGGCCAATATAAATGGCGTAGCTTTAGCATTTATTGGTTTTACAAGCTTGGCCAGCCAAAGCGTTAATCCTGCAGGTACTAACCACAATAGTAATAACCAGTTAAATATTGGCAGCTCACCTATGTAAAGTGATTCAAATAATGGGTTGTCGTCAAGCAGTGTTTTAATAGCAAAAAACCCCGCTAACCCTGCAAGTGCAAAACCCGCCACTTTATATAACTTAGCTAAAGTACCGGCAAGTTTTGCTCTGTGTAAGTACACGCACCCTAATGCCAGCCAGTTACAGGTAAGGAGTATTTGTTCGTAAAAGTTAAGTGAATCAAATTGCGGATAATGCCCTACTAACTGATAACTTGTTTCGGTGGTAATAAAAATCGCTAAACAATGAAGGGCTGCACCTTCTAACCATACTTTTAATTGAGATGCTTTAAAGCACCTAGCTGCGGCAAAAAATAACGCAATGCATAACGGGTAAACCACTATGCTCCAATGCAAACCAAATACCGTGAGTGCATCGTAACTTGGCGTCCAAGGTGAAAGCGTAAGGCGCAGTAATAACGCAGCAACCAAGGCTTTTATAGGCCAATGTGGCATAGGCACGCTATAGCGTTTAATAAGTACGCTTATAAGTAATACTTGTACAGCAAGAGCAATGGTTAGGCCGCTGTCACTTAGTAGCATGGTAATTGCTAACGTAATATTGGCATTAGCGCCTACCCAATAAGTAAAACGCTGAAATAGCGTTGTATTATGTTGCGCGAGCTTTATTAAAATAGCCGCCACTACAAACAATACAACGGCCCAAAATGGATATGCAGTACTTAACGCAGAATTAGGAATAAGCGTATATAAAGTCGCTATCATTACAAATACACTAAATGCCCCCGTAATATGAAACGCTAAACGCTTAATCTGTTTTTTACCGTAATAAAGCCCAAAAGCGGTAAGTAACAATCCGAGTAATAAACCCAAACCGTATTCATTTTTGAATATAAAGAGAGCGTCATCAAATAGATTTGGCGAAAGATGCGTGCGCTGAGCGCCTATCACTAATAGCGTTGATATAACTAACGCTACACCCTGCCAAATATCCCAACGGCTATTTTTAAGGACTAAAAATAGCATTAATACAATACTTAACACGCCGATTGCTTGCCACTGCATATCAAAGTGACTTATTAGCATGGTAAATATTAAGGGCGCTATAAAAGCGAGTAATAAGAGATGATCTGGGAGCACTTTAATTAAGCGCTTTAAACTGTGCGGGCGATGTTCAATAACATTCAGTTTTAGACCTAAGCGCGGTATAGCAATTAGCCCTATAATACTAAGTAAAGCAAACGTCCCCATTAACCAAACGGTATTAATTTTAAGTAATGTAAAACCAACTAAATACCAGCCAATGTGCCCTGCCCATAATAAATACCACAACCAAGCTCGCTGTACTTTATGTGCAACTAACGCAGCCGACAAACTTACAAAACCAACATACATAAATAATGCAAACAAGTTACCACTGCCTGTACTAACCCATATTGGTACACTATAAGCGCCAATAATACCTAATACAGCCAATAATGGGCCTAGCCTAAGCGCCATTGCGCTTGCACTAATCGCAATAACAGCCAGTGCAAAAAATGCCACGGTAGGGCTAAGCATAGCGTAGCTACTGTAAGCTAAAAGCGTTAAAGCAAAGCAGGTAATAAACCCGCCGCTGGCAAGTGCTGCGGGTATGTAATTATTAAAGCCTTCAAATACAATGCGTTTATGGTGTAAATAAGCCGCAGCTGCAATTAAGCTAAGCCCAAATAAGCCACCTAAACTCAGCCTCATAACAGGCGATAGTAATCCCGCTTCTAGGCTGTATTTAGCTAAAAATATGCCACCAAACGCAAGCGCTATTGCGCCAATCCAGGTCATCCAATTCTCTTCAAACCCTGTACGTAGTTTATTAAGTAATAATTCGATAGGAGATGGTGTTTTGCGTTTTGTTTTAGCTGTGCTGTTAATACTGGATTTAACCGCTATTTGGGGTCCAGTGGCTAGATTTGTGTATACGGGTTCTGGTTTATATACTTTGGCTGAAGCAATCACAGGCTGGTTATGTGCAATATTTGCATCAACACATTGAGTTTGTTTTTGCACTACGACATTTGATTGTAACTCATTCACTTTTGCTTTTAAAAAAGTAATATCTTGCTTCAAACTCTTTAATTGTATAAGCGCAATTAATCCACAAATAGCGCCCCCCACAACTACCAATATAAGTATTACTGCTAAACCTATTAAATCATCCATGGCACACTCTGTAGTTATTCATTTACAGCGGCTATAGTACCTATTTTTTTATATTATCTACATTAATAATGTTTTTTACGCTATTACTTAGCCTGAACTCTGGTTAAGAGGCTTACTAACTTATTGAATTATGGTGATATTTAAATTTATTTTCTCTAGCCAGAGATTTTCAGTGAGAACAAGGCGAATTTACGCGTCAATAGCTGGCCTATTGCAAGTAAATTCAACACAGTTAGCGCTAAAAATAGCTGCTCAAGATAGATTTTTTATCCAGAGTTCAGCTTAATTAGCATCAATAAATAATACAAAAGCCAAGCACAGCTTGGCTTTTGTTGTGTTAAGCTTTTATATTATTGTGTGCGTTTTTTAAACCTAAATTGCCCCTCATCTATCAACCCACCACTTAAGTTTCGCGGCGTTGTATAAAAACTAACTTTAAGTTGATCTTGTTGATTATCAATATTTATGTGACTAAAGCCCCAAACAAAGCTCTTTGACCACACTAAATCATACTCCGGATATTTTTGGGCTTGAAACTGTGCAAATGGGGAATGTTTGCCACGCATTTTTGAAGCTGCACCAGATATTATAAGCGGTAATTTGCCATGACTACTGCCGCTATCAAACTCAGAGCAATCATCAGTTAACAGTTCTAAATCGTGTTCATGACCCGCAATATAGCCATCAGCATATTTACATAGTGTTGGCATTAGTAAACGCCGTAAAACATGCCCTTCTGTGTATTTTGTACCACCAATTGACCATAAAATATGATGCCCATACACTAACTTCCACTTAGCTGTTGAGTTAGCAATTTCTTTTTTTAACCATGCTAGCTGCTTAATATCTTCGCCATTTTTTGGTCCTTCGTGCTTATCATGAACTTCAAGCTTGGCTGCACCACTTTTAATTGCTTGTTGTTCATTACCTTCACTGCCATCAGGGTTAAGCGGCACTTTATAGTATGTTTGCCCCGCCAACAGCATATTTGTATCTAAAACGAAAAATTCTACGTCGTTACCTGGCGTCCCTTTTTTATAACTGTAGTACCCTTGTTCACCCATAAAAAAATTAGGTTGTTGCGCCATCCACTCAGTTTGTAATGCCACACCTTTTCGAGAGCTGCGCCAGTCATGGTTACCTAAAGCAGAATATACAATCAAAGATGGATCAGCATCGAACAATGGTTTCAAAGGGGCATAAATTAGCTCATGTAAACGTTTTTGATCATCTTTACCATCATTAGCATCTGCGCCATCGGGGTAAACATTATCGCCTAATTGAATAGCAAACTGACACTCTTTGCTTTCACATAATTTAGCCATAGCTAGGCCAACCGCTTGTGCACCACCTTGTTCGGTTGCTATATCTGTCCCCGGATACACATAAATAGGAGCATGATCAAACTCTTTACGTGGTCGATAATCTTCAAGCCAATCTTGTAATTCTTTGGCTATAAATTCAGTTTTGTTTTTGGGGTTTTTAATCTGTTTCTTTTTGGGGTAGTCAACGTGATAGCCGCCATCCCCAAAAGCGATAAAATTTATATTTTTACTAGGTGTATTTTCAGCCTGCGCACTGCACGCACTAAGTAACATGCAACAAGCAAATGCAAGTGGTGAAAGAAGTAATTTGTTCATCATTTTATATTCCACAAAAAGGCCTACTTATATCAAGTAGGCCTTTTTAGTTGTGTAAATTAAAGAGAGTTAATAGTAAACCCTAGCTCATAAGTACGACCGTATGATTCATATTGGTAGTTGTATTTACGCTCACCATGATAAAGATACAAAGGCTCATCGGTTAAGTTTTTCGCATTAAAGTAAACATTAACAGAATCATTTATAAAGTACTTACCGCTGAAATCTAATTGCGTGTGACTATCTTCATATACATTCATGTCAGCATCTTCAAATTGGAAGCTTTCACTCTTATAAGATGCGCTCAAACGAGTGCTAATTACATTGTTTTCATAACCAACAATAAAGTTACCTATTTTATCTGCTTGATTTGGTAAGTCATCGTCAGCATTAATAAATGTGCCATTTGCACTAATTAAAAAACCAGAATTAAACGTTTTACTCCAGTTAAGTTCAAGCCCTGTTAGTGATGCAGAGCCACCATTAACCATTTGCACAACTTCTTGGTAACCATTCCATTGGCCGTTATCTTGTACTTCTTGCTGAACAATATAGTTGTCGATATCTTTGTAGAACAGCCCCGCTGAAAGTACCCCAATACTGCCTGGGTAGTATTCAATAGAGGCATCGAGATTCATTGATTCATAAGGGTCTAAATCGGGGTTTCCCACTTCAGCTTTACGCTCAACGGAAATTACGCCGTCATCTTCACTGCTTTCAGATTCAATTAACTGAAACGCCGCAGAATCTTTAAATGAAGGGCGTGCAATTGTATTTGTATAGGCAAAACGAGAGACTAATTTATCACTGTGCTCATAGCGCATATTTAAACTAGGTAAAAAATGATCATAATCTTTTGTGGCTTTCCAAGGTGTGCTTGTAACTACTTCCGTATCGTTTACATCATCAGTTAATAGCGCGACCTGATTACCTTCAGTATCAAATTGAGTTCCTTCATAACGAAGGCCTGCGACAATTTGTAACTTATCAATATCTAACGTTACCATTGCATAAGCTGCAACAATATCTTCATTACTGGTATAACTTGCACCATCGGACTCAACTTGTGAGTCGTTTTCGTTCAGTTCAAATGCACCACGATTATTATTCACAAATTGACGGATAGCTGAACGATTTAGACCAGGACCAAATTCTCCTAAATCATAGTCGGGGGCAGACGCAGCGAAGTCACTCGCGAGTGCTCCTTGTAAGTCATCCTTATAAATCCAAACATTTACATCGTTACGTTTTTCACGGCTTTGATATTTAGCGCCAAACTTGAATTCACCATTGTTATTATTCCAAACAAAATCACGACTGAAATCAACCTTAAAGGTCATTGCTTCATCTTCACTAAGATTGTCGTTAGCCTCGACTTTATCTAAAACAAAATTGCTCATGTCGTTAGCATTAGATGATTGAGATAAGCTTGGTATTTCACTTTGTGCAATATAACCCAAATCAAGCCCTTCACCCGCAAAGCTTACATCTAAGCGATCTGGCTCTTTTTCGTCTGACTTTGAGTAACCGACGCTGTATTCAACAAACCAATTGTTTAATTGATGCTCGCCACCTGCGACCAATGACAAAATGCTTTGTTCTTCATAACGATCTTTCGTATCTCGGTCCATTTCAGCGTCAGAAAAAGAAGCGCTGTTATTATCATGTGTATTAACTTGGCCATCGCTAAACTTAAACTCTTTACGCTGGCGGTATTCATCATCCGAGAAATCACTGTAAAGTGTGCGTAAATAGTATCGATTTGCTACACCACTGTGTAAATCAAAGTTAAGCGCAGCACCTAAACGCTCACGTGTAATTTGATATTGGCGTTGCTCAATCTCTTCTGCTCCAAAAATTTTTATATCTTCACCCGTAGCGTCATCTTCAACTTTAAATTCGCTCCAGCCACCATCAGTTTCAACATTACGAGAACCAAAGTCACGTTTAAACCATGAAATAGCAGTCGCTACCCCTAAATCCAAACCGTTACTGAGTTCATAAACATCTGTAAAACTTGCCGAAAATTTAGGGCTAGTGTCCGACTCAAGTTCATTATATGAACCTTGTGCGGTGAAGCTATAACTCTGCCCAGATTTATCAAAAGCACTTAAACTTTTAACTTCAATTGAGCCACCAATCGCACTTGCATCCATGTCGGGTGTGACCGTTTTACTTACTTCTAAACTTTGAATTAATTCACTTGGAATAACATCCATTGCCACACTGCGAACCCCTGCCTCGGGAGAAGGTACATTAAGGCCATTCACGGTCACATTATTTAAATTAGGATCGATACCACGAATACCAACAAAACGTCCTTCACCTTGGTCTCGCGCTATAAAAACCCCCGGCAGGCGCTGTAAAGCTTCCGCTGCATTTTGATCTGGGAGCTGACCAATTGAATCAGCACTTACCACTGACTTTAGGTTACTGGCATTTTTTTGTCTGTTAATCGCGCCAGCTTGCCCTGCACTTTGACCATAAACAATAATATTATCAATCGCATCCTCTTGCTCACCTATTATTATTTGTTGCGTGAACACGTTTTCATCAACAATTTTTATTTTTTTCTCTACCGAGGATGCACCAATATAATCAACCATTAAGGTGTAATCCCCTGCTGGTAGATTATTAAATGAGAAAGTACCATCACGCCCGCTGACTGTTTTTAGGTTTAGTTCTTTTACAGTAATTTTTGCACCACCAAAGTAAACACTTTGACTTGAATCGGTAATGCGTCCTTTAACGGCGCCATCAGCTAAAACTGGGGTTGTATATAAAATGCCACAACATGCTAATGCGAGACTCGACTTAATAAAAGGTGATGATTTAAAAGGGTTCATAATGTTTCTCTTAATTGCTGCTTATGATTAATAGGCCATACTGGCTCGGCACGGACATCCTAATTACAGAAGATGAATTAAATATGTCAGTGTTTTTTATCTCCTATTTAAACCATGTTTTTATGTTGTTTTTTTTACAAAAAAACGACAACGTGAGCTAATTTGACTCCCCTTAATTTACCTATAATTACGGTTTGATAATAAAAACTACAAACAAAATAGAGCTAAAATAATAAACGATTAAATATGTTGAGCTGTTCAGACTCTAACTTAACTAAGACATCTGTTTACGACCAAAATACAACCTGTCTCAATCAACAAACAAACCTGTTATTTTTAATCAAAAAAAAGCCCCAAGTAAAAAATACTCAGGGCATGTAACTATTTTTAAAACTAACTATTCAACACTATCGGTGATCGTACGTTCTAAGGTCATTTTATAACCTGAACTCGTTGTTGTATCGTGCTCTAAGATAAGTATGTAGTTTCCTTCTTGCGTAAAGTCCATATCGCTTTGTTGGATAAGCACGATTTGCTGCCCGTTATCCTCAAATACTGCATAAACAGTGTAAATCTCGTTGTCTACGACTTGCTCTTCTTGATCGTATTTATCAAGCCCATCAACAACATTACTTGTGTCTTCTACTGTTTCACCGTTAAGTGTAAAGTACACGTCAACTTCAGAGACTGATTGACCTGCATAATTTTCAATTAAATTTACAACTGATACCGTATGACTATAACTGCTAGGTGTAAGGTTTTCTTCTACGCTCATCATACGAGGACCATTTTCTTCGTCGTTATAAAAAATCCCCACTGCACTTTGTTCACGCTCTAACGTCATTAAAAAGTTATCAGCAAGCTTAGTGCCTTCTTCGTCATACATAGCAACACTGTAGCTGTTAGGCGATAATTCAACATAGTTAGTATAAGTATCGTTGGCTACTGTATCGGTTGTTAACTCTGTAGTACCACGAGTAATTGAGAAGCTAACCGGTGAATAGCTATCCATTGTATTAATGAATCGTAATTGGCCTTGTGCATCTTGATGATTTAGCTCCGTGACATAGTTATTATCAGTCACTACATCAAGCGTAATACCGTTTTTTTCGGTTGCATAGCTTGGACGGATCATAGCAACGTAGCTTGCTTCGTCGTAGTAATAAACTGAAGGTGATTCAAAAATAACATCCGAACTACCTGCCGCTGTCACATAAATTGTATAATACCCTTCTTCAAGTGTTTGCAGCTCGGGCTCAGCCAAATACTGCGCAGAGGCAAATAATGTTGCGCTTTCAAATACACCATCATCCGTAGCTATATAAATATCATAGTTATTATTTTCATTCGTGGTATTAAAAAAGCCTAAGTTAAATTCATCAGTGTCACTAGAGATAGGCACGCTAAGCTCTGTGAATATAGGCTCAGCAAAATCGCCACTCATCACAATTAATTGTGTTTTATCACCTTTAATTGATATTTCTTGATCACTAATTGTTATATAGCTGTCGTTAGCATCTAGATACTCAAAACTTACGTCATAAGTACCTGTACTGTAGTTATGGCGAGTAGTTACATCGGCAAAATCAGCGCCTGATCGCTCTGTTTCTTCAACAAACAAACGTGTGTATGGGCTATTGTAAGAGCCGTTATACAATTGGATGTAACCTGTAGAGCTTGAGCTATCGTCAGAGCCACAGCCCGACAAAATAGTAATTAGACTTAAGGGTAATGCAGCTTTTAAAAGGGAGTTGGTCATTAAGGTTATTCCTTATTATTAATATCCCCATTATGACCCAAACATTCTATTTTAATTTCATGGTTTACAAACCATTACTCTCACTGACATTTCCTTACGAAAACGTTAAAAAGTGTAAGGAATGTGCAAACAATAAGAATATATTTTATATAATTAAGAGCGACTAGAGGGCAATTTCATAACGATCTCGACCGCCTTTCTTAGCTAAATATAAAGCTTGGTCAGCGCGCTTCATTACTTTATCCAAAGGCTCATCAGGCATTTGCATTGCAACACCAATACTCACTGTCAAGTGGCGAGCATTTTGAACATTAATAGAATGCGCAAGGGCAATTAACTGCTGCGAAAACTCACACGCTTGCGTCATATTATTTGTAGGTAAATAACCACCAAACTCCTCACCACCGAGACGAGCAAATTTGTTTTTGTGCGTAAAAGTATTGTCGAATTTAGTTGCTAGTTCTTTGAGCACTAAATCACCAATATCGTGACCAAACTCATCATTAATCATTTTAAAGTGGTCTATATCGATAATTAAAATAACGTAAGGTGAGTGCTGAGCACCTTTAGCGTGCTGATAAAAGTAGCGTCTGTTATGTACCTTAGTTAAATCATCAATAATGAGCTCACGCGCTAATCGGTTATTAATACTTTGTACAAACCTCATCGTTTTAAATAAACCATAAGATGTTAAAAGCATGCCGATGGTTCTGCATAAGTCTTCCAAGTAAATACTCACCCAATAAGGCTGTACTACTATCTCATCTATTAAATCAGCTATGTTACCCATAGACCAAAGCATCAATCCAAGAGTCAAAAATGCATATGCAAGCTTAGAAAGTTTGGAGCATTGAACCATCCAAAATAAAAAAATAAGAACAATTAAATTAATAAAGTCAGTTGCAAAGCCGTAAACATTACTTTGAACTTGCAAGGGAGGTAAATTAGTTAAAGAATAGGCCGAAAAAATAACAATATAAGCGAATAAAAATAGACTTACAGCTTTATTTCCCCAACTCATTTTAAAAAAATTAGAAAGCCTAACGGTAACGTTTACAGTTTCAATCATATTGACCACTAAGCTTTTTCAGCAATACATCAGAAAATTATAACATACTACTAAGTAGTAGTATGAGAATAAAGTGATAGATAATGCTTAATATTGAGCTTAAATCACCAAACTTAGTCCCCAAACCACTAACACTAGAAATGTTATTAAAACCATTGCCTTAGTTTTATGCTTATTAATAATGCGTTCGGCTTGGTTGCCTGCATAGTAGACCACAATGGCCAAGCCAAAATAACGAATAGAGCGTGCAATAGCACTTGCTAATAAAAACAGTACGAGTGAATATTTAGTAGCGCCCGCTGCAAGCATCGCTATTTGAAAAGGGATTGGTACAATACCAAGCGTTATTACAAACCAAAAACCTTGATCTTGTATTTTTTGTTTAACGTTTTCAAATTGCTCAGGGCTCGAAAGTGTATTAATAATCCAATCGCCAACGGCATCAAATAGGTAATAACCCAAAGCATAGCCAAACAGAGCTCCCACAACACATCCCAAAGTAGCCATAAATGCAATAAGCCAAAGTTTTTCACGTCGAGCTTGCATTAATGGCACTAAAACAGCCTCAAGTGGAATAGGGACTATAGTCAACTCTAAAAAAGACGCAACGGTAATACCACTTAACATATGCTTAGAATCTATAAATTGACGTGTTTTTTGTTTAAGTTTTTTTTGAATAGCCATTATAATTCCCTTCTATAATTTAAACTCTCAACAATATAAAGTAGAGGTCTTTATTTCTATTTATCAGACACTTAAAAAACAAATATAAAGTCTATTTCACCTAAAAAACCACTACTGTAAATTTAACCTACAGAGATAAACCCACCAAAATCGAATGCTAGGGGCTGTTGATCTTTCACATTGGTAGCCAAATCATTGCACATGCCAGCGCTAACATACTCTCAAACTGTAATTTCAATTTATCGTACCTTGTCGCTATAGCACGGAAGTGCTTTAGCCTTGCAAAGGCATTTTCAACTAAATGCCTATATTTATATAAGCACCAATCAATATCACCATTACCTGTTTTTGAGTTTTTCTTTCTAGGGATCACTGGGCTTGAGTTTCTCTCTCGAACCTTATTTCTAATGACTTCACTATCATAGCCTTTGTCTGCGATAACAAAATCGCCTTGGGGCAATAATTCAATCAGTTCATTTGCCACTTTACTATCATGAACATCGCCGCCTGTAATAATAAATTCAATTGGTAAGCCATAACTATCAACAGCTAAATGAATTTTACTTGTATTACCGCCACGACTTAATGCTATCGCTTGTTCTTGTTGAGACGCAGCACCTGTACTGTGTTGATGTGCTTTAACATAACTGCCATCAATGAATTCCCACTCAGTGTCACTATTGGCGGATAATGATTTGAACAACCTTATTAATATTCCTTTTTTAGACCAAAGTAGAAATCGGCGGTAAATAGTATTCCATAAACCAAAACACTCAGGGAGGTCACGCCATGGGCAACCAACACGTAAGCGATATAAAATTCCTTCCATCGTTTGTCTGTGTTCAAGCTTGTTATAAACTCTATCTTCAAGCAAAATTGATTTTAGCTTCGACCACAACTTATCAGTGAGCATTAATCGGGGCATGGTAATCTCGTAAGGTTTGTTTTTGGCGAAGTAAATTATACGAGATTACCGCTTACGCACAAAATTCAAACAAAGATCAACAGCCCCTAATAAAGTTAAATTAACCTGAGATCTGGTTAAGATATTTACCAACGTATTGAATTATAGTGATATGTAAATTTATATTCTCTAGCCAGAAATTTTCAGTGAAAACAAGACGAACTTACGCGTCAATAGCTGGCCTGTTGCAAGTAAATTCAACACAGTGAGCGCTGAAAATAGCTGCTTGAGATAGATTTATTATCCACAGTTCAGGTTAAATTAACCTCCCTACAATCCAAGTAACAATATAACTAACTTGCGAAGTATCATCGCATATTCAGCTTAATACAGGATGAAAATACATATTTATGAGCAAGTCGCTATTTACTACATATGTTTCGCCTTATAAGCAATAAACGTTACAAGCTAAGTCCAAGGTTTTTACTGAAAACATATTCATGTAAAAAACACACCAATTAAATAAAAATGATATTGCGAATTATTCGTATTTATATATAATATGCCGAAATTATTCCCGCTCAACTGTATTATTTGTTTACTTAATTAGGAATTTATTATGCGTTTAAAAAAACTATTAACAGGTGTGATGCTACTCACAGTCTGTGCAACAAGTTATGCCCACACTCCTTATTTAGCGCCCTACTCTTTTGATGAATCAAGTCAAGATAACGTTACTTTAGACGCTGCTTTTGCAGAGAAATTCTTTGTTCCTGAGCTTGCGTTTAATAACAGTATTTTTACTGTAATTAATCCTAATGGTGAAACCATAAATCCTGATAATGTTGTGAAATTGCATTTACGTATGGTTGTAGAGCATCAGCTAAAAGAAGAAGGTACTTATCGCTTTAGCACAGGTAAACGCTTAGGCCGTGTGTTTAAAATGTATGAAATAAACGGTGAAAGAAAATCGCTAGAAAACCCAATGGATGCAATCCCTGAGGGAGGAAAGTTACTCGCCTTTTTCCAATCACTCACCTTAGCTGAAAGTTATGTAACCAAAGGTGCCCCAAGTGAAACAGCCCTAAAACCTTACGGTCAAGGCTTAGAGTTTGTTGCTAAAAGCCACCCTAATGAACTTTTTGTTGGTGAACGTTTATCAATGGTTAGCTTGTTTAATGGAAAACCACTGGCTGACTTAACTGTTGATGTTTTTCAGGCGAACGATCAATTTAGCAATGATAAACCTTCCATCTCATTAAAAAGTAACGATAAAGGCGAGTTTAGCTTTATGCCACAAAAACAAGGCGTATACCTTTTACGTGCACGTTATAAAAGTGATGCACCTAAAGGCTCTCCGGCCCCTCAAATCAGTAATACCTACACCCTTGTTGTTGAAGCGACAGAATAAACGAGAAATAAAATGAACAAAATAATAACGATTACTTTTACTACTGTTTTAGCACTACTAAGTACAGTCACAAATGCAGCATCGCATAGCAAGTCGATTTACATAAACCAATACGATACCAACAATGACGGCAATGTGCACTTAGCTGAATTTGACAATGCCCGACAGAATAACTTTAACAACACTGACGAAAATAAGGATGGCGCAGTAAGCGAAAACGAATATGTTTTTGAATACCAAGACCGCATGGATAAACAACTCACCCTTGATAGGTTAGTGCAAGTTAAACAAACCACAGTACGCTTCAAAGCACTCGATAAAAATGAAAATGCTAAAATGGAATGGCAAGAATACCAAGCATCTGGTGTACGAAGTTTTACAAAATATGATGTAAATAAAGACGGCACAATTAACGACCTAGATCCTGAGCCAAAAAGAAAAACAGAAAAGAAAACGGTTGAAAAAACTGAGCAGCAATTAGCACAAGAAAAACAAAACAAATTAAACAGAGCAAAACGCCTACTTCGTATGCCAACAACGCACGATCGAAAAGGTTTTTTTATTAAATACGACCTAAATCAAGATAACATTATTACCCAAAAAGAATTTAACCAACGCCGCCGACAAGACTTTGATCGTGCCGACGAAGATGCTAATAATTGGCTAACAGAGCAAGAGTATATTTTTGAATATGAAAACCGTTTAGATAAAAAGATAGCCAGTACACGCAAAGCTGCATTAAAACAAACACACATTCGTTTTAATGTTTTAGATAAAGATGAAGATGGTGCAATGACCTTTGCTGAATACCAGCTGTCAGGGCATCGTAGTTTTACACGTTGGGATACTGACAAAAACGGTATCGTCAACAACCTAGATCCAGCTCCTAAAAAAAATGAATATGTGAGCAACAATAAAACGGCAAAATCATCAAACACTAATTACTGAATATTAAACGCCTCCCTGCCAATAAATTTACAGGCAGGGAGAACAATATTGAATTAAGGAATGTTGATAAATCATGTTAAAAAAAATATTCGGTGCTGCTTTATTGCTTATTTTTAACACACAGCCAGTTCTTGCAATGGTAAATGCCCATTACGATAATGTATTAGGTACATCAATGGATATAAGCATTGCAGGTGTACCTCAACTGCAAGCCGAAAAAGCGATAGGTAGTACATTAAATGAAATAACACGCTTAGAAGGGATTCTTTCAACGTGGCAAAAAGAGAGTCAGATTAGCTTGCTAAACAAATTAGGAAGTAAACAAAACCTTCCTAGTGAATTAATTGAAATTGTTGAATTATGTGAAAAATGGCATGCCGCTTCGCATAAAAAATTCAGTTGCAAAATGGGAAAATTAAAAGAGCTTTGGTTAGCCGCTGAACGCACTGATAGCGTACCAGATAGGATTGCCGTACGTTATAAAGCTCGCGATATCCAACGCTCAACCATTAACATTGATGCTGTAAAAAGCAGTGTAATATTAGATGAAAAAATAGCACTTGATCCTGCGGGGTTAGCAAAAGGGTTTATTATTGACTTAGCTTATGCGCATTTGCATTCGTTATTGCCTGATGCAACGGGATTAAAATTAGATATTGGCGGTGATGCATATTATTGGGGAAAACCAAATAATAATGCTAAATGGCATGTTGCAATAGCCGATCCGACAAATCTAAACGATGCTCAATCAGCAGCGCCATATTATGTGAATTTATCAAATATGGCCATTGCATCAAGTAGTCACCATAATCGCTTTAGACAGATTCAAAGAAGAAAATTTAGCCATATTTTAGATCCACAAGATGGCTGGCCAATGGACTATGCGCCATCTGCAACGGTTATAGCTAAAGACGCCGTCACTGCAGATGCCATCGCAACAGCATTAAGCACTCAATCAATATCACAAGGAATAGATTGGGTTAATCAACTAGAAAATGTTGAAGCATTAATAGTATCGCCTCAAGGTTTAAAAGTGGCATCAGCTGGATGGCATACTTTTGTAGGCTCTGAAACTGAAGCCATTGATGAGCTTTCTGCTAACTCACTGCAAATAGAATATCAAATACCTAATTTACAAGTAGCTAAATATGAAAAACCTTATGTTGCTATTTGGATAAGCGATCGCCAAAACCGTAGTGTTTATAATTTACTATTACTGGGTGAAAGTAATCGATGGGCTAAAGAAAACAGTCGTTGGTGGCGACGTGTCGGTCGTAAAAATCCAGATTTATTAGATGGTATAGCTCGTCCAACTCGCCGACCAGGAGAATATAAAGTTATTTGGAGTGGCCTAAATAATAATGGTGAATTTGATAGAAAAGCTAAATACTATCTAAATATAGAAGCGGCAAGAGAAGGTGGAGGCCACAACTATAAACGGATTGAATTTGAGTTTAGCCCTCATACTGAATCAGCCTCACTACCTAAAAAATTGGTCATTCCTGCTAAAGGTGAACTGGGAATTGTAAGCATAACTTATAAAACAACAAATAATAATCGCCTCTAACGCTCACTCATTTAAAGGTATTATTAAAAAATAAATATGTAAATCGCAATCATTTGCTTTTGCATTTAAATTAACATTAAATTAGGGATCATCATGAAATATAAAAAATCCATTTTAACCAGTGCGATAACCATTGCACTTAGTGGGCAAGCTTTCGGACAGACCATACAAACACTAGAAAAAACGGTTGTTAAATCTCAAAGCATTGAGCGTGATGCGGTAGTAGAAGTACTTAGTAGTGAAGAATTAGCACTTCGCCAAGTTGATAACTTTGAAGATTTAGTAAAATTAGTACCTGGTGTATCTGTATCAAAAGGTGATGATCGCTGGGGTGCAAGTGGCTTTAATATTAGAGGATTAGATGAAGACCGAGTTGCTATTAATGTTGATGGCGTGCCACAGGGCGAAACACTAAAGTACGAAAGCGGACAAGCTTACGGATATTTTAAAGGTTCACGTAATGGTGTCGATATTGAAGCACTAAAAACAGTTGAAATTGTTAAAGGTGCTGATGCTATTTTATCGGGTAACGGTTCGCTTGCTGGTGCCGTTAATATGACAACGAAAGATCCAGACGATTTTCTTTCTTATCAAGGCAATGACTCAGGTTTTGCCATAAAAGCAGGCTACAGTGGTGAAAATAGCGAAACAATGACCTCACTCACAGCGGCTAATAGAACTGGTGCTCTAGAATCACTCATTATTTATACCTATCGCGATGGTAATGAATTTGAAAACTATGATATGAATGGCGCTGATATAGAAGGCTCTGCCAGAGAAATTCCTGACCCTCAAGATACTAAGTTAAATAGTGTACTAGCTAAGCTTATTTATGAAATTAGTCCTGACAATGAAATTGGATTTGTTGGTACTTATTATAAAACAAAAGTTATTACTGATACGCAATCATTTAATGGGGGTTGGTATTCAAACCGAGTAGGCAACGATATAAGTAAAACAACCCGAGTTGGTGTTTTTCATAAATACGAAGGTGAAACAGCTCTTTTTGATAAAATAACCACTGCATTAAATAAACAAAGTATCGACTTTGCGGCTAATACGAGCCAACACGCTAGATTTGGTTTTGGTGGTGGAATAACTACCGATGAAGACCGTGTTGATACACGTGCTTTTAATCAAGACCTATTCCAAGTAACAGTTGATCTAGAGAAGTCATTTAAGTTTGCGCAACAAAAACATAAATTAGTTTATGGTGCTGAAATATTAAATAAAGACTATGAAAACTCACAAGTACGAAAGTCTAACAGCATTTTAAACGACAAGGGTTGGGTAGAATCAAGCAGCCAAGCTTTGATCCCAAAATCAGAAGCCGACACTTATACTTTATACGCCTTAGATACGTTTAATCTTGGAAAAACAACTCAGGCGCGTCTTGGCGCACGATATGACCACTATACATATAATGCTAAAGCAGATGAAAACTATTCAGATGAATCAGGAACATTAGGAGAAATTTCGTTCTCTATGGCAACATGGACAGCTGGCATTGAACAAGCACTCAATGATTCATTTAGTATTGAAATGGGTGTATCAACTGGCTTCAGAGCACCTACCATTGAAGATATGTACACAACAAGTGGCACTCTCGATGATTGGAATGAAGTTCCCAATGCCGATCTAAAAGCGGAATACAGCACTAACTATGACGTTGCGTTAGTTGGTGAGTTTTCTAAAGGTAGTTTTCGTTTAGGTACTTTTTTCAGTAAGTATAAAGACTTTATTGATAGCGAAAAACGCCAAGGCATAAATACTAATACGGGTGAAACAGACCCAGATGGATTTTTTGTCAACTTTAATTCAGATACCGTTGAAATTAAAGGTATTGAGTTCTCGGCCGACCTTAACCTAAGCCGCACATTTGATTTAACACCCGGTTTAAAAACGCGTGTACAAGCGGCTTATACAAGTGGTGAAAATAGCGAAGATACGCCTATCTACTCTATTCAGCCGTTTAATTTAACGTGGGGAATAAGCTACGACCAGCCTGAAGGTAATTGGGGCGTTCACACATATGCTTCTTACACTGCAGGTAAAGAAGATAAAGACTCCTTTACAATCGATGAAAATGGCGAAAAAACATACCCTCTTTATTCTAGTAATGCAGCAACAATTATTGACCTAACTGGGTATTACAATATTACTGAGTCTTTACGCTTGGTTGCAGGCGTATACAACGTAACAGATAAAGAATATTACCGTTGGGATAGTGTCCGCTTTGTTGACCAAGGTGATATGAGACCTGGGATCGGAGTGACTGATAACGGCATTAAACGCTACAGCGAAGCAGGCCGTAATTTAGGTGTAAATGTAAGTTATAAATTTTAAGGTACACAAAATAATTAATTTTTAGGCCGAGTTATGACTATAACTCGGCTTTTTTTCTTCTAGCCAAGATAAATAGTCCTTAAACAAAAAGCATGTTAGAAATAGCAGACAAATTAACTTACAATTAAAAGTAGTGAGTATTTTAATTGTAAGTAGTTATTAAATTTATGCAAAGTGCGCGTTTTATTCCCTTTAGAAAGCAAGATATTGTTGATATGTGTAGCGAAGAGCTTAAAAGCAGTACACAAAAAACATCGTTTAAACAATTTTGCGATTTACTAGCCAGCCTTATTCATTACGATTACCACGCAACACTTGAATCACTTAAAAATAACTACGCCCCGTTTGATCCCAACAGTGACACGCGATCATTAGCGCCAGTATCGGCGGATCAAAAAGCGCAGTGCCAACATGAGTTTGCTAAAGATTTTGCCAAAGTACTCAATGCTGCTAATTTTGAAGTGATCACCAATGAAGACTTACAAGAGGCATTAAACGAAGAATCACTATTTAAAGTGCGCCTTGAGGTTGAGTTTGACGACTTTGAAGAAGTGGTATTTTATCGCCGTGGCGAGTCGCAACTCACTGAAACCATCACCAGCTTTTGGGGCCTTCGTAAAAAACCGCTGCACTTTACTAATTACGACCGAGTTGCGGTGTTTATTCGCTTTAAAGACAGCGCTTATTTTGCAGCTAAAAATAAAACGCCAATGGGGTTTGAGCCAAGTTCAACCATAGTAAAGTTGTTTCAAAATGTGCCAAAGGCTGATCTCGAAATGCTATTTCCTAATAGCGAAGTACGCATGCGCCCTATTGATAAAGCAATTATTGGCTCATCGGCTTTAGTTGGCGGTGCAGTGGTACTTATAACTAAACTTGGCGCATCAATCGTATTATTGCTTGCTCTGTTTGCTTTTTGGGGTGGTTTTAGAAGTGAAGCTGTAGAAATGACCCAACAACATTTTATTACCTTTGCTATTGGCATGGGAGTATTTGGCAGCTTTATTTTTAAAGAATGGAGTAAGTTTAAAAACCGTAAAATTAAATTTATGAAAGCGCTTAGCGATAACCTCTACTTTAAAAACCTCGATAACAACGCGGGTGTTTTTCACACGCTTATTGACGCCGCCGAAGAAGAAGACATAAAAGAAGCCCTGCTTGCGTATACCTTTTTACTCAAATCAGAAAGCGGCTTAACCGCACAAACGCTTGATGAACAAATAGAGCATTGGTTTAAAAGTAAATACCAGTGCGATCTTGATTTTGAAATTAGCGACGCACTTGAAAAGCTGGTGCGTATGCGTTTGGTAACGTGCACTAGTGATGTGTATAGCGCAATAAATTTAGATCACGCAAAAACGATACTGGATGAGCGCTGGGATAATCTTTTTCAATATAATTAATGTAGTATTTTTGCTAAATAATACCCAAATAAAAAAGCAGCTGATAAGTACAGCTGCTTTTTTATTATATTATCAATAGCTAGTATTTAAGCTAATTCAGCTTCTGCTTTTTTAGTAAATTTAGAATGCACTAACTTATAAAGCGCAGGCAATATTAACAGTGTCAGTAAAGTTGATGAAATAATCCCGCCAACCACTACTGTGGCGAGAGGTTTTTGCATTTCAGAACCCGTTCCCGAATTAAGCGCCATAGGTATAAAGCCTAAACTTGCCACCAGCGCAGTCATCAGTACTGGGCGCAGGCGCTGTAATGCACCGCTGTGAATTGCTTCAAACAAACTTAAGCCGTCGCTTCGTAACTGCTTAATAAACGACAGCATAACCACGCCGTTTAATACCGCGACACCACTTAGGGCAATAAACCCCACACCCGCTGAAATTGAAAGCGGCATATCGCGCAGCAATAACGCAAGCACACCCCCCGTTAATGCCAGTGGCACACCACTAAATATAATCAATGAATCACGAAGCGATCCAAAGGCGCTATACAGTAAGCCAAATATAAGCAGTAAAGTGACCGGCACAACCAACGACAATCGCTTACTTGCCGATTGTAGCTGCTCAAACGTGCCGCCGTATTCAAGCCAATAGCCACTTGGTAAATTAAGTGATTCATTCATGCTCGCTTGCGCATCACTTACAAAGCTTGCTAAATCGCGCCCCTCTACATTGGCAGTTACTACTACATTGCGCTTACCACTTTCGCGGTTTATTTGATTAGGCCCTTTTTCAATGCTGATTGTCGCTACTTCGCCAAGCGGTACAAATGCAAGTTCTGGGTTACTATCTTTAGGTAAAGCAACTGGCAAACGAGCAAGTGCTGATACATCGCTAGACCAACGCTTATCAAGGCGCACTAATAACGAAAAACGTTTATCGCCCTCGTAAATTAGTCCGGTTTGCACACCACCAACAGCGGCGGCAAGTGTTTGTTGAATATCGTTTACGCTTAAACCTAATAACGCCATGTGGTCGCGCATTGGTGTTACCGAAAGTGTTGGCAATCCTTCCATTTGCTCCAAACGTACATCGGTAGCGTCTGCAATATTACGCATTAGCCCTGTGGCTTTTTCGCCAAACTCTTTAAGTACGCTTAAGTCGTCACCATAAATACGCAGTGCCACATCGGCGCGCACGCCAGCAATTAACTCGTTAAAGCGCATTTCTATTGGTTGTGTAAATTCGTAATTATTACCTGGTACATCGTTAACACGGGTACGAATTTGCTGAACCAATTCTGCTTTAGTGAGTGCTGGATTAGGCCACTCTTCTTGCGGTTTAAGTATTAAAAAAGTATCAGCAACATTGGGCGGCATAGGATCGCTTGCTACATCAGCAGTACCAATTTTTGAAAATACGTTAGCAACCTCAGGCTGATCTAATATGGCTTGCTCAAGTTCTTTTTGCATTTGCACAGATTGCTCAATACCAGTGCCAGTAATGCGCAGCGCGTGCATAGCAATATCGCCCTCATCAAGTTTCGATAAAAATTCTGCGCCCATGTTTTTAACTTTAAAACCAAGCACTAATACTAATGCAGTGGCAATACCCACCATCAGCCACGGTAATTTAAGCGATATACCAAGTAATGGTTTATACACTTTTTTAACGCCGCGCATGAGTGCATTTTCGGTTTCATCAACCTTACCGCGAACAAACACTGCAATAGCAGCAGGAACAAAGGTAACGCCAAATATAAGCGCGCCAATTAACGCCGCAACTACTGTAAATGCCATTGGCTGAAACATTTTGCCTTCAACGCCGCTTAGTGCAAATAAAGGTAAATAAACCAGCATAATAATAACAATACCAAATACAGCCGGTGTAAATACTTCTTTGGTGGCTGCGGTCACTACATTTAAACGCTCGCTTAAGGTAAGTAGCCTGCCATGTTTATGCTGAGCTACACCGAGTTGGCGCAGGCAGTTTTCAACTACAATTACAGCGCCATCAACAATTAAACCAAAATCGATTGCGCCTAGGCTCATTAGGTTACCCGATACGCGATTACCCACCATACCTGTAACGGCAAACAACATACTCAACGGAATAACCATTGCCGTAATAAGCGCGCCCGTTACATTACCCAGCAGTAATAGCAAAATCACTATCACTAAAATGGCACCTTCAAATAAGTTGGTTTGCACGGTTGCTATGGTTTTATCAACAAGAGTTGTACGGTCGTAAACCGCTTCAACAATAACGCCAGCGGGTAAGCTTTTTTGCACATCAACTAACTTATCAGCCATCGCTTTTGCCACTACGCGGCTGTTTTCGCCAATTAGCATCATGGCGGTGCCGAGCACGGTTTCCTCGCCGTTATAAGTGGCCGCGCCAGTTCTAAGCTCCTTGCCTAAAAGCACGTTAGCCACATCTTTAATGCGTACAGGTGCATCGTCGCGCTTAGCTATAACGGTATTGGCTATGTCATCAATGGTTTTTAACTGCCCTGGTGAGCGTACTAAATATTGCCCATCAAAACGCTCAATATAGCCTGCGCCTCGGTTACTGTTATTAACCTCAAGTGCACTAATTACATCGCTAATAGTAAGCTTATAGGCAATGAGTTTTTCGGGCACTGGCGCTACTTGATATTGGCGCTCAAAACCACCTTGGCTGTTTATTTCGGTTACGCCTTTTACTTTTAAAAGCTGAGGACGAATAACCCAATCTTGCAAAGTACGTAAATCTTCAGCGTTGTAGGCGGTACCATCTTCTTTTAACGCATTAGGCGCGGCGTGCGCACTATAAGTAAATATTTCGCCTAAACCACTGGCAATAGGACCCAAGTTTGGCTCTACATTATTAGGTAAGTCAGAGCGAATACTTTGAATACGCTCACCAATTTGCTGACGCGCCCAATAAATATCGGTGCCTTCATCAAAAATAACCGTTACTTGCGAAAGCCCATAACGCGAAAGCGAACGGGTGTAATCAAGCTTAGGTATGCCCGCCATGGCGGTTTCTACCAAATAAGTAATGCGTTGCTCTACCTCTAATGGCGTAAAACCCTGCGCTTTGGTATTAATTTGCACTTGTACGTTAGTTATATCGGGTACTGCGTCTACCGCTAAATTTTGAATGTTGTATACACCAAATCCAGCAAATAAAAATGTAAGCGCAAGCACCAGCATGCGGCGTTTAACCGCAAAAGAAACTATCCAATTAATCATGGTGCCTCCTAGTGAGCGTGGCTTGCGCCGCTTTTTAAAATATCAGCTTTAATGACATAACTATTGTCTGTTACGTATTCGCTACCCGCGTTTAAACCTGCAAGTACTTCTACCCACTCGCTATTTTTTGCGCCTAAGGTAACGGGGCGCACTTCAAATACATTATTTTTACGAACAAACACACTGGGTTGACCGTTAAACTCTTGAATGGCTTGTGGCTTTACACGCACGCTGACATTTATTTTAGCCACACTTACATCGCTATTTATATGCATGCCTGGGCGCCAATGCCCGTCTGGGTTATTAAGCTCTATACGGGCACGCGCTATGTGCCCGCCTGTCATCATTGGGGCTATAAAAAACACTTTGCCTTGCGTATTTAAATGGTGATGCAAGTCGTACACTTTAGCGCTTTGGCCAATGGCGAGTTTTTCAATGTTTTCAGGAAAAGCCGACAGCTCAACCCACACTTTATCAAGGTTAACTACCTGCATCAGTGCGCTGGTGCTTGCAAGCTCGCCACGCTTTAAGTATTGCTCGGTTACAACGCCGCTAATTGGGCTTTTAATAGGGTAGTTTTGCAGTGTTTCGCGGTTGGTTACATTGGCAAGTACGTCGCCTTTTTTAACGCTTTGACCAATGCTTACAAAAATATCGCTGATCAATCCTGTATACGGTGCCATTACTTCTACCGTGCCGTGCTGCGTTGGTGCAATAACACCAAAAAGCGTATCGGTAATATCCACTTCACCACTTTGCGCTATCTCGATTTTAATGCCAGCGCGCTTAATAGCTCGCTCTGTTAACGTGGTACGGCCTTCGTGTTGGTCGTACTCATAGCTAATGCTCTCGCCTTTATAATTAGCAGTAACGGCAAGTGCAAACGAATGTGGTTCGTTAATTGATTGCGTACTCACAAGATAGTCGCCCTCAGCTGTAAACTGTATATTTTGCGACCCTTCAACTAAACGTTTTAAGCTCATTGTTATGTTTAAGTCGTTTATATTAATTGGCTTGTTTTGTTTATAGCCGTATACACGTAGCTCAACATTACCTGCAAATTCTTGCAATTTAAGCTCAAGAGTTAATTTAGGGTCAGTTAATAAAAAACCGCCGTGCGGGCCTTGCTTTTGCTCGTGTTGATCAGCTTCTTTATGACCTGACTCGCCATGCTCTGCAGAGGCAAATGCATGTGTACTTACAAAGCTGCTGGCAAACGAAAGTGATACTAGTAATGCGATTATATTTTTATTCATGATTGATGAGTCTCAATTAAAGATTGGCCTGTTAAACGCTCAAGAGTAAGTAACACTTGGTACAGCTCTGCGTGAGTGGTAATAAGTGTGCGTTTAGAATCAAAAAGTGCTTGTTGAGCATCAAGCAATTGCAACACCGAAATTTGTCCACGTTGATAACTTTTTAAGCTTTGCTCAATCAATGTTTGTGCCTGAGGAATTATTTGATCGGATAACAGCTTTGCCTGATTAGCTCGACCTTGATAATAAGCGTACAAAGTACGTACTTGCTGGCGTAACTGGATGCGCAATTGCCCTTGCTGCTCATTTAAAAGCATGAGCTGACTATTTGCAGCTGCAATATTTCCGCTATTTGAATTACTTATTTGCAGTGGCATAGAAAACGAAAACACTAATGAGCTGGAGTCGCTTTGTTGGTTATAGCGCACGCCTCCCCCTATATTAATATCGGTTTGTCCGTTTGCTTTTTGCAATGTTAAGTTGGCTGTTTGCTGTAAATATTGCTGCTGTAATAATGCAAATTCAGGGGCTTGGTTAACCGCATCTAAAAGTGCTTGCGCTGATTTAAGCGCAGTAATTGCATTAATATTGCCAGCAAAAGTGTTGTAGGGTTGATCCTCACTCCACAGCTCGTTAAGTGATAAACTTGCTCGCTCAAATTCACTATTAAGCATGGCTTTATCAAGCTCTACTTGGCTAAGTGCATAACGCATACGCGTTACATCGGCTTGCGACGCTGCACCCGCATTAGCTCTTTGTTCAATCGCTTTAAGTGCTTGGGTTACTACCTGTTTACGCTCGTTATTTAAACTTAATAATGTTTGAAATTTAAGCCCTTGGTAGTATCGCTCAGCAGTGGTTGCCAATAATGCTAAACGGGTATTTTCATACTGTATTGCTTGGGCTTTAATATTGGCGGTTGCGTAATTAATACGACTTTGGCGCTTATCGCCCAGCTCTATTAGTTGGCTAAGCCCAAGCGTTATTTCAGCGCCTTGAATGCCACGCGCCTTGTTTGTGCCAAGTAAGTTTTCGGCTTCAACATTCAATACAGGATTAGGCGAAAGTGCAGCTTGAGTTTTAAGCGCACTCAATATTTTTTGATGATAAGGGTAGCGTTTTAATACCGGGTTTTGTTGTTCGGTATTACTCAGCGCTTGCTTAAGGGTTAATGTTTTAACATTCGCCAAAGTACTAAAAGCAGGTAACGCGCACATTAGCGCCACCAGTATAATTGGTTTTTTATTCATATAGCGTGTCCGTTTTTTAACAAACAGAGTTAACTTAATCACTACGCCTACTTTAAAAACAAGCGCGATCAAGTAACCTAAATATGCATATAACTAGCCTAATAGCGCATAAACGCAGGCTCTAATATACAAAGTATTTAAAATTAGAAACTAGCTATAAAAATTTGGTGGCGGTACATCTGGCGGGTAATTTAACCCGTTATAGCACGCAGGCGAAGTTGCTTTACTTTGCTCAGGGCTTATTGAATGGCTAGAGGTGCTGTTGTAGCCACAATGGCAATGTTGGTGGGCATGAATTTCGGTAGTTGATGTTTTATCGCTTTGGTTATCATCGGCTGTGGAGTCGCCTTGCGATAACGAACTGGTTACGTGATCAACATCTTCTTGCAAATGATACGCAGCGCCATCACAGCTAATAAAGCTGTGTACAAGCACTAATAATATCACTATTAAAAAACGGTTTGAGCGCATTACCTACCTAAAACTCTAAAATGCAATTTAAGAAATCGCACAATACCTTAAATTTATTCAAATGTAGAGAGCCGCTAACGTTATTTTCTAAATTCGCTTGGCGACACACCTACCGACTTCTTAAAACGTTTGGAAAAATTAAAAATATTAGAGTACCCCACATAATTTGCCACATGCGATATTGGCCAAGCCGTGTTTAACAATAAGTTTTTAGCTCGCTCAATGCGTAAATAGATAAGTTGTTGTATTGGGCTTTTACCAAATTGGGCTTGGCATAACCGATGTAAATGCGGCGATGAGTAATGCACATGTTCGCACATTGCCTCTATTGTCCAATCAAACTGCAAGCGCTTATCTACCTCTTCAAACAAACTAATTAAACGGTTATGCGCCGCACCTTGTGAGTTATTTTGCAGCGTAGCATTTAAGTAATGACTTAAAATAGGCGTTACGCTTTCGCGTAAATTAGCATTGGGCTCGCTATATAAAAGCTCCAAAGCAAGGTGTAACGGCTCAAGTTTTTGCTCGGTTAATACCAATGCTTGCGCTAAATTTAAATGCTGCCAACGTTTAGTATTTGCAAGGTTTAACCAAATAACATCCCAATGTTCAGCATCAATTTTCACTTCAAAGCTTTGCTTTGCTGGTAGCACAATAAGTGTATTGGCATTAAGTGTGTACTGCTCATTTTGTGTTGTTAATTTACCTTGCCCTGCAAGCGTATAAAAAAGTGTATGTTCTAGCGGTGCTGAGCGTGCTACACAATAACGACCCGATAGGTTTGAGCAACCCGCAAGTGCTATTTCAAGGTTTGGCATTTGCGCGAGCGTTTGTGAATCAATAAAGCGTTCTATACAACGCGGACCAATATCGAGTATGTCTTTAATGTTATAGCGCATAATTAAAATGATAGTTTTGGACAAATAAAGGAGAGCTTTAAGCATAACCCCTGTGATTATTTTTAGCTATATTTAGCGCATTATAATTGCCCGCTTATGCAATAGGATAAACATGACCTCTTTACAGCACATAATTAATCGCCGCGATTGGGAAAGCCCAATTTCAGTACAAGTTAATCAAGTAAAAGCGCACAGCCCACTCAATGGTTTTAAAAGCGTTGAACATGCCCGTACTAACACACAATCGCAAAAAAAAAGTTTAAACGGTCAGTGGGATTTTAAATTATTTGATAAACCCGAAGCGGTTGATGAATCACTGCTAAGTGAAACACTAAGCAAAAATTGGCAAAGTATTCCTGTGCCTTCTAACTGGCAATTACACGGCTTTGATAAACCTATTTACTGTAATGTTAAATACCCATTTGCAGTTAACCCGCCGTTTGTACCAAGCGATAACCCAACTGGTTGCTACCGCACTGAGTTTACTATTACGGCGGATCAATTAGCGCAGCGAAACCATATTATCTTTGAAGGCGTAAACTCGGCGTTTCACCTGTGGTGTAACGGTCAATGGGTGGGTTATTCGCAAGATAGCCGCTTGCCAAGCGAGTTTGATTTAAGCGAGCTGTTAGTGGCTGGTACTAACCGAATTGCGGTTATGGTTATTCGCTGGAGCGATGGCAGTTATTTAGAAGATCAGGACATGTGGTGGCTAAGCGGTATATTCCGCGATGTTAATTTACTTACTAAACCGCACCACCAAATACGCGATGTATTTATAACCCCCGATTTAGACGCCTGCTACCGCGATGCGACTTTGCATGTAAAAACAGCGATTAATGCACCAAATAACTATCAAATAGCAGTACAGGTTTTTGATAATGAGCAAGCATTGTGTGAGCCACATATACAAAGCACTAACAATAAACGCGTTGATGAAAAAGGCGGCTGGAGCGATGTTGTATTTCAAACCATTGATATACAAAGCCCTAAAAAGTGGACCGCCGAAACCCCCTACTTATACCGCTGTGTTGTAAGCTTATTAGATGAAAAAGGCAACACAGTAGATGCAGAAGCCTATAGCATTGGCTTTAGAAAAGTGGAAATGCTTAACGGGCAGCTTTGCTTAAACGGCAAACCGCTACTTATTCGCGGTGTTAACCGCCACGAACACCACCCAGAAAACGGCCATACAGTTACTACCGCCGACATGATTGAAGATATTAAGCTGATGAAGCAAAATAACTTTAATGCTGTACGTACTGCTCACTATCCTAACCACCCTCGTTTTTACGAACTATGTGACGAGCTAGGTTTATACGTAGTTGATGAAGCAAATATAGAAACCCATGGCATGTTTCCTATGGGGCGTTTAGCTAGCGATCCGCAGTGGGCTGGTGCATTTATGTCGCGTTATACACAAATGGTTGAGCGCGATAAAAACCACACCTCAATTATTATTTGGTCACTAGGAAACGAATGCGGACACGGCGCAAATCATGATGCTATGTACGGCTGGTCAAAAAGCTTTGACCCCTCTCGCCCAGTGCAATACGAAGGCGGCGGCGCAAATACAACGGCTACCGACATTATTTGCCCTATGTATGCTCGTGTAGATACCGATATTAAAGACGATGCGGTACCTAAATACTCTATTAAAAAGTGGCTAAGCCTACCGGGTGAAACGCGACCACTTATTTTATGCGAGTACGCCCATGCAATGGGTAACAGCCTAGGTAGCTTTGACGACTACTGGCAAGCATTTAGAGAATACCCACGCCTGCAAGGTGGCTTTATTTGGGATTGGGTAGACCAAGGTTTATCTAAAACTGACGAAAACGGTGAGCATTATTGGGCTTACGGTGGCGATTTTGGTGATGAACTAAATGACCGTCAATTTTGTATTAACGGCTTATTATTTCCAGACCGTACGCCCCACCCTAGCCTGTTTGAAGCTAAATACAGCCAGCAACATTTACAATTTACGCTGCGCGAGCAAACTAAAAATCAATACACCATTGATGTATTTAGCGATTACGTATTTAGACACACCGATAACGAAAAGCTCGTTTGGCAATTAATGCAAAATGGCGAATGTGTTGAACAAGGCGAGCAAATTATTAATATTGCTCCGCAAAGTACACACACGTTAACGATTAAAACTAAAACAAAGTTTGAGCAAGGTGCGCAATATCACCTTAATTTAGATGTAGCACTTATTAACGATTGTAGCTTTGCAAGTGCAAAACATATATTAAACACCGAGCAGTTTAAGCTTATAAATAGTAATAATTTAAACAGTAAATCATTTGCATCAACTACAGATCAAAGCGCTATAAGTGTTAGAGAAACCGACTCCCACCTATGTATTGAAAACGATAAGTTTAAACTTGTTTTTAGCAAGCAATCAGGGCTTATAGAGCAGTGGTTACAAAACGATAGCCAAGTTATTAGTAGCCCACTGGTTGATAACTTTTATCGTGCCCCGCTTGATAACGACATTGGTGTAAGCGAAGTAGATAACCTAGATCCTAATGCATGGGAGGCACGTTGGTTACGTGCAGGTATAGGGCAATGGCAGCGCACATGTAGCTCAATTCATGCCGTTCAATCAAGCGTTGATATACGTATTACTTGTGTATTTAATTATGAATTTAACGGCGCAGTACAAGCAAAAACACAATGGCTATATACACTAAATAATACCGGCAATATTAGCTTAAATATTGACGTGCACTTAAACGATACTCTGCCACCAATGCCGCGTATAGGGCTGAGTACAACACTTAACAAGCAAAGCGATACAAAAATAAACTGGCTAGGTTTAGGGCCTTTTGAAAACTACCCAGATCGCAAAGCCGCAGCACGTTTAGGTTATTACAGCTTGAGCTTAAATGAGCTACATACACCGTATATATTCCCAACTGATAATGGCCTGCGTAGCGATTGCCAATTGCTGAGTATTAATAGCTTAACTGTAACTGGCGCGTTTTTGTTTGCAGCCAGTACTTATTCGCAAAGTACGCTAACGCAAGCAAAACACACTAACGAACTCATTGCTGATGATTGCGTACATGTACATATTGATCATCAACATATGGGGGTTGGTGGCGATGATTCATGGAGCCCAAGTACACATAAAGAATATTTACTTGAGCAAAAGCAGTACAGCTATTCTTTAACATTATCTGCTAAATAATTTAAACAAAAATAGCGGCCAAATTGGCCGCTATTTTTTTAATTTAAAAATTCTATTTATTAGCTAGTTTTTTAACTAGTACGTTATCAAGAGAAAAGCTTCCCGCTCCTTGAATTGCTAAAACGACAGTTACTACTAGTAACGTTAATGCATATTCATAACCATTGTTTGCCATAAATAAGCCATTATTAATATGTACGCTAAAAATAGCAATCAGCATAGTAAAGCCAGCAACTAAAGCAGCTGGGCGTGTTAATAAACCAATTGCTAATGCAATGCCACCAAAAAATTCAGCGCTACCTGCCATCATTGCTAACCAATAGCCAGGCTCTAAACCAATACTCGCCATCCATTGACCTGTACCTTCAAGCCCGTAACCGCCAAACCAAGCAAATAGCTTTTGTGCACCATGTGCCGCTAAAATAAGGCCAACTGGCACTCGTAAAATTAATGCTGCTATGCCTGCTTTTGAGCTAAGTAATGTATTTAGTAATTTCATGAGTTTTAGTCCTGTTTGAATTTATTTAATCGTTAGGTTTTTCCTAACCGTTGAACACAGTTTACTATCATCATTAAAAAACATTAATATGGAATTTATTGGTTAATTAGCAACGCAGTATTTATAATAATCCATAAAAAAACCGCCAACCTAAAGGTGACGGTTTTTTATTAACATATTACTTAGTATATTTAAGTAAGCGCTTAGCTTTGAAAATTAAGCGACTGCTTGCTCTAAAATTTCGCGGCTTTCTTTAAGCGTAATAGCTTGGTTTTCACCAAGTGCTAGCATGCCGTGCGCTTCAAGTTTGCCAATAATATTGTCAATAGCTGCAGCTTTATCATCGCCATGCTCAGTAAGCTGGGTCGCTACGTCGAGGCTGTGGTAAAACGCTTCAATCTCTAGAATTGTTTTCTCAGCCAGGTCGTCAGATTGCTCAAGACCAAACACATTTTTACCCATTTGCTCAAGCTTTGCTTTTTTAACTGCAAATTGGTTGCGCAGTAAAGAAGGCTGAACAATAGCAAGTGAACGTGCATGATCAACGCCGTAAGCGGCTGTAAGCTCGTGACCAATCATGTGCGTAGCCCAATCTTGCGATACGCCAGAACCAATTAGACCGTTAAGTGCTTGGTTAGCAGACCACATAAGGTTTGCGCGCCATGCGTCGTCTTGGTTTTCAAAGTTATCGCCCAGTGTTTTAAGCGCTTTTAATAGTGCTTCTGCGTAGCCATCTTGTACAAGTGCGCCTGCTGGGAATGTTAAGTATTGCTCACAGGTATGTACCCACGCGTCTACTAAACCATTTACAAGTTGGCGCTGTGGTAATGTTTTCATTACATCAGGATCCATAATTGCAAACTTAGGTTGTACCGCAGGAGACATAAACGGAAGTTTTTGTTTAGTCGCAGCTTTGCTCACAACAGAACCTTGGTTAGACTCAGAACCTGTAGCAGGAAGAGTAAGTACTGCCCCAATAGGTAATGCGCTAGTTACTTTATGTTTACCAGTAGGAATATCCCAACCTTCGCCATCATAAACTGCAGATGCTGCGATGTATTTAACGCCGTCGATTACTGAGCCGCCGCCTACACCTAGTACAAAGTCGATACCTTGTTCTTTACAAATTTTTACTGCCTGGTCTAGTACTTCAATTGTTGGGTTAGCGCCAACGCCCGAAAACTCTACCCAATCAAAGCCTTCAAGTGCTGCAGCAACTTGGTCGTACACGCCGTTCTTTTTAATTGAACCGCCGCCGTACACTACAAGTACTTTTTGATCCTTTGCGATCAAATCAGTTAGTGAGGCAATTTGTTCTTGGCCGAACTGGATAAGTGTTGGATTTACGTAGCTAAATTTCATTATTTTGCTCCTAGGTGACGGTTAATTGCTGAGTACTTTACTTAGTTACCTAATAAAGTATCGATGTGTGCATATTAATGGCAAAACAAACATAAAAAAAGCCCAATAACTCGCAAAAGCTTGCCTAAAACTATCAACGTTGTTATTTTACGCAAAATACACTCAATTAAAGATGCCTTTTATGCCTACCATAGCCAATATGTTGCAACAATACGCCGAGCATAATCAATTACTCAGCTTTGAAGGCACCATGGAAACTATCATTCCAGGCGTGTATTTTCATCGAGCAACTAAAAGCTCGTCGCGCCAGCCGCTTATATATAACTCAGGTATTATTATTGTTGGACAAGGCCATAAAATAATTCACTTTCCTGAACATCAAATAAAATACGGCGCAGGCGACTACTTAGTCCTTGGCGTACCGGTGTCATTAGAGTGTGAAGCATTTACTGATAACGACTTACCCGTTATGGGCATTGCCATAGATATAAACCCTGCAATGCTACACAAACTCGTTAATCAAATAATGCAGCATAAGCCTCTTTCAGCGTCATCGTCTTCAGCACAAATTGGCGCAGTACAGTCGGCAACTTTAGATACAGCAATGGAGCTCGTTACTCATCGGTTATTAACTGTTTTAAATAACCCCATTGAAGCTGACATTTTTGGCGAGGATATAGTAAAAGAATTGGTATATCGCGTACTTTGTGGTCCACAAGGACATACTTTAATAGGGCTTGCGATGCATGATGGGCATTATGCACGTATCGCCCGCACGCTCTCAACTATGCACAGTAGTTATGCCAATCAAATTACGGTTGAAGGGTTGGCTGAAGATGTAAACATGAGCGTATCGTCATTTCATCGTGCTTTTAGGCAAGTTACGTTTGAATCCCCTCTACAGTATTTAAAAAAAGTACGCTTAGCTAAGGCTAAGGAACTTATAACCACTAGTGGAAGTAAAGCCAACGAAGCTGCATTAAAGGTTGGCTATACCAGCCCATCGCAATTTAGCCGCGAATTTAAACGCCACTTTAATAAAACACCTAGCGAAGTATTAACTCAGCTACATAGCTAGCCCACAAAAAAGCCACTATAGAAAGTGGCTTTAAATAGCACGAGTGAAAAACTATACTTTTTTAAATAAAACCTCTGGGTTAACCATGGTTTTCATTTCAAGTACATTGCCATTTGGATCTTCAATAAAAAATGTTTCTTGCTCAAACTCATCACCAATAAAGCGACGGTAAGGTTTATCAAGATACTCTATACCCGCACTTTGTATTCGTGCTTTTAACGCGTTAAAGTCGGTTTCTGATAAATGAATACCAAAATGCGGTACAGCTACAGCGCCCATATCTACGTCGTGGCGCACTGTAGGAAGACGCTCAACACTTTGATGCAATGTTAACTCGTTACCCCAAAAGTCGATATCAACCCAGCGACCCTCTTCACTATTACCGGTTTTACAACCAAGTACGTCACAATAAAATGCTTTAGTGACTTTTAAATCACCAGCTGGAATAGCTAAATGCAAACAGTTAGACATAAATTACCCTTGGTTAACTCTTTTAATATACTAAATTACCCGCATTATACATAAATCTTAATTTATAGAACATTAACAGCCATATAATTAAGCATATTTAATACTTTCAAAATAATTAATAAACAACCTTATTAAAGTTAGTGAATACTTATGCAATTATATTTGCAGGCAGTGCTTTAAAACCAAAAAGGGTTACTTTAAAATGCGTGGACTATGATTAAATTCTTATCTTTAAAATTCATCACTTTTTTTATGGGTTTTATATCCTGCTTTGTAATGCATACAACATTTAATGTTCCATTAGTGATTTCAGCCGCATTAACTGGGCTCATAGGATCGTTTATACCGTTTCCTAAAAACGTTAAAAATCACCCTTATGCTGCTATTTATGCCGGTAGTTTTGCTGGCATGTGCTCGACTAATTTAATTACTAGTTATTGGGAGATTGTAATTATCTCGCTTATAGGTGCTAGTTTGTATGTGCTTTCCATGAACTTATTTACTGGTTTTGGCGGCAAGTTAGGTGGTGTTGCTTTTGCAAGTGTTGCAATATTTGTATTAGCTAAAGGGATTGTATTATGAGCCTTGAATATCCGTTAATTGCGCTGCTAGGGGCATTTTTAACGTTTTTTTTAGCAAAACATAATCGCTTTGATGCCATAAGAGCATCAGCTGCGCTTTCCATTGTTGCCTATCTACTTCTTAGCGTGCTTAACTTAAACCCTGAGCTTTACAGCATTGTGTTTTTTGGCGGCACATTTATAGGCATGAGCGCCCCACATCGCTTTGGTATATATACTGTAACTAACTCAGCCATTATTTTTTCAATACTCTTTGAGTATTTAGTTCCAAGGCTCGATGGCTATGGCGGCGCACTTGGCATTAGCGCGTTTTTGTCTGTATGTATTTGCCATACTTTTATTCTACTAGGCGCACCAAGAAGTAAAAAATAGTTAGGATTTACGAGAGCATGTGGGGTAACCAAATAAAACGTTTAGCTTTGCTTTAATGCCTTTTACTCTATAGATGCTTTTTATCAAATAGTCCCATTGGTGAAATGTTATTTTAAATGGGTTGTTAGTCTTTAACTGTCCTACGATGCCATATTTACAGGTTTTATTTGGGTCTTCCTCAACAAAGGTGCCAAATAATTTATCCCAAATAATTAATACACCCGCAAAATTTTTATCCAGGTAGCCTGCATTAATTGCATGATGCACTCTGTGATGAGAAGGTGTATTAAACACCTTTTCAAACCAACCAAGCTTATTCACTATTTGTGTATGCACAAAAAACTGATACGCCAAGTTGAGCGCCACAACAGTTAGGACTGTCATTGGGTCAAACCCGATCAACATCATAGGTAACCAAAATATCCACATGCCCACCAAGGGATACATTAAGCTTTGCCTAAACGCGGTAGTAAAATTCATTTTAGTGGAACTATGGTGTACGACATGCGCCGCCCATAACCAATGAATATGATGTGATGCTTTATGAAACCAATAGTACAAAAAGTCTTGCAGTAAAAAAGCACATAAAATAGAAAATACAGAAAGCTCTATATCAAACAAGCGGTATCCGTAAAGCCAATAAAAAAACGGCATGAGTATAATTAATGAAAGCGCATCTGCTCCTTGATGCATTAAAGCCAAAACCGTATTAGCTAGGCTGTCTTTTATACTGTAATAACGCCTAAACGCTATAAATTCAAATACTACAAAGGTTAAAAATACAGGGCTTAAGGCAAGTAAAATAATTTCAACACTCATGTTGTGCACTCCTTAAAATAGCGCTCTAATTTTGTAAGTGCGTTTTTAATATCTTTTTTAATGAAAAATTTAAGTATAAAACTGGGCATCCACCAAGGTGAAATACACTGTATAGAATAAGTAAGCTCAGTAGAGATAAATGCCTGCTTTTCGATAACAGTTAAATAAATATCACCTTGATGAGCAGCCACAGGCTTATTGCCCACAATTTGATAGCAAATGTGATTATCGCTAGCACTTATAACTTGCTCAGTAAAAGTATACCCTGATGTTCTAACTTGCCTCACGGCTCCTTTTCCGCCGCTTATCTGCCCGCAATTTTGCGGTTTCAATAATAAAAATTGAGCGTTAAAAAACCTATTTAAACGTTCATGATCAAGCAACACATTAATTATTTCAGTGGGAGGAGCCGCAAGGTTTTGTTTTAAATTTATTAATATCACTGCTATAACCTTAAAAATTAGTAACTATTCACCATGGTAAATTATTTTCAAAGGATCTTTTTTAACTATTGACCGATCCCGCCAGTATGCCAAGCTAGGGCTATGACCTAATAGCCCTAGCTTCAATGAATTTAAACAGCATCAACATCGACGAAATCGTTGAGAAAACCAAAGCTCAATTACAAGAAGGTAAAACTCTCACGCCTGCGCTGAAGATGTCTATTGAACTCATTCTGGTTGTCGTTGTTATGTTAGCAAGTAAATTAGGACTTAACAGTAACAATAGCAGTATCCCGCCATCAAAAGACATCAACCGAAAAAAACAAAACAAAGAGAAATCAGCCAAGTCAGCGGGTGGTCAAAAAGGCCGTGCAGGTAAAACACTAACCCAAACACAGACGCCTGATGAGATCAAAATCATCCTAGTTGAACGTGATTTTTTACCGAAAGGTCACTACCGTGAAATTGGCTTTCAAAAACGACAGGTTGTCGATATAGATATCAGGAAAGTGGTCACTGAATACCAAGCACAAATTCTGGAAAATGAGCAAGGTAAGCGTTTTATTGGTGAATTTCCAGAAGACGTTAACAGTCCTATTCAATATGGGGTTGGTGTAAAAGCCCATGCAGTTTACCTATCCCAATATCAATTACTCCCTTACAACCGCATTGAAGAATATTTTTGTGATCAACTCGGTATTCCAATCAGTGCGGGTAGTTTATTTAACTTTAATGAACAAGCAGCGGCCTTGGTAAAGTCCTCCGGCGCAGAAGCCGCGCTCAAGAAAGCCCTGAAAACGACTTATCAAGCCTTACACGTTGATGAAACGGGGATTAATATAGGTGGTAAACGACGATGGCTTCATGGTGCATCAACGACGTGGTGGACGTATTTTTACCCGCATGAGAAAAGAGGGAAAATAGCGATGGATGACGCCGATATTTTACCTCACTTTACTGGGGTACTATGCCACGACCACTGGAAACCGTATTATCAATATACACAGTGCCAACATGCCTTGTGTAATGCACATCATATCCGAGAGTTAGAAAGGGCATGGGAGCAAGACGGTATGCAATGGGCAAAGGATTTGCAAACCCTACTGACTGAAATCAATAAACATCAAATAGATAACCCCGAGCTAGATGCAGACACAAAAGCTCACTATATAGAGAAATATCAACAAATATTGGCTCAAGGTGACATTAAATGCCCTCCACCGGATAGAAACAGCCGAGTAAAAGGCCAGCGAGGCAGATTGAAACGAACAAAGTCTAGAGCGTTGTTAGAGCGGTTAAGAGATTATCAAGATGATGTCTTACGGTTCATGACGGAAACAGCGGTGCCTTTTAGCAACAACCAAGGTGAGAATGATATTAGGATGACCAAGGTTCATCAAAAGATATCTGGGTGCTTCAGAAGCATGCAAGGTGCAGAGATGTTTTGTTTAATCAGAAGCTACCTCTCGACTTGCAGAAAACAGCATGTATCAGCAAGCCTAGCCCTTGAATTACTCTTCAAAAATCAGTTACCTGATATATTTATTGAAAATGTGGCTGAATAGTTACGATCTTTTTACTTAAGTTTAGGCTTAGGTTTAAGTTTTAATTTAACTAACAACTGAAATTTTTTACGGCCTTGCACTCTCTTCTTTTAATAGCGTTATCAACTTAAAAGGGATGGTGTATGCCCCCCTTGCTACAAAAACTATTAACTACAGCCCTATTATTTATAGGCTTTGCCACACAAGCCTATGAAATAGAAGACCTAGGCAATGGCTTACATCGCTTTATAGACGACAGACACCGCTCCGTATTTTTAATCACTCCTGAGGGCGCAATTGTTACCGACCCGCTTAACAAAAAAGCCGCCACCTGGTTAAACGAGCAAATTAAAACTCGCTATAACGTGCCTGTAAAATATGTAATTTATAGCCATAATCACAGCGATCATATTTACGGCGCCGAGGTATTTAAAAGCCCGCACACCACGTTTATAGCGCATAAACTCGCTGCGCAAGATATTAAAAACACACAAATGAAAACAGTAACGCCCAGCCTTACTTTTGATGACGAGTTACTGCTTACTCTTAGGGGCTGTTGATCTTTGTAGTATATATATTAATCAGCCCATATTGGTAGCCACATCATAGTGAATGCTAAAGCGAGCATGGAATGATAATTCCGCTCAAGCTTTTCATACCGTGTGGCTATCCCTCTATATTGTTTGATCCGACCAAAGGCATTCTCAACTAAGTGCCTATATTTGTACATGCACCAGTCAATATCTTCATTACCCACTAAACTGTTATCCTTGCGTGGAATAACGGGTGTAGCGCTATTGTCACGAATAAACTCTCTTAGTTTTTCACTATCGTAGCCTTTATCTGCGACAACAACATTACTCGTTGGGCAATTGGCTACAAGTGACTCTGCATGGACGATATCATGCGTATTTCCACAGGATAATTCATAATAAACAGGCAATCCTCCGCTATCTACTGCAAGATGAATTTTAGTCGAATTACCACCTCGACTCTTACCGATTGATTCATTGTCAGCGGTTCTTGCACCGCAACTATGCTGGTGAGCCCTGACAATACTGCCATCAATAAAGATCCAATCCATATCAGCATAGTGGGATAACACTCGAAATAATTCATTCAAAATATCTTTTTTGGACCATAAATTAAATCGTCTATAAATAGCACTCCACGAGCCGAAATAAGACGGTAAATCTCGCCAAGGAATACCGGTACGCATCTTATAGAGTATGCCTTCGAGCGTTTTTCTATGCTCAGGCTTATTATAAATTCGACCACTTAAGTGCATTACTTTTGATAAGACATTCCATGTCGCGTCTGTTAACATTAATCTTGGCATGAGGGTTCGGTGTAACGTTTTTTAGCGAATTCAATTATACCTTATCCTTATGCTGTTTGTTTTTTATACCGCAAAGATCAACACGCCCTAGTTTTATAATTGGTAACATTGTTAAAAACACCAGTATTATGGGTATACTTTTATGTTTTTCATATGGTGGCCACATGGCTTTAAGTACTTACATCATTCAAAGCGATAACGGCTTTACAGACCTTGTTTTGGTAAGCTTATATGTATGTTCATTAGCATTATTAAATCGTTTCTCTGCAAAATATTTATAGCTTGAATTAAAGTAACTATTCAGCCACATTTTCAATAAATATATCAGGTAACTGATTTTTGAAGAGTAATTCAAGGGCTAGGCTTGCTGATACATGCTGTTTTCTGCAAGTCGAGAGGTAGCTTCTGATTAAACAAAACATCTCTGCACCTTGCATGCTTCTGAAGCACCCAGATATCTTTTGATGAACCTTGGTCATCCTAATATCATTCTCACCTTGGTTGTTGCTAAAAGGCACCGCTGTTTCCGTCATGAACCGTAAGACATCATCTTGATAATCTCTTAACCGCTCTAACAACGCTCTAGACTTTGTTCGTTTCAATCTGCCTCGCTGGCCTTTTACTCGGCTGTTTCTATCCGGTGGAGGGCATTTAATGTCACCTTGAGCCAATATTTGTTGATATTTCTCTATATAGTGAGCTTTTGTGTCTGCATCTAGCTCGGGGTTATCTATTTGATGTTTATTGATTTCAGTCAGTAGGGTTTGCAAATCCTTTGCCCATTGCATACCGTCTTGCTCCCATGCCCTTTCTAACTCTCGGATATGATGTGCATTACACAAGGCATGTTGGCACTGTGTATATTGATAATACGGTTTCCAGTGGTCGTGGCATAGTACCCCAGTAAAGTGAGGTAAAATATCGGCGTCATCCATCGCTATTTTCCCTCTTTTCTCATGCGGGTAAAAATACGTCCACCACGTCGTTGATGCACCATGAAGCCATCGTCGTTTACCACCTATATTAATCCCCGTTTCATCAACGTGTAAGGCTTGATAAGTCGTTTTCAGGGCTTTCTTGAGCGCGGCTTCTGCGCCGGAGGACTTTACCAAGGCCGCTGCTTGTTCATTAAAGTTAAATAAACTACCCGCACTGATTGGAATACCGAGTTGATCACAAAAATATTCTTCAATGCGGTTGTAAGGGAGTAATTGATATTGGGATAGGTAAACTGCATGGGCTTTTACACCAACCCCATATTGAATAGGACTGTTAACGTCTTCTGGAAATTCACCAATAAAACGCTTACCTTGCTCATTTTCCAGAATTTGTGCTTGGTATTCAGTGACCACTTTCCTGATATCTATATCGACAACCTGTCGTTTTTGAAAGCCAATTTCACGGTAGTGACCTTTCGGTAAAAAATCACGTTCAACTAGGATGATTTTGATCTCATCAGGCGTCTGTGTTTGGGTTAGTGTTTTACCTGCACGGCCTTTTTGACCACCCGCTGACTTGGCTGATTTCTCTTTGTTTTGTTTTTTTCGGTTGATGTCTTTTGATGGCGGGATACTGCTATTGTTACTGTTAAGTCCTAATTTACTTGCTAACATAACAACGACAACCAGAATGAGTTCAATAGACATCTTCAGCGCAGGCGTGAGAGTTTTACCTTCTTGTAATTGAGCTTTGGTTTTCTCAACGATTTCGTCGATGTTGATGCTGTTTAAATTCATTGAAGCTAGGGCTATTAGGTCATAGCCCTAGCTTGGCATACTGGCGGGATCGGTCAATAGTTAAAAAAGATCCTTTGAAAATAATTTACCATGGTGAATAGTTACGAATTAAATAGGAATAAACCAAGTAATGCTAAAATTAGTGCTTATTTACATATCGTTATTATGCTGTAGCTTTTCAACAAGCGCGCTGGTGGTCGTTAAAAAAAACACCCTGTATTACAGTGGCCAAATTACTGAGGTTCAAAATAATAAAGCTTCTGAACTTTTAAAAAGCAATTCCTCGATAAACGCATTAACGATTACCAGCGGTGGCGGTAACATCGATTTTGGTATGGATTTAGCTGACTTGATCGCCGCTCATAAACTTAGCGTGAGCATAAAAGACTTTTGTTTTTCATCTTGTGCTAACTACATACTACTCGTAGGGCAACCGACAACCATTGAGAAAAATGCAATAGTTGGCTGGCATGGCGATGCAGCCTCTGCAAAATGGCTCGACAGTGATATAGACACTATGGTCAAAAATTTAGATGAACCAAAAAAAAGTAAAAAATGGCAAGTACTCCGTGCACATTATGATCAGGTTATAGCCAAAGCAAGTAAGCGAGAACGAGCAATGTATAAACGCTTTAATGTAAATCATGACCTACTTACTGTGGGTCTAGAGCCAAGTTTACGCAAAGCAGCAATAAAAAAACATGCGCGAGGCTGGACATACTCACCCAAGGCACTTGCGTCTTTAGGTGTTAAAAATATAATTTTTAATCAGTGGCAACCTCGTTCCGTTAAGCACTTCCCTTTATTAATAATAAAAGACGTTAATTAAAGCTTAATCTATTGTTTGCTAAGGAATAACCATTCAGCCTTAGCAAACTACCATTCTATTTTTTAGTTTATTTAAACCCCTTAAACTTTATTTCATTCAATAAATCACCTTAATTTATCATATAAATTACTTTTTCCGTATAAAATACAATTGATATGCGTTATCATTTGCAACATCATCAACCTTTACTGTTCAATAATCATGAATAAGCTAATTCAACTCACACCTATATTATGCACTTTAATTTTAACTGGTTGCGGTGGTGGCTCTAGTAATAAAGCACCTTTATTTAATGAGCCAAACCTAAGCTTCACTTTAAACGAAGACACCTCTTTTACTGCTCAAGTAACAGCCACCGACGATGACGTCCTAAGCTATACACTTGCTAACGCGCCAAGTAATGGCATCATAGCAGTAGAGGCTAACGGTGAGTTTACTTACACACCATTTAGTAATTATTTTGGTGACGATACGGCAACCATAAGTGCAAACGATGGAAGTTTAACGGCAAATGTAGTAATACGCTTTGCTATTGAAAATGTTAATGATGCTCCTCAACTTCTCGCCACTAACGTGTTTGTTACTTCTTCAACCACCACCGAAGGGGTTATAACCACACAGGACTTAGATGGCGACACCGTAACTATTAGCCTAATTACCCCACCAAGCAATGGCGTAATGAGCATAAATAGCACCACAGGTGAATTTACCTATAAGGCACAAACTCTAAGCAGCATTGATGAACAATTTGAAATTAGCTACACAGATGGCTTAATTAGCGAGCCATTAACGGCTATTATTTCGCTAAGCCCTTCTTATGTAACTAACGAAGATAAACTTAATTATTACTACAGCTCTAGCTTATCTCACTTAAAACAAGCAGATGAGTTAAGCGTAAATATTGCTGATGAACTTTCTCGATATGACGTATACGCAACACAAGCTGCTGCCTATGCGCGTGCAGGTTTTTTAGATACTGCTAGCGACTATTTAGCGCTTATAAACGAGCAAACCGCACGTTCTTCAGCATTAAAAGAGGTAGCGCAAGCACTTGATGAAATAGGCCAAACAGAAAAAGCAAACGATTACCGCGACCAAGCAGTAGCAGCCTACAACCAATACTTAGCTGATAAAGGCTTTGATAACATTGCCTCATCAGACGCATCAGCGCTTTATTCTTTAGTAAAAAGCTATTTAGCTGCGGATCAAGTTTCGCAAGCAAGTAATTTGTTAAATACTATTTCGTTATACGCTGAACAAGTACGTGAAGAAGAATACACATCGAGCTATGGCTTTTTTTTAAATGGTGTACGCTTATCAATAGATGACGCTCTAGAAAGCTATGCGCAAAGCCTAGATGAAAGCGATTTAACTCAAGCTAAATTACTTGCAAACAACTACGCGCAACTCGCGGTAAAAGCGGGTTACAGACTAGTACGTAGCGGCGAATACAAAGGCCAACCATACGAGCAATACAAAACGTTGCACGGGGCATGGGCTGCGCAATACCTTTATAGAGCTGGCGAGTTTGAGGCCGCAAAAGATTACACTAACCAAGTACTTGCTATGTATGGCTCAACGGGTTTTGATAGTAACTATAACTATAGTACGTCGGCTTATAGCGCCGCTACATTAGATAACTACACCTACCCTATTCAATTTTTAGCAGGCTTAATTGAAGGCTTATACCAAAGCGACGAAAACCCAGCAATAATGCTATCAGACAGCGAAACCGATATAAACAACGCGCAAGAACAAGTGTACGGCTTTAATATAGCTAACCGCCTACTTGCCGGTGAAGATATAAACAGTGCCGCAGCACAAGCTCGCAGCTTTTTTACTGAAAACGGCGATTACAGCGAATTTTTTAGAGCGCTAACCTCACTTGATAACGTCCCTGGCACAGGCCTAATTTTAAGTGAAGCCGGCAGAAACGACTTAGCACAGCAAGTATTTACCTATGCTGGCGACTTTTTAGTCTCTGATGAATACATTAGCAAAGAGTTATCAACCACAGTTTTAACGGGTTACAAGGGCTGTAAATCGTTAGTTGATTTAACAGCGCGAGTTGATGGCGATGCAGCAAGTGCAGCGAATAAATGTTTAACTATGCTTAATACGCTCAATGCAGGCGATGTACGTACGCTAAGTAATAGCTCATCAATTACAGCTCATAATCAAGTAATGGTATCGCTTATTAAAGGCGGCTTATCGGAGCAAGTAGCTGGTGTACACAATCAACTACTTAGCTACATTGCACTAGATGAAGATACCGAAGACAGGTTTGAAGCCCGCCTAGAAACATTAGGTTATTTAGTTAATGCCAACCAAACATCACTGGCAAGCACCACCTTAAATGATGCCATTGCCGAAATCACGCCTGCGTTAAATGAGTTAACAAGCGATCAGCTAGAAACTATATTAGCCGCTGTTAAAGCTGAAGTCATTGGTTTAGAAGCGGCTACAGGCGGGGAATTTGAACGTTACTCTATGCTTTCAAGCATGGGCACAAACGCGGCCAATATAAGTGATTTTTCAGCAAATTATAGTAATGCAAAAAATCAAGCAAGCACGCTTTTAAATACGCTTGAGCCTCTTATTTTGGGTTTTGCCAATACAATTATTGCCGACAACATGGAAGATTTAGTTAACAGCTTTACGTTAATTAACGATATTACTAAAGCACAAAGCCTAATAACTAATGGCGTTAATGGCGAGGCTGATCAGCTTGAGCTTTACATAGGCATGACCAACTTAGTTGCCTCACGCGATGACTTTAGAGGCATAGCTATTGCGAGCGTAGACACCGACCACGACGGCTTACCTAACTTCTTTTTACCTAATAGCAGTGATGAAGACATAGCCTTAGCTGGATTAATAGCCGACCAAGACGCTGATAATGATGGCGTAATTGATAGCGAAGACACAACCCCACTAGGTATTTAACAAAGAGCCGTAATATATGCAGACACCGACTACCCTCGCGTGTCTGCTTTTGCTTTCTCAGGGTGTATACGCCGCAGAGCAGCAACAGCAGACAGAGCCAAAACCACAGCCATGTAACGAACTTAAAAATGAGCAAAAAGAGCGCTGTGAAGCACTTGAGCACATTGAAGTAAAAGGCCAGTACATAGGCATAGAAGTACCCGAAGTTATTGGACGTTCTTACTTAAATCGTGACTTTATAAACGCCACACCTAAAGGCAACGGCGATATAAATGAACTAATTGCCCTGCTCCCTGGCGTACAGCTAAGCAACGAGGCCTACTCTATTGGTAGCCTCGCAGAAATTAGCGCACCAGAAATTTCTATATCAGGTGCGCAACCTTGGCAAACGGGGTTTTCGATTGATGGCATGAACTACAATAACCGCATAGACCCTGGCAGTTCATCTAGGTTGAGGTCATCGTCAAACGATGTGTCGGGCGGCGTACAAAGCATGAATGTAAACTCAGATGTAGTTGAATCAATCACAGTGTACGACCATAACATTCCGGCAGAGTTTGGTGGTTTTTCGGGTGGTATTGTTGATAGTAAAACTAAAAGTGTATTTACAAACGACAGCTATAGTTTTGGCGTACGTGGCAATCAAAGCAGCTGGGGGAGTTATCACTTTATAGAAGCCGAGCAAGACAGCTCTCAGCAAAGTGTTGACCAAAGCACGCTTGAAGAACCTAAATACGAAAAAATAAGCTACAACTTACGTGCTAATAAACAAATTAACGAGCGCCATGGCTTAATGATGAGCGTTAATTACTTAACTAGCGATATTAGTGATTTGTCGTTAGGAGAAGTCAAAACGCAAAGCCGTAAAAACATTAATGCCATTGTAAAATATGGTTACCGTAATGGCTGGATAGACGCATTAGATTTAACTTTAATGTATTCACCTTACGAAGTAGATGACTTTATAACCGACGCCAAAGACAGTGACTTTCATTTAGAAGGTGGTGCAATTGGCGCCGTGGCGGCACTAACTGAACACTTTGATTTAGCAACGTGGCACAGTAATCTTAATTTTAGTATGAGCGACAGCAGCCGAGAAGGCCCTGCTCACTTTTATAACTGGCTACAAGCAAAAGGAAAAGATTGGGGGCAATACGCCGACCAAGGCGATGCGCAAACACGTTACTCTCGCCAAGGGGGTTATGGCGCGCTCGATAACACCCAATATACCACCAGCTGGAAAAATACCCTCGACTTTAAGACGTTTGAATTTGCTGGCACAGAGCACCGTATTAAAGCAGGTATTGAGCTTATTCGCCAAGAAGTAGAACGCGAACGTATACAAAATAGCTACGGCTATGACTCGCCAATTATATGGTCTAGCGCTAGCACGCCACTTAATTGCAGTGGCTATACACTTGACTGCCAAGCACTTGAAACAACTATATCGATTGACGAACTTGCAGCGCAGTTAGGCGGCGAAATTGATTTTAATAATAAAGATCACAATAAAGCGTACAGTAATAATGTAACAGCCACCGCGCAGTATTTTAATGGCCGTTTAGTAACTCCTGCAGAGTATATAAATGCAACCTTAAATCGAGCCTCATTTTATGCAACAGATAGCATTACATTAAGGCAATTAAATCTAAACTTAGGTATGCGCTACGAATATGATGACTTTTTAGCTAATCATAATATCGCACCGCGTATATCGCTTGGTTACGATGTATTTAACGACAACCGCACTATTATTAGCGCAGGCGTTAACCGCTATTACGACTCAGCTATTATTGGTTATAAAGTAAAAGAACAGCAGCGTTTTTCATACCGAGAGTACCGTCCTATCGAAAATGGCTACCTTCAAGGTTGGCTGCCATCTAACTACACAGGCGCATTTAAATACCGCTTTGATGATGTAAATACCCCCTACGATGACGAGCTAGCATTAGGCATAGCCCACTCCTTTGAGAAAGCAGGAAATATATCGCTTAAGTATGTAAAGCGTAAAAAGCATCAGCAGTTTTCTCAAGTTACCGACGAGGAAGCAGGCAGCGATGGTTATAAATATATTTATATGACTAACGAAGGTGATGGCAGCTCAGAGCGCTACTCAATATCGTGGAGCGCGCAGTTTGGTAGCCACTCATTATGGGCTAACGCCTCATACGCTGAAAACAAAATTTCAAACGACGAATACAGTGCTAGCGCTGAAAATACCCCGCTTGACGAACTTGTTTATTATGTAAATGCAAGTGGCAGCGGCAAGCCTGTAACGCTTGGGCAGCTTGCTCAAATACGTACCAACTTTGGTATCCCTGTTACAGGCGCACTTGGCTGGAATGTTGATTGGAGCGACTCATTTAGTACAGGCTTAAACGTCACCTATAGTGGCAGCTACACCAGCGCTGTAAGCACCGGCGCAAGTCAAAGCATTGGGCTTGCAAAAAGCTGTGCAAGTTGCCCCGTAGAATCAAGTTTAGTTGATAAATACGAAGAGCGAGAAATGCGCGCCAGAACCATGCTAGGGCTAAGTTTACGCTATAGCCATAACCTAACAAAAACTCAATCTATTGACATTAGAGCGGATATTTCTAACTTATTAAATGCCCGTACTTACACAGTAAACGAAGGTGCATCAGGCATTGAGCCTGGGCGTATGTTTTGGCTTGGAGTAACTTATAAATATGATTAAGCAACTTTGTGTAATTACATTATTACTCTCCTTTAGTATGCACGCTCAACAATACAGCAACAAAGAGTTACGTGGTTTGTATAGTAAGAGCCAAGTAAACTGGCCTGCCATTCAAACCAGTGATGAGCGTATAGTTGAGCCTCTTTCGTTATTGCCAATAGCTACTCCATTGCCAGAGCACGTTGCACTTGGTAATAAGCTTTTTCATGATCCACAGCTTTCGCGTGATAAAACCGTAAGCTGCGCAAGTTGTCATGAACGAGATAAGGGGTTTCATGATGGTCGTGCCACTGCTATAGGTATAAATGATCAAGTGGGCACCCGCAATACCCCTGCTATTTTTGGTATAGATCAGTGGCAAAGCTTTTTTTGGGATGGTCGCGCTAAAACAGCTGAGCAACAAGCACTTATGCCTATTAGCAATCCAATTGAAATGGACTTAGAGCCACAAGAAGCCTTAATACGGGTCAATAAAGATAAAAGCTATACGGCATTTAATAAAAGTGCCTTTAATTCAGACACGCTTTCTATGGCACAAATGGCAGAAGCCCTCGTTGCATTTGAGCGAACACTCATTGCACCTAATACTCGCTTTAAATCATTTATTAATGAGGTTCAGAGTAATCCAAAAAAAGCGCTTAGACGTTTATCAGATAATGAATTAAACGGATTACATTTATTTAGAACTAAAGCGAAGTGTATGACTTGCCACAATGGCGCGCTATTAAGTGACAACCAATTTCATGGCACTGGTCTTCATTACTACGGCCGTAGTTTTGAAGATAAAGGCCGGTTTAATTTTACAAATAATCCAAGTGATATAGGGTTATTTAGAACCCCTTCTCTACTTGGTTTAACTGAAACATTTCCATGGATGCACAATGGACTTTTTGATGATCTACTAGGCATAGTAAATATGTATAACCATGGTGGAGCAAGACCTAAGCCTAGGAAAAACCAATTAAACGATCCACACTTTCCTAAGACGACGAAACTGTTAAAACCATTAAAACTCACCAAGCAAGAGCGTTTAGATCTTGTTGCATTTTTACGGATTTTATAAGTTTTGTAATTGCTCTATCAACCATTTATGAATTGGGCTGTTATTAGTACGTGGATGCCATGCTGCTATCACTTTAAAAGTAGGTGGAAGTGCCTCAACTTCTAGCAGTCTAACTTTACTATTTGGTAATAATCTTGAAGGGTAAAACGCGAGCATATCAGTAGTATGTAAAATGTCGGGCACCGCTGAAAAACTCGGTACCGACATAACAATATTACGTTTTAGCCCCTGGCTTTCAAACCATTGATCGTGCGACCCGCGTAAATTAGCGCGTGAAGGCGACACCACCAGCTGCGGGTGCGCTGCAATTTCCGACAGTGTTAAGGGCTCATCTTCAAACTCATTTTTACAGCCTGTAATACACAAGTGCTGCTCTTCTAGCAAAGTGACATACGCTAAGTTGTCAGGTATAAACTCTGGAAAGCTTATCAGTAAATCAAGCTCGCCTGCCGTTATAAGTTGATTAACGTTGTCAGACGCAAAGTCGCGCACTATCAGCTTTAAACCTGGCGCTTCACGGCGGGTAATATTAAATAATTGCGGCAATAAAGCCTGCGTGGCGTAGTCGGTTGCGCTTATGGTAAACACACCTTTATAAGTTTGCGGGCTAAACTGCTCAGGCTCTAGTAACGACTCTATTTGCTTTAAAATATGATTAACAGGCGCCTTTAGCCCTTGCGCTTTAGGAGTAGCAACCATGTTATTGCCTTGGCGAATAAACAAACGATCGTCAAATAAATCTCGTAGCTTTCGTAGTTGCTCACTAATAGCTTGTTGCGTTACCCCCATTTTTTTGGCTACTTGTGAAAGGTTTTGCAGTTCTAATAAGCTACTGAGTACTCTTAACTGCTTTATATCAAGCCGACTAATACCATTCATAATTGTATACTGTACAAAAAAGTGTTGTTTCAAATTGTATCTTTAAATCTCTATGCTGCCAATGTCGCTTAACCACTATTTAAGCCTTTGTTTGCTTTATAAGAGAATTTAAAATGAAATCAGAATTAATTAACACCGCCCCTTTATTCTCATCAATTGAGCTTGGCCCTTTTACACTTAAAAACCGTATTGTGATGCCTCCTCTTACTCGCTCTCGCAGCACTCAGCCTGGCAATATCCCTAATGAATTAATGGCTGAGTATTACTCGCAGCGCGCATCGGCTGGTTTTATGGTTACTGAAGGCACACAAATAGAACCTCGTGGACAAGGTTACGCTTGGACCCCAGGAATTCACTCGCAAGCACAAATTGAAGGCTGGAAAAAAGTAACACATGCAGTACACGCTAAAGGCGGCGTTATTTTTGCTCAGCTTTGGCATGTAGGGCGCGTATCGCACACCACACTACAACCAAATTCAGGTAAACCGGTTGGCCCTTCAGATAGAGCTATAGTCGTTTCTGGTGTATGAGAAAAAGTCATTGCGATGTAATCTGTTAATTGATCTTGACCGGATCAACAATTAACCAGAGAGACATCGCAATGACTGAAAATGATAATGTTATTTCCATTGAAAAACCAGACAATCCGTTAGAGCAGTTGCTTAAAAGCGGGGCGCAGCAGTTGTTAGCTCAAGCGATTGAGGCTGAGTTGGCTGTTTTATTGGCTCAATACCAGCATGAGACCGTCGAGGGACTTCAGCGGATCGTCAAAAATGGTCACCAGCCTGAGCGTACGATCCAAACAGGCCTTGGTGATATTGAGGTCAAAATACCTAAAGTCAGGGATCGAAAAAAGGAAGGCATTAAATTCAATAGTGCCTTGATCCCGCCTTATCTGAAACGGACAAAAAATATCGAAGAGCTGATCCCATGGCTCTATTTACGAGGAATTTCGACGGGTGATATGCAGCCCGCTTTAGTGTCTCTTTTAGGCGAGCAAGCCAAAGGTTTGTCGGCCAATAGTGTCTCTCGGTTGAAATCCACCTGGGAAACGGAGTATCAGCAGTGGTCTAAACGTTCCTTGGCTAAACGTCGATATGTGTATATCTGGGCCGATGGGATTTACAGTAAAATTCGAATGGATGATAAGCTGTGCTTACTGGTAATTATGGGGGTAGATGAAACGGGCAGAAAGGAGCTATTGGCGGTGGTTGACGGGGTTCGTGAGTCTGAGCAGAGCTGGACTGAAGTGTTAAATCAGTTGCGCTCACAGGGTCTAACAATACCACCAAAATTGGCCATAGGGGATGGTGCGCTGGGGTTTTGGAATGCCCTCACCAAAGTATGGCCAACAACCCAACATCAACGTTGCTGGGTGCATAAAATCGCGAATGTGCTAAACAAAGTGCCGAAATCAATGCAACCTAAAATCAAAGCGAATTTACAAGATATCTGGATGGCAGAGAGTCGAGCTTCTGCTTATAAAGCGTATGATTTATTTGTTAAAAATTACTCAGTCAAATACCCAAAAGCGACGGATTGCTTGATGAAGGATAAAGATGAAATGCTGGCATTTTATGATTATCCTGCTGAGCATTGGATGCACATAAGAACGAGTAATCCGATAGAGTCAACGTTTGCGACGGTAAGGCTGAGAACGCATAAAGTGAAGAGTTGTGGCAGCCGGACAACCACCTTAATGATGGTTTTTAAACTCGCGCAGTCGGCAGAGAAAAAATGGTACCGCTTGCGAGGGTTTAAGTTACTGGCTGAAGTAATTACAGGGGTAAAATTTAAAGACGGCGAAAGAATAACTCAAGATCAAACAGAGCATCAAGATGAGCTCATACACCAGATTTGACAATAACTCCTTCAGATATTATTGCTGACAATGTAAAAGTCTTTATTGAAACCGCACCTGGTGAAGGCGCATTGGCTGACCCAAGTGAACCCTGCGCACTAACTACAACTGAAGTTGGTGAACTGGTAAACATGTACGCTCAAGCTGCACGCAATGCTTTAGAAGCAGGCTTTGATGGTGTGGAGCTTCATTGTGCTAACGGGTATTTAGTTAATCAGTTTATTTCTGAGCATACAAATAACCGTGATGATCAATACGGTGGAACACTTACTAATCGCCTGCGATTTTTAAAAGAAATAGTTGAAGCGGTAAGTGACGTTGTAGGCGCAAACCGTTTAGGTGTTCGCTTTGCTCCTTTATTTGAAAGCACAGATGAAACACGAGTGTATTTAGGACTTGTTGAATCAAACCCTCACCATACTTATATACAAGCCGTTAAAGTGCTTGAGCAAGCTGGGATTGCTTACTTATCGATTGCGGAAGCTGATTGGGATAATGCTCCCGATTTACCACTAGAGTTTTATAAAGCAGTACGAGCTGAATTTTCAGGTCGCATTATTTATGCTGGCAAATACACAGTAGAAAAAGCGGTGCGTATTTTAGGTGAAGGTTACGGTGACTTATTTGCATTTGGTCGCCCATTTATAGCTAACCCAGATTTACCAGAGCGTATAGCAAATAATTGGACGTTTAACGAAGCCGATGCCGCCACTATGTATGGCGGTACTGAAGTGGGTTATAGCGATTATCCGCTCTACGAAAAATAGTTAATTTAATTAAGCCAAGGAAGGCTTAATTACTAATTTCGTATCCATTTTTTGTGATACCACTAATCATTTTGGTGTATCAAAATATTCCTAAAATCGTCAAAAACTAGAGATTATGTCAAGAACCGTCAGTAAAATGTAAAAAGCTGTAAGCATAACTCCGTTTGCTGTTGTATGTCAGTTAACATTCAGTTTGAGCCGCTAGTATTGAACCCAGTTATGTAAAAACATAAACGAGGCAATACTATGAAACTTACTTTTTTACTACCTGCCCTGCTCGCCATTGGCGCAGTATCAGGCTCTGCGCTTGGAGCACAAAACGAGCGAGAGAATGATAAAAGCTTTAAACGCGATCACGACAAACGTGTTGAATATAAACGCGATGTACGCCGCCATGAAAAAAAGCCGCGTATTGAGCATAAAAAAGAAAAACGAGAAGACCGTAAACAAGAAAAACGTAGACTCGCAAAGTACAAGCAGGAAAAGCGTGAACAACACCGCTACAATCAGAGAAAATATAACTACTTAACAAACCATCATAATTCAGTCACTTACAAACAAAACCGATTTATAAACCATTTACCACGCAGTAGCGCATCGATTAGGTTTAATGGTATTTCGTTTACGTTTAACGACGGCCTTTACTATCGTAAAGCTAAAAGAGGCTACCATGTTGTTAAACCACCTAGAGGCCTGCGTATAAATACGCTACCAAGAAATTATAGGCATTTTAAACACCATAATACGACTTACTACACTTATCAAAATGTATACTACATGGCGGATAATGATGGTTATACGGTTGTTGATGAGCCATCAACTCGCCTTAATCAGGCAATAAAAGTGGGTAATGTAAAGGACTATCGCTTGGGTCAAACATACGACTCACTGCCTATGGCTGCACAGGCCGTAATAATTAACTCACAGCAGTATTTTAAATACGGCGATATTTATTTTTTACCGCAAATAAGTGACGATGAAATAAAATACCTCGCTATAAAGCTGGGATGAATTAATTTATATTGCTATTTAACTACCACTCTCTCATTGAGCTCAATGAGAGAGTGGTAGTAGCCCGTATACGCTAAATGGCTCTGATCAATAAAAGCAACAACGTCATTTTCGCCATTATTTTATAGTGTTAAAAAATACATTTTTATTGTTCTAACTTTAAACGTTGATGCCACTGAGCAATACTTTCGCTTGGGTATTGATCAAACTGCAGATCACCGTCTTTTATAGGCGCATCAACCCAATGAGCTTTACTGCCTAACATTAAATGAGTGCGCTCTGGCGGTATGGGTAACTCACTATCAATTGCACCAGCAAATGGGTGAACTTGATCTGGCCAACGCGCGTCGTACAGCCATAAATTAGCACTACAATGCTTGCAAAAATGACGCTCAGCGGGGCTGATTTTATTGTCTATTTTAGCGTGATAAATCGTTATATGCTCCGCACCTGTCACTTTTAATGTTTTATATTCTGCACTTAAATTAATAACAAAACCCCCGCTTCCTGCGGTTTTTCTGCATATAGAGCAATAACATAAATTGTAAGGATAAGGGTGTTTTGAGTTGACCGTAAATACCACTTTGCCACAGTGGCAAGAGCCATTTAACTTCATAATAAATCCAATTTTAATGTTGGCTTGAACTAATACCTTAACTAGATGAGCATAAAAAAACCACAACAATTACACGCTGTGGTTTTTAAATTAATGAGCTTACTAACGTTTCCAATATCTTAAATTTCGTAATGTATTTATAAATTTATCGCCTGAATGTGTCTTTAAATCTATCCAGCCATCATCTACTTTTCCATCAAGGCCTGCTGCTTTAAATAATGGCTTAGCCTCATTTGTAAAGCCTATAAATTTCATATGTGCGTACGCATCACTTACAAAGTCTTTAGCTTCTGCTATAGCAGCTAGTTTTTCAGCTCCTTCTTCAGTGGTGAGTATAAGTACCGCATCGTATAAAACCGATGGACCACCATTAATAACCTGATCAGCTTTAAAGTGCTTACCTTTACTGCATTTAGCACCGCCAACTTGAGGGGCAATAATTTCAAAGTTTGCGCCTTCACTTTTAAGTGCATTAGTAACCGATTCAAAAATTTCTGCATTAAAGCCATCACTTATTAAAATACCTAATTTGCGGCCTTTAAATGTATTTGGCGCATTTTTCAAAATACTCAACGCATCAGATACAGGTAAGTCTTTACGTGTTGGCATAGCAGCTTCAGCTGGGTCTGGCATTTCTTGCAAGCCAAGCCCTTCGGCAACTTTGTTTGCGAGGGTTTCGTCAATATTTAATAAATGCGATACCAAACGCTCTCGTATTGGTACATGCTCTACTTTAGAAAGCTCAAACACGTACGCAGATTGTATATGCGCCTGCTCTACCTCTGTTTGACTTAAATAAAATTGACGAGCTTGACTGTAATGATCGCTGAATGTTTCTGAGCGATAACGCAGTTTATCACCGCCGCTTACTTCAGGTTCCTTTGAGCTTTTAAAGCCATGTACTGGGCATTCGCGAGGGTTGTTTTCGTCGCCACTCCATGAGTTGGGTTCGTAATTAACACGCCCTTTTGGATTATGCATTGCCATGTGGCCATCTTGCTGAAAATGACGCATTGGGCACTTAGGCGCATTGACCGGAATATGCGTAAAGTTAGGACCACCTAAACGCTTAGTTTGAGTATCAAGGTATGAAAAATTGCGCCCTTGTAGTAATGGATCTGGGGTGAAATCGAGCCCTGGTACAATGTTTTGAGTACAAAATGCTACTTGCTCTGTTTCTGCAAAAAAGTTATCGACTACGCGATTAAGCACCATTCGCCCAACTATTCTAACGGGCACTTGTTCCTCTGGTATTAGTTTAGTGGCATCGAATACATCAAATTCAAACTCATCAGCAAATTGCTGATCAAACACCTGCACACCTAATTCCCATTCAGGAAAGTCGCCGTTACCAATTGATTCCCACATGTCGCGACGATGAAAATCAGGGTCTGCGCCATTTAGTTTAAGCGCCTCGTTCCACACAACTGACTGCATACCGCCTTTTGGTTTCCAATGAAACTTAACGTATTTTTCATCTCCTTTGGCATTAATAAACTTAAATGTATGAACGCCAAAACCTTCCATAAAGCGTAAAGAGCGTGGAATAGCCCTATCAGACATTGCCCACATAACCATGTGCATTGACTCAGGCGACAAACTTACAAAGTCCCAAAAGTTATCGTGTGCGGTTTGCGCTTGAGGAAAACCTCGGTCTGGCTCGGCTTTAGCTGAATGAACTAAGTCAGGAAACTTCATCGCATCTTGAATAAAGAATACCGGTATATTGTTACCCACTAAATCCCAGTTTCCTTCTTGGGTATAAAATTTTACCGCAAAACCACGTACATCACGTGCTAAATCTGGAGACCCTTTATTACCTGCAACTGTAGAGAAGCGAGTAAATACTGGGTTTTTTTCACCTTTTCGCTGAAAAATATCTGCACAGGTTAAATCTTCAAGCGTGTCGTAAGTTTCAAAATACCCGTGTGCACCATAGCCTCTAGCGTGCACTACACGCTCAGGAATGCGCTCGTGATCAAAGTGAAAGATCTTCTCGCGCATTATGTGATCTTCTAATAATCCTGGGCCACGCTTTCCTGCACGTAATGAGTTTTGATCATCACTTACAGGGCTGCCCTGCGCGGTAGTCATGGTAGGGTGTTCATCCGACGCTTTTTGATGCAATTCACCGCCATGCCCTTTATTACCTGAGTATTTAAATGATTCAGCCATGTTTAGTCCTTCATCATAGCTTAGTTCTTAAGGAACACAGACCGTGTGACTTCCTATCTTAAAACGGCAAATATCATTGTTTTTCTCAATGCTTTGCCGCTTACAATTTACCGCTAGTAGCTCAAATACACGATGTATCTTATGGCTGCACCGTGTTTGTTCTATGCAATCCAGAATATCATCCAACCAAAGATAACTGCACTTACTCGCTCTAAATGTCGAGATCGCACACTTAAACATACCCGCTGCACTATGGCAGATAAAACGCTTGATAAGTGTTTGCAGTATGCTCAGCCAAACCAATGATTCGGCAATATGAGGATCTCGTGTGATGAACCCTTTAAGGTTATTCCATGACTTTAGTTCTTTGAAAAACAACTCAATTTGCCAACGAGTTGCATATATATCGAGTAGCTCGTCAAAGCTAAACTGTGCCTCTTTTAAATTAGTAACAAGGAAAACGGGGCGCTTTTCATTCGGTAAATAGATAAGCCTGTACTCGGGCCCATTTTTCTTCCAACGTACTGTTAATTCAAGTGGTTGGCTTGCGAATTTATCGAGTAACGTTTTGAGTTTAATGTTCTTTTCTTTAAGTTCTATACCCGCGCAATAGGCTGATGTAACGATTGGGTTAATGTTTTTATTTGCTCTGATCAAAAAATATCCGCCATCTTGAGCTACTTGCTCAAAGTAATCTAAGTCAAAATACCCAGCATCAGCAAGTAATAACGTATCTTCAAGTGTGTGGCTACCTGGTAAAAAGGCGCGCTCAGTTTCAACATCAGGACGAATATCTATTTCGCAGGGTTGTTCATTAAATAGGTCATAGGTAACGTGCAACTCAATTGCGGCAGGACTTACAGCAGTAAAACGACCAGCAAAAACCTGCGCTAATTCATCATGTAGAGCAAATGAAGAACCATCTTGCAATAACACTCGCTGTATTCCTCGCTGGGTAAAAAAGGTTTTATCCAGCGTGTTTACAGTCAATTTAGACATCGCTTGAATAACGAGCTCACGGACAAGCTCAGTCAAGGCTGGTTTTCGAATTTGATTATGAAAGGGTTTATAACTTATCGTGCAATCAGCCTGCGTTCGCAAGTTTTGATGGATATCTGACAAGTTAGCGTCTTGCAGGCAAGATAAGCTTTTAAATACGGCTTTGAGCAGAGAAACGATCGACAGGCAACGGTGTCGAACTTGAAATCCAGAGGTTTTTGCAAGCTCAATGAGGTGTTTTTCTGAGATAAGGGCTTTTAATTGGTTTGAAACTTGGTTAATCTGCATGTGAACTCTGTTTTTAGTCATGTTTTTATTGGCGTAACTATTTGATCATTAACAGAGTTCAACTTCAAGCTTTCTTAAGATCCAACCTATGAGTCCTTCATACAGTTTGATTTAATGGGTCAATAGTTTTTATGAGCTTAAAAGCTAAAAGCGACTATGCAAATGCAAAATAAAGACCAGCCATCCAACCTAGAAAAAAAGGGCTGTACAGATAACAATGTAGTATTTGAGGTGGTTTATAAAAGAAAAAGTTACACAGGTATGTAACTTTTTCAGACAAAAAAAGAGCACTTAAAAGTGCTCTTAGATTTAAATCATTTTAAATTTAGTTAATCTTTGCTTTCGTTAACTAAAATAACTTTACGATGTGGGAAAGGTATTTCAATGTTGTTTTCATCAAGTGCTTTTTTAATTAACTCTGGCACCGTGTAAAGAATATCGAAGTAATGCTCGCCCTTACAAAATGGCCTTACTAAAAAGTCTACTGAGCTGTTGTTAAGTGTTTCTACTTCAACAAAAGGAGCTGGATCTTTTAGTATATGTGGGTGCGCTGCAAGTACCCCATCTATAACTTTACGTACAGCCGTTGTATCTTCACCGTAAGCAACACCAAAATGCATATCCACACCACGAATTGGATGATGTGAATGGTTTATAATTTGCGCGCCCCAAATTTGACTATTTGGTATAATAACCTGTTGATTATCGAACGTTTGTAAAATAGTAGTAAACATATCTACTTCTGTTACTTTACCAAAACGCCCTGCAGCCTCAATAAAGTCATTCACTTTATAAGGTCTAAATATTAGCAACATAACGCCTGCGGCAAGGTTCGACATTGCACCTTGTAACGCCAAGCCTATAGCAAGTCCCGCAGCACCGAGTAAAGCAATAATAGAGGCTGTTTGTACACCAAAGCGATTTAACACAGCAATAATAACGAACGCTAATATGATGTAGCGAGCCATGCTGCCTAAAAAGCGAAAAAGCGTATCGTCAAGATGAGTGTATTTATGACACAAGCCAATAATTAAATTGCGTACTTTGCCCGCTAACCATAAGCCCGCAAGTAAAATTGCAATTGCTAGTAATATGTTGGTTGCCCACGTAATTGCAGCGGGTAAATATTGATTAATATCAATGTTGTTTATTATGTCTTCCATTGTTTTTCCTGTTTTAAAAACTTTTAGCTAGTTTTGCTATGCCAAGCGCAATAGTTTAATAAAGAATTAACTAAAGTACGAATATAGGAGTATTTTAAAACATAACGAAAGAGCGTTCCCCTCAAAACATGTCATCGCTCATGTAAATCTTTCAACACATAATTTTGCTTTACCCCTTGGTTTATAGCTTAAATAATTAAACTTTAACTAGTTCATAAATAAAGCTAATACCCGAGATAACCCTCGGTTAACTCTCTTAATTTTCTAATTATTACTGGCACTCACCTATAAATTTACCGATAATCTCACCTAAGCGCATATATTGGCGACACAACGCAATTGGATGAAATTAAAACAAAGGATTATTATGAAAAAGTACTCAATTTTACTTACAGCGGCAGCTCTTACTGTACTTGCTGGTTGTTCAACATCTGTCGCAGTAAGAGACTTCGAACAAAACCCTATTCCGCAAACATCAACAATTACCAACAGTGAAGCTGACGTAGCAAAAGGTATTCTAAAAGCATGTATTCAGCTTGGTTGGAAGTGCACACCTATGAGTGAAGGTAAAATAAAAGGTGTGCTGGATATTCGCACACACCAATTAACAGTCGATATTACATATGATAAAACAGCATACTCAATCAACTATAAAAACTCTATTAACTTAAACTACAATGGCAAAAAAATTCACCGCCAGTATGTTAATTGGGTGTCAAACCTTATACGCCATATAGATGCTGAAATGATTTAGTAACGTGTAACCTGCTTAACAAATTATAAAAAGCACTAACTATGAATAATAAAAGTGGAGAAGCTACCTATAGCTTCTCCATTTTTTAGTTGAGATTTAAACAGTAATTATTACGTCAAAAACATTACTAATTTTCAACCAACTACAAGTTCAAATAAGCACCAAATCTAATGCTATTAATAAAGGTTCTCCCCCGCATTTTCACTCTTTAATGAATGAGTAATTTTTTACTCATTTTCCTTCGTAAAAACATATTTTATATCTTGCTATAACGCAGTTTCGCTCATATAGTCAGCAAATTATTACACCTTATTTTGAACACCTTTGTTTATGAAATCTCCTGCTAGTGATTTTGGTACCTTATTAGGTTATGCATCTGGTAATGTTGCTGTGTATTCATCTGATTATGATACGGCTGATGAAAGCATTTATCCTAATCGTAGCGCCTATCGTAGTTACCTAGACGGTATTTACATGGGCTATAAATGGCAATGCGTTGAGTTTGCCCGTAGATGGATGTATCTCAACCATGGTTATATTTTTGATGACATAGCCATGGCTTACGATATTTTTGAGCTGCGTTCAGTGCGCGATGTAAATAGCCAAAATAGACTGCCACTAAACGCGTTTAAAAATGGTGCTAAACATCACCCTCAAGTAGGCAGTTTACTGATATGGGAAGAAGGCGGCGAGTTTGAAGAAACAGGCCATGTTGCTGTTGTTGTTGAAGTGCATGAAGATAAAATACGCCTTGCTGAGCAAAATGTCGGACATCAAATATGGCCAACAAATCAAAACTGGTGCCGAGAACTAAAAGCAAAAGTAACTAAAGATGGCGACTATTGGATTGAGTGCTCTTACAGCGACGCCACTATTTTAGGTTGGATGACACAAACTGATGAAACAGAATATGCTGAGTCAACGCCTGAGCTAAACACTGACTTATTTACTATAGAAGCCCATAAAGCAGCAGATACAGGGCAAGCAAATAAGTCATGGTTAAATATTGCGAATGACGATGAAGCTGCCTACGTAGAAATGATGCAAGGCCATAAACTTACATCCGTAGATGAGGATCAGCATAATTACTTTGCAATATCTCAAACGGCGCAGCAAAGCATTGAACATGCAAAAAATGAGCTGCATGGCTTATTTATGCATGCAACCGATTATGTACTGCAGCACCCTGAGTTATTAAAAAAGTTTAATTTACCCGATGTTGTGCTTAATAAAATTCGCCAATCGTGGGATAACCGCTTAAACCAATTAATTACCAGCCGGTTTGACTTTGCCTTAACAGCAGCAGGTTTAAAAGTTTACGAATACAATTGCGATTCGGCATCGTGTTATATGGAAAGCGGCAAAGTTCAGGGCAAGTGGGCAAAACACTTTGGTGTTAAAGCAGGTGTAGATGCAGGTCAAAACTTATTTAAAGACCTCGTAAAAGCATGGCGTAAAAGTGAAGTGAAAGGTCTTGTTCATATTTTACAAGACGATGAACCAGAAGAACATTACCACGCATTATTTATGAAAGAAGCTATTGAAGCCGCGGGCTTTGAGTGTAAGTTAGTAATTGGCTTAAGCACACTTCGCTGGAATGAATCAGGCAACATAGTAGATGCAGATGGCGCACAACTTAGTTACGTATGGAAAACCTGGTCGTGGGAAACCGCACTTGATCAAATTCGTGAAGAATGCGAAGCCGAGCAATCATTAGGTGATAACTTTGAACCACAATTCAAAGCTGGTGAAACGCCGCGCTTAGTCGATGTATTACTGCGTAAAAACGTGATGGTATTTGAACCACTGTGGACATTAATCCCAAGTAATAAGGCCATTTTACCAATACTTTGGAGCTTGTTCCCTAATCATAAGTATTTACTTAATACCGCGTTTGGGCTTAACGACGAGTTATTACAAACCGGTTATGTAGTTAAACCAATAGTAGGACGCTGTGGCGCTAATATTCAACTTGTTGATGAACAGCAGCAAGTTATAGAAAAAACAATGGGGCACTTTGCCGAGCAAGACCAAATATACCAACAACTATTTGCACTGCCCAAAGTAGATGACTACTTTGTACAAATATGTAGTTTTACAGCCGCCGGAAAATACTCTGGTGGTGGCGTACGTGTTGATAAAAGCATGATCATAAACGGCCATAGCGATTGTATGGCGCTGCGTATTAAATAATAAACAATACTAAGCCCGCAATTTGCTGCGGGCTTAAGTTTGTGTAGCCCTTCCCTCTTTTAAGTTTTATAGCTATCTCAAGCGAGTTACTCCTGATAGAGTAAATTTATTAAACACCACAAATTAAGGTATTTCATGGCGAATCAATTTAATGTACTCGGCACACGCTTAAAACTATGTTGCGGTAATGGTGGCTACACACGTGAAGGGTTTTGTTATGTACCAGAATCAGATCTTGGCAATCACAGTGTGTGTGCAATTATGACTGATGAGTTTTTACAATTTTCAAAATCACAAGGTAACGATTTAATAACCCCGAACCCTCTTTACGATTTCGAAGGTTTAAAAGCCGGTGATAAATGGTGCTTGTGTGCAGTAAGATGGCTTCATGCTATTTCAGCAAACGTTGCGCCACCGGTGGTACTTGAAGCCACAAATAAAAAATCATTAGAAATAGTCTCGCTCGATGCTTTAAAAGCGCACGAATATAAAGCCAACGTTTAAATACACCTAAGAGTAACTAAATTAAAGTCTGCATATTTTACAAATATATGCAGGCTTTTCAAAAATCCAATCTCCTCTTCAGCCTTAAAAACCTTAAGTTAAAATGTAACCACTTGTTTTTGAATTACTTTTTAAATAAATCAACTTACGGCATAGCAGTTGCTTTATTAAGCTTAAGTCACGCTCATCACGCAACATATATATGAGCAACACATTAGTTAAGTAGGAGAAATTATGAGTAACAATAACGAATCAAACAAAACAACTAAATTTACCGCGCCAGGTATGAGTGACGAATCAGCCCAAAAAACAATAGCTACCCTCGATAACCGCATGGTTGCATTGATAGACTTACAACTAACTTTAAAACATATTCATTGGAATGTAGTGGGACCAAACTTTATTGGCGTACACGAAATGATAGACCCACAGGTAGACATTGTGCGCGAAATGACAGACACCATCGCTGAGCGAATTGCGACTCTTGGTGGAGTACCAGTGGGTACTCCAAAATCAATTGTAGATCGCCGAACATGGAGCGAATACTCAATTGGTAAAGGGCTAGTGACCGAGCATTTAGCTGCACTTGATAAAGTATATAACGGCGTTAATGCCGATCACCGCAAAGCAATTGAGACTCTTTCTGAGCTAGATCCGGTCTCTGAAGATATGATCACCAGCCAACTGGCTGATTTAGAGCAATTTCAGTGGTTCATGCGAGCACATTTAGAATCATCTACAGGCGAATTACAAAGCTAATACATCTAAAGTAAGAAAGCCCAGCATTATTATGCTGGGCTTTTTTTTGCGTAAAAATCTATTTATCACTACCTAGTGTATCGCCCCCCACCCCAGCTAGTACAAAATCAATATAAAAACAATAGAAAATTGGTATTACCAAAATGATTTTTAATTATTTTAACCTCTCCACTATTTCGAAAATTTATAAATCATTTAGAACTTTTAATGGTCGCTCTTCCAATTCAATATCACTTAAAAAGTAAACTAAACACGTATAAAAGTACGACATAAAATTTCAAAATAGTACTAAAAAATATATTAAATAGTACAAATAATATATAAAAATGCCTTTGGTAAAGATACTTCAATAAAATTCATTCAAAATATAAAAAATAAAAACACACCATAAGCCATTAAATTTATTAAATATAAACAAAATAAAAGAAGTTTTTGTAATACACATTGTGAAATTTTGGTAAACAAAGGTTGTAATAAAAGCTGAATTTGACTAATTTCAACCATACCACCTGTATGACACACCACAGGAAAAAGCAGTTAAATTGGTTAACCAAAACAAGTAACAACACACACAATGACGTTAAGTCGTACCCAAACGGGAGAGATACATGAAACTCAATCAAATTACTTCAACATTAACTAATAAACATAAAAGAAGTAGCTCTACAACAATCAGTGCAGCAGCCCTTTTATTAATGGCTTCTTCTAATATTGCAGCGCAAGAGGCTCCAACTGCTTCAGAAACCGCATCTGATGATATTGAAGTTATTGAAGTAAAAGGCATGCTAGGTAGCATGAAAGCTGCGGCAATGCTTAAACGTACTGATGGGCGTATTGTTGATGCTATTGTTGCTGAAGATATAGGTAAATTACCAGACAATAACATTGCAGAAGCACTGCAACGTATTACTGGCGTATCTATTAATACCGACTTTGGTGTGGGTGACAGTGTTTCTATTCGTGGCTTACCTCAAAACCGTGTTGAATTAAATGGCCGCTCTACGATTGGTGACTCTCGTGACGGCATTAGCTTACAAGATTACCCATCAAGCTTCTTAAAAACAGTAGAAGTAGTTAAATCGCCTACTGCCGATATGATTGAAGGTGCATTAGGCGGAACAGTGAGTTTAAAGACAGTTCGCCCACTAGAGCTGGATAAGCTAACCGGCGCAGTTTCGTTAGATGGCGAATACGCTGATAAAACAGAGAATATTGCACCTATTTTTAGCGGCTCAATTGGTAACAATTGGGACTTTGACGAAATGGGTACTTTTGGTGCCATTGCTATGTTTTCATATCAAGATCGTGAAATTCGTCAAGATGAAACATCTAGCCGAGTTAAACCTCAAGATATCGAAATTAACGGTCAAGAAGATAATACACCTAGTGGTAATGCCATTGTTAGAGATGAGCACAGTGTTGAACAATACGTAGAAAAACGTGAACGTACTGCTGTAAATTTATCTCTTCAGTGGGCACCAACATCTGGTAACGGCATGGTGTACCTTGATTTAAGCGGTACTAAGCGCTCTGGCGAGCAAGCTGGTAATTCTATTTTAGGTGTCGTTGGCTCATTATCAACAGATTCAAACACAACTCAAGGTGCTAACGGCGTAAACAACTACACGCTAACAAACGAATTTGGTATCCCAAAAACATACAGTGACTTTCGTGAAACCGACTCGTTTTCAAATGCACTTGGTGCAGAGTGGAACCTTACTGACAGCATAAAAATCTCTGGTGAAATTGCGGTAGCATCATCAGAAAGCGTAAGGCCTGATTCTGAATTTACACTTCGTCCAATCGAAAAGTTGACCTTTGAAGCTAGCGGTGGGGTTGATTTAGTAAATCATTTATATGATGGTGCATTTTCGCAAAACGGTAATAAATTACCAAGCATCATTCATTCAGATCCAAATGCATTTACCGACCCGCAAAACTTAGCATTACGTACTTTTAAAAGTGAAGATAAAAGAACAAACAATGATGAAACAGCGGTTCGTTTTGATGTTGAAATGTTTGAGCCTCTCAGCAGCTTAAGTTGGGTATCTAAAGTAAAAGCAGGTGTACGTGTTACTAACCGTGATTACGAATACGAACAATACAAAGTAGAAATTAAAGACATTTATAAAAATGCATTTAACGACTCAGACGGTTCGTTAGCCACTTTATGGGTTGATGACTACAACGCTGCTTTTTCAAATAGCTTTACAACAGTTAGCCACGACAACTCATTTGACCAATTAGGTCATTCGGGACAAAACGACCTACTAACCTTTTTAAGCTACAACGGTTTATCTAACCCGGCCAATACTTACGCTCAACTTCAGCAGTTACTTGCAGGTACTAACTTAGCGTCAACAGGTAGTCTTTCAGATAACCAAGAGTTCCAAGAAAGCGCATACCGTAACGTAGTTGAAGATACAGCTGCCGTGTATATATCAGCCTACTTAGACTTTGATAACATCACTGCAATTGTGGGTGGTCGTTATGTAACTACAGATTTAGAATCAAGCGTATTTCTTAATGGCGAAAAAGTAACTGGCGACAATGACTACAGCGACTTTTTACCAAGCTTAAACGTAACGTATAACTACTCAGACGAAACATTATTCCGCTTTGCTGCTGCAAAAGTTATGCGCCGCGCTGACTTTAGTGAGCTAAGCCCTGCATTTGACGTTAATAATGACATTACAGGTGCAACGCAAGGCTCTATTGATTTAGAACCATACCGTGCAACGCAATACGACTTATCTGTAGAGCATTACTTTGATGAAGGTAACGTACTATCTTTCGCAGTATTTTATAAAGATGTTGAGTCTTTCTTAAGTAACGAAAGTAGCTGTGTAGCTGCATCAAGCACTTCAACAGGTCAAAACGTAACTCAGTGGAACCAAGTATGTCAGCTTGACGTTGCAGGTGTATCTCAAGACAACCTAGTTTACTCAGATGCAACTGACTTCCCAGTAGATGCTGATGGCTTTAACCATGTAGCAGGCTTACGTGACGCAGGACTAACGGGTATCGATACTGTTAAAAATGTAAACGGTGAAAACGGTGAAAACGGCTCAGTACAAGGCTTTGAAGTTGGTTACCAACAGTTCTTTACAGACCTACCTGGTGCATTTTCTGGCTTAGGCATTAACGCAAACTACACATACGCAGACAGCGAGCAACCAAACGGTAACCCGTTATTAGATATTTCTAAAAATACGTATAACTTACAAGTATTTTGGGAATACGAAGGTTTCTCTACTCGTCTAGCTTATAACTACCGTGACAGTTTCTTAGATACTGAAAACGAGAAACGTGTAGAAAATATTAACTCAGACGGCAGTATTTCAGCAGAAGGTACTGTTTACGGTAATAACTACCGTGACGACAGAGGCCAGTTAGACTTCTCTGCAAGCTGGGATATTAACGAAAACGTGACCTTAGTAGGTAATGCGACCAACTTAACGGGTGAGCCTTCTATTTACCTATCTGAACTAGGTGGTGCTTGGAAGTACACTGAAGCGGATCGCCGTTACAGCTTTGGTATTCGCGCTAAATTTTAATTTTCCCTAGAAACTAAAGCCTGCTTTTATGCAGGCTTTTTTACGTCTACAAAAAAGTGGCTTTATATTACGTAAAAAACACACCCACCCAGGGCAAGATCACGAACTTTACCTTGACTTAAAAGTATGATCTTATACTCCTTTTTTAAGGAGCATCCCCATGTCTAACATTCAGCTATTTAAATATTTCGAATCAATCGACGACCCTCGCCAACAAGGTAAAGTTGTTCATAAACTATTTGATATCATATTCTTAGCTGTTAGCGCTGTTGTTTCAGGCTGTCAGGGCTGGGAAGAGATTGAAGATTTTGGTCATGATAGACTAGATTGGCTCAGAAAATATGTTCTTCTTGAACAAGGGATCCCTCGCCATGACACAATTGCTCGTGTAATGAGCCGTATTGACATGACGCAATTCCAAGATTCCTTTTCTTCTTGGATGAAAGCCTGCTCCAAATTAACTCAAGGCGGTGTAGTTGCTATTGACGGTAAACGATTGAAAGGTTCATTTAATCAGTCAGATAGACGCGATGCGCTTTATATGATCAGTGCATTTGCATGCGAAAATGGTGTTGTTTTGGCACAATGCCCTGTTGATAAAAAGTCGAATGAAATAAAAGCGTTGCCAGAGCTGCTTGAATTATTAGAGATAAAAGGCTGCTTAGTAACGATTGACGCTATGGGGTGTCAAAAATCAATTGCAAAAAAAATAGTTGGTAAAGAAGCCGATTACTTACTTGCGGTAAAAGCAAACCATAAAAGGCTACTGTCACAAATAGAAGATGTGTTATTACCTGAGGTAGCACGACAAGCATCTGATGGGCTCTTGTTTAACGAAGCCGATTATCAAAAAAAATAGAAAAGAATTTAGGTGCTGTGCAGTGAGCCATAACGTGAGCGGTTTATCAGAAACGATACACTGGGAAGGTGTAAAAACAGTGGGTGTTATTGTTTCTTATAGAAAAGAAAAAGGTAAATTAAGCAATGAGTTATGCTATAGATACTATATTAGTTCAGCGAATTTAACAGCGGAAGAACTCGCGAGAGGAGCACGACAACATTGGCAAATAGAAAATGGATTACATTGGCGTTTAGATGTAGGATTTAAAGAAGATGAGTGTCGAATTAGGCGCGAAGGTGCAGCACCTGTATTTGCGGGGCTGAGACACATCGCATTTAATCAGCTAAAAGCAGAAAAAAGCTTTAGTAAAGGCATGCCCGCAAAACAGAAAAAAGCTATGCGCAGTACAGCCTACCTTGAAAAGGTACTGAACGCATAGACTTTTTTCATGCTCTTGCCCTGGGTAGTAATACGTTTGATAAACTAGATAGATGATCAAGTGCAGCTTGTCCGTCGCACGCCTGGCCTATTACTTCTATATTAAAGTCGAGACTTAGTAATGCCGATATAGCATCGCGAACTAACCCTTGGTCTTCTACTAAAAATACTTTGATCATACTTTTTCCTTTACTTGGTATTTTTAACTTTGCTTATGGCAAAGGAATGTGTGCTGTAAGTTTAAATCCATTTTGAATTTCAAATTTCACTTGGCCATTTAATTTTGCTACGCGCTGTTTAATACCCGTTAAACCATTGCCAGGAGTGATATTTTCACAATCACCGTTATTAAATAAATTTAGCGTTATGCTTTGTTTAGTTGATGTGAGATTAATATCGCATTGATTGGCTTTACTATGACGTAAAATATTCGTCACGCTTTCTTTAATAATTAAACACAGCTCGCTTTCTATTACTGCAGGTAACACCGGTAAATTAAGCGTTACATTAGTGATAATGTTTTGCTCCTCTAAGCGCTGTCTTAGTTGCTCAACTTGCCCTGTCAGTTGCTGCTGTTTTAAATCGGTTACAGCGTGACGAACATCTGATAAAAGCGCACGGGCTAAATCGGCTACTTGGGTAATTTCATTTCCAGCTTGTTCAAACCGCTCAGCGTTATGTAATTTGTTGGCAAGCTCGGCTTTTAGAGCTATTGATGAAAGTGAATGGCCTAAAATATCATGTAAATCACGAGCTATTCGCTCTCGCTCTGCAATTGCTGCTAATTGCTCTAGTTGGTTTGCATTTTCTTGTTCACGCTTTTTATATTGACGCTCCCTTCTTTCTGCAATGCCGTAGCTAAAAACGCAGCGCATAAAATTAAAGCAATCGCTAAAAAGTACTGATCCTTTCCTATATCACCAATATATGCGCTTAATAAAACTGAGAATATAATCGCTAATGCGGCATAAACTCTTTGATGCTTGCTGTATGCATAGCCTGCTATATAGGCTGCAAAGCCAAACAAGGTAGGAGTGCCAGTGCTGTAAAAAGTAGCACTGAAGCAAATTAATAGCATTGCTACAAATAACTTAGTTACACCAGTACCTTTACAATTTATTGCTTTTACATATAAAAGAATAAAAGCAATATAAAAAGCTAAAGAAATAACGATTTTCTCACTCGTGAAATGAGCAAAATCGATTATCATCGGAAGTAAGTAAAAGCCAGTAAAAATTAGATGTCCATATTTCCAAAAACCTTTATCGCTTTGCTTAGAAAAGACACTAAGTGAACTCATGCTAATACCTCTGGTATATTATTTTTATTTATAATTTTGTTTTTATTACTAAATATAAATAACACGAAAATACATATCAGCATAAAGCAATATGCGTCACTAATAGTAAAATTTAATGTTTCTAGCGCTTCACTAAGAGTCAAACTAAATAAAATTAAGGAATTCATAACTACCTCCAATTAAGTCAGGGCGCGAGCATACTTTGTTAAAAATGTTAACCAAAAAGAAGTTCTTCTCTAAAAGCATCATCATAACAAGCTCTTACACACTTACTTCTTATTGACCCCTTGCTTTTCGTATGCTGCTTTATCATGTTCCTAACGACGCGTCTAAATAGTGCCATATGTTGCGCACTTAATGGCTCATGTATTTGACAGGCATCTTCTTTAAATACGACATCCAGTATCCAGTGTTGCTGATTTTCTATCAGCCAATGTTGTCTTATTGCTTTACTTATCAATATATTGTCTGTCAACGATGTTAGGTAGTAATGTGTGTCAATACTCGTTCTATTACCCTTCGTTCGCTCTCGCTGCACCGCAACGATTGTTCTAACTGATGGCCAGCTCTCTTTAATTTCACTCGGTAATAAACGCGCATCAAGACAATCTATCGTGCGTACTTCTTTTCGCCCATGCCCTTCATCTTGTGTTACATGACTAAGTATCTCTGAGTTTTCAGATTCATACTGGTGTGTAAATGCATCTTGAATCGCGCTATAAAGTTTCTTTTGATTACCCTTTGCTTGCACTAGATAATCTGCATGTCTGCTAATTAGCTGTTTTAGCGTTTCTTTTTGGCAGTGCAAAGCATCAAGTGTAATAACGGTGTTATTGATATCGAGTATTTTCAATAAATCCCGAACTGCCGGTATTTCATTCGTCTTACTGCCAACTGTTTGGTGGAATAATGTGAGACCTGCCTCACAATCAAATGCTGAGACGAGGTGTAATTTATCAGCAATGTGTTTACTTGCTCCGCGAATAGTTTTGCCATCGAAGGCAATGACAGGATGCGCTGACTTAACGCGGTTTTGATTGACCCAGCTATACATCGCGAGTAGTAATGAGTCAGTATCAACGGTTCTAAAAATCCGAGCAATACTATGTCGAGTGGGTATGCCATTTTTGAAAGAACGAAATCCTCTTAACCAATTAAGCTTACTTTCGCCATAGACTTCAATGTCTTGCCAGTTTTCACACCCTGATGTAACGGCAGTAATAATAAGAAAAAGCACATCAACTAAGTTATGGTGCTGATTTATATGTGAACGATTATCTTTGACGAGTTCTAAATGTGAGAAGAGTGACATAATAAGTTTAAGGTGATGAAATTTATGGTATTAGATCATAAAATTTGTTTATTTACAAAGTGTGATCCCGCCCTGCCAATTAAGTAGAGTAATTATGCTAATGTGCAAAAATAATATGAGTGTGGAATGTCATTAACTTTACTGACATTTGTCATGTATTAAAAAAATCATCTCAAGAATTTTTAACCGATGCTAATATGCTAAAAAAGCATAACAAGGAAACTCAATGCAACCCCAACAGCAAAGCCTGCTTTATTTACATATTGCCGTATTACTTTTTGGCGGAACCGCTCTATTTGCAAAGCTCATTGGCTTAAATGCACTTGATATAACCGTCTATAGAACCGCAGTTGCTGGCATTGCGATTTGGTTTTTGCTAAGTATGCAAAAAAAACCTATTAAGCTTAATAAACCTAAAGATTATTTAATGGCTATATTGCTCGGTGTGGCGGTAGGTATACATTGGGTTACCTACTTTGCTGGTATGCAAATGGCGGGTATAACAATTGGGATGCTCGCATTTTTTAGTTATCCAGTAATTACTGTATTTTTAGAGCCTTTATTTAATAAGAGTAAACCCAAAGCTAAAGATATACTTAGTGCAGCGGTGGTTATATTAGGTATTTACCTTCTTGTCCCTACTGCCAGCTTAGGTGACGACGTAACTCTTGGAGTGATAACAGGCGTAGTGTCAGCATTCTTTTTTTCAATAAGAAACATCACTCACAAACGTTACTTTAGCCAATACGGTGGCCCACAAACTATGTTTTATCAAACCTTGGTTGCAAGCCTTATGCTATGTGCATTTATAAAAGTACCTGTGTATGAAGTAAGTAACCATGATTTGTTATTAATTTTGATTGCAGGGGTAATATTTACAGCTACGCCTCATTCACTATTTGCAGCCAGTTTAAAACATTTATCTGCAGCTACTGCGGGGCTCATTTCTTGCCTTCAACCTCTCTATGGCACACTATTAGCGATTATTATAATACATGAACGCCCATCAGCAATGACACTAATAGGTGGCACATTAATTGTTAGTGCCGCCTGCTTTGAAACTTGGTCAATCACAAAAAAGGCACGTAAATGAAAGTATTTGCACACAGAGGCGCAAGCGGACATTTCCCAGAAAACACTAAAAGTGCTATTTTAGAAGCGCTAAAAATAGGTGTAGATGGCATTGAAGTAGATATACAAAGTGCTATTGATGATTACATGTTAATCCACGATTCATGGCTTGATAGAACGACTAATGGCACAGGTAAGGTCAATGAATTTGACGCTGTAACAATAGCCAAGCTTGACGCGGGAAATGGTGAGTATGTACCTAACTTACAGCAGTTATTAGATTGGAATAACGATAAAACATTACTCAACCTAGAGCTTAAGCATACTTTTGAACTTGAAAAACTTGCGACTCAACTTGAATACAATATAAGCATGGGAAAAATATCACGTACCAATGTTTTAGTATCATCGTTTGATCACCATCAATTACTGTGGCTTAAAAACCGTTTACCATGGTTGAAAATAGGCGTACTAACGTCTTCTATACCTATAAGCTATGCAAAATTTGCTGAAGATTTAAATGCCTATAGTGTGCATGTAGATAAAAATTTTGTTAATAAAGCATTTGCTAATGATGCAAAGCAACGCGGACTAAAAATTTATGCCTACACAGTAGACAAAGAGCAAGATATAGCACTAATGCTCGAATATGGTTTAGATGGGGTTTTTACCAACTACCCGGCACAAACTAAAGCATATTTACTATCGTTAGATCATAATTAAACACATCTATACTCCTTACATAGAACGTAAGAGCACTAATACCATAAAGGTTTCAGTAAAATGAGTAGCTACATGAAAATTTATAATTACATTGAGCAGACCTTCTTTTTCACATTAACACGTAAAATTGTAGGCAATCTAAGTTTTGTATTTCTATTTCAAGCCATCACTCTGTTTTGGTTGTACCAAAGCCTTAGCGAACAACAAAGTACAGAGCTATTTTGGCTTTTAACACTTGTAATTGTTATGGGGTTTGGTTTTACACTTTCGTATATGCGTTTTTTAATCGTGCGTCCTATTACCGCGATGCGCGATACACTAATAAAAATAAACCAACAAGATGCTAATTTAGCCGCAAAACTTCCGCATTTTTCGTATGATGAATTTAGAGATTTAAGTATCCAATACAATACTTTCACCACTCACTTAGGCGAACTACTAAATACAACTTACAGTAGCGCTGAAGCCAGTGCCAATAGTAATAAAGCCGTTACCGAGTCAATGAAAAATACGGATAACTCAAGCGAGCAACAAATACATTTAAGCCACAGTATAATTAATGCGAGTATGCAAATAACGCAAAGCTTACAAAACATAGTCATTAATACCGACAGTGTCCATAACGTTAATAATGAACATCTAAACTTTGTAAAACTCTCAGCTAAAGAGCTTTCAGCGCTTGTCGAACAAGTTAAATTAATCACTAATATGCTAGGTAGTTTTTCAAATACGGTCGCAGGTTTAAAAGAAAACAGTGAAAATATACGTAGTATTTTAAAAATGGTTGAAGAGTTTTCAGATCAAACCAACTTATTAGCACTCAACGCTGCAATAGAAGCAGCCCGAGCAGGTGAAGCTGGACGAGGCTTTGCTGTAGTTGCTGATGAAGTCCGTACGCTTTCTATAAAAGTAAGTGGCGCAACAAGACAAATTAGTGATTTTATTACCCAAATGAATGAGCTAGTAAACGAAACAAATAAAGAGTCAGAGCAACTGATCACCCACTCTAATAGTGCACAAAGTGCAATTAGTGCAACGTCTGACGGGTTTAGCAAGATGCTTAATGAATTTGAGCAAAATCAGCAACAATTGAAACAAATAGCCAGTGCCGTGCATCTGCTTGAGCAAACACAAACTCAAACTCATCAATCTGTTGAGCAAATTGTAGAGCTAGGTGAGCAAGCTAAGCAATTAATCGACACTGCTGTGGCCGATAGCGAAAACTCTCAGCAGCTAAGCTTACAAACTCAACAACAGTTAAAACGTTTTGTACTGTAGCAAAACGTTTTAACTTATTAGAGCCTGTTGGCCTTTTAGGATTAAAATTTTTTTTACCTAGAGACAGCGCATGGCAGGCATCTATGCTGCGTTATCGACTATTTATGGGGAACAACCATACAACATAGCTTTGCCTTACTTAAAAACCAAACTCATGGCTTTAAATTCAACCCGAAAGATAAACAAGCCCTAGTAAATATGGTAAATTACGCAGCTATTAATTTAAGTGTGTAAAGTGTGTGAGCAACCCAACCCCAGACTATGAAAAATTAGCCCTGCAAATAAAAACCTGGGGACAAGAGCTTGGCTTTAGCGAAGTGGGTATTACCGATATTGACCTAAGTAAGCACGAGGCTCAACTGCAACGTTGGCTTGATGCTGGCTTTCATGGTTCAATGGACTACATGGCTTCACACGGCATGAAACGCGTTCGCCCAGCTGAATTAGTACCTGGCACACAACGTGTAATATCAGTAAAAATGAATTACCTCCCACCCGATGCTGGCTTTGCAAAAACCTTAAAAAATAAAGAAAAAGCATATATAAGCCGCTACGCACTGGGTCGTGATTATCATAAATTAATGCGTAATCGATTAAAAAAACTCGGCCAAAAAATAGAACAAGAAATTGGTGAATATGGCTTTAGACCCTTTGTAGATTCAGCCCCAGTACTTGAACGTCAACTCGCCGAAAAAGCGGGGTTAGGTTGGCGTGGTAAGCATTCTTTATTAATTAATCAAGAAGCAGGATCGTGGTTTTTTTTAGGCGAGCTATTTATTGATTTACCACTGCCAATAGACGCCGAAAACACCTTTGAAGGTTGCGGTAAATGCGTTGCCTGCATCACTCTTTGCCCAACAGGCGCAATTGTAGAGCCTTATGTCGTTGACGCACGTAAATGCATATCGTACTTAACAATAGAGCACCAAGGGCCCATTCCTGAGCAATACAGGACTCTATTGGGTAATAGAATTTATGGCTGCGATGATTGTCAGTTAGTATGCCCTTGGAATCGTTATGGCCAAATTACTGACGAAAACGATTTTCACCCGCGAACTCAATTAAAAGACAAAGATTTACTTGAGTTGTTTGCTTGGGATGAAGCTACTTTTTTAAAAAATACCGAAGGCAGTCCTATTCGCCGTATTGGTCACGAACGTTGGTTACGTAACTTAGCAATAGGGTTAGGTAATGCACAATTTAGTCCCGCTATTATTTATGCCTTAGAAGACAAAAGCCAAATATGCAGTGAACTTGTTTTAGAGCATATTGAATGGGCACTTTCCCAACAAAATGATAAACAACGAGTAGCGCTTCGTAAAACAGCTAGGTTAATCAGAATTGTAGAAAAAGGCTTACCCAGAGATGCATAATGCAGTTGATGTAAGCCTTTAAAGTAACATTATTTAGTTAAATATATTTAGCCTGAACTCTGGTTAAGAGATTCACTAACATTTTGAATAATAACTATATTTAAACTTATTCCCTCTAGCCAGAGACTTCCAGTAAAACAGGCGAACTTGCATGTCAATCGCGGGCCTATTGCAAGAAAATTCAACGCAGTCAGTGCTGAACAAACTGCTTAAGATAGATTTATTATCCAGTCCTCAGGTTACTTAGCTCTTTAAAAGTAATGACAGGTCTTGTTCAATCTCAACAAAAGAGGCTTTAACTTCTTGAACTGACTCCTCTCTTGCAATTGAATTTTGAATTGTTTCATCTACTTTTTTGTAAATAAAAACCTCTTGGTCCTCATCTAATCCCATTGTTGGTATTCGCACTTCAAGATCTTCTTGTAGTTGCTTAAAAACTCTTTCGTTATTTTTACGATTATCGTTAAGTAAGCCAATTAAACTATGAAATTTACTATGTACGGAATTTGCGACCGTATTTAGTCGTTCTTGCTGGGATACAAGTATTCTTTTGGTCATTATTGCTCGTAATTGCTGCTCTGTAACACTGACAATAAAACATACGTGGTCACGAATTCGTCCATGCTTATCTGGATCATGATCCGGCATATTTAAAACCAGCAAGCTTATGTATTCGTAGTTAACCAAAATTCGATGTGAAAATTCGTGCAACCGACCTTTACTTTTAAGCATTTCAAATAGTTCAATAACAATCGGTGAACAAACCCCATGTAACGCAAAATGCTCTATAACATTCGCATATCGAAACTCTACGTTACTTTGCAAATTAAAAGACTGTAGACAATCTATGAGCGCTTTTCCTAAACTTTGGGGATCATTTATAAAACCAATATTTTCAACATAATTAACTATTTGCCCCATTTCACTACTGTTAGCCATCGCATTAAATGCTGTAGAAGTTGCATCTTCAACTTGTTTTTCAAGACTCTCTTTCTCTACCAGCACTTGATTCAAATTATTTAATTTAGACTTGAGTTCGTCATGTCCAAACGGTTTAACAATATAATCTTCTGCACCAACAGAGTAACCTTCCATACGTTCCTCAACCGTCCCCCTTGCTGATACAAACATCACAATTATATGCGCGGTATTTGGGTTGGATTTAAGGCTCTTACAGACTTCATAACCATTCATTTGTGGCATACTCACATCCAGCAATATAACCTGAGGCATATAGTCCTCTACCATACTCAAGCACTCTGGACCGCTAACGGCTACCTTTAATTCAAAATCGAGGTCCTCCAGAATCTCTTCTATAATTTCAAGATTAAAGGGTTCGTCATCCACTGCGAGTATTTTTGTTAAAGCCATCGTTTCATCATCCATTTAAATTCTAAATATGCTACTTCAAACACTTGTTTAAAAAATTAACTGCTTTGCAGTGCTAAGTGTTCGTCTAGGTTTATTTTAAGTGGTATTTGTATACAGATAGTAGCGCCGCCATTAGTGTTATTTAAGGCTGTAATATTACCTTGATGCAAAGAAACAAACTCCCTACATAATGCAAGGCCTAACCCTGTTCCACCAGCTCCGCTATTGGTTTTACTGCTTTGTACAAATTTAGTGAAAATGTCTTCAAGTTCATCCTCAGGTATACCAATACCATTATCGATAACGGCTATTACTGCAAACTCGTTCTCAGATGCCAATTCCACTTTAATTTTACTTTTTGGCTCACTAAACTTTAATGCGTTACCTAATAAATTACACATTAATTGATTAATTTGTTCCTCATCACACAGAGCGACTACCGGGTTAGACTGCACTGAAAAAATGATTTCAATCTCTTTTTCCATTGCAGTTCCAGCGACATCATCAATACTCGTTCTAATGATATTAGCTAAATTATGTGTTCTAGGATTGAAAGGAAATTTACCCACATCAAGCTTGGATAGATCCAGTAAATTATTAAGTAATGAAAGTAACCGTTCTCCACTGGATTCAATTCGAGACAAGTACTTAAATAATTTTTCTTCCGCAAAATCACCAACCTCTAATTTATTTAAGCCAAAACGAGAAAAGCTTAAAATTGAATGCATTGGTGTACGAAGTTCGTGAGACATGTTTGCTAAAAATTCTGATTTACTTAAATTGGCGGCTTCAGCCACATTTTTAGCGTGCTCTAACTGTGAGGTACGCGCTCTAACTTGTTCTTCTAAAATATCTTTTGCTTCAAGTAGCAACTCTTCTTTTTGTTTTAAGTGCGTTACATTTTTAAAAATAACTGCCAGCGCAATTTCACCATGGTGATCTATTTCATTAAAAGATCCCACAAGAGGTATATAACCTCCTAGTGTTTTTGTTAAACGTAAATCGCAACTAAACTGTCGATTACTATTTAAAGTCAAAATTTTATCTTTAATTCCTGCGCTTGAATCAACATCTAAAAAATCAAAAAGAGACTTACTTTCTAATTCATTAAACGGTAAATCAAATAGCTTTAAGCAAGCATCATTCGCTTCGATAACTTTACCACCGCGCTCAAATAACATAATTGCATCGGGTGTATGCTTATAAATAACTTGTAATAAGCTATCCTTTTCAATAAGCGCATCTACGGTGTCTTGAAGCCTTTCTACTAACTCTGCATTATGTCGTTTCAATAATTCGGTTTGCCATAGCTTATGGACCGACTGCAAAAGAATACTATCGTTAAGGGGTTTAATAAGTACATCTTCAACTCCCTCACGAATAGCCTCAATCATGGACACTTGATCAGGGCGTGACGTAAAAAGTAAACACCTACAATGTGGCTGCTTTAATTTTAGGCTAGAAAATATACCTAACCCAGTTACATCACCAAAACTAAAATCACTAATTAATATATCAATTTTAGTATCAACGGATATTGCCAATACTTCATCTAAATTTGTCGCGGTGTAGGTGTTTATATGAGCGCCTACTAAGCTGCTTTTCATTTTTTCAAGACGCTCAGGTATATGATCAACCAGTAAAATAGTGGGTAATTGAAGAATATGGTTAGAACCAAGCTCTAATAAACTCTCAAGTAGAGAAGTTATCTCCTTATTAGAAAAAAATGGGTAAACTACAGTTGCATTAGCAACAGCATGATTAAGCTCACTAAATGCGTTTAGTTGTTCACCATTTTCAGCTTTTGGAGCAAGCAACATAAACCGTGATTGTGAGACCTTAGCAATCAACGGTTCAATAGAAATAACAGGTACTCCATGTGCCACTATAATTAAATCATACGCATCAGCATTTATATGCATATCGAGCATAGAAAAATGAATTAATTCAACCTCACATCCAATTAACTCTAAAAGTACTTTTACTCGCATTGCGATAATAGTGCTGCTGTCTACTGTTAATATTTTCCGAATCATCAAGCTACACTTTAAAAATAATTAACTTAATATATTAATAGCGTAGCCTATTATTGTTTAGTTAGCATAGGTTCTTAGCGTTATTTCATAAGATTTTTTTACCTAAAAGAGATACGAACTTTATTCTACATGTTTTCCGAAAATAGTAAGGCTATAAAGCTTACTATCCATCATAGCGACATTGGGCAACTCTCCCCAAACATCGAAGCCAAAATGTTTAAATAGATTTACACTTGGTAAGTTGTGGCTAAAAATAAATCCTAGCAATACGCGTATATTTAGTTGTTTAGCTTGGATTTGTGCAAATTCCATCAACTTTTTGCCAAGCCCTTTACCTTGTGCTTTTGCGGTAATATATATGCTCATTTCAACAGTGCCATCGTAAGCTGGGCGACCATAAAATGATTTATAACTAAGCCATGCGAGTATTTTGTTATTCTCACAGTAAACATAAATAGGTCTTTTTTGTGTATGGCTATTAAACCACTCACGCTTTTCTTCAACGGTGACTTCTTCAGTGTCAGCAGTCACCATTCGACCAGCAATAGTCTCGTTGTAAATCGCTACGATTTCGCTAAGATCATTTATAGTTGCTAAACGGGTTGTCATAATAGATTGCATGGTTGATCAATTTTCTCCATATTAGCGTATGATCATCCACTCAAACAATCGTAAATTTAGGTCGTTAGTTATGCTAAAAAAAATATTACTCGGGTTAGGGGTTTTATTAATAAATACACCACTTCATGCTCAAACAGAATCAATTGATAAGCACGTGCCCACAACATGCCAAGATTTTACTAACATCAATATACGTAAGTTACGTTCTGAAGAGTCAATCAACTTATGTCAGTTTAAAAATAAGCCTTTATTGATCGTTAATACAGCCAGTAACTGCGGTTTCACACCTCAATTTAAAGGCTTAGAAGCACTTTACAAACAATATAAAAGTCAGGGGTTAGTTGTCTTAGGGTTTCCTTCTGACGATTTCTTTCAAGAAGAAAATGATGAAAAAGCGACAGCTAAAGTCTGCTTTATTAATTATGGGGTTACTTTTCCTATGTTTGCTACCAGTGAAGTACGAGGCAGTGATGCCAATCCTATTTTTAAACATCTAAATGAGCAAACTAGTTCACCTAATTGGAATTTTTATAAATACCTAGTGTCTGCAGATCGCAAAACAATTTTACGTTTTAACAGCAAAGTGTCGCCTGACTCAGAAAAGATGATTACGGCAATTGAAAATACACTTTCTAAAAATTAAGTTTATACTGGTACAATTAGTTGAAACTAACTAGAATGACATTTCATTAGGTTAAAAAAACACCACATAATAAGCCGGAGATTTTATGACAGTGGCAAGCGCACGACACATATTAGTAGATAGCGAAGCACAATGCTTAGACTTAAAAACAAAAATTGAACAAGGTGAAGATTTTGCTGAATTAGCAAAAAACCACTCTAACTGTCCTTCAGGTCAAGATGGTGGCGCCCTTGGCGAGTTTGGACCGGGCATGATGGTACCAGAATTTGATAAAGTGGTATTTTCTGCGCCTATTAACCAAGTACAAGGCCCAGTACAAACACAATTTGGTTATCATTTACTTGAAGTTACTAGCCGTTCAGAATAAATTTTTGTATTGTAAGTAAAACTTCTAAAAGCCGCTTTTGCGGCTTTTTTAATGAGCAATTAATACTAAATATCTTATACCAATCCGCAATAATACTTAACCTGAGTTCTGCTTAAGCGATAACTAATGCGTTAAGCTCTACGTCAGTTAAATTAAGGTGTGGCTTCTTTTCTTTCAAGCAATAAGCCACCAATCCAGCGACTAAATTCAACATAAAGCCGTTCATACTCCGATGTCTTGAATGTTCAATGAAGGATATGTTCTTGAGCTGGTCATTAATTGTTTCGATTATAAAGCGTTTTGAAAGCATTGCTCTATCCCATAATGACATCGCTTTTGCCTTCATATTTTTGCGAACCGTCGTAATGAGCTTTACCCCTTTATCGAGTAAATCGGCTTCTAAAGCTTTACTTAAATACCCTTTGTCACCATATAATTTATCCGTCAGGCAGCTCGCTAACTCACGCACTGGTTGAGTATCATGTACATTTCCTGTTGTCACTTTCGCAGCAACAATTTCACCATGGTGATTAACGATTAAATGTAGCTTGAAGCCATAAAACCATCCCATTGTTCCTTTGCCACGCTGGGCTATTCCATCAAAGGTTTTGTGTCTTGGAATACGAATATTATGGCACACTTTAATACATGTGGAGTCAATGAATTCAACGTCTGTGGGTTTACCTTTAAGTGAAGTAAAATAGGCACACATCGGCACAATTACCCTTGGCATAACGGCTAAAAATAGTGTGTAACTGAGCAAGTTGGGAAATTCACTTTTGTACATAAGTGATACATAGCCAAGGTAGTAATTTTTGAAATCTCGGTGATGTGACATATGAAAACTAATAACAATAGTCATAATTTCACTGGTCGTCATACGTCCTGAACGCTGACGTTTTTGGGTGCCATCTTCGAGTAATTGTTTTTCCCATTGGGGTATAAATACTTTGCAAAAATCATCGACATCGTAAAATAATTCAACTAATTTAATCATGCCTGTTCCTTGCTTATCCAATCGTTTTTGGTCGAAAGATCGGATCTCGGAACAGGCATTTAGTTCAATTTCTTAAACGAGATTCAGGTTACTTAATCAATCTGAGATATTAAATCTGACGCTAACTACGTTAAAAACTTCTGATATAGAACAAATAACGAAATTTTTTCCTTGTTATCGGCACGATTTTCTTACTTCAAAATAGATTATTTAATTAAGCGAATTGGTATTATATATGGAGTCTATTTAACGATAAGAAAACTGCGCTAGAACTAAGCAAGAATTTTTACTGATATATTGAACAATAATGGTATTTAAATTTATTGTTCTCTAGGAGCTATTTAATCGCGGCGTAAGGTTTATAACCTAGTGGGCTAAGTAAAAACCGAGCAACAAAGAGTAAATAGCCCTAGACAGAACCCTTTGGGCTGACGAATCCCCAAAACGTGACAGGCACAGCAATTTATGATCTTATGTAAATCACCACAACCCACATAAGTCACAACTGCTATGCCTGACACATCAGTTTGCCATAAGTACTTTAAACATGCATTAGCGCCATTCAATAATGCCAGAGTAAAAACATTACTAAGCTGCAGTAATGCATTAATTTCGGGCAATAAACTTACCTTAACTGAAATCGGCAGAAATTTGTCTGGCGCTGTGGATGTAAAACATAAAATAAAACGCGTTGATCGCTTCTTAAAAAATACTCACCTCTACAATGAAAGGGTCGCTATCTATAAAGCATTAGCTCATCCTATTATCGACTCTTTACCAATGCTTGCAATTGCCGTTGACTGGAGCGGTGCCTGTGGTCACGACTATCACTTACTGCGAGCAAGCTTACTTGTGGATGGGCGCTCTATCGTGATTTATAACATGATTGTTGAGCAGAAGAATTTTGATAGCCCAGCAACCAACAGCCTGTTTTTAGATGAACTTTATGAAGTGCTTGGACGACATCCTAGTGTCTATATTGTAACAGACGGCGGCTTTCTTACGCCTTGGTATAGTAAAGTACGCGAACTTGGTTGGCATATGATAGGTCGATTAAGAGGCTCAATGAAGTGTAAACTAGCCATGCAATCACAATGGCATACATTAAAACAACTTAGGGCTGGTGCCAGCGATATACCAAAGGCGTTAGGTCAAGCAAGACTAACTCAGTCCAGCCCGACAGCATGCGATGCATTTTTACACGTATATCATGGAAAAAATAAAGGAAGAAAAGGAAAAAGCAGATTTACGAAAGATACAAAAATGTATCAAAACTTAGCGAAAGAGCCATGGTTACTCGCGACATCAGACAATACAATGACGAGTAAGCGAGTAGTTGGTTTATATAGTAAAAGAATGCAAATAGAGCAAAATTTCCGCGATGACAAAAGTTTGAGATATGGTTTTTCGTGGCGTTTTAGTAAAAGCACCGGCATAAATAGAATAGGAATATTATGCTTGATAGCCACAATAGCGAGCACTGCGTTATGGTTTATAGGGTGTGAAGCAGAAAAAAGAAAGTGGCATATAAAATTTCAAGCAAATAGTGTTAAGAATCGCCGAGTTCTTTCATTTTTAACCTTAGCCAAGCAAGTCATAAAGCTATGTAAGAGACGTATTACACAAAGCTATATAGAAAAAAGTTTAAAAAACTTTATTTCTAATTATCAAAAAGAGGCCGCTGGATAAAGTGGGGATCCCTCAGCCCTACGGGCAGCACATGTTTAACCTCGAAAGATAAACAGGTCCTAGCCAGAGGTTTTCAGTGAAAATAAGGCAAGTTTACGCGTCAATAGCGGGCCAATTACAAGTAAGTTCAACGCAGTTAGCGTTAAAAATAACTGCCTAGGGTAGGTTTATTATCCAGAATTCAGGTTACTTACGCTTTAATTTCATAAAATGAACATATTGTTGAAACATTAAACTATTTAACTGCCCATTTAACTGATGATGAATTTAAAGGCTGTGAATGCTTCAACATCAGTTTATACTGCCCGCTTGATTGGATTTGCTTTCGTTTGTTGACTCATTTTTGCCAACATTCGTAATTTATTGCTTGTCATAAGTAATATAACCAACGCCAAGCAGCTATAGATACTAATCCTAGTCACTAATTTAAAAGGTAAACACATGAGCGATATCGAAATTGAATCACAACTAGTTAACTTTGTAGAAAAAGTACGTGTTAGCGAAGTAATTTGGGCGCTAGGTGCAGAAGATAATGGCTTTGTAGTATGCGATTCAAATCAATTTGACGAAACTGACGTATTACTACTTTGGGAAAGCGAAGAAGCTGCTAAGGCACAATGTAAAGAAGAATGGAAAGACTACAGCCCTGTAGAAATTAATCTTGACGAGTTTTTAGATGCTTGGGTTGAAGATTTAAGCGAAGATAACGCACTAGTTGGTATTAATTGGAATGATGACCAAGTATGTGTGGAAATTGAACCTGTTGGTCTAGCTCGCGCATTAAGCGAATAAACAGATAGCGTAGCTTATTATAAAGTTACTGAAACCCAACGAGTCCCGCTGCTCGTTGGGTTTAATTGATTTTAACCTCAACGACACTCGCATCTTACTGTGGTTTGAGTATAAAATATAACACGTCATTATTTTCAAGGTATTGCGTTGAAAACCCATCTTGGCCGTCGCCCTTTTTCAGCTATGGAGCTGCATACACTTTATAATGGATATATATACGGTGATGTTAAAGTTATCCGCGAGCAACCAAAACATTGGCACTTTTGGCTGCCCTTAATTTCATATTATAGTGGTGCTTACAGTGACGAAATTGGTTACTTAACACTTGATGATCTAATCTTTAAACAAAATATTTTATGTTTTAGTTTTCATACTCACGGAAAAATAAAGCCCCGCTTAGTCCCTGTACACAAAGCGCTTATAAATTATGGTCTTAATGAATATATAGCGTTTATTAAATCGCAAAATCAACACCGATTGATGTTCGACTTGCCCGCAAAAACTGGCAGGTACAGTGAAAAAGTGCGTATTTGGTTTTCAGGTGAAGGTGAGCGAGCCGGCTATTTACAAAAGTGTGATATACCAAATGTTGATCAACTCGGCATGAAAACAGCAATAAGCAGCTTACGCCTCAACTTTGAGCAACAAGTTCGTATACATGCTCTGCAGGCTAACTCGAAAGACGCCTTTAATTATTTAATGGGCTTTAACGAATATTCATGTGATGAATTTAACGACGTGCTTTTATTAAATAACGTGATCCAAAAAATACGTACTATTAACTCACACCTGCACTGGCAACGTTTTATAACACGTGAAAGTCACTGACAAACTTTGTTACTATTTCCCCTTAAAGTCACTGTTATAATCAATTACTCTATTTAAAAAAGCTGTTAGGATATCCACATCCCTAATTATATACGCATAAAAAAGCCTATTTAGGGTAATTTCTAACAACAACAATCTAGGGATCATTATGTTTCTCAAAAGCCTATTAACTGTGAGCGTTGCGCTGGCAATGAATGCTGCAAACGCTAACGAATTTGTTATCGAAAAACTCGCAAAACCAAGCTCGCAAAAAGTATCGCTAACACTCGACCCAAGCCAAGATACATTCACAGGGATGACAGAGATTTCCCTAGAAGTACTAAAACCAACAAAATACATTGAGCTAAATGGCGTTGCTTACGCTGTTAAAATGGCGCAACTGCTTGGCGACGAAAACTGTGATTTAAACAACGAAATGCTTAAAACAGGCAAAGTTAAATTTAGTTGTGATGAGCAAATTCAACCAGGTAAATACACGCTTAAAGTTGATTTTTCAGCGCCATATAATCGCCAAAGCGTAGGCTTGTACAAAACGCTAGACCAAGGTACGCCTTATTTATTTACTCAGTTTGAAATGAGCGACGCGCGTCGTGCGTTTCCTGTTTTTGACGAACCTAGCTATAAAATTCCATTTCAGTTAACGATTACTGCGCCTACATCACAAAAAGTATATTCAAATACGCCTGAGCTTAAAGCAATCGTTAATGGCGATATGACCACACACTACTTTGATAAAACGCCGCCAATTCCTTCATACTTAGTCGCTATGGCTGTTGGCCCGTTTGAAGAATTAGAAATAAAAGGAATGCCAATTCCTGGTCGTGTAATTACCCCACAAGGTAAGATTCACTTAGCCCAATACGCTAAAGAAAACATGCCAAAAGTACTGGGCGCACTTGAAGCGTATTTTGGTATTCCTTACGTTTACAAAAAATTAGACTCAGTAGCGGTACCAGAATTTCCATTTGGCGCAATGGAAAACTCAGGCTTAGTAACCTACCGAGAAGATATTTTATTGGTTGATTTAGCTGCAGCAACACGCAGTAAAAAACAGCGCAATGTATCAATTATAGCTCACGAACTTGCTCACCAATGGTACGGTAACTTAGTAACCATGAAGTGGTGGAACGACTTATGGTTAAACGAAGCGTTTGCTAGCTGGATGGCTGCAAAAATTACTAAGCAGCTTAACCCTGAGTTTGAATCGCACTTAGACCTGCCACAAAACAACGTAATGGCACTTGATGCACGCCTAAGCACTAAGCCTATTCGTAAGCCAATTAAAACTGAAGCCGACATTATGGACGGTTTAGGTCTTGCTTACAGTAAAGGCAGCTCAGTACTTGCTATGGTTGAAAACTGGATTGGCGAAGACGCATTTCAAAAAGGTATTCAAAGCTACTTAAAAGAGTTTTCATATAAAAATGCAGAAGCGGCCGACTTATGGGAAGCACTTGGTAAAGCATCAAATAAAGACGTAGCGAGTGTTTTAAAATCGTTTATTGAGCAATCTTCTTTCCCACTAGTTAAAGTAACTCAACAAGGTAGCAAAGTAACTATTTCACAAAGCCGCTTTGTAAACGCAGGCGTTGATGCGCCAGAGCAGCTATGGAATGTACCGGTTGCAATTAAATATGGTGCTGGCGATAGAGTAAAAACAGCAAACGTATTACTTAATAAACAAAGCCAAACACTAGATTTAGACTTTGAACCAGAGTGGATTTATCCTGACCAAGGTGCACTAGGCTACTACCGCTGGGTAATGGATGATGCACAATTTAGCGCACTTGTTAAAAAGGCGCCAAGCGTACTGAGTGACCGTGAACGCTTAGCGTTACTATCGGCTACTGATGCGCTACTTGATGCTGGTGTTATATCTGCAGCTAAGTTAATGCAAACACTTGAAGTGTTCGTAAGCGATAGCCACCCTCGCGTAGCAAATACCGCACTAGGTTACTTAGTATCGCAACAGCGCACTTTTAAAGACGATAGCAATAAAGACCTATGGCCTGAATTTATTCGCGGTGCAGTAACGCCTGCTGCTAAAAAATATGGTTTAGAAGCAAAAGCGGGTGAAGACGGAGCTATTGCACAACTTCGTGCAGCCGTTGTATCACGCTTAGGTTTTGATGGTGAAGATCAAAACGTCATCAATAAAGCCAAAGAACAAACGCAAGTTTATTTAAATGATCCACAAAAAGTAGACCCATACTTAGCGGGTACGTACTTAACTCTTGCTGCTTTTCATGGTGACAAAGCGCTGCTTGATCAATTCATGACAACGTTCAAAACGACTAAAGATCCGCAAGTACGCACAAACATGCTTGCAGCTATGGGCTTTTTTGGTAAACCTGAGTTACAAAAAGCAGTATTAGCTTATAGCTTAACGGATGAAGTAACGGCATCTGACATGCGTACTATTTTGTCAGGTCAAAGTTATACAGATGAGCGCCAAGCGTTATTTATTGATTGGGTTTACAGTAACTACGATAAAGTAACAGCAAGCTTACCGCCTTTCTTTATTCCTAACTTGCCGTACTTTACAACTGCAAGCTGTGATGCAGAAAGCTTAGCGACAACAAAAACCTTCTTTAACGAAAAAGTAGCTGATGTAGCAGGCTACGCGCGCACATTAAGTAAGCTTGAAGAAAGCACAAACGATTGTATCGCGCTTAAAACACGTGAACTTGAATCGGTTAATAGCTTCTTAAAAAGTAAGTAATTATTAGGTTTATTGAGCTATAAAAATACAAAAGCCGCTGAATATAAATTCAGCGGCTTTTTACGTTTATATTTTTGCTTTATTAATTACCAATAATCATCGTAAGTTTAGCTATAAAATCTTTGGCTGCTTGCTCAGAGTTTATTTTAAACGCAACACCATAGTGAATAGGTTGAGCGCTTTTAAAAATGCGCGTAGGAAAGCGTGTCATCTCACTGCTATGAAAATACCCTTGCGCACGTGTTACGCCATCAATATCATTAAAATCATCGCTAAACACTTCAAATGCGGGCCGAATTACTATTTTACCCTTGCCGCTTTCGCTGTGGGTATAAAATGCTTCTTTAGAGTTTACTAACATGTACTCTGCAATATTTTTAATCTTAAAATTACTTCTGCACTGTAATTTAATAAGCTGTTCTGTCAGCTCGTCTGCACTATAAGCCACGTGTAATCCCTATTAGTTAATTTGCGCATTAGATTAACGCATACACACAATAAAATCTGAATTTATTTGTCTATTTTACTTTGTTATATCACATACAAAAGCGAGTTTTTCATTGTTGTAACTCATTCTTGTTATATTTGTTTCGCAGTAAGTACTTAAGTTAAGCCATTGCGATACTTCGTTACTCCCATCAAATTTGCGCTGATAAACACGGTTTTTAATTGCGTAAGCAATCGTTTCACCGTCTTTTAAGATAAAATCTTGAACTTGAACCGGTAATCTCAACAAGTCTTCCACTTGCTTATCTTGTGGATTAAAACTCGCTAAAATGTGTTGCTCGTTTTTAGTGTAACTAAATAAAAATGCAGCCATTGAGTTGTTATAAATAAGCGTTCGCCCAATATTACTGGCTGCTATTTCCCCCTTCGCTTGTGCAACTGAAGTATATTGAAGAGTATGAGGCTTTCCTAAAATGAACATCACTAAATCATTTTGAACACCCCATGCATGGTACCCAACAGGTTCAATCCAATCAAAAATACGACTTGGCGCATCTTCATTTTTGAGTAGGTATTGCCACAATTTTTGCTTACCGTCAGCTTCTACAACAATCGCTGATATCGCATCACCACTTGGCATAACCGTTGGTGAATATTCGCTTACTGGAGAATTAGTTATATTGCTGATTTGTTTTGATGTTAAGTCATAATAAGCAATATCGGTTTGGCTTTGCTCATCAGTAATTACTTCATGAGTAAAGTATAAACCTGTATTTGTTAAATGTGGCTGGTTGTTATAACTGTTTTTATCACTCACAATACTAACTTGTACCCCATAAGGCGTATTTAAATCAGCAAGTAATACTTGGCTTTTTGGCATGCTAGCCTGCACCACAATTGGGCTAAGCGCTGCTATAGAAAATAATCCAAGTAATGGTTTAATAATTTTCATGCTTTCTCTCGTTTTAATTTTAAGCACCTCATGATAACGTTATTTGCTGATGGCGTCACTTGAGCTAAGTCAGTCAACTCTTAAGATACCCAAACGACTTAAAATAATGTTAAGTTTAGTCTGGTTATAAAATCGGCTCCTAAAAAAGAGAATTAACATGTCAGCTAAAAATCCTATTATTGCGATTACGGGTTCGTCTGGTGCAGGCACAACCACCACAACCAATGCAATTAAACATATTTTTCGTAGCCTTAATATTGAAGCGGCTTTTATCGAAGGGGATAGCTTTCATCGTTACACTCGCCCTGAAATGGATAAAAAAGTACGCGAAGCACAGCAAGAAGGTAAGCACATAAGTTACTTTGGCCGAGAAGCCAATGATTTTGGTGCCCTCGAAACTTTATTTAATCATTATGGTGAAACTGGGCAAGGTAAATTACGCCGCTATTTACATACATTTGATGAAGCAGTTCCGTACAATCAGTTACCGGGCACCTTTACTCCTTGGCAAGAGCTTGAGCATAATACTGATATTTTATTTTATGAAGGTTTACACGGTGGTGTAGTCGATCAAGATGTAGACGTTGCTAAGCATGTTGATTTAATAATAGGCATGGTGCCTATTATTAACCTTGAGTGGATTCAAAAACTGATACGCGATACCTCTGAGAGAGGTCATTCACGTGAGGCTGTTATGGACTCAATTGTCCGTAGTATGGATGATTACATTAATCACATCACGCCACAGTTTTCTCGAACTCATATAAATTTCCAACGAGTGCCGACCGTTGATACTTCAAATCCATTTAGCGCTAAAGATATTCCATCGCTTGATGAAAGCTTTGTAGTTATTCGCTTTAGAGGTATTGATGATGTTGATTTTCCTTATTATTTACGCATGATCGAAGGCAGTTTTATGTCTCGTATAAATACGCTTGTAGTACCTGGTGGCAAAATGGGCTTAGCAATGGAGCTGGTGCTTACTCCACTAATTAAAGATATTATTTTGAAAAAGCGTGCACTGGAAAACTTAGCACCTCTGGATATACCTATTTAACTCCTCTTCTAAGGTTGAGCTCTCTCACGTACACTGCTGATTTTTAGTAACAATAAGGGACATTGTGTTGTACTCATTAAAAATTATTGTGGGTTCTAAAAACCCTGTAAAAATTAACGCGGCTAAATATATTTTTGCAATGTATTTCCCTGATCATGAAATTGATTGCCAAGGTGTTGATGCACCATCCAATGTGCCCGATCAACCTATTGGCGAAGACGAAACACGCATTGGCGCGCAAAACCGCGTTGATTACTGCAAAGAACATCACCAAGCTCACTATTACGTGGCAATGGAAGGCGGTGCAGAGCAGTTTAGCTATGGCCCAGCAACCTTTGCCTATGTAATTATTGATAATGCCTTAAATCAAGTTGTAGGGCGCAGCAGTAACCTACCCTTGCCTCAAGTACTTTATAATGCATTACTTAAAGGTGAAGAGCTTGGCGATGTAATGGACAAGGCATTCAATACCACCAATATTAAGCAAAAAGGGGGCGCTATTGGACTACTTACAAACAATCATGCCACGCGTGAAAGTACATATACACAAGCACTCACTTTAGCTATGGCGCCATTTTTACACTCTGAGCTATACAGCCAAACAAATTAATTTAGGAAGTTTAATGAAATACAGCTATGTATTGTTTGACGCAGACGAAACCTTATTTAGGTTTGATATTTTAGCGGGCATGACTCGCATGTTTAAAGCTTACAACGTAGATTTTAGCCAAGACGATTATATTCATTATCAAAAAACCAATAAGCAGCTGTGGGTTGATTATCAAAACGGTTCTATAACTGCTGATTACTTACAAGTAACTCGCTTTAATGAATGGGCTGCAAAGCTAAATGTGCCAGCAAAAGAGCTGAACGATGCTTTTTTAGATGCTATGGCGCAAATTTGCGAGCCATTACCTGGCGCTATAGAACTTTTAAATAAGCTTAAGCCAAATGCTCGATTAGGTATTATTACTAACGGATTTGCCCGCCTACAAACAGTACGTTTAGAACACACTGGTTTAAAAGATATGTTTGAATGGTTGGTTATATCTGAGCTTGTTGGCATAGCAAAACCGAATAAAGCGATTTTTGAACACACATTTGAGCTAATGGGTAACCCAAATAAAAGCGAGATACTTATGGTCGGTGACACCGCAGCAAGTGACATACTTGGCGGCAACAATGCAGGTATTGATACTTGCTGGTTACAACACCCTGGTGAGCAATTACCCGACGGAATAAAACCAACCTATACCGTAACTCATTTAAATCAGTTACAACAGACATTGATCAGACCAATTTCAAAAATTTCGATTTAATTTAAACGCTTAATTCTCTTTAATTTGATAAAATAACATCTCAACTTTGAGGTGTATATGAATCTAAAAATCAGACGGTTAGACCATCACGGTATTGTTTCAGGTGTTATAGAAGACTTAAAAATTGTCAGCCTTTTAGATCAATACTTACCTCAAGACGATAAACAAGAAATCACCCCCGGTGAAGCTGTAAAAGGCATGATCATGAATGGACTCGGTTTTGCCAATCGACCTTTATCACTCAGCCCTCAATTTTTTACTAACTTGCCTCTTGAACATTTATTTCGTGAAGGGGTTCAAGCATCACATTTTAATCGTCACAAACTTGGTAGAACTCTCGATCAATGCTTCGAGTTTGGCTGTGAAAGCTTATTTTCATTAGTCTCCGGACAAGCATGTGAAATAGAACAAGTTGATAAAACCTTTGAATCACTTGATACAACGAGTCACTCACTGACAGGTGAATATGCTTTTGATGATGGAGATAGTGATGAAAACGTCATTAAAATTACTCATGGCTATAGCAAGGCTCACCGTCCTGATTTAAAACAAGTCGTACAAGAAATCATTGTTAGCCAAGATGGTGGGATCCCGCTTGCATGTAAAAACTGGGATGATAACAGCGCAGACACCGCTATTTTTAAAGCGCGAAGTAAGGCGCTTGTTGACGAGTTCAAAAAAAGCCAAGCTCCTAAATACCTTGTGGCAGACTGTAAACTTTATCATAAAAGTAATGCTGAGTTTTTAACCAAAATTCAATTTCTCACGCTAGTACCTTCAACAATTTCTCTTGAAAAATCCTCTATAAGTACAGCCATAGCAGCCAACCAATGGGTTAATATTGATGATAACTATCAATATGTTGTTGAAGAGATTGAGCATATGGGGATAAAGCAAAGATGGATGATTATTTATTCAAAAGCAGCTAATAGCCGAGCACAAAAAAGCATTGTTCGACAAGTTGAGCGAGCACACACAGGCATCAAAAAAGACCTCTTCCATTTACAAGCTCAACGTTTCGCTTGTCAAACTGACGCACAACGCGCATTAGATAAATTAGCGAAAAAGATGAAGCATCATCAAATAGCGACTCAGCAATTTATTAAGCATAAAGTCTATGAAGGTAAAGGGCGACCTAAAAAAGATGCGCCAGTAAAAAATATTGAATGGCAAATCACGGCAGAAATTGAAGAAAACGAAAGCGCAATAAAACAGATTGTAGAACAAAAGTCATGCTTCGTATTAGCAACGAATATTGATAAAGAAGCCCTTTCACCAGTAGGTTTACTTAAGCATTACAAAGCACAATCTGAAGTAGAAAAAGGGTTTAGGTTTTTAAAAGACCCCTTGTTTTTTGTTTCATCATTATTTATCAAAAAGCCAAGTAGAATAGATGCTCTGTTGATGGTGATGACACTTTCATTGTTAGTTTATTCAATCGCGCAAAGACGAATGAGAGCGAATATGAAAAAAGAAAAAGCCACGATAGCGAATCAAATCAATAAAGAAATATCTAACCCAACATTACGTTGGGTCTTTCAGTGTTTTGAGGGAATTAATCTACTCCAGCAAGGCGACAAAATCAGCTTGGATGGTTTTGATGAGTTCAGGGAAAAGATAATAAGGCTCATTGGTGGACATGCGTTGCATTTATATAAAATCCAAAAAGTTGCCTAGGGGTCTGATCAATGCCTGTTACAAGCTATTTTAGAATTGCAATAAAGTAAATTTTACGCAAAAAAATGACGCTAATTAGCGTCATTTTTTATAACTGTTTGCGAACTGTACTTTTATTGCTTTTAGGCTGGAGCTAACTCAAGACCGGGTGCAGGCATCGTCACGGGCGTTTCAAATGTTGCCCATTCCCATGCTGACTCTGTAGCCATAATTTTACGAAGTAATTTATTATTTAAATCATGACCCGATTTAAATGCGGTTACTTTACCTAAAAGGTTATGACCTGTCATAAACATGTCACCAACACAGTCTAATATCTTGTGCTTAACAAACTCGTCGCTATAACGTAAACCATTAGGATTTAAAACTTTGAATTCATCAAGTACCACAGCACTATCCATACTACCACCTAGTGCTAGGTTGTTTGCATGCATGTATTCAATATCTTTCATAAATCCAAAAGTACGCGCACGGCTAATTTCTTCAATAAAGCTTTGCGTTGTTATATCTAACCCTATACGTTGGCGACTTTCGTTGATAGCAGGGTGGTTAAACGCAATCTCAAAGTCGATATGAAAACCATCATAAGGTTCAACTTCAGCCCATTTATCACCTTCTTCAATACGTACTTTTTCTTTAATACGAATAAAGCGTTTAGCAACATTTTGCTCTTCAATTCCGCCTTTTTGTAACAGATATATGAATGGTAATGCACTACCATCCATAATCGGCACTTCTGAGCTGTCTAATTCTACAATTAGATTATCAATGCCCATTGCAGCAACGGCTGCAATAAGGTGCTCAGTAGTCGATAAGCGAACGCCATCTTTGTTAATTAAACAAGTACACAATTGCGTATCACCAACGGCTTCAGGTGTTGTTTCAAAATCAACAACCGGATCAAGGTCAACACGACGAAATACAATCCCAGTATTTGCGCTCGCAGGTCGGAGAGTTATTGTGACCTTCTCACCTTTATGAAGTCCAATTCCTATGGCTTTGACTATTTCTGCAATCGTACGCTGTTTAATCATAGGTTCGCTCACTTTTAAATCAGTTACAGTTAGACGGCGGAGTTTAACATAAATCCTTTTGCCTTTCAATATTTGTATATATTTCAAACAAAAGTATTATTAAATGTTAATCTGCCTGCTTACGTAAAAAAGCTGGAATATCAAAATAATCACCGCCTTCTGATTTATCCGCTTTTTTACCGCTTTGCGCTGAAGAGCTCGAACTACTTGAACTCGTTGAAGGCGCTTTTTCTTTGCTTTGCGTTTGTGCTTTAGCAGCATTTTCTTCAGTGTTTGTGTCTTGGCTTGCAAAGCTTGGTACGTACATACTACTTGCTTGCTTTAATGTGCTTGCAACATCAGATCCTGATGCCTTTTTAAAGCCATTATCAACAATACCAAACTGTGGACGACGATCACCGCCTAAACCTGTTGCAACAACCGTTACACGTAGCTCATCAGTCATTTCTGGGTCGATTACCGCACCAACAACAACCGTTGCGTTTTCTGACGCAAGTGCTTTAACGTGATTGCCAACAATTTCAAATTCTTCAATCGCAATGTCCATACCGGCGGTAATATTAACCAAGATGCCTTTAGCACCTGTTAAATCAACGTCTTCTAGTAGTGGGCTTGAGATAGCCGCTTCTGCAGCCTCCTGTGCACGATCAGGACCTGACGCAGACGCCGTTCCCATCATTGCAGTACCCATTGCAGACATTACTGTACGTACATCGGCGAAATCCACGTTAATTAAACCAGAACGTGTAATTAGCTCTGCTATACCCTGTACCGCACCAAATAATACGTCATTAGCTTTAGCGAAGGCATCTAGAAGAGTAGTCCCTTTTCCTAAAACCTTAAGTAATTTATTGTTCGGAATTGTAATAAGCGAATCTACAATTTCTGACAATTCATTAATGCCTTGATCGGCGGCTGCTGCACGTTTTTTACCTTCAAAATCAAAAGGACGTGTTACAACTGCAACTGTTAAAATACCGAGCTCTTTAGCAATTTTAGCAACAACCGGTGCTGCACCAGTACCTGTACCACCGCCCATACCTGCAGCTATGAATACCATGTCGGCGCCTTCAAGGCTGGCACGAATTGTATCGGCGTCTTCTTCAGCCGATTTACGGCCTACTTCAGGATTTGCGCCCGCACCTAACCCTGAGGTTATTTGCGTGCCTAATTGAACTGTAATATCGGCAGCAGAGTTACGTAATGCCTGTGCATCCGTATTAGCAGCAATAAAGCGTACGCCTTCAATCTGTTGTTTTACCATGTGCTCAACAGCGTTACCGCCGCCGCCGCCCACGCCTATCACTTTTATGACAGCTTCTTCGCTGTGTTGTTCCATTATATCAAACATATTTACTCTCCGACTTGAGCATTAAAACTCGCCTTGAAACCATTTTGTAACACGGTTCCATAAATTATTGTTCCCTTCTGCTTTCGACTTTTGTGCATTCATCGATTGCATTGTACGTCCGTATTGTAACAAACCAACAGCAGTTGCGTACGAGGGATCATCTACATAGTCTGTCAAACCAACTATCCCAATTGGTTTTCCTATTCTAACTGGCATTTGGAAAATGTCTTCTGCCACTTCCATTGCACCAGTCATTTTAGCAGTACCACCAGTAACAACGAGGCCTGCAGCAATTTGATCTTCTAAACCAGAACGACAAATCTCTTCCATCGCAAGCTCAAATAATTCTCTAAAACGAGGTTCTACTACCTCTGACAATGTATGGCGTGACATCAATCTTGCTGGTCGTCCGCCAACACTTGGTACTTCAATTGTGTCTTCGCTACTTGCCATTTGGCTACTAGCACATGCGTATTGTACTTTGAGTGACTCTGCATGTGATATAGGTGTACGAAATATTTTTGCAATATCACCTGTAACCTGATTACCAGCAACAGGAATAACGGCAGAATGGCGAAGTGCACCATTAATATAAATAGTGATATCCATAGTACCGCCACCAATATCAAGTACTGCAACACCTAGCTCTTTTTCGTCATCTGTTAATACAGAATAACATGATGCTAGTGCGGTAAAGATAAGTTGATCGACTTCAAGACCACAACGTTCTACACATTTTTCAATGTTTTTTGCCATATCGTTTGAGCAAGTAATGATATGTGCTCGCGCTTCCATACGAACACCACTCATACCAAGTGGGTTTTTAATGCCCTCTTGCATATCAATACTGTATTCTTGCGGCAATGCATGCAGCATTTTACGCTCTGCCGAGATAGGCACAGAGCGTGCAATATGAATGACATTTTCAATATCTTCATCGGTCACTTCAGTGTTGTTAATAGCAACCACACCACTCTCGTTCTGGCACTGAATATGCTTACCAGAGATACCAAGGTACACAGAACTAATACGACAATCAGCCATTAACTCAGCTTCGTCTATAGCTCGTCGAATAGACTCAGATACCAAGTTTAAATCGTTAACGCCGCCTTTATCCATACCACGAGACACTTGGCTGCCCACACCAACAATACTGAGTTTGTTATCTGCGGTGATTTCACCTACCGTGGCAACCACTTTCGAGGTACCAACATCTAATCCAATCACGAGGTTTCTTTCTGCTGACTTAGTCATGCCTTACTCTTATTTTGTAATTGTTCTTCTTGCATTGGCTTAAAGCTTACTGCAAGGCCGGTATCATACCGTAAATCGATTGTATCTATCTGAGCATTTTCAGGATGTTCCATTCTAGGGTAAACATCTATAAAGCGCTGAACTCGCTTGGCTTTATCTTTACGCCCTAAATTTAAACGTACACCATTATCTAACCACAGTTGCCATGAAAAACGCTCAGACAACGCTAAACTATTTAATGTTAACGCATTTACTTTAAGCATTTCATCAAACTGTTTAAAAGCTAACCATGCTTCTTGTTCACTGCCTTCTGGCCCGAATAATTGCGGTAAATCTACATTTAGTTTATCGCTACTAGCCTGAAAAGCTTCACCTTTTTGATTTAGTAATAAATCACTATTCCAATGTGCCACAGCATCATGCTCAACAACATATACTTGCAAAGTATCTGGCCATTGTTTACGTACTGATACTGTCGCAACCCAAGGTAAGTCTTGCACCAGTTGTTGCACATGTTTTACATCAAGTTCAAAAAAACTACTTAAATCGGCTCTTTTTATTGCTTTTATTATTGCCGTTTCATCAGTGTACTTAGGATGCCCTTGCACTGTTAAATGCTTAATTTGAGCATCTTTGTTTTCAACTAACCAATGCGAAATCCCCGCCGTGATCTGTATTAAGCCAATCACAACAATTAGAAAAAAGCTCACACCAAAAATGAGCGACCAATTTAGTTGCTGTTTGATTTTCTGAGCTTTTTCTAAAAGGGGGTGCATATTAAAGTGTTTGCTCCAAAATGCGAACAACTAATTGCTCAAAACTTGCCCCATTCGCTTTTGCAGCCATTGGTACTAGTGATTTTTCAGTCATGCCAGGCACTGTATTTACCTCTAGTAGGTAAAAGTGTCCTTGCTCATCTTGCATTGCATCCACACGTCCCCAGCCACTTGCACCTACAAGGTCAAATGCATCAAGTGAAATTTCTTGTAAGTGCTCTGTATCGTGCTTTGATAAATTTGCAGGGCAATGATATTGCGTCGTGCTTGATTGATACTTAGCTTGGTAATCGTAAAAACCATTAGGCGTGGTCATCTCAATTACAGGCTGCACTTCATCACCCAATACAGTAACCGTGAACTCTCGTCCTGTAATCCACTGTTCGACAAGTACTTGGCTATCAAACTTAAATGCATTAGCGAGTGCTTCTTCTAACTCTTGCGCATTACTTGCTTGTGCCATACCTATGCTTGAGCCTTCGTGCGATGGCTTAACCATTACCTTTTTAAACTCATCCATAATGGCAACTGCATCAAAGCCTTTTTTAGCATCGACAACCGCATAAGGAGCCGTACTTAGACCCGCCGATTTAAACAAGTGTTTACAGCGAATTTTATCCATAGCGAGGGCTGAGCCCAATACATTACTACCTGTGTAAGGCAGGTTCATAAATTCAAGCGCACCTTGTACAGTGCCATCTTCACCACCACGACCATGTAACGCAATAAAAACGCGCTCTACATTTAATTCTTTTAATTCCCACAAAGAACGACTTTGTGGGTCAAATGCAATTGCATCAATGCCACTACTTTGCAGTGCATTTAAAACAGCTTGACCAGATTTTAATGACACTTCACGCTCTGCTGAATTGCCACCTAACAGCACCGCTACTTTACCAAATTGTGTGTTTACCTGGGTCATACTTCACCTTGCTTAAGTTTTTCTATCGACATACCCGTTGCAGCTAAGGTTTTTACTAATTGGCCTATATTACCTGCGCCTTGGGTTAATACTAAATCGTTATTTTTTAGGCATTCACCGAGGACACCTGCAAGCTCTGAACTTGAAGCAACATGAAGTGGCTCTTTGCCACGTTGGCGTAAACTTCTACAGAGGCTTTTACTATCAGCACCGACTATAGGGTCTTCACCTGCGCTATACACATCAAGTAATAGTAACTGATCTACATCAGCAAGTACTTTTACAAAATCTTCGTACAAGTCGCGTGTACGAGAAAATCTATGTGGTTGATATACCATAACTAAGCGCTTATCAGGCCAACCTTCACGCACTGCAGCAATTGTTGCTGCAACTTCTGAAGGGTGATGCCCATAATCATCAACTAACATCACATTGCCACGCTCGTTTTCAAATTCACCATAGTGTTGAAAACGACGACCAATGCCTTCAAACTTCTGCAGCGCTTCTAAAATTGCATGGTTAGCAATGTTTTGATCTTTTGCTACAGCAATCGCTGCGGTTGCATTAAGTGCGTTGTGTCTACCTGGCATATTCAACGTGGCAGTTAAACACTCACCTTGTTTGTTAGTTACTGTAAATGTGCACGTATTAGCTGATTGGCTAAAGTCGCTCATGCGGTAATCAGCATCCTTCGATTCGCCATACGTGATAACTGGGCGACCAAATCGCGGGATAAGTTCAGCAGCAACTTCAGAATCAATACATACAACAGCTAAACCATAAAACGGTAAGTTATGAATGAAATCTACATATGTGTCTTTCATTTTTTCGAGACTGCCGCCGTAAGTATCCATGTGATCTTCTTCAATATTTGTGATCACCGAAACCATTGGCTGCAAGTGTAAAAACGACGCGTCGCTTTCATCAGCTTCTGCTATTAAAAAATCACTTTTTCCTACTTTTGCGTTACTACCTGCGCTATTTAACAAGCCACCAATAATAAAAGTTGGATCAAGCCCCGCCTGTCCATAAATACTCGCAATTAGGCTTGTTGTCGTTGTTTTACCATGCGTCCCCGCAATCGCTATACCATGGCGAAAACGCATTAGCTCCGCGAGCATTTCTGCGCGGCGCACAACCGGAACTCTTGCTGCTTTTGCTGCAACAATCTCAGGGTTTGTTTCATCAATAGCACTTGAAACAACGACTACGTTAGCATCTTTTACGTTATTTTCGTGATGACCAATAAATACCTCAGCACCGGCTTTAATTAAGCGATCTGTCATAGCGCTATGAGCAATGTCAGAACCTGTAATACGGTAGCCTTCAAATGCGAGTACTTCAGCAATACCGCCCATACCGGCACCACCAATGCCAATAAAATGGATAGTATCAATTCGACGCATTGCAGGTCGTGTGTGTTTTTCTTGTACTGATGCTTCTTTCACTTACACTCTCTTATTTGTTACTTGCTCACAGTGTGCTGCAACGCTTACTGTGGCATCTAAAATGGCTTGCTTTTGAGCATTTGCTGCCATTTGTTTAATTAATATAGGCTTAGCTAAATAAGGATTTAAAAGCTCAACAATTGAATGTTGATTAAACTGTGCTTGAGGCATTAACAAAGCCCCATTTGCCATTACTAAATACTGTGCATTCGCTGTTTGATGGTCGTCCACTGCATGAGGAAACGGAACAAATATAGCCATTTTTCCAGCCGCAGCAATTTCACTAACCGTTAACGCACCCGCGCGGCAAATGACAATATCAGCCCAAGCATAAGCCGTATCCATATCATCAATAAATTCAGCAACGTTTAAGTTATTACTATCAAAACTGTGTGCTTTATAAGCCTCTTTAACGCTGTGTAAATGGCCTTTACCTGTTTGATGCCACACACTAATTGCGGTGGTATTACTCAATACTTTAAATGCTTCAGGTAATGTTTGGTTAAGTACTTGTGCCCCAAGTGAACCACCCACTACCAACATATTTATTGGGCTTGATACATCACGCTTTGGTATATCAATAACACTTTGACGTACCGGATTGCCAACAAGTTCAGCTTGGCCATGCGCAAATGCACTTGGAAATGCCGCTAATACACGATTAGCACACTTAGCTAGCAATTTGTTACTCATGCCCGCTACCGCATTTTGCTCATGAATAACCAGCGGAATACCTAAACTTTTGGCAGCAATACCTGTTGGTCCAGTTACATACCCGCCCATAGCAAGTACGACATCTGGACGCTGTTTTTTTAAAACTTTACGTGCTTGCAATATGGCGTTAAACACCATAAATGGCGCTTTAACAAGACGTTTTATACCGTTACCACGCACACCCTTAACATCAATAAAATCAATGTCTATGTTATGCTTTGGAACAACGTCAGCTTCCATTCTATCAGGTGTTCCTATCCAGCTAACTTGCCAGCCTTGTTGTTTTAAATAGTCAGCTACAGCGATACCAGGGAAAATATGCCCGCCAGTTCCACCAGCTACAACGACTAATTTTTTACTCATCGCTTACCTCCGCGTGAAGTGGCTTGTTTTGTTGCCATCTTAGTCTCAAAATCTACGCGTAATAAAATGCCCGTGGCTATCGTCATAATCATTAAGCTTGATCCACCGTAAGAAATAAACGGCAGTGTTAATCCTTTTGTCGGTAAAATACCCGCACTCGCACCTACATTAACCATGGTTTGAAATGCAAACCAAATACCAATAGCAAACGAAAAATAGCCTTCATATTCTTTGCCACACTTTAATGCTTGCTGACCAATTAATAGCGCTCTAAATACCAAGGTAGCTAATACCATTAAAATACTTACAACGCCGATTAAACCAAGTTCTTCACCTATAACAGCAAAAATAAAATCGTTATGCGCTTCAGGTAAATATTGTAGCTTTTGTACACTGTTGCCAAGGCCTTGGCCAAACCAACCACCTTGGCTATATGCCATTAGCGATTGCACCAACTGATAACCTTTACCAAAAGGATCATCCCAGGGATCTAAAAAGCCAACAACACGTGCCATACGATATGGCTCAACAATTATAAGTAAAACAACGAGGCCAACCCCCGTTAAAATAAGTACAAAAAACTGCCATAACTTAGCACCGGCTAAAAATAGCAGACCAACCGTAGTTACAAACATAACAACTACGGTGCCCAAATCGGGTTGCAGCAAAATAAGCAGAGCATATACCGCAAATACAGCAATAGGCTTTGCAAAGCCTTTAATATTTTCTTGTACCTCTTCGCGTTTTCTTACTAAATAGCCCGCAATATAACTAAAAAAATACAGCTTTGCAGCCTCAGCCACCTGAAAACCAACCGGGCCAATAGGGATCCATCGCCTAGCTCCATTCACTTCACGACCAATAATTAATACGGCTATTAACAGCACCATGCCTAATATTAATAAATAAGGGTTTGATCTTTTCCACCAATCCATTGGTACACAAACCGTTATCCAAAAAAGAACAAAAGCCATAGCTAAAAACATACTGTGACGAATAGTAATATGATACGAGTTATCAAATAATCGTTCAGCGGTCGGCATTGATGCGCTGGTTACCATGATAAAACCAACACCTATCAGCATTATTACGCAGTACAATAGCGGTACATCGTATAACTGCGCCGAAGGCTTAGGTGTTAATGCGTCTTTTATATCGGCAAAGGCACTCATACTTTCTCCGCCATAACGCACTCAACAAAGTCATCACCGCGTTGCATATAGTTGTTATACATATCAATACTGGCACACGCAGGGGCTAACAAAACAATATTGCCAGCACGACTAAGTACTTTGGCCAAAGCAACGGCTTCTTCCATATTGTTAGTTAAATAGCTCTTATTGGTAATCGCAGCTAAGTCACTTGCATCTTTGCCGAAACAAATTAATGCTTTAACATGCCGTTGAATATAAGGTTTAAGGGCATTTAAATCAGCGCCTTTGGCATCACCACCTGCAATAACAATCAGGTTTTCACCATCACTAGCTAAGCTATCTATTGCTGCAATAGTTGCCCCAACATTAGTCGCCTTTGAATCGTTAAAATATTTTACACCATTAAATTCAGCTACAAATTGGCAGCGATGCGCCAACCCATTAAATTGGCTCAACGCGTTTACATACTGCTCTTTGCTTACTTCAAACAGACTTAAAAGCGCCATTACAGCAAGTGTGTTTAAATAATTGTGTTTACCCACTACAGCAAGCGTACTCACGGGTAAAAAGGCATCGCCTTTAACCATAAAGTGAGTTTCGTTATTGTATTGCGCTAAATGGTAATCACCTTGTTGAACACCAAAGCTAATTTGGGGGGTTGTACTGCGCTCAACTGGATGCGTTTGACTATCGTCAGTATTAACTACAATAAGCTCTGCACCGTCATAAATACTTAGCTTTGAGTCTATATAAGCTTGGTAACTGTCGTAGCGGTCAAGGTGATCTTCTGACACATTTAATACCGTTGCACTTATTGGCTTTAAGCTCTTTGTGGTGTCTAGCTGAAAACTAGATAGCTCAAGTACATACACATCAAAATCATCATTGAGTAAATCCAGCACCGCAGTGCCAATATTCCCACCCAAAGCAACTTTATAGCCGGCTTCTTTTAATACTTCATAAGCGAGCGTAACCACGGTTGATTTACCGTTGGAGCCAGTTACTGCAACAACCGGTTTTGTATTAATACGTGCAAATAACTCAACGTCGCCAATCACTTCAACACCTGCGTTAATTGCATCTGCAACAGCTGGTATTTTTAAGCTAAGCCCTGGACTTATAATAATTATATCGCTTGAACGAAGCTCTGCGTCATCCAAATTACCAAAGTGTGTATCTAGATTTGGTGCATGCTCTTTAAGCCAATCAATCCCTGGAGGGTTTGTACGGCTATCAACAACTTTTGGCATAAGGCTATGAGATAATAAAAAACGCACAATGCCCAGACCGGTAACACCGAGTCCGAGCACTGTTATTTGTTTATTTTTTATCTCGTTTAAATACTGCATTTATCGAATCTTTAATGTCGCTAGACCAGCGAGGACTAGCACAATAGAAATAATCCAAAAGCGTACGATAACACGTGGCTCCGGCCAACCTTTTAATTCGTAATGATGATGAATTGGCGCCATTCTAAAAATGCGTTGCCCACGTAATTTATACGATCCCACTTGTAATATGACCGAGAGTGCTTCCATAACAAATACGCCGCCCATAATAATAAGCAGTAATTCTTGGCGTACTAAAACAGCAATAATACCTAATGCACCACCAAGTGCTAATGAGCCTACATCACCCATAAATACTTGTGCTGGGTAAGTGTTAAACCACAAAAAGCCAAGCCCTGCACCCACAATGGCAGTACACACAACCACAAGCTCACTTGCTAGCGGTAAATGCGGAATATGTAAGTAAGCCGAAAAGTTAATATTACCTGTTAAGTAAGCAATAATTGCCAATGCTGCGGCGACTAAAATAGTGGGTACGATGGCTAAGCCATCAAGCCCGTCGGTCAGGTTTACTGCATTTGATGTCCCTACTATTGCAAAATACGTAAGCACAATATAAAACAAGCCAAGTTGCGGCAATACATCTTTAAAAAATGGAACAACAAGTGATGTTTCAGAAGCTTGTGCACTGGTAAAATACAATGCTGTCGCTACCACTAACGCAATTACTGACTGCCAAAAATATTTCCATTTAGCAATTAAACCTTTTGGATCTTTACGGATAACTTTACGGTAGTCATCAACAAAGCCAACAATACCTAATGAGCCAATTACAAACAGCGTTGCCCATACATACTTATTCGATAAATCAGCCCATAGTAGCGTACTGGTAAAAATAGCCGCTAAAATAAGTAAGCCACCCATAGTCGGCGTACCCGACTTAGATAGATGCGATTGCGGACCATCGTCTCGAACCGTTTGACCTATCTGCATACGTTGCAAACCACGAATTAACTTAGGTCCTAAATAAAGAGACATAATTAGCGCAGTTAAAATACCTAAAATGGCACGTAGCGTTAAATACGAAAAAACATGAAAACCACTAAAATACTGGGTTAAATACTCTGCCAGCCAAACTAACATTATGATACTCCATTGATGGCTTGTTGCTGGCCATTAACTAAATCGGTTACTAATAATTCCATGCGAGAACTGCGCGATCCTTTCACTACTATTGTTGTTTTTGTATTCACTTTATTAATACTTTCTTGAATTTTTTGCTGCATTTGTTCACGGCTCGAAAAGTGGCGATTAGGGAGTTCAAACACATCACTTGCGCATTTACTTAATACACCTAATGTAAATAACTCATCAATCCCTTGCTCAAGTGCATACTCACCAACTTCTTGGTGATATTTACGTGCATCTTCACCTAGCTCCCCCATGTCTCCCAGCGCTAAAATGCGGTGACCTTGCATATCACTTAACAAGTCAATCGCAGCCTTTACCGACTTAACATTGGCATTATAGGTATCATCAACCACGGTGAGTAAATCAGACACTTCAATTAGATTAACGCGCCCTTTTACATCACCCATAGTGGCAAGTGCATTGGCTATTTCTTCAAGAGTTACATCAAATTCACTAGTAAGTGCAGCCGCAATAAGTGCGTTACTAATATTGTGCTTGCCAGGTAGCGCCAAAGTAACAGGGACTTGCTTGTCTTTAGTACAAAGCGTAAAGCTTGCACGCGCATTGGCATCAAGCGTGATATTCTCTGCCCAAATGTCGAGTTTTTCGGTTGTAGAAAAACGTTTAACATTACGCCCTTCAAGTTTATCTAACCAATACTGGCTAAATTCACTATCGCAATTAACAATGGCAACGCCGTCATCTTTTAGGCCATCAAAAATCTCACCTTTAGCTTTTGCAACCCCCATTAAGCTACCAAAACCTTCTAAGTGAGCGGCTGCAACATTACATACAACGGCTACATCTGGTTTGGTCATTGCAGTTGTGTAGGCAATTTCACCTAAGTGATTTGCACCTAGTTCAATTACTGCAAAACGATGTTGAGGCTCTAAGCGCAATAACGTAAGTGGGACGCCAATATCGTTATTAAAATTACCTTTAGTAGCTAATACATCACCGTGAACCGACAAAATTGCTGCACACATTTCTTTTACGGTGGTTTTACCTACACTCCCTGTAATTGCAATTGTTTTAGGCGCCACTTGCGCCATAACAGCAGTGCCAATTGCACCTAGTGCAATACGTGTATCGCTTACTATAAATTGTGGAATATCTACATCTACTTTGTGCTGAACAATAACGCCAATAGCGCCTTTTTGTTTAGCTTCTGCTATAAATTTATGGCCATCAAAATTGGGCCCTTTAAGTGCTAAAAACACTTCGCCATCGCACACTGTACGAGTATCAGTATTTATATTAAGCACTTGTTGATTATCACCTTGATAATCGGTTGTTAGTACATTGGCTAACCAATCAAAATCCATTGGGATCATTGTGTTATCCCTCTTACTGCTTTTTTTAGTTGTTCTTGTACATAACGGCGATCGCAAAAGTCGATGCGCTTATCGCCTATAATTTGATAATCTTCGTGGCCTTTACCTGCAATTAAAATAACATCATCAGCTGTAGCATTTTCTATAGCAAAACGAATTGCAGTTGCTCTATCAGCCTCTAAATGTGCGTCTTGAGGGTTCACTAAACCGCCAGCCACATCAGCAATAATGTCATCAGGATTTTCAGATCGCGGGTTATCGCTGGTAATAATAACTTTATTAGCATTTTGCTCAGCTGCTTGCGCCATTAATACTCGCTTACCTTTATCTCTGTCACCACCGCAACCAAATACACAACTCACACCACCTGGTACATGCTGTTGCAATGCTTGCAATGCAAGTGCAAGTGCATCGGGCGTATGTGCATAATCAACAACACACGTTGGCATGCCTGCTTGACTAAATGCTTGCATTCGCCCAGCGACTGGCTGTAACTGCGCACAACCTGTAATTAATTGCTCAAGCGGATAACCAAGCCCTAGCAATGTAGCGAGCGCTGCCGTTAAGTTATATAAATTAAATTCGCCAAACAGAGGCGATTTAATTGATATATCACCCCAACTCGTCGATAACTGCGCCGAAATACCTACACTTGAATATTCAACATCAGAAAAATAGACGTATCGAGTATTCTTAGGAGCTAAGTTTTTGCGGCCATAACAAATTAGATTATTAAAATCATACTTTTCAAGCCATTGCTCCGCTTGAAAATCATCTTGATTAAGCACCACAACTTGCGGTTCAAAATCACGAAAAAGCATTAATTTTGCATCACCGTAACTTGCCATATCACCATGATAATCTAAGTGATCACGCGAAAGATTAGTAAACACAGCTGCTTTAAATTCACATTTAGCAACACGCTGTTGCACTAACCCATGCGATGACACTTCCATGGCGACTAGCTTTTTATGCTGTAAATTTAAATCGCTTAAAATATGCTGTAAATCAACCGTTGAAGGCGTAGTATTCATCAGTGGAGTTAAGTTATTAGGATGTCCATAACCTAGCGTGCCAATAATCGCTGACTCAGTACTACAAAATTGCGCTAAGTGGGCAATCATTGCTGTGGTGGTTGATTTACCATTTGTGCCAGTCACACCAATTAAATCCAAAGCCTGACTTGGTTGGTTATAAAAGCGACTTGCTAATTCTGGAAGCTTTTTATCAAGCTCTGAAACTAAATATAGTGGTTCGAAACTTGTTTCAAATTCGCATAATCTGTCAGCAATAATCGCTGTTGCGCCATTTTCAATTGCTTTAGCAATAAATTGTCCGCCATCAAGTGAATGGCCTTTAATAGCAACAAATACATCACCTGGTGTTACCTCACGACTATCAATGCGTAAATGTTTTACCAGTTGCGAGGGCGCATCAATTTCGATGTATTTTAAAGTATCTCTTAAATCACGCATCGTTCTTTTTACCTTCCACGTAGGCAACATCTTCCTTGTCCGGTGCTACATTTAATATTCTTAATGAATTCGAAATTATTTCAGCAAATGCAGGCCCAGCGGTGGCCCCTCCGTAGTACACATCCCCGCCGGGTTCATTAATCATAACAACAACGGCTAATCGAGGATTACTTGCAGGTGCGACACCTGCAAAATAGCCAACATATTCGTCACCATAACCACCAACAGCTGCTTTTTTAGATGTACCTGTTTTACCTGCTGCCCGATAGCCATCAACTTTAACGCGACTGGCTGTGCCGCCCTCTTCAAATATACTTTCCATCATATGGACTACGGCTTCTACGTCTTTTTGTTTAAAAATACGTTCGCCTTCTGGTACATTATCTTGTTTTAAAATCGTTAATGGACGGTTGACTCCCCCAGCGCCTAACATGGCATAAAATCGTGCCATTTGGGCTGTACTTACTGCAATATTGTAACCAAATGAAAGCGCAGCAATTTCATGATCCGACCAACGGCGATTAGGGTAAAACAAACCACTGCTTTCCCCCACCATACCGGTGCCTGAATCTGAGCCAAACCCTACCTTTTGAAACAATCCCACTAAATAATCTTTAGGTACTAACTGCGTTACTTTCGTAACTCCCATATTTGAAGAGTATTTTAAAATTTCGCGCAGTGTCATCTCACCATGATTGCGAGTATCTTGAACTAAGCTACCGCCTAAACGCATCCAACCAGGGTAAGTATCAATTTTGTCATCTGCTTTAATTGCGCCGTAGTCTAGCCCAGCTAAAATGGCTAGAGGCTTAACAGTTGAGCCTGGTTCAAACAAATCGGTAATTGCGCGGTTACGGCGCTTATGCGGGGCTGCATCGCTTAAGTTGTTTGGATTAAACGAAGGGCTATTAACCATCGCTAATACTTCGCCTGTTTTTATATCAACAACCATCGCTGAACCCGATGTCGCTTTATAAGTAAGTACAGCAGATTTAATCGCTTTATAAGCGATGCCTTGAATACGTTGATCAATACTTAATTGAATACTTTCAGGTTCTACGCGTTCGCGCTCATCAAGCACTTCTACTTCGCGTCCTTGTGCATCTTTGCGTATAGTACGACGGCCTTCTTCGCCCGTTAATGCATTCTCATACAGCTTTTCAATACCTTCAATACCTTTGCCATCTATATTGGTGAAACCAATAATATGTGCAGTTACTTCACCGGCAGGGTAATAACGCTTAGATTCATCTAATAAATGAATGCCAGGCAAACGTAAGTCGCCAATATAATTTGCAACGGCAGGAGTTACTTGGCGTTTTAAGTAAACAAAGCGACGAGAAGGATCGTTAAGAAGGCGTGAATTAATTTTTTTCGGATCGATACGCAGAACGTCAGCTAGTTCACGCCAGCGCATATCATTTTTGTAATACTGCACTGTACGTTTATCAAGTTCGACCGCATTGTCTGCAAGTGATTGTTGATCCTCGCCATTTTTACGCGCTTGCTTAATCACTTTAGAAACAAGTGATTTGTGAAGTGCTTTAGGATCTGCATACACACTCACTACCGGTACACTCACCGCGAGCTCTTTGCCATTACGATCAAAAATCATCCCACGCTGGACGTGAAGTTTTTCGACACGTACGGTACGTTTATCACTTTCAGAACGGGCTTTGTCAGGTTCAATTACTTGTAAATAAGCAGCACGAGATACCAGTGTTACAAACACCATAAACACAACGCCACACACCAGCATAAAGCGCCATGTAATTAAGTTATTTACTGGTTTTTTGCCTCGATTTCTCATTGCAGTATTATTACCTGTTCATCTTGACTCGTTGGTCGTTTCATTTTCAACTGTGATTTCGCAATTTCTTCGATACGTGCATGCTGTGAATAAAATTCCTCTTCAACTAATAAATAACGCCATTCTAAATCAAGTTCATCACGCTCTTGGAGTAACGAATCTTGTTCAATAAGTTGCCCTCGAGCAAGATATGTTACTTGTACGACAGTTAAACTTGACGCGAATATCACAACCAACAAGGCCGAGGTAAGCTTATTAGCTCCTAGGCCTTTAACAATTTCAAAAAATAAATTAGGTGGTTGACGATGATTCGCTTTTATATTCATTCCAGCCTCTGAGCAATCCTAAGTACAGAGCTACGAGAACGCGGATTACGCTCAACTTCAGCGGCACTTGGCTTAATCGCTTTACCCACTGCCTTTAACGTCAGATTTTTATTTATTTGTGCGTCAGTTAAAGGCAGACCTCTGGGTAATACTTCTCCCCGACTCTGTTTTCTAATAAACTGTTTTACAATACGATCTTCTAATGAATGAAACGAAATAACAACCAAACGACCACCGGGTTTAAGGACCTTAATTGCAGACTGCAATGCCGTTTGAATCTCTTCAAGTTCGCTATTAATATAAATACGGATCGCCTGAAAAGTACGAGTAGCAGGGTGTTTAAACTTATCTTTTACAGGTACTGCTTCATCGACTAAATCAGCTAACTGCTTAGTCGTAGTAATTGGCGTGTGCTCTCTAATCTCAAGTATTTTATGCGCAATACGCTTACCAAATTTCTCTTCACCCAGCTTTTTAATTACATGGGTAATATCATCCAATTCAGCTTCAGCTAACCATTGGGCTGCACTGCGACCACTTGTTGGATCCATACGCATATCTAGTGGGCCGTCTTTCATGAAACTAAAACCACGCCCAGCATCATCTAACTGTGGCGACGACACACCTATATCTAATAAAATCCCGTCAACTTTACCAATGAGATCGTTTTGCTCTGCTACTTCGTAAAGTTTTGAAAAGCGAGTATGTGCAATTGCAAATCGCGGATCATCAGCAAACTTTTCAGCTGATTGTATTGCCTGCGGATCTTGGTCAATCGCTTGCAAACGGCCTTCATTACCAAGGCGTGCTAATATTTGCCCTGAATGACCGCCACGTCCAAAAGTGCCGTCCATGTATATGCCGTCTGGCTTAATTGCAAGGGCATCTATGGTTTCGTCCATTAAAACGGATACGTGTTCAAATTGCGCTGTCATTAGCTATTATTTGCCTTTTATTGTGCTGTTAGAGAGTGAAATTATCTAAATCAGGGTGAGGTTCAAAATCACCAAGCCTCTCAAGCTCAGTATCTTGACGCATTTGTTCGTTCCAACGCGCCTCATCCCAAATTTCAAACTTATTCATCAAACCAACCAACATTATTTTTTTGCCTAGATCTGCATGTGCACGCAATGAAGGCGCTAACAGAATCCGACCATTTTTATCAAGTTGATATTCTGTGGCATTCCCGAGCAACATACGCTGCATACGTCGAGCTCGTGGATTCATATTTGAAATTTTAGCTAAACGATTTTCTATTTCTTGCCACTCAGCAAGCGGATATAACCATAAGCACGGCTCATTTAGCGCAACAGTACAAATAACAGTTCCTTGGTCTTCAGATAGCAGAGATTCTCGGTACTTGGTTGGTACCGCAAAGCGTCCTTTATCATCCAAACTCAGTGAACTTGCGCCACGAAACATAAACAGCCTGCTTTAAATTATTTTAATCACCTAGCGATTACTTTGATCCAGTTTGATCCACTAAAAACCACTTTTTACCACAGTCCTCCAGTTTAGGGCTTGACAAGCCTTTTTGTCAAGTAAGCTGACCAGCTTTAACGAGTCTCAAAGCTAGAAAAAATAAGGGTTCAAGCAAAGCGATTGAATTACGTGGGAAAAAGTGGAATAACAGCGAAAAAAAAATTTACTTAGTTTTAATATGCTTATTTCTACATGTTCTGCTTACTGAATAAACAATGAATATTTACAGTTTTTTAAGCATTTTCACCTTCTTTGTAAAATTTACCTAACCGTGTAGTAATAGTTACTGTTTTTTTAAATTACCAACCTTGACAAAACCAGGGGAAACAAAAAAACAAATAAAATTCAACAAGTTAAAATAAAAGTTAAATTTGGTTTAATCATTGCATCATCTAAATCACTACTTAAATTTTTAACTTATTAAGGATTGATTATGGCTACTGCAACAAATACGAAACCAAACACAACTTCAGATGTTAAGCCTGACGTTAAACTAAAAAATACTGACTCACCACTTACAGAGAAAGCCACATCAGCGGCGCACGATGCTGTAGATGCACTTTCTAGCAAAGCAGCAACAGCTGAAAGCAGTGTTCGTAAAGGCGCTTCTAGTTCAGCAGAAGCACTGAGCGAAAAACAACTTATTGCACGCGAAAAGCTGAGTGAATGCACTGCAAAAACGCGTGCTTTCGCTTCTGAAAACCCATTAGCAACTGCGGGCATTGCTTTTGCTGCTGGTATGTTAATTACATCATTATTTCGTCGTAAGTAATCAGTGATGAATAACCCACAAACAACCGCAACCAAGGATGGTAACGCGCAAAACCAAGCTACTGAGCAGCCAAGCCAAAAGGACGATTGGCAAGATCATATTGCAAAGCTTTTAGAGTACTCTAAGCAACTCAAGGATGATTACCAGACCCAAGGAGAGATCACCCATCAGCTTGCTAAAGCTGAATGGCGGTTGTCGCTTAGATCGCTTGCATTGATCACTATATTTTTAGGCTGTTTTGCCAGTGGCTTGGTTTTGTTGTGGGCAGGATTTCTAGGTGCTGTTGGATACGGTGTATATGATCTCTTTGGGTCGGTATGGCTGAGTATTGCAACAGCTACTTCACTGCAAGTTGCTTGTTTAGTATGGCTTTGGAAAAACACAGTTTACCTAAGCAATAAAATTGGTTTTAGTAAAACACTTAAAAGCTTAAAGCAGCTATTAAATTTACATGGGAATTAGTATGTTAGTAGATAATTTGATTAAGGCCCCAAACAAAAACGTTCAAGCTCTTAGTAAGCAAATGGATATGCGCAGTGAATTAAAACGCCAACACCATGCGGCGTTTCAATATCGGTTAAAACGTTTTGCAGCAACTAAAGTAGGACTAACAAGTGCTTTTTTAGCCGGTGCTGCTGTACAAGCAGGGAAAAGCGAAACCAGCTTGGTTAGAAAATATGGCTGGCTTGTTAGGCTACTCGCTTAAAGATAAATACCTCTACCGTGATCAGATAAGTAATCAATACTTGGACCACTTGGCACAACTTGTGTCGGGTTGATCATTGTATGGCTAAAATAGTAATGACGCTTAATATGATAAAAATCAACTGTTTCAGCCACACCTCTAACTTGATATAGCTCTCTAAGATATCCGCTCAGTGCAGGGTAGCTTTCAATTGTGCGTAAATTACATTTAAAGTGACCAACGTACACACTATCAAACCGAATCAACGTAGTGAATAATCGCCAATCAGCCTCGGTGAGTTTGTTTGTGGCTAAATAACGCTGCTTGCTCAGTATCCCCTCTACTGTATCGAGTGCTTTAAATAAATCATTAAATGCCTCTTCATACGCATCTTGAGTTGTTGCGAAACCCGTACGATAAACTCCATTATTTATATCTGGATAAATCAACGCGTTTAATTCGTCAATTTTTAGTTGCAATTCTTCAGGATAAAAGTCATCGGTATTGCCTGTTAATTCATTAAATGCACTATTGAACATACGTATAATATCGGCAGACTCATTACTGACAATTTTATTTAGCTTTTTATCCCACAATACGGGAACGGTTACCCGCCCGGAGTACTTTGGGTTATTTTTTGCATAAACTTGATGTAAGTAATTACTATTAAATAAAGTATCGCCAGTACTGTGGTTTTGCGTATCAAAAGCCCAACCACTATCAAGCATATCAGGGCTAACAACCGACACAGTAATTAAATTTTCCAACCCTTTTAACGCTCTAAATATAAGCGTTCGATGCGCCCAAGGACACGCAAGTGATACATATAAATGATACCTGTTCGCTTGTGCTTTAAAACCGGCCTCGCCCGTTATTCCAGCGCTACCATCAGCAGTTATCCAATGACGTAACTGCGCTGCTTCACGCTCAAACTTTCCGTTACTTGAATCGGTGTCGTACCACTTATCTTGCCATTGACCATCAACTAATAATCCCATGAAACTCTCCTAAAAATAGGGTTAAATTTTGCCGAACTCGCCGTTTTGATAATCACGCACTGCTTGCTGTACTTCAGCTTGCGTCGTCATTACAAACGGCCCCATGTGAGCAATCGGTTGATTAAGTGGATCGCCTGCTAAAACCAAAACACCAGCGCCTTGCTCTGAGGTAATATTAATATTACTGTCTGGCTCTAAAATAAGTAACTTACCAGCTGGGATTGTTTGATCGTCGCTTGTTATTATTGAGCCGCTATGAATATAGATCATTACTTTTTGTTGGCTAAGAGGCTCCAAATGAACGCTTTTACCGGCGGGTAATTTAATGTCAGCAAGTAGAGCATTAGCAGCTAAACCCTGCAAACTACTTGTAAGCGTTTCACTTTCGAACTGCCACGATCCCGCAAGTGCTTTTAACGTCACACCGTGCGTATTTGTAAAACTCGGAGCTGAATTTTGCGTAGTATCTTGATAACGTGGGTCGCGCATCTTATCCAAACTTGGTATGTTGATCCAAATTTGAAAGCCATGCAATCCATCAACGGTATCAGCGAGTGGCATCTCACTGTGCATAACGCCGCGCCCTGTACTCATCCATTGCACATCACCTGCTTTAATTGCTTTTTTGTTACCCATTTGGTCACGATGTTCAAAGCCACCTTTTAAAATATAAGTAAACGTTTCAATCCCTCGATGGGGATGCTCTGGAAAACCTCCCATATAATCTTTTTTGTCGTCTGACTTAAGTTCGTCAATCATTAAAAATGGATCTAAATATTTACCATCAAATCCTGGGATACGACTAATACTTACGCCATCGCCATCTTGAGTTGCATAAGCTGTAAGCACTTTTGATATTTTCATTTTTTAATTCACTTTAAAAAAGAAGTTGATGGAGGTATTAAATCATTCATTAAATAAAACAACTATGTCTTTAAATTGGTCATAATATTCTAAAAAATAGAAAGCTATGCTTTATTGTTCATATTTCAAACCTTGTATTACCGTGGTTATTTTTACTTATTTTTTAAATATCCGCTTTATCAATTACTTAAATTGCTGAGTAATTGATTGTTAATCCTGAAGTACTAATGCAAAGTTGTTTAATAATGATTAGTAAAATTAGAATGCAGCTTGCTTTCGACGGCTTTGGTACAGGCTCCTCATCACTTACTTACAATAAATGGATACGACTACTTAAAAATAGAAATGATTTTATGGGGTAATCCCCCCGAAAAATAATAGATGCCAAACGTAGAATTTTCTCTTATTGTAAACACAGGAGAAAATTATGAAAAAAGCACATTTTACAGACAGTCAGATCCTTGCCATTTTAAAGCAAGCAGAAAGCGGCGTGCCTATTCCTGAGCTATGCCGTGAACATGGTATGGGCAACTCAACCTTTTATAAATGGCGCGCTAAATACGGCGGCATGGATGCGTCTTTAATGACACGAATGAAAGAGCTTGAAGATGAAAATCGCCGTTTAAAGAAAATGTATGCAGAAGAGCGGCTAAAATCTGAGGTCATTCAGGAGGCAATGGCAAAAAAGTGGTAAAGGCTTCTGAGCGCAAAGTCTTGGCTCATGAAGTCGTTAGCACAAATAAAATGAGTATTGCCTTAGCCTGTCGTACTTTCATGATAAGTGAAACATGCTATCGCTATACGCCAAAACTGTCTGATGAAAATGAGAAAATTGCAGCGTTGCTATTGGATTTAAGCCAATGTCAGCGTAATTGGGGATTCGGTTTATGTTTTTTATATTTACGCAATGTTAAAGGCTACACATGGAATCATAAGCGCGTTTATCGTATTTACCGTGAGCTTGAGTTGAATCTGCGAATAAAGCCTAGAAAACGTCTAACAAGGGAGAAGCCTGAACCATTGACTGTCCCTGAGGCCATTAACGAATGTTGGTCAATGGATTTTATGCACGACCAATTATCGGATGGCAGAGCGTGTCGCTTGTTCAATGTGATTGATGATTTCAATCGCGAAGGACTCACAATAGATGCTGACTTATCACTCCCCGCTGAGCGTGTTATCCGCTCACTCAATCAAATTATAGAATGGCGTGGTAAGCCAAAAGCTATCAGGTGTGACAATGGGCCTGAATATATTAGCCATAAATTAGCAGAGTGGGCGTTAAATAATAATATTGAATTACGATTTATTCAACCAGGTAACCCGCAACAAAATGCTTATGTAGAGCGGTTTAATCGCACGGTTAGGTATGACTGGCTAAGTCATTATATTTACAGTGATATTAGTGAGTTACAAGATAAAGCAACCGATTGGTTATGGACTTATAATAATGAACGCCCTAACATGGGCATAGGTGGCATAACACCCATACAAAAACTGGAAAAGTTAAACAACGAAAATTCTACAGATAGCCTCCATTAAAAATGGGGGGATTACCATGGCGTTTCGAAAAATAAAAAATCATTCTATCTAAATAATCCAACAAAAAGTTTAACTGTTACGCAATAAATAATGAGTCTATGCGGTCAAGTTATGCAATCAGATAAAAGTGGTAGTAGGATAAAATATGGCGAAAGCAACACTAGAGCAGTGGAGAATGTTTAAGGCTGTTGTTGACCATGGTGGATTTGCTGGTGCAAGTGTAGCTGTTCATAAAAGCCAGTCAACGGTTCATCACGCAGTGCAAAAACTAGAAGTCGCTTTGCAAATTAAATTACTTGAAGTAAAGGGTCGCAAAGCCTTTTTAACAGACAGCGGGAAACTTATTTTACGCCGCGCAGAGTTTTTAATTGAAGAAGCGAGTAAAATAGAATCTGTCGCCAATACGCTCAGCGAAGGTGTGGAGAGCACATTAAAAATTGCAGTTGATGAAGTATTCCCCCACCCCATTTTGTATCAAGCACTGGCCAGAACCAGTGAACTTTATCCGCTTTTAAAAATCGATTTAATAGAAAGCGTGTTAACGGGCGCTAACGAGTTATTAAATAATGCCGTTGTTGATTTAGCTATTTCTTCAATTCCTATTTACGGTATTAGTTGTAACCAGCTTTGTGATATAGAATTTGTCGCTGTAGCACACCCAAATCATCCGCTGCATCAGCGCACAGAGACTTTGTCATTTCGTGATTTAAAATTGTATAGGCAAATTGTAGTTCGTGATTCTGGCACGCAAACTAGCCATGATGAAGGTTGGCTAGGCGCAGATATGCGCTGGACGGTTAGTCATTTACGAAACTCTATTGATATGGTTAGCCAAAATTTAGGTTATGCATGGCTTCCTCGTACACAAGTATCTCACCTAATTGAAGAGGAAAAATTAAAGGTACTAAATCTAGAGCAAGGGACAACCCGTGCCCTTAAGTTATATTTAATGTGTAATGACACAGACAGACTAGGGCCTGCTGCACAAGAGTTTAAAGAGCAATTAATTAACCTGAGTTTAGATTAACAATCTTTAACTCATCGCCCTAAGTTATAGTAAATTAAATCACTTGTTTTTCACATCGAGGTGGTCGGCTACATATGCGCCTCGATTGCCTCTTTTTTTGCGGGGCCTATTGTGCTGTCTATCGCCGTTTGTTGTTCCGTTGCGGCGTTAGTCGAAGCGCCTAAAATAACAATATAGGCACTTATATAAAGCCACATTAACATAATAACTACCCCACCTAACGAGCCATAGGTTTCGTTATAGCTCGAAAAACGCGACACATAAAATGAAAAACCAATAGATGCCAAAATCCAAAGCACGGTAGCAATGGAGGATCCTATTGTGATCCAACGCCATTTAGCTGGCTTTCGGTGCGGGGCGTAGCGATATAAGAGCACTAATGTAAAATTAAATATTAAAGCCAATAATGGCCAAGAAATAAGCTTGATCAGTAAATCTATGCCTTCTTTAAGTCCAACTAAGTTAAGTACAATTGGCAAGATACCAATAATTATAAGTGAAAAAATAGCAACGATAATCGCACCCATAGAAAATAAAAAGCGCACTAGTAACGCTTTAAAAAATGAGCGTTTTTCGTATTCTCGATAACTAATATTACACGCAGTAATAAGCGCCTGACTCCCTTTAGAACTACTCCAAATAGTAAGTACTAAGGTTCCCAATGCACTGATACTTAAACTAGCGTTTGAACTTTGAGCAAGACTTGAAACTTGAGACAAAATGAGTTCTCGTGAGCTGTCAGGTAATAACGTAACAAACAAACTCAAATGTTCACTAATATCAGTAGGAGAGGAAAAATAAGCATAAATAGAAACAACGGCGGCAATAGCCGGAAAAATAGCAAGCAGTGCATAAAACGCAACTCCTGCAGCAACAAGCGATAAATTGTCCTCGTTCATTTGCTTAAAAATACGCTTAACAATATCCCACCAACCTACTACAGGAATATGCACAGGTTGAGCTGCTTGCTGCCCTCGTTTAGGGGCTGTTGATCTTTGTTTGAATTTTGTGCGTAAGCGGTAATCTCGTATAATTTACTTCGCCAAAAACAAACCTTACGAGATTACCATGCCCCGATTAATGCTCACTGATAAGTTGTGGTCGAAGCTAAAATCAATTTTGCTTGAAGATAGAGTTTATAACAAGCTTGAACACAGACAAACGATGGAAGGAATTTTATATCGCTTACGTGTTGGTTGCCCATGGCGTGACCTCCCTGAGTGTTTTGGTTTATGGAATACTATTTACCGCCGATTTCTACTTTGGTCTAAAAAAGGAATATTAATAAGGTTGTTCAAATCATTATCCGCCAATAGTGACACTGAGTGGGAATTCATTGATGGCAGTTATGTTAAAGCACATCAACACAGTACAGGTGCTGCGTCTCAACAAGAACAAGCGATAGCATTAAGTCGTGGCGGTAATACAAGTAAAATTCATTTAGCTGTTGATAGTTATGGCTTACCAATTGAATTTATTATTACAGGCGGCGATGTTCATGATAGTAAAGTGGCAAATGAACTGATTGAATTATTGCCCCAAGGCGATTTTGTTATCGCAGACAAAGGCTATGATAGTGAAGTCATTAGAAATAAGGTTCGAGAGAGAAACTCAAGCCCAGTGATCCCTAGAAAGAAAAACTCAAAAACAGGTAATGGTGATATTGATTGGTGCTTATATAAATATAGGCATTTAGTTGAAAATGCCTTTGCAAGGCTAAAGCACTTCCGTGCTATAGCGACAAGGTACGATAAATTGAAATTACAGTTTGAGAGTATGTTAGCGCTGGCATGTGCAATGATTTGGCTACCAATGTGAAAGATCAACAGCCCCTAGTCTCTTTCATTCTAAATCCCAAAATTTGTGTTACGTTATCTCAGCAAAATGTTTGCCAAGTTATATTGAACATTTGGTACTAAACTTGCTGCTAACAATTATAAAAACTAAACACGGATGACAGCCATGCCCAGTAGCCAAGCAAACAACATAGTACAAAATAATGCCCCTCTCATAACACATAGTTTTGAAGGTGATATACTTTCATGGCATTTTTTCCACGAACAAAGTCTGCAATTACTGCACGCAACAGCGCAAATATTACCCACTCTATTACTTGGCACAGTCCTTTTAGTACTAAGCTATTTAATCGCAGGGCCGCTTTCGCGACTACTTATAAAACCCATCGATTATATGACCGACAGTAAACTCGTTCACTTAGTCGCAAGGCGCAGTATTAGTACCTTAATTATTTTATTAGGCGTGTACTTATTTTTACGTTTAGCTGGGCTTACTGAGTTTGCAGTCGCTATTATGAGTGGAACAGGATTAATAGGCTTAATATTAGGTTTCGCTTTTAGAGACATAGCAGAAAATTTCATCGCCAGTTTATTACTAAGCATACAAAGACCTTTTAAAATTGATGATGTAATAGAGGTAGATAATCGCTTAGGGATCGTTAAAAAAGTAACCGCACGGGCAACAACACTAGTGGATTACGATGGTAATCATATTCAAATACCAAATGCGACTGTGTACAAAAACACCATTAAAAATCTCACCGCCAATCCCAAAATGCGCGGTAAAGTAGAAATAGGTATTGGCTATGATAACGATATACGCAATGCACAAACTCTCGCACTCGACATTGCCAATCAGCAAAGTGCCGTACTAAGCGACCCACCAGCGCAAGTATTAATAAAAAACCTTGGCTCATCCACTATTAACTTTACCTTGTTCTTTTGGGTTAATAGCGAGCAGCACAGCCCATTAAAAGTAGGCTCACAACTTATGCGAGAACTTGTAAACGAATTTACAAAGCACAATATCAGCATGCCTGACGACGCAAGAGAGCGTATTTTACTTACCCCTGCTAACGAAACTATTTTTGGTTCAGAGCAAAAACAATCACCAAAAGTAAAAAACATAGTTAACGAAACAGACGATAAAACTAAAACACTCGATGATGTGAGCAGTGATACTGACGAAATACGTGAACAAGCAGATAAATCAAGAGATCCTGAACAAGGAAAAAATATTATTTAACCTGAGCTCTGATTAAGAGATTTTCAGTGAAAACAAGGCTAATTTACGCGTCAATAGCTGGCCTACTGCAAATAAATTTAATGCAGTTAGCGCTGACAATAACTGCTTGAGATAGATTTATTATCCAGAGTTCAGGTTCTTTATTATAAACACTGCGCATTTGCAGCTTAGCTTGCTAAAATAGGAAAAAATATGTTTTAAGTAAAGCAATATGGCATTAACTACTACCTATACACTTGATAGACCTTACTTTTATGAATGCTTTGATGAGTCGCTTCCTTACAGTAAAGAGCTATAGTCGTTTCTGGTGTATGAGAAAAAGTCATTGCGATGTAATCTGTTAATTGATCTTGACCGGATCAACAATTAACCAGAGAGACATCGCAATGACTGAAAATGATAATGTTATTTCCATTGAAAAACCAGACAATCCGTTAGAGCAGTTGCTTAAAAGCGGGGCGCAGCAGTTGTTAGCTCAAGCGATTGAGGCTGAGTTGGCTGTTTTATTGGCTCAATACCAGCATGAGACCGTCGAGGGACTTCAGCGGATCGTCAAAAATGGTCACCAGCCTGAGCGTACGATCCAAACAGGCCTTGGTGATATTGAGGTCAAAATACCTAAAGTCAGGGATCGAAAAAAGGAAGGCATTAAATTCAATAGTGCCTTGATCCCGCCTTATCTGAAACGGACAAAAAATATCGAAGAGCTGATCCCATGGCTCTATTTACGAGGAATTTCGACGGGTGATATGCAGCCCGCTTTAGTGTCTCTTTTAGGCGAGCAAGCCAAAGGTTTGTCGGCCAATAGTGTCTCTCGGTTGAAATCCACCTGGGAAACGGAGTATCAGCAGTGGTCTAAACGTTCCTTGGCTAAACGTCGATATGTGTATATCTGGGCCGATGGGATTTACAGTAAAATTCGAATGGATGATAAGCTGTGCTTACTGGTAATTATGGGGGTAGATGAAACGGGCAGAAAGGAGCTATTGGCGGTGGTTGACGGGGTTCGTGAGTCTGAGCAGAGCTGGACTGAAGTGTTAAATCAACTGCGCTCACAGGGTCTAACAATACCACCAAAATTGGCCATAGGGGATGGTGCGCTGGGGTTTTGGAATGCCCTCACCAAAGTATGGCCAACAACCCAACATCAACGTTGCTGGGTGCATAAAATCGCGAATGTGCTAAACAAAGTGCCGAAATCAATGCAACCTAAAATCAAAGCGAATTTACAAGATATCTGGATGGCAGAGAGTCGAGCTTCTGCTTATAAAGCGTATGATTTATTTGTTAAAAATTACTCAGTCAAATACCCAAAAGCGACGGATTGCTTGATGAAGGATAAAGATGAAATGCTGGCATTTTATGATTATCCTGCTGAGCATTGGATGCACATAAGAACGAGTAATCCGATAGAGTCAACGTTTGCGACGGTAAGGCTGAGAACGCATAAAGTGAAGAGTTGTGGCAGCCGGACAACCACCTTAATGATGGTTTTTAAACTCGCGCAGTCGGCAGAGAAAAAATGGTACCGCTTGCGAGGATTTAAGCTACTGGCTGAAGTAATTACAGGGGTAAAATTTAAAGACGGCGAAAGAATAACTCAAGATCAAACAGAGCATCAAGATGAGCTCATACACCAGATTTGACAATAACTCTACAGTAAACGTGCGCAACCTAAATATTTTCTACTCGTGCTATTAATAGCACTGGGTTTGTTTGGTATTTATGGTTTAAATGATCATTACTTAGGTTCTTTTTTAATCATGCTGGCAATTCTTGAATGCGTTGCCTTTTACTATCGCCGTCCTTGGTGGGTAACCAGACAAATGCTCAGCAGAGCATCTGGCTCAGAAGTCACCCTTACTTTTGATGACGAAGGCATTAAATCGGTTAATCATTACAAAAACTATCAATTAGTATGGCAAGATATAAACGAAGTTATAAATACAGAGCGCGGATTATTATTAAAAAATAAACGTGGTATGCAATATATTTCAAAACAAATTTTAAGCCCCGAAATTATTAATTATATAAACAAAAAAGCCACTCGATGAGTGGCTTTTTTGTTTAGCTAAGTAAATTACTCAGCTATTTTATACCAATCTGCATATATATGGGGTCTATTTAACGTTAAGAAAATTACGCTAGAACTAGGCAAAAGTTTTTGTATCTAGTTGTTCTAAATAAAAAATTTTTAACAACGTTATAGTGTAATTTAATTCGTTAAATTGATCAAAGATTTATGCAGGTTGGTATTACATGTTGATTAAGCATTGCCCGGCTCAGGGTTAGACTTTTCAGCTTGTATACGCATGTAAATTTCTTCACGATGCACTGATACGTCTTTTGGTGCGTTAACACCGATTCGAACTTGATTTCCTTTAACACCTAGAACGGTAACTGTTACTTCGTCACCAATCATTAGGGTTTCACCTACTCTACGAGTTAGTATTAGCATTCTATTGCTCCCATGTTCCAATAAAAATTATAAGATTCCACTTAAACATACTAATAAAAATTAGACTGAAAAGTAAGTAAAAACTCCCAATCTATTCATTTTCTGTTAAAAATACTTTGTGTAATGCACGAACAGCCAACTCTAAGTACTTTTCATCTATTAAAACTGAAATTTTAATCTCGGATGTTGAAACTAAAACTACATTAATGTTTTCTTGCGCTAATGCTTCAAAAAATAGACTCGCGACACCAGAATGCGATTTCATACCCATACCAACAGCAGACACTTTTGCCACTGTGGTTAATCCGCATATATTTTGAACACTTAATTGAACTTGCTGCTCAGTGAGCAATTCAATTGCTTGCAGGTAATCATTCGTGTGCACAGTAAAAGCATAGTCTATTTTTTCAAAGTTATGATTAACTTGATTAATCATATCTATTTCGATGCCATTTTCGGCAAAAAGTTTCAATATTTTTGAAAGATATTGCGTCCCCGTTGGCACACCTTCTACCTTAATTAAACATTCGTCACGATTAAACGCAACCCCCGATACAACCTTGCTTGGCATATCGTTCACCTCAAAGCTTATTAATGTACCTTCATCGGGATTAAAGCTCGAAAGCACCCTAAGTGGCACATTATGTTTGCCTGCGGCTTCTACCGAGCGAATATGCAAAACTTTCGCCCCTAAACTTGCCAGCTCCAGCATTTCGGCAAAAGTAACTTGGCTCATTCTGCGCGCGTTAGGTTCAACACGAGGATCTGTAGTATATACGCCGTCAACGTCTGTATAGATCTGGCATTCGTCGGCTTTTATAGCCGCTGCTATTTCTACAGCCGATGTATCGGTGCCGCCGCGTCCAAGCGTTGTAATATTGCCCTCAACATCGCGTCCCTGAAACCCAGCAATAATAGCAATACGATTATGCTCAAGCTCATGCTTTAAGCGCGTAGCAGCAACCTCAGCAATACGAGCTTTACCAAACATGTTGTCGGTTAGAATATTGACTTGATCGGCTAATAAGCTTACAGCTGAATGACCACGTTTAATAATAGCCATAGCAAGCAGTGATACAGAAACCTGCTCTCCGGTGCTAATAAGTACATCTAGTTCACGGCTACTCGGGCGAGTATCAATTTGTTTGGCGAGGTTAATTAAGCGGTTGGTTTCTCGCGACATAGCCGAGAGCACCACAACCACTTGATGTCCTTGTTGCCTGGTTTTTACAACAAGGTCGGCGACCGCTTCAATTCGCTCTATTGAGCCGACCGAAGTGCCACCGAATTTTTGAACAATAAGCGCCACTTAGGCTTAAGTACGCTCAGTTAACCAAGCTGTAACACTATCTAGTGCAGCAGCAAGGTTTTGTGGCTCACTACCACCGGCTTGTGCCATATCTGGACGACCGCCACCTTTACCACCTACTTGGCCTGCCATGTGATTAACTAACTCACCGGCTTTTACTTTGCCTGTTAAGTCTTTAGTTACACCAGCAATTAGGCTTACTTTGTCGCCACTGGCAACACCCAGTGCAATAACACCTGAGCCAATTTTGTTTTTAAGGTCATCAACCATACCACGCAGTGCTTTAGATTCAGTACCTTCAACGTTTGCTACAAGTAGCTTAACGCCATTAATTTCAACCACTGAGTCAAGTAAAGACGCGCCCGCTGCACTTGCTAACTTATCGTTAAGTTGCGCAATTTGCTTTTCAAGACCTTTAGACTTTTCAAGTAAGGCAGTAACTTTTTCAAGTACCGATGCACTATCGCCTTTAACTAAAGCAGCTACATCATGTAATTTTTGTTCTTGCTCGCCAACGTACGCTACAGCATCTGCACCGGTTACGGCTTCAATACGACGAACGCCTGCGGCAATACCACTTTCAGATACTATTTTGAATAAACCAATATCGCCAGCGCGCTCAACGTGAGTACCACCACAAAGCTCAATAGAGTAGTCGCCAATAGTAACTACACGTACTTCGTCGTCGTACTTTTCGCCAAACAATGCCATAGCACCTTTCGCTTTAGCATCATCAATTGCCATAAGCTCAGTATTAAGTGCAAAGTTACGACGAATTTCATCATTAACTACACGCTCAATTTCACGAAGCTCATCTTTAGTAACCGCTTCAAAATGTGAAAAGTCAAAACGTAAACGATCAGGTTGAACAAGTGAGCCTTTTTGGCCTACATGGTCGCCCAATAACTGGCGTAGTGCTTCGTGTAAAATATGCGTCGCTGTGTGGTTTTTCTTAATGCTGTCGCGGCGCGTATCATCAATAGTCGCATCCACTTTATCGTTAACACCAATACGGCCTTGTACAGTACCGTGGTGAGCAAAAGCATTACCAAGCTTCGTGGTATTGGTAACATTAAATTCGCCACCAGCAACTGTAATAGTACCAGTATCACCCGTTTGGCCGCCTGATTCAGCGTAAAACGGTGTACGGTCTAATACTACAATACCTTGTTGACCATCTTCTAATAACTGAACAGCTTCGCCACCGGCAAAAATTTCAATAACGGTCGCGCTGTAATGTGTGCTGTCGTAACCTTTAAAGTCAGTGTGTTTATCTGATTTTAATTGGTCATTGTAATCAGCACCAAACTTACCCGCTTGTTGCGCTGTTTTACGTTGTACAGCCATGCATTCTTCAAAGCCTTGATGATCAATTGTCATCTGGCGCTCACGCGCAACATCGGCCGTTAAATCAGCTGGAAAACCGTACGTATCGTAAAGTTTAAATACTAAGTCGCCCGGTATAATATCGCCTTTAAGGTCGCTTAAGCTTTCTTCTAAAATAGCTAAGCCACGCTCAAGTGTTTTACCAAACTGTTCTTCTTCAATGCGTAATACTTTTTCAATAATTTCTTGTTGCTTAGCAAGCTCAGGGTACGCTTGACCCATTTGCTCAATTAGCGCAGCAACTAATTTATAGAAAAACGAACCTTGTGCACCTAACTTGTTACCGTGGCGCACAGCACGACGAATAATACGGCGCAGTACATAACCACGACCTTCGTTAGATGGCATAACACCGTCTGAGATTAAAAACGCACACGAACGAATATGATCCGCCACTACGCGTAGTGACTTGTCGTCCATGTCTTGTGCATTAGTAACACTTGCAGCAGCAGCAATTAAGCCTTGGAATAAATCGATTTCGTAGTTTGAATGCACGCCCTGCAAAATAGCAGAAATACGCTCAAGGCCCATTCCCGTATCAACAGATTGCTTAGGTAGAGGCAACATTGTACCGTCGCTTTGACGGTTGTATTGCATAAATACAAGGTTCCAAATTTCGATGAAACGGTCGCCGTCTTCCTCTGGAGAGCCCGGAGGTCCGCCCCAAATATGCTCGCCATGGTCATAAAATATTTCAGAACACGGACCACACGGACCCGTATCGCCCATAGACCAAAAGTTGTCTGAGGTCGCAATACGAATAATACGATCCTCTGGTAAGCCAATTTCGTTAGCCCAGTAACCAAACGCTTCTTCATCATCGTGATAAATAGTTACTAAAAGTTTTTCTTTAGGTAGGCTTACTACCTCAGTTAAAAACTCCCATGCAAACTTAATCGCGTCTTGCTTAAAGTAATCACCAAAGCTGAAGTTACCTAACATTTCAAAAAATGTATGGTGGCGAGCAGTGTAGCCTACGTTTTCTAAATCGTTATGCTTACCGCCAGCACGTACACAGCGCTGCGAGCTTGTCGCACGTGTATAAGGGCGGCTTTCTGCGCCTAAAAATACATCTTTAAATTGCACCATGCCGGCATTGTTAAATAACAACGTGGCATCGTTACCCGGTATAAGCGAGCTAGAAGGTACTATTTGATGTTGCTTGCTGGCAAAAAAGTCTAAAAACTGTTGCCTAATTTGTGCGGTAGTCATGTGCTGCATTTGAAAGTCTCACCTGTATTTACTGTGCTTGCATTGCAAAATTAATTTCATCGTAGCTAAAACCCCGATACATTAAGTAGCGCACGCGCTTAGCTTTATCTTTGTAATCGAGGTTTGGCGGTGTATTCGAATATTTTTTATTGTACGCATCCTGCGCAAGCTCAAACCAATCTATTTCAAGCTCTTCAACTACCATTTCAAGTAGCGAACGATCAATCCCTTTGCCCATAGCTTCGCTTTTTATTCGCTTAAGCCCGTGGCATTTAAATATGTGTTTTCTTACAAAGCCTTCACAGTATCGCTGCTCGTTAATAAAATTGTGCTTTTCGCACCAATCAAGCAGCGTTTCAATAAACTCTTCTGTCGCTTCTTTTTGCTGTAATTTGAGCGTTAACTCACGACGCGAATATTCTTGGCGCCCTAGTAACCAAAGTACATAGTTTTTTAGTTTTTGCTTTAATTTATCATCCATTAAGCGTCAAAACGCCCGCTTGTTTCACTACTAAGTGGCTTAACATTAATGTCGTCACTCGGTGGTACAACAGGCATAAAAATGGCTTGATAAGATACAAAAAAGCTAATGTAGCAAATCGGCATTAAAATCAACAGTGGTAAGAACGATAAGAACATCGAAAGCGCCATAAATAATGCGCAAATAAGACCAAAAGCGCCAAGTGGCAAAATATTATGATAAAACACCATTAACGACTTTTTCAGCGCCGTTAAAATGCGTGTTTCTTTACTAAAATAAACAAGCGGTACAGCGTAAGCAAACGCCGTTAAATAAATTAGCATTGCCATAAAAAATAAAATTACATTCGCGCCCGAAATACTCTCAAGCATTTGTTCAAGTGCTACGTTTGGATCAAGTCCTGGTTGGCTCATAACAGCCACTGCATCGGCAAATAAGCCATTAGCAAGTAACGCCATTAAAATACCCGCACCCATTTGATAAAGTGCTAAACGTAATAACCCTAAACGATTTCCCTTAGCCGTAAATGGCTTGAGAATATCGGCTAGCATAATTTTTCCGCCCTGCTGCTTACTAAGCACCGCTTGGTAAAACCCTGCGGTTAAAAATGGCGTAGCTAGTGCTGCAACTACTTGCAGTAAAGGTAAAAATAAAGACAGCAGCCCTACAATGCCAATAAATAAATGCATAAAAATAAAGGTTGCTGGCTGGGTTTTAAAAATAAGCCATCCGGCTTTTAACCACTTTAGCCCTGCATCGGCTTTAAAAATTCGTAATTGTGTAGACATACTTGCTCTTAATTTAAAACGAAACACGCCAAGTATAACTTGGCGTGAGGGGGGATTAATAGACGAAACGTAATTAAATGATTAAGGTTTTTTAATTTTCTTAATATCTAACATATGCGCGCCATGCTTAATTTTTGTTTCTAGGTACGATTTATTACCCGCAACACCCGCTTTAATGTGCGCATGCGTGCCCACAACCGAGTCAACATTAATACCGGCATCTTTTAATGCGTTAAGCTTTTTAGGATTATTGGTCATTAATTTAACGTGGCTTAAATTAAGCGCATTAAGCATTAATACCGCATCCGAAAAGTCACGTAAATCATCAGCAAAGCCTAAATGATTATTAGCTTCGTAGGTGTTCATACCTTGCGATTGCAGTACGTAAGCATCAATTTTGTTGTATAAACCAATGCCACGGCCTTCTTGGCGTAAATACAATAAAATACCGCCTTGCTCGTGCATCATTTCAATACACTCATTTAGCTGCTCGCCGCAATCACAACGCGATGAGTAAAATACATCGCCTGTTAAACACTCTGAATGCATACGAATAAGCGGTACATCTTGCTCTGTATCGGCGTTGTTAAACACCATAGCAATATGTTCTTTACCATCTTTTAAATCAGTAAATGAGATTATTTCTGCAGGGATATCACTATTTCTGCCAACATTAAGCTGGACTCTTGCTCTTACTTGCGCCACGACAAATCCAAATATTTAAATAACTACGACACGACAATAAAGTGATAATATCACAAAATAGGATAAATACACCGTAGTACAAGACTGTTTATGGCAATTATATGGCGACGACAGGCGTTATTTTCAATGATTGTTAGCAATAAATTAATACAAATAACACCCAATGTTATTTACGTTGATTTACCTTAATCAGTGACACTTACGGGCGCGTTTGGTATTTTGTATTTTAAACAACGATAGGGATTATTATGAAACGTCAGCAACTCGCTTTATTTATAGGCTTAAGTTTGTCTGCTTTAAGCGCAACAACTTTAAGCACTACAGCACTTGCCAGCCAAGCAAGCGATCCTCAAACGGTATTTAGCCAAGCATACCAAAGCTATTTAGCAGCAGTTAAAGCAGACAAAAACGTACAACAAACTGCCAAACTTGCTTACACATCAGGTAAAGCCGTTTACGGTAAAAGCGACGACAATACTGCCAACTTAGCTATTAATTACGCTAAAGCAATAAAAGGCTACGGCGATGAGCTAGACGAACAGCGTTTTGCACTCTATAACGAAGCCCATACTATTTTAGCTGCAAACCACGGTAAACTATCAATAGAAACAATTGGTGCACTACTCGGCCAAGCTAACTACACAACATCAGCTTACAAAGCAGCTAACTTTTTAGAACAAGTAATAGATATAGCTAAAACACAAAATAAGCCTAAATTTGTAGCCGACATGAAACTAGAAGCGGCATCACTGCTTGCTAAAAAGTTTAGCTCTAAAAAATATCGCGAAGCGAAAAACTACCTAGAAGAAGCCGACGAATACTACCAAGAAAACTTACCAGAAAACTCACTAGAGCGCATAAAAGCCGATTTTTTAATGGCCTCATTCGCAGAAGGTCGTAAAAAATACAATCAAGCGATTGAAAGGCTAAACCGTATAGTGAATGTATTCGATAGTAATTTAAACTTTGATCACAGCGCAGAGCTAAGCGCTCACTCTAAGCTTATTGGCCTGTACGAAAAACAAGGTAAAAGCGAAGAAGCAACTAAACACTGTCTAGCAATTGCTAAAATGGTGCCATGGAAAGAATCGCAAGAGCAAACGCCACTCTATCGTGTTAACCCTAAATACCCAGTTAACAAAGCCAGATTTAGTACCGATGGTAGCGTTGTTATGGAGTTTGAGGTAGACGCAGCTGGCTTTGTAAAAAACCCAAAAGTACTTAGCTCTGAAGGGGGCAGCGCATTTGAAAAATCAGCCAAAGCAGCGCTTGAGCAATGGCGTTACGCGCCAAAGTTTGAAAATGGCAAACCCGTTAGCGCTATTTCTCAGGTACAACTCGACTTTAAAATTAATCGCCATTAAAAGCGGCTCATTAAAAAAGGCGCTTTAAGCGCCTTTTTTAATACTAACTAATACAAATCCTACGTAGTTAAAATTCGTAACTTACGCTAATACCGCCATCGGCTCTTTTTTCATTGCTGTCACTTGTTTTACCGTAGCCTACATCTAATTCCAGTCTAAAACCGGCATTGTTTAATCCATTAAAGTTATAGCTGTAAGTAAGCCCTATGCCGTTAGTTGTTTCCTCATCAAAAATACTGCCAATTGCGCAGCCTAGCGTATTAGCAAAGTCAGTTGCTATATCATTTGTTGAACTTTCACATTCTTGGTCTGTATCTCTTGCGCCAATAGCGCCCACAAGCACGCCAAATGCATGCTTTTTATTATCGCTTACTGCTTGTTCAAAACCTGCTGAAAATCCATCATCAAGGCCTATTTTATAGTTTGCATACCAGCGTTGTTGATTCTCATTAGCCGATAAAGACACTTCTGGAATAACTAAATAAGGATAGCCACCCCCAATCGAAAAACTAACATCGTTAGCAAAAGTAGAACAAGAAGCGATAGATAAAGTGAGTAGTAATATTTTTGTTTTCATAAAATTCCCTTTGAGTAAGCACCAAATGTACCTAGTTTAGTTCCTTTTCACAATGCAACAAAAGTCCTAACCGTGCTTTTTGTGATTTTAAAACTTCCTGTTGCGATTAAAGCCGGCTTCTCTTCCTAGCTAGAAGTTTCAGTAGTACGCTGATTTTAATATGGTTATTCTCCATACATAGGCGATAACGCAAGGGAAGTTGTCGAACCGACTAGGTTACACACCTCTCGCCGCGATTAAATACTCCTTAGATAGAACAAATTTTAATCCTGAAAGACCAATAAACTCTAAACCACATTAACTGTATTTAATTTAAAAAAGACTTTAGTAGAGCAATAATAAATACAGATAATGCATGTAAATAATCATAATTTATGGTGAAATTAGCTTAATTGATAAAAGGTACCCACGGAGCTTTCATGACTATTTTAGTAACCGGTGGCGCAGGCTATATTGGCTCGCACACTGTTTTAGAACTTTTACAGCAAGGTAATGATGTTGTTGTTATTGATAATTTGAGCAATTCATCGCAAGAATCTCTTGCTCGTGTTAAAAAAATCACAGGTAAAGATACTACCTTTTACCAAGGTGATATTCTCGATAAAGCTTTTTTAGATTCAGTGTTTGCTAAACACTCTATTGATAGCGTTATACATTTTGCAGGCTTGAAATCGGTTGGTGAATCAGTGGCTAAACCAATTGAATACTACCAAAATAATGTACAAGGTACGTTAACGCTTGTTGATGCAATGCGCGAAGCTGGTGTATTTAAATTAGTATTTAGTTCATCAGCTACCGTTTATGGTGATCCGGCTAGTTTACCAATTAAAGAAGACTTCCCTGTGGGCGGTACTACAAACCCTTACGGCACATCTAAGCTGATGGTTGAAATGATGCTGCAAGATATCGCTAAATCAGACGAGCGTTTTGCGTTTGCTATTTTGCGTTACTTTAACCCTGTTGGCGCACATGAATCGGGCCTAATTGGTGAAGATCCTAACGGTATCCCAAATAATCTTTTACCGTTTATTGCACAGGTTGCTGTGGGTAAATTAAAGCAACTTGCTGTATTTGGCGATGACTACGACACAGTTGACGGTACAGGTGTGCGCGACTATATACACGTTGTAGATTTAGCAATTGGTCATTTAAAAGCGCTTGATAAAATTGCCAGCAGCACGGGTGCATTAGTTTATAACCTGGGTACTGGTAACGGGTATTCTGTACTGCAAATGGTTAATGCATTTATTAAAGCCAGCGATCAGGCTGTGCCATATCAGGTTTCACCTCGCCGCCCAGGCGATATAGCCGCCTGTTATGCAGCACCAGAAAAAGCACTTAATGAACTTGGTTGGGAAGCGGTGCGTGGCATTGATGAAATGATGCAAGATACATGGCGTTGGCAGTCAAATAACCCCAACGGCTATAAAGGTTAAGTAAAAAGTAATTTATAAGCTTTGCCTGTTGCACCAGCAGGTAAAGCGCCCTTTACACTCTATATAAATAAATTATCTAAAACGTTATTGCACAAAAAACAGAGAATAAAGGTAAGTGAGAAGACACCAAAGCATGAGATTACGAGCGTTGCTCGTCACGCCAGCAAGCTGTGCGTCTACACGTAAATCAAACCACACTGTAAAACTTTGCCGGTAGGCGTAGAGCTTGCTCACGCGAAAAGCGCAGCTTTTAATTACTTATATCTAAATCTAACACTTAATAACGAGTATCTTCGTTATGTCTGTGCCCACTGCCTAAGCAAATTATGATAAACCCCCGTTAACTGAATAATCTCAGGGCTATCTTCTACTTTGCTGCGCAAACTTTGAATCGACATATCTAAATCAAAGAGTAAACCACGTTTTTCGTCGCTGTTAACCATGCTTTGCAACCAAAAAAATGAGGCTAACCTACGCCCACTTGTAACTGGCATTACACGGTGAAGGCTGGTTGATGGGTACAACACCATACTCCCAGCTGGTAATTTTACGCTGTGCGGTCCATACGTATCTTCAATAACTAATTCTCCACCCTCATAATCTTCAGGCTCATTAATAAAAAGCGTCATTGATACATCTGTTCGTACTTTTACAGGCGTACCAGGAACCTGCCTAATGGCATTATCTACATGCACACCAAACGATTGCCCGCCTTGGTAACAATTAAATAACGGAGGAAAAATTTTTGCAGGAAGCGCTGCCGACATAAACAAATTACTACGAGCGAGAGCTGCCATAATAATGTCGCCAAGCTCTTGGCATTCAGGACTATTTTCAGGTAACTGTAAGTTATTTTTAGCTTTCGTTGATTGATGCCCAGCCGTAATACTACCATCTGCCCACTGTGCTTTTAGTAAAACCTCATGACAATAAGCAACTTCTTCTTTAGTTAACAACTCTGGTATTTTAACTAACATGTGCGCCCTCTCACATAATAAAAAGAAAGGGCAGAAATTTCTGCCCTTAATGATTATGTACTCTTAAAGTAAAGTTTAAAAAGAGTAACTTGCCGTTAAGCTAAACTTACGACCTTCACCAGGAACAAAGTGTCCGCCACCTAACTGGTTAACGTAATCTTTATCACCTAAGTTTTCAGCATTAAGCTGCAAGCTCAAATCTTTTGATACATCATACGCGACCATTAAATCAAAAATAGTGTAGCTTGGAGCACGAGCGCGAGTAGACGATGAACTACTGTAACGCTCACCTAAATACTGCATACCTGCGCCAAATGATAATTGCTCAGATATTTCGTATGTCGTCCATATGCTCGCACTATTTTTAGGCGTACGTGGTAATTCGTTACCTATTTGAATAATATCGTCACCTGATGCTTTAGTTATTTCGCTATCTTGATAAGTATACGATGCAATAACGGTCCACTCTTTGGTGATTAAACCTGTAGCTGATAACTCTAAACCCTGAACACGTTGTTCGCCATTTAATAAATCAGCTCGTGTATCTTCTGCAAATGGATCATCGGTACGAGCATTTGTTTTTTCAGTACGGAAAAGAGCTGCATTAGTTTGTAAGCGACCATCCATTAAGTTCCATTTCGTACCTAATTCATAGCTATTACTTTCTTCTGGATCAAGATCTGCTGTATTTCCGCGAGTAGATACCGTAATACCTTCGGCTGAAGGATTAAACGAATTACCCGCCCCAAAATAAATACTGCCGTTTTCTGTAGGTTTATAAACTACAGCTGCATTCCAGCTAAATAAGTCGTCACTTGTAGAAATTAAAGCACTTGGGTTCGCGTAATCGTAATGGTAATCCGTAGTAAAGCTATCAAAACGAACTCCGCCTGTAACTTCCCATTGCTTGTTAAGCGTTACTGTATCAAATACATAAATAGCTTGGTTTTTAGCTTTAGCTTCAATGCTTGTACCATCACGGCCGTACACACCCGTAAATGCAATTGTTGCATCAGGGTTGTATAAGTCGTTGCGTATTCCATCTTCAATTAGGTTATCAGGCGTAGTTGCAACAAAGTTATGGCGTGTAAACGTTTCATTTGCAAGTTCAACACCCACTACTACGTCGTGAGTAAAGCCTGCAAACTCATAGTTACCAATTAAATCAACTTGAAGTGCAGCAAGTGAATTTTCTGTATCACGTGTTTTTTCATCTGCAAAGGTAATATCAGTGTCTGTTGTAACCGAGAAGTAACGCGGTGCAGTTGTTACTGACTCACGCTTAACTTTACCTAAACGACCTTGCACACGTAACGTAGTATTTTGAGAAAAATCATACTCATAACGAGCTGTTGTTGAGTAAGCTTCAATATCTTCGTAATCACGATAAATATTACCGTAAAAGTTATCAAAGTCAACAGGGGAAGGTGAGCGCGCGCTATCTGCAAGTTCAGCTACTGGCGTATCACTGGAAACCCAAGGAATTCCGTAATCTGGTAAATTATCTTGACGTTGATACTCTAGGTTTAAATCAAAACGGCTTTTTGTACCAAGCCCTGTTGCAAATGCAAACGCAACAGCATTTGTTTCATTTTCAACATGATCGCGACCTGCAACATCACCTTTATCAGTAAGAAGATTGATACGTAGTGCGCTTGTATCGTTTACTTGAATGTTAGTATCAAAACGACCACGGTAATCATTTTCTGTACCTAAACGTAATGAAACATCATTAAAGTTGTCTAACTTCGCCTTTTTACTTTCTAAATTAACACTACCGCCTGTTGCACCACGACCAGAGACCGCAGAACCAGGGCCTTTAGCTACTTCAACGGCTTCAATGTTATAAACATCGCGGGTGTATCCTGCAACATCACGAATGCCATCAACAAAAATATCACTTGCGGCACTAAAGCCACGAATAGACATGCTATCGCCAGTAGGAGAACCACCTTCGCCAGCCGCTAAAGAAATACCTGATACATTACGTAATGCATCTTGTAAGCTATCTACGTTTCTATCTTTCATTACCGCTTGGTTAATTACAGTAACTGTTTTAGCCGTATCGAGTAGCGGTTGAGTATATTTATGCGATGTTGATTTTTCTACAACATAGCTAGACTCGGTTTTAGTTTGCGCTTTCGTTACCGATAATTCTTGAACATCCTGTGCACTTGCCCAAGTTGAAAGCGTAGCTGTAACAACCGCTGCAATTGGCTTTACGTACGCATTTCCTTTATTCGATGGCTTACTCATGGTTACTCCGTAGTTTTTATTAAGCACTTAACTATTGTTAATTTAAGGTACATATTGAATTTCGGCAGAATCCTACCACCGCCACAAATAAATGTAAATACCAATTGTTATCAGTTGCGTTGTTATACCCGTTGTTATATTGTATGCGCACTTAAAAATTAACAGTAATTGCTCCATGTAATTACTCGTCGTAACTTTCAGGGTCTTTGTTGAACAATGCGAAGTTTAATTAAACCAATCAGTATGGTTATCGCGCTTTGTTGCGCTATGACAGTGCAAGCCGATACCGTTAGCGAATTAGAACAACTCATCAACAAATGGCTGCAAATAGAAAATCAAAACAATGAATTAAATACTCATTGGCTTGAACAAAAAAGCAGTATGGAGCAAACATTAACGCTTCTAGATGCTGAGCAACAGCAACTTAGCGAGCTTAATCAGCGTAGAAAAAAAAGCACCAGCGAGCTTGCCCAAAAACGCGAACAGCTTGTTACTAAACAATCGGAACTTGAAAACGATCAACAACAATTAAACGAACAACTTACACGCATTTCCCAGCAATTACTTTCATTACAAGTGCAATTACCTCCGCCACTTTTAAGTAGTTGGAAAAACACAGGTGATTTAACTAACTCACAACTAAATACCACAGATAAATTGCAAACAGCACTCAAGATGCTGGGATTATTACGTGATTTTCAGCAACGGATCTCTATACACGAAATGGCAATTCTGCACCCTGACGGCCAAGAAGTATGGGTAAAACAGCTTTACTTAGGTGCAGCCCAAGCTTGGTTTGTAAGTGAAGATTTAAGTTATGTAGGCATTGGCTTTCCAAGTGATTTAGGCTGGCAGTGGGAGTTCGATCCGAGCATTAACGCTGAGCAAGTTGCATTAGGAATAGCTGTTCAACAAAAAAAGCGCGCTGCTGACTGGGTAACACTACCTATCTTAAGTTATGCAAAAAACACACAAAAAGGGGCTAAATAATGATTTTCGCCCGCATCTTTAAAATAGCTAATATTTTAGCTTTACTCTTTAGTGCAAACATCGTTTTTGCAGCAAGCAGTGATGACGCGCAACAAAGTATTTTAAGTGACATTAAAACAGCTCAACGCGCGTTGAATAAAACTCAAAATAACATTGCCAAAGAGCAAGCCGCTCTTGCTAAAAATATATTTAACAAGCAGCAATCACTAAGTAAATTACGAGAGCAGGCTGCCGTTAACCGCCGCCTTGCTGATGAAGATACTTTGAGCTTAAATCAGCTGCAAACACGCCTAGATACATGGCAACAGCAGCAACAATATCAGCTAAATTTGTTAAATCGATTTGTACGCCAAAATAGTAAAAACCAACACATTTCTAATGATCAAAACGAATTGTTGAAACAAGTAGTATCACTTATTAATGACCAAAAACAGGCACTTTATCCACAATTTAAAAAGCAATCGGTTGTGCTAAGTAATGGCGAATTAAGCCAAGCGAATACCCTTCAAATAGGCCCAGTTGCTTGGTTTAGTACACAAACCCCAAAACTAGCTGGATTACTCGATTTAGACGACAAATCTAACGCGTTAAAGGTAGCGCTAGTGCAATCTACAAGTGACGATAACCCACTCGATAATACCTTAAAACAAAATGGCGTAGGATCTACACTCCTCACTTTTGATCCGAGTTTAACGCATTTAGTAACGAGTCAGTCTCAACAAGAAAGTCCGCTAGAGCATTTAGAAAAAGGCGGTTTATGGGCTATTCCTATTATTTTATTTGCCTGCTTTGCACTAACTATCGCATTACTGAAAGCAGCTCAGTTACTGCGTTTAAATAAAATAAAAATGCACTCGCAATTGCAATTACAGAAATTGTTTATAAGTAAAAATAGCAGCGAATTTAATGGCATGCAGCAACAGCTATTTAACCTAACCTTACAAAGCGAAAAAGGCCAAATACGAGATGATCAGTTATTTAACCAACTTATCCACGATAAACATAAGCTCGATAACTTTATTGGTGCAATAGCCGTTACCGCAGCAGTAGCACCACTACTTGGCTTACTGGGTACTGTAAGCGGTATGATCGAAACATTCAAAATGATGACCTTGTTCGGATCAGGCGATCCTGAGGTCGTATCGGGTGGCATTGCACAAGCACTCATAACCACAGAACTTGGTTTAGTCGTTGCTATACCAGCTCTGGTACTAAACGCTTTGTTATCGCGTAAAGCTAAAGCCTATTACAGCCAATTAGAAGGCTTTGCATTACAGCTAAGTCAGCTAGATGAAGGAAAAAACAATGTTTGATCAAATCATTAGTAATCCTATTTGTTGGTGCATTATTTTACTGGCTTTATTTGTGTATCAATTGATTTTTCATGACTTACTACATCTGAAACATTATCAAACACAGCGCAAAGGTTATTGGCAAGAAGTAAGCTCTATTTTAACTGCGGCTTTGCCACTACTTGGTTTACTAGGCACAATTGTTGGCTTACTCGATACCTTTAAAGTTATGGCTCTGGGTCATAATGAGTTAATGAGTGATGCAATTGGCCATGCATTACTAACCACTCAACTTGGTCTGGTGTGCGCTATTCCTGCTTGGTTAATGCAAGCCTATTTAGCATATTCGCAGCGCAACCCTAAATTACATGCACTAAGTAAACAATTAGGGTAATAACCATGCAATCACGTTTAAAACATCGTTTAGAACAAGAATCTGGCCAACATATTGATATGTCGCCGCTACTTGATGTGGTATTTATATTGTTAATATTTTTTATTGTGACTACGGTATTCGTACGCGAGAGTGGCGTTGAGGTTGATAAACCACAAGCCGTATCGGCCAGCCGTCTAGAACAACAAGTTATATTTTTAGCCATAACAGACACCCAGCAAGTATTTTTTGATGGCAGCCAAATTGGTGTTGCTGGCGTGCGCAGCAGCGTTGAACAAATGCTCAAGCAACAACAGCGCCCTGTGGTTATTCAAGCCGATAAAACAGTACCTACCGAGTTGCTTGTTCAAGTGATTGACGAGGCAAAGCTTGCCGGCGCGGCGCAAGTTAATTTAGCGACCAAACAATAATATGTACGCGATTACACCGACCCAAAAATCACGAAATATTCGTCATCCATTGTTTGCATTTGCGCTAAGCCTAATAGTACTTACTGCTGCATTGTTACTTTTATGGCTCGCTCAACTAGCTGAACATATAGTGCAAGATAAAGTTATTGTACGCGAGGTAGCTATGGTGGCATTACCGCCACCACCTCCGCCTTCAATACAACAGCAACAAGCAAATGAGCCTGCGCAAAGCTTAATGGTGGAAGGCGCTGGCGCTTCTATTCAAGCAGTTAAAATTAAAATAAAGAGTAAACTAAAAATTGTAAGACCCGATACGCCAAGTGTAAAAGTAAGTACGCCACAATGGCAATCGGTCAATGTAAATTGGGATGCACTTAGCCTAAACCAGCTCGACGGCCTACCCACTTTACTCACACCAGTAAAAGCATTACTCCCAAAAAGCTTAACTCGCCAAGGTATTGATACATTTACCGTAAAGCTCGATGTACTAATTGATGAGGGTGGCAATGTAAGTTTGATTGAAGTGGTGCAAAATCCGTATCCGTCGCTTAAACCTGCAATCGATAAAATAATTAAACAGAGTCGCTTTAGCGCGCCTAAAAAAGAAGGCGAAGTCGTACGCGCTCGCTTTATTTGGCCCATTGAATTTAAACCTTAAGCTTTAAGCCTTATTAAAATGAAAAATATGAACGTAATTAAAACGCTAAAACCTTTCACTCACGCATTACTAACAACTTTAATGTGCTCATTGCCTTTATTAGCTGTTGGTAATGTGAATGCAAACACAGTAAGTACTCCACTGAAAGTAATTTTATCTCCTAGCGATCCAACATGGCAATTGGCCATAAATAATAAATTACTTAGTCCTACTGAAATGCTTATTGAACCGACTGAACGTGGCTTTGCACGCCAAGTGCAACCATTACTACAAGCAGGTAATTATAACGAAGTAGCCGCGCTATTTAAAAACCGCGACCTCACGCAAGATAGCACCGCACTCAATTTATTGCGTGCTCAGGTTTTACTCACCTTAAAAGAGTTCGATAACGCCGAAAATGCATATTTAGCATGTTTAAAAGCCGCACCTAACTTAGTAAAAGCACACCAAGGCTTGAGTCTTTTATACATGCAACAAGCAAATTACAACAAGGCACAAACACACCTAGTACACAGTATTGAACAGGGCCAAGCAGATGCACAAAGTTATGCGCAACTTGCTTATATTCATATACAACACAGCCAGCCTTGGAGCGCAGTAGCCGCTTATCGTCAAGCACTGATGCTTGCCCCTGAAACGCCTCAGTACCAACAAGGGCTATTGTTTGCCTTAATTGAATCGGGCGATTTAAATCAAGCAAATGCATTATTAAAAGAGTTACTTAATAAAACACCTGATAATGCTCAATTGTGGTTACAACGTGCACAAATAGCACTGCAATTAGAGCAAAATAAAAAAGCACTTGCCGCCATTGAAGTGGCCTTAAAACTCAACCCTAAAGATACCAGTAACCAGCTTTTAGCAGCCCAGCTGCATTTAAGTGAAGGCAGCACTGAACGCGCTGTTAGTTTATTAAAGCAAGGTTTAAAACACGCCACTAAACAGCAGCAAGTTGAGGTTATTAATACCACGATGCAAACTTTAGGCTGGCTTGTATCTCAACAAAAATGGGATTTAGCTAAAGAGCTAATAGGCAGCGCAAAAAGATTAACTAAGCAGCTACCCCGTGATGAACAAGCGCAGTTTTCTGTATACAGCGCACAAATTGCTATGCAACAAGGTAATACTAAGCGCGCACTTAAAAGTTTAAACAACGCACTTAAAATAAACCCGAATTTAGGTGATGCTTTACTTAGTTTAGCGAGTATATATCGCAGTAAAGGCCAACTCACCCAAGCTAAACTTATGTATGTTCGTGCACAAGCTCTACCTGATTACCAACTATCGGCATGGCTTGGGTTATCGCAAATAGCAATTGATTCTAAAGACTACTCTAGTGCGCTGAAGCATCTTAGAAAAGCATTGCAAGCTAACCCGCAACGCCAGGATTTGATTACCAATATTCGTGCACTTGAAAATATTGTGCGCCAAGAAGGGTGAGTTTATAGCTTTAACGTGAGCAAGCCAGGCGTCTACATTTCCAGCCATTGAGTTTCCCTGTAGACGCACAGCTTGCTGGCGTGTAAAAACGCAGTTTTTATAAAATAGCTTAATAATTAGAAGCTACGCTTCTCACGTGAGCAAGCTCAACGCCTACAGATAAAATTTAACGCCGTGGTTAAACTCACTTGTAGACGCACAGCTTGCTGGCGTGTAAAAACGCAGTTTTTAAAATAGCTTTATAACTAGAAGCTACGCTTCTCACGTGAGCAAGCTCTACGTCTACTGGTAAAGTTTAACGCTGTGGTTAAACTCACTTGTAGACGCACAGCTTGCTGGCGTGTAAAAACGCCGTTTTCAAAATAGCTTAATAACTAGAAGCTCACGCTTCTCACGTGAGCAAGCTCAACGCCTACAGATAAAATTTAACGCCGTGGTTAAACTCACTTGTAGACGCACAGCTTGCTGGCGTGTAAAAAAGCAGTTTTTAAAATAGCTTTATAACTAGAAGCTACGCTTCTCACGTGAGCAAGCTCTACGTCTACAGATAAAATTTAGCGCTGTGGTTAAACTCACTTGTAGACGCACAGCTTGCTGGCGTGTAAAAACGCAGTTTTTAAAATAGCTTAATAATTAGAAGCTATGCTTCTCGCGTGAGCAAGCTCTACGCCTACTATATATCAAACCAAAGCGTTACCAATTTTGCATTTCGACTATGCGTGATTGTGTGCGTGCATATTCAAAGCGCAATTTTTTACCTTTATACAAATGTTCAATGTCGGTTTGCGCATTTATTACCAGCAATTTATGGCAATCGTAAAATTCATCTACTAAGGCAATAAAGCGACGCGTTTCGTCGTCAAAGGTGTGCTCATCAAGCGTTTGTTTTTCGCGCTGATAACTATCTTCTATACCGTGAACTATAACTTTACCCGTCGCCTTAACACCCATTTGTGGCACATTCGATACATATAACACATCAAATTGCGTTGCTAAATACATATAATCGTTAGCACTACGCGGGCCGGAGCATAGCGCCATAAAATCAATCATTAAGACATTATCGGCTTTTAATAAATAAGGTAAATCACGGCCATGCACGCTAATTGTATTGCTGTATGTTGCAGCAGGATAAGAAACTAAAAACTCATTTTGAAAATCATGTTTAGGTAAATTAATAAAATAGTGCCGGCTGTTTTTACCATATCTAAAGCGGTGATCGTCCTCCCCTGCCACGTTAATTATATGGCAATGGTTATTAATTAAATCAATAGTAGGTAAAAATCGCACTCGTTGTAGGCCGTTGTAATAAAGCTGCTCTGGCTTTGCGTTCGATGTGGCCACCAGCACAACACCTTGTTCAAACAACGCATTGAACAATCTGGCCATAATCATGGCATCGCCGATGTCGCTCACAAAAAACTCGTCAAAACACAGTAAACGGATGTTTTTAGCCCACTGTTTTGCAATTAAGATTAATGGATTTTTTTGACCTTGTAGCTTCGAAAGTTGGGCATGCACTTGTGCTATAAAATGATGAAAATGCAGCCGCTGCTTTTGCTCAATCGGTAGGTTTTTATAAAATAAATCCATCAGCATAGATTTACCGCGCCCTACTGGTCCATATAAATAAACACCTTTTGTTAAGGGCGCTTTTTGCCACCATAATGTGTGAACTTGAAGTTGCTCGCCTAGCGTATTTAAAGCTTCCACCGCATTTTGCTGCGCAGCATCAAAACACAATTCACCCGTGTCTATTTTTGCTTGGTAAAGGCTTAATATTTGTGTGCTGTGCACTGTCATGGTATTTCACTATCGGCTATAATCGCGCCCATTGTAGCCGACTAAAAATGTGAACCAAAATGAAATTCCCTTGCCGCTTAGATAAATTTATTAGCCACTTAGCTGAAATACCGCGCACCCAAGCTCGCGCTAGTATTAAGCGAAAAGAAGTAAGCGTTAATGGCGAAATAATTACCTCACATAATTTTCAGCTAGCCCAGCAAGACGAAGTACTGCACCAAGGTACGCCTTTGGTATTTTTAGGTAAGCGCTATTACATGCTAAATAAACCTGTTGGCTATGTATGCGCTAATAGTGACGAGCTACACAAAACCGTTTTTGACTTACTTAATGAGCCAAATATGAGCGACTTTCACGTGGCAGGTCGTCTTGATATAGATACCACAGGATTAGTTATTATTACCAATGATGGCGATTGGTCACATAAAATTACGTCACCTAAAAGCAATAAATTTAAAACTTACTTAGTAGAAACTCAAGAACCTATAACCGACGAAGCGCTTGAGCAATTACGAACAGGTGTCATGCTCCATAATGAAAAAGATTTAACCCGCCCAGCGATTGCCGAACGACTTGCTAATTACGGACTGCGTTTATCAATAAGTGAAGGTAAGTATCATCAAGTTAAGCGTATGCTTTACGCGGTAGATAACAAAGTCGTTGAGTTACATCGCGAGCAGATTGCAGGCATTAAATTAGATGAAAACTTGGCAAGTGGTGAATATAGATTGCTAACAGCTGATGAGATTAAATTATAAAACCTCACCTACGATATGTAAAACCCTGTAGGTGCGAATTTACTTCGCGCTCATGTAACGTGGCTTGGGTGTTTAAAAAAGCGAGGTATAAAACCTCACCTACAATATGTAAAACCCTGTTGGTACGAATTTACTTCGCGCTCATGTAACGTGGCTTGGGTGTTTAAAAAGCGAGGTGTAAAACCTCACCTACAATATGTGAACCCTGTAGGAGCGAATTTACTTCGCGCTCATGTAACGTGGCTTGGGTGTTTAAAAAGCGAGGTGTAAAACCTCACCTACAATATGTAAAACCCTGTAGGTGCGAATTTACTTCGCGCTCATGTAACGTGGCTTTGGTGCTAAAAAGCGAGGTATAAAACCTCACCTACAATATGTGCAACCCAGTAGGTGCGAATTTACTTCGCGCTTTTATAGTTAATATTTAAATTACGATTTTATCTGTACTAAATCAAAGTCAGCCATGCCAGGTACAATTGCCTGCAGGCGAGACTCGGTAACATCGAGCGCGTTCAAACATTCGCAATATTCTGAAGCTTTTAGCTCAAGTTGATGTGCTTTTTTTTGCAATGATTTATCAATTTCTTTTGAAATGATATCCATTCGCTGTCCCATATCGTTAATACGATCTTCTATATTACCTTCTCGCGACTTAAACGCATCACCTAGTGACACCAAAATGGCACCGAGAGACCCATGAACTGCGGAATGAATTTTTTGGCTGATCTCTTTAGTAAAAAAATCATCTATTTGAGAAAGTGATTGTGGGGCTATAAAAAAGAAATCATCGCCGCGCTTAAATTTATCCATCAGCGCACGCTCTACATATTGCAGTTGGGTTTTAAGCACCTCAGGCTCTTTATCTGACATACCTTCAACCACGTGCTCAATAGCACTTAAACCTAAATTAACACCATCGGTGGCTAAATTAACTAGTTCAGGGACTGTATGGCGAATACCATTACTAAACTGCTCGAGCACTTTACTTTCGTCATCACTTAAATCAACCCAATAACCGCGAATAAACAGTTGGTTATTGTTGTTAATTTGCACACGTGTTTGGCCTTTATCAACAATTCGAATTACATCGTCGGTGATGATTAACCCATGCCTGAGTTCTACATCACATTGCTTTTGAGCAAATACACTGGTGCTTGAAAGTGCTATGGACAACGCCAATATCGAACGAGATAGAAACGCCATAAACACCTCAAAAAGACTAAAATGGAAGGCGAGTAGGTTAACAAAAAACCAACTTTATGCAAGTAAAAGAACATGCACAATACAAACACTACACAGCTAATTAAGCGAGGTGTAAAACCTAACCTACAATATGTAAAACCCTGTAGGTACGAATTTACTTCGCGCTCATGTAACGTGGCTTGGGTGTTTAAAAAGCGAGGTGTAAAACCTCACCTACAATATGTGCAACCCAGTAGGTGCGAATTTACTTCGCGCTCATGTAACGTGGCTTGGGTGTTTAAAAAGCGAGGTATAAAACCTCACCTACAATATGTGCAACCCTGTAGGTGCGAATTTACTTCGCGCTCATGTAACGTGGCTTGGGTGTTTAAAAAGCGAGGTATAAACCTCACCTACAATATGTGCAGCTCTGTAGGTGCGAATTTACTTCGCGCTCATGTAACGTGGCTTGGGTGTTTAAAAAGCAAGGTGTAAAACCTCACCTACAATATGTAAAACCCTGTAGGTGCGAATTTACTTCGCGCTCATGTAACGTGGCTTTGGTGCTAAAAAGCGAGGTGTAAAACCTCACCTACAATATGTAAAACCCTGTAGGTGCGAATTTACTTCGCGCTCATGTAACGTGGCTTGGGTGTTTAAAAAGCGAGGTGTAAAACCTCACCTACAATATGTGCAGCCCTGTAGGTGCGAATTTACTTCGCGCTCTTAAACATGCTATTGGCGCTCAAGAGCGAGGTTTATAATTAAATTGGCGATCCAGGTGGTATTGGTAACACTTTAAAATTATTTGGCCAATGCCCTTTAATTAAAAACTGATTTACTTGTTCGGCTAAATATTGCTTAAACGCACTCTCGCCAGTACTGGTATGGCTCAATATTGAGTTTTGGTTAAAGTCCTCACTCAACTTAACTAAGTAGTAACGTAACTGCGCCTGCACTTCAGGGCTTGCACTATCGCTTGCTACTAAATCAGCCATGGTTTTTGCTGTTAAAAATTGCACGCGCTGAGTTATTTTACCTGTCATTGTATTAGGCGACGATACGTTAAAAACGTGGCTATAAAGCGCTTTTAATAGTTCATCTAAACTATAAAAGTCGTTACTACGCGCTTGCTGCTGGGCTAGGCGATTTAAACGCTGTGCATTTAATAAAAGCGACAAGCTGTGCTGCACTGCAACCTCGGGTAATGCCATTGCATCGAGCGTTAACCCTGTGCGCCCAACTATGCTCTCGCGCGATTTAGACTCGCCATACGCTTTTGGCGGAATTAGCGATAGTACCGATTCAGGAAGTAATAAGTTACTTGGCTTAAGCGTTGCAAAAATAGCGTTTACCGCTTCTTGTTGCATTTTTTTATCAACCACTTGCGCACCTTTTACGGGTGAGTCACTGCGTGTTTCGTATTCGTAATCAACACCGGCTATAAGCTTCACCGCAGCCTCAACCTGAAAACGGTGAAACAGATAAAGCGGAACTAGTTTTTCCTCTAATTGCGATAGTGAGTCGCCCGTTTTAATATTATTAATACCAAACTGCGAAAGCGCTTTTTTACGTACGTCGAGTACTCGTAAAAGCTCCTGCGAAGGATTAGTGCCGTTATCCCATAAATGAGCGGTTGGATGCGCGCCACCTTTAGCTCGAGCGTCGCTATCTGATATAAACTCAAGGCCTTTAGTTTTGTTCTCCTTTAAAATAGCAGCGAGTTCTGCGCTTTCATCTTGGTTAGTAAAATCGCTATAACCATATTTAATTACTTGGGTATCCCACACGCCCATGCCTGTTGCATACCCGCGCGTTACATCAAGCTTACCTTGTTCATTAAAACTAAGTAGCGGGTGTGGGTAATCCATTACAGAAGCTCTATCCCCTACCGATGCCGCAAAGTTATGAGCAATACCTAATGTGTGACCAATTTCATGCGCGCTTAATTGGCGAATACGATCAAGCGCCATTGCTTGCAAGTTTTTAGCAACTTCATTGCCTTTTAAATAAGGAGCAGCGAGTGCTTCAGCTATTAAAATATCTTGGCGAACACGCAATGAGCCAAGTGTTACGTGCCCTTTAAGTATTTCACCTGTACGTGGGTCAATTACAGAACTACCGTATGACCAGCCTCGCGTTGCGCGGTGTACCCACTGAATGACGTTGTAACGAATATCCATAGGGTCGGCATTACTTGGCAGTACTTTTACTATAAATGCATTTTTATATCCTGCAGCAGTAAATGCATCGTTCCACCACTTTCCACCTTCAAGCAAAGCGCTTTTTACAGGCTCTGGAACGCCAGGATCAAGGTAATAAACAATTGGTTTAACAGGTTCACTAATAGGTAAGCTTGAGTCCTTTTTAGTTAGACGATGACGCGGTATATAACGCACATACATAGACTCACCAAGCGGCGCTGCGTAATCTTTATGTTCTATACTCCAAAAACCTGATTGCGGATTAAACTTACGAGGCGCGTAGTTATCATCTGGTAATTGAATAAGTGAATGATGCATATGAACAGTAAGCGCATAAGGGTCGGCACTTACTTGGCGAACAAATTCACCTGGTTTTGTGCCCTTAAATGTAAGTACGGCTTCAAGCTCGGTGTTTTTTACAAATGCTTTTGAGCGATTTATATAAACGGCGCTGCGTGATTCATCAAGGCTAAAGTTGCCTTGTTTACGTGCTGCAAGCGTCCGGCTTACGCCATGTACATCACTTAATAAGTAAGGTGTGTAATCAATAAGTGCTGTGGCTTTATCTTCTGCAACCACTTTAAAACCAGCAAGTATACTTGATGCAAACGCTTCTTTAATACTTTGCTGCTCAGCCTTGTTACTTGTATTAGCACGATAGTAAGTATTTACAGCCCGCAGCATTACTTTGTCGCCAAAACGCTCAAACTGCACAAGGTGAGTATTACCAAGCTGACCTCTATCAAGGCCTATATCGTTAGAGCCAATACCGTAAGGCAAGCTTTGCTGCAGTAAAAATTGTTGTTCAAACTTATCAACTTTTAAATATACATTTCCGTTTTGGGTATCGTAAAAAAACGAATAATAGCCCGGAAAATGATTCATTTGCGTAGTAAATTCATCAATTGACTTAATTGCTGCGTGCGCTTGAGTTATGATAGAGCACAGCACAGTAAAGAATATGTAACTTAGTAGTGGTATTTTTTTCATAATCTTATCTTTGTTATTTGTGTTTTAAGTACGATTAGGTGGTCCCATTATAGGGTGCTATTTAAACAATACAGTTATTTAAGACGAATTTCAGCGCTCTAAGCTAATCTCTCTCACATTATGATTGGTTTTAACACGTTATCAGGAAAATAGAATGCGTAGACTCCCTCCAGTATTACTTGAAGATGGTTGTTCAAGAGAACTTTTATCATTAATTCGAACAATTTTAGCAGCATGTAAAGAAATTTCGTTTCGCGTTGGTCAAGGCGCGCTTTCTGGCGTGTTAGGCTCAACCCTTGATGAAAACATTCAAGGTGAAACTCAAAAAAAGCTCGATGTATTATCTAATCAGCTGTTAAAAGATATTTTACTGGAATCAGGTACGGTTAAAGCAATCGCCTCTGAAGAAGAAGACTACACAGTAGCAGGCAACCCAGATGCTAAATTTATAGTGGCATTTGATCCATTAGATGGCTCGTCAAATACGGATATTAACTCACTTGTCGGTACTATATTTTCTATTATGGAAGCGCCTGAAGGTTCTGACGCCGCTGATGAAAGCATTTTTATGCAGCCAGGCCATAAGCAAGTTGCAGCAGGTTACGTACTTTACGGGCCATCAACAATGCTTGCGCTGACTACAGGTAAAGGCACGCGCATGTTTACTCTTGATAAAACACAAGGCAGCTTTTTACTTACACAAGATTTTGCCGAAATCCCTGCTGATACAAACGAATTCGCCATTAATACGTCTAACCAACGCCATTGGCAACCAGCGATGCAAAACTACATCAATGATTTGCTAGCCGGTGATACAGGCCCGCGCGCTAAAAACTTTAATATGCGCTGGATTGCAGCAATGGTGGGCGATGTGCATCGCGTGCTTAGCCGTGGTGGTTTGTTTACTTACCCTACCGACACCAAAGATCCTAAAAAGCCAAATAAATTACGCCTACTTTACGAAGCAAATCCAATGGCTATGTTAGTAGAGCAAGCTGGCGGCATTGCATCAACCGGTACTGAGCGTATTATGGATATTCAGCCTGATGCAATCCACCAGCGAGTAGCCGTTATTTTAGGTTCTAAAAACGAAGTAGAAACGTGCTTGGGATATCATAAATAATCGCTTAACACGATTGTCTTCAATTTAAAAACCGCATTTAATTGAAATGCGGTTTTTTTGTAGGTGAGGTTTTACACCTCGCTTTTTAAACTCCAAAGCCACGTTACATGAGCGCGAAATAAATTCGCACCTACGAGGTTGGTGTATGTTGTAGGTGAGGTTTTACACCTCGCTTTTAAACTCCAAAGCCACGTTACATGAGCGCGAAGTAAATTCGCACCTACGGTTTGGCGTATGTTGTAGGTGAGGTTTTATACCTCGCTTTTTGGCACCCAAGCCACGTTACATGAGCGCGAAATAAATTCGCACCTACGGTTTGGTGTATGTCGTAGGTGAGGTTTTACACCTCTCTTTTTAAACAAATCAAATTTTTACTAACGCAACTATTTGAGCAAGCTTTTGATGATTAAGCTCTCCCATTTGCTCGCTATTACTGAGCGCATAAATAAAACCTTCATGCTCAGTACAATCAATATCATCTCGCGATTCAATTACGTTTGCCCAAAGCTCTAAATCATCCAAGTCTATTTCGTTATTTAGGCAACGTTTAAGTACATCAATTAAAACCTCGGTTGAGAGAGTATAGTGAGTTTTATTGCTATCAGCAGGGCTTGAAACGATAACCGATATAGCTTCATCTCTTTGTTCACCAAACGTAATAAATTCAGCTAATGCTTTTTGTGTATTCATAATATTTGTTATTCTTGGCTCACTGTTACTAAAAAGAATTATAATGACTGAACTTAACTGCACTCAATGCCACAGTACTCTAACGTGTAATATAGACGATATATCAGCGTGTTGGTGCAATGAGCTGCCGGCTATTTTACCGCTAGATACCACAGCAACAAGTTGTTTATGCCGCAAGTGCACGCTTAATAAAATAAATACTTTTTTAGAGGGTGTTTATACACAACCTATTAAAACCCAAATAGACTTTGCAAAGCAATTTAGAGGAAACGACAATTTAATTGAAGGGCTCGACTACACCATGCAAAGTGGTTACATGATATTTAGTAAGTGGTTTTTTTTAAAGCGTGGTTCGTGCTGCAAAAATGGTTGTAAAAACTGCCCTTATGGTTTTAAAAGGTAGTAAAGTAATTTACTGCGCTTTTCGCATGAGTAAGCTCTACACTAACCACACTTATGCTTCACCCGTACTGATGGGTAATGAATCACTTGCGCCCCACTCACTCCACGAGCCATCATAAACGCTTAAATTACTGTAACCACATTCAGTAGCAAATAACGCTAAAACACACGCCGTAATACCTGAGCCACAGCTAAATTGTAACTGCTGCACATCACCGATTACGTCGTTAAATATCGCTTTAATTTCAGTAAGTGGTTTGGCTTCACCTTTATTAAGTAAATCCATAAAAGGTAACGAGCGACTATTAGGGATATGCCCACTTCGCATACCTTTTCGGGGTTCACTTTCTTCGCCTGTAAAACGTTTATAAGCACGTGCATCTAGCAATACAGTGCTGGGCTCATCAATTGCGTCAACCACTTGTTGGCTATTGATAAAACACGCAGAATTATAGCTTGCCGTAAAATCACCTTTACCTAACGATTTGCTATAACCTTGCTGTGTGGCGTAACCACTCTCTAACCACTTTTTAAGGCCACCATGTAGTACTTTTACGTTGTGATGCCCCATAGCTTTAAACATCCACCACGCCCTTGCTGCGCTAAATAAACCGCCATCTTCGTATACAACTATAAGTGAATCGTTATTTACGCCTGCATTTTGCATAACATGAGTAAACTGCTGCTCGCTGCATACCGTACTTGGTAAGGGGTTTGACTTATCAGCCAACTCGTTTTTTATGTCAAAACGTTTAGCGCTTGGCAACATAGCTTGCGGCGAATAAGTACCCAAAACACCTGGGCGCAGCATACCTGCATCAAATATCACTAATGCAGGGTTGTGGAGTTGCTCGTGTAATTGCTGACAGTTAATTAGGTTTTTCACTACGATTCCTTCTCACCATGATAATTAGCAAACTCATCATTATCCGTAAAACGCGCTTCAATCGCTTTAATGTGTTTATCTTCAGTGTGTTTCCAAACGCCAGGAATACAATATACATGTTCAATAAAGCTAAAAAATTTATCCTTTAATAATGTATTTGGTTGCCAGCCCTGCGCTACTTCGTTCATATTCTCTGCTAGCTGCTCTGCAGTGCTTGCATGCTTTACCAGCCCCTCAATGTTGTAACAGGCTTGTCCAAGAGTTAATACTCGTTTATTTAGCAGTAATGCTTCTAAGCCGACTGTTGAATTAATCGTTACTACCGCTTCAGAACACTCAATTAAGTCACTTGTTTGGTTTCCATTAGCAAAAATGGCAATCGGATCTTTTTCATAAAGATGAGTGTAATGTTTATGCCATGACGGATGCTCTTTAAAAACCACTTTCAAACTTGGATCGTTTAAGCTTTTGACGGCTTTAATCACTTCCTCATAAAACATATCCATGGAATCTATCCATGGCGAAAAACTCGCTAATTGAGTATCGTGAGGTACTTGAAAAGGCGCAAATATATAGCGTTCTGGCACATCGGCGCACTCAAATCCACAGCGTTTTTTATGATCAGCTCTTGGAACTAAATCCGGCGCAGAAAAGCTTAGCTTATTTTGTGGATCAAAATTTAGATAAAAAGAAGGGTCACGACTTAACGACGCATTATAGTTAATACCATTAGGGTCTAAACTGCTTGTACCGGGTAGTAAACCATTTTCATAATAAAACTGCTTAATACCTAATGCTTTTGCAGCCATAGCAACTGTGGTATTTGGAAGTTTATTGCCATTCCAAATAACAATACATTCAGGGTTAACTTCGCTTAATAAGGCTAAATATTTAGCGTATCGTAATCGTTCAAATAAAACTAACCCAGCAGTATAAACCGCAGTAATAACAGAGTTATTCCAGATAGCATTACGTGCTCTTTTACGTTTTAGTTGAGAGTTGACTACATCAGTAAAATTAACTTGAAACGCAGCTTTTAAATATTTAACAGCAGAAAGCTTAGGCGCTCCCATTATGTGTAACTGGCAATCCATCGACAATTTTTTGATTATTTTTTTATAGTATTTTGCGTGTACATTTTTGCGAGAAATAAATAGATAAGCCATACAAGCTATATTTGCCAATTGTTGTTTTTATGAAATAATTCTATGTGGACAATGCAATCAAAGCAAGGTTCCCTTTACTTAATAATTACTTTGAAAGCTTTATAGTTACATTTTTATAATTTCACTACGAAGTGGCGCCATTCTAGAAAGAATATCGTTTTGTAAGCTATGGCTAACATCTTGCTCATTCATTGCATTTATAAGTAAATCAACAACATGATTAAAATCTTTCTCTGTAATGTGCATACCGGTATGAATTGCCACCATAGAGTCGCCATCGTATGTACACGGGCCTTCTACTAGCATGCACATATGAGTAATAAATCCTTGGCGGAAATGCGCTATATTACTGTGTTCAAAGTAATGAATTATCTGCTCGTCATTGCCTATTTGATAGATAAAGCTATCAACAATTCTGCCTATCCCCGCTTTACCATCCAGCTTTTGATAAAGTGAGAGCTTAGTAGAATTTGCACACCCACTAAGCAACCCTAAAAAAATCAAAAAAATCAAAAAAATACCAACGCTTTTCATTACCAATACCCTGTTACCGATAAATACCAACCTGTTTGATCGTCAGCCCCTGCAATGCTTCCTAAATCAAGGTAAGCCGCTGTCACACTCACATGCTTGTTAGGCATCCACGCTACAAATAAGTCTTTCCAATCTTGTTCGCCTAAGTTTAAGTTATTTGATTTTTGACGATACTCAACACCTACGGCTATTACGCGACTAAAAAATAGTGCTGTGCTGCCTTCAAATAATACTTTTCCACTAGTATTTTCTCCACCGTAACCAAGTAAACCAAGTTGATTAGCTTCACTGTATCGTGTAGTTACGTTCCAAAACCAGTTATAGCCAGCAATAGCCCCTAAATGTAATTTACTAGCAGCGAGGTAGTAGTCAGTACCGCTAGTCTCTTCTGCGCCTACAAGTGTTGCTATACTGCCATCATCTAGTGATTTATGCTGAATCCCTAAGCTAAGCTGTGGCCAATCACTGTAAACAATATCGCCGTACAAACGTATTTTAGCACCTGTAATTGATTGCTCTATTTCAGCATCAAGTGCTGGTACATCAAAGCGCTGTTGGGCATAACTAAGCTCAACACGATTAAATAAATTAAGTTGTGCACCACATACGTCAAGTGTGTAGTCGGTTACATCTGCGCGGCTACAAAAGCCATTTACCGAAAATTCATCATCACTTGCGTACCCAGCAAGTTGTGCCCACGGTACAATCCCCCCGCCGCCACTGCCTTCAATTTGAGAAACTCCCGGCGTAGCTAGCAGTTTTCCATTGCTTGCAATGCTCGGCACACTAACTATTAAAAACAAACTTGCTAATAAGTATTTAATTTTTTGCATAGTATTCCTCCAGCCATTCTTCTAATAGCTCTGCTTTTAAAGGCCTACTTAAGTAATAGCCTTGTGCATGGTCGCACTGCATGCCTCTAAGTAAATTTAATGAGCCAAGCGTTTCAACGCCTTCAGCTACAACCGAGAAACCTAGCTGATGTCCCAACGTAATTGATGATTGCACTATAAATTGATCTTTTTGCGATTCATCAAGTTTTAAAATAAAACACTTATCTAATTTCAACTCATCAATAGGCAGCATTTTTAATCTACCAAGTGATGTTTGCCCTACACCATAATCATCTAATGATATTTTAACGCCAATTGCCTTTAGGTTTTCGAGCGCTTTAATACCTTTTTCTTCGTTTTCGATCATATCGCGCTCAGTAAGCTCAATAGTGATCAGCTTAGAATCTACTTTGTACTTTTTAAGCGTACGAACTAATGCAGCATGAAAGCCCGGAAATGCTATGTCTTGCGCAGATACATTTATTGCAGCCTGTAAGTTTATATTTTTAGACTGCCAATCAGCTACTTGTGCTACAACCGTATTAACAACCCACCCAGTAAGTTCAACAATAAGCCCCGACTGCTCGGCTAAGTCAATAAACAGTTCAGGATTGACCCAGCTACCATCTTTTCGCTGCCAGCGAATAAGCGACTCAACTTTATCTATTTTTTGCGATTTTAAATGTAATTTAGGCTGATAAGTCATAAACAATTGACCATCGTCATCACTAATAGCCTGCTTTAATTCATCAAGCATTATTAAGCGATCTAAGTGCGCTTCGTCTTCGCCACTTTGATAATAATGAATACTTTCGTGATCGCTTGCAGCACTGTCAACAGCAATCAATACACGGCGCATTAAATCATCGCTAGTAATACCTTGCGCTGGGTATTGCACAATACCGGCACTAAACCGTAAATTAATTTTTAACTTTTGAATGGTATAGCAAGCCTGTAACTGCATCATTAAGCCGTCAATGCCACTTTTTAGCTCTTGTGCTGCAGTTGCTGGGAATACCGTTAAAAATTCATCGCCGCCAATTCGCGCATGAAAACCACCTAGCTCATCAGAAAACTCACTAATACGACTTGCTACCGCTTTTAAACAGTCATCCCCAACACGAGGGCCTAACTTATCGTTTATGTGTCGCAAACCCTTAATATCAATAGCAACAAGTGTGTATTCATTCGTTGCATCTAATTCATCCCCCAACACATCTAGCATTGCTGAACGATTATAAAACCCTGTAAGGGAGTCATGGCGAGCCTGAAAACTAATTTGTTTCTCACGTTCATTAATATCGTTACCCATGCTATTAAATGCATCAACTAGGGTCGTTATTTCTGTACTTTGTTTTTTTCCTTTAAATTCGAAACTATAGTTACCTTGTGCAAATTGCCTAGCAATAACAGCGAGTTGAGATAAAGGAGTAGTAAGGTTGTTTGCTAATAAGCTACTTGTTATAACACCTACAAACATGGTTAAAATAGCCAATATCATTAATGTAAAAAATAGCTTTTCAAAATCACTGTAACTTTGCGTTAAATCGGCACTGAGTAAAATAACAATTGGGTGAGAAAGTAGCGACGGTAAATCAATATCACGATTGCGATACACTAAATATTCACCAAAAAAGCGTGATGTGGTTAACGTATTAAAATAGTTCACAGGTTCAAAAGGGGTTGGGCGTTTAACTAAAGAGCTAATAACTAAATTATCCGCACTGCCTATAAAGCTTACATCCATACCTGTTAAGCTTTTAAGCTCGGCGGCCACTTCATTATTTATTTTAAATCCGACTAAACTATAAGCAACTGTACGTGGCGCCTTAACGGGAAGTAAAATCACTTGGTAAAGTTCGTTATTTAAAACAACAAAACTAGATTGCTCCGAAGTACTTAATAATTCTTTCATTAGCGGCTGTAAATCGTGCCCGTAAATATCTTCGCTAGTATTAGCCGAAATTAATTTACCCGACAAATCAATTAACAACATTAGCTCGGCGTTTATACGCTGACTATGGTTAAACAATACGCTACTTATTGTACCCGCGTCTCGTGTAGCAACAGCTTGTTTAAAGCCAAAGTCAGAGGTAAGTACTTTAGCGGCGGTTAATAATAGGCTCTCTTTTGATTTTAAGTATTGCTTGTATACACTTTGGGCAACGCTTATATCTTGGTTAACTTTTTCTTCTTGGAGTTTACTCGTAGACCACCAAAAACTAAATAAGCTAACCACAGTGGTTAATAACACTAAGCCAACGCAGAGTATGGTTATACGGTTTTTTAAACTATTAGTCATTTTGGGCCTTAAATTTACTGCCAAATGTATTTCGAAGCTCTGGGACCGCAGTATTTATGGTTATTAAAAGCTGTGTTTGAGAATTAATAGTAATTATTTTTTTATTCTCCAATGCGGCACGCTGAAGAAGATGCCATACAGTCACCTCAGAAGAAGTGGCTGGCAAAGTAACACGCCCTCTTTCATCTGTTTTATAAACAAGATCATTATCTGCCACATAAATATAGCCAATCATAGAGTCATGAATATTGCATCCTAAAACAACCACACCGAGCTTATCAAATACAATAGGGTTTTTTGGTTGCCCTGAATATAATTTTAGCTGAAAAGGCTTGGCTTGTGAAAAAGAATACACATGATGGCGAATATTATCGCTATTAGGAAAATTTACTTGCTGCCCCTTTTGAACAATTAATAATTCAGGTGAAAATTGCTTATTAACTTGATCCATTGTCGCAACCGTCTTTGGTGTAAAAGCAGACTTTATATTATTTTTATTTAGCTCAACCACCGCATCTGGTAATGCTTGCCCATGTTGATCTTGTATAACTAAATCAATATTTGCGCTCAAAGCAAAATGGCTAAAAAACAAACCTATCGCTAAAAAACAACGATTTTTTGCAATGCTCGCTCTAACATAACAACACCAAACTATTAACGTTAAGCTAAGTTAATTAGAGACGAGCACTAATTGCAAGAATTATAGCCCAGTAACCACAAATAAAGACCGAGTAATTAGGTTAAGCCATCCTTTAGTCGTGTTATTTTACAATCAATCCGTATTCAGCATCTAAAATAGCAATTACTTCTTGGCGAGGATCGCTAGGTATAACAATATCTTTGCCAACAATTTTACTCGCAATACCTACATAGGTATTTGACACTTCAAGCATGACTGATTCTGGTAAAATATAATCTTTAGCAACTTGTTCACGTTCACTCATACGGTCTTTATTTAATAATACATCGCTTTCTGGCACATTATTAATTAGTAACTGGCGAAAGCCTTCTTTAGAATTTTCGACAATTTTGCCATCGCGATAAGCGGCTTCATCCCAAATACGTGACGAATCGGGCGTGCCTACTTCATCAATATATATAAGCTGTTGCGCGCCATTTAAATCCTCTACATAACCAAACTCAAATTTTGTATCCACAAAAATTTGATCAAGCTTTGCAAGTTCATCGCTAATTAACTTAAAGCCTTCAACTAGCAGTTTTTCGTACTTAGTTACATCATCTGCCGACTTAAAGTTAAATACATCTAAGTTATTAGTAATGTTAGCACGCGTGATATTTACATCATCAACAGGTGGAATGTCGGCAACGCCTTCAATAATACCTTTTGTTGAGGGCGTAATTAAAACATTATCAAGCTTTTGGTTTGCTTTTAAGCCTTCTGGTAAATCAATACCACAAAAATTACGCACGCCTTTTGCGTAATCGCGCCACATGCTGCCTGTAATGTATTGGCGTGCAATCGCTTCTACTTTTACTGTACTGGCTTTGCGTACAATCCATACGTAAGGATGCGGAATATCAACAATATGGTTACCTGCAAGGCCTGCTTGATCAAATAATTTAAACCAATGCGATGCAACCGAGTTAAGGGCGATCCCTTTACCTGGCACGCCATTTAACCCGTTTTCGCCTTGCCAAATACAATCAAACGCCGAAATTCGGTCTGAAATAACCATAATTGCAAGCTCAGTGCCTGCAGGTACTTTATAGCCTTTGTCGCTAATTAATCGCGCGCTGTCTTCATCTGTTAGCCAATAAACTGAACGAACCTTACCGCTATGTACTTCACCTTTGGTACGAATTGGTAAATCATCGTTTACATCTAAAACTTTATAGCTAGTCATGCTATCTCCGGGGTTAGGGATGCTCTTTGAGCAAAGTATGGTATGGGGTTATATGGGCTGTATAATAATCTAGCCAACCTCAAAGCTCAATCGGATGCTTAAAACAAATAAAGGCATATATTTATAAGCGAGTCGCAATGGGGTAAACTTAATGTGCCAACCAGCCTGGGGAGATAGCTTGAACTACTTAACTGCCACTAAAAATAAAAAATACTTGATGTATATCTCTCAAAATTATTCGTACGCTATCTTGAGGCCTATTCAGGCTGCAGTAATAGCTAATGGTGGCGAAGTGCGCTGGTTTTTAGCGGGTATCGAAGTAAACCCCGATTTTTTAACCACAGACGAGCCACGTTTGCATACCATAAAAGATGTTAAAAGCTGGGATCCAAACATTACATTTATACCGGGTAATATAGTACCTAGCTTTATTCCGGGTAAAAAAGTAGCTGTATTTCATGGTTTTAATTCTGAAAAGCGCAGATCTGAAGGTAATCGTGGTCATTTTACTATTCGTGGTTGTTACGATTTATATTGTACGCAAGGCCCAAATACAACAACCCGATTTAAAGAGCTAGCTAAGCAGCATGGTTTCTTTAAGGTAACTGAAACTGGCTGGCCAACACTCGATCCACTTTTTAGTAATACTTCAAATAATCCTTATGTAAGCGACGACCCTCGCCCTACTTTACTTATATGCTCTACTTTCTCACGAAAGCTATCACTTGCTCCTAAATTATATGAGCAAATAAAACATTTTAGTGAACAAGGTAAGTGGCGTATTTTGATGCAGTTTCATCCTAAAATGCCTGCCGAATGGGTTAATAAATATAAAGCGCTGAGTAACGAAAATCTAACATTTATTGAAACCGATAACGTTTTGCCGTTACTGCAAGCTGCTGATGTTATGCTGTGCGATACATCGTCAGTTCTTTTAATGTTTTTACTACTACGTAAACCGGTAGTCACGTTTTGTAATCAAAAACCATTTCCTCATTTACTTGATATTACCGACGCAGATGAAGTAGAAGCAGCTATTGAACACGCGCTTACTAAACCTAGTGACTTAATGCAAAATATTGAAAGCTATTGCCAGGAACTTCATCCGTATACCGATGGCCAATCTAGCCAACGCGTATTAAATGCAGCTAATGAATTTTTACAAAGTAACGAAAAACTAAAACCCAAGCCATTAAATATAATAAGACAGCTAAAAATGCGTAAAGATCTAAACTACTGGGGTTGGTAATCTGATAATGATAAACCTGAAAAACGTAACTTTTAAGTGGCATAAAAGCGATAGCTCACCCACGCTCAACATAAAAGAGTTAGTTATAGAAAAAGGTGAGCATATTTTTTTACACGGTCCTAGTGGCTCAGGTAAATCGACATTGTTAGCGATTCTTGCTGGTATTAATACAGCCACCAGCGGTGAGGTATCAATTTTAAACCAAAACTTAACTACATTAAGCAATACTACCCGTGATGTTTTTAGAGCGGATCACATTGGCACCATTTTTCAAAACTTTAACCTGCTTCCTTATTTAACTCCTATTGAAAATATAACGCTTGGATGTGAGTTTTCAAAAAGCCGAAAACAAAAAATATTAAAGCAATCATCAAATAAAAATTCTGCCTTACAAAAAGAAGCGATACGGTTATTAAATGCTTTAGGCCTTACTGCCCAGTATCACCATAAAGATGTAGCGACACTGAGTATTGGGCAGCAACAGCGCGTTGCTGCCGCTCGCGCATTTATAGGCAGCCCTGAATTAATAATTGCTGATGAGCCCACATCAGCACTAGACACTAACAATCGTGAGAGTTTTATAAAGTTACTATTTGAACAAGCAAAGTTATCTAATAGCACGCTGGTATTTGTGAGCCACGATGAAACACTAAAGCCTTTATTTAACCGCTCCATTGACCTTATAAATTTGCAGGAGCAGGTATGATCATCGCTAAACTTGCTTACAAAAGCTTATTAAATCGCCGCGCAAGTGTACTGCTTACATTATTTACTATCGCAATTAGTGTAATGCTACTTTTAAGTATTGAACGTGTACGAATTGATGCTAAAAGTAGTTTTAGTAATACTATTTCGGGTACTGATTTAATTGTTGGTGCGCGTACCGGCGACATACAGTTGCTGCTTTCGTCAGTATTTAGAATTGGCCATACTAATAACGGCGTAAGTTGGAAAAGTTATGAATACATAACAAGTCAGCGAGGCGTAAAATGGAGCATACCTATAAGCTTAGGTGATAGCCATAAAGGCCAAGCTGTACTTGGCACTACTCTTGACTACTTTGAGCATTACCGCTTTGCTAAAAAGCAAAACTTAAGCTTTAACCAAGGCCATCCGTTTTTAAATATTAACGAAGTTGTACTGGGGAGCAGCGTAGCCAACAAGTTAGGTTATAAACTTGGCGATCATATCGTTATATCCCACGGTATGGGCAATACTAGCTTTCATCATCATGACGACAACCCATTTAAAATTGTCGGTATTTTAAACCCCACCGGCACACCTGTTGATAAAACGTTACACATACCGCTTGCCGCTATCGATTTAATACATGCCAGTGCTAGCACCAAACATGACGAACATGACGAACATGACGAACATGACGAACATGACGAACATGACGAACATGACGAACATGACGAACATGACGAACATGACGATCTTATCGGTCATCCAAAACAAATCACTGCATTTTTAATGGGTTTTAAATCACCGCTATACACATTGCAAATTAGGCGCAATATAAACCAACATAAGCAAGAAGCACTGCTTGGTATTATGCCCACTGTAACACTGAAAGAATTATGGCAAATGCTCGCCATAGTAGAAAGAACACTGCAACTATTCTCCGCAGTCGTCGTACTTGTTAGCTTACTAGGCATGCTAACCACACTGCTTGCAAACCTGAGCCAACGTCGCCGTGAGCTTGCTATATTACGTTCGGTAGGAGCCCGCCCTTGGCAATTATTCACACTTATAAGTATAGAGTCACTGTTAACTACTTTATTAGGCTGCTTAGTTGGCTGTGCATTATTTTATTTAGTTATGTATTTAGGTGCTGGCTACCTACAAAGCCATGCAGGTATTAGCGTAAATATAGCGATGCTCTCTTACTATGAACTCACATTAATAGGCGTTATTATGGTAGCTGGTTTTATTATTGGTTTAGTGCCTGCCACACGCGCTTATTTTTACTCTCTCAGCGATGGCATGAGTATAAAAACATAATTTTTAGGTATCCCATGACGTTTTTTAAAACAGCTTTTCAATATATTACTATTCTTAATTTGCTACTCGTAAGTTTTGCAAGTAATGCAAATCCACCAAAAGAGATTTTTTGGGAAGACTTAATCCCTAAAAATCACGTGCAAATAGACACACAAGCACAAGCCAATCACGAAGGCAGCGATCAAAATTGGGTGCAACCCGATCTAGACGCACCTGTAGTTAAAGCGTTAAACGGTCAGTCTGTAAGCTTACCTGGCTTTGTAGTACCACTTGAAGGTGACAGTGAAATTATTACTGAGTTTTTACTCGTCCCATATTTTGGTGCATGTATACACGTACCGCCACCGCCGCCAAATCAAATTGTGCATGTAACTATTAAAGGTGGCGTACCTATAGACAGCCTGTATGACGCAATCGTTGTAACTGGCATTATAAGTACAGAAACGTGGTCAGGCGAAATAGCCCAAGTAGGCTATAAAATAAAGGCAGTTGGCGTTGCGCCATTTGAGCTTTAATTAACTAACCTGAACGGCTGATAAATTTATACCAATCTGCTTATATATGGGACCTATTTAACGTTAAGAAAATTACGCTAGAACTAGGCAAAAATTTTTGTATCTAGTTATTCTAAATAAAAAATTTTTAACGACGTTATAGTGCAATTTAATCCGTTAAATTGATCAAAGATTTATGCAGGTTGGTATTAAATACCGATATAGCGCAATATGTTATTAGGGCGTGTTGTTCTCTGGTGGTTTAATTTGCAGTAGTATGTTTGGTTTTTAGGCAAGGCAGAACCTACGTTGTGTGGTGTTCCCCATAAATAGGCGATACGCACCATAAATGCCAAACATGCGCTACCCACTGCTGAAAACGACATTTTATTATTTAAAATAGCTTGCTCATCAGCTTTAGTTATTTCACCGTCTGGTCGATAAAACTTAAGGCCATTTCGGTCAAACGGTATATGGCTACCTGTAACCATTATGCTTGGGATAGAGTCTTGCATCGCTTTATAAGCAAGCGCTGGAGTGGGTATAACACCATAGTAAATTACATTAATATTGAGTTGCTTTAAGCTTTGCGCGCAGGCTTGCGCCATAAAATAACTACTGGGGCGATTATCAATAGCTAATGCTACGGTATTAAAGCTAAATTCTGTTTTTATCGACTTAACAAACGCGATAGAAAAAGCAGCACATACATATGCGGTAAAATCTGTAACTAAACCACGTGCACCACTGGTGCCAAAAACAACACCACTTTTGGCTATCACTTCTCAGCAAATCAATGTGTTATCCATATACAACCTTATCGCTTTTTATACAAAGAAAAGTGAAAACGAAAAATTACTAATAACTATCACTTATCTAAATAACCTGAACTCTGGTTAATAGATTTACTAACGTATTGAATCATGATGATATTTAAATTTATTTTCTCTAGCCAGAGATTTTCAGTGAAAACAAGGCGCATTTACGCGTCAATAGCTGGCCTATTGCAAATAAATTCAACGCAGTTAGCGCTGAAAATAGCTGCTTGAGATAGATTTATTATCCAGAATTCAGGTTAAATACAGCGCCCTTACAAGTATTTAATACCGAGTAATTAATCACTTCACTCGGCCGTAGCAATCTTCAAAACGGACAATGTCATCTTCACCAAGATATGAACCAGACTGAACTTCAATAAGCTCTAAATCAACTTTACCTGGGTTTTCCAGCGCATGTACTGCAGTAATGGGAATGTACACCGACTCATTTTCAGTTACGAGCTGCTCAGCACCATCTATTCGCACCTTTGCAGCGCCTGATACAACAATCCAATGTTCTGAACGGTGATGATGCATTTGCACGCTGAGTTTTGCGCCAGGCTTTACTGTAATACGCTTAACTTGGAAGCGTTCGCCGCTATCAACTGAGTCATATTTACCCCAAGGTCGGTAAACTTCGCGGTGCGTGATTGCTTCTGAACGATTTTCAGCTTTTAATTGCTGTACGATTGCTTTTACATGCTGTGATTGATCTTTGTGCGCAACAAGCACTGCATCTTTAGTATTTATTATAACGAGGTCCTCAATACCGATTGTAGCAACGAGTTTGTCTTCACCAAAAACCAGGGTGTTTTTAGTGTTAATCGCTTTTACATCACCTCTAAATACATTGCCATTTTTATCTTTAGTTGATACGTCCCACAATGCAGAAAAACCACCAACATCGCTCCAACCAGCATCCATCGGCACAACCACTGCATCTTTGGTATGTTCCATCACAGCATAGTCTATCGACTCGCTCGCGCATTTTTCAAATGCTGCTTTATCTATACGAACAAAATCCATATCGTCGTTTTGTACTTGCATAGCTTTTTCGCATGCTTCATAAATATCAGGGCGAAAAGTGTTTAGCTCCTCTAAATAGCGACTTGCTTTAAATAAAAACATGCCACTATTCCAATAATAATCGCCACCATCTATGTATTTTTTTGCCATTTCTAGGCTTGGCTTTTCTACAAAACTATCAACCACAAAACCGTTATTAAATTGCTCACCGCGCTTTATATAGCCATACCCTGTTTCAGGTTTGTTTCCTACAATACCAAAGGTAACTAACTTGTCTTGCTTGGCCAGTTCTACAGCTTGGTTAATACTATGTTGTAATGCAATAGTGTCGTCAATCACATGATCTGCGGCAAGTATAAGCAACAAAGGGTTTTCACCTTTCTCTACAGCTTTAAATGCAGCTAAGGCAATCGCTGGCGCCGTATTACGCCCTACAGGCTCTAAAAACAGTCCACTATGCTGCACACCTAATTGTCGAACTTGTTCTGCCGCTATAAAACGATGTTCTTCATTACAAATAAGCATTGCAGGACTATGAACTAAACCATTTAAACGACTTATCGTATTTTGTAGCATAGTTTGTTCGCCACTTAATGGTAAAAATTGTTTTGGGTAATTCCCGCGAGAAAGCGGCCATAAACGCGTACCCGATCCACCAGCCATTATTACAGGTAAAATCATTATTAAATTCCTTTGCTAAAATGGCTTCAAAGTACCACTTTGAATGTGTGAAGAATGTTCATAATTGAATGTCAGATTAAAAAATCTGACATGCTACCTAATTGACCTTCGAAACGGGAAATTAATTGCGACAATATTTAGCTTCATTTAAAAGCGAGGTGTAAAACCTCACCTACAATATACATTAACCCGTAGGTGCGAATTTACTTCGCGCTCATATAACGTGGCTTTGGTTTAAAAAGCGAGGTATAAAACCTCACCTACAACATACACCAACCCGTAGGTGCGAATTTACTTCGCGCTCATGTAACGTAGCTTTGGTTTAAAAAGCGAGGTGTAAAACCTCACCTACAACATACACCAAACCGTAGGTGCGAATTTACTTCGCGCTCATATAACGTGGCTTTGGTTTAAAAAGCGAGGTATAAAACCTCACCTACAACATACACCAACCCGTAGGTGCGAATTTACTTCGCGCTCATGTAACGTAGCTTTGGTTTAAAAAGCGAGGTGTAAAACCTCACCTACAACATACACCAAACCGTAGGTGCGAATTTACTTCGCGCTCATGTAACGTGGCTTTGGTGTTTAAAAAGCGAGGTGTAAAACCTCACCTACAACATACACCAACCCGTAGGTGCGAATTTACTTCGCGCTCATGTAACGTAGCTTTTATGTTTAAAAAGCGAGGTGTAAAACCTCACCTACAACATACACCAAACCGTAGGTGCGAATTTACTTCGCGCTTTGTGACGTGGCTTTAATTTTTAAAAGCAAGGTGTAAAACCTCACCTACAACATACATCAACCCGTAGGTGCGAATTTACTTCGCGCTTACTCATCTTAAAAATTTCTATATTTCTGCTACCTTTAAAATAAAAAGGATCAATAAAAATGCATCATTCCGATTTATTAAGAAAAGGCAGAGTATCGTTAATAAATCGATTCTACTCTATTACATTGGTAGCACATAAAAGAGAAAATAAGTTTATCTCTATGGATATTAATCGTTTAATTATTAAAGAAATGAAAAATATAGAAGATCAAAAAGCGGCTAAAACAATAGCGTTTGTAATTATGCCAAATCATGTGCATTGGTTAATTCAATTGGGAAATGAAAAATCCCTATCGGACGTAATTAAATCTTTTAAAGGTCGCTGCTCCAAAACTATACGCGATCGTTTAGGGGTACAAAAACTATGGCAACGTAACTACTACGACCATATGATTAGAAATGAGGATGATTTACTTAATAACGCTAGGTATATAATTGCAAACCCTTTAAGGGCTAAAATCGTCGATAAAGTTGCTTCGTATCCCTACTGGAACTGTATTTACATAAAGTAAAAAGCGAGGTGTAAAACCTCACCTACAATATACACCAAACCGTAGGTGCGAATTTACTTCGCGCTCATGTAACGTGGCTTTGGTTTAAAAAGCGAGGTGTAAAACCTCACCTACAACATATGCCAAACCGTAGGTGCGAATTTATTTCGCGCTCATACACCATAGCTTTAATGTATAAAAGCGAGGTGTAAAACCTCACCTACAACATACACCAACCCAGAGGTGCGAATTTATTTCGCGCTCATATCACGTGGCTTTAATGTTTAAAAAGCGAGGTGTAAAACCTCACCTACAACATACACCAACCCGTAGGTGCGAATTTATTCCGCACTCATGTAACGTAGCTTTAATGTTTAAAAAGCGAGGTGTGAAACCTCACCTACAATATACACCTAACCGTAGGTGCGAATTTACTTCGCGCTCATATCACCATAGCTCTAATGTATAAAAGCGAGGTGTAAAACCTCACCTACAACATACACCAAACCGTAGGTGAAAATTTACTTCGCGCTTAAAGCTTTTCTAAAACGTATTCTGCGCGGCTTACTGCAAATTCTTTATCTTGTTCTACAAACAAACCGGTTACTACCGAGTTATCAACAATCATTGCGTAACGTGAAGAACGTATACCGCCAAAGCCAGCGGTGTCTTTATCAAGGCCTAATGCCTTAGTAAAGCTTGCATCACCATCGGCAAGCATGGCAATTTCTTGTGCGTTTTGTGTATCGCCCCATGCTTTCATAACAAATGCATCGTTAACTGACACACAGTAAATAGCGTCAATACCTTTTGCTTTAATTTTATCAGCAAGGGTAATAAATTCTGGCAAATGAGCATTTGAACAGGTTGGTGTAAACGCGCCTGGCACAGCAAACAGCACAACTTTTTTACCTTCAAATAACTCACCGTTCGTCAATGTTTGCATGCCGTCGTTAGTTAATTGCGTAAGTGTTAAAGCCGGTAACGTTTGGCCTTGTTCAATCATAATAAATCCTTAAAAAAATATTGAAACGTAATGAATTTTTAGCTTATCGCTTAATGCGACTAACATACAGCTTTGTTTATTTTTTAAGGCCCAAGCTACCTTTTATTGTTTGCATTTGCTGCTGTAGCTGATTACGAATATCATCAACAAGTAAACTTGATTCACTCACTTGCCCTTTCATGCTTTGCATTGATTTACTAAAATTGTCGAGTAAGCTACTTTGTTGCTTTGCCAGTTCCATTGCCTCAAAAGCAACGCTGTTTGCACTTTGAGCATTGCTGGCTACCCCTTCGGAGTTTAGTTTTAGCTCTTGAGCATTTTGTGTTTGTGACTGTGCACCGTTGGCCAATGCTGATATTTGCGTAGACACCACTCGCGAGTTTTCAGTTAGCAAGCTTAGTTGATCGTTTATATCGCTAAGCGATCCTTGTGTTTGCCGCGCTAACTGCCTTACTTCATCAGCCACCACAGCAAAGCCACGTCCGTGCTCTCCTGCACGCGCTGATTCAATCGCTGCATTTAGGGCTAAAAGGTTAGTTTGATCGGCAATATTACGAATAACCTCAATAATTTTACCCACTCCATCAACACCTGTTAGTAACTCTTGTATGCTTTGCATTCCTTGCTCTACACGCACTTGCGTATCAGAACTGGCATCTAACATATTTGCTGAAAAGCCCAAACTTTGCTCCATTGCAGTAAATGTACTTTGTGCGTTATCGGCCACCTGTGCATTAATATCATTTACCTGCTCGCCAATACGTTGAATGTCGCTTAATAAGTTTTGATTTTGTTCTACTTGCCCATGGCTAAGCGATGCTTGTTGACTAATAGTGTATAAATTTTCGCTCATTTGCTGCATAAAACTGTTAACCACCTTTAGCATTTGTGCCCGCTCTTGCGCTTCAGTTCGCTGCCTATCGATGAGTTGATTAAAAAACTGCGCAATCTCACCAATCTCAGTTTTTGAATTTTTACTTTCAATACTCTTAAGCTCATTACTTTCAATTAAAAAAGCAAAGCCATCTCGCAATTGCCTAAGCGGGTTTAATACTTGATTACGTTGTACAAAATAAACGCTCGCAGCCAATATAACCAACGTACCTATTGCAACACAAAATACCCAAAGTACTTGCTGCTTTAAATTATCTTGCTCCGCCTTAAGCGCCTGCTCTGCATTAATAACCGTATTTGAAAGTCCACTAATTTGTGAGCGTAACGCATTAGAGCCATTTTCTCGTAACTGAGTTTGCTTAAGGGTACTTGCTAAATCACGCGGATAACGATTAGGCCAACTGACAAGCTCTGACTTTATTTCGTCGCCAAGGTCCTCAGCTTCTTCATCAATAAATAGAGCATCTTCGTCAACGGCACTCATAACACCTAAATTCAGGGCGGGATCACACTTTGTAAATAAACAAATTTTATGATCTAATACCATAAATTTCATCACCTTAAACTTATTATGTCACTCTTCTCACATTTAGAACTCGTCAAAGATAATCGTTCACATATAAATCAGCACCATAACTTAGTTGATGTGCTTTTTCTTATTATTACTGCCGTTACATCAGGGTGTGAAAACTGGCAAGACATTGAAGTCTATGGCGAAAGTAAGCTTAATTGGTTAAGAGGATTTCGTTCTTTCAAAAATGGCATACCCACTCGACATAGTATTGCTCGGATTTTTAGAACCGTTGATACTGACTCATTACTACTCGCGATGTATAGCTGGGTCAATCAAAACCGCGTTAAGTCAGCGCATCCTGTCATTGCCTTCGATGGCAAAACTATTCGCGGAGCAAGTAAACACATTGCTGATAAATTACATCTCGTCTCAGCATTTGATTGTGAAGCAGGTCTCACATTATTCCACCAAACAGTTGGCAGTAAGACGAATGAAATACCGGCAGTTCGGGATTTATTGAAAATACTCGATATCAATAACACCGTCATTACACTTGATGCTTTGCACTGCCAAAAAGAAACGCTAAAACAGCTAATTAGCAGACATGCAGATTATCTAGTGCAAGCAAAGGGTAATCAAAAGAAACTTTATAGCGCGATTCAAGATGCATTTACACACCAGTATGAATCTGAAAACTCAGAGATACTTAGTCATGTAACACAAGATGAAGGGCATGGGCGAAAAGAAGTACGCACGATAGATTGTCTTGATGCGCGTTTATTACCGAGTGAAATTAAAGAGAGCTGGCCATCAGTTAGGACAATCGTTGCGGTGCAGCGAGAGCGAACGAAGGGTAATAGAACGAGTATTGACACACATTACTACCTAACATCGTTGACAGACAATATATTGATAAATAAAGCAATAAGACAACATTGGCTGATAGAAAATCAGCAACACTGGATACTGGATGTCGTATTTAAAGAAGATGCCTGTCAAATACATGAGCCATTAAGTGCGCAACATATGGCACTATTTAGACGCGTCGTTAGGAACATGATAAAGCAGCATACGAAAAGCAAGGGGTCAATAAGAAGTAAGTGTGTAAGAGCTTGTTATGATGATGCTTTTAGAGAAGAACTTCTTTTTGGTTAACATTTTTAACAAAGTATGCTCGCGCCCTACACCTAAATTAGGAAGCTGCTCAATAGCTTGTGCTAATTTATTTAAATTTACGATGCTTTGTTGCAAGCTTTGTTCTGTGTTTTTATCGTACTGAACAATAAGTTGATAGGTAAATAAAGATAAATTAATTACTTCAGTGTAATAATCACTCGCCAGAGAGTAATACATTAGCGCATGGTTATTTTGCTCAGGTGCTTTTTTAGCATAGCTAATTAATGTTGATGCTGAGCCTGCCATTTGCCTAAGCGCGTTATCAAGTAGTGCGGTTTCGTTACCCGAAAGCTTACCAAGTGCACGGTATTTGCCATTTATGTCATTGTTGAGGGTCGTTAATTGCTGTTCAAGCGTTGCGCTTAACTCACTTAGCAATATAGATAATTGATTAACTTTAACGTTGTTAATTAATGTAGAGGCTTGATTTAAATATTGGCTGTCACCTTGGTCTAAGTAACGCCCTAAATAACCGGCTAAATCAACTAAAATAGTATTTTTGAGTTGGCTGTATGCGGTATTTTGCTGCTCTAGCTTAAGTAAAGTTTGGCTTGCCCAAAATAAGGTAGAGCCTAATAAAATACTCGCCAAAGCCAATAATATAGCCAGTAACCGGGTAATAGATGACACGCGCATAAATCTTAGCTCCAATAGTGAATGCGCGCTTAGAGTATTAACTATTTATGACAGTTTTATGTAAACCATCTTTAAAGGCCGAGTTATACAACAATTTTTAATGTAACCAATACAAAAGAACTGCTTATAACAATATGACAAGGCTGCGCCTAATAACCATAAATACCCTCAATGATTGAAGGCTCAAAGCGGTAAACTTTTCGTTTAGCCTTTGCTTTTCTTCTTTCTTACTCAAGCGTTTATTGTTAACCTCGCATTTACGTTTTTACTTGAACTAATTTTGCTAACGGAATAATTATGCTAAAAAAAATATCGCTGCTCGTCGGGTTGGCAATCAGTGCAAATGCGATGGCTAAAGGTGGCGTATCTCCTTATTTACCTTTAAATCAAGCACCCGACCTTGAGCACCAAATACAACGTCTTTTAGCGGTTAGTAAAAATACACATATAATGAGTAAGCCTTATAAAGCGCACGATATTTATAAGGTTTTGCAAACTGTAAGACACTCCTACCCTGAGCTTTACCAAACATTGTCGTATCAAATTAGTCCTTACGTGCAAAGCGATGCCGGCACTTTTGCCAAAGTAACACTCGCTGCGGGCACAAAAGATAAAACTCTCCCTAATCAACGCGGCCAAACCACTAAAACTAACTTAATAGTTGAAGGCGGTGCGTATGCTAATTTTGGCCGTTACTTTGGTGTAAGTGTTGCTGGTATAGCCAACGAAGACGAAATGCTCCCAACACAAAGCTTTGTTTACCTTGGTTATAAATATGCTCAGCTAGATATTGGCTACCGCGAGCATTGGTACTCACCATTTAACGACAGTGCCATGCTATTAAGCACACAAGCTAAAACCACGCCTTCTATCACGCTGAGCAATGTAGAGCCAATTACCAGCTTTAATATTCGTTACGATATGTTTATTAGTAAAATGACAGAGCAACGTGGAATTTTAAAAGAAGGCAAGCAAACAGGAGTCAAAAACGTGTATGAGCCAGGCAAGCCTTATTTATTTGGCTTACACACTAGTTTTGCAGCAACCGATAATTTAACAATAGGTTTAAGCCGTTTAATGCAGTTTGGCGGCGGTCCGCGAAGCGTTACAATTAAAGATTTTACAGAAGGATTTTTTACACCGGGAGCTAAAGATAACGTAGGTAATAACGATGCCGATGAGTTAGGAGAAAACTTCGAACTTGGGGATCAATTAGGCTCAATAACCTTTGCCTATAATAACAGTATTTATGCGCTCCCTTATGAGCTTTATGGTGAGGTAGCACTTGAAGATACTCTAGGTGGCTCGCGTAATAACGCATATAGCTTTGGTATTTACTTACCTTTTATTGCTAATACCCACAGTATACGTATTGAACACAGTAACTGGCAAACCGGTTGGTATAGAAATAGCCTCTACCTAGATGGCAACCGAAACTCAGGTAATGTAATTGGCCACTGGGCAGGTGATGAACACGATTACAACGACTATACACCGGCTAAATCGATGAGCGTAAACTGGCATTGCCAATTAAGCAAAATAGAGAGCTTAAATACCACAATTCGTATGCTTAAAAATAAAAATGAAGCTTATAAAACAAGCTACGAATTACAAACAGCGTACACGCGTAAATTAAGCAAACCTATTATGGGCGCAAAAAGTTGGGGCGCGGAGCTATATCAAGGGAAAGATGTATACGGAGAAACATTTGCTAGGTTAGGCTTATTTGCTAATTTTTAACACCTTGTAGGTGCGAATTTACTTCGCGCTTTGTAACGTGGCTTTAATTTTTAAAAGCGAGGTGTAAACCTCACCTACAATATACGCTAAACCGTAGGTGCGAATTTACTTCGCGCTTTGTAACTAGATTATTAATTTTCTCCGTTCATAAGTATATTTAAATGCTGAGTAAACTCTTTTCCTAGCTTTGCATCACGCATACTGTACTCAACAATCGCTTTTAAATAACCTAACTTATCGCCACAATCGTGTGAGCGCCCGCTCATATGGAATGCTTCAACCGTTTCTTGTGTCATTAATGCATCAATAGCGTCAGTTAATTGAATTTCGTCGCCTGCGCCTACAGGTGTTTTAGCAAGTAATGGCCAAATATTTTTACTTAATACATAACGCCCAACTACCGCAAGGTTTGAAGGTGCTATATCTGCCGGCGGTTTTTCAACCATGGTTTTAATTGCTGCGCTCATCCCTGGGGTAAGTTGCACGCCATTAATATCAGCAATCCCATACTTGCTTATATCTTCCTGTGCCACAGGTTCTAGCATAATCTGGCTTGCTTGGGTTTCGTTAAAGCGCTTAATCATTGCGGCTAAATTTTCAGTTTTTTGATCCGCCGTGTAGGCATCGAGTATTACATCAGGGAGTAGCACAACAAAATCGTTATTACCTACAATTGGCTTTGCACATAAAATTGCATGCCCTAGCCCTTTAGCCTCATCTTGGCGTACACTCATAACCGTTACGTCTGTTGGGCAAATTGAGCGGATTTCGTCAAGCAGTGCGCGTTTAACACGTTTTTCGAGGGTGGCTTCTAGCTCGTAGCTTGTATCAAAGTGGTTTTCAATCGCATTTTTTGAGCTGTGTGTAACTAACACTATATCTTTAATACCTGCGGCTACACATTCACTAACAATATATTGAATCAGAGGTTTATCAACTATTGGCAGTATTTCTTTAGGAATTGCTTTGGTCATTGGTAACATACGAGTGCCAAGGCCGGCAACAGGAATAACAGCTTTCATGGGTAATCCTTTATTTATAAATTAATTATTTTTAAGTTAACAGGTAAAAAGTAGATGAGGGCTGAATAAGTAATCAAAAACCTGTTGTTAGTAAAAAACGATCCTATTAAAAACAAAAAACACCGTTTTAAACTAAAACAGTGTTTATTTTGTAAGCGGCTAATTACTTTTATTTATAAAAATCTTTATACCACTTAATAAGCTCGCTTACACCTTGCTTAACACCTACTTGTGCTTTATAGCCTGTTGCATTAAATAAGTCTGTAGTATCAGCATAAGTTTTATAAACATCGCCGGCTTGCATTTCGCGGAAGTTCTTTTTAGCTTCGATACCTAACTCAGTTTCAATAGCTTCAATAAACTTCATTAGGTTTATTGGGCTACCGTGGCCAATGTTATACACCGCATAAGGAGCAGAGCTAGAAGCTGGCGAACCGCTTTCAACTCTCCAATCTGGGTTTGCAACAGGAATAACATCGGCAGCACGAACAACACCTTCAACAATGTCATCTATGTAAGTAAAGTCACGCCACATATCGCCGTTGTTGTTTATATCAATAGTGTCGCCGGCAAGTATTTTTTTAGTAAAAATATACGGTGCCATATCTGGGCGACCCCATGGGCCATAAACGGTAAAAAAGCGTAAGCCTGTTGTAGGCAAGCTATATAAATGAGAATAGCTATGTGCCATTAGCTCATTCGCTTTTTTAGTTGCAGCATAAAACGACACTGGGTGATCAACACTATCGGTTGTTTCAAACGGTGTTTTTTCGTTTAAACCATAAACTGAGCTAGAAGAGGCATAAACTAAGTGTTTAACTTTATTATTACGACATCCTTCAAGCACATTTAAGTGCCCTACTAAGTTAGAATCTGCATAAGCATCAGGGTTTTCTATTGAATACCTAACACCGGCTTGCGCCGCTAAATGTATTACTTTATCAAACTGCTGTGTTTTAAATAACTCGCTCATTGCTGGGCGTTCACTTATATCAAGCTTAATAAATGTAAACGCTTCATGGCTTTCAAACTGCGCTAAACGAGCTAGTTTTAAATTTACATCGTAATAGTCGTTCAGATTATCAATACCGACTACTACATGACCCGCCGCTAATAATTTTTGGCATGTTGCCGCGCCAATAAAACCAGCAGCACCCGTTACTAAATATTTCATAATTACCTAATCTTTAAGCTGATAAAGTTGAAAGTTGAAAGTTGAAAGTTGAAAGTTGAAAGTTGAAGACTAAAAGCCTAATCCCACGTTTCAATAGTTTTCATCAAGGCAGATATCATTTTTGATAACTGCCTAGACTCTTCTATCCAGGTTTCTGCTGTTTTTGTATCAACTTCACCAATTTTTAAGGCAATATATATTTGTGAACGAAGCTCACCACAGCTACCTTTAGAGTAAGAGAGAAAACGGCAGTAATCTTTAGCTGTCTTTCTCTCATAACCCTCTGCAATATTTGATGAAATTGATAATGCAGATCGTGTAATTTGATCTTTTAAACCAAATTGCTTACTTGCCTTAAAGTAAATAAAAACTTCACAAGCTAAATCGGCAGAGCGTTGCCATACATATAAGTCCTCAAACTGCACAACGCCCCCTAATATAAATTTACCTTAGTTTTTGACTTATACTTTAGCCTTTAACCTTTAGTCTTTAGCCTTTAGCCTTTAAACTTTGTTTATTAATCACTACCAAACAAATCGCGTGTATAAACTTTGCCTGCAATATCACTGAGCTCCTCAACCATACGGTTAGATACAACAACGTCAGATATTTGTTTAAACTCATTTAAATCTTTAATAACACGAGAGTTAAAAAATTCACTTTCTTGTAATACAGGCTCGTAAACTACAACTTCAATACCTTTAGCCTTAATACGCTTCATAATGCCTTGAATCGATGAAGCTCTAAAGTTATCAGACCCTGTTTTCATGACTAAGCGATACACACCAACCACTTTAGGGTTACGTTTAATTATTGAGTCGGCAATAAAGTCTTTGCGTGTCGTGTTCGCATCAACAATGGCACCAATAATGTTGTTTGGTACATTTGCATAATTTGCTCTAAGTTGTTTGGTGTCTTTTGGTAAGCAGTAACCACCGTAACCAAACGAAGGATTATTATAATGGTTGCCGATACGTGGGTCTAAACTAACACCCTGTATAATTTGCTTACTATTTAAGCCATGTGCTTCAGCGTAGCTGTCTAGCTCATTAAAATAAGCCACACGCATTGCCAAATAGGTATTTGAAAATAACTTAATAGCTTCAGCTTCAGTTGAATCAGTAAACAACACTTCAATATCTTTTTTTATAGCGCCTTGCTTAAGTAAGTTAGCAAACACGCTTGCGCGCTCACTTTGCTCACCCACTACAATACGTGATGGATATAAATTATCGTGTAGTGCCTTACCTTCACGTAAAAACTCAGGTGAAAAAATTAAGTTATTAATGCCAATTTTTTCTTTAATACTTTGCGTAAAACCAACAGGTATGGTCGATTTAATAACCATAACTGCGTTTGGATTATGTGCTATCGCATCTTTAATTACAGCTTCTACAGAGCTTGTATTAAAGTAGTTATTTTCAACATCGTAATCGGTTGGTGTAGCAATAATTACAAAATCAGCGTTTTTGTATGCTGCTACTTTGTCAGTAGTTGCTGTAAAGTTTAAGTCACTACGTGTTAAAAAATCACTGATTTCGATATCAACAATAGGCGACTGCTTCTTCTTTAAAAGCGCTATTTTTTGCTCATCTATATCGAGCGCAACCACTTCATTATGTTGCGCTAATAACATAGCGTTAGAAAGGCCAACATAGCCCGTACCTACTACTGTAATTTTCATATAAACCCTTCGCGCAAATAAATAAACGAATGTTTCAAAATACGCTAAAAAACTAACGCAAGTTAAAAATCATCAAAATTATTTTTAGAGTTTAGTATAAAATTAAACAATAAGCTTAACGCAAAAAGCTAGTGCCTCGAAATAGAATCATCAATTACATAATTATTTTTACCATCCATAAAAAGCACTAAGCCTAAAAAAGTTATCATCGAACACTGTTTTACCTGTATATAACTCTAAACCCCAATAGCCATCTTGCAACTGCTGGGTATAACGTGTTTCTAGCTCAAAGCCTATTGAATATGGCGCGTCAGCAGAGCCTATCTTACCATTAGAATCCATTTCTGTTTCGATACGTCTAAATGTAGTATCTATGTTTTGCGTCGCGCTATATTGCCATACCCAGTTAACTGATTGGCTTTCAGCGCTTGGGTAATGCTGAAAATAACGCTGTTCAGCCCCCCAATGCCCTAATGCCTGTTTATCAATAGTATTACCTTGAGAATAAAGCTTTGACCAATACCACTCCGTTTGCCAGCGGCTGTTTTCAAGTCTTAAGCTGTGGTTTTCACTTAAATAAGGTAAATATAAACCAAAGTTATAACTGTTATTACGAGTACCACCAAGAGTGTCTTCCAGCCCCATATCGCCATAAAGGCTAAACGGCATGTCAAACCATGCCGCTTTATAATCAAAACTTAGTGAAGCTAATTGGTCGCCTACCTCATAGTTAGGGCCATATTTTTGGATTTCTTCTGCATTTACATTATCGTTACCACCCGGTAAAAAAAAGGCTTCGGCAAAACCTTTCAAGCTTACTGAGCGGTCACCACCACCAAACTGCAATAACCTATTTGCCCCTAATGTTAATCCATCAAAAGGTGCAAAGCTTAAATGCACACCAGCTAAATGAGGTTTACCTGGTACTTTTTTACCAATTTCCTTACCTGAGTTAATAGCAGAATCTGTTTTCATTTTCATGTAAAACAAGTCGTAGCGTATATCAAAATCGGTAATGGGTTTTACATTGCTAATACTTATTGAAGGAAGTGTTTTAGCATTGGTACTTAAAATCATTGCACTATCGTTAAACGGTGAGTACCAATGCTCACGGTAACCTATGTCAACTTGCGCGTATTCGTTACCAAAATAAACAAAACTTTGAGTAGGTAGTAGGTTATCCTCGTTAGCAATACCAGCAACACTTACACCAAAGTGATTACCAAAATTAGCAAAGCCACCGGCCTCTAGCTTTAAATACGTATCAACCTTTTGGCCACGCTGGTTAGGGATTGATTTAGATTCATTACCATAAGCAAGCGTTGCTTTAGCATAAGTTACTGCATCTGATTGCTTGTAAAGAGCCAACTCATTAAATAACTTTTGATATAAGCTTGGGTAGCTATGCTCAATAGATTTTAATACCCTTAATACTTCAGACGTTTTATAAGGTTTACTCATCATATGGGCGTTATCGCCAACTACTAGCAACTTTTCAACTAGGTGCTCTAATTGAGGATTCTGTTTTAAAGGTAAATAAGCTGATACACCATTTGCTAGAACCTGAGAACTAAATATCAATCCTATTAATACGGGTAATTTTTTTAGCATTTTTATTCCATTTATTGTTATGTTCTAGGTAATACGTACATAATAAAAAATCGCTGCTGAGTTAACAACAACGATTTGATTAATTTAACATTTTAGTAGGTATTAGTTGATTTCACACTGATACAACTTAAATTTTTCAAAAGCGAGGTGTAAAACCTCACCTACAACATATGCCAACCCGTAGGTGCGAATTTACTTCGCGCTTTGTAACGTGGCTTGGGTGTTTAAAAAGCGAGGTGTAAAACCTCACCTACAACATGCACCAAACCGTAGGTGCGAATTTACTTCGCGCTTTGTATGTGGCTTGACTGTTTTAAAAGCGAGGTGTAAAACCTCACCTACAACATACATCAAACCGTAGGTGCGAATTTACTTCGCGCTCATAACTCATATCATTTAAGCTTTAATGTTTAGAAACGAGGTGCAAAACCCTACTTTCTATCAGATTTAAGCTCAAACAGATCGAAGTCGGCGGTTCGTTGTTAGCGTTTAAAATTCACCACATTATCAACTTTTGATGCATCTACTGCGTTCATAAGCATATTTAAATGCTGAGCAAACTCTTTTCCTAGCTTTGCGTCACGCATACCGTACTCAACAATCGCTTTTAAATAACCTAACTTGTCGCCACAGTCGTGTGAACGGCCACTCATATGAAATGCTTCTACCGTTTCTTGCATAATTAACGCATCAATCGCATCGGTAAGTTGTATTTCGCCACCAGCACCTGCATGCGCTTTAGCAAGTAAAGGCCAAATATTTTTACTTAATACATAACGCCCAACTACCGCAAGGTTTGAAGGGGCTGCATCCGTTGCTGGCTTTTCAACCATGGCTTTAATTTTTTCGCTTTCACCTGAGGCTAATTGAACACCATTAATATCAGCAATACCATACTTGCTTACATCTTCCTGTGCCACAGGTTCTAGCATAATCTGGCTTGCTTGAGTTTCGTTAAAGCGCTTAATCATCGCGGCTAAGTTTTCAGTTTTTTGATTCGCCGTGTAGGCATCAAGTATTACATCAGGGAGTAGCACAACAAAATCGTTATTACCTACAATTGGCTTTGCACATAAAATTGCATGCCCTAGCCCTTTAGCCTCACCTTGGCGTACACTCATAACCGTTACGTCTGTTGGGCAAATTGAGCGGATTTCGTCAAGCAGTGCGCGTTTAACGCGCTTTTCGAGGGTGGCTTCTAGCTCGTAGCTTGTATCAAAGTGATTTTCAATCGCATTTTTTGAGCTGTGTGTAACTAACACTATATCCCTAATACCTGCGGCTACACATTCACTAACAATATATTGAATCAGAGGTTTATCAACAATTGGTAGCATTTCTTTAGGAATTGCTTTAGTCATGGGCAACATGCGAGTGCCTAGGCCGGCAACAGGAATTACAGCTTTCATAGGTAGTCCTTTATTGTAAATAATTAAATCTATATTTGACAATAGCGTACCAAACGTTAGTTATATATAAACTGAATAGATGCAATAAACTCAGATAAGTAGGAATTAGTTATTAGTGGCTAGGGTGCTAGCTCCTAATAATTATCAGTAGGCATTTTTATTTATAAAACCTTTAAAGATAGTCAAAAACACTATTTTTAAGTCTAAGACAAGCGACCAATTTTGAATGTATTCAAGATCGAATTCAATTCGTTTTTCCATTTTATCCAGCGTATCGGTTTCACCGCGCCAGCCATTTATTTGCGCCCACCCTGTAATACCTGGTTTTACTTTATGACGAAGCATATAACCGTTGACCAAGCTGCGATATTCTTCATTATGAGCTACGGCATGAGGTCGAGGGCCGACTATCGACATCTGCCCTTGCAATACATTCAAAAATTGTGGGAGTTCATCAAGGCTTGTTTTACGAATAAACTGCCCTATTGGAGTAAAACGACTATCATTTTTAGTGGCTTGGGTTACTTTAGCCCCATCTTCCATTACATTCATCGAACGAAACTTCCAAACTTTAATAGGTTTACCATCAATACCATAACGATTTTGTTTAAAAAACACAGGCCCTTTAGAGGTAACTTTAACAGCAATCGCAAGCCCAATTAATACAGGTGAAATTATAGCAAGTATTAATACTGACAATATTACATCTTCTATACGCTTAATTATGGCATTACTGCCATCTATAGGAGAATCATAAATACTTATAGTGGGTATGCCCATAATAGTATCACTGCGTGAGTGCAATAGTTGGTAAGTAAATACATCAGGTACTATATATACACTTGCAGTGCTATCAGCAAGTTCTTTAACTAACCATTTACGGCGCTCATATGCTTGTGGGGGTAGTACTATATAAACTCGGTCAATTCCACCATTTTTACAATCAGCAACCAACTGCTCAAGATCGCCCAAGGTTTGTGCAGCCACAACTTTTTGATTAGGCGTTTCATCGTCATAATAACCACTAAAAACCAACCCAAAACTAGTATGTTCAATAATATTATTTGCAAGTTTTTGACCTAATACACCAGCCCCTACAACTACCACATTACGAGTATTGTAACCCTGTGCACGCAACAACCTTAATAAAAAACGTAAAAATATCCTGTAAGTACCTAACAATACTGTCGCTAATGTAAACCACGCTAGCTGTAATCCTGTAGGGTTTAAGTATTCAGGGGCTATAAAGTTAACGCTTAGAAATAATACGGCAGCACTTATAAACCAATGAGATATTGTTTTTTTAAGCTCTTTATAAAGTGATAAACCACGCCACGATATATAAAGCTTATCGAGTTCGCTTGTAAAATGAAACAAAAAAACAGCAAGTAAAGCCGCAGTTGTATGCTGTAACAACCAAGGTATGTTATGCAGATATGTGCTTACCCATAAGGTAGCTACAATTATTACAATGTCGAGTACCCGCTGAATAAAAGCAACTATGGTTGCATTACTTTGCAAAATTCCTTTATGCATTTGCATATAATCTCAATTATTATTGTTGTTAAAAATGCAATTCAAGAATAACCTAATACACTTAAATTACTACTAATTCTTCGCTTAAGGCCAAATAAAAAGCTAACTATGACTTACAAACTTTAATGCATCCACTACAAGTTTATCCGCTAATTGTTCGCTGCTACTTTCAGCATAACAGCGCAGCTCTGGCGCATTACCAGAAGGCCTAAGGTGTACAACATCGTCACAATCCAGAGTAATACGCAGGCCATCTGTTGTATTTAATGAGTAACCCTCTTCATAGCCTAAACAGCTTAAGAAATGGCTAGCATCATTTTTTAACTTGTTGATCAACTCTAAACTTTTCTCTCGAGCAAAGTTTTGCAATCTATCACTCGCAGTAAAACGCATAGGTAATGCAGTTAAAAGTTCTGTTATTTTTTGTTTTTGCATAAGCAAAACAAACACAGGTAATAAGGCATCACGTGTGGGTAGTGCTTTTAAAAGCATATTGTTTATTTGTATATCTGTACCAAGTAAATAACCACCATTTGCTTCAAAACCAGCAATACTCTTATATTCACGGCTTAACTTAGCAAATTCAGCAATAACATAAGGTGAGCCTATTTTTGTACGTATAACTTTTTTAAACTTGCCTGATTCTTCAATTGCAGTATTACAACTTACAGGTATAGCTAAAGCTTCAATATTTAATAGTTGACTGCATAACAAGCCTAAAATATCACCGCGTAACCATTGGCCGTTTTCATCAGAAATTAATGGGCGGTCGCCATCACCATCGGTAGAAAATATAGCATCAAACTTATGCTTTTTTGACCAGCTAATCGCTTTTTGTTTATCTTCATCAGATACAGCTTCAGTATCTATAGGGACAAACTCATCACTACGGCCAATACTTACTACTTCAGCACCTAATCGCTCAAATAGATTTTTATAAATATCGCGCCCTGCACTCGAATGTTCGTAAATACCTATTTTTTTGCCAGCTAATGCATTTTGATCAAACAATGTTGCGTAACGTTCAATATATACAGTTTCAGCAGCTTTATTTAATGTGAGATCTGCTAAATCCTCAATAGCATTTAGCTCTGCGGTATTGGTAATAATTGCTTGCTCATCGGCTTTAGTAATTTCACCATCCGGGCGGTAAAACTTAAGCCCATTACGGTCAAACGGTATATGGCTGCCTGTGATCATAATGCTTGGCATACCGTCTTGCATTGCTTTATATGCAAGTGCAGGAGTAGGTATTACACCGTAATAAACAACACTTAAACCAAGTTGTTTTAAACCTGCAGTACACGCTTGTGCTATTGCATAACTACTAGGGCGATTATCGATAGCCAGTGCAACAGTGTTAAAACTAAATTCTTTATCGATTGATTTTATAAATGCAACTGCGAACGCAGCACATACATTAGGAGTAAAGTCGGTTACTAATCCACGCGCACCACTTGTACCAAATGCAATGCCACTTTGAACTATTACCTTGGAGCTAATCAATTTATTCATTGTTTTTCCGAATTATTCTATTTTTTATGCTTTTAGCAGGGAAGTCACATAGGCAATATGCTCTAGGCTACACAGAATAAATTTAACTATTTAATCTGTGTAGCCTAGAGCATATTGGTATAGTTGAATGAGACTTTATTTAACACGCCCATAGCGGTCTTCAAAACGTACTATGTCGTCTTCTCCTAAGTACGAGCCTGACTGAACTTCAATAAGTTCTAAATCAACTTTACCTGGATTTTCAAGTGCATGAACTGCTGTAATAGGAATATAAACAGACTCATTTTCAGTAACAAATTGCTCTGTGTCGTCAATTTGAACTTTAGCAGTACCCGAAACTACAATCCAATGCTCTGCGCGATGATGATGCATTTGTACACTTAACTTAGCGCCAGGCTTTACCGTTATACGTTTAACCTGAAAACGTTTACCACTGTCTACTGAGTCGTATTTGCCCCAAGGACGGTAAACTTCTCTATGTATTATGGCTTCTGGACGCTGCTCATTTTTTAACTGTTGTACAATTGACTTTACATGTTGTGATTTATCTTTATGAGCAACTAATAAGGCATCTTTAGTGTTTACTATAACTAAATTTTCAACACCTACTGTAGCTACTAATTTATCTTCACCCATAACTAAAGTGTTTTTTGTATCAACGGCTTTAACGTCACCTTTAAATGCATTACCGTTTTCATCTTTAGTTGATACTTCCCACAACGCAGCAAAACCACCTACGTCACTCCAACCTGCATCCATAGGCACAACAACCGCATCTTGGGTGTGTTCCATTACGGCGTAATCTACAGACTCATCAGGGCATACTTCAAATGCCTCTTTATCAACACGAATAAAGTCCATATCACTGTTTTGAATAGCAATAGCTTTTTGGCAAGCATCATAAATGTCAGGGCGATGTAATTTAAGCTCATGCAAATAACGACTGGCTTTAAATAAAAACATACCGCTATTCCAGTAATAACCCCCATCGGCAATATATTTTTGTGCAGTTTCTAAATCTGGTTTTTCTACAAAACGCTCTACTACAAAGCCACTTTGATATTGCTCGCCACACTTAATATAGCCGTAGCCTGTTTCGGGTTTATTACCTATTATACCAAACGTTACAAGCTTACCTTGTTTTGCCAAATCAGTTGCTTGAGTTACACTTTTCTGAAATGCCAATGTGTTTTCTATTACGTGGTCAGCAGCTAATACTAACAACAACGGGTCTTCACCCTGTTCAATTGCTTTAAGCGCAGCAAGTGCAATTGCAGGAGCTGTATTACGTCCTACTGGTTCTAAAAATATACCACTATGCTCTATACCTAACTGGCGTACTTGTTCTGCAGCTATAAAACGATGCTCTTCATTACAAATAAGCATAGCTGGACTATGCTCTAAACCGTTTAAACGGTTTAGAGTATTTTGAAGCATCGTTTTGTCACCACTCAGTGTTAAAAACTGTTTTGGGTAATTGCTACGTGAAAGAGGCCATAAACGCGTACCAGAACCACCAGCCATAACTACAGGTAAAATCATTTTATTTCCTTATTACAACATACTTTTTAAGGTTTCAGAGATGCTTATCGTTTCATAGTTACCGATAATTTTATCTAACTTACCTCTATCGCCCAATAAAAATTTAATATCGTTCTCTCTAACAAACTTTTCGTTTACAGTGACTTTTAATGTATGGTGAGTTTGAATCGAGAGATCTTTAATTATATCCAATAAGCTGCATGCATTATTGGAACATAAATTAACCACTTCGCCTTCAATATCACTTTCCAAAAGAGCAACATAATACCGAGCAATATCATTAACATCGCTAAAATCTCTTGCAATTTCAATATTCCCAAGTTCTATACTTGGTTTTTTTTCCTTGAAATGACTAACTATTTTAGGAACTAAAAAATTTTCATCTTGGCCTTTACCAATGTAATTAAACGGCCTGGTAATAATAATAGGAAGCTCGTTAAAAAAGGTTTTGCACACCCCTTCCATTGCAAGTTTACTAATAGCGTAATGATTTCGCGGCTCTGGCATTGCATCTTCGCGTATCGCTGCAGAACCTTGTTCACCATATACATTTGCACTACTGGCAACAATTAGCTTATTTAAGTTATTGAGCTCTTTACATGCTAAAAGCAAGTTTTCAGTGCCAAATAGATTAACATCATAAAAAGCTTTGGAATCGCTGTGTCCAACAAATGATATTGCAGCTAAATGAATTACAAACTCTGGATTCAACTCACACACTATATATTTAAGTGACGCTAAATCAGTTATATCACAAGCGTATTCATTTTTTTCAGTTGCCTCTTTTACCAAAAGGGATACCTTGTATCCCTTTTTTTCAAGCTCAGAAACAACATATTTTCCAGTAAAACCTTTACCACCGGTAACTAAAACATGTTTCATAAAACAACCTAAAAAGAAAAACCAATTTCGTTTCTTTTAATATCTGCATCAACCATCATTTTACATAGCTGCTCTAAGGTTGTATGTGGTTCCCAACCAAGCTCTTTATGCGCCTTCTCTGGATTACCGATTAAAAGCTCAACCTCGGCTGGTCTATAAAATTTAGGATTAATTTTAACAAGAACCTGTCCAGTTTTAGCATCAGTTGCTACTTCATCTTCCGCTTTACCACTCCAACATAATTCGATATCAACAGCTTTAAATGCCATAGTAACAAAATCTCTTACAGTTTCTGTTCTGTTTGTCGCTAAAACGTAAGTCTCAGGCTTATCTGCCTGCAGCATTCTCCACATACCTTCAACATAATCTTTTGCAAAACCCCAATCGCGTTTTGCATCAATATTACCCAACTCTAAAACGTCTAACTTGCCAAGCTTTATTTTTGCAACAGTATCCGTTATTTTCCGAGTAACAAACTCTTGCCCGCGCAAAGGTGATTCATGGTTAAATAAAATACCACTTGTAGCAAAAATATCGTACGATTCACGGTAATTTATAACCATCCAATGTGCGTAAAGCTTAGCCACACCATAAGGGCTACGTGGATAAAATGGCGTGCTTTCTTTTTGCGGAATTTCTTGTACTTTTCCGAACATTTCAGAAGTAGAAGCCTGATAAAATTTAATTTTAGAATCTACAATTCGAATTGCCTCTAGTAAATTCACGGGACCTAACCCCGTAATATCCGCAGTTGCTAAAGGCTGATCAAATGATACACCTACAAAACTTTGGGCAGCTAAATTATAAACTTCGTCTGGCTTTGAGTTTTGAATTAAGCGTATGCTAGAAGAGAGATCAGTTAAATCGTATTCAACTAATTCAAGATTAGGACAGTTTTGAATACCCAACTCTTCAATACGCCAAAAGTTAACGGAAGCAGTTCTTCTATATGTACCAATAACTCTGTAGCCTTTGTCTAATAGTAGCTCAGCAAGGTATGCACCATCTTGTCCAGTAATACCTGTAATAACTGCCGTCTTCATATTATTTCCTTTTTATTTCTTTAATTGATAACCATAAAAATGGCCAACTCTCTATAAAATATCTTCTAAAAAGCCGACTTGGCTCTTGTAAAAAACGATATAACCACTCACACCCAAAAGATGTCCATACTTGGGGGGCCCTTTTTTTAATACCCAAATAGAATTCAAATGCAGCGCCAAAAAGCAAATATTTTGAATTAACAAAACCTCGTTCAACAAGCGCTTTAGTTAATAGCTCTCTATTAGGTAAACCAATTCCTACGACAATAAAATCAAAGGAGTCCAATTCAAACTGTAACTTGAGACCATCAATTATCTCACCCACAACAGCGTCATTACTATAATCAACAAAAGGAGCAACCCAACATTCCACTGCATTGTTATCTTTTTTTAATTGTGCAGCGACCTGCTCATTAGGTACAACACAAAGAACTGTTGCGTTTACCTCTTTGGCTTTTTTCCAAAATAAAGGGAATAAATCACTTCCCGTAATTCTCGCAGGAAGTTTAGTTGCTGTAAAATTGCTTACCCAAACTAAGGGCTGCCCATCAGCAAAAGTAAGTTGTGACTTTTTAATGAACGTTTTTAAAACATCATTTTTTTCAAATTTAACAATCTGGTCTACATTTAATGTAGAAATTACAGGGTACTTGTTAGCCTCTGTAGAGAAATCAAATATATACTCAATACCAGCTTCAGGACTGGCTGCATGTATAAAGTCATAACCAAATAATTTACTCTGCTTAATATTTTTCATAATCTCTCTATAACTCGTAAAGCTTTTTCAGCAACTCTCGACCACGAAAGCTCCTCAACCCGTCTAGCGCCATATTTAACAATTTCCTGCCGCTCATTGGTACTTAAATTAGTGCAGCGCTTCATTTCTATTAACCAGCTTTCAGGCGATAAGTAGTCATTAACGAGAATAGCGGCGCCACCTGCAGCCTCAGGAATAGCACTATTATTAGACGCAATTACAGGGCAACCTGCTGACATAGCCTCTACCACCGGCATACCAAAACCTTCATAAATTGAAGGGAATAAAAACCCAGTTGCATTAGAATATAACTCTTGCATAAGTATATCATCAACATAGCCTAGTAACTTAACATTATTATGAATCGCTAACTCTTCTATTTTACTGTTTAACTCTTGGCTACCCCAAGCCGCTCTTCCAGCAATATAAAGCTTAAACTCTAGGCCTTCTTTTTTAGCTAATGCGATTGCATTCAGCACTACGTTTATATTTTTTCGTTTATCAACAGTACCAACAAACAAAAAATATGGTGTAGTACTTCCTGTATCACTGCTAACACAAACCTGCTTACGCTCAACAAACGCAGTACCTATGTTAGTTATTTTACTACTCGATTTATGAAAAAAACTGCTTATATCACGTTTAGAAAAATCACTTATAGTCAATATTTCGTCGTAGAACCGCATTCCTAATGTTTCAAATGGCTTGTAGTAACATTTGTTTTTTAAAGAAAGTGTTTCAGGATAACGCCATAAAACAGCATCATATACTATTCTTATATACTTAGTTTTCCTAAATAATTTAAATAGCGGAAAGTATATAAAAGGAGGAAAAACACTAAAAAAAGCAATATTGGGTTTTAACTTTAAAATATAATAAGGGACGATAAATAAATTTGCCAAAAGCTTATTACTTGTCGTTTTTAAAACCTTAACACCGCCCTTTTTTTTGTAATTCCTTATTACACTTTGGTCACTAGCAAGCAATATCACCTCAAAATTTTCGGTTAGGTCGTCAATTAGGGCATCCAATAAAGATAATGAATAAAATTCAATGCCTGTTTTATTATTACCTATGGCACTTAAGTCAAAAAGAACATTCTTTTTTTCAGGCATTTCAATCCTTAACAAAAACATAAATTAATCAATAACGGTATAAAAATTCAAATACTGCAATCATATAGTCATCTGAACAAATTGCGCTTATTTGATAGAAAAACAAAAAACAAAAGAAAAAGCTGAAAGTTATTTACATAAAAAAAGGCTGATTCAAAAAAACCATATGTTATGAATATAACGAGAAAAGTGATATAAAATTTATTATAAAAATTATCACTCTCAAACTTTGTGATTAATATAATTAGTAGTGCTATCAAGCCAAAAAAACCATAAGAAAGGGCTACTTCTAGGAAAAAATTATGGGCGTTTCCAAACTCAATAATCCAATCCAAAGATGTGTAATTATGAATATCACCTCCATTCCAAAACCACATATACCCGTGACCAAGTAATAATTTTTCATTTACAGCATCAATTACCAATGGCCAAATAACTATACGTCCAGTAAAAGTTAAATCCCGCCCAAAAATATCAATATAGTAACTAAATGAACTAGATAAAACAAAAACAATGAAAGGTAAAACTAAACACAAGGTAAAAACAACCTTTCGATTAAAAACCTTTAATGGTAAAGGTATTATAGCGATAAAAAGTAACAAACAAATAAGTACAGTTATCGATTCTGAAAGAAAAACAAAAAATAGAAGCAATATAGTTGACACTATAAACTCAACTTTTAAAATTTTATTTCTTTGTGTTTCCTTAACCAGATAAAAATGCAAAGTGTACAAAAAAAACTGACACATTAGAATTGATGCCAATGCATTTTTGTGAGAAAAACTTCCCTTAAACCTACCTAAGTGTTCATCATCTAAATGAAATGCAACATCTCGAAAAAAAATAAGAAACAATAATTGGACAAATAAGTTGATAAAATATGAATATTTAAAAACTATAAATCGTTCATCCATACTTTTTTTTAAGATTAAAAAAGCAAAAGACAAATAGAGAGCAGCACTAATATAGTTTTTTAAGAGATAAAGCTTATCCTCTATTATATAAAAATCTCTAAAAACGAAAAAAAGTGCAACAATAAAAAAAACAACATATTTATATTTTATTATATGAAAATAATGATTTTTTTTAATTACACAAAAACTAATACTGAAAAAAGTTAAAAACAAAAAAAACTGAACGGTCCAGCCACCTTTCTGTACATGTTCATCAAACCCTAACAAGCTAAGAAAACCAAAGTATGAGGAAGATATAAGTAATAGTATTATTACATATAATAAGTTATATACTCTCAAAAAAGCTCCTTAAAGAGGATCATAGTAATCAATACTAAACTTATTTAGTAATGATGTATGGATTTTGCTTATGTGCGCGTCACTAGCGTAATTTGAGGCTAAAGCCATCAAACTTTTTGCCTTAACACCAAAAAGAAATGAACTATATAAAACGGGTATACTCCACAACCCAACAACTTCATTAAATTTATAATTCACGAGCAATTGCTCAACCATATCATTTGTCTCTATATAAAGAAATTTCCCTTTATCCGAAAGAATTATTTTTTCTAGCAATAGTTTTTTCTTATCTTTTGAAGTTCTAGGGTGAGGTTTAAATACCACATTATTACCTGATAAGAGCTTCTGGTTTATATAAGATCCATAAATTTCACATTCATCCTCAATAGACAGAGACTTATCTTCACACAAACTCTGACCTATAAATAACAACGTTTTCTCGTTCTTGTTTAATTCATCTAAATATTTCGATGCTTCTGCTGTTAGACCCATCCCCATTAGGACCCCAACTAAAGCACGACTATATCGTTGAAGTGAGTTTATTTTAATAAAATCTTCGGAAAGCAGTTCAGGAAAAAAGAACAGAGCATTATCATTCAAAAAATACTTACTGGAATCAGGCTCATAAAAAGAGCTAAGCCCTAACAGCGTCTTAACACTGCGATTGAGCAAACTTTTATCATGTAAATCGAAAGGGATATCGAGATAATCTCTTATACCATCTTCAACTCTAATTATTATTGCATTTTTAGAAAAATGGCAAAAGACTCGTTGATACGGACTCCAAGGACAAAAATAATATAGTTGCTCTATTTCAAGTGGGTTTATTGGAGGATTAAGCTTAAGCTTCAAAACCTCAATACCAGATTTTAAACCTGACTTTTTCTCACCTAAATAAAATAAATTTTGCTCACCAACAATTAATGAAACCCTTTCGTAAACGCTTTGACTGGCAGGTTCTAAAATATATATAGCATTTTTGTAACCCTCAGCCTCAGAAATAGATTTTGCTACAAGCGCATGCCACACTGATGCCACACTAAAAACAATCATGAATGTACTCTTTTAAAGAAATAATAACTGTATGATATAACAATAAATTCAGCAATTAATGTTGAATAAGCAGCGGCAACGATACCTAGCTTATCTAAGTAAAAAAAATTAAAGGTAATATTAAAAAAAGCAGCTAAACCAGTAATAAACATGAAAGGTTTTGCCTTGCCTTGTATATGCAATGTATTGGGTAGTAAAAAACCAATCGTTAACAGAGAAGCTATAATTAAGTAAACATTAAAAACAGTAATAGTGTCTTTAGTTATATATTCAGATCCGAAAACAATTTCAATGATAGCTTCCGAAAAAAAATAAAATGCAAACAAAACAGGTAATATAGCCAATGAAAAACAGGCGGTATATTTATAAACTAACGCTCTGTAATCACCTTTTTTATAAGCAACGCATAATTTTGGATAAATTGTATTAATAGCGACCCCTCTAAACGTAATAAATATAACGTAAAAAGTTGCTATAGCAGAATACAAACCAACATCAGCCATTGTTAAAACAGACTGAATAATTAGCACGTCTGAATTAAAATATAACCTAGCTAAAAAAGCACCGATTAAAACATGTATATAAGGCTTTAAATCAAAGTTAGCATAGTCAAACTTATAACTAATCTTATTTTTATTAAAAAAAACAAACCCAAAAAAAATAAAAACAAAAAAACAACTTATTGCCCTTAGGTAAATAATATCGACTGTTGAGTTACTTTCACTATAAAAAAAATAAAAAACAAACAACGGTATCATGGCAGCAATAAAATTTTGTAACGCTGCAAAAGTGATTTTAAATTTTGAGCGGTAATAAAACTCAAAGTTTAAAAAATATATCAAAGAGCTGAAAAACAACCCTACAGACAAATTTATATCAATAACTTGAAATAAATAAAGAGCTAGTATTAAGCTAAAACAAGCAAAAACACCTATACTTTTTAAAAATATAATCTCAGAAAAAACTGAGGATGTATTTACGGCGTCAATCGTTTTTTTAATTCCTACTTGCAAAGATGAAAAATCTATAAATAAAAAACAATATACTAGTACCGCACTAGCTATAGACCACAATCCGAATTCGTCAGCACCTAAATTTCTAGCTAATAGAATACCAAATAAAAAAACAACCCCTTTTGCAGCTAAATCTAATACCCCTGGTAATACATTATTTTTCATTGCTATTCATATAAAAAATAACTTTTTCCAAGTCCGCAGGCGTGTCCACAGCAATTCCTACATTATCTACTTCTATCATTTTTACTGAAATATCATTTTCTAAAAACCTCAATATTTCAATATCTTCCACATCTTCTATTTTTGTTTTAGCTGGATTTAAGCTAAAAAACTCAAGATGTTCTTTTGAAAAGGCATAAATACATACTTGCTTAAAATTATTTTTACCTTCCCCATATTTACTCATTGGTATGGCAGCACGGCTCATATAAAGTAAGTTACCACTTTTACTAGTAACAACCTTAGGCAAAGTTGTGGAGTATGGATCTTCATTATCAGATATTTTTGTATAAGCATTAACTATTTGAGCCGGATTTTTTATAAAAGCATCCCTCACTTTTATAATATCGGTTGGCTCTAACATGGGCTCATCGCCTTGAACATTTATTATAAAATCTAATTGTAATGACTCATTTGCCTCAGCAAGGCGGTCGGTTCCCGTTAAGCAATTAGATGAGGTCATAATATATTGTCCTCCAAAGTCCTTTACAACTTTGGCTATTCTATCATCGTCGGTAGCTACATATACTAGCTCGCTGCCCACAGCTGCAACACATTTATCCCAAACATGTTGGATCATTGGTTTGCCATTAATATCAGCAAGTGGCTTTCCTGGAAATCGGCTAGACTCATATCTAGCAGGTATTAGTACCGCATACTTTAAAGACATAATGCTCACTCGTAGTTATCAATTACTTGAAAATCATTTTGCTTACTTAGCTCAAGCATAACCTGTTTTACATTGGAAAGAGGGGAGTAAAACACAAAATCAATATCATTTTCTATAGCCGCTTCATAATCTGCAACAGCATCACCGACCATAACGGCTTTGTTGTATTTAACATCATTTAGTATTGTTTTAATATTATCGGCTTTGCTTACAGGGCTACCTAAAATATCTTTAAAAAATTCAGAAAAACCTCTTTGTTTTAAAGTGGCTCTTAACTGCTCTTGTTCTGAACCCGAGGCTACGTACATTACTTTTGAAGTACAACACTCTTTTAAGAGCGCTTTAATACCAGCAGCTTCAGGTACTGCTAAATACAGAGAGCCAACTTGTTCAGTATAACAATTGAGTAAAAAATTTTTTAAATCTGTTTTTTTTTCTATATCTAGTAGCAATGGGGCTACAAAGTTATCAACATGATAATATCGACTTTTACCAAAGTTGTTTTTAAACTGAGAGGTTAAGGTTTCAACTTGTTGACTGGAAAAAATTTTTGAAAGTGTAAGCGAATTACTCATAGCCTCCACTTTCATATTATTAGAATCTAATAGCACGCCATCACAGTCAAAAATAATAAGATCATACTGATCAAATATACGCATACACGCTTCCCTTATTTACTGGGTACGTTGTAGGTGTAATAGAGAAAATATTTAACCGTTCAATAACTTGCTCTTTAAGCAGTTCGAAAAACTCTATCATTTCAAGTTGTCTAGAATCATTTGAATCATATCCATCTACACCTGCAAGAGTAATATCCGTTGCACCGCCTGCCAGCGCAAATGACAAAGCATACGCTATTGTTAATTCATTAGGGATTACACATGAACTTTCTTTAACATTAAAAACACCTTTCGCTACATCTAAGCCATAACGTATATTATTATTTGCAGGTATTAGTTTAAAGTCTTCTGGCGAAAAACGATGCGCTGGATAAACTATCGGCTTAGTCAAACTAGGATAATCAGATTTTTCTGATAGAAACTTAAAATTATGAGTAATAGCAATATAATCAATCACTTTATCATTTATGATTTTATTTACATTTAAAGAAATAACGATTGGTTTTTTCTTGTCTATGTAAAGCTCAATTGCTTTTTTGTGTTTTTTAACTGATTCTGCGTTAGTAAGTATTAGTACTTCCTTATTTTTGAAAATATTGCTTACGTTATCCCCAGAAATCACTTCAGTACTCGTATTTAAATTTAAGGCGGCTTCTAATACCGCCCCATCATACTTACTTGTTCCATTTTGCTCTAATAAATACTGTAGAGCTCCAACAACTTCATCTTTGCCTAGATGACTATTAGACAATAAGTTTTGGATATAAGTTGGATGAACATTTTTTTGAGCACCCAAGAAGTATAATAAATTACTCCCCCACCCGTAATCTTTTTGCATTGATTCAAAGTAACGAATAACGAGTTCATAAATAGCTGTTGGATTGAGGTAAGTATACTTATCAGCTAAAATTGCCATTAAATTCTCAGTTTGCGTATTACCTGCTCCTCTACCCATACCGGTAATAGTTGCATCTAACCAAGTAACGCCCAAATTTAATGCGGTAAGGCTATTATCAAGCCCTCTGCCCATATTATCATGTGTGTGTATTCCCATTTCACCATGCCAATATTTACGAAGCGCATTAACTATACGTGTAACCTCTTCAGAGTCCATATTCCCAAGCGAGTCAGCAAAATAAAGCGAATCAACACAATTCCATGAATTGATCTCTTTGGCCTTCTGCTCTAATTCTAAATCGGGCTTGCCTCCAGCTTGCATTAGGTTATAGCCAACAATATAGCCTTTAGCTTTTAAACATTGCGCAATTTTTTTCGAGTCTTCAACTTCATAAAAGTGTGCTGCAATTCTTACTAAACTTACACAGCTTTCACTCTCTTCACAAAACAGTGCATCAACAGCATGTTCAATACTAAGCGAACTTGTAAGAATTGTTTTTGCATCTACCATTACACCGTATGTTACACCGCTCGGTAGGTTAAGTGATTGTAAATAGCTTTCAGAACTATATGCAAATGGCCCCAGAAAACCACTCTTTGGAAAATTTCTTAAACCAAGTTCTACATATTTGATTCCACTTCCAGATACAGCATTTAAATAGCTTTGCACCAGTTCTGCATCAAAATCCCAATTATTGTAATATCCGCCATCTCGCAATGTGCAATCAAGAATTTTCATCGGTGTCCTTTTATTTATCTGATTTATATTCGTAGTTGTAATAGCCATAGTAACCGTAGGCATTACTGGCTTTTTTAACCACACCATTAAACACTAACCCTTTTACATCTATACCGTTTTGCTCAAAGCGATTTCGAGTAAGCTCTATTTCACGCAAGTGGTTTTGCCCAAAACGCGCCACAAGTAATGTGGTGCCCGTATGGGCGCTTACTATTGCGGGGTCTGTTACAGCGAGTATTGGCGGAGTATCAATAATTACTATACCATAAGCGGCATTTATCTCTTCAATTAATTTGCTAAAGTTTGAATGCATTAATAATTCAGATGGGTTTGGTGGTATTTGCCCACGGGTAATAACGCTTAAGCCTTCAACCTTAGTGGGTTTAGTTACTTGCTCTAAATTTAAACGGCCCGACAGATAGTCACTTAAGCCGTCCTCCCACTTTAAACCGAACTGCGTTTGCAAGTAACCTTTACGCATATCGGCATCAATAATAAGTACTTTTTTACCACTTTGAGCCAACACCGCGGCTAAATTAACCGATATAAATGACTTACCTACACCTGGGCTTGGGCCCGATATTGCAATAATATTATTTCTAGATTCCATCATCGCAAAGTGTAAGCTCGTACGCAGGCTTCGTAGTGCCTCAATTGCTAAATCGGCAGGGTTGTCGAGCGCAAGTATTGATTTAGGTTTGCCCACTTTATTTTTTTTAGTTCTTCCTGTAAAGCCTGCTAGTTTATCTTGAAAATCTGAGTGCGGCACACTTGCGTAAACAGGTATTCCAAGCGTTTCTATCTCTACTGGGTCTTCTACGCCTTTATGCATAGCTTTTTGAATCAATACAATTGCTACAGCTAAAAACCCACCAAGTAGTGTTGCCACTATAGCTATAAGCGCCTTTTTAGGTTTCACTGGTTCAGTCGTATCAACCGCGGCTATATCTACAACTCGCACATTACCTACAGTACCAGCACGCACAATATCAAGCTCTTGCGTTTTACTAAGTAGTAACATGTAAATTTCGTTACCCACTTCAACATCGCGCGTTAAACGAAGTAACTCTTGCTGTGTTTCGGGTAGATTGCTTATTTTAGAAGTAAGTAATTTTTTTTCGGTTTCAATAGATTCAACTTGCTTAATAACACCTTGATATGCTGGATGTTCACGCTTAAATTTGCGACTTAATTCTAAGCGTTTCAAATCAAGTTCTTGCAGTGTTGTGTCTAGTTCTACAATCTGCTCAAGCACCGCTTGAGTTTCTAGAGTTATATTTACAGACTTTCGTTGTTTTTGGTAATCATTAAAACGCTGTTCTGAGGCTTCTAATTGTTTTTTAACCTCAGGGAGCTGTACTTCTAAAAAGTCGAGAGATTTTTTAGCCTCGGCGCTGTTACGCTCTACATTACGGCGCACATAAATATCAGCAACTTTATCGAGTACTTTTGCTGCATGAGTAGAACTTTTATGTTCGTACGCCAAAGTAATAATACCTGAGTCTTTACCTTTTTCACTGGCAGATATTTCTTGCTGCAAATCGATTACTGTTCGATAACGGTTATTCTTAATTAAAGTAAATGTTGTACCAGGGCGTGCATTTAAACTGCGTACTGTAAGTTCATAATATCCACTGCTTTCATCCTGACCCACTTTACCCGTTAGTACAGTTTCTCCATCAGGGTTAATTAACTCATACTGCGCATTTTTATTTACAACTAATTCAAATTCTTTATCTTCAAACGCTGTTGGTACTACAAATCTAAATACATTAATTGCTTCGCCGCCCCAAGCATAGCTACTGGCGCCTAACATTGGTTTCGCTATTTCATTTTCTTTTTCGGCTACAAACCCCCTAAAAAAACGCCCTCCAATAACAGGGAATAACTTTGGTTCGGCTACTATATTAAGCTTTAACGAATCAACGGCTTCACCAATAACGCTGCGCGACTTTAATAGTTCAATTTCGGTTACAGCTTCGCTTGAACTCTCAAACATGCCAGCCATGTCATCTAAACCAGGAACTGAAGGGCTACTTTCTTCAACTTGTATTAGGGCTGTTGCCTTGTAAATAGGCGTACTAAATAAGGCTACTGCGACCCCAATTATTGCAAATACAGCCGTAAATAAAACAATAAAATACTTACGGTCGAGTAGTGCTCCAAATAGAGCCAGTAAGTCGATTTCTTGTTCATTTGATTTATTTTGATTGCTGGTTGGAGCTGTCGGCTTAGGATTCATTAACTTTGCCATTCCTTATAAATACTTTTGCCAAGCGCTGCATGCGCTGTCGATTAATGTGTAAACGTGTTCAAAAGCCTCTTGGCTTTGGCGGTATGGGTCGGGTATTTCGGCGTTATTAATCCATTTACCTAATAAAAATATTTTACCACGCGCCTCAGGATAACGCGCATGTACGTCGTTTAAATGGCGCTCTTCCATTACCAGTATTACGCTGTTTTGCGCTACTAAGCTTGATGTAAGCTGCTGCCCTTGGTGAGCATCCATATTAACACCATGAGCGAGTGCTATTTGTTTGGCTTTTGCATCTGCGGGTTTGCCTTCAAGCGCTGTTAAACCCGCTGATGATACTTTAATATTTTTACCTTCGAGCTTTGCTTTTAATACATACTCACCGGTTGGGCTGCGGCAAATATTACCCGCACACACTATTAAGACAGAATCAAACATATCCATTAACCCTTAATTGGCGCTTATATCATCTAAACTATCAACGGTAGCTACCGATGGTAATAATAAACTAATTACACGGTTCCAACGAGCTAGTGGCGCTGATGTTACATATATAATGTCATGCGGCTGTAGTTCAAATTGCTCGGCCAATACCATTGCTGCTATATTTTTAGCATGTAGTTGATATACATCGGCAATAATTCCGCTTTTCTCAGTATTGCTTTTACGCATTACAAATATGCCATTGGCGTCGGCTGTATTTTCGTTCAAACCACCTGAGGAACTTAACGCTTCGGCCAAGTTTAAACCATAACGATTAAGTGTTACTGAACCGGCTTTTTTCACATCGCCTAATACAAACACTTTTTGCGTGTCGTTACGATTTACATGCACTATATCGCCATTTTGTAATAATCTGTTTTGCGAAATGTCGCCATGGGCATAAAAATCATCGAGTTTAATAACTTCTGTTTTATTGCCTCGGGTAAATGTTACTGTTCGCCAATCAGCTGCACTAGTTAAACCACCGGCTTGGTTTAAGGCATCGATTAAAGTTAGCGGCACTTCTGTTACAGGGTATATACCTGGCTGTTTTACTTCACCAGTCACATACGCTTTTTGACTTCTAAACCCTACTATTTTCATATCTACCTGAGGGTCTTCAATTACTCGACTTAAACGCTCGACAAGCTCGTTACGAACTTCACTTACAGTGCGCCCCAAAGCTGGTATGTTGGGTGCATATGCGTAAGTTATAGTACCATTTTCTTGCACTCTAAAGCCGTCAAACTCTGCTGTTCGTTGTACCGCTGCAGGTATTGTTAGCTCAGGGTGGTCCCATACGCCAATAGTTAATACATCGCCAACACCTAGTTTATATTCGTAGTTGCTTGTGTTTATGTTATTTAAACTAGATATAGGCCTAGCAGCTACTCGCGCTTGTTTTTGAGTATTAATTAACGACGAATCAATAATTTGAATATTTACTTTTTCGAGATCTTGTTCGAGGTTTTGTGTTTGCTCGCCAGGGGCAACCCCCTCAAAATGGCTACCAGGGACTATAGTGCAACCGGTAATTGATAATAATGCGAGTATTGTTGTGAGTGATTTACAGCTTAACGCCATTGTAGAATCCCAATTTTTTTAATATTGCACTTACTCACCGACCTTGGTGAGTACTTGTATTTTTAACTGGCTAATTAAAGCATGGCTATAGTAGCGGCGCAAGATACGACTGTTCAGTAAACACGCAATCAGCTAAATAAATGTGAAAAGCATACCCGCAAAAAGCCTCACTAGTATATTATTCTTATATTTTCACCTTCGCCCTATCCTCTACCCCTAGTTAAAAGTTTGCGTACTGATTTATTTTCAACCTACAATTTCAGTGCTGCGTTTACTTTTTAACAAATATATTTACTGGTAATGTTAAATGAGCTGGTATAAATAACTTAAAAATAAAATAGCTTGTTTAGCGCCACATGCTTTAACCAGTACTTTAGTGAACAACTTAAAAACACTTTACCCATTGATTATAAAAGCCGATTATTATTATTTCTTATTAATCAGGGTTACATAAAACAAAGTGCTAACTTTCTATAGTAAAGATGTAAATTGAGTGAGTGCAGATTGTACTTGGTTGGGTCAAACTGTGCAAACAACACAGAGAGTTAAGTTTGGGGGTTTATGTGTAGACAAGCTAAGCTTTTGTAAAAACTCTATCTCAACAGGCTACTTTCACACTAATTTACCTGAACTCTGGTTAATAAATTTGCTAAAACACTGAGTTAAAAGTATTTAAATTCATTTATTTCTAACCAGAGATTTTCAGTGAAAACAAGGCTGCATATATTTGCAGCCCTATATACTATATTGGTTTAAATATAATACTCATTAGAAAATTTCAATGCAGCTACAACTAATTTTTTTGCTACCGTTAATGACAATGCTTCTGCGTAACAACGAAGTTCGGGGGCATTACCTGAAGGCCTAAGGTGCACTATTTCATCATTAATTAACGTTACTCTTAAACCATCGGTTGTATCAATTGCTGAGTGTACTTGCAATCCTAATCCAGAAGTCAGTACTTCAACATTTTGTGTTAACACACTAATCAGCTCACGACTTTTATCGGTAGGGAAGTTTTGTAACCTATCACTTGCAACAAATCGATTTGGTAATGCTAATAGCTGATTTGATATACATTTGTTTTGAGCCAAAACTAACAACGCTGGTAGTAATGCATCTCGCGTTGGCAATGCCGTTAATCTTTTACCATTAACCTCAATATCAGAACCAAGTAGGTAACCACCATTTGCTTCAAAACCAGCAATACGAGTAAAATGCGCTTTTAATTCATTAAACTCTGCTATTACATAAGGCGAGCCTATTTTTGTGCGCGTAACCTGTTTAAAACTATTTGATTTTTCTATCGCAGTATTACAGCTTACGGGTACTGCCAGTGCTTCTATATTTAATAGTTGGCTTGTAAGCAACCCTAGAGTATCACCACTTAGCCAGTGACCTTTTTCATCAGCTAATAATGGACGGTCTCCATCTCCATCGGTAGAAAATATTGCATCAAAGCTGTGCTCTTTTGACCAGTTGAGCGCTTTTTCTCTATCCTCATCCGACACAGCTTCTGTATCAATAGGTACAAAAACATCACTTCGCTCTAAACTAATTACATTGGCACCGAGGCTTTCAAACAATGGTTTATAAATATCGCGCCCCGCACTTGAATGCTCATATATACCTATTTTTTTACCTGCCAATGCGTCGCTATTAAATAATTCGCTGTAACGCTGTATGTAAGCACTTCTTGCTGCCTGACTTTCACATAGCTCTGTTAAGTCTTGACTCAGTGTAATAAATTCTACCGATGCACTTAAAATACTTTGTTCATCTATTTTAGTAATTTCACCATCTGGGCGATAAAACTTTAAGCCATTTCTGTCAAATGGTATATGACTGCCTGTTACCATTATGCATGGAATATCATCCAGCATTGCTTTATATGCTAAAGCTGGTGTAGGTATTACGCCGTAATATATTACGTTTACATTAAGTTGTTTTAATCCTTCAGCACAAGCTTGTGCTATGGCGTAGCTACTTGGACGGTTATCAATTGCTAGCGCGACTGTATTAAAGCTAAATTTTGTTTCAATCGATTTAATAAATGCGATTGAAAAAGCTGCACATACATCTGGAGTAAAGTTAGCAACCAGCCCACGTGCGCCACTTGTGCCAAAAGTAATATCACTTTGCTCAATTATGATTTTTGTATCCATAATTTATCCTTTTACTCGCCCGTAACGATCTTCAAAGCGCACTATATCATCTTCACCTAGATACGAGCCTGATTGAACTTCAATAAGCTCTAAATCAACTTTCCCTGGGTTTTCGAGTGCATGCACCGCTGTAATGGGAATATAAACCGACTCATTTTCTGTTACAAATTGCTCTGTGTCGTCGATTTGTACTTTAGCGGTGCCTGATACAACAATCCAATGCTCTGCGCGATGATGATGCATTTGTACACTTAGCTTAGCGCCAGGCTTTACCGTTATACGTTTAACTTGAAAACGCTCACCATTATCAACCGAATCATACTTACCCCAAGGGCGATATACTTCACGATGCATGGTTGCTTCTGAACGATTTTCAGCTTTTAATTGCTGTACGATCGATTTTACATGTTGTGATTGGTCTTTGTGCGCTACAAGTACGGCATCTTTGGTGTTTACTATGACTAAGTTTTCAACACCTACGGTGGCAACAAGTTTGTCTTCGCCAAACACAAGGGTATTTTTAGTATCAACGGCTTTCACATCACCAGTAAATGCATTGCCATTTTCGTCTTTAGTTGATACTTCCCACAACGCAGCAAAACCACCTACATCACTCCAACCTGCATCCATAGGCACAACAACCGCATCTTGGGTGTGTTCCATTACGGCGTAATCTACTGATTCATCAGGGCAAGCTTCAAATGCAGCTCTATCTACACGAATAAAATCTAGGTCGTTAGACTGTATTTCAATTGCTTTTTTACAAGCATTATAAATATCAGGACGAAACGCTTTTAACTCGGCTAGATAACGGCTCGCTTTAAATAAAAACATACCGCTATTCCAGTAATAATCACCACTGGCAATATAGTGTTTTGCAGTTTCTAAATCTGGTTTTTCAACAAAGCTGTCTACTACAAAACCTGTACTAAACTCTTCGCCACGTTTTATATAGCCGTAACCTGTTTCTGGTTTATTGCCAACAATACCAAATGTGACTAACTTACCTTGCTTTGCAAGCTCTGAGGCTTTGTTAACGCTTTGATGGAACGAAACGATATCATCTATTATATGATCGGCAGCAAGTACAAGCAGTAATGGGTCTTCGCCTTTTTCAATTGCTTTGAAGGCAGCGAGTGCTATTGCAGGGGCTGTATTACGCCCTACTGGCTCTAAAAATATACCGCTATGCTTTACACCTAATTGACGTACTTGCTCTGCGGCAATAAAACGATGCTCTTCGTTACAAATTAGCATAGCTGGACTATGCACAAGACCATTCAATCGACTTAATGTATCTTGCAGCATCGTATGTTCGCCGCTTAGCGATAAAAACTGTTTTGGGTAATTGCCACGAGAAAGCGGCCATAAGCGCGTGCCTGAGCCACCCGCCATTACTACTGGTAAAATCATAAAACCTTCTATCATAAAATTTTTAAGTTCTGCAAAAGCTCTCTATATTGCTTCTCTAGTGCAGGTTTGTCGTAGTGTTTAAACTCTTTCGAGACATTAATTTCAAAATTATTATAGTCATTTCTAATTATTTTCAGTTTCTCTATAAAGTCATATATATTTCCATGTTCGACCAGCATTCCATTTATTCCGTCTTTTATGTATTCATGCAAAGCACCTACATCAAATGCGACAACAGGCTTAGAATAAGAGTAAGAATGCAGAATAACACCGCTTTGTGTTGCCGAGTCATAGGGTAGTAAAGTCGCTATAGCTCCCTGTACTAACTTTTCTAGTTCATCATCTGCTATAAAATGATTCATCATCACAACATTTGGTAAATTAGAGAGCTCTTTAATTGCACTATCGGTTCCTTTACCGGCTATAATGATTTTTTCACTTAATCCCTGTTCGTGCATACTTTTTGCTATTTTAATTAAATGCTTTAACCCCTTGTAGGGTTCTATGCGCCCAAAAAACAAGTAATAACCTTGAGGCTGTGAAACACTTTTTTTCGTAAAGCCAGAAAGCTGCAATTGATGAACTTTTAACCTTGATTTCACTTTTGAAAAAGTTATGTATTCGTCAGCTAAAAAGCGATCTACGAACTTGTTATATAATCGAACATTTTTTTCTTGAGTCCCCTCGTGTGGATTCCAATCATGTACAGTAAATATTAACTTAACCCGAAATAACTTACACAATATGGCTAAAGGTATATTTGAAATGTGTGCAGTATCAAATATAACAACATCAATTTTTCTTATTAAAAGCTTAAGTATACATAATAAAGCTAAAAAGCAATCAGCAATAAACCAAATTGTTAAACCAGAAACTTTTGATACTGAAGAGCAATCAATATGAAGCTGTTTAGATAGCTGTTTATTTCCTAAAAAATAAACATTGCTATTAAAAGCTTTTACTTTATTTGAAAAGTACATTGCTAAATCAGGGTTATTTGAATTGCAAATAATAGACAATTTATTCACTTGCTAACTTACCCCACATTTTTCTTCTCAATTTTACAGGTACACATACCTCTCCACCAGCTTCAAGCCAATCAACAACTTTAGTTTGTACACCAGCTTTAGGCGTTTCAATCATAACTAAGGTATATTTGTTAACAAACGAGGAAAAGTTATCTATTTCACCATAATAATTGGCCTTAATCTCTTTAGATAAAAGGTTCCCATACCTACCAAACAAGCTAATATTTGGGTGTTTTTGAAATAATTTTTCTGCCATCCTTCTGTTTCTAACATTGCTAAATGCACCAAAAAAACAAATACTTTTTGTATCATATTCGTCTTTAAATTGACTAACTAATACTTTAGAAAAAAACAATACGTCTTTTCTAAAGATAGAATTTATCCCTTTTCTACGAAGTAGCCTAGCTTCTGTTAAAGATAAGCAATGAACCGTGTGGTTCCCCAAGCCTCTCCATTCTAAAAAACGTAAAACAAAGTATTGGTGATAATAGATAACTTTTTTAAGCCTACTACTTTCAGCTTTAGCTTCCTCTAAATAATAAAGAAACTCTATATTATGGTAAAGCACTGATACCTTTTTAGGTAATAAGCAAACAGGAAATAAAGACCTTGATATGCAAACAGAGCTCGCCTGATTTATTGTGCTAAATTTACACAAAATTCTAATAAAAGTAAGCGCACCAAAAACCCCAAAAAAAGGGATTATTGGTAACGAAAGCATGAATTCCAAGATACAAACCAGTTTATTCTTTGATTTAAGACTAATTAACTCATGCTCGTCAGTAATAGAGAAGTTCTTATCAAATTTATAACCTGCGGTATTATCTGGGTGAGGAGAAAGTATGACCTTCATTTTTTGGCATCAACTCATAAAAACAAAAAATAACAAATAGCATTAAACCAATTTGAAAAGAAGCAGTATAGAGCCCCTCTATTGGTCCAAAAACCCCTAAAAACAACAATGGAAAACATAACAATTTAAACTTATATGACAACCTGTTGAAAAATTTAACTAGCAAAAAAGCATAAACAGAAACGATTAGAGTTGAAATAATAGCTCCACCTAAATTACCAAAATATATAAAATACTCACTCATAAAAAAGCCCGAGCTCTTAGCTGGTACATATTTCTTATCATAAAAGCACATAAATGCTCGGATATTAAATACCAACTCCTTATCTGAATACAGCACTCTGGGTATAAGCAACCCAAATGGGTTGCTATATTCCAGCGAATTAGCACACAACTTATACTGAAGTAAAATACCATTTAAGAGTGAAACATTTCTTTCTACTAACTCAAATAGAAAATACATCAATGTATCTCTGTTAACACCACCACCAGACTCTCTTACTACAGCAAGCACTGTAGACAGAAGCACTGTTACAGAGAGTGTTAAAATTGTCTTGATGCTCTTCAAGCGAACGCCAAAAACGAGCATTGTCAAAACCATATATATTAATAAATATAATCTTGAACCAGTTAAAAGAATCCCTATTAGGGTAACAAGAATATAAAAGTAACTCTTCTTACTATTCCCCAAGGGGGACACAAGTAAAGAAATATTTAATAGTAACCAAATAATTCCTAAAGAGTGGTGGTTATTAGTTCTAAACTCGATTAGATCAGGCATGCCTTGAAAAAAATAAATTAAGGCTATTAAACATGAAGCTAAAACACCTACAATTTTTATGTATAAGCTGGCTTGATTATCATGCTCAAAGCTCCAAAACGTTGGCTTTAATTTGGAGTAGGCAAAAAGTAAAATTACTGAATTAAAAATATAAGTTGTATAAAATAAAGCATGTTCAAAATATGAAGCTACAGACATAGCTACAATTAAATTACCAATAGTCAAAAAGGTAAAAAAGCCCCCAATAATTAAGTTCACATCAACTTTAATTACACCATCCTGACTTTTCACGTATAACCTCAATCTGTTATGTTAATAAAATCAAGTTACTATGATCATCAAACTCAAGTAAGTCATGGATCCCTTGCAATTTTTCACTTACGCCAAATAAATATACTTTTTTAGAATTGATTAACCCCGCGATAGCTACATGCAACCTATCGGTTATAATATAATCTGCATTGTTTATAAATTCTAAAACCTGATTATAATCTGTATAAGGCTGTATTTTAAATTTACAATTTAATAACTCACATACATGACTTGAGCGCTCTATCTGCTCTTTTTCTTTATATGGGCTGGTAATTTGTATAACTGCATTTTTACCTTTTACAGGCTCTAGAAGGCTGTTGTTTTTAATTAAAATATCTAATGATTTTTCTTTATCCACACTGACATAAGTATAGTTTCCAACTGAACTGTTTGCAGGGTTACAGTGAAATAAATCTTTTTGAAGTACCACAATATCACCGGTTAACTTAAGATTCCCCCTATAAGAACGGTAAGCCTTAAAGCTATCTTTATCTCTAACACTAATATCATCAGCAAGCCAACAAAAATATTGCAGTGATATTTTTTTTAAAAAGCTTACGTCTCTTGATAGACCTACAGAAACGAAGCTTAATTGTGCGCCAAATAGTTTCACCAAAGTAAACTCCAAGAGCATAGATACAAGCATTTTCAAATCTGTATCTTTGTCAATAAAGGTGCCACCCAGCCAAGTATAGTGTTTAGTGTTTTTTAAAAAGTTTAACCACTCAAGGTAATTTCGTGAACTCTTTTCGTCATTTCTAACTTTATAATCACCTTCAACATATTTGTGAGCGCAAGCTAGAAACATATCATCTCCAAAGTTACGTTTCGGGAAAAAACCATTTACTAGATTAAACTTACTCAAAGCACACCATCATATTTTTCTAAAAGATAAGCTTTCGCATTATCTGTTTTATTTAAAGTTTTAACTACTTTTGCAGGATTACCAACTATTAATGAATTATCCGGATATAGTCCTTTTAAAACCGATTTGGCTCCAATCACACAATTCTTTCCAACATGGGACCCTGGTAGTATCAGACTGTCAAATCCAATCCAAGTGTTATCCCCTATAACCACTTTTTTCCTTATAATTTCAGGTGAGTAAGGTAACCAATCACTATTAGTATGATCATGATTATATGTAAGAATACATACTCTAGGAGCTAATATCACATTCACACCTAAATCTAAACCACCTCTGGCATCAATAAAATTAGAGTCATTAAAATGTATATAACCTTTATGATTAATTTTTTCCGGATAATATATCGCCGTATTATATTTTAAATGTATAGTATGACGGTTATCATCAAATTTCTTAAATTTAATTATATATATAAATGTATTAATTATTTTTTTTATCATAACTGTTGCCATACCTAAACAAGACAAGTCCAATTGAACTAAAGGTGTATACCTGGATAAGATTAAATTTGCCAATAGAAAAAATGATAGCAAGTATTAATAAAGCTATCGCATCGAAAAACATCGTTTTATAGTTATAAGCCTTATGTAGTTTTGCTGAGTAAGTTGCATAAAACATCTCTGACAAAAAAAATACAAAAATATAAATAAAATACTTTATATATAAATTCACATTTAGATAAGAAACAAAAACTAAAATAAAAATCATTAAAACCACAAAAGCATATTTGCTAAATTTTATTTTTATTTCGTGATGAATCATTAAAACAACCAACGTGGTTTTAATGAACATTAAACCAAATAGAACTCTAATAACTATCTGCTCTAACCTTTCATTATCATCAACTCCCTGACTTACTGAAAATAAGCTAGGCACTTGTTGGTAAATAACAATTACTAGACTAGTATAAAATGCAAAATTGAAAATATTAACTTTGCTATTTTTGTTAGATTCATTAGGTTCTTTAATTGTTACTACCAATATCAACAGTAATAAAGCCGAGCATAGAGATGCAAAGTAATAATCATACCCTGTAAACCAAGAGACTACTCTAGGAGTTATTAATAATAAAGTTGCTACAAAGAACTTTAATATTTTACCTTCGCGTCGCAACCTAAACTCATTTAAATGAGCATATATGGCTCCTAACACAATAGCCGCAACCACTTCTTTACTTTGCTCATAAGCAGATAGAATCACAAAAATAATAGAAGCTGAAATAACAAAGCATTGTAAAAATATTTTTTGATTTAATAATTTACTAGATGTCGATATTTGATATTGTGCTCCAAAGTTTAACAGTACAGCGGCAACATTAAAAACGGCTAAAGTAAAAAGGTAATCAATAACTCTATCATTACTTTCAGAGCTAACAATTAATATCGTTGTAATTAATGGTAATGCTCTAGGTAAAAGATCTAGAGCCATTGATTGCAAGAAAATATACATTTCCGATTTAAAAAATGTATTCAACGTCCCAAACCAAACAATACGACTTTAATTGTTTTAAAAGCAATGATGAAGTCACTCCACAATGTGTGGTGTTTGATATAATAAATATCATATTTATGCTTCCATACAGCATCCTCTACGGAATCACCATAAGGGTAAGAAACTTGTGCTAACCCTGTTATTCCTGGTTTTACTGAATGACGAAATCTATAATATGGAATCTCTTTTTCAAGCTCACAAATAAAGAATTCTCTTTCCGGCCGCGGGCCTACTAAACTCATTTCACCTTTTAAAACATTTATAAACTGTGGTAATTCATCAAGTCGTGTTTTACGAATGAAGTTACCTACGGTGGTTATACGTGTGTCATTTTTTGATGCCCACTGCGCCCCGTTTTTTTTCAGCATCATTACGCATTGATCTAAATTTATAAACTTTAAATTCTTTATTGAATTGCCCAACCCTCAATTGCTTGTAAATAACATCACCACGACTTTCTAGCCTTATGGCAATAGCAACTAAAATATAAATAGGTAGTAAAAGTGTTAATGCGAGACATGAAATGACTATATCAAAAGCACGCTTAATCTTTTTATTACGTTGTGTTGATAAGATAGAAAATGCTTTTTGATGTAAAAAATAGCCACTATCAAGTAACTTAACTTCTGTATATTTATTTCGAGAATCTAAATAACTAACTAATGGCTCAACCCAAGAACCAAATTCCATAGCTCTAATTAAAAATTGTTTTTGCTCATCTGACAACATTGAGCTTTTATAATGGCAAACAACTTTTTTACTGAAGGGAATTAAATTATAATTATTTATTACAATTTCAAAATCATATGACTCAGTGCACTTCTTGACTTCATTTATTACAGAATCAGGACAATAGAGATAAATTTTATTCTGCTTTAAGGTTTGTGACCTAGAGCGAAAAGATTTATTTAGATCAAGATTTATTCTCTTTTTTTTCATAAAGTAATCTCTCCATTGCATTTATGCTCAGAGCTTTTAAATTTCATTTCAATTAATACAATCAGCACTCCAAAGCTAAAACCAAAAATCACAGATAGCATTGCAAAAAGTAGTGTTTGTGGAGATACAGGTTTAAAATTTACTACAGCTGGATCTATAGTAATAAATACGTAATCACTATGAACATTTGCTATCATTTTCTTTTGTAGCTCGCTCTCAATTAGCTTTAAAAGAGTTTTTCGAAACTCTAATAACTCGGTTTTTTCTAGCTCTTCCTTTAAATACTTCACACTCAATTCGGCATTATTTATAGCTTGCTCCTGCATTAGAATATTTAATCCATTAACCAAGTTATCTAATACCTCTTTTGCGATATAAGGCGAGTTATGCGTAAATGAAATTGATATAAATTCAGTAACATTATCTTGAGCAATGTCAATTGAGCTCAAAAACCTTTTTTGAACTTCAAAAATACTAGGCTTCGGTATTCCCCAGCCATCATTAGGGTTATAATAATCTGCATACAACAGACTATTACTTTCTTTGTCCCAGCTTTTCACGGCAAAAAGAATGGGTAAATAATTATACTTCGTTACGAAACGCTCAATAAAAGAGCGGGTTTGCATTATTTTTAACGTTTTATCGGCTTCCCCACTATCTTTACCACTTATACCGACTAAAGCTCCAAGTGATCCTAAACCACTAGGCAACTCAGTAGAAGACTGCTCTTCCCTCTCAGATAACAGAACTTGTGCTTTATACTTTTTCTCTATACCAAAATATACGCCTGCATTCACAATTAATATTGTAAAAGCGGTTACAATAAAAATAGTTAGCTTTTTTTCCCAACACAGCTTTAAAAGGCTACTGAAGTTTATTTCATTATTTTCAATTTTCATTAACAAATCACCTTAAATACCGCTAATAGCAGCAACCGCTACACCTAATTGGTACATAATCTGCGTTGCTGTGCTCCAAAGCGTTAGCTTATCCATGTGCCCTGCATCCATTGGTACCACAATGGTATCCCCTGGTTCTAATTGGTCTGTATTATTGGCAGCAAACCAGCCGCCTGTATTAGGGATTTTTACTGAACCATTGGCTTTAATAATATAAATACGGTCTTCAGCCGCACGCTCTTTAAGGCCACCACTTAGCGCTATATAATCATCAACACTCACACCAGCTTGATAAAGGTGAGACGTAGAGTAGTTAACTTCACCTATGATGCTTATAGAGTCGCGCTTGCTTGGCACATAAAGCGTGTCACCATCTTGTAATACTAATTTTTGTTGATTATTTACAATTAAAGGTAAATCAATTACTAAACGCCCTACGGCTTCAACACTTGCGAGGTCGTTTAACAGCTTGTTCATTTCTTCATAAGAAAGTGTGTTACTGCTTACAGAGTTTTGGAAGCTCTTAGAGGCGATGTCACGGCGAAGCTCTGTAGATAAACGCGCTAACTGCTTTTCCTCTTGTTCTTTAATTGATGTACGGGTAAATACAGCTGCTTTTTGTTCTGCAAATTGTGAAAAACCACCCGCACGATCAAGTAATTCAGTTAGCGTTTCACCTCGGCGTATAGTGTACGTGCCTGGAAATTTAAGCTCACCTTTTAATTCTACTTTTACATTTTCTTGCCAATTTGGAATAGCGAATACGTTTATGCTGTCTTTGCTTTGTAGCGTAATGTTACTTTGAAGATCGCCCTTCATGGCGCTTTCAAGATCAAATCGTAAGTGTTCGATCTTAGAACCATCACTCGCTACTATTCGCGTAATTTCAGCTTGTTTTATGTATGCAGACTCCAGCAAGCCACCTGCTGCTGTTATTAAATCACTTACCTCACCACCAATCATTAGTGGATAAATACCAGGGAAAGTAACATTCCCGCTGATTTCAACTAATTGCATAGCTTGCTGCACTGATGCTTGCTGCTTAAATTTAGCAATAATAGGCGCTAATAAGTTATGGCGGCTAAATAATGCATAATCTTCAGCTTTGAGTTCTTGGTCTTCTTCTTTTGCTTTGCGTTTAGAAATTTCAGCAATTGTAAGTATTTTATTGTCTTCAAGAACAAGCTCTTCGTCTTCTTGATTAACACCAATATATTTTTCGAACTCTTTTTGCTCAAACTTGTGCCATTGCTCTGCTTTTTGTTGCTGCTCTTGTTGCTCTTGGCTAAGGGCCATATTTGCTAGAGCTGATTGCTCTGCTTCTTTTCCTTCAAAGCGACTAAATACAACTATCTTGTCATTAGCTTTAAGCTGTAAGTTGTTTTCAGGATTTTTAATAATCGCTTGAGCAACGTCGAACTGATGCGCTTCTATATCACCGTTTACATTTATTTCGCGGATTACGAGGCCGTAACTTAAATCGGCTTGCGGCAGTAGATCACCGCGTACTAATTTTAGAACGTCGGAAATACGTTTTCCTTGGTACCATTGATAATTACCCGGGCGTGCTACCGCGCCAATCAAGCTAATAGTGTTTTGGTATTGAGAGCTAACTGAATTAAAGCGAATACGGTCGCCATCTTGTGGAAAATAGTTAATTTGCGATTTTGAAAAGTCTACCGATAGAACTTCTTTACGATCATAGTTAAAGCGCTCTACAATTGCGCTTAAGGCATATGCATTTGCCTTAAGGCCTCCAGCCATTGCTAATAACTGCTTAGCAGACTCGCCTTTTTTTAGTTCAAATATAGCTGGGCGTTTAACCGCACCTTCAACTCTTACTTGAGCGCCAACTGATGGTATAAATACGGCATCGCCCGGCTTTAATACAATGTCATTGCTGCTATCGCCATTAATAAGTAAATCGTAAAGGTCAAAATTTGCTACAACCTTGCCTGCGCGTTTAACTTGAATATTGCGAAGAGAAGCAATATCAGACACGCCACCACTTACGAATAATGCGTGCGAAACAGTTGTTAATGAAGAAACACTGTAGCTACCTGGCTTGTAAGCTTCACCTAGCACTAAAATACGCATGCTACGAAGCTGACCAAGCGACACAAAAGCTTTTACACCTATTACCTCTTGCTCTACTTTTACTTTTACTAATTCTTTAATTTCAGCAAAGGTCAAACCGGCCACTTCTACAGGGCTTAAATCTGGAATACTAATACGTCCTTCACGGTCAACTATGACTTCAAAACTGTCACTTTCTTTGCCATAAAAGTTAATTTTTAATTGATCGCCAGGGCCCACTATATATGTATCTGGTACTGCGGCATTTTCGCTTGGCATAAATGTAGTTGGCTCACCTGCAAACAATTCGTAACCGTATGGTTTTAATTCGTCTGTTTTTGGTTTAAAGCGCTCTTCATCTGTAAGCTTTTCTTTTTCGGGTTCTGCGCGCTCACCAATACTATTTTGCTGCTGTGCGTTATTTTGATTATTAGATTGGTTTGTACCAGTAATCGTTGCTATATCAACACCGTACTGTTTTGCGAGGGCTTCTTGTTGAGCTTTAGGTAACTTTTTAAATTGCTCAATTTGAGACGCTGTTGGCGTTAAAGCCAATGCACTAAAACTGCACAATAGAACAAAAGCACTAAAAAATTGAGTAAATACTTTCACGAGTAGGTATATCCCTAGGTCTACAACCAAAATTGGTCGCCATAATACATTATTTAGTAGCAAATAAAAAAGGGACTTTCGTCCCTTTTTGTCACTTAAATGTCATATCTTTAGTTACATTGGTTAAAAACTGTAAACTAACGTGAATGACGTTTCAGTATCAGTGCTTTCTTTATCATCAGCAACATCTGAGTTGTTGGTAACATTAAAAGCAACTTTCATTTGTAATGAGCCATTAATTTTTGCAAGTAGTGCAGTTTCTGAACGCGTTTTAGTGTTTGTATCACCATACTCCACTGCAATTAACTGAGTAAAGCGCGCATTATCAGAAATCTTCCAGTTATAATCTAACTTACCTAGAGCAATCACCTCACCTTCAAACTCACCAGCAAGTAAATTACCGTTGTCGTCAATTTCAGTGCTGTCATCTGGGTATTCGAAATACTTATAACCTGGACCAATTTCAGCACTTAGCCACATGGTTTTTTCGTTTAATAAACGTAAACCATAACCAGCAGAAATTACTGATTCACTTCGGTATGCGCCAAAGTAATCTGACACGTGTGAACCATAAATGAATAAGTGAGCATGCTTTTCATTTAATTTGTAATTACCTTGTGCAGAAATAGAGTATTTTTCGTTGGTACGCTGCTTATCTTTATTACCGTCAGCATCTTCAACTTCATCTTCTTTGAAGATTCCATCGATTTTATACTCGTTGTTCCAGTTTTCTAGATTGTGCTGTACTTTAATACCACCTTTAAGCGTGGTTGTTTCTGTATTACCACTGGTAATAATAGCACCAAGCTCACTGGTAACTTCCCACGTTTTTTTCTCTGTATCTTCGGCAAATGCGTTAGTTGCAGCAGAGGCTGCAACTAATATTGATAAAAGCTTTAATTTCATTAAAAAATAACCTATTTAAAATTAGTCTTGCTTGTGTAAATGAACATCCATTTGTGGAAATGGAATTGAAATGTTTGCGTCGTCTAATGCAATTTTAATATTTTCCATTAGCGAGAAATATGTTGGCCAGTAATCCGCACTGTTAACCCAAGGACGCACTACAAAATTAACACTCGAATCACCCAGCTCAGATACAGCAACTGTATAAGCTGGATCTTTAAGTAGACGTTCTTCTGCATCTAACACTGATTTTAATACTTCTTTTGCTTGACGTAAATCAGCATCGTAACCAACACCGATAACTAAATCGATACGACGAGTAGACTCACGTGAGAAATTAGTAATAGCACCCGACATAATTTGTGAATTTGGCACAATTATTACTTTATTATCTGGAGTGCGAAGTTCAGTTGAGAATATTTCGATTTTTTTAACAGTACCCATTTTACTACCAGCCTCAACAAAATCACCTGATTTGAATGGACGAAGTAAAATAATTAGTACGCCAGATGCAAAGTTAGACAATGAACCTTGAAGCGCTAAGCCAACAGCTAAACCTGCGGCACCTAAAATAGCGATGAATGACGTAGTTTCAATACCAATTTGCGAAAGTGCCATTAAAATAGTGACAGCAAATACAAGTGTATACACTATGCTTGAAACAAATGAGCCAACCGCTTTATCTACGTTCTTTTTAGCAAAACCTTTTTCAGTTAAGTTAGAACAAAACTTAGCAATACGACTACCAAGTAAAAAGATAACAAGCGCAACAACCGCCTGTATACCGTAATGTAAAATTAAGTCTGAGTTTTCGTTCAGCCAGTTTAATATTGAATCCATAATCACTCCAAATAGTTTTTATTAAGCGTTTTTCCAGCCAACATTATACATTCATTTACAATCTATTCTCAAAAAACAATGAATTTTCACTATAAAAGACGCTATGATTATATAAATTAATATATAAAAACGACAATATGTTTTATATTTATTGAGTATTTATCGTTTTTTTAGAAGGTATGCGCTGTTTCTTAATCATTCGCACTTACTAATAAAGAAAGTAAGACTTAAATATTTCTTCTCCCTTTACTAATCCCGTTCGTTACACGTTTTGCCCCCAGTTAAATGGCCTAAAGTAGCCATATTTAAGCACTAATCAATCACCACCTTACATACTGTATTTTACGCATTAATTATTTTTTTTGATTTTTTTCACTTTTAGGCTTCACAAGATTTATTATTTTATGTATCATGCGCGCCACACCAAACAAGGTGTATTGTGGCGGTTGTAGCTCAGTTGGTAGAGCCCCGGATTGTGATTCCGGTTGTCGCGGGTTCAAGCCCCGTCAATCGCCCCAATTTTTCTCCTTTTTTATTTTTTTGTATAATCATTTTCATATTATATCCTCAGTAATTTTAAATAACTAAAAATACAATCTATTACCCCCTGCATTTACTTGTCTGAACAGCTAGACCAGTTCTAAACCAATTTTATTAAAACATGACTAATTTACCGAATTAAATTACTCTAAAACGTTGTAAATTTTTATTTAGAACAACTAGGGCGTGTTGACCTTTCGTGATTGATTTTTCAGCAGACTGTTTGGTATTTAGGCAAGGCAGAGCCTATGTAGTGTGGTTATTCCCCATAAATAGGCGATAACGCAGTATAAATGCCAAACATGCGCTGCCCTTTGAGTTCATTCTAGGGACGATTAAGTCTTTGTTGCTCGGTTTTTACTTAGCCCACTAGGCTACAAACCTCGCGCCGCGATTTAATCGCCCCTAGATTGAACAAATTTCAATCCACAAAGGCCAACACGCCCTAAATAACGAAATTTATGCTTTGTTATCAAGCTGTTTTATTATCGCTATAATAGGCCACTAATTTTATGCTATTGATTTAAAAAACTGGAAGATATTAACATTTACATTTTTGAAATAATGTTTTCATTTGATTTACATGCCTATAAAAAGTGCTAAATTATTACCTACTACCATCATTTTATTAGGGCTTGTTTATCTTTCGAGGTTAGATTTGTAGCGGCGTGTTTGTTTTTTAAATAAGGCCCGTGAGCATGACTGGGCAGCTTTGCTCGGTTTTGATTTATTCTTATAGGGATGTAAGCCATTAGAGTAACGCAGGAGCAGTTACCGAGCCCACTAAGCTACAAACCTTGCGCCGCGATTAAGTCGCCCCTAGATAGAACAAATTTCAATCCGCAAAGGTCAACTGACCCTAATGGCAATAAAGCAAAAAAATTCTTATAGGATATTCGATAAAACATGATTAGACAGGCTTTAGCACATTTACTGTGTGGTTTTTTAACTGTAGTTAGTGTTAGTGCTCTGGCTAAAAATGACGAAAGCTACGCTAAATTGTTAAATGAACTACAACAATTAATTTCTGATCATAAGTTTCAACAAGCCTACAAAAAAAGTCATATTGAAAATCAATATTTAGGCGAGCCTGCTTTTGATTTTTTGTTAGGGATTTCCGCACTTAAAACAAACCAACCGGCTACAGCAGTCTTTGCTTTTGAACGTGTAGTCGAAGCAAGCCCGCAATGGTACGAAGCTCGCCTACATTTAGTTCGAGCTTATTTAATGGTTAAAAACTTACCCGCAGCAGACACTCAAGCGCTAATACTTATTAACGCGGCTAATACACCCAAAAATATAAAAACGAGCGCGCAATCACTACTTGATGCTGCCATTGTTGAACAGCAACGTGCAGGGCGTTCTTATACGCAAAATATTCAACTTGCTTTTGGTGTGGATGACAATGTAAACGCAGGGACAACCGAAGATACTATTATCATACCTAATTTAGGCGAATTTTTACTGTCGCCAGACAGCAAAAGTACTGATGATAACTATATGCAGCTTAACTATAGAGGGAGCTACTCTCATCCTCTGGACCAACAAAGCTTATTAACGTTAAGTGTTAATACTGGATGGTATAAGTTTGAAGCGTTAGAGCAATATGACCGCGTTAACACACACATAAATGCAGCTTATAAACACAAACAAGATAAGCTAAGTTGGTATGTACAAGCTGGTGTAACACCATTAATACTTGATGGCGAACTTTATAGAACAGAATCGTCGCTCGTAACAGGGGCTGATTTTAAATTCTCTAAAAAGTCTCGCTTATTTGGGGCTGTTTCTTTTGGTGTAATGAATAATAAACTTGATGAAAAACTCGATAACACATTTATTGCACTAAACGCAGGAACTAGTTATGTATCTCAACGCTGGTTTCAGAGTGTGAGTATTAATATCAAAACTGAAAATGCGGATGTGCCTGCGGGTAAATCAAATAGTCGTAATATACTTGGCATGTATTATCAGGCTAATTCTCAGCTTGCTGAACATTGGCAACTACTAACACTTGCAGGATATCAGTGGATTGATTACCAAGATGAACATCCTTTATTTTTAAAAGACCGTGAAGACAATTTACTGATGCTTACAAGCACCATACGTTATTTAATAAACGACGATTTAGCTATACAACTGGCGGCCAATTACCAAGATAAAACCAGTAATATATCTTTATTCGAATATGACCGCTTAGATGTTAATTTAAGCGTTTCTTACTCATTCTAATTTAAGGTACTTATGAAACTTTTACTCCCTGTAATAACAACCTTATTTTGTGTGAGTTTTAATGCACAAGCCGTCAATCCTGCTGGTAAAACGATTCTTGCCCGAGGTACTGTTTTAGCTCTAGATGCTAACTCCAAACAGCAAAGACAATTAAAACGCAGAGACACTGTATTTGGTGTAGATCGCATAACTACTGGTGAAAAAAGTAAGGCACAGTTTTCAATGTCTGACGGTGGCTTGATTGCGCTAAAAGAGAATTCGGTGCTCAATATTGCTAATTATGAATTTGATAGTAATACCCAACAAGGCTCTGCATCAATTGAATTACTTAAAGGTGGTTTGCGTTCGATTTCGGGAGTGATTAAAAAAAATGGTGGCTCTTATAGCGTAAAAACCCCTGTTGGATCTATTGGTATTCGCGGTACACATTTTGAAGTTCAGTTGGTCGAAGGCGATGTGTTTTTAGCTGTTTGGGACGGCGCAATAGATTTAACACTCGAAAACCAGCAAGTTGTTTCTTTAGGCAGCGATGAAGCGTTTTCCTTTGCGCAAGTAACGTCTTCTGGTGAAGTATTCACAAGTATTAGTGCGTCGCGCGTTTTTGATCAAAATATAACAAGTATCGATAGCCCAAGTGAAAGTGAGGATGAAGAAAGTGAACAACAAACGGCCACTGCCTCGCCCGATCCTGTTACTGAGATTGTAGTAGAAAGTAACTTTGATTCAGAGACAGTTATTATTGCTGATGTTTATTCTGAACAACAATATCAAACGGTTAGTGATGCATCTTTGGTTGATCAAATAGCACAACGCCAAGGCGTTTTTAACTATCAAGCGACAAGCTTTGGAGTGAATTCTAGTTTAGGTGCAGTGACTGACTTTGCAATGACCATGGCGGTTGATTTTGATAATGGTACAGTGCCCGAGGGTGAAATTAGCTTTAGCGATACTGGTGGTAATTGGTATGCAGCTTACAGCGGCCTAATAGATATAAGTAAACTTGATTTAGCTGTTACCTTTGCATCTCATGGCAATAATAAAGCGGCTGGCGATATTGAGGCGATTTTTTTGAATGGTTTAGATACGATTACCGGCAATTTTAATCTCAATGAAATAAATAATCCTAATGTAAATGCTAATGGCTCCTTTAGGTTAGAACCATAAACACATTGGACATAGCGCTTTTTATTATGGAGTATTTAAAATGATAGCAAAAAATATATTTTTGCTTGGTGTCATGGCGTTTATATTAAGCGCCTGTGGTGGCTCAGAAGACACCACTGCACCAGAAGCTTCACCAAGTTCGAGTAACGAAGCAACACCTCAGCCTATTTCAAGTAACCTCAACTTAACGGGAGTTACTGCTAGTAATCAATCGACCAAATTTAAAGTTTCAGGTGTTTCGACGTCAAGTAGAGCATTTGTTAGCGATGTAGTTGCTAATTCACAGGCTGATATTATATTTGCGCAAAAAAATGAAGTTGTTCAAGGTAATGTAACGTTTTCACTTGCGGTTTCAGATCCCGATGGTATTGCTACAGTAAGCTTGGTATTACCAAGTGTAGATAAAAGCATCGCACTTTGTTCTGAACTATGTGGCTTAAGCTTTGAACAATCAATTATCGGCTTTAACCCTTATTTTTATGGTGAAAAAGCGGGCGATCTTCGTTTAGAAATATGGATAACCGATAATTTAAATAACCAAGTACTTGCTGACGCGACTACATTTAGCTGGCAACCCCATCAAATTGAAGGCGTTACAGCGCAGCGTAATGATCAAAGTATTGATCTTTCATGGCAAGCCAATTCAGACCTCAATCGCTATAACGTTTATTTAGCAACTCAAGCTGGTGTGACTCCTGAAAATATTAATACGCTCGAAAATGGGCAACAATTTCTAAGCTTATCCAATTCAGCTTTTAGCTTTGATGGATCGCTTGTTGATAAAAGCTATCAAATACTGATCACTGGCATTGATGGCAGTGGCGAAAGTGGTTTTGCTGAAGCAATAAATATAGCCCCTATTGGTGGAGAACTAAATTTTGCCCCGAATGCGCAACCCGATCAATTTCAAATTAATGAAGATGAAAGCTTACAAGGCAATGTAGTTGCTAATGATACCGATCAATATATGGGTAAATTGCGCATAAATTTAGATGCGCTAGTGCAACCACAGCACGGTACGTTAAATATAAATGAGTCTGGTGAGTTTAACTACACGCCAACGGCCAACTTTAATGGTGAAGATGCTTTTAGCTATCAAGTGGTTAATGAGCTTGATATGACAGACATCGCTGTTGTTGAAATTGTTGTTAATCCGATAAATGATGCACCTATTGCACTTGATAACAGCTATAGCATTCCACTTGATGGTAATTTGAATATTGCATCACCTGGCTTACTTGCCAATGATAGTGATATTGATTTAGATAGCTTAACGGTTGATATCTCACCTATCACAGAGCCAAAAAGAGGACGTTTGACTTTACGCGCAGATGGTAGCTTTGAATACCTTGGTGAAGTAGATATGCGCGGGGAGGATAGCTTTCAATATCGTATTGTTGATAGTCAAGGTGAGCAAGCTATTGCCAATGTAGTTATCATCGGCGCAGCTGAAAATATGCCACCGATTGCGACTAACGATAGTTATAGTTTAAGTGAAGACAGTACATTAGTTGTTGAAGCTATTGCTGGTTTACTTAAAAATGATACAGATCCTAATAATGACAATTTTTTTGTTGATGAAAACTTTATTGTTGCACCTGTTCATGGCCAATTATTACTTGCAACTGATGGTAGCTTTACTTATATACCCGATGCTAATTTTTTTGGTGTAGATCAGTTTCAATATCAAATAATTGACTCTCAAGGTGCTACAGCTCAAGCCAGCGTAACGTTAACAATTAATAGTGAAGCTGATAATCCGATTGCCCAGAATGATGAGTATTTATTCAGACCGAATAAGTTGCTTGAAGTTAACGCTGAAAACGGCTTGCTAGTTAATGACATTAATATTGAAAGCGGTGATCTTTATGTTAATACCGTACCGGTTGTGGCTGTAAAAAATGGCGAGCTTAATCTTAATACTGATGGCTCTTTTACTTATCAACCGAATCAAAATTTTGTAGGTGTTGATAGCTTTACTTATTTAGTTTCAAATGAACAAGGCCTTGCGGCGAGTGCTCAAGTAATATTAAGTAAAAGTGGTGTGAATACTTTGCCAAGCGCAAATAATGATACCTTTACACTAAATGAAGATAGTCCAGCGACGTTACTTGATGTACTGGCTAACGATAACGACTTAGATGGCGATGTAATTAGTATATCTCGTATTGAAAACACGATTGCCCAAGCTGTTATTGTCGATAAAAAAATAGAATTTACACCACCAGTCAATTTTAATGGTGATATAACGCTAACTTATAGTATTACTGATGGAAAAACCTTAGAAAACACCAATGCTAATGATACAACAGCAACAGTAACTATCACGGTTATCCCAGTAAACGATGCGCCTATTGCGAACGCAGATACAGCAACAATGGCCGAAGATGCCGCCCCACTTCTAATTAATGTGCTCGCCAATGACACCGATATTGACGGAGATACCTTAACAATAACCTCTGCAGCTACTGACTTAGGGTCGGTATTAATTATTGGTAATCAACTTCAATATACACCTGCTATAAATAGTTATGGCGCAGCAACCGTTTTATATTCTGTAAGTGATGAAAACCAAGGCACTGCCTCGGCAAGTTTGTCGATTACAATCACACCTGTAAACGATGCGCCCATTGCAAATGCTGATACAGCAACAATGGCCGAAGATGCCGCCCCGCTATTAATTAATGTGCTCGCCAATGACACCGATATTGACGGAGATACCTTAACAATCACCTCAGCGACCGCCGACTTAGGGTCGGTATTAATTATTGGCAATCAACTTCAATATACACCTGCTGTAAATAGTAATGGCGTGGCAGCCGTTTTATATTCTGTAAGTGATGGAAACCAAGGCACTGCCTCGGCAAGTTTGTCGATTACAATCACAGCTGTAAACGATGCACCTACTGCATCAAATCAAACATTTAGTGTTAGTGAAAATTCGATAGACGGTGACGTTGTCGGCACCATTGTTGCCAGCGACATTGAAAACGAAAATTTAAGCTACACACTGGTCAGTGGCGACATAGGTTTGTTTAACATTAACAGCAGCTCAGGCCTATTAACAGCAAGCGGCCCGAGCCCTTTTAATTATGAAAATGCGACTCAGCATTTGATAACAGTAGCAGTTACCGACGATGGTACTCCTAATGAAACAACTTCTATTAATATTACTGTTAATGTAATTAATGCTGACGACTACCTTATACCTGTCGAAAGTGAAATTTTTGGACGCCCTGTGACTGGTGAGTTAGAGCTGTCTAGTGTTTTTTCAAACGGTGAATTTAACGACAGTATTGAGTTAAATAATAATCTTTATTTTGTTGGGTTTAGTCAAAACATAGACCAAGATATTGTCATTGCTTCATATACTAATAATGGTGCGGCCAACAATGCGTTCGATGAAGATGGCATAAAAATACTGGATTTAGGGCACGATGAAAAAGCAACGGCCATAATTTCAGGTGGCGGTGACTTGTTTATCGCCTTTTCTAGTTTTGATGGTACCAACACCGAAGCATGTTTATTAAAAATGAGCGTTACAGGCGTGATAAGCAACACCTCAGGTGACAATAATTCAGGTATTCACTGTACCAAAATGGCAAGTACGCTGGTTATTAATGATCTTGAATTTAGCGACAATAAAATTCAAGCTGTTGGCAAACAGTTTAATGGTAATGACGATGATAGTTTATGGATAAAATATGACATTTCGACATTAGCTTACGAAGCATCTAGCCCTAAAATTAAAGATGTAAGTGGTCAACAACGCGATGATGAAGCATTTGCCATTAAAAACTTTAATGGTTCTGATCTTATGGTTGTGGGGAGTGTTACCAGTGCAAACGGTGATAAAGATGCATTAATCCGTTACCTTATTTCAGATGGTGAAAATAACGGTAATTTTAATGATTATAATGCACTTAGCATCGATTTATCTGGGAATAACACCGACGATGAACTCTTTGCACTTGGCGGTTTAAATACAGCTGATTTTACCGCCTTTGTTGGCGGATATACCACTCGCCATTCAGGTGAAAAAGAAGCTGTTGTTCTCGCTATTGATAAAAAAGGCGATTTGGTAACGAGTATAGGTAATCATGGTATTGCCGTTTATGATATTGATGGTAATACAGGCAATGGTGGTAATACAGGCAATGGTGGTGCTGAAATTACAGGCGTAAAATATGAACCTATAAATAATCAAATTACTTTATCGGGCACAACGGGGAAAGGTGAGACTGAAAAGCTGTTTTCTACGCGTATTTTAGCAACCGATGGGGCACTTGATGACACCTACGGCATTAATATTATTTCGGATATTAACGGTAAACAAATAGCTAATACTGCAACAATAGATTTAAACGATACGCTTTGGGTATCAGGCATCAGCGATGATTCAAGTAGTCAGCCATTTATTGTAGCAATAGACAATCACGCGGCATTGTTTACTGGCTTAGCAGGATCAGGTTACCTTACATTGAGCAACTTAGGGACTGACTCTAATGATCAATCAAAGCAGGTGATACAGCTTAGCCATGGCACCCATGCTGGTAAATATATTATCGCATCAACAGCTCAGCAAGGCTCCGTAATTAAACTAGTATTAACGCGCCTGACCGGAGCCGGGCTGTTAGACACTAGCTTTAGTGAAAGTGGGCACAAGCAAATTGCAATCGACTTAAGTACATCTAATTTTGCATTAATTGAGCAAAATGATGGCAAACTTATTATCGCGGGTTCGCGTAAAACTGAAAACAATGAAGAAGGTTTTGTAGCAAGAGTAGATCAAAATGGTTATTTTGATACAGACTTTGCAACAGAAGGGATTTACGCCACTACAGCCGTAACGACGCAGAAGCTCAATCTAACTGACGCAGCACTGGATAACGATAACGATATTATTGCCGTAGGCTCGTTAACAGTGGCAGATACACCGAGCTCATTTGTTATGAAGTTAACGCCAGAAGGCTCACTGGAGAGCGACTTTGGTAACAATGGTAAAGTTATTGGAACCGCTTTCGAATCCTATAAAACTGTTTACATTGATAATAGCGATAAAATTTTTATTGGCGGAAAAGTTGTTTCGGGTTCTGATTCTCAGCTATTAGCAGTAAAGCTAAGTATTGATGGTGAACGCGAATTTAGCTATATAGACTCTGTAATGAGTTTAGATAACGACGATAGAATAGTTAAAATATTTGCTGATACCTTAAATAACCTGTATTTAATTGGTAATGAAACGAATACGCCAAACCAAGCTGTCATTGTTAAATTATCATCAGCAGGAATAAAAGAGACTAGTTTTGCTGAAGGTGGAGCTGGCCAGTACATACTGACGCAAACCGGTGACACTAAGGTAAAAGATGCCGCGCTTGATAGCATGGGTAACATTGTACTAAGTGGTATGGGTAATAATAAAGGTGTGTTAGCGCGCATTTTAAGTAATGGTGTATTAGATGGCACATTTGGCCACAACGGTGTTGGTTTTTACAAGGCCGAGCAATGTGCAAATGAACAAGTATTTACATCAATGATTTTACAAAGTGATACCCAAGTTATTGTTAGCAGCACCTGTAATAACGGTACTTCTAATAATATAAGTGCATCTAAGTTCAATTTTTATGTTGATGGAGTTACACCTTAATTTATGAGAGTTGAACTTTTTGGTGTTAGGGGCTCAATGCCCTCAACAGGAAAACATACGCACATTTTTGGTGGTAACACATCTTGCGTATATATAGAGCAGAAAAATGGCAAATCCCTTATTTTAGACTCAGGTACAGGTATTGTTGAACTAGGTAAACGTTTAGTGGTAAAAGCGGAACCTATCGCTATATTACTGACACATAATCATTGGGATCATATTCAGGGTTTCCCCTTTTTCACCCCTATTTATCAATCTAACCAAAATATAACAATAGTGGCTGGAAATGTAGATGACGAAGAAAGTAAAGATGCCATACTAAAACAAATGAGTGGCTCTCAATTTCCGGTTAAATACCAAGAGTTACCTGCAAATATTACGCTAAATACGACATTGTCGGCTAAAAAAACATTTAGCCTTAATAGTTTTTCAATTTCGACTGCGCCGCTTAATCACCCCGATGGCGGTACTGCGTATTGTGTTAACGCTGACGGCAAGAAAGTAGCATATGTTACTGATAATGAATTAAACCCCCCAGAAGATCTAAGAACCGATATCAACGAGTGGATTCACTTTATTAAAGGCGCTGATTTACTGATCCATGACGCACAATTTATAGATATCGACTTACCACTTAAGCATGGTTGGGGACACAGCACGATTAATCAAGTTGCCGATCTCGCCGTAAAGGCGAACATCAAAAACATTGTTATTATCAGCCACGACCCTGCAAGAAGCGATGATGAACTTCTTGCAATAGAAAACTCATTGCAAGCTAAATACGGTGACAAGTTACTGATAGAATGCGGCCGAGAAGGACGAGTTTTTGATTTTTAATCTATCAAGGATAAACGCCCATTAGATCTTTAAAGCCTATAATTTCCAGGCATTTTTTTATTGGTGCCGTTATAACTTTATTTATTGCATCAATAGAGTTATTTGCTACAGGAACATTAGCCAAATTAGTTAATCGTGTGGAAGGCATCATTTATGATTCTCGGCTCTTATTAACAACACCTGCAACACCTAGACATATCGACGAATCAGTAGTTATTATCGATATTGATGAAAAAAGTATGCGAGAGCAAGGTCGATTTCCTTGGAGTAGATCGAAAATAGCTGATCTTGTAACAAAACTCACCGATGCAGGTGTTATTGTTATCGCTTTTGATATATTTTTTGCCGAGCCTGAAGTAAATCCAGTTACACAAATCATTTCTGAAATACCTAACTTATCAAAGCAATATAGATTACCACTTGCCAAAATTAAACAGCAAGTAGACGCCGATACTAAGTTTGCTAACGCACTTGCTAAAAATGATACCGCCCTTGGATTTTTACTAACCGATGACCAACTTGCAGCCCACAGTCCACCAAAAAAAAGCAGCGTTTTATGGCAAAATGCTGAACATGCGAACTCACAAATAAGTGAGTTTTCGGGGGCTATTGTAAATATCCCACAATTACAAAATGCCGCTGCTGGTATTGGTTTTATAAATGCGCATAGCGACAACGATGGCTTTATCCGCAGAGCCGCTCTTATTAATAGAGTCGGTGATAAACTTTACCCCTCTTTAGCACTTGAAGTGGCTCGACTGTATGTCCTTGCTAATAAAATTGAAACGCGCTCAAATATTTTAGATGGTATTACTTTGTTTGAAGGAATTAAGTTTCAAGATAAATGGATTCAGACAGATGAGCACGGCCAAATACTCATTCCCTATAAAGGCCGAGCACATAGCTTCCCATATTATTCAGCAACCGATGTGCTGATGCAAAGAGTTGGCTCTGATGAATTAGAAGGAACAGTTGCCTTTATTGGTACTTCAGCTGTGGGCTTAGCTGACCTAAGGTCAACCCCAGTTGGTATGCAATATCCTGGTGTTGAAGTGCATGCCAATATATTTGAAGGACTGATGCACCCAGAGATACTGCCAGCCAAGCCCAACTGGTCTCTAGGTGCGAGCCTATTTATTATTGCGCTAACGGGTGTCGTTTTATCACTTTTTAGCCACGGCAGAAGTGCCCGATTTATTATTTTTCTTTCGTTAACTATTACGGTAGCTGTTATATCATTTAACGTGTATTTATGGTCAGTACAAAAAATTAGTTTGCCATTATTAATGCCACTCTTACTCATAATATTATTAGCTGGTTATTACATTATTGTTGGCTCTATCGCCGAGATGCACCACAGCCGAAAAATTAAATCTATGTTCAATCAATATGTCCCCCCTGCGCGTATTGAACAACTTATAAAACAAGGCAATGAGCTATCTCAAAGCAGTGAAAAAAGAAACATGACAGTATTATTTGCTGATATTCGCAGTTTCACCTCATTATCTGAAAACATGACTGCGCATCAATTAAGCGAGTACTTAAACCAATACCTTACTTCAATAACGCAAATAATATTTGATCATAACGGGACTATCGATAAATACGTTGGTGATATGGTGATGGCGTTTTGGAATGCTCCATTAAAAGATGAAAACCATGCACAAAACGGCGTTGAAGCAGCAATGGCTATGATTAACGGACTGACTCTCATTAATAAATTATTTGCCGAACAAAAACTACCTGCGGTCAAAATTGGTATAGGCTTAAGTACCGGTGATATGAATGTGGGCGATATGGGATCCGTTTATCGTAAAGCTTATACCGTACTAGGTGATACAGTTAATTTAGGTGCAAGGATTGAAAACTTGACCAAGTTTTACGGCGTAGCTATTCTAGTAGCTGAAGAAACAATGAATGCATGTCCACATATAACGTTTCGCTTGATAGATAAAGTGCAGGTCGTTGGAAAAACGACCGCAACGCAGCTATTTGAGCCCATTGGCTTAACAAATAAATTAGATACAAAACAATTCGCTGAAATAAAAAAATCATTTATCGCCATGACCCATTTTTATAATAAAGATTGGCCGCAAGCACTAAGTTTATTTACTGAATTACAAAGTACTACACTGTTTAGTTCGCATGTGTACGGTGTTTTTATCAAACGAATTCAAAATACTGATTTACAAGCACTCGCAAAGGATTGGAATGGTGCCTTTATTCATACCAAAAAGTAGTGGAAATATGCCGCAGCACATCAAAGATAAAATAAACCTACATCACTTTATTGATATCAGCGTTAGGTTAACAACCGAAAAAGATTCGAGTAAATTACTCGATGATATACTGCAAGTAATTATGTCTATAGCTAATTCAGATGCTGGGACTATTTATTCGATTACAGATAACAAACAACTTAAGTTTGAAACGGTTATTAATGAATCATTGGATCTGTATTTAGGCGGTCGTTTAGGTAAGCCTGTTGATTTTCCTAATATAGATCTTTTTATCGACGGAAAAGAAAATAAAACAGCGATTGTTGCTCATGCGGTTAATTCTGGGGAAGTTATTAATATTCCTGATGTTTATGCTGCACTGCCTTTTGATATGAGCGCAGCTCGCGCTATGGATGCTCGTACAGGTTATCGTACCCAGTCAATGTTAACTATTCCCTTAAAAGATCATGCTGATGATATTATTGGCGTTATCCAACTTATCAATGTAAAAGACGACGAAAATAATAATATTCCTTTTAGTGAGGAGCTTGTTACGCTAGTTCGTTCTTTCGCCTCTTTAGGTGCTATTTCGTTAACAAACTCTGCATTAATTAAAGATATGGAAGAGTTGTTTGCAACTTTTGCTGAGGCTATTGCCATGGCGATAGATGAAAAGTCACCTCATACAGGAGGTCATTGCAAACGAGTACCCGCATTAACATTGATGCTTGCCGATGCTGTTCATCTAATAGATAAAGGCCCACTTGCTACATTTAAAATGAGTGACGCAGAGCGCCATGAGTTAGATATTGCAGGATGGCTACATGATTGTGGAAAAATTGCGACTCCCGACCACGTCATGGAAAAATCAACAAAATTAGAAACTATTTTTGATCGAATCAAATTTATCGATGCAAAATTTGAAATAATTAGCAGAGATTTAAAAATAGCGTATCAGCAGAAAATAATCTCTGCGATGAAAAAAAATAAGCCAATTGAAGTACTCCAATTTGAACGATTACTTGATACCGAACTGAAACAACTCGCATTAGATCGTGCATTATTACAACGCGTGAACGTTGGCGGAGAGTTTTTAGGTGAGGAAGAACAAGCACATATCCAAAGAATATCAACCCAATATCAATTAAAAATTAATGGCGAAAAAATCCCATTACTTTCTGATAATGAAGTTGAAAACTTAATGATTCGGCGTGGTACGCTTACTCAAGGTGAACGTGACATTATGAAGCGCCACATGGATATAACTAAGAATATTTTAGATATCTTACCGTTTCCAAAGCATTTAAGTAATGTATCTGAGTATGCTCTAGGGCATCATGAAAAACTTGACGGTACAGGCTATCCTCGCGGATTAACGAAAGAACAAATGTCAGTACCTGCTAGATTAATGGCTATCGCTGATATTTTTGAAGCTCTTTCGGCTGTAGACCGACCATACAAAAAAGCAAAACCAGTAAGTGAATGTTTGCATATTTTAGGCTCTATGGTTAGTCAGAACCATCTTGATGCAGACATTTTTGCAATATTTATTGAATCCGAAGTGTATAAACATTACATCAATGAATATGCAAAGCCTGAGCAGCTAGATGAAGTCAACCTCGATAACCTTCCCGGTTACTCACCTATCCGTTGATCTATTTATTACAAAAAGCTGGTTTGTGTGATTTAAATAACACAGACCAGTTTGTAATAAAATTAAAAATCCTCACACGTTATACCAATTCGCTTATATAGGGTCTATTTAACGTTAAGAAAATCACGCTATAACTAGGCAAAAATTTATTATCCAAAGATCTGATTATTGGACAGGGCGGGATCACACTTTGTAAATAAACAAATTTTATGATCTAATACCATAAATTTCATCACCTTAAACTTATTATGTCACTCTTCTCACATTTAGAACTCGTCAAAGATAATCGTTCACATATAAATCAGCACCATAACTTAGTTGATGTGCTTTTTCTTATTATTACTGCCGTTACATCAGGGTGTGAAAACTGGCAAGACATTGAAGTCTATGGCGAAAGTAAGCTTAATTGGTTAAGAGGATTTCGTTCTTTCAAAAATGGCATACCCACTCGACATAGTATTGCTCGGATTTTTAGAACCGTTGATACTGACTCATTACTACTCGCGATGTATAGCTGGGTCAATCAAAACCGCGTTAAGTCAGCGCATCCTGTCATTGCCTTCGATGGCAAAACTATTCGCGGAGCAAGTAAACACATTGCTGATAAATTACACCTCGTCTCAGCATTTGATTGTGAGGCAGGTCTCACATTATTCCACCAAACAGTTGGCAGTAAGACGAATGAAATACCGGCAGTTCGGGATTTATTGAAAATACTCGATATCAATAACACCGTTATTACACTTGATGCTTTGCACTGCCAAAAAGAAACGCTAAAACAGCTAATTAGCAGACATGCAGATTATCTAGTGCAAGCAAAGGGTAATCAAAAGAAACTTTATAGCGCGATTCAAGATGCATTTACACACCAGTATGAATCTGAAAACTCAGAGATACTTAGTCATGTAACACAAGATGAAGGGCATGGGCGAAAAGAAGTACGCACGATAGATTGTCTTGATGCGCGTTTATTACCGAGTGAAATTAAAGAGAGCTGGCCATCAGTTAGAACAATCGTTGCGGTGCAGCGAGAGCGAACGAAGGGTAATAGAACGAGTATTGACACACATTACTACCTAACATCGTTGACAGACAATATATTGATAAGTAAAGCAATAAGACAACATTGGCTGATAGAAAATCAGCAACACTGGATACTGGATGTCGTATTTAAAGAAGATGCCTGTCAAATACATGAGCCATTAAGTGCGCAACATATGGCACTATTTAGACGCGTCGTTAGGAACATGATAAAGCAGCATACGAAAAGCAAGGGGTCAATAAGAAGTAAGTGTGTAAGAGCTTGTTATGATGATGCTTTTAGAGAAGAACTTCTTTTTGGTTAACATTTTTAACAAAGTATGCTCGCACCCTGGATTATTGGATGCTTTATTTAAAATTCTCTACCAGGTATTTTGCTAAAATTAACCTTTTTAAATTTTGAACAAAAAAATGCCACCTTACGGTGGCATTTACACACGGGGTTATTTCTACTTATAGAAATCCTTTTACTTTTTATTAGTTTTTGTCTTATTTTTTTAACAAAAAATATACTGCCAAAGGTAGCATTTAGTGCCTTGTGTGGCAACAGTAAAGGATAAAGATCATATATCTGCCACATTACTGTAATAAAAAATTGATTATAAAGATTTGCGTTTACAATCACTTGTACCCATATTGACAATATAGCTGTTAGTTTGTTTTTTGCCATAAATTAAGCGTTATAAGCAAATAAACCGCGTAAATAAGACGTTATTAAATTTTAATACACACGTACTTTTCTTCTAAGTACTCATCAAGTCCTTGATGGCCACCTTCACGCCCTAAACCTGATTGTTTAACGCCACCAAATGGCGCTACTGGATTTGATATAACACCTTCATTTACGCCAATCATACCAAATTCAAGCCCTTCACTAATTCGGTAGACTTGCTTAATGTTTTGGCTGTAAAAATAAGCTGCTAGACCAAATGGTACATCGTTGGCAAGCGCAAGCACTTCACTTTCTTCATCAAAAGGAATAACCGTTAACACTGGCCCAAATACTTCTTCGTGGTAAATATCCATGTCAGTGGTTACATTATTCACTATTAATGGGTTTTGAAAGCTGCCACCTAAGTCACTATTATCGCCAATCAGCGTCGCGCCCTTATCGAGTGCGTCTTGTACTAACTGTTGCACTTTCTCTTTGGCTTTAGGGTAAATGAGTGGACCAATATCAACATCGTCTTCAAAACCATTTGCCACTTTTAACGCTGCAACCTTAGGCGTGATTTTTGACAGTACTTTGTCGAGAATATTACGTTGTATAAAAATACGGTTTGCAGCAACACATGCCTGCCCACTATTTCTAAATTTAGCCGCCATTAGCCCTTCAACAGCTTCATCTAAATCTGCATTATCAAAAATAATAAAAGGCGCATTACCGCCAAGCTCCATCGAGGTGCGTTTAATTGTGCTTGCGCATTGCGATAGTAATTGCTTACCTACACCGGTAGAGCCAGTAAATGTAAACTTACGAACGACTTCTGAGTCGGTTAACATTTTGCCCACTGTTTTGGCTTCTTGTGATACAAGTACGTTAAATGCGCCTTTTACAAAACCAGCTTGATCGGCCAGATAAGCGAGTGCAATGGCGCAAAGCGGCGTATGTTCAGAAGGTTTAAGTATAAAGCTACAACCCGCAGCGTAAGCTGGAGCTACTTGACGAGTAACCATAGCAATAGGAAAGTTCCACGGCGTAATACCAGCTACAACACCTATAGGCTGCTTAAAGCTGGTTAAACGATGCGAGTCATCTGTTGGCGGAATTACATCTCCGTAACTACGTTTGGCTTCTTCTGCAAACCATTTGATAAAACTTGCACCGTAGTTAATTTCGCCAAGGGATTCTTTGAGCGGCTTGCCTTGCTCTTTAGTCATCAGCTCTGCAAGTGTTTGTTTGTGTTTTATAACTAGCTCATACCAGCGCATCAACGTTTCGCTTCGCTCAGTCGCATTCGTCGTTTTTAACTTAACAAAAGCCCCTTGAGCTGCGGTTATTGCGCTATTTACACCCTGCTCGTCAATATCGCTTACTTCAACAATACTTTTTTCGGTAGCGGGATCGTTAACACTAAAGCGCGTGTCAGTTTTATAAAATTCGCCGTTAATAAATGAGTCTGAGAAAGTTAAATTATTCAAAATAGATCTCCTAAAGGCTACGTATAAAAATTACAGGTACGTGTTAATTTAGTAACAAGCGAGGTGTAAAACCTCACCTACATCAACACATACGCCAAACTTGTAGGTGCGAATTTATTTCGCGCTTATGCAACATAGCGAGGTATAAAACCTCACCTACATCAATACATACGCCAAACTTGTAGGTGCGAATTTATTTCGCGCTTATGCAACATAGCGAGGTATAAAACCTCACCTACATCAATACATACGCCAAACTTGTAGGTGCGAATTTATTTCGCGCTTATGCAACATAGCGAGGTATAAAACCTCACCTACATCAATACATACACCAAACTTGTAGGTGTGAATTTATTTCGCGCTTATGCAACATAGCGAGGTATAAAACCTCACCTACATCAACACATACACCAAACTTGTAGGTGCGAATTTATTTCGCGCTTATGCAACATAGCGAGGTATAAAACCTCACCTACATCAATACATACACCAAACTTGTAGGTGTGAATTTACTTCGCGCTTATGCAACATAGCGAGGTATAAAACCTCACCTACATCAATACATACACCAAACTTGTAGGTGTGAATTTACTTCGCGCTCATGTAATTTGGTTTTAATGCAGCTTTAATGCAAAACAAAGCGAGATATAAAGCCTCACTTACAAAAATGAACGCATACAAACAAAAAAGCCGCTGTATCAAACAGCGGCTTTTAATAAATTTATCGTTAAAAACTAGTGCTCTTCATTAACGATATTGAGATTGTACTTAGGTATTTCAACCACTAGGTCTTCATCTCTTATAATTGCTTGGCAACCAAGGCGTGATTCAGGCTCTAAACCCCATGCTTTATCTAGCATGTCATCTTCTAGCTCATCACTTTCGTCAAGTGAGTCAAATCCTTCACGAATCACTAAATGACACGTAGTACATGCACACGACTTTTCACACGCATGCGCAATGCTAATACCATTTTTAAGTGCAGCGTCGAGTACCGTTTGACCTGTAGGAGCCTCAATTGCAGCGCCGTCAGGACATAATTCAGGATGTGGAAGAAAAACAATTTGTGGCATTCTAATCTCTCTTAAATGTTGTCTACTGACTGCCCTGTAAGGGCCTTTTTAATTGATGCATCCATTCTACGCGATGCAAAATCGCTACTCGCATTATCGACTTTTTCGATAGCTGCTTTAATTTCGCCAGGCTCTTGTGCATTTTCGCGCACTTTTACCAGTTCTGCAATTTCAGCGCGTAAGTTAGCAAGTTGCATATCGTCAAGTAATGCAGCATCGGCTGCAAGTGATGCATTAAGCGCTTCTATTACGCGCAGTGCTTCTACTTGTTGCTCTTTAAGCATACGTGCTTGCATGTCGCCTTTAGCGTTGCTCATTGACTCTTTTAGCATGTTAGCTACTTGGTAATCAGATAAACCAAACGAAGGCTTAACTTGAATTTCAGCTTGTACACCTGTTGATTTTTCCATAGCTGAAACACTTAATAGGCCATCTGCATCAACTTTAAAGGTTACACGAATATGCGCAGCGCCTGCCGCCATTGGTGGAATACCTTTTAAGCTAAACTTAGCAAGCGATCGACAATCATCAACAAGCTCACGCTCACCTTGCAGCACATGTAATGACATGGCTGTTTGACCGTCTTTAAACGTTGTAAACTCTTGTGCGCGTGCTACCGGAATCGTTGTATTACGCGGAATGATTTTTTCAACCAAACCACCCATAGTTTCAAGGCCCAGTGATAACGGTAATACATCAAGCAATAACATGTCAGAATCTGGCTTATTGCCAATTAACACGTCGGCTTGAAGCGCGGCACCTAAGGCTACAACACGATCAGGATCGATTGAAGTTAGCGGCTCTTTATCAAAAAAACTTTGTACTTGGCTACGTACTAATGGCATACGGGTTGAGCCGCCTACCATAATAACTTGCAGTATTTCTTCGTTTTCTATGCCAGCATCTTTTACAGCACGGCGACACGAGCGCAGCGTTTTTTTAATTAATGGCATAGCCATTTCGTCAAACGTTTCGCGCGTTACTTCTACTGTGTATTTTTGATCGTCAAACTCAAGACCCACGTTTACTTTAGCGTATTGGCTTAATGCTTCTTTACAGGCTTTTGCTTTATTGATGAATAAACGTAAAACTGAAGACGATAACGCCGACACACCAGTTTGCTGCTTAAAGTAATCAACAAGGAGTGAGTCAAAGTCATCGCCGCCGAGGCTTGAGTCGCCACCGGTTGCCATTACTTCAAACACACCTTGGTGTAATCTAAGTACTGATATATCAAATGTGCCACCGCCTAAATCGTAAACAGCAATAATACCTTCTTGACCTGAATCTAAACCATAAGCAACGGCTGCTGCTGTTGGTTCATTTAATAGACGTAGCACGTTAATACCAGCAAGCTCTGCGGCATCTTTAGTACTTTGGCGCTGTGCGTCATCAAAGTACGCTGGTACTGTAATTACAGCCCCTAAAATTTCTTGGTTGCCAAAACTTTGCTCAGCTCGTGCTTTTAATGCGGCTAAAATATGGCTTGATGCTTTAATTGGACTAATTTTACCTGCCGCAGTTTCTATTGCTAGCGCACCATTGTGCTCACAAAATTCATACGGTAGTTGGCCATAACTTTGCTCTATTTCAGCCTGAGTTTTACCTAAAAAACGCTTAACCGAAATAAGTGTATTCGCAGGGTCTTGCGTTGCAGCTTGCGCAGCTTCTGCGCCAACAGTAATACCGCCTGCTTGATAACGAACAACCGACGGTAACATAGCCGCGCCAAGATCATCAGTTAACGTGCGGGCTTCGCCACTTTGCACTGTTGCAACTAATGAATTGGTTGTACCAAGGTCAATACCAATCGCTAGTTTATGTTCGTGTGGTGCCGCGCTCTGCCCCGGCTCAGCAATTTGCAATAATGCCATAATGCTCTTTAAACTCGTGTTGCTCGCTTTGCAGCAAGTAATTAATCGTCAAATAAACTATCTTCAATACGTTCAAGTTCGTCGCGTAACTTATAAACAAACTTCAGTTTACGAATATTATCAGCGGCAAGTTGATATTGCTGCTCATCGTTACTTGCGAGTTGCTCGGCAAGTTGTGCACTGTACTGCGTGTTTAGTTGCTTAATTTGTTTTTCAAAATTTGCAATCGCAGTATCAGGATCGCTTGCTGATGTTAGCTCTTCAAGTTCTTCGCGAAGTTCCATTTGTTGCATTAAAAACATTGGATCTTGCAAGGTTTGCTGCTCTGCACGAATATCAACGCCTAGCTCGCTCAGCATATACTCGGCACGCTTTACTGGGTGCTTTAATATTTGCAACGCATCGTTAATTTCGGCGGCGCTTTGCACGGCCATTAACTTATCACGGCTACTCGCATTCGCGTGGCGATCTGGATGTACAGTACGCTGTAATTCCAAGTAGTGCTTGTTGATCGTTACTAAATCAATATTGTAGTCAACGGGTATTGCAAATAACTCAAAATAGCGCATAACTTCAACCAATAAAATTCAGAAATTAATTTCAAAAATAACAAAGCCCTACATTAACTGGCAGGGCTTATTTATACTACAAAGATATTTTAAGCTTAAACGGTAAAGCTTTCGCCACAACCACACTCATCTGCTTGATTAGGGTTTCTAAATTTAAACCCTTCATTTAAGCCTTCTTTAGTGTAATCGAGCTCTGTGCCGTCAATGTAAACTAAGCTTTTAGCGTCAACAATTAACGTGACACCTTTAGCCGCAAAAGTTTCATCGTCTTCGTTTAAATCGTCAACAAACTCAAGTACATAAGCAAGACCTGAACAGCCCGTCGTTTTAATGCCAACGCGCAGGCCTAAACCTTTGCCGCGGTTTGCTAAAAATGATTGTACGCGGTTTGCTGCCGCATCTGTCAATGTCACTGCCATGAGTTTCTCTTCTTACTTCGCTTGTTTGCTTTTGTAGTCTGCAATTGCTGCTTGAATTGCGTCTTCGGCTAAAATTGAACAGTGAATTTTCACTGGTGGTAATTCAAGCTCTGCACTGATATCAGTGTTTTTAATTGTCGCGGCTTCGTCTAGCGTTTTACCTTTAACCCACTCTGTTACAAGTGAAGATGAAGCAATTGCGCTACCACAACCGTAGGTTTTGAATTTTGCATCTTCGATAACGCCTTCGGCAGATACTTTAATTTGCAATTTCATTACGTCACCACATGCTGGTGCGCCTACCATACCCGTTGCCACTGACGGATCGTTCTTATCTAGAGTACCTACGTTACGTGGGTTTTCTACGTGGTCGATTACTTTATCACTATAAGCCATTATTCTATCCTCATTACCTGCTAGGGTATGTGCTCACACTATTAGTGGTGAGCCCATTCAACTGAATCTAAATCAATACCTTCTTGATGCATCTCCCAAAGTGGAGACATCTCACGTAGGCGACCGATAGAGTTTTTCATTAATTCGACGGTGTAATCAATCTCTTCTTCGGTAGTAAAGCGACCAATACTAAAACGAATTGAGCTATGTGCTAATTCGTCGTTACGGCCAAGTGCACGTAATACATAAGAAGGCTCTAAGCTTGCAGATGTACAGGCTGAACCTGACGATACTGCAATGTCTTTTACTGCCATAAGTAACGACTCACCTTCAACAAAGTTAAAGCTGATGTTTACAATGCCAGGTACTGATTGGTCTTGTGTGCCGTTAAAGTATACTTCGTCCATATCAGCCATAATGCCGTCGATTAAACGATTACGTAGTGCGCTGATGTGTGCGTGATCTTTTTCGAAATCTTGCTTAGCAATTTTAAACGCAGTACCCATACCCACTAATTGGTGAGTTGCTAGTGTACCAGAGCGCATACCACGTTCATGTCCGCCACCGTGCATTTGCGCTTCAAGGCGAGCACGTGGTTTACGACGAACGTAAAGTGCACCAACACCTTTAGGGCCATACACTTTATGTGCAGAGAACGACATAAAATCAACTTTAAGTTGTTGCACGTCGATTAATACTTTACCCGCGCTTTGCGCTGCATCTACGTGGAACATAATTTTACGTTCGCGACACATTTCGCCTATAGTCGCGATATCTTGAATTACACCTAGCTCGTTATTAACGTGCATGATGCTTACAAGTACTGTGTCGTCACGCATTGTGTCGGCAAGTTTTTGCAGATCAAGTAGGCCGTTTTCTTCAACGTCCATGTAAGTTACTTCAAAACCTTGGCGCTCAAGCTCACGACATGTGTCGATTACAGCTTTATGCTCAGTTTTAGCGGTAATAACGTGTTTACCTTTTTTCTTATAAAACTGTGCTGCACCTTTAATAGCTAGGTTATTTGATTCTGTTGCACCCGATGTGAAAACAATTTCACGTGGGTCTGCATTAATTAAATCAGCAATATCTGTACGTGCTTGGTCAACAGCTTCTTCTGCTTGCCAACCAAAACGATGTGAGCGTGACGCAGGATTACCAAACTTACCGTCCATTGTCAGGCACTGCATCATTTCTTTAGCAACACGTTCGTCAACAGGCGTGGTCGCTGCGTAATCTAAATAAATCGGTAACTTCATTTCTCTCTCCGCTGCAGGTCAACCTTAAAGTTGACAGCTTACTTGAATGTTTTCCAACTGCTTAATTGCATTATTGATACTGTTATCTTGGCGCGATGCTATTTCTTTCACATCTGATTTTTCCACCAATTCAGCAAGGGTAATATTATTCAAAAATTCTTCTATGCGTGCGCTTAAGTCTGACCACAAATTATGTGTTAAACAGCGCATACCACTTTGACAGCCGGTATCGGCACCTTGGCAACGTGTAGCATCGACCGATTCGTCTACGGCGCTAATAATATCGCCAACAGAGATAACGCCCGCTTCACGCCCTAGTAAATAACCACCACCAGGCCCACGAACAGAACTTACTAAGCCATTTTTACGTAAACGAGCAAATAATTGTTCAAGGTATGACAAAGAAATTTCTTGTCGCTGTGAAATATCAGCAAGGGCTACAGGACCTACACCTGTGTGCAGTGCAACATCCAGCATCGCTGTAACGGCATATCTGCCTTTTGATGTTAACTTCATAACGCCCCCTGCACAAAGAGTGCAAATTTTAATTACCAGAGTAAATTAGTCAAGTATTATCACTTGATAAAAATTTGATTTAAAACTCTTACTTATTAAATTGTAGAGTTAACAAATTTTTTAATACCTGACCTCTTTGGTCAAGTATTACAGCCATTGTAATTACCTGAGTATTTTAGTCAAGTATTAGCTAGTTATTTAACCACTGGTTTTTATAACTAATCGCTATACCTAAGTTACTTAACCTGAACTCTGGTTACTTAGGGATAGACTTATTAATTGAAGTGAGAATACCGCGTAGAATGTTCATCTCTGCATCTTCTGGACGAGCACGGTTAAATAAACGACGTAGTTTTGTCATTACAATACCTGGGTGCTGTTTTATGATGAAACCGGTGTTAAATAGTGTCTCTTCAAGGTGGTCATAAAACAACTCAGTTTGTTTTGAGCTTGGGTAAACAGTGTCATCTTCTTCAACCTTTTTAGGTTGTTGATTTAAAAACGCCATACGCGTTTCGTAACACAGAGTTTGCACAGCCATCGCTAAATTAAGCGAGCTGTATTCAGGGTTCGCAGGGATGCATACATGGTAATTACAAAGCTGTAATTCGTCGTTGCTTAAACCACTGTTTTCGCGACCAAATACTAATGCCACAGGGCCATTTACTGCTTCCGTAACTAGTTTTTCGCCACATTCACGAGGTTCAACCATAGGCCAAGAAAGCGTACGTGAACGTGCACTTGTACCAATTGTTAATGCACAATCGGCAATGGCTTCTTCAACTGTACCAACAATAACAGCATTACCTAAAACATCACTAGCACCTGCAGACAAAGCACTCGCGTGGCTGTCTATTTCACATGCAGGGTCAACTAAATACAGTTTTGATAAACCCATGGTTTTCATGGCGCGAGCCGCCGAACCAATATTGCCTGAGTGTGATGTGTTAACTAAAACAACGCGAATATCATCTAAGATCATTGCTATGCTACTTACCTATGCCAAAAAATTGCGCGAATTCTAACACGAAAGTGTAATAAGATCCTAGATTCAAAAGGCGAGATCCTAAGATCTGGCCTAATATAAGGCATCTTACGTGAGTGAATTCTTGTCGCTGAATTTATGAGATAACAACTGTGATATTAAAGAACAAATGCTTACATATACTTTAACAACCATACGATCATATAAAATAAAACGACATAGTTTACAGATCTAATGGAAATGGTTAGTAGACTCAGTACTGTAAACCAAATTCGTTAACAGCTGATTTTGAATATTTAATTTATTTTATCTAGGGGCTGTTGATCTTTGTAGTATATATATTAATCAGCCCATATTGGTAGCCACATCATAGTGAATGCTAAAGCGAGCATGGAATGATAATTCCGCTCAAGCTTTTCATACCGTGTGGCTATCCCTCTATATTGTTTGATCCGACCAAAGGCATTCTCAACTAAGTGCCTATATTTGTACATGCACCAGTCAATATCTTCATTACCCACTAAACTGTTATCCTTGCGTGGAATAACGGGTGTAGCGCTATTGTCACGAATAAACTCTCTTAGTTTTTCACTATCGTAGCCTTTATCTGCGACAACAACATTACTCGTTGGGCAATTGGCTACAAGTGACTCTGCATGGACGATATCATGCGTATTTCCACAGGATAATTCATAATAAACAGGCAATCCTCCGCTATCTACTGCAAGATGAATTTTAGTCGAATTACCACCTCGACTCTTACCGATTGATTCATTGTCAGCGGTTCTTGCACCGCAACTATGCTGGTGAGCCCTGACAATACTGCCATCAATAAAGATCCAATCCATATCAGCATAGTGGGATAACACTCGAAATAATTCATTCAAAATATCTTTTTTGGACCATAAATTAAATCGTCTATAAATAGCACTCCACGAGCCGAAATAAGACGGTAAATCTCGCCAAGGAATACCGGTACGCATCTTATAGAGTATGCCTTCGAGCGTTTTTCTATGCTCAGGCTTATTATAAATTCGACCACTTAAGTGCATTACTTTTGATAAGACATTCCATGTCGCGTCTGTTAACATTAATCTTGGCATGAGGGTTCGGTGTAACGTTTTTTAGCGAATTCAATTATACCTTATCCTTATGCTGTTTGTTTTTTATACCGCAAAGATCAACACGCCCTAGAAGTAATTTAATCGCGGTGTGAAATTTGTAAGCGAGTAGACTCGGTAACTCTGCTCCCACATCTATATAAAAAAAGGAAAATTTCCCCGAGGACGAACTCAAAGGGCTGTGTATGTTTGGCATTCATGCTGCATTATCACCTATTTGTGCGGATAGCCCACACACCATGAAAAAACCAAATATACGGCTGTAAATTTAATCTCTAAAAATGAACAAGCTCTAACAATTCCAAATATTTATTAATTCAATTTAAGTAAACTTATAGCTTATATCAAAGATAAACCTTTATAAAAACATATAAATAAAACGTAATCTGCTGTTATACTCTTTTTATTCAGAGAGGGTCTTATTCTAGTATGGTTACAATTAAACAAGTGGCTGCCCACGCTGGTGTTTCATTTAAAACAGTATCTCGTGTTGTAAATCATGATCCCACTGTCAAGGATGCTAACCGTGAAAAGATTCTTCGATCGATAAAAGAATTAGGTTATCGACCTAATCGCGCTGCAAGCTTAACACGACGTAAAAAATCAAATATTTACGCTATTATCGCAGATGAATTACTTAGTGTTCCTTATACGTTTGATATTATTCGTGGTGCCCAAGAAATTGCTTGGCAGAAAAATAAAGAACTATTGATCCTCAATGTTAACGAAACCCAAGCGAGTATAGATAGAGCGATTGAAAGTCTTTTAGAGTATCGTGTTGAAGGCGTTATATATTCAGCAATGTACCATCGCCAAGTTATTATCGCTGATGAATTAAAAAAAATACCCACTATTTTGGCCAACTGTTTTCCTGCTTCGAATAATTTCCCCTGTGTTGTACCTGATGAACAACAAGCAGGTGAAGATATTACCGACGCATTAATACGTAAAGGCTATCGTCGAATTGCTTTTTTAAACTTAAATGAGAATATAGTTGCAGCTAAAGGGCGAAAACAAGGCGTTATAAATTCATTTAAAAGGCATGGTTTACCATTAGAAGATTTGCTCATTGAATCGGTTATTATTAGCCAAGCAGACGGCAGTGAAATTTCTACCTCAAGAGAGTCAGCCGCGCGAGTGATAGACGAGTTTAAACCTGATGCAATTATATGTGGTCAAGATCCCATGGCGCTGGAAATTTACTTTGTAGTGCATGACAAAGGAATGGTCGTTGGTAAGGATATTGGTATTGCCAGTTTTGATGATTGGGGCAGTATTCCACAGTTATTACAACCGAACTTAACCACCATGGCACTTCCACATCTTGCAATGGGACGTTGGGCAATGGAGTATCTTATAGAGCAGCGCACTGATATTGTTCACCACCACTTAGCATTTAAATTGATTGCTCGCGATTCGTTTTAATAACGTCTTTTTTTAATGTGAAAAACGACAATACGATAAACACACTGATAACCAAACCCAAATACTGGTAGGCTAGCGCAAAGCCTAAATGATCATATACAACGCCTACCACGACAGCTAGAATTGACGCCATCAATTGAGTCGTAAATTGAAAGCCAATTATATAGATCATTGCTGAATAACGAGCGTCAAAATGCATGTTTATATATTTAAATAACGCAATCAGCATAAGTGGTAATTCAATTGCGTGTAACAATTTCAATACGCTAATACTGATAGAGTCACTAACAATCCCCGAGCAATATATTCGTACCGCCATCAATACTCCACTTAACAGCAACGAGTTTTTAACGCCTAAATAATTCACCCACTTTACAGCTAAATACAAAGCAGCAGCCTCAAGCATAACTTGCGCTGAAGTTAAATAGCCAAAAAACTCTCGACCTTGTTCTGGGGTGTCAAAAAAAGAAGTGTAATAAATAGCAAATTGCTGATCAAATACCGCATAAATACAACTTACACCGATCACAAATACACTTAAACGCCATAACCCCGTCGTTTTAAAAAATGACTTAAACTGTCGTGTAGAAGAAAAAGCCTGAGAAGGAACTCGCCCGTGGTTACTTTTTGCGACTTTAACAAAAACTAATAAACCAATTAAACAGAGCGCTGCAATGCTTGATAACCAGTAATTTAAGTTGGGCGCTAAATTATAAGATAAACCTGCGAAATAGCTTGCTGCAGCCCAACCTAGAGATCCCCACATTCGCGCCTTACCAAATTCAAAATACGTGATTCGACTTTGTTTATCTATATAACTCTCAATTACTCCCACTCCAGCCAAAAATGCACATGAAAAAATCCCACCACCTAAGATCGCAGCCAGGTAAAACTGCGTTTGTAGCAGTGGTGCGTATACATAACTAACAAACGGGCCAATCAACATCATAAAAAATGCAATGAAGTAAAGCAGTGTTTTTTGTAAACCAAGTCTATCTTGAAAAATGCCATAGCAAGGCATCACGAGTAAAGCCATGATGGAATTAATACTAAAGATAACCCCGACTTTAGCACTGTTGAGGCCTACCTCTTGACTAAGCCAAATCGGAAATAATGAAAAAGAAAAAGACCATGCCATAAAATAGACAAAGAAAATGACACTTAATAGCCGATAATTGCTACTCATATATCGCATAGCCTTGGAGAAAGGTTAATGACTCTATATTAATATAGAGTCATTTTTGAAGTTATTTTTCTATTGCTATATTATTTAAGCGAATGTCACTCAGTGATATGGACTGCTGAGCACTAACTTGTATTTTATCGTAAGGAGATGTTGGAAAAACAATCGAGGTCATAGAGCTAACTCCCTTATTTACAAACACTTCTATCGACGCTTTATCTACCCATATATCGACATCGTAAGATTTAAGCCCAGTCTGTAATGGCGCAGTTTGTAAAGAAGCAAAACCATCTTCAAAGTCTTTTAAACCTGATTGTCTGCGATCAAGTACAAGCTGTCCTTGAGCTGGATTTAGCTGTAACTTAGTGTACTCACCTGTTTCAGAGCTAAGCAAGATATCAATAACTTGTTCAGTATTTAATAAACTAAAGCTCACCTTAAATTGCCCAGGTTCAACAGTAAAAAACTCATCTAACTGATAGCTCTTTGCGCCAGTTAGGCTTGCCTTTTGTTGTGTCTTACTCAATAAACTATTTAGCTCTTTAATAGGTTGGGATGCCAAACGCACGCCTGTTGGCGTTTGCAATAACTTTAATTCTCTGGGAATAGTCATTGCGCTGCGCCATGCTTCTGTAGGTACTTGATTTGCATATTGCCAGTTACTCATCCACCCCATAAATAAGTGTCTACCGTCTTGAACATCAGAAAAAGTCACGCCAGCATAATTATCTGTGCCGTAGTCTAACCATATCGAAGGTTCATACTTTTCATTTGCTGCTTTATCCGAAAATACGATATCAGCAATTTTTATATGCCCCCAATCACCTCGTTCATTGTCTACCACTTTAATATAAGCTTGCTGACCTTTTAAATGACTCACGTTCCAAGAACGTTCAGTCATAGTACCTGTATTATTTCCGCTTGCGGTTTTAACTATCTCGTCATTAACTAACAGCTGTATTGCAGTACTATTGTGATGCTTTCCGCCTGCAATCTTGAAGTTAATGAAATCGTGATCGATCGCAAATGATTTTGAGGTTAACGTGCCAATTGCCTTATCCGAACCTTTAAAAGAACTAGCAATCGTATTTGACGGTTGAGCATTAACTATATGGAATGCTTCACCTGATACTTGCCAATTTTTTAAACCACTTTTGAAGTCAGAAAAATCAAGTCCATGGGGGAAAACTGCTGGCGTTGCTGTGAGCATTTTTTGATAATCGCTATCAAGTACAAATTTTTCACCGTCGAAATCGCCAACAAAGTATTGCGTACCAGAGCCGCCATTTGGAGCGCCAGGGTTTATACTCACTAATAAAACATATTTATATTCATCAGTGCCTTCAATACGCACGCGAATAAGATCTGGGCACTCCCATACACCGGCGTGACTGCCCCAATCAGCGCCAAAGTTACTTTCAAATTGCCATGTTTTCAAATCTTTTGAGCTGTAAAAGCCAATATGATCATCTTGAGCCAATACCATGATCCATTGCTGGGTACCCTCATGCCAATTTACTTTAGGATCACGAAAATCTCGGATCCCAGGGTTTTTCAATACCGGATTGTTCGCGTACTTTTTCCATGTACGACCCTTATCGATGCTATAAGCGATGCCTTGTGTTTGAAAATCAATTGCCCCCTGTGCAGCCTTTTTATCGTCATGATAGGTAAATATAGCCACTAATGGTGGATTTTCTTTACTGCCAAAACCGCTACTATTTTGCCAATCAACCACCGCACTGCCTGAGAAAATAGTACCGAGCTCATCAGGAGACAACTTAATTTCTTGGTGCTGCCAATCAACCATATCTTTACTAATCGCATGCCCCCAATGCATAGGTCCCCATACAGATGAATCAGGATTATGCTGGTAAAATAGATGATACTCACCTTGGTAATAAACCATACCGTTAGGATCATTCATCCAATGCTTTTTTGGAGTAAAATGAAAAGCAGGACGAAACGCCTCTTTACCAAGTTTATCTAAACCCTCATGGGTGGTCTTTTCAGTTTGGTTTGTCATACTACATGCTGCCAAAAATGATGAAATTAAAACTAAATTAACGGTTCGCATCTAATGCTCCATGTTTATTATTGGTATCTGATGAAATAGCTTCTAAAGAACGTCCTTTTGTTTCTGGCATGAACCACGCAACAAAAATCAACTGCCCTAACATCATTAAAGTAAAGAAAGTGAACACTTCAGTTGCACTAAAATGTTCTAAGAAAAATGGCATAAATAAAGTAATTGCAGCGGCAAAAAACCAATGCGTACCAGAGCCCAAAGACTGACCTTTAGAACGGACTTTGTTAGGAAATATTTCCGCAATGAAAACCCAAATAACGGTACCTTGACCAATGGCATGAGCGGCAATAAAAACAAAGACAAACGCAACAACCGTTAAGCCACCAGAATCTGTACCAAACGCCCACGCCACCATAGAAAGAGAAATAACGTAACCAATTGAGCCAATATACATCAGTGACCGTTGACCATACTTATCAATCAAAGATAAACCTAGCATGGTAAAACATAAGTTAACCACACCAATTCCTGCGCCTGAAAGTAATGATTGATTTACGTCCAGTCCAGCAAGTTCAAATACCCGCGGTGCATAATAAATAATAAAATTAATCCCTGATAACTGATTAAATGCAGCGAATAAAAATGCAAATAGTGCAGCCTTATTGTAACTACCTCCAAATAGTTTTGATTGACTGTTCTGTAACTTGTCCTGTTCAATTTCATTCAATACTTGGTCAGGATTTTCTTCACCTAAAGTGACTAAAATTGAACGCGCTTTCATTTTTTCATTTTTCTTTTGCACTAACCAACGAGGGCTTTCAGGTGCCTTAATAATCATTAATAAATCAGGGCGGGATCACACTTTGTAAATAAACAAATTTTATGATCTAATACCATAAATTTCATCACCTTAAACTTATTATGTCACTCTTCTCACATTTAGAACTCGTCAAAGATAATCGTTCACATATAAATCAGCACCATAACTTAGTTGATGTGCTTTTTCTTATTATTACTGCCGTTACATCAGGGTGTGAAAACTGGCAAGACATTGAAGTCTATGGCGAAAGTAAGCTTAATTGGTTAAGAGGATTTCGTTCTTTCAAAAATGGCATACCCACTCGACATAGTATTGCTCGGATTTTTAGAACCGTTGATACTGACTCATTACTACTCGCGATGTATAGCTGGGTCAATCAAAACCGCGTTAAGTCAGCGCATCCTGTCATTGCCTTCGATGGCAAAACTATTCGCGGAGCAAGTAAACACATTGCTGATAAATTACATCTCGTCTCAGCATTTGATTGTGAAGCAGGTCTCACATTATTCCACCAAACAGTTGGCAGTAAGACGAATGAAATACCGGCAGTTCGGGATTTATTGAAAATACTCGATATCAATAACACCGTCATTACACTTGATGCTTTGCACTGCCAAAAAGAAACGCTAAAACAGCTAATTAGCAGACATGCAGATTATCTAGTGCAAGCAAAGGGTAATCAAAAGAAACTTTATAGCGCGATTCAAGATGCATTTACACACCAGTATGAATCTGAAAACTCAGAGATACTTAGTCATGTAACACAAGATGAAGGGCATGGGCGAAAAGAAGTACGCACGATAGATTGTCTTGATGCGCGTTTATTACCGAGTGAAATTAAAGAGAGCTGGCCATCAGTTAGAACAATCGTTGCGGTGCAGCGAGAGCGAACGAAGGGTAATAGAACGAGTATTGACACACATTACTACCTAACATCGTTGACAGACAATATATTGATAAGTAAAGCAATAAGACAACATTGGCTGATAGAAAATCAGCAACACTGGATACTGGATGTCGTATTTAAAGAAGATGCCTGTCAAATACATGAGCCATTAAGTGCGCAACATATGGCACTATTTAGACGCGTCGTTAGGAACATGATAAAGCAGCATACGAAAAGCAAGGGGTCAATAAGAAGTAAGTGTGTAAGAGCTTGTTATGATGATGCTTTTAGAGAAGAACTTCTTTTTGGTTAACATTTTTAACAAAGTATGCTCGCGCCCTGATTAATAAATAGGCTAAGGCAGGTATTGCTTCCACACCTAACATTAAACGCCAATCAATTGCGGATGTACCAGCGATTAAAAAATTAGAAATAAACGCAACTAAAATACCAAATACAATTTGAAATTGATAAAGTGCGACCAGACGTCCTCGAAACTTAGCTGGAGCAATCTCAGAAATATAGGCTGGTACAACAATTGAAGAAATCCCCACTCCCACACCACCAATAAATCGCAATATTGCAAAGCTGTAAACTTCAGGAGCCATAGCAGAGCCAAGTGCTGAGATTAAAAATAACACCCCAACTAAAATCAATGTGGGTTTTCGACCCCACTTATCACACGGGTAATTACCTGTTAAGGCGCCAAGGAGTGTTCCCCATAAAGCCGAAGACATAATAAATAGGCCATGAAATAATGAACTCGTATTCCATAATGCTTGAATAGGTTTATCAGCACCGGATATAACTGCGGTATCAAAGCCAAATAAAAAACCAGCCACAGCAACAGTGACTGACCAGTAAATAATTTTTTTCATAATCACTCTTAAAACTTAACAATTAAAAGGTGGGCCGAAACCCACCACTATTAATAACCTGGGTTTTGTGTGTACGACCCGCCACTTAAAATCATTTGCTGGTTTGGAATAGGTAAATACTCATGCTTACCTTTAGTAAAAACAGCGTCAACTAAGTAAGGTTTACGTACAGCCTCAATTGCTAAATACTTATCAATAGTTTCTTTAGCTATCCCCCAACGAACTAAGTCAAAAAAGCGATGCCCTTCAAGTCCTAATTCTAAGCGTCGCTCAAAACGCAGTGCCTCTCTTGCTTGCTCTTTAGAATCAAAGCTTATATATGCGCCAATATTATAAATGCTGGCATTATGTAATTTATCGGTGCTTTGCTTAGCTCGTTCACGAATTCGGTTAATAATTGGCAATGCTTCGTCATACCTGTCTAACTCAATTAATGCTTCTGCTTTCCAAAGCAATACATCTGCGTAACGAATTAGCGGTGTATTTAATGAAAAAATAGGAAATGGTCCATTCTCACCGCGACAACTACAGTCTGGATGTTCAAGATCTTTCATTGCCGTAAAGTTGCCATATATGCCTGGAGCACGTGACCAACTATCACCGCCATGAATCAAGTTTTCGTCATACTTAAATGGCTTACCTTCCATTGCAACAGTATGATCTAGGCGAGGGTCAACTGAGTCAGTCGTCATGTCGTAGTTAAAATCGTTAAAAGAGTCAAATAACGGCAAGCCTTGTTGATCTGTTTTAAACGCATTAACAAAATTTTCTGTTGGAACGTGAAAACCACAACAACCAAAACCTCCAGCCATTGGTGCATTTAATGCACTAGGCCAACTACCACGACCATCTGGTGAACCGTCATTTAAAGAACGCTGAATAGCAAACACTGATTCTTTGCCATTCTCAGTTTCAAATAAAAAGTTATTTGCGTAATCATCAAACAAACCATATACATCGGCTTGTTCAATTTCATCAATGAGATTTACTACTTTTACAAGTTTATCTTTATTAATATTAATAACTTGATGTAATTCATTTTGCTCATAAGCCTGATAGAGCAATGTTTTAGCTAAATATGCCTTGGCTGATAACGCTGAAGCTCGCCCTACATCATCTTGGGTTTGTGGTAAGTTGCCTGCGGCAAACTCAAAGTCTGCTGCAATCTTATCCCATAGCTCCTGATCGCTTAGCTCACGATTAGTTGCTGTAAGTATCTGATCTTGAGTCATCGTTTCATCAATCCACGGAATATGCTTATGATGAATTTTTAAGTCAAAGTAAAAAACACTGCGAATGAAGCGCAGTTCGGATTGTTTTGCAGCACTGTTTTCAATGGCATCTGGCGCATTTGCGATTACCGCTAATGCTGAGTTTGCTCTTGAAATACCGGTGTAATTACGTACCCATTTTTTGTTGTTCAAATCAATTAAATCTGGCGGGAAAGACTCCATATCAGGCACTATTGGTTGATATAAAGACAAAGCATGATAAGCAAAGATATCACCAGGTCCATTACCGCCTTTATGGGCATCTCCTGCGCGTAAGTTTCCTGTCGGCCATAAAAAGTTAGGTGCGGTATAATGATCGTTTCCTAGATATGAGTAGGCAGCAATAATCAACGCATCTACATTTTCACTGTTAGAAACTTGTTCTTCGGTTAATACTCCTGAAGGTGCAACATCAAGATCAGAACCACCACACGATGCTAAAGAGAGAACAAATGTAGTTGCTGCAAATAGAGTTTTTATTTTTTTCATAATATGTGCTCGTATCGTTGTCGTTTTAATAAATCAAAAAGAAAGGTTCACGCCTAACGTGATACGTTTTGGAATTGGAAAGTTACTGTTTGGCGTCTCTGGATCCTGACTTAGCGTCCCGGATGGAGTAATGGTCAATAAGTTGCTTCCCTGCAAATAAATTCGCGCAGAACTAATACCGTATTGACTTAGCCACTGTTCATCAGGTGTATAACCGATAGATAAGTTACGGAGCTTTAGGTAGCTACCATCTTCCCAAAATAAGCTTGATTGACGGCCTTCGCCATTGTTATCAATTAAAGTTAATGCTGGTACATTGGTGTCAGTATTGTTAACTGACCATGCATCAAGAACTCGGTCGCCGTAGTTAGAGCCTATATTTAATGATGTGAAGTCAGTAAATCCACGCCAGCTATTACGTATTTCACCTCCCTCAACACCTTGCCAGAACATATTTAAATCCCAATTTTTGTATTTGAAATTCATGTTCAATCCATACATAAAGTCAGGATCAGTATCGGTGAAAAAGCTTTGATCGTTTTCATCAATCACGCCATTGCCGTCTAAATCTTTCCAGCGGACTCGACCTAAACCAGCCCCTGATTGCGCTGCGTGAGTATCTATTTCACCTTGATTTTGGAATAAACCATCGGCGACATAACCATAAATAGAGTTAATAGAATGACCAACAATCGTTTTATCATTGCCATTACCGCCGAATGAATTAACAACATCTTCTGGAAGTGATACAACTTTATTTTTAGCTGAAGAAATATTAAAACTAATATCGACATCAATATCACCATCTAAGCTATCAAAAGTAAGATAGTCGGCATATCCAATGAGAAACTCAAAACCAGAGTTTTCAATTGTGCCACCATTAACCCATTGCTGAGCGCCTTCGCCTAATGTTGCAAGTGGATTGGTTAAAGTTAAAATATCCTCTGTCGTTTTTTCAAACCAATCGATACTGCCGTATATGGTTTCGTAACGCATACCAAAATCAAGACCAATGTTTGTTTGCGTTGATGTTTCCCATTTTAGGTCATCATTCCCCGTCTGTGCTTTTACAAACCCAGAAGGTAGCGTGCCGCCATTAGCCCCGCCTATATCATAAGCCGTTCCTTCATCTTGCTGATCAGTGAATAAGGATTGCGTTGCATAACGACTTAAATAGGTTGTGTACGTTGCATCTGTAGGGATTTCTTGATTACCTGTTTTGCCCCAACTAGCACGAAGCTTTAGAGTAGATAAAAACTCAATATCGTAGAATGATTCGTTACTAATCACCCAACCTGCAGAAATAGCGGGGAAATTACCATAGTTATTATTACTACCAAAACGAGACGAACCGTCACGACGTATTGTCAGACCTGCTAAATATCGATCATCATAGTTATAGTCCATACGCGCAAAATAAGAATTAAGAGACCATTTATCACCATCCCCCTCCACACGAACATCACCAGTTGCTTGTGATAAATGAGCGTAATCGCGATCATCAGAAGCAAAACCAGAACCAAAACCAATAGACCCTTCATACTCGTAATCTATTTGTTCAGTACCAAGCAAAAACGTGAAATGGTTTGCATCTAAATCAAGCTTATACTCTGCGGTATTAGTCCAACTGAAACTGCTATTCCAATTTTCTGTCACTGACAGCTGATCACCATAGTTTAGTGAGCCAGCTTGAAAAGCACGGGTATAATTCCTGAAATAGTATTGTCCGTAATCTAAGCCGATAGAGCTTTTTAACGTTAAGCCCTCTATTGCTTCATATTCAACAAAAATATTCCCCATTAATTTATTGAATCTACTGACATTATCTCGATTCATTTCAATTAATCGAACTGGATTATCACGGTCAGTTACACCAGGAACCGGTCCTCCCCAGTCTCCATCTTCGTTATATACAGGAACGATAGATTGTTGCTCTATAGCCAAATTTAGAATATTACCGGCCAGATCATTAACCAAGTTTGACTCTTGGTTTGTCACTATAAAGTTCTCACCAATCTTAAGTTTATTTGTTAACTGATAATCCGAGTTAACGCGAAAACTAATTCGCTCAAATTCTGAGCCATCAACAATACCTTCTGAGCCGTAATATCCAAGTGAACTATATATCGAAGCTTTGTCTGAACCTCCTGAAACTGAAAAATTAAGATCCGTTACTTTTGCAGATCGCGTAACTTCATCAAACCAGTTTGTATCTGCAGGACGCTGCACCTGAGCAGCATCTGTGAACTCAGGTAAAACAACGTTGTTTAATTGAGGGTTATTAAAATCATTATTCCAATCATAAGTATAAAGAGAACTTGCTGCATTTGGATCTGACCTATCATTTACTGCAGCTTGCCAGACTGCTTGTGATCTTTGCTGTGTATTTAATGGATTTAACTCATAATTAAAATCATCATATGACTGATTAAAAGAAAAATTGAAGTCGAGCCCTTCATTCCCTTTTTTTGTTGTAATAACAATGACATATATGGACGCTCCCTTGAAGTCAAGACGAGCTAATGTATAAACATCAAAATTGATGCCTTTATTCTATTATCACGTATCTCATATCACAGTAATGATGCGTCACAAGCTTGCTGAAAAGCAAAGGTACTGACATATATTCGAGCTATGGTGTCATGGTTATCATGCGCCATGCTCCTAATGAGCTTCGTACCAAGGGACCTAAAAAATATTCACCCAAGCGAGATTAAATCTCGTGTCTTTATCTGGTTAACCTTGGTTAGCGTGCGCTTTTTATTTCATTATAAGTGAAGTACATACAGGATAAGTGTATGTTACGACTTAAGTGCCCAAACACCCACTCAGGTTTTAAAACCTATGTCATAACCAGGCTGTCTTAAGTCGTAAACTCGGGTGTGATTGGCGTGTAAAATACGCATAATTAAGCATCCTTCTGTGTATTTTGCACAAACTGAGGTGAGTAGAGAGTTTGCTTGGTCAGCAATATCCACATCAGTCGAGCCAATCTGTGTGCGGTGGCGACCACCACACAATTAAAGTGTTTTTTCTCGCGTAATTGATTTATCCACTGGCTTAGCGCATCTGTTTTATGGTGGCTTCTGGCGATAAGGGCGCGAGCACCGTGAATAAGTTGTTTTCGTAGGTAACTGTTGCCGCGCTTAGTAATACCAGACATTTTACTTTTATCGCCTGACGCATATTGTTTAGGTGTTAATCCTAGCCACACCCCGAGTTCTTTTGCGCTCTTAAATGCCTGACCGTTCCCGATTGATGCTGCATAAGCAGAGGCATTGAGTACACCCACGCCAGGAATGGAGTGAAGTATTTTAGCGTTTGTATCCCGTTCAACGTGTGCAGTAAGCATCGCTTCAATAGCTTTAATGCGTTTAACAAGGGTTTTGTACTCAGTGTAAATATCACTCACCATAATGCGCAGCTGAGGGCGAAGCTCAGAATCACTTTCTAACGCAATTATCCCTTGCTGAAACGCCTTAATACCGACAGGAAATACATACCCAAAATCGACCAATAAACCGCGTAATTGGTTGGTTGCAGCAATCCTGTTTTGCAGAAGTCGCTCACGTATCTTATGGAGCATGAGTATTTCTTGCTGAGCTTCGGTTTTAATAGGAACGAATTTAATATTAGGGCGTAAGCTTGCTTCATAGATAGCAAGGGCATCGTTACTATCATTTTTATTGCCGCGAACAAAGGGGGTAACGTGTTGTGCAGGAATAAGGTCAACGGTATGACCGTAAGACGTAAATACTCTCCCCCAGTAGTGGGAAGAATAACAGGCTTCCATCACCACGCGACACGGTGGGGCATTTGCCATGAAGGCGTTGAGTTTAGGTCTGTTTAAGCGTTTATTGCATTCTCTTTTGTGATGATGATTAAAGCCAGCGACTTGGAATACATTTTTTGCCAAATCAATTGATAATGTGCTAATTTTCATGATGGACGTTCCCTTTAACTGAATGTGAGTTAACCAGTTTGGCGCATTGACGCCGTTTAAGGGAGCGTCCATCTCATCACCATTACCAGAGCGAGCACCAAAAATACTTGCAGCTGCCGCATCCCTTAGTACCTGTATATCTGCAATATCGTGGCTATTTAGTTCATGCATGCCCGATTTAGTGGGTACACCATCAACAACATAAAGGGGATCGTTGTTACCTAAAGGTCCCAAACCTTGCCCCCGAATACGCACCGTTGCTGTAGAATCGGGTGAGCCACTCGTCGTAATTTGCAAACCAGGTACACGCCCTTGCAAATTTTTCATGATATTACCAGACGGCAAGTCAACGACATCTTCAAGGCTAACAGTGCTCACCGCACCTGTTAAATCTTTCTTTTTGACACTACCATAACCATATGAAACTTCTATTATTTCAATACCATCACTAGATATAGCTTTTTCTGGCAGCTGTTCAGCGGCAACAACACTGAGTGGTAACGTGCAGCCCAGTAGAATTGTATTAACACTAACTGCAAGTTTGTTTTTTCGAAATATGAGCATTGTGTGTGTCCTCATTTTAATTATTAATGTTGATTTCATCATACAAATTAACAACGTTGTCTTTTTATCGTGTGAATATATTTTCTGCACTAAAATTTTATGGTTACGCTTGGGCACAGAAAATAAACAACGTTGTCTTTTTAACATTTAAAAAACATCTAATCAATATAAATTAAAAATTATTAACGACAGCATTAATGCTTTTGAATGTTAATCTGGGATGGATAAATAATAATCAAGGTGTTATGAATTTATTGCGAAGTCAATTATCCAGCTTAAAGATAACGACTATCCTAGTGCAGGCAATTATTTTAAATTATGGTTTCAGCGACAAGACATCTATGTAGGAAGCTTATCGCGTTGTTATTTTTAAACCATTGCCGCCTTTACATACACATCAAAACGGTTCTTTTTGGTTTTAATTTGCATACTTGGGGTTTTGTCATTTAAAAATGGGGCGTAATCGGGACGTTTTACTACTACGCGCTTACTGGCGAGTGGGTAGGCGAATTCGAGTAAATCGTCAGCGTCGGTATCTGCACCAACAAGCTCTTGAAATACACGCATTTCTTTTTTTACTAATGCTGATTTTTCGCGATGCGGGAACATAGGATCTAAATAAACCACATCGGGCATGCTTTCACATTGCGATAGTAGAGTGTGGCTTGAACCAAATATAAGGCTCATGCTTTGCTTCATCCATGCGCCAATTTCAATGTCGTTATAAGCACGTTGCAAACCATCATACAATAACGCGGCGACTACGGGGTGGCGCTCATGTAATATAACGTTGCATCCAAGTGACGCAAGTACAAAACCATCACGCCCTAAGCCGGCAGTTGCATCAAGCACTACGGGCGTTGCGCCTTTATTTAAGCCAACCGCTTTGGCAATTGCTTGGCCTTTACCTCCACCAAACTTGCGCCTATGCGCCGCTGCGCCGGTTACAAAATCAACGTTGATCGCGCCTAATTTGGGTTCATCCGTTTTATATAAACTCAAGCCGCTATCGTCGTAATTCAGCCGAAAACCATTGTTTTGCTCTGCCCATTGAGCCAAACCAAAACTCGTTTCTAACTCATTTAAATAAGGGCGACACTCTTTAAAAGCACACTGAATAACCACTCTACACTCCGACGATAAAATACCTATTTAGTATATCAATCAGTACAGGTTAAAGCACTAAAATAGCTCTATATCGTTATTTTCAGTGGTATTTTGTAAGACAACTTCACTATAGTTACTACGCAAGCTAGCGAGTAGCCCATTACGAGTTTCACTAATTTGCTTAAGCTGACATTTAATAAATGCTAAATCGCTATTAGCAGAAGTAAACAACTGCATAGTTTTATCTAGCTTGGTAAAGTAAGACGTTAAATCACAAATATTATCACTCTCTTTTTGCACTTTAATTGCACTATCAAGCTCACTTAATTGCTCTATAAGCTGTTTAGCAATACTGTTTTTTGCCTGGCTCTGAGAATCTAATTGCTTCACTATGTCTTCAAGCACGATGCCTATTTGCGTGGCCTGTTCGTAGCTATTTTCATTATTTTGTATAGTGATTACTTTTTCATTGGTGATCTCCAATATGTGTGGAAACAAATCTTTGTAATGCCCAAATTTAGCGCTATCATCAACGGGCATGTTTTTTATCAGTAATGATATTTTAGGGTAATTAATAATTGTGCTGGAGCTAATATCGACAAACCGCTGTGCATGCCTATGTTGTTCTAATAACTCTTGTTCTAATGGGCACACTGCACTTTGCTGAGAATAAAATATGCCTCTACTTTCATACCAAAAAACAACAACAACATCTAAATCTAAATGTGTAAAAAATGCTAAAAAATATTCGCTTAATGATGAGAAATTATTAGCATGATAACTTTGCCCAACGTAGCGTATTATTCGGCCCATATCACCTGATTCAGTCATGGCCATTTCGGCTGTTTTATTTGCGTGCGCTACATCATATTTTAACTTTATGCCTTGCTGTCGATATTCGTAAAGCACTTTTATACGCGCCATTAATTCTTCTGCGTTAAAAGGCTTAGCTATATAGTCAGATGCACCAGCACTGTAACCTTTAACACGATCAGCCAACTCAATGTTGGATGATAAAAACATAACGGGAATATCTTTGGTTAGCTCATTTTTTTTAATCGTTTGGCAAACTTCAAAGCCTGATTTACCCGGCATTTCTATATCGAGCAAAATAATGTCTGGGTTATATTTATTAGCGAGCCTTAAACCTTCATCCCCATCTTTTGCATGAATAATTTTACAAAACCCTGCTAAAGACTCCTCTATTATATGGTGAACCAACTTATCGTCATCAATTGCCAATATTAGCTTTGCCATGCCCTAGTCCATTTTATTAGGTATGTTAAGAGCATAGCTCGGTAGACTGAATTTACTAAAAATATTAGGGAATAAGTTAAGGCGTATTGATCTTTGTGGATTGAAATTTGTTCAATCTAGGGGCGATTAAATCGCGGCGCGAGGTTTGTAACCTAGTGGGCTAAGTAAAAACCGAGCAACAAAGAGTTAATCGTCCCTAGAAAGAACCCAAAGGGCTGACGAATCCCCAAAACGTGACAGGCACAGCAATTTATGATCTTATGTAAATCACCACAACCCACATAAGTCACAACTGCTATGCCTGACACATCAGTTTGCCATAAGTACTTTAAACATGCATTAGCGCCATTCAATAATGCCAGAGTAAAAACATTACTAAGCTGCAGTAATGCATTAATTTCGGGCAATAAACTTACCTTAACTGAAATCGGCAGAAATTTGTCTGGCGCTGTGGATGTAAAACATAAAATAAAACGCGTTGATCGCTTCTTAAAAAATACTCACCTCTACAATGAAAGGGTCGCTATCTATAAAGCATTAGCTCATCCTATTATCGACTCTTTACCAATGCTTGCAATTGCCGTTGACTGGAGCGGTGCCTGCGGTCACGACTATCACTTACTGCGAGCAAGCTTACTTGTGGATGGGCGCTCTATCGTGATTTATAACATGATTGTTGAGCAGAAGAATTTTGATAGCCCAGCAACCAACAGCCTGTTTTTAGATGAACTTTATGAAGTGCTTGGACGACATCCTAGTGTCTATATTGTAACAGACGGCGGCTTTCTTACGCCTTGGTATAGTAAAGTACGCGAACTTGGTTGGCATATGATAGGTCGATTAAGAGGCTCAATGAAGTGTAAACTAGCCATGCAATCACAATGGCATACATTAAAACAACTTAGGGCTGGTGCCAGCGATATACCAAAGGCGTTAGGTCAAGCAAGACTAACTCAGTCCAGCCCGACAGCATGCGATACATTTTTACACGTATATCATGGAAAAAATAAAGGAAGAAAAGGAAAAAGCAGATTTACGAAAGATACAAAAATGTATCAAAACTTAGCGAAAGAGCCATGGTTACTCGCGACATCAGACAATACAATGACGAGTAAGCGAGTAGTTGGTTTATATAGTAAAAGAATGCAAATAGAGCAAAATTTCCGCGATGACAAAAGTTTGAGATATGGTTTTTCGTGGCGTTTTAGTAAAAGCACCGGCATAAATAGAATAGGAATATTATGCTTGATAGCCACAATAGCGAGCACTGCGTTATGGTTTATAGGGTGTGAAGCAGAAAAAAGAAAGTGGCATATAAAATTTCAAGCAAATAGTGTTAAGAATCGCCGAGTTCTTTCATTTTTAACCTTAGCCAAGCAAGTCATAAAGCTATGTAAGAGACGTATTACACAAAGCTATATAGAAAAAAGTTTAAAAAACTTTATTTTTAATTATCAAAAAGAGGCCGCTGGATAAAGTGGGGATCCCTCAGCCCAAAGGGCAGCGCATGTTTGGCATTTATGCTGCGTTATCGCCTATTTATGGGGAATAACCACACTACATAGGCTCTGCCTTGCCTAAATACCAAACAGTCTGCTGCAAATTCACCCACCAAAGATCAACACGCCCTAAAATTTAGATAATAAAAAAGCGCCATTTAGGCGCTTTACTTTGGTTTGTGCTAAATATTAGCTTTTTAAGCTGCAATACCGCTGTGGCGTAGTAACGCGTCAACATTAGGCTCACGACCACGGAACTTTTTAAATAATTCCATTGGCTCTTCACTGCCGCCTTTTTCTAAAATATTTTGCATGAAGGCTTGACCGGTTTGCGGGTTGAAAATACCTTCTTCTTCAAATTTAGAATAAGCATCAGCAGAGAGTACTTCAGCCCATTTATATGAGTAATAACCAGCGCTGTAACCGCCTGCAAAAATGTGGCTAAAGCCATGCTGAAAACGGTTAAACTCAGGTGGATTAACGACCGAGGTACGGCTACGCACATCGTTTAGTACGGCTTGAATTTGACACTCTTCACCCGCTTTATAATCATTGTGGATTTTAAAGTCGAATAACGAGAACTCAATCTGACGTAGCATTTGCATGCCTGAGTTGTAGTTTTTAGCCGCTAGTAGCTTATCAAGTAGCTCTTTAGGTAACGGCTCGCCCGTTTCATAATGGCCTGAAATAAAGCTCAATGCTTCTTCTTCATAACACCAGTTTTCTAAAAACTGACTAGGAAGCTCTACCGCATCCCACGCTACACCATTAATACCCGCAACAGGAGCAGCATCAACTTGTGTAAGCATGTGGTGAATACCATGACCAAACTCGTGGAATAAGGTTGTCACTTCGTCATGAGTAAACAATGCAGGTTTATCGCCAACCGCTTTATTAAAGTTACACACTAAATAAGCCACTGGAGTTTGTAGTTCGCCGTTAGCACGCACTTTACGACCCATACAGTCGTCCATCCACGCCCCACCGCGTTTACGGTCGCGTGCATATAAATCGAGATAAAAACGTCCACGTAAGGTATTGCTGCTATCTACAATTTCAAAAAAGCGTACATCTTTGTGATAAGTATCAAAGTCAGTAACTTCTTTTACGCTAATACCAAATAAACGGTTAACGGTTTCGAATAAGCCACTTAATACTTTATTTGCTGGGAAGTAAGGACGTAATACTTCATCTGAAATAGCGTATTTTTCTTGCTTAAGTTTTTCGCTGTAGTAACCAAAATCCCATGCCTGTAATTCAGAAATACCATGTTTTTGCTCAGCATAGGCTTTTAACTCTGCCACTTCTTGCTCTGCTTGTGGTTTTGATTTAGCAGCAAGGTCTTCTAAAAACGAGAATACTTGCGCTGGTGTTTCGGCCATTTTAGTTGCCAGTGACTTTTGAGCGTAGCTGTTGAATCCTAGTAACTGTGCAAGTTCATGGCGAAGCGCAAGCTCCTCGCTCATAATACCAGAATTATCAAATTCACCAGCGTTAGGGCCTTGATCTGACGCGCGCGTAGAAAACGCGGTGTAAGTTTCTCTGCGTAATTCGCGGTTATCTGCATAAGTCATAATTGGTAAATACGACGGAAAATCAAGGGTAAATACCCAACCGTCTAACTCTTTACTTTTTGCAGTATCAGCTGCAAGCGCTAAAGCAGATTCTGGCAAGCCAGCTAAGTCGCTTTCATCAGTAATGTGTTTGTGCCAAGCAAGTGTGGCATCCATTACGTTGTTGCCAAATTTTGAGGCTAGTTCTGATAAACGCGCGCTAATTTCGCCGTAGCGTTTTTGCTGCTTCGGTGCTAATGCAATACCCGATAATTTAAAATCACGAAGCGCATTAGTAATTGTTTTTTGTTGTGCTGTAGTCAGCGTTTTAAATTCGTCGCTGTTATAAAGCGTATTATACGCATTGTATAAACCTTGGTGCTGACCTACAAATGTTGAATATTCAGATATTAACGGTAAGCACTGCTCGTAAGCTTCACGTAATTCGTCGTTATTCATTACTGAATTTAAATGCGATACAGGGGAGAACATGCGCGATAATTTGTCGTCGGCTTCTTCAAGGGGTAATACTAAGTCATCCCACGTGTACGAACCTTTCGCTAACACGTCATCAATGGCTTTACGACAAAGCTCAATACCGTCTTTTAGTGCTGGTACTACGTACTCAGGCTTTATTTTTGAAAATGGTGGTAAGCCTTCAAGGCCAATTAGTGGGTTGCTCATAAATACTCTCTTTGCGTTAATGCATTACGTTTTAAATTGGGTCTAAAAGTAAAAAAACAACTCAGCCGCTTCTAAGTTGTTTAATTTTAATAAGGTTGCTCTAAAGCAAAGCACAAATAACCCATTAATGAGTCGGCCACTTTATAACGTTCTAACACCGTATCAACTAGGTTATTACTGCATATTTGCTTTTGAGTAAGTGGGCTAATGGCTATAAAGTCTTTTCGTTTGAGCTCATCTATTAAGGGGTGCTCTTTTTCAAAACCTCTTGGTGGGCGTTTTAGCGACTCTCCTGACATTTCAAATATAGATTTAAATTGCTCATCATAAATTGCTTTTTTATAGCTATTTGGGTTTTCATCTATGCAGGTTCTAATTGCATTAAGCGCCTTTGATTCTGGTCGCCAAATACCAGCACCTATAAAACATTCGTCATTTGCTAAGTGAAAATAAAAACCAGGGGCGTGTACGTCTTTTCCCATAAAATGGCGAAATTGAATTCCTACATTAATCTTATATGGGGTTTTATCTTTACTAAAACGCGCGTCTTTATGGATTCTCATTAAACTACCGCCGACTTTTTTATCTGATGCGACAAAATGGCTAGAAACCTCCGCAAGTGGTGCTTGCATTTGCCTAATGAAATCTAAAGCGGGCTCTCTTACGTATTCCTCATACTGTGATTTATGGTCGTTAAACCAGTCTCTATTATTGTTTTGATCAAGCTGAGCAAGAAATTCGAATGTTTTTTTACTAAACATAGGTCACCTAAACACTCTTTATTTTTAAAACTTAATGTTATGCTAATGCGCATAAAACTCAACGCCTAAGGACATAAAATGACACAACACTTTGATTATATTGCAATCGGTGGTGGCAGTGGTGGTATTGCCTCTGCAAATAGAGCGGCAATGCGTGGCGCTAAAGTAGCACTTATAGAAGCAAAACACATGGGCGGCACATGTGTAAACGTGGGTTGCGTACCTAAAAAAGTAATGTGGCACGGTGCTCAGGTTGCTGAAGCAATTAATTTATATGCCCCAGATTACGGCTTTAATGTTGAAGTTAAAGGCTTTGATTGGAGCAAGTTAGTAGAAAGCCGTGAAGCCTACATAGGCCGAATTCATAAAGGTTATGACAGTGGCCTTGCAAGCAATGGCGTTACTGTAATTAAAGGCTTTGCTAAATTTGTAGATAATAAAACAGTTGAAGTAAACAGCGAGCACTACACAGCCGACCATATATTAATTGCAGTAGGTGGTCGCCCAAGCATTCCGCATATTGAAGGCGCTGAGCACGGTATCGATTCAAATGGCTTTTTTGAACTAAAAGAGCAACCTAAGCGCGTTGCCGTTATTGGCGCAGGCTACATAGCCGTCGAACTTGCTGGTGTATTACACGGTTTAGGTACTGAAACACATTTATTTGTTCGTAAACATTCTCCACTTCGTAACTTTGACCCATACATAGTTGAAACACTTGTTGATGTTATGGCTGCTGAAGGCCCTACTCTTCATACAGAATCTGTACCTCATAAATTAGTTAAAGAAGATGATGGCTCTGTAACGCTGCATTTAGATAATGGCAAAACTCATAATGTTGACCAAGTAATTTGGGCCATTGGCCGCCAGCCAACAACAGACGCAATTAATGTAGCTGCTGCCGGCGTAGAAGTTAACAGCGATGGTTTTGTTAAAGTTGATGAGTTTCAAAATACCACAGCTAAAAACGTTTATGCTGTTGGTGATATTATCGAAAACGGTATTGAACTTACGCCTGTAGCAGTTAAAGCAGGGCGTACTTTATCAGAACGTTTATTTAATAAAGAACTACCTGATGATTTAAAAATGGATTACAGCCTAGTTCCTACTGTTGTATTTAGTCACCCACCAATTGGTACTATTGGTCTTACTGAGCAAGAAGCTATTTCTCAGTATGGCGAAGAAAACGTTAAGATTTACCAATCTGGCTTTACGGCTATGTACACAGCGGTAACTAAACATCGCCAGCCTTGTAAAATGAAGCTTGTATGTGCCGGCCCAGACGAAAAAGTAGTTGGCCTACATGGTATTGGTTTTGCGGTTGATGAAATGATTCAAGGTTTTGCAGTTGCCATGAAAATGGGTGCAACTAAAGCTGATTTTGATGCAGTTGTGGCTATTCACCCGACTGGCTCAGAAGAGTTTGTTACCATGAGGGGTTAGTGTAAAAAAGATACACATAAACGTTTTCAATATCTGAAAACGTTAAACTCCCCGCATTAATCACTTTATCAATGAGGGGAGTGATCAACTAATTTTAGACAGTAAATTAATTTTACCATCCGTAGCAGTAAGGCGAGCCGCCTATTGTGACTATGTGGCCCTCCAAGCTTTAATCTATACAGTAACAACCTATATCTTTCTCTATTTCTGAGTTATTTCGATAAACGGCTGCTGGTAACTATTCTACTTTTAAACTTCTTGATAAACGCCCTACCCTTATAATCGCCTTACGGTCTTATGTTTTGTTGAATTTGATAACTGCATGGGAACTTACTGCCAGCTTTGTTACTTCTTTCGGTTACGCTTGTTTCTACCTCCTATCAAAGCTTCTTTTATGACCATAATTAGTGCCATCACTACCGGCGATATCATTCCTACCACGGCAGTAAACGCTTGAAGCTCAAGAAAATATCCAGCAAGGCAAGTTACTAAGACTAACACTACCGTAGTGGGCATCGCCCATCGTCCTATTAACATAATGACAATATCTTGAGGCATAGTACGATTGGTAGATTGATCTATATTTGTTTGCTCAAGCTCGGGGTTAGGTTTGGTTTTTGCATCGCAGTCCGATGAACTCTCAAAATTTTTTTTCATCAAAATTACTCCTCTGATTGATAAATTTTTTGGGGAAGGAGGGGGAGGCAAAAGCCTCCTTAGTCAGTCGCTGCAATAGTCGTTATTAACAGGAGAAGGAAGGAGAGTATGGAAGAGGGTTACGTCTTTAAATAGGGCTACTTAATGAAGCCAAACTTGAGGACTAAAAAAGTGTTGTTCCGGTGAATATTCGAGTTGAGAATATAGGTGTGTTTGATTGGCATAAATATCAAAATAAAGAGTATATAAACGAAGCCATATAGTGAGCCTAGGCTGATCAGTTTGATTAATTTGTTGCAGCGTGTACGAACACATTACGCCACTAATAGGGAGTGAAAAACACTGCTGAAATTGCACTAATAATTCGTCAACATAGCCTTTAACTGATGCTTTAAATAATAAATTAACCTGAATCTCGTTTAAGAAATTGAACTAAATGCCTGTTCCGAGATCCGATCTTTCGACCAAAAACGATTGGATAAGCAAGGAACAGGCACGATTAAATTAGTTGAATTATTTTGCGATGTCGATGATTTTTGCAAAGTATTTATACCCCAATGGGAAAAACAATTACTCGAAGATGGCACCCAAAAACGTCAGCGTTCAGGACGTATGACGACCAGTGAAATTATGACTATTGTTATTAGTTTTCATATGTCACATCACCGAGATTTCAAAAATTACTACCTTGGCTATGTATCACTTATGTACAAAAGTGAATTTCCCAACTTGCTCAGTTACACACGATTTTTAGCCGTTATGCCAAGGGTAATTGTGCCGATGTGTGCCTATTTTACTTCACTTAAAGGTAAACCCACAGGCGTTGAATTCATTGACTCCACATGTATTAAAGTGTGCCATAATATTCGTATTCCAAGACACAAAACCTTTGATGGAATAGCCCAGCGTGGCAAAGGAACAATGGGATGGTTTTATGGCTTCAAGCTACATTTAATCGTTAATCACCATGGTGAAATTGTTGCTGCGAAAGTGACAACAGGAAATGTACATGATACTCAACCAGTGCGTGAGTTAGCGAGCTGCCTGACGGATAAATTATATGGTGACAAAGGGTATTTAAGTAAAGCTTTAGAAGCCGATTTACTCGATAAAGGGGTAAAGCTCATTACGACGGTTCGCAAAAATATGAAGGCAAAAGCGATGTCATTATGGGATAGAGCAATGCTTTCAAAACGCTTTATAATCGAAACAATTAATGACCAGCTCAAGAACATATCCTTCATTGAACATTCAAGACATCGGAGTATGAACGGCTTTATGTTGAATTTAGTCGCTGGATTGGTGGCTTATTGCTTGAAAGAAAAGAAGCCACACCTTAATTTAACTGACGTAGAGCTTAACGCATTAGTTATCGCTTAAGCAGAACTCAGGTTAAATTAGCAATACTTTGTTGCTGGATATTTTCTCCCTGCAACTGCAGCCATATTTCTTCACAGTAATGATGTTTAAATAGTTGGTATAGCTCAGATGAGGAGAAGCCAATGTCCTTCATGGTTTGCCAGCAGGTGAGATCCTCAATATTGACACTATAAATGTTTGCTGCTTCACGCTTTAAAGCAAAGACTTTTTCAAATGCCTGCACATAATTTGCCATTATCACTTCCTTTGTTAGAACTTCTAGGAATAACGTGCGGGCATTAGAAATGTGAATTAAATTCGACTCAAACTAGTCCTTTTTTCAATAAAAATAAGTGAAATAAAATCATCAAGGATTGATGCTAGCTCTGAATGATTCCTTAAATGCCCGTGCCACAAAGTCTTAGACTCGCCATTCGCTAGAAAGTGACTGTATCCTTCATCGTCAAAATATAAGTGTTGTATCTGACTATTTAACTGTGCTGTTTTATAACGACAAGCAATATGATTGCTGCCTGGTTGTGTGAAAAATACCATTTGACTATCACCGGAGGCTATTGTGTCGTCACTTTGTAAATTACCATTAAATTTAAATGTGACTTCATAAATAAAATCAACAACAGTGTTGCCACTCTCTAACTGAGCTGTTTTCGTTATAACTTCACTCGCGTAACCATGACTGGCCAACTCTATTTTTATATCACTTAACTGCGCTAACACTGTGTGTGAAAACAGCTCGTCAAAGTAACGCTTGCGATCGTATTCGCTAAGTAGGCGAGTGCTATCGGCTTTCGCTTTAGCAGCGTCATAAAGTGTTGATTTATGCTGATGTGTAAGAATCAACTCATGCGTGTTGGTTTCGCTATAGGTATGCATAAAAATCCTCTGTAACTTGTTTGTTAAAAACCATACTTCCATTCAATATGAAGTAACGCTTGACCTAACCAAGGCAATGTCACCATGCCAAGCCCCCAAGGCAACTTTGACATTAGAACGTCTTGCGGCATAGTCACTACGCGAATATGACAACCTGATTCTGTTTGCTCAACCGTCCCCTCTCGTGTAATAAACATCTTAGAAAACTCAATAGTTGGCATTCTTTTTAACACTTCCCAACGATTCACAAGCGCATGTAACATATGATCAATTGCCATAATTGTCTGTTCATTCAACTCAATGGGTTCCTCTATTTGGGTATCTAATGGCAGTCCCAGCAACGCATTAACGGTTAAACTAACTTCAATAAGTGGATCAATATTAGCGATATAACAAAGCACGGCATGCGCCTGCATTTGCGTGTCATCGTTTTTAAACTCCCCTTCATCCATCAGCTCAAGCCTGGTAAACAAAGTAGGTAAAAAAGGCCATAGAATAACCAAACCCACATCAAATGTGACAGGCTCACTTTGCTGTTCATTCACTTGTTGTAATTGCGCTAGCTGCGTTTTAACTTGTGAAATAGCACTTTGAACAACCCCTTTTTCGCCCTCTGAAGACGTGGTTCTGGCAAGCTTTGTTAAAAGTCTTTTACTTTGTTTAATTGCCTGTTTGAGATCAGAATTTTGCAGTGTTGATTGAACATCAGCTCGTTTTTCTATATGAGCTAATAAGTTTTGCGTTTCATCAACGCGTTCAACCGCCATTAATGCGTTAAGTAGCGTTTCTGAGCGGGTTACTACTTGGTTTCTCTCTCCTTGAGGCGAAGTTACGAGCGTCTGTGCTATCAATGCTTCTTTTGCGTCATGTTTAACTAATATTGATGAATGAGTACCTATGGTTTCCTCTGTATATGAACTCACTTTATTAAGCTTATTATTCTGTGCTGATAACGCTGAACCATGGTGTACTTCATCGTCTTTAATTGTCTCTATATCCAGCTCGACATGTGAGCTTTGAGTTTGTTTTATACCCCCCTTACTTTGACGTGTATTATTATTTTCAAACGCTATTTTTTGCATATTGAGCTTAGACACTTGCGCTGAATTATTATCGAGTGTCACTTGTGTTTTATCGACATTAACTTGATTTTCATCGCTATACTCAAACGTTTCTGAAGGTTTATGACTTATGTTCATATCGCTACTCATGTTTAACAATACGCTGTCATTGTTATCTTCATGCGTAAGTACATCTGGTAGAAAATTATTACGTAGTTTGTCATCGTCTTTAGTGGCATTTAAGGTAGCTTTAGTGAAAGACACTTGCTCGTCCTCAACCAAGGTTGATACCGCTCCATGTGTAATATGCGTATCAACTTTATGCTTTTGCAAATTACATTGCACCGCTAGAGGTTTTTCATCCACCTCATATTCTTGGGTTATGTTATGAGTAACGCTGTCAGCTCGTCGCTCATTTTTTTGTGGCTGAAAAACCGTAACTTGTTCATCATTGAAATTTGCTATGCGTGATGTATAAAGTTCCTCAATATTAAAAGGCTGCAGCCATACACTATTCATTTCTGTTAGATGTTTTGTTGCATGACTAATCAAAGGTGTGAACCAAGCATCCAAACCAACCTCGGCACGCGCTATGAGCGGTAACTTTTGAAGTAGCTCTTTTTCAATCAAACCTAACGACTGAACGTGCTGTGTAATTATTTTTTGCAGCTGCTTGCACTGCTCATCTTGCTTTATTTCACCAAAAAGTAATGAACTTAGTTCATTAGCAAGCCATACTTGCTGATTTAAAACAAAACGATAAACACGCTGTAATGATGGCTGATAGCAAAACTGTAATTTATACCCAAATTTAGCCATGTGGGTGACTCTAGCGTAACATTGCCAAGTAATAGAGCCACGGTTATTCATTGCAGTTTGCCCAGATGTTAAAGCATGTTGTTGCTCAAAACTTTGAACCATGTTTACTAAATTGCGGTTAAGTTTTTGATAAAGTTTATCTAAACACTCATGCATAGCTTTTTCACTCTGCGCACCATCAAATAACAATCCGGTTAAGTTAGCTTGAGTAGTTGATTCATCTGAAAGAGCGCGTTGACACTCTACCTGTAACTTTTCAACGATCCGATTAAGTGCATGACCACTTTCTGTACTGTGTAATTGCAACCATAAGTTCGAGTTTTTTTGAATAGGTAAGCTTTTCAATAGTTCAATAACACAAGGTAGTACTATGTGATCATAGGCATCTAGGGACATCGTTTGTTGATACTGCACCAACCAAATTTTAATCTGTTTGAGCACAGTCGATAGTTCATTATGGTTAACTTGTATAGCGAACTCATCTAATTGCTTCTTCGTCGCTATTTGCTGATATTGCTTACTCCATCTATTTACGTCATCAAACCAGCATTGTATTTCTTGTTCAGGTATACGCTTTTTTACTTGCCATTTAATCGGTCTCTCTAAGAGTAGAGCTGGCACATCAGGCAACCGACTCAACAAGCTATAGAGCCTCAACACTCCCAATTTTTGGTTATTTACGTGGCAACTAAATAGCCCTTCAGAACCTAGCTTGTCTGTTAGTTTTACTATTTTATCTACTGTATGCTGCGGTGTTTCTCTCTTTCGAAAAGTATCGCCGACCGCTTGAGTTATTTGGGTTAATTTGGAAGCTAAAGTTACGCTTAGTCGTGTTTGATTGGCGCGAATAACCTGCAGTGCGAACCAAGCTTTTAGCCTTTGCTTTGGTAAAGCATGTGAATCAGCAAGGATCTGTAATAATGTTAATACCTGTTTTAAAGTTTGTTGTTGCTTTACCCCTAAAACATTGACTTTTTTGGCTATATTTAGTTTCCTACTGTCATTGTTAACCAACTCTGTGTGCTCAACCAGCTCAATTGCTAGATCACTTTGCTTCGCAGCACTAGTAACAATACGCTGTAAATCACTCAGTAATTTTTTATTACACTGCGCTTTATTTAATACACACCACATGCTGAGCATTTGCCTATATTTAGGTGTATTAAGTACAGCAGTAGTTTGTAGTAATAATCGCTCGCTAAAAGCGCTATGGGCAACAAATAATTCATGTAGTGAGAGCAACAAAATGCACTGTTGTTCGCGCTCAGTATGCTCAGTGATACTCGTCGTAAATTCTAATAAGCGAATAAAACGATCACATTGCGCCATACTTAAGCAAGCCAACAATTTGCTAACTCTTTGCTGTTCTTGCGCATTATAAAGTGGCGCCACCAGCAACAGGAGTACCGTTTTATCTTGTTTGAATAACTGTACTAACCTTTGCCTAAGTTGCGGCCAATTTGGCTCTGCTTGGAGTTGCTGAAGCGGGTTAGAGATGGTTTTAATTGCTTCACTAATTTGCCTTTTTAACTCAAGTCTAAGCGTCGTCTTGGCCATTATTCCCTGTGGATTTTGTTTACTTAATTTTATAAGTAAACTAAGTGAAACCCTATTAAGACGAGTTGCACCTTGGCTATTTATCACAGCGAACTGAGCAGAGTTCTGTTTACGGTATTGTTTTAATGGCCTTGCTATGCTGTCGCTCAGCAGCGGATAAACATAATGTTTAAACGCTGCAAATGGGTCTAGCATTACAAATTGCCAATCAATTTCAGCCAAATCAATAACCAAATCAGGTAACTTAATCGTATCAAGCTGTAAGTCTGATTCATCTAATTCAGGCCAGTCCATTTGTGATAGACCTTGCATGATCCACTCTGAAAATTGACTTTGAACATCATCCAAGGTTATGTCTGATGCACGCAAAGCTGATTGAGGGGCCTGTATATCAGCCCTAAACTGTTTGATGGTTAGTTTCATAATTAAAAGTGATCATTGCGCCAAGGTTGAGTACCACACATCACTGGGCCATCTAAATATAATGCATGCCACCAGTAATCTTGATGTGTATGGTCATCGTGACTAATGTCTCCTCCTGCACTATAAATATGATGCCCAACACTCGCCTCCGCACGGTTACTTCGCCAATAACCCTGTGCCATCAGGTTTTGACATTTATATGCGCCACCACCGTATAGCACCGCGGTGTTAGCACGTGCAACTACTTGACAATCATCGCAATACGCAACACCTGCGCCATATTCAGAGTGACATGACGACACATCTAAAATTGACTCTCGCACACCATACACACCGCCACCTTGGCGTGTTGCTGAACAGTGTTTAATATTGCCAGCTTCGAGACCACTGACGTCAGCCTCACCGTAAATAGCCCCACCATCACCATTAACATGGTGATTTTCGATGACACAATTAAGTTTTGTGCTTTGCACATAACGTAAATGAAATGCGCCTCCATTACCTTCATACAAGCCACCATTAAGTAATGAACCATCGAAGGTAAAACCACGCATTTCAACACTTTTGATCAGCGCGTCACTTTGACCATGAATTAAAAAGCGACACCCTGCATGTTCTTTTACAATGCGCGTTTCTCGTTCATTAAAACCTATAATACTAACGTTTGAACCTATGCGTACTTGTTGTTTCAATTTGTAAACTCGGTTCATTTGTGGATGACTGGTGTGTGGCAGTAGTAAAAGAGTCACATTGCAGAGCAACTCTCGGCTCATCACTTCATCAAACTCTTGCTGATTTTGTATCAACAGTACTTTGTTACTTTTAGCCCACGACCAACAATGCGCATCTATATACGCTTTTACGGCAGCCTGTGTTGCCAGAGCTTCATCTGAAGCCATATCACCACCAAGATCAACATCAGCTGATATACAGTCAATCATTTGGGTTTCACCCAATTGGAGTGTTGATGAATTAAGTGACCCATTAACAGTGCAATCACTTTGTATGATGGCACCATCAGCAAAGCTTAAGCTATTATCCACCAGCAATGCATTGCGAACACGTACATCCCCTTCAATATCTAATTTATGGCTTGGTGTTTGCGTGCCGATACCAACATTACCTTCTGATGTTATGTGTAGGGCATCGTGGCCATTAGCTTGAATCATTAATGGAGCAGCATCTTTGCCCGACTCAACATTGATAAGATGCTCACCCTCAGTGCCAAATACCGACATAGAGGGCCCCGTTATACGGCTTCCCATTTGCAAAGTACTAAGTAAATTAACTTGACCATGCACTGTTACTGCATTATTGAACGTGGCTGCTGGTGTAACAGACACCTGTGAACCAACCTCTAATCCTTCAATGTTTATACCGCCTTGGAACGTTGCTTGCTTAGCAACTGTAAGGGTATCTCGCAATGACGTGTGATTTTGGACCGAAAGCTCATCATTGAGCCTTACCGAACCTTGGAATGTACTTTCACTTTTCACTTCAACATGGCGATTAAATGTTGAGATACCATCCACTAACAACGTATCTTTGAGATGAACATCATCACTAACAGTTAAGTCCGATCGCAGCTCAACATCGCCAAATATTTTTGCTCCATCTAAGCACTCTAATCGACCAGAGCCGTGCAACGTTCCTTTAAGCTCAACATCACCTCTAAATACTGCATTGCCGTTAACATCCAATGCTTGTGTTGGTGAGTCGGTTTGTACACCAAGCTTACCGTCTTCAATCACAACGGGTTTTGCACCTTGATGGTAAACAGCAAAAGCTTTTGCAAAATGATTTTGGTCAATAGCCACTTGTGCTATACCTGCAGGCATACCTGCTGATTCGTCATCAATAACGCTACTAAAAGGTAAACCAAAGCGCGCTTCTCCTGCGAGTTCGCTATTACCGTACACATTAATGTTACTTCTAAAGCTGGCATACTCATCAACATGTAAACTTTCATCGACCTCTAAGCGCCCTTTGATCCCAACGTCTTTTCTAAACTGACTATCTTCAGCAACATCGAGCGCATAATCGGGTCGCTCAACACCCACACCTAATCGACCGTCGTTAAATACTAAACCCGCCTGGCCTCCCTGCCTTTCAATATAAAGCCCTTGCTTTCCTTGCTCTTGAATATGTAACCGTGCGTTTGCCGGTTTATCTGATAGATTTAAGTCACCCTCTATCTCTACATCAGTATCAAATTGCGCTCCGCCTTCAACAAGTAACGCATTACCGCTTTCAGTGGGCGATATTTTCATACCATCCATAACACTCACATGGCCATTCACTGTAAGTGTATTATCGACGGTCGTTGGACCATTAGCATTGAAGTTATCAGAAAAGGTCACAGCACCATCTGTTACCGTTAAGCCATTATGAAAATCAACGGCATCTGTCACAGATAAAGTGCCCGCTAGGTGGCTAGAACCTTGCACAGCTAAGGCATCTTTTTGTTGCTGCGCGCTATTATTCGTTACGCTAAGTGATAAACCATCGTCAACTTGAGCCGTGCCATTAACACACAGCTTGTTTTTTAGTTTAGTGTCGCCTTGAACTTCAAGCGCAACCTCTTCACCCGAGTTCGCCTCACCCATGATCTGCACTTGACCAGTCACACAAGCTTGGCCAGTTAGTGCAAAATTCACATCAGATACTGGTAATGGCTGGTTAATAGCAAGTTGACCAGCAGCCATATAAGTTGCAAAACCTTCAGTGGCATGTTCCACTTTTATTGCCGCTTGTTCACTCAATTGGGTGATATGCACTTGCGAGTTGGCAGTTCTTAATAATGGACTACCGGCAACACCCACCGTTAATTGACCATGAACCTCTGTATTACCAAAAATACCAGCACCGCCATGCACACTAAGTTGTGTGGAAAAATTACTGTTCCCCATAACCACATTCATATCGTTGACGCTGAAAATGGCTTCGCCGTTATTGTTCAATACATTAATATCACTGGCAAAATCTACAGAGTGCGCAAACAGCGCATCAGCTCCTACGTGCAAGGGCTTCATTGGGTTAGATTCAAAAAGACCTAATTTATCCATCTTACTGGTGATGATAGGCGTCACTGCTTGGCCGTTAAAATGACTGATCTCAACGCCTGAAGGGTTACTTGGACTACTCAATACAGCAAGCTTTGCGTCGCACTCCCAGTTTAGTTGATCATTGTTTGAAGTAATATTAAGCTGATTATAAATCTGCGCTTGTTCAATATCAGCGTGAGTGTTCACCGTTAAACTATCAGTCGTTGTACTGCCAGCAATTAACTGGCCATTTATTGTTGCTGTATCACTATCAAGGTGCTGATTTACTGTTACGCTTTCGCCAGTGACATGTCCCTCAACGCTTAAAGCATCTTTAATTTTAGTTGCTTGGTACACCGTAATTTTTGATTCATCTAGCAACGGGGCATCTGTGACTTTGACAAACTGTGCTGCGTTCGTCGCTATATTTAATAATGGCTCTCCGGTGTTACCATTCACATCTAACTTAGCCGTAGCGTTAACTTTGCCCAATGCAAGCTTACCTGATACCGCTAAGCTTCCAGCGTCAATCGGTAATTCATTCACACCCACTGACATTGATTCAGAGACACTAACATTACCTTCAAAGTGACTTTTATCTAGCCCGTTAAGCTTCACATAATGCGCATTTCGTATATCACCAAAAAGCGCATCACTGGCCACATGAAAATCGGCAGCAACATCCGTTGTGCCCACACCAACCTTACCTTCAGAATTAATAAAAAATGGCGTGGTATCGTTGTTATAGTCATCTACTCGCAGCAAGGCATCCATATCACTACTGCGTTTTGAGATGTGCAGTTTAGCTTGCGTACTTTGCGCATCAATCCCCACACCTAATGTGTCACTTACTTCTAGATGCTTGGTAAATATCGCATTTTCACCTTCAAGCTTGTCGCTAAGTATTGTTTTACCTGTAACCACTAATGTATCGGCACTGGCATTTGCAAGTGTCGATGATACTGACACCACCAAATCTGACGCATCAATTGTATCCGTCACATTAAGTGATTTAGCTGTAACAGATTTTGTGATGTTTGCATCACCAGATATCGTGACTTTAGGTGCTGTATTTTCATCAAGCTCGGCACGTAAGATTTCTGTACTGGCGTTGTTAACCAGCAATGCATCAGTATTAAGTTGTACCGTATTCACCTGAGCAGTCGCATTGAGCATACTTGCTTGTACAGTGCCCGAAACTTGCAGCTTTTTATCGTATTTTGAAAGCGACAATACACCGTCAAACATTTCCATGCTGTCACTATCGAGATTTAGCGTTTGCGTCTCACCTTGTGTCATGCTCAATTCGTTAGCACTTAATTTCAACTTTTCATTGGTTTGTGTATCAGATGTGATAGTCAGAGGTGCAGACACTTCTAATTCACTTTTATCATCTACTTTAACCACTTGAATAGGATCATCTACTTGATTGAAACTAGAGCGGATCAACGTCTCAAAATCATTGCCTGAGGGCGTTTTTAGATCATCAAACTTCTCAATAAGTGAATCGCGGTTTTCCTTTTCAATTACTGTTGTTGCATGCGCAGGTAACGTCGCATTTTGATCATTAAGTGTAGTCATTATGTGTTCCTTAATTAAATTCGATTTGGCGTGCTGTTAGCAACGATAAATTGGTACTTCTCTGGCGAAATTGGATTAATAGCAGAAATAGACACAGGAAAAAGTGGCTTTAAATAAGCCAAAGGCGTATAGCTAATGGCGAGCCGCTGCTGACGGGATGCATGCTCTTGTAGACTAGGGCGACAGATTTCATCAATGTGATGCTGTGCTGTTAGATAAAAAATAGTATCGGCATCAAATCCATCGGGAAAGTTCGCATCGTGGCTTAGGATATTCTCATTAACCGAATCATGTATTTGATCAGCGTTTTGCCCTGTGATAATAAAATCAGTATTTGAATGTTCACTATCGTAGGTATTGAGTAGCTCCACTATGGTGGCTTTTATTGCATTCCAATTACCATGCTGCAGTGCTTGATACGTGAGTATTAAATCTGCAAGCAGCCAATGTGTGTGGCCTTTGTCATCAGTACTTTTGGGTTCAATTAAAAAAGAACTTAGTAGCTGGCTAAGTTGCTCTGTAATATTTAGCAGAGTGTCATTTTGCTCACTAAAACGAGTACGTTGAGTTTGCGCAAAATAATTCAACCAACCATAATATAAGCGTTCAAATAAACTCATCGTTTCTCTGTCTAGCCATAGACATTGCACAGGCATATGCAACGGCGTGTATTCACGGATCGTACGTTGTACAAAATCCTGAAATTCTGCTGTGGCAAAACGAGTTGTCCAATCAGGTAAAATGACGTGTAAAGTATCGCTCAGTGCTGGCGTTGTAAGTAAACTCCCTTCAACCAAGTAAAAGCTTTCTCGGTTATGGGTGGCCAATGGCATTTGACCAGGGTGCGACATGCCAAGGCGGCGCATAATACCCTTAGCCATAGAACTGCAATGCTGATACTGTAAAGTTTTAGAAAGATAATCAAAACCACGACAACGATTCTGCCCTAAATCACCAATCTCACTTAGCAAGCGGCATTTATCTATGTACTGACGCAACAATACCAAACGCTCAAGCAATGATTCATCAGGGTTAGGATCTCGTTCATCTTTTAAGCTTGGTGCATAAAGCGCAAATACCGCTTTGTATTTTAATAAATTACTATCAACAGGACGTTCAGCAAATCGTGCTAGTAAATGGTCTACGCTTTGACTTAATCGTGTCAATTGTGCAATAGAAAAGTCACTCTCAAGGCTGTGTTGCATGCCCCGCTGCCTGTAATTAAGCGATTGAGTATCTAACAAATGCTCAATTCCACTTATTTCTTCTAGCGCCTGACTTAATTGCGAATGCGGTAAAGTGCAAGCATGCTGCCAAAATACGTCAACCTGTTGAGCATTTAACGACTCACTAGCCAACATACAATCGAGTAACTTACCCAAACTTTCAAATGATTGCGGCTTTGGAAGCGAGAGAATATCGGGCAAAACATCAAGTTGTTTATGCTGATCTGCCAGTATTTGATCAAACAGATGTAAATACCCTTTAAACTGTAGTAATCGAGCCTTTTCAGTACTATCAATAGCTTCATTTAAGGTGTGCTCTGCAACAGCATACACTTGTGGAAGTTCATTCTGTAATGAACGATAGTCACTTAATCCTAAATGCCCTGCTTGCTCAAATTTAGGTAACATGACTGACTGAGTAACTTGAGGAGCTTGATTAAGCACCTGCAAACCTTGGCGTATCAGGATTTTTTCTTGTTCGGTTAGCTGATATGACTGACCATCAATCAGTAAATTTAAGTCATTAAAAAAATTATCTTCATCAAAGCCTAATTGCGCAATGTTAACGATTTGCTCGTTATCATCGCTACCAAATTGAATTTGCCAAAACTCATAACCATCTTGAGCATTGTAGTTCCCATTCGCATTATTCTGATCGGCTAAAAACCGAAACGCGTTAACGCGCTCTATGTTTTCATACCCATGTAATACACTTAAAATGTCTGAGCTAAACAAGCGCACGCTATAAGATGACTTATGTAAGTCTTCATCTAGTACAAAGCCATGATGTAATTTGGGTCCTTGATAGATTTGCCCAGTACACATGCCAAGTTGTAATAACTGCTGCGCAGAATACTTAGGGATATCAGGGGAGATCTCCCGACCGATTAACGTATACAAATCCGTTAATAAAGCCACTAAATTATCAACATGTTGTAATGACAAGGTCATGCCTATTGTCACTTTACTGACGTCATAAAATGTAATATCACCTAGTCTATGGTTCACGCATCGAGCTTGGCTAAATACACGGCTAATCAGCTGTGTTACATTTGTTTTTTTGTCGTCATTAGTTGAGTACAACAGCACATTAAAATCTAAAACAGTGGCATTTGAGTCTTCGGTTTGACGCGATATAACATGTACATTTTTAACTTCTAGTAAATCTAAAATAAGGCGTCGATAGTCATCTTCTGTCACACAGTGACTAAATAACACTTGCTCGGGCTCGTAAAATTTAACACTCCCCCCACTATGTGGTTGCGCTAATAGCTCCGGAATTGGATAGTCCAACTTATAACTGAGATCAGACAGCACATACACCAACACTTCTAGTACCGTTACACCAGGATCAAAACGGTTGTGATCGGTCCAGGTATTGGGCGCGAATTGTTGTATTCTAGCTATGCCTTGCTGACGCAGTGCCTCTAAATCTTGCCCCGTATTTCTGGGCGCAATATTTAAGATCTGCAGAACTTGATTGTCCATAACATTCCTGAATTAGTCATATGAATAACTACAAGACGCACGCATCCAAAAACTGTGAAAATTAATTTCAATTATTTTGTAAGCGGCCGTTTAATAATTAATTTAGTGGGGGAATACGGGCTTATTGAACAACAAAATCCAGTTCAATTTCCCATTTGCCAATACCTTCAAATACATCGCCTAAGGTATTAGCGAGGGCTATTTTGTGATTGCGAGCAGGCACTAAAATATCATGTGCATTATCGGCGCTAATTACGCTGTATTGTTTCTCAGTTTGACCTTTTTTAGTGGCACGGATCACTTGAATCATATCCACTGCAGGGTGGGTTTCTAGCACTTGTGCTATTGATGCTAAATAAATAGTACGCTCAAGCGGTTTATCTAATTTATTCCATGGTGTTAGTGAATCTACTACCATCTCGTTCAGGTCAATAACAGTGCTTTGAATATCGTATAATGGATCAATTTTTACGATCAATTCCAGCTGTACTTCAACATAATTTGGATCATCTATTTCAATTGTTAAGTTTGGTACAGACAACGCATTTACCTGCTCCCTAACTTGTCGCTTAAGATAACGCGGCACCTTGGGCTGCAACACCGTAACATCATAATTAAGCGGTACAACTACAAGCGATAAACCAGATGCATTAACCACAGGACTTACCGAATGCAACTGCGGGAAAGTTTGTAAAACGAAGTGCTCATAATCCCACCCGCTTAATAAGCGCTGTCGATGATGTAATCGTTCACTCACCCGACGGTCAAATTGCACTGTTTTTTCTGCTACTTTGGCATCAAAAGAAGCAAAAGGCTGCAATACTTTATCAACGTTAGGGTTGGGTAATAGCAACTTACTAATAGACTCACTGGGTAATGGTTGATCAAAATGAGAGGCGTCATTACCTTGGCTGGTTAGAGTCACCTTCATACCTTGCGCAAACACCCCTTTGAGTTTGGAGTAAATAGGAAAAGCATTAACGAAGCTACTCGGCACTTCAGTTTGACTATGATCTACCGTGGCGCGTAGCCAAAGCTTACCATCGTGATTAAATGAACCGTCTTGTGTCAGTTCAGGTAAATAAAATACCACTAACCCCGAATCGAGTAGATCATAAGTGCTGTCTCTGAGGATGCGCCCCTCACCCGCTTGACCTTGTGATTCTTCACGCTTGAAACGATGCCAAGTACCTGCGTTAAAGTACTCCCATACAAATAACGGGTTATCACCCATGTTATAACCATCAACGGGGTCAACCTGATAGTACATACGCACTTGCCCTGGCGTATTGACTTGGCTAAGCGCTATATACAAATAACCAAATTTTTCTATTCTGGGCAGTAAAGACAATAGGCTTTGCTTGTTCAATTGCTCAGTTGGTCGCCCAACAGGAGTTATATGCTCTAAAAAAATAGGATTACCCACTGTCAGCGCTGATGAAGTAATACTTTCACTCTCATAGTGCAAAGTTAAGCTATCAAGAGTTGGGGTGTAAGGTGCATTCACTAATACAGGGTTATTTGAATTAGCATTCTTATAAGCAAATAGCTCAATCACTTTGGTATAATCTTTGTGGGCAAAATCTTGCTCTGATAACTCTAAGGTATAATACTTAGGCCATTTACTAGCTGTTGGCTCATCAAGGGGTAATAACTGATAGTCACGCAATGCATTATTATCGTTATACACAAAGGTTAGTGTGTTAATAGCGATATTATTTTTTACTTCAGGCAACGCGCCCGAATCTTCATTATAAAACAACTCAAGATGCGTTGGCGCATCACTTCTCGCATCTGAGCGAGAAATATTCACCACAGTGTGTGGCCAAGTTAAGCAGTGGCAATCACTTGAAAACAGTGTTTCCACCAACAATTCAATGCCTTCACAAGGTTGATCAACACCACATGAGGCGCTGCTATCAAAATAGCGTTCATCTAGACTATGCTGTTCACTGTAATAATAACTGTAGGCACGATAATAATTATCAAAATTATCGGGTCTATCTAGCCATGCAAACTCGACATTAGCATGAGTGATATTTTTGATAACCAGTTCGGGGTGAGTAAAATGAACTTTAGACGCCAACCTTGGCGTCAGACCAAACGGCTCAAATGGCTTTGAGGTATCTAAATCTATCTCGCCATTATTCGCAACCACGCCACCTAGACCGCTCACTTGTGTAGTTAAACTCATTTGTGAGATTGTGAAACTATTAAAGCGCGTAAATACACTCGAATCATCACTATAGAACAGATAGTAATAATCATTTTTAAGTACCAAAGCAATAAAAGGCAGGGCTTTATCTTCGCCAATAGGCGTATCTTCTAATGGTGTTATGGCAGGAAACAAACTATTGAATGTTAATTGCAGATGCTGTTCAACAACGCTCAATTGAGCTGCATCGATTTCTTTTATCCCTTCACTGGTGGAAATATAGAAGTCAAACCAAGTTAACCAATTTTGTAACAGTGCTTGTTCTCCAAAACCTAAGCTGACGATACGTTCACCGCCACTTAAAAATAAATCTTGTGAGGCAATTTTAAAGCCAACCTCAACACTTGATGACACTTGTTCAGCTAGCTTTTGCCCAAAAGTAGGCTCGCTTTGCTCAAGTAATATACTCTGCTCATTATCAAGTAATACTTGCTGATTTAAACTGATTCGGTCTGAAGACTTGATTTTATTAACAGTAGCAACATAATCCACTTGCGCTTTGCTAATAGTCACTACTTCATCAGTACTGTAAATAAGAGGGGCTCCCTCTGCATCTTTACCACCATCAAATTGTGTTCCCGCAGGTAAAGTCAGCATATCAACATTATTCAACGACATTACTAAATGCGCACTGTCTGCGCTTTCTGATAACGGCTCAAAGCGCAACACTTCACCATAAAAATGATCTAAATGCCGCGCTACAAATTGATTAAACTGAGCATTACTGTGTTGTAATAAATCTATAAAGGTGAGTAATAACGCCATATCAGGACGACTGGCTAACTGTTTAATATGTTCATCCGCGTTACCATGTTCAAGTAGCTGCGCAAGACCCGCAAGCTTTTCTGGCTCGGGTAGTAGGTTTTCCCATGTGCCATTAGCTGATAATACACGCTCATCGATATAGTTTACTTGTTTGGCCAGCACAGATAAGTACTTCAACCAAGCGTCTACAGTACGCGGCTCTATGTCAAAAAAAGAACGAGATAACGCTTTAATATGCCGCCCTAGTTGACTTCGTCCCACTTCACTTGGGTTAACTGTATTAAGCGTCGCAACGGTGAGGTTGTTGTTAGACTTCAAAGTCATGATAGTACCTTGATAAGTAATAGATTTAATTAAAATGCAATAAAATAAAGCGTGCTCACAAAGATGACAGAACGTACTTTGATAGTGGCTAAACTGACTGCTCAGTCAAGTAGAATGGAAACACCATGTTGCTACGGCTGTTGGTTTGCCGTATCACGTAGTTAAGCTGAATTAACAGCACGCCGTCGTACAATTCGCTACTATCAAATTCGATGGTTTGCAGAGTAATACGAGGTTCATGATTAAGTAACACGGTGGCAATTTCTTGTCTTAGTTGCGATAAACTCTGTTCATTAGCATCAGCAAATGAATAACTCGAAAGACCAGAACCCATATTGGGCGACAAAGGCCGCTCTCCGACTAAGGTATTTAAAGTCAAATGAATCGCTTGTTTAAGTAAGGTTTCACCGCTATCCATACCAGGCCCTGTGGCGGGGTTGCTAAACTGCACGGGAAAGCTCCAGCCAGTTCCTAGAAAAGCTTGATTTAACATTGCTGCTCCTTTTAGCCTTAATTTGAGGTTATTTTACATCCACACCTTTGCCTTCTAGTGTGATGCTATCTGAAGTTTTAAAATTAATGGCTTTTGCCACCTCTAAGGTAGACTTATCTTTGCTTTCAATCATTAATGACTCCCCTGCAACCAAAGACGTCATGTCTTTTTGGGTTAGTTTTAAGCCTTCTTTAGCGTCAAAAGTGATGGTGTGATCGGCGCTACTTTGTAGTGTAAGTAGCGGCTCTTTTAAGGTGAATTGCAACGCTAATGCTTGCTCTTTAAAAAACAATCCGCGCTGCTCATTTTTATCATCATATTCAAATGGTGGCTTTGCTTTGGGGTTATGACATGCACCTAAAATCACAGGGTAACGACTATCGCCCCCAATAAATCCAACCATTACTTCTGTATCTATGTCTGGGGGCAGAAACAACCCCTCTTCAGCTCCTGAGAAAGGACTGGCTAACCGTGCCCAAAGTGGTTTTTCACCACTGGCACTGGGTAATAAAACTGGGATACGGTGTAATGCTTGTGCATCGGCTTTAAATGCAGCTACTTTCCCTATCAATATTGGGGTATAACTTGGTTTAGCATAGTCTGACCAAATACTTAGCGTTAAAGGAACACCCAGTATGAATTCACTAAACCAGCCATCACTCGACAAATGGTGATGAATTTCACCCACCACATAATCACCACTATATTCCTTTCCCACTCCAGAGAGTGTCAGTGCATCTAAATGCTTGACTTTAGTAAGCGCTTTTTGCGCAGACATATCTACACGTACATGCCCTTGGTACATATCGAGTAATCGATAATATTGCTCAGCACCGGCTTTAGCCGCCAACTCTAATTTTTCAATAGGTGCTTGTGATAGGCGTAAAGTATCAGGTAAAGCCATCGCCGTATCTGCATCACTGTGAGTTTTAAACTTAGCAGCCGGCATGACTGGATCAGCATTGTCGTAGAGTTTTTGTTCTTTTATATCCCAACTACTGTATTGCAGTTTTTTAAGATGCGAACTCACATCACAGTGCAAAGCGAAATCAACACAGCCATCCATTGCCACGTTAAATTCATGCGCAGTGGGAGTGTGTTTTGCCAAATCAACAACGTGATTTTTGCCATCGTTAAAAAATGCAAAACCATTGCACAGCACTCGGCGCATAAACACCGCCCATGGCTGTTCATCCACCACTAAAAATTGGTGATGTTCAATTTTACTGGCCGCTATAGTGCCAGGCGTTGCACCGTATGTAGTGAGTAAATCACTGAGAATATCGCCGTCTTTGGCTTTTTCATCATAGAGTTTACTCATGGCACTTTGACACAGCTTAATTGTATCGGCTCGAGCTTCAATATGCATAAATGGTTGCCGTTCAAAGCCTATACCTTGAGCAGTAATAACACCGCTAAATAGCACACTTTGTTCGCCATCACCAAAGCCGGCTTTTAGCTCTATCGCTTTACCCATAGTGAATAGCCCTTCATCAGTTTTAGCAAAGGTTTCTTTGGCCATATCACCGTCGTCAATTACTAAACTCAGATGCGCAATTTGATTAACGCCGTTTTTTACAGTTGCTTCTCGCAAGGCAAATTTATCACTGATTTTGTTGCCCTCTACGGCAATGGTATATCGCAAATCCATACTAACGCTCCAACGGAGGATAAATGATTTGCGTACCCACCTCAGCGCTACGAATAGAAGGTAGACGATTAACCATCGCCACCTGATGTACAAACTGTTGGTTGCCGTATATTTTTGCACTTTGTACAAGCACCGAACTGCCCGCCTTATGTTGAATAACATGAGTTAAGTCGGGAGAACTTTTACCTGATTTAAGTTTCATTTCTTTTTCAGATAAACACTCCACCACGCAACAATGAACTTTGGCTTTTAAACGGCGTCCTTTGTTATCTACCAGTTCAGTTTCTACTTTAGTGGTGCATAACATGCCATCAAATGTCCCACTTGGGCCATGATTAAGTACCATATTCAATGGTTGGACTGTCACATAAGTGGGTTCGTGTGTTTCACTCTGAACTGCGGTGCCATACTTCAACAAAGTTTGGATGTTTTTTTCTGTTTCGATGTTCCCTTGCAACTTTGCTAGTAATTCGGTGGGTAAATCAATAATGGTGTCATCTAGCAAAAAGGTCACCGATAGCTTTGAAGGCGAAGACTTTTGATATTGGCTTGCGCCGCTTTCGGCGCCTATCGTTTGTGATTTTTGAATACTGTTGGAATAGCTGGTTTGCAACGATTTTGCATCATACGCAAGTGTCATCTCAGCCAGCTGGTTACCAGAGCCACGCTCTATTTTACTATAAAAGGTCACTTTACATAGCGGTGACCCAGCCGCATTTGCACCAATACCTATCATTTTTATGGCCTTTTTTGTTTAGTAAATTGCTGAAATTGCTTGTCTATGTAGCGTTTTAAAGATTTTTCGATTTGTTCAACTTGGTTATTAATAGTCCCAGTATTTTCGCCTGTGCTAGTACTTTGTGATTGCGGCCTATCGCCATCAGGTTCACTTTGTCCAGATAAACGAGCTTTAACATGAATCGCATCACATTGAATTTCCATTAGCATCACCTTGTCTTTAATGTGTTAAGTAAAAGGAATTGGCACTGTCACCAAGTTTTGATAGCTAAACGTAATAGACTCAATGAGTACATCGTTACGCGTTGCATCTAGACTGTCCCACTCCCAACTTTCCATAAATGCGCGAGTGACTAGCCATGCTTTTGTGGGTAGGTTGTTATCGCTAAGTAAAGTGATCAAAATATCGTTGCGAACCGCAAACTGATTCCACTGCGGCAAACTAATAAAGTTTGTTAATTCCAAGGTGCTACCAGTGCGCAGTACACCACGTTTCAAAGTTAAGGTGCGCGATTGTTTATTACTGCCTACCGTTGCTCGATTACCGTCATACTCAATGTTGCGATTAACTTTTAGGCCACTGATTTCCTTAAAAAAAATATCTATCGGATTCGGTATGGCCGCTGATGTAATTAGCGCAGCAAAGCGGTATCCCACCATAGGTGTTGTTAGTTCTTGAATCATAGTAATGTCCAAAAAGGGCACTAACGTGCCCAAGACAAGGAGAATAAAATTAGTGGAATTCGATCTTAATATCATCGGCCATCATTTCTAACGACTCCACACTAGCTTCGTTTGAGCCACCATTAATACTTGGCGCTGTAAGCTTTTTAGGAAAAGCATTAATCACCTTCCAAGTAACCAATGGCTGTGAACGGTCTTCGTTAGTGAGTGAAATAGTAATGTCTTTTTTATCAACCAAATTTAAGCTAATTGATGAAATCCAATCATAAAACTGACTCTTTTGACGCACTAAACCTCGTTTAAGTGTGATATTCACATCGGTTGATTGCCCAGGCATGTGCTTTTTGCCGTAACCATCTTTGTAAGTAATGGTTTCAACACCAATGTCTAAGCCCGACACTTCAGAAAACGGAATGCTCTCCTCACCAAAACTAACGACAAATCGATATACCGGGATCGGGCATTCTGCTGCAATGTCTGCTGCTGTAGTAGCCATAAAAAACTCCAAAAAATAATAATTTTAGTGCCCAAGTTACAATAAAACTTAGGTAAATAAGTAAATTAAAAAGGCTGATTGAGAAAACATAAAACGTATAAATATGACCCCCAACCAACCTTAGTCGGGTTCGTTAGCCTTCTAAGCTCTTATGTGAGAAGGTTAATACAATAAACTCTGCGGGGCGTACCGCAGCTAAACCAATTTCAATATTCATTACACCATTATTGATGTCGTCTTCGGTCATGGTTTGGCCAAGGCCTACGTTTACAAAGAAGGCTTGATCTGGGGTCTCACCAAAGAAAGCACCTTGACGCCATAAATTCTCAAGGTAACTTTCAATCATGGTTTTGAGCTTTAACCAAGTGAAAGGCGTGTTTGGCTCAAACACCGCAAACTGTGTGGCTTTTTGAATTGACTCTTCCACTAAGTTAAATAAACGGCGAACCGATACATAGCGCCACTCATTGTCATTACCAGCAAGAGTACGTGCACCCCAAACCAAAGTCCCTTTACCAACAAAGGTACGAATCGCGTTGATTGATTTACCAGAAATGGCATCAACGTTAAGGCTCTCTTGCTCAGTGCTATCAATAGCAAGCGTTGGCGCAAGCACTTGCGATAAAGCTACGTTAGCAGGTGCTTTCCATACTCCGCGTTCTTTGTCGGTTTTAGCGATAATACCCGCAACGGCAGGTGACGGAGGCAATACGAGATAACTTTTTGCTAACGCCGCCTTAGCTTGATTATAAATTTGCGCGTTATAATCTGTATTTGTACTGTCATCATTACCTAGTACAGATAGCATCACATCTTTGTAAGTTATAGGGTCTGCTGTTTCATCTTCTACCACCTTAACAGTCACGTTTGCTTCATCGTAACTGCGTGCGATAGTCGTCTTTAAATATGGGTAGTAAGATGCACCATATTTTAAACCCTGCGTTACTTTGGCGCGCAAACGTTCAGAGTCATGAACAATTGCAGTAGTCCCAGCAGGCGTTTCTTGCATTTGCACATCAACTAATGCAAAACGGTCCATGCGTTTTTCTGCATGTTTAAGCGCCTTATTTTGCACCTCGTAGTGGCCAACTTCGTCTAAACCAATTGCTTCTGGAGATGAAATAAGTGTTACTTCATCAACCTTATTTAAAAGGTCAATGCCAGCACTATAAGACTCTTTTGACGCAAGTGTACCTGCCATACCAATAGAAACGACATAACACGCCCCACCACCATTAGCAAAAAAGTGACTAACTGCTTGATGAAGAAAGAACTTAGCACCTTCTAGTTTTGCAAGATCATCAGCAACAGCCGCTACATTGGTAATATCATAACCTTTAGAGCTAGGCATTAGCGTAAAGCTCTCTTTGTATGGGCCACCAAAGTTTGCTTCAAACTGCACCATGCTAGTAATACGCACTGGCATGTTTAAAAAGTTGGCAGCATCACCGGCTTCATTAAGTTGAGTGGTATGACCAATAAATGCTGGAATAGCCGTTGCCACCTCTGCGACTGACGGCGGTAGAATTGATTTTTCTCTAACGTAGACGTCAGGGGTTTTATATTGAGACATAGTATTTCCTTTAGTTAATAGAACGCATTCTTAAACGCCGAAATGGCAAGAATTAGGGATTGAGCACCAAGCAAGCCTTTTATCAATGCCTACCCACCAAATAAAATGGATAAACGCCTGGCGGATCCTACTTAGTACTCAAAAGACTTTATGGGTTAACCCACGGCTCCGCCTCATCAGTCACAACTGATGGCAAAATAATTGAAACTTACTTAGAAGAAAATTTGAGTTACCTCACAACCAGCTTCATCTGTCACGTTAAGGCCTGTTAACCTTTTAAGATTACAGCTTGTTCTATCTAGGGACGATTAATCGCGTTGCGAGGTTTATAACCTAGTGGGCTCGGTAACTGATCTTGCGTTACCCTATTGGCTTACATCCATGTAACAATAAATTGAAACCAAGCAACAAAGAGTAAATCGCCCCTAGGGCAAACCCAAAGGGCTACACATGTTTGGTTTTTTATACTGCGTTATCGCCTATTTATAGGGGATAACGCAGCATAGGCGCTGCGCTGCGTTGCCTACAAACCAAACATACCGCTGTAAATTCAACCTCGAAAGGTAAACAGCCCTAATAACAAGTTTATTTATATTGTGTTCAGAAGACGTTGTTCGATAAGAAATGTGAAAACTAATTGAAATATAATTTTGTAATGCATTATTTTATAGTTAGCGAGAAACACCTTTGAGTTTTTCAACGGTTCGTAAGCCCGCTAACCCCAACATGGCCAAAGTAAGCTCCATCATGACGTCGAGTGGTAATTGTGGAGTACCAATCTCTGGCAACAACCACTGCAATATAGGATTAATAACAAAGGCAAATAAAAAGCCAAGGCCGCACACCCACATTAAAAAAGGCCGGGCACCCGCCACAAATAAACTACGGTGAGATGCTTGCACTTGATTAATTTTTGCTTGAACTAAATTAGGTTGCTGCGCTACACGTTGTTTGAGAATATCTAAATTTAGCGTTTCTTCATCACTAGTAAATAACTCATCTAGTATTGAGCCGATTGCGTTAATAGGCTCTTGTGCTTTGGAAGAAAATAAAACCGATAACAGTCCCATCATTTATTCTCCTGCTTAAAATTAAATATGCTTTTTTGCTGATGAAGAGTAATAACGCTCCACGAACTAAACAACTGTAAGCTTTGTCTGCCCTGCATCAGTAAACTCAATAGTAATATTGATCATAGGAACGGGATCGGGTACACCTTGTGGACTTTGCGCTGGTTTTGAAATTTGTAGTAGCGCCATTATTTGCGTGTCTTTGGTGACAAGCGCTGTTTTAGACTTACCTTTAACCGTTAAATTTGGCTTACCAGAAATGACTTTACCCATCGCAATACCGCCCTTAAAAGCAGCGTTATCGTAGTTTGACTGAAATTTTTGCAACCACTGTTTTACATCATCCTCAGTGAGCACTGCTTTTTTACCTTGTGAGAATTTGTTTTTAGTCGCAGTTGGAATTTTATCACTGGTTTTTACTAGCTGCTGGGCGCCATTAACTGTAATTTTAATCGCAGCACCATCCACACATACAAGCGGCATAACCATCCCTTACTCAAATAAAATAAATTGCATACATGAACAGACGCATGAAGAGTAAAAATGTGAAATCCAACATTATCACAATAAATGAAAGTACAATCATGTAGGAAGTTTAAGGGGTCAGGAAAGAAGTCAAGGAAGCCAACGGGTCTTATAAGGAGCCAGGGTCTTAAGAGGTCAGGGTCTTAAGGGGTCAAATCGCTTGCTTCATAATACTGTCAAAAATAGCATCTAATTGTTTTGAAAATTGCTTATCTTCTCTGCGCTTTTTCCTTATTTGATGAGTAATAAAACTCACAGAGCCACTATGACCAAGGTTAAAATACTCTGCAATATTACTTAACTTTTCAGCCAAAACCTCTTGGCAAAAATACATGGCAACTTTACGTCCTTCAAATCCTTTGCTTGGCCCTTTAAGCACACTGGTAATTTTAGATAGCGGGCAAGCATAATAATCAGCAACCGCCATAACCACCTCATTCATTGTGATATTCGGTTTTAGTTGCTGTAAAACCTCAGGTTCGGGGCTATTTATAAGCTGAGTATTTTTAAGCCAACGTTTAAAACCATCACTACCCAAAACCGATGCAATATTACCTTTGTCGTAAAAGTCAGTGAGTTCATCACTGCTACCTCGTAATACATAAGCTTTGTACTGCTTAAACTTGTGACGATGACCCAGTATTTGATAAGTAAAGTCGCGCGTAAGCCATTCTGGTGGTTTTACTTTCCCGATATAAGCTGGGTAGCTCGACCAAGAATAGTGCGCTAAGTCATTCACCAGCGGCATAGTCATATCAATAGGATTACGATGGATATAGCGGCTTAATTGCAGCAAATACTCATCTTTTTCGACCAATATCGCTTTGTACCTCCCACGAAATAATGGCCCATCGGTATGCTTCAACTTATTATATCGCTGAGTATAAACCCCATTAATATGGCGCATAACACGGCCTAAATTCGCTTCGGGTGTTTCAATCAACAAATGATAATGGTTCGTCATAAGGCAATACGCATGAATAACGCAATCAAAGCGCGCTTGTGCTTCACCCAATGTGATTAAAAAGGCTTGAAAGTATAATTCGTCGTGAAAGGTATTTTTCCGTCCGCGCCCACGGTTCATAACATGATAAAAAGCATGTTCGTACTCAATTCGTTGTGGCCTTGGCATTGTGAACTACCTGTTTTAATAATACTCCTTTGAAGGTAGCCGACTTATGTCATGAAGCAAGTGATTTGACCCCTTTTTTTTGACCCCTTTTTTTCCTTGAAGGTAGTTGACTTATGTCATGAAGCAAGTGATTTGACCCCTTTTTTTCCTGGACCCCTTTTTTTCCTGCCCCCTTTTTTTCACTTAAATTGGATTTTATTGCTTGCATTCCGCAAAAAGTTGTACGATTCAATGGAAGAACTACAAAAAGATCTGGACGAATGGATGGATTACTACAACAATGATCGGACTCATCAAGGAAAGGTATGTTGCGGTCGTACACCACTTGAAACATTACTGGATGGAAAAACGGTTTGGGCAGAAAAGAATTTAGCTCAAATCTAAACTAACAGTCACCATTAGAAAAATGGGTAACTGTCAGATCAAGTCTGAGCTAGTACACTTTAGTTTGTTAACACCAAGCGATTTTGTCGTATCTTAATTACCAAGCGATTCTGTCGTAATTGCTAATTACCAAGGGAATTTGTCGGTCATTTTTTTATGTGCCTGTTAGTGTTTATTTTTTTGAATACTAGAAGGCATGTTGAGGATGATTGTGATGGACTCTAAAGCTCAACTCACTGTTGATATCATTGCTAAGGTAGTCGAAGGTAGAATAACAATTGCCAATGCTGCAAAATTACTCGGTAAGTCTCGACGCACCATTGAACGCTACGTAAAGCAATATCAGCAAGTCGGTATTCAATTCGCTATTCATGGTAATAGCGGTAAAACCCCGCCAAACAAAACGCCAGTATCAATTAAGAAAGCAGTACAGGCTTTGATTAAAGATAAGTATTTCGATTTGAACTTGTTGCACTTGGCTGAGCAGTTGGCCGAAAACGAAAACATTGTTGTGAAGCGCGAAACACTGCGAGGTTGGGCGCATGATATTCACCATGTTAAACGAGCTAAGCGCAGGCGCAGCAATGTTCGTAAACGTAGAGAGCGTATGGAAGCAGCGGGCTTAATGATGCAAATGGATGGCAGTCCGCATCGCTGGTTTGGGGATAAAAAGCACTGTTTAATTGCCATGATTGATGATGCTACCAGTGAAGTATACGCAGAGTTCTTTCTCTCAGAAACGACGGTTGGTTGTTTGAAAGTGATGCGAGATTGTATTGAAGCCAAAGGCGTTTTTAAAACGCTTTATGTGGATAGAGCCGGTATATTCGGTGGCCCTAAACGCTGCAACTTCTCACAGATGCAGAGGGCTTGCGAGGAGCTAGGCATTGAAATCATTTTTGCCAACTCACCGCAAGGCAAAGGCCGTATTGAGCGAGCATTCGATACCTTCCAAGACCGTCTTGTTCCCGAGCTTAGGTTGAACAATATCAATGATATTGCTGCCGCTAATGCCTACCTTAAACACGTCTTTATTCCGCAGTTCTGGCAAACCAAAATTCAAGTTAAATCAAAGCAAGCACCTGAATTTACGGCTCTGTCGAAACACATCAACCTTGATGATATCTGCGTCATTAAAGATCACCGTAAAATACGTAACGACCATACCTTCAGTTATGGCAACAAGTTCTATTTAATAGATTCACCGCTCAAGCACTCCATTGCCAATCAGAAAATCGAGATAAGGAACACGAGTAAAAAAGGGTTTACCGCTCACTTCGCTGGCCGCAAACTCAAGATCTCTGAAGTTAATGAACCAAGCAAACTCGCATCAGAAGACTTGGCAGTACAGAAGAAACTTGAAGTATTAGCGTTAATCGAAAAACTCGGAAGCGTCAGCGCTGCATCACGCCAAAGTGGCGTATCACGAGATACTATTCACCGGCACTTAAGACTAGTTAAGCAAGGTGGCCCTGAAGCATTAAAACGCCAAGAAACACCTAATCTACGGCACAAAAACTGTGTGGATAAGGCAATAGAAGACGCCGTTGTGCAATTCTCTATTGAACACCCTCACCTTGGTCAGCAGAAAGTCGCGATGAAGCTCAGTGAAGCCTTAGGTGTTGATATTAGCGCGGGCGGTGTGCGTAGCATGTGGCTAAGAAACAATATGAATACCACCGCATTGCGAGTCGAAAAATCTAATGCTTTAGCTGAATCGGCATAAAAGATAGCCAGTTTAGCAACTGGCTGATATGCTATTTACGACAAAGTCGCTCGGTAATTAGACCGACATAATCCCTTGGTAATCACACTAGTACACTTTAGTTCTAATATTTTATTCCACCACCCAAGTCTAGCTGATGCACTTCCTGAACCCATTTGCTACAATTACCACATGCACACTTCCTTACTCTTGCCCCACCTTTTTCGCCCGCCAAAAATTCCTTGCCAGCTAAACTATTACCTTGACTCAAACTGTGGTGGGCTGCGGCTGCTTCTCCACAATCCCAAGGATTCCAATCTTCATTTTTTGGTACTGCTTTTGTTAATTTTGAAGCTAGTGCATCATACCCATATTGTGTTGCTTCAACTTTTGTCGGATTCTGATTGTCATCATATCGGTATTGGTTCTTTAATGTACCACTTCTACCCATTTCTAGTCCTTGTAATGGGTTTGGGTCTACTACTATGGCAGCTACTTTATTTTGATCTCTGGAAGCGTATTTTTTTAGTTTACTTACAAGATCACGAGCTGGCTTAGCATCATTCCATGCTTTTATTTCTTGCTCGCTTTGTAGTTTGCCCCTAGCATCTTTAAGTTCTTTTTTTATACGTGCATCTTCAAATTCTTCAAGTTCATCTTCACGTTCTTCAGCGAACAATTTTATTTTTTCTTCATCTCCACGTGCCGTTTTTATCTTACCCTTAGCAGCTTCATCAAAAGCATAACTCCAACTTGGAAACATGTACTCATTCCCCTTACCTTTCCCACGACTTTTATCTTTATCTCTCCAGCGAGTTAAGGTATCAATAATGCTTTGTTCAGAAACATTGAATTTTTGTGCTGAGACTTTGATCTCCTCATTTTCTTCTCTAGTTGGAATATTCTTAGTATACAAACCTCCATTTATATACAGTCTTCTTTGAATGACACTTTGATTTCCTTCGCTACTTGATATCGCGCCTATTAACTTAGCTTGTAAGGGATTTGCTTTTCTGTTACCCACAAACCCAAAACCTTGCTTCACATTACTTTTCTTCTGAGCAATAGAATTAGGAACAGCCCTACTTTCATTCACTTTCGGCTTCTCTACTTGTTCATACATATCTCAAACCTTATAAATTTTCTTTAGCGCTTGTTATAGGCTTTCTTCATTGCCTATAACAATTGAGCTAAAAAGCGTTTTAATGATTTTTAGGTTTTGTTATGGGCTAGTGGTCGGGATGTTTAGAAGTTAAAATTCTATATTTTTCATAGTCATCAGTAGTTAAAAGTTCAGCATTTTTGAGGCTATTTTGCTTTCAGTATTCACTACTGTTTCTAGTTGTTTACCTTTAATTTCTACTTGTTGTAGTTTCTTTTCATCGCGTCCAGCTAAACCTATCGATATTCTCATGTCATCTGTTGACTTTAGCGCATCGCGTTTTTTTCTTATCGCTTCTTCTGCACTAGGCCACCTGCCAATGTTATTATTCGTATCTTGAGCAAATATATTATCTGCCCCACCTAGGCCACCTAAACTCTTCGCAAGCATATGGCCACAAAAGTAATACTCTGATTTACTTTGTTGAATCTCTTCAGAGCCATTGGGTATATCCACCCATTTTGTACCATCGTGATATTCCCCTTTAATTACGCCACGACCCACTGGCCATAGACCGTAATCCCCTGCATCCGCTCCCCCGGTGAAGTTAGACACTTTATCTTCATAAACAACTGTTTTGTATGTACTCCCTGCGCCCCCTTGTTCGCTAGACTTATTAACAGCTAGCTGTGTTACCGGTTTTCTCAGATTATTAAGCTCACCGCTACTCAATATTGCCCGCAGTTGCCCAGTTCCTATTGCCGCTGGCCGGTTATCCACAAACCCAAAACCCAGCTTCCCATTGCTCTTCTTTTGAACAACAGAATTAGCAGCCGCCTGACTTTTATTCTCTTTCGACTTCTCTACTTGTGCATACATAATTCAAACCTTTTTAATTTTGCCTTTGTTCGATGTTATAGGCTTTATCAATTGCCTATAACAATCCCAGATACACCACACAGTGGTGGATGTGGCGTTTATTCTGACTATCTCATTATCATTTCTGGACTTTTAACACCTATTTTGGCTGTTAAGAAAAGGTAAGAGAAGGTAAGGGGTCAAGGAAGGTAAGGGGTCAAGTCACTTGCTTCATAACACTTAACTTAAAGGAAGGTAAGGGGTCAAGTCACTTGCTTCATAACACTTAACTTAAAACAAAGCTTGTCAATTCGACATGACGCTCTAACTTAGTCACATACTCTCTGCTCTTGCCCCTATCACATCGGCTTCATGTTCTAATTTTGGATCATCATTCACCGCTTGCCCTGCAAACTGGGTAGTGGCTTGTACGCGACCTTGCATTTGCTGGCCAATGTGAGCAAGCTCATGCCCTAAATGGCGGTCTTGCCCCGGACTGATGTGTACTTCTCTGCCTTGGGCATAGGCGTGGGCATTAAGTTGCGCGGGCTTGGATGAGTTGGTATGCACAGCAACGTGGCTTAAATCGACGCCCATCATGCTGCCTACGTTGTCTTTTAAACGCGTTTCTCGGCTTATTGCTTGGCGTTGTACGGGGAGCGTGTCGTGTTCTTGCTGCTTTTGATTAAGTGACTGGTACATAAAAATTCCAAGGTATAATAATAGGTTAAATGAAGCTGCCGTATATAAGATGTCAATGAATAAAAAGCAGCATTAATGCATTTTAATAATGTAACGAATCGGTTGAATGGGGTTATCCACCAACGGTGCCAAACTAGGAGTACCGTTTAGGCCGTCGCAGGCTAAAAAGCCGTCGGGGATTTGTGCGCCGCAGTAGAGTAAAATACAGCCAATTGGCACGCTAACTTGTTGGGTATGTGCGTTAGCCGCACTGTAGTTTGATGTTTCATAAACTTGGCTGGTTGGTGTTGTGGTACTTGATGAAGGGGCACCGAGTAGCTGCCCCTCTACAATTAAATCGCCTTGAATACACACACTTTGTTGAAAAACTGCATTGTTATGATGGTGTTCTTGCAGTAAAAAGGTCAGTACTTGCCCCGCTGCAGATGACTGCTTCGTAATGCCATCATCACTTTGAATAAACGCTGCATCTAAAAACTCGGCAAACTGCGCCTGGGTTGGTTTTGCACCTGTAATGAAGTAGCGTTTTAGCTTTTCTCGAAAGGTCGTAAACATGGCTTAGTTGTACCGTATAATTACGTGATTACGCAATTACACGCTCTTGCCATATATCGTTGGAGAGGTTGAATATACTGTGTTTTTGTACTAAATCATTTTCAACTAATTTAAGTACAACAACGGCAACATCGCCTAAATATCGTTTTAAAGCAGGGTCTAGGTCGTACGTTTTAAAACCAGCTCCATCATCAAAAATGGTGATTGGATAAATACCGCGTTCAGGACCATTTTTAACCAAAAAGTAATCCCCCGTGTAAAACTCTGTTGCGCCAAACATGGCAGGCTCAATCGGGGTCATTGGTAAGTCATCACTAGCGGCGACTACACGACCAGCATAGCCAAGCACATCTGCTATATCTTCTACCCTGTGTAAGTCAGTTGTTTGCATACCTAAATATTGGTTCATATCAGCACGAACCTGATAAATAACACTATTTAATAAGTTTAGGCTTCTAGCTTTATTACTATCACGAGCACTCAGCTCTTCAAGTTTTTGGATCACGTTTACAAAATTATTCATAGGGTTTTCCTTTTAGAGGGAGGGGGTGTTTGAATTGATGACTAAATTAATAACTGGTTGCCTTAGAGAAAGAATTTGCCAGTTGAGTCATAGGAATAAAAAATGTCATTTACTTTGTATAAATCATAATAAGCATGTGAGCTGTTGAGCAATATTGTAAGGCTGGAGTTATCTGCAAATTTAAGAATAACTTGGCTGTTTGTCCCCCAAGTTCCACTAAAGTCTTGCACCCTAAAATAGGTGACTTTTTCATCAATTATAGCTGTCAATGTAGTGTCATCTGTAAGATCTAAAAAATGAATGGAATTTGCGTCAATAGTAAAGTCATTAGTGTGTACTTGAGGGTTAATATTAAGCATTTGGTTTTGAAGCTGTTGCCCAAGCGAAGTTAAGTTTTGCTTTAATAAAGCACTATCAATAACCTTATCAACTCTGCCATTAGCGAGATCATTAGCTGAAGCGAAATTTACACTGAAGCGGTTTTTACTCTGTATAAGCCCATCACCAACAGTCACTAAACTGGCTGTCATTTTCCATTGATACTCAAAATCAGCATCATTATCGTAAATAGCCCTAAGCATAAATGCTTGATCTTTATAAATGTCACCTTGAGTTATGATCACCGCATCGCCGTGAACCATGTCAACAGGTTCATAGCGGACCACAGACTGTAAAGAAAATGAGCTTGATAGTTCATTTACTTGCCATATGCGGTTTTCACTCTTATTCGTTTGGGCGTTCAATAACACCAAATCACCATCAACAAGCATATAACCATCAATTTCACTAGGAACGTTATCAATATCGATGTTTTGTGTTGTCTCAACACATGCAATCAGCAGCGGCAACAAATTGGGGCATGTAAGCGCTTCTACTTTTTGATTTAACCAGCCACCGTGTTGTGCGGTAGTCAGCTTGCTTGTATCACCCATTTGAATATCTGCAAACGTTGCAATGGGTAAACTAGTAGTTTGAATATTAGATAACCTAGCCCCATCACCAATAAATTCACCTGCTTCAATGCGCGAATCCGTCACCGTTCCCGCTTGGGTTAAGTCAATTTGCGAAGGGAGATCAATCTGAGGTAAGTTTATAAGGCCTGACCCATCACCAATAAATTCACCTGCTTTTACACTTGAATCAGTGACCAATCCACTCTGCGTTAAATCTATTTGAGGCGGTAAATGATTGTTGGCAATATTCGTGATTTGTGCGCCATCACCAATTAATTCACCCGCTTTTACACTTGAATCGATGACCAATCCACTCTGCGTTAAATCTATTTGAGGCGGTAAATGATTGTTGGCAATATTGCTTATTTTTGCCCCATCACCAATAAATTCACCTGCTTTTACACTTGAATCGGTGACCAATCCACTCTGCGTTAAATCTATTTGAGGCGGTAAATGATTGTTGGCTATATTGCTTATTTTTGCCCCATCACCAATTAATTCATCCGCTTTTACACTTGAATCGGTGACCAATCCACTCTGCGTTAAATCTATTTGAGGCGGTAAATGATTGTTGGCTATATTGCTTATTTTTGCCCCATCACCAATTAATTCACCCGCTTTTACACTTGAATCGGTGACCAACCCACTCTGCGTTAAATCTATTTGCGACGGTAAATGATTGTTGGCAATATTCGTGATTTGTGCGCCATTAGCTATAACCTCTTTCACTTTAAGCGATGAATTTTCTCCAATTTGAGTTAAATCTATCTGCTCTGGTAAACGATCATTATTGATACTGCTTGTTGCCGTATCAATTAGATCCCCAAATTCTTGTTGAGTAGGGATATCACCACGCTGAAAGTAGCTTTTTAATCGTTCATTGAGTTCTGAAGTACTCATAATATTCCTCTGTAATCTAATAAATAAATGATGATTTCAGCCGCTGAGCTGAATGCTCAACAACTGCCGATTAAATTATGGGATCTGTTAGGTAAAATAATTGAGGTTAAATTAAGCTTTGTTATCTAAGAGTTTATTAATTTCTTTTACTATTGGCAGTTGTACTGGCTCAAATACTGGCATAGGCAAAGAGAGCGTATAGAGAATGGTTGCTTTAGGCGTACTCCCGAGTGCCTGCCATACTTGCCCTGTTACTTTTTCACTGTACTCATTACCGAATATTTGGCTGCGGATACCATAAGGTGATATATCAATTTGTTGTGCGAGTAGTAACTCTTCAGGTAGAAAATCGTACCGTCCTATACCTGCAATTAAATAGCCCATAATCAAATGCTCTATCGCAGCGCTTTGCTGTGGGTTTTTACTCCAAACGGTTAGCATATAAGTCAATGACACAAATTTAGGCTCAATGAATCGTGTACGGTGAGTTTGCGTAAAATTTATTTGCGTACGAGGTGGCTCACTTTGACGACGCTGAATATCTTCAGTTATACCAACTAAATAACAATTTATTGCGGGGTCGCTGCCTAAACTAGTAGTAAATTCATTATCTGGCGCTTGAAAGCTCAATACAATAGAAGTATCTACTACATCATCGTTATTATTGAGCGATAAAACTTTGTCTTTAATAAACGAATCAAGTGCCTGTTGTACTTTATAAATTAAGGTTGCGTCCATTGTGCCCTCCCGTTAACCACGTTGATAAAGATTGCTGGGTCATAAAGCCGGCATGTTGTTTTGAGAGTTCTCTATGTAATGCATTGGCAATCTCGGCTCGACTAATCAACTTTTTGTCAGCGATCAAACTTTGCAACAATGCCATTTCGCAGATATTGATTATTTGCGCAGCACTGAGCTCAAACAATGCTGCAAGTTGGCTAATGCCTTGGCATAAATCACTATCTGCATTGGTGCTTAAATTACGCTGCCAAATATCAACGCGCTGCTGTTTATCAGGTAAAGTAAACTCAATTACCCCTTGAAAGCGACGTAAAAATGCCTCATCAAGGTTACTTTTAAAGTTAGTACTTAGTAACAACAAGCCCGTGTAGTGCTCCATACGTTGAAGTAGGTAACTTACGCCCATATTGGCGTTTTTATCATGGCTTGACTCTACCTCGCTGCGTTTTGCAAAAATCGCATCTGCTTCGTCAAACATGAGTACCGCATTATATTTCTGAGCTGAATCAAATAGCTTAGCTAAGTGCTTTTCAGTTTCACCTATCCATTTACTGGCAATATTGGCCAAATTAACTATGTACAGTGGTAGTTGCAATTCACCTGCAATGGCTTCTGCGGCCATAGATTTACCAGTGCCTGGTTTACCCCAAAATAGCGCTTTACATCCTTGATTAAAACTAGGTAGACGCTGTTGTAATGAAGCTTTAAAATTAATTCTGGCGATTAACTCCTGCAATTGCACCGTAATTTTGTCATTCAATATCATGTCGTCGAGGGTAAAGCGCGCTTGACACAATTTAGCTAGTTCATCGCAGTGTTGACTTTGCGCTGAAAAACACAGCGCTTGCAATGTTTCCCAGTAATCTTGTTGATCACTTTTATCTGCCTTAGCATTGTTTGCTAGCTGCTTCATATGAGGTAACGCTACGGGATATTTAGCCACCAACTGCTGAGCTTGGGCTTTATCTAAATGCGTATGTTGCTCGCTATTACATAACGACAACCAAGCCTCTTTTAATTGTGACAAATTTGGTACTTGTACTTTAATTTTTAATGATTGCGTAAATACCTCGTCAAACAAGGGGCTAGCTGTTGTTGTTATTAACGCCAATTTTGTACATTGCTCAACTAGAGTATTTAATTGAATTAAGTTGTGTTGTAACAAGTTACCAATTTCGGGCCAATACAATAATACTGGTTGCGTTTGAGCTATGAGCTGTAAGCAGGCAAATTCATGCGCTAAATGAGATATGTTGAAACCATTGTTTGGCTCTGCTACATAGTGTGCCAACGTGGTATCGCACCGTAATGCCAACTGCTGAGTATACCAGGCGGTTATTTCATCATTTTCACTGTCGATAATAAGTAATGATTGAGCTGCAACCTCTTCTGGTAAACTAAAACAACTATCAAATACTGGGTCCTGCGCCGTGTCTACTAAAGTAAAGAAACTAAGGTAATCACAGCTTGTAGTACCACATTGCAAAAATTCATGTAAATAAGGGGCAATATTCACTGCGCTTTGTAAACCTATACTCTCATTTGTTAGGTATATTAACCCCCATTTAAACAATGCTGATTTAGGGCCAAATTCTGCTATGGTGTTGTATTTATTTAAAGATTCGTCCACTAATGTTACTAACTTATCTAAACTCAATGTTGGCCCTTGCTCAAACCAACTTAATCCTAAAAATGGGGCTATTACGTCTGGATCTTGAACTTGAATATAAACAAGTGCTAGCAACTTAGTTTCAGAATGAGACAACGAAAATAAATCAGTAAGATGGTTAAACCGTGGCATAAAAATTAGTTTATTTAACTGCTCATGTAGCTCTTTAACAGTATCACTTAGATGTTCATCTTGTGCTTTTAGCGCACTACCAAATTGATAGAGATGATAAGCAACTCGCCGCTCTTGCTCTGAATAAGGCACTTGTAATTGAGGTATAATGGCACTCATATCACTCTCCTAGAGCCATTTTTTGTGCCAGCTCATCAGCTCTCACTCCAACCTGCTTAGCCCATCTAGAGTCAAGCATTTCAGCCGCTGCTAAAGGGTAATTTTTATCTTCCAGTGCCCTGAGCATATTTTTAAACTTACATAGCCCTGCAACCCCAAGATTAAACGCCATATCTAGCAAAATAATCTTTTTAGTTTCATTCAATAATTTGAAAACGCGAATATGCACTGCAACCTGTGCTATAACATTATTAATGTCATTGTTTAATAGGTAATCTACCTCATCCAATGACAAACCTTTATCTTCTAAGTTACGGCCAATGCCGATCGTTAATTTTCCTTCGGTACATCTATATGGTTTTAATGATAACCCCTCATAACGCAATAATTGGGCTTTCAGCGTTTGTATATTTGTTTCACTTAGATACGCCATAATTAAACCTCAACAATCGGTTTCAATAGCATTTCAGGTAAAGTTAGCATCATACTTTGCGCTAATCCCTCTACTTCAATTGCGACTAATTGTTGATTACGTCGCTCAACCAGAATGCCGCAATACCCTTGTAAACTACCGCTAACAATTTCCACTTTAGTTCCTACTAGCAAACGATTAGACAGCACTTCAACCACTTTACCTGTAGATATAAAACGTTGAATTTTTTTCATTTCTTTCTGAGAAATCACAGCTGGTAGATTATTAAATTTAATATATGAAACGAAACCTGGTAGGCGTTTTAACTGTTGAAATTCATTACCGTCAATATAAACAAATACGTATGATTTAAATAACGGTACGCTTACCACTTTGGTTCGGTCACTCCATTGGCGGGCCTGATCTATTAAAGGCAAAAATGCTTCACAATCACTTTGCAAAAGATTGACCTGTACAGCAAATTTTTTCTCACTATTGGCTTTGGTATAAACCACAAACCACTGCCTTTCATTTTTCATATTAATGCTCCAGCCAAGCTCCGCCACATCAATCCCAGCTAAGGTGATGCGAATGTTCGATTTAAATTTTGGTATCTTGGTCAGATACCCCGTTATCTGAATAACGGGGTATTCATCTGTTTGTGAAAAAGATTTTTTAAATTATTTTGTGGTTACAAGCCAAGAAAAACCGATGACCTGAACATGAGGGCTTATACATACTGTAATGCACTTAGTTTCTTACGAGCCAATTGCACACGCTTTCTTGCATTTTCTTGGCTAATTTGTAATTGGTTTGCTATTTCTGAGTACTCCATTTCATAAATAAATTTATACTGGATCACTTGCTTTAAATCATTAGGCAAATCATTAATGGCATCCATCAACTTCTGATATAGGTGAATACGTTCATACTCACTTTCCAATGTTTGTGACTGGTTCTCCGTAAAATAAAACTGTGTTGAGGAGCTGTTGGCTTGTTTCACTAAATCGCTTTCTTTACTATTTAAGCGATGTATATCCATACAGATGTTATGGGCTATCCGACAAAGCCAAGCAAACATGTTTTCTATTTGAGAGCTGTCTTGTATATAAACTTTAAGCGCTTTTTCACACGCTTGTGCCATGGCGTCTTCAACTCGATCTTGGTCGCTATATAACCATTTATAGCAACAAGCCCGCACTCGTTTTTCATAATCTGACCAAATAACCCAAAACTTTAGGTGGGGATTAGTTTCAAGCTGAACGCTTGAATGGGAACTCCTTGATAAAAACATCATCTCTCCGCTTTAAATTGAATTTACGAAGCGATGACGTAGAACCAAGAGTTATGTGAACAAAAATAAAACAAAAGAAAAACAAAAAAATAACAATATGTAGTTATTTATCATTAACCGGTGTTTTTCTTACTTGTCTGTATTTAAGGAAACCTAAATTCGGATAATAAGTGCAATTTCTCAGATTAGATGGCCAGCTGTTATAATTCGGCCATTCTCTCGCCAAAGGAAATTGCTTTAATGAAATATAAACAGCTGACACAAGCAGAAAGATACCAGATTTACGCGTTAATAAAAGCAGGAAATAACCAAAAACAGATAGCTGATGAACTCACTCGTTCACCGTCATCTATCTCTAGAGAGTTAAAACGCAATAAAGGGCTTAAAGGCTATCGACCTAACCAAGCCAATAATTTTGCAGAGCAAAGACGCAAGTCATCTTTCAAAGCAAGTAAGTTAACAGATGATGTTACTGACTGGATTAATAAATTGTTGGTGACGGACTTTCGCCAGAGCAGGTGGCAGGCCGCTTAGCTTTAGAGAAAAAGGTCGTTTTGCATCATGAAACGATTTATCAATATATTTACAGAGACAAGGCTCGTGGTGGTGAACTACATAAGACACTCACTCGTGCATGTAAAAAGTATAAAAAACGCTATGGAAGCTACGATAAACGTGGACAGATAGTTAATCGAGTCAGTATTGATGAACGCCCAAGTATTGTGGATTCAAAGTCTAGGATTGGTGATTGGGAGGGCGATACAGTGATAGGCAAAGGGCGTAAAAATGCCCTTGTTACAATGGTTGAACGTAAAACGTTATATACAGTCGTTCACAGAATTGAAAGCAAGCATGCGAAAATAACAGCCGATGCGCTGATCAAGTGTATGACACCCTATAAAGGTAAGGTTATTACCGTGACTTTAGATAATGGAAAAGAGTTTGCTCACCATGAGCATATTGCACAAAAATTAGAAGCGGATGTGTATTTCGCTCACCCATATTCATCATGGGAGCGGGGCATAAATGAGAATACCAACGGCTTACTTAGACGCTTCTTCCCCAAGGGAACTGACTTTATGTCGCTAAGTGAAGCAGAAATACAGGCGGCAGTTGATAAGCTCAACCATCGGCCAAGAAAAACAAGAGGGTATAAAACCCCTCATGAGTTATTTACGGGGCAATCAGAAGTTCTGGTGGCTGCATAATGATTGCACTTAATACTTGAATTCAAGAAATAATAGTATTACTTTTTTGATTCGTGTCTATTACAAAGCATTACAACAAAAAAGCGCCAATATATTGCAAGGTAGAGGAGTGATAAAAACTAATAATCGCTTTTATTACTGTATGTAGTTTTAATTATTAGAATAGCGTTATAAATTAAAGTCTGTGAACTTAAACCTCATCAAATAAAACTGCACTGACAAAAAATTAGCAGTTCTAGTCTCAATAGGACGGTTCAATACCTTCTAACTTATAAGTAGTTGTTTTGTTATTTCCGACTTATAAAATATGGGTTAAATGGAACTTATGAAGTAAAGGGAAAGTACTTAGTGAAATAAATTTAATGCTTGATAAGTATTCTAATTCTATATTGCGCGTACTTAAATAAAAGCCGGAAATACGTATCTAGCAGCTTGTCTTATCGATTAAAACCACAATACCCATCTTCACTTGAAATGCGTGCTTCACACTAAATTATCTATAGGATCTGGACTATTCCACCACGGTACATCTAATTTACTCTCGATAAAATACAAGCAAAGGCATTATTGATGTTAAATAGCCTTTAATACCAACTGACATAAGTACCGGTACAATTTAACGAATTACCCCTCTCATAGCGTTGTTATAATTTTTATTTAAAACAACTAGATATAAAAAATATTACCTAGTCTTTAAGTATTAAAATTTATTTAACCTAGGGCTGCACATGTTTGGTATTTATACTGCTTTATCGCCTATTGATGGGGGTAACCGCACAACATAGGCTAACCCTTACCTAAAAGATAAACAGACTCTAGTTATAGTGCAATTTACCTATCGTTAAATAGACCTCATATCTAAATAACCTGAACTCTGGATAATAAATCTATCTCAAGCAGTTGTTTTCAGCGCTAACTGCGTTTAATTTACTGAAATCTCTAGCTAGAGAGAAATAAACTCAAATATCACTATAGTTCAATATGTTAGTAAATCTCTTAACCAGAGTTCAAGTAGAGTAGGTTGGTTTAACCATTGAAAATTACTGATAAAAACGAATACTCCTTAGCATTAATTTGCTAAAGGGTTTTTATTTGCGTTAAATTAGCCCATTGGCGAAATAAATCAATAAACTGGTCGTGTTTATCAACTTTAAACCATTAGGAATTTATGACTAAAGATATATTACTGCATCCGTTTCTTCTCTCACTAATAATGTTAACAATTGCATTTGTGCTTAAGATACTTGTCGATAAGTTAGCAAAAAGTCGCGCTGAGAAAAAAGAAAAAGATATTCGCTACATCGCGCATAATATTAAGCACTTTATTAACTTTGTAATGGTGATATCACTTCTCTTTGTGTGGTCTACAGAGATTCAAAACTTTGCACTTTCTATTGCCGCCTTTGCTGTGGCGATTGTACTTGCAACGCGTGAATTTATTCAGTGTGTAATAGGCTTTTTTTACCTAGTAACAACACGCCCGTTTAGAGTGGGTGATTGGATACAAGTTGGTGATTACTTTGGTGAAGTTGCTGAAACCGATTGGATAAAAACAACCATGCATGAAATTGATATACATACTTATCAATTTTCGAGAAAAACCATATACATACCAAACAATAAGCTAATTACCAGCTCGATTAAAAACTTAAACTTTGTAAAACGCTTTGTTACACACCATTTTATTATTGTCCGAAGAGAGAGCTTTAACCCGTACCCTATTCACGACACATTGACCGAACAGGCTAAGCTGTACTGCGAAGAGTTTCAAGAAGTAGCAAGCCGCTATAATTCGATGATTGAGCGTAAACTTGATGCAAAAATATCTGGCCCAGAGCCTGTAATTCACTTTGGTACAACCGATTTAGGTGAGTTTAAAGCAAGCTTTACCTTGTTTTGTCCTACAGAAAAAGCGCTTGAGATAGAGCACAAATTAACAGAGTGCTTTTTTGCGTTATGGTATAAAGAGGCTGAAAAAACTAAAGGGGATGAGGGAGAAGTATAAACCTCACCTACACAGAGTAAAAATACAAATTGTAGGTGCGAATTTATTTCGTGCTCTATTTCTAAGCTTATATTTAAAAAGCGAGGTGTAAAACCTCACCTACACAGAGTAAAAATACAAATCGTAGGTGCGAATTTATTTCGCGCTCTATTACGTGAGCGTATATTTAAAAAGCGAGTGTAAAACCTCACCTACCCAGAGTAAAATACAAATCGTAGGTGCGAATTTATTTCGCGCTCTATTACGTGAGCGTATATTTAAAAAGCGAGTGTAAAACCTCACCTACCCAGAGTAAAAATACAAATCGTAGGTGCGAATTTATTTCGCGCTCTATTACGTGAGCGTATATTTAAAAAGCGAGGTGTAAAACTTCACCTACACTGAGTAAGAATGCAAATTGTAGGTGCGAATTTATTTCGCGCTCTATTACGTGAGCGTATATTTAAAAAGCGAGGTGTAAAACCTCACCTACCCAAAGTAAGAATGCAAATTGTAGGTGCGAATTTATTTCGCGCTCTATTACGTGAGCGTATATTTAAAAAGCGAGTGTAAAACCTCACCTACCCAGAGTAAAAATACAAATCGTAGGTGCGAATTTATTTCGCGCTCTATTACGTGAGCGTATATTTAAAAAGCGAGGTGTAAAACTTCACCTACACTGAGTAAGAATGCAAATTGTAGGTGCGAATTTATTTCGCGCTCTATTACGTGAGCGTATATTTAAAAAGCGAGGTGTAAAACCTCACCTACCCAAAGTAAGAATGCAAATTGTAGGTGCGAATTTATTTCGCGCTCTATTTCTGAGCCTATATTTAAAAAGCGAGGTGTAAAACCTCACTTTCATCAAAACGAAAGCGCGAATCCACTTCGCGCTCATGGTTTTTTATGCTGTACCACCCACTGTTAACTGATCAATTTTAAGACTTGGTTGGCCTACGCCTACCGGTACGCTTTGACCATCTTTACCACAAACACCAACACCTTTATCAAGTGCTAAGTCGTTACCAACCATAGATATTTGCTGCATTACTTCTGGGCCATTACCAATAAGCGTTGCGCCTTTAATTGGCTGAGTAATTTTACCGTTTTCGATTAAATACGCTTCTGATGCGCTAAATACAAACTTACCTGAGGTTATATCAACTTGTCCGCCGCCAAAGTTAGGCGCGAATACCCCTTTTTTAACACTACTGATAATATCGGCTTGGCTGTGCTCACCACCTAACATGTAGGTATTAGTCATGCGAGGCATTGGTAAATGTGCATACGACTCACGACGTGCGTTTCCGGTAGGATTTACACCCATTAAACGCGCGTTTAGCTTATCTTGCATATAGCCTTTTAAAATACCGTTTTCGATTAGCACGTTGTAAGCCGCTGGTGTACCTTCGTCATCTACGTTAAGTGAACCTCGACGGTCAGCCATTGTGCCATCATCAACAACAGTACACAGCTCAGATGCTACTTTTTGGCCCACTTTACCACTAAACGCAGACGCGCCTTTACGGTTAAAGTCGCCTTCAAGGCCGTGCCCTACCGCTTCGTGTAAAAGCACGCCAGGCCAACCATTACCAAGTACAACTTCCATCGTGCCTGCAGGTGCATCAATAGCTTCAAGATTTACTTTAGCTTGGCGTACCGCTTCTTCTGCAAACTCCATCCAACGCGGTTTACCATCAACAAGCTCTTTAAAATAGCCATAATCTAAACGTGCACCACCGCCTGCGCCGCCGCGTTCACGGCGACCATTTTTTTCAAGCAGTACTGAACAGTTTAAGCGAATAAGTGGGCGAATATCGGTAGCAAACGTGCCATCACTTGCCGCGATTAATACTTCTTCGTATACCGCAGACATTGAGCTAATTACTTGCTCTGCATCGGGTGCTAATTCACGAATGTAGTTTTCAAGTTCGCGTAATAAATTAACCTTGTCGGTATCGCTCATACTCGAAATTGGTTGATGCGGTGCAAACTGCTCTTTAGCTTTAACATCGCTAAATACTTTAATTGCTCTATCTTCGCCAGCATCGGCAATGCTACGCGCTGCTGTTGCCGCTTTATTTAGCGCTTCAAGGTTTATTGCATCAGAGTAAGAAAAACCTGTTTTTTCGCCGCTTACAGCACGTACACCAACACCACGTTCAACGTTATAAGAACCTTCTTTAACTAAGCCGTCTTCAAGTACCCACGATTCGTGGTGGCTTGATTGAAAATATAAGTCAGCGTAATCCACTTTATGCTGATGTATGTAAGCGAGCGTTTTTTCGAGCTCTTCTCTATTTAGCAGGCTGTCATGTAGTAAATGCTGTTCAACCGAATTCATAATAAATGCTCTCTAAATCGTTGATGAGACTGCACGGGCATATCTCGTCTAATTTTTTGTAACTGGTCTAAATCTGCGTGGCAGCTTATAAAACCGGTGCCTGTTGGCAATTCGCTCAGGGTATTACCCCAAGGTGAAATAATAATACTGTGACCATATGTTTGTCGGCCATTTTCATGTGTACCGTGTTGAGCCGCTGCAACTACATAGCATTGTGTTTCTATTGCGCGAGCTGCTAATAGCGGTTGCCAGTGTGCTTGCCCTGTAACAACTGTAAATGCACTCGGGACTAAAATAATCTCCGCGCCTTGGCGAGCTAGATCATTGAACAAGCCACTAAAGCGCAGATCATAACATACTGTTAAACCTATTTTACCAAAGGGAGAATCAACCACCACCACATCGCTACCTGCTTGGGTAAAATCTGATTCTCGATAGCTACCTGTTTTATCATCTACGTTTACATCAAATAAATGTATTTTGTTGTACGTTGCAACAAGCTCGCCTTGATTATTGAGCAAGTGCGACGCTGCATGATATTTATGTTCATTAAATGGCTCTGGCATTGTGCCTGCATTTAACCAAATATTATGGTGTTGGCACAGTCCACTAAGTTGTAGTTTGTATCTCTCAACCTGCTTAGCAACAAGTAAAGTATCGCTGCCACTTTTACTAAACACTAAAAAAGCCTCAGGCAAACAAACAAGTAATGGCCTTGTTGCTGGAAGTGTTTTAAGTGCGCGTTTTAAGTTTGCTATGTTGTCATCAGGGTTTAGCCCTGAGCACATTTGTAGAGCAACTATTGTGGGTGTGCTTATGCTTGCTGTTTTGTTCATTGCGTTGCTGTTACTTGTGCATCTTTAAGTTTTAAATCGACTGATGCTTGTGGCTGATTTTGCGCAGCTTGAGGTAGCGTAACTTCACGACTTTTTCTGTCGAGTTCTTGCACAACAGGATCGTTCATTTTACCCGTTACTTTAAAGTTGATCTCTGAGATGACGCGCGCTGAATGAATAACCTTATCAAGGGCTAACGCAGCAAGCCCCGTGACAGGGTTGACCATCCATGCAACTATAACCGGAATACTTGAGGTTACCTGTGGCGCTACAGCAAGGTCATAATCTATATCAAGCGTGTTTAAATTTGCATAACCTTTAATAGTTAAATCGGCGGGCACTCCGTCCATTTTGGTATCTTTAGTGTAAGCAATACCGTTTTCTAACTGCATAGAGCCTTGCATACTGTTATAAAAAAAGCCCTTTGAAAAGACATCTCTAAAATCAAGTTTTAGCTTACGTACTAATGAATCAAGACTCAGTAACGAAAATACGCGTGCACCACCATCGCTGATTTCAGTTAAATGACCTTCGCCTAAATCCCACTCAATTTCACCACTTAGACTCGCAACATCAAAGTCGTAAGGGGCCGCTTGCCATGCTAGGCTATAGTTAATATTTGCTTTAGAATCTTTAATAGCCGTAGTGATATCAAACTCATTGAATAAAGAACCGATGTCATCACTTTTTAACTCTCCTGAAAACTCCGTTAAGCCGTTTTCCCACTGTCCTTTAGTGCGCAGTACATGATCGCCTTTATCAACCACCAGTTCTGAAATTAAGAGTCGCTTTCCATCACCTAATAACGAAGCGCTTACCTTATCGAGTTGATAGCGTGCAATTTTACAATCACCACATTCAAACTCTATGGCCGGTACTTTTGTTAACCAACTTAAATCAGCTATGGGTAATACGTCGGCCACTTCAAACTCTGGCTTAATTTTTTCAGCAAAATTAAGCCTTAAGTAATCGGTATTAATTCGTATGGGCTGGCTCGGTTGAGAGGTTGGAATAAATACATCAGCACGCAACTCTTTAGCATTTAACTTCAAATATAAATCATTTTTAGAAGGTGCTAAACGCATTTCAAAATCATTAAATACAATATTACTCACATTGATTTTTCCAATGCTTGCTACCACTTCATTTAACGGTGGCATAATGCCAGATGATTGATTTTCAGGGTTTGATCTGGCTGCATTGGTTATTTGATCAATAAGATCAAGCCAAGGCGTTAGCTCTGTTTGCTCAAGATTGATATTTACACTTAAATCTTTTTGATTCAGCCCTAAATCCTGCCCACCTAATATCAAGTGTGCATTACTAAATTGCGGCTTACCGTTTTCTAATATGGCATTGAAATAAAATTGTTGATTGGCATTGGCTGTAATTAAATTTGAAATTTTATCGCCTTGCACAACAGCATCAAGTGCCCATATTTTATCACTCGTTTTACCATACGGTGCAGGTAAATCACTGATTAAACCAATCAGATCTGAACTAACTTGTGCACGATAATTAAAGCCTTGTTCAGTAAAATCAAGTATTACACCAATATCTACATCACTTTTCCCTTTCAGGTAATCTTTTAAAATACCTTGAGCGCTGTCGATAAGTGTTTCAGCATCTAGCTGAGCGCTTATATCTATATTTACACGATAATCTTCGTTATTACTTTTACTGTCGTAATTAATACTTAACGGCATTCCCAGCCACGTTGCAGTAGCATCTTTGAGGGTTATATCATCGTTTTTAAAGTGTAATTCACCGTTTAAATCTTTAAGGTCAATTCCTGGAGTGGCGATATAAAGTGGTAAGCCGTTTAAGCCGACCGTTCCACTCACGCTTGCACCATCTTTAAACTTAGAGCCAACTAATAACTCAATGCTTGCATTAGCTTCTCCTTTGCCTTGAACAATACTAAATATTTCAGCAAGTGGGTTGGCAATCGGAGTGGCTGTAAAAAAGTCATGCAATTTTTCCATCGCTACTTTTTTATCTATTTGCACAATAAGTTCATCGGCGTCCATTAAATCAGCAATACTAACTTGTACGCTGTTACCCAAGTCTAAATTGACTAACTTACCTTGCTGGCTATAAATATCCATACGTTCATTGGCAAAATGTAATTGTACATTCGCATTTGTCACTGAGGGCCACTGTGGATCAAACTGGTACGTTGCGTTATCTATTTGCGCAAGTACATCAAATTGCCCTAACCCATCTGTAAATGGAAAGCTTGTAAGCGGGCCTGCAAACAGCACTTGGGCCTTCGTTATTTCTCCAGCTTTAATTGCGCCATTTAAGTAACTTACAAGCTCAGGGCTCATTGCTTTTAGCGGGAAGTAATGCCCTGCAATATTGGCATCTGGTGCAAATGCTTCTGCATATAAATCTAAACGAGGCGTATCCCCGAGGCTCAGCTGCATTTCAGCAGCAAGTGTTATTTCATTATTATCAAACCAAATTTCATCACTACTGATGTGCCAACCTTCTTTTCGATTTACTAAATCTAAATCGATATTAATTTGATTATATTGGATATCATTACTAAAGTTTTCGCCAGTAACAAGCGTGCCATTTTCGCCAAATAAGCTAATACGTCCGCTTGCTTGATTTACAAGACCACTTACTCTTAACCCTTGAGCAGCCGGTACTGAATCGAGCTCTTGCCAACCAATATTGTCAGCCTCAAACCATAGCTGCCACTGCTCAACGCTTTCAAAATTTAAGTATGCTTGTTTAATCAAACCACTTGGTTCACGCTCTAAAAAAGGGGCTAAACCATTAAAATTAGTTAATCCAGCTAAATTATTTAGTAGTTCTAAATCAACTTGCTGTAACCATATTTTGTTTTGCGCATCTAGCTTTGCTTCAAACTCTAAACTTGGCCAAGCCTTGCTGTTACTAGCAAATGTTAAACCTGTACTTTTTAAGCGCCAACCATTTTGCTCTGGGTATAAATGAAATCCCCCTTCGCTTAAACTAACTTGTTGATTTTTTTCTTCATACTGCCAACGCACAAAGCTTGGTAACCATTGCACTTTTATATCGCTAAATAGCCCTTTTTCGAGCTTAAACCAAGCTTGTAAATTTATATCACTGTGTAATTGCTGCTTTTCACTTGTTATGTATTGCGCTAACCAGTTAGATACATCTACTTTATTTGCTTGCACATACATATCACCAATCACCTTTTCCAAGGTCTCACCCGATAAAGCAATGCGCGCATCAAAATTACCAACTGAGATACCAGGCAATGCCAAGCTACCACTGCCTAGGTGTTTTTTATCTTCATTTTGCCAAGTAATATTTTTAAGCATTACTTTACGCTCTTTACCATCTTCAAGTATGAAGTTGACGCTTGAATTCTCAATTGCAAAATGCCCAGTTTCACCTAAAAAAAGACCTTCAATGAGTTCTTTTTGTTCATAAGAAACTTCACCTTGCTCATTGCCATTAAATAAGTTGCCCATATTAACGCTGGTGTGAAAGCCACTAATAACAAAATAATTAGATTTTAACTGTAGCGTTTTTAAGCTTTCCCACAAATTAAGCTCTAAACTGGTTTTTGCGATGGTAAGAGAAATAGGGGCCGTTTCATTATCTTTAAAGGATAAATTTTCAAGAACCAAAGCGGGGCCACTACCCTGCCAACTTGCTGAAATAGAACCAATTGAAAGGCTGACATCAAATTTACTGTGTAAGTACGTTTCAATATCGCCTTTATAGTCATTAGCATAAGGAAGTGTATATTTTAAAATAGAAACAATAACGGCCAGTAATACCAAAATTATGGCGCAGGTTTGCCATAACTTTCTAAAACAAAAAAAACAGACCGCTTTTGCTTTCATTACATCATTACCACATCAAACTGTTCTTGGCTGTATAAACTCTCGGTTTGAATATGTACTTGCTTACCAATAAAAAGCTCAAGTTCCGCTAGGTTATGATATTCGTCATTAAGTAAAGATTCGCTCACTGCTGGGGCAGCGTACACCATAAATTTATCGGCTGCGTAAGCGCGATTAACGCGCACTATCTCGCGTAATATTTCATAGCATACTGTTTCAACTGTTTTTTGCGAACCACGGCCTGAACATGCAGGACATACATCACATAAAATATGTTCTAGACTTTCGCGCGTACGCTTACGGGTCATTTCCACTAAACCGAGTGCAGAAAGACCATTTATATTCGTTTTGGTGCAATCTTTCGATAACGCAGATTCAAGTGAATGTAATACGCGGCGTTTGTGCTCTTCGCTTACCATATCAATAAAATCGATAATAATAATGCCGCCTAAATTACGTAGTCTGAGTTGACGGGCGATAGCCGAAGTAGCTTCTACATTGGTATTAAAAATAGTTTCTTCTAAATTACGATGGCCAACAAAAGCTCCAGTGTTTACATCAACAGTGGTCATCGCTTCGGTTTGATCAATAATGATATAACCGCCCGATTTTAACGTTACTTTACGATGTAATGCTTTTTGTATTTCATTTTCGACATCAAACAAATCAAATATTGGGCGCTCACCTGGATAATACTCAAGTACTTTAGAAAGCAGTGGTACAAACTCATCAGTAAATAACTTAAGCTCTTGATAAGTCAATTTTGAGTCAACACGAATACGCTCCATGTCTTCACCTACATAATCACGAAGCGTTCTGAATGCAAGTGTTAAGTCTTCATGTAAGATGCTCGCTTTACTTGTTTTTTTTCTGCGAGATACTATTTTTTCCCATAACTTTCTTAAAAACTCAGCATCGTGCCTTAGCTCTGCTTCGATTGCACCCTCGGCTGCTGTACGCACAATAAAACTGCCATTTTCATCGCCATATTCCGCAACTATTTTTTTAAGGCGTGCACGCTCTTCTTCGGTTTCGATGCGTTGGCTAACTCCTACATGAGTAGCATCGGGCATAAATACTAAATAACGAGAAGGAATTGTTATATCTGTGGTGAGTCTTGCACCTTTAGTACCAAGCGGATCTTTAACCACTTGCACCATAATGTATTGACCTTGGCGAACTAACTCACGAATATCTTGTACTTTTTTTATCGGAGTGTCGTCAACCCCTTCTACAATTGATGCGCTGTTTACGATATCTGACGCATGCAAAAAAGCCGCTTTTTCAAGGCCTATATCAACAAAAGCAGCTTGCATTCCTGGTAATACACGACTTATTTTCCCTAAGTAAATATTACCAACAATACCGAGGTTGCCAATACGCTCAAGTTGAATTTCTTGTAATACACCGTTTTCTATTAAGGCAACACGGCTTTCGCTTGGTGTGACATTGATCAGTAATTCTGTACTCATGTTACCTTCTTAAGAATGCTTGTAATAATTGTTCGGTCTCATATAAAGGTAAGCCTACAACACAAAAATAGCTACCCGAAATATGAGTAACAAAGCGACCGCCTAAACCTTGTATTCCATAGCCACCGGCTTTATCTTGTGGTTCACCACTTAGCCAATATGCTTTTATTTCTTCATCGGTGAGGGTTTTAAACGTAACGTCAGTACTTACTACGCAACTAAGTATTTTATCTTTACTAGCAAATGCGATTGCCGTTAACACTTGATGTGTGTTACCTGATAAGCGCTTTAATGTTTGCGTAAAGTCAGCTTCATCACGAGGCTTACATAAAGACTCGTTATCAATAACAACCACTGTATCACTACCAAGCACCGGTCGGTCGGTATAGCCAAGCTCAACACCTAAGCTTGCCTTTAAACGCGCTAAACGCTCTACATAATGATGTGGCTGCTCATTAGGCAACTGGCTTTCGTCTGCATCAACACTAAATTGCGAAAACTCGATGCCTAACTGATTTAGTAATTCTTTACGGCGGGGAGAGGCTGATGCCAAATACACTGAGGTAGTCATTTACCTGATCCTAAAATGTCTGCGGTACTTACGAAGTAATGAAAATACCCAAAACCAACTCACCATACCGGTAAGCACTGGCCATAAATATTGTGGATTAAAATAAACACCGAGTAAAAAGTGATTTAACCAAAACTGCATTAAATGATAAAGCGTTAAAAACAAACCAATTAATAAGCTTTGCTGCCAAAGCGAAAAATTACGAATTTTTTGGAAATTGCTTGCAGTTACAAAAATACAAATCGAATAAGTCAGTGAATTCACACCAAGTGGCGAACCAGAAGCTAAATCAATTAATAAGCCAACCACCCATGCTGTAGCAATATTTAAACGATGCGGTAATGCAAGTGACCAATACATCAAAACAAGTAATACCCAATCAGGGCGAAATGGTTCAAACGAAAAAGGTAATGGCATTAACGCCATAACTAAGGCAAAAAATATGCTCAACCCTATTAACAATGAATAACGGCTAATCATTATTTAGACGCTCCTGCTTATTGCGCCACAAAATAACTAATAAACGAATACGATCTAGCTGAGCAATTGGCTCGGCATATACTTGAGCAAATGGCTGACCTTCATCTCGGTTAATTTCAGTTACAACAGCCACGGGGTAGCCTTCTGGGAATGTGCCGCCTAAACCTGACGTAACGAGTACATCGCCAATACGCACATCTAAGCTATGTGGCACATGCGAGAGTTTAACGACATTAATTTTACCAATGCCTTCGACCACGGTGCGCACATCATTACGTAAAATACGTACCGGCGTAGCATGCGTGGTGTCTGTCATTAGCAATACCCGTGATGTCGTCGATCCTACTTTAGTAAGTTGCCCTACCACTCCCATTTCATCAATAACGGCTTGCCCCTCACTGAGTTCATCGGTTGTACCACGATTAATTACCACTTGGTGACTATATGGATTTGAATGAACTGAAAGCACTTGCGCAATAATTTTACGATTAGACTGCTTTGCCGATGAGCCAAGTAGGGCACGTAGTTTTTGATTTTCTCTAGCTAAGAATTGATATTGCTGAAGTTGCTCACTTTGTAACATTTGCTTTTTTTTAAGCGCTTCGTTTTCAGTAAGAAGTTGATCACGTGTATGCAGGCTTTTGGCACTAAAACTAAAAAGTTCATATGGTAAATTAGCAACATAAATTAGCGGGCTAACGAGGGTATTGAGGCTAGTACGAACAACCGTACCACCTTGTGTGTATCTATCACCAATTATGAGTACGATACTCAAAAACACTGCGACAAAAAGTCGCAGTTGTAAGGAGACGGCTCGTCCAAACATTAATTTCATTAATCGTAACTAAAAACATCACCACCATGAACATCGATCATTTCCAGCGCTTTACCACCACCACGTGCAACACATGTAAGTGGATCATCGGCAACAACAACCGGAATACCCGTCTCTTCCATCAATAAACGGTCTAAATCTTTTAGCAATGCACCGCCGCCAGTCAATACCATTCCGTGCGCAGAAATATCTGACGCAAGCTCTGGTGGAGACTGTTCTAGTGCAACCATAACTGCACTTACAATACCCATTAATGGCTCTTGTAGCGCTTCTAAGATTTCGTGTGAGTTAAGTGTAAATGAGCGTGGTACACCTTCAGCTAAATTACGGCCACGTACTTCAATTTCGATTGGCTCGTCAGTTTTAAACGCAGAGCCAATTTGATGCTTAATGTTCTCAGCTGTTGCTTCACCAATTAAGCTACCAAAGTTACGGCGCACATAGTTAATAATCGCTTCGTCGAACTTATCGCCACCAATACGTACAGATGATGAGTAAACAACGCCGTTAAGTGAAATAATAGCAACTTCAGTTGTACCGCCACCAATATCAACAACCATAGAACCGGTTGCTTCTGATACTGGTAAGCCTGCGCCAATAGCGGCTGCCATTGGCTCTTCAATTAAGTAAACTTCACGAGCACCGGCACCCATTGCAGATTCACGTATTGCACGTTTTTCTACTTGAGTAGCACCACATGGAACACAAATTAGCACACGTGGACTTGGGCGCATAAAGTTATTGTTGTGCACTTGCTTGATAAAGTGCTGTAACATTTTTTCTGTTACATAAAAGTCAGCAATTACACCATCTTTCATTGGACGAATTGCTTTAATATTACCTGGCGTACGACCTAACATTTGCTTTGCTTCAGTTCCTACTGAGGCTACACTTTTAGGTCCACCAGCACGCTCTTGGCGAATAGCAACAACTGAAGGTTCGTTTAATACAATACCTTCTTCTTTTACATAAATTAGGGTATTGGCTGTACCCAAATCGATCGATAGATCGTTAGAAAAAATACCACGGAGTTTTTTAAACATGAGGCTGGATGACCTTTGAAATACGTTCTTATGTTAGCTGCCTTACTTTAACATGCTTAGTTATGTGAGCAATATAAAGCGCAGCTGCCTTTGTAAATTTGTGAAAAAAGGAAGCTAAGCTTCCTTCTTAAATTTTATCGTTCACGTACTAGACGAAAACCAATGTAATTAGATCTAAAATCAGGTGCTAAAATTAAGCGCGTTGAAGCACGAGCAAGACTTGGTGCAAAATTCCACGCCCCACCTCTTACTGCAATATCAGATTCACCTGATTCTTTATTGGTCCATTCCCATACATTACCTACAGTATCGTATAGTCCAAATGCATTCGGTGAAAAAGAACCAACTGGTGCAGCGCGCTTATTTGACCATTCACTACCACACCAACCACAGTTAGCTAAACCTTTACCAATTTCGTTACCCCAAGGGTATTCGGTTTCAGTACCGGCTCGTGCAGCATATTCCCATTCAACTTCATTAGGTAAACGAAATTGCTGCCCGGTTTGACCTGATAACCATTCCGCATACGCTTTAGCATCGTTATAGGTTAAGCATACAGCAGGAAAGCTACTATTTTGATCAAATCCTGGATTGCGCCAATTTAAGTTTGCTTCCCATACTGGTTCGCCATTTAAATAATATGCGCACCCTTTATTTTGCTCTGCTTGTGTTTTGTAACCGGTATTTGCTACAAATTTTTCATAGGCTCCAACGGTCACTTCTCGACTTTGCATCGCAAATGAATTGGCGATCACTTTTTCAACAACCGGACGCTCATTCGCTAAACCATTGCCGTTAATATCGCCCATTTTAAACTTGCCTGCTGGAATAACAACAACAGCGGTCTGAACATTTTCATTTAATACATTTATATTTTCATTAACCTGACGGGTAGTCACTTCTGTTTGCTCACGAGTGTATGTCGGTGCAGCAATCGACTCAGGCTTTTTTACTAAATTTACATGAATAGTCTGTGCTTTATTTAAATCTACACGTGCTTGGTAGGGTTTGTAACCCAACTTACGCACTTCTACATTATGAACTCCACGCGGTAAACTAGTTACTAAACGAGTGGAACCAAAACTAACACCATCAATAAAAACTTCGTCGTCGTAAACATTAGAGCGAAGCGTTAACTCTACCTGTTTATTGTTATCATTTGTGGTAATAACACGATTATTGCTAGCAACAGGTTTCATTGTGTAATTACTTACTGACGGCTCATCTAAACGAGATACCTGAACTGTTGCGCTATTATCCGCGCTATTACTGAATGTTAACTGACTATCTGAAAAAGTAGTGCCATAAGCTGGCTGATACACAGCGGTAAGTGGTGTCCCATACTCAGAACAATAATGGTTATCAACACTTAGTAAGTTACATAAACGACTGCTGTTGACTTCACCACGCATTGTGACGCTTAAATTAACGTTGTAATTACCTTGCCCACTAAAGGCGCTGCTCACTACATGACTACTTAAAATTTGTACTTGAGCGCCCGCCATATTACGTTTTGGCTCTACTAAGCGCTCTTCCGTTAAGTTGGCAAAAATTTGGTCTACAAAACGTTTTGTTGCTTTTTGTAAGCCCATTTGTTGGCCGCGTTGTTCACAAGCTGCAAGTGTTTCGGTGCGTTTACAGTTAATTGTATGATTAACTTCTAGCGTACCCTCACGCGTAAACTCATTACGTAAACGTTCAACTCGCGCTGTTGTTAGTTGCTCTTTTAAACTCTCTAAGGTGTTTAGTAACGTATGCTTAGCAACACGGATCTGTTCAATGTCTTTACGGTGGGATGCAATTGCCGCCAACTGCATAGAAATATCGTCTTTATTTTGCTTGTGATCAACCACCGCTTTTTGATAACGCGACTGAGTTGTACTGATATCTAACGTAGGATCGTCAATTAAGCGACGATACATTTCGTTCATTGCGTCAAGTGCTTGGTTTTTTTCTTTATCTAATTCAGTTGAACGAGAACGAAGTAACTCCAGTTGAGTTTGTAACTGATTTTCTTCTTTAAGATGTTTATCAAGTATTCTTGTCGAGCTATCGTATTCTGTTTGTTTAATACTAATTTCTGACTCAATTCCAGTTACAGTTGCTGTATCTTGTGCAAATGCACTACTAGCTAACAAACTAGCTGAAATTAACAGAGATAAAGGAGTAATTCGCATATATTCCAGTCCCAAAAAGCGGCAATTATTTGGTCGTTATTATTTTTTATAATTAAAGCCTTATGCTATGTACTTGCAGCACAAAATACAAGCTTTGTTCAATTATTATCTGAGTTTACAACTATTCACGTGTACCACGCCAGTAAATAACCCGATCATTTCCCTTTAAGCGGCAAAATTATAAAATAGCCACAAGTTCACTTCCCGTCTTTTCAGTATTAACATGACTTTTGTATTGCATTTAAAAATATGACTTTATAAATAACGCGACCTAACCTGAACTCTAGGTAAGGGACTTACCAGAGCCTGTTGATCTTTTAAGAATAAAACTTGTTCTATCTAGGGGCTATTTAATCGCGGCGCGAAATTTGTAACCTCGTAGGCTTAGTAACTGCTTCTGCGTTACTCTACTGATTTACATCCATGTAAGAATAAATAAAAAATAAATTGCCCCAAGGACGATCCCAAAGGACAACGCAGTTGGCATTTATGCTGCGTTACCGCATAATTTTATGCGCTATTTTACTATCGTTAAATAGACCCTATATAAGCAGGTTGGTATAACCACATAACATAGACTTTGCCTTGCCTAAAAACCAAACCTGCTGCTGAAAATTCAACCCCGAAAGGAAAATAGACCTTGGACCTTAAAACATAGAGCTATGATGATATTTAAATCTTGAATTCAAGTATTAAGTGCAATCATTATGCAGCCACCAGAACTTCTGATTGCCCCGTAAATAACTCATGAGGGGTTTTATACCCTCTTGTTTTTCTTGGCCGATGGTTGAGCTTATCAACTGCCGCCTGTATTTCTGCTTCACTTAGCGACATAAAGTCAGTTCCCTTGGGGAAGAAGCGTCTAAGTAAGCCGTTGGTATTCTCATTTATGCCCCGCTCCCATGATGAATATGGGTGAGCGAAATACACATCCGCTTCTAATTTTTGTGCAATATGCTCATGGTGAGCAAACTCTTTTCCATTATCTAAAGTCACGGTAATAACCTTACCTTTATAGGGTGTCATACACTTGATCAGCGCATCGGCTGTTATTTTCGCATGCTTGCTTTCAATTCTGTGAACGACTGTATATAACGTTTTACGTTCAACCATTGTAACAAGGGCATTTTTACGCCCTTTGCCTATCACTGTATCGCCCTCCCAATCACCAATCCTAGACTTTGAATCCACAATACTTGGGCGTTCATCAATACTGACTCGATTAACTATCTGTCCACGTTTATCGTAGCTTCCATAGCGTTTTTTATACTTTTTACATGCACGAGTGAGTGTCTTATGTAGTTCACCACCACGAGCCTTGTCTCTGTAAATATATTGATAAATCGTTTCATGATGCAAAACGACCTTTTTCTCTAAAGCTAAGCGGCCTGCCACCTGCTCTGGCGAAAGTCCGTCAACCAACAATTTATTAATCCAGTCAGTAACATCATCTGTTAACTTACTTGCTTTGAAAGATGACTTGCGTCTTTGCTCTGCAAAATTATTGGCTTGGTTAGGTCGATAGCCTTTAAGCCCTTTATTGCGTTTTAACTCTCTAGAGATAGATGACGGTGAACGAGTGAGTTCATCAGCTATCTGTTTTTGGTTATTTCCTGCTTTTATTAACGCGTAAATCTGGTATCTTTCTGCTTGTGTCAGCTGTTTATATTTCATTAAAGCAATTTCCTTTGGCGAGAGAATGGCCGAATTATAACAGCTGGCCATCTAATCTGAGAAATTGCACTTATTATCCGAATTTAGGAATCTATTATCCAACGTTCATATACCTTTATAAAAATCACGATAAGGTTTTTAATGCTTAGTTGCCCAAGCATAAACTAAGATATTTCTACATCCATGTATTGATACGCTACATGTGTAGATAACTTGCCTATGGTGCACCTTTAAAAATACAATGTAGCACTCTAAAATAATAGATTAACCCTAAGTAGGCTGCGGATTAATCATATATTTATTATCAATGCACTAAACAAAAACAGAAGATAAAATGTCTAAGCAATTAAAAATAAAAGAAAATAATTATATTCAAAAAATAGACTCTCAGCTTCTAAAAAACAAAAATATCTCTGTGAGTATTCAACGAGATGACTTAATACACCCATTAATAAGTGGTAATAAATGGCGTAAATTAAAATATAATCTAGCCAATATGCAGAAACTTGGAAAAACTGAATTACTGACTTTCGGAGGCGCCTTTTCAAATCATATTCATGCTTGTGCTGCTGCCGGAAAAGAATTTGGTTTAACTACGCACGCAATTATACGAGGCCCTGAGCTCGACAGTAATAACCCCACACTTGAATTTGCAAAGCAATGCGGAATGAAGCTGCACGTTGTTAATCGTATTGAATACCGACGACGAAACGATGATGACTACTTAAAGTCACTTCAAGCTCGCTTTCCTAATGCCTATATACTTCCTGAAGGTGGTACTAACTCCTTTGCTCTATTGGGCTGTGCTGAGTTAGCAAAAAGCCTTCCAAAGCATGACTACCTAATTTGTCCTACAGGCAGTGGCGGTACATTAGCGGGTCTCATTGAAGGCAGTGAAGAAATCACCCAAATAATAGGGATTGCTGTATTAAAACAAGCAGATTACTTAAAAAAAGAGGTAGGTAAATTAAGTGATAAAGCCGATAAGCAAAATAATTGGCAACTACTCACTGATTTTCACGATGGAGGGTATGGTAAGTTCACACCCGAACTATGGCAGTTCTGTCAAAAAATGAGTGATGAACATCAACTTCCTTTGGAGCCAATTTATAATGGTAAAATGATGTATGCACTTTGGCAATTAATTGAAAAAGATTTTTTCCCTACAGGTAGTAAAATTATGGCGATACATACAGGAGGAATGCAAGGTTTAAACGGGTTAAGGTATAGAGGTCTGATTTAATGAAATACGGCCTGAGTGAGTTCCTCTAACGGCTCTGAAAAATAAAACCCTTGAGCCCCTGCTACCCCTAATTTTGTTAGCATTAATAGCTCTTTTTGAGTTTCAACACCCACCGCAAACACAGGTAATTTTAATGTATTACTTATACTTATAATTGTTTTTATTTGATTTTGGTTTTGTGTTTTTTCATCCACTAGATGCACTAACTCATACGATAACTTTAACCCACACACCTCTTGGTGGTCAGCTAACTTCATTAAATTTTCACTACACTTTACATTATCGATAATAATTCGAGAGCCTCCTTTTTTCATTATTATAAATACGTCCTTTAAAGCCTCATGATGATTAAAAAACTCGACTTCACTTATTTCAAATTGTAACTTACTACTTAGTTTAAAATCATTAATTTGAACGCTAAACCAGCTCCAAAACTTTTTGTTTATCCAGCTGTCAGAACATAAATTAACACTTACGGTTAATTGCGAAGGCTCTGCTAATAGTAATTTTTTAACTTGAATTAAAACACCTTTATCTAATATTAAAGTATCTTGGCGGCCATACGTTTGATCGATAAAATAGCGAGCAGCAATCAAACCATGCTTACTGTGCCTAACTCTAAGCAATACTTCATGTTGTAAAATATCGCCACTTGAGAGTTCGAATAGAGGCTGAAAAAAAAGTATAAATTTATTCTTTTTAATATTATCGATAACTTGTTTACTAGAAAGTACTCGTGTTTGGCTTTGATTTAGGGGTAATCGATGACAATGCTTTAACAAGCTACGTTGAGATAAAGCTAACGCAGCTTTTGCAAGCTGATAAACAGTTGTTTGATCGGCTCTAAGCCGATAATCACATGCACCGACTTTAATGTCTTTTCTGGTGATATTTTTTTGATAGTTTCTGCATACTAAAAAAATACTTTTATGTAAGTGTTGTACATATCGTTCAAGTTCTGAAAAAGGAACTTCTGATAATGTAATCGCTAAGTTACCGCAATTTAATAACCTTACTGAAACACTACTCAATTCAGAAAAGTTTTTCACCATTAACACTTCAAAGCTGGCTTCTTTATCAATATTGTTATCAAAATGGCAATTACATTGAACCAGTACAAACAAGCTGTGACATACAGGTGCTGTTGTGTACAGCGAGCTTAATTCGAAATTTTTTAATACTTTAACAACCTGTGTATTGTGCTCTTTAACTGATGGAGTTGTGCTGGCGAGTAAGTTTTTCGAACGTGAAATATTGTTGACATGTAACGTGTTCCACCAACGATAAAACCAGCTAGCAGCTCCAAAAATAACCAAGTTAAGCAATATAAATAAATAGCTTTCTATTATCCATACAGGAGGGTGGTATAGATTTAAGCTCAGCGTTTTATAGTTAAAGACCTCTCGCTCTAACTTTATAATATGACCAAAGTGCGTAGGAGGTGAATTTGGCTTAAGCATAAACCCTTCATTTTTTACGAGGGCAGCAAGTATCTTATTATTTGAAGAAGGGGCTACTTCAAGTTCAAAAACTTGTTTAACTAATAGCTGGCCTGAGTGATGTATTTTTTCATGTAATGCATCATTCAAAATAAAATTAAAACCCAAAATTATTAATGCAAGCAGGGAAAAATAGATGACTTTAAATTGATTAAAAATCCAGAACCTTTCCTTTTGCATAGCTTGCTCACTCGTTAAATTAATAACTAAAGTGTTGTTCAAGATCCCCATTAGCACAAGTCAATAAAGCAAGTTTAAATGTTCATTACTAATTTTAAAAAAGCTCTGTATAAACGAGGAATTATGAATTTAAGCGATCTAAAGCAATGATTATCATTCCACTGACTCTCTATAGATCTCCTAAATAGAGCATTGATCAATAATCCCGCCAGGCAAACAGTATATTTAACCTGAATCGTGACTGAATCGTGACTAAATAATTTACTAACACATTGAACCATAATGTATTTAAATTTATTTTTCGTTAGCCTGCTACGGCTATCATATGCTCAGCATTTATGGGCCTAATTTGATCTATTTTAATATCACAAAATAAGACATAAACACTTAGTTTATATTAAATTGAAGTCAACAAAATTAAACGACTATATATATTTTTAGATTCCTTAAATCTCTTTAATTACTGTGTTTTATCGAAATAATCTGAGTTGCTTTTTAAACACTGCTCAATAATACGATACAGCTCAGATGCTTTGGTCGGCTTGGCCACATGTGCATTCATGCCAACGGATAAATAGTATGCAATATCATTTTCCATAACATTAGCTGTTAAAGCGATGATTGGAATATTGGCAATCGTTTTATCGCTGTCATTTCGTATCATTTTACTCGCTTCAATACCATCCATAATTGGCATATGGATATCCATTAATATCAAGTCGAATTGTTGAGATTTATGGGCTTGAATACATTCAAACCCATTATCGACTAAATGAATTACCACACCTTTTTTCTCCAACATTGCGGTAATAACTAATTTGTTAATCTCGTTATCTTCGGCTACTAACACCTTTAAACCAATTAAAGATGGATGATTAGCTGAATTTTTTGAATCTAAAATACTGGTTTGAATTGAATTGAAAGAATCTGCAATAACAATTTTCTTATTAACTTTTACTTTCACTGATGCGGTAAATTCACTGCCTAAATGTTGCGTACTTACGACAGAAATATCGCCTTCCATTAACTTACACAAACGTCTACTTATTGTTAAACCTAATCCTGTGCCGCCAAAGTTTCGGGTCGTAGAGCTATCTTCTTGCGTAAATGCATCAAATAAGTGAGATACGTTTTGAGGTGCGATACCAATGCCTGAATCTTTAACAATAAAGTGTATTAATATTGATTCATCATCGTTCAGTATTTGCTCTGCATGAATGCAAACAGACACCTTCCCGTGTGAAGTAAACTTTATTGCATTAGAGCATAAATTTAATAGCACTTGATTAATGCGAACAACATCTCCGACTAAATCAGGTGGAACATTTGACGCTACATTAACTATAAATTTAATGCCCTTGTCCTGAGCTTGGTTTTCAAACGTTGTTTTTATGTAATCTACAACAGCGTTAACCGAAAAAGGAAATTCTTCGAGGTTAGTATTTCCTGATTCAGTTTTAGAAAAGTCTCATAGCTTAGTTCTTAAGGAACACAGACCGTGTGACTTCCTATCTTAAAACGGCAAATATCATTGTTTTTCTCAATGCTTTGCCGCTTACAATTTACCGCTAGTAGCTCAAATACACGATGTATCTTATGGCTGCACCGTGTTTGTTCTATGCAATCCAGAATATCATCCAACCAAAGATAACTGCACTTACTCGCTCTAAATGTCGAGATCGCACACTTAAACATACCCGCTGCACTATGGCAGATAAAACGCTTGATAAGTGTTTGCAGTATGCTCAGCCAAACCAATGATTCGGCAATATGAGGATCTCGTGTGATGAACCCTTTAAGGTTATTCCATGACTTTAGTTCTTTGAAAAACAACTCAATTTGCCAACGAGTTGCATATATATCGAGTAGTTCGTCAAAGCTAAACTGTGCCTCTTTTAAATTAGTAACAAGGAAAACGGGGCGCTTTTCATTCGGTAAATAGATAAGCCTGTACTCGGGCCCATTTTTCTTCCAACGTACTGTTAATTCAAGTGGTTGGCTTGCGAATTTATCGAGTAACGTTTTGATTTTAATGTTCTTTTCTTTAAGTTCTATACCCGCGCAATAAGCTGATGTAACGATTGGGTTAATGTTTTTATTTGCTCTGATCAAAAAATATCCGCCATCTTGAGCTACTTGCTCAAAGTAATCTAAGTCAAAATACCCAGCATCAGCAAGTAATAACGTATCTTCAAGTGTGTGGCTACCTGGTAAAAAGGCGCGCTCAGTTTCAACATCAGGACGAATATCTATTTCGCAGGGTTGTTCATTAAATAGGTCATAGGTAACGTGCAACTCAATTGCGGCAGGACTTACAGCAGTAAAACGACCAGCAAAAACCTGCGCTAATTCATCATGTAGAGCAAATGAAGAACCATCTTGCAATAACACTCGCTGTATTCCTCGCTGGGTAAAAAAGGTTTTATCCAGCGTGTTTACAGTCAATTTAGACATCGCTTGAATAACGAGCTCACGGACAAGCTCAGTCAAGGCTGGTTTTCGAATTTGATTATGAAAGGGTTTATAACTTATCGTGCAATCAGCCTGCGTTCGCAAGTTTTGATGGATATCTGACAAGTTAGCGTCTTGCAGGCAAGATAAGCTTTTAAATACGGCTTTGAGCAGAGAAACGATCGACAGGCAACGGTGTCGAACTTGAAATCCAGAGGTTTTTGCAAGCTCAATGAGGTGTTTTTCTGAGATAAGGGCTTTTAATTGGTTTGAAACTTGGTTAATCTGCATGTGAACTCTGTTTTTAGTCATGTTTTTATTGGCGTAACTATTTGATCATTAACAGAGTTCAACTTCAAGTTTTCTTAAGATCCAACCTATGAGAAAAGTCTAAGATATCGTTTATCACGATTAACAATTGATCCGAAGAGTATTTAATTTTATCTAGGTACTGCCTTTGTTTTAGTGGCAATTCACTTTCAAGTAAGATATTGGTGAGGCCTATAACTCCATTCATTGGGGTTCTTATCTCATGACTCATATTAGCCAAAAACTCTGATTTAACCAAAGCTAAATGCTCCGCTTCATCTTTTGCTGTTAATAACTCTTTGGTTCGTTGTTCAACACGAAATTCTAGTTTTAATTTTTCGCTATCTAACTCTTTTAACAGCTGTACGCGTTTGCTATTCAAAATTAAAAAAAACATTAAAAAACTACTTAGCGTTAATATAATAATAATTGCGCTATAAATAAGCATTTTGTTTTCTTCAAAATAGGTAGGTTCGTAATAGGAAAGCATCGACCCTTGGGGTAAACGTTGAGGATCTATTTTAAACTTTTTTAATTGTCTCCAATCATAATAGTGCACACTGAGTTTTTCATCATCAATCGGTTTTAAGCTTTTATTTTCCTTAAAAAATATGATTGATTCTGCGATGCGATTACCAATGGTTTCGCCCGATAATAAGTACCCGCCAACAATACCAGAACCTAATAACGCATGCCAATAACTAAAAATAGGAGCTTGGTTATCACTTGTTAGTAATTTTACAAACTGAAAAGGACTTAACTGCTTCCCCTTATACTTTCGAAAAATAGGAGTAAACAATACAATGGCATCAGATGGGGCATTATTTATTTTATTTATTAAGGTCTCGGTTGGCACATCAAACCATTTTTCTATCCTCAAATGAGGAAAATCATTACTAATAACCGGAAGAAGATTTTGATAAAAATTACGCCCCATGTCATTCGTCGTATCTAAAATAACAATGAGTTCTTTTGGGTTTATTAAATTAACTGCATCTTGAGTTGCCTGCTTGTAGTCTAATTTAGCATTTATTGTGACCGTATTGATACTCTCAGGTACTGTAAAATTAGCGCCTGGCTCTAGATATATTTTTGGTACATCTGGAAAAAAACCATAAAATTCAGTCAATAACGCTGCAGCTGATACCGATTGAGTAACAATGATATCAATTTTTCTGTTCTGATACTTTTGCTGTAAATACAGTTTCATCACTTTTTTTTGCTGTACTTCATCAAAGCGACCAACATCCATATTTTCAACAAAGAGATCAAAGTCAAAAGCTTGTCTAGTTAATTCTGCACGTAATCCAACCTCAACACTTTTTTGCCATGGCATATCTTGATTTATAGAATTAATTAATAGAACTTGCGTAGTCTCGGATGATACTTGAGCATGCAAATTAGCACTAAAAAGCTGAAAAAATAGAAATACTGTTACGATATGAGTTTTCATATTTCCCATAGCTTCATTTAAAAAAGTCTGTAGAGGATAGATTGCAATCATTTATATATCAACTAATACAAATTACATAAAATGAGCAACTGTTACGATTGGCAAATACTTCTATAACAGAGAAGAAACAAAGTAGATAAGTTATTTAGCTCGCAAGAATGAGTCATATTTTAATAATATTGATATAAACATTAGCTTCAGTTACGTAGCTAATTGTTTAGATAATAGTGACATAGTGTTTTATAGATACACCATGTCATTTTTACATCTCTTGAATTCAAGTATTAAGTGCAATCATTATGCAGCCACCAGAACTTCTGATTGCCCCGTAAATAACTCATGAGGGGTTTTATACCCTCTTGTTTTTCTTGGCCGATGGTTGAGCTTATCAACTGCCGCCTGTATTTCTGCTTCACTTAGCGACATAAAGTCAGTTCCCTTGGGGAAGAAGCGTCTAAGTAAGCCGTTGGTATTCTCATTTATGCCCCGCTCCCATGATGAATATGGGTGAGCGAAATACACATCCGCTTCTAATTTTTGTGCAATATGCTCATGGTGAGCAAACTCTTTTCCATTATCTAAAGTCACGGTAATAACCTTACCTTTATAGGGTGTCATACACTTGATCAGCGCATCGGCTGTTATTTTCGCATGCTTGCTTTCAATTCTGTGAACGACTGTATATAACGTTTTACGTTCAACCATTGTAACAAGGGCATTTTTACGCCCTTTGCCTATCACTGTATCGCCCTCCCAATCACCAATCCTAGACTTTGAATCCACAATACTTGGGCGTTCATCAATACTGACTCGATTAACTATCTGTCCACGTTTATCGTAGCTTCCATAGCGTTTTTTATACTTTTTACATGCACGAGTGAGTGTCTTATGTAGTTCACCACCACGAGCCTTGTCTCTGTAAATATATTGATAAATCGTTTCATGATGCAAAACGACCTTTTTCTCTAAAGCTAAGCGGCCTGCCACCTGCTCTGGCGAAAGTCCGTCAACCAACAATTTATTAATCCAGTCAGTAACATCATCTGTTAACTTACTTGCTTTGAAAGATGACTTGCGTCTTTGCTCTGCAAAATTATTGGCTTGGTTAGGTCGATAGCCTTTAAGCCCTTTATTGCGTTTTAACTCTCTAGAGATAGATGACGGTGAACGAGTGAGTTCATCAGCTATCTGTTTTTGGTTATTTCCTGCTTTTATTAACGCGTAAATCTGGTATCTTTCTGCTTGTGTCAGCTGTTTATATTTCATTAAAGCAATTTCCTTTGGCGAGAGAATGGCCGAATTATAACAGCTGGCCATCTAATCTGAGAAATTGCACTTATTATCCGAATTTAGGTCTTTTTAAAAAACAAAAAACCCAGTTTTTACACTGGGTTTGGCTTAACACTTTAATTAAAAGCGATTTATATTTACACTTTAAGATTTACTGTAACTCAAAACGGTTATCCAAGACAAATTATATAAATTCAGGGTCAGTACAGCAACAAATCCTTTACTAGCAATAGACTTATCAAAGTGACCCCAATTTACTTTTAAACATTAATACACAACAATGCAGATAAACTGCGCTATTTTCCACCAATTACGGTTAAGTTTAAGCATTTTTCAACATTTCTGCCAAGGCGGTTTTGCGAGTATCAACTGCGCCTTGTTTGTGAACACCATAACGAAAATCCGTTTCCTTGCCAATAATATGCACTTTATCTTCTGCTCTTGTCACAGCCGTATACAACCAACTACGGTCAAGCAACCTTCCTCGTTCAAGCAATACAATCACATTAGGAGCTTGTGACCCCTGCAATTTATGTAAGGTTAAGCAGTAAGCAAGATCGATATATTCAAATAATTGCCAATCCACTTTCAGCACACGTTTGTTACCTTTTTCATCAAGGTCTTCAAGTTCAATTAGACAGGCATATTCATCAGTAGGTTCAGCACTCTTTATGACCCCCAATGTACCGTTCTGAACATCGTGTTTATGACTGGTTAGGGTAATGACAATCGGGTCACCTTCCCTGAAATCGTAGCTTCCTTTGGTAATTGGCATATCCGTAAGGTCAAGAAGCTTGCTATTAGGATTCACAACACCTTGCAGGATGATGTTTGCTTTTCTTACCGTATTATTGGTGGGAGCGACTATCATGGCGTTGTCATACTCAGAATACGCAGTTACTGCGTCTTGCAGAATATCACCTGTTGATTCATGGAACGTAATATCAGCGGTAGTTAATGACTCTGGCATTATGCCGTGCCTTATAGCATTGGAATATGCAGGCACACTACTATCAGCTCCCTGTCGTTTCACGACATCAAGTTCTACATGGTTTATTACACCGCTTTTAATGACATCATTTAAAATGAAACCCGCATTAATCGGTGGAAGCTGATAAGGATCACCAATTAACAAGATTCGAACCTTATCAGAAAACAAAGTAACCAAACGCCACATGGTATATGCATCCAACATAGAGGCTTCATCCACAAGCAGTACAGCCTTATCTTCATCAAGATCAGTTTCTCGTAACAGTTTTGCAATCGTCTTCGTTTCATTACCGATTAATTGTTGAAGCCTACGGGCTGCCTTCCCTGATAACGCAACGGGGTATATCGTATAACCTAATTTTTGATAAGCATTTACAATAAGCTTAGTAGTTGTTGTTTTACCTGTTCCAGCTCCTCCAGTTAGCGCAAAGACGTGACTGACTAATGCTGTCCTTACGGCACGTTCTTGTGCTTTTTCAATGGGCCAATCGGCAGGGAACGAAGTCCTGAATGCATCTTCCAACTCGCTCGACCAACGGTTGTTTGATTTTCTGAGGTTACCAAAACGCTTTGCTATCGTTTTCTCAAATATATAATTGCCTGAAACAAAATATTGGTTATTTTGTTTAACAAACCCAACGATATCGCCATCTAGCTCACTTGCCCTTGCAACTAGCCGTTGGTCTTTGTTCAACAGCTTAGAAACAGACGATTCAATATCTTGCCAATCTGCAACCGTATTGCCTTGATCGCTCCATAATCTCAATGCTTGCTCAACGATTGCTACCAGTCTGACTTCATTATCCTGTTTGATACCGAAATGTTTTTGAGCAATAGCGTCTACCTTGTTAAATCGCATCCCCAGTGAAAATAAGCGGTATGGGTTCTGTGTAAGAAAATTGATCGCATCCTGATCTGCAAATCTGAACAACTGGCGCTGGATAGGAGCTTCTATTTCCCACTCAACCAATTGAGCTGAGTGTTTTAAATTGGAATACTCTTTATAGCCATCCCATAAACCATGCACGGCTTTATCACCAAGCAGAACATTCCTAACAGCTTCAAAATTCGTTATTGACTGGTCTTGTTCGTATGGCGCATATTTATCACATTCAAGTATGTTAAATATATCGCTTCTAAATTCATTCCAAAGAAATTGTGCGCTTACCTTACCTATGCCTTCAAACGCTTTCTCAGTGCTTAAAAAGGTTACAAAGCCAAGACCATTATCAGGCATAACACATTTCAGTGTCGGCTCCATAAAGCGCCAGACATCAACATAACCACCCGTACTGACTTGTTGTTGCCTAATGCTGAAATTTTGCTCTTTGAGAATTTTCCATTGCTGCCCGACTTTCGGATCAATATTTAACTTGTCTTGAGTAGTCAGAACCTCAATACGATGAGCACCTGCTTTGTGGTTAACAAAAACAGCTCCCAACCGGACATTATCCGGGTGGTACTGGTATATTCTGGTGATCCTTACCAGATAAGCACTACTCTTCATTTCCACAAGCCCATTCCAATCAGTACATCTTTAAATTCAGATAGCTTGGCAACTTCGGCAGCCAACTTAGCGTTTTCGTTTTGTAGTCTTCGGTTTGTTCTTTTTAGGTCTCTGACTTTAGCGCTATCTTTGATGTCTTCGTCAGTTTCTTTTGATACATCAATGATCTCCTTATCGAGAGGCAGGTTTTTCTTACGTTGCTGGTATACACCTGAGGTAGCAAGTTCTTGTTTAAGTTCTTGAAACAAATCAAAGAGCTTTTTATTTCTTTTTTCCTTAAATGCAGAGGAATCAAAACCAAGCTCATCAGCAATTTTTTTGGGACTTAACGTATCGCCATGCCAATAATCCAACCAGTTAGGCGACTCTTTTGATTTCATTTCAGCCACCCAGCCAAGGAATAAGTCTCTGTTACGCTGACCTCTTTCTTTACTCATATATTAACTCCCCTCCACGATGCGTCTTATTGTCGTCCTGCTAACGCCATACTCCTTTGAGAGTTGGTTCTGTGACTTCTGTTTTGATTGCACTAACTTTCGGATCTTTTCCCTATCCGAATCAGAAATAGTCTTTGGCCTGCCCATATGCTTCCCCTGAGCAATAGCCCGTTCGCGGCCTTCAGTCGTATTTTTGATGATTAGGCTTTTGTTTAATTCGGCAAAAACGGCAATAACATGAAGAACAGCTTTTCCAAAAGGCGAATCATCCGCACTGTTAATAACTCCATCAAGCGTTGTAAGAGCAGCACCTTTTGAATGGATACCATCTATTGCAGTCATGATCCCTTTGAGGCTTCTGCCCAAACGATCAAGTTTCGTAACGCATACAACATCTCCTTCACGGATATAATCGAGAAGATCGTCAAGTTTTTTTACATTATCCAAAGAGTTACCGCTTTGCTTGCCAGAGAATATCTTCTCACAGCCATGACACTCTAATGCTGCAACTTGAGCTTCAAGATCTTGCTCTTGTGTGCTAACCCTCGCATACCCTATTAACGCCATCTCCAGCCTCTTTGCATGAACCTAAGTTATAAGTTTAGTTCATCTTTGATTATGCGTGAACTTTTTATTTATAAAAACCTTTAGTTCATGTATTAAAGTAAGGATGCTAATTTAGTAACAGACAGCAAGCAACGAGTCATTAAAATAAGTCCATAAATGATAGAGAAATGTTAGAGTTTGTTAAAGAGTCTTGACTAATTACAGAGAAAAACAAAGTTTGCTCACTTGAAACAGTACAATAAATTTAGGAATACCTCTTGCAATTTTGATTTAAAAAGCAACTTATCTTGTATATCATTTGTATCAAATAATAACGTTTTGAAGCCATCCTCATAACCATCAAGATATGCTTTCTCAGTCAATGTTAAATCTTCAGGTGCAAAATTCACGATTTAAATAAAGACAACTTAAAAATAAAAAATACACATGTTGACAACATCAAATTAACAGTGCTAGTTTAGTAGTCGCAGATTAGGTAACTACTTTACTTAATATTTAAAGGATTTAAAAAGCTGCTTTAGGATATACTCTACCGGTCAGCCTATTCCATCCTTTAAATTCAAAAGTCTGCATTTTATTAAAAAAATAAATTGGAGAATAATAATGGATTTGATTAATTCAGAAGAATGTGGTGTTAACGAAAAGAGCGCTGAAAATCTTGAAGTCATCTCGACTCATGATGTTGTAGAGTTGGAACAGCGTTTCGAATACGAAACAAATGTCACCATTTGCAATTATCAATTTTTCTTTTAAATAAGGATGTTTGTAGTGACTGGTTAACAGTCACTACTTTTAAATCATGCAAAAAACAACCAAATTAAAAGTTTTATCTAATTTTATTCGACTAGGAGTATCTTCTTCGAGTGAGGTTTATATTCATTTAAAGAAATGGCTACAATATCAAAAAAAATTGCAAGGAATTTTGGCCACTCAATCTATAGGCCAATTTAACCTAAATCCATTAGATGAAAAATCCGATATTAAAAATAGATTTTTCGTTACTGCCCACTTCGGTATGTACCCATTAATCGTTAAATACCTATCTACAATATTCCCAGAAAGAGAGATCATCTGTTTAGTAGGTAAACAAAAATCAATTAAAGGTATTATACAATTAACAAATAATTTAAATTTAAATGTTAAGTATATTGAAGTAGGTGATTCCCTGATGTTTTTTAGAAAGCTTATTAGACTTAATAAAAAGGGATCAATATTTTTATCAATGATAGATATTCCTTTAGGTGTTTCTGATAAAAATGAACAGTGGCTGCCATTCTTGAATGGAAATATTAAAGTCAAAACAGGATTGTTAAAAATCGCCAAAAAGTTAAAGCTACCTGTTCGTTTTATAATTTCAGGTCTAGATATCAAGACGAACAATGTGCCTATACACAGCTATTCAGTAAATGACGTTGAATCTATCTTTGACCTATTTAGTTCTTTTGTCGATAAACATCCCTATATGTGGGATAAAGTGATGGACATTTTTAAGTTTTATGAAAGCTCTATCGAGCAAGGATTATACATCCCTTTCAAGCTGAAAAATGAATTTTTTACGCTAGATGTATCAAGTAATCAGGTACATAAGATTAACGATATATTTTATAAAAAATTATATGATTTAAAATCTCTTGAAAAAACAAACAATGAACTATTTGAACATTATAAAAGACAGATAAATGAACAAACTAATTTCAACATTCAACGAGCAATATGACTCTTTAATAGAGTCTATTACTGAGTTGAATGGTAACTTTATCATTAGAACTATAGATGGGCGTTTTTTCAAGTTCGGTCATGAATCAATTAATTTATTAAAAGTCCTTAAAAGTAATATTGTAGTAGATGAACATCTAGAGAATAAACTTGAATTTTTCATTAATAATGTATTACTACCTAAAGGCTTATACCAATTACAAGGTACTAAAAAGAAATTTTTACCTAAAAACCCAAAATTAACATTGCATGTTGAATTATTTAGTACTTCTTTTGTGACTAAAATATGTGGCTTTTTTATGTGGATGTTTTCTCCTTTTGTCGTTTACTCTTTTGTCGCTATATCATTGTTAATAAATATTATGTATTTTGGGCAGCACGCTCATGTGTTTTCATATGAATATATACTTTCTTACACTCCCCTAGAGGTGATTTTTGTTCTCTTTTTATCTATTGTTACGTCTCTATTTCATGAGTTAGGTCATGCTACTTGTTGCAAAAAGCTATCAGGAAGAGCTGGAGATATAGGCTTTGGTATGAATTTTTTTATTCCTGTATTTTATGCCAATGTATCAAATATCCACATACTATCTAGTAACCAAAAAGCTGCGGTTGCTATATCTGGAATTTACTTCCAATTAATGCTATCCACTAGTCTTATTTTTCTAATTCCAACATTCCCTGAAATTGAGAAATACATCGTTCTTAACTTGATTGGGATATTTTTAAATTCAATTCCATTTTTTAGAAATGATGGGTACTGGCTTCTAAACGATCTACTTAATAAAGAAGACTTACTAAAAGAAACATTAATACGGTTTAAAAGTTTTAAACGTATTCAAACCATACATACTATTTATGGCTTGTTAATCGTAATGTTTTTTACAGTCGCTATATTAATAATGTTTAATTTTTCGATAAATACAGGCCCATCAATAATTATAGAAATAATGAATCAACAGCACTTTTATTTTTCCAGTTACTTAAAAGCAGCATTGATCGCACTTCATTATTTAGTGATAACAATTTCTTTATGGCTTTTGCTAAGCAATATATATAAAAAGTTAAGTAAAAAATTTACACCTACTCAAATAAAAAAGGCCTAATCAAATGAAACCTTTCATCATTTTCATTCTTATTTTTAGTATTTCGGCATGCTCTGTTACAGTTAAGGAAGACATGATTGCGTCCCCTTCAAAAGATATCAACTCCCAAAACCTTAAAACCTTATCTAAGGTATATAGCACAGTTGAACTAACCGCAAAGGATGGTTCAAAGCTATTCGCACTACAAAAATACAACTCCGATATCAAGACGACATTAGTGGTATTCCATGGCAATGCTTTAAATCTTACACTGCAACCTTGGTTTGGCGTACTAAATACGTTGAGTGAGCTAAATATTAATATTCTAGCCATTGACTATCGAGGGTATGGAGAAAGTGAGGGTAAAGCTAGCTTTACTCACATGAAAGAAGATGCGCAGTCTACACTAAATATTGTATCTAGTGATCAAAATGTTTATGTTTATGGCTTGTCGCTTGGTTCAGTCATGGCCGCTGAGGTAATGACAGATAAAAGAGTAAAAGGCGTCATCATTGAAGGTGGGATCACAAACCAAAATGAAATGATTGACCTATTCAAGTCTAGAAAAACATTTGGCTCTTTATTTACCGTAGAACTTGATAAGAGCCTTAATTTCGATATACCGAAGTCAATTCAAAGCCACCAAATACCACTACTTGTTATCCACGGTAATCAAGATGAAAATATTCCCGTAAGTATGGGGGAAACAATCTTTACTGCTTCAAACCATTCAAATAGTAGATTGTTTTTGGTCGATAACGGTGGTCATTGTGACACATTTGCTGTTGATAAGGATGAGTACTTAGAAAGGCTAAATACCTTTATCAACTAAAATTATCTAAGTATGCAGTGATATAATTGCTTATGTCACTGCCACACTAGCCATATTGAGGGTGCTTTAATGAGCAATAATAGAACCTGTGTTGTTTGTGCTTGTCTATCACTTATATTGATAGCAAGTTGCAAATCTAAACCTACAATGAATTTTCAGAAAGACCGAGATGTTGAGTACAGAGACACGTACTCAAATATCGAAGGTATGGTGCAGTACCAAAAGGATCAACTCTACTTAATGAAAAACGAAAGAAGCAATGGATGTTTGAGGAAGTTAATGGATAATTTAGTAGAGGCGCATTTACACAACTATCAAGAAGAATTAACTCTAAAAGTACAAACACTTGAGCCATGTAATTTACTTAATGAGTAAAAATTTGAACTATTTCAAGTTAATGGATTAATCTCTGTTCTTTGCTGGTAACCCACTATCAATAGTTACGGCAAGCTTATTCAAATCAACTCCATCCATCTTTTGAAGGTTATGTTGCCACCTAGCAAACCTTTCAAGCAATATGTCATTCTGGGTACTTAACCTATTGTTCTCCGAGGCAAGCCTTTCGTTCTCGTTTTCAAGTTTTTCAACTCGCTTTATAAGTTCAGCGATGGTTGCATCATCATTGTCTAAATTTTCCAAAAGTTGGCTTAATTTATCAGAGCTATCAAATAGCGACTTGGCTTCTTCAATTGCAGCAGATTTTTTAAATCTAAGCTCTTCTTTCTTTAAGTCAAATGCATGTTTGATTTCATCATGCTTTGTGTAAGTGTGCCTTGATGGGGGACGTTTTAAGCCCAATTCTGATTGAAGCCTTTCAGAAAGAAGATGATATGTAAGCTTACCTCTCCAACCATCAATGATCGCTAGAATCGTTTCTTTGTTGTCTGTTACAAAAGCCATGATTACTCCTCCATATCAGTTAACGCTAAAGCGGTAAGATCAAAAGTTGGGATTACACTCTGCTCGTCAATATTGAGTGACCGTTTAACAGGGGAAGGGTCTAATTCGTCAGGGATTCTGATAGGCGTGCCATCAGGTCTGTTCGGGTCTTCCATCATGGCAATAATGGTTTTTATCTTTGATAATCTGAAACCTAAAGCTGTTACCCAACGATCTGCACCGAAAACTTTATCTCCAGCTTTAGCGACAGCATCCTCTAGCTGCTCCTCGTAAAGCTTCTCAAGGTTTTTAAGCTCTTCTAGGGTATTAGGTAACCCTTTTAAGCATTCATGCTCACTACAGACTGCACAATCGCCATTTTTAACACATGGACTTTCCGCATAGTTGTGAACGCAGTAGCCTAACCCTGTAAACTGAGCAACACCTGACCTATTAATTCCAAGTGACTTAAGAGAAACTGGTAAACCTAAATCATGTAAAACGATTGCAGGGGGAGGAGACTCTGATGTGTATGATGATAAAAACTTATTAGCTTGAGCAACCGTCATGACACCTTCACCATTTGCAACATGGCCTATGCGCTTGGTTAACCGCGACTTCTGCTCTTGCGTTCTTCCATCGTAAGCTTTGTTTTGTTCAATATCAGCTCGACCTGACCACTTGGCAATCAACCAATCTTCTTCACCAGCCAGCTTCAACTTAGTATTCAACCAATGCCGGGGTTGGTGTGTATTCAATTGTAACCTAGTGCCATCTTCGTCTGTGATTGCCAATTCATCAAAGATTGACTCGATAGTTTCTTCTCCTGAAGGGCGATCTGAACCCATAGCATCACTCACAGCTCCATGACCGACCATTACCCAAGAAAACGGCTTAACATCAAACTCTTTGTGAAACTCATTCTCGCGAACTAAGGTAATGCAATCCCAAAGCTTCACATCACCATAATTGGGAAAGTCTTTTGTTTTATATTTTTGATCAACAACAGAGCGTAGATCTCTATAACTAGGGAATTTGATACTAATCCCTGTAGGGTTATGAGTATGTTTGGTCAGTATTTCGTTGTCCTGCGAAACTTTACACCCATTCAATAAATCCTTTTTCCAGTCTGACACATGATTGATTTGGTTTATTAAGTTACGTAACCATTTTATTGAACCATTATGTGTCCAACTCATCTGTGTTCCGTTTGAATCCAGACCAGTTTTAAAGCACATTGCTTTTGCAAATTGATTATATGTTAACGGTTTGTCTTGCGGGAAATCAGTAAGTGTAATGCACTCTTCATGCGTCATAAAAATGTTGGGATTTTCAAAAGCAAATTTCGCCGCAGCTCTAGCAGGAGCAGAAATATCAATGAGTCTGTCAAATGCCTGCTGTACGACATCCTCTAGTAGTTTAGGAACCCACTTTTTAACAGGGTCTCCTCCTTTTGCGGGATGCCACATTAGATATAAACGTCCCTTTTCACTTCTTTGTAGTGAGTTTATTGTTAAACCATTAAGTTCTGTATTTCTGCTCGGCTGGCACATCAACATTAAACATAGACTGGAGAAGTATTTTTGACGAGGTGTTTTAGCTTTATGAAAGGCATCCGCCACTTGAAGCATTTGATAGTCAGAAGGACATTTCTCCACTTCTTCTTTACGACTGTCTTCATCAAGTTTGATTCTGGAATCGGATGGACGAGGGAAAGGATTTGACCAGTCTTGTAGATCTAGTTTGAATCGCTTGTCCCTAATGAACTTCAATACTCTTTCAAATGACAGACCAATATTGCGCTTTCCTCCAGCACCTAATTTACTGTTCTTAATCTGTTCCTCAACACGATTAATAACTGTGTTATTGAGGTGCATAATATCAACATCAGATCTGTCATTTTGAGCCGCGTTTTCTTCTAGCGCATTATAGATCCACACTAAAGATGAAACCCAAGCGGTTGAGTCTTTATGATTTAGTGACTGCTCATAACGCACATAGGCTTTGGCAAAGTCAGCAAATGGCTGCTTAAATGGTGTATATTTCGAATGATTTTCGCTGTTACCAAATACGATGGTTAATTTCTTTCCTCTTGCTGTATTCCAAGACCACTTATCACATTCCCATCCCTTTTGAATTCCGCTAGGGCTTTCAAAGTCAAGATCCTCAAAAAGCGTTAAATCGTTTTTTGCGAATGCTATGAACTCCGCGTAATTTTTCTGGAAATCAAGTTTATGCTTCGGTGTAAATACCAATACATCAGACATTTAACGCTCCTTCCTTTTCCAGCTCTTGCTTTCTAACATGACACTTTTGAATAACGACTTTGATTGCATCAATACTGCGATTATGACCTTGCAATACAAACTCACTTGCACCCATCTTACGCTTGCGATCACGCTCAGTAATGACACTTTTCAGGACTTCTGTATGAGGTGCATTTAACCAAGGTTGGAATTTATTGCAGGTGTAACAATGAATTGTGCCATTAGCACAAAAGCCAAACTTTCCACAGCTTCCGACAGGATTGCCATCGTTGTTGTTGATTCGACTGCGAGGATCATTAGCTCGAATTGCGTCTTTTTCACCATCTATCAAAGTTCCTGAAAATGCTTGCGCCAATGGCGTAAGGTCCGCTGCAAGCGCTTCATCAATTCTGTCAGCCATTTCTTCGTTGAACTCTGTATAAACTTTGACTTGCTGGGTATCTGACTGGCCTAGTTCTTCGGCTATTGCATAGTCACTTGCACCTAGCATTGCCATATTGGTCGCATGGGTATAGCGGAATCTCCTTGGATTGATATGCAGGTCACCAAACCCATCATCGAGTTTAATCCGTGTTGTTTTTAGTGGGCACAACCGAGACAAACGCCTGATCATTTCACCAACAGAAGGGTTTGCTCCTTTTGTCCGTAAACACAATAAGTCAGGCGTTTTTTGTTGTAGCTGTTCAAATTCATCAAAACTAGCGAGTTTAGCCATTTCTCGTGTATTGAGGAAAATAGGAATTTGGTTCTTTTGTCTAGATGTCAATTTAATATCGAATTGTGTTTCAACAGCATTGATGGATTGATTTGCCTGTGTTTTTAGCACTAGCATTAAATCTTCACCAGAATCCTTCTTGATTTGAAAAGAGCCTCTAAAATGCTCATCACGTTTTTTGGCATTGGGAAGCTGCAAATCAAAATGTTCAACACCTTCTTCAACCCTTGTTATTAAATCTCCATAGTAGAGATACGTGAGTTGCACAGGACGAGCACCCGTTTGTTGTAGTGCCATGATAAAGGCGTAATCAGTCAACGAGATCAGCCTTTCAGTAAAGGCATCAACGTACCAGTTTATAAATGCTGTTTGTTCTTCAAATGAATAGGCACCGCTGAAAGGGCAACCTAAAGCTACGGCTTTTCCTTTTTCATTGCCAGACAGTTTAAGTGAGTTAAGCAACTCAACCGTTTTTTTATCAACTCCTTTGATTTCCTTGTCGTGCCAGTCTAATAAGAATGCACGAATGTAACCCAGCTTATACTCTGTGCTTTTGGTTAGTGTTGCCTTGTAATTTATTACATGTTCTTCATTTATTTTGCCCGTAACGCCAACAGCGAAGAACCACCGACAATATCGAAACAGATTATCTGTATAAGAAGATGAAAATTCACATGCATAATCAGCTAATGCTAACCGAAAATTACTTTCGAACTTAGGATCTAAATTTAGCGAAGCGAGCAACTCAAAATTCAACGACTTATTTGCATCTAACTGCCAAAGATCGTCATACACATCAAATTCATAGTTAGCTTTACTGTATCGCTTATCCGACTTTGTTCTAGCGCTTTTTGAGCCGTGTAATTTTTTTGCTTTAGCTACCATGATAGCCCCCGTCTGTTTTGTGCTTCATCCGCGATTGCATTCTTTGGCGTATCCTTTGCGCCTGTTTTCTTGCAGTTCGCTTGAGATAAATCTCACCTGATTTAAGAGATGAATGTCCATTTAATTTGGCTCTTATCTCCAGCTCTCGCTGCTTTGTAATCTTATTTTCGTCTGCATATTGCTTTGCAGCTTGATGCAGCCCCGCCTGTTCCAATCGTTTTACTTCTTGCCTGACAGCCCTTCTTTCCTCATCAATCTGATCTGACAGTTGATCATTAAAATAATGTCTATAAGAATGAGGTGTAATAGCCCAGAAACGCTCAGGGTTCACACCTTTAATGCTTTTAAATATATCGTTAATTGTTTGTTGAATGAGCGGTTGTCCAGACTGGTAATGTCCCTCCTTATCTTTGTGAGAAACAAAAATAAATGGGTGTGTTTTCGCTACTTTTGTATCAGCACGATGAATCTTGATATAAGTGTTTAGTAAGTCTCTAAGCTCTTTTGTAATAGAAACCGCTCTGCCGAGGGTCTTTGCTGTTGGCTCTTTTACCCTAGGATCATCCTTACTGTCATGTCTTCTAACAACTGACAATGTTGGATTGTCAATATCTGTTCCAATATCGCTAATTCGAAGCGCTAATAACTCAGCACATCTAAATCCTGTTTCATACAAAACTTGAACAATGAGATAGTTTCTAAACTTGATAACTGGGTTTTTAAACGGGTTGTAATGTGAATCAGGCTTAGCTACCTCAACAAAGTCATCAAATACATCATCTGGAATACCAGATTTATCTAAGGAAACTTTCTTCGATTTTCCTTTTGGCTTACCACTCTTAAGTCGAGTTTTCATCTTATCCAGCGCCTCCAGAAGTTCTGCGGCTGCTGGCTTATGCTTGACTCTCTCTTGCCCTATAAAGTGAAGAAACTCTGCAATGTGAGCTATACGGGATATATATTGAGATTTACCAATAGTCGGTTTGTCTTGTGATTTTGATAAATGAAACTTTCCCATATCGACCACATTACTTGCTGGTTTATCTTTAACCACTTTAGCCTGATATGAGCAATGCTCTTTAAGTTTATTAATATCATCAAGGTTAGGTACTTTACCGTTATATATTTCCTCAAGCAGATCCCTACCGTTAATCTCCTCCCAGCGTTTCAAATGTTTAATGTCTTTCAGGTATTGCTCAATTGATGTTGCAGCTTTAGTCATTCGCAGTTTTTGCGTAACAAAATGAGTGACCCAAAAATCGGGAACGCCATCTTCTCCTAATAAAAAGGCGTAGCGCTCTCCACTTTTAAATTTCTTTACAGCAACTTTCATGAACACTCACTAATAAACATTTATATTTGTTATAAAGTAATATAGTGAATATTTTCAACTTTTCAACATTAATTTTCTAATAAAACTAAAAAAGCCGCTAAAAAGCGGCTTTTAAGATTATTTTTCAACATTTGATGTTTTGTCTTTGTCTAGAACGGAATATCGTCATCAAAATCAATGGTTGGTTCCATTGGGTTTGATGCGCCACCTTGCGGAGCACTTTGTGGTTTAGGAGCGAAACCACCTTGTTGCTGCGGTGCACTATTTTGTTGTGGTGCAAAGCCGCCTTGCGGTTGTTGGTATTGATTATTTTGTTGTGGTGCTGGCGCTGACTGAGGTTGCGCTGCAGGTGCTGCTTGCTGTTGTGGAGCATAACCACCTTGTTGCTGATTATTTTGGCCGTAACCACCACTTTGTTGAGCACTTTGCGCTTGATTACCTTGGTAACCACCACCTTGTTGTCCACCTTGCGGCTGATTACCTTGGTAACCACCACTTTGTTGATCGCCACCACGTGCGCCTAACATTTGCATTTGACCAGTAAAGCCATCTACAACTATTTCTGTAGTGTATTTTTCTTGGCCTTGTTGATCGGTCCACTTACGTGTTTGAAGTTTACCTTCAACATAAATTTGTGAACCTTTACGACAATATTCACCAACAATTTCAGCTAACTTGCCAAAGAATACAACACGGTGCCACTCAGTTTTATCAACCATTTGGCCAGTGTTTTTATCTTTATAGCTATCTGAAGTTGCTAAGGTAATATTTGCTACACCGTTGCCGTTAGGCATATAACGAACTTCAGGATCTTGCCCTAAATTACCAACCAAAATTACTTTGTTCACACCGCGTGCCATGGAACCATCTCCTATAAATGTTAGATTAAACCAGCTACTTTACGCGCTTGGTCTAGGTCAAATTCTTTATCATTAATCTTTAAATAGCTGCGACTTTCATCGCGAACCACAGTTGCTTCTATTACGCCTGGTAAAGCAACTAACTGAGAAGCAAGTGTTTGAGCATGCTCTTCAGAATCTAATTTGGTCATTAAACTAATAACTTTACTTTTGGGTGGGACTTGCATTTTCCACGCAATAATAAGCCATATTAACCCAACAAGTGCCGCTGCCGCAAACACAGCTTGCGTCGTTGTAGTTTGTGCTACATAACCACCTAACATACCGCCTAAAAAGGCGCCTAAAAACTGACTAGATGAGTAGCCACCCATTGCTGAACCTTTTTGGCTTGCAGGTGCTATTCGCGATACAAGCGCAGGCATAGTGGCTTCTAAAAAGTTAAACGCCACAAAATAAAGCAGCATACACACAGCAATGCCTACTACACTATTAACCCATACCGACATTGCTAACATACTAATAGTTAACAAGGCTACTGAGCCAATAAACGCTTGTTTTTCTTTTTCTTTTTTGATGGCCACAATCATTATTGGTACCATTAATAAAAAGGCTAAAAATAGCACTGGAATATACAAATACCAGTGATGGTCGGCAACCAAGCCATCTTTAATTAATTGACTCGGCAGTACCACAAAAATTGTGGTTAGCGTTAAATGCAATAACAATACACCTGCATTTAATCGTGCTAACTGAGGGTGTTTAATTAATTTTTTAATGTCGTTGAAGCTTGCTAATGTATCGCCTTTGGGTGCTTTATTTACCGCCTTTGGCACTAGCATGGTCACTATAAATATACCAAAGACAGCTAAAATAGCAGTCAACCAAAATACACCCGCAATACCCCACGAAGCGGCGACAATTGGCCCAAGTAACATAGCAAAGGCAAAGCTCATGCCTATGCTCATACCAATAACGGCCATTACTTTTGGTCGTTGCTCATCACGGCTTAAATCTGAAGCAAACGCGAGTAGCGCACTGGCTATTGCGCCCATGCCTTGTAGAGCGCGGCCTACGGTAACCATTTGGATAGAGTCAGCTAATGCAGCAACTACAGAGCCAATAGCAAATACAACTAAGCCACCAACAATAACCTTTTTACGGCCAATCTTATCGGATAATCGACCCATAGGTATTTGTAATACAGCTTGCGTTAAACCGTACGCACCAATGGCAAAACCAATCCAAATAGGCGAAAAGCCTTCAAGCGATTGTCCATAAATAGCCAATACAGGCATCAGCATAAACAAGCCGAGCATTCTAAATGCAAACACACTCGCCAGTGATACAGCGGCGCGTTTTTCTCGTGAATTAAGTGAAGATGCGGTCATTATCTGCGTGATCTTACTCTATGAAAAATTGAGGTTGGGATTCTACCATAAGCTTGGCAATAATTAATCGCCTATAAGTAAGGATTTTTCATTGATCAAGGATTAATATTGCTTCGTATTATGCGATACTGAGTAAATAATTTTGGTAATAAACGAGATAGCATGGAAAACATTGAAGTCCGAGGCGCCCGAACGCACAATTTAAAAGACATCAGCCTAACCATCCCACGTGATAAACTAATAGTTATTACTGGTCTATCTGGTTCGGGGAAGTCATCACTTGCATTTGATACACTTTATGCAGAAGGGCAGCGCCGGTATGTTGAATCACTCTCTGCGTATGCAAGACAATTTTTATCGCTTATGGAAAAGCCTGATGTAGATCACATTGAAGGCCTCTCTCCTGCCATTTCTATTGAGCAAAAGTCAACGTCTCATAACCCGCGTTCAACCGTAGGTACTATTACCGAAATTTACGATTACTTACGACTCATGTTTGCCCGCGTTGGCGAACCACGATGTCCTACACATGATTTACCACTTGCTGCGCAAACAGTGAGCCAAATGGTAGATACTGTTTTAGGTCTACCTGAGGGCAGTAAATTAATGCTGCTTGCGCCAATAGTAAAAGAGCGTAAAGGTGAGCATGTTAAGTTATTAGAACAGCTATCTAGCCAAGGTTATATTCGCGCCCGTATAGACGGTGAAGTATGTGACTTGTCTGATCCACCAACACTTGAGCTTCATAAAAAACATACAATAGAAGTTGTTGTAGACAGATTTAAAGTAAAAGATGGCTTACAACAACGCTTAGCAGAATCGTTCGAAACTGCACTAGAAATGTCTAATGGCGTTGCACATGTAGCATATATGGATGATAGCAGCGCTGAAGAGATTCTATTTTCAGCAAATTTTGCCTGCCCTACTTGTGGCTATGCAATGACTGAACTTGAGCCGCGTTTGTTTTCGTTTAATAACCCAGCTGGTGCGTGTCAAACCTGTGATGGTTTAGGTATACGTCAATATTTTGATCCTAATCGCGTAGTGCATAACCCAGAGTTAAGCCTTGCTGGCGGTGCAATTAAAGGATGGGATAAACGCAGCTTTTATTACTATCAAATGCTGCAAGCGGTTGCGGATCATTACAATTTTGATTTAGATGTGCCTTATCAAGATTTAGACAGCGACTCGAAAAAAATTATATTAGACGGCTCTGGTAGCACTAAAATTGCGTTTAATTACCGTAACGACCGTGGCGATTTAATTACGCGTAACCATGAGTTTGAAGGCGTTTTAAATAACATGAATCGCCGCTACCGCGAGACAGAGTCAAACTCTGTACGCGAAGAACTTGCTAAATACCAAACAAGCCAAGCCTGTCCTAGCTGTCATGGCTCGCGCTTACGCGAAGAATCTCGAAATGTATTTATTGGACAAACCAACTTACCTGCAATCACATGCATGAGTATTGGTGAAGCCATGGAATTTTTTGAAGGTTTAGAGTTAACCGGACAAAAAGGCCAAATAGCTGAAAAAATATTAAAAGAAATTCGCGACCGCTTATCGTTTTTAATTAACGTTGGCCTCAATTATTTATCACTTGAACGTAGCGCCGATACATTATCAGGTGGTGAAGCTCAGCGTATCCGCTTAGCCAGTCAAATTGGTGCTGGCCTTGTAGGTGTAATGTATGTACTAGATGAGCCATCTATTGGGCTGCATCAACGCGATAACGACCGCTTACTACAAACACTAATCCATTTACGCGACTTAGGTAACACCGTTATTGTGGTAGAGCACGATGAAGATGCTATTCGTGCGGCAGATCATATTATTGATATTGGTCCAGGTGCGGGTGTTCATGGTGGGCATATTATTGCTCAAGGTACGCGCGACGATATTTTAGCAAGCAAAGAGTCTGTTACGGGCCAATTTTTATCAGGCGTACGTAAAATAGAAATACCAAAAGAGCGTCACCCAACGAACGACAAATGGCTAGAGCTATTTGGCGCAACGGGTAATAATCTTAAAAATGTGGATTTAAAAATCCCATTTGGTTTAATGACCTGTGTGACAGGTGTATCGGGCTCAGGTAAATCAACGTTAATAAACGATACTTTATTTAAACTTGCTCATACAGAGCTAAATGGCGCAACCACTGCCGAAGCTGCACCGTATAAATCAATTAGCGGTTTAGATCATTTTGATAAAGTGATCGATATTGATCAAAGCCCAATTGGTCGTACTCCTCGTTCAAATCCGGCAACCTACACAGGTATATTTACCGGTATTCGTGAATTATTTGCAGGTACACAAGAAGCGCGCTCACGTGGCTACAAAGTAGGTCGCTTTAGCTTTAACGTTAAAGGCGGACGCTGTGAAGCGTGCCAAGGTGACGGCTTAATAAAAGTTGAAATGCACTTTTTACCTGATGTGTATGTACCGTGTGATGTGTGTAAGAGCAAACGCTATAACCGCGAAACGCTCGAAGTACAATACAAAGGTAAAAACATACACCAAGTACTTGAGATGACTGTTGAAGACGCTCATGATTACTTTGATAAAATACCGGCTATTGCGCGTAAACTTAAAACGCTAATGGACGTTGGTTTATCGTATGTTCGCTTAGGACAAGCAGCTACTACGCTCTCTGGTGGTGAAGCTCAGCGTGTAAAACTTGCCCGCGAGCTATCAAAGCGTGATACCGGTAAAACACTCTACATATTAGATGAGCCAACAACAGGCTTACACTTTGCTGATATTGAGCAGCTGCTTGTTGTACTTCATCGCTTGCGCGACCACGGAAATACAATTGTGGTTATTGAGCACAACCTCGATGTTATTAAAACAGCAGATTGGGTGATCGATTTAGGACCTGAAGGCGGAGCTGGCGGTGGTGAAATACTCATTGCAGGTACGCCAGAAGAAGTAGCTGAGTGTGAGTGTTCACATACTGGGCATTACCTAAAGCCATTGCTTTAATACCAATAAAAAACACCAAGTAGTTTAACTACTTGGTGTTTTTTATATTTAGCTCCCGACTGTTAGTCCTTGATAAACTTTTTATTCATCCCAACTAATTTGTATAATTTGCATATCTTTGTATTTAGCACCCGTGAATAAAATTTCATTATCTGAACTCACTTCAAAACCAATAGGTCGAAAGTCCACGTGTATATCTTGTATAGTTTGATCGCGTAAATTTAGTCTAGCGACTCTAGAAATAGAATCTGAATAATAGAAATACTCTTTGCTAACTCCATACGCAACTGACTTTTTGGCGTTTTTAGGTAATTCCCAGCTTTGCCTATCTGAAAGGCGAATTAGCTGATTATCATTGGTTACGTACCCGTTACCTTTACTATCTGAAATGAGTTTATTAGCTTTTATACCTTCTATTACACGTGTATCACGTGTTACTAAATTAAATTCTGCCAATATATTTTTTGAACCAAGTCGCTTAACATAAATAATGCTGTCGTTATTTTTTGACCAAATATAGCTTACTATTTTATGCTTATTAAATTCTTCAAATGGATAAAATTTTTGAGCGTTTACGTCATAAAGTGAAAAACCTTTATTTTTCATGAATATCATGCGTTGCTTATTAGGAGAGGCTCTTAGTCCTCCTAATACAAAAGTTGATGGGCCATCATCGTAATTAAAAAAGCTAAGTTGCTTTGTAAGACCATTTTGAGAGAGCCACAATTGACTGCTGCCAGAACGCTCTGATACAAAAACATGTGCTGTCCCTTCCTTATTAATTATTTCAGCAATGTTGTACTCGTCTTTATCACTTTTATAAAGTGCTTCATACTCAGGATTATCACCAAAAGGGTCTGTAGCTTTAATAAGCGAGTATGCCTGTGTCATATTTTCCGAGTAAAATAGGCTGTTATCAGAGTGAACTGCAATATAATAAGGTGAAATTGCTGGGGTAACCGTTAGTGTGCGTTTAATAATATTATTTTCATCAAACACAATGGTTGAAAGGTCAGAGTCTTCAAAAACAATCACGCCTTTATCGTCTGCAAGCCAGTCAAATGCGAAGCTAATTATGCTTTTCTTTGCTTTAAATAACCGCTTGGTTTCATGGGTCTCAAAGTTGTAGCTAAATACAGAAAAAGGCTTACCCTTTTGACTAAGTACATATGCTATTTTACTACCAGAATGAGATAAACGAGGCATGATTACGCCATACATGACGCCTGGTGGTGGGATCACTATGAATTCTTTTTTAAGTTCTAAATCATATTTATATAAACCTGAACCCTCATGCTCATTTTTATATTCGGTGTAATAAATATGCTCACCACTTTCGTCTACTTGCGCATAACCTGTGTATCTAAGGTCGCACTTTTTAATTAAAGTAGCCTCTCCTATAACAGGAAACTGGCTTAAATCAACCAGTACCATTTCACACTTTTGCTGCTTTAAGTTGGTCGCTTGTAACAACACAGAGTGCTGATTTAACTGCCACGATAAAATAGATACTTGAAAGCCAGGATAGGTAATTTCAACTTCCCTTTGATCAGATAGTCGCTTTACAAATGCATGCATTATGTCATTTTCAGGTTCAACATTTGTATAAGCTAAATATTGTTTATCTGAGGACATCTCAGGGTGAACCTCACTGCCTATATTCCACGTGCTTGCTACCTTATTAACCGTGATCTGTTTAATCTTTTCGCTAGAAAGTGCATTAATAAAAAACAACCCAAACCATACTAAAGAGCACAGGCAAATAATGACGAGTAAAGAATAAATCAAAAACTTTTTACTATTCTTTTTTTGAACTGGTTGAGAAGTAGTTGCAGTAGCTATCTCTTCATTTTTGGCAGAAATACCCGGTGAGTCAGGCAAAATGTTTGCAGACTCTTTGGAGACGTTTGCTTGCGTTAAACGCTCAGGTATTACTGTTAGGCTATATCCTTTACGGTAATGCGTTTTTAAAAGCGGCGCTTTTTCAATTGGGTGGGCAAGCTGCTTTCTTAACTCTGAGATTGCACGGTTAATCGCATTATCATCAACAAAGCTCTGTTGCCATACACTCTCAATAAGCTCTTGGCGGGAAACGATTTGTTGAGGCTTGTCTATAAAGTGGAGTAATAACTTTACTAAAAGTGGATCTAACTCTCTTTCTAAATGGTTTGAAGTAATCACACAGCGATTACTAATAAATTGCCAAGGTCCGATTTGATAATTCATAGTCTTTACATATTTTTATTTTTATAAACCGTATCACATCTACACTTTATTTTATAGAAAAAGCATTTTAAACCTTATATTAGCATTATAAGGTTTAAATCTAACATACTAAATTTAAACAATTATTTAGTTTTAAAACCTTATCTATTAATTGCTCACAACTAGATAAGCGACTCTCAATAAATTCAGCGATATTCTTTAAACCGTCATCAACAAGCAGCTTAGTAAAAAATCATTTGTGATTCTAAATTGGCTGCAATTAAAAATATAAAGGTTTAATTATGAATAGCACAATGAAAAAAGTACTACCGGCTTTACTACTAGCAACTGCTTTTAATACAACTTCAGTTATTGCAGCTGACGCTAAACAACACACCGTTCAAAGTAATTTTGAGCAATACATGATTGGTAAAAGTATAGAGGCGATTAACCCTGTTAATCAAAAGCTGCAAAAAGCAAACAAAATAGACGCTTCTGAGTCTTTAAAAAGTAATATTGATACGCAAACGTTACTCTCTTTAATGGATGAAAAAATATCAGCTGAGCTTGACTCTTCAATGAGCAAAATAAACACGCAAATTGATAAAAGCCTTTCAAAGGTAACATCGTCAATCACTGCATATTTCAGTAATGTGTTATCGAACTAAAAACAATAAAATTAAAAGTTATATTAAGGAATTATCATGAAAAAATTCACAAAAAAATTAGTATCTGCCAGCGTATTACTTAGTTGTAGCTTTTTAGCAAATACAGCACAGGCTCAAAGCTCTGTATGGCAAGTAAGTAATGGCAATGACTCACTATTTATTGGCGGTACAGTTCACATACTACCTAAAGCTGAAATGCCACTGCCCGCTGAGTTTAACCATGCTTATGAACAAGCAGATACAATTATTTTAGAAGCACCGTTACCTGACCCAGCCGACACCAATGCACAAATGCAAATGTTAGGCGCGCTATCGTATAAAAATAACGAAACGTTAAGTCAAAAGCTAGAACCCCAGATTAAAGCTTCACTTGAAAATAAGCTTAGCGAGTTTGGCGCTAACCTAGCTAAGTTAGATGGTTATCGCCCTGCTATGGTTAGTATTGTTTTAATGTCGATGGAGCTTCAAAAACAAAATATAATGGGTGAAGGGGTTGATGCTTACTTTACTAAAAAAGCGACTGAAGATAACAAAACAAAAAATTACTTAGAAACAATGGAATTTCAGTTAGAGCTTTTTAAAGCAATGGGTCAAGGCAACGAAAACGATTTCATTAAACGTAACTTAGCCGAGCTTCACAACTATAGCGATATGTTTAAAGGGCTTTTAGCTGCATGGCGCAAAGGTGATACAGACACCCTAAATAAAGTGGCACTTGAAGATATGCAGAAAAATGATCCGAATAGCTATAAACAGCTTATTACAGATAGAAATAATGATTGGTTACCAAAAGTAGAAGCCATGTTTAATAACGATAAAAATGAGTTTGTACTCGTTGGAGTTGCCCATCTTGCAGGCCAAGATAGCTTACTCACATTACTTGAAAACAAAGGCTATAGCGTTTCTTTAGTCAGTGTTGATAGCACAGCAGATATAACAGTAAGAAGAGCTGAGTAATGGATAAAACAGACAAACTAGCGATATCGCTGCTGTTTCTATTTGGCTCTATCATGTTGATATGTGCTATATAAAAAATGCCGCTAACAAGCGGCATTTTTTATTTTAATAAACTTACCCGCGCGGAATAAAACCAAGTGCATCGTAAACTGATTTAAGTGTTTTCTCAGCACGTACGCTGGCTTTTTCAGCACCTGATTTCATTATGCCATCAAGTAGATTTTGATCATCTCTGATCTCTTTAAAGCGTGCTTGAATAGGCTCAATCATATTTACAACTGCATCTGCTGTATCTTTTTTCAAGTGGCCATACATTTTATCTTCATATTCAGGAACTAGGTCTTCAATTGAGCGCTTAGTTGCAACACTCAATAAAGTAAGCAAGTTTGATACGCCAGGCTTTTCTGTGCGATCAAAATAAATACGTGCTTGTTCATCTGAATCAGTTACTGCTTTTTTAAGCTTTTTCACAATTTGCTTAGGCTCATCTAATAACATGATGTAACCATTTGGGTTTTCGTCAGACTTAGACATTTTTTTAAGTGGGTCTTGCAAGCTCATTACGCGTGCACCAAACTCAGGAATGTACGGCTCTGGTAATTTAAATACGTCGCCGTATAAATTATTAAAGCGTGTGGCTATATCGCGAGTCAGCTCTAAGTGTTGCTTTTGATCATCCCCTACTGGTACTTGATCAGCTTGGTATAATAAAATATCCGCAGCTTGCAATACTGGATATGAAAATAAGCCCACGTTTACGTTATTTGCGTGCTTAGATGACTTGTCTTTAAACTGAGTCATTCGATTAAGCTCACCCATTTGCGCGTAACAATTTAATACCCACGCTAATTGTGCGTGCTCAGGTACTTGCGATTGTACAAATAACGCAGATTTTTCAGGATCAATGCCACATGCCGCGTAAAGAGCAATACCATCTAACACTCGAGAGCGCAGTAATTCAGGCTCTTGGCGAACCGTAATAGCGTGTAAGTCTACTAACATAAAGAAACTTTCGTGGTCTTCCTGTAACTTTAGCCACTGGTTAATAGCGCCAACATAGTTGCCTATTGTCATACCACCGGTTGGCTGAATGCCGCTTAAAACTACTGGTTTACTCATGATTTTCCTTTATTTTGCTTAATGAATAATATTTAACGCTGCGTTAGAACAGGTATTATATCTAAGAAGTTATCGCATAGGTACTGCGGATTATAATCCTCAAGACTTTCACCTTGGTTATAGCCATAACTAAGTGCAATTACGTCTATATTAGCGGCTTTAGCTGCAAGTATATCGCTTTTAGAATCACCTATCATTATTGCTTTATTAGGCTCCGCATTTAGTTTTTTGCAGGCAAATAGCAATGGTTCTGGCGATGGTTTTTTTGCCATGTCGTCACCGCATACAACCACATCAAAATGACTCGTTAGGGCCAATTTTTCGAGTAGTTTCTCTGTAAAAATTCGAGACTTATTAGTGATTAGCGCTTTTGGCATACCACGAAGTGCTGCAAGCCCAGTTTCCACGTGTTGGTACAGCACACTATACTCACCAACTTGTTGCTCATAGTGCTTATAAAACCGTGATATTGCTTTATCACTAAGTGACTCGTCTAAATGTTCACTCACTTGCATATCGCCACTCAAAGCACGCTTAACGAGTACTTCTATGCCATTACCTACCCAGCTTTCAACTAAGCGTTGGCTAACGATAGGAAAAGCGAGGTCACTCAAGGTTAGGTTAATAGCAATATACAAGTCGTAAACGCTATCAACCAAAGTACCATCTAAATCAAATAAGGCGACGTCGTACTTCATTATTTTACACTTCCAAGCTGCTCACGCATTTGATCAATCACCACTTTGTAATCAGGTTGGTTGAAAATAGCGGAGCCTGCCACAAACATATCTGCACCCGCTCGAGCCGCTGCTGCAATATTATCGACTTTAATACCGCCATCTACCTCTAAGCGAATATCACGACCCGATGCAACTATACGTTGCTTAGCTTGTCGTAGCTTTTCAAGCGTATGAGAGATAAAACTTTGTCCGCCAAACCCAGGGTTTACCGACATTAGTAAAATGGTATCTAGCTTATCAATAACATGATCTAAGTAACTTAGACTCGTTGCAGGGTTAAACACTAAGCCTGCTTTACAGCCATGATCTTTAATTAACTGTATTGTACGATCAACGTGTTCACTGGCTTCTGGATGAAAAGTAATAATTGATGCGCCAGCCTCTGCAAACAGTGGAATAAGGCCATCTACAGGTTTAACCATTAAATGTACGTCGATAAGTGCTGTTATACCGTAATCTCTGAGTGCTTTACACACCATTGGGCCAATTGTGAGATTAGGTACATAGTGATTATCCATCACATCAAAATGAACCACGTCAGCACCCGCATCGAGTACTTTATCAACATCTTCGCCTAGTTTTGCAAAATCAGCAGACAAAATAGAAGGGGCAATTAAATATTTTTGCTCTGGGTTAAACATGATTAACTCCATCAATAAATAGTATATTTCGTTAATGTAACTTAATTAATGAAGTTACCCAAGAACGGATAAAAGATAATGATGGATCCCTAAAATTAAAAAGAATAGTTAAGTTATTATTTTTTATAATTATTCACTATTATCTTAAATATTTAAGTTTGTTATTTAACCAACCTTTGGTATGATTAAAAAAGTAACAAATAATTAGGCCTACATATGCGAGCTTTTAAAACAGGGATATTAATTGCATCGGCATTATTGTTTATTGGGGCGTTTAGTTTCTCTCCAAATTCTGAGCCCGAAATTAGCTCAGTAAATAATTGCCATTATCAAAATCTATCTGTGGTTTCTAAAAATACTGCAGAAGTGTGTATTAAGATAGAAGAGGATTCGTCTTGGGTTTCGTGGATTACTGGTGATAGTAGAAGTGCGCAGTTTCATTATTTAGATTTATTAGAACTACTTACCAGCTCAGATGATTCGAAAAAAGCGCCATCTTTAAAACCTCTATTTTAATATAATGCTGCAATTTTTTAGCGCGTTACAAAGTGTGCTAGCAGCATTTTTTGGCGTTCAATCAGAAAGCAAACGCAATTCAGACTTCAAAAAACACTCTCCATATTCAATAATTATAATTGCGATTATGCTTTTTATAGTTTTTGTATTTTCGATTTACGCGATTGTTGCTTTAGTGGTAAATACATAGCCATTAACTCATCTACTTTATTACGAGAACCGCCTTTAGGGCTAATAGTCCGCTTTACTTGAATTTGATCCAATGATGCCTTGCTATAAATCTTTCGTGTCCATACTGTATCGTGGTTAGATATAAGTACTGGTGTATTATTTTCAAATGCTGCCCGCTCTGCCAAATTAGCTAAGTTAGCCTGATCATCTAAATTAAAGCCACCCTTTGCATAAGAGGTGAATGATGCAGTTTTACTTAAGGGTACATATGGCGGGTCGCAATAGATAACTGCATTCTCAGGTACCAATTTAAATACATCATCGTAATCTAAACAGGTGAAAGTTGCTTGCTGAGCTTTCGCGGCAAAAAAATACATTTCTTTTTCAGGAAAATAAGGCTTTTTATATTTACCGAAAGGCACATTAAAAATACCTTTTAAGTTGTATCTACACAACCCGTTATAACCATAACGGTTCATGTACAAAAATAATATTGATCGCTCATATACATCGCGGCTTTGATTAAACTGTACACGATACTCATAGTAAGCGTCAGGATGGTTATTCAAATCAACAAATAGCTTTTTTGCATCACTAATAAACTCATCTGGTGAATTTCTTAGTTCTTTGTATAAGTTTATTAAATCTGCATTTATATCATTAAGAATATAATGTTTAAAATTACTATTTAAAAACACCGATCCAGCACCAACAAAAGGTTCAACCAAAGTGTCTGCATGCTTGCTTGCTTGGTTTAGTCGCGCGTTAATATCATCAACGAGGCTGTATTTTCCGCCAGCCCATTTAAGGAAGGCTCTACTCTTTTGCTGCATTGGCTCTTTACTTCAATCTGGTGTTACGCGATTTTACACTAAAGCGATTTAATTTACTGATCAACTAGTGCTATTTCTTGTTTTATTTTGCTAATTTTTTTATAAAAAGGTTTATTTTTCAAAATGTCAGAAGGCAATGTTTTCATTGCCAATTTTGCATCCTCTAAACTCGCAAAATTACCAAACGTAACTACCCACCAAATTTTGTTGTTTCTTTTAGTTTGATAAGTATAGGCCTCACCTTCCAGTTCATATTTAGCCATAAACTCAATACTAATTTGCTGCTGTGTTACGGCTAATAACTGAATTACAATGTGGTGAGTAGGTTGTTGTAAGTACCAATTCTTTTCAATATCTGATTGTTCATTCTTCATTTGCGATTTAGGGTGCTCTTCAGCTATTTTTATATTTGTAGCTAACCGTTCCGTTTCTACGCTCGCTTTTTTTAAGCTTTGCATAATTGCGGGCACATCATTCTGGTGCTCTTTAAGCTTCGTCTCGTTTATTACATCTGGAAGTATTTGGGGGATAGGCGCTTCATTAGGAGACATGAGTCGATTACTTACTTCGCTCACTGGAATGGCTAACGTTAGCAACTCAGGTTGCTCCTGCTGGTGATATTGCTGCCACCATTGCGTCATATTTGATTTATACAATAAACCTATAATTAAGAACATTATTATCAACAGTAAAGTTAATAAGTGTAATCGCCACGATACTTTGTCTTTGACTGTAAAATCTGCGATATGTTCAGTGGGTTGCCATGCTAACAATAAGCTAGGATTCCCTCGAGCTTCAGACAAAAAAGTCTGGAAAACAGGGTCCTCGTCATAAGGAAGAGCAGTGAAGTACCAACTCATAAGCTGCTTACTTTCTCGCAGACTTAAAGGCTCTAAATAAATTTCAACAACATCATTCAAAAACAGTTTTGATTGTGAAGCGACCATAATATACAAGGTACTTGGACTCATTTTAGCCAATGACTCAAGCTCAATGAGTATTTCTTCTGAGAGATGTCTACCACCGTCAAACACCCACAAACAAGGCCCACATGTTTGCTGTTGAAGCAATTGATAATAGTTTTCGGATAAGCTTAAGTTATGATCCACCAAAGGAGCATTAAAGCTTTGTTCTAATAACTGACTCATAAGCTGAGTATCAGTCATTTTTCCTGTTACTTGTACAAAAGCTTTATTGAAATCATTATATTTATCGGTAATGAAGGTTTCGAGCATATAACTTTTACCTAGCCCTGATGTGCCAAGTAAAACGATAAGGTTTTGCCCGTATTCAAATTGCAATGCGATTCTATCCACCAAAGCCGCACGGCTTGGTAAAATTTGTGACTGCATTTATTGCTCGATTAAGGCTCGAACTTGGTCGTCAGATACATCATCAACTAATGCGCATTGACCAAATTGGGTTGGTAAAATAAACCGGATTGTACCTTTTTTATTCTTTTTGTCTTTACGCATATGCGTTAAAAACTGATCGCTTGTCATTTCTGTAGGTATTTTGGTTGGTAAGTTATACTGCGCAATAACATCAATAATACGTGCCACTTCATCAGCACTCAAGTCTTTGCGCGTATGAGCAAGTTGTGCGGCAAGCACTATTCCTGTTGCAACAGCTTCACCATGTAGCCAAATACCGTAGCCCATTTGCGCTTCAATCGCATGGGCAAATGTATGACCCAGATTTAAAAGTGCCCTAAGGCCTTGCTCTTTTTCATCTTGAGCAACAATTAAAGCTTTAATTTCACAACATCTAAAAATAATATGCTGTAAACACGCTTCATTTAATTGCTGTAAGTCTTTTACGTTTTTTTCTAAATAACTAAATAATTCAGTATCATAAATCAATCCATATTTTATAACCTCAGCCATACCGGCAGCAAACTCTCTTGCTGGTAGCGTATGCAAAGATTTGGTATCAATAAAAACCGCTTGTGGCTGATAAAATGCCCCAATCATATTTTTACCTAAAGGATGATTTACAGCCGTTTTACCACCAACTGATGAGTCTACTTGCGATAACAATGTGGTTGGTATTTGAATAAATGGCACACCGCGTTGGTAACATGCAGCTACAAACCCAGTTAAGTCACCTATAACACCACCACCTAATGCAATTAAGCACGTATCACGACCGCAGTTATTTTGGAGTAAAAAAGCAGATGTTTTTTCAAACCATTCTAGTGATTTGTATTGCTCACCGTCAGGTATTACAAAAGAGAGTGGTTTTAGCTCAGCTAACGAATCAAGTAGCCCTTGTAGATATAAAGGTGCAACTGTGTCATTAGTAATGATGATAGGCCGACAATCACCAATGTAGTGAATTAGGCGGCCATTATCTTGAAGTGCAGATTGACCAATATATATAGGATAACTTCGCTCGTCCAAATTAACAGTTAATTCAAGCATGCTCAGTCTTCCTTTATTATTAGTTTTTTAAAAATCTAATTTCTCGATGATTTGGTTAGCAACAACTTTAGCGCTTTGCTCATCAGTGCGTACAACAAAATCAGCCACTTCTTTATATAACGGTTCGCGTTCTTCTGCTAAGCGCTCTAGTACATCACGAGGTGCTTCTTCAGTTTGCAGCAATGGGCGACGCTTGTCGCGTTGTGTGCGTGCAACTTGCTTTTCTATAGGTGTCTCTAGGTATACTACTATACCGCGAGCAGAAAGCTTGTTTCGAACTTCTTTACTCATTACTGAACCACCACCAGTTGCAAGTACAATACCTTGCATCTCAGTTAAGTCGCCAATAACAGATTCTTCACGAAGTCTAAAGCCTTCTTCACCTTCAAGATCAAACACCCAGGCAATATCTGCACCGGTACGGCGTTCGATTTCTTGATCAGAATCAACAAATTCAAGGTGTAATTGATCGGCAATGTGACGACCAATTGTGCTTTTTCCAGCCCCCATGGGGCCAATTAGAAATATATTACGTTTCTCAGCCATATCTTTTAGTACAAACGAACTCTAAAATTTGAAATAAAACCCCGCCTAACGACCTGGCCCCAAAATTAAGGAGGGGATTATCTCAGTAATTGCTGGGGTATTTCAAGTCAATTAGAATAAAAAGCCATATAACGAGCAATTAATCTGAATAATCGCCCATTGGTTAACAAAAATACGCCTAATTTTAGTCTATTTGTATTTTTGGTGTTACAAAAATAAGTAATTCTCTCTTTTCGTTAAACTCACTTGTACTCTTAAACAGCCTTCCTAAGTACGGAATATCACCAAGTAGAGGTACTTTTTTAGTCGAATTTATGATTTGCTGCTGAAAAATACCGCCGAGCACGATTGTTTGCCCATTTTCCACTAGCACTTGTGTCTGAATTTGCTGAGTATCAATTGCAACAGCTGGCCCAGTTCCTGTTTGAACTGTATCTCCTCGCGTATCTTGAGTAATAATTAAATCCAAAATAACTTTATTATCAGGAGTTATATGAGGTGTTACTTGTAAACTCAGTACTGCTTTTTTAAAGCTAACCGTTGTCGCACCACTAGAAGCTGACTCAACATAAGGTATTTCAGTACCTTGCTCTATTCGTGCTTGTTGTTGGTTTGCAGTAGTAATACGAGGGCTCGCAATAATCTCACCTTTGTTTTCTTCCTCAAGAGCTGTTAACTCTAAATCAATCAAAGTACCGTTAGCTAACTTGGCGATATGCATGCCGATACTTGCTGATGGATTTGTCACGGGTAAATTCACGTTTAAACGATCAGAGATATCAGGAATGATACCATTTGATATTGTATTAGCGCCTTCAAGTGTACCTGATATGCCATCACTGCCCTGCTGGTCGCTAAACCCCCAACGCACACCTAAATCTTCGGTTACATTATCACGCACGGTTACCATACGTGATTCGATTACAACCTGTCTAACCGCTATATCAAGTGTTTCGACCATGCGTCGCACGCTCTCAATACTTTTGGCCGTATCTTTGAGTAATAATGTATTAGTACGCTTATCAACAGATACGCTACCACGTTGAGTGATAATACTATTTGTATCTGTTTTTAATAAATCAGCAAACTCTTCTGCTTTTGCGTAGTTTAAACGAATGTATTCACTGTAAAGCGGCTCTAAGTTTTCTACGTTCTGCTTTGCTTGTAAATCTTTAGCTTCACGTGCTGCAAGCTCTTCTGATGGGGCAACCATCAAAATAGAACCATCCATACGCTTGTCCAAGCCTTTAATTTTAAGTACAACATCAAGCGCCTGATCCCAAGGCACGCCATCTAAGCGTAATGTAATATTGCCTGTCACCGAGTCACTAGTGACTAAATTAAAGTCATTATAGCCCGCTATGATTTGTAACACTGCACGAACGGAAATATCTTGAAAATTTAATGTCATTAGGCGGCCTTGGTAATCTTTACCACCATCTAAATATGCATTTTGCGTTTCGTCTTTTTCCACCGTTAAAGTAAGAATATTATCTATTTGTTGGTAGGTAAAAGTAAAAGCGGCATTTGGTTCAATAACAACGCGGCTTAATCCATCTTCTTTAAAAGTTTCAATGCTGCTTACTACGGTGCCAAAATCGAGTACATCTAACTCATACAGTAAGTCATCTAAAATATCTGTATGATGAAAATCAGCAATAATTTTACCACCACTTTCATGCACTTCTATTGCGGCTTGAGTATCTTGTAAGAACACCAGTATTTTTGCCTCGCCCTTCTCCCCCCGACGAAAGTCAATAGACTGAATCCGATTGATATAATTTCCAGACACTACATCAGAGTTAGTTGCTTCATCATCAACGTCTTGCTCTGTTAATGGGTTATCAGAAACACGTAAAGACACTAAATTATTATTAACTTCCGTCTCATAGATTTTCAAACGAGTAAGATTTATTGTTACTTTTAATCCCTTATCAGTAAGTACATTAGTAACATTATTAATGCCAGCTTGGTTTACCTGTACATTTTCAAGACCTTGCTCTAATTGTGCCGAATCAAACATCATTTCAATTCGTGCCGGGCTATTAAATACTTGTATTTTTGGTTCTTGCGTTAACTTTTCATCAAATACCAGCTGCAACTCGGTTTCACCCTTGAGTAATGGGTTATAACGAATATCATAGAGCAACGGCGCTGCAATAGCTGAATTGGCTATAACCAGAGCTAAAGTTGCAAATAGAGCTCGTTGAATACGGTTGTGCCAAAGTACACCCTTATGCATTTTGTTCTTACCTTTTTTGTTATTAACCTGCGCCATTGGTTGCCGCCTCTAACATTTCTAATTTAGTCAGGCGCTCTTTCCAACAACCAGACCCATCTGGGATTAATTCTATTAACTCAATATAATCATTATTTACTGATTGTACTTTGCCATCATAGCTACCTAAATAATTACCGACTGTAATACGATGTAAAGTATCGTCTGTAGCTGTAATGAGCGCCCAAGCTTGTCCACTTGATCCGATTGTTCCTTTCATAGATAAATTATCCAATGGGTATTTTTCTAAGGTTTCACGTTGGCGTTCAGGATCCGGATGTAAACAATTTTTAACTTGAGTTAATTTGTTTTGGATTATTTCAGGCTGCGGGGCCACAAAAGGACTCCTTAGCTGCCCAGCGTTATATTCAAAATGCTCGAACTTTGTTAATTCAGGAATTGCTTCAACTCTAGCAGTCGTACTCGCTTTAACTTGATCTATAAACTCTTTTTGTTCTGAGGTATCGTCGTTACAACCACTTAGCAGGAGAGCAACTATAGGAATAAAGGAAAAATGCTTCACTTTACCTCCCCTTCTTCATAGCGATAAGTTTTTGCCACCACACTAAATGTTAACTGCTTTTCGCCTGAGGATGAAATAGAAAAGTCGTGTAAGCTCACAATACGCGGCAATTGAGCCACTTTTCCCACAAATTCACCAAACTCATGATAAGTACCTACAACCTCTATTTTAATAGGTAGCTCAGTATAAAATTCTTTTTCAACTTCTGGCAGCCAGCCAATCTTTAAAAAAGTTAAACCACTTGTAGTTCCCACATAAGATAAATCATCTAATAAACCAGGGGTTTCATTTGAGGTTGGTAAACGCTTTAATAATTGAGAAAATTTCTCCTCCATTTTAAGCATTTGTTTACGATAAATATCAAGCCTGCTGGCTACAGCATATTTGGTACGATATGTTGTTCGTAATTCAACTTCTTTTGTAACAGCATTATGGTAACTATCAATTTCATCAGATACCAATAAGCTATAACTAAAAAATAGCACTAAAGCAGCAACAAATGTAGCGAAAATAACCTTAACAGCAATTGGCCATTCGCCAATATTATCAAGTTCAATTTCATTCCAATCAATATCACTAAACGCTTTTAAATCAAGGTTCATTTGGAACCTCACCAATTTTATCAAATGGTTTAACGTAAAACTCCATATTGAAATCACTAAGTAAACGAGAAGATTGATTGCCAGCAACAATGCCTTGCATTGTTGGGCGCTCTAATAAATATGAGTTTTGTACTTCTCTAAGCATGTTGGAGAGGCGGTTATTTGATTCACTGCGCCCTAATACATGAATTCTATTGCCTCGACGTTCTAACTTAGTTAAATAAACACCAGCGGGGACTATTTTAGCAACTTCATCCATTATTTGAGTGCCTAAGTTACGACTGCTCTGCAATTCTTCAATTAGATGCATACGTTGTTGTAAGTTTTCTTTCCTATAATCTAAATCTCTAATATCACTAATTTTCTTATCTAATAGACTAATTTCTGAACTGAGGTAGTTATTTTTTAAATTCTGTCCATCCTTTAAAGCAGTATAGAACGAGTTCAATACATACATACTTGCAAAACAAACAATAACAACAGCAATTAAAATAGTAACAAATTTCTTTTTTGACTCTTGGCGTTGCAATTCACGCCAAGGTAATAAATTTATATGTGGCATGATGAAAAATTCCTTAATGCCAGTCCTGTCGCAATAGCAAACTGTGTTCTATGGCGTTGCATTACATTACGGTCTACCTTGGGAGAAATCTCCATATTAGTAAACGGTTCTACAACAATGGAGTGGATACCAAGTTCTTCTATTAATAAACGATCTAGCCCATTTATCATGGCAGTTCCACCGGTTAGAACAATATAATCAATTTGGTCTTTACCGCTGGTAGTCAAAAACATCTGTACCGCTCGACGTACTTGTTGAAGTAATGATGTTTGAAAAGGAGCAAGTACTTCAAAAGTGTAATTTGGTGGAAGGTCACCCGATGTTTTTCCAATTTCAGCTTCATCGAACCCTTTATTATAGTAAGCAACAATACTATTGGTATATTGATCGCCGCCAAAAACTTGATCGCGGGTATATATTGTTTCACCGGCTTGTACAACACTCACCAACATCAACACAGCACCAATATCAACTACAGCAACACACTTATTAAAGGCATCGCTTGGTAACTGCTTGTAATAAACATCCATCGAACGGCTCAATGCATAGCTTTCTACATCAACAACTTCCGCTTCTAAATTTGCAACTTCTAAAGCGCCAACTCGCGCTTCGACACTTTCTGTGCGGGCAGCAGAAAGTAACACATTCATTTTACTTGGATCGGCTTCATTTGTTGATAATTTTTCAAAATCCAAGCTAACTTCATCAAGGGGGTATGGAATAAGGCTATCAGCCTCAATTTCAATTTGTGATTCAAGTTCAGCGTCAGTTAATGACACATCCATAAAAATAACTTTAGTAATAACTGTTTGGCCAGAGACGGCTACAGCAGCAGATTTTAGTGATTTTGGTAACTTTCTTTTTAGTTTTGATATTACATTACCAATTGCTTCAATATCTTGAATAATACGTTCGCTCATTGCGCCCTTAGGCATTGGTTCAATCGCTAATGCTTCAAGACGAAATCCAGTTTCAATTTCACTTAAAAGTACCGCCTTGATAGAGTGCGATCCAATATCAATTCCTACCATCATTTTTGACGGCTTTTGAAATAGTTGACTTAGCATGTTTGAAACTTGGCCTTTGTTTTAATAATAAACAAGTTATAATTTTTATCTTAAAAAATATTATTCATTTTTTAATCAATATATACTAGCAGTCTCCATACATAATTGGGAGTCCATTTAGGGAAATATAAGTGATTTTATTAAAACGAACTTTACAATTTTTTATCATTTGCACATTACTTGGACTGATTACTTTAATCAGTCTTTATTACTACGTTAAACCTGATATTCCAAGTGTGCAAGTTTTAAAAGATGTGCAATTACAAACTCCAATGCAAGTATTCACTAAAGATGGCCTTCTGATAAATCAATTTGGTGAAAAAAGACGGATCCCCGTAACGATTGACGAAATACCAAAACCTTTAATAAATGCATTTTTAGCAACTGAAGATAACCGTTTTTATGACCATGTGGGAATAGACCCTATTGGTATTGTTCGTTCTGCATTGGTTTTGATTTCAACAGGCACGAAAAAGCAAGGTGCAAGTACAATAACAATGCAACTAGCTCGAAACTTCTTCTTAACTCGTGAAAAAGCTTATATTCGTAAAGTTAAAGAAATTTTTATAGCGCTTCATATAGAAAATTTACTAACGAAAGACGAAATTCTTGAACTCTATTTAAACAAAATAGAACTAGGTAACCGTGCTTTTGGTATTGGCGCTGCTGCACAGGTATATTACGGAAAAGAATTAAAAGATCTTACACTTGCCCAAATGGCGATGATTGCCGGCTTACCCAAAGCGCCATCAGCTTTAAACCCGATCCGTAACCCAACTCGTGCAAAATCTCGTCGCAATGTTGTTCTTGGCCGCATGTTAACAGAAAACTACATAACACAAACACAATACAACGATGCCATCAGCCAACCTATTACAGCTTATTTTCACGGTGCAGAAATTGATCTGTATGCTCCTTATATTTCTGAAATGGTGCGTGCAGAAATGGTGGCACGTTACGGAATAGATAAAGCCTATAACTCAGGTTATAAAATATTTACTACTGTTGAGTCACAAGTTCAAAAAGCGGCACAAACAGCACTCATCAATAATTTACACAATTATGATATGCGCCATGGTTATAGAGGCCCTGTTAAAACGTTGTGGGATCCAGAAACACAGCCTGTATTTAGCAAGTCTCAAATACTCAGTGAGCTAAAATCTGTAAATGAGTTTGGCCAACTAAAAGCGGCCGTTGTAATCGCAGTGAATGACAAAACAGCTGATGCATTACTTAAAAGTGGCGAGCAAACCACACTAACTTGGGATAACCTAAAGTGGGCTCGTAAATACATTACGCGTTATCGCCAAGGCTTTGCACCTAAAGCAGCCAATGAAATACTCGCACCCGGCGAACAAATTTGGTTACGTAAAAATACCAACGGTAGCTATTTACTTAGCCAAATTCCTGAAGCATCTAGTGCCATCGTTTCTCTTGACCCACAAAATGGGCGCATTAAAGCGATTGTGGGTGGTTATAGTTTCGAACAAAGTCAATATAACCGAGCAGTACAAGCTAAGCGCCAAGTAGGCTCTAATATAAAACCTTTTATTTACTCTGCTGCACTGGAAAAAGGCTACACCTTAGCCTCAATATTAAACGATGCACCAATTAACCAATGGGATAAAAGCCAAGGTGTTGCATGGCGACCAAAAAACAGCCCCGCTGTTTATAATGGACCTATTCGTATTCGTCGTGCTTTAGCACAATCTAAAAACGTTATTTCGGTGCGCTTGTTACGCGGAGTTGGCCTACAGCGTACGGCAGAGCACCTACTAAAATTTGGCTTCAAAAATTCAGATATTAATCGCAGTGAATCACTTGCGCTTGGTAGCGCTTCTATTACGCCGCTTGAACTTGCACGCGGTATGAGTACTTTTGCAAATGGCGGGCATTTAATAGAACCCTACTTCATTTCTGAAATTCAAGATGCTTATGGTGACGTGTTATTTAAAACAAATCCAACAGAAGCTTGTGACGATAGCGATAGTACGTTAAGCGTATTGAACAACGATGTAACAATGCAGAATTTCGAAACTGAAAAGCAACAAGAAAAAAAATGCGCACCACGGATTATCTCTAAACAGAATGCATTTTTAATTGCTGATGCAATGCATAGTGGTATTTGGGGCGGTGGTAGTTGGGCACATAAAACAGGCTGGAGCGGAACAGGCTGGCGTGCTCAAGCATTAAAGAGACGTGATCTCTCAGGTAAAACAGGCACGACTAATGACTCTGTAGATACTTGGTTTAGTGGCTTTAATCGTAATGTACTAACGTCTGTATGGGTTGGGTTTGATAACCCCGGTAACTCGTTAGGCCGCTCAACATATAATAACAACCTTGATAGCAGTCAAATCTCAGGGGCAGAGTCAGGGGCTAAAACGGCGCAACCAGCATGGATTGAGTTTATGAAAGTGGCACTTGAAGATGCACCAGAAGCGCCTATAGAACCACCCGAAGACTTAGTCTCTATTCGTATTGATTTAGCAACAGGTTTACTGAGCCACAAAAACGATTACACAAGCCGCTTTGAATATTTTGGCAAAGGTACAGCCCCAACTAAGTATGTACTTTCCCAACCTACCGATATATTTGAGGAAGATACAAAAACAGAAGAAGAGCTATTTTAAATAGCTTTAAATTAAAACGGCAGCCACTTTAGGCTGCCGTAATGCTAACTTAAATTTTGGACCAGCCAATACAAATCAGAATGTACACCCGCTGCAGTGACCTCTTTACCAGCACCAGGGCCTTGGATAACGAGCGCGTTATCGCTATACCACTTACTATTTATAACAAAAATATTATCTCCTGGCGTTAAACTAGCCAAAACATCACTTTGTAATACATACGCGATACCGACTTTCGCTATTACTTCATTTTCTGCGATTTCGAGCAAGCCTGTATAACGAAGCACCGAATTTTGTGCCTTAGCTCTCTTTGCATGCTCTTGAATAAAGCTATCTAACTGGGATTTTTTACTTAAAAAATCATCCCAACTCCCTTGCGCAAGCTCATCAGGCATCAATGCCGAAAGACTAATATCCTCAAGATTTAATTCAACCCCCAACTCTCTGGCTAAAATAAGCAGTTTTCGCTGCATATCACGCCCAGATAAATCCTCGCGAGGATCGGGCTCCGTAAAACCCATTTTTTGCGCTTCAAGCACTAAATCTGAAAATATAATCGAACCATCATACTTACTACACAACCACGATAACGTCCCAGAAAACACGCCTTCAATACGTGTTATTTTATCGCCACTATTTTGTAAATCAGCAAGCGCAAAATTAATGGGTAAACCAGCCCCCACACTGGTGTTATAACGCCAATGTAAGTTACGTTCAGAGATACATATACGTAGTGCTTTATACCAATTAGTAGGAGCTGTACCTGCATACTTATTAGCACTTATTAAATGACAATCCATTTCTACAAAATCAGGATATAACCGGCTAAACTTTTCACTCGCTGTTATATCTACAATCACTTTATGTTCGTAATCAAGTTCATCAATTGCATTTAATAATGTTTGATTTTGATAATCAGACGCTTCAAGTTGAAACTGGGTTTTCCATTGCGATACACCAATCCCATTAGGATTAAAGAGCATTTTTTGAGAGCGCACTAAGCCAACAAGCTTAATACTAAAGTCATCTGATAAGCGCTCAACTTGAGTAGATAACTGTTCAATAAACACCTCACCTACATTACCAAGTCCAGCGACTATTAAAGCAATTTCCTGCCCTTTGTTAATCAGCTTATCGTGTAATATGCTAAGTATATCGCTATCAATCACTTGATCGGTAAGTAATAAAATATAGCCGCTATCTTGGTGTGCAAATCGTGGTTCAATCGCATGTACATTTAATAAATTAATCGCCAATAAGTGCAATTTACTAATATCTTGCTCTGGCGCTATCACAGCACACCCGTGTAAGCTCGATTCGTTAATATTAGCTCGACCTTCAAAATAGCTAATAACCTGATGCGTCGAAATAGCTGGCACAACTAAGTACGTCTCACCATTTTGACTAAAGTGATGTAAGCTATGCTGAATAAGCTGACTCACATGCGTAATATCTCCTTCACTTAAGTTTTCAACTATCAATAAATCAATATTTTGTAACGTTGTAATAAAACGCTTTTGTTTGGCACTACCTTCTTTAACGATGTCAGTAGAGCTAGCTTGTACATCAAAGCTACTTCGTACTGATAATTTTATATCCGTATTTTTAAGAGGAGATAATGTTTTAGCATGTAATACGGGGTTACCTAGCCGTGCTAATAAATTGGCCTGTCCACGACACACCTTCGCGTATTTAATCGCTTTACTAACTTTACGAGGGTCGGTACTAAATACACCTTGTGTGTCAGTCCAAATACAGACTTGTTTTGCATGACAATAATTAGCGAGTAAGGTCGCACTATAATCACTTCCATTACGACCAAGCGTTACAGTATCCCCAGTTGTATTGGCTGCAATAAATCCAGTTACAACGTTAATTTTATTATGCGCAATTAAGTTTGCGCACTGTTGAGTATTTTGTTCATGTAATAACTGCCCATCATTTAATGCAAATAAAACGCGCGCATCGTGAACACACGCATCAACATTAAGCTCCTGCAGGTAAGCAGCGAGTACGCGTGCTGACCATAACTCTCCATGAGCAAGCAATTGGGCTTCTTGTAGCTGCCCTGTTTGCGCTAACAGCGTTATTGTTGATAACTCTTCATTCAATATTTTTAGAGCGTTATGCTTTGTATTAGCTTGTAATAACTGCTCTATTAAATCTATTTGATGATTATTTAACTGTAATAAAATATCAGCAATTACATGTGTATCTTGCTGTTGATAACTTTGCCATAACTTAACTAGTGTATCGGTTGTTTTCCCAGCTGCTGATACCACAACGCAATCACCAGGTTGTGTGTGCTCTAATATAATACCCGCAACAATTTTGTAACGCTGTGCTGAACTTAAACTCGAACCGCCAAATTTATGTATGTTTTTAGTCATTTTAGTTACCAGAGCGCGGGGTAAGCGGCACTTAACTTAGCATCACCGCTCGATGTTCCCGCACCTTTAGTTAATCGATTTGTATGGTTTTTTCTGCCAGGTTTTACAAGTGTAAATACACGTTCAAGATCTGTTAATAAATCTTCAATGTCTTCTATTCCGACAGAAACACGAATAAGCGTATCACCAACGCCGGCTTCTAAGCGCGCTGTTGCATCCATCCCTGCATGCGTCATGGTCGCAGGGTGGCATATTAAGCTCTCAACGCCGCCTAGAGACTCAGCTAAACTAAAGTTATGTAGACTAGTTAAAAATGCCGCAGCATCGCTTATGTCGCCTTTAATATCAAAGCTAACCATGCCACCAAAACCAAGCTGCTGTGCTTTAGCTAATTCATGTTGAGGGTGCGACTCAAGCCCAGGGTAATAAACTTGGCTAACGAACTCAGATTCTTCGAGATACTTAGCTATTGCTAATGCATTTTCTTGATGCTGCCTTAAGCGCACATTTAAAGTACGTAAACCACGAAGCGTTAAATAGCTATCAAAAGGTGCCCCAGTGATACCAATGTTATTAGCCCACCAAGCAAGCTCGTCACCGATCTCTTGTGTTGCAGCAATAACAGCGCCGCCCACTACATCTGAATGTCCGTTAATATATTTAGTGGTTGAATGCACCACAATATCTACACCAAACTTAATCGGATTTTGTAAAGCAGGCGATAAAAATGTATTGTCAGCGGCCACCAGTGCACCACACTGCTTAGCAATATCAGTAACCGCTTTAATATCAGTTAAACGTAGTACAGGGTTACTTGGTGTTTCAATCCAAATGAGTTTTGGTTTAATTACTAATATTTTTTGAAGACTTTCTGGTTTTGTTAAATCTAAAACCTCAAGCTTTAGCAAGCCACGCTTTTGCAGGGACGTAAATAAACGGTAGCTTCCACCGTAGCAGTCGTGTGGGATCACTAACGTGTCGTCGTAATTAAGCAGCTGAGTTGCTAAATGCACAGCCGCCATGCCTGTGGCTGTAATTATGCCGCGTACTCCACCTTCGAGTTCAGCAAGGGTCTCGGCTAAGATATCGCGGTTAGGATTACCGCTGCGGCCATAATCATATTGGCGTTTAGTATCAAAATCGGCAAACGAATAAGTAGTCGATAAATAGATTGGCGCGACCACTGCACCGTGGTGTTTATCGGCTTCAACGCCACTACGGACCGCAATGGTTGCTTTGTTTTTTTCGCTCATATTCGTCACCTGATTAGCTTGGATGTTTAGACGTCTAAAAGAGTAGTTTATTCAATTTGAGAAGTCAAAACATTTAAACAGCTAGATGGCCAAACAACTAGTATTTGACTATCTTTTTTAAATCGATAGAATTTCACGCATATTCACACGCATTTTAGCGCATGTGAGCAATTAATAATCTGAGGCAACGATACATCTTATGGCTAAATGGAATGGTGAGTATATTCACCCATACGCAGAACACGGGAAAAAATCAGAACAAGTTAAGAAGATCACCGTTTCGATCCCACTGAATGTATTAAAGGTATTAACTGACGAACGTACTCGTCGTCAAATTAATAACCTGCGTCACGCAACAAACAGTGAGCTACTATGTGAAGCGTTTTTACATGCATTTACAGGTCAACCTTTACCTAATGACGATGACTTACGTAAAGATAACGCTGAAAAAGTACCAGAAGAAGTGAAAAAAATAATGCAAGAAATGGGGTTAGAAGTCCCTGTTTTAGATGACGAATAAATAGATAAAGTAAAATAAAAAAACCTCAGTAATTACTGAGGTTTTTTTATGATTAAATTTTACGGTATAGATTTACTGCATATAGCTTTCTGGCAAATCAATTTGTGCCACACCCGACTCAACAGCAGCAAGAGCAACCGCTCTTGCTATACGTGGTAATAAACGTGGATCCATCGGTTTTGGAATAATATATTGAGCACCAAATTCCAGCTTATCAACACCGGCAGCTTTTAAGACCTCAGCTGGTACAGGCTCTTTTGCAATGCTACGAATCGCTTCTACTGCTGCTATTTTCATTTCATCGTTAATTGCACTTGCGCGCACATCTAGTGCACCACGAAAAATAAACGGGAAACACAAAACATTATTCACTTGGTTTGGATAATCAGAACGCCCTGTCGCCATAATTAAATCGTTGCGTGCGCTGTGAGCAAGTGCGGGGTCAATTTCAGGGTCGGGGTTTGAGCACGCAAACACAACCGGCTTATCAGCCATCAGTTTTAAATCATCGGCTGCTAACAAATTAGGCCCAGATACACCAACAAATACATCAGCATCAGCAATAACATCTTGCAACGTACGCTTATCCGTATTGTTAGCGAATAGTTGTTTGTACTCGTTTAAATCATCACGACGAGTATGAATAACGCCTTTACGGTCAAGCATGTAAATGTGTTCACGCAGTGCACCACACTTAATTAACAGTTCCATACAGGCAACTGCAGCCGCACCAGCACCTAAACATACTATAATAGCCTCTTCTATCGATTTCTCTTGCACTTCAAGTGCATTCAACATACCAGCGGCTGTTACAATTGCAGTGCCGTGTTGATCGTCATGAAAAACCGGAATACTACAGCGCTCAATCAATGCCTTTTCAATTTCAAAACACTCTGGGGCTTTAATATCTTCAAGATTAATACCACCAAATGTATCGGCAATATTAGCAACCGTGTTAATAAAGTCTTCTGTTGTTTTATGCTTCACTTCGATATCAATAGAATCAAGGCCTGCAAAGCGCTTAAATAACAGCGCCTTGCCTTCCATTACAGGCTTTGATGCCAAAGGGCCTAAATTACCCAAGCCCAAAATTGCAGTACCATTAGTGATAACTGCAACCATATTACCTTTACCGGTATATTTATAAGCATTTGCAGGATCAGCAGCAATTTCACGCACAGGTTCAGCAACACCTGGGCTATATGCTAAAGCTAAATCTTGAACCGTTTCGGCAGGCTTGGTTAGCTCAATGCTGATTTTTCCTGGAACGGGATGAGAATGGTAATGTAGTGCTTGTTCACGAAAGTCTGACATAACGCGATTGTATCCTGCAATTTAAGTTAAAGTGAGAGGTGTTGTCTGGGTTACGATACCCTTATTATTTTTAAATTCCAAGCAATATCAGGTCTATCCTGTCATATGCTAGATTCATTAATTTTAAGAGGTTTTTCAGTAACTTTGCGAAGATATAGCGACATTTCATAAATAGAAATTCATATAAAAAGCATTTTTAGAGGTACTTTTAGCCGCGAGCCATTTTCTCTAAAAACGACTATCAAATTTTTAGTATAAATAACTATAAACAGCTTAATAGTCTACTTTAAAAACATTTATCTTCACGTTAGCTACATTTAACAACTTAGTTAAAAAATGAACACTTCAAAATATAGAGACTATTACGTACTTTGTCTGCAAAGGTTTATGCATACTCAGAATAAGAACAAGAAATAGTTATGCAAAGGAGATAACGTATAAATAGGCAGGAAAAGCACGTAAAGATAAATTTCAGGCACAAAAAAAGCACCCTAAGGTGCTTCTTTTAACTAAATAGCAAAAATTACTTCTTGCTACCAAGTGCACCGAAACGCTTGTTGAAACGATCAACACGTCCGCCAGTGTCTAAAACTTTTTGCTTACCAGTGTAAAACGGGTGACACGCAGAACATACGTCTAAGTGAATGTTTTTACAAAGAGTAGAGCTTGTTTCGAATTCATTTCCGCATGAACATGTTGCTGAAATTACTTCGTACTTAGGGTGAATACCTTCTTTCATAGAAACCTCTAGTTAAGGCCGCATCGCTCTCCAAACCCGTAGTTTGGTACCATACGTCGTTAAAACAAATTTGTTGGTGGCGGATTTTATCCAACAACTACCGAGCACACAAGGTTTAATTATAATTTTTTGCTAAAAAAGTAACCAAATAATAAAATGACTATAATTTGCTAGTAGGTTTTTAACTGTATATTTAGTACATTACACCATTAATTTTATTGGTTGAGTTGTTATGCGTTTTGTTGAAGTTGCTATTAAAGTCCCATTACCGCGCACCTTTGATTATAAATTAGATGAACAGCTCCCAGGCTTGGTTTCTGATCTGAAGCCCGGAATGCGCGTTTTGGTACCCTTTGGTAATCAGCGTAAAGTGGCTATTATATTAGCAGTAAAAAAGAGTACTGAAGTACCCGAGAGTAAAATTAAAAGCATTTTTGAAGTTATCGACGATACCCCAATATTATCTAGCGAACATTTAGATCTCCTTAGTTTTACAGCGCGTTATTATTGTTACCCACTCGGCGAAACGATTCATATAGCTCTGCCTAGTGCACTACGCCAAGGTGAATCACCAGACAAAACAAGCATTAACATGGTAATGCTTACCGAAAAAGGCGCTAAAGTACCGTCATTAAAAGCTAAAACTCAACTCAACTTATTAAAGCAGTTATCACAATCAGGTAAGTCATCGTTAACCGAACTAAAAGCACTTGGCTTTAGTAAAAAAACAATAGATAGCCTCATTGATAAAGGACTTATCACACAAACTATCGAACACGATAACCAATGGCAAAGCGTTGCGCCAACCGTCGGTAGTAAACCGGTACTTAATAAAGAACAAGCAGTGGCCTGTACAGCAATCAATCAAAGTACCGGTTTTAGCAGCTTTTTATTAGAAGGCGTAACGGGCAGTGGTAAAACTGAAGTGTATTTACAGTGCTTAGAAGAAGTATTAAAACGTGGCGAGCAAGCCCTCGTACTCGTGCCCGAAATCGGCCTAACACCGCAAACGGTAAACCGTTTTCGTCGCCGCTTCCCAGATACACCTGTTATGCTTTGGCACTCAGCACTTACCGACAACGAACGCCTACAAACATGGCGATTTTGTGAAAAAGGCAGTTGTGCGATAGTTATTGGCACACGTTCGAGTATTTTTCTGCCATTTTTAAAACTCGGTATGATTGTTGTTGATGAAGAACACGACTCGTCATTTAAACAACAAGATACCCTTCGTTACCATGCTCGTGATTTAGCCGCTTATAGAGCTTTTCAGCATAAAATTCCGCTTATATTAGGCAGCGCCACACCAGCTTTGGAAACGCTCCACAAAGCACTTAATAACAAATATCAGTTATTAAGCTTAACCGAGCGCGCGCAAACAGCGACTGACAACCAGTTTAAGTTACTCGATATGAAAGGCCAACCCGACCAAGCAGGTATTGCACATGCAAGCCTTGCCACTATGCGACAGCATTTAAACCGCGGTAAACAGGTTATGGTGTTTTTAAATCGTCGAGGTTTCTCACCCACTCTTATTTGCCATGAGTGTGGCTGGCTAAGTGAATGTAAACGCTGCAGTACCAGCGCCACTTTTCACAAAGCGATTGGGCAAATGATCTGCCATCACTGTGGCGACCAGTACCCTGTTCCTCACCAATGCCCTGATTGTGGCAGCACGCAAATATTTCCTAACGGCAAAGGCACAGAGCAAATTGAAGAATTTTTATCAACCGAATTCCCTGATACACCCGTTACTCGTATAGACCGCGATTCAACTCGCCGTAAAGGTAGCCTTGAAAAAGCACTTGATGAAATAAACCTAGGCGGTGCACGCATTCTAGTAGGCACACAAATGCTTGCCAAAGGCCATCACTTTGCAGATGTAAGCCTTGTTATAATTTTAGATGTAGATAGCGGCTTATACTCATGCGACTTTAGAGCGACAGAACACTTAGCGCAATTAGTCACCCAAGTAGCGGGGCGTGCTGGACGTTCAGGAGAGCCTGGCCAAGTGTTATTACAAACACACTTTCCAGAGCACCCACTTTTACAAGACTTAGTTAATAACGGTTATCAGGATTTTGCCCGTTTTGCTCTCAGTGAGCGCGATGATGCGGACTTACCGCCCATTACAAATATGGCCATTGTGCGTGCACAAGGACATAGTATTAAACTAGTCGTCGATTTTTTGACGGATTTGGTTCCTGTGAATGGGGTATCTGGTATACAATTGCTCGGTCCGATCCCTGCCCCACTTGAAAGAGTCGCAGGTATGTATCGTTTTCAATTGCATATTCAAGCGCAAGATCGTCGCATATTACATCAGTACCTTGCGCAAATGGTTGATTATTTAAGCTCAAGCAAACTTGCACAAAAAGTGCGTTGGAGCTTAGACGTAGACCCTATAGACATGATTTAGGTTAAGGCCAAAATAACGCTATGGCACAGCACGATTACATTAACAAAAAACCAGCAAATAGAAAAAACACTAAAAAAGCACCCACTAAAAAACCATTTCCAATTTTTTTAGTGAGCATTGCTATTTTACTTGTAGGTGGTTTCGTTTACGGATTATGGTTTATTAAAAGTAATGCCGATCCAAAACTTGTCGAAAAGCAAGCTCACCCAACTGCGCCTGAAAAAGTAGAAGTTGTTATTCCACGTACACCGGAATTTATTAAAGAAATTAGAAACCACGAGATTCAAGTTGAAGTAAAAGAACTTGAGCAAAAAGGTCCTTATGTTATGCAATGCGGTTCGTTCAGAACTCATGCACAAGCTGAATCGTTAAAAGCTAAAATCGCATTTGCAGGGCTCATTTCTGAGATAAAACAGGCTGAAGGCAGCAATGGTACTTGGTATAAAGTACGTTTAGGCCCTTATAAAACCAAACGCCAAGCCGAAAGCGATAAAAACAAACTTAAACGTGTAAAAATAGTCGGCTGCGGAATTTGGGGCTGGACTTGAAAATAAACCATTCACCCATATAACCTCATCATAATCGTTTTTTACGAGTTGCCTCTGCAGCTCGATGATGAGGAATAACATGACTACTATCGTAAGTGTTCGCCGCGGCGACAAAGTTGTAATTGGCGGCGATGGCCAAGTGTCTCTTGGTAACACCGTAATGAAGGGCAACGCCCGCAAAGTTCGACGCCTTTATAATGGCAAAGTAATCGCTGGTTTTGCCGGCGGTACTGCTGATGCCTTCACTCTTTTCGAACGCTTTGAAAGCAAATTAGAAATGCACCAAGGAAACCTAACTAAAGCCGCAGTAGAAATGGCTAAAGATTGGCGAAGTGACCGTGCACTTCGAAAACTCGAAGCGCTGCTCGCTGTAGCAGACGAAACAGCCTCTTTAATTATTACCGGTAACGGTGATGTGGTTCAGCCAGAAAACGACCTAATTGCAATTGGCAGTGGTGGTAACTTTGCCCAATCAGCAGCAACAGCCTTATTAGAAAATACCGACTTAAGCGCTCGTGAAATAGTAGAAAAAAGTTTAACTATTGCAGGCAACATCTGCGTATTTACTAATAACTTCCAAACAATCGAAGAATTATAATAGGAACTATTATGTCTGATATGACCCCAAGAGAAATTGTTCACGAGCTAGATCAGCACATTATAGGTCAGGCTAAAGCAAAAAAAGCAGTGGCTATCGCACTTCGTAACCGCTGGCGCCGCATGCAACTCAAAGAAGATTTACGCAGCGAAGTAACACCAAAAAACATTTTAATGATTGGTCCAACCGGTGTAGGTAAAACAGAAATTGCCCGCCGATTAGCAAAACTTGCTAACGCACCCTTTATTAAAGTAGAAGCGACTAAGTTCACTGAAGTTGGCTATGTTGGTAAAGAAGTTGAGACTATCATCCGCGATTTAGTCGATGTATCAATTAAAATGACTCGCGAACAGCAGACTAAGAAATTTAAACATCGCGCCGAAGAAGCTGCAGAAGAGCGCATTTTAGATGCCCTTTTACCACCAGCGAAAGATCAATACGGCGAAACGCAGCGTGATGATAACTCATCAACTCGCCAAGCGTTCCGTAAAAAGCTACGTGAAGGTCAGCTAGATGATAAAGAAATTGAAATCGATTTAGCACAAGCACAACCAAACGTAGAAATTATGGCGCCTCCTGGTATGGAAGATATGACCAACCAGCTACAAAGCATGTTTCAAAACATGGGCGGCGATAAGCGTACTAAACGTAAACTAAAAATCAAAGAAGCCTTCAAACTATTAACGGAAGAAGAAGCCGCTAAATTAGTAAATCCTGAAGAGCTAAAAGAACAAGCTATTTTTGCAGTAGAGCAAAACGGTATTGTGTTTATTGATGAAATAGACAAAATTTGTAAGCGCGGCGATTCTTCAGGCCCTGATGTGAGCCGAGAAGGTGTTCAGCGCGACTTGCTACCGCTAATTGAAGGCTCAACAGTAAACACTAAACACGGCATGGTTAAAACTGACCATATGTTGTTTATTGCCTCTGGTGCGTTTCAGATGGCAAAGCCATCAGATATGATCCCAGAGCTACAAGGTCGCTTACCGATTCGAGTAGAACTTGAAGCACTCACTGCAGATGACTTTAAACGCATCCTTACAGAGCCTCATGCATCGCTTACTGAGCAACAACGCGAGCTACTTAAAACTGAACAGGTATCAATTGAGTTTAGTGATGATGCAATTGAGCGTATTGCTAAAGCCGCTTGGCAAGTTAACGAAAAAACCGAAAACATCGGTGCTCGTCGTCTTCATACTGTAATGGAAAGATTGATGGAAGAGATTTCATACGATGCTTCTGAAAAAGCAGGTTCGTCTTTAGTAATCGATGCCGCTTATGTTGAAAAACACTTAGGTGCACTTGTTGAAGATGAAGACTTAAGCCGCTTTATTCTATAAAACGAATATAAACGTTATACTAAAAGCCTCCATATTGGAGGCTTTTTAATGGGATATATTAAATGAAACACGTAACAAAAGTGCATTACCACAGTGTGAGTAAAAACCTAGATGTTTACTTTGATGATGACAGCCAAGCCGTCTTTAGCTGTGAATTCTTACGTGTTCACTCCCCTTCTGCTGAAGTGCAAGGCCATGGCTCTGGTCCAATGAAGCTAGTACTTAATAAGCAAGATGTAGGAATAAAAAGTATTGTACCTGTTGGACACTATGCCTTGCGCTTAGATTTTGATGATGGCCATAATAGCGGGTTATTTAGCTGGCACTATTTTGTAAAACTGCAAGAGCAGCACGATACATTGTGGGCTGAATATTTAGAGCGTGTAATTGAGCTCAAGCAAAGTAAAGACAGTGTACCAATAAAGTTTATTCCTTAAACTTTATTGGTTATTTTTTACAAGCTTTATTTATACCTTAAACTTATCAATCGCGCTAAATAACACACGAGCCTGCTCAGATACTTCTTCACTTGTTTGTGCATTGTTCGCGGCATGCCCTGATGCATCTTGAGCAATATCACGAATACGCACTACATTTTTATTAACCTCTGACGCCACTTGGCTTTGCTCGTCAATTGCGACGGCTATTTGAGTACTCATTTCCATTATAGTTTGTACATCTTCCGTAATTGCACCTAATAATTCTCCAGCCTTAATCGCTTGCGAGGCACTTTCATCGCCTTGTGAACGACACTGATGCATAATACTCACAACTTCTTGAGTGCGCTGTTGTAATGTATTAATAATCCCTTCAATCTCGCTAGTAGACTCTTGTGTACGTTGTGCAAGTGAGCGGACTTCATCTGCTACTACGGCAAAACCACGACCATACTCACCAGCTCGAGCAGCTTCAATTGCAGCATTAAGTGCGAGTAAATTTGTTTGCTCAGCAATACCACGGATCACATCAAGCACAGAACCAATTGTCTCCCCATCTTTTTCGAGCTGTGATACCACACTCGATGCATTCCCAAGGGATTCAGATAGGTCTCTAATATGCTTAACCGTTGAATCCACTTCATTACGCCCTTGCTGTGCACTTAAGTTGGTCGATTCCGCTTTTTTGGCTGCTGCTTCGGTATTATGAGAAATATCTTGAATAGTCGCCTGCATTTCAGTTGCCGCGGTTGCTACCATATCTGCTTCATGAAGTTGCTCTTGCATACCTGAACTTGTTGCTGCAGTGCTTTCTGATAAATGCTCAGTGGCTACATTAAGCGTATTTAAAGCCGTGTTGACTTCATTTATTAAGTTTCTAAAGTCACCAATGAGGCTATTAAAATCGATTGTCATGGTGGTAATTTCATCTTTACCTGTTTGCTCTATCATCACACTTAAATCATTATTACGACGAATGTCGTTAATGGTGTGATAAACACGCTCTATAGGGACAATGATTGAGTGACTGGTAAAGTAAACAAGCGCTAGAACAATCACACCTGCAATTACAAAAACCAAAATGGCTAAAAATTGTGCTTGCTCTACACTCTTTTCAACTTGTAGTTTTGTTTCTTTAACAATTTGAGTAACAATTACATCGCTTTTATTGACGCTTTCTCGCATCACACCTAACGCACCAGAATCAAGGTCTAAGCCTAATACTGTTTGCGCTTGTACAAGTGTTTCAAACTCATTTTGATACATATCAATCAAAGGGGTTATTTTTGCTTTGTAGCTGCTTAGCAGATCAGTCGATGCTATCTGTTGCTTAAACGTATTTATGCCTTCATTAAATCGCTCTAAGTATTTAATATCAAATCTCAGCATAAAATCTTTTTCTGAGCGCCTAAGTTGCAACATAGATGATAAAAGCTTGTAGTTTTGCTGCTCTTTCAGCAGTACTTCGACTTCATGCACAGCAGCTCTGAGCTTACCATATAAGCCATCTTTAGGATTCAGCCCAATCTCTTTTTGTAATTTAACAACAGTATTAAAATCATTGTTATAACTATTAATTAGTTGCTCAAAATGCTCAACCTGAGCAGCAGAAATACCTTGTTGGCTCATTGATTGCTTTAATTTTGTAATTTTACTACTTAACTGTTTAAAATCAGTTTCAAATTCAGTTAACGCTTCTTCGTGCTTATAAAATAGAAAATTTTTCTCATGTTTACGCAGTGCTAGTGCATGTACATTAAGCTCTTCTGCTAATTGAATAGTCTTATTTAAATTTAAGGTTGTACGTGATTCAAAAATGATCACACATAAAAGAATCACCATAGCTAAACCAACAACGACTGCGTTTAATTGCAAACGTCGTTTAATAGTTAAATTTTGGTAACTATTCAGCCACATTTTCAATAAATATATCAGGTAACTGATTTTTGAAGAGTAATTCAAGGGCTAGGCTTGCTGATACATGCTGTTTTCTGCAAGTCGAGAGGTAGCTTCTGATTAAACAAAACATCTCTGCACCTTGCATGCTTCTGAAGCACCCAGATATCTTTTGATGAACCTTGGTCATCCTAATATCATTCTCACCCTGGTTGTTGCTAAAAGGCACCGCCGTTTCCGTCATGAACCGTAAGACATCATCTTGATAATCTCTTAACCGCTCTAACAACGCTCTAGACTTTGTTCGTTTCAATCTGCCTCGCTGGCCTTTTACTCGGCTGTTTCTATCCGGTGGAGGGCATTTAATGTCACCTTGAGCCAATATTTGTTGATATTTCTCTATATAGTGAGCTTTTGTGTCTGCATCTAGCTCGGGGTTATCTATTTGATGTTTATTGATTTCAGTCAGTAGGGTTTGCAAATCCTTTGCCCATTGCATACCGTCTTGCTCCCATGCCCTTTCTAACTCTCGGATATGATGTGCATTACACAAGGCATGTTGGCACTGTGTATATTGATAATACGGTTTCCAGTGGTCGTGGCATAGTACCCCAGTAAAGTGAGGTAAAATATCGGCGTCATCCATCGCTATTTTCCCTCTTTTCTCATGCGGGTAAAAATACGTCCACCACGTCGTTGATGCACCATGAAGCCATCGTCGTTTACCACCTATATTAATCCCCGTTTCATCAACGTGTAAGGCTTGATAAGTCGTTTTCAGGGCTTTCTTGAGCGCGGCTTCTGCGCCGGAGGACTTTACCAAGGCCGCTGCTTGTTCATTAAAGTTAAATAAACTACCCGCACTGATTGGAATACCGAGTTGATCACAAAAATATTCTTCAATGCGGTTGTAAGGGAGTAATTGATATTGGGATAGGTAAACTGCATGGGCTTTTACACCAACCCCATATTGAATAGGACTGTTAACGTCTTCTGGAAATTCACCAATAAAACGCTTACCTTGCTCATTTTCCAGAATTTGTGCTTGGTATTCAGTGACCACTTTCCTGATATCTATATCGACAACCTGTCGTTTTTGAAAGCCAATTTCACGGTAGTGACCTTTCGGTAAAAAATCACGTTCAACTAGGATGATTTTGATCTCATCAGGCGTCTGTGTTTGGGTTAGTGTTTTACCTGCACGGCCTTTTTGACCACCCGCTGACTTGGCTGATTTCTCTTTGTTTTGTTTTTTTCGGTTGATGTCTTTTGATGGCGGGATACTGCTATTGTTACTGTTAAGTCCTAATTTACTTGCTAACATAACAACGACAACCAGAATGAGTTCAATAGACATCTTCAGCGCAGGCGTGAGAGTTTTACCTTCTTGTAATTGAGCTTTGGTTTTCTCAACGATTTCGTCGATGTTGATGCTGTTTAAATTCATTGAAGCTAGGGCTATTAGGTCATAGCCCTAGCTTGGCATACTGGCGGGATCGGTCAATAGTTAAAAAAGATCCTTTGAAAATAATTTACCATGGTGAATAGTTACAAATTTTGTAAAAAAATCATCGCAAACGCCTTTATTAAATATGCTTTAATATTATAGCTTATTGAGTCAAAGCAACTAATTAAATTAATAAATTTTTTATTTTATATAGTTGTTTAGGGGCTGTTGATCTTTGTAGTATATATATTAATCAGCCCATATTGGTAGCCACATCATAGTGAATGCTAAAGCGAGCATGGAATGATAATTCCGCTCAAGCTTTTCATACCGTGTGGCTATCCCTCTATATTGTTTGATCCGACCAAAGGCATTCTCAACTAAGTGCCTATATTTGTACATGCACCAGTCAATATCTTCATTACCCACTAAACTGTTATCCTTGCGTGGAATAACGGGTGTAGCGCTATTGTCACGAATAAACTCTCTTAGTTTTTCACTATCGTAGCCTTTATCTGCGACAACAACATTACTCGTTGGGCAATTGGCTACAAGTGACTCTGCATGGACGATATCATGCGTATTTCCACAGGATAATTCATAATAAACAGGCAATCCTCCGCTATCTACTGCAAGATGAATTTTAGTCGAATTACCACCTCGACTCTTACCGATTGATTCATTGTCAGCGGTTCTTGCACCGCAACTATGCTGGTGAGCCCTGACAATACTGCCATCAATAAAGATCCAATCCATATCAGCATAGTGGGATAACACTCGAAATAATTCATTCAAAATATCTTTTTTGGACCATAAATTAAATCGTCTATAAATAGCACTCCACGAGCCGAAATAAGACGGTAAATCTCGCCAAGGAATACCGGTACGCATCTTATAGAGTATGCCTTCGAGCGTTTTTCTATGCTCAGGCTTATTATAAATTCGACCACTTAAGTGCATTACTTTTGATAAGACATTCCATGTCGCGTCTGTTAACATTAATCTTGGCATGAGGGTTCGGTGTAACGTTTTTTAGCGAATTCAATTATACCTTATCCTTATGCTGTTTGTTTTTTATACCGCAAAGATCAACACGCCCTAGTATTGTTAATTTTAGTTTCCATCATTATAAATTCACACTTCCCCATAAACCTTTATGTAATGAGTGTGTATTATTCCATTGTTTTTTAAGCAGCCAAAAAATTAAAGGTGCGGGATCACTGGGGTAATTAATCTGTTTATTTTGTGGCGCAGTATTCCAATCATCAAGCGCTTGGGGATTTAAATAACTCATTACATGTGCCATACCCATTGCAAGTAGCGTTTGTGCGTTAGCGCCTTGCTCAAACTGTCCGTCTAAAGGTTTTAATAATAATTTTTTTCCTAATTTTAATGCTTCACTAGCAAGTTCAAATCCTGCATTTCCTATTACGCCACTTGTATTTGCTAAATCATTTAAAAAGCCAGTGCGTGAAGGCGAGCGCAAATGTATATGTCCAATGGATTGATTACAGGCGTGCGGGTGATAACAATAAAACTCTTTTTCGGGGAAGTCTTTTAAATAATCTATAATGCTATCTAAATTTTCGAAAGGTAAATACACCAATACTTTATTCATAACCGCCACTGGATTGCCATGTTGATGATTAGCGATAAAAGGGGGAATAATATTATGCGCGAAAGGCTGCCAATGAACACCTAAATACGTATTGGCTGGTGCGTAGTATTTAATAAGTGACTTACGTAAAATCCCGCGACTAAACATAGGCACACTACTGGACAAAAATGCGGCCTGATGGCTAATTCCAACAACCGGAATTCCAGCCCTTTTTGCAGCCCATGCAGAAACTGGCTCAAAGTCATTGAGTACAAAATCATACTGTTTTACATCGAGCGACTTTATATCTGCAAGCAATTTACAAGGGCGCGCGTTGCTAACTGTTCGATAGCTTTTTACTTGACCATTTTCTGTATCAAAAGATAACCCCCGAAAACTTTTATACTGCCCAAACTCTTGCATATCAAAGTAATCTTTTTTAGCACGTCCTGAAAAAATATAATCAACATCAATTCCTAATTCCTTAAAACCACTTGCCATGACCCGAGCGCGAGTAATATGACCATTCCCAGTACCTTGAATACCATATAATATTTTCATTCAGGCACCACTAATGCTAAAGAAAATATCGCACATGAACTACCGACCACAGCACCTAGAATAATGTCTGCGGGAAAATGAACCCCGAGTACAACTCGAGAAATTGCCACTCCCGAAGCCCAGCCAAATAGTAGCCAAGTATATTCAGGAAAAAAATGGCTTAAGATCATCGCGACTAAAAATGCAGCTGCACTGTGTCCTGAAGGTAAACTAAATTTATCACTAGGTACTATGTAAGCGTTTGTAACTAAACAATCGCACGGCCGAACCCGAGCAAAACGATTTTTAGCTAAAAAGTAGATAGGTCTTTCTATCGTAAATCCGAGTAGCAAAGTTACTGGTAATAACTGATATGGTTCATTGTTACTTAACCACCATACTGCCCCACATATGAGTAGATAAAGGCCGCCATCACCACTTTTTGATAGTCCAAATGCAATTACTTTCAGCCATGTAGGCGATTTACAATTAAACAGTGTTAAAAATAATTGCTCATCTATTTGAGCTATTTTTTTAAGCATATTATTACCATCCATCACTTACTCCTAGCTGCATAATATATGAACACTGTTTTAGCTTAGGTGTTGTAAATAACAATTGCGTGACGCTTTTAAGACACTATTGTTGCTTTTATTGATTCCCTTCTTATTTTGCCTAAATTTACTGCGATTAAGTCGTTGTTATTGCTTATGAGGAGGGTATACTGAGGTATAAATTAATGTACCTTTTGAGGATAAAATAATGGATTACAGCACTTCTGATTTATGCGACCACTTTGCTGATGTGGTTGACGTGCTAGAACCAATGTTCATCAACTTTGGTGGTCGCCACAGTTTTGGTGGTCGCATTAAAACGGTTAAATGTTTTGAAAACAATGAACTGATCCGCGAATTACTTTCTCAAGATGGTACTGGCTTAGTGCTTCTTATTGATGGCGGTGGTTCAACTCGTCGTGCGCTTATCGACATCGAAATAGCCGAACTTGCACTCGAAAACAACTGGAATGGCATTGTTGTATACGGCGCAGTACGTCATGTCGATGAGCTTGAAGAACTTGATTTAGGTATTCAAGCAATTGCCTCAATACCGGTTGCTGCCGACAGCGAAGGTGCTGGCGAAGACGCAATAGGCGTTAACTTTGCTGGTGTATCATTTTTTGATGACGACTTTATTTATGCTGACAGTACTGGCATTGTTTTATCTGCTGAAGAACTAGAATTGGAAATCGTAGAAGCATAACGTGACTAATCATTTAAAGGTATATGATGAAAGCGCGGTTAAAGCGATTTGCTCTATCCGCGCAAACGAAAAAAAAGCTTGGCAAGCAATGGCCTTGCTCGATACTCAAGTTAATGTGCAACAAGCACTTATTGATGCCGCACAGTTTGGTATTCGCTATGTATTACTCGGTATTTGCGAAGATATTGGCCCCAAAGCAAACCTAGGAAATGGCGGTGCAGACGAAGCGTGGCCGGCTTTTTTAAAGCGTTTTTTAAACCAACCTCATAATCAATTTATTGCTACACAAAAAGTACTTTTATTAGGTGAAGTCAATGTTGATGATCTAATGGCAAAAAGTAAGCAGCTTGATAATCAACAGCCTAAACAGTTAAATCAATTACGAAACTTATGCCAGCAACTCGATGAACGAGTAGAAAATGTATTATCCCTTGTATTTAAAGCAGGTCTTGAGCCAATTATTATTGGCGGGGGGCATAATAACTGTTTAGGTATTATTCGTGCTTTAAGTAAATATAAAAATACACCGGTTAATGCCATAAATTTTGATCCTCATGCCGACTTTAGAAACTGTGAAGGCCGTCACAGTGGCAACGGTTTCCGGTATGCGTACAACGAACAACTCTTAAATAATTATCACGTGATTGGTTTGCACGAACTGAAAAACAATCAAGCTATTCTTGAAGCTATGGCTAACGCTAGTTTTAAATTTAATAGCTACCAATCGATAAAAGTGAGACGGGATATTACACTCACTCAAGCCGTTAATAATGCACTAAATAGCTTTGATAACTTACCACTTGGAGTTGAAGTAGATTTAGACAGCATTTCTTACATGCCAGTAAGTGCCTATACGTGCAGTGGATTTAACGTGGACGACAGTGAGCACTTTGTGCATTTAGCCGCTAAAAACCGCCAGTCTCAGTATTTACATTTATGTGAAGCTGCACCAAATCAGCATCCAAATGACGTTGCGAATGGCATGCAACACTGTGGGCAAGTAATTAGCGCGCTAGTGAATACCTATTTACAAGCTAAAGAAGGTCTTTAGTAAACGCCTTACTTTTATTGAAATAAAATTAATACTGCTATTTACCGTGAAGTAGGAGGTATATATTCCCCTTGTGTTAACTGCCACTGCTTTAGCCAGCTCATTAAACCAATACTACTCAATGGATGACCAAAGTAATAACCTTGTGCAGCATAAGCATTTAAACTTTTAACAAATCTCAGTTGCTCAAACGTTTCTACGCCTTCAAAAATAACTTTAGTCTTTTGCTGGTTATGCATTTCAACCATGCCACTGATTAAACTGCGTATATTATTTTGATTGCTAAAATCAGCAGTTAACGACGGTGCAACTTTAATATACTCAACAGCTAAATTGGGTAATTTAGACAGTAGTACTGGATTATCACCGAGCCCATCAACACAGACTTTTAATCCAATGTTATTGAGCCTAGCAATCATCGCCCTGCCTTTATTATCTAAATTGGTAAAAATGTGTAACGGGCATTCAACAATTAAATCTCCAGCCTCTAGTTGATGTTCACTTGTGATGCGGTCAACAAACTCAACAAACTCTTCATTAAGCATTTCAGGACCAAATACATTAATACTAAGCGGTATTGCTATCCCTTCTATACGCAATGCCATTGCGAGTTCTGCCGCACGCTCTATCACAAAAGTAGCTAATGGATAAGCCAATCCTGCAATTCTAATATCATCAATAAATCTATTTGCAGATAAAATACCTTGCTTTGGATGCTGCCAACGTAACAACAGTTCTAAAAATTCTATTTTTCCATCATCATTACGAATAACGGGTTGAAAATAGAGCTCTAGTTCACTTGAAAAGTCGATATTAGCTAACTCTTTTAAGCGTGCTTGTTGCTCAAGTTGCTCTACCATCATTTGCTGATGATACGGGACAATCTTTCGTTGAGGGTGACTATCAAGCGCTAAATATGCGTAGGAGATTAAATCATCAAAATTATTTTCTTGTGCCCCGCAATCCACATAACTTGCTCGTGCGTTAACCTCTACGGTACAGTTTGCAACGTTGAAAGGTTTTAATGTTGCACCAAGAATGTGCTCTATAACGTGCTCATGAAGATGATTTTGAGTCGCCAAACTACAAATAAAGGCAAAGTTAAGTCCACCTAAATGCGCCAGTTTTTGAGCTATAGTCGTTTCTGGTGTATGAGAAAAAGTCATTGCGATGTAATCTGTTAATTGATCTTGACCAGATCAACAATTAACCAGAGAGACATCGCAATGACTGAAAATGATAATGTTATTTCCATTGAAAAACCAGACAATCCGTTAGAGCAGTTGCTTAAAAGCGGGGCGCAGCAGTTGTTAGCTCAAGCGATTGAGGCTGAGTTGGCTGTTTTATTGGCTCAATACCAGCATGAGACCGTCGAGGGACTTCAGCGGATCGTCAAAAATGGTCACCAGCCTGAGCGTACGATCCAAACAGGCCTTGGTGATATTGAGGTCAAAATACCTAAAGTCAGGGATCGAAAAAAGGAAGGCATTAAATTCAATAGTGCCTTGATCCCGCCTTATCTGAAACGGACAAAAAATATCGAAGAGCTGATCCCATGGCTCTATTTACGAGGAATTTCGACGGGTGATATGCAGCCCGCTTTAGTGTCTCTTTTAGGCGAGCAAGCCAAAGGTTTGTCGGCCAATAGTGTCTCTCGGTTGAAATCCACCTGGGAAACGGAGTATCAGCAGTGGTCTAAACGTTCCTTGGCTAAACGTCGATATGTGTATATCTGGGCCGATGGGATTTACAGTAAAATTCGAATGGATGATAAGCTGTGCTTACTGGTAATTATGGGGGTAGATGAAACGGGCAGAAAGGAGCTATTGGCGGTGCTTGACGGGGTTCGTGAGTCTGAGCAGAGCTGGACTGAAGTGTTAAATCAGTTGCGCTCACAGGGTCTAACAATACCACCAAAATTGGCCATAGGGGATGGTGCGCTGGGGTTTTGGAATGCCCTCACCAAAGTATGGCCAACAACCCAACATCAACGTTGCTGGGTGCATAAAATCGCGAATGTGCTAAACAAAGTGCCGAAATCAATGCAACCTAAAATCAAAGCGAATTTACAAGATATCTGGATGGCAGAGAGTCGAGCTTCTGCTTATAAAGCGTATGATTTATTTGTTAAAAATTACTCAGTCAAATACCCAAAAGCGACGGATTGCTTGATGAAGGATAAAGATGAAATGCTGGCATTTTATGATTATCCTGCTGAGCATTGGATGCACATAAGAACGAGTAATCCGATAGAGTCAACGTTTGCGACGGTAAGGCTGAGAACGCATAAAGTGAAGAGTTGTGGCAGCCGGACAACCACCTTAATGATGGTTTTTAAACTCGCGCAGTCGGCAGAGAAAAAATGGTACCGCTTGCGAGGGTTTAAGCTACTGGCTGAAGTAATTACAGGGGTAAAATTTAAAGACGGCGAAAGAATAACTCAAGATCAAACAGAGCATCAAGATGAGCTCATACACCAGATTTGACAATAACTCCCAGTTTTTCTTGTGACCCTAAATCAACAATCTCATCGTTTTCTAATAGTTTTTTTATTCTATTTGCTGATTGAGTCAGTAATAAGTCACCGAAATCTCGCCCTATTTGCTGGTTAACTTGTTCAAAGCCCTCTAGGCGAATAATGACTAGTGCTGCCTTTATGGGTGTATCATCACACCAGGCATAATAGCCTTCTCGTAACTTTTTTCTGTCTGCAAAGCTAGAAAGTGGTGAATTTTCAATAAATATTTCTTGCGCTTTATCTTCGACAATCACTTCCTCAGCCAATTCATCTTCACTGATAAAACCGGCAACAGCTAAGAATAAAATAGCGATAACAATCCAAAATAAAGGGATTGCTAATAATAAATGTGCAGAAAAAAGTACAACAAATAACAAACTAGCAAACGAGCTGATGATGATCATAGTCCAATTACTACGCTCAAACGCCTGCCACAAATGAAAACAAAGCCCAAAGGCAAGTAAAATAGCTAACCAAGCAGTACCCAGACTTAAAATTGCTAAACCAACAACAGCAATACATAGGTAGCTAAACTTCATACCGCTATTTTTTATAGTAAATAAGGACGCGATCATCGCCATTAACAAGGCACCACTAAAAAATATCGGGAAGTTACTGTCGGTTAAAAAACTCAAATTAGCACCACTTGTACTCACTAAAAATTCAATAAAAGCATGTTTATTATGGACGAAATTAATACTAACTAAGTTTACCCAAAATCCATAAGTTTAACAGCCTATTTACGCCAAATTGGTAACTTAATTGTGACGGATGATTTATTTGCCAATGCGCAATGTCAGCTCTTGCGCCAACCTTTAAAACACCACGCTCATCTAACCCTAGAGCCTTAGCTGCATTTCGAGTAACACCAGCTAATGCTTGCTCAGGTGTTAATCTAAATAATGTGCACGCCATGTTCATCATCAAGTGCACTGAACATAGGGGAGATGTACCTGGGTTAAAATCACTAGCAATAGCTATCGGTACTTTATATTGATTAAGTAATTCAATAGGTGGGAATTTAGTTTCTCTTAAAAAATAAAAAGCGCCTGGCAATAACACCGCTACCGTCCCAACGTCTGCCATAGCTTTTACACCCTCTTCGTCAAGATGCTCTATATGATCCGCCGAAAGGCCATTGAACTGCGCCACCAGCTCAGCACCATGTTGATTAGATAACTGTTCAGCATGGCATTTTACTGGGAGGTTATGCTTTTTAGCTGCCTGGAAAACACGCTTGGTTTGCGAATAACTAAAGCCTACATTTTCACAAAATACATCGACTGCATCAGCAAGATTATTAGCCACTACCTGATCAAGCATGTCAGTACATACCAAATCAATATATTCATCAGCACGGCCTTTGTATTCAGGCGGTAGAGCATGCGCCCCTAAAAAAGTAGTTTTAATATCAATAGGGTGATGTTCACCTAATAAACGAGCGACTTCTAATATTTTTATCTCGTTTTCAGTATCTAGTCCATAGCCTGATTTTATTTCAACGGTTGTTACACCTTCTTTTAACAACGTATTTAAGCGATCTTTTGCATCAACAAATAGCTGTTCACGATCGGCTGCTCTTGTGGCTTTAACCGTACTTGCTATGCCACCGCCTTGTGCTGCGATTTGCTCATAACTTACACCCTGCAAGCGCTGTTCAAACTCTTGCGATCTTGAACCTGCAAATACTAAGTGCGTATGACAGTCTATTAGGCCTGGCGTTAACCATTGTCCTTTTACACTCAATGTCGGCGTTGCAAACACATCAAAACTAGGCAATATTGATTGCTCTCCAATCCACGCAATTTTACCATTTTTAATGGCTATAGCAGCATTTTCAATTGCGCCATAAGGGGCATTTATATTGCTATCCATAGTGGCAATATTGGCATCAGTTAAAAGTAAGTCGATTTCTTCTAACTCATAATTTTGTGTTGTGCTTTGCATATTGCAGCCCTTTTTACACCGTGAATAATGAAAATATAGTCTAACAATCCATCTTGTATATACAAGATAATTGTGTCATCTTATTTATATAGTTTATTTTTAATGTAACCATAAATTTAATGACGACACCTAAATTTGCGCAAATAAAACAATTCATTGTCGATAAAATTCGCAGCGGTACGTGGCAAGAAAACCAACGTGTTCCCTCTGAAAACGAACTAAGTAGTCAATTTAGTGTAAGCAGGATGACAGCCCGCAGAGCACTAAGCGAATTAACCGAGGCTGGTATTTTAACCCGCAGCCAAGGGTTAGGTACATTTGTAGCTACATTTAAATCGCAGTCATCGTTACTTGAAATAAAAAATATTGCTGATGAAGTAAAAGAGCGTAACGGCAACTACACCTGTAGCGTACTCATACTCGAATCAATAAATGCAGTCGCACCTATTGCTATTGCACTTGGTGTTGAGGTTGACAGTGTTGTATATCGAAGTGTACTTGTGCATAACGAAAACGGCAGCCCTTTGCAGCTAGAAGAGCGTTTTGTAAACCCTGCCCTTGCGACTGGCTACTTACAACAAGACTTTAGCACAATTACACCTCATGAATATTTATCTAGTGTTGCCCCACTTACCCAAGCAAGGCATACAGTAGAGGCCATTATGCCAAACAGCGAAATGTGCCAATGGTTAAACTTATATAATGAAGAGCCATGCTTACAAGTGATCCGACGCACCTGGTCTGTTAAAGGCATTGTAAGCTTTGCGCGCCTTGTATCACCAGGCAGTAAATATCGCTTAGGTGGCCACTTAACATTTAAAAAATAACAAACAATAGCGCTTACTGCGCTTTTTTTATAACAAATCACCTTGTATATACAACAGGAGCAAAACATGAACAACCGACTCGACACAAGTCGCGTAATACGTGCACCTCATGGAGATAAAATAAGTGCTAAAAGCTGGCAAACAGAAGCTGCTAAGCGCATGCTAATGAATAACTTAGACCCTGAAGTTGCAGAGCATCCTCATGCACTTGTTGTATATGGTGGTATTGGCCGAGCAGCTCGTGATTGGCCAAGTTATGACAAAATTATAGAAACCCTCGATAGGCTCGAAAGCGACGAAACCCTGCTTGTACAATCAGGAAAACCCGTTGGTGTATTTAAAACCCACAGTAATGCTCCTCGCGTGCTTATTGCTAACTCAAATCTTGTTCCACACTGGGCAAATTGGGAGCACTTTAACGAGCTCGATAAAAAAGGCTTGATGATGTACGGGCAAATGACGGCGGGTTCTTGGATCTATATTGGCTCGCAAGGCATAGTACAAGGAACTTACGAAACCTTTGTAGCTATGGCAAAGCAACATTTTGCAGGTAGCGCTAGTGGTAAATGGGTATTAACAGGTGGTCTTGGTGGTATGGGCGGTGCGCAACCACTTGCAGCTACAATGGCTGGGTTTAGTGCACTGGTTGTTGAATGTGATGAAAGCCGTATCGATTTTCGTATAAAAACAGGCTACGTTGATGTAAAAGCAACAAGTCTTGAACACGCACTGCAATTAGTAACCAATGCATGTGTAAAAGGTAAAGCCCTCTCAGTGGGTTTACTAGGTAACGCTGCCGATGTATTTAGTACACTGGTTAAAACAGGCATTACCCCTGATGTAGTCACAGATCAAACATCTGCTCACGATCCATTAAATGGTTACTTACCACAAGGCTGGACAATGGAGTACGCAGCAAAAATGCGTGAGCAAGATCCAAAAGCCGTAGTAAAAGCCGCTAAACAATCAATGGCAGTCCAAGTTAAAGCTATGCTGGCACTACAAAAAGCCGGTGCCGCCACTACTGATTACGGTAATAATATTCGTCAAATGGCGTTTGATGAGGGTGTTACCAACGCGTTTGATTTTCCTGGATTTGTGCCTGCATATATTCGCCCTTTATTTTGTGAAGGTATTGGACCATTTAGATGGGTAGCATTATCAGGCGACCCTGAAGATATATATAAAACCGACGCTAAAGTAAAAGAGCTTATTCCTGATGATGCACATTTGCATAACTGGCTTGATATGGCGCGGGAACGCATACAATTTCAAGGTTTACCTGCACGTATTTGCTGGGTTGGACTTAAAGATAGAGCGCGCCTTGCACTGGCCTTTAATGAAATGGTTAAAAATGGCGAACTTAAAGCCCCTATAGTTATTGGTCGCGATCACCTCGACTCTGGCTCAGTTGCCAGCCCTAACCGCGAAACAGAGAGCATGAAAGATGGCTCAGATGCAGTATCAGATTGGCCATTACTCAACGCACTGCTTAATACCGCAAGTGGCGCTACTTGGGTGTCGCTTCATCATGGTGGCGGTGTAGGCATGGGATTTAGTCAGCACTCTGGTGTAGTTATTGTTGCCGATGGTACTGATGAAGCTAAAGAGCGTATTGCTCGCGTACTGTGGAACGACCCTGCTACGGGTGTAATACGCCATGCTGATGCCGGATACGACATAGCAAAAAACTGCGCTAAAGAACAAAATTTAGACCTACCTATGTTAAACGAGGAATGATCATGTTCGAACTTACTCTCACACCCGGATCACTTGATTTAAACACACTAAGAAAAATTAATAATTCACCGGTAAAGTTAAGCCTTGCAAAGCATGCCGAGTCGCAAATAGCAGCAAGCGCGCAAACCGTTCAAAACGTTATTAATGAACACCGCACTGTATACGGAATTAACACCGGCTTTGGATTATTAGCCAATACCAAAATTGCCGACGACGAACTTGAATTATTACAGCGTTCCATTGTACTTTCACACGCTGCGGGTATTGGCGAATACATGGATGACAGCACTGTAAGGTTAATGATCACCTTAAAAGTAAACTCGCTTTCACGTGGCTATTCGGGCATTCGCCTGCAAGTAATCCAATTTTTTATGCAGCTGCTTAGTAGCGAAGTATATCCATGCGTGCCTAAAAAAGGTTCCGTGGGGGCATCGGGAGATTTAGCCCCTCTTGCGCATATGTGTCTACCTTTATTAGCCGAAGGTCAAATGCGACATAAAGGAGAAATAATTAGCGCAGCACAAGGGTTAAAAATAGCGGGACTTGAACCCCTAACACTTGCAGCCAAAGAAGGCTTAGCATTATTAAATGGCACACAAGCGTCAACTGCGTTTGCACTACAAGGCCTATTTAGAAGCGAGAACTTATATGCACAAAGCTGCGTTATCGGATCAATAAGCATAGAAGCTGCAATGGGCAGTCGCGCGCCATTTGATGCACGTATTCATGGAATTCGCGGCCAACGTGGTCAAATAGACACCGCTCAAGTATTTAGAGAGCTACTCGATACGCACTCTCAAATTAGTGATTCCCATGTCAATTGTGAAAAAGTACAAGATCCATACTGCCTTCGCTGCCAACCTCAAGTGCTAGGTGCTTGCCTAACTCAAATACGCCAAGCCGCAGAAGTATTGTTATGCGAGTCAAACGGTGTAACCGATAATCCGCTAGTTTTTGCCGATGTAGGCGACATAATATCGGGAGGTAACTTTCATGCAGAGCCAGTTGCAATGGCCGCCGATAACTTAGCTATCGCAATTGCCGAAATTGGTGCATTAGCAGAAAGGCGAATTGCATTACTTATCGATTCAAACCTATCCAAATTACCGCCATTTTTAGTTGAAAACGGCGGGGTAAATTCAGGTTTTATGATTGCTCAAGTTACCGCTGCAGCGCTTGCGTCAGAAAACAAATCATTAGCACATCCGGCTTCGGTCGATAGCTTGCCTACATCTGCAAATCAAGAAGATCATGTTTCTATGGCAACCTTTGCAGCAAGGCGCTTAGATGAAATGGCCAATAATACCCAAGGTGTTTTGGCAATAGAATGGTTAGCATCGGTTCAAGGGCTAGAATTTAGAAAGCCGCTTGAACCATCAAATAAAGTGCAAAGCGCTAAAGCGTTATTACGCGAGCATGTGAGTTATTATGATAAAGACCGCTACTTTGCTCCCGATATCGAAGCTGCTAATACATTACTAAGTGAAGGTAAGCTATGCGACTTCATAGAGAGCAGTCCCCTGCCTTCAGCATATTAAATACCATATTGGTAAGTAAAGCCTAGCGCTTCAATAGCTGAGCCAATAACTTTGCGCTCAGCTTTATCATCACTGGTAAAGCGTGGTAACTCGCCACCATGTTCTGCACACTTCACTGCGTAGTATTCAGCTTTTGTTGGGTGCGCAGGATTAACAACATTATAAATATTTTGCCCTACTTGCCAGTGCTCTATCACCGCAAAAACAGCATTAATTACATCTTGTTGATGCACCATATTTACTACTTGCTCACTTGATGTATTAAGCTCTTTGCCTGCCACAAAACGACCCGGTTCTCTATTAGGCCCTAGTAATCCAGCTAAACGCAGCACTTTCCCGTCTTGCTCAAGTACTTGCTCTTCTGCCTCATAGAGCTTTATTTGGCGCTCGTTTGTGCATGAAATATCGCAACTTTCGCTATATACACCAGGCTCTTGATCGTATACGCCGGTTGACGAGCATAATAAAAAGCCCTTTGCGTTTAACTCCTTTGAGAGCTTAAGCGCTGCGGTGAGGGTTTCAGGATAATTACTTTCACTGTCTCTGCTACGTGGTGGAATAGCACATACCCAATAAGCATTTTGTAAATCAACTTGATGTCTTAATTGCCCATATTCAAGTGTAAACTGACGCTCAAAATCAAACTCGTGTATATCTGTTCTATGCGTTCCTTGTACTTGCCAATCAGCTTTTTGCGCACTTACGCATAAAGCATGTCCTAACCAACCTGCACCTAATACTACCAATTTATTGCTTTTATTTTTCATTTTCACCTAAACCTTTATTTTATAAGGAAAACAAGTGTAAAACCCTACCTTTAATTCAAATTAAAACTAGATATGATTATAACCACTCTACTAAATCAAAAGCGTATGTGCACTGATGTAAAAAGTTATTTTACAAAAACCAATCAATCATTTTTGAAGTATTGTTGTTGGTTAATCAAATAGATTAGGTGCAAAAATAGCGCGTTTAGAATTCATATCCATGCGTTAAATTTAAGCATGAATGCCCCCCTTGTTTTTAATTTATTTAGCACCATATCTTTACAGTTCGCTACTATTTTTACTGTAATTGGGTAATACAAAGTTATTTTTACGAACCAGATCAAATTTTTCGATTTTATATACAGATCTTTTTATTGAGATAGTTTGTTGTTTAGCAGAGTCTGGTATAGTAGCGCACGTAATAAACAGTGCTTTTTGAGCGGTTTAATACAAAATTGCTAATTAATATGTTCTAAGTGTTACTTAAAAGCATATATTAATTACCAATTATTAAAAATGGGTTAGCCGATAATCGGCTGACAAAGAATACATTGTAACGGTTTTATCATGATATCTAATTTATTTACCAAGCTTTTTGGTAGTCGCAATGACCGCACTATTAAAAACTTTAGAAAGACGGTCGCGCTAATTAATGCGCTAGAAACGCAACTTGAAGCGCTTTCTGATGAAGATTTAAAAGCTAAAACAGCCGAGTTTAGAGAACGTTACGATAACGGGCAAAGTCTAGACGATATTTTACCTGAAGCCTTTGGCGTGGTGCGTGAAGCGTCAAAACGCGTTAATGGCATGCGCCATTTTGACGTACAGCTATTAGGCGGCATGGTTTTACATGAAGGCCGCATCGCAGAAATGCGTACTGGTGAAGGTAAAACACTTACAGCGACTTTACCTGCTTATTTAAATGGTTTAACCGGTAAAGGCGTTCACGTAATTACCGTGAATGACTATCTTGCTAAGCGTGATGCCGAAACAAACCGTGCGTTGTTTGAATTTTTAGGCCTTACTGTAGGCTGTAACGTACCTGGTATGATGCCACAGCAGAAAAAGTTAGCGTACACCGCTGATATTACTTACGGTACAAATAACGAATTTGGTTTTGACTATCTTCGTGACAACATGGCTTTTAGCATTGATGAACGCGTACAGCGTCCATTATTCTATGCTGTAGTCGATGAAGTGGATTCAATCTTAATTGATGAAGCACGTACCCCCCTTATTATTTCAGGCCCAGCTGAGGATAGCTCTGAGCTATACACTGAAATAAACACCATCGTGCCTTTACTTGAGCTTCAAGAGAAAGAAGACGAAGAAGGCATTGAAGGTGACGGCGATTACACGATTGATGAAAAGTCTAAACAAGTTCATTTAACAGAACGTGGTCAAATTAAAGTAGAAGAGCTACTTACTGAGCGCGGCTTAATTGAAGAAGGCGATTCGCTTTATTCAGCAGCAAGCATTACGCTACTAAGCCATGTTTATGCCGCCCTTCGTGCTCATAAGCTATACCAAAAAGATGTTGATTACGTTGTAAAAGAAAACGAAGTAATCATTATCGATGAGCATACGGGTCGTTCAATGGAAGGTCAACGTTGGTCAGAAGGTTTACACCAAGCTGTTGAAGCTAAAGAAGGTGTGAAAATTCAAAATGAAAACCAAACGCTTGCCTCTATTACGTTCCAAAACTACTTCCGTTTATACGAAACATTAGCAGGTATGACAGGTACTGCCGATACTGAAGCATTTGAATTTCAGTCAATCTACGGCCTTGATACCGTTGTTATGCCAACGAATAAGCCGATGGTTCGTGACGATCGCGCCGATTTAGTTTACCTAACGCAAGAAGAAAAGTACGAAGCTATTTTAATTGATATTAAAGATTGCCAAGAGCGCGGACAACCTGTGCTAGTTGGTACTATTTCAATTGAAAGCTCTGAGTATCTATCGCAGTTTTTACGCAAAGAAAAAATTAAGCACAACGTACTTAATGCTAAATTTCATGCGCAAGAAGCAGATATCGTTTCAGACGCTGGCCTACCAGGTACAGTAACAATTGCAACAAACATGGCCGGTCGTGGTACCGATATCGTGTTAGGTGGTAACTGGAACAGTGAAGTTGAAAAACTTGAAAACCCGACTGATGAACAAATAGCTGAAATTAAAGCCGCTTGGAAAATTCGCCATGATGCAGTAATTGATGCCGGCGGTTTACATATCATTGGTACTGAACGTCACGAATCTCGTCGTATCGATAATCAGTTACGTGGTCGTTCTGGTCGTCAAGGTGATGCTGGTTCAAGCCGTTTTTACTTATCGATGGACGATGCGCTAATGCGTATATTTGCCGGTGAGCGCATGACGAACATGATGCGTAAACTCGGTATGCAACGCGGTGAAGCAATTGAACATCCATGGGTTAACCGTGCAATTGAAAATGCACAGCGTAAAGTAGAAGCACGTAACTTTGATGTACGTAAGCAACTACTTGAGTATGATGATGTAGCAAACGATCAACGTCGTGTTGTTTACTCTCAGCGTAACGAACTACTTGAAGAAGGTGATATTTCAGAAACTATTACTGCAATTCGTGGTGACGTACTTAGCAATACAATTGATCAGTACATTGCACCGCAAAGCCTTGCTGAAATGTGGGATATTCCTGGCCTTGAAGAGCGTTTAAAACAAGACTTCTTAATTGAGTTACCTATTACTCAGTGGTTAGCAGATGACAATAAACTATACGAAGAAAAACTTCGTGAGCGTATTGAGCAGGCGGTTGAGCAGTCATACAAGCAAAAAGAAGAGCAAGTTGGCGATTCTGTTTTACGTCAATTCGAAAAAGCGATTATGCTACAAAGTCTTGATCAGCACTGGAAAGATCACCTGGCTGCTATGGATCATTTACGCCAAGGTATTCATTTACGTGGTTACGCGCAAAAGAATCCTAAGCAAGAGTACAAGCGTGAATCGTTTGAGCTGTTCTCCGAAATGCTTGAAAACTTGAAAGTAGATGTTGTAAGCATTCTAAGTAAAGTACAAGTACGCGCAGAAGAAGATGTTGAGAAAGTAGAAGAGCAACACCGTAAAAGTGAAAATGCTCCTCGCGAATACCAACATGAAGAAGCTGAGCACGTAGGTGGCGAAGCGCCAGAAACAGCGACAGTAATGGCTCGTACAGAACCAAAAGTAGGTCGTAATGACCCTTGTCCTTGTAAATCAGGTCAAAAATTCAAACAGTGTTGCGGTAAATTAAAATAACCCAATATTGTCAGTAGCTTATTAAAAAGCGGCGCTAGCGTCGCTTTTTTTTATGGAGTTTTAAAGTAATGACTATAGAAATTGTACATGTAGCTGTTGGTGTTATTAAGAAAAATAACGCTATATTCATTTGTAAACGCGCAGATGAACAACATCAAGGCGGTTTATGGGAATTTCCTGGTGGCAAAGTAGAAGCTGGAGAAAGTGTGTTTGTTGCACTTAAACGCGAGCTTATTGAAGAAGTTGGATTAACTATTCACAGCTCTAGCCAACTGATGGTGATTGAACATGACTACGGCGATAAATGCGTTAAATTAGATGTACACGTAGTAAGTAACTTTAGCGGTGAGGCACATGGCGCTGAAGGGCAACCTAGCGAATGGGTAGCAATTAGTGAATTAGAAAATTATGATTTTCCTGAAGCGAATGCTGAAATTATCGAAAAAATAGTTGCCCGATACGCATAAAAAAAGGGCATAAGTGAGCACAATGAATATCTCAATACAAAATAAGCTAAGCGAACTGTTAGCACTGCCCCCTGAGTTAACTCAAGTTAGTGCGATTGGTAGCGGTCATATAAATAGTACATGGCTACTTAAAAGTATTGATAAACAATTTATTGTGCAAAAACTTAATACCGAGGTATTTAAAAACCCTGCTCAGTTAGTGAATAATGCAAAACTGATTGAGCAGCATTTAAATGCTAAACAACTGCAAAATAATTACCCTCTTGAAATAATCAAACATATAACTACACAAAACGACGAACACTTAATAAAAATTGATAATGCGTATTATCGCGTCCTTAACTATATTAGCGGTAGCTACAGCGAAGACGTTGTTAAAAATCCCCAGCAGAGCGAGCAAGCGGCTTACGCCTTTGGCGTATTTGCTCATGCATTACAAGATTTTGATGCGCAACAGTTACACACTGTAATCCCTGATTTTCATAACTTAGCGATGCGCTTTGAGCAATTAAATACCGCAATCACAAATAACTCTGTAAATAGAGTAAAGCACTGCGCTGACGTAATAGAGTATTGCTTAACGCAGCAGCATTTAATTACTGAGCTTAGTAGTATAGCTAAGCAAATACCGCTTAGAGTGTGTCATAACGATACAAAAATAAATAATATGCTGTTTTGTAATACAACTCACAATGCAAAAGCAGTGATTGATTTAGATACCTGCATGGCGGGATTTAGGCTTTATGATTTTGGCGACATGGTACGCACTTTCTGCTCCCCCGAAGCCGAGGATTCAACAAACTTACACAACGTCGTTATTCGAAAAGATATATTTTCAGCCATTGTTAAAGGCTATGTAACGCCATTAAAAAGTAGCATGAGTATACTAGAGCAAGAAAGCTTATTATTAGGCGCTAAAATTATGCCACTTATGTTAAGTGTGCGTTTTTTAACTGATTACTTAAATAACGATGTGTACTTTAAAGTATCTCATGCAGAGCATAATTTAGAGCGAGCACAAAACCAACTCGCGCTTTATAAAAACATACTGAGTAACGAAGAATGGATGCACGCGTGCTTAGTCGATGAACAAATTCAAGATACAAAAAACCAGTAAGCTAAAAACTTACTGGTTTTTTGTTATTTATAGTAATGCAATTACCAGATTTTTACGCGATCTTCTGGTTTGATATACATTTTATCACCTTCTTTTACGTCAAACGCTTCGTAAAACTCAGCCATGTTCGACAAGATACCGATTACACGGTAGTGGCTTGGTGAATGAGGGTCTGTTAATAAACGATTACGTAACTCTTCATCGCGGTAGTTACGACGCCAGATTTGTGACCAACCCATAAAGAAACGTTGATCGCCTGTGTAACCATCTATCACGGGTGCTTTTTTATCACCTAAAGATAGCATATACGCTTTATGCGCAACGGTTAACCCACCTAAGTCACCAATGTTTTCGCCAAGCGTTAGCTCACCATTAACACTTGCATCTTCAAATGGTTTATATTCGTTATACTGTGCAACTAAAGCCGCTGTACGCTCTTCAAATTGCTTAAGGTCAGTCTCACTCCACCAGTTACGTAAGTTGCCATCACCGTCGTATTTAGCACCTTGGTCGTCAAAACCATGACCAAGCTCATGCCCAATTACTGCACCAATTGCGCCGTAGTTTACAGCATCATCCGCTTCTAAATTAAAGAATGGCGGTTGTAAAATAGCGGCTGGAAATACAATTTCGTTGTTTACTGGATTGTAATACGCATTGACTGTTTGCGGAGTCATGTGCCACTCAGAGCGATCAACAGGTTTACCCAATTTAGCAATCATGTCAGCGTATGCCCATTCGCTATAACGAATGTAATTACCTACTAGCTCATCTGAGTTAATCTCTAGCTCTGAGTAATCTTTCCACGTGTCTGGGTAACCAATCTTAGGCGTAAATTTGTCTAATTTTTCTTTCGCTGCAAGCTTTGTTTCAGGGCTCATCCACTCAAGATTTTCAATAGCGACGCCATAACCTTTAATTACGTTATCAACTAACTCTTCCATGCGTGCTTTAGCTTCTGACGGGAAGTTATCTTTAACGTATACCTTACCTAAAATTTCACCAAGTACACTGTTAGATGCATCAACCGCTTGCTTCCAAAGAGGTGCTTGTTCTTCTACGCCACGAAGTGTTGTGCTGTAAAAGTCAAAGTTAAGGTTAACTAAATCTTCACTAAGTAGCTCTGCATAACCACTTACAAAATGAAATTTTAAGTAGTTTTTCCACGTTGCTAAATCAGTGTCTTTGTAAATAGTAGCAAGTGCTTCTAAGTAGCTTGGTTGACGTACAATAATATCACTTGCACTCACACCTGCATCTTTAAAGAATGCAGCTAAATCAAGCTCCCCCATCAACTTGCTTGCGTCTGCTACTGTCATCTTGTTATAAGATTTAGTTGCATCACGGCTTTGCACACGGCTCCACTGAGCATCAGCTAGTGTTTTTTCAAATGCAAGTACGCTCTTGGCAGCTTCTGCTGCATTTTTAACGCCTGATTTTGCTAAAACATCTGTGATATATTGCTCGTAAGAAGCACGAATTTTAGTGAATTTTTCGTCATCATTTAAGTAATAATCACGATCTGGTAAACCAAGACCCGACTGAGATAAATACAATGCATACTCGCTCGAGTTTTTAGCATCGTTATTTACAAACCAACCAAACGGTAAAGTACCGCCTTGTTTTTGAATTTTAGCCATTAAACCCACTAAGTCAGCTTTAGATTTAACGCTATCAATTGTATCTAATGACGGTTGTAATGGCGTAATACCTAGCTCATTACGCGCAGATTGATTCATGTAGCTTTTATAAAATGCGCCAATTTTATACTCATCACTGCCTTTTTTAGCGGCCTTATTCGCGGCTGCGTTTTCAAGGGCAATTTTCATCGCTTTTTGTGACTCATCATATAGCTGCGAAAAAGAACCGTAGTTAGACTTATCACCTGGTATTTCAGTTTTTGCTAACCACTGTCCATTTACATGATAATAAAAATCGTCTTGTGCGCGTACTGAACTATCCATATTCGCTAGTTCAATACCAAGCTCTAGTGGCTTTTCAGCGGGTGCTGTTACTACAGGAGTATCGGTTACTTTAGCTTCTTGTTGTTTTTCACCACAACCTACTAGACCAAGTGCAAGCGCTATGCTCGCAGCGGCCATTGTTACTTTATTCATAATGATTCCGTTTGTTAGTTAGAATTAAATCATACCAATCTGCTTATGTATGGGGTCTATTTAACGTTAAGAAAATTACGCTAGAACTAGGCAAAATTTTTTGTATCTAGTTGTTCTAAATAAAAAATTTTTAACGACGTTATAGTGCAATTTAATTCGTTAAATTGATCAAAGATTTATGCAGGTTGGTATCACATACCAACTCCATTAAATTCTTGAATATAGCAGGAGTAAAAATAGCACTGCCTGTACGCTTTTACTTAATGGAATGGGTATCAAGGGAGCTTTAAATAATAAAGCACACCACGCAGTATCATAAACCTCATTAGACCAACAATAAAATGGAATATGTAACAAAGTATTTTGAATGCGGTGAGCTGCCAAATTAGCCCCACCAATAACAAGATAGTGGGTAGTTAAGGCTTGCTTTTATTTTTTCCGTGAAGCGCTAAACGCTCTAGTTTTTCTTTTAATGAAGGGGGCGCAGACGATGCTATCGCGTTTAAGTAATCCGCTGTTTGCTCACTCATTTTACGTGAGTTTGTAACTGCAGGACTGCCCGACTTATTCGCTGTACTTAATCTTTGAGTTGCTTGAGGGTTTGCAGTTATTTTTATTTGTCCGAGCTCTGCCATTCCAGCTGCTCTAAAGTGTGAAAGCATATCCATTTTTAAATAATTAAGCCTAAGCGCGATAGGTGCAGATACCGCCTCTATCATTAGCGTGCCGTCTCGGTAATTACTGACTCGGCATTTATCACCCAATTTAGGACCTAAAAAATCTTTAAGTAGTGTTTGCTGTGTATCAAGTGCTTGGCTTTTGCCTGCATAAGCCGATAAACGATTATTTAACCCCGCCATAATATCGGTTAGCGGTTTTGGTGCATATCTATCTTTAGCCATTTTACACCTCGTAAAAGCTCACTTAGACCCAGAGATAATACTCTGGGTCTAAGTATACACTGCGTATTAATACTACGCGCCAGCTATTTGCATTTGCTCTATTAATACTGAGCCAGTTTGAATACCACCACGACGCTCTATGTCACCACCAATAGCAGATATGCCTTTAAACATATCTTTTAAATTACCAGCAATGGTAATTTCACTTACAGGATATTGGATTTCACCATTTTCAACCCAAAAACCAGCAGCACCACGAGAGTAGTCACCCGTTACGGTATTTACGCCCTGCCCCATTAGCTCTGTAACTAATAAGCCAGTGCCCATCGTTTTTAATAGTGCAGTTAAATCGTTATGAGTTTGCTCAACAAGCCAGTTATGTATACCGCCAGCATGTCCTGTTGGCGTCATGTTCATTTTACGCGCGGCATAACTTGCTAATAAATACGTTTGTAACTCGCCGCCTTGAATAATTTCTCTATCGAATGTTTTAACACCTTCGCTATCAAACGGTGACGATGCCAACCCTTTTAAAATATGTGGGCGCTCAGCAATATTCACACAATTACTAAATACCTGAGTGCCTAAGCTATCAAGTAAAAAACTTGATTTACGATAAAGTGCGCCACCACCAATTGCCGACACCAAGTGACCAAACAATGAATTTGCAATATCGGCTCTAAAAATAACAGGCACTTTCATTGTGCCTAACTTTTGGCTGTTTAATTTAGCCAAAGTTTCAGCTGCCGCTTCAAGACCCACTGCCGCCGCATCATTTAAACCAGCCTGATCGCGTGCAACCGTATAAGCAGAGTCGCGCTGCATATGCTCGCCATCTTGACCTATTACCATAGTACTAATACTGTGACGAGTACGTGGAAAGCCTGCAATTAAACCGTGGCTGTTACCATAAACACGTAATCCCTGATGCGATGAAAAACTCGCACCATCAGAGTTAACAATGCGCTCGTCTGCATTTAATGCAGCTTGCTCAGCAGCATGACAAAGCTCAATACCTTCCTCAGGGCTTACATCCCAAGGATGGTATAAATCTAAATCTTTAGGGTTAAATTCAAGTAACTCTTTATCAGCAACGCCGTTGAATGGATCATCCGATGTAAATTTGGCTATATCAATCGCTTTTTCGACTACCATGCGCAATGTTTTTGGATTTAAATCAGCCGTTGACGCCGAACCTTTATTGTTACCAACATATACACTAATGCCTAAGCCGCCATCTTGGTTAAACTCAATGGTTTCTACTTCACCCATTCGTGTGCTAACCGATAAACCAGACGTGCTAGACATAGCAGCTTCTGCAGCTGTAGCGCCTAATTTTTTAGCATGTTCGAGTACTTCTGCTACCGCATCTTTAACTTGCGATATTTGAGAATAAATTGGATCGTTTTGTTGGCTTTTCATAAATTAAGTCCTGAGCCTTAGAGGCATAATGCACACATTTCTTATATTTAAATGCTAACACACTCAATGCATCACATCAGCTAATATTCCTAAGTATCATATTCATGTATAATGGTAAAAGTTATTTTTATTTAAGAGCACCCCATGGCAAAGAAAAAAGGCAAGCCTGCTGAAATTGAAGAAGAAATTGAATATGTATCAAGAACGGAGCTTAAACGCGAAGCGCAAGAGTTTCATCAGTTAGGTACTGAAATTGCCAAAATGGGTAAAAAACAGCGCGAACGCCTGCCATTAAATGACGATTTAAAAGAAGCGATGGTTGTTGCTGATAAAATAAGTAACAAAAGCGACGCGTACCGCCGCCACTTAAACTACATCGCTAAAACACTGCGTACTGTAGAAAACATTGATGATATTAAAGCGATTATCGATGTGATGCTTAATAAAAATAACCAAGCTGAAGTATTGGTCAAAAAAATTGAGCAATTACGTTCAGATTTAATTGAGCAAGGTGATGACCTTATCAATGAGACTATTGAGCAGTTTCCATCTCTTGATCGTCAACAAATGCGCCAATTAGTTCGTAATGCAGCAAAAGAAGCGAAAGCTGAAAAGCCAGGTAAAGGTTATAAAGAATTATTTCAATACCTTAAAGATGCTCATACTATTACGTATTAATTAGGTCGTATTAAGTTATATTTTATTAAAAAAGGTGCTTCGGCACCTTTTTTGTTATAGATCAAACCGCCTTCCTGAGTACTTTTTTATAATCCCCCCTAAATAAATACTTAGGTGCGCGTGATGATTAAACTTCCACAATGGGATGAAACCCTAATAAACAAATATAATGTGTCTGGTCCGCGTTATACCTCTTATCCCACGGCTTTATCACTGCGTGACGGGTACCAGCAACAAGACCTACTAAGCGCTATAGAATCGTCAACAAGTCGCTCTCTTTCTTTATATATTCACATCCCGTTTTGTAGTCAGCTGTGCTACTACTGTGGCTGTAATAAAATAATTACCCGCCATCAATCTAAGGCAGATACGTATCTCGACTTTTTAGCAAAAGAAATTACTGCCCAAGCGCCTTTATTTAAGAACTACACGGTTGAGCAATTACATTTAGGTGGTGGTACTCCTACCTTTTTAACCGCAAAACAAATGACCCGTTTAATTAAGCTTTTAGAACAACACTTTAATTTTACACGCACAACAGAGCGCGGCATTGAAATAGACCCACGCTCACTTTCCGATAATATGCTTGTTGATTTAAGGATGCTTGGCTTTAACCGCGTCTCGTTTGGTATTCAAGACTTTAACGATGACGTACAACTTGCTGTTAATCGCCCGCAAAATGCAGATACGGTCAAGCAATTAATTACACAAGCTCGTGAGTTGGGGTTTCAATCTATTAATGCAGATATGATTTACGGGCTCCCTCTGCAAACACCAGAGAGCTTTAGGCAAACTATAGAGCAACTTATTGAGCTAAGCCCTGACAGAGTATCAGTGTTTAACTATGCGCATTTACCTGAGCGCTTTGCCGCACAGCGTAAGATTAAAGATGCAGATTTACCCAGTGCACATAATAAGCTCACCATGTTTAAAAATACGCTGGAGCAGATGACGCAAGCAGGCTATCAATTTATTGGTATGGACCATTTTGCAAAAACTGATAATGAACTAGCTGTTGCGCAAAATGAAGGCAAGTTACATCGTAACTTTCAAGGTTATACAACACATGGAAATTGTGATTTATTAGGCTTAGGCGTGTCATCAATTTCGCAAATTGGCACCGCCATTTTACAAAATCAAAAAGAATTAAAACATTATTACCACAGCATCGAAACACAAAGCGGCTGCGCACTTAATAAAGGAATGCACTTAACACATGATGATGTAATTCGTGCTGATGCAATTAAGCAGCTCATTTGCCAGTTTGAATTAAATATACAAGACTTTAGCGAAAAGCACGCGCTTATATTTAATGACTACTTTGAGGATGCATTAGTAGCGCTTGCGCCACTTATAAAAGATGAACTAGTCACTATAATTGATAATAAAATTAGCGTAACACCACGCGGAAACTTATTCATTCGTATTATTTGTATGTGCTTCGATGCTCACTTACAAAAACAAATAAATGCGACGCGTTTCTCACGGGTAATTTAACCATAAATTGTTGTGCATAAAAAAGCAGACCAAGGTCTGCTTTCTCTGAGCAGCTAGTTAAAAACTACTTTATCACTGCCTGAGGCCGCTTTAAATTCAATGATAATTTTAGCGCAATCGGCTTTAACTTCATCTTTAAGTGTTTCTTCTGCGTGCCAGCGAGCCTTATCTAACTTAAAAATCTCTTTTTTAGAGTATTTTTTACGTGCATCGTGCGTCGGCATTTCTTTAACTACCTGGTACATTTGATGAATGCCAGGATACAGCGCCGTTAAATCACGCTCGCTCTCAAAGCCATATTGAGACATAAGTACCCAAATACGTAAACAGCCTTCAGAAAACTCACACTGCTCTTCATTCATTGCACGCGCAATTAAATGAATACTATCGGCTAGCTTTGCATTTCGCTCTAAGCGAGACTTTTCAAGCTTTTGCTTTTTCTCAGTCTGCGCCTTCGCAATTAACTTTTTTTGCGCATTTAACTTATACAATAACTGACCTGCATAAAATGCCAAGCCAGCTATAATAGCAGCGCCTAAAAGTAAGGCTAAAATTACCGCGGTACTCATTAATTACCCTTATTAATTACTTGTCTTCTTCATCATCTAGCCATTCATTTGCTAGATCATTTGATAAATACTGATCAAAGTCAGAATTTGACTTGTCTTCATCACTAAAGTCATCTTCAAGCTCTGGTTCATCTTCGTCTTCAAGACCTAACAATTCACATAAAACTTGATGACGAGCAATGCGGCTATTAAAATATTTAGCATCTTTGCCTGTTAGTAATTCACCACCTTCATGGCGCTCAACTAATTTAAGTAAACGCACATCGTTCTCAAGCGCTTCAAGCTCTTGCTCTGGTGTAAACTCTGGCTGTACAACTTTTTTAAGCTCAATAGTTGGCTTCAGGTTACGTTTCATTTCTACTTTTGGTTCAACAGCAGTTGCAACCAATGGCACTGGTTTTTTACTACCAATACGCTTATCTCTAGAACCTGATTGTGAATTTTGGCTATCACCATTTAATGCATCCGGTGCATTACGCGAACCAGGCTTAGCGCCTTTGGTTTTTTTAACTCGTTGCTCTTTTAACGCACGCATCTCTTTAAGCTTATCTTGGCTTAAACGTACAGGTCCATTTGCTGGGCTTTTGCGTGACTTTTTCGTTCTACTCATATCTTGATCGTCTCACTTAAGAGGTTTTGAGCGAGGCGCAAATTAATGGGCATCGCAATGCTGGCATAGCCAGAAGAATTCAGTTTGCGCTTCAGAGGTTGGGCTTCTCTGTGTTATAGCGCCTAAACTAGCTTACTGCTAGTTATTAAACGGTGGGTATTGTAACAGGACAAATAAAAAGGCGGTAGAGAAAACATCTCTACCGCCTGCTAATCTGAGCGCCATTATCTGGACACTTCTCCCTTCGACTTTTTTTAGTCTTTATTATTTTTATTATTATCAGTCCGTATTGTTATTATTTTTACGTTCCTTGTAGCATTCCATTTTGTTTTTATTATTAAACTTCCATGAGTTTTTATTATTATCGGTCTTCCTGACTCTTTTTTATTATTTCCTTTAGTAGCACCAATCTTGTGCTATGTAGTCGTGCCGCGCTACTTTCCTTATAGCTATTTCCGTTTTTTTATTGTTTTTTTGCGACAGGGGTTAATCTACTCGTTAATAATTTTGTTACAACTAATTTATATCTTTTTTCTTACACTACATACATTAACAAATTTAACTTATTTTAAATTACAATGAGTTAATGAAAAAAAATATTTAAAATAAGACTTTTCTCACACCACTGCATGGTCAATGTCTTACAAAGCATAACGGTAATATCGCTAATTTCGGACACAAAAAAAGCAGCTTAAGCTGCTTTTTTATACATATTGTAGTCTATTCATTAATTAAAAATAAATAAATACGACTTTAGTGTAAACCACCTAAGTACTGAGAAAGTACTTCAATGTCTTTATCTGTTAATTTTTTTGCAATATCGCCCATCATGCCATTTAGGTCATTATGACGAGTACCATCACGGAATTTTTCAAGTTGAGACTTGATGTATCCTGGATGCTGAAAAGAAATTTTTGGAAACTTAGCAAGTGACGAACCGTTACCACGTGGACCATGACATGCTGCACATGATGGAATCCCACGCTCTGCATCGCCTGCTTTAAAAAGCATTTCGCCAACATCAACGACATCTTTAGGTGTAGCACCTTCGGTCATGTTCATTGAAGAAAAATAAGCTGCTAGATCTTTCATGTCTTGCTCGCTAAGTGGCATAGCCATAGCGCTCATTACTGGATCCATACGCCCTTCTTTGCCGCCTGACGTCATACCTAATTTTAAATCCTGAAGTTGCTTAAGGATATAATCTGGATGTTGACCTGCAATTTTAGGGTAAATATTAACCGGCGCATTACCGTCTGGGCCGTGACAAGCCGCACACGTTGCTGATTTTTCTTTACCTACGTTTACATCGCCATCAAATGCTGTTGCGTTGCTTGCTGACAACGCACCAAGCAATATTGTTAAAGATAGTGCTATTTTTTTCATGGTGAATTCTCTGTTTCCGACCCTGTATCATCTACAATCGTGATGCTGTAATACATATATTCTACACGATAATAAATTCTCTGGCACGTTTTCTACACATATTAAGCTTATAATTTACAGGGTTTTGACTTAGATTAAGCTTTAACATGTTTTAAATGTACCATAGGTACTGTTTTTAGGTGGTTAAATACGCTTTTTAATACATCCTTTATAGTATAAAATACGTGCCCTGAGTGAATTTGGTTTACTCAACGTTATTTTTTTAAGTTTTAGGAGAGCCTGTGCTCAAATCTCGTATCAAATATAATACTGCGTCTTTCGTAACAAGCGCTCCCGACATTACTAAATTACCTGCTGATACGGGAATTGAAGTTGCGTTTGCCGGTCGTTCCAATGCAGGTAAGTCGAGTGCATTAAATGCATTAACCGATCAAAAGCTAGCACGTACAAGTAAAACACCTGGGCGTACCCAGCTAATCAATACATTCGATTTAGCGGATGTTGACGATATGCGCCTTATCGATTTGCCAGGCTATGGCTTTGCTAAAGTACCAATCGAAATGAAAAAGAAATGGCAAAAGTCGTTAGGCGAATACCTACAAAAGCGTCAAAGCTTAAAAGGTATTGTTATTTTAATGGATATTCGTCATCCATTAAAAGACTTAGACCGTGATTTAATTAATTGGGCAATTGGTAGTGAAATTCCAGTATTAGCACTATTAACTAAAGCCGACAAACTAAAGCAAGGCCCTCGTAAATCACAAGTACTGCAAGTTCGCCGTGAATTAAGCACGCTTGATGGGGATATTACAGTTCATGCATTTTCATCATTAAAAGGCACGGGTTTACCAGAAGTAGCTAAAAAGCTAGATGAATGGTTTTTAGGACCTGTGATTGCTATACCACCTACTGATGAAGTAGTCACTGACGAAACTAACCCAGAAGCTTAAGATCTGGTGTTAGGATAAATAAAACTGCTCTTTGGCAGATTTAATAAAATAGCCGAGCTTATCAGACTCGGCTTTTTCAGCCCACTGATAAAATACACTGCGTGAAACTCGCGCACTACACCCATACGGTAGCTTTAAATAAGGCACCTTTGAACCTTTGTAGTCTTTTATATGCAAGGGCTGCTGAGCGCTCACCAGCCACTGCCTAGCTAGATTATCAATACAACACAACACCTGTCCTTGCGCTGTATTTTCAAAACGCCAATCAACAATAATAAACGGCGCATCATCAACCGTTATTGTTATTTTTTCGACAGGTGTTTTTAAATAAAATTGCTCACCTTCTTTACACAATACAGAAGCAAACAACTTCACCATGGCTGGGCGTGTTATTTCGCTGCCATCGTAAAACCATTTCCCCTCATGATTAATAACAATTGGCAGCTCCCCACAATGGTTAGGCTGCCAACTATCAAAAGGTTTGCTTGGCTCGCTTAATTGCTTGCTAAGTTCACTTAAAGAAATCATTGTTTTTTAAGTGTAATTGCAAACGTAACAGGTACTGCTGTTGCAATTGAAGGTAAACCCGCTAATTTTTGCAGTTGTTTAACGCCTTCAGTTACACCAAAATCACTACTATTAATAATAATAGGTGTTAATGATGATACGGTTAAATCGCCACTTTGCGTGCTATTAACGAGTACATCAATAGCCAATGATTTTTTATTACCATGAAAATCAAGTTCCGCTTCAATACCTTTCAATACATATTGACCAGATTTTTTAAGATTACTCAGCTCTTTAGTTAAATTTGCAGTTAAAACAGCATTGGGGAATTTAGCTGCTTCAAATAATATTGCTGTTAAACGCTCATTACGAATAGGAATTAGAGTTTCGGCTGATGTTAAATCAACATTAACGCTAAACTCACCTTTATCAGAAAGCATACCTTCAAGGTTAGTAAAATGGTGAGCTTCAGCAATCGAATCTTTTTTAATTGAAACAAAGCTTAGTTGGCTTTTATCATTCACTAGCTGCCAATCGGCCTGAGCAACATTAGAAATAACTAAACTTGATAAAGAAAAACCTGCAATAGCTAATGCTTTAAACATAACGCACTCCTTAGTAATAAAATGAAAATAATAATATTACTTTGATGGTATCACCTGCGATGTACCCAAACCACCTCGAAATGACGAATGAATAATACAATTGGTATAGCGCAATAAATAATTTTTTAGATAGGATTTTCAGGTGTAAAACAAAAAACGGCCCACCAAACAAGTTGGTAGGCCGGTATAGCAAACTGGGGAGAAGCTATCAATTTGTTGCACCCTTTCAGATGCATCATCAACAGGATGTCCTACAGGATAGGACAGGCGGGACTTTAACAAAAGCACGCATTAAAATACAATCATATTCCTGTAAAACAGCTCGAATTGACGAACATATAACGATTTAATACAAATAGTTGCTTAAATTAACCTTATTTTAACTAAAGCTTGCACATAGCTAATTGAATCGCTGTTATTCGCCCTTTTACTTAAACATAAAAAAAGCGCCAAAAGGCGCTTTAATTAAAATGCTCAAATTGCATTAATGGGCTTGTTCCCAGTTGTCACCTTCGTCGGCTTCAACAATAAGTGGCACATCAAGCGCTGCAGCTTGCGACATCAGTTCACAAATATGTTTTGTATATTCTGGTGCGCAGTCTGTTTTAATTTCAAATACTAATTCATCGTGTACTTGCATTAGTAGCTTAATCGTATTTGGCGCCTGTTCGTGTACCCAACGGTTAACACTCAGCATTGCTTTTTTAATAATATCGGCGGCAGTACCTTGCATTGGTGCGTTTATAGCAGCACGTTCGGCTCCTTTCCTGCGCGCGCCATTACGTGCGTTTATTTCTGGTAAATGTAGGCGGCGACCAAATATTGTTTCAACATAGCCATTTTCAGCTGCTTTTTCGCGTGTTGTTTCCATGTACTCTAATACACTTGGAAAACGCTCAAAGTATTTATCTATGTAATGCTGCGCTTCATGGCGTGGCACATCTAGTTGACGTGCTAAACCAAATGCCGACATACCATAAATTAAGCCAAAGTTTACTGCTTTCGCCTTGCGGCGCATATCGGTAGTTACATCATCAAGCTCTACACCAAATACTTCAGCGGCAGTTGCACTGTGTACATCTAAGCCGTTAGCAAATGCATTTAATAAACCTTTGTCTTGTGAAAGGTGCGCCATAATGCGCAGCTCAATTTGACTATAATCGGCAGCGACAATTTTATAACCATCTGCAGCTATAAACGCTTCACGAATTCGACGCCCTTCTTCTGAACGAATAGGAATATTTTGTAAATTAGGATCGGTTGAACTCAAGCGCCCCGTTGCAGTAATTGCCTGATGATAAGACGTATGTACACGCTGGGTTTTCTCATTCACCATTAATGGTAATTTATCGGTGTAAGTTGATTTAAGCTTTGATAAACCACGATGCTCTATAATTACTTTAGGTAGTGGATAATCATGAGCAAGCTCTTGCAATACTTCTTCTGCGGTAGAAGGTGCACCTTTAGGTGTTTTTTTGATGATAGGCAGGCCAAGCTTTTCAAACAACAATACTTGTAGTTGCTTAGGAGAGCTTAAATTAAATGGTTCGCCTGCTATTTCAAATGCTTCTTTTTCAAGTTCAATTAAACGCTCGCCTAATCGTTGGCTGTGCGCTGCAAGCATATTGCTATCTATTGCTACACCGGTTCGTTCAATATCAGAAATCACACTAACAAGTGGCATTTCTATATCTTCGAATACAGATTTTAGCTTTTCATCAGCCGCTATTTTTGGCCAAAGCACTTCATGTAGGCGCAAAGTAATATCGGCATCTTCTGCAGCATAAGGCGCAGCTTTTTCAAGTTCAATTTGGTTGAAGGTAAGTTGCTTTTTACCTTTGCCAGCAATATCTTCAAAGCTAATATTTTTATGGCCTAGATATTTAAGTGCTAGCGAGTCCATATCATGGCGTGTACCCACACTATTAAATACGTATGACTCAAGCATGGTGTCAAACTTAATACCATTTAGCGCAAAACCTGCATTCGCTAATACACTTTTGTCGTATTTAAGGTTTTGCCCTACTTTAGCTTTGTTTTCATCGGCCAAAATTGGACCTAGCTTTTGCATTACAAATTCAAGGCTTAGTTGATCAGGCGCACCTGGGTAGTCATGCGCTAGAGGTAAATACACAGCTTCACCCGCTTTTACGGCAAAACTCATACCCACTAATTGCGCTTTCATGTAATCAAGGCTGGTAGTTTCTGTATCAAATGCAAATAACTCGGCACTATTTAATTGCTCTATTAACGTATCAAATTGCGCTTGCGTTAAAATAGTTTCGTAATGAGCATCTTCTACTTTTGGTAATTCAGTGGCTTCGGTAGGTACAGCTAGATGTGTTTCTGCATCTTTAGGGTTATCTAGCAACTCAGCTAACCAACGACGGAATTCGCACTCACCATATAGTGCAATTAATTCGTCTTTATTTGGCTCTTGTAGTTTGAACGTATCAAGATCTGATTCGACTTCAACATCGCACTTAATTGTTGCAAGCTCGTAGCTTAAAGGCAGATGATCGAGAGCTGCAGCTAACTTTTCACCTATTTTACCCTTGATCTCACTTGCGTGATCCATTACACCTTGCAACGAGCCATATTTTTCTAACCACTTAACCGCCGTTTTAGGCCCACAACCTTCAACACCAGGGATGTTATCGACCTTATCGCCCATTAATGCTAAGTAATCAATAATAAGTTCAGGACCTACACCAAACTTTTCAACCACAGTAAGGGGATCTGAAATACTGTCGGTCATCGTGTTTATGAGCGTAACGTGTTCATTTACAAGTTGCGCCATATCTTTATCACCAGTGGAGACGAGTACATGTCGTTTTTGCTCTGATGCTATACGTGCAAATGTGCCAATAACATCATCGGCTTCAACACCTTCGATGCTAATTAGCGGAAAACCCATCGCTTTGATAATACTGTGTATTGGTGCTATTTGTGTGCGTAAGTCATCCGGCATAGGCGGACGATTTGCCTTATACTCGCTATACATGTCGTTACGGAATGTTTTGCCTTTTGCATCAAATATAACCACCATGTGTGAGGGATCATATTGTCTGATCAAGCTTTTAAGCATGTTGATCACGCCGTAAATAGCGCCCGTAGCCTCACCTTTAGAATTAGTTAAATGCGGCGGAGAATGATAAGCACGAAATAAATATGACGAGCCATCAACTAAAATAAGTGGGTTTTCGGGGATCTGAGCCATGGTGAATTTGGATCCTAAATGCAAAAAATTAAGGTGATTGTAAGCATGCCATAAGGTAGGAAATAAAACGACTGTGAATTATCAATCATTGTCTCATTTCAACTTGAGCAAGCTGTGGATAAGTATGTAGATAACAGCCACAAAAAATTCTTCCAAAGCATAATACAATGCCTAGAAAATACTTTAACTACATGTTTTTATTTAAAAAAGATAATACGAGGTTCTTTTTTTATTCTTTTAGACCAATGTGGAAAAAGGTTTTTTAACGACTACATCCGCTGTTACTCACTTCGATTATAGTCATCCAACCCAATAACCGGACGAGTATTCTAGCATAATGGATCAAAGATCATAGCGATCCTTTATACTTTTTTTCATTAGCTATAATCACCAAAAGATATATACCGCATTACAACTTACCTAGCGTACAATTTTCACACTGAAATTAATTTAAATAGACAATTTAGTACATGTTAAACTTCAAACTATAAGCTTAATAAATTTAATTAAGGAATATAAAAGCATGAAAAAAGTAGCTGTAATATTAGCAGGAAGTGGCGTATACGATGGCAGTGAAATTAATGAAGTAGTTTTAACGCTATTACACATAGCCAAAAATGGCGGGGCTTATCAATGTTTTGCACCTGATATTGAGCAACTTCATACCATTAACCACTTAACAGGCGATGTTATGCCTGATAAACGCAATGTATTAACAGAAGCTGCTCGTATTGCACGGGGCGACATAAAATCCCTGATTGACCTAGATGTAGCTCAATTTGATGCGTTAATTGTACCTGGTGGTTTTGGTGCGGCTAAAAACTTATGCGACTTTGCAATTAAGGGCACAAAAGCAAATATCAATCAGGACGTACTTAATACTTGTAAAGCATTTGCTAAAGCAAAAAAACCTGCTGGGTATATGTGTATTGCACCCGCTTTGATCCCATTTATTTACGATAATGCCCAACTCACTATTGGTAACGATGTAGATACAGCACAAGCACTAAGCACATTAGGCGCCAAACATATTAACTGCGCAGTGGATGATGTAGTGATCGATGAAGCAAATAAGCTAGTTACCACTCCTGCTTACATGTTGGCACAATCGATTCTTGATGCGGATGTGGGGATCGCAAAACTAGTTACTAGCGTATTAACAATGAATTAATTTTGATCTTAAGATCTAAGAAGTTAATTATATGACTGATTACGCTTATTAAATTGCTCAACAAAAAACAATAAATAATTAAATTTTATTGCGTTAACGCAAAAAGTAGTCAGTTTTATTAATAAAAACGTCTCTTAGCATTTTATAAATTGGCTCAGAGAGTTATAATCGGTTTAATTTCCGTCATCTATATCGTGATTGATCACGTTCAAATCGAAGTGAGCAAGGCAAAATGAAAAAATTAACAGCTGCTGCATTATTAATGCTAGCAACCACCGCATACGCACAGCCATATGATAACTCTATGACTGAAGATGCAATTAAAAAACGTCTCGCGCCGGTTGGTGCTGTGTATCTTGAAGGTGATAAAGCAGCTGTTGCTGCAGTACCTACAGGCCCACGTTCTGGTGAGCAAGTATATCAGGGTGCATGTTTTGCATGTCATGGCACTGGTGCACTAGGCGCGCCAAAGTCAGCTGACGATTGGGCTCCACGCATAGCTAAAGGTAAAGACACTTTACTTGGGCATGCAATTAATGGTTTTAATGCAATGCCGCCAAAAGGCACTTGTATGGATTGTTCTGATGATGAGATAAGCGCTGCAATCGATTTTATGACATCTAAATAAGTATTTGTAAAATAAAAAAGGTTTACCTATGGGTTAATGCCAGTCAGTTAACAGCTGACTGGCGTTTTTTATTGGGGTATTTACTGGGTTTTGGTTTCACACATCTCGGATACGCCCGCTCCTGTTTTATCGGTAATATGTGATGTTCAACTTGAGCTTGTAATTGCTCTATTGATTTAGGTATCCGTCCTGCATTTTCTATAAACATTGTATGAATAAGGTTAATAATACTAATAGCACACGTCGTAAAACTCAGGTGTTTTGCATATATTCCAGACTTTTTCTGCGCCATTTTCACCATCTGATATCGGAGCAAGTTATAGCTCAACATTACGCCCCATAATTCTTGCGCTATCATCTCAGGTTTCTTGCTGCGTAGCGTGAAGTGACTATTCAGTAACGTTTGTTTCATTTCTCGATAACCAAGTTCAATTTCCCACCGTTCACTATAGAGGTCAACAATGTCAGCCTTAGGGAAACGCATTGGATCAGTCAGTGAAGTGAGTATATTCACCTCTTTCCCCTTAACCGTTTTTGTGACTAGCCTGACTTCAATGCTCTGTGGTAAATCGTCGAACTTTTTTCTCGCTTGTGCTGTTGCTTTTAGCTTGATAAGTTTGTCTTGACGACCTAAAGAGCGAACAATTTCATATTGCGTGCCTTTTCTCATCGGTTGAAGCCAATGCCTATTTTCCCCAGCATGATGCCAACGATTGAGTAAGCCTAGAGAATAGAAGCCTCTATCAAATAACGTCAGTGAGTTATCGGGTGTTGCCTCGATTAAGTCTTCAGCCAACACCATTTCACTAGTACGACAACTATCAAAGGCGCTCCCCATTAATAAATGGCTAGTTAACTCCATCAAACACACCATGCGAACCTGAGGGAAAGCCGTGTCACCATGCTGATTTTTCCACACGGAGAATGCATGTTGATTTTCAGCAGTATCCGGTGTGCGCCAAATAACACCATCAACACCCAGTAGTGATAGCCCGCACCATGTGGGATGGTTCGCATCAGCATTCCACATTTGCTGACTTTTCTCAAAAACCTGTTTAACGGCATCAGCCCCAAGCCGCTGCCTAGCCTGTACAACCGCACTGGGTGCAACGAGTTCTTTTTTACCTGGTAAAGCGAGCCCTAATTTACTGACAATACTCCACAGTGGGTCTTCACGATAAAACGACATACAAATGACTGTCCAAACGGACATCTCAACAGGAAGCCTTCTTTTCCTTATCGTCGCGACACCAGCGGTTTCAGCGCATTGTTTGATAAAGTCAGGACATAAAAAATCACTCAGTTGACCTAAGCCTTCTGAATTGGGTGCGTAGCTATTGGCAAGAGAAAGTGCGGTAGTGAGTTGCAAAATAAAAGGCTCCTGAATAAATTCAGAAGCCTTTATAAACTAACCAGAAGATCGGTCAATGGATCGTCAAATATTTCTTAACTGATCGGCATTAACCTATTAACCTATGGGTAAGCCTTTTTTAATACCTTTTTAACGCTTTTAGCGCCTTAATTAAGGTAATATCCACTTGACGATCGCCGCTAAAAATGAAATTATAAGGCTAATAACTATACAATAATAATAGTCGGTTAACGTCATTGGAAGATAAACTCTCAGCATCGAGTAAGTTAGCGTATCAAAACAAGCGCCTTAAAGTGCTACTCGAAAAGTACAAACAATCCCATCACCTACAAAATGCGCTGATCCAACTATCAGAGCAAGCTAGTACTGTTGCTGAGTTAACTCTGTTATATCCCGCTATCCATGACATTTTACAAAAATATGTGCCTAGTAAAAGTTTTTATGTCGTTTTATCGAATCAAGACACACAATCATTAGAGCTTTCTTACTTTTCAGATGAAAAAGATGGAATTGCAGTTGCACTCAACCAAACAAACAGCTTTGATGAAGGCGCGACTGGCTATGTATTTAAACAAGGCAAAACAACCTGTTTTACTAAGCAGCAAATGCAAGACGCAGCTGCAAAAGGTTTATTTAAAGCATTAGGCACCCCCGCCGAGCATTGGGTTGGCGTACCTGTTTATCAGGAAAGAAATATCATTGGTGTGCTCGCTGCACAAAGTTACGATACTCGAAAAGGTTACAGTGACCAGCAAATACAATTGCTTGAGGTTATGTCACTTTACTTAGCAACAGCAATAGAGCGTGTTAAAAAACGAGAGCTATTAGAATCAGAAGTTAAAATTCGTACCCGTGCACTCACTCAGAGTAATGACGCATTAAACCTAGAAATAGAGCAACGAAAACGCGCACTTCAACGTCAACAAATTCTATTTAAAATTTCAGAATTAGCGACTCAAGCTAAAAACCTTAACGATGCTTACGTTAAAATACATGAAATAATAAAAACAATTACCTATGCAGAAAATTTATATATTGCACTTTATGATAAAGAATCTGGCTGGATCAGCTTTCCTTATTGTGTTGATGAATTTAAAGATAATACGCAACCCCGACGCTTTGCTAAAGGCTATAGTGAGCTAGTTATAAGCACCGAAGAAACACAACTTATACATCCGTGCAGAGCAAAAAAATTAATAGAGAAAGGCGTAGTACAACGAGCTAAACCAGTGAAAAAAGAGCAAATGGCCACCAGTTGGTTGGGTGCTCCACTAAAGACCTCGCAAGGAGTTATGGGTTTAATTGTTTGCCAAGCCTATTACAACAAACATATTTTTAACCAAGATGATTGCGAACTTATCACCTTTGTATCGCATCAAATTGCAGCTGTATTGCAAACCAAACTAGCTAACCAAGCAATAAAAAAAAGCCACCAAGAGCTAGAGTTTCGGGTGAGCGAAAAAACGAAAGAGTTACGTCAAACTAATTTACATTTACAAATGCAAATGGAAGAGCGAAAAAAAATAGAACAGCAGCTTTATCATGATGCACATCATGACTCTCTCACTAGTTTGCCTAATCGTAGTTTATTTCTAACACAACTAGAAAAAACGCTACAACATTTTCAACGCTTTCCTGAACATCATTTTGCTGTGTTATTTATAGATTTAGACAAATTTAAAGATATAAACGACCAGTTAGGACATCATGCCGGTGATCAATTTTTAATTAGTGTCGCAGAGCTATTTTCTCAGTGCATACGCGAGCACGATTTACTTGCTCGCTTAGGCGGGGATGAATTTGTTATTTTATTAACGCATTTAACCGAGCCACAGCAAGCGGAAGACGTTGCAAATCGTATTATTGATTTAATGAAGAAACCATTTAGTTTAAAAGGTACCTCTCTTCAAAGCGGCGCGAGTATAGGAATAACCTACTCAAAGCACGACTATACACACACAGACGAAATTATTCGCGATGCTGATGCAGCTATGTATTATGCAAAAAATTCGGGCCGAAATCGCTACGAGTTATTTCATCCACTCTTGTCACAATCAGTATCACAGCAAGAATTACATATATTGCATCATTTAGATGCATTACCAATGAGCTTTAGAAGCTCAGAAATTATTACCTTAGATGAGCAACATCAATCTGAATCATTATTTGAAGCATTTGGTGAACACCCAATACTTGGTTTTACTAGCTTTGATATTTTGAAAAAGTTTGCATCCGACAAAGAACAGCATCTTGAGGTAGAATTACAGCTACTACAACGAGCTTATGCACAAGCGCTTGAAGCTAATGTAAGTATGGCACTTGTGCCCTGCTCTTGCCTGTTATTAGAGCCTCATGAATTTACTTTATTCACCGAAGTACTGAGCAAACAAATTGGCCAAAGCCAGCTTTGTCTATTATTTGATGAGCAAGAAATTCGCCATGCATGTGCTACACAACTCGAAAATCTAAAAAAACTTCCCCAGCTTGGCTACTCCATTGGATTAAACAATTTTGCTAGAGATAGATGTGAACTTAATTTATTAACCGACGTTAACTTCGACTATTTATTACTAAGTTCAACATTTAGCAAGCGTATTCTACAGCAGGAAAGCTATGATTTTCAGTTACAAGGCGTATTAGCAATAACTAAACTTAAAACAATAAAGGTAATAGCCAAGGGCCCATCAATACTCAACTTTAGAACATTATTAGATAAACACGGTTTAGCTTTTTTTGTCGGTAAACAACATTCTCTTGTTTGCGCTGAGCAATCTCCAACAAGCACAACGCAATCACAGCTCAGCTAAGAAATTACCCTTTATAGTAGTTAATTACTCAGATTTTTTATTAAACATAGCCCGTAAATTAGCGACTCTTGCTTGGCCTTTTTCCATGCGCTCTGCTTGCGTATTTGGCGCCTTTTTGTTTTCGAACGCGAGATCGTCCTGCGGTAACTCTTGTACAAATCGGCTTAACTCAGTTTGTGAGGTTTCACCAAATTGACGACGAATTTTTGCATAAGTAAGTGTTAACTCCTGCTGTGCGCGAGTAATACCAACATAAGCTAAGCGGCGCTCTTCATCTACGTTGTCCTCATCAATACTGACCTGATGCGGAAGTAAGCCCTCTTCCATACCCACCATAAATACGTATGGGTACTCTAAGCCCTTTGATGCATGTAGTGTTGATAAGTGCACTGCATCAGTTTCATCTTCTTCTTCGTTACGCTCAAGCATATCGCGAAGGGTTAGCTTACTAACAACCTCAGCCAATGTCATTGGTTCGTTATCGGCATCACCGGTCAACATATCGGTGATCCAGCGATATAGCTCGGATACATTTTTCATGCGCATTTCAGCGGCTTTTGCGCTAGGGGACGACTCGTACAAATACGCCTCGTAGTTAATATTACGCACCAAGTCTTTAACTGCTTCAAGCGTGTCGCTTCGTACCGCGTTATCAGATAGCTCAACAACCCAACGAGCAAATCCAGCAAGCGCATTAAAGCCACGCCCTTTTAGTCTGTAGCCTAAATCGTTATCAAAGCAAGTAGCAAACAAGCTCGCATGTTTTTCGTTAGCTAATGTGCCAAGTTTTTCAAGGGTAACCGTACCTATTTCACGTCGTGGTGTATTTACGATACGTAAAAATGCATTGTCATCATCTTGATTAACTAGCAAACGTAAATACGCCATAATATCTTTAATTTCTGAGCGAGCAAAAAACGACATACCGCCACTAATTTTATAAGGGATACGGTTACTCATTAGTGATTTTTCAAAGCCACGCGCTTGATGATTACCACGATACAAAATAGCGTAGTCTTTATAGCTTGTGCGCTTCATAAACTTATGCGAGATTATTTCAGCAACTACGCGCTCAGATTCATGCTCTTCATCGCGACACCCTATTACTTTTATCGGTTCACCGTAACCTAGCTCACTAAATAGCTTTTTCTCTATATCGTGAGGGTTATTGGCAATTAAAATGTTAGCCGCTTTTAGTATTCGCCCTGCACTTCGATAATTTTGCTCAAGCTTTATTAGCCTAAGCCCTGGGTAGTCTTTACCTAATAACACTAAGTTTTGCGGACGTGCACCACGCCAAGAATAAATTGATTGGTCGTCATCACCTACCACGGTAAAACGGGCACGCTCGCCTACTAGCAATTTAACAAGTTGATATTGGCTCGTGTTGGTATCTTGATACTCATCCACCAACAAATATTTAAAGCGTTGCTGCCAACGCTCACGCGAAGTGGCATTATTAGTGAGTAACAAAGTAGGGATCATAATTAAATCATCAAAATCCAGTGCGTTATATGCACGTAGCTGATTTTGATAGCGAGCATAAAGCTGTGCAAACAAGGCTTTTTGCGCATCGCGCGCTTCACGTATTGCTTGCTCTGGCAGTACTAATTCGTTTTTCCAACTACCAATTTCCATTTTAAGTAGTTTGAGTAGGTCTTTGTCTTTTTTTAGTTCGTCTTCGGTGAGCTCACTAAGAAGCTGATTAGTATCTTGATCATCAAATAACGAAAAGCCAGGTTTAAACCCCAATGTGCTTAATTCTTTTTTTATTATTTCTAAACCGAGTGTATGAAACGTTGATACCCATAAACCTTTAGCATCTTGCTTACCGAGCGTTTGCAGTACTCGCTCACGCATTTCTTTAGCTGCTTTATTGGTAAAAGTAACGGCGGCTATATTTCGTGCTTTGTACTCACATTTTTTCACTAAATAAGCGATTTTATTCGTAATAACACGGGTTTTACCAGAGCCTGCGCCTGCGAGTACTAAGCATGGACCACTAATATATTTTACGGCTTCATCTTGTTTAGGATTGAGTTTCATAACGACCAAAGAAATTTAAAAGACGCGCAATTTTAACGTAACCATTACTGCGAGCATAGCAATTGCCTTAATTAATTAAGGTAAAGATGATCATGTGTTAAATACCGTGGGTATAAGGTAATATTAGTTATTATCATTTAGGCAATGCCGAAGGGACAAATATGATCAACCCAGCAAAACTTGAAGAAATTGCTAAGCAAATTACTAGCAATATGCCACAAGGTGTAAAAAACCTAGCAGACACACTCGAAGGTAAAACAAAGCAAGTTTTACAAAACAAGCTTGCTGAGATGGACTTTGTGAGCCGTGAAGAATTTGATGTGCAAAGCCAAGTACTTATTCGTACTCGCGAAAAGTTAACCGAACTTGAAGCTAAAGTTGCATTGCTTGAGCAACAACTTAGCACTGAGACTGATACTGAATAATTACAAAGGCAGCTTAGGCTGCCTTTTGCGTTTTACTAAGTTTATTCAAATAGCTCATCAAGTACGTAATAAAATAACTTAGTCTGTTGCTCTAAACTCACACTCAGCATTTTTTGCGCAACTTGCTCGCCAGTTATTGGTTTGTAACGCTTTAAAAATGGAAGTCGTGTAATAACAGGAAAAATAATACTGCCTATTTTTTCTGCCACTCTAAATTGCTCACGATCACCTAACAATAAAGACGGTTGAAAAATGCTGACTTTATCAAAAGCGAGTGCTTTTATATGCTGCTCAAGCTCACCCTTCATTTTTAAATAAGGGCTATTGCTGTGCGTGTTCGCCCCGCTTGATGACACTAAACAATAATGCGTAACGCCATTACATGCCGCTAACTGCGCCGCTATAAACTGATAATCAAAATCAACTTTACGCTGAGCTTGTATCGATCCAGCTTGCTTACGGGTGGTGCCCAAACACGAAAACAATACGTCACCTTTAAACAGCTCAACGTATTGAGTTAATTTTTCAAAATCAATAACATGATTAACTAGCTTTGCGTGTAAAATAGGCAAAGCCCGACGGCTCAACGTAACCACTTTAGTATAATGCTCGCTATTAAGTAGCTTATGGAGCAACTCATTACCGACCAAACCTGTAGCACCAATTAATACCGCCGTTTTAGTCATGAATTTATTTACTCTCACCCACTTTATTAAGTACGTGTTGTACTGCTCTTTTATAGCTTTGCGTTTCTTCGCTCGCGCACGTCACTACAGATTCTAGATCATGAAGATGCCCGTTTTCTAAACCATACACCCAACCATGAACGCTTAGCTCTTGGCCACGCTCCCACGCATCTTGCACTATATTAGTACGGCATACATTACGTACTTGCTCTATTACATTTAGCTCAATAAGGCGGCTTAATCGTTCGCTTTCTGGCATTGCGTCAAGTTGTTCAAGGTGCTTTTCTTTTACATCCCCTACATGGCGTAGCCAGTTGTCAATAAAGCCAAATTTTGCATTGCTTAAAACGGCTTGTACGCCACCACAACCGTAATGCCCCACAACCATGATATGTTTTACTTTTAAAACCTCTACAGCGTACTGCATAACCGATAAACAGTTATGATCGGTATGTACAACCACGTTAGCAACGTTACGATGTACAAATAATTCGCCTGGTAGTAAATCAACTATTTGATTAGCAGGTACACGAGAGTCTGAGCAACCAATCCATAAATATTCAGGATTTTGTTGCATAGATAAAATTTTAAAAAACTCAGGGTCTGCTTCACTTGTACGAGCAGCCCAACGTTTATTGTTATCGAATAAATTTTTTAACTTTCTCATTGCATCTCTTATTAAGTCGAGGGCGGAAATTTAGTGGATATTAGCAAGAATCAAAATATTGCGAGGCGTTAACTGCTTTTCACAAAACGTTTTAACGCTTACTTGATAGCCTTGCTGTTGCAAATATAAAGCACGATCGAGCACAAGCCAAACCTCAATTGCCCTTCTGAACACATGTCGAACCAGTTCAACGCGATCTGTTATTTTTTTTCGAGCCTGCCCAATAGATAAATATTTATTGTAATCAGTATCTTGAGGTATGTTTAGTGTCTTTTTTTCTGCTGCCCATCCGCAAAATGATTTAAACGAATCTGAGAATATAGCTTTATTAACCGAAGGAACACTTACGTAGTGTTGTTCGCCAGTAATCGACTTTCTTAGTGCATCAAAACCGAGTCGCCATTCTAGTTCTGTTTTGCGCACTTTTTCTAAACGAGAAGGCGCAGTAACAGTTCCTTGTAAAGCGAGCTTTAAATCGCGGTGTGTTAGGTTTAGTCCACTTTGTTTTGCAACCTCACTCATTGCAAGGTATTCATTAGCCGTAAATAAATGATAACAACAAGGTGAAAAACTAATTTTTTGTACTTTTGCTAAACTTGCTTGGCGCATAAATGTTTGGTGTAAACCTCCACATGCGTGAAGTGCTACAGCATGCATATCTGTATTAAAAAATTGAGTGATATCGTCTTTTAATACATTTGCTTGGCTAAAGTGCATTACCAAGCCTTGTTGCTGTACACTTTTTTGTCCTTGCTCGCATAAGCTTTGTTGCAGTTCAATACTATGCACATTACTTGCGCCATTAAACGCAAGCATTCGCCCTAAGTGCCCTTTACCGGCGCACCATTCTAAAACTGGTTGCTTAGTATTAGGTAGTGCAGATACAAAATCTTTTAACTGCTCAAATTTACGGCCTTTAATGCCGTTACTCAGCCAAAAAGGATAATCAACTTTCGCGTGTGCGGTGCTAGGTAATTCGCATAAATTAGCGAGCTCATCAAGTTGGTTTATATGATTGCTAAAAAATTGATATAGTTTATCTTGATCATTATCAAGTGCGATTACTTGATCATCCGTTAGATTATTGAGTGTGTCTTGCAGATCTCCCCAAGGAATCGCGTCAAAATCAAACGCAGTGCACTGCCAATAATGACGATTACGCATGAGTAATGAATCAAGTGCAAAAAATTGTTCCGCTAAAGTCATAACTGCTCAAAGTATAAAAAAGACAATTAATTATACCAGCTCGATGAACTCTCATTAAGTGGTTATTTTTTGCTGAATATTAAACGTAAATACAGAGGAATAGAAACAATACTAATAATCATCGCAGCAATTAACATCCACGATAACTGCACTTTTTCGGGTTCTTGATATTTATATATAAAATTCGCTTTCACCTCATCAAATTCATTTTGCTCAATTGCATATAGATCAGCAATTAAACGCCATTTTGCTATCGACATATGCCCTAAACTGGTCGTGGGTGGCGTTATATAATCCCTTAGTACTTCGGCCTCAAAAGCGAGCTGATGAAAACTCTTACTCGGTGCATATCTTTGCTGGGTTACCGCAATAGCTTCATCCATATTCATCATTGCATAGCGCCAGCCTTTTAGGCTTGCTTGATAAAACTTTTCCACCGTTTGCGGATTTTTTTTAAGCATACTTTCGCTGGTAAATAAAATATCTCCATATACATCCATACCATAACGCTGTGGGCATATAAGCCGGTGAGATACGCCTTGCTGAGTCATGTAGTACGGCTGGTTAGTAACATACACTTGCATAGCATCTAGCTTGTTTTCAATCCAAGCCTGATCTGGATTTTCGCCATCGTAAAGTTTGAGTTTACCGACATCAACGCCACTGCGTTTAAGCATAATAAGTAGTTCGGTGCCATCATTTTTGCTCACCGCAGTGATACGTTTATTAACAAAGTCACGTGGATGAAAAATATCAGACGTGTCTTTAACCATCCAGCAGTAAGGTGAAAACTGTAATAAGGCAGCCATAGCAACAAGAGGTTGTCCATTAATACGTTGCTGTAAAATGCCTGAATGTCCGACACCAAACTGTGCTTCTCCATTGGCAACAGGACCAAAAGTATCAGGCATCATTGGATTAGCTGGTTTTATAGTTACATCAAGGCCTGCTTCATTATAAAAGCCTTTTTGCTCTGCCATATAATAACCGGCAAACTGAAACTGATGCGTCCATTTTAGCTGTAATGTAACTGATTCTTGCGCCACTATGTGACTACAAAAAAAACACAATACAAAAATTAATCCTTTTAATAGCAACCAAGTGCCCTCAAAAAGTATGACGATTACCTGTAACTATATGTAAAATTTGCGATAAAGCAAGCACCCTAGTTAGGTGCCTGCCTTTAAAGAAGGACTATACTGAGGCGAGTTTTTCGGCTTTTTCTGCTTGCGGCTTTGATGTTAAAAATTGGCTAAAGCACGGATTTTGTGTTTCATCTTGTACACTGTAACCTAAGCGGTTTAAGTGCTCGTTAAACATCTCATACTGACTTGGCTCAATAGCAAAACCTGCCAGTACATTCCCCATAGAACCACCGTGATTACGATAATGAAATAAGGTAATGTTCCAATTACTACCTAAAGTATCTAAAAAGCGTGCAAGCGCACCTGGATACTCTGGAAATTCAAAGCGAAGTAAGCGCTCATGTAATTGCTCTGGTGCTTTTCCGCCAACCATATAGCGCACATGTAATTTAGCGAGTTCGTTATCCGACAGGTCGCAAAATTGGTAATCATTATTTGTTAAGTCTTGCTTTAGCTCATTAAGCTCTTGCTCGCCTTGGCGCAGGGCAATACCTACAAATATTTGTGCTTCACCAGGTCCTGCATAACGGTAGTTAAACTCAGTAATAGCACGGCCACCTAAAGAAGCACAAAACTGTTTAAAACTGCCTTTTTCTTCTTTAATAGTAACCGCTAATAACGCTTCGTTTTTTTCACCCAGCGCAGTGCGCTCTGCAACATAACGCAGGCGATCAAAGTTTAAATTAGCACCCGAAAGCACAGCCGCTAAATGTAACCCTTTTAACCCTGACTGTTGGCTCCACTTTTTAAGCCCTGCCGTTGCAAGTGCACCTGAAGGCTCTGCAATTGCACGGGTAGATACAAAAATATCCTGCATGGCAGCACATATTTCGTCGCTGGTAACGGTTATAACTTCATCACAAAACTTTTGCGCTAAGCGAAATGTTTCAGTGCCAATAATTTTAACCGCTACGCCATCGGCAAAACTGCCAACGCGATCAAGCTCTACTGGCTTGCCGGCTTCAAGTGCTGCTTGTAAACACGCACTTTCGTCGGCCTCTACACCAATTACTTTTATATCTGGACGCAGCGATTTAATATAAACCGCCATCCCAGCAAGTAAACCGCCGCCGCCAACAGGAATAAACACCGCATCGAGCTCGTTTAATTGCTGCATTAGCTCGCGTGCTACAGTGCCTTGACCAACAATGACATCCGGATCATCAAATGGTGGGACAAATATACCATTGCGTTGCTCTGTAAGCTCAAGCGCATATGCTTTTGCTGCATCAAAATGATGCCCATGTAGCACAACTTCACCGCCAAGTGCACGCACTGCGCTGACTTTTATTTCAGGCGTTGTTACTGGCATTACAATTGTAGCTTGATGCCCTAAGTGAGAAGCACTTAGTGCAACCCCTTGAGCATGATTACCCGCAGAAGCAGTAATCACTACTGAGCCTTTAGGTAATTTATTTAATTTGTTATACGCACCGCGTAATTTAAATGAATACACGGGCTGTTGGTCTTCACGCTTTAACCAAACATGGTTACCTAATTTAGCACCAAGCTCAGCCATTTCGCTGACCTCGGTAACTTTAGCCAAAGGCTCCATGTTTGCTTGAATAATAGCGCGAAAATAATCGAGCTCTTGAGAGACCATAATTAACTAAGCGCCTCCAATTTAGCTAAGTCACGCACTGCGCCTTTATCAGCACTTGTTGCAAGTAATGCATAAGCCTTTAAAGCAGACGATACATAGCGCTCACGATCGACTGGTTTGTACGCCAGTTTTTCGCGTGCTAATTGTTTTTGTTTACGTGCTTCAAGCTCTTCATCACTTAACGCTAACGTAATTTCACGGGTTGCGATATCAATAATGATTTTGTCGCCATTTTCAACATAAGCAATTGCACCACCACTTGCAGCCTCTGGTGATACATGACCAATTGATAAACCCGAAGTACCACCCGAAAAGCGACCATCAGTAATAAGTGCACATTTTTCAGCTAGGCCTTTTGATTTTAAGTAGCTAGTTGGGTATAGCATTTCTTGCATACCTGGGCCGCCTCTAGGGCCTTCGTAACGAATAACCACGATATCACCGGCTTTTACTTCATCGTTTAAAATACCTTCTACAGAATCATCTTGTGACTCGTACACGACTGCAGTACCTTCAAAATGTAGCATTTCATCAACAACGCCAGCGCTTTTAACAATACAGCCATCAACTGCTAAATTCCCCGAAAGTACAGCTAAGCCACCATCTTGACGAAAAGCGTGTTCGACACTTCGGATACACCCATTAACACGGTCGTTATCGCCCTCGTCCCAACGACACTCTTGGCTCATTGCTTTAGTGGTACGAATGCCCGCAGGGCCAGCACGGTAAAATTTGCGCGCCGCTTCGTTAGTAGGATCTGTTGCATCCCATTTTTTAACGAGCTCAGCCATAGTTGACCCAGCAACATGATTCACTGACATATCAACTAAGCCTGCTTTGCCAAGTTCACGTACGATTGCCATCATGCCGCCTGCGCGGTGCACATCTTCAATGTGATATTCAGGTGTTGCTGGTGCGACTTTACATAAAAATGGTGTTTTACGAGAGAGCGCATCAATGTGCGACATATCAAAATCAACGCCCGCTTCTTGCGCTGCAGCAAGTAAATGTAATACCGTATTTGACGAGCCACCCATTGCAATATCAACAACCATTGCATTCATAAAGGCTGTTTTGTTAGCAATAGCACGTGGCAATACATCTTGATTATCTTTTTGGTAATATTCTCGGCACAAATCAACAATACGAGCCCCCGCTTCAACATAAAGTTGTTTACGGTCTTTATGAGTAGCAAGCGTCGTGCCGTTACCTGGCAATGCTAAACCTATTGCTTCTAGCAGACAGTTCATTGAGTTTGCAGTAAACATGCCTGAACACGAACCACATGTTGGACATGCAGAGCGCTCAACTTGTTCTGAATCTGCATCACTTACCGATTCATCAGCGCCTTTAACCATGGCATCGACTAAATCAAGTTTAATGTCGATGTTAGCAAGTTTAGTTTTACCCGCTTCCATTGGGCCGCCCGATACAAATATTACCGGTATGTTTAAACGTAGCGCTGCAAGCATCATCCCAGGAGTAATTTTGTCGCAGTTTGAAATACAAATCATCGCATCAGCACAATGACCATTTACCATATACTCAACTGAGTCAGCAATTAAGTCGCGCGAAGGCAGCGAATAAAGCATGCCGCCGTGACCCATTGCAATACCATCATCAATCGCAATAGTATTAAATTCTTTAGGGACGCCACCGGCTTGTGTAATGGTTTCAGCCATAAGTTCACTTAACTGATTAAGGTGAACATGCCCTGGTACAAATTGTGTAAACGAGTTAACTACGGCAATAATCGGCTTACCAAAATCAGTGTCGGTCATACCTGTTGCGCGCCATAATGCACGAGCGCCTGCGCGTTTACGCCCTTCAGTTGTTGTTGCACTTCTTAATTTAGCCATAGTTACCTCAGTTTTTGCCGCAAAATAAGCGGGCATTCCTCATTCTAAAATTGGTGAGTAACCGAGTGATTCAGTTACTCGTAAATTGTTTTTCAGTTCGTAATTATACAGCCTGTTGTTGCTGTAAATTTTGTAAAGTGACTTCTTTGACATCCACCAGCTTATTTAACTGGCTGGTTAATAGGTGAATTGGTTTATCACTATCTACCGTCATGTCTACATTATAAAAACCATCGTCCATATTGAGCTGAAAATGCGTAAGGTCAAAACCACGATGACGCACCACTCGTAAAAAGCGCTCTACCGCTATACTTTGGCTTTTTAATGCAATAGTTAGGCTATGTTTCATTTTGCTTTCTCCGTCATCATTTCGTCGTTCGCAGCCCCAGGTGGTACAAGTGGCCAAACATTTTCTTTATCATCAATACAGGCATGTACTATGTACGGGCCTTTACTATTAACTAATGCTGTTATCGCATCATCAACTTGGTTAGCGTGAGTAATTGTTTGCCCTGGGATACCAAATACAGCAGCTAATTGCACAAAGTCTGGGTTATCCGACAGGTTAGTTTCAGAATAACGCCCTTCAAAAAATAGTTCTTGCCATTGGCGAACCATCCCTAAACGCTGGTTATCTAAAATTAATATTTTTACAGGTAAATTGTTACGACGAATAGTGGCCAATTCTTGAATATTCATCATTATTGAACCATCGCCCGATACAGTAATAACAAAGTCATCAGGGCGTGCTACTTGCGCGCCAATAGCCGCAGGTAGACCAAAGCCCATTGTGCCTGCACCACCACTGCTTAAATGATTACTCGGATGAGTAAACTTCATGTGTTGTGCTACCCACATTTGGTGCTGACCTACATCGCAGCACACAACCCCTGTTTTTGGCATGCGTTGGCTTAGTTGGTTTAATAAGTACGGTGCAAAAACCTTCTCACCTGGGTAGTCGTAACGCCACGCGTGTTTAATATTCATTTCTTTATTTGTGTCACACCAAGCTTTAGGTGTTACAAAGCACTCAAGTGCGGGTAACGACGTTTTTAAATCAGCAATTAATGAAGCTTTAGCAGGTTTTCGCTTACCGACTTCCGCAGCATCGATATCTAAATGGATTACTTTAGCTTTAGCTGCAAATTTAGCCAAGTTGCCAGTTACGCGGTCATCAAAGCGCGCCCCTATACATACAAGTACATCACATTCTTGCACTGCGATATTAGCAGCTTGACCACCATGCATACCCAACATACCTAAGTAATGTTCGTAATCTGGTAATACACTGCCCAGCGCTTTAAGTGTTGATACAGCTGGCATCTGCGTTTTATTTAAAAATTGCATTAGCTCGTCTTGCGCATCAGCGGCTTGTACACCACCACCTACATACGCTACAGGCTGTTTAGCCTCACTCAACAATTGATTAGCAATAGCAACTTGCTTTAAATCTAACTCTGGTAAGTATTCATCAGCTGCTAGCCAAGGTTTAAAAGGGACTTGAGCCATTTGAATATCTTTTGGGATATCGACAAGTACAGGACCAGGGCGGCCGCTTTGCGCTAAATGAATTGCTTCTTGTAATATCTCTGCTAAGTCTTCCGCTCGTTCTACCATGTAGCTATGCTTAGTACACGAAAGCGACATACCTAGTACATCTATTTCTTGAAACGCATCTGAACCAATAGCTGCAGTAGGCACTTGGCCGGTGATCGCCAATAATGGCACTGAGTCCATCATCGCATCAGCAAGGGCAGTTATTAAATTAGTTGCACCTGGGCCCGATGTTGCAAAACACACACCTAATTTACGTGTGCTACGAGCATAACCAACAGCTGCAAACCCTGCACCTTGCTCATGGCGAGTTAGGTAGTGTTTGACTGGCGCGCCATACAGCGCATCGTAAATTGGCATAATAGCTCCGCCTGGGTAGCCAAATACTTCATTTACGCCGTGTTTGGCCAATAAGTCGATTGTTAGTTCTGCGCCTGTCATTAATAAACCCTCATTCCTCAGTGACAACCCAATTACATTTTTACGCTACAAACTTTACCCTTAAAACTAAAAAGCCCTCCGAACGGTTAAGTGCGGAGGGCTTTTTTAATGCTTAAGTTTTTAAAGCACTACGAAGCCCCCGCGGGAATAATCACCACGATAATAATCAGGACTAGGTTAAGTGCGTTTGTAAGCATGTAATTAATACCAAATTTTGTTCAATTATCGCGAAGGTTATTCCTTCGCTCTCTTTTTATATTAGTACCGCGCTAGGGCCTTTAAGTCAACACCAAAGTTAATCTAACAAAAAGACTAAAATGCAATTTATCAGGTTTTAAAATTCACTATATAAGTTAGTAGTGGTTTTTTTATGCTCTAATTTTAATATCAGAAATTCACTATTCTTATATCCCTTATTTAAGGTTTGATTAATTTTTGAGAATATTTTTATAAATAAAATTATTCATCACCTTCAGGTAATGCGTAGGTTCTCTTAAGCGACTCTTAAGTGTTGTGGCATAGCATGGCGTTGTTATTTTAAACGAGCCTAAATATGAACGTAACAAGCCAAACACCAGCACAAAAAAAGCCAAATCGTAGTAAGCGGTTTTACATTCACTGTAGTGCAAATGCCTTTGTAGTGATGATTGCCTGTTATTACTGTTTAGTTATAAACATTCCTTTTATTCAAGGTTCGTTTAGCGCCATCACCTCTCTTGCATCTTTTTCATGGCTATTTTTACTTTCAGTCCCGCTACTTTTGTTATGCCTTTTAATAATTTTCTTTTCAATAGTGTCGGTTCGGTGGTTATTAAAACCAATTAACTACCTTTTACTGATAATTTCGAGTGCCGTACTTTACGGCTCATTAAATTACGGCGTCGTGTTTGACTATTCAATGATTCAAAACACGTTCGAAACTGATTCAAGCGAAGCGCTGAGCTATTTAAATCCGCAGCTCATAGGCTTTCTACTGCTGTTTTGTGCGCTACCTGTTTTTATATTAAGCAAAGTAAAAATACACTTTACCCGCCCCCACCAAGAAGCGATTAGTCGTATAAAACTTATTGTAGCGTGCTGCTCACTAATTGCTTTAGTGGTCGTAAACTTTTACGCCGACTACGCAGCCACTGGCCGCAATAACCGCATTTTGAAAAAAGAACTCATCCCATTTCAGTATCTCTCTAGCGGTTATAAATATATGCGCGATCAGCTGCTGTATACCAATATGGAATTTAAAAATATAGATGCAACACCCACTCTTATTGCGCCTAACACCACCAGCGTAACAGTTATGGTTGTTGGTGAAACCGCACGAGCAGAAAACTTTGCTTATCAAGGTTATAAGCGCAACACCACCCCTTATACACAAAAGCATAATGTAACGTATTTTAATAATGTGGCGTCTTGTGGCACCGCTACGACTGTGTCTGTGCCGTGTATGTTTTCACTGCAAACACAAAATAACTTTGATCGATTAGCAGCCGACAACCAACAAAACCTGGTTGACTTAGCACAACAAGCTGGCAGCGACGTACTGTGGGTTGATAACAACAGTGGCTGTAAAAACGTATGCACCCGTGTTGTTAATATTGATATCCCAACCACCCCATCAGCGCTTTGCGATGGGAAATATTGTTTTGATGAAGCACTCCTTGCTCCACTTAAACGCAAACTCGCTAATTTAAGCCAAGCTAACACCGTTATTGTCCTACATATGATGGGCTCACACGGGCCAACCTACTTTAAACGCTACCCAGAAAAATTTAAGCAATTTACGCCCACGTGCGACAGAAGCGACATTCAAAACTGCTCACTCGATGAATTAGTTAATACCTACGACAACACAATTGCGTACAGCGACTTTGTTAACGCCCAGGTAATTGAGCAATTAAAAGCACTGCCAAACAACATAGATAAACAGTTTTTATATGTCTCCGATCATGGCGAATCACTTGGCGAAGGTGGGGCTTATTTACATGGTTTTCCGTATAGCTTTGCACCTAGCACACAAACGCATGTTCCTCTTTATATGTGGGCTGATGAGCATAATCAGCGCATTACCAATACCTGCTTGGCTAATTTAGACACCACTGCTGCACGCTCACACAACAATATTTTTCACACCCTTTTAAATTTAATTGGCATTAAAAGCAAAACGTATCAGGCATCACTTGATTTACTTGCTAGCTGCCAAACAACACCAAGCGAAATAAAACTATGAGTAATAAAACCGTTATAAAACGCCAAGGCTTAATGCGCCTTATTTTTACCTTAAGCCATTCTTTTAACGGCTTAAAATGGATGAGTCGATTTGAAGCGGCGTTCCAACAAGAGCTAGCACTGTTTTCGTTACTCGGTGTGTTTGTGTGGCTACAAGAAATTGCACTAAAGGATAAATTACTGCTTATAGCCAGCCTGCTTTTTGTATTGTTTGCTGAGCTGGTAAATACAGCAGTTGAGGTTGTAGTTGATAGAATTGGCAGTGAATACCATGAGCTTTCGGGGCTAGCTAAAGATATTGCCTCTGCAAGCGTGTTTATAGCTATGCTAATTGCCGCTCTTATTTGGTGGGCTGTGTTATGGGCATAAAGCTAACTTTTATACCTAAAATACAAAATGCACTTGGCCCTGTATGGATTTTTGTTGTATTTACTGTTTTGGCACTTAGCTTTTTAACACTTGCTCGCTTTGGATTAAGTGTATGGCAAGGGGAGCGTGTATTTGGATCGCATGCGTGGTTGTCTATATTTATAGGTGGGTTAAGAGTTGATATAGCAACTCTAAGCTACATTATTATGCCCGCATTACTACTTACTTTAATGATGCAAAGCGTAGGTTGGCAAAATAAAGTACGCGGCCTCATTAAAATTTATTTAGTGACGATGTCTGCTTTACTTGTTTTTTTTGAAGTGATTACGCCTACGTTTATAAACGAGTACGATTTACGCCCAAACCGCTTATTTATAGAATATTTAATTTACCCTAAAGAAGTCTCAAAAATGATTTTTTCAGGCTATAAGTTAGAAGTATTTATTGCTGTTATAGCACTTGTTTTAAGCTGTAAATTTGCAAGTAAAGTATTTAGCAATCAATGGCAAAGCAAGTCATCACTAACAGGCTTAAACCAATCAATTTTAGCGCTCGTTTTAGTATGCTTAACTATTTTGGGCGCGCGTAATTCATTAGGGCACAGACCACTTAACCCCGCCATGGTCTCGTTTTCTACTGATCACTTACTTAACGACTTAACCCTTAACTCACTTTATAGCGTCGCGTTTGCAGTTAAGCAACTTTCTAATGAGCAATCAAGCCAAGACTATTACGGTAAAATGCCCACCGATGAATTACTTAGTATTGTGCGTAGTAACATGCAAAATACGCAAGGCACATTTAGTGACGTAACCGCCCCTACAAAAACGTTTCATGGCGCAAGTAATACAGGTAAACCCAAAAATTTAGTCATTATTTTACAAGAAAGTTTAGGTGCTCGTTATGTAGGCACGCTTGGCGGTTTACCACTTACACCTAATATAGACGCCCTTTATAAACAAGGCTGGGGATTTGATAATTTATACGCCACGGGTACACGTTCAGTGCGTGGAATTGAGGCGGTAATTACAGGGTTTACACCAACGCCTTCGCGTGCGGTTGTTAAGCTTGATAAATCACAACGCGACTTTTTTACCATTGCTGATTTTTTAGCGAAGCAAAATTACAACACGCAGTTCATTTATGGTGGCGAAAGCCATTTTGATAACATGCGCAGCTTCTTTTTAGGCAACGGTTTTAAAAGTATCGTAGATACAAATAACTTTAAAAAAATAGACTTTAATGGCTCGTGGGGCGCATCAGACGAAGACTTGTACGACCAAGCCAATATAGAACTTACTAAGCTTAAAAATCAAAACAAACCCTTTTTTAGCCTTATATTTTCAAGCTCTAATCATAGCCCGTATGACTTTCCTGACGATAAAATAACGCTGTACGATAAACAAAAACAAACTCGTAATAATGCTGCCAAGTATGCCGATTACGCACTAGGCACCTTTATCGAAAAAGCTAAAAAATCGAGCTACTGGGACGATACCGTGTTTATAGTTATTGCCGATCACGACTCACGCGTATCTGGGGCAAGTTTAGTACCGGTTGATCACTTTAAAATTCCGGCCGTTATTTTTGGTAAAGGTATTACTCATAAACGAGATAGCCAACTAGCCAGCCAGATCGATATTCCTGTGACTCTACTGTCTTTAATTGGCGCAAGTGGTAAGCACCCTATGATAGGCCATGATTTATCAAAGCCAATTAGCGACAACAAACAACGCGCAATGATGCAATACGACAAAAACTTTGCCTACATGCACGATAATAAAGTGGTGGTGTTACAACCACAAAAACCAGCAACCACCTATACGTATAGCAATAACCAGCTTGTGCCATGTGAAAACGATGAGCAATTAGTTAAAAAAGCCCTAGCCCACGCGAACTTAGGTAATTTAGCCTACACAAATGGTTGGTATCATTAACCAAGTGACTTGATAATAAAGCCTTGTTAAAGTAACAAGGCTATTTTTATAAACCGAGTAAACATGAAAATCCTCGTTATTGAAGACTCTGAAGCACTAAGACGCAGCTTGCAAGTTGGCCTTAGCAACCTTGGTTTTACCGTAGATGAAACAGGTGATGGCTCAGAAGGGTTGAGTATGGCACTGAGTGGAAACTACGACCTCCTCGTACTTGATTTAATGCTACCGAGCGTTGATGGCATGAGTATTTTACAAGCACTGCGCAGCAGCAATAGCCAAAGCCGTGTGCTAATTTTATCGGCACGAAGTGAGCCTCAAGATAAAATTAGCGGCCTTATGAAAGGCGCTGACGATTATTTAACTAAGCCATTTTCGTTTGAAGAACTCCATGCTCGCGTCCTTGCATTACTTCGTCGCGGTTCACTGCAAAACCAACAAAATACCCTTACCGTAGGTGATTGCGTATTAGATCTGTCACTTAAAACTCTTCATTACAAGCAACATGCCATTGAGCTCACGCGTAATGAATACAAAATAATAGAATGCTTATTTAACGCTCCAGAGCGAGTATTAGGGCTCGAGCTTATAAGTGAAGCCGTGGTAGGTCAGTTTGATATGCTCTCTAAAAATGCGCTTGAAGCACACATCTCAACCATACGTAAAAAAGTAAGACAGTTTGATGGCGAGCTCCCGATAAAAAACAAACGTGGATTTGGTTATGTCGCAACAACAAAATAAAAGTCACTCAATAAAACGTAAACTCGTTAATAATATTAGCGCTGTGATCTCGGTTATTTTATTCACCATATTTTTAACCGTTGATTTAAGTGTTGATACTTGGGTGGAAGATCAGTTCAATCAGTCTTTAACTAACAAAGCTAACTACTTAAAAACCTTAGTTGAAGATGACAACAACGTGGTTGAATTTGATTTTGCTGGTGAGTTTATGTCGGAGTATGAAGCAGCCGATGCCACGGAGTTTTACCAGTTATGGCATGGCCGTGATGTGTTTGAGCGCTCGGACTCATTAGCGCTTTATGAAAATGCTAACCTGCCTTTTTTAGAAATGCCGATAAACGAATCTAAAATTATAGATTACGAGCTTCCTAACGGGCGTGATGGCCGCGCACTTATAAGTCACTTTGTAGCCCAAAAAGATGATAGAAATCCCACTCACTCTGCTGTTTTTAATACCATGACGCTTGCAATCGCAGCGCCCACCTCCGAACTTAATAAAGTACTGATTATTATTGATGTAGTCTTTATTTTAACCTGTGTGCTTGGTGTGTTTGGTGTGCGCTATTTAGTGACACGTATTGTAAATAAAGGCCTGCACCCTCTACACAATTTAAACGACCAAATTAAGTTACTCGATATTACCGGTGTTGCGCAAACAATAGAAAGCGACTTTAAAGTAGAAGAAATAGAACCTATACGTAACGAGCTAAATAAGTTTATTACCGTTAATCAGCAACTCTATAGTAATGAAAAACGCCTAACAAGCGACATTGCACACGAGCTTAAAACCCCAATAGCTGAACTCATAAGCCTCTCAGAGGTGGCTATTCGCTACCCTGACGATAAACGCATTAGCGACACCTATACCAGTGATGTACTTAATATTTCACAGCGTATGAAAACGATTGTTAGCAACCTCTTATTATTGCAGCGCTCAAGTAGCAGTACAATGCAATTGGATGCACAAAATATCATTCTAAATAACTTAGTAAATCAAATTATTGATGAGCTGACCTTTAAGCATCCAAGTATTAAAACGCGTTTAAATAACGAAATAAGTGACGAGATTACACTTAATGTTGACGAATTTAGTTTAAATACCATTTTATGTAACTTAATCGATAACGGACTATTTTATGGACTCCCTGAGGCGCCAATTAAATTAACTGCCGTAAATAACAGCACAAACATGAGCATCTCTGTTAGTAACAAAGTAAATAAACCACTAAGTAGTGAACAGCTCACTGCTATTTTTGACCCGCTCTATCAGCTAGATTCATCTAGAACTAATAACCAGCGCCATGGTTTAGGATTATCAATTGTACAGAGCTTATGTAACTTAAATGGCTTTACTATTACGGCCAGTAATACCGAAAACAATACGCTAACGTTTATATTAACGTTACCTCTGAAGTAAATTTAGGTTAGTATTTACACTACTAACCTTCGAGATTTTAAGGACAAACCATGAATGCTCTTACCCGTGTTAGCCACTTTTTTATTGTGGCATTACTTATAACATTTAGCTTTAACAGTTATGCAGCTCCTGCCTTATATAAAATAGAAAAAAATGGCGTCAGCTCTTACCTATTTGGCACTGTACACGTTGGTGATACCAGCATGAAAGGCTTACCTAAAAATGTAACCGATGCAATTAGTGCAAGCAAAGAAGTGGTTGTTGAAGTTGATATAAGCAAACTTACTCCACTTGAAATGCAGCAGCGTTCAATGCCATTTATGATGCTAAGTGACGGTAAAACATTACAAACTGAGCTTTCAAAGCAAAATTATACCAAGCTAAAAGATTACTTTGCTAAAAAGTCGATTGATATTGCTATGTTTAATGGCTTAAAGCCTTGGGCTGTTATGGTGACTATGATGCAAATTGAATTTCAAAATGCAGGATATTCAGATAAAACCGGCATAGACAAGCAAGTACTTGCTTACGCTAAAGAACATAAAATAAAAATTGGTGAGCTTGAAACTCTAGAGCAACAACTACAAATGTTTGATGGTATGGCGCTATTAAGCAATGAAATGATTGAAGAAACCTTTGAGCAACTAGCCGATATTAATACTTACTTTATCAAGTTAGTTAATGCATGGAAAAGCGGTGACATGGACACACTAACCGATTACTACAACATGAGTTTTGATGACAGTAATTACGGTGAAATTAGCGAGCAAGTAATGCTAACTAACCGCAATAATAATTGGGTTAAACAACTCACACCGCGTTTAGCAAACGAGCAGCTATTTATTGCTGTAGGCGCTCTGCATTTACCTGAAAAACACGGGTTACTTAAACAGCTTCGAGATAAAGGCTTTAGCGTTACTCGTCTTTAAAATAAAAATGGGTTGAGTGAATTCTCGCTCAACCTTTCTGTGAGCTTTTAATGAAAGTCTTCCATTTTTAAGTAATTCTCTATTCCTTTAATTTTGTCTGCCGCATGATGATTTACATAAATCACAGTACTTGTATTGGCAGCACAAATTTTCTCTATTAGTAGCAGTACACGCTGCCTGTTTGCCTCATCTAAGCCTAAGCAAGGTTCATCTAAAATAAGTAACGTTGGATGCTTTACCATAGCTCGCACAATTAAAAGCATACGTTGATCGCCGTACGAAAGCTGGGTGAATGAGGTGTTTTGCTTGTCACTTAAACCAATAAATGCCAGCCACTGCTTAGCAATATTAATTTGTGCGTCGCTCGGCTTTTGAAATAAACCTATGCTGTCGTAAAATCCTGAAATAACAGTATTTAAAGCCGATATACTTACGCGGTAATCCATATGTAGCGCGTTAGATATAAAACCAATATGCTGTTTTATATCCCAAATACTCTCCCCGGTTCCGCGTTTAAAACCGAACACTTCAATGTCATTGTTATAACACTGTGGGTTATCACCTGTTATTAAATTTAATAGGCATGTTTTACCTGAACCGTTCGCTCCAGTAAGCTGCCAATGCTGATGCTTTTTTATAGTCCAATTGAGATTTTTGAATATGCTTACGTCACTATAACTAACTTTAGCATTACTCAATTTAACTAAGGTATTACCAGTGAATGTCTTTTGCTCTTGCTCGGTATCAGGAGATGGCACATCCAATAAGGTATGTTCTAAATGAAGTAGTTTTAGTAAATCACTCAATTGCTCCTTGTCTGGCTTTGCCAAAGTATGTAACAAGCAACCTTGGTTTACATAGCCATAATGAGTAATGAATGAAGGGATTTCGTCTAGGCGGTTTAGTACAAAAACAAAAGTAATTGTTTGGCTAAGCTCTATGAGTATTTTATTAAGTTGCTGGCACGATTGTACGTCGAGCCCATCAAAAGGCTCGTCAAGCACGACTAACTTACTATGGGAGCTGAGTGCTTTTATAAGTAGGAGTTTACGAGTTTCACCCGTTGAAAGGTCTCTAAAATGCCTATTTAGTAATGAGCTAAATTTAAATAATTCTATTAGCTGCGCTAATAATTCATCATTATTACTATGCCCTGTAAAAATAAGGTCTTTAACGAGGGTGTGCTTTTCATGCTCTAATTCTTGAGCTAGTAACTGTTTATGTGAATCTGAAGACACGAGCATAAGCTTATTAATACTACTTATACGCTTACCACTTTCGCACTTAGCCTCACCGATTAACGCAGCTGTCAGAGCAGATTTACCAGCTCCATTAGCACCTAAAAGTAACCAATGTTCTCCTAGGTTTACTTGCCAATCTAGGTTGCATATATCGTAACGGCTTTTACCTTGCCCTTGTAAGTAACCATTAAATTGCTCAAGCGTAATTGACTGCACTAACTTTTCCTAATAAACCTTAAAACAGCAAGTTAACGTATATTAAAAGTGCTTAGCAAGCTTGTTATCTGCAAAATTAATTTATTTCACTAACAACGCTAATACTATTTAATGCGTCTTTAATTGCTTGCTGGCTTATTGGCTTATGAATATGGAGGTTAGCTCCGTATTCATAAACTCGCTCTATATCATTTTGTGAGGTATTTGCTGTTATAACAATAATTGGCATTACTTTATTAAGATCGGAACGTATTTTTTTAATCGCCTCAAACCCATCCATTACTGGCATGTTTAGGTCCATAAAAACAATATCGTACTGATTTTCACTCACCATATCACACGCGACTTTACCATTTTCTGCGCAATCATAGCTTAAACCTAAAAAGCTAAGTATGCGGGTTAATAACATAATGTTTAATGGGTTATCTTCAACGATTAAACACGTTAGCTTGTCGTTTACTTTAAGAGGTGTTGGGAGGGCTTTACTTATTGTCACTGGTAAATACAAAGACACCAAAGCACCATGAGTTTTATTATTTGTAAAAGTAATTTCACCATGCAGTGCTTTTACAACGTATTGAACCCGGGTTAGGCCTGTTCTTAACCCTTGAAAGTGATTGGTTTGTTTAAATGAGTCAAATTCAAGACTGGTAATCTTCTTCGAAAAGCCACTGCCAGTGTCACTCACTGTTAAATGAAATTCATCATTTAAAAGCTTAGCTGAAACAGTAATTTCACCTTTTTGTGTAAACTTAATTGCATTACTAATTAATTCTGTAAGTGTGTGCTGCAAACGTTGATGATCCAATTTACATACACAATTTAACGATTCATCTAAAGAGCTAACTAGTTTTAGGCCTTTTTTCTTACACGCATGCTTGTAAGCTATTATTACTTTATTACACGACTCTAGAAGGTTTTCATCATTTAAATGCGGTACCCATTTACCTGCACTTAAAGCCTGCAAGTCTTGTAATTCATCTAATATGGCTATTAACCTAAGCGCGCAATAGTTAGCTTGGGTTTTAACGCTTTGCTGTTTATCAGAAACGTCTAGCTCCTCAATAGACATAATAAGTCCCTGCAAAGGTGTTCTAAATTCGTGACTAGCTCTGGCAATAAAATGTTCTTTATTTTGACTTGTTTGATAAACAAAATCTTTTTGTTTTTGTAGCTCTAAAAGCGTGTCTGAAACCTCTTTTTCCATTGGTATAAAAACAAATCTTAACTCAATAAGTAATAATGTCATTGCCAATAACCAGCATAGTATCTCTAGGTTGGCGACCCAATTTACTTTTTTAACAGCTTGAGATTCAAATAAGCTCACTGCCTTATCAAGCCTTGATAATAACGTTTCAACATGCTTTATAGAAAATACTGAGTGGTTTATCTCTCCTTGCTGATACAAAAGCCGCTCTGTTTGTTCTATATAGTCAAATACCGCTTTATCTAACCCAATCGTTTCACCAAAATATAAGTCTACTAACGCTGGATTTAAGTAAATGTATTCGTCATCAGAGTTTTTAGTTAATAATATTTGATGGGACTTTTTAAATGTATTAAGGGACTTCTCGAGTGACTCAGTATGAGCGGGCGAGTAATTACTGATGTTAAGCATAGCATTACTGTGCCAAGCAATTTTCTGTGAGAGCATACGCTGGCTACCAGCGATGTTAATAATTTTTGCATCAAACTTTTGAACAGAAAAACTATGCTGCATTAATAAAGCAGAGCCACTTATTAATAGCGCTATTGCAATTAGTGCCCATCGGTAACGTGTTCTCACGCTTTTAATAATATTGAACATGTATAAACCAATTTTTTTATATAAGTGTAGACTAATTTTTTAAAACGAAGAATCAGTCAAAATAATTAAGCGAATTATTAATACCCAATAAAAAAGCCCAGCATCAAGCTGGGCCATAGTAGTAAAATTATATTAGCGATTCTCTAATCGATTATAATCGAACATTCCATATTCTATCCCACGATACTTTTTAGCCGTGTCGTGCAAAATATCACTGTATTGCCAAAATTGTGGATGAGTCCGTCGGATACCAAACTTAGATTTTAGTGTTCTATAATCAGCTTCTATTTGCATCATAGGCAATTGCTCGACAAAAGCATTTACTTGCTGATCGTTATTTAAATACCAAATAGCTGCTGGATAATCACCTATAAAGCCAGGAACAATCGTTGCGGTATCTTCATCATAAGCACGCTGCCCATCTTCGTTTAATAAACTAGATATATTGTAGTGCGCATTATGATGGATAATCGTGTACGCCTTATGGCTACCATCAGTTTGCTTAACTAATACAAAAGATAATTGCGGTAATAAGTTAACAGCTTTTGCTGGCATAGAATTAATTACACTTAGATCTTTAGGAACTTGAGTATAATCATATTGCTCATTTAACACAGGTGCTAATGCTTCTTTCATTAACTCATAAAGCTCGTGTTGAGGATCATCCGTTTTATACTCAATACCACTAGGTTGACTAAATTCGCGATTATTTTTAAAAAACTTAGCTAAGCTTGGCGGCGATTTTCGGTACCAGTATTTTTTAATTTGATTGCGTTTATTTTCAGGTAATAAAGCTAAAAAGTTTTGCTCTCCCTCTAAACGTAAAAAGTCCATATACAAACGCGTCACTAATTGATGGCCTATATTACCGTACACATCAAAACCAGCGACCAGTAAGTAATGAATACGCTCAAACAAAGCATAATCAAGTACCCACGTTGTTTTTGGCTCTTGTCCAATAAAACCTTTTACAACAGTCGCACTGTCAAAATGACGAAAAATAGTCAGTGCCGCATTTTTATTATGCCCGTCGCCTTTCCACAATAAATCAGTTGTTAGATGTTCCCCCCCCTTAAACAGATCATTAGCCAGATCGACTTTAGCTTGTAAATATTTTTGCTCTAGTGCTGAATATTTTACCCAGTTAGAAATGGGTAATGCGTTACTTTCCTCAGCAGCTGGTAGCTCTAATGCTTCTTCGTGGCGCATCAGCATTTGACCAACAGCTGGCGTGGCCACTTTAGCTGGATCAGCAAATGCAACCCAAAAGTGGTCATTAATTACATTCAAGGCAATTTGACCACGACACACAGGTCCTTTAATAAACCCCATGATGATCAGCTCTGCTTCATCAAGCATAAATTGATATTTAGAATTAATAGGGATTACTTCAAATGTTTTAAATGGATTAGATGCAGACTCAGCCTTATAACTTGGCATTTGCGCAACGGTATAATCTGGCGCAATAAACTGCTCATATAAACGCAGTAATTTAGCTTCATTAAGCTCAAGAGGTAAATGTGTTTTAGAAAGTATGGTTGTACGCTCTTGCATAAAACGATAATAAACACGGCTAACTTTAGGGTCATCGTATGGGCGGCGCGTGTTAATTAACTTTATTTCCTCACCAGGAGGCGTACTTGAGCGAACTAGTTTGAAAAAGCTTTGTGGGTTTTCTGAAGTAAAATAAATATGTGCTAAAAACCAATGCTCATAAATATACCGTGCTGATAACTGATACTTTAAGCTATCTTGGTTTAAAAATGCTTCCCAACCCTTTATTTTATTTTGCTCGAATTTACTTGGCGGCGCAATATGCGACATTTTACCACCCGTTTTGAGCCATTGCTGTAAATGATTGAATTCATCCCGTGATACACCAGGCAAACCATAAGGCATGCCGCCATGAGGCTGCTCATCTGCTAATCGGTCAAACTCTCCCATGGTTGCGCAGGTTTGAGCGCGATTTAAAGAAAAGTCGAATTCATCATCTAGTACCTCATTTGTTGGTAGTTCATGGCTTTGCTTTAACACCAAGCTATTAAATAAAACACTTCCGGCTAAATTAGCTTCTTCAGTTTGCGCACGTTCATTAAGTACTGGGGTAAAGTTTTTTTCTCGCCATTGCTGAGTATTAGTTGCATCAAATAATAAGCGACTTGGAGTCGTTGCTAATAATCGAGTTCCATCATAAACCAGTTCTTTACTCAGCCCTCGGTCAATACCTTCTGGAGATGAAAGCTTAAGCTGGCAAGGTGCGTCATAACAACCATGGCAAACGACGCAGCGGGTATCGAGTACTGGTTTTACGTTTTGTAAAAAATCAGCGCCAGCTAAGGTAGAGTGCGGAACAATACGCTCTTGCGCTTGCTCAGGCCCAAATAAATCATCGTAATGTGCATTACCTAAGTAAGCACAACCACTGAGAATAATTAGTACGAATATGCTTATTATTATTTTTTTCATTCGTCCTCGTCACCTAAATCGAAGGTGGGCATCATATCCATTTGAGGAGAAACGAATGTCTTTTGACCTTCAGTATTCAAAACAATACTTAAAAGAGGCCCATGCGTTAATGTTATTTGCGCATCATGTTCTTGGCTCAATATGTTTAAATACAAAGGGGCAGTAATAAGTAATTCATAACTATCAATGGTAATAGCTACACTGCTATCTTCACTTGGATTTTGGCAAATTTGAGCAAGTAACTCATCATCAAGTCCAATTGATATTTCAAAATCAGGCTGCTCTAAATCTCTATCACTTAATGATTCATCTAATAGAAATAAAGGGAGGGTTAAATTGCTATCTTGTTCAAATTCCATTGCGTTCTCTGCACTTTCTGACGATTTAATTGGCGAGTATTATAACAAACTAGCGAGTAAATTAACGCTAAAGCTAATGTGACTATTTAAACGTCATCCATAACAGATTCGATCACAGAAAATACAGCACCTTGAGGGTCGCATATAACACTAAAGCGACCAACATCGGGGATGTCTGTTGCAGGAACACATACTTGCCCGCCTAAGTTAGCTGCTTTACTAACAATTACATCGCAACTCTCTACTGCAAAATAAATCATCCAATGAGCAGCGGTATCATCAGGCCATTCACTTGTCATTTCAAGCATACCGCAATTGGTTGTCCATCGACTAAAAATAAAATGTAGTCCATCCCTTCCATAGGCTTTATCTCGCTTTCCCAGCCTAGTAAAGCACAGTAAAAGTCTCGACTTACTTTACTATCTCTTGTTGCTAACTCATGCCAATAAGGCGTATTTAATTCACCTAAGCGCTTACAACCTTTATGCTCATTCCCCTGCCATAGTGCAACAGTTGCGCCTACTGGATCTTTTAGCATAAGCATGCGACCTGCATTCATAACATCATGAGGACCGGCAATAATTTCAGCACCTAGCTCTTTCGCTTTTAGCGCACAATCATCAACATTATCGACGGCAATGTAAGCCAACCAATGACTTGGGATACTACCTGCACTAATTTGCTCTTTAGGCATTTCGTATATTGCAGCGATATCATCACCTTGCTTTTGTAGCATGGTGTAGTATATGTTCTCTCCAATAGGTTGATCGTCATACCCCCTATCAAATAATGATGTATAAAACGCCTTACCGTCTTTCCAATTGTGCGTACAAAGCTCTGATCAACAAAAAATACCATGCGGATGATTTTCAACTTCACTCATTATTAAGCCCTTATTATTCTAATTTCACCTAAACAAGTTCTGTCACATTTTTATAAACGACATAATTAAGCAGATCATAAATTAAGATTAGAGCAACAACTAAGCAGAGTCGATAAAATTAAGACACAACTCTAAAGTTAAAGTAATGAATTTAAAAAAGAGATATTGAGGGCTTTGTTGTGATTCTAGCGTCGGGAGTCGCTACGCTCGCCCGACCTACGTGATGGGTGTTGGTGTGAGCGAGTGTTAATTACGCGCATTTCACTTTTCTGAAGACGTAAAAAAGCCCGACTATTTCTAGTCGGGCTCTCTACAATTTGGAACCTGGTGATGTCGTAGTGCCCACAGCGGTGGAGAATCACATAGCCAATGCTACACTATCTTTGTGTCGGGAGTCGCTGCGCTCGCCCGACCTACGTGATGGTGTTGATGTGAGTGTATATTAATTACGCACATTTCACTTTTCTGCAGACGTAAAAAAGCCCGAATCGTTAGATTCGGGCTCTCTACAATTTGAAGCCTGGTAATGTCCTACTTTCACATAGCAAATGCTACACTATCATCGGCGCTGTTTCGTTTCACTACTGAGTTCGGCATGGAGTCAGGTGGGTCCAAAACGCTATTGTCACCAAGCAAATTTGGGCGTTAATACGTATTTCTGCGCACTAACTTAATTTGGAAAATATCTGATAATATTTTTTAAGTCTTTCTAAGTAATATCTACTTTAGTTATATTAACTTCTTCGCTTGCTTCACTATCACATAAAACGCGTTTGGCGTTGTATGGTTAAGCCTCACGGGTAATTAGTACAAGTTAGCTTAATGGCTCACACCACTTCCACATCTTGCCTATCAACGTTGTAGTCTTCAACGGCCCTTCAGAGACTTTAAAAGTCTAGTGAGAACTCATCTCGAGGCCTGCTTCGCGCTTAGATGCTTTCAGCGCTTATCAGTTCCGAACGTAGCTACCGGGCAATGCCATTGGCATGACAACCCGAACACCAGCGGTTCGTTCACTCCGGTCCTCTCGTACTAGGAGCAACCCCTCTCAATTCTCAAACGCCCACGGCAGATAGGGACCGAACTGTCTCACGACGTTCTAAACCCAGCTCGCGTACCACTTTAAATGGCGAACAGCCATACCCTTGGGACCGACTTCAGCCCCAGGATGTGATGAGCCGACATCGAGGTGCCAAACACCGCCGTCGATATGAACTCTTGGGCGGTATCAGCCTGTTATCCCCGGAGTACCTTTTATCCGTTGAGCGATGGCCCTTCCATTCAGAACCACCGGATCACTATGACCTACTTTCGTACCTGCTCGACGTGTCTGTCTCGCAGTTAAGCTGGCTTCTACCATTACACTAACCGTACGATGTCCGACCGTACTTAGCCAACCTTCGTGCTCCTCCGTTACTCTTTAGGAGGAGACCGCCCCAGTCAAACTACCCACCAGGCACTGTCCGTAACCCCGATTCAGGGGCCAACGTTAGAACATCAAAACTACAAGGGTGGTATTTCAAGGTTGACTCCACAACAACTAGCGTCGCTGCTTCAAAGTCTCCCACCTATCCTACACATGTAGGTTCAATGTTCAGTGCCAAGCTGTAGTAAAGGTTCACGGGGTCTTTCCGTCTAGCCGCGGGTACACAGCATCTTCACTGCGATTTCAATTTCACTGAGTCTCGGGTGGAGACAGCGTGGCCATGGTTACACCATTCGTGCAGGTCGGAACTTACCCGACAAGGAATTTCGCTACCTTAGGACCGTTATAGTTACGGCCGCCGTTTACCGGGGCTTCGATCAAGAGCTTCTCCCTAAGGATAACCCCATCAATTAACCTTCCGGCACCGGGCAGGTGTCACACCGTATACGTCATCTTGCGATTTTGCACAGTGCTGTGTTTTTAATAAACAGTCCCAGCCACCTGGTCACTGCGGCTCCCGTCCGCTTAGAGAGCAAGTCTCATCACAGATAGGAGCGTACCTTCTCCCGAAGTTACGGTACGATTTTGCCTAGTTCCTTCACCCGAGTTCTCTCAAGCGCCTTAGTATTCTCTACCTGACCACCTGTGTCGGTTTGGGGTACGATTCCATATAATCTGAAGCTTAGAGGCTTTTCCTGGAAGTATGGCATCAGCAACTTCATCACCGTAGTGACTCGTCTCGTGTCTCAGGTTTAGTGTTCGTCCGGATTTACCTAAACAAACGCCCTACTCACTTTCACATAGACTACCAACGCTATGCTTGCTTAGCCTGCTCCGTCCCCCCATCGCAATTATATCGAGTACAGAAATATTAATCTGTTTCCCATCGACTACGCCTTTCGGCCTCGCCTTAGGGGTTGACTTACCCTACCCTGATTAACATGGGATAGGAACCCTTGGTCTTCCGGCGTGGGAGTTTTTCACTCCCATTATCGTTACTCATGTCAGCATTCGCACTTCTGATACGTCCAGCATACCTCCCGGTACACCTTCAACCGCTTACAGAACGCTCCCCTACCACTCAGAATAAATTCTGAATCCGCAGCTTCGGTGCATAGTTTAGCCCCGTTACATCTTCCGCGCAGACCGACTCGACCAGTGAGCTATTACGCTTTCTTTAAAGGATGGCTGCTTCTAAGCCAACCTCCTGGCTGTCTGGGCCTTTCCACATCGTTTCCCACTTAACTATGACTTTGGGACCTTAGCTGGCGGTCTGGGTTGTTTCCCTCTTCACGACGGACGTTAGCACCCGCCGTGTGTCTCCCGGATATTACTTTACGGTATTCGGAGTTTGCAAAGGGTTGGTAAGTCGGGATGACCCCCTAGCCTTAACAGTGCTCTACCCCCGTAAGTATTCGTCCGAGGCTCTACCTAAATAGATTTCGGGGAGAACCAGCTATCTCCCGGTTTGATTAGCCTTTCACTCCTAGCCACAGGTCATCCCCTAACTTTTCAACGTTAGTGGGTTCGGTCCTCCAGTTGATGTTACTCAACCTTCAACCTGCCCATGGCTAGATCACCGGGTTTCGGGTCTATACCTTGCAACTAGTCGCCCAGTTAAGACTCGGTTTCCCTACGGCTACCCTATTCGGTTAACCTCGCTACAAAATATAAGTCGCTGACCCATTATACAAAAGGTACGCAGTCACCCAACAAGTGGGCTCCTACTGCTTGTACGTACACGGTTTCAGGTTCTATTTCACTCCCCTCACAGGGGTTCTTTTCGCCTTTCCCTCACGGTACTGGTTCACTATCGGTCAGTTGGGAGTATTTAGCCTTAGATGATGGTCCACCTATATTCAGTCAAAGTTTCACGTGCTCCGACCTACTCGATTTCACTTAAAATGTCTTTTCATGTACGGGACTATCACCCTGTATCGTGGCGCTTTCCAGCAGCCTTCCATTAACACATAATGAGCTTAAGGGCTGTTCCGATTTCGCTCGCCGCTACTTTCGGAATCTCGGTTGATTTCTTTTCCTACGGGTACTTAGATGTTTCAGTTCTCCGCGTTCGCCTCGTTAACCTATGTATTCAGTTAACGATACCTGCAAGCAGGTGGGTTTCCCCATTCGGAAATCCTAGTCTCAAGCGCTTTTTACTAGCTTGACTAGGCTTATCGCAAGTTAATACGTCCTTCATCGCCTCCAACTGCCAAGGCATCCACCGTGTACGCTTAGTCACTTAACCATACAACCCAAACGGGTCTTTGTTTCGTGACAGTTTAACTTCGCCAGAAGTCAATATTGAATACTAAAGTAGATACCAATCAATCAACTCATAAGAGTTAACTAAATGGCACTCAATGGTACTGCTACCATTGTTTTTTACTTTTGAAAACTCTTGATAAATACAATGTATCTATCAGAATTTTATTATCAGCTTTTCCAAATTTTTAAAGAGCATATTAATTAGTTATTCCGAAGAACAAGCACTAATTAACAATCATCTGTGTGGACACTACGAACAAATAAGTTCTAAATCGTATAAGGAGGTGATCCAGCCCCAGGTTCCCCTAGGGCTACCTTGTTACGACTTCACCCCAGTCATGAATCACTCCGTGGTAAACGTCCTCCCGAGGGTTAGACTATCTACTTCTGGAGCAACCCACTCCCATGGTGTGACGGGCGGTGTGTACAAGGCCCGGGAACGTATTCACCGCGTCATTCTGATACGCGATTACTAGCGATTCCGACTTCATGGAGTCGAGTTGCAGACTCCAATCCGGACTACGACGCACTTTAAGTGATTCGCTTACCTTCGCAGGTTCGCAGCACTCTGTATGCGCCATTGTAGCACGTGTGTAGCCCTACACGTAAGGGCCATGATGACTTGACGTCGTCCCCACCTTCCTCCGGTTTATCACCGGCAGTCTCCTTAGAGTTCTCAGCATTACCTGCTAGCAACTAAGGATAGGGGTTGCGCTCGTTGCGGGACTTAACCCAACATCTCACAACACGAGCTGACGACAGCCATGCAGCACCTGTATCAGAGTTCCCGAAGGCACCAAACCATCTCTGGTAAGTTCTCTGTATGTCAAGTGTAGGTAAGGTTCTTCGCGTTGCATCGAATTAAACCACATGCTCCACCGCTTGTGCGGGCCCCCGTCAATTCATTTGAGTTTTAACCTTGCGGCCGTACTCCCCAGGCGGTCTACTTAATGCGTTAGCTTTGAAAAACAGAACCGAGGCTCCGAGCTTCTAGTAGACATCGTTTACGGCGTGGACTACCGGGGTATCTAATCCCGTTTGCTCCCCACGCTTTCGTACATGAGCGTCAGTGTTGACCCAGGTGGCTGCCTTCGCCATCGGTATTCCTTCAGATCTCTACGCATTTCACCGCTACACCTGAAATTCTACCACCCTCTATCACACTCTAGTTTGCCAGTTCGAAATGCAGTTCCCAGGTTGAGCCCGGGGCTTTCACATCTCGCTTAACAAACCGCCTGCGTACGCTTTACGCCCAGTAATTCCGATTAACGCTCGCACCCTCCGTATTACCGCGGCTGCTGGCACGGAGTTAGCCGGTGCTTCTTCTGTCAGTAACGTCACAGCTAACGGGTATTAACCGTTAACCTTTCCTCCTGACTGAAAGTGCTTTACAACCCGAAGGCCTTCTTCACACACGCGGCATGGCTGCATCAGGCTTGCGCCCATTGTGCAATATTCCCCACTGCTGCCTCCCGTAGGAGTCTGGGCCGTGTCTCAGTCCCAGTGTGGCTGATCATCCTCTCAAACCAGCTAGGGATCGTCGCCTTGGTGAGCCATTACCTCACCAACTAGCTAATCCCACTTGGGCCAATCTAAAGGCGAGAGCCGAAGCCCCCTTTGGTCCGTAGACATTATGCGGTATTAGCAGTCGTTTCCAACTGTTGTCCCCCACCTCAAGGCATGTTCCCAAGCATTACTCACCCGTCCGCCGCTCGTCAGCAAAGTAGCAAGCTACTTTCTGTTACCGCTCGACTTGCATGTGTTAGGCCTGCCGCCAGCGTTCAATCTGAGCCATGATCAAACTCTTCAATTAAAAAGTTTTATGTCTTTCGACAGCTCAATGAATTCTGAATTTTTAATATCTTTCGATATTGAATTGACTGTGCCGAATAATTACCTAAATAACTATTCTGTTGGTCACTCAGTTTTCAATTGAGACTCTAATTTGTTTGCCTCGCTAATTACCCATAAAGAGTAAGTAGTTTGGCTGTTAGAACTCAATCTGTACGAGTGCCCACACAGATGATTGCTTTATATTGTTAAAGAACGTTTTGAGTCGCTTTAGCGCCTCAAGGGATGCGAATAATACACCCTTTATTTTTCGAGTCAATACTTTGTTTTAAACTTTCTTTTTAGAAGATTTAAAACCGAAGTTTTATTTAACTCTCTGATTAGTTCGTGCCTCGCTATGCGTTGGCCTTTCCCGTCTCAGTGGGGTCGCATTATAGGGAGATCCGAAAACAGATCAACCCTTTTTTGAAGAAAACTTGAAATAATGTGCTGTTCGCTGACTATTTGAGCTAAACAGGTTAAAAACACAACATAACTAGCAAAACATTAACAAAAAAAGGCACTTTCAGTTTTCTTATTGTCTAAAAATGCGCTTAAGCGATCTTCATATAAAGGCTTACACCCCAAATGATCAACACGATCGTTAATGAAAGTGTTACGGCTGCAGATCCCATATCTTTGGCTCTGCCTGACAATACATGTAATTCTGTACTTACTCGATCAGTTAATGCTTCGATGGCAGAATTTAGTAATTCAACTATTAGTATAATAAGCAATGAGCTTACTAGGACTGCCCAATGTAATAATGATGAGGCAAGCCAAAATGAGATAGGGAATAATATAAGGCTTAGGAGTAGCTCTTGTCTAAATGCTGCTTCTTCTTTGAATGCAGCTTTAAAGCCAAGGTAGGAGCAATAACTTGCTTTAAAAACACGCTTAAGGCCTAAGCCATTTGGTTTTAATACATCTTTCATTAATAAACTCTATGAATGAAGGTCAAAATAAAGCCCCGCACTGCGAGGCTTTTTATTTACGCTACGCCGTATTGATCACGGTAAGCTTTAACTGAAGCTAAATGCTCATCCATCGTTCCTTGGTTTTCAAGGTAACTAATAAGATCAGCTAATTTTACAATAGAGATCACTTGGGTATTAAAGTCGCGTTCAACTTCTTGAATAGCAGATAACTCGGCTTTACCTTTTTCTTGGCGATCTAATGCTATTAATACACCGCTAAGATCTGCGCCATTTTGTGCAATAATTTCCATTGACTCACGAATAGCAGTACCTGCGGTTATTACATCGTCCACCAGCATTATTTTGCCGTTGAGTTCTGAGCCTACTAATGTACCGCCTTCACCATGTGCTTTTTTCTCTTTACGATTAAAACAGTAAGGTACATCTTTATCATGGTGATCTGCTAATGCAACCGCTGTCGTTGTCGCTATTGGGATACCTTTATACGCGGGACCAAATAGTACATCATACTCTATCGCTGAATCTTCTAATGCTGATGCATAAAAACGACCTAAGCGTGCTAAGTCACGACCTGTATTAAACAAACCGGCATTAAAAAAGTACGGACTTGTACGGCCTGACTTTAAAGTAAACTCACCAAATTTTAATACCTGCTTCTCTAGAGCAAATTCTATAAACTCTTTTTGATAATCTTTCATATCGAGTGGCCTACCTATTTATGCTAATGCTTGCTTTTGTACGTCAATGATTTCACGAATAGAATGTTTAGCTAAAGTAAGTAACTCATCTAGCTCATCAAACGAGAAAGGTTCGCCTTCGGCTGTACCTTGAATTTCTATAATTTTACCTGTTTCGGTTAAAATTACATTCATATCAGTCTCAGCAGCTGAATCTTCAATGTATTCTAAATCGCTAATTGCTTGGCCTTTATATATACCAACTGAAATAGCTGCAATCATATGTTTAAGTGGGTTTGAATTAATCATACCTTTTGCACGCATATGCGTTAACGCATCAACAAGTGCAACACATGCACCACTTATAGAAGCAGTACGTGTACCGCCGTCAGCTTGAATAACGTCACAGTCAATGGTAATTGTGTTTTCGCCAAGCGCTTTTAAGTCAACAGCCGCACGAAGTGCACGTGCAATTAAGCGTTGAATTTCCATAGTACGGCCGCCCTGCTTACCACGTGCAGCTTCACGAGCATTACGCGTATGCGTTGCTCGCGGTAACATACCGTATTCAGCATTGATCCAACCTTTACCCTGACCTTTCATGAAACGAGGAACGCCCGATTCGACAGTAGCTGTACAAAGTACTTTGGTGTTACCAAACTCAACAAGTACTGAGCCTTCAGCATGCAAAGTATAATTACGTGTAAATGTAACAGGTCTAATTTGGTTAGGTGTTCTTTCGCTTGGACGCATTGACGATCCCCTTAATTCAGAATTTGCGACATTATAAGTGTATGTGGGTATAGATACCATGCTGATTTAAATAAATAGCTGTATGCAAAATATTCAGTGTATTAAATTTTCCCTAGAGCTTAAGCAGTGTTACGGTATAATCATCATAATATTGTATTTATAAATTTAGGAAAATATCCATGATCCACAGTATGACAGCTTATGCGCGTCGCGAAATAAAAGGCGATTGGGGAACTGGCACTTGGGAAGTTCGTTCAGTGAACCAGCGTTACCTTGAAACATTTATTCGTGCACCAGAGCAATTTCGTGGCATGGAACCGGTTATTCGTGAGCGTTTACGCAAACACTTACAACGCGGTAAAGTTGAAGTTTTTTTAAAATTTGTTGCAAACCCTGCCCACGTTGGCGAGCTATCAATTAACCAAGCGCTTGCCGAGCAACTAATAAATAGTGCCAAATGGGTTCAACAACAAAGTAATGGCGATATTAACCCTGTTGATATATTGCGTTGGCCTGGTGTTATGGAAGCACAAGAGCTTGATATGGATAGCGTTAATACAGCACTAATTGTTGGCCTTGATCAAGTAATAGAAGATTTTAAATCGGCGCGTGGCGATGAAGGTGCAAACCTTGAAGAAATGATAGCAACCCGTCTTGATGCGATTTTAGAGCAAGTAGAAATTGTAGAAACGCATATGCCAGAAATTGCTAAATGGCAGCGTGAAAAACTGGCTCAAAAGCTAGAAGACTTAACAGCAAACATTGACGAGTCGCGCCTTGAACAAGAACTTATTTACCTTGCGCAAAAACAAGACGTGGCTGAAGAGTTAGATCGCTTAAAGTCTCACGTTAAAGAAACTAAAAAAATCCTTAAAAAAGGAGGCGCATGTGGCCGCCGCTTAGATTTTATGATGCAAGAATTTAATCGTGAAGCTAACACGCTAGCATCTAAATCTATTAATAGCGATATTACTACTGCAGCCGTAGAGCTAAAAGTGTTGATAGAACAAATGCGAGAACAGATCCAGAACATAGAATAGTGTTTTGGCCTATTTCAACTTGTTTATAACCAATTAAAAAGCCTAGATTTTTCTAGGCTTTTTGTTTTCTACCGTTCATACTAACCCCCTATTGTACGTGTCCAAGTGGTTACCAAAGTGGTTACCAAACCGCTTGGTAACCACTTTCTATAATCCTTGGTAACCATTTTTGATGTAACTCAATGAATGTAAAAGAAATCAAAGCAAATATTAAGAGCTGTAAAACGCTTAGGTTTAGTGTTGGTGACAGCCTTTATATAAAGCCTAGCAAAGATAAAAAAAGCGGTGCTTGGGAGCTTCGATACACTATCAATAATAAACGCCACTTTATGACTCTAAAAGGTAGCAACTTTCCAGACAAGACATTATCTGACGCTCGAATTGAAGCAGCCTTAATAAATAAGAAAATTAAGAATGGTATAGACCCACTTGCCGAAAGAGTAAGACAGGGACAAGAAACTATCATAACAATGAACGATCTATTTAATGACTGGTTTAAAGATAAAAGTAAGGAAGTAAAAAATCCTCACTTGCTCGAAAGACAGTATACTAAAGATATAAAACCATACATTGGTAAGCTCAAAATTGATGATGTAAATGCACGTGATATTAGGGCTATCATAAAAGAAGTTGTAAATGATGGCCGTCCCTCTATATCTACAAAGTGCTTAAACCTATGTAAAAATCTATTTAAACATGCACAAAAACTTGATCTCACAAAGTCAAACCCTGCTGCAGCTTTTAGTCAGAATGACGCTGGGGGGCAAACCAAAAGTAGAAAAAGAGCATTAAGCCTGCAAGAAATTGAAAGTACATTTGATGTACTCAGAGAGAATTCGACTGTTTTTACCAGAGATAACTATTTAGCAATGGTATTACTTCTTGTATTTGGTAACCGTAAAACAGAGGTTACTCAAGCAAAGTGGGAAGAATTTGATTTTAATGAAAAGATTTGGAATTTAGGCACAAGAAATAAAAAAGAAGTTTATATTCAGATTCCTATTGCTGACGAAGTCATACCCATATTTGAAGAGTTAAAAATAAAATCGTGTGGCTCCGAATACGTATTCCCAGCAAGAAAAGTTAGCAAAGATGGTCATATGTGCGAAAACACTTTAAATCATGCCTTAGCTAAAATGTTTGGCAAAAGTATTAGCAAAAAATCATACCCTAACCTACTTGAGCCTAGAGGCATTAAGCACTTTACTATCCATGATTTAAGACGAACATGTCGTAGCTTATTCGCTGAACTTGGTTATGAAGGAAACGATGTAACACGTTATCTAAATCATACTATTAGTGGTGTTGCAGGTATTTATAACAGATATGATTACTTAGATGAACGAAGAAAACTTGCAAGTATAATGGCAAATCAAATACTTCCTAGAGCCAAAATATTAATGACATCTAAAGGAATTAATTTAAGTGAATAAATTTGAATTATTTCCAAAATGTACACCGCGAGAAGGTTTAAAAATTCAATCACACCCATTTTTGGTACATGCTCAAGAGCTTGGAGGGATTGATGAGGATGATATTAATTATGCTCAGTTAGAAGAAATAGCTTCACCTGTAGGTATTGAATACTTTGTAATTCACGATCTAAGGCGGTCATGCCGTAGTCTTTTGGTGCAATTAGGAGTTTCTGATAATGTAGCCGAGCGCTGTTTGAATCATAAGATTAAAGGGGTTGAAGGGGTATATAACCGATACGATTACTTTGATGAGCGACAAAAAGCGCTAAATGAATTAGCAAACGTTGTTATACCTTTAATTCAAGATAATTGAGCTTATTATGACTGCTTCAAAAACAGCTCCTATTACTGGCGTTACAAATAATGGTAAAAAGCAGCAGATTGAAAATCTAAAGAATATGGTTTTTCCTGAAATGCTTTTTAATCAGTTAAACAGTGACGCCCTAAAGCAAGATAATCATTTAAAAGTGGCCTTAGAATCTTTGTACTCAGGCATTGAGCTTCTTAAGTTAATCAAGTACCGAGTTGAAAAGCTAAAGACTAATAAAGAGCTATTTCCTAAAGATGAGCACACAATGCTTAGAGAAGTTGATAACGAGCTGAAAAATATTTCTAATACTCTGAGTTCATCTTACAACTCTAGCGAACATCAGCTAAGTGATGCTTTAACCAGTGCGCTTCTTATCGGCTATCATGCTGGTGCTCATGATATGAGAGTTAATCTGGAAAAGCATGCTGAAAGAGGTTTCCAAAAAGGTGTACTTGATACGCAAGCTGGTGGAATAAAAACAGCAGCAAAGACTGACTCACTCAAATCGCTTATATTGGAAATGGCTAATTACCTAGATTCAGTCGGAGATTACGGTAAGCTATCTAAAAAGATTCTAGCTCAAGCGATACATCCTGTTATTTACGATTTCTATATTAAAAATAAGGAGCTGGAGTGTTTTCATATATTCAAAAGATGTGAAGATACTGAAGCATATATCAAAAATCACTTGCCTAAGCCTAAGCTGATAAGTGAAAAGGGTAAGGCATATCCCATAAAACTCAGCCAGTTGCTAAAGAAAAAATACAACACTGCAGAAATTAGAAATAAATTAAAATAATTTATTCTTAAATTTCAGTTGATAACAGTAAAAAAAAGCCCTACCCACTTAGTGAGTAGGGCTTTTCTATCCTTATATTCTTTCATAATTCTCCCATCAACAATGATGAACCGGAGAAACCAATATGAACCAACTAACAGCACCAACAACACAATTCACTGACCGCCTAGTGAGAGAAGCCGAGCGCGTAAAAATCACATCAGTTTCACGAACAAGCGCATGGGCTTTAGAGAAAAAAGGCCTTTTTCCAAAAAGAAGAAAGCTTCATGCCGATAGCGATAGAGTTTGTTGGTTATTAAGCGAGCTTTTAGACTTTGTAAAATCTCGCGAAATAATAAATATGGAGCGACCTCAATGAACGAGAAAAAGCTACCAGATCTTGCTATGTATATTGACGATGCTCGAATGATTAAAAAGCCTGAATTGCAAAAGCTTCTTAACATCAGCAGATCAACACTTGGGCGTTGGATAAATTCAGGCCACTTTCCTCCACCAGCCCATGTAATAAATGGGCGATCCATGTGGCATTTTCAAGATTATAAAAATTGGCTAGCTAAAAATCACTCAAAAGCAGGTAAATAACCTGCTTTTTTTTGCCTGCTGATGACGCACTTTGAAGCAAATTGATCAGTAAAAACACGCAATCCAACAATCAATAAATACATCTTACTTATTATTTTAAAAGAGCTTTTATTTATAAAACGCTTATCCCTTCGCAGCGGATATTAAATAATATAAGAAAGATACTTACTAATAACTAAACCAAATAGATATAACAATGACCTTTAAAATAACGACAGCAAACTCAGTAAATTTTATATACAAAGATCATAGCTATCGTGTATTGCGTAGTAAAAAAGCACCACAACAAGACTTTAAAGCATTAACTAAAGTGTTTAAGCATTGTGAATGCATGCTTTCTCACTACTCTAAAGTGTTAGTAGTAAGAATAGATTTAAGTACTAAATCCTATTCTATTAATAATCAAGCATTCTTAAAGTTTATTAAAAAACAGTTATCGATACTCACAAAACAATATAGCTGCAAAGTAACCTTCATATGCGCTAGAGAAAAGGACACATCATCAAATCAACATTATCACTTAGCTGTATTACTAAGTGGGCATAAAATAAAGCATAGCAGTAAGCTAACCTACCAATTAAAGCATGCTTGGGAATCTGAAGGCCTAGGTTCGGCCTCATTCGTTAAACATCCATACTACCTAATGCAAAGGGGTAATAAGCTTAGTATAGAACCAGCTTTATACCGTTTAAGTTATTTAACTAAACGTGCCACAAAGGAAGCGAATATTAAGGCGCATAATTACTTATTTAGTAAACTTGAATACTCTAAGGAGCACGTTGGCAGACGCTTAAACGATACAATGTTTGTAAACCCAGCTATTACATATCAGCAAAATAAAGAGGCGAAACTAATAAGGTCAAATAACTCAAAAGCTGGTGGTATAGAGTCACTAAAAAAATGGTCTGGTATTAATGGTTCACAATTAATACAAACTAAACTCCATCACTTATTACAGCACAGCGATCACCCTAGTCAAGTTAATAACGATCACCTACTCTTGCAGCACTCTATGAACCGAAGCATACACATACAAGGTGATCGATCACCTTACGCGAACAGACAACATAAAACTCTATTAAGTGATCGCTTTACGTGGCATTAAAATAATATAACCCGTTGATTTATATGTTTACCCCCATGGTGGTAAGCATATAAACATTCGATTTTAGAAACTTTAAAGAAAATAAATTTTTCTAAAATCAAAGCCCATGAACCGAAAAACAACCGAACATGATCGATCATAAAAAGGCAAAAAATGAGTAAATTTGATTTAGAAAGTCTACCCAAGTGCGGGGCTAAAACACGTTCAGGCAATCCCTGTAAGCGCTTAGGCAACAAGCGTAATGGTCGATGTAAATTGCATGGTGGTCGCTCTACAGGTGCAAAAACAACTGAAGGCAAACGTGCCGTACGTACTAACCCTATCAAAAATGGAGCTGGTTGGAACGTCATACAAGGCTATGATCCAGAGTTAAGTGAATACTCTATCGAAGCATATCTTCAGTTGTTCGATATGGCTAAACTAAACGATACAGATAGCAGCGAGTTAAACGCATTAATAGCGCAACACAGAGTTGCATTAGAATGCTTTAAATATCGCGTTCTTGAGTGCTATGGCGTGGATAGCTTTATTATTATCCAATCGGCTCTTGATGCATATTACAAAGATACTGATAGTCAACACCTCCATTTTCATATCCACACGAAGGTAGTAAAAGCTCCCTATTTCCACCAGCATATGAGTGAAGCAAGAAAGCAATTTTTACTTATTAATAAAGCCTTTAAGTTTAATTGGTAGTAACCGTCAACGGTTGACGGTTTGGTTTTTTAAGCTAAACCGTCTTATATAAATAATGCAATGCCTATGAAATATTGATAATTTTTATTAGCTATATAGCTAACATTGGAGTTATATACTAATATACTAGCCATATAGCTAACATTCAATAAGTGAATATATGTCGAGTAGAGCAGATATTGGCAAACAAATAAGTACTAGCAGGAAAGCTTTAGGCTACACACAACAAAAACTATCAGAGATCGCGGGAATTAATAAAACAACGATTTCCGAGATTGAGAACGGTCGCTTTACTGGTTCATTCGATATATTTGAACGACTGCTTGATGCAGTTGATTTACAATTTGAAGTTACTTCAAAACAACACTCTCTACCAGACTGGGATACCATTGAAGATATATTCTCGGAGGATGACTAATGAGTGACGTGGTCAACTAAATTCAGTCACCCTAGTTAAGAAACCATATCTAATGTTTCGATTCGTTCTTCAAAGTCATTTGGGCTTTGATAATTTAAGTGCGAATGTAAGCGACGACTGTTGTACCACATACAGATGTAATTCATTACATCCTGTTGAGCCTCATAACGCGTTGGGTAGTTTTTCCAATGCACGCGCTCTTGCTTCAAACTACCGAAGAAGCTTTCTGCAACAGCATTATCCCAGCAACAGCCTTTCTTACTCATGCTACCAATGAAGTCATTTGACTTGAGCAATTTACGATATTGGTGGCTTGCATATTGAACCCCTTGATCTGAATGGATAATTAACCCTGTTTTGGGCTGGCGTTGCCACATCGCCATAGTCAGTGCGTCACAGACAAGCTGCGCTTTCATTCGTGAGCCCATGCTCCAACCAACGACTTTTCGCGAATATAAATCAATCACTACCGCCAGATACAACCAACCTTCTGCAGTCCAAACATAAGTGATATCTTGTACCCAGGCTTGATCAGCTGCTTCAACGTTGAAGTTTTGCTCAAGTACATTGGGATAAATAGGCTTATTATGCTCACTATTCGTTGTCACTTTGTATCTCTTTTTATAACGCACCCAGACATTTGCCTCTTTCATTAGCTGTGCTGTTTTGTAACGACTCACCGGAAAACCGAGTGCATTTAAGACTTTCTGAATACGCCTTTCACCGTAAGTATTATCACTGAAGTGCGCTATGTCCTTGACACAATCAATCATTTCTTGATGTGTTGGATCCTCTGATTTAGTTGAGAATCGCTTTTGATAACTATAGTAATTGTTACTTTTTACACCCAGTATTCGGCACATTGTCGCCACAGGCCAGGTCTTCTTGTATTGGGTTATGAACGAATATTTCACTTCGTTTCTTTGGCAAAGAAGACCGTCGCTTTTTTTAATATTTCACGCTCCATTTCTAGGCGTTTCACTTGCGCTTTTAGCTCTCTGATCTCTTCTTGCTCAGGGGTTAAATTACCGTTCCCTCTAAAAGCATGCCCATCATCATTTTCAGCTTCTTTTATCCAGCGACCAAGCATGTTGGGATTTACCCCTAAATTTCTAGAGGCTTCTGCTTGTGAGTAGTTTTGCTCAACAACTAATGCGATAGCATCAAGTTTAAATTCTTTGGAATACTTTTTACGTTTTGTCATTATCGATCTCCAGTTAAGTTGATTATCTCTTAACTGGGGTAGTCGAATCCATTAAACCACGTCAGAGTGTCACACCACAGCTTCCAAATAAAATTACAAATATAACAGTATGCACTGACTATACTGAAGTTGGCGTACTAACACATGGCTCAGTACATCACTACCAGCCAACACAAGAAAACCTACACGTGTCACTTACTATGACTAAAAAAGGCATGGATGGTTACTCATCGGGTTCTCTTCACCCTATATTTTCACAAAACTTACCAGAGGGCTTTAACCGTCGATTCATTGCAGAAAAACTAGCGAGATACGCCAAAGTAAACGACATGTATTTACTTGCCTTACAGAGCACACAAGGCATTGGCATGCTTTCATATAAAAGTGAGCTTACCTTACCAGAGGCTGAGCCTGTATCTTTGAGCGATATTTTGACTTATAACAGCAATGCACCACTTTTCCCTCAGTTATTAGAAAAGTACTACCTACAAAACTCGTTGGCAGGCGTACAACCTAAAGTAAGCATACCTAATGCCTCAACCATTAAAACCGATAGAACAATTCCGCAGAAAGATTTAATAGTGAAGTCATTCGATACCGAGTTTCCATTACTTACGGTAAACGAGTTTGTATGTATGGAGGCCGCTCGCCATTGCGGCCTTGAGCCACCAAAGACATACTTGTCTGAAAATTTAGAAACGTTCGTTGTTGAACGCTTTGATAAAACAAGTGACGGAACTAAGCTCGGTTATGAAGATTTCACAACCTTACTAAAAAAAACTAACGACCCCGACGCTAAATACACTGGCAGCTACGAAACCTTACTCAAAGCTACTTATATATATACAAACAGCCAAGCCGAAGTAGAAAGGATGTACAAGTACATTGTATTTACCTGCTTAATTGGTAACGGCGATGCCCATCTAAAAAACTTTGCCTTGCAATATACACCTGATATGAAAAACATATATCTCTCACCACCGTTTGATATAACACACACAAAAATATACGAAACCATCGATAATAAAATGGCACTCAAATTGGCTAACAGCAAAGAGTTTCCAGACGTGTCTTATTTACTAAAGTTGGCTGAGGGCACTCACTTTAAAATTAGAAAAGCCAAAGAGATAATAGAATCTCTCAGCGACGGTATTATTGACTACCTTAAACACTCTAACGAAGTACAGCTACTTGATGGATTACGTGCATCAATTGAAAGCTCAGTATCAAATACAATGACGCCTAGCTATTCAACTAAAAGCTACCGCCACGACAGAATTAAAAAGTTTGAGTAGCTGCGTAGCTGCAGTGCTCTTTAATTACTTTACGCAGCATCAATAAACATGAGTAAGGTTTGTGTAGATACATAAACCGTCAACCGTCAACCGTCAACCGTTGACGGCTTACACAAAACACGACTACAGCCCTTTAAAACCCTGTCATAAACGTATCTACAAAGCGTTTAAATTTATCGGTAATAATGGGCAGTACTTTTTTGCGTTGTAATAAGCTGGGTTTGGTTTCTAGTACGTCAGCGAAGTCATCCCTTAATGGCATTTCGTCACTTAGCTCATAACGGGTTACTAACTTTTCTAAGCGTTCTTGGTTTAGCTTTTGCTCTTGGGCAAACTTCTCAAGCTCTAGGCGCTTTTCTTTTTCCCAATATAGCTCAAACTCTTCATCAACGTCAGCGCTGGCGGGTATGCCTTGTAGGTGCTCGTCCATAAACTTATCTATTAGTGCTTTTTTACTTAATAAGGTTGGGTCTGTGGCTATTAGGTTTGCTATTACTTGGCGTTTACGGGCTTTTTCGTCCGTACTTTCTTCACCGTGTAACTCTCGTAATAACTGCAAAATATAGGTTACGTTTACTATATCGCTGTGTAGTAGCTCTAGTTCAAAATCAACGTCATCTAAAACCGATACTTTTTCTTTACTTGAATTCTCACGTAGCTGCCTGCCAAGGTCGGCATACTTACTCGTATAATCCTGAAACTCTTGCTCGCCCATGGAGGTTGAGTCCATATCAAAGTCAGCAAAGTTGCTTAACATATTCTTTAAGCGCATAAGCTCACGAAACTGCCTCACAAACAACGCCTGAGCCTCTTCGTCAGGTAAAGCATCTACTGAATCAACGGTAGGCGTAATTGCCATTAGCGCTTCATAGGCGCTGTTAAAATCAGTAAGCAGCTCATTATACGAAGGTGTTTCTATGTATTCTTTAGGCTGCTTGTTCGAAAATAGCGTAAAAGCCGTGTCGGCAGCTTTTTTAAGGTTTCTGAAGCACACTACGTTACCATGCGATTTAGTCTCGCCCAATAAACGGTTAGTGCGCGAAAACGCTTGTACCAAACCATGATATTTAAGGTTTTTATCGACATATAAAGTATTGAGTTTAGGAGCATCAAAGCCTGTTAAAAACATATTCACCACCAGCAATATATCAATCTCTTTGGCTTTAACGCGCTTAGATATATTTTTGTAGTAGTCTTCAAATAACTTACTGTCTTTGGTGGAGTAGCTTGTACCAAACATTGTGTTGTAGTCGTTGATGAATGAGTCTAACTTATCGCGGCTATGTAGTTTAACGGCTTGTCCTTCGTTTAAATACTTGGCTGATATTTCTTTAATTTGCGCATCATCATTACCTAATTCATACTCTTCCTCTTCATTGGCCTCGTAGCTAAATATGGTGGCAATTTTAAGGTTGTGTTTGCCTTGTGCTTTTTTACTCGCAAACAACTCATAGTATTGAATAAGCTCTGCAACACTTGATACGCAAAACATAGCGTTATATTCACGGCTATGCGTTTTACGGTTATGTTGGGCAATAATGTAATCGGTTATTTTATCTAAGCGCGCAGGCGAGGTTAAAAGCTCTTTTGTGTCAATGTCTTCAACTTCAATATCTAGGTTGTTGTTAGAGCCATCTTTGTACTGATAACGCCCAACGTACTCAATAGCAAACTTAAGCACGTTAGCGTCGCGTATTGCATCCACAATTACATACGGATGTAAGCATTCACCAAACAAATCTTTAGTGGTGCGTTTAACTGAGTTTTTAGCAACGGCGTTGTCGGCAAATATAGGCGTACCCGTAAAACCAAACAACTGCGCGTTATTAAAAAATTCGGTAATATTTTTATGCGTATCGCCAAATTGACTGCGGTGGCACTCGTCAAATATAAACACAATGCGCTTATCCTGCAGGTTTTGCATTTCTTTTAAATAGCGCTGTCTAGTCACCACGTTATTAAGTTTTTGCAGCGTCGTGACCACCAGCTTAGTATTACGGCTTTGGTTGACCTTTTTGCCTTTCATTGGCTTATCTAACAGCTGGTGGAATAACATACTGGTGTTGTCGGTGCTGTCTACAGAGCCTTTTACAAACGCATTAAACTCAAGCGCAGTTTGGTAATCTAGGTCTTTACGGTCTACCACAAATACTACTTTATCAACCTCACTCAGCGAGGTCATAATTTGCGCCGCTTTAAACGAGGTTAATGTTTTACCCGATCCCGTTGTATGCCAAATATAGCCGTTATCGGTTGTGGTTTTAACTTGCTCTACAATCGCCTCTACTGCATAAAACTGGTACGGTCTAAGCACCATTAAGTACTTACCTGTTTCATTAAGCACTATGTACTTGGTGAGCATATGCGTTAAGTGCGAAGGCGTTAAAAATGCTTCGGTAAAGTCATGTAACTGGCTTATTTTATTATTTTCATTATCAGTCCAGTCAAAGGTTTGCTTAGCCGACATTTCACTGTTGTTAGAAAAGTACTGGCTATTAACCCCATTCGACATTACAAACAGCTGCACATAGTTAAACAAACCATGGTTGGCATGAAACGAATGCTTTTGATAACGTTTAATTTGGTTAAACGCTTCTTTTAGTTCAATACCACGGCGTTTTAGCTCTATTTGTATCAGCGGCAAGCCATTAACCAATAGCGTTACATCGTATCGGTTAGTGTAGGTGCCCTTTACTGTAATTTGTTGCGCCACCTGAAAGCTATTTAGCTGCGGCTCATCAAACAACAACGTTAAGTGTCTGCTGTCGCCGTTATCAAGTGTTACATCAAGCTGGTCGCGCAGTGTTTTGGCTTTTGCAAATATATTACCTTTACCAAGCTTACCCAATATTTGCGTAAACTCAGTATCGCTTAACGTGCAGCCATTCACTTTTTCAAGCTGCTGCTTAAGATTGACCTCAAGTGCGGCATTGTCCTTTAAAATAACGCGCGTAAAGCCTTGCTCGCTAAGCTGTGCAATTAAGTTATCTTCTAATTGTTGTTCACTTTGATAATTCATTTATACCTACAATTCCTTGGTGCTAGCCTTGTGTAATACATTCATAGCTTGTTGCTAATCTTTATGTAACTTATAACCCTGCTCAGGGTGATTCGGTATTGTTGGATAGGCCAAAAATAATACCTGCTCTTTAACCATTTTACTTAAGTAGTTACGCCTTAGCGTATCGGGCTTCATTCCTAGCAGCTGCGCTATATCACCCAACCTTAAACAGTGCGGCTGTGCTTCTTCACATAGGGCTATTATTGCTTGTTCTACCTCAGACTTCTGTTTTCTACTTGAGGCTGCTCGTACTTGCTCACCTATAACCCATAGTGAACTCCATAACTCATCAGCTGCAGCTGTCTCTACTTCTGTATTGTCTTGGTCCGGAGTATTTAAAGCTAGGTCCGGACCTTCATTGCTTAACTCCGGACCTTCAGTATCTAGGTCCGGACCTTCGCTATTTAACTCCGGACCTTCAAACAGTGAAAGCTGATCTAACTTCGCAGAGGCTACAAATGTAATACTCTTACCTGCATCATTATCAGGTGTAGGGATTTGTATCCCTTTTAAGTGATATATCTTGCCTCTATGCTGACCTGCCGACTCTAAGTACCCAGCATTAACTAACTGACTTAACGCAAGTGTCACTTCTCTCGTATGCTCTGAGGTCAACGAACAAATACGCTCGTGATTAAACCATGACTCAGTAATGGCGGTAATCAAAATAGTCCGTTTAAGCTCGCTCAGCTTCTTATAACCACTACCAAAGGTATCTGTAAGGCGCTTATCAAGCTCAGGCGATACAATATTAACCATACGCAACTCTAAAAAGGTTTGATTCAGCTCATCCTTTTCGTACATATGCGGTGGCTGCCAGTTTTGCGCTTTACAGTTACTGTATATTTTAGGAATACCCGACCCTGCTTTTTCGCTTAAACCAATATTTAAAAACATTTGATGAATAGCAGGGTTTCGGCACTGGCTATTACCCCCCGCCTTAGCCTCATGCACAGGTATACGCATTAAGCCTGCGTTTCTAAAGCCGATAAAGTCAGGGTGTTTTTCAATTAAAATATTACTTTCGGTATTAAATTCTGCATGTGCGAGTGTATTAACGAGTGCTTCACGAATAGCCTCATGCGCAGGAGTGGTATCTTGTCGTTGGCCGTCATCGGTTAAACTAAAGCCTACTTTTAAATCTGCCGTAAGCTTACGATAAACCTTACGATAAAAATCAAAAGCATTTCCCGACCAAGAGCCATCAGTATAAATTCGGTCTATCCAGCGGTGTGTGCTGTCGTCTTTTTCTTGATAATCGAGTGCAAAACTAGGCAACGCATCTTGAATAGCATCCCACTTACCAAACATCACTAAGCCAGCAAGAGTTAAACCCGCTTTGCCTGTTGCGCGGTCTTGTTGCCAGCCACGTATTGAGCGCAAAAACTCTTGGTCGCTCAATTCTAAAAAAGGGTGTTGTGGCTTGGCATCAACAAACATTTGCCTGTAAATGCGCAGGCTCTCGGGGTCTATGTCATCAAGAGTAAAATGCTCTAAAATACGGTTGTCGCGCACTTCTTCTTGCTCTGCCAGCATTTTATTTACTGCCGGTGGCAAACACTTTTGATCGGCCTCGTAACGGCGCTGATAGGTCCCATTAAGCGGGTTTGCATTAATAAATACAGGGCGGCTTTCGCGCGGGGCGCGTGGTACAGTAATCGCAATAACTGACTTGCCTTCTAGTGTTTCAATGCGCACGTCGCTTTCGCTGAGCAAATTAATACTCACTTTATTGGGATTATTAACAATATCCCAAATATTCTTAATAAGGGGCGCAGGGTTTATTATACCCTCAACTGCAAACGTGCCTTTTTTTTCTTTAATGCCCAATAAAATTAAGCCACCACGGGTATTGGCAAACGCGCTATAGGTTTCCCACATATCATTAGGCACTGCACCATGGCCATCTCGGCCACCAGCCTGCTTGCACTCAACCTCTACGCTTTCTTGCAAAGTTTGAATATCAATAATGTTCGCTATTGGGTTATCGTTAATTTTATTAGTCATTATTTCTCACACAAACATTTGCTGTAGTAAGCCTTTTTTAAATAGCTTAGTCTGTTCAATTTGCTCGTTAACAGCGTCTATTTTTTTATCGAGTGATTGTAAAAATTGCGCTATTTTTTGTTGTTCTTCTATACATGGGAAAGGAACTCTAACCTGATAAAAGTCTTTCTCACCAATATTTAATAGCCCATCCATACGAGCAGATGATGAAATTAATCTTCTTAGTTGTTTATCCAAATATTTCATCGTAAATAATTGAGCAAAAAAACCTTCTACACCGTTATATAATTTAAAGCTTCGGTATACAAAAGGAATCAATGCCTCCTCAGCTTCTAACTTATAAATACAGCCATAGGTATAACTTTTAGAGTTGCCACGATTATATGCAAACTCCCCTCGTTTTAAATGAATGTATTTATTTAAGCTAGTACCTGCAATAACTTGACTAAACCTGTCATTTTGGTGAAGAAACCCTCTACCTGCAGAAATAGTCATAACATTATCAATTACTCTGTCTGTTTTACGCTTTATTGGTTCAGCAATATCAATCAACTTAAGCATATTCCAATCCGGAAAAGCTTTTCCCTCATCGTCTTTAAAGCATATTTTCTGACTGAAAATTTGTTGTATTACGCCTTTTTTATAGTTTTTTAATAGTCGATGCTTTTCAGTGAGCTGGCTAATTTTAGTATCTACAGAAGTAAGGGAGTCAGCAATCTTAGTTTGTTCAATAATATTTGAAGGCAATACCACTGGTAGGCTTTTAACCAACCCAGCGCTTAAATTTTTTTGCCCTCCTTCATTTGCTAGATTTCGGATGTTTTCATACTGAGATTGTAAATAGTAAAAAGTGAATTTTGTATTTACATCTTCTGACTGCAAAAGAATGGCCGCGCATGCTTGGTTCGTTGTAGCTTCTATTTCTAAAACAGAGACTCTACCTCTGGTTATCCCCTGTCCATATAATGCAAGTAGTATGGTTCCCTTTGGAAATAATTTTGCAGAACTATTTTTTAAGCCTAAATCTGTAATGTACTCATCTGCCGCTGTAATATCTTTAAAATTTATTTGTGAAGTTGTGACCCAAGGAATATGACCATTCCAATAATCAGCTTTCGCCCTGCTAGGTGTGCCGCCGGAAGTAACTTTTGCGATTTCATCAATAATTTTAGGTAAATACTCAGATTTAAATTTGCTAAACCTTAATGCCGGTATCATTCACACACCTCAAATGGCACTTCAATACCTAATTCATCACAAAAACCTGCAATTGTTTTATCTGTTTCAAGCATCGCTTTATCATTTGCAAGCAACTGCTTTGCAACTTCACTCAAATCAATAAGCTCTTCATCTTCAAAGGTATCTACGTAGCGCGGAATATTAAGGTTGTAGTCGTTTTCAGCTAAATCGACTTGCGTAGCGGTAAAAGCATATTTATCAATGACACCGCGTTTACTTACGGCATCTAAAATACGCTGTAAGTCTTCTTCACTCATTACGTTGTTATTAGTGCCTTTTTCAAAATGGTTACTGGCGTCTATAAACAATACGTTATCGTCGGCTTTACGGTGTTTATTTAGCACCAATACACAGGTAGGAATTGACGTGCCAAAAAATATGTTAGCGGGTAAGCCAATTACCATATCAAGGTAGTTTTTTTCTTTAATAAGGTGTTTGCGTATATGTCCTTCGGCAGAACCACGAAACAACACGCCGTGCGGTAGCACCACCGCCATTGTGCCGTTGTCGTCAAGCTGGTGGATCATGTGTTGTACAAAAGCAAAGTCGGCCTTGCCTTTTGGTGCCAGCTTACCGTAGTCGGCAAAGCGCTCGTTATTCATGTGTAGCGGGTTGGCAGACCAATCAGCCGAAAATGGCGGGTTAGCTACTACGGCGCTAAAGCGTTGCTCAAGGTGTGCAGGAACTTCTAGCGTGTCGTCGTTTTGAATGTCGAACTTAGTGTAATGCACGTCGTGCATAATCATGTTCATACGCGCTAGGTTATACGTACTTGGATTTTGCTCTTGCCCGTAAAATTTTAAATCGAGGTTGTTAGCCTCTTTAGCAACACGTAACAACAATGATCCAGAGCCACAGGTAGGGTCGTAAACCGATTTTATGTGCGGGTTATTTAAGGTGACTAATTTTGCCAGTAACTTTGACACCATTTGCGGCGTATAAAACTCGCCAGCTTTTTTACCCGCGCCACTGGCAAACATACCAATAAGGTATTCGTAAGCGTCGCCAAGTATGTCTATTTCGCTACTTTCTAGGTGAAAATCGATATTATCAAGGTGCTCTAATACTTTGGCTATTAACTTGTTACGCGCATCCGGTGTTTTCCCTAACTTGTTAGAGGTTAGATCTAGCTCGTCAAACAAGCCATTAAAATCGTCGGCGCTGTCTGCGCCCATGGTGCTTTGTTCAATATGGTTAAGTACGTTGGTTACATCGTCTAAAATAAACTTATCGTTAGCACCACGCTCAGCAAGTACATGAAACAGCTCTGCTGGCTTTAAAAAGTAGCCTAACTTATCAAGCGCCTCTTCTTTTACTGCCTCTAAATACTCTTGGCCTTCTGCTGTTGTTTCGTCAATTTTAGCAAATACAATACCGTCTTCACTTAGTAGCTGATCGGCATAGGTATTGAGCTTATCAGACAGGTATTTATAAAAAATAAGCCCAAGTATGTAATCGCGAAAGTCATCAGCCGACATATTGCCACGTAAGCTGTTAGCAATATTCCAAAGCTGTTTTTTTAATTCTTGTTGGTGTTGTTGAACCATTGTTGAGTGTTCTCTTAATAGGTTGCGTAGAGGTTCCTACTAGCACGCCGAGCGTACTTATTAATCTTCAATAAAGTAGTCGCTATCAAGCGCTTTTACTTCAAATACCTGTTTGGTGCTAACGCCTAAGTTATGGGTAAGCATTAACTCTGTAAGTTGTTTGCCATCTACCAGCACTATGCGCTTTTCTATTAAGCCTACATATTCCAGTGCATCTTTACTAAAGCCGCTGGTGGTAATGAATACGCCCTTTTTAGCGCGGTGCATATCAAGCGCACCCGCAAAGGCTTGTATGTCTGGTCTACCCACTGTTTTATTGGTATAGCGTTTAGCCTGTAAATATATCATTTCAAGACCGAGTTTATCTTCTTTTATTACGCCATCAATGCCACCATCTTGAGTATACTGCGTAGCTTGCCCAGCATCTTTACGTGATCCGCCGTAACCCATAGCTAGCATTAAATCGACTACAAGGTTTTCAAAAAACGCAGGCGAGGCCGAAAGCACTGCCTGTAGTATTTCGTCGCTCAAGTTAGTATTGAGTGTATCTACTGCGGCTTCTATAAGCTCTTCTGGTGTTTTGTGTGAGTTGCTATTTACTAAGCTGGTAGTGTTTTCATCTAGTGAGTCGCTAGTGTCTTTAGTGCGGGTTTTAAAGTCTAAAAACTCAGGGTATTGGCTTAAGTACTGGTTATTGATTAGTTCGCCCGTTGCTAATGCTGATAACCCTTTTTGTGTAATGTTACAAAAGGCTCTTTTAGGCTGCTCAATTAAACCCGCTTTAACAAGGTAAGTTTTAGCCCAACTTAAGCGGTGGTAGGCATAAGTTTGCTTGCCGCTAGGAATACGCAGTTTAAGCTGCTCAGCCGATAAGCTTAGGCTTTGATAAACATTTGCTTCAATCTCTTTAAGCTTTACGGTTTTGCCATTAGCTAAGCATTGCAGTAATGGGGTCATGAATGATTGGTAATCTGGTAACGACATACTATTTCCTGCCAGCCGTATTAGTTAGTAACTAAACAGCTAATCCATTGTTCTTATTAGTTGAGATAATATACAAATTAAGATTATGGGGCAAAGGTTATGTAAGCAGCTTTACTGTGCTTTATAAATAATTAACCCCTCGCAGGGCGCTGAGCTTACGGGTAGCGGGAGGGGTATTGTTAAATAAACTATAAACTTTTAGTAAAAAGTCTGAAAGTATTGTATTCACAATTAATGATTCTTTGGCTACTTAATATATTCGCCTTTGTGTTGAGCGATACTAAACAAACGGGTCTAATAAGTCTTCGTCAAATACTAAACCTTTAAGGTTGTTACTTTGGATAATATTTTTAAACTCATCAGTACAATAAACTTTTTGAGCACCTTCCAGCTTAGATTTAAATAGCAGTTTATTTTGTATATCGTCTTGCTCAAAGGTAAGTAACTCTAAACCGTCTTCGAAGCCATCTTCGTATTTGGTTAAACACATGTCTTTTTGCTCTTGCCCGAAGGTAAGCAAGTTAAACAATATCATGTTGTTGCCTTCAGCTTTAACGGGTAAAAACTCTCCAAAATTTGCTAAGCGCTCTTTTAACAACTCATATACTGGCATCTTCATTATTAAAAAATGACCTAGCCGCGATATGTCATAGTCTTGCTTTTTAGCTTTACCAAAATAGTCAAAATTTAACCCTTGAGGCCATAGATGACTAAATTCGATATTATGGCGTGCGGCCGACATAAACATCGTTAATATAGTGTCTGGCTCAAGGCCACTATGCTTTGAAAGTATTTTTGATAGTTCAACAATATTAAAGTCGATTACGTCGTATGTGTAAGCTTCGTTTTTGATTTGATATACAGTCATTATAAAGCCTTCCAGTTTTCATTTTTTGGTTCAAGTAAACCTGCAGGTACAGTACCCGTTTTTATTTTAACTTTAACGGTTCTCAATCTATTCAAAAATAAAGCTTTAGGCGTAGCCGCATTACCAAAGTTAGTATTAATCCATGTCTCATAGTTATATCTGTGTAGCTTTCGATGAGGTGGCGAAGCTGGGCTATCCCAATTTTGCTCTTTATTTTTTTCAAAATTAATTAACCATACACCGTTGATTGGATCGTTAATACCAACTCCATGTAGATGAAGGTTAAGCCTTGTTTGTAACATATTCGCTGATTGGTATTGCCCTGTGCCACAAATAATATGATGAGCCTCGTGCAGCTTAGTTGGTTTAGGCTCCCCTATTGCAGCCAAGTGACGAGCAAGCTTTTGTGTTGGATGATGCTTTTCTTGTTTTAATTGCGTGACTGTAGAGCTTGCACTCAGCTCTCGGTATTCTTTTAAATCTGTTTGTAAGCGAGCGTGAGCTGTAATTCTCTCTTTCTCTTTTTGCAAATGATTAAAATCACGAGCCATCTTATTTTTAAGATCTTCACTCGCTTTCGAGTTATTGTCAAATCTGGTGTATGAGCTCATCTTGATGCTCTGTTTGATCTTGAGTTATTCTTTCGCCGTCTTTAAATTTTACCCCTGTAATTACTTCAGCCAGTAACTTAAACCCTCGCAAGCGGTACCATTTTTTCTCTGCCGACTGCGCGAGTTTAAAAACCATCATTAAGGTGGTTGTCCGGCTGCCACAACTCTTCACTTTATGCGTTCTCAGCCTTACCGTCGCAAACGTTGACTCTATCGGATTACTCGTTCTTATGTGCATCCAATGCTCAGCAGGATAATCATAAAATGCCAGCATTTCATCTTTATCCTTCATCAAGCAATCCGTCGCTTTTGGGTATTTGACTGAGTAATTTTTAACAAATAAATCATACGCTTTATAAGCAGAAGCTCGACTCTCTGCCATCCAGATATCTTGTAAATTCGCTTTGATTTTAGGTTGCATTGATTTCGGCACTTTGTTTAGCACATTCGCGATTTTATGCACCCAGCAACGTTGATGTTGGGTTGTTGGCCATACTTTGGTGAGGGCATTCCAAAACCCCAGCGCACCATCCCCTATGGCCAATTTTGGTGGTATTGTTAGACCCTGTGAGCGCAACTGATTTAACACTTCAGTCCAGCTCTGCTCAGACTCACGAACCCCGTCAACCACCGCCAATAGCTCCTTTCTGCCCGTTTCATCTACCCCCATAATTACCAGTAAGCACAGCTTATCATCCATTCGAATTTTACTGTAAATCCCATCGGCCCAGATATACACATATCGACGTTTAGCCAAGGAACGTTTAGACCACTGCTGATACTCCGTTTCCCAGGTGGATTTCAACCGAGAGACACTATTGGCCGACAAACCTTTGGCTTGCTCGCCTAAAAGAGACACTAAAGCGGGCTGCATATCACCCGTCGAAATTCCTCGTAAATAGAGCCATGGGATCAGCTCTTCGATATTTTTTGTCCGTTTCAGATAAGGCGGGATCAAGGCACTATTGAATTTAATGCCTTCCTTTTTTCGATCCCTGACTTTAGGTATTTTGACCTCAATATCACCAAGGCCTGTTTGGATCGTACGCTCAGGCTGGTGACCATTTTTGACGATCCGCTGAAGTCCCTCGACGGTCTCATGCTGGTATTGAGCCAATAAAACAGCCAACTCAGCCTCAATCGCTTGAGCTAACAACTGCTGCGCCCCGCTTTTAAGCAACTGCTCTAACGGATTGTCTGGTTTTTCAATGGAAATAACATTATCATTTTCAGTCATTGCGATGTCTCTCTGGTTAATTGTTGATCCGGTCAAGATCAATTAACAGATTACATCGCAATGACTTTTTCTCATACACCAGAAACGACTATAGCTCCTCGCTTTCCCTTTTTGAGCTATTCGCTTGTTATGGAACTCTTTAGCTTTTAACTCATAGTTATAAATAGCCATTTCTAAGGGTGAAGGATTTTGAGCTCTCTCGGGATGGGGATACGCGTGCAGCGGTTTCATAAAACACTCTTCCTTGATTATTTGATTATGTTTGGGTGTATAATACAAAACTAAACAGTTTATCAATTTTTATGTATGTTATTCGGTACTGACTTACGCTTGCTTCTTCTTTTAGTAAAATAATCTCTATGTACCAGAAAGCGATTCCAAGTGGTTACCATGGCGGTTACTAAAAGTAAAAGGCAGGAAGTAAATACATATTAACTTATTGATAATTATAAAATTAAAAAGCATGTTCTATATTCAGATTCAAAACATAGAATAGCGTTTTAGCCTGTTTTAACTTGTTTATAACTCATTAATAAGCCTAGATTTTTCTAGGCTTTTTGTTTTCTACCGTTCTAGGGGCTGTTGATCTTTCAAGTATACTTTTTAAACAGCATCGTGAGCGGGTATAATTTACTTCGCCAAAAACAAAAAATAGCGACTCTCTATGCTAAGACTAATGTTAACAGATGAACGTTGGGAAATCCTTTACAAAGCAATGCTAAGTTCGGGGAGAATTTATGATAAGCCTGCGCATCGAGTAACCATGGAAGGAATACTCTATCGAATGCGAACAGGTTTACCATAGCGTGATTTACCAAAAGAATTTGGATGCGCTGGAGTAAGGTTTCTCGCCGATTTAACCTATGGTCAAGTAAGGGGGTCTTATCTCATGCTTTCAATATATTGGTGGATTCTGAAGACGTCGAATGGCTCTTTATCGATGGGAGTATTATCAGTGCTCATCAACATGGAACGGGTGCAGCTTCTTCAGCGACCGAAGATATAGGGAAGAGCCGAGGAGGCAACTCAACCAAGATCCATTTAGCGTAGATAGCGGCGGCTTACCTGTTTACTTTGAGTTTTCACAAGGACAAGTAAACGATATCGTTCATGCAAAAAGTTTGGTAAAAAACTCGCCGAAAGCTGAACATGTTGTCGCAGATAAGGGCTATGATAGCGACACTTTTCGTGAAAAAATAGAAAAAATGGGAGCAGATTCAACAATCCCAAGAAGGAAGAACCAGAAGAAAGGTAATAAGGATGTTGATTGGTGCTTATATAGATACAGACATTTGGTTGAGAATGCATTCGGTAGAATTAAAAATTATCGAGCAATAGCAACAAAATACGATAAATTATCGCGTAATTATTCAAGTATGATTACGCTTAGTTTTTTGATGATGTGGCTGCCAATGCATGCATGAACAATTTATATACAGCAAAGTTCAACAGATCCTAGGGCAAGGGTAATAGCATGAAAAAAAGCGGACTACTTGTAAATTTTAGTGATAAGCACGCTGGAGTTAATCTTAAACAGACTGAGAAACACTCAAAATCTAGATCGCTTTTGTTGATTCCATTTTGAGCTACTCTTACCATTCATGTCCTTGCCCTGTCAAACCATCAAAGTGTATTATGTAGGTGCTAAGCTATACCCTAAATAGTTACCATAACTAAATAAATAAATAAAACTATAATTAACTATGCAACGATCAAATATGTAGGATACATAGAACTATGTCTAAATTTCCAAGTCTATCTACTGTTAGCCGAATAAGAGGTTTGTCTGCTTTATTGCTATTTTTTTTATTGATCGTAATTTTATATTCTCTAAGTACTTTGCAAACCATTGAAAAGGAAATGCATGAGTTAACTAAAGTTGATATTCCATTAAATGAAAAGATTAATGAAATAGAAATATTGCAAATTAAGCATCATTTATTGATGGAGGTCTCTGAAAGTAAATACTTTAAAAACACTGAAATTCAAAAACATTTAGGGCTTAAAAACAATATAAAAGAAAGTATTGAACATCAGATTGTACGAATTAGATTAGCTTTAAAAATCATTGAACAGGGTATAGCAAACGAACACATTGCTGTTGTCCAAACAGCACACATTTCTGCTATTGATTCAATAAAAAGATTAGATCAACTATATTCTGATTATAAAAATTACCTAGCAATTTTACCATTAAAAAACAAAAACTTAAGTATAGAACAATGGAAACATACCAAACAGTTAAACACGCAACTTGATAATGAGGTTGAGGCCCTTTTATTAAAGTTAGAAGAAGTTACAAAGGAAGTCTCTATTTATACCAATAAACACCTTCAACAATTTGTTATTATTAATTTTATTTTAGGACTGTGTGCTCTAATAATTGGTTCTATTATGACTCACTACATTATTAGCTCTTTCAGAAAGACATTCTCTCGAATTCATGACCATTTAGAGACAATTCGTGGTTCGCTAGCCGACTCTGATGTTGAAGATGATGATGTGCCTGTTCAAGATGAAGCCAAAAAAGATGAGCTTAGATACCTAGAAAAAAACTTACAAACACTTTCCGAAAATTTATCTCAAGAGCTAATAAATAGAAAAGACGCTGAAAATAAATTACTAGAACTTGCAACAAAAGATAGATTAACAGGGGCTTATAATAGACATCGTTGGGAAGAGCAGCTTACTCATGAGTTAAAAATAGCATCTAGAGGCGGATTACTCGGTGTACTTGTACTAGACGTAGACCATTTCAAAAAAGTTAATGATAGTTATGGACATGATGTTGGCGACAAAGTTCTTATAAAATTAGCCCGTGAAATTACTAATGAACTCAGAGAAACAGATCTACTTTATAGACTCGGTGGTGAAGAGTTTGCTGTATTAATTCGCGGGCAAAGCAAAGAACAGTTACTCCATTGCGCTGAGCAATTAAAAGCTTATATAAGCAATATTAATTTCCCTAAAATAGATCATATAACGCTAAGTATTGGAATTACGAGTTATAAGCCAGATGATACTGAGAACACTTTTTTTAAGCGTGCTGATATTGCTCTTTACGAAGCAAAAGCTGATGGACGAAATAAAGTAAAATTTGCTTAACCCAAACCCATTTTGACCTAGTTGAGTACCATTCACTAAATACAGTACAATGCGGGTATTAAAGGCTTAGTTTACTCGTAATCCAAGCCTGTTTATTTTTAAATAGAGAATGTAATGGTAAAATCGCGCGGAAACCTATTTATTTTATCAGCGCCTTCTGGTGCTGGTAAATCAAGCTTAATCAATGCGTTATTAAAAAAGCATACTGATATGAAAGTATCGGTCTCGCACACGACTCGCTCTCCTCGCCCCGGTGAAGAAAATGGCGTGCATTATCATTTTGTCTCTACAGATGAGTTTAAAGCGCTGATTGAAAAAAATGACTTTTTTGAATGGGCTCAAGTATTTGATAATTACTATGGCACATCAAAGCAAGCTATTGAGTCGCAACTTGATGCGGGTATTGATGTGTTTTTAGATATTGATTGGCAAGGCGCGCAGCAAGTGCGCAAAATTATGCCAAGCGTACAAACCATTTTTATTCTACCTCCTTCAAAAAAAGAGCTAGAACAGCGTTTAAATAACCGTGGCCAAGATTCGGCTGACGTTATTGCCTCTCGTATGGCAAAAGCTCAGTCAGAAACGTCGCATTATAACGAGTATGATTTTGTGATTGTGAATGATGACTTTGAGAGCGCGCTTGCTGATATAGAAATAATTGTAATGGCGCAGCGCTTAACACTAAAAGCACAAGAAAATCGTCATCAAGTTTTACTAAATAGTCTGCTTAAATAATTTAAGCCTATTTAAATTAGGCTTAGGCAAGTAAAACTGATAAAAATTGAACACTGGCTATTGGCGAATGTGGCTCCTTGGAGTAAACTACGCCTTTGCTTTTAAATTATTTTTGGAGTGCTGTGATGGCCCGCGTAACAGTTGAAGATGCAGTAGATGCAGTTGGTAATCGTTTTGACTTAATTTTAGTTGCGGCTCGTCGTGCCCGCCAAATTGCTGTTGGTGGTAAAACGCCACTAGTAGATCCTGAAAACGATAAACCAACGGTTGTTGCTTTACGTGAAATTGAATTAGGTTTAGTTGATAGCGCTTCAATGGACTTAATTGACCGTGAAGAACAACAACACCAAGAAGCGGCAGAACTAGCTGCTGTTGCTGCCATTGTTGGTGGCAATCAATAATCGACCTCCCGGTCTGATTTAGTCAACGGCGCAGTATTTCTACTATAGCCGTTGGCAATCCTCTGTTTTCATCGTATATTCGTAACTTACCTAATTTACTTCACTAGGGCCTGTTTATCTTTCGAGGTTAAATTTGCAGCAGCATGCTTGGTATTTAGGCAAGGCAAAGCCTATGTAGTGTGGTTATTCCCCATAAATAGGCGATAAAGCAGCATAAATGCCAAACATACGCTGCCCGAAGGGTTCTGCCTAGGGGCAATTTACTCTTGAGCTATAGTCGTTTCTGGTGTATGAGAAAAAGTCATTGCGATGTAATCTGTTAATTGATCTTGACCAGATCAACAATTAACCAGAGAGACATCGCAATGACTGAAAATGATAATGTTATTTCCATTGAAAAACCAGACAATCCGTTAGAGCAGTTGCTTAAAAGCGGGGCGCAGCAGTTGTTAGCTCAAGCGATTGAGGCTGAGTTGGCTGTTTTATTGGCTCAATACCAGCATGAGACCGTCGAGGGACTTCAGCGGATCGTCAAAAATGGTCACCAGCCTGAGCGTACGATCCAAACAGGCCTTGGTGATATTGAGGTCAAAATACCTAAAGTCAGGGATCGAAAAAAGGAAGGCATTAAATTCAATAGTGCCTTGATCCCGCCTTATCTGAAACGGACAAAAAATATCGAAGAGCTGATCCCATGGCTCTATTTACGAGGAATTTCGACGGGTGATATGCAGCCCGCTTTAGTGTCTCTTTTAGGCGAGCAAGCCAAAGGTTTGTCGGCCAATAGTGTCTCTCGGTTGAAATCCACCTGGGAAACGGAGTATCAGCAGTGGTCTAAACGTTCCTTGGCTAAACGTCGATATGTGTATATCTGGGCCGATGGGATTTACAGTAAAATTCGAATGGATGATAAGCTGTGCTTACTGGTAATTATGGGGGTAGATGAAACGGGCAGAAAGGAGCTATTGGCGGTGGTTGACGGGGTTCGTGAGTCTGAGCAGAGCTGGACTGAAGTGTTAAATCAGTTGCGCTCACAGGGTCTAACAATACCACCAAAATTGGCCATAGGGGATGGTGCGCTGGGGTTTTGGAATGCCCTCACCAAAGTATGGCCAACAACCCAACATCAACGTTGCTGGGTGCATAAAATCGCGAATGTGCTAAACAAAGTGCCGAAATCAATGCAACCTAAAATCAAAGCGAATTTACAAGATATCTGGATGGCAGAGAGTCGAGCTTCTGCTTATAAAGCGTATGATTTATTTGTTAAAAATTACTCAGTCAAATACCCAAAAGCGACGGATTGCTTGATGAAGGATAAAGATGAAATGCTGGCATTTTATGATTATCCTGCTGAGCATTGGATGCACATAAGAACGAGTAATCCGATAGAGTCAACGTTTGCGACGGTAAGGCTGAGAACGCATAAAGTGAAGAGTTGTGGCAGCCGGACAACCACCTTAATGATGGTTTTTAAACTCGCGCAGTCGGCAGAGAAAAAATGGTACCGCTTGCGAGGGTTTAAGTTACTGGCTGAAGTAATTACAGGGGTAAAATTTAAAGACGGCGAAAGAATAACTCAAGATCAAACAGAGCATCAAGATGAGCTCATACACCAGATTTGACAATAACTCTTTACTCTTTGTTGCTCGGTTTTTACTTAGCCCGCTAGGCTAAAAACCTCGCGCCGAGATTAAATCGCCCCTAGATTGAACGAATTTTAATCCTGAAAGGTCAACGGGCCCTAGAACATTGGAGTGTAAATGTATCTTTTTGAAGGTCTTAAAAAGAAAATTTCTGAATACTTGCCTGCTGCAGATGTAGAGCTGGTACAAAAATCTTACGTGGTAGCCCGAGAGGCCCACGAAGGACAAACTCGCTCAAGTGGCGAACCTTATATTACTCACCCTGTTGAAGTAACTCAAATTCTTGCCGGCATGCATCTTGACCATGAAACGCTCATGGCCGCGTTAATGCACGATGTAATTGAAGATACTGATTTTAGCCAACAAGATTTAGCCGAAATTTTTGGTGTAACGGTTGCAGAACTGGTTGAAGGTGTAAGTAAGCTCGATAAGCTCAGCTTTAAAGATAAAAAAGAATTCCAAGCTGAAAACTACCGTAAAATGATTATGGCTATGACTCAAGACATACGAGTTATTTTAATCAAGCTTGCTGATAGAACGCATAATATGCGTACATTGGGTGCTCTTCGCCCCGATAAACGCCGCCGTATAGCACGCGAAACACTAGAAATATACGCGCCGATAGCAAACCGCTTAGGTATTCACGACATTAAAAATGAGCTTGAAGATTTAGGTTTTCAAGCTCTATATCCTATGCGCCATCGTGCACTTAAATCTGAAGTTGCAAAAGCACGTGGTAATCGAAAAGAAGTTATTTCAAATATTCAAAACGAAATTGAAGCACGCCTTGAAGAGTCAGGCATCAAAGCGACGGTATCGGGCCGCGAAAAGCACCTTTATAGTATTTATAAAAAAATGCTTAATAAAGAACTGTTATTTAACGAAGTCATGGATATTTACGCGTTTAGAATTGCAGTTGACTCTATGGATACGTGTTATCGCGTATTAGGTGTTGCTCACAGCCTTTATAAGCCTATTGAAACGCGCTTTAAAGACTATATTGCAGTACCTAAAACCAATGGCTATCAGTCACTTCATACTTCTTTAGTTGGCCCACACGGCATACCTGTTGAGATTCAAATTCGTACTCACGACATGGATCATATGGCAGACAAAGGCGTGGCCGCACACTGGATGTATAAAAAATCAGGTGATGGCGCGGGCAATACGTCACAACAACGTGCTCGCCAATGGATGCAAAGTTTATTAGAGCTTCAGCAAAGTGCTGGCTCATCATTTGAATTTATAGAAAATGTAAAAACTGAGCTATTCCCTGAAGAAATTTACGTATTTACACCGGATGGCCGAATTGTTGAATTACCAATGGGCGCAACAGCTGTTGATTTTGCATACGCTGTACATACTGACGTTGGAAATACGTGCGTAGGGGCAAGAGTAAATCGCAAACCTTACCCTTTGAGTAAGGCGCTTGATACCGGCCAAACAGTAGAAGTAATTACTAGCTCTGGGGCTCACCCGAATGCAACTTGGCTAAACTTTATTGTTACCGGTAAAGCACGGTTAGGCATTCGTAACTACCTTAAGAGTCAGCATCACGAGGAAGCGCTGTTATTGGGTAGGCGTTTACTCGACTCCGCACTTGGTGAAAATAAGTTCGACAGTATTCCTGATGAGAATATAACGCGAGTACTTGAAGAGCATGAACTTTCTACACTACTTGAGTTACTAGTAGCAATAGGCTCTGGTAATCTGATGAGCATGTTAATTGCTAAACGCTTATTACAAAACGAAAACGATGATTTAACAGACATTACCAACCAAGTCAAAGCAACCATTATTGGCACCGAAGGTATGTTAGTTAATTACTCTAAGTGTTGCCGCCCTGTACCTGGGGATGCAATAACTGCACATATAAGCCAAGGCAAAGGATTAACTGTTCATCGCCAGGAATGTAAAAATATTCGCGGCTGGGAAAGTGAGCGCTCTAAATACTTAGTTGTAAAGTGGGACGATAATCCAGAGAAAGAATATATCGCAGCCCTTAGAGTCGAGATTATTAATCATCAAGGGGCGCTTGCAAAGTTAACCAATGTTGTTGCGACTACCCAAGCCAATATTGTGGAAATAGCCACTGATGAAAAAGAAAGTAATTTATACGTGATAGATTTAGGGGTTACCGTTAAAAACCGTATCCACGTTGCTAACATTATGCGACGCATTCGCGTTATGCCTGATGTACAAAAAGTCTATCGTAAAAAATAAAATAGGAAACACATGAATAAAGCATTTATTTCTACCGACAAAGCGCCTGCAGCAATAGGCACATATAGCCAAGCCGTTAAAGTAGGAACGGCTGTCTACTTATCGGGTCAAATACCATTAGTGCCTGAGACTATGGAAGTTATTTCGGAAGACTTTGGCGAACAAACACATCAAGTATTTAAAAACATTGCTGCTGTATGTGAAGAAGCTGGGGGTCAGATACACGACCTAGTTAAGGTGAATATTTACCTTACTGATTTATCTAACTTTGCTATTGTTAACGAAGTAATGAGCCAATACTTCAAACAACCATACCCTGCTCGTGCCGCAATTGGTGTGCGTGCGCTGCCAAAAGGTGTGCAAGTTGAGATAGATGGAATAATGGAACTACCTTCAACTAATTAGTATTACCTACGAGCTATGGTCCCAGCTATAGCTCTATTTCTCCATAACCTCGTTTTGTTTTCTTGACTCAAAAGTAAATTTCTAGCAATCTGCTATTATGTAATATACTCAAACTTAACTTAAGTAGTAGAGAAGGATTAACTAGTGTTTAAGCTTGCTCATAATGGAAATATTTTACTTGATGTAAGTAAGCACGCTCCGCCGAGTGCTGCGTTCGTGATTGAAGCTCTCGAAATGTCAACTTTTTGTGACTGTAAAATCGATCATGAAGCCATAAACAACTTCTTCAAGAATAAAAATACTGAGTCAGTTTTAGTTGTTGCAACTAAGTACGATGCCGCAATCAAGATAGAAATTAGCGATGATAAAATGCTAGCTATAGGCGAGCTCACTCTCGCTCAGGGCGGTAAGCAGCTAAGCCTAGATGATGCGAAAAAACACCTTGTTAAAGCTGGAATAGTTCGTGGCTACAAGCAAGTATTTTTAGAACAATTACTAGAAAAACAAGCCGAGCTATCACCTGGGACAATCGTTAAAGGCACTCTCGCCAAAGGGCGGCTTCCAAGTGATGGATTAGCGACAAAATTAGTAACAGTGGTAGAAACCCTAAAAGATCGTTTAAACGCACCAAAATTAAAAGAAGATGGTAGCGTTGATATGCGTGACTTTGGAAAACTCGCAAGTGTAGAACCTGGTACAGTACTTATTCGACAGCACCCCGCAACCCCTGGTAAAGAGGGCTTCACAGTAGTCGGTGATATACTTACCGCTAAACCTGGTGAAAATAAACAACTGGTCGCAGGTGAAGGCACTGAAATATCAAAATTAAACCCTATGGAATTAGTCTCTACTATTGCCGGCGTTCCTGTAGAAATTAATAACGGAATGCGTGTAGATGATATTTTTACAATATCTGATGTAAATGTGAAAAGTGGCCATATCGACTTTGAAGGCAGTGTGATTGTTACACGAAACATCGATCCTGGTATGAAAATAAACGCAAAAGGCGATATTACTATCTTAGGTACTGTCGAATCAGGGGAGCTTACTGCTGGCGGTAATATCACTGTGAAACAAGGTGTAATTGGCCATCAAAAGCCTGAGGATAAATCGTTATCCTGCAAATTAGTTTGTGCTGGAGATGTCCATGTTTCTCATTCACAGTATTGTTATATAGAAGCAGCTAACATATTTATTGATCGCCAAACTAGCCACTGCGTTATGAAAGCGAAAAAATTACTACAAGTTGGTCAAACAGACTTACCTAAAGGTAAAATTTTTGGTGGTGAAATACTGGATGCTACAACGCTCATTGCTGGTGAAATAGGAAACGAATCAGGCGCAAAAATGGCAATAAATTTAGCAGCTTCAGGCGCTGAAATAACTGCTGACACAGACAATTGCTTTAAAGATTTAGCAAATACAGATCAACAATTAGATACTCTTCAAGCTGCTCTCGAAAAAGCTGATTTAGTTAAAGATATTGATAAAAAGAATCAGCTAATTGCCAAAATTGGCGCTACACAACTGCATTATTGCCAACAGGCTGAACAATTAGAAAAACGCCTTTCGAGCTTAGATCATGAGTTACATGATTTGCTTAGTGATGCAAACCTTGCTGTTAACACTGTTTTGCATTCTGGAGTAGAAATTCATATTTTTAATAAAGTACTCAAAACAATCCGCAATTACCCACCATGCAATGTAAAGTTGTTGAATAATAAAGTAGAAATCGAGTTTAAAACACACTAGAAATGAGTGCAAATACAGGCACTCAAATCAATAGCTCCTCATATACCCTAAAGTAAATCACTTACTGTATCGTAAGTTTTATTTGGCCACACACTAACCTGTACTTGTCCAATATGTTGCTTTTGCAGTAGTAACATAGCCAAGCGCGACTGCCCTATTCCACCGCCAATTGTTTGCGGAAATTTACTTTGTAATAGCGCTTTATGCCAATCAAACTCTAAGCGGTCTTCATCTCCTGTTGTACTTAACTGCGCTTTTAAAACCTCAGGGCTTACACGTATACCCATTGATGAAATTTCAAATGCATCTTCAAGTACTGGATTCCATACTAAAATATCACCATTTAAACCCATGTATTGATCGCATGTTGGCGTAGACCAATCATCGTAATCTGGGGCTCTTACATCGTGAATTTTGCCATCTCCGAGTGCGCCACCAATACCAATTAAAAATACAGCACCATATTCTTGTGCAATGGCTTTTTCGCGTTGCTTAGCACTAAAGCCAGGATACATTTTACGTAGCTCTTCACTGTGCACAAACTTAATGTCGCTCGGTAAAAAAGGCGTTAAACCATAAGACTCACTTACAAAAGCCTCTGTCTCTTTTATCCCTTTATAAATAGATTGAACAGTTTGCTTTAGTGTTGCCAGCGAACGCTCTGTCGTTTTGTTAATTACTTTTTCCCAATCCCACTGATCAACATATACAGAATGAATAGGACTTAATGAATCTTCATCTGGGCGCAAAGCTTTCATTTGAGTGTAAATACCCTCACCAACACCAAAGCCATAAGTTGCGAGTGTTTTACGTTTCCACTTAGCCAGTGAATGCACCACTTCGTAGCGGCTATCTGTAATCGCTTTCACATTTACAGCAACTGCGTTTTCATGGCCGCTTAAGTTATCTTGCGTGCCGTCGCCAACCTTAGCCAAAATTGGGGCTTGAACCTCAACCAGCCCAAGTTGGGTTTCTAGTTGTTGTGAAAAAAATTGCTTAACTTTACTTATTTGCTGCTGTTGCTGCACATAGTGTGAACTCATAATAATTGGCCTCATTCCCAGTTATTGTTACTTGCTTAATTGATAAAAAACGCTCTAATGAGCGCCTTTAATGAAGTTAATTTAACGATTTAAAGGATTAATTCAATATCCCATAACAAAAATAGCTTTAATATACAAAAACCATTAACTAAGTGGTATAAAAACCATATATTCGATAATTTTATGACAAATATATAATGGAAAATTATTTGTAACTATTCAGCCACATTTTCAATAAATATATCAGGTAACTGATTTTTGAAGAGTAATTCAAGGGCTAGGCTTGCTGATACATGCTGTTTTCTGCAAGTCGAGAGGTAGCTTCTGATTAAACAAAACATCTCTGCACCTTGCATGCTTCTGAAGCACCCAGATATCTTTTGATGAACCTTGGTCATCCTAATATCATTCTCACCTTGGTTGTTGCTAAAAGGCACCGCTGTTTCCGTCATGAACCGTAAGACATCATCTTGATAATCTCTTAACCGCTCTAACAACGCTCTAGACTTTGTTCGTTTCAATCTGCCTCGCTGGCCTTTTACTCGGCTGTTTCTATCCGGTGGAGGGCATTTAATGTCACCTTGAGCCAATATTTGTTGATATTTCTCTATATAGTGAGCTTTTGTGTCTGCATCTAGCTCGGGGTTATCTATTTGATGTTTATTGATTTCAGTCAGTAGGGTTTGCAAATCCTTTGCCCATTGCATACCGTCTTGCTCCCATGCCCTTTCTAACTCTCGGATATGATGTGCATTACACAAGGCATGTTGGCACTGTGTATATTGATAATACGGTTTCCAGTGGTCGTGGCATAGTACCCCAGTAAAGTGAGGTAAAATATCGGCGTCATCCATCGCTATTTTCCCTCTTTTCTCATGCGGGTAAAAATACGTCCACCACGTCGTTGATGCACCATGAAGCCATCGTCGTTTACCACCTATATTAATCCCCGTTTCATCAACGTGTAAGGCTTGATAAGTCGTTTTCAGGGCTTTCTTGAGCGCGGCTTCTGCGCCGGAGGACTTTACCAAGGCCGCTGCTTGTTCATTAAAGTTAAATAAACTACCCGCACTGATTGGAATACCGAGTTGATCACAAAAATATTCTTCAATGCGGTTGTAAGGGAGTAATTGATATTGGGATAGGTAAACTGCATGGGCTTTTACACCAACCCCATATTGAATAGGACTGTTAACGTCTTCTGGAAATTCACCAATAAAACGCTTACCTTGCTCATTTTCCAGAATTTGTGCTTGGTATTCAGTGACCACTTTCCTGATATCTATATCGACAACCTGTCGTTTTTGAAAGCCAATTTCACGGTAGTGACCTTTCGGTAAAAAATCACGTTCAACTAGGATGATTTTGATCTCATCAGGCGTCTGTGTTTGGGTTAGTGTTTTACCTGCACGGCCTTTTTGACCACCCGCTGACTTGGCTGATTTCTCTTTGTTTTGTTTTTTTCGGTTGATGTCTTTTGATGGCGGGATACTGCTATTGTTACTGTTAAGTCCTAATTTACTTGCTAACATAACAACGACAACCAGAATGAGTTCAATAGACATCTTCAGCGCAGGCGTGAGAGTTTTACCTTCTTGTAATTGAGCTTTGGTTTTCTCAACGATTTCGTCGATGTTGATGCTGTTTAAATTCATTGAAGCTAGGGCTATTAGGTCATAGCCCTAGCTTGGCATACTGGCGGGATCGGTCAATAGTTAAAAAAGATCCTTTGAAAATAATTTACCATGGTGAATAGTTACAATTATTTAATCGATAATCTCGATAAACAGATACTTCATGCATTAATGAAAAATGCCCGTACTGCGTACGCCGAATTAGCAAAAAGATTTAATGTAAGCGCTGGGACAATTCACGTAAGAATTGAAAAAATGAAGCAAGCAGGGATCATTACAGGCACCCAATTAACGATTAATACTAAACAGCTGGGCTACGATGTGTGCTGCTTTATAGGCATTAATTTAAATAACGCACGTGATTACCCGCAAACGCTTATAAAGCTAGAAGCATTAGAGGAAGTGGTAGAGGCTTATTACACAACAGGTAACTACAGTATATTTATAAAGGTAATGACAAAGTCCATTGATCACTTACAAGATGTGCTGATTAATAAAATACAGGCAATAGAAGCCATTCAATCAACAGAAACACTTATTTCTCTACAAAATCCAATTAGCCGCACAGTAATGCCTTAACTGCAAAAATCTCGTATAATTGCCGAAAAAAGAGGATAACCATGCAGCAAACTCGCTATCAAAGAATCGAAGACGTACTTTCGCGCCGTCAAACAGACCTAACCGTGTGTTTAGAAGACGTGCACAAACACCATAACTTATCTGCAATAGTACGAAGTGCTGATGCGGTTGGTTGCCATCACGTACATGCTGTATGGCCTGAAAAGCAAAAATGGCTAACTAATAACACCTCAGGTGGCAGTAAAAACTGGCTAGAGACGCACTTACATAGAAATATTGATGATGCTGTTACTGCAATGCGTGAACGCAATCCAGAAATACAAATATTAGCGACTCACTTATCAGAAGATGCCGTTGATTTTAGAGAAGTAGATTACACCAAGCCAACGGCTATTATTGTTGGACAAGAAAAAACAGGGATCTCAGAAAAAGCCCTAGAATATGCCGATCAAAATATTATTATTCCAATGCAAGGCATGGTGCAATCGCTAAATGTTTCAGTTGCTGCTGCGCTAATATTGTTTGAAGCACAGCGCCAACGTGAGCTGGCTGGTTTATATAATAGAGATATGTTGAGCGCCGAAGTTAAACATCCACTCTACTTTGAAGGCTGCCACCCTATTATCGCAAGACAGTGTAAACAAAAAAAATTACCTTATCCTGTACTTGATGAAAACGGCGAAATAGTCGCTGACGAGCAATTTTGGCAAGCTTTAAAACATACTTGATGCACTTACACTCTGTAAGTACACTTAACTTATTCACAAATAATAAGATTGATATAATTTGTCTAAACCTAGCTTAAATCAATACCCAATTACAGAGCTCAAAGGGGTCGGCCCAAAAATGGCTGAGCGTTTGTTAAAGCTAGGTATTTTAACTGTGCAAGATATGCTTTTTCATTTGCCACTTCGCTATGAAGATCGCACTCGCTTATACGCGATTAATGAGTTGTCACTGCACAGCCACGTGAGTGTTGAAGCAACAATTGAAACAAGCCAAATCACGTTTGGAAAAAGGCGCATGCTTGTTTGCCAAATCAATGATGGTACTGGCAGGCTAACACTACGATTTTTTAATTTTACCGCCGCACAAAAAAACGCATTTAGCGCTGGTAAAATAATACGTTGTTTTGGTGAAGTGCGCCGTGGCCGTGTTGGCTTTGAAATGAGTCATCCTGAATACAGCATCAGCGATACCTCTAACGAGCAGCCAGTAGCGACAACATTAACGCCCGTTTATTCAACAACCGAAGGCTTAAAGCAGCTATCGATTAGAGCTTTAAGCGAACAGGCTATTGATTTACTAAATAAATACTCAGTAGAAGAACTACTGCCTTCACAGTGGCAGCCATCAAATATGCCGCTAAGTGACGCCTTATTATTACTGCACCGCCCACCAAATGATGTTGATGTAACCGCATTAGAGCAAGGTACTCACCCTGCTCAACAGCGCCTTGTATTTGAGGAGTTACTTGCTCAAAACCTCAGCTTGTTAAAAGTACGAGAGCAAGGGCAACAAGTTAAAGCCGTGGCATTAAATCCGGTAAACACATTAGAAAGCCAATTTTTAGATCAACTTCCTTTTGCACCCACAAATGCGCAAAGCCGCGTAGTTGCTGAAATTAAAGATGACATGCAACACGCGTATCCAATGATGCGTTTAGTACAAGGCGATGTAGGCTCTGGTAAAACCCTAGTAGCAGCACTGAGTGCACTAACAGCCATTGCGCAGGGCTTTCAAGTCGCTTTAATGGCTCCTACTGAAATTTTATCAGAGCAACATGGTGTTAATTTTACAACGTGGTTTAATCAACTAGGTATAACCGTTGCTTGGCTTGGCGGTAAAACAAAAGGCAAAGAGCGCGTAGCAACACTTGAAAAAATAGCCTCTGGTGAAGCGCAAATGATTGTAGGTACTCACGCTTTATTTCAAGATGAAGTTAAGTTCAATAACTTAGTGCTTATCGTTATTGATGAACAACACCGCTTTGGTGTTCATCAGCGTTTATCACTGCGTGAAAAAGGTAAGTTTGGTGATTGCTATCCCCATCAACTGGTCATGACTGCAACACCCATCCCACGCACACTCACTATGACAGCGTATGCCGACTTAGAAACCTCTGTAATTGATGAGCTACCACCAGGGCGTACGCCAATTACAACAGTGGCACTTCCTGATACTCGCAGAGACGATATTATTGCCCGCGTTAAATTAGCGTGTAACGAGCAAGGCCGCCAAGTTTACTGGGTGTGTACACTTATTGATGAATCAGAAGTCCTGCAATGCCAGGCAGCCGAAGACAGTGCACTGCAGTTAAAAGAAGCATTACCAGAGCTAAACGTAGGCTTAGTACATGGGCGAATGAAATCAGCTGAAAAACAAGCCATTATGAGCGAGTTTAAGGCAGGTAATATACATGTTTTAGTTGCCACTACGGTTATTGAAGTTGGTGTAGATGTCCCTAATGCGAGCTTAATCATTATAGAAAACCCTGAGCGCTTAGGCTTAGCACAGCTGCATCAGTTACGCGGGCGAGTTGGCCGCGGCGCTACGGCATCGCATTGTGTGCTTTTATATCACGCACCACTGTCTCATACCGCTCAAAAGCGATTAGGTGTACTACGCGATAGTAACGATGGCTTTGTGATAGCAGAGCGCGATTTAGAAATTCGTGGCCCGGGTGAAGTTCTCGGCACAAAGCAAACTGGTTTAGCAGAATTCAAAATTGCAGACTTAACGCGCGACAAACAAACACTTAATCAAGTAAGACCTATCGCGCAGCAAATGCTAAAACAATACCCTCAACATGTGGATCCTCTGATTCATAGATGGCTTGGCAATAAGTCAAACTACGCACAAGCATAACCCTCATTGAAATATATTTTCACTTTTCTGCAGACGTAAAAAAGCCCGAATCGTTAGATTCGGGCTCTCTACAATTTGAAGCCTGGTAATGTCGTAGTGCCCACAGCGGTGAAGAGTCACATAGCAAATGTAAACTATCATTGTGTCGGGGCGGCCTTCCGTAGGGCTCGCCTTCGAGCTGTTTGGTTTCACTACTGAGTTCGGTATGGGCTCTGGCTACCGCTTTTATTTTCACTTTTCTGCAGACGTAAAAAAGCCCGACTATTTCTAGTCGGGCTCTCTACAATTTGAAGCCTGGTAATGTCCTACTTTCACATAGCAAATGCTACACTATCATCGGCGCTGTTTCGTTTCACTACTGAGTTCGGCATGGAGTCAGGTGGGTCCAAAACGCTATTGTCACCAAGCAAATTTGGGCGTTAATACGTATTTCTGCGCACTAACTTAATTTGGAAAATATCTGATAATATTTTTTAAGTCTTTCTAAGTAATATCTACTTTAGTTATATTAACTTCTTCGCTTGCTTCACTATCACATAAAACGCGTTTGGCGTTGTATGGTTAAGCCTCACGGGTAATTAGTACAAGTTAGCTTAATGGCTCACACCACTTCCACATCTTGCCTATCAACGTTGTAGTCTTCAACGGCCCTTCAGAGACTTTAAAAGTCTAGTGAGAACTCATCTCGAGGCCTGCTTCGCGCTTAGATGCTTTCAGCGCTTATCAGTTCCGAACGTAGCTACCGGGCAATGCCATTGGCATGACAACCCGAACACCAGCGGTTCGTTCACTCCGGTCCTCTCGTACTAGGAGCAACCCCTCTCAATTCTCAAACGCCCACGGCAGATAGGGACCGAACTGTCTCACGACGTTCTAAACCCAGCTCGCGTACCACTTTAAATGGCGAACAGCCATACCCTTGGGACCGACTTCAGCCCCAGGATGTGATGAGCCGACATCGAGGTGCCAAACACCGCCGTCGATATGAACTCTTGGGCGGTATCAGCCTGTTATCCCCGGAGTACCTTTTATCCGTTGAGCGATGGCCCTTCCATTCAGAACCACCGGATCACTATGACCTACTTTCGTACCTGCTCGACGTGTCTGTCTCGCAGTTAAGCTGGCTTCTACCATTACACTAACCGTACGATGTCCGACCGTACTTAGCCAACCTTCGTGCTCCTCCGTTACTCTTTAGGAGGAGACCGCCCCAGTCAAACTACCCACCAGGCACTGTCCGTAACCCCGATTCAGGGGCCAACGTTAGAACATCAAAACTACAAGGGTGGTATTTCAAGGTTGACTCCACAACAACTAGCGTCGCTGCTTCAAAGTCTCCCACCTATCCTACACATGTAGGTTCAATGTTCAGTGCCAAGCTGTAGTAAAGGTTCACGGGGTCTTTCCGTCTAGCCGCGGGTACACAGCATCTTCACTGCGATTTCAATTTCACTGAGTCTCGGGTGGAGACAGCGTGGCCATGGTTACACCATTCGTGCAGGTCGGAACTTACCCGACAAGGAATTTCGCTACCTTAGGACCGTTATAGTTACGGCCGCCGTTTACCGGGGCTTCGATCAAGAGCTTCTCCCTAAGGATAACCCCATCAATTAACCTTCCGGCACCGGGCAGGTGTCACACCGTATACGTCATCTTGCGATTTTGCACAGTGCTGTGTTTTTAATAAACAGTCCCAGCCACCTGGTCACTGCGGCTCCCGTCCGCTTAGAGAGCAAGTCTCATCACAGATAGGAGCGTACCTTCTCCCGAAGTTACGGTACGATTTTGCCTAGTTCCTTCACCCGAGTTCTCTCAAGCGCCTTAGTATTCTCTACCTGACCACCTGTGTCGGTTTGGGGTACGATTCCATATAATCTGAAGCTTAGAGGCTTTTCCTGGAAGTATGGCATCAGCAACTTCATCACCGTAGTGACTCGTCTCGTGTCTCAGGTTTAGTGTTCGTCCGGATTTACCTAAACAAACGCCCTACTCACTTTCACATAGACTACCAACGCCATGCTTGCTTAGCCTGCTCCGTCCCCCCATCGCAATTATATCGAGTACAGAAATATTAATCTGTTTCCCATCGACTACGCCTTTCGGCCTCGCCTTAGGGGTCAACTTACCCTACCCTGATTAACATGGGATAGGAACCCTTGGTCTTCCGGCGTGGGAGTTTTTCACTCCCATTATCGTTACTCATGTCAGCATTCGCACTTCTGATACGTCCAGCATACCTCCCGGTACACCTTCAACCGCTTACAGAACGCTCCCCTACCACTCAGAATAAATTCTGAATCCGCAGCTTCGGTGCATAGTTTAGCCCCGTTACATCTTCCGCGCAGACCGACTCGACCAGTGAGCTATTACGCTTTCTTTAAAGGATGGCTGCTTCTAAGCCAACCTCCTGGCTGTCTGGGCCTTTCCACATCGTTTCCCACTTAACTATGACTTTGGGACCTTAGCTGGCGGTCTGGGTTGTTTCCCTCTTCACGACGGACGTTAGCACCCGCCGTGTGTCTCCCGGATATTACTTTACGGTATTCGGAGTTTGCAAAGGGTTGGTAAGTCGGGATGACCCCCTAGCCTTAACAGTGCTCTACCCCCGTAAGTATTCGTCCGAGGCTCTACCTAAATAGATTTCGGGGAGAACCAGCTATCTCCCGGTTTGATTAGCCTTTCACTCCTAGCCACAGGTCATCCCCTAACTTTTCAACGTTAGTGGGTTCGGTCCTCCAGTTGATGTTACTCAACCTTCAACCTGCCCATGGCTAGATCACCGGGTTTCGGGTCTATACCTTGCAACTAGTCGCCCAGTTAAGACTCGGTTTCCCTACGGCTACCCTATTCGGTTAACCTCGCTACAAAATATAAGTCGCTGACCCATTATACAAAAGGTACGCAGTCACCCAACAAGTGGGCTCCTACTGCTTGTACGTACACGGTTTCAGGTTCTATTTCACTCCCCTCACAGGGGTTCTTTTCGCCTTTCCCTCACGGTACTGGTTCACTATCGGTCAGTTGGGAGTATTTAGCCTTAGATGATGGTCCACCTATATTCAGTCAAAGTTTCACGTGCTCCGACCTACTCGATTTCACTTAAAATGTCTTTTCATGTACGGGACTATCACCCTGTATCGTGGCGCTTTCCAGCAGCCTTCCATTAACACATAATGAGCTTAAGGGCTGTTCCGATTTCGCTCGCCGCTACTTTCGGAATCTCGGTTGATTTCTTTTCCTACGGGTACTTAGATGTTTCAGTTCTCCGCGTTCGCCTCGTTAACCTATGTATTCAGTTAACGATACCTGCAAGCAGGTGGGTTTCCCCATTCGGAAATCCTAGTCTCAAGCGCTTTTTACTAGCTTGACTAGGCTTATCGCAAGTTAATACGTCCTTCATCGCCTCCAACTGCCAAGGCATCCACCGTGTACGCTTAGTCACTTAACCATACAACCCAAACGGGTCTTTGTTTCGTGACAGTTTAACTTCGCCAGAAGTCAATATTGAATACTAAAGTAGATACCAATCAATCAACTCATAAGAGTTAACTAAATGGCACTCAATGGTACTGCTACCATTGTTTTTTACTTTTGAAAACTCTTGATAAATACAATGTATCTATCAGAATTTTATTATCAGCTTTTCCAAATTTTTAAAGAGCAAGAGATACAAAAACCTCTCAAAATTAAACACACTCTATTCTCAGGCTGTTAATGGCCCGATAAAGAATATTTATTTTTAAGAAGTAAAAGTGGTGGAGCTAAGCAGGATCGAACTGCTGACCTCCTGCGTGCAAGGCAGGCGCTCTCCCAGCTGAGCTATAGCCCCACATATGCTGGTACTTACTGTTTTAACCATCTTCTTGATTAGACAAGAAGTGGTGGGTCTGAGTAGATTTGAACTACCGACCTCACCCTTATCAGGGGTGCGCTCTAACCAGCTGAGCTACAGACCCAAAACAATAAGTGTTGTTCTCTTTACAATAACAATCATCTGTGTGGACACTACGAACAAATAAGTTCTAAATCGTATAAGGAGGTGATCCAGCCCCAGGTTCCCCTAGGGCTACCTTGTTACGACTTCACCCCAGTCATGAATCACTCCGTGGTAAACGTCCTCCCGAGGGTTAGACTATCTACTTCTGGAGCAACCCACTCCCATGGTGTGACGGGCGGTGTGTACAAGGCCCGGGAACGTATTCACCGCGTCATTCTGATACGCGATTACTAGCGATTCCGACTTCATGGAGTCGAGTTGCAGACTCCAATCCGGACTACGACGCACTTTAAGTGATTCGCTTACCTTCGCAGGTTCGCAGCACTCTGTATGCGCCATTGTAGCACGTGTGTAGCCCTACACGTAAGGGCCATGATGACTTGACGTCGTCCCCACCTTCCTCCGGTTTATCACCGGCAGTCTCCTTAGAGTTCTCAGCATTACCTGCTAGCAACTAAGTATAGGGGTTGCGCTCGTTGCGGGACTTAACCCAACATCTCACAACACGAGCTGACGACAGCCATGCAGCACCTGTATCAGAGTTCCCGAAGGCACCAAACCATCTCTGGTAAGTTCTCTGTATGTCAAGTGTAGGTAAGGTTCTTCGCGTTGCATCGAATTAAACCACATGCTCCACCGCTTGTGCGGGCCCCCGTCAATTCATTTGAGTTTTAACCTTGCGGCCGTACTCCCCAGGCGGTCTACTTAATGCGTTAGCTTTGAAAAACAGAACCGAGGCTCCGAGCTTCTAGTAGACATCGTTTACGGCGTGGACTACCGGGGTATCTAATCCCGTTTGCTCCCCACGCTTTCGTACATGAGCGTCAGTGTTGACCCAGGTGGCTGCCTTCGCCATCGGTATTCCTTCAGATCTCTACGCATTTCACCGCTACACCTGAAATTCTACCACCCTCTATCACACTCTAGTTTGCCAGTTCGAAATGCAGTTCCCAGGTTGAGCCCGGGGCTTTCACATCTCGCTTAACAAACCGCCTGCGTACGCTTTACGCCCAGTAATTCCGATTAACGCTCGCACCCTCCGTATTACCGCGGCTGCTGGCACGGAGTTAGCCGGTGCTTCTTCTGTCAGTAACGTCACAGCTAACGGGTATTAACCGTTAACCTTTCCTCCTGACTGAAAGTGCTTTACAACCCGAAGGCCTTCTTCACACACGCGGCATGGCTGCATCAGGCTTGCGCCCATTGTGCAATATTCCCCACTGCTGCCTCCCGTAGGAGTCTGGGCCGTGTCTCAGTCCCAGTGTGGCTGATCATCCTCTCAAACCAGCTAGGGATCGTCGCCTTGGTGAGCCATTACCTCACCAACTAGCTAATCCCACTTGGGCCAATCTAAAGGCGAGAGCCGAAGCCCCCTTTGGTCCGTAGACATTATGCGGTATTAGCAGTCGTTTCCAACTGTTGTCCCCCACCTCAAGGCATGTTCCCAAGCATTACTCACCCGTCCGCCGCTCGTCAGCAAAGTAGCAAGCTACTCTCTGTTACCGCTCGACTTGCATGTGTTAGGCCTGCCGCCAGCGTTCAATCTGAGCCATGATCAAACTCTTCAATTAAAAAGTTTTATGTCTTTCGACAGCTCAATGAATTCTGAATTTTTTAATATCTTTCGATATTGAATTGACTGTGCCGAATAATTACCGAAATAACTATTCTGTTGGTCACTCAGTTTTCAATTGAGACTCTAATTTGTTTGCCTCGCTACCTAAGTAGTTTGGCTGTTAGAACTCAATCTGTACGAGTGCCCACACAGATGATTGCTTTACATTGTTAAAGAACGTTTTGAGTCGCTTTAGCGTCTCAAGGGATGCGAATATTACACCCTTTATTTTTCGAGTCAACACTTAGTTTTAAACTTTCTTTTTAGAAGATTTAAAACCGAAGTTTTATTTAACTCTCTGAGTAGTTCGTGCCTCGCTATGCTTCGGCGTTTCCCGTCTCAGTGGGGTCGCATTATAGGGAGATCCGAAAACAGATCAACCCTTTTTTTAGATCTTTTTACTGTTCGAACAAAAATAGAACAGAACCGAGTGAAATCATATTAAAACCTTAGTAAAACGATGTTTTTTTGTGCTCTTCTTTATTATTTAATACAAATATCATTGCTATGTTCAATTAAGACGTTAAGATAGCAAGTTCACAATGTTAAATTAATGTTTATTTCCTGTTTATTGGTAGATCTAAAATGAAATTACCCGATCAAAAAGCTTTTATCTTCTCTGTTATTCTTGCTGTAGTTGGTTTTGTTGTTGTTAAGTTTGCTTTAGCAAGCCTGGCACTAGACCCTGCGCTTCTATTTGGTGTTGGTTTGTTAGTAGGCGCACTTGTTATTGCAGCAATGTCGTCTGATGTAACTGAAGAAGCCGAAGTAAAAACAAAGACTCTCTATGTTGGTAACCTTCCTTACCGCGCAAATGAAGGTGTTGTTCGTGCATTATTTGAAGAACAAGGCAAAGTATTCAATGTTCGTTTATTAAAGGATAAAAATACTGGCAAGCGTCGTGGTTTTGGTTTTGTTGAAATGGCGCAAGCTGATGCAGACAATGCAATTGCTAACTTGAACGATAGCGAGTTCCAACAACGTACTTTAAAAGTACGTGAAGCAAAACAAAAACAAGAAGACGATTCTAATGCTCTACGTACTGAGACAGATCAGTCAGTGTAACTAGCTTTACCGCTAGCTTATTGCTAAACACATCAGCCGTTGCATAATATTGCAGCGGCTTTTTTATGTCTGTTCGCTTATTCACACATAGGTTAAGTTGGTTAAGTAGGTAGTTGACTCTGTTTGCTATCGCTACACCTGAATCAAGTAATTTTACATTCCCTTCAAAATACTGACTAATCGGCTCTACTAATATCGGAAAGTGCGTACACCCTAGTACAAGTACATCTATAGCTTTATCTATATTTAGGCCATCAAGCACTTGGTGCAACTTGTTTGTATCTAAATAGTCTGTAAAAAAGTGTTGCTCAGCTAATGTCACTAACTCCACACTGCTATATAGATTAACGATTACATTACGTGCATGTTCAGCAATTAATGTTTTAGTGTATGAACTGGCGACCGTGGCTGGTGTGGCTAATAAGCCAATATGATTTGAGCGTGTTAATTCTGCGGCAGGCTTTATTGCTGGCACAACACCTACTATAGGAATATCTGTCACTTGGCGAACAGCACTAAGTGCAGATGTAGAAGCCGTATTACACGCTATTACTATTAAATCAACGTCAAGCGTGTTGGCTTTGATGAAATGAATAAGTGAGCACAATCGGTTGATTATTGTTTGTTGGGATTGAGCACCATAAGGTAGGAATGCATTATCCATAAAATAGCTGTACTGAGCATTGGGGATACTTTGCTTGATATGTTCAAGTACGGTAGTTCCACCAATACCTGAATCAAAGACCATTATATGCGCTGACAAACTACCGTTCCCACTTTACTTTAAGAACGGCAGTTTGCCATGAGGTATTTATAAAAGAAAGTAGTTTAGCTTTGTGTGGTTTCTAAATCGGCAAGATCATCGGCCGCTGAATTTAATTGATTAAGGTTTTCGAACATAGACTTTGTGTAATCTACTAACTTATCTATTTGTTCCTGATCTTGATTTAACCATTGTAGAATGCCAGCTAGTTGATTTTGTAATCCAAGTTCACCCGCTTTTTCAAAAGCACTTTTAAGGTCGTCATTAAAAGGGGCTAAACCTTCTGCTACTTGTTTTTCTGGTTCTGGTTTATATTCTTCATAGCTTTTAACTGTGGCTATTGTTTTTGTTTGGCGTAAATCCATAGAAAAAGCCACCAGCTGATCGCTGCCTAAACTCAGCTCTTGTGCTTGTTCAAATGCTTCATCTAAATCACCACCAAAAAAGGTTTTACTTAAATCTTGTAAGTCTTCCATCATCGCATTAATCGCTTCTTGCTCTTGCTCATTTAAGTCACCATTAACCGACATCGAAAATGATACCTGTCGAGATTGCGATGATGAGCTTGCAAACGATTCACTATCACTGTTTCTCTGATAGCCACTCGCCGATTGAGATTCAAATGCATCCGCAAAGCTAATACTTACCTCATCGCCTTCTGCGGTAGTGAATTTATACTCTGCATTGCTAGTCATACTGACATATTGAGCCTGACTTATATTTACGCTGGCAGGTTGTGGATTAAATAGCGACTCTTCAAATTTATCAAACCCATTGTAAATTCCCTCTTTGGACTTATTGATGCCCTCTTCCATTTCGTCATTAAATACACCTGTTCCTTTGAGTTCATCAACAGCGTCGTCAATCCCTATTTGAACTCCTTTGCGCGCATCGCCTAACATGTCTTTAAGCTTTTCATCATTAGCGCCATTAGCTTTTGCTTTATTTACAGCGCCGCTGACAAAATCGAGTACGTTTTTTACGATTTCATCAAAATCAAATAGTGGTTTGTCTGCTTTTTTTTCTGCGATAGGCAATCCAAGCTGCTCAGCCATTTTATCGCCAAGCACTTTTGCAGCTAATTCTTTGCCACGTTGCTGGTAACTATCTTGGGGAGATTGAATAGTAGGTTGCTGTATATCTGCTTTATTATTGAATTTATTAATGTTGTTGTTTGGCGTGAAGCCATAGTTACCTATTTTCATGTTACATCTCCTGAGCGTGCGTAATTTATTATCGGCTATAACAATAAAAACTAAAGTACAATGCGCAATAAAACAGCATAAATGCTAGCCAAAACTAGACAAATACGCAGCGCTCCCTACAATAGCGCCGATAAACAGATCTTAGATAAGGTAGTAGCGTTAATGGCAGTTATTAAAATAGATACCACACAGTACCAAGCGCAGTTAAGTGAAAAAGAGCAGCGTATTAGTGCGCAGTTTCAACGTTTTGGTGTGGAGCAACTAGAAGTATTTAGCTCAGAGCCAACTAACTACCGCCAACGTGCTGAATTTAGAGTATGGCACGACGGTGACGATCTGTTTCACATTATGTTTGATCAACAAACAAAAGAAAAAATCCGTGTTGATACATTTGATCCAGCCGCGCCTCTAGTAGGTGAAATAATGCAGGTGATGATTGAAAGCCTCAAGCCTTGTGAAATATTACGCCGTAAGTTATTTCAAATCGATTACCTATCAACGCTAAGCGGTGAAATTTTAGTAAGCTTGCTTTATCACAAACCACTGGATGATGAATGGTTAAGTGAAATTAAAGCACTTAAAGAAAAGCTTAGCAGTAAATACAAAATTGACTTTATAGGCCGTGCTCGCAAACAAAAAGAAGTACTAGGTGATGACTTTGTAACTGAACGTTTAACAGTCAATGGTCAAGAGCTTATATATCAACAAGTAGAAAATAGCTTTACTCAGCCTAATGCAAAAGTAAATATTAATATGCTGGAGTGGGCGCAAGATTTATGTAAACCACTTAAAAATGATTTATTAGAACTGTATTGCGGTAACGGTAACTTTTCAATTGCGTTAGCGGGCTGTTTTAATAAAGTATTAGCAACAGAAATATCAAAATCATCTGTTCATTCTGCTCAATACAATATTACTAAAAATAACCTAGAGAACTTAGATATTATTCGTATGTCGAGTGAAGAGTTTACTCAAGCAATGAATGGCGAGCGTACTTTCTCTCGTTTAGATGGTATTGACCTTAAAAGCTATGACTGCCAAACCATATTAGTTGATCCACCGCGCGCGGGCATGGATGAATTAACGTGTGACTTAGTGGCTAACTACGAAAGCATAATTTATATATCGTGTAATCCTGAAACCCTTGAGCGTGATCTTGATCACTTAACACATACGCACAACGTTAAGCGCTTTGCTATATTTGATCAGTTCCCATATACACATCACATTGAGTCGGGCGTTTTCTTACAACGCAAATAACCAGCCAAAATTAAAGTGCCAGTACTTTTATAAGTGCTGGTATTTGCTCCTCACTAAATACTTGAATACCATTTTTCATTAATAATGCTGTAGTTAAACCTAGACCTTCGATTTTTACTCCGCGATGCTTTCCATCATATATTGTATTTCGTCCGCAAGAAGGACTCGATTCTTTAAGTAGAGCAAAACGCACTTGATTCTTTTTACAGAGTTCTAGCGCTATATTAGCTCCAGTTTGAAACTGCTCTGTTACATCTTCTCCTAAATTAGTAACTACACTCCCCTGTATTATTTCAGCAGGAGATCTAGGTATAGGAAGCCCACCAGCGACCTCAGGACAAAACACAATTAATCTATTTTGTTTTTGCCACAAATTAAGCTGTGGATGCAAAATTGCGTGTCCTCTACCATCGTAGCGAACAGGTTGCCCTAGCAAACAACTCGATACTAATATTTTTTCCATCGCTATATCCTTATAAATAAAAAAAGCTCTTTAAGGAGCTTTTTTTATTTTGGCTAAATTTATTTATTAGCTAGGTAATTAATTAATTTTCCAATATCTTCTGGTTCAGTAATACCCGACTCACGACCTAGGTTTAATTTGTACTTACCATTTACAATAAAGGTAGGTACGCCACGTAGTGCGCCTTTTTCTTTAAAGTAGTCTTGATCGCGTTTCATTTTAGAGCTCAGCGTACGTACCGAGAAGCTTTTAAACAGCTTATCAAACTTATCACCATCAACGCCCTGCGCTACAAATATATCTTTTACATCTGCAAGCTCATTAAATTTAGCGCGCTTTGTATGGATATGATTAAAGATTGCAGAAATAATCTGATCTTTTTGTGGGAGTACTTCAGCTGTCGCAAGTGCTTGGCTCATCATCTGTTGGTTTTCTGGGTCACGTACACCCACAAAATCAACATGACTCTTTTTAAATTTAACATTTTTATCAAGCTTAGGCTTAAACTCACCAATTAGTGCCTCCATGTTATTACATGCAGGGCAGTAAAATGAGAAAAACTCTTTAACTTCTGGCTTTTTAGTTGCACGCTCAGAAACAACGTCGTAATGCACGCCTTCTTCATACGTTGCTGCAAAGCTTGCTGCCGCCATAGGAAGTAATACTGCAAGCAAACCTGCTTTAACTAATTTAATCATTATTATGCTCCGAAATTATAAGGCTAATAAAAACGCAACTAGTTCATCAAACTGTTGTTGGCTTTTAATTGTATTAATATTAATTTTATATTTATCGTTAACAATAAAAGTAGGTACACCTGTAAGTGCGCCTAATTTTGAATATTTGTTTTGATTACCTTGTAATGCACGCTCAGCTGAAATAATAGGCATGCTTGCCATATCTTTATCAAACGTTTCGCTATCAATGCCATTAACTTCTAAAAGTTTTTTCAAATCTTTCATCTCAGTCAATGGTGCACGTTGAACATGAATACTTTTAAATATTTGCTCTGTGATAGCATCTTCTTGCCCATGTTTTTTGGCGATCAGATAAGCAAAGCTCAGATTGGTTTGCGCCTGTGGTGAAACACCACCTAAAAAGTTAACATGATTTTTAATAAACGTTGCACCTGTTGGTAAGCTTTTTTCTATTGCCTGAGCAACAGGTTCAAACTTAAAGCAATGCGGGCAATAATATGAAAAAAATTCCGTCACTTGTGGTGTTTTACTTTTCTCTGCATTAATAATTGTATATTGATTATCAGCTTCAAATTGTGCAGCAAATGCCGCAAATGGTAAACAAAGAAGTAGTAGGCCTAGTTTTAATTTTTTAAGCATTTGTATCTCGTTGTACTTGTCTTTAAATAAAATATTACGGCAATAACTTTAACGGCGCTTCTTGCAGTGCTGCAAGTTGCTCCTTCAGTGCTAAAATTTGTTGCTCCCAGTATTTGTCATCAGCAAACCATGTAAAGTTCCGCACAAAGGCAGGATCGCTCCATCGTTTAGCTACCCATCCCATATAATGGATAATACGCATTGCTCGCAGCGGTTCAATTAATTTGAGTTGAGAGTGATCAAAATCACAAAACTCTTCATACGCATTTACAAGGGTGTCTAACTGTAACAGTTGCGTCGCTCTATCGCCACTGAGCATCATCCATAAATCTTGGATTGCAGGACCTTGGCGGCTGTCATCTAAATCAACAAACATTAGCGCATCACCAGCCCACAAAATATTACCAACGTGGCAGTCACCATGTAAGCGAATACTTTGCACATCTTTATACTGTTTTTGCGCCTGCTCTATCACTAAATCTAAAATAGTATAAAAGGCAGTATTTATTCCCATAGGCACTAAGTTACTTTTTTGAAGATGAACTTTGGCTGTATGCAAATACTCATCGCAGGTAACTGTTGGCCTGTAAGTAAAAGGTTTTGTTTTAGCTACTTGGTGCATACGGCCAATTAATCGCCCCATTACATCAAGCTGATCTAAGTTATCAACCTCAAATAAACGCCCGCCTACACTTGGAAACAACACAAACAAATACCCTTCGTGTTCAAACAGGCTTTGCCCATTATATAAAATAGGGGCAACAACGGGTACTTCTGCTTCTGCTTCTGCTAGTTCAAATGCAAAGTCATGCTCTTCTTGAATTTGTTCTTTACTCCAGCGCTCTGGGCGATAAAACTTCACTACGTAACGCAGGCCATCATCGGCTTTAAATTGGTACACTCTGTTTTCATAGCTATTGAGCGCCAATAAACCAGATTCGGCGTACACACCTACGCTTTCTATTGCATCGAGTATTAGGTCAGGTGTTAAGTCAATAAAACTAAATTTACTCATACTCTTCTTATATAAAATAAAAAGCGGGTTATATACCCGCTTTTGTTAATTGCTATATCAACTTACCTATTTAAGGTAGGTTGTGATTATCGCGCTTTAAAAAAGTTACTCGACTGCGATATTGTCTCATCCGGCGCATCTACCGGTGAAAGCACAAAGTTAAACTCTGTCATCGGCGCCTTCAAATCATAAGGATCCATTACAAGCGACAATGGCACATTATGAGATTGCCCTGCCTGCACTGTAAATGACTGCTTACCAATATATTTAAAGTTATCTAACCCTTGTACTTTAATATTAAAGGTTTGCTCGTACTGCGCCTTGTTAATTACCTTTAATGTATAGGTGTTCTCTACTAAACCATCAAAATCGACACGATATAATTGGTTTCGGTCACGAATGATATCAAAGTCCATTGTTTTACGCAGTGCGATATTAGCTACAAGTGCCCCCGTAAGCACAACAAGTATAACTGTGTAACCAATGATTTTAGCGCGTAGTGGATTAGTTTTATTTTCAGGTGTTTCGAGGTTTCGCTCTGTCGTATATGAAATAAGCCCACGCGGATATTCCATTTTATCCATTACGCCATCACACGCATCAATACACGCGCCACAGTTTATACATTCAGCTTGTAGCCCATTTCTAATATCAATACCCGTTGGGCATACTTGAACACATAAATTACAGTCTATACAGTCGCCTAGTTCTAAATCTTTATGGTCTACTTTACGTGAACGAGGACCACGGCTTTCACCTCGGCTTTCATCGTACGTTACTGTGTATGTGTCTTTATCAAACATAGCTGATTGAAAACGTGAGTAAGGACAAATGTGTAAACACATAATTTCTCGCATCCAACCGGCATTGCCATAGGTACACACAGCAAAGAATATAATGCTTACTAATGCATAACCGCCTACGTTAAACGTTACAAAATTAGGGAGTAACTCTCTTATCGGCGTAAAGTAACCGACAAAGGAAATAGCGGTATATAACGAAAATAATACCCAACTAGTATGTTTTGCCGTTTTACGCCAAAACTTATCAAAATTCATGGGCCGTTGATCGAGTTTTTTACGTTGATTAGCAGTACCTTCAAACTTCTCTTCGAACCAAATAAAAATAAAGGTCCAAACAGTTTGTGGACATGTGTAGCCACACCACACTCGCCCATAGAAGGTGGTCACTAAAAACAGCGCAAATGCTGCCAACATAAAAATGAACGCGAGTATGGTGAAATCTTGTGGCCACAACGTTAAACCAAAAATATTATATTTTTGCCCGATTAAATCAAACAGCACAGCTTGTTGGTCGTTAAAATTAATCCATGGTAGTGCCATAAATGCAAGCAAACCTAAAAAACCAATACGCTGCCTTAATAATTGATGAAGACCTTTCACTGCTCGCACATAAATACGATTTCGGGGATTAAACCTGTCATCTTGACGGCTTAAATCCGGTTTTTGGATTTTTACCTCCACAGGAATGTTCTTTACTTTAATTTGTTTGTCCATCGAAGTTCCTCAACGCCGCTTGGAAATAAAAGTTTAGCAATATTCAAATGCCCTATACAGTAAAGTGTAGCAAGTTACTTGCTAGGCATGATCAGTTTAATAAATCATCATTTGAATACTTTCAGATATTTCAGAAACATCTGATTGCTATTAAGCATTATACCAATATTGATTAAAATTACTGGCATAGATCGCTAATAATTTATTCATCTCAGTTACTTGCTTTTAAAATGCATTTTATTACACTGCATGGTAATTCAACCTCATTCAGATCAAGGTTTACGTGCTCATGAAAAAATTTATAATACTAGTGTTAGTGATCCTTGCTTTTTTTACGATTGATCATCCACTTATAAAAGAGCCTCGAGAGAAATTACTAGGTGAAGGTATTAGTTTTTTAAGCGAGACAACTAAAGTTAATCGCAGCCCCGCTGCTAATATGACTAAAAGCCGTATAAAATCACAATTAAGACTGTCAGATTCAGGGCAGGAGTACGTAGAGAAAACCTTCACAACAGACGAGTCTGTGCAGTTGTTTAATTTACGTTATTGTCGTGAGCGTGAGTTAAACTTATATTTTTACGATGAGCGTTTAAATACTGTATGTAAGATAATATCTGAAGCGTTAGAACAAAGGTGAGCAAAGTAATGGATTTTTCAAAATTAAATAAGAAAGCCAGTGACTCGTTCCATAAACAGCGCAACATGCTTAAAAAACTAGCGCAGGGAAAAACACTAAAGTGCGAGAAATGCAATGGTGTTTTAACGCTAAACCTAGCAACCACCGAAGCTGGTAAAGGAGTAGTAAGGTGTAAGCAAGGTTGTACTGATATTATTCTGGAATTAGGTACTTAATCTGAATTTTGGATAATAAACCAATCCCAAGCCGCTATTTAACGTTGAATTTACTTGCAATAGGCCCGCGTAATAAAAAGAACCTGAGCACTAAAAGTACACCTAGTAGTCCCAGCCTTCGTCTGTATATAAGCCACTATTAAGCGCTACAATCTCAACAAGTTCAGCAAAACCTAAAGCAAAATCGCCCATTAGCTCATATTGTTGTAAACAGAGTAACTGCTCATCTATTAAATTTTGTGCTGCAATTTGGCTAATAATTTGCTCATCGAGTGCAAAAAAGCTCAGTGTTGCTTGAGCGCTCTCTAGTGCTTCTTTATATTGTACTTCTAATTGTGGGGCATCTAGCAGTTTTTGAGTGTACATTGTGGTTGCTTGTAAAAAACCTTCACTCCAGCTTTTACAAAAATAAATATCATAATTAGCAGGCAATTTATAACCAGCTTCAAACACCTGTTCGCTAATTTGATGATATAGCGCCATAAACGAAAACAATGTCTCTTCGTCTAAATCATTGGCTTTATTTGATAATATTGTATCGAGCCATTCATGCACATCAAGTGGTTCAGGAGAGCAAATTACGCCAAACAAATAACCTTGGCTTTGTAATAATGTCATTGCTTGGGGCTGGGTATCTAAAAATGTGCTGAGCTGCTTCGCGTGCAGCTCAGTAAATTGAGGTAATTGCATTAAAACTCTTTATTAGTAAACATTAAAAATTGAGCGGGTAACGACCTTGACTATCTGGACGACCCAAAAACTTAACCGCATCATGTACATCTTTTGGAAGACTGGCATCAGGTTTAACATAGCCCGCGACTCTGAAGTCAAAATTAGCTTTAAGTGTGGCATCAGCCTCAAGGCCTAACGTATTATCTGGATCAATTAATATAGCAATATCGCCCGACTTACAGCTTAATTTACCAGCCAGAGGGCCAATATTAAACCACCCATTTAAGCCTTGTACGTCAATATTAGGACTCGCTATTTCACCCTTTAATGAATCACAATAAGGTGCACCGGTGCTGTATTCATCAATTTCCAAAATTACACGCCCTTTAGCGGTTACAGGCAGAGGAAGTCGCACTCGTTGCATTGCACGCTCTACTGTCGAACGAACAAGTCCATCAGTCACTATAACTTCCTTATTAAAAAGCCCATAGCTTACATCCGCATAACCCGAAATATCACTGCGCTCACGTGCATTACCAAATTTTACATTAGTATTTAGTTTACCTATAAATAACTGCCAGCCAGCAATATCCCAACGGACATTATTTAACTGCTCGTCATCAAAACGGACCTGCATCATTTGACCTTGCCAGACAGTACCTACAGTTTGCCCTATTTCTAATTGTTTTGGTAAATACGGCTTTGCGATATCAAGCGCAATAGCTGCCGGTAATTTCATAATACAAAACACGATAAAACTAAGTAAAAAGACAATCGATAACGTTATTATTTTTTTCATTAATTAATTCTCTAATACCAAACGACTTACACGAACGTAGCCCGATTTATCATCACGACTTAAATCTAAATTTTCGACACGTAAACCATGCTGATTCACCAATTCGTCAAGCCATTCTATTAACTGGTTAAACTCTACTGAATCAAGTGTTAAACGTAATGAACTATCACTTGGCTGCATTTTACTAATACTGATATTATAACGACTACGCGTTGAGTTAACTATCTGGCTTAAGTTTTGGTTGCTTTCTATTCGCGTATTACCTGCGGCTTTAAGCTTAACAATACTTTCATCGACCCAAACTAATAACTCTTGCTGCTTAATTTGTGATTTTTCAGCTCGCTCAATTGCATTATTTAATGGTCTAAAAATTCCCATTACTAATACAAAAATAATAAACACACCACCAGCACCAACAACTAATTGTTGCTCTTGTTCTTTTAGCGAACGCCAATATTGTATTAACTGCTTTTTCATACTGCACCTCGCAGTTTTATTTCACCTACAACAAAGTCACCATCATTGTTTAGTGATCCCTGTTCTACGGTCAAGCCCTGCTTTTCAAGAATACTTTTAACTTTACCAAAAGTTTGAAAGTCTTTAGCTCGGGCACGAATGCGTAACTCATTACGACGTTTATCGTAGCGAAGCGTTTCGGGGGTAAATTCACTCACTTGCGAAAAAACATCTACTAACTGAGCTGTTAAATCTAAAAACCCAGCATCACTTGCACCTTGTACTTTTTTTAGTGCACCATTAATTTGGCTCTTAATTAGCTGTGGGCGTACTTTAGTACCTGGAAATGCATTTTGATAGCGTTCTACAACTTGTGCTTTTGCTATATCAACTTTGGTATTTAATTGATGCAACTCTAACGCCTTTATTGCGATTGTTGACGCTAAAGCAACGCCGGCAATAATTGCCGCACTTTGCCAGTATCCCCACCACAATGTACTTTTCTTTTTAAGCTGATACGTCCCTTGGCGCAGATTAAATTTAACCTGTCCAAGCTGCTTTGCAAATAATGCCAACGGTAAATCGTAATCACTCGTTTGTGCTTGCAAATTTACACTCTCAGGAAAGTGATTAGCAGGGCTAAAATGTTTGATTTCAGGATTACCCATGGCTGATAAGTAACCGTTTAACCAACTGGTTTCTACAGCACTGATATGCCATTGGCCTTGCTTAAATAACCACTGATTATTAAGCTCTATTGCAGTGACTATATCGTCATCAGCAAAAGGGAGTAATAGGGCATCAGGAATAATTGTATACACCGCTAAGTGATGTTCGTTAAATAGTGCTAACCATTGCTCAAACCATTCTCTGTCAGTCATTGCAATTCGAACTGCGTGCTGTTCGCCAACCATTGTTGACTCACCAACAGCAATAAATAACTCATCGACATCACACGCTATATCTTCTTCAAGCATATAGGGTAAAGCTTGTTCTAATTTGCGATTCCACTTTGTTGGCAAAATGACTGTTTTCAGTTGCACCTGATCGCAAGGAAGCAATACGATCACTTCCCGACTTTGTGCTTTCTCGCTCAGCTCACTTAAGTGACTCGCATTTAATAGTTCACCACTTGCTATTATTTCTTGTTCTTGCGGTGAATAAATTAACCAATTAAGGCTATCTTGTTCAGTTTGACCCGTGCGGATCAACAGTATCTCTGTCACTGTACGCCTCCAAATTTTCGCGCCAGTATCGTTACGTCGCCATTTTCGGCGTACAGTAAGGTGGTCATCGAAAAACGCAGGTCAACGAAATTTGCCTGCGTTTGTAATTTAAAATAACTACTCTTAATATCAAATAAGTTTTCAACAGCTTTGACGTTTTTTCCGCCTTGTTGCTGAACCACTTCAAAAAACTCATCTTTACTATCAAAGCCCGCCTGCGGACGCGCGGCAATAACCGCTTCAGCTCCTGATAAACTAAGCTCATCAATTAATGCGCTAAGTATAAGTGCTTGCTCTGGTGCTAATGTATTTACGTTAATAGAAAGCAGCTTGCTGCCAGGAATAACACATATATAAGGTAATACCTTTTCCATTACTAAAGGATTAAACCCTTTAACTAAACGCAACTCTGATGTAGAAGCGAATAAACTATTTGCAGTCATATATGGGAATTCACGTGATAAGTACTCGTCTTCTTCAGCGCCAGAGCGATAGGTTATGCTATCGCTATCAAGCCAATCAAATACACTATCGGCCATCGCCTCTTCTGATTCATTCGCTGGTAAATCATCTATATTTTCAAGAAGAGCAAACAAAGCTTTGTGCGCTGGATTTGTTTTTTCTGCGCTGTTTGGATCGGGCTCTACGGCTAACGCATTCAAATTTAAGCATGCTTGTAAATCAGTGATTTTTCCACTCAACGTACCGTTATCTACAGGGTAAGGCACATCTCCTTGTGTTGCCCATACTTGCTCTAGCGTGGTTTTTTCTGCATCATCTTTTTTACTTTGAATAAGGGCTTTAATGGCAAGTTCTTCTGCGCCATAGGCATACCATTTAGCTTGCTGATGCCCTTGTAAATTGGTACTTTTTTGGACTTGCACCATTAAGTTTGCACTCATTTCTACAGCTAGAATTGCAGCCAAAGCAACAATAAATAATACAATGACTAAAGCGGCTCCACGCGAAGAGTGCTTATCCATTAAGGAGTCCCTCCGCTTGTTCTGTTTGAGGTTGTATTAGTAGAGTTCGTACTTGGTGGTACTACTATTTTTCCTTGCCCCGGTACTAAAAACACACGACGAATAGATTCTGCGTCAACTTGCTGTAGAGTAACCGCAACGGCTTTAGGCAACGCTTTAATTTCCCATTTATCTTGCCATTCATTTTTATCATCTAAAAATTCAAACTTTAATTCTTCAATCCCTTCTAAAATAACTTGTACCCGTGGCTCCATGTTATCAAGCTGATCGACATAAACACGGTACACGCGCTCTAAGTTATCATCCATAACCCTATATCCAACGGCTTGAAGTTCAGAGCGTGGTAGTAAATTAATCGGGTTTATCCAACCATCGCGTACAAAAGCAATCCCATCATATTGACTATCAAGAACATATCGTCCGGCCAATAAATACAGCTCTTGCACATCACCAGATTCATTACGCACCGCTCGCTTTGTCATTTGGCTAAAATCTTGATCCATCAGTCTAAATGTAGTTTGTAGTCCATTAAGCTCGGCTATTTTTTCATCTGAGGCATCTTTCGCTCTCGTGGTGGTATCTAATATTTGGTGCGTAGCAATAATTACAAAAGCTAAGATCCCCAATGCCACCATAACTTCGAGTAATGTAAATCCACGTTGCTTCACTTACTTCTTACCTTTATTTAAATAGGTTGTAAGCTCATAAGTAGATTGCTCATACTTTTCATCGCTAAATACATTAATGGTCAGTTTTACAAAATTTTTATCTGCAGTAGGAATTACTTCTTGCTGCCAAAACCACTCTATCCCTGCCATTACTTCACTGCCTCGTGCGCCATTTTTACCTTGCCACTGCTCACCTTTAGTGCGCTGTTCTATTAAAACATTCTCAGCAACCCATGAAGCGTAAGTTTGCTCTTCAATCGTCGATAGATGGTGAATATGCTCGCCTGTTGCTTGCATAGCGGCAATACCTGCCATGGCACAAATACTCAATGCAACGAGCACTTCAAGTAAGGTGAAACCTTTATGGTTATACATTTATTCTGGTTCTCGACGTAAATTAACTGGGGCTGTAAATTCACCTTCAATATAATAGACAGGCTCACTTTGCTCTTTTAATTCAAGTATTAGCTGAAATGCACTAACCTCTCCTGATGATAAAATAAGTACTTCTGGAATTTTAAGTTTTTTAAGTTCCAGCAAACTATCTTCGTCACCACCACTCATTAACTCACGCCAGTTAGCTTGCTCAAGCAAGTTATCTTGTGCCCAAGCTAAATCTTCAAGATTAAGTGTTACTTTAAAACGCTCATCAAACTCCGTTGGTTTAAACAAGTCTTCTCTATCGAAGGTTATCCATTTTTCGCCATCAAAAACTAAAAACTCAAACACATTGTCATCTAAGTGAAAACCAAGCTCTACCTGATTTAAAATAGCAAACTCTGACGCCATATTAATGGTGGTATGCAGCCTAAGTGCCTGAGTATCTAGCTCATCCTCAGCTCCGCCTTCTAAGCTGTATACCACCATTTTTGTGGCAAAAGCGATAATCACTAATACCACTAAAATTTCGATCAAACTAAAACCACGCGTTTTTGCGTTTATACGCGTAGAGCTTACTTGCATAGTAAGCTCTCGTTATTTACGTATAAAAACAATGTACTCTTAATTTGCATTATTGTTTTTCTTCATCCCAGTTCCCAATATCATCATCGGTTCCGGGTTCACCATCTGGGCCAAAAGAGAAAATATCAAACTTACCAACTTCTCCAGGGCTAATTAACTGATAAGTATTACCCCAAGGATCCTCTGGTAGTTCACTGATAAACCCACCATCTGGAAAGCGTTTAGGAACAGGCTCAATACTTGTTTTATTAACAAGGGCTTCTAAACCTTGCTCTGTGCTTGGATAATTTTTATTTTTAAGCTTGTATAGGCTCATTGCATCTTCAAGCTGCTGAATATCTAAATGCGCTTTATCAATAGCAGCCTCTTCTTGTTGACCCATAATATTTGGTGCCACAATTGACATGATCATTCCGATGATAACAAGTACCACCATTACCTCTAGTAAAGAAAAACCTGATTGTTTGTTCACGTAATTACCTCATTATTCTAAAAATACTAATATATTAAAAAGTTATTTTAGGTTAAAGCCCAACGGCTTTATTCATTGCCATAATTGGCTGTAAAATTGCCATAACGATAAAAAGTACAATAACGGCCATTGACGCTATCATCGCGGGTTCTAATAACTTAAGCGACACATTAACCATACTTTCAAATTCACGATCTTGGTTATTTGCAGCACGTTCTAACATTTGCTCCAACTCTCCAGATTTTTCACCGCTGGCTATCATATGCAGCATCATGGGTGGGAATAATTTTGTTTGCTGAAGCGCTGCCCTTAGACTCGCTCCCTCACTTACTCTATCAGAAGCGTCAGCAACTGCTTTCTTAATTTTTTCGTTAACTAACACACCTCCTGATATTCGCATCCCTTCAAGTAGAGGTACCGAACTTGATGATAAAATACTTAGCGTGCGTGCAAAACGAGCGGTATTAACACCACGTGCAACTTTGCCAATTCCTGGCATATGCAGCACCCTATCGTCCCACCAAAAACGTATTTTTGGCTGTTTCAATGCATGCTTAATACCAATAGCTATGCCTGTAATAGCAATTAAGCTAATAAACCAATAATTTTGCACAAAATGACTGCCGGCCATTACCCATTCTGTTGTCCAAGGTAATACTTGCTTGGTCTTTTCAAAGGTTTTTAATATTTTAGGTACAACTGTACCTAATAAAACCGACACAATACCAATTGCAAACACCACTAAAATAATAGGATAAACCATTGCTTGAGTAATTTGGCTTCGCATATGTTGACGCTGCTCGGTGTAATCAGCTAAGCGGTTAAGTACTTGGTCAAGGTGGCCCGACTTTTCACCTGCGGCAACCATTGCACGGTATAAATCGTCAAATACATGGGGGAACTCGCTCATACCATCAGCAAGCGTATAGCCTTCAACAACTTTTGAGCGTACTGACATAAGCATGCGCTTTAAACGCGGCCTTTCACACTGCTCAGCTACAGCCATTACCGCACCTTCAACTGGCAGTGCTGATTGAATCAGCGTTGCTAGCTGACGAGTAATAAGTGCCAGATCAGATGTTGATATAGTGGGTTTAAAAAAGCTACCAAATAAAGGGGCTTTTTCACCTTTAACTTGTTTATCACTTTGCGCTGCTGGAACCACTTCGAGCGGCGTTAGCTTTTGATCACGTAAAACTTGACGTATTTGTCTAGCCGTATCAGCTTCTAAAATACCTTTTTTTTCTTTACCTCTAACATCGAGAGCACGATACTCAAACGCCGCCATAATTAACCTTCCTCACGGGTAACACGTAATACTTCTTCAAGTGTTGTTTTACCTGCGAGTACACGGCTACAGCCATCTTGGCGAATACTAGGGCTACGCTTACGAATGTATTTTTCTACGCTTTGCTCACCTTTACCGTTGTGAATCATTTCGCGTATTGTTTCATCAACTACAAGTAACTCATGAATACCCGTACGACCACGGTAACCGTTAAAGTTACACTCTTCACATCCGACCGCTCGGTAAATTGTCGGTTGGCTTTCAAAAGGAGTCCCTAGCAACTGGCATTCATGCTCATCAGCCGTGTGACCTTCTTTACAGGTATTACATAACGTACGTACTAAGCGTTGCGACAACACACCGAGTAACGACGATGAAAGTAAGAATGGTTCAACACCCATATCTTCCATACGTGTAATTGCACCCGATGCGGTATTTGTATGCAGAGTAGACATAACAAGGTGACCGGTAAGTGACGCTTGAACACCAATTTGCGCCGTTTCAAGATCGCGTATTTCACCCACCATTACTACATCAGGATCTTGACGTAATATTGCACGTAAACCACGCGCAAAGGTCATATCAACTTTAGCGTTAACCTGTGTTTGACCAATACCCGGAATCTCATACTCGATTGGATCTTCAACTGTCAGAATGTTGCGATCGCGTGAATTGATTTGACTCATACCAGCATACAACGTAGTACTTTTACCAGAACCCGTTGGCCCTGTGACTAAGATAATGCCATGCGGTTTACTGATTAAATCAGAAAACAATGCACGATTTTCTGCGGTCATACCTAAATCTTCTAGATTTAAACGTGCGTTATTTTTGTCAAGTAAACGCAGTACTACACGCTCACCAAAGCTTGATGGCATTGTAGATACACGTACATCAACTGCACGCCCAGCAATACGCAAACTAATACGGCCATCTTGAGGAATACGTTTTTCGGCTATATCAAGCTTGGCCATTACTTTAATACGCGATACAAGTAACGATGCGAGTTTACGATTAGGCTTAAGGACTTCTTTAAGTACACCATCTACCCTAAAGCGAATAACAAGCTCTTGCTCGAAGGTTTCGATATGAATATCAGATGCCCCTTCCTTTATCGCTTCACTGAGCATGGCGTTAATAAGTTTGATGATTGGTGCATCATCATCACCGGCGAGCAAATCTTCTGTTTGTGGAAGTTCATCGGCGAGTGAGAACAAATCAACCTCATTCCCTATATCTTCCATCATTTGTTGCGTTTCAGAGCTATCACGTTGATAAGATGCTTCCAATAACAACTCAAACTTATCGTCAGCCAACTGCTCTAATGTAAAACCATTACCTGCAATACGGCGCACTTCTAAAAGTACTTCTACGTCAAGCTCACCACGATAATATACAATACGATTATCTTTATTTTTACTTAGCAATACACCTGCGCGCCTTGCATAAGAAAATGGTAAACGTTTAGCTGGTAACTCTATTAATACATCATCCGCTAATAGCGTATCCTGATGATGCGTATTAGGATGAACCACATCTTGGTTTATCACTTGTATCGCATTAGTCATCTTTACGCTCTTGTGCATTTTGCTTACGTAAATGTTCTTCATACGTTGGTGGAAGTACTAATTCATCGTTCCATTCAGGCAATATTGGCGAATCAGTCGCTGGCATTAAATCAATCCCATCTTCGCGCTGTTTAAATTGCTCACCACGGATAAAGTTATACTTATTAAAACTTAGCTTATTCATGCTTACACCATCACGAATAATGGTTGGGCGAATAAATACAATAAGATTACGCTTACGACGTGTTGTATTGGTTGATCTAAACAAGTGACCTAAAATAGGAATGTCACCTAATAATGGTACCTTCGATACACTTTCTTGCACGTCTTCATCTATCAAGCCGCCAAGCACAACCATACCGCCATCATCAGCCATAACAGTTGTTTTAATTGAACGCTTATTTACTGAAATATCAACTGCCGTTGCACCACTTACACTTGATACTTCTTGTTCAATAGTAAGTTGTACCGCAGAGCCATCATTAATCTGCGGGGTAACAATTAGTTTAATACCTACTTCTTGACGTTCAACCGTTTGAAATGGGTTAGCATTATTACTGCCGGTTTGTGATCCAGTAATAATAGGTACTTCTTGACCGACTAAAATAGATGCTTCTTCGTTATCCATTGTAGTAATAGACGGTGTAGCCAAAATATTCGAGTTTGTATCGGTAGCTACTGCTTGAATGATTGCACCCCAGTCATTTTTAACAACACCCAGCGCTAGACCATTAATGCCACTAAGTAAGGAAGCTAATGGACCATAATCACCTTCGGTTGTTTCCGTATAGGGCGTTACAGTACCAGATTCTGTTCCTATAATATTTTTGGTAACCGTTACATCTTGTGCTTGCTCCGCCGCAACAGCTAATGAGCCAACGGGAACCGTAGTGCCGTTGTTAAACTGTAACATACCGCCCTGCTCAGAAATCCACTGCAGGCCTAAGTTAACCCCGTCGCCTTCCATTACTTCAATAATAATTGCTTCAACTAATACTTGTGCACGACGAATATCGAGACGCTCAATTACCGACTCTAGTGAGCGCATTGTGTCTGGCTGCGCGGTAATAATTAATGAATTTGAATCTGAATGAGCTTCTATACTGCTTTCATTGCTGTTTCTGCTACGAGTTTTAGTTGTGCCGCCTTGCGCGTCATCAACAAGTGACTTACTCACACCTTGCAATACTTTTACTAAATCTTCAGCTTTAGCATAATTGAGGTAAAACACCTTGGTGTTACCTTGGCTTTCTAATTCACCATCTAAGCGTTTAATAAGTTCTATAGCACGCGTACGTGCTTGGCCTTCGCCACTTACAATAACGCTATTAGTTCGGCCATCGGCAACCACTTTAGGAATTAAAAATTCAGGAACACTGCCTTTACCACTGTCTTTATAAATGTTATCGACGACCGATACTACATCATCAGCAGTTGCATACTTAAGCTTTACTATATCTACACGCTTGTCACCCGCCTGATCAACAGAGCGAATAATCTCAACTAAGCGATTAACCGATGCTGCATGACCCGTTAGCATCATAACGTTAGCCGCATTAAAGTTGGCAACGTGGCCACCATCTTTTTGATCGCTAAATTGACGAACTAATGGACCTAGCTCTTGTACGCTTACGTTTTTAACGCGCACAACGCGTGTAATCATCATGTCGCCACTAGCTTCATTACCCTCTGTAATAAGTGGGACATTTGATTTTTTAGCGTCTGAACTTTTTTCAACCTTAATAATGTCATTGTCCATTTCAACAGCTGAGTAGCCATAAACTTCTAATACATTTAAAAAGAACTGATAATAAAGTGCTTCATCCATCAACTCATAACTGCGCACATTCACTTTGCCGCGTACATTTGGGTCAATAATCACTGTTTTATTAAGATTTTTACCAACAATGTTAATAAACTCGTTGATATCTGTGCCTTTAAAGTTAGCTGCATACTCAACAGCAGAAACAGACAAAGAAATACTTGCTGCTAAAAAAAGTGCTGCATACTTAGCTAACCCTTTTTTAATTTTTTTGAGGTGTAGCACCTGAACCATTATATTAAAACTCCAAAGCTAAGTTATTACAGGCTAAATTGCACATCTATTTGCTCGCCATCACGTTCTATAGTGATATTAGCATCTGTGCTATTGCGCAGCTCATTAATAGCTGACATTGCCTGTTTTAAATCTGTTAATTGATAGCCATTAATCGCAATAGCTAAATCGTTATTTTGTAATCCCATTTGCTTAAATAGCTCAGGTTCTTTTCCTGGACTTAAGCGATAACCTATAAGTACTCCATCACTCATCGCTTGTGAGACACGTATATAGTCAAATAATTTACCTGGTTCTTCGAGTAACTCTTCACGTGTTTCTATTAAGGTTTCTCTTACTTGTGGATCTGCGGTTGCATTTATTTTTTGATCCCTTGATGCTATTTGCATCTGTGGTCCCATTTCTGAATCGTCTCGGGCAGCAAGAACAGGCATTGATACTTTTTTTGTGAAATCTAGACCATCAAGCATTAATGTTTCAAAGCCACCACTTACGCTTAAAATCACACGATCTGGTAATATTTGTGCGACTTTCGCACGCGTGCCTTGTATAACTTCTTCCGCTAAGTAACTTATTTGTTTTCCTTGTGATTCTATAATAGCCACACCTGCTTTATCATCATGGCTTACCGCCACTATGCCTGTTAAATTTATACTTAAGCGCGTTTCAGGTGCATTGTTAATAACTTGTGATTGCCGCGTAGTATTATTATTTGTTGCAACTTTTTTACCAAACAAAAATTGCTCCACTATATGCTGCGTAGAGCGATTACCAGCGACACCCTTGGTTTGATTAGCGTAGTGCATTGGAGTAAGTGGAGATACAACCGGATTTGGCCACATAAGCCAAACCAATTTTGATAATAAAAAAGCAAGATAAACAACAACTAATAGAGTCACTAATGCACTTAATTTTGCATGTGGTAAACGAATTAAAAATTGTTTAAGTTGCTGTATTTGCTGTTCCATAAATAATATTCTTATTTTAATTTACTGCGTAAGCGCGTACCCATAGTACCCTTTCATATTTCATTCAACAAGCACGCTAATATTAAACTTTGTAAACAGAATGAGTTGACTCACTCTCTCAAGGCAAAACAGACTGCGATTATAATACCTTCAGCCTACAATGATTTCATGATAAATTTTAAGTTATAATACACTGGATTAAATGCCTTATGAGTAAAAAAAGTAACAGCCACGTAAGTTCAGACCATAAAGATGAGTTAAAAGTTCGATTAGATAAGTGGTTATGGGCCGCTCGCTTTTATAAGACTCGTGCGACTGCACGTGAAATGGTACAAGGCGGCAAAGTGCATTATAATGGACAGCGTACAAAAGCGAGTAAAATAGTAGAAGTTGGCGCAAACATAAAACTTGCACAAGGAGTAGATGAAAAGCTGATAACTATACTCTCAGTGCTTGAAAAACGCCAAAGCGCCCCCATTGCACAGACCATGTATCAAGAATCTGATGCCAGTATTGCTAAACGCGAACAGAACAGCATCGCACGCAAAAATAACAGCTTTTTTGCCCCCCATCCGGATAAAAAACCGGATAAAAAGCAAAGACGCGAACTTTTAAAAATGAAATCAAGTTAGGTATAGCCGCTCATGCAACAAGATTTACTTCACCGTTATTTATTCAACGAACTAGATGTTCGTGGCGAACTCGTACAAATCGAGAGTGCTTATAATGAAATGATTGCCGACCATAATTACCCAGATCCTGTTAAAGCATTACTTGGTGAGTTACTCGTTGCAACCTGTTTACTTACTGCTACCTTAAAGTTTGAAGGTGAAATTGCTGTACAGCTTCAAGGTGATGGCCCAGTTAAATATGCAGTTATAAATGGTGATGACAAACAAAACATGCGTGGTATTGCGCGCCTGCAAAGCGAAATTACGGGCACAACTGTAAAAGAGCTTATTGGCCAAGGCTATATGGTAATCACTATTACCCCTGAAAAAGGTGAACGCTACCAGGGTATAGTGCCGCTAGAGCATGATACTCTTAGTGAATGTATCGAAAGTTACTTTGAGCAGTCAGAGCAGCTAAAAACACGCCTTTGGTTTGCAACCGACACAACAGAAGGTAGCGCAAAAGCATGTGGTCTATTTTTACAAGTACTCCCAGTTGATAAACAAAAATCAATTGAAGACTTTGCACACCTAGAAGCATTAAGTAACACGATTAAAAATGAAGAGTTGTTACACTTAGATGCGAACACTGTTCTTACACGTCTTTATCACGAAGATAATCCTCGCGTATTTGAACCTCAAGCGATTAAATTCAAATGTGGTTGCAGTCGTGATAAAACAATTACTGCACTTGTTAATATTGGACAAGAAGAACTACTCAAAGATGTAGCTGAGAAAGGGACTGTTAACATTAACTGCCATTACTGTTTAAAAGAGTATGTTTTTAACGAACAAGACATAAAAAGCATTTTCAACTAAATGTTCAGCTTCATCTATATATAGTAATTAAAGCCGCAAAATATGCGGTTTTATATTATAAAAAGATGATACCGGTGTCATATTTTCTGCTAATTTCATGACACCGGTATCATTGAAATTATTCATGTTTTTTCTTAAATATATGTGTTTTTAGGGGCTTTGCGGGCTCGAATATCTTAAAACCTTCTGTTACTATAATTTCAGTTTAAGGGCACTGATAACCCCAGAGCTATCCGTTCAAACTCTCACACATAGTTAGGTATAAACATGACTACAGGCGCTACACGTTTTGTCGATTTAACCGCAGCTGAACTTGTCGAGCATGCGATCCGCCGTGGCGAAGGTACTTTAGCCGCAAATGGTGCTTTTGTTGCAATTACAGGAAAACGAACTGGCCGTTCACCAAAAGATCGTTTTATTGTACAAGAAGCGACAACTCAAGATGACATTCAATGGGGCAACGTTAACCGCCCATTTAATGCAGAAAAATTTGACGCATTATGGGCTCGCGTAGAAGCACATGTTCAAAGTAATGACCACTTCACCTCTCACCTAGAAGTTGGCGCTGACCCTGAGCATTATTTACCTGTAGTCGTAACTACAGAAACAGCGTGGCACCATATTTTTGCCAAAAACATGTTTATCGAACCACAAAACTATAACGCCTCAAACTTACCACAATGGCAAGTAATGAACGTTCCTTCGTTTGTATGTGAGCCGGAACGTGATGGCACAAATAGCGATGGCACCGTTATTATTAACTTTGCACAGCGTAAAGTATTACTAGCAGGTATGCGCTACGCCGGTGAAATGAAAAAATCGATGTTTTCTGTACAAAACTTCCTACTACCAGCAAAAGGTGTATTACCAATGCACTGTTCTGCTAACGTTGGTGAAGCAGGCGATACAGCATTATTCTTCGGTTTATCTGGTACGGGCAAAACAACTCTTTCAGCAGATCCTACTCGCTTTTTAATTGGTGATGACGAACACGGTTGGGCACCTGGAAGCGTGTTTAATATTGAAGGCGGTTGCTATGCTAAATGTATCGACCTGTCACAAAAGAACGAATCTGTGATTTGGAATGCAATTCGCTTTGGTACTATTTTAGAGAATGTAGTGCTAGATGAGAAGGGCGTTCCTGATTTTCACGATACAAGCCTTACTCAAAACAGCCGTGCAGCATACCCACTTGAACACGTTGAAAAACGTAAAGTAGAAAACCGCGCAGGCGAACCAAAAGCAGTTGTATTTTTAACCTGTGATGTAAGCGGTGTATTACCACCGGTATCTGTTCTTAGCGAAGAAGCGGCTGCTTTTCACTTCTTAAGTGGATACACAGCTAAAGTTGGCTCAACTGAGATTGGCTCTACTAGCGATATTGAATCAACATTCTCAACCTGTTTTGGTGCACCATTTTTCCCACGCCCTGCTGGTGTTTACGCTGAGCTTCTTATGAAGCGTGTACGCGAGTTTGGCGCTAAAGTGTACCTTGTGAATACAGGTTGGACTGGCGGCCCTTACGGTACAGGCAAGCGCTTTGATATTCCAACTACTCGCGCAGTAGTTGATGCTATTGTATCTGGTAAATTAACAGGCGTTGAAACTCAACATATTGATGTTTTAAACCTAGATGTGCCAGTTGCCGTTCCGGGTGTAGATACAAACTTACTTAACCCTATTAATACGTGGGAAGATAAAGCTAAATACAATGAATATGCAGCAAAACTTGCCGTAGACTTCACTGAGAACTTTGCTAAGTACGACGTATCAGATGATATAAAAAATGCAGGACCTAAAGCTTAAATAAACTTTAAGATTGTATTTTAACGCCAGCCTTGAGCTGGCGTTTTATTTTTTAAATATGCATTGTAAGAAGTGCGACAAAATGTCGCACTTTTCTTCTCTAAAACACTATAAAATACCTAATAATTATTGTTTAAGTACACTCACTTATTACGGCTACTTTATTCATGCTTCCAAAGCTTTCTTGGCAAAAGATATTTAGACGATTACACCTTTATTTAGGTTTATCAATAGGGTTTTTATTCACTGTTATTGCATTCTCTGGCTCAGTATTAATATATTACCCACAAATAGATTCACAACTGAACCTCACTAAAGTAAATATAAAGCATACAGACAAAGTCAACTGGGATTTGGCATACAAAAACTTAAAAACGGCTTTTCCAGATAAGTATGGGCCCTGGCGGCTTGAGGTAACAGATGACAATTCAATCATACCGGCTCGTTACTATAACCCTGTAGAAACACAAAATCGTGAATTTGCAACCTTAATGATTTGGCTCTCAAATGATAAATATAAAGTAATTCGAAAAGATTACTGGGGCGATTATTTTGTTACATGGTTATATAACCTGCACTTTTCATTACTCACAGGAAGTACCGGTATTATAATTGTGGGGTATATAGGCATTGCCACATTAATCCTTCTCATATCTGGGTTATTAGCGTGGTGGCCAAAAAAAGGTCAATCGATAAAATCGTTAAAATTTAAACGTCGCAGTTCTAAAATAGGCCTACTTTATGACTGGCATAAATTAATTGGTTTAAGCTTGTGCATCCCATTATTAGCTCTAACGATTACAGGGATTATGCTTGCTATTCCAAAGCAGACAGATCCTATATTAACCGCTTTAGTTAGCGATATAAACTCCCCTTCAAAAACACAAATACAACCGAGTAAACAATCTAATATTCCTTTATCGCAAGCGATACTAATAGCTAAAAAAGCATTACCGGGTGCGCGTTTAGCTTGGATTGAAACACCATCAAACTTAAATGCGATTTACAGATTTAGATTTCAAACTGTAAACGATCCTTCTTATCGCTTTCCACATAGCTATATAGAGGTTAATGCTCTTACAGGGAAGTTAGGGAGCATGTTTAATATAGATAAACAAAGTACGGCTAGTAAAATTAAAAAATGGATACACCCTCTACATGACGGCAGCATTGGCGGTAACATTTTAAAAGTCATTTGGATGTTGAGTGGCTTCGGATCTGCAGCATTGTTCTTTATTGGCATATATAGATGGTTAATTAGAACCAGGAGAGTATAAAATAAACTTTAGTTTAAGGAGTACACAAAACACTTTTTAGTAAGTCTTGTCGATAGTTTTTAATATAAAGTATATGGCCTTAGTTAATCTTAGGGTTAAAAATTAATAACGCTCAGTACATATGAAATTAAAGCAGCCCCTAACCGCCTATCTGGCTATAAAACAATTAATGAAGGGTAGTTAATACTGCAAGTTTAGATAGGCACTCCATGAACACTATTATTTAAAAACCTCATGCCCATTAGATTTAAGTTCTATGCGTAAACCTCTGTATCAACCTCTGCCTAACTATTTTTATTCTCTTCAGTAACCTACCCAAAGCGTATATAAAGGCTTAAAGGTCATGTTCAATACTTATCATAAGGCCAGATAATTAACGCTTTTATATTAGGCCAGATGTTAAACCAATTGGTATTATTTACCCACAGTACAAATGCTACCACTCATTGTCGAGCGGAGGTTTTTATGCTTTTGACGTCGGGGGTCGCTGCGCTCGCCCGACCTACGTGATGGTGTTGATGTGAGTGTATATTAATTACGCGTATTTTACTTTTCTGCAGACGTAAAAAAACCCGACTATTTCTAGTCGGGCTCTCTACAATTTGAAGCCTGGTAATGTCCTACTTTCACATAGCAAATGCTACACTATCATCGGCGCTGTTTCGTTTCACTACTGAGTTCGGCATGGAGTCAGGTGGGTCCAAAACGCTATTGTCACCAAGCAAATATGGTGCAAAGAATTAATGACAAGCACGTAGTACTACCATTTTCTTTGCGCAAGGTGCCTCAATGTTAACGCTACGCGCTAAGAGTCACCTCTTGAATTTGGAAAATATCTGATAATATTTTTTAAGTCTTTCTAAGTAATTTCTACTTTAGTCATATTAACTTCTTCGCTTGTTTCACTATCACATAAAACGCGTTTGGCGTTGTATGGTTAAGCCTCACGGGTAATTAGTACAAGTTAGCTTAATGGCTCACACCACTTCCACATCTTGCCTATCAACGTTGTAGTCTTCAACGGCCCTTCAGAGACTTTAAAAGTCTAGTGAGAACTCATCTCGAGGCCTGCTTCGCGCTTAGATGCTTTCAGCGCTTATCAGTTCCGAACGTAGCTACCGGGCAATGCCATTGGCATGACAACCCGAACACCAGCGGTTCGTTCACTCCGGTCCTCTCGTACTAGGAGCAACCCCTCTCAATTCTCAAACGCCCACGGCAGATAGGGACCGAACTGTCTCACGACGTTCTAAACCCAGCTCGCGTACCACTTTAAATGGCGAACAGCCATACCCTTGGGACCGACTTCAGCCCCAGGATGTGATGAGCCGACATCGAGGTGCCAAACACCGCCGTCGATATGAACTCTTGGGCGGTATCAGCCTGTTATCCCCGGAGTACCTTTTATCCGTTGAGCGATGGCCCTTCCATTCAGAACCACCGGATCACTATGACCTACTTTCGTACCTGCTCGACGTGTCTGTCTCGCAGTTAAGCTGGCTTCTACCATTACACTAACCGTACGATGTCCGACCGTACTTAGCCAACCTTCGTGCTCCTCCGTTACTCTTTAGGAGGAGACCGCCCCAGTCAAACTACCCACCAGGCACTGTCCGTAACCCCGATTCAGGGGCCAACGTTAGAACATCAAAACTACAAGGGTGGTATTTCAAGGTTGACTCCACAACAACTAGCGTCGCTGCTTCAAAGTCTCCCACCTATCCTACACATGTAGGTTCAATGTTCAGTGCCAAGCTGTAGTAAAGGTTCACGGGGTCTTTCCGTCTAGCCGCGGGTACACAGCATCTTCACTGCGATTTCAATTTCACTGAGTCTCGGGTGGAGACAGCGTGGCCATGGTTACACCATTCGTGCAGGTCGGAACTTACCCGACAAGGAATTTCGCTACCTTAGGACCGTTATAGTTACGGCCGCCGTTTACCGGGGCTTCGATCAAGAGCTTCTCCCTAAGGATAACCCCATCAATTAACCTTCCGGCACCGGGCAGGTGTCACACCGTATACGTCATCTTGCGATTTTGCACAGTGCTGTGTTTTTAATAAACAGTCCCAGCCACCTGGTCACTGCGGCTCCCGTCCGCTTAGAGAGCAAGTCTCATCACAGATAGGAGCGTACCTTCTCCCGAAGTTACGGTACGATTTTGCCTAGTTCCTTCACCCGAGTTCTCTCAAGCGCCTTAGTATTCTCTACCTGACCACCTGTGTCGGTTTGGGGTACGATTCCATATAATCTGAAGCTTAGAGGCTTTTCCTGGAAGTATGGCATCAGCAACTTCATCACCGTAGTGACTCGTCTCGTGTCTCAGGTTTAGTGTTCGTCCGGATTTACCTAAACAAACGCCCTACTCACTTTCACATAGACTACCAACGCTATGCTTGCTTAGCCTGCTCCGTCCCCCCATCGCAATTATATCGAGTACAGAAATATTAATCTGTTTCCCATCGACTACGCCTTTCGGCCTCGCCTTAGGGGTTGACTTACCCTACCCTGATTAACATGGGATAGGAACCCTTGGTCTTCCGGCGTGGGAGTTTTTCACTCCCATTATCGTTACTCATGTCAGCATTCGCACTTCTGATACGTCCAGCATACCTCCCGGTACACCTTCAACCGCTTACAGAACGCTCCCCTACCACTCAGAATAAATTCTGAATCCGCAGCTTCGGTGCATAGTTTAGCCCCGTTACATCTTCCGCGCAGACCGACTCGACCAGTGAGCTATTACGCTTTCTTTAAAGGATGGCTGCTTCTAAGCCAACCTCCTGGCTGTCTGGGCCTTTCCACATCGTTTCCCACTTAACTATGACTTTGGGACCTTAGCTGGCGGTCTGGGTTGTTTCCCTCTTCACGACGGACGTTAGCACCCGCCGTGTGTCTCCCGGATATTACTTTACGGTATTCGGAGTTTGCAAAGGGTTGGTAAGTCGGGATGACCCCCTAGCCTTAACAGTGCTCTACCCCCGTAAGTATTCGTCCGAGGCTCTACCTAAATAGATTTCGGGGAGAACCAGCTATCTCCCGGTTTGATTAGCCTTTCACTCCTAGCCACAGGTCATCCCCTAACTTTTCAACGTTAGTGGGTTCGGTCCTCCAGTTGATGTTACTCAACCTTCAACCTGCCCATGGCTAGATCACCGGGTTTCGGGTCTATACCTTGCAACTAGTCGCCCAGTTAAGACTCGGTTTCCCTACGGCTACCCTATTCGGTTAACCTCGCTACAAAATATAAGTCGCTGACCCATTATACAAAAGGTACGCAGTCACCCAACAAGTGGGCTCCTACTGCTTGTACGTACACGGTTTCAGGTTCTATTTCACTCCCCTCACAGGGGTTCTTTTCGCCTTTCCCTCACGGTACTGGTTCACTATCGGTCAGTTGGGAGTATTTAGCCTTAGATGATGGTCCACCTATATTCAGTCAAAGTTTCACGTGCTCCGACCTACTCGATTTCACTTAAAATGTCTTTTCATGTACGGGACTATCACCCTGTATCGTGGCGCTTTCCAGCAGCCTTCCATTAACACATAATGAGCTTAAGGGCTGTTCCGATTTCGCTCGCCGCTACTTTCGGAATCTCGGTTGATTTCTTTTCCTACGGGTACTTAGATGTTTCAGTTCTCCGCGTTCGCCTCGTTAACCTATGTATTCAGTTAACGATACCTGCAAGCAGGTGGGTTTCCCCATTCGGAAATCCTAGTCTCAAGCGCTTTTTACTAGCTTGACTAGGCTTATCGCAAGTTAATACGTCCTTCATCGCCTCCAACTGCCAAGGCATCCACCGTGTACGCTTAGTCACTTAACCATACAACCCAAACGGGTCTTTGTTTCGTGACAGTTTAACTTCGCCAGAAGTCAATATTGAATACTAAAGTAGATACCAATCAATCAACTCATAAGAGTTAACTAAATGGCACTCAATGGTACTGCTACCATTGTTTTTTACTTTTGAAAACTCTTGATAAATACAATGTATCTATCAGAATTTTATTATCAGCTTTTCCAAATTTTTAAAGAGCATATTAATTAGTTATTCCGAAGAACAAGCACTAATTAACAATCATCTGTGTGGACACTACGAACAAATAAGTTCTAAATCGTATAAGGAGGTGATCCAGCCCCAGGTTCCCCTAGGGCTACCTTGTTACGACTTCACCCCAGTCATGAATCACTCCGTGGTAAACGTCCTCCCGAGGGTTAGACTATCTACTTCTGGAGCAACCCACTCCCATGGTGTGACGGGCGGTGTGTACAAGGCCCGGGAACGTATTCACCGCGTCATTCTGATACGCGATTACTAGCGATTCCGACTTCATGGAGTCGAGTTGCAGACTCCAATCCGGACTACGACGCACTTTAAGTGATTCGCTTACCTTCGCAGGTTCGCAGCACTCTGTATGCGCCATTGTAGCACGTGTGTAGCCCTACACGTAAGGGCCATGATGACTTGACGTCGTCCCCACCTTCCTCCGGTTTATCACCGGCAGTCTCCTTAGAGTTCTCAGCATTACCTGCTAGCAACTAAGGATAGGGGTTGCGCTCGTTGCGGGACTTAACCCAACATCTCACAACACGAGCTGACGACAGCCATGCAGCACCTGTATCAGAGTTCCCGAAGGCACCAAACCATCTCTGGTAAGTTCTCTGTATGTCAAGTGTAGGTAAGGTTCTTCGCGTTGCATCGAATTAAACCACATGCTCCACCGCTTGTGCGGGCCCCCGTCAATTCATTTGAGTTTTAACCTTGCGGCCGTACTCCCCAGGCGGTCTACTTAATGCGTTAGCTTTGAAAAACAGAACCGAGGCTCCGAGCTTCTAGTAGACATCGTTTACGGCGTGGACTACCGGGGTATCTAATCCCGTTTGCTCCCCACGCTTTCGTACATGAGCGTCAGTGTTGACCCAGGTGGCTGCCTTCGCCATCGGTATTCCTTCAGATCTCTACGCATTTCACCGCTACACCTGAAATTCTACCACCCTCTATCACACTCTAGTTTGCCAGTTCGAAATGCAGTTCCCAGGTTGAGCCCGGGGCTTTCACATCTCGCTTAACAAACCGCCTGCGTACGCTTTACGCCCAGTAATTCCGATTAACGCTCGCACCCTCCGTATTACCGCGGCTGCTGGCACGGAGTTAGCCGGTGCTTCTTCTGTCAGTAACGTCACAGCTAACGGGTATTAACCGTTAACCTTTCCTCCTGACTGAAAGTGCTTTACAACCCGAAGGCCTTCTTCACACACGCGGCATGGCTGCATCAGGCTTGCGCCCATTGTGCAATATTCCCCACTGCTGCCTCCCGTAGGAGTCTGGGCCGTGTCTCAGTCCCAGTGTGGCTGATCATCCTCTCAAACCAGCTAGGGATCGTCGCCTTGGTGAGCCATTACCTCACCAACTAGCTAATCCCACTTGGGCCAATCTAAAGGCGAGAGCCGAAGCCCCCTTTGGTCCGTAGACATTATGCGGTATTAGCAGTCGTTTCCAACTGTTGTCCCCCACCTCAAGGCATGTTCCCAAGCATTACTCACCCGTCCGCCGCTCGTCAGCAAAGTAGCAAGCTACTTTCTGTTACCGCTCGACTTGCATGTGTTAGGCCTGCCGCCAGCGTTCAATCTGAGCCATGATCAAACTCTTCAATTAAAAAGTTTTATGTCTTTCGACAGCTCAATGAATTCTGAATTTTTAATATCTTTCGATATTGAATTGACTGTGCCGAATAATTACCTAAATAACTATTCTGTTGGTCACTCAGTTTTCAATTGAGACTCTAATTTGTTTGCCTCGCTAATTACCCATAAAGAGTAAGTAGTTTGGCTGTTAGAACTCAATCTGTACGAGTGCCCACACAGATGATTGCTTTATATTGTTAAAGAACGTTTTGAGTCGCTTTAGCGCCTCAAGGGATGCGAATAATACACCCTTTATTTTTCGAGTCAATACTTTGTTTTAAACTTTCTTTTTAGAAGATTTAAAACCGAAGTTTTATTTAACTCTCTGATTAGTTCGTGCCTCGCTATGCGTTGGCCTTTCCCGTCTCAGTGGGGTCGCATTATAGGGAGATCCGAAAACAGATCAACCCTTTTTTGAAGAAAACTTGAAATAATGTGCTGTTCGCTGAGTATTTGAGCTAAACGCTCAAAAACACAACTAAACCATCTCTACTCAGCGGTTTATAAAGCTATTTAAAATTAAAGTTATGGCAACCACCTATGGGTATAGATATATTTGCATCATCTATGCTGAAAAAGCTAGCCAATAGAGCAAGAGTCGTATAACTAAAATCACTTAAATTAGTCAAAAGCTGAAAATTGAATTGACTGGGCTATGTTTAACCATAGTTTTACATATTTAATAAGTAAGTTTACTTGTAACTATTCACCATGGTAAATTATTTTCAAAGGATCTTTTTTAACTATTGACCGATCCCGCCAGTATGCCAAGCTAGGGCTATGACCTAATAGCCCTAGCTTCAATGAATTTAAACAGCATCAACATCGACGAAATCGTTGAGAAAACCAAAGCTCAATTACAAGAAGGTAAAACTCTCACGCCTGCGCTGAAGATGTCTATTGAACTCATTCTGGTTGTCGTTGTTATGTTAGCAAGTAAATTAGGACTTAACAGTAACAATAGCAGTATCCCGCCATCAAAAGACATCAACCGAAAAAAACAAAACAAAGAGAAATCAGCCAAGTCAGCGGGTGGTCAAAAAGGCCGTGCAGGTAAAACACTAACCCAAACACAGACGCCTGATGAGATCAAAATCATCCTAGTTGAACGTGATTTTTTACCGAAAGGTCACTACCGTGAAATTGGCTTTCAAAAACGACAGGTTGTCGATATAGATATCAGGAAAGTGGTCACTGAATACCAAGCACAAATTCTGGAAAATGAGCAAGGTAAGCGTTTTATTGGTGAATTTCCAGAAGACGTTAACAGTCCTATTCAATATGGGGTTGGTGTAAAAGCCCATGCAGTTTACCTATCCCAATATCAATTACTCCCTTACAACCGCATTGAAGAATATTTTTGTGATCAACTCGGTATTCCAATCAGTGCGGGTAGTTTATTTAACTTTAATGAACAAGCAGCGGCCTTGGTAAAGTCCTCCGGCGCAGAAGCCGCGCTCAAGAAAGCCCTGAAAACGACTTATCAAGCCTTACACGTTGATGAAACGGGGATTAATATAGGTGGTAAACGACGATGGCTTCATGGTGCATCAACGACGTGGTGGACGTATTTTTACCCGCATGAGAAAAGAGGGAAAATAGCGATGGATGACGCCGATATTTTACCTCACTTTACTGGGGTACTATGCCACGACCACTGGAAACCGTATTATCAATATACACAGTGCCAACATGCCTTGTGTAATGCACATCATATCCGAGAGTTAGAAAGGGCATGGGAGCAAGACGGTATGCAATGGGCAAAGGATTTGCAAACCCTACTGACTGAAATCAATAAACATCAAATAGATAACCCCGAGCTAGATGCAGACACAAAAGCTCACTATATAGAGAAATATCAACAAATATTGGCTCAAGGTGACATTAAATGCCCTCCACCGGATAGAAACAGCCGAGTAAAAGGCCAGCGAGGCAGATTGAAACGAACAAAGTCTAGAGCGTTGTTAGAGCGGTTAAGAGGTTATCAAGATGATGTCTTACGGTTCATGACGGAAACGGCGGTGCCTTTTAGCAACAACCAAGGTGAGAATGATATTAGGATGACCAAGGTTCATCAAAAGATATCTGGGTGCTTCAGAAGCATGCAAGGTGCAGAGATGTTTTGTTTAATCAGAAGCTACCTCTCGACTTGCAGAAAACAGCATGTATCAGCAAGCCTAGCCCTTGAATTACTCTTCAAAAATCAGTTACCTGATATATTTATTGAAAATGTGGCTGAATAGTTACGTTTACTTAACCTTACTTGAATTCAAGTATTAAGTGCAATCATTATGCAGCCACCAGAACTTCTGATTGCCCCGTAAATAACTCATGAGGGGTTTTATACCCTCTTGTTTTTCTTGGCCGATGGTTGAGCTTATCAACTGCCGCCTGTATTTCTGCTTCACTTAGCGACATAAAGTCAGTTCCCTTGGGGAAGAAGCGTCTAAGTAAGCCGTTGGTATTCTCATTTATGCCCCGCTCCCATGATGAATATGGGTGAGCGAAATACACATCCGCTTCTAATTTTTGTGCAACATGCTCATGGTGAGCAAACTCTTTTCCATTATCTAAAGTCACGGTAATAACCTTACCTTTATAGGGTGTCATACACTTGATCAGCGCATCGGCTGTTATTTTCGCATGCTTGCTTTCAATTCTGTGAACGACTGTATATAACGTTTTACGTTCAACCATTGTAACAAGGGCATTTTTACGCCCTTTGCCTATCACTGTATCGCCCTCCCAATCACCAATCCTAGACTTTGAATCCACAATACTTGGGCGTTCATCAATACTGACTCGATTAACTATCTGTCCACGTTTATCGTAGCTTCCATAGCGTTTTTTATACTTTTTACATGCACGAGTGAGTGTCTTATGTAGTTCACCACCACGAGCCTTGTCTCTGTAAATATATTGATAAATCGTTTCATGATGCAAAACGACCTTTTTCTCTAAAGCTAAGCGGCCTGCCACCTGCTCTGGCGAAAGTCCGTCAACCAACAATTTATTAATCCAGTCAGTAACATCATCTGTTAACTTACTTGCTTTGAAAGATGACTTGCGTCTTTGCTCTGCAAAATTATTGGCTTGGTTAGGTCGATAGCCTTTAAGCCCTTTATTGCGTTTTAACTCTCTAGAGATAGATGACGGTGAACGAGTGAGTTCATCAGCTATCTGTTTTTGGTTATTTCCTGCTTTTATTAACGCGTAAATCTGGTATCTTTCTGCTTGTGTCAGCTGTTTATATTTCATTAAAGCAATTTCCTTTGGCGAGAGAATGGCCGAATTATAACAGCTGGCCATCTAATCTGAGAAATTGCACTTATTATCCGAATTTAGGTTACGATGAAGTTCATAGTATCGGTATAGATTAGAAAGAATACGTTATGTCTTATAATCACTCCTATAAATAGTGGAAATGATCTTTAGCTAGAATCTAATAGGCTATTTTGTATGAATGATAAGTGAAGAGTAACTAGGTAGAGCTATTAAAGCAGCTGTCAAAACAACTTATCGATTCAGAATCTATGAGTCGATACCCATAATAGAAGATAATTACTGATTCATATAGGTTGACAAATTTTAGGCAAGAAAAAGCCGAGCATAAGCTCGGCTTTTAGGTTTCTTTAAGACTTACTCTGCAGACTGTGCGTCTTCTTGAACTGCTTCGCTAGTCGCTGGGCGACCAACTAGTTCAATATAAGCCATTGGTGCATTATCACCAGTACGGAAGCCACACTTAAGAATACGAGTGTAACCACCTGGACGATCTGCATTACGCGGACCGATTTCACTGAATAATTTACCAACAACTTCATTATCACGCGTGCGAGCAAACGCTAAACGGCGATTTGCTACACTGTCAGTCTTAGCCAGTGTGATTAAAGGTTCAATTACACGACGTAACTCTTTCGCTTTAGGCAAAGTAGTTTTGATGATTTCATGTTTCACCAAAGAACCTGCCATATTGCTAAACATCGCTTTACGATGGCTACTGTTACGGTTTAATTGACGACCACTCTTACGATGGCGCATGACCCTATCCTTCTAACTAAACTAATATAGTGATTTAGATTATTCAGCTAAACTTGCAGGCGGCCAATTTTCTAGGCGCATGCCCAGAGAAAGACCACGTGAAGCTAGCACGTCTTTAATTTCAGTTAGAGACTTCTTACCTAGATTAGGCGTTTTAAGAAGCTCAACTTCAGTGCGCTGAACTAAATCACCAATATATTGAATTTGCTCGGCTTTCAAACAATTTGCTGAGCGTACTGTTAGTTCAAGATCATCAACTGGACGAAGTAGAATAGGATCGAATTCTGGCTTCTCTTCTTTCTCTTCTGGCTCAGTTACATCACGTAAATCTACGAATGCATCTAATTGCTCAGCTAAGATAGTAGACGCACGGCGGATCGCTTCTTCTGGATCTAAAGTGCCGTTTGTTTCCATATCAATGATTAATTTGTCTAAATCTGTACGTTGCTCAACTCGAGCTGATTCAACCGAGTACGCAATACGTTCAACTGGGCTAAATGATGCATCAAGCAACAATCTACCAATTGGACGCTCATCGTCATCAGAGGATAAACGACTAGATGCCGGCACATAACCACGACCACGTTCAACACGAATACGCATGCTGATCTCGCTGTTATTTGTAGTTAAATTACAAATAACGTGATCTGGATTAGCAATTGTTACATCGCCATCGTGCTGAATATCAGCCGCAGTAACAGGGCCTACACCAGATTTAGTCAGGGTCAGAAAAACTTCATCTTTGCCTTCTAACGTTACTGCTAAACCTTTAAGGTTTAATAGTATTTCAATGATGTCTTCTTGAACGCCTTCTTTCGCGCTGTACTCATGTAATACACCGTCGATTTCAACTTCAGTTACTGCACATCCAGGCATAGATGAAAGTAATATACGGCGTAAAGCATTACCCAGAGTATGGCCAAAGCCTCGCTCTAATGGTTCTAAAACTATTTTAGAACGCGTTGGGTTGATAGCGTCGATGTCAACTAACCTTGGTTTTAGAAATTCTGTAACAGAACCCTGCATTTTATCCTCTCTTAACTCTTAACTTTACTTAGAGTAAAGTTCGACGATTAGTTGTTCATTAATGTCCGCAGACAGGTCTGAACGCTCAGGTAGACGCTTAAAGCTGCCTTCCAATTTCTTACCGTCAACTTCAACCCAAGTCGGCTTTTCACGTTGCTCAGCCAACTCTAGAGCAGCGATGATACGTGCTTGTGTCTTAGACTTCTCACGGATTACAACAGTATCTTCTGGTGTAATTACGTATGAAGGAATGTTCACAACACGACCATTAACTAAAATCGCTTTATGGCTTACTAACTGACGTGCTTCTGCACGTGTGCTAGCAAAACCCATGCGATATACAACATTGTCTAAACGTTGCTCTAAAAGCTGTAACAAGTTTTCACCTGTGTTGCCTTTAAGGCGAGCAGCTTCTTTGTAGTAGTTACGGAATTGCTTTTCTAATACACCGTAGATACGACGTACTTTTTGCTTTTCACGTAATTGTAAACCGTAATCAGATAAGCGACCTTTACGAGCGCCGTGCTGACCAGGTGCAGTCTCAAGTTTACACTTAGAGTCGATAGCTCTTACGCCGCTCTTAAGGAACAGGTCAGTACCTTCACGACGACTCAGCTTGAGCTTAGGGCCCAAATATCTTGCCATGTTATTTCTCCTAACCTATTGTTAAACGCGACGTTTCTTCGGTGGACGACAACCATTATGTGGTATTGGCGTCACGTCAGTAATGTTGGTAATACGGTAACCAGCAGCATTCAAAGCACGTACAGCAGATTCACGACCTGGACCTGGACCTTTGATGAAAACTTCTAGATTCTTTAAACCGTATTCTTGAGCAGCAGTACCTGCACGCTCTGCAGCAACCTGAGCAGCAAATGGTGTAGATTTACGTGAACCACGGAAACCTGAACCACCGGCAGTAGCCCATGATAATGCATTACCTTGACGGTCGGTAATCGTTACAATAGTGTTGTTGAAAGACGCATGAACATGAGCCATACCATCAGCAACTTGTTTTTTAACCTTTTTACGACGAATTGGTGTCTTAGCCATAATACTATCCCCTTATCGCTTAATAGGCTTACGAGGACCCTTGCGGGTGCGCGCGTTAGTCTTAGTTCTTTGACCACGTAGTGGTAAAGAGCGACGGTGACGTAGGCCACGATAACAACCAAGGTCCATTAGGCGCTTGATATTTAAAGTAACTTCACGACGAAGATCACCTTCAACAGTGTACTTGCCAACTGCATCACGCAGTACGTCAAGAATTTCGTCTGAAAGTTCACCGATTTTTGTGGTTTCGGCGATACCAGTCGCTTCTAAGATAGCCTTAGAGCGAGTCTTACCTATGCCATAAATAGCTGTTAAACCAATAACTGCATGTTTATGATCAGGGACGTTAATGCCAGCAATACGGGCCACTAACACATCTCCTATATTCGAATTTGGTAATCATAAGTTTGAAAAGCCCGTAAGGATACTCAAACGAAGACCAAATTACTACTAAAAACACAGGCCGAGAAAACTCAGCCTGCACGACTGTTTACTTAGCCTTGCCTTTGCTTATGCTTAGGCTCACTGCAAATTACGCGTACTACACCAGCACGTTTAATAACTTTACAGTTACGGCATATTTTCTTAACGGAAGCACGTACTTTCATTGCTCAACTCCGTAAACTGACCTTATCGACCGTAGCCTTTAAGGTTCGCTTTTTTCAGCACAGAATCATACTGATGAGACATCAGGTGAGTCTGTACTTGTGCCATAAAGTCCATGATTACAACAACGATAATCAAAATTGATGTACCGCCGAAATAGAATGGCGTTTGCCATGCCATAGTCATGAATTCAGGCACCAGACAGATAAAGGTTATATACAAAGCACCTGCCAATGTCAGGCGTGTCATCACTTTATCAATGTATTTAGATGTCTGCTCACCTGGTCGAATACCTGGGATAAATGCGCCAGATTTCTTAAGGTTGTCTGCAGTTTCACGGGGGTTAAACACCAACGCTGTATAGAAAAAGCAGAAGAAGATAATAGCCGCAGCTAAAACAAGTGAGTACAACGGTTGACCTGGAGTCAGCGTAGTAGCAACAGCTTGTAATACATCAGCGACCGGACCTTCACCTTGGCCGAACCAGCTTGCAATTGTACCAGGGAACAGAATTATACTGCTAGCGAAGATTGGTGGAATAACACCCGCCATATTTACTTTTAGTGGTAAATGCGTGCTTTGAGCAGCAAATACTTGACGACCTTGTTGGCGCTTTGCGTAGTTAACAACAATACGACGTTGTCCACGTTCAAAAAACACTACAAGATAAGTAACAGCGAATACGATTACCGCAACCATCAACAGTACAAAAACATTCAAATCACCTTGGCGCGCCATTTCGACTGTCGAACCAATAGCAGACGGCAAGTTAGCTACAATACCAACAAATATTAGAACAGAAATACCGTTGCCGATACCACGTTCTGTTATCTGTTCACCCAACCACATAAGGAACATAGTACCAGTTACTAAACTCACCACTGCGGTGAAATAGAAACCTATACCAGGGTTAACTACTAACCCCTCCATCATGCCCGGTAAGCTAGTAGCAATACCGATTGATTGAATAGTAGCTAGCACAAGCGTGCCATAGCGTGTGTACTGGCTAATTTTTTTACGCCCTTGTTCACCTTCTTTCTTAAGCTCTATAAACGGAGGATACATATGCGTTAATAGTTGCGTAATAATCGAAGCCGAAATATACGGCATAATACCCAGTGCTAACACTGAAGCTCGCTCAAGTGCACCACCACTGAACATGTTGAACATTTCAACAATGGTGCCCTTTTGTTGCTCGAAGAAATCGGCAAGTACAGCGGCGTCAATCCCAGGGATCGGCACAAATGAACCTAGACGGTAAATTATGATAGCACCCAATACGAAGAGTAATCGGCGCTTCAATTCCGAAAGTCCACTTTGTGCACTTTGTGTATCTTGACCTGGTTTAGCCATTAGTACTTCCTTAGTCTTCTACCTTGCCTCCGGCAGCTTCAATTGCTTCGCGAGCACCTTTAGAGGCTTTAAGGCCTTTAACGGTAACAGCGCGTGAAACTTCGCCAGATTTAACAACTTTAACGAAAAGAACGTTCTTTTTAACTAGACCAGCTGCTTGTAACGCGCTTAGGTCTACCACATCGCCTTCTACTTTAGCGATTTCAAAAAGGTTTATTTCTGCAGATACTAAAGATTTGCGAGAAGTGAAACCAAATTTTGGTAGACGACGTTGCATAGGCATTTGACCGCCTTCAAAACCAACGCGTACTTTACCGCCAGAACGTGACTTTTGACCTTTGTGACCACGACCACCAGTCTTACCTAGACCAGAACCGATACCACGACCAACACGTTTTGGAGCAGTTTTTGAACCTGCAGCAGGTGAAAGTGTATTCAAATGCATCGAATTAACCCTCTACCTTAACCATGTAAGAAACCTTGTTTATCATACCACGTACACATGCTGTGTCTTCTAACTCAACAGTGTGGTTGATACGACGTAAACCAAGACCGCGTAATGTAGCTTTATGTTTCGGTAAACGACCGATAGAGCTTTTTACTTGTGTTACTTTTACAGTTTGATTTGCCATGGTTACCCCAGAATTTCGTCTACGCGAAGGCCACGTTTTGCAGCGATAGACTGTGGAGAATTCATATTCTCAAGAGCCGAAATCGTTGCACGTACCACGTTGATCGGGTTAGTAGAACCGTAACATTTAGAAAGTACGTTCTGCACACCAGTAACTTCTAGTACTGCACGCATAGCACCACCTGCGATGATACCAGTACCTTCAGATGCTGGTTTCATGAACACTAGTGAGCCAGCATGACGTCCCTTAACAGGATGCTGTAATGTATTGCCATTTAGGTCTACGTTAATCATGTTGCGACGTGCCTTTTCCATTGCTTTTTGAATAGCAGCTGGAACTTCACGTGCTTTACCATAACCAAAACCTACTTTACCTGCGCCGTCACCAACTACAGTTAGTGCAGTAAAGCTAAAGATACGACCACCTTTAACTACTTTAGACACACGGTTTACCGCGATTAGCTTTTCAGCTAGATCAGGCTGTTGTTGCTTTGCTTCTACGTTAGCCATTGTCTACTCCTAGAATTGCAAACCGGCTTCACGCGCAGCATCAGCTAGCGCCTTCACACGGCCGTGATATTTAAAGCCACTGCGATCAAAAGCAATCTTTTCGATGCCTTTGTCAGCCGCACGTTCAGCAACCGCTTTGCCAACTGCTTGCGCAGCTTCAACGTTACCGGTGCCTTTAACTGTTTCGCTAATAGCCTTTTCAACAGTAGAAGCAGCAGCCAGTACATTACCCTCAGCATTTACTACTTGAGCATATATGTGACGTGGCGTGCGGTGGATAACAAGACGCGTTGTGCCTTGTTCAATATAATTTCTACGAGTGCGTTTAGCACGACGTAGACGAGCTGTTTTTTTATCCATCGTCTTACCTTACTTCTTCTTAGCCTCTTTACGGCGTACATTCTCATCTGAATAACGAACACCCTTACCTTTATAAGGCTCAGGTTTACGGTATGCACGAATGTTAGCAGCTGTTTGACCAACTAACTGCTTATCTACGCCCTTAACTAGAACTTCTGTTTGGCTTGGAGTTTCAATCGTAATTCCTTCAGGAACTGCGAAATTAACTGGGTGTGAGAAACCAAGTGTTAAGTCTAAAACTTTACCCTTAGCTGCTGCACGGTAACCAACGCCTACTAACTGAAGTTTCTTCTCGTAACCTTCATGCGTACCAACAACCATGTTGTTGATTAGAGCACGAGCAGTACCTGCTTGAGCCCATGCATTAGCTACGCCATCACGAGGTAAAGTTGTAATAACGTTGTCATTAACTTGTACTTCAACAGCGTTGTTGATAGTACGAGTTAGTTCACCGTTTTTGCCTTTAACTGTGATTTCCTGGCCTTTTAATGTAACTTCTACACCGGCAGGAACAGTAATTGGTGCCTTTGCTATGCGAGACATAGTTCCCCTCCGATTAAGCTACAAAACCAATGATTTCACCACCAACACCAGCACTACGTGCTGTGCGGTCTGTCATTAGGCCTTTAGAAGTTGATACGATAGCGATACCAAGACCACCCATTACCTTAGGTAATTGGTCACGTTTCTTATAGATACGTAAACCAGGGCGACTTACACGCTGGATATTTTCAATTACAGCTTTGCCTTCGAAGTACTTTAACTCGATAGAAAGCTCAGGTTTCGCTTCACTGTTAACAGCGAAATCTACGATATAACCTTCGTCTTTTAGTACTTTAGCTAATGCTACTTTCAGCTTTGAAGTTGGCATCGTTACAGATACTTTCTTCGCTGATTGACCATTACGGATACGTGTAAACAAATCCGCGATAGGATCTTGCAAGCTCATAGTCTTACTCCCATGATTCTATTACCAGCTAGCCTTTTTAAGGCCAGGAATTTCACCGCGCATAGCTGCTTCGCGAACTTTAATACGGCTCATGCCGAATTTGCGAAGGTAACCATGTGGGCGGCCCGTAATGTTACAACGATTACGTTGACGTACAGGGCTAGAATCACGAGGTAAAGCTTGTAGCTTAAGAACCGCGTCCCAACGATCATCTTCAGACGTGTTAACATCTGTGATGATAGCTTTTAGTGCTGTACGCTTTTCAGCGAATTGAGCAACTAGTTTTGTGCGCTTAGCTTCGCGCGCTTTCATAGAATTCTTTGCCATAACCCTACCCTTATTTCTTAAATGGGAAGTTAAACGCTTCTAACAACGCACGGCCTTCCTCATCAGATTTCGCAGAAGTAGTGATAGTAATATCCATACCGCGTACACGGTCTACTTTATCGTAATCGATTTCTGGGAAGATGATTTGTTCACGTACGCCCATGCTGTAGTTACCACGTCCATCAAAAGACTTAGCACTTACGCCACGGAAGTCACGAATACGTGGGATAGCGATTGATACCAAACGCTCAAAAAAGTCCCACATACGCTCGCCGCGTAGGGTTACTTTACAACCAATTGGGTAACCTTCACGCACTTTGAAGCCAGCAACAGATTTGCGTGCTTTAGTGATTAGAGGTTTCTGACCAGAGATTGCTGCAAGATCAGCTACTGCGTGATCTAAAATCTTCTTGTCAGCTAGGGCTTCGCCCACGCCCATATTCAATGTGATCTTTTCGATCTGAGGGACTTGCATGACAGAGCTGAAACCAAACTTCTCTTGAAGTTCAGCTACTACTTTGTCTTTATATACTTCATGCAGTTTCGCCATCATTCTACTCCAACTATTAGATAGTTTTACCAGTAGATTTAAAGATACGTAATTTCTTACCATCTTCAATCTTGAAACCTACACGATCAGCTTTACTCGTTTCCGAGTTGAAGATCGCAACGTTTGATGCATCCATAGATGCTTCTTTCTCAACAATACCGCCAGCTTGGTTCAATTGTGGAACCGGCTTTTGGTGTTTCTTGATCAAGTTTATGCCTTCGACAAAGATTCGACCAGATTCAGTAACAACTGAAAGCACTTTTCCGCGCTTACCTTTGTCTTTACCTGCTAGTACGATTACTTCGTCATCACGACGTATTTTTGCTGCCATGATTGGCTCCTTACAGTACTTCTGGGGCTAGTGAAACGATTTTCATGAACTTATCATTACGAAGTTCGCGAGTCACAGGGCCGAAAATACGTGTACCAATTGGCTGTAAGTTATCATTTAAGATAACAGCAGCGTTGCTGTCAAAACGGATCAGAGAACCATCTGGACGGCGAACACCTTTTCTGGTACGCACAACTACCGCGTTTTTAACATCACCTTTCTTCACTTTACCGCGAGGAATAGCTTCTTTAACAGAAACTTTAATGATGTCGCCAATCGCTGCGTAGCGACGGTGTGAACCACCAAGGACTTTTATACACTGCACTTTGCGAGCGCCGCTGTTATCAGCAACTTCCAGCTGAGTTTGCATTTGGATCATGTTAATGACCTCCGGTGTAGTAATTACAACGTGTCTTAAATTTGTTTAAAATCAAGACATTTCGATTAAATCCCACTCAAAAACAAACGAGTTGTCTCTTAAGGGCGGGCAATTGTACCAGCATTGAGGGGGTAGCGATAGGTTATTTTTTAATTAATTTGGAGTGATGGGAAATTAAAGCTGAGCAATTCCGGCTATGTAGCTATTTTACAGGTGGTTACAAAACAAACAAGGCACCTGTAATGTGCCTTGTTTGTTTAGAGCGCAATAAATTAACCAAATAAACCTTTTAATTTATCTTTAATCTTATCTTTTGCTTTTTCTTTTGCCTTTTCTTTTACCTCATCGACCTTTTGCTTAGCTTCATCTTTGAGCGCACTGCCAACGTCAAGCTTTATACCTACATCGTGGAAAGGGCCTTTTATGCGCAGTGGTATTTTAAAGCCTGTACTGTCATCAGTCGTTCCCTGTCCTTCAATCGATCCAACTATGCCTGTAACCAAACGGTAGTTAACCGTTGTTTGGGGTAAATCAACATCGCCTTCACCTGATATTCTAATAAGTGGGCTGATAAGTGATAGGTCGGTATTTTTGCCAACACCATTAGTAAAGTTGAAGCTTCCCGTTAGTGCAGAGAAATCTGTTTGCTCTGATTCTTCAAACCCAGTATCTAACCCTTCAGATGCTGCACCAAAGTTTCCTGAAATAAGCTCCTTACCTTTACGTACCATTTCAGCTATATTCGCGCCTTTTACAGCGCCATCAGCAAACTCAAATCCAAGTTTTCCGTTAAGCGCACCAATAAACGACTTTTGACTTTGGCCAGTTGTGCTTAGGTTCCAATTTAAAGAACCCTTACCCATTAGCTTGTCAAAACCTGCCGCATCCGTTAATAAAGGCTGTGCATCTATACCAGCTAAGTCAAAGTTAGTTGATATTTTATAAGGCACTTGTTGTACGTTTACATTGATAACGCCTTTACCTGACCCTTCATAAGCAGAAAAGCTATCTAGGCTTAGTTTTGCAACGCTATTTTTTAAAGCAACAGTAAATTGATTTGCGCCCAACTTAATATCATTAGCTTTTAATCCACTTGAACGAATTACTACATTCGCATCTAGTGAATTTAAAGCACTTAGATCAATTTTAGTGTCATCCCATACTATTTTCTCTGCAGGTTTATCTTCTTGCTCTACTGACTCTTCCTGTTTTGCTACTGCTTCAGGTAGGTACGGGTTTAAATCAAGCATACCTAAATCAATATCAGCATTTACAGCTAAACGCTTACCTAGGTTAAGCTCGCTCTTACCTTTTATTTCCAATGCGTCTAACGTCGCAGCTAAATCTTCTAAATTAAATTTCTCACCTGCTAGATGCATTTTACCGTTTACACTAAATGCATTAAAAGCATTGTCTTTAGCGTCTAACTCTACACCTTGCCATTTCGCAATACTTTTAACAGACTCACCGCTTAGTGCTAACTGACCTTTAATATCTTTGCCTTGCTTAGCGATGCTCCCTGCGAACGTTAAATCAACTAAACGAGAATCTAAGGTTTGTTTAACATTAAAAGTAGCACCTTCAATTGCTTTAGCTGGAGTATCTAATTTTATATCAAGCTCAAAACGCTCCTGCATATAAGTAATACCCCCTTTTACTTCTAATGTTTTACGAAGTGATGGAAGTAAAATAGCGAGTTCTAAATCACTAATTTGTTGCTTAGTACCTGTTTGACCATCTAGATAAGTAAATGTACCGCCATAAATAGCAACCTCACCTAGCTCAATATCAAAGTTATCTGGAAGCTTTATTGCTTCACCTGATTGGCTTTGCTCTTTAGGTTGCTCTGCAACTGCATCAAACAACTGCCAATTAGCTTTACCATTTTTGTCGGTTTCTAATAGGATATTTGGTTCGTTTATAACAAACTTATCTAATTTAAACTCACCACCAAATAATGAAAACCAAGGTATATGTACAGCAAGCTGTTTCATACTCGCCATGTCGGCGCGCGAACCTGATCCCATATTTGCAAAATGCACGTCGTTAAGTTCTAACTTTAATGCAGGGAATACGCTAAGTGTTTTATCACCTTTAATAGTAAGAGTGCGCCCAGTTGTTTGCTCTACCTGGTGCGACACTTTATTAAAAATAGTATCAGTAGGAATTAAAAACGGTGCGGCAATAATTAGTGCTATACATAATAAAAGTATTACACCTACAATTTTAAGTAAGGTTTTCATGATCGCCCTTTCAAACGTGCAAATAATGTTCTTATCATAGCGAGTGTTAGCTTTAAAATCATTGCTGAAGTTGTAAAAATGCTATTTAGTTTAACTTATTTGGCATGATATGAATCCGTGCTGAAAATTTCAGCATAAAAAACATATAGTAGAGTACTAATGAAATGGTTAATGCTATAAAAAAGCATTAACTAAATAATTCAATTTAGTGTTATTGAAATTAAACATTGTAAATTTAATGACAATATCTCACAAAAACCTCAAATCAAAATAACTAATATTTACCTATAATTTAATCTTGATACATTGAAAAGTATAGATATTTATCCCCTGTCACTATTAAGCATTGAGGACAGCGCTGTTGTTATTGATGTAATTGCGCTAAAATAGACCAGCAAAAAAATATATATCTAATCCGGAGATTCTACAAGGCATGAAAAAACTGCTAATTTCACCGTCAAAAATGACGCTAGGCGAACAAGAAAATCAAATCTATCAGAACATTCTGAAGCAATCTTCAGAGTTAAGCCTTAACCTTATGGCCGTGAAAGTAGAAAACCACCCTGATGATTTTTTACCTTGGTGTTACGAACTATTAAATGCAAGTAGAGATCGTATGAACTACGATTTACTAGAGCCGCAACAATTACCTATACTTAAGAAGCTACACGATCAGCTTATTTCAGCTATCAGCTTTTTACAGGTTAAAACTTTACGTATTGCTCCGTGGCCTGTTGTAAGTGTATTTGTAGAACAACACAAAGACGCTATTGCTCTTGATGAACAGCTTCGCTTAGTAGACTACATTAAAAGCATTCGTGAACAATCTCTTAAAGATATGATTCCTGAAGATTTACTTGCGTTTAGCGGTAAGCATATGGCGTCACTTGATCCAAGCACATACAACTTTGATGTTGAATGGTTTGCCTCAACTAAGAGTGCAAAAAGCTTTCATCAAATGCTTAGCGATTTACCAGGTGATTTTGATGCAGCTCTAGCAAACATCCCACTTGAAGGTGATATAACTCAATATGAATACCAGCAATTTGTTGCTGCTTACTCAAAAGTGTTTACCGACAACAATGAAAAACCAACGCTAGCCCCTGCAACTCGCTTGCTAGCAATGCGCCGCCCTGATTTATTTACTCCGATTACAAATAATCGATTAGATGCATTATGTGGCGCTCTTGGAGTTCCAAAACTTAAAAATAGTGATTTTGAGCGTTACTGGCAAGATATCGTTAAAGGTATTCAAGCTATGTCGTGGTATAAAATGGCTAATGCAAGTAACGAACTAGAGGAACAGTTAGTTTCTATTAAAGCACTGATCCCATGTTTCTTTTATTATGCAGACACTAAAACACCTGACAGTTCAAACTACATCAAGTTACTTAGCAAGCCTAAGCGTAGTACAACAACGACAGGTAAAACTCAACGTAGAGGCAAAGAGTCTGCAGAAATTTTAGTAGACCGTGCTCTTGCTGCTGACGATATTCCTGAGCATATTCGCAGCAAACGAGACTCGATCATTAATGAAGTACAAAAAGGTCGAGGCGTTAACGAAACAATTAGTCTAATGCGTACTATTTTCGGCTAAATAAATCTAACCTAGCTGTACTTTAATGGTGCGGCTAGGTTAATTTATGCACCAGCAGCGTGCGAACACTTATTAAAATCACCTCAATAAAAAACACTACTCCTTTGTAAGTCATTATTTTTAAAATATAAAAATACATTTTAAAATAAATAAAACCAAGCTGGCACACACAGTGCACTATCTCCCCAGTTAAACAATAAAAATGCATCCAGTTAAAAGGTTAAAGCAATACATAATAAAACCTTGGCATGCAAAAATCATATAACGGGAAATGGACATGCTCAAACTAAAAAAAACAATTGCGATTAGCACCATCGCATTAATGGCTGCAACATCGGTAGTCTCAACATCGGTTCAAGCTGAAGTAACAGCAAATGCGGCAGCAACATCAAATTACTTATGGCGCGGCCAAGAGCAAACGGGTGGTGATGCGGCAATATCCGGTGGTATTGACTACGCTAATGAGTCTGGTTTTTATGCCGGCACTTGGGCTTCAAATGCATCTTGGGCTGACGAAATGACCTACGAGCTTGACTTATACGCAGGCTTTGGTGGCGACATTAACGAAAGTGTTAGTTACGATGTTGGTTATATTTATTACGCTTACCCAGACGCAGCTTCTGGAGCTGACGCAGATTTCTCTGAAATTTACGGTAGTATTAGTGTTGAAGGCTTCACATTTGGCGCTTCTGTACTTGCAACATCAGCTGCAAGTGGTGACGGTACAGACTTTGGCGACTCACTTTACCTAACTGCTGATTATGGCTTTGCTGTCGGTAGTAACGGTACTGAAATGGCACTACATTTAGGTCATTACTCTGGTGATTTTATTGGTGACGACAATATCTTAGATTACGGTATATCTATTTCAAAAGACGGTTTTACTTTTGGTTTGTCTGATACAGATATAGATGATTCAGATATTAAAGCCTACGTAGCTTACTCTGTAGACTTTAACTTATAAAAAAGAATGTGTTACTTGCTGCAACACGAAGGGCCTTTTGGCCCTTTTCTCGTTTATAATATTATTTGAATGGCATCTTAGTACAACTCACTTCAACTGTTTTAGGGTACCAAGCCGGAGTAATTTGATTAACAGCCACCTCTGCCAAACCATTAGTAAACGATTTATACGTATAGACACTTTGCCATTCACCTTGTGGGCAATGAGTACTTAAATCTAACGGCTTAGATCCTTCATATAATGCAAGAGCAAAATTATGATGCCATTGTGAACTATCTTGAGTTTTATTGCTCACGTTGTCTTGTACACCATTATCAAAGTAAATGTTCGTACATCCCGTTAATATAATCAGCATACAACTTGTTATAAGTAACTTAATACTCATAATGCCTCTCCTACTATTTCATCTTCGCACCATACTTTAATAGTGTGTGGTGCATATATACCAAGTGTAATTAAACTAAGTGCTCCATCACTAAACGTTTGTTGTGACTGCATTTGAGTTACTGATTTATCTACACATACTTTTTTCACATCAACGCGCTCTTCTCCAACCAATCCCCATAAAAAGAACGGTCAACTATCTTCATAACTCGCTTTGCTTGTTATTTTGGCTGCTTGCTGTGGCTGAATTGTCACCGCAGAGCAAGCAGTTAGACTTAGTACTAAAACGCTTATCATTAGCTGCTTCATTCTTATCCCTTGTTGTTTACTCTTAATGACAGCAGTGTACAAAAAAACTAAAGTTAAGTTAGGGCGTGTTGATCTTTGCGGTATAAAAAACAAACAGCATAAGGATAAGGTATAATTGAATTCGCTAAAAAACGTTACACCGAACCCTCATGCCAAGATTAATGTTAACAGACGCGACATGGAATGTCTTATCAAAAGTAATGCACTTAAGTGGTCGAATTTATAATAAGCCTGAGCATAGAAAAACGCTCGAAGGCATACTCTATAAGATGCGTACCGGTATTCCTTGGCGAGATTTACCGTCTTATTTCGGCTCGTGGAGTGCTATTTATAGACGATTTAATTTATGGTCCAAAAAAGATATTTTGAATGAATTATTTCGAGTGTTATCCCACTATGCTGATATGGATTGGATCTTTATTGATGGCAGTATTGTCAGGGCTCACCAGCATAGTTGCGGTGCAAGAACCGCTGACAATGAATCAATCGGTAAGAGTCGAGGTGGTAATTCGACTAAAATTCATCTTGCAGTAGATAGCGGAGGATTGCCTGTTTATTATGAATTATCCTGTGGAAATACGCATGATATCGTCCATGCAGAGTCACTTGTAGCCAATTGCCCAACGAGTAATGTTGTTGTCGCAGATAAAGGCTACGATAGTGAAAAACTAAGAGAGTTTATTCGTGACAATAGCGCTACACCCGTTATTCCACGCAAGGATAACAGTTTAGTGGGTAATGAAGATATTGACTGGTGCATGTACAAATATAGGCACTTAGTTGAGAATGCCTTTGGTCGGATCAAACAATATAGAGGGATAGCCACACGGTATGAAAAGCTTGAGCGGAATTATCATTCCATGCTCGCTTTAGCATTCACTATGATGTGGCTACCAATATGGGCTGATTAATATACATACTACAAAGATCAACAGCCCCTAGTAAGAAGGTGTGGGGAAAATGTAGTGGTTTATACAAAAATTTATACAATTTTCTACAAAGTTTAGGATGAGGGCTACTTACTAAATGAGTTTAGATATAGTAAAAATAACTTTACTGTTAGCTATCAATAACCTCTTTCAATAGCTATAAAAATGCCAGTCAGTAAAACAACTGGCATTTTTTATACTGCACTTAAAAGCTACAGTGCTTTAATATTATCGCCACTTTTCTTGTCAATTAACTTAATAAAAGGATCCACACCTGCAAATTTAGGTAATTCAGTTACCTTTAGTATAATGGTATTTACACCCGTTTTTATCTCGTGCTTTTGCATATAGATCACAGCACTTTCACTATGTATCTCATTCGGATCTGCGCTGAATAAAGCAACATCTATCATTTGCGCTAGCGGTACATCTTCTTCACTACCTTCGCCATCGGCATGTTTTTTCGCTGCAGCAATAGTCAATGTAATGATATGTTCCCCATCAGCAGATTCAGCCTCTTGCACATCAACATCACTGATTTTTAAATCATATAACGTAATGGCATTAAATTGATCTTCAATGAATGCTTGTTCTTGCTCACTCGCTCCTCGCTTTAGATAGGCAATAAAGTCTAACGTAGTTGGGTAAAACTCTTGCGCATATTGGTAATCTCGCAAAAACGCTCGCAAAGCGGCATTTACGCGCTGCTCACCTAACAAATCATGTATGGCCATCATTACCACGGCACCTTTGTTATAGTGGATATACTGCTGCCCTGCGGCGCGTGCAAGTGTACGTTCCTCATAAAGCTCTGTCGTGCGTCCTAATAAGTAACGATCAAGTTCATACTTTAAGAATTTACGAAGGTTGTTTTCACCATACTTTTCTTTCATCACCATGATAGCTGCATATTGCGATAGCATTTCAGATAAAATATTAGAGCCTTCGACATTCGCGCCAATCACTTGGTGCGCCCACCACTGGTGCGCCAATTCATGCGATGTTACATAGTAAGGAAAATTAATATTATCTGGGTCACGTGTATCTGTAATAAACCCCATATTTTCAGAATACGGTACTGTATTAGCAAAACTCTGCGCAAAACTACGATAGCGAGGAAACTCAATAATACGCATTTGCTTATGCTGATAAGGACCAAACTCTTTAGAGAAGTAATCTAAAGAATCTTTAGTCAACTGAATCATTACATCTACATTCCAAGCATGATCTTTATGATGGTACACTTCAATGTTTACGCCATGATGCTGCTCTTTTTTCACCTCAAGTTCCATTGAGAGTAAAGTGTAAAAGTGCAACATAGGTGCATCCATTTCGTATACAAACGTGGTTCGGCCATTTTTAGTACTTTGTGATTGCAAGTAACCTGGAACCATCGCAATTTGCGACTCATCAGTGGAAATTGTGGCAGCAAAACTTACATAGTTATCTGCAAACAAAGGTTGATTATGATACTGCGTTTCTTCAATTTTATTGCCGCGTTTTAACTCTGGCAAACCCCTTTGACGACGCTCACTTTTATCTTGTATTTGCTTACCAAAGGAATAACCAAAACTCGGGAACAGTGCCGTGTTGTCAATAAAAGTACCGTTATACACAAGTCGCTCATCGCTTCCTCTATCTTCAAACCCTTCGGTATAACGCTCTACGCTCATTGTAATTTCGCGGCTTTCGTTTGGTTGCATGGGTTTAGTAAAATCTAACCAAGCATGACGATACTGCTCATTTAACTCCCCAAGTTGCGCGCCATCCACCTCAACACTCCATTTATGAGTATTATCAGGCTTATTTACTAATATTCGCGTAATCGGTTGTTGCGATTTATTCTCTATCTGCATTATCACGGTAGCTGTAATACGACGTTCTTGAGGGTAGATATCAGCAGTAACAACAACATCTGTTGGAATAGGTAAAGCCGCATCTACAAACTGACCGAACTCACGCTCATACTGCTCTTGTAAGTCTTCATACTGTTCACTGGTTATAAATTGATTGAGAACCGTTGTGTTGTAGTAAATAAAACTTCCTACACCACCAAAAATAAGGGCACCACATACAATAATCGCTTTACCTGAATTGCCTAGCTGATAGCCTAACAACTGAACGCGTGCTTTTAAATTTTGCCCAGCTCCACGAGGCCAAAGCGCATAGCTAAGTGCAGCAATGATCATACTAAAACCTAGCCAGTATAAATTATACCAATGCACCGCAGTTAAAAAGTGGCCATAACCATTAATATCTGAATAAGGCGCCTCTGGTGTCCGACCTATTACAAACATATTATGCTCAAAACCATAGTTACTCATCACCAAAGTAGCGATAAAATACAGCACATATAATCCCATACCTACGTATTTATTTGGGCTAATTACTTGTAGTAAAAAAGCAAAACCACCTTGAAAGATAAGCCCGAGTACAAATAAATAACCGAGTCTAATTACATATTGTGCAATATCAAAGTTCGCCATGCCCATCATCATTTGATAAAACAATGTCACCACGGAGCCAAATGCGCATAACAATAATAAAACAGCACTCAGCGCTACATATTTAGAGCCCCAGAACACCCAATTCGCAACAGGGTACGCATCGATAATGTCGGCCATTCTGGATTCACGATCATGCCATACAAGTTCACCACAATAGTAAACAAGTACTATCATCATCAATATGCCAAAGCTACCTTGAATAAGCTCAACCATTCTAAATGTGACTGGCCAAACATCAGTTCCGTATGGACCCATTGAGCCTACCAACGCTGGAATTAATGTCGCTAAAGATAAAATAAGTAAAATACCAAACGAATAGCTTTTTATAACTTGTTTGACTTCAAAAACAGTACGCGTTAAAAATTGCGACCACGCATTATTTCCCGTCGCTTTTGCCGTTATATTAAACTTAAGTGCAGCTGCAAAATTAGTATTATTATTTTTACTCGCCTTGCCTTTCACTTTTTGCTTTTGAGCCAAATGATGAGATGTATTGAGTGCTGCAATTGCCAATGCTAGTAAGGCAACACCGACCCAAATTAACCTATTATGTAATAACTGATCAGTTAACGTAATTTCCATTACATTACGCTCTGCTATTGTCCAGTATTCCATCTGCATTCTCATTGCCGACATACCAAACATATCTAGGTAAGCTGAGATTTCACGATATTGGATATCAGAGAAAATATTAGATCCAACCAAATAGCTAATAAGTAGGGCAACAGCAACTAGATAGAGCGTTACCATGCTACGAAAGCGCATTGCCACAGCATTAATGAGCGATGAGACAACAAACAAAGAAGGAACTGCAATATAAAAGAAAGGCACTAAATAATAACTTAGTTGGTTTTCACCTATCATTTCACTGTCTAACCAACCCATTAAGCTGCCAAAACCACTGCCAACCCACACACCCAACATAGTGCTTGAAAACACTAATAGCGTGACTAAATAAGCCCCAATGAATCTCCCAGCTTTATACTGAACTATGTTCAGTGGCTTGCTCAAAACTAATTCGTTGAGTTTACTCACGTCATCACGAATAGCTGAGCTTCCAACAAAGTTGACCACTAAAAAAATAGCAAACACCGACATAATCGCAATAACTTGCAAAATTGCGTAAGGAGAATTTATATTTACATTGCTGCTTCCCCCTATTTGCACCGAGTCAGAAACCGATGCCATAAAAGTAAGAAAAAACAAGATAAGTGACGTGATATAGAAAGAGGGCTGACGCATAAAATAGCGCAGCTCAAATTGCATCATTTTAAACAACATAATCAGTATCCTTATGCTGCTTTATTGCGGTGTTGGTGTAATGTTGAAAAATAGACGTCTTCTAAATCAGCAGGCTTAGACTCAAACCCTTCTGGCGCATCGTCAGCAAACACACTGAGTAATGTTTGTCCTGCAAACAAACGCTTCGCTATTACCGGTAATGATTGCTCCAGCTCTGCAGCTTCGGCTTGACTCATTGCTTTGTACCAAATTTTTCCCTGTAACGTATTCGTAAGCTCAATTGGGTTACCTTCAAGTAAAATTTGACCATTAGCTAATACGGCCATATTTGGGCAAAGCTCAGACACATCTTCAACTATATGCGTTGATAAAATCACCACTTTACTTTCACCTAAACCCACTAACAAATTATGAAAACGATTTCGCTCTTCAGGATCTAGACCTGCTGTTGGCTCATCTACAATGAGTAAATCAGGGTCGCCTAATAAAGCTTGTGCAATACCAAAACGTTGGCGCATACCGCCCGAGAAACCACTTACCGCATTTTTTCGATGATCATATAAATTGGTTTGCGCTAACAACCCTTCAACGGCCTCTTTACGTTCAGCCTTATTACTTAAACCTTTTAAAATAGCCATATGATCAAGTAAATCATAAGCACTAACACGCTGATAAACACCAAAGTCTTGCGGTAAATAACCTAAACGCTCACGCAAGCTTTTAGGGTGTGTTAACACATCAACACCATCAAATACAACGCTGCCACTATCGGCTGATTGCAGTGTAGCGATCGTTCGCATTAATGAAGATTTACCCGCACCATTAGGACCCAGTAAACCAAACATCCCTTTAGGGATATTTAAATCAACACCTTGTAGTGCATGTACGCCGTTATCGTAGGTTTTTGATAACCCTGTTATTGATAGCATTTTTACTTCCTTGAATATAAGTAACCTGAATCTCGTTTAAGAAATTGAACTAAATGCCTGTTCCGAGATCCGATCTTTCGACCAAAAACGATTGGATAAGCAAGGAACAGGCATGATTAAATTAGTTGAATTATTTTGCGATGTCGATGATTTGTGCAAAGTATTTATACCCCAATGGGAAAAACAATTACTCGAAGATGGCACCCAAAAACGTCAGCGTTCAGGACGTATGACGACCAGTGAAATTATGACTATTGTTATTAGTTTTCATATGTCACATCACCGAGATTTCAAAAATTACTACCTTGGCTATGTATCACTTATGTACAAAAGTGAATTTCCCAACTTGCTCAGTTACACACGATTTTTAGCCGTTATGCCAAGGGTAATTGTGCCGATGTGTGCCTATTTTACTTCACTTAAAGGTAAACCCACAGGCGTTGAATTCATTGACTCCACATGTATTAAAGTGTGCCATAATATTCGTATTCCAAGACACAAAACCTTTGATGGAATAGCCCAGCGTGGCAAAGGAACAATGGGATGGTTTTATGGCTTCAAGCTACATTTAATCGTTAATCACCATGGTGAAATTGTTGCTGCGAAAGTGACAACAGGAAATGTACATGATACTCAACCAGTGCGTGAGTTAGCGAGCTGCCTGACGGATAAATTATATGGTGACAAAGGGTATTTAAGTAAAGCTTTAGAAGCCGATTTACTCGATAAAGGGGTAAAGCTCATTACGACGGTTCGCAAAAATATGAAGGCAAAAGCGATGTCATTATGGGATAGAGCAATGCTTTCAAAACGCTTTATAATCGAAACAATTAATGACCAGCTCAAGAACATATCCTTCATTGAACATTCAAGACATCGGAGTATGAACGGCTTTATGTTGAATTTAGTCGCTGGATTGGTGGCTTATTGCTTGAAAGAAAAGAAGCCACACCTTAATTTAACTGACGTAGAGCTTAACGCATTAGTTATCGCTTAAGCAGAACTCAGGTTAAGTAATTATTTTTATAATGTTTTATACCACAAGAAAAATAGGAACATAAGTTACTTGCTGGTTAAATTTGTAACAACAAATAAACATAGTTTAAACTCATAATACTTGCTTGCACTGTATTCACTCGGTATAAAAACCACATATACTTTTTATAAGAAGCGAAAAGCCATGCAAGATCACCAAAGCCAGCCATTAAACGACTTTATAGAATACCCACACGACGAAATGCTAAATCGCGCTAACGAGTTTTTAACCACTAGCCAACGCCGCCATAGCATTCGCAGCTTTAGCGATCGCCCAGTACCAAAAAATATTATTGAAGCATGTATAAAAGCAGCTGGCACAGCACCAAGTGGAGCGAATCATCAGCCTTGGCATTTTGTGGCTATAAACAGCAGTGATGTAAAAAAACAAATAAGAGAAGCCGCCGAAAAACTAGAGCGATCTTTTTACGAAGGCAGAGCAGGTGAAGAGTGGTTAGATGCGCTAAAACCGTTAGGCACCGACGCCAATAAGCCTTATTTAGAGCATGCACCTTGGCTTATAGCTGTATTTAGTCAAAAAAAGGGGGGCGTAAGCACCGATGATAAAAATACTAATTACTACGTACACGAATCGGTTGGTCTAGCTACCGGCTTTTTAATTCAGGCTTTGCATCGCAGTGGTTTGGCAACCCTTACTCATACTCCAAAGCCAATGAGTTTTTTAACCGACATATGTGGCCGCGATAGGGATAACGAACGCCCGTATATGCTACTTATTGCAGGCTACCCAAGTGATGATGCAACAGTACCTGCTCATGCACTGGATAAAAAATCTATCGATGAAATAGCTACGTTTATCTAATAATGTATATTATACCTACTAAAGAACTAGAAAAAGTTATTTAGTAGGTTCTGAATAGTATCAGCTACATAGATTTTCATCTGGGGTTCAATCATTCCTATAGACTTATACATTAATAATAAAGCACAACTCATGATTACTACACCTATTACTTTTTGCTTCTTAAAACCAAAAACTATACGCCAAAAATCATTGTAAAAGCGACTCTCTTTAAATAAGTCACTGCATACAAAGAAAAAACCAAGAAAAACTGATGCCATTATTCCAAAGAAAGATATGGGATGGCTAATTAAAAACTGTATTAACTCGAAATATGTACTCAAAGAATCACGTGAAAGTTCAGTAACTAAATGTTTACCTCCAACCAGTTTATTACTATAAATCATGACCATTGACGAAAAAGCAAAACATAAAGCTAGAAACGATATTGGCAAAGATACAATACTCGGAAGCATTCCAATAAAACTTTTCTTTCTATCTCTCTCTGCTGATATACAACTACTTTTAGCCTCTATCGAACCTGATAAAAACGTATCGTCTTCGGAATGAAAGTTATTAACTGATATTTTCCTCTTAGAAGCAATATTCCTAAAGCTTTTTAGATAGCATAAAATACCTTTCATGCTGTAGAAGTCTTTAATACTATCAGATCTTCTTTTCTTAAGAATTAGACGATATAAAGACTTAAAAACTTTAATTGAGAGCTCTTCATATACTCGATTTAGCTCTCGACCGTCAACTTTAGCTAATGGTAGTAAGTTATCTGTTTTAGAGTCATGATGTTGATGCTGATGACAAACATCTTTTATAAAATAGTAAGTTTGATGGATGGATTCTTCAACGAATTGATTAAAACCATCCTGGACTGAAGAAGTCCACAGAAGGTTTTCACGCTGTATTTTTCGTACATATAAATTACTTAACTCGCAAAAACCGTCTCTATCTATTCTTATTTTTGTGACAACTAATGAACGATCAAGGATAGACTGTATGCCACTTATGTTCATAGACTTCAATAATCTTTGACTACATAGTACTTCTTTACAGTCTTGGCTTGGTAATTTTGCATTGGGCTCTATAATCACATATCCAGTTAAATATGCATTGTACTCAAGCTCATCTGGTTCTAAGTAATAAAAAGAAAACTTAAAATCTCCAGAGTGATAACTTAATTTTTCAATTGTTTTATTAAACTTTGACAGTAACCGAAACGGGGATAGCTTACACTCGAATAAAATTTTTCTTAAGAGGCGAGGTAAAGCGCTATCATTTAACTTACGGTTAGATTGTGAAACTAAACTATGATGGAATTCTTTTGTTTTTTCATAGGGGTATGGCTTTGTACTGGAGCCTATCGTATCAAACGATAAACGACCTCTTAAATTTGGAATCCATCCAATAAACTTCATGAACTAATCCTGAGGATAATAAAAAAGCCACATCATGTGGCTTAAAGAACTTTAATAAATTTAAAGTCATGCAGACTTTATCGCTTCTCTAGAAAGTTGACTACAAGACACTAGCTCTCCATTTCTCAGATCTATAGTAAAGCCTTTTGAGATATCTTCAGGAGAACTAGCAAAGGCATGATTTATATCGCCTTGGAGTGCGTTTCTTACACTACCCGTTAGCTTGTGATTATGCATATACTCACTTTTAGGTTTAATAAAGACCCTAAAGCCTAAGACTAAAAATAGAACTGACAATGATAATAAAACCATACCTAAAATAAGCATATACCGACCCTCAACTAATCCATTAGAGACTGATAATTTGATTGCGCATTTTACACACAACAGAAAAAATATCAAATTTATTAAATTTAACTTATATATAACAATTGCAGTAAATGATCGCTCTGTCAATTATTATTAATTAATATACCACTTCAATTTAAATACAAAATGAATGCAACTTACATAAAAATACTACGAATACTATACAAGGCTACCCAAGTGGTGATGCAACAGTACCTGCTCATGCACTGGATAAAAAATCTATTGATGAAATAGCTACTTTTATTTAGTGTTTTCTGCTCGGCAAAACCACTCATATAGCAAAGCAATGATCGACTCAACTTTTGGGTCGGTCAATGAGTAATAAATAGTGTGTCCATCTCGGCGGGTCATAACCATATCCGCCTTGCGTAAACTGGCTAAATGTTGAGATAGTGCAGATTGAGCCAAGGGCACATTTTTATTTAATTCACCAACACTTTGCTCACCTTGTAGCAAACTGCATAAAATCATTAAACGATTTTTATTAGCCATTAATTTTAAAAACTGTTCGGCTTGTTCTGCATTCACAGCGAGTTGTTCAATATTCATTTAATCACATCATTTATAAATATGCTTTTAAGTATAGACTTTTACATTAGATAACTCTAATATAAATTAACATTAGGTATTACTAATATAAAATTGAGATTATAATGAAAATAAGCGATGCGATACTTTTAATCGGCGGTAGTGCAGTAACAATATCAGTACTTTTAAGCTATTTTGTACATAGTAATTTCCAGTTTCTAACATTATTCATAGGTATTAACTTAGTGCAGTCAGCTTTCACAAAGTGGTGCCCATTAATGTCTTTTTTACGCAAAAGAGGATTCACAGACTAATGCTTACTTCAATTCCTGACTTACTAAAAGTTATCACACCTAACCAGCGGCGTATTGACGCAGCGCAAGCAAAAATAGAGCTCGAACAAAATAAAGGCCTACTTATTGATGTGCGAGAACCCGCAGAGCACGCTACAAAAGCCGCGATAGGAGCAATAAACATTCCGCGTGGGTTACTCGAAATGAAATTAATGGAAATAGAAAAAGATGCTGCACGGCCAATATACTTACACTGTGCAAGTGGTGCTCGCGCAACATTGGGAGCAGAAGCGTTAACGCGTGTTGGTTATGAAAACGTTAGCGTTATTACCTGTGATGCAAATCAAATTTGTAGCGTATTTTAAGCATCAACTAAGTACTTATAATTATGCGCCTAACAAAGGTAGGCGTTTAACTTTTTGATAAGTCAGTGCTAATTTAATACACTCTTTAACTGGGTGTTCTGGTAATGGCTTTTCACTATTTAATACAATTGCCCGGTTACCTTCAAAAGTGAGACTGTGGGAATACAACTCTCTAAATGTGCTGACTAGCTTTGATTGGCAATGAAAAAACAAATAACACGATGAGCCCTTAAAGCCTATGCGAATGGGGCTGCCATTTATTACGTTATAACTTGGCTCTCCCCACTTTAAAGACTCTTCAACAGCTCCTAAGTTTTGCTCTTGTGCTACGGTATAAATTAACTCTCGTAATTTTATAAGCTTACTTTTTGCTGTCTCAGGATAATTATTAAATATATTTTTTATATCCGTATTCATAAAAATATCCTTGTAAGCGCTCTACCTATACTTAAAGATAAATTACTTTTGTTGTTTTTCATCCAGTAAAACAAGTAGCATTTGTTCTATATTTTTTACACTATAAGTCAGCGCTCTTAGTAGCTCTTTCTCACTTTGCTCTGTCAACTGCTGCGACGTTTTACCTTGATTAGCCAATACATCTTTTTGTTCAAGTATCGCCTCTCTAAACTCACTCGCATTAACTACACCGAGCAAAGATACTAAAGCGCCGTGTCCTGATTGCCCTGCCGTTTCAAAACTTAAACGATATAACCCAAAGAGCCGCATTAACGGGCCTTGGCTCAACCCAACATCAGTTATTTTTTCAAGCGGTATCGACTTTTCCTCTTTAAATAATACCCCACGTTTAACTACTAGGGGCTGTTGATCTTTCACATTGGTAGCCAAATCATTGCACATGCCAGCGCTAACATACTCTCAAACTGTAATTTCAATTTATCGTACCTTGTCGCTATAGCACGGAAGTGCTTTAGCCTTGCAAAGGCATTTTCAACTAAATGCCTATATTTATATAAGCACCAATCAATATCACCATTACCTGTTTTTGAGTTTTTCTTTCTAGGGATCACTGGGCTTGAGTTTCTCTCTCGAACCTTATTTCTAATGACTTCACTATCATAGCCTTTGTCTGCGATAACAAAATCGCCTTGGGGCAATAATTCAATCAGTTCATTTGCCACTTTACTATCATGAACATCGCCGCCTGTAATAATAAATTCAATTGGTAAGCCATAACTATCAACAGCTAAATGAATTTTACTTGTATTACCGCCACGACTTAATGCTATCGCTTGTTCTTGTTGAGACGCAGCACCTGTACTGTGTTGATGTGCTTTAACATAACTGCCATCAATGAATTCCCACTCAGTGTCACTATTGGCGGATAATGATTTGAACAACCTTATTAATATTCCTTTTTTAGACCAAAGTAGAAATCGGCGGTAAATAGTATTCCATAAACCAAAACACTCAGGGAGGTCACGCCATGGGCAACCAACACGTAAGCGATATAAAATTCCTTCCATCGTTTGTCTGTGTTCAAGCTTGTTATAAACTCTATCTTCAAGCAAAATTGATTTTAGCTTCGACCACAACTTATCAGTGAGCATTAATCGGGGCATGGTAATCTCGTAAGGTTTGTTTTTGGCGAAGTAAATTATACGAGATTACCGCTTACGCACAAAATTCAAACAAAGATCAACAGCCCCTAGCTTTTGTGGTAATAGTTCAGCAGACATCGCAGCTAATATTCGCCCAGCCGCCAACCACACTATAAATAAAATCAAAGGGATGAGTGGAATAGTAACCAACGCTAAAAAACTAATGAGTGATGCAGTAACCATCCAGTATTGTTTTACTTTAAAATCGAATGATGCACTTTTTAAAATAATTTCAGCCATAATCATATTATTTCTAATCACCATAAAAATTCAAAGTACTCCATTACAAAATTGAATGCAATTTCATCAAATATAAAAATATAAAGTTATTCTAAAAATATGGTAACTATTCAGCCACATTTTCAATAAATATATCAGGTAACTGATTTTTGAAGAGTAATTCAAGGGCTAGGCTTGCTGATACATGCTGTTTTCTGCAAGTCGAGAGGTAGCTTCTGATTAAACAAAACATCTCTGCACCTTGCATGCTTCTGAAGCACCCAGATATCTTTTGATGAACCTTGGTCGTCCTAATATCATTCTCACCTTGGTTGTTGCTAAAAGGCACCGCTGTTTCCGTCATGAACCGTAAGACATCATCTTGATAATCTCTTAACCGCTCTAACAACGCTCTAGACTTTGTTCGTTTCAATCTGCCTCGCTGGCCTTTTACTCGGCTGTTTCTATCCGGTGGAGGGCATTTAATGTCACCTTGAGCCAATATTTGTTGATATTTCTCTATATAGTGAGCTTTTGTGTCTGCATCTAGCTCGGGGTTATCTATTTGATGTTTATTGATTTCAGTCAGTAGGGTTTGCAAATCCTTTGCCCATTGCATACCGTCTTGCTCCCATGCCCTTTCTAACTCTCGGATATGATGTGCATTACACAAGGCATGTTGGCACTGTGTATATTGATAATACGGTTTCCAGTGGTCGTGGCATAGTACCCCAGTAAAGTGAGGTAAAATATCGGCGTCATCCATCGCTATTTTCCCTCTTTTCTCATGCGGGTAAAAATACGTCCACCACGTCGTTGATGCACCATGAAGCCATCGTCGTTTACCACCTATATTAATCCCCGTTTCATCAACGTGTAAGGCTTGATAAGTCGTTTTCAGGGCTTTCTTGAGCGCGGCTTCTGCGCCGGAGGACTTTACCAAGGCCGCTGCTTGTTCATTAAAGTTAAATAAACTACCCGCACTGATTGGAATACCGAGTTGATCACAAAAATATTCTTCAATGCGGTTGTAAGGGAGTAATTGATATTGGGATAGGTAAACTGCATGGGCTTTTACACCAACCCCATATTGAATAGGACTGTTAACGTCTTCTGGAAATTCACCAATAAAACGCTTACCTTGCTCATTTTCCAGAATTTGTGCTTGGTATTCAGTGACCACTTTCCTGATATCTATATCGACAACCTGTCGTTTTTGAAAGCCAATTTCACGGTAGTGACCTTTCGGTAAAAAATCACGTTCAACTAGGATGATTTTGATCTCATCAGGCGTCTGTGTTTGGGTTAGTGTTTTACCTGCACGGCCTTTTTGACCACCCGCTGACTTGGCTGATTTCTCTTTGTTTTGTTTTTTTCGGTTGATGTCTTTTGATGGCGGGATACTGCTATTGTTACTGTTAAGTCCTAATTTACTTGCTAACATAACAACGACAACCAGAATGAGTTCAATAGACATCTTCAGCGCAGGCGTGAGAGTTTTACCTTCTTGTAATTGAGCTTTGGTTTTCTCAACGATTTCGTCGATGTTGATGCTGTTTAAATTCATTGAAGCTAGGGCTATTAGGTCATAGCCCTAGCTTGGCATACTGGCGGGATCGGTCAATAGTTAAAAAAGATCCTTTGAAAATAATTTACCATGGTGAATAGTTACAAAATATGTTACTTATATTTCGTAATACATATAAAAAATTGCAATCCAAAAAACCACTAAACACTTTACTTCAGCTGCTTACATATATTTAAAATTTTACACACTAACTTACAACTCAAAATACTTATAACCGTTACACTCACTGCGTCAAACCAATAACGAATCTTATAACTACATTAATAGCGAAGGTAATCATGAATACTTATGTGAAAAAGAGTTTGCAACTGTTACTTAGCACATTAGCCTTATCAAGCCTAATGGCTCAAGCGCAAGATAAATCTCCGTGGTCGGTTGGTGCTGGGCTTATTTCAACTGAATCTCCCTATGCGGGCACAGATAATAGAACATTGCTCTTACCTATGATCAACTATGAAGGTGAAAAATTAACCTTTAGAGGCTTTGCACTCGATTACAAATTAGTTGAAAATAAGGGGTTTAATTGGTCAGTAATACTGGAACCCGGTCAATTTTTTGATTCGTCTGATTCTGATCTCGCCGAGATTAAAGCACTCGACGATCGCAAAATATCTCTCTATGCAGGTTCTAAAGTAAGTTATACCACAGGGTATGGTAGTTTAAGTGCCAGTGCGTCACACGATATATTGGGCCATGGCGATGGCGCAAAATTAAAAGCTCGCTATAGCTACCCATTCAAACTTTCTAAACAAATTATGTTAATACCTTCATTTGGAGTTGAGCTAAGCAGTAGCAAAGTATCAAATTATTATTACGGTGTTACAAAGGGCGAATCAAACACTTTTGATGTATACGAATTAGGCTCTACAGTGAATTATAATGCCGGTATGCTACTCAGTTACCAGCTTAATAAAAAATGGAATGTGAGTGCTATGATTAACTACACACAACTAGACTCTGATATTGAAGACTCGCCAATTATAGATACGTCGAGTATCTCAACTGCCATGATGTCGGTTAGCTATCAGTTCTAATTTAAAACATAGAAGCCGAGCATATAGTAATGCTCGGCCTCTAAATGCTATTGTTGATTAATTATTACCTTTATATTATTTCTATCAGGGCCAATAACGCTAAATGTATAATTACCCTGCTCAGCAACGCTCAAAGCTATATTAGTACCCACCGCTTCCAGTAAAGTCAGTTCACCTATATTTACAATTGGGGATTCACCTACACCACCGTAATCAACGGTACTCCAATCCTCAGAAGCCACTTTAAACTCATAATCACCCGCTTCTAAAGCTAATGACGTTGTATAAGTAGCATTACCCTGATAAATAAGTGGGTTATCCGTACTCCATTCATTTAAATTGCCTCGAATAAATACTTGCGTATCAGCAAACATTTCCGCATTTAAAATGATTAATGTAACGGCGCTTAAATCGCTCGCATCCAATACAAATTGATATTCGCCATCATTAGCAATATCTATAGTCATATTTGCGCCACCAAGTGCTAATAGTTTAGCTTTGTCTATAGTTGCACTAATATCGCTATCAGCAGAGCCATAATCAACCGAACTCCAGTCTTCAGAGGCAACTTTAAATTCGTAACTCCCTGCAGCGAGAGTATTAGTAAAAGTATAAATACCCTTTCCTTTGTAAATCAGTTCGTCTGTGACTCCCCAATTATTTAATGTACCTCGCACAAAAATGGCATTACCAACAAATGGCTCCTCGTTATAAATTTTAAGTGTTGGGCTCTCCTTATCGCTAGCATCAAATACAAACACATAAGTGGCATCAATAGCGGCAGTAAAAGTCATGTTAGACCCACTAGCTGTTAGGGGCTCACTTTGACTTTCAATTACTTCTTTATCAGCATCTGATAGCGCACCAAAATCGACAGTAGACCAATCTTCTGAGGCTATTTTAAATTCATAGTCACCCGCACTAAGCGTAACAGCTAAGCGGTACTCTCCATTACCAACATATTCAAGTACATCACGAGTACCCCAATCATTTAACGAGCCGCGCACATAAACGGTAGTACTTGCAAAAGGTACTACATCGGGGGCGCCTACCGTCGCATTAGCACTTAACCCTACACCTTGGCCATCGTCTTGCGGCTTAACAAATACCGCCATTGTGTATGCTGGTACGTTAAAGCTACCTTCACCATCTCCTTGAGTAAAAGAAGCTGCAGCCATCATTGGATCAACACTATCTTTAATTATACTGTGTAACTCAAAGCCATTCGCCGTTGGTATGCTATGAGTAAGCAACTGCTCGGTGCTATTAATAACCACAACGAGCGCATCGTTGTTTGCATCAATGTCGGTTAATCCTTCGCCATCATCAATACTCATAACAATTAAGCCATGTTGCTGGTTTTTGCCCACATTATGAAAACCAACACGTTCTATTACATCTTGCTCTGTGGTTAATCTAAATAATGGGCTAGCACTGCGAATAGCTAAAAACTCTTGAAAAACACCACCAGCATAAGCAATATTTTGCGGTTGTGCAGCAGCTTGAGGGTTACCCGAAATAGGCATTATTTCAGACCATTTCTCTTGGTTTTTCTCAGCATTAGGTAAGCCAATATTCCAATTATTATTTTGCTTAGTTAAATCAACTGCATTAAACCAATCTCCGGCATTGTAACTATCACGATCCATTGACTTTGAACGCAGTAAATCAGCGCCCAGTTGCATAAATGGTATGCCTTGGCTTACAAGCGGCATAGCGAGCGCCATATTGTGAGCACGTACACGCTCTTCAATATTCATACTAGCAGCATGTTTATATTGTAATTGATCCCATAGCGTTTCGTTGTCATGTTTAGAGACGTAGTTAATGCTATCGGCAGGGTCAAGTGCATATGCTGTTGGCTGAGTATTCCACGTAAAGCTATTGCCCTTGGCTGAATTACCTTTAAAGTCTTTTAGAATATAATTTTGTAAATTCCCAGCAAGCGATAAACGCAATGTATCTTGCTCAGCTAAATTGCCATCGGTTGGGTTATTGCTAAACAATGCTCCACCTCGAATAGCCTCGCGGATACGGTCGTTAAAGGTACCCACCTCTGAACCCGCCATATCGGCTTGTTTTGCTTGCGTAAATAAACGGTTATTAGCTACTTCACCAAAGTCCCAACCTTCGCCATAAAAATAGTTATCTGCATCGATTGCTTGAACCGCTTCACGCGCTGCTAAAATAGATGACTTAGGCATATGCCCCATCACATCAAAGCGAAAACTATCATAACCAAAGTCACGGGCTAAAATCACTAATGAATCAGTGACAAACTTATCCATCATGACATGCTCAGTGGCGGTGTTTTCACAACATGTTGATTGCTCAATGCCACCACTCACTTCGTTGTACCTGTGATAATAGCCGGGTACTAATTTATCAAATACCGACTTATCCCAAATACCTGATGCTGTTGTATGGTTATAAACAACATCCAGCACGACTCTTAATCCAATTTCGTGTAGCGACTGCACCATAGCGCGCGTTTCAACTACGCGAGCAATACCCTCAGCCGTTGAGGCATAAGACCCTTCAGAGGCAATAAAATGATGCGGATCGTAACCCCAGTTAAAACCATCTAGGTCACGCATAGCACTGGCAAGTGCTTGGGCATCGTCAGAGCCTGGTAAATAACTTTGCAGCAACTGGACAATAGTGCTGTTCTTGTCTTCTGTTTTACAAGCGTCTGCTTCATCATTTATACGTTCACATAACTTACCTAACGTATCGGTTATTTCAACTCGCTCTGCGGCATTTTCTTCAATAGTGCCAATGTCTGTCACTGGTAGTAAATGAAAGTGAGTTAACCCCTTCTCAGCCAACTGCTTAAGATGCTGCATTGGCACGCTTTCGCGCTCTGTAAATGCAAGGTATTTACCGCGATTTGGTGCACTAACACTGGTATCGCGCACACTAAAGTCACGTACATGCCCTTCATAAATAATTGCATCTTCTGGATTGGTAACGGTCGGTATACTGCGTTCATCCCAGCCCTGTGGTTTGGTGTCATCGTCATTTAGGTTGATTAGCTGCGAATACAAACCATTGCTTGATACATTGAGTGAATAGGGGTCTGTACTCCATAAACTTTCAATCGCTTTAGTGATTGGGTGATATACATCAAACGCAAAACGGTAGTAATGGCGATCGTATTTAGTATCTAAGCTGATAGACCAAATGCCAGTATTACTATCAAATAACATTGCACTGCTATGCACTTGTGCTTTATCGGCATCAAACACATTAAGTATCATATTATTGGCCGTAGGTGCCCACACTGATACATCAATTGCATTGTTATTGTAATTAACGCCTAGTAGCGCCTCGTTAGCATCATTTTCATTTTGCGTATAAAGCGCATCTAATGCTTTTGCTGTTTGAACGTAACTTGCTTCAAGAAGTTTGCCATCAACATCAAAACCCGCCACTAGCAGTTGTTGTTTAATTAATTGCTTAGCGGCCTCTGCATCCCAGTTACCTTGATAAGCGGTCCAATCACTCAAGTGCGGTACTTTTAGTGCTTGCTCATCGGTTAAGTTGGTTTGTATCAACTCAATACTTTGACCATTTAATCCAGTCTCTTCATCAACCTTTAAATCTGCGCTTGCAGAGCTATATAATTTAATGATTTGACTCAGTTCATTACTCGGTTTGTACAATACTGTATTTAAATCTATCCAATGTGCAGAAGCCCCTGCAATAGCAACCGGACGCTCACCTAAATTTAAAATAGGAAACTCAAAAACAGACGGCTCACCATGTAAAGTAAAGTTCATACGCTGAAATTTTTCGTCGTCTTGCATTAATGGCATTGTTAAATCAACATCACCAAATGCCTTACCATCACCTTCTGTGCCTATATGAATAATAAAATTAGCGCACTCGTTGTAATCGGCTTTGAGCTTTATAATCCAATAAGCACCATAATTCGGATCTATCCCATCATGCACATGGCCGTTTTCCCAATCGCTCGTATCAAAAGGCGGTGCAAAAGCATCGCACACATCGTTATTCCACGAATGCAATCGGTAACCTTCATAGTTAGCGTCTGTTACGCGGTTATAAAATAAAATTGCCTCATTATCGCCAGGAAATACAACAGGATCAGGTAACGTTGGATCAGCGCCAACAATACAGCTTTCATTTTTTTCGTCGGGAACCGTTGGCGCTGCGCATTCAATCGGCTCAGGATCGACACACTGTGTGCCAGTTTCGTTTGGTACTTGAGGTACATTACAAGTGAGTAACACTTGCCCCGATTTCACATCATCACCACTGCCACATCCAACTAATAGCATTAAGTTTAAGGCGACTAAGAAGTAACTATATTTTTTAATTTTTGTAACTATTCACCATGGTAAATTATTTTCAAAGGATCTTTTTTAACTATTGACCGATCCCGCCAGTATGCCAAGCTAGGGCTATGACCTAATAGCCCTAGCTTCAATGAATTTAAACAGCATCAACATCAACGAAATCGTTGAGAAAACCAAAGCTCAATTACAAGAAGGTAAAACTCTCACGCCTGCGCTGAAGATGTCTATTGAACTCATTCTGGTTGTCGTTGTTATGTTAGCAAGTAAATTAGGACTTAACAGTAACAATAGCAGTATCCCGCCATCAAAAGACATCAACCGAAAAAAACAAAACAAAGAGAAATCAGCCAAGTCAGCGGGTGGTCAAAAAGGCCGTGCAGGTAAAACACTAACCCAAACACAGACGCCTGATGAGATCAAAATCATCCTAGTTGAACGTGATTTTTTACCGAAAGGTCACTACCGTGAAATTGGCTTTCAAAAACGACAGGTTGTCGATATAGATATCAGGAAAGTGGTCACTGAATACCAAGCACAAATTCTGGAAAATGAGCAAGGTAAGCGTTTTATTGGTGAATTTCCAGAAGACGTTAACAGTCCTATTCAATATGGGGTTGGTGTAAAAGCCCATGCAGTTTACCTATCCCAATATCAATTACTCCCTTACAACCGCATTGAAGAATATTTTTGTGATCAACTCGGTATTCCAATCAGTGCGGGTAGTTTATTTAACTTTAATGAACAAGCAGCGGCCTTGGTAAAGTCCTCCGGCGCAGAAGCCGCGCTCAAGAAAGCCCTGAAAACGACTTATCAAGCCTTACACGTTGATGAAACGGGGATTAATATAGGTGGTAAACGACGATGGCTTCATGGTGCATCAACGACGTGGTGGACGTATTTTTACCCGCATGAGAAAAGAGGGAAAATAGCGATGGATGACGCCGATATTTTACCTCACTTTACTGGGGTACTATGCCACGACCACTGGAAACCGTATTATCAATATACACAGTGCCAACATGCCTTGTGTAATGCACATCATATCCGAGAGTTAGAAAGGGCATGGGAGCAAGACGGTATGCAATGGGCAAAGGATTTGCAAACCCTACTGACTGAAATCAATAAACATCAAATAGATAACCCCGAGCTAGATGCAGACACAAAAGCTCACTATATAGAGAAATATCAACAAATATTGGCTCAAGGTGACATTAAATGCCCTCCACCGGATAGAAACAGCCGAGTAAAAGGCCAGCGAGGCAGATTGAAACGAACAAAGTCTAGAGCGTTGTTAGAGCGGTTAAGAGATTATCAAGATGATGTCTTACGGTTCATGACGGAAACAGCGGTGCCTTTTAGCAACAACCAAGGTGAGAATGATATTAGGATGACCAAGGTTCATCAAAAGATATCTGGGTGCTTCAGAAGCATGCAAGGTGCAGAGATGTTTTGTTTAATCAGAAGCTACCTATCGACTTGCAGAAAACAGCATGTATCAGCAAGCCTAGCCCTTGAATTACTCTTCAAAAATCAGTTACCTGATATATTTATTGAAAATGTGGCTGAATAGTTACTAATTTTTTTCATTTTTAAACGCTCCAACTTGCTAAATTAATGACTATAAGTAAAACCAAGATAAAGCTGACGACCAAAGTACTGAGTCGTACCGGTGCGTTGCTTTGTGCCAAAGTAGCTTTGGGTCGGTTCGTCTGTCAGGTTATTAACTTGCAAAAGCATTGTTAGGGAATCAGTAAGTTTGTATGACGTTTGAAAATCTATCACCGTTTCAGAGTCAAAATTAACAACTTGTTCGTTGATAGCAACTTGCTCAGATACAAATTCATCACGATAACGTGCATTTAAACGTGTTTCGAAGTTGTTATTTGAATAAAACAAAGTCGCGTTAACTACATTATTCGAAAGCCCAGGTAAAGATTGCGATACGGTATCGCCTCCTAAACTGGTAATAGACGAGATTTCGCTCTCGGTGTAAGAGTAACTACCGTTGATCCCTAACCCATTAAATGGCTCGGGTAAAAACGTAAATACATGGGTATAAGCTAACTCTAACCCTCTAATATAACCGCCCTTGCCATTGTTAACGGCGGTGGTGTAAATCCCATTGGTTGTGGCAACTTGTTCACCACTTATTGGGTCTTCAATAAAATCAGGTACGTTAAAACCATTGCCTTTAAAGTCGAAGTTTTCGATTGATAAGGTTTCAACAAACGAGTCTATGTTTTTATAAAATAGGGCTGCGGCTACAGACCCGTTACTCTCTTCAAAATAATATTCGTAAGATAAGTCATATTGGTCAGCATAAAATGGCTTTAAAAATGGGTTGTTATTGCTCGAACCATTAATGACCCCATCATCACTTACGTTAGCACTGGCATCACCGGCAAGGCGGTTTATTGGTGCTCGCGACATCACTTTAGCGGCAGCAAACCGCAATTGAGAATTGTCATTCAATTGCAGGTTTAAATTAAGTGATGGTAAATAATCGGTGTACTTTGTCCCTAGTACATTGGGTGCATAAAGGTCGTTAATAATCCCGTTTTCGTCAACAATATTTTGTGCTCCCAAGCGGGCATCACCATTTACGTTTTCAAGTACGGTTGCCGACTGGTCTGTCTCAATTCGACGTACACCCACGTTACCTAACAACGCTAAACCAGCAACTTCAGTATTTATATTCACCATCACGTAAGCGGCCAATACATCTTCAAACACTGAACCACTTTGCAATAATGTCCAGGAGTAATTACTAGTATATCCTTGGGCGTCATCAACACCGTCTGCATTACCCCATGTTTGCACTGGTTGTGGTGTACCATCTGGAAACCATGCGTTTAGCGCTTTGTCTAAATCAATGGCTAAATAAGAGGGAAAATAACTAAACTCACCTTGCCAATCAACAATTGAGGTCATCTCGTCTGTTAAACGCATTGGAGGCTGTGTTGATGAAAATGCGCCATCATTTCCGTATTCAAATACCGAACGCTTACGGCTATATTCTCTATCAGAATAGCGTGCACCAAACTCAACAGAGCTAAATATATCGTTTTCTAATTCGTATTTAAAGTCGAGCCTAAATGCGGTTACTTCATCTTCGGTTTGATCCGGGTAAATACCGTATTTACTAACCATAACGCGGTTTATATCGCTAAATGCAGCGGCTTGATTAAAGCCAACATCGGGTAAACTTAGGCCATTTAATTGATAGTTAATCGCAACGTTCGTATCAAACACAGGGGCTTCTGCGTTGGCATCTTCAGCTACTAAGCTCCATAACAAACCATTTCTAAAGTTACTTTTAGCGCGTGATAATGACACATCTGCATTAACGCTTAAACGATCATTCACTTGCCAATCAGCGTTAACACCAAAGCTATCTACTTCGTCAAAGTCTTGGTTATCATCATTTACTATTTCAACGCGAGTATAGCTTTGTGAAGTTCGATTTACAGCAGCGCCAATAACTGTATTTCCATCAAGCTGAGGATTTGCATATGCTGCAGAAGGGCCACCTAACTTCACCCTAAAACCACGAGCAAATGACTTTTTATCAAATCGAGATAAAAACGCATCCCCTTTAAGTCTAAAGTTATCAACAGGTGCCCACTCTATTGCGGCTAAATAACCATTTCGAGTTTCTTCTCCACCTGAGTGCTGTAGTTCAAAGCCTTCACTTATGTATTCGTTTGCTGGATTTTGCGTTGGCCCATTAGTGTCGTTAGCGAGCCCATCAACATTTTTAGTATCATTGTAAGCAAGGCCAATAAACTGAGTTGCGACGCTTGGCTGAAATAATCGCGCATAACCAAGTGCTACGCCAAGTGTGTCATCGAGGTATTTACCTTGATATGAAAAACTAATCCGGTCGCCAAACTCCGTTGCATCAAATACCTCTGACGCACGGTCGTTATACATGCCTCGCACATTGGCTACAAATTTATGCTGTTGTGAATTATTTAATGGGCTTGCTGTTTCAAGTTCAACAGTGCCCGCTACACCGCCTTCAATTAAGGATGCTTTGGGTGATTTATATACCGCAGCAGAACTAATAAGTTCAGAAGGGTATTGGTCAAACTCAATACTACGACTACCACTGGTCGATACTTGCTCGCGACCATTTAATGTCGAAAAAACAAAGCCGCCCGAAAGCCCACGGATGTTAATTTGTGCAGCTTGGCCGCCGGTTCTTACCGCCGATATACCAGGTAAACGCGTCAGTGCATCAGCCATTGATATATCAGGTAAAGCACCTAAGTCATCCGCTGATATTTGCTCCGATACCGTATCGCTAAAGCGCTTTTGATTCAAAGACTGTATTAAGCTGCGGCTAAAGCCGCTCACTTCAATTACTTCTAAGTCTGCTTGAACTTTTTCAGGTTTACTTTCGTCCTTAGTTTGGCTTTCATTCGCTATTGCGCTATTTGCAGCAAATAATGCCAGCATTAGCGCGCTTAATTTGAATTTTTTCATGTGTGCGTACCTTTTAGTTATTGTTATGCGTTATGTCAGTCAGTGCAGTTAAAACATAACCAACAAAGTGTAACTAAAAGGTAATCAAATTGTGATGAATACGTATGCATCATAGAGGGCTTTGGCTGTAGCTATTTTGTACAAATAATTCAGCAACAACCAATTATAAAACTACAAACCAATTACCACCCTTATGGCTAGGGCAATAAACACAACACCCAGTATTTTGTCTAACCACGGATTTTGCTTAGTAAAACCAAAACGGTTTTTAGACACCTCAGTTAGTACTGCAACTAATAAATACCAACCAGTATCAATTACAAACACGGTTAAGCACATAATAATACCAATGCTTAAAGTGAGATTTTGCGGATCTATAAATTGTGAGAACAACGCTAAAAAGAAAATCGCGAGTTTAGGGTTTAAAAAAGCAATCGCAAATCCATCTTGTAGCGCTTTACTCGCACTTACTTCACTCTTTTGTACTTGCAGCTCGTTATTACTTGGTTTTGCTAGCAATATTTTTAAACCTAAATAGGCTAAATACGCAGCGCCTAAATACACCAATATTTGGTATAGTGTTGGAAGTTGGGCCATTAATGCACCTAAGCCAAGTAATGAGGCTGCAGCATAAAGCCCAACGCCAATACCATGGCTGAGCGCGGCAAGCATACCGTTTTTCATGCCACCACTAAGCGTGTGCTTTAACACCACTGCAAGGCTTGGCCCTGGTGACATTGCACCCATCATGCATACCAATGCTAAACTCAACCAAACAGATAAAGCCATTTATATCCCTTATAACTTATGGTTTTCAATAACTAATCCGCATAAGTACTTACCTATGCTTTTTTATTTAACCTGAACTCTGGTTAAGAGATTTACTAACGTATTGAATCATAATGATATTTAAATTTATTTTCTCTAGCCAGAGATTCTCAGTGAAAACAAGGCGAATTTACGCGTCAATAGCGGGCCTATTGCAAGTAAATTCAACGCAGTTAGCGCTGAAAATAGCTGCTCAAGATAGATTTATTATCCAGAATTCAGGTTATTTACTATCTAAAGTGTATTCAAAGTCATAGTAATGAATACCTTGCTCTATACGAATTTTCATACTGCCGCTTAAGCCTTCAAGTTCGCCAGTGCCTGAGTCGGGAATTACATTTAAAATTAGGCTGTCTTGGCCTTTATCCATAGTGCCAAAATGCTGTAATACAAAACTGCCTTTTTTGCCGTCAAGCTCACCTAACACTTGCTCTATGGCAACATAACCGGCACTGCCTTGCGTAGGCGTCATGGCGCTAAGCATTTCGCCTTGGCTGGTGGCATTTAAGCTACCTTTAAATGTTTTATCTATCGACATGCGTCCTAAGTTAATGCCTTGCTGCCCTTTGGCATAACCTTCAATGGGCGCTAAAGTGACTGTAAATTCACCGTTTATTATATTTGTAGTCATAACGAATCCTTATTGATGATATTTAATACTATTGATTTTTAATTCGATGATGCCATATCTATACCTTAACCTTCAAAAAGAATCCACTATGTCAAAAGAAACATCTATAGCCGAAAAAGCTGCATTTAGCAGTTTATTACCTGTTTTTGCGTTTATTAAACCGTACAAATGGATGGTAGTAGCCGCCCTAGCTGCGTTATTAGTTACCGCAGGCGTTAACTTGTCATTAGGGCAAGGTGTTAAATTTGTTATTGATCATGGCTTTATTGCAGGATCAAAGGCCCAATTACAGCAGGCCGTATTAGTACTTATTGGTTTAATCAGCTTATTAGCAGTAGGCACTTTTAGCCGTTTTTATTTAATGTCGTGGATTGGCGAACGAGTCAGTAACGATATTCGAAAAGCCGTGTTTAATCGTATTGTAACGCTACACCCTAGCTACTTTGAAGAAAACCGCAGTGGCGAGCTTATGTCGCGTTTAACCACCGACACCACATTACTACAATCAATTATTGGCTCATCATTTTCAATGGCGTTGCGCAGTGTACTTATGCTGATTGGTGGGCTTGCTATGCTGTTGTTTACTAATTTAAAACTTACTTTAGTAGTTGTAGCGTGTGTACCGCTAGTACTTGTCCCAATGATGGTATTTGGCCGCAAGGTACGTAAGCTTGCAAGCTCAAGCCAAGATGCTATTGCCGACATAAGTACCTATGCAGGCGAAATCATACAAAATATTAAAGTAGTGCAAAGCTATAGCCACGAAGAACAAGAGCAACATGCCTTTGCACTCGAGACCGAAAAAGCCTTTAACGTGGCTAAAAAACGTATCAAACAACGTTCGTTTTTAATAGCCGTAGTGATTTTTTTAACCTTTAGTGCCATTAGCGCAATGCTTTGGGTGGGTGGTAACGATGTACTTGCGGGTACTATGACCGGCGGCGAGTTAGGTGCATTTGTGTTTTACGCTATTATGGTGGCAATGTCGGTGGCTACCGTTGCTGAAGTGTATGGCGAACTACAACGAGCAGCAGGCGCGGCTGCAAGATTACTTGAGTTACTTGCTGTTAAAAGTGAAATAGAAAACCCGTTAAACCCACAAGATAGTAATTTACTGCAAGAAAGTAGCAGCCCTGCAATTGCGCTTGAAAACATTAGCTTTAACTATCCTTCTCGCCCCGACGTAAGTGCTCTTAATAAAATAAGCCTAAATATCGAGCAAGGCCAAACTGTGGCTATTGTTGGCCCTTCCGGCGCTGGTAAAACTACATTATTTGAATTACTACAACGTTTTTACGATCCGGCCAGTGGAGCTATTAAGTTTAAAGATATAAATATTAAAGACCTATCACTTAATACTCTGCGCAATAAAATGGGCATGGTAGCGCAAAACCCTATTTTATTTAGCTCCGATGTTATGCATAACATCCGCTACGGCAACCCAAATGCAACCGATAAGCAAGTGTATGCCGCTGCAAAACACGCCCACGCCGATGAGTTTATAAAACAGTTGCCACAAGGGTATCACAGCTTTTTAGGCGAGCAAGGCGTTAGGTTATCTGGTGGGCAAAAGCAACGTATTGTGCTTGCCCGCGCTATATTAAAAGACCCAGAAATACTCCTTCTTGATGAAGCCACCAGCGCACTAGATGCACAAAGTGAGCACCACGTACAAGCGGCACTTGAACACCTAATGCAAAACAGAACAACGTTAATAATTGCCCATAGGCTGGCCACGGTAAAACATGCTGATGTGATTGTGGTAATGGAAAATGGGGAAATAATAGCAACGGGTTCTCACCAAGCGTTATTAGCCAGCAATCCGCTGTATCAAAAACTATGTGAATTACAGTTTAATAAAGATTGAGCTGGTACAAGTAATTAATTAAAGTAGCAGCGGCTTTGCTGCTACTTTTTGCTAAACCATTTGTTCATAGCCGCATCATAAGCCTCTGTTAACTTAGTTTTACCGCACAATTGCCCTGCGGTTAAATAACTATCTGGTAAGTCATTCTTTGGCATAACGCCTGCGCCAATAAACACCTTTTTAAAACAAGTATCACCTTTGCGATAGGTAGTAAATTGCATACTTTGCTGCTCTATTTGTAATAGTGGTTTTACCGTTGCAGAGTGTACTTTTGGAACTGTGATCCTCTTTACCGTTGCGTATTCATCAGCTGTTGTACCAGTAGAGGTTGTACTAGCAGGTAAAGATCCTATTTGTTGCTGTAAAATGCTATTAAGGCCTTTTTGTAAGTCGATTTTTTTATATGGCGTTAATGCTGCAGAGTGGGCATTTATTTTGGTCGAGCTTGTTATAGTGGAGTTTACCGGTTCAGCCGTTTTTTCTGCTTTTTTACTAGAAGAGCTTACTGATTTTAATACTGTTTTATTTACCGGCTCACTTGGCTTTTTTTCTATGCGCACACTTTTATTAACACTCTGTTGAAGCGCTTGCTGTGTTGCTTTAATTTTGGCTGGCACACTTACCATATAGGCTTTAATTGGCGGTGATTGCGGCTGCTTTATTTCAGGTACCTTTAAAGTTGCTAAAAAAAACAACAATAATCCATGTAAAAGTATTGATAAAATAATTGTCGAACGCCACTTTGCCATAAATATGTCCCTATGAAAGAACTAGTTATGACAGCTAACCGGTTTAAAAGTGCCATTAAATAAACAAATAAACCGCGCATGAGCGCGGTTTTTGCTATTAAGCTTGTGTATTAGGCACTATTTGAATTTCTACACGACGATTTTGAGCACGACCATTTGCACTATCGTTAGTCGCAATTGGACGTGTTTCGCCATAGCCTTTAGTGCTAATTCGTGCAGCCATAATTTGTTGATTCACTAAATAGTCTTTTACACTTTGTGCACGCTCGCGCGACAAGTTCATGTTGTAGCTATCTTTACCTGTGCTATCAGTATGCCCTTCTACACTAAGGTAAGTTTTTTCGTACTTGTTCATTACTTTTGCAATCGCGTTTAACGTGTCGTTAAAACCTGATGAAATATAAGATTGATCCGTCGCAAAGGTAATATTTGATGGCATAACCAAACGTAAGTTGTCGCCTTCACGCACAACTTCAACCCCAGAGCCTGCAAGTTCATCACGAAATGCTTCTTCTTGTTTATCCATGTAATCGCCAACAGCAGCGCCCGCAAGTGCCCCTATTGCTGCACCAATAAAAAAGCGTTTATCTTTATGGTTACTCGTAGCTTTACCTAATACGCCACCTGCGGCAGCGCCAATTGCTGCGCCTTTACCTGCGTTATTCATTTCACAACCTGAAAGCAATACAGCTAATACGGTTACGCTTAAAAGTGATTTAGTTAAAGTCATGATGTTACCTATTCAATAAGAATTTAGCAGGAGTATGCAAATACACGTATGAACAAACTATGAAGAGAGTGTTAAAATGTAGCAGCTCATACCAAGGCTTACAGTCATTAGGACTTGGTTTAAAGTTCATCTGATAGGCGACCATGAGCTATAAGCGAACATTGGTATTGTCAAAATATAATAACTAATTGAATAGTCAAACTGTTGCTTACATATTCACAAAATGAACGAGGCGCGCATATTGCTTCATTTAGTTTTGCCCAAAGACAATAGAAAACTTAGTAATAGTAATAGTAATAGTAATAGTAATAGTAATAGTAATAGTAATAGTAATATCTTAGGTAATTTGTTAAAATTAAAATAAGCGTTTTATCGGCACAAATATGCGCGATGAGTGAACTATTAATTGTTCATAGGTTGGATCTTAAGAAAACTTGAAGTTGAACTCTGTTAATGATCAAATAGTTACGCCAATAAAAACATGACTAAAAACAGAGTTCACATGCAGATTAACCAAGTTTCAAACCAATTAAAAGCCCTTATCTCAGAAAAACACCTCATTGAGCTTGCAAAAACCTCTGGATTTCAAGTTCGACACCGTTGCCTGTCGATCGTTTCTCTGCTCAAAGCCGTATTTAAAAGCTTATCTTGCCTGCAAGACGCTAACTTGTCAGATATCCATCAAAACTTGCGAACGCAGGCTGATTGCACGATAAGTTATAAACCCTTTCATAATCAAATTCGAAAACCAGCCTTGACTGAGCTTGTCCGTGAGCTCGTTATTCAAGCGATGTCTAAATTGACTGTAAACACGCTGGATAGAACCTTTTTTACCCAGCGAGGAATACAGCGAGTGTTATTGCAAGATGGTTCTTCATTTGCTCTACATGATGAATTAGCGCAGGTTTTTGCTGGTCGTTTTACTGCTGTAAGTCCTGCCGCAATTGAGTTGCACGTTACCTATGACCTATTTAATGAACAACCCTGCGAAATAGATATTCGTCCTGATGTTGAAACTGAGCGCGCCTTTTTACCAGGTAGCCACACACTTGAAGATACGTTATTACTTGCTGATGCTGGGTATTTTGACTTAGATTACTTTGAGCAAGTAGCTCAAGATGGCGGATATTTTTTGATCAGAGCAAATAAAAACATTAACCCAATCGTTACATCAGCTTATTGCGCGGGTATAGAACTTAAAAAAAAGAACATTAAAATCAAAACGTTACTCGATAAATTCGCAAGCCAACCACTTGAATTAACAGTACGTTGGAAGAAAAATGGGCCCGAGTACAGGCTTATCTATTTACCGAATGAAAAGCGCCCCGTTTTCCTTGTTACTAATTTAAAAGAGGCACAGTTTAGCTTTGACGAGCTACTCGATATATATGCAACTCGTTGGCAAATTGAGTTGTTTTTCAAAGAACTAAAGTCATGGAATAACCTTAAAGGGTTCATCACACGAGATCCTCATATTGCCGAATCATTGGTTTGGCTGAGTATACTGCAAACACTTATCAAGCGTTTTATCTGCCATAGTGCAGCGGGTATGTTTAAGTGTGCGATCTCGACATTTAGAGCGAGTAAGTGCAGTTATCTTTGGTTGGATGATATTCTGGATTGCATAGAACAAACACGGTGCAGCCATAAGATACATCGTGTATTTGAGCTACTAGCGGTAAATTGTAAGCGGCAAAGCATTGAGAAAAACAATGATATTTGCCGTTTTAAGATAGGAAGTCACACGGTCTGTGTTCCTTAAGAACTAAGCTATGATTAATTGTTAGGCTTACAATATTAAAATCAAACTAGGGAGTTATAATGAATTTTAGGTTAATCGGTACTTTTCTTGGGTTATCTTTTTTAGCAACAAATGCTCTAGCGGAAGACAATTCAGTTGTAAGTATGGCAAAAGAGAAAGGTGTTAAACGCTGTATTCCTCAAATAGAACACATATCTAACTTTATCATAGATAAAAAAGCACATGGTTCTCATGCTACATGGAATAAAGACGCTGCTGATAACAGAATGTACTCTTCACTTTCTTCAAAAGGATATACAGATGGCGATTCTCATGTATCAGTAATTGCAAGCATTAACTCTGACGGTAAATGTGACACTTACTATGTTGAAACCTTTGCACTAGCAAAGTCTTGCTTAATGGCAAGAGAAAAAACATATAAAGATATGGAGTTTGTGGGTACACTAAATGACAAAACTATAGTTTTAAAAAATGCTGGCGGTGCTAATTATTACCTATCCCCACAAGGCACGGCTAATAATATTTGTTTGGTTTCAAAAAGAGAAACTATCTACCAATAAGCCTAATCGGGTTGCCAAAGGTCTCTAACCTCCAGCCCCATCATGCGTTTTTATTAGCGAGAACTGCAATGGGCGGTTCATCTCCCGTAATGAATAGAAAATAAACTAGACAGCCACTCTAATTGGTTCGTTTATAAATAAAAACGCGTTAATTCACAAGCTTGTTAGAGCTTTCAAGGAGTATCCTCGTAAATGGATCTTATCAATTACCTAAATGAAAACTATTATACTAAACAACAATTACTTAATTTAACCAAAATTAGTGAAGCTGAGCTTTCTTATTTTCAAGAAAAAAAAGTAATGCCAACCTGTTCATATAAATTATCGTTAAATTATTCTAGCGATTCATTCTTTGGTGAATTTAATAACCAAAACGAAATTGAATATTATGCTAAAGGATATTTATCATGGATTGGTATGCTTAAGGTAACCGCTAATCTTCAAGATGTTTTCCCTATTTTTACCCAAAGATATTCCAAGTCAATATCAGAGTTAAAAGAAGCTGGGTTTGCTTCTAATAATGCAAAAGTTAATTCAAAGCTTGAATTACATATTGAAGAAGAATGGGGCCATTTTTTAAACGGCATTTATGGCTTATGTACAAAGTCTGGACTTCCTGAAGATATAGCAGGTAAAGAGTTAGCTGTATTGCAAATTAGTGAAACTCTAGAACTAAATAAAGAAAAAATAGATCTTGAACAATTAACTAAAGCGGTTAATTTATTAGATAAATCTAGCTCTATGTTTGCACCACATGAGCGACTTAAGAGCTCTAGGCATCGTTTAATTGATGAAGTTCGACGTGAATATAAACTGAAATGAATTAAACTAGACAGCCACTTTAATTGTACAAATAATATTGTGCTGTTAATTTGCTTTTTAAGCTAAAAGTTCATCTCCTTTTACATTTTTACCCAAGCATCACTCATTAAACAAAATTTAGTATAGATGTCCGTGTAATTGTGTTTTCTGTTTAATTGATATGTTCTGTTTAATTAGTAATCCGGTGAATCAGTAAGCTTGTTGAGGTTTATGAGCGTTCAGACTATAAGAATAGGAAAAACAAATTGAATATTACAACTGAGGTTAACTAAATGAATGAAAAAGAAGCAATGTAAATATTAAAAGATAATATTGAATCTATGCGCGAGCAAAGCGAAATACATAAAAAATCCGAGAAAGCTTTAGATAAAGAGCATCCAAAAGATTCATGTGTGATTGGCCCTAAAACAGAAGATGATTATCAAGATATGTTAAATGATATTAAGGAGTCTGGTGAAGATAAATAGCTGTGTGGTTCGGTCAAACAACTAATCGGGTAGCCGAAGGTCTCTAACCTCCACACCACTCATCATGCGTTTTTATTAGCGAGAACTGCAATGGGCGGTTCATCTCCCGTAATAAGTATTGCTCCAAATACCTCTTAATGACACAAACCTTATAAAGCTAAGTAGGCATTGCCTAGCGCAATATGTTAATCCCTTTTGTTTTTGAGCTTCTACATATTGAACTGCTTAAAGGTATTGGTGGCGAACTACAAAGTGGTGACTTCCCAATACATGACGAAATTTCAAACATAGTACTAAGGTAATTTAATGGAAAATTTTGATAAAATCTACGCTGTTAGCGTTAATGCAGGTGAATATCTACTTTTACAAGAAACGATGTTTGAGCAATCTATGCAGTTAACAAACAACGATATTTTTACTTTCGACGGTACGCCAAAAAATGATAATTGGCGTCCTGTAGATGTTAATTGGTTGGTAGTTGAAGGTGAAACCCCGACTAACAAACCAGATATAGCTGCATGGGGGACTATGTCGCTCGCTATACCTATTGCTTTACAAAAAGTATTTGAGCTTACGTTAAAGGATTATTGTGAATTTTTACCATTAAGCTTGAATGGTGAGAGTTGGTTTGCATTAAATATCTTAGGTCAGCAAGTAGCTATTAATGAAGAGCATACAGAGTTAAATTTTAAAAATGGCCGTGTTAACAGGGTAAGGCGCTTTAAAAAGTTAGTCCTCAGTAAAGGTGCTATACAACAGGGTGGATTATTCAAAGTTAAGGGAGCCGGTATTTTCACCTTTTGTACAGATCAAAAGGACGGTCTATATGACTTGGTGAAACAGTATAACCTGAAAGGCTTAAAATTTACTGAGGTAAATGCGGTTTAATGTATTAGCATTCGTTATTTGATCTCTGAATTAGAGGTGTATGCATAAAGAGCACTTTTAGCAATGTCTGACAAATAAAAATAGACTTATTTAATTTAAAGCAGCGCACTTTAAGTTATATACGCTAACTAATGTGCCATTTTAATAAAAATGTCATACTCCCTTGTGACAATTTAATGAATTTTACAAAGGATATGAGCGCAATGTTAATTGCTATTTTTAGACAGTTTTTTTTACTGGGGTGCATGAGCTTTGGTGGCCCAGCTGCGCATTTAGGCTATTTTAAGCGCCACTTTGTAGACTCGTTAAATTGGTTAACTAACACGCGTTACGCACAACTTATTAGCTTAAGCCAAGCATTACCAGGGCCAGGCTCTAGCCAAGTTAGTTTTGCGATTGGTGTTGAGCGGGCTGGGGTACTTGGTGGTATAGCTGCTTTTTTAGGCTTTACTCTGCCTTCGTTTTTAATAATGGTGCTGCTTGCGGTTAGTGCCCATCAGTTTGATGCTGTTTACTTTGCTATTATTGCAGGCTTAAAGTTATTTGCCGTTGTTATAGTCGCTGATGCAACACTTAGTATGGCTAAAAGCTTTTGTACAAGTGCTGCGCTTAAGTTACTTGCGGTAATGAGTACACTTGCTTTGGTGTTATTTCCAATGATGGGAACTCAAATAGCAATTTTAATCACCGCTGCCACAATAGGTGCTATATGGCCTTTATTAAAACTTGGCACAGTAGCAAAAGATGCTAGCAGTACAAAAAGTAATATTAATTGGATTGCACTGGGGTTATTTGCGCTCTTACTTGGTGTTAGCTTTATTCCACTAGGGCATGAGTTTGCTTTGTTTACCCCTTTTTACCAAGCGGGTGCAATGGTGTTTGGCGGCGGACATGTAGTACTGCCGGTACTTCAAGCTGGCGTACCAGCATTGAGTGGTGATCAGTTTTTAAGTGCTTACGCGAGCGCGCAGGCAGTGCCCGGGCCTATGTTTACTATTGCTACTTACTTAGGCGCACAACTTACTACTGAGCAACCTTTAGTGGGTGCCCTTATAGCTACACTGCTTATATTTATGCCTGGTTTTTTACTTATACTGGCGTTTCAGAAGAGTTGGATTAGTTTGGCAAGTAAGCCACGTTTTGCAAGCTCAATAGCGGCGCTTAATGCCGCGGTAGTCGGTTTTTTAGCGGCTGCACTGTATTCGCCAATTTGGACATCGGCTGTGCATAACTTTTGGCAGGTTGCGTTAGTAATAATTACATTTGCATGGCTGCGATTTAAAAAGCCACCTATTTGGTGGCTCCTAGCTTTATTTATTGCTGTGGGTCTTTTACAACACTATTTGCCATCACTCTAAATGTTGGCTTATCTGTTTGTTGCTCGTTAGGTGGGCTTAATTGTCCACTTACACTTTGATACGCTCTAAGCCCAAACACGGGTAATACCGCAAGTAAATGATCCATTATTTCGGCTTGTAAATGCTCGTACGAAATCCAGCGTTTGTCTTCACTAAAGCAATAAAACTCAATAGGTAAACCATGGTTTAGTGGTTGCAGCTCCCGTACCATTAACGTAAGCGACGTATTAATTTTACTGTGCTGTTTTAAATAGCCTTCAGCATAGCGACGAAACAGCCCTAAATTAGAAACTTGCGCAGGTAGTGTCGTTACTCGGATATAGTCATGTAGCGGAATAGCCGCATCAATTTGCTTTCTAAACTCATCACTTACTAAACAAATACTGTGCATATCTATATTAAGTGAACGTTTAATACGCCTACCGCCCGACTCTTGCATCCCGCGCCAGTTTTTAAACGAGCCCGCCACCAACATATAAGTTGGAATAGTTGTGATGGTATTATCCCAGTTACGTACTTTTACTGTGTTTAAACCCAAATCAATCACTTCGCCATCGGCGCCATAATTTTCTACTTGGATCCAATCACCATACGTTACTAAACGATTTGCAGCTATTTGAATGCTCGCTACAAAGCCTAATATGGTGTCTTTAAATACTAATAACGTAACAGCAGCAATAGCACCAAAACCAGAGAGAATATAAGTGGGGGATTTTTCCAGCACTATGCTCACAATTAAAATGCCACATACAATAAAGGTAACCAGTTTAACAACCTGAATTAAGCCCTGAATGGGGACTTCACGAGCAAATTCAAGTTGGTTATAAATAGCGCCAGCAATACTCACTATGCTGCTTATAATAAAGCCGACGTAGATAATTAATAAGGCCTGCCCCACCGTTTTTAATATTTCGGCGGCCAATTCGTTAACCGGATAAACACTGTCGAAGGTCGCTAAAAATAAAACACAACAAAGCAACCCTGCAATACGTTTGTTGAGCTTGGTTAACATTGGAGAAAGTGCACCAATCCGCTCGGGAGAAAGCTTAGTTACTATTTTTTGAATGCCTGGCAACATTAAACGACGCGTAAATAAATACAGTACTAATAGAGAACATACGCCAATCGCAGTAGCTGTAATTGAGCTCAGGAAATCTGCATCGGGTACTTTTTCAAACCAAGGAGCAATTAACTCCTGCAGGTGTGTGTTGGTCATAGTGTTTCAATTTCCTTACTGATTTTTGGCTCTGGTAAGTCTTGTTGCGCATAGATATCGGCAAGTTGCTGATCTTTAGTAACCCATAATTCATTCACATAATGTTGAAAATTGGCTTTAAATACGTCATCACTTTGATAACTGCCCTGCATTTTCTCATCAATAGGGATAACCTCAATCGACACATAAATAGAATCCAATTCACCTTTTAACAAGTTACGGCAAACGTGATCTGTTTTACCGCTGTAAACTAAACTTGTATTGAGCATGGCATCAAATTGATCGGCTAACACTTCAAGCGCAAAAGCAATACCGCCAGCTTTAGGCTTTAGCAAATGTTTAAAGGGACTTTGTTGCAAGCTATGCTTAGCTGGCGTGTAGCGTGTACCCTCTACAAAATTAATGATAGTTGTTGGGTGATGACGAAAGTTACGACAGCTATGCTTGGTACGCTCTACATCCAGCCCTTTGAGCTTAGGGTTTTTAGCAAGTTGTGCTTTGCTTACCCGCTTCATAAACGGCATACCCATAGCCCACGCACCAGTGCCTATAAAGGGCACGTATTTGAGTTCATCTTTTAAAAAAAACTTAGGAGCTGGCAATGCATGTAATGAGCTAAGTACGGTTATATCTAACCAGCTTGCGTGATTACAAATCAGTAAATACCAGCTTTTTGAGTTTAAATCGCCACTAATATCAACCACAATATTCGGACAACCTAACCAAAGCCCTAAACGATTGCCGTTACACCAACCACGATAAGCGCTATGCAATATAGAATTAACAATAGATAAAGGAAGCAATAATTTAATAAGGCCCAGCATTAATACCAGCGAGCCAAAAAGTATGACATTAGAAAACAATACACAGCCTACAATTAAGCCGTTAAGCCAGTTTGGTAACCATTTTTTTAGCATAACCGTAAGCTCATATTTTTACCTTTTATTTAGGGATGTTTTCAAGCGATTGTAATGTTTGCTCTTTGTCTTCCCATAAACGATTTAACTCACTTTGAAAGCGAATTCTAAATTCAGAATCACCGGTGTAGTCACCAATAAGCTCTTCGCTTACCGGCCTTACTTCCACGTGTACGTTGATATTTTTTACCTTACCACCAGCAAAATCCATAAAAGTAGGGATGCCATCGGGGTAATGAATTGTGACGTTAACCACTTTAGTAATTTGCTCGCCCATTGCTTGCATTACAAAAGCAATACCGCCCGCTTTTGGTTTTAATAAATGTGGGAACGGGCTATTTTGGCGCGCATGCTTTTGCGTAGTAAAACGAGTGCCTTCAACAAAATTAACCACACTTACTGGCATCTCTTTGAATTTTTCGCAGGCTTTACGCGTAGTTTCTAAATCTTTACCACGCAGCTTTGGATTCTTTTTTAATTGGCTTTTACTCGTGCGCGTCATAAACGGGAAATCAAGCGCCCACCAACACAAGCCTAAAATGGGCACATAAATAAGCTCCTTTTTTAAAAAGAAGTTTAAAAATGGAATTTTACGATTAAACACGCGCTGTAATACTAAAATATCGACCCAGCTTTGGTGATTTGCTATTACTAGGTACCAATCTTTTAGTTTTAGGTCTTCAAGGCCAGTTACGTTAAGTTTTGTTGGCGTAAATAACATTTGATTTAAGCTATTAAAAGTGACCCAAATAGTTGCACATTGTTTAGCAACCCAGCTCATTAATTTTTGCAGTGGCTTAATAGGGATAAGCTTTATAAGCCCACAAATAAAAATAGGCACAAACCAAAAGAGTGTGTTTATTGCGTACAAAATAATACTAAGTACACCGCGAATAACTGACATTACTTCTACTTCCTTTAAACATGGCGCAGCAACTAATACTGCGCTTTCAGTTGCTTACAAATTAATCTTCAAAATAGGTATAACCTTCAAGGCCTGCATTAAGCTCAGCTAAATAACCTTGTTTACACTGCGTCGATACATCAAGTTTATTAACTTGGTACGCAAAGTTGTCAGCTAAAATAGCGCTATCATAGTCAACAAACTTTAATACATCCTTAACGCTATCACCTTTTATGGCATTGGTTAACACATAACCTTCGTCGTTAAGTTCTACGTGCACCGAATCGGTATCACCAAATAGGTTATGTAAATCACCTAAAATCTCTTGATATGCGCCCACCATAAACATCGCAATATGGTATTGCTCGCCATGTTTATATTCTGGAATGGGTAAGCTAGTTTCGATACCAGCACCTTCAACGTATTCACGGATTTGCCCATCAGAGTCACAGGTAATATCTTGAATAATCGCGCGCTGAGTCAATGGTTGAGTTAAGTTCTCGATTGGCATCACCGGAAACAACTGCTGAATACCCCATACATCAGGCAATGACTGAAATAATGAAAAGTTAACAAAGAGTTTATCTGCAAGCTTTTCGTTTAAATCGTCGAGCACTTCACGGTGTGCGCGCGCATTGTTACTAAGCGATGCACGTACACGGTGTAAAATAGTAAAATAAAGCTGCTCTATTTTTGCCCACTCTAACATGCTTACTAAGCCATGCACGTACTGATCGTGCGCTTCGCTAAATAAGTGCATCGCGTCGTGATAAATCTCAAGTGCCATACGCGGGTTTAAACGCTGTAAACACTGCCACATTTCATCAAGCACTAATGCGCTATTTTCAAGCGGTGGCTCTGGATTTAAATGATTTGGCGCTTTTTCTACGTCAATTACATCGGTAATTAATACCGCATGGTGAGCGGTTAAAGCACGCCCAGATTCGGTGATAATAGCCGGATGCGTAAGGTTATGTTGGTCGCACACCTCTGCAAATGCATTCACTACATTACGCGCGTACTCTTCTACTGTGTAGTTCATTGAACACGCACTGCGCGAGCCAGAGCCCTCGTAATCAACGCCTAAGCCGCCGCCCACATCAACGGTATTTAACGGTACATTTAATTGTGTAAGCTCAGCAAAATGGCGTGCGCATTCACGTAAAGCACGGTGAATATCACGAATGTTGGCAATTTGAGAGCCTATATGAAAATGCACCATTTGCATTAAGTGCAGCTTATTATGCTTTTTCAGTACTTCAACAGCGCTTAATACTTGGCCTGCCGTTAAACCAAACTTGCCTTTTTCGCCACCGGTGTTTTGCCACTTGCCTTTGCCTACTGAGTTTAGGCGAATGCGAATACCAATAGCCGGTTCAATGCCTAGGTTGTCTATTTCTTCAAGTAGTGTGGTCAGTTCTGAAAGCTTTTCTACCACAATTTTTACGCTGTGGCCCATTGCTTGACCAATACACGCTAGGCGTAAAAACTCACTGTCTTTATAGCCGTTACACACTATTGTGATTGGCTCTTTTGCTACACCCAAAATAGCCATAAGTTCTGGCTTTGAGCCTGCTTCTAAGCCAACAAGTCCGCTTGGGTGCGCTAATAGTTTACTGACTACAGAACGCTGCTGATTTACTTTAATTGGATAAACACAGGTGTATTTACCGTTATATTCACGATTTGCTCGCGCTTGCGTAAACGCGTTAGTAAGTGTGTCTACACGATTTTGTAAAATATCGGTAAAGCGTACTAAAACCGGCAACGTTAACCCTTGTTGCTTAAACTGCTCAGTTAATTGCGTTAAAGAAATGGCCGGTTTTGCTTGGTCGCCATCTGGGTAAGCCACCAGTTCGCCTTGTGCGTTAATATCAAAATAACCATCACTCCAATGAGCAACGTTATAAGTGGCGCGTGCTGTTTCTAAACCCCAGGTCATGGCAACTCTTCTTTAGTCAATTAGGTATAAAGCCGCATTTTAATACGTCACTATCCACTAGGCTAACAAAAATTGAACTTTCACTCACTCCTAACTAACTTTATTCGTTAAATCAGTTAAAATGTCATTGAGCAAAACGCCAAGCACTGGCAGAATTGCCCCTTTTTCATACTCAACCTAAAAAGTGTAATAGTAACTATGGCAAATTTAGATCAAAGTAAGTGGTTTACTGAAATTAGCGACCGCGATGGCAGCGCATTTTCATTACGTATTAATAAAAAGTTAGATGAAAAACAGTCTCCTTTTCAAAAGGTAGAAATGTTTGAAACCACAGACTTTGGTAATTTAATGATCATCGACGGGTGTACTATGGTAACAACCCGCGAAAACTTCTTTTACCATGAGATGATCAGCCACCCTGCACTTTTAGCGCACCCAAACCCTAAAAACGTCGTTATTATTGGCGGCGGCGACTGCGGTACTTTACGCGAAGTATTAAAACACCCAGGCGTAGAAACTGTAACGCAAATAGACATAGACGAAGTAGTAACGCAAATGTCGTTAAAATACTTCCCAGAGCTTTGTGAATCTAACAACGACGCCCGTGCAACGGTTATGTTTGACGACGGTATTAAATACATGCGCGAAGCCGCTGGCGAATCTATCGACGTGGTTATTGTTGATGGCACCGATCCGGTGGGTCCAGGTGAGGGCTTATTTAACCATGCGTTTTACACAAGCTGTTTAGATGCACTGCGCCCAGGTGGTATTTTAGTACAACAAAGTGAATCGCCACTTATGCACATGCCATTGTTAGTTGAAATGCGCGAAGCAATGCTAAGCGTAGGCTTTAACGATTTACAAACACTGCCATTCCCACAACCAATTTACCCAAGTGGTTTATGGTCGGTAACACTTGCACGTAAATCACAAGCATTTAACGGTTTCAGAGAAGACGGCGCAGCACAAATAGCTGAGCAAAGTGAATACTACAACAGCGGTATTCACCATGGTGCACTCGCTACACCTAACTACATGAAACGCGCATTCGATAAAAAATAGTCCCATTCACTTAGATATAAATTGCATTAAAAAGGGGCCCTAATAGGCCCCTGATTGTTTTAATAGCTCACTGTTTAAACTTTAAAACGATGCACTAAACGATTTAACTCATCGGTTAATTGTTCCATTTTTTTAGATACATCTTCAGTTGTTCGTGCAAGTACAACACCTTCAACAGTTTGATCATTTAGTGATGATAGATTTTGACTTATTTCGTCGGCGACCGTAGTTTGCTCTTCTGTGGCCTGCGCTGTTTGCATTGCCATATCGTTCACTTTAGTTGACGAGCTTTGCATTGCATTAAGTACATCATTAGTTTGAGTAAATGACCCCACAGCATCATCAGCAAACTGCTTTCCTTCATCAATTGCTTTTATAGATTGCTCAACACTTGTCGCAAAGTGCTCAATCATTTGTTGAATATCGTTAGTGCTTACCTGTGTACGTGTTGCAAGCGTTCTGACTTCATCAGCAACAACAGCAAAACCTCGGCCATATTCGCCAGCACGTGCTGCTTCAATTGCCGCGTTTAATGCTAATAGATTGGTTTGCTCCGCAATAGCACGAATAACCTCTAATACTTTGGCTATGTTATCTGAACTTTGTTGTAGTTCAGTTGAGCGCGCCATCGCCTGATCCATATTTTGTGAAAGAGAAACAATACGAGCGCTCGAATTAGCAACGGCAGTTAAACCTTGTTGCGCCAAATTTAAAGAGTTATCAGCCTCACTCGAAGATTGTTGAGCAACTCCTGCAACTTCTCTACTTGCCACACTCATTTCATGTACAGCACTGACTATAGATTCAGAAGCCTGACCTAAAGCTTGGTTTACACTGTTATTTTGATTCGCAACCTTACTTAGATCTGCACCTAACGTATTTAGTTCTTTTGATTGCTCTAAAATATCGCGAACAAGCTGCTGTAAATTGTCTAAAAAGCTATTAAAACCGGTAGCAAGATCTGCAAACTCATCTTGAGATGTTACTTGTATACGCCCCGTTAAATCACCATCCCCCGATGCAATATCATTAATACGTTCTGTAACATAATTAATTTGTTGCGTTAACTGTTTAGGTATTATGTAGCTAAACCAAACGGCTATTAATAAAATAATTATAACGAAAACTAACATCATCAACTTAGTCGACTCTATTTTTTCGGATAATTTATTAATTTCTTGTTCGGAAGTTTTTTCAGCTAACTCTCCAGCGTGGTTAAGCCTTGCTCTTAAATCAGCAAATGTCTGTTCCGATTCAAACTGTTTTGCCTCACTCTTATCAGCCATATAATCGTTAGAAGCATTAAACCAAGCGTTAAAAGTAGCATCAAAACTTCTAAATTCATTTTTTATTTCAGGAAAATCAGTGAGAAGTTCCAGATATTGCTTTAATCTTTGCATTACTTGCGCAGCATTTTCTTTGTGGTCTGCCTTATATTTTTCAATATCATTAGTATGCGAAACAAGGTTTAACTCTGCGAGCTTAGCTTGATATAAGTCACGATCCGCATTTAATGCGAGTGAAGTTGCCTTAATAAATTTTTCAGATTGCATATCCAATGCATTTTTTTGTAGATTAATTAAATGAGTAAAGCCAAAAATTAACGACAATACTGCAATTCCTAAAATCACTATAGGAAAAGAAACTTTAACGCGAATACTATGCAAATTCATTTATCACTCCTGACGGGATTACACATTATAACTAAGTTTAAAAAAGGCAACACATGCATTAAATTTATAGTTTCCATTGCATATTAAGCATCACTTGCTGTTGTGAAATAGACTGTTTAAAGCCAATTTCAGCTCTATTTTCAACTACACTTTTAAGAGTAGCCCCTTCAACACCTACTTGTAACTTTTCACTCAACTGATAACGCCATGTTGCTGTTAGACCTTCACCATGGCTGCCATTAGGGTCAAATACAGTGGTATCGTTATCTGTAACTTTAAAATAATCATAACGCAACGATACTCTGTGCTTACCTTCTTTGTGACTCATCATTAAATAATGACTATAGTATGTATTGTCTATTAACGCATTATATCCCATTTCAGTTTTACCACTTAACACTTGCGCAATGAGGCGTGTTTTTTTATTTAACTTATAGAGCCATGCGGCGCTGGTAAACCGAGTATCCCACGCATATTGTCCTGAGCTAATATTAAGTTTGGTCGGATCGCCATTGTTATCATAATAATAAATTCGAAATTGTGATTGTTTTAAGTAATCCCAGTGCATACCCACATAATAACCAAAGCGACCATCCACCTCTTCAAACGGTAATACTTGGTTAGCTTGCCAACGTAATTGGGATTCATTTAATGCTGCTATAGGTGCAAACCTGACGCCTTCGTTAAATGTTGTTTGCCTGTCATGTAATGCAAAACCACGCCATGCGAGCAATGTACCTGCAGGGTCATTTCCTTTAAATGTAGCTCCTATGACACTAAAGCCATGTGCACTATTAAAACGCTTTGCAGGTCGTTTTACAGTAACCTCAACTCCGACAGTACGTAGTTCTTCACCAATCCAACTATTAATTGCTGAGTTTGTATAATTATATGGCGACGTCCAGCCAATATCTGGGTTTTCTAAAGACATTAATGGATAAAAGCCACCTACACGTACATGCCATTTATAGTTACTGTTAGATAACGGTTGGTACTTTATGTAAGCTTGCGTTAAACCTAAAGCCACATCAGGGTCTTGATTGATATTAAGTACACCATGAGCCGACCAACTAGATGCTAAATCAACATTAAAATCTATAATACCTTGTGATAAAATAAGCTCATCGCTTTTAGCATCATGCCGATACAATCCAATACCGCCCTCTTGAAAGCTAAGCGTATCATCGCCTTGCACTGCTCTAACTTGTATTAAGGCTTTTACCTGTGCACTTAACGCACCACTAAAAAATACAATACAACACAGCAGTGTCAGCTTTAGTAAGTTATTAGTAATCATCGAATTCGTCCGTGGCAAAATCAATTTGTTCGGTTATAGTTTGCTTAATGTTATAAGTAAGTGGAGCCGAATTTACAATTACCGTCTCTGATTCAACATTACTAATATCACCAAATCCTGAATGCCATACATTGAGAGTGTATTCTCCTAAAGGTGCTGCTAAATCAACCTTTCCTGTTATATCGGTAATAGCAAAAATAGTGCTATCAACCACAACGATATAACCCAGCATCCAATCATGAATATTACACCCAAGCTCTACAACACCGGTTTGCTCAAACACCAAGGGCGCTTTAGGTTGTTCTTTATATAGCTTTAATTCGAATGTTTTAGCCTTAGAAAACGAATACACATGATGCATAATAGAATCTGCATTTGGAAACTCCACTTTAGCGTTTTGCGGTACAACTAAAATGCGTGGTGTAAACTCTCTGTTTTTTTGACTCATTGCATAAGGCGCATCCGGTGCAATGATTACTTCTGAAGTGTTTTTTGCAGTTAGCCACACGACGGCATTCGCCATTGGTTCATCTTTTGTATTTTTAATTGTTATTTGAATTGCCGCTGCTTGCCAACTTAAAACCATTGATATTATAAAAATTAAATACTTAACCATCCGCTTACCATTCTTATTTTCAACTTATTTATATTATAGACCGGTTAGATTACTTGTTTCTTTCTATTTTTTATAACATTGAATACGTATGTAGAAGTTCGTATTCCTTAATAACTGCCTTTATGCTGGTTAATTCATACTGGCATACCAAGGATCTCATAATGAGAACATCAACACTTTTATTTTTAGCTTTTTCGAGCAGTTGTTTTGCTCAAACAGAGACGTTGCAATCTCCTAATGGCAATATAAAAATAACTATATCAGACGAACTAAATACTCCAACATATTCTATTGATTTTAAAAACAGACCAGTAATAACTAGCTCCGCTCTAGGGTTTGAATTTAAACAACAAGCACCTTTTAGCGAAGGTTTTAAAATAGCAAAAACCCAAAAACAAACCGTTAATACTCAATGGCAGCTGCCTTGGGGTGAGCGCCAAACAGTGACTGATAAGCATAATGAAGTTGCCGTAACATTTAATAAATCACAGCCTCAAGGTGATACTTTCACCGTAAAATTTAGAGCCTTTAATAATGGTATTGGCTTTAGGTACGAAGTGCCTGAACAAATAGGTTTCGAAAAAACAGAAATAACCAAAGAGCTTACCGAGTTTGCAATAGCCGACAGTAACAATGCAACAGCATGGTGGATACCTGCTCGCGGTTGGAATCGTTATGAGTATGTTTATAACACCACCCCGCTTAATGACGCAGCTTTAGTGCACACTCCATTTACCTTTAAAAATAAAGATGGCATACATTTAAGTATTCACGAAGCGGCACTTGTTGATTACGCCGCCATGGTGCTTAATCAGCGTCGCCCTGGTACATTTCAGGCAGATTTAACACCTTGGTCAGACGGTATTGCAGTTAAAAAACAAGGCGCATTCAATACCCCGTGGCGTACAATCCAAATGGGCGAACATGCTGTTGATTTAGTTAATTCGGATATTATTTTAAATTTAAACGAGCCAAATAAGCTCGACGATGTATCGTGGATTAAACCTGGTAAATACGTCGGTATTTGGTGGGGAATGCACATAGAAACACAAACGTGGGGGAGCGGCGAAAAACACGGAGCAACCACAAAAACAACTAAATACTATATGGATTTTGCAGCACAATACGGTTTTGATGGCGTATTAGTTGAAGGCTGGAATATTGGCTGGGATGGTGATTGGTATTTTAATGGCGATGTATTTAATTTTACAAAACCTTATGACGATTTTGATATTGCAACACTTGCACAATATGCCAAAGAGAAAGGCGTTCAGCTCATTGGTCATCACGAAACGTCAGGTAATGTGAGCAACTATCGTGATCAAATGGAAGACGCCTTTGCTCTTTACGAAAAATCAAACGTAAGCCAGGTAAAAACAGGTTACGTAGCTGATGGCGGGAATATTAAACGCATAGATGAAAACGGCATAGCTCGTCATGAATGGCACGATGGCCAGTTTATGGTTAACGAGTATCTTTACAACATAAAACTTGCCGCAAAGCATAAAATTAGTATAAATACCCACGAGCCGATTAAAGATACGGGCCTGCGCCGTACCTACCCCAATTGGATTGCGCGTGAAGGCGCACGTGGACAAGAGTTTAACGCATGGGGCTCCCCGCCTAACCCACCTGAACACATACCAATGCTTGCCTTTACCCGCATGCTTGCAGGCCCAATGGACTTTACACCTGGTATTTTTGATATGAGCTTTAATGGCTTAGGTGATGACACAAATCGCCCACAAACTACACTTGCCAAACAGCTGGCGCTTTATGTTGTTTTGTATAGCCCAATTCAAATGGCGGCCGACTTACCTAAAAATTACTTAGCGAAGCCCGACGCATTTCAATTTATCCAAGATGTTCCCACCGATTGGCAGCAAAGTATTGCCCTAGATGGCGAAGTGGGCGACTTTATTGTATTTGCCCGCAAAGAGCGTAAAAGTGGTAAATACTCAGGAAACGATTGGTACTTGGGTGCCGTTACCGATGAAAAAGCCCGTACGATTAAAGTAAAACTCGATTTTTTAGAGCAAGGCAAAAAATTTGAAGCACAAATTTATAAAGACGGTGAAAATGCCGAGTGGAAAAATAACCCATACGATTTAACTATCGAGAAACGTATTGTAACTGCAAACGATAAGCTTACTTTAAAACTAGCAACAAGTGGTGGTACAGCAATTCGCTTTAAAGCACTTTAAATAACACAAAAAATATACCGAGTAACCTGGGCTATTGGCTTTTCAAGATTGAAATTCAACCCAGGTGCTATTTAATCGCGGTGCGAAGCTTGTAACTTAAATGGCAGCGTGCACTTACTTGGTATTTATGAGGGATAACCATATACATTAGGCACAGCCTTGCCTACAAACCAAACACACACTTTTTAAATAACCCTTTGTCAGCCTCACCTATTCTTTTTTAGATATGCTATTTGCTGTAATACTCTGTAATAGATTTCTTTAGCTGCATCATCTACCTTTATCAATAATTCCACATAAAAAAATTAGTATGTGAATAACAATAATTCTAAGTTGCACCTAAAACGAAGAAAAACATAAAAAGTGGTTACTCATACAGCTTAGGCATTTAATACCTATTTCTTGCAATCTCGATTGCCAATCTCACAACATTCCGAATGCAATATTGAAAACAAATAACAACGGTAGTTTTATCCTTTTTTCGTAAAAATCACGCAGCTGAAATTAATAAAAATACAATATTTGCTCAAAACCAATTTATATCTCAATAGCTTTAAAAGGAACACTTACAATGGCTAAAAAAGAAAACCCAACAAAACCATCAGCTAACAACATACCTTGTTGGTCAGATAATGAAAGTGTTGAACAAGCCTGTAGACGTTTAACTGAGATGTTTGTTGGCCTCGGCCAAGTTCCACGTATTGATAAAGGTCAACAACCTGCGCAACGTGCCGTTTTTAGAAAGCAACATGGCATCGCATACGGTAAGTTTAAAATTAATCCAGACATAGACCCGCAATTCAAAATTGGTATTTTTTCTAAAAGTGAATATGAATGCGCCATACGTTTTTCGAGTGATACCACTCCTTCCTCCCCCGATTTACACAGCACACTTGGTTTAGCAATGAAGTTGTTTGCGGTCAATGGAGATAAATTAATTGGTGAAAGCAATACCGCTGATTTTATTTTTCAAAATATGGATCGTTTTTTCACTAAAAATGCGCAACAGATGTGCCAATTTACAACAGCTGGTGTGATTGATAAAGATTATGATGCTTACCTAAATGACCCTAAAAATAGTGACGTTGCTAACATCCTAAACGACATGCAAAAAGTTGAATCGAGCTGCTTAAGTGCCAAATATTGGGCTATTTTGCCATTCAAGCTAGGTGATCAACAAATTGTTAAATATCGCTTAGTTCCTGAAGAGAGTGAAGTCGGCGCGCCATGCGTTGATAACAATTACCTTGCTTTAGATTTACAGCGACGATTACGAGAAGGGAGTGCTAAATTTCGATTTGAGGTACAACTACGTACAAGTCCAGAAACAATGCCACTCGATGACGCTCAAGCAGTATGGAGCACTCAACAAAGTCCTTATGTGTGTATTGCTCGTCTACATCTAGCACAACAAAATATTACAGCAATTGGCCAAGCCGAACTTGGTAGTAACTTGGCATTTAATATTTGGCGTACTTTAGCCGCCCATGAACCACTTGGCAGTATCGCACTTGCACGAAAGTCAGCCTATGCAGCCAGCGCAAAAGCACGTCACACAGCTAACGGACAACAGCTACAAGAGCCTACTAAATTAACTAACTTCAATCCAGAACAAGCACAAGAAGCGGATTCTGAATGTATTGTTTATGCCGGAATTTACCCTCCTATTGGCTTAATGCGCGTTGGCAACAGCAAGGACGATTATTTTATTGGTCCGCAGCAACCTCAACCAGTTCCCAATAGTGACGAATATGCGTATCGCGATAAAAGTGGTGCACTCAAACGCCAAGCTGCAGAGTTTAGAATTTATGGTTTTAACGCTGCAGGTAAGGCTATAAAAGAGCTTACACTAGATAATGCAGATATCACATGGCACGCCCAACTCGCCAATCAAAAATCATCTTGGTACGAGTTTCAAATTGCTTTAGATATTCCTGAAGCCGCAGACGCTCCACCTTCGCTACTGCGTAATAATAATGTAGCAGACCGAGATAAACTTCATATTAATGGTGGTCAGCGCAAGCTAAGTGGTAAAAACGTAAATAGCAAAAACGAACATAACTTTATTGGCAAGTTTATGGACGAAGATGTCTACTTAGGCGAGATGCGTAGCGATAACCACGGTCGATTAATAATGTTAGGAGGACATGGTGTTGCCCGTAATTTAAAAGGCGATATTGCGGTAACTTTCGCCAACAACGAAGGTTGGTATGACGATATATCCGATGGCCCAATTACTGCCGAGGTTGTTTATAATGGTGTTGCATTAAGAGTTGAACCAGCTTGGGTCATTTGTGCGCCGCCTGATTATGCGCCTATGCAAAAATCAGTTCGTACTATGTGGGATTTAATGCGCGATGTTGCTGTTAATAGTAGCATGCTAGCACGGCCACAACGCCCATCTTTCACAGAGGATATTCAACCTCTATTTTCTAGGATGACCAATTTACAGTGGGTTAATAGCGGCTTTGCTGGTGCATTCGGCTGGGGTGGTCAATTTGATTATACAACCCCAGAATGGTTGGCAAAACTTAGTGACCCATCACCTGCATATCAAGAGCTCCGCCGGACTTTATCTAATAACTTTCGTCGAACTGATGTATCAGGTGCACAAGCACCTCAACTATGGCCTTGGTTATATGGTGACGCAATTAGCATCCCTCCAACAGGCTCAGTACGCCAGCATGCGACTTTGTCTAATTTACAATTGTCGTTTTTAGACCAGTGGGTAAAAGGTGATTTCATTAATGATTACAAACCACAATCACGCTGCCCTGTGCCAACTCAGCCACCAACTATTGATGACTACCCTGTTGCCGAACAGCCTGAACAGCTAACGCGTGGTGCAATGGAGTTTTGCCTTGCTGATGCATTTCATCCAGGCTGTGAGATGACTTGGCCAATGCGAACGGCCGGAATGTATATGTCTCCATTTCGACTAAAACATGCATTACCTGATACACAAAGTGATCATTGTTATTATGGGCCTATTATGAATCATGATATTTATACTTTAGCAAAAGGCCCTTTGTTTGGTGGCCAAGTAGCAGGAGGGATCACACGTTGGATGGCTATTCCATGGCAAACTGACACGGCCAGTTGTCGCGATGGCTATAGCTCTGAGTATGACCCATTTTTACCCACATTTTGGCCAGCTCGTGTTCCCAATCAAATAATGAATCAACGACGCTATCAACAGGTTCTTGATACATCATTATCTGATAGTACCCGCCAGCAAGCGTTTGCATATAGAACAGATTGGCTTGATGACTTGCCCCTACATGGTAACCCTGCAACCTATACCAACCAAATAAATAGTATGGTTGAGCACTTTGCAGAACTTGCTATTGTACAAACACATACTGGTGCTATTAACGACGAACAATTCCCCAACACTATGCAGGTAGGCATGCTACCTCATAATAAAGCAGGCGAAGGTTTAGTTAACTTAGCCAGTAAAGCAATACAACATAGTAACGTTACTCTCTCTGTAGATTTGACTCATAATCGAAGCAAAGTAGATTTAGGCGTGACCGAAAAAGCCAACCGTTTTCATCGCATCAAAGGACGTTGAAATCGCTATGCCAATGATTAAAAATGAGGACGCAAAAAACAGTGTTGTGATCATTGGTGCTGGCGTGGCTGGATGTATTGCCGCGCTTGCTTTGTGCGATTCTTATAAGGTGACGCTTATCGATAAATCAGCATCTCCTGAAGAACGTATTGGAGAGTGCTTAGCACCCGCAGCAAGACGAATTTTAAAACAACTCAACTTACTAACTGAATTTGAAAGCCGATTAGAAACGGATATTGCACTTCCTCATCATTTGCCTAATGCCGGAATGCAAATAAGTTGGGGTCAAGAAGCCCTGCACATTGCAGATAACCTCAATAACCCTGATGGTTTCGGCTGGCGACTAGACCGAAAAAGGTTTGAGTTGTTTTTACGTGAAAAAGCCCAACAGCGAGGCGTGGAATGCATTTGGCCCGCTAAATTAATTAACAGTCAATACAAAGAAAACTCTTGGCATATTACACTTATAAATTCAGACTTAAATGAAGATCAGGAAGTAAGCATAGTATGTCCATTCGTTATTGATGCAACTGGTCGCCAAGCACATTTTGCCAAAAAGTATACCGATCGCCAGCAAAGTGATCGCCTCATATCATGCTGGGCAACTTTAGATGACAATAGCGAAAATAAACTGGGCAATATTCACTCAACTAATAATGGTTGGTGGTACAGTGCTCCACTTCCAAACCAGCGGCGTGTTTTAGCCTTCCAAACTGATTCAGACCTAATGCCTAAGGGGCTGCATCGCGATCCAGCATACTTTATTAAGTATGCTCAACAACACTCATCACTCGCAAAATTACTAAATGACAATCAAAAAACGCTAAATTTACAGGGCATTGTAAGTGCTAACTCAACACGTTTGAACAACTTTTCAGGTCAACAATGGGCCGCATTAGGTGATGCAGCTATAAGCTTTGATCCCTTGTCATCACAAGGAATTTTTAACGCAATGGCAAATGCGATGCAACTCGCATTACTGCTTAAAAAATCAAATATACTAAAAATTATCGACAATGATATACAACAGCACTTTAATAAAATTTACCAACAGCAAATAGAGCAAATATGGCGTCATTATTTACACCATCAACATTTCTTTTATAACCAAGAACAGCGCTGGTCTAAAATGCCTTTTTGGCAACGCAGACATCAATATAAAGCATAACCATGATTATTTTTACGCTAGAGTGTTGATCTTTCATGACTAAAGCTACTTTAGCTAGGGGTGATTTAGTTATCGCAGGAAGTTTGCAACCTAGTGGGCTAAGTAAGAGTAAACCGTCTCTAGGGCAAACCCAAAGGGCTGAGCATGTTTGGCATTTATGGGGAGTAAAAATATATATTAGCTATCCAATGCTAATAATTTTTCTAACTACTCGAATAATTACAAATCAAGTAGCTATAAAAAGTAAGGTCACTACTTAATCTTCGTAATACCAATCTGCTTAATTAAGTAACCTGAGTTCTGCTTAAGCGATAACTAATGCGTTAAGCTCTACGTCAGTTAAATTAAGGTGTGGCTTCTTTTCTTTCAAGCAATAAGCCACCAATCCAGCGACTAAATTCAACATAAAGCCGTTCATACTCCGATGTCTTGAATGTTCAATGAAGGATATGTTCTTGAGCTGGTCATTAATTGTTTCGATTATAAAGCGTTTTGAAAGCATTGCTCTATCCCATAATGACATCGCTTTTGCCTTCATATTTTTGCGAACCGTCGTAATGAGCTTTACCCCTTTATCGAGTAAATCGGCTTCTAAAGCTTTACTTAAATACCCTTTGTCACCATATAATTTATCCGTCAGGCAGCTCGCTAACTCACGCACTGGTTGAGTATCATGTACATTTCCTGTTGTCACTTTCGCAGCAACAATTTCACCATGGTGATTAACGATTAAATGTAGCTTGAAGCCATAAAACCATCCCATTGTTCCTTTGCCACGCTGGGCTATTCCATCAAAGGTTTTGTGTCTTGGAATACGAATATTATGGCACACTTTAATACATGTGGAGTCAATGAATTCAACGCCTGTGGGTTTACCTTTAAGTGAAGTAAAATAGGCACACATCGGCACAATTACCCTTGGCATAACGGCTAAAAATCGTGTGTAACTGAGCAAGTTGGGAAATTCACTTTTGTACATAAGTGATACATAGCCAAGGTAGTAATTTTTGAAATCTCGGTGATGTGACATATGAAAACTAATAACAATAGTCATAATTTCACTGGTCGTCATACGTCCTGAACGCTGACGTTTTTGGGTGCCATCTTCGAGTAATTGTTTTTCCCATTGGGGTATAAATACTTTGCAAAAATCATCGACATCGCAAAATAATTCAACTAATTTAATCATGCCTGTTCCTTGCTTATCCAATCGTTTTTGGTCGAAAGATCGGATCTCGGAACAGGCATTTAGTTCAATTTCTTAAACGAGATTCAGGTTAAGTAAGCTATTTTGAGGTAAGAAAACAGTGTCGATAATAAGGCAAAAATTCGTTATTTAGTTGTTCTATATAAGAAATATTTAACACAGTTAGCGTCAAGTTTAAGCTCTCAAATTGCTCAAAGATTATTACGAATTGGTATTAATGTATTAATGATGTAACAGCTCAAAAGCATACTAAGAAGCGATACAAACACTCTATTTTGCTCCATTATAAAAAACACTACGAAAAAGCTGTATACAATACCCTAATAAAAACGATTAATGCCTGACCGTACATAGCACATGTATTTTGAAATATGTGGAGGTAATCATATGGCTTATACCTTGTAAGTCTATTTGGTATTAAACACTTAGTTTACAGTTAGTAACTACACAGCTATTCGCTTTAAACAGCTTGGTTAGTTACTTTTATAGGCAAGTATATTTGCGCACTTAGCCCGCCTTCGGGACGATTTTCAAGCATCACTTTTCCATCGTGCATATCTACTATACGCTTGATAATTGCCAGCCCTAAACCACTGCCTTCGCTCCCTCGAGCAGCATCACCTTGCTTAAATGGTTCGAACACGGACTCTAACTCACTTTCAGGAATGCCGGGGCCATTATCGTTTACTGCAATAACGACATATTTTTTATTTGGACTAAAATAACTAAGTACTTCTATATCATCTTGTGAATAACGCAGCGCATTACCAATCATGTTTGTTATTACACGCTTAATAGCCACAGAGCTTAGCGGTATATTGCCAATACTTGGGTTCTCTTTAAACGTAATTACACGTTGATGCTTTAGCTCCGAATGAATAACTTCAGCCACCAGTGCATTTATATTTTCACAGGTTAGTTCTTCACGCTTATGATGGCGTAAGTACTCGATAAACTGGTCGATAATACCGTTCATGTCTTCAATATCGTAAATAATACCTTCGCGTAAGTACTCATCAGCTTCAGCCATCATTTCAGTCGCTAAACGAATGCGTGTAAGCGGCGTGCGTAAATCATGTGACACACCAGCCATTAATAAACGGCGGTCATTCTCTAGTGCAGCAATACCCCGCGACATCTGATTAAACGCGCGCGTTACTTCTATCACTTCTGTTGAACCTTCCTCTGCTAACTTAGTAGTAAAATCACCTTTACCAACTTTTATTGCAGCTTGCTGTAACGCTTTAAGCGGCCTATTGAGGTGCCTTGCAAACAACCACCCACCTAACACACTTAAAAATCCGATGCTTGATAAATAAAAAGTTAAAAACTCTAAATTATTCTCTTGGAAACCAGTTAACGGTACTTTAACCCAGTAACCTGGAGCTTGGGGGGCTTCGACCCAATATATGAGTGGACCAGTTTGGCTAATGCGCACACGCGAGAAGCCATTTAACTGTTTCGTCATACTGCGCGATAATCCTGAATACTCACGAGTTTGCCCTAACCCATTACGCATTGCCTCACGTTGAGTCATTACTTCAATTCCAGTGATTTCAAAAAACTTTTCTGAAACCTCGTCGTTTATCTCAATGCCGTCTTCCCAATCTATAAATACGGTTTTTATTTGCTTTGCGAGCATTAAATTTACTTGCTCAATTGTAGGCTTTACAACATATAAGCTTACTGTGACGTAAGACACTATTTGGTTTATTAGTAATAATGCGGCTACCAAAAAAACCGTTTGTCCAAACGCACTACGCGGAAAAAATCCCATATAAATTACTTTTCACCATCAGGAACAAATACATACCCCAAACCCCATACGGTTTGAATATAACGCGGATTGGCAGCATCAATTTCAATCATGCGTCGAAGTCGCGACACTTGCACATCAATACTTCGCTCAAGCGCACTGTAATCACGCCCACGCGCTAAGTTCATTAGCTTATCGCGGCTAAGTGGCTCTCGTGGATGCGAAACAAGCGCTTTAAGCACGGCAAACTCACCACTGGTAAGCGATATTGTTTTGTCCCCTTCACTCATTTCGCGCGTTGCTAAATTAAGCGTAAATTTACCAAAAGCGATCAAGTTTTCTTCAGCAGCTGGAGCACCTGGCACTTCTTTTGCGCGGCGGCGCAAAATTGCTTTTATGCGAGCAAGTAGCTCACGTGGATTAAATGGTTTTGGAATGTAATCGTCAGCACCGAGCTCTAAACCTATAATTCGATCTACTTCATCGCCTTTAGCGGTGAGCATAACAATAGGGATTTCGTTTTCTTTTTGGCGTAACCTGCGACAAATTGACAATCCATCTTCACCTGGAAGCATTAAATCGAGAACCATTAAGTGAAAGTTTTCACGTTCAAGGAGTCTGTCCATTTGCTCCGAATTTCCTGCGGTTCTAACAATAAAGCCTTGCTCTACTAAGTAACGTTCGAGCAAACTGCGTAAGCGCATATCGTCATCAACAACTAATACTTTTGTGGTCTCGTGTCCCATAATCTCTTTCTTATTTTTATATCCAATTATTAGTTAATATAAATGAAAAACTGAATAATCAAAAACTAATTACTTGCTTAGATTGTTACTGAACATTTCAAAGCTTACTTGCTCGTACTTTATTACATTTTACGCTCGACAAGTTTTGGCAAATTTAATAACGTGCACACCATTAGAGTTAATAAAGAATTCACCATGAAAACAAATTTAGTTACCCGCGAAGGTTACTTACAATTACAACAAGAACACGACCAACTATGGAACGTTAAACGCCCAGAAGTAACAAAAATAGTCAGCTGGGCGGCCAGTCTCGGAGATCGCTCTGAGAACGCTGACTATCAATATAACAAGCGTTTGCTTCGCCAAATTGACCGTCGTATACGCTATTTACGCAAACGCATACCTGATTTAAAAATCATCGACTACTCTCCCGTTCAAGATGGAAAAGTGTTTTTTGGTGCATGGGTCGAAATTGAAAACGAAGAAGGTGAAGCTAAAAAATTCAGAATTGTCGGACCTGATGAAATTTACGACCGAAAAGATTACATATCAATAGACTCACCTATGGCGCGTGCATTGATTAAAAAGCAAGTAGATGACGACTTTGAAGTACCTACTCCTCAGGGTAAAAAGCAATGGTATGTAAACAGTATTGATTACCAAAAAAAGAAATAAAAAGTTTTGATTCAGATCATGTTAACTTTTGATTGTGTAAATTAGGTCAATAAGCTATAAATGAATTATTCAAGTTGATTTGTTTAATTTGAAAGAAGTTAATTAAGGTCGTGGGTATGTCAAACATAGTACAGCGCATATTAAATAATGCCGTATTGTTTGCACTTTTAATGAGTGTAAGTTTGACGCTGCATGCCAATAACACTGAAGTAAACCTTGATAACGCTAAACTATCTAATCACTTTATTGCTTGTGATATTCCTGACCAGGCAAACCTCGATTTTGACGTAGACTCTCACGTTAATACTATTACCTTTAGGTCGCCTCAACCACTTCCTAATGTCGTAGATTCTTTTTATAAGAGCACCAATCTAAACAGACCTTTTAGCACTGCGTACCAACGCGGACCACCTAGCTATTTAATTTAATTCATTATTTTACAACTTAATTAAATTTTATAACGACTAAGGTGACTACTATGTCTAACTTTAAAGAATTACGTACTCAAAGCATTTCTCACGGCGTTATTGCAAGCACATTTGCAGATGACCAACCATTAATTGATTTAGCCTCTCCGGCATTAAAAGTGGTAAATAATTTCACTCAAAAAACACCTGTCCGCGCCCAGTATGAAACAACAATTGAAGCAGCACTAAAACAGATTAGCGCTCAACAATCTGATTTTGTCTTAGTAACGGACGACAACCAAAAATTAATTGGAATAGTTTCAAGTGCTGATTTACAAAGCTCAAAAATCACGATTATTGCCCAGCGTTTAAATACACCGCGTAATGAAGTTAGCTTACGCCACATAATGACACCAATAAGTCAGTTAATGAGTGTAAGTATGCAAAGCTTAAGCTACGCATGTATTGGTGATGCGTTGCAAACAATGGAGCATCAAGGGGTGATGTTTTTATTAGTGACTACAACTGACAATGAAATTTGCGGTTTAATCTCAGCACGTCAAATTACTAAAGCGCTACATATCCCTCTGCATATTACCCCCATAGCTAATTCATTCAGTGAAGTATTAGAAAACATAGAGCACCCTCACTAGGGGCTCTTTTAACGCTATAATTACCCAATCAAGCCAACCATCTTAAAGCAAGGAAAATAGCTTGCTTTAAGAGCTTTTTATTACAACCTCGTGTGATATTATTCAAGCAATTAGTCGTATCAGTTAACTTACTAACTGGTCTTATTTTTGTTTAAAAAGGTTTTTGCATGAGCGATATCTCTGCACGTTTAGCCGGTGAGCTAAATGCACAACAACAGCAAGTTGTTGCTGCAACAAAGTTACTTGATGAAGGTGCAACTGTGCCTTTTATTGCTCGTTATAGAAAGGAAGTAACCGGTGGCTTAGATGACACCCAATTACGACTTTTAGAACAGCGTTTATCATATTTACGTGAACTAGAAGAACGCCGCAGCTTTATTTTATCAACCATCGAATCTCAAAATAAATTAACAGCAGAGTTAAAGGCAGATATTAATACTGCGCAAAGCAAAACTGAACTTGAAGATTTATATCTCCCGTATAAAGCGAAGCGCCGTACTAAAGGCCAAATAGCAATTGAGGCCGGATTAGAGCCACTTGCTGATGCACTGTTTAAAAATGCTAACCTTGATCCTGAACAACAAGCTGAACAATTTATAAATATCGAAAAAGGCTTTGCTGATATAAAGGCAGTGCTTGAAGGTGCTAAGTTTATTTTAATGGAGCGCTTTGCTGAAGACGCAAAACTACTTGCTAAATTTAGAAGCCACATTAGCCAAAATGGCGCAATTCAAAGTACCGTTATTAAAGGCCAAGAACAAGCTGGCACTAAATACCGTGATTACTTTGAACACCAAGAGCTTCTAAAAAAAGTACCTTCGCATCGCGCACTTGCAATGCTGAGAGCTCGAAATGAAGGTGTACTTCAGTTAAATGTTAACCCTGAGCCTAGTGCTGAAAATTCAGCGCAACTTTGTGCCAACATGATTGCTGAGCATTACCGTTTAGATATTAAATATAAAGCGGCAAGTCCTTGGTTATTAAACGTTGTGCAATGGGCGTGGAAAATTAAATTAGGGCTGCATTTAGAAAACGAATTTTTTGCAGCCATGCGCGAAAAAGCAGAAGCTGGTGCAATCGACGTATTTGCTAAAAACTTAAAAGATTTATTAATGGCAGCACCTGCAGGCCCTCGTACTACTTTAGGTCTTGATCCAGGCCTTCGTACTGGCTGTAAGATTGCCGTTGTTGATAGCACAGGTAAATTACTAGCTACACAAACTATTTTCCCTCATGCACCACAAAATCATTGGGATAAATCAGTGCGTACGTTAGAGCAACTTTGTCGTCAGCATAAAGTTGAGCTAATTGCGATTGGTAACGGTACTGCATCACGCGAATCAGATAAGTTAGTTGCTGAACTTATCAAAGCAAACAACGAACTTAAACTTAGTAAAATTATGGTTAGCGAAGCGGGTGCATCGGTTTACTCAGCTTCTGAATTTGCAGCTAATGAATTTCCAGATTTAGATGTTTCTATACGCGGCGCTGTTTCTATTGCGCGCCGCCTACAAGATCCTCTTGCTGAACTTGTTAAAATTGAGCCAAAATCAATTGGTGTTGGCCAATACCAACACGATGTATCGCAAAGCCAATTAGGCCAAAGCCTTATTTCAGTAGTTGAAGACTGTGTAAACTCAGTAGGCGTAGATTTAAACATGGCATCGGTACCGCTACTTACACGCGTATCTGGTTTGAACAAAACATTAGCGCAAAATATCGTTAATTATCGCGATGCTAACGGCACATTTACTAAACGTAGTGAGCTTAAAAAGGTTGAGCGTTTAGGGCCAAAAGCATTTGAACAAGCGGCTGGTTTTTTACGTATTAACAATGGTAGCGATCCGCTAGATAACTCATCAGTTCACCCTGAAGCTTATCCTGTTGTTAAACGTATTTGTGAATGCAATAGCGTCGATGTCAGTAACCTAATTGGTAACAGCGACTTTTTAACTAAACTTGCTGCTAACGATTACACTGACGAAAAATTTGGCTTACCAACCGTTACCGACATTATTACTGAGCTTGATAAACCAGGTCGAGATCCTCGCCCTGAATTTAAAACGGCTGAATTTAAAGCCGGTGTTGAAAAAATTAGTGATTTAAAACCAGGTATGATTTTAGAAGGCGTGGTTTCAAACGTTGCTAATTTTGGTGCGTTTGTTGATGTAGGTGTTCACCAAGATGGTTTAGTGCATATTTCAGCAATCACGAATAAATTTATATCAGATCCGCGTGAAGTTGTTAAAGCTGGTGATATTGTAAAAGTGAAAGTCGTAGAAGTCGATGCAGCGCGTAAACGTATAAGCTTTACTATGCGCTTAGATGACGACATTGACACAAGTAATAAGTCAGCAGCTCCAGCTACGCAAAAGCCACAAGCACGTGCTAATAATTCGCAACCTCGTGCTGCAAAGCCTAAACGTGACAACGGTAATGCGTTAATGGGTAATGCATTTGCCGATGCGTTCGCTAATGCTAAAGTGAAAAAATAATAGTTGTACAGCTAAGCTAAAACGAAAAAAACCGCGTAAGCGGTTTTTTTGTGGTTACGTTTTGCTCAATTATTAACTTAGCGCTGAAAAAGCACTTTGGCTCGCCGGAGATGTTGCCATTTGATAAAAATTAGCAATACGCCCTGCACGTGCTTCAACATCGGCATCACGTGTTGGCTCATCTATTTTAGCCTCGTCGCTTTCATCGCTAGAGAATGAAGCTTCAACTTTACTTTGTGCATCTTCGTCATCTTCGCTTTTAGGCTGAGCAAGCTCTGCTTGAGCTGCTGCTAACTTTTGCGTAGCGTCAGCGGCAATAGAGCGGTCAGCTCCCGAAGGCTCAGCAGGTGCTAATGCAGCAGCGCGCACCGTTTGCATTTTATCAATCGTCGCTTGTGGGTCGCTGGGTATTTCTGATACATCAATTTGTACTTCTCCGCCAACTGCGTAATTAGTACCATCGGGCCCGCGTTGATATTCATAACTTGGCGAACCTGCATGTTGTCCACCTACAGAGGCATGCGCTTGTTCGTGTATTCTGACTTCGGTATCTCGAGCCTTTAGCTCTTTAATTTGTAGCTGTTCTTGCTCTAATTGCAGCTCTTCTTGCTCTAATTCTTGTTGCTCACTTGCTTCGTTTTCTTGTTCAGAGCCTTCAGGGTTTTCTGAGTTTTCATCGCGTTGTTGAACTGATTTTTCGTCTGTTGTTTTTCCCGTTGCATCATATGTTACGCTATCACTTCCACCTGGCAACTTCGCTTTTTCAGCGTCACTTTGGGCTTTAGTTTCGGTATTACTTGCGCTACTTGATGCTGGTGCAGGAATGACTTCGCGTAGTTGGTTGTCACGTCGTGCAGTTTCCGTATAAACATTTGCTGTGTTTATATTAATAGATGGAAATGGCGTGACAATATTCATAATATTAAACTTTAATATCGATTAACGTGCCAAGTACATCATCGGCGGTTTGGATTGACTGCGTGTTTGCCTTAGCGTTAAACTCTTCAACTTTTAAATTAACAAGTGCTTCATCAACACGGGCTGGTTGTGCTACTGGTGCTGTAATAGCTTCTTCAGGGCGTGCTGCCGTAAGCTGACGTTGCTGCGCTAACTGCGCGTCGTCTTGCTGTTCAATATTGGCACGATTAATCTCAGCACTGGCCTTTTCGATACCTTGGCTAGCACGATTAAATCCTTCAACACCGTTATTAAATACAGATCCGATTGGCATATTAAAACCTCCACCAAATTAACATTGCTTAATTATCGCTCAGGTTATGCATAAAATAAAGCTTTAAACTGCGCTATTTTCAGCTCAATTTTAAAGCATTGATTTAACGACAGATAAAAACTCTCTCTTATGAGAAATAAATGGGGCGTGCGATGCTTTATCAAGCACTTCATATTCAAACTCAGTATTTAGTGCTGATATTTCCGCAATCGCTTTATAAGGTACAAGTGCATCTAAACGCCCGAATATACCTTTAATAGAGACCGGGCAACGAGTAAATAACTCACGCAGGTCTTCGTTTTTTAAAATATCCAAACCTGCCATAAGCGCTTCAGTATTTGGTGCGCTGTACTGATTTAGTAATAGTTTAAGTTGCTTTATATCATCCCTTGCCGACTCACTTCCCATCGCTTGAATTGCTAAAAATCGCTCTATCGTTTTTTCTCTATGATTAACTAGTTGGTCTTTAAATTGTTCTAATACTTTGGAATTAATACCAGGCCAATCTATTTGCTCTGCAAAAAATGGCGTTGATGCAACCAATATTACTTTTGACACTTTTTCAGGCCAATGCTTAGCAATATACAGTGCAAATAAGCCACCTAATGACCAGCCCATTAAAATTGATTGTGGTTGTAGTTGTTCACTCAAAAGTGCGGCTGCATCATGAAGTGTATAAGGGCTTGGGCAAGCAATACTATTACCAAACCCAGGTAGGTCAAGGCTGCGTACATTCCCTGAATATAAAAATTCAAGCTCTGGCTGAACCAACTGCCATACCCCCTGATTCATTCCCCAACCATGTAATAACACTAATTCGTTTTGCATATTTGCCTAACCTTTACCAAACTTAAGCTCATAATAACGATTAAAGAGATGATTGCAATGTACGGTTCAAATCAATGAATAAAGTCATTTTTGACTGGTTATTTCCTGCTTACTGCGTTCAGTGTCAGTGTATTATTAACGCATCATTAGGACTGTGTGAACATTGTTTAGAAGACTTGCCATTGTTTAATTTAAACGAGCATACCAATTTACTTCATCGCCCCGATATTGTTGAAATGTTTCCCAATTGTGAGTTTGATATGTTATTTGCATGCGCATTTTATCAACCTCCATTTGAGCACTGGCTTAAACAACTTAAATTTAATAACCAAATTCATTATAAAAAGGCATTGCAGCAAGTCATTAAAAAACAGCTTGTACAACTGTTTGCTCAGAGCCAAAACTTACCTGATGCTTTTGTTATTTTACCACTGCATAAAAATCGTTTTTTGGACCGTGGATTTAATCAAGTCAGCCAAGTATGGTATCCATGTTTAACTAATTACTTACCATTGAGTAACGTACTTATTCGCGACAAAAAAACACAGGCTCAGTCAAAACTATCAAAAACAAAGCGTATTAAAAACTTAAAAAATGCCTTTATTTGTACAGAGGATATGAGCGGAAAAACCGTCGCTATTATTGATGATGTGATGACGACAGGTGCAACACTTAATGCAGCTACATACGCCTTAAAGCAAGCCGGCGCTAAACACGTTTGGGCTTTTACAACGTGTTTAACACCTATTTAGTTTTAACGATTAAAAACGAGCTCTTATACCTAGGCTAACTGAACGACCAGGTAGAGGTGCTTCATCTTTTAAGTATGACGAATGCACTCGACCTTCTTGGTCCGTTAAGTTATCGCCTTTAATATAAATTGTCATATCGACATCACCTAAATCAAGGTAATAATTAGCTGAGGCAGATAGCATTGTATAGCCATCTGTTTGCGTTTCGTTCTCGGCTACTTTGTCTTGCTTAGCGTTACGAATAACTTCGACTTCGGTATGCCAATTTCCATACTCGTAGTGAACAGATGATCCAAATCTCATTGGTGGCATTCTTGGTACATTACCGCCTGAATCTAATTTAGCGCGGGTATAATCAGTAAATACCTCTAAGCGCCAGTCATCGTTTAAATGCCAATCAACTTGTGCTTCGTAGCCATATAAACGCGCGTTTTGCTGTGAAAACAAAACGACTGGCAAGCCGTCACTTTCTTCATCCGACCCTCCTGATATAGCAACTTGATCCTCAAAATCAGCTGATGTAATAAAAGCCCCATCGCTGATAACTAAATCGGTAAAATCTTCAAAAATATAGTTATCTACTTCATTATTAAATACGCTAACACTCACATTCCATGTATCCGCGTTATAACGATAAGTAATATCTATATTGTTTGAGATCTCTTTTTCTACGCTTTCATCAGTTTGAACAACATTATATTGCCCATTGTCGTCGTCAAGCTCAAAACCACCGCCAATTTCATAAGTGCCCGACCCAATATGAGGGCCGTATGCGTATATCTCTGAAGCCGATGGTGCACGCTGTGAATACGCGTAATTAAAAGCTAAAGAGTTTCTATCATCAATACTCCAAACAACCCCAGCTGACCCTGATACCGCAGTGTAATCTTTGTTATCAAACGAAACACTATTTGAACCGCTTAATCCTGTGAAAAAGTCATTATTTACATCATGCGTTAATTGCTCAACACGTGCACCAAATTGCCATAAAAGTGGACCAACTTCTTTTTCTTCCATTAAAAATGCAGCAATACTGTCTGTCTTAGTAGGCGGGGTAAATGCTTCTTCACCAATCGCTTCAAAATCACTTTTATTATAATGTAAGCCAGCAACACCCTTCCAGCCATATACAGGTGCATGCTCAGCCCATAATCTCGATTCTATGCTTTCGTTTTTAAACGTAGTGCCAATTTCAACACCTTCAATTTCAGAATGCTCATAATCTGTATAGGCATTTTGCCAATGCACGGCTTTTATAAAGCCATCCAAATTATTCCAGTCAACTACGCCTTGGTAGCGATCTTGGTTTAGCTTTATAAATACGCCTTCTTCGCCCGGTAAACCGTATTCAGAGTCCATATGACCATACGAAAAAGCAACTCGCGTATCATCTGTTATCCAACCCGCACCAAAGTTATAGCCACTGGCATCAATGTCTGAGTTTGCAAGAGTTGTACTACCGCCCTCTTCATCTATATTTGCGGGTACCGGAATTTTATAATCGTCGGTTTTACGAGTATATCCATCAACATGGAAAGCAAAGTCACCTGAGCCTGCATTTAAATCTGTTGAAACAGTTTTAGCATCTGCAACATTATCGTACTGTGCAAATACTTCACCACTTACGCCTTCTTGCCTTTGTGAGGGTAAGCGGTTATCAACCACATTTACCACTCCACCAATAGCGCCGCTTCCGTAGAGAAGTGTAGCTGGGCCTCTTAATACCTCAATTTGAGTGGCGGTAGAGGTCTCGGTTGAAACTTGATGATCAGGCCCTACACGCGAAGCATCAGAAGCACCTAAACCGTTTTGGACAACTTTGACTCGTGGCCCGTCTAAGCCACGGATTATTGGGCTACTCGCAACCGGTCCAAAATAAGAGCTATGTACGCCGGGTACATTTTTCAAAGTATCGCCTAACGTTGCAGCTTGATTTTGATCTAACTCTTCGCCACTTAAAATTGTTACAGGGGTGCTTGACTCAAGCACCGTACGCTTTATTGGCGACGCTGTAATTAAGACTCTTTCTATATCGGTTTCATCTTTTTGAAGGTTTTTGTCGGCTGCATACGCGGTGCTGCTCATTGCCGTTAATAAGGCTAGCACTAAAGGTGAATAGTTATTTTTCATGTTGTTATCTCTAAAAATACACAATAAAACTCACTCACTATTGTTAAATAACGAGCGTTTAAAATACGTTTAACTGATTAATTAAAAATAACGAACGGTGGATCTCTATTACCTGTAATAGCAACAAACACGCTGTGAAAGTGCTGGCTATTTAATTTTATTGAAGAAAAAGAATGAAAGTCTGACTCAAACAGAGTCACTTTAGCAGGTATTGAATGCTCTAAATCAATAGAGCTTAAACAGAGTTCACATTCTTGATCTGTCTTTAATACGTGAGAAGTATCGTGCCAAGCAGAAAAAACACTGAATAGCACAACAAGCACTAATGCATATTTTATTAGTGTTGTTTGATTTCGAAGTGAATGTAATGTAAATCTTGGCATAATAGATATACTATAACGTTACAGGTGTTTGTGTCGATAAATTAATTTGCTTTTTATCTATCATGTACATTAAACCTGTTAATCGATTCTAAAATTATCAACTTAACAGGTTTAACCTTTTAACCTTTTATCCTTTTATCCTTTTATCCTTTAAAGCTATTCCACGGGCCCGTTATTGCTAATGTTTTAGTTGGTGAATATACGTTTACAAATAGTGTATTACCATCAGGAGAGAAACACGCGCCTGCAAGCTCTGTTTGTTCGGTTAAGCGAGCAAATGTATAAACATCTCCGTTTGGCGTTACTCCACGCAAATGGTTATCAACAATATCGGTATACTGATCTTCACAAACAATAAGATGGCCATTCGGTGCGACTGTTAAATTATCACCAAAATTAAATAATGATTCATCTTCACTTTCTACAAACAACTCTATCTTACCTGGGGCAGAGCCTTCACTTTCTCTACCCTCAAACTCTGATGGCTGGTATTTCATAACTTGACCAAGCTGTTCTTTACCACCATTCGTGCAGCAAAAATAAAGCTCGTTTTCGCCCCAGTGTACACCTTCGCCACGAGCAAACAGTGCAGCCCCTTGTTTATAACCTCTAATTCTTAAATCATCTTTTGGGCTCTGTGGCTCATCTAAGTCAATCCATTCAACATCCATCGGTGTATGTTTAAGCATTGTTGATTCACTCCAATTGCGGGTATCAAATTGCGAGTGTTTTTTAATAACCATTGCTTGTAGCTTGCCACCTTTACTAAGCTTGCCAAATTCATTGGGAATAAATCGATAAAATAAGCTATCGCCTCTATCCTCAGTAAGATAAACAATGCCTGTGCGTGGATCTATTGCAGCTGCTTCATGGTTAAATCGTCCCATTGCAACAAGTGGTTCTGGTTTTACCAAACCTTTTGCAGTAGCGGGTATTTCGAATATATAGCCGTGAGATTTACCTAATCCATCAGCCTGATTAGCCACGGTTTCTTCACAGGTAAGCCAGCTTCCCCATGGTGTAATACCACCAGAGCAATTTCTTATTGTTCCGCAGAGCGATAGAAATTCTTGTTCTTTTTTATGCTCTTTAATGTTGTAAATTATGTGACTTGTACCACCTGGGAGCGCTACGCCATCATCAAATATATCGTAAGCTAAAGGCGTTTTATGCAACTTAATGCTCGTTGCTGCGTGCTTAATATTTTTAGGTGAAAGTTCATGGTTACGAACTAACGCTACAGTGTCGCCGTCAAGTGCAATACAGCCCATGCCGTCGGCTTTATCCGGTACATTTAAACCATCATCCATAGTATCGCCCAATTGAGAAATAACCTTGTAGCTAAAACCAGCAGGTAAATCGAGTAGTTTTTTTGTATCAGGAATTAAACCACCGTATGCATATACGCTATCTGCTAAGTTAGCTAAAGTAACTTTACCAAATGCGCTTTTAGAAAGGCCGATAAATGCGAGCGTACCTGCACTTAAAAGAAACTGTCTTCTGGAAACCATAATTAAACCTATAGCGATAATGCTTTTAAAAGAGGGTAGATAGTAAATTAAAATGACGAACTAAAATGCGCCTGCATTGTAAATTCATGCAAATGTCATATTAAAAAGCGCGTACTTTAAAACAGGTCTTAACAGCCTGTTTTAAAGTACAAAATAATTTTACCCACCATTCACTCTAAAGGTATGACCAAAAAATAAAGCGTTACTAAGTAAACGACTAGTACCATACCAGTAACCTCTAAATACAGGATCGTCGGTCATACCTATCACTGTACCTCGCCCGTATGAGTGTGCAATTAAACCGGCGCCGCCGGCAACTTGATCAACATTAACGGCATCAGTAAAACCTGCCAATAATGGTTTTTTAGTGTAGGTAAGTACATTTACGAACGGCGCATCGGAAGCTTCAAGTAACCATGTGCTGTTTTTAAATACCGGTAATGTATTACGATTAAGTGAAAAACTAAGTGGGTGAGTTAAATCTACATGGGTATTAAAAATGGCACCTGCAATGCGCTGACGTCCAGCTAAATGATCTTTGTCGCCATAACTTAAACCTGTCGTATTAAATGCGCTCGCTACATCTTGTCGTGATAGATAACTTGCTTTAAGAATTTGCTGATCAACTAAAAATTTAGCGCCGCCTTTGTGACCCCAAATAACACCACCTTTTCTTACCCAGCTTTTAATTGCCACTTTATCAGTGTCAGATAAGCTATTGTAATTGCCATGAGCAAGTACAATATGGCTGTAATCACTTAGCTCAAGTGAGCTAAAGCGGTTCATTTCAACAATTGTTGGCGCTGCGCCAACAAAGCGATCTAGGTAATACCACACTTCGCCTACTTCGTACTGGCTCGCGCCCTGCCCACCAATAAGCAGTACCTTTGGCGCACTAACAACGGCCATTGATCGTGAACCTAAATCAGCGCCTTTACTTGTTAAACCTGATGTAATTGGTTTAATTGCAATACCAAATTCACTTTGTGCTTTACTAAGCTGGGCAACCCAATCGATATTTGTTTGTAGGCCAGCTGGAATAATAATACTACCTGGTTCGAAGTTTACCTCCCCCGATGTTGATTTAGCAGTTAATGAGCTCAATGCAACGCGTGCTTTAATACCTTGTTTAAGTAAAGTATTGAGCATTTTAGGGGCTAAATAATCGTCCCATGCAAAACCAAAGGCATAACCATTTTTTAAATCGGAAAAAGATGTTTTTACCGCTTTATTCCAAGCAGTATCTGCAACATCTAAGCCCCAATTGCTTTTAACTTTTGCAAACGGTAAATTAAAAGCATGCGCTAGAGTCCAACCCGAAACATCATAGAATGTATTATCAGCAAAGTTTTTTTGCTCACTAAAAATAGCTTTTACTAAACGGTATTGCGGTTGCGCTAATGGCACAAAATAACTATGAGTACTAAAACTTTTTCCATTTGCTTTTAATGGTTTAGTAAGTGGGTAAGCGTTAATTTGATGCTGTTTTAGTAATTCTAAAAAGTGCTTAGTACGGGTGTTGTCGCTCGCGCCTTCAACAACATAACCTTCAAAGCTCTCGTCACTGGCTAAATCAGCTGCCTGATTATAAAACTTCGCTTGGTAATCTAGTAACGCCTGGCGATTATCAATGGCTGCTTTAAAGGTTGATAAGCTCGTTAATAGCTGATTTTTAATAGTAAATGCAAAGCTTAAAGGTCCGTTTATAGTTTCTTGAATATGCCCACGAGAACTCGCTTGCTCGAATAAAATGCCTACACCACCATTTACGTCGGGATAAGTTGAGCCTTTTCCGTAATAAAAATCGTCAAAACTTTCTTCTGTAAAATAAAGTGCGTTATTTTCATCTAAAGTTTTTGCATGATAGTTGGCAATCGCTTTCGTTAAAGTTACATTTTCATCTGGTGTTATTGGGTGTTTACGACTTGGGATACCTGGCTGAAAAAAGTAACTGCTATTTGGCCCCATTTCATGAAAGTCAGTTAAAATATTTGGTTTCCACTGATGAAATTTGGCAATTCGCGCGCGCGATTCAGGATGCTGTAGTAATAACCAGTCACGATTTAAATCAAACCAATAATGGTTAGTACGGCTACTTGGCCAATTTTCAACATGTTCACGGGTCTTAGGATCAGACGATAAGTTCATACCTCGGTTACTGTTGGCCCAATTAGCAAAACGAGCAAGCCCATCAGGATTAAGTGAAGGGTCGAGTAAAATAACCGTATTATTTAATAGCTCATCTATTTCAGCACCTTGAGCAGCTGCTAAATAATAGGCTACCAATAATGAAGCGTTGCTGCCCGATGATTCATTGCCGTGTACACTATAACCCATCCAGACAACAGCAGGTTGGTCTTTAGTTTTGTCACTGTTGTTACTTAAACGCGCCAAATGAGCTTGCCGAGTTTGCTCTATGTTTGGCAACTTGTCGGCGGCAGTAATTGTTAGCATCACAAGCGGGCGTTGCTCATGTGTACGGCCAATAATTTCAAAGTTTATGCGGTCACTTTTTTTCGCAAGTACTTCCATATAGCGCACTAACTGGTCGTGTCTTACATGCCACTCCCCCACTTGATAACCTAGCACTGCTTCAGGGGTGGGAATGGTAGGGTCAAATTGAACATCTTGCTCAAAATAATAAGATAGTGGCTTTGCCATACTTGAAAAACTCAGTAGTACCACCATTATTGTTAACATGAACCGCATATAAATCACTCTAAAAATGTTTGTTAATTGCACGCTACCATTGCTTAAAATAGATGCCAACTTTTTACGCTCAACACTAGCCGCAACACGATGAGCGGAGTATGATATGCAGTATCCGAGTAATTTAGTCAGGTATAAAGCCGTTTTTATGATTTCTATTTCCGAAACAGCGCAAGCGCATTTTGCTAAACTATTAGCAGATCAATCACAACAAACCAATATTCGTGTTTTTGTTGTAAACCCTGGTTCATCACAAGCGGAATGTGGTGTGTCTTATTGTCCAGAAGACGCTGTTGAAGCCAGCGATATTCGTCTAAATTTCAATGGTTTTGATGCTGTTGTAGATGCAGAAAGTGCGCCATTTTTAGAAGAAGCCGAGATCGATTTTGTTACTGACAAAATGGGCACTCAATTAACGCTAAAAGCGCCGAATGCTAAAGCTCGTAAAATTGGTGATGATGCATCATTAAATGAACGCGTGCAGCACATGCTTGAAACTGAAGTAAACCCGCAACTAGCAAACCATGGCGGCCAAGTAAGCCTAGTAGAAATAACAGCTGCAGGCATTGCTATACTTCAGTTTGGTGGTGGTTGTAATGGTTGCTCTATGATCGATGTAACGCTAAAAGAAGGCATCGAGAAAGAAATGATCGCTAAATTTGAAGAAGTCACCGGTGTTGCTGATATCACAGAGCACGAAGCGGGCGATCACTCTTACTATTAATTATTATAAATGCTAAAGCCACTTATCTATCGTTTAGGGAGTAACCCTAAACTTAGCTTAAAGCGATTTTTTCGCGGCTTAGCACTATTTGTGCTAGCCGTGGTATTCATCTCCCTTGGGTATTACACTCATTACAGTTTGCAAATAATTGGCGTTGCAATTTTAGTCCCTGCACTGTTTTTTGCAGCTTGGGGTTATTGCGGGATTTTTGCTAACCGCTTTTCACAAGTCATTAAAGGCATTGGCCCAAAAAATCACGATCCCGATTTATGGAAATAAATAATCATCGCACTTAATCTAATAGCTTGTTATTTTCTTTAAGCCTTTGGTATTTAATAATCAAAGTCACGCCCCGCATTAACATAAAACAGCTCATAGCTAACCATAGTCCATTATTTTGTAATTCGTTAAATATCCAAAACACCCCAAAAAATCCAACTGTAGCCGAAAAAAGCATACTATTACGCATATCTTTTGCACGTGTTAAACCCACAAAAACACCATCAAATAAAAAACAACTCATAGCAAGTAATGGAAGTGCAATAACCCAAGGTAAATAAAGCGTCGCCTCATTAATAACCTCTGGCACATTGGTTAAAAGCATAATAATTTGAGCACCAAAAACGGCAAAAAACAGGCTATACAACAATCCAAACATCATTCCCCAAAATACACTGATTTTTACCCATAACTCTATATTACTTACACTTTTTTGGCCTTTTGCTTGCCCTACTTTTGCCTCACTAGCATATGCAATACCATCTAAAGCAAAACTAACTAACATTAAAAAGTTAAGTAGCACGGCGTTAGCAGCGAGTGTCGTTTCGCCAATACGTGCACCATAAAATGTCATAAAGCTAAAACATAATTGCAGTATTAAAGAGCGAATAAAAATATCGCGATTCAAACTCAATAATTCAGCCATTTTGCTAATACTCAACCAATTCGGTACATTGAGCTCAATATCTTGTTTTTTAGCTAGTTTAACCACTAAAAAAAGTGCAAAAATTAGTGCGGTATAGTCAGCAATAAGTGACGCCCATGCAGCACCAGCAACCGCCCAATCAAGGTAAACAACAAAGTAAATATCGAGTACTATATTGACTATGTTTGTTACTAATAATAAATAAAATGGCCCTCGCCCGTAATGTACACCAAGCATCCAACCCAGTAACACTAAATTACACAATGCTGCTGGAGCACTAAAAATGCGAATACTAAAATACTGATATGCTTGTGCGAGTACATCGCTATTAGCAGCAGATAAAAATGCAATAGCATGTTTTATCAAAGGAGATAAAGCGATAAGTAGTACAGCAACAAGACTTGCAAGTAATAAGCTACGTTTAAGTAAGGCGGCTAATTGAGTTAAATCATTTTCTCCGTAAGCCTGAGCGACCATGCCAGTCGTACTCATTCTTAAAAATCCCGCTAGCCAAAATAAAATAGAAATAACAGCAGAACCAAGCGCAATACCCGCTAAATAGTGAGCGCTCCCTAAGTGCCCAATGACAGCAGTATCAACAATTCCTAACAGTGGTACTGTGATATTTGATAGTATCATCGGACCGGCTAACAACAACAAGCTTTTATGGTGTGCTTTATTATGTATAAGAAATTGTTTCATTTAGTATTATTTTCTCTCATTAGTGTATCTCTACGCGTTCAAGCTGCTGTTATTTTACAATACCATCATGTTAGTGAAAGCCTTCCTGCCGTAACGAGTGTTAGCGCGAATACATTCACTAAACATTTAAGCTATTTGAAAGAGCATAACTTTAACGTTATTCCTCTTAATGAACTAATAAATGCACTTCAGCAAGGTAAAACATTACCTGAGAAAACCATCGCAATCACTTTTGATGACGGTTACAACAACAATTACGACGAAGCAGCGCCAATTTTAGAGAAATTTAATTATCCATATACTATTTTTGTAAATCCAAAATTAATTGATGAAGGCCAAAGTTATGTAATGGGCTGGGATAAACTCAAAGAGCTTAGCAAAAAGGGCGCGCTTATAAGCAACCACAGTGCTCAACATGATTACTTGCATATTAAACTTGATAACGAAACGGATGCCCAGTGGAAAATACGTATCAAACAAGATATTTTGTATTCACAACAACGTATAAAAGAAGAGGTTGGCCAAGACTACAAATATTTAGCCTACCCGTATGGTGAATTTAATAACGAATTACAAGCTCTTGTGACTGATCTTGGCTTTATAGGTATTGGTCAACACTCTGGGGCGGTGAATAAAAACTCAAACTTCAGTCGCTTGCCGCGTTTCCCAGCTTCTGGGTTTTACAGTAAACTAGATACGTTAATCACAAAACTAAATTCTCATGCTTTTAATATTACAAAGTTAACGTATCAAGATAGCGTGACAACACAAAACCCACCAACACTAACCATAGAGTTTGAAATGGGAGATTTTCATAAAACACAGTTTGCCTGCTATGTCTCAAATATTGGCCAAGCAAGCTTAAATTGGATAAGTAAAAATACGGTTGAAGTCACTTCTCCAAAAGAGCTAAATAATGGCCGTTCTCGCTTTAATTGCACTGCGCCTTCGATTAAAAACCCGAGTGACTATTATTGGTTCTCACAGCCGTGGGTTATTGAAAATAATTAAACTTTAATAGCCTGATTCAATAGCCGCTCAGTTACCTTATCCAACGCAACAACTTCGTTTGCTGCGTTTAACTCCACAGCAGCTTTTGGCATTCCCCAAACCACAGACGAAAATTCGTCCTGAGCTAGTGTGTACGCGCCACCTTCCCTTAAAGCGAGCAATCCTTTTGCGCCATCACTCCCCATTCCGGTTAACAACGCTGCCACAACATTCTTAGCGTTAATTTCTACTAATGAATTAAACAATACATCCACTGCTGGTTTATGCCGATTTACAGGCTCATTATCATCAAGTTCACAATATAAGTGTCCCCCATATTTTTTAATGGTTAAATGCAAACCACCAGGAGCAATATAAGCGCAACCTGCGACTAGCTTATCACCCTGCTCTGCTTCTTTAACACTAATGATACATGTACGATCCATCCTTAAAGCGAACGAAGTACTAAATACAGGGGGAATATGTTGAGTAATAACAATCGGCGGGCAATTAATAGGCATTTTTATTAATACTTCTTTTATCGCTTCAGTACCCCCGGTTGATGCGCCTATAGCAATAACTTTATTTAATAAAAACTGAGCATTGATAGGTAAAGGATCACTCGATGGTAACGCTTTTTTATAACTTCTAACTCTTGCACCAGCGGCTACTCGTACCTTTTGCTGAACTAAATACGCATATTGGCTTATTTTATCTTTTATATTAGCCGTTGGTTTAGCTATAAAATCAATCGCACCGAGCTCTAGTGCCTCTAATGTAATTGGTGAACCTTTTTGTGTTAATGTAGAAATCATCACTACAGGCATTGGCCTTAGGCGCATTAGATTTTTTAAAAAGCTAATACCGTCCATTTTTGGCATCTCTACATCCAATGTAAGTACATCAGGGTTAAGTTGTTTAATCATTTCTCGTGCTTTATATGGATCCTCAGCACTACCTACAACTGTAATATCTTCAGCTTGCTGTAAAACGTCAGTGAGTAATCGCCTAATTAAAGGAGAGTCATCTATTATGAGTACTTTAATCATAAACACACCTAAAACAGTTCAATATCCGTAACTACATCTTGTTTTTTAAGGCTTTGTAAATAACGAACTTCACGCTTCTCAATAGTATTGTTATGTAGGTTTTTCAACTTTTTCATATGAACTTTACCAGTGTGGGGATGAAAAAATATTTTCCTTGGCCAAGGGCCTCCCATATCATGCGCCACTAAATTAAGGGCTTCCTCTTGAACATAAGCGGTAGCAAAACTAATATTACCCAAACCGATATCAGTCATCGCGCTAATAATTTTCCCCCCACCAAACAGCTTAATTTTTAAGTTTCGACGTGAAGCTCCATTTTTTAGCACTTCGTTTATTAAATATTCCATAGCCCAGTTACCGTAACGACAACTTAAGCTATGTGCATTATTAAGCTCCACTCCTTTTTGAATTGGCAGCATAAAATGGTTCATCCCGCCAATTCCTAGTACTTCGTCATAAACGCAAGCCGCAATACACGAACCGAGTACTGTTGAGATAAGTTCATTGTTTTTTGACACATAGAACTCACCAGGGAGCACTTTGGCAACAACGCTCTGCCGACCTGAATCCCAATACCGCTTAATATGCTCAAAGCTAGGTAATACTGTTCTAAATTCCGCGTGCATTACTGCCCTTTTGATACATCGTTTTACCTAAGTTTTTATATTGAGAATGCTCTTTACCCATACTTTCTGAGTGACCTAAGAACAAATGCCCTTGCTCACTCAATATATTAGCGTAGCGTTCAAAAAGCTGATCTTTCGTTTCTTTATCAAAGTAAATAACTACATTACGACATAAAATAAGATCAAAAGGGCCCTTCATTGGCCACTCTTGTAATAAGTTTAAACGTTTAAACGCTATACATTCCTGCAATTTTGGCTTTACTTTATATGCCTCACCATCCTTACTTTTTAAAAACCAACGCTTGAGCTGCTGCTCACTGAGTCCATTAACATTTGCAGCGGTATACATGCCACTTTGCGCTTTTGCTAACACGTTTGAATCTAAATCTGTGGCTAAGATCTTCACATCCCAATCACTCGGAAATGCAGCATTTAATGTCATTGCTAAACTGTAAGGCTCCTCCCCAGTTGAGCAACCAGCAGACCAAAATCTCACGCGTTTGCTGTGCTTATTTGTTTTTAAAAGGACAGGGATAAGTTCAGATTTAATAAATTCAAAATGATGAATTTCACGGAAAAAAGATGTTAAGTTCGTTGTTATAGCATTAATAAAGGCATCGAACTCTTGATCTTTATTCTTTTTCAAGAAAGCTAAATATGATTTAAAATCAACAAGGTTTCGCTCTCTAATACGTCTTGCTAAACGCGAATAAACCATTTCTCGTTTATGTTCACCTAATACAATTCCGCATGCGTTATAAACAAGATCGGCAATCTCTTTAAAATCTCGGTCGGTAAATAAAAACTCTTTCATTATTCACTCTCAATCAAGCCAACAAGCAATGCCTCAATGTAATTACATAACAACGAGGCCGAGAAGGTGAGTTGTTAAAACTCTTCCCATTCATCTGCCGAGTCAACAAAATTATCTCCTCGCGTTTTACTGCGAATATAATTATTCTGCGGCCTTTGAGATAGCGCTGGCGTTCGCATCGTAGGTGAAATCATCGCTGTATCTTGCTGACCTAAAGAGAAAAAGTTGAGTAACCGCCGCATTTCATTTGCCTGCTCAGCCATAGACTCGCCAGCGGCAGAGGCTTGCTCTACTAAAGCAGCATTTTGTTGAGTCATTTCATCCATTTGTGAAATAGCTTTATTTACCTGTTCAATACCGGCGCTTTGCTCTTCGGATGCTTCTGTAATATCAGAAATCATTTGTGTGACTCGTTGTACTGAAACAACAATTTCTTTCAGTGTAGCGCCTGATTCATTAACTAATTGAGAACCATCAGCGACCTTACCTACACTGTCTCTTATTAATTCTTTAATTTCTTTAGCTGCGCCCGCTGAGCGCTGAGCTAAGTTACGAACTTCCCCTGCAACAACCGCAAAGCCTCGCCCTTGTTCACCAGCTCTAGCAGCCTCTACAGCAGCATTAAGCGCCAATAAATTGGTCTGAAATGCTATTTCGTCAATGACCCCAATAATGTCAGCAATTTTTTTGCTTGATTCATTAATCGCCGACATACTCGTGACAGCTCTGTTAACGACTTCGCCGCCCTGTATTGCTTTTTCACAGGTTTCTTCTGCCAAATCATTTGCTACTTTTGCGTTATCAGCATTTTGGCGAACGGTACTGGTCATCTCTTCCATGCTTGATGCTGTTTCTTCAAGTGACGAGGCTTGCTCTTCTGTTCGCTGACTCAAATCAGCATTGCCTTGAGATATCTCTTCAGCGCCACTTGCAACTAACGTAGCCGATGAATTTATCCGATTTATAACTTCGGTGAGCTTATCTGCTGTCGTGTTTGCATCACGTTTGAGTTTATCAAATGAGCCTTTATATTCTTTCTCGATTCGTTTTGACAAATCACCATTTGCCATAGCATCAAGCATATCTCCAGTATCGGCGACAGCATCATCAACAATTTTAACTAAACTATTTAGCCCTTGAGCTAAACGTAAGAAAAATCCTTCTTTTCCATTTTCAATAACTCTTGTATCTAAATCGCCTTTACCTGCTGCACTAATGAGCGTCGCAATTTCTTTTTCTATAGCAACTTCAGCAGTCCTATCTTCCCATTCCACAATTGTGCCTAACTTTTTACCTTCTTGACTAATCCAAGGTGAAGCTATTAAGGTAAAAGTAACACCTGCTAAAAGTAATTCAGCTTTATGTGGTTTATCCAAATTTTTTAGTAACTCACGTTGGTGCGCAGGGTGCTTATGAAAGTCATCAACGCAGGTACCTATAAGACTATCTACAGAAAAGTTTGGTAATACTGTTTGCAGTTCTTTTTCTCGTATTTTAAGCATTTTTTGAACGCAATCGTTCACAAAAATAATATTAAGATCTTCATCGGCAATCATTACATTTGCCTGGCAAACTTTTAGGGCATTAGCTAAATCGGCTGCCTTTCTAGAAGCTTTTTCAAGCTCTTTTTGCACTGTAATATTTGTAGCGTACTTAATAACCTTAAAAGGCTTACCATTCATATCATAGATTGGGTTATAAGAGGCTTGTATCCAAATTTCTTGGCCTTGCTTTCCTATTCGTAAATACTCACCTGAATCAAACTCGCCTCGACCAAGTTTAGTCCAAAACTCTTTGTATTCATTGCTATTTGCATATTCCGGTGCGACAAATAATCTATGATGCTGACCTTTAATTTCATCGAGCTGATAACCAAGAGCATTTAAAAAATTATCATTAGCGCTAATAATACTGCCATCTAAACTAAATTCGATAACCGCTTGGGATTTACTAATTGCACTAATTTGTCCGGCAGCATTTGCCGATACCAACTTTTGATCTGTGATATCTGTAGCAAGTTTAACGACTTTGAGTACTTGGCCCTCAGAATTAATAATTGGATTGTAAGTAGCCTGAATCCAAACCTCTTTACCACTTTTAGCAAAACGCTTAAATTCATCGGAAATAAACTCGCCATTGCGAAGACGCTGCCAAAAATTTTTGTAGTCATTACTTTTAGCATAATCATAATCTACAAATAAAGAATGGTGTTGTCCTTGTACGTCTTCTAATTGGTATTCCATTACGCTAAGAAAGTTAGCATTTGCGGTAATTATTATCCCGCTTGGCTCAAACTCAATCACAGCTAATGACTTGTTTAATGCGCTTACAATTAAATCATTACTTGATTCTGACTGTTTTGGATTACTAAACCATCCCATGCCCATCACCACCTTTAAGTTTATTTTTTATTACTTTATTTAGTTATTTTATAAACTAAATATTCATTGTTTTTTGTAAGTCGATCAACGCCACCATTTTATCGCCCACATTGACCAACCCAGCAACGTACTCACAATTATTTGATTCAGATAAACTAGGAACAGCTTTAGCATCTTGCTCTACAATACTGTAAACATCTGAGACTGCATCTACTGCAATACCTATAATTTTACTGCCCTGTTCAAACTCTATTTTTATAACAATAACCACTGTCAATGGTCCATAATCAGTACTTGGTAAGCCAAACCGTAAACGTAAATCAATAATTGGCACAATTGTACCCCGCAAGTTAATTACGCCTTTTACAAACTCAGGTGCGTTAGGTAGTACTGTAATTTCCTCCCAGCTACGAATTTCTTGTACTGTTAGAATATCAACGCCGTACTCTTCATCAGCCATAATAAAAGTTAAAAATTGCTTCACTCCTTGTTGCTGCTGAAGGTTTAATTGGTTACTGAGCTGGCTTTGCTCTGAGTTCATAACGCCTCCAAAGTAGCTTGCGTTTCAATGGTTAGTTCTTGACTGCCTGGTTTTTTTAAACCTGAGAGCTTTATTAAGCCACTAATGTCCACAATCAGCGATACGCGCCCATCTCCTAAAATAGTGGCACCCGATACGCCATCAACTTTGTGATAGTTAGCTTCTAAACTTTTAATCACAACCTGTTGCTGAGACAATAAATCATCAACTAAAAGTCCTACTTTTTGGTTATCAGTTTCAACTACTACGAGTAATGTTTTATCTAAAGACTCAATCGCATTTTGATGATTAAAAATAGCGTATAGACGTAAAATAGGAATATATTCATCTCGAAGTCTGAGTACATCAAGGTCTTTACCCACTCGACTTACTTTTGTGATATCAATTTGTAATGACTCAACAATCGAAATGAGCGGTATAATATAGGTATGTTGAGCGACTTTAACGAGCTGACCATCTAAAATAGCTAGCGTAAGCGGTAATCGAATTGTGAATGTTGAACCAATACCAGGGGCCGATGTTACTTCAACTGAACCATTTAAAGATTGAATGTTACGCTTAACAACATCCATGCCTACACCTCGACCCGATAGCTCACTCACTTCATCCATAGTAGAGAAGCCAGGCATAAAAATTAGTTCATTGATTTCATTGTCCGTTAAATTACTATCGGCTGTAATTAACTCATTTGCGATTGCTTTTTCTTTAATTTTTTTGGTATTAAGGCCTTGACCATCATCCATTATCTCAATAACAATATTACCGCCTTGATGAAATGCATTTAACGTGACAATTCCCACTGGATTTTTTCCTGCAAGCACTCTTTGATCTACGGTTTCTAACCCATGATCAAGCGAGTTTCTAAGCAAGTGCACCATAGGATCTGAAATTTTTTCCATTACGGTTTTATCAAGTTCGGTTTGCTCACCAATCAACTTAAGCTCGACTTTCTTATTTAGCTTTTGTGCTATGTCGCGTACCAATCGAGGAAAGCGACTAAATACAAAATTAATTGGTAACATACGAATACGCATTACGTTTTCTTGTAAGTCACGTGTATTGTGTGCAAGTTGCGCTAAACCCTCTTTCAACGACGTAATCGTAGTTGATGTTATTTCCTGTTCACTTAGCTGATTCAGCATAGCTTGAGTAATTACCAGTTCACCAACCATGTTTATTAATGAGTCAACCTTATCAATGCCAACACGGATTGAGGTTGACTCTGGCGCACTAGCGACTTTTTTATCTTTATTGCTACTTGGTTTTGATTTGGCGGGTAAGGTTGTTATTTTTTCTAATTTTTCAGGTTGATCTGAGAGAGCTAAATCATGGTTATGATCTGAGATACTAGCTGGTTGTTCATCATCAAATGAGCTTACACATAATTCAACTGTAATATCTGCATCATCTTCTACCCATTCAAAGACTTCTTTTATCGCCTTTTCGTCATGGCTTGTATTTAAAAAAAAGCGCCAGTGTAAAAAACATTCATCATAACTTAACTCCGTAATATCAGGCACTGAATCATAAAAAACGGTTGTTTTTAATTCACCTAACTCAGCAAGTTCACTGATCATGTACAGCGGCTCATTTCCTGTTTTAAATAAGTGATGATGAGGCTTAAAGTTAATTTGATATGTGTTGCTAGTCGATAGCACAGCTTCGTTTTGTGGCTTACTCTCCAATACGTTGTCTTTTTTCTCTAACACATGTTCAAATTGCATCCGCAAAGCATTAGCTTCAGTTAAATCAGACGCTTGATCTGCTTGAAGCGCGGCAAGTAAACCTCGCAAGCAATCAACTGCTTTGAGTAATAAATTAACGTGTTCAGTGCTAAGCTCTCGCTCTCCTTGGCGGATCTGGTCTAATAGTGTTTCAAGTACATGGGTAAAATCAGCAACAGAACTAAAACCAAAAGTACCACTTCCCCCTTTAATTGAGTGAGCAGCTCTAAAAATAGTGTTGATAGTTTCTAAGTCTTCCTCACCTGGCACTAAGTTTAAAAGCTCAGCCTCCATAGTATCTAGGCCTTCAAAACTCTCTTCAAAGAAAACTTCAAAAAATTGACTCAAATCTATACTCACACAATACTCCTTCGCTAGCGAATAACCTTTTTAATAACGGCTAATAGCTGTTCTGGGTTAAACGGTTTAACTATCCAACCTGTTGCGCCAGCGGCTTTACCTTCTACTTTTTTTTCTAAGCCCGACTCCGTAGTGAGCATAAGTAATGGTGTGAATTTATAATTAGGTAAACCTCGCAGCTCTCTAATCAACGTAATACCATCCATTATTGGCATGTTTACATCCGAAATTACGACATCAAAATCTTGTTGTTTAGCGATAGCTAACGCTTCACTTCCATCTTTTGCTTCAATTACATCAAACCCTGCTGTTTTTAGAGTAAAACTTACCATTTGACGCATTGATGCTGAGTCATCAACCGCTAAAATTTTTTTCATATTAATTCCTAACCTTTACTTTCAAGTATTAAGTAATGACTTAAACCGAGTTGCTCAATTGAATGTGTTAATGCTTCACTCGCCCCTACCCAAATTATTTTATGCTTAATGATAAGCAGATGTTTTTGCAAAGCACATAAAAGTTGAATTGAGGCAGTATCGGCAGACATTACATCGCTAATATCAAGACAAATATCATTATTACTATTGAGTTCTTTTAGTAAATCTTGATGCAGTGTTTCAGCTTGCATAATGACAAGTTCACGTGGAAGTTTTAACATTTAGTAAGTGCATTCCTTGTCAATTTATTTCATAACAAAAGCTTAGACCTAGTTATTAAAAATGCCATAAAAGGGCCTAAAAAAATTAAATTAATTTTTGTAACAGGAATGAAAAACAAAAAAAAGGAGCACAAAGCTCCTTTAAAATACATGAAAAGTTAAAAACTAGTTTTTATAGTAATCTGCTATTTTTTTAAATTCTTCAGTTAAAGTCGTCGCATTAATTAATGGCACACTACCTTGTTTAAATTCGGGTTTAAAAATAGCTCTTACGGCTCCATTTTGATCAACCATAGCGACCGAAGCACTATGATCAACTGCATATTCTGATTCACTACTATCGCTAATGGCGTAAATTAAGCCAAGCTCTCGAACAACTGGAAAAAGGTGTTTATGTTCCCCTGATACAGCTAAAAAATCAGGGTTAAAGTAATCTATATATTGCTTTCGTTTAGCTGGTGTATCGCGTTTTGGATCAACCGATAAAAACCAAACTTGTAGCGGATAATCTGCCTGTAAGTTTTTATAAACAGCATTTAACTTAGCTAGTGTTAATGGACAAATATCTGGGCAGCTTGTGTAGCCTAAAAATACTAAATTCCACTGTCCTAAAAATTGTTGCTTAGTCACTAATTCGCCGCGCTGATCGTTTAACGTAAAATCAGACAGTGGCTTTGCATTTTCGTAAACTAATGCATCTACATCTGGTGGACTATTTTCATTTGAACATGCTGATAAAAACAAAACTAAAACAACAATTAATCCAAGCCATAACTGCTTCATAAAGGGAGCCATTTATCTATAAATAAGATTACAAAGAGTACCATTAAATGAATAATCGAAAAACGAAATAAGTCCATTGCAGTCTCATCATTTCCAGCAATTTTTAATTTGACCGCCTTATATATAAACACTGCATTTAATACACATGCGCCTATTAAATAAATTACTCCAGACATACCGATTAAATAAGGCAATACGCAAACAACAGCGAGTAAAACAGAATAAGCAACAACGCAGGTTTTACAAAAATCGATACCATGGGTTACTGGTAACATAGGGATTTTAGCGCGTTCATAATCACTTTTTCGTGCTATAGCCAGCGCCCAAAAGTGTGGCGGAGTCCAGGTAAATATTATCATTACAAGTAACCAAGGGGCTGCTGCCATTTGGTTTGTTTCTGACACCCAACCTAATAATGGAGGCATTGCGCCAGCCAACCCACCTATAACAATATTTTGCGGTGTAGCACGCTTTAAAAATGATGTATAAACAAATGCATAACCTACCAATGCAAATAACGTTAATATAGCGGTTAAGGTATTGGCCCACACCGTTAGCATAATAAAACCAGCAATCCCAATAACAGCTGCAAAACTAAGCGCATGTGTTTTACTTAAACGCCCTTTAGCCACAGGACGATGACGAGTCCTTGCCATTTTTGAGTCTATCTCACTATCAACCACGTGATTAATAACCGCTGCAGCAGCAGAAAGTAGCCCTATACCTAACAAGCTAATAAACTGTACAGCCATACCACGTCCTACATCGGGAGCCAGCGCTAAACCAACCCAAGCTGTTAGTACCAGCATGGCTACCACTTTAAATTTACTAATTGCTAAGTAGTCTTGCAGCAAACTATGAGTACGCGAAATTAGCGATTGAGTATTAACGGGTAGCAGTATTTTTTTATCAATTATAAGTGCCATTATATTTCCCCTTTATGTGCGTGATTTTAGGTAATAACACAACCTAACCATGCTTAATAACAGTATGGCAGCCATCAAATTATGCGCCAGTGCAACTCCCAACGGAATATACAAATGTACTAAAATAAGCCCTAAGCTAATTTGGCAAAGCAGGACAAGTAATACGCTCACAACGCAATTTTTAATTTTTTTAGAGTACGCTTGGCTGTATATTTTCCACATAATTAGCGCCAGAACGATGCAAGTAACCAGTGCCCAAATACGATGTAATAAATGAATAGACATACGCGCTTGCTGCGATAACACACCAAACTCATAATTACTGTGCTCAAGTGGTAATTGAAATACGCTACTTAATGAAAACGGTTGTGCGTAATTACACAATGGCAAACCACTACAATGTGGAGCGGCGTAATTTGCAGCCAGCCAACCACCAAGTGCAATTTGGATAATTAATACACTGAGCGCTACTAAACTTAAACCGAAATAGCGTTTTGCGCCGCTATCGCCACCCATAATGGGTTTTGCGGTTAGCCTTAAATATAAAAGCGTTATAAGTGACAAAATACTAAAGCCACCTAATAAGTGGCCCATTACAATAAGCGGCTGAAGGTTCATGGTTACTGTCCACATACCAAGGGCAGCCTGAAACACCACGAGTAGAAGTAAAGCCAAAAGCAATTTAACTGGCGTAGTTGGATATTGGCGCTTTAAAAAAGCCAACACAAATAAACCTAAAATAAGTAAACCTAAAGCACCTGCAAAGTAGCGATGAATCATTTCTTTCCACGCTTTTGCGGTTTCGAACATCATATCGGGGTAGCTTTGAGTTGCTAAGGCTATGTCAGCCTCATGCTTAGGCACCGTTAAAAAGCCGTAACAGCCAGGCCAATCGGGGCAGCCTAAACCTGCATCACTTAAGCGTGTATACGCACCTAAAGCAACCACAATTAAAGCGAGTAACCCTGTTATTAATACTAAGTTTTTATAATTTTTATACATCAGATACTCCAACTTAAGCTCAACTTAATTAGCTAGAACGAGAATAGTTAAGTAATTTTTTTAGATCTTTTAATAACCCTTTTTGTACTAAACGGTTTTCTTGTGGCTCAGCCTTAAAGGGATATTCAAGTACCACTAACCCCATATGATCAATTAAATACAAACTTGCAGGATTTAAACTCTGTTGCTCGGTAATAATTTTCCATGGTAGATTTTTATTGTTGGGACTTCCCATTACAGCCATATCAACCTTGCCTTGGTTTTTACCAAGTGCCACATATAAGTTATTCAGTGCATTGAGTTGTTCGCTGCATGGGGTGTTACATTCGTTTGAATAATTAAGTGCGATAGTCCATTGCTTGGGATTATTTTTCGGCCAATTTTTAAGTTTTATTTCTTGGCTTAAAAACTCGCCATTATTAGTAATTGCAGTAGGCAACCAATCAAACTTTAATGCGCCATATGCCAAAATTAATGGGATAGCGCAGCAACCCACAAACAACAAAAGGGGATTATTTTTCATTATGTGTCCTTTTTTTACTCGCAAAAATAGCCACAACAGCACATGCAATAGCAATTAAAAACCATTGCACAGCGTAGGCATTATGCTTTTGAGGGCTCATAACAACGGCCTCATAATGAGGTGCTGCAATCTCATCACCAGTACCTTGTCTGTAAGCCATAAAATTAATTAATGATTGCTGGCTTTGAGTGCTCAACATATCCAAGTCGATAGATTGGATTCTTGTAGGTAAGTCGTTATTTGTAGTTTTATCTTCAAGCGTAAAGCTACTTAAGTTATTTTCTTTTATTTGCGCTTTAAGAACAAAAATACCTGTAGGCAGAGTAACCTTTGGCAGTGCATCTCTAGATATAGGCGCTTTTACCCATCCTAAATTAACTAAAATCACTTTTTCTTCGCTGTCTGGCTTTAGTAAAGCAAGTAAGTCGTACCCTACTTGCCCGTTATAAACTTGATTATCTAAAAGCCAATATTGGTTTTGCACAAATCGCCCTTTTAACTCAACCAATACACCAGTTTTGTTCCAGCTATCAGGCAGGTTAAGTAATTGAGACCAGCTCATCACACCTCGAGTCTGTTGCTTAGCAATAGCGGTTAGTTGTTGCTGCTTTTGCTCACCTCGTTCCAACTGCCAAAACCCTAATCGCACACACACAAGTACAACAACCACAACCATACAAAGTGTGATTAGTGAGCTAAGCTTTTGTTTGTGCCATAAAACTAACTGCATAAAGGGTCAACTCAGTGATTATTAAAATTATTATCGTACTGTTGTTAATATTTATACTTTTTAACTTATTTAGAGCATTGTTTATTATGGTGTCAGGGAAAACTGAGGGACGACCTATGTCTCACTTTTTAGGTCGTCGCGTATTGTTTTCGGTCGTTGTTTTAGTTGTTGTTATTGCAGCGCTTAAACTTGGTTTTATTAAAGCAAATAATTCGCCAATAAACGCTACAGCACATATACAAATACAAACAAACACAGCCACACCACATCAACAAAGTGCCAATACCAAGCAGCTGCTTGAAAAGCAAAGTGCTTATCTTTAGTAAAGTGCCCTTTTAATATCCGTAAAAATATTACAAATAAAAGTACGGTTCCTAGCGTTACATGCATGCCATGAAAACCAGTCAATAAAAAGAACGTATTACCGTAAATACCCGCATCTAGCGTTAGGTTAAGATCATTATATGCATGCATGTACTCCTCAACTTGCAGCCCTAAAAAGCAAACACCCAATAAAATAGTAGCGCCTAAAAAAACCTTAAGTGGAGTACGTTTATTGTTTTCCATCGCTACGTGGGCAAAATGTAAAGTAACTGAGGAAGTAAGCAGTATTAAGGTATTTATAAGTGGTAAGCCTTGCCAGCCCATAGCTTGAGTAGTTTCGCCAGCAGGTGTTGAAACTAGCGGCCAAACGGCTTCAAAAGTAGGCCATAATACCTCGTTAGTCATTGCATTATTGCCTGCACCTCCAAGCCAAGGTACCGACAATACGCGTGCATAAAAAAGCGCACCAAAAAAGGCCATAAAAAACATAACTTCAGAAAAAATAAACCAGCTCATACCTTGTCTAAAAGAGCGATCCATTTGTGCTGAGTACAAACCTTGGTCTGACTCACTAATTACATTTTTAAACCAGCTAAACAACATATACACAAGTACAGCAATACCGGCATAAAGCAGATAAACCCCGCTACCACCTTCTTTACCTACACTCATAACAGTCAAGCCCGCCCCTACTGCAATAAAAAACAATGCAACAGCACCTACAATAGGCCACGGGCTTTGCTCAGGTACGTAATAATGCTCATATTCTTGATTCATTTTATTTACTCCTAGTTTCACACTAGTTTAAAAAGCTAGTTATTACTTGCCACCAGCTGTTCACTAATATCAAATACGGTATAAGATAAAGTTAATTCTTCAATGTCGCTTGGCAGTGCGGTATCAACATAAAAAAGCAATTTAAATTCAAGTTCTTCCCCTGCTTTTAGAGGTTGCTGATCAAAGCAAAAACAGGCTATTTTATGTAAATACTTTGCCGCTTTACCTGGTGAGACTGATGGTACAGCCTGCATTACTTTATCTAGGTTGCTGTTATTTTTTGCACTAAACATTACTTCACGCATTGCACCGAGTTTTACCACTACACTGTATTCTTTTGATTTAACTTCAAACGGTGCACCACTTTGTGCGTGAGTAGTAAAGCTAACGCCGACTTCTCGGTTTTGTACTATTTGTGTACTTTGCTCTGCTTGCTCAAACGAAGGCTTTCCATTAAGCCCTGTTACATCACAAAACACGTCATACAAAGGTACTAAAGCAAAGGCAAAGGCAAACATGCCTATGCAAATAAGTACCAAACGTTTGAGTAGCGGTGCGTGTGTCATTACTTAATAACCGGCGGCGTAGAAAAAGTATGATATGGCGCTGGAGAGTCAACTTCCCACTCAAGCCCTTCTGCCCCTTCCCATACTTTTGCAGGCACTTTATCACCGCCACGCGCGCATTTAATTACCACAGCTACAAACAACAATTGCGATAAACCAAAGGCAAACCCACCAATACTTATGATTGCATTAAAGTCGGCAAATTGAAGAGCGTAATCGGGAATCCGACGCGGCATACCGGCAAGCCCTACAAAATGCATAGGAAAAAACAGTACGTTCACGCTCACCAGCGATAGCCAAAAATGCCATTTAGCTAGCGTGATATTAAACATATTGCCTGTCCACTTGGGCAGCCAGTAATAGGCCCCCGCCATTATCGAAAATACAGCCCCTGTTACTAGTACATAATGAAAGTGCGCCACTACAAAATAAGTATCGTGATATTGAAAGTCAGCAGGTGTAATTGCCAGCATCAATCCCGAAAAACCACCCAAGGTAAACAGCACAATAAACGCAATACTAAAAAGCATTGGCACTTCAAAAGTTATTGAGCCTTTCCACATTGTGGCAACCCAATTAAATACTTTTACTCCTGTAGGTACCGATATAAGCATGGTCGCGTACATAAAAAACAACTCGCCAGCGACCGGCATCCCAGTAGTAAACATATGATGAGCCCATACAATAAAGCTCAATAGTGCTATGGAGGATGTGGCGTATACCATTGAGGCATAGCCAAAAAGTTTTTTACGAGAAAAGGTAGGTACTATTGTAGATATAATGCCAAAGGCAGGAAGAATCATTATGTATACTTCGGGGTGACCAAAAAACCAAAAGATGTGCTGAAACATCACCGGATCGCCACCGCCTGCAGCATCAAAAAAGCTGGTCGCAAAATACTTATCGGTAAGTACCATAGTGACAGCCCCTGCAAGTACTGGCATTACCGCTATTAATAAAAAGGCAGTAATTAACCACGTCCATACAAATAAGGGCAACTTCATCCATGTCATGCCGGGGGCACGTAAGTTCACTATGGTTACAATCACATTGATTGCGCCCATTATTGAGCTAATTCCCATAATATGTACGGCAAATACAAACAATGCAGTATTATCATTACTGTATGTTGTGGACAGTGGTGCATAAAAAGTCCAACCAAATGCAGGCCCCCCACCAGGCATAAATAACGATGCCAATAGGATTAAAAACGCAAACGGCAAAATCCAAAAGCTCCAGTTATTCATTCTTGGCAATGCCATATCTGGCGCGCCAATCATGAGTGGTATCATCCAGTTAGCAAGGCCTGTAAAGGCGGGCATAACCGCACCAAACACCATAATTAAACCATGCACTGTGGTCATTTGATTAAAAAAGTGAGGATCGACCAACTGTAAGCCTGGTTGAAATAATTCAGCCCTGATCACCATAGCCATTGCGCCACCAATTAAGAACATGGTCAGCGAAAAAATTAAATATAAACTACCTATATCTTTATGATTAGTTGTGTAAAGCCAGCGTTTAAAACCTTTAGCTGGGTGATGAGCATGATGAGCTTCATTGGCGTTAGGTTGTTCTACTATGCTACTCATTAGTTCGCCTCCACTTTGGCATCAAGTGCTGTCTGTATTTGACTCGGTTGAATAACATCACCCGTATCATTACCCCACGCATTACGTTTATAAGTAATAACCGCAGCTAATTGCTTTATAGATAACTGCTTGGCAAAAGCTTGCATTGCCGTACCGGGTCGTCCATGGATAACTACATCAATGTGATCTTTTATATCGCCAAGCACTATCGGGCTGCCTTTAAGTGCAGGAAATACACCCGGTAACCCCATGCCCGTAGGCTGATGGCACGCTGCACAATTAGCCATATATACTTGTTCGCCTAAAGTCATTAACTCTTCTTTTGGGAGGGTTTTATCAAGTAATGCGGCATCTGCCAGCGCAGCTTTCTGCTTCGCCTGCTTTGCATCTGCAAGCCATGTTTTAAAATCAGCCTCAGATTTAGCGACCACCACAACGGGCATAAAGCCATGGTCTTTACCACACAACTCAGCACATTGGCCTCGGTAAGTACCTTCTTCGTTTATGTTCGTCCATGTTTCGTTTATAAAGCCGGGGTTCGCATCTTTTTTAACTGCAAAATCAGGTACCCACCAAGAGTGAATAACATCATCAGAAGTCATTAAAAATCGTACTTTTTGATTTATTGGCAGTACAAGAGGCTTATCAACCTCAAGTAAGTAGTTAGGGTTTTTATCTGCAAGATTCGCTATTTCATCTTGCGGGGTAGATAAAATAGAGTAGAACTCTACATCTTCGCCCATATATTCATAATGCCATTTCCATTGCGAACCCGTAATTTTAATAGTGAGATCAGCTTTGCTGGCATCTTCCATTGCAATAAGGGTTTTAGTGGCTGGTACTGCCATAGCAATTAAAATAACAAACGGAATTGCAGTCCAAAGTATTTCTACTTTAGTGCTTTCGTGAAATTGGGCAGGTACAGCCCCTTTAGATTTACGGTGATGAATAAGTGCCCAAAACATAATTGCGAACACTATCACCCCAATCACACAACATATTATAAATATGGTCATGTGCAGCTGATATACATTATTGCTTATATCGGTTACGCCTTTGCGCATATTGTATTGGCTGTTCGCCAAAACTGAGTGCGAAAAAACACATAATATAAGCCACAAGGTAGAGGTCAGTTTACCCATGTGACGGCTCCTTTGATGCTATTGCGAATGCAAAGCGAAGAGGCATACGGCTTAAACGCCAATTCGTTATTTTTATTTTTTTAGCCAATCTTATTTAATATTGATTGGTTTTGCTGCGCCAACAACGAGTTTGTGTATATTGTGTGTTCTCAAAACTAAAAAGCTGTGAGTTATTATTAGCTCAGCACATTAATAATTAGCTAAAAAACGAACAACAAGCAAGTTTTAGTATAAAAAACAATCAGGTGATATTGAGTAATTAATAAAAAGTCAGTAGTCAACAGAAAGTTCAAAATATGAGCAAAACAAAGGGGTTTAACGCATTCGGAGGGGGAAAATATAAGTGCAAAAAAATTTACAGCTAAAATAATTAGTTGGCTGTTTACGTCCTATTTTTAGTGCTAATGTTAAAACAAAAATGCGTGCTAAAAAGCACGCATTCATAAAAATAAATTAAAAGCTACATCCAATCAGCGTTACGAATAACTCCAACGGCTAAACCTTCTATATTAAAAGATTCATTTTCTAGATCAACTTCAATTGGCGAAAAGTCGTCATTCTCAGCATGCAATAATACTTTTCGGCCTGCTTTTTCAAACCGCTTTACGGTAACATCATCATCAACACGAGCAACTACAACTTGTCCATTTTCTGCAACTTGAGTTTTATGCACAGCTAACAAATCACCATCCATAATACCTATATCTTTCATACTCATACCGTTAACGCGCAATAAAAAATCAGCAGCAGGTTTAAACATTAATGGATCAATTTTACAATGACTCTCAACGTGCTCTTGCGCCAAAATAGGCTCTCCCGCTGCGACTCGCCCGATAAGAGGTAAACCTAACTGTTCAGGCTCTTCTTCCTCAACAAGTTGAATACCTCGGCTTGCACCTGGTTTCATCTTAATAGCACCTTTTTTAGCAAGCGCTTTTAAATGCTCTTCAGCAGCATTGGCACTTTTAAAGCCTAATGTTTGTGCAATTTCAGCACGTGTAGGAGGCATACCAGTGTCTTTAATAAAAACTTTAACTAATTCGAGAATTTGAGCTTGGCGCTTCGTTAATGGTCGCATACAACTGGTTTTCCATACAGTACATTTAACTGTGAGTATATACAGTTAAATAAAAATCGCAAATTTAAATTACATTGATTGCTTGCTGTTAATAAATCACTTTTACACTTATGTAGAAACAACGAATGCTTACATAAAATAAACATTCGTATCTTTATATTTACGATTAAGGGCTAATTTGATGACAGCCACATGTTAATAAATTGAAAACAACTTATTAGCATGTGCACTTTATGTGTACAAACACTTAAAAGGATTATCAAATGAAAAAATATTCACCATTGTTTATTGGCTTATTGTTTAGCGGCTATGCGTATGCCCAAGTCCCACTTTTCGAAGTGCAGCACTCTAACTTTACGCAAAACATTAATAAAGAAGGTAATGCTCAATCTCAATTTGGGCAACCGCTTTTCGAACTAAGCGCAAAAACCAATGCATTCTTTTTACCTGTTCAGGGAAGTGACATTGAATTTATCAAAAGTACAGCAAGTACATCAGCAACTGGTAACTTAATCTGGGTAGGTAAAAGCTTAGATGGTGACGAAGTAACACTGATAAAATCTACAAAGGGGATTTCTGGTACGATAAAGGTAAATGAACATGTTTATAAATTGCAACCGAATAAACATTCTGGTCATAATTTTATTGAATTAGATCCTGCCAAGCAACCTGCTGAGCATGCACCCGATTATCAACAATCTAATAACACTATTTCAATCAGTGAACAAATTTTAACAGAACAAAGCTTCCAAACAGCTATGGCAACTAACGCGCAAAGCAATATTAGCTTACTCGTTTTATACACCCCAGCCGCAGAACAAAAATCTAGTGATATTAATAGCTTGATTGATCTTGCAATAGTAGAGACTAATCAGGGTTACCAAAACTCAGGTGTCAATGCAGTTGTTAGTTTGGCCCATGTAAGCCGAGTTAATTATACTGAAGCTACAAATTCAGGTACGGATTTAAATCGTTTAGCTGCCAAAAACGATGGTTATATGGATGAAGCGCACACACTACGAGATCAATACGGTGCTGATGTAGTCATATTAATAAACGACGTTAACGGCTACTGTGGCCAAGCCAAAGCAATTGGTGCAAATGCTAACAGCGCATTTGCGATGGTTGATTATGACTGTGCAACCGGCTATTACTCTTTCGGTCATGAAATTGGTCATTTACAAGGTGCTCGTCATAACCCTGAAAACGATCCATCAACATCTCCTTATTCGTTCGGCCATGGTTATCAGCAACCTCAATCACAATGGCGTTCAGTAATGGCTTATAACTGCACAAATAACTGCACAAGAATCAATTACTGGTCAAATCCAAACAAATCATACAGCGGAAGTGTTATGGGAACTCCATCAAAACACGATAACGCTAGAGCCTTAAATTTAACAAACCCCACAATTGCAAATTTTAGATCTGCATCTAGCCCACCGGTAAATAACAATACACTGCAAAATAACCAATCTATCGTTGTTAGTGGTGATCGAAACAGTGAGCAATTGTTTACTTTTACAGTGCCAAGTGAAGCTGAGCAAGTCACATTTTCGACCTCTAATGGCACTGGGGATGTTGACCTACATGTAAAATATAATGCAATTGCAACGAGCAGTAACTACGATTGCCGACCGTATAAAAACGGAAATAATGAAAGCTGTAGCGACACCCGCACTGGTAATTACTCTATTATGATTAAAGGCTACAGTGCTTTTAGTAATGTCGAGTTAATAGCTAGTTACCAATAAAAGATCTGGCTCAGTATAAGCAAGTAACATTATGCTGCTTGCTTATATTTAGCCTAGGGGGATTTCTTCTTTACTGCTCGATTGTATCAATAAACTACGATATCCCTATTATTACTTCTTACTATCCGCCTCACGCTATCTGGCTATAAATTTAGATCCACTTTTTTATTTTCATTATCTTAACTTTATGAAAATATAAGCCATATTTTTACTACTATTTTAAAAGGTAAGCTTATGAGTATTTGGTATCAACCTGTTACTTTAGAGTTTTGCAAACAGCTAGATGAGGGTATAAACGGCCAAGGTACACTAATGAAAACCATGGGAATTGAAATTACCGAAATTGGTGATGATTACCTCGTAGCAACTATGCCTGCCATACCAGCGCATCATAATCCAATGGGCATGGTGCATGGAGGAGCCAACGTAGCGCTTGCCGAAACAGTAGCAAGTTATGCAGCTAACTTCGTAGTCGACTTCACTCAGTTTTATTGTGTCGGACAAGAAATTAGCGCCAGTCACTTAAAAGCATCTCGTAATGGTACTTTAACAGCCACCGCAAAAGCGTTTCATATTGGTAAGCGTAGTTCAGTCTGGGAAATAAAAATTACTAATAGTCGAAACGAGCTTTGCTGCGTATCAAGAATGACCGCAGCCGTAGTAGAGCGAAGATAATTACTTACTGTTACTTTTCGATTGGGTAAATTGTAATTTCCATACCCGCACCAATAGCAGATATACGTAATAATGTATCTGCATCTAAAGCTTGGTTAAAACACTTAGGCGATGTGCCTGATTCAAAACCAATATCAAACGTTCTACGTGAACAGCTTAACCATTGCTTTAGCGCGTTGCGCGAACACGATTCAATAAGCTCACATATATGGTTTATTGCTTTGTCAGGCGTGTTTACTACACCTGTTGCTTCAATGCGGGCTAATTGACGGTATTCGTCTTTGTCATAATGTAAAATCGTCGCGACTTTTTTCAAGTCTGCCACTAGCAAACTAATATCTTGCTTTGATTCAAGCTCAAGATCTACATTTAAAAATTGAATTTCCGACATTGTTTAGTATTTATCCTCTAATGATTACACCGCAAACTTTAACGCAGTTTTACTTTTATACCAAATCAACTATGTAATATAAGCTGTTTTATATGGTAAATAGATAGTTTTACGCATTTATAGTCCATTATTTAATATTTATCATTTTTAAGTACAAACAATACTTTTTTATAAACTCCATGGCCTGTTGACCTTTGAGGATTAAAATTAAGTGAATTATTGTTTAAAAAAGTATAAAAAATAACCTTGACTTTCACATGCCACCGGTGGCATTTTAAATGTGCGGGTTAAATACACTGTTTAAATAGGTGTATTTAAATAAAGCCAAACACACCTCACTCATATTTACGCTTACTTATAACACAAAAAATAAGTGCAAAATCTGAACTGAGTGGCATTACCTAAATTCAGCAGGAACACACAATGAAAACGTCAAAAAAATTCACTCTCAGGCCACTTAATTACATTATTAGTGCATTATTAATTAGCACGACAGCTCAAATCAGTGCTGAAGAAGCCGAACAAACAAATATAAAAAAGAAAAGTGAAATTGAGTTAATCGAAGTTACAGGTTTCAGATCATCTCTTAATAAATCACTGGCTACCAAAAGATTTGAAGTAAATACCACGGAATCAATTGCAGCCGAAGACATTGGTAAATTTCCAGATTTAAATATCGCAGAGTCACTACAGCGGATCCCTGGTGTCGCAATTTCGCGAGAAGGAGGCGAAGGACGTCAAATTACTCTACGTGGTTTAGGCCCGTCTTTTACTCGGTCAACCCTTAATGGCATGGAAGTTCCTGCTAGTACAGATGGGACTGATTCGGGTGGTGGTGTAAATGGCGGCAGAGCATTTGACTTTAACGTCTTTGCATCAGAGCTATTCAATCGCGTTGATATTCAAAAATCACCAACAGCTGCAACCGAAGAAGGAGGTATTGCAGGTACTGTCGATATGTATTCAGCAAAACCTTTTGATTCCCCCGGTCTTCATGTAGCTGCGTCGGCACAGGCAGGCTATAACGATTTAACAGAAGAGACAGACCCTAGAATGGTATTTATGATCAGTAATACATTTGCTGACGATACCTTTGGGGCTTTATTCTCTGTCGCCAAATCAGAGCGCACAGTTCGCCAAGAAGGTTTTGGTACTGTTCGTTGGACAACCCCTGTCAAAGATGGCGGCGGTGTCTATGCTGACACATCAAATACTGACGTTATTGGCACTACTGATGTGGGAAATTGTGAATTTGAAGGTGAGCAAGTTGATGATGTAAATTGCCTATGGACTCCTCGACTTCCCCGCCCTGATTTTTTTGGTAATGAACAAGATAGATTAGGTTTTACAGGCTCATTACAGTATGCGCCTAACGATGACTTAGTAATTACCTTCGATACCTTGCATTCTACCCTCGACAACAGTCGTACGATGTATAATTTCTTCGAAATGTTCAGAAATACATTTAGCGAGATCACTCCAGACTCTATTACAGTTGCCGAAAATGGAAAACAAATTCAGGCAGGTACATTTAGTGGAGTAAAGTCCCGTGCAGAAAGCCGTCAACAGGTATCTAAAACAAAATTTAAACAGTATGTGTTATCTGGTAAATACCACCTATCTGACTACTTAAAATTAGATGCAATGATCGGCACCGCTGAGTCAAATGCTCGCTCTGAGCAATATCGTTATAATATGACCAGCAATACACCTCATACCGTCTCAATTGATTTTGGAAATAGCGCAAATACTGCAGTGATGGATTATGGCTATGATAATTTAGATGCAAGTTCATTTAATTTAACAGACGGTCAACTTCGTGCTACGGATGTACTCAGAAAAAATGATACTGCCAAATTAGATTTAACTTACGAAACAGACTTTATGAGCATCAAAGGTGGGGTTGCTTATAACGATAGAACAGTAAACTATGATGAATCGCAAATTAATGGATTTCCGGATCAAGAGTCATCCGTCGGCTTTTCACAATTAATGCCTTTCGATGATTATGGCTCAGGCTATGATGGTACGTTGCCGCAATTTATTGTGGCCGATTTTGATGCAATTGAATCACAACTACTCAATAAAGAGTGGACGGCGCGAAGTGCACAAAGCTGGGAAGTTGAAGAGGAAACCATCGCTGCTTATATTCAATCAGATTTTGAATATGAAATATCTGATATGCTCCTACGAACAAATGTAGGCTTACGTTATGTAAAAACAGAAACAACATCAACGGGCTTTATTCAAAGCGATCCTGTTGAAATTGAAAATAGTTATGATAATGTTTTACCTGTTTTAAATTTAGCACTGGATGCAACGCAAGATGTTGTTGTACGTTTAGGGTTATCCAAAACCATGACTCGTCCAAGCCTTGGCTCACTAAACCCAGGTAACCCATCATTCTCCTATTTAAATGGAACAGTCAGTGCAGGTAATCCATTTTTAGACCCATTCACCTCAACAAATACTGATTTAGGTATCGAATGGTATTTTGATGAAGAGTCGCTACTTGCTTTAACTGGTTTTTATAAAGATATAGGTACTTTCATCACCAGCTCAACTGAAGAAAAATTAGTTGACCCTGCATACTTACCTTTCATTGATAACGATCCGCAATACGATCCATCAAGTGCACTTGACCCAAGAACAACACCCTACACCCATTACGTACCTGTAAATGGCAAGGGAACTGTTGTTAAAGGTATTGAGCTAATATATCAACAGCCATTTAGCTTTTTACCGGGGTTATTAAAAAATACCGGTATTGTTTCTAACTACACTCACGTATCCGCAGGAGAAATAACGGGGCTTTCTAAAAATTCATATAATTTCACACTTTATTACGAAGAAGAAAATTATGGCGCTCGCGTTTCAATGAATAAACGCGATAACTACATTACTGATTATACTGGCAGTAATGGTAATGCTGAAGAAGCAACAACAGGTCCAGCACATTATGACCTTTCTGCTTTTTATAACCTCAATGACAATGTAACCGTAACATTTGAAGCTATTAACTTAACCGATGAATACGAGCGTTTGTATACCACTGGTGACGGAACTCTTAATTTACCACGAGAGTATAATCATACTGGTAGGCAATTCTTTTTAGGTATTCGCTATAGTATGTAAGTATCTTAACCAAAGCTCAGGTTAAATAGCTTATACAAAGCTGATAGTTTCCCCGCACTATCAGCTTTTTTTATAAAAATAAAAAGAGCAAGTACCAGTAACCATTTCAAGCTAAATTCTAAGTCTTCTTTATCTTTTTTAATCAACAGCTTAAACTAGCCATTCCTGTAGTTCACATATGTGATGGATATGACTCGATTTATTCTGGCCTTATTGGCTTGTTTTTTGTGTGTTTCGGTATCGGCGGAGCAGTTCACCCGTTTTTCTACTGCAAAAAAACACCTTATTAAAACCCTACCTGACAACGCTAAAAGCATCTACTGCGGCTGCGACATTAAAAAAGAAGGTAAAAAACTCGTTCCAGATCCCGCAAACTGTGGTTACGTTCCGAGAAATACGCTTACACGCTCAGGTAAGATAAACGTGCGAGCACTACGCATTGAGTGGGAACACATTGTTCCGGCGTGGGAATTTGGTCATCAACTACAATGTTGGCAAGATGGCGGGCGAAAAAATTGTAGAAAAGTAAGTGCTAAATTTAGAAAAATGGAAGCCGATATAAACAACTTAGCGCCAGCTATTGGCGAAATTAATGCCGATCGCTCCAATTATCGATTTGGCATGCTTAACGAAAACGCCACACAGTATGGCCGCTGCGAAGTAAAAGTAAACTTTAAACAACGTGTAGTTGAACCGCCTGTTTATGCGCGAAAACGTATAGCCGACACCTATGCTTATATGCAAAAAACCTACGGTTTAAAGATATCAGATAAGCAACAAAAGCTCTTTAATGCATGGCAAAAACAAACGTTTGCAGCGCAAAGTGATACTAAAAAGCTATAATTTAATTGGTTGCGCACTATTGAGTAAACCTTATAGTGCGCGATTAAGTTAGTAGGCTAAATACTTATCTAAAATATGCCCACTTTTAAACGATATTATAAGTCTTGATGCGGGCCAAATATTTCGTAATGAATATGCTCACTTTTAACACCGAGCCCAAGTAATTGGTTTTTTATAAATACCATGAACCCCGCAGGGCCACACAAGTAAAAGTCGCCATTACTCAATGGTAGCTGTGCTTGTACTGCGTTTAAGCTCATCAACCCTGTAAAATCAGCGCCCTCTGTCGCTTGATTAAACCACGTTATTGTTTGCAAGTGGTTATTCTGCGCTGTTAGATCATTTAAATATTTTGAAAACGAGTGCTGCTGAGTATTTTCGCAGGCATGTAAATACATAATCTCTTGATTAAAATCATCACTTAATAACGTTTCAAGCATAGCCAGCATTGGCGTTTGCCCAACACCTGCTGAAATGAGTACCGCTGGGTTTGTGTTATTGCGTAAAAAGAAGTCTCCTGCCGGCGGGTATAACTCAACAATAGTGCCTTGCTCTAATGAGTGTAAATAATTAGACACCATACCAGGCTTTGGCTGTAGCTCTTTTTTAACACTAATACGGTAGTTTTTAGCGTTACTTTTTTGTGAAATAGAATACTGGCGAATTTCTTCATATTCAGCGCCCTCTGGCTTAACTTTAATACCTAAATACTGCCCTGGTTTATGTGTAATAACAGCTTCGCCATCAACTGGCGTAAGTGTAAAACTCGTTACGAGTGCTGATTCAGCCTGTTTGTTGGTTATTTTAAATTGGCGAGTTCCCGCCCAACCACCGTGTTTATTTTTACTGTGCTCATACAAAGCAGCTTCTTCGGTTATACAAATATCAGCAAGTACGCCGTAAGCTTCGCGCCAAGCGTATTCAACATCGGGAGTAAATTGCTCAGGAATAAGCTCTTTTAATGTACCAATTAAATGCGCACCTACAATAGGATAATGCTCAGGTAAAATATTCAAGCTTGTATGCTTATGATTAATACGTGTTAGCGCTTCTTTTAATACGGCTAAATTATCAATATTTTGTGCATACGCAGCCAATACATTAAAAAGTGCAAATTGCTGACGACCTGTATCTTGATTCGCCATATTAAAAATATTTTTAAGCTCAGGATTATGGCTAAATAAACGCTTATAAAAATGATCGGTAACAACCTTACCCGCCTGCGCTAATAACGGAACTGTGCTTTTTACAATCTCAATGGTTTTATCAGATAACATATGTGTTTCCTATGGATGAACTAACCACGACGCCCATCAACACGACGCCGCGTTAATATAGGTGTGCAGTGAATTAAAAATAATGAAAAAGCCACTAGCCACAGCAAAGCACTTATTTGCCAAGCAAGGTGAGGCCCAATAATAAAAGGGAGTAATGAACGAGTAATAGCGGCTACTAACACAAATGCAAAAGCAACAGCCATGTAATGAGGAATAGCGAGTGTACGCCCTGTATGACCATGTGATACACGCGTCATCATTGCTAAAATCATCATACCTATTGTGCCAATAGTGATTAAGTGCAGCGCATCTTTAAATTGTATTGCACTGCTATAAAAGCTTATTGCCACCAGCATCAAACCAACACCTAGAGCAAGGTAGGAAAAATGTAAAGACCATAACAACGGCACTCTCAATACCTTGCTATCCCACCAAAAACCAGCCCTGACCAGATGAAGCACAGCAACCGTTGCAACAACCAACGCAGGATTAATCGTGTTCAAAAACAACTTGTTGATGAAAAATAAAGTGATAGCCAAAATAGATAAATACATCACCGCTTTATCTATTTTAGGAGTGCGAACTTGTGCGGTTAAACCTAGACCTTTAGCGGTAAAAAATGGTAGAACGCGACCCGCAACAATGCCAACTAGTAAAGTAATTACCAGTACTGCGGTATCAACCACACCAAGTGCAAGCTGCATGTTTTGTTTTAAAACAAGTATTAAATACAATACATTGAGCCCACAAAGCACAGCTAAAATAGCTAAAAACGGATAGTTACTTTTACTATTGGCTTTTAATAACATATTAGCCAACGCGGCTATGGCGCCTAGCCACCAAATAACTTGTAATGTAAGTGCAGCATATAAATTAAAATGAGCAATATCAGGCAATATCACAAAAAAGGCTAAGCGCGCTGCAAGCCATATAAACGTAAGCCACATAAGGGCTTTGCCACTTATGCTCGGTACGCCTGTCCATGTTTGTGCAGCGGTAAGTAAAAAGCCAACAGCTACAACTCCTGCAAAGCCAAACAGCATTTCGTGCGCGTGCCATAATGTCGCAGGTATCGATGAGTGCCAACTTGCATGGCCTGTTAAAATAAGTAGCCAATACCCCACCGACAAAAATGCCAATAAGCCACCGCCTAAAAAGAAAGGTCTAAAAGCAAGCATCCATAACGGCCATTGAGATACTTGATGAATAGCAACGCGTGCTGGCATTGGCTCAGTTAAGTTTATAGGGCGCATTATTTTATTTCCTGCGCTAAACCATACTGATCAAAAAAGTTCTCAGCGCACGCTAGTGCCTCATACAGTGAACTAAACTGTGTTTGATTATTTAAATTATTCAGCATTAGAGTGTTCATGGCGATCTCTGTAACTAACTACGTTACTTAGCTATTACACATACTGTGCCAACAACTTTATTCATTTAAATTCAATAAGTTAAATTAAATCACTTTACACTATGAGTCTTTATGACCTACTATAAATTAACTCATAAAAACACAAACAGGTCATTTTGACATGAACCAGCAATTCAACCTTACCCAAGTTGCTCTAGAGCTTGCTCAAAGTACACTGCACGAGCATAGTTTTGATCAATTACTAGCAACGGTTGAGCGGGTGATTCCTAGTGATGCAAGTGCGTTATTAGCGCTTCAGGGCGAGCAATTAAAACCACTGGCAATTAAAGGATTAATGCCCGACAGTTTAGGCAGACGATTTAAAATAGCAGAGCACCCTCGCCTAGAAGCTATTTGCAAAAGCACACTTGCGCTGCAATTTGCGCACGACTGCCCACTACCCGATCCATACGACGGATTACTATTAGCTAAAACCGGCGACATACCGGTACATGCATGTTTAGGTTTACCTCTTTATGATAAAAACGCGCTACTTGGCGTACTTACGTTTGATAGCCTTAACGCCAATGCATTTAACAGCATAAGCGCTGATACACTCAATACTTTACAAACGCTGTGTAGTGCGCACTTTAAAACGGCCTTAGAACTTGCCCATTACAAACAGCATGCACAGCACTCAAGTGCATTAGTACAAGAACTAAATCGTGAAGCATTAACACGGGACGGCGGTGAAATTATTGGTCAAAGCCCGCTAATGCAAACACTTAAAAACGACATTAAACTCGTTGCAGCATCTAACTTTAGCGTGCTGATATTAGGTGAAACAGGGGTAGGGAAAGAACTTGTTGCGCGTAACATTCACTTAAATTCAGCTCGAAAAGATCAACCGCTTATACACTTAAATTGTGCATCACTTCCCGAAAACCTTGCCGAAAGTGAATTTTTTGGTCATGCAAAAGGGGCTTTTACAGGCGCACAAAATGCGCGCCAAGGTAAATTTCAATTAGCTGATGGCGGCACGTTATTTTTAGATGAAATAGGCGAACTACCCCTTGCCATGCAAAGTAAACTATTACGAGTGCTACAAAGTGGCGAAATACAAACGGTAGGAGAAGACACGCCAAAATACGTAGATGTACGCGTTGTTGCTGCCACTAACAGAAATTTAAAAGAAGAAGTAGCTCAAGGTCGCTTTAGAGCCGATTTATACCATCACCTCAGTGTCTACCCTATTACTGTGCCACCACTTAGTAAACGCGAGCACGACATAACACTCTTAGCTGGTTATTTTATTGAGCAAACAGCCCGTAAATTAGGGATAAAACAATTAAAACTAAGCCCCGAAGCGCAAGCATTACTTAATCAGTACAGCTGGCCAGGTAACGTGCGCGAGCTTGAACATGTCATTAGCCGCAGCGCCCTAAAAGCAAAACAAAGCCAATGGCAAAATCCAATAATAACCATTACAAGCGAGCACTGTGATTTAACCCCAAGTGCGCCGCAAAACTCTCTAGTAGCAAGCCAAAGTACAACCAACACCTTAATCAACCAACCTTTAAAGCAAGCTGTAGAATCGTTGCAATACAACGTAATTACTGAGCAATTAAAGAAGCATAACTACAACTGGTCAGCAGCAGCAAGAGTGCTTGAATTAGATAGGGCTAACTTAGTACGCTTGGCTAAACGCCTAGGGATAGAAGTAAAAAAAACACTATAATCATTTAAAATACAGCTAAAATGCGGCTAATACCAATCTGCTTATATATGGGGTCTATTTAACGTTAAGAAAATTACGCTAGAACTAGGCAAAAATTTTTGTATCTAGTTGTTCTAAATAAAAAATTTCAACGACGTCATAGTGAAATTTAATTCGTTAAATTGATCAAAGATTTATGCAGGTTGGTATAAAACTATTGATTAGCAGCTAACTTACTAAAATGTGTTTTTAGCAACCCTGCAAAAGCTTGTACTTTAGCAGTGCGATGCACTAAGTGATGCGTGACTAACCATACATCGGTAGGCCAGCTTAACTCACTGTGTAATATAGGCACTAAATCAGGATATTGCGCCGCTACGTCATGCTGCAATCCGCCAATACCTAGCCCTTTAATTATTGCACGAGTCGCTTCTGCGGTTTCAGATACTCGCAGCTTTATTTGCGATGCGGGAATATGTTCATCAGCCCACGCAAAATAAGGCACGCGGGCATTAAAACCTGCCACACCCGATACAAAATTATGCTGTTGTAAATCACTTAATAATTTAGGCATGCCGTATTTATTAATATAACGTTTATTAGCGTATAAGCCCGATGAAAGCTGCGCCAAATGTTGAGCAATATAATCGCCTTCATCAGGCCTTGGGCCTGCACGCACAGCAATATGTGCTTGCCCGTGATCGAGCCTTAGCCTTTTTTGTTCTAAAATAACTTCTAACTGCACCTGCGGGTGTAACGCTTGAAACTGCTCACACACATCCCCAAGTATATCCATAAAACCGCTTACCGTCGTTAGCAACAAACTCCCTCTAAGTGTACTGTCTGCCGAAGCAATATCGTTATGAAGCTGCTCTAACGAACTATGAATAGTTTGCGCCGTTGCGAATAACTTAGTGCCAATTTCAGTTACTTTATAACCACGGGCATGGCGATGAAAAAGTCGTGCATTTAAGTTTTTTTCTAGATTATTAATTCGTCTAAGCACTGTGCTGTGGTGCACATTAAGCTCTTCTGCTGCCGCTGTTAGCGTGCCTAAACGTGCTACTTCAAACGCTACTTTAACGTCTTGCCAATCTTCAAACTTTATCGCCATGCTGCCTACCTTTCACTTATGTGCATATACGCACATAAGTGTTGCGTTTATTGGGGTTTTCTACAAGCAAAATTTTGCTACATTAGCCATGAAACTTAAAACATTAAAAGGCCACTACCATGTCAGCACCAAAAATTATCGCTCTAGCAGGAAGCCTTCGCCAAGAAAGCTTTAATCAAAAAATTATTAATGAAGCAGCACGTTTTGCTCTACAAACAGGTGCTGAAGTAGAAGTAATAAAACTAAACGAATTAAACATCCCACTATTTAACGAAGATATAGAAGCGCAAGGCACACCAAGCGATGTACAGCTTTTGAAAGACAAGCTACGTAAAGCCGACGGTATTTTACTAGCAAGCCCAGAGTACAACGGCTCTATAACCGCAGCACTAAAAAACGCCATTGATTGGGCATCGCGCACAGAACAAGGTGCTGTTCCTGCTTTTCGTAATAAAGTGGTCGCTTTGTTTGCAGCATCGCCAGGTGGGCTTGGTGGATTACGAGGTTTAAATCATGTGCGTGATATATTAAGCGGCATTGGTTCATTAGTGCTTGCCGATCAGCTTGCTGTACCCGCTGTACACACTTTGTTTGATGAAAATGGGCAAATAAATGAACCTGTAACGGCTGAAAAAGTATCAGCCCTTGCTCATCAATTAGTAAGCGTTGCAAGTAAGTTAAAATAACTTGCACGCCCGCCTACTTACTTTGTCGCCGCTATTTTTGCGGCGATAAAATCGGTATGCGTTACATATAAAAGCCCTGCGACTTTACGTATTACGTAGTCTTCTTGGGGATCTATTTCTCCATCGGCATACGCTAAGCGCCATAATAGTTCTATTATTTCTATTCGCTGTACCGCGCTGCAATGCTCATTAATCTGTTTTGAAAACTGAAAGTAATCTATCGCACCATCCAAACTACTCGCCGCATTAGTGGTGAGCTCATCAACTTCAATATCTGTTAAATTAAAGTACTTTTTTAAGGTTACAGTCAGGGTTTGTTGTTCATCATGTTCAAGCTTGGCATCAGCGCGCATAACTTCAATAAGCAATGCAGCCACAGCTGTTTTTAAATCGTGTGGCTCTATACTTGGCTCTTGATCATCGAATACTGCAAAAAGCTGTTTTATTTGTTTGAACATCACGTTATCCCTTTTTGGGTGTTAGACTGAATATAAAGAAATCGAACTTGTATAAGTAATTAATGGGTATAAAGTTCGCAAATTAAAGGATACATTTTTATGAAAGGATTAAACTCCCCACGCTTCACTATAGGCGCGATACTGGTGGCCCTTTCGAGCGCAAATACAGCCTTTGCTGAAAAAGCCGAAACAGAAAAACTCTACGACTTTGACAACAAAGTGCATTACTACCAAACAAAAATTGGCGAAGACAATTATAAAATAAAAATTAAGTCTGACGATTACAAACACTTTTCCAGCCAAAGCGTATTTTTATTACGCCATGCTGAGCGCTTATGTCGTGGCAACACCTTTATGTTGAAAGTGCTTGAAGGCGTGCAAGAATACGAACGTTTTCCAACTAAACCACGCGCCTATCAACCAGATTTAAGTGTTTTACTACAATGCGAAACTAAAGAAGATACAAGCAAGGGCAAGTAACCTTAGTCTTTATAACCCCAAGGTGCTGATGGTGGAGTAATCTGTTTCGTTAAATCAAAATCCACCTTAAACTCACGTCCTTGGCGAATTAATCGATAAGTAAATACTTCCGGGTAAATATACATTTGCCATGTATTACCTACAGACTGTGCAATGCCTTGTTTTACGAATAACTCTTTAGAGTATTGGTCTGCTTGAAACGACTGCATTTGCGCAAACCCTGCATCAAGCGTATGGCCACCATACATAGTTGATGCATCGTCTGTTCCATCTTTATGACGATGATCGTGTTTTAAACTCAAGCCACTGCCTGTTTTAGTAATGATCCACGTACGTGAGGCGTCATCACCCACATGAAACGGCACTTGTAGCTCAGTGTCGGTACACTTGCGCACATGCATAACTAATTTTTTATCGGCAAATGAACTCGGCCCGGTGGCATTATCAACCGTTACTTTACCCTCAAAAGCTTTACCGCAATGTACTGCTATGTTGTTAAAAAAGCCATCATGGCTTGGAATTGAGACTAAAGGCGCTGGGCGCGCTATTGCAGCGGTTGATGCAAGCATTAGTGCTGCAGCTGTTAATAATTTCATAATGTATCCCCTAAATAAAATTTTAGCTTAGGCTAATGGTTTAATGGACATAAAGAAAACAATTACGATAAGCTGCTATACGGCGAGTAAGAATAAATCTAACCATAATGATTAGTTTCGTTAAAGCTGCTCTAAATTGTTAAAACTCACTTTTATTCTTTGGTTCATCTTTTACGTCTCCAACTTCACTTGTAAATTCAGTCTTCTCTTCATGTATCTTTTCCGTTAGGTAATAAAGACCAAAAAAAGTTGTTAACATAATCAATGAAATAGAATATACATAAACAAATAAAAACAAATACTTAAGTATATTTAAGTAGATAGAATTAAAAGAATTTAAAAGTAGTTCGATATTGCTTCCTGCACTAATAACTATTTTGCTAAAAAATACCAATAGGAAGCTAACAAATGATAGAAAACCAAACATGTATGATAAAAACTGTCTTCGACTTAACACTTTATCATCAAGTTTTAAAGGTATGCCATCAGTTGGTGAATCTATGTTGGGGTTTGGAAAAGTAGCTATTGCGCCGAGGGCTGCAATGTAAAAACCGGTCAACACTTGCAGAAAACCACTCACTGAGTGAATCATTCCTTTATCACCCAATACAGCAATCGGCCTTGGTAGGAAATAAAATATTAGACAGGTTAAAATTGCTATAATAATTGGAATCACAAAGTCAACTAACCTTTTCTGCCTATTACTAATCTTCAAATAGCGCATTGGGGCAAGTAACTTGCATATTATATCCATTTTATTTTATAGCCTTTTCAAGCATCTTCTTCATATTATTTGCGAGCTCTTGGTGTATATTATTTTCACATTGACCTATTTCATTATTTAATTCAATTAGTTCTGACTTAGTAAAAAGTAAGTTCGCAATGTCAGCTTCTTTGGAATTGAAAGGCATAGTTCGTTGTTTCTTTACTTGCCTAGTCTTTTTCTCACCTTTTTCATTCGTTGTTACCTCTTCGGATACGACCTCAGAATACTGCACCCTCACTTCGTCGTAATTTTTTTTCTTACCAAAACTTGTAGCTTTTTTGATCAACTCCAATGCTTTGCTTCCTGTTGGCTTCCCTGAAACTCTCAACTTGATAGCTTGTTCTGACATTCTCAGTTCTTTATTATCATCAATAAAATTGCCATCATTATTATTTAATAAAGTTATCCCTTGCAAAGAGCTATGTTTTAGAGAGTTCTGCAATGTAGAGCTAGCGTGGCCATTAAAAGAAGCCATAGGCCTACAGATATTCCCTTCCTTGCTTTTACTGCCTGGCTTTTTATAGGTTGACTTACAACTTATCTGAAAGAGGCGAGTTAAGAACTGTTCAATTGTAGACTTTGGTAAACCTGTAACTTCCTCAATTACAGAGAGGTGCCAACCTTTCTTCTCCTTTATACAATCAAGACTAAATAAAACATGACAGGCTGCGCCAATACCTTCAAATTTTTTCTTGACTTCAACTCTAACGGCACCAGTTTGAGTGTTCGAAAATGCTGGATCAGTAGCTTTGACATCAGATGCATGCAGTAAAAGCATCACAAATCCATCTATTCTTTTGAAATCTTTGACTCTTATAGTTATTTCATTTTTTCTATATTGATGTACAGCTTTTCCATTTTTCCAAATATGCTCAACTTTATCTAACACTTCAACAAAATCGAATTGAGGGGCATCATCAGGGTAAGACCTCAAATGAAAATCATAAAAATAAACCCAGCGTCGTTCAGTTGATTGCATATTTTACATCCTTTGTTATTGATAGAGTTAAGTATTAAAATTATCCTAAGAAAAGCAGTAATGAAGTGATAAATTGCTAGAGGCTTTCCCTTTACTTAATGAAAAGAGTACACCTTAATATGTTTAACGTAAACTGATTAGAAATATAGTTTCAACTGAAAATTTTAGGTTTTCATACAAATAAAAACACGGCTTTCGCCGCGTTTAGGTTCACATAGAAAAATCAGGTTATTGCCAAGGACGCTCAGCGGCAAGTTTTGCTTCAAACGCATCAATTTGCGGATTTAAGGTCTCGGTTACACCAATAAAGTCTAAACCACTCAATAAACGCTCTTTCACGTCTTTGCGAATATCAAAGCTGATTGGCGCAAATTTATTGCTGCGCAATTGCTGGTTTTCTAAATCCACATCAATGTAAATATCGTCATGCTGCTCACTTAACACAAATAAGTCTTCTAATATTTGCGCTGGCAGTGCAATGGCAAGCATTTGGTTATTGCCACAGTTATTAAAGAAAATATCAGCAAAGCTTTCAGCTAAAATTACTTCAAAACCGTATTGTTTAAGCGCCCATGGTGCGTGTTCGCGAGATGAGCCACAACCAAAGTTGTCGCGCGTTAATAATATTTGCGCGCCTTGGTAGCATGGGCGATTTAAAATAAAGTCAGGGTTTGGCTCACCGTTATCTAGGTAACGCCAATCATAAAACAATGCAGCATCAAAACCTTCACGGCTAGTTGATGTTAAAAACTGCTTAGGAATAATTTGGTCAGTATCAACATTGTTTTTATCAAGTGGGGCCATTAAGCCACTAAAAAACACGCTCATTAGGCTTCTCCTCTAATATCAACAAAGTGACCATGTATTGCAGCTGCTGCTGCCATTGCAGGGCTTACTAAATGCGTGCGCCCGCCACGACCTTGGCGGCCTTCAAAGTTACGATTAGAAGTAGATGCACAGCGCTTGCCCGCTTCTAAGCGGTCATCGTTCATCGCTAAACACATAGAGCAACCTGGTTCCCGCCACTCAAAGCCTGCGGCTTTAAAAATATCGGCTAAGCCTTCGTCTTCAGCTTGTTTTTTAACTAAGCCAGAGCCCGGTACAATTAACGCCTCTATGCCGACAACAACATGTTTGCCTTCAACAATTTTTGCAGCAGCGCGCAAGTCTTCAATGCGGCTATTAGTACATGAGCCAATAAATACCGTGTCTACTTTCGCGCTTGATAATTTATCGCCCGCTTTTAAATCCATGTATTTAAGCGCGCTGCGAATAGCATCGGCTTTAATTAAATCTGGTTCTTTATCTGGATCGGGTATGCACTCATCAACACCAATTACTTGCTCTGGGCTTGTGCCCCAAGTAATTTGTGGCTGAATGTCGTCGGCATTTAGCTCAACAACTAAATCAAAGTGTGCGCCTTCATCCGTTTTTAAAGTTTCCCAATATTCAACGGCTGCATCAAAATCTGCGCCTTTAGGTGCAAACGGACGACCTTTTAGGTAATCATAGGTAATTTGGTCAGATGCAATCAAACCCGCTTTTGCACCCATTTCTATGCTCATATTACATAGCGTCATACGGGCTTCCATTGAAAGCGCTTCAATGCCTGCACCACAAAACTCAGCTACATAACCTGTGCCACCAGCGGTACCTAACTTGCCAATAACCGCCATAATTAAATCTTTAGCCGTAACCGTTGGACGCAATACACCGTTAATTTGAATTTTTAACGATTTCGCCTTTTTTTGCTGTAGCGTTTGCGTTGCTAATACGTGCTCAACCTCAGACGTACCAATACCATGCGCTAATGCACCAAACGCACCATGTGTAGAGGTATGGCTATCGCCACATACAATGGTTGTGCCTGGCAAGGTAATACCTTGCTCTGGGCCCATTACGTGCACAATGCCTTGGTTAATCGAGTTTAAATCGTAAAGTACAATACCAAACTCTTTACAGTTTTTATCAAGCGCCATTAATTGGTTTTTAGATACTTCGCTTGCCGCATCAAGTGAACGGCTCTTAGTCGATACGTTGTGATCCATCGTTGCAAAAGTTTTTTCTGGGCAACGTACAGTACGGTTTTTTTCACGTAGACCTGCAAAAGCCTGCGGAGAAGTAACTTCATGCACTAAATGGCGGTCAATATAAAGTAAGTCGGTTTGCTCGTTTATGCTGGCAACGGTATGTGCTTGCCAAATTTTGTCGTATAACGTTTGGGCCACTTGCTAATTCCCTAATCTGTTTGAGTTGCAGCATAACGGTGCTGCAACTTTAATATGTTATTAAATGCGTGAAACGATGGCTGCTGCCACATCGCTTGTGCTGTAACCTGCATTTGGATATATATCTGGTGTGCCAACGCCTGCTTCTACGGCTTCTGCTACTGCTTTTTCAATGGTGCGTGCAGCTTCGTCTTGCCCTAGCGAGTAACGTAGCATTAATGCGGCACTTAAAATTTGTGCTATTGGGTTTGCAACGCCTTTACCTGCAATATCTGGTGCTGAACCGCCTGCTGGCTCGTACAATCCAAAACCCGATTGATTCAAGCTTGCCGATGGTAATAAGCCCATTGAGCCTGTGATCATGGCGCACTCATCTGACAAAATATCGCCAAATAAGTTATCGCAAAGTAGTACATCAAACTGGCTAGGCTGTTTAACTAACTGCATAGCGGCGTTATCTACGTAAATGTAATCTAGGCTTACTTCTGGGTAGTCTTTGCTTACTTCGGTTACTACTTCGCGCCATAATACACTTGATGCAAGTACGTTTGCTTTATCAACAGAGGTAACATGGTTACTACGTAATTTTGCAGCTTCAAAAGCAAAGCGTGCAATACGTTCAATTTCTTTTCGTGAGTATGTTTGCGTATCAAATGCAAACTCTTCTGCGCCTTCACCACTGCGGCCTTTTTCGCCAAAGTAAATGCCGCCAGTAAGCTCGCGCACACATAAAATATCAAACCCTTTTTCACTAATATCAGCGCGAAGTGGCGACGCTGCACTTAATGCAGGTAATAACTGTGCAGGGCGTAAATTACAAAACAAACCAAAGTGCTTACGAAGCGGCAATAACGATGCGCGCTCAGGCTGCTCGTTTGGTGGTAGGTTTTCCCATTTAGGACCGCCTACCGAACCAAATAAAATAGCATCAGCGTTTTCACACGCTGCAAGTGTGCTCTCTGGTAATGCTTTACCAAATTCGTCAATGGCTGCGCCACCAATTGCATAATGCTCACGGTTCAGGGTAAAACCAAACTTATTGCTCACAGCATCAAGTACTTGTTCTGCTGCTGCCATCACTTCTGGACCAATACCGTCGCCAGCTAATACGGCAACGCTGTAGTTTGTTTTACTCATCCTGCTTTCCTTTGTTGTTTTAAATCAGACACTTTTTGTGCACGATAAATTAAGTTATAAACACGGATCATGGCGCGTACCGACGCTTCAACCACATCCGCTGCAATGCCCGCACCGTGGTAAGGTCGGCCATCGTATTTAGCTATAATATTTACTTGGCCTAATGAGCTTGCACCTTGACCTGTCGCTTCTAAGTTATATTCAATCATTTCAACGCTCATACCAGTTAAGCGTTCAATGGCTGCAAACGAGGCTTCTACTGGACCATTACCTGTCGCGGCTTCTTGTTTAGCTTCGCCATCAATGCGCATTCCAATGGTAGAGCTTGCTACCGATTGTGAGTTAGAGGCTGAGTTAACAAATTCTAATTGGTATTTTTCGTCTTTGTCGTTAATTTGATTAAAGTAAATCATCGCCTCAAGGTCGTAATCGTATACGGTGCCTTTTTGGTCAGCCAATTCGATAAAGCTTTTATATAAGCCATCCATATCGTAATCAGATTTTTGATAGCCTAACTCTTCTAGCCGATGCTCAATAACATGACGACCCGAACGCGAAGTCATATTTAATTGGTTGCTTGGCACACCAACGCTTTCTGGCGACATAATCTCATAAGTATTTTGCGCTTTTAATACACCGTCTTGGTGAATGCCTGAGCTATGTGCAAAGGCGTTTTCGCCAACAATCGCTTTATTTGGTTGTACTGGCATATTACAAATTTTAGCCACTTGACGAGATGCGCGGTAAATTTCTTCACTTTTAATATCTGTGTATACTTTTAAGTGGTCTTTGCGCATTTTCATGATCATCGCCACTTCTTCAAGCGAGCAGTTACCAGCACGCTCACCAATGCCATTAATAGTACACTCAATTTGGCGTGCGCCGGCTTGCACTGCAGCCACCGAGTTTGCTACTGCTAAACCTAAATCGTTGTGGCAATGCACACTCAAACGCGCTTTATCAATATTTGGCACGTTATTCATTAAATGGCGGATCATCGCTGCGTATTCGTCTGGCGTTACAAAACCAACGGTATCTGGCAAGTTAATAGTTGAAGCTCCGGCGTTAATTGCCTGCTCAACAATTTTGCATAAATCCCAATGCGGCGTACGACCGGCATCTTCACACGAAAATTCAACATCATCAGTATAGTTACGCGCCAATTTAATTGATTTAACAGCCATTGCCGTTGCATCGTCTAGGCTCATACGTAATTTATGTTCAAGGTGCAAAGGGCTTGTAGCAATAAAAGTATGAATACGGCTTTGTTGTGCTGTGCGAAGTGCTTCGCCACAGGCTTCAATGTCTTTGGCAACAGAGCGTGCTAAACCACAAATAATCGGGCCTTTTACCTCGGTTGCAATACGTTGCACCGAGCGAAAATCAGCAGGGCTCGAAACCGGAAAACCCACTTCCATCACATCCACATTCAAGCGGCTAATTGTATGCGCTAATTGAATTTTATCATCTTCAGTAAGGCTTGCTTTAAGTGCCTGCTCACCATCACGTAAGGTGGTATCAAAAATCCATACTTTATCTTGCTCTTGCATAACTGCCCCTCATTCCTATGTTACCCAAATTTCAATTAATCCCAGCCGCGAGATAAAAAAAACCCCGCAATTGCGGGGTTTTTAGTGTTCAACTCGATGCAAACACACTAATCCCCGCTCACTTGCCATAGCAGTAAGAGGTTAAGTTTTAGTGTAATTAAACGAATAATATGCATCTTGTTTTCTTGTGTGTGTTCAGTGAAGCCTATTTTTAACATTACAAAGCGATGGAAGCAAGCATAAAAATTCCACAAAACAGATTTAAAAATGATTCAATTGGGTTTTTTAATTCAAACCAGATGCTTATTGAGAATTAAAATAACGAATACGCGACTAGTGACGCTTAAATTAATAAGCACTACAATATACCGTGCTTATATTAACTTTTTGCAATTTTTTTAAGCTATGCTTCTTTACTCGTTTCTCTTACGTAATGCCCAGCTCCACGAGTAATATAACGCAGCTGCCAAATAACGCGCTCAATTAATTCGTCGCGTTGCAATCCTTCTATATCGAGCGCTTCTGCACCCGCATTAAATACGAGCGTTACCATAGATTCCGCCTGAATATAGGCGTGAATGGCATTACACTTTGTTTCGCTTTCTAGATAGTGAGCCAACTCTAAAATAAAATGTTTTACCTCGCGGGCTACAGCGGCTCTAAATGCTTTAGAAGTCCCAGATCGTTCTCGCAGCAACAACCTAAATTGGTTACTTGAGTTATCAATAAACTCCATAAAAGTAACCACTGAGGTATTTATAACACTGCCGCCATCGTTCGCTATTCGTCTACGAGCTTGGCGCATAAGTTGGCGAAGGGTTAAGCCGGCTTCGTCTACCATGGTTAAACCTAGCTCATCCATGTCTTTAAAATGACGATAAAAAGACGTTGGGGCAATACCGGCTTCTCGTGCTACTTCGCGTAAACTTAAATTCGAAAAACTATGATCAGCACTCAGCTGATTAAATGCCGCTTGAATTAACGCCTGTCGTGTTTTTTGTTTCTGTTGCGCTCTAACACCCGACATCAACAGCTCCCTGAATTATTTTATATGAATATTTAGTGATATTAGCTCAATTGTACAGTCTAATACTTGACGACAAGAGTTTGAAATACTATTTTAGCTTACAGTTGTACGCTGAGATTGAGAATTATGAATAAACCACCGATTATTTGGACAAACGTCCTATTTTTTAGCCTAACCTTTTTGGCGGCTGCCACACTTGTACCTTGGTACGCCATTAGCTACGGATTTACCAGCGCGCATTGGATTGCTTTTGTAGGCTGCATGTTTTATGCAGGCTTATCAATTACTGCCGGCTACCATCGATTATGGGCACATAAAACCTATAACGCACACCCTGCAGTTGAATTTATTTTTGCGCTTGGCGGTGCTTTTGCACTGCAAAACAGTGCATTGCATTGGAGTAGCGATCACCGTATACACCACGGTCAAGTTGACGACCCAATAAAAGACCCTTACGCGGCGACCAATGGTTTTTGGTATAGCCATATCGGGTGGATGTTACGTGACTACCAAGGCGATAGCTACGGTGATTATAGTAATTGTCGTGATTTACAGCGCAATAAAATAGTTATGTGGCAACATAAACATTACTTAAAGCTTGTGATTGCTATGAACGTAGGCTTGCCTCTTATACTTGGTTTATTGGTTGGTGATGTGTGGGGGATGTTAATTCTTGCAGGTTTACTACGCTTAGTACTGAGTCAACACTTTACCTTTTTTATAAATTCGGTTGCACATATTTGGGGCTCTCGCCCATACACCGAAAAAAATACGGCACGTGATAACGGCTTTTTAGCGTTATTTACTTATGGCGAGGGGTATCACAACTTCCACCATATTTTTGCAAGCGACTACCGTAACGGTATTAAATGGTTTCATTACGATCCAACAAAATGGATGATCCGCTCTTTAGCAGCTGTGGGTTTAGCCAATAAGTTAAAGCGTACTCCTGTTGAGCGTATAGAAAAAGCGAAGGCCGAAACGCTCATGAGTAAAACGCAAACGCGTCTTGCAAAATTGCCTTTAGCACAAGATAAGATTACATTATTACAACAAGAGTACGATTTACTGCTGAAAAAACTGCAAAATTATTGTTCACTACAAAAACAAGTGTTAGAAGTTAAAAAAAATAACATGGCAAAGCAGTGTGAACGCTCAGCATTAATGGCACAATACCATGAGTTGGAAGCCGCCTGGGAAAATCAAAAACAGGCATGGCTAGCACTTAATGCGAGGTTATTAAAAGCCTCTTTTAATTAATTTAGGAGTGGCTGTGGCCAAACAACCAGAACAAAAAAAAGTACCCGTGACATACCAATATGACGCAATTATTATTGGCACGGGTCCTGGCGGTGAAGGTACCGCCATGAACCTTTCAAAAAACGACAAAAAAGTAGCGGTTATTGAACGCCAAGAATCTGTTGGTGGCGGTTGTGTACATTGGGGCACAATTCCTTCAAAAGCGCTTCGCCACTCTGTTAGTCGTTATATTGAATATAAAGCAAACCCGTTATTTAATTTTGGCGAGCGCCCTAGCCGCTTAACATTTCCTGATATTTTACGTCACGCCAGTTCGGTTATTTCTAAGCAATCTAATTTACGCAGTAGCTTTTACGATCGCAACCGCATTCATATGTTTCAAGGTGATGCGAGCTTTGTAGATAAGCACACTATTGAAATAAAACGAAATGACGGCTCAACCGAACGACTGACTGCTAAAACGATTGTTATAGCAACGGGTTCGCGCCCTTATCGCCCGCCAGAGGTGGATTTTACGCATTCTCGTATTTACGAAAGTGACACAATACTTGGCCTTGAGCATGACCCTCATCGCGTACTGATTTATGGTGCAGGTGTTATTGGTTGTGAGTACGCGTCAATATTTAAAGGTTTAGGCGCTAAAGTTGATTTAGTTAATACACGCGACCGACTACTTGCCTTTATGGATGCAGAAATATCTGACGCGCTTAGCTATCACTTTTGGAATAGCGGTATTGTTATACGTCACAACGAAGAGTTTGACCGAATTGAAACGCGTGATGATTGCGTTATTATGCATTTAAAATCAGGTAAACGTGTAAAAGCTGACTGTATTTTATTTGCTAATGGCCGTACTGGTAACACTGATACACTAAATCTTGAAGCCATTGGCTTAAAAGCCGATAGCCGTGGCCAATTAAAAGTTAACGAAACATACCAAACAGAAATTGATAACGTCTACGCTGTAGGTGATGTAATTGGCTATCCAAGCCTTGCAAGTGCTGCGTTTGACCAAGGTCGTATAGCTGCTGATGCAATTGCATGTGGTAACTGCGATGACAGACTGATTGTTGATATTCCGGCTGGTATTTATACCATTCCAGAAATGAGCTCAGTAGGTAAAACCGAGCAAGAGCTTACAGCCGCTAAAGTACCATATGAAGTTGGCCGTGCTCAGTTTAAGCATTTGGCACGTGCTCAAATTGCTGGTACTGAAGTAGGTAGTTTAAAAATATTATTCCACACCGAAACCAAAGAAGTACTTGGCGTACATTGTTTTGGCGAGCGTGCCTCTGAAATTGTTCACATTGGCCAAGCCATTATGGAACAAAAAAATGGTGGCAATAATATCGACTACTTTGTGAATACCACATTTAACTACCCGACCATGGCTGAAGCCTACCGTGTTGCAGCATTAAATGGTTTAAATCGCTTATTTAAATAAGTAGTTTTAAATGCCTTTATAAATAGGTAACAAAAAACCCGCAACTTAGCGGGTTTTTTACTTTTAAACAGTTTTAAAGCTTGTTTAAGTGACTATTACTTATGATACTTAGCACTTAGCTCATGTACTGCATTAATGAATACGCCAGCATTTTCAGGGTCTACATCTGGTGTAATACCGTGGCCTAGGTTAAACACGTGGCCATTACCTGTACCGAAGTCTTCTAAAATAGTGCCTACTTCTTGGCGAATACGCTCTGGTGTACCATGTAACATAGATGGGTCCATATTACCTTGTAGAGCTACTTTATCACCCACACGGCGTTTAGCGTCGCTAATATTAATAGTCCAATCAAGGCCGATTGCATCACAACCTGTTGCTGCAATAGCTTCAATCCATTGACCACCATTTTTAGTGAACAAAGTAACCGGTACTTTACGACCATCGTATTCACGAATTAAGCCATCTACAATTTTATGCATATATTGCAGTGAAAACTCGTTGTAATCGCGCGGGCTTAATACACCACCCCATGAGTCAAATACCATTAGCGATTGCGCGCCAGCTTTAATTTGAGCATTTAAATAATCAATAACTGAGTCAGCTAACTTATCGAGTAATAAATGAAGTGTTTGCGGTTCTGCAAACGCCATTTTTTTGATTTTACCAAATACTTTGCTGCTACCGCCTTCAACCATATAAGTTGCTAGCGTCCAAGGTGAACCAGAAAAACCAATAAGCGGTACTTCACCTTTAAGTTCACGACGAATAGTGCTTACCGCGTTCATTACGTAGCCAAGCTCGTCAGTTGGATCAAGTTTTGGAATTTTTTTAACATCAGCAAGTGATGAAATAGGACGTTCGAACTTAGGACCTTCGCCAGTTTCAAAGTACAGACCTAAACCCATCGCATCTGGAATCGTTAAAATATCACTAAATAAAATAGCAGCATCTAACGGGTAGCGACGTAGTGGCTGCAGTGTAACTTCACATGCAAGCTCAGCATTACGGCACAGGCTCATAAAATCGCCCGCTTGTGCACGTGTAGCGCGATACTCTGGTAAATAGCGTCCTGCTTGGCGCATCATCCATACCGGAGTTACATCAACAGGTTGTTTTGCAAGTGCACGTAAATAACGGTCGTTTTTTAATTCGCTCATGGCGTAAATGATCCTAAGACTTGTATAAATTGTGCAAGATTGTACCACCATATTCTCCGACCCTCTATTGCTTAGGGACGAAAACAGCCTTACCTAGAGGCAGATCAATATAATCTACGGTTTCAACCTATTTTGACTATAAAACAAGCAAACAAACCATAACATTTAAAACTTTTTATTAATATGTTTGCAACATCGAAAAAAGCTTGTTATTGTTTGTCCCGCGTTAACAAAAACAATAATAAAAATCTTAAAATAATAAAAATAAAAGTTTTAAAATAACAACAATAAAAATTATCTCATAAAAATAAGAAAGCTTGTTATAACAAGCCAATGAAAGAAATTAGACCACCTTAACCGGTGGTTTTTTCTTGCCTACAATAAATCTCACTATTTACCATTCAATAAATTACATCGCTTTTAGAACATCTGTTTTACTTGTTGATATACACGCAAATTAAATATATCTTGATGTATATAAACTTATTATACTTAATTTAAAGACCAACCCAGCTAGGAGAACAGTTATGCTGACGCGTGTAGAAAAAGCTCAACAGAAATGGGGTGGTAGCCACACAGTAATCGATAAATGGTTAAATGAACGCCAAGAGCTTATTGTGCTCTTTTGTAAAATGGCTGGTTTTTCTCCATATGATAAAAAGGATCATGCTTTACCAGAGCCTGATCAAATTGAATCTTTTTGCCAAATTCTGATGGATTACTTGTCTGCTGGTCATTTTGAAATTTATGATGACATTGCTAAAGCTTGTGAAAAGAAAGGCCCAAAAAGCCAAGAACTTGCCAATGCAATTTACCCGCGCATTTCTAGTACAACTGATATTGCACTGGATTTTAACGATAAATACGCAGAAGTAGATAAAGAAGACTTATTAAAAGATTTTGATAACGATTTATCTGTTATCGGTGAAGCGCTAGAAGCACGATTTGCGTTAGAAGATGAGCTTATTGATAACTTGTTTTCTAATCACACAAATTAATACGTTACTTACACGTATTAAAAAAGGGACCTAAGGTCCCTTTTTACATTTATAAGCTAAATAACTTTTAGTTTATATGATGATTATTTTGCAGGAGCTGCGTCTTCATCGTTTTGAATTTCAAGTAATTCAACATCAAAAATAAGTGTTGAGTTAGCAGGAATTTTACCTAAATCGCGGTCGCCGTAAGCAAGTTCTGAAGGAATAGTAAACTTGTACTTAGAACCCACTGACATAAGCTGTAAACCTTCAGTCCAACCCGCAATTACACGGTTAAGAGGAAAAGTTGTAGGTTCGTTGCGTGCATATGAGCTATCAAACTCAGTACCGTCTAATAAAGTCCCTTTGTAGTGTACTTTAACTACATCAGTTGCTACTGGCTTTTCGCCATCACCTTCACTAAGCACTTCGTACTGCAGGCCAGACTCCGTTACTGTAACGCCTTCTTTTTTAGCGTTATCAGCTAAGTATTTAACACCCGCTTCTTTGCTTTTTTCAGACTCAACTTTTGCTGTTTCTTCTTGCTTAGTACGTACTGATGTATCTAATGCAGTTAACACTTCACGAATTTTTTCTTCGTCAATTTTTGCATTACCAGCAAGTGCATCTTCAAAACCACGAATTAAAAGTGCTTGGTCTAGTTCAATACCAATTTCAGTTTTGTCTGCTAGATCTTTATTTAAAAAGTTACCTACAGATGCACCAATACCGTATGCTTGTTGCTGTTCAACAGTGTCTAGCTTAACTTCTGCTTGCTCTTTTTTTGCTTCTTGATTACAAGCTGTAAGCGCTAAAACTGACGCTGCAATCAATGACAATTTAATCGTCTTTTTCATTTTAAATCTCCGACACACTTTGCAGTTGTCATTTATTGTATTATTACTAGTTAAAGATTAACGGCCTACATGATAGGCTGCTTGTTTAATGACTAAATTTCACATTGTTAGCTAAACTAAAAACATATCCAGTGATTAGACAAACAACCTAGGCATTCAACGCGTCCTAGTCTAACCTCTCAGTCACTAAGAGTTAAGAGGAAATACCTGTAACATGTCGATATTTCGTACTTATTTAATCGTATTAAGCTGTTTTTTAGCTACAGCTTGTACCGATAAAAAACAACAGGCTGTAGCAAGCTACGAACATGCTGCGCAAGGTGCATTTTCATCAACGCTATCGAACGATGGTAAATACAGCTTGATCTCCTCCATTAACCATGGGGTCGCCCTGTGGGATAATCAACAGCAAGTGCTAAAATACCAGTGGTTTCAGCAACAATCACAAGATAGCCTAGTGTATGCAGTAGCCATTGCTTTTGATAACAGCGTGGCCGTTACCGCCGAAAAAACCACGTTTGCGGTGTGGGATATAACCACAGGCAAAAATAAAGGTTATTACAAAATACAAAAAACCAGTATTCGCGATATTGCCATTAGCAATCAAGGCCGTAGTGTTTTATACGGCCGTAGCGACGGCGTAGTTGTATTCATAAACCTTGAAACCGGCAGACGTATCGAATTTTTAGGCCACCAAGATAAAGTTAACACCGTTGATTTATCGCCCAACGGACGCTTTGCTTTAAGCGGCTCTAACGATTATGTTGCTTACTTTTGGGATACACGTACAGGGCAAGTAATTCATCGTTTTAATCACCCAACGCGTGTTACCCACGTAACGCTCGATCCACAAGGTCGCTATGCGTTTACGGCCGATAGTATGGCACAAGCAAATGTATGGAAGCTGACTACAGGTGATCTTGTGAGTAAACTGAAGTATATTGCGCGTCAGAAAATTTTTACTGCTGTGCGTTTTAACGAACAAGGCACTTTGCTTGCAACCGGCTCGCCAAATAAGCGCGTAGATTTGTGGCAAATACCAAGCGGTGAAAAAATTCAAACTTGGCAGGTTGCCCCGCGCGAAGGCAGTAAGCCTAAATCGGCGGTGGTGCTAGATGTGACATTTACAGATAACGGTAAGTCGTTGTTAACCGAAAGCTCCAGCGGTATCGCAGAGCGATTTATTATACGAGAGAATAATGAACACAATTGAACATCGCTTAATGGAACTTGAAGCCAAAGTGGCTTTTCAAGACGAAACAATTGAAGTCTTAAATGATGAAATAAAAGTGCACCAACAGCTGTTAGCAAAAATGAAACGCCAAACTGAGCTACTAGCAGAAAAAATTAAAGAGTCGCAGTCATCATCGTCTATGATGTCTGAAGTACCTGAGCCGCCTCCACCGCACTACTAAAGCCGGTAAAAATTAGGCAATAAAAAACCGGGTTAGTCGCCCGGTTTAAACACCCCAATTACTTGTTCAAATTGGCGAGTAGACGCCTGAACAGCGTTATCGGGTTGCGCCATTTTATGGCCACACTCAACACACTCTACTTTTTCAACATCATGTTCTCTGTATAGCATCATAGTATCCATGGCTTTGCAGTCAGGGCACGATGCACCAGCAATAAATCGCTTCTTTTGTCTCACAACATTTTTCCTGTGGTTTGAACTGCTGTCATTTTATCGTATAACTTCACTTGTTGATACGCTTGATAAGCGCATTAAGTTCTATGGTATGATAACGCCAACTTAACAAGGGCACAGCAAAGTAACGCATTCATGATCCAAATCTCAGAAATAGAACTACTTCGTGGCGGAAAAGCCTTATTAAAAAACGCATCAGCTACGTTATTCCCAGAGCACAAAGTAGGCCTTGTTGGCGCTAACGGCTGTGGAAAATCAACGTTATTTGGTTTACTAAAATCAGAACTACAACTAGATGCCGGTAACTGTAGTATTCCAAAAGATTGGTCTATTGCCTCTGTTAAGCAAGAGACACCTGCACTTGACATAAGCGCGATTGATTATGTACTTCAAGGCCACCCAGAATACTACGCAATGCGTATAGCACTGCGTGAGGCCGAGAAAAACAACGATGGCGACACACAAGCCAAAGTACATATTCAGCTTGAAAACATTAAAGGTTACAGCATTGAATCAACCGCAGGTGAGCTATTACACGGCTTAGGCTTTGCTAATAACCTAATAGAAAACCCTGTAAGCTCGTTTTCGGGTGGTTGGCGTATGCGTTTAAACCTTGCCCAAGCATTGATACGCGACGCCGATTTACTACTTCTTGATGAGCCAACAAACCACCTTGATTTAGATGCCGTTTATTGGCTTGAACGCTTTTTACGCGCTTACACCGGCACCCTTGTACTTATATCGCATGACCGTGAGTTTTTAGATGCAGTGGTTGATCAAATTTGGCATGTAGATAAGCAACTTATCAACGTTTACAAAGGTAACTACTCGCAGTTTGAACGCCAAAAAGCAGAGCGTTTACAACAACAACAAGCAATGTTTGATAAGCAACAAGATCAAATTGCGCACCTTGAGCAGTTTATAACGCGCTTTAAAGCAAAAGCCAGTAAAGCTAAACAAGCACAAAGCCGTGTAAAAGCACTTGAACGCATGGAAAAACTAGCGCCGGCACATGCCGACTCGCCATTTAACTTTGAGTTTGCAGATCCAAAAGCATTACCAAACCCACTAATGACAATAGATAAAGCCAAAGCGGGTTATGGTGACGTCACTATTTTAAATAATATAGAGCTAAACCTTGTACCAGGCAGCCGAATTGCTTTACTTGGCCGAAATGGCGCAGGTAAATCAACATTAATTAAACTGCTTTCTGGTGATTTAGAGCCGCAAGCTGGCGAAGTTATTCAGCATCACGGGTTAAATATTGGTTACTTTGCGCAGCATCAGCTTGAATCTCTTGATTTAAAAGCCAGTGCAATAACGCACATACAACGACTAGACCCAAAAGCCACTGAGCAATCACTACGTGACTTTTTAGGTGGTTTTGCCTTTATTGGCGATAAAGCACTTGAGCCTGTAGCCCCATTTTCGGGCGGCGAAAAAGCACGTTTAGTACTTGCCATGTTGGTATACCAAAAGCCAAACTTATTACTACTCGATGAGCCTACAAACCACCTTGATTTAGAAATGCGCCATGCACTTGTTATGGCACTGCAAGGCTTTGAAGGCGCCATGGTTACCGTATCTCACGACCGCCATATGCTTAAAAATACCGCCGATGAATTTTACTTAGTAGATGACGGCAAAGTAACCCAGTTTGGTTACGACTTAGATGCGTATTACCAGTGGTTACTCAATGCCAATAAAGAAGCGGTTAAAGCGCAGCAAAGCGACGAGCCTAAAGCAAATCCAGGTGTTAACCGCAAAGAGCAAAAACGCTTAGAGGCTGAGTTTAGAAAGGCCACTCAGCCACTTAAAAAGCAAATTGAAAAGCTTGAAAAGCAACTCGATAAATTCACCGCAGAACTAGCTGAAGTTGAAGAAGCACTCGGCGATAACGAACTCTACAACGACGATAACAAAGCCAAGCTTAAAGAGTTATTAGCTAAGCAAGCAACCCTTACGCCTAAACTTAACGACGTTGAAGAAGAGTTACTTATGGCACTTGAAGAAATGGAAGAAAAAGAACAGGCATTCGCCGATGAACTTGCTCAATAGCGACCATTTTTGGCAGTTTGCGTGCACCTTGTACGCAAAGCCTGAGCAACAAACAACCTTGCTGGCACTACAAAACCAGCAAGGAAAAAACGTTAATTTATGCTTATTACTACTTTATTTAGATTCATTAAAGTTAAGTATTAATACCCAACAGCTAAACGAGTTAACACAAGTAGTGAGTGAGTTTGATACTCACGTATTACAACCCCTGCGCGCTGCACGTAGCTATTTAAAAATTAATCAGAATACGATAAATGACTACGCCATAATACGCGAAGAACTGCTTAATGCAGAACTCAAGCTTGAAAAACAACAGCAGCATATGTTGATTGAAGCGGTAAACAAACTTGAATTAACTGCATTCCCAACACCTGCTAATAAATAGTGCGCTATATTTATGAGTAGCTATAAGTCGCCAACAATCTATAACCGAGAGAGCTAAGTGGAAATCAAGTTAAAAAGAATTTTTTCGGTAGCCTGTGCTTGACATCGATTAGTCGTTATCGCCTATTTTATGATAAATAACAGCACTAGCATGCGCTGTTTTGTTTAAAACAATAAGCATGCCACTGTAAATTCAGTAATCAATATCTATTTTCCTTAGTCAAATAGATATTGATTACCCACCCCAATAAAGGTACAATAATATCTTCTATTTTCAGGAAAATTAAATATGAATAACTTTCTCATTGCTCCACTATTAGTTTTTTTTTCAGTATCCTCTACTGCAGCTATAGCAGAAACCGAAGAACCTATATTCAAAGAATGTAGTTATTGTCAATCTTTTGAACAATTTCAAATTGCAGCTAAATCAGAAGCAAAGCTTAACCAAACTCTTGACGTTCACGTTATGAATTTAGACAAAACTATTATTAACAGATTTAAAGTAACCAAAAAGCAGTCGGGATACCGTGTCATTTCATATGATAATGAACCAGATGGCCGTGGCGGAAGAATGCGTGATAGACGTGTTCCTTATTATAGTGTAACAGCAGATAGTTATGGCGTTGAACAAAAGACTCAAAATTCATTTTATGCATTCTCAAGTGCAAGCATTCAATTAAAAGAGAGCATTTCAACTCTAGAAGCTAATGTTGTTCCAGAAAAAATAGCTAAAAGTGCCTGGGATTTAGTAGGTTTTAGTGCTGTTCAGAATGATGTTGCTAATCATTATTCCGAAAATACATCCGCAACTGATGATTTTAACACCTACGTTTCAATGGCTGGAAAACTATCAAACAAACTAAACATAGACAAAATTTTGATGGAAGTAACTTTTTCTGATAATAGCATTGCCGTTTTTTCATTAGCATACGCTAATGATAAAAGAATACAGTGGGATTTTGAGCGCGGAGCCGATGCCGACGGTAATATTATTAAACCTAGCTTAGATATAAAAACCCCTCAAACCTATCGCTTTACTGAAGGCACAGAAACCAGCTTCAGAAGCTTTTTTAGGGCAGCAGGTCGTGCCGGAGTCATTTTTTCAAGCACTACACCGTCAATAGGCGGTGGTCAAGTAACTTGTACTCCAACCAATGGAAGTAGATATACTTGTACATATAGGTTTTAATGATATTCATCTGTATTAAATAGAATATTGATGTTAGAAAGTAAGAGTTAATATCCTTTAACTCTTACTTTAATATAGATAATAAACGTCATTATCAGATATAAATATCCCTTCAAGTTAATAATTTCTGCTACTAATAACAAGCAAATTGTATATATGCATACTATACAATGCATATAACACTGCGAGAAGTTGGGTAAAGTAACAATGGCGACACATAAGCTAAAGTAAATATCCAGTTTGAAAATTAAATTTTCATACCAGTTCTCACTCCGTGAAACGCACAGCACTTAATCCAAAATAGACTAGGCTTTGACGTGGTTTAATGGATTCGACTACCCCAGTTAAGAGATAATCAACTTAACTGGAGATCGATAATGACAAAACATAAAAAGTATTCCAAAGAATTTAAACTTGATGCCATCGCATTAGTTGTTGAGCAAAACTACTCTCAAGCAGAAGCCTCTAGAAATTTAGGGGTAAATCCCAACATGCTTGGTCGGTGGATAAAAGAAGCTGAAAATGATGATGGGCAGGCTTTTAGAGGGAATGGTAATTTGACCCCTGAGCAAGAAGAGATCAGAGAGCTAAAAGCGCAAGTGAAACGCCTAGAAATGGAGCGTGAAATATTAAAAAAAGCGACGGTGATATCAAGTGGTCAGTGCAACATGGTTTTTAATCATATCATTAGGAGTTAAATAGTTTAATATTCTTCTTGGTCGATTATTTAGTTTATTAGCGATTTTATCTAAATAACGTTGGTCAAAGCCATGTAGGCTTGTCTTTTTGGGGAAGTACTGCCTTAATAGGCGATTTGTATTTTCATTTGTTCCCCTTTGCCACGGACTACTCGGGTCACAAAAGTAAACATCTGTATTCGTATTTTTAGTAAATCTTTTATGGTCTGCTGATTCCATTCCCCGATCCCACGTTAGTGTGTTTTTAAGTGCCTTTGGTAAACCATTAAATTTCAGAATAAGTGCATTTACTACATTTTTAGTATCCTTACCATTAACTTGTACCAAAGCTGTATACCGTGTTTTTCGATCAACCAATGTTGCTATATGTGAGTTGCTACTTCCTGATATTAAATCGCCCTCCCAGTGACCTAGAGTTTCTCGTGTTTCAATTTCATGAGGCCTTTCATGAATTGTTTTAGCATCAATAATACCTTTATAAATTCCCTTATTTGTTGAGCGTTTACCATGCCTCAACTTACGTTTTGAGCGAAGATGGCTAAGGACTGCTTTTTCGAAAATATAGCGTGATGGGATAAATAACGTTTTATAAATAGTCTCATGTGTAGTGGTACAGTGATTTTGGCCACCCATTAAGAAAGAAATGTTATGCTAATAAGCATACAAATTTGGGTGAAAAAATGACGAAATTAAAACGCGCAACATATTCAGCGGCAATTAAATTAGAAACGGCTCAGCTTGTAGTAGACCAAGGTTATACGCAAGAAGACGCAGCAAAAGCGATGGGGGTGGGTAAATCAACCGTAAGTAAATGGGTTACTCAATTAAAGCTAGAACGCAATGGTCAGACACCCACAGCTTCACCAATGACGCCCGAACAAATTGAAATCCGCGAACTTAAAAAGCAAATCCAACGCATTGAATTAGAAAAGGATATATTAAAAAAGGCTACCGCTCTCTTGATGTCCGACTCCCTGAACAATTCTCTTTAATCGAGAAGTTAAATCAACGAGAGCGTTATCCAATTAGTCTGCTGTGTCGCGTATTCAATGTGCATCGCAGCAGCTATAAGTATTGGGCCATACGGGACACAACGCCGACACCTTAGCAAGCAAGGTTAGAGGCTGAAGTAAAAGCAATACATGCGATGAGTGGTGGTTCAGCAGGGGCACGGACAATCGCAGCGATAGCAACGAACAATGATTTTGAATTGAGCCGTTATCGTGCAGCTAAGCTAATGGTTAAATTAAAGCTCGAAAGCTGCCAAGTACCTCAACATTCATATAAACGTGGTGGTAATGAACACCTTGAAATCCCAAACCTGCTTGATAGACAGTTTGATGTTGTTGAGCCGGATACCGTGTGGTGCGGTGATGTGACGTATATTTGGACAGGCAATCGCTGGGCTTATTTAGCCGTGGTTATTGATTTATTTGCACGCAAAGTGGTTGGCTGGGCAATGTCGTTGTCACCAGATACTAATTTAACGCTAAAAGCGCTTGAACTCGCATATGAAAGCAGAGGGAAACCGACAGGACTCATGTTCCATTCAGACCAAGGTAGCCATTATACAAGTTTAAAATATCGCCAACGTTTATGGCGCTATAAAATCACACAAAGTATGAGTAGACGTGGAAATTGTTGGGATAATGCGCCAATGGAGCGATTTTTTAGAAGCTTTAAGACGGAATGGATGCCAAAGAGTGGATATGGAAACTTTATAGACGCTAAATATAGCGTAAGTGATTACATAAATGGATATTACAACAATGTTAGGCCGCATCATTATAATGCCGGTTTAGCACCAAATGAATCTGAGGTTAGATATCAAGATTCTAAAACTGTGGCCAAAATTAGTTGACCACTACACATGTGAGATATGCATTTCAGATGATGCTGGGTGTTTTATTTTTAACCAGCCAGAAATTTGCTCTGGTGACCAGTCATCTAGTAGCTTAGATTCAACCAAATCGCTAAGTGGATTACCTTTTTGCAATTTACATTGCTTTGGCCTTAATGCTCGCTCTAGCGCATTTTTATCAGCCGTAACTGCACGGTATTTGGCAATACCACCATTGCGTTTGATTTCACGGCTTACTGTTGACGCTGCCTTTTCTACATTACGAGCTATTGCCCTGATAGATAAGCCTGAAGCTAAACCTCTTGATATATCTTCTCGCTCTTCTAAAGAAAGAAACGATAATCAACGTTTTCGTTGCACTGGCGATATTCCACCTTTTAATTTAAGTACACCGAATATAGAACCAGCATGCCTATCAAGCGTCAAGCCTATTTCGCTAAGCGTTTTACCTTCACGCCATAAGAATCATGCTTTCAGCTTTTCAATATCACTTAAACCACGTTTTGATAAGTCAGTCATAACAACCTAATTAATAATCAATTATAAGGTGTTGCATTGACCTATTGAATTCACCACGGTCTTCTTTGCCAAAGAAACGAAGTGAAATACTCGTTCATAACCCAATACAAGAAGACCTGGCCTGTGGCGGTAATGTGCCGAATACTGGGTGTAAAAAGTAACAATTACTATAGTTATCAAAAGCGATATTCAACTAAATCAGAGGATCCAACACATCAAGAAATGATTGATTGGGTCAAGGACATAGCGCACTTCAGTGATAATACTTACGGTGAAAGGCGTATTCAGAAAGTCTTAAATGCACTCGGTTTTCCGGTGAGCCGTCACAAAACAGCACAGTTAATGAAAGAGGCAAATGTCTGGGTGCGTTATAAAAAGAAATACAAAGTAACAACGAATAGTGACCATAACAAGCCTATTTATCCCAGTGTACTTGAGCAAAACTTCAACGTTGAAGCCGCTGATCAAGCTTGAGTACAAGATATCACTTATGTTTGGACTGCAGAAGGTTGGTTATATCTGGCGGTAGTGATTGATTTATATTCGCGTAAAGTCGTTGGTTGGAGCATGGGCTCACGAATGAAAGCGCAGCTTGTCTGTGACGCACTGACTATGGCGATGTGGCAACGCCAACCCAAAGCAGGATTAATTATCCATTCAGATCAAGGGGTTCAATATGCAAGCCACCAATATCGTAGATTGCCCAAGTCAAACGACTTCATTGGTAGCATGAGTAAGAAAGGTTGTTGCTGGGCTAACGCTGTTGCAGAAAGCTTCTTCGGTAGTTTGAAGCAAGAGCGCGTACATTGGAAAAATTACCCAACGCGTTATGAAGCTCAACAGGATGTAATGAATTACATCTGCATGTGGTACAACAGTCGTCGCTTACATTCGTACTTAAATTATCAAAGCCCAAATGACTTTGAAGAACGAACCGAAACATTAGATATGGTTTCTTAACTAGGGTGACTGAATTTAGTTGACCACGTCACTTTTATTCACGCCAGCTCAAAGCATGATCTAAATCAACTTTACTTCGCTCCCACATCCGCTTAATAAAATAACTTGATCTCGATCACGTTACACCATACAAACAGCGCTTATGATTAACCCATCAACAACGAGGGGAACAACTCATGAACGTATTCTTTAGAGACTTTTTTACAGATCCAGTTTTATTTTTGTCTTTTGGATTTTTAGCCATTGTTGTTTCTCTTTGTATCTTTTTTGCTTTTTTCTTTCTTAAAAAGATACATGATGCAGAAGTTCCTGAACAAAATTAAGCACGACGCACAAAGCGCCTAATTTATCACTGATTAGGCGCTTTTTATTTTTAACCGCTAAAAATTTGATACACTAGCTTTTCGTTTAATACAAAGTGCGTAGTACAAACATGATCTCTCAGTTCAAACCAGCATGGTGGATGACCAATCGTCACGTTCAAACCATAATGCCGCGTTTTTTCCGCCCATTTCACCACACTCGCTACGAACTTGAGCAACTTGATACACCTGATGGTGACTTTATTGAGCTCGCATGGTCATTTCCACATAACGAAACCGCTCCACTTGCCGTTGTTTTACATGGCCTTGAAGGCAATATAAATAGCTTTTATGCCAAAGGCATGATGAAGGCGTTAAAAAAGCAAGGTTATGCAGTGGTGCTTATGCACTTTAGAAATTGCTCAACTGAAGTCAATCGCCTACCTCGCGCTTATCACAGCGGTGACACCGCCGATTTAGCCTTTTTTATAAATCACTTAAAGCTGCAGTTTCCTGGGCGCACTATGGTCGCTGTAGGTTTTTCGTTAGGCGGTAACGTACTGGCCAAATACTTAGGTGAACAATCACAAGCATGCCCACTAAGTGCTGCAGCGGTGGTATCTGCGCCTTATGATTTGTCGTCATCAAGCGATGTTATTCGTAAAAGCTTAGGTAAAATTTACCAAAAATATCTGCTCGATCGCATGAAAAAATCAATGCAGCGAAAGCTGCCACAAATTAAGCAGCAAATTTCATTAACGCCAAAACAGTTAATGAAAATTGACGATTTATTAGAGTTTGATAATCAATTAACAGCCCCCCTGCATGGTTTTGAAAACGCACACGATTACTATCGCAAAGCCAGTGCAATGCCGTACTTAAAAGATATCGCTATACCTACACTTATTATTCATGCCAAAGACGACCCAATGCTCTCAATTAAGGCTGTACCAAGTAAGCAAGACGTAAGCGAGCATGTTACGCTGCGCATCTCTGACAAAGGCGGACACGTTGGTTTTATTAGCGGTAAAAATCCGTTTAAGCCTATATTTTGGTTAGAAAAAGCCGTGCCATGCTATTTTGGGCAACATGTTTTAGGCAACGCAAACAAAGAGCAATTATGATTATCCCTTTTGAACAACTCGATAAAGATACACTATACAACCTAATAGAAAGCTATGTACTGCGCGAAGGCACCGATTATGGCGAAGTAGAAGCAAGCATCGAATCTAAAGTTAACCAAGTTAAGCTACAGCTTAAAAATGGCGAAGCAATGGTGTTTTTCTCTGAATTACATGAGTCAGTTACTATTATTTCTAAGGGCGAATTTAAAGCGCTGCAAAGTGAAGAGCATCAAGCAGAGGCGTTTGATTAAGGTGTAGTACTTGTAACTTTTGAATTGAACGTACACAATGGCTTTTTACCCAAAGAGCCAAAACATGATAAAACTCAGCACTCTAGTGGTAGCCATATCACTAGCTTTAACTAGCCAAGCCCAAGCAGAACAAACAATAACAGCATCTGACAAGGCAATTAAACTCGCTAAAGACACCATTTTAATTGATACCCATATCGACGTACCTTATCGAATTCACGAAAATTGGGTTGATGTAACTAAAGCAACAACTGATGGCGATTTTGACTACCCTCGCGCTGTAAAAGGCGGTTTAAACGCACCGTTTATGTCAATTTATATTCCTGCGCATTTGGAATTTGAAGGTAAAGGAAAAAGCTACCAGCTAGCCAATCAAATGATTGATAGTATGGAAGCCATAGCCCAGCGCGCACCCGATAAGTTTGCTATTGCTAGCTCAAGCACTGATATAGAAGAGCAATTTAAACAAGGCAAGCTTTCTATAGCGATGGGTATGGAAAACGGCTCTCCAATCGAAGGGGACATGAAAAACCTTCAGCACTTTTACGACCGTGGTATTCGCTACATCACGCTAGCGCACTCGCAAAGCAACCATATTTCGGATTCATCTTACGATATACGCCGTAAATGGAAAGGCTTAAGCCCATTTGGTAAAAAGCTTGTCACTGAAATGAATAATATTGGTATGCTAATCGATGTATCGCATATTTCTGATGATGCGTTTTATCAGGTTATGGATCTATCTAAAACACCCGTAATTGCCTCACATTCATCACTTCGTAAATACACGCCTGGCTTTGAGCGTAATATGAATGACGATATGCTATTGGCACTTAAAGAAAATGGCGGCGTTATTCAAATTAACTTTGGTTCAAGCTTTGTTACCGCTAAAGCAGGCAGTTGGGGCAAGCAGTTAAAAAGCACAAAAGAGTCAGTTAAAAAAGACGGCACTAAATTAAGCAAAGATTTTGATGCTGCATACCGTGCTAAAAACCCGTATCCATTTGCAAGCCTTGAGCAAGTGCTTGACCATATTGATCATGTGGTTGAGCTAATTGGTATTGATTATGTAGGTATTGGCTCTGATTATGATGGAGTTGGCGATTCACTGCCAATTGGCTTAAAAGATGTATCTAGCTACCCTAACCTTGTTCAAGGTTTAATGGACAGAGATTACAGCGACAAAGATATTAAAAAGATTCTTAGCGGTAATTTATTAAGAGTTTTAAAACAAGCTGAAAAGTACGCTAAGAAACACTAGCGTGTCAGTTGTCAGTTGTCAGTTGTCAGTTGTCAGTTGTCAGTTGTCAGTTGTCAGTTGTCAAAGAGTTTAATGAATAGCACGGCTTGAAGTCGTGCTTTTTATACTTTAATTATATTTAAATTACTTAAACTTAAACACAAACGTAGCCCTCTAAATTTAATTCCGAGCTACTGATAGCTGATAGCTGAAAACTAATCACTTTTCTTCAGACATTAAAAAACCCGAGACTAAGCTCGGGTTTTTTTAGTATTAATTAGCTAGGCTAATTATTACGCTACGATAGTTGCTACAACACCAGCACCTACAGTACGGCCACCTTCACGGATAGCAAAACGAAGACCTTCATCCATCGCGATTGGTGCGATTAGAGTTACTGTCATCTTGATGTTATCACCAGGCATTACCATTTCTACGCCTTCTGGTAACTGTACGTCACCAGTTACGTCAGTTGTACGGAAGTAGAACTGTGGACGGTAACCTTTGAAGAATGGAGTATGACGACCACCTTCATCTTTAGAAAGTACGTATACTTCTGAAGTGAATGTAGTATGTGGGTTGATTGAACCAGGCTTAGCTAGTACTTGACCACGTTCAACGTCTTCACGCTTAGTACCACGTAGAAGTGCACCAATGTTCTCACCAGCACGACCTTCGTCAAGAAGCTTACGGAACATTTCAACACCAGTACAAGTAGACTTAGTAGTCTCTTTGATACCAACGATTTCAACTTCGTCATTTACGTTGATGATACCAGCTTCAACACGACCAGTTACAACAGTACCACGGCCTTGGATTGAGAAAACGTCTTCGATAGGCATGATGAAAGGCTTATCGATGTCACGCTCTGGCTCTGGGATGTAAGAATCAAGTGCGTTTGCAAGCTCAACAATCTTATCTTCCCACTCTTTCTCGCCTTCTAACGCTTTAAGCGCAGAACCAGCGATTAGAGGTAAGTCATCACCTGGGAAATCGTATTCTGAAAGAAGTTCACGAACTTCCATTTCTACTAGTTCAAGTAGCTCTTCGTCATCAACCATGTCACATTTGTTCATGAACACGATGATGTAAGGAACGCCAACTTGACGAGAAAGAAGGATGTGCTCACGTGTTTGTGGCATAGGGCCATCTGTCGCAGCAACTACTAAGATCGCGCCGTCCATTTGAGCAGCACCAGTGATCATGTTTTTAACATAATCGGCGTGACCAGGACAATCTACGTGTGCGTAGTGACGTGAAGGAGTATCGTATTCAACGTGAGACGTTGAAATAGTGATACCACGTTCGCGCTCTTCAGGAGCGTTGTCGATTGATGCGAAATCTTTAGCAACACCGCCGTATACTTTTGCAAGTACGTTAGTGATTGCTGCAGTTAGTGTAGTTTTACCGTGGTCAACGTGGCCGATTGTACCAACGTTTACGTGCGGTTTTACGCGTTCAAACTTTTCTTTTGCCATGACGGAACCTATCAGTTTTGTGTATCTAAATTACATATGAAAATAATCCACCAGAGGTAGATTAAGTTAATTTTTTCAAATAGTATTTTCTGACAGATAAAGGAAGTAATCAAGGAGATTCTTAGGACTGGTGCTGATAGGCAGAGTCGAACTGCCGACCTCACCCTTACCAAGGGTGCGCTCTACCAACTGAGCTATATCAGCAACACAAGAACTGGAGCGGGCAGCGGGAATCGAACCCGCATCATCAGCTTGGAAGGCTGAGGTAATAGCCATTATACGATGCCCGCATAAAAATCTGTTCTTAAACTACCTCTAACCGTCAAGAATAAAGTGGTGGAGGGAGCTGGATTCGAACCAGCGAAGGCTGAGCCGTCAGATTTACAGTCTGATCCCTTTGGCCGCTCGGGAACCCCTCCACGATAATTCTCTACTAATTCACTTCCGGTAAAAGGAAAGTGGTGCCGACTAACCGAGTCGAACGGTTGACCTACTGATTACAAGTCAGTTGCTCTACCAGCTGAGCTAAGTCGGCACTGCTTTAGTACGGGGCGAGATATTAGAGTAAGGTTTATTGGGATGCAACTATAAAATTAAAAAAAGTGTAAATTTTTAGTTTAAATGCTCAATATTCACGCGAAAACACGTTTTTTGCACTTTTTTATGTTGTTTTACTTAGTTCGCGCCAATAATGTAACCCCCTCATTACTAGCAATGAATCAAAAATACTTCCTGCAAATTGCTGTTGTAAAAGCAAGCCATAGCCACCAGCAAAAATTATTTGTACTTTTTGCTCTGTTTTTTTATCCGTTAAGTGCAACTTAGCTTGCTCAATTGCTCCAATGGTTGCGACTAAAGCACCGTTTTTTAAACCATTAGGCGTATTTTTACCCAGTTCATTGGTGAATGGAGTTTTACCATCATCAAAAACACGTTGAGTATTTTGTGTAAGTGATGAGGTCATTAAATCAAGCCCGGGTAAAATCCAGCCTCCTAAATGTAACCCTTCACTATTGAGCACATCAATTGTTGTCGCAGTACCTGCATCAACAACAATGCATGCTGTGTTTGGATATAACGTAAAGCCTGCAATAAGCGCAAGCCACCTGTCTATGCCTAAGTTAGCTACATGCTCGTAAGCGCATACAAGATTTCCAAGCGTTTTGGTTACCTTGGCTTCAAAACAAATAATATTATTGCTAGCCGCTTGCGCGAGAATATCGTTTAGTAAATCACTGCGCCCTACACATGCATAAATCACTTCGGTTATTTGTAACCAAGGCAAGTTATTTATATCTGCCGGTTGTGCTTGCTCGTTATGCCACAACACAGCTTTTAATGATGTATTTCCTACGTCGATCAATAATCTCATAATTGCGCCTTTCTAAGGGAGACTTCCCCACCGTAATAACTTTTTACTTCCCCGTCTTGGCGAATTCGTATTCCACCTTGTGCGTCAATTCCTTCACATATTCCACGCCAGCTTCTGTGCCCTGTGTTTAGTTCAACATATTCACCAGCAAACGCATTGAGCGAATTCCATTGCTCATACATTCCTTGCAAGCCCGTTTGACGATAAAGCGACAAACGCTGCTCTAAATAATAAGTAAGTGATGCCACCAGTGAATTTTTATCAAGTTGTTGAGTATGTTGACTTAGGTCGGTCCATGCTTGATCTATATTTTTACTAAAACTTTCTGGCATTTGTAAATTAATACCGATACCAATCACTAACTGACAAGGTCCTTGCGGTTGTCCATCTAATTCAACTAATACACCTGCAAGTTTTTGCTTATTTATATAAATATCGTTAGGCCACTTAAGTTCTACGTCAACTTGGTATAACGCTTTAATAGCATCATAAACAGCAAGACCTACTGCAATTGATACGCCCATTGCAGCTTGTAAGCCTTCATCTAAACGCCAAAAGTAACTGTAATACAAATTAGCGCCGAATGGGGATTGCCAAACACGGCCGCGTCTACCACGTCCTGCTTGCTGCATTTCAGCAACAATAACAGTGCCAGACTCAAGCGTTGTTTTGGCCTGTATACGGCGCATAAGCTCGCTGTTGGTCGAATCAATAATAGGGTGTACTTCTACATCGGCAGTATTTGCACCTAGCGCTTTGTAGCGCTGATCAATTTGCGTTTTATTTAAAAGGCCCACCTGACCATTCAAACAATAGCCTTTGCCAGTCACTTTAAAAATATCCAAGCCCATTTCTTGTAACGTTTTAATATGTTTACTTACCGCAGCTCGGCTAATGCCAAGCTGTTCACCCAGCACTTGGCCAGATACAAAAACACCTTGCTTTAAAGCATTTAAAATAGCGAGTTTGTTTCCATCAGGTGCTTTCATTGCTTAGGCTCCGCGTTAATATGGCATTCGCGGCGTGCATCCATTAAACGTACTTCATGCTCTAACATAATGTTGTAACGCGTATAAACCACTTGCTGAATGTGTTTAATTATTTTTATTAGGTCGCTGCCTTTACTATTTCCGTGATTAACAAGTACTAGTGCTTGTTGTTGATGCACTTCAATACCTGCCTCGCGGTGCCCTTTTAAACCACTTTGATCGATTAACCAACCTGCCGCGACCTTGTGATGACTTTGCCCATATTCGTAATGAGGTAAATCAGCAAATTGCTTTAATAGCTCAGCTAACTGCTGGTTGGTTATTATAGGGTTTTTAAAAAAGCTACCCGCATTGGCAAGTGTATATGGGTTAGGTAATTTGCTATTGCGAGTTTGTATTACTTGATCGAACACAGCCTGCGGCGTAACAACCTTAAGTTGCTGCAAAGGGCCATAACTCAATACTGGTTGCCATTTTTTTGGGAGCGCTAAATGTACTTGCGTGATCACCGCTTTATTTTTAAGGGCATGTTTAAATATTGAGTCTCTGTAAGCAAATTCACATTGCTCGTTATTTAATGAATGCATAGTGTTAGTGGTTATATCAAAGTACTCTACCAACTCAACAAACTTAGCTATTTCAACGCCATAAGCACCAATATTTTGTACCGGCGATGCGCCAACAGTCCCTGGTATAAGTGCTAGATTTTCAAGCCCTGGTATATTTTTCTCTAATAAATAGCTAACTAGTTGATGCCAGTTTTCGCCTGCGGCAATACTTATTAGTGTGTCGCTCTCACGATCGGTAATTTTAATTCCTTTTAAGGCTATCTTTATAACCGTACCCATGTAGTCATTTAAAAATACGGTATTACTGCCCTCGCCTAGCAAACAAAACGGCGCGCTAAAACTTTGCGTTTTAAGTTGTTCAAGCTGAGTAATTTCAACAAAATTTTGGCATTGGCTGTTTAATGCGAATGTATGTAAGGAGTGTAATGAATGCGCCACAAAGCTCTCTAAAAATACCGGTAACTAATCGCAATAGTTTACCTCATCGTCGCAAATGTGGCACTAGATTGTAAAAATCACTCAACCCGCCGTGTCAATCGTGATATAAAACCTGCACTTTTTATTTGTGTTCAGAGTAATGATGAAAATTAAACCTCTTTTTTTAAGCCTCGCTATGGCGGGTATGTGTTCGCAAGCAATGGCTAATGCGATTGACCAAAACTCGTATGCTAACCTTGATGATGTTGTTACTACTCACTTAAACCTTGATTTAGATGTTGACTTTGCCGACAAGCAGTTAGAAGGTTTTGTAGAGCATACTCTTCAGTGGAACAACAGCAAAAGTAGAACTCTCGTACTTGATACCCGCGACTTAGACATTGATAAAGTAATGTACAAAGATCAAAGCGGTAACTGGAAAAAAGCGACTTTTGATTTAGCTAAGCGAGATGACGTTAAAGGCTCAAAGCTTACTATTGTGTTTAAAAACCAAGCTGAGGTAGTTCGTATTTACTACAACAGTCGTCCAGAAGCTTCAGGCCTGCAATGGTTAACATCAGAGCAAACGGCAAGTAAAACGCATCCATTTATGTACAGCCAATCGCAAGCAATTCATGCACGTAGTTGGATCCCAGTGCAAGATACACCCGCAATGCGTGTAACTTACTCTGCACGAATTCATACACCAAAAGATATACGTGCTGTAATGAGTGCCGACAACAAAGATGCGCTTTATAAAGATGGCGACTACATTTTTGATATGCCACAAGCAATTTCACCTTACCTAATTGCTATTGGCGCAGGTAACTTAGAATTTAAAGCAATGTCGCATCAAACTGGTATATTTGCTGAGCCGACAATTTTAGATGCCTCAGTTGCTGAATTTGACGACACCCAAGCCATGATCGATAAAACAAACGCGATGTACGGCGAATATGCATGGGGTCGCTACGACTTATTAATGCTACCGCCAAGTTTTCCGTTTGGTGGAATGGAAAACCCACGCTTATCATTTATTACTCCAACTGTTGTTGCTGGTGATAAAAGCTTAGTTAACCTTATTGCTCACGAGCTTGCTCATTCTTGGTCAGGTAACTTAGTAACTAACGCAACGTGGGAAGATTTATGGTTAAACGAAGGTTTTACCTCGTACGTTGAAAACCGCATTATGGAAGAAGTATTTGGTCGTGACCGTGCGGTTATGGAACAAGCACTTGATTCAGCGTCTTTACGCGCACAAATTAAAACAATTGATGCACCAGATACACGCCTTAATTTAAAGCTTAATGGCCGCGACCCAGACGATGCGTTTAGCTCAGTGCCTTACACTAAAGGTCAGTTATTTTTAATTTATCTAGAAAACAAATATGGTCGCGATAAGTTTGACCCGTTTGTAAAAGCGTACTTTAAAGAGTTTTCGTTTAAATCACTTACTACCGCGCAATTTGTTACTTACTTAAAAGCTAACTTAATTGAGAAGTACCCTGGTGTTGTAAGTATGGATAAAGTAAACGAATGGATTTTTGAGCCTGGCTTACCAAGTGATGCGCCAAACCCTACTTCTGATGCATTTGATAAAGTAGATACTGCAACAGCAGCATGGCTAAAAGGCGACACAACAGTAGCTCAACTACCAACGGCTGATTGGTCTGTGCATGAGTGGCTACACTTTTTAAATAACTTACCACGCGATTTAAGCATAGAGAAAATGAGCGAGCTTGATAGTGAATTTAACCTAACGCAATCAACTAACGCTGAACGTGCGTTTGCTTGGTTTATGCTAGCAGTAGGTAATGGTTATCAACCAATTTATCCTGCGCTTAATAAGCACTTATCAGGTATTGGCCGTCGTAAGTTAATTGTGCCGTTATATAAATCACTTATCACTAACGGTAAAAAAGACTGGGCACAAAGCGTGTACTTAAAAGCACGCCCTGGGTATCACCCTCTTGCGCAAGGCACTATTGACGCATTATTTGAATAAATAGCGTTAACTAGACACTAAAAAGGGCCAAATTTGGCCCTTTTTTTTCTGTTATTTTGTTATTTTGTTATTTTGTTATTTTTTCTAAAAAAGCTTTACGCTCTACAGTTGTGGCTTGTTGCCACCAAAAATCAAGCATATTCGCTGCGCTTGGCATCCCCTGACTATTAACAGGCCCTAGTGGCTTATTTGATTTTTGAGAAACAACAGCCGAACTTACCATTGGTTTCATCGGCTTTACTTTTTCCATTTGATTATTGGAAATAACAGTTAAGGGTTCAGGCAATGAACTGCCTTTGGCTTGTAAACTCACTTCTGGTACTTCTGCAAATAGTTTCGCCGACACGGCGTTATCTGCCCGATTAAACACCAAAGTGTAATTTTTCCCAGCTTCAACGGTAACATCTACCCAAAACGGTTCTGACTCAATCACTTCATGATCGTCAAAGCCTTGTTCATATAAGTCGGTATATTTTAATTTTAGCTGATAAGTACCCGGCGCAAGCTCTAAATCATCAACCCGACTAAATAGAGAGCTTTCTATAACACGCTCTCCCACTTGTAATGGCACAAACTCTTCAGGGAAGTGAATATTTTCTGCCATACTCGATACACTAAATAACAGCACTGCCGCACTGCCCATTAATACTGATTTACGCATATTTACTCCTTTAGTTATTTTCAGTTTGACACTGCTATGAAATTTTGTCATTAGTGAGCCTAAATTTCATAATATTTAATTAGGGACATACCATGAGTCAAAATACAATTTTTACAAAAATAATTAATCGTGAAATTCCAGCAGACATTATTTATGAAGATGATGATACCCTTGCATTTAAAGATATAAATCCTCAAGCCCCATTCCATGTATTGATTATCCCAAAAAAAGCAATTGCCACTATCAATGATATAAATGATGAAAATTCATACTTAATTGGCAATTTATATACCGTAGCAGCAAAGTTAGCTAAACAACATAATTTTGCAGACAACGGCTATCGAGTAGTAATGAACTGTAACGAGCATGGTGGGCAAACTGTATACCATATACACTTGCATATGCTTGCAGGGAAAGAGATGGGCTGGCCTCCGTATCAAGATGTTAAAAAGAGTTTTATTTAAATGATGACTTTTATTGTACTCTTTTAATATACGTTAAGTGCTAAATGTTAATCTTTCTCATGTTTAACAAACGAAAAACAATTACTTATTTGCAACATTTTATGTTTAAATAATCGTAAAATCGTACTTATTTTCAAGTAAAATAGCGACTTTCTAATACAAAAGGTGTGGAAGTCGTGATAAACTTAATCAGTCAGCTTTATAAAAGAGTATAAAAATATGAGCAGTTCTGCCTTTTTGTTATTAGATCAAGAGCCAATTAATACTATTGGCATTAACGTTTTAGAACCTTTGTTAAAAACGCAAGGCCTTGACGTAACCACAGGTACAAACATTATAGATATACCTGAAGGGACTCGATTACTGTTTATTGAAACATCAAGTAAAGATGCATGGGGAAAGCTAAAAGAACAATTAGTAAACCTACGCGTTAAATGCGATATCATATTATTTAACCTAGACGAAAATCCAGAACTAGCTAACCGTGCATTATTAAGCGGTATTCGTGGTGTGTTTTATACGACTGATAACGCCGATGTATTAATGAAAGGTATTCGTTTATTAATGGAAGATCAGCTTTGGTATCGCCGTGACATAATGTGTAACGCATTAAACCGTATGCTGCAGTTTAATAAAGATGCACTTCATAAGCTAACCGAAGGTGATATAGAACCAGTTAAATTAACTAAACGAGAAAAAGCAATTATCTCGTTAATGAGTAATGGTTCTAAAAATAAAGAAATTGCTGAAGAATTAAGTATTAGTCCGCACACTGTAAAAACTCATCTATACAGTGCATTTAGAAAAACTAAATGTCGTAATCGCATTGAGCTATTGTCTTGGGCGCAGCAAAATATACCAGACGAAATTCGTTAAATACGCATTTCGTTTAAATATAAAAACAGACACTTAGGTGTCTGTTTTTATATTTACTACCCACTTGTTAAAACATCACTTCGCTGGAACCTAAATGCTCGACTCTTTCACTCTTTACTTTGCCAGCATAGCCATAGTGGTTGTAATGACCTTGCTTAATTTTTTAACATGGCGAACAAACAAGCAAACTCCGGGTACGCTGCTTTATATTTTTTACCCTATTTTATTACTGGGTTCTGTTATTGGTTTTACCCTTGTTGGTAATACACATAATTTAGTTATTATTAGCATTGCCAGTAGCATGATGTTTGCAGCTTCTATTGTGCATTGCCTATCACTCAGCCAATTTTTAAATTATCACGGTATTGGCTTCAAATTAATCTGCTCATTTACTGCTTTTAGCGCTGTAATGCTCGGTTATTACACCTTTTATGATCCCTCTTTACACGAACGAGTTATTGCATCTGATATACAACATATAGCTGAAGCTATATTTTTATTATTTATATTTATCAAACATGCCCGTGCGCCCTATCCTAATGGCAGTATTGTATACATTATTATATTGACTCTCGTTGCTTTTAGTTTTATTGGCCGCTCGTTATTTATGGACGATATTGAACAAAGTAATCTATTAATTAATGGCTGGTTTAGCTCACTATTATTTTTAAATGGCGTCATTGCACCCATGTTCTATGCTGCAGGCATGGCCTTATTGTGTAATGAACGCAGAGAGCAGCATCTTAATAAACTAGCCGATAAAGCGCAAAAAGACTTAGAAATACGCGGACTATTTCTCTCAACTATTAGCCACGAAATACGCACCCCACTGAATGGTATTTTAGGCAGCGCTCAGCTTGTCATGAACCAAACAAGTGATACTCGTAATAAAGCTTATTGCGAGGCAATTATAAACTCCGCCGAATCACTCAATTTACTCGTAGATAAAGTACTTGATTACGCAAGCCTAGATCAAAGTGATGAAGCACTTTATGAAGAAGATATAGAATTTAAAACATGGCTCAATAATTTATGTCTATTACTGAGCCCACTTGCCGAGCAAAAACATCTTAAATTTGAGCTTGTGTGCAATATTCCAGAGCAAGCTTGTTATTACTGCGACCAACAAAAACTTAGGCAAATTATTATTAACTTAGTGGGTAATGCCATTAAATTTACCGACCACGGTGTTGTGAAAATTCAAGTTGATTTAATTTTAGAGAAACAACTTGAACACACCATAAAAATAAGTGTGAAGGACTCTGGCCCAGGCATAGAAAACGACGAGATAGCTTACTTAACAGAACCTTATGTACAAAGTAGCGCAGGTAAAGAAAAAGGTGGAACCGGCCTAGGTTTAGCCATTACCAGCCGTTTGCTTGAAAAGCTTAGTAGCCGACTCGAAATAGCCAGCCAACTTGGTACAGGCAGTGTATTTAGCTTTACCGTTACTTTTACTTTAGGTGAATTAAGCCTTGTAGAGCAGCGCCATCAAACTAAAGATTACTTAACAGGCCTTGATGTATTATTGGTTGAAGATTTAGATTTAAATCAAAAAATTGCTATAGAATTTATGGCCGACGATGAACACAAAATTAAGCTCGCAAAAGATGGAAAAAGCGCCATAGAGCTCATGCAAGCTCACCACTTCGATGTAGTGTTACTTGATATGAACTTACCTGACTTAACAGGCCAAGAAGTACTTAAACGCCTAAAGCACATAGATCATAAGAATCAACGAACTCCTGTGCTCGCTTTTACTGCAAGCCTTAGCCCCGACGAAGTAAAAGAATATTTAGAATTAGGAATAAAAGATATTGTTGGCAAACCTATTAAACACCAAAAGCTTCGCCAAGCACTTAGCGACTCTCAATCAAACCAAACGGCTAGTATTACTGTAGAACTTATTGACACTTTGTACGACGAAACCGCAGCAGAGACACTAACCACGTCGTTTAGTGAAGATGAAGTATCGTCTATTTATAACGAATTTGTACTTTCAGCACGAAATAAACTCATTCGTTGCCAAGAGCTTACTACTCAGCATCCAGAGCAATGTATTAAGCTTTTACATCGCCAGGCAAGCACAGCCTTACAGTTAGGTTTTAATCGTTATGGTATAGCGCTAAAAAAAATAGAGCGCCGCTTACTCGATAAAAAACCACACAACGACATGCTTGATGAAGCGTTAGATCTGTGGCAACAAAGCTTAGAGCAATATTTAAAGTTTGTGCGCGGGCAGTTAGAGTGAAATTAAAAAAGCGTTAAGGTTTTTTAAATTTCACTTTAAGTTAATCAAATCTTGCTACCTCTTCAAAGTTAAGACCTGTGAAACCATGTGCTTGCAAGGCACAAAAGAGGTTTAAAGAAACATCTTTATCATTTTTACGAGAATCAAAAATATATGTACCTTCAAATCGATCTTCTGGCATTTTAAATATACAGCTATGCTTAGGTAATTTTTCTTTTTTGAATATCGCTTTTTGTAATCCAATATTTAAGCTTGGCAGCATAAAAGTACTCATTTCAACATCTAAGATGCCCTCTATTTTTCGAGTGACATTATAAAAGTACCAGTTGTCATCACCTACATAGAAAGGCAATAACTCTCCCGAATCTTCGAAAAGTTCAGCTAACTCATTTGCAACATGATCCCTTATAGCAAGGCCTTGTAAATTAATTGCAGTGAAATCACCTAGGGGTGTCTCTTTTTCATTATTATAGTGGGCACTAAAATTTATCAGTGTAGACTCTTTTGTAGAAGTATCAGGTTTCCATAACTCAGATTCACATAAAGTTTCATCATCAGGAAAAATGACTCTGTAATGATTAACATCTGGCGTGATTTTATAAATGACTTTACTCATTAGTATTGGAACGTCCTTTTTGGCATGGATTTGATTTTTTAACCCCTTCCATATTTATCATCAAATCGCTCTATATCACTTTCATCAAGTACAGTACCGGTTTGCACTTCAATGACAATTAACGGCTCTTTTTGATTATTAGCCAAGCTATGAATTTGTTTTGCGGCGATATAACACGATTGATCGTGCGTTAGCGTATACGCTTGCTCATCAATACATACATTTGCAATACCCGAAACCACCACCCAATGTTCAGCGCGATGCTGATGGCGCTGCGTCGAAAGCTTAGCACCGCTGGTAACAGTAATTTTTTTAACTTTAAAGCCAGTGCCTTCAACCAAAGTGCGGTAATTTCCCCATGGACGAAAAACCACTTGATGATGGTTAAGTTTATCAGCCTGTGTTGTAGCAATTTGCTTAAGTAACAAAGGCAGAGAATCTAGCTCATTTTGATTTGCGATTAGTGTGGCATCGTGGGTATGAATAATTGCTAAGTCACTTACTCCAAGCGTGGCAATAGTGTGTTCAGCCTCGTTAATAACCAAATTATTAGCGCTTTTTTGAGCAATATAATTAGCATTTGAACTATTACCGTTTTCATCTTTTTTTGTAAGTGCATCAAGGGACGAAAAACTACCTACATCACTCCATTTTAAATCAACAGGCATAACAACTACGTTATCGCTTCGCTCTAAAATAGCGTAATCAATTGAATCGCTTGGGCAGTGCTCAAGCGCACTATTGCTTGGGCGGGTAAACCCTAAATCTTTAGTAAATTGTGCGGCTGCAGCGACACTTGTTGCTATTTTTGGCGCAAACCGCTCGAGCTCTTTTAAATAGGCTGCTGGGGTAAATAAAAACATGCCGCTATTCCAGCTATAACCTCCTTGAGCTAAATAACGATTCGCTGTATCTAAGTCAGGCTTTTCTTTAAATTGTGCAACATCGTAACAACCCGTTCCAGCAATAGCCGCGCCTTGTTTTATATAGCCATAGCCATAGCCATAGCCAGTATGAGGCTCTGTAGGAGTAATAGAAAATGTAACTAGCTTTCCTTGCTCGGCAAGTTTTACAGCTTCAGGGAGCTTAGCCGTTAATACATCAAAGTTTTCAATATGATGATCGGCAGGCATCACTAATAACGGACCGGTAACCCCATTTTGCAGTGCATAGTGGGCGGCTAATGCGATGGCAGGCGCGGTATTTTTACCTTTGGGTTCGAGTAATAATGCACTAGGATTTGAGCTTTCAGCCTGCTCGGCGGCAATAAATCGGTGCTGTTCGTTACACACTAAAATAGCATTATCAAATAAGTTATTAGTAACACGCGCTAATGTACTTTGCAGTAATGACGTGTTTTCACTAAGTAGTGATAAAAATTGTTTAGGCATCGCTTGGCGAGAAAGCGGCCACAAGCGAGAGCCTATGCCACAAGCTAAAATTACAGGAGTGATTAAAGTGTTCATAATGTATATTAGCCGCCAACAAAAATATCAGCGACTATTTTAACACTTTATTGGCTCTGCGCTAAATTAACGTGTCTATATTAATGTAAAAGGGTCTGCATCTAAATAGGCAGGAAACGCTGCTTTAAACTCATCCAGTGGTGCTTTTTCAAGTGTTATAGTAACTAGTTGCTCGGTGTCATCTTGCGCTTTAGTTAATGCATCGCCTTTGAAGTCGTATACTGCAGTACCGCCATTGTGCGCCACGCCATTACCGTCGTCACCCACTCGATTAACGCCTACTACGTAACACAGGTTTTCCATTGCGCGCGCCATAAGTAACGTATCCCAAATATGGCGGCGCACAGCTGGCCAATTTGCTACGTTTATCATTACATCGTAGTCGTTATTATTACGTTGAAATACCGGAAAGCGCAGGTCGTAACATACTTGCGGTAATAGTTTAAAACCGTTGATTTCAAAAACTTTACGCGCTTGCCCTGCTACAACGTAATCGCCCTCGCTGCCTAAGCGAAATAAATGGCGTTTATCGTAATAACTCACCTCACCATCGGGTTTTACCCAATAAAACCGATTCGCTTTTTTATCGCCTTGTGCAACAAGTGCCGAACCTGCAATAACCGCATTATGTTTATGAGCCTGCGCCTTTAACCACGTCAGTACTTTACCGTTTTCGGGCTCTGCACAATCTAAATTGATAGCAAAGCCAGTCGAGAATGTTTCGGGCAGTAAAATAAGATCGGGCTGATGCATAATTGCTTCAAGCTGCTTATTAAACATGGCTAAATTAGCATCTTTATCAAGCCAATAAAGCGAGCTTTGCAATGCTGTAATGGTTAAAGTTGACATAATATTTGCGAAGCCTCTATGAGAGTGTTGTCGTTTTTAGCAAAGCATAAACGAATTACTTTGTCGGTTGGTGCCTTTTGATAAAACACACTTAACGGAATAGCCGCAACACCTGCTTGCTCAACTAACCAATGGCAAAAATCAATATCGTTTAAATCCGATACATCACTGTAATCTAACAATAAAAAGTAAGTACCTTGGCTAGGTAAAATTTTAAAACGGCTGTTACTTAAATGGCTCGCTAATAAGTCGCGTTTTTGCTGATAAAACCCGCTTAGCTCATCTATATGCTCACCTTGCTGCTCGAGCATATCGGCAAGCGCATGCTGTGCGGGGGTAAAACTTGAAAACGTAACGTACTGATGAATTTTTCTAAATTCGACAGCTAAATCGGCAGGTGCAATACAGTAACCCATTTTCCAGCCCGTGCTATGAAATGTTTTACCAAAACTCGATATAACAAAGCTTTTGGTAAATAATTCATCATCGCGTAATACACTTAAATGCGGTTGTTCATCAAACGTAATGTGCTCATATACCTCATCGCTTATTACATATAAACTGTGAGTACTAACTAACTCTTTAAGCTCTTTTATATCTTGTGGCTGTAATATTTTACCGCTTGGGTTATGAGGCGTATTTATAATAATTGCACGGGTATTTTTAGTAATTGCTTGGCTTACTACTTGCCAATCAATGGTGTAATTTGGCGCACTTAAGGCAATGTGTACCGACTTTCCACCAGCGAGTTTAATTGCCGGTTGGTAAGAGTCATATGCAGGGTCAAATACAATCACTTCATCACTGGGGCGCACAATTGTTTGAATAGCCACAAACAATGCCTCTGTTGCACCCGAAGTAACAGTCACTTGATCAGCTGCGTTTATATCAGCTGTATATTTGCGCTTTGCTAAATCAGCAATTTGTTGCTGTAATCTTGGTACACCACTTGAAGGTGAATATTGATTAACGCCCTGCTGCACATAATAATTTAACTGCGTTTTTAAAAGATCAGGAGCATCAAACTCAGGAAAGCCTTGAGAGAGATTAATTGCCGAAAACTCATTAGCCAATCCGCTCATTTGGCTAAATATACTAACGCCTAAATTTGGTAATTTACTTTCAAACACGAGATGCCCTTAATGATGGTTTTGCGCTTAAAGCGATGCTATCATTGCTTAAAACAGAAGTATAGCCGTCTAAAAACAATTAACTTTACGCTCATTAGTGAGGAATGTATGCAAAACAATACCGCTATTTCACAACTTATTGAAGCCGGAAAATGGGTTAGCCAAAAAGGCTGGGTACCCGCAACAGGCGGAAACTTTTCAGCTCGTACTAGCACTGGCTTTGTTGTTACAGCAAGTGGGCACGATAAAGGCTCACTGACGCAAGCGCATTTTTTGCAATTAGATCACCAAGGCGAGCGCCTAGCAGGAGCTGTAAAACCATCGGCAGAAACACAATTACACCTAAGTTTGTATCAGCTTATACCTGATGCACAGTGTGTTTTACATACTCACTCTGTAGCCGCTACCGTACTGTCGCAAATTACCCAAGAGCATCAGCTTGATTTAACAGGCTATGAAATGCAAAAAGCACTGAGCGGCTTTACTTCGCATTTAGAAACGCTGAGCATTCCTATTTTCGATAACGATCAAGATATTGACCGATTAAGCCTGCTGGTCAGTGACCATCATTTACATACACCTATAGAACATGGCGTACTGATACGTGGTCATGGTTTATATGCAGTAGGACGTAATATTGATGAAGTTCGTCGCCACCTAGAAGCCTTAGAGTTTTTATTTAGCTGCGAACTAGAACGCCTAAAAATAATAGGTATTCAAGCGGGAGTAACTAAATGATTAAAGCCATTTTAACCGACATCGAAGGCACAATAACCCGTATTTCGTTCGTTAAAGAGGTATTATTTCCTTACGCGGCAAAACAGTTACCTACCTTTATACGTGCCAATGCTAATAAACCGGATGTAGCCGAGCAAATTAGTGCCGTAAAAGCCCTTATCGAAAAGCCAAACGCCGATATAGAAGAAGTCATTAGCGCCTTACTTACCTGGATTGATGAAGATAAAAAAATCACTCCACTTAAGCAGTTACAAGGCTTAATTTGGCAAACAGGGTATGAACACGGCGATTTTAAGGGGCATTTATACCCAGATGCATTTGATTTTTTACAAGCTCAACACAACAACGATATTACTTTGTATGTGTACTCATCTGGTTCGGTAAAAGCGCAGCTGTTGCTTTTTAAATACAGTGATTATGGCGACATTCGCAGCTTGTTTTCTGACTTTTTTGACACCAAAGTTGGCGCAAAGCAAGAGCGAGCTGCCTATAACACCATTGTTGAACTGTTACCATTTCAAGCAGAAGAAATACTCTTTTTAAGTGATGTAACCGGTGAGCTTGACGCCGCGCAGGCTGTGGGTTTAAAAACACTACATTTAATTCGTGATGGGCAAGCACTAAAGCACACCCTTATATTAATGACTTTAGCCAATTTAAATTGGAGCAATTAGTATGAGCCAATTAACAGTGTATGCCGACAACGATGCAAACAAAGCACTTGTAAGCACATCAGATGCTGATGATATTGCAAAGCAACTAGCTAAAGTAAACGTACGTTTTGAACAGTGGCAAGCAAATGCAGATATTAATGAGCACACCACCCATGAGCAAATTATTAGTGCGTACAAAAGCGATATAGATCGGTTAAAAACTGAAAATGGCTATCAAACAGTAGACGTTATATCTCTAGCTAAAGGTAATCATGGCGCATCAGAGCTGCGCAAAAAGTTTTTATTTGAACATACCCATAGTGAAGACGAAGTGCGTTTTTTTGTAAAAGGCCAAGGGCTATTTTGCCTGCATTTAGGCAATAAGGTTTACCAGGTACTTTGCCAACAAGGCGATTTAATTTCAGTGCCTGAACTTACCCCGCATTGGTTTGATATGGGAAGCGATCCTGAGTTTACTGCCATTCGCTTATTTAACAATACAGAGGGCTGGGTAGCAAAAAGTACTGACTCGTCTATTGCAGAGCAATTTCCCTTTCTCGATTAATAAAGCTCAGTGCACATATGCCTAAATTATATTTTCTATAAGCGTATTTATACATATAAAAAAATAAAACAAATTTATTTGCAGGATGACTTCAATCACTTAACTCTGTAATATTATTTTAGCAATGCAGCTGATAAAGAGTAACTTTCCAATGGTGAACGAACAATATCAAAAGTCTAAACAACAACTAGCCTACTCACGTAAGCAAGTTGAAAAGGCTGGTCGTATTTTTCGTAAAAATGAAGGTGATTTTGACTTTGCAATAGAGGTTGTACAAAACTATCGTGCAGCACATTTATATCCGCTGACTATTATTAAAAACCTCGTATGGAAACATGTAAAAAAGCTTCATTTGCTAGAATCGGCGACCATAGTTAGACGCTTAAAGCGCTTGCCAACTATTATAGATAAGTTACAAAGAGCCTCGTTGGATGGTAAAAGTGAAAACGCAATAAATCTGAAGCGAATGCACGATATAGGTGGTTGCCGAGTAATCTTAGATAATCTAGAGCATCTATATCAACTCAACGCCAGTTTAGATTCGAGTAGAGCAGTTCATAGCGTTAAATCATATGATTATATTGAAAACCCAAAAGCGACAGGCTATAGAGGTATTCATCGTGTTTATAAAAGTTATAACAATTTAAAATCTCACGATTATAAAGGCTTTCAAATTGAAGTTCAGTTACGCACTAGGCTTCAGCACCTTTGGGCTACTACTGTTGAAATTGTAGATATTATTGAAAAAGAAACACTAAAAACCAATCCCCAAGCAGCCGACACAGATTGGAAGCGATTATTTTTTATCATGGGTGAGTTTCTTGCAGTCAAAGATGGTTCAAATCAATTAAGTTCACAACAATCGCAGACCTTTGTTGATGAGCTTTCGGCACTAAATAAAAAGCTAGCCGCATTTCATAAGCTTGATGCATTTAATCGTGCATTCCAAGTTGACGAAATTAAAAATAAATCGAAAGATACAGGCTTTGCTTTACTCGTTCACAACACAGAAACACAAATGGGTCGAGTCTTTTTATATGCAGAAAATAAAAAGCAAGAAGCTCTAACGCATTACGCCGAACAAGAAAAACAAACTCACAATAACGTGCTTCTAGTTGCAGGGAGCGACTTGAAATCAATAGAAAAAGCCTACCCCAACTACCTAAATAGTACCTCTGAGTTTCTTTCAGAATTCAGTCGCATATTATTGAGTTAGCTCTTTAAGTTTACCCATTAATACTTGTTGCTGGTTATAAACACCTGTATCTAACACCCACCCTGTGACCAACTTTGCCGGCGTTATATCAAATGCAGGGTTATATACATTGGCATTAGTGGGTGCCCATAAAGCCTCACCAAAGCTACCGCTAACTCCGCGCACTTCTTGAGGATTACGTTGCTCTATTTCTATATCATTACCACAAGCGGTGTTGGTATCAAGCGTGGTAATAGGCGCAACTACATAAAATGGAATGTTATGAAAATACGCAAGTACGGCTAAATTATAGGTGCCCACTTTATTAGCAAAATCACCATTGGCGGCAATACGATCAGCCCCTACCACTATTTTATCTACCTTACCTGCAGCCATTAAACTTGCCGCCATATTATCGCAAATTAATGTGTAAGGTATTTTCCAGCGCTCAAGCTCAAAGGCAGTTAAGCGGCCGCCTTGTAATAATGGTCGTGTTTCATCAACCCACACATGTACGTTGCCATATTTTTGCTGCGCTTTGTAGACAACACCCAGTGCAGTACCAATACCAGCGGTTGCAAGCGCCCCTGTATTACAATGAGTTAATATGTTGTCGCCGCTATTTATAAGCTCGGCACCACGGTTTGCCATTCGCTCACACAGCTCAATATCTTCAATAAACAACTGCTCGGCTGTGGTAACAATACCGGCAACATAATCGCTTTGCGTTAAAGCTTTTCGCAATGCCGCCATACAATGCATTAAATTAACTGCCGTTGGACGAGTGGCTTCTAGTTCATTGATTACTTTTTCAAGCTCACTTTTCACTACCCCTTGCTCAGCTAAATACGCCACTAACAAGCTCGCGCCTAAACCAATAAGTGGAGCTCCACGCACTTTTAAGTTAATGATCAGCTCTTTCATGGTTTCTACATCATGGCACTGATGCCATACCTGCTGGTGAGGTAGTAAATATTGGTCGAGCACACTAAGCGACCCGTTTTCATATTTTAAACTGCTTGCGATTACATTTTGCATAATGCTTAAGGTATTAAAAATGCGTAACGTTATTTTACACCACTTTGAATAACTCTCAAGTTAGACTTGTAGACATCTAAACATTTAAATGTATAGAATGCTTAAAAGCTGATTTTTGAGATTTAAACCATGACTAACTATGTTGCTTTTAATGCACAGCGCGCTATCGATTACGTATCCACATTAATTGAATCTAAACAATGTAATTTTTTTGATTCCGGACAAACCTTATCTGCGTATGAGTTTGGTGATGGCAATCTTAATTTAGTGTTTAGAATTACTGATGAGCAAAACAATAGTGTTATTTTAAAGCAAGCTCTGCCTTACGCGCGTTGCGTGGGTGAGTCGTGGCCATTAACACTTGATAGAGCCCGTATAGAAGCACAAGTTTTACTTAACCATGGTGCTATTTGCCCTACTTATACTGCTAATATTTTACATTATAGTGAAATACAAGCCCTTACTATTTTAGAAGATTTAGGTAATTTACAAATACTGCGAACTGCACAAAATAATGCTGAGCAATTTCCTAAATTAGCGCAGCACGTAGCTACCTACTTAAGCAGGGCGCGAGCATACTTTGTTAAAAATGTTAACCAAAAAGAAGTTCTTCTCTAAAAGCATCATCATAACAAGCTCTTACACACTTACTTCTTATTGACCCCTTGCTTTTCGTATGCTGCTTTATCATGTTCCTAACGACGCGTCTAAATAGTGCCATATGTTGCGCACTTAATGGCTCATGTATTTGACAGGCATCTTCTTTAAATACGACATCCAGTATCCAGTGTTGCTGATTTTCTATCAGCCAATGTTGTCTTATTGCTTTACTTATCAATATATTGTCTGTCAACGATGTTAGGTAGTAATGTGTGTCAATACTCGTTCTATTACCCTTCGTTCGCTCTCGCTGTACCGCAACGATTGTTCTAACTGATGGCCAGCTCTCTTTAATTTCACTCGGTAATAAACGCGCATCAAGACAATCTATCGTGCGTACTTCTTTTCGCCCATGCCCTTCATCTTGTGTTACATGACTAAGTATCTCTGAGTTTTCAGATTCATACTGGTGTGTAAATGCATCTTGAATCGCGCTATAAAGTTTCTTTTGATTACCCTTTGCTTGCACTAGATAATCTGCATGTCTGCTAATTAGCTGTTTTAGCGTTTCTTTTTGGCAGTGCAAAGCATCAAGTGTAATAACGGTGTTATTGATATCGAGTATTTTCAATAAATCCCGAACTGCCGGTATTTCATTCGTCTTACTGCCAACTGTTTGGTGGAATAATGTGAGACCTGCTTCACAATCAAATGCTGAGACGAGATGTAATTTATCAGCAATGTGTTTACTTGCTCCGCGAATAGTTTTGCCATCGAAGGCAATGACAGGATGCGCTGACTTAACGCGGTTTTGATTGACCCAGCTATACATCGCGAGTAGTAATGAGTCAGTATCAACGGTTCTAAAAATCCGAGCAATACTATGTCGAGTGGGTATGCCATTTTTGAAAGAACGAAATCCTCTTAACCAATTAAGCTTACTTTCGCCATAGACTTCAATGTCTTGCCAGTTTTCACACCCTGATGTAACGGCAGTAATAATAAGAAAAAGCACATCAACTAAGTTATGGTGCTGATTTATATGTGAACGATTATCTTTGACGAGTTCTAAATGTGAGAAGAGTGACATAATAAGTTTAAGGTGATGAAATTTATGGTATTAGATCATAAAATTTGTTTATTTACAAAGTGTGATCCCGCCCTGCCTACTTAAGCCATACTGGTTTTTATAATTCAGATTTTTACTTAACCGCGCAAACTAAAAAAGCGCTCGTTAGCCAATTTACTAACCCTGAGCTTTGCCAAATCACTGAAGACTTATTTTTTAGCGATCCGTACATTGGGCACGAACGCAATAACTACCCAAAGCAACTACAAAGCGAAGTTGATGCAATACAAAAAAACAGCGCATTAAAGTTAGAAATAGCAAAATTAAAAGCTAATTTTTTATCTAACCCGCAAACATTACTCCATGGTGATATGCATAGCGGCAGTATTTTTGTTGATTGTAATAATACAAAGATGATCGATCCTGAGTTTGGTTTTTTTGGTCCTGCTGGGTTCGATATTGGCTCTTTTATTGGTAATTTACTTTTAAATTACTGCGCACAAGCAGGTCATATTGAAGATTTTTTGGCTCGTCGCAATTACCAAACACATTTACTTAGCTGTATCGTAGACACCTATAGTTTATTTGAGCAGCAATGGCTTGAATTAATACGCACTAAAACAACGGATGAATCACTAGTGCCAGTAGGCTATGCGCAATACTTTATGAAAAACGTATTGCAAGATGCTGTTGGTTACTGTGGTGCTGAGTTAATTAGGCGTACTATTGGGCTTGCGCACGTAAGCGATATAGATAGTATTAGTGATGACAATGCGCGCCTTACAGTGCAAAAACAAACATTAGCACTAGGCGAGCAACTTATTTTAAATGCAAAAGCATGCAACAACAAAGAAGCATTCTTTAGTTTATTAATAAGCCAATTAAACTAACAAGCATTAAAAAAGGCGCTATTAGCGCCTTCTAGTTAGTTAAAACTTACTTGTAGTTTTCGTAAATTTTATCAAGCGGTTCCGAAAGCCCACTTTCTTGCACTATACGTACATGCTCACGTTTTAATTCGCGTGCACTAGTCACACCACAAGAATGAGCTATTAGCCCAGCTCCATAATGAATGTATTTATTATAGTTAGCTACTCGCTGCGCTTTATCAGCTACATTTAAGCCGCGTTGCAAACGCTCGTTATGCGTAGTGATCCCGGTTGGACAAGTATCTTTATTACATTGCATTGCTTGAATACAGCCCAGTGCAAACATATGACCACGAGCCGATACAACAAAATCAGCACCGAGCGCCAATGCCCAAGCAACCTTTGAAGGAACAATTAATTTACCAGAAGCGATTATTTTAATACGATCTCGAAGCCCATGTTTTTCAAGCATATTAACTACAAGCGGTAAACTTTCGCGCAGTGGTAAACCCACCGAATCCATAAGCGGTTGCGGTGCTGCGCCCGTACCACCATCAGCACTATCTATGGTAATAAAGTCAGGTGCAGACTCGATACCGCGGTGATTTATTTCAGCGAACAACGTTTCTAACCATCCGTACGCACCAATAACAGCTTTAAACCCTGTAGGCTTACCTGTCGCGTTACGTACAGTGGCAATCATATCAAGAATATCGGCTGGATTTTTAATTTCAGGGTGACCATTGGGGCTAATCGAATCTTGCCCTTCTGGTATCCCCCTAATTTTAGCTATTTCGGCATTAACTTTGCGCCCTGGTAACATACCGCCTTTACCTGGTTTTGCACCTTGGCTCATTTTAAGTTCAAACATTTTTACTTGTTCGTGAGCCGCTATTTCTTTTAGCTTTTCAGTACTTAAATTTCCATGCTCGTCTCGTGCACCATATTTAGCTGTACCAATTTGAAATACCAGATCAGCGCCACCTTCAAGGTGGTAAGGGCTTAATCCCCCTTCACCTGTGTTCATCCAACAACCTGCTAACTTAGCTCCTTTTGATAAAGCACGTACAGCGGGTTTTGATAACGCACCAAAGCTCATACCTGATACATTAAATAGCGAGTTGGTGGTGTAAGGTGTTTTACAGTATGGACCCAAAGTAACATTACTCGGGTCGAGCGCTTCTTCATCTAAAGTAGGAAACGCACAGTTCATAAACATAACTGTACCCGTTACTTCTAAGCTTTGCGTAGAGCCAAATGCCGCAGTACGGTCAACATCTTTTGCAGCACGATAAACCCAGCTTCGTTCAGCTCGATTAAATGGCATTTCTTCTCTATCTTGCGCAAAAAAGTACTGCCTGAAAAACTCCCCTTGGCGCTCAAAAAAATACCGAAAACGCCCTATCACGGGGTAATTTCGCCTTATAGCGTGCTTAGTTTGTGTAATATCGCGAAAATAAAAAACAATTACAGTAAGCACAACGCACCCGAGTAAAACTATAAACATACTTGCAAATATATCGATACTAAACATTATAAAATTGCTCATTTATGACCCTTGGTGATTTTTAAAATAAGACCTAATAAGTACTGACCGCTTTAATGAACTAAATGGCTCATCATAATTACTAACCTGCTTACTTAAAATAAATACAACTACTTACCAACAGAGTACTAACTTACATAGCTATAAAAACAACTCAGTACCCATTTTTAAAAATTATACTTATTTACTTTCCAGCTTAACTGATTCATTTTTTATATACATACGTACTTGTGTTTCTAGCACTGATAAAGGCACTGAACCATGGCGAAGAACCTGATGGTGAAATTCGCGAATATCAAAATTTGGTCCAAGCGCTTGCTCTGCTTCAACACGTAAACGTTTAATAGTTAACTCACCAATTTTGTATGACAGTGCCTGAGCTGGCCAAGATATATAACGGTCAGTTTCTGTTTTAACATTATGCAGCGAAAGCGCTGTGTTCTCGCTCATAAAGTTCATAGCTCGCTCGCGGCTCCAGCCATACATGTGCATCCCTGTATCAACAACCAAACGTGCTGCTCGCCACATTTCATAAGTTAAGCGACCAAAACGGCTATATGGGTCTTGATAAAAGCCTGCCTCTAAACCTAAATATTCAGAGTAAAGCCCCCAACCTTCGCCAAATGCCGAAAGGTAAGCATCACGACGGTAGCTCGGTAGATTTTCAAGCTCGGCATTAAGTGATATTTGTAAATGATGTCCTGGCACTGCTTCGTGCAGAGTCAACGCTTCTAAAACATAGAGAGGGCGCTTATCTAATGCGTAAGTATTCACCCAATAATAACCTGCTTCATCATCTCGATTAGAGCCAGAATAACGGCCTGTTGTGTATTTAGGAGCAATATTGGCTGGTACGGGGGCTACGCCATAAGGTTTACGTGGCAAGGTATGAAATAGCTTAGGCAGCTGTGCATCCATTTTTTTAGCAATATAAGATGCTTCTTTTAAAAGCTGCTCTGGTGTTGTGGCATAAAATTGTGGATCCGTACGTAAAAAGTGAATAAATTCGGCGAATGTGCCTTTAAAACCTACTTCAGCTATTACGTCCTCCATTTCACTGCGAATTCGAGCGACCTCTTTTAATCCAAGTTCATGAATCTCTTTAGGCGTCATGTCGGTAATAGTGTAATACTTAGCTCTGTTTTTATAAAATGCCTCGCCATTAGGTGTATCTGATATGCCAACGCTTGTGCGTGCACTAGGTCGATACTGCTGCGTAAAAAACACTAAATAATTTTTATAAGACTGTATAACATCTTCTTTTATAATGTTTTTAGCTTTTTGTTGTAGTGCCTTAAATTCACTATCGCTCAAACCAGCAGTATTAGTTAAAAAAGGTTTATAAAACTCAGATGTAGTTATATCGTCAACAATGTAAGCATTAATTGAATCTTCGTAACCCTCTAGCACAGCTTTAGGTTGAGTAAGGCCCGTTTCTATCCCTTTTTTCATCCAATATATGTTTTGTTCAAAAAACCGTGGAACTTGCGCCAAACGTGCAAGGTATGTATCGAAATCTTGCTGATTTTTATATTGAGAGCTATTGATGATGTATGATAATCCAGAGTGAAAACCATACTCTGATGTAAGCGGCATATAATGCGCATTGAATATATACTCATCAACGCTGTTTTGTACTTGTGCTCGAATAATGCTGAAGTTTATTTGATTTTCATCACTTAATTTATCAATGCTGACGGTATCTAAATCGGCAAGTAACTGTGTTTTATTCTTATATTCTTGCGCTAAAAATTCGGGCGATAGATTTGGTAACAAGTAACCTTTAACCCCTTTTCCATTGCTATAAGGATTAATGCTTTGTCTGTAATCAACAATGCTTTTGGCTATCTGCGTAAACTGTTGATCTGCATTTTGCGTTGTTATTTGACATGCACTTAATGAGCATAAAAACATGAAACCAAGTAAAGAATGGCGCATTGGCCGCTGTAAAAAATGATTCATTGCAATTTAACTTGACGATGTAATAGATATCACAAAGCTATCGTAGGCTAAATAAATAGCAAGTAAATGAGACCAATCAACGGTTATAAACCTTACTAAAACTAAGTGTATTTCGAGAGTAAAGTATATCAACAGAAGTAAAAACAAGCTTAATTGATGAGAAAAGCAGCTATTGAGTTGTTAAAATGAAAATTTAAGTTCCGTAACTCTTTTTTTACTTTTAAATAACCGCCATAACGATTACTGTAGTAAAAAATAATAAAAGCTCGGATGCATAACCGCCTCACGGAATGAGATATTTAAATTAACTCTTATGCGTACTCAGTTGGTATTTAAAAATGATGTTCCATGATTCCATGGCAATTGCACAAGAAAAGATGACTAAAGTGTGTGTGTTTTTAGAGCGTTATGCGCTGCCGCCAACCCCGCTTAATTTTCAAGTAATTTATACCTATATTAGCCAAGCCAATATAAACCTTAAAAATGCACTAGAACGTGCGATTGCAACAGAAGAAAATATAGACAGTGTTTTAATTGAACAATTATATTTTCAATTTTTAAATGAAGGGCACACAACTCAGGTCTCGATGATTCAAAATGTTGACGGTATTATCGGGTCACTTTCTCGAAATGCTCAAGCAACAGAAAAACAAATTATCCGCTTTGCTGATCAAGTAAATGAATGTGTACATACGCTTGATGAAAACAGTATAGAACAAAGCCGTAAAGCCCTTAAAATCCTCAATACACAAACCGTAGAGTTACTAGAGCAGCATAAACAATTTAAGAAAGAACTTAGCAAAGCTAAAAAGTTACACGAAAAAACGCAAAAGCAATTAACTCAGCTCCGAAAGCAGCATATAGTAGATAGCCAAACGGGCCTTTATAAACGTCATTATTTAACTCAACAAACCCAAGTTTGGACAAATCAAGAAAAGTCCATTTGTGCCATTGCTGTTCAAATAGATAACCTTGATCACTTTGTTGATAATTATGGTGATATTCTTGGTGAAGTTATTTTGAATAAAGTCGCTAAGCAAGTACAAAAGTATGTATTCCAAAGCGGTTTACCTGGACGGACTGCTAAAGACCAATTTACTATATTACTCGCCGACATTGATCCTGAAACGGCAACTTTAATAGCCGAAAAAGTACGTAATGGGGTAGAAAAGTTGCGATTTGTTAGCTCAAAAAGTGGCACAAAACTACCCGCTATAAACTTATCATTAGGTATTGCACAGCATCAGCAACAAGATGACTTTAATCAACTTGCTAAAAAAGCCTCAAATGCAGCTTTTAAAGCTCGATCTCTTGGGCAAAGTTGTTTTATTGCTGGGCATTAAATCACCTGATAAATCATATTCAAATTGCACCTGCAGTACACAATAAAGTACACTAGTGCTTATTGCCACGATAGAGATTAATCATGAACGAAACACCGCAAAAGACCACGCATTTTGGCTATAAAACGGTAGCTGAAAACGACAAAGCCTCAATGGTTGCAGACGTATTTCACTCAGTTGCAGCAAAATACGATGTAATGAATGATTTAATGTCTTTTGGTGTGCACCGCTTATGGAAACGTCAAACTATTGCCAGTTCTGGTGTTCGCAAAGGCCATCATGTACTTGATTTAGCTGGCGGCACTGGTGATTTAACGGCTAAATTTAGTCAATTAGTCGGTGAAACAGGTCAAGTTGTTTTAGGCGATATTAACTCCTCAATGCTCAAAGTGGGCCGTGAGAAGCTGCATAACTTGGGTCTTGTTGGTAATATTGACTACGTACAAATGAACGCCGAAATGCTGCCATTTCCAGATAATAGCTTTGATGTGATCACTATTGCTTTTGGTTTACGTAATGTAACCGATAAAGACAAAGCACTTCGTTCTATGTACCGTATTTTAAAGCCAGGTGGTCGCTTACTAGTGCTAGAATTCTCCAAGCCTGAGCATGAAGTACTAAGTAAAGCTTACGATTTTTATTCATTTAATTTATTACCAACAATGGGCAAACTAGTTGCTAACGACAGCGAGTCGTACAAATATTTAGCCGAATCGATTCGTATGCATCCAGATCAAGATACCCTTAAAGCAATGATGGATGACGCTGGCTTTGAACAAACAACTTATCAAAACCTAACAGGTGGTATTGTTGCACTTCACCGTGGTTTTAAATACTAAGGCAGAGTGATATGGCGCTTGAACAAGTAACTGAAAAAAATAATGATAGGTCAACCACATCTACTTTTTTCATGTTGCCTAACTTTGTACTTTCGCTTATCGAGCATGTACTTAATCAAGCACTTAAACTCGACCCAAAGCTTTCAAAAAAACTAAATGAAGTTAAAGAGCTGCGTTTAGTTGTTGAAGTAAGAGATTGGCAACAAACAATCCAACTCGTTTTTGCTGATAAAAAACTACATTTATATACCGCACAAAGCAGTGATAACGCTGATTGCATGATAAGCGCCGATATAGATACGCTTATTGCGCTAAAAAATCCAGCGATGCTTACCCAGCTAATACGCCAAGATAAACTCGACCTGCAAGGTGATTTAAATATTGCCCAAACTTACAGTAACGCATTTTCGAGTTTAGATATTGATTGGCCAGAACAACTATCAAAGCATATTGGCGATGGCCCGGCCCAGCAACTTTATTTACACTTAACCTCGCTCAAGCAGCAAAGCAGTAAAGTAAAAAAGCAGTTAGCCACTACACTTACTAGTTTATGTCAGGATGAGCTTGCTATAACTATTCATCCCTTAGAGCTTGAGCAATTCAAACAACAAAACCGAGTAATTAAAAGCCAAGTTGCTGCTATTGAGCAGCGTATAAACGCCTTATTAAACATCGTAACCCGCTAAGGATTTTTTGTGTTGACTGCACGATTGTATTACATCACTAAAACACTACTTAGCTACGGGTTAGATGAGTTAGTCCCTAAGCATAAAACGCCCTGGTTTGCCAAAATAGTGCGTGGAAGCTTTTTTTGGCTACGCAATCAGCATAAAGAAAAATCAGTAGAGTTGCGTTTACGTCTTGCATTACAAGAGCTTGGTCCTGTATGGATTAAGTTTGGCCAAATGCTCTCCACCCGTCGCGATTTACTACCACACGATATAGCCCTAGAGCTCGCGTTTTTACAAGATCAGGTACAACCTTTTGAAGGTGAACTTGCACAAAAAATCATTGAAAAAGCACTCGAAATTAATGATATAAGTGAATTATTTAGTGAGTTTTCACAATCACCGCTGGCCTCGGCATCTATAGCGCAAGTACACACAGCAAAACTTATTGATGAGCACAACATTGAGCAAGATGTTGTAATAAAAGTTATTCGTCCAAATATTCATGAACAGATTAATGCTGACTTAGCGTTAATGGAAAAGCTCGCTAAAGTACTTGCCAAAGTACATAACGAGTCAAAACGCCTGCGCCCTGTAGAAGTTGTTAAAGAGTATAAAAAAACACTCCTTGATGAACTCGATTTAATGCGAGAAGGCGCTAATGGCATTCAGCTTAAGCGTAACTTTGAAGGTTCTGATTCTCTTTATATCCCTGCAGTTTATAGCGATTATAGCCGCCATAATGTATTAGTTATGGAGCGTATTTACGGCATACCTGTCTCTGATACTGATGCACTATTAGCACAAAATACAAATATGAAATTACTTGCTGAACGCGGTGTAGAGGTGTTTTTTACACAAGTATTTAGAGACAGTTTTTTTCATGCTGATATGCATCCTGGCAATATATTCGTCTCTCGCGAACATCCTGAAAACCCAAAATACATTGGTATAGATTGTGGTATTGTTGGCACGCTTAATAAAGAAGATAAACGCTATTTGGCTGAAAATTTCATTGCCTTTTTTAATCGTGATTATCGCCAAGTTGCCCAGCTACATGTTGATTCAGGTTGGGTACCACCCGATACCAGCATTGAAGAATTTGAATTTGCGATTCGTACAGTGTGTGAGCCTATATTTAACAAGCCACTTGCTGAAATTTCATTTGGTCATGTGCTTGTTAATTTATTTAATACCGCACGCCGCTTTAATATGCAGGTACAACCTCAACTCGTACTACTACAAAAAACTTTATTGTACGTTGAAGGGTTAGGCAGACAGCTTTACCCGCAACTAGATTTATGGAAAACAGCTAAACCCTTTTTAGAAGACTGGGTAAAACAACAAGTCGGCCCATTATCTGTATTGAAACAAATGTATGCTAATTTACCTTTTTGGGCAGAAAAAATGCCCGAGCTACCAGATTTAATTTATCAAAATTTAAAGCGAGCTCCTCGTACTCAAGTACAAATACAAAAGGTATCTCACAAACCTTTAATCTTGGCCTTGTTTGGTAGTGCGACGATAATCATGTCAGCTCTTTGTTATTTACAGCACGATTTAATTGCTGCCAGCATAGCTATTAGCTGCTCTGCTGTTAGCTTTATAACGGCATGGCGCAGCGCATAAACTAAGTGCTATTTGCGTTATTGAGCGTATAATTAGTATTTAAAATATACATTTAATCATTTTATAGACTGGAGATAACCATGGGTTTTAGTGGTATTAGTATTTGGCAATTATTGATTGTACTAGCAATCATCGTTCTTCTTTTTGGTACTAAAAAGTTACGCGGAATGGGTGGGGACTTAGGCGGTGCTGTTAAAGGCTTTAAAAAAGCCATGTCTGACGAAAAAAGTACAGAACAAGACACTACCGAGCAAATCCAAAAATCAGAAAATGCATCTCCAAACGATCCAGCTAACGCTGAAAAAACCAAAGATAGTAATAAGGTTTAATTAGCATGGGAATGTGGGAGCTTGTTATTGTTCTTATTGTTGGTTTAGTGGTTTTAGGCCCTGAACGCTTGCCTGTGGCTATAAGAACAGTGAGCCGCTGGATTAAAACAGCCAAGTCGCTAGCTAATTCAGTTAAAGCCGAGGTCAGTGAAGAGCTGCGTGTGCACGAACTACATGAAAACCTTAAAAAAGCAGAACAAAGAAATCTAAAAGATTTGAGTCCAGAACTACAAAACTCATTGAGCGAGCTACAACAAGCAGCTCAATCAGTTACCCACAGCTATAAAAAACAACCGCCAAAGACAGAAAACAACCAACATATTGATGAAAAAAAGTGAAATTAATTTCCTTTTCAATGGTCAACTTACTAAATGGTATAAATAATAATGGTTGAGCAAGTAAAATCGGGGTTTGTGGCTCACTTAATTGAGTTACGAGATCGACTTATAAAAGCACTATTGAGCATTTTCGTTATTTTTATTGCCATAGTGTATTTTGCAAATGACATTTACGCTTTTGTTGCACAGCCGCTAGTCTCACATTTGCCAAGCACTGCAACTATGATTGCAACTGATGTGACAGCTCCTTTTTTCGCCCCTTTTAAACTGACTTTATTTGTCGCTTTATTTGCATCTATTCCATGGATACTACATCAAATTTGGGGGTTTATCGCACCAGGGTTATATCAGCACGAAAAGAAAATGCTCATGCCTATTCTCGCCTCTAGCATAATACTGTTTTATGGTGGTATAGCCTTTTGTTACTTTGTAGTACTGCCAATTATTTTAGGCTTTTTTACAAGCGCAGGTCCTGAGATGATGACTCTTGCGCCCGACATAAGTAGTTATTTAGGATTTGTATTAAAATTATTTTTTGCTTTTGGTGTCGCGTTTGAAATTCCAGTTGCCATTATGCTGCTATGCTGGAGTGGCGCAACAACGACAACAAGCTTAAAAGAAAAACGCCCTTATATCGTGGTAGGTGTTTTTGTAGTCGCGATGTTTTTAACACCGCCCGACGTATTATCACAAACATTACTAGCGTTTCCGATGCTGCTTTTGTTTGAACTAGGCTTAATTTTAGCGAAATTTTATACCGCTAAACCACAACAAGAATCTGAGGAATAAAATGAAAAAACAACTACTCTCACTATTGGTTTTATTAAGCGCACCCACATTTGCTGCGCAAACAGAAATTAACGCTCAAGCATTACAAGCATGTAGCTTTATTGAAAACGACTTTAACCGTTTACTATGTTACGACAATACTATTGCGGGTAAATCGCTAACCAAGCCATCAGTTGCAAAAGTTTTAGCACCACCAACAACAAATACTAATGTGCCAATACCTGCTCCAACACAGAAAGCGTCATCAGTTGCAAATGCCGATGATTTTGGTTTAGAGCATAAAGAGATATACAAAGAAAAAGATACTGAAATTAAAGCTACAATTACTTCAATAGAGAAAGCAGCTTATGGTGAGCTCATTATTAATTTAGATAATGATCAACAATGGCGTCAAATTGGCTCTGATAGTATGCGCTTAAAAGAAAGTGATACGGTTGTTATAACTCGTGGTGTTTTTAACTCATTTTTATTAAAAAAAGCGAATCAAAATCGCTCTATTCGCGTTAAGCGCACTAAGTAATGTCGTATACCTTAATTGATGCTGGTGTTAATTTAACTAACCATCAGTTTGATGAACAGTATCAAGAGATTATTAACCGCGCCAATAGTGCAGGCGTTAACAACATGCTTATTATTGGCTGTGACATAGCAGGGAGTGAACAATCTCTTGAGCTGGCTATAAAGTATCAGCAATACTCTACAGCCGGCATACACCCCCATGATGCAAAATCAGCCACCAGCGAATTAGAGACTCAATTAAAACACCTTGCAAAGCACGATGAGGTGGTTGCTATTGGCGAATGTGGGCTTGACTATAATCGCGATTTTTCACCTCGAGATATTCAGCGCAGCATCTTCAGGCGCCAGCTTGCTGTAGCCGAAGATTTAAATTTACCTGTTTACCTACACGAACGTGATGCCAATGAAGATATGCTTAAAATACTTAATGAATTCAAAGTACGCGGTATACTTCACTGCTTTACCGGTAATGCTAGCTCGTTAAAAAGTTATCTAGATTTAGGGCTTTACATTGGCATTACTGGCTGGGTATGCGATGAAAGACGTGGGAAAGAGTTACAACAATTAGTCCCTCACATTCCTTTAGAACGCTTGCTACTCGAAACTGATTCACCTTTTTTAATTCCGCGCTCGATTAAGCCTAAACCCAAATCACGTAAAAATGAACCCGCATTACTTCCACATATTTGCCAAACTGTCGCTCAACTGTATAAAATTGAAGCTGAAACTGTAGCAACTCAAACTACAAAAAACTTTAATCACATTTTTGCTCTAGAGACACGTTAATGATAGTTGCAAAAGTTTTATTTAGCCTACTTACCCTAGTATGTGTATTTAACGCTTCTGCAAATCCCATTGTAATAAGCCAAAATTTTAAATCCCAAAATATCATAAATTTAAACTATTCTTTTGAACCAACTTCGCTTTTAGAAGCTCGAAATAGTAATTTGAAAAATTGGCATTCACTTAAAAATAGCTCATTAAACTTAGGGTTAGAACAACGACCAGTATGGCTTACATTTACAATAAAAAACACACTCAACAGTGAAGTTGAGCCACTACTTTCAATAGATAATCCTCTCTTAAATAAAGTTCAGGTTTTTCATTTACACAATTCTGAGCTGCTTTCACAAACACAAATAGGCGACGCCTTTGTGCTTTCTCAGCGCCTAATAAAAAGCGAATCTTTATTAGTTAAATTAACATTGCCTGCAAACACAACAACAACTGTGATCCTCAAAGTTACGGATAGTGCGGGGTTACGAGTACCTTTAACTTTGTGGCAGCAAGATAGTTATTTAGCTTACAAAGGTAAACTCAATTTAATATATGGTTTGCTCATTGGTTTTGTATTTTCGTTAGCCTTTAGCTGTCTTGTTTTATATGGGTTCTCACGCAAGCTCTATTTTGCTTGTGCTGGTATGATAACGTTGACGTTAGGTTTATTACTCTCCTATTTGTGTGGATTTGGCTTGCGTTTTTTTCATCCAAACCTAACGGGTATTCAGCAACTAATGAGCTCTATGTTACTGATGCTTATTACCTTGTTGTTTTTACCTTTACAGCAACTCATTTGCCAACCTAAACGCTCTACGCTGTTAAAGGTACAAACGATAATAACCAGCCTATTTGCCATTTCATTACTATGTGTTTGGCTGCTACCTAACTTAATCGTTACTTTATTTAGCCTTGTAACTATTCCTATTATTTTGTGCTTTTATATTATCACTACACTTATATGTACTCGTAGTGACCCATCCAAACAAAATAAAGGCCTTTTACTGACTTTAATCTTCTTCCTTATAGTTATGGCCTACTTTATTGCTACAGCAATGGGCTGGTATTCCCTTGGTCAGAATAGTTTAGTTATTGTCTTTATTTGCTTTTTTAGCTGTATTTTTTGTTTGTGCTATACCGTAATGGAAAAGTTTATTTTGCAACGCGACCAACAAATAGTTACGCAGCAAACCTTGATTGCTAAAAATACGGCGCAAGATACACTCTTAAACGAACGTCTAGCGTTACAAGAGAAAGCTCGCCGAGAGTTAGAAGCGCTTGTCAACGAACGAACCTTTGAACTGCAAGTAACCTTAAGAGAGCTTGAGCAACTTAATACTGAAGATGCTTTAACCGGTATAAAAAACCGTCGCTTTTTTGATAAGAAATTAATAATGGAGCTTCGCCGTTCTCGCCGAGAGCAAACGCCATTAAGTATTATTATGCTTGATATAGACCGCTTCAAAACAATTAATGATACGTATGGTCATTTAACTGGCGATCAGGTTATTAGAGCGGTGTTAGATATTGCAGAACAAATACGCGAAACAATTGCACAAAGTACTGTAATTGTTGCTGGCACTGACATTAAATTTACAATTAGTGCTGGTGTTTACACTAGCGTCGCAGATGATCTTAACACCCCCGAAATATTTACCGAGCACGCTGATAAAGCCCTCTATTACGCTAAACAGCACGGTCGTAATCAAGTAATTAATTTTCCAATTCCACAGTAGGAGTATTCTAATATGGCCCAATCAGGACTAGACCTTTTTCCGTATACTCGTATGCGCAGAATGCGTAGAAGCGATTTTTCTCGTCGTCTAATGGCTGAAAACCAACTTAGCGTAAACGATTTAATCTATCCCGTTTTCGTACTTGAAGGTAAAAATCGTCGTGAAGCGATTGAATCAATGCCCGGTATTGAACGTTTATCAATAGATTTATTGCTTATTGAGGCAAAAGAACTCGTTGAGCTCGGCGTGCCAGCCATTGCAATCTTTCCGGTAACACCTACAGATAAAAAGTCATTATTCGCCGAAGAAGCTTACAATGAAGATGGTTTAGTGCAGCGAACTGTTCGCGCTTTAAAAGAAGCTTACCCTGAACTCGGTGTAATTACTGATGGTGCACTTGACCCATTCACTACACATGGGCAAGACGGCATCATTGATGACTCAGGTTACGTCATCAATGATGTAACAACTGAAATATTGGTTAAACAAGCACTTTCTCATGCACAAGCTGGAGCCGATGTTATCGCTCCTTCAGATATGATGGATGGCCGTATTGGCGCAATTCGTGAAGCACTTGAAGCGGATGGCTTTATCCATACTCGCATTATGGCTTATTCAGCTAAGTATGCCTCTAGCTATTATGGTCCTTTCAGAGATGCAATAGGTTCTGCAGGGAACTTAAAAGGTGCTGACAAAAAGACCTACCAGATGGATCCTGCAAACTCTGACGAAGCAATACGTGAAGTTGCATTAGACTTACAAGAAGGCGCTGATATGGTTATGGTTAAACCTGGCATGCCTTATTTAGATATTGTACGTCGCGTAAAAGATGAATTTGGCGTGCCAACTTTCGCCTATCAAGTTAGCGGCGAATACGCTATGCACAAAGCCGCAATCGATAATGGCTGGCTGAACGAGGAAGCAACAATAATGGAATCTCTCTTGGCATTTAAGCGAGCTGGTGCTGATGGTATTCTGACTTATTTCGCTAAACAAGCTGCACAATACTTAAAAAGTAAATAATGTAATACAATAGTCACAATTTCGCTATTTTTGCTTTCATTTTATTTACTTATTGTATTTTATTTGTAATAAATTTTCCTTAAACTAAGTGTCCCATTTGGGACACAATACACGGGAAAAAAATAATAATGTTTAAAACAAAAATAACGCCACTAGCGCTTGTTATAGCAAGCCTTAGTGCACCAGCCTCCGCTAATCTTATCATTTCGGAATATGTAGAAGGTAATAGCAACAATAAAGCAATTGAGCTTTATAATAACTCGACTGATTCGTTATCACTTGCTGGCTATAAATTAAATTTATATGTAAACGGCAAAACAACGATACAATCTACGCTCGACTTGTCAGCTACTTTGCCTGCCAACGGAACATATGTAATCGTAAACCCAAGTTCAAATGATGAACTAAAAGGTAAAGCTGATTTAGAGCATAGTGTTACAAGCTTTAACGGTGATGATGCATTAGTCCTAATGCAAGGCGACACTGTCATTGATAGTTTTGGTCAACTTGGTACAGATCCAGGCTCTTATTGGTCTGAAGGTGGCGTACAAACACAAAATAAAACACTTCGTCGCAACGATAGCGTCCTCGTTGGCCGTACTTCGCCAAGTGCTGCTTTTAACCCAAGCGAAGAATGGGTGCAATTTGACCTAGATGATTTTTCTGGTTTAGGCGTATTTGGTAGTGACTCAGCTCCAGTACCAGAACCTGAGCCACTAGATCCATTAGTATGTGGTGCAGATAAAACATTGATTAGCGCTATTCAAGGCGATGGTGCAGCAAGCCCTCTTGTGGGTAGTGTTGTTGAACTTGAAGGCGTTGTAACAGCAGACTTCCAAGGCGACGATGAGTTAAAAGGCTTTTTTATAAGCTCACTTGCTGCAGATATAGACGCTAACCCACTGACTTCTGAAGGCCTGTTTGTTTACTTTGCAGATACTGACGTAAGTGTAGGCGACCATGTACGTGTGCAAGGTACTGTTGAAGAATATTTTGATGCAACACAAATCGGCAGCGTAAGCCAAGTAGCTGTTTGTGATACTGGCTTAGCTTCAACCGCTACAAAAATAACTTTGCCTTTAGCTGATGCAACTTATTTAGAATCATTTGAAGGCATGCTAGTAACGCTAGAACAGCCATTAGTTGTTACCAATAACTTTGGTCTTGGTCGATATGGTGAAGTTGAAGTCGCGACTGAGCGCTTGTATCAAGGTACGCAAGTTGCGTTACCTGGTGATACTGCTAACGCAGTTGAAGCCGAAAACTTAACTAAGAAAATATTAATCGATGATGGCTCAACTGTTCAAAATCTAGATCCTACAGCCTACCCAACTCCTGGCTTATCAGCAGAAAATACATTACGTACTGGTGATACAGTAAATACAGTGACTGGTGCACTTGCTTATAGCTTTAGCCTTTACCGAATTCACCCAACTGTAACACCTCAATTTATTGCAACAAATGCACGTAAAGACGCACCTGAACTTAATGCTGAGGCAGATTTACGTGTAGCAAGCTTTAACGTACTTAATTACTTTAATGGTGATGGCCAAGGTGAAGGGTTCCCTACGAGTCGCGGTGCAGATTCTGAAGCTGAATTTATTCGTCAAGAAGCCAAAATTGTAAGTGCTATTAGCGCAATGCAAGCTGATGTTGTTGGTTTGATGGAAATCGAAAATGATGGCTTTGGTGAATTTAGCGCTATTGCTAGCTTAGTTAATGCATTAAACGAAGCTGATGCAGCTAACCAGTATGCATTTGTTGACTTTGGTCTTGATCAAATCGGTACAGATGCAATCACGACTGCGTTAATTTATCGTGCTAATAAGGTAGAAGAAGTCGGTACTGCCGCTATTACTACTGATGCACCATTTGATTTTAGTAATCGTACTCCTATCGCACAAAGCTTTAAATCTTTAGCAACTGATGAAGTATTTACTGTAGCCGTAGCGCACTTAAAATCTAAAGGTGGTTGTGGTAGTGCAAGCGGTGCGAACGAAGATCAAAATGATGGCCAAGCTTGTTGGAATGAAATACGTACACAAGGTGCGAATGCGTACGCAGATTGGCTTGATAGCAAACCAACGGGTGTTGACGACGAAGATACTATTCTAGTTGGCGACATGAATGCTTACGCAATGGAAGATCCAATACGTGCGTTTGCAGATAAAGGATATAAAAATGTAATCGCAGAGCTTGATGGCAATACTCTTGCTTACTCTTATAGCTTCTCTGGCCGTGCTGGTAGCCTTGACCATGCTGTAGCTAGTGCATCATTACTTAGCAAGGTAGTATCAGCTAAAGATTGGCATATTAATGCTGATGAACCAATTTCGCTTGATTACAATGTTGAATTTAAAAGTGATGCTCAACAATCGAGTTTATATTCTCAAAGCGCATACCGCGCCTCAGATCATGATCCTGTAATTGTTGATATAAAATCTGAAATTACGCTAACACCAGAAGAGCAAACACCCGTTATTACAGCGAATCAAACGTTTGCTATTGATGAAAATAGCGCGATTGGGACAGTAATTGGTACGCTTGATTTTAGTGACCCTAATGCAGATGAGTCACCGGTTGTTAAATTTATTGTATCAGGAAACAGCAGTGTTTCTATTAACAACCAGGGACAACTTATTGTAGCTGGTGAGTTAGATTACGAGTTTGAAAACCGCATTACCTTATCTGTTCAAGCACAAGATAGTGCAGGTAACGTATCTAAAGCTGAAAATGTAGCTATTAAAGTTAATAACCTACGTTCAGATGACGATAACGATGCAGGTTCATTATTTTGGTTAACACTTCTTTTAGCGCCGCTATCAATCGTGCGTAGATTTAAAAAGAAATAACTAATTTAGATACCCTTAAAAAGCCGCAATTGCGGCTTTTTTTATTTTTATAAAAATGTAATTCAGACAAGCTTCAGTAAACATCTCGTAATATCGCTTTATTATATAAATCATCCTCAACTAACTAACCAAGTAAGAAGCAACTACAATAGCCGTGGGTGTTTTTTACACGAAGAGTGGTCGAGATCTTTTATGCCTCTTACTTAGCTTTTTGATTTTTAATGTATTTATTTAGGTTTAAAAATTGCTTAAGTAAATAACTTAGTCTCAACCCTAAAAATAAGTCGTGTTTTTATAAAGGAATGAAAATGAAACAATTTACCCATCGATTATCAACATGGCAAAAGATCTCAAAGCCACTCTTGGGTCTACTTATTATATTTTCGGCTTGGGGTAACAGCAGTCAAGCATTTGCAGCTACAACAGAAGCAGCCATTCCACAAAGTAGTTTATTTGACGTTATAAGCGCGCGAGCTAAAAAACTAGCAAGTGAAGAATATATAGCTCCAAAAAACATTGAACTAGATGCTCTCAATAATATTGATTATCAAGATTATCGCTCTATCCGCTTCAAACAAGACGAGTCAGTGTGGAAAGACGAAGGTCTTTACGAGCTACAGCTATTCCACCCGGGTTTTTTATATAAAACACCCGTTACAATTAATACTGTTAATAGTGACTCAAAACGCACCCGCCTCCCATTTAGTACTGACTTTTATCAGTACGACGGCACTGCAGCTCCTCTAAAAGAAGAAATTACTAAAAGCATTGCTAATACTCAGCTTGGTCACGCTGGCTTTCGATTACATTACCCACTAAATACCAATGAGTACAAAGATGAAGTAATGGTATTTCAAGGTGCATCTTATTTTCGTGTTGTTGGCCCAAAGCAAGTTTACGGATTGTCTGCTCGCGGTTTAGCGATTGATACTGCAGAAGCTTCAGGCGAAGAATTCCCAATGTTTAAAGAGTTTTGGTTAGTTAAGCCAAAACTAGATCAAACTAATATTGTTATGTTTGCACTACTTGATAGCCCATCAGTGTCGGGGGCATATAGGTTCGATGTAGACCCAACCACAAATACGGCTGTAAAAGTAAATATGCAAATATTTGCACGTAAAGACGTTAAAAAACTAGGTATTGCCCCCTTAACGAGTATGTTTTATCACGGTGAAAACAGTACTAAATTTTTTGATGACTACCGCCCTGAAGTACACGATTCAGACGGTTTATTAACACAATCGCAAGATAATAAATGGGTGTGGCGCCCACTTAACAATCCCGTGCAACTAAGCGTCACTTCTTTTACATACGAGAATCCAAAAGGTTTTGGTTTAGCGCAACGCGATCGTGATTTTAATAACTACTTTGATACAGAAGCCCATTACCACGACCGCCCTAGCCTATGGATTGAACCAGAAGGTGAATGGGGTAATGGTCGAGTTGAGCTAGTAGAGATACCAACTGACACAGAAACTAATGACAATATAGTAAGTTACTGGGTACCTGAAAAACCCTTCAAAGCGGGAGATTCATTAAAACTAAGCTATAAAATGACGACTTTTAATGCCCATTTAAACCAACATGAAAAAGCACGCGTGGTGCGTACTAGAATTGGCAGTGCAGCACTACCAGGTGAAGACAATCCTCCACCAAAAAGTCACCGTCAATTTACTGTCAACTTTTCAGGCCCAGAGCTTAACCAGCTCTCTAAAAAGCTAGATTTAAAGGCTGATATACAGCTAACAACAGGTGAAGTGAGTGATGTAACAATACAAAAGCTACCTGATACATATGGATGGCGTGTGGCCTTTAAAATCGCCCCACAAGACGGAAAACCAGTAGATATGCGTTTATCGCTAAAACTACGTGATAAAGAAATTAGTGAGGTATGGAGCTATGTTTGGTACCCAAATGACATCAAGTAAGCAAAACAAGGGAACGTCAATGCCTTTCAAAACGGTTCGTGTATGGCTGTTTGCTATTGCAGCTCTTGGCGTATCAGGTTACGGCATATCTATTATGTTTGAAATTTTAAATTCAAACGGTATGACCTTACTTGAATATGCATTATTCGCCCTATTTTCAATTACGTTTGCGTGGATTGTTACTGCATTTTGTAGCGGTACAATTGGTTTCTTACTGCAACTACTGCGCATCGATCCACTAACTTTAAAGCGTATTAAGCCAATCTCTTTCGACAGCCAAGCACTTGCTAAGCAAAGAACAGCGGTTGTTATGCCAATCTATAACGAAGATACTCATCGTGTTATCGCAGGCTTTGAAGTAAGCCTAGAATCACTAAAAGAAACAGGGCAACTAGATCATTTTGACTTTTATTTACTTAGCGATACCCAAGACCCACAAATAGCCAAAAACGAGTTGAGTGCATGGCATGCATTGTGTGAGCGATTAGGCAGTACAGCTAAACACGTTTTTTACCGTCGTCGCGAAGATAATAAACACCGCAAAGTAGGCAACCTAACTGATTTTTGTGAACGTTGGGGCAGCCAGTACGACCATATGATTGTACTTGATGCTGATAGCGTAATGACCGGAAAGTGCATGCTAGAGCTTACTACAAGCATGCTAAACAACCCGCAAGCAGGCCTTATTCAAACAATTCCTATCCCCGTTCGTCAAGATACTTTTTTTGGCCGCTTTTTACAGTTTGCATCCGTACTTTACAGCCCAATGCTAGCGACTGGTTCTGCTTTTTGGCAAACCGATAAAGCAAACTATTGGGGCCACAACGCAATCATTAGAGTTGAGGCGTTTATTACCTGTTGTGGCTTACCAACGCTTAAAGGTAATGCCCCATTTGGTGGTGAAATACTAAGTCATGACTTTGTAGAAGCCTCTTTGTTACACAGTGCTAATTGGGACGTATTGCTACTATCAGACATTGAAGGGAGTTATGAAGAAGTTCCAAGTAACATTTTAGATTATGCTGTACGCGATAGACGCTGGGTACAGGGTAATATTCAACACCTTGGTTTACTGTCCTCATCAAAATTAAAGTTAATGAGTAAATTTCATTTTTTATTGGGAGCAACGGCCTATATTTCATCGCTAATTTGGTTATCAATGCTCGCACTAAGTACGATTGATGCCGTAACACGTGCGCTTAATAGCGATGTTTACTTTAATCGCGCGTACCAGTTATTTCCGACCTGGCAAATTGCTAAAACCGAACTGATTGATTCACTACTTTACTTAACAATCATAATTTTACTACTACCGAAATTAATGGGGGTTATTGTTACATTAGTGCACAGAAACAAACGCTTTGGTGGTTCAATTAAGCTGATACTAGGCTCAATCATTGAAACCGTATTTGCTATTATTGTTGCACCATTAATGATGGTATTTCATGCTTACTTTGTTATATGCGTATTTTTAGGTAAAAAAGTAAAGTGGGATGCACAGCCTCGTGAAGGTCGAATGGTTCCTTGGAGGGAAGCGTTTGGTTATACGCTATTTTCAACTATCGTCGCTATTGCATGGGGCAGCACAGCGTATTACTTTACCCCTGTATTCTTTTGGTGGTTGTCGCCAATACTATTAGGCTTAATACTCGCAGCACCTATAGTCCGTTACTCAAGTAGCATTAAGCTAGGCGTGTTCCTTAGGGATCTAGGTATATTTATTTGCCCTAGTGAAGTAGATAACGATACTACTTTAGAAGCGCTTAAGGTTCATCTCAAAAAGATTTCTGTGCCTCAAGAAGGTCAATATCCAACAACTATTCCAACACTGCCAAAAGAGCATGTGGTTACAATGCCCATTCAAAGCTTTAATAAGCCACACAAGCTAAAGATGAAAGCGCTAAAAGCTAAAGCGATAAAAAAGTTTAATTAGCGCTAAATAAAAGAGCCGTTAAAAACCAAAAAAGGAGCAATAAGTTGCTCCTTTTTTATTGTTTAATAAATATTTTTCCGTATTAAAATAGTTAACCTGAGCTCTGGTTAAGAGATTTACCAACGTTTTGAATTATAGTGATATTTAAATTTATTTTCTCTAGCCAAAGATTTTCAGTGAAAACAAGGCGAATTTACGCGTCAATCGCTGGCCTATTACAAGTAAATTCAACGCAGTAAGCGCTGAAAATAGCTGCTTGAGATAGATTTATTATCCAGAGTTCAGGTTAGCTAAGATCCCCCATCAAAAATTATAGGCAATAAAAAACCCGCAACATGTGCGGGTTTTTTTAAAGAGTTAAAGAGCTAATTACTTAGCAGCTTTTTTCTCTTTTTCTGCAGCGATTACAGTTTCAGCTACGTTAGCTGGACATGCAGCGTAGTGTGAGAACTCCATAGAGAACTGACCACGACCCGATGTCATTGTACGTAGTGTACCGATGTAACCGAACATTTCTGATAACGGTACATCTGCTTTAATACGGATGCCTGTTAAACCAGCTTCTTGGTCTTTCATCATGCCACGACGACGGTTAAGGTCACCGATAACATCACCAACGTGATCTTCTGGAGTGAACACGTCAACTTTCATGATTGGCTCAAGAAGTTGTGCGCCCGCTTTAGGGATCGATTGACGGAAAGCGCCTTTAGCAGCGATTTCGAACGCGATTGCAGATGAATCCACGGCATGGAAGCCACCGTCGAAAAGTTCAACTTCAACGTCAAGTACTGGGAAGCCAGCTAGAACACCTTCGCCCATCATTGACTTAAAGCCTTTCTCAACTGCAGGCCAGAATTCTTTAGGTACGTTACCACCAACAACTGATGATTTAAACGTAAAGCCTGAAGCAACTTCACCTGGCTTGATGCGGTAGTCGATTTTACCAAACTGACCAGAACCACCAGATTGTTTCTTATGCGTGTAGCTATCTTCGATTTCACGAGTGATAGTTTCACGGTAAGCAACTTGTGGTTGACCAACAATAAGGTCTACGCCGTAAGTACGCTTAAGGATATCTACTTTGATATCTAAGTGAAGCTCACCCATGCCTTTAAGAATAGTCTCGCCTGAATCTTCATCAGTTTCAACTTGGAAAGATGGATCTTCTGCAACCATTTTACCGATAGCAACACCCATTTTCTCATTACCGCCTTTATCTTTAGGCTGTACAGCAATCGAGATTACTGGAGTTGGGAATACCATTGGCTCAAGTGTTACTTGGTGCTTAGGATCACATAAAGTGTGACCAGTTTGCACGTTTTTCATGCCTACGATAGCAATGATGTCACCAGCTTGTGCGCTAGTTAATTCGTTACGGTCATCTGCTTGCATCTCAACCATACGGCCAACACGCTCAGTTTTACCAGTAAACGAGTTAAGGATAGTGTCACCCTTATTTAGTTTACCTGAGTAAATACGTACGAATGTTAATGCACCAAAACGGTCATCCATTATTTTGAATGCTAACGCTTTGAAAGGTTCATCTGCAGAAACGATTGCAAATTCGCCATTTTCGTTACCTTCTTCATCCATAAGAGGTTGAGGATCAACTTCTGTAGGAGATGGTAGGTAATCAACAACAGCGTCAAGAATAAGCTGCATACCTTTGTTCTTAAACGCAGAACCACAGTATGTAGGGAAGAAAGCAAGCTCACGTGTACCTTTACGGATACAACGTTTGATGTCTTCTACAGAAGGTGCTTCACCTTCCATGTAAGCTTCAAGTAGTTCATCGTCTTGCTCAAGGGCAGTTTCAACAAGCATTTCATAATACTCGTCAGTCTTTTCTACCATGTCTGCAGGAACGTCTGTGATTTCGTAGTTTTCAGGAAGACCAGTGTCATCCCAAACGTATGCTTTTTTAGTTAAAACATCTACAACACCAACAAATTCATCTTCAATACCAATTGGTAAAGTCATGATTAATGGAGTTGCGCCAAGTACTTTACGTACTTGCTCAGTTACACGATAAAAATCAGCACCCATACGGTCTAATTTGTTAACGAAGATAATACGTGCAACTTCTGAGTCATTAGCATAACGCCAGTTAGTTTCTGATTGTGGTTCAACACCACCAGAACCACAGAAAACACCAACACCGCCATCAAGTACTTTAAGTGAACGGTAAACTTCAACTGTGAAGTCAACGTGTCCTGGTGTATCGATAACGTTAAAACGGTGATCTTTCCAGAAACAGCTTACTGCCGCAGACTGGATAGTAATACCGCGCTCAGCTTCTTGTTCCATGAAGTCAGTAGTAGATTCACCATCATGAACCTCACCTGTTTTATGGATTTGACCAGTAAGCTTTAGGATACGCTCAGTAGTCGTGGTTTTACCCGCATCTACGTGCGCGAAAATACCAATGTTTCTGTACTTCGATAAATCTGCCATTAATTTTACTCTTAATAAAGTCGATAAATTATTCGGCAGGAGTATAACATCACTTAAAGCGAACATCACCATGCAAGCCGCTTAAAATGCAATCAATTCAAGATATTTTTTTTATGCGCAAGATCTATTTTGCATTTTAAGTTGAAAATCACATGTAACATAATGAAAACACTATTTTTTATCGCTCTAACTTTAGGTACATAAAGTTATTTCGTTATTTTGTAACAACACACTACCATAGCTTAAACAGCTAAAATTTTAATCTATACTCAGAAATTACTAATCTTTGAAAACTAATACTTGTTTTAACTAAGAGCGATTTAATCACAGCCTATGTCGCCCAACACTAAGAAAAACTAAATAGTCGCAATTTTTTTATGTTTAACATCAGCTTATAAAACAAACAAATAGATAATAAGAATTATTTGCATTTAGGTATTGACAGTTAATTGAATCTAACTGATAATCACTATCAACAAGACGGCAAACATACTGGCTTGTAACGGAATGAATTGATTTGTTTCTCGACCCTGAAACAACGTGTGGCGCACGTTAACAGCTATGGTTACTTATTATGGACCGCAACGCCCCTTGATGTTGATAATAAGTAACCGCCCTACTATTTTACTTGCTACATTGCTCATATCGGTGACGGTAGATATGAAACTAAAAAAGCCCTTACGGGCTTTTTTTATGTCTGTAATTTAGGGGCTGTTGATCTTTGTAGTATATATATTAATCAGCCCATATTGGTAGCCACATCATAGTGAATGCTAAAGCGAGCATGGAATGATAATTCCGCTCAAGCTTTTCATACCGTGTGGCTATCCCTCTATATTGTTTGATCCGACCAAAGGCATTCTCAACTAAGTGCCTATATTTGTACATGCACCAGTCAATATCTTCATTACCCACTAAACTGTTATCCTTGCGTGGAATAACGGGTGTAGCGCTATTGTCACGAATAAACTCTCTTAGTTTTTCACTATCGTAGCCTTTATCTGCGACAACAACATTACTCGTTGGGCAATTGGCTACAAGTGACTCTGCATGGACGATATCATGCGTATTTCCACAGGATAATTCATAATAAACAGGCAATCCTCCGCTATCTACTGCAAGATGAATTTTAGTCGAATTACCACCTCGACTCTTACCGATTGATTCATTGTCAGCGGTTCTTGCACCGCAACTATGCTGGTGAGCCCTGACAATACTGCCATCAATAAAGATCCAATCCATATCAGCATAGTGGGATAACACTCGAAATAATTCATTCAAAATATCTTTTTTGGACCATAAATTAAATCGTCTATAAATAGCACTCCACGAGCCGAAATAAGACGGTAAATCTCGCCAAGGAATACCGGTACGCATCTTATAGAGTATGCCTTCGAGCGTTTTTCTATGCTCAGGCTTATTATAAATTCGACCACTTAAGTGCATTACTTTTGATAAGACATTCCATGTCGCGTCTGTTAACATTAATCTTGGCATGAGGGTTCGGTGTAACGTTTTTTAGCGAATTCAATTATACCTTATCCTTATGCTGTTTGTTTTTTATACCGCAAAGATCAACACGCCCTAGTTGGTTAAATTAAACTAAATCAATTAACGACGATTTTTACGCGCTCGTGCTCGGCGTTGGAGCTTCTCTTCTTCTTTAGCTTGTTTTTTAGCCTCTGCTGCCGCACGTAAACCTGCAACCATTACTTCTTCTTCCTCACGCATTTGCGGAGTTTCCATCGTAATACGGCCAATAATACCGTCGCGCAGTTCGTTAATTAGGATTTCAGACATTTTGTACGTGTCGATTTGGTTTCCACCACGAATACAACCACGCTTTTTACCTGCCATTTCAACAAACTCCCAGTCACTTTCAGGAAGTTCAGCGATTTTATAGCGCGCTTTTAAAAGCTCAGGATAAGTACGTAATAAATATTCAGCGGTATAACTTGCTACTTCTTCATACTCAAGTGCGGTATCACGAATGGCACCTGTAGCGCCTAAGCGATAACCTGAGTTTTCGTTTTCTACTTTTGGCCAAAGCATACCTGGCGTATCGTAAAGCATAATACCGTCTTCAAGCTTAATGCGTTGTTGTGCTTTCGTTACAGCAGGTTCATTACCTGTTTTTGCAACTATACGTCCAGCCAGTACATTAATTAACGTAGATTTACCCACGTTAGGAATACCCATTATCATGGCTTTTATTTGCTTATCGGCGCCTACTTTATGCGGCACTAACTTTTTACAAAGCTCATTAATACGATGCACTTCAGCTGCTTTATCGTGACCAAAAGAAATCGCTTTAACGCCATTTTCTTGTTCAAAATAATCCTTCCAAATTTGCGTCATTTTAGGATCAGCTAAATCAGCTTTGTTCATTATTTTGATAACTGGCTTACCTTCACGCAAGGTTGCCACCATCGGGTTTTCGCTACTGTAGGGAATGCGCGCATCTAGCACTTCAATGATCACATCCATTTGTGGCATTATTTCTTTAATTTCATTACGGGCTTTATTCATATGCCCAGGGAACCACTGGATAGCCATTTTTAACTCCTAACGTATAATTAACCGCTATTTTAACTGGCAATTCATTTAATTGCGCTATACTGGCGCAAATTTTTTTAGATTAGTTGTTATGGCTCTTAAATCCACCATTATGAAGGTGCAATTATCGCTTAGCGATATGGACCGCCACGTTTACCAAGATTTTAGTTTAACCTTGGCTCAACATCCGTCAGAAACCGACCAACGGTTAATGATTCGCTTACTCGCTTTTGCACTCAATAGCTGTGATGGTTTAGAATTTACCAAAGGGTTAAGTGCAGATGATGAGCCTGAACTTTGGCATGTAAATTACAGCGAAGAAATAGAGTTGTGGGTTGAGTTGGGTTTACCTGATGAAAAACGCCTTAAAAAAGCCTGTAATAAATCTAAAAAAGTGGTGCTTTATACTTATGGCGAAAATAATCAGGCAATTTGGTGGCAAAAACATCAACCTAAGTTGTATGAATTTAAAAACCTAAGTATTTTTAGCCTTGATTACGCAGCCACACAAGCGCTTGCTGCTTTGGTTGATCGCAGTATTAAGCTTGCAATTACCATTCAAGATGCCGAAGTGTGGGTCAACACAGATAATACTAATATTGAAATAAAACCACAGCAGTTAATGTAACTAATGATTTTTTGAGGGCGTATGAAGATTAAACACGTTATTGTTTTACATGGCTTGTATATGTCTGGCTTTGTTATGCGCCCACTGTGCTCTCGCTTGGAAGAATCTGGTGTTAAGGTATTAAACCTTACTTATAATACGCTTGATCCAAACCGCGATGCTATTTTTGCTCAAATTGATGAATTTATTGCAGGTGAACCTTCTGCACTCGTATGTCACTCAATGGGCGGATTAGTCGCTCGCGCATACCTAGAAGCTAATTCAGTTGCAAGCCAACACATTACAAAAGTAGTTACTTTAGGCACTCCTCATCAAGGTAGCCATATAGCACAAAAAATGAAACAAAAAGGCTTTGAATCTTTTTTAAAAAATAGTGTTGAATTTTTGCTTACACAAAATGGTAACTGGCCGTTTAAAGCGAAGCTTTTTAGTATTGCAGGTGACTTACCCATTGGTTTAATGCCCCTTATAGTTAAAGGCAGTAAATCAGATGGCACTGTGTTGCTTGATGAAACTAAGCTCAAAGGTATGGCTGAACATAAAGTGTTCCATTTAAGCCATACCAGTATGATTTACTCACGCGAAGTGGTCGACTACATTTTAAAATGCTTAAGCGAGAAAGATTAATCCTCAGCATTGGCTGCTATTTTATAACTAATTAAAAATACCACTGCCAGTATCAGCGGAATGGGCGCCGCAATGTAACCAAAAAAATCTGAGTTCGCAAAGCTTGCACCTGCTAAGTGCGCTACTAGCCCAAGCACAAATGCGATGACTGCAATTCCTACCACGATTAACTCTGCTTTATTTTGTTTCGCTGTTTTTGCATGCATGTTATCTCTCCTAATTATTTCGACAACATTATTATGCGCCGTTAGGATGGATGATTTTTGACCTACATCAATAAAAAAATAGCTAAGTTATTACCTTGGATAAAGTTTGTTTCAGATCATGATTTATATACTTTTAAGTTTTATTTATTTTTGAGGGGTAGTATTTTTATTAATCAGTCCCACTTCTATTAATAGTCTAAAGTGAATCCAGATACCAAGAACAATTGATAGGTTAAAACGATTAACCAGATAAATTTAAACGATTTTACTAATTTATCGAAATTAGTAATACTTATCACAAGTTCACAAATCAACGGTTATTCAAGGAGCAAGTTATGTCACAGGTAAACGCAATAGGTCTAAACAGTGCAAAAAGTGATGATATTGTAAAATCACTCAATACGCTATTAAGCAGCTACCAAATTCAATACATGAATGCGCGTGGTTTTCACTGGAATATTAAAGGCCGTAACTTTTTTGAGCTACACGTTAAATTTGAAGAAATTTATAACTTATTACTTTTAAAAGTAGATGAAGTTGCCGAACGTATTTTGACGTTAGATGGCGCTCCATTACATGCATTTTCTGATTACCTCGAAGTAAGTAAAATTAAAGAAGCTAAAGGTATTAGTGATGGTGTTACAGCCGTAGAGAACCTACTTGCTGGTTACAGTACGTTAATTCACATGCAGCGCGATATTTTAAACCAAGCAGGTGATGCAGACGATGAAGGCACAGCCTCACTAATGAGTGATTACATCTCAGAGCAAGAAAAACTGGTTTGGATGCTTAAAGCATATTTAGATTAAGTCAAAAAAATAAAAGCCCTCATTAAAGGCTTAATTAGGGATAAATCGTGAACAATCAAGCGATTCGGTTACTATATTAACCTCACCCCAAAGCGAAACAACGCCCCTGTTACCAGTGGCGTTTCTTTTGATTTAAGCGGGCAATAAAAGCCTCAGTGACAACCGAGGCTTTTTTACTGTGAATAACAATACTAGAAGCTAATACTGCTATTGTTGATTAAAACTTACTTCTAAAACCAATGTATATAGTTTGACCGATTGGATCATACGTACCAGCTTCAGTACCTGTATCAGATCCACTAATACCAGAAACGATACGCGGCGGCTCTTTATCAAATAAGTTATTAGCTCCTGCATATAACTCCATTGAATCACTGATATGATAGCTTGCTTGCACATCATGATACGTTACAGAACCAACACCAACTGAGCCAGCTGGGATATTATCAAAGCCATATTTAAATTAACGACCACAAACTTAATCGTATTTTTAGGGTGAGTGCTCAACTCCTGAATAACGCCATTAGTTAACCGAGTAATACCTTCATTGTTAAAGCTTCCCTTCAATTTTAAATACATATGAGGGGGCTGCGAGAAAATCTGGAATTCACCATGAGCTCCAAACATAAATTGCCTTACATATATCAACTTATATATAGAATAATACAATTTTCCGATTTTGTAGTTAATTTAACAGCGCAATAAAAAAGGCCATTTCGAGGGCTTTTTCTTCTAAGCTTTTAAAACGACCTGATGCACCACCGTGCCCTGCATCCATATCTGTTTTAAAGACTAAAATATTACTATCCGTTTTGAGCTCACGCATTTTTGCAACCCATTTCATAGGTTCCCAATATTGCACTTGCGAGTCATGAAGACCGGTAGTAACAAGTATGTTCGGATAGTTTTGCGCACTAATATTGTCATAAGGTGAGTAAGCTTCGATCACATCATAAAACTGTTGATCATTTGGATTACCCCATTCATCGTATTCATTTGTTGTGAGCGGAATACTCTCATCAAGCATCGTGGTTAATACGTCTAAAAATGGTACATGACAGCCAACACCGCAATATAACTCTGGCGCCTGGTTTACAACCGCCCCCATTAATAAACCACCAGCACTGCCGCCTGAGGCAAACACCTTATTGCTATCACAATAACCTTGATCAACAAGCGCTTTTGTCACATCAATAAAGTCACTAAAGCTATTTTGTTTATGCTCTTTTTTACCTTGCTCATACCATTCGCGGCCTAGCATTTCAGAGCCTCGAACATGTGCTATTACATAAACAAAACCACGATCGAGCAAGCTCAGTGACGAACTAGAAAAACTTGGATCAATCGTATAACCATACGCACCATAGCCGTATTGAAATAACGGATTTGAGCCATCCTTTTTAAAGCTGTCTTTTCGATAAACAACAGATACGGGGACTTTGATTCCGTCGCGAGCAGTTACCATTAATCGCTCTGACTGATAGTCATTGGCATTAAAACTACCGAGTACTTTTTGTTGTTTAAGTAGTGTTTTTTCGCCTGTTGCTAAATCAACATCATATAAAGAACCCGGTGTTGTTAAACTTGAGTAATAAATACGCGCAGTGTGTGTTTCTGGCTCTGGGTTCATTGCTATCGCTGCATAATAACAAGGATCGGCAAACTCAAGTGCCATACGATTCCCTAGCCTATTAACAACTACAAATCGAGCTTGCCCTTGTTCGCGTTCACTCAATACTAAAAAGTCATTAAATAACTCGACACCTTCAAGCAGGACATTTTCTCTGTGAGCTGTATGCTCAAACCATTGAGTTTTATCAGCAATCGTTTCGTTTGTTGCCGTCATTAATCTAAAGTTTTTAGCTTGCCAGTTAGTCACAATATAAAATGTGTTACCTAGCTTATCTACGTCAAACTCGTGGCCATCTTCACGCGGCATTAATGCTTTAAATTCGCCATTGGGCTTATTAGCATCAAGCACCCATGTATCGTTGGTCTCTGTCGATGCTAAATCAATAATAATTAAGCTTTCATCGCGGCTTTTACCAAGTCCCATAAAAAAGCTACTATCTTGCTCTTCGTAAACCATTACGTCTTGGCTTTGCTCGCTACCAAGCTCATGCCGAAACACTTGATAACCTAATAATGTTTTTAAATCTTTTTTAACATAAAAAACGGTTTTATTGTCATTAGCCCAAACAATTTGCCCTTCTGTGTTTTCAAGTACATCAGGTAGCATCTCACCTGTTTCAAGGTTTTTAAAACGCACTAAATATATACGTCGGCCTTCAGTATCTTCAGAATAAGCCATAAGTTGTTCACACGAGCTAAGAGCGACTTCACCTAATTCAAAAAATTCGAACCCTGCCGCTAGCACATTTATATCTAGTAAAAGCTCTTTATTATCAGCCTCTATGCTGGTACTACGGTAATGGCGTGAATATTCATCATCGCCACGCACTTCTGAGTGATACCAATACTTTCCGTCTTTAACGGGTATCGAGTTATCGTCTTTTACAATACGCGCTTTAAGCTCTTCAAATAGTGTATTTTGTAATGGTTTTATAGGTGCTAACTGTTTATCACAATAGGTATTCTCAGCATGCAAATGCGCTAGTACGTGTTCATTTTGACGTTCATCATCACGCATCCAATAATAGTTATCGACACGTGTTTTATTATGCGCATTGAGTATATGAGCTTGCTTTTTAGCGATAGGGACGTTAGACAATAAATTTAGAGAGTGATCAGGATGAGGCACAGAAAAGACCAATTTGAAAAATAACAATAATTGCAGTTTACCATAAAAATAAAAAAGCCCACTCAATAGTTGAGAGGGCTTAGAAGGTAATACGTTTCATTACTAAAATCGTTCTACCTATGGGAAGAAGGTTATTTATATTTATTAATCTGATACTTGTAGCCATGCCATAGCCCAGCTTTGTCCAATGCCGGGTTCAAACATAACTTTATTCTCATCATTAACACGGCAAAATTCATTGAATGGCCAAGGCCTACATTGATAAATTTTTCCCGTTTTAGGTTGTAATACTTTTGTACCTGCATTGTAAGCATCGCTACTTTGTGGATAAATAAATTCATATGCGTCACATTCTTTAACTACATAATCATCACATTTCGCGATGCAATGAAAATCAACTTGGGCTTTACAAATACCACTACTTTGCAATGCAAAAATTTCGTTTTGTCGATAAGCAACAACGAGCCCTTGTTCAGTCATTCGCCCTGCGCTTATTAATGGTATATGCACATTAATGTGCTCGGCAACTAAACGCGGCCATGCATGGGGTTCACCTTGCTCTAACGAGGTGATTTTATAATCAAACGATAAACTGACTAGCTCTCCTTGCAAGTCATAAAAGGTTACACTCACCACATCACCAATAAATAATTGGGTATGATGATTTAAACAACCTATAGTCGACCACTTTCCACAGGCCAACGACGTATGCATAAACACAGCAACACCTTAAGAGTCACAAACTATTACCCATACCTATATGGATACACAAAAAATACATCTAGGGCAAGTTATACGCACTAATAAATCGTGCAAAAAAATTTATCCTCACCTTAATAAGCTAACAACTTGATGATTATAATTTGCAATCACACAACAATCAAACAAAAGAATGTAACCAAAATAAAAACCCAACCCTTTAAGGTTGGTTTAATGTGTTTTTAACTAAATAAATAAGTTAAAGGCTCTTTCGCCCACGTAAATACCAGCAACACCAATAAAGATATAAATATTAACCACGCAGGCCAAGACGCTTTTGTTACTTTAGCCTCAGAGTCATCCGCTTTTAACTCTCTTGAGCCTGTGATCATCGCCTTAACTAGCGGTTTTCCTTTTATTCTGTAAACAATAATAGCCAATACATGCAAGCCAATAGCATAAAGTAAAATGTCAAAATTCAGCTCATGTAGCCAATTGGCAAAATCAATCGTATCGCTAGACACATATTGAGCAAGCGGCCCGTCAGTTAAAATACCATCACTGCTCATTAAGCCACTTACAAGTTGCGTTATGATCAATATAAAAAACACTATCACCATACAGCTACCGAGTGCCGAATGGCCTAACGATTCGCTTGGTATTTTTAGCGCCTTTAAAATAGCACCAGGAGAGTGCAGTAACCCACTTAATCTCGCGGTTTTACTACCAATAACACCCCATATTAAACGTGTTACTATAAGTGCTAAAGTAAAAAAACCTGCAACAAAGTGAAGCTCAATCATGCCCTCTTCAATACTAAAATAAAGCACTGCAATACTTACAACCAAAAACCAATGAAAGCATCTAATAAACCCATCCCACACTTTTAACGTCGTCATTGTGCCTATCCTTAAAAAACAGTATTATTTAATTTGTTAACTACTTTAACATCATAATATTAAGGTATCCTTATGAGCCATTCTACAAGCCGTGAGAGTAAATATCATGCAACCAGTTAAAAAAGCTATTTTAAAAGGCTTTTTAGATATGCTACCACTGTGTTTAGCCGTTGTTCCTTGGGGTATTTTATGCGGCTCTTTAGCGATTCAAAATGGTTTTAGCGCCTTTGAAACCCAAGCAATGTCGTTATTAGTATTTGCAGGCTCTGCACAGCTTGTTGCGATTGAACTTATGGCGGGCAACACACCATTGCTCACAATTTTATTCACAACATTTATTATTAGCTCTCGGCACTTTTTATACGGTTTAGCTGTGCGTCATAAGGTCATTGATCAACCTATGCGTTGGCGCTTACCGGTGAGCTTTGTTTTAACCGACGAGCTGTTTGCGTTTTCTCATCATCGAAAAGCATATAGAACAAAAACACGCTTAATATACGCATTGAGCGCTGGCTTTAGCTTTTATATTGCATGGAATATTTGGACATTAATTGGCATTGTAGCGGGCACAATGCTGCCCGACTTAACTAATTTAGGGCTCGACTTTGCGATTGCTGCCACGTTTATCGCGTTGGTTATTCCGGGAATCAAAAATTTGGCCTCACTTGTTACGGTAATTGTAGCTGGCGTTAGCGCAACGCTTTTAAAAAGTACCGGATTTGAGTTATGGCTTGTTTGCTCAGCGCTGCTGGCAATGAGCGCAGGTTACGCTACAGCAAGACTAACCGCTAAAAAGGAAGCAACGCTATGATGACAACTATTTTACTCATGGCGTGCATTACATTTTTTACGCGTTATTTATTTTTACACCGCGCTTTACCGTTTAAAGTAGGTCCTAAAATGCAGCAATTTTTAAGCTTTAGCGCACCTGCGGTGCTTACAGCAATTTGGGTGCCTATCGTATTTTTAAATGAAGATGGCATTAACTTAAACTGGCAAAACCCTTATTTAAGCGCAGCGATAGTCGCCATTATTGTTGCCTATAAAACACATAATATTTATTACACAACGCTTGCCGGTATGGGGCTATTTCTAATTTTAAATTAGAGTGCTCTTTATACTTTATGAAATACTGTACTCAGGTTAAAATACCGATAACAATAATAAAAAGACGCCAAAATGCACGAATTTCATCAATTAAGCGCAACAAGCTTGCAGGATCAACCTATTAACTTTAATGATTTTGAAGGTAAAGTTGTGCTTATTGTTAATACAGCAAGTAAATGTGGATTTACCTACCAATACGAGTCGATGCAAGCTTTACATAATAAGTATGCCAGCCAAGGTTTAGTAATTTTGGGGTTTCCGTGCAACCAGTTTGGTCAACAAGAACCCGGCGGCGCAACACAAATAGAGCAAGGATGTTTAATCAATTTTGGCGTGGGCTTTTTAATGGCGGCCAAAGTAGATGTAAACGGTGAGCATGCACATCCCGTCTTTCGTTACTTAAAATCAGCCTTGCCTGGTTTTTTAACACGCAAAATAAAGTGGAATTTTACTAAGTTTTTAATTGCCGCAGATGGGACGCCAATTAAACGTTATGCACCTTTTACTAAACCCGAAAAGCTAGAACTTACAATTCAAAAAGCTTTGGCACAGGCTAAAAGCACGCTTTAAAAAGTAATAAAGAGGCGCAAGGCCTCTTTATTGCCAATACTATCGAAACTTAAACATACGCATAACTGCACATTTAAACTCTCAATATTAATTGGTATTTTATTTATACTAGTGAAATTTAATCGGTGTAATCGCTTAAATCGTCTTCGCCTAGATTTTTACGCAAGCGTTTTTGCTCAAGGTAGTCTTCCAACTTCTTTTTAACCTTTTGCTTGTTCTTATCGTGTTGATTACGGCCGAGCATTTCGTACTCGTCTTCAACAAAATCGTCATCTAGCGCATCGTAACTAAATGTCTTACCCACAACCCACTCCATAAAGTGTTTGAGACCAACCAAGGATTTTATTATCGCAATAGCCGGTAAATTAAAAATGTTTAACACCAAAATGCGCTGCAAATTAGCATCAAAATAAAGCCACGTGACTATCGTAAATAGTCTTCATGTCAGTAATGTGAATAAATAGCGCTAAATTTCAATTGTGGAAAGTGAGAGTTTTTTATCGTATCGATAAATATTGCTTATAGATTTGTAGAACTTAGTTAATTTGACTAAAAAATAGTTTATTTTTAACTTAACCCAACCTATTAAAAAGGCCTCGAACAAATTAACTTACTGTTTATTATAATAAAAAAATAATGGCATTAAACTTGTTATTAGTTAATAGTCATCAACAAAAAAGCAGAGAATACACATGAAAAAATTACTATTAGTTAGCGCATTAATTTGTACACCAGCAGCTATGGCTCATAACGACAACGATTCTGCAATTTCATTTAGCAGCGATGAATGTAACGTCGAATTTAAAAATGATGTGCGCATTAAGCCAAACGAATTGGAAATTTTTACCGCCAACAATAAAACCATGCAGTTTAATACCCATGGTGACTTAACCGTAAATGGCGAATTTGTAACACTTAATAACTCACAACGCGAAGCGCTAACGAAGTACTCTGATAGCTTACGCACACAATTGCCTGAAGTAGCTAATATAGCGCTTGAGGGTGTTAAAATTGCCGGGGTAGCATTAGAAGAAGTAGGCAATGCATTTAATATTGACGGCCTTGATAATATGTCTGAGCTTATGGACGACATTAAAATTGAAGTAGAAAACACATTTTACCAGCAAGGTACATTTGTCATGGGCCAACAAAGTTTTAATCAATTTGGCGAAAACTTTGAACAACAATTTGAGCGGCAGATAGAAACAGCGGTTGAATCAGCAGTGATGCAATCAATGGGCAGTATTTTAGTTGCTTTAGGTTCTGAGTTACTTGGTTCAGGCGGTGATATGGATGCCTTTGAACAACGTATGGAAAATATGGGCGCACAAATAGAAGAAAAAGTAGAGCTACATGCAAGCGCACTAGAAGAACGTGCTAACTCTTTATGTGGAAACTTTGCTGATATTGCAAAACAAGAAGAGCAATTAGTAATGCAAGTGCCAGAGCTTGAAGGTTACCAGTTATTTAGCTTTAAACAAAATTAGTACAGCAAACGTTATTTAACATCCCTTTGGCAGCACTTAAGTTTACTTAAATGCTGCTTTTTTGTGTTTCGCAAACTTATACCAACCTGCATAAATCTTTGATCAATTTAACGAATTAAATTGCACTATAACTTCGTTAAAAAATTTTTATTTAGAACAACTAGATACAAAAACTTTTGCCTAGCTCTAGCGTAATTTTCTTAACGTTAAATAGACCCCATATATAAGCAGATTGGTATTACTTTTTAGCTAATAAAGTGAGCTTACCCAATGTAACTATTGCTTGCTCAATTTGCGCGCTCCATTGCACACCATAACTTAACCTTACGCAGCTTTTATATTTATTAGAGGCTGAAAAAACAAGTCCAGGGGTAATGCTTATACCGACCTCAAGCGCAAGTAAAAACAATGTTTGGCTATCGTACTCGCCTCCTAAATCTAGCCACATTACGCAGCCTCCTTTTGGATTGCTTATACGTGTGTTTTTTGGCATTGCTTGTTGTAAGCACCATCGCATACGCTCTTTATTATCGCGCAAGCGCTGCCTAAGTACTTTTAAATTTCGGTCGTACTCGCCGCTGGCAATAAATTCAGATAACGTCCATTGGTTTATTAAAGAAGCAGAGCAACTTAGCGCTCTTTTATATCGCCTTGCTTGCGTTGCAAATTTACCCGCAACTAACCAACCTACACGATAGCTCGGCGCTGCCGTTTTAGAAAAAGATGAGCAACTAATCACTAATCCTTTTTTAGAGTACGCTAAAGCAGGTGTGCCTCGTTTTGCCGTAAAATATAAATCGCCGTATACGTCATCTTCAATAAGCACTACGTCATGACTTTCAAGTAGCTCCACCAGCTGCTGTCTATTTGTATCAGGCATAAAGCTGCCCACAGGGTTACTAATTGCAGTCGAGAATAAACACGCTTTTATGTCATGCTCATTTAAAGCGCGTTCCAAATCACTTAACCAAATACCATTATCTGGGCACAGTGGTATTTCGAGCGCTTTAAGCCCTAGGCTTTCTATTAACTCGATAATCCCGTGATAACAAGGCGTCTCAATAGCAACTACATCGCCAGGCTTTGTTACACATTTAAGCGCAATAGCCATGGCTTCTTGCGCACCATTGGTGATCACAAGCTCGTCCATATCAATGCCAATACCAAAATCTAAATAGCGATGCACCAATTGCTTTTTCAGCGGTACAAACCCATCTGTTGGCCCATAGTTAATGGCTTTACTGCCCGCAATTGTCATTACACGGCGCATGTTTCTGGCGAGTGCTTTATCGGTGGGTGCAGCAGCAATTGGATTAGCAATACCAAAAGGGACTACGTTAGCTTGATGAATCGCACTGTACACCTGCTCTATTAAGGCTTGTTTATTTACCACAACAGGCTCGCGACTTAATTTAACGCGCTTAGGCAAATTGCGCGCCATGCTAACGACTTTTAAAAAATATCCCGATTTTTCACGCGCCTCTACTAACCCTTGATCTTCAAGTGACTGGTAAGCCTGTTTTACAGTGGGGATACTTATGCTTAAGTTATCTGCCATTTTACGCAGTGATGGAAGTTTTTCGCCGGGGAGTAAAACTTGTTGAGCGCTCATATCTCTAATCAACTGAATAACTTGCTGATATAAAAACTCATGCCCTTGGCTATTTTTTTGTCTTATCATCACACACCAAATCTGTATAGGTTACATTTTTACTTTTCTGTATATGGTAAGTATACAGATAGGTCTTAAAATAGCCATTCAACCGGGCTTTGGAGACTAACCATGAAAAGTGCAGCGCTATACATTACAACCGTTTTAATTTGGGGCTCAACTTGGTTAGCCATCGAATTTCAACTGGGCGATATTGCGGTAGAGTTATCGTTATTTTATCGCTTTGCTATTGCAGCGCTTTTAATGTGGTTATATGTAGCGTACAAAAAACCCGACATGCGATTTAAATTACTAGATCATGGCTTTTTTGTTTTATTAGCCATTTGTAATTTTGGATTAAACTATTTAATGCTTTACTGGGCGCAAAATTACTTAACCTCCGCAATGACCTCAATTGCCTTTTCAATGCTGCTGGTTATGAACATAGTCAACACTCGACTATTTTTTGGTAAGCCAATCTCAAAACGAATTTATACAGGTGCTGTACTCGCTGTGTTAGGTATTACGTGTCTGTTTTGGCCACAGCTACAGCAGTTCGACTTGAGTAATGGTGCGTTGGTCGGGTTACTACTTGCCCTTGGCGGTACATTTGTGGCTTCATTAGGAAACATGGTAAGCGTTCGTAATTCTCGTAAGCAAATTGGTGTATTGCAAGGCAATGCATGGGGTATGTTATACAGCGCCATAGGCTTAGCTTTATATGTATTAATGAACGATGTGCAATTTAGTTTAAATGCTCCACCAAGTTACTGGTTATCACTACTTTACCTATCAATATTTGGCACCGTAATCGCTTTTGGGTGCTACTTTGCACTGCTAAGAAATATAGGCCCTGAAAAAGCCAGCTACGTTATTGTTTTATTTCCATTAGTGGCAGTAACACTGAGTAGCTTTTTTGAAGGCTTTGAATGGCATGCAAATACCTTTGCAGGATTTAGCCTAGTGCTATTAGGTAACGCCATTGTGCTTACCCCAACAAAACAAATTAATGCCTTTTTAGCAAATAGAGCAATAGCTAAAAGTGGCTCCGTCCCCAGTTAGACGCGTTATTTAACGCAACTAACGCAAAGCGCCTACAGTATGTAGGCGCTTTTTTATTACCAATATAGTGAAAAACAAATAAACTCATCATTGCAGTGCCATTGACTCGTTATAATAAACGCCATCATCAATGAACAATTTCAAATAATTTAAGCTGTTTTTTGATTATATATTTACCCACATTAGTAATTATCAATAACAGCAACTTTACTGATATAAAACATAGCCGAAAAGCATGAAAAAAACACTTTAATCAAAATAATTTAATCTGAATAATTAGTCAAAAAAAACAAAGTAAAATGCATAAAAAACCTAAACAAGCACACAAGCCTTGCAAATATAGAGCAATAGGTATTTTGTTTTTTAAATAACTATTCAAAACACTTATTTAAAAAGTAAAATCGAACGTATTTAAAAGATTTTCACATCAAAATAACTAATGCTTCACACTCAATTTTTATCGTTGTATTTTTAATCAGTTAACGTGCAAAATGCACTCGATTTCAACAGACAAACTCGGAGCAAGGTAATGAATCCAATTAATACATTAAACCAAACGGCATCTGCGCACATTGCAGTTAAACCAACTAACCGTAAAGCAAAAATGTTAGCTAGACTTAACACTATTGGTAAAAGGTTAGCACTTAGCGGCGCAGCTCAATATAAATAATCACCCAACCATGATTATTTTTGCGGTGCAGCAAACACTCAACCACTAAATGAAGCCTCTTCTTTAGCTCCCACAGTTTGCTGCAACCTATTTATTATTCAAAAACTGCCTTAATTTCTATTTATTTACAAAAAAAACCTCATTTACGTACAAATATTAGGCAAACAGTCATTTTGCTATTTACACAGCGGTATCACCTAAGTATTATTCTGCGTCACGGAGAGATGGCAGAGTGGTCGAATGCACCGGTCTTGAAAACCGGCATGGGTTTATAGCCCATCTAGGGTTCAAATCCCTATCTCTCCACCATATTTTAATTGGTGGCTTTTTTTACTTCCATCAATACAACCGGTTATGCGTTGGAGAGGTGTCCGAGTGGCCGAAGGAGCTCCCCTGCTAAGGGAGTATAGAGTTTGTAGCTCTATCGAGGGTTCGAATCCCTCCCTCTCCACCATACTTAATTTAAACAACTTAATTGTGGTTTTTTTGTGCCTAAATTTTAACACCGGTACGAAATTGGGAGGGTGAGAACCCTCGACAGGGTTCAATAAAATGTCTGGAACATTTTAGGCCGCTGCAAGCGTCGCGCAGCGATTGATTACATGGATGTAAGCAAGTCTATCCCTCCCTCTCCACCATACTTAATTTAAACCACTTAATTGTGGTTTTTTTGTGCCTAAAATTTAACACCGATACTAAATTGGGAGGGTGAGAACCCTCGACAGGGTTCGACAAAGTGTCTGGAACATTTTGGGCCGCTGCAAGCGTCGCGCAGCGATTGATTACATGGATGTAAGCAAGTCTATCCCTCCCTCTGGACCATACTTAATTTAAACCACTTAATTGTGGTTTTTTTGTACCTGAAATTTATAAAAACTAAACAAATTGTGCCTTGTAATAACTTCGGGCATTATTAACACAACTTTAGCCACTTTAGGTTTAGCTATGATCCGATTCATATTGCTATCAGTTTGCGCGGCAGTTCCATTTTTGACCTTGGCACAAAGTACAACAGTGTATAAGTGTGTAATTAAGGGCGTTACTACCTTTAGCCAAACGCCTTGCGCTAAAGATGCACAAGTTATTACTCTTAAAGATATAAACGTAATTGAAGCATATAAAAGCTCTACGCCCGATAAAGGTATTAGCGACACCTCTGTGGATGACTACTTAGAGGTTCAGCAAATAGAGCGTGAAATAAAGCGTCTTGAGCTATCTATTGCACAAAGCCAAAAAGAATACGCAGCTAAAAAACAGCAGATAGATTACATGACTCAAGATAAAGCCAATCGTTTAGGCGCTTCGTCTATTGCTGATGCTATCGCAACTAAAACAAATTCGTTAAAGCAAGCTTACGACGCATCAATTAATCAAATGCAGCAAAAAATAGAGTCATTAAAACAAAGACAGCAGCAGCTTAGCCAAAACCCTTAAGTGCTCGTTTTACTATCGAAATAAACTGCTCAACGTCTTCTCGGGTATTATAAATATGTGGCGATACTCGTATCCCAAATTTACGAGCATCTACACTGACTTTCGCTTTATTAAGCTCTGTAAGTAAATAGTCTTGCTGCTTGTTAAAAAATAAAATAACAGTCCCGCTGCATTTATCACTACCCATAGGTGATGCAACATATTCAGCTAGTTGCTCATGAATAAGCGTAAGCATAGCTAAATTATGATCCCTTACCTTGTGAGCAGTTAGTTCTGCAAAGTAATTAATGCTATTTGCAGCGATAATATAAGGCGCTACAGAAGGTGTTCCACCCCAAAACTTAAGCGCACTGCTGTTATATTCAAAATTATTAATATCGAACTCAAATGGATTTTGATGCGAAAACCACCCCACATCTTTAGGCTCACAGAACTTTATTTGGTTTTTGTTAACCCATAAATAAGCTGCACCTGGGCCACCACATAACCATTTGACGCTCGAGCCAATCATAAAGTCCGCATCGAGCACGCTTAAATCAAGCGGTATCACACCCGCTGACTGAGCAACATCAACTATTGATAAACTATTGGTTAATTTACTTATAGCTACAATATCGTATACCGGCGCCTGTACACCTGTATTTGAATACACATGACTTATAAAAACTAAATCGATGTCGGCGGTTATATAACGCTGCCAAACACTAATATCAGTTAGGTTTTCGTGCTCTGGTATAAACATAATTTGCGCACACTCTGGCAACGCTTTTTGCATTGCAAAACCCATGCTCGGAAAATCACTTTGCGCCATAAGCACTTTACAATTTTTTTGCTGTAATCGAGGGTGCGACATAAGCAACTTTGTTAAGCCACTTGATAAATTAACTTGAGGACAAAACTGCGAACTAGGCGCATTAAATAACTTACCAAGCGCGGTAGTAAATTGCTCAACTGCGGGCAGCCATTGTTGCCAAGGTTCTTTATTTGAGCTCTCCCACGGTAAAAAGTAGTGCTGTGCTAAATATTGCTGTGTATTTTTAAGAGGACGCCCTACCGAGTGGTTTAATAAATAACAGCCATCTGCCATACAAAAATCATTTTTAAGCATGCTATTTAACCCATTCTTTAAGTGTATTTAGATCGTCAAAACGTGTTTTTATATCGTCGCGTTTGGCACTGGCTCGCCTATCTCTTAATTTTTCGAGCGAATCAAGTAATACATGAAGCGGCGGACCACTTGCTGTTACCTTGCTCATATGCTGCTGTTGCATATTTTTTGAAGGCTGAGCAATAAATTTTTCAACCAATTGATTATGATGACCGACTGCGGTGTCGCCATGTAATTTACACACTTGAATAAATAACGTTGCGTGATTTTTAAACCAATCTGTATTTTTAAATGGCTTGGCTTGTAAAAAGTCATCCATAAAGCTTTGCATACGCATGGCTTCTCGTAGGATTTGTTGATCCTCCGGCATCATATATAAAAACTTATCCACCAGCATTTGCGAGTAACTAGGCTCATTTGCGCTACATAGCCCTAGTAACATGTCAATCACATTAATACCTGCAAAGTCACCAGCATTTGCCCCTCTGTAAACCTCTTTACCTACACGGTACGGTTTATAATAAGGGCGAACGCAGTTAAAAAAGCGATCTGTATCGAGCTCAGAATAAAGTGCATTATTTGACTCAATCACATCTATAAGCGCTTGTTTAGCTACTTTTAATAACTCACCACACAAGGGGTGTGAAATACCTAACGGCAATATTTTTAATAAAGCATCACTTGCACGTTTATAGGCCAAAATACCTTGGGTGTTGTAATCAATAAATAGCTTTTCATCAGGTAAATTAGTAAACCGTTTATAAATACCGTTAAGTGCTTTGTTATGAGTAGTTAAGTGGGCGGTAGCAAAACGAGGAGTTACGCCAATGGATGCACCTATATGCATAGCAAGCGCTGAGGCTTCAATTAGTGGAGAGGTAGTTTCTCTGCTTGGCTCAGTAATTTCATGGCGCCTACACGCCGCCATAAATAATCCTACGTTACCGAGTAAGTCAAAAGCGCTATCAAAGCCTTGATCTGTGTTTCCCTCGGCTAATAAATTGCTAATTAATGCGTTGCCTTCTTTTTCTAACTGTTGCTTTAAGGCCTCACCTATTCCTTCTACATTTGCTTTATCGGTTTGTTGCCAATAGAGCTGCTCAAGTTCACTATTTAAAGTGACAAATCCTGTTCGTATCCATTGATCGAAAATAGCGGTATGTGTGTTCATTGTTGTGCTCTATTATTTTTATAATTAAATGCTAACAGAGTTTAATGAGAGTAAAACGCCAAAAAAAATAGTAAAAACCATAATATTTAGCAATAATCACTACAAATATAAAGATAATTAATGAAAGCCGATAACTATGTTAGATAAAAAAGATCAGCAATTACTCATCGCACTGCAAAGCCAAGCCCGCATGTCAGTTTCAGACTTGGCTAGCAGCATTAATTTGTCTGATACACCTTGCTTAAGGCGTATAAAAAAGCTCGAACAAGAAAACATTATTACCGGCTACCACGCAGCTATAAATCCTAAAGCACTTAATCTTAATGTGCTGGTGTATGCGTTTGTGAGGCTAAGCCAAAACTCGGTAAGTGCTGCTGAGCAATTTGAACACCATGTAGAAAAATTACCACATGTATTAGAGTGTTGTGTAATATCAGGAAGCTATGATTATCTATTAAAAATTATTGCACACGATCTTGAGAGCTATGAGAGATTTGTAAAACATCAATTAGGTGGTTTAAGTTGCATTGCTAATATAGAATCAACTGTCGTGTTAAAGCAGTCATTTAGCAAAAAGCAGTTACCATTATAAAAATTCCGCAAATAACTTACTGTTAGCTATACTGATATTTAAAAAATGAGAATAATAATCGCTTGGACCTTATGTGAAAAATTTTAACTCAAAATATCACTCTTTTATTTTTTACATAATTTTTGCCTTTGCATACTTCTTAGTCGGCATTGCACTCACTAAACTTGCTTTTAACTCACAAATAATTCCTATTTGGTTACCCGCCGGTATTGCTTTAGTGGGGTGTTATATATGGTGGTGGCGATTTATTCTGCCATTATTTATAGCTTCTATAGCTTTTAATCTTAATGTTTTTAATAACTCAGTCCATGAAATGGTACTCATTGGCAACTCATTTAATGAGGCGATGTACATCTCTTTTGGTGTTGTAATACAGGCAATGGTAGGTGCGGCGCTTTTAAAATTTTGGTTGGGCCATCCGTTACGCTTTAAAAAACGCAAAAATATCATTTATTTTATTGTTGTAGTAGCCATTTTAGTGAGCTTAATTTCAGCTAATTGTGGTGTATTTGCACTGAGTGAATTCAACCCTGTTTACAGTATTGATAATCACTGGAAAAATGTTACTTACTGGTGGCTTGGCGATACTTTAGGTGTTTTAATTGCCACTCCATTGTTACTGTCTCTGCTACCACAAAAGTCGAATCAATATAATATATCTGTATTACCGACTCTTGCAGTATGTTCAGTTTTATTTTTCTCGGTTGCCGTTACAACTCAATTGTATGACCGAGAAAATCGTATCAATACGATTAAAATTGCTGAGCGTGAAGTTCACGTTATAGAAAATAGCTTATATAGGTACACAAATCGCAGTATTATTGCCGTGCAAAGTTTAGCGAGCCAAGTCCAATCATCATCGAAATTAAATCAGCAAGACTTTTATTCTTATGCAAGCCAGCTACTTAAACAACATTCATTTATTAAAGCTTTATCGTGGAATGTAAAAATAGACCAAGATCAGCGCAATGCTTTTACTGAAGAAATCTCAAATATTTATCATTTAGATATTGATATCGTAGGTAAACCACTTGAGGATAATGACCCTCTCGTTATTGTTAAATATATTGCACCTTTTAACGGTAATCAAAAAGCGATTGGATTTAATGTCTTTTCAAATTCAGATAGAAAAGCATCATTACTCAACCCTGCCATTAAATATTTACCTATTAGCACTAAAATAATCCAACTGGTGCAAACCAAAGAGCCAAGCCCAGCTTATTTATTATTTGCGCCTGTGCACTCTCAAAGTATGAGTGGAGAAAAAATTAAAGGCTATGCCACTGGTGTGTTTTTAGTGCGCAGTATGATTGAACAAGCTATTTCTGAGCAACAATCAGACATGTTCTCGATTGGTATTTATGAAGATATAAACGAGCCTCCATTTTATACTAATTACTCAAAGAACCTCGACCAAGCACAAGGCAGTCGCCCAATGTCGTTCAATGTTGACTTTGGTGGGCAACAATGGGTTGTAAAACTATCACTAAAAGAAAAGTTTTTATCACAGCACAATAGCCAACTCACTTTATTATTACTTATACTCCAAGTGGCCGTATGCTCATTAATTTTGATGGTATTACTACTATTTAATCAGCAGCAAATTGCGCTGACTCGCCAAGTAGCTGAGCGCACTTACTCTCTAGTACAAGCTAAAAAGCAATCTGATTTAGCTAACCAAGCTAAAAGTCAGTTTTTAGCGAATATGAGTCATGAAATACGTACGCCGTTAAATGCTGTAATTGGCTTTTCGTCTCTGGCGCGTAAAGAAGATAACGCAAATACACTCATTGGCTATTTGGATAAAATAAACTCATCATCAAAAAGCTTGTTAAACCTAATAAACGATATTCTCGATATATCAAAAATAGAATCACAACGCTTAGTTCTTGAATATATCCCATTTGATTTAAATGCACTTGTACAGCGTATTAATACCATGTTTGAACAAAGCGCTATAAATAAAGGCCTTGATTGGAAAATTAACTGTAAATTACCAGCCGACACATGGTTTATTGGCGATTCTATGCGGATAGAGCAAATACTGCTTAACTTATGCAGTAATGCTATTAAATTTACAAAAAAAGGCAGCGTTACACTAAATATCGATACCGAGTTTGTATCTACCAATGAAGTAAAAATAACAATTAACGTTGTTGATACTGGTATAGGCATTAAATCAAACCAACATAACAAACTGTTTAATGCGTTTACTCAGGCCGATAGCTCTACTTCACGGCAGTTTGGAGGAACTGGCCTTGGTTTAACCATCGCTAGAGAGCTGAGCCAATTAATGAACGCCCAAATAACGTTGCAAAGTGAATTAGAGCAGGGATCTACTTTCACATTTGAGATACAGCTAGAAACAACAGAGCCAGAAGAGCTCCCAACCATAACGACTGCAAATACCAATGCTGCATCTTTAAGTATTCTTGTTGCAGAGGATAATCCCGTAAATCAAATGGTCATTAAAGCAATGCTTGGGTCGCTAGGTATTGTGCCGCACATTGTTGAAAATGGTGAGCTGGCGGTCAACATTGTAAAAGAACAACATTTTGACTTAGTGCTTATGGATTGCCAAATGCCCATAATGGATGGTTATAGAGCCACGGCACTGATCAGGCAATTTAAAACAGACGAAGAGCTCCCTATCATTGCTTTAACCGCCGACGTTATGCCTGAGGATAAAGCACATGCACAAGCAGTTGGATTTAACCAGCATCTTGCAAAGCCGCTTGAACTCAGTAAGCTAACCGAGTGTCTTGTCCAATATGCAGAAGTTAATGAACAATAGTGGTTTAATTTCAAACATATTTTTTGGTTTTATTTTAAGTGTTTTTTCGCATATTATTGTCGCTCAAAATTGTATATCGCAGGCGAGCGACTTCAAATTTATAACAAAAAGTAAGCAACAAGGCTTATTACGCTTTGAAAATGAGCACAATCACCAGCGTTTTAATTACCACGCCCTTTTACCATTCAATCATTACTTAGATTATGCGTATAAACATATAAATAAAGCCAATCCCCGTGCAAATATGCCATGCCCCGTTATTACACAAACGTATCAGCAATTAGTGACACAAGGTACGCGAAAATCAGACCCTACTATTGTAGATATTATTGCCCCTTTTGAGCTTACGCATCCAAGCAGTAATAAAGTTGCACTATTAATCCACGGGTTAACTGACTCACCCTTTACGTATCACGATTTAGCACAAGTGTATTATCAGCAAGGCTATACCGTGCGTACTATATTATTACCAGGGCATGGAAGTGCCGCAAGTGCTTTACTCAATGTAGAGGTTAGCCAGTGGCAACAGGCAATAAAGTACGGAGTTGAGCGATCGATGCAAGACTTTGATGAGGTGATACTTGCAGGTTACTCTACCGGTGCAGCGTTACTTATTGATTACGCAACCAAACACACTGTTTCGCCTAAAATTAAAGCGCTTATGCTTTATTCGCCCGGCTCTGAGCCGCATAATAAGTACGGCTGGATAGCAAAGTGGATTGATGCCATACCCTTTGTTAATTGGATAGATAAAGACGCCGATGTAGACTTTGCTAAGTATGAATCATTTCCTTTAAATGCAGCTGCCGCTTCATACGATGCAATGTCACTTGCAAGCGTAAGTAGTTTAAACAAACGCCCTGCACTTAAATTGCCTATTTTTAGTGTACTTTCCGACATTGATACCACGATAGATACGCGTGCCACGCTAAAATTATTAAGTGCGTTGCACAAAGGTAATTCAGTAAAATATAAGCCGCTCGATACTTTAGTACTTTATGGAAGCACTGATATTTTACCGCCAGACTTTGCTAGAGACTACACAGTAAATAATCCGCAGTGCACAACGCCTCAGTGTAAAAAAGTTCATGGTATGTCGCATATTGCTGTTGTTAACTCACCGCAAAATCCACATTATGGAATTAACGCAACCTATCGTAATTGTGGCAGCTTTATTAATGACGAGCCCCTGTACAAAACATGTAAAACAACAACAAATCCACAACTAGGAGAGCGTACAAGCGCCAACTTAAAACACTATCCGGCTTTACAACGCTTAACTTATAATCCTCATTTTACCGAGCTTAAAATGCAAATTAGTACGTTTATTAAAAATGTAGAACAGCTTAGAACAACTACAAGGTAAGTAGTCATGGGAACGTTTTCGCACCAATGGTTTAGCAGTATTAATGAGATTGATCAGGCGCAGTGGCAACGTTTATTTGGTGATGAACCATTTACTCAACATGCTTTTTTATATGCCCTTGAACAAAGCCAATGCGTAACACAAAAAAGCGGTTGGCAGCCCCATCACCTCGCTATTTTTGAAGATGATACGCTCGTTGCACTTGCACCCGGGTATTTAAAAAGTCATTCATATGGCGAGTACGTATTTGACTGGGCATGGGCTGAGGCATACGAAAAACACGGTTTAGAATATTATCCCAAGTGGCTATCTGGAATTCCCTTTAGCCCTATTGAAGGCAAGCGTATTGCTATCGATCACGCTAACCCAAATGCGGTGTATCAGTACATTACAGAGCAACTTAGCATACACAGTGCTGAGCAAAAGTGGTCGGGTTGGCATGTTAATTTTTGCGACCAAGCCCAAGCGACTTCATTAACTGAGCAACATGCCATGTTAAGAGTGGGTGTGCAATTTCAGTGGTTTAATAAAGGTTTTGAAACCTTTGACGACTTTTTGCAAATACTTAGCTCACGAAAACGTAAGTCACTTAAAAAAGAGCGAGCTAAAATAGCGCAACAAAATATTGATATTGAATGGCTGCAAGGAACGCAAATTACGCCCGAGATAATGCAATTGTTTTGTGAGTTTTATCAGCGTACCTACTTAAAGCGTTCTGGTCATTTGGGCTATTTAAATATGGAGTTTTTTACGCTTTTACATGCCTTAATGGCTAATACTCTCGTTATTATGCTGGCCAAAAGAGACGATAACGTGATTGCTGCAACACTCAGTTTAGTAGGTGCAAATACGCTTTATGGGCGCTACTGGGGAGCAAGTGAGGAAGTAGATTCGCTTCACTTTGAGTTGTGTTATTACCAAGGTATTGAGTTTGCAATAAAACATAAACTCAACTGTTTTCATTCGGGTGCACAAGGTGAGCACAAAATAGCACGCGGATTTGAACCCGTACTTACCTACTCTGCTCACCATATTGTTGATGGCGATTTCAGTAATGCAATAAGCGACTACTTAAAGCGTGAACGCGGCCATATTGATATATATAAAGAGCAATGTAGCTCATTACTGCCGTTTAAAAACGAGTAACTGATTATTTGCAGGCATGGCAGTATCGCTAATAAGCGTAAGCCCTGCTTGCTTAGCTAGTTGTTCAACTGCTTCAAAATCTCTTATTCCACTTAACGGATCGCGCTCTGTTAAAAAGGCACTAAAGTCATCATTACTTGGGCTGGTAAATTCATCTTGGTATTTGAATGGCCCATAAATACACAACATACCGTCGCTATTTAAGTGACGTTTAACACCGTCAAAAAAACGTTCAACTAATTGCCAACTTACAATATGAAATGTGTTTGCAGTATAAATAGCGTCAACCTTATCTATTGGCCACTCATTATTTAAATCAAGCTCAAGTGGTGCATGTAAATTAGTTAAATTAGCTTCGTGGTGCCATAAATTAATCCCTTCGTGGTTTATAGCGCGATCACTTGTATGCCATTGTAAATGTGGTAATTGTTCTGCAAAAAACACACTATGTTGGCCGGTTCCTGAGCCTATTTCAAGCAATACTTTCGTTTTATTAAGTACCTGAGTAAGCACTTTTAAAATAGGTTTTTTGTTATTTTCGCAAGCTTGTGAGAAAGGTTTAGCCATTACTTTGCACCAAATGAGAAGCATATTGCACAACAATATCGCAAATTGCTAATTTTGGGTAACTAAAATTGTATCGAGTATTTATAAAGACTATTAAATTCATAACTCTACAACTAATTTAAGGCAGTGGTATGTATTATGCTTTAGTTATATTAACCCTTACTTGGGTTAATTTATGATTTAATTAATAGGAAAATATTATGCATACTCCCTCTTATACAGCTGTAGATGCAGCTGTTGCTATAATTGAAAAAACCACCGACGATCATAGTTATGCCGTTGATATGAGAGCTACAGTAATCGATTTACTTTCGCATCCTAAACATAATCAAAAGGCGATAACAAAACATGAAACAGATCAGATATTTATTCTTGGCTACAATTAAAACTCAAATTAATATCGCAAATAATTTTAATAATAACTGTTTACACTGAAACCGATTAAATGTAATGATAACCATTATCGTTAACTTAAGTCGGTTTTTTTATGTCTTCAAATCATGCACAGCATCGTTATCATCAAGAACTCTCTTGTCATTGCTTAAGACCCGGCCTGCATGCACCCATGCTCGTTGCCGATTACATAGAAACCGCCCTAAACGTAGCCAAAAACTTTGAACAACAGCGTAATCCTTTGCTTCAAGAGTTTTATCTTAGGCGCACACACCATGAAATTATGAACAAAATGTGCGACCCTCTTATCCATAATGCTATTCGCAAGCAATGTGTGGAGCAGTTATACAAACCTTTATTAGCACTAAAACGGTTTTATAAAGCGCATAACAACACTGCGCAATTTTTAATACTGGAGCGTGAAGCTCGTATTCTTAGTCACGAATTCAACCCTTTTTAAGGAGCACACTTATGAGCAGCTTTAGAACAGAATCAGACAGTATGGGCGAGCTACAAGTACCTACTGATGCGCTCTATCAGGCGCAAACACAGCGAGCGGTTAATAACTTTGCAATTAGTGGCCTTTCTATGCCAAAGCAATTTATCACTGCACTGGCTTATATAAAGCAAGCCGCTGCACAAAGTAACTGCGAGCTTGGCCATCTAAGTAAAGACAAAGCAAATGCTATTGAGCAAGCTTGTCAAAGTATTATTGATGGCGAACACATTGAGCATTTCCCCGTTGATATTTTTCAAACAGGCTCTGGCACAAGCTCAAATATGAATGCCAACGAAGTTATTGCAACGCTTGCTAGCCGTATAGGTAATGAGAGTATTCATCCTAATGATGATGTAAACATGGGACAAAGTTCTAACGATGTAGTCCCTACCGCTATCGCACTCAGTAGTGCAATAAATGTAGTGTATGAATTACTTCCTTCGCTTGAAAACTTATCGCAAAGCCTAGAAAATAAAAAAGCTGAGGTAGGCCATATAGTTAAAACGGGCCGTACGCATTTAATGGATGCAATGCCAGTTACATTTGATCAAACACTAAGTGCATGGCAGTCACAAGTTAATCATGCTGCAGCAGGAATTAGACATAGTTTAGAGCGTGTATGCGAACTTGCACAAGGTGGTACAGCGGTTGGAACAGGAATAAATGCAGACCCTAAATTTGCAGTAAAATTTACAGAAAACCTAAGTGCCAATGTAGGCATTAGATTTACGCCTAGCAGTAACTTTTTTTATAACATAGGTTCACAAGACGCCATAGTTGCGCTTTCGGGGCAATTAAAAGTACTCGCTGTCGCACAAATGAAAATAGCGAACGACCTACGCTGGATGAACTCAGGACCACTTGCAGGCTTAGGTGAAATAGAGCTTGAAGCGCTTCAACCAGGCTCATCTATTATGCCTGGCAAAGTAAACCCTGTTATACCAGAAGCCGCTGCAATGGTAAGTGCACAAGTAATAGGTAACGATGCCACTATTACGGTAGCCGGCCAAGCGGGTAATTTTGAGCTGAATGTGATGCTGCCAGTCATTGCGTATAATATATTGCAAAGCATAGAGTTACTTGCAAATAGCGCACAAGCACTGGGCGATAAAGCCATTGCCAGCTTTAAGGTGAATCAGCCAAATATAGATAAAGCACTCGCTAAAAATCCAATTTTAGTGACGGCGCTCAATCCTGTGATCGGTTATGAAAAAGCAGCAAAAATAGCAAAGCAGGCTTATAAAGAAGCCCGCCCTATTATTGATGTAGCTGAACAGGAAACTGATTTACCACGCAGTGAACTCGAAAAGCTACTTAATCCCACCAAACTAACGCAGGGCGGACTTTAATTACTTGATTATATAGTTTTTATTGCCGTAAAAAATGCACAGTGTATGATAGTGATGAATATTTCATCACTATCAAGGTTTATTATGCGTACCCCATTGTTAGCCATACTTTTACCTCTTTGTTTAACTGCATGCTTAGATAAAACACCAGCTGAAACAGATCAAGTAACAGTCACCTCTGAAACTGAAACATCAAAGCCAGTACTTCAAAAATTACAAGAGAATACTAAAACACAAAAAAAATCAGTTGCTGAAAAAATCCCGAAAGCCGATTTAAAAGAAGTTTCAATAGAAGATATCAGAGCAGCTAAAACCGAGTTAAATACACTTATTGCAGACACGCAATGTGATACAAGCACGCAATGTAGGGTAAATGCAGTGGGTAGCCGCGCATGTGGTGGACCGAGTAGTTTTATTGTGTATTCAACAAAATCAGCGTCTGAAGAGCAAGTAACAGCCTTAAGTGATAAAGTTACTAAGCTTGAAAGTAACTATAATGCACAAAAAGGGATGATGAGTATTTGTCAGCATTTAACAACGCCAAGCACGCAGTGTGTTGAAAATAAATGTGTTACACTTGAAGGCTCAGCGGTAAGTGCATTTTAAGGATAACGTTATGAGTTGTTTATCATCGGCAATTAAACTATCAATTTTAAGCGTTGCTAGCAGCATTTTATTACTAAGTGGTTGTGCTAGCACTATAACGTCAAGCAATGAACAAAGTAAAAACTTGTCTGACTTAAACTATGAGCTGAATGACATGGTGAGTGATAATAGCTGCACCGCTAGCTTTCAGTGCAAAGTGCTTGAAGTTGGCGCCCGCGCATGCGGTGGACCGAGTAAATATGTTGTTTACTCAACACTTAACACCCCGCAAGAAAAAGCTGAAAATATTGCGCAACTCATAACAAAGCAAGAAAAAATAAAAAATGCAGCACAAGGCTTAACCGATTGCTCCCCTGTACTTGAAGTACAATCGCTGTGTATTAATCAGCAATGTCAGTCGTTTGATATAAAGTAAATCAAACTTAATTTCAGCGTTAACTTAAATACGGAATTAACGCTGAAATTACTACCACCAGTATCACGCAAATACCTGCTTTTATAATGTACTTCATGGGCATTGTTTTAAGCACCCAATACGCATAAATAAAACGTACAAAATAACTCGCCGCTGTACCAAACAACGCAAAAATAATTAAGTAAGCAATTAAAATAATATTCATAATAATCTAGTGTAACTACTTAGTTTTTTTAGTGTGAGCAATTAGTAAGTCAGCTACTTGTTGTTTTACGGCTCGCTTATCATCACTTGAGACATCAAAGCGACTGGCTAGTTGCGCAATTTCATCATCATTTAAATTAAACGATAAACGTTGACGCGTTTTTTTAGATTTTACGTCTAAGCCAAGTATTTTACGGATCATATCTGACGGCGTTAACTCTTGGTCTATAGCTTGCTTTTTTATCAGCTTTTGAACTTCACTGCTTAGATCAAATGCCATTTGTGTGGCACGCACAGCTTGCTCCTGACGTAGCCACTTGTCTTTAGCGTCACTCACTTAGCATCTCCGGGAAACAAGTCTACAATGTCTGACATTGGACGCATGAGCGTTAGCGATACTTCGGTTTCGCCGCCATCCCAAATTTCGATATTTAAACCAAAACCTTCATTATCTGACGCTAAGCAAATCATTTCACATGGCTCACCACCTTCTTGCTCATAACGAGGCAAAGTTTGGTTGCGGTAATCTTTATTATGGAAATAACACACATAAGGCGATTCGCTTTGTTGATAGCTTTTAGCTAAAAACTGCATAAAGCGCTCTGGTGTATTTTGCACTGTAATGTGGGTTAACGACTCTTCATCAAAAATACGCGCAAACTCATCAAGGCCAAATATCTCCTCAACTTCGTTTCGCTGAATTTTAATAGAAAAGTTAGCCCACTCCTCGCCGTCATCTTGCTCAATTTGTAAAAATACAACTTGGCCGCTGTTTGTCTCAAGTACAAATTCAGTATCGCTACTATGCTGATATTGGTAAGTCTGAATACCAGTAACACGTAGCGTTTCACCTTTTAGCCATGCCGGATAAGCAAAGGAGTCGATAACGCTAAACATGTCGCCTTTTTTAAGCTCGCTCGGATGATTAAGCTGACGCTCTGGCTCTTTTTTAGATTTGAAAAAATTAAACATAGGAAGGCTGCCCTCTAAGCAAAAAAGGTAACTGAGCAAAACTCGGTTACCTTTTTAAAGTATAAACGTAATGGTTAGCTATTTTGCTTCGCTTTGATGCGAGCTAAAATATCAGCGCTTTTTGGACTTGTGTCGCCAATGCCTGCTTCAGCCATTTTTGCTTTTAAGTCATCGCCATTTACGTCTGACTCAAGTTGTTTTGCAGCACCTAGCTGGTCGCTACGATCTTGTTGGCGCTGTTTAATGCGTTCAAGTGATTGACGAGCCGATGTCATAGACGAGCTGTTTGTATTAAGCGTGCTGTTAACAGCCATTGTTGCTTGCTGTACGCTTTCAGTGGTTTTAACCATTGTAAGCTGGCGCTGATTCTCTTTAATCGATTTTTCAGCATCTTTAACTTGCTGCTTAAGCGTAACAATGTGATTGCTAAAGCCAGATAATACTTGCTCGTTTTCAGCTTTTTCAGCTTCAAAGTCACCAATTTTTTCTGCAATTTCTAATGCTAACGCTTCGTTGCCCTTTTCAAGAGCTTGGCCTGCATACGCTTCATGTTCAGCGATTGATGCATCTACAGCGCTAATTTTACGCTTAGTTTGCATTTCTTTAGCCATTACTTCAGTAAGGCTTTTTTTAGCACGGTGAAGTGCATTTTGCGCGTCTGCAATTTCTTGCTCAAAAATACGGATACCATTTTTGTCTACAATTGCTTCGCCTGCTTCACGAGCGCCGCCACGTACTGCTGTAAATAATTTTTTTAAAATACTCATAATCTTAACTCCACTAACTGGCTATTAATCGTTTAAATACAAGGTCACGGCTTCTAGTGCATCGATAGCGTTATCGGCTAATGTCACTAGTTCGTGGGTAACGTCATCTAATGATGAATTTACCGACAGTGCACCAAAAATCGCGTATTTGTTATCGATTTTAGCAAATGCACTCAGTGGAATTGGCACGTTTAAACGTAGTAATGTTTCGTTTAATTCGTTGCGTAATTCACTCTTAACTTCATCTTCGTCAAACAAGTAGCTAATACATAACAACTGCTCTTGCGTTTGTGTAACAAAAATTGGAAGTTCATCATTTCCATCAACAATGACTTGTAAAACATCTTGCTCGCCTGGGTTGGCAATCAAGAAAGACTCAAAGTTAGCGCCTTCAGTTTCAAAAGAAGCTAATTTTATTGAAAGTTCATTTAATTCCATGTCTCTGCCTTTTGTCGTTTGACATATTATGTCTGAGTTAAGATTCTCACGGGTGACATATTATGTCAACCATGTTTTTTAATTTTTATACAATTCGCTTTCTATTTGCCATGCAGTTCGGTAGTAATCATACAGCTGACCAGATCCTAACCTATTGACCTCAATATTTTTAACTTGTTCAAAGTATTGATTGGGAAATACAAAACTTGCCAATAAATATTCTTTACTAATCCACCTTGATGGCACAGGCATAGCCGTCGCATCATTAATACGGCCACTGGCCGACTGCCCCATTTTAGTCGCTATAGTCCAGCCCCACTGCCCAAACGAAGGTATGTTTTGCTGATACTGCTCAACATACTCAAACCCAGCCGCTTTAACTGTTTTAGCAATGCTTAAAAACGCTTTTTTAGCATGATAAGGTGAAGTTGATTGAACCGCCATTGCGCCATCGGGTGCTAATAACTGACGTACATGATTATAAAAATAGTCACTGTACATTTTATTTAAATCAGGATGATTTGGGTCCGGTAAATCAATTAAGATGGTGTCGAACTGCTTAGATTGATCAAGCAGCTTTTCAACCTCTAAAAATGCATCACCCACAATTATGTTGGCTCGCGAGTCTTGCATCGATTTATTGTTTAGCTGTAGTAATCGCTTATTGATGTGCTCTGGCGGCGTAAAGTCACCGTCTTTATGACCAAATAAATTGAGTAGTTGCGCGTCTAAATCTATTAGCGTTACCCCACTTACAGGCCACTTTAAAACATCTCTAAGTGCAAGCCCGTCACCACCACCAATTATTAATACACGGTCGTGTCTGTTAGAGGCAAGCATTGCAGGGTAAACCAGCATTGAATGATATATTTGCTCATCAATACTTGAGAACTGTAAACGCCCATTTAAATATAAATCGGTGATTGGCTGAGGTTGGTTTTTGCTTAATCTTTCGGTTAAAACTACATGCTGGTATTTGGTTGCTTGCGAATAAATTACTTTATCTTTGTATAAAACATTACTTAGATTGTTCATCCAGCTACTGCCAAATACTAAAATAAAGCCAAACAATGCCAACAGTACTATATGGCAAACTAAAAGTGCCTTAGCAAAGCGCACATGGGCATGGTAACGCCATAAAAACGCGAGCCCTGCGATGATATTAAATAACGCAGTCCACGCCGCAGCTTGCATTATAGGCATTGAGAGCATGATGCTTACCCAAATGGCGGCGCCAATACCAGCACCAATATAATCGGCACCATAAATAGTCCCGGCGTTATTTTCTAAAAAACGGCCATAAACGTGCTGACGAATACGCGCTATAAGCGGTATTTCCATACCAATAAATAAGCCCAGTATTAAACCAAAAACATAAGGTAGAAAACGTGACCACTCTTGTAGCTTTTGAAATACATAACCATTAAGTACAACATCTGGGGGTAAATTAAAAATGCTCGAAAATAAATGAGGAAGAGAATAACTTACAGCTATTACACCCGCTATCGCTAAAATGCAGCCCATGCCAACCAAAGCAATAATGCTTTCTAGCCAAGCAAAAGCGGTAAATGCATCTTTAAACCAGCGCGCTAAAAAAGCGCCTAAGCCCATTGCTACAATCATAGTACCAATCATGGCGTAAATAGCGCTTTCTACTGAGCCAAGTACACGGCCCGCATAATGAGACAGTAAGTATTCATAAATAAGGCCGCACCCAGCAAGCACGGCCATAACGGTAATTAGTAATATATCGTGCCCAAGTAAGCGAGACTTACTTGGGGTAGTTGTGGTTGATGACACTGATTATGCGCCTAGTAAGGTTGCCATAGTGATACCTACAGCAAATGATACTGCTGCAGAAATAGCTGCTACACCTACATTTTTTTGACGATTAACTTCATCGGAAATATCGCAACCAGATAAAATTATTTTAATTGTCACTAAGTGCAAAATAATAAATGCGATAAGGCTCACAACAGCGCTAATAGCCCAGTATAGTAAACTCGCATTAATATTATCAGCAGCGTATGGCGCAACACCCGTTGCAGCTGTAATAGCTAATGCACTACCTATTAAAAATCCAGCGTAACGAATACCCACAGCTAAGTTACCATCAACAATTGCTTGTTGTAGGCAGTCGCCACTTTTATTTGTACGTTTAAATAACTGTACTCGGTATTGGCTAACAAGTAGTAATACAACACTACCTATAATAAAGGCGGCAATTACAATTGGAAGACCATGCCAGCCATCAGTAGCCACCCATAAAAGTGCTGAGCGAATAACTATTGCAACGCTAACAACATGACCAAAATCAATTATTGAAGCTGTAACGTTACCTTTAACTATTTCGTTGTGCAGGCTTACTTTACGAAGCGCTACTTTATCTTGGAAAAAGTGGCCCAACTTAATAAGTACAATAGCTAATGCGCCGTAAGCTAACATTTGCAGTGCTTCTTGTTGCAGTGTTGCAGCAAAAGCACCACTACTTACACCTGTTAATACAATCGCCAGTGCCACTAAACCAGCGGCAAAGCTAATACCAAAAGCAAAGTTATCACGCTCTGTTATTTCATCATTTGCGTGTAAGTTTGAAACCCAGCCTTTTATATATTTAAGGCTTACAAATAATAAAACAATAATTGCAAAATCAATCGCCAATGCTTGCAGTGACCACATAGTTATTCCATTAAATTCATACATATTATTCTAACTCCAACTTTATTCTTTTACTTACCACGGCTCACGCCACGAGAGGTTCTGCTACCGCTATCACGCACCGATCCTGAGCTATTGCTATAACTGCTAGAACGAGAATAACTACTGCGGCTTTTTGGTGGCGTATAACTACTACGGCTTAAACCGGATGCACCTGTTTTTTTACTCGCATAAGGGCTTGTAAACTGCTTACCTTGGCGTTGGTATGTTTGGCGCGTGCGTGTTTCTAGCGCGCTTTGGGTTTTAATTTGTTTGGGGCTTGAATAACGCGAACGGCCATAGTCATTGTAATAACTATACTTTCGGCGCTTACTCCAGCTTCCGTATTCAACACGGTCAAATACATCGCCTAAAATACGGTACATTCCGTACCATTGCCAAAAGCTAATACCGTTACTATTTGATTGCCAGTTACCATAGTTAGGGTTACCTACCATTTGGTTACCAACACCCTCACCTTCAGCTTGCTTACTAATTGCGCCTACACGCGCTAAAGTGCCTTTCGACATATCAGCTAGCATATTGATAGGATCGGTTAACGCATCAGAAAATAGCGTAGGTCTAGATGCATCACGCAACAAATCGATGCTATGTAATGTATCTTCGTAAGGAGGAATTAAGTAAGTTCCTTTAATATCTTTAAGTCGCTGTGTTAAGCCACTATAAAGTGCGCCTTGGCGCGTTGTATCAAGGGTAATTACATCAACAACTTTTGCAAGCTCTGGTTGTTGTTTTTTAAGTAGCTCGCCATATTCTTTAAGTAATACAGCATTGCGCACATTCCCATTATCAAGCGCAGTACCAAGCTGTGACAGCTCTGTATCTGCTTTTTTAATAGACTCTTGAATTGTTTGTTGCAGCTGCTCTTCTTTAGATTGACAACCCATAAGCACTGCGGACAAACAAAACAGGCTTATAAGTTTCCAAGCTTTAATATTCGACATTCATGTCACCTGATTTACTAAATTAACGCAGCTAGTTTTACACAGGTCACTTATTAAACCAAGAATGAAATTGCAACAAAATGAGAAGAAGTAGCTAGCTTTTAAATCAGACTGTGATTTAGTGAATATATTGAGTTGTATCGCGAAGGTTAGAATTGAAGTAGAAGCTTTATAAGGGTACTTTCAGTGCTTTTACGTTGGGAGTCGCTACGCCCGCCCGTCCTACGTAATAGGTGTTGATGTGAGTGTATATTAATTACGCACATTTCACTTTTCTGCAGACGTAAAAAAGCCCGAATCGTTAGATTCGGGCTCTCTACAATTTGAAGCCTGGTAATGTCCTACTTTCACATAGCAAATGCTACACTATCATCGGCGCTGTTTCGTTTCACTACTGAGTTCGGCATGGAGTCAGGTGGGTCCAAAACGCTATTGTCACCAAGCAAATTTGGGCGTTAATACGTATTTCTGCGCATTAACTGAATTTGGAAAATATCTGATAATATTTTTTAAGTCTTTCTAAGTAATTTCTACTTTAGTCATATTAACTTCTTCGCTTGCTTCACTATCACATAAAACGCGTTTGGCGTTGTATGGTTAAGCCTCACGGGTAATTAGTACAAGTTAGCTTAATGGCTCACACCACTTCCACATCTTGCCTATCAACGTTGTAGTCTTCAACGGCCCTTCAGAGACTTTAAAAGTCTAGTGAGAACTCATCTCGAGGCCTGCTTCGCGCTTAGATGCTTTCAGCGCTTATCAGTTCCGAACGTAGCTACCGGGCAATGCCATTGGCATGACAACCCGAACACCAGCGGTTCGTTCACTCCGGTCCTCTCGTACTAGGAGCAACCCCTCTCAATTCTCAAACGCCCACGGCAGATAGGGACCGAACTGTCTCACGACGTTCTAAACCCAGCTCGCGTACCACTTTAAATGGCGAACAGCCATACCCTTGGGACCGACTTCAGCCCCAGGATGTGATGAGCCGACATCGAGGTGCCAAACACCGCCGTCGATATGAACTCTTGGGCGGTATCAGCCTGTTATCCCCGGAGTACCTTTTATCCGTTGAGCGATGGCCCTTCCATTCAGAACCACCGGATCACTATGACCTACTTTCGTACCTGCTCGACGTGTCTGTCTCGCAGTTAAGCTGGCTTCTACCATTACACTAACCGTACGATGTCCGACCGTACTTAGCCAACCTTCGTGCTCCTCCGTTACTCTTTAGGAGGAGACCGCCCCAGTCAAACTACCCACCAGGCACTGTCCGTAACCCCGATTCAGGGGCCAACGTTAGAACATCAAAACTACAAGGGTGGTATTTCAAGGTTGACTCCACAACAACTAGCGTCGCTGCTTCAAAGTCTCCCACCTATCCTACACATGTAGGTTCAATGTTCAGTGCCAAGCTGTAGTAAAGGTTCACGGGGTCTTTCCGTCTAGCCGCGGGTACACAGCATCTTCACTGCGATTTCAATTTCACTGAGTCTCGGGTGGAGACAGCGTGGCCATGGTTACACCATTCGTGCAGGTCGGAACTTACCCGACAAGGAATTTCGCTACCTTAGGACCGTTATAGTTACGGCCGCCGTTTACCGGGGCTTCGATCAAGAGCTTCTCCCTAAGGATAACCCCATCAATTAACCTTCCGGCACCGGGCAGGTGTCACACCGTATACGTCATCTTGCGATTTTGCACAGTGCTGTGTTTTTAATAAACAGTCCCAGCCACCTGGTCACTGCGGCTCCCGTCCGCTTAGAGAGCAAGTCTCATCACAGATAGGAGCGTACCTTCTCCCGAAGTTACGGTACGATTTTGCCTAGTTCCTTCACCCGAGTTCTCTCAAGCGCCTTAGTATTCTCTACCTGACCACCTGTGTCGGTTTGGGGTACGATTCCATATAATCTGAAGCTTAGAGGCTTTTCCTGGAAGTATGGCATCAGCAACTTCATCACCGTAGTGACTCGTCTCGTGTCTCAGGTTTAGTGTTCGTCCGGATTTACCTAAACAAACGCCCTACTCACTTTCACATAGACTACCAACGCTATGCTTGCTTAGCCTGCTCCGTCCCCCCATCGCAATTATATCGAGTACAGAAATATTAATCTGTTTCCCATCGACTACGCCTTTCGGCCTCGCCTTAGGGGTTGACTTACCCTACCCTGATTAACATGGGATAGGAACCCTTGGTCTTCCGGCGTGGGAGTTTTTCACTCCCATTATCGTTACTCATGTCAGCATTCGCACTTCTGATACGTCCAGCATACCTCCCGGTACACCTTCAACCGCTTACAGAACGCTCCCCTACCACTCAGAATAAATTCTGAATCCGCAGCTTCGGTGCATAGTTTAGCCCCGTTACATCTTCCGCGCAGACCGACTCGACCAGTGAGCTATTACGCTTTCTTTAAAGGATGGCTGCTTCTAAGCCAACCTCCTGGCTGTCTGGGCCTTTCCACATCGTTTCCCACTTAACTATGACTTTGGGACCTTAGCTGGCGGTCTGGGTTGTTTCCCTCTTCACGACGGACGTTAGCACCCGCCGTGTGTCTCCCGGATATTACTTTACGGTATTCGGAGTTTGCAAAGGGTTGGTAAGTCGGGATGACCCCCTAGCCTTAACAGTGCTCTACCCCCGTAAGTATTCGTCCGAGGCTCTACCTAAATAGATTTCGGGGAGAACCAGCTATCTCCCGGTTTGATTAGCCTTTCACTCCTAGCCACAGGTCATCCCCTAACTTTTCAACGTTAGTGGGTTCGGTCCTCCAGTTGATGTTACTCAACCTTCAACCTGCCCATGGCTAGATCACCGGGTTTCGGGTCTATACCTTGCAACTAGTCGCCCAGTTAAGACTCGGTTTCCCTACGGCTACCCTATTCGGTTAACCTCGCTACAAAATATAAGTCGCTGACCCATTATACAAAAGGTACGCAGTCACCCAACAAGTGGGCTCCTACTGCTTGTACGTACACGGTTTCAGGTTCTATTTCACTCCCCTCACAGGGGTTCTTTTCGCCTTTCCCTCACGGTACTGGTTCACTATCGGTCAGTTGGGAGTATTTAGCCTTAGATGATGGTCCACCTATATTCAGTCAAAGTTTCACGTGCTCCGACCTACTCGATTTCACTTAAAATGTCTTTTCATGTACGGGACTATCACCCTGTATCGTGGCGCTTTCCAGCAGCCTTCCATTAACACATAATGAGCTTAAGGGCTGTTCCGATTTCGCTCGCCGCTACTTTCGGAATCTCGGTTGATTTCTTTTCCTACGGGTACTTAGATGTTTCAGTTCTCCGCGTTCGCCTCGTTAACCTATGTATTCAGTTAACGATACCTGCAAGCAGGTGGGTTTCCCCATTCGGAAATCCTAGTCTCAAGCGCTTTTTACTAGCTTGACTAGGCTTATCGCAAGTTAATACGTCCTTCATCGCCTCCAACTGCCAAGGCATCCACCGTGTACGCTTAGTCACTTAACCATACAACCCAAACGGGTCTTTGTTTCGTGACAGTTTAACTTCGCCAGAAGTCAATATTGAATACTAAAGTAGATACCAATCAATCAACTCATAAGAGTTAACTAAATGGCACTCAATGGTACTGCTACCATTGTTTTTTACTTTTGAAAACTCTTGATAAATACAATGTATCTATCAGAATTTTATTATCAGCTTTTCCAAATTTTTAAAGAGCAAGAGATACAAAAACCTCTCAAAATTAAACACACTCTATTCTCAGGCTGTTAATGGCCCGATAAAGAATATTTATTTTTAAGAAGTAAAAGTGGTGGAGCTAAGCAGGATCGAACTGCTGACCTCCTGCGTGCAAGGCAGGCGCTCTCCCAGCTGAGCTATAGCCCCACATATGCTGGTACTTACTGTTTTAACCATCTTCTTGATTAGACAAGAAGTGGTGGGTCTGAGTAGATTTGAACTACCGACCTCACCCTTATCAGGGGTGCGCTCTAACCAGCTGAGCTACAGACCCAAAACAATAAGTGTTGTTCTCTTTACAATAACAATCATCTGTGTGGACACTACGAACAAATAAGTTCTAAATCGTATAAGGAGGTGATCCAGCCCCAGGTTCCCCTAGGGCTACCTTGTTACGACTTCACCCCAGTCATGAATCACTCCGTGGTAAACGTCCTCCCGAGGGTTAGACTATCTACTTCTGGAGCAACCCACTCCCATGGTGTGACGGGCGGTGTGTACAAGGCCCGGGAACGTATTCACCGCGTCATTCTGATACGCGATTACTAGCGATTCCGACTTCATGGAGTCGAGTTGCAGACTCCAATCCGGACTACGACGCACTTTAAGTGATTCGCTTACCTTCGCAGGTTCGCAGCACTCTGTATGCGCCATTGTAGCACGTGTGTAGCCCTACACGTAAGGGCCATGATGACTTGACGTCGTCCCCACCTTCCTCCGGTTTATCACCGGCAGTCTCCTTAGAGTTCTCAGCATTACCTGCTAGCAACTAAGGATAGGGGTTGCGCTCGTTGCGGGACTTAACCCAACATCTCACAACACGAGCTGACGACAGCCATGCAGCACCTGTATCAGAGTTCCCGAAGGCACCAAACCATCTCTGGTAAGTTCTCTGTATGTCAAGTGTAGGTAAGGTTCTTCGCGTTGCATCGAATTAAACCACATGCTCCACCGCTTGTGCGGGCCCCCGTCAATTCATTTGAGTTTTAACCTTGCGGCCGTACTCCCCAGGCGGTCTACTTAATGCGTTAGCTTTGAAAAACAGAACCGAGGCTCCGAGCTTCTAGTAGACATCGTTTACGGCGTGGACTACCGGGGTATCTAATCCCGTTTGCTCCCCACGCTTTCGTACATGAGCGTCAGTGTTGACCCAGGTGGCTGCCTTCGCCATCGGTATTCCTTCAGATCTCTACGCATTTCACCGCTACACCTGAAATTCTACCACCCTCTATCACACTCTAGTTTGCCAGTTCGAAATGCAGTTCCCAGGTTGAGCCCGGGGCTTTCACATCTCGCTTAACAAACCGCCTGCGTACGCTTTACGCCCAGTAATTCCGATTAACGCTCGCACCCTCCGTATTACCGCGGCTGCTGGCACGGAGTTAGCCGGTGCTTCTTCTGTCAGTAACGTCACAGCTAACGGGTATTAACCGTTAACCTTTCCTCCTGACTGAAAGTGCTTTACAACCCGAAGGCCTTCTTCACACACGCGGCATGGCTGCATCAGGCTTGCGCCCATTGTGCAATATTCCCCACTGCTGCCTCCCGTAGGAGTCTGGGCCGTGTCTCAGTCCCAGTGTGGCTGATCATCCTCTCAAACCAGCTAGGGATCGTCGCCTTGGTGAGCCATTACCTCACCAACTAGCTAATCCCACTTGGGCCAATCTAAAGGCGAGAGCCGAAGCCCCCTTTGGTCCGTAGACATTATGCGGTATTAGCAGTCGTTTCCAACTGTTGTCCCCCACCTCAAGGCATGTTCCCAAGCATTACTCACCCGTCCGCCGCTCGTCAGCAAAGTAGCAAGCTACTTTCTGTTACCGCTCGACTTGCATGTGTTAGGCCTGCCGCCAGCGTTCAATCTGAGCCATGATCAAACTCTTCAATTAAAAAGTTTTATGTCTTTCGACAGCTCAATGAATTCTGAATTTTTTAATATCTTTCGATATTGAATTGACTGTGCCGAAGCAACTTATAAATAAGTTACTTCTGTTGGTCACTCAGTTTTCAATTGAGACTCTAATTTGTTTGCCTCGCTACTTGCTCAATAAAGAACGAAGTAGCTTGGCTGTTAGAACTCAATCTGTACGAGTGCCCACACAGATGATTGCTTTATATTGTTAAAGAACGTTTTGAGTCGCTTTAGCGTCTCAAGGGATGCGAATAATACACCCTTTATTTTTCGAGTCAATACTTTGTTTTAAACTTTCTTTTTAGAAGATTTAAAACCGAAGTTTTATTTAACTCTCTGAGTAGTTCGTGCCTTGCTATGCGTTGGCCTTTCCCGCCTCAGTGGGGTCGTATTATAGGGAGAACAGATTTTTACGCAAGCACTTTTTTAAAGAAAAAGTAAAAAAAGATGCTGTTCGGTCAGTATCTGAACTAAACACCCTGAAACTGATAGTTTTGTAACCAAACAGTGCACTGTATGGTACAAAAACCACCTTGCTGATACACTCAAAGCTAATAACTATTATCTAAAAGGTACTAAATATGGCAATCCGTTCTTATAAAGGTATAACACCTTCGTTTAATTCGTCTGTTTATATTGATGAGTCTTCAGTTTTGGTTGGTGATATTACTTTAGATGATAATAGTAGTGTGTGGCCGTTAGTAGCTGCACGTGGTGATGTTAACTATATACGTATTGGTAAGCGCTCCAATATACAAGATGGCAGTGTATTGCATTTATCTCGTGCAACTAAAAGCAACCCTGATGGTTATCCACTTATTATAGGTGACGATGTAACTGTTGGTCATAAGGTAATGCTGCACGGATGTGTATTAGGAAACCGTATACTAGTAGGTATGGGCGCTATTATTATGGATAACGTGGTTGTTGAAGACGATGTAATTATAGGTGGCGGCTCTTTAGTACCACCAAACAAACGTTTAGAGTCTGGTTACTTATATGTAGGAAGTCCGGCTAAGCAAGCCCGCCCTCTTACAGAGCAAGAACTTGCCTTTTTAAAAATATCTGCCGATAACTATGTGTCACTTAAAGATGAATACTTAGCTGAAATAGCTAACTTAAGTTAATAAACTTACTTCAATTTGGCCTGCCGAGTTATAGCTTTCTTCTTCGATAAGCTCCTCGGCACGTTCTTCATAATCAAAACGATACTGTTCAAAATATTCTGTTGCGTGACTTTCGTCTGTTAATTTAAGTGTATTTACTTCTATTATGCATTCCACCAGCATGCCACTAACTTGTGCAAAAAAAACTAGCTGATGATCGGGCTCTCTAAATTCGAGCCTATCTATAAACTGTATTGCCTGATTCATTTAAGCGTTCCTTGTTTGAGCGCATCAACGACGGGAAGTATTTCTGGCATTTTATTACGCCATACATAATATGCTTGAGCAGCTTGACCAACTAACATACCGCTGCCATCTAAAAGCTTAGCGTTAATATTATGCTGTGCAATCCAATTCATAAAAATGGTATTTTGCAGTGAATAAAACATGTCATAAGCGACTTCACAGTTAGTTATGTGTTTTTCATCAAGAGCTGGAAGTTCGTTATTCATACTGCTAGAGGTAGAGTTTATAATTAGTGAGTAATCGCTTACTGGTAAATCATCAAAACCAAAACTAGATACAGCTCCATATTGGATAAACAGTTTTGCGAGTTCTGTTGCTTTTTGTGCCGTGCGATTAACTATTATTATTTCCCTAGGGTTATGCTCTAACAAAGGCAAAATAACCCCTCGAGCAGCACCGCCCGCACCTATAATTAAAATACGTTTATCAGTTATGGCTACTTTATTAGCAAGTAAATCATTTACAAAGCCCACACCATCGGTGTTATCTCCGAGTAATGTGCCATCATCTCGTTTTTTTAATGTATTAACAGCCCCTACAATTTTAGCTAATGGCGTAAGCTCATCGGCCATTGCATAGGCTTGCTCTTTAAATGGCATTGTAACGTTAGCACCCACACCACCTTGCTCAAAAAAAGACAATACTGTTTTTTCAAAGTTATCGATAGGTGCTAATATTGCGCGATAGTCGATTTGCTCACCCAGTGATACAGCAAATTGTTTATGTATCGCGGGGGATTTTGAATGTTTAATTGGATTTCCAAAAACCGCATATTTGTCCATTTTAAAGCAACCTCTTTGCAGCTATATACTGCCTATTAACGATGATAAGTAATATGATTAAACGACTTTTTTCTAAATCTAAGCCAGCTCCTGAGCAACAGACTCCTACTCCTGAAAAAACACCGTATGAAATAATAGGTGGAGAGAAAAGTGCGCGTGCTATTTCTAATCGATTCTACGACATAATGGAGTCAGATGAATACGCTAAACCGTTATATGATATGCATCCTCTGCCATTAGATCGAATTCGCCAAGTATTTTTTGAATTTTTATCTGGTTGGTTAGGCGGGCCAAACCTATTTACTGAAAAACATGGTCAGCCAATGCTACGTAAACGCCATATGCCTTTTACTGTAGATAAAGCATTACGCGATCAGTGGATGTACTGCATGAATAAAACGTTGGATATAGAAATAGACAATCCGTTGTTACGTGAAGGATTAAAACAATCATTCTCTCAACTAGCAACGCACATGATCAATCAGCATTAAATTTGTATTTAGCATAATGCAAAAAGGCACTAATTAGCGCCTTTTTGATTACTGTGTAATTGTTATAATTGCCACTCTCGGGCTATCAGCTCACTTGGCTGACTAGTTAACCACTCTTGCGGGCGTAAGTAATACTGATATAGATTAGCTTCTGGGCTACTTGGCTCTGGTTTATAATTATATTCCCAGCGTGCAAGTGGTGGCATAGACATTAATATAGATTCTGTACGCCCGCTACTTTGTAGCCCAAACAACGTACCTCTATCCCATACTAAATTAAACTCTACATAACGTCCGCGACGATAAAGCTGAAAATCACGTTGTTGCTCTGTGTATTCGTCATTTTTGCGACGTTCAATAATAGGTAAATAAGCATCTAAAAAGCCATTACCCACCGATTGCATAAATGCAAAGCTCTTTTCAAAACCAAGTTCGTTTAAATCATCAAAAAATAAACCGCCTACTCCGCGAGTCTCATCTCTGTGCTTTAAATAAAAGTACTCATCGCACCATGTTTTGTATTTTGGATACACTTCGCCACCAAATGGCGCACAAATATCGTGAGCAACTTGATGCCAATGCTGCACGTCTTCTAATACAGGATAAAAAGGTGTGAGATCAAATCCACCGCCAAACCACCATATTGGCTCTTCGCCTTCTTTTTCAGCTATAAAAAAGCGTACATTGGCATGACTTGTTGGTACATGAGGGTTTTTAGGGTGAATAACTAACGACACACCACATGCGTGAAAGCTTCGTCCTGCAAGCTCTGGTCTGTGTGCTGTTGCCGAACCTGGCATTGAAGCGCCAAATACGTGTGAGTAATTAACTCCGCCTTGCTCTATTACAACGCCATTAGTAGTTACGCGTGTGCGACCACCCCCGCCTTCTGCTCGCTGCCAGTTATCTTCTATAAATTTAGCACTGCCATCTGTAGCCTCCAAACCTTTGCAAATAGTGTCTTGCAAAGCCATAAAGTATGCTTTTACTTGATTTAATAATTCGCTTTGCATATTAACCTCTAAATATTTTTCCAGTCATAGCGTCTTTTATTGTGCTTGGTTGAGTATTACCACCTAACGGCTCGTCAACGTAAAAGCCAACTTGTTCTGCAAATTGCGCTTTGGCTTGCTCAATACTAATTACCGTTTCTTGACCGGTTAAGTTTGCACTGGTTGATACCAGTGGCTTACCAAACTCTTGGCACAAACGCTTTACTGTTGGATGGTTGGTTACTCTTACTGCGATGGTATCAAACTGCCCTGTGAGCCATTTAGGCGTATTTTTAGATGCAGGCATAACCCATGTAATTGCAGCAGGCCAACTCGAAAAAATATCAGCGCGTTTATCCATTGGTATTTTTGCATCATCTACGTATTTTAATAATTGTCCATAGTTATCAGCGATTAAAATAAGCCCTTTTTCAACCGGGCGCTGCTTAATAGCTAATAGTGCCTCAACGGCTTGTTGATTATCTGGATCACAACCTAAACCATATACAGCTTCTGTTGGGTATAAAATAACTTCGCCTTGCGTTAAGCATGTTATTGCAGTGGGCGTATTTGAAAGGTCTGACAAAGTAGTCTCCAGATATAATTAAACGTTATTCAGTTGGGGTGAGCTTATGCATGCAGTTTTTTTGTGGGCATTGCAATAATATGCCGTTTGCCATATTTCTTTCTATGACGATAGGCCAGTCACATTCAGGACACGGATGTTCAACCGGTTTATTATTAAGCGTGTATTTACAACTTGGGTAGCAATCACAAGAATAAAATACTTTACCAAACTTATTACTGCGCGCGACTAAATGACCTTTTTTGCATTTAGGGCAACTAGGCAAAGTATCTTCGCTTTGCTTTTCTTCATTTTCGTTAGCAATATAATGGCACTCTGGATAACCCGTACACCCAATAAACATACCATAGCGGCCATTTTTAACCACCAGCGGTTTGTTACACTCAGGACATGCTGAATCTTCTAATATTTTGATTTCGTTACTGTCGTGATGTGCCAGCGGCCTAATAAAGTCGCATTTGGGATAACTTGCGCATCCTAAAAAAGGGCCAGATTTACTATTGCGGATCACTAACTCTGAACCACACTGTGGGCATATCTCGTATTCTTTTTCGAGGGCGTGCTTGTTCGCCGAGAAAAGCGAATGGTCGATTTTACTCATGGTGATCCTAATAGGTTGGTGAATTTTCGCCTAATATACCCAAACCACTTAAAGATACAAGCAATGCCGTGCTTATCCTTTTAAGTAATTTGAGTACAATTAAGATAATTATCTCTAATGAAGAAGTTCGCTGGGTTCATCAAAAATCAAATCTTCCATTTGCTCATATGCCTCTTCAGAGCTAGGAACGTTAAACAAGATCATAAGTACAATCCACTTTAAGTCTTCTAGGCTTATAGTTGGTTTATCGAGAGAGGCTAAACAGTCCATTACCATTTCACGTGTTACATTGTTAATTACGTCTATTTGCTCAATAAACATTAAAAAGCCACGACACTCAGCACTGAGCCTTTGGCATTCACTATCGGTAAATATACGCACAGCATCTTTAGGGTTAGCAATAAGATAAGGAGACTCGTCGCTGTGTTGTAAATCGGCTAATTGCTCTAACCAATCGAGTGCTTTAAATATCTCGGGCTTATTAAAGCCCGCACGCAGTAGCTCATCGGTTAACTCATTTTGCTCTGCAAATATATCCGCTTCGCTATGAATGTAATTTTCAAAAAGATACAAAAGAATATCAAACATATTACCTTCCTGCGCTTAACTTGATGTAACCATCTAACACTCGCTCAATCTGATCGTCTAATTCTAAATCGAGCAACCTACTGAGTACTTTATCTATTGGCCACTGCGCACGACGCACAATGTCATCTACACTAGTTACTTCAAAGCCAATACTATTTAAAACCTCACATTGAGAATTGGCTTGAATCGGCTGCTCTTTATTACATACATTATTGTCGTAAGTAAAACTCACCTCATCAAGAATGTCAGCCACGTTTTCTACCAGTTTAGCACCTTGCTTTATTAAAAAGTGACTTGCCTGCGCTAACGGGTTTTTAATAGAACCCGGCACTGCAAATACCTCTTTATTTTGTTCAAGCGCATAGCGTACTGTAATTAACGAACCGCTTTTAATTTCAGCTTCAACAATAAGTACTCCTAACGATAACCCAGAAATAATACGATTACGGCGCGGAAAGTTGTGCGCATGAGCAGCTGTGCCTGGTAAAAACTCACTCACCAGCAAACCGCTTTCTAAAACTTGGTCTGTTAATAGTTTATGGCGTTTGGGGTAGTAAATATCAACCCCAGTACCAAGCACCGCTATGGTTTTACCTGTACCAGCAAGAGAGCCTTTGTGTGCTGCACCATCTATTCCCCGCGCCATACCTGAAGTAACTGTAATACCCGCCAAAGTTAACTCGTATGCAAATTCTGAGGCTATTTCAAGCCCGGTAGGTGTAGCATTACGACTGCCAACAATTGCAATTTGTGGAGTTGATAATAACGAGACATCTCCCCTGCAAAATAGTAATAAAGGCGCACTGGCAATCTGCCGGAGATCTTCTGGGTAAAGCGCATCAAAAATACAGACAACAGTAATGTTGTTCAGCGCTATTAATTGCTCATAATGACTGACTTGTTGCCAATTGGTGTTGAGTAAATTACTCGCTTGATTAGCGGTTAACCCAAGCTGTAAAAGCTTGTCATGAGATAAGTCGAATAACGACCCAAGGGAATAGTTTGTAGATAGTGCTAAAAGGGTTTTTATACCCAACCCTTTACACATATAAAAGGCAAGCCAGTGGGCTAGCTTGCCAGATGACTGATCCATGCTCTCTCCTAGAACACCGACTCGCTACTTCTTAATGAATAACTGCAATATCTCCAATGCGAATTGGGTGCTGGTTTTTAGTTATTAACGCATAACTTACTTTGTCATACACTTTAAAGACAATTAGCTCGCCAACTTTTTCTTTAGGCATAGTCCAAACGGTACTGTTTTCGTCTGCTTCTAAGCCTAAAAACTCACTGGTGTCTGATACCAGTTTTTCAAAGCTACTGGAGTCTTCAGGATAACGAGGCCCTCGTCGTCCATCAATTACACCTGGTGATTGACGTTCAATATCTAATATGTGGCCTGGCTCTACTTGTTGTTCTGAACCTAAGTTTAGCACCACAATGTCCATCGTGCTGAATTCCCGACTGTGATTAGCAGAAGCAATGACCGCACCTTCAACAGGTTGTTTAGGCCGGTGCATATTAAAGTATGCTGGCAACATTTGTCCCTGCATTAGAGGTAATAAAAAATCGCCTTGTTTAATTTCACGCTTAACCGACTCAACCCTTACTGAAGCTGGCACACCGTTGGTGATATCCCCTCGCCTAAATACACGTACCACCCCAACAAAGCTTGCTTTATTAGCTAGTGCAGTATTTGTTTTAGGATCAACATAAGGTTCGCCTTTATGGTAAATGGCGTAAGCCTGATTTAATTTTAAATCACCATTTATATATAAAATATGGCCCAGTGTCTGTGTTTTAGTATTTTGATTTGCGCCCAAAACATATGGCTTATTATCTATCTCGTCGCTATTAATTGCTTGCTCATACGTCAAGTAAGGTTTAATTAGTTCAAGTGGCAATGTTGTAACTGCATTTTTACCTTTAGGGGTAATACGCCCCTGCGGAGAAAGCTTTCTGTATGCTTTATTTATCACTAAACGAGGTTTTCCGTCTGCATCGTAAACTAATGTTAGCGCATCCCCTGGGTAAATAAGATTTGGGTTGTTTATTTGAGGATTCATTTGCCATAATTCTGGCCATAGCCAAGGTTTATTTAAATAAATACCAGAGATATCCCAGAGCGTGTCTCCTTTTTTTACAACATACTGTTTTGGCGCGTCTTTTTTTATTTCCAACACATCTGCAACTGCCGGAAAAGCAGCATTTAATGCAAGCATGATTGCAACTAACGGGGATCTCATTGAGCTTCCTTGTATTGTTTTTTCATTATTATTGCCCAAAACCTGTTAAAGGTGAACGTGAATGGCTAAAATAAGAGCATACAATACCCTAAATTAAGCACAAGTGAAAAAGGTAACTATGGCTAGGTTAGAAGTTTTAAGATTTCCAGATGAACGTTTACGTACAATAGCAAAAGAAGTTGCTCAAGTTGACGATACAGTACGCCAAATTGTTAAAGATATGCTGGAAACTATGTATGATGAAAATGGTATAGGGCTTGCTGCTACACAAGTAGATATTCATCAACGAATTGTTGTTATTGACGTATCAGAAGAGCGTGATGAGCCACTGGTATTAATTAATCCACAAATCATCAAAAAAGATGGCTCAACTATTAGCGAAGAAGGCTGTTTATCAGTACCTAACTCGTATGCAAAAGTTGACCGCGCAGAAACAGTAACAGTCTCTGCACTTAACGAAAACGGTGAAGAGTTTGTACTAGATGCAGACGAACTGCTGGCCATTTGTATTCAACATGAACTAGATCACCTTCAAGGTAAGCTATTCATTGATTACTTATCTCCATTAAAGCGCCAACGAATTCGTAAAAAGCTTGAAAAAGAAGCCAAGTTTGCAGAACAGTAATAAGCACCTTAGGAAAACTCAGTGACTCAAACATTACGCATTATATTTGCCGGTACGCCGGATTTTGCCGCACGTCATTTACAAGCGCTAATACAAAGCGAACATCAAATAGTGGGTGTATATAGCCAGCCAGACCGCCCTGCCGGTCGTGGTAAAAAATTAAAAGCCAGTGAAGTAAAAGCGCTAGCGCTTGAGCACAACTTACCGGTTTTTCAGCCACAGTCATTAAAAAATGATGAAGCACTAGCAGAGCTAACAAGCTTAAATGCCGACATTATGATTGTTGTAGCGTATGGCTTAATTTTACCTAAAGCTATTTTAGAAGCTCCACGTTTAGGTTGTTTAAATGTGCATGGTTCTATATTACCGCGCTGGCGCGGTGCTGCACCTATTCAACGCGCAATTTGGGCAGGTGATGAACAAACCGGCGTAACAATAATGCAAATGGATGAAGGGCTAGATACCGGCGATATGCTACATATAAGCCGCTGCCCTATTAGCACGACAGAAACTAGCGCTAGTTTATATACCAAGCTTGCTGAGCTAGGTCCAGATGCGTTAATTGAAACCATTAATAAATTAGCTAATGGTGAGATCACGCCTGAACCTCAAAACGATGAACTTGCTAACTACGCTAAAAAGCTTTCTAAAGAGGAAGCTAATATAGACTGGTCCATGAGTGCGCTGCAAATTGAGCGAAACATTCGCTCTTTTAACCCATGGCCTGTGTGCTTTACTCAAATGAGTGGGCAAACAGTAAAGATTTATCAAGCGCAGGTTACCTCGCAATCAGGTAATCCTGGGCAAATTTTATCAAGCGACAAAAATGGCGTAGTAGTGGCGTGTGGTGAACATGCTTTATGTATTACGCAATTACAACCGCAAGGTAAAAAACCAATGGCAATTAACGACTTTTTAAATGGTCGTAGTGACTGGGTTACCCCTGGCACAGTATTAGGCGAAAACAATGAGTAATGTTCAAAACGTACGAGCGCTTGCCGCTGAAACTTTATATAACGTAGTTGATAAAGGCGCTTCGCTTAATCAAGAACTGCCATTTGCTAGCCAAGGCTTACCACCAAAAGACAAAGCGCTACTACAACAAATTTGTTATGGCGTTTTACGCTACTTACCTAGCCTTGAAAACTACTGCCAACATTTAGTGGAAGATCCACTAAAAGGTAAACGCAGAATATTTCAATTTTTATTATATGTAGGTATTTATCAACTACAACACATGCGTGTACCGCCGCACGCAGCAATATCTGAAACTGTAAATGCACTTGCTCAATTACGTGCTCTAGGTTTAAAAGGGCTTATTAACGCTATATTACGTAGTTTTCAACGCCAGCAAGTTGAGCTTGAAGAAAAAGCGAAGCTTATCCCTGTGTGTTTATACAACCACCCTAATTGGTTTATCAAACAAGTAAAAGAGGCCTACCCAGATAGTTGGGAAGACATACTTGCAGAAAACCAACAACAAGCACCTATGTGGTTACGTGTGAATCAAGCACAATATAGCACGCAAGAATACAGCGATATGCTAACGGCGAACGATATTGAACATACCTTAAATCCTGACTTTATAGACGGAATTAAGCTCGCTAAACCACGCGATGTATTTTCCTTACCAGAGTTTGATACTGGTGCATGTTCAGTACAAGATGCCGCAGCACAACTTGCAGCACGCTTTTTAGAACCTAAAGCAGATGACACTATTTTAGATGCCTGTGCAGCACCTGGCGGGAAAACCTGTCACATATTAGAACTTGCTGACGCAGACGTACTTGCACTTGATAGCGACTCAACTCGCCTTGAACGCGTTAAGCAAAACTTAACGCGTATTGGCTTAGGTGCAGACCTACAATGTGGCGATGCCTCACAACCACATACTTGGTGGGACGAAAAATTATTTGATCGTATTTTGCTTGATGTGCCTTGTTCAGCCACTGGCGTAATTCGCCGTCACCCTGATATAAAATGGTTACGTCGCGCATCAGATATCGAAGACTTATCTAAGTTACAAAACGATATTCTTGATAGCATTTGGCCACTTTTAAAACCAGGTGGTACATTGGTATACGCTACATGTTCGGTTCTTCCACAAGAAAATCAGCAACAAGTAGCTAAGTTTTTAGCTAATAATGACGATGCAGAGCACATTCCTCTGCATGACAAAGACACCGTTACAATGCCAGGGTTACAGCTACTACCAGGCGAAAGCGATGGATTTTATTACGCTAAGCTAGTTAAAAAAATCTAAAATTAATGAACTGTAAATTAGCCATTTTTATAATTTAAAAATGGCTCTTAATTGCTACTTATAACACGGGTAAATAATGAAAATAATCATACTCGGTGCTGGCCAAGTAGGCGCAACACTCGCTGAGAATTTAGTAGGCGAACAGAATGAAATTACAGTCGTTGATATAGATGGTAACCGATTACGTGAACTTCAAGATAAGTACGACTTACAAGGTGTAGTAGGACACAGTGCGCATCCTGATGTATTACGTCAAGCTGGAGCTGAAGACGCCGATATGGTTATTGCAGTAACCAGTTCAGATGAAGTAAACATGGTTGCATGCCAAGTGGCGTACAGTATTTTTAAAACGCCCACTAAAATTGCCCGTATTCGCTCAGAGCAATATTTAAAATACCGCGAGAAACTTTTTCAGAACGACGACTTGCCAATCGATCATTACATTGCCCCAGAAGCACTCGTGACCAAGTACATTCGTCGCTTAATCGACTACCCTGGCGCATTACAGGTATTGCAGTTTGCCGATGGCATGCTCTCGTTAGTTGCAGTGAAAGCCTATTATGGCGGTTTACTCGTCGGTTATGCATTGTCTGCACTTAAAGAACACATCCCTAATGTAGAAACCCGTGTTGCCGCAATTTACCGCCAAGGTAAAGCAATCAAACCACTAGGTACAACGGTCATTGAAGCCGATGACGAAGTATTTTTTATTGCCGCTACAAAACATATACGCGCAGTAATGAACGAACTACAAAAACTTGAACGTTCTTACAAAAAAATTATGATTGCGGGTGGCGGTAACATTGGCGCGGGCCTTGCCCGCTCACTTGAAAAAAACCACACAGTTAAATTAATTGAGCGTAGCAAAGAGCGTGCTGAGCAACTCTCAGAAATGCTAGATAACACAGTTGTATTTTGTGGTGACGCATCAGATCAAGAATTACTCTCAGAAGAGCATATTGATCAAGTTGATGTATTTATTGCCGTAACCAATGACGATGAAGCAAATATTATGTCAGCCATGCTTGCAAAACGTATGGGCGCACAAAAAACAATGGTACTTATTCAGCGTGGTGCTTACGTTGATTTAGTACAAGGGGGAGAAATAGACATTGCCATATCTCCTCAACAAGCCACCATTTCGGCATTACTAACACATGTACGTCGTGGCGACATTGTTAACGTCTACTCATTACGCAAAGGTGCAGCAGAGGCGATTGAAGCGGTAGCCCATGGTGATGAGAATACATCAAAGGTGGTTGGCCGTGCTATTGCAGATATAAAACTTCCTGCAGGTACAACGATTGGGGCAATTGTACGAAATGACGACGTACTCATTGCTCATGACGACACCATTATTATGTCAGGCGATCACGTTATTATGTTTTTAATCGATAAAAAACACATTAATGTGGTAGAAAAACTATTTCAGGTAAGTGCTATATTTTTGTAGTCTTATGACGTATAAAAAGCCGCTGGCGAAGGCGGCTTTAATCGTTGATAATCGCGTGTTAATTATCATTTTAGAGTTACTGTACTTTTGCAAACTCTTCTTTAGAAAGCTCACCATTCCCGTCAGTGTCTAAGTCATCAAATAATTTCACTAACTGCGCGTTAACTTGCGCTTCTTGCTTGGTGATAACCCCGTCACTATCGATATCAAAAGAGGCAAAACCAACGGCGGCATACGCAGCTGACGACGATGCTAAAATGATGACGGCCAGTGTTGTGTTTAATGTTTTCATAATAATTTCCTAAATAATAAAGAGGAAGTCCTTTTCAAAGATCCCTGACTGTGAAAAATGTTTAATCTGAAAAAGATTAATTAACCTGAACTCTGGTTAACTAGTAATTAGCGAACTCTTCTTTAGAAAGCTCACCGCTACCGTCGGTATCTAGCTCAATAAATTCAGCCATTAAATCGGTGTCGACTGCCGCTTCACTTGGGCTAATTGTGCCGCTACCATCTATATCAAGGCTATTAAAGTCTGATGCTGCAAATACAACTGAAGAAGACGCTATAGCTATAAGTGCCAGTGCTTTATTTAAATGTTTCATAGTTTAATCCTTCAATGTTCTATCAAAAAAATTGCTCGTTTAACTTAAACGTAATTTTTCACTTCCTTGCTACCCTCTTTCGTAAGCTCCTTGCCTACTTAGGTTGTCTTTGGCAACTCAGGATAAATACTTGTTAATTAAGCTTCTGAAAATTCTTCTTTTGATAACTCACCATTTTGGTCAGTATCAAGTTCTGAGAACATGCTCATTAACTTTGCATCTACTGATGCTTCTGCTTGGCTAATTGTGCCACTGCCGTCTACATCAAGTGTATCAAAGTCTGTTGCAGCAAAAGCGGCTGAAGAAGATGCTAATGCAATAAGTGCTAGTGTTTTATTAATGCGTTTCATAATATGTATCCTTCAAATTTATGTGTGTGCGATTAAGGTGTCTCACTTTAAATCACGCTTAAGTTCAGTACACCATGACTATTACAACTTAGGTGCCAACTTTTAAAAGTTATTATTTTTCATGTTGTTAAGAATAAAAATCGTAATATGGATAAATTTCAAGTGCTTTCCTGTTGCTTTTTAGCAACACAGCGACATGAAAAAACAAAATAGACAATAAAAACAATAGGTTAATTTAGATTAAAAAACACAAATTATGAATTTAGATATTTTAAATGAGGTTTAAAGCAAAAATTTAGCTTTATTTTGGTTGGGTTTATTACATGAAATTAGATTATGGTAATCTTTTATTATTTTAAGTTACTGTTTTATATTATTTATTTCATTATTAAAAATAATAACCAAATAATTTTCATCTATAAAGCAGGCAATCGCTATTTTGTTGCAAAATAGCGAAATCTCTTTTAACCGATTTCGAATTCGAGCATGGAGGGATCAATAAAGTGCTCTTTCATAAAGGTATTCATTTCATCTTCACTGGCTAATAGTTTAATACCACATCTGGTCCCAGCATCATGCTCTTTAACGCTACACACTTCGCCTTCAAAATTTTGCGCACTGCTATCTAACATAATAGTACATTGCATATCTTTTATACTTTCAAGCTCTTTATTACTTCTAACATCAAACATAACTCCCGTTAATGAGATATCTTTAATAACACCTTCGAGTACTCTGTCGTCACTTAGTTTTAGCTTTGCAGGTAATAAAGTAGGGATACGCGTTTGCGAACGCAAACTAAATAACTGAACCTGTTCAGGAAAGTTTATAAAAATAAGCCGAGCCGGATGAGAAGAAATAGACATAATTTTCTGACGAAACGCAATTACTTTCCCACCGCTGCCTTCTATTAAAGCCCTCACGACAACGGTTATACCGTCACGTAAATAATCACTTGCCGCAGGTAAGCGTTTTGAGCTTGGATAATTTAAAATGATATATTTATCATCAAGTAATCCCACCATCTCAGTCTTGATACGTTTACTACTGGTAGGCGTTAAAATTTCTAGGTTGACCAAGCTGCCAATAATTATATTATTAAGATTGCTTATTGGCATATTCTCTCCCTTGTAATGTATTTTTTAAATAAAACAGTTAGCTTTATCCACGCCAAAACGTTGGCGTAAATAACACAAGTAAAGTAAATATTTCTAACCGGCCAAACACCATCGCAATAGTAAGTAACCATTTAGCGCCATCAGTTATCGCGCCATAATGCGATGCCACATCACCCAAACCTGGACCTAAATTATTTAAACAAGCCGCTGTTGCAGAAAACGCCGTTATGTTATCCATACCCGTGCCCATAAGCGCTAGCATAATAATAATAAACACCAGCGCATAAGCTGAGAAAAAGCCCCACACAGCTTCTACCACTTTATCTGGCAACGCCTTTCGACCCAACTTAATTGAATATATAGCACGAGGATGCACCAAACGATTAAGCTCACGCACGCCCTGCAAATAAAGTAAAAATACGCGAACTACCTTCATACCACCACCGGTAGAGCCTGCACAGCCACCAATAAAGCTCGAAAATATAAGTAAAATAGGTAAAAACAAAGGCCATGTTGAAAAGTTATCAGTAGCAAAGCCTGCCGTTGTACTCATTGATACTGCTTGGAATAAAGCCTGATCGAGGGTTTCGTCGCCATTAGCATATATTTCATTTGACGAAAGCACCGTAAAACAAATAACTACAAGTGCAAGCTGAATGCATAGGAAAACTTTAAATTCAGGGTCACGTAAATAAACTCTTACGTTTCGGCTCGATACAGCGGCATAATGTAGCGAAAAATTAATTGCAGCAATAATTAAAAAGAATACACAAATAAAGTTAATGACAGGGCTATCAAAGTGACCTATCGATGCGTCATAAGTAGAAAAGCCGCCTATCGCCACTGTAGAAAATGCATGGCAGATAGCATCAAACCAGCTCATTCCTGCCGCCCAATAAGCGAGCATACACGTCAACGTAAGCGACACATAAATGTACCAAAGATGCTTAGCTGTATCAGCAATCCGTGGAGTCATTTTTGAATCTTTTACCGGGCCTGGAATTTCAGCGCGGTACAACTGCATACCACCCACGCCTAACATAGGCAGTATAGCGACGGCGAGTACGATTATGCCCATACCGCCAAACCACTGGAGTTGCTGGCGATAAAACAACACCGATTTGGGTAAATACTCAATACCGGTAAGCACTGTAGCGCCTGTGGTTGTTAAGCCAGAAAATGCTTCAAATACCGCATCAGCGAGCGATAAATTCGGTTCTTGTAAAAATATAAGCGGTAACGATGCAAATGCCCCAAGTACCAACCAAAACAAAACAACAATTAAAAAGCCTTCACGTGCTTTTAAGTCACCATTTTCATGACGGTTTGGGTAATAAGCCATCATGCCAATAACAACACTAAAGATAAATGCTAAAACAAAAGGAACACCACCACCGTCTTTATATATTAAAGACACCAGTGCTGGGGGCACCATGGTAATACTAAACAGCGCAACGAGTTGGCCAAGAATTTTTATGATGGTACGAAATTGCATTTAGCTTATCGCTTTTATTATTAGTAAATTCAGGTTGAGTAGTATCAACCAAATTAAATAGAGTGAATATGCATTACATGCAATTTGTGTAGGTTATTACTCTTTAATCGTTAACTCAACTGCGCCGTGACTTAAATCAAAAATATCTTTGATTGCTTGCTGCGCTTCGCGGCTATCTATTGTAATCACCCATTCAATATTAGCAGTAAATTGCTTATCAATATTAAGCACTTGATACTTTGTTTTTAATAACTGCTCAATCGCGCCTTGCATGCTGTACTCGCTACTCCCTGTAATTTCAACACTGGGAACTTTAAGCACTGTTTGCAACTTCACTAACGCATTGTTTAGTGAGCCACCATAAGCACGTACTAGTCCGCCAGTGCCTAATTTTATGCCGCCAAAGTAACGTGTGACGACAGCTGTGATTTCGCCAAGGCCTGAACCCACCAGCACATTTAACATAGGCTTTCCTGCAGTGCCATTTGGTTCACCATCGTCCGAAAAACCATAAACATGGCTGCCACCGGGGTTGCCTGCCACATGTGCCCAACAGTTATGACGCGCATCGCTATACTTTTCTTCAATGCTTTTAATAAATGCTTTAGCTGAATTTAAATCGGGGGTGTGTGCAATGTGGACTATAAACGTACTTTTTTTAATTTCTTCTTGATGAAAAACGTCAGCAGCAGGGTATTTATATTCAGACATATTTTAAACTTGTAAAAAGGGGGCCAAAAGGCCCCTTTAAATAATGTACGTATTTTAACGTGTATAAACTAATTGGTGTTAACTAGAATTAATCGAGCGCTAAATCTCGTGTCATATTTTCTAAGCTATCTTCGTGAACAATAATGTTATCTTCAATACGAATGCCGCCAAATGGTTTAAATGACTCTACCTTTTCCCAGTTAATAAACTGCTTATTATCGGTTTGCGCTAAATCACCAAGCAGTGAATCAATAAAGTATAAACCAGGCTCAATAGTAAACACTTGGTTTTTTTCGATCAGGCGAGTACAACGCAAGAACGGATGCCCTTCAGGCGATGGTTGATGTGTGCCCTTTTCGTCACTCATAAAACCGCCCATATCATGCACTTGTAAACCTAGGTGATGCCCTAGTCCATGCGGGAAGAAAGTAGAGGTGATTTTACGCTCAACAATTTCTGTCGCGGGTAGGTTAACAATTTTAAAGTCACTGAGTATTTGTGCGATACGGTTATGGCATTCAACGTGTAAATCACCATAAAGCATACCCGGCTTTAAACCTTTACCTAACTCGATTTGTTGAACTGTCATCGCTTGTACAAGCTCAGCAAACTCACCTTGCTTTTTGAAATCATACGTACGAGTAATATCAGCGGCATAACCATTAAAGTTTGCACCGGCATCAATTAAAAATGAGTTATGAGTGTGTGGCGCTTTTGGATCAAAGTGCGTGTAATGCAAAATAGCGCAGTTTTCGTTAAGCGCAACAATGTTGCCGTACGGCATTTCATTTTCGCTTTGGCGTGTCGCCATTAAATACGCTTGCTGAATGTCGAACTCGCTACCACCATTAAAAAATGTATCGCGTGCAGCTTTATGCCCATCTACTGCAATGCGGTTAGCGTTGCGTAAACATTCAAGTTCGTACTGCGTTTTATAAGCGCGGTGGTAATGAAAATAGTTAAGTACAGGCTCAGGGTTCATAATACTAAAACCAAGGGCTTGCGCTACTTCAATGTATTCACCCATGTAAGCATATTTAGCTTTATCGTATGGTAATAACTTTTCTACTTGATCAGGCTGAAGTAGTAGCTCTATATCAAAGTACTCGGCCCAAAAGTCGCGAGGCTCGTCTGGCACTTTATGCCAAAAATCTACTGGACGGTAAAATATGAGTTTTGGCTTGTCGCTGCCATTTACCACAATCCAGCAATGAGGATTATCAATAACCGGTAACCATGCTTTAAACTGTGGATTAACTTTAAATGGATAATACATATCATCTAAAAACTGGCGCTTAGCTTGGCCTGAATGAATTACTAATCCTTCTAACCCTTCGCTATTACAAATTGTACGAGTACGCTGTTGCAGTGTTGCAATATGTTCGGCGTATAAAACGGCTAATTTATCCATTGTTAATCCATCTGTTAAATTTAACTTGCTCTGAGTCTACCACTTATACCAATTGCATTAAATTAATGATCTATTATAGCGATAAGAAAATAGCTTAATAACAAGGCTAAAATTATGATACATAGTTGTTCTATATAAATAATTTTTAACGTAGTTATTGAGTTATTTAATGCGCTAGAATGATCATGTTTTAATAAAATTGGTATTATCCGCAAAGCGCTCAAAAAAGGGGGTATCTAGCATGTAAATATCCCCCCCACTTTAAACTTATATTTACTAACCGCCCATTTTCATTTGAAGCAATGGCGCGAGAACATTTCCTTCTCGGCCCATTCTAGTATGGTAAACCTGACGATACGCAAACACATTTTTTACATAATCACGGGTTTCACGATACGGAATAAGCTCCACCCATAATTCAGCCGGAATAGCCTCATCAGGTAGCCAGCGTTTAACGCGGTGATACCCTGCATTATATGAAGCCGTTGCTAGTATTTCGTTGCCATGGTTCTTCTTTTTTAAATACTGTAGATAACTGGTACCTAACCTAATATTTGTTTTAGGCTGATATAATCGATTACTCGACACACTGCCTTTATTTACATATTTGGCCGTACTTGGCAATAATTGCATTAAACCACGTGCATTAGCGTGAGAGCGTGCATCAGGGGCAAAAGAGCTTTCACGCCTTGCAATAGCAATACTCCACGCCACATCTATTTTGCTGCGTTTACTGTAGCGTTCAAATACATCTTGAAACGCAAACGGAAAACGTTGATCTACGTTATCCCACGCTTTAATTTTTGCTAAAGTAAAAATGGTACTGTCGTGCCAGCCTAAATCTGTAGATAGTTGTGATGCAGCTAGCTTTTCTTCATCACTAGAGGTATCAGTTAAGTAATTCCACTCACGGCGAGCCGACGTGAAGCGCTCAAGATCATAAAGCGCTTTTGCTCGTTTAAAGCCTGGTGCATTACTAACGTTATCTACCAGTACCTTATCAACTATTAAAGGCTCATTATTTAAATCAACTGGCAACTCCAAGCGTGCGGCAGCTAAAAAGCCATAATAATCACGATTAGTCGCTACTTTTTTCCAAATATCGTCTGCTTTTTGCTGCTCGCCACGTTGTGCATAGCTATAAGCTAACCAATATTGCTGGCCGAGGCTTAAATTTTCTTTCCCTGTAAAAAATGCAGCAATCCCCTCCCAATCTTGGGTTTTGAGCATATTGCCCAATTGCCATTGAATAAGCTTGCTGTCTAGTCGCTCTTTTGGCACTTTATTTAGCCAAAAACTCGCTTGCTTATGCCCACTTGAAGCAAGTGACAACGCAAAGGTGTAATACACATCCGCTTTTTCTTCGTCGCTGTACTTAAATATTTTTTCTATCTTTTCCCATGCTTTTAAAGCGAGTGTTTTATCGCGCCAAACCAAACGCTTAACACCATAAAGTGCTATTTGCCCTTCTTTAGCTGACTTTTTTTTGTATCGATATAAACCAGCAGAAGCACTAGGGTCTCGACGCACCTTTAGATATAAATCAGCCAAGTAGCGCTCATTTTTAGGTAATAACGTTTTTAAGTAAGGTAATAAACTTTGCTTGCCACCTTCGGCTGCAAGCGTAATTCGCTGCCAAACAGTTTCTTTATCCATGTAACCTTTTTTACGCCACACTGAAAAAAGCTCGTCGCACTCTTGCGGTTGCGACTTTCCGACAGTCCATAGATCGGTTACTTGATTTAGTATTGCTTTTTCAGGTGCACCTAAATCAAGCTGAAAATCCAAATAAGTGCACGTAAGCGCTGTATTTGATGTTTCACGGTAATTATTAATATATGCCGCTTTTTTATTTTTCTTTTTTAAATACGCTAACCATGCTTTACGCACCGGCCATTCAAGGGGCGTATGCTGATAAATAGTTAAATAGTTTTCTATTTCTGACTGGTATTTAATATTAGGATGTCGTTGCCAATACGTTTTTTCAACATACGGCTTTAACGGATGGTTAAGGTTACTAACCGCTTGTTTAAAATCTTGATAACTTCCATGACGGACTTTTTTTTCAGCATCTAAAAATGCATCGTTATCAATACTTGCCTCGGCAGAATGAAGAGGGAAAATGAATGCAGCTGCCGCAATGCTTAATAAATATTTTTTCATAATGTCCTTTAATAAAAAATTAAAGTAGTGAATAAAAACTTTTCAACCACCTTAGCACCAAACCAGCTATATTTTAACCAGTCGATTGTAACCGAGTTAAATTTTTCGTTGCATTTTTAATTTAAAGCAAGCACACTGATTGAAATGCAAACTCATCGTACCAGTCTTAGTTCGTCAACTAGGGAGAATAATAATGTTATATAAAAGCGATTCCTTTGAAGTTAGCTTCCTAAAGGAAAACATCGCCGAGTTTAAGTTTTGTGTTGCAGGTTCTGTAAACACATTATCTCAAAAAACTCTTTCAGATTGCGCAGCAGCATTAAAAGAATTAGCCGCCAATACTGATATCAAAGGCATGATTTTTACCAGTGATAAAGAGCACTTTATTATTGGTGCCGATATCTTCGAATTTTTACCTACATTTACTAAACCTGAAGAAGAATTAGTAGTGTGGATCAAAAACGCAACCGACGTTTTTGATGCAATTGAAGATTTACCATTCCCAACTCTAAGCGCTATAAACGGTATGGCACTTGGCGGTGGTTGTGAGTGGGCACTTGCTACCGATTATCGTGTAGCAAGCGAAACAGCTAAAATGGGCCTACCAGAAGTTAAACTTGGCATAATGCCAGGGTTTGGTGGCACAGTGCGCTTACCACGCATCATTGGCGCCGATAACGCGATGATGTGGATTACCTCAGGCGCAGAAAACCGCGCAGCAGATGCCCTTAAAGTAGGTGCGTTTGACGCGGTAGTTAGTGCTGACAAACTTCTAGAGTCAAGCGTATCAACACTTGAACTAGCGATTGCTGGCAAGCTAGATTGGCAAGCAAAACGCAACGTAAAACTACAGCCACTTAAATTAAACCGTGTTGAGCAAGGCATGAGCTTCGCTATGGCAGAAGGTATGGTAATGGGTAAAACCAAAGGCCACTATCCTGCACCGGTTATGGCTGTACGTACTATTAAAGCAGCGGCAAACTGTACTCGCGATGAAGCAATGGCAATCGAAAATGCCAACTTTGCTAAATTAGCACGTACACCAGAAGCAGCTGCACAAACAGGTATATTCCTAGCTGACCAATACATTAAAGGCAAAGCACGTAAATTTGCTAAGCACAGCGATGTAGAAATTAAGCAAGCCGCTGTATTAGGTGCTGGTATTATGGGTGGCGGTATTGCATACCAGTCTGCTTATAAAGGTACACCTATTATAATGAAAGACATCCAACAAGATGCGCTTGATTTAGGTATGGGTGAAGCGTCTAAGTTATTAGGTGCAAAAGTTAAGCGTGGCCACATGCCAATGGAAAAAATGTTGGCAACACTTAGCAAAATTAAGCCAACACTTAACGCGTCAGACCTACAAAGTGCCAACATTATTGTTGAAGCCGTTGTAGAAAACCCTAAAGTTAAGCAAGCAGTACTCGCTGATCTTGAAAAGACCATGCCAGAAGGCACTGTACTTACTTCAAACACATCAACTATTTGTATTGATTTACTAGCACAAGCGCTAGATAAGCCAGAAAATTTCTGTGGTATGCACTTTTTCAATCCAGTGCCAAAAATGCCATTAGTAGAAATTATCCGTGGTGCAAAAACCTCAGATAAAACAATCAATGCAGTAGTTGATTACGCGCTTAAATTAGGTAAATCACCAATTGTTGTTAACGATTGCCCAGGCTTTTTTGTAAACCGTGTTTTATTCCCTTACTTTGCAGGTTTTAGCAAATTAGTGGTTGAAGGCGCTAACTTTGCAAAAGTAGATAAAGTAATGGAAAACGTATTTGGCTGGCCTATGGGTCCGGCTTACCTACTTGATGTTGTAGGTATTGATACAGCGTTCCATTGTACTGGCGTAATGGCTGACGGTTTCCCTGAGCGTATGGCGCGTGCTGATAAAGACCCTGTGACTATTTTTGCCAACGAAAAACGTTTTGGTCAAAAGAACAAAGCCGGTTTTTACAAATACGAAACAGATCGTCGCGGTCGTCTTAAAAAGTCTCATGACGAGACAGCAATTGAGCTATTAAGCCCAATTACAGACGCACCAAAAGAATTTGATAAACAAGAAATCATCGACCGTTGTATGATTCCAATGATCAACGAAGTGCTACTGTGCTTGCAAGAAGGCATTGTTGCCTCGCCGCAAGAAGCAGATATGGCATTAGTTTACGGTGTTGGTTTCCCTCCATTTAGAGGCGGCGCGTTCCGTTACTTAGATCAAACTGGTTTAGCTAACTTTGTTGCAGCAGCAGACAAATACGCTCACCTAGGTGCGATTTACCAAGTATCTGAGCAAACTCGCAAGTGGGCCGAAGAAGGTCGTGTTTTCTATAAGGTGGAAGGTTAATATCATGAATAATCCAGTAATTGTAGATTGTATCCGCACACCAATGGGTCGCTCTAAAAGTGGTGTATTCAAACATAAACGTGCAGAAGACTTAAGCGCACATTTAATGAAAGGCTTACTAGATCGCAACCCAGCAGTTGATCCAGCATCAATTGACGATATTTATTGGGGTTGTGTACAGCAAACATTAGAGCAAGGCTTTAACGTAGCACGTAACGCATCATTGCTTGCCGGTATTCCGCACAGCGTTCCTGCTGTTACGGTTAACCGTTTATGTGGCTCTTCTATGCAAGCATTGCATGACGCAGCACGCGCAATAATGACAGGCGCTGGCGACACTTACCTAATTGGTGGTGTTGAGCACATGGGTCACGTACCTATGACTCACGGCAACGACTTTCACCCAGGCTTAGCAACATCAATTGCACAAGCGTCTGGCTCTATGGGCTTAACAGCAGAATACCTTGCTACGCTTCATGGCATTAGCCGTGAGCAACAAGATGAATTTGCTTACCGTTCACATCAACGTGCACAAGCTGCAACTGTTGAAGGCCGTTTCCGTCGCGAAATTTTAGCAATGGAAGGTCACGCAGCAGATGGTTCGCTTATCTTAGTTGAAGACGACGAAGTAATTCGCCCAGAAACAACTATAGAGGGCCTATCAAAGCTTCGCCCTGTATTTAATCCTGCATCGGGTACGGTAACAGCCGGTACGTCTTCTGCACTTTCTGACGGCGCATCTGCAATGTTAGTAATGAGCGAAGAAAAAGCAAAAGAACTTGGTTTACCAATTCGTGCGCGCATTAAAGCAATGGCAGTCGCTGGTTGCGACCCATCAATTATGGGTTACGGCCCAGTACCAGCAAGTAAAAAAGCACTTGCACAAGCCGGTATTACAATTGATGACTTAGGCGTAGTAGAACTTAACGAAGCCTTTGCAGCACAATCATTACCTGTAATGAAAGATTTAGGGTTAATGGATGTTGTTGACGAAAAAGTGAATTTAAATGGCGGCGCAATCGCACTTGGTCACCCACTGGGTTGTTCGGGTTCGCGTATTAGCACATCGCTTATTCACTTAATGGAAGACAAAAATGTACGATACGGTTTAGCAACTATGTGTATTGGTTTAGGCCAAGGCATTGCCACTGTATTTGAACGTGTTCAAGACTAATTAGTTTAAACATGTAAAACCATCTTGGTGATTAAAAAGGCGGATTGATTTTATTCAGTTCGCCTTTTTTATTAGCTTCAATTTATGAAAACCACCCTTTATCAAACAAGCATGTAACATCGTAATTATGTGATCGGGCGTATTATTAAATAAAGTCTTTTGAAACTGCTAAAAGCATTAAGTAAAATAGTTAAATTACGCTTAAAATTGCGTTAAACTGCCAAACTTATTAAGTGCTATACCTAAGCACTCGCGTACACAGCAACCACTTTAATTAAACAGGCCAATTTATTATGAGCTTTGATAATCCCGATCACCAATTAGATGCCATAGGCCTTCGCTGCCCAGAACCAGTAATGATGGTACGTGCTGCTATTCGTAAAATGAACGATGGTGAAACGTTATTAATCACTGCTGATGACCCATCAACCACTCGCGACATTCCGAGCTTTTGTACGTTTATGGATCACACGCTGGTGGCTAAAGATGCAGAAGAAGCACCGTATAGGTATGTGGTTAAGAAAGGAATTTAAATTATTTTATGTCTACTTATCGTTAATTTTCTCTATTTTATGAAGCCACTCATTAAAACCCGAACATTTATTTCGTATTGTTTCTACTCCAATAGCCTCAGCAATACGAGGGCCATGTGTTGTTTTTCTGTACCGAACAACAGACATAATTCTTTTTGATGGTGCAGTCTGCGGCGAATTATTTATCTTTTCAGGATCCCCCCTAAACTCCTGTAATAAACCATCTGCCCACTCTTTAAGGTTTGCTTGTCTCATTATTAATGCAAAACTTTTTGGGCATGAAAATAATATACCTTCAAACTCATACATTTGCACAAAAGGTATCAGTCAACCTCTAATATTTTCGCCTACAGCATTCAAAATACGCATTTCTAATGAGAGCTTAGTTTCACCTGCTACTTTATTTTTAAATCCATAGAAATCATAAAAAGTAGTTACATAATCAAAATTATTAGCTATTTTTTTCAGTTCGCTACGTACCTTATCTATATTTACATCACCTTGCATACATATTGGGGTCATAAACAAGTTTTTTTGAGCTAGATAAGGTGCTAAAACTTTTTTAACGAATATCTCTTCTGTTTGCCCTTCAACTGAAATTCCTATTCTTACCATTCTGGACGGCCCCCGATAAGATTTTTAGACCAAATATCTCCCATTGAAAAATCATCTAGCCATTCTGATAACTCATCTGTAGAAACTCTCTTAAATTCAGATTTACCTTCATTTTGGTTGACTACAATGAAGTCATCAGGGTTAAACTTATTCGCAAAAGTTACCGACTGCGTTGAACAGATAACTTGATTATCCTTTGACGTTACTTTTACTATTTCTGCTAACTCATCTAATGCCGCAGGGTGTAACCCAAGCTCAGGTTCATCTAAGATAATAGTTTTTGGTCTTAGCGTTTCAGGCTGTAAGAATAAAGTAGCCATACAAATAAATCGTATTGTTCCATCTGATAACTGATTTGCTGAAAATGGTTCGTCATTTTGTTTATGTAACCATTTTAATAAGATGCGCTTTGAGTTATCGCTCCCCCGTGGCTCCAAATAAAAATCATGAAAATATGGTGCTATATTTTGTATAGCCTCAACTATGTCTAAATATGCATTACTATATTCTTCTAAAGTTGAATGCTTTAGATAATATAAAAATGCAGCAATATTGCTTGCATCTGTATATAAATAGTCTACAGCATCAAGGTCACAGGCTTGTTTGAACCCTGCAGTATCACTAGTGTCGTGAAAGTGATAAACACGACAATCATTTAGATATAATTTTGTATATTTCTTCACCTGGTGACTATCAGCTTTTATGCTATGTGCTAAGCCACTTTCTCCTTTAGTACCTTGAATAGAAAAACTTTTAGAAGAGCTTCTTATCGAACAATATTCCGTATTAAATATTAATGTATCGTCATTAATACCGTGTCCAAATGTTGCATGATAGCCATTATATCCAACGTCAATATCAATGCTTATTTCTTTAGTTTTCTTTGGCCCAAAATGAAAAAAAGCACTTGCTGATCCATGTTTTTGAACATAATTTTGTAGTTTACCTTCTGATAAGTGTCTCAAGAAAGTAAACAAGGAAATAAAATTTGATTTACCTGAACCATTCGCACCAATCAATATATTGATCGGTTTGATTTCTAGCTCAAAGTTTTTTATTGATTTGAACCCTTTAACAACCACTTTACCTAAGTGATTATTAGTTGAATCTGACATAACTTACCAACTTAACCAAAGTATGAATATACACCTAAAGCGAATTCCGAATTAGAACTAATATTTTATAGAGACTTTAACAGATGAATAAACTAACTACACTTAGAAACTTATAAATGAAAGGCTAAGCTTACAATTTATCTTTGCTCTACTTCTTAGTTATCGTCACTTGTGGCTTGTCGTAGTCACTGTAATCAATACTTACTATATACGTGCCTTTTATTGCTGGTGTGAAACTAAAGTAGTTATAAATAGTATTACAGTCTGCGATAGCTGGCTGGCCGAGTGTTAGCTTTTGTCCTGCTGGTCGTGCGTCGCTGTAGCCGCAGTTGTAACCTTCACTAAAATCGGCATCGGCTATTTTAAATTCGTACACTTTACCAGGCGTCGAAAATTTAACTTGTGCTTGATAAAGCGCAGGTCCAACTGGCGCAAACTGATACTGGGGTTCTGCATCCCACAGTGTAAAGTCGCCACGTAAGTAAATTGTGCGGTCAAGCTCTTGCTGTGGTAAAACATCGTTAATAGAGATTTGGCTAGTACAGGCAGTGAGTAAACCAGCAATTGCTAAGGTTAAAATTCGTTTCATAGAAATCATCAATGGGGTTTCCTTTGCATACAGTGAAAACTAAAAAGCCAGCAAAACGCTGGCTTTTAAAATTGCTAATCGGTGTTATTTTTGTAAAACAGAAATATCTGCAATACCTAAAAACAATCCGCTTAACTGGCTTAATAACGCGAGACGATTTTGCTTAACAGCTTCATCGTCGGCCATAACCATTACGTTGTCAAAAAAGTTATCAACACTTTCACGAATACCCGCCAATTGGCTTAATGCCTCTTGGTAGTTTCCATCTGCGTAAAGTGGTGCAAGGTCAGTGGCAAATTTTGCTACTTGTGATGCCAATACTTTTTCAGCGTCGTCGCTTAATAAGCTCTCATCAACACTACCTTGGCTGGTAATGTCGTTTTTAGCCAGAATATTACCTACACGCTTATTAGCTGCTGCAAGCGCTTCTGCTGCGTCTAATGTACGGAAGTGGCTTACGGCTTTAACACGGCGATCAAAATCAACAGGTTTAGTCGGACGACGTGCAAGCACTGCTTGAATTACGTCTACTTCTATACCTTCGTCTTGATACCAAGCACGGAAGCGCCCTAGCATAAATTCAAATACGTCAGTTGATACATTTAAGTTAGTTAACTTGTCGCCAAACAATGTTTGCGATTTAGCTACTAGGTCTAAAATATCAAGTGGTAGTTCTTTTTCTACCATTATACGCAGTGCACCTATAGCAGCACGACGAAGAGCAAATGGGTCTTTGTCACCTTTAGGTGCTTGGCCTATACCAAAAATACCCACCAGCGTGTCAAACTTATCAGCAATCGCTACTGCGCAGCTAATTAAGTTTGTTGGTAAGTTATCTCCTGCAAAGCGTGGCATGTACTGCTCGTTTTGCGCTACGGCTACATCTTCGGCTTCACCATCGTGGCGAGCGTAATGCATTCCCATTACACCTTGTACGTCGGTAAATTCCATTACCATTTCAGTCATTAGGTCAGTTTTACTTAATAAGCCTGCACGCTGCGCTAGGTCTTTATCAGCACCTAATTGCTCAGCAATATAACCTGCAAGCTCACTAATGCGCTCAGACTTATCTTTAAGCGTACCAAGTTGCTTTTGGAACAATACGCTATCAAGCGACTCTAATCGGCTTTCTAGGGTTTTCTTTTTATCTGTTTCAAAGAAGAACTGTGCATCGGCTAAACGCGGGCGCACTACTTTTTCGTTACCAGAAATAACCACACTTGGATCTTTACTTTCTATGTTAGATACAAACAAAAATTTATTTAAAAGTTTGCCATTTTGATCTAATAACGGGAAGTATTTTTGATCATCTTTCATGGTATAGATTAACGCTTCGGCTGGCACATCTAAAAATGCTTCTTCAAATGTTGCCGTTAAAGTAACTGGCCACTCTACAAGTGATGTTACTTCTTCTAGTAAATCTTCATCCATAGCAACAATAGCGTTAACTGCGCTTGCAGCCTCTTCTATTTGTGTACGAATTTGCGCTTTACGCTGCTCGTAATCAGCAATAACGTAAGCAGATTTAAGTACGTCAAAAACGTCGTCCGCATGGTTTATGCTAATTTTTTCTGGGTGATGAAAACGATGACCCTGAAGCTGGTTAGTTATTTGCTTACCAAGAATTTCGCCTTCAAGTAGCTCATCACCAAACAAAATAGTTACTGTGTGCACAGGGCGAATAAATTGTGTTTTATTCGCGCCCCAACGCATTGGTTTAGGAATCGGTAGTTTAGCCAATGCCTTAGTAATTGCACCTGTCATTAGCGTTTTAGTTTCTTGCCCTGCTACTTTAGCAATGTGCAATAACCAAGCGCCTTTGTCAGTTTCGAGTGTTTGTGCGTCTTTTACTTCAATACCACAACCACGTGCCCAACCCATTGCTGCTTTTGTTGGGTTACCGTCACCGTCAAATGCAGCTTTAGTAGCTGGACCACGCTTTTCAACTTCTTTGTCTTGTTGCTTAGCTTCAAGCGCTTTTACTTGTAAACCTAAACGACGAGGCGATGCATACCAGCTTACGCCTTGGTGTGCTAATTCTAGTGTTTCTAGCTCTGCAGTTAAGTTTGCAGCAAAGGCTTCTGCTAATTTACGCAGTGCTTTTGGTGGCAACTCTTCTGTGCCAATTTCTACTAATAAATTTTGTGCTGACATGCTTACTTATCCTTACACAGCGGGAAACCAAGCGCTTCGCGTTTGTCATAGTAACTTTGTGCACACGCTTTTGATAACGCACGAACGCGTAAAATATAACGCTGACGTTCGGTTACCGAAATTGCGTGGCGTGCGTCTAGTAAGTTAAATGCATGCGATGCTTTCATTACTTGCTCGTAAGCAGGTAGTGGTAAGTTTGCTTCAATTAACTTTTGGCTCTCTGCTTCACATTTATCAAACTGTGCAAATAAGTCTTCTACGTTTGCATGTTCAAAGTTGTAAGTAGACTGCTCTACTTCATTTTGATGGAACACGTCGCCGTAGGTTACGCGCCCTAGTGGACCGTCTGCCCATACTAAGTCGTAAATACTATCTACGCCTTGAATGTACATTGCTAAACGCTCTAGGCCGTAAGTGATCTCACCCGTTACAGGTGAACACTCAATACCGCCAACTTGTTGAAAGTAGGTAAACTGCGTTACTTCCATGCCGTTTAACCAAATTTCCCAACCTAGGCCCCACGCACCTAACGTAGGTGATTCCCAGTTATCTTCTACAAAGCGAACTTCGTGAGTTAGTGTATCGATACCCATAGCCGCTAAAGAGCCTAAATAAAGCTCTTGGATGTTATCTGGTGATGGCTTTAAAACCACCTGAAATTGGTAATAGTGTTGCAAGCGATTTGGGTTTTCACCGTAGCGACCATCTGTAGGACGACGACACGGTTGAACGTAAGCACTCGACATTGGTTCTGGACCAATAGACTTTAAAAATGTTTGCGGGTGAAATGTCCCGGCGCCCACTTCCATATCAAGTGGTTGAATAATGACACAGCCTTGCTGCGCCCAATAATCCTGTAAAGCCAGGATCAAACCTTGAAAGGTTTTTACGTCATATTTTTGCATATTTGGCTTTTTACTATCTAAGAAGTAGCGTGAAAATTACCTTTAGTATACCGTGTGTACACTCAGGTTTTAAGCAGTTTGTGTAATTGAAGAAAATAAAAAAGGAGCCATCAGGCTCCTTTTTTGGTGTAAATATTCTTTTTATACGTCTAAGTTAACTACGCGCAATGCGTTAGTTTCAATAAACTCACGACGAGGCTCTACTTGGTCACCCATTAAGGTAGCAAATAATTGATCCGCGCCTACGGCATCTTCGATCGTCACTTGTAACATACGACGAGCACTAGGATCCATTGTGGTTTCCCAAAGCTGGCTTGGGTTCATTTCGCCCAATCCTTTATAACGCTGAATATATAGACCACGTTTAGATTCTGCGATCAACCATTCTAAAGCATCCACAAAGTTATCAACAGGAAGTGTTTTCTCTCCACGTTGAATATAAGCGCCTTCTGTAATGATATTTGCGATGTTAACACCAGTCACAGCAATACGTTGGTAATCGCGTGAGGTAATAAAGTCATAGCTCAACACATGCGATTTATCAACACCATGCTGACGAATATTCACAACCGGATAATATAAATTACGCTCTGTATCATGCTCTGTTGCAGCATTAAAAATAGTCGCATCTTCATCTCGTGCTATTAGGTCATCTACTAGCTCTTTAGTCCACTCAATTACTTTAGCTTCATCTGAAAGGTCTTCTTTTTTCAGTTCGCTTTGATAAATTAAACGCTCCATTACCGTACTTGGGTATTTACGTTTTAAGCGTTCGATTACTTTAACTGTGTTTTGGTAATCATGAACTATTGTCTCTAGTGCTTCACCTTCAAGCGCCGACGCATCTGCACTTGTATATAAAGCCGCATTATTAAGCGCAAGCGATGTTAAGTATTCAACTAATGCTGGATCATCTTTAATATAACGCTCTTGCTTACCCTTTTTTACTTTGTAAAGTGGTGGCTGAGCAATATAAATATAGCCGCGTTCTACAATTTCAGGCATTTGACGATAGAAGAATGTTAGTAGTAACGTACGAATGTGAGAACCATCCACGTCCGCATCGGTCATGATAATGATACGATGGTAACGTAATTTTTCAGGGTTATATTCGTCACGTCCAATACCACACCCTAATGCAGTAATTAGCGTTGCTACTTCTTGCGAAGATAACATCTTGTCAAAACGTGCTTTTTCTACGTTTAATATTTTACCCTTAAGCGGAAGAATAGCTTGGTTTTTACGGTTACGTCCCTGCTTGGCTGATCCGCCAGCAGAGTCCCCTTCCACTATATATAGTTCAGATTGGGCTGGGTCTTTTTCTTGGCAATCAGCTAGCTTACCCGGCAAGCCTGCTAAGTCCATTGCACCTTTACGTCGTGTCATTTCACGGGCTTTACGCGCCGCTTCACGTGCACGAGATGCATCAATGATTTTACCAACAACAATTTTGGCATCTACTGGGTTTTCTAATAAAAACTCAGTGAACTTTTCAGCCATTGCTTGCTCAACCGCAGATTTAACTTCGCTTGAAACGAGCTTATCTTTTGTTTGCGATGAGAACTTAGGATCAGGAACTTTAACACTAACAACAGCCGTTAAACCTTCGCGAGCATCATCACCGGTCGCATTACTGGTTGTTTTAGCTTTTTTGTTAAAGCCTTCTTTTTCCATGTAGTTGTTAAGCGTACGTGTTAGCGCAGATCTAAAACCGGCTAAATGAGTACCACCATCACGTTGTGGAATATTATTTGTAAAACAGTAAATGTTTTCTTGGTATGCATCATTCCACTGCATTGATACTTCAACGCTAATACCATCTTCTTCACGTTCATGAGTAAAATGGAATACACCTTTATGTATAGGTGTTTTATTACGGTTTAAGTATTCTACGAAAGCTTGAATACCGCCTTCGTATTTAAAGTGGTCAGATTTATTTTCTTCACGTTCATCATTTAAAATGATGCTCACACCTGAATTTAGGAATGAAAGCTCGCGTAAACGCTTAGCTAAAATTTCGTAATGAAAATCTAAATTTGTGAATGTTTCACCACTTGGCCAAAAACGCAGTTCTGTACCAGTCGTTTCTGAGTCACCAATAACAGCTAAAGGTGCATCGGGAACGCCCATAGTGTAAAACTGCTCGTGTAGTTTACCTTCACGGCGAACGGTAAGTTTTAGTTTTTCTGAAAGTGCATTTACAACAGAAACACCAACACCGTGTAAGCCACCCGATACTTTATAAGAGTTATCATCAAACTTACCACCAGCATGAAGTACCGTCATAATAACTTCGGCTGCTGATACGCCTTCTTCTTCATGGATAGAAGTTGGGATACCACGGCCGTTATCTCGTACTGAGACAGAACCGTCTAAGTGAATAGTTACATAAATATCATCACAATGACCTGCTAGGGCTTCATCGATAGAGTTATCAACGACCTCAAACACCATGTGGTGTAAGCCTGTGCCATCATCGGTGTCCCCAATATACATTCCAGGACGCTTTCTTACTGCGTCTAATCCTTTAAGTACTTTAATACTCGACGAGTCATAATTCTCAGACATGGTTAATCCCACTTATCTTGTTATTAGGTTGCCATGTTTCACGTGGAACATTTGTAGTTCTCGTTGCATGGGTTCCACCACAGCAGAAATACTTTCAGATATAATTGAAGAGATAAAAATTTGAGAACTGCAGTGAGCAAGTAATTGTCCCACTTTCTCTTTTGTATCTTCGCCTAACTCTGAAGGTAGATCATCTATTAGCAATATAGATTGCTTATCTGTCTCTGACTCAATTAAGCTATTTTGCGTAACTTTTAACGCATATAGTAATAACTTCAATTGACCGCGTGAGAATGTATTCTCCACACTGTTGCCAGCGACACTAAAACTAAAGTCGGCCTTATGAGGCCCTTTACTTGTAAACCCTTGGCGAGCATCTCGCTCAAAGTTTTGCTCTAACGCATCTGCAAGAGATTCAGTCTCTTTCCAACCTGCATTAAAGGTCATTTCTAAATCGCGTACAAGCGTTAATTCTGCACACATTTTATCAAAAAACTGCTGCTTAAACCTACTTATATACGCCAATCTTAATTTATTTATTTCTTCAGCCAGTCTAACAAATTCTTTGTCCCAAAACTTAATTTGGTCAAAATAATTCTTTGGCTTAGTTTTTAACAACGCATTACGCTGTTTAAGTACTTTATTAAACGATTGCCACAAAAAAAAGAACTCATGTTCCACGTGGAACAAACCTAAATCTAAAAACTTTCTGCGCTCTTTTGGCCCGCCAAAAAATAAAGAATAGCTCTCTGGTGTAATAATTTGTACCGGCATAAGTTGAGCAAGTTCTGATATTTTACGGCTCGCCTTACCTTGAATTTTTAAATTAGTTTCACCCGTTTTGGTTTTACTAATACCAATTGGAATAGATAAGTCGTGTATTGTTTTGCGCCCGTGAATTACAAACTGCTCTTGCTGATGCGCGATAATACTTTTGTGTTTTGGAGTACGAAAAGATTTGCCGTGAGAAAGGTAATAAATAGCCTCTAAAAGGCTGGTTTTTCCGCTGCCATTTTCACCATATATTATATTAACGCCGTTAACTGGTTCTAGCGTCAGCGCCTCAATATTACGAAAATATTTGAGGCTCAAATGACTTAAGCTCATTGTGTATTTATAGTCTTATAAACGCATAGGCATAACAACGTACATTGCTTCTTCATCGCCTGCACCTTCAATTAATGCACTGCTGTTTGAGTCGGCTAATGTAAATAGTACGTCTTCTGTTTTTAATGTGTTTAGTACATCTAATACGTAAGACACGTTAAAGCCTATTTCTAGATCCGCGCCTTGGTAACTTACTTCAACAACCTCTTCCGCTTGTTCTTGCTCTGGATTATTAGCCGTAATTTTTAATAAACCGTTTGATAAGTTTAAGCGTACACCACGAAACTTTTCATTAGATAAAATAGACACACGTTGAAATGCATTACGTAGCCATTCACGGTTAGCTGTAATAACTTTGTCGCCACCACGCGGTAATACACGACGGTAATCTGGAAAACGTCCATCAACTAGCTTACTTGTAAATGTAAACTCTAAATCGATAATACGGATATGATTAGCGCCAAATTGAATTGTTACTAACTCGTCATCAGCGACCATAAGGCGCATTATTTCTTGCACGCCTTTACGAGGTATAATTAATTGACGCTGAGTATTAAGCGATTGCGTTAGCTGTTTTTGCGCAATCGCTAAACGGTGGCCATCTGTTGCTACTGTTTTTATGTCAGTATTATCTACTTCAAACGACATACCATTTAAATAATAACGTACGTCTTGATTCGCCATCGAAAAATGCGTGCTTTCGAGTAACTTACGAAGATCTAAACGAGTTAGTTGAAATTCAACCTCTCCGTCCCACTCTTCTAGATTAGGAAAATCATCAGCAGATAATGTCGTTAATGAAAAGCGGCTTTTACCACTAGTTAAAAGTAATTGATGCTCTTGCAAACTTAAAGTAATGTCTGAACCGTCTGGTAGACTTCTACAAATATCGAGTAACTTTTTAGCGGGTAACGTTAGTTTTGTATCGGCAATATCGTCACCTACAAATACGCCAGAAACTAATTCAATTTCAAGGTCTGTACCTGTCATTGAAAGTTGTCCATTTTCTACCACTAACAAAACGTTAGATAAAATTGGTAGTGTGTGTTTGCGCTCTATTGCACCCGACACTTGCACCAATGGTTTTAAAAATTGTTGTCTTGATATTGTTATTTGCATAATAAAGTCAGCCCTAAGATGACAATGTTCTTATTAAGTTTTGATAATCTTCTTTAATTTCGTGGCTTTCGTCACGTAGTGATTTTATCTTACGACATGCGTGCAATACGGTCGTATGATCGCGTCCACCAAATGCGTCACCAATCTCAGGTAAGCTGTGATTAGTTAGTTCTTTAGATAATGCCATAGCAACTTGACGAGGCCTTGCTATAGAGCGACTGCGGCGCTTAGACAACAGATCTGATACACGAATTCGGTAGTATTCTGCTACGGTGCGCTGAATATTATCAATCGTAACCAGTTTGTCTTGCAAAGCAAGTAAATCGCGCAGTGCTTCTTTTACAAAATCGATCGAAATTGGACGACCGGTAAAGTTAGCATTGGCGATTACACGGTTAAGTGCACCTTCTAATTCACGCACATTTGAGCGTAACTTTTTAGCAATAAAAAAAGCAACTTCGTGTGGTAAATTAATTTTACTTTGCTGTGCTTTTTTCATCAAAATAGCAACGCGTGTTTCAAGCTCTGGTGGCTCAATCGCGATAGTTAAACCCCAACCAAAACGTGATTTAAGGCGGTCTTCAACGCCTTCAATCTCTTTAGGATAACGGTCAGAGGTTAAAATAATTTGTTGGTTACCTTCAAGCAATGCATTAAAGGTATGGAAGAACTCTTCTTGGGAGCGCTCTTTGTTAGCAAAAAATTGAATGTCATCAATCATTAATGCATCAACACTGCGATAATAACGTTTGAACTCTTCAATTGCGTTATTTTGTAGTGCTTTTACCATGTCTTGAACAAAGCGCTCTGAATGCATATAAACAATTTTAGCGTCTGGCTTATTTGCCATAATGCCATTGCCTACTGCATGTAATAAGTGAGTTTTACCTAAACCAGTACCACCGTATATAAATACAGGGTTAAAAGCAGAACCAGGATTGTCGGCAACCTGTGTGGCCGCAGCTTTTGCTAATTGGTTTGATTTACCTTCAACAAAGCTATCAAAGGTATAGTTCTCTTTAATATTAGATTTGTAACCTGACTTAGGTGCAGGCTCAACCACCGGCTTTTGCTCACGAGGTTGCTGTTTTGTTGAAGCGTGTGCGCTTGGCGCAGATTGTGTTTCTGCAGCCGGTGCAGCTTGAGCGTTTAATAAAGGTTTACTTCCTACATCAAAACGCAGCTCTGGTGCTTCAACACCACAAATTTCTACTAATAGTTCGTTAATTCTATTGAGGTACTTTTCTCTCACCCAATCAAGCACAAAGCGATTAGGTGCATAAATCGTCAAGGTATCTTCGGTACTTTCTGCTTGAAGTGGTCTTACCCACATACTGAACTGCTGCGAAGGCAATTCATCTTGCAATACATATAAACAACTTTGCCAAACCGACAGATACACAGTTAAACTCCCAGAGATATAATTTTCATTCCCGCACATCAT